>NZ_CM192987.1:0-4325000 GCF_041481705.2 Xanthomonas sp. NCPPB 1062 | reverse complement strand
GGCTAGGGGGTCATCGCGACTTACCAAACCATTGCAAACTCCGAATACCGAGACGGACTGTATGGGAGACACACGGCGGGTGCTAACGTCCGTCGTGAAAAGGGAAACAACCCAGACCCACAGCTAAGGTCCCAAATTCACTGCTAAGTGGAAAACGATGTGGAAAGGCATAGACAGCCAGGAGGTTGGCTTAGAAGCAGCCACCCTTTAAAGAAAGCGTAATAGCTCACTGGTCGAGTCGGTCTGCGCGGAAGATTTAACGGGGCTAAGCAGTGAACCGAAGCTTGGGGTGCATAAAACTTGTTTTATGCGCGGTAGAGGAGCGTTCCGTAAGCCTGCGAAGGTGGATTGAGAAGTCTGCTGGAGGTATCGGAAGTGCGAATGCTGACATGAGTAACGATAATGCGGGTGAAAAGCCCGCACGCCGAAAGCCCAAGGTTTCCTTGCGCAACGTTAATCGACGCAGGGTTAGTCGGTCCCTAAGGCGAGGGCGAAAGCCGTAGTCGATGGGAAGCAGGTTAATATTCCTGCACCTCGCGTGAGTGCGATGGAGGGACGGAGAAGGTTAGGTGTACCGGGCGTTGGTTGTCCCGGGGAAAGGCGGTAGGTTTGGATCTTTGGCAAATCCGGGATCCTTTAAGACCGAGCACCGAGACGAGCCTTTATGGCGAAGTCACTGATACCACGCTTCCAGGAAAAGCTCCTAAGCTTCAGCTCACGAAGACCGTACCGTAAACCGACACAGGTGGGTAGGATGAGAATTCTCAGGCGCTTGAGAGAACTCGGGTGAAGGAACTAGGCAACATGGCACCGTAACTTCGGGAGAAGGTGCACCCTTTTTGGTGGCTCGTGCGAGCTATAGCTGAAGAGGGTCGCAGAAACCAGGCCGCTGCGACTGTTTATCAAAAACACAGCACTCTGCAAACACGAAAGTGGACGTATAGGGTGTGACGCCTGCCCGGTGCTGGAAGGTTAATTGATGGGGTCAGCCGCAAGGCGAAGCTCTTGATCGAAGCCCCAGTAAACGGCGGCCGTAACTATAACGGTCCTAAGGTAGCGAAATTCCTTGTCGGGTAAGTTCCGACCTGCACGAATGGCGTAACGACAGCGGCGCTGTCTCCACCCGAGACTCAGTGAAATTGAAATCGCTGTGAAGATGCAGCGTTCCCGTGGCAAGACGGAAAGACCCCGTGAACCTTTACTATAGCTTTACACTGAACGTTGAGTTCGTCTGTGTAGGATAGGTGGGAGGCTATGAAACTGTGGCGCTAGCTGCAGTGGAGCCATCCTTGAAATACCACCCTGTCGTGCTTGACGTTCTAACCTAGGTCCGTTATCCGGATCAGGGACCGTGTATGGTGGGTAGTTTGACTGGGGCGGTCTCCTCCTAAAGAGTAACGGAGGAGCACGAAGGTACGCTCAGCGCGGTCGGACATCGCGCACTGTGTGCAAAGGCATAAGCGTGCTTGACTGCAAGATCGACGGATCAAGCAGGTACGAAAGTAGGTCTTAGTGATCCGGTGGTTCTGTATGGAAGGGCCATCGCTCAACGGATAAAAGGTACTCCGGGGATAACAGGCTGATACCGCCCAAGAGTTCATATCGACGGCGGTGTTTGGCACCTCGATGTCGGCTCATCACATCCTGGGGCTGTAGTCGGTCCCAAGGGTATGGCTGTTCGCCATTTAAAGTGGTACGCGAGCTGGGTTCAGAACGTCGTGAGACAGTTCGGTCCCTATCTGCCATGGGCGTTGGAAGTTTGAGAGGGGCTGCTCCTAGTACGAGAGGACCGGAGTGGACGAACCTCTGGTGTTCCGGTTGTCACGCCAGTGGCATTGCCGGGTAGCTATGTTCGGAAGCGATAACCGCTGAAAGCATCTAAGCGGGAAGCGCGCCTCAAGATGAGACTTCCCGGGGCACAAGCCCCCTAAAGGAACCATGTAGACTACGTGGTTGATAGGTCAGGTGTGTAAGTACAGCAATGTATTGAGCTAACTGATACTAATGATCCGTGCGGCTTGACCATATAACCTCAAGTTGCCTTGGTCCCAACGAACGTTGGTAGATCATCAAATGCAAGCTACGTCACAAGTTAACTCTGCGAGACTGGGCGCCTTAATCCGTTTCTTGGATGGCGACGCTCCAACCGTCTCCCTGGTGAAATTAGCGCTGTGGAACCACCCGATCCCATCCCGAACTCGGAAGTGAAACGCAGCTGCGCCGATGGTAGTGTGGCTCAAGCCATGCGAGAGTAGGTCATCGCCAGGGGCTTTACCCCGAAACCCTCAGTCCAAACGGACTGAGGGTTTCTTTTTTGCGCAAGCGCTGCATAGCGCCGCGCGCAAACGCGCCTTGCATCCGCCCCGCGTTACCACGCAAGGCGCTGGCGCATCTGCGCCGCTTGCCGACCGGTACCGATGTCGTGCTGTGCGTGCAGTACCGCCGGAGCCGGTAGCCCGTCAGGACGCTGGCACCAAGCCTCGCCACACACGCCACGCGCCCATCTCTTGGAGAAAAGGGCGCGATCCATCTGTTGGCCAAAAACCTGCCTGGCCAATGCCAGATGCACGGGTGCGGTAGTGGCTGAAGCCGATAACAGACATCGCCCATGACAGCCTCGCTCGGCCGACGTCCTAGTGCGCATATCCTCGATACAAAGAACGGCCTGGAGCGGTCGATCACGGCATCAGTGATGGGTCCCACATCCTTGGTGAGACAAGATGCGAGGCAGATGTTTCACACATCTCTGTTGAGACCAAATGCAAGACCAGTGGCAGCGCCAGGCGCGGTGAAGGCGTTCGATAAATCTCGGTTCGAAGCCAGCGATGTGTATCGCGGGGCGCACGCCCGAAGCCGTCGACTCGAACAGCCGGCGAAGCGCACCGCGAAGGCGCGCCGTTGTCGCCAGGTTGGGGGCGATGATTTATGTCGTTGGGATACTCACCACGATTGACGGCTTGAAACATTGCGCCCAACCAACAAAAACCCCCGCCTGAGCGGGGTTTTTGTTGGTACTGCCGGTACATCTGGCTGCAATCGGGTCATGACGGACCGACCAGCGGGCGGACGCCGCTATCTGCTGGCCGGTATCAGTCACCCAACGTCAATAGCGAGGCGTTGCCGCCTGCCGCGGTAGTGTTGACGGTGACGACCTTCTCGGTTGCGAAGCGCAGCAAGTAATGCGGGCCGCCCGCCTTGGGACCGGTGCCGGACAGGCCCTGCCCGCCGAACGGTTGTACGCCGACCACGGCGCCGATCTGGTTGCGATTGACGTAGACGTTGCCTACCGCCACGCGCGAGGTGATGCGGTCGATCGTCTCATCGATACGCGAGTGGACACCCAACGTGAGGCCGTAACCGGTCGCGTTGATCTGCTCGATGACGGCATCGAGCTGATTGGCTTTCCAGCGAATCACGTGCAGCACCGGCCCGAAAATCTCGCGCTGCAGCTGGGACAGCGATGTCAGCTCA
The DNA here is from genome assembly GCF_041481705.2 of Xanthomonas sp. NCPPB 1062. Lineage (NCBI taxonomy): Bacteria > Pseudomonadati > Pseudomonadota > Gammaproteobacteria > Lysobacterales > Lysobacteraceae > Xanthomonas > Xanthomonas sp. NCPPB 1062. The sequence continues at coordinate 4,321,529 of NZ_CM192987.1, read as the reverse complement.
TAGGCGCGTGGAGCGAAAAAGCTGCCATGCGCGGTGCTGGCGTCCAGGTTGGTGCTGCCGATCAGACGCGCTTGGCGATCCATGCGTGCCGCATGATCGTCGAGAATCCTGAGTGCATCAGCATCTATGACGGGGCCAACGTCGGTCGAGAGCAGGCCCGGATCGCCGATCTTCAACTCGCCCATCGCGCCGGCCAGCATCGTCATGACCTTGTCGGCGATGTCGTCCTGGACGAACAGGACGCGCGCCGCGGAGCAGCGCTGCCCGGCCGAGATGAAGGCACTGGAAATGGCGTCTTTGACCACTGCTTCGGGCAGCGAGGACGAGTCGGCGATGAAGGCATTCTGGCCGCCGGTTTCGGCGATCAAGACGCCGATGGCAGCATCGCGTGCGGCCAGGGTGCGGTTGATGATGCGTGCGGTTTCGGTAGAGCCGGTGAAGGCTACGCCGGCAACGCGCGGGTTGTTGGTCAGCGCAGCGCCAACGGTAGCGCCATCGCCTGGCAGGAACTGCACGACCGCTTCCGGTACGCCGGCTTCATGCAGCAGCTTGACCGCTGCAAAGCCGATCAGGTTGGTCTGCTCGGCCGGCTTGGCGATGACCGTATTGCCGGCCGCCAGCGCTGCGGCGACCTGACCGAGGAAGATCGCCAACGGGAAGTTCCACGGGCTGATGCAGACAAAGACGCCGCGCCCGTGCAGCTGCAGCTCGTTGGATTCGCCGGTCGGTCCGGGCAGACGCTCCGGCGCACCGAACTGCGCACGTGCCTGGCCGGCGTAGTAGCGCAGGAAATCGACGGCCTCGCGGACTTCGGCCACTGCGTCGGGCAGCGTCTTGCCGGCTTCCTTGACGCAGATCGCCATGAAGTCGGGCATGCGCGTTTCGAGCAGATCGGCTGCATGTTCAAGGATGGTGGCGCGGCTCGCTGCAGGCGTGCGGTTCCAGGCCGGTTGCGCGGCCGCAGCGCTGACCAGCGACTTCTGGACGGTATCCGGATCGGCCGGGTGCCACTGTCCAACCGTCTCGCGACGATCTGCCGGATTCAACACCGCCTGGCCGGGCGTGCTGATCAGCGCACCGGGTACCAGGGGCGTGGCCTTCCACGGCTTGATCGCGGCGTTGAGTTGCTCGGCCAGCTGGCGCAGATCGTTGTCGTTGGCGAGATTGGCGCCCATGGAGTTTTTCCTGTTCTGGTTCTGGCTACGCAGCAAATCGGCTGGCAGCGGAATCTTGGGATGCGGGATGGAAGTAAATGACGTCACTGCCTCGACCGGGTCGCGGATGAGGTCCTCGATGGCGACATCCTCGTCGGTGATGCGATTGACGAAGCTGGAATTGGCGCCGTTTTCGAGCAGGCGACGTACCAGATACGGCAGCAGATCTTCGTGCGAGCCGACCGGTGCATAGACGCGGCACGGCAGATCGAGACGATCGGCAGGAATCACCTCGGCATACAGGTCGTCGCCCATGCCGTGCAGTTTCTGGTGCTCGTAGGTCTTGCCTGCCGCAATCGCACGTACCGCCGCAATGGTCTGCGCGTTGTGCGTGGCGAACATCGGGTAAAGCGCGTCGCTGTGCGCGAACATGCGACGTGCGCATGCCAGGTACGACACGTCGGTGTTCTGCTTACGCGTAAACACCGGGTAGCCGGGATGCCCTTCGATCTGCGCGCGCTTGATCTCTGCGTCCCAGTACGCGCCTTTGACCAGGCGCACCGGAATGCGTCGCCCGACACGGCGCGCCAGATCGGCAAGAAAATCGATCGTGTACGGCGTGCGTTTTTGATAGGCCTGCACGGCCAGGCCATAGCCTTCCCAGCCATCCAATGACGGGTCGGAGAAGGTGGCCTCGATGATGTCTAGCGACAGTTCCAGCCGGTCGGCTTCCTCGGCGTCGACGGTGTAGCCGATGCCATAGGACTTGGCTAGCTGCGCCAACTCCAGTACGCCCGGAACTAGCTCGGCCATCACTCGCGCACGCTTGGCATGTTCGTAGCGCGGATACAGCGCCGACAACTTGATCGAGATGCTGGGCGCGGCAAATACATCGGTACCGACGAAGTTGCCGCTGCGGCCGATCGCATGAATCGCATCCCGATACGCCTGCAGATAGCGCTGCGCATCCTTCATGGTGAGCGCGCCTTCGCCCAGCATGTCGAACGAATAACGGTAGTTGGCGTTGTCGCCCTTGCGCGAACGCGACAGCGCTTCGCCGATGGTGCGGCCCATGACGAACTGATGGCCCATGATCTTCATGGCCTGGCGCACGGCCAGGCGAATCACCGGCTCGCCGACGCGGCCGATCAGGCGTTTGAAGGCGCCCGGCACATCGGCGCGGGTGAGGTCGTTGAGCTGCACTAGCTGGCCGGTCAGCATCAGGCCCCAGGTGGAGGCGTTGACCAGCACCGAATCGCTGCCGCCCATATGCTTCTTCCAATCCGCATCGCCGAGCTTGTCGCGGATCAGCTTGTCGGCGGTGTCCTGGTCGGGAATGCGCAGCAGTGCCTCGGCCACGCACATCAGCAGCACGCCTTCTTCGCTGCCCAGGTCGTATTGGCGCATGAAGGCTTCGATGGCGCCCTGGTCCTGCGCGCGTGCCCGCACACGGGTAACCAGGTCGGCCGCGACCGCCTGCACCTTGGCTTGCTCAGCGGCGGGCAGGCGTGCCTGGTCGAGCAATTCGCGCACGTGTTCGGCTTCGTCCTTGAGCCAGGCCGCGGTGATGGCGGCACGCAACGCGCCAGGTGCGGCGGGCAGTTCGGGCGCCAACAGCGGGCGCGCAACTGAGGTGGAGGCAAGCGGGTCGAGCTGTGCGTTCATGCGAAAGGTGCCTTGGATTCCGTGCTCATTCTAGTGAGCCAGACGGCTTGCGCACTTGTGTGGAAGCGGCGGCTTTCCCGCCGTTTTGTGCATGCCGCCATCGCGCAGAGTGACGGCACGGCCATTGGCGAACAACGCGGAAGTGATTGATTTGTGCGCACTTTTAGCTGCACTGCAGCAAATTCTTGATCGCCGGAAATGCTTGCCGCATGCGTTGGCGCGGGTCTACCATCGGGCTATTCCCGCAGTGCGCTGCGTGCCGTTTATGATCGAAGTGCTGCCGTTGATGTCCGAAGGGGTTGGGACGCAGCTGCGGTTGCGGCCTCCGCGGGCACTGTCGGCCAGGCAATTCGTGCAGCTGTTCGCAGTGCTGGCGGGAACGATGTGGTTATTTGCAGGCCTGGGGTGGTGGACCGGCAATGCGTTCGCGCCGGTCTTTGCCCTGGTGCACAGTGGTGTGGTGGCGCTGGCGCTACGGCAGTTGTGGCGAAGTGGCGAGCGCGAAGAAGCGATCCGGGTGGGGGAAGCCGTTGTCGAGGTGTTTCCGTCCGGGCATGCGCCACCAGCGTTTCAGGCACATCCGCACTGGGTGCGGCTTTGCATAGAACGCGATGACAGGGTGTTGCTGGTCAGCAGCGGCAAGCAGATCGAGATCGGAAGTTTTCTCGGGCCGGCCGAACGTGTGGAACTGGCAATAACGCTCAAACGCTTGCTCGCGGCCGCCAATGGCCGTCACCGATGACGTAAGGGTCTAGGCAATGACGCAACGCAGCAGCTGGAAGTCGATCAACACCTGCACACACGTGGGCCTGGCGATGGCGGCGCTGCTGAGCGCGCCGGTGGCCTGGGCGCAATCGGCCGATCCCAAGGAATGGCAGCTCAACATGGGGCGCGGAGTGACCCAGACCGCGCGGATGGCCTACGAGGCGCACATGGTGGCGCTGTGGGTGTGCGTGGTGATTGGCGCGCTGGTGTTCTCGGCGATGGGCTATGCGATGTTCAAGTTCCGCAAGTCCAAGGGCGCGGTGGCCGCACAATTCAGTCACAACACCACCGCGGAAGTGCTGTGGACGGTGATTCCGGTCCTGGTGCTGATTGCGATGGCGTGGCCGGCGACGGCAAAACTGATCGCGATGTACGACACCCGCGAATCGGAAATGACGGTCAAGGTGACCGGCTATCAGTGGATGTGGAAGTACGAATATCTGGGCCAGGGCGTGGAATTCACCAGCCGCCTGGCACGCGAATCCGATCGTATCCGCCAAAGCGGCGAGCGCCCCACCGCGGCCTCGCAGCCGCACTATCTGCTGGATGTCGATAACCGCCTGGTGCTGCCGGTCAACACCAAGATCCGCTTCGTGATTACCGCCGACGATGTGATCCACGCCTGGTGGGTGCCGGCGCTGGGATGGAAGCAAGATGCCATTCCCGGCATCGTCAACGAAGCCTGGACCAACATCGAACAACCGGGCGTGTATCGCGGGCAGTGCGCCGAGTTGTGCGGCAAGGATCATGGCTTCATGCCGATCGTGGTGGAGGCGCTGCCCAAGGCTGACTTCCAGCGCTGGCTGGCGTCGCGTCGTAGTGCGTCAGGCACTGCTCCAGCAGCGGCGCCAGCGGCCGCACCGACGCCGACCAGTGCACAGGCCGCTCCGCAAGGTGACGCCGTGCCTGCGGCGGCACCGGCCCAGGCCGCGACACCGACCGCCGCTCTTTAATCGCCCGCAACCGCTCGCTTCGCAGAGGTCGTTCCGTCATGGCGCATACCGCAGTCGATCACCACGGACACCACCAGCCCGGTTTCGTCGAGCGCTGGTTCTTTTCGACCAATCACAAGGATATCGGCACGTTGTATCTGCTGTTTTCCTTCGTGATGTTCATCATCGGCGCGGCGATGAGCGTGGTGATTCGCGCCGAATTGATGCAGCCCGGCTTGCAGTTCGTCAAACCGGAGTTCTTCAACCAGATGACCACCGTGCATGCACTGGTGATGATCTTCGGCGGCGTGATGCCGGCTTTCGTCGGCCTGGCCAACTGGATGATTCCGTTGCAGATCGGTGCGCCGGACATGGCGTTGCCGCGCATGAACAACTGGTCGTTCTGGTTGTTGCCGGTCGCCTTTACCCTGCTGCTGCTGACGCTGTTCCTGCCGGGCGGCGCGCCGGCAGGCGGCTGGACGCTGTACCCGCCGCTGTCGCTGCAGGGCGGCTACAACGTCGCCTTCAGCGTGTTTGCGATCCACGTGGCCGGCGTCAGCTCGATCATGGGCGCGATCAACATCATCGCCACCGTGCTGAACATGCGCGCGCCAGGCATCGATCTGCTCAAGATGCCGATCTTCTGCTGGGCCTGGCTGATCACCGCGTTCCTGCTGATCGCGGTGATGCCGGTGCTGGCCGGCGCGGTGACCATGCTGCTGACCGACAAGTTCTTCGGTACCAGCTTCTTCAACGCGGCCGGCGGCGGCGACCCGGTGATGTACCAGCACATCTTCTGGTTCTTCGGGCACCCGGAGGTGTACATCATGATCCTGCCGGCGTTCGGCGTGGTCAGCGAGATCATTCCGACCTTCAGCCGCAAGCCGCTGTTCGGTTACCAGGCGATGGTCTACGCCATTGCCGCGATCGCCTTCCTGAGCTTCATCGTCTGGGCCCACCACATGTTCACCGTGGGCATGCCGCTGGGCGGCGAAATTTATTTCATGTTCGCCACCATGCTGATCTCCATCCCGACCGGGGTGAAGGTGTTCAACTGGGTCAGCACGATGTGGAAGGGCTCGCTGACCTTCGAATCGCCGATGTTGTGGGCGGTGGCGTTCGTGATCCTCTTCAGCATCGGTGGGTTCTCCGGCCTGATGCTGGCGATCGTGCCGGCCGACTTCCAGTACCACGACACCTACTTCGTGGTGGCGCACTTCCACTACGTGCTGGTGACCGGTGCGGTGTTCGCGCTGATCGCGGCGGTGTACTACTGGTGGCCCAAGTGGACCGGGCGGATGTACAACGAGACCTGGGCCAAGGTGCACTTCTGGTGGACGATGGTGTTCGTCAACCTGCTGTTCTTCCCGCAGCACTTCCTTGGCTTGGCCGGCATGCCGCGGCGCATTCCCGACTACAACGTGGTGTTTGCCGACTGGAATCTGGTCAGTTCGATCGGTGCGTTCGGCATGTTCGTCACGCCGTTCCTGATGGCCGCGATCCTGCTGTCCTCGCTGCGCAGTGGCGCGCGTGCACAGGCCCGCTCCTGGGAAGGTGCCAAGGGTCTGGAATGGACGGTGCCGTCACCTGCCCCGGCGCATACCTTCACCGTGCCGCCGGTGATCAAGCCTGGAGATCTTGCACATGAAGACATCGGCCACTGAGTCCGCCTCGGAGCCGGCGGTGACGCGTCTGTTATCTGCTGCGGAACGGCAGGCGCAGCAGCGCCGTGCGGTACGCCGCACCGCGATCACGGTCGGCATCATCGCGTTGCTGATCTATGCGGGCTTCATCGCCTCGGGAGTCATCGGGCGGTGAGTGCACGCGCGCGCGCACACGCACCCACAGCCGGCTTGTTCAAGCTGCTGGGCGTGGTGCTGGGCGTGTTCGTGCTGACGTTTTCCCTGGTGCCGCTCTACCGCATCGCCTGCGAGAAAGTGTTTGGCATCCGCATGGAGCGTGCGCCTGGGAGCAATCGCACAAACGCGGGCGCGCCGCCTGCCGCCGGCAAGCGCACGGTGCGCGTGGAGTTCGATGGAGGGGTCAATTCCAAACTGCCGTGGACCTTCCATCCGGAACAGATGACGATGGATGTGGTGCCGGGCGAGCTCAACGAGGCGCTGTATTTCGCGCGCAACGATGGTGCACGTGCGGTGGTGGGCAGTGCGGTGCCTTCGGTTGCACCTGCGCGTGCGTCGGGCTACTTCAATAAAACCGAGTGCTTCTGCTTTACCGCGCAGACCTTGCAGGCCGGCGAAACGCGCGACATGCCGCTGCGTTTCATCGTCGACCCGGCACTGCCGCCGGAAGTCACTACGATCACCCTGTCCTACACGTTCTATCGCAACGACGCGCTGACCTCCGAACTGCAGGGCGGAGGCGCAGCTGGCGCGCCACGCGCTGCGCCGTAACCTTCCATCCACCCGTACCACGACACGGAAGCAACGCCATGGCCGATCACAGTCCCAACGCCGATGCGTATTTCGTCCCGAGCCAGAGCAAATGGCCCTTTGTCGGGTCGATTGCGATGTTCGTGATGATGATCGGCGTGGCCAGCTGGCTCAACGACGCGGCATGGGGGCGCTGGACCTTCTTCGCCGGCGTGGCGATGCTGCTGGCGACGTTGTTCATGTGGTTTGGCGATGTCATCCGCGAATCCAATGCCGGGCATTACAACCGCCAGGTGGATGGCTCGTTCCGCATGGGGATGGTGTGGTTCATCTTCTCCGAGGTGATGTTTTTCTGCGCTTTCTTCGGTGCGCTGTTTTACACGCGTGTGCTGACGCTGCCCTGGCTGGGCGGGGAAGGCGACGGCGTGATGACCAACGAGCTGCTATGGAATGGTTATTCCGCTGCGTGGCCGACCAATGGCCCGGGCACCATCGGTGGGCAGTTCCAGACCATTCCGGCCTGGGGCCTGCCGCTGATCAACACGCTGATCCTGCTCAGTTCCGGCGTGACCTTGACCATCGCCCACCACGCGCTCAAGGGCGGGCGCCGTGGCGCGCTGCTGTTGTGGCTGGGGTTGACCGTGCTGCTGGGCTGCGTGTTCCTGTTCCTGCAGGCCGAGGAATATATCCACGCCTATACCGAGCTCAATCTCACCCTGGGCTCGGGCATCTATGGTTCGACCTTCTTCATGCTGACCGGCTTCCACGGCATGCATGTGCTGCTGGGCACCATCATGCTGGCGGTGATGTGGCTGCGCGCGGCGAAGGGGCATTTCAGCCGCGACAACCACTTCGCTTTCGAAGCGGCCGCGTGGTACTGGCACTTCGTCGACGTGGTGTGGCTGGCGCTGTTTTTGTTCGTGTATGTCCTTTGAGGCGGGGATTCGGGATTGGTGATTTGGGATTCGTAAAAGCGGAAGGCTTTAGTTTTCACGAATCCCCAATGCCGAATCCCCAATCCCGGCTCCTCAGCGGCCAAGCCCATGCGGCTTGATCCAGCCGGTGTAGATGCCGAGGATCACGATGGCGATCAATGCCACCGATAGACCGATGCGCCAGGTCAGGGCGTTGACGGTGCGCTTGGTCTGGCCACGGTCGGTCAGCAGGTAGTAGAGGCCAGCGCCCAGGTTCCATAGGATCACGATCAGGAAGGCGACAATCAGCAGCGTCTTGAGCGAATCGTTCACAACAGCCCCGGGTGCAGTCGGCGTGGTCATGGCATTGCACGCTTTTTTGCGCCGCTTGTCATGACGCGCAAGCACACGGCGGTGTTTGGCTGGTGTCTGGCGCTGCTGGTGAGCGCGGGTTTCGCGGCGCTTGGGCATTGGCAGTTGCAGCGCATGCAGAGCAAGCAAGCCTTGCTGGACCGTGCCGCACATGTGCGCGACACCACGCTGCCCTTGGCACCGGCGCTGGCGACGCAGAATGAGTTGGCATGGGTACGTGGGCAAGTGCGTTTTTTGCCGCAACTGGTCTTGCTGGACAATCAGCTGCATGACGGGCGTGCCGGTGTGCGCGTGTATCAACTGGCAGCGCCGGAAGGTGGATCGACAGACGTGCTGGTGGATCTGGGCTGGCTGCCATTACCGGCCGATCGGCAGTTGCCCGGCATCGTTGCGCTGAAAGGCGTGCAGACCGTGCAGGGGCTCTTGAGCGCTCCGCCGTCGGCGGGGCTGGCGATCGGACCGGCGCTGGCGCCGGGGGCTGCGGCGCAGACCTGGCTGGCCACGCGACTGGATCTGCAGGCCTTACGCAGCACGCTGGGCAGGCGCGACATTTCGTCGCAGGTCCTGCGCCTGGACCCTGCACTGCCGGTTGGCTACGCGCGCGATCTGGACATGCTGCCAAACACGCTACCACCCGCGCGGCACTTGGGTTACGCGGTGCAATGGTTCGGGTTGGCCGTCGCGGTCCTGGCGACCGCAATGCTGCTGACATGGCGTGCGCGCCGCCGCGACCGCGGGCACTGACGCCTGCGGCATGAGAAAATCGCCGGCATGACCTCCTCCACATCGGCCACGCCGCATTCGGTCAAACGCGGCCGCAGGATGCTGATTGCCCTGGCGGTGCTGTTCTTCGGCTCGATGTTGCTGGCCGGCGTGCTGCGCTTCTCCGGATGGCAGCCGGCGTCGATGCGCAATCACGGCGAGCTGCTGAAGCCGCCCGCGGATCTGCGGGCGCTGGTGCCGGTCCGTGCGAACGGGCAACCGTATGCATGGGCCCCGAGCGAGCGCATCTGGCGCATTGCAGTGGCGCCGCCGGCCGATTGCACGCAGCAGTGCGTGGCGTTGGCCGCGGAACTGGACAAGGTGTGGCAGTTGCTCGGGCACCGCGCCGACAAGGTGGAGGTGCTGTGGATCGGCCCGCCGCCGGCCGGGCTGCCGCCGATGCCTGCATTGCGCGTGCTACGCGACGATGCCCGCCTGCGCCAGGCATTGCCGCGCGGCACCGATGCGGCCGGCGTGCCGGTGTATGTGATCGACCCCAATGGCTTTGTGATCCTGCGGTATGCCCCGGGTTTCGACCCGGCCGGCCTGCGGTCGGATCTGGTCAAGCTGCTGAAACTGATGTGAGCCCGTTTCGATGAACCTGTTTGCGCCACCGGCGTTGTTCCGTCACTTCCATCGCATGGCCTGGCTGGCCGCGTTGTTCACTGCAAGCACGATCCTGTTCGGGTCGTTCGTCCGTTTGTCCGATGCCGGCATGAGCTGCCCGGACTGGCCGACCTGCTACGGCCGCGTGACCTGGCCGCAGACCAGCGACGAAGCCAACACGCACGTGGCCAGCAAGATCCGCCCGCTGGAATCGCACAAGGCCTGGCGCGAACAGGTCCACCGCTTCCTGGCCGGTGCGTTGGGCGTGGAAGTGCTGGTGCTGTCGTTGCTGGCGGTGCGTCGCCGTCGCATGGGCATTGCCCAGGTGGTGTCGGCCGCGGTGCTAGTGGCGTTGTCGATCCCGCTCTATATGTCCGGCTGGCACGCCATGGCCTTCGGCGTGGCGATCGCCGGCGAGGCCATCCTGCTGCTGGCGGCATTGCGCTGGAGCAACATCGATCTGGCGCGTGCAGCGGTGCTGACGCTGGCGGTGGTGATCTTCCAGGCGTTGCTGGGCATGTGGACGGTGACGTTGCTGCTCAAGCCGATCGTGGTGATGGGACACCTGCTGGGCGGCATGCTGATGTTCTCGCTGCTGGTGTGGATGGCCTGGCGCGCGACGCATTTGCCGATCACCCTGGCCGATGCATCGCGCTTGAAGTGGCTGCTGCGCCTGGGAGTGGCGGTGCTGGGCCTGCAGATCGCGCTTGGTGGCTGGGTCAGCGCCAACTACGCCGCGCTGGCGTGTGGCGGCGGCAGCTGGTCGGCCGACAACTTCCCGCGCTGTGTCAGCCAGTGGTGGCCGCCGCACGATTTCCGTGAAGGTTTCACGCTGTGGCGCGGCATCGGAGTGGATTACGAAGGTGGCGTGCTGGACGGTGCGGCGCGTATCGCGATCCAGATGGCGCATCGGCTATGGGCAATTGCGACCGCGCTGTACTTGTGGTGGCTGGCCTGGCGCTTGTCGCGCTCGCCGGGCATGCGGGTGTGGGCCGGCGCATTGGCGCTGCTGGTGGCCGTGCAGGTGACCCTGGGCATGCTCAACGTGAAGCTGGCGCTGCCGCTGGAGGTCTCGGTCATGCATAACGGCGGGGCGGTGGCGTTGCTGTTCGTGCTGGTCTCGCTGCTGGCGCGGCTGCGCGCGCCGGAGTGAGCATGGCTGTCAGCGCACGCGATTATTGGGATCTGACCAAACCCAAGGTGGTGGCACTGATCGTGTTCACCGCGTTGGTGGGCATGTTCCTGGCCATTCCCGACATGCCGACCTGGCTGCAGGTACGCACCGGCGCGCTGGGCTTCCTGGGTATCTGGCTGGCGGCTTCAGCGGCGGCAGCGATCAACCAACTGCTCGACGCCAAGATCGACGCACAGATGGCGCGCACCTCATGGCGCCCGCTGGTGGTGGGCAAGGTGCGGCCCTGGCAGGTGCTGGTGTTCGCCGGCGCGCTGATCGTGATCTCCATGACCATTCTGGTGGTGTGGGTGAATGTCATCACCGCGGTGCTGACCTTCGCCTCGCTGATCGGGTACGCGGTGATTTACACCGTGTACCTGAAGCGTGCGACCTCGCAGAACATCGTGATTGGCGGCCTGGCCGGCGCCACCCCGCCGATGCTGGGCTGGGCCGCGGTGACCGGGCTGCCGACCAGCGCCGACTGGATCAATGCCTCGCTGCTGGTGCTGATCATCTTCATCTGGACGCCGCCGCATTTCTGGGCGCTGGCGATCTTCCGCCGTGCCGATTACGCCAAGGCCGCGATCCCGATGTTGCCGGTGACCCATGGCGTGCCGCATACGCGCAAGCAGATCCTGGTGTACACCGTATTGCTGGCGATCGTGACCTTGGCGCCGGTGGCGGTGGGCATGAGCGGGGTGTTCTATCTGGGCGGTGCGATCGTGCTCAATGCGGTGTTCCTCTGGTACGCGTGGCGCATGCTGAACCCGCCGGACGAACTGTTTTCAATGAAGATGTTCGGGTACTCCATCGTGTACCTGATGGCGTTGTTCGCCTTCCTGATGGTCGACCATCTGCTGCTGCCGTGGGTGCGCTAGTCGCCGCAGCGAGACGAGCGGCAATGCGGTAGCTCTGCCCGATGACTTGCGTGGCAATCAGGCGGATGGATGGATCACGCCTGCAGCGCCTGCCGCGTGTGGCGAAAGGTGCCGGATGCGTGCCGCGTGCGCCGCGTCGAGGTCACCAGCGGCGTCCATGTCAGCAGACGCCGCGGTTTGCGGCTTGCCACGCTCTGATCATCATGCGTTGCCGGCACACGGCACTGTGTCGACTCAACTCAGCCAACTGGCGCACTCGCTGGTAGCTTTGCTGTCGCAGCTGGACTGCATTTTCTGTTGCAGACGCGCCAGCACTGCGCTGCCTTCGCGGCGATGCTGCTTGCTCCAGGTCTTCAATGCGGTGCCGAGGGTGGCGAAGCGCTGACGGGTCCGTTGCCGGTAACCATCCGGTTGACCGGCCAACTCGCCGATCACCTGGGTGGCGGCGCCCTCGATGCCGGCGCTGTCATCGGGGCTGAGCCGGATGAGCCCATCCACGTACATCACGCCCCACTGCACGCGTGTGGCGGGACCTTGCGCGCTGTCGTAGGCCCGTTTGAGCCACAACAGGGCGGTCTTCTTGTCGCCGCGTTGTTCGGCCAGATCCGCCAATTCGGGCATGTAGTAGTACGGCGTCTTGCTGCGCGACAACTCGGCCAGCAGCAATTGCTCTGCCGCGCTGCGATCGCCCGCCTCGCTCAGCAACGCGGCAGCCATGCTGATGGTGGATTGCCGCTCCTCGTCGGTCTTGGCGGTGTCGGTGGCCCACTGCACGCGCTGGTGCACCACCTCCACCACGTCTTTGGGCAACGGTGGTTGCGGGCCTTCGGCTTCGGTTTCGGTGGGCTGGCCTTGTGCCAGGCGTGCCAGCTGGATGCGCGCGTATGCGGTGCCAAGCCGGTCGGAGATCGGCAATGAAGGATCGGCGTAGACCTTGTCCAAGGCCTGATTCAGTGCGTCGGAGAGCGTGCTGCGCACGTCGGCCTCGTTGCTGGCGGCGGTGACCAGGCGTGCCGGCACATAGTTCAGCGTGCCGAGATTGGCGCGCACTTCTGCCGGGTCGGCCAACACCGCTTCCAACAGCGTGCGGTTGGCGCTGCTGGCAGCCGGTGGGTGTCTGGCGGCACTGATGGCGGCCAGGGCGAAGCTGCGTTGCAGTGCCGGCTGTGGCGCCGAGGTGGAGAGCCGGGTGAGCACGTCGGCGGCGGCATCGGGTTTGACCAGCGTATCGTCGGTGCCCCAGGCGTAGTTGCCGAGCACGGCCCAATCGTCCGCGCTGAGCTGTTGTGGTGTGTGCAGCGCCTTGTCGAGCAATTGCTGGGCGGTACTGGTGCTCTTGGCCGCAACCCGCAACACCTCGGCCAGGCGCGCGTTATCGGCATTGCCGGCCAGTCGGGTGATTTCGCTGCGGTCCGGGCGCAGCACGATGATGGTGGGATACGCCTTGACCCCGAAGCGCTCGCCCCAGGCCTGCGCGCCCTCCGAATCGCCGTCCAGGTGCACGGCGACGAACTGCTGGGTGCGCGCGATGAAGGCCGGATCCTTGAACAGCGTGGCCTTGAGGCGATTGCAGGGCGGGCACCAGGCTGCGCCCCAATACAACAGGATCGGCTTGCCGCTGTCCTTGGCTTCGGCAAAGGCATCTTCCACGTCGCCCTCGCGCCAGGCGATGCCGGCAACGGGTGCCGGCGTGGACGCCGTCTTGGGTGGTGCGGGCGCCGCAGGCGGTGCTGGCTTGTCGCAGGCAGTCAGCGCAGCCAGCACGGCCAGCAGCGCGATCAAGGAAGGGGAAGGGCGTGGCAGCGACAGCGTCATGGCAAATCACCGTGGGGCGGCAGAAGGTCGATCGCGCACTCTAGCGGCCGCTGGCGGACCTGGGCGGGCGTGCGTCATCACCGTTGTACATCTGCTTACAACCTGGATGTGCGGCGATGCGAACTGCTGTTACGCGATACGCAGCGGGCAGGTGCTGGCGTGGCGCAGCGTCAATGACGCTCGGCTGCGCCTTGCGGCTGGCCGGATGCACTGCGCGCATACCGTGCGGCCACAACGGCGCAGACGATCAGCTGCAACTGGTGATACAGCATGATCGGCAACACGATCGCGCCCAGCCCGCCGCCGGCAAACATCACCTTGGCCATCGGCACGCCGGTGGCCAAACTCTTTTTCGAGCCGCAGAAGACGATGGCGATTTCATCGGCGCGGCTGAAGTGCAGGCGCCGGGCGATGAAGGTGATCGAAAGCATCGCCATGGCCAGCAACAACGCTGCAGCGCCGAGTACCGCCAGCAGTGCAGGCAGCGGCGTCTTCTGCCACAGCCCTTCATTCACCGATGCACTGAAGGCGGTATAGACCACCAGCAGGATGGTGCCTTGATCGGTGTAACGCAGCACGGCGCGGTGACGTTCGACCCAGCCACCGATCCACGGACGCATGAAATGGCCGGCCAGAAACGGCACCAGCAACTGCAGCAGGATCTTGCCGATCGCTTCGGCCGGATGCGCCATGGCGCCCTGACTGCCGACCAGTGCGCCCATCAGCAACGGGGTGAAAAACACGCCCAGCAGGCTGGAAAGCGAAGCGGCGCAGACTGCGGCCGGCACATTGCCGCGCGCCATCGAGGTGAACGCGATCGAGGACTGCACCGTGGACGGCAACGCGCACAGGAACAGCACGCCGACATACAGCTCCGGCGTCAGTGCCAGATGCGCCAGTGGTTTGAACAACAGCCCCAGTAGCGGGAACAGCACGAAGGTGCAGCCCAGAATCACCAGATGCAGGCGCCAGTGCAACGCGCCGGCCTTCACCGCTTCGCGCGACAGCCGCGCGCCGTGCAGGAAGAACAGCGCCGCGATCGCCACGTCGGTGACATCGTCCATGACCGCCGCCGCCGTGCCCGTGACCGGGAGAAACGAGGCCAGTGCAACTGTGCACAGCAGCGCGAGGGTGAAGGGGTCAATGCGCAACCGCGCCAGCAGCTTCTTCATCGAGGTCCAACGGTAGCGCGCGATCTTGCGCCTGGTATGGGCCATTCTACGATGCGTGCAGGCCCTGGCTGTGGCATCGACGTCACCGGTCAGGCCTGAAACGGCACGGCAGTGCGCGATGGCCTGCGCGGCCTTCGGCCAGGCAGCACTGCATCACAACGCTGCGAGCGCCTTGAGCAGTTCGCGCATTTCGTATTTGTCGGTGTCGTCCAGCCCTTGCGCGCGCTGTTTGGCCTGCAGCTCCTCCACGCGTTGACGCAGCAACTGCTTGTCGAGTTGCGCGACGACGTCATGCAGTTCAAGCGTCCAACTGTGCTCGTCGCCGGGAAGCTCCTGCGCCGCCAGCTTCTGCAAGGCAGCAAGCTCCTGGCGCTCGGCGAAGTGCTCCAGCAGCGCGCCGGTGCTGATTTCCGGGCGTTGCCGCACCAGGTCCAGCAACTCCATCAACAAGTCGATCCCGGGCAGGCGCAGCCCGGAAAAATCATGCACGCCCTCCAGGCTCATCGCCAAGGACGGCCGTTGCAGCAGGATGGCGATGGACGCACGCACCAGGCTGCGTTTCTGCGTGGGCGCACCCATGCGCGCGGGCGGCCGTGGCCTGGGTGCGGACTGCTGCGCAGACGCGGTGGCACCGACCCCGGTCAGGCGCGCCAGTTCCTGTTTCATCAGATCGCCGAACGCACCTTCGGGGATCTGCGCCAACAGCGGGCGCGCACGTTCGGCCAGGCGCGCCTTGCCGTCGAGCGTGTGCAGGTTGATCTCACGCGACATCTCGTCGAAGAAGAACTGCGACAGCGGCGTGGCCTGCTTCAGGCGCTGATCGAAGGCCTGCGCGCCTTCCTTGCGCACGATGGTGTCCGGGTCCTCGCCATCGGGCAGGAACAGGAAAAACGCCTGGCGGCCGTCCTTCATGCGCGGCAGCACCGATTCGAGCGCGCGCCAGCCGGCCTTGCGCCCGGCGTTATCGCCATCGAAACAGAAATACACATCCGGCGCGTTGCGAAACAGCAGCTCGGCATGTTCGGGCGTGGTGGCGGTGCCCAGCGTGGCCACCGCCTGGGTCACGCCGAACTGGAATAGTGAGACCACATCCATGTAGCCCTCCACCACGATCAGCCGCTCGATCTTCTGATTGGCCTGGCGCACCTGCCACAGGCCATACAGCTCGCGGCCCTTGTGGAACAGCGCGGTTTCCGGCGAATTGAGATACTTCGGACCCGGGTCGCGGCCATCGGCCGGCGCGCCCATGATGCGCCCGCCGAAGGCGATCACGCGGCCGCGGCGGTCGAAGATCGGGAACATCACCCGGTCGCGGAACTTGTCGTACACATGGCCGCGATCGTTCTTGGAAAACAGCCCGGCGCGTTCGAGCACGCTCATGCGGCGCGCATCGGTGCCCAGGGTGTCCTTCAGTGCGCTGTAGCCATCGGGCGCGTAACCGATCTGGAAGCGCGCGCGGTTGTCGGCATCCACGCCGCGACCGTCCAGATAGTCGCGGGCGCGTTCGCTGCCCTCGAGCTGGCGCTGGAAAAACTTGGTCGCCGCGTCCAGTGCCGAATACAGCTCGCGGCTGTCGTCCTGCTGTTGCGGGGTGCGTTGCTGGGTCTCGCGCGGGATGTCCATGCCGGCGCGCTTGGCCAGCTCGTCGACCGCATCGAGAAATTCGAGGCGGTCGTAATTCATCAGGAAACTGATGGCGGTACCGTGCGCACCGCAGCCGAAGCAGTGATAGAACTGCTTGGTCGGCGAGACCGTGAACGAGGCCGAGCGCTCGTCATGGAACGGGCAGCGCGCCGAATATTCCTTGCCCTGACGCTTGAGCGGCACACGACCGCCCACCACCTCGACGATGTCGGTGCGTGCTAGCAGTTCGTCAATAAACGCGTCGGGGATGCGGGCCATCCCGATAGGATATCCCAGCGGCCTGCCAGCACTTCGTCGCCCTCGCTGACGAGGCCGGCGAGACAGGCTTTGCAGCAGTCCTCAGCCGCGTGGCAGTGCGTGCGAGTCCGACGTTGAAGATGCAGGCGCCGCATCGGCAGGCGGCACGATCACCGGCGGATGCTCCGGGTCCACGCCCGCCTCGCGCAGCTTGCGATGCGAGCGCACCCGCTCGTCGATCACCGCAGTGATCAAGGCGCCGACGAAGAACACCACCGAGGCGTAGTACATCCACACCAGCAAAATGACCAATGTCCCCATCGAACCGTAGGCGCTACCCGGCGCTGCGGTGGCGATGTACACGCCGATGGCGTAGCGGCCCAGCGCGAACAACACCGCGGTGATGACGCCGCCCAAAAATGCCTGGCGCCAGTCGACGGTGCGATCGGGCAGGTAGCGATACAGGAACGCGAACGCCAGCGAATACAGGGCCAGCGTGGTCACGTAGCCGACCGCCGGCAGGACCGAGGGCAAGCGCGCAAAAACCACCTGTAGTGCGGTGGTGGCGATCATCGACACGATCAGCAAGAAGCCCAGCGCCAGGATCACCCCGAACGAGAACACCCGCTTCTGCAGCCAGGCCATCAAGCCGTCCAGGCGTTGCTTGTCGGTGCGAAAGATCAGGTTCAAGGCGTTCTGCAACTGCGCAAACACCGCCGTGGCGCCGATGAACAGCAGTAGCGTGCTCCACACGCCGGCCAGCGAGCCAACGCCAGGTTGATCGGTGGCATTGCGAATGATGGTCTGGGCGACTTCGGCCGCGCTGCCGCCGGCCAATTGCCCGATTTGCTGCACCAACGCTTCTTGCGCTGGCGGATAGAGCGAGGCGGTCAGCCACAACAGCAGCACCAGCAACGGGGCCAGCGACAGCAGCGCATAGAACGACAGCGACGCTGCCTGCGTCATCACGTCGATCTCGATGAAGCGGTTCAGCAGCGCCATCGGCACGCTGCGCTGCAGACGGCTCAGATGCTTGTGCAGATAGGCGGAGGAAAGCGTCGTCACCGGCGGGAGAATCCTTGGCGCATACCGTTGGCGCGCAGGCGACGTCAGGGCAAGGTCGGTATGCGGAAGGACCTTGCCCATGCCTGCGCTGGCGCACCCGTTCTAGCAGGGCCGGATCGAAGGACGGGTGAAAGCGCGCACGCGGTGTGGGTAAAGCAGGAGGCGGCGCATCTGGTAGGCGCAGTCCTGTTGCTCGTCGGGAGCAAGGTGCGCGGTGTGTCTGTCAGCGCATTCAATGTGCGCCAGATGCCGATCTACCTGTATCAGTCCGTGCCTGGCACTGCCAGCTGTCCACGCGATGACGAGAGCGCACACTGTGCAGAGCGCTTGGTCCGCATGCTGGGCCAGACGCGTCTGAAGACGGCATTGCGCCTTGCCTGATGCGTTGCGTGTGGCAGATGTGCAACGGCCGTGGCGCTCCAGCGGCGTCTTGCACCATCACTGTTCGTTGGAAGGTCCGCCTTCCACTGAAAAAGCCGCTCGGTGATGCGGCAGGCAGTGCCGCAGCGCGCGCTGCGCACCGGTCGCAGCGCCCTGGCCGTGGCAGGGCGCTGCGGCGATCCATCAGCCTGCCAGCTGCTGCTTGACCAGGGTCGAGACCAAGCCCATGTCGGCCTGACCGGCCAGCTTGGGCTTGAGTGCGCCCATCAGCTTGCCGATATCGGCCGGGCTGCTTGCCCCGGTCTCGGAGATCGCGGCCCGGATGGCGGCCACGATCTCGGCTTCGCCCATCTTGGCCGGCAGATAGCGCTCGATCACCACGATCTCCTCGCGCTCGATCTGCGCCAGGTCGTCGCGCGCGGCGGCTTGGAACTGGGTGACCGAGTCCTTGCGCTGCTTGACCATCTTGTCCAGCACGGCGATCACGGCGGCATCGTCCATCTCGATGCGCTCGTCCACTTCCTTCTGCTTGATGGCGGCGTTGATCAGCCGGATCACGCCCAGGCTGTGCTTGTCGCCGGACTTCATCGCGGCCTTCATGTCATCGGTGAGTTGCTGCTTCAGGGACATGCGGTAACTCCTGAGTGTAGGGATCGAGTGGTGGCCAAGGCGCCCAAGCGGGCTGGGTACTCGGCCGAACGGGGGCAGGGCGTGCGTGGAGAGATGTCTTGCAGCGCCTCGCGCGTGGCGCAGACTGCCTGATGTCTCCAGCGCAATGCCTTGTGGCAGGCCAACACAAAAAGCCGGCAACGCTTGCGCGTGCCGGCTCTTGGGTTCGCTCCCGCCAGGTCGCGCCTTCAGCGCAGACCTACCGGCAAGGAACCGCGTTCGATCAGTACAAGCGCTGGCGCTTGGTGACGTCGCGCGAGGAACGACGCAGCTGACGCTTCACGGCAGCGGCAGCCTTACGCTTACGCTCCTGGGTCGGCTTTTCATAGAACTCGCGCTTGCGGGTTTCGGCCAGCACGCCGGCCTTTTCGCAGGTGCGCTTGAAACGACGGAGCGCAAATTCGAAGGGCTCGTTCTCGCGGACTTTAACGCTGGGCATGTGTTCTCCAGAAATGGGATTTCCGTCCGGGAGCCCCGGGCGGGTGCGAGCGGACTCGCGTGACGGAATTTCCGGGTTGCCCCGGCGAGCCGCGCATTATAACGACTTGCCGACGACCTGCAAGCCCCCGGCAGAATTTCCCGCCGCGACACTGATAAAGCGTGCGCCCGGGCCATATGCGGCCGGCACGGCAGGGCCGAGCAGCATCTGGGAATCGGCCGATCTGCGCAGTGCAAAAGCTGCGAAAATAGTGGCATCTCCCTGCATGCCGAGCTGCCGTGAAAGTCCTTGGGATCGAATCATCGTGCGATGAGACCGGTGTGGCGGTCTACGACACCGCATTGTCGGGCGTGCCGGCGCTGCGCGCCCACGCGGTGTACAGCCAGATTGCGCTGCATGCCGAATACGGCGGCGTAGTGCCCGAGCTGGCCAGCCGCGACCATGTGCGCAAACTGCTGCCGCTGATCCGCCAGACCCTGGGCGAAGCCGGGTTGAGGATCGACGAACTCGATGGCGTGGCCTACACCGCCGGTCCGGGCCTGGTCGGGGCCTTGCTGGTCGGTGCCGGGGTGGCGCGTTCGCTGGCCTGGGCACTGGATGTGCCGGCGATCGGCGTGCATCACATGGAAGGCCACCTGCTGGCGCCGTTGATGGAGGACGACCCGCCGCAGGCGCCGTTCGTGGCCTTGCTGGTCTCCGGCGGGCATACCCAATTGGTGTCGGTGAAGGCGCTGGGCAGCTACGAAGTGCTGGGCGAGACGCTGGACGACGCGGCCGGGGAAGCCTTCGACAAGACCGCCAAGATGATGGGCCTGCCGTACCCGGGCGGCCCGCAGCTGGCGGCCTTGGCCGAAACCGGTACGCCGGGGCGCTATAAGTTCGCGCGTCCGATGACCGACCGGCCCGGCCTGGATTTCAGTTTCAGCGGGCTCAAGACCCAGGTGCTGCTGGCCTGGCGGTCCAGCGACCAGTCCGACACCACCCGCGCGGACATCGCGCGCGGCTTCGAAGACGCGGTGGTGGAAACCCTGGCCATCAAGTGCCTGCGCGCGCTGGACGCGGCCGGCTGCAACACCTTGGTGGTGGCCGGCGGCGTGGGCGCAAACAAGCGCTTGCGCGCGCGCCTGCAAGAGGCCGCCCAGCGCCGCGGCGGCCGGGTCTGCTTCCCGCGCCCGGCGTTGTGCACCGACAACGGCGCGATGATCGCCTTCGCCGGCGCGCTGCGGCTGCAGGCCGGCGAGCATGCGGATGCGGCGGTGCATGTGACGCCGCGGTGGGATATGGCGTGCTTGCCGCCGCTGGCGGCGGCGCGGGAATCGGGAGTGGGGAATCGGGAATAGTGAAGATCTTTACGCCGATCCTGTCCGTACGTGCGCTGTTGCCTTTGCTCCTCCCCATTGCCTATTCCCGACTCCCGATTCCCCATGGATAAAGTGTTTATTGAAGGTCTCGATATCGATGCGCTGATCGGCATCTACGATTGGGAACGGCGCATCCGGCAGACCTTGCGGTTCGATCTGGAAATGGGGTTCGACAACCGCATTCCGGCGGCCAGCGACGACATCGCCGATACGCTGAACTACAAGGCGGTGAGCAAGCGCTTGATCGAGTTCGTGCAAACCTCGGACTTCGGGCTGGTGGAGACGCTGGCCGAGCGCTGCGCGGCGCTCGTGCTGGACGAATTCGGCGTGCACTGGCTGCGTTTGAAGCTGAGCAAGCCGGGGGCGGTGCGCGGCGCGCAGGCGGTGGGCGTGATCATCGAACGGGAACGAGCGGTCTGATCGCCGCCTGCGCACCCGCCTGCCGGCCATTCACTCCATGGCGGAAGCCGGGAGGGCTGGAGGCGCCTGGCGGAGAGGGCTGCGCCGCTGCGGCATTCTGGCGCGCACTGTGCGTTGCAACCGGCCTCTACAAATCACCAAATCCCACTCCCGGCCCTCGAAACTTGCCTGCGCGCAGGTGCGTCAGGCTAGAATTGACGGCCATGTAAACGTTTTCTCAAGGATCTCATGGCTGCTGATCGCATCGAAACCCTGATTGCCCGGATGACCGTCGAAGAGAAGGTCGGACAGTTGGGTGTGTTCGCCGACATGGTGCGGCCGTTCGCGCCGGACGTGAATCCCGAGGCCAACGTGCTCAATGCCGACGAGGTGTTGCAGCAAGTGCGCCTGGGTCGGGTCGGCTCGCTGTTCAACGGGGTGGGCGCCGCGCTGGGCGTGCAGATCCAGAAAGTCGCGGTGGAAGAGAGTCGCCTGGGGATCCCGGTGATCCTGGCCGCCGACGTGATCCACGGCATGCGCACGGTGTTCCCGATCCCGCTGGGCGAGGCGGCCAGTTTCGAGCCGGCGTTGGCCGAGCGCACCGCGCGCGCCACCGCGATCGAGGCCACCGCTGCCGGCCTGCACTGGACCTACGCGCCGGCCGTGGACATCGCCCGCGACCAGCGCTGGGGCCGTGGTGCCGAGGGTGCCGGCGAAGACGTGATGCTGGGCGCCGCCTTTGCCGCTGCCCGTGTGCGCGGGTTTCAGGGCAGCGACCTGACCGCCCACGATTGCCTGCTGGCCACGCCCAAGCATTTCGCCGCCTATGGCGCAGTGGCGGCGGGCATGGAATACAACACCGTCGACATCGCGCCGCAGACGCTGCGCGATGTGCACTTGCCGCCGTTCAAGGCCGCTTTCGAGGCCGGTGCCTTGACCGTGATGTCGTCCTTCAACGACATCAACGGCGTGCCGGCCAGCGCCAACCATGAGTTGCTGACCGAGATCCTGCGCGGGGAATGGCAATTCCCAGGCGTGGTGATTTCCGATTACACCGCCGACATGGAATTGATCGCCCATGGCTATGCCGCCGATGAGCGCGACGCGACCAAGAAAGCCTTCCTGGCCGGGTTGGACCTGAGCATGCAGAGCGGCTTTTATGCCGCGCATCTGCCTGCGCTGGTGGAAAGCGGCGAGGTGCCGATGGCCACGTTGGATGCCAGCGTGCGGCGCATCCTGCAGCTGAAGGACGCGATCGGGCTGTTCGACAATCCGTACCGCTCGCTGGACCCGGCGCGCGAAGCCGACACCACGCACCTGCCGGCGCACGATGCGCTGTCGCGCGATGCGGCGCGGCGCTCGATCGTGCTGTTGAAAAACGAAGGCGGCGTGTTGCCGCTGAAGAAGAGCGGCCAGCGCATCGCGTTGATCGGCCCATTCGTGCAGGACCGCGAGAACATCGAGGGCTGCTGGACCTTGTTCGGCGACAAGGAACGCTACGTGACCCTGGAGCAGGGCGTGCGTGCGGTGGTCGGCACCGAAGATCTGAGCGTGGTGGCCGGTTGCGGACTGGAAGAGGCGCTGCCGGGTGGCATTTCCGCTGCGATCGATGCAGCGCAGGCGGCCGATGTGGTGGTGCTGGCGTTGGGCGAGCCGCAGCGTTTCAGCGGCGAGGCACAATCGCGCACCGAGATCACCTTGCCGCCGGCGCAACAGGCACTGGCCGAAGCGATTGCAGCGACCGGTACCCCGATGGTGGTGTTGTTGCGCAATGGCCGCGCGCTGGCCTTGAGTGGTGCGGTGCGCGATGCCGACGCGATTGCCGTGACCTGGTATCTGGGCACGCAAACCGGGACCGGCGTGGCCGATGTGCTGTTCGGCGACTACAACCCGTCGGCGCGTCTGCCGATCAGCTTCCCGCAGGTGACCGGGCAACAGCCGTATTTCTATAACCATCTGCGCACCGGACGCCCGGAATTGCCGGCCCTGTCCGAGTACAAGGCGCGTTGGCGCGAGATGCCAAACGAACCGTTGTATCCGTTCGGACATGGATTGAGTTACACCACCTTTGCGTATGCGCAGCCGCAGTTGAGCGCGGCGCAACTGCGCTGGGATGAGACACTGACCATTACCACGCGCGTCACCAACACCGGCAAGGTCGCCGGCGAGGAAGTGGTGCAGTTGTATGTGCACGATCGCGTGGCCAGCCGCGTGCGCCCGGTGCGCGAACTCAAGGGATTTCGCAAGGTGTTGCTGCAGCCCGGCGAGAGCCAGGAGGTGGTGTTCACACTGGAGCGCGACGCGCTGGCATTCACCAACCACAAGGGCATCTTCGGTGCGGAGCCGGGTCTGTTCGATCTATGGGTGTGCGCGTCGGCCAAGAGCGGCGAGGCCGTCAGCTTCGAGCTGCTGGAACGCTGATAGCGGCGCGCTTGGCACCGACAGCCAGCGGCTATCGTGCGAACGGATGACCACGGCTACAACACGAAGCCCCCGCTGATGCGGTGCTCAGACGCGATGACGACTGTTCATGTCGTCATCGCGTCTGCCGGTGCGCTGCGTCAGCTACACCGGCTCATGCTGCGGAATCGATCAGGCGTCGTTCTCGACCGCGGCCTTGCTCTTGGGCGTCAGCTTCAGCAGACGTCCGGTGCTGCCACTGGCTTCGTCTTCCAGTAGCCAGAGCGCGCCGTCCGGACCTTGTTCCACTTCGCGGATGCGTGCGCCCATGTCGTAACGCGCCACTTCGCGCGGCTGGTCGCCCAGCGACACCTGCACCAGCGCCATCGACGACAGCCCACCGACGAAGCCATTGCCGCGCCACGCCGGGAACTGCTTGCCGCTGTAGATCACAAAGCCTGCCGGCGAAATCACCGGTGTCCAGCTGATCTTGGGCGCGGCGAACTCCGGGCGCGTGTAGTGGTCGGGGATCGGCGTGCCGTCATAGTTGTCGCCGTTGGAGACGATCGGGTAGCCATAGTTGGCGCCACGCTGGATCAGGTTCAACTCATCGCCGCCGAGCGGGCCCATTTCGTGTTCCCACAGGCGGCCCCTGCTGTCGAAGGCCAGGCCAAGAATATTGCGGTGACCCAACGACCACACCTGCGCAGCAACGCCGCCTTGCGCAACGAACGGGTTGTCGGTCGGTACGCTGCCGTCGTCGTTGAGCCGGATCAGCTTGCCGAGGTTGGCTTTCATGTCCTGGGCAGGAGTGAATTTCTGCCGTTCGCTGGAGCTGATCCACAGTTTGCCATCGGGCCCGAACGCGAGCCGATGCCCGAAGTGGCCATTGCCGGTGACCTTGGGATCCTGGCGCCAGATCACCTTCAGGTCCGACAGCGTGCCGCCGCCGGTTGCATCCAGCGTGAGTTTGGCGCGCGCCACCGCGGCGCCCCGCGTGTCGCCCTCGCCGGGCTCGGCATAACTCACGTAGACCAGCCCGTTCTTGGCGAAGCGCGGATGCGCCAGCACATCGCCGAAACCGCCCTGGCCACCATAAGCAACGGCCGGAATACCGGTAATGGCGCTCTTGCGCTTGGTCTTTAAGTCCAGTCGCATCAAGGCGCCGCGCTTTTCGCTGACCAGCAAGCTGCCATCGGGCAGAAAGGTCATTGCCCACGGTTCGTCGAAATCGGCGACCGTGGTGGCCTGAAATGGCCACTGTGCCTTGGGAATGGAGGCCGCGGGGGCGGCTGCGGGCGCAGCAACTGCAGTGCCGGCAGTAAACAGGGTGGCCGAGCAGGCCAGGGCAAGCACACGACGGACAGACATGGGGTCCTCCTGGGGATGGGCGCGGTACGTTGCAGCCCTCCCGCAACGTGTCCCGCGTCGGGTTTTCAAGTACCTTACACGACGTCGCCGGGGGCACCCTTGTTGCAGATCACTGTCTGCACGACGCCCGCGTCTCACATCGTTGTATGTCGTGCATCGTTTCACCATGGAAAGACGTTTCCATAGCCACGCAAAAAACCTCGCCTGCTTTTATCGCTGCATCCTGGACCGCCTTGTTGCTAGGCAGTGCGGCATATCTGATCGAGTTGTGGAATGCCGAGAGGTTGCTCAACGAAAAGGGTTACTACTTCACGCTGCTACTGTTCGGTTTATTCGCATCGGTATCATTGCAGAAGAGCGTGCGTGACCGTGCCGATGGGATTCCGGTCACTGGCTTGTACTACGCCATTTGCTGGTTTTCGCTGATCGTCGCATTGGTGCTGCTGACCATCGGCCTGATCAATGCCACGCTGTTGCTGAGCGAAAAAGCTTTTATGCCATGGCATATGCTTTGAGCCTGTTCGGTGCGGTTGCGGTGCAGAACAATACCCGCGATGCGATGGAGATCACCGACGCGCCGCGCAGTGCGCGTAGCGTACCGCCAGAACTCGACTGAACCATTGCAGATCGTAAGATGCAACAACGCCACCTTGACGGTGGCGTTGTCGTCTCAGCGCTTATGCGTATCGTCGCCGGTGACGAAATCGGCTGCGTTTTCCCAGGCGCGCTTGACGGCATGTCGCGCCTTGCTCCAACTCAGCGACGAGGTGCCGCGCTTGGCTTCCCAATCGCGATGCAACTCGGCTTCGACCTGATCGTACGCGCGCGCGTTGTCGCGGATACGCGCTTCATGGCCTGCCAGATAAGCACCTTCGTAGTCTTCGTAGCGATCGCCTTCGGTGTAATACGGCTCTTCGGTGAAGCGTTCGCGCCAATACGTCGATACGTTCTGACTGCGGTCTTCGTCCGGTGCCCGGCCCGGAATCTGATACGGCACGTTCATGCCTGTCTCCGTGGTGGATGTGCGGGTTACCCTAGGCCGATCGCCGTTAATTTCATTGCCAGGGCAGGTGAGGAGTACATCAATGCAGCATGCTCAAAGGGCGGCGTCGGCCACGCTTTTCAACGCGCTATCGCTGCAGCGTTGCGTGGCAGATTCTGGTCGATCGCTTCACGTGGTCGCTGAGGCCGCTTCATACGGCAATGGGGTGGCACCTGCCGCCACCATGGCGGCCTCGGCGTCCTGGAGCGCCGGCTGCTCTGCGTCGATGATCACCAGCACGCGCCCGGCCTGGATTTGATCTTCGAACTGACGACGCACCGGATCGGGCACCGTGGCGCCGATCAACGCCGACGACCAACTGCCGACCAGCGCACCAGCCAGTGCCATGACGCCCGCGCCGGCCAAGGTCAGCCCGATCGGCGGTACTGCAATGGCGACCAGGCCAGCCACCAGGCCGGCGGCACCGCCGGTGGCGGCGCCGCGTGCGGCAGCGGGAAGGAAGTCGGTCTTGACGTCCTTACGTTCGTCCGGCACCTCCTGCAGCTCGATATCGGAGCGGGCAATCAACGACAGCGTATCATTGTCGATGCCGGTACTGCGCGCGGCCTGCAGCACGCGCTGGGCGCTGTCGAGATCGACGGTGCTGTAGACATGGCGCAGTTTCATCGCAAGCTCCCATGCAAGTAGAAGCGCAGCGTTGGGTGCGCGCGGTTAGGCGTGCGTGAGCGCTGCGCGAGCATGCCGCGAAATCGCAGGTCATCGCCGGGCGCGCGGCTCACTGCCCGATGGACGGGAACGTGCAGCAAACATGCGTTCGTGCGCGCATGCCGCCTCGAAGGCTGCTCAACCGCAGTTCGTCGTGCCCTCAGCCGCTTTCGACCTGCTTGCGCGGAAACAGATAAAACACCCAGCCGACCAGAAGTGCGACGCCTGCTGCGGCCAGATTCTGCCAACTGGCGCTGGCCAGCAGGCCCAGCGACAGCACCAAGGCGGCAATGGGGATGGCCGGGCCGCCGGGCAGGCGCAACGTGTCGGTGCGCTGCCGGTACCTGCGCGCCAGCACGATCACTGCTGCGGCGGTGCCGATGTAGGCGAACAGGCGGGTGACCATCGACAGCAATGCCAGCTGCGTAAACGATCCCGACAACGCCAATGCAAGCGACAACGCACCCTGCGTCAGCACTGCCGCGGCGGGCGTGTGGAAGCGCGGATGCACGCGTGCGAGAAACGCAGGGCCATAGCCATCGCGCGCAAGCGCAAACAGAAAGCGCGGGCCGAGCATCACGGTGTTGCTGGTGGTGCCGAGGATGGAAATGGTGGCACCCACGGTGAGGATCAGTGCCAACGCTTCGCCACCGAATCGGCTTGCGGCATCTGCCAGCGGCGTCGGCGAGGCCGCAAGGTTGGGCAGGGTGCCTTGCGCCACCACCTGCACGGCGGCGTAGATCAGGGTGACGGTGACGATCATGGTGATCAACGCAAATGGCACATCGCGCCGCGGGTTGCGGTATTCGCCAGCGGCCGCCGGAATGTTTTCGAAACCTGCGTAGGCGAACAGCAGCAGCAAGGCCGCTTCACCGAGATTGCCCAGGTCGCGCAGATCGGGCGCGGTGCCGGCAAAGGCCCACGACCAATCGACATAGAACAGGCCGATCGCCACGAACAGCAACAACGGCACCAGCTTGCCGATGACCAGCGCGATGCCGGTGCGCGCGGCCGACTTCACGCCGATCACGTTGATGGCGGTGAGCAGTCCCAGCGAGCCGACGACGACCAGCAAGCGCGCCCAGGGATCGGTGGAGGCGGTGGGCCAGAACCGCGCCACTGCGTCGGCCAGGCCATTACTCAAGGCAGCGGCCGAGCTGATGCGGGTAAGCCAGATCATCCAGCCAATCTGAAAACCGACGAACGGGCCGAATGCTTCGCGCGTATAGAGATAGCTGCCGCCCGGCGTATCGAAGTAGCTGCCCGCCTGCGCGTAGCACAGCACCAGCAAGGCGACCGCGAGGCCGGCCAGCATCACGGCCCACAGGCTCATCGGCCCGAGCAGCGCGGCGGTTGCGGCAGGCAGCAGGTAGATGCCGCTGCCGATGACATCGTTGATCGACAGGCCGACGATCTGCCATCGGCTGACGACACGGACCAACCCCGTCGCGTCCGGCGCAGGTTGCGGCGTGCTCATGGCGCGTCCTCGGTCAGTGCAGGCAATTGCCATGCAGTGTGCAGGCGTGCGTATTCGGTGCGTGGCAGCAGCACGAACAACGGGCGATCTTCCGGCTTCAGCCAGGCGAGCAGGCGTTGCATGTCGGCCGCCGCCATCGCAGTGCAGCCGGCGGTGAACTGGCCCGGCGTGCGCCACAAGTGCGCGAAGATGCAGCTGCCGCGCCCGGGAATGGCCTTGGGGTTGTGCGCGATCACGAAACCCTCGCTGTAGCGCGCATCGCCTGGGTGGCGCAGATCCAGACGCATCGGCTCGGTCGAGCCGGCGACGGCGGCCTCGCCCACTTGCGCGGCATCGACGATGCGGTTGTACAGCGGCGAGCTGGGCACATCCATGCAGTAGTGGGTGGCGCTCATCGCCTGGTACGGCATCGCGCTGTCGATCTTCGAGGCATAGCCGAACGCCGGGCCGATGGCGAAGACGCCGGCAGGGCTGCGGCCATCGCCTTCGCGCTTCTGCGGGCCTTGCGTCTGCGCCGGATGCAGGCCCTCGCCCCAGGCACTGCCATGCCGCCCGAGCGCGACGGTAAAGCTCCGGGCAGCCGGTTGCCATTTGCCATCCACACGGGTGAAGGTGTGCAGACGCGCCTGGGTGCTGTTCCAGTCCGCGGTGGTCACCACGATCAACGTGCGTGCCTGATTCAACGCATCGACCGGGCTGGCCGCAATGGAGAGACTGCTACAGCTTGTCAGCGCCAACAGCACAAGGGATCGAAACACGGTGGCAAGGCGCATGCAGGCTCCGGGTGTTGGGTCGAGCGGGATGAATCTAGGGGCGACACACGTTGCTGAAGACGGGGGCCACGCTGGTGTCGCGTGATCGCACCGCCTTGTCGTTACTGTACTCAGCAATGCCGCCCGGTGGTGCATATGCGTGCCGCGCAGCAGGCAGGCGCGTCCGTTGCCCGGAATCGGCGAGTAACGCTGGTCATACCAACGTTTCAGCGCGGTCTGCTCCACTTGGGAGCCGTGCGCTGCACCGCGTCCGCCGCTTTCACGCCGGCAACAGCTCCAGCCCACGAATGCGGCGGATGCCCAGTCCCGGCGAATCGTCGATGTGTATCTGCGCCTCGTCGAAATGCGCGCCGCCCTCGGTGGGGTCGAACTGCCCGAGCGCAGGTGCATCCAGATCGGCCAGGGTGATGCTGTCGGCCTTGGCCACCGCCAGATGCACCGCGGCAGCCACGCTGATGCTGGATTCGATCATGCAGCCGATCATGCATGGCAGCCCGTACACCCCGGCGGTGTCGGCGATGCGGATGGCATTGGACAGCCCGCCGGTCTTCATCAGTTTGATGTTGATGATGTCGGCGGCGCGACGCTGAATCAGCTCGATCACCTGCGTGGGCGAGAAGACGCTCTCGTCGGCCATCACCGGCGTGTCGATGCGTGCGGTGACGAAGGCGAGCCCGTCGAGGTCGGCGGCCTTGACCGGCTGCTCCAGCAGCTCCAGCGCGATGCCGCCATCTTCCAGCGTGCGCATGGTGCGCACCGCTTGTTTGGGCGTCCAACCTTGATTGGCATCCAGCCGCAGCGATGCGCGCCCGGCCACTGCCGCATGAATTGCCGTGACGCGTTCGACATCCGACTCGATGTCCTTGCCGACCTTGATCTTCAGTGCGCGATAGCCACGTGCGAGCGCGGCCTGCGCCTGCGCCACCATGGTGTCGATCGCATCGGCACTGATGGTGATGTCGGTGGTGATACGCGGCGTGCCGCCACCGAGTAACCGGTACAGCGGCGCACCAAACGCCTGCGCCCACAGGTCGTACAGTGCGATTTCCACGGCGGCCTTGGCGCTGGTATTGCGTTCGATCGCGTGTTGAACGCGCCCGCATAGCCGGTTGAGATCGGCCACGTCCTGGTCGATCAGCTTGGGGCCGATGCAGTGTTCGATCGCGGCAATGATGCTGCCATGGGTGTCGCCGGTGATGGGCGCGGTGGCGGGCGCGGCGCCGTACCCGATATGGCCGCTGTCGGTCTGCAACAGCACCACCACGTCCTCGATTGCCTGCACCGTGCGCACGGCGGTCTTGAATGGTGTTTTCAAGGGCACGCGCAGCATGCCAAGCCGAAAGCCGGTGATCTTCATAAGGTGGCCGTTGGAAAAACGCGTTGAATGCGGGTGATGTGGTCGATGAATGCAGTGCCATCGCTGGCAAGCAACGGCAGCAACGGGGTGACCGACACACCATTCAAACGCGCGCGCTGCACGCTGCCATCGACGACGCGGTAACTGGCCCCGGCCACATCATGGATCACCCATGGCGTGCCATCTGCATGCCCGATGACCAGCATCACATGGCCTGGAATGTAGATCAGATCGCCAACCTGCAGCTGTGCGAGCCGTTGCAGGCGGTGCGCCAACGGCGCGCCAGCGTCGAACGCAACACCGTGCAACACCGCGCTGCGCGCCTGATCGCCGGTATTGCGAGGCAGCGCGAGACCGAGGCTGCGATAGACATCCAGCACGAAGCCGCTGCAATCGCGCGCATCGTAGTCGTTGCCCCAGCCATAGCGTTCGCCAAGGAATTTGAAGGCCTGCCGGAGCAATGCGGCGTCGGTGGCGGGCAATGCGCCGATGCGCACATCGGCACCGCGCGGCATCAATGCGGGCACCAGCTGCAGACGCCCATCGGCACTGCGCACCGGCAATTGCACCACGTGGGCCGCTAGCGGCAACTGTCCGTTGACTGGCTGCTGCGGCGGCCAGTCGCCGAGCAAGGGCAGGCTGGTGCCCATGTCCAGGGTCAGTGCAGAAATTGCCGGACGTTCGGGTGTGTAGACGGTCTGCCCGCGGGCTGCGGTGACGATCAGGCGCGGGCTGCGCTGTGCGTAATTCAGCACCTCGGTGCGGCTGCCTTCGGCAAGCTGCGTGCTTGCGATCCAGGCAGCGTAGTTGGCGGCGATCACGAACTTCCACGCGCCATCGGCACTGCTGTGCAGGACCGCCACCGGCGTGCCGGGGTATAGCGCCGATTCCTGGAAGCGGTCGATATCGCGGTCGTCGGTACTGGTGAACACACGCTGCGCAGTGGGGAAGGTGCGCAATGCGCCACGTGTGACGACCAGCGCAAAGCGCAGTGGCACCTGTGCGGGTATCGCATCCAATGCCAAGGCCGTGCGCAATGTCGCCAAGCGTGCGGTATCCAGACGCCGCCCGTCTGCGTCGTAGAGCGGACGCGTCGGTATTGCCGATAACGCGTCGATACGCGCTCTCACATCGGCTGCGGGCAGCGTCTGGGGAAGTTGCGCGATGTCATGCATCGATGCATCGTCGCGCAGCAGGCGTGTATTGACGTCGGCAATCTGCGCGGGGTCGATCCGCGGCATCTGCGCGTTGCGGCTGCGCCGGATCCAATACTCTGCGGTGAGCTGTGCATCGCTGACGACAAAGGGCGGTGCTTGCGCGGCCGGCGTGGCAGCAGGCGCTGGTGCGGCGCCGCTGGAACGGGCAAGCGCGATCAGCAGCAACATCAGCAGGTGGCGCGACAATGGCATGCAGGGCTCGGGAGGAAGGCAGCCGCTGGCGCGCTGCGAGGCAAGGCCGATAGTGGCATGCGGCGCAGAGCGTATCCACATGTCCTAACTGCGTGGCGACTCTTGCCGGCAGGGGACGTTTGGGGGCGCGTTGGTGCAGAGCGTGCGGGAAGCCCATGACCCTCCTTGCCGCAGCCGTAGATACGCGAGTGGCCGCTACTGCCGTCTCCGCAACGGCGATGCTTGCCAAGCTGGGAGACACCACCTGCGACTCACCGATGGCAGCGCGTAAGGCACCGCGCTGCCGACGGTCCCATCGGCAGACGGCCGCGCAAGCACGACTCGGCCGATAATGGTGCTGCGCAGGTCGTCCGGCCTTCCCAGGAGTAATCCGTGCTGCCCAGCTTTTCTCTCTCGTCATCGGCCTGGCTGCGTGCAGCCGTTTGCCTGGCCGCGCTGTCGCTGGGCGCCTGTGCCCACGCACCGCAGCGCAATCCGCTGGCGCAGTGGGTGCCATCGCCCAACTACGACACGCGGCGACCGATCCTGATCGTGTTGCATTTCACCGACCAGCAGTCAGTCCGGCAAAGCCTGAGTACCCTGCGCGGCCGCAACAGTGGCGGGCGCGTCAGTGCGCACTACCTGATCGGGGAGGACGGG
The DNA here is from genome assembly GCF_041481705.2 of Xanthomonas sp. NCPPB 1062. Lineage (NCBI taxonomy): Bacteria > Pseudomonadati > Pseudomonadota > Gammaproteobacteria > Lysobacterales > Lysobacteraceae > Xanthomonas > Xanthomonas sp. NCPPB 1062. The sequence continues at coordinate 4,289,601 of NZ_CM192987.1, read as the reverse complement.
CAGCGCTACCAATTGGTCAGCGATGGGCAGCGCGCCTGGCACGGCGGGGCCGGTCGCTGGGGCACCATCACCGACATCAATTCGGCCTCGATCGGCATCGAACTGGACAACGACGGTAGCGAGCCGTTCGCGCCGGCGCAGATCGACAGCCTGCTGGTGTTGCTGGACGATCTGTGTCAGCGCCTGCGTATCCCGCGCACGCAGATCGTCGGCCATGAAGACGTGGCCCCGACGCGCAAGAACGACCCCGGACCGTTGTTCCCCTGGAAGCGCCTGGCCGACGCCGGTTTCGGCCGCTGGCCCGCTGCCGACGCGCCCGCTGCCCCAGAAGGTTTCGATCCGTGGCAGGCGCTTGCCCTGATCGGCTACAGCATCGACGATCCGGCCGCCACCCTGCAGGCGTTTCACCACCACTATCGCGGCAACAGCGCCACCACCCTGGATGCCGAAGACCTGCGCATCTTGTCTGCGTTGACCCACCACGCGAGACCTTCCAGCCCGCGACCGGCGCTTGAGCCAACTGAAGGCGACGACCACTAGGCCCGCGGGGATCGCGCCATGCTGTAGCCGGTGGCGAAAGACGCGCGGCTTGATCTACCGCGCAAACGCGGCCTCTTGCAAGGGAACCGAAATGACCGACAACCTGCTGTTCCGGAATGGGCGCTGCTGGCGTCAGTGCTTTGTTCAAGGCGCTTTGCTGATGAGCGCCGTGGCGCCATTTGCGCTGGTCGCCGGCCAGGTGCATATGTCCTCGGCAAGGACCGCGGCAGAGGCCGGCCTTGTGGACGTGCACGCCCTCGCGCCGGATATCGCATTGGACATGCGGTATGCGAGCAGCAACAACTTCACTGGGCGGATGGTACCGGGCTATGACGCGCCGCGGTGTTACCTGTTGCGGCCGGCTGCCGACGCATTGGCGCGAGTAGCGCAGACGCTCAAGGCCGAGGGCTATCGGCTACAGGTGTTCGATTGCTATCGGCCGGTGCGGTCGGTGAAGGCATTCGTCACCTGGGCTGCGGATCTGCAGGATCAATCGACCAAGGCGCAGTACTACCCGCGGGTGGACAAGCGCGCACTGCTGGGCGATTACATTGCGCCCACCTCCGGGCACAGCCGTGGCGCGACGCTGGACCTGGGCTTGCTGGAGTGCCGGCCGGGCGGGTGCCGTGCAGTGGACATGGGCACAGGATTCGACTTCTTCGATGCGCGGGCGCACACCCACGCGCCCGACATCAGCGCAGCGCAACGCGCGCACCGCCAGCGCCTGTTGCAGGCGATGGCGGCCGAAGGATTTTCCAACTATCCGATGGAATGGTGGCATTTCACGTTGCGTCCCGAACCCACGCCCGAGACGGCCTACGATGTTCCGGTAGACTGACAGCGACCAGGCAACACGCTCTTGGTCGCTGATCGATCTGGTCGTGCTCGCGATCGGTTGGCCGCTCGCGAGAGCCGTGGAGGCAGGCAGCGTGTCGACGTCGGCCGCACTTACATGGTCGGGCGCGCGCTCGCCTCATGCAGATCGTGCTGGCATCGGTCACCTCACCGGCACGGCGCAAGCACCAGCGCAGCGCCGGTCGTACACTCCGATGTCCGCCAGCAGCATCGGCCGGGGTCGCCCGCCACGTCCGGTCACTGGCTTCGATAGATCCAAGGAACCGTCATGTCCGACCCGGAACGCTTTGTCGATATCGCGTGCCCGTACTGCGGGGAGTGGATCACGCTGGCGCTGGACCTGACGGGCGGCGATCAGCATTACATCGAAGATTGCCAGGTCTGCTGCAAGCCGATTGCGGTAAGCGTGCGCTGGGACGAAGAAGGCGAAGCGCAGGTGACTGCGCGTGGTCAGGACGACGCCTGAGCCATTGTGCGGGCGGCCGCATCTGGCCCGCCTGTGATTGTGATACGCGACAGTAGCGCGCCCGGTGGCATGCGTATGCCGGCAATCGCCTGTCATCTGCAGGTCGTCACGGCCGCGCCATGGGCCTGGCAGCCTCCGGTTCGTTCAGGGCACCCGCGTTGCAAGGCGCGCGGATCCAGGCGCTGCAGCCGCTAGACTGGTGCGCCTGCTGCCTGGATCGTCACAATGAATCTGCCCCTGCATTTCGGCCTGCTCGGTTCACTGGAGGCCGGGCTGATTGCGCTCGTCCTGGGCGTGGTGGTCTTTGCGGCAGTGGAGCGGGGCGGGCGACGGTTGCAGTTCAACCATGGCCACACGCTGGGCATTGCGTGCCTGCTGGCCGTGGCCATCGGTGCCGGATACGACATCTGGCATCTCGTCTACACCAGCATCGTGCGGCTGGAATCGCCGTTGTATGCGCGCCTGGCGCTGGCCAAGATCCACGACCCCAACGAACTGGGCTCGCGCGTGGTGCTGGAAGTGGCCGGCGCGCTCGCTGGCGTGGTGCTGGGTTGGAAACTGTTCAGTTCCGGGAGCTGGGAAAACGACCCGCCGAGTGCCTGAGCGTGCGGCATAAAGTGCGGGGCAGGTCGCAAAATTCCATGCATTGAATGAGGCGCTTCGGTTTGACTCACTTACGCCTAACAGGCGCTTAGCCGCAAATATTCAGGCGGTGGTTAAAAGCCTGTTTTGCGCGAAATTGCGCCGGGTTGGGCGTTCATTTGCGATGGTTAGGGTGGTGCCATGTGCGGCGACACCCGCGCATTCCCAAGCATAAGGAGACCACCCCAATGAAGAATCGCAACCGCACCTCGCTGCTCGCCGCTACCGCCGCTCTTGCTGCCGCCCTGGCGCTGCCGGCGATGGCGCAAAGCACTTCTCAGGACGCAGCGGCGCAATCGGGCAGTTCGGCCACCTCCGCACAATCGAGCGGTGCAAGCTCCGGTGGCGGCCAGACCTGGGCCAGCGTGGACACCGACAGCGATGGCGCCATCAGCAAGCAGGAAGCGCAGGTCAACGCCGGCCTCGCGCAGATCTTCGATCAGGCCGACGGCAACACCGATGGCAAGCTGACCCCGGATGAGTACAAGGCCTTCGTCGCCAAGCAGCAGGGTGGCGGTGCCACCGGTTCGCAGGGCAACTAAGCCACGTTCAACATAGCGCTGGTTTGAGGAAGTAAGGCAAGCAATGCGCCGGCACAGAGTCCCGTCGGCGCTCAGCGACCAGCTTGACCTGCACCAGCAACAGGATGGAAACGCGGGAGCGATCTGCCAGGGTCGCTCCCGTTTTGTTGACGTCTGCCGCGTTAGGGTGAGCCGTTCCGTGTCGAGCGCTCATCGATCATGTCGCACTTACGTCTTGCCCTTCTGCTCGGGTTGGCGAATCCCGTGCTTGCGCTCGCCGCACCGCCGGTGTTGCCGCCCGCCACCCCGACGACGTCGGTGCCGGCAACCGCTGGCAGCACCACACCGGCGATGTCGCCGTTGCCGATCGATCCGCCGGCTCCGGCCACCACGCCCCTGCTGCCGACGGCACCCGGGCCCGCCAAGTCCACGAGCGGTGCCGAGGCGTCCGCTGCCGCCGCCGGCAGCCTGGCACCGCGCAGTTTCCGTAGCCTGGATACAGACGCCGACGGATCGCTGACGCTGGCCGAAGCAAGCGCCGACCCGGTGTTGCGCGAAAACTTCGCCAGCTTCGACAGCAATGGCGACGGGCGTCTGTCGCGCGAGGAATTCGCCAGCTATCAGCCTGGCCCGGGCGATGCTGCAGGCGATTGAGCACGGCGCCATACCGGTGCGCTGCTAAACTTGCCCGATGAGCTCACTTGCACAGCGCGACGGCCAGGCGATCCAACTGGTCGGCTTCGACGGCGACGATACCCTCTGGAAAAGCGAGGACTATTACCGCACTGCCGAAGCGGATTTCGAAGCGGTCCTGGCCGGGTACCTGGATCTGGGCGACAGCCGCATGCAGCAGCATTTGCTGGCGGTGGAGCGGCGCAACCTCAAGGTCTTCGGGTATGGCGCCAAGGGCATGACGCTGTCGATGATCGAAACCGCGATCGAACTGACCCAGGCGCGCATTGCCGCGCACGATATCCAGCGCATCGTCGAGATCGGCCGCGCCACGCTGCAGCATCCGGTGGAAGTGATTGCCGGGGTGCGCGAGGCAGTCAGTGCGATTGCCGCCGAGTACCAAGTGGTGCTGATCACCAAGGGCGACCTGTTTCACCAGGAGCAGAAGATCGAGCAATCTGGCTTGGCCGATCTGTTCCCGCGGGTGGAAGTGGTGTCCGAAAAGGATCCCCGGACTTATGCGCGCGTGCTCGGCGAATTCGGTTTGCCGGCGCAGCAGTTTGCAATGATCGGCAATTCGCTGCGTTCGGATGTGGAACCGGTACTGGCCATCGGTGGTTGGGGCATCTACACCCCGTACGCGGTGACCTGGGCGCACGAACAAGAGCACGGGGTCGCGGCCGACGAACCGCGCATGCGCGAAGTGCCCGACGCCGCCGGCTGGCCGGCAGCGGTGCAGGCGCTGGATGCGTTGGCGCGGCGGCAGGGCTAAGCTGGGGTGGGGCGCCGTTGTTGCGGCTATGCTGATTTGGTAAGTTGATGCATCAACGCGCGGGCGCCTCACACGCCTAACGACAGGATGTTTACGGCTGTGCATGCGTGCGCGGCCGGAGCTTGGAGGGAGTGCCGATGACCATGGTGTCCGTTGCCCAGCGCGCCGGTTTGGCCTTGTTGCTCGGGCTGCTAGCGAGCGCCGCACCGCTGGCTGCCGCTGAGCTGGAAGAGGAAATCATCAACCCGAGCGAAGTCACCTTTCGCGACGGGCAGCCTTACTACTACGACGACGGCGGCGATTACGTACGCCTGCAAACGCGCCGTGTGGGCGGTGAGCTGGTGTATTTCCGTAAGGTGCGCTTCGATCGCGAGCAGGGCTATGTGGATGCGCACGGCGAGAGTGTCGCCAGGTTGCAGGCTCGACCGAGCGAGCGCGATCGCAGCGACGGGTTTGTCGGCGCCGGGTACGACGACCGGTATGTGGGCGATGGCGGATATCGGGCCGGTGGTGGCCCACTTCGCCTTGGTGCCTCGCGCAACCGCCCCTACGGCCAGATGTATTATGGCAATGGTCTGTATGGTCCGGATCCGTACAGCAGTCCGCACAATCGCGACGCACGCCAGCGTTACATCGGCCCCGGCTACATCGGTTCCTGCGATCTGAGCGGTTGCCGCGAGGTTCACCAGTTCGGGTTTTACGAGCTGCGCTAGGAGTCAGGGCGCGGCCCACGCCATCCATTGGACGTACCGTGTCATTGCCGCGCAGATCGCCGTGGCCGATCTTTCGCCGGACCTTGGACTGCGCGCCGCGGCTGACGACCACTGCAATGGCTGGTTGAAATCAGTGCGCACGGGGCCGCTGCGGCCGACGCGCTGATCTATGCCCGATAGTGCACCTGGGGCACTGCGCTGCGCTTCCTCGCCAGGCGTGGGCCGTTGATACGCGGGTGTGCCAGGCGCCCAGCGGCGGCGCTTGACCCGGCGCCCGCCTGACAGCACCGCACGCATGCGGCATCATCGCTGCATGCCTGTCACCCGCTCATCCGTGTTGCGCTCCGTGCCATTGCTGGTGGCCTCGCTGTGGCCGGCGCTGTGCGCAGCGCAGGCCTCGCCGGCATCGGCGACCGCAGCTGCAACGGAAGAAGCGGCGCCAGCGGTGACGCCAGGCACCGGCGACGCCTGGGTGGATCAGCATCTGGCCGATATGGGCAGTTATGCGCAGCGCTATCCGGCCAGCTTCATCGACGAGGTGGCGCGCTATACCGGCACGCCGCGCGCGTATGTGCAGGCGCTGCTGCAGGTGCACGGCTGGCATGCCGGGGACATCTATTTCGCGTGCTTCTGGGCGCAGACCGTGCAGCTGTCGTGCCGGGACACGATACGCGCTTACAGCCGCGACCATCGCGATGGCTGGGAGGGTGTGGTCACGCGGCTGTCGGTGGCACCGGACAACCTGCACATGCGCGCACTGCGGCATGCCATCGTGGCCAGCTACGACCGCTGGGAACGTCCGATCACCCTGGACGCATTGCTGCGGCGCCAGCTCGGCGATCATGCGCAGCGCCTGGAAGCGGCGCGCCAGGCGAGCGAAGCGGCCGAAGCGGCGGTGCAGGCCGGGCTCTGACGCGGTCGCTGCGTCGTCGCGCCATGCACTTGCCGGCATGGCGCGGCTGTCTGCGCAACAACACGTCGCCTGCGATGCTGCCGTGCCGCTGGTCGACCCAGGCCGCGGTCGGCGAGAATGCGCTACCGCTGGCGTTCGGCCGGCACCTGCCCAAGACCAGCCCATGCGCGATACCGCCTTTGTCTCTCCCGATCAGATCCGCAGCTGGTTCGCCCAGGCGATGTCGGACATGTATCGCACCGAGGTGCCGTTGTATGGCGACCTGATGTCGCTGGTGGCGCAGGTCAACGCGCAGACGCTGCAAGCCAATCCGGCGCTGGCGCAACGGCTGCAGCGCAACGACGAGCGCGCGCGGCTGGATCTGGAACGGCACGGCGCCATCCGCGTCGGCACGGCGGCCGAACTGGCGACCTTGCGTCGGTTGTTCGCAGTGATGGGCATGCAGCCGGTGGGCTATTACGACCTGTCGGTGGCCGGCGTGCCGGTGCATTCCACCGCATTCCGCCCGATCGACGAGGCGGCGCTGTCGGCAAATCCGTTTCGCGTGTTCACCTCGCTGCTGCGGCTGGAACTGATCGAAGACGCCGCCCTGCGCGCACAGGCCGAGCAGATCCTGCAGCAGCGGCAGATCTTTACCGCCGGCGCCTTGCAGTTGATCGAGCGCTACGAACAGCAGGGCGGGCTGGATGCCGATCAGGCACGGCAGTTCGTGGCCCAAGCGCTGGAAACCTTCCGCTGGCATGGCGATGCCACGGTGTCGTTGCCGACCTATCGCGCGCTGAGCCAGGCGCATAAGTTGATTGCCGATGTGGTGAGCTTCCACGGCCCGCACATCAATCACCTCACGCCACGCACGCTGGATATCGATGCCGCGCAGGAACAGATGCAGCGCGCCGGTATCGATGCCAAGGCGGTGATCGAGGGGCCGCCGCGTCGACGCGTACCGATCCTGTTGCGGCAGACCAGTTTCAAGGCGCTGGAAGAGCCGGTGCGTTTTGTCGGCGATGGCGGGCAACCGGAACACGGCACGCATACCGCACGCTTCGGCGAGATCGAGCAGCGCGGCCTTGCCCTCACGCCAAAGGGTCGCGCGCTGTACGACGCGCTGCTGGCGCAGGCGCGCGATGCCGATGGCGCCGGCAGCACCGGAACCGATTACGCCACCCGGCTGCAGACCGCCTTCGTGGCCTTCCCCGACGACGAGGCGTTGCTGCGGCAGGAAGGGCTGGGCTATTTCCGCTATGCGCTCACCGATGCCGGCCGCGCCGACCCCGCGCAGGTGGCCGCCATGCCGGCAGAAACCGCGATCGCGCTCGGCCTGGTCAGTGCCGACCCGATCATTTACGAAGATTTTTTGCCGGTCAGCGCGGCCGGCATCTTCCAATCCAACCTCGGTGGTGACGAGCAACGCGCCTATGCCGCCCATTCGAGCAAGCGCAGTTTCGAGCAGGCGCTCGGTGCGCAGGTGCACGACGAATTCGCGCTGTATGCGCAGCTGGAGCGGGAGTCCTTGCAGGGGTTGCTTGCGTAGCATCGCGGCATGCCGCATGCCGCATGCGTCGGCGGTATCAAGCCGGGCTCAGCGCATGCGTCCGTGCTTGCTTTGCGCAGGTGTCCTCGCCCCACGGCATGGGTCCACACGCAGACGAGCGCCTGCGTGTTTTCCGGTTGCTTCGCTGCCGGGCCGGGTGGGTCAGTCGAGGCGAAACCTCAATGCGCCGGGGTGGCCGGGCGACGCGCTGCCGCGCGTTCTGCACGGCGTGCGCGCGCACGGGCGCGACGCGCCTTCCAGCGCTCGCTCAGGCACGAGAAGATCACGTACAGCGCCGGGGTGCTGAGCAGGGTCAGGCTCTGCGAGAACACCAGCCCGCCGATCATCGCGATGCCCAGCGGACGACGCAGCTCCGAGCCTTCACCCAGGCCCACCGCCAGCGGCACGGCGGCCAGGATCGCCACCATCGTGGTCATCATGATCGGGCGGAAGCGCACGATCGAGGCCTCGCGTGCGGCTGCGCGCGCATCCATGCCGTGCACGCGCTGCGCCACCAGCGCGAAGTCGATCATCATGATGGCGTTCTTCTTGACGATGCCGATCAGCAGCACCAGCGCAATCATCGAGATGACCGACAATTCGGTGTTGGTGATGAACAACGCCAGCAGCGCGCCCACGCCGGCGGCCGGCAAGGTGGACAGGATGGTCACCGGATGGATCAGGCTCTCGTAGAGCATGCCCAGCACGATGTAGACCGTGAGGACCGCGGCCAGCAGCAGGATGCCCATCGAATTGGGACTGAGCTGCACGTTGAAGCTGTCATCGCCACTGAGGCGGATGCCGTCGGGCATGCGCAGGCCCTCCACGGTGGATTTGATGATCAGATCCGCCTCGCCCGTGCTGACGCCCGGCGCCAGGTTGTAGCTCAGATCCATCGTGGTGTACTGGTTTTCGTGGATGATCTGCGGCGGCGCCAGGCCCGGTACCTGGGTGGCGACCGCGGTGATCGGCACCATCTGGCCGGCACGGTTGGGCACGAAGATCTGATCCAGCGCCTTGGGGGTGGCCGTCTGCGACGGCAATGCATTGACCACCACGCTGTACTGATTGAGGTCGGAATAGATGGTGGAAATGGAGCGCTGGCCGAACGCGCCATACAGCGCACCATCGATGGCGCCCACCGAGATGCCCAGGCGCGCCGCCTTGGCACGGTCGATCACGATGTTCTGGCGCAGGCCGGCGGTATCCACGTCGGTACCGACATCGCGCAGGTGCGGGTTCTTTTTCAGCGCGGCCTGCAGTTTGGGAAGCCATTCCTGCAGTTGCGCCAGGTCGTTGCCCTGCAGCGACACGCGGTATTGCGCGCCCTGGCTGGTGCCGCCGCCGCCGTCGCTGGGCAGGTCCTGGATCGCACGCAGGCGCAGGTCCAGGTCCGGGTAACGGTCGGCCTTGGCGCTCAGGCGCGCGACCACTTCGGCGGTGGTGTCGCGACGGCCCTCATCGCGCTTTTTGAGCTCGATATTGAACGATGCGCTGGAGCCCTGACGGCCGGAGCCCAGGCGTGCGCCGACGGTTTTCACCGCCGGGTCTGCCATCAGCATGTCGGTGATGCGGCGCTGGCGGCTGACCATATCGGCGAAGGACACCGTGGCGCTGGAATTGGCGCGGCCCCAGATCAGGCCGGTGTCCTGCGCGGGAAACGAGCCCTTCTTGACCGCACTGCCCAGGAAGAGGGTGGCGGCAATCAGCAACAACGGCGTCAACGACAGCAGGAGTGCATGGCGCAGCGAGAAATCCAGCGCCACCGTGTACACGCGCAGCATGCGTTCGTGCATGCGGTCCAGCCAGGCGCCGAAACGGCCGGGTTTTTCAGGCTCGGTGTGCGGCGACAGGAAACGGCTGCACAGCGCCGGCGTCAAGGTCAGCGACACCAGCATCGACACCACGATCGCCGCCACCAACGTCACGGTGAACTCGCGGAAGAACGCACCGATCATGCCGCTGGCGAACAGCATCGGGATGAACACCGCCACCAGCGAGGCGGTGATCGACACGATGGTGAACCCGATCTCGCGCGCACCGGCCAACGCCGCGTCCAGGCGCGACATGCCTTCGTCCAGATGCCGCATGACGTTTTCGATCACCACGATCGCATCGTCGACGACAAAGCCAATCGCAATGACCAACGCCAGCAGGCTGAGGTTATTCAAGGTGAAGCCGAGCACGTACATCACCAGCGCCGAGCCGGCCAGCGACAGCGGCACGGTGACTGCGGCGATTAGGGTGGGCGCCAGCCGGCGCAGGAACAGCGCCATGGTCAGGATCACCATCGCCAGGCTGATCATCAGCGTGGCCTGCACCTCGTGCAGCGAGGCGCGAATGGTGGGCGTGCGGTCGAAATAGGGCGTGAGCGTGGTGCCGGGCTGCAGATAGCTGCGCAGTTCGGGAATCTGCGCCTTCACCTGGTCGACGGTTTCGACGATGTTGGCGCCGGCGCGGGTGAAGGCGTACATCACCACCGCCGGTTTGCCGTCGAACCAGGCGGCTTGATAGGCGTCCTGCTGGCCGTCGTAAACGGTGGCCACATCGCCCAGCCGCACGATGCGTCCGTTGGACTGGGTGGAGATGGCCAGCTGCGCAAAATCGGCGGCCTTGGACACCGAATCGTTGGAGATGATGGCCATGGTGGTGTTGCCGTCGGACAGGAATCCGGTCGGCGAGGTCACATTGGCCGCGCGCACCGCATTGCGCAGATCGTCCGGGGTCAGGCCCAGCGCATTGAGTGCGCGCAGGTCCACGTCCACGCGGACTGCCGGGGTGGACGCACCGGCGATGTCCACCGAGCTGATGCCGGTGATCTGGCGCAGCCGCTGCGCCAGCAGCGAATCGGCCACGTTGTAGAGCTCATCGGCCGATTGCGTCTCCGAGGTCAACGCGATGGCGATCACCGGGTCGTCGTTCGGGTTGGCCTTGGAGTACATCGGCGTCCCGAGCCCGGAAGGCAGGTCCGATTGCGATGCGTTGATGGCGGTCTGGATGTCCTGCGCGGCCGAATCGATGTTGCGGCTGCTCTGGAACACCAGCACGACCAGGCTGCTGCTCTCCGAACTGGACGAGCGCATGCGGTCGATCCCGGGCAATTGGCCCAGGTGACGTTCCAGCGGCGCGGTGACGGTGGAGGCCATGGTGCTGGCGTCGGCACCGGATTGGGTGGCGTGCACGAAGATGATCGGAATCTGGATGTTCGGCAGCGCCGCCACGCCCAGCCGCAGGTAGCACATCAATCCGATCACGAACAAACCGATCGCCAGCAGCGAGGTGCCGATCGGGCGCTTGATGAAGGGCGCGGAGATGTTCATCGGGTGACTGCCGGGAATCGGGATTCGGGATTCGGGAATCGGTAAAGGCAACAGCCAGCGCGGCCTCCACGCGTGCGTGCGCGCAGGCGATGCCGTGGGCAGGCAGAGCGATCAGCGAAGACGTCAGCAGTCGTCATGCCGATCGCTCCGAGGTAGATGCCGGGGTTGCGCCGTCATGGCGCGCTGCGCGGCGCGCGCGCCAGGCGCGCAGCCGCTCGCCGGCGCGTTCCATGTACAGGTAGATCACCGGGGTGGTGTACAGCGTGACCAGCTGCGACAGCAGCAGCCCGCCGACGATCGCGATGCCCAGCGGGCGGCGCAGTTCCGAACCGATGCCGGTGCCCAGCGCCAGCGGCAACGCGCCCAGCATGGCGGCAGCGGTGGTCATCATGATCGGGCGGAAGCGCAGCAGGCAGGCGCGCCGGATCGCATCGTGCGCGCTCACCCCTTCGCGGCGTGCGTCGATGGCGAAGTCGATCATCATGATGGCGTTCTTCTTGACGATGCCGATCAGCAGCACGATGCCGACGATACCGTCCACCGACAGGCTCAGCCCGCACAGCATCAGCGCCAGCAACGCACCGACACCGGCCGGCGGCAGCGTGGAGATGATGGTCAACGGGTGGATATAGCTTTCGTACAACACGCCCAGCACGATGTAGATCACCACGATCGAGGCCAGCAGCAGCCACACGATATCGGTCTGGCTGCCGGTGAATTCGGCGGCCTTGCCGACGAACTGCGCATGCACCTGGGTCGGAATCTTGAGTTCTTCGCGCGCCTTCTCGATTGCCGCCACCGCCTGCGACAACGAATGCCCCGGCGCCAGGTTGAACGAGATGGTGACGGCCGGCAGCTGCTGCTGGTGGCTCACCACCAACGGTGTATTGGTGACCTTGGCTTCGGCCAGCGCGGCCAGCGGAATGATGCTGCCGGCACCGACCACGATGCCGGTGTTCTGCGCGCCCACGCCGGTGGCGGTGGACGAGTTGGACGAGGTGACCTGGCCGAAGCTGGTGGCGTTGGTGCCGGTGAGCGCGCCGCTGCCGTTGCTGGCCACGGCCAGCTGGTTCATCAGGGCGGTGCTGGTGCGGAATTCCGGCGCCACTTCCAGTACGACGCGGTACTGGTTGAGCTCGGTGAAGATGGTGGAGATCTGGCGCTGGCCGAAGGAGTCGTACAGCGTGTCGTCGATGGTCTGCATCGGCACGCCGAGCATGCTGGCCTTGTCGCGGTCGATGCTCAGTTCCAGCGCACGTCCCTGGTTGGCCAAGTTGTTGTCCACATCCGCCAGCTCGGGCAGCTTGCGCATTGCCTCGGTCATGCGCCCGGCCCAGGTGGCCAGCTCGCTGCTGTCCACGTCCGAGATCGAATACTGGTATTCGGTGGCGGCCACCCGCGTGTCCAGGGTGACGTCCTGCACCGGCTTGAGGAACAAGGCCACGCCCGGAATGCCGGCCACGGCGTTCTGCAGCCGCGGCAGCACCTCGTCCAGGCCCTCGCGGTCGCCGCGCGTCTTCAGCACGATCGACAGCTGGCCCTGGTTGAGCGTGGGGTTCATGGTGCCGGCGCCGATGAAGGCTGCCACGCCGGTCACCGCCGGGTCCTTGCGCAACGCGGCGGCCACCGCCTGGGTGCGTTGCTCCATCTGCGGGAACGCCACGTTCTGGTCGGCCTGCACCACCCCGGTGATCAGGCCGGTGTCCTGCTCGGGCAGCAAACCCTTGGGAATGGCCACATACAGCACCACCGTCAACGCCACCGCAGCGATCGCCACGCCCAGGGTCAGCGGTTGATGGGCAAGCACCCAGTCCAGGCTGCGCTCATAGGCGCCCACGGTGCGCGTCCACAGATTGGTCTTGCCGGCGGCGGTTGCGCGCTCGTGCGCGTCTTCGCCTTCGGGCAAGGCATCGGGCTTGAGCAGGTAGGCGCACATCATCGGCGTCAGCGTCAGCGACACCAGCATCGAGATGACCACCGCGATCGACAGCACCCAGGCAAACTCGTGGAATAACCGCCCGGTGACGCCCGGCATCAGCAGCAGCGGCAGGAACACCGCCACCAGCGACACGGTCAGCGACAACACGGTGAAGCCGATCTGCCTGGCGCCGATTTCGGCCGCTTCCGGCCCGCTCTTGCCCTGTTCGATGTAGCGCACGATGTTTTCGATCATCACGATCGCATCGTCGACCACGAACCCGGTGGCCACCACCAGCGCCATCAACGAGAGGTTGTCCAGCGACATGCCGGCGAAGGCCATCACCCCGAAGGTGCCTGCCAGCGACAACGGCACCGCCACCGAGGGAATGATGGTGGCCCACAACCGGCGCAGGAACACGAAGATCACCGCCACCACCAGGGCGATGGTCAGCACCAGGGTGAACTTCACCTCATGCACCGAGGCGCGGATGGTTTCGGTGCGGTCGGAAAACACCTCCAGATGCACATCGGCCGGCAACACCGATCGCAGTTGCGGCAGGATGTTGCGGATCTGCTCCACCGTCTGCACGATGTTGGCGCCGGGCTGGCGGCGGATCTCCAGCAGCACCGCCTGTTTGCCGTCGGCCCAGGCGGCCAGCTGATCGTTCTCCACCCCATCGACCACGTTGGCCACGTCGGCAAGCCGCACCGGGCGGCCGTCCTTGTAGCTGACGATGGTCTCGCGGTACTGCGCCGCGTCGGTGAGCTGGTCGTTGGTGCCGATGCTGTAGGACTGGGTCTTGCCGTTGAGCGAGCCCTTGGGCGCACTGACGTTGGTCTGGGTCAGCGCGCTGCGCAGCGACTCCATGGTCAGGCCCATGTTCGACAGCTGCGCCGGGTTGACCTGGATGCGCACCGCAGGGCGCACGTTGCCGGCGATCGACACCAGGCCCACGCCGGGCACCTGCGACAGGCGCTGGGCCAGGATCGCATCCGCATAGCGGTTGACCTCGCGCAGCGGCAGCGAATCGGAGGTGAGCTTGAGCGTGAGAATGGCCGCATCGGCCGGATTGACCCGGTTATAGACCGGTTGGTACGGCAGCGAAGAGGGCAGGGTGGCCTGGCGGATCGCCGCCTGTACGTCCTGCGAGGCGATATCGATATCGCGCTCCATCGAGAACTGCAGAATGATCGTGGACAGGCCCGCCGACGAATCGGAGGTCATCATCTGCAGGCCGGAAATCTGCCCGAACTGGCGCTCCAGCGGCGTGGTCACCAGCGAGGCCATGGTGGTCGCATTGGCGCCGGGGTACTGGGTGGTGACGACCAGGCTGGGCGCGTCGATTTCCGGCAATGCCGAGACCGGCAATTGACGGTAGCCCAGGATGCCCAGCAGCAGGACGCCGGCCATCAACAACGAAGTGGCGATCGGGCGGCGGATGAAAATGGTCGAAAAGCCCACGGGGGGTGTCCTTGCTGAAGACGTCAAGCGAAGCCGGCGCATGCAGCGCCGGCGCACATCGGCGACGGAGGTTCCGCCGCCGGTGATCGAGGATTAGCGCGGACCGCCGCCACGACGGCCGCCTGGGCCACCACCACGGCTCTGTTTGTCCTTCGCGGCCTTGAGTTCGGCCTCGGTCGGTTCCGGCGGCGTCTCGCCCGGCTTGAGCGCGCTGACCTTGCTGCCCGGTTTCAGGCGGAACTGGCCTTCGGTCACCACGCGCTCGCCGGGCTTGAGGCCCTTGGTGATCTGCACATGGCTGTCGTCCACCTCCACGCCCTGCACCACGGTGCGCATCTGTGCGGTGTTGTCGCTGCCCACCACGTACACGTAATCGCCGTCGGGGCCGCGCTGCACCGACTGGGACGGCACCACGGTGCCGCCGGCGATGGTGCGCAGCTGCAGGCGCACATTGACGAACTGGCCCGGCCACAGCGCGTTGTCGGTGTTGTTGAAGATCGCGCGTGCGCCGAACGTGCCGCTGTCGGCGGAGATGCGGTTGTCGATCACATCCAGCTTGCCGTCGCTGCTGATCACATGCGCATCGCCACGATCCAATGCCGCCACGGCCAGTGGCGCCGCCGTCTGACCGGTACGCACTGCCTGCAACTCACGCTCGGGCAGGTTGAAAGACACGTAGATCGGGCGGATCTGGGTCAGGGTGACGATCGTGGAGCTGCTGGTGACGATGTTGCCCACGTCCACGCCACGGATGCCAGCGATGCCGTCGATCGGCGCAGTGACGCGAGTGAACTGCAATTGCACCTGCGCCGAGCGCATCTGCGCATCGTTGGCCGCAACCGCGGCCTCGTATTGGGCAACCTGGTTGCGTTGGGTATCCAGGTCCGTGCGCGAGACGTACTGCTTGTAGGCCGGGTCGTTGGAACGCTGGTAATTCACCCGCGAGGTCGCCAGCAGCGCCTGGTTCTGGCGTTTGGCCGCCAGCGCCTGGTCGTAGCTGGCCTGCAGCGTGCGCGGATCGATCTGCGCGAGCAGATCGCCTTTCTTCACTTCCTGGCCTTCCTTGAAGTTCAGGCTCATCAGCTGGCCGCCCACCTGCGGGCTGACGGTGACCGTATTGAGCGCGGTGACCGTACCCAGCGCGCTGGCATAGACCGGAACATCCTGCGTGGTGGCCGCCACCACCGTCACCGGTACCGGGCCGCTGTTGTCCGGGTCATTGCCGTCCGGTGCGCCCGCGCGCTTGCCGTGATTGCCCCCACCCATCATCCGCATTGCGACGAACACCACGACAAGCACCGCGACAACCAGCAGTGTGATCTTCCAAAAACGCGACATGCGACAACTCCTGAGGGCGGGCCGGGCGCGTGGATGCGACCGTGGGGGCGGCGGTGCAAAGCATATCGTTGCGCTCTGCCAATTGAGCGTTACTGAAGTAACGGCTCGGCTGGCGAAATGACCGCAACGGTCACAGGTGCACTGCAGCGGCAACGCGCCACGGCTGCCGCGGTTGACCGCCGGGCTGAATCGGGCCCCACTGCAGCCCATCCGGCGCGCGCCTGCACTACATTAAGCAACCATCTATCGAGGATTGCCGATGCGCCCCTCCCGCCTGCTGACCAGTGCGCTGCTGCTCGCCCTGCCCACGCTCGCCACCGCGCAGACCGCGCAGCGGCCCGAAGTTCAGGCCGCTGCCGCCCCGCTGCAGGCCAAGCTGGTGCAATGGCGCCGCGACTTCCACCAGCATCCGGAGTTGTCCAACCGCGAGGAGCGCACTGCCGCCACCGTGGCCGCGCAGCTGCGCAAGCTGGGCCTCAAGCCGCGCACCGGCATCGCCCATCACGGCGTGGTGGCCATCATCAAGGGCGGTAAGCCGGGGCCGAAGATCGCGCTGCGTGCCGACATGGACGCGCTGCCGGTGAAAGAACAGACCGGGCTGCCGTTCGCTTCCAAGGCCACCGCCGAATACCGCGGCGAGCAGGTCGGGGTGATGCACGCCTGCGGCCACGATGCGCATACCGCGATCTTGCTCGGCGTGGCCGAAGCGCTGGTGGGCATGCGCGAGCAGTTGCCCGGCGAAGTGATGCTGATCTTCCAGCCCTCCGAAGAAGGCGCGCCCGGCAACGAAGAGGGCGGCGCCTCGCTGATGCTCAAGGAAGGCCTGTTTGCCGATTTCAAGCCGCAGGCGGTGTTTGGCCTGCATGTGTTCTCCAGCGTGCAGGCCGGCAAGATCGCGGTGCGCAGCGGCCCGCTGATGGCGGCCTCGGACCGCTTCGCGATCAAGATGATCGGCCGCCAGACCCACGGCTCGGCGCCGTGGAACGGCATCGACCCGATCGTGGCCAGCGCCGACCTGATCGGCGCCGCGCAGACGGTGATCAGCCGCCGCGCCAACCTCTCCAAGCAGCCGGCGGTGCTCAGCTTCGGCGCGATCAAGGGCGGCATCCGCTACAACATCATCCCCGACGATGTGGAAATGGTCGGCACCATCCGCACCTTCGACGAGGGCATGCGGCAGCAGATCTTTGCCGATCTCAAGAACGTGGCCGAACACACCGCCGCCGCGCACGGGGCCAAGGTCCAGGCGCAGGTGCCGGATCAGCCAGGCAACCCGGCTACCGTCAACGACCCTGCATTGACTGCGAAGATGCTGCCCAGCCTGCAGGCCGTGGTGGGTGCCGACAATGTGTACGAGCCGCCGTTGCAGATGGGCGCGGAAGATTTCTCCTTCTACGCCCAGCAGGTGCCGTCGATGTTCTTCTTCGTCGGCTCCACCGCCAAGGGTATCGATCCGGCCACCGCACCCAGCAACCATTCGCCGCAGTTCCTGCTGGACGAGTCGTCGCTGGATGTGGGCTTGCGCGCGCTGTTGCAGGTGTCGCTGGATTATCTGCAGCAGGGGTGAATTGGGAATCGGGAATGGGGAATCGGGAATCGTCTGCGGCTGGGCGATTCTCGCTTCCGGCGGCGGTGCGGGGTGATTGGGCACGAGCGATGCTCTGCGAGTGCTCCCTTGGCCCGTGATACGCCTCGCCATACACCTCACGGCCAGCCCGTGCGGCCTAAAATGGCGGCATGAATACCCCAGAAGATTCCACCCTCGGTCGTGAGGTCGCCTATCCGAGCGGCTACGACCCGTCGTTGCTGTTTCCGATTCCGCGTGCGGCCGGGCGCCAGGCCATCGGGCTGACCGGCGACCTGCCGTTTATCGGCCGCGATCGCTGGCACGCCTACGAACTCAGCTGGCTCGATGCACAAGGCAAGCCCTGCGTGGCCACCGCCACCTTGCATGTGCCCTGCGATTCGCCTTCGCTGATCGAATCCAAGTCGCTCAAGCTGTATCTCAACTCGCTCAACGCCACCCGCTTCAACAGCGCCGAAGCGGTACGCGCGCGCATTGCCACCGACCTGTCCACGCGCGCCGGCGCCGATGTGGCGGTGGAGTTCGGCCTGCCGCCGATCGATGCGGTCGGCGAGGGCGAATCGATCGATGCGCTGGATGTCAGCATCGACGATTACGGCCCGCCGAACGCGGCCTATCTCTGCGCACGCGCGCAGCCAGCGGTGGAAGAAGTGCTGACCTCGGCCTTGCTCAAATCCAATTGCCCGGTGACTGGTCAGCCGGATTGGGCCAGCGTCACCTTGCGTTACCGCGGCGCACCGATCGATCGCGAGGGATTGCTGCGTTATCTGGTGAGTTTCCGCGACCACGCCGAGTTTCATGAGCAATGCGTCGAGCGCATTTTCAACGACGTGCTGACCCAGTGCGCGCCGCAGTGGCTGGTGGTGGAAGCGCGCTACACACGTCGTGGCGGCCTGGACATCAACCCGCTGCGCAGTTCGGCCAGCGTGCCGACGCCGCTGTCGATCTTCCGCGACCTGCGCCAGTAGATCGCGCCCATGCGGGATCGCGCGGGCTTCACGGCGGCGCGATCCACGCTTAACAGCGCCCCGCGCACCCTGCTGACACCGCGATGCACAGGGATTGCAGCAATGAGTGTCGACAAGAAAGCAGATTTCTCCAACGTCACCTCATCGGTCGATAGCACCGCTAAAGTGACGCCTGCGCCGGATTTTTCCAACGTGCGCATCAGTGTGCAAAGCACCGCGCAGCTTGTTGAAGAATCGGTCACCGTCCAGGCCGGCGACAGCCTCTCCAGTATTGCCAAGCGCCATCGGGGCGACGGCAATCTGTGGCCACGTATTTTCGAAGCCAACCGCGAAACGCTGCAGGATCCGGACAAGATCTTTCCCGGGCAGGTACTGCGCCTGCCTGCAAAGTCGTAATCGCAGGTCGGCGTCCAGTCTCGCTGGCGGCGGCACGATTCAACACACCTAGACACCCACTCGAGCACTGCGACTGCAGATGTTCTGGCTACCGGAGAATCGATTTATGCGTATCACCTCTGTTTCGAGCAGCTTGGCCCTTGCCCTGGCCGGCGTTCTCGCAGTGTCCGGCTGCAGCAAGAAGGCCGACGACGACAGCGTTTCCAAGGACCCCACGTCCGGTGCCGCAACCGACGCGATGCCGGGCCCGGCTGCCACCCCGCCGGCGAGCGATCAGGCCGCCCAGGGTAGCTCCACCGGTGCGGCCAGCACCGATGGCGGTACTGCGATGGGCAGCGCAGTGACGGTGTCCAGCGTGGCGGTCGGCACCCAGGCCGCGGCGGACAAGACGGTGACGCCGGCCACCAGTGTCGGCAGCAAGGACACCATCATCGTCTCGGTCAAGACCGACGGCAGCGCCAGCAACGTGGCCGTGTCGGCGAAGCTGACCTACCAGGATGGCCAGGTGGCCGGCGAACAGAATGCGACGTTGAATACCACCGGTGCGGAAACCACCAACCTGAGCTTCAGCAAGCCCGATGGCTGGCCGGCCGGCACCTACACCGCGCAGGTGATGGTGGACGGCAAGCCTGCAGGTAATCCGCAGACCATCACCGTCAAGTAAGGATGGGTGATGCAATGGCGATGTGCAGCCTCGGCCGCGCGTCGCCACTGCTTCAGTCAACGAGTGGCTCGACGTTGCACCGAGCTACCCAAGCAGGGCGCGACCGATGACGTCGCGCCTTTTTGTTGCATCGCATTTGTTACAGCTGCATCCATGTCGATTGCCCTGGTGACGGGATGAAGCATCCGCCTGTGGTCGCTTTACCCGGACGCGGCTCAGACGCGACAATGCCGTGCTGATCCATAGCCGCATCCAACGCGCTGGTTAACCGGTGTGCATCAACGACCCCGTCGCGCGCACCACTGCCATCGTCCGTGAATGCCGGCGCTCCTCCCGACCACAAGAGCCATCGCACCTCATGTCGAAGACACCGAAGATCCTGTACACGCTCACCGACGAAGCACCCTACCTGGCCACGCAGTCGCTGCTGCCGATCATCGATGCCTACACCGATACCGCCGGCATCGTGGTCGAAACGCGCGATATCTCGCTGGCCGGCCGCATTCTGGCGCTGTTTCCCGAGCATTTGAGCGACACGCAGAAGATCGCCGACGACCTGGCCGAACTGGGTGAGCTGGCCACCACGCCGGAAGCCAACATCATCAAGCTGCCCAACATCAGCGCCTCGGTGCCGCAGCTCAAGGCCGCGATCAAGGAACTGCAGGGCCAGGGCTATGCATTGCCGGCGTATCCGGATGAACCCAAGGATGCCGCGGAAAAAGACATCAAGGCGCGCTACGACAAGGTCAAGGGCAGCGCGGTGAATCCGGTGCTGCGCGAGGGCAATTCCGATCGTCGTGCACCGCTGTCGGTAAAAAACTATGCGCGCAAGCATCCGCACCGCATGGGCAAGTGGAGCCGCGATTCCAAGTCGCACGTGTCGCACATGGAGTCTGGCGATTTCTTCGGTAGCGAACAGTCCACCACGCTGGCCGACGCCGGCACGCTGAAGATCGAGTTCGTGGACAACGATGGCAGCAGCACCGTGCTGAAAGACAAGGTGGCGGTGAAGGCGGGCGAAATCGTCGACGCTGCCGTATTGAGCAAGCGTGCGCTGGCCAGCTTCATCGACGCGCAGATTGCCGATGCCAAGGCCCGCGACGTGCTGTTCTCGGTGCATCTGAAAGCCACCATGATGAAGGTCTCCGATCCGGTGCTGTTCGGCGTGGTGGTCGGCGAGTTCTACAAGGACACGCTGAGCAAGCATGCCGATGCGCTCAAGTCGGTCGGCTTCGATCCCAACAACGGCATCGGCGATCTGTACGCACGTATCACGTCGCTGCCGGAAGCGAAGCAAACCGAAATCAAGGCCGATATCCAGGCCGAATACGCGCAGCGCCCGGGCCTGGCGATGGTCAATTCGGACAAGGGCATCACCAACCTGCATGTGCCCAGCGACGTGATCGTCGATGCTTCCATGCCGGCGATGATTCGCGACTCCGGCCAGATGTGGAATACCCAAGGCAAGTTGCAGGACACCAAGGCGGTGATTCCGGACCGCTGCTATGCCGGCGTGTACCAGGCGGTGATCGACGACTGCAAGGTGCATGGTGCGTTCGATCCGGCCACGATGGGTTCGGTGCCCAACGTGGGGCTGATGGCGCAGAAGGCCGAAGAATACGGCTCGCACGACAAGACCTTCCAGCTGGCCGCTGCCGGCACCGTCAAGGTCACCGATGGCAACGGCAAGACGGTGTTCGAGCACGCCGTGGAAGCCGGCGATCTGTGGCGCATGTGCCAGGTCAAGGACGCGCCGATCCGGGACTGGGTGAAGCTGGCCGTGGAGCGCGCCCGCCTGAGCGAGACGCCGGCCGTGTTCTGGCTGGACAAGGCGCGCGCACACGATGCGCAGGTGATCGCCAAGGTCGAGCAGTATCTGAAGGATCACGACACCAACGGCCTGGATATCCGCATCCTGCCGCCGGTGGAAGCGACCACGTTCTCGCTGGAGCGCATCCGCAAGGGTCAGGACACCATCTCGGTCACCGGCAACGTGCTGCGCGACTACCTCACCGATTTGTTCCCGATCATGGAGCTCGGCACCAGCGCCAAGATGCTCTCCATCGTGCCGCTGATGGCCGGTGGCGGCCTGTTCGAAACCGGTGCCGGTGGTTCGGCGCCCAAGCATGTGCAGCAGTTCGTCGAAGAGAACTGCCTGCGCTGGGATTCGCTGGGTGAATTCCTGGCCCTGGCCGCGTCGCTCGAGCATCTGGGCAACCGTTACGACAATCCGTCGGCCACGGTGCTGGCCAAGGCGTTGGATGTCGCCAATGGTCAGTTCCTGGACAACAACAAGTCGCCTGCGCGCAAGGTCGGCGAGCTCGACAACCGCGGCAGCCACTTCTATCTGGCCATGTACTGGGCGCAGGCCCTGGCCGCGCAGACCGAAGACACGGCGTTGCAGGCCAAGTTCGCGCCGCTGGCCAAGGCCCTGACCGAGAACGAAGCCACCATCGTGGGCGAACTCAACGGCGCGCAGGGCAGGCCGGTGGAAATTGGCGGTTACTACCATCCCGACCTGGCCAAGGTCAGCGAGGCGATGCGGCCGAGCAAGACCTTCAACGACATCCTGGCCACGCTGAAAGCCTGAGTCGCCGCACCGCCTGCGGTTCCGCATGGCGTGTTCAAGGCCCGTCTCGCAAGAGGCGGGCCTTGTCGTTTCAGCGAAACGGCGACAATGCCGTCACGCCACGCAGCAGGCGTCGGCTGAGCCGCGCCATGCGTCGCTCGCGCCGGCGTTGCGAAGGCGGATCGGTCATTGTCTGAACGTCTTGCCGTGGCTCCGCGGGAGATTCCGGCGATTCCATTGAGGTCTGCCCTTGCATCGCGTCCACTGCCGTGTCCGGTTCCGACAGGCGCTGGGCCAGTGCCACATCGGCAATGTGGCCGTGCTGAAACAACAGTTCGCTAAAGATGCGCATGACCCACCTCCACTTGAGTGGAATCCACGGTAGGCGCAGGCTAGGGGACGTAAAAGCGAGACTTTTACAAGTGAGTCTTGAAATCCATTCAAGGGTTGGCCATGTCGCGTCCGCCGCTTCACGCATTGCAAGGCTTCGTCAGTGCGGTACGCCTGGGCAACCTGTCGCGCGCTGCTGGCGCGATGCATCTGACCGTCAGCGCACTTAGTCACCAGATGCGCGCGCTCGAACAACGGCTGGGGTATCCGCTGCTGCAACGGCATGCGCGCGGCGTCACCGCCACGCCGCAGGGCCAGCAACTGCTCGACCGCATCGCACCGCACCTGGACGCCATCGCCGAGGCATTCGAGCCATTCGGTGCGCGTCGCGAAGATACCCTGACCCTGAGTCTCACGCCGTCGATGGCATCGGCCTGGCTGGTGCCACGCCTGGGCGAATTTCTGGCCATTCATCCCACCATCGAAATCAACCTGCTGTCGAGCGAGCGGCTGGTGGATTTCGAGCGCCAGCAGCAGGTGGATGCCGCCATGCGCATCGGCGCCGGGCAATGGCCTGGCGTCATCGCCGAGCCCTTGTTCGACGAATGGCTGGTGCCGATGGCAAGCCCGGCCCTGATCGCCCGCATGGGCGGCGTGGAGGCGCCACCATTGCATCAGTGGCCATTGCTGGGCGACCCGGATGACGCCTGGTTGCGCTGGTTTGCCGCGTTCGGCGGCGATGTGCCGCGACGCTATGTCGCCGTACTCGACGAATCGGAGGCACACCACCGTGCCGCCCTGGATGGCGTCGGCGTCGCACTGGGCCGCGTGACGCGCGCACGTCTGTTGCTGGCGTCCGGCCAGCTGGTGGCGTTGTCCACGCAACGGCTCAAGACCAGTTGGTCGCATTACCTGGTGTATCCGCCACGTTCCAGCACGCATGGCGGGTTTCTTGCGTTTCGCACCTGGCTGCAGGGCCAGGCGCGCGAACACGCCGCGCATGCGCAGCAGGCGACCGCCATGCCACTTGCCGCGCGCCGCAAGCGCTCCGGGACACTGCCGCCATGAGTCATCCACCCTTGCCACCACAATCCGAGCGCCGCGCGCTGGCGATCGCCCAGGCCGTGTACGAAGCGTTCGAGGACTATCACGCGCGCTTTTCCGAAATTACCGCACGCGCCAAACAGCGGTTCGAAACACGTGACTGGAGCGGCGCGCGCGAAGACGCAGTAGCGCGCATCGCGCTGTACGACCAATACATCGCCGAATGCATGTTGCGCCTGCGCGCAGTACTGCTGGGTCAGGCGCACGATCGCGCGCTGTGGATGCGCGCGCGCGATCATTACGCCGCCTTGCTGAGCGGGTTGATCGACCAGGAGTTGTACAAGACGTTCTACAACACCCTGACCCGGCGCTACTTCGGTACCCACGGCGTCGATGCCGATATCGAATTCATCGCCCTGGATATCGAACCGACCGACGCCATCACCGTGCCTGTTGCGCGCCACACCTATGCGGTCTCGCCCGGCCGCCTGACCGACATGCTGGTGCGGGTGCTCGGCGACTACGCGTTCGCCGTACCGTATGCGCACCGCACCCGCTGCGCGGCCGCCATCGCGGTGCGTCTGCTCGACGACCTTGCGCATTGGGGCGAGCATCCGGTGCGCAGCGTGGAATTACTGGAGACGGTGTTCTATCGCGAGCGGCGCGCGTATCTGGTCGGACGCGTGTTCGGCGAACATCGCTTTTCGCCGTGCGTGATCGCGCTGATCAACGACGAGGCAGGCCTGCGCGCCGAAGCGGTGTTGACCCGGCGCAGCGATGTCGCGCAATTGTTCAGTAACTCGCGTAGCTATTTTCAAGCCGACCTGTCCACTGTCGGCGACGCGGTGGTGTTCCTGCGCAGCCTGCTCACCCACAAGCCGGTCGATGAGCTATACACGATGCTGGGTCGCGCCAAGCAGGGCAAGACCGAGCGTTACCGCACGTTTTTCAGCCATTTTCAGGCGCATCCGTCCGAACAGCTGGTGCACGCCGATGGCACTCCCGGCATGGTCATGGTGGTGTTTACGCTGCCCAGTTATCCGCTGGTCTTCAAACTCATTCGCGACCGCTTTGCGTATCCCAAAACCATGAGCCGCGCGCAGGTAGAGGGCAAGTACGAACTGGTCTTCCAGCTCGACCGCATCGGCCGCCTGCTCGACGCGCAGCCGTATCGCTTCCTGCGCTTCCCCAAGGCGCGCTTTTCACCGGCGTTGCTGCAGGAACTGCAGACCAGCTGCGCGATGAGCCTGAGCGAAGACGGCGACGATGTCCTGATCGCACTGTGCTATGTGCAGCGCCGGTTGCGCCCGTTGAATTTGTACCTGCGCGAACAATTGCCCGAAGCCGCGCATGCCGCAGCGCTGGACTACGGCCAGGCCATCAAGGACATGGCGCGCAACAACATCTTTCCCGGCGACATGTTGCTGAAGAATTTCGGCATTACCCGCCATCAGCGCGCGGTGTTCTACGACTACGACGAGCTGTGCCTGATCACCGAATGCAACTTCCGCGATTGGCCAGTACCCGCCACTTACGAAGAACAGATGGCCGCAGAACCCTGGTTCCATGTCGGCCCGCGCGACGTCTTTCCCGAGCGCTTCGCCTTGTTCATGGGCCTGCCCGCCTCGCAACTGGAAGCGGTCAAGCACCAGCACCCGGAACTGTTCGACCCACGCTGGTGGCGCGACCTGCAGAGCCGGCTGCGCGAAGACGATTATCCCGACACCCCGCCCTATGCGGAGTCGCGCAGGCTGGCCTAGAGCGTGTGATGTACGTTGAGATGAGTGCGAAGCGTCCCGTGGCGCGTCGAGACAAGGCGCGCCACGCGGTATCGGCGCGCCACCGGGCGCTTCCCGAAGGGTTGGTCGTCAGCGGCAGCGCGCACCGCGCAGCTTGCCTTGGCGCCAGCCAAGCCGGCGCTACGCAGCACCCGCTCCGCACCGCGGGCGGCCAACGCATCTCTTCTCAACATGCATGACACGCTCTAGTGATTTACCGGCAGCGGCAACACTGGTACAACGCACGCTACATCATCAGGGAGTGCGGTCATGCAATGGAAGCAGCGTTTCAGTCTTGGCATCTTGCTGGCATTGAGCAGCATCGCAGCGACCCGCGCAAGTCCAGGCGCAGAACAGGCGCACATGCAGATTGAGGCCAGCATGAATGTGGCAGGCGAGTTGACCCTGACCCCGGACGGCACGGTCACGGCAGTGAAGCTTGCCGACGAAGCGAGTTTGCCGCCGGCAGTGCGCGAGCGGATCAAGCGTTCGGTCGCATCGTGGCGCTTCGACCCTGTGCGCGACAACGGAAGCGCCTTGCCCGCGCAGTTGCCGATGAGCCTGCTGCTGGTCGCCAAACAGGGGGAAGGGGAAAATTATCTGGTGTCGATCCGTAGCGCGCATTTTGGCGGCCAGGCGCAGGACGCGACGAGTGTGCGCACCAACGACATGCGGCCGCCGCGCTACCCCGAAGCGGCGTTTCGGGCCGGTGCCACCGGCGTGGTCTATCTGATGCTCAAGATCGGGCGCGACGGCAAGGTCCAGGATCTGATCGCAGAGCAAGTCAACCTGACATCCCTCGTGCCGGAATCCAAACGTGCACGGTTGCGCCAGGCGTTTGCCGATGCGGCCTCGACGAAGGCGCGTGCATGGACGTTTCTGCCGCCGACAGAGGGTCCGGACGTCAAGGCGCCGTACTGGGTCATGCGTGTTCCGGTCAGCTTCGACATCGGAACGTCGCCACCCGATCTGATCGCCGCACAACAGGCCCAGAAATGGCGTTCGTATCTGCCTGGCCCCCGTCAGGCCGCCCCATGGGATGAACAGCGCGGCGCAGCGACATCGAGCGACAGCCCGGATGCCCTGCCTGCCAGCGGGTTGTTCTCCGCACGCGGGGAAGGTGTTCGCCTGGTCACGCCGCTGCAAGGAAGTTGAGCGCGGCTCACAGAGCTGACAGAGAAGGCTAAAGCCTGCGCAACGGTCGCCTCGCACAAAAAAGCCCCGCAATGCGGGGCTTTTTCGTCTCGATGAACCGACTGGACTCAGCGCTTCATCGAACTGAAGAACTCGTCGTTGGACTTGGTGGTCTTCATCTTGTCCAACAGGAATTCCATTGCCGCGATTTCGTCCATCGGGTGCAGCAGCTTGCGCAGGATCCAGATCTTCTGCAGCAGTTCCGGCTCGATCAACAGATCTTCGCGGCGCGTGCCCGAACGGTTGATGTCGATTGCCGGGTACACGCGCTTTTCGGTGATGCGACGGTTCAGGTGCACTTCGCTGTTGCCGGTGCCCTTGAACTCTTCGTAGATCACCTCGTCCATCTTGCTGCCGGTTTCCACCAGCGCCGTGGCGATGATGGTCAGCGAGCCACCTTCTTCCACGTTACGCGCCGCACCGAAGAAACGCTTCGGGCGGTGCAGGGCGTTGGCGTCCACACCGCCGGTGAGCACCTTGCCGGAGCTGGGCACCACGTTGTTGTAAGCGCGCGCCAGGCGGGTGATGGAGTCCAGCAGGATCACCACGTCCTTCTTGTGCTCGACCAGGCGCTTGGCCCGCTCGATCACCATCTCGGCGACCTGCACGTGACGCGCAGCCGGCTCGTCGAACGTGGAGGAGATGACTTCGCCGCGCACGGTGCGCTGCATTTCGGTCACTTCTTCCGGACGCTCGTCGATGAGCAGCACGATCATGTGCACTTCGGGATGATTGGTGGTGATGGCCGTGGCCACCTGCTGCATCATCATCGTCTTACCGGCCTTGGGCGGGGAGACGATCAGCGCACGCTGACCCTTGCCCTGCGGTGCCATCAGATCCAGGATGCGGCCGGTGATGTCCTCGGTGGAGCCATCGCCACGCTCCAGACGGAAGCGGCGGCGCGGGAACAGCGGGGTCAGGTTCTCGAACAGGACCTTGTTCTTGCTCGCTTCCAGAGGCTCGCCGTTGATGGTGTCGACGATCGACAGCGCGAAATAGCGTTCGCCGTCCTTGGGGAAGCGGATGCGGCCGGACAGGTGGTCGCCGGTGCGCAGGTTGAAGCGACGGATCTGGCTGGGCGAGATATAGGTATCGTCCGGGCCGGCCAGGTAGCTGGCTTCTGCCGCACGCAGGAAACCGAAGCCGTCGGGCAGGATTTCCAGCACGCCATCGGCGGCAACGCCTTCACCGTGACGGGTCAGCACCTTGAGCAGGGCGAAGATCACGTCCTGCTTGCGCGCACGCGCCACGCCTTCCTGGATGTTGAGTTGGTCGGCGATGTCCAGCAGCTTCTGCGCCGGCATCCGCTTGAGGTCGCTCAGCGAATACACCGGAAAACCTTCCGGCACGGCCGGATGCGGACGCGCGATGAACGGCTCGTTGTTGCCGTCGGACGAGGGCATGCCGCCGTCGTTGCCGAAGCGGTCGCGCGGGCCGCGGTCGCGGCGGTTGCGGAACCGGTCACGGCGGTTGCCCTGCTGGTTCTGGCCTTGCTGGTTTTGTCCCTGACCCTGACCGCCCTGGCCTTGCTGATTCTGGCCGGCGTTCTGGTTCTGGCCCTGCTGCTGACCTTGGCCCTGGTTCTGGCCTTGATTCTGGTTCTGCTGTTGCTGCGCCTGGTTGAAGCGCTGCTGCTGCGACTGGCCACCCTCGCGGGGCTCGCCGTGGGTGTCGCCGCCGTGGCTGGCGCTGGGCGCCTGACCGGCGTGTGCGCCATCGCTGGACGTCTGCGCCGGTGCCGGATCGGCAGCGCGCGACGGTGCCTGCGGGGCACGGGGTGCTTCGGGTGCGGGACTGGTGGGCAAGGGCAGGTTGGGCTGCTGTGCGCCAGCCTCTTCAGTGGCGGCGGCGGTCTTGCTCACGCGCGGCTTGCGCACGCGCTTCTCGACGGGAGCGTCGACGCTGCTCCCGGTATCGGAGGAAGGATGATCGGACAAGTGCGTGATTCCTCGCTAAGGTGCGAGCGCCCAACTAGGGGGCGAACTGGTGGTAGATGGGAGTCTAGAAGAGCTTCTAGAGGGGTGCGGCGGCGCACGAACGTGTGCCGGACCAACTGACACTATCACCGCCGCGCGTGACCGCGCAAGCGTCTTCCCGGGCATGATTTAACTGCCGGCGCATCATCGGGCGCCCATTGCTGGACGCCCGCTTGCTCAGGCGGCCGCGCCACCCAGGGTCTTGTCGATCATCTGGGTCAGCTGGCCCTTGCCGACGGCACCGATCTGGGTCGCCTGCACCTGCCCGTCCTTGAACAGCAACAGCATCGGGATCGAGCGCACATGGTACTTGATGGCCAGCGCACGGTTCTGGTCCACATTCACCTTGGCGACCTTGAGGCGGCCCTGATAGGTGTCGGCCAGATCGTCCAGCACCGGGGCGATCATCTTGCACGGGCCGCACCACTCGGCCCAGAAATCCACCAGAACCGGTTCGCCCGATTGCAGTACAGCTGTGTCGAAGTCGGCATCGCCGACATGTTGAACCTTATCGCTCACCTTGGGTCTCCTGGAAACCAAAACGGCCCACCCGAACGGGCAGGCCGCTACATTGCGCTAAACTGGGGCATTGCGCGACTGAATCAAGTGTCAGTCCTGAAGCCGCGCTGTCCGCCACAACAGCCGCAGTTTGCGACGCTGTCGGCATCGATGCAAGCCGCGCCCGGGCTGCCCAGGGCGCCTCACGAAGACGGAATAATGAGCGACAAACCGCTGACCGATGTGACCTTTTCCTCGTTCGATCTGCATCCGGCCTTGATCGCCGGGCTGGAGAGCGCCGGGTTTACCCGCTGTACCCCGATCCAGGCGCTGACCTTGCCGGTCGCGCTGCCGGGCGGCGATGTCGCCGGCCAGGCCCAGACCGGTACCGGCAAGACCTTGGCGTTCCTGGTCGCGGTGATGAATCGGCTGCTGATCCGCCCGGCCCTGGCCGACCGCAAGCCGGAAGACCCGCGCGCGCTGATCCTGGCGCCGACCCGCGAGCTGGCGATCCAGATCCACAAGGACGCAGTGAAGTTCGGCGCCGACCTTGGCCTGCGCTTTGCGCTGGTCTATGGCGGGGTGGATTACGACAAACAGCGCGAACTGTTGCAGCAGGGCGTGGACGTGATCATCGCCACCCCGGGCCGCCTGATCGACTACGTCAAGCAGCACAAGGTGGTCTCGCTGCACGCCTGCGAGATCTGCGTGCTGGACGAGGCCGACCGCATGTTCGACCTGGGCTTCATCAAGGACATCCGCTTCCTGCTGCGGCGCATGCCCGAGCGCGGCACCCGGCAGACGTTGTTGTTCTCGGCCACGCTCAGCCACCGCGTGCTGGAGCTGGCCTACGAGCACATGAACGAGCCGGAAAAGCTGGTCGTCGAAACCGAAAGCATCACCGCTGCGCGGGTGCGCCAGCGCATCTATTTCCCCTCCGACGAAGAGAAGCAGACGCTGCTGTTGGGCTTGCTGTCGCGCAGCGAAGGCGCGCGCACCATGGTGTTCGTCAATACCAAGGCGTTCGTGGAGCGCGTGGCGCGCACCCTGGAGCGGCACGGCTACCGGGTCGGCGTGCTGTCGGGCGATGTGCCGCAGAAGAAGCGCGAGTCGCTGCTCAACCGCTTCCAGAAAGGCCAGCTCGAAATCCTGGTCGCCACCGACGTGGCTGCGCGCGGTCTGCATATCGATGGCGTCAAGTACGTCTACAACTACGACCTGCCGTTCGACGCCGAAGACTACGTCCATCGCATCGGCCGCACCGCGCGCCTGGGCGAAGAAGGCGATGCGATCAGCTTCGCCTGCGAACGCTATGCGATGAGCCTGCCGGACATCGAGGCCTATATCGAGCAGAAGATCCCGGTCGAGCCGGTGACGTCCGAACTGTTGACGCCGCTGCCGCGTGCGCCACGCGTGCCGGTGGAAGGCGAAGAGGCCGACGACGACGCTGGCGACAGCGTGGGCACGATCTTCCGCGAAGCGCGCGAGCAGCGCGCCGCCGAAGAACAGCGTCGCGGTGGCGGGCGCAGTGGCTCGGGCGGGTCGCGCAGCGGCAGTGGCGGTGGTCGCCGCGAAGGCGCCGGTGCCGATGGCAAGCCGCGTCCGCGTCGCAAGCCACGGGTGGAAGGCCAGGCGCCTGCAACTGCGGCGTCGACCGAACATCCGGTCGTTGCCGCAGCGGCGGGACAGGCACCTTCCGCGGGCGTGGCCGATGCCGAGCGCGCGCCACGCAAGCGTCGGCGTCGTCGTAACGGTCGTCCGGTCGAGGGTGCCGAGCCGGCAGTGGCATCCACGCCGGTTCCCGCACCTGCCGCACCGCGCAAGCCCACCCAGGTGGTTGCCAAGCCGGTGCGTGCCGCCGCCAAGCCGTCGGGCAGCCCCTCGCTGCTCAGCCGGATCGGCCGCCGACTGCGTTCGCTGGTCTCAGGCAACTGACCGTTTGCGGCACTGATCGCATCGCCGCGCATCGGCGATGCGACGCAAGCACTGACGCTCCGGCATAATCGCTGAATGACCGTTCTGCGTTTCGACAACGTCAGCAAGCACTACGCCGGTGGCCACCAGGCGCTGACCGATGTCAGCTTCGAAGTGGCCGATGGCGAGATGCTGTTCGTGACCGGCCACTCCGGCGCCGGCAAAAGTACCTTGCTCAAATTGATCCACCTCAGCGAACGCCCGAGTCAGGGCGCGGTACTGCTGGGCGAACGTAACCTGCTCAAGGTACGTGGCCGGCAGATTCCGCTGCATCGGCGCCAGGTGGGTGCGGTCTATCAGGACCACCGTCTGCTCAACGACCGCAGCATCGCCGAGAACGTGGCCCTGCCGCTGATCTTGCGCGGCACCCGGCGTGCCGAGATCGGCAAGCGCGTGCGCTCGGCATTGGAGCGCATCGGTCTGGCCCATCGCGAGAAAGCCCTGCCGTCGCAATTGTCTGCCGGCGAGCAGCAACGCGTGGGCATCGCGCGCGCCATCGTCGGCGAACCGCGGCTGCTGGTGGCCGACGAGCCCACCGGCAATCTCGACCCGGCACTGGCCGCGGAAATCATGCAGTTGTTCGCCGAACTTCCGGCCCGTGGCACCAGCGTGCTGGTGGTCAGCCACGACCTGGCGCTGCTCAAGCAGATGCGCAAGCGCGTGCTGATCCTGGATCACGGCCGCCTGGTCGACGACATCTCGCCGCAGGACCTGGCCGAATGAGCAAGCCCGCCAATACCGAAACCGTCGCGCCGTCGCGGCTCGGCGTCTGGATCGACCACCATCTGCACAGCATTGCCTTCAGCCTGGGCCGTGCGATGCGCAAGCCGTGGGCCACGTTGCTGACCATCGTGGTGATGGCCCTGGCCCTGGCCCTGCCGCTGGGGCTGTCGATCGCGCTGGATAACGTCAAGCTGCTGGCCGGCAGCGTGCAGCAGTCGCGCGAGATCAATCTGTTTCTGAAGGTCGACGTGGCTGCCGAGGCGGCGCAGGCGCTGGCCGGCGAGCTGCGTGCACGCCCGGATGTCGCCAAGGTCACGCTGCGCACGCCGGAGCAGGGCTTGGCCGAGCTGCGCGAGAGCGCCAAGCTCGATGAAGCGGCCGATGCGCTGGGCGACAACCCGCTGCCCACCTTGCTGATCGTCACTCCCGCCGATGCGACCGACGACGCGCAGCTGGCCAATGCGCTGCAGGCGCTGCCGCAGACCGATCAGGTGCAGCACGATGCGCTGTGGCGCAAGCGCCTGGATGGCTGGTTGCACTTCGGCGAGCGCCTGGTCCAGGTGTTGTCTGCCCTGCTCGGGATCGGTGCGGTGCTGGTGGTCGGCAACACCGTACGGCTGGACATTCAGTCGCGGCGCGAGGAAATCGGCGTGCTGCAGTTGCTCGGCGCCAGCGATGGCTTCATCCGTCGCCCGTTTTTGTATCTGGGCGCGTGGTACGGACTCGGCGCCGGTGCTGTCGCGCTCGCTCTGATCGCCGCCTCGGGCCTGGCATTGCGTGCGCCGTTGGCGACATTGGCCGACAGTTACGGCAGTTCTTTTACCCTGCACGGGCTGGATCTGTTGCATTCTGCGATGGTGCTGGTCGGCACCTTAGTCCTGGGTTGGTTGGGTGCCTGGCTGGTGACCGGCCATTTCCTTCGCCAGACCCGTCCTACCGAGACCTGAGGCCTGCCATGCATCCACCAGATCTCAAACACCTGATCAGCGACGCACCGCGCGTGATGGTGGTCGATGGTTCCAAGTTGGTGCGCAAGCTGATTGCCGACGTGCTCAAGCGCGACCTGCCCAATGTGCAGGTGATCGGCTGTTCCAACATTGCCGAAGCGCGGCAGGCGCTGGAAGCCGGCGCCGTGGATCTGGTCACCACCTCGCTGTCGCTGCCCGATGGCGACGGCCTGACCCTGGCGCGCAGCGTGCGCGAAACCGCCGGGCAGGCCTATGTACCGGTAATCGTGGTCTCCGGCGATGCGCAGCAGCATCTGGTGGAGCGCCGATTCACCGAGTACGTCACCGATTATTTCGACAAGGCGCTGGGCCATGAAGCCCTGGCGACCTTCATCCGCGGCTACGTGCAGCCCGAGCCGGTGGTGGGGGCGACCGTGCTCTACATCGAAGACAGCCGCGTGGTGGCCGAGGCGACCAAGCGCATGCTCGAACGCCAGAGCCTGAAAGTGGTGCACGTGCTCACCGCCGAAGATGCCTTTGCGCTGCTCACTGCCGAATCGCTGGGCCGCACCGAGCGCCGCATCGACGTGGTGCTGACCGACGTGACCCTGAAAGGCGAGCTCAACGGCCGCGACGTGGTCGAGCGTATCCGCATCGATTTCGCCTACGGCAAGCGCCGCCTGCCGGTGCTGGTGATGACCGGCGACACCAACCCGCGCAATCAATCCGACTTGCTGCGCGCCGGTGCCAACGATCTGGTGCAAAAACCGATCGAAGAGCGCCTGCTGGTGACCAAGGTGTTGTTCCAGCTGCGCCTGGCACGCCTGGAGGATCAGGCTGTCACGCTATGACTGAAGGGGAGGGACGCATCCAGCTGGAACCGTCGTGGAAGGCAAAAGTGGGCGACTGGCTGCTGCGCCCGCAGATGCAGGAGTTGTCGGCATTCCTGCGCCAGCGCAAGGCGGCCGGAGCGCGGGTGTTTCCGCCCGGCCCGCAGATCTTCGCCGCCTTCGACGCCACCCCGTTCGAGCAGGTCAAGGTAGTGATCCTGGGCCAGGACCCGTATCACGGCGAAGGTCAGGCGCATGGCCTGTGCTTCTCGGTATTGCCCGGCGTGCCGGTGCCGCCGTCGCTGCTCAACATCTACAAAGAGATCCAGGACGACCTGGGGATCGCGCGGCCGGATCACGGCTACCTGATGCCCTGGGCGCGCCAGGGCCTGCTGCTGCTCAATGCCGTGCTGACGGTGGAGCAGGGGCGCGCCGGCGCCCACCAGAACAAGGGCTGGGAAGGCTTCACCGATCATGTGGTGGACACCCTCAATCGCGAGCGCGAAGGGCTGGTGTTTCTGCTGTGGGGCAGCTATGCGCAGTCCAAGGGCAAGGTCATCGACCAGGCACGCCATCGGGTCTTGAAGGCGCCGCATCCTTCGCCGCTGTCGGCGCACCGCGGCTTCCTGGGCTGCCGGCATTTTTCCAAGACCAACGACCATTTGCGGCGGCGTGGTCTGAGCCCGATCGACTGGTCGCTGCCACCGCGCAGCGCACTGGACACCACCTCCACCGGCGCCTGAACGACGCTGGCGGCATCCTGGTGCGCAACCAATTTGTCACGGTTTGCACAGGGGCTTGGTGATACCGTAAGCCTCGAATTTGGGGTGCCGGGCTGTAGAACACCGGTGATGCCAAAGACCCGAACGTTCTATAAATGGAATGCTGGGAACTCTTTCTGTACCCGGCAGTCCAATAGTTCGACTGCTAAGATGGTGCCTATGAACCAGACTACCTCGACTGCCCTTGTGGCAAACAATCTCCCGATTCCCAGTGCGCTCGGTTCGCTGGACGCCTACATCGGTGCCGTGCACCAGATCCCGGTGCTGTCGGTCGATGAGGAGCAGGATCTGGCCCGTCGCTTCCGCGACGAGCTGGACCTGGACGCCGCGCGCGAACTGGTCCATTCCCACCTGCGCTTCGTGGTGCACGTGGCCCGCGGCTACAACGGCTACGGCCTGCCGCTGGGCGACCTGATCCAGGAAGGCAATATCGGCCTGATGAAGGCGGTCAAGCGCTTCGACCCGGACATGGGCGTGCGCCTGGTCAGCTTCGCGGTGCACTGGATCCGTGCCGAGATGCACGAGTTCATCCTGAAGAACTGGCGCATCGTCAAGGTCGCTACCACCAAGGCGCAGCGCAAGCTGTTCTTCAACCTGCGCAAGTCCAAGACCCGTCTGGGTTGGCTCAATGCGTCGGAAGTGACTGCGGTTGCCAAGGACCTGAACGTCTCCGAGCGTGAAGTGATGGAGATGGAGTCGCGCCTGTCCGGTCGCGATATCGGTTTCGACGCGTCGTCGGACGAAGACGACGATCACGGCCCGCCGTCGCCGGTGAGCTATCTGGTCGCCAATGAAGAAGACCCGTCGCAGGCGTACGAGCGTCACGACAGCGAAGACAACCAGCTGCAGCTGCTGCGCGAAGGCATGGCTGGACTGGATGTGCGTTCGCGCGACATCGTCAAGCGCCGTTGGCTGGATTCCGATTCGAAAGTGACGCTGCAGGAACTGGCAGACGAATACGGCGTCTCGGCCGAGCGTATCCGCCAGATCGAAGCCAATGCGCTGAAGAAGATGAAGGCGCTGTTCGTCGCCTGACCCTGTCGGTCTTGCGCGAGTGGTTGTACAGACGGCCCGGTTTTCCGGGCCGTTTGCATATGTGGTGTTACGCGATTGCTACTCCGGCGGGCGCGCCACCGGCAGATGCCAGCCGTAGCGGATGGCCATGAAGCGCAGGCCGAAACACACGCCGGCGCCGGTCGCCAACGACCAGGCCTGCGGCACATCCAGGACGTGCCCGATCGCGACCAGCCCGCCACCGGCGAGCGCGGCGACCGCATACAGTTCGGCCTGCAACACCACCGGCGTGCGTGCCACCAGCAGATCGCGCGCGATGCCTCCGCCGATGCCGCTGAGCATGCCCAGCAGCGTCGCGCTGAGTGGGCTGAGGTGATAGTCCAGCGCCTTGCTGGTGCCGTAGACCGCAAACAGCGCCAATCCGGCCGCATCGAAGAGTTGCACCGGGTTGCGCAGCCGCTCCACCGCTGCATGCCAATAGAACCCGGCCACGCCGGCCAGGCAGGCCACCAGCAGATACTGCGGCTGCACCAGCGCGGCCGGCGGGGTGGCGCCGATCAGCACATCGCGCACGATGCCGCCGGACACCGCTGCCGCGCAGGAGAGCACCAGCACGCCGAACAGGTCCAGGCGGTTGCGCACCGCCAAGGTCGCTCCGCTCAGGGCGAACACGAAGGTGCCGAGCAGATCCAGCAGGAACAGGACAGTTGCCACGATCGGGTCGTCGAATCAGGCCGCACAGCATCGCACGGCCTGCGCCGCTATCACCCGTCCTTGCTGCTGGGCGGCGGGTCGTCGGCGGCGCCGCCGAAGATGATGCGTGCGGCGCGCTGGTAGCTCCAGTACGCCATCGCCCAGTTCACCAGCACCACGAACCGGTTGCGGAAGCCGATCAGAAAGTACACGTGCGCAGCCAGCCAGAACCACCAGGCGACGATGCCGGACAACTTGAGCTTGCCCACATGCACGATGGCGGCCATGCGGCCGATCGTGGCCAGGTTGCCGTAGTCCTGGTAGCGAAACGCCGGGGCGGTCTGGCCGCGCTGCCGCGCCCGGATCGCCTTGGCGATGTGCTTGCCCATCTGCTTGGCGGCCGGCGCCACGCCCGGCACCGGGCGGCCGTCCTGCTGCACCGAGGCCAGATCGCCGCCGACGAAGATGTCCGGGTGGCCCGGTACGCTGAGGTCGGCCTCGACCAGCACGCGGCCGGCGCGATCCAGCGGCACGCCCAGCGTACGCGCCAGCGGCGAGGCGGCCACGCCGGCGGCCCAGACCACGGTGCGTGCCGGCACGAAGGTGTCGCCGAGCTGGTAGCCCAGCGCATCGATCTGCGTGACCGGAGTCCCGGTGTGCACCTCCACGCCCAGACGTTCCAGCTGCTTGCGCGCCTTGGCGGTGAGATCTTCCGGAAACGAGGGCAGCACGCGCGGACCGGCTTCGACCAGGCGCACGCGCGCCTGCCGCGGGTCGATGTGGCGGAACTCGTTCTTGAGCGTGTGGCGGGCGATTTCGGCCAGGGTGCCGGCCAGTTCGACGCCGGTGGGCCCGCCGCCGACCACGGCAAAGCTCAGCCAGGCGGCGCGTGCGGCAGGGTCGGATTCGGCTTCTGCGCGCTCGAAGGCCAGCAGCAGCTTGCGCCGCAGCACCAGCGCGTCGTACAGCGTTTTCAGGCCGGGGGCGTGTTCGGCCCACTGGTCGTTACCGAAATAGGCATGGGTGGCGCCGGTGGCCAGCAGCAGCATGTCGTAGCCGAGCGTGCTGCCATCGGCCAATACCACCTCGCGGCGGTCTGGTGCGATATCGGTGACATCGCCGAGCAGTACTTCGACATTGCGTTGCTCGCGCAGGATGTGCCGGAGCGGCGCGGCGATGTCCGGTGCCGACAGGCCGGCGGTGGCCACCTGGTACAGCAGCGGCTGGAACAGGTGGTGGTTCTGGCGGTCGACCAGGGTGATGCGGATGCCGGGGTCGTCGAGCGCGCGGGTCGCCCATAAGCCGGCGAATCCGCCGCCGACCACAACCAGATGCAGCGGAGCTTGGGAGGGGGGAGAGGTCATCGTGAGGTCCGATGGAGTGCGACGCGGGCCCATCAGGATGCCGCATCGGCAATGAACATGCCGCGTGAGCGCGGCCCGCCTGCGGCATCATGTCGCATCTCCCGCTTCCGGCCAGCCCATGTCCTCGCTCCCGCCGCCGTTGCCGCCGTTGTCGTCTGTGCAACCTGCTGCACCGTCGCCGGCAGCTGTCGCCCCAAAGTCGCTCAGTAGTGTGGCGATCGGGCTGATTGGCGTGGCGACGTGCGTGGTGCTGATGGCGATGCTGGTGTTTGGCGCGCTCATCTGGCTGATGTCGACCGGTTGGTCGTTGTTTGCCGATCAGGCGCGCAGTGCGCTACAGGCCGATGCCGTGGTGCAGGAACATATCGGGCAGATCCGCGACATGCGGGTGGATCTGTATCGCACCAGTCTGGCACCGGGGAGCGATGAGTTCGTGTTCGATGTGCAAGGCGATCGCGGCACCGGGCGCGTGCACGCCACCTGGGTCAGCGACGGTGCCGAACGCGAGATCCTGAGTACGGGCGTGCTCACGCTGCGCGATGGTACCGAGTACACATTGCCGGCCGAGACCGACGTGGAGGAGAGTGAGATGGACACCGACACCGACTTCAAGACCGAATCTGCGAACTCCCTGGAGCAATGAGCATGATCGACAACCCCGACAAACGCATCGCGCTGCTGATCGACGCGGACAATGCGCCGGCCGGCAAGATCGACGTGGTGCTGGCCGAAGTGGCGCGCTACGGCGTGGCCAACGTGCGCCGCGCCTACGGCAACTGGAAGAGCCCGCACTTGAAAGGTTGGGAGGCGGCATTGCACGACTACGCGATCCGGCCGATCCAGCAATTTGCCTACAGTTCCGGCAAGAACGCCTCGGACATGGCGATGGTGATCGATGCGATGGACCTGTTGTACGCGCGCAATCTGGATGGATTTGCGATCGTCTCCAGCGATGCCGATTTCACGCCGCTGGTGATGCGGCTGCTGACCGACGGCATGAAGGTCTATGGCTTCGGCGAGAAGAAGACACCGGCGCCATTCGTCAATGCGTGCTCCAAGTTCACCTATGTCGAGGCGCTCGGGCAACAGGCTGCAGCGGCCAGCGAAACGGCTGCCGGTCGCAAGGACGCCACCGCATTACGCAGCGATACGCGTCTGGTCCAAATGCTACGCAATGCGATCGTCAGCGCCTGCGAAGACGATGGTTGGGCGCTGCTGAGTGCGGTCGGCAAGCAGGTGGCCAACCAGGCCTCGTTCGATCCACGCAACTATGGCTATCGCAAACTCAGCGATCTGGTACGCGCGATCGGCTTGTTCGAGATCAGGCAGGACGAACAGGCGTTGTGGGTGCGCGACGCGCCCAAGGGTGGACGCAGCGGCGCGAAAACCGCAGTGCCTGCCGCAGCGGCGCCGTCACCGGCCAACAAGCGCGCGGCGCGCGCACCCGCCAAGCCTGCTCCGGGGAAATGACGATGACGCATGCAGCCAGCGACCACACACCGCCGACGATCACGCTGTGGGGGCGGCGCAATTCCAGCAATGTACGCAAGGTGCTGTGGTGCGCCGAAGAAGCCGGCGTGGCCTACGCCTCGATCGAAGTGGGCGGCGCGTTCGGGGGCAACACCACGCCGGAATATCGCGCGCTGAACCCGAACGGGCTGGTGCCGACACTGCAGGATGGCGCGCTGGTGTTGTGGGAATCCAACGCGATCGTGCGCTATCTGGCCGCGCAATATGCGCCGGCGTTGTATCCGCATGCGCCGGCCGAGCGCGCGCTGGGCGACCGCTGGATGGATTGGACCACTTCCACTTTCGCTGGAGTGTTTCGCGACCTGTTCTGGGGCGTTTTGCGCACGCCCGAGGCCGAGCGCGATCACGCACGCATCGCTGCGGCGTTGACCCACTCGGGTGAGTTGCTGGCACGTGCCGATGCGGCATTGGCGCAACAGCCGTACCTGTCCGGCGAGCAGTTCGCGATGGGCGATATTCCGCTGGGCAGCTTCATCTACGCGTGGTTCGAAATGCCGATCGAGCGACCGGAATTGCCGCATCTGCAGGCGTGGTATGCGCGCCTGCGTGCGCGGCCGGCGTACCGGCGCGCGGTAATGACCGCGCTGACCTGAGTGTCGCGCCGACGCTGAGTCAATGCGATTCATGACAGGCACCGCCTGAGCTGCCGACCCGGCACGTTGCTGCAAGCAAGTGGGCCTTGTACATCACGCAGACAGGTAGCCTGCAGTGCTGTAGGAGCGCACCCGGGCGCGAGGGCATTCCCGTCATGCCGCATCGCGCCCGGGTGCGCTCCTACCAAGGATCACGCCACGTGCGCTCAATGACCTGGGCACAGCGCGCAAGACGTGGGTCTGGCTTCTGCTCCATGGTCGATACGCCGTGCGCTAATACAAGTCGATCGGGTCCACATCCAGCGACCAGCGCACACGGCGGGCTTGCGGTAGCGCATAGATGGCCGGCAGTTGGGTGTCGAGCAGGCGATGCAATGCCGCGCGTTGTTGCGCCGACAACAGCAGCTGCGTGCGCTGGAAACCGGCGCGGCGCGGCATCGGTGCCGGCATCGGGCCGTAGCATTCCACTGCGGCAAACGCCGGCGATTGCGTGCCGGGGTCGGCGCTGGTCAAACCGCGCACCGCCAGCAGGAATTGATTGGCTGCGGCCACATCCTTGGCTTCGGCACGGAACAAGGCCAGGTGCGCGAAGGGAGGGAATCCGGCCGCTTCGCGCTGCTGCAGTTCGGCGTCGGCGAAGGCGTGGTAGCCGCCATTGACCAGGGTCTGCAGCAACGGGTGTTCGGGGTGATGGGTCTGCAACCAGACTTCGCCCGGCCGGTCGGCACGCCCGGCGCGTCCGGCCACCTGGATCAACTGCTGGGCCAGTTTTTCGGCGGCGCGGAAGTCGGCCGAGAACAGGCCTTCGTCGATGCCGACCACCACCACCATGGTCAGCCGTGGCAGGTCGTGGCCCTTGGCCAGGATTTGCGTGCCCACCAGGATGCCGGCCTCGCTGCCCAGGCGCGCCAGCTGGGTCTCCAGTGCGTCGCGACGCTGGGTGGTGCTGCGGTCGATGCGCACCACCGGGACGTCCGGAAACGCCTCGGTCAGGCGTTCTTCCAGTCGCTCGGTGCCGATGCCCTGCGGCTGCAGCGCGAGGCTGGCGCAGGCCGGGCAGGCCAGCGGTGCAGGTTGGCGCGCGCCGCAATGGTGGCACTGCAGACGGCGGCCGCCGGCATGCACGGTCATCGGGGTCTGGTGCAGCGGCGTGCTGCAGCGCTGGCAGGCCGCGGTCCAGCCGCAGTCGTGGCACAGCAGCACCGGTGCATAGCCGCGGCGGTTCTTGAACACCAGGACCTGTTCGCCGCGCGCCAGGGTGGCGCCGATACCGGCCAGCACCTCGGGCGACAGGCCGTCCTTGAGCGGGCGCTTGCGCACGTCGAGCACGCGTACGCGCGGCGGGCGCGCTTCGCCGGCGCGCCGCGACAGGCGCAGATGCTGGTAGCGGCCGGAATAGGCGTTGTGCAGGCTTTCCAGCGATGGCGTTGCACTGCCCAGTATCACCGGCACATCCAGCGCCTTGCCGCGTACCAAGGCGAAATCGCGCGCGTGATAGCGGATGCCGTCCTGCTGCTTGTAGCTGCCGTCGTGCTCTTCGTCGATCACGATCAGCCCGGCGTTGGGCAGCGGGGTGAACACCGCCGAGCGGGTGCCGACGATCAGCTTTGCCTCGCCGCGCCAGGCCGCCGCCCACACCCGCGCGCGTTCGCCATCGGACAGACCCGAGTGCAGTGCGTGCACCGGCACGCCCAGGCGGGTACGGAAGCGGCCCAGGGTCTGCGGGGTCAGGCCGATCTCCGGTACCAGCACCAACGCCTGCTTGCCGGCGGCCAGGCAGTCGGCGATCGCCTGCAGGTAGACCTCGGTCTTGCCGCTGCCGGTGACGCCGTCGAGCAGGTAGGTGGCAAAGCCACTATGCGCGCGGATCGCGGTGGCGGCGGCCTGCTGTTCGTCGTTGAGCGGCGGGCCGCTGCCGGGACGGGGCGGGATGCTGTCGGCCGGCACCGCCACGCGCTCGGCGTAGTGGCGTTTGGCCAGGCTGCGCGCTGCCTGCCGCCATTGCGGCAGTAGTGGATCCAGTTGCTCTTCGCCCACTGCGCCGGTGAGCAGCAGGGTCGCCAACAGGGCGGGACGGCTGCCCGCGCGCAGGCTGGCGGCACCGCTGTGGCCGGCTTCGGTCAGCTGCCAGGCCCAGGCGTGGGTGTCGGCCAGCGGTTCGCCGCGGCGCAGCGGGCCGGGCAGGGCGCTGGTCTGGGCCTCGCCGAGCGGAGCGTGGGTGTAGCGGGCCAGCCAGTGCAGCGAGCGGGCCAGTTCATCCACCAGCAGCGGGGCCTGGTCGCACCACGCCAGTGCCGGGCGCAAGCCGTCGGCCGCGGGCAGTTGCCCGATCTCCACCACCACCCCGACCAACTCGCGCGGCCCGAACGGCACCCGCACCCGGCAGCCGACCCGCGCCGGGTCCGTCAACGGCGCATCGGTCGGAGGCAGATAGTCGAACAATTGGGGCAGCGGCACCGGCAAGGCGACGCGCAGGGTGGCGACGGTCGAAGTCATCCGACCAGTCTACCGACCCTGTCCAGAGGCCGGCGGCCGCCCCCAAATCGGCCCGAATCCAACCCGAGCCAGCGGCCGCGGTTCTGTGACGGAAGTGATAAATACGACGTAAACCTATGTGAGGGTTAAGGAAACGGGTTTATCCACACTGGCTGTGGATAAACCTGTGAATTAGTGTCGTGCTCCACGCTGTGACGATGGATTCACTAGCCTCTGCAACCTCTTGGACATTTTTTAGCCAACATGCATAAGTCAATAAATTTCAATCACTTAGGCGTGAAACACGAATGCAACAAAGAAAAAACAACAGTTGACAGACGCTTGCGTATCGGTATGTCTGCCGCTGTGCACAACCCGCCGCGGCGGCAGGCACGGCCGGTGTGAAGGCGGAGCGGGGCCGGGCCGATCTGTCAAGCCGTCGGCGGGGGCCAATCGCGTCGGTATCATGCCGGCCGATGCTGGAGTTCTCATGACCGTAGTCCCCGACGCCCCCGTGACCCCTGCCGCGCTATCTGCCTTCTTGCGCGGTGTCGAACGCCGGGGTCTGGTGCTCGCACAATTGCAATGCGGCGACGTGGCCGCCGCCGAGCGCGCCCTCGCAGCGGCCTTGCGCGCCTTCAGCAGCCAGGCGGCAGGTCGGCCGATGGCAGGCTGGCCGATGCGCTTCTGGAGCCTGCTGGCCACCGCGCCCCCGCTGCGGCGCGAGCCGATGCCGGGCACGTGGCTGCCCCCATTCACTGTCTTGGGCCGGATGCAGACTGCCGACCGCCTGGCGCTGCTGCTGCGGATCGTGGCCGGGCTGGAAGAAGGCGTGGCCAGCGAGGTGCAAGGCGTCGAAGCGGCGGACTACCGGCAGTCGCTGGCGCGTGCCTGCCCGCGCGATGCCGCCGGCAATCCGGATGCCCAGGCCTGGCGGGCCCTGGCAGAAGCGGCGCAAGTGGAACTGCGCGACCTGAGCCCGGCCCAGTTGACCCGGCTGAGCCAGCTCCGCGATTCGGCCCTGGCCGGAATGCCGCTCACTGCCGCGCCGGCCGAGCCGGCACCGGCGCCGCGCCGTCCTGCCGCTGCCCGGGCCCGACGGCAATGGCGGTGGCCGCAGCTGGAGCGCCGCCACGCCGGCATGGCGCTGGGCGTGCTGGCGGT
Organism: Xanthomonas sp. NCPPB 1062; assembly: GCF_041481705.2. Classification (NCBI taxonomy): domain Bacteria; kingdom Pseudomonadati; phylum Pseudomonadota; class Gammaproteobacteria; order Lysobacterales; family Lysobacteraceae; genus Xanthomonas; species Xanthomonas sp. NCPPB 1062. Next base: position 4,246,845 of record NZ_CM192987.1, on the reverse strand, counting down.
GGCACTGCTGCTGGCGGGGTTGGGCTGGTGGTGGGCCCACCGCCGGCCCGCGCTTCCTCCCGAGCCTGTCTCGCAGGCGCCTGCCGGCGTGTTGCACGTGACCGACGCGGCGCCGGTGCTGGTGGAGGAACTCCCGGCGGCCGACCTGCCGGATGCCGTGGCCACGCCGGGCCTGGATCCGCGCGACCAGGCGATGCTGGCCGACCCGGATCTGGAGCTGGCCCGCGCTGCGGACTTCTACGCCTGGTATGCCGCCGGCCACCCGGTGCCGGTTGATGAATCCGGTGCGCATGCCACCGCAGCCGAGCAACCTTCCGCCCCTCTGGAGACGGTCGATGATGAAACCAACTGACTGGTGCGGCCTGGTGCTCTGCGCGTTTGCCGGCGTCGCCGGCGCGCAGCGCTTGCCGACGCCGCTGGAAGAATCGGCCGCTGCGCCGGCCGCGTCCACCTCCGCTGCCGCAGTGCCGAATACATCGCCGAGCGCCGCGCAGCAACGCACACGCTGGGCGGCGATGACGCCTGCGCAGCAAGCCGAGCTGCGTGCCCGCTATGCCGCCTGGAAGGGGCTGACGGCCACAGACCGCGTGGTGTTGCGCCAGGCACGCGAGCGGCTGCAGGCCTTGCCCGAGGATCAGCAACGCGCGCTGCGCACCCAGTTCGGCGCGATGGATCGCCTGCATCGCGACGGCTGGCGCCTGGGCTCGCAGGTGGGGGCGTTCTATGCCCAGTTGCAGCCGTTGATCGGCTACGTGCAGCCCGCCCAGCGCGAGGCCATGCTGGCCGCGCTGCGCAGCCTGGACGCCGGCCAGCTGGAGCAACTGGCGGTGCTGGCGCAGCGCACCCCGCCCCAGGAGCGCGACGGCCTGCGCGAGGCCTTCCTGGCCGAAGCGCCGGCCACGCGCAGCATCTGGTTGAAGCGCCAACTGGCGCGTTGATCGCTCGCGTGCCGTCGGCGCGCGCAATGCCTTTCAGTGTTGCGCCGGTTATCCGTTCTAGCGGTGCCTGCCCCATAGCGCCGCTTCAGACGCGCCGCACCCAGGCCCGGCATCGCTGCGTCGCGCTGCAATGCGGCTGTCTTCGCGCAACCGTCTGCGCAGTCAGCGCGTCAAAGACGCGCCAGACTGGCCACCATCAACAGCGCAGCGGCCACCGTCACCAACACCAGATACACCCCGCTCAGACCGATGTACTTGAGCACGGTGACCAGCCAGGACTGCGCGTACACACGCCGCTGCATCCACAGCAGATACACCGGCATCCAGAGCGTCAGCCCGAACTGCGCGACTCCGATACTCCAGGTGATCGGGCTGGCGACGTGCGCCAGCGCATCGCTGAGCAGCGACAACAGCAGTTGCGTGAGCAGGTTCAGGCACAGGAAGGCGTGGCTATACAGTGCCACCACCAGATGCTCCAGATACACCTGCCCGCTGCGCACGTAGAACACCCGCAACAGCAGTGCAAACAGCGGCACCAGCACCAGCAATGCAGACGGCACCGCTGCGAAGAATGCGTTGTAGAGCAGTTGCGGGTCGCTGCGCAGCCGCGGCAGGTTGTCGCGGATATGGCGAAGTTGGGTATTGATCCAGCGGTTGGCGAACTGCGGTAGTGCCGCATAGTGCAGTGGGTTGCTCACCGGGTCCCACGGCTTGCCCATGACCGAAAAGAACGTGCTATCGCTGTCTGCCTCTGCGGTGGGCACGGCGCTGGTCGGACGCGCGTCGGCCTGCAGCTGCGTCAGACGACGTTGCGCTTGCGCATTGGCACGCGCGATGCCGGCGTCCACGCGCTCGCGTGCGATGCCGCTCGGCACGGCCGCGCGCGTCTGCGTCAGCGCGTCGACCAACTGCCTGCGTACCGCTTCCACCTGCGCCGGCGTGCGTGCCTGTGCGAAATCCTTGGGAACCGTGGTCTGGCTGGTGCCGGGCGCGGCGGCGATATCGCTGTCTGCGGCGGACGCATGCACGGCGATGCGCGCGATGAAGAACGTCAACAGGCTCAGTACCAGGAACAGCCGCATCGGCGCCACGTACCGCACGCGTTGGCCGCCCAGGAAGCGTTGGGCCACGCGTCCGGGCACCAGCAGGTCGCGCAGGGTGCGGAAAATGCGCCCATCCAGATGCCAGAACGACTCGAACACTTCTTCCACCGCATGGGCGACGCTGCGCACCGGGTTGTGCGCGCTTTGCCCGCAGGCGTGGCAGTACGCCCCCTGCAAGGCAGAGGCACAATTTTTGCAGTCTGTGGGAGGGTGCGCGGTCGAATGCGGTGACATGAGCCAGGTCCGGTTGGCGAGTCGGGGAAGGCGCGTTGCCGTCGACCTGATCCCGAAAGAACGGCGTTGGCGCACGCGTACAACTGTCTCCCGCGCCGGCCCGGTTGCAGCAGCCTTCGCGTTTTGCCCGCGCGCGCAGTCGCGCAGCGGGCTCTACCCAGCTGCGCGGCAAGGCCGCAGTCGGAAAGTAGGCGTAAGATAGCCGGCCCGCGCGACCCGGTGCCAGCGCCTCCCGGCACGGCCGTAGTCCGCGCAGCGATCGGTTGTCATGTCTGTTTCTTCTGCACCCCCGTCCGCGACGCCAGGCTTCGCCTCGGAAGTGCGCACCACCGGCCTGCTTGCGTTGCCGCTGGTGCTCGGCCACGTTTCCACCGGCCTGATCGGTTTTGTCGACAACGTCATCGCCGGCCACCACGGCACCGCCACGCTGGCTGCAGTCACCATCGGCACCTCGCTGCTGTGGCTGCCGATGCTGGTGCCGATCGGCACCTTGATCTCGTTGACTGCCTCGGTCTCGCAATTGCTCGGCGCCGGCCGCGAGCGCGAGATCGGGCCGCTGTTCCGGCAGGCGCTGTGGCTGTCGCTGGGGCTGAGTGCGCTGATGTTCGTGTTCCTGAGCGTGGTGCCGCCGTTGCTGCCCACCTTCGGGATTGCAGCGGACATCGTGCCCGGCGCCACCGCGTTCCTGCACGCGGTGCGCTGGGGCGTGCCGGCGCTGACCTTCTACTTCTGCATGCGCTATCTCAGCGAGGGCATGCACTGGACGCTGCCGACCATGCTGCTGGGCTTTGGCGGCCTGCTGGTGCTGGCACCGGTGGGCTATGCGCTGACCTATGGCAAGTTCGGCTTCGCCGAACACGGCGCCGAAGGTCTGGGCATCGCCTCGGCCATCACCATGTGGGTGCAGGCGAGCGTGTTTGCGCTGTATCTGTGGCGCGCACGGCGGTTTGCGCATCTGCACTTGTTTGCCCATCTGGAAGGACCGCGCTGGCGCGCCATCGGCGAGTTGCTACGCACCGGCTTGCCGATCGGCATCACCGTGTTGATGGAAGGCGGGTTGTTCATCGTCACTGCGTTGTTGATCGGCCGGCTGGGCTCCACCGAAGCGGCCGCGCACCAGATCGCGATCAACGTCGCGCAGTTGTGTTTCATGATCCCGATGGGCGTGGCCGAGGCCACCACCGTGCGCGTGGGCCACGCAGTGGGCCGCGGCGACCCGCTGGCGATGCGGCGCGCGGCCTGGGCCGGCTATGCGATCGTGCTGGGCACCCAAGCGCTGTCGGCCAGCGCACTGTTGCTGGGCCACGATGCCATCGTCGGCGTCTATACCGACGACGTGGCCGTGGCCGCGCTGGCGTCGGTGTTGCTGCTGTTTGCCGCCACGTTCCAGTTTCCCGACGGCATCCAGGTGCTGTCGGCCGGCGCGCTGCGCGGGCTCAAGGACACCCGCGTGCCGATGTTCCTGGCGATGTTTTCGTACTGGGGCGTGGGCATGCCGATCGGCGCCGGGCTCGGCCTGGGGCTGGGCTGGGGACCGAAGGGCATGTGGGTGGGCCTGATCCTGGGCCTGACGGTGGCCTCGATCCTGATGGGGCTGCGCTTCCGCCAGACCAGCCGGCGGCTGACCGCCACCGTGACACCCTGACTTCCAGCGCATGCCGCGCGCGCTGCGCAGCCGGTATGCTGGGCACCATCGATCTGTATGCAGCGTCTTTCGACGGAGCTTTCCATGAACCACCCCGTGCGTCGCAATCCCATCGCCAGCTTCTTCGTCGGCCTGTGGGATGTGATGAATTTCACCCGGCGCCTGATTTTCAACCTGGTGTTCTTCGGGTTCCTGTTCCTGCTGTTGCTGGTGTTCGTGGTGGCGCTGGCGCGTGGCGATGGCACCAAGCCGTTGGCCGAGCGCACCACCCTGGTGATCAACCCGGAAGGTACGCTGGTCGAACAATTCAGTGCAGACCCGGTCAGCCGGTCGCTGGCCAAGGCGGTCGGCGACAAGAGCGCCGAAGAAGTGCAACTGCGCGACCTGGTGCGCGTGATCGAGGCGGCGGGCAAGGACCGCAAGATCGAGCGCGTGCTGTTGAACCTGGACAAGCTGCAACCGTCCGGATTTGCTTCCCAACGCGAAGTGGCCGTCGCATTGCAGAAGTTGCGCGCCTCCGGCAAGCAGATCGTGGCCTTCAGCGAGAGCATGAGCCAGGGCCAGTACCTGCTCGCCGCACAGGCCAACGAGGTGTATCTGGACCCGATGGGCAGCGTGTTGCTGGAAGGCCTTGGCCGCTATCGCCAGTACTTCCGCGAAGGCCTGCAGGACAAGCTCGGCGTGGACGTGCATCTGTTCCGCGTCGGCGAGTACAAGTCTGCAGCCGAGCCGTACATCCTGGACGCGGCCTCGGCCGATGCCAAGGAAGCGGATTTGTTCTGGATGAACGATGTGTGGCAGCGCTATCTGGCCGACGTGGGCACCGCGCGCAAGCTGAGCCCGGCGCAGCTGGCTGCCGGCATCGACACGCTGCCCGAAGGCGTGGCCGCCGCCGGTGGCGACCTGGCCAAGTTCGCGCTGCAACAGAAGCTGGTGGACGGGCTCAAGACGCGCGAAGAAGTCGATGCGCTGCTGGTCAAGCGCGGTGTGGCCGACAGCGATGCCGACAGCGGTTTCCGCAATATCGGGTTCAACGATTATCTGAGCCAGCTGCAGGCGCAGCGTTCGCCGATGGACAGTCGCCCGCAGGTGGCGGTGGTGGTGGCGGCGGGCGAGATCAGCGGTGGCGAACAGCCGGCCGGACGCATCGGTGGCGAGTCCACGGCGGCGCTGCTGCGCCAGGCGCGCGACGACGAGGAAGTGAAGGCGGTGGTGCTGCGCGTGGATTCGCCCGGTGGCGAAGTCTTCGCCTCCGAGCAGATCCGCCGCGAAGTGGTTGCGCTCAAGCAGGCCGGCAAGCCGGTGGTGGTGTCGATGGGCGATCTGGCCGCGTCCGGCGGTTACTGGATCAGCATGAATGCCGATCGCATCTACGCCGACCCGTCGACCATCAGCGGCTCCATCGGCATCTTCGGCATGGTGCCGAACCTGACCCGCGCGCTGGACAAGATCGGCGTGCACACCGACGGCGTGGCCACCACGCGGTTCGCCGGTGCGTTCGACATCACCCGTCCGCTGGATCCGGCTGCCGGCCAGGTCATCCAGGCGGTGATCAACAAGGGCTACGCCGACTTCACCGGCAAGGTGGCGCAGGCGCGTCACCAGTCGGTGGAGGCGATCGACAAGGTGGCGCGTGGCCGTGTGTGGAGCGGCGCGCAGGCCAAGGAGCGTGGATTGGTGGATGCGTTCGGCGGCATGTCCGAAGCGGTGGCCGATGCGGCCGACCGCGCCAAGCTGAGCCGCGGCAAGTTCCGCGTGCGCTATGTGGAAAAGCCGGCCACGCCGTTCTCGCAGTTCATGAGCGGGTTTGCCGGCAGCCGCATGGGCGCCTGGATGCTGGGCGACTCGGGCATGGCGCGCGCGCTGCTGGCCCGCTCGTTGCCGGAAGTGGATACGCAGCTGCGCTTTGTCGAAAGCGCCGTGCACGACAGCAAGGCAGGCGGCACGCCGGTCAAGTCGCTGGCCTACTGCTTCTGCGGGTTCTGACGCGTTGCGCTCAGTGCGCACTTGATGCATCGACAACGCCGGCGATGTGCCGGCGTTGTTGTGTGCGCGCGGATGATGCGGTGATTTGAACGGCCGAACGAACGAAGCAGGCGGCAAGACCCACGCAGCAATCGTCGAGCGCGCAACCATCGGCCACTCGTATCGCGCATGTCGTGCTGAGTGCAGTTACAGCCTTGGCAGGCGTTCACCGGTGGCTATTGGCACATCCGTGCGCTGATTGGCACCAACTGCAGGCGCTTCAGGGCGCCAGTTCACCGGTTGCCGAGGTTTTGCTACTGCGTGGCGGCATCGATCGCCTTGCGCTGATCGTCGGCCGCCTGGTCGGTTGCGGCCTGCACCGCGTGCGCCTTGTTCAACGGTTGCTGGATGTGGTCGCGCAAGGCGGTGGCTTGCGGATCGGGCTTCTGATCGGTGGGCGCGGGCTGCGGCCGCTGACAGGCGCCCAGCGACAACGCCAGACCAACCGCAAGCATCCAATGCATCTTCATCGTCGTGACCTCGCTTGGGGTGGCGTTATCCTAGAGCGTGTTATGTACGTTGAGGTGAGTGCGAAGCGTCCTGGCGCGTCGCGACAAGGCGCGCAACGCGGTATCGGTGCGCCACAGGACGCTTCCCGGCGGGTTGGCCGCCAGCGGCACGGAGCAGGCGCCGCGCGGCTTGCCTTGGCGCCAGCCAGGTCGGCGCCGTGCAGCACCCGCTCCGCACCGCTGACGGCCAACGCATCTCATCTCAACGTGCATACCACGCTCTAACGCCCGGGCCACGCATGCGCGTCAACTGCGTTGCAGCGGCCGTTTCCTGCGCTTTGAAGAGGATTACCACGTGACAACGCACCGTTGGCGGCTGGATGGACAGACCGCCCTCATCACCGGCGCCAGTGCCGGGATTGGTCTTGCCATCGCGCGCGAGCTGCTCGGCTTCGGTGCCGACCTGCTGATGGTGGCGCGCGATGCCGATGCCCTGGCGCAGGCGCGCGATGAGCTTGCCGACGAGTTTCCCGAGCGCGAACTGCACGGGCTGGCCGCCGATGTCTCCGACGATGAAGAGCGCCGCGCGATCCTGGATTGGGTGGAAGACCACGCCGACGGCCTGCATCTGCTGATCAACAACGCCGGCGGCAACGTGACCCGCGCCGCGATCGATTACACCGAAGACGAGTGGCGCGGCATCTTCGAAACCAATGTGTTTTCCGCATTCGAACTGTCGCGTTATGCGCACCCGTTGTTGGCGCAACACGCAGCCTCGGCCATCGTCAACGTCGGCAGCGTCTCGGGCATCACCCATGTGCGCAGCGGCGCGCCGTACGGCATGACCAAGGCGGCGTTGCAGCAAATGACGCGCAACCTGGCGGTGGAGTGGGCCGAAGACGGCATCCGCGTCAACGCGGTGGCGCCGTGGTACATCCGTACCCGCCGCACCTCCGGTCCGTTGTCGGATCCGGACTACTACGAACAGGTCATCGAACGCACGCCGATGCGCCGCATTGGCGAACCGGAAGAAGTTGCCGCGGCGGTGGGTTTTTTATGTCTGCCGGCTGCCAGTTACATCACCGGCGAATGCATCGCGGTGGACGGCGGCTTCTTGCGCTACGGGTTCTAGCGCAGGCGACACATACCGCCTGGTTCCGAGTGGATGCGCATGGACGCAGAGCCGGCATGTTCATGCACCATGCTCATGCACCCGCCCATGCTGCGCGTCGTCTTTCAGCCAAATGGCGATTGCCCGCCAACCGTCCAGACCCGTTGGCTCATCGCACGACAGGCGTGCTCAGGGCGTGGCGGCCGGATTGGCGCAACGGCTCTCGTCGAGAACCCGGCGCATCTGCTCATAGCGTTGTTTGCGTTCGGCCGACTGCGCTTCATCGGAGAAGCGCCAGGTGGATTCGGCCTGCTCGGCGCGTTTTCGCCAGGCCTCGCACAGGCTCTGGTCCGGCACCGGCGCGCAGCGGTCGGTGACCACCTCACAGGCGCTGCCGCCCCCGGTGGCCGGGCCGCCGGCCAGGTTGGTGGTCTGCATCGGCAGGCAGCGCGTGGCCGGTTCGCGGTCTTCGGTAAAGTAACGTCCGTTGTCGTGTGCGGTGCATTCGAACAGCGGCGGCGGTGGCAGGGTCGATGTCGAGGTAACCGTCGGTGCTGGCGGTGCGGCGGGCGTGGCCGGTGCGGCGGGTGCCGATGCAGCCGCCTGCGCAGCAGCCCGTGGTTGCGCCGCTGGCATCGCAGGTGCAGGCGCTGGGTTGGTAGCGCCGCCGGGCGCGAATGGCACCGCCGCCGGTGCGGTCATCAGCTTCTTCTGTTGTTGCATGCCCTTTGGGCACGGCATGTTCTGCACCGTCAGTGCGCCAGTCGGATCGGTACAGCGATAGATGGCCACTTCCTGCGCGCCGGCCAGCGAACCGAGCGCCATCATGCTGAGCGTCATTGCGCCCAATAACGGCCAGCGCCTCATGCGCCGCCGCAGTCGCGTTGCTGGCGTGCCTCGATGCCGCGCTGTTCGCGGCTGAGATCCTCGCGCTCGCTCTGCAGCGCGCTGTTGTAGCGGCGGATCAGCTCCCAACGGCGGTCGGCCAGCCGCGCGCAGACTTCCTGTGCGGGCAGGGCGTGGCATTCGTCGCGGATCTGCACGTTGCCGTACGGCACGATGACCGTGCCGCCGTATCCGCCGCCGTTGTAACCGCCCTGATAGCCGCTTTGGTAGCTATCTACGCCGAAGCTTGCGCTGCCGCGGACGCTTCCTCGTCCGGAGCCACCCTGCACCGAGATCGCCGGACGCGGGCTCACCGAGATCGGTGGACGCTGGATGCCGCCACCGCCGCGGACCGGGGGAGCAATGGTGTTGCCCACATAGGCGGGCCCCCAGGTCGGCACCCAGCGCGGATTGCCTTCCGGGCTGTCGCTTGTGTAGCGGTTGCCGTCTTCGGTGGTGCACTCGTACATCGGCTGTGGCGGTTGCACGGTAACGATGCGGACCTCATGCGTGGGCGCTGCGGCGACCGGTGCCGGCGGCTCCACGCGCGCTGGACGCGGCGGCGGGTCTTGCGGCCGTTGCAGATCCAGCACCTGCTGGCGACCGCTGCTGCAGGGTGCATCCTGCAGGGCGACAGTGCCGGTGCTGCTCACGCAGCGATAGACCCGCACATTCGGGTCGGGTTTGCTCGCGGTGGTGGCGGCCGACGCCGGCAGCGCCGCGGCGAGCAGCAGAAGAGTCAGGACGGTACGCATGGCTGCAGTGTGCGCGTCTGTGCGGCCGCCGCAAAGGGGGTGCGGCTGAACGAACGCTGTGCAGGGGCGAGGCGACAACGCGCCGGATGGCTGCGGCCTGCTTCCGGAATGCCAGCAGTGGCCGGGTAGGCCGCCAAGGGCGACGGCCCGGAACATTCGGCGTGGGGATAGACGACCAATGGACCCGCCGCGCGCGCCTCATGGCTGCGCGGCCGTTTCTCGGCCGCACTCAGTCGCGCAGGATCTGCCCGCTGCGTGCGTCGCGGATCTGGGTCGGCTGCGCCAGGGCGCCGGTCTCGCCATCCACCACGCCGTCGATTGTCGCCAGCAATGCCGGATCCAGGGCGGCACGGCTGCGCGCTGGCGGCTCGCCGGCCAGGTTGGCGCTGGTCGACACCAGCGGCGCCCCCCAGGCCGCGCACAGCGCTGCCACCACGGGATGCGCGCTGATGCGTACCGCCAGCCCATCATGCTCGCCGGTGACCCATCGCGGCGCCCGAGCGGTGACCGGCAGGATCCAGGTGTGCGGGCCGGGCCAGCTGGCCAGCACGTCCTGCCGGCGTGCCGGCTCCAGTGCGTCGATGTCGACCCAGTCGCGCAGCAGGTCCACGCTCGACGCCACCACGATCACGCCTTTCTCCACCGGGCGCCGCTTGATCTCCAGCAGCCGCAGTACGGCCGCCTCCTGGCGCGGGTCGCATCCCAGTCCCCACACCGCTTCGGTCGGGTAGGCGATCACGCCGCCCTGCGTCAGTGCGGCGACGGCGCGATCCAGGTCGAGTGTGTCGGTCATGCTGCGCCTCTCAGCCTGCGGCCTTGCTCACGACTTTCTTGACCACGCGCTTGGCGGCCTTCTTGGCAGCGGTCTTCTTGGCCGGCGCCTTCTTGACGGCGGTCTTGCTGGCTGCGGTCTTGGTCGCGGTCTTCTTGACGGCAGGCTTCTTCGGCGCCGAATCCTTGACCGTATTCTTCTTCAGGGTGGCCTTCTTGGCGCCAAAGCCCTTGCGCACGGGCTTGCCGGTGTCGGCCAGCAGCTGCTGCACTTCTTCGAACGTCAACGACGCCGGCTCACGATCCTTGGGGATCTTGCCATTGAGCTTGCCGTCGCTGATGTACGGGCCGAAGCGTCCGTTGAGTACCTGGATGTCGCTGCCGTCGAATTCCTTGATCACCCGGTTGCGTGCGATCTCTTCCTTCTCTTCGATCAGGAAGACCGCGCGCGCCAGGTCGATGGTGTAGGGGTCGTCTTCCTTCTTCAGCGAGGCATAGGTGCTGCCGCGGCGCGCGAACGGGCCGAAACGGCCGATGCCCACGCTGACGTCCTGGTCCTGGTCCTGGCCGAGCAGGCGCGGCATCTTGAACAGTTCCAGCGCGTCTTCCAGCGAGATCGAATAGATGCTCTGGCCAGGACGCAGCGACGCGAAGGTGGGCTTGTCCTCGTCTTCGACTGTGCCGATTTGCACCATCGGGCCGAAGCGGCCGATGCGCGCGCTGACTTCCTTGCCGCTTTTCGGGTCGGTGCCGAGCACGCGCACGCTGCCGGCATCGGTCTTGTCCAGCGAGTCTTTCTTATCTTCGACCAATTCCTTGAACGGGCCCCAGAACTTCTCCATCAACGGGATCCACTCGGCTTCGCCGCGCGACACCGCATCCAGGTCGTCTTCCAGATTGGCGGTGAAGTCGTAATCGACATAGCGGGTGAAATGCCCGGACAGGAACTTGGACACCGCCCGGCCGACGTCGGTGGGGCGGAAGCTGCGGCCTTCCATCTCGACGTATTTGCGGAACTGCAGGGTCTGGATGATCGAGGCATAGGTGGAAGGACGGCCGATGCCGTATTCCTCCAGCGCCTTGACCAGCGCCGCTTCGGTGAAGCGCGGCGGCGGCTGGGTGAAGTGCTGATCGGTGACGATGCGGTCCAGCGGGACGTTGTCGCCGGCCTTCATCAGCGGCAGCTTGCGGCCTTCGTCCTCGTCCTCGCTGCTCTTGGTGTCCTTGCCTTCTTCGTACACGGCCAGAAAGCCCGGGACGACCACGGTGGTGCCGCTGGCGCGGAACACGTGCTCGCTGCCGGCCGACAGGTCCACGCTGACCGTATTGAGCGTGGCCGGAATCATCTGGCAGGCCACTGCGCGGCGCCAGATCAGCTCGTACAGGCGGCGCTCGTCCTCGGACAGGAAGCGCGCCACTTGCGCAGGCGTGCGCAGTGCGGAGGTCGGGCGCACCGCTTCGTGGGCTTCCTGCGCGTTCTTGGACTTGGTGGTGTAGGCGTTGGGCTGGTCGGGCAGCGAAGCGGTGCCGAAATCGCGCGCGATCACATCGCGGATTTCCGCCAGCGCGTCCTGCGACAGGTTCACCGAGTCGGTACGCATGTAGCTGATCAGACCGACCGAGCCTTCGTCGCCGAGCGCCACGCCTTCGTACAACTTCTGCGCCACCTGCATGGTCTTGCGGGTGGTGAAGCCGAGCTTGCGCGAGGCTTCCTGCTGCAGCGTGGAGGTGGTGAACGGCGGGGCGGGGCGGCGCTTGCGCTCCTTGCTGGCCACGTCGGTGACATGCAGCACGCCTTGCGCGGCCTGCTGGATGCGCAGGCGCGCCGCCTCGGCGGTGTCGCCGTCGGTCACGGTGAACTGCTCGAACTTCTGCCCGTCCAGCTTGATCAGCCGCGCATTGAACGCCTGCGAGGGATGGCGGCAGTGCGCATCGATGGACCAGTATTCGCGCGGGATGAAGGCTTCGATCTCTTCTTCGCGCTCGACGATCATGCGCAGCGCCGGCGATTGCACGCGGCCAGCGGACAGGCCGCGCTGCACCTTGCGCCACAGCACCGGCGAGAGGTTGAAGCCGACCAGGTAATCGAGCGCGCGGCGCGCCTGCTGCGCATCCACCAGGTCGCCGGCGATCATGCGTGGCTTGGCCATCGCCTCCTTGATCGCGCGCGGGGTGATCTCGGTGAACACCACCCGCTGCATCGGCTTGTCCTTGAGCAGGCCGCGCTCTTTCAGGATCTCGGCGATATGCCAGCTAATCGCCTCGCCCTCGCGGTCCGGGTCGGTCGCCAGAAAGATGTCGTCGGCACTCTTGGCGGCACGCGCAATGGCTTCGACGTGCTTCTCGTTCTTCTCGATCAGGTCGTAACGCATCGCAAAGCCGTTGTCCGGATCAACCGCGCCTTCCTTGGGGACCAGGTCGCGCACGTGCCCATACGAGGCCAGGACGGTGAAGTCCTTGCCGAGGTATTTATTGATCGTCTTGGCCTTGGCGGGCGATTCGACGATGAGCAGGTGCTTGGGCATGGTGGCAACTTCTTGGGGCGGAGCCCGGGGGGCGGGTAGCGTGGCCTAATTGGCCGGTCGAGGGAAGCAGATCGACCGTTTCCCACGCGTTAACGCCCGGGAAGGACTCCCGGGCGTTCAGTTCTCTTATTAGAAAGATCACGGCGGACGCCGCCGTGTCAAGCGGCCGGCGCCGCGAATTGCTAGCGCTGGCTCATTCCGATCGCCGCCAGCATGAAGGCGACGGCCACCACCGAGAGCACCAGGATCACCGCGTAAATGGCCAGAACCACGATGGACACGGTATCCAGACCCCTGGATTGCCGCTCCGGATGCTCGGTGAATGCCCAACGGTCCACCACCAGGGTGTCGCAGACCTTGTCGTGCGGAGCCTGCTTGCGCGCGGTCATGCCGGCCATGAAGGCCGCCACGATCACGCCGATGCCCAGGGTGAGCACGCTGATCAGCATGTAGGCCAGATAGCGCAGCACATTGCGCCAGAATCCGACCCGCCCGCCGTTGCTGTCGGCGCGCACCAGCTTGATGCCGCAGGCGAGCTTGCCCAGGCTGGCCTGATGCCGGCTGGACTGCATCCAGGCGAAATACAGCGTCGGGATGGCCAGGCCGATGCCGTAGGACATCACCACGATGGCGATGCCGAGCGCACTGCCGTCGTCCAGCGCCGAACCCGAATCGCCGCGCGTGGTGACCAGCGCCACCACGAACACCAGCGGAATCACGATCAGGTACACCGCAAAGGTGGTGATCAGGCTATCGAGAATGCTGGCGGCCACGCGCCGCCAGAGCCCGGCGTAGACCACTGGCGCATCCCGCAGCGCCGTGTCTGCGGCGGGCGCGGCGAGGGCCGGGGCATCCCAGGCCCCTGGAAGTGGCGTGGTCGCCGCTGCCGCGGTGTAACCCGGTGGCGACGTGGTGCCCGAGGGCGTGGTCGGGCTTGGATCTGACGCCAGCGGCGTGTTGGACCATGCTGAGGTGTCTGATGAAGGGGATTGATCGTGTGGCCGGTGTAATGAGGCGATTGCCGGGCGGTGATCGGCACCGGCAGCCGCGCCGGTATCGCTGGCGCTGGTGCCTGCATCCGCACCCGCACCGGCAATGCCGCCATCGGCAGCTGCCGGTTGCCAGTGCGATGTCCCCCTGGCGTGGTCATCGATCGGCAGGGTCGCGGTAGGCGAACCTGTCGCCGGCGCGTCGTGGCCCGGGTGCGCAGCCGACAATGGTGCATGGCTTGCCGCATCCGCCGGCATCTGCCCGCCGGCTTCCGGGGCCGCGGACGCCGCCGCGCTATCCAAGCCCAGCTCGCGCTCGATCTCGTGCAGTGCCACCCACTGCGCCAGACCTTCGCGCCAGACCAGACTGGAACGGTCGATGATGCCCTGCGACAAGCGCGCGCGAAGCGTGTCCGTGTCCACCGGCCCCTGGCGCTGCCGCTGTGCGTCGGCGTAGTACCACTGCGTCATGTTGTCCCCTTAACGTGTAGCGATCGGCATGCAGCAGGCAGTCAGCCGCGGCAATCCGGTGGAAGTTGGGTGTCGTCGATTTCGGAACTGCAGTGCCAGCTGCCGGCATCCGCATCCAGCTCCAGCCACACGGCCTTGCCGTCGATTCGGGCCGACTTGGGTGCATGGAGCACGGCTTCGATGCCGCATTCGCTGCCCTCGAAACGGCCGATGCGCACGCTGCTCAGCCGCTCGCTCGCGTAATGCTCGGGTGGCTTGAACCCCGCGTCGTCATTGACCGGGCAGCGGCCCTCACTGGCCAGGAATTCGGTGATCTGCGGCTTCAATGCGGCCAGCTCGCCGACCGCCTCGGCGACCTTGGCGCGACTCAGGTAATCGTTGTAGGCCGGGAACGCGATCGCAGCGAGGATGCCGATGACGCCCACCATCACGAAAACACCGGCCAGCGCACCCAGCACTGCAACCAGCGGCCAGCCGGGGCCATTGCGACGCGGCTGCACTGGTGGCGCGACAGACGACTGGGCAGGCGCAATGTGCGCCGCGGCAGGCGGCAACGGCGGCGGAACCGCGCCCGCACGCACATCCGTGGAGACTGGCGGGCCCAGGGTGTCGGCGCACGCTGACAGCGGCAACCAGTTGTCCAGGCCTTCGCGCCAGACCAGCGTATCCAGGGCGATCACGCGATCGCGATACAGGCCCAGCAAGACGTCGTCGGCCACCGGACCATGCCGATGGCGGTGGCCATCGGCGTAATACCAACTGCGCATCCCCGTTCCCCTGCACGCACATCCGTGGCGGCTTCAACGCTCAGTGTACGGGTTCAGGCTCGTCCAGGAACATCTGGGTTTCCATCCAGGCGTAGGCCGCTTCCGCCCCGGGCTGGTTGAACAACACCATCAGCACCACCCACTTGAGGTCGTCCAGATCCAGTTCGTCCTGATCCAGCGCCATGGCGCGGTCCAGCACCAACTCGCGCTGGTCGGCGTCGAGAATGCGGTGTTGCTCGAGGAACAGCAGAAACCCGCGGCAGTCGACATCGAGCTTGTCCAGCTCCGGCCCGTGATAGATACGCACCGGTCCATCGACATGCGGGCGCGCGACGCTGGGCCGCTGCTCGGAAAGCGCGTCCAGCCAATCGAAGGCCTTGCTGATTTCTGCGGGACTGAAACCGGCCTGGATCAGGCCATTTTGAAGCGAGTCACGGTCACGGACCAGGTCCGCGTCTTCGCTGAAGTAATGTTCAAACAGGTACAGCAGTACATCGAGAATGCTCTCTTTCATTGCCCTCGGCCTGCGTCGCGCGACGCTGTGGAGGTGAAGAAACTAAGGATTGCGGGTATAGCGACCGTGCTCGGTGACCACGTCTCCCTCCAGTTCCATGATGAGCAGCATGGAGGACAGCGCGGCGGCCGTCAATCCGGTGCGCTGCACCAATGAATCCATAGGGGTTGGGTCGTGGCCCAGCGCTTGCCACAAGCGCTGGTAGTCGGGATCGGAGCGGGCGGGACCGGCGCCAGCACTGGTGGTTGCCTTGCTGGGCAATTCAGTGGGGGCGGCCAGGCGCTCGCGCAAGGCGCTGGCCAATTCGCCAGACAGCTGGCCCAGTCCTTCGATGACCTGTGCAGGCTCCTGCGCCAGCGTGGCGCCCTGCCGGATCAGGTGATGGCAGCCGCGCGCGAGCGGATTGTGCAGCGAGCCGGGGAGGGCGAACACCTCGCGCCCTGCTTCGGCCGCCAGCCGGGCGGTAATCAGTGCGCCCGAACGCATCGCCGCTTCGACCACCAGCGTCCCCAGTGCCAGCCCGGCAATGATCCGGTTGCGGGCCGGAAAGTGCGCCGCGACCGGAGCAGTGCCCGGCAGATATTCGCTGACCACCGCGCCGCGTTCGGCGATGCGATCGCGCAAGCCTTGGTGCCGCTCGGGATAGGCGACATCGACACCTGTGCCGACCACCGCCACGGTGATGCCGTCGTGCTGGGCCAATGCGGCCTCGTGTGCGATCGCATCCACGCCGGCGGCCATGCCGCTGACGATGCTCAGCCCGGCGCAGGCCAGGCTGGAGGCGAATGCGCGGGTATGGTCGCGGCCGCCGGCAGTGGCCGAGCGGCTGCCGACCACCGCCACGCCCGGGTGCCAGAGGACATTGGGGTCGCCGTCCACGAACAAGGCCATCGGCGGATTGGCGATATGCCGCAACAGGGCCGGGTAATCCGGATCGCACCAGCCGATCAGGTGGTGGCCGGGCTGTTCGCACCAGCGCAGCGCGGCCTCCAGCGCCTGTGGATCGGGGCCCTGCAGCAGCGCAGCCTGCACCTCATCGCAACCAGCGGCGCGCCACGCCCCAGGCCCGGCTGCCAGCATTTCGGACGCTGACCCGTACGAGGTCAGCAATTTTCGGCGCGGCGGGCTGCGGCCGCCTGCCAGCAGCAGGATCAGCAGTGCGCGCAGGTCGGGAGCGGTTTGGGCCATACACCCAGGCTAGGCCGCAAACGACGACGGCGCCCTCGGGCGCCGTCGCGTTGGTGCATCGGATCTTTCGCTTATTGCGCGTCAGGATGCTTGACGAAATAGCCCAGGCCGGTCGGCTTGACGCTTTCCATCACCAGCGCATAGCTGACCTTGTCGAAGGTGCGGAACACCATCGCATGCGAGGCGTACTCGTCGGGCAGGCCGACGGTGGAGCCGGACGGGCCGCTGAAATCGTCGTCGGTCCGCGAGAAGCGCGAGTGCTTGACGCGGTCGCTGACCGTGCGCCCCTTGCGCCAGATCGAGAACACCGTGCCGTTGTTGATGCCTTCGCGGGCGCCGCCGGAGATGGCGATCACATCGCGCGTGCCGCCGACGATGAAGGCATCGGAGATGGCCAGCACGCGCAGTTCGGTCTGCAGCGCCTGTTCCGACGGCGGATGCGGGATGAACTGCAGATCGTACGGCTGCGCTTCGACCGCAACGATGCGATCGCCAGCGCGCACTTCGCGGCCGCTGTCCTGCAACAGCAGGGTCGCCGCCTTGGAGTTGCCGCCTGCCGCGCTGCGGGTGATGGTGCCGACATTGACCTGCGCCATCTCGTAGCCGAGGAACTCGCGGCGCGTGCTCGGCGCGATGAAGTTCTTCCAGATGTTGCCCGAGCCGGCGGTGATGTTGCCGGCCATGTCCAGATCTTCGTTGTGCTTGGGCAGGCTGAACTTCACGGTCGGGCGAACCACCGCGAAGCGCTGGCCCGGCTGCGCGTTTTCCAGGCCGACCACGTAGGCGACCTGGCCGGTGGTGGCACGCGTGCGACCGCCTTCCAGACCCACCACATACGGCAACTGGTCGAAATCGTCGACCACGCGCAGGTTCTTCAGGAACGGCTCGACGTCTGCCAGCGGAATGGCGTTGATCGGCGCTTCCTGGCGCGGGCCGGGCTGGATCGTGCCTTTGCCGACCCGGTCCAGATAGGCCAGGCTGATCACGTCACCCGGATAGATCAGGTGCGGATTCTGAATCTGCGGATTGGCTTGCCAGATTTCCGGCCACAGCCATGGTTTTTGCAGGAAACGCCCAGCGATGTCCCACAAGGTATCGCCCTTGCGGACCACATAGGTGTCTGGATGCTCGCCCACCGCTTGCGCGGCAGCGTAGGTCGCGACGGTCAGCATCGCCGCAGCGACGACCGTACGAAGTCGGTTCAACATAGGTGCCTTCTTGCCTGATTCCCCAACAGGTCTGCGCACTATAGTCTAGAAACCGGGGCGTCACGCAAGCATTGCGCTAGAATGACAGCGTCTTGCCGGCGCCGCGCCGGTGTTTCCAGACGGGTAACCCCATGGCTTTGCTCCCAATTCTTGAGTTTCCCGACCCGCGGCTGCGCACCAAGGCGGTGCCGGTCGATGCTGCCGAGGTCACCAGCCAGGCGTTCCAGACGCTGCTGGACGACATGTTCCAGACCATGTACGAGGCGCCCGGCATTGGCCTGGCCGCCAGTCAGGTGGACGTGCACAAGCGATTCATGGTGATCGACATCAGCGACGAGAAAAACCTGCCGCAGGTGTTCGTCAACCCCGAGATCGTGAGCAAACAGGGCGAGCAGCTGTATCAGGAAGGCTGCCTGTCGGTGCCCGGCATCTATGCCGATGTCAGCCGCGCCGACGCGATTACCGTGCGTTATCTCGACCGCCAGGGCCAGGCGCAGGAACTGCAGGCCGACGGGCTGCTGGCCGTGTGCATCCAGCACGAGATGGACCACCTGGACGGCAAGCTGTTCGTGGATTATCTCTCGCCGCTCAAGCGCGAAATGGTGCGCAAGAAGCTGGCCAAACAGCGCAAGCATGTGGCTTGAGGGCCGGGATTGGGAATTGCGGATTCTGGATTGGCAAAAGCGGGTTTTTGCAGTGTTTTGAATCTGCTGGTGTCGAATCCTCGAATGCGAAGTCTGCTGCGATCTGGCTCGTGGGCTTTGCCCGCGCATCGCGATACCGGCCCGTCTGTAGACGGATGGTCTTAAAGATCGGGATTCGGGATTGGATAAGGCACTGCCGTAGCAGGCATCGAATTGCCGGCTGCGATTCCCGCCTCGCGCTCGATGGTGACGGGTAACGCCGGTTCTGGCGCCAGGTTTCCAAATCCCCCACAAATCTGCTCCTACCTCTCAGCTCCACGCCATTCGCGCCCCGGCCAGCACACCTGCCGTTGCGAATCCCAAATCCCGAATCCCGACTCCCAGCCTTATGAGAATCATCTTCGCCGGTACGCCGGATTTTGCCGTTCCGTCGCTACGCGCCGCCGCGCAGCGGCATGAGGTGGTGGCGGTGTACACGCAGCCGGATCGCCCCGCCGGGCGTGGCCGCGGGTTGACGCCCTCGCCGGTCAAGCTGGAGGCGATCGCGCGCGGCATTCCCGTGTTCCAGCCGCAGACGCTGCGTTCGCCCGAAGCATTGGCGACGTTGCGCAAGCTGGATGCGGACCTGATGGTGGTGGTGGCTTACGGGTTGATCCTGCCAAAGGCAGTGCTGGCCGCGCCGACGCACGGCTGCTGGAACGTGCATGCCTCGTTGCTGCCGCGCTGGCGTGGCGCCGCGCCGATCCAGCGTGCGATCGAGGCCGGCGACACCGAGACCGGGGTGTGCCTGATGCAGATGGAAGCCGGGTTGGACACCGGCCCGGTGCTGCTGTCGCAGCGCATCGAAATTGGCGAGCAGGAAACCGGCGGGCAGCTGCACGACCGGCTGGCCGCGCTGGGCGCGCAGGTGCTGTCCGATGGCCTGGGTCTGTTGCGCGCCGGCATCCGTCCGGTGGCGCAACCGCAGCCGGCCGACGGGGTGACCTATGCGCACAAGCTGGACAAGGCGCAGGCGCGGCTGGATTGGGCGCAGCCGGCACAGGAACTGGCGCGGCGCGTGCGGGCGTTCAACCCGTGGCCGGTGGCCGAGGCGATCCTGGCTGGCGAGCGCGTGCGCCTGCATGGCGCGGTGGCGCTTGAACTGGCCCATCAACACCCCCCGGGCACCCTGCTGGCGGCCAGCAAGCAGGGCATCGATATCGCCTGCGGTGAGGGTGCGCTGCGGGTGCGCGTGCTCCAGCGCGAGGGCGGCAAGG
This sequence comes from Xanthomonas sp. NCPPB 1062, assembly GCF_041481705.2. Taxonomy (NCBI): domain Bacteria; kingdom Pseudomonadati; phylum Pseudomonadota; class Gammaproteobacteria; order Lysobacterales; family Lysobacteraceae; genus Xanthomonas; species Xanthomonas sp. NCPPB 1062. The sequence goes on along the minus strand of NZ_CM192987.1, from coordinate 4,227,367 downwards.
CGATCACCGCCGCCGATTACCTCAACGCGCGACGCGACCTGCCGGCGCTGCGCTGATGTCGGCCGATACCGCAACCGCCGGCGTTGCCTCGCGTCTGGCCGCCGCACGCGTGCTGACGGCGGTGTTCGATCGGGGCCGGTCGTTGAAGGCCGAACTTGCCGCCACCTTGCCCGGCATCGGCGATCCGCGCGATCGTGCGCTGGTGGAGGCGATCTGCTTTGCGGTCATTCGCCGGCGTCCGGCCTATGACGTCGCGTTGCGGCAATGGCTGGAACGTGCGTTGCCGCCCCGCGATGCCGAACTCAAGGCGCTGCTGATGGTCGGTTTCGCCCAACTCGACGTGCTGCAGCTGCCCGCGCACGCCGCGTTGTCGGCCACGGTGGATGCGTGCCGCGCATTGGGCCGGCCCCGTCAGGCCGGCATGGTCAACGCGATCTTGCGGCGCGCCCAGCGCGAAGGATTTCCGGCGGTGGCCGACGATGCCGGTTGGCCGTCGTGGCTGCGCAAGCAGCTGCGCGCGGACTGGGGCGATCGTGCCGAAGCCATTTTTACCGCCAGTGCGCAGATGGCGCCGATGTGGCTTCGCGTGCAGCGTTCGCGCACCGACCCTGCGAGGTATGTCGCGCGACTGGCCGAACTGGATATCGTCGCGCACACCGACGCGGTACTGCCGGATGCGGTGCGCCTGCACAACGCCGTGCCGGTGAGCCAGTTGCCGGGCTTTGCCGAAGGCGATGTTTCGGTGCAGGACGGCTCTGCCCAGCAGGTGGCCGATGCGTTGACCCTGGCGCCGTCGGCACGCGTGCTCGATGCCTGCGCGGCGCCGGGCGGCAAGGCGGCGCATCTGCTGGAGCGCCACCCCGGCTTGCAGCTCACTGCGCTGGATGTGGATGCGCGCCGCCTGGAGCGCGTGCAGCAGACCTTGCAGCGCACAGTCCCCGACGCGCAGGTTGCATTGCAGGCGGCCGACGCCGCCGATCCGGACGCGTGGTGGGACGGCCGGCCGTTCGATGCGGTGCTGCTGGACGCGCCATGTTCGGCCACCGGCGTGGTGCGTCGTCAACCGGATGTGCTGCTGCACCGGCGCGCCGACGATATCGATGCGCTGTGCGCGCTGCAGGCGCGGCTACTGGATGCGACCTGGCGCACGCTGCGCCCGGGCGGACAATTGCTGTACACCACCTGCTCGCTGTTGGCGCGCGAGAACCAGGCGCAGGTCGAGGCATTCCTGCAGCGCACTCCCGATGCACAGGCGCAGCCTTTGGGTGCGCAGTTCGGGCATGCCGCCGGCGCCGGACGTCAGCGGTTTCCAGGCGAAGCGCACTGCGACGGATTTTTCTACGCGCTTTTGCTAAAAGCCTCCTGATCGCGCGAAGTCCAGCGCTCCACCCTCTGCGTCCGACTGCCGCCCGACATGTTCAAGAATCGCGCTTCCACCGATGTCTGGTTGCTGGCCATGACCGCCGTGCTGGTGATTGGAGCCGGCCTGGGTTTGCGTGACCCGTGGCCGGCGGACGAGCCGCGCTTTGCGCTGGTGGCCAAGCAGATGGTGTTGAGCGGCGACTGGTTGTTCCCGCATCGCGGCAACGAGCTGTATTCGGACAAGCCACCGATGCTGATGTGGCTGCAGGCGCTGTTCTACACGCTGCTGGGCAATTGGCGGGTGGCGTTCCTGCTGCCGTCGTTGCTGGCCGCGTTGGGCACGCTGGCCTGCGTTTACGATCTGGGCCGGCGGCTGTGGACACGGCGCGTGGGCGTGTATGCGGCCTGGATGCTGCTGTTTACGCTGCACTTCACCTTCCAGGCCAAGAAGGCGCAGATCGACCCGCTGGTGGTGTTCTGGATCACCCTGGCCAATTACGGCTTGCTGCGGCATCTGCTGATGGGCCCTGCCTGGCGCTGGTGGACGCTGGGCTGGTTCGCCGCCGGGTTGGGCGTGATCACCAAGGGCGTTGGCATCATCGCGCTGCTGCTGCTGATCCCGGCCGGGATTGCAGCGGCGCGCGGCTGGCCGGGCGTGCGCGTGCACGTGCGCGACCGGCGCTTCTGGCTGGGGCCGCTGTTCTTCTTCGTGGCGATCGCGCTGTGGTTCGTGCCGATGATGGTGACCGCGCTGACCGCCGGCCAGCCCGAATACCGCGTGTATCTCAACGACATCCTGCTGCGCCAGACCGCCAAGCGCTACGCAAACTCCTGGGATCATGCGCAGCCGGTCTGGTACCACCTGCAAAGCATGGCCACGATGTGGCTGCCGACCATCCTGCTGCTGCCGTGGGCGATTCCGGCGTGGCGGCGCCGGCTGAAGCGACGCGATCCGCGCTATCTGCTGCCGCTGGCCTGGTGGCTGCTGGTGCTGGTGTTCTTCACCATTCCCAGCGGCAAGCGCGATGTGTACATCCTGCCGGCGCTGCCGATGTTCTGCCTGGGGCTGGCGCCGCTGGTGCCGGGCCTGCTGCGCCGGGCTGGCGTGCAGCGGCTGCTGTTCGGGTTCGGGCTGCTGTTGGCAGTGGCGTTCAGCGCGGGTGGCGTGGCGATGCTGATCGGCCACCCGGGCTTCGAGCAGAAGATCATGGACAGCCGCGGGGTCGGCAGCGAAGCCACCGACCCGCTGGGCTGGCTGCTGCTGGCGGTGGGTAGCTGGGGCATCGCCAGCCTGCTGCTGGTGCGCGTGCGCCGCTCCGCGTTCGCGGTGGTTTCGCTGCTTGGCGCGTGGTGGGTTGCGTTCGGGCTGGTGTGTTACCCGATCTTCAACGATTCCAGTTCGGCCGGTGCGGTGATGCGCGAGGCCGGGCGCCGCATCGGCCCGGATGCGCAACTCGGGCTGGTGGCGTGGAAGGAGCAGAACCTGCTGATGGCCGACCGGCCTGCGCAGACCTTCGGCTTCAAGGTGCCGTGGGAAGCCCAATTGCAGCGCGGCGTGGCCTGGCAGGCAGAGCAACCCGGCCAGCGCTGGCTGATGGCACAGGAGACCGCATTGCTGGCCTGCGTGGATCGCAGCCGCAGCCAGTTGGTGGGCGTGGCCAATCGCCGGCGCTGGTGGTTGGTGCCGGCCGATGCCGTGCGTGGCCCCTGCGTGGCCAGCTCCAGCGAGCGTGCGGTGGAAGCAAAGGAGCAGGGCAACCTGGATACCGAATGAGCCGGCCGACTCCACCGGCACACACGCGTATCAGGTGCCATTGGCACGGCGTCAATGCAGCGGCCGGTCGCTGTCTAGCAGGGATTCATGCGTCGCATCGTTAGCTTGGCCGGCGCTGCCGAAGCCCGCGCACTGCGTCGCCTCCCTTTTCCCACCGATTTGTAGATGAATTCCTTGCGTCCCCAACCCGCGTCACTTTCGCCCTCTGCCCCGACCACCTCGCGGGCAGGCGTGCGCATTGCCGAGCTGGGCGCGTTCGCATTGACTGCGCTGGTGGTGAGCATGCCGAGCGGATTGCTGCCGTTCGGCCTGTGCCTGCTGCTTGGTTCGTTGATGGGCTGGCGCAGCTTGCGCGAGGCCATTGCCGCGCGCGAGTGGTCGTTGCGCGTGGTGGGCTGGCTGACGGTGGCGGTGATTGCGATGTCGCTGCTGTCGATCGCGTTGTTCGAGCACGGGCTGCGCGATGTGGGCAATCGCTCGCGCTTCCTGGTGCTGCCTTGGGCGGCGCTGTGGGCCTATGCGTTGCAGCCGCGCCAGCTGTGGTTGTGGCGCGGTGCCTTGGTCGGCGTGTTTGCGGCCATGCTGATCGCGCTGCTGCAGGTGATGAACGGTGCCGACCGCGCCGAAGGCTTTACCAACGCCATTGTGTTTGCCGACATCGTGCTGATGTTGCTGGTGGTGGCAGTGTTCTGCCGCCCGCTCGGCAGCGTGCGCTGGCTGGTGGGCGCTGGGGTCGCCACCGTGGTGGTGATCGTGCTCAGCGGCAGCCGCGGGGTGTGGCTGGCGATGCTGGCCACGCTGGGCGTGCTGATCTGGGGTGCGCCCTGGCACAGCACGCGCGTGCGCCTGCTGACCTTCATCGGCGGCGCGGTGCTGGCGGTGGGCGTCGCGCTCAGCGTGCCGGCGCTGACCGATCAGATGCGCCTGGGCGAATTGCAGCGCGACCTGCAGCGTTACGAAGTGGGCGACACCGATTCGTCGGCCGGTGCCCGTATCGAACGCCTGCATGTGGCTTGGGACACGGTGACGGCGCATCCGCTGACCGGTGTGGGCGTTGGGCGTTTCGACGATGCGATGCACGACCTGCCGGCCTGTGCCGCCGACCCGTCGTTGTTCCGTTGCCAGTTGGGGCATGCGCACAACGATCTGGCCGAATGGAGTGCCACCCAGGGCGTGCCCGGGCTGTTGCTGCTGCTTGCCGTCTACGGCGTGCCGCTGTGGATGTTCGTGCGACTGCATCGGCGCAGCGGGCAGCAGCAGTTCCGCGGCCCGGCGGCAGCCGGGGTGATGCTCGTGATCAGTTATGCCCTGTGCGGCCTGACCCAATCAATGTTCGCGCACCAGGTGGCGGCGAGCTTCTACACGGCCATGGTCGGCGTGCTGGTGGGTCTGTCGGCGCGGCAGGCGCAACAGGTGCAGTCGGACGTGGCACGCGCTCGATAGCGGCGGATGATCCACCGGCTGCATTTGGCGCATGCCCTGGCAGCGCGCTTTCGGTGCCTGGGCACACGCCCGTGCACAAACAGAAGGGGGGCGGTTGTTGCCGGAGTCGGCATGCGTTGGCTTGCACAGACCGACTTCCACGCACCGTTGGCGCGTTCGCAGCAGCGTGGCTGCAGCTCGGAGTTTTTACCGGTTGTTATTCGCTGCGCCGATCCGGCGCCCGTGGCGGGTCCTGCACCGGCTGATTGTTTTGCAGCAGCCACAACATGATGGTCTTCTGGCGGACGTAGTTGGCGCGCACATAGGCGTAGATCAGCCCATGCCAGCCATCGCGAAAGCCGCCGCGCAACAGGTAGCCGCGCCAGAAGCGCCAGGCCGGCGCCAGCACCAGCTTGCTCCAGGTGGCGCGTTTGCCGCGTGCATGTTCGTGCTCGGCCATCATCTGCGCGTAGCGCTGGGTCTTGGCCAGCTGCTGCATCAGCGAGCGGTACGGGTAATGGATCAGATCGCCCGCCAAGGTCTCCACGGGGCCATCCACGCTGGCCGCCTCGTGGATCTCGCGCTTGCCGCGCCAGCCTCCGCGACGGCGATCGAACAAGCGCAGCACCCGGTCCGGATACGCATTGCCGTGGCGCAGGAAGCGACCGAAGTAGTCGGACAGGCGTGCGAAGCGGTAGCCGGCCGCCGTGGCGAAACCGGCGTCGCGCGCAGCGACGATCGCCGCGCGCAGGGCATCGCTGACGCGTTCGTCGGCGTCCAGGCACAACACCCAGTCGTGGCTGGCTTGTGCCACGCAGAATGCCTTCTGGCTGCGGTAGCCATCGAAGGTGCGTTGCAGCACGCGCGCGCCGTGTGCGCTGGCGATGGCGGTGGTGGCATCGGTGGAGCCGGAGTCCACCACCACGATCTCGTCGCAGAACGCCAGCGAGGCCAGACAGTCGCGTAGGCGATCGGCCTCGTTGAACGCGATAATGCAGGCGCTGATGCGCGGCCGTTCGTCGGGTGCGGTCGAAGAGGACATGTGATGGCCGATTACCTGCTGTTCGCAACGGAGCGTTACGCGTTGCCTATTCTGGCGCCATTGGCGCAGGCGTTACAGGGCTGCGGGCACGTGGTGTCGGCCTGGTTCGAAGGTGGCGCGCGCGGGCTGGCGCTGCCGGGCGTGCGCGAGGTTGGCCTGCGCGAGGCGCTGGCGCTGCGCCCGCGTGCGGTATTCAGTGCCGCCAACTGGGTGCCGCCGTTTGTGTCGGGCGCGAAAGTGCAGCTGTTTCACGGTTTCAATGTGCAAAAGCGCGAGGACAACCGCGGCCATTTCCGGGTGCGTGGCCTGTTCGATCTGTACTGCACGCAAGGCCCCGCCACCACCGCGCCGTTCCGCGTGCTGGCGCAGCGCGAGGGCCATTTTGCCGTGGTGGAAACCGGCTGGCCCAAGCTCGACCCGGTCTTTCGCGACGATGGCGGCCGCAGCGCGGCCTTGCGTGCACCGGCCGCCGGCCGCCCGGTGATCCTGTTCGGTTCCACCTTTACCGAGCGCCTGAGCGCGGCGCCCGCACTCTACGACGAGATCGCCGCCGACATCGCGCGCGGCGCGCATTACTGGTTGCTGACCTTGCACCCGAAGTGCGCGCAGGAATTGTTCGATCGCTATCGCGCACTGGCAGGCGCCAACGCACGCTTCATCGAACCCGAAGAGGTCATGGCCGCGCAACGTGCGGCCGATGTGCTGGTTTCCGATACCTCGTCGATCGTGTCCGAGTTCGTGGTGCAGCACAAACCGGTGGTGACCTTTCGCAACCGTGTGCCGCAGCCGCACATGCTCGACTTCCGGCAGGCAGAGCACTTGCCGCAGCAGCTGGCGCGCGCGCTGGCGCCGGATGCGGCTTTGCGTAGCGCGCTTGCCAGTTATGCCGATGCGATTCACCCGTATCGCGACGGGCATTCTTCCGAGCGGGTGATTGCCGCCACTGAAGACTTCATTGCCGGCAAGCTCGGCGGGCTGCGTCGCAAACCGCTGGGTGCAGTGTGGCGCGGGTTGCAGATCCGTCGCGAGTTGGGCTACTGGGGGCCGGCGCAGCGCTGAGCGCGATCAGCGGCAACGAGCGGGTGGTGATCGGCGACGTTTTGCCGAACTTACGTCCTTGTCATTGATCAGACCACTGACCCGGATTGCGACTGACGAGCAGCACCAAGGCTGATCGCGGATGTTGATCAGTGCAACTACTGAGCGCTAACGCTGATCACCAGCGCAGCTTGCGCCGTGCCAGCGCGGCACCGAGTTGCGCCTGCAGCGCCTGCGCCTGGGCAAGCGGCACAAAGCGCAGCCGCAATGCCGGGCCGGTGGCACTGGCGCCGGCTGTATCCAGCCATAGCGTGGCGGTGCCGGATAGGCGATCCAGCGGCGAGCGCTGCAGTTGCAGCGCCTGCAACTTGTCCAGCTCGGCCAGCCGCCACCAGCGCTTCCACCAGCCGCCGCGCACCGCAACGTAACGCGCATCCACCGCATAGGCCATGCGCTGCACCTGACGCTGCGCCTTGAACGCGCTCCACGGCAGCCACACCAGCAACCACAAGGCCTGGCTGCCGAGCTGCCACGCCAGGCCCGCCGTCAGCGGCAGCAGCATCAGCGCGGTAGGCAGACTCAATCGCCACCAGCAATGCGTGGCGATCGTCTGCCACTGCGTCGGCGGCCAGGCGATGCCTGGCAGCAGGCGTTGCAGCAAGGCGTCGCACTGTTGCGGGTCGGCAATGGGCGCGAGTTCTTTCAACGCGCTGCCGTGGGTGTCGCCAGTGCCGGCCACTGCGGTGTCCACCCGCAACTGGCGACGGCCGAACAGGCGATGCAGCAGGCCCTCGTACAACGTCCAGGACTGGATCCGCCGCAACGCCACGCTGCTGCGGATCCGCGTCAGCAGCCCGCGCTCCACGGTGAGGCGACGCTCGGATTCGCTCAGGTGGAAGCCGTGGTACTGGGTCACCGCCAGGGCGACCGACAGCGCGCGCATCGCCAGCAACAGGGCGAGCGTGGCGAGGATCGCCAGCGTTGCCGTGACCGCGACGCCGGGATGGATCTGGCTGACGTAGCGATAGGCCAGCTCGCCGTTATGCTCGACGAAATTGGACACCGTGCGGCGCGGAATCATCTGGTAGATCACGCCAAAGCCGGCCGCCACCACCACCATGCCGCGATTGGAGATCAGGCCCAGCCGGATGACCTCGGCCATCGGCAGGCGCAGCAGGCTGCCGCTGTCTTCCTCGATTTGCGGCGCCGGCACGCCTGCCTCGGTTGCACGGCGCCGTATCAGATCTTCCAGCGCAAGCGCCTGATCCAGCCGCAGCACGCGCATTTCCGCTTCCGGCTTGTGCCCACCGGCCGATTCCAGCCGCACCTCGGCCACGCCGGCCAGACGGTGCAGCAGCGATTGATGCACCACCACGTTGTGGATGCGCGCAAACGGAATATCGCGCCGGCTGCGTTCCAGCAGGCCACTGCGAATGGCTACGCTATCGCTGCCGATCCGGTAGCGGTAGGTGAAGTAGCGCAGCACCGAAATCGCAACCAGCACCGCAATCACCACCCCGGTGGCGATCTGGTCGGCAACATCGCGATTGCCGTCGCGGCTGCCGAACAGGATCAGTGCAGCCAGCGGAATCAGGAACTGACGGATCTGCTGCAGCAACACGAACACCCACGACAACGGATGCAGGCGCTGCTCGTCGTTGCCGGGATGTGCAACGGCGCTCATAGCGCGTCGTCGTCGTGATCGAGCTGCCGGGCCAGGCGGTCGCGTAGGCGCTCGGCATCGTGTTGATCCAGCCCCGACAACGCCACCGCGTTGAGCCGGCTGCCGGCGGTGTGCACCACCAACGTGGTCAGGCCGGTGGCGCGTTCGATCGGCCCGCGGCGCAGGTCCACATGCTGCACGCGCGAAATCGGAACGCGCGTATCGCTTTGCCATAGATGGCCGCGCTGTAGCGCCAGGCCGTGCTGATCGAGTTTCCAATGTGTCAGCCGATGCCGTTTGACCGCCAGCCAGGCGCCCAGCAGGGCAATGACCGCGGTCACGCCCAGCGCCATCGGCCAGTAACGCCAGGCGTGCAGCCAGACAATCGTGACGCCGGCTGCGATCAGGCCCGCACATCCGCCGCCGAGTGCGCCATTGATCGCCGCCACATACGCACCGCGACGCGGCAGCGACTGCCACTGGCAGTGCGTCACGGCTGGGGTTTGTGCCGGAGCGGGCTGGACCATGACGTCGGGGTGCGGCGGTGGAGCGTCGTGCACGTGGCTGGCCTGCAGAAGCGGTGCGCAAGCATAGCCGGCTGCCCAGTGCAGGCGCACCCGGCGCCGGGCGCGTTATTGCGCGGCCAGGATCAACGCATCCACATCTAGCGCGTGGCCGGCGCGTGCGGCCTTGGTGCGCAGGTACTGCTCGTTTTCGGCGGTGATGTCGCCGGTGATCGCGATGCGGTCTTCGACCACGATGCCGGCCGCGCGCAGGCGCTCGGCCTTGGCCGGGTTATTGGTCAGCAGCCGGATCCGGCTGATGCCCAGCCCGCGCAGCATCGCCACCGCACTGCCGTAGCGGCGCTCGTCCGGACCAAAGCCCAATTGCGCGTCGGCATCGATGGTGTCCAGGCCTGCATGCTGATAGCCGTAGGCGCGCATCTTGGCGGCGATGCCGGTGCCGCGACCTTCCTGGTCCAGATACAGCAGTACGCCGCCACCGAGGTCCTTCAGCTTGGCCAGGCCGTGCCGCAGCTGGTCGCCGCAATCGCATTTGAGCGAGCCGAACAGGTCGCCGGTGAGGCACGACGAATGCACGCGCACGGGCACGGCAGTGCCCAGGTCAGGCTGGCCGACCACGATCGCCACCTGATCACGTTGCGCCACTCCGCCGCGAAACACCACGAACTCGCTCATGCCCAGGCCGCGCAGCGGCACCGGAGTGCGGGTCACCAACTCGTAGCCGGCAGCCGAGGAGGTGGCACAGCCGCGGCTCAGATCGTCCAGCGCCAGCGACTGGCAGCCGGCGAACGCGGCATGGTCGTGCACATCGCGCAGCTCCACCGCCAGCAGCGCCGGCAGCAGCAGGCCAAGCCGCGCGATCTCCACGCCGCCGGCATCCAGCGCATCGCCGGCCGTCCACTGCGCGGGCACCGGAGTGTCGCGCAGGTAGGCCAGCGCGGCGAGCTGGTCGTAGCTGTGATCGAGCAAGCCCACGCGCGCGCCCTGCGGCGCACTCAGCCCCAGCACCTGAGCGCGGGTGGGCGTCACGAAGAGATAGTGGCGGCCCCGCGCGGCGCGGGCGAAAGCCGCATACGACTGCGCCGTGCTGCTATCCAGCGCCAGCACCGCACGCGCCTGCCCATCCGCCGCCGTCAGCAGGACCGGGCGCCCGGCGCGCAGTTCGGAGGCGGCGCGCTCACAGCGAATGGCCGCCGGATCGCCGAAGGCCTGTGCGCTGGGGGAGGGGAGGGGGCTGCTCATGCACGACTCCAAATGGGGATTGCCACGGCCGCTTCAAGGCGGACGCCGCCGCGGTCACTGCCTGATCGCATCTGCCCATTGTCGCGCGCCTGGCAACAGGCAGTCGCCACAACCGGGTAGAACGCTGCATCCAGCCGCTGCCGATTGAGTGGGCGGGCCTGCGCCGCTTGGTTGCCCTGCGGCCCGCGTTGTTCAGGGTGCGGCAATGCTTTCTAATCGGGCCACCTCCATGTTCGTCGGGCCTCATGCACATTGTCGATTGCAGCCACGCGCGCCACGCCAGCGCCATCCTGGACATCTTCAACGAAGCCATCGCCAATTCCACTGCGCTGTACGACTACCGTCCCCGGCCACCGGAGAGCATGGTCGGCTGGTTCGCCACCAAGCAGGCGGGCGGCTTTCCGGTGATCGGCGTGGAGCACGACGACGGCACCCTGATGGGCTTTGCCAGCTACGGCACCTTTCGCGCCTGGCCCGCCTTCAAGTACAGCGTCGAGCATTCGATCTACGTGCATCGCGACCATCGCGGCAAGGGCCTGGGACGTCTGCTGCTGCAGGCCCTGATCGCAGCGGCGCAAGTGCGCGGCGTGCACGTGCTGGTGGGCGGCATCGATGCCAGCAACCAGGCCAGCATCGCCTTGCACGAACAGTTCGGTTTCACCCACGCCGGCACCGTGCGCGAAGCCGGTTTCAAGTTCGGGCGCTGGCTGGACCTGGCGTTCTACCAACGCATCCTGGACACACCTGCCGATCCGCACGACGACTGAGCTCGGTCGCTAGTGCGGATGCCGCTCGGTCGCATACGGGTTGGCCTCGCCGCTGCCCGGCGGACGCAAGGTGTAGCGCTTGTAGGTCCACTGATATTGCGCCGGGTCGCGCCGGGCGATCTGTTCGATGCCGGCGTTGAGCGCGCTGGCCGCACGCACCGGGTCCGCATCGGCCACTGCCGGGTCGGCCGGTTGCACATGCAGCGCGAACTCCAGATCGTTGCCGGCACGCTCGCACCAGCCGTACAACACGATCGCCCCGGTCCGCTCGGCCAGCCGGTTGACCAAGGTCATGGTCAAGGCCGGAATGCCGAAGAACGGCGCGAACACGCCATCGCCCATCTTCGGTTGCTGGTCGGGCAGGATGCCGACCGCGCCGCCGTCCTTGAGTACCTTGAACAACTGCCGCACTGCCGGGCCTTCGGCGCGCACCTGGCGCACGTTGTCGCCACCACGTGCCAACTGCAGGAAGCCATCCACCGCCTCGGACTCCGGCGGCCGGTAGACAATCGCGATCGGCCCGCGTTCGGACAGCCACTGGTTGAGCAATTCCCAGTTGCCGAAATGCGGCGCCGCCACGATGACCCCGCGCCCGGAAGCCAGCGCGGCGTCGTAGAGTTCCTGGCCGTTGCGCTGCAGGCGTGCCAGGTTCTCCGCCGGCGGGCGGGTCCAGGTGCGCAGCACTTCCAGCGTCTGCCGCGCGGTCGATTGCAGGATCTGCGCATGCAAGCGCGCGCGCTGCTCGGCGCTCAGTTCCGGATACGCCAGTTCCAGATTGCGGCGCGCCACGCGTGATTCGCGTGCATTGAGCTTGCGCCAGCTCCAGGCCAGCGTGTCGGCCACGCGCTTGAGCAACGGCCACGGCAAGCGGCCCACGGTGGCGGCGGTGACATACAACAGGCGAGCGCGAACATCAGGTGTCATCGGCGCAATTCTAAACAGCGCAGACCACGAAGGCCCGCGCGTGACAGTGCCGGCAGCGCTGGGCATGCTGCGCGGCACAGTTTGCCGCCCGAGAATGCCCATGCTTGCACTGATCCAGCGTGTCACCCGCGCCGCCGTCACGGTCGATGACCAGATCTTCGGGCAGATCGGCCCCGGGCTGCTGGCGCTGATCGGCGTGGAGCCCGGCGACAGCGACGCGCAGATCCGGCGCCTGGCCGAGCGGCTGCTGAGCTACCGGGTATTCGGCGACGACGCCGGCAAGATGAACCGCTCACTCACCGATACCGGCGGCGGCCTGCTGCTGGTCAGCCAGTTCACCCTGGCTGCGGACACCAGTTCCGGCAACCGCCCAGGCTTCAGCACCGCCGCGCCGCCACTGGAGGCTGAACCGGCGTTCAATCGATTGGTGGCGATCTGCCGCGAAAAACATCGCGGTGGGGTGGAAACCGGGCGTTTCGGTGCCCATATGGTTGTCGACCTGGTCAACGATGGCCCGGTGACCTTCCTTCTTAGACCCTAGATACACCACGTCCACCAGCGGTCCCGTCTTGAATCCGGCAGACCGGGCTTCACGCTGGTATAATGCTAGGTTCTCTTTCCAATCTCAAAGCCGGTGGCGCGAGCACTCATGGCCAACGAACGTCCTGCCCAGCAATCCGACATCAAGCTACTGATCAGCAAGGGCCTGGAACAGGGCTATCTGACCTACGCCGAAGTCAATGACCATCTGCCCGACGACCTCGTCGACCCGGAGCAGATCGAAGACATCATCAGCATGATCAACGGCATGGGCATCGATGTCCATGAAGTTGCACCCGATGCCGAAACCCTGTTGCTCAACGATGGCAACACCGGCAACCGCGAGGTTGACGACACCGCCGCCGAAGAAGCTGCCGCCGCGCTGACCGCGCTGGACACCGAAGGTGGCCGCACCACCGACCCGGTGCGTATGTACATGCGCGAAATGGGCACGGTCGAGCTGCTAACCCGCGAAGGCGAAATCGCCATCGCCAAGCGCATCGAAGAAGGCCTCAGCCAGGTCCAGGCCGCATTGGGCGTGTTCCCGCTGTCGACCGAAATGCTGCTGGCCGATTACGAAGCGCACAAGGAAGGCAAGAAGCGTCTGGCCGAGATCGTGGTTGGCTTCAACGACCTGATCGAAGAAGCCGATGCAGCTGCTGCTGCGCTCGCCGCGGCCGGCCCGGTCGCCGTGTCCGACGATGAAGCGGTCGACGAAGACGACGACGAAGACGGCGATGACGAGGCCGCCGAAGAAGAGGCCGGCCCGACCGGTCCGGATCCGGTGGAAGTGGCCACGCGCATGGAGAACCTGGCCAACGAATACGCCAAGTTCAAGAAGGCCTATGCCAAGAACGGCGCCGAGCACAAGCTGGTGGTCAAGGCCCGCGAAGACATGGCCGCCATCTTCACCACGCTCAAGCTGCCGCTGCCGCTGACCGACGCGCTGGTCACCCAGCTGCGTGGCGTGGTCAATGGCATCAAGGATCACGAGCGCAAGGTGCTGCACCTGGCCACCACCGTGGCACGCATGCCGCGCAAGGACTTCATCCGCTCCTGGGAAGGCAACCAGACCAACCTGGAATGGGTGGAAGACGCACTCAAGCGCAAGCAGAAGTGGTCGTCGGCGCTGCGCGACGTCAAGGACCAGATCATCTCCGAGCAGCAGGGCTCGATCGAGATGGAAAAGGCCAACTACCTGACCCTGGGCGAGATCAAGGAAATCAGCCGTGCGATGGCCTATGGCGAAGCCAAGGCGCGCAAGGCCAAGAAGGAAATGGTCGAGGCCAACCTGCGTCTGGTGATCTCCATCGCCAAGAAGTACACCAACCGCGGCCTGCAGTTCCTGGACCTGATCCAGGAAGGCAACATCGGCCTGATGAAGGCCGTGGACAAGTTCGAATACCGTCGCGGTTACAAGTTCTCGACGTATGCCACGTGGTGGATCCGTCAGGCCATCACCCGTTCGATCGCCGATCAGGCGCGCACCATCCGTATCCCGGTGCACATGATCGAAACGATCAACAAGTTGAACCGCATTTCCCGTCAGATGCTCCAGCAGTTCGGTCGCGAGGCCACGCCTGAGGAGCTGGCCAAGGAAATGGACATGCCCGAGGACAAGATCCGCAAGGTGATGAAAATCGCCAAAGAGCCGATCTCGATGGAAACCCCGATCGGCGACGACGAGGATTCGCATCTGGGCGACTTCATCGAGGACACCAATGTGGAGTCCCCGATCGACAACACCACCAACATCAATCTCTCCGAGACGGTGCGTGACGTGTTGGCCGGCCTCACCCCGCGCGAGGCGAAGGTGCTGCGCATGCGCTTCGGTATCGACATGAACACCGATCACACGCTGGAAGAGGTCGGTAAGCAGTTCGACGTCACCCGTGAGCGGATTCGTCAGATAGAGGCCAAGGCGTTGCGCAAGCTGCGTCACCCGAGCCGTTCGGAACAGCTGCGCTCGTTTCTGGATATCGACTGATGCCGCGGTCGTAACCGTGCAGTGATCACACAGCAGCCCCGCTCATGCGGGGCTGTTGCGTTATGGCGCAGGCAGTTGGCTATGCTTGGTAGCGGGTAGCGGTTGGTCGCATGCAAGGCATGCGTCAGTGAGGTAGCGCCGCGATGTTTCACGTACCGCCGACGAAGCTACACGGCCACGCAACATTAAACCGATGTTTCTGCAAACCTCACGTGGCGTTCTGACCGCGACTTCTAAGTTGGCCGACGAATGGAGACGAGATTGCTTTATGAGCAGGCAAAGCCGCTTTGAAACCACCACGTACCGCGAACACGAGATCCGCGTACGCGCCGAGCAGGCTTCCCCTGATGCCAAGTGGACGCTCTGGGTGGACGTGTACGCGCTCGGCGGCAAGCGCCAGCCGCGTATCGGTTGCAATGGGCTGGCCTATGCGACGTACCAGGAGGCCATTGCGCACGGCTTCCGCGCGGGTCGGCAGCTGATTGATGGGCAGTTTGAGACGGCTGATGCGTAAGGGGCGGGGATTTGGGATTGGTGATTCGGGATTGGTAGGTTTGCTGGGTGCGTCTAGATGACGCGATCGCGTGCATCACGCTAGAAATCTGATGCCAAAGCCCAGCCGCCGCTGGGCTTTTCGTTGTAGGCAGCCGACACGGGATCTCGCGGCAGTGAGCGCTGTATTGCTGCCGGCAGAGGGCGCATAGCAGACACGGCAACGTCCACACAGGTAAACTTTCGCGTCCGCGGCACGGCCCGACATGCTCGCCATCTCGCCGCCAGACACACGGGCCTATAGCTCAACGGTTAGAGCAGAGGACTCATAATCCTTTGGTTCCAGGTTCGAATCCTGGTGGGCCCACCAATTGCGCATGCGTAGCGCTCTCCTGTTCCTGTAGGCATAGTTGGCTTGAGGATCCCTGCTAAGCTCGTTTCCGCCGACGCAAGACCACCGCGGTTAGCGCGTCGCGCTTGAACGCCACCTACTTCCCTTACACCTGGTGGGCAGAAAATAAGTTCACCACGCTGGCAGGCGAATTGAAGCCGAAGAACTGTGCATGATTGCTCGCACTCTGCTCCGCGAGAACGGTGCTACGTGGGAACAGCGCATTTTCATAGGCACTCAGTGCCGCCTCGATCTGTCCCGGGTTCTCAATGAGCGAACGTGCGAGCTCGGCTCCGTCGTAGATGGCGAGGTTTGCACCTTCTCCCGCAAACGGTGACATCAGGTGCGCAGCGTCGCCGACGAGCGTTACGCCCGGGGTGCGTGCCCAAGCATGTTCGATCGGCAATGCATAAATCGGGCGAATGATGGGTGCGCTGTCAGTGTGGGTAATCATGGCCAACAGAGCTGGAGCCCAATTTTCGAACTCTTTGGCAATGCGGCGCATCGCGGCTGTAGGCCGGCCAAAGTCGAGCTCGCGAAACCATGCTTCGGGCTTGGTCAACGCAATGTAGCTGCGTAGCGCGCCGTCTGCGTATCTGTGGGTAAAGATGCCTTGGCCGGGGGCTACAGCCATCAATGTGCCGCGCCCGACCATCTTGGCGCTAGCCGGATATTTGTTGGTGGCATCGGTGAGAGATGTCTCGATAAAAGTGGTGCCCACGTATGCTGGGGTTGCGGTCGACAGCAACGGCCGAACCTTCGACCATGCGCCGTCCGCTCCGACAACCAGGTCCGCTGTGATCGATGAGCCGTCGGCAAAAGTGAGGGCAAGCGCTCCGTCCGCATTGCGTGCTGCCCGTATGAGCTTGCGACCCCAATGAATGGCATCGGAGGGCAGAGAGTCAATCAACAGCCGGCGGAGTGCGCTGCGGTCCACCTCCGGTCTGAGAGAGCCGACAGAGCGTTGTCTGTCGAACAGAATCGTGCCGTGCTTGTCACTGACGCGCTTGGCGTCCTCGCCCGGGAGGACGAGGGACAGGAAGGCGTCGTGGAGGCCTGCCGCGGTTAAGCCTAGCTGCCCGTTCCATTCGTGTATGTCTAGCAGGCCGCCTTGTGATCTGGCGTTGCGTGAAGCCTCGGCCTCATAGATGGTGGCGGAGATGCCGTTGATGTGGAGGACACGTGCGAGTGTCAAACCGCCCAGACCAGCGCCGACGATAGCGATCTGAGCAGTTGAAGATGGACGTGGGTTGGTGTTGTTGGCTGTCATGAGCGCTCCAAATACAACGAGCGTTCGCACAGGCGGCAGCTCGAAGAAAGGCCGGGTGATCTCGGCGAGGGGCGCTGGCCAACCTAGCAAGCATGCGGGATGGCGTGTATTCGATCTCTTGGTGCCGACGGCACCCAGGCGAACGTTTTTCGCGTCGCGCGCATTCTTGCATTGATCCGCTTCCTCGAACAATCCCTTGGGAGAGCAGGTTCGTAACGCGTCAGCCGCACTCGGAACGTGGGCGGATCAGCGCCGCGCCGCGGCAGCCACCGCAAAGCTGTCTTCAAGCATCAGGAAGTGCGAGATCTCGTTCCCCGTGATGGTGAGCACGATCGTAAACGGCGTCTCGATGAGCTTTCCGGTGGCGGTGATGCGGCTGGCGAGCTCGCCCACGATGACAGCGCGGTCGTTGCTGGCCAGTAGGTCATGCACATCGAACCGGATGCGCTCCATCAGGGTGCCGGAATCACGCACGAACGCTTCTACCGCGCCGCGCCCGCTGCGTCGCCCAATCCACGGCAGTGCGGATGGATCGCCTGGGATATGCCATTGCAGATCCGCACTGAACATCGCCGCGATCGTCTCAGGCGATGCACCGGAGCCGATCTTTTCAAGGAAGTTTTGCGCAATCGCCAAATTGTTTTGCATGCTCATCTTGTTTGTCTCTGGTGGGCTGGAAGTGCACTCACGGTAGCGCGCTGCACGTATGGTCAGATCTGGGTCAGGCCGCCGTCCACTGTCAGCTCGATGCCGGTGATGTAGGAGGCATCGTCCGATGCCAGGAAGGACATCGCCTTGGCCATCTCATCCGGGCTCGCTGCGCGGCCCAGCGGGGCCTTCAGTTGGATTTCGGCCAGGTAGGCGTCGATGTCTTTGTCGCTCATGCCCAATTCGGATTTATAGGCGGGTGTGACCACGACGCCGGGCGCGATCAGGTTGACGCGAATGTCGCGACCTTTCAGTTCCGATGCCCATGTCCTGACGAAAGAGCGCAGTGCCGCCTTCGTTGCGGCATACACGCCGAAATTGGCGACGCCTTGATTGGCCGCGATGGAGCCCGTCACCACGATGGCGCTGCCGGCGCGCATCAGTGGCAGCGCCTTCTGCACGGTCAGCAGGGTGCCCTTGACGTTGATGTTGAAGTACTTGTCGAAGCCTGCTTCGGTAATGGATTCGATTGGTGCAAATTCGCCGCCGCCTGCGTTGGCAAGCAGCAGGTCCAGTCGTCCATGCGCGGTGGCGATGACGTCCATGACGGCGTCAAGCGCTGCACCAACGGAAATGTCGGCGCGTACCGCCGTGGCGCCATGGCCGATCTCGGCGACCGCCCGGTCCAGTTCCTGCTGCCGGCGGCCGCTGATGACTACCGTTGCGCCCTCCAGCGCCAGCCGCTTTGCGGCGGCCAGGCCGATGCCCGAGCTGCCGCCGGTGACCAGGGCAATCTTCCCGGCGTGTTTGGTGGGGTGGATGTTGGCCAGATCCTGGACGTGCATGGTGTTTGCCTCTTGAGCGGAGTTCCCGCGTTGCAGGCAGTCTATTGACCCTCGCTGCGGCGATAAATCGGCGTATCGTTGATTCTTTATTTCCCTGCGGGAATAATCCGGCGCTCTAGGCGGAGCGATCAATGGATCACCTGCAGGCAATCCGTGCCTTTGCGCGCGTTGTGGAAACCGGCGGGTTCAACCGTGCGGCGGAATCGCTGCAGATGCCCAATGCCACGCTGAGCAAGTCGATCAGCGCGCTGGAAAAACATCTGGGAGTCAAATTGCTTGAACGCAGCACGCGCCGCGTGCGTGTCAGCAACGACGGCGCTGCGTATTACGCGCGCGTGCGGCACCTGCTCACGGAGCTGGACGACGTGGAAGCCACGTTGGGGCGTGCCCAGGGCAGCCCCAAGGGCCGGCTTCGTGTAGATACGGGCGGCTCGACGGCGTGCGGATTGTTGATCCCCGCATTGCCGGAGTTCTGTGCGCGCTATCCGGATATCCAGCTGCAGCTTGGCGTCACCGATCGCACGGTGGATGTCATCGGCGAAAACATCGACTGCGCGATCCGCAGCACGGCAGACGACGGCGCGCTGATATCGCGCAAGATCGGCAGCCTTGCCTGGACCACCTGCGCGAGCCCTGACTATCTCGCACGCTACGGTGTCCCGACCCATCCGAAACAGCTGAAAAGCCTGGCGTTTCCCGTGGTGGGCTACTTCTCCGCGCATAGCGGCAAAGCGCCGCCGCTGCATTTCCTGGACGATGGCGCGCCGCTGGAGATCGTTCCCAACTGCAGCGTGATGGTCAACGAGAGCAACGCGCATCTGGCGACCGGATTGGCCGGGCTCGGGCTGATCCACACGCTCGATTTCATGGTGCGGCCGGCCATCGAACGCGGCGCGCTGGTGCCGGTCCTGCAGGACTGGCGCCCGGCGCCATTGGATGTCTTCATCGCCTATGCGCCCAGCCGACAGTTGAGCACCAAGGTGCGTGTGTTTATCGAGTGGGTGAGCGAGATCTATGCCCGGATCGGGCGAACACATTCGGCAATCGAGCGCTGACGAACGCAACCTGTGGCGTTCACGCGATGTGCGGCGTTTGCTTCCGGGCGTTGTGGCATCGCATCGGCCCGGGGCCGATTCGCTTTTGTGCCGTGCTCACCGTACTGCGAGGCTGCCGGGCCTGTCCGAAAAGGCATGCAGCACGCGCCGGACAGGCATCGCCCTCCACGGCGCCCCGCCCCGAAGCGATTGCGTGCGAATATACGCTTCATATACGATTCGTATATCGACGCAAAACAGGAGCCATCATGGGCATCGTCAATATCGACGACGACCTGCACGACCAACTGCGCCGTGCGTGCACGGTGAGTAGCCGTTCGATCAATGCGCAGGCCAATTTCTGGATCAAGGTCGGCATGCTGTGCGAGATGCATCCGGACACGACGTTTCAGCAGATCGTGGCCGAACAATTGCGCGCGGCGGGCGTACGGCCGGGCGTACGGCCGCAAGCCTTGAAGCCGGGCCGGGCGTGATCAAGTCGCCCGACGAGATCGCGCTGATGGCGGTGTCTGGCCAGCTCCTGGCGCAGGTGTTCGATGCGCTGGATCGCTTGCCGCTGGAAGGTCGCAGCACGCTGGAACTCAACGGGTTTGTCGAGCGCATGATTGTCGATGAGCTCGACGCACGGCCTGCGAGCAAGGGGCAGTACGGTTTCGAGTTCGTACTCAACGCATCCATCGACGATGTGGTCTGCCATGGCGTGCCATCGGCAGACGACGTGTTGCGCAGCGGGCAGATCGTCAACCTGGACATTACGCTGGAAAAGAACGGCTATATCGCCGATTCCAGTACCACGTACCTGGTGGGCGAGGTCGCTTACCCGGCACGTCGCCTGGTGCAGGCCACGTATCAGGCGATGTGGAAAGGGATTGCAGCGGTGCGCCCTGGCGCGCGCTTGGGCGATATCGGCCATGCCGTTGCGCGGCACGCGCGTGCGCACGGCTATAGCGTGGTCAAGGAATACTGCGGGCACGGCATCGGCCGTGAGATGCATGAAGACCCGCAGATCCTGCACTACGGCCACGCGGGCACCGGCTTGGAACTGCAGGAAGGCATGGTGTTCACCATCGAGCCGATGATCAACCAGGGCCGTGCGGCGATCCGTTCGCAACCGGATCAGTGGCCGGTGCATACGCGCGATGGCAGGTTGTCGGCGCAGTTCGAGCATACCGTGGCGGTGACGCGCACTGGCGTACGTGTGTTGACCTTGCGGCCTACCGAAGTGCCGCTGTGCGTGGTGGAGTGACGCACCGCAACGCATTGCGTCAGGCGGCTGTCAGTCGGCCGGGACGCGCGGCGTCGCCTCTGGCCGGCGCGGAATCAGCGGGGTGGTGTTGGTGTGCAGAAGCATGCGCACGGCCGCTTCGACACTGATGAAACGGCTGCGTTGCAGCAGATAGGACAGCATGAGAAGTCCCGCGAACATCAGCGTGGCCCCTGGCCTGACGACGGCTGCCGGAACCAGGAACCCAACCACCATCATCACTACGGTCCAGTTGCAGAAACCGCTCACGATGATCTCGCGTTGCCGACGGTCGATCACGATGCGCCCGCGCATGATCATCGGATAGACACCGCCGACGAACAGGAAGGTTTCGCGAAACGCATACACGTCTTCGGACAGGCGATGGAACCGCAAGTCGGGCCAGCGCGATGGCTCGACCGCATTTTCTACCTGCGCCAGCGAAAAGCAGGCCAACGCATCGCGGGTCACCGCAATACGCCGTGTAAACACCGGCAGGCCCCAGCTGAAGTAGGGGCGGTTCCAGGTGATCAGCAAGAGGCCTTCGGTGGCAATCAAGCCCAGCAGCAGGTAGAGCATCGTGCATCCCTGTTCGAGTGGCTCAACGATCGCACGCGCAGGTGCGCCGCGTGCCGGCTCCGATTCTGGCGCCTGAATGCCTGGCCCTGCAATCACGCCTGCGGCGCGGCGCGCGTTTCATCGCCGCGCCAGATTGGCTCAGGTCAGCGGCGCTCATGCACACTAGGCCCCACAGCGGACGCCGGCTCTGCCGGTGCCGATCCCGCAATCATTGGTCCCATGCAGCCACTTTCCCACACCTTGCCGGCCGTGCACGCCATGGCGGCGCAACTCCGCCGGCCGCTGGACGGCTTGCGCAGGCAGCTGCGCGCCAACGATCTCTGGTTCATCGCCCTGGCCGCGCTGGTGGGGCTGATCGCGGCTGGATTGATGGTGCTGCAGGCCGGTATCGCGCATGGCCTGCAGAGCTGGCTGTACGCGCTCGCGCCCGAGCAGCGGCTCAGCACGGCCACCTCGATGACGGCAACGCAGCTGCTGGTGTTGCCGCTGGGCGGCTTGCTGGTTGGTCTGGTGACGCTGATGGCGCGGCGGCGCAAGCGGCCCCTCGTGGATGCGGTGGAAGCCAATGCCTTGCATGGCGGGCGCATGTCGATGCGTGACAACCTGATCGTTGCGGTGCAGACCTTGTTGTCCAACGGCTTCGGTGCGTCGGTGGGACTGGAGGCGACCTACACGCAAATGGGGTCGGGTGCCGGCTCGCAGCTGGGGCGCGTGTTGCGGGTGCGGCGTGCCGACATGCGCACGCTGGTGGGCGCCGGCGCGGCCGGTGCGATTGCCGGCGCCTTCGGCGCGCCGCTGGCCGGTGCGTTCTATGCGTTCGAGATCGTCATCGGTGCCTACACGCCATCGGCGTTGGCACCGGTGGCCGCCGCCGCATTGGCTGGCGCGTTCATGGCCAATGCCCTGGGCGCAGCGCCGTACTCGTTGCCTGCTGCGGTGGCCTACCAATTGCAGCCGCGCGACTATGCGGTCTACATCGCGCTGGGCCTGGCGTGCGCGTTGATCGGCATTGCGGTGATGCGCCTGGTCGCCGGCATCGAACGTGGCGTGGGCCACATCAATCTGCCGGTGTGGGGGCGCCCGGTCATCGGTGGGTTGCTGCTGATTCCGTTGGCGCTGTATTCGCCGCAGGTGCTGTCCTCGGGGCATGGCGCATTGCATCTGGACCTGACCAGCAGCAGTACCTTGCAGGTGCTCGCCATCCTGTTGGTGCTCAAGTGCATTGCGTCGGGAATTTCGCTGGGTTTCGGCTTCCGCGGCGGTCTGTTCTTCGCCTCGTTGTTCATGGGCTCGCTGGTGGGCAGCCTGTTCGCGGTGAGCCTGAACCTGTTGCTGGGCGCTGCGGTGGTGGACACCACCAGTGCATCGCTGGTGGGCATGGCTGCATTGGCGGCGGCCATCGTTGGCGCGCCGATGACCATGGCCATGTTGATCCTGGAAGGCACGCACGATTTCGTGCTGGCCAGCGCAGTGATGGCGGCGGTGCTGGTGGCCAATACCGTGGTGCGGCAGGTGTTCGGTTATTCGTTCTCCACCTGGCGGCTGCATCTGCGCGGCGAAAACATCCGCAGTGCGCGCGATGTGGGCTGGGTGCGCAATCTGTCGGCTGGCAAGATGATGCGCAAGGATGCCAACCACACCGCGTACGACATCAGCGTGGCCGAATTCCGCCGGCGGTTCCCGTTGGGCTCCACGCAACGCGTGGTGCTGGAAGATGCAGACGGACACTATGCCGGCGTGGTGCCGCTGGCCGTGCTGTACGCCGACAATGTGCAGCTGGACGCCCCGGTCGGCGACTATGCCAAGCACCGCGATGCGGCGCTGCTGGCCGACACCGACATCGTGGCGATCATGAAGGTCTTCGATACGACACAGGCCGATGAGTTGGCCGTGATCGACAGCGATCGCAAGGTACTGGGCGTGCTGTCGGAGGGATTCGTGCGCAAGCGCTACGCCGAAGAACTGGAAAAACGCGAGCGCGAACTGATGGGCGAACGCGTGGCTAGCGACGACTGAGCCGCGTGCTGTCAGCAACGGCTGCGCGCATGCGTGCGCATCGTTGATCTGTGTCTGATGTTCGATGCGGAGGCACAGGCGCAGCGTCGGGTTGTTCGGGCTGGCCTGAGCGCGTTAGTATCGCCACTGCTCAAGAACGATCTCCTTGGACACATGACACCACCCTGACCTCAGGCCTTACGCGCTCGCAGTTGCTGCGAAGGTCCAGGTGTTTGACGTGCATGTAATGCGCCGTGTGGTTGCCGGCGCATGGAGTCGTTCAATGTCCAGAAGTTTCCCGTTGCGCCAGCAATGGCTCGGCAACGTGCGTGGCGATGTGCTCGCCGGCATCGTGGTCGCGCTTGCGCTGATTCCCGAAGCCATCGCGTTTTCGATCATTGCCGGCGTTGATCCCAAGGTTGGGCTCTACGCGGCGTTCTGTCTTGCAGTGGTGACTTCGATCGCCGGTGGTCGGCCAGGCATGATTTCTGCCGCCACCGGTGCCATGGCGTTGTTGATGGTGGATGTGGTCAAGGACCATGGGGTGCAGTACCTGCTGGCGGCGACCGTGCTGGCGGGCGTGCTGCAGCTGATTGCAGCCGCATTGCGTCTGGGCGCATTGATGCGTTTTGTCTCGCGCTCGGTGATCACCGGCTTCGTCAACGCATTGGCAATTCTGATCTTCCTGGCACAGCTGCCGGAGTTGGTCGGCATGCCATGGCCGGTGTATGCGGTGTGTGCAGCGGGATTGGTCATCATCTATCTGCTCCCGCGCGTCACCACGGCGATTCCTTCGCCGCTGGTCGCAATTGTGGTGTTGACGGCGGCATGCGCGTACTGGCACCTCGATCTCCGGCACGTGGGCGACATGGGCCACCTGCCCGACAGCCTGCCGGTGTTTTTGCTGCCGGACGTGCCGCTGACATGGGACAGCGTGCGCATCCTGCTGCCGGTATCGACGACGCTGGCGGTGGTCGGCTTGCTGGAGTCGTTGATGACGGCGCAGATTGTCGAAGACCTGACCGATACCCCATCGCAGCGCAACCGCGAATGCGCAGGTCAAGGACTGGCGAACATGGTGGCGGGCTGCTTCGGTGGCATGGCTGGCTGCGCGATGATCGGGCAGTCGGTCATCAATGTGCGCTCGGGCGGACGTGGGCGCTTGTCGTGCCTGGTGGCCGGCGTCGTCCTGCTGCTGATGGTGGTCTATGGCGCGGCCTGGGTGCGCCAGATTCCGATGGCGGCACTGGTGGCGGTGATGATCATGGTCAGCATCGGCACCTTCAACTGGGGATCGCTGCGCGATCTGCGCAGGCACCCGGCAAGTTCGTCGGTGGTGATGTTGGGCACCGTCGTGGTCACGGTCTGGACGCACGATCTGGCGCGCGGCGTGTTGGTCGGCGTCCTGCTGTCGGCACTGTTCTTCGCGCGCAAGGTCGGGCGCATGCTGCAGGTGCAGGCCAGCGATGGTGACGATGGGGTACGCGTGTATGCGGTGCGCGGCCAGGTGTTCTTCGCATCGGCCGGGCAATTCGTCGCCAGCTTCGATTTCCTCGGCACGCCGCCGAAGGTGCTGATCGATCTGAGCCACGCGCATTTCTGGGACATCAGTGCGGTAGCGGCGCTGGATCGGGTGGTGTTCAAATTGCGTGCGCACGGCGCCGAGGTCGAGGTGGCTGGCGCGAATCAGGCCAGCGACGCGCTGATCGACACCCTAGGAACCCATCGGCGCGATGGCGCGCGGCTGCAGCTCGGTCACTGAGCTGGGCTGCTCGCGTCCAGCCAGCGCGGCTGTCGGCGAGGCCGATTGGCGTGCATGCGCGTCCAGCAATGCGGACAGTCGACGATGGCAATCGCGGAAGGCCAGTGCAGAGGCCGGCATGTCGCAGGCGTCGAAGGTGCGTGCTTCGGCCTTCCAGGAGGCGAGCAGGTCTTCCAGATCGCAGATCAAGCTCGGCATGGTGTTTCCTCGGTAGGCGTCCTGCTGTCTACGGGGAGAGGCGATACGCGGATGCAGGCCGGCGCGGGGCGACCCTGCGCGGAGCCACAATGGTTCAGATACTGCGATGAACGGCGCATTTTTTGGGTGCGGCACACGTGCGCATCACAGGGCCGGGAGGAGGGTGGGCAGGCGGTCTTCTGCCGCGGGAGCTGACCATGAGCAACAACCAGAACGCCAACCGGGGTATCGACGACCCGACGCCACCCAACGGCGTCAAGGCGCCGGGCAAGAATGAGGATCTGCTGCAGGACGGGCCTGCGCAGGACAGCGAAATCGATGACGACGACAGCATCGAGGACGAACTGGATGAGGACGAAGAGGACGAAGAGGACACCTGAGCTTGGTTCTGCGGGACGCACGCGATTGCGGCGAGCCCCGACGGCGCACGACAGGCCCCGATGCTTTCGATGGCGCGAGGTGCCATGGCCGCCGCTGCAGTGGCGGCCGGTCCGCCTCTTTCAAGGCAGACGCCAGCGACGTGGCGGACCCGGCCTGCCGAGAATGCGAGGCGTGTGGATGTCCGTCATCGACCGCCGGCGTGCAGCGTCAACACAAGCCGGCTCGCCACACATTGCGTGCGGTCCTAAACTCCAGGGCCTTTCGATCGCGTTGATACCGCCATGGACACCCTGCCGCCGTTACCTTCCATCGCACTGGGCGAGTACCGTCATTTCAAAGGCGGCCGCTATGAGGTGCTCGGTGTGGTGCGCAGCAGCGAAACCCTGGAGCCGCTGGTGCTGTATCGGCCACTGGAGCGCGATATCGGGTTGTGGGTGCGCCCGTATGCGATGTTCGTCGAGCAGGTCGAGGTGGACGGTGTTGCCCGCGCTCGCTTCGAACGCGTGGAGTGAGCGCCGCACGCACTGCCGCGATGCGGCAACCGTACGCCTGGCCTTGAGCGCGCTATGACTGCCGCGACCACGCCCCTCACGACGCCCGACGGCCGTTACCTCATCGTGCGAGAGCGCCTGTGGCGCACCAGCAACCCGCACCTGAGCGAAGAGGTGCGTGCCGCGTTGGTCAGTGCGCTCATGGATGCGCGACGCGCGGTCAAGGCCGCCAAGCGCGACGACGATGCACAACGCCTGTTGGCCGCGCGCGGTGCGGTCGATGCAGCCAAGGTCGCCTTGGGTGAACGCGGCGCGGTGTGATGGACCGATGGTGCCAAGGATTTCAACCGGCATCTGGTCAAGAACACCCCGTACGCTGCGTGGTTTGCGGCAAGCGGCCATGCGCCCCGGCCTGCAAGCGTCGACACGCCTGCAGGTCTCGATTGACAGCGACGCCTGTGTCGCTACGACGAATGACCTGCCGTGGCGTCGCATTCCACCGGTATGGTCTCGTTCAACCGGGCAAAAACCCTTTGGCGCGCAGTGCTGGCTCGAAGCGGCGTATGCCGACATCCACCAACTGATGCAGCACGAACGGGTCTTGCGCCACAACCCGATCCAGTGCCGACGCATCGGTGTGGTGGGCTAGCACGATGCCGCCAAGACCATCGGCCGATGGGCCGGCCGCGAGGAATAGCCCAGTATCGATGTGCTCCCGCAACCACTGCTTGTGGGCGTCCAGATGTGCGGCCAGTGCCGGCGGGGCGACGCGATAGGTGAGGGTGATGAGATGCAACATGGCTCAGGCCTCCACGCGCGCGTGCGCGACCCCGCGCCCGACACTGCGCACGACATCGGCAATGGAGGCCTGCGCACTGATCAATGCGGCCGCGGCCGGCTCCGGACCACGCGACTGATTTTCCGCGCGCACGAAGTGCACCTCGCGCACGCCCAGAAAGCCGAACGTTGCGGTCAGATACGCCTCCTGAAAATCCAGTGAGGCCATCGGCCCTTGCGTGTACATGCCCCCGCGCGAGGACGCCACGATCAGCTGCTTGCCGCCGGCCAGGCCTTCGGGCCCGTTAGCGGTATAACGAAACGTACGGCCGGGCTGGGCGATGCGATCGATCCAGGCCTTGAGTTGGGTCGGCACCGAAAAGTTGTACATCGGCGCGCCGATCACCACGATGTCGCTGGCGAGGAATTCTTCCACCAGTTGCTCGGACAATGCATGTTCGGCCACCAATGCCGCGTCGCTGGCTGGTTGCGGCAGCGGGCGGAAGCCGGCAGCAATCGCGCCGGAAAGGTGCGCGATGGGAACCGCGGCAAGGTCGCGATAGGTGGCGTGTAGATCGTCAATCGCTGCGTGCAGGTCCTGCACCACCTGGGCGGTGAGCTGGCGGGAGACCGACGTGTCGGTCAGGATGCTGGAATCGAGATGGAGCAAGCGCATGGTGGGCTCGTGTGCTGTGGTCGGTGGCGGCACTCTACGAAGCGCCCTCGGGCGCAGGTAGGCCGCTGGCGGATGACAAACTGTCCTGCGTGGCAGGACAATGACGGCCTCCTTGCGTGGGGTTGGATTCAGATGGAAGACCTCAACGACTTCGCGCTGCTGGTGGCAGTGGTCGACCACGGCAGCTTCTCGGCGGCCGGTCGCGCGTTGGGGTTTCCCCGCTCCAAGGTCAGTCGGCGGGTGGCAGATCTGGAGCAACGCCTGGGCGTGCGGCTGTTGCAGCGTTCAACCCGTGCGGTCAGCCTCACCGAGGTCGGTGCCGAGTTCTATACGCACTGCAAATCCATCACCCGCTCGGCGCAATGGGCGCTGGATGTGGCCGAGCGCGCCACGCAGCATCCCTCCGGCCGGATCCGCGTGAGCTGCCCGACCGGTGTGGCGCATCTGTTTCTGGCCAAGCTCTTGCCGCGGTTTTTGTTGGCGCATCCGGATGTGCAGGTCGATCTGGAGCTGACCAGTCGACGGGTGGAACTGATTGCCGAAGGCATCGACGTGGCGATACGGGTGCGTTCGAGCCTGGACGATTCCGGCTTGATCCTGCGCTCGTTCGGCGTCAGCCGGCAGGCGTTGGTGGCAAGCCCCGGGTTCGTGCACGCGCATGGGCCGTTCGCCTCTGCGGCGGCACTGCATGAGGTACTGGGAATGGGCCCGCGTGGCGTCAATGGCGAGCCGCCCCGGTGGCGGCTCACCAGCCCGCAAGGCACCAGCGAACTGGTGGACTACCGTTCGCGCCTGTTCACCGAGGATGTCGAGCTGCTGCACCAAGCGGCGCTGGCCGGCATGGGCGTGGCGCAGTTGCCGCTGGCCCTGTGCAGGGGCAGCATCGCCCGTGGCGAACTGGTGGTGCTATTGGGCGACCACACGTTGCCGGTGCATCAACTACACGCCGTGTATCCCTCGCGTCGCGGACTGGCGCCAGGCGTGCGCGCCTTGATCGAGTTCCTGGTCGACGTCCTGCCTGCGGTGCTGGAGAGCGCCGAACACGAGGTATCAGGCTAAGCGCAGCGAACAAAACGACTGTGCAGCGCCAGGCGGGCGCGGCCGCTGCCCGGAATCGGCATATACCACTCGTACACTGCGGTTCCGAGCGCGCCGTCCGCACCCGCCGGACGACTGCTCGCTACGTTTTGTTAGCCGACCTGAGCGCATGCAAGGGCCGCCGCGACAGGCCAGGTTCGTGTTGGTGCTCACCGCGATGGCGTACCGATGGTACGCGCGGCACGTGCGATGAACTCGGCCACCTTGGCGGGCTGCGCAACCAGCGAAAGATGGCTGGATGCGATGGTGGTACTGGTGGCACCGATCTGCTTGGCGATGGCGCGCTGCACATCCGGACGCAACGCATTGTCGTTGTCGGTGATCAGGTACCACGTCGGTTTGCGATGCCACGCGGCCTGCGAAACCGCGTCGCCGAACGCGGCAGCGGTCATCGGCTGCTGGACGGCGGCAAGCTGCCGGACCTTGGCCAGCGGCACATCGGCGGCCATCACGTGCTGGTAGGTCGCCGCGTCGTCGAGCCAGATCAGGCCCTGCGCATCCGGCTGCAAACCTTCCATCGGCGCTTTCAGGCGTGCCAGCAGCGTGCCGACCGACTCGCCGGTATCGGGTACCAGGGCCGACAGATAGACGATGCCCTTGACGTTGTCGGCGTTGCCCGATTCGGTCACCACCGCGCCGCCCCAGGAGTGCCCGACCAGCAGCACGTCGCCAGCTTGTCGCTCCAGCACGCGGCGGGTCGCAGCGACGTCGTCGGCCAGCGAGGTGAGCGGATTCTGCACTGCAGTGACGTGATAGCCCTGGCGCTGTAACGCCTCGATCACGCCAGACCAGCTGGAGCCATCGGCAAATGCGCCATGCACCAGCACGATGGTAGGCAGGCTCTGCACAGGTGCGGCGGTTGCCGGGCTGGCAGCGAAGATCGACAGGGCGCTCAGCAAGGCGAGGCCGGCGTTGGCAGACAAGGGGGATGGCATGAGCGTGATCGCAAGAGGTGGGAGAGAGAGTGCGATCAAGCACATGTCGGCCGTTGGCCGTCAAAACAGCGCAGACCTCGCCAATAAATGTGGCAGCGCTGACACACCTGACACATGGCTGGCGCCCGCGGGACCGCAGTCCATTCCACCGGCACGCCGGCTCTGCGATGGAGATGTCGAGCCGCGCGCAGGCTGTCACGCAGGCGGCGCGGCGCCACGCAGCCAGTGCCCGCCGCGCCGTGACCCAACCCGGCACAGGCCGGGCTGGGCGACATGCCGTGGATGCAGCGCGACTCAACCCAGATCGCAATTGCTCGGCTGCGGCCAGGTGGTGGACGGCAGCATGGCTTTGACAGCCGCTGGTGCGCTGATGCCGATGGTGCTGGCGCCGTAGAGGTCTTCGAGTTCGTCGATGCTGACGATATAGCTGTCCAACGCACCCAGGTTGGCGCTATTGGGAATCAGCCAGCTGATGGCGCGCGAACCGCCGCCCGGGTTGGCGGTGATGATGGTCTTCCAGAAGAAATCCGGCGTGCGGATGCCGTGGCTGCTGAGGAAGTAATCGTTGCTGGTGTCGCTGTAGATCACGCCGCCGTAAACCTGCACGCTGGCGATATCGCGATAGCACTCGGCCACGTTCTCTGCCTGTACCCAGATGCCCTGATTGAAGCTGGCCACCTGCGGCACGATGTTGCTCATGAGGTTGGCGCGGCGGATGTAGGTCGCGTTGTAGTCCATGTGGTTGGACGTCACCAGATGGCCGCGGTCATAGCCGGAACGCACGCTGGCATACGAGGCCGTGGAGGTCTGGCCGGCACAGCCGCTGGGCAATTCGGTATCCAGATTGAAGCTGGACGGGCGTGCAGCCGAGCCTGTGTCGGCCTGCAGCACGTATTCGTAGCGCAGTGCGGTGCGGTTGGTGCAGTCGTACGTCAGCGTATAGCCGCCCTTGTTGAGGGTCACCACCTGCGCCTGTGCGGCGGCGCTGAAGGTGGTGAGAAGCACAACGACGAAAAAGGTCTTCAAGCGCATGGAAGTCAATCTCCTTGAAATCATCGGACGCACGAAGCCGCCGCCGCGATGCGTCAGCACATCGACGTTGGACAACGCGCCAGGGAAACAGAGGGCTCGCGGCATGGCGAGCGCTACAGCTATCGCATACGAATGTTGCTTGTTGGTGACTTGGGCCCGAGCAGCGTGCGGTCGCCCAGATCTTGTTTCGGCGTGTAGCCAAGCGCTCTGTATTCGGTCTGGAGGCGATGCCGTTGATGAGGCTGATGCTCTCGGCGATCTTCTTCGCTGATCTTTAGAGATCTGACACGGTGCGATGGGCACGTCGCGCGGCGTGGACACAGGCAACGCCACGCGCTGGCAAGCCAGGCGTGGCCGATCGAATGCGAGACGCGCGCCTGCGCGCGCTGGTTGCGTTACGCAGGTGCAGATCTGCTGCAGGCGGGATGGCGCGATGACTACCGCGCAGGCAATGGGAGGTGTTATGCAGCCTTCGCCGGCAGCTTGACCACCACCTTGATTTCGAACTGGAAGCCGGCCAGCCAGGTCACGCCGACCGCGGTGACGGTGGGGTAGGGGGCCGGGCCCCAGTAGCTGACCCACTTGTCCCACATTGCCTCGAACACCACCTCGGGGTTGACCATGAACAAGGTGACGTCGACCACATCCTGCGAGGTGCAGCCGGCCGCGGCAAGGACGGCATCCAGGTTGACGAAGGCGCGGGCAATTTCCGCGTCCAGCTCGGGCTCGGGCGAGCCGTCTTCGCGGCTGCCGACCTGGCCGGCGACAAACAGCAGGTCATCGGCGCGCACCGCCGGCGAGTAATGGTGGCGCTCGTACAGGGCGTGGCGCCCCTGCGGGAAAACGACGTCGCGTGTGGCCATGTGGCTCTCCATCGAAGTGCATCAGAACGAAGGCACACGTTAGGCGGGTCTGCAGGCGCGATAAATCGGCAGCATCGACCAACACTGTTTGTAGAATCCAAACAATCTTGGCCGCGGGAGCAGTGGTGGATCGATTCGATGCAATGCAGGCGTTTGCGCGCGTGGTCGAGACCGGCAGTTTCACCAAGGCGGCCGAACACTTGGACATGAGCCGCGCCAGCGTGACCCAGCTGGTGCAGCAACTGGAAGCGCGCCTGCGGGTGAAGCTGCTCAATCGCACCACGCGCCGGGTGCAGGTCAGTGCCGATGGCGCGGCCTATTACGAGCGCGTGCTGCGCCTGCTGGCAGACCTGGACGATGCCGAAACCAGCCTGTCGGTTGCAGCCAGCTTGCCACGCGGGCGCCTGCGCGTGGACGTGCCCAGCCCGTTGGCGCGGCTGATCCTGATGCCGGCGTTGCCGGCATTCCATGCGCGTTATCCGGAGATCCAGCTGGACATGGGCGTGAGCGACCGCCGGGTGGATCTGATCGGCGAAAACGTCGATTGCGTGATACGCGGCGGCACCATCACCGACCAGTCGCTGATCGCGCGTCACGTGGGCGACCTGCAGGCCGGCGTGTACGCAGCGCCCGATTACCTGCAGCGGCTGGGTACCCCGACGCATCCAACCGAGCTGGAAAATACACGGCATCGTTGCGTTGGCTTCATGCGCTGGGGCAGCAGCACAACCGTGCCGTATGTGATGCAACGCGGCGACGAGGCGGTGCGCGTGCATGGTCGCCACGTGGTGGCCGCCGACGATGGCAATGCCTATCTGGCCGCCGGCCTGGCCGGCATGGGTGTGCTGTGGCTGCCGGTGTACATGGCCAACGCGCATGTCGCCAGCGGCGAACTGGTGCCGATCTTTCAGGACTGGCAGCTGGAAGCGATGCCGCTGTCGATCGCCTTCCCACCCAACCGCCATGTCAGCGCCAAGCTGCGCGTGTTCATCGATTGGGTGATTGCGCTGATGGCCGAGCATGCGCCAGTGATGGCGCCCGCACCGCGGTGAGCGCCACAGGGATGCGCGGCGCTATTGCTCACTTCGCGCCGCACCGGGTACCGCCAGCCGCTGATCGCTGCATAGGGCGAACGTGCATAGACCCACTGCAGGCGCGCATCGCCATCGGCGCGGAACGCCGCATCGTTGGCCAGTTTTTGCTCGAACGCGCTGCGTAACGCGGCATCGCTGCGCAACATGCGTTCGGTGAATTCAACCAGCTCGGTGGCATACAGCCCGCTGTCGGGGCTGCCGGCATGGCGGAAACGTCCGCTGGCCAGCAACGAATCGCTGCTGCGCGGTTCCAGCAAGGCGGCGGCCAACATGCGCATCGGTTGATCGGCCGGCACGCGGACGCTGCCGGCGGGAAAGACTTCTTCGACGTCGTGGGTGTGCGGAACCTGATCGCCGCCGGTCTTGCTGATGCGTATCTGCTGCACCGCGCGCCGGGCCGGCTGTTGCAGACGGTCGTAGCCGATGCCATGCGCATCGAGCAAGGCGAGCACATCGTCGTTGCCGGGCGGAATCCACCACGCCACCGGGTACTGCACCGCCTGCGTCTGCCGGTAGCCGATCACCGGCATCGTCCAGGTTTCGTCGCGGCCTTCCCAGCGCACTTCCGGCCGGCCGGACACCGGCGACAGGGCGCGGGTGTAGGTCACGCCCTTGAACGGAATATGGTCGATCGGCTGCGGCAGGCGTTCCCACGCCACCATCAATTCCTGCGGGCGCGCCGCGCGATCGGCACGCTTGGCGGCATCGATGGCGTGTGCATCGCGGCCGACCAGGCGCAGGGCTTCTTCCAGCAGCACGTAATCGCCGAGCACGCGTTGCCGGTATGACTTCAGGCGGTGGTTTTCCACCAGCACGGTGGGGATGCCGGCGAAGTCGCCATAGCCGGTGGAATAACGCGGGCCTTCAGGCGAATAGCGCAAGCCCGAGCGCGGCGCGTCTTCGTCGATCAGGCTGGGGTAGATCGCAGGTTCATGACCCTGGCGGCGCAGCGCGGCGTCGACGGCTGGCGTGAAGCGCTGCTGCAGCCAGCCGGCCGTGGCGCGCGAGCGCGCGTAGGTGCCCCAGCCGGCGAAGGTGAAGGTGATGTCGTACTGATGATCGAGCCCGCCGCTGACATGCAGGTCGACATACAAGGCGGGGTCGAGCGTGTGCAGCAGTTTGACGATCGCGCGCGTCTCCGGCGCTTCCAGGTTGAGATAGTCGCGGTTGAGGTTGATGCCGCGTGTGGTGGTGTTCCAGCCCATCTGTTGCGGGCCACGCAATGCGGCGCCGATCAGCGGGCCGCGCTGTTCATGCCCATCGCTGTTGAGGATGGGCACGAACACGAAATCGACCTCGTCCAGCAGATCGTCCTTGCCGCGTTGTGCAATATCGCGCAGCAGCATCAGGCCGGCGTCCTTGCCATCGATCTCGCCGCCGTGGATGCCGGCCTGTGCCAGCACGACCGGTTTGCCGGGCTTGCCCTTGCGTGCGCGTACCAGCAGCAAGTCGCGCCCTTCGCCGGTCTTGCCGAACACCTCCAGCGACAGCAGCGGCGAAGCAGCAACCAGCCGTTGCAGCCACGCACGCGTTTGCGCGTAGCTGGGCGTGCTGACGAAATCGCTACGCTCGGCCGGCGTCATCCACGGATCGTCCGGTGCCACGATCAATGCTTCGCTGGCACCGTGCCACGCGCGGACCGGCGGCAACGGGGCACTGGTATCGATGGTCTGCGCGTTGAGCTGTGCGGCAGCGAACAGTGCGATGGCCAGCCCGTTGGCGAGGCGTTGGGTGCTGCGCGCGGTGTTGCAGGCCTTGGCGTCAGCGGGAGCGTGGCGGTCGAAGTCATGGAAAGCATCGGGCGGATGACAGCTGCGCGTTTCGAAGGTCATTGTGTGTGAGGGTCTCGAGTGGTGGGCGACGGTGTCTGCTCGTGCGGGTCAGCCGTGTCGGCGCAGGCGCCTGGCTGGACGTTCGCGCCGCAAGGCGCTGACCGCAGGCGCGATGCGCGGCGCGGCGGTTATTAGTGCCGGCCGGGCTCCTGCCCGCGACGGCGGGCGGATTGGCGGTGCAAGCAATGTGATAACGTATCATTTCCTGATACGTCTGTGTCCACGCCCTTCAATTCTTCAATGACCCACGCGATTTCAATCTCCAACCTGCACGTGGCCTACCGTGGCCGCGCGGTGCTGCAGGGGCTGAACCTCGGCGTCGCGCCCGGCAGCGTCTACGCCTTGCTGGGCGGCAATGGCGCCGGCAAGTCGTCCACGCTGTCCACGTTGCTGGGCTTCGTCAAACCCGTCTCCGGCAGCCTGCGCGTGGACGCCGTGGACCCGGTCGCCGACCCCGGCAAGGCGCGCGCGCGCTTGGCCTATCTGCCGGAAAACGTGGCGCTCTACGAGCATCTGAGCGCATTGGAAAATGCCGACTATCTGCTTGCCCTGGCCGGCCAGCGCCGCAGCCAGGCCGCCATTGGCGAGGCATTTGCGGCCGCTGGCCTGCAGCGCGATGCCTGGGCGCAACGGCTGGCAGGGTTCTCCAAGGGCATGCGGCAGAAGGTGGCCATTGCCGTGGCCACATTGCGCGAGGTGCCGGTGCTGCTGCTGGACGAGCCCACCTCCGGGCTGGATCCGCGCGCCATCGCCGACTTCAATCGCCTGGTCGGCAGCGTGCGCGAACGCGGCGCCGCGGTGCTGATGGTCACCCACGATCTGCTCGGTGCGGTGGATGTGGCCGACCGCATCGGG
Organism: Xanthomonas sp. NCPPB 1062; assembly: GCF_041481705.2. Lineage (NCBI taxonomy): Bacteria > Pseudomonadati > Pseudomonadota > Gammaproteobacteria > Lysobacterales > Lysobacteraceae > Xanthomonas > Xanthomonas sp. NCPPB 1062. The sequence goes on along the minus strand of NZ_CM192987.1, from coordinate 4,192,570 downwards.
TTTCTGGAAAACGGCCGGATTGCCGAAGAGATCGGTGCCGGCGACAGCGGCTTCGACGTGCGCACCCTGCATGCGCGTTTCGCGCGCCCGCAGGATCGCGCTGCGTGAGGCTGCACGTATGAGTCCGGTGTTGCTGGTCGCACGCGAAGAACTGCGCTATATGGCGCGCAACCGGTCCGCTGCCATCGGTGTGGTGCTGCTGATGTTGCTCACCCTGGTGGCGGCGTTGACCGCTGCGCACCACCAGCGCGAAGTGGCCGATTTCCGCGCGCGGCAGCAACAGGCAGCGCAGCAGGCGTTCCAAGCGCAGCCGGACCGGCATCCGCACCGCGTGGTGCACTACGGCCATTTCATCTATCGCCCGTTGCCGGCACTGGCTGCATTCGATTCCGGCGTGGATGCGTTCACCGGTAACAGCATGTTTCTGGAAGGGCATCGCCAGAACACTGCCAATTTCGGCGATGTGCGTCAGAGCTCGTTGCTGGTGCGTTTCGGTCAGCTCACGCCCGCCTTCGTGCTGCAGGTGCTGGCGCCGCTGATGTTGGTCTTCCTGGGCTATGGCGCGGTGGCGCGCGAGCAGGAAACCGGCACCTTGCGCGCGCTGTTGTTGCAGGGCGCCACGCGCCGGCAGTTGCTTGGCGGCAAGTATCTGGCGCTGGCGGCGGTGGCCGGCGCCTGCCTGCTGCCGGCCTTGATCGGCCTGGCACCGATCGCGTTGTTGCCAGGGCAAGCGCCGCTGGTTGCGCTGCTGGTGCTGGCCTATGGCGCGTATCTGTTGGTGTGGTGTGCGCTGGTGCTGGCGGTGTCGATGCGGTGCCGGCGCGGCCGCGATGCGCTGTTGGTGTCGCTGGCGGTATGGGTGTGGCTGGCCCTGCTGGTACCGCGCGTGGCGCCGGACGCGGCCAGTGCCGCGTACCGCCTGCCGACCCGGTTAGAAACCGATGTGGCGATCCAGCGCGACCTGCGCACGCTCGGCGACAGCCACAATCCGGACGACCCGCACTTTGCGCAATTCAAGCAGCAGACGCTGGCCCGTTACGGCGTGCAGCGCGTGGAAGACCTGCCGGTGAACTACAAGGGCTTGCTGGCACTGGAAGGCGAGCGGCTGAGCGCAAGCCTGTTCGAGCGGTATGCGGGCCGTGATGCATTCATCCAGCAGCAACAGAACCTGCTGGTGCGTGCGTTTTCCTTGCTCAGCCCGACGGTGGCGCTGCGCGAGGTGTCGATGACGCTGGCAGAAACCGACCTGCGCGCGCATCTGCGGTTCCTGGCCCAGGCAGAGCACTACCGCTACACGCTGGTGCAGCAGCTCAACCAACTGCAGGCCGACGCGGTCAGCATGGCCGACGACACCGCCCAGGATGCAGGCGCCGATCGGCGCAAGCGGATTTCGTCCGAGCACTGGCATGAGATTCCGGTGTTTGCGTTCCAGCCGGCGCCGGCGACCGAGGTGATCGGCACGGCAGGTGCGGCGTTCGGCCTGATCGGGGCCTGGCTGCTTGCTGCGCTGTGCATGCTGGCGGCAGCCGGGCGAGGTGTGGGAGTGGCGCGCTGATGGTGCTGTGGAAATACGAACTGCTGTTGCTGCTACGCGCACGTGCGGCGCTCGCCGGATTGCTGTTGCTTGCGCTGCTCACCGTGTGCAGCCTGCTGTCCGGGCAACATGTGATGGCGACGCAGCGCGACAACATCGCCAGGATTGCAGCGCTGCAGCGCGAAGACAGCGCGGCGGTAGAAGACTATGTGGCGCGTTCCAACGATGCCGGCAGCGCGGCCTATTACAGCTTCCACCCCACCTGGGACCTGCCATCGCCGCTGGCGTTTGCGGCGGTCGGCATGCGCGATGTCTCGCCGTATATCTTGCGCGTGCGCGCGCTGGGGCTGGAAGCGCAGATCCATGACGGGGACAGCTACAACCCCGAGCTCGCATTGGCTGGCCGCTTCGACTACGCGTTCGTGCTGGTGTTCCTGCTGCCGCTGTTCGTGATCGCGCTGCTGTTCGATCTGCGTTCGGGCGAGCGTGAAGCGGGGCGTGCACGCATGCTTGCCGCACTGCCCGGTGCGGGCGCTGCGCTGCTGGTACGGCGCGTGGTGGTGCGCGCAGCGGCGGTGTTTGTGTGCCTGAGCGTGCCGTTCGTCATGTTCGCTACGTTCAATGCGGTGCCGTGGTTGCAGCAACTGGCGGTGCTGGCACTGGGCGGTGCGTACCTGTTGTTCTGGGTGCTGCTGTCGGTGCTGGTCGGGCGCCTCCAGTGGCAGCCTGCCGCGCATGCCACGGCGTTGGCTACCTGCTGGGTTGTGCTGGCGTTGGTGGCGCCGGCGCTGGCGCACGTGGCAATCAATCAGGCAGTGCCGGTCAACCAGGGTACCGAGATTGCGCGGTTGCAGCGCGAGGCGGTCAACCACGCCTGGGACATTCCGCGCCAGGACACCATGCAGGCGTTCTACGCGCGCAATCGGCAATGGGCCGACTCGGCGCCGCTGACCACGGCGTTCCACTATAAGTGGTACTTCGCATTTCATGAAAATGGCGACCAGCAGGTGGCGCCGCAGGTGGCAGCGTATCGCCAGGGGCTGCAGCGTCGCCAAGCGTTGGCGCAACGCGTGGCCAGCGTGCTGCCCCCGGTTGCGCTGCAGGCGGCGCTGACGCGCCTGGCCGACACCGATCTGCAGGCACAGCTGGCCTATCAGGATCGCATTCGCGCTTATCACCGGGCGCTGCGCACGTTCTACTACGGCTATCTGTTCCGCGACCGGCCGTTCACGCGCGACGATTTCGGGCGAGCGCCACGCTTCGAAACAACGGCCGGCCCTGCTTCATAGCGGTATCTGCGTTTCACCTTTCCTTGCGTCTTTTACTTGCGCCCCGGATGCACTGCGCCGGGGCGCTTCAGGAGTTCTGCCCGATGCCCGTGTTCCCGCGCCACCGCACGCTGCACGCTGCACGCGCTGCCCCTGCTCAGCCTGCTGGCCTGCACCTGCGGCACTGCCTGCGCGCAGGCTGCGCAGTCGCAGGCGCGCGACCTGGATGCGGTGCAGGTGCGCAGCCAATACACGCCGTACCGCGCGCTGAGCATTACCGGTGCCACCAAGACCGATGCGCCGCTGCGTGACCTGCCGATCAGTGCACGGGTACTCGACCGGACCTTGCTCGAAGATGCAGGCGTCACCGATCTGGCTGGCGCACTGGAACTGGCCAGCGGCATCACCAAGGCCAACAACCTGGGCGGCCTATGGGATAGCTATTCGATGCGCGGCTTCACCGGCGATCCGAATTTCAGTTCGGATTACATGGTCAACGGCTTCAATGCCAGCCGCGGTTACAACGGTCTGCGCGATGCGGCCAATACACAGAGCATCGAGGTGATCAAGGGGCCGGCGTCGGCGTTGTACGGGCGCGGCGAGCCGGGCGGGGCCGTCAACATCGTCACCAAAAAGCCGCTGTTTCAGCCGCAGCACAGCGTGGATGTATCGGCAGGCCGCTTCGACAGCTATCGCGCGGCCATCGATAGCACCGGCCCGCTGAGCGAGAACGTGGCGTACCGTTTGAATGTGATGCACAAGGATCAACACAGCTTTCGCGATACCGTCGACAGCGACAGCACCTTGCTGGCGCCGTCGCTGTTGTGGATGCCGACGCCCGATACGACGGTGTCGTATGAGCTGGAAGCGGTGCGCCTCCACACGCCCTTCGATCGTGGCGTGACGGCCATCGGTGGCGATGCCAACCGGCTGCCGGCCTCGCGCTTTCTGGGCGAGCCGCGCGATGGCGATATCGACCTGCATTCCACCGGGCACCAGCTGTTCGTGGTGCACGGCCTGGATCAGACCTGGTCGGTGCAGGGTGGGGCGACTTACCGCGACAGTGGCATGCGCGGATTTTCCACCGAGCCCTGGACGCTGCAGGCCGACCAGCGCAGCTTGCGCCGCGAACGCCGCTACCGCGACTACCAGGGCCGCGATATCGCAGCGCGTGCAGAAGTGCTTGGCAGTCTTCAGGCCGGCAGGGTCACGCACAATGTGTTGTTCGGCATCGATGGCAATCGCTTCGACGACAGCCGCTTTCAGCAGCGCGCCCGTTCCGCGGCCACGCCCTACAGCATCGATGTGCTGGCGCCGCGTTATGGCCTGGCACAGCCAGGACGGCTGTCCACCATCACCGATACCGACGAACGCCAGCAGGTGTGGGGTGTGTACGCGCAGGACCAGATCGACCTGGGCGCGCGCTGGAAGGCCTTGCTTGGCCTGCGCTACGACCACTATCGGCAAGGCCTGGACAACCACTTGCGCGGCACCACGCAGCGGTCATCCGACGGCGTGGCGAGCCCGCGTGCAGGCATGACCTTCCATGTCGACGATGCGCTGTCGCTGTACGCCAGTGCGGCGGCGGGTTTTCGCCCCAACAGCGGTGTGGGCGCCAACGGGCAAAGCTTTGCACCTGAGAAAAGCCGCTCGCTGGAGACCGGCTTGAAATACGTGCAGCCCGGCGATGGCCTGGAAGCCACCGTGGCCGCATTCCGCATCGACAAGAAAAACGTGTTGAGCCTGGACCCGGCCGACACCAGTTTTTCGCTGCCGGTGGGCCAGATGCGCAGCCAGGGCGTGGAGCTGGATCTGCTGGGCAGGTTGAGCCCGCACCTGGCCGCGTCGGTGGGCCTGGCCTATACCGATTCGCAGGTGACGCGCAGCAGTGCTGCTGCCGCCAGTACGGGGCTGGCTGAAGGCCGGCGGTTTCCGAATGTGCCGCGTTTGAGCGGTAACGCGTTCCTGAACTACGAGCAGCCGCTGACCGGCAAACGAAGCGCGGCGCTGGGTGTGGGCGTCTTGCACACCGGCGAGCGGCTGGGCTCGGTGGATAGCAACACCGATTTCGTGTTGCCGGCTTATACCGTGTGGCGAGCGGTTGGCCATTACGATCTGAGCCAGAGGCTACGCCTGTATGCCAAGGTGGAAAACCTCACCGACCGCCGTTACGCGGCGTTTTCGTACAGCGAGCAATGGGTGTATCCCGGTGCGCCGCGGAGTTGGACGGTAGGTGCGCAATTGCGGTTTTGAGCGATGCTCCACGACAGCCGAAGCGGCGATCGGCGCATGCGCCAATGTGGTGGATGCCAGCGTTACCGACGGCCGCCACGTTCCAGTTGAATACGCTTCGCGCTCGGGCGTGACTGCAGTGAGTGACTGCAACGCGCCGGCGAGTGCTTGCTGGACATCGTTGTGCGCTTGCATGCAGCTGCCGCTGCCGCGTGAGCAAGTGCAGCGCGGTTCGCAGCCAGAGGCGTGCAGTGACCTCATGCTCACGGCGGGTGACCTGCCACACGCGGTGATGGGCTGCATCTCCGAGATCGGAGCCTGCGTCAGTCGGCCCGACGTAGATCCGGACCGATCGAGGATCTAACTGCGTCGCTTCGACGGACTCTTGCTGCGTTTCTTGCCCGGCGTCGCCGGCGCAGCCTCCTCGTTGGCCAAGGCGCCGCCGGTGTGCAGCTGCTCCAGCCATGACAACGCATCCACATAGCCGAGAAAGTGCTGCAGATAGCCCGGCGAGCGCTCGCGCATCAGCGTGATGCAGCGATGCACCAGCACGCTGGAGTTGAGCGGGCCGGCGTCCTTGGGCGCATCCTGCAGCGACTGCCGCACCTGGCTGGCGGTGCGCACGGTGGTCCAGGTGCGACGAAAGTCGTCCAGCGCCGGCAGCTCCGGAAACAGCATGGCATCTGCGCTGGCAGTCTTGCGGCTGTCCACTTCCATCAGCGCCGCATGCCCGGCCATCTGCGCAGTGAGCGCACCCAAGGCGCTGGGCTGCGGCGACGCCGGCGTCGGGGAAGGCACTGCCCGGCTCCCGGCACGGCGACGCGCTGTCTGCTGCAGCGCTGTCGCATAGCCATCGACCATCGCGCCGAGCTTGTGTTCCAGCACCTCACGCACCGCATCGGCCTGCGCATCGGCACGCGCTGCCAACGCTTCCATCAGATGGAAGCGCACCGGATCCAACCGATCGGCGCCCTGGCTGCGCCAGCGCTCCAGTTGCGCGCGTGCGGGCAGTGCCGGCTTGCTCATCGCGGTGCGGCGGTTGCTGCGGGCGGCGCCGATGCGCCTGCGCGCGACGACGGGCGCGCGATCGGCGCGATCTCCACCCGGCGGTTCTTCGCGCGACGGGCTTCGTCGGCGTTGGAATCCACCGGTTGCTGCGAGCCGAATGCGGCGGCGAACACCGATGACGCCGGCACGCCTTCGGCGATCAAGGCACGGGTCACCGTGAGTGCGCGTTGTGCGGACAGTTCCCAGTTGTCGGCGTAGCGGCGATTGCCGCCCAGCACCGGGCGGTCGTCGGTAAATCCGCTGACCATCAGGATCTCGTCGCGCGCGCGCAGGTAGTGCGTCAATGGCGTGGCCAGCGACTTCAACACCTCGCGTCCTTCCGGCTGCAGTTCGTCGGAGTTGAACGCAAACAGCACGTTGCCGCGAATGCCGATACGGCCATCGACCAGGGTCACGCGGCCGGCAGCCAACGGTGCGGCCAGTGCCTGTTCCAGCGTCTGCCGACGTTGCGCTTCGGCCTGCCGCTGTTTGACCTCCGCGTCCAGGCGGCTGGAAAGCTGCAACTGCACGCCGATCACGCCGACCAGGATCAGCACGAACGCGCCCAGCAACACCGACATCAGGTCGCCGAATGCTGCCCAGATGGGCGTGCCCAGCTCGCCGTCGCTTTCGATCTCGTCGCTCATGCCGTTTCTGCTTGGCCGGGTTCGCCACGCCCGCGATCGAGCTGGCGCAGTTCTTCGATGATCTGCTTCTGCGAGAGCATGCTGAGGTCGACCACTTCGCGCGCCTGTGCCACGTAGTAAGCAAGTTGGTCGTCGCTGCGTGCCAGCGAGGCATCGAGTGCCGTGGCAACGTGCTGCAGGCGCTCATTGAGCTCGCTGGTGGCGCCGCTGAACAACTGCACCGCCATGCCGAACGCTTCGCCCAGGCTGGCCACTTCCACTGCGCTGCCGCTGACATGCGCGGCCACTGCGCCCAGCTTGCCGGTTTCGCTGCCGATCTGTTCGGTGAGCTGGCTGCCCACGCGCTGCAGCAGGTCGGCCGAGGTGGTCACCAAGGCATCCACCGCTTCGCGTTGTTCGGTGGAGGCGTGATTGACTGCGTTGAGCAAGGTGTCCAGGGTGGCAAGCAGCTTGCTGCGTTCTTCCAGCATGGCGGTGTCGCGCACCATGCTCTCGGACAGCGACTGGCGCAGCTCGGCCACGACATCGGCCGCGGCCTTGGGCGCTTCGGAGGCGATCTGCATCAGGCGCGACACTTCGCTGATCGTCGCGCTGGCCTGCGCCTGCGCCTGCGTGGACAGCTCGCTGGCGGTGCTGGCCAGGGTGTCGCAAATGGCCTGCTGTTGCCGGGCGACGCGTTCGCCGGTCTGTTCCCATTGTGCGGTCAGGGCCGTGCTCATCGCGCCGAAGCGCTCGCTCCACAGCGCCAGGCGCTGGGTGTCGCGCGCTTCCAGTGCCGCCTGCAGGTCGGTGTGCGATTGCTGCAAGGTGCCGACCAGGGCCGCCGCATGCGCCTCGAAACTGGCGGTGGCGGCGGCAAGTGCGCTGTGGTGCTGGCTGGACAATGTGGCGCTGGCGTGTTGCTGCTGAGCCAGTGCATCGCGCCACGCATTGGCAGCGTCGGTGCTGGATTGCTGCATGCGTTGCGAGACCGCATCCACCAACGCGGCGGAGCGTGTCTCGAAGGTGCTGGCAAATTGCGTGAGCGTGTTCTGCAACTCCTGGGTGAGCGTGTGATTGGCGCGCTGCTGCTCGGCCACCGCAGCCGTCCAGGTGGCCGCTGCCGTGGCGGTGCTGGCTTCGAAGCCGCTGCTCAACCCGTCCAGCTGCTGCTGCACGGCCTGCTGCACGCCTTCGTGCAGGGCACTGGTCTGCTGCGTCAGTTGTTCGAGGGTGGTGTGCAACTGCGCGCTGTGCGTTTCGGTGGCACGCTGCTGTTCGGCAAGCACGGCCGCCCAGCTGGCGGCGCTGGCCGCGGTGGTGCTGGCAAAGCCATCGTTGAGTGCGCTCAATTGCTGCTGCACGGCCTGGGTGACGCTGTCCTGCACGGCAACGCTGCGCTGGTCGATCTGTTCCAGTGTGCCCTGCAACTGTTCGGCCAACGTGGCCTGGGTGCGTTCCTGCGCAGCCAGTGCCGCCTGCCAGTGCTCGGTCGCCGTGCGCGCGTTCTGCTCGATGGCTGCACTGACGCCGTGCAACTGCTGCTGCACGGCGCTGCTCACGCTGTCCTGCACGGCTACGCTGTGCGCGGCAATCTGTTCCAGCGCGGTCTGCAACTGCGCGTTGTGGGTCTGCTGCGCGCGTTCCTGCGCCGCCAATGCCGTGCTCCAGTGCTGCGCCGTGGTGCTGGCACTGGTCTGGAAGCCATGAGTAATGCCGTCCAGCTGTTGCTGCACGGCTTGCGTGACGTGTTCCTGCAATGCGGCGGTATCGCGTGTGATGCTGGCCATGGTGGCTTCCATCGCCGGCTGCAATGCCGCACCGACCGCCCGTGCGCTTTCGGCGACACCGGCTTGCAGCGCGTGCTCCATGGCCGTGGCCAGCCGCGCATACGCCGCTTCGCTTTTGGCCTGGAAATCGGCTTGCTGGGCGGCCAGGCGCTGCTCGGCAGCCATGCTGTGCTGTTGGATGCTGTGCACCAGCGTCTGCAGCTGGTCGATCAAGGCCGGCATCAAGGCGCTTTGCTGCTGCTGCAGCTTGAATGCTTCGCCACGTCGGTACGCGTCCGAATGCGTGTGCAGTTCGGCAGCGATCTTCAGGTCCAGCCGTTGCACCACCTGCAGGCGCTCGCGCCGGCACAGCGCCGACAACAATCCCAGCATGGCCGATGTCGCCACACCGGCGATGGAGGTGCCGAACGCGAACGCCAGGCCTTCCACCGGCGCTGCGAGCGAGCCGCGAATGGCCTGCAGGTCGGTGGCGCTCTGCAATGCAAAGCCGGTGCCCTTGAGCGTGGCCATCATGCCGAGCAAGGTGCCGAGCATGCCGAGCAACACCAGCAAGCCGACCAGATACGGCGTCAGCACCGGGGCCGGCAACGCCACGCGCTCGCCCTTGATACGCAGGCGCACCGCATTACGCAGGCCAGGATGAACAGTTTGTAGCCAATCGCCTAGGGCAGAAGGCGCCGTGGCTAGCCCATCGACTGCCGCTTCCAGCGTCGCCGTGGCCTGGCGGTAGCGATACAACTCCAGCGCGCCGGCCACATAGCAGGCACCGATCACCGCCGCGACACAGGCGCCGAGCGGGTTGGAGCCGAGATAACCGATGCCGACCCAGCAAACCGCCAGCAGGCCGACGAGAAACACACACACGTGTACGAGAGTTCTGAACATGACGTCCCAGTTAGCGGGTACGAAGCGCTGCAAGCAGGCCTTCGATCGGGTGAAAACGAACATCCAGTTCGGCGAGCAACACGCTCTGCATGTCCTTGCGGAAGACATCCAGCCAGCCATCGGGCACCGCGCGTGGCGCGGCATCGTCATCGGTCGGCCGGTGCTGCGCCTGTGCAGCATCGCGCAGGCGTTCGAAATGTGCGCCGAGCAGGCTCGGCACGGTGTTCAACAGGCTCTGCTCGCGCGGGCTCAGGGTGAGCTCCATCACCGCATCCACTTCGGCCAACCGCGCCATGTCGGTGGAGGCCAATGCGAGCAGGTCGCGCAGGCGCCCGCGCAGATCGCCGGTGGCGGTACGCATGGCGCGTTGCATGGCCAAGTAGTGCTGCCGGAATGGTGCGAAATCCGGCGCGGCGACGGGTGCGTCTGCGAGCGCGGCGTTGCGCGCCTCGGCACGCACGCGCACAACCAGCGCGTCCAACTCGGTCACGCTGCTGGCAGCAAGACCGGTGCGCACGCGTGCGCAAGCCTCCGCATCGAGCGGGCGCGGTTCGGGCAGGTCGTCGGTGTCGGGCAGCTTGCCGTCCAGCGCCTTGGACACGGCAACCGCGCGCGTCCAGTCGATCCACTGGCTCAGCCGGTCGGCCAGCGCGTGGTTGGACTGAGCGATGTGCGCGTCGCTGAGGCGAGCAAGCAGGCGAATGAACGCCGGGCCCGACAAGGGCGCCCGTGGAGCAACTTTCGCCATTCTTCCGGTCAAAAACCGGGCATTTTACACGGGAACGCATGCCGGTCGGCGCGTCAGGCGGCAGCAGCGAGCACGCTGCCGGAAGCTTGCGTGCTGGCATTCAGCCGGTCCGAGGCGGGCGGCAGGCCCGGGTATGGCGGACGGCCTGACCTGCGGCGCTGCCAGCCACCGGCGCACTCAGGAGGCAGCAAGCAGCCCCAACCAGACGCCCGACATGCAGTATCCGCCAGGCTTTCTAACCAATTCAGGTCCAGGCCTCCGGCCATCCGGCTGACTCGATTTTGTAAGGTGAACGGGTATAAGCTGCGGGCCGGGGAATCCCCATCGAGGTAACACAATGGACCGCTCCGACATGCAAGTGTCCGATCTGCTGGTCTTGGAGCTGCAAGGGTTCCACGATGCCTATGGCAATGGGCCCGACTTCTGGGACGCCTACCAGCGCATCATGGGCATCGCGGCGCAGGCCGGCGGCAACATGGTCGCCTTGGCCAACGAAATGGCCTCACTGGCACAAGGGCTTGGCGCGACCAAGCGCGCGCAACTGCTGTAACTGCCCATGTCCGTGCGGGCGGCGACGCCTGCGCGCGGTGCCTGATCTGTTGAGCACTGAGTCCGCGTGCGCTGACTGCCCAAGCAGCTTCTGCAGTGTGGCCCAGAGTTGCAGCTGCCCTGATCGCGTGGTTTGAAGCTGATGGCCGACTACGTCGCATCGCGTCGGTGATGGCGGACGGATGCGCGTAGGCGCCCGCGAGGCATCCGTTGCTGTCTTACTCGGCCTCGGCTGCGACGGCCGGTGTGACTGCGGCGGCTGGCGCAGCCTCTGGCGTGCCGCGCTTTTTTTCGCGACGTAGCGGTGTATCGCCCAGGCGCTCGATTGCGCCGCCGGATTGCTGAAATGCCTGCAGATCGGCGGCCAACCGCTGTTCGGACAACCGCGGCTTGCCCGGCTGGTTACTGACGGTCATCGACTGGCGGCGGGAATGATGCATCGCAAATCCTCATGCGTTGTACAGCGTCAAGGGAATGCCCCGGCGGCGTTGATCGTCGTAGGTGGCACGTACGTCGCGGCAATACGGGCCGGACATGACGAAACGCCGGCAGATCGTCGGTCGCGTCTCGTAAATCGAGCAACACATGCGCGCAGCGTCGATGGCCACGCACCAGCCTTCCTCGTCGCGCGCCATCACATGCCAGCCTTGCGGCGTCACGCTGGTGAGATGGTGTGGGATACGGTCGGATGGATCGACCATGACGGTGAGCCGGCAGCAGACGGCGTCGCAGCGTTCGCAGAGATTGTCGATGGAAAGGGCCAGATGAAATGAGGGCGATACCGGATTCCGGCCGCCTATGCACCATACACCCTGGACGCGTGCGGATGTGAACCCAAGGCGCGTCGTCGCATGGCGGCTGTGCAGGTGCAACTGCGTGGGTGCCGGATGCCGCGTTCGGCGACACTGCTGGTCGCCACAGCGCTGCCTGACTTCATCTGCGCAAGCACAGGTCGCGCCCGGGCGCCGCGCGTGATCGAGAGGGACCATGGTTGCGCCGCATGGGAAGGAATGCGAGACCGCACCTAATGCACTGCATGGCCCGGCATGCACAGTGCAGCACATCCGTTGCCTTTGTCGTTGATGTGCGAAGACGCTTTTCACCTGTGCCAACGCAGCGCACCGTAGCGTAGTGGCTCGCATCACGTCGTAGGAAAACACATGAGCACATCCAACCAGATTTCCTCTGCAAACGACCACGCCGAACAGCGCGATCAAGTGCCGCATGACCAAACGCAGCACGACAAGAAAAAGCAGGATGCGCTGCAGGACGAAGCGGTGGAAGAGACCTTCCCGGCCAGCGACCCGGTGTCCCCGTTCGTGCCGGCCAAGCCGCTGGACTGAGCCTGTTGCCAGCACTCAACGGCTATACAACATGCAGACGGCGCGGTCGAAGATCGCGCCGTCTGCGTAGATCCCACTCACGCTTTTACGGCGTGAGCACCACCTTGCGGCAATCGTCCTGCTTCTTGTCGAAGAGTTCGTAGCCACGCGCCGCGTCAGCCAGCGGCATGCGATGCGAAATGATCGAGCTTGGCTTGAGCTGACCATTGCCGATGCATTCCAGCAGATGCGGCATATGCTTTTGCACATGCGTCTGGCCCATCTTGAAGGTCAGGCCCTTGTCGAATGCATCGCCAAACATGAAAGCGTGGATGAAGCCGGCATACACGCCGGGCACGCTCACCACACCGCAACGACGGGTTGCGGCGATGCACTGGCGGATCGCCACGCCGCTGCTGCCTTCCAGTTTCAGGTTGGTCAGTGCGGTTTCGATGGCGCTGCCTTCGGCCTCGAAGCCGACCGCCTCGATGCTGGCATCGACCCCCCGGCCATCGGTCTGCGAGACGATCACATCGGCCGGGTCGTCGACCTCGTCGAAATTGATCGGAATCACGCCATAGGCCCTGGACGCAAAATCGAGCCGGTATGCGTGCCGGTCGACCATGAAAATGCGCTCTGCGCCCAGCATGCGGCAGCACGCCGCGGCCATCAGGCCGACCGGGCCGGCGCCGAAGATGGCAACGGTCGAGCCCTGTTTGACGCCTGCATCGACGACGGCTTGATACCCGGTCGGCAGGATGTCGGACAGGAACAGCACCTGCTCATCGTGCAAGGCATCGGGTACCACCAGCGGGCCGACATTGGCCTTGGGCACGCGCACATATTCCGCCTGGCCGCCGGACAATCCGCCATACAAATGGCTGAAGCCGAACAGCGCGGCGGGCGGGCGCATGCCCTTGTGATTGAGCGCCGCGCCCTTGCCGGTATTGGTGGTTTCGCACGCGGAAAATTCCTGCAGCACGCAGTGGAAACACCGCCCGCAGGCGACCACGAACGGAATCACGACCCGGTCGCCCGGCTTGACCGCCGTAACATCCGGGCCCACCTCTTCCACGACGCCCATGAATTCGTGGCCGAGAATGTCGCCGGGGCGTAGGTCGGGAATCTTGCCGCGATACAGATGCAGGTCAGAGCCGCAAATGGCGGTGGCAGTGACGCGCAGGATCAGGTCGTCGCGTTCGACCAAGAGTGGATCGGGCACCGTTTCCACTCGCACATCGCGTGAACCGTGGTAGTTGAGGGCAAGCATGTCTGTCTCCTATGGGCATTTAGACGCGGCGGCGCACTGCAGTGTTCGTGTAGCGGTGTTAAACCTGTCAGCACACTGCGTGGGCGCAGTGTGGACGCGCCCGATCGCCGACGCGGCGTTGATGCGCAGGTCACGTCTGGATAACCCCCGCGCTCGCAGGCTCATATGACGCGCTGGGATGCAGGCATGCCGCTTCGCCGTCCCTGCGAACCCAACAATCAACGACCGCCAGACGCGATGAAAGATCGCGATCAACAGGAGACAGCGATGGGACTTTTCAAGATGGTGACCGCCGGCGCGGTGGGCTATGTGGCGTACAAGGCCTGGCAGCGTCGGCAGGGGCAGACGAGCGATCCGCAGGATCTACAGAGCAACGTAGCCACGGTGGTCGGTAGCACGCCGCCTCACGGCGACCCGTTGCGCGATAGCGTGGGCGATGCCCGCGACCGCAAGCAGGCGCTTGGCGCGCTGGCAGTGTTCAACGAGAACGAACGCACGCTTGCGCAACTGGCGGTGGTCAAGGGTGTGGAAGGCGAGGTGCTGGCCTTCGCACGCAAGATGGACGAAGCCCACAGCGCTGCGTTGACGGACCTCAGCCGATTTGCGCCGGATCGCAATGGCACGTTGGCCCAGGCCGCCACCGCGGGCGCCGAGGGCGTGCGCAAGCGCCTGCAGGACCTGCACGGGCAACAGTTCGAATCGCAGTATCTGCAAGCCAGTGTGGACAGCCACGAGCAGGCGTTGGCCCTGCTGGACACACAGCTCAGCAGCGAGCCGGGCTCCAGCGACCTGGGTAAAGAGTTGCAGCGCGCACGCGACACCATCGCCGAGCATCTGGAACACGCCAAGGCGCTGCGCGCCAAGCAGGGCCAGCCCCACTGACCACAGCTCGCCAGACAACGCGTCGATGCGGCAGCCGGCAAACCGTGCGAAGCGTCGGCGTCGCAGCCGGCTCACCAGCTGTCCTACATGGGAGATCGCCATGGGCGAACCACGGGATGCAAATCGTCAACCCATTGACATGCACAATGTAAGCATCAGCGAGGAATGGGAGTTGCAGTACTGGGCGCGCGAACTGGGGATGTCCGAAAACGACCTCAAACGCGCAGTGCAAGAGGTCGGCAACGTGACGACCAGGCTGCGCGACTATCGGCCACCGCATTGAGGCGTTGCGCAGGAAGTGGAACAGGCAGCCAGACGCTGCCTGTTTTTTTTGCGCGCCAGCGATCGCAAACGTGGTTGCTGCCAGGCCGGAAAGTACATCTCATGCCATGCTCGTCGCACTGGGCCAGCCGCTGGCTGCGCCTGCCTCGCCGCGCATGACGCAAGGCAAGCAGCGCTTCTGGGCGCAGCCGCCTCACGGTGCTTCCGGTGCCGTCTCGAATCCGGCAGCCTGGCGCTGCCACAAACTGTCGAACACGCCACCGCGGCCGCGCAGTTCCGCAGGGCTGCCATCTTCGACCACACGGCCGTCCTGCAGCACCACGATGCGATCGAAGCCAATCACCGTGGACAGGCGATGGGCGACCGCCAACACGGTGCGGTCGCGCATCAGGTGATCCAGTGCGGCCTGGATCTCCGCTTCCGATTCGGTGTCCAGTGCCGAGGTGGCCTCGTCCAGAATCAGGATCGGCGCATCCTTGAGAAAGGCGCGGGCAATCCCCAGCCGTTGCCGCTGTCCGCCCGATAACATCACCCCGCGCTCGCCCACCTGGGTGTCGTAGCCTTCGGGCAATTGCCGGATGAAGCCATCGCAGAATGCATGCCGCGCCGCGTCGTGCACCTCGGCATCGCTGGCATCGGGACGTCCGTAGCGGATGTTGTCGGCGATGCTGCGATTGAATAACGCAGTTTCCTGCGGCACCACCGCAATTTTTTCGCGCAGGCTGTCCTGGCTGACCCCGCGGATGTCCTGCCCGTCGATCAGCACGCGTCCGGATTCCACATCGTCCAGGCGCTGGATCAGGGCAATCAAGGTGGATTTGCCGGCACCGGAGGGCCCCACGATGCCCACTTTCTGGCCGGCCGGAATATGCAGATTCAATCCTTCCAGCACCGCGGCGCGCTCGGGATAGGCAAAACGCACCTGTTCGAAACGCACATCGCCTTCGGCCGAGGCCAGCGGCACGTCCGCATCGACGATGGCGTGCGGTTGCAGAATGATCTGCAAGGTGTCGGCAATGGCGCCCAGTTGCTGGGTGGTGTCCACCAAGGTCAGCGCCAGATCGCGCGAGCCATGCAGGATGCGGAAGGTCAGCGCACTGACCAACACCACATCGCCTGCACTCACCGCTCCGGAGCGCCACATGCCGATGGCCCAGATCAGCATGCCGCCGGCCATCAGCGACAGGCAGATGTCGTGAATCACCCGCGCCTTTTCCACGTACATCCAGCTGCGCCGATGCGCCACGGCCTCGTGACCGATCTGTTCGGCCAGCCGCGCGCTTTCGCGATCGCGCGCGGCAAACGCCTTGATCGTCCACACGTTGGAAACCGCATCCACCAGCTCGCCACCCACCCGGGCGGCCTGCGCGGCAAAGCGCTGATGCTTGGCGCGGCCGCGAATGCCGAAGCTGGTGATGATGGCCGCCACGATCGCAATGAAGCCGACCAGCGTGGCGGCCATGCGCCAATCCACCGTCAACAGCAGCACGATGGCGCCGACGAAATCCACAATCGGCGGCACGATCTTCCACGCCAGTCCACCGAAGATCTGCCCGGCGGCGCTGCCGAGCGCGGTGATGCGGTTGCCCAGCGCACCGGCAAAATGCTCGGTGAAGTAGCGCATCGGGTGGCCGGTGAGATGGCGGAACAAATCCACGCGGATGTCCACCACGCTGGCCACCACGGTGCGGCAGCCCAGCCAGCCGCCCAGGCGCCACAGCAGGTTTTCCACCGCGATCAGGCTGATGAACAGGCCCAGCGGCAGCCACACGTTTGCCTGGCTGCGTTGATCGGTGGCCATCGCGTCCACCAGCATTTTCATGCCGTATTGCACCGACACCGCGCAGCCGGCCGCGCCCACGATCAGGAGCAGCAAGCCACTGAAATGCCACGGCCGTCGGCCCACGTAGTGCCAGAGAAAACGCGCCGGCTTGTCCGGCAGCAAGGTGGAGTGGGCGGACGTACTCACGGGGCGATATCGGCCAGCGCGAACTGCGGTGCGCGCAGACCGAAACGCGCGTGCTCGCGGCGCAGTTGGTCGGCCAGGCCTTGGTGCAGCGGTCGTCCGCCGTGCTCGTCCGCATAGCCGAGCACGCCGGTGGGGCAATGCCGGTCGTTGTCCCAACCGGGGTAGTCCAGCACCGGATACAGACAGACACCTTCCATCGCCACGCCGTGCTGCAGGGCCAGCGCAACCTCGCTGCCGACATGATCGAGCCAGGGGGCGCGTTGATCGGCTTCGGCACCGGTTTCGGAGACGATCATTGGGCGGCGATAGCGCTGCCAGAACTCCAGCATGATGGTGGAGAACGGGCGGTGGTCGGGCGAGTCGCGCAGGATCGGCACGCCGCCCAGATACCATTGATTATCCGAGTAGTAGTTGAGGCCGATGATGTCCAGATACTCCGGCGCCCCGCCGAGTCCTGGCCACTGCTTGCCGCAGATCATGTCCCAGGCTTCGAACTGCGCCAGCCGCAGGCGTTCGGCTTCGCGGCGCGGGCCGGGCCGGTCGTTGGATGGCACCACATGGATCGCTGGGTCCACCTGCAGGAAGCGTGCGCGCGGATCCACCTGGCGTATCGCGTCGATGGCGGCGATGGTGGCGCGGACCAATTGATGCTTGAGCTCGAAACCACGCCCGCGCGCCATCGGATGCATGCGGGCGTGATCGCCGCCATTCCATGCCCAGAACGAGATCTCGTTAAGCGGCGCGTAGAACGGCACGGCGTCGGAGGCGTCCTTGATGCACTGTGCGGCGGCGGCAGCAAAGCGCGCGAAGCGGTCGACGAACTGCGGCGTCCAGATGTCCACATCGTCCGGCCAGCCGTAATGGCACACGTCCCAGATCACCTGCGTGCCCACGCTGTTGGCCGCGTGCAGCATCGGCAGGAAACTGGACCAGTCGTAATGCCCGGGGCGTGGTTCGATCAGATGCCAGCGCAGGCCATCGCGCGCGGTACGTAGGCCATGCGCCGCCAACGCCGCGTAGTCCTTGGCGGCCCAACGGTCATGCCCGGTGGCGGCAATCAGGTCGAGCCTGCGCCCGTCGCGGCGGCGGTGGGTCGAACACTCGAACCCCGCCATGAAAAAACTTTCGAACAGTGTGGGGGTATGCATCCAACATCCTGCTGCGCGCGCCGCTGGGTTGCAGCGCTGCGTCGATAACTGCCCTGCAGCCACGGTGCTGCAGGGCGGGGCGTGCGTTGTCAGACCGCCAGCTTGGCGCGCCGCGGCTCGGCGTCTTCGATGCGCTTGTACAAGGCCAACGCCTGGCCGACCACCTGATCCATGTTGTAGTACTTGTAGGTGCCCAGACGGCCAAGGAAGGTCACCTTGGGCGTCTCGGCGGCCAGGCGTTCGTAACGCCGATATAGCTCTGCGTTCTCCGCGCGTGGAATCGGATAATACGGGTCGCCCTCGGCAGAAGGATACTCGCGGGTGATGCTGGTGTTGGGATGTTGCTGGCCGGTGAGGTGCTTGTATTCGGTGATGCGCGTGTAGGCCACCGCTTCGTCCGGATAATTGACCGTGGCCACCGCCTGGAAGTGCTCCTGATCGAGCGTGCTGTGCTCGAACCTGAGCGAGCGGTACGGCAGCTTGCCGTAGCAATAGTCGAAGTATTCGTCCACCGGCCCGCTGTACACCAGCTGGTCGTACTCCAGCTCGTCGCAGATCTCGCGGTAGTCGGTATTGAGCATCACCTTGATGTTGGGGTGATCGAGCATGCGCTCGAACATGCGCGTATAGCCATGCAGCGGCATCTGCTGGAAGGTGTCGGTGAAGTAGCGGTCGTCGTCGTTGGTACGGGTGGGCACGCGCGAGGTCACCGACTTGTCCAGCTGCGACGGATCCAGCCCCCACTGCTTGCGCGTATAGCCGCGAAAGAAGATTTCATAGAGCTCGCGGCCCACCTGATTGACCACCACATCTTCGCTGGTCCGGATATCGGCCACCGGCTCGGCGCGGCTGGCCAGGAACGCTGCGGCCTGTTCTTCGCTGCTGAGTTGCAGGCCGTACAGACGGTTCAACGTGGTCATGTTGATGGGGATCGGCACCTGCTGGTCTCCCACCTGCGCAAGCACGCGGTGCGCATACGGACGCCATTGGGTGAAATTGGACAGGTAATCCACGATGCGCTGCGCGTTGGTGTGGAAGATATGCGGACCATAACGATGGATCAGCACGCCGGCATCGTCATGGAAATCGTAGGCGTTGCCGCCGATATGCGGGCGACGGTCGACCACCAGCACACGCTTGCCGAGGCCGGCGGCCAGCCGTTCGGCCAACACGCTGCCGGCAAATCCTGCGCCGACGATGAGGTAATCGAAACCACGCCGTGCATTGCCGCGCGTGCGACGGGCGGCGAGCGGCGCGGCGGCCGGCGGGGTCATTGCGTCCAAGAAAGCGTCTCCTTCATCAGGTCGTAGGTGTGGTCCCAGGACATGTCGCCCAGCACGGCATCGGCGCGGTCGAGCAACTGCGCGCGATCTGCACTGTCCTGCAGTGCGGCTTCGCACGCGGCGACGAACGCGTCGGCGGTCGCGGCAATGCGCACCACGCCGGTGTCGCCATAGGTGCGCACCACATCGTGGATTGGCGTGGACACCACTGGGCAGCCGCCAGCGAGGTATTCGGGTGTCTTGGTCGGGCTGATGAAGCGGGTGGAGGCATTCATCGCAAACGGCATCAACGCCACCTCCCAGCCGGAGAGATAACCAGGCAGTTCGTCGTAGGTCTTGCCGCCCAGATAGTGGATGTTGGTGGCCTGCGGCAGCTCGGCGGGATCGATCTTGACCACCGGGCCAATCATCACCAATTGCCAGTGCGGCCGCTGCGTCGCGATCGCGCGTAGCAGCTCGACATCGAACCGCTCGTCGATGACACCATAGAAACCCAGCCGCGGGTGCGCGATGCCGGCCTGGTCGTCAGGCTCCTGCTGCGGCGTGCGCGCGGCGGCGAAGTGCGCCACGTCCACGCTACTGGGGAACGCGTGTGCATTGGCGTGCAACGCGCGCTTGGCCTCCCAAATGCTGTAGCCGCCGGTGAAGACCACATCGGCGCGCTGCAGCAGTGCGCGCTCGCGTTGGACCAGCTCCGGGGGCGCGCCACGAAAGGCCGACAGCTCGTCCATGCAGTCGTAGATGACCATGCGCGCACGCAGATGCGCACTGAAGCTCTGGCTCATTGGCGTGTAGTACCACAGCAGCAGGTCGCGTACGCCAAGCTCGGCCAGGTAGCCGTCCAGCAGGCGACGTTGCACCTGCACGGCCTCCTCGCCCCCGCACCCGACGGGCAGGCGCGGCACCAAGACGTGCACGCCGTGCTCTTGGCCACGCACCTCCAGCCAGGGTTCGGCTGCATCGCAGGCGATGGGCTCCTCCCAGAACAGCACATTGGCATCGCGTGCAAAGCGCGACATCAGGTGCTGCGGGCGCTGATAGACAAAACTCCAGCGCAGATGCGACAGACACAACAGCGTGGGCCGCGCGGGATCGAACTGCGGCGTGCTGTCGGATGGAACCGCGCGGCGGGTCTTGCCGATCGCGTATTGGAACTGGCCAGCCCAACTCATGGAATGCCCTCGTAGGAAAGAAACGGGTCGTTGCGCATTACGCGCCGGAGAAACCATCGGCGACCGCCAGCGTGCGTACCGGCTCGCTGCGACGGCGCGTGTCCGGACCGGGCGTTCGCCGGCGCGGTGATGTCGGCAGCTCGCGCGCACTGTCGCGTTCGGGCACGGCCGCCGCGGAGCCAGGGCGCGGAAGACGCGAACCGGCGTAGCCATCCGGGTGCATCGATTGCCAGCGCCAGGTATCGCGGCACATGCGGTCCAGGTCGTATTCCGCGGTCCAGCCCAGCAGCCGGTTGGCCAGCGCAGTGCTGGCGAAGTACACCGCCACATCGCCATCGCGACGTGGCGCAATGCTCAGCGGAATGCGCCTGCCACTGGCGCGCGCGAACGCGGCCGCCACCTCGCGCACGCTGTAGCCGCGCCCGGTGCCCAGATTGACCACCAGGCCCTTGCGTTCGCGCTGCAGGTAATCGATGGCATCCACATGCGCGCGCGCCAGATCCATCACATGCAGATAGTCGCGTACGCCGGTGCCGTCGTCGGTGGGGTAGTCGTCGCCAAAGACCTGCAATGCCGCGCGACGCCCCACTGCCACCTGCGCGATGTAGGGCATCAGGTTGTTCGGTACGCCTCGCGGATCTTCGCCCAGATACCCGCTGGGGTGCGCACCCACCGGGTTGAAGTAGCGCAGCAACGCCGCATTGAAATCCGGCCACGCGGCGCTGAGATCGCCGATCATTTCTTCCATCATCAGCTTGGTGCGCCCGTAGGGGTTGATCGCCTTCAGCGGCGCGCTCTCGTCGATCGGGCTGCGGTTGGCGTCGCCATACACGGTGGCCGACGAACTGAACACCAGGTTGCACACCTTGGCAGTCCGCATCGCGCGTAGCAGCGCCAGCGTGCCGGTGACGTTGTTGTTGAAGTACAGCAGCGGCTCGCGCACCGATTCGCCAACGGCCTTGAGTGCGGCAAAATGCAGGACGGCGTCGATGCGCTCGCTGGTCAGTAGGTCGGCAAGCTCGGGCGCACGCACATCCATGCGATGAAACTCCGGGCGGAACCCCATCAGATGCTGCAGATGGTCGAGCACGCGCTCGCAGGAGTTGCTCAAATTATCGACGATGCACACGTCATGACCGCGCCGCGCCAGTTCCACGCAGGTGTGTGAGCCGATGTAGCCGGTGCCACCGGTGACCAGAATTCGCATTGTTGTCTGCCTTATGGGGGCGCTACTGCGCTGGCCTGCCAATGGCGCGGATGCATCACGCCGCATGCGTCGATGCATGTGGGCGATGTCGTTGCGCCAGCAGTGGGTTCGCACCTGCGCCACGCAGGCGTGGCGGGCAGCACTGTTTGGAGAGGGGTGGTGCATCACGTTCCAACGCCACCTACGGTAGGAGGCCGACCGTGAGAGCAACCGCAGGAACGGGTGGGTGCCACGCGAGCGCAACGTTGACCGGAAACTCACCTTGGCTGTGCGTTTTTTTTGCGCGCTGTGGCAATGCGCCCGAACGACCGCACGAACAAGCAGACGCGAGGAGGCATGCGCTGGTGAGCGCTGAGCATCCACCTAAAAGATTGAGCCAATAAAAAGCCCGCGTCGCTCGATCAGCGACGCGGGCGTGGCAACAATGCGACGGCGTTACAGCGTGACTGCGCCGCCAGAGATGGTCAGCAAGGTGCCCGATGTGTAACTGGCCGTGTCGGCCGCCAGCATCACGTAAGCCGATGCCAGCTCGACCGGCTGACCTGGGCGCCCCATGGGCGTCTGCCCGCCGAAGTTTTCCACCGACTCTTCATCCATGCCGGAGGGAATGAAGGGTGTCCAGATCGGGCCCGGCAGGACCGCATTGACGCGGATGTTCTTCTCCGCCAGCACGCCGGCCAGGCCGATGGTGAGGTTGGCCAGCGCACCCTTGGTCGCGGCGTAGGGCAGGATGTTGGGCGTGGGTTTCTTCGATTGCACCGAGGCGGTATTGATGATGGAGCCGCCATCGGTCATCAACGGTACCGACAGGCGTACCAGATTGAAGGCCGCATGCACGTTGGTGTCGAAGGTCTTGCGCCATTCGTCCAGGGTGATGTCTTCGAAGGTCTCGAAGTACTTCTGGTAACCGGCGTTGTTGACCAGGATATCCAGGCCGCCCAGCGTGCTGTTGACCTTGTCGATCAGGGCCGCTGCCTGGCCGGGGTCGCTGATGTCGCATCCCACCAGCAGCGCCTTGACGCCGGCCTTTTCGATCAGCGCGCCAATGCGCGCTGCATCTTCCTGCTCGTCGGGAAGGAAGGCGATGGCCACGTCTGCGCCTTCGCGTGCATAGGCGATGGCAACCGCAGCGCCGATGCCGCTGTCGCCACCGGTAATCAATGCGCGCTTGCCCTTCAACTGGCCGTGGCCAACGTAGCTGTCTTCGCCATGGTCCGGGCGCGGGTCCATCTTCTCGGTGCGTCCGGGAAAGCTCTGCTGCTGTGGCTTGAAGGGGGGGCGTGGATAGTTGGGTACGGGCATCGTGGTCTCCTGGCAGTGGAAGTCGTTGGTTGCACGCCAGTGTGGTCGCGCAAACGTAAACGTCCGGGCTAAACGATGTGCGCGTGGTGTGTTGCGGGTTGCGCCCTGTGCGTGGCAGTCACCCATCGCGCGGCATGCGGAACAGCGCGGTTGCACGCAAACTTCATGCGGTTTTGCCCAGGACGCTCGATACTGCGCGCATCGTCAGGAGGTCATCCATGTTCTTGCGTCGTAACGGGCTGTCGTTGTGTCTGCTTGCGTTGACCATCTTCTTCATCGGTTGCCAGATCTATGCCGGGTTGCATGCATACAACGACGAATTGCGCGAGCAGGGGCAGCCGACGCTGCTGCTGTCTGCGTATCTGCACAGCCCGCATTTCATGTCGGCACTGTTCGAAAACTGGGAGAGCGAGTTCCTGCAGATGGGCATGTACGTGTTGCTCACCGTGAAGTTGCGGCAGGTGGGCTCTGCCGAATCGCGCCCGCTCGATCCGGCTGAAGAAAGCGTTGAGATCAAGCCTGGCACCACGCCCTGGCCGGTGCGTGCCGGCGGGATATGGCGACGGCTGTACGACCATTCGCTGGCCATCGCGTTCGGAGCGCTGTTCCTGATGAGCTTTGCGCTGCATCTGGTCGGCAGTTGGCGACTGGAGGTGGTGGAACGTGCGCAGAAGGGCTTGCCGCCCATCACGGTCTTGGAGCATTTCACCAGCGCAGCGTTCTGGTTCGAATCGATGCAGAACTGGCAGAGCGAGTTCCTGGCGGTGTTCTCGCTGGTGGTGTTGACCATCTGGTTGCGGCAGAAGGATTCGCCGCAGTCCAAGCCGGTCGAGGCGCCGCATTCGCAGACCGGCGGGTAACGCGGCTTGAGCCCTTTGCGAGGCGGCGAAGGGTACGCAGCCGGAGCCTGTGCTGTCTGGTGCGGGGAGTGCATTGCCACACGCACTTCACGCCACCACCGGGCTTCGTTCACCACCTCGCAATGCCTGCGCGCCTAGCGTTGGGTCATGACGACCACGCAGGAGATGAGCATGGGCAGCGAACCGAAAAAGCCATGGGGCCCGGAAGACGATCAGAAAAAGCCGTTTACGCCACAGGAGCGTCGCAACGAGGATGTCGAATGGAAGGTGCACGACATGCCCGACGAAGATCCCGAGGTCAACAAGGCCGACCCCGAACACGACTACGAACGGCCGGACGGCTCGGAAAAACGCTGAAGCACACCGCCCGTATCGCCAAAGCGCCCGCAACGCGGGCGCTGTTGGTTTGTTTGAAGACATCTGCCGCAACGCCTCGCATGGTGCATACGCCTGCGTGCCGCACTATCGCTCAGTGATGATGGTGATAGCCAACATCGGCGGCGATCTTGCCGCGGAACACGCGGTACGACCACACCGTATAACCGAGCACCAGTGGCAGCAGTACCACCAGGCCCACCATCGGAAAGATTTGCGAAGAGGGTGGCGAAGCCGCCTGCCAGATGGTGTAGCTCGGTGGCACCAGATACGGCCACATGCCCAACACCAGGCCGATGAAGCCCAACACGAAGATCGCCAGCGTCAGCAGGAAGGGCCACGCGTCGCTGCGCGAGCTGTCGCTGCTGCGCCAGAGCGCAAGCGCTACGGCTGCGGTCATCAGCGGAATCGGCGACAGCCACCAGAAATTGCCATGTTCGAACCAGCGCGCCATCACATGCGAGCTCAGGAACGGTAGCCACGCGCTGACCAGCACGACGAAGGTCACCACCACGCCCACCAGTGGCTTGGTCAATTGTCGCGCCAAGGTATGGGTGCGCCCATCGGTCTTGAGGATCAGCCAGGTGCTGCCGAGCAGCGCATAGCCGAACACCAGCGCAGCACCGGTGAGGATGGTGAACGGGCTGAACCAGCCGAACACGCCGCCGGTGTAGCGCCCGTTGTCCAATGGCATGCCTTCCACCAGCGCGCCGAGGATGATGCCTTGCGCGAAGGCGGTCAGGATCGAGCCGGCGATGAACGATAACGTCCACAATCGACGCGAGCGCTGCGCCTTGAAACGGAATTCGAACGCCACCCCACGAAACACCAGCGCCATCACCATCAACAGCACCGGCAGATACAGGCCGGACAGGATCACCGCATACGCCGTGGGAAACGCAGCGAACAGGCCGGCGCCGCCAAGCACCAGCCAGGTTTCGTTGCCGTCCCAGATGGGCGCGGCGGTGTTCATCATCAGGTCCACTTCCTGTTCGTCGCGCGCGAAGGGCGCCAGCATGCCCAGCCCGAGCACGAAGCCGTCCAGCACCACGTACATCAGCACGCCGAAACCGATCACGCCAAACCACACCACCGGCAACCAGTAGTTCAGTTCCATGGCGTGTTCTCCTGTTCCAGTGATGTATCTGCCGCGGACAGCGGGCGTGCCGGCGTGTGTTCGCCGCCGGCCACATCCGGCCCGTCGCGGCTGGGTTGCGGCCCGGCACGGACCAGCTTGGTCAGATAAAAGATTCCGAAGCCGAATACGAACGCATAGCCCAGCAGATACACCAGCAGCGAGACCGCCACTGTCGCAGTCGATTGCGGGCCCACCGCATCGGCAGTACGCAACAGCCCGTACACCACCCACGGCTGGCGCCCGATCTCGGTGACGAACCAGCCGGCCACCAGCGCCATGAATCCAGCCGGCAGCATGAGGTTCCAGGCCAGGATCAGCGGCCTGGCATGCAGGCGTCCACGCCACCAGGCAATGGCCGAGATCCACGCCAGCAACAGCATCGCCATCCCCAGGCCCACCATGATGCGGAAGGCAAAGAACACCGGAGCCACCGGCGGGCGTTGATCGCGCGGCACCGACGTCAGCGGCGTAATGTCGCCGTCTGCACTGTGGGTCAGGATCAGGCTGCCCAGGCGTGGGATGGCCACCTCATAGTCGTTGCGCTCGGCCTGTGCGTTGGGCAGTGCAAACACCACCAACGGCACGCCGGCGCCATCGCTTTCGCTGTGCCAGTGCGCCTCCATCGCGGCGACCTTGAGCGGTTGATGCTCCAGTGTGTTGAGCCCGTGCTGGTCGCCTACCAGGACCTGGATGGGCAACACGATGGCGGCAAATGCCACCGACAGGCGCAACATGCGGGCGCCGGCATCCACATGCAGCCCTTTGCGCAGGTAGTAAGCGCCGACGCCGCCAACCACAAAGCAGGTGGTGATGAACGAACCCAGCGCCATATGGACCAGGCGATACGGAAACGACGGGTTGAAGATGATCTGCAGCCAGCTGACCGGCTGCACGATGCCGTTGACCATCGCGTAGCCACGCGGGGTGTGCAGCCAGCTGTTGGACGACAAGATCCAGAACGTGGACACCAGCGTGCCGATCGCCACCATGCAGGTGGCGAAAAAGTGCAGGCGTTCGGAGACCCGGCCCCAGCCGAACAGCATTACCCCCAGGAAGCTGGCTTCCAGGAAGAAGGCAGTGAGCACTTCATAGCTCAGCAGCGGGCCGATCACGCTGCCGGCAATGCGGCTCAGCTCGGGCCAGTTGGCGCCGAACTGGAAGGCCATGACGATGCCGCTGACCACGCCCATGCCGAAAGACACCGCAAAGATCCGCAACCAGAAGAAGTACAGCCGCTTCCAGGCCTCGTCGTGCGTGCGCAGCCAACGCCATTCCAGAAACCCGAGCAGGTTCGCCAGGCCGATGGTGAAGGCCGGAAACAGCACATGGAACGAAATGACGAAGGCGAACTGGATACGGGACAGCAGCAGCGCTTCCACAGGTTTCTCCTATGCCTGGCGGTATGCGGCGGCGCCGACACCACGGCCGCGGCATGCGGCGCAGGCCGGGCAAGCGTAGCTGGCACCTGCAGCGTGCGCGAACAACGGGCACCTGGGCACGCATGCCGCCACCGCGTGCAGACGCGTGGTGCCAATGACAAGCCTGCGCCCATCACGCGCGAAAAAGAGTGAACTGACGCACCGTGCGATACCTTGCAGGCCCGAAGAGCCCCTTCCGAGCACGGCAGGCGTGCACCGCACTAATCAAGCGGGCCCAACCTGTAGCTGCATCACGCCTGGCGGAGGTGGCGCAGGCAACGCGGCGCCAGCCAATCGGCGAGCACGGCATTCATCGAGCCGGGAGTCAGGCACAGCGCATCGCGCACGGCCTTGACCGCTTCTGCATCGGTCAGGTCGGGGCGTGCGTTGTATGCCGCGCAGACCGCCCGGATCGTGCCTTCGGGAATGCCGTCGAAGGCGTGATAGCCAAGCTGGCCCCGGCGGTGCTCGCCACGCCAGTACTCCAATTCGGTTTGCACATCGGCCTGCACGGGCGCCGAGACTGCGTGCATGGGACACCTCGCTCGCTGGATCGAGCGAGTGTTCGCCGCACCGTGGAAGGAACGCGTGAGTGCGTTGTGCACGCCCTCTCCACGAGCGGTGCGTAGGCTGTGGGTAACCCAGTGGACCGATGCAGTTTCCTGACGGGTTCATGCGGCGCCATGGTGGCGTCGGCTTACGTCAGCCCCGGCTGATATCCTGGCTCCGATGCAGGCACGCAAGCGAGCTCAGCCAGCGCTCGATCAAGACCGCACCCGTCGGTGGACCGGCGGCTGCCGCGGCAAACCTTGCACTCCTTGGCGTTTCGGCATTCTCGAAGCGGCGACCGACCCAGAGCGTGACGCTTGGCACTGGCGCAATCGAGCGCTTCCATGCGTACTTCGCCCACAGCCGTCAGGGCGGGCTCGACTGGGGGAAGAGCGCCGCACCACAGAACGTGACAGCAGCAGGCAATTTCCGATGTGGTGTGTCAGCGCATTTCGCGCGGCCGTCACAATTCTCAACTGAACATGTATCAGTCATTGCGGACAGAAGCGCTCATGGACCGTCTTTCCTGCGCCATCATCGACGACGACGTGGAGTTTTGCGATCAGGTGGTTGAACTCGCCACCGATAGCGGCTTCCGTGCCAAGGGCATCCACACCCTTGGCGAAGCCAGCCGCTGGCTGGACAGCAACTTTCCCGACCTGTTGGTGGTGGATGTTGGCCTGCCGGACGGCAGCGGTTTCGACCTGATCGAGCGGCTCGACCCGGACCACACCCCGCAGATCGTCGTGGTCTCGGGCGATTACGCGCGCGAAACCCAGGGTCGGGCGCAGCAGTTCGGGGTCAGCGAATTCCTGACCAAGCCGTTCGCGCCCGAACGCCTGGAGCGGGTGCTCGGGGGACTGCGCGAAGCGCAGCAGGGCAACCTGGGCATCGTTGGCAACAGCGACAGCATCGTCATGCTGCGCAAGGACATCGTGCGCGTGGCGCCGACCGATCTGAATGTACTGGTGACCGGCGAAACCGGTACCGGCAAGGATCTGGTGGCGCGCGCCATCCACCGTGTGTCCGGTCGCCGCGGCCGTTTCGTGCCGGTCAACTGCGGTGCCATTCCGGAAGAGTTGCTGGCCAGCCAGTTGTTCGGCCACGAGCGCGGCAGCTTCACCGGCGCCGACCGTCGGCATGCCGGATTCCTGGAGCAGGCCGCAGGCGGCACGCTGTTCCTGGATGAAATCGGCGAGATGCCCAAGCGGCTGCAGGTGTATCTGCTGCGGGTGATCGAATCGCGCAGCTTCATGCGCGTGGGCGGCAACGAGGAAATCGCACTGGATGCGCGCGTGGTGGCAGCCACCCACCAGCACGTGCAGCGCGAGCAGGCGGTGCTGCGTGAAGACCTGTTCTACCGTCTCAATGAATACCCGATCCAGGTGCCGCCGCTGCGCGAGCGCCGCGGCGATGCGCGCCTGCTTGGTTTACGCGTGATCGACGAGCTCAACGTCAAGTATGGCAAGCGCAAGTTGCCGACCAAGTCGTTGCTGCGCTACCTGGCCTACCATGCCTGGCCAGGCAACGTGCGCGAGCTGCGCTCGTTCATCCACTACCTGTATCTGCGCTCCGATGGCGATCTGTTGAGCGCCCCGGATGTGGAGCAGACCGTGCCGCAGGCCGACCAGGACGGCTTGCTGATTCCTGCCGGCTGGACCATGCGTCAGGCCGAAGACGCGATGATCGAATCGGCACTGGCGCGCACCCGCTTCAACAAGAAGGCCGCCGCACGCGAACTGGGCATCAGCGTGCGCACCCTGCACAACCGTCTCAGCGACAAGGGTGCGGAGTGAGCGAGGCACCGCGTGGGCAGCGGCGTGAGCTGCTGCACCAGTTGCGCAACCGGCTCAACGTGATGGGTTTTGCGTTGTATGCGTTGCGCAACGAAACGTCCAAGCCGCTGGAGACGCTGCGCACGGCGCATCAGTCCGCCGTTGAACTGCTCAACCAGCTTGGCGAGCAGGAGCGCGCCTTGCAGCAGCCCGGCGTGGAACCGGGCGAGAGCGCCCAGCCCGCCTGCACCGATCAGTGATCGGCCAACTCGGTCTGGTGGCTGAGCAAGCTGGTGATCGTGCGCGGGTTGTAGGGCTTCATGCAGTACGACAGATGCGCAAAGCGCTGCGGCAGCGTATAGCGGTCGTAGCCGGAGCAGAACGAAAACGGCACGCCGCGCTCCATCAATGCATCGGCGACCGGAAACACCGCCTGGCCGCGCACGTTGACATCCAGCAAGGCACCATCGATGGCCTGACCTGACGCTACCAGCGAAAGCGCGTCAGGCACACTGCCGACCGGCCCCACCACGTTGATGCCAGCTTCCACCAACAAGTCGTTGAGCGATTCGGCCAGCAAGTAATCGTCCTCGACAACAAGAATGCGGCGGCCGGCAAGTGCAGTGTCGTGCATGACAGGCTCCAAAGCAGTGGCGTTTCGGACACGCGTGCGCATGGTGCTCGCACTGCAGGTTAACACCGCGCGCAAGCAGACGCTTCCAGGACCGGTCTCTGCAATGTGCGCACGCGATGACGCATGTGCTGCATGGTAGTCCGCCGCGCTTTACGCGATCATGGCCGATTGCGCTTGAATCCAGCGTTGCAACGATAGTGCCGCCATGACCGACGACGAAACTTCCAACAACGACATCGCTACGGATGCGAACACGCAGCCGCCCTTGTTCGTGCTTGGCGTGGGCGCCGCCGGTATGGACGCCGATCGCCTGGCAGAATTGCTCGATGCGATTGCTGGCGCGTCGAATCTGGCCATCATGCTGTTGTTGCGCGACCGCCAATTATTGGATGAGGCACGCCTGCGCGAACTGCTTGGCAGTCAGGCCACCCTGCTGTCGGTACCCAGCGATGGCGACCGGCTGCAACCGGGGCGCTTCTATCTGCCGCCGGCCGATACGGTCGTCACGCTGGAGGAAGGGCGCATCCGTCTGCGCGCCTTGCCCGGTGGGGAGAGCGACCACGGGTTGATCGATAGCTTCTTCGTCTCGATGGCGCACGATCAGGACGGCAATGTGATCGGCCTGATCATGGGGCGCTTCGACGGCGACGGCACGCTGGGGACCGCGGCGATCCGTGAGTGCGGCGGTCTGGCGCTGGCCGTGGACGATGCCGCACTGCATGGGCTGGACCTGCGCAGTGCCAGCAACCCGGCCGCCATCACCGACGACATCCTGCCCCTGCCACAGATCGCCGCGCGTATCGCCGCGCACATGCAACGCCATCACGGCTACGGTCATCCGGTGCCGACCGGCGTGCGCAATGGCAGCGAGAGCGACAAGCTCAGCCAGGTCGCCGCCATCCTGCGCAATACCACCGGCCACGATTTTCATGGCTACAAACGCGCCACCTTCCTGCGCCGCGTGCAGCGGCGCATGCAGGTCGCGCAGGTGGAAACGCTGGAGCAGTATCTGGAGGTGTTGCGCAATCGTTTCGACGAACCGTTGCAGCTGTTCAACGACCTGCTGATCGGCGTGACCAAGTTCTTTCGCGACCGCCGCGAGTTCGAATTCCTCGAGCAGCAGGTGATTCCGCGCTTGTTCCAGGGCAAGCACACCGGCGACAGCCTGCGCATCTGGGTGCTGGGCTGCTCCACGGGCGAAGAGGCCTATTCGCTGGCGATGCTGCTGCGCGAACACGCCGAAACCCTGGACACCGCGCCACGCATCCAGATCTTCGCCAGCGATATCGACGGGCGCGCACTGGCCACTGCACGGGTGGGGCGCTATGCCTCCAGCATCGTCGGTGAAGTTGCACCCGAACGGCTGCGGCGCTGGTTCGTCAAGGAAGGCGACACCTATGTGGTGAGCAAGGAGCTGCGCGAGCTGTGCGTGTTCTCCCAGCACAGCATCGTCAAGGACCCGCCGTTTTCGCGACTGGACCTGGTGTCGTGCCGCAATCTGCTGATCTATCTGGATGCCGAGTTGCAGAACCGGGTGGTGCCGATCTTTCATTTCGCCATCCGTCCGGGCGGTTACCTGTTCCTGGGCAATGCCGAAAACGTCTCGCGGCATGCGCAACTGTTCACCCCGGTGGAGCGCAGCTTCCGGGTCTTCCAGCGCATCGATGCGCAAAGCAACGTGCATGCGACCTTCCCAACCGTGCAGCCCGCTGCGGTTGCCAGGGTGCCGACACCACCGCAACGGCAGCGCACTTCCAGCAATGCGCTGGTGCGTGCCGGCGAGCGTATCGCCGACCGTTATGCGCCGGCGTATGCGGTGCTGGACGAGCAGTTCGAGGTGCTGCACTTCTCTTCTCAGGCGGGGCGCTTCATCCGCCCTGGCGGCGGCACGCCCAGTCTCAACCTGCTCAACCTGATCCATCGCGATTTGCGCCTGGATTTGCGCAGCGCGCTCAGCCGCGCAGAGCGCGAACGCGCGCCGGTGCACGTCAGAGGCATCCAGGTGCACGAAGATGCGGCGACCTGGGCGGTGAACCTGTTCGTCGAGCCAACCGCAGACTCGGACGTGCCGCGCGGCTACGTGGTGCTGTTCCAGGAAGTGGAAGCGCGCGAACCGGTGGAGCTGCCTGCCCCACACGACAGCGTGCACGACGATGGTCATGTGCAGGTGCTGGAAAACGAGCTGCGCATCACCCGCGAGCGCCTGCAATCGATGATCGAAGAGCTGGAGAGCACCAACGAGGAGCTCAAGTCTTCCAACGAGGAATACCAGTCGCTCAACGAAGAACTGCAGAGCGCCAACGAGGAGCTGGAAACCTCCAAGGAAGAATTGCAATCGGTCAACGAGGAAGTGACCACCGTCAACGGTGAGCTGGCCCATCGCGTGCAGGAGCTGGCGCATGCCAACAGCGATCTGAAAAACCTGCTGGAAAGCACCCAGATCGCCACCGTCTTCCTCGACAACGAATTGCGCGTCACCAACTTCACCCCGGCCGTCACCGACATCCTGCCGCTGGTGGAAAGCGACATCCAGCGCCCGATCAGCCACATCAAGCTGCATGTGGATTACGACGAACTGCAGGACGATGCGCGGCGGGTGATCCGTACCCTGGCGGTGCTCGATCGCGAGGTCGAAAACCCCACCACGCATGCGCGCTACATGGTGCGCGTGCTGCCGTATCGCACCGTGGACAATTTCATCGGTGGTGCGGTGCTGACCTTCATGGACGTCACCCCACTCACGCGCGCCGAGCGTGCGCTACGCAGCAGCGAGCAACGCCTGCGCACCTTGATGGAAGGCATCCCACAGCTGGTGTGGCGCTCGCTCGATGGCGGCCGCTGGACCTGGTCCAGCCCGCAGTGGTCCAGCTACACCGGCCAGGGCGATGCCGAAAGCCTGGAGCTGGGCTGGTTGCAGGCGGTGCATCCGGACGATCGCCAGCCGACCATGAATGCCTGGCTGGGAAGTGCGTCCAGCGGCGGGCTGGATATCGAACACCGCCTGTTCAATGCGGCCGAACAAGGTTACCGCTGGTTTCATACGCGCAGCGCTCCGGTACGTGATGAACGCGGCCAGGTGCTGGAATGGCTGGGCACCTCCACCGAGTCGGACAACCTGCGCCGCCTGCAGGAAGAACAGCGCGTATTGGTGGCCGAGTTGCAGCACCGCACGCGCAATCTGATCACGGTGGTGCAGTCGGTGGCCGAGCAGACCGTACAGGCCAGCCAGAGCATGCCCGAGTTTGCGGCCAAGTTCGAAGACCGGCTGGCCGCGTTGTCACGCGTGCAGGGGCTGCTGTCGCAATCGGACAATATGCCCACCACCATCGGCGCCTTGCTGCGCATGGAACTGGATGCGCTGGGGGCCGAGCCGGATCAAAGACGCATCGTGGTGGAGGGGCCGAACGTGGCGTTGCGCAAATCCGCCGTACAGACGCTGGCATTGGCGTTGCACGAATTGGCCACCAACGCGCTCAAGCATGGCGCGCTGTCGGTGGAGACCGGCACCTTGTCGATCCGTTGGGAGGTCGTCTCCGGCAGCGATACGCCTGCGCGCCTCAGGCTGTTGTGGATCGAAGAAGGCGCCAGCCAGCAGCTGCGCGGCGACCGTGATGAGGCCGGCGGCTTCGGGCGCCGGCTGATCGAAAATGCCTTGCCCTATAGCCATGGCGCGCAGACGCGCTACGAGCTCAGCGACACGCGCCTGGAATGCGAGATCCAGTTGCCGCTCAATCCGGTGAACGGGTGAGTTGGACCGCAGACCTCGGGCCTGCGGGGACATGGCCGCTGGGGTGAGCAGCGGATGCACATGCATCGCCTGCCCACGCTGCAATGCGCAGGTCTGAGTGCCGGGCACGCGCCCTCGCGACGATGAAGACGTGCGCGACCACCGAAACCGCCAGTGAAAGAGCGCTGTGCTGCACGCAAGACGCCCGTGCAGTGCACATGTGCGGTTGACAGCAAACGCTGCTGCACGTGCATCTGCATCCAACGGCGTTGCCGCGCGCTGTACACGCGCAGCCAACGGCAAATACTGCGCGATGGTGCAGAACCTGCGACCGATTCGGCTTTCGTAGTGCATGTTGCGCAACTGAAGCCGCGTCAAACGCTTGCAGCACCGACTTTTGCGAACGTCAGAAAGTTGGCGCGCATTGTGCGTAACCACCTATGTCATCGAGATGCACATAGTGGAGTAGGCATGATTACGCGCATTCTTCAGTTGTCCGCCCGCATGAGCAACGCATGGGTCGAAGTCGGGGTGGGCGCCGACGCCGACATCTTCGTCGCCGACCGTGGCGGCAAACGCGAGGAGCGCGCGACCTTCGGCCGCCGCGCACCGGGGCAGCAGCGTTCGATCCATTTGCAGGAGCCCGGCGGATTGGGCGGCGTGGATCTGGCCATCTGGGAAACCCAACGCTGCGCCATTGCGCTATGCGGTTTCGTCTGCACTGCATCGGCGGATGGCACCACCGCCGCGACCTGGTTGAGCCAGGATGGCAGCGCGGTGTATGCCGCCGGATTGCGCAACGTGATGGACATCGGCGGACGCCTGCAGGTGGGATTCTCGCTGCTCGTCGCCTCATCGGCGAGCATGCCCACCTACCGGCCGCTGTGTATCGACGCGGACCTGAGCAAGTGGCTGCACATGGGCGGCGCCGAAGCCATGCGCCATCTCACGCCCTGGCGGCTGGAACGCTGCGCCGCTGCGGCAGGCGTACGCCCGGAGTGGGCGAGCGAAGGGGCCCCGGCACCGATTGCGCGAGCATAAGCGCGTGCGCCATGCAGCCAACAAAGAAGGGGCCCAGCGGGCCCCTTCATCGTTTCGGTAGTGTGGGTCGATCCTGATCGCTGCCTGCTAACGATCGCGCCGCGAACAGGTCAACCCACCGACGGCAGGCTCGCAATCGATCAGTTGTCTTCTGCTTCCTCGGCGTTGTCGTCCAGGGCGCGTTGCTGCGCGTCGATGTGTTGCTGCTTGCCGTAAGTGCCGCTCTGGCCGAAGTTGGGTTGCGTGCTGCCGTCACGTTCCGGGTGGCCGTCGGGTTCGCCTTCGCCCAAGGTGCCGCCGCGGCCATGACCGCGTTGATGCAACGCTTCCGGCGCGTCGTCACGCGGCGGCAGTGCATCGCGGGTCTGGACAGCCGATGGATCGTTGCGGCCCTGGCCATCCACCGATGCGTCGGTACCGTTCCCGCGATAGGCCGATTGGCGTTCGTCGTGTGTGTCGAGCGTGGATTTTTCGTTCATGGCAACTCCTGTGCAGTGCAATGAAAAAGCCCGGAGCGTACTGGCTCCGGGCTGGTGATGGGTGCAGCTGCACCCATCAGGTCTAACGCTGGATATCGCCGGTGGTGGAACCGGCGCCCGGGCCCGCACCCAGGTCAGCGCCGGTCACGCGGTCCAGCTCGGGATTGGAGAGCAGCCGCTCGGACATGGCATCCAGTGCCGCGGTTTGCGTGGCATCCAGCGCGACCGTGGCAGAGCCGTCGCCACCATCCACGGCGGCCTGCGCCTCGCGGTCGGCCACCACTTCCCACTGCTCGCCGGCATTCCACGGACCGATCATGTCGCCCTCGCCCTGGGAGGTGTTGTAGTACTTGTCGGTGAAGCGCGGATCGCCCGGCAGCTTACCCGGCGGGAAATTCGGCTCGATCGAGTACAAGGCCTTTTCGAACGACTTCTGATGCGCCACTTCGCGCGTCATCAGGAAACGCAGCGCATCCACGATTCCCGGGTCGTCGGTGACGTTGATCAGGCGCTCATACACCAGCTTGGCACGCGCTTCGGCCGCGATATTGGAGCGCATGTCGGCCGTGGGGCAACCGATGCTGTCGACATACGCCGCCGTCCACGGCACGCCGCTGGAATTGACCAGGGCCGGGCCACCGCCATACAGAATCTGTTGGGTATGGCTGGTGCTGTTCTGGGTCATGTTGCGCATGTCCATGGCCTCTTCCATGCCCTCGGAGAGCACCGCCTTGGGCCCCTTGTTGAGCATGGCGATGATCGAGCCGATGATCTCCAGGTGGCTGATCTCTTCGGTGGCGATGTCGAACAGCAGGTCCTTGCGGCCCGGATCGTCTTCGCCCAGTGCCTGGGTGAAATAGCGCATTGCAGCGGCGAGTTCGCCCTGCGGTCCGCCGAACTGTTCCAACATCAGCGTGGCCAGATCGGGATTGGGCTGGGCGACGCGGACGGTGTACATCAAACGCTTGTTGTGCATGAACATGGGTGGTGCTCCATGGCTGACGCCCGGCAACTACGACCACTCAGCGAGCGGGCAGAAACGTGGGGCTTTGGCTTCGGGGGGATGCCCGCAGGGATGCAAGCGACGCAGGACGGCGGCGAGCGTCCTGCGCGGTGACTCAGGCGGCCTTGCTGGCCTTGGATGCCTTCTGGTTGCCGCCTTGTTCGGCGAGCAGGGTCAGCTTTTCGTCGGTGGCCTTTTCTTCTTCCAGCGTGGCCAGCAGCAGCGGCAATGCATCGGCATAACCGAGTTGCTTGGCCATGGCGGCAATGGTGCCGTACGAGGCGATTTCGTAATGCTCCACCTTCTGCGCGCCGCCGATCAGTGCAGCGTCGCGCACCGGGCCGGCCTCGATTTCGTCGATGACCTCGCGGCTTTCTTCGACCAGGCCTTCCATCGCAGCGCACTTGATGCGCTTGAGCTTGATGCCCAGTGTCTCCACGACCTGATCGATGCGTTCGATCTGGCCCTGGGTCTCTTCCAGGTGGGTTTCAAAGGCCTGCTTGAGTTTCGGCTCGGTGGCCGCACGCGCAAGACGCGGCAGCGACTTGGTCAGCTGCTTCTCGGCGCTGTAGATGTCCGACAGTTCGTGGATGAAAAGTTCTTCGACAGTCTTGATCGCCATGTGTGGCTCCTTGGGGTTGGTCAGAGGATGGGTTGCTGCGGTTGGCCATGTTGGTGGCGATGCCTTGATGAGCTCGCGTTGCACGCCTGCGAACAGGCGTGCCGATGCAGCACGTGCGACAACTCCGAAATCGTCGTGGTGCGTGTCACTCGCCTGCAGCGCAGGGTCGTGCGCACTGCACCTGACGTTCTTCGAAGTACACCGTGGTCATCGCGTCGATCTCCAGGCAGTACCGCGTGGTCGCTACGCTAGCCCTGCGAGTGTTAGCGGGATTGGTGGAAACGGTGATCCCGATGCGATGGCGACCTGTGCTGTGGTGCAGGCCGCGCTCGCTGCGCCTGCAACGAAGGGGTGCAATGACGCGCCTGCTATGGCCATCAGCTCGGCGCCGATGCGGCTAGGCTTGCGCATCGCTGCACTCCAGCATCGATCCACGTCGATGCGGTACAACGACGATCGAACCTTTTGCGAGACCGTGCGATGACGCCGCTGGACAAACCCTTACGTCGCGAACTGCAGATCGGCGATCAGGCATATACCTTGATCATCGATCCGCAAGGTTTGAAATTGGTCGAAAAAGGCAGGCGCAAAGGCGTGACCTTGCGCTGGGAAGAACTGGTCAGCGGCGACGCTGCGCTGGCCAGTGCATTGCAGGCTTCGCTTGAAGACCGTTAGCGTGGGGGTGCCGGGCGGCGTGTGAAGCGCGAATGGAACCACTGCGTGCACCGCCTGGCGGGCGCGGCTGATGACCGTGCGGTCGCACATCCTCCGCGGTTCACCTGCGCCGTCCACGCCGACCTGAGGCGTGCTTGATGGTTGTCGACGCTGCGCTTGGCGTGGCTCGACCTTCCAACGACCAACAAGTGCACTGCTGGTTCGGCACGACCACCTGCAATGCCGGCGTCCGGTAGAGGACTTTGCATGTCATTGCCAGCACCGATGCGCTCTGCAATGCACGCAGGCCACCACCGCGCTCGCGTCGCTCAGCGTGTGGCAAACAGCCGCGCCAGTTCGCGCACCGCCGCTTCCGTTGCGGCGCGGTCGGGCATGGCGTCTGCGTTATTGAAGTCGTGTGCGCCTTGCGCCTGCACCAACAACCCGTCGCGTCGCGGCACGACGTTGAGATTGTGGCCGCGCCAGACCAGGCCATAGGTGACTTCCGGCTGCGGGATCAGGCGTGCGGTCTGCCCGCGCACCGGAATCACGCTGTCGTCGCCCAGCAAGGCGCGCGCCCCGTAACCGGTGGCGTTGATCAGGATCTTCTCGCGCAGATCGCCGAATTGGCGCGGATGCTCGAACTCGCGCGTGTAGAGCTCGCCGCCTGCCTGCAGGAAGTCATCCATCAACAAGCGCGCATACGCGCTGAGGTTGAAGGTGAGCTGGCTGTAGCGGCGCACGAACGCCACCGGAAATGGATGATCACCGGGCGCCACCGGCTGCGAGCGCGGGCCCAGATCATCGAGCAGTTCGCGCTCCAGCGGCGGATAGTCCGGCTCATGCGCTTCGGCAGGGGCGACAGGTCGATCGAAGGGCACGTCCGAGAGCACGTAGCCATCGCGCCATTCAATCGGCTCGCCGGGCAGGCCCAGCAAGGTCTGGTAGCGGCGAAACGACGTGCGCGCCATTTCTTCCCAGCGCCTCTTGAAGTCGGCAGTGGCGTGGTCGCTGGTGCACACGCGCGAATCCGGCGACCACACGCCGGTGGCATAGAACGAGCGCACATCCGGCAGGCGCTCGCGCGCGTAGATGCGCACACGCAAGCCGGCGCGTTGCGCCACCAGGGCGGTGGTCAAGCCGATCGCGCCGCAGCCGATCACCGCCAGCACGCGCGCCTGCGGGTCGGCGGCACGCACCAACCGTAATGCCTGTTCGGCGGCACCCCACGAGAGCGACCACCCGCTGCCGCCATGTCCATAGTTGTGCACCACCGTCTTGCGGCCGATGCGCTCGGCTTCGATCCGCGGCCCCTGCGCGCGGAACGGACGCGTGCACCCGTTGATGGCGATGATGCGATCGACCGAGGCGCGCATCGGCGCCAATGGCGGGGCAGCCGCGAACGGCGCAGGCAGACCACCCGGCAGCGTGACCGGCTGGGTGGCGGGCGGGACGGCGAGCGCCTTGTTCGTTGCTGCCCAGCTCGCGGTGGAGGCGGCCGCCAGCGCAACACCGGCGCTGCGTAGAAAATGACGACGGTGCATGCAACTCCCTTACAAGGTGTGGTGGGTGATGGGTGCCATGATGCGGCTCGCCACGCCTGCGCGGAGGCATGCCGTGGCCATCTTTAGATGCTGTCTGCCGCGTGGCAGCAACCGAGCGCGGCATGCGCAGCGCAAGCGTGCATCCAGCATAGCGCGCGCATCTGCCGCGGCCATGGCCCGGCATCAGGGTTTCGCACCGCAATCCTGGCGTTTGATGCCACGCTGGCGGCCATTCGTCGCCCGGGGCTTTCGCAGTGGCGCGCGCCGGCTATGCTCGCTCCCGTCCCATCCCAACGAGCTGCCCACCCGTGTCTGCCAGTGTCTTCCTGATCGTGCGCATCGTGTTCGCCTGGGCCGCCGCGTTGGTGGTGGCAGGGATCATGTGGACGCAGTTGTTCGGCTCCATCGGCCCGATCTTCGCGCTGGCCTGCATGGTCTTGCTGACGCTGGCGTTGATGAGTTCGGTCACCCATGTGCGGCGCGTGCGCCTGATCGCCGATCGGCTGGACCACACCACCTTGTCCACCCGCCAGCGCCGCCAGATCGAAGTACCGCTGGATGTGCAGGCCAGCTTCGCGGTGATGGAAGAGGCGGTGCGTGCGCTACCGCGTGTGCAGGACATCGAATGCGCGCCGGGCAGCCTGCTGATTCGCGCCAAGGTGCGCCGCATCGACCCGTACGCAGGTCGCCAGCCCTCGCGCTGGAACCTGTTCGCGCGCTTTGCCATCACCCACAACCAGATCCTGGCGACGATCGCGCCGGGGCAGGGCACCAGCAGCGTCACCGTGTTGTGCGAGCCCGACGCTGGCGCCTGGGTGGATCTGTTCGCGGTGGACGAAGGCAGCAACTACGAAAACGCCGAGGCGATCAATCGCGCGGTGGTGCGCCGGGTCGGTGAGCAACGTCGTGACGAACAGGCCGCCGCCGAGCAATCGGTCATGGAAAAGGAACTGGCCGTGGCGCGCCTGAATCTGCTGCACGCCCAGGTCGAGCCCCACTTTCTTTACAACACGCTGGCCAGCGCGCAGGTGCTGGCGCGCACCGACCCGCCGCGCGCCGAGATCATGATCGGCCATCTGATCCAGTACCTGCGCAGCTCGCTGCCCAGCGCCGACGGTGCCATCGCCACCCTGGGCGAGGAACTCGAACGCACCCAGGCGTATCTGGAGATCCTGCGCATCCGCATGGGCACGCGGCTGGCCCTGCAGGTGGAAGTGCCCTACGAACTGCGTGCGTTGCCGCTACCGTCGATGATGTTGCAGACCTTGGTGGAAAACGCCATCAAGCACGGGCTGGAAGCCAAGCCCGGTGGCGGCACCGTGTGGATCCTGGCGCGTCGCCACGATGACCATGTCACGCTCACCGTGGCCGACGACGGCCAGGGCTTCAACACGCACAGCCACGGCACCGGCATTGGCTTGAAGAACCTGCGCGAGCGGCTGAAGCTGATTTATGCCGACAAGGCGAGCTTTGCCATCGTGTCCAACTTCCCCAGCGGGGTGGCGGCCACCTTGAGCCTGCCGCTGCCGACGCAGTTGGGTGCCGTGCCACCGCCGCCACCGTTGCCCTTTGCGGGCGCACAGGCGGCACACGCCGCACAGGTGCGGGCATGAGCGCGCTGCGCGCCGTGGTGGCCGAAGACGAGGCCTTGCTGCGGCAGTCGTTGCTGACGCTGCTGGCCGAGGTGTGCCCGCAGTTGCAGATCGTGGGCGACTGCGAGGACGGTGCAAGCGCGCTGGAGACCATCGCCGCGCAGCAGCCGGAGGTGGTGTTTCTGGATATCCGCATGCCGGGCCTCACCGGCATCGAGGTGGCGCGTGCGATGCGCGAGGTCAGCCCGCGCAGCCAGGTGGTGTTCGTCACCGCCTACGACCAGTACGCCATCAATGCGTTCGAACACGGCGCAGTGGATTACCTGCTCAAGCCCATCGGCCGCGAGCGGCTGCAGGCCACCTGGCAGCGCGTGCAACAACGCGCTACTGCCGGCCAGCCGGATGGCGCGCTGCTGGAGGCTTTGCTGCAGCGTCTGTCCGCGCGCCCGGGCGCTGCCAGCCACACGCCGCCGCTCGCCTGGCTGACCGCCAGCAGCGGGCGCGAGACGCGCTTGATCGCGCTGGAAGAGGTGGCGTACTTCCAGGCCGATCAGAAGTACACCACGGTGATGACTGCGGCCGGCGACGCGGTGTTGCGCACGCCATTGCGCGAACTGCTGGATGTGCTGGACCCGCAGGTGTTCAAACAGATCCACCGCTCGACCATCGTCAACATGAAGGCGGTTGCCTCGGTGGTGCGCGAGGACACCGGCAAGGGCCGGCTGGCGCTGCGCGGCCGCAGCGAAACGCTGACCGTCAGCCAGCCGTTCATGAGCCTGTTCCGCGGCATGTAAGTGCGACTGCAAGACATCGCGCGCAGTCCCGGATGGATGCGGACAGCGCGCGTGGAACCTACGTATGCGCGTGAGTGCCACAGCGTTCCGATGACCGACAACCGCTGCCTGACGCGCTGCAGCCTGCCTTGATTCCCCCGTTTGCATCGACTGAAAGGACTGTCTCCATGCGCCTGATCGCCTCCCTGGTGTATTGCCTGCTTGCCCTGGCCGGCTGCCATGAACGCAATGGCACCACCTCGATCACCCGTGCCACCCGCGATGGCCACGATGTGATCTTCAGCAAGACGCTGATCACCGCGAGCAGTACCAGCGTGCATTGCCTGGCCAGCGATACCGGCCATTGCTACTACCTGATCTTTGAGGAGCAGTGCGGCGCTCGCGGCAGCGGCGATGGCGCAAGCGCACCGACGTGTGCCCGCAAGACCCTGGACAGCTTTGTGCTGGTGCCAGGGCAGGTGCGCGAATTGCGCGGCGTTCCCGGCCAGGCGCACACCTGCGTGGAGACCACCGCACCGCAGGCCGATTGCCGCGGCTGAGGAGGGCGCACGCACGCACCGAGCTGTGGTTGGGCGTGCGTGCGTGTGCATAGGCCACGCGCAGAAGCCTTAGTGCCCATCGCGGGTGCCTGCGGGTTCCGGGCACCGGCGGGGCCAGCCTGGCGGCTGTGCAGGCACTGCTGGTCGCTGCTGCAGACAACGAGCCCTGGCGTGCGTGGATCTGCCGCGCACTGCCGGATCGGCAGGATGTCGGCAGCGACGCCCCGGTCGTGCCTGAATACGCACTGACGGCAAGCGGTCGCTTCTGCGATCATTACCGGCTTGTTGCCGGTTCACGGCGTCCTCACTGCCAGGCTCCTCATGTCCGAACACTCGCTACGCCGCGACGTTGGCCCTTTCGCCCTCATGCTCACCGGCCTGGGCTCGATCATTGGCTCTGGTTGGCTGTTCGGCGCCTGGCGCGCGGCCGGCCTGGCCGGCCCCGGCGCGATCTGGGCCTGGGTGCTGGGCGCGGCGATCATCACCACCATCGCGCTGTCGTATGCCGAGCTGGGCGCCATGTTCCCAGAGTCCGGCGGCATGGTGCGCTACAGCCACTATTCGCACGGCTCGCTGGTGGGTTTCATTGCCGGCTGGGCCAACTGGATCGCCATCGTCTCGGTGATCCCGGTCGAGGCCGAGGCCTCGGTGCAGTACATGGCGTCCTGGCCATGGGCCTGGGCGCAGGGCTTGTATGTGCAGGCGCCTGGTGGCGCAGGCGAGCTCTCGGTGCCCGGTCTGCTGATTTCCGCGGTGCTGGTGCTGGTGTATTTCTTTCTGAATTTCTGGAGCGTCAAGCTGTTCGCACGCTCCAATACGCTGATCACCGTGTTCAAGCTGGTGGTGCCTGCCGCCACTGGCGTGGCGCTGATCGCCAGCGGCTTCCACAGCGAGAACTTCAGCGTCGGCATCCACGGCGATTCGCATGTGCTCGACCTGGCTGCGGTGCTCACGGCGGTGGCCACCGCCGGCATCGTCTTCAGCTTCAACGGCTTCCAGAGCCCGGTGAATCTGGCCGGCGAAGCGCGTAACCCCGGCCGCAGCATTCCGTTCGCGGTGCTGGGTTCGATCGCGCTGGCCACGGTGGTGTACGTGATCCTGCAGGTGGCCTACATCGGCGCCGTGCCGCCGGATCTGCTGGCCAAGGCCGGCTGGCACGGTATCGATTTCCGCTCGCCGTTCGCCGAGCTGGCCATCATCGTCAACCTGCATTGGCTGGCGATGCTGCTCTACATCGATGCGTTCGTCAGCCCCAGCGGCACCGGCATCACCTATACCGCGACCACTGCACGCATGGTTTACGGCATGGAAAAGAACGGCACCATGCCTGCCGTGCTGGGCAAGCTGCACCCGGTCTGGGGCGTGCCGCGCATGGCGATGTTCTTCAACCTGGCCGTGTCGTTCGTGTTCCTGTTCTTCTTCCGCGGCTGGGGCACGCTGGCGGCCGTGATCTCGGTGGCCACCATCATTTCCTACCTCACCGGCCCGATCAGCGCGATGGCGCTACGCCGGCACGCGCCGGAACTGCACCGCCCGCTGCGCATCGCCGCACTGCCGGTGCTGGCCGGCGTGGCCTTCGTGATGGCCACCGAACTGCTGTATTGGGCACGCTGGCCGCTGACCGGCGAGATCATCCTGCTGATGGTCGTGGCGCTGCCGGTGTACTGCTATTACCAGGCCAAGCAAGGCTGGCCGGATCTGCGCCGCAACCTCAAGGGTGCGGCCTGGATGATCTGCTACCTGCCCACCATCGCACTGGTCTCGTGGGCCGGCAGCACCGATTTCGGTGGCCATGGCTACCTCAGCTACGGCACCGATCTGGTCGTGGTCGCAGTCGTGGGCGCGGTGTTCTACGTCTGGGGCGTGCGCAGCGGCTGGCGGACTCCCTCGGTGGAGAAGGCGGTTGCGCAGGCGTGAATGCTCACAGGCGCTAGCCGGCGCCGACTCCCGGCAACCGGCTGGCGGTCACCGCTGGGAATAAACAAGAACGGCCGGCGCAGTGCGCACCGGCCGTTCCTGTTTGCAGCCGAATCATTGCTGCAGGTAGCGTGTTTCTCGGTCAACGCGTCGCTGCATCGCCACGCTGGGCCTGGTCAGGAATTGACCACCAGCCGTGGCGCGCCATCGAAGCGGTCGAGGTCGCGCAGCAGTTCGGTATAGCGGCGTAGCCGGCCCATTTCGCGCATGTTGACGATGTCTTCGTGGCGCAACTCGCGCTTGGACGTGACCTCCTGCTTGTAGCGCAGCACCTCCGGGTAGCGGCGCGTCATGTCCAGCGCGTCGGCAACGCATTCGACCGAGTCGGCGTCCGGCGTCACCCGCGCGCGGCTGTTGAAGGCGCGTAGCCAGCGTTCGAAACCGGCGCTGTGGTCGAACAGGTCGGCGATGTACCACATCACGAACAGGATCGACGCCCACGAGGTGAAGATGATCACCACCCGGCTGAAGGTCAGGTGGTAGTCGTTCTGCCACAGCTGGTGCGTGATCACGCCCAGCAATATCAGCGAGATCGCCTGCCAGCCGATGATCGAGGCGATCACCCACTGCTTTTTGGCCACCTTGAGCAGCGAGAGCTCTTCGTCGAGCTGCGCGTCGGTCTTGTCGCGCCAGTGAGCCACCTGCTCGTCGAAGGGGAGCCGATGGAGTGCGTTGTCCTGCAATAGCAGGCCTAAACCCTGGAACAAAGCGATCATGACAAGCTCCTGACGGATGGCTGGTACGAACGACTTGCTGCACTGGCCGCGGCCGGTGCCCTGGAGCGTCCGCAACGTGCTGGCGAAGCAGTGCGTCGACGGACGGGCTTAGTTCTAGCACTTTCGCTGTGCATGGCAATGCCTCAAACGAAGCGCTGGCCGCGCAATTTTGCGCAGACGCGCACAAATTGCTGAATTCAGGCGGATTTGCGGTCATGCCGCCGCCATGTGCCTGCGCGGCGCCTTCGATCTTGCTGCACTGCACACCCGGCGCTGCGGCAATTGCCGGGCTCCAAGGACAGGCAAGCCGGCTTGCCGGACATGCTGGAAGGGTAGGGCGTTCGGCGACGCCGGGCCCGTTGGTAAAAAGCTCAGCGGGCCTGATCGCCCGGATGGTCAGTACCCCACCCAGATGCCAGGT
Organism: Xanthomonas sp. NCPPB 1062; assembly: GCF_041481705.2. Classification (NCBI taxonomy): domain Bacteria; kingdom Pseudomonadati; phylum Pseudomonadota; class Gammaproteobacteria; order Lysobacterales; family Lysobacteraceae; genus Xanthomonas; species Xanthomonas sp. NCPPB 1062. Next base: position 4,148,196 of record NZ_CM192987.1, on the reverse strand, counting down.
CGCGTTCTTCCGGCTTCGCGGTCACGATGCCCGTCAGCATCTGGTCGCCATCGCCATCGCCATCGCCGCGCTGACGTGCCGAACGGATGCCGGTCAGCGCTACGCTGACCTGGCGTTGCAGATGGGCTGCGTATCATTGCCGCATGTCAGCCGTCCTGCGCACTCTCACTGCCCCCGCCGCCAAACAGATCCATCGCTGGGTGCTCGACGCGTTTCCGCGTGGTCAGAGCACCATCGAATACGATCAGCCGCTGGGCGATCCCGGCATCTTCGGGCCCGACAGCATCACCTGGCGCATCCACTCCGAATTTCCGGGCATGCTGTCCGGCGGCCTGTGCGCATTGATGTTGCAGTTGTTGCATCCGCGGGCGCTGGCCGGGGTCTACGACCATTCCAACTTCCGCACCGATTTGATCGGGCGGCTGCGGCGCACCACCAACTTCGTCGCCGGCACCACCTACGCGCCAGCCGCGGAAGCCGAACAGCTGATTGCGCGCGTGCGCAAGATCCACTCGCAGATTCGCGGCCACACTGCCGACGGCGTGCCTTACGAGGCCAACGACCCGCAGTTGCTCACTTGGGTGCACGTGACCGAGGCCTATGGGTTCTTGCAGGGATGCCGGCGTTATTGCCGCCAGGTGCCTGCTGCCATCGCCGACCGCTACTACGACGAAGCGCGACGCGTGGCCGAGGCGTTGGGCGCAGCCGATGTGCCGGCCAGCGAGGCGCAGGTGGATGCGTATTTCGCATCGGTGCTGGGAGAGTTACGCATGGACGCGCGCTCGCGCGAGGTGCTCGACATCCTCACCAGCATCCAGCTGCCGGTGCCCGCCGCGGGTCTGTCGCGCGGGGTATTTCTCGGCGCCGGCACGGCCTTGTTGCCCGGCTGGGCCAGCGACATGCTCGGCCGCACCACCACCCAACGCGCGCAGGCGCGCGCATCGGCACGGTTGCTGCGCAGCCTGTCGCCGCTGTTCCGCACGGCCTTGCGCGACGGACTGTCTGCGCGCGCATGCAGGCGCATGCAATTGCCGCCGGCGATGTTGCTGGAGTGGCCTGTCGGCGTGTAACGGCGGTGGGCCGGGCGGAGCGGGTGTTCTGACGTGCGCTGGTGGCGCGATAGGCAATCGCTGGTCGTGCCGTTTTTTCGACGGCAACCACGACGTGGGTACTCACGCACTTCGCCATCCCCCGGCATGGCACTGCCGCGCGCCACGACAAACAATGCCGCAGACACCAGCTCCATTGGCGCTGCATCGACCTCGACCAGCACCTACCAGATCCTGACCCGCTGCTCCGGCGCCAGATACAGCTGCTGACCCTGTGTCACATCGAAGGCCGGGTACCAGGCATCGAGGTTACGCACGGTTTGCGCGCGGAAGCGGCCGGGTGCATGCACATCGGTGAGCAGCGCATTGCGCAGTGCCGCGTCGCGATACTTGCCGCGCCAGGCCTGTGCAAAGCCAAGGAAAAAGCGCTGATCCGGGCTGAAACCGTCCAGGGTCCGGGGCTGCTTGCCCTGCAGCGACAGCTGGTAGGCGTCATATGCAGTGGCCAGGCCTGCAACGTCGGCGATGTTTTCGCCCAGCGTCAGCTTGCCGTTGACCGACAAGTCGTCGAACGGTTGGTAGGCGCTGAACTGCGCGGCCAGGGCATTGCCGGCGCTCTCGAATTTTTTCAGGTCTTGCGGTGTCCACCAGTTATGCAGCTCCCCGTGTTCGTCGAACAGCGCGCCCATGTTGTCGAAGCTGTGGCTGATCTCGTGGCCGATCACCGCGCCGATCGCGCCATAGTTCACCGCATCGTCGGCGGCGGGATCGAAGAACGGCGGTTGCAGGATCGCCGCCGGGAAGATCAGGCGGTTTTCCAGTGGCACGTTCAGCGCGTTGACCTCCTGCGGCAGCATGTACCACTCGCGATGATCGACTGCCTTGCCCAGCTTGGCCAGGTTGCGGCGGTATTCGAAGACCTCGGCGCGTTGCACGTTGCCGAGCGCATCATCGCGGCGCACGTCCAGCCCGCTGTAGTCGCGCCAGGTGTCCGGGTAGCCGACCGCCACCGTCAGGCCGGCGATTTTCGCCTTGGCATGCTGTTTGGTTTCGGCGCTCATCCACTCCAGTGCGTCGATGCGTTTGCCGAACGCGATGATGATGTTCTTCACCATCTCTTCGGCACGCGTCTTGGTCTGCGCGCTGACGTACTTCTGCACGTAGCGCTTGCCGACCGCTTCGCCCAATGCGGCGTTGGTCGCGTCGATGCCGCGTTTCCAGCGCTGGCGCTGCTGCGGGGTACCTTCCAACGTGGTGCCGTAAAACGCGAAGCGCTCGTCGGCGAAGGCCTTGGACAGGTAGGGCGAGGCGCGATCCAGCGCGCGGAAGCTCAGGTAATCCTTCCAGGTCTGCAGCGGCTCGGACTGCACCAACGCCGACAACCCACTCACCGCGCGCGGCTGCCATACGATGAAATCCTGTTGTGCGTTGAGGCCGGCTGCCTCGAAGAACACCGCCCAGTCCAGGCCGGGCGCATTGCGCGCGAAATCGGACTGCTTCCAGGCATTGGCGCCGGCCTGCACGTTGTTGGTCTGCTCGGGAGTCGCGTGCACGCGTGCCATGGCGATTTCCAGCGCCAGGATGCGCTCGGCCCTGGCGGGCGCATCGTCGATGCCGGCCAGCTCCAGCAAGGTGACGATGTGCGCGCGGTAGGCTTCGCGCAGCTGCGCCATACGCCCGCCGTCCAGGTAGAAACTGCGCTCGGGCATGCCCAGGCCGCCTTGCACCAGATAGGGCACGTAGCGGCCCGGATGATGCAGGTCCTGCGACACCCACAGGCCGAACAGCCGGTCGGTATGGAAATTGGTGGCGTTGAGCAGATCGACATCGGCACGCAGCTGGCCGCCCAAGGTGCGCGCCAGGGCCTGCTTGTCGTCGAGCTGGGCGATCGCTTCCAGTTCCGGTTGCACCGGGCGCACGCCCTTGGCCTCGATGCTGGCTTCGTCCATGTAGGCGGCGTAGTAGTCGCCGATCTGTTTGTCTTCACCGGTGACGCGGTCGTTGGCGGCAGCGCCTTCGATGATGTCGCGACTATGCCGCTCGGTCTCGATGGCGATGGAAACGAAACTGTTGAAGCTGGCGCGATCTTCCGGGATCTGCGTGCGCTTGACCCAGTTGCCGCTGGCGTAATCGAAGAAGTCATCGCCCGGCGCCACGCTGCGATCCATACCGGCCGCATCGAAGCCTAAATCGCCGAGCTTGGGCTTGCTAGGGGGCGGCGCGGGGTGCGTGCTCGCGGCCGGTGTCGCGCCATCGCGGTGGCATGCGGCGTTGGTCAGCAGCGCGGCAGACATGGCGGCGATGAGGACGGGGCGATGCAAAGAAGCCATGCGGCGCAGCTCGTATAACCAAAACGGACAGCACAGTGTAGTGGCCTGCAGTGCCGGGTGCCGGTTCCAGCGTAGGCTTCGCCGCGGATCGCGGTGATGCGGACACGCTCGGTTCAGCGCCGGCGTTGATACCAGAAGCCGAGCGCGTCGCGGGTCTGCAGCATGCGCCGCCCGCGCCACAGAAACCGCAACAGCAGGCTCAGGTGCTCGCGCTTGGAAAAGCTGCGCAGCTTGCGGTCGGAGGTGTGCACGGTCTGGCGCAAGATCACAAAGCGTCCGCAGCGCGCCAGGGCGCGGCTCAGTGCCACGTCTTCACCGGCGTAGTAGCGCGTGTTGAAGCCCCCTGCACTGACGAAGGCCACCCGCGTGCAAAACAGAAAGCACCCGGGCGCAATGCCGGAAACACGGAAAAACCAGCTAAACACCGCCTGCGCCATGCGCTCGGACCACACCCGCTTGCCCTGCAGATGCACCTGCGCCCCACCGCCTACCGCGCCGGCATCGAGCGCAGCCAGTGCTGCGCCAACGACGTGCGGGTTGATCAGTGTGTCGGCATCCAGAAACAACAGGCGCTCGCCTCGTGCGGCCTGTGCGCCGGCATTACGCGTGGCGGCGATGTGGCGCAACTGCACCTCCAGCACCTGCGCGCCATGGCTGCGTGCGATGGCTGCCGTGGCGTCTTCGCAGGCATCGGCCACCACGATCACTTCATAGTCCAGCTGCATGGCCTGCGCGCAGGCATGCAGGCACTGCAGCGTGTCGCCGATCAGGGCAGCCTCGTCATGGGCGGGAATCACGAAGGACAGCATGGGGCAATAGGCGTGTGAACTGCAGCCAGTGTGCAAGGGGCTGCGAAGCGGGAGTGTGAGCAGGGGCGGTCAGCATCCAGTACGCGCGATCGACGAGCGCTGCGAAACACACACGCATCTATCGATTGCGGTGTGACAGTTGGATGGCAGCAGTGGCGCGCGGCAAGCTCCACCGGCGCCAACGCAGTGCCGCAGCGCTGGCTGTGCGCTGCGAGGACCCGCGGCATACCGCAAGGCGATTGCGCTCACCGCCATGCGGGCGCGGCCGTGCCCAGAATCGGCATGTGCCACGTTCGTACACGCCGGTTCCAAGTGCGCCGTCCGCAGCCACCTGGCAGCCGCCGCTGCGTGTCAGCCAACCTAGGCCACGCAGCACGGCTCAGCGGTTGACCGCGCCCATCATTGCTTCCGGGTAGCGCGTGCCAGCCGCAGCCTGCGGCGGGAAGATGGCATCGATGCGGGCCAGTTCGTCCGGCATCAGGGCCACATCCAGCGCAGCGATGTTTTCTTCCAGATAGGCCAACCGCTTGGTGCCCGGGATCGGAACCAGGTCCTGGCCTTGCGCCAGCACCCAGGCCAATGCCAGTTGCCCCGGTGTGATGCCCTTGTCGGCAGCAATGGTCTTGACCTGCTCCACCAGTTGCAAGTTGCGGGTGAAGTTTTCGCCCTGAAAACGCGGCGAATGGCGGCGGTAGTCGTCGGCATCGAAATCGTCCGGCGACGAAAACGCGCCGGTCAAAAAACCGCGCCCCAGCGGCGAGTACGGCACGAACCCGATGCCGAGTTCGCGCACCGCGGCGAATACGCCGTTGTCTTCAGGCTCGCGCGACCACAGCGAATATTCGGTCTGCACCGCAGTGATGGGGTGCACCGCGTGCGCACGGCGAATGGTGGCTGCGGCCGCTTCCGATAAGCCGAGAAAGCGCACCTTGCCCTGTTCGACCAGGCGCGCCATCGCGCCTACGGTGTCTTCGATGGGCACGTTGGGGTCGACGCGGTGTTGGTAGTACAGGTCGATATGCTCCACGCCCAGCCGACGCAGGCTGGCTTCGCACGCGGACTGCACATACGCCGGGCTGCCATCGATGCCGCGCACCGACGGGTCGTTGGGGTCGAGCTTGATGCCGAATTTGGTGGCCAGAAACACTTCATGCCGGCGCGAGGCAATCGCCTTGCCGACCAGCACTTCATTGGTGTGCGGGCCGTACATGTCGGCGGTGTCGAGCAAGCTGATGCCACGATCGAGCGCGCGGTGGATCACCGCGATCGAGGCGGCCTCGTCGCTGCGGTCGCCATAGAACGCGCTCATCCCCATGCAGCCAAGGCCCAGGGCCGAAACGGTGGGGCCGGAACGGCCAAGCGTGCGGGTTTGCATGGGGGGACTCCGTGCAGCAAAAGGTCGGGAGACAATGGCGTGAAAGGCGTTAGCGCGATGTGGCCCACGCGCTAACGCACGGCCCGCGCAGATCGGCAGGCCATGCTGCGATCTGCGCGGGCCGGCGCGGCGTGCAATCAGCCCTTGAGCTTGGCGGCCACTTCGGCCACGCGCTTGCCGAACAGCTTGGCCGTTTCCAGGTCGCCGCGACGCGGCGCTTCGTCCGGCGACGCGTCCGATGGCGAGATCGCCAGTGCACCGCCCCAGCCGCCAGTCCAGTTCACGTCCTGCGGCCCATGCGCCTTGGTGTTGGCCGGCGGCAGCCCGGTGCCGACCCAGATCTGGCCATGCTGTTGCGACAGCGTCCACAAGTACTGGATGGTGGCGGCCTTGTCGCCGTTGGCCGATGCTGAATTGGTGAAGCCGGCAGCGACCTTGTCCTTCCAGGCCTGCGCAAACCACGGTTTGGAGCTGGCATCGGCAAATTTCTTGAACTGCCACGCCGGGCCGCCCATGTAGGTGGGGCTGCCGTAGATGATGGCGTCGGCGGCACTGATGGCATCCCACGCGTCGTCGGGCAGGTTGCCGTCCTGGTCGATGCGGTACAGCGTGGCCTCGCCAACGCTGGCCGCGCCCGCGTGCACGGCTTCGGCCTGCTTGACGGTGTGGCCGTAGCCGCTGAAATACACGATGGCGATCTTGCTCATGGGCACTCCTGTTGAACGGGGAGCCGGATTGTGCGCACACCGGTCGCGACAGCAGAATGACCACGCACGGGACGAACTGTTGCCGCGGTCGTTTGCCGCCGCGGGTGAACCGGGATGCGTTTGTCGAAATGTCGCGTGCTTGCGCGCCCAGTTCCCCGATCCCACATCCCGGCCGCATTGGCTCACGTGCCGGATCAGCGACCTGTTTCTTGGCGTCGCCGCTGGCTCAACCAGGTCCGGGCTCGGCCATGCATTCGATCAGGTAATCGATGAAGCTGCGCACCTTCGGTGCCAGGTGGCTGCGGCTGGTGTACACCGCAAAGATGCCGATTTCGTCCAGTGCGTAGTCCGGAAGGATGCGCACCAGCCGCCCTGCGGCGAGGTGCGGCTCGGCCAGGAAATCCGGCTGCATCACGATGCCTTGCCCGGCCAGCGCGGCAGCGTTCAGCACATGCCCGTTGTTGGCGCGCAGGCCGCCGCGCAGGCGCACGTCGATATCGCCCTCCGGGCCCTGAAAGCGCACCTCGTCGCCGCTGGGGGAGTAGTGGTAGAGCAGGCATTCGTGGCCGGCCAGATCGGATGGGTGCCGGGGTGTTCCGGCACGCGCCAGATAGGCCGGCGATGCACATGCCAGGATGCGGACCTTGCCCAACTGCCGGGCGATCAACATCGGCGCCGGCTGGCGGGTGATGCGGATGGCGACGTCGAAGCCTTCTTCGACCATGTCCACCAGGCGGTCGGACAGCGACAGGTCCAGTTCCACCTGCGGGTAGCGTGCACGAAAGCCCGGCAGCAATGCGCCCAGGCGCTCGATGCCATAGCTCACCGGCGCGTTCACCCGCAGTACGCCGGCTGGCTCCAGCGCTTGCGCGCCGATGGTGGCCTCCAGGTCGTCCAGATCGGCCAGCAGCTGCCGGCAGCGCTGGTAGTAGGCGCTGCCGGCACTGGTCAGGCTGACCCGGCGGGTGGTGCGGTTGAGCAGGCGGGTGTCGAGCCGCTGTTCAAGCGCGGCGACCTGGCGGGTGACGCTGGCAGTGGAGCGGTCCAATGCATCGGCGGCGGCGCTGAAGCCGTTGCGCTCGGCCACCGCGGCGAACACGCGCATCGCATCGAGGGTATCCATGGCGGGTCCGATTGTTACCTCAAGTGAAATAATTTATCTGAAGTAACTGTATTTATCAGAATTCTGTAACGAATAGGCTGGTGTGGTGCCTACTGGAGTCCGCCATGACGGCTGGCCTTGCATCTTCGCGTCCCCATCGGCACGGCTGTCTGCATCAGCGTGTGCGTTTGCGGTGCCCGGCATGACCTGCGTGATGGCGTGCGCTCCGGCCGGCTTGCGCCCGCTGCCTGGCGCTTGTGGGCTTGCCGCCGCCGACAGACACGCTTGTCACCGTGGCTGGCGCCCGAAACCCGGGCGGCGACCGGGGACCTGGCGTCATGGGCGGAGTCGGTGATCGCCCGGGCCTTGCCCGACCAGGCGCATTCGCCATGAGGCCGTCGCGCTGATGCTGTTTTCATCGATCAAGGAGCTGTCCATGACCCGCTTGCCTTCCCTGTACATCTCGCACGGCTCGCCGATGACTGCGCTGCAGCCGGGGCAGGTCGGCGAGCGCCTGGCCGACCTGCGGCACGCGTTGCCGCGGCCGCGTGCCATCGTGGTGGCGAGCGCGCACTGGCTGGGCCGTCGCCCGCTGGTCAGCGGTGCGCTGCGGCCGCCGACCATTCACGACTTTGGCGGCTTCCCGGCGCCGTTGTATGCGCTGGACTATCCGGCGCCCGGCGAGCCGGCATTGGCGCAGCAGATCGTGCGCCGGCTGGAGCAGGCCGGCCTGCATCCGCAGCTGGACCCGCAGCGCGGCTTCGATCACGGCGTCTGGGTGCCGCTGCGCCTGCTGTATCCGGACGCCGACATCCCGGTGGTGTCGCTATCGATCCAGCCCGAGCTGGGACCGGCGCACCAGTTCGCGGTGGGGCGTGCGCTGGCGCCATTGCGCGATGACGGCGTGCTGGTGGTTGGCTCAGGCAGCATCACCCATAACCTGCACGACTTGCGCCACGGCTACAGCGCCGAGCGGCAAGCGCCGTACGTGCGGCCCTTCATCGAATGGACCGAACGCAAGCTGCTGGACAACGACATCCCCGCGCTGCTGGACTACCGCCGCCAGGCGCCGCATGCCGCACGCGCGCATCCCAGCGACGAGCACTGGCTGCCGCTGTACGTGGCGATGGGGGCGGCCGGCGATGACCGGCTTGGTGCGCAGCGCATCGACGCCGGCATCGATGCGGGTTTGATGGCCATGGATCTGTATCGCTTCGACGGCCCTGCAGCGGCGGCGGAGCCGATCGCGGCATAGCGCCGGGGTGCGGACGTGGGCGCATCGGCATGTTTGCGCCAAGTGCTGCAATGCCGATCGGGATGGTGCAATCGCACGGTCGGCAAGGGCGGGGACGCATGCAGTTGCGAGCGCCGGATCGCGCCAACCCGCAGCGCTCTGAAGCATTCACGATCGGGTGCATGCGAGTCTCATAGGCTGAGACGCCACCGCTGCATGCTGCCCGCGTGAAAATCCTCGACAAGCTCGCCGTCCTCGCCGACGCCGCCAAATACGATGCCTCCTGTGCTTCCAGTGGCGCCAACAAGCGCAACTCGCTGGGCACCGGCGGCATCGGCAGCACCGAGGGCATGGGCATCTGCCACTCGTACACGCCCGATGGCAGATGCGTGTCGCTGTTGAAGATCCTGCTGACCAATTTTTGCATCTTCGACTGCGCGTACTGCGTCAATCGCGTGTCCAGCAATGTGCGCCGTGCGCGCTTCACGCCGGAGGAAGTGGTCACGCTCACGCTGGATTTCTACAAGCGCAACTACATCGAAGGCTTGTTTCTCTCCAGCGGCATCATCCGCAACTCCGACTACACCATGGAGCAACTGGTGGAAGTGGCGCGGCAGCTGCGCGAGGTGCACCATTTCGCCGGTTACATCCATCTCAAGACCATCCCGGATGCGGCCCCGGAGTTGCTGGCAGCGGCCGGACGCTATGCCGATCGCTTGAGCATCAATGTGGAGTTGCCCACCGAACAGGGCCTGACGCTGCTGGCGCCGGAAAAAAGCGTGGGCGGCATTCGCTCGGCGATGGGCGAGTTGCGCTGGCGCATCGAAGAAAACCAGCTCGAACGCAAGGCCGAAACGGTGCGCCGCGCCAAGCCGCCACGCTTTGCACCGGCCGGGCAGAGCACGCAGATGATCGTCGGCGCCGACAATGCCAACGACCGCAGCATTCTGGACACCAGCCACAACCTCTACGGCAATTACCGCATGCGCCGGGTGTATTACTCGGCCTTCAGCCCCATCCCGGACGCCTCGTCCAAGCTGCCGTTGCAGGCGCCGCCCCTGCAGCGCGAGCACCGGCTGTACCAGGCCGACTGGTTGCTGCGTTTCTACGAGTTCAGCGTGGAAGACATTGCGCCGGCGCAGTCCAGCGGCATGCTCGACCTGGACGTGGACCCCAAGCTGGCCTGGGCATTGCGCAATCCCGAGCGGTTTCCGGTGGATCTGAATGCGGCACCGCGCGAAATGCTGCTGCGCGTACCGGGCCTGGGCACGCGCAACGTGGAGCGTCTGTTGTTGTCGCGGCGGCATGCGCGCTTGCGGGTTGGGGATCTGGCACGGCTGCGCGTGCCAATGAAGAAGTTGCTGCCGTTTGTGAGTGTGCTGGATCATCATCCGCGTCAACGCTTGGATGATCCTGTGCGGTTGCGGGCGCAATTGGCACCTGCGCCTAGGCAGGCGGGGTTGTTTGATTAGTGCCTCTGCGATAAGGCCGCACCGGTCCCCTGCGCTCCTCGCCACGCGCGGCACGGCGCCCAAACTCGCTACGCTCAAACAAGGGCGCCGCTTCGGCCACGCATGACTGCGGTGCTCGGCTCGCTTTAAGGCGACGGGGTGAAGCAAGATCCACGGCCACGGCCACGGCCACGGCCACGGCCACGGCCACGGCAATAGCAGCGGCGATAGGGTCTTGGTGTTGATGGTGGCGTTAGTCTCTGGGGAGTGCGGTGTGAGCGATGTTCAGCGCTGAGGTGGAGCCGCCGTGGAGCTTTGAGGCGTGGCGCGCGTTGGCGCGGGCGGGCTGGTGCGCGCAGGTGGAGCCGGACGATGTGGCCTGGAATGGCGGGGCGCAGGGCGGCTTGTTGATGGGGCAGGGCCTGTTGGCCTTGCCGGCTGTGGTGCCACCACCACGGGTCTCTGCGGATTTCATGCAGCTGGCGGCCTCGGTGCTGTGTCACCGCGACCCGCAACGGCATGCCGTGTTGTATCGCTTGCTGTGGCGCGTTGCCTCTGGAGAAAAAGCCTTGCTGGAGCGCGCCACCGATGTGGATGTGCACCGGCTACGGCAGTGGCAAAAAGCGGTGCAGCGCGATACGCACAAGATGAAGGCCTTCGTGCGCTTTCGCCGCCTGCCCGGGGAAGAAGAAGACTTCGTGTCCTGGTTCGAGCCCGAGCACTGGATCGTGGATCGCGTGGCGCCGTTTTTTGCGCGCCGGTTTGCCGGCATGCGCTGGGCGATCCTGACCCCGTACCGCAGCGTGCGTTGGGATGGGCAGGCGTTGGCCTTTGGCGAAGGCGCGGTGCGCACCCAGGTCCCGGCCGACGATGCGCAGGAGACGCTCTGGCGCACGTACTACGCGCACATCTTCAACCCGGCGCGGCTCAACCCGACCATGATGCGGCAGGAAATGCCGCAGAAATATTGGAAGAACCTGCCCGAAGCCACGCTGTTGCCGGAGCTGATCCGTGAAGCCGGCGTGCGCGTGCGCGAGATGGCCGAGCGCGCGCCCGAGCCGGTACGGCGACGGGTGCCGGCGGCGCCTGCGCCACTGCCGGACGTGGCCACCCAAAGCCTGGCCCAGTTGCGCACTGCCGCACGCGATTGCCGGCGTTGCGAGCTGTGGCAACCGGCAACGCAAACGGTGTTCGGCGAAGGACCCGACGATGCGTCGGTGATGGTGATCGGCGAGCAGCCTGGCGATGAAGAGGACTTGAGCGGTCGTCCGTTTGTCGGGCCTGCCGGGCGCCTGTTCAACATGGCGTTGGGCGAGCTGGGTGTGGACCGCGAGAAGTTTTACGTCACCAATGCGGTCAAGCATTTCCGTTTCGAGCAGCGCGGCAAACGGCGGCTGCATCGCAATCCGGAGCGCACCCATGTACAGGCCTGTAGCGGGTGGTTGCAGGCCGAACGGGCGCAATTGCGTCCGGCCCAGATCGTCTGCCTGGGCGCGACTGCGGCGCAAGCGGTGTTGGGAAGCAGCTTCCGATTGATGCGCGAGCGCGGGCAATGGCAACGCCTGGACGACGGCACGCCGGTGTTGACCACGGTGCATCCGTCCTGGGTGTTGCGCCAGCCATCGACCGATGCGCGCGAAGAAGGGTATCGCGGATTTGTCGAAGATCTCCGTCGATTGCTGGATCCACCGCCGCCGTCTAGCGATCAGTCGAGATAGGGAAACCGCGCGTCGCACGGGCAAAAAAATACGCGTGCAAGGGCACGCGCACGGTGTCGGAGAATCAGGACACCAAGCGGAGCCACCGGCACGCCGGTCACTCCATCACCGCCGCTTGACGGTTTGATTGCGGTCGCTGGAGGCTGGCTCGCGCGACGCACAGCATGTTGAACGAAGACCTGCCTTCGGTAGGACGTTCGCAGATCCACTGCCCTCCACCGTCGATCGGTGGCTTGGAGTTGCTGATCCACTAGCGACAAACAGAACCCACAGGGCAGCCGTCATGCGGTGCCTCTGGTTGCCCGATACCGCACTAGCCGAGACATCTTGTGTGTCGATGTCGCGTAAGGTCTGCGCTTGCTAAACGGTCGCCTCATCGACGGAAACTTCTTCAAGACAGCGCGTCTGAGGCCATGACGCTGCATGAAAGCGCTGCGCCATCGGCGGAAAAACCACGTTCCGCCGATGGCAGCGTGCCTGCGTCAGCCGCGACGCGTCGCAGTGCGACGGCAGGCCATTACGGCATCAGCACCTTGTCCACCACGTGGATCACGCCATTGCTCTGCATGACGTCGGCAATGGTGACGTTGGCGGTATTGCCCTTGACGTCGGTGATGGTGACCTTTTTGCCATTGAGCTTTGCGGTCAGCGGTTCGCCCTGCACCGTGGTCAGCGTGGCGCTGCCGCCGCCGGCCTTGATCTTGGCGATCAGCGAAGCAGCATCCACCTTGCCCGGCACCACGTGATAGGTCAGCACCTTGGTCAGCGTCGCCTTGGATTCGGGCTTCAGCAAGGTGTCGACGGTGCCGGCCGGCAGTGCCGAGAAGGCCGCATTGGTCGGTGCGAACACGGTGAACGGCCCCGGGCCCTTCAGCGTGTCGACCAGGCCGGCGGCTTTGACGGCAGCGACCAGCGTGGTGTGGTCCTTGGAGTTGACCGCGTTGTCGACAATGTCCTTGGTCGCCAGCATCGGCGCGCCGCCAACGGTCGGATTGGACGCAGCATAGGCGGGAGCCATGGCGCTGCTCAGGGCAATGGCGGTGGCAACGGCAAGCGACTGGAATGAAGTCTTCATGAGTCATCGATCCTTTTGGGTTGGCGATCGCCTGGATGGCAACCGTAGCGTCAATACGCACCTGCGAAACGGCCGGATGCATCACGCTGCTTTGACATTCATCACCACGTTTGGCGTGGTGATGGTGGCGTCACAGGTGGCTGGTGCCCGCGTGGGCCACGACCGACAGCGATACGACAGCGGTCGCTGCACCCGCACGCGCTCGCGCGTCATCTGTGGCTATAGCGCGATGGTTCGTGCCCTTCCAAGAAAGCGGCAAGGCGATGCGCAACGCCCTTCGATGCCGTGGGCGCGACATGCCTTCGGCTCGATCGGATCGAGCGTTCATGCACTGCGGCCGACGCAGACGTGCCTGTGTCCAACATGCCGGCTGCGGTTGCGGAAACGCCTGTGCGTCATTGCATCGTTCGTCACCGATCGAGCCGCAGCCGCTCGCCACCGCGTCGCTGCACGATCGGTTTGCCGCAGGGCGCGCACTTGAAGCGCGTCACCGCGCCTGCCTCCATTCGCCAGCGTATCGGACGCCGGCCGATTGAACCGATCCGCAACAACCCTGCCGCATCGCCCAACCTGCCAAGGTGCGAGGCAATGCGGTGGTTTTCATCACCGGGTGCAACACGGTATGGTCCGGTAGGTGCGTTGTTGTGCGTCGCAATATGCGATGCCGCGCGTGCGGCCGTTTCTTCATTCCGGGTTCTTCATGCATTCGATCGATGTCGTCCTCGCCATGTTGCTGGCGGTCGCGGCCAGCGGTTACCTCATCCGCATCCTGCCGTTTTCGTTGCCGCTGCCGTTGGTCCAGATCGCGCTGGGCGCGGTGGTCTCCGGCGTCTTCGATGCCGGGCACGAGCTGGAACCGGAGCTGTTCTTCCTGTTGTTCCTGCCGCCACTGCTGTTTCTGGATGGCTGGCGCATTCCCAAACAAGGCCTGTTCCGCGACAAGGCGGCCATTCTGGAACTGGCGTTGGGGCTGGTCATCTTCACCGTGATTGGTGCCGGCTTCTTCATCCATTGGCTGATACCGGCGATGCCGCTGGCCGTGGCGTTTGCGCTGGCAGCGATCATTTCGCCGACCGACCCGGTGGCGGTGTCTTCGATCGCCTCCAAGGTGCCGATCCCCAAGCGCCTGATGCACATTCTGGAAGGCGAGTCGCTGCTCAACGACGCCTCGGGCCTGGTGTGTTTCCAGTTCGCGGTGGCAGCGGTGCTGACCGGCACCTTCTCGGTGGCGGCCGCTTCGCTGACCTTTCTGTGGGTGGCGCTGGCCGGCCTGGCCCTGGGCGTGGCGACGACCTTTGGGTTGAGCCGCATCCAGGCCTGGATCTGGCGGCATTTCGGCGAGGAGCCCGGTTCGGCGATCCTGGTCAACCTACTTACCCCATTTGCGGCGTATCTGCTGGCCGAAGCCTTCCATGCCTCCGGCATCCTGGCCGCAGTGGCCGCCGGCATCACCATGAGCTACGTGGAAATGGCCGGCAACGCCCCGGGCAATATGCGCCTGCAGCGTTCGGCGGTGTGGGACACGGTGCAGTTCACCTTCAACGGCATCATCTTCGTGCTGCTGGGCGAGCAGTTGCCGGGCATCCTGGACGGTGCGGTGCGCAGCGTGCAGGAGGCCGGGCACCTCAATCCCTGGTGGCTGGCGGTGTACGTGGCCACCATCAGTCTCAGCCTGATGGCGTTGCGTTTTGTGTGGGTGTTCCTGTCGTTGCGCTGGAATATCTTCAAGGCGCAGCGACGCGGCGAGGCGCATGTCAGCCCGCCGTGGCGCATCGTGGTGGCGGTGTCGCTGGCCGGCGTGCGCGGTGCGATCACCCTGGCCGGCGTGCTCACGCTGCCGTTGATGCTGGAGGACGGCTCGCCCTTCCCGGCCCGTCAGTTGGCGATCTTCCTGGCGGCCTCGGTCATTCTGGTGTCGTTGCTGGTGGCCAGCGTCGCATTGCCGCGGCTGTTGCGCGGGCTGGAGTTGCCCGAAGAAGAAGACGAGCAGCTCAAGGAAGACCTAGCCGTCAAGGCCGCTTCGCAGGCGGCGCTGGATGCAGTGGAAAAGCTGCGCCAGCGGCTGGTGGAAGACAGCAAGCATGCCGAGCGCTACAACGCGGCGGCCAACCAGGTGAGCCAGCGCTATCAGCGCAAGCTCGGCGCGGTGGACATGGCCGAGACCGATCCGGAAGAGGCGGTTGCCTACGAAAAGGCGCTGCGCCAGTTTCGCCATGCGGCCTTGGTGGCCGAGCGCAATGAGCTGTTCAAGCTTGCGCGACGACGCGAAATTTCCGACGACCTGTCGCGGCGGCTGGTGCGCAATCTGGATCTGATCGAGTCGCGCAAGCGCGCGTGAATCGGGAATCGGGAGTGGGGAATCGCAAGAGCCAAGGCGGTTGCCATGTTTGGGTAGGAGCGCACCTGGGCGCGATGGGGCGTTGGCGGGAAAGCCCCGTCGCGCTCAGGCGCGCTCCTACATAGAGATACGCCAACACCGAGATGCAGCGTGCGTGCGCAGCCCAGTTCGCTCACGCTCCTGCGCATGTGTCGGGAGACACCATCCCACTCGCACTGCTGCCATTTTCATGGCGCACGGCCTACCCTGTGGCGCTTATCCTCCCGTGCCAGACCCATGACTTCGATCGTCTCCATCCAGGGCTTGAGCAAGACCTACGCCGGCGGTTTCCAGGCGCTCAAACAGGTGGATCTTGAGATCCGGCGCGGCGAGATTTTCGCGCTGCTCGGCCCCAACGGCGCCGGCAAAACCACCTTGATCAGCATCATCTGCGGCTTGATCAACCCCAGCACCGGCACTGTGCTGGCCGACGGGCACGACATCGTGCGCGACTACCGCGCCGCGCGTGCCAGCATCGGCCTGGTGCCGCAGGAACTGGCCACCGATGCGTTCGAAACGGTGTGGGCCACGGTGCGTTTCAGCCGCGGCCTGTTCGGCAAGCCGGCCAATCCGCAGTACCTGGAAACCATCCTGCGCGAGCTGTCGCTGTGGGAGAAACGCAACAACAAGATTTCCACGCTCTCCGGCGGCATGAAGCGGCGTGTGCTGATCGCCAAGGCGCTCGCCCACGAGCCGCGCATCCTGTTCCTGGACGAGCCCACGGCCGGTGTGGACGTGGAGCTGCGTCACGACATGTGGCAGATGGTGCGGCGGCTGCGCGAGCAGGGCACCACCATCATCCTGACCACCCACTACATCGAAGAGGCCGAAGACATGGCCGACCGCGTCGGTGTCATCAATCGCGGCGAGCTGGTGCTGGTGGAAGACAAGCACACGCTGATGCGCAAGCTGGGCAAGAAACAGCTCACGTTGAGCCTGCAGGCGCCGTTGCAGGCGCTGCCCGCCGCGCTGGCCGACCTGCCGCTGGAGTTGGCCGCCGACGGCAACGCCTTGATCTACACCTTCGATACCCAGGCCGAGCAGACCGGCATCGGTGCGCTGCTGCGCCGGCTCAACGAGCAGGGCATCGACTTCAAGGACCTGCATTCCAGCGAGAGTTCGCTGGAAGAGATCTTCGTCAACCTGGTGCATGGCGCACGTCAGCAGGAGGTGCGCGCATGAACCTGCATGCGATTGCGGCGATCTACCGCTTCGAAATGGCGCGCGCCTTCCGCACGCTGACCCAGTCGATCGCCTCGCCGGTGTTGTCGACCTCGCTGTACTTCGTGGTGTTCGGCGCGGCGATCGGTTCGCGCATGGGCGATATCGACGGCATCAGCTACGGCGCCTTCATCATTCCCGGCCTGGTGATGTTGTCGCTGCTCAACGAGAGCATCTCCAATGCTTCGTTCGGCATCTACATGCCGCGCTGGGCCGGCACCATCTACGAGGTGCTGTCCGCGCCGGTGGCGTGGTGGGAAATCGTGATCGGCTACGTGGGCGCGGCGGCGACCAAATCGGTGATGCTGGGCTTGTTGATCCTGCTGACCGCACGGCTGTTCGTGCCATACGAGATCGCGCACCCGGTGTGGATGCTGGGCTTTCTGGTGCTCACCGCGCTGACCTTCAGCCTGTTCGGTTTCATCATCGGCATCTGGGCCGATGGCTTCGAAAAACTGCAGGTGATTCCGCTGATGGTGGTGACGCCGCTGACCTTCCTGGGCGGCAGTTTCTATTCGATCAACATGCTGCCGCCGTTGTGGCAGAAGGTCACCCTGTTCAACCCGGTGGTGTATCTGATCAGCGGCTTTCGCTGGAGTTTCTACGGCAAGGCCGATGTGCATATCGCGGTGAGCACCGGCATGACGTTCCTGTTCCTGCTGGTGTGCCTGGGCGTGGTGGCGGCGATCTTCCGCAGCGGCTATCGGCTCAAGGCGTGAGTGGTGAAGGCAGTGGTGTTTGTCGCTGCAGTTTGGTGGATGCGGCCGGAGGTCCGGGTCGAACGGTGAGCGAGGCGAGGGCGCGGTGCCCTCGCCGCTCGCGGGACACGCCGCAAGTACGTCCATGTAGGCTCGGTGGCGGCATCCATGCCGCCACACGGTCCCGCAAGCGACAAGGGCACCGCGCTAGAAAGTTGGTCGATTGCTTTGCTTGAACCCTGCGGACCGACACTCTCGACAGGTGCTTGCCCGCCTACCGTCGCCGGACCTTACGCGGCATGGATGCCGCGTAAGAGCTTGTAGGGACGTACTTGCAGCGTGTCCGGCGATGGTGGGCAGGCAAGGAGCCTGCAGCAAACTCGCGCTCAGCAGCTCTGCAATGGAACAGCGTGAAGTCGTTTGGTCAGCCGCTCTTACTCGGCAGCAGGCTTGGCGTCGTGCCTGGTGTCCAGGAAGTAGGCCACCACGTCGCCCTTGATCTTCATCGTCATCGGGTTGCCGCGACGGTCGCGTGCCTTGCCGACCTGCACCTTGATCCAGCCTTCGCTGACCGAGTACTCCTCCACGTTGTCGCGTTCGATACCGTTGAAGCGCACGCCGACGCCGCGGTTGAGGGCATCGGCGTTGTGGAACGGGCTGCGTGCGTCGATGGCCAGGTGATCGGGAGGGGTATCGCTCATGGGAAAGGCGTCATGGCGGCCGGGATAGCCGTCTTCGGCCGCACAGGATACGGGCCTGCGCCGGGAAGACCAGCCCCGGCGACGCAACGACGTGCGCCCATCGGTTTGCTTGCGCGCCGTCAGGCCTCACACTTTATGCCCCTGCACTCCAGCAAACGAGACCGCAATGCCTGACAACAGTGCCGACTACGAAGACGACGAAGGCCTGCAGCCCGAGGGCGACGAAGACGATGTGGATGACCATCCCGCGCGGGTGTGGAACCTGCTGGTGCTGATCAACCCCGGCGACGAGGACACCGCGCTGGCCCAGTTCGACGCCTGGCGCGAAACGCAGGCCGAGACCGATGGCGACGACGGCGACGATGCCTGGTTGTGGGCGCTGAAGGACGTGATCGATTGGCGCTCGGGTTTCTATGTGGACTGGAAGGACGCCGATGCGTTCATCGCCGCCATCGACGAACTCAGTGCGCGCTGGAACCTGCGCATCGATTGGGGCGGTGACCTGGACGACGAAGACTTCGCCGGCAACCTGGAGGTCCCCGACTTGATGGCGGTGGCATTCGATCGCCTGCGCGAGCACGGCTACTCGCTGTGGAACTGGAACACCGGTGGCGACGCCTATGCCGGCTGGATTGCGCTCAGCCGCGACGACGACGCCATGCTGGCGCTGACCTCGTTGCTGGGGGTGGAAGTGCGGCTGGGGAATGAGGCGTTCTGAGGGTTGGGATTGGGGAGTTGGCATTCGGGATTCGCAGGGGCGGTCCCGTGCTTGCTGTTGCGTGAGTCGATCTTTGCGCGCGCTGAATTGCGACAAACGTAAAGCCGCACTCATCAGGCTGTGCGGACGCCGAGCGAGTGCGGCTGTTGCTCGGAATCGGTGGACCACCGCGGCGTTCGCATCCGCCTGACGGCTGTTCACAACGTTTTGTTCGCCACGCTGATGCGCGCACTGGCTGGTCGGAAAGTTTGGGCAAGCGGCAGCAAGACAGATGCGCTGCTTGGTTGGGAGCACGCTTGCCGGCATGACGCGTGATGGAAATGGCCTTGCTCGTGCGTTCAAATCAGGCCTCCCGATGTGCTTATGCGCACGTGATCGACGCAATCGCCCGGCACTTGCGAATCCCGAATCTCCACTCCCCAATCCCGGTTCTCAAGGCGCCTGGCCGCGCGCCTGCGCCCGCGCATTGGCGATCAAGCCCTTGAGCAGCGCGCGGTCGGTGTGGCGGGAGATCGGAATGGCACCCAGGGCAATTGCCTCAAGGCGCAGCGGCGCGGGCACGTCGTAGTGCGCACCGCTGAGTTTGTTCTGGAAGGCGCGGCGGGGAATGCCCAGCCGCGCCGCCATGGCATGCAGCTCGTCCAGCGTATCGCCGAGCAGGTGCGCCCAGCGCTGGTCGCGCCACAGGTGCACCGCATCGTCGACGTAGACGGCCATCGGCCGGGTCAGGCCTTCTTGGACTTCTTCGGCTTCTTGCCGGCGCTGTCGCCGTCGGGCGCGTCCGCTGCAGCGTCGGAAGCCTCGTCGCTGGCATCTGCAGCACTGTCGGTGGCGCCGGCAGTGTCGTCTTCAGCCGCGTCGTCAGCACCGGCCTCGGTGCCTGTGTCCTGTGCTGCGTCTTCCGCCTCGCCGTCTTCATCCGCATCGGCGTTCTGGAACTCGGACACCAGCTTGGTCAGGTATTCCTCGGCGGTCTGGCCTTCGTCGGCGGCCAGGTCGTCGATCATCTGCTGCAGCTGGGTCGAATATTCCAGCGAAATGGTCTTGCCTTCGGCTTCCTGCAGGTTGGCCAGGTGCTTGAGCATGGCCAGCATCGGGACCGGGTTGTCGGCGCTGCCCATGGTCTGGCCGCCGATCGACAGCATCCACTCGCTGCCACCCTGCAGGCCGATCGCGGCGACCACGCGGCCATCGGCGTCCTGCAGCACGGCATGGTTGGTGACCTGGGGCGCCTGGCCCAGACGGACGAAGGGGCGCTTGGGCTGCTGCTTCTTGCGCTTGTCGCGCTTGGCCTTGGAATTACGGGACACGGTGTTCTCGACGCTGGGAATGGCCGGCCATTCTAGAGCGTGCGCCGCACGATGCGATGCGTAGCGGAGTTGGCCCGTGGATGCGAACCGGCCGCCGGGGGGGCACCGTCTCCGCAGGCACCGACCTGAGAGCCGCCACCAGGACGCCCCAAGCCCGAACCGCCGCAGGCCATGTTCCGGGGGGGGGGGCGACTTCCTGGCGGGTCCAGCAATTGCGGCCGGTGCCTCACACGCCTGCCTGCCCCGAACTACCGCTTCTCCACCGCCGCTTCGGCCGCTTTGGCGAGCGCCGTGGCAGAGGCCACCTGCGCGCTGGACGACATGCGCGGTCCTGCCGGACGCGCAGCAGCAGTTCCTGCCGATGCCAGGGCCGGAGCCGGGGTCGCAGCCGCGGCGGCGGCGACTGGCGGGGCCGCGGCCGGTTTTGCGCTTTCGGCAGGCGTCCCCACGGTGGCTGTGCCGGTGGCCGCGGCGCCGCTCAGATCCGGCACCTGGGTGTCGGCATCGTGCAGCGACTTGCCCAGTGCCACGCCCTGGTCTGCGCCGGCCAGCGCTGCGTTTTCGGCGTCCTGGGTCATCACCACGATACTGATGCGGCGGTTGATCGGGTTCTGCGGATCGGTCTTGTCGAACAGCACCGACGAGGACAGCCCCACCACACGCGTCACCTTGGCATCGGACATGCCCCCGGCCACCAGGGCGCGGCGCGCGGCATTGGCGCGGTCGGCGCTGAGTTCCCAGTTGGTGTAGCCGGCATCGCTGCTGTAGGCGGTGGTGTCGGTATGGCCGGTGATGCTGATGTGGTTGGGCACCTGGTTGATGAAGCTGGACAGCTCGCGCAGGATCGCCACCGTATACGGCTTGAGCTGGTCGCGGCCGATGTCGAACATCGGGCGGTTCTGCTTGTCCACGATCTGGATGCGCAGGCCATCGGGCGTGAGGTCCAGCAGCAGCTGGTCCTTGAACGGCTCCAGCGCCTGGCTCTTGTCGATGGCCTCCTTCAGGTCCTGCATCAGCGCTTCCAGGCGCCTCTTGTCCTTGGCGCGGCTGTCCACGTCGGTATCGGCCGCGTTGTCGCGCTTGCGGCCCATTTCGTCCTTCTGTCCCTTGGCCATGTCGGCGGTACCGCCGAGCTTGATCATCGAGGTGCTGGCGCCACCGGGTCCGTTCATGCCGGGCGAAGGCGCCGGCGATTTGCCGGACAGCGGGCTGGGGTTGCGGAAGTATTCGGAGATCGCCGCGCGCTGTTCCTTGGTGGTGGCCGCCATCAGCCACAGCACCAGGAAGAAGGCCATCATCGCGGTCACGAAGTCGGCAAACGCCACCTTCCAGGCGCCGCCATGATGGCCGCCACCCTGTACCTTCTTGACCCGTCGGATGATGACGGTGGATTTGGCCTCGGCCATGACCGCGGCCCTACTTGATCGTCTTCAGGTGCGTTTCGAAATCGCCGAAGCTCGGACGCACGTTGGAGGGCAGGGTCTTGCGCGCGAATTCCAGCGCGATCTTCGGGTTGTAGCCACGCAGGCAGGCCAGGAGCGCGGTCTTGACCGCTTCATAGATGCGCCCGTCCTGCTCGGCACGCGCTTCCATCGCCGCCGACAACGGCGAGACGAAGCCGTAGGCCAGCAGGATGCCGAGGAAGGTGCCCACCAGCGCGGCGCCGACGTGGTGGCCGATCTCCTCGATCGGCCCGCCGATCGAGCCCATGGTGATCACGATGCCGAGCACCGCCGCCACGATGCCGAAGCCGGGCAGGCCGTCGGAGACCTTGCTCAGCGCATGCGACGGCGCCAGGGCTTCGTGATGGTGTTTTTCCAGTTCCAGTTCGAGCAGCGGTTCCAGCTCGTGCGGCTCGATGTTGCTGCCGATCATCAGGCGCAGGCAGTCGGTGATGAAGTCCAGCAGGTGATGGTCGGCCACCACCTTGGGGTAGTTGCCGAAGATGGTGCTGTCCTGCGGCTTTTCGACGTGGTCTTCCAGCGCCATGAAGCCGTCGCGGCGCGCCTTGTTCAGCAGTTCGTAGATCAGGCTCAGGGTGTCCTTGTAGTCCTCGGACTTGTACTGCGGGCCCTTGAACACGCCCATGATGCCGCTGAGGGTTTCCTTGACGATCTTGCCCGGCGTGCTGACCAGGAACGCGCCCAGCGCTGCGCCACCGATGATCATCAGCTCGTACGGCTGCCACAGCGCGCCCAGCTTTCCGTGCGACAGCACGTAGCCGCCGAGGACGCTGACGATGACGACGATGAAGCCAACGATGATGAGCATGGCGCAGCCGGAAGCAAACTGGGGTTGCTAGTGGTTTCGGCTTGCGCGGCCGATTCTTGAAGCGCGTGGCGTGAAGACGTGCGCTGTAGCTGAATGTCTAACCGATTGTGGTGGCGGTCTCATGCACGCATCTGATCGCCTCGCCGCCTGCCAGCGACAGTGTCGCTTCGCCGGCGTGTTCCCAGAATTGGTTGCCCTGTGCATCGGCAAAGCGCGCCCCGGATGCTGCCTGGGCACTGAGCAGGATCAGCCTGCGGTCGTCGAGGGTCAGCTGCAGGGCATCGGTGGCCGCATCGAAACGTGTCGCGACCGTGCGCGGGCCGCAGCGCCAGGCCACCGTCTGCGCGGGAAGCGCGGGGTCGGCCGCCGCCGCCGCTGGAGCGGGCATCTTGGCCGGACGCGGCAGCGGGCCGGTCACGCTGGCGTCGGTGCCGGTGGCAAGCGGGCGGGCATCGGCTTGGACACCGGCTGGCTGGGCGTGTGCGGGCTTGCCCGCCTGCGCTGTCGGGGGCGGGCTACCTGCGCTGCAGCCGGCGAGTGCGGCCGCCAGCAGGCCGGTGAGCATCAGGGATGAGGACGTGTGCATCTGCGTACTCCTGCCTGGTTTGGATTGCCGCCGTGTTTGCGGCGGTTGGGACCTGGGCGCCGGCCCGGCGCCCCAAGGGCGTGCATCTTGCGCGCCGGGGCCGGAAGGCCTGCCTATGACTGAACACGCGACCGCTTTACCGCTGGGACCTAGCCTGCATGTGGCCGGCCGTATGGAAATCAAGCCGTATCTGCGTCTCGCGCGCCGGCAACCGATCTGCACATCGACATTGCCGGCTCGAGCCGCGTGCAGGCGGTGCCTGTCATGGCGCGCAAAAGCGCAGGCAGGCGTTGTTTACTTCCTCCCGGGCATTGCAACGGCGGTGGCCCACAGACGCGGCGCCATCAGGCCGGTTGCGCCTCGGCACCTTGGCGCTGCAGCGGGTTCGGCAGGGCCTGGCCGTTTTCGGTGAAGCCCAGCGAGACCGAGTTCAGGCAGTGGCGCTCGCCGGTGGGCGGCGGGCCGTCCGGGAACACATGGCCCAGGTGGCTGTCGCAGCGCGCGCAGACGATTTCGGTGCGGATCATGCCGTAGCTGGTGTCGCGGATCTCGCGCACATGGGCCGGGTCGTAGGGCGCAAAGAAGCTCGGCCAGCCGGTGCCGGACTCGAATTTGGCGCTGGAACGGAACAGCGGCAGCCCGCACAGCCGGCAGGTGTAGACACCGTCCAGCTTGTTGTCCAGAAACACCCCGCAGAATGGCGCCTCGGTGCCATGGTGCAGCAGCACGCGCTGTTCCTCGTCGCTGAGCCCGGCGATCAGGGCATCGCGTTGGGCGGGGGAGGGAGGGGTCAGATCGAACTGGCTCATGGGGCTCTCGCATGCGCTCGCCAGCGGGGTGCCGGCGCCTGCTTCCGTGATGTGGGCAGTGTCGGGGTGGTTCAACCGGTGAGACGCAGCCAGCGGCCCGCCACTGCGGCGGAGGGGCAGCCCTTCTTCGCACCGCAACCACCTTGCGAAAGCGTTCATCCCCTGGCCGGTCGCATGCATTGCCGCAGCGTCCTTGCGCCCCAATCACTGCATGACCCTCGAACACACAAGGTGCCTGTCATGGCGATCCACGCATCAAGCCGCCGCGTTCTGCTATGCGTTCTACTGGCGCTGACCGGCGCGGTGGCGGCGCAGTCGGCCACCACCACGCGCTCATCCACGACCTTGCAACCCATCACCACGCCGACGCCCGTCCCGCCCACGGTAACGCCGCCGCGCGCGCTGCAGCCGGCGCCTTCGGCCGCACCGGTGCCTTCGCAACTGGGGCAACGCCCGGTCGCGCCGAGCATCCCCACGCATGGGCCGGCACAAATGCCGGTCGCGCCTGCCGGCAGCCAGGTGGCGCCGACCAAGCCGATGGTCTACGACCGCAACGGCCGCCTGCTGCAGGGCATGCAGCCGGCCGGCGCCAACCGGGTGCTGGATACCAAGACCGGCCGCTACTACGACGCGGTGCCGGCGGGCGATGGCATGCGCGTGGTGCGCTGACAGCAGCAGCGCGATCTGATGGCGCCAACCGCCAACCGCCAACCGCCAACCGCCAACCGCCAATCCCGAATCCCCGCCTCAATCGGCGATCGGCAACGCCAGCGTCTCCTTGACCTCTTCCATCACGATGTAGCTCTTGGATTCGCGCACATGCGGCATGGTCAGCAAGGTGCTGCCGAGCAATTTGCGGTAGGACGCCATCTCGCTGATGCGCGCCTTGAGCAGGTAGTCGAAGTCTCCGGAGACCAGGTGGCACTCCAGCACGTTGGGCAGCTTCAGCGCGGCGCGGCGGAATTCTTCGAAGATGTCGCCGGACTTGTAGGCCAGGCTGATCTCCACGAACACCAGCAGGCTGGCCTTGAGATAGTGCGGGTCCAGCCGCGCGTAATAGCCGGTGATGGCGCCGTCGCGCTCCAGCCGGCGCACGCGCTCGGTGCATGGCGTGGTCGACAGGCCGACCCGTTCGCCCAGTTCGGTGAACGAAATCCGCCCCTCCTGCTGCAGGATGCGCAGGATCTTGCGGTCGATCTTGTCCAGCTCGCGGGCGCGGGTGCTCATGGGGTTTGTCTGCGCAGGGTTTGGCAGGAAGTTTCACTGCAAAGCCGTGCCGATTCCAGAAATGGCACTGCCTGGCTCGCAATATACTGCGTCTAACTGTCCCCCTCGGCGTGTGGTTGTGGGGGAATGCCCTTTTCAGGAGAACGACATGCGTGTGCTCATTCTCGGTAGCGGCGTCATCGGCGTGACCAGTGCGTGGTACCTGGCGCAGGCCGGTTGCGAAGTGACCGTGGTCGACCGCCAGCCGGCAGCGGCGCTGGAGACCAGCTACGCCAACGCCGGCCAGCTGTCGTTCGGCTACACCTCGCCGTGGGCGGCGCCCGGCGTGCCCGGCAAGGCGGTGAAGTGGCTGTTCGAGCAGCACGCACCGCTGTCGATCCGCCCCACCCGCGACCTGCGCCAGCTGGCCTGGCTGAGCCAGATGCTGCGCAACTGCACCGCCGAACGCTATGCGGTGAACAAGGCGCGCATGGTGCGCATGTCCGACTACAGCCGCGATTGCCTCAACGCCCTGCGCGCCGAGACCGGCATCGAATTCGAAGGCCGCCAGCTTGGCACCACGCAGTTGTTCCGCACCCAGCAGCAGCTGGATGCGGCCGCGCAGGACATCGAGGTGCTGGCCCAGTACGGCGTACCGTACGAGCTGCTGAGCCCGGCGCAGATCGCGCAGTTCGAACCCGGCCTGGCCGGCGGCGGCGCGCAGATGGCCGGCGCGCTGCGCCTGCCCGAAGACCAGACCGGCGACTGCCGGCTGTTTACCCAGCGCCTGGCCGAACTGGCCGCGCAGGCGGGGGTCACGTTCCGCTACGGGCAACAGATCGAGCGGCTGGAGCACGGCGGCGGCCAGGTCAGCGGCGTGCAGATCGATGGCCGCATGGAAACGGCCGACCGCTACGTGCTGGCGCTGGGCAGCTATTCGGCCGATTTGCTGCTCTCGCTCGGCCTGCACCTGCCGGTGTACCCGCTCAAGGGCTATTCGCTCACCATCCCGATCGTCGATGCGCAGCGCGCGCCGACCTCCACCGTGCTGGACGAGAGCTACAAGATCGCGCTCACCCGTTTCGACGACCGCATCCGCGTCGGCGGCATGGCCGAGGTGGCCGGCTTCGATCTGTCGCTGAATCCGCGTCGTCGCGCCACCCTGGAAATGGTCGTTAACGACCTGTTCCCCGGCGGCGGCGATCTGGCCCAGGCCGAGTTCTGGACCGGCTTGCGCCCGGCCACCCCGGATGGCACCCCGGTGGTGGGCGCCACGCCCTATGCCAACCTGTTCCTCAACACCGGGCATGGCACGCTGGGCTGGACCATGGCCTGCGGCTCCGGACGCTACCTGGCCGACCTCATGCAGGGCCGCACGCCCGAGATCGATACCGAAGGCCTGGACGTGTTCCGCTACCTGTCGCCGCGCAGCGCGCGCGCGCAGCGGGAGGCCGCGTAGTGCGTCCTGCGCAAGCGTCGATCGATCTGGAGGCATTGCGCCACAACTACCGCCTGGCCAGGCGCCTGGGCGGCAGCAAGGCGCTGGCGGTGGTCAAGGCCGACGCGTACGGGCACGGTGCAGTGCGCTGCGCGCAGGCGCTGGAGCCGGAAGCCGATGGCTTTGCAGTGGCCTGCATCGAAGAGGCGCTGGAACTGCGCCAGGCCGGCATCCGTGCGCCGATCCTGTTGCTGGAGGGATTTTTCGAACACGACGAGTTGCGCCTGATCGCCGAGCACGATCTGTGGACGGTGGCGGCCACGCCGCAGCAGGTGCGCGCGCTGGCCGAGTTCCAGAGCCCGCGGCCGTTGCGGGTGTGGTTGAAGATGGACAGCGGTATGCATCGGCTGGGCCTGTCGCCGGAGGATTTCCGCGCCGCCTGGTTGCGCCTGCGCGGGCTACCGCAGATCGCCTCGCTGGTGCTGATGACCCACCTGGCACGTGCCGACGAGCTGGACTGCAGCCGCACCGACGAGCAGGCGGTGGCCTTTGCGCTCACCGCTGGCGGCATGCGCGCAGAAACCAGCCTGCGCAATTCGCCCGGCCTGCTTGGCTGGCCGGCGCTGCGCAACGACTGGTCGCGCCCCGGGTTGATGTTGTACGGCGCCAACCCGTTCCCGCAGCATACCGAGAACACCGCGCAGCTGCGTCCGGTGATGACGCTGCGCTCGCGCATCATTTCGGTGCGCGAGTTGCCGGCCGGCGAGCCGGTGGGCTACGGCGCCCGCTTCGTTGCCGAACGACCCACGCGTGTCGGCGTGGTGGCGATGGGCTATGCCGACGGCTATCCGCAGTTCGCGCCCAACGGCACCCCGGTGCTGGCGGACGGGCAGATCTGCCCGTTGATCGGTCGCGTCTCGATGGACATGCTCACCGTGGACCTCACCGACCACCCGCAGGCCGACATCGGCACGCCGGTGCAGCTGTGGGGCGACGCACCGCAGGTCAGCGCGCTGGCAGCGCAATGCAACGTCAGCGCCTACCAGCTGCTGTGCGGGCTCAAGCGGGTGCCGCGGAGCTATGTGGGTGAGGCGGCAGTAGGCAAACTTTCAGCGTAGGTGCATCCCTAGAGGGGCTTTCAGCGGCAACTCACAACCTGGCGGTACTGCGATCGCCACGGAACTGCTTGCGCACCCAATCGTCGATCATCGCCTTTTCGAAGCGCAGCGGATCGCTGTCGGTCAGGCGCGGTCCGCTCATCAGAAAAGCCGAATCCACCAGCTTGCGTTCGCCCTGGTCGATCACGCGGCCATCGGCGCCGGTAAGCGTGTAGGTGAAGCTCAGGCGCGGCGGGTAGATGTCCTTGACCACGCGCACGTCCTGCATGCGCGGCCCGTGCCAGGGCTCGTACTGGCCGGCGCGGCGGATGTCGGTAATGGTCACGCTCAGATGCTGGCCATCGGGCAACTGGCGCGCTGCGCTCTTCTGAAAGTGGGTGGCCAGCTGGGTCACCCAATCGCCGCGTTGCGCCTCCCAACGGTTGCCGCTGAAGCGCATCTCGGAGAACTGCGCAGGGTCGGTCCAGCGCACGTCCACCTTGCCGTCGCTGCCAAGCGCGCGCGGCGCATCGGGGTCGGTGACGTTGCGCACCCCGGCCTGCACACCGGTCGCGGCAAGCATGCCCGCCAGCAGCAGGCTGGCGCCGGAAAGATTGGAAAGTTTCATCGAAAGCCTCCAAGCGGAAGGTACGGTGTGTACCGGCTGTTTTCGCAGTGTGGGGGCGCCTCGGAACGCCCGCAACGCGCTGCACGCCTGGGTTCGTCACCACGTTGCCGCGCGGTTAATCAGCTTGCGGAACACCATGACGGCGGGTTCACTGCGCCTGCGCCCGCGCTTCACGGCACAGCCCGGAAGATCGCCAGCATGGACACCCACACTTTCCGCACAAAATCAGCGTCTTCGGCGCCGGCTCACATGCCGTCGGATGTGCGTTTGCAATTCATCGACTGGGCCAAGCAGCACGGGCACAACCCCGCCTCCGGCGCGGCCGCCTTCGTGGCACTGCAGAGCGAGGTCGACCTGGACCTGGCCACACGCGCGCTGCAGCTGGAGCCCGGTGCCGATTCGCGCGCGGCGCTTCGCGAGCATCTGGCTGCACTGGCGCGCCAGGTGGATGTGGCCGTGCAGTTCCCGCCGGTCTACACCTATACCGCGGCCAATGGCCTGGATTACCGCTACTCGCTGATGCTGGTCATTGCCGAAGATTGCGTGGAGTGGACCGGCCGGGTCTGGCACGACCTGGACTATCAGGGAATGCTCACCGGCCGTGGGCAGGGTCCGCGTGCTAACTACACCCAGCTGGCGCGCATGGCGCTGGAACATGAGCTTGATCAGGAGCGTCCCCGTTATGTCCAGGCATGAACTCGAACTGCAGTTGCCGGTGGGCGCGCAGATTGCCGGTGGGGAAGACGGCTTCAGCCAGCGCTGCCGCGAGGAATGCGCGCAGATGGGGGTGGCGCGGGTCCGCCTGTTGCTGCTGGATTCCGATTACGCACGGTCCACTGCCTGGCGCGAGGAAGCGCAACGCTGGATGGACGAACAGCTGCGTCGCGAGGGCGAATGGGTGTTCCGCGGCGTGATCGCCGGCATCGTGGTGCTGGCAACCTGCATCGGATTCGCCGCCACCACCTTGTGGTGAACACGGGGCTGGGCGAGGAAAGCGTGAACTTGCCCAGCCCCACGTGCACCCGCTGACGACATCAGGCATGGTTTCATCTGCCCGTCATCCGCTCCGGCAGCATCCGTGGTTTCCGATTTGAGCACTCCTTCTTCCAGCCCCACGCTGGCTGCCGCACTGCCGGCCGCCATCGCCGAGCCGTTTCTGGACCCGGCGATGTATCACGAGATTTTCCACAACATCGATGCCGGGTTTTGCGTCATCGACATGGTGTTCGACGGCGAGCAGGCGGTGGACTATGTGATCCGCACCACCAATGGTGCCTTCGAGCGCTACACCGGCCTGTCGCCCAACGCACTGAACGTCTCCATCCGCAACCTGCTCCCCGAGCACGAGCAGGAATGGTTCGACCGCTACGGCCACGTCGCGCGCACCGGCAACCGCATCCACTTCGAAATGCAGGCCAAGGCGCTCAAGCGCTGGTATTCGGTGGATGCGTTCCGGGTCGGGCAGCCAGAGCAGGCACGGGTGGCGATCCTGTTCATGGACATCACCGAGCGCAAACGCGTCGAGCGCGAGCTGGCCGAGAGCGAGGCGCGCTTCAGTGCGCTGGCCGACGGCTTGCCGATGCCGGTCTGGGTGCTGGACGCGCAGGGCGTGGTGCGCTTCGTCAACAGTGCGTATGGCGAATTTTTTGGCCTGGATATTTCCAGCGGTACGGTGTCGGCGTGGAGCGAACTGCTGCATCCGGACGACTTGCCGACGTTCCAGTTCGAGTTGGCCGCATCGCTGCAGGAACAGCGCGGCCTGCGCGCGCTGGTGCGTGCGCGCCGCCATGATGGGCAGTGGCGCTGGATCGAAATGACCGCAACCCCGCGCTATTCGGCCGACGGCCGCTTCATCGGGCTGGCCGGCAGCAGCCCGGACGTGACCGAGCAGCGCGAGATCGAACTGGCGCGCGAACAATTGCTGGAATCCGAGCGCAGCGCGCGCAACGAGGCCGAAAGCATGGCGCGGTTGAAGGACGAGTTCCTGGCCACGCTGTCGCACGAACTGCGTACCCCGCTGACCACCATCCTGGGCTGGAGCGAGTTGCTGCTGCAGCGGGTCGAAGAAGGCCAGCCGTACTACAAGGGGCTGTCGGTGATCGCCAGCAGCGCACGCGCGCAGAAGCGGCTGATTTCCGACATGCTCGATCTCAGCAGCATGTTGCTGGGCAAGGTGCAGCTGGAAGTCGAATCGCTGGATCTGGTCGAGCAGGTGCGCGAAGCCTTGAACACCCAGGAACTGGCTGCCGAAGGCAAGGACCAGGTCCTGGAGCTGCACGTGCCGCCCACGCCCTGCCTGGTGCTTGGCGATGCCACGCGCCTGCAGCAGGTGTTGTGGAACCTGCTGTCCAACGCAATCAAGTTCACCCCGGCCCATGGTCGTATCGACGTCAAAATCGAGCGCGACGATGGGCATCTGGTGGTCTCGGTCTGCGATTCCGGCGATGGCATTGCAGCCGAATTCCTGCCGCACCTGTTCGGTCGTTTCCGCCAGGCCGACGGCACCACCACGCGCCAGCATGGCGGGCTGGGTCTGGGCCTGGCGATCGTGCAGCAGCTGGTGGAAATGCACGGCGGACAGGTCGGCGCCACCAGTGGCGGCCGTGGCAAGGGCGCGACCTTCACCGTGCGGCTGCCGGAACATATTCCCGACCAGGCCAAGCGCCCACGCCGCGAGCTGCGGCGGCGTCTGATGTCCGAACAGATCGTCGAAGCGCGCGCGCTCAATGGCTTGCGCCTGCTGGCGGTCGAAGATCAACCGGACATGCTCGATTATCTGCGGCGTCTGCTCGAAGAGCAGGGCGCCGAAGTGGTGGTCGCCGGCAGCGCCACCGATGCGCTGGCATTGATCGATCATCGTGGCCACGCGCGCTTCGATCTGATGCTGACCGATATCGGCATGCCGGGCATGGACGGTTACGGCTTGATCCGTACCGTGCGCGAAAACCTCGGGCTGGATGCCACCGCGTTGCCGGCCGTGGCAGTCACCGCGCTGGCCCGCGAAGACGACCGCAAGCGCGCGCTGGAGTCCGGGTTTCAGGAACATCTGGCCAAGCCCTACAGCGTGGCGCAACTGGTCACGGCCGTGCGTGCCGCGCGCCAGGCGGTGGAGTAACCGGCGCGCAGCGCACAGCCGCGCAGCGGGTCACCGCAAGGTGGTGAGGCGACGCGTTGGATGCGCAGTAGCGTGTGTGTGGCTTGCGTACCTGGCGTCTTTCCATGAGGCGCCGATCTGCCCCAGAACAACCGATCGTCATGCGACGCACAGGTGGTTTCGTGGATGAGCCTTTCACCACCGTTGCAGCGTGGCCGCGCTGGAAGACGGATGCGTGCGCATGCTTGGCGCCAATGCCGCGCCAATGCCGAGCACCGGCACACGACACGTTTTCTGCCTCTTTCACGCATGCTGGCCTAGCGTGGTGCGCTCAGCTCACGGAGATCGCGCAATGCCCAAGCATGCCCCGCACGTGTATTCCGAACAGGTCCAGATCGCCACGCTCGAACATTGGGTGTCCCTGCTCGATGGTCAGGAGCGTGTGCGCATCGAGCTCGACGACGGCAGCATGATCAGCGGCACGGTTGCCGTGCGTCCAAGCCTGCAGACCTATCTGGACGACCACGACAACGAGGGATTGAACGGTCAGCTGCGGCTGGACCAGCTGGATGCATCGCAAGAGCCGCAATGGATCTGGATGGACCGGATCGTGGCGGTGCACCCGTTGTTGCTGGGCGCCGATCCGCAAGTCATGCCGTGACGGTGGCGTGTTGACGGTGTGTTTACTTCTCGCCGTCGCGTTGGCGGCATGATCGCTGGCTGACGCAACCGTCCAGGATTTGCCCGCAATGAATGCATCCCGATTGAAGTTCGCTCGCTGGCCGCTGTCGTTGATGGCGCTGGCCGTGCTCGCCGCGTGCGGCGACACGGCAACATTGGCGATCGAACAGGGAACCGGGCCGGACCCGCAATTGCCCGAGCCGGTGAAGCGTCTGATTCCCACCGTCAAGGTGGCGCCGGTCAAACGCTGGGCAGCCAATGCCAAGCCCATCGCGGCCGACGATCTGCAGGTTGCTGCGTTTGCGCGCGATCTGGATCACCCGCGCTGGGTCTACGTGCTGCCCAATGGCGATGTGTTGGTGGCCGAAACGGCCGAGCCGCCCAAGCCCGAGGATGCCGAAGCGGGCGGTGGGCTGCGCAAGAAAGTGCAGGGCGCGATGATGAAAAAGGCCGGCGCGGCGGTGGCGAGCGCCAATCGCATCACCTTGCTGCGCGATGCCGACGGCGACGGCGTGGCAGAAGTGCGCACGCAGTTCGTCA
Organism: Xanthomonas sp. NCPPB 1062; assembly: GCF_041481705.2. Lineage (NCBI taxonomy): Bacteria > Pseudomonadati > Pseudomonadota > Gammaproteobacteria > Lysobacterales > Lysobacteraceae > Xanthomonas > Xanthomonas sp. NCPPB 1062. The sequence goes on along the minus strand of NZ_CM192987.1, from coordinate 4,115,971 downwards.
GCGGGCTGTTTTCGCCGTTCGGCATGGCGCTGATCGGCGACCGCTTCTATGTCGCCAACGCCGATGCGCTGGTGAGTTTTCCGTACAAGCCCGGCGACACGCATCTCACCGCCAAGCCGACTTTCGTGGCCAATCTGCCCGGCGGCATCAACCATCACTGGACCAAGTCGCTGCTGGCCAGCCCGGACGGCAGCAAGCTCTATGTCGGCGTCGGTTCCAACAGCAACGTGGCCGAAAACGGCATGGAAGCCGAGCTCAATCGTGCGGCGATCCTGGAAATCGACCCGGCCACCGGCAGCAGCCGCGTCTTCGCCGGCGGCTTGCGCAACCCGGTGGGCACCGCATGGGAGCCGCAGAGCAAATCGCTGTGGGTGGTGGTCAACGAGCGCGACGAGATCGGCAGCGACCTGGTGCCGGACTACCTCACCTCGGTGCGCGACGGCGGTTTCTACGGCTGGCCGTACAGCTACTACGGCCAGCATGTGGACGAGCGGGTCAAACCGCAGAATGCCGAACTGGTGGCCAAGGCGATCAAGCCCGATTACGCGCTCGGCCCGCATACCGCATCGCTCGGCCTGAGCTTCGCCAGCGGTACCTTGTTGCCCGAGCGTTTCCGCCAGGGCGCCTTCATCGGCCAGCACGGCTCGTGGAATCGCGACCCGCCCAGCGGCTACAAGGTGTTGTTTGTCCCGTTCGCCGATGGCAAGCCCAACGGCCCGCCGATCACGGTGCTGGATGGATTCCTGGATGCCGAAGGCAATGCGCAGGGCCGCCCGGTGGGTGTGGCATCTGACAGTCGCGGCGCACTGCTGGTGGCCGACGATGTGGGCAATGTGATCTGGCGGGTGACGCCGAAGGCGCGTTGAGCCGGGCACGTCGATCACTTGCGCACACCAGCGGGCACTACCAGTTGGTTGCGGGAGACGCACGGCCCCCAAAGGATCACCCTCCGTCTCTCACTAGGAGGGCGGCCCGAAGGTGGACGAAGGCGATGTGCGCAGCCTGGGTCTACACCGTGTAGAAAACGGTTTGTCGCAGCGCTGCTGACATGCGCCGCAGGCAGCAATTGGAAACACGCGGCTGGAAACACGCGGCAATTCGAGAGTGCACCCTCGGTTTTTTGCCGGAAAATGCGAAGGTCCGCGAGCTGACCGATGTGAGCGGTCGGACGAACTGCGTCCGATCGGCAAAATCAGGGCAAGAACCCGGTCCAGCCTCGCGCAGCGTGTCGGCTGTGAACTGTGCGCTGCAGTCGAGGGCGCCTGACGCATGCTTCATCGCATGCGGCAGGGAAGGGTTCCAGGCGCCCGCATCAACTACCTCGTTCCCTTAACGTGGCGCCTCCGGCGAGGCACTGAAGCGGCGGGCATAGCCACGCTCTTCGGTAATGCGGGTGATGTCCTCGTCTGCCATTTCCGGGGCGCCGTACACCGCGTAGGCCACCGTGCCGTCGCCGCGTTCGCCGATCTGGTGCAGACGGTAGCGGGGTCTGCCGGCGCCTGTGTTTTCGGGGTAGTGCATCGGTGGCGGGGTGTCGTCCAGATCCATTTCGCTGTTGTCGACAACTCCTCCTACGAACAAGGCTCGCATCGTGTCTCTCCGTGTGGGCTTGGACCCCAGCCTAGGCGGGCGAATGTTGCGCGCGCATCAATGGTCCGTATACACAATGGAAGGCGCGCGGCGGGCAGCTGGCACACGTCCCTTACAATGACGGCCTGTTCCTGACCCGATGATCCGATGGCTGGCCCGCACGACGCCCCGCTTCAAGCCCTGTTCCTGCCTTTTGCCCAAGGCGCGCTGCCATGGTCGGAAGGACCGGTGTTGTTCCTGCGCGCGCGCGACGGTTTTCCGCTGCGCGAGCAGGCAAGCCCCCAAACGCTGACCTGCGAGCAGAGCTTCCGTCCGTTCGCCGAAGCGCTGGAGCGCAATGGGTGGACCGTGCGCGAAGAAAGCGAGATCGAGGCCGACAGTACGCGCTATGCCCTGGTGCTGGTGCTGCCTCCGCGGCAGCGCGAGGAGGCGCGCGCGCTGTTCGCACGTGCGGTGGCGCTGACTGCGCCCGGTGGCCGTGTGGTGGCCTGCCAGTCCAACAACGAAGGCGCACGCTCGGGGGAAGCCGATCTGCGCCAGCTCACCGGGCTGGCCGGCAGCCTGACCAAGTACCACTGCCGCACCTATTGGAGCGCGCCGCTGCCGGCCGACACCGATGCCGCGCTGCAGGCGCGCTGGGCCGCGCTGGATGCGCCACGCAAGATTCTGGACGGCCGCTTTGTCAGCCGTCCCGGCGTCTTCGCCTGGGATCGCATCGACCCGGCGTCCGCGCTGCTGGTCGAGCATCTGCCGACCACGCTGGCCGGCCATGGCGCCGATCTGGGCGCGGGCTTTGGTTATCTGTCGGCCGAAGTGCTGGCGCGTTGTCCCAAGGTCACCGCGCTGGATCTGTACGAAGCCGAGGCGCGCGCATTGACGCTGGCGCGGCGCAACCTGCAGGACATCGCGCATCCGGCGCAGCTGCACTACCACTGGCGCGATGTCACCGCCGGGCTGGTGGCGCAATACGATTTCATCGTCAGCAACCCGCCGTTCCATACGCCGTCGCGTGCCGACCGCCCGGACATCGGACAGCGCTTCATTGCGGTGGCCGCACAGGCACTGCGCCCGGGCGGGCAATTGATGCTGGTCGCCAACCGGCACCTGCCTTACGAACAGGTGCTCAACGACAGTTTCGGACAGGTCCGCGTGGCTGCCGAACGCGATGGGTTCAAGCTGATCGCGGCGATCCGCGGCCGCGGAGCGCGCCCATGAAGCTGGTCAAACACATCGCCAATCTCGGCTACGGCAGCCGCAAGCAGGTCACCCAGCTGTTCCGGCAGGGCGCGATCACCGATGCGCAAGGCGAGGTGCTGTATGCCGACGACCAGGTGGAGCACGACGCCATCCGCATCGATGGCGAACCGCTCGATCCGCCAGCGGGCTTGAGCCTGTTGCTGCATAAACCCAGCGGCTACACCTGCTCGACCAAGGACACCGGCCGGCTGATCTACGAATTGCTGCCGCCACGTTTCCGCCTGCGCGCGCCGGTGTTGGCGCCAGTGGGTCGGTTGGACCGCGAGACCAGCGGCATGCTGTTGATGACCGACGACGGCGCGCTGCTGCACCGGATCATTTCGCCCAAATCGGCCCTGGACAAGGTGTATGACATCACCCTGGCCGAGGACCTGCGTGGCGAGGAGGCCGCGCTGTTCGCCAGCGGCAGCTTGCTGTTGGACGGCGAAACCAAGCCGCTGCTGCCGGCCGAGCTGGAGGTGCTTGGCCCACGCCAGGCGCGGCTGACCTTGCACGAAGGCCGCTATCACCAGGTGCGGCGCATGTTCGCTGCCGCCGGTAACCACGTGGTCGCGCTGCACCGCAGCCGCATCGGCGGCCTGTCGCTGGATGGATTGTCGTCGGGGCAATGGCGTGCGCTGGAAGCGAACGATCTTGAGGTGTTGTTCGGCCGCGGCGCTCCGGCATGACCCACAGTGCAGCGCTGCCGTTTCGCCCGCAGGCGGTGATCTTCGACATGGATGGCTTGATGCTCGATAGCGAGCGCGCCATCACGGCCTGTCTGGCGCAGGCCGCCGACGACCAGGGTCTGCAGATCGAACCGGCCTTCTGGTTGCGCATGGTGGGCACCGGCGATGCGGCCTGCCGCCGGCTGCTCGGCGAACGGATCGGCGAGGCCGCGGCCGACACCATGCTGGCGCATGCGCAACGGCTGTATGCCGCTGCGGTCGAGCGCGGCGTCCCGCATCGGCCCGGCATCGTTGCGCTGTTGGACTATCTGGCAGCCCAGCGCATGCCGCGCGCGGTGGCCACCTCCACCCAGCGCCCGCTGGCGCTGCGCAAGCTGGAAGCGGCCGATCTGTTGTGGCGCTTCGATGCCGTGTGCACGGCCAGCGATGTGGTCCATCCGAAACCTGCGCCGGATATCTACCTGCTGGCTGCGCGCACCTTGGCGGTAGACCCTGCGCACTGCCTGGTGCTGGAAGACTCGCCCACCGGCGTGCGTGCAGCATTGGCGGCCGGCATGACACCGATCCAGATTCCGGACCTGCTCGAGCCCGACGCCACCGTGCGCGCGCTCGGCCACCGCATCCTGCCCTCGCTGGGTGATGCGCAACGCTTGCTGGAAGCACGCTTGTCGGGGTAACGGGTTCGGGTGGATACGTCGCGGGGCCAGTTCATGCGCCAACCCGGCTGTGATCACGCAGGTACTGCCGACCGCCTCGCTGCGCTGCTCTTAGAGCGTGTTATGCACGTTGAGATGAGATGCGTTGGCTGCCGGCGGTGCGGAGCGGGTGCTGCGTGGCGCCGGCTTGGCTTGCGCCAAGGCAAGCCGCGCGGCGCCCGCTCCGTGCCGCTGGCGGCCAACCCTCCGGGAAGCGCACTGTGGCGCGCCGAGACCGCGTTGCGCGCCTTGCCCACGCGGCCAGCCTGGGCAAGGCGCACGCATTGTCTCGACGCGCCACAGGACGCTTCGCACTCACCTCAACGTACATCACACGCTCTACGCGTAGTGCATCTTGCGCGACATGCCACCGTCGACGATGAAATCCTGCCCGGTGACGAAACCGGACAGCTGCGGCGCAAGCAGATACACCGCCAGCTGCGCAATGTCTTCGGGTGTGCCCACGCGCCCGGCCGGGTGCTGTGCATGGTCGCGACGCGACAATTTCGGTGCCCGCCGGCGCTGCGGCGCGCGCCACGCATCGGTGCTGATCCACCCCGGGCTGATGCTGTTGACGCGTACATGCGGTCCTTCGCTCAGCGCCAGCGCGTGGGTAAAGGCCACCAGGCCGCCCTTGGCTGCGGCGTACGCTTCGCTGTGCGGCTCCGATTGCCAGGCGCGGGTGGAGGCGATGTTGACGATCGCCCCACCGGCTGGCGCCTGCCTGAGCGCGGGCAGCGCCTGCCTGCTGCACAGGAAAGCGCCGTGCAGGCTGGACAGCCGGCTGTTCCAGGTGTCCCAGTCCAGTTGCGGCAGTGCCGCGATGTGCGGATCGGGCACGCCGGCATTGTTGACCAGACCATCGATGCGCCCGAAGCGCTTGAGCGCCGTGGCGACCAGGCGCCTGGCCTGCGCCTGGCGCGCGGCATCGCAGCGGACGAAAGCGCTACGGCGCGGCAGTGCCCACTCCTGCAGGCAGGCCTTGCCGGCATCGGCATCCAGATCGCCAATCACCACGCTGCCGCCCGCGCCCAGCACCGCCTGGGCAATGCCGCGGCCGATACCTTGCGCCCCACCGGTGATCACCACCACGCGGTCCTGCAGCGGCGACGGGTTCCATGCGGAAATTGCGGGGATCAAGGCCATGGCATGCGGCACGGGTGAGGGTGGCGGCACTGTAGCGCGCGGGCTGTCGTCGTCGCAGCAACGTGGAGCGCGGATGAGGATTCGGCGCACGTGCCATGCGTGCGCTCGATGTCATCCACATTGAACCTGACGGATGCAGGCTGATCCGGGCAGCTGCCCGGATCGCGTGCGTTCCGCAATGTCCCGGTGCCGCCGGTGCTGCTGCGCTTGCACTCAATCACACGATTGCCCGGTACCACGCGTGTGCAGCGTGCCCGGCGGCATGCGGCGCTCGACCAGTTCGACGCCAAGCACGTGATCCGCATGCGGCTGAAGAACTTCCGCCCTGTTTTATGCCGACGACCTGCGGGCGCAGGTGGCGAAAATCGCACTCGCTGCAGTCCCGGACGGCAGGTGCAGCACTCAGTGCTCTGCACCGTTGAGCACGCGCTCCCAGCCATCGCTGCCCAGGCGTTCGAGCGTCTGGATATTGCGTTCCACAATCACATCCGGATCCGGGAACGCCGCCACCGCACGCTCCACGCTGTCTTCGCGCAACAGGTGCAAGGTCGGGAAGGGCGAGCGGTTGGTGAAATTGGCCACATCGTCCAGCGCCGCGCCTGCGAACTGGTAATCCGGATGGAAGCTGGCCACCTGCAACACGCCTTGCAGGTCCAGCGCTTCCACCGCCGCATCGGCGTTGTCGAGAAAGTCGTTGTAGTCCAGGAAGTCGGTGAGCACGTCCGGATGCACGATCAGCGTGGTGTCGATCTGTTCGGCCGGCGTATCGCGCAGCAGCACCAGTTCCTCGGCCAGTTGTTCCAGCAAGGCTTCGGGCGTGCTGGCATCGCTGAGCACCAGCCGCACCTGTTCCTTGACGTACACCGCCTTGGCGAACGGGCACAGGTTCAATCCGATCACCGCACGTTCGATCCATTTGCGGGTGTCGGCGATCGGATCGGAGGTTGCAGGCGTGGTGGTCATCGTGGCGGCAGCGGGCTGGCGCGCCAGTGTATGCGATCGCCATGCAGCGGACCGCGCGCGTGGTTGGAGGCAGCAGCGGGCGCTAGCGGGGCACCATCGCGACGCTGCCAGCGAGGCGGCAGGTTTCTTCCACCGCGCGCGCAGACCAGCTTGCGCTCACGCATTTAGGCCGTGCGGCGCAGCACGGAGCTGTGCCTGCAAGAACGCGATGGACGCCAGCGCGACGGCGCCGGCCAGCGGGGTCTTGTGCGGGGACCCGATCGCATGCGCGCCGGTGTCGAAGGCCAGCGCCTGCCTGTGTGCCGGCGCAGTGCCCAGCGCTGCGAACATCTGCAGCATCGCCGGCACCGAGGCAACGCCGTCTTCGCGGCCGTCGGCAGCGCGGTAATAGCCTAGAAACACCGGGCAGCGCACGCGTGGCCACGGCGGGTCGGCGGCGATGAGCGCAAACAGGTCACGCAAGGCGCGAAATCCGTCCGGATGAATCGTCTCCGACCAGAACGCACGCGCGGCAGGCGTGCGCGTGCGCGGGTCGATCAACGGCGCCTGCGCGGCGCAGATCTGTTCGAGCAATGCCGGGTCGGCTGGCCGGATGCCGGGTGACCAGGCAACCACGCCGGCCACCGCGTCCGGGTACCGCGCGGCCAGCCACAAACCCAGTGTCGCGCCCATCGACGAGCCGACAATCGCAACCCGCTCGCCCATGCGTTGCGCCTGGGCCAGTGCCTCCAGCGCCGAGGCCTGCAACACCGCCGGTGTAAGCCCCTGCATTGCATCGGCGGCGGTGAGCCCGTGCCCGGGCCAGCGATGCACGTAACCGTTGGCGCCCAGCGCATCGGCCATCTGTTCGGGTAGCGCGCCTGCTTCGCCCGGGCTGGCGCTGAAGCCGTGCAGGTACAGCACCGCCAGCGGCGTGCCGGCGTGCGCGGCATGCTGCCAGTAGGCGCGTGCGGCGTTGCCCGGCTTGAGCTCAGGGGCGTGCATGGCTGGCGTGCCGGGCGAGCAGTGCCAGCAATTCGTGCGCATTGATCGGCTTGGGCAGATAGCCGGCCACGCCCGCCGCGCTGGCGTCGCGCATCGAATCGGTCCGCGTGTCGGCGGTCAGCACGATGATCGGCGGCAGCGCCGACATCGCGTCGCGCGCCTGCCGCAGCGCATCCCAGCCGGACGTGCCCGGCATGTGCAGATCCAGGAACACCAGGTCCGGCGCTGCCTCGCGGATGCGCTGCACCGCGTCGGTGCCATCGACCTGGAAGCTCACCCGATGCCCGGCGCGGGTCAGCAGATTGCCGATCACCAGACGATTGGTATCCATGTCTTCGAAGACCAGGCAATGCAGGGAAGGCACGTTTTCTGCGTGCTGGGCCAGCGCATCGCGCAGCGCGAGCGTATGGCTGCCGGCCGCGGCGCCGGGCAGTTCGAAAATCCAGCGGAAGATGCTGCCACCGGCGGGGTTGTCGCTCACGGTCAGGCTGCCGCCCATCGCATCGGAAACCGACAGCGCGATGTAAAGCCCCAGGCCTACGCCGCCTTCGACGCGGCTGAAGCCGGTACTGAGCTGAGTGAACGGAGTGAAGATGTAGGCCTTCTGATCGTCCGGTACGCCGATACCGGTGTCGGTGACGGTCACCGCGATGCTCCAGCGCTCCTGCACCTGGGTCGCGTCGATCAGCAGATCCACCGTGCCGCCGGCCGGGGTGAACTTGATCGCATTGATCACCAGGTTGCTGATCACCTGTTCGATGCGGCCTTCGTCGCCCATCACGTGCGGTGCCTGCGGGCTATCAACACGCACATCGAGCGTGACGCCCTTGCTGGACGCCGCGGTGGCGCAGACCGCTTTCACCGTGGTGACCACGTCCAGCAGGTTCAACGGCTTGCGATGCAGCTGCAGGCGTCCGCCATCGATGCTGGCCACATCCAGCACCTCGTTGACACGATGGCGCAGCGCGGTCGCATTGACGGTCACCGATTGCAGCAGCTCGCGTTGCTGTGCCGGCATTTGCTCGGTTTCGATCAATTGGGCGCAGTTGATCACCGCATTCAGCGGCGTGCGCAATTCGTGACTCATGGTGCTGATGAAACGGCTTTGCGCATCGCGCGAGGCCAGTGCCTGCAGTGCCACCTCCTGCATCGCAAGCACGATCCGCGCCACCAGCAACGGCAGCACGATGATCAGCGCCACGGCATAGACGAAATACGCCGGACGCGACAGCCAATAGCCTGACGGTGCGGTCAACAGCATCAGCACGAAGGTGCTGAGCAACACCGGAAATATCGCGCGTTGCCCGTAACGCGCCACCGCCGCGATGGTGATGAACGGCAAAAATGCATTCAACGACATCAACAGGATGAAGGCCAGGTAGGTCTGGATGCCGATGAACAGCAGGTTCATCGCAAAGCCCATCGCATCGAGCCATTCGCTGGGCGCAATGACACGGCGGCGTACCAGCAGCATCCACACCACCGACAGCACCCACAGGCCGACCGCGGTGGGAAAGACATGGTGCGCGTCGGCCACCAGCACCGGTTGCGGCCCGTACAGCCAGCCCAGGCACCACGCGGTGACGATGCTCTGCACGATCACGCGGCCCACGCAGGCGCGATATTCCAGGAACGACTCGAACAGCCGCACCAGTCTGTCGTTGCGCAACTGCCTGGCGGCCAGGATCAGGCCGGGCGCTGCGCGATTGGGAGTGCTACGCATGAGGGTCCGCGTCGTCGGAGGGAAGGGTACGCCGGTACTGCTTGACCAGCAGGCCAGCCGCGTTCGCCACCGCAGTGAAACGCTGCGCAAGCGTTTCGCCCAGCGCGCCATGGCTTGCGGTGTCGCGCAACTGGTCGCAGGCCTTCAGCAGCTGCTGCGAGCCGGTCAGCGAGATGGTGTTTTTCAACGAATGGATCTGCTGCAGCGCCTGCGCCTGCGGCGTGCCGGCATCGCCGAGCGTGCAGGTGGCAATGGCATGTTCGATCTCCACCAGGAAGGCATCGGCAAATGCCGCTGCCGCCACCGGATCCAGGCCGGCCATGGTGTGCAGCGTCGAGCCGGTCTCGATGCGTGGTTGCGCATGGGCGGCGGCGTGCCTGGCATGTTCGCCCGCTGCGTTCGCCGGCCCGTGCATGCGCAGGCGTTGCAACAGGCTGGCGAACAGGTCGCGCATGCTCGCAGGCTAGGCCAGTGCGGCCAAGTGACGGGCGCAACCGCGCCGCGTGCCGCGCGCAGGCCGCAGGCGCCACTCCGGCTCACCCGGCTGCACTGCACGCACGCGCAGCGCCGTCCCGATCGTTGCGGTCACCCCGCCGCACTCAATCGCGGAAGTTGTCGAACTGCAGCGGCAGTTCGAAGTCGGCCTTTTTGAGCAGCGCGATCGCATCCTGCAGATCGTCGCGCTTCTTCCCGGTGACGCGCAGCTTGTCGCCATTGATCTGCGCTTCGACCTTGAGCTTGGCTTCCTTCAACTTGGCCACCAGCTGCTTGGCCTGCTTCTGCTCGATGCCTTGCTTGACGGTCACTTTCTGCCGCGCGCCGGCCAGGTTGGTTTCCACCTCGCCAAACTCCAGGCAGCGGATGTCGATGCCGCGCGCCAGCAACCGCGCGCGCAGGATGTCGGTCATCTGCTTGATCTGGAAATCGCTGGGCGCGGACTGGTTGATCACCTTGCCGTCTTCCAGCTCGAACTTGGCCTGGACTCCCTTGAAGTCGAAACGTGTGTCCAGCTCGCGGTTGGCCTGATCCACCGCATTGGTCAGTTCGTGCTTGTCTACTTCGGACACAACGTCGAAGGAAGGCATGCAAAGCTCCTGCAATTGAAAAACAGCCGCCATTCTAGGCCATCGTGCCGGCCCGGCCGTCATGTGGGCCTTGGCGGGCGTGCCAGTGCCGCGGCGATAATGCGTGCATGCCCACCACCCGCTCCCCGCTTCCCGCCATCGCCTGGATGGTGGCCGCCGTGGCCTGTTTCTCGCTGATGGACGCGGGAATGAAGCTGCTGTCGGCGCATTACCCGCCGCTGCAGGTCACCTTGTTGCGCGGCGCCGCCTCGTTGCCGTTCGTGCTGGTGTGGGTGTTCGCCACTGCCGGGCCGCGCGCGATCGTGCCGGTGCGCTGGGGCCTGCACCTGCTGCGCGGGGTGCTGGGCATGGTGATGATCGGCTGCTTCGTCTTCGGCATCAAACGCATGCCGTTGTCCACCGCCTACACGCTGTATTTCGTGGCGCCGCTGCTGGTGGCCGCGCTGTCGGTGCCGCTGCTGGGCGAGCACGTCGGCCCGCGCCGCTGGACCGCGATCGGCATTGGCCTGGTCGGGGTGATCGTGGTGCTGCGCCCGGGCGTGGACGGGCTGATCTCGCTGCCCGGGCTGATGGTGCTGCTGGCCGCCACCGCCTATGCCGTCGCGGCCATCACCGTGAGCCTGCTGACCCGCACCGACACCCCGCAGGCCATGGTGGTGTGGTTCTTGCTGTTCATGGCGATCGGCGCCGGGTTGCTGGCCATCCCCGGCTGGGTGCCCCTACAGGCCGGGCACGCCGGGCTGATTGCCGGCATGGGCCTGGCCGGTGCGCTGGGCCAGGTTGCGCTGACCCAGGCCTTCATGCGCGGCGAGGCCTCGATGATCGCCCCGCTGGAATACACCGGTCTGGTCTGGGTGATCGGCTGGGATTGGCTGCTGTGGCAGACCCTGCCCGACAGCTGGACCTGGACCGGCGCCGGCATCATCGTCGCCAGCGGGCTGTATTTGTTGCGCCGGGAGCGGATACGCCAGGCGGACAGGCCGTTGCCGCTTGAGAGGCCGTGATTCGGGATTCGCGATTCGGGATTAGCAACAGCGGGGCCGCCGTGGCCTTTGCCAATCCCCAATCCCCAATCCCGATGGTAGGCTTCACGACCCCCCAACCGGCCACGCGCGGTGATCCAGTTTCAGCGCCTGCACAAGTCCTATTCCGTCGACGGTCGCCAGATCGTGGCGCTGCATCCGCTCGATCTGCGGATCGGCCCGGGTGAGGTGTTCGGCATCATCGGCCATTCCGGTGCGGGCAAATCCACGCTGATCCGGCTGATCAACCGGCTGGAAGAGCCCAGCGGTGGTCGTCTGCTGATCGGCGACGAGGACGTGACCGCGCTGGACGGCCAGGGCCTGCGCGCCTTGCGCCGCCGCATCGGCATGATTTTCCAGCACTTCAACCTGCTGTCCTCGCGCACCGTGGCCGGCAATGTCGCCTTCCCGCTGGAACTGGCCGGCACGCCGCGTGCCGAGATCGATGCGCGCGTGGCCGAGCTGCTGGCCCGGGTCGGGCTGCAGGAGCACGCCAACAAGTATCCGGCGCAACTATCGGGCGGGCAGAAGCAGCGCGTAGGCATTGCGCGCGCGCTGGCCACCCGCCCGCAGATCCTGCTGTGCGACGAGGCCACCAGCGCGCTGGACCCGCAGACCACCGCCTCGGTGCTGCAGCTGCTGGCGCAGATCAATCGCGAGCTCGGCCTGACCATCGTGCTGATCACCCACGAGATGGATGTGATCCGTCGTGTCTGCGACCGCGTCGCGGTGCTGGACGCCGGCAAGCTGGTGGAAACCGGCCCGGTGACCGAGGTGTTCCTGCATCCCAAACACGCCACCACCCGGCGCTTCGTTTCCGAAGCCGAACATGTGGACGAAGCCGAGCTGCATCGCGATTTCGCCGCAGTCGGCGGACGCATCGTGCGGCTGACCTTCCTGGGCAACGGTACCTACGAACCGGTTCTGGGCCGCATCGCCCGCGAAACCGGGGTGGACTACAACATCCTGTCCGGGCGGGTGGATCGCATCAAGGACACGCCCTACGGCCAGCTCATCGTCGCCCTGACCGGCGGCGACCAGAACGCTGCACGCGCCGGTTTCGTCGCCGCCGGCGTGCAGGTGGAGGATCTGCGCGTATGACCCCGATCGTTGCTGCCGCCGGCGGTTTCTTCCGCAATCTCGATGCCGCCAAGTGGGGCGACATCGGCCAGGCCACCCTCGATACCTTGCTGATGCTGGCCGGTGCGTTGCCGCTGACATTGCTGATCGGCCTGCCGCTGGGCGTTGCGCTGTTCCTGTGCGGCGCGCCGCAGTTGCGCCGGCGCCCGGTGCTGTACGGCGCGCTCGCGGCGCTGATCAACCTGCTGCGCTCGGTGCCCTTCATCATTTTGATGATCGCGATGATCCCGCTTACGCTGATGCTGATGGGCACTTCGCTGGGCGTGCGCGGCGCGATCCTGCCGCTGGTGGTCGGCGCCGCGCCGTTTTACGCACGCCTGGTGGAAACCGCGCTGCGCGAAGTCGACCGCGGGATCATCGAAGCCAGCCAGGCAATGGGCGCCACTACCCGGCAACTGGTGCTGCGGGTGCTGTTGCCCGAAGCGCGCCCCGGCCTGATCGCCGGTGCCACCGTGACCACCATCGCGCTGATCGGCTTCACCGCGATGGGCGGTGCGATCGGTTCCGGCGGCCTGGGCGATGTGGCCTATCGCGAGGGCTACCTGCGCTCGCACTCGGACGTGGCACTGATCACCGTCATCGCCTTACTAGTACTGGTGCAGGTGCTGCAGATGCTGGGCGACCGCCTGGTGGCGCATTACAGCCGGCGCTGAGCCGGTGCGCGGCCGTTGGGGCGCACGTGACCCAACAGCTGCATCGCCGCCCCGTTCGCACCGCGCGGTGCATCGCTGCCACACGCCGCGTCTGGTAGGTTGAGCGCCTGCGGCAGGTCCGCATTCCTCCTCCCACGGATCCCTACATGAGCACATTCGCGTTTCGTTCCCTCCTGGCGGCAGCCACGCTGGCATTGGCGTCCTGTGGTGGCGGTGGCGGCAGCGGCGGCGACACCCTGACCGTGGCCGCCACGGCCGTGCCGCATGCCGAAATCCTGGAAGTGGTCGAACCGCTGCTGGCCAAGCAGGGCGTCAAGCTCGATGTACGGGTGTTCAACGACTACGTGCAGCCCAACGACCAGGTCGTGCAGAAGCAGATCGACGTCAACTACTTCCAGACCGAGCCCTATCTGGATGCGTACAACCGCGACCGCAAGAGCCAGCTGGTCACCGTCGTCGGCGTGCATATCGAGCCCTTCGGTGCCTATTCGCGCCGCTTCAAGGCGCTGGCCGAGCTACCCACCGGCGCCGATGTGGTGATCCCCAACGACCCGAGCAACAACAGCCGCGCGCTGATCCTGCTCGACAAGGCCGGGGTGATCAAACTCAAGGACCCGAGCAACGCCCTGTCCAGCCAGCGCGACATCGTCGAAAACCCCAAGCAACTCAAATTTCGCGAACTCGATTCGGCCATGCTGCCGCGCGTCCTGGACCAGGTCGATCTGGCGCTGATCAACACCAATTACGCGCTCGACGCCGGGCTTAATCCCACCCGCGATGCGCTGGCGATCGAAAGCAAGGACTCGCCGTACGTCAACTTCCTGGTGGCGCGCGCCGACAATAAGGACGATGCGCGCGTGCAGAAACTGGCCAAAGCGCTGACCAGCCCGGAAGTGAAAGCCTTTATCGAGCAGAAGTACAAGGGCGCGGTGCTGCCGGCGTTTTGAGTGCGGTCAGCGGCGCTTTTACACCCAGGCGTCTTCACCACGACTTGTAGTAATAGATGCCATCGGCCGTCATGACCAGGTTGATGGCATTCTCCTCGCCGTTGCGATCGCTCATGCTGGGGTGCAGCTTGGCGCCTACGATATTGAAGTCGTGCCCGAGCGCCAGCAGGTCTCTCTCGATTTCGAAGCTGCCCAGCTCGTCCTGGTTGGAGATCATGCCGCCTACCAGGAATATGTCGGGCTTACGCACGCCTTCTTCGCGCATATCGTCGCGGATTTCGGAAAGTGCATCTTGTGCATCCTGTATCCCCGAATAATGCAGCAGGCCAAGGATGTCGTGGCCGCGAGGATTCTTTCCTTTTGCACAAATGCAGACGCATGAAGACAAACCGTGCGTGCCGATCGAATCAAATCCATCTTGCGCAAGATTGATGACGACACATGCGTCCATATCCACATCCATTGTCCGGCTGGCTTGGATATCGCGTGCAGACCGGACGGCGCGGATGTGGGACGTGCAAAAGAGTGCTGCGTATTGTCGTTCCAGATCGTGAAATGGCTGGATCTGCTCTCGGGTAAAGCCGTCCGGGATGGCAAATGCGTCGCTGCCGCAGGGGCGCGCACGGCTGCCGGCCCGTGCGCCATCGCCATCGCCCGCGGTGTCGGCAACACGCTTTCTGGGTCGTTGGCGTGGCAACCCCTGGCAGTCGGGGTGGGGCGCAGGCCATTGCGCAATCCCGTCGGCTGGATCGGCCGACGGCGGCGGCTCCGCGGTGTAAGCGGTGCTGGTGGATGTGTCGGGTCTGATGGAAGCCGGCTTCATGGAGTCAGGACCGCCCGCGATACACGTCTGGATCCTCGCATCGCCCCTGCATGAGGGCACGCCCGCTGCCGAACCGATGGGGCTGGAAAACGAAGTGTTCTGCTTGGACGAAAACGGATGCGCGAGGCCTGCTTCTTCGAACATCGCGTCTTGATCGCCTGGAAGCGCGCCGGTACCTGGATCAACAGCCCAACGATCCAGTTGCAGCTCGCCAGGCGGGTGTCCCGTTCTTGCCAAAGGGCGCCCAGATCGCAGCTCTGCGGCAACATTGCCGACGATGTCTCCGTGGTCGCTGCCGATCTTCGGCAGGACGCGCTCGATCCTTCCCCATGCGTATCACGTTGGCGCGTTCGCCCCGAGCCGAGCGCGTTCGCCGTGCTGCAGATGGGCGCAATTGGCACCGAACACGCGCTGCTGCACGTATACGTAGTAGCGTCATCGGCCATCTTTCTACGGCAGTCTCCCGATGCCTTTGCTGCTTGCCATTCCGCTGGCTGTGATCATTGCCCTGGCAGTGTTCGTGGTGGTGTTCCCGTTGTCGCTGCTGCAGCGCTTCCGCATGGGTACTGCACGTCGTCAGGCGCGTGGATGGCTGCTGCTGATCAACCTGGTGTCGGCGGGCATCTCCAGCGTGCTGTTTGTGATCTTCAGCTTGATCGCGGCGGCGTTCTGGCCCGGCGCGATCAGCCATGCCGCATTCGGCTGGGCCTGCGGGTTGGCGCTGGGCGCGTTGGCGTTGCGCCTGACACGCTTCGAACGCACCACGCAAGGCCTGTTTTACCGGCCCAATCTGTGGCTGGTGCTGGGCTTGACCGCGTTGGTCGTGGTCCGGGTGATCGCCGGGATGGTGCAGGGCTGGCGTAGCGCCTGGCAGGGGGTGGCCTGGCCAACCGACGGGTGGCTCAGTCATGCCAGCCTGCTCGGCGCTGCCGGCGTCTTGCTCGGTTATGCGCTCGCCTATGCCACCTTGCTGTGGTGGCGCTGGCGCAGCGCACGTTTGCGCGGCAGCGTTTATTGGCGGTGAGGGCGTTTGAAAGCGCGCGCCAGGCGATTGTGTTCGACGCATGCACGGGGGTGTCGACGCATGCAGGTGCACGGAGTTGCAGACGCATTGGAAGCGATGAAGCAGAGTCGGAGGCAAATAGTCACGCCACTATTCGCATTCGTACCGGAGAGCTGACACGGCACCTCAGGCCTCGGTCGTAACGGCCCGCACCCCACATCTCACGCCACACACAAAAAAAACGGGCCTTTCGGCCCGTTTTTTCTTCAACCAACGCCCTGGTGGGCAGCGGTCTGCTTAGAAGCGCGCACCGATGCCGAAGCCAACGGTCCACGGATCCAGTTCCAGCTCGCTGCCGGTACCCTGGCCACCCACGCGCAGTTCCGGACGCGAACGCATGTAGCGGGCGTCGGCACGTGCGAACCAGGTGGAATTGATGTTCATGTCCACACCAACGGTGCCGATGACGCCCTTGGCGGTGCTCAGGCCCACGTGGTCGCCGGTGGTCGACGCCGCGTCGATCTTCTCGTTGCTGAAGTTGGACTCGTAGTAGCCCACGCCCACGAACGGACGGAACACGTTGTCCGCTTCGCCGAAGTGATACTGACCGCTGATGGCGATCGGCTGCTGCTCGACGGTACCGACCTTGCCCACGCCATCGGCGTTGACGCGGTGGTTGAACTTGTCGGCGGCGCCCCACAGTTCAACGGCCCAGTTGTCGTTGATGTAGTAGCTGGCGCTCAGCGTCGGTGCCGGGCCGCCATCGACGTCCAGGCCCGGCGCCGGGTTGTTCTTGGGGTTCAGCAGCGCCACGCCACCGACCACGGCCCAATGCTTGCCAGAAGCGGTATCGCCGCTGGTGGACATCGTGCTGGAAGAAGTCGAGGAGGTGTCGCCGGTATAGGTGGTGTCCTGCGCGAACGCGGACGGTGCAATCGCAAGTGCAGATACAGCAGCCAGGCTCAGGATGGAAATGGAACGCATGAGGGTCTCCTCGTCTTGTTGTTGGGCCCGTGGAGTGGGCCGCGCCAAAACTATTCCTAAAAATCTGAATCCACGCCCACCTGCGGCCCGCTAAAATTTCGTTTGTTCAGGAATTCCCCCAAGAAGGCCGTCGTTACGTCATGCAGTCTGAAAAAGACATTCACGCAGATGCGATTGCCGTGACGAAAAAACACCTCAGTCAAGGCTTGCCAGCGCACGCTCGCAGCGATTGCAGTGTGTTGCTGCTTGGTTCGATGCCCGGTGTCGCGTCACTGGAAGCCGCGCGTTACTACGCGCATCCACGCAATCGTTTCTGGCCGCTGATGCATGCCCTATTGGGCATTGATGCGGCCGCAAGCTATGCATTGCGCTTGCAAGCATTGCTCGACCATCGCGTGGGCCTGTGGGACGTCATCGGCCAATGCGAGCGGCGCGGCAGTCTGGATACGTCCATTGTGGCGGCGAGCATCGTGATCAATCCGCTGCCCGCATTGCTGGCCACGCTGCCGCAGCTGCGCATGGTGGCCTGCAATGGCGCTGCGGCAGCACAGGCCTGGCGCCGGCATGTACAGCCGCGGCTATCGGCGCAGTTTTGCGCGCTGCCAGTCGTCGCGTTGCCATCCACCAGCCCGGCCAACGCGGCCTGGTCGCTGCCGCGGCTGGCCGCAGCCTGGCAGCCGCTGTGCGATGCGCTGCGCTAGCCGAGGTAAGACAACGCGAGGTCGATATGGAATGCCAGCGTCGCAGTGACCGCGCCGCCGTCGCGATGCCGCCGCACTGATCGTTGACGTACGCTGCCCGCCTGCGGTCGACACCCGCGCTGCGCGCGTGGCCGCCATTGGCCAGAAGTCATGCCAGCCTCCGGCACAGGTCTGCGTGCCAGAGGCGCAGGCATGCTGCAGCCTGTCCGCAACGGAGTGGCGAGATGGCGATCAAACACGCAATCACGATGGCAGCAGCTGCGCTGTTCGGGCTGTTGAGCGGCGCAGGGGTGGCCGCTGCCAAGGACCAGGACCTGCACTGCGAGGTCAGCAGCGATTACGACCTCACGCTCAACGCCCGCAGCCTGATCCTGATCCGCGAATCCGGCACGCCGCAGCGGCTGGTGATGCGCCAGGGCGCCCTGTTCG
This sequence comes from Xanthomonas sp. NCPPB 1062, assembly GCF_041481705.2. NCBI lineage: Bacteria > Pseudomonadati > Pseudomonadota > Gammaproteobacteria > Lysobacterales > Lysobacteraceae > Xanthomonas > Xanthomonas sp. NCPPB 1062. The sequence goes on along the minus strand of NZ_CM192987.1, from coordinate 4,098,158 downwards.
TCGACGACCGCTGGGTGGCATTGAGCGAAGACGATCGCGCCCGCCTGGTCCAGTTCGAGCGCCAGACCCGCGAGGTGGTGCCGCTGGCGCAGGCAGTCGGGCGCGAAGCGGCCGATATCGCAGTCACTGCATTGGGCGAGGTGGCCGCCGGCTTCAGTCGCAGCCCCGACGCCACGCGCGCGCAGTTGGCAAACGTGCGCGAGAAGATCGATGTGCGCTTGAAGCAGAGCTTCGGCAAGAGCCAGCTGACCCCGATCGATATCGACGACGACATCGGCGCGCTGGTGGCCGAGCTGCTGCCGCAGCTGATCGGCGATGTGGTGGCCGGCGCGGTGCAGTCCGCGATCACCGGGAATGACGTGCAGCTGCGTTCGCTCGATGGCATGGAGGCGCGCATCGAGCGCCTGGTCGAGCCGCAGGCGCGTGCATTGCGGCCACGCGCGCACCAGTTGTGCCAGCGCCTGGAAGCGCTCGATGCGCTGGACAATGCGCTGGCGTATCGTTTGCCGTCGGGCGAGCCACTGCAACTGTTGCGGGTCGATCGGCGCGCGGCGAAATGATCGGCGTACGCACGCATGCGGACGCTGCATCCCGCCGGGCGCGCGATTTTTTGCACGGCAATGGTTGGCGCTGCGGCCCGCAGCCGGCCACAATAGGGGTTTCCCCATTCTGTTGCCGGAGTTCCCCGTATGGCCGAAATCAAGGAAGCACTTGTCCCCGATATCGGTGACTACAGCGACGTCCCGGTAATCGAGGTGCTGGTGTCCGTCGGCGATACGGTCAGCAAGGACCAGAGCCTGGTCACGCTGGAATCTGACAAGGCCACCATGGAAGTGCCTTCGTCGGTGGCGGGCGTGGTCAAGGAACTCAAGGTCAAGGTCGGCGATTCGCTCTCGCAGGGCGCGCTGGTGGCGTTGATCGAAGTGGCCGATGCCGGCGCCGAGACCGCCAAGCCCGCCGCCGCCGCGCCCGCCGCACCGGCCAAGGCGGCGCCCGCCGCCGCCCCGGCACCGGCCGCCAAGGCCGAATCTGCTGCGCCTGCGGCCTCCTCGGAAGGCGGCCTGATCGAAGCGCGCGTGCCCGATATCGGCGACTACACCGACATCCCGGTGATCGAGGTGCTGGTGGCCGTGGGCGATACCGTCGCCAAGGACCAGAGCCTGGTCACGCTGGAATCGGACAAGGCCACGATGGAAGTCCCGTCCTCGGCCGCCGGTGTGGTCAAGGAACTCAAGGTCAAGGTCGGCGACACGCTCTCGCAGGGCAATGTGGTGGCGATCATCGCGGCCAGCGATGGCGGCACCGGTGCGGCGCAGTCGCCGGCCAAGCCCACCACCGACACCGCCGAAACCGCGGGCAAGGTCGAGCCGGTTGCCGTCCCGGCCGAGCCGGACAAGCTGGCCCAGCGCGAGATCGCGCAGGTGCAGGGCGCGCGTTCCGGCGCCGGCACGCAGGCAGCGCAAGGCGGCCAGCCGTCCGCGGGCAACCCGAGCAGCCCGCCGGTGACCTTCGATGCCGACAGCGTGCTGCCGTCCAAGGTGCCGTACGCCAGCCCGGTGGTGCGCGTGTTCGCACGCGAATTGGGCGTGGACCTGAACCAGCTCAAGGGCAGCGAAAAGGGCGGCCGCATCACCCGTGAAGACGTGCAGCGGTATGTGAAGGCTGCACTCAGCGGTGGCGCACCGGCCGCAGCCGGCGCTGCGCCGGCCGGTGGCGGCAACGGCCTGAACCTGCTGGCCTGGCCCAAGGTGGACTTCAGCAAGTTCGGCGAGACCGAAACCCAGCCGCTGTCGCGCATCAAGAAGATTTCCGGTGCCAACCTGGCGCGCAACTGGGCCATGATTCCGCACGTCACCCAGTTCGAGTCGGCCGACATCACCGACCTGGAAGCCCTGCGCGTGGCGCTCAACAAGGAAAACGAGAAGGCCGGCATCAAGCTGACCATGCTCGCCTTCCTGGTCAAGGCCAGCGCCGCGGCGCTGAAGAAGTTCCCCGAGTTCAACGCCTCGCTGGACGCGGCCGGCGAGAACCTCACCCTGAAGAAGTACTTCCACATCGGGTTTGCGGCCGATACGCCCAACGGCCTGGTGGTGCCGGTGATTCGCGATGTCGACAAGAAGGGCGTGCTGCAGATCGCGCAGGAAAGCGGCGAGCTGGCCAAGAAGGCGCGCGACGGCAAGCTGGGCCCGGCCGACATGAGCGGCGGCTGCTTCTCGATCAGCTCGCTCGGCGGTATCGGCGGCACCGCGTTCACCCCGATCATCAATGCGCCGGAAGTGGCGATCCTGGGCGTGTCCAAGTCGGCGATGCAGCCGGTGTGGAACGGCAAGGAGTTCGCGCCGAAGCTGATGCTGCCGTTGTCGCTGAGCTACGACCACCGCGTCATCGACGGCGCCCTGGCAGCCCGTTTCACCACCTACCTCAGCCAGGTGCTGGCCGACATGCGTCGCGTCCTGCTGTGAGGGCCGCGCTGCTGACCATCGCCGCGCTCGGCGTGCTGCCGTGGGCAAACGCGGCCGCACGCGAATGCGAGAGCACGCTCGGCCGCGGCTGGCCGCCGGCCGTGGGCAACTACGGCACTGCCGTGACCACGTTGCTGGATGGCGGCACCAAGCCGGCCTTGTCGTTGCTGACGCTGCCCACACGTGGGGTAGAGAGCGCGGTGTCGCTGGTGCCGGGCAAGGAAGGCGCCGACTGGACCCTGCGGCATAGCCGCGCCGACGAGCGCGTCTACAGCTGGGTCAGCCAGACCGACCGCGGCAGCGTGCAGTTCCGCACCGAGCAGACCCCGGAAACGGTCGAGGTCTCGATCCCGGCGCCGTTGGCCAAGCGCCTGGTCAGCAACTGGACCAACACGCTGACCCAGCTCGCACCGAACGGACGCACCGCGCCGGTGAGCGAGGGCGAAGTGCTCTCGTTCCAGGTCGATGGCGTGCGCTACAGCGGCGCGCGCCCCAGCTGCGGTGCCGGCGAGTTGCTGCTGAAACAGGCCGCGCTGCTGATCGAAGCCAGCGAAGGCAAGGAAAAGAAGCGCGACAAGCGCTGGACCCAAATCGAATCGTCGCTGGATGAACTCCAGCAGACGCTTGCCGGCACGGCCGGTTGAGCTACAGGAGAAGCAAATGGCGGTCATTGAAATCAAGGTTCCCGACATCGGCGATTACAGCGATGTCCCCGTCATCGAAGTGCTGGTCGCCGTTGGCGACAGCGTGGCCAAGGACCAGGGCCTGGTAACGCTGGAATCGGACAAGGCCACGCTGGAAGTGCCGTCCTCGGCGGCCGGTGTGGTCAAGGAACTCAAGGTCAAGGTTGGCGACACCCTGTCCGAAGGCGCGCTCGTGCTGCTGCTCGAAACCGAAGGCGAGGCTGCCGCGCCGGCCAAGGCCGAACCCAAGGCTGCCCCGGCCGCTGCAGCGCCTGCCGCCGCACCGGGCAGCAAGCCGCCGGTGACGCCGTCGCACCGTGCCCCGGCCGAGCCGGCCGCGCCCAAGCCGGCGCTGGCCAGCGGCAAGCCGGCCGACATCGAATGCAAGATGGTGGTGCTCGGCGCCGGCCCCGGCGGCTACACCGCTGCCTTCCGCGCGGCCGATCTGGGCCTGGAGACGGTGCTGATCGAGCGCTACGCCAGCCTGGGCGGTGTCTGTCTCAACGTCGGCTGCATCCCGTCCAAGGCGCTGCTGCATGCCGCCGCGGTGATCGATGAAGTGGCCCATGCCGGCGACTTCGGCGTGGACTTCGGCCAGCCCAAGATCGCCCTGGACAAGCTGCGCGAGTACAAGGAAAAAGTGGTCGGCAAGCTCACCGGCGGCCTGGCCAGCATGGCCAAGCAGCGCAAGGTGCGCACCGTCACCGGCGTGGCCAGCTTCGTCTCGCCCAACGAGCTGGAAATCGTCGGCGACGACGGCAAGACCCAACTGCTGCGCTTTGAGCACTGCATCATCGCCGCCGGCTCGCAGGCGGTGAAGCTGCCCAACTTCCCATGGGACGACAAGCGCGTGATGGACTCCACCGACGCGCTGGAGTTGCACGACATTCCCAAGACCCTGCTGGTGGTCGGCGGCGGCATCATCGGCCTGGAAATGGCCACGGTGTACAGCGCGCTCGGCAGCAAGGTCACCGTGGTGGAGTTCATGGACCAGCTGATGCCGGGCGCCGACAAGGACCTGGTCAAGCCGCTGGCCGATCGCCTGAAAAAGCAGGGCGTCGAGGTTCATCTCAAGACCAAGGCCACCGACGTCAAGGCCGACAAGGCCGGCATCACCGTATCCTTCGAAGCGGCTGTGGAAGGCGAAAAGCCCGGCCTGCAGGCCACCACGTACGACCGCGTGCTGGTTGCCGTGGGCCGTAGCCCGAACGGCAAGAAGATCGGTGCGGAAAAGGCCGGCGTCACCGTCACCGAGCGCGGCTTCATTCCGGTCGATCGGCAGATGCGCACCAACGTGCCGCACATCTTCGCCATCGGCGACATCGTCGGTAACCCGATGCTGGCGCACAAGGCCACCCACGAAGGCAAGCTGGCTGCCGAAGTGGCTGCCGGCGAGAAGAAGGAATGGGTGGCGCGGGTGATCCCGTCGGTGGCCTACACCAACCCGGAAATCGCCTGGGTCGGCGTCACCGAGACCGAAGCCAAGGCCAAGGGCCTGAAGGTGGGCGTGGCCAAGTTCCCGTGGGCCGCCAGCGGCCGCGCGATCGGCATCGGCCGTACCGAAGGTTTCACCAAGCTGATCTTCGAGGAACAGACGCATCGCGTGATCGGTGGCGCCATCGTCGGCGTGCATGCCGGCGACCTGCTGGCTGAAATTGGCCTGGCGATCGAAATGGGTGCCGAGGCCGAAGACATCGGCCACACCATCCACGCGCACCCGACCCTGAGCGAGTCGGTCGGCATGGCCGCCGAGGTCTACGACGGCACCATCACCGATCTGTACATCCCCAAGAAGAAGTGACGCCGCTCCGCACGACCGTGCCGCCACGTGTGGCACGGTCGCCGCGGCGGTGACGCCACGCACGGAGGTCGCCGTGGGGCAGGGCAATCTGTGTCCCGAACTGCAGGCGCTGCTGCAGCGCGAATTGGCCGGCGGCAACCGTATCGCCGAGCCGCCGCGGAGGACCGACTGGCCCCATCCGGGCTCGGTGTTCGTCTCGCTGAAGCGCGACTTGCGCAGCGACGTGGCGTCGCTGCCGGCGACGGTGCAGCATGCGATCTGCACCGATCCGCACTACGGGTGGCACGACGAGTGCTACTGCGTCACGCACCAGCATCTGTTGGTAGCGGGTGCGACCAAGCCGCCCTGAGCCTGTGTCCGCTGCTGCCCTGCGGCCGGCGCCGCGTCGGTGACGTGCCACGCATCCGTCAAACGACAGAACCCCGCATCGCTGCGGGGTTCTGCATGAAGCTGCTTTTCGGGTCCCGGGTCCCGGGGCCCGAGAGGATCAGAACGCGAACGTCACGCCTGCCACCGGGCCCTTGAACTCCTGCTTCAGGCCGACCAGGCCGTCGCTGCCCTCGCGGTCCACGTCCAGCTTGAACCAGTCGTAGCCGGCGAAAATGCCGAAGTTCTTGGTGAAGCGGTATTCGGCAATCGCGTTGGCGCGGCTCAGGTCGCCGTCGTAGTCGCCGAAGTCGCCCCAACTGGTGTTGAGGTACTGGCCCTGCACATTGAACAGCCAGTGTTCGCTGGGACGCGCGGTGAAGCGGATACCGACGACCGGCGCAACGCCGTCTTCGCTTTCGTCCAAGACGTCGCCACTGAACAGCGTGCCCAGATCGGCGTAGGCATTGGCCTCGACCTTGGCGTACTCGGCGCCAATCTGCAGGCCCAGGCTGAATTCCGGAGAATCGATCACCGAGTAGTCGTACACGAAAGTGGCGACCTGGTACTTCAGCTCGCCCTTGATGAAGCTGCCGGACGGCACGGTCACGCCGCCGGCGCTCAGATCCTGGCTCAGGGTCTCGCGGCGATCCTTGTCGTACTTGAAGTAGTCGAAGATCAGGCGCTGGCGGGTGCTGATGCGGAACACGCCATCCACGCGCGGCTCCCATTCCTTGCCGCCCAACTTGAAATCTTCGTTGACCGAGACATTGTTGCCGGCCAGCAGGGTGTTGCCGCGCAGGGTGTTGTCGTTGTCGACATTCATCGCGCCAAGGCGGAGCTGGAAGCGATCATCGGTGTCTTCGGCGTGTGCGGGCGCGACATAGGCGACGGCCAGGACGCACGGGATCGCCAGTGCGAGGAGGTGTTTCATGGGGGCTCCGAATTCTTGGAATGGTCAGGCGGTTCGGCCTGTGCAGCGCATAGTCGATAAGCGCGCGTCTTTCAAAAGTGAAGGGGCCGTCCAGTGTGCGTGAAGGCGGCCGTAGCAATCGGACAAAACGGTCCGCTTTGCTAATTCTTTGGTGGAGTCACGGAACACGTGCAGCGGCGCTGCCAAGGGTCGTTCGGAGGCAACGCAAACCAGGAAATCGATTGGACCGCCGATGGGAAGGTCGCAGGGTGCGACAAAATGCGTACAAAAGCAGGAGCCCCGGTCTCCCAGGGCTCCCAGACGCGGCCTGCGGCGCTACCTTTCGACGAGGATGTGCAGGCCTCGCAAGTTCTGACCGCTGGTTTGTGGCAAAGTTCCCACCCGCGACGGGGGCAGCCATGTGGTGCGTTGCAGCAAGCGATGACCTCTGCCGGTTGTCTCGCAATTTGTCCCATTGCTATACTTTCGCGGCTCGACGAGGCGCAGCTGCGCTTCCCACTCATTCACACGTAAGGTAACCGTAGTGCTGAACTCCGTTGACGCGGGTCGGCGGTTGATGCTGCGCGCTGCGGTATATCCGCTTGCCGCCGTAGCTATAACCAGTCTGGGGTTGCTGTTGGTCGGTCCCCGTTACGCTGCCGGTCTGGCATTGACCGGATTTGCGACGGTGCTGGGCGGTTGGGTTGCGGCACGTACCGCGCTAGGTGGCGGTATCCAGGCAGCGGGCATCGCCATGGTGCGGCTGATCCTGGCAATGGTGCTGAAGTGGGTGTTGGTTTTCGTGGCGCTGGCGCTGGGCTTCGGCCTGTGGCGGCTGCCTCCTCTGGCTTTGTTGGCGGGTATCGCCATCGGGCTGATTTTTCAGGTTCTGGCTCTGGCCAGGCGTTGATTCGAACTTAAAGGGCTCCGGACACATGGCGGGCGAGGCAGCAACACCTACCTCCTATATCCAGCATCACTTGCAGAACCTGATCGTTCCGGTTCGCGATGGTGGCGGCACGTTTTGGACCATCCACCTCGACACCCTGATCATGGCGGTGTTGATGGGCCTGGTCATGGTCCTGGCGTTCTGGACGGCGACCCGCAATGCCACGGCCGGCGTGCCGGGCAAGTGGCAGGCGTTCGTGGAAATCTGCCTGGAGTTCGTCGACCGCCAGGCCAAGGACACCTACCACGGCAGCAGCAAGCTGGTGACGCCGATCGCGATCACCATCTTCTTCTGGATCCTGTTGATGAACCTCATCAAGATGATCCCGGCCGATTTCATCGCCATTCCGCTGGGTTGGGCCGGCGTGCACGCCTGGAAGCCGGTGCCGACCGCCGACGTCAACGCCACCTTGGGCATGTCGATCAGCGTGTTCTTCCTGATGATCGTGTTCTCGCTGCGCTCCAAGGGCGTGGGCGGCATGACCAAGGAATTCCTGACGGCGCCGTTCGGCAAGTGGATGATGCCGTTCAACCTGCTTTTGAACATCGTCGAGTGGCTGAGCAAGCCGATTTCGTTGGCGATGCGACTGTTCGGCAACATGTTCGGCGGCGAGATCGTCTTCCTGCTGATCTGGGTGCTGGGCGGTGCAGGCATCGCCGGCATGGTTGCTGGCGGCGCATTCGGCCTGGGCTGGATGCTGTTCCACCTGCTGGTGATTCCGCTGCAGGCCTTCATTTTCATGATGCTGTCGATCGTGTACCTGAGCCTGGCTGAAGACAGTCACTGAGTTTGCGTCACCCTTCATCTGCTTTATTCCGCTTCATCCATCACCCTTAGAAACTTTCGTTCGGAGATCACCATGTACCTCGCCGTCCTGACCAACCTCGCTCAAGTCCAGAGCTCCACCGTCCTCGCCGTCGGCATCATGATCGGCCTGGCCGCGCTGGGTGCCGGCCTCGGTCTGGCCATCATGGCTGGCAAGTTCCTGGAATCGGCTGCGCGCCAGCCGGAACTGATCCCGGTGCTGCAGGTTCGTATGTTCATCACCGCCGGCCTGATCGACGCCGCGTTCATCATCAGCGTCGCCGTCGGCCTGCTGTTCGCCTTCGCCAACCCGCTGGCCCAGGTGTTCATCGAGCGTCTGTCGCAGGCTGCCGGCTGATCCAGCGGTAGCAGGATGTGGATGCGGCCCTTGGCGGTTGCATCCGCGGATGAAGGTCGGAAAGCGCCGCCCGCGCGGTGGCGCTTTCACCCCTAAACAGCGATTGAGCGACCCATGGATATCACCCTTACCATCTTTGCCCAGGCGCTGGCCTTCGCCGGTCTGATCTGGATCGTCGCGACCAAGATCTGGCCGCCGCTGCTGCAGGCGATCGAAGAGCGTCAGCAAAAGATTGCTGAAGGTCTGGCTGCGGCCGACCGGAGTCAGAAGGACCTGGCGCAGGCGCAGGAAAAGGTCAATGAAGCACTGAAGGACGCACGCACCAAGGCCAACGAGATCATCGATCAGGCCCATGCGCGCGCCAACCAGATCATCGAAGCGGCCAAGCTGGAGGCAATTGCCGAAGCCAACCGTCAGAAGGATCTGGCGCAGACCGAAATCGACGCATCCGCCACGCGTGCCCGCGAGGAGCTGCGCAAGCAGGTCTCGGTGCTGGCCGTCAGCGGTGCAGAAAAGCTGCTCAAGCGCGAAATCGATGCCAACGCCCACAAGGCGCTGCTCGACGAGCTGGCGGCGGAGATTTAAGCGATGACTCAGGCCCTCACCCTTGCCCGTCCCTACGGCCGTGCCGCGTTTGCGATCGCGCGTGAGGGCGGCAACTTCGCGCCCTGGTCCGATGCGCTGGCGTTTTCGGCGCAGGTGGCCGGCGACCCGCGCGTGGCCGCATTGCTGCTCAACCCGGCCCTTGGCCAGGAACAGGCAGTGACGCTGCTGGCGCCGCCGCAGGCGGGCGAGGACTATCTGCGTTTCCTCGGCGTGCTTGCCGATGCGCAGCGGCTGTCGCTGCTGCCGGAAGTGGCAGGCTTGTACGAACAACTGCGTGCCGAGGCCGAACATGTCGTCAAGGCGACGGTGACCTCGGCCGCTGCAATGAGCCAGACCGAACTCGACACGATCGCTGCTGCGCTGAAGAAGCGCTTCGGCCGCGATGTGGACATCACCACCGCAGTCGATGCGTCGCTGATCGGCGGCGCGGTGATCGACACCGGCGACGTGGTCATCGACGGCTCGCTGAAGGGCAAGCTTGCGCGTCTGCAAAGCTCGCTCGCCCACTGAATTCACATAAACGCACGGCCCTCGCGGCCGGCACCTAGGACTGAACGATGGCAACCACGCTCAACCCCTCCGAAATCAGCGACCTGATCAAGACCCGCATCGAAGCGGTCAAGCTGTCCGCAGAGTCGCGCAACGAAGGCTCCGTGACCAGCGTGTCCGACGGCATCGTGCGCATCTTCGGCCTGGCCGACGTGATGCAGGGCGAAATGATCGAACTGCCGAACAACACCTTCGCGCTGGCACTGAACCTGGAGCGCGATTCTGTCGGCGCCGTGGTGCTGGGCGACTACGAAAGCCTGCGCGAAGGCGACGTGGCCAAGACCACCGGCCGCATCCTGGAAGTGCCGGTGGGTCCGGAACTGCTGGGTCGCGTGGTCAACGCACTGGGCGAGCCGATCGACGGCAAGGGCCCGCTGGGCGCCACCCAGACCGCACCGGTGGAGCGCGTTGCGCCCGGCGTGATCTGGCGCAAGTCGGTCGACCAGCCGGTGCAGACCGGTTACAAGTCGGTCGATGCGATGATTCCGATCGGCCGTGGCCAGCGCGAGCTGGTCATCGGTGACCGTCAGACCGGCAAGACCGCGCTGGCGATCGACGCGGTGATCAACCAGAAGGGCACCGGCATCAAGTGCGTGTACGTGGCGATCGGCCAGAAGGCCTCGACCGTTGCCAACATCGTGCGCAAGCTGGAAGAAAACGGCGCGCTGGCGCACACCGTGGTGGTGGCTGCCACCGCGTCCGAATCGGCCGCGATGCAATACATCAGCCCCTACGCCGGTTGCACCATGGGCGAGTACTTCATGGACCGCGGCGAAGACGCGCTGATCGTGTACGACGATCTGTCCAAGCAGGCCGTGGCCTACCGCCAGATCTCGCTGCTGCTCAAGCGCCCGCCGGGTCGCGAAGCCTATCCGGGCGACGTGTTCTATCTGCACTCCCGCCTGCTCGAGCGCGCCGCGCGCGTGTCCGAGGAATACGTGGAGAAGTTCACCAACGGTGCGGTGACCGGCAAGACCGGCTCGCTGACTGCGCTGCCGATCATCGAAACGCAGGCCGGCGACGTGTCTGCGTTCGTGCCGACCAACGTGATCTCGATCACCGACGGCCAGATCTTCCTGGAAACCGACCTGTTCAACGCCGGTATCCGTCCGGCCGTCAACGCCGGTATCTCGGTGTCGCGCGTCGGTGGCGCCGCCCAGACCAAGATCATCAAGAAGCTGTCCGGCGGCATCCGTATCTCGCTGGCGCAGTACCGCGAGCTGGCGGCGTTCGCGCAGTTCGCCTCGGACCTGGACGAAGCTACCCGCAAGCAGCTCGAGCGCGGTCAGCGCGTCACCGAGCTGATGAAGCAGAAGCAGTACGCGCCGATGTCCATCGCCAACCAGGCGCTGTCGATCTACGCCGTCAACGAGGGCTACCTGGACGACGTGCCGGTCAACAAGCTGCTGGCGTTCGAGGAAGGCCTGCACGCGCACTTCGCCAACACCCAGGGCGAGCTGGTCTCCAAGATCAACAGCACCGGCGGTTGGGACAACGACATCGAAGCCAGCTTCAAGAAAGGCATCGAAGAGTTCAAGACCACGGGCAGCTGGTAAGCCAGTCGCCGTGATTTGGGATTGGGCATTCGGGATTCGTAGGAGCGATGGTTCGGGGCGTTGGCCGATTTCGAATCGTTGTTCCCATATCCCAGAAGTTAGGCATCCGGGGTTCGCGGAAGCGGTGAGGTAGGGAGGCTGTTGCCAATCCCCAATCCCGATTCCCGAATCTCACTAAGCGAGCGAAGCGAGCGAGTATGGCAGGCGGACGCGAAATCAAAACCAAGATCAAGAGCGTGCAGAACACCCGCAAGGTGACGCGCGCGCTCGAAATGGTCTCGGCCTCCAAGATCCGCAAGGCGCAGGAGCGCATGAAGACCTCGCGTCCGTATGCGCAGGCGATGAAGCAGGTGATCGGGCATCTGGCGCAGGCCAGCACCGATTTCCAGCATCCGTTCCTGGTCGAGCGCGAACAGGTCAAGCGGGTCGGCTATATCGTGATCTCGTCCGACCGCGGCCTGGCCGGCGGTCTGAACAACAACCTGTTCCGCAAGATGCTGGGCGAAGTACGCCCGTGGCAGGACACCGGTGCCGAGATCGACGTGGTGACCATCGGCCAGAAGGCCTCGGCGTTCTTCCGTCGCATCAAGGTCAACATGGTCGGCAGCGTGACCCACCTGGGCGACAGCCCGCAGGTGGAGCAGCTGATCGGCGTGATCAAGGTGATGATCGATGCCTTCATCGAAGGCAAGGTGGACCGCGTCTACCTGGTCTACAACCGCTTCGTGAACACCATGACGCAGAAGGCCAGCTTCGATCAGCTGCTGCCGCTGCCGGCCGCCGAACACAAGGTGGCGCACCACGATTGGGACTACCTGTACGAACCCGATGCCGCCACCGTGCTGGAGCACGTGATGACGCGCTACATCGAGTCGCTGGTGTACCAGGCCGTGCTGGAAAACGTTGCGTCCGAACATGCCGCGCGCATGGTGGCGATGAAGGCCGCCAGCGACAACGCCAACAAGATGATCGGCACCTTGCAACTGGTCTACAACAAGGCACGTCAGGCGGCGATTACCCAGGAAATTTCGGAAATCGTCAGCGGCGCAGCGGCTGTATAAGTACGCCGGGATTGGGGATTCGGGATTGGTTGGAGCGCAGCGAAGTGCGCCCTTGCGAATCCCCAATCACGAATCCCAAATCACAAATTCCACGAGATGGCATCGGCCACTCGGACAGAACAAAGCTAACCGGAGCAGCAAAATGAGTCAGGGCAAGATCGTTCAGATCATCGGCGCGGTCGTCGACGTCGAATTCCCGCGCAATGAAGTGCCGAAGGTGTATCACGCGCTGAAGGTCGACGGCACCGAAATCACCCTGGAAGTGCAGCAGCAGCTCGGCGACGGCGTGGTGCGCACGATTGCGCTCGGCTCCACCGACGGCCTGAAGCGCAACCTGGTCGCCACCAACACCGAACGCGCCATCTCGGTGCCGGTCGGTGCCGGTACGCTGGGTCGCATCATGGACGTGCTGGGTCGCCCGATCGACGAAGCCGGCGACGTGCAGGCCTCGGACCACTGGGAAATCCATCGCGGCGCACCGTCGTATGAAGACCAGTCCTCCAGCACCGAATTGCTGGAAACCGGCATCAAGGTGATCGACCTGATGTGCCCGTTTGCCAAGGGCGGCAAGGTCGGCCTGTTCGGCGGCGCCGGCGTCGGCAAGACCGTCAACATGATGGAACTGATCAACAACATCGCTAAGGCGCACTCGGGCTTGTCCGTGTTCGCCGGCGTGGGCGAGCGTACCCGCGAGGGCAACGACTTCTACCACGAGATGAAGGACTCCAACGTCCTGGACAAGGTGGCGATGGTCTACGGCCAGATGAACGAGCCGCCGGGCAACCGTCTGCGCGTGGCATTGACCGGCCTGACCATGGCCGAGTACTTCCGCGACGAGAAGGACGCCAGCGGCAAGGGCAAGGACGTGCTGCTGTTCGTGGACAACATCTACCGCTACACGCTGGCCGGTACCGAAGTGTCCGCGCTGCTCGGCCGCATGCCGTCGGCGGTGGGCTACCAGCCGACCCTGGCCGAGGAAATGGGCGTGCTGCAGGAGCGCATCACCTCGACCAAGAGCGGTTCGATCACCTCGATCCAGGCCGTGTACGTGCCTGCGGACGACCTGACCGACCCGTCGCCGGCGACCACCTTCGCCCACCTGGACTCGACCGTCACGCTGAGCCGTAACATCGCCTCGCTGGGTATCTACCCGGCGGTGGATCCGCTGGACTCCACCAGCCGCCAGATGGATCCGCTGGTGATCGGCCACGAGCATTACGACACCGCCCAGCGCGTCCAGCAGACCTTGCAGAAGTACAAGGAACTGAAGGACATCATCGCCATCCTGGGCATGGACGAGCTGAGCGAAGAAGACAAGCAGTCGGTGTCGCGCGCACGCAAGATCGAGCGCTTCTTCAGCCAGCCCTTCCACGTGGCCGAAGTGTTCACCGGTTCGCCGGGCAAGTACGTGTCGCTGAAGGACACCATCCGCGGCTTCAAGGCGATCTGCGACGGCGAATACGACCACCTGCCGGAGCAGGCGTTCTACATGGTCGGCAGCATCGAAGAAGCGGTCGAGAAAGCCAACAAGATGAGCGCCAAGGCGTAAGAGCCGGGATTTGGCATTCGGGATTCGGGATTTGGTACGGCGGTAATTGGGGAGCGGAAACGAGGTGAGTGACCACAGTGAAAGCTGCGGTTGCCAATCCCGAATCCCGCATCCCCAATCCCCGCCTCACAGAGTGAGGCAGCATGAGCACTATCCGTTGCGACATCGTCAGCGCCGAAAAGGAAATCTTCCACGGTGAGGCGACGCTGGTCGTGGCTACCGGCGAGTTGGGCGAGCTGGGCATTGCGCCCAAGCACGCGCCGCTGATCACACGCCTGAAGCCGGGCAAGGTGGTGGTGACCACCGCCAATGGCGAACAGCTGGATTTCGCCATTTCCGGCGGCATCCTGGAAGTGCAGCCGCAGGTGGTGACCATCCTGGTCGACACCGCGGTGCGTGCGCAGGACATTGACGAGGCGGCCGTGCGCAAGGTCAAGGAAGAGGCCGAGCGGCTGCTGGCCAACCGTGGCAACACGGTGGACGTGGCCGAGGCACAGCGTCAGCTGGCCGAAGCGACAGTACAGCTGCAGGCGCTGGAGCGCTTGCGTCGCAACCTCAAGCACTAAGCGTGGTCTGTCCACTGCAGGGTGGGCATGCACGTCCGACTGCTGCAAGTTCGTCTGCAGATATGAAGTTCGAAACGCCGACCATCGTGTCGGCGTTTTCGTTTTTGGAGCGCCGCGTGCGGGTGCGTGAATCCGCGGTGGCGCGCGGCAGGCACACTGCGTGCCTTGGCGCACCGCTGCACCGCAGCGCTGCATGGCAAGCTTATCCCGGCACGTTGAGGAAGATGGCATGACCCGTTCGATCGATGGCATTCGCGCTTACATGGTGAGCGGCCTGTTGGCCGCCGGACTGCTGGGGTGCGCATGGCCGGCGCGCAGCCAGCCGCCGTTGGATCTGCTGATGGATCGCATCGTGCAGCGCAATGCCATTGGCGATGCGGTAGCGCTAAGCAAGTGGGACAGCGGCAAGCCGGTGCTGGATCAGGCGCGCGAGGCGGCGGTGCTGCAGAGCGTGCGCGATCAGGCGCCGGCGCATGGGCTGGATGCCGACGACGCGGCGCGTTTCTTCGGCGCGCAAATCGAGGCCAACAAGTCGGTGCAGTACGCGCTGCTCAACCATTGGCACGAGCGCGGACATGCGCCGAACACCGCACGTCCGGATCTCACCGCGCTGCGCGCTCGCCTGGATCAACTGCAGGGCGAACTGCTCGATGCGCTGGCCGATGTGGCCTCGGCGCGCAGCGCGCCCGACTGCCCGGCCAGCACCGCGCGCGCCGCTGCGCATTACGCAGAGCAGTGGCAGCTGGATGCGCTGCATCGTGCGGCACTGGTGCGCGGCCTGGGCGATTTTTGCCACTGATCCATAGCGGCAACGTGTCTGCGAGACCAACGCGCTGTCATGCGGTTGGAGCGGCCGACAACACGTGTGCGCGTTCGCTTGGTGGCGATTGCAGCGGTTTTGTCGGCCGCATCCTGGTGGATGCAGTCAGGCGTTCAGATCGAACGCTGAGCGTGTCCAAGGCGCGGTGCACTGGGCGCTCGCCAGGCGCGCCCTCAACCCGTCCTGGAAAGGCGATGACGGCATCCATGCCGTCAACTGTCATGCAATCGGCGAGGACGCTGTACGAGAAAGGTCGCTGGCAGCCTGGTTGAACGCCACGCACACCTGCCAACGCGACTGTTCCTTGTTCGCCGACCGGGTGTGGACCCGATGCAGCATGGATGCCGCATAAGAGCGACAAGGATATCCGCGCGATCGATCAGCACTGGAACAGATGCCGCGCCTGTGCTGCGCGCTGTCTGCGCGCAAGCGGTGTCCCCTTTTGCGTCGTATCGCCACACGATCGAGCAATCGCTCGGCGCCTGCGCATGCCTCGATCAGCGATACACCACATGCCGGCCCAGGAAGAACGACACGACCGCCAGCCCGCCTTCGACCAGCGGTTTTGCCAGCCATGCCTGACGCAGGCCGAGTAGGTCTACCGTGGTCGAGAGCAGCCAGGTGCTGATCAGCGTGAGCGTCAGCCACATCAACGCAAAGCGGCCGAAGCGTCGCCAACCCAGTCGCGCATCGCCTTGCTGGGCGAAGGTGTAGCGGCCGTTGAGCCAAAAGCCGAGCATGGCGCCGCCGATGCGTCCGAGCAGATTGGCGGGCACCGCAGGCATGCCTGCGGCGGTGGCGGCGATGAAGATGCCGCAATCGACGACCAGCTGCAGGGCGCCAATGATCATGAACTGGCTGCCTTGGCGGAACAGACTCATGCGTGCGGGGCAAAGGAAAGGGGCGCCCATCCTAGCGGCAGCGAGGCGCAAACGTTGTTAGTGCGGGCGAACGCTGCATCCGGGCAACGACGCGAGGGGGCGCAGCGACTAGAATTTGGACATCCCTATGCCTGGAATGTCTTGATGACCCTGCCCCTGCACGTTGTGATCCTGGCCGCAGGCGAAGGCAAGCGCATGCGCTCGTCCCTGCCCAAGGTGCTGCAGCCGCTGGCGGGCCAGCCGATGCTGGCGCATGTGATCGCCACTGCGCGGCAGCTGCAGCCGGCGGCGATCCATATCGTGTACGGGCATGGTGGCGACCAGGTGCAGGCAGCCTTCGCCGATCAAGGCGATCTGCAGTGGGCCGAACAGCGCGAGCAGTTGGGCACCGGGCATGCCGTGCAGCAGGCAATGCCTGCGATTCCCGATGCGGCAACGGTGCTGGTGTTGTATGGCGATGTGCCGCTGATCCGCAGCGAGAGCCTGTTGCAGTTGCTGCATGCACCGGGCCGCATGGCGGTGCTGGTTGCCGAACTGGCCAATCCCACCGGCTATGGGCGCATCCTGCGCGATGCGGAGGGCAAGGTGGCCGCGATCGTCGAGCAGAAGGACGCCAATGACGAGCAGCGCCGCATTCGTACCATCAATACCGGCATCCTCACCGCTGAATCCACTGCGCTGCGCCGTTGGCTGGCTGGTTTGTCCAACGACAATGCGCAGGGCGAGTTCTATCTCACCGACGTGTTCGCCAGCGCCGCAGCCGATTTCACGCCGGCCGACATGGTGCACGTGGCCGACCCGCAGGACGTGGAGGGTGCCAACGACCCGTGGCAACTCGCCCAGCTCGAACGTGCCTGGCAACTGCGCGCCGCGCGCACGCTTTGCCTGCAGGGCGTGCGCATGGCCGACCCGGCGCGTGTGGAGCAGCGCGGCAGCGTGCAGGTGGGGCGCGATGTGCAGCTGGATATCGATGTGATCCTGGAAGGCAATGTGACGCTGGGCGATGATGTGGTGATCGGCCCGTTCGTGCGCTTGCGCGACGTCACGCTCGGTGCCGGCACGCACGTGCGTGCGCACAGCGATCTGGAAGGCGTGGTCACCGAAGGCGCGGTGCAGATCGGCCCGTTCGCGCGTTTGCGCCCCGGCACCGTGTTGGCCGATGGCGTGCATATCGGCAATTTCGTGGAGACCAAAAAGGTCACCATGGGCGTCGGCAGCAAGGCCAACCATCTGACCTATCTGGGCGATGCGGTGATCGGCAGCAAGGTCAACATCGGCGCCGGCACCATCACCTGCAACTACGACGGGGTGAACAAGTCGCAGACCACCATCGGCGATGGTGCGTTTGTCGGCTCCAACAGCGCGTTGGTGGCACCGATCGAGATTGGCGCCAATTCCACCATCGGTGCCGGTTCGGTGATCACGAGCGATGCGCCGGCGGGCCAGCTCAGTGTGACGCGTGCGCGGCAGACCGTGATCGAAGGCTGGAAGCGGCCGACCAAGAAATAGGCTGCGGTGCACGCTGGATCGCAGGGAACAGCGCCGCATCGGCGCTGATTGCGCTTGGTGGCCCGATGCATCGGAAGCGCGCAACAGCTCCGCCGTTCTCGGCGCGACGCGTCAAGGCTGCTTGCGGGCCCAGGCGGCTGGGCCGCTGGCGGAGCGCTGAACGTGCGGGAGCGCCCCTGGGCGCGACCGGCCGTCCATCGCGCCCAGGGGCGCTGCCATGACATGCGCGGGGCGCGTGCGCTGACGGAAGGCGTGATGCAACGCATGGATGGCATCGCAAGTCCTGCAAGCCTTGCTGCGTTCAAGCCGCCAATGGCAACAGCAAGGTCACGCACAGTCCGCCGTGTTCGCGGTTGTGCAGCGAGATGCGGCCGCCGTGCGCTTCGGCGATTTCGCGGGTGAGGGCAAGACCAAGACCTGTGCCATTGCGCTTGGTCGAATAGAACGGCATCAGTGCGTTGTGCAGCACCGCTTCGTTCATGCCGTTGCCGCGGTCGAGCACTTCGATGCGTAGCCACTGCGGCACGCGCGTGACGCGTAGGGCGACATCGCTATTGGGCGGCTGTGCTTCGCTGCAGGCCTCGTGGGCATTTTTCAGCAGATTGAGCAGCGCCTGCTCGATCTGCGCTGCATCGATCCGGCTGGAGACATCGGTCAGCGTGCCCTGTACCTGGAACGGAATCTGCTGCTGCAAGCGCTGCAAAAACGGCGCCCATTCGATGGTCTGCAGCTGCGGTTGCGGCAATTTGGCAAAGCGCGCATAGCCGCGGATAAAGCCTTCCAGGTGACGCGCGCGTTCTTCGATGGTCTCGAACACCGTCCCCAGGCGATCGGTGCGTTCGCGGCGCAGCAGCTCGGCGCCCGAATGCGCCAGCGAGGCGATCGGTGCCAGCGAATTGTTCAATTCGTGGCTGATCACGCGGATGACTTTTTTCCAGGTCTGCACTTCCTGGCGGCGTAACTCGGTGGTCAAGGTGCGGATCAACAACAGCTCGTGCCCGCGCCCGTTGATGTGAAAGCTACGCCGCGACAGGTGATAGATCTGCTCGTCTTCTTCGTCGTCGCCATCTTCGCGTACCGCGAACAGGCAATCCCCGCCACGTGCCAGCGCATCGCGCAATTCGGCCGGCATGCGGCCGAGCACATCGTCCAGATGCTGGCCTTCCAGCTTGCGTCCTTCGTACAGCAGCTTGCGTGCGGCATTGTTGGAAAACCCGATCCGCCGCAGGCCATCGCCGCCGGCGACCACCAGCAGCATGGCCACCGGTGTGTTCTGCAGCATGGTGTCGAGCATCAGCTCGCGCTGTACCAGATGGCTACGCTGCGCACGCAGCACATCGCCAAGCTCGGCATGTGCCTGCACCAGTTGCGCCAGTTCGTCGTTGCCGCGCCAATACACACCGAAGTTGTATTCGCCATCGCGGTAGCTGCTGGTGGTGCCGGCCAGCGCACGAAACAGCGAGCGCATCGGTGCGGTGGCGCGGTTGAGGCTGAACCACATCGCTGCCAGCAGGACGAGGACCGAAATCGCCGCCACCTGCCAGCCGTGGTCCAGCCAGTACGCCATGAACCATGGCAATGCAGCTGCCAGGGCAAGCACCGGCAGCAAGCGCAAAAACAGCGAAAACGTGAAAGAGCGGTTCCGCATGCGAAGGTTCATTCCGAGCTGATGCCGTAACGGTCCATGCGCCGATACAGCGCCTGACGGCTCAACCCCAGCTCGGCGGCCGCTTGTGCGATCACGCCTTGCGCGCGTGCCAGCGCCTGTTCGATACGCGCGCGATCCGGCTCGCCTGCAGCCGGCGTCGCCGGCCGTGGCGCGGTTGCACGCGGCAGATTCAGATCGCCCGCTGAGATGCGCGCGCCCTGCGCGAGCAAGGCGGCGCGTTGCAGCACATTGCGTAACTCGCGCACGTTGCCGGGCCAGGCATGCCGTTGCAAGGCATCGCGCGCGTGCGCGGATAGCGGCTTTTCACCGGCAAGGAAGTGCTCGGCCAGCGGGCCGATATCGCCGGGGCGTTCGGCCAGTGCGGGCAGTGCGATTTCCACCGTGTTGAGCCGGTAATACAGATCCTCGCGAAAACTGCCGTCGCGGATCATCGCCGGCAGATCTGAATTGGTGGCGCTGATCACGCGCACCTTGGCGTGGCGCTCGCGGTTGGAACCCAGCCGCTCGTAACGGCCGGTTTCCAGCACGCGCAGCAACTTCATTTGACCCGCCAGCGGCAGGTTGCCGATCTCGTCGAGAAACAGCGTGCCGCCATCGGCCGCTTCGAACTTGCCTTCGCGCGCCTTGTTGGCGCCGGTGTAGGCGCCGGCTTCGGCCCCGAATAATTCGGCTTCGATCAATTCACCTGGCAAGGCGCCGCAGTTGAGTGCAATGAACGGGCCATGTTTGGTGGCCGAATTGGCCTGGATGATCTCGGCAATCTTTTCCTTGCCGCTGCCATTGGGGCCGGTGATCAGCACCGGCAAGTCCGAGCGTGCGACCTGGCAGGCCAGGGCGATTGCGCGCTCGCTGGCCGGATCGGCGAACACCGCGCCGCGCAGGTCGTAGCGCTGGGTCAGCTGCTCGCGGCCGCGGCGTTCGCGTTCGCGACGACGTTCCAGTTCGCGGCGTGCTTCGGACAGTTCCAGCAGGTTGTTGACCGTGGTCAGCAGCTTGGTGTCGTCCCAGGGCTTGGCGATGTAATCGGCCGCACCGGCCTTGACCAGGCCCACCGCGCTGCCCAGGTGCGTCCAGGCGGTGAGCAGGATCACCGGCAGGTCCGGATGACGCTGACGCAGTTGGGTAAACAGCGCCTCGCCTTCTTCGCCGGAGGTGGTGTCGGCGGTGAAGTTCATGTCCTGGATCACCAGATCGAACGCCTGCTCGTCCAGCAGCGCCAGCCCGGCCTGCGGCGAATGCGCGTGCCGCGCCTCGATGTCGTGCAACGAAAACAGCACTTCCAATGCAGTGGCCACGGCCGTGTTGTCGTCGATGATCAGGATGTGCGGCATCGCATTGCTCAAGAAGGCGCGGGATGGGATCGGCACAGAATACTGGCAACACGCAGCGACAACGCGCTGCTCGGCGGGGGCGGCAGATCGCCGGGCGGCAAGGTCGGCGGACTCAAGCGGCCGATGCAGGGTGCATCGGCTGTTGCCGGCACGGCGCTGGTTATGGAGCCGCGGGCGGCAACAGCGGTGTGTACGTGGCCGCTGTCCAGATCAGGTGCACCTGCACACCATCGCGCATGACATCCACGGCGATGGGGTTGCCTGCAGCAGCCTGCAGTGCGGCCAGCAATGTTGCGATTGTGGTGATCTGGGTTCGGCCTGCCGTGCGCACGCGGTCGCCACGTTGCAACTGCAGGCTGAGCGACGCGCTGGCCTGGGTCACCAGCAATCCGTCGCTACTGGCGACGAGCTCCAGAATTTGATCGTCATGGCGCCAGTTCAGCCGGGTGTCGTCGATGGCGAGCACCTCTTGCGTCGAAGTGCTGGACGAGGCCGACGCCGCGTGCGCCCGCGTTGCCGCATCGGCCTGGCCGGGGTGAAGGAGGCAGCAGGCGGTCAGGGCGATCAGTGCCGATGATGCAAGAGAGCAAGGCATGAGGGAATCCGGTTCGTAACGATGGTGGAAACGCACGGTGGATGGCGAGCCGGGTTGCTTCCCCACTGCCAAGCGACGGGGAAGCAACGCCGGCCATCATGCACTGCGGGTGGCAACAGCCGGGGGCACTGCGGCTGCGCGGCGGGCCGGCCAGAACACCGCCAGCTGGCCGAGCATCCATAGCAGCAGCGCGCCAATCGGCAGGTAGATTGCCGGCAGTCGCGGCAATTCATAGCGTGCCATCAGCCAGACGTTGATCGAGTAGGCCATCAGCATGCCGAGCACGATGCCGACCGAGGCGAGCAGGAAATTCTCGATCTGGAAGTAGCGCAGGATCTGGCTGCGCGTTGCACCCAGCGCACGGCGGATACCGATCTGCTTGGTGCGTTGCTGCACCCAGAAACTCGCCAGGCCGACGATGCCCAAGGCGGTGACGATCAGTAGTGCGATGCACACTGCGCCGAGTAGCCAGATCATTGCGCGATCATTGCGGAAATACTTTTCGCGGATTTCGGTGTAGGTCTCTTGTTTCAGCACCAACCGGCTGTTGTCCACTTTCATCAAGGCCGCCACTGCCGCCTTCAGCACTTCCGCCCGACGCAAGGGATCGGTAACACGTACGATGTATTGCCCGTTGTTATACGGTGGACGGATGGGCAGCAGCATCGAATAGTCCTTTGCCGACAGTCCATTGACATTGTTCGGCCGCGCCAGGGTGCGCACGATTCCGACGATACGCAGCGGGACGTCGCCAGAGTAGATGGTCTTGCCGAGCGCGCTGTGGTCGGGGAACATCTTGTCCGCCGCCCCCTGCGTCAGAATGACCGCCGCACCCTTCTTGCGGACTTCATCGTCGTTATCAGCCTTTTCTTGGCTGATGTATTCGTCGGGGCTGAAGTCGCGGCCGGCATTCAATTGCAGGCCAAGTGCATCCAGGCTGCCTTCGCTGACCAGATACTGCGCGGCATTGAGTGTGGGGCGTTCCTGCTCCGGGGTCAGGGTCAGCCCCGTGTTGGACGAGTAATTGACGAAGGGGATCTGATTGGTGATGACTGCATTGCGCACGCCGGGTACCGCGCGCAGCGCTGCCAGATCCTCCCGGGTACGTGCATCGGCATTGGCCTGTGGGCCGATGCCGTCCAGCTGGATACTGAGCAACTCCTGTTCGGCGATGCCGCTTGGAGTCCGGAGCGTGTCCAGGCGATTGCCGATCAAAAACAGCGAATTGCAGATGATGGCGCAAGCCAGTGCGATCTCGAGCACGATCAGTGCGGCGGCCGTCTTATGGCGGCGCAAGGTGGAGATGATGGGTCGGATGTCCATGGGCTGACCTTGAAGATAGGAAGCGTGGCTCGCCGCGATGCGGCGGGCAGGAGGTTCAGGACGACTTCAACTGCAGTGCCGGTGCGACCTGGATGGCGCGCCAGGACGGCAGGATGCCGGCGAGCAGGCTCGCGGCGATCGCAATGGCGAATGTCAGCAGCAGCATCGTGATATCCAGGTGCGCCAGCGCGGCGTAATCCACCGGTTGCTGACGCACGGCCCACAGCCCCAGCCACGCCAGCCCAAGTCCGCCGATGCCGCCGGCCAGGCCGATGGTCCCTGCCTCCACCAGGCACTGCGCAAAGATTGCGCCGCGCGACGCGCCAAGCGCACGCCGCACGCCAATCTCTCCGCTGCGGCGCAGGAATTTCGCCAGCAACAGGCCGACCGTGTTGAGCAGGCACACCAGCAGAAAGCCCATGGCCAGCCACAACTGCAGACGGACGTCGCTGGGAACCACCTTGTTGTAGTCCAGCCACTGCATCACGTTGCGCAGGCGCACATTGTTGGGCCGGGTAAAGCGCCCGGCGGCACGTTGTTGATCGGAATAGTTTTCGAGGTAGGCCTTGTAGTCGCCCGCCTGCTTGGCATTTTCCAGCTCCACCCAGTACTGCACCCAGGTGCAGGGCGCATTCAGCGCGGTGGTGTCGCCTGCCTCGACCTTGCCGGAGCAGTTGGTCCCGCCGGCGTGGGTCAATTTCAGATCCATCGCCGTACTGAACGGCACATACAGCTGTTCGTTCGAGCCGTAGGTGTCTGTGATGTCGTAGAAGCGTGGGTCGATCTTCCAGGTATCCAGGACGCCGACGATACGGAAGGTGTTCTTGTCCACGCGCACTTCGCGCCCGACGCTGTTGCCACCGTCGAACAGCTTTTCGTTCAGCGACTTGCTGATCACCGCGACACGTTCGTGCCGCTCGTCGCTTGTGCCGGACCACGCTTGGCCGTAGAGCAAGGGCACGTCGAACATCGCAAAGAAATCGGCCGAAGTGAAACGAGCGTTTAGCTTGAAAGGGCTCAATCCACTGCGCTGTGGCTCGATCGCGACACTTCCGCCTGACATCATCGCCTGACGCATGGCGCGCTTCTCACGCAGCAGCGCCTCGGCGTCGAAGCGGGTGGACTGGTAATCGGGCTCGTCTCCCGGCTGGTAGCCGGACTTCGGTTCCGCATCCACCTGCACATAGAACAACCGATCGCTCTTTTGCGGAATCGGGTCGCCCGACAACACATGGAACACCGTCAGCGTGGTCATGCTGGCGCCGATACCCAGCGCGATGGCCAGCACCATCAGTGCGGTCAGTACCTTGTTGCGGCGGAAGCTGCGTACCGCAAGATTGAAGTAGTAGCCGAACATGGGTGGGCTCCTCAGTCGGCCAGGGTTGCAACGGCGGCAGGCGTGCGCATCAGGCTGGGATTGCGTTCCAGGTCGGTGGCCTGCCCGTCGACGATGTGCACGTTGCGCTGCGCGCGTGCGGCCAGTTCCGGATCGTGGGTGACCATGACGATGGTGGTGCCCTGGCTGTTGATCTCTTCCAGCAGTTCCATCACCCCGCGCGCCATTTGCGAATCGAGGTTGCCGGTGGGTTCGTCGGCCAGCAGCAAGCGTGGACTGCCGGCCAGTGCGCGCGCAATCGCAGCGCGCTGCTGTTGCCCACCGGAGAGTTCGGTGGGGTAGTGACGCAGGCGCGAGCCCAGGCCCACCTTGGTCAGTGCCTCTTCGATGCGCTGCTTGCGCTCGGCTGCCGCCATGCCGCGATATCGCAGCGGCACATCGACGTTGTCGAACAGGTTGAGGTCGGGAATCAGATTGAAGCCCTGGAAGATGAAGCCGATCTTGCGGTTGCGCAGGCGCGAACGTGCATCGTCGGACAGATGGCTGACGTCTTCGCCATCGAGCAGATACTGCCCGCTGGTGAAGGTTTCCAGCAGCCCGGCCAGGTTGAGGAAGGTGGTCTTGCCCGAGCCGGAGGGGCCGGTGACCGCGACGAACTCGCCTTCGCGCACATGCAGGTCCAGCGACCGCAGCGCATGCGTTTCCACCTGTTCGGTGCGGAAGACCTTGGAGACCGCTTGCATCTTGAGCATTGCCGATTCCTTTGCGAAGAGAGTGTGCGACGAGTGGAAATGAGTGAATCAGTGGACGGTGACGCGCGGCGCGTCGCCAAAGTTGTCTGCACCGGAGACCACCACGCGGTCGCCGACCTGTAGCCCGGAGAGCACCTGCACTTCGCCCAGGCTGCTGACACCGAGCGTGACCGGGCGCCGCGCGGCGGTGTTGCCATCCATCACATAGGCATAGCTGCCGCCGGATTGTTCGACAAACGGGCCGCGTTCGACCTTGAGCACGTTGCGGCGCGTGTCCATCAGCACGCGTGCGCTCATGCGCTGGCTCTGGCGCAGGCCTGGCGGCTGCTTGTCGGTGAAGCGGATGCGCGCGGTGACTTCGCCATTGACCACTTCCGGCGACACCGCCGAGATGGCGCCGGCGAACGGTTGGCCGCTGCCGCTGGTGAGCTGGGCCGGCATGCCGATCGCCAGATCGCGGGCGAAACTCTCCGGCACCTTGATCTCCACTTCGAACTTGGACAGATCCACCACGCCCAGAATCGGCGCGTTCGCCGCCACCTGGGTGTGCTGCACCGCCTGCACCTGGCCGACCTGGCCATCGAAGGGCGAGCGCAGCGTGAGCGCGTCCACCTGGCGCTGCACTTCGGCCACCACGGCGCGTTGGCGGTCTGCCAGCAGGCGCTTGTTGCGCGAATCCAGGTCCGCACCCTGGCTCTTCAACGCGGCATCGCGTTGGGCGTGCTGCAGGTCGATATCGGTCTTCTTCAAGGTGTCCTGCGCCTTGGCCAGTTCCACCTGCGGCACGGCGCCACCGTCGTAGCCGCGTTGGTAGCGCTCCAGGTCGCGCGCGGCAGCCTGCTTGTCGATCTGGGCCTGGTCGGTGAGCTTGCTGGCGTTGGCACGCGCCAGGGTGGCATCCAGGGCCGCGCGGCTGGATTCGGCCTCCAGGCCGGCCAGGGTGGCCTGCTCCTGCGCCAGCTTGCTGCGCAGCTCGGGGCTGTCGATGCGCGCCAGTTCCTGGCCCTGCTTGACGACGTCGCCAGCCACCACGCTCAGCGTCACCGTGCCGGCAGAGATGGCGTACAGCACCGGGCTGTTGGCGGCGATCACGCGGCCGTCGGCGGCGATGTCGCGTACCAGGTCGCCTCGGGTGACGGTGGCAACGCGCACGCGGCTGGCGTCGAACGAGCGGCTGCCGGCGCTCCACGCAGCCACGGCCCAGCCGATCCCGGCCAGCACCGTCACCGCGGCGACGCCAGGCCACAGCCAACGGCGCCACGGCGCGCGCTGGGCGGGTGTGCGGAGAACCTGGTCCTGGGCAGAGGTATCGCGAATCATGGTCGGCTGGCTCGGTGGCGTCACTGCGATAAAGCAGGACCCGTGCCAACGTTCAAGTCATTGAAATGGATGGTTTTGTTGACGTGGCGACCGGTGTCCGCAGTGTCCGCGGACACTGGGGGCGGACACGCTGTCCGGGCATGGTCATGCAGCGGACAAGAGCGGACACGCTAAAATGTCCGACTTCTTTTGCGAGAGCTGTCCTATGTGCGGCATTGTCGGAGCGATCGCCGGGCGCGATGTGGTCCCGGTCCTGATCGAAGGACTCAAGCGCCTGGAATACCGCGGCTACGATTCCTCCGGCATTGCAGTGCTCGATGGCGTGCAGGTGCGCCGGGTGCGTCGCACCGGGCGGGTGGCCGAGATGGCGCAGGCCGCGCAGGCCGAACAGTTCGGCGCCACGCTGGGGATCGGCCACACCCGCTGGGCCACCCATGGCGGCGTCACCGAAGCCAACGCGCACCCGCACATCAGCGCCGGCGTGGCGCTGGTGCACAACGGCATTATCGAAAACCACGAGGAGCAGCGCGAAAAATTGCGCGCGCTTGGCTACACCTTCGAGTCGCAGACCGACACCGAGGTCATCGCGCATCTGATCCATCATCATCTGGGCAGCGCCGGCGACCTGCTCACCGCGCTGCAGCGCACCGTCAAGGAACTCACCGGTGCCTATGCGCTGGCGGTGATGAGCCAGGCCGAACCGGAACGCTTCGTCTGCGCGCGCATGGGCTGCCCGTTGCTGATCGGGGTGGGTGAGGGGGAAAACTTCGTCGCTTCCGACGTGTCGGCGATCGTGCAGGCCACGCGCCAGGTGATCTTCCTCGAAGAAGGCGACACCGCCGAATTGCACCGCGAAGGCGTGCGCATCTTCGACGGCAACGATGCACCGGTGGAGCGCCCGCTGCACCTGTCGGACGTGTCGCTGGCCTCGCTGGAACTGGGCCCGTTCCGGCATTTCATGCAGAAGGAAATCCACGAGCAGCCGCGCGCCTTGGCCGACACCATCGAGGCGGCGATCGATGCCAAGGGTTTCCCGGCATCGCTGTTCGGCGCCAACGCAGAAGCGGTGTTGCGCGACATTGAAGGCGTGCAGATCCTGGCCTGCGGTACCAGCTACTACGCCGGCATGACCGCCCGTTACTGGATCGAAGCCATTGCGGGGCTGCCGTGCAGCGTGGAGATCGCCAGCGAATACCGCTACCGCGCCGCGTATGCCAACCCGAAGCATCTGATCGTGACCATCTCCCAGTCCGGCGAAACGCTGGACACGATGGAAGCGCTGAAATACGCCAAATCGCTGGGGCATTTGCACACGCTGTCGATCTGCAATGTGCCGGAAAGTGCGATCCCGCGCGCCAGCGAGCTGGTCTGCTACACGCGTGCCGGCGCCGAGATCGGCGTGGCCTCGACCAAGGCCTTCACCACCCAGCTGGCGGTGTTGTTCCAGCTCACCATGGTGTTGGGGAAGTTGCAGGGCCGCATCAGTGACGCCGAAGAAGCCGAGTATCTGGAGCAGCTGCGCTTTTTGCCCGGCAGCGTGCAGCATGCATTGAATCTTGAACCGCAGATCATGGCCTGGGCCGAACGATTTTCGCCGAAGGAGAATGCGCTGTTCCTCGGTCGCGGCCTGCATTATCCGATTGCATTGGAAGGCGCGCTCAAGCTCAAGGAAATCTCATATATCCACGCCGAAGCGTATCCGGCCGGCGAGTTGAAGCATGGGCCGCTGGCACTGGTGGATGCGGCGATGCCGGTGGTGGTGATCGCACCGAACGACCGCCTGCTGGAAAAGGTCAAATCCAACATGCAGGAAGTGCGCGCACGCGGCGGCGAGCTGTTCGTGTTCGCCGACCAGGACAGCCACTTCAGCGACTCCGAAGGCGTGCATGTCATCCGCACCCCACGCCATGCCGGCGTGCTGTCGCCGGTGATCCACACCATCCCGGTGCAGCTGCTGGCTTACCACACCGCCCTGGCACGCGGCACCGATGTGGACAAGCCGCGCAATCTGGCCAAGTCGGTGACGGTGGAGTAAGCGCTGCCGCGGTGCCGTCTGCGCGCACTGCCAGCTGCATGCAGTCGGTGCATGCACGCAGTGCATGTTCGGCTCTGTCGCTGTCATGTTCCAGGATGGCGATTGCGTGCGACGTCGTGCTGGTTGCGCTGACGCGCAACGCGCGAGGTTCAGCTCCTCGCAAAGCAGTCGCCGACGTCCTGCCTATGCACGTGGCGATGCCGCTTCCAGGAGTGGCCGTATCCGTCTGGCGAAGGCCCGGTCGCACTGCCAGCGGCCGGTCCTTAGCGCTCCACCACAGCCTCTGCCAACGCAGTGGCCCAAGTTATGCATAAGCTCCTGGCGAGGGTCCACACCACGCAGGAGGACGTATGCACGAGTCTTTCAAACAGGGGGCGCCGGCCGAGTTGTGGCAGGCGTTGGTGCGCGAGGCGGGGCAGCGGATTGCGCGTCCGCTGGACGAATCGCGCGAGCATTATCTGGTGTTCGTGTTGCTGCGCTTCCAGCGCGATGCGCATCTGCTTTCGCGCACGCAGGCGCTGGCATGGCTGCATGCGCAGGACCAGATCGGTAGCGTGCGGGCCGACGCATTGCGTGACGTGGGAGACGGTTGCCTGCTGATTGCAGGCCTGTTTCCGGGCGTGGCGCAACGCCGGCGCCTCAGTGTGGATTACTTCATCGATCTGGGCAGGGGCGCGTATTCCGAAGTGGCCGACACCCGCTGCAGCGATGCAGGTCTGTTCGCGCAACTGGCCCAGAGCTATCGCGAGCTGGTGCGTATATTGGCCGCATTGCGCACGCCACGCGATTGGCAACCAGGCCCAGGCGGAATCTTGCATGCCTAAGCAGTGAGCATCTGAGGGGCGGTCCCCACACATGCGTGGGGACCGCCCCGACTGCGATGGCTGCCGTGTGCGGGCACACTATCCCTGCAGGACGATCGGCCGGGTGCGTTTGTGCCATTACCCGTCGATCAGCGCCCTGCATGTGGGAAGCCGTCGTGTGCGAGCGGTGGCGCATCGGTCGCGCTGCATGGGGGACATGCAGCGCGTCGCACTTATCCATAGGGACAGGGATTCATGAAGACGTGTATCGCGGCGGTGCTATTGGCACTGCCGGGGCTTGCTGTTGCGCAAGACGTGCCGCTGGGCTATGCCGGACAGGGCGGAATGACGCTGCAGGAGATCGACCCTGCCATTTATGCGTATCACTACGACCACGGATTCGTGGGCGAAGATGCGATGGGCTGGGATCCTGCGCTGCAATTCGCCTGGTCGCGCATCGCAGCCGCCAAGGTCTGCGCACAGCAATCGCCGTCCGATGCATTGATCGGCAAGCTGGTGGAGCAGTACGGCAAGGATGCCGGCGTGCACCAGATCAACGGCATTGGCTTCCATGAGGCACAGATGCGGGCGGCTGGTACCTTCTGTACCGCTGCGCGCGTGACCGAAGCCACTGCGGTGGTGCCTGCGTTTGCAGGCGGGGATTTCTCCACGGCAACTGCCTATGCGGCTGCTGCAGTTGCAGGCACTGTGGCGGTTGCCGCAACACAGGCGCAACCAAGTCTGCAGTCCGATGCAGGCGTTGCCATGACGCCCTCGGCAGATTGGGCCTTGCAGCTCCCATTGCATTCGAGCATGCGGGTGGGCTCGAACGGCCTGCCCAACGGCGACGAAATGCTGCGTGTCGTCCGCCGCGGACATACCGGGATGGTCGTCGGTTTGCAGATTGCCACCAGCCTGTTCGCGCGCGGTGTTGCGGTCTCTGCCTTCGGAAAAGATCAGCTGAAAGGCGAAAAGATGGAGGCCCTGGGGAATCCCGGCTATCAATTGCAGCGCGATGCGGTCAACGCGCATTTGAAGACCTACTTCACCGGGCATCCGCGGGCCGTACCGGCAGAACCGTTCCCGTTGCAGGTGCTGATGTCGGACTGGCTGCTGGTGTATCAAAGCCTGGCCGATACCAAGTCGCCTTACGAGCTGCGCTACGCAGTGACGATCGGTGGGGAGCGCAGCGGCTTCTTGAAGCGCAAGGCGAGCCCGGTCAGTCTGGACTGCGCGCCGACACCGCGTACTGCCTCGCTGGAAGAATGGGAAGCCAACGATTACGCGTTGGTCAAAGCAGCCGCACAAGCCTACAGCGACGAATGCGCAGCGAAATTCGCCGAGCAGTTGCCGCAGTGGTTCCCTGACAGAGAAGCTGTTGCGACGTCCAACTGACGGACCAGTGCTGGTGGCGCCGGATATCCGGCGCCCGATGTGATGGGAAACAACGCGTAATGCGGGTGTAAACAAGAAGGGGCACCGATCCATCGATCGGTGCCCCTTCTGTGTTTGTGTTGCGCGACGATCAACCGACGCTGCGCGCCTGGCTGCGTTGTTGCTCTTGCTGGTCTTGAGCCTGCGTCTGCGTCTGCGCTTCCTGCCGCACAGCATTGCTGCTCTGCTCCAGCGGCCGTTCCGCAGCGGTTGCCTTGTCGGTGTAGATCCGCTGATGCGCCGGGTCGGTTGGCTGACCCTGCACGGCAAACAGTCCGTTGCCGTCCTTGCTTTGCGCCACCATGTCGATGCGTTGCATGCCGCTGACCTTGGCTTCGAAGGTCATGTGGCCGGCCGCATTTGCCAACTGCTGCCGATTGGCGAAGGCATTCGGACCGAGCTGCTCCAGCTTGTTGACGGCCTGATTGAACAGCGGGTGGTCGGGATTGGTTTTCTCCGAGAGCAAGGGCGTCTTTTCCGCCTGCTTCAACGCAGCCTGCGTATCGCGGCCAACCACGCCATCGTCCTGCAGCCCATGCGCACGCTGGAATGCCTTGACCGCCTCGCTGGTCCGTTGGCCATAGGCGCCGTCAGCCTTGAGTTCGTTACCGCCTGCGTCCTTGTAACCCAGTTGCTGCAGCGTCTGCTGCAATGTGCGCACTTCTGCGCCACGCGCATTTTCGCGCAGGACACCCGGCGCATCAGCGGCGGCGTGTGCCTGGCTGGGTTTGTGCTCGGTCGCTGCGTGAGATTGCTGCTTGTTCTGGCTGCGCTCCTGCAGCAGGTCGCGCGCCTCAGACAGCGGGTCGCTCGCATACAGCTTGACGCCCTTGGCGTGCTTGCGCTCGAGGTAGGAATCCAGCGAACTGAGCTCGACACCCTCGCCGCCACGGGATTGGCTGATCTTGAGCTGGCCATCCTTGGGGTCACGCACCACCATCGTGATGTGGTCGATGCCCTTGTAGCGCCCCTTGTCCCAACTCTGCGGGCCATTGTCCTCGCCGATGATCATGCCTTCCTTGAGGGTCTGGGCAGTCACATCCTTGCCTTGGATCAGCACGCCGGAGCGCAGCTCGGCCTTGCGCAGCAGTTCGGATGCACTGTCGAAACCCGGACTGAACTTTTCGTCCTTGGTGAAGATGGCCTTGCCGGCGCCCTTGTTGATCTCGTCCATGGTCGCGTTCTGCATCTCGACCACCCAGCCAGAACAATCGACCCTGCCTTTGTCGGGATCTTTCGCGCCCAGGCCGTATTTGACGTGATCGTATTTGTTGGTGAGGTCATAGGCTGCGTGAAGCGCAATGCCTTGCGCTGCGGGTTTTTCCGGCTGGGCAGGCGCAGAGTGCGCTGGCGCAGCGTGCGAGGGTGCCTGCTGCGTGGTCGAAATCGGCTCGATGCCTTTTTCAGGAATCCGGATACGGTCCATCTTCGTATCCCAGTACTGCACGAAGGTCTGTGCCATGTCCTTGTCGGACATGCGCCGGAACGTCGCCGAATCGACGCCGGTCAGGGACTTCAGCTCTTTCTCGCCGACATTGTTGAGAATGTTGGCGCGTGTGCTTTCCAGGCCAAAAGATCCCGTGGCGATCGCGGTCTGCAAAGAGCGATAGCCACCGGCGCCTTGCTGATGGGCCAGATACATATCCAGGCCATCGGGCTCGGGCTTGCCCGAAAGGTACGGCCGCCCATCGCGTTCGTGCCGATTGACCAGGCTCGTCCGGTTGTCCAGATACAGCCGCGCTGCTGCGTCGGTATTGGCCACCGCGTCCAGCTCGCGTCCGGCAATGCCGTACTGCTGGGCAGTTGGCGGCGTGAACTGGAATAGTCCTTTCGCACCGCCGGGGCCGCGACTGGCCAACTCGTCGAAGGCGCCGCCAGTCTCTACGTGGGCAAAACGCAGGAAGTCGTCACGCGGAATATTCCGCTCGGCCGCTTCGCGTTCGATGATGTCGAGCACTTGGGCTCGTGAGTAGTTCGTCGGCATCGCTCAAGGTCCTTGATTGAGTGCTGCAGCCACGCGGCTGCAGCGGTACGCCGCCCGAACCAATTCCTTTGGTCCTGTATCAAGGAGTCGGCAAATACGATTTGCTGGCGGCATCGTAGCGGTATTCAACCGTCGCGTCACCCCCGCTCGTCGGGGGAACGGCAGAGACCGTTACCCGCAATGCGGGCAGTCCTGGCTGCTTCACGAACGCAAGCGTGCTGGTGTTCTTGACGCAGGCAATCTTGCCGGGCGCATCTTCGCCACAGTTGGCGCTGTTGTCCTCACCCGCCGGAATGTTGCCGATATAGGTCCAATGCTTGTCGTTGACGTTATCGGTTTCTTTCGGGTTGAACACGAGTGCGTCGTAGGAAAGGATGCGCACGCCCGACTGCAGGCTCCACGTCGGCACGGCCAGCACCAGCCTGCCGTCATCGGTGACAAAGGTCTGTGGTTGACGCGTCGTGTCGACGGTGTTGCCCTGCTCCATGCCGCCGAATTCGCCGATGTAAGGCTCTGCGCCAAGCAGCTTCCATGGAGACTTGCTCCCCGGTTCGCTGGCCACAAACGTGGCGTGAGCAAGCGTCACCTTGGTACCAGGGGCAGCATCGTGATTCTCGCGCTCGGCGCCATAGAGCTCGGGCGTTTCCCAGGCGAAGCCGGTGTAATACCGCGTACCGCCGAGTTCGAATTGAAAGCCGTACCAATAATTGATCCAGCTGCCATTGGCGACCTCGTAGGAGGTTGCGCCATCGCCGTCCACGTTGCTGATGAAATACAACACGCTGTCGGTCCGCGGCGGCTGCAATTGCTGGGTCGATCCCTGGGTTGCGTCCTGCATGGGAGGTGCATCCTTTTCTGACGGTTTTGGAGGAGTGCCGGCCGCGGCTGCGGCGGTCTTCGGAGCGGTGGCGTCCGGTGTCGCCTGTGTGCAGGCGGCGATCGTTGCTAGCGCAAGGACAAGTGAAATCTTCCTGACGAGCATTGGGGTGCATCCATTGCGGAGGGCGGCGAAAGTCTACTCCAGCCCGCCGTTGTGTCCAGTCGTTGCACCGGGCCTGGCGGCTCCCGCACGTCGTTGCGGCGCGGGGCTTCCACGTCGCGGATGCGCTGCGTTCGGCCTGTGCATCCGCTGACGCGCCAGCTTGCCGCTGAGCGGCGGACTTACGCCAAGGGCGTATTGGAAATGATCTCCACCCAGTAACCGTCCGGGTCCTTGATGAAGGCCAGGTGCTTCATGCGGCCGTCTTCCAGGCGTTTCTGATACGGCACGTTGAGGCTGTCGAAGCGTGCGCAGGCAGCATGGATGTCCGGCACCGAGATACAGATATGGCCGAAGCCGCGTGGGTCGCTGTTGCCGTCGTGATAGACCGGGCCATCCTGGGTTTCGGTGCCATGGTTGTGGGTGAGTTCGAGCACGCCGGGGATGCCGGCCATCCACAGGCGACGCTGCGCGTCGTCATCGGGAATGGCCGTGCCTTCGGGCAGCAGCGCGAGAAAATACAGGCTGAATTTTGCGTCGGCAAAATCGCGTGCGTCGAGCAGGCGGAAGCCCAGGACACGGGTATAGAAATCCAGCGACTGTGTTGCGTCCTTGACGCGCAGCATGGTGTGGTTGAACACGAAGCCGTGCGTGTCGGCGGGCGCGGCATTGGCGCCTGGCACGTGTTGCAGATCGTTCAAAGGCATGGCGGTCTCCTGGTGTGGATTGCGGGTGGGGGGTGTTGCGCGAAGGGGGATGGTAGCCAGGGCAGGGTTGTCGGCGTGTCATGGCGAAAGGGCAGCGGTTCGAATGCGCTGGCGTTGGAGGAGAGGGCCAACTGCATCTGCCCGTGCACGATGCCATCGCCTCAAAACCACACGCGCACACCGGCAACAAAGCGGCTGTCGCGTGCGGGGGCATCGTCCATCGCGGCGCGTTGTGCGCTATCGCCGAAGCTGCGGCTGTGCACCCAGCCGATGTACGGCGCGAAGCGGCGGGTAATCTCGTAGCGCAGGCGCAAGCCAAGTTCCACCGCTTCCAGACCGCTGCCAATGCCGCGGCGGTTGTCGTCGGTAAGCGCGATGTCGGCTTCCGCACGCGGCTGCAGGATCAGACGGTTGGTCAGCAGTACCTCGTATTCGCCTTCCAGCCGCAGCGCCGCGCGGCTGCCAGTGCCCACATACAGCGTGGCTTCGGTTTCGAACTTGTAGGGCGCCAGGCCTTGCACGCCGAAAGCGGCCCAGCTGCGATGTTCGCCTGCGCCGATGTCCTGGCGCGCGCCGATGAGTACATCCCACCATGGCGAAATGGCATGGCCATAGAACGCCTCCAGCGAGGCAGGTTCGGTGCGCCCGTCGTGCCGTTCGCCCTCGCTGCGCAGCCAGAGCCGGTCGATGTCGCCGCCGATCCATGCGCGCGATTCCCAGGCCTGGCCGCTACCGCGATGCGTGTTGGACGCTTCAAGCCGATCGAGCAGGACATAGTGGTTGATACCTGCCGAGTGCATCGTATGCGTGTGCAATGGTGCGAATGCGGCGGCGATGTCGTCCGCCGTGGGTGGGGGAATGGGGTCGCGAGGGAGTGGGTGACTGCGTGTCTCTGCGGGTGATGCAGGAGTTTGTGCAGCGTGTGTGGGCTGCGTGTGGTGCATCTTGGAGTGATCCATCGACGCGTGATCCATCGCATGGTGCATGGATGCATCGCCCATGGATCCATCCTTCATCGATTCATTGTCCATGGCGCCGGTGCCCGTGGCAGCGTGCGCCATGTGGGCGTCGTCCATGTGTGCGGCCTGAGATGAGGCAGGGGTCGTCTGCATGCCATCGGTCACTTGCATCGCATGGTCCTGCATGTCCTGCGGTGCGTCCTCCAGCGCATCGTGCTGATGCTCCTGCGCAACCGCAGATGCGCTCGCCAGGAACGCAGCAGCCAACCAGGCCTGTGTGCGAAAGCGACTCATGCCTCCACCCGCACTTCGCGCATCATCCCTGCTTCCATGTGGTACAGCAGATGACAGTGATAGGCCCAGCGGCCGAGCGCATCGGCACGCACGCGGTAGGTGCGGCGGGTGCCCGGCGG
The DNA here is from genome assembly GCF_041481705.2 of Xanthomonas sp. NCPPB 1062. Lineage (NCBI taxonomy): Bacteria > Pseudomonadati > Pseudomonadota > Gammaproteobacteria > Lysobacterales > Lysobacteraceae > Xanthomonas > Xanthomonas sp. NCPPB 1062. The sequence continues at coordinate 4,063,085 of NZ_CM192987.1, read as the reverse complement.
CATGTCGATGGTGTGCTTGCGTACCTGGAAGTTGCCGTGTGCATCTTCCAGGTCGCTCCACATGCCATGCAGGTGAATCGGGTGCTGCATCATGGTGTCGTTGACCAGCACGATACGCAGCCGCTCGCCGTATTGCAGACGCAAGGGTTGCGCGGAAGCGAACGCGATGCCATCGAAGGACCAGGCGAATTTTTCCATATGCCCGGTCAGATGCAGCTCGATGTCGCGCCCGGGTTCGCGCCCATCCGGATCCTCGAACACGCTATGCAGATCGGCGTAGCACAGCACGCGGCGGCCGTTGTCGCGCAGGCCCACGCCGGGGTCGTCCAGGCGCGGTGCGGTGGCATTGCTGCGCATGTCGATCAGCGGGTTGCCGGTTTCGCTGGCGGGATGATGCGGCGCCTTGTCGTGTGCCTGGGCATCGTCGTGCGAGTGCATGGTGTGCGTCCCATGCGCCGCCAACATCCCGGGCGCGCCGTGCATTGCGGGTAGCGCGTGGTGCATCCCATCGCCATGTCCCATGTCCTGCATGGTCAGGATGGCGCGCCGATCCAGTGCGGGAATCGGCGCCTGCAAGCCGTGTTGCACTGCCAGCGTGCCACAGGCAAAGCCGGTGCGGCCCATGTCCTGCGCGAATAACGTAAACGCATCCTGGCCGAGCGGTTCGACGATCACGTCGAAGGTCTCGGCCGCGGCGATGCGCAGTTCGTCCACGCTGACCGGATGCACGTACTGCCCGTCGGCGGCCACCACGGTCATGCGCAGGCCGGGAATACGGATGTCGAAGTAGGTCATCGACGAGCCGTTGATGAAACGCAGCAACACCTTTTCGCCTGGCTTGAACAACCCGGTCCAGTTGCCGGCCGGCGCCACGCCGTTGAGCAGGTAGGTGTAGGTGTTGGCGTTGACGTCGGACAGGTCGGTCGGGGTCATGCGCATGCGCCCCCACATGCCGCGGTCGGCCAGCGTGGCGCGCAGGCCGTCGTCGCGCGCATCGCGCAGGAAATCGACGACCGTGCGCTGCGCGTAATTGTCGTGGCTGGGCATCTGCTTGAGCCGGCGGAACAGGGCGGCCGGGTCCAGGTCGGTCCAGTCCGAGAGCAGCACCACATGCTCGCGATCGTGCCGGTACGGCGGCGGTGTCAGCGGATCGATGACGATGGCGCCATACAGGCCGGCCTGTTCCTGAAACATCGAATGGCTGTGATACCAGTAGGTGCCGGACTGGCGCAGCGTGAAGCGGTAGTGGTACTCCTGGCCCGGCGCGATGCCGTCGAAACTCATCCCCGGCACGCCGTCCATGTTGGCCGGCAGCAACAGGCCATGCCAATGCACCGAGGTGGGTTGGTCGGTCAGCGCGTTACGCACGCGCACGCCCACCGTGTCGCCCTCGCGCCAGCGCAGGGTAGGCGCCGGCAGGCTCTGGTTGACCGTGATTGCGGAGCGGGTGTGTCCGGTGAAGTTCACCGGCAGGCGGCCGATCTGCAGCGACTGGCTGCTTCCGCGTAGCACCGGCGTGGTGGCCTGGGCGGCGGCGCGCGCGTCGTAGCGCCACAGGCCGCCGGCTGCGGCGACGCCGCCCAGGGCCAGGCCCTGGACGAAGCGGCGCCGGCTCAGACCGCTGGCGGTTGAGCCGTGGGAAAACGGGGGATCGAAAGACATGACATCTCCTGCGCGCTCCATCGGCAAGATGGAGCGCAGCGCAAAACTGAGGAAACCCGCGCAAGCACGCGCGGGGCCGAGGACGGCCAAGGCAGGGCCGTCGGCGCTCAGGCGATGGGAGGTCGTACCGGTTGGTCGGGCAGCGGGCTGCTGCGCCCCTCGGTCAGGGTGTCCGGCACCGCCGGGTGGCCGAGCAGGCCGGCGGCTACGGCAGGCAAGGTCAACAAGGCGAGGCTGGCGTGCTGCAGGCAATCGCAGCTGCCCAGCTTGCAGCAGTCGGGCGCGTGCGCACGCGTGGCCTTGTCGTGCCACTGCATGGCTGTCGGCGTAGGCATCGCGTCATGGCACGGCACGGCTGCCGGTGACTCGCTCTGGGTCGCGGCGGTGCCTCCCGCCATGGTCACGGCGGGCATCGCGCCCGACGCCATTGCCGGCATGGCCATGCCCACCGACGCCCACGCGCCGGTTGCCGTATTGGCAACCAGGCTCAGGCACAGCAGCAGGCGGAGCAGGCGATGCAGCACAGGTAGTCGCGGCAGTGACAGGTGCAGCGAGCATAGCATCGGCCCCCAGCTGTCCGCCCGATGCGCTGGGTGCGTAAGCGGGCAGGTGGGGGCGGTAGAATTGAGGCTACTTTCGCAGCCAAGTCCTGCCATGTCGCAGCGCCAGTGGGTGGCCGCCGCCATCCGGAAGATCGAGGCCGATTTCAATCGTTCGGCCGACACCCACCTGATTCCGATGGAACTGCCGGGCTATCCGGGCATCGACCTGTACTTCAAGGACGAGTCCAGCCATCCGACCGGCAGCCTCAAGCACCGCCTGGCGCGCTCGCTGTTCCTGTACGCGCTTACCAATGGCTGGCTGCGCGCCGGGCGCCCGGTGATCGAGGCGTCCAGTGGCTCCACGGCCATTTCCGAAGCGTATTTCGCGCGTTTGCTCGGCGTGCCCTTCATCGCGGTGATGCCCGCCTCGACCTCGCCGGAGAAGATCGCCGCGATTCAATTCCAGGGCGGCCGCTGCCACCTGGTCGAACGCGCCTGCGACCTGGACAGCGCCTCGCACCAGCTCGCACGCGAGACCGGCGGGCACTTCATGGACCAGTTCACCTATGCCGAGCGTGCCACCGACTGGCGCGCCAACAACAACATCGCCGAATCGATCTTCAAGCAACTGGCCGAAGAGCCGCACCCGATCCCGGACTGGATCGTCTGCAGCCCCGGCACCGGCGGTACCAGCGCCACCCTGGGCCGCTACGTGCGCTATCGGCGCCATGCCACCCGCATCCTGTGCGCCGACCCGGAAGTGTCGGTGTTCTTCGACGGCTATTGCCGCGCAGTGGACGGCCAATGCCCCAAGGAGCTGGCCATCACCGGCGGTTCGCGCATCGAAGGCATCGGCCGCCCGCGGGTGGAATCGAGCTTCATTGCCAGCTGCGTGGATGTGATGATCAAGGTGCCCGATGCGCTGAGCCTGGCGGCCATGCGCCACGTCAGCGCCACGCTGGGCCGCCGCGTGGGCGGCTCCACCGGCACCAACTTCGTCGGCGTGCTGCAGGCTGCCCGGCGCATGCGCGACGAAGGCCGGCAGGGCTCCATCGTCACCATCCTGTGCGATGCCGGCGAACGATACGCGCACAGTTATTACGACCCGGCCTGGTACCAGGCGCGCGCGATCGATGTCAGCGACAGCGATACAGCCATTGCGCTGGCCGTGAACGGCGGCGATTTGCCTGCCTTGCCTTGTGCGGCGCTGGAATGACCGCCATATCCGGGACGTAGGCATCAAGGCGCTGCGCTCACCGCCACGCCCGTGCGATCGGTGTCCGCAGTCGGCGGGTCCAGGCGCGCACCGTGCCCTCGGTGCCGTGCTCACCTGCTGACGGTTGCGTGCCACGTTTGCCGATCCTTGAATCCACTCATCCAGTCCATTGCCGGAGCGCTCCATGACCAACCCGCTGCTCGATCTGTCCGGACTGCCGTCCTTCGATGCGATCGGCCCCGAACACGTGGGCCCGGCGATCGACCAATTGCTCGCCGAGGCCGAGGCGGCGGTGAAGGCAGCCGAGCAGGTCAGCCCGGTGCGCTGGGACAGCTTCGTCACGCCGCTGGACGATGCCACCGAGCGGCTATGGCGTGCGTGGGGGCAGGTGGGGCACCTGCAGGCGGTGGTCAACACGCCCGAGCTGCGCGAGGCCTATAACAGCAACCTGCCCAAGGTGAGCCGCTTCGGCAGCGCGCTGGCGCAGAATCTGGCGCTGTATGCGCAATACAAGGCGCTGGCGCAATCGCCGGAAGCCGCACACTTCGATGAGGCGCGTCGCAAGGTGCTGGAAAATGCGCTACGCGAGTTCCGCTTGGGCGGTGCAGAACTCGATGATGCCTCCAAGGCGCGGTTCGCACAGATCCAGGAAGAACTCTCGGCGTTGGCAGCCAAGTTCTCGCAGAACGTACTCGACGCCACCGATGCGTGGTCGTACGTGACCGAAGACCAGACCCAGCTGTCGGGCCTGCCGGCAGAAGTGATCGCCGCCGCACGCGCCGCCGCCGAAAAGGACGGCGTGCCGGGCTGGAAATTCACCTTGCAGATGCCGTGCTATCTGCCGGTGCAGAGCGATGCCGACAGCCGCGACCTGCGCGCGCGGCTGTATCGCGCCAATGCCGAGCGCGCGTCCGAATTCGGCGATGCCACGCTGGACAACAGCGCCAACATCGATCGCATCCTGGCCCTGCGCGCCGAGTTGGCGCAGCTGCTCGGCTTTGCCAGTTACGCCGACTATTCGGTTGCCACCAAGATGGCGCAGAGCCCCGACGAGGTGATGGGCTTCCTGCGCGATCTGGCCGCGCGCGCCAAGCCGCATGCACAGCGCGACCGCGCCGAGCTGGAAGCCTTTGCGCGCGACGAGTTGGGTCTGGATGAACTGCAGGCCTGGGACCTGGCCTACGCCTCGGAAAAACTCAAGCAGGCGCGTTACAGCTTTTCCGAGCAGGAGGTGAAGCAGTACTTCACCGAACCGAAGGTACTGGCCGGCCTGTTCGATGTGATCCACAGCCTGTACGGGCTCACCGTCAAACCCGACAGCGCGCCGGTGTGGCACCCGGACGTGCGGTTCTACCGGTTGGAAGATGCGCAAGGCACCCTGGTTGGCCAGTTCTATCTGGACTTGTACGCGCGCGAAGGCAAACGCGGCGGCGCGTGGATGGACGATTGCCGCAATCGCCGCAACACCGCCAACGGCGTGCAGACGCCGCTGGTGTATCTGGTGTGCAACTTCGGGCGCGGCAGCGGCGATGCACCGGCCACCTTCCGCCACGGCGAAGTCACCACGCTGTTCCATGAAATGGGCCACGGCCTGCATCAGTTGCTCACGCGGATTGGCGAGCTGGGCGTGGCCGGCATCAATGGCGTGGAGTGGGACGCGGTAGAGCTGCCCAGCCAGTTCATGGAAAACTTCTGCTGGGAGTGGGAGCGCATGCAGGCGATGACCGCGCACGTGCAGACCGGCGAACCGCTGCCGCGGAACCTGTTCGATCGCCTGCTGGCGGCGCGCAATTTCCAGAGCGGCATGTTCACCGTGCGTCAGCTGGAATTCGCCTTGTTCGACATGCAACTGCACAGCACCTACGACCCGTCGCAGGACAGCGTGCTGCAATTGATCGAGCGCGTGCGCGACGAAGTGGCGGTCAATCGGCCGCCGGCATGGAATCGCTTCCCGCATCAGTTCAGCCATATTTTTGCAGGTGGCTATGCGGCCGGCTATTACAGCTACAAGTGGGCCGAAGTGCTCAGCGCCGATGCCTATGCCGCATTCGAAGAGGCGCCCGACCAACTGGAGCAGACCGGCGCACGGTTCCGCGCCGAGGTGCTTGCGCGTGGCGGCAGTCGTCCGGCGGCGGAGAACTTCCGCGCGTTCCGCGGTCGGGCCCCGACCATCGATGCGCTGCTACGGCATAACGGCATGGCGGGCTGACGGCGCCGATGGCGCAGTCGTCATCTGCTACCGTCGCCACGGCGTTCGCATTGCATTGAGGTGAGCTGTCCTATAACCGCGACCTGGCGCCTCTTCGGGGGCGAAGCATGCGGCGGGATAGGGCACAAGGAGAGCGCAATGCAGCGACGTTTTTCATGGAGTGCGCTATGGCTGATGGCCGCGGCCCTGCCGGTTTGGGCGCAGCACACCGGCCACGCCAACAGTCTGGTTGGCCTGCGCGCCGGACCTTCCGAAGAGTACCGGCGCGTGGGCGAAGTTCAGCCCGGCGGTACGCTGCAGGTCTATGGCTGTCTCGACAGCGGCGCTTGGTGCGATGTGCGTTCACCGGAGGCACGTGGCTGGCTTCCTGCGGCCTCGATCGTGCTCGCTCACGGCGCCTTGAATCAGGTGGTGCCGAAGCTGACGTTTTCGCTGGATGCCTACTGGGACACGCATTATCGCGGCCGCGAATGGACCGTCGAGAGCGAGCGCGCCTACTGGCGCGATCACACTCCAGGGGACTCGCTGCCACTAGAGCTGCTGGCACCTGGCGAGGGCGTGACGGCGGACGGAGTACAGTCCCTGGCAAGGCGCGCCAAGGCCGAAACACGCGCAGAAACCGAGCGCACCCAGCGCGAGCGGGCCGTGATCGACCGGGCTGCGCTGAATCGGATAGATGCCGACAGGCGGGACGACAAGATACATCGATGCGAACGCTCGGGAAGTCAGGACAGTACCGTGCAGAGCTGTATCTCCCAGGCACGCAGCGATTACGAGCAATCGGTTCGGCAACGGTGCGAAAATTCACGCAACCAGGATGACGCGCTACCGCGTTGCATCGATTAGGCACGCATCGAGTGCGACAAATCGCCTCGGCAATGGAAATTGGTGGCCGTCACGATTGCCAGCCGACCGCTCGTCGAACCGAGCCCGGCGTGTACTAGGGGATACGCGCGGCTGGTCCCCGGGCCGGCACCAGCGGCGCAAGCGTGCGCTTGCTACGGCAGGCCTGACGCTTCGGCTGAGTGCCTGCAAGACCCTGGCAGCATTGCGTGATCTAGGCGCGCGTTGCCGCATCGCAGGCGAGCCACCGCAGCGTGATCGCGGCGGTGGCGCCAGTGGTTACACCCGGCCGAAGACCAGTGCCGCGTTGGTGCCACCGAAGCCGAAACTGTTGGACATCACCGTGTTCAAGGTCGCGTCCTGTGTCTGCCGCAGGATAGGAAAGCCTTCGGCACGCGGGTCGAGTTCGTCGATATGCGCCGAGCCGGCCATGAAGCCATCGCGCAGCATCAGCAGGCTGTAGATCGCCTCGTGCACGCTGGCCGCGCCCAGCGAGTGCCCGGAGAGCCCCTTGGTCGAAGACAGCGGCGGCACGTTGTCGCCGAATACCTCGCGCACCGCGCCCAGTTCGGTGACATCGCCCAACGGCGTGGACGTGCCATGCGTGTTGAGGTAATCGATCGGGCGCTGCAAGCCCTGCATGGCCATGTGCATGCAGCGCACGGCGCCTTCGCCGCTGGGCGCGACCATGTCGGCACCGTCGGAGGTCACGCCATATCCGAGCAGTTCGGCATGGATGCGTGCGCCACGCGCGATGGCGTGGTCGTAGTCTTCCAGCACCAGCATGCCGCCGCCGCTGCCGATGACGAAGCCATCGCGCTGCGCATCGTATGGGCGCGAGGCCACGGCAGGGCGATCGTTGAAGCCGGTGGACAGCGCGCCCATCGCATCGAACATGACGCTCATGGTCCAGTGCAGTTCTTCGCCGCCACCGGCGAACATCACGTCCTGCGCGCCATGCCGGATCAGATCTGCCGCCGCACCGATGCAATGCGCAGACGTCGCGCACGCGGCCGACAGCGAGTAGCTCAGCCCGCGTATTTTGAACGCGGTGGCCAGCGATGCGGACACCGACGAACACATCGTGCGCGGCACCATGTATGGGCCTACTTTGCGCACGCCACGGTTGCGCAGCAGGTCGGCGGTTTCCACCTGCCATTGGCTGGAGCCGCCACCGGAGCCGGCAATCACACCGGTGCGCAGGCCGCTGACCTGCTCGGCATCCAGGCCCGCATCGGCGATCGCATCGCGCATTGCCAGGTATGCGTAGGCCGAGGCATCGCCCATGAAGCGTTTGAGCTTGCGGTCGATCAGGCTGTCCAAATCCAGCGCCACCGCACCGCCGACCTGGCTCCGCAGGCCTGCTTCGGCGTGATCGGGCAGCGCGGTGATACCGGAGCGGCTCTCGCGCAGTGCGCTGGAGACGGTGTCCAGATCGTTGCCCAGGCATGAGGTGATGCCCATTCCGGTAATGACGACGCGACGCATCAGAAATTCTCCGTTGAAGTGAACATGCCCACACGCAGATCCTTGGCGGTGTAGATCTCGCGCCCATCCACCAGCATGCGTGCATCGGTCTGCGCCATCACCAGCTTGCGGTTGATGACGCGGCTGACATCGACCTCGTAGCGCACCAGCTTGGCGCTGGGCAGCACCTGGCCGGTGAACTTGACCTCGCCGCAGCCCAACGCGCGGCCACGGCCCGGCGCGCCGATCCAGGTGAGGAAAAAGCCGGTCAGTTGCCACATCGCATCCAGGCCCAGGCAGCCTGGCATCACCGGGTCGCCGATGAAGTGGCAGCCGAAGAACCACAGGTCCGGGCGGATATCCAGTTCGGCACGAATCAGCCCCTTGCCATGTGCACCGCCGGCGTCGCTGATCTCGGTGATGCGGTCGAACATCAGCATCGGATCGTTGGGCAGACGGCCGCTGTCGGGCGCAAACAATTCCCCACGCGCGCTGGCCAGCAATTGGTCGCGCGAGTACGTACTTTGACGAGTCATGACGAACGTGTCCTGCAAGGAGCGAGAGGCGAGGCGGGGAAGGGTGCATGAGGTCGCGCGGTTCAATCAAACGTTTTATCCGTACGCATGCGTGCTGTTTTCCGCTGAGTGCCCAGTGCGCAGATGCACTGTTGCAGGCGAAGTCACGGTGCTCGGGACCGCCGTCGGCACATGCGTGGCAGGCCTGCATGGTTGGCCGTGCAGGCGCTGTCGTCGGATGCGTTACCTTTGCTATTGAGGACGCGCTCGTGTTCGCTTTGCCAATCCGTGGCGATGTCTCTCGACGCAAGGGGTGAGACGGCGCTGGCTTATCATGGGCGCAGACCTGCGACAGAGAACCCCGCTTGATGCGCAAGATCGTGCACGTGGACATGGATGCGTTCTACGCGTCCGTGGAGCAGCGTGACGACCCGGGCCTGCGCGGCAAGCCGGTAGTGGTGGCCTGGCGCGGCGCGCGCTCGGTGGTGTGCGCGGCCTCCTACGAAGCGCGGACCTTCGGTATTCGCTCGGCGATGCCGGCCGTGCGTGCCGAGCGCCTGTGCCCGGACGCGATCTTCGTGCCGCCGGATTTTGCGCGCTACAAGGCGGTGTCGCGGCAAGTACGCGAGATTTTCCATCGTCATACCGACTTGGTGGAGCCGTTGTCGCTGGACGAGGCCTATCTGGACGTCACGCACGCCAAAACCGGCATGCAGTTGGCCACCGAGGTTGCGCAGTTGATCCGTACGCAGATCCGCGAGGAAACCCAGCTCACCGCATCGGCCGGCATCGCGCCGAACAAGTTCCTGGCCAAGATTGCGTCGGATTGGCGCAAGCCCGATGGCCAGTTCGTGATTGCGCCCAGCCGCGTGGATGCATTTTTGCTGCCGCTCAAGGTCAATCGCATTCCCGGCGTAGGCAAGGTAATGGATGGCAAGTTGGCGGCGCTGGGCATCGTCACCGTGGCCGATCTGCGCCAGCGGCCATTGGAAGAACTGCAGGCGCATTTCGGCAGTTTCGGTCAGAGCCTGTATCGCCGCGCGCGCGGCATCGACGAGCGCCCGGTCGAGCCGGATCAGGAAGTGCAATCGGTCTCCTCGGAAGACACCTTCAGCGAAGATCTGGCGCTTGATGCACTGGACCCGCACATCCTGCGGCTGGCCGAAAAGACCTGGCTCGCCACGCGCCGCACCGAACGCATCGGGCGCACGGTCGTGCTGAAATTGAAGACCTCGAATTTTCGCATCCTGACGCGCTCCTACACGCCCGAGCAGCCGCCTACCTCGCAGGAGGCATTGGCGCAGATTGCCCTGGCATTGACCCGCCGCGTGGAGCTGCCCACGCAGACGCGCTATCGCCTGGTCGGTGTGGGCTTGAGCGGTTTCAGCGATGTCGAAGATGGCGCCGTGCAGGGGCAGTTGTTCGGCCAGATGCCGCCGTTGGAGTGAGCGGCCCGTGCTGCATCGCGTCTCGCATGCGGCGATGACTGCATCTAACGCAGGTGGCGAGCAATCCACGGTGCTTGGCAGTGACACGCGCTGAATCTTGCACTGCGTACACTGCGGCTCTCCCACGCACGAGGCCGTCCGAATGTTTCCGTATCCGCTGGTGATCTTCGACCTGGATGGCACGCTGGTGGACAGCGCACCCAATATCGCCGAGGCTCTCAACAGTACCTTGCAGGAGTTGGGGCTACAGCAGTTCAGCCAAGCCACGATCCGCAGCTGGATCGGCGAAGGCGTCAAGGTATTGCTTGCCACCGCATTGCGCGAAGCCGGCAGCACGCGCGATGCCGATGCCGAAATGCCGGTGATGATGCGCCATTACGAGGCGAGCCTGCTGCACGACCCGCAGTTGTACCCGGGCGTTGCCGAGGCGCTGGCCGGCCTGCGCGATGCGGGCGCCACGCTGGCATTGTGCACCAACAAACCTGCGCGTTTTATCGCGCCGTTGCTGGAGCATCTGGGTATCGCCGCGCATTTCAGCCGTGTGCTCGGGGGCGATTCGTTGCCGCAGCGCAAGCCTGACCCGGCACCGCTGCTGCAGCTTGCCAGTCACTTTCAACGCAGCCCGCAACAGTGTTTGATGGTTGGCGATTCGGCCACCGATGCCGCCGCCGCAAACGCCGCGAACATGCCGCTGGCGATGGTGCGTTACGGCTACCTGCGCGGTTTCGATGTGCAACGCGCCGGTGCCGTGACCATCGTCGACGACATGCGTGAACTGCTCGCGTTGCGCTGACCTACGCGCGCACCACGGATCGACCGATGCGGCAGCGTGCGTTACGGCCGCAGGCGCAAGCTCGGGCGTCTGCGCTGAAGCGGGAGATTGTGCAACAGCTACCTGTGCCGCTGAGCAGCCAGCACCCAAGACACGGTGGTGAGCCATGCATGCCGACCGGTGCGTGTCGTCGCAGGACCTTGCGCTTCAGGCTCTGAAACGAGCCATGCGTAGTGCGACGCGAGGCTGCATGCATGAGCGCGCGCATGGGCCAGCTGCATCGATCAGCCGATTGCCGGGGCGCTGCCGGCCGATTCAATCCTCGCCTGCTCGCTCTGCATCCGCAGCGTCGTAAAGGTCGGTTGCCGTAGCCGCGTCGCCGTGCGTATCGTCGTTGTCGGCGCGCGCATAGTGCACGGTTTCCACCGGCCCGCCGACGGCACGCCCGCGCACCGGCAGCAGCGCGCTGGCCGCTTCGTATTCGGCGAGCAAGGCATGCCGGCGCGCTTCGGGCACGTCCTGCCAATGGCAATCGGCCAACGCGCCTTCCAACGAATACAGCAGGTTGAGGCTGGGCTTGAAGCCCGCGCGGCGCACCTTGACGAATGCGCCCACCGCACCCACCGCTTGCAGGTCCTGCTGCGTGCGCAGCCCGACCTGGCGCAGCCATGCCGCGCTTTTGGGCCCGATGTTGCGCATCCGCTCGGTGGTCACGCCAGCGCGTCTACGAAGAGTTGCGCAATGGCTTCCAGGCCACGTTGATCGTCGGCATCGAAGCGGTCCAGCTCCGGGCTATCCAGGTCCAGCACGCCGATCAGCGCATCGCCTTTGACCAGTGGAATCACCAGCTCCGAGCGCGATGCCGAATCGCAGGCAATATGCCCGGGGAACGCGTCCACATCGGCAATGCGCTGGCTCTGCCGGGTACTGGCAGCCGCACCGCACACGCCTTTGTCCAGCGGGATGCGCACGCACGCCGGCAGGCCCTGGAACGGCCCCACCACCAGCTCGCGGCCGTCGTAGAAGTAGAAGCCGGCCCAGTTGAGCGACGGCAACGAATGGAAGATCAGCGCGGCCAGATTGGCGGCATTGGCGATCCGGTCCGGCTCGCCGTGCACCAGTGCCTGGGCCTGGGCGGTGAGCTGGGCATATTGTTCCGGCTTGCTGCCGGTCAGCGAAGAGGTGGCGAACATCGGCAAAGTTTAGCAGTGGCCGTCTTGCAGCGTGGTTGCGATCGGGCAAGGAACGCGCAGGAGCTTTCCAGCACTGAATCGCGATCATTGGCCGAGGCAGCCAGCGGCGCGCACAGGGGCAACGTGGCCTCGCAGGCAAACGACACCAACCGTCCTCAGCCGCACGTGCAGTGCGCACGCTATGCTGCGCGCCCTCACGGCAATGGCGGCGCGGCCGCAGGATCAGGCGTATGCAGCATCCAGCTTTTTATGTCACCGGCACCGATACCGGCATCGGCAAGACCATGGGCAGCACCGCGCTGTTGCACGCCTTGCGCGCACGCGGCCATCGCGCCGTCGGCATGAAGCCGGTGGCCAGCGGCTGCGAGCACACGCCGCAGGGTTGGCGTAACGAAGACGCGCTGGCGCTGCAGGCGGCCAGCGATCCGCAGCCGGACTACGCCACGCTCAATCCCTACGCCTTGCCGGCGCCGCTGGCACCGGAACTGGCGGCGGCCGATGTCGGCGTAACGCTGGCGCTGGAGCCCATCGCACACGCGTTCGCGCAATTGCGCACGCAGGCCGAGGTGGTGGTGGTGGAAGGGGTGGGCGGGTGGGCCGCGCCGCTGAGCGCGACCCTGGACCAAGCCGATCTGGTGCGCGCCTTGCAGCTGCCGGTGGTGCTGGTGGTCGGCGTGCGGCTGGGCTGCATCAACCACGCGCGGCTCACTGCTGCGGCCATCGCCGCCGATGGGCTGCAGTGCATCGGGTGGATCGCCAATGAAATCGATCCGCAGATGGAGCGCATCGAAGAGAACATCGGCATGCTGCGCCAGCGCCTGGCGATGCCGTGCTGGGGCCGGATCCCGTGGCGACCGGGCGCCGACGCTGCCGCCCAGGCACACGGGCTGCAATTGCCGCGCTAGCTGGCACGGCGCGCTCGCGCGGGCAATAAAAAAGCCCGACAGAGGGAGGGATCTGTCGGGCCGGATTGCACGGGGGGAGGGACCCATGCAAAGACGCTGAATTTATTGGCGCTTACTTACGCCGGGTCTTGCCTGATGCGCCGGCCTGGTCGCTGCCGTTTTCGAACTGCTGCTTGGCAAACTGCCCAAGCTCGCTGGACATCTTCAATCCCAGCCCGACCACTTCCTGATTGACCGAGGCCAGGCGTTCCAGGTTGTCGCGCGCAACCTGCAAGCCTTTCGGCCAGAGCGTCTGGTAGGCGCCCAGATCGCGCGCCTGCGCGAACTCGCCGAAGAAGCTGCTGGTCGCGTTGACGTTGCGTTCCAACGTCTCCAAGGCCAACTGGTTGGCACGTGCTGCGACAGACGCGAACTGACTGGTGAAGCTGTTTTCGAACTGCGCCGACATTGCGAACCCCTTGGGGAAAGCCGTGACCGTTTGTTGCGTTGCAACATACGCCGATGTTGCTGCAACGCAACACGTTTCCTGAAGATTTTCCAAACGTGCGTAGAAGCGCTTTAAGATCAACAGCTTAGGCGGCCGCTCAAATGAGAAAAGCCGCCAGCTGGCGGCTTCAGGTCACCCCACTGCGCTGCCGCTTAGCCGCGATAGCGACAGCCGGAGGTGCAGGTCTCGTGCACCACGATCTCGCTCAGCTGCGGCAGCGCCGGCTTGAGCTGCTGCCAGATCCAGATCGCCAGGCGTTCGCTGGTGGGGTTTTCCAACCCTTCGATGTCGTTGAGGTAATGGTGGTCCAGGCGGTCGTAGATCGGCTGGAAGGCCGCCTTGATGTCACCGAAATCCATGATCCAGCCGGTCTCGGCGCCGGGTTCGCCGCTGACATGCAGCTCGACGCGAAACGAATGGCCGTGCAGGCGCGCGCATTTATGCCCAGGCGGCACGTTGGGAAGCCGGTGCGCGGCTTCCAGGGTGAAGACCTTGAAGATGTCCATGATGGTGGTTCGGCAAGCAGGAAGAGGGAGGGATGCGTGACTGCACAGGGCAGGATCCCGCAAGAGACCGGGCAGGCCGGGACGGACAGAACAAGGGCCGCATCGCGGCCCTTGTTCTTAGCGCATGCCCAGCGCTCAGGCGCCGCGGTTGGCCGGACGGCCATTGCCGCCACGTCCACCATCGCGACGGCCTGCGCCCGCGCCAGCGTTGGCCTGACGCGGCCCGCCGCTGCGCTGGCCACCCGGCTTCTTCGGGCCGGCATGCGCATGCGCCTGACGCGGTGCATCGCCATGTGGACGACGGGCGTGGCTCTTGCGCGGCGCGCGCTCGCCACCCGGCTGCTCGGCGCGACCCGGCGCGCTGTTGCCCCAACGGATCGGGGTCTGCGGCTCGTAGCCCGGCACGTCGCGGATTTCCACGTCGCGGCCCAGCATGCGCACGATCTGGCGCAGCAGCTTGGCTTCGTCCTGCGCCACCAGCGAAATCGCCTCGCCGGTGGAGCCGTTACGGCCGGTGCGGCCGATGCGGTGCACGTAGTCCTCGGCCACCATCGGCAGGTCGTAGTTGATGACCTTCGGCAGCTGGTCGATATCGATCCCGCGCGCGGCGATATCGGTGGCCACCAGCACGGTCACCCGGCCTGCCTTGAAGTCGCTCAGCGCGCGCATGCGCTGACCCTGGCTCTTGTTGCCATGGATCGCCGCGGTCTTGATGCCGGACTTCTCCAGGAACAGCGCCAGCTTGTCGCTGCCGTGCTTGGTGCGCGCGAACACCAGGGTCTGCTCGCGGCTGTCCTGCGCCAGCAGGTGCAGCAACAGATCGCGCTTGCGGGCGCCATCGACCGGGTGCACGCGGTGGGTGATGCTCTCGGCCACGGTGTTGCTCGGGGTGACCTGGATCTGCATCGGGTTGCGCATGAACTCCAGCGCCAACTGCTTGATGTTCTCTTCGAAGGTGGCCGAGAACAGCAGCGTCTGACGGTCCTGGCGCGGCAGCTTGGTCAGGATGCGCTTGATCGACGGCAGGAAGCCCATGTCGAGCATGCGATCGGCTTCGTCCAGGATCAGTACTTCGATACCGGACAGGTCCACGCTGCGACGTTCGATATGGTCGATCAGGCGGCCCGGGCAGGCGATCAGCAGGTCCACGCCACGACGCAGCGCATCGAGCTGGTTGCCCATGCCCACGCCGCCATAGATCACCGCGCTGGGGATGCGCAGGTACTTGCTGTAGCCGCGCAGGCTGTCGTGCACCTGGGTGGCCAGTTCGCGGGTGGGGGTCAGAATCAGCGCGCGCGGCTTGCGCGGGCCGTTGACGGTCTGCGGCGCGGTGCCCAGGTGCTGCAGCAGCGGCAGGCCGAAGGCAGCGGTCTTGCCGGTGCCGGTCTGCGCGCCGGCCAGCAGGTCGTGACCGGCCAGCACCAAGGGGATCGCCTGCTGCTGGATCGGGGTGGGGGTTTCGTAGCCCTGCTCGGCCAACGCGCGCAGCAGGAAGGGCGCAAGGCCCAGGGATTCAAAAGACATCAGGAAGCTCCAAGTAAAGCGTCGCCGCCAAGCCAAGCCCGGAGCGCAAACGCATTGCAGATGCAAGAAGGTGAGGCTCGGAGCGTTCCCGTGAACCGCGCTGCGAGATGGTGGATCAACCCGATCAAGGAGCGATGGGTTTGTCGGCACCACGAAAGGCGTCGGGTGGGGCGGGCGAGCGGATCGATCGATCCTGGCCTCGCCGGCTGTCCCTAAGGGAAACGGACGGCCGCATGCAGACCCGGCAAGTGTACTCGCGTTTGGCGCGCTGCACAAAATCGCGGTTTCGCGGTTGTGGTCACGGTCAGTTGTTTCAGGTGCAACCAGTAGTGCGGCAGGCCGTACAATCGTCCGATCAGCCACAGCACAGGATGGTCATGAAGCTAGGTTCCCTGAAAGAAGGCGGTCGCGACGGCAGCCTGATCGTGGTTTCACGCGACCTGCGCACCGCCGTGCGCGCCACCGGCATCGCGCCCACGCTGCAGCGCGCGCTGGAGGACTGGAGCAATGTGGCGCCGCGCCTGAATGCCTTGTCGGCCTCGCTCAACGATGGCAGCGCCGACGGCGTGTTCGATCTGGATGTGCAGGCCTTGGCCGCCCCCTTGCCGCGCGCCTACGAGTTCGTCGACGGCAGTGCCTACCTGCCGCATGTGGAGCGGGTGCGCCGCGCACGCAATGCCGAAGTGCCGGAAAGCTTCTACACCGACCCGCTGATGTACCAGGCCACCAGCGCCGGCTTCTATGGCCCGCGCGATGCCATCAAGGTGATCAGCGAGGACTACGGCATCGACCTGGAGGCGGAGATTGTGGTCATCACCGACGACGTGCCGATGGGCGCCTCGCCCGAGCAGGCGGCCGCGCATATCCAGTTGGTGGGCCTGGTCAACGATGTCTCGCTGCGCAACCTGATTCCGGCCGAGCTCGCCAAGGGCTTTGGTTTCGTGCAATCCAAGCCGCGTTCGGCGCTGTCGCCGGTGTTCGTCACCCCCGACGAGCTGGACGATGCCTGGCGCGACAACAAGGTGCATCTTCCGCTGGTCACGCACGTCAACGGCGCCTGGTTCGGCGCGCCCGAAGCCGGCAACGACATGCAGTTCGACTTCGCCCAACTGATCGCCCACGCCGCCAAGACCCGTCCGCTGTCGGCCGGCACCATCGTGGGCTCGGGCACCATCGCCAACCAGGACACCGCCTTGGGCGCCTCGTGTTTTGCCGAGCAACGCGTGGTCGAGACGCTGCGCGACGGCAAGCCCAGCACGCCGTTCATGGCGTTCGGGGACATGGTGCGGATCGAGATGTTCGATGCCAGTGGCGCCAGCATCTTCGGTGCGATCGAACAGCGCGTCGAGCGGCAGCCGCTGCCATGACCTGCGGCGCAGCGACGACAGGCGGTCGCGTATGAGCGCGGCCCTGGAGCTGTTTTCGTACTGGCGCTCCAGCGCGGCGTATCGCGTGCGCATCGGTCTTGGGCTGAAGGTGCTGGATTACATCGCCCGCCCGGTGCATCTGGTGCGCGATGGGGGCGAGCAGCACGCGCCGGCCTATGCGCAACTCAATCCGCAGGAACTGGTGCCGACGTTGCGGCATGGCGATGTGGTGATCGCACAGTCGCTGGCGATTCTGGAGTATCTGGAAGAGACATTCGCGGACACCACGGCGTTGCTGCCGGGCGCGCCTGCCGAACGCGCACGGGTGCGCGCACTTGCGCAGCTCATCGCCTGCGATGTGCACCCGCTCAACAACCTGCGCGTCATGCAGGTGCTGGAGCGCGAGTTTGCGCTGGAGGGCGCACAACGCCAGCAGTGGACACGGCGCTGGATGGAGCGGGGCTTTGCGGCACTGGAAACGCAGCTGGCGCGCGATGCGCAGACCGGGCGCTTCTGCCACGGCGATGCACCGGGCCTGGCCGATTGCGTGCTGATCCCGCAGCTCTACAACGCGCACCGGTTCGAGGTCGATCTGGCGCCGTATCCGACCCTGCGGCGCATCGAGCAGGCCTGCCTGCAGTTACCGGCCTTCGACGCGGCGCGCCCGGAGATGCAGGCCGACGCGGTGGGCTGAGGGCAGGCTGTTACAGCCCTCATCCGCCCTTCGGGACCTTCTTCCGTGCCACGGGAGAAGGGCAGGCAATCACCCGGTTCGGGCAGTCGGCGTCACGCCAGGCGAATAGGAATGCAAGTTTGAGAGCTTCGGCACCGGCACCTGAAAGCACCGTGCGAGCGCCGATCTCGTCCTTCTCCCGCAAGCGGGAGAAGGTGGCGCGCAGCGCCGGATGAGGGCGCCGGTTGCATCGGCATCGCGAATGCGGAGCACGTCGCAGAGTTCGCTCTTAACCACCAGGATCCAGCGGCCCCCCGGTGCCGCAAGATCACCGATCGTCGCCGCCAAACCGATTAGATGAACCCGTGACTGATCTTCGGTGCCGCGGCCGCTTCGTAATCCGCATACGGGTCGTGCTCGCCGGAGCCGCCCTCGGAGAGACGGAACTTCAGCGCCAGGCCGTCGCGCGAGTCGGCCGCGCGCAGTGCTTCTTCCTGCTCGATTTCGCCCGACTTCACCATCCGGAACAGGCATTGGTCGAAGGTCTGCATGCCTTCTTCCAGCGACTCTTCCATCGCTGCCTTGACCTCGTGCACCTGGCCGCGCCGTAGCAGGTCGCGGATCATCGGGGTATTGAGCAACACCTCGGTGGCGGGGCGGCGGCGCCCGTCCACGCCCTTGACCAGGCGCTGGGAGACCACTGCGCGCAGATTCAGCGCCAGGTTCATCAGCACGTTCTTGTGCGCGCTTTCCGGGAAGAAATTGAGGATGCGCTCGATGGTCTGGTCGGCGTTGTTGGAGTGCAGCGTGGCCAGGCACAGGTGGCCGGTTTCGGCGAAGGCGATCGCCGCCTCCATGGTTTCGGCGTCCAGGATCTCGCCGATCAGGATCACGTCCGGCGCCTCGCGCATGGCGTTCTTCAGCGCGCTCTGGAAGGCGTGCGTGTCCAGGCCCACCTCGCGCTGGTTCACGATCGACATCTTGTGCTTGTGCAGGTATTCGATCGGGTCCTCGATGGTGAGGATGTGCCCGGTGGTGGTGCTGTTGCGGTGGTCGATCATCGACGCCAGCGAGGTCGACTTGCCCGAACCGGTCGAACCCACCACCAGCACCAGCCCGCGCGGGGTCATGATGACGTCCTTGAGCACCTGCGGCAGGTTGAGCTCTTCGATGCTGGGAATCCGGCTGCGAATGGCGCGAATCACCATGCCCACCTCGCCGCGCTGCTTGAAAACGTTCACGCGGAAACGGCCGGCATCGGGCAGGGCGATGGCCATGTTGAGCTCGAGCTCGCGTTCGAACTGCGGCACCTGGCCTTCGTCCATCAACGAGTAGGCGATTTTCTTGACCATTCCCGGCGGCAACCCCGTATTGCCGAGCGGGTAAAGCTTGCCCTCGATCTTGATGTACACCGGCGCGCCGGTGGTCAAGAACATGTCCGAGGCATTCTTTTCGGTCATCAGCTTCAGGAAGTAGCCGATATCCATGCGCAATGGTTCCCCAACAAACAGCAGCGTCTCGTTGCAAGTCCGCCGCAGGCTTCCGACAATGGCCGTGCTCGAGACTTCTCGCTACGGCTCCCCTAATGACGGCTAGCTTCGCATACTTGCGGCGATCCCTGTATGGCATCGCCTGTTTCATGGTCCTTTCCTCTCCGGCTGCCGCCCAGGTGGCACCGGAGCTCACCGCCGCCGAACAGGCCGTGCAACGCGCCACCCAGGCCGATGCCGACCAATACGCCCCGGATCTGGTCAACCTGGCCCGCCAGGAATTGATGCAGGCCCAGCAGGCGCAACTGGACAAGCGCCAGCGCAAGCAAGTGCCCCAGATCGCCTTGCGCGCCGCCGCCGACGCCGACCTGGCCAAGGCCCGCAGCGAAGAAGCGGTGGTCACCGCTCAACTGGAACAGCGCAGGAAGGAAGTGGCGCAGTTGCAGAACACCCTCAATACCGGGGAGGGCGGCCGATGAAACTGCGCCCCGTGCTTTATCTCGGTGTGTTGAGCCTGGTCACGTTGCCGCCGCTGGCGATGGCGGCCAAGGACGACCCGCAGGCCGACGCGCTCAACCGGCGCCTGGCCGCACTACAGAACGACCCGCAGACCAATGATCTGGCGCGCTTTGAGCGGCTGCAGGCGCAGCAAAGCGTGGCTGCGCTGGCCGAGGCCAAACGCCGCGACCGCGACGAGCTGGTGTTTCTGGCCGACCGGCGGGT
Source organism: Xanthomonas sp. NCPPB 1062 (assembly GCF_041481705.2). NCBI lineage: Bacteria > Pseudomonadati > Pseudomonadota > Gammaproteobacteria > Lysobacterales > Lysobacteraceae > Xanthomonas > Xanthomonas sp. NCPPB 1062. The sequence goes on along the minus strand of NZ_CM192987.1, from coordinate 4,043,543 downwards.
CGAAATCGCCGAACTCACCGCCCGTACCGCGCTGGCGCGGCGCGAATTGGACCGCCTGGAAGGCACGCGCAACGACTTGCTGATCGAAGCCAGTCGCCGCGATGCCGCACGGGCGCGCCAGGAAGCCGAACGCCTGCGCGTGCAGGCGCAGATCCAGGCCGAGGCCGCCGAGCAGGCACGCCAGGCCGCCGAACAGGAAGCGCTCGCCCGCCAGGACGCCGAGCTGGCGTTGACCAGCGTGGCCGGCAAGCAGACCGCCAAGCTCAACGCGGCCCAGCAGAAGGCGGTGCAACTGGCGCATGAGGAGGCCGAGCTGGTCGCCGGGGCCAAGCTGCCGGCCGCCAAGTTCGACAGCCGCGGCGAAGTGTTTTCCCTGGGCAGTGGCGCCTTCGGTGGCAAGGCGGCGTTGTCCGGGGATGCCGCCGGGCAGGCCAAGGCATTGGCCGAATATCTGAACATCGGCAAGAAGGGCCGGGTCAGCATCGTCGGCTTCGACACCGATGCAGCCATTGCCAAGAAGCGTGCCGAAGCACTGCGCGATGCGTTGGTGGCAGGCGGCGTGTCGGCCTCGCGGCTGCAGGTCACCGGCACCAAAGGCGCGGCCAGCAAGACCCGCGCGGCCGAGGTCGTTGTCGCGCCCTGATGTCATTTGTTGCAAGTGATTGGAAGTTAAGGTCTTTTAACCCGTGCATGACGCCTGGTTGAACCGCGGTCACTGATTGAGGCAGGGAACGGCAAATGCGGCCGTTTCGGTCTTGAACCCCCTGGGCGACCGGCGTAGGGTCGTACCTCCGGGCAGCAACTCCGCGGCCCGGGAAGTACGGAGGGCCGGGCCAGTGATGCAGAGGCACGCAACGAGACAACATGGTGGAGCAGTTGTTGGTGGTTCCGCCGGTGTGTCGGCCTTTGCAACGCGTTGGTCTTCCATCCCCAAGCTGCGCCCCGTGCCTTCGCTGGCCGGGGCGTTCTTGTTTTAAGTGAAGGAGGTAACGCCATGTTCGAAGGGCAACCGCAGACCGAAATCGACGCATTGATGAAGTCCGATCCCCAGTTCAAGCAGCTCTACCAACGCCACAAGCTATTGAACAAGAAATGCATGGATGCCGAACTCGGGGTGCTCCCGATCGACGACGTGACCTTGGGCCAGATGAAGCGCGAGAAGTTGCAGGCAAAAGAAAAGCTCACCCGGATGTACGACCAGCTCACCCACTGATCCTTCCCCACCGTTAGAACAAGTTCACCGTCGCGGGCGGTGGCGGCCTCCTCGTCGGCTTGCCACCGTCCGCGTCTTTAGTTGGAGCGGCGTTTGCTGGCGGAGGGCACATCGGCGAACGGTTGAGCCTGTTCGTTCATCGGCCTGTGCAATCGGTTCAATGCTGAATGAGCATTCCCCGGCGGTTCGTCGGATAATGACCGGTCTAGCCCGCGTGGCGCAGCGACGATATCCCGATGGCGATTCATTCCTCCGTACTCGAACTGATTGGCAACACGCCGATCGTCAAGGCCCAGCGCCTGGACACCGGCGTCTGCGAGCTGTTCCTCAAGCTGGAGGCGAATAATCCTGGCGGATCGATCAAGGACCGCATCGGTCTGTCGATGATCGAAGCGGCCGAGCAGCGCGGCGATCTCAAGCCCGGCGCTACCCTGGTGGAGGGTACCGCCGGCAACACCGGTCTGGGCTTGGCCCTGGTGGCGCAGCAGAAGGGCTACCAGTTGATCCTGGTGGTGCCGGACAAGATGAGCCGCGAGAAGATCTTCAATCTCAAGGCCATGGGCGCCAACGTGGTGCTGACCCGCTCGGATGTGGCCAAGGGCCACCCCGAGTACTACCAGGACCTGGCTGCCAGGATCGCAGCCGAGACTCCCGGCGCCTACTTCATCAACCAGTTCGGCAACCCGGACAACCCGGCCGCGCACGAATTCGGCACCGGCCCGGAAATCCTGGCGCAGATGGGCGGCCAACTGGACGCCATCGTGTTCGGTTGCGGCAGCTCCGGCACCATGACCGGCCTGTCGCGCGCCTTCGCCAGCGCCTCGCCGCACACCGAACTGGTATTGGCCGACCCGGTCGGCTCGATCCTGACCCAGTACATCGAAGAGGGCACGGTCAGCGAAAAGTCCGGCAGCTGGTTGGTCGAAGGCATCGGCGAGGATTTCCTGCCGGATATCTCCGACTTTTCGCGGGTCAAGAAGGCCTATTCCATCAGCGACGCGGAAAGCTTCCATACCGCGCGCGAGCTGCTGGCCAAGGAGGGCATCCTCGGCGGCTCGTCCACCGGCACCCTGCTGGCCGCGGCGCTGAAGTATTGCCGCGAGCAGACCACGCCCAAGCGCGTGCTGGTGTTCGTCTGCGATACCGGCAACAAGTATCTGTCGAAGATGTACAACGACTACTGGATGCTCGACAACGGCTTTTTGGAGCGCCCGCAACATGGCGATCTGCGCGACCTGATCCTGCGCCCTTACAACAAGCGCGACACCGTGGTGGTGGGCCCGAAGGATCTGCTGACCACCGCCTACCAGCGCATGAAGCTGTACGACGTCTCGCAGTTGCCGGTGATCGATGAAGGCGAGCTGGTGGGCATCGTGGACGAAAGCGACGTGCTGCTGCATGTCTATGGCGACGAATCCCGTTTCCGCGACCCGATTTCCACTGCCATGGTCAGCAAGCTGGATCGTCTGGACGTCGCGTCGCCGATCGAAGCGCTGCTGCCGGTGTTCGACCGTGGCCAGGTCGCCATCGTCATGGACGGCACGCAATTTCTTGGCTTGATCACCCGCATCGACCTGCTCAACTACCTGCGCCGTCGCGTGCAGTGATCGTGCAGTAATCCGGCACTGCCGCGCGCTCGGATGAGACGCGCGGCACGGGCCATTCAGACCTGCTTGTTACAATCGCCCACTTTTTCGGGAACCTCCATGTCCAATCGCACCACTCATAGCCATGACGGCGAGCGCGCGCTGTCGCTTGCAACGCTGGCGATCCATGGAGGGCAGTCGCCAGATCCGAGCACCGGCGCGGTGATGCCGCCGATCTATGCGACGTCCACCTATGCGCAGTCCAGCCCCGGCGAGCACCAGGGCTTCGAATATTCGCGCACCCACAACCCCACGCGCTTCGCCTACGAGCGTTGCGTTGCCGCGCTGGAAGGCGGTACGCGCGCATTTGCGTTCGCTTCCGGCATGGCTGCCACCTCGACGGTGATGGAGTTGCTGGATGCCGGCAGCCACGTGGTGGCGATGGACGACCTGTACGGCGGCACCTTTCGCCTGTTCGAGCGCGTGCGCCGTCGCACCGCCGGCCTGGATTTCAGCTTCGTCGACCTGACCGACCCGGCCGCTTTCGAAGCTGCAATCCGCCCCGACACCAAGATGGTGTGGATCGAAACCCCGACCAACCCGATGCTCAAGCTGGTCGATATCGCTGCCATTGCAGCGATTGCGCGCAAGCACGGCCTGTTGATCGTGGTCGACAACACGTTCGCTTCCCCGATGCTGCAGCGCCCGCTCAGCCTGGGTGCGGATATCGTCGTGCACTCGGCCACCAAGTATCTCAACGGTCACTCGGACATGGTCGGCGGCATCGCGGTGGTTGGCGACAACGCCGAGCTCGCCGAGCAGATGGCGTTCCTGCAGAACTCCATCGGCGGCGTCCAGGGCCCGTTCGACAGCTTCCTCGCCCTGCGCGGCCTCAAGACCCTGCCGCTGCGCATGCGCGCGCATTGCGAGAATGCCCTGGCGCTCGCGCAATGGCTGGAAACGCACCCCGCCATTGAAAAGGTGATTTACCCCGGCCTGGCCTCGCACCCGCAGCACGCGCTCGCCAAAAGCCAGATGTCCGGCTTCGGCGGCATCGTCTCCATCGTCCTCAAGGGCGGCTTCGACGCAGCCAAGCGTTTCTGCGAAAAGACCGAATTGTTCACCCTGGCCGAATCGCTCGGCGGCGTGGAAAGCCTGCTCAACCATCCCGCCGTCATGACCCACGCCTCCATTCCGGTTGCCCGCCGTGACCAGCTTGGTATCAGCGATGCGCTGGTGCGGTTGAGCGTGGGGATTGAAGATGTGGGGGATTTGCGTGGGGATTTGGAGTGGGCGCTTGGTGCAGCTGTAAAGGGAACGGATCAAAATGCGTAATCCCTTGTCCGTGCTGTCGGCTGTTCACAGTCTGCGGCAGCACCGAAAGCTCATCTACCAATTGGCCAAGCGTGAAGTGCTCGGGCGCTACCGTGGCTCCATCGTCGGCCTCGCTTGGTCATTTTTTAATCCGTTGCTGATGCTCGCTGTGTACACCTTCGTCTTTTCCTACGTGTTCAATGCACGCTGGGCTGGGGCGGCGCAAGGTAGTCGCTCCGAGTTCGCGATAGTCTTGTTTGCCGGCATCATGGTCCACGCTTTCCTTACCGAGTGCATCAGTAAAGCGCCCAACTTGGTGCTGGGGAACGCGAGTTACGTAAAGAAGGTGGTGTTTCCACTTGAAATTCTGACTTGGTCTGCAGTGGCATCGGCATTCTTCCACATGCTGATTACCTTGGCAGTCCTGCTTATTGCGCAATATTTGCTGCTCGGACGATTGCCGCTGACCGTGTTCTATTTCCCATTGGTTATTTTCCCACTAGTGTTGGTCTCAGCTGGTGTCACTTGGTTCTTTGCGGCACTAGGCGTGTATTACCGTGATATCGGCCAGATCACCGGGCTATTGGCCACCGTGTTGTTGTTCATGAGCCCCGCGTTATATCCGGTCTCTTCGTTGCCGCCCAGCATGCAGAAGCTGATTTATCTCAATCCGCTTACTTTCATTATCGAACAATCGCGCAATGTGCTGATGTGGGGCTTGCCGCCTGATTGGTCCGGGCTGTTGAAGTACTTCATCGGAAGCGTGGTACTCGCCTACCTTGGTTACTACTGGTTCCAGCTGGTCCGTCGCGGATTCGCGGACGTTGTTTGAACAGTTGTATCCGTATTTTGACATTGAACTAAGGGCTCCCCCATGCCGGAATTGGCGATCCAGGTTTCTGGCGTTTCCAAGTGCTACCAGGTCTACGATAAGCCGCACGACCGGATCAAGCAGGCTGTCGTGCCGCGCATGCGTCGCGCGGTTGGCCTAGACGCCAATCGATATTTCAAGGAGTTCTGGGCGCTGCACGATCTTTCTTTCGAGGTCCGCAGGGGCGACACGGTCGGCATCATCGGGCGGAATGGCTCAGGCAAGTCGACCCTGTTACAGATGATCTGCGGCACACTCACGCCCACTACTGGCGACATCAAGGTAAAAGGACGCGTGGCTGCGCTGTTAGAACTCGGCGCAGGTTTCAATCCCGAGTTCACTGGGCGCGAAAACGTGTTCATGAGTGCTGCCATCCTTGGGCTAAGCCACGAGCAGGTGGTCGAGCGCTTTGATCGGATCGTAGCGTTCGCCGACATCGGCGATTTCATCGATCAACCTGTCAAGGTGTATTCCAGTGGTATGTACGTGCGTCTGGCGTTTGCGGTGATCGCGCACGTCGATGCCGATATCCTAGTGGTCGACGAGGCGCTCGCCGTCGGCGATGCGGTGTTCGTGCAGAAATGCATGCGCTTTCTGCGCTCTTTTCGCGAGCGCGGCACGTTGTTGTTCGTCAGTCATGACACCAACTCGGTGCTAAGCTTTTGCCAGTCCGCGATTTGGCTGGACAAAGGCGTGATGCGCATGCACTCCAGTGCGCAGGAAACCACTCAGGCTTACATCGAGTATTGTGCCCAGGAAAGTTATGGCGATGAGGTAAAGCTGCAGGCGCTGGATCGTCGGGAAATCAAAGGCAACACATCTCCCAGCGGACGAGCACCGATCAAAACCGTGGAAGAAGTCACGCTGGAGATGTTTGACAACATTGCCCATTCGGATGGATGGAAGTCAGGCGAGGCCAGTATTGAAGGTGTCTCGTTGACCAACATCGACGATCCCTCCCGGCCCTTCTTCTATGGTGGCGAGCATGTTCTGCTGCGGATTTCCGCACAGGTCCACCGAGACATGACTAGCCCGATTATTGGATTTTTCGTCAAGGACAATCTCGGACAGTCCTTGTTTGGTGAGCATACCTATACCCATGTGCAGCCACCGATGGATTTGAAAGCCGGGCAAGCAGTGGAGGCCGAGTTCGAGTTTTATCTGCCATTACTGCCGAATGGCGACTACTCAATGACGGTATCCATCGCAGAGGGCGACCCGGTGACAAACACCCAGCATCACTGGCTGCACGATGCAGTGATCTTGAAGGTGTCCTCGCCGACCTTGCGTTATGGATTGGTCGGCATTCCGTTTGACCGTGTGCAGATGCAGGTGGTGGACAACCCGTGAGTGAATACGCAAGCCAGATTGCTCCGTTGCTGAGCGAGGATCCGCGCATACAGGTCGGCCGCTTTACCTACGGGAACCCGCAGTTCAAGGTGTGGAGCGATAACGAGTCGGTGAGTATTGGGGCGTTTTGCTCGATTGCGGAAGAAGTTGTCATCTTCGGTGGTGGGGAACATCGCAGCGAATGGGTGACGACATTTCCCTTGCGCATTGCGTTCGGTGATCCTCTCGCCGGGCGTGACGGTCATCCGGCGACCAAGGGGCCGACGCGGATTGGCAACGATGTATGGATCGGCTATGGCGCGACCATTCTTTCCGGCGTGACTGTGGGGGACGGCGCCATCGTTGGTGCGCGCGCGGTGGTGACGCGCGACGTGGCGCCGTATGCGGTAGTGACCGGCAATCCCGCACGCCAGGTGAAAATGCGTTTTACGCCCTCACAGGTCGAGACGTTGATGCGTATCCGCTGGTGGGATTGGCCGATCGAGGAGATCCATGCGCGGCAGTCCGATCTTTGTGGCGGCAGCGTGGAAGCGTTCGTCCAGCAATTTCGTTGAATCAGACGGCACCTGGGCCACCGGCCTTGTTGCTCCAGACAAGATTTATGAGGCCATGATGATTAGCGTTACCATCAACAACTCGATGTTCATGCAGCCGCGCAACACGCCTGAAAGCGCGTGGTTGGGGCATATCCCGTTTGCAGCCTGGCTGGTTGAACTCGTGCGCCCAGATATTCTTGTGGAGTTGGGAACGCACCGTGGCGCCTCCTACTTGGCGTTCTGTCAGGCTGTCCAGGCTTGCGCGGCTCCGACACGATGCTATGCGGTCGACACGTGGCAAGGTGATGAGCACGCTGGCGAATACGGCGATGAAGTCTTCCTGCCGTTGTTGGATTACCACCAACGCAACTATGCAGATTTCTCCCGCCTCATGCGCATGCGCTTTGAGGAAGCTGTGGAATATTTCGACGACGGTACTGTCGACGTATTGCATATCGATGGCCTGCACACATATGAAGCGGTTCGAAACGATTTCGAGACATGGCAGGCCAAGCTTTCCAAGCGCGCAGTCGTCTTGTTTCATGACATCAATGTGCGGGAACGTGGCTTTGGCGTCTGGAAGTATTGGGACGAGATGCAAGCCCAATATCCTTCATTCGCTTTCACCCACACGCATGGCTTGGGAGTGTTGCTCGTTGGTCCCGAGCAGCCCCAGCCGTTGTTAGACCTGTGTCGTCTGGATGCTGCTAACGGAGATGCAGTGCTTGGTAATAGGTTGTTCGATCAACTCGGTAAGTTGATCGGGGCCAATATCGATATAGGAACTTTGGCTCGAGAGCAAGGGCGTCTCATCGGCTTGATTAATGAGCATCAAGCTGCACGCCAGATACTTAATCAAGAGATAGTCGATCTTAAGGCGAATCTTGAACAGCGGACAGATGCCCTGCACAAGGCAGCTTTGCTTGGCGAGCAACTAAGTCAAACTCAGGAGATCCTTGCCTCGCGTGAAAAGGATAACCAAGAATTGAATGCATCGTTGCTGTCCATGGCAAGAGAACTGGAGCGGATGCGAGGATCATTGAACTGGCGGTTGATGGGGCCATTCCGGCGGGTACGTAGATTATTCGGTTGATTTGAATCTGATTACCCACCACCACACGGCGAATTGGTATGTTCCGATGAAGCAATGGCGCGTTTTGATCCTCGATACCAAACGGAGCAACCCGAATCACTACATCTGCTTGGCCATGGCCAGAGCCTTGGCCGAAGTGGACGCCGTTCAGTGCGTGGTGCGTGCAGACTACGCCGAGGCAGTCCTGGCGGCACAGCGTAGCGCTTGCAATCTCTTCATCGCCTTCGACGGCGAAGAGCTGGACCGTCCAATCGTCGAACGCATCGCCCAAGTATGCGGACGCAGCGTACTTTGGGTTACTGAGGATCCTTACGAACGCAGTATCAACATCGCTAATGCGGATCTTTTCGATCTGATATTCACCAATGACTCCGGAAGTGTATCTGGATATGGCAGTAAGGGTGTGTCGCTGCCGTTGGCAGCTGATCCACGCTTCCATTTTCATTCCATTCCCGATGACCATGACGATGCCCACTATCTGTACGATCTGTTTTTCGCGGGTACGGCATGGCCCAATCGCTCCGAATTCCTGGCGGGCCTGCAGTCAGCGATTCCAGAGATTAATCTGAAGTTAGCGTTGCCTGCGAATCCGTATATTCCGGCGCCTAAGCTCGGCATGGATCCCAGTGCCTACGACTGGCGCACGCCAAATACTGAGTTTGCCCGATTCGCCAACCGGAGCCGTTCTGTTCTTACGTTACATCGTGCCTTCTCCTCCTCTGGCAACGATCCGGTCGCGCATACGCCTGGTCCGCGCTTCTTTGAGGTCGCGCTGGCGGGTGGATTCCAGCTGGTCGATATCTCTATTCCCGAGATTCGGGTTCAGGACTATTATCAAGAAGGCCTAGACTACGTTGGTTTCGACAGTCCTGTAGATTGTATTGAGAAACTCAGGCACTACCTAGCCCATCCTGAGCAGCGCCTAGCGGTCGCCCGATCGGCGCAGGCGAAGACGTTGAAGCAACATTTATACTTTCACCGGGTGGAGTATCTGCTATCTTGCGTGGACGCTTTGCAGCGTGAGCCGGAGTCGATCGCGAAGACTGAAGGGGCTTCTCCACTGGCTCGCCGCAAAATACTGGTGGTGTCGCATAACATCCTTGGAGTAGCGCCTTACGGAGGCGTGGAGGTCTATCAAGAGTCAGTGCGCCAGGCATTGGCCGATGATATTGAGTTCCTGTTCTACACGCCCGAACGTAGCGTCCAGCCTAGCGGCCGCCGCTATACATTGCGCAACGAGGCACTGGAAGTCATCGAAACCTTCGACTTTGATGCGGGACTGGACGAGGCCGCGTTGACCTGCCCGCTACGAGAGGAAGCTTTCTCCGGACTACTGTACAAGTACGGAATTGAACTGGTGCACTTCCAACACTTGATCGGACATCCGCCTTCGATCGGTCTGTTGCCCGCTGCTCTAGGGTTACGTTGTATCTTCAGTCTCCACGATTACCATGCCGTATGTTCTCGGTTCAATCTGCTCGATTATCGTGAGGTGTATTGCAATATTCCCTCGCTGCCGATCGAAACCTGCGATGTCTGCCTAAACGCTTCGCGAGGTGCCGACAGCGGCAGCCAAGCACGCCGCCGCGCCTTCTTCAGTCGCGTGTTGGAGCACATGGACGTGCTGCACGTAAATACGCTTGGAGTGGCTGCGCTCTACCGGCGCATGTATCCGGGACTATCGGATTCCGGGCGTCTTCGCGTCAACGCGGTGCCCATGCCCAAAAATGACGAAATCGCCGCTGTGCCATTGCCGCAATTGCGTCAGGGCAGGCTTCGGATTGCTATACCCGGCAACTTCACTCGCAATAAAGGCGGCAACGAGCTGATTCATGTGCTCAATCAACTGCGCTACGACGACGTGGAAATTAGCATCGTGGGGCCGGTTCCTGCCGAATACCAGACGATTCTGGAACTTTTGAAGATTCCCAATCTGAAGCTGCATGGTGCCTACAAGCCGGGGACTCTGAAGCAGATCCTGGCAGGCCATGACCTATCGATCCATTTCTCGATTTGGCCCGAAACCTACTGCATCAGCCTGTCCGAAGCGTGGTCTGCTGGAGTGGTGCCGATAGTTTCTGATATTGGTGCCTTGGGAGAGCGGGTGGTCCACGGGGAAAATGGCTACGTCATTCCGGTCAGCGAAGCCGGTAGTATGGTGTTCCTAATCCGCCAACTGATTACCGACCGCTCCGGTTTAGAAGCCATACGTACTCGCGTGTTGGCAATGACCACGCAACATCATGATGAACATATGCGGTGGCTGCGGGATGTGTATACCGAACTACTGCCGCTGCAGCCCTTCGTGCAGCGTACGCAAAATTATCAGCGCGGCAATACCATTCGAGATCTGGGAATTTTGCTGGTTAAGCCGAATTGGGTGATCCCGCCGCGTGCAGCTAGCGTCGCCGATGGAGGCAGTGGCCCGGTCCCAGTTCTTCCTCTAGGCCTCGTAGGAAAGGTGTACCGCTTCTATAAGAAAAATGGACTTGGCCATACGATCGCGAGAGTTCTGCAGGGAATCGCGCGACGCCTCGGAGGAGTGCGAGCATGAGTGTTTCTGCGCAAAAGATCTTGGTCAGCGGGGCGTCTCCTGATAACCAGAATCGCAATGTCGTTCTGCGCGACTATGTGACAGAGGGGTTCGCGCAGTTGCCGCAGGTAGCGCAAGCGTTAGCTACCCCGCTTGAGTTTGCCGCCGAGCGCGCGATTGAATTACAGCCAGACGTGGTTGTCTGTTTTGGTTCGTGCATGCCTGACGATGCCGAGTATGCCCATCTCCGCCGCTATTGCACCCAGGCTGGCGCGCCTATGGTGTTCTGGCTGCACGACGACCCCTATGAATTTGATTACAACTACAAGATCCGTGACGTTGCAGATATAGTCTTCAGCAATGACCGCTGGTGCGCAGAGCACTACGCACACCCGTTTGCAAGGCACCTGCCTCTGGCCGCAAGCCAGCAAGCACATTGGCGTCCCGTCAGCACTGATAAGGACATCAACATTTTTTTCTGCGGCGTCGCCTTCGCTAACCGCAAGCGCCTCTTGGGCGACCTGCGCAAGACTCTGCAGTCGCACGACGCGATGATTCTTGGGGATGGCTGGCCGAACGAGCTTGCGTTCTGCAGTAATCGTCGACTGCCCAATGATCAGCTATCCGACCACTATGCGCGGTCCTGGGTGACGCTCAACATGGGCCGTGATTTCAATTACGCCAATGATCGCTTCAAGCTCGAGCCTTCCACGCCCGGGCCGCGGACCTTCGAGGCTGCCATGGCCGGAACCACCCAGGCATTCTTCGTCGAGAGCCTGGAGATTACCGATTATTATCAGCCGAACAGCGAGATTTTGCTCTACAACTCGGCTGTTGAGTTTGCACACCTAATGGAGCAAGTGCTGACCGACAAGCCCGGGTGTATGCGTATCGCCGAGGCAGCACAACAGCGTACGATTGCCGAGCACACTTATAGGGCTCGTGCGCAGAGTATTCTGGACACCATCCACGAGTGGCGAGCGTCTGGCCATTAATTCGAAGCATTAAATGGAGCGAGATTACGGCTCTCGGTGTGCTTCAGCTACTTCGGTACGCGATCCTCAATGACTCCGATTTTCGGATCGCGCATCAGTGTCCAGACTTCTTGGTTGGCGCTCGGCGCCAGTTGGATGCCAACATCATGCCCGGCCAGCGGCGCAAGATTCAGTTCGACGCGTGTCCATTCGGTCTGTTTATCCAGACTGGGAACGAAGACAGCCTGAAGAGGCGGTTGCCCCTCTACCCTGGCAAATATGCGGAATTTCACCTCGGTTGCTCGATCACGAGGCCATTCCGGGTGAACACGTACTTCGGCGATAAAACGGCTGCGCCGCGTGACTGGTACATGATCGAAACGCAACCATTGTCCTGTATTAATCCAGGATTCGTAATGAGATGGCGGCTCTCTATCCGGGCGATTAATGCCAATTATCTCTTTGTCTGGTCGATTTATTCCAAGGATAGCGCCGCCATTTCGATAAGCCGAAATACGGGTCCAGCGGCTTAGATCGATTTTTTCGCCATTTTCTATGAAGCCGCCGTCGCGGCTAACATGATAGACCAATCTTGGCGCTACTAATGCGCACGCTGCAAGGAAGCCCAATGCAGCGGCCGTGCAAGAGTTAGGGGTTAGCCACAAGTGCTGCTTACTCATCGAATAGCGCCCGAAAATTTGCCTGGCTTGGACGGTCGCCATCTCATGGGCCAAGCAATAATGGTCGCGACGATCAACAAGCTTGGCACTATCACGGCAAGGTAATAAGCATGAAATTCCCCGGCGTAGCGTCCAGGAGGATAACGCCAGAAATAAATCATCAAGTACTCGGCAATCATGCCCAATGCAATGGTCGTCATCGTGCGCTCTCCCAGCGAGCTTAACCCTATGCTGAATGAGATGAGTACCGGGATGGCTGAAAACATCATGATAATAAGGAGGAAAAGGTCATCGCGCCTGTAAAGACCAAGTCCCGGAATTAATGGTAGCAGGAACAAGACAATTAGCGCCAAGCGTGGAAGCCACCGTTCTGAGTGGCCATGGAGCAGGCCGCGCAGTGTGACGACGCCTCCAATCAGTCCCAAAGCAAACCATGTACGCATGTGCTGCGTATAGAAAAGTGTCTCACCAAGAGTGCGCCAGCTGATCGCCTCATTAGATAGGCGATAGTTGAGAATCATGTCGAGCGTCTCGATCGGCAGAATGCCCTTGATCATGTTCATCCATGGCAGGACCGCAATATTTGCTGCATTTGTCGAAGAGTAGAACTCTTGCGCGATCTGCTCAGCGGTGTGGTCCAGCCCATAGGCAACTTGTACGTTGTATAGATAATACATGCGCAGGGGCGTAGCTCCTCCGACAATGTGCTCTGCGGCGAACCAGGCGATCGGCACGGCCGCGCAGGCGAACGGGAGGGCAGCTAGGCGTGGCCAAGTGATCCCAAATTTGTCTCTTTGGACCAAAAGAATGAGGATGAGTGCGCCGCCAAATGAAAGGTGCGCCCAAAGGAATGATCCATGCGCAAGGAAGGATGCCCCGCTAAGTAATATCGCAATGATCCAGTTTTGCCGCAATGCTTGGCTGCAGGCCAGGTGTACGAGCGAGAGTGCCAGCAATTTCGGCCACAACCCGATCGTGTTGAAAACCAGGAAGGGAGATGCCAGAAGCAGCATGCTGATGATCAACGTGCTGCGTCCATTGCTAAAGCGCTCCACCACGTTTAGGAGGCTCAGTGCAGCAATCGAGTTGATCGCTATCCACAGATTTGTATAGGCGAATGCTGTTAACTCGCTATAGTCATAGAACTTGGGCTGGAAATGGATGCCGAATGCAGGCAGCGTTCCAGCAGTAACGATGCCGCCCAAGAATGGCCTGTCAAAGAGAGCAAACTGCCCAGCACTTATGAGTTGATGACCAAACAGCAAATACTGAGCCTGAAATGCCGATTGTGGCGAATCGCCCGGAGTAACGTTGGTGAGCGAAAAGATGCGACGCCCCCCCGATTTTGAGTAGCACCTCAGTTTGGAGTCCAATTCCCTAACTCGAGGAGATTGGACGTGAAGAAGCGTTTTTCTGAAGAACAGATCATCGGCTTCCTGCGCGAAGCTGATGCCGGTGTGGCGATCAAGGACCTGTGCCGGCGGCATGGCTTCAGCGAGGCTTCCTATTATCTGTGGCGCAGCAAGTTCGGCGGGATGAGCGTGCCCGATGCCAAGCGGCTCAAGGACCTTGAGTCCGAGAACGCGCGGCTGAAGAAGTTGCTGGCCGAGCAGCTGTTCGAGAACGACCTGATCAAGGATGCACTGCGAAAAAAGTGGTGAGCGCACCGGCGCGTCGCATGCTGGTGCGCGAGTGGATCGGGCGTGGTGCCAGCGAGCGTCGTGCGTTGGCAGTGATCGGCATGAGCGCCAGTGCGCTGCGATATTGCCCGCGCGAAGATCGCAACGTCGAACTGCGCGAACGCATCTGTGCGTTGGCGCATCGCCATCGCCGTTATGGTGTGGGGATGATCTATCTCAAATTACGACAGGAAGGACGCATCGTGAACTACAAGCGTGTGGAGCGGTTGTACCGCGAGCAGCAGCTGCAGGTCCGGCGCCGCAAGCGCAAAAAGGTGCTGATAGGAGAGCGTCAGCCGCTGCTGCGGCCATCGCAGGCCAATCAGGTGTGGTCGATGGATTTCGTGTTCGACCGCAGCGCCGAAGGCCGAGTGATCAAGTGTCTGGTGATCGTGGACGATGCAACCCACGAAGCGATCGCCATCGAGGTGGAGCGCGCAATCTCGGGCCATGGCGTGACACGCGTGCTGGATCGGCTGGCGCACAGTCGCGGCTTGCCACAGGTGATCCGCACAGATAACGGCAAGGAGTTTTGCGGCAAAGCGATGGTGGCCTGGGCACATGCGCGTGGCGTGCAGTTACGGCTGATCCAGCCTGGCAAGCCAAACCAGAACGCCTACGTCGAATCGTTCAATGGCCGGCTGCGCGACGAATGCCTCAACGAGCACTGGTTCCCAACCCTGCTGCATGCGCGTACCGAGATCGAACGCTGGCGACGCGAATACAACGAGGAGCGACCCAAGAAGGCCATTGGCGGCATGACGCCATCTGCGTATGCCCAACAGCTGGCCAACACCGATATCATCAACCCCGGACTCTAAACCCGGCCGCTACTCAGAGCGGGGGGACGTCGGTAGCCGCCTACAAAGCAAGTTGCTACTCAATTATAGAGGACAGTACGTCAGGTGCGTGGAATTCGCTTCATCATCTACCAGTCAATCAAATTCGCAATGAAATCCTCGAAATTGTTTTATCCTTAACCTGAGGAGCAGCCGCGGGTGCTGTGGAGTCGCTGCGAATGGGGTACAGATGATGATGGCAGTGCTGGTTGCATTGGGGCTTGTTGTACTGACCGCCGTGTTAGTGATCTTACTCGGCGGTGCGCTGCTCTCTTGCTCGGCAAGTGGGCGCTCGCTCAAGGGGCTGGAGCTCCTTGCCTACTCCATTGGGTTCGGAATCCTGGGGCTAGCCATTCTGGGCATTGGCACTGTGTCCGTGTCTTGGGACTATGAGCTCAATGCGTGGTTGCTGCTGTCTGCCACTGTGGCGGTGTCCCTTATGCAGTGGCGCCGATCACGAATCTTCTCCCGTCTATTCGGATCCGGTGCTGGTGAAGGGGCGTTTCAATCCAGGCTCGCTGCGCTTGGCTGGTTACTGATGGCAGTCATCCCGATGTTGATGACATTTCTGCCGATCAAGATGCCTTCAGAACTCCCCGATGGCGCTTACGTGATCAAGAACGATCATCTGCATGTCAAAGTGCAGGTGATGCTTGGGGCATTCCCAGCCGACAATTTCATTCCCTTTGCCGCAACCGAGTATCTACTGCGCGATATTTCCTTTGCGGAGGAGCGACCGTTGATGCCGGGGCAGGAACTTGCCAACCGGCCGATCTTGATGTCGCTAGTGGCCGTGCCGCTGCGAGCGGCACTGGATGCGCCACAAAAAATAGATGGACCATTGCCGACGTTTCGTTATGTCGGCAGGCAATGGCCTGACGTGGGCCGTTTCGGCGACGATCGTAGCTACCGCCGATTTCTGGCGGTATCCTTGGTTCTGAATGCATCGCTTTTTGTCGGCGCTGCATTGCTCTTCCAGTATTTCGGGCTGCGGCGGGGTTACTGGGTTGCGGGTTTGCTAGTCTTCGGCAGTAGTCCTTATTTTGTCGCACAGACGCTATTCGCCTGGCCAAAATCGCTCGCCGCTTTTTTCTTAGTGCTGAGCGCTTTTACCCTGCTGGTGCGCGAACGTACCTGGGTGGCAGGTACGTTGGGGGCCTTGGCTTACTGGTCGCATCCGTATGCCGTGGTATTTCTCGGTGCGTTTGGTTTGTATCTCTTGATCCGGGAGCGCAACGACACGAATCCTAGCCGTGGACTGTTGCCATTTGCAGTAGTTGCTGTTGGAGGCCTTGCGTTATGGTGGCTGTGGGCGAACTGGTACTTGCAATTGTCATCGGATTTGGTCGAGCAAAATCTTAGCGTAGGTGCCAGCTTGGCATCACATGCGGAAGCGCGCTTCATCAACTTACTCAACGCGATCGCACCCATCAGCTTCCGCGTCCTGCCATCAGCTGACGATCTGGTGCAGGCGTCGCTGCATGGTATTGCCGGCGCGGTTGGGATATTGCTATTGCCTCAAGCCGCATTTGCGTCTGTGCAATGCATTCGCCAACGTTCCAAAGAGTTTGTATTGTTGCTGGCACTGCCTTCGGCACTGCTGATCGGTATATTCAGCGTACTGAGCATTCCGGCAGTTCATGGCCTTCAGGCGGTATCCGTAGCGCTGTTGATGCTCTCTTTGCGCTGGATGCAGCAGAGAAATCTTTCTTCATTGATACTGGCCTGCGTCACGGGGCAGATTGTGATCAATATCGCCTTGTTACTGCACCGCGGTCACGCGTTGTTGTTCGGCTGAGCCGTTTTTTCGGAGGAATCATGCGTAAACACCTTATTGTCAGCCTCTTGCTGTTCTCGTTGGCGGCTTGTCACCAACAT
This sequence comes from Xanthomonas sp. NCPPB 1062, assembly GCF_041481705.2. Classification (NCBI taxonomy): domain Bacteria; kingdom Pseudomonadati; phylum Pseudomonadota; class Gammaproteobacteria; order Lysobacterales; family Lysobacteraceae; genus Xanthomonas; species Xanthomonas sp. NCPPB 1062. The sequence goes on along the minus strand of NZ_CM192987.1, from coordinate 4,026,997 downwards.
CCTCCCCGCGACTGCCAGCTTGGCGGCAATGTGCAGGTGCAAGTGCGCTCGCCACTCGACGATTCTTCCAATCGATCCATTCGGCTCTCTGCAGGTGAGACGATTCGTGGAACGTTCTCTCCTGCCGGGGCATTGCGTGTTGATGCCATTGCGGTGCAGATTGGAAATGGCGGAGGGGCTGCAGATGGCGAAGTGGAATTCCGGCTCTGCCAGGATGGCCGCTGTGTCGAGGGTAAAGCTCCGCTGCAGGGTTCGAAGGACAACGATTACCTGGAGATTGGATTACGTTCTAATCTTGGGGTGACGTTCGAAGGAGGCATAATCAGCTTCGAGTTCAAAAGGCTATCCGGTACTAAGGAAATGGTGGCTTGGATCTATCCGGGTATTGGGCGTCAGACTGGATTAACGTTGACTGCAGGTAGCACCGCTGAAACGTTGAACCTAATGCTTCGGCAGCACTAGCCTTCAGCACGACAGGCGTGCCGACCCTCCCGTCACCGTCTTCATTCACCTTTTTTTTGGAATTTCACGCAGTCGCGTCGACGTCCCCCCGCTCTGAGTAGCGGCCGGGTTTAGAGTCCGGGGTTGATGATATCGGTGTTGGCCAGCTGTTGGGCATACGCAGATGGCGTCATGCCGCCAATGGCCTTCTTGGGTCGCTCCTCGTTGTATTCGCGTCGCCAGCGTTCGATCTCGGTACGCGCATGCAGCAGGGTTGGGAACCAGTGCTCGTTGAGGCATTCGTCGCGCAGCCGGCCATTGAACGATTCGACGTAGGCGTTCTGGTTTGGCTTGCCAGGCTGGATCAGCCGTAACTGCACGCCACGCGCATGTGCCCAGGCCACCATCGCTTTGCCGCAAAACTCCTTGCCGTTATCTGTGCGGATCACCTGTGGCAAGCCGCGACTGTGCGCCAGCCGATCCAGCACGCGTGTCACGCCATGGCCCGAGATTGCGCGCTCCACCTCGATGGCGATCGCTTCGTGGGTTGCATCGTCCACGATCACCAGACACTTGATCACTCGGCCTTCGGCGCTGCGGTCGAACACGAAATCCATCGACCACACCTGATTGGCCTGCGATGGCCGCAGCAGCGGCTGACGCTCTCCTATCAGCACCTTTTTGCGCTTGCGGCGCCGGACCTGCAGCTGCTGCTCGCGGTACAACCGCTCCACACGCTTGTAGTTCACGATGCGTCCTTCCTGTCGTAATTTGAGATAGATCATCCCCACACCATAACGGCGATGGCGATGCGCCAACGCACAGATGCGTTCGCGCAGTTCGACGTTGCGATCTTCGCGCGGGCAATATCGCAGCGCACTGGCGCTCATGCCGATCACTGCCAACGCACGACGCTCGCTGGCACCACGCCCGATCCACTCGCGCACCAGCATGCGACGCGCCGGTGCGCTCACCACTTTTTTCGCAGTGCATCCTTGATCAGGTCGTTCTCGAACAGCTGCTCGGCCAGCAACTTCTTCAGCCGCGCGTTCTCGGACTCAAGGTCCTTGAGCCGCTTGGCATCGGGCACGCTCATCCCGCCGAACTTGCTGCGCCACAGATAATAGGAAGCCTCGCTGAAGCCATGCCGCCGGCACAGGTCCTTGATCGCCACACCGGCATCAGCTTCGCGCAGGAAGCCGATGATCTGTTCTTCAGAAAAACGCTTCTTCACGTCCAATCTCCTCGAGTTAGGGAATTGGACTCCAAACTGAGGTGCTACTCAAAATCGGGGGGGCGTCGGTCCAAGCACAAGCATCTGACGAATGAACCAGTACTGCTCATCAGCGCCAAACCAACCCGACTGCACGAACTCCAAGATGAAGAACACAGGTGTGAAGTGGCCGTTGCGAGCATGCGTCAATAAGGGCTTGATGAAATCGGAATGGTCGCCATGCGCCCAGGCCTGCGCAATGAACAAGCCCGACTCAGCCTTAAACGGCGTTATGTTGAGCCCGACCAGGTGGCTGTATGCCGCAATGAGCAAGGAGGAGACAATGAACGCGATGACAACGTGCCAGGTGTTGACCGCTTTGTTTGCGCCATTGAAATGCTCGCTGGGAATCATGTCGTATGGAGTGCTTGTCATTGAGTGGAGCAGAAAGGTTGGAACGCTGGCTTGGGGTGTGCGGCGTTATCAGCTGCGGAACGATAGTCGTTTGTGACCGATGTAACTGGTGAGCACTGGAGTGGCGACGCCGATGGCGTGCGCAATGGTCTCCGCGCCCCGAGTGATGCCCAGCAAGGGCAGGAGCCAACGCGCCAGCAGTAGGCTGACGCAGAAGGTTTGCAAGAGCGCAATAGCGTTAACCACGAGAAACCACATCACTTGCGAATGCGCCGCGTTACTGGTGTCCTTGAAGGCAAGTTTTCGCATCAGCACGAATGCCACGACAAGGCCAACCATGAAGCCCAAAACGATCGCAAGTGAATATGGCAACCACTGGCTGAAGAGGATACGCGAACAGAAATTGGCAGCGGCGGCGACGCCACCGGATACGATAAACATGAAAAAGCGTTTGCTGATCACGGCTGGCCTGCTGCAGTTTCGGCCAGCGTGGTGCCGACCGCCAGGCTTTCGGAAATCGAGCGGTCCTCAGGATAGTAATACGCTGTATCGGCCATATAGAAGCCGGTCAATGGTGTCTTCATCGCCGGCAGCATGTCCTGAAACCCTGGGGGACAGATGGTCTGCGCAAATTCATAACGGTGGCAGTGCGTTGCTAAGACCCATTCTGATTTGAATGCGGGGTTGATTCTAGGTAGATAGCTGATGACTTCATCGATCAGCTGCTGATTGCTCCATTGCCATTTCGGGTGTGTTTTGGGCATGTAGTAGGGCGCGTACAAGATCTTTTGCGTCGGATCCTTGCCCGGGTTGAGATTGCTGTATTCGATGACGCCCGGAATAGCAATGCCGTCATCGCTGATATTCATCCAGAAATTTTCGCTGATCGGTTGGCTAAGCTTGAGAATGACGCATGCGACCGGAATGTTCTCGATTCGGCATATGGAATCAGCGAATGCCGTAGGTAGTCCCGGAACCATCGCCGGCACGTACTGAATCGGTGCGGTTGAGATCACCGCATCGTATGCATGGAATTGATTGCCAACGCGAATGCCGGAGACCTTGCCGGCTTCTGAAACTACTTCATCGATCGGCTGGCTGAGCAAGATACGACCGCCACGGCGCTGGATCTCGGCCATCATCGTATCCAGCAAAATGGCCGAGCCGCCTTCAAGATAACCCAGGCTCTCGTTGAACAGATTGCGCCGAGAGAGTGCAATGCGTTTGATGCGCGTGCCGATCCAAGACGCCGACAGGTCGTTGGCGTACTCGAAAAACTTCAGTCCGAACGCTTTCTCCCACATGACCTTATAGGCTTTCTTGCCGATCCAGCCTGTAATCCAGTCGCGTGCGTTCTCCTTGTCGAGCGCCGACCAGTCGGAGATGCTTTTGGTGTGCATCACGTGCAATGCATAGCGCAGCTTACTGATCGGGCCCAAATGAGGGAAGCTAAGCAAGGCGAACGGTGATCCCCATTTATACAGTCGGCCATCGTAGAAATAGCCCATCTTGGTGTCAGTCCATTTCAGTTTATCGGCCATGCCAAGACGATCGAGCAACTTGAACAGCGGGTAGTCGGTTTTGCAGATGAAATGGTAATAGCGCTCGATGGAAAGGCCGTCGAAGTCAAATGCTGCCGACATGCCGCCGATGCGGTCGTCGCGTTCATAGATATCGACCGCATGACCACGGTCCAGAAGTTCGAGTGCGGCCATCAGGCCCATAGGGCCACTACCGATGATTGAATACTTGCTCATGTTTACCTTGGAGATGATGGATGACAGCCAGGGCAGGGCGTCAACGCTTAAGGACGATGTGACTGTAGCGCGGGTCGCAGTAGCTTTCGCGGATTGCCTCTTCGAACGGAGTCTGGGTCACCCCGAAAATAGCCTGCGTATCCACACCTTTGAAGTCATCGCCGGCCGAAAGTGCCTTGAGTTGATCGGCGGTGAATGGCGGCTTGCTGCTGAACAGGCTGTACATCCGGAGCAAGAAGGCAAAAAAGCCGATCGGGATATGCACGATCACGGTACGCAGTTGTTTTGCGCGCTTGATGGTACGAATGATATCGACATAATCCACACGCGTAGCACCGACGATATCGTAAATGTCGCCCGCAGGTTCGCGTTCTATGCACTGCACAATGCAGCGGCAGAAATCGCGCTCGTACAATGGTTGGCGCATGAACTTGCCGTCGCCGGGAATTGGGAATACCGGAGTGCGAGCCATGAAGCGCGACAACCACCCCAGGTGCTTGGGGTCGAACCAGCCGAACATCAACGTCGGGCGCAGCACGCAGTGAGGGATCCCGCTGTTGCGCACTAGCGCCTCCTGCAGCTTCTTGGTCTCCGTGTAGTCATCGGTTGCAACTGAGTTCACGACCGAAGAACTGATGTGCACCATGTAGGGGATCTGATGATCCACGCAAGCCTTCAGTACGTTTTCGGTGGCCTGCAGGTTATTGCGGTCGAACAACGTGCGGAACTTGCCGGTGATCTGTGCATGCAGCTGTACTACCAGGCGAGCGCCTGCGAACGCTTCGCTCCAAGCACCAGGTTCGGCGAGGTCGGCCAATATCGTCTTTACGTCCGGGTGCAGTTTGCGCAAGATCTCGAGGTTATGCTCGTGCTTGTCGATAGCAACCAGCTGCGTGTAACCCTGCTGTTTCATCTCGACGATGAGGTTCTGTCCCACCAGGCCTGCGGCACCGGTCAACACGATCTTGTCACTTTTCTGTGCCATGGATGGACTCTGAAACGAATGGAGGAATGGATCAGTCGCGCTTGTAGGCAACGACCAGCGCTTGCTTGCCCAAGAAATGCCAGGCGAGCGGGATGCGCAGGTACAGCGATACTAGCCACGGCGCCTGAGGTAGTCGGCTCTTGGTGGTATAGGGCAGGAATTTGGGGATCACCACCTGCGGCTCCAATCCGGCCATCAGTACTCCCTCGACGAGGCTACGGTCGCTTAGCGCCGTGTGGTGGTCGAAGTAATCCCAATACTCGCCATACAGGAAGCGAATGTTGGGTTGCAAGATGATGACTCTTCCGCCCGGCTTGAGCATGCGTGCGCTTTCCCGCAGCGTTTGCAATACCAGATCTTTGCTTGGCAGGTGCTCAAGAAAGTTGCTCATGAATACCGCATCCACGCTGGCGCTAGGGATCGAGCTGACCGCAATGCATGACTCATTGATCACGCGGATGCCATCAGCGGCGAACTTGCGTACGTCGGGATTGAGGTCAACGGCGATCTTGTGCGCGGCTCGAATGTTGTTGATGAACTCGCAATATCCCGCTCCAATGTCGACCACAGTCTCACTGGGTTTGACAAACCGGCTGAAATACTGCGTGCATAGCACCTGCCAGATTCGGTTTTTGTTAGCGAGTTCTTCCTTCGGGAAACGGTGTTGATAGAGCACGTCGAGATCGTGATCGATATCCGGCATCTCAGCACTTCCTCTGTGGATGGGTGATTTATAGCGAGATGCGACGGAAAATGAATTCCGGGATGTTCTTGATCACCAGCATAATTGCCCACCAGAAACTAGGCAGGTAGGCCACAGCGCGACGCTTGTCCACTGCACTGAGGATCCCCTTGGCAATCTGGTCCGGCTTTGCCCACAGTGCGCCCTTTTTGAAGGCAGCGGTCATGGGGGTGTCGACGAAGCCCGGCTTGATCGTGAGCACGTTGATGCCTTGCGGGCGCAGGTGTTGTCCCAGGCCGCTCAGGTAGGCGGTCACTGCGGCCTTGGCGCTTCCATAGAGGTAATTACTGGCTCGGCCGCGATCTCCGGCCACTGAGGAAATGACTGCTAGCGTAGCGCCCGACGTCAGTCGCGGCACAATCGCTGCGCACAGGGCAATCGTGGAGGTGCCGTTGGTGGCGAATTCGCGCAGCGACAGTTCGACCGATGCGTTACACGCAGCCTGATCCGGCAACGTGCCATGTGCGACCAATACGACATCGACACCGCCCAATGCTGCCCAGGCTGCATCCAGAACCTGGCCATGATGCGCATCGTCGTTGACATCCAGCACGCCGATGCTGGTTCGCGCGCCGCGGGTCGTGAGGTCGGCGGCAATCGTTTCCAGGCGCGGGACTTGGCGGCCGAGCAGGTGGATGGCCGCACCGCGTGCGGCGTAGCGTCGGGCGGTTGCTTCGGCAATGGCCGAGGTGGCCCCGATAATGAGGACGCGTTGCATGTCTACTCCGTGACCCGGCGCCAGAAGCCGGAAGAAAAACGTGGATCGAGATAGCTGCCGAACTCGCGCCAGCGGCCATAGGCACGCTGAAACGACTGCGCTGTCATACGTGCGTCCTTGGCAGGGTACAGAGCACCGCCTGCGTCGTCGACAATGCGGTCCAGTCGCTCAAGCAGGCGGAAGACGCCAGGACCGGTATTGGGAAAGTCCAATGCCAAGGTCGTGCCTGGCCTTGGGAAAGACAGCATGCCAAGGGAAGGTGTGTTGCCGAATTCCTTCAACACGGCCAGGAACGAGCCGCTGCCGCTGCGCGCGATCTCTGCAAGCAGCGCGTCCACTCCGTCCCGCGCGGTTGCGGGCGGCAAGACACATTGATACTGCAGAAAGCCAGAAGGACCGTACATGCGGTTCCAGTCACGGATTCCATCAAGCGGGTAAAAGAACGGTAAGAGGTGGCTGACGAAGCGTTTGCGCGGCGCGGGCTGGCGCCAGTAGTAGAGCGTGTTGAAAGGCCGCAGGGAGAACGTATTCACCAGCGATATCGGCGGAGTGAAAGGCATGGATAGACCTGCACCTGGCGGTTTCGGTCGCTCTTGCGCAAGCCCGGTACAGTGATCTGCGCGGGTAAAGTGCCCGCGACCACGCGCCTTGCCGCTTGCCAGACAATCGATCCACGCCACACTGTACTCGTGGCTTTCGGCTGCGGCCGCCGACAACGCAAAAAACTCATCAAGCGAGCCGAAGCGAATGTTTTCTGCTTCCAGCATGGGGCCGCCGACCCGACGCAGCTGAATTTCCGCCCAGGTGATCAGGCCGGTCAGCCCAAGTCCTCCCACTGTAGCTGCGAACCAGCGATCGGCCTCATCCGGCGTACACAATCTGCGCTCGCCGTCGCTACGCAGCAGCTCGAATGCGCGCACATGGTGGCCAAAATTGCCGGTGCGATGATGGTTCTTGCCATGCACATCGTTGGCAATGGCGCCGGCAACGGTGACGTAGCGCGTGCCGGGCGTCACCGGCAGAAACCAACCTTGCGGCAATACCAGCTCGATGATCTCGGCAAGGGTGACCCCCGCCTCGCAGCGAAGGACGCCATTGCCGGGATCAAAGGCAATGAATCGATCAAGCCCGCGTGCGCACAGCAGTGCGCCATCCGGATTCAGGCAACTATCGCCATAACTGCGTCCGTTACCACGAGGCAGCGCAAAGCCGTCGAATGCGGGCAGATTCGCCGCTCGATCATTGATCGGTAGCAGCGTCTGCTGCGCTCTGGGATACCGCCCCCAGGATTGCCCCGGCGCCATCAGATGGCACTCAGGGCGAATAACCCGCACAGCACCACAACGATCTGACTGACACGATCGGTGGCAGCGAATACGATCGGGTCGTCATGCATCTCTCCACGATGAGCAATGATCCAGACCCTGCTCACCCAATACAGCAACACCGGGCACACCAGCCAGAGCAGCTTGGGATTGCGGTACAGCTCCACACTCTCGGGACTGTTGATGTACAGCGCCATCACCATCACCGCGATGTAGCCGGCCGCCGCGCCCATGGATTGCAGCAGCGAGAGATCCTCCACCGAATAGGCCCGGCCACTGGCCTTGGTCTTGCCGCTGCTCAACATGGCATGCAGTTCCGTGTAGCGCTTGAGCAGCGCGAGCGACAGGAACATGAACATTGAAAATGCCAACAGCCAGAACGACAATTCGATACCGATCGCCACGGCGCCGCCGATGATGCGCACGGTGTAGAGCGCTGCGAGCAGCACCACGTCGATCATCACAATGCGCTTCAAACGTAGCGAATACGCCAAGGTCATGACGTAGTAAGCAAGCAAGACCAGGGTGAATTCAATATTGCATGCCAGCGACAGCAGGAGGCCTGCCACTGTCAGTGCAGGGGCAACCAGCAGGCCATGCAGAAGCGGGAGTCGGCCTGCCGCAAACGGGCGCTTGCGCTTACGCGGATGCTGACGGTCAGGCGTCAAGTCCAGCAGATCATTGAGCACATAGACGCCGGAAGCGCATAAGCCGAATGCGACCAGCGCAATCGTGGATTGCAGCACCGATTCCAGATCCAGGAATCGGTGCGCGGTCAGCAGCGGAACGAACACGAGCAGATTCTTCAGCCATTGGTGCAGGCGCAACGCTTTCAGCCACGCACGGGCCCGCGACGGGGCAGGCCAATGCGCATGCACGGTCGTCCTTTGCGCCGCTGCCCTTGCCAGTGCGGTGCCGTTGTTGACGACCCAGGCGCCCCCGGCCTTGTCCCAGACGTGCAGATCCACGCTGCCGTTGCCCGCGTAATCGAAGTTGCCCTGACCAAACGCGTCGACCAGCACCTCTGCCTTGTTGCGACCAGACAGATTGCGCTTTCCATCACTGGCAATGACCTGCTCGAAGAGGCCCAGATGCTCTGCAATGGGCTGCACCAGGAGTGCGTCGGAGGCGGTGCACAACACGCGCGGGCGTTGCGCTGTGGTGCGCAACAGCTCTAGCACCTGGTGGTTGTAGGGCAGGGTCTCTGCAGGCAGGACGACGCGGGACGCAAGTTCGCGCTTCAGCGCGGCCTTGCCACGCAACAGCCACAGCGGCAGCAAGAACACGTAGAGCGGGTTTCGCGCCAGCAACGCCAGCACCGACTCATAGAGAATGTCCGAATTCAAAAGCGTGCCATCCAGATCCACGCACAAGGCGCGTCCCGAAACAACCGGACGAGTGGTGCTGCTGGTAGGGGCGGACATCGACTGCCTGGCGATCCATTGCGGGGCGCCGATTATACCTGTCGTTCACCGCGCGCTCTTGCGGACGGCGAATTCTGCAGCAAGCATGGACATTGCACCGACGAGAATGGCGTACCAAAGCGTCACCAGGCGTGCCGCGACAGCGACCGCAATGGCGTCTGCAGTAGAAATTCCGAGCCGGTTGAGCATCAAGACGATGGCCAGTTCGGTCGAGCCGACGCCACCGGGAACAAACGACAGTGCGCCGATCAGCATCGCAAGTGGGTAAATACCGAGCGCGACAGTAGGCTCCAGTTGCAGGCCCATGCCGACGCAAAGGCTCACGAACACCGCCGATGTCAGTCCCCAGGCGATGAACCCGGCAAGCATGCTTTGCCCGAACGCAGGCAGATCCAGGCAGCTACGCAATTCCAGGGCTGCCGCAAGGAAAAAATGCGCCAGTTGCCGCAGCCAGCGGCCGGGAAGTCGCGCGGTCACGCCTTTCAGGTTGTCCAACAACGCGGGCCAGGCGGCTGCGCCGAACAGCGCGCAGACAAATCCCAGCACGACTGCAGCTAGCGCGCCCAAGGTGGGGAATACGGATGCGGCCAGCAGGGACAGCGACAGGATGACCAAAAGGTCGGATGCGCGCTCGAAGACGAAGACACCCAATGTGCGCTCGGCGGGAATGCCCATCCGCGCGAAGTAGCGAATCCGCATCAATTCGCCTGCCTTGCCTGGCGTAGCGGTCAGGGCGAAGCCCGCCAGATAGCCAGCCAGGCCAAGCCCCATTGGGACGCGATGCCCTTTGCGACGGAGCAGCCATTGCCAGCGCCAGTACCGAAACAGGTACGTCAGCGATACGGGCACGATTGCGAGCAACATCAGGTGCCAGACGTCACTCAGCCGCGAGAACGTCCCGTTCCCGTGGTCTACCCAGACCAATGCGGCGATATAGCCGCCGCATAGCAGCACGACGAAGCCGACCAGATAATCCAGACGGTGCCGCGATGTTGCGGCACCGTTGATGCGGGAAGACGAAGGCGCATCCATTGCAGCAGAAGGGCCTCAGCCCAACGCAGCCTCCAACTCCGGCAGCAGCGTAAACAAATCTCCCACCAGCCCGATATCGGCAATCTCGAAGATCGGCGATTCCGGGTCCTTGTTGATCGCCACAATCGTGCCGGCGTCCTTGATGCCGGTCAGGTGCTGGATGGCGCCGCTGATGCCGATGGCCACATACAGTTCCGGAGCGATGATCTTGCCGGTCTGGCCGACCTGTAGCTCGTTGGGTACGTAGCCGGCATCCACTGCCGCGCGCGAGGCGCCCACGGCGGCGCCGAGTTTGTCGGCCAGGCTGTAGATATGCTGGAAGTTCTCGGCCGAGCCGACGCCGCGGCCACCAGAGACCACGCGCTTTGCGCTCTGCAGGTCGGGGCGGTCGGAGCTGCCTGCTGCCAGACCGACAAAACGGGTATGGGTCGGCAACGCGGCCTCCACCGTGGCCGCCTCGACCGTCGCGCTTCCACCGCCGGCCGCTTCCGGCCAGGAGGCACTGCGCACAGTCGCGACCACGATATGCTCGGCCGGGGCCTTGACGGTGATGATGGCGTTGCCTGCATAGATCGGACGCTTGAAGGTGTAAGCGTCTTCGACCGACATCAGATCGGAGATCTGGTTGACGCCCAGCAGCGCAGCCACGACCGGCATCAGGTCCTTGCCGAAGGTGGTGGAGGGTCCAAAGACATGCGTGTAGCCCTGGCCGGCAAGCTGGGCGATCTGCGGCCCCAGCACCTGCGCGATGGCGTGTTCGTTTGCGGCGTTCGCCACCGTCAGCACTCGGGCAACACCGGCTAACTGCGCGGCTTGCGCTGCAACCGCGGCCGGGTCGGCAGCCAGCACAACCACATCAATTGAGTCGGCCGAGATCGCCAGCGCAGCGCTGAGGGTCTTGGCGGTGGCCGCATTGAGCTGACCGTTGAGATGTTCGGCAACAACGAGAACCTTGGCCATTACAGCAACCCCTTCTGCTTGAGTGCGGCCACCAGCTCGGCGGCGTCCTTGACCATCACACCGCGGCTGCGCTTGGACGGCGCGGCGTAGTGCGTGGTGGTCAGGCTGTCATGCGCGTCGACGCCCAGGTCGGCAAACGCCAGCGTTTCCAGCGGCTTGCTCTTGGCCTTCATGATGTCCGGCAGCTTGATGAAGCGCGGCTCGTTCAGGCGCAGATCGGTGGTGACCACCGCCGGCAGGTCCACTTCCAGCGTCTCCAGGCCGGCATCGACCTCGCGCGTGACCGTCGCCTTGCCATCGGCAACCACGAGCTTGCCGGCAAAGGTGGCCTGCGGGCGGCCCCAGAGTGTGGCGAGCATCTGGCCGGTCTGATTGGCATCGTCGTCGATCGCCTGCTTGCCGAGGATGACCAGATCCGGCTGTTCCTTCTCGACCAATTTGAGCAGCGCGCGCGCGGCGGTCAGCGGCTGAACAGCCGCATCGGTCACCACATGGATTGCGCGATTGGCGCCCATGGCCAGGCCGTTGCGCAGGTGCGCAGCCGCATCGGCCGGCGCCAGGGTGGCGACCACGACTTCCGTGGCGATGCCGGCATCGCGCAGGCGCAATGCTTCTTCCAGGGCGATTTCGTCGAACGGGTTGGGCGAGAGCTTGACGCCCTCGGTCACCACGCCGGAGCCATCCGGCTTGACCTGAATGCGGACGTTGTAGTCCACCACGCGCTTGTAGGCGACGAGGATTTTCATCGTGTACGAGATCCTTCAGCTATTGCGGGAAGGCCCGGCCGCGGCGGCAGGCACGGGAGTGGGGGCATTCTAACCGGGTGAAGCGAACCATGCGATGGCGTATGGATGGTGCGGTGCGGCACGTTGTCTCCCAAATTGGTCAGTGCTTAGGCCCGGTATTGCGCTAACCGTATATCCTGTGTCGTTTGAATACGCAGCGCGGTTCGCGCGCGATAAGGAGATAGGCAGTGGCAACTTGGCTAGTAACCGGCGGCGCCGGCTTCATCGGTGGGAACTTTGTTCTTGAAGCAGTGGCTCGCGGGGTGCGCGTGGTCAATCTTGACGCGCTGACCTATGCGGGAAATCTGAACACATTGGCTCCCCTGGAGGGCAACCCGCACCATGTTTTCGTCAAGGGCGACATTGGCGACGGCGCGTTGGTCGCCAGTCTGCTGCACGAACACCAGCCCGATGCGGTGCTGAATTTCGCGGCCGAGAGCCATGTGGATCGCTCGATCGAAGGTCCGGGCGCGTTCATCCAGACCAATGTGGTTGGGACCCTGGCCCTGCTTGAAGCGGTCCGTGACCACTGGAAGGCGCTTCCGAAGGAGCGTCAGGATGCGTTCCGGTTTTTGCATGTGTCCACCGATGAGGTCTACGGCACGTTGGGTGAGACCGGCAAGTTCACCGAAACCACGCCTTACGCGCCCAACTCGCCGTACTCCGCATCGAAGGCTGCTTCCGATCACCTGGTGCGCGCGTTCCACCACACCTACGGTCTGCCGGTGCTGACCACCAATTGTTCGAACAATTACGGTCCGTACCACTTCCCCGAGAAGCTCATTCCGCTGGTAATCGCCAAAGCGCTGGCTGGCGAACCACTGCCGGTCTACGGCGACGGCAAGCAGGTGCGCGACTGGTTGTTCGTCAGCGACCACTGCGAAGCGATTCGTACCGTGCTGGCGAAGGGCAAGGTCGGCGAGACCTACAACGTCGGTGGCAATTCAGAGCGGCAAAACATCGAGGTCGTACAGGCGATCTGCGCACTGTTGGATCAGCACCGTCCGCGTGACGATGGCAAGCCGCGTGCGAGCCAGATCACCTATGTGACGGATCGCCCGGGCCATGATCGCCGCTACGCGATCGACGCTTCCAAGCTGAAGAACGAACTGGGCTGGGAGCCCGCCTACACCTTCGAGCAGGGCATCGCGCAGACGGTGCATTGGTATTTGACCAACCAGGCCTGGGTGCAGGGCGTGCTGGATGGCAGTTACCGGTTGGAACGGATCGGCGCCTCGGCGTAACGCCCCCCGCAAGAGCCCGCGCAGTCGTGTGCGGGCCTCACAAGGAACTATCTCATGACACAACGTAGAGGCATTATTTTGGCGGGTGGGTCGGGCACGCGCCTGTATCCGATCACCAAGGGCGTCAGCAAGCAGCTGCTGCCAGTCTATGACAAGCCGATGATTTATTACCCGCTGAGCGTCCTGATGCTGGCAGGTATTCGCGATATTTTGATCATCAACACACCGCATGAGCAGGCGCTGTTTCAGTCTCTGCTCGGCGATGGCGCGCAATGGGGAATCAATATTCAGTACGCCGTGCAGCCCAGTCCGGACGGGCTGGCGCAGGCGTATCTGATCGGCCGCGATTTTGTCGATGGCAAGCCGAGTTGCCTGGTGTTGGGCGATAATATCTTCCATGGCCACGGTTTGACCGAAACGCTATGCCGCGCAGACGCGCGCGAGCAGGGTGCGACGGTGTTCGGTTATTGGGTCAACGATCCCGAGCGCTATGGCGTGGCCGAATTCGATCATCAGGGAAAGGTCATCGATATTGCCGAAAAGCCTGAAAAGCCCCGCTCCAACTATGCGGTCACCGGTCTGTACTTCTATGATGGAAAAGCCAGCGATTATGCGGCTGCCTTGAAACCTTCCCCGCGTGGCGAGCTGGAGATTACCGATCTCAATCGCTGCTATCTCGATGCTGGTGACCTGCATCTTGAGCCGCTGGGACGCGGGTATGCATGGCTGGATACCGGAACGCACCAGTCGCTGCATGAAGCGGCCAATTTCATCGAGACCATCCAGATGCGTCAGGGTCTGCAGGTGTGCTGCCCTGAAGAAATTGCATTCGGTCAGGGCTGGATCGATGCGGAACAGCTGGAGCGGCTGGCCGCCCCATTGCTGAAAAACGACTATGGCAAGTATCTGCACGAATTGGCTGTGCGAGGAGTAGTACCGTGAAAATCGTCGAAACCCGTTTACCAGGGTGTGTGGTCATCGAGCCGGCAGTGTTCGGCGATGAACGCGGATATTTTTTTGAAACATGGAATGCGGAGCGCTTCGGCCAGCATGGTCTGCCGACGAAATTCGTGCAAAGCAACGTGTCCACCTCGGCCAAGGGCGTGCTGCGCGGTTTGCACTACCAGTGGCCGCGTCCCCAGGGCAAGCTGGTCAGCGTGCTTGAGGGTGAGGTCTACGATGTGGCTGTCGATGTCCGCCATGGATCGCCCAACTTCGGGCAGTGGGCAGCCGTGGTGTTGAGCGCGGAAAACAAAAAGCAATTCTGGATTCCAGAGGGATTCGCGCACGGCTTTGCAGTGCTGTCGGAGCGAGCAGTGTTCAGCTACCTATGCACCGACGTCTACGTGAAGGAGGCCGATGCCGGCGTGCGCTGGGATGATGCGGCAATTGGCATCGACTGGCCGATCAGCAACCCATTGTTGTCTGCAAAGGACTCCGCCGCGCCGTTTCTGGGCGATGTGCCGGCCGAACGCCTGCCGGTGTATACGCCGTGACCACGCTGGTACTGGGAGCCAATGGACAGGTCGGCACGGAATTGCTGCGGGCATTGGCGGCCAATGGCCCGATCCTAAGTAGCACCCGCAGTGGTCGGTTGCCGGATGGGGCAGCGTGCGAGGTGGCAGACTTCGACGCACCGCAACGCCTGAGCGAATTGCTGGACCGCTTGCAGCCAAGTTGCGTCGTCAACGCAGCCGCCTATACGGCCGTCGATCGTGCCGAGCAGGAGCGTGATGCCGCCTTCCGTGCCAATGCCGAGGCGCCGTCGGTCATCGCGCAATGGTGCGCGCGCGCCAGTGTGCCCCTGGTCCATTACTCGACCGACTATGTCTTCGATGGACAGGGCACGCGCCCCTATCGGCCGGACGATGCCACCGCGCCGCTCGGCGTGTACGGGCAAAGCAAACTGGCCGGCGAGCAGGCAGTGCAGGCGGCCGGCGGCCGTCATCTGATCTTCCGCACTGCCTGGGTCTACGCGGCGCATGGACACAATTTCCTGCGCACGATGCTGCGCGTGGGCGCCGAGCGCGACGTGCTGCGCGTGGTCGCCGACCAGATCGGCACGCCAACGCCAGCGGCGTTAATCGCCGACATCACGGCGCACGCGCTGCGCCAGCCGGGCGAACCCTCCGGCTTGTGGCATCTGACCGCCGCCGGGCAGACCACCTGGCACGGCTTCGCCGAAGCCATCTTCGCGCAGGCGCGCGCGCGCGGCCTGCTCGCCCATGCGCCGCGCGTGGAGGCGATCAGCACCGCCGACTATCCCACGCCGGCCACGCGCCCGGCCTATTCGCGACTGGATATCCACAGCCTGCAGGACACCTTCGGCGTCCGCCTGCCGGACTGGCAGGATGGACTGAGCCAGGTGCTGGACACGCTCGCCCAACGATGAGCGTCGTCGGTGGTGCCACCGATCGGTGCGGCTTCAGCACCGACTCATAGCTTGCACTTCGCTTCGGCTACCATCAGGGTTGATCCGCGCCGGACCGGCGATCTGCTCCACGCAGGTCGCGGCCGACGTGGATGTGCCGCTGAAGCGGATGCCACGCACGATGCATACGTTGGATGCATGCAGGTGTGCGCTGTATCGCATCAGCCGGCACTGTGCAGGTTCTCGCGTATCCCCCAGCGGGCGCGCCAGCCCCATTGCGGGCTCGGCCGTCCCGTCATTACGCCGTGACCTGCATGCAGCGCGCTACATCCTCCCCCATCCAATGTCGCAAGGAATTCCAATGAAGATCGCTGTCGCGGGTACCGGCTATGTCGGTCTGTCCAATGGCGTATTGCTCGCCAAGCACCATGAGGTGGTGGCGCTGGACATCGTCGAGTCCAAGGTGAAGCTGCTCAACGAAGGCCGCTCGCCGATCGTCGACAAGGAACTCGAGGCCGCGCTGGCCCAGGGGGGCTTGAACTTCAAGGCTACCCTGGACGCCAAGGAGGCGTTTGCCGGCGCAGAGTTCGTGATCATCGCTACGCCCACCGACTACGATCCGGACACCA
Organism: Xanthomonas sp. NCPPB 1062; assembly: GCF_041481705.2. Classification (NCBI taxonomy): domain Bacteria; kingdom Pseudomonadati; phylum Pseudomonadota; class Gammaproteobacteria; order Lysobacterales; family Lysobacteraceae; genus Xanthomonas; species Xanthomonas sp. NCPPB 1062. Next base: position 4,010,957 of record NZ_CM192987.1, on the reverse strand, counting down.
ACTATTTCAACACTGGGTCGATCGAGGTCGTGATCGCCAAGGTGCTGGAGATCAATCCGCAGGCGACCATGGTGATCAAGTCGACCATTCCGGTCGGCTACGTCGCCAAGCTGCGCGCGCAGTTCGGCACCGACAACATCATCTTCTCGCCCGAATTCCTGCGCGAAGGCCGGGCGTTGTACGACAACCTGTACCCGTCCCGGATCATCGTCGGCGAGCGTTCGGCGCGTGCGGAAACCTTCGCGCGGCTGTTGCAGGAAGGCGCGCTCAAGCCCGACGTGCCGGTGTTGTTCACCGAGCCGACCGAGGCCGAGGCGATCAAGCTGTTCGCCAATACCTACCTGGCGATGCGCGTGTCCTACTTCAACGAACTGGACACCTACGCGCTTACCCATGGGTTGGATAGCCGCCAGATCATCGAGGGCATCTGCCTGGATCCGCGTATCGGCAGCCACTACAACAATCCTTCCTTCGGCTATGGCGGTTACTGCCTGCCCAAGGACACCAAGCAGTTGCTGGCCAACTACCAGAGCGTGCCGCAGAACATCATCCGGGCGATCGTCGATTCCAACACGACCCGCAAGGACTTCATTGCCGCCGACGTGCTACGGCGCAATCCCAAGGTGGTCGGCATCTATCGGCTGATCATGAAGGCCGGGTCGGACAATTTCCGGTCGTCCAGCATCCAGGGGGTGATGAAGCGCCTCAAGGCCAAGGGCGTGGACGTCATCGTGTACGAGCCGACGCTGAGCGATCCTGAGTTCTTCCGCTCGCGCGTGGTCAACGACCTGGAGGCCTTCAAGCGCGAGGCCGATGTCATCATCAGCAACCGCATGGCCGACGCGCTGCAGGATGTGCAGGACAAGGTGTATACGCGCGACCTGTTCGGCGACAACTGAGCCAGACAGGCGCTTATTAAGTCCTGGCGGTGGCGATGCCACCCGCCAGGCCGCCCATGGGATTCACGGCGATGCGGTGCTATTTACCGCCTCGCAGGCAGGTACCCGCGGTGGCGAGCCGTGGGCGATGCAGCTGCGTTGCCCGCATTCACAGGTGTGCGACACAGCCAATGAGGCGTGTGGCCTCTGATCCGCGGGCGCGTCGTATCGCGATAAACGTGGCCACGGATAACGCAGGACGGCGGCCGAAGGCCGCCGTCGATATTGCCGTCTACGGTGAGACGCGCGATCAAGCGCGGCCGTAGGTGTCTTCGAAGCGCACGATATCGTCTTCGCCCAGATAGCTGCCGGACTGCACCTCGATCAATTCCAGCGGCAGCTTGCCCGGATTGCGCAAGCGATGGGTGACGCCCAGCGGGATGTAGGTGCTCTGGTTTTCGGTCAGCAGCAGCACTTCTTCGCCACGCGTCACTTCGGCCGTGCCGCTCACCACGATCCAGTGTTCGGCGCGGTGATGATGCATCTGCAGGCTCAGCACCGCACCGGGTTTCACGGTGATGCGCTTGACCTGGTGGCGTTGGCCCATGTCGATGGAATCGTAAGCGCCCCATGGACGATAGACCTTGCGATGCCAGGTGGCCTCGGAACGGCCAGCGGTCTTGATCTGGCTGACGATGTCCTTGACCTCCTGGATGCGGTCGCGGTGGCCGACCAGCACGGCGTCCGGCGTTTCAACGACCACCACATCCTCAAGCCCAACCATGGCGATCAGGCGCGAGCCGTACGCATACGTGTTCTGGCAATCGAGCTGGATCACGTCGCCATGGTGCGCGTTGCCTTGCGCATCCTGGCTGGAAACATCCCGCAGCGAAGACCACGAACCGACGTCGTTCCAGCCCGCGTCCAAGGGCACCACGACCGCATCGGCGGTCTTTTCCATCACGGCATAATCGATTGAATCCGACGGGCTGGCGGCGAAGGCGTCCTTGTCCAGACGGGTGAAATCGGCGTCGCGCTTGCCGTTTTCCCACGCCTTCTGGCACGCATCGGCAATGGCGGGATGGAACTTGCGCAGCTCTTCGAGGTAACGCGACGCACGGAACAGGAACATGCCGCTGTTCCAGTAGTACTCGCCGCTTGCCAGGTAGCTTTGTGCGGTGGCGAGGTCGGGCTTCTCGACGAAGCGCTCGACTGCGCTTGCACCGGTACCGGCGCCGGCCTTGATATAGCCATAGCCGGTTTCGGGCGCAGTCGGCTTGATGCCGAAGGTCACCAGCTTGCCTTGCTCGGCAGCAGTCGCCGCCAAGGTCACTGCCGCCTGGAACGCAGCTTCGTTCTGAATGACGTGGTCGGAAGGCAGCACCAGCAATAGCGGGTCGGCACCGTCGCGGGTCGCTTCCAGCGCTGCAACGGCAATTGCCGGCGCCGTGTTGCGTCCCTTGGGCTCCAGCAGGATGGCCGAAGGCTTCACGCCCAACTGCTGCAACTGCTCGGCGGCCATGAAGCGGTGTTCTTCATTGGCGACCACGATGGGGGCGTGACCTGCGACGGGAGCCGCGCGCAGCCAGGTCGACTGCAGCATGCTCTTGTCGCCGACCAGCGGCAGGAACTGCTTGGGATAGGACTCGCGCGACAGCGGCCACAGGCGCGTGCCGGAGCCGCCGGACAAGATAATGGGTAGGACGTCGCTCATGGGCGGGGGAAACTCCAAAGTGCGTCTATGGGTGGGAGAGGGGTCAATCAGCCGCGCAACAGGTTAGAAATTTCCTGCGTACGCGTTTCCAGCAGTGCGGCATCGCCGCGCGTTTCCACGTTCAGGCGCAGCAGCGGCTCGGTATTGGAGCTCCGCAGGTTGAAACGCCATTGGCCAAAGTCGGCGCTGATGCCGTCGGTGTAATCCAGCTCCGGCGACAACGACGCGTAATGCTCCATCACGCGGGCAACGGAGGCCTTGGCATCGGCCACCTTGAAGTTGATCTCGCCGCTGCAGGGGAATTTCTGCATGCGCGCTTCGACCAGATCGGCCAGCGAACGGCCCGACTGCGACACCAGTTCGGCGATCAGCAGCCACGGAATCATGCCGGAGTCTGCGTAGGCGAACTCGCGGAAATAGTGGTGCGCGCTCATCTCGCCGCCGTAGACGGCATTTTCGCTGCGCATCTTTTCCTTGATGAAGGCGTGGCCGCTCTTGCACAGCACCGGAATGCCGCCGGCTTCTTCGACCTGCTCGACCGTGTTCCAGGTCAGGCGCGGGTCGTGCACGACCTTGCCGCCCGGCTGCTTGGCAAGGATGGCCTGTGCCAGCAGGCCGACCAGGTAATAGCCTTCGATGAAGCGGCCGGTGTGATCGAAGAAGAAACAACGGTCGAAGTCGCCGTCCCACGCGATACCGAAATCGGCGCCGTTGTCCTTGACCGCCTTGGCGGTGGCGTCACGGTTTTCCGGCAGCAGCGGGTTCGGAATGCCGTTGGGGAAGTTGCCATCGGGCTCATGGAACACGCGCACGAACTCGAACGGCAGATGCGGCGCAAGCAGGTCGACGATCAGACCGGCGCCGCCATTGCCGGCATTGACCACCAGCTTGAGCGGCTTGAGCGTACTGCGGTCCACGTAGCTGAGCAGGTGCTCCAGGTACTCGGTCTTGTCGGTGCGGCTCTGCTCACTGGCGGTGGGCTCGCCCGGCGCTGCGGTATCGGCCGCGACCGTGTCGCGGATGGCGAACAGACCGGTGTCCGAGCTGATCGGTCGCGCTTGCTCGCGGACCAGCTTCATCCCGTTGTAGTCCATCGGGTTGTGACTGGCGGTCACCATCACGCCGCCGGCAGCCTTGAGGTAATCGGTCTGGAAATAGACTTCCTCGGTGCCGCACAGGCCGATGTCGATCACTTCACGGCCACTGGCGCGCAGGCCCGCCGAAAGCGCTTCCTGCAGCGCCGGGCTGGCCAGGCGCACGTCGTGGCCCAGGACCACCGGCCCTTGATCCAGCTGCGCCGCCAGCGCCACGCCGATGCGGCGGGCCAAGTCCTCGTTGAGTTCATCCGGCACACGGCCGCGAATGTCGTAGGCCTTGAAGGCGGGTAGCGTCATGGGCAAATCCTGAAGTGGGGGACGCCCGAGTTTAGCGGCTGCGCCGTGTCTTGGGTGTGGCGGAATTGCGACCGGGGACAGGGAACAGTCAGCGGATAGAATGGGCGCTTCACATCAGCGAGGTGAGGGCGGTGATGCGCAGTGACGGACGTGGTGCGGCAAGCGGCAAACGCTATGCCGATGCCAAGGCAGCACTGGACGGGGTACTGGCCAATGGTCAGACCCTGGCGGTGGGCGGCTTTGGGTTGTGTGGAATCCCGGAGGCATTGATTGCAGCCGTGCGCGACAGTGGGATCGGCGGGTTGACCGTGATCTCGAACAACGCCGGCGTCGACGGATTCGGGCTTGGTCAATTATTGGCCACCCGGCAGATCCGCAAGATGATTTCGTCCTACGTGGGCGAAAACAAGGAATTCGAACGCCAATACCTGGCGGGCGAGCTCGAGCTGGAGTTCAATCCGCAAGGCACCCTGGCCGAGCGTTTGCGCGCCGGTGGCGCGGGCATTCCTGCGTTTTACACTGCCACCGGCTACGGCACGATCGTGGCCCAGGGCAAGGAAACGCGCGAATTCGACGGCAAGCATTACGTGCTTGAAACCGCGTTGCAGGCCGACGTGGCGCTGGTCAAGGCATGGCGCGCCGATACCGCCGGCAACCTGGTATTCCGTAAGACCGCGCGCAATTTCAATCCCGCCTGCGCCATGGCTGGACGCGTGTGCATCGCCGAGGTCGAGGACATCGTGGAGCTGGGCGATATCGATCCGGATCAGGTGCATCTGCCCGGCATTTACGTGGACCGCCTGGTGCTCAACGCCACGCCGGAAAAACGCATCGAACAGCGCACCGTGCGCGAAGGACAGCAGTGATGGCCTGGACCAGAGACCAGATGGCCGCACGCGCGGCACGCGAACTGACCGATGGTGCCTACGTCAACCTGGGCATCGGCCTGCCGACGCTGGTCGCCAACCACATCCCCGACGGTGTGGATGTGTGGCTGCAGTCGGAGAACGGCCTGCTTGGCATCGGCCCGTTTCCAAGCGAAGACGAAGTGGATGCAGACCTGATCAATGCAGGCAAGCAGACCGTGACCGCCCGCGCCGGTGCCAGCTATTTCGGCAGCCACGATTCATTCGCGATGATCCGTGGCGGCCACATCGACCTGGCGATTCTCGGCGCAATGCAGGTCACCGACCGTGGCGATCTGGCCAACTGGATGGTGCCCGGCAAGATGGTCAAGGGCATGGGCGGTGCAATGGATCTGGTGGCCGGCGTCAAGCGCGTGGTGGTGTTGATGGAGCACGTCGCCAAGGACGGAGGCCACAAGATCTTGCGCGAATGCGACCTGCCACTGACCGGCGTCGGGGTGGTGGCCCGCATCATTACCGATCTGGCGGTGTTCGATGTCACTGCAGATGGATTGGTGCTGGTGGAGGCGGCAGACGGAGTGGAGTTGGACGAGTTGCGCCACAAGACGGGCGTTGAATTTGCGACCTGACCGAGGCGATCTACGCAACGGCGAGCGCATGAGCAACTAGCGACACGCAAGGCGCCTCAAGGCGCCTTGCGTGCGTAGCGGTAAGGTCCGGTTGCGGTAGGTTGAGCGATTCCCAACAGCTGTTCGACTGTTGCGACATGATGTCCGCAGTGGCCTACCGCAACAGCCAGGAAGCGCTCGATCGCATGGGCCAATGTCCCATCGATCTGACCTTGCTCGTCTTCAAATTCACTGGGATGCAAGTGCGCATCCAATAACGGACGTAGCGCTTCCAGCTTGACCCAGAACATACTGCCGGACGCGAACATGCTGTGTTCGTTTATTGCGTCCGTGCCTGTGCGGACAGCGAGGTAATCGAGTGCATCGGCATTGCCGCCGATAAAGTCGGTGACGGGTAACAAGTGCTGCGCGGGCGCCGCGAGGCCGAGCAGGGGGTCGTCGGCGAATCCGCGCATGATTGCATCGACGTGCTGCGGCGCGAGCAATGCGGAGAACATTTCGCGCCGCCACGTGTCCCCATCCTCGCGGTGGGTCGATTTTTTCGTGTGCAGCTTCAAAACCACCTGCTCGCCTTCGTCGAGCAATCGATTGGCAACCCGCAGGAAAGGAAGAATATCGCGCCCACGATTTTCGAAGCCTTCCACCTGCGCCTGGACGCCGCGCTGCTGCAGGCGCTGGCGAACCTGCTCGACCATCGTGATATCGGTAGTGATGACGAGCCGCAGCGACAGTCCGCAGTGAGCAATTGCCTCTAGCGCTTCGTCCAGTACGTCGAGGTACCAGGCGTGCAACACCACGCAGACATCGCGCTGATCAGAGCCGGTGGCGGCTCCTGCCGTGTGCAACAGCGCTTGCCGTGTCGCGTGCAGCCATGCGTACCCAAGGCGGGTATCGGGTTCGAGCACAGCGCCCTCGGCCCACTCGTTCCAGGCGTTGATGAACACCAAGCGATGCGCGGGCGGCGTATTCCTTAGACGATCCCGTACGGTACGCATCAGCCAATCGCGATAGCGGCGAGGTGATGCATGCAGATAAATGCGGCCCTTTCCCGAGCGCCGCGGCTCATTGTCCCAGCCAGGGTTTACGCCCGGGTACAAGGTGTACTCGCGCAGGGGGCGCTGTTCCATGTCGCGGGCAAGTTCTCGCCAGTCGAGTACGTCGCCATTGAATTCTGGATTGATCAAGCGCTGTCGGGCAGCCACCGAAGGCGGTGTGCTCATATTTGGCGGGAATTCGACAGCAGCATCGAATCCGATATCGCGCGGGTCGGGCCGTTCGAAACCCTGCACATACGCAAGGTGAATCTCGCCGATTCCGTGGTCGCGGCACCAGCTCCGCCAGCGATCGGCTGTCTGTGCGGGTTCAGGCATCAAATGTGGTCGATACACCAACAGCACCGGCCGCCCTTCGACGCGCAGGTACTTGGGATTTCGCATGTAAGTTGCGACATGCGCGATAAAGGCCAGGTCGTCATCCACATCATGCGCCTGATCGATCAGGATATCGTCGCCGCGGCCATCCCAGCGGCGTGCCCATTTTTCATTGGCCCAGCAAAGACAGAACGGCAGGGTGATCGTGTCATCCTGATGCCATTGGGTGATCGGCATTTCCAGCAAGGTCTTGCCGGCAAACCAATAGAAATAAAAACAGAAGGCGCCAAGGCCATACTCTTGCGCAAGGCGCGCCTGCTCGCGCATGACAAGGGGATTGCGAAGGTCGTAGAAGCCCAGATCCGCCGGGAGTCTGGGGTGCTGATGGCCTTCGAACTGGGGAAGCGCACGGCTGACATTGCGCCATTCGGTGAATCCCTTGCCCCACCATGCATCGTTTTCGGGGATCGGATGAAATTGCGGCAGATAAAACGCGATCAGCTGGGCGGGAAGCGTTTCGGGCAGCGTGGTCGCACTGTATGGGACATATCCAATCGCTGCTTCGTCGCTGCGGACTGTTGGCCGTCGCGAGCTGCCATGGCGCACCCGGCCGCGTGCCGGTTCCGGGACCCAGTCCGCATGTCGATCCAGAAACCAACCGCGCCAGCGGTCGCGCGTTGCGTCGCTCAGCGGTATCGCACGAAATCCTGCGCGCAACAGACCGAACACCGATGTGCGCAGGCGCGACTGCAGCGAGCGACCGGGCGCACTCACAGATTCTGGTAGTTCGGACCAGAACCACCCTCCGGCGTGACCCAGGTGATGATTTCGTACGGGTCCTTGATGTCGCAGGTCTTGCAGTGCACGCAGTTGGCCGCGTTGATCTGCAGACGCTTGCCGGAGGGGCTGGCGGTGTCTGCGACCATTTCGTAGACGTTGGCCGGGCAGAAACGGGTGCAGGGGTTGTCGTATTCGGTGACGCAGCGGGTGGCGCATACATCGGTGTCCAGCACCTTCAGATGTACCGGCTGGTCTTCATCGTGCTCGGTGGCGGCGAAATACACGGCTTGCAGGCGATCGCGCGGGGCGAGGTCGCGGGTGACGTAGTCGCGCTTGGGCTGTTCGTACTCGCCGAGCTTGTGCAGCGCCGACCAGTCGGGTTTGTTCTTCAGCGTCCACGGCGAAGCGCCCTTGAGCGCGGTTTCCCAGGCCGCGTTGAGCAGGCCGAACCACAGCCCCTTCTTGAAACCGGGCTTGATGTTGCGGACTTGCTTCAGCTCGGCCATGACCTCGGAGGCGCGCAATTTGGCATCGAAGCCCTGCGGCGCCAGCTGCGATTGCACCAGGTGTTCGGCGGCCAGCATGCCGCTGCGGATCGCCTGGTGGGTGCCCTTGATCTTGGGTACGTTGAGCAGGCCGGCGGTGTCGCCGATGAGCAAGGCGCCGGGCATGTCCACTCTCGGCAGCGATTGCCAACCGCCGCTGACCAGTGCGCGGGCGCCGGCAGACACAATGCTGCCACCTTCCAGCAGCGGCTTGATCATGGGGTGGTTCTTCCATTGCTGGAAGGCTTCCCACGGTTGGTAGGCCGGGTCGCTGTAGTCCAGCCCGCTCACATAACCGAGCGCGATCTGGTTGTTGTCCAGGTGATAGACGAAGCTGCCGCCGTAGGTGCGGTTGTCGGCTGGCCAGCCAATGGTGTGCACGATCTTGCCGGGCGTGACGCGGCCTTCGGGCACCTGCCACAGCTCCTTGATGCCGATCGAATAGCCTTGCGGGTCGCTGTCGGCGGTGAGGTCGAAGCGCTTGAGCAGCCGCTTGGTCAGGTGGCCACGCGCGCCTTCGGCCAGCACGGTGACCTTGGCGCGGATGTCGATGCCGGCGGTGTAGCCGGGCTTGTGCGTGCCGTCTTTTGCAATACCCATGTCGCCAATGCGCACGCCCACCACCTGGCCGCTGTCGTCGTGCAGCGTTTCGGCGGCGGCGAACCCTGGATAGATTTCCACGCCCAGCGCTTCGGCCTGCGGCGCCAGCCAGGCGCACATCGCGCCCAGGCTGACGATGAAGTTGCCATGGTTGCGCATGCCCGGCGGCACCACCGGGAACTTGCGTGCGCTGTCCTTGCCGAGGAACCAGAATTCGTCGTCGGTGGCCGCCACGCAGATCGGCGGCGGATTGTCGCGCCAGCCTGGCAGCAATGCATCCAGCGGGCCGGGCTCGATCACCGCACCGGACAGGATATGCGCGCCGATGGTGCTGGATTTTTCGATCACGCAGACGCTGATGTTCGGATCGAGCTGCTTGAGCCGGATCGCGAACGACAGCCCGGCCGGACCGGCACCGACGGTGACGACGTCGTATTCCATGACGTCGCGCTCGACCGCCTCTGACGCGTGTGCGCCCACTCCCGCTTCCGACATTGCTCCGCTCCCGTTGGCTCGATGGCTGTTGCGCATTTTCCGGGATTGCATGTGACGGCGGCAAATCGGGTCGATTCATCCGCGCCATGCGGGGCTGCGTGCTAGCGTTTCCGGAATGAAGATTCGGGTGGCATTGCCGGGGGCGGAGATCAACTGGTGGCGTGGTTGGCTGCCGCCCGCGCAGGCCGATGCGCTGATGCAGGCGCTGCTGGCGCAGACGCACTGGGAGGTGCACCGCATCCGGATGTTCGGACGCATGGTGGATTCGCCGCGCCTGAGCAGCTGGATCGGCGATCCGGAGGCGAGCTATCGCTACTCGGGCACACGGTTCTCGCCACAGCCCTGGCTGGAGGTGCTGCAGCCCGTGCGCATGCGGCTGGAGGACGAAACCGGTCACCGGTTCAACAGCGTGCTGGTCAATCGCTACCGAAGTGGCAGCGATGCGATGGGCTGGCACAGCGACGACGAGCCTGAGCTGGGCGCGCAGCCATTGATTGCCTCGGTGAGCCTGGGTGCGACGCGGCGCTTTGCGTTCAAGCACCGCGACGATGCGGCCCTGAAGCAAATGCTGGAGCTCGGTCACGGCGACCTGTTGCTGATGGGCGGCGACACCCAGCGCCACTACAAACACGCTTTGCCGCGCACCGCCAAGCCGGTCGACGAGCGCATCAATCTGACCTTTCGTCAGATCGCGGTGCGCGTGTCCCAGCCATGAGCGGCTAGCAACTTGCAGCGCGCTCGCCTGGGCAGTGAGCCCGGTGGGCGTGTCGGCCGCAGCTTGCGTGGGCGCAACCAGCAATCCAGGTCAAACGATGAGTGGATCGAGTGCGCGGTTCCCTCACCGCTTGCGGAACACGCCGTGAACCCATCCATGCGGGCTCGATGGCGGTATCCATGCCGCCAACGGTCCCGCAAGCGGCAAGGACACCGCACCAGAAAGTGCATTGATGACGTGATTGAAGAGCGAGGACGCCCCGCCCAGACAGTCGACTGGCTGCTGTGTTGAAGAACGAGCAGACCGCGTCGAGAAGCCGCTACGTGCTTTTTTGAAAGCTGTGCACACCGAGCATCTCAACTGGTCCTTGCCCGCCTAGCCTCGCCGAGCCCTTGGCGGCATGGATGCCGCCAGGAAGCATGCAGGGACGTACTTGCAGCGTGGCTGGCGATGGTGGGCGGGTAAGCGCCCTGCAGCCATGGCACAGATCAGCCGCTCTGCAAGAGACCGGCGTGACGTCGCCTGTCAGCCGCTTCAAGCCTGTCGCTTGCGCTTACAACGAACGCGGCACGTTCTGGCTGTCCTGTTGCCCGGCGGTTAGCGTCCAGCCGACCAGCTCGGTGGTGATCTGGGTCAGCGCCTGCTCGAAAGCCACCGCGACTGCGGCGGTATCGGTGCCGGTGGACGGGCGCGCGACCAGGAAGGTGCGCGAGGCGACCACGCGTTGGTCGGTCGAATGCAGCAATTTGGCGTTGAGCTCGATCGTGGCCGAGGGCAGCGACTGGCCGGCGTAATCGGATTCGAAGCGGCGCAGATCGATCGCCAGCTTGTAGTCCGAGCGGATGCCGGTGCCGATATGGGCCACCGCGGCGATCTTGCCGGAGTCTTCGAACGCGCGCACCACGCTGTCTTCCAGCATGTCGGTGGCTGGCTGTGCCCAGCCAGCGCCGTGGTAGACCTGCAGTTCGCCAGGGGTCGGGCGCACATTGATGCGCGGGCTGTCAATGACGCGTGCGGCGCTGGGCTTGGCCACCACCAGCTGCCAGGTCACCTGCGGCCAGGTGGGATTGGGCGTCACGCGCACCGTCGGGGCGTAGATGGTGGCCGGCTTCTGGTCGCCGCCGGTCAGCACCGAGCAGCCGCCCAGCGCCAGCAACGAGGCGCACAGCAGGGGACGCAACACACGCATGGCAGTCATTTCGGTTCGAACTCCTTGGGTGCGTCGCGGCCGAGCAGGTAGCGCGCAGGGTTGTTGTCCAGTTTGTCGCTGACCCGGCGCAGGTCGCGGATCAGGCCGCGCAATTCGGTCAGTGTGGGGCCGAGCTGGCCCAGCCCATCGTTGGCAAAACTATTGATGGCCGCGCGGTTCTCGCCAAGGATGTTGTCGGCATTGCCGGCGGCCGAATCCAGCTTGACCAGGGTGGCATCGAGTTTTTCCAGGATGCCCGGCAGCTGCTGTACCAGGTTCTGGTCCAGCCGCTTGATGGTGCCGTTGGTGGTGGTCAGGGTGGTGTCCAGATTGCGCGCGGCGTCGCGCGCGCTGACGATCAGTGCCTGCATGCCTTCGTCGCGATCGGCGATGCCACCGCTGATCTTCTCCAGGTTCTGCAGCGTGGCCGAAATGCTGGCCACATTCTTGTCCGAGAGCATCTGGTCCATGCGCTCGACGATGCGATTGGCGGTGTCGGTGATGTTCTGCAGCGCCGACGGGGTGGTCTGGATGATCGGCGCGTCGCTCTTGTCGATGCTGGTCAGCGCCGGCGCTTCGGGCGTGCCGCCGGAGAGCTGGATGATCGACGGGCCGGTCAGACTGGTGATCGCCAGCTTGGCGCGGGTGTCGCTCTTGATCGGCGTGGTGGAGTTGACGCGCACATGCGCGACCACCTGCCGCGGGTCGTTCGGCGCCAGGGTCAGCTCGGTGATCGAGCCGACCGCGATGCCGTTGTACTGCACCGGGCTGCCGACCGACAGGCCGGTCACTGCCTCGCGGAACACCACCCGGTATTGCTGCCAGGTGCGGTCGGAGGAGTACTTGGCGGCCCATAGCCCGAACAGCAGCAGGGCCAGGCCGGCCACGATGGTGAAGGCGCCGATCAGGACGTAATTGGCTTTGGTTTCCATGCTCAGGCGGTCTCGGTGGAGTCGGTCTTGGCCGCGCGCGCGGCGCGGGCGCGCGGACCGTGAAAATAGTCCTGGATCCAGGGGTGATCGATCTGCTCGACCTCGGCCAGCGGCGCGTTGGCGATCACCTTGCGGTCGGCCAGTACCGCGATGCGGTCGCAGATGGCGTACAGCGTATCCAGGTCGTGGGTGATCAGGAACACGGTCAGGCCCAGGGCCTGCTGCAAGGTGCGGATCAGACGGTCGAAGGCGGCCGCACCGATCGGGTCCAGCCCGGCGGTGGGTTCGTCCAGGAACAGCAACGGTGGATCCAGCGCCAGCGCACGTGCCAGTCCGGCACGCTTGCGCATGCCGCCGGACAATTGCGAAGGCAGCTTGTCCAGCGCATCGGCCGGCAGGCCGGCGAGCTTGATCTTCAGCAGCGCCAGTTCGAAATACCAGCGCTCGGGAAACTCGCCATGGTGTTCCTTCAGCGGCACCTGCACGTTTTCGCCCACGGTCATCGACGAAAACAGCGCCCCGTCCTGAAACAGCACGCCGGTGTTGCGGGTGATGTGCTGGCGGTCGGCGAACCGGCCCGAGCGCGCGTCCGCGCCCAGCACCTGGATGCTGCCGGCGTCGGGTTCGCGCAGGCCCAGGATGCTGCGCATCAGCACCGACTTGCCGGTGCCCGAACCGCCGACCACGCCGAGGATTTCGCCGCGCCGCACGTCCAGATCCAGGTCTTCGTGCACGGTCTGGCTACCGAAACGGTTGGTGAGCCCGCGCACGGAAATCGCCAGCTGTTCGTCGTCGGCCTCGGCCTGTGGGCCGGGATTGGGGAGTGGGGATTCGGGATTGGTCACAGCACCTTCCTCTCCAATACCAGTGCAAGCGCCGCGCTGCGGCTTTGTACGAATCCCGAATCACGCATGTCCAATCCCGGCTTCATCACCACCCCATCTTCATGAACCACAACGCCGCGATCGCGTCGAGGATGATGACCAGGGAAATCGTCTGCACCACCGAGGACGTGGTGCGTTCGCCCACCGATTGCGCGGTGCCGCTGACTTTGAGCCCTTCCAGGCAGCCGATCAGGCCGATCACCAGCGCAAACAGCGGCGCCTTCGAGAGCCCGACCAGGAAATGCCGCAACTGGATGGTTTCGTGCATGCGCGCCAGATACATCTGCGGCGGAATATCCAGGTCGAACGCGCCCACGGTGACGCCACCGGCCAAGCCGGCGATCATCGCGATGAAGGTCAGCAGCGGCAGGGTGAAGATCAGCGCGAGCAGGCGCGGGATCACCAGCAGGTCGATCGGGTCCAGGCCCAGGGTGCGGATCGCGTCCACTTCCTCGCGCGATTTCATCGCGCCGATCTGCGCGGTGAAGGCGCTGGCGGTGCGGCCTGCCAACACAATTGCCGTCAGCAGCACCGCGAATTCGCGCAGGAAGGCGATGGACACCAGCTCCACCACGTAAATTTCCGCACCGAAGTCGCGCAGGATGGTCGAGCCCAGGAAGGCGATCACCGCGCCCACCAGATACGACAGCAGCACCACCAGCGGCACCGCGTCCAGGCCCACCTGCTCCATGTGATGCACGGTGGAGGTTAGCCGGAAGCGCCGCGGCTCGTGGATCAGCCGCATGATCTTGACCAGGTTTTCGCCCAGAAAACTGTTCAACTCCAGGATGTCCTGGCCGACGCGATGCGTGGCCCGGCCCAGGCGGTCGAGCGCGGCGACGAAGCCGTAATCGCGTTTGGGCTTGGGGCGCTCGTCGTTGAGTTCCTCGATGGTGCACACCAGTGCCTGGTGCTCATCGCGGAAATCGATCGCGTCTTCCTTCAGGCCCATGCGGCCGGCAAAGCGCAGCAGCTGCAGTACGCCGGCCGAATCCAGCTGCTGGATGCCGCGCGCGTCGATGCGGCGCACCCCGTCGGGTACGGCCTGCAGCAGTTCTGCCTGAGGCAGGGCGGTCGCCAGGACCCAACTGCCAGCGAGGCGGACCTGTGCCTGATCCTGCGAGTCTTGTTCGATGCGTGGAGGTTGCGGTTTGATCATGGGTGGCCTGTCCGTGGCGCCAGCATACAGGGCCAATGTGAGCGACGGATGGGGAAGCAACCGCAGCGGTGTGCCGATGGCCGTCGATGAGGGCGCCGGGTACGCGCGCTGCGGCATACACTGGCGGCCTCGCCGGACACGGCGTTTCTCCGATCCGACCCGCCACGCATGTCCGCTGCCACCGTCGTCCTCCCGTCCGCCAGCGCCACCTACGCCCAGCGCGTCGCATTCGTGTCCGAAATTGCCGGGCGCCTGCATTCCTATGGCACCACCGCGCAACGGCTGGAAGCAGCGGTGGTGGGGTTGTCGCAGAAGCTGGGCCTGGACTGCGAGCCCTGGTCCAACCCCACCGGCATCATCCTGAGCTTCAGCGACCCCACCAAGGCGATCGGTTCCAGCGACATCACCCGGGTGATTCGCTTGGCGCCGGGCGAAAACGATCTCTACAAGCTCAGCGTGGCCGATTATGTGGCCGACAGCGTGGCCAACGGCCGCATGAGCATCGCGCAAGGACATACCGCATTGCGCCGGCTGGACCGCGAGGTGGACCGGCGCGGCAAGACCCTGCAGGTGCTGGCGTTCGGGCTGGCCGCCGCCGGCGTGGCCGGGCTGTGGAAGTTGCCATGGCTGGATATCGCCACGGCCGGGGCGATCGGCATGTCGATCGGCCTGCTCACCCAGTACACCGACAAGCGCGCTGCCACCAAGGAAGCCGGCGAGGCGCTGGCCGGTCTGCTGGCGGGCGTGGTGGCCGCGCTGGTGGCCTCGCTGATCGGGCCGTTGAACCTCAACACGGTGATCATCGCTTCGCTGGTGGTGCTGCTGCCGGGCATGTCATTGACCAATGCGTTCAACGAGCTGGCCAGCCAGCACTGGGTCTCCGGCACCGCGCGTCTGGCCGGTGCGGTCACCACGGTGCTCAAGCTGACCGTAGGTGCGGTCATTGCGGTGACCCTGACCCAACTGGTTGGCCTGCATCCCCAGGTGGCCGCCCTGCGGCCGCAGGCCGGCTGGGTGGAATGGGCCTCGCTGGTGGTGGCCGCTTATGCGTTCGCGGTGCTGTTCAAGGCCAATCGACGCGATTATTTATGGATCATGGCGGCGGCCATGTCAGGTTATGTCATCGCGCGTTATGCAGGACATGCCTGGGGTGGTCCGGCCGGGGTATTCGCTTCGGCAATGGCATTGACTGCTGCGGGCAATTTATTCGGGCGCGTGGTCCACAAGCCCGGTGCGCTGATCCGGTTGCCCGGCATCATCATGCTGGTTCCCGGGAGCGTCAGTTTGCGTGGCTTTTTGACCTTGGTGCAGCAACAGGATGTCAGCGTCGGACAAGCCGCACTCTTGGCGGTGACCAATATCGTGATGGCATTGATGGCCGGATTGCTGTTTGGCAATCTGCTCATTCCGGCCCGCAAGAATTTATAAGGGCAAACACCCCGCAATAAAAACGCCGGCATGGCCGGCGTTTTTATTGGTTTGAATCAGGCAGTCTTGGACTTCTTGGCGGCGCGCTTGGTGACGGCCTTGCGCGGCGAGGCCTTCTTGGCGGTTGCTTTTTTCGCACCGCCGACCTTGCTGATCAGGAAGTCTTCCACCTTCTTGCCGGCGGCGGTCAACTCGGCCAGCCAGCGCGGCTGCTTGCCACGGCCGGTCCAGGTTTCCTGGGCGTTGGCGGGGTTGCGATACTTCGGCGGCACCTTGCCCAGCTTGCGGCCGGCACGCGGACCCGGCTTGCCGGCACCCGCCGGACGGCCCGGACCGGCACTGGCAGAAGCGCCAAACAATTCTTCGATGGAATAACCCTGGGCTTTTGCAGCGCGGACCAGCTGCGTGCGGACCTTGGCGATCGGCGCGCGCTTGGCAACCACGGTCTGCTGCTTCTTTGCATTTTTGATCAGGGCGCTCAACTGCTTGGCCGACAGGCCACTAAGATCGATCGACATCACTGCTCCGGAAGATGAGAGAAAAAGAATGCCGGTCCATGGCAGCGGTGGCCATCATAAAGTGAGAAAACCGGTGTGACAAATGCGCCGAAATAATTCGGCGCTTTGTGTTCATCCATTTGAAGCCGATACCCGGGGTTTGATCAATGCCCCAGGCGGGAGAATAACGCTGCTTTATCCAGGCTTTCCGCTGCATCGGCGGTACGGGCGCGATATTCAAATGTGCCAGCCGCCAATCCACGTTCCGAGACCACCACCCGATGCGGAATGCCCAGCAGTTCCATATCGGCGAACATGGCGCCCGGGCGCAGTCCGCGATCGTCCAGGGCGGCATCCAGGCCGGCGGCAAGCAATTGGTCCAGCAAGGCCTGTGCGGCGGCGAGCACCTGTGGGTCCTGCTTGGGATTGATCACGCAGACCACTACCTGCCACGGCGCCATCGGCGCGGGCCAGATGATGCCGGCATCGTCGTGGTTCTGTTCGATCGCCGCGGCCACGATGCGCGAAATGCCGATGCCGTAGCAGCCCATCTTCATCACCGCCGCCTTGCCGCCTTCGTCGATGACAGTGGCTTGCAGCGCCTGCGCGTACTGGCTGCCAAGCTGGAACACATGGCCCACCTCGATGCCGCGAGCCAGGCGCAGTTCACCGCCGTCTGCCGCGCGTTCGCCTTCGACCACGTTGCGCACATCGGCCACGGTTTCCGGTTCGGGCAGGTCGCGGCCCCAGTTGACGCCGACCAGGTGGGCGCCGGACACATTCGCGCCGACCACGAAATCGACCAGTGCGGCGACATCGCGGTCGGCCACCACGCGCACCGGGCGCGCGGTGTTGACCGGGCCCAGGAAGCCCGGCTCGCAGCCGAGGTGTTCGCGGATTTCGCTTTCGTTGGCCAGGCGGTAATCGGCCAGACCGGGCACCTTGGCCAGCTTGATCTCGTTGACCGCGTGGTCGCCACGCACCAGTACCAGCACAAAGCCGGCCTGGGTCATCACCGCCACCGACTTGACCGTGCGCTGCAGCGCGATGCCGAGCAACTGGGCCACGTCTTCGCAGGTCTTCTGGGTGGGCGTTGCCACCTGCTGCATTGCTTCGCTGGCCGCGGCGCGCGGGGCCGGCGGTGCCGCACTGGCGGTTTCCACGTTGGCGGCGTAATCGGAACCGGTGGAGAACGCCAGCGAGTCCTCGCCGGAGTCGGCGATGACGTGGAATTCCTGCGATGCATCGCCGCCGATGGCGCCGGAATCGGCCTGCACGGCGCGGAAATCCAGTCCCAGGCGGGTGAAGATACGCGTATAGGCGGCGCGCATGTTGTCGTATTCGCGCGCCATGTCCTCGTCAGTGAGATGGAACGAATACGCGTCCTTCATCAGGAACTCGCGCGCACGCATCACGCCGAAGCGCGGGCGGATCTCATCGCGGAATTTGGTCTGGATCTGATAGAAATTCAGCGGCAGCTGCTTGTAGCTGTTGATTTCCTGGCGCGCGAATTCGGCCGCGGCCTCTTCGGCGGTGGGGCTGTAGCAGAACTCCTGTTCCTTGCGGTCCTTGATCTTGAGCAGCTGCCCGCCGAACTTCTCCCAACGCCCGGTAGCGTCCCACAGCTCGCGCGGCTGGATGGTGGGAAACAGCACTTCCACTGCGCCGGCGCGGTTCATCTCTTCGCGCACGATGGCTTCGACCTTGCGCAACACGCGCAGGCCCAGCGGCGACCAGGTGTACAGCCCGGAGGCCAGCTTGCGGATCATGCCCGCGCGCAGCATCAGACGGTGGCTGACCAACTCGGCGTCGGCCGGGGTTTCCTTGGTGGTGTGCAGGTGGAACTGGGAAAGACGCATCGGGCTTCGCTTGGGCGGAAAGCCGCTAGTTTGCCAGTCTCGCGCCCTGCCGGTCATCGCCAGGCGCGCGTTGCCGGTTGTCGCTGGCAGGGCAGGCCCCTGCGGGGCGGCTCGAGTGGCTGGCTTGCCGGCGCACGTGCGCCGTAGACCGCGCAGTCGTCCGCACGTATCCATCACCGGTGCCGGGCGCTCATGCGGCCCCGGGGGCGCGCTTTCTACCACCTACGCATGTGTTGCCATCAGGTCGGGCGCGCTGGCTCTGCAGGTGGTCGCGGCACCAGGCGTTGAACCCCAGCCCTGCGGCGGGACGGCAACTCCGTCCCCCTGGGAGCTTTTCCCGGCTCAGGTGGCCGGGCCGCCTGGGGCTGCCGGCTTGCAATAGGCCTTGACGGCGGCGTCGGCCAGGTTCCTCTGGGTCGCACGGGCTTCCTGGTCCAGGACGGCGCCAGGCTTGCCATCGGCGCCGGCCGCCATGGAGACCTCGCCCTTGCCGCTGAGCAGTTCCAGATTGCGGCGCGCGGTGAGGCAGTCGGCCGATTCGGGCGCGGCCGTCTCTGCTGCAGCGATGGCGGCGGTGCCGCTGCGCGCATCGATTCGGCGCGCTTCATAGCGCTGGCCGGTCGGTGGCGGGGTTTCGGTGTAGTGGGTCACGCCCTTGGCGTCCTTCCACTTATAAAGATCGGTCGCGCCGGCGGCGGCGCTGACCAGCATCAACAGGGCGCAAAGCCCGGACGACAGCTGCATGTGGCTTCCCCTGGATGATTCCCGCCGCGATTGCAGCATCCGCAGCGGGCGCTGGCAAGTGATGGGCGCGCAGGGCGCTGAACCAGCCAGCGCGCTACCGCCGGACAGACCTCAGGCCCTACACTTGGCGGATGGATGAGATGAGACCGCCCCCGCGCTCGCGCACGATTTACCTGCTGCCGAACCTGTTCACCACCGCCGGGCTGTTTTCCGGTTTCTACGCCATCATCGCCGCCGCCAATGGACAGTTCGTCCAGGCCGCCATGGCGGTGTTCGTGGCTGCGGTGATGGACGGGCTGGATGGCAGGGTGGCGCGTCTGACCAATACCAGCAGCGAATTCGGTGTGCAGTACGACTCGCTGGCCGATCTGGTCAGCTTCGGCATGGCGCCCGCGCTGGTGATGTACCACTGGTCGCTGTCGGCTTTGAAGTACGACAGTAGCGTGATGGGCCGGGTCGGTTGGTCGGCTGCCTTCCTGTATGCGGCCTGCGCGGCGCTGCGGCTGGCGCGCTTCAACACCCAGGTCGGCGTGGTCGACAAACGCTGGTTCATCGGCCTGGCCAGCCCGGCGGCGGCTGGTCTGATGATGTCCTTCGTTTGGGCCTTCGCCGACGACAGCCTGGGCTTCGATGGCGAGCAGCTTCGCTATGTGGCGCTGGCGGTCACGGTGGTGGCGGCGTTGCTGATGGTCAGCCGGATCCGGTTCTGGAGCTTCAAGGGCGGCGCGCGCGGCCCGCGTGCCGACCGCGTGCCGTTCCTGGCGCTGGCGATCGCCACGGTGGTGATTGCGCTGTTGGTGATCGATCTGGCGCGCTCGTTGCTGGTGATCGGGGTTCTGTACGCCTTGTCGGGTCCGTTGATGTGGTTGTGGCGACGCTGGCGGCGCGTGCCCGAGCTGCCATGAGCCGGTTTTTGTGAGCGAGGCGATGAGCGAGCCGATGTGGTCCGATCTGCAGGTGTCGTATCTGCAGGCGTTGGGGCACACCGTGTATCTGGACCGCGCTGCGGTCGACGCATTGCCGGCGCCTGTCGAGGTTGCCGAGCGCGCACCCACGGCTGCACCGACGCGTATGGAGCGTGCGCCGTATCCTGCGACGGCCAATGCGCCCGTTGCGCGGCGGAATGCACCGGCGGCACCGGCCCAAGCGCCCCGCGCGCCCAGCACTGCGCCAGCGTCGGCGCCGCAGCGGCGCAGCCGTGTCGGCATGCCGGATCGCCTGCAGATGGCCTTGCTGCGCGCGTCCGGCTGCAATCCGGGCGATCCTGCGACCCAGGCCTTGATGGCCTCCTGGCCGCTGGCGGAACTGCGCGGCAATCCGGCCGCCAAGCGCGCGCTGTGGCCGCAGCTGCGCGCGCTGCGTCGGCGCCGGGACCCGGCGTGAGCGCATTGAACGCGCCGCAACCCACCTCGCTGCGCGCCATGCGCGAGAGCGACCTGGATGCGGTGATGGAGATCGAGCTGCGCGCTTATCCGTTTCCGTGGACGCGCAACATCTTTCGCGACTGCCTGCAGGCCGGCTACCCCGGCTGGGTGATGGAGCAGGGCGGCCGTGTCATCGGCTATGGCGTGATCAGTATCGCCGCCGACGAGGCGCACGTGCTCAACGTCTGCATCGCACCGGAGTCGCAATCGCAAGGACACGGTCGCGTGTTGCTGCGCGCGCTGATCAAGGGCGCCTGCGATCGCGGTGCGCGGCGCGCGTTCCTGGAAGTGCGCCCGTCCAATCCATCGGCGATCGCGCTGTACCACTCCGAAGGCTTCAACGAAATCGGCCGGCGCCCGCGCTATTACCCATCCCACACCGGGCGCGAAGACGCGTTGGTGATGGCGATCGAATTGTTCTTCGAAGGGTTTTCCTGAGCGCACGCACTCGTCGTTGAGGATGCGGCTGGTTGGCGTCGCTGCGGTGCGCGATTGCTGCGCTGGATGCCGGCGCTGATGGTTTTTCGATTCGATGCTTGCGCTGAGCGGTTGCGTGACGCACCTGCGCATGGCCCGTGCGGCATCACGCTTGCCCAACGGGCTGGTCTTGCGCACTACCACCCGGCTTGATGAGGTCCGCAGCGAAACGGTAGCCCAATTGATTAAGGGCAGCGCTGACCCATGAGTATCAAAACGCGTGGGGTCAACACAATACTGCGCCTGTGCAATCGATCCCAACGTGGTCATGTGGAATGCCGGCAACACTGCGGCGATGGGTTTGCGCTTCGCGCAGGGCGTTGGCAGATACGTCCGTCTGCGAGGTGGCGAATGTTTCGCCATGGGCCGATAAGCGCTTTTTTCGTTGCGGTTTATGTCCAATGCCGCAGCGCGGCAATGGATTGCAATGACGAGCGCGCCGAAAAATACAGGTATTTGCACGGTGGCGCGCTTTCTCGCGTGGCACCCCGCATGGCGTGACACCCAATCTTGCTGCGTTGCAGTGTCCTTGCGCTGTCTCCGTGTGTCCTGATCGCAGCGTTTTGTCTCTTCTTTTGTGTCTCGCAAGCGTTTGCGTGATTACGCATGCATATCCGAAAAACGTCTAGATACAAGCGGTTGCAATGCTCCTAGTATCGGTTCCGCGGAATGGAATATTCCACAGCTGAATAATACGTTCCGAGTCTGCTGGACCAGGGGTGCGCCGCTGCGTGGCGCATCGAACCCATCTGAGGGAGAGATCAAGATGAAGCCGAAATTTTCGACGGCGGCCGCCGCGTCGCTGTTCGTTGGGTCGTTGCTGCTCACCGGCGTTGCCTATGCCGATGCGGCGTTGGAGGTTGCAACCACGGGCTGGGCAACCCAGAACGGCGGCACCAAGGGCGGCTCCAAAGCGGCTGCCGCCAATATCTACACCGTCAAGAATGCCGCCGAGTTGAAAGCTGCATTGAGCGCAAGCGTCGGTAGCAACGGACGCATCATCAAGGTCAGCGGCATCATCGATATCAGCGAAGGCAAGCCGTACACCAAGACCTCGGACATGAAGTCACGTGCGCGCCTGGATATTCCGACCAAGACCACCTTGATAGGCATCACCAGCAACGCGGAAATCCGCGAAGGCTACATGTACGTCAAGGCCAACGACGTCATCATCCGCAACCTCACCATCGAAAATCCATGGGACCCGGAACCGGTCTGGGACCCGGATGACGGCAGCGCCGGCAACTGGAATGCGGAGTACGACGGCCTGACCGTGGAAGGCGCCAGTAACGTGTGGGTGGACCATGTCACCTTCACCGATGGCCGCAGGACCGACGATCAGAACGGCACCGCCAATGGCCGTCCGAAGCAGCACCACGACGGCGCAATGGACATCAAGAAAGGCGCCAATTTCGTCACCGTCTCGTATTCGGCCTTCAAGTCGCACGAGAAGAACAACCTGATCGGCTCCAGCGACAGCGCGTCCAGTACCGACAGCGGCAAGCTCAAGGTCACCATTCACAACACCCTGTTCGAAAACATTTCCGCGCGCGCCCCGCGTGTGCGCTTCGGTCAGGTGCATCTGTACAACAACTACCACGTCGGCAGCACCAGCAATAAGGTCTATCCGTTCTCTTACGCGCATGGCGTGGGCAAGGAGTCGAAGATCTTCTCCGAGCGCAACGTGTTCGAGATCAGCGGTGTCAGCAGCTGTGACAAGATTGCCGCCGACTATGGTGGCAGCGCGTATCGCGATCAGGGTTCCCTGCTCAATGGCAAGGCGCTGTCGTGCTCGTGGAATACCAACATCGGCTGGACCCCGCCCTATACCTACAACCTGCTCTCGGCCGACAAGGTCGCTGCAGACGTCAAGGCCAAGGCAGGCGCCGGCAAGCTCTAACCGCCACTGGTTGCAGGGTTGCAAAGTCAGCGCCGTACGTCGTTGCACAACGCCCGCAGTGATGCGGGCGTTGTGCGTTCCGCGTGGCGATGTGGGGTCTCACGGAAGTAGCGGCGTTGCAACGGGCAGTCGGGAGCTGCTTGCAACACCCTTACCTATCCAAGCCTATCCATGATCGCTGGACACGCTGCAGGTACATCCTTGCCCGTCCCTGCGCGGCGTCCTGCTGCGTCAGCTGCCGTACGCAATGACGGCGCTACGCACTCGCCAAGGCCCTGCAACCGTGCAGGGCGCCTGGCGTCGCTCAATCCTGCGCGGTGTTATTGCCTGCCTGGCCCGGGGTACAGACCGGCTTCAAGCGCTTGTCCACCAGCTTGCCCATGAGCCGGTCGCTGAGCGGCAGCATGTCGCCGTTGAGGCGCCAGTCGTAGATCACGCTGAAGGCCAACACGCGCGCGACATAGTCGCGGGTTTCCTTGTAGCTGATGGTTTCGATCCAGAAGTCCGGCTCGAAATTCGGCCGCTGCGACTGCCAGCGCCCGGTGGGGCCTGGACCTGCGTTGTAGGCGGCAATGGTGAGGTAGGGCAGTCCGTAGGTGTTGAGCAACTGGCGCAGATACGCCGTGCCGATGGCGATGTTGGTGTCCGGCTCATAGAGGCTGGTGGCACCCGCATAGCCGGGTAGGGCGATCCCCTTGGCGACGGCCGCGCCAGTGCCAGGCAACACCTGCATCAGGCCCATTGCGTTGGCCGGCGAGCGCGCGCGCGGATTGAAGATGCTTTCGGCACGAATTTCCGCAGCCACCCAGGCTGGGTCGATCGCATTCTTGGCGGCCTCGCGACGAATGCTGTCGTCGTGGTGCAGCGGAAAACGCAACGCATACAGCCGTTGTTCGTCCGGCTGCTTGCCGAGCGCGAACACCGCACGGTCGAACCAGCCGTTGTCGCCGGCAACTTCCACTGCCAGACGGCGCTGGGTGTCGTCGAAGCGGGTGGCGGCATCGTTCCATTCGGCCACGGCCCAACCGGGGCGGTCGATCTGAAATAACGCGATTGCGCGGACCAGGGCCGGGTCGCGCGCAACAGCGGCCTTCGCCTGCGCGCTGTCGTTGGGCTCCCAGGGGCACAGCCGGTAAGGCTGCTGCAGGCGGTCGGCGGCCAGGAATCCGTGGAAGGTCGGCGATTGCGCGGCGGCGCGATACAGCGGCTGGGCCGCCGCAGCAGCGCCGGTCTTTTCGGCCAGGCGGGCTTCGAAGTACTGCCAACGTGAGTCGCTGCGCTGGCTCGCCGGCATCTTGCGAATCGCGGCCAATGCCGCCGGCCAATCGCCGCGCGACATCGCCTCACGTGCACGCCATTCGTGCAGGCGTTCGTCGTAGGACGCCTCCGGTACGGCATTGAGCCGACGTGCCGAGTCCGGCAGGTACGAGGCGACGGTCCACAATGCGATCTGGTACAGCACCTGCCCACGCTGCGCCTGGCTGAAGCCGAGCGCACCGGCAAGTTGCGGTAGCTGCTGCTCGGCAGCGTCGGGATCGCTCTTGGCCAACTTGGCCAGCCCGTCCACCGCGATGCGGCGGCTGCGCTCGGTCTTGGGCCAACCTAGTGCACGCGGGTGGACCTTGTCGAGAAATGCAGCGTAATCGGTGGCCAGGGCCAGATCGGCGGCGGGTAGCCCGCGTGCGGCCGTACGCATGATCGCAGGCTGTTGTGCATCGGCAGCAGCTTCCACACGTTCCCAGCGCAGCGCCGGCGTGAGTTCACCGCGCGATTCCAGCCCGGCAACCACTGCATCGCAAGCATCGGGCAGCGCCTTGCCGTTGCGCCACAGCGTCAGCGCATCGCGGCTCCATTGGGCATCGGCCTTGCCAGTGGCCAGGCGCGCGGTCAGTTGCGCGCAGCGCAGGCCGACGTTGTCGGTGGACTTCCAGTTGGCCAGCAGCGTGTTCCAGTCCTGCCGCCGCGCCACTGCCGGCAACCACGTGCTGCGGAAGCTTTCAGCCACGGGCTGGCCGGCGTAACGCTGCAAGAATGCTTGCGCCTGCGCGTTGGAGACAGTGTCGATAGTGCGCTTGAGCGCGGCAAATTCCAGCCATCCATACAGTGGATGGCGGCTCAGCGCAGCGAGCTGACCGGCATCGGTCTGGCCGCGCTCTGCGGCCGCGATGGCATCGCGCATGGCAGTCAACTGCGGGTCGAGGGTTTGCGCGTGCAATGCGGTGCTGCCAAGGCACAGCAGGCCGATGAAAACAGTGGCAAGGCGGGGGGCATAAGTCATGCGGTGATGATACCCAAGCACGCCTGAGCGCCTGAGTGAATGCGCGCCGCTTGCGCGTGATGGTGAGGAAAGTCTTCGCTTGCAAGCGCTATGGGTCGAGCACGCGCGTGCGTGCAGATGACAACTTGTTGCGACCGCTGCCGCTCGGTGCGCTGCTGCACCGCCAGTTGCGGTGCGTTAATGTTTCATTTAAGAATTGGGAAGGACCGCAGGGCACGGGGGCGTGCGGACACTCAAGAATCCTTCTGGAGAGAGAAAGGATGAAGCGTCTGATTGGCCCCCGTCGGTCATGCCTGGCCGTGCAGTTGTCGTTGTGTCTGATTCCCACACTGGCCTGGGCGCAACAGCCCGAGGCCGCACCGAACACGCGCACGCTCGACAGCGTGCAGGTCACCGGCACGCGCATCAAGACCGCGGAATTGCAGGGCCAGGTACCGATCCAGACGCTCAATCGTGCCGATATCGAACGCACCGGCCTGACCTCCATCGGCGAAGTGCTGCAGGAGCTCACCGCGTCCGGTTCGGCGCTCAATGCCAAGTTCAATTCGTCCGGCAACTTCGGCTTTCCGCCCGATGGCAGTGGCGTGGGTGCAGGCTCGGCGCAGGTGGATCTGCGCCATCTCGGTTCCAAGCGTGTGCTGGTGTTGGTGGATGGTATTCGTTGGGTCAACGAATCCTCCGCCTCCGGCGTGGGTTCGTCGACCGATCTCAACACCATTCCGTTGGCGATCGTCGAGCGCATCGAAGTGCTCGAAGACGGCGCCTCGTCGCTGTACGGCTCGGATGCGATTGCCGGTGTGGTCAACATCATCACCCGTCGCACCTTCGACGGTGCGCAGGTCACGCTCAACTACGGGCAGTACGGCAAGGGCGATGGCGCCAACCAGGGCATGGATCTGGCCTGGGGTAAAAGCGGAGAGGATTTCAGCCTGTTTTTGGGCGCCAGCTACGTCAAACAGGATCCGATCTATGCGCGCGATCGTGCGCAGGCCGGCTTCCCGATTCCTGGCACCGGGCTGACCTTCGCCAGCTCGGCAACGCCGGATGGCCGCTTCCAGTTCGTCGATCCCAACACCGGCGTGCGCCAGAACCTTACGCCCAATGCCGGCGTGGGCACACCGCAATACGATGGCAGCGGCGGTTGCACGCGCAGCGACGACTATCACTGCTTCGGCACCGCAGACCGCTACAACTTTGCCGAGCAGAACCTGTTGCTGACGCCGTCCGAGCGCAAGGGCGTGTTTGCACAGTTCCGCTATTACTTCAACGACGACGTGCAGTGGTACGTCAAGGCGTTGGGCAACCGGCGCGAATCGACCAACCAGGCCGCACCGGAGCCCATCTTCCTCGGACCCGATGCCGGTACCGGCAACCCGCTGGCCGACAATATCGTGATCTCCGCGCTCAATCCGTTCAACCCGTTCGGATTCGATCTGGATTCGGCCACCAATCTGATCCAGATCGGTCGCAGGCCGGTGGAAGGCGGGCCGCGGCGTTACGAGCAACAGGTCGATACCCAATATTTCGGCACCGGCCTGGTCGGCACGTTCGAAGGCGCAGGGCGGACCTGGTTCTGGGACGTCAACGGCATGTACAGCAAGAACAAGGCCGAGCAGACCAACTACGGCAGCTACAACCTCTACAACATCAACCTGGCGCTGGGCGACCCGGCTGCCTGCGCGGCCGTGGCCGGCTGCGTGCCGCTGGATATCTTCAGCGGTGCCGGCAGCATCACGCCGGAGATGTTGCGCTGGATCCAACCGGTGGTGCGCGACCGCAGCCAGAACGAATTGAGCCTGTTCACCGCCAACCTCAGCAGCGAGTTGTTCCAGCTGCCGGGCGGTGCGGTGTCGTTCGCCAGCGGTTATGAATACCGCAAGTACGAAGGCTCTTATCGGCCCGATCCGCTCACCGTGGCCGGGCGTTACAACGGCGTGCCCTCCTTGCCCACGGCAGGCAGCTACGACGTCAACGAAGCCTATCTCGAACTCAATATTCCGATCTTCGCCAACTCGGCATTGGGCGACAAACTGGATCTGAATATCGCCGGGCGCTATTCGGACTATTCGACATTCGGTGGCGAATTCACGCCCAAGTACGGCCTGCGTTGGCAGGTCACCGATGAGTTCGTGTTGCGCACCAGTTATGCCGAGGGCTTCCGTGCGCCCACCATCGGCGAGCTGTTTGGTTCTGCGGCGCGTGCGGACCTGCAGTTGTCGGACCCGTGCTCGATCGGTCTGGGCGGTACGGCGCCGCGCGGCAGTGCGGCCAACTGCGCAGCACTCGGTGTGCCTGCCGATTATCAGCAGGCCAACCAGCAGATCTCGGTCACCACCGGCGGTAACGCGCAACTTGATCCGGAGCGTTCGCGCAGTTTCAGTGCGGGCTTCGTCTTCAGCCCGGGATTTGCGAGCGATGCCAGCTGGTCCGACCGCCTCGACCTGGAGGTGACCTTCTATCGCCATCATGTGGATGGCGCGATCCAGGCGATCAATGCGCAGACGCAGCTGGATCTGTGCGTGGATACGCTGGATGCGTTGTACTGCGATGGCATCGGGCGGGCATCCACCGGCGGCATCAACGCCTTCAATAACCGCTTGACCAACCTGGGCTCGATCAAGACCGACGGCTGGGACGTGGATCTATTCTGGACCTTGCCGCAAACCGCATTCGGGCGCTTCAAGCTATCGTGGCAGAACACCTTGGTAGGCCGCTACGAGGCGCTGGGTGCGGCGGGTCAGCGACAGCCGCAAGGGCCGGGCATCGAGGTGGTGGACAGCGCAATTCCGGAGTGGACCAGCAACGCGGTATTGGATTGGTCGCTGGGTAACTGGACGGCTTCGTGGACTGCGCGGCACATTTCCAAGCTCACCGAGCAGTGCGGTGACGCGGTGGAGTTTGCGGTGTGTTCGGATCCGTCGGTGGGAACCAACCGCTTGGATGCGATCACCTATCACGACGCGCAAGTGGGCTATCGCATCGATTGGCTCAAGGGCCTGCAACTCACGGCCGGCCTGAACAACGTCTTCGACAAGGATCCGCCGATCTGCCTGTCGTGCTCCCTCAATGGTTACGACGCATCCACCTACGATATTCCCGGCGGACGCTTCTGGTATGCGCGTGTGGATTTGAAGTTCTAGTCCAACGGTGCCTGGCTGGTGCGATGCGTTGGCAAAACGGCACTGGCGCTGCGGCTTTCCTGCAGGGTCCTCGCCCGCCCACCATCGCAGGACACGCCGCAAGTACGTCCTTGTAGGCTCCTTGGCAGCATCCATGCCGCCAAGGGTCCCGCGACGGTGGGCGGGCAAGGACCAGTCGAGCTGGTCGGTGCGCATGTCTGCAATCAAGACATGACGGACATGCTGATGTAACGGCTGGTCCCGCAAGCGGCGAGGGCACTACGCCCTCGATACGCTAGCAGCTGATCAACCGCTTCAGATCTTGGCGCGCTGCTCGCGCAGGCCGGTGAGCTGCGTGGTCCAGTCGTTCAAGCGCGCACGCTCTTGTTCGACCACGGCGGCCGGTGCGTTCTGCACGAAGGTGGCGCTGCCGAGTTTGCCGTTGCACTTGGCGATCTCGCCTTCCACGCGCTTGATTTCCTTGTCCAGGCGAGTGCGTTCGGCATCCATGTCGACCAGGCCTTCCAATGGCACCAGCAGCGTGAGTTCGCCGACGATGGCGGCGGCCGACGGCGGTGTGTCCTGGCCAGCGTCCAGCCAGTCGATGCGTTCGAGTTTGAGCAGGAACGACAGCTGCGAGGCGAAGCGGGCAACGCGCGGGCGGTCGTCGGCAGTGCCGGCCTGCAGCAGCAGGCGCACCTGCTTGGACGGTGGCACGTTCAATTCGCTGCGCACGCGACGCAGCGCCGACACCATCGACTTGAGCCATTCGACATCGGCTTCAGCGGTGGCATAGCTGCTGGTGTCGACATCGCCGGGCTGCGGGAAGCTCTGCAACGAGATCGTCGCAGTGGTGATGCCCAGGCGCGGCGCGACCTGCTGCCACAACTCTTCGGTGACGAACGGGGTGAGCGGGTGCAACAGGCGCAGCAACGACTCCAGCACATACAGCAGCGTGTGGCGCGTGCTGGCGGCCGCGTCGGCGTCCTGGTTGTTGAGCGCCGGCTTGGCCAGCTCCACGAACCAGTCGCAGAACGCGTTCCAGGCGAATTCGTACAACGACTGCGCGAGCAGGTCGAAGCGATAGTTGGCGTAATGCGCGTGGGTTTCTGCGGTGGCCTTGTCCAGGCGCGCCAAAATCCACTTTTCCGCTTCGGTGCGCGGCTGCGGCACGCCGGTAAAGCGTGCGCCTTCGGTGTTCATCAACACGAAGCGCGTGGCGTTCCACAGCTTGTTGCAGAAGTTCTTGTAGCCCTCGGCGCGGCCCAGATCGAACTTGATGTCGCGGCCATGCGTGGCCAGCGCGGCGATGGTGAAGCGCAGCGCATCGGCACCGTGGGCGATGATGCCGTCCGGGAATTCCTTGCGCGTGGCTTTTTCGATCTTCTCGGCCATGCGCGGCTGCATCAGGCCATGGGTGCGCTTGGCGACCAGATCCTCGATGCTGATGCCGTCGATGATATCCAGCGGATCGAGCACGTTGCCCTTGGACTTGGACATCTTCTGGCCTTGCGCATCGCGAATCAGGCCGGTGATGTAGACATCGCGGAACGGCACCTGGCCGGTGAAGCTGTCGGTGGCCATGATCATGCGCGCCACCCAGAAGAAGATGATGTCGAAGCCGGTCACCAGCACGCTTGAAGGCAGATAACGCGCGAAGCCGCGCTCGGCCATCGCCTGCGCATCCGGCCAGCCCAGCGTGGAGAACGGCCACAGCTGCGAGGAGAACCAGGTTTCCAGCACGTCGCTGTCCTGGTGCAGCGCAATCTCCGCACCCAGGCCATGTTTGGCGCGCACCTGCGCTTCGTCATGGCCCACGTAGCACTTGCCGGCCTCGTCGAACCACGCCGGAATGCGATGGCCCCACCACAGCTGGCGGCTGATGCACCAATCCTGGATGTTCTCCATCCAGTGGCGATAGGTGTTGATCCAGTTCGGCGGCACGAACTTGATCTGGCCGCTTTCGACCAGCTCCAGGCCGCGCCTGGCCAGCGCGTCCATCTTCACGAACCACTGGTCGGTGAGGTAGGGCTCGATGACCTGGCCGGTGCGATCGCCGCGCGGCACCTGCAGCTTGTGTGGCTTGGTTTCGACCAATACGCCCAGGTCTTCCAGTTCCGACAGCACCAGCTTGCGTGCGTCATAACGATCCAGGCCGCGATAGCGCTCCGGCGCATTCTCGTTGATGGTGGCGGTGACGGTGAACAGATTGATCAGCGGCAGGTCATGTCGCACGCCCACCTGGTAATCGTTGAAGTCATGCGCAGGCGTGACCTTGACCACGCCGGTGCCGAAGGCGCGGTCGACGTAATCGTCGGTGATCACCGGCACGTGCCGGCCGGTCAGCGGCAACACGATGCGGGCGTCATGCAGCGTGAGATAACGCGCATCTTCCGGGTGCACCATCACCGCGGTATCGCCCAGCATGGTCTCCGGGCGCGTGGTGGCCACCACCAGGTAATCGCGGGTTTCGCGCAGGGTCTCGTTGCCGTCGGCATCGTGCTCGACGTGTTCGTAGCTGACGCCATCGGCCAGCGGGTAACGGATCGACCACAGGAAGCCGTCTTCCTCGACGTTTTCCACTTCCAGATCGGAGATTGCGGTCTTCAGTACCGGGTCCCAGTTGACCAGGCGTTGGCCACGGTAGATCAGACCCTGCTCGTACCAGCGCACGAACGCTTCGTTGACCGCCGCTGACGGCTGCGGATCCATGGTGAAGGTGCTGCGCGACCAATCGCTGGAGGTGCCCAGCCGGCGCATCTGGCGCTCGATGGTGTCGCCGGATTCGGCCTTCCATTCCCACACTTTGGCAATGAAGCCCTCGCGCCCCAGCGAATCGCGCGTTTCGCCTTTGCCTTCCAATGCCAGATTGCGCGACACCACCATTTCAGTGGCGATGCCGGCATGGTCGGTGCCCACCTGCCACAAGGTGTCGTACCCGCGCATGCGGTGATAGCGCACCAACGCATCCATCAGCGTCTGCTGAAACGCATGGCCCATGTGCAGCGTGCCGGTGACATTGGGCGGCGGCAGCAACACGGTGTACGGCTCACCCTTGCCGGACGGCACGAAATAACCGGCTGCCTCCCACTGCGCGTATAGGCGCGATTCGAAGGAAGAGGGGTCGTAGCTGGAGGCGAGGGTGGTCATAGGGGCGCCGGGATTCGTTGTTCGGGATTCGGGATTGGTTGCGTCATGGGGCCGGCGAGAGTCACCGGCAATCCACTCGTCAACGTCGGTGTTCGTGCTGCGGAGCGAAGATCGGCTGTCTGAGGTTGGATGCAGTCGTTGGAGACGCAAGATCTGCTTTACGAATCCCCAATCCCAACTCCCCAATCCCCGCCGCACTCACATGTCGTACTTGGTCAGTTCCAGGCCCAGGGCCTTGTACTGTTTCCAGCGTTCGCGCAGCGGTTCGCGGGCAGCGGGGTCGGCCGGCACCACTTCGAGCACGCGGTCGCAGGCGCCCAGATAGGGGTCGTCGCGCAGGTTGATCACCAGCGGGCGCGAGGGGGCGGCGAACTCCGGGGCGGCAATCAGCACCGGGGCCAGTTCGTCTTCCTCATCGGTGCCGGCAATCTGGTGCGGCACGTAGGCCTCGTCGTCGAACGCCCACAGCAGGTCGTCCAGCGCCTCGGCCTGCTGCGTATCGCGGGCCAGGATCAAGGTGGGCAGGTTGGCGTCGTTGGCCTTGCGCGCCAGCTCGCAGACCAGCCGCAGCGGTTCGTTGAGGAAGCGCGGCTTGGCGATCAGGTAGAAGTCGGCACGGGGCATCAGGCGGTCACAAAGCGGGAGGAGAGCAACAATTCGGTGGTCATGCCGGCGGCCACGAACAGGGCCGCACAGCCAAGCACGGCCAACAGCAGGCCGCCGAATGCGCGCAGGCGGCGCCCGGGCGGGCGAGAACGGTACAGGTACACCGGCAGGAACAGCACGGCCAAGGCCACGATGCCGATATTCATCCAGGCCGGCCGGCGGTAGCCAAGCCGGCGGCTGTCGGCCGCCAGCCACACAAACAACAGCAACAGCTGCACGACGATCCAGAGCAGATCGATGCCGGGGCTGGTCCAGCCCGGCACCACGCTGGCGGCTCCGTTCACGACGGAGAAGCCAGCGATGAGCGCCAGTGCAGCGCGCGGCGACATCAGGCGGCGCGATCCAGCAACCACTGGGTCAGCAGGCCGACCGGGCGACCGGTGGCCATGCCGCGCTTGCCTTCGTCGCTGGCCACGCCGGCGATGTCCAGGTGCGCCCAGCGCTGGTTTTCGGTGAAGCGCGACAGGAAGCAGCCGGCGGTGATCGCGCCGCCCCAGCGGCCGCCGATGTTGTAGACGTCGGCGAAGGTGGAATCCAGCAGGCCCTGGTATTCGTCCCACAGCGGCAGGCGCCAGGCGCGGTCGAACACGTGCTCGCCGGCGGCCAGCAGCTCGTTGGCCAGGTCGTCGTGCTTGCTCATCAGCCCGGCTGTCTGGTGACCCAGCGCGACCATGCAGGCGCCGGTCAGCGTGGCCACGTCCACCAGCGCCTCAGGGTTGAAGCGCTCGGCGTAGGTCAGTGCATCGCACAGGATCAGGCGGCCTTCGGCATCGGTATTGCCGACTTCGATGGTCTTGCCGGACATGCTGGTGATCACGTCCGACGGGCGATACGCGTTGCCGTCGATGGCGTTCTCGACCGCCGGCACCACCACCACCAGATTGATCGGCAGCTCGGCCTTGACCGTGGCCACGAAGGTGCCGATGACGTTGGCGCCACCGCACATGTCGTACTTCATTTCCTCGATGCCGCCCTGCGTCTTGAGGTTGACGCCGCCGGTATCGAAGGTGATGCCCTTGCCGACCAGCACGTACGGGCGCGCGTCGCCGCCGCCGTTCCACTTCAGCACGATCAGGCGCGGGCGGTTGGCCGAGCCGCGTGCCACCGACAGCAGCGAGCCCATGCCCAGCGCTTCCATCTGCGCCTCGTCCAGGATCTCGGCTTCGGCACCCGGGAACTTGCCGGCAAATGCCGCGGCGGTCTCGGCCAGGTAGGCCGGGGTGCAGTAGTTCGGCGGCAGGTTGCCCAGCTCGCGGGCGAATTCCACGCCTTCGGCGGTAGCCACGCCCACGGCGAGCGCGCGGGCGTCGTTGCCGGCAATCGCCAGGGTGGTCAGGCCGGTCTCGTCCACCTTCTTCTTGCCCAGTGTGGCGGTGTAGCGGTAGGCGGCATGGTCGCTGACGGTCACCGCCTGGCGGATGTTCCAGGCCGCATCGCGGGCCTTGACGCTGAGTTCGGTCAGGGTGAGCAGGACGGTGCCGACCGCGCCGGTCTTCAGCGCGCGGGTCGCATCGCCGACGGCCTTGAGGTAGGGCGCCACGCCGAACTTGCCGGCTTCGCCCAGGCCGACCACCAGCACGCGCGGCGCGGTGACGCCGGGCAGGTCGTGCAGCAGCGTGGTGCTGCCGGTCTTGCTGGCCACGTCGCCGCGCGCGACCAAGGCCGTCAAGCGACCCTGACTGGCGCTGTCCAGCGCCTGGGCAGCGGGCGAAAGGGTCTTGTCGGCGAACACGCCAACCACGATGCAGTCGACGGCAGCGCTTGCCGGCGCGTCTTGGTTCAGGGTGAATTGCAGGGCCATTGATCAGATTCCGTAGGCAAATCCGTACAATCGCGGGCTGTTTACGCCAACCGGACTAGGCTGGCGGCGCCGCGAACGAATCCGAGAGTTTAAAACAAGCCCACCCCATGCCGAAGCTCGATCGATACCTGCTTAGCGATTTCACCCAGAGCTTCCTGGCCACCTTGATCGTGCTGCTGGTCGTCAGCGTCGGCGGCGTGCTGGTGGATATCCTCGGCAATATCGCCGACGGCCGCATCCCGGCGCGCTTGCTGCTGTCGCAGGTAGGGCTGCAATTCGTGGCGTATCTGCCCATCATCCTGCCGCTGGCCTTGATGCTGGGCCTGCTGCTGGCACTGGCGCGGCTGTACCGCGATTCAGAAATGGCCGTCATTACCGCCATTGGCGTGGGCCCCAGGCGCATGCTGCGGCCGATGCTGATGCTGGTGGTGCCGGTGGTGTTGGTCATCGGGTTGTGCTCGCTGTGGCTGGGCCCCTGGGCGAGCCGTACCGCCGAGGCGATGCTGGAAGATGCCAACCGCAGCGTGCTGATGGCCGGCCTGGAGTCGGGCCAGTTCACGCCGTTGTCCGGCGGCGGGGTGGTCTACCTGCAAACGATCTCTGCCGATGGCAAGGGCCTGGGCAAGGTCTTCATGCAGCGCCAGCAGAACGACCGCATCGATGTGGTCACCGCCGACCGCGGCGCCATGTTCTTCGAAGGCAAGACCGACCGTTACCTGCGCCTGGACGATGGCTACCGCACCGAGGGCCCGGCGAGCGGCGCGACCCTGGACTACCGCTTGATGAAGTTCGCCAGCAGCGATATCGCCTTGCCAGATCGCACCCGCGTGCACGATGCCAACGACCCCGAAGTGATGTGGACCACCCAGCTGCTGTCCGACGAGCGCCCTGCCGCGCGCGCCCAGCTGCATGAGCGCCTGGCGCCGCCGTTGCTGGCACTGGCGTTTGCCTTGCTCACCTTGCCGTTGTCGCGCAGTGCGCCGCGGCAACAGCGTTATGGCCGGATCATGCTGGCGTTTCTGGCCTACATGGTGGGCACCAATCTGATGATCGTCGGCACCCAGTGGATCGCCAATGGCAAGACTCCGGCGGCGCTGGGCCTGTGGTGGTTGACGCTGCCGCTGCTGGCCGTGGCGGTGTGGGCGTATGCGCGCGATGGCCGCGTGCGTCGGCCGGGGGCGCGCGCATGAAGCTGACGCCGCGGGTCCACGATTGGTATGTCGGTCGCGTGGTGCTGTTCACCGTGCTGCTGACCTGGGCGGTGCTGCTGGGGCTGGATCTGGTCAACGCCTTCGCCAGCGAAGCCAAGAACATCGGGCAGGGCAGCTACACCTTCGGGCACGCGGTGGCTTACGTGGCCTACACCGTGCCGCGCCGGGCCTATACCTTGTTCCCGACTGCCGCGGTGATTGGCGCGCTGATGGGCCTGGGCCAGTTGGCCGCCACCTCCGAGCTGACGGCGCTGCGCGCGCTGGGCGTGTCGCGCAAGCGCATGTCCGCCTTGGTCGTCGCAGCGATGGCGCTGCTGACCGCCAGCATGGTGATCAGTGGCGAAACCATCGGGCCGTGGGCACAGAACCAGGCCGACACGCTCAAGGCCAGTGCCCGCTTCAACAGCGATATGGCGTCTTCGCGCTACGCCGGGCTGTGGGCACGCGAGGGCGACACGTTCCTCAATGCATTGAGCGGTGAAGAGAAGCTGCTCGATGGCGGTGGCACCGCACTCGATCTACACGATGTGCGGCTCTACCACCTTGATTCCAGTGGCAGGATGCAGCAGTTGACCTACGCCTCGGTGGCCGAACACCGCGACGGCCGCTGGACCCTGCGTCAGGTCCGTCGCGACACCTTCCAGGAACGCTCGGTGCAGCGCGAAACCTTTCCCGAATTGCCGTGGCAGTCGCAACTGAATCCTGCCGCGCTGGCCGCTGGCCTGGCCAAGCCGCGCAATCTTTCTGCGCACGATCTGGAGCAGAGCATCGAATACCGTCGCCGCAATGGATTGGACGCGCGCGATTACGAAGATCAGTACTGGAGCCGGTGGTTCTATCCGCTCAACGTGCTGGCGCTGTGCATGGCGGCAATCCCGTTCTCGTTCGGCTCGCTGCGCAGCGGTGGCCTGGGCAAGCGCCTGTTCCTGGGCATCCTGTTCGCGCTGGGTTTCTGGCTGCTGCAGCTGTTCTTCGGCCGCATGGCCGGCGCCCTCAAGCTGGATTACCGCATTGCCTATGCGCTGCCGCCCATGGTGATGCTGGGTGTGTCGGCGTGGTTGTTCCGCAGGCGTAGTAGCTGAGCGCATGCGGCGGGTAAGCGTGTTGGGTGTGGCGCTCTGCCTGCTATATCTGGCGGCGGCTGCTTTTTGCGTGTGGGGAGCGCTCAGCGCTCAGGGCGATCCCAAGGGCCACTTCGTTCTGCTGCAACTGCCGTTGACGCCTCAGCTGATCGCACTGGATGCTCTCCACGCGGATGCCTGGTTGACCAACATGCCTTGGGCGACAAGTTATGCGTTGTTGGTTCCGCCATTTCTGGCAGTGCTGTATGCAGTTGGGCATGCGTTTCAGTGGCTGATTGCGCGCGTCTTCTTGGGCGCCAAATAAGCCGCAGCCTGGCTTGGTCACTGCCGCCGGCCCCATCCCACTCCAGGTGCAAGTCGCATGCATGGAACATGCCGGAGCCTCTGGATATGGGGGTGATGGACTGCCGACCTGATTACTTCAATGGCCTGGCAATCCGTTCCAGCCGTGTGTGACTCGCACGGTCGTGCCAGGTCAGCCGGTCGCGATCCAGCCACGCCCACCAGAACCCCAGCCCGCCCAGCGCCAGCGACAAGGTGCCGACGGCATAGCGGATCCACAGCGCACGCCATGACACCTGTGGGTCGATCAAGCGCAGCCGCCAGGGGCGCATGCCCAGCGTCTGCCCGCCGCGCCGCCAACTCACGGTGGCGTAGATACCTGCGGCGATCCAGCAGCACAGCCACAACAGCCATTGCCAGCCGCTGAAAGGCGCGATGTTTTCGCGCGCGGGGTGCCCGGCGAGCGTAAAGCCCAGCGTGAACACGGTGGAGATCAGCATCGACAGCGCCAGCACCGGCCAGGCGTCGTAGCACAACGCCAGCAGCCGCCAGCCCACCAGGGCAGGGGGGCGCGCAACGCGAGGCGAAGGGATCGAGGTCATGGCGCGAGCATAACGGTCGCCAAGCACGGCGCAACGCCGCGCTGCAGTAGCCGCGCTCTGGTGCCTGCACGCGCTGACGCACGCCACGCATCGAACGGCGATCAACCGCATCCTGGCGCGACGGCTGGTGCGCAGACTCGGCGTGTTCAATCGGGCGCATGCCCATGCCGGGACCTACCGGCCATGGCGGCGCTGGCGTCGCGATCCGGGTCGCCTTTGCGCCTGCGGCCGACGCGTGCTGATCAGGCAGAACAATGACGCGCACATCTACCGCCCCGCGCGCGCAGGCAACACACCTACCGGCAACCCACGCGCATTGGCGCTCAAAACGCGCGCCGCGTTTTATGCTGTGGCGATGTCTGCCAGCAGCCCCGCCGAACGCCGCCAACTTGCCCGCCAGCTGCCACCGGTGCAGGCGGCCGATGCCAGCGTGATCGAGCGTTTCCTCGACCGGTTCTGGGCCGAGCAAGGCGTGGCGCGGCAGACCCTGGAGAGTTATCGGCGCGACCTGGAAGGGCTGGCGCGTTGGCGCGACGGCGCACATGGTGGCTTGCTCGGCATCGACCGTGCCGCCCTGTTCGACTATCTGCGCTGGCGTACCCAGGCCAATTATTCCCCGCGCAGCACGGCGCGGCTGTTGTCGACCTTGCGTGCGTTCTACGGGCTGTGCCTGCGCGATGGCGTGCGCAGCGACGACCCCACCGCCCTGATCGACCCGCCGCAACTGCCACGCTCGCTGCCCAAGGCCTTGACCGAAAGTCAGATCGAGGCCTTGCTGGCTGCGCCGGACGTTGACACCCCGGCAGGCCTGCGCGATCGCGCCATGCTGGAGTTGATGTACGCCGCGGGCCTGCGTGTGAGCGAGCTGGTCAACCTGCCGGCAGTGGGGGTGAACCTGCGCCAGGGCGTGCTGCGGGTGACCGGCAAGGGCAGCAAGGACCGGCTGGTGCCGCTGGGCGAGGAGTCCCAGCATTGGCTGGAGCGTTACCTGCGCGAGGCGCGCCCGCTGCTGGCCGCGAACACGCCGGTGGCGGCGGTGGACGGGCAGGTGCCATTGTTCATCGACGCCGCGCGTCAGCCGCTCAGCCGACAGCAGTTCTGGGCGTTGGTCAAACGCTATGCAGCGGTCGCGGGTATCGACCCGGACACGGTCAGCCCGCACGGGCTGCGCCACAGCTTTGCCACCCATCTGCTCAACCACGGCGCCGACTTGCGCGCGTTGCAGATGCTGCTGGGCCACAGCTCGTTGTCGACCACCCAGATCTACACGCTGGTGGCGCGCCAGCATCTGCAGAAACTGCACGCCAGCCATCATCCGCGCGGTTAGTCGGCGCATGCGTGCCGGCGACGCACCTGTCGCGGTTGCGGCAGAACTGCCAACAGGTCATCGCCGCGCTGGCGGCCGCACCAACAACGCCAGCCGACGTTGCTGGGGGGCTCGCCAGACACGCTCGGCGGCTCCGGCGGCGTTGCCGGTCAGGCTGGCATCGGCTGGCGTGACCTCCTGGTTGTCATACCTCGAGCTGACTCTCAGCGCCGGACGTCACGCGGCGGTGCACTCCAGGACACAATCAGAGCGGGGGACGACGCTTACGGGCACCTTCAAGGCGCCTTGCGACGGCGAAAGTGCCCAGCCCGCCGCCAGACCCGGCAAGCCACGCTCCGTATTGCGTCTGTCCAGCAGGTGCAGCAACGGGGTGCCTGTAGCGTTCACAATCTGTCGCGGCCGCGGCCAGGCTTCATCTGCGCTGTGCGAGAATCTGGGCACCTCATTCCATCTGGATGCGTGAATGTATCGTCTTGCCATCGCCGCGCTGCTGGGCGCGATCAGCCTTACCGCCTGCGCACAATCCTCGCAGCCTGCGGCAAGCACTGCCGGCGCCAAGCCCGCCGCCGCGCCCGCCGCCACCGGCACGGTGGACCAGCGCGTGAGCACGGCGCTCAAGGCGCTGGACCCGGATTTCAAGCCCGATTACATCGGTGCTGCGCCGTTCCCCGGCTTCCGCGAAGTGGTCGTCGGCGGGCAGGTGCTATACGTCAGCGACGACGGCCGTTACCTGATCCAGGCGCAGCCGTTCGACATCCAGAACAAGCAGTTCGCCGCCAGCCCGGGCTTGCTGGCCTACCGCCGCAAGCAGCTTGACACCGTGCCCAAGGCCGACCGCATCGTGTTCGCGCCGGCCAACCCGAAGTACACCGTCACCGTCTTCACCGATGTGGAATGCGGCTACTGCCGCAAGTTGCATAGCGAGATCGGCGAGCTCAACAAGCAGGGCATCGCGGTGGAATACCTCGCGTTCCCGCGCATGGGCCTGGGCAGCCAGGACCATAAGGAAATGATTGCGGTGTGGTGCGCTGCCGATCGCAAGCAGGCGCTCACCGCTGCCAAGTCGGGTCAGCCGGTCGCCTCCAAGGACTGCAAGAACCCGGTGTCGATGGAATACAACCTGGGCCAGCGCCTGGGCGTCAACGGAACGCCGGCGATCTTCGCGCCCGACGGCACCCAGCTCGGTGGCTACCTGCCGCCAGCGCAGTTGCGTGAGGCGCTGGAAAAGCGTGCCGTGAGCACGGCAGGCGGCAGCCGCTGAGGCCGTCTCGGCTCTGATCATCGTGGCGTCGCCGATGGCGACGTTGCGGTGGTCGTTTGCGCAACGACAAGGGCCCAGGTGCGACTGCATCCGGGCCTTTGCCGTTTCTGAGGGGTAGCCGCCATCTGGCCGCCTCCTTCATGCTGGCCGGCGCCACTCTCTGGCACGGAAGCGGCGACAACGCTCCCGCCCGACGATTCCCCATTCCCGATTCCCGATTCCCGATTCCCGGCCATCGCACGCCCGGTCCGGCGTCGATCCATCAGCTCCGTTACAATCTGCAGCCCCGTTTCTGACACGGTTCCCCGGACATGATGGTCCTCGAGGGCGCTTCCGCCCTTTCGCCGTTCCGCCGCGCTCGGCTCGAAACCCGCCTGCAAACCCTTGTTCCCGCGCTGCGTATCACTGGCGCCTGGCACGTGTACTTCATCCGTGCCGAGGCCGGGCAGTCGCCCGACCAGGCCACCTTGCAGCGGATCCTGCAGGCCAACGCCGCGCCCGCCGCGCGCGATGCCGATGCCTCCTCGCGCTACGTGGTGCCGCGCCTGGGCACCTTGTCGCCGTGGTCGAGCAAGGCCACCGAGCTGGTGCGCGGGGCCGGGCAGCCGATCCAGCGCGTGGAGCGCGGCACCCGCATCGACCTGGCCGGCTGGCCGGACGACGCGGCCGCCCAGGCCGCTGTGGCCAAACTGCTGCACGACCCGATGACGCAATCGCTGCTCGGTTCGGCCGCTGCCGCCGAAGCGCTGTTCAACGTGCCCGACCCGGGCCAGTTGCAGCGCGTGCCGCTGGATGGGCTGGAGCAGGCCAACCGCGACCTGGGCCTGGCGCTGGCGCAGGACGAGATCGACTACCTGCGCGAACGTTTCGGCGCGCTGGGCCGCGACCCGGCCGACGTCGAACTGATGATGTTTGCCCAGGCCAACTCCGAGCATTGCCGGCACAAGATCTTCAATGCCAGCTGGACCATCGACGGCAAGCCGCAGGAGCGCTCGCTGTTCCGGATGATCAAGCACACCCATCAGCAGACCCCGCAGCACACCTTGTCGGCCTATAGCGACAACGCGGCGGTGGTGGAAGGCGTGCCGGCCGCGCGCTATCGCCCGGATCCGGCCACCGGCCAATACCGCAGCGAAGCGGTGCTGCCGTCGGCGTTTGCGATCAAGGTGGAAACGCATAACCACCCGACCGCGATCGCACCGTTCCCCGGCGCGGCCACCGGTGCCGGCGGCGAAATTCGCGACGAAGGCGCCACCGGGCGCGGCGGCAAGCCCAAGGCCGGGCTGACCGGGTTTTCGGTCTCGCATCTGCGCATTCCGACCCTGCCGCAGCCTTGGGAAGCGCCGCGCGCGCTGAACCCGCGCATGGCGCCGGCGCTGGACATCATGCTCGACGGCCCGCTGGGCG
Organism: Xanthomonas sp. NCPPB 1062; assembly: GCF_041481705.2. Lineage (NCBI taxonomy): Bacteria > Pseudomonadati > Pseudomonadota > Gammaproteobacteria > Lysobacterales > Lysobacteraceae > Xanthomonas > Xanthomonas sp. NCPPB 1062. The sequence continues at coordinate 3,970,292 of NZ_CM192987.1, read as the reverse complement.
GCGCCGCGTTCAACAACGAATTCGGTCGCCCGAACCTGCTCGGCTATTTCCGCAGCTTCGAGCTGGCCGAAGGCCAGGGCCTGACCCGCGCCTACGACAAGCCGATCATGCTGGCCGGTGGCCTGGGCGCGATCGATCGCAACCAGGTGGAAAAGCTGCGCCTGCAGCCGGGCGATGCGGTGATCGTGCTCGGCGGCCCGGCGATGCTGATCGGCCTGGGCGGCGGTGCGGCCAGTTCGGTGGCGGCCGGCGACAGCGCCGAGGCGCTGGATTTTGCCAGCGTGCAGCGCGAAAACCCGGAGATGGAACGCCGCTGCCAGGAGGTCATCGACCGCTGCGTGGCGCTGGGCGTGGATAACCCGATCCGCTGGTTCCACGACGTGGGCGCGGGTGGTTTGTCCAACGCCATTCCCGAGCTGCTGCACGATTCGGGGGTGGGCGGCATCATCGACCTGGGCCGCGTGCTCACCGACGACCCGTCGCTGTCGCCGCTGGAACTGTGGTGCAACGAATCGCAGGAACGCTACGTGCTCGGCGTGCCGCAGGCGCGCCTGGAAGAGTTCGCCGCCATCTGCGCCCGCGAACGCTGCCCGTTTGCCGCCGTCGGTGTGGCCACGGAAGAGGAGCGGCTGGTGGTGGGGTATGGCGTCCTTGGTGACGGGATCGGGGAGTCGGGATTCGGGATTCGCAACGGCGCATTGCCGGCAACCGATGCCGCTTCTAACCAATCCCCAATCCCGAATCCCGAATCCCAGCTTCCAATCGATCTGCCCATGGACGTGCTCTTCGGCAAGGCGCCGAAGATGCATCGCGATGCCGCGCATCCGGCCGCTCCCAGGTGGCCGGTGCTGCAGACCGCGTCGCTGGACCTGCAGCAGGCCGGTTTGCGCGTGCTGGCGCATCCCACCGTGGCGTCCAAGAGCTTTCTGGTCACCATCGGCGACCGCAGCGTGGGCGGGCTGACCGCACGCGAGCAGATGATCGGCCCGTGGCAGCTGCCGCTGGCCGATTGCGCGATCACACTCGCCGGTTTCGACACCTTCGAAGGCGAAGCGATGTCGATCGGCGAACGCACGCCGCTGGCGCTGTTGAATGCCGCCGCATCCGCGCGCATGGCCGTGGGCGAAGCCATCACCAACCTGTGCGCGGCACCGGTGCAGCGGCTGGACAGCATCAAGCTCTCGGCGAACTGGATGGCCGCCGCCGGCCACAGCGGCGAAGACGCGTTGCTGTACGACGCGGTGCGCGCCATCGGCATGGAGTTGTGCCCGGCGCTGGAGCTGAGCATTCCGGTGGGCAAGGATTCGCTGTCGATGCAGGCGCAGTGGGCTGAAGCCGGGATTGGTGATTCGGCATTCGGGATTGGCAACACACCGGAATCCGCCGCTGTTGCGAATCCCCAATCTCCAATCTCCAATCCCGTCTCTCACAAAAGCGTTTCCCCCGTCTCGCTGATCATCAGTGCGTTCGCGCCGGTGACCGATGTGCGCACGCAGCTGACCCCGTTGCTGCGCAGCGGTGAAGACAGCGAGCTGTGGTTGATCGGGCTGGGGGGCGGCAAGCAGCGGCTGGGCGGGTCGGTGCTGGCGCAGGTGTATGCCGACGACAGCGCGCTGCCGGCATTCGGTGGCGAGGTGCCGGATCTGGACGATGCGCAGCGTCTGCGCAGTTTCTTCGAGTTGATCCGCGACGCGCGCGAGGCCGGGCTGTTGCTGGCGTACCACGACCGCAGCGATGGCGGTGCGTTTGCGGCGCTGTGCGAGATGGCGTTCGCCTCGCGGCAGGGCCTGGACATCACCCTCGATGCCTGGGGCGACGATGCGTTCCGCAGCCTGTTCAACGAAGAACTGGGTGCGGTGGTGCAGATCGCCAGCGAGGACCGCGCCGCGTTCGCCGATCTGGTCGAGCGGCATGCGCTGACCGAGTGCGCGCAGCGCATCGCACGCCCCACCGGCGCGCCGCGCATCCGCGTGAGCGGGCAGGGCCGCGTGCTGGCCGAGTGGCGCTGGGAAGAGTTGTTCGACGCCTGGTGGTCGGTGACCCATGCGATGCAGAAGCTGCGCGACAACCCGGACAGCGCCGATGAGGAGCGCGCGCTGGCACGCGATTTCAAGGCGCCAGGCCTGCGTCCGAAGCTGGTGTTCGACCCTTCCGACGATGTGGCGGCGCCGTTCGTGGCTACCGGTACGCGGCCCAAGGTGGCGATCCTGCGCGAGCAGGGCGTCAACGGGCAGATCGAGATGGCCTACAACTTCGAGCGCGCCGGTTTCCGTCCCTACGACGTGCACATGAGCGACCTGATCGAGGGCCGCGTGAACCTGGGCGAGTTCGTGGGCTTTGCGGCGTGCGGCGGTTTCAGCTACGGCGACGTGCTGGGCGCCGGCCGCGGCTGGGCGACATCCATCCTGGAACGCTCGGCGTTGCGCGATGCGTTCGCCGCGTTCTTTGCACGCAGCGATACGTTCGCGCTGGGTGTGTGCAACGGGTGCCAGATGCTCAGCCAGCTCAAGGACATCATTCCCGGTGCCGAGCATTGGCCGCGCTTTTTGCGCAATCGCAGCGAGCAGTTCGAGGCGCGCACCGCGCTGCTGGAAGTGGTGGAGTCGCCGTCGATCTTCCTGCGCGGCATGGCGGGCTCGCGGATTCCGGTGGCGGTGGCGCACGGCGAAGGCCGCGCAGCGTTCGATAGCGCCGTGGACCAGGCCGCTGCACGCGTGGCGCTGCGTTACATCGATGGCGATGGTGGGGTGGCCTCGCAGTATCCGCTCAATCCGAACGGTTCCCCTGACGGCATCACCGGGCTGACCAGCAGCGACGGCCGCGTCACCATCCTGATGCCGCACCCGGAGCGCACGCCACGCAGCGCAAACCTCAGCTGGCACCCGGCCGACTGGGGCGACGACTCGCCGTGGCTGCGGATGTTCCGCAACGCGCGGGTGTGGTGCGGTTGATGCCGTGCGGCTGATCGGCAGCCGCTGACGCATGATCCGACGGCCGTGTGCAGCGATGCACACGGCCGTTGTCGTTTTGGCAGGCGCGCTGAATCTGCAATTGGAATCGGTTGCAGGCTCGTCGCGCGCTGCCGCTACCACTCCATTGCGCGGTGCCCATTGCAAACCCATGCGTGGTTGCCGGCCTCGCCAGCATCGGGCACACGCTACCGGTGGCGCGTGTGGCGCGCTCGAATCAGGCGATGGAGCGGCTCGATGACGATGGTCGCGCGATTACCCACATACGCCTCGGAATTCTTTCGAGACTATTTTTGTGGTGGCAGCGAAGATGGGACTAAATAATTAATCGGAACCTGGTCATTTTGAAATAACTAACAAAAGTATTAGTTATTTATTTCGCATGACTGATTGCGTGTTATGTGTGACGGCAATCGCATTTGAAAGTTGGTTTTTTCAATAAATTCATCCGGCGTTATCGATCTTTCGATCTCCGCATCTTCTTATTTACTGTGTTGAATCTTTCGCGGTGGAAAACTCCATCGCTGAAGCAAGTGCGCGCGAATATAAAACCTCAGGGGGACCGTGCGATCTGTTCGTGCGGTGGTCGGTTTTTTACACACCAGACCAAAATGGGGAGTTAGGCGTTAATGAAGCGAATTTATCTGGAGGCTGGTCGCGAGTCTTGTGCTCACGACCAAACGGTGACGCGTGCTCGCACGGTGGGAAATACGCAGGGGAGACTGCCGCGCGACCATGCCGGCGGAGTGCTGGCCACGGCAGTGGTGATCGTGTTGTTCGGCATGGCCGGGGCGGCCGGCGCCGCGACCACACCGGCGGCAGCGGCCGCGCAGTGCCAGCTGATCGATGGCAGGCGACATTGCCCGGGCGAGGCCGGCACGGTGGCTCAGGTCGCTACTGCAGGAGCCAACGACAGCGCCACGCAAGCGGCAGCAATATCCGCCGCCGATGCGCAGATCCCGGCATTCGCGGACGGTGAGGACGCGCTGGCATTGGGCAATGCGAGCAATGCGCTGGGCGATGGAACCATGGCATTGGGCGGTGGAAGCCTGGCCTTTGACCGCGACGCGACCGCGATCGGTCATAACGCTGCGGCCGCGGGAGAATCGGCGATTGCAATTGGCGGCGTGACGACCGTGTTTGATTACGATGCCAACGGCTTCGTCATTGGCCAACGCGAACAGGCCACGCAGGCCTCAGGTGTGGGCGCCACGGCTGTGGGCGGTGGTGCGGTAGCGGGAACGCCGTATGCCAGCGCCATCGGCAGCGGCGCCAGCGCCAGTGGCGTGCAGAGCACGGCGCTGGGGTATCGCGCACAGACTTCCAGCGACGGTGCCACCGCCGTGGGCGGGCTTTCCAGCGCCAGTGGCTTTCTTTCCACTGCCGGCGGTTATTCCTCGCGCGCCAGCGCAGACACCTCGACCGCATTCGGTTACAGGGCGCGAAGCGACGGTGCCAGTAGCGTCGCAGTTGGCGACACCGCGTTGGCCAGCGGAGCACAGAGCGTTGTCGTAGGCGGCGTCAGCAACTTCGGCTCGATTACCGCAGCGACCGGTCTTGGCGGCATTGCGCTGGGCTCGGGTGCGCAAAGCCAATCCGATTATGCGATTGCCATTGGCTACGATTCCAACGTGTTTCCGAATGCGCCCAGCAATACCGATGCGGTGGCGATCGGGCACAGCGCCGGGTCGTTCGCACCACGCACCGTGTCATTGGGCGGCTTTGCCCTGGCGTCCGGCGATGGCGGCATTTCGATCGGACATGGCAGCACCGCTTACAACGAAAATAGCGTGGCGTTAGGCGCGCGTGCGATGACCTCGCAGTTCAATGGCGACAGCACCGTCATTGGTGCGGACGCGCAGGCCAACGGCGTGGATGCCGTGGCGATCGGTTACGGCGCGAAGGTGGGATCCTGGGTCGACGATGCCTGGAATCGTTCGGCATCCAGCGCGGTTGCGCTGGGTGCGCACTCCTATGCGTTTCGCAGCAATACGGTGTCGGTCGGCGATGTGCAAGCCGGCTTGACGCGCCAGATCACCAGCGTTGCAGCCGGTAGCGAAGCCACCGATGCGGTGAATGTGGCCCAGCTCGATACGGTGCGCGCCGCCACGTCACGCATCGATGGCTATCTGGCAGTGACGCCGGCCACCACGGACGCAGCGGCGGCATCTGCGCAGGGACAGGGCGCCATGGCGCTGGGTGGCGCAAGCAGCGCGCTTGGCGCATCTGCCACCGCGGTGGGCTTCAATGCCACCAGCGTTGGCCAGGGTAGTGCTGCGTTGGGTAGCCTTGCGGTTGCTGCCGGCGAGCGCAGCGTGGCGGTTGCCTCCGGCAGCCGTGCCGCGGCCACCGGTGCCAGCGCGATAGGGGCGGACAGCAGCGCCAGCGGCGTGAACAGCACTGCGATGGGCCGGCAGACCAATTCCATCGGCGAAAACGGCGTTGCGCTGGGCTACAACGCCTTCGTCCGCGAAAGCGGCAGCAATGCCGTGGCACTGGGCGCGAATGCCGGTGCCAACGGCGCCGATTCGGTGGCTCTGGGCTCGGGCTCGCGCACCTACGATGCCAATACGGTGTCGGTGGGCAGCGGCAACGGCCGCGGCGGCCCGGCCACGCGCCGTATCGTCAATGTGGGTGCCGGCACGATTGCCAGTGCCAGCACCGATGCGATCAATGGCGGCCAGTTGTTCCAGTCGTTGAGCAATGCGGCCAGCTTCCTCGGCGGCGGTGCGGCGATCGGTGCGCAAGGCGTATTTGTTGCGCCGACCTACGTGATCCAGGGGGCCAGCTACAACAACGTCGGTGCGGCACTGACGGCGTTGGACAGCAAGGTTAGCGAGCTGGATGCCCGAGGCGGCGCGGCAACAGCTGCCTCACGTGCATCTGTCGCACGCCTGGCAACGGCGCGCAGTGCAGCGGTCGACGCAACAGCCGCTGGCGTGCAGCCGGTAGCGCTGACAACCAACGCCACAGCCGACAGTGCCTTGTCGTCTGCAGCGACGGCCACTGCAACTGGGCTTTCCGCAGGCACGGCGGTGCAGGGCACGCCCACCGCCGCAATGGACGGCAGCATCACGCCGGCGGCCACGTCCACGGCAGTGGGCACGGCAGCAGTGGCCAGCCACGTCACCGGCACGGCCATTGGCGGCAGCGCGTATGCGCATGGTCCCAACGACACCGCCATCGGCAGCAATGCCCGCGTCAATGCCGACGGCAGTACGGCGGTGGGTGCCAACACGCAGATCGCGGCGGTGGCGACCAATGCCGTGGCGATGGGCGAAGGCGCGCAGGTGACGGCCGCGTCGGGCACGGCGATCGGCCAGGGCGCCCGCGCCACGGCACAAGGCGCCGTGGCACTGGGCCAGGGTTCGGTTGCCGACCGTGCCAACACGGTGTCGGTGGGCAGCGTGGGCGGCGAGCGTCAGGTGGCCAATGTGGCGGCCGGTACGCGTGCCACCGATGCGGTCAACAAGGGCCAGCTGGACAGCGGCGTTGCCGCCGCCAACAGCTACACCGACAGCCGCTACAACGCGATGGCCGACAGCTTCGAAAGCTACCAGGGCGATATCGAAGACCGCCTGCGCCGGCAGAACCGTCGCCTGGATCGCCAGGGCGCGATGAGCTCGGCGATGTTGAACATGTCCGCCAGCGTGGCCGGTATCGCCTCGCAGAACCGCATCGGTGCCGGTGTCGGTTTCCAGAACGGCGAGTCGGCGTTGTCGGTGGGCTACCAGCGTGCGATCAGCCCGCGCGCCACCCTCACCGTGGGCGGCGCACTCAGCGGCGACGACAGCTCGATCGGCGTGGGTGCCGGTTTCGGCTGGTAGCCGCAGCACGGCCACGCGGTCGCATGCATTCCCGCCGCCCGTTGCCGGGCGGCGCGCTTTCTTCGTCATGCCCTTTCGCACTCACCTCGAAGGAATCCCATCGTGATCCAGAGTTCTTCTACGCAGGTCCTTGTGCTTGCCTGCTGTGTCCTGGCGGCGTCGTGCAGTACAGCGTTGGCCGCCAACGCCGATGCCAACGCCGATGCGGCAGCAGCCAGTGCCCAACGCCAACAGGCCATGGCCAATGCGCCGGTTGACAGAATCATCGTCCGCTACCGCAGCGGGCAGGTCGGTACCGCGCGCGATATCGGCCGCAGTGCCTCGGCGGCAGTCAGTGCGGCCGCCTCGCGCGCATCCGTCCGTCTTGCGCCTGCCGCACGCACCAGTGCCACTGCAGCGCCAACCTATCTGCGCACGCTTGCCGCGGGCGGCGAACTGATCAAATTGCCCGCCCAGCTCAGTCGTGCCGATGCCGACCGGCTTGTGCAGGAATTGAGCGCAGACCCGGCGGTCGAATCGGCGCAGGTAGATCTGCGCATGTATCCGCTGCAAACCAGCGCCGCATTGCCGAACGATCCGCTGCTGCAAACCAATCAATGGCATCTCATCGACCCGGTGGGTGGCATCGACGTCGCCCAAGCCTGGAAAACCACGCAGGGCGAAGGCGTGGTGGTGGCGGTACTGGATACCGGCGTCCTGCCCGACCACCCAGACCTGGCCGGCAATCTGCTCACCGGCTACGACTTCATCACCGACCCGTTCTTCTCGCGTCGCGCCACGGCCGAGCGTGTGCCCGGCGCACTGGACCTCGGCGATTGGATCGCCGAAGACGGCGACTGCGGGCTGTTCTCGGTGGCCAGCGACAGCAGCTGGCACGGCACGCACGTGGCCGGCACGGTTGCCGAAGCCACCAACAACGGCATTGGCGGGGCAGGCGTCGCCTACCGGGCGAAAGTGCTGCCGGTGCGCGTGCTCGGGCACTGCGGCGGGCGACTCTCCGACATCTCCGATGCCATCGTCTGGGCGTCCGGCGGTCACGTCGATGGCGTACCGGACAACCGCGATCCGGCCGAAGTGATCAACCTGAGCCTGGGCGGTGGCGGCGCATGCGGTTCGGCGATGCAGGCCGCGATCGATGGCGCAGTGGCGCGCGGCACCACCGTGGTGGTGGCAGCGGGTAATTCAACGGCCGATGTATCGACGACGACTCCCGCCAACTGCGCCAATGTGATTGCCGTTGCCGCCACGCGCGCAACCGGTGCGCTTGCCGATTACAGCAATTTCGGCCGTCAGATCGACCTGGCCGGCCCGGGCGGCAGCTCGATGTCCTTCATCACCAACGATGGCCCGATCCGCAGCTTTGTTTGGCAAACCCTCTACACCGGCAAAACCACACCAACCTCCGGGCAGTTCACCTATGGCGGCACGCGTTACGCCGGCACCTCGATGGCGTCGCCGCATGTGGCCGGCACCGCCGCATTGGTGCAGAGCGCATTGATCGCCGACGGCAAACCGCCGTTGTCGCCGGCCGCAATGGAGAGCCTGCTCAAGCGCACTGCGCGCGCATTCCCGGTGTCGATTCCGGTGGCAACGCCGGCCGGGGCCGGCATCGTGGATGCCGGAGCCGCAGTTGCGCGCGCGTTACGTCGCTGCGATAGGGGCGATGTGGGGTGTCAGGTGGATGCGCAGCCTCTGCGTAATGGCGTGGTCCAAAGCGGCATCTCCAATCTGTCGGGCGATGCGGGGGTGTTCACGTTCCAAGCGCAGGCGGGTGCGGTGCTGAGTTTCATCAGCTTCGGTGGCAGCGGCCAGGCGGGGTTGTACGTGGCATTCGGGCGCGAGCCCACCGCCACCGACAACGACGGCGCGTCCACGCGTCGCGGCACCAGCCAGACGGTGCGCTTCACTGCGCCGCGTGCCGGCACCTACATCCTTAAGCTGGAAGGCAGCGGTTTCGACGCGGTGAGCCTGCTGGCGCGCCAATGATCCGACACGTCGCCATCGGTTCGGCGAAATCGTCATTTCCTTGGCGGTGAACGCCTGAAACACGGCCACCTCGCGCGCCGATCGACCGCGCATGCTGGCTGTGGGGCATGTTGGCCGCAGATCTGACCGGCCACCCCTGCATTTTGCGCAACCAAGCCCGCTGGCGTCCTGCCAGCGGGTTTTTTTGTCTTTTCCAGTTCCGCCTATTCAGCCCTGAAATGTCTCGAAGGACATGATCTAGGTCGCTGTTTTCCAAAGATTTATCAAAAATCTAATAAAAGCAAGCCGAAGTGTGATCAATCGCGCACTTCTCTTCGCTTTCTGTCAAAAACTTGACGCCCGAAATGACGGCTGTTAACACTCCGCTCAGTTCTATGGTTGGGTAGCGTTCACTTTTTGACTATCCAGGAAGCAGGCGCGAGCCGCTCCGCCGCAAGGCCCATGGCGCGAATCACTGCGGTCACTGCAGGCTGGAACGCCTTCTGCCGCCGGGTGTTCGCCACAAAAACCAGTCCAACAACTCAGGAGTCGTGCGTCGATGAATCGGATTTATCGCAAGGTCTGGAACAAATCGCTTGGCGTGTGGGCCGTAGCCTCGGAATTGGCCAGCGGCGACAGCCCCGGAGCGGTGGCCTCAGCCGCATTCATCGATCGCCGCCAGAGCCTGGCACTGGCCGCCGCCATCGCCCTTGCGCTGGGTGGCGCCGGATTGGCCACGCCGCTTCCTGCCAATGCGCAATCGGTCGAAGTGGGCCGCGGCGCCGCGGCGACGGCCAGCAAGGCCACCGCCATCGGCGCCAATAGCCATGCCAGCGCCACCGGTGCCGTGGCCACCGGCGCCGACAGCAGCGCCAGTGGCGTCAACAGCAGCGCGATCGGTCGCCAGACTAATGCGATCGGCGAAAACGCCGTGGCCATCGGCTACAACAGTTTCGTGCGCCAGAGCGGCGAAAACGGCGTGGCGCTCGGCGCCAATGCCGGCGTGACCGGCGCAAATTCGGTGGCGCTGGGCGCAGGCTCGCGCACCCACGAAGACGACGTGGTGTCGGTGGGCAGCGGCAATGGCCGCGGTGGCCCGGCCACGCGCCGCATCACCAACGTCACTGCCGGCGTCAATGCCACCGATGCGGTCAACGTGGCGCAGTTGCGCGACGTGGCCGATGTGGCCGAAGACACCGCGTTGTTCTTCAAGGCATCCTCGGGCGAAGACAGCGTGGGCGCGTATGTCGAAGGCGACAGCGCCCTGGCTGCCGGCGACGGCGCCAATGCCGTCGGCACGGCGACCACGGCGCTGGGAACCGGTGCCAATGCGGTAGCCAACAACGCCACTGCAGTGGGCGCAAACGCGCTCGCGTCCGGGCAGAACAGCGCAGCATTCGGTCACAACGCACAGGCCAATGGTCCGGCGAGCGTGGCGGTGGGCGGCGCTGCCGTGGACGAAGACGGCGAGCCGTTGGTCACCAACGGCGGCGTGCCGGTCACCACCGGCGCCACCAGTGCCGGCGTCGGCGGCACCGCAGTCGGCGCCAGCGCCAATGCCGATGGTTTCGCCGCCTCGTCGTTCGGCGTCGGTGCCTATGCGGCCGGTACGCAGTCTTCCGCGTTCGGTGCGGTGGCCAATGCGGCGGGCGATTACGCCACCGCCGTGGGCACGCAGACCAGCGCCAGCGGCACCAGCAGCACCGCGGTCGGTGGTCCGGTCGATTACATCCCGGGTCTGGGCTTCTTCGTGCAGACCCAGGCCAGCGGCGAAGCCTCCACCGCGCTCGGCGCCGGTGCGATCGCATCAGGCACCTACACCACGGCAGTGGGCACGCTCAGCGAAGCCTCCGGCACCGAAGCCACCGCCGTGGGCTACTTCGCGTATGCACCGGGCGAAGGCGCAACTGCCGTGGGTCCGGAATCGTGGGCCAGCGGCGAACTGAGCACGGCGCTGGGCTATTACAGCACTGCCCGCGGCGCAAATTCGGTGGCGTTGGGCGCCAACTCGGTCGCCACGCGCGCCAATACCGTGTCGGTGGGTGCTGATGGCGCAGAGCGCCAGATCACCCATGTGGCGGCAGGTACCGAGGGCACTGATGCGGTGAATCTCGATCAGCTCACTGCGGTGTCCGATGTGGCGTCCACCACTGCGCGCTCCTTCGTCGCAACCGGCGATGGCGTTGCGATCGCACAAGGCACCGACAGCGTCGCTGCCGGTTCCAACGCATTGGCCGACAGCGACTACAGCACCGCGCTGGGTTCCAGCAGTGCGGCATCTGCGCAGGGTGCAACTGCCGTTGGCAGTGGCGCCAATGCCACCACCGACAACGCCACGGCAGTCGGCTTCAACAGCACTGCGGTGGCGCAGAACACCACGGCGCTTGGCGGCAACAGCAGCGCCTCGGGCGATGCCAGCACCGCAGTGGGCGGCGCGAGCCAGGCCACCGCCAGCGGCGCGACGGCGCTGGGTTACGAGAGCATCGCCAATGGCGCGGACGCCACGGCACTGGGTGTGGGTAGCGTGGCATTCGGCGACACCAGTACCGCCGTGGGTGGTGCAAGCGTGGCCTTCAGTGCCGACAGCGCTGCTTTCGGCGCCAATGCCGCGGCCGGCGGCACTGCATCCACGGCGATCGGCGCAAACAGCAGCGCCTTCGGCGAGCGCACCGTTGCGCTGGGCGGCGCCAGCAACGCGTCGGGCGATGACAGCATTGCGCTCGGTGCGAGCAGTCAGGCCTCTGCGCTGGGCACCACGGCCGTCGGCAGCAATGCCAACGCCAGCATCGCCAATGCCACTGCAGTCGGTTTCAACAGCAGTGCCGGCGATGACTACGCCACCGCACTCGGCGGCGACAGCAACGCATCGGGATATTTCAGCACCGCCGTGGGCGGCACCAGCATCGCCAATGGGCGCGGTGCAACGGCGATCGGCTACGAAACCATCGGCAATGGAACTGCATCGACCGCGCTTGGTTTTGCCAGTGTGGCGTGGGGTGACGGTGGTACCGCCATCGGTACCGAAAGTCTCGCCTACGGTGACAACAGCACGGCAGTGGGCGCGAATGCGGCTGCGGCCGATACCGGCTCGATTGCGGTGGGCACCTACGCAAATGCATATGGTCCGCGTGCCATTTCGCTCGGCGGCCAATCCAGGGCGACCGGCGATGAGAGCATTGCGCTGGGTTGGGAAGCGCAGGCTGAAGGCGACCAGGGCATTGCGCTCGGCGCGCGCAGCCAAGCCGGTGAGATGAGCACGGCCATTGGTAACTACGCCAGCGCCAGTGCCTCTTCTGCCACGGCAGTGGGGAACAACAGCAGTGCTGTTGCTAACAACGCTACCGCGCTGGGTATCGTCAGCATGGCGTCGGGGGATTCCAGTACGGCCATCGGCGGTTTCAGTGTCGCCAATGAGCGTGATGCAACGGCGATCGGCCAGGCAAGTATCAGCAGCGGTGTCGCATCGTCAGCGCTGGGCTCCGCCAGTGTTGCGCGGGGTTTTAACAGCACCGCAATCGGTACCGAAAGTTTGGCCGATGGTTACTACAGTACAGCGCTGGGCGCGAGTGCGCGGGCGAACAACTATTCGTCAACCGCCTTGGGCACTTACGCAAACGCGGTGGGGACAAGCACCACTTCGCTTGGCAGCCAGTCCTTTGCGCTTGGTACCGAGAGTGTCGCGCTGGGCTGGCAATCCAATGCTTCGGGCGAGCAGAGCATTAGTCTCGGCAGCGGTGCGTATACACCTGCCGACAACAGCGTTGCGCTGGGTGCAGGTTCGCTCGCCGATCGCGCCAACACGGTGTCGGTTGGCACAGTCGGCAGCGAGCGGCAGATTGCCAATGTTGCGGCCGGCACCGAGGGCACCGATGCGGTGAACCTGGATCAGCTCAACGCCGTGGCTGGCGCCGCTGAAAACACCGCGCGCCTGTACGCCGGCACCGGCACCGGCACCGCCGATGCGCAGGGCGAAGACGCGACCGCCGCCGGCTCCAATGCCACGGCCGACGGCGATTACAGCAGTGCGTTCGGGTCCAGCAGCCAGGCCACCGCCATCGGTGCGGTGGCCATCGGCAGCGGCGCCAGCGCCACTGCGCAATACGCCAATGCGGCCGGTTACAACGCAGCGGCCAGCGGCTTTGGCAGCGTGTCCAATGGCGCCTTCAGCCAGGCCAGCGGCGACTATGCCGTGGCCGTGGGTGGCGAAAGCGAAGCGGCCGGTGCGCAGAGCACCGCACTCGGCGCCGCCGCCGGTGCGTATGGCGATGGCGCGCTGGCGGTCGGTGCATTGAGCGAAGCGCAGGGCAGCGAATCCACAGCGATGGGCTATTTCGCCAGCGCCAGCGGCGAATCGGCCACTGCCGTCGGCGCGGAGAGCGTTGCCAACGGCACCAGCGCGGCGGCATTCGGCTTCGGTGCCGAGGCGACGTCCAACTACTCCACCGCCTTGGGCGGGTATTCCAGCGCCAGCGGTTTCAACAGCACCGCGCTGGGTAATTTCAGCACTGCCAGCGGCTCCAATACCGTCGCCGTGGGCGGCGATGCGGCCGCCACGGGTGCCTACAGTGTTGCCGCCGGCCAGGGCAGTGTGGCCAGCGGCTACCACAGCGTGTCGGTCGGCGGCGCCTTGCTCGGTCTGTTGCCGACCGAAGCCTCCGGCGATTACTCCACTGCCGTCGGTGGCGCGGCGTGGGCGCCGGGTCTCAACAGCACGGCGCTGGGTAATTTTGCCGAGTCAACCGGCGAAAGCAGCGTGGCGCTCGGCGCCGATTCGGTGGCCGATCGCGACTTCGCGGTGTCGGTGGGCAGTGCCGGCAACGAGCGCCAGATCACCAACGTGGCGGCCGGCACGCAGGGCACCGACGCCGTGAATCTGGACCAGCTCAACGCCGTTGCCGAAGCCGGCGCAGCCACGAGCAAATACTTCCAGGCCAGCGGCAGCGCCGATAGCGATGCAGGTGCCTACGTCGAGGGCGATAACGCGCTGGCGGCAGGCGAGGGTGCCAATGCCACCGGTACCGGCACCACCGCATTGGGTGCGGGCGCGCAGGCCGTGGTGGAGAACGCCACGGCCGTGGGCGTAGGCGCATTGGCTGGCGGCACCGGCGCGGCAGCGCTGGGCAGCAATGCCCAGGCGCTGGGCGAAAACAGCAGCGCGGTCGGCAGCAACGCGTTGGCCAGCGATATCGGCGCCACGGCAAATGGTGCAGGCGCGCAGGCGATTTCGACCTACACCACAGCGCTGGGCAGCGAAGCGGTGGCGTCCGACAATCAGGCCATCGCTGCGGGTTTCCGCAGTACCGCATCCAATGTCGGTAGCGCCGCCTTCGGCGGTTACAGCGAATCGACCGGCCGCCTGTCGTCGGCACTGGGCTATGGCGCGGTCGCGTCGAGCGATTACAGCACCGCCGTCGGCGCCGTTGCGTTGGCCTCCGGGGCCAGCGCCGTCGCCGTCGGCGAATTCAGCGAAGCTACCGGCGACGAGAGCGTGGCCGTGGGCGGCAGCACGTTCTTCGGGTTCATCCCGGCACGTGCATCCGGCACGGGCGCAGCGGCATTCGGTGCCGGTGCCTGGGCCACCGCGGACTACACCACCGCCATCGGCTGGAATTCCTATGCCGACGGCGTCAATGCCAGCGCCTTGGGCCAGAGCGCAGCGGCGCTTGCAGACAACACCCTGGCATTGGGCGGCGGCAGCCGCGCCGATGCGGTCGGCGCCAGTGCGGTTGGCGTGGATGCGTCGGCGACCGGCATCAACAGCACCGGCGTCGGTCGTCAGGTGAATGCCATCGGCGAAAATGCAGTCTCGGTGGGCTACAACTCGTTCGTGCGCCAAAGCGCGGTCAACGGCGTGGCACTGGGTGCCAATGCGGGGGCGACCGGTGCCGATTCGGTGGCACTGGGGTCTGGCTCGCGCACCTACGAAGCCGACACGGTGTCGATCGGTAGCGGCAATGGCCGCGGTGGTCCGGCCACGCGCCGCATCGTCAACGTCAGCGCCGGCCAGGCGGCCACCGACGCGGTCAACAAGGGGCAACTGGATGCGCTGGCGGCCGATGTGCAGACCACCAGCGGCATGCTCAAGACCACCGGCGACGGCGTGGCCTCGGCCACTGGCGATCGCGCCACGGCGGCAGGTGCCGGCGCCACCGCCAGTGGCGCACGCAGCGTGGCGGTTGCCTCCGGCAGCCGTGCCTCGGCCACCGGTGCCAGCGCAATGGGTGTGGATAGCAGCGCCAGCGGCGTGAACAGCACCGCGATGGGCCGGCAGACCAATTCCATCGGCGAAAACGGCGTTGCGCTGGGCTACAACTCCTTCGTGCGCGAAAGCGGCAGCAATGCCGTGGCACTGGGTGCCAACGCTGGCGCCAGCGGTGCCGATTCGGTGGCATTGGGCTCGGGCTCGCGCACCTACGATGCCAATACGGTGTCGGTGGGCAGCGGCGACGGCCGCGGCGGCCCGGCCACGCGCCGTATCGTCAATGTGGGTGCGGGCACGATTGCCAGTGCCAGCACCGATGCGATCAATGGCGGCCAGTTGTTCCAGTCGTTGAGCAATGCGGCCAGCTTCCTCGGCGGCGGTGCGGCGATCGGTGCGCAAGGCGTATTTGTTGCGCCGACCTACGTGATTCAGGGGGCCAGCTACAACAATGTCGGTGCGGCATTGACGGCGTTGGACAGCAAGGTCAGCGAGCTGGATGCACGCAGTGGCAGCACGCCGACCAGCACCGCCGCACGCACCGCATCGCTGCGCACCGCAACGGTACCGGCAGTGGCGGCGACTGCGGTCAGCGATATGTCCAGCAATGTCGCCAGCACTGCGGGCAATGCAACGGCCGCGGTGCAGGGCACGCCCACCGCCGCAATGGACGGCAGCATCACGCCGGCGGCCACGTCCACGGCAGTCGGTACGGCAGCAGTGGCCAACCACGTCACCGGTACTGCAATTGGCGGCAGCGCGTATGCGCATGGTCCCAACGACACCGCCATCGGCAGCAATGCCCGCGTCAATGCCGACGGCAGTACGGCGGTGGGTGCCAACACGCAGATCGCGGCGGTGGCGACCAATGCCGTGGCGATGGGCGAAGGCGCGCAGGTGACGGCCGCGTCGGGCACGGCGATCGGCCAGGGCGCCCGCGCCACGGCACAAGGCGCCGTGGCACTGGGCCAGGGTTCGGTTGCCGACCGTGCCAACACGGTGTCGGTGGGCAGCGTGGGCGGCGAGCGTCAGGTGGCCAATGTGGCGGCCGGTACGCGTGCCACCGATGCGGTCAACAAGGGCCAGCTGGACAGCGGCGTTGCCGCCGCCAACAGCTACACCGACAGCCGCTACAACGCGATGGCCGACAGCTTCGAAAGCTACCAGGGCGATATCGAAGACCGCCTGCGCCGGCAGAACCGTCGCCTGGACCGCCAGGGCGCGATGAGCTCGGCGATGTTGAACATGTCCGCCAGCGTGGCCGGTATCGCCTCGCAGAACCGCATCGGTGCCGGTGTCGGTTTCCAGAACGGCGAGTCGGCGTTGTCGGTGGGCTACCAGCGTGCGATCAGCCCGCGCGCCACCCTCACCGTGGGCGGCGCACTCAGCGGCGACGACAGCTCGATCGGCGTGGGTGCCGGTTTCGGCTGGTAAGGCGTTCTCGCATCAAGCGCGGCGGCGCCAGGTGTGCCGTCGCGATCTGCAAGGCCTGAGGGGGCGGGCAAGGACCGTGGCTGGGCCGGCCAACGGATTCGCATGGAGTGATGGCCGTACCAGGGGTGGCCGACAAGGACGCAGCGCACCGCACCGCGGCTACGCAGCGATTGCGCCGGCTGCGCCAAGCCTGATTCACGAAAAATACGAAGAGGACTTCACCGTGATCGACAAGAATTTCCGTCTCAACCCGCTGACCGGCGCCATCCTGATGATGGCCCTCGGTGCCTCTGGCACGCTCGCTGCCGCCCCCAAACTGCTGGTCAAGGAACCGACCCAGGCAGCCCCGGCCGGCGCAGCGTTCGGTAGCCGGTTGATCGTGCGCTACAAGGACAATACCGCCGCTGCAACCGATCGCAGCAGCAAGCTGAGCGCCGTGCAGGCCGCGGTGGGCCGCGTTGGCGCCAGTACCGGCGCGCGCAGCAGCGCTGCCGCCGCCAAGGCGACGTATGTGCGCAAGCTGGGCATCGGCTCGGACCTGATCAAGCTGTCCAGCACGCTGACCGCCGCGCAGGTGGATAAAGTGGTGGTCGAGCTCAAGAACGACCCATCCGTGGCCGACGTGCAGATCGACCGCATGCTGCGCCCGATCGATATCAGCAAAAGCCTTCCTGCCACCGACGTGAGCCCGCAGCTGGTTCCCAACGACCCGTTCTACGCCCAGTACCAGTGGCACCTGAGCAACCCCAACGGCGGCATCAACGCACCGGGCGCCTGGGATCTGTCGCAGGGCGCAGGCGTGGTGGTGGCGGTGCTGGATACCGGCATCCTGCCGGATCACCCCGATTTTGCCGGCAATCTCCTGCAGGGCTACGACTTCATCACCGACGCCGAAGTCTCGCGTCGTCCCACCGATGCGCGCGTGCCGGGCGCACTCGATTACGGTGACTGGGAAGAGGCCGACAACGTCTGCTACGCGGGCTCGCAGGCGCAGGAAAGTTCTTGGCACGGCACCCACGTTTCGGGCACCGTGGCCGAGGCGACCAATAACGGCGTGGGCATGGCGGGCGTCGCGCCGAAGGCGACCATCCTGCCGGTGCGCGTGCTCGGCCGTTGCGGCGGCTACACCTCCGACATCGCCGATGCGATCGTGTGGGCCTCCGGCGGCAGCGTCGACGGCGTGCCGGCCAACACCAATCCGGCCGAAGTGATCAACATGAGCCTCGGGGGCGGCGAGCCCTGCGATTCGGCCACCCAGCTGGCGATCAATGGCGCGGTGTCGCGCGGCACCACCGTGGTGGTCGCGGCCGGCAACAGCAGCGAAGATGCGGCCAACCATTCGCCGGCCAGCTGCAACAACACCATCACCGTTGGCGCCACGCGCATCACCGGTGGCATCGCCTACTACTCCAACTACGGCAGCAAGGTCGACCTCTCTGGTCCGGGCGGCGGCGGTAGCGTGGACGGCAATCCGGGCGGTTACGTCTGGCAGGCCGGGTACACCGGTGCGACCACGCCGACCTCCGGTAGCTATACCTATATGGGTCTAGGCGGCACCTCGATGGCCTCGCCGCACGTGGCCGGCGTCGTGGCGCTGGTGCAGAGCGCAGCCATCGGTCTGGGCGATGGCCCGCTGACCCCGGCTGCGGTCGAAGCCCTGCTCAAGCAGACCAGTCGCCCCTTCCCGGTGACTCCGCCGGCCAGCACCCCGATCGGCAGCGGTATCGTCGACGCCAAGGCCGCGCTGGAAGCCGTGCTGGAGGAGCCGTGCGACCCGGCCACCGAGAGCTGCGCGCCGAGCGCCATTGCGCTCACCAACAAGGCGCCTGTTGCTGGATTGAGCGGTACCGCCGGCAGCTCCACGCTGTACAGCTTCGAGGCCAAGGCCGGCGCCGTGCTCAGCTTCATGACCTACGGCGGCACCGGCGATGTGTCGATGTACGTCAGCTTCGAGGCCGAGCCCAGCGCCACAAGCTACGACGCCAAGTCGACCCGTCCGGGCAACAGCGAAACCGTGCGTTTCACTGCCCCCAAGGCCGGCACCTACTACATCAAGTTGGTCGGCGCGGCGAGCTACGCGAAGCTGACGCTCGTTGCACGACAGTAAGTAGCGAAATAGTGTGACCGATGCCCCCGGCCAATCGCCGGGGGCATTGTTTTTCAGGGCGTTTCAAATGCGTGCGGTTGATCGTCGCGGCAAACTGCTACAGTCGGCGCCGGACCAGTGGAGACGAGTGTGAACGCGGTTGCCGTCGATCCAATCGAGCATCGAAGTGCGGAGACGCGCATCGTCGATGCGCTGCTTGAACGCCGTCGTCTGAAAGACACCGATCTGCTGCGCGCGCGCCAATTGCAGGCCGAATCCGGCATGGGCCTGCTCGCCTTGCTCGGCCGTTTGGGTCTGGTGTCCGAACGCGATCATGCAGAAACCTGCGCCGATGTGCTTGGCTTGCCGTTGGTGGACGCACGCCAGCTCGGCGACACGCCGCCGGAAATGCTGCCGGAAGTACAGGGGTTGTCGCTGCGCTTTCTCAAGCAATTTCATCTGTGCCCGGTCGGCGAACGCGATGGCCGGCTGGAGCTGTGGATCGCCGATCCTTACGACGATTACGCCATTGATGCGGTGCGTCTTGCCACCGGCTGCACGTTGCTGTTGCAGGTGGGCCTGCGTTCGGAAATCGATGACCTGATCGAGCGCTGGTACGGCCAGGGCCGCAGTGCGATGGGCACCATCGTGGAAACCGCCGATGGCGATGCCAACAGCAGCGACGACATCGAAGCGCTGCGCGATCTGGCCTCCGAAGCGCCGGTGATCCGGCTGGTGAACCTGGTGATCCAGCACGCGGTGGAACTGCGCGCCTCCGACATCCATATCGAACCGTTCGAAAGCCGGCTCAAGGTGCGTTACCGCGTGGACGGCGTGTTGGTGGAAGGCGAAAGCCCGCCGGCCAAGCTCACTGCTGCAGTCATCAGCCGCATCAAGATCATGGCCAAGCTCAACATCGCCGAGCGCCGCCTGCCGCAGGACGGCCGCATCATGCTGCGCGTGCAGGGCAAGGAGCTGGACCTGCGCGTCAGCACCGTGCCCACCGCGCATGGCGAAAGCGTGGTGATGCGCCTGCTGGATCGCGAAACGGTGGTGTTCGACTTCTACAAGCTGGGCTTTACCGAAGACTTCTTGCCGCAGTTCCGCAAGGTGCTGGAGCAACCGCACGGCATCATGCTGGTCACCGGCCCCACCGGCTCGGGCAAGACCACCACGCTGTACACCGCGCTGAGCCAGCTCAACACCTCGGATGTGAAAATCATCACTGTCGAAGACCCGGTGGAATACCAGATCGAAGGCATCAACCAGATCCAGGCCAAGCCGCAGATCGGGCTGGATTTCGCCAACGCATTGCGCAGCATCGTGCGTCAGGATCCGGACATCATCATGATCGGCGAAATGCGCGACCTGGAAACCGCACGCATCGCGATCCAGTCCGCGCTCACCGGCCACCTGGTGCTGTCCACGCTGCATACCAACAACGCGGCCGGCGGCATCACCCGTCTGCTCGACATGGGCGTGGAGGATTATCTGCTCACCTCCACCATCAACGGCATCCTGGCGCAGCGCCTGGTGCGCAAACTCGACCTGGCCAACGCCGAGCGCTACGCCGCCTCGCCGGAAGAAATCGCCAGGTTCGACCTGCGTCGCCTGCAACCGGAGGGCGAGATCTTCCTGTATCGCCCGCGACCCTCGGCCACCGCGCCCACCGGTTATCTGGGCCGCACCACCATCGTCGAATTCCTGGTGATGAACGACGAATTGCGCCGTGCGGTGATGCGCCGTGCCGGCATGGGCGAAATCGAACAACTCGCCCGCCAGGCCGGCATGCGCACCATGTACGAAGATGGGCTGTCCAAGGCCCTGCGCGGCGAAACCACCATCGAAGAAGTCCTGCGCGTCACGGAGGATGCGTGATCGGTAACGCGACAGAAACACGCCTGGCAGGCACCGGACCAACGAACCGCCAGCACGGCCACCCGCTGGCTCCGCTGTGCGTGCACAGCGATGCGTGCGCGATGTCGCCAATACGCAGCGATGTGCTTTTCCCGAATCCCGATTCCCGATTCCCCAATCCCGGCCTCCCAGCCTGATGCCCCTCTACCGCTACAAGGCCCTGGACGCCCACGGCGAAATGCTCGACGGCCAGATGGAAGCGGCCAGCGATGCCGAGGTGGCGTTGCGTCTGCAGGAACAGGGCCATCTGCCGGTGGAAACGCGCCTGGCCACCGGCGAAAACGATTCGCCGTCGCTGCGCATGCTGCTGCGCAAGAAGCCGTTCGACAATGCGGCGCTGGTGCAATTCACCCAGCAACTGGCCACGTTGATCGGCGCGGGGCAACCGCTGGACCGTGCACTGTCGATTCTGATGGATCTGCCCGAAGACGAAAAAAGCCGGCGGGTGATCGGCGATGTGCGCGATACCGTGCGCGGCGGTGCGCCGTTGTCGTCCGCACTCGAGCGCCAGCACGGGCTGTTTTCCAAGCTGTACATCAACATGGTGCGCGCCGGCGAAGCTGGCGGCAGCATGCAGGACACGCTGCAGCGGCTGGCCGATTATCTGGAGCGCAGCCGTGCGCTCAGGGGCAAGGTGATCAACGCGCTGATCTACCCGGCCATCCTGCTGGCGGTGGTGGGCTGTGCGTTGCTGTTCCTGCTCGGTTACGTGGTGCCGCAATTTGCGCAGATGTACGAAAGCCTGGATGTGGCACTGCCATGGTTTACCCAGGCGGTGTTGAGCGTGGGCCTGCTGGTGCGCGACTGGTGGATCGTGCTGATCGTCGTGCCGGGCGTGCTGGGGCTGTGGCTGGATCGCAAGCGTCGCAATGCCGCGTTCCGTGCATCGCTGGACCAATGGCTGCTGCGCCAGAAGGTGGTCGGCAGCCTGATTGCCCGGCTGGAAACCGCACGCCTGACGCGCACCCTGGGCACCTTGCTGCGCAATGGCGTGCCGTTGCTGGCGGCGATCGGCATCGCGCGCAACGTCATGTCCAATCTGGCGTTGGTGGAGGATGTTGCCAATGCGGCCGACGACGTCAAGAACGGCCATGGCCTGTCGATGTCGCTGGCACGCGGCAAGCGCTTTCCGCGGCTGGCGCTGCAGATGATCCAGGTGGGCGAAGAGTCCGGCGCATTGGACACGATGCTGCTCAAGACCGCCGACACCTTCGAGCTGGAAACCGCGCAGGCCATCGACCGCGCACTGGCTGCGCTGGTGCCGTTCATCACGCTGGTACTGGCCTCGGTGGTGGGGCTTGTCATCATTTCGGTCCTGGTCCCGCTGTATGACCTCACCAATGCAATCGGCTGAGAGCGGAGCTCTGTGCAACGGTGCAGTCTTCACCCGAGCACAGCCGCTGCTCGGAATCGGCATGGCGCGCTCGTACACTGCACATCCCGCGCGTGTGCCGCGTCCAACGGCCAAGCGCGCGCAATGCCCTGTCAGCCACGCGCTTGACCGGGCAGCGTATTCACCACAACGTTCCGGTGACCGCACGACACCCATGCGGGAACCTTTGCAATGCCCGCCGTGTCATGTGTTGGCGGCAGCATCCTTCATCGACGTGCAAGGAAATCGTTCATGATCAAGCGTTCCATCACCCGCAGTCCGTCGCGCGCAGGCCAGGCCGGTATGAGCTTGCTGGAAATCATCATCGTCATCGTGCTGATCGGTGCGGTGCTCACGCTGGTCGGCAGCCGCGTGCTGGGCGGTGCCGATCGCGGCAAGGCCAATCTGGCCAAGTCGCAGATCCAGACGCTGGCCGGCAAGATCGAGAATTTCCAGCTCGACACCGGCAAGCTGCCGAGCAAACTCGATGACCTGGTCACCCAGCCCGGCGACAGCAGCGGTTGGCTGGGCCCGTACGCCAAGCCGGCCGAACTCAACGACCCATGGGGCCACGCCATCGAATACCGCGCGCCCGGCGACGGTCAGCCGTTCGATCTGATCAGCCTGGGCAAGGACGGCAAGCCCGGTGGCAGCAGTTACGACGCGGACATCAAGTACCAATAAGCGCTCGCCATGCGCGTTGCGTGTCAGTCGTTGCGTCATCGGCATGGAGTGGTCGGCCCTGGTCGGGCACGCACGCGTGGCACCTCGTTGCTGGAGATGCTGCTGGTGATCGCGTTGATCGCAATAGCCGGCGTGCTTGCTGCCGCAGCATTGAACGGCGGCATCGACGGCATGCGCCTGCGCACTGCCGGCAAGGCCATCGCCTCGCAGCTGCGCTACACGCGCACCCAGGCGATTGCCACCGGCACACCGCAGCGGTTTCTGATCGACCCGCAGCAGCGGCGCTGGGAAGCACCCGGCGGCCATCACGGCGATCTGCCGCCGTCGCTGGAAGTGCGCTTCACCGGCGCGCGCCAGGTGCAATCGCGGCAGGATCAGGGCGCGATCCAGTTTTTTCCGGATGGTGCGTCCACCGGGGGGCGCATCGATCTGCAGGTCAAGGACGCCCGATGGCGCGTGGACGTGGGCTGGATCACCGGTGAGGTGCGTTCTGGCCCCTTGCGGACGCCGGCGCCATGAAGCGTCAGCGCGGTTACACCCTGATCGAAGTGATCGTTGCCTTCGCGTTGCTGGCGTTGGCATTGACCCTGTTGCTGGGGTCGTTGTCCGGCGCCGCACGCCAGGTGCGCGCGGCCGATGAAAGCACGCGCGCCACCTTGCACGCGCAGTCGCTGCTGGCCGTGCAGGGCATCGACAAGCCGCTGCAGCCCGAGCAGCAACAAGGCACGTTCGAAAACGGCCACTTTCGCTGGTCGATGGACGTGCGCCCGTACGACGAGCCACGGCGCAACCCGCAGGCGCCGATGTCGCCCGGCGCGCACCGGCTGCTGCAATTGACCTTGGTGGTGCGCTGGGGCGAGCAGCCCAATCAGATGCTGCAATGGCGCACGTTGCGGCTGGTGGCAGCCAACACGCAGGGCAGCCCGCCATGAGCCGTTCGCGCAGCGCAGGCTTCACCTTGATCGAAGTGCTGCTGGCCACGATGTTGCTGGTCGGTGGGTTGGCGTTGGCGTTTGCCACCTTGCGCTCGGCCAGTGCGGTGAGTCAGCGCGGCGAAGCGATCGCACAGCGCAGCGAGCGCGTACGTGCGGTGGAAGAATTCCTGCGGCGGCGCCTGGCCGCCGCATTGCCGATCGCCATGGGCATCGATACGCAAAGCCAGCAGCCGATCCTGTTCATCGGCGAGCCGCAACGCCTGCGCTTTGCCGCAGACGTGCCCGATTACCTGGGCCGCGGCGGGCCGTATCTGCACGACCTGTCGGTCGCCGGCGATGGCGATCGGCGCAACCTGCTGATTGCCTTGACCATGCTGCAGTCCGGCAAGTCGATCGAAGAAAGCAGCCCGCTGCCGCCGGAGATCCTTGCCCAAGGCGTGCAACAGGTGAGTTTTCGGTATCGCGGCATGGATCCGCAAACCGGGCGCCTGAGCGCGTGGCTGCCGCAGTGGGAATGGCACGACCGCCTGCCGCTGATGGTGCGCATCGACATCCGCAGCGACGATGCCGCATGGCCGCCGATGGTGGTGGCGTTGCCGCAATCCAGCAACCCGGGGGCAGGGCAATGAGTCGTTCGCGCGGTGCCGCGCTGGTGCTGGTGTTGTGGTTGATCGCATTGCTTACCGCGATGATCGGTGCGTTCGCGCTCACCGCACGCGTGGAAGCGCTGCAGGGCAGCATGCTGCGCAACGGCGCGCAGGCGCAGGAGTACGCACGTTCTGGCCTGGAATACGCATTGTTTCGCTTGCAAGATGCCGACACCCAGGCACGCTGGCGCCCGGACGGCCGACGTTATCGCTGGCAGATGGACGATGCCAGCGTGGAGATTCGTATCACCGATGAAAGCGGCAAGGTGGATCTGAACATGGCCGAGCCCACCTTGCTCGCCGGTCTGGTGCGCGCGGTGGGCGGCGAGCAGGCCAGTGCCGGGCGCATCGCCGGTGCCATCGTCGATTGGCGCGATGGCGATTCATTGAGCCAGCCCGGCGGTGGCGCGGAAGATCGCGATTACGCCGATGCCGGGCTGCCGTATGGCGCAAAAGACAGTCCGTTCGAAACCCTGGGCGAACTGCGCCTGGTGTTGGGCATCGACGGCGAGCTGTATCGCAAGCTGTTGCCCAACGTCACGCTGTACAGCGGTCGTTCGCGGCCTGAAGCGCGTTTTGCGCCCGCCCCGGTGCTCACCGCGATGGGTCTGGACGCGCAGCAACTGCTGGCCCAGCGTGACGCGCCGCTGGGTTTGCCGGGCAGCGAGGCGACGGTCGGTGGGTCTGACACTTATAGTATCGAGAGCCGGGCGCGACTGAGTCAGGGACGCGAGGCCGTGTTGCGGGCGGTGGTGTCGACCAGCGCGTCCGCATTACCAGGGTCGGCCTATACCGTGTTGCGTTGGGAAGAGGGAGCAGCAGTGCAATGACCGCATGGCGGGACACCTTGGGTCGTATCGGCGTACGCGCCATGCCGGGAGCCGGAGGCTTCTGGCGTTGGTGGCAACAATCGCTGCTGGCCTGGCTGCCGCAGCGGTGGCAATGGCAGTTGGGCCTGTCGCAGGCACGCCTGCTGTTGCAACAGGATGGCGACACGCTGCAGTTGCTGCGCCAGCGCGATCACAGCTGCGACACCGTCGCCAGCCTGCCGTGGCCGGTGCATCCGCAGGAAGTCAATGGCTTGCTGCCGACAGCGCTTGAAGGCCTGCCGCGGCATTGGCTGTTGCCGGCCGCGCACGCCTTGCGCCGGCCATTGCGCCTGCCCGCAGCGGCAGCGGCGCGCCTGCAGGACGTGGCGCGTTTCGAGATCGATCGACAAACCCCGTTCACTGCCGACCAGGTGTATTTCGATGCGCGCGTGCTCGATGTGCGCGAAGACGGCCAGCTCGATGCCGAACTGGTGGTGGTGCCGCGACGCATGATCGATGGCCCGGCCGGTGTGCCGGACGCATGGAACAGCGCGCTGTCGGGCATCGATGTGACCGACGCCAATGGCCTGCCGTTGGGCGTGAACCTGCTGCCGCCGACGCGACGCCTGCGCCGCAGCGACCCGATGCAGCGCTGGAACCTGTTGCTGGCCGCCTCTGCGCTGGTGCTGCTGGCCGTTGCCGGCTGGCTGCTGCTCGACAACCGCCGTCAGGCCGCCGACGATCTGCGCGCCAAGGTGCAGGCCAACGCCGCGCGCGCGCGCAAGGTCGCTGCCGAACGGCAGCAATTGATGGACCTGGTCGAAGGCGCGCGGTTCTTCCAGCAGCAACGCGCCACCCGCCCGACCTCGGTCGAAATCTGGGACGAACTGAGCCGGCGCCTGCCCGGTGGCACGTATCTAGAAAAATTTTCGGTCGAAGGCGGGCAACTGCAGTTGATCGGATTGAGCAACGAAGCCTCTTCGCTGGTGCGTCGTCTGGAAGGCTCGCCGTTGTGGCGTACGCCGTCGTTGACCGGCGTGCTGCAGAGCGATGCCGGCCGGAATGTCGACCGTTTCACCATCACCGCCGAGCTTGCCGGCCCCGATGCGAAGGAGGCGGCCGATGCCACGCAGCGTTAAGCGCGATCGCTGGATCGCTTTGGGCCTGCTGTTGCTGGTGATCGGCGTGGCCTACCTGGTGCTGGTGCACCCATGGTTCACCCAACCGATGATCGCGGTGCAGGACGACCTGCAGGCGCTGCGCGAACGCGAGCTGCGCGTGCGCGTGCAATTGCAGCAGGCGCCGGAAGTCAGCAAGCGGCTGCAGCAGGCGCGGCAGACGCTGGAAAGCCGCCCGGGCTTCCTGCCGGAAACCTCGGCCGAACTCGCCTCCGCCGGGCTGGTGCAGCGGCTGGAACGCGCGGTGGTGGAGGCCAGTCCTGGCAACCGCAGCTGCGCCATCAGCAATCGCTCGCCGTTGCAGCCGGAGAGCAAGAACCGCTTCACCCGCGTGGCGGTGCAGGTGCGTCTGCGCTGCGGCACGCCGGAACTGGCCTCGGTGCTGTACAGCCTGGAAAACGGCACGCCGCGCTTGTTCGTGGACAACCTCAACGTGATGGCGCAGCGCTACCAGCTCTCGCCCAACGAAAGCGGCAACGGCCTGGATATCGCCTTCGAGCTGGCCGGCTATCTGCGCCCGGGCGCCAGCGCCGCACCGCTGAACAACGAGGCCGCACCTGCTGCCCCCAACGCGGCGGAGGCCAGCAATGCGCCTTGACATGATCGGCCTGCGCACCTGGCTGCTGGCCACCGTGGTCGGTTGGGCGCTGTTGGTGTGCGTGCTGGCCGTCGCCGGCCTGGGCAAGCGCGTCGAGCTGCTGCCCGACGACCCGGCGCTGGTGCAGCGTCTGCCCACGTTGCCGGCACCGGCGCCGGAGCGCCTGGGCCCATTCGAGAAATATTCGGAAATCGCCGCGCACCCGGCGTTTGCCGAAGACCGCCTGCCGCATCCGTTCTTCCTGTCCGGCAACGATGGCAGCAGCGCCGCTTCGACAGTACGCCTGACCGGCGTGCTGCTGACGGACAACTTCAAGATGGCGACGTTGACCCTGGACCCGCAGGATTCGGTGCGCGTGCAGCTGGGCGGCGAAGCGGTGAAAGGCTGGCGCCTGCTCGCCCTGCAGCCGCGTAGCGCAACCATCGAAGGCCCCAGCGGCACGCAAACCCTGGAATTGCATGTGTTCAACGGCCAGGGCGGGCAGCCGCCCACCGCCAATGCCGCCGCACGGGGTGCCGCCACTGCCACCCCGCCGGTACCGTCCCCCGACGCTGCCGCACTTGCCCCGCCGCAGCCGCCGCAACCGCAACCGGTCGCGCCGGTGCAACAGCAGCAGCCAGGCGGGCAGACACCGCCAACCGTGCCGCCGCAGCGCAGCGATGGCGCGCAGGAAGCCCCACGCCCCTCCGACGATCAGATGCGTGCCATCCGCGAACGCATCGAAGCCCGACGCCGCCAGCTGCAACAGCAGCGCCAGAGCGGCTCTACCCCCGGTCAGACCCAATGAGTGAACGCATGACGCCGCGCCTGTTTCCCGTGTCCCTGCTGATTGGCCTGCTGGCCGGTTGCGCCACCACTCCGCCGCCGGACGTGCGCCGCAACGCGCGCCTGGATCCGCAAGTCGGTGCTGCCGGCGCCACCCAGACCGCCGCCGAGCAGGCTGCCGATGGCAACGCCAACGCCAGTGCCAAGCCCAGTCCGGTGATCCGGCGCGGCAGCGGCACCATGATCAACCAGGGCGCCGCGTCCGCGCCGGCGCCCACGCTGGGCATGGCCAGCAGCGGCAGTGCCACCTTCAATTTCGAAGGCGAATCGGTGCAGGCGGTGGTCAAGGCGATCCTGGGCGACATGCTCGGCCAGAACTACGTCATCGCGCCCGGCGTGCAGGGCACCGTGACCTTGGCCACGCCCAATCCGGTGTCGCCCGCGCAGGCGCTGAACCTGCTGGAGATGGTGCTGGGCTGGAACAACGCCCGCATGGTATTCAGCGGTGGCCGCTACAACATCGTGCCGGCCGACCAGGCGTTGGCCGGCACCGTGGCGCCCAGCACCGCATCGCCCTCTGCCGCACGCGGTTTCGAGGTGCGCGTGGTGCCGCTGAAGTTCATTTCCGCCAGCGAAATGAAAAAGGTGCTGGAGCCGTACGCGCGCCCGAACGCCATCGTCGGCACCGACCCGGCGCGCAATGTGATCACCCTGGGCGGCACTCGCGCGGAGCTGGAAAACTACCTGCGCACCGTGCAGATCTTCGACGTGGACTGGTTGTCGGGCATGTCGGTGGGCGTGTTTCCGATCCAGTCCGGCAAGGCCGAAAAGGTCAGTGCGGATCTGGAAAAGGTGTTCGGCGAGCAGAGCAAGACCCCCAGCGCCGGCATGTTCCGTTTCATGCCGCTGGAAAACGCCAACGCGGTGCTGGTGATCACCCCGCAGCCGCGTTATCTGGATCAGATCCAGCAATGGCTGGACCGTATCGACAGCGCCGGTGGCGGCGTGCGGCTGTTCTCCTACGAGCTGAAGTACATCAAGGCCAAGGACCTGGCCGATCGGCTTTCGGAAGTGTTCGGTGGCCGCAGCAACGGTGGCGATTCCAATGCGTCGCTGGCGCCGGGGTCGGAAACCAGCGTGCTCGGTGGCACGCTCGGCAACCGCGACAGCAGCCTGGGCAGCAGCTCCGGCATGACCGGCGGCAGCATCGGCGACAGCAGCGATGGCAGTTCGTCGGGCAGCGGTTTCGGCACCAGCGGTAGCAGCAGTGGTGGTTTGGGTAACGGCAGCCTGCAGCTGTCGCCGCGCAGCAATGGCAACGGCGCAGTGACGCTGGAAGTGGCCGGCGACAAGGTGGGTGTCTCGGCGGTGGCCGAGACCAATACCTTGCTGGTGCGCTCCACGCCGCAGGCATGGAGCTCGATCCGCGACGTCATCGAGAAGCTCGACGTGATGCCGATGCAAGTGCATATCGAAGCGCAGGTAGCCGAGGTGAACTTGACGGGCGCGCTGAGTTACGGCGTCAATTGGTATTTCGAAAATGCGGTGAATGCTGCCTCCGATTCGACCACCTACGGTTTCGGCGGCGCGGGGTTGCCCAGTGCCGCAGGGCGCAACATCTGGGGTGATATCGCCGGCAAGGTGACCGGCACCGAGGGCCTTGCCTGGAGCTTCCTCGGCAAGAATGCCGCCGCCATCATCACCGCCTTGGACAAGGTCACCAATGTACGGTTGTTGCAGACCCCTTCGGTGTTCGTCCGCAACAACGCCGAAGCAACGTTGAATGTCGGTTCGCGTATCGCGATCAACTCAACGTCCATCAATACCGGCATCGGCACCGACACCAGCTATTCGTCTGTGCAGTACATCGACACCGGCGTCATCTTGAAGGTGCGTCCGCGCGTGACCAAGGACGGCATGGTGTTCCTGGATATCGTGCAGGAAGTCAGCAGCCCGGGCGATCGGCCGGCGGCGTGCACATCGGCAACCGCCACCATCAACGCCGCTGCCTGTAACGTCGACATCAATACGCGCCGTGTCAAGACCGAGGCGGCGGTGCAAAGTGGCGATACCATCATGCTGGCCGGTTTGATCGACGACACCACGTCCGATACAAGCGACGGTGTGCCTTTCCTGAGCAAGTTGCCGGTAGTGGGTGCGCTGTTCGGAACCAAGGGCAAGACCAGCAACCGCCGCGAAGTCATCGTGCTGATCACCCCGTCGATCGTGCGCAACCCGCAGGAAGCGCGCAATCTCACCGACGAATATGGCCAGAAATTCAAGGCCATGGAACCTCTGAAACCCAACCAGAAGCCGCAATGAGTGCAGCGCTGCCGGTCGTGCTGGTGCCGGTGGGCACCGACGACGAGGCGCTGGATGCGTGTCTGGGCGCATTGGATGCGGCCACGCCTGCAGGAACACGCGTGTGGCTGGCCGATGATGCGCAGGCCGGCCCGCGCGGGCGCGCAGTGATCGAACATTGGCTGGCACGCACGCCATTGCAGGCGCATTACACCCGTCGCCAGCGCATGCTGGGCGAGGTGGCGCATCTGGACGAAATGCTCAGCGCCTGCGGCGATGCCGACGTGGTGGTGCTGGGGTTGGATGCTTGCCCGTTGCCGGGGTGGTTGCGGCAGCTGACCGCGTGTTTTGCACGCGACGCCGCGATCGCCACCGCCACGCCATGGAGCAATGTGGGCGAGGCCTGCAGCTGGCCGCGGCTGGGCGAACTCAACCCGATGCCGGATTCACCCGAGCGGCTTGCGGCTGCCTGTGCCGCGATGCCGCCGCTGCACCCGGAACTGCCGTCGGCGATCGGGCATGCGGTGCTGTTGCGCGGAACGGCGCGGCGCAAGGGCGGTGGCCTGGACGCCAGCAGTTACGGCTCCTGGTACGCGGCGCTGGTGGATCTCAGCCTGCGCATGGGTGGGCTGGGCTGGCGTAACGTGCTGTGCGACACCGCCTTCGTTGCCTCCCCGCACGAGGGCCGCCCGGCCGAAGGCGACATGGACGCGCTGGCTACCCGCTGGCCGGCCTGGCATGCGCGTCTGGCCAATTTCCTCATGCACGACCCGTTGCGCGCGCAGCGCGACCAGCTGACGCAACTCCTGGCCCACCTCCCGCCACCGGACCTGCAACGCGCGTTGTTCGACGCCTAGCGTCGCCGCCGGAACGACCTGCCCACCGCCAGGCACGGTGATCGTCCGCAATCTACATGGATCACGCAGGCACGACGACGTTCGTCATCCGATCATGCGCACATCGCAACTGCAGGTTCCACTCCGCTGCCGCACTCGCTGCTCTCGCGATCGCACTTGTCGCATGACCGGATCGATGTCGTGATGCCTGCATCAGGCGAAAGGCGGAACCACCGCCCAATCAGCAGCCGTGCCCCGTCGATGCCGCCGGCACGTCACCGATGCGTTCTGGCCGAAACGTCATCCGGCCTATCAAGTAGCTTCGAATCTGCTGTTGATGACACCGAGGTGGCAGCAAAGCCGCACACACCACGAACGCAGCAATGCGGCACGCTCTTCAACGATTCCCAATTCCCAATTCCCAATTCCCAATTCCCAATTCCCAATTCCCGGCCCTAAAAAGCAGACCGCGTCGGCGCCTCGGTCCGCACCACCACATCCAATGCGTCGTGGCGCCAGGATTCGATATCCAGTTCCACCGCGCGGCCGTCTTCGGCAAAGCTGATCCGCTGCAGCCGAAAACACGGCGTGCCGGGCGTGGACTGCAGCAGCATTGCCTGTGTCGCGTCCAATCCGGCCGGATGCATCGACAGCTGCGCGCGGCTCAGGAACAGTCCCAGCCGCTGGTTGAACACGCTGGACAGCGACCCTGCCAGATCGTGTTCGAGCAGGCCCGGCGCCCAGTCCGCAAGCACCACATTGGTTTCCAGCAGCACTGCGCGGCGGTCGATCCAGCGCCGACGTTGCAGGACGAACACCTCGTCGTACGGGCTGTCCAGTCGCAACGCCGCGGCGTAAGCCGCGCCCGCGACCTGCCGGGTGGCGCTCAATAATTCAGTGCGCGGCTTGCGTCCTTGCGCCGCCACATACTGCATGAAGCCGGCGATGCTGGTGGGGTCGTAGCGCACGCGCGGCGCGCTGACGAACCAGCCGCGGCGGTTTTCGCGATAGATGCGGCCTTCGGCTTCAAGCTGCTGCAGCGCTTCGCGCAGCGTGATGCGGGTGCAGGAAAATCGCTCGGCCAACGCGCGTTCCACCGGCAGGCGCTGATCCGGTCCCCATTCGCCGGCTGAGATTTGTGCGGAGATCGCTTCGGTGATGGTGTGTTGGCGCGACACGCTCATGCGGCGAACCGCAGGCGGAAGACGCAGGGCGTGAGCAAGGAAATGAGGTGGCAGGCGTGCATGTTGCGATGGTAAAGAAGAACGCGCGCGCAAACCGCGACCGGCTTAGCGTGCGATAGCCATATTCTGGTTCTGTTGGGTTTTCCAGCTATGCCAGCCGTACACCGCAAGCGCCACGAAGCCTGCGTAGAGCATGGCAGTAGGGTACAGCCCCTTGCTGATGAAGACGCCGACGTAGACGCAGTCGAGCACGATCCACAATACCCAGTTGGCGATGCGCTTGCGTGCTGCCCACACGCTGGCCACCAGGCTGAAACTGGCCAGCGCCGCGTCCAGCCACGGCAGCACCGCATCGGTGCGGTAATGCATATAGGCGCCGAGCGCCGCAGCGAACGCCGCGCCGATGCCCAGCGAAAGCCAGCGTTCGGCGGACGGCATCGGCAGCGGGCGTATCCGCGTGTCTGCAGCGTTGCCGGGTTGCCAGTGCCACCATCCGTAGAGCTGGGTCAGCACGTAGACCCCTTGCAGCAGCATGTCCGAGTACAGCTTCCACTGGTAGAACAGCCACGCATACAACGCCACCGCCACGATGCCCACCGGCCAGCACCAGCGAATGCGCCGCGCGGTGAGCCACACGCCCAGCAGGTTGATCACGACAGCGATGGATTCGAGCAGCGACATGCGGTACCTGGTGCGTGATAGGTCAACGTGTTGCGGCGTAGGAGGCGTTGGGACGACGGTGCATACAGTTCAGCCTTGGAACACGGCACCTCGTCGTCCACGAGCACAATCCGCAGGCGAGCTGGCAGCGCCGGTGACCGGCTGTCGACGCTGCCCGACAATGTGTGCCTACAGTGCAGGTTAGAAATCCACCTGCACCGTCAGCCGTACGGTGCGCGGCGCACCGGGGAACAGATACGCATCGCCCTGATATTCGCCGGAATCGCGCCAATAGCGCTTGTCGAACACGTTGTCCACGTTCACGCGCCAGGTGGTCGCCAGCCCGCCCAGCGCCGTGGCGTAGCGGGCACCCAGGTTGGCGACGGTGTAGGCCGGCACGCTGGCGTTGCCGAGGCGGTCGGCAAACTTGCGCCCGCTGTATTGCACACCGCCCAGCAGGGCCAGACCATCGATACCGGGCACGCTGTAATCGGCCTGCACGCTGGCGCGCAGCTTGGGCACGTTGATCGCCTGATGGCCTTCGTACTCGGCAATGTCGGTGTCCTCTGCACGCGCGCGGATTGCCGCGACGCTGGCGAACAGACGCAGCTGCCGGGTCGCCGCACCGTCGGCAGATAGCTCCAGGCCGCGGTTGTGCAGGCGGCCCTGCTGCACATAGAGCAGACCGCCATCGGCCTGCGGTTGGGTGAACTGATAGGCCTGGCGGATGTCGAACAGTGCCGCGCCCAGACGCAGGCCCTGCAGGTCGATCTTTGCGCCGGTTTCCAGTTGGTACGCATTGGTGGGCGGCAGGATCTGGTCGGCGTTGTCGGCAAACCACGGCGCCGTGCCGCCGGCCGCCAGGCTCTTGGCGTAGCTGGCATACAGCGACATGTTCTGCTGCGGTTTGAACAGCAGCGCCGCCTGCGGCAGTACCGTGTCTTTGCGCGTGCGTCGCTCCAGCAGGCCGTCGCGATCGAAGCTGCGTTCGTCCAGTTGCACGTAGCGCGCGCCAAGCGACAGTTCCCACTGCGCGCCCAGGCCGATCCGGTCGGCCATGACCAGCGCGCGTTGGCGGCTGTCCAGACGGCGCTGCTTGGGGTCCAGCGCAACATCCGTCTGCGCAAAGACCTCCGGGTCGCGATCGATGCTGCTGCTGCCGACGAATTCGTTGACCGAACCAAAACGGTCGATGGTGCGGCGCAGCCACTCGCCGCCGATGCTCAGGTGTTGCTCCAGCGCGCCGGTCGCGACATGGCCTTCGAGCGTGGCACGCAGCTGATCGTGCATGCGGGTGTCGTCGGGGCTGCGGTAATCGTAGATGTCGTATTCGCCCTGCGCGCTGAAGAAGTTCGGCGTGGCGATGTCGGCGCAACTTGCCGCGCCATAACAGCCCCAGGCGAATGCAGAGAAATCGTTGATCTTCGAGCGACTGCGCGATGCTTCGGCGGTGGCGCGCCAGTCGTCGTTGAACTGGTAGGCGTAACGCAGCTGCGCGTTGAGCGCATCCATTTCCACCGGCCGCGCCCACGGCTGGTAGCCGAGCAGGCGGTGCACATCGATGTCGCGCGGTACCTGCGTGCCGCCCAGCAGTTGATAGCCGGGCACCGAGCGCTGTTGCCGGTGCTGATACTCCACGTCCAGCTGCAGCAGCGCCTGCGGGGTGATCTTCCAGTCGCCGGCCAGCGACAGGAAATTGCGGTAGCCGTCGGCATGATCGACATAGCTGTCGATGTCTTCGCGTGCGGCGTTGACGCGTAAGCCCAGCGTGCGTTCGGCACCGAACCAGTCGCCCAGATCGGCGGCGACATAGCGCGAGCCCTGTTCGTCGGTGCCCAGGGTGACGCTGCGCACGTGCTCGGGTCGCTTGGTGCGGTAGTCGATCAGTCCGGCCGGTTCGTTGACGCCCGATTGCAGCCCGGCCAGGCCCTTGAGCAATTGCACCTGCTGTTTGTTTTCCAGTGCGATCGATTGTTCGCCCACCGCGCTCATGCCGTTGATGCGGTAACTGTTGGCGGCATTGAGCGAATAGCCGCGCACCACGAAGTTTTCGTAATAGCCGATCGGCGCATACGCATCGCCGGCAGAGGCATCGGCGCGCAAGACCTCGCTGAGTACGCGTGCCTGGCGATCGAGCAATTGCGCACGATCGATGACCGCGATCGAGGCGGGGGCGTCCAGCAGCCGGGTGGCGCCAAATCCGCTCAATGCCGTGCTGGTCTGCGCGCGCTCGCCACGCACGTTGACCGCGTCCAGTTCGACCGCATCGGCGCCGGGTTGTTGCTGCGCCAGTGCGGGGGCGCAGCACAATGCCAGTGCAAGCGCGAGCGGGCAGCGGGACAGCAGGGGGAAGGCAACGGACATTGGGCAGGACTCGACAGAGAAAGGAAGCTGCTCACGGCAGCCGGCGCGCACGTGCGTGCAGATGCGCGAGCAGGTGCTGGCCATCGGCGCTGGCGAACCAGTCCGCGTGGCCGAGCAGATAGCGGTGATAGGCGATATCGACATTGGCGGGCGAACGCGTGATGCCGGCGAAATATTCCATTTCGCTCAAGGCGAAGTCGGCATGCACGATCGGCAGCAGTGCAGCCAGGCGGTGCAAGTGGTTTGCGTCCAGTGGGCGATGCTGCGCGTAGCCCTCCAGCAGCGCGTCGAGCTGGTCGAGCTCGGCCTGCGCGCGTGCGCCGGTGTCCAGCCGCAACCAGGGGATGAGGTTGCGTTCGATCGCGGTGGCCAGATCGAATAGCGCGCTGCTGCAATCGCTCAATCCGAAATCGAAGACGGCGCTGACGCGGGTGGCTCCGTCGGTGGTGTCCCACAGCAGGTTGGACGCATGCCAATCGCCGTGGGTCCACAGCGGCGGTAGCGCGCCTGGCGCAGACAGCAGCGGCCACGCCTGCGCATGCCAGGGCAGCAGGTGGGTGGCCAGATCGTCTGGCCAGGGGCGGTCCTGCAGGGCTGCTGCAAGGTGCGGCCGCGTTGGCAAGGCATCGTGCAACGCCTGCAGGGGGTCTGCCTGGGCAAACAATCGCAGATTGGCGACCAGCACGCTGGTGGAGCGTGCCGGCGCATCGAAACCCTGGGCCGCGCAATGCAGTTGCGCCAACGCGGCGCCGGCCGCCCGCGCATGCGCAACATCGGAGAACGGCGTCCACGACAATGCATCGCGGTAGAGGTCGTGCCCCGCACCCACCCGCTGCACTTCGTACACCCAATCGGCGTGCGCCAGCGCAGTGCGGCCCCGGGCGTCGTGCAGCACCTCCACCACCGGCGCACCGGCCCAGCGCAGATGGGCCATGAAGCTGTGTTCCTCGCGCAGCGCGGCTACGCTGCGCACACTGCAGTGGTGGCGTTTGACGATGACCGGGCCGCTTGCAGTGTCCACGCAGGCCGCTGCCGAGAACGGGCGCGCGCTATGCCAGCGCACCGCAGTGAGGCGGCCCACCGCCGCAAACCGCTGCAGCACGCGATGGATTTCATCGGTGGTCAGTACTGGCCAGTCCGGCAATGCCAGTTCCAGGCTCATGCCATGCACCTGATGCGGCACGTTCATGGCCTGACTCCCGACGGGCGCGGCAACCGTACTGCGCCGGTGAGTGGTATAGACCAGGTTATCGGGAATAAGGCGGCGGACGCGGCGCGCGCGCCGGCAAGAACAAGAACGGCGCTGCCGGGCCGTTGTCGCATCGCATCCGCCATCAGGTCGCGGCGATGCAAGCAATGAAAAGGCAGCGCGAAACCGCAAGGTCGCTAACCGTCATCTCAACAATCAGGTGTGGGAGTGCACCAAAAGCAACCTGCAACCCGGCTGGCGATCAGGTGCAGCGGGCGACGCGCTCTGACGCAGATGTACCCCTGGTACATGCATCGCGTGCTGCCCGCGCTTGCCTGGCTGCGCAGTCGGTTTGCCGGTTGCACAAAAGTGTGGCAACGGAAACCGCGTGCGGCTCCGGGCGCGCAGTATGCGCCTTGCGGCGGTGGGTCGCCATGCTGCAAGGCGCGTTCGCGCCCGGTCACTGCGTGCAAGCGGAAGCGTGGCGCCGTTCCAATCGCGTCCGGACGTCGGCGCGATGCGGCCGCGGCAGCGCCTGTCGCGCAGCGAGCATCGGTCAACCCAAGATGGCGCTGCGCCGCTCCGGCACCGGATAATGGCCGGATGACTCCCGTCCAGATCGCCGCCGTCGTCGTCACTTATGAAAGCAGCAGCACCATCGATGCGTGCCTGTCGCGATTGCGCGCGGCCGAGGGCATCAGCGAGATCCGCGTGGTCGACAACGCTTCCAGCGACGACACCCTGGAAGTGGTGCAGCGTCATGCCCTGGCCGATGCGCGGCTGCATTTCATCGCCAATCCCGACAACCCTGGTTTTGCGACTGCCTGCAACCAGGGCGCGCGCGATTCGCAGGCACCCTGGCTGGTCTTCATCAACCCGGACCTGATGGTCGCGCGCGATACCTTGCTGCAGCTGTACGACCGGGCAGCGGGACATCCGGCGGTGTTGCTGGGGGTGGAGCAGGTGGATGAGCAGGGGCGCCCGGATGCGGCCGTGCGCCGCCGCGACCCGGACTTCGCCGCGATGCTGCGCGCGCCGCGCGCCGCCGCCAATCTGGCGGTGCCGGCCGATCCGTCGCGCGCCTTGCAGCCGGTGGATGCCATTTCTGGGGCGTTGATGCTGATGCAGCGCAGCCTGTTCGACCGGCTGGGCGGCTGGGACGGCAGTTACCGGCTGCATGCTGAAGACCTGGATCTGTGCCGGCGCGCCCGCCAGGCAGGTGCTCTGGTGGCGGTGGCCAACGATCTGCAGGTGCTCCACGTACGCGGGGTCTCCAGCCGCGCGCGGCCGTTCTTTGTGGAGTGGCACAAACATCGTGGATTGTGGCGCTATTTTCGTAAATTCGAGGCCGATCGACGCGGGCTGCCGACGCGGCTTGGCGTGTGGCTTGCGATCTGGATCCACGCAGTGGCCCAGGTGCCGCGTTTGTTGCAGAACAAATGAGTTGGATCGCGTTAAATTTGTGATAAGTCGGTGATGGGGCGCCGGCCGCAACTGTGATACGTTTCGCCCCGAAGTGTGATCAACCCTAGCTTCCTGTCCCTTCCGGGTCCCCCATCAGGAATCGTGCAATGTCTTTACAGAACGACCCGCAAAGGCGGGTACGTCGGTCGTGCGCTACCCCGCTGCAGTCCAGTTCGATTGCCTCGCCGTGTCATCCCAATCCAGCCCAACCGCGTGCGCTGTCGGTCCTGGCATCGGCGCTTGCACTGAGCTGTGTGCTGGCCGCATTGCCGGGCACCGCATTGGCCGGTGCGTGGACCCAGCCGCAGGGCGACACCCTGGTGATCGTCAAGGCGCTGCATAGCGATGGCCGCGGGTGGTTCGACGACAGCCACCACCGCACGACCTTCGGCGACGGCCAGCAGTTCGATGGCAATGGCCGCAGCCGTCAGGACCAGCTCAACGTCTACGTCGAGCATGGTCTGACCGAAAAGCTCAGCTTCATCGGCAACTTCTATTTCAACGACGTGGGTTTCAGCAACCACGATGCCGTCAACGGCCGTCAGCAAATCACGACGACCGGTTTTGCCGATCAGGAAATCGGCTTGCGCTATGCGTTGCCGAGCGCACAGAACGATGTCTGGCGCAGTGCCGTGCAGGCCTTGGTGAGCATCCCCGCGTATGGGCGCAGCAAGACCTACCACCCGGACAATCCTTCTGCCAATTCCGACCCTGCGCTTGGCCTTGGCGACTATGGCCTTGAGCTGCGCTACAGCCGCGGCCGCGGCTACACGCTGGGCGACCGTAACGGCTATGTCGATCTGGGGGGCGCAATCCGCCTGCGCGGAAGCGCGGCGTCCGACGAACTGCGGGTGGACGCGTCCACAGGTCTGAGTCTGACCCCGAGTTGGCTGCTGTTGGGCGAACTCAATGTGATCCAGGGGTTGGGCAACGGGCGTGGCAACTTCGATGTTGCCGGTAGCGGTGGCGGCGTGGGCTTCGTCGCCACCGGCACCAACTACGATCTCACCAAGTTGCAGTTGTCCACGCTGTACACGGCGCCGGGTGGCAGCCAATGGCAGGTGGGGTATCAGCAGCCGGTGATGGGGCGCAACACCGGTGCCGCGGGCGGGCCATTCGTGGCCGCCTGGTGGCGTTTCTGAGGGGCCGCACATGACGGTCACCTGCGAAACGGACGCGCTGGGACGAACACCGGACATCGGCCGCGAACGCGGTCTGCTGGGTCGTGCGCTGGTGTCGGCAGGCGTCATCACCGATGAACAGCTGCGCTCGGCGCTGGCCTTGCAGCAACGCTGGAATTCGCGCCTTGGCGATGTGATCCTGGCCCAGCGCGGCGTGCCGGCGCAGCGGTTCTACGCCATCGTTGCCGCGCACTTCGGGCTGCAATTCATCGATCTGGTGCAGCAGCCGCCGGATCCTGCGCTGCTCACCCCCGGCGATCTGGATAGCTACGCGCAGCGCCTGGTGTTGCCGTGGCGGCGCGAGGACGGTGTGCTGGTGCTGGCGGTAGCCGATCCGGATCCGGCCTTGTTCGCCTGGGCACGTGCCCATTACGGCGAAGACGTGCGCTTTGTCGGTACCGCCAAGTTCGACATCATCTGGAGCCTGCAGCGCTATGCCGACGAGCAG
Organism: Xanthomonas sp. NCPPB 1062; assembly: GCF_041481705.2. NCBI lineage: Bacteria > Pseudomonadati > Pseudomonadota > Gammaproteobacteria > Lysobacterales > Lysobacteraceae > Xanthomonas > Xanthomonas sp. NCPPB 1062. Next base: position 3,931,280 of record NZ_CM192987.1, on the reverse strand, counting down.
CTCACCGACAACGCGCTGAACCTGCTTGCGGCGCATGCGCCGACGTATTCGGCACGCCAGGTCATCACGCGCGGGCAGAAGTTCGCGTTGTGGGCGTTGGCGGCGGTGATGCTGGCGACGTTGGTGCTGTTCCCGGTGCCGGCCCTGATTGCCGTCAACGTGCTGGTGGCGCTGGGCTTTCTGGCCACCTTCGGGTTGAAGTTGCTGCTGGTGTGGTTCGGCTCGCGCCATCGCATCGACATCAAGGTCACCGAAGACGAGGTGGCCGCGCTGCGCGACGACGACCTGCCGGTCTATACCGTGCTGGTGCCGATGTACAAGGAGCCGGAAGTCCTGCCGATCCTGGCCAACGCGCTGCGCAAGCTGGATTACCCGATCAGCAAGCTGGACGTCAAGCTGGTGCTGGAAGCGGACGACCTGGACACCATCGAAGCGGCCAAGAAACTCGGCCTGGAAGCGTTCTTCGAAATCATCCGGGTGCCGCCGTCGCAGCCCAAGACCAAGCCCAAGGCCTGCAACTACGCACTGCATTTTGCGCGTGGGCAGCTGCTTACCATCTACGACGCCGAAGACAAGCCCGAGCCGGACCAGCTCAAGCGCGTGGTGGCGGCATTCCGCAAGGCCGAAAAGGATGTGGTGTGCATCCAGGCGCGGCTGAACTACTACAACGCCGACGAAAACTGGCTGACGCGGATGTTCACGCTGGAGTACACGCTCTGGTTCGACTTCTACCTGCCGGCGCTGGAATACCTGCGCATTCCGATTCCGTTGGGTGGCACCTCCAATCACTTCCGTCTGGACGTATTGCGCCAGGTGCGCGCGTGGGATCCGTACAACGTCACCGAAGACGCCGATCTGGGCGTGCGGCTGATCCAGAACGGATACCGCGTCAATGTGGTCAATTCCACCACCTTCGAAGAAGCCAACGTCAGCATTCCCAACTGGATCCGGCAGCGGTCGCGCTGGCTCAAGGGCTATATGCAGACCTGGCTGGTGCACATGCGCGACCCGGTGCATCTGTATCGCAGCACCGGCTTCAAGGGATTTTGGGGGTTCCAGTTCTTCATCGGCGGCGGTTTTTTCACCGCATTGGGCGTGCCGGTGCTCTGGGCGTTGTACGCGGCGTGGGCGCTGACCGGCACCACGATGTTCGAGCGCTTCTTCCCGCCGTGGCTGGCGGGGGTCTCGCTGGTCAATGTGCTGCTGGCCAATGCGTTCTTCATCTACATCACGCTGGTTGCAGCGTTCAAGCGCGACTACTTCAAGCTGGCGCCGTACGCACTGACGGTGCCGTTCTACTGGGCGTTGCAGTCGATCGCCGCCTACAAGGGTCTCTGGCAGCTGATCCACAATCCGTTCTATTGGGAGAAGACCACGCATGGCATCAGCAAGCATTCGGAAAACGAGCGCCGCGCCGCACTCGAAGAGTGAGCCGGTTGCGCAGCGTCGCGAGAGCGGGCTGCCGGCGTTTCTCATCGCCGTGGTGGCGCTGTCGCTGCTGAGCCAGCCGCTGCTGGTGCAGTCGGTGGCCACGACGCCCGCGCTTGCGCCGGACATCGGCGTGCCGGCGACCGGATTGCTGGCGTGGGCGGTCGATCTCACCTTGCATCGCTGGAATCTGCCGTTCCAGGTCTGGCCATGTGTCGCGGTGGCTGCGAACGCGCTGTTCCTGTCGCTGCTGTGGCGCGATCTGGCTGGCGTGTTCGGGCGCGGCTGGGCCAGCGCGCTGACGCTGCTGGTGGGCTGCAACCCGCTGTTCCTGCTGCCGATCGCTGCCGGCGGCAGCCAGGCAGTGGGGTTGCTGGCCTTCTACGGTTTGTGCCGCACCTTGCGCCGCTTGCAGGCGCCGGTGGAAGCCTTCACCTATCTGCGCATTGCGGGCTGGTTGTGCATTTTGCTGTGCCTGGATCTGCAGACGCTGGCGCTGTCGACAATGGTCGCGCCGTGGCTGCTGCTGGTCATGCCGCCGCAGATGCTGCGCAAGGCACCAGGCTCGTTCTATCTGGTGTGCTATCTGCCGTTCGCATTCCTGGTCGGCATGTGGGCCTACGTGAATCTGGTCGTGTTCAATGCGCCGTGGCCGACGCTGTCCAGCATTGCCCAGGCGTCGCATCCGTTGCCGTTGCCACTGGCCGGCCATGCCGACGGCTGGTTGCCGGCGGTCCGCTGGGGTGTGGCGGCCGTGGCGTGCTTCCCGGTGCTTGCGCTGGTGGCGCGTGCGCGCAGCGGTGCGTTGGCGCGTGGCGTGGTGGCCAGTGCCGGCACCGTGGTCTGCGCGGCTGCGTTGTCGTTCGCGTTCGGCTGGGCTGGCTTCGATGCCCTGCTGCTGTTGTGGGTGCCGGCGGCGTTGTTGCTGCGTGCGCTGCACGCCGACCAGCGCGGCCAGGCGGCCGGATTGCTGGTGTTGGGCCTGGTGGGTGCGATCTGGGCACAACCGCAGGGTTGGGGTAGCTGGATGCGTGCCGCAGCGCCCGACGAACAGGCCCTGATGCAGGGCGAGGCCGTTGTCATGACGACGCCGGTATCGTTGCCGGTGCGTGCGGCGGCCGCTCCCGCTACGCAGGAGGCTGGGGTGATGCAGCCGGCGATGGCCCAGAGCGCTGCGGTGGCCCCGGCTGCAACGGCATCTGCCGACACTGCCGAGCCGGCCAACCCGGCAGCGGTCACGGCGGTGCCGCAGGACAAGAACAGTGCATCCTTGCGTGCGACGGCGTGCTCCCGGCACGCGGCGCCGCCGAATGCCGAGGTGTCTGCAGCATGTTCAAGCGCGTTCTAAGCGTCGCAACGTTGATCGGCGTGTGTCTGCTGGCAAACGGCTGCAATGCCGCCGCGCCGACCTGGATGGGCGCCAACGTCAAGGTGTCCGCCAACGCCCCGTGGGAAAGTCAGGCTGCAGCGCAGTCGCTGGACGCACTGGCCAAGACGGGGGCCAGCAAGGCGTTGCTGGTCGCGTTCGTGTGGCAGGCCAACCCGCAGTCCAACGACCCGGTGCTGGGCAGCGACAGCAGTGTGGACGCCATGCGCGCTGCGTTGCGGCAAAGCCTGCAGGCTGGATTGCAGCCGACGCTCAAGGTGCATGTCTGGATTCCGGGACACTGGGCCGGCGATGCCGCGCCCACCGACCCGGCGGCGTGGTTTGCGGCCTACCAGCAGGCATTGCTGCCATTGGCCAGGTTGGCCCAGGACGAACACGCCGAAGCGTTGGTGATCGGCACCGAGTTGCGCAAGTTGCAGGACGCGCCGCAATGGCCAGCGTTGGTCGCGGCAGTGCGCAAGGTCTACCACGGAAAACTGTTGTACGTGGCCGACGGCATGGAGCATGCCGAGAGCTTCCGTTACTGGTCGTTGTTCGATGCGGTGGGCACCAGCCTGTATCCGCGCCTGTCCGAAGCTGCCGACGCACGCAGCGCTGAAATGACCGCCGCGGCGCAACGCCTGCAGCAGTTGGGTCAGCGCGTGGGCAAGCCGGTGTGGGTGGCCGAGCTGGGGTTGCGTTCGGCGCGCGGTAGTCTGGCGGCGCCGTGGGAAAGCCCGGAGCAGCGCACGGCCGCCGTCGATACGCGTCTGCAGCTGCAGGTGTTGCAGCAGTGGCGCAAGGTACTGCAGGCGCATGGCGTGGAAGGCATTGCGCTGTGGTGCTGGTATACCGACCCCAAGGCCGGCGGCCCGGGCGACAGCGATTTCACCGTGCAGGGCAAGCCGGCGCAGCAGGTGCTGGCGCGCTGAGGGCGACTGGCGAACAGCTGCGTTCGTCGCGGCGGCGGGGTGCGGCTAGTGCCCGGAATCGCCAGAACCCGCTTGCACGCTTGGGCTTCTGGCGCCGGCCACGTCACGTGATGCAGGCTCGCTCTGGTCGCCGGTCGCGCTAGATCGCGCTGCACGTGCATGGCGTGCGCCTGCGCTGTGCGTCAGACGGGCGCAGCTGCACGTGCTGGCGTCACGTTGCATGCCTTCCGACGTGCTCCTTCCGCCAGCGGCTGCGCTGCGCAGAACGGGTTGGAACGCGCTGGCCCAGCTTGGCAATCGCGGCTGTCTACCTGACGACACAGGTGCGCTGCGTTCTCACGCGGCTTGCGCACTGCACGCGCTGTCATCGCCGCCAAGGGCATAATCCGGCGGCATGATCATCCATTCGCTGCTCGACACCGACCTGTACAAATTCACCATGATGCAGGCAGTGCTGCACCAGCACCCGGCAGCGCAGGTGGATTACCGCTTCAAGTGCCGCACCCCCGGCGTGGATCTGGCGCAGTTCGTCGATGAGATCTCGCGCGAGATCGATGCGCTGTGCCGGTTGCGGCTGCGCGAGGACGAAGTGGATTACCTGCGCAGCCTGCGCTTCATCAAGCCGGACTTCGCCGACTTCCTGGCGCTGTTCCATCTGGATCGCAAGTATCTGAGCCTGACCGCATCGGCCACCCATCCGGGCGAGATCGAGCTGACCATCCGCGGCCCCTGGCTGCACACCATCCTGTTCGAGGTGCCGCTGCTGGCGATCATCAACGAGGTGTGGTTTCGCAATACCTCCGAGCCGGATTTCGAAGAGGGCCGCAGCCGCCTGCGCGAGAAGGTGGCGAGCCTGCGCAGCATGCCGGCCGGCTGCAAGATCGCCGACTACGGCACCCGGCGGCGCTACTCGCGGCAATGGCATGGCGAGTTGCTGCCGCTGCTGCGCGATGGCCTGGGCGAACAGTTCGTCGGCACCAGCAACGTGTATTTCGCCAAGCAGTACGGGCTGACCCCGCTGGGCACGATGGCGCACGAGTATCTGCAGGCGTTCCAGGCGTTGGGGCCGCGGCTGCGCGATTCGCAGGTGGCGGCGCTGGAATCGTGGGCGCGCGAATACCGTGGCGATCTGGGCATTGCGTTGTCGGACGTGGTTGGGCTGGATGCGTTCCTGCGCGATTTCGATCTGTATTTCTGCAAGTTGTTCGATGGCATGCGCCACGATTCGGGTGACCCGTTCGAATGGGGCGAGCGCGTCATCGCGCATCTGGAAGCGCACCGCGTCGATCCCCGGACCAAGGTGCTGGTGTTCAGCGACGGGCTCAATATCGACAAGGTGATGCGGCTGTACCAGCACTTCCACACGCGCTGCCGGCTGGCCTTCGGGGTGGGCACCAGCCTGACCAACGATCTGGGGCCGACGCCGCTGCAGATCGTGATCAAGATGGTCCGCTGCAATGGCCAGCCGGTGGCCAAGCTCAGCGACTCGCCCGGCAAGAGCATGTGCGAGGACATCGGGTATCTGCGCTATCTGCGCGACGTGTTCGGACTGCCGCCGATGGCAGAGGGATGATTGTTCGGGGCGATGCCGGCGGGGACTGACTGGCGGGCGTCGCCACCCGCTACAGAAATTCCCTACACGCTGTCGGGGAATGCCCGAAAAAAGTGAGACGCATATCTCGATTCGAGGATGGCGGCCGCTAACATGTCATCACACATGCATCACATCGGGTGCATGCGTCGCATGTGACGGCCCTTTTTCCTTGCGAAGTCTGTTGAATGAGCGCACTCGACCCGCTGCCGCTATACCGTACGCGCAGTTGCTCCCGGCAATGGCTGGGGTTTGTGCGCGCGATGGCCGAGGAGTTCGGCGCCGAGTTGCCCGAGGACGATCTGGCCCTGTTGATGGCGCGAATCGGCCACCGCTTCGCACGCGAACAGCGGCTTGCGCCGTGCGCCACGCTGGACGACGCGCAGCTCGCGGCAAATGCGGTCTGGGACCGCTGCGATTGGGGCCAGTGCGTGTTGGAGGAGTACACCGACCATGTGCAGATCCGGCACGCGGGGGCGCCGTTGAGCGTCGCGCTGAATGGCGCCGCGTGGAGCGATGGGTTTTTGCAGGGTGTCTACGAGGGGTGGTTTCAGCAACTGGGGATGCTGGCGGGTCTGGCGGTGCAGAGCGTGCCGAGCGACACCGTCGATCTGCGCCGCCTGGTGTTGGCGCGCACGGCATGAGCATGTCTGATCGGGCAAGGAGAGTGTGATGACAGCAAGGAAGGGCAAGGACGCACCCCAACATGACGATGTGTCGGGCCTGTTCGCGCGTTTGGGGACGCCGGCGAGCCAGGGGTACCACGATTTCGCCTATACCCAGCTGTCGCCGCGCACCTGCAGCCTGCCGCAGGCCGGTGCGCCTGTAGCGGTCGAACCGGTCACCGTTGCGCCCGATGCCGTGCAGCCGCCGGTGGCGGTTGCCGCGCCGACGCCGAACTTGGGCATGCCGGCCGCCGTACCGGCGCCAGAGCGCTCGCTGCAACCCGTCGTGACGGCAGCAGACCCGGTGCCGGATGCGCTCGCCCCGCTGCGCAAATTGCGTCAGCTCGACGAACCTGCGCCGCGCGGCGTGCAGCCGGCCGATCGGCCGGCGCAGACGCCGTTGGAGCGCTTGTTCCAGCGCCTGTTGCAGGCCGATGCGCGCAGCTGCGCGCAAAGCCCGCTCAAGCGCCTGCGCTCGCGTTGAGCTGTTGCCCGTTGTTTCCCGCTGCAGGCGCCGGTGCGCTTGTCGCTTGTTGTGCCGCACGCCGCCATGCCTGAAGGACGATTGATGACCGCTGCCAACCGCCATTGCGCATCACCGCTGCCGACGCTGGCGACCTGGGCGCTGTGGTTGCTGGGTGCGTTGCTGCTGGTGTTCGTGGTGGCCGTGCCGATGGATGTGACGCAGCAGCTGGTGTTTTCCGGCGTGTTGTTCGCGGTGGCGCTGGCGGTGCGCAACCGCGGCGGGCGGGTGGTCATCCTGATGATGATGGGGATGTCGCTGGCGGTGTCGTGCCGCTACATCTGGTGGCGCATGACCCAGACCATGGGCGTGGGCAGCGCGGTGGATTTCATCCTCGGCCTGGGCCTGCTTGGCGCCGAGCTGTATGCCTTCGTGATCCTGGTGCTGGGCTATTTCCAGGTGCTGTGGCCGCTCAACCGCAAGCCGGTGCCGCTGCCGGCCGACCAGCGCCTGTGGCCCAGCGTGGACGTGTTCATCCCGACCTACAACGAGCCGCTGTCGGTGGTGCGCACCACCGTGCTGGCGGCCAGCGTGATCGATTGGCCGGCCGGCAAGATCACCATCCATTTGCTGGACGACGGCCGTCGCGACGAGTTTCGCGCGTTCTGCGCCGAGGTCGGCATCAATTACGTCACCCGCACCAACAACGCGCATGCCAAGGCCGGCAACATCAATGCCGCGTTGAAGAAGTGCAGTGGCGATTATGTGGCCATCTTCGATTGCGACCACATTCCCACCCGCAGTTTTCTGCAGGTGGCGATGGGCTGGTTCCTGCACGACACCAAGCTGGCACTGGTGCAGATGCCGCACTATTTCTTTTCGCCGGACCCGTTCGAACGCAACCTGGACACGCATGGCAAGGTGCCCAACGAAGGCGAGTTGTTCTACGGCCTGCTGCAGGATGGCAACGACCAGTGGAATGCCACGTTCTTCTGTGGCTCGTGTGCGGTGATCAAGCGTACCGCGCTGGAAGAAGTGGGCGGCGTGGCGGTGGAAACGGTCACCGAAGATGCGCACACCGCGCTCAAACTGCAGCGCCGCGGTTACCGCACCGCCTACCTGGCCGTGCCGCAGGCGGCGGGTCTGGCCACCGAAAGCCTGTCCGGCCACGTGGCGCAGCGCATCCGCTGGGCGCGCGGCATGGCGCAGATCGCGCGCATCGACAACCCCTTGCTGGGGCGCGGGCTCAAACTGTCGCAGCGGCTGTGCTACCTCAACGCGATGCTGCACTTCTTCTATGGTTTGCCGCGCATCATCTATCTGACTGCGCCGCTGGCCTATCTGTTCTTCGGCGCGCATGTGATCCAGGCCTCGGCGTTGATGATCCTGGCCTACGCCTTGCCGCACATCCTGCAGGCCAACCTGACCAACCTGCGCGTGCAGAGCCGCTTCCGCCATTTGCTGTGGAACGAGGTCTACGAAACCACGCTGGCCTGGTACATCTTCCGTCCCACGCTGGTGGCCCTGCTCAATCCCAAACTCGGCAAGTTCAACGTCACTCCCAAGGGTGGGCTGGTGTCGCGCAGCTATTTCGACGCGCAGATCGCCAAGCCGTATCTGTTCTTGTTATTGCTCAACGTGGTGGGCGTGGTGGCTGGGGTGCTGCGGTTGATCTATGTGGGTGGCAGCGGCGAGCAGCAGACCATCTGGTTCAACCTGGCCTGGACGCTCTACAACATGGTGCTGCTGGGCGCCACGATTGCCACCGCCAGCGAAACGCGCCAGGTGCGCAGCGCACACCGTGTGCCGCTGGATGTGCCGGTCACCCTGTATCTGCCCGACGGCGGTGTGCTGCCGAGTCGCTCGGTGAATTTTTCCACGGGCGGCATGGCGATCACGCTCGCGCAGCCACAGCCGATCGAGCCGGGTCTGCCGGTGCAGATCGGCCTGAGCCACCGTGGCGTGGAGCAGACCTTGCCGGCGGTGGTGCGCCAGGATCGCGATGGACAGGTCAGCATCCAGTTCACGCAGATGTCGATGGAACAGGAGCGCTGGCTGGTGGCGTCGACCTTCGCGCGCGCCGACATCTGGCTGTCGCAGTGGGGCCAGCACGACCGCGATGCGTTCTGGCGCTCGATGGGCCAGGTGTTGGAAGCCAGTGCACGCGGATTCGGGCGACTGGGCGGGCATATCGTGGACAGCGCGCGGCAGGGCTTTCGTCCGAGGCGCCCGGTGGATCTGGAGTCGTGAGTGTGATGCGTGGTGTTTCCCTTTCCTTTACCAAGATGCCGCTGATGCGGATATTCCCGGCTGTGTTGAGCTGTGCGTTGACCTTGCTGGCAGGCCTGGCCCAGGCGCAGCCCATGCCTGCAACGCCATCTGCGCAGGCAGGCAGCCAGATGCAGGCAGTCACCCCAGCGCAGGTGCCCGTCGACTTCGCAGCGGCACCGTTGCCAGGCGGCAGCACGCGTGCGGCAACACTGCGCGAGCTGGGCATCGATTACGAAATCACCTTGCGCGGGGTGCAGGGCAGCGCCGGCGTGCCCTTCAGCGTGCGCAGCGATGAGATCGTCACCGCGGCCACGTTGAATCTCAAATACAGCTACTCGCCCTCGCTGTTGCCCGACCTGTCGCACCTCAAGGTCACCATCAACGGCGTCACCGTGGCTACGCTGCCCACCGACAAGGCCAACGCCGGCAAGTTGCTCTCGGCCGATCTGCCGATCGACCCGCGCCTGGTCACCGATTACAACCAGCTCAACCTGCAGTTGATCGGCCACTACACGCGCGATTGCGAAGATCCCGACCACAGCAGCCTGTGGGCGAATGTGGATGCGGCCACCAGCCTGTCGCTGACCACCACGCCGCTGGCCTTGGCCAACAATCTGGCGTTGCTGCCGGTGCCGTTCTTCGATGTACGCGACACGCGCCGGCTGGAATTGCCGTTTTATTTCCCGCAGCGCCCGGACACGGCCACGTTGCAGGCGGCCGGCACGGTGGCCTCGTGGTTCGGTAGCCTGGCCGGCTACCGTGGCGCGGTGTTCCCGGCCTCCACCGAGGCCTTGCAGGCGTCCGGGAACGCGGTCGTCTTCGCCACGCCCGGCACCTTGCCCGCGCAATTTGCGACCGCCGACAGCGGCGTGGCCGACATCCGCGGCCCCACCGTGGCCGTGCTGGCCAACCCGAACGATCGCAACGGCAAGCTGCTGCTGGTGCTCGGCCGCAACAGCGAAGACCTGCAGCGTGCCGCCACCGCGCTGGCCTTGCGCGCACCGTTGACCGGTGCGGTGGCCCGCATCGGCGACATCAGCGCGCCTGCGCCGCGGCGGCCCTACGACGCGCCCAACTGGGTGTCGAGCGAGAGTCCGGTACGCTTCGGCGATCTGGTCACCCAGCCCAGCCAGCTCAACGTCACCGGCTATCACCCCGACCTGATCCGGGTCGGCCTGCAACTGCCGCCGGACCTGTTCGTGTGGGAACGCGACGGCATCCCGGTTGCGTTGAACTACCGCTACACGCTGCCGGAGCAGGACAACAAATCCGCGCTCAATGTCAGCATCAACGAATCGTTCGTGACCACGCTGCCGCTGACCGGTCGCCCATTCGCTCAATCCACGCCGATGCGCTGGTGGAACAGCCTGGGGACGCGCGGCAGCATGCCGGTGCATCAGGACCTGACACTGCCGGTGGGTGCGTTTTCGGCCAACAGCCAACTGCGCTTCCATTTCTTCTTCGATCGCCCGCAGGGCGAAGCGTGCAAGAACACCTTCCCGGATGTGTCCGGTGCCATCGATGCCGATTCCACCATCGACCTGAGCGGCTTCCACCACTACATGGCGATGCCGAACCTGGCGGCGTTCGCCAATGCCGGCTACCCGTTCACGCGCCTGGCGGACTTGTCCGAATCCACCATCGTGCTGCCCAACAATCCCGGCGATCAGGACCTGAGCAATGTGCTGACCCTGCTCGGGCATTTCGGGGCTTCCACTGGTTACCCGGCGCTGCATGCGCAGATCATCGGCGCCGGCGCAGTGCAGCAGCATGCAGGCCGCGATCTGTTGCTGCTCGGTAGCGCCGAATCGCAACCGTTGTTCAAGCAGTGGCGCGCGCATTTGCCGATCGGCCAGGACGGGCGGGCGACCCGCTTTGCGCTGACCGACTGGCTGTTCGAACGATTGCCGCGCTTTCTCTCCTTCGATGCGCGCCGCACCGACCTGCCCACCACCGCCGAGATCGCCCTGCAGCCGCAGCCGGACGACGTCCTGCTGATGGGCTTCGAGTCGCCACTGGCAGCCGGCCGCAGCGTGGTCGCCTTCCAGACCGAAGACCCGGCCAACATGAGCCGCCTGTTCGATGCTTGGTTCGACCCGACCCTGCTCAAGGATTTCCAGGGCAGCGTGGTGGTGCTGCAGCAGAAAAAAGTCACCAGTCTGGTCGGCAACCAGACCTATTACGTGGGGCATCTGCCGCTGCCGACCTGGCTGCGCTGGTATTTCTCGCACCACCCGGTGTGGCTGGCCCTTACCGTGGTGCTGCTGGCGTTGTTGCTGGCCCTGGCCGCACGCGTGCTGCTGCGCAGGCACACCGCCGAGCGCCTCAACGACGGTGGCGGTGCATGAGCGCGCACGCACATACCGGTGGCATGACGCGCCGTCGCCTGCTGCATGCAGGCGCATTGGCCGGCGTGGCCGCGCTGCTGCCGGCAGCCGCGCTGGCGGCGCCCAGCCAGTGCGGGCCGTGGCCGCTGTGGAGCGCCTTCGTCGACAAGCACATCCAGCCCGATGGGCGGGTGGTGGATTTTCTCAATCCCGATCAACGCTCCACCTCCGAAGGGCAGTCGTATGCGCTGTTCTTCGCATTGGTCAACAACGACCAGGTGCTGTTCGACAAGGTGCTGAGCTGGACCCGCCACAACCTGTGCGGCGGCCGCCCGGATCTCAACCTGCCGGCATGGCTGTGGGGCCGCGATGGCAGCGGCGCCTGGCGCGTGCTGGACGCCAACACCGCCAGCGATGGCGAGTTGTGGATTGCCTATGCGCTGCTGGAAGCCGGACGGTTGTGGAGCCGCCCGGGCTACCTCAAGGCCGGCCAGCAGATGCTGCAGCTGATCCGCACCCAGGAAGTGGCCACGCTGCCCGGGCTGGGCCCGATGCTGCTGCCGGGCCGCACCGGTTTCGTCGACAACGGGCGCTGGACGCTCAATCCCAGCTATCTGCCGATCCAGGTGCTGCGTCGTTGCGCCAATGCCGACCCCAATGGCCCATGGGCTGCCATTGCCGCCAACAGCGCGCGCCTGCTGCGTGACAGCGCGCCGGTGGGGTTTGCCCCGGATTGGACGGTGTGGGACGGCAAGACCTTCAATGCCGATCCCAAGCGCGGCAATGTCGGCAGTTACGACGCCATCCGCGTGTACCTGTGGGCCGGCATGCTGGACGCTGGCGAGCCGCTGCGCGCGCGATTGCTGAAGGACCTGTCCGGACCGGCCGACCTGCTCGCCGCGCAGCAGACGCCGGCCGAAAAGATCGACACCGCGCGCGGTGTGGGCACCGGCGCCCTGCCGGTAGGATTTTCTGCGGCGTTGCTGCCGTACCTGAGCGCACTGGGCAAGCCCGCGCTGCTCAAGGCGCAGGCGCAGCGGGTGCCCGCCGCCGCGCAACCGGCCGCCGCTGCATTGCCGTATTTCGAACGCACGCTGGCCCTGTTCGGACAGGGATGGCTTGAGAACCGCTACCGCTTCGCCGCAGACGGGCGCCTGTTGCCCGCCTGGAGAACCCCTGCATGTGCCGCAACGACCTGAAGCCGTTCTACCTCGCCGGAATGCTCGCGCTGTGCCTGCTCGCCGCACCGGCAGCGCACGCGCAGACCAGTGCCGCCCAGCAGCTGGTGGAGCAGGGCAATTACTGGCACGACCAGGGTCGCGACGATCTGGCCGCCGATACCTGGAAGAAGCTGCTCGGCATCGACCCGGACCAACCCGACGCATTGCTCGGCCTGGCCCAGATCGATCTGGCGCAGGGGCGCCAGTCCGAAGCGCGCAAGCGGCTGCAGCAACTCGAAGGCGCGCATCCGCAATCGCCGCAGGCGCAGCGCCTGCGCGTGGCGATCGGCGCGCGCGGTAGCAGCAACGCGGGCGAAGATTCCAATCTGCGCAATGCACGTCGTGCCGCCTCTGCCGGGCGCTATGTGGAAGCGGCGCGCAGTTACGAAGCCGCCTTCGCCGGCAAGTCGCCGCCGCCGAACCTGGCGCTGGAGTACTACCAATCGCTGGCCGGCACCCCCACCGGTTGGGAGCGCGCCCGCGACGGCCTGCGACGCCTGCAATCCAGCGACCCGGGCAATCCGTCCGTGCAGCTGGCGCTGGCGCAGGTCCTCAGTTACCGCGAACCCACCCGCCGCGACGGCATTGCGCAATTGCGCACGCTTGCCCAGCGCGCGGACGTGGGTGGGCCGGCACGCAGCAGCTGGCGCCAGGCGCTGCTGTGGCTCAACGCCGGCATGGCCGATGCGCCGCTGTACCAAGCGTTTCTTGCCGGTACCCCGAACGATGCCGAAGTGGCCGCCAAACTCGGCCAGCTGCGCGCGCAACGCACTGCCGCGGCCACGCCGGCCGATCCCAACGGCGTGCTGCTGGGCGAAGGCTTTCGCGCGTTGAGCGCCAACAATCTGAGCGCCGCCGAACAACGCTTTACCCAGGTCTTGCGTGCACGTGCGCGCGACCCCGAAGCGCTCGGCGGCCTGGGCTCGGTACGTCTGCGTCAGCAGCGTTTTGCCGAGGCCCAGGAACTGCTGCGACCGGCCGCGGCCAGCAACGGCAAATGGAAAAGCGCGCTGGAGAGCGCCCGTTACTGGCAGCAGCTGCAGCAGGCCGAAGCGGCGCGCGCGCGCGGCGATCTGGCGCAGGCGCGCCAGCTGGTAGAGCAGGCGGTGCAGCTGCTGCCCAACGAGCCGGCCGGACACGTGGCGCTGGGTGACGTGCAGGCCGCCGGCGACCCGGTTGCTGCCGAAGCCAGCTATCGCAAAGCCTTGTCGCGCGAGGCCGACAATGCCGGCGCGTTGCAGGGCCTGGTCGGGCTGTACAGCCGCCAGGGCCGTCTGCAGGAAGCCAGCGCCTTGTTCGACCGGCTGCCGGCGGCCGAGCGCGCCAAGTCCGGTGGCCAAGCCCTGCTGCGCTCCAACGTGCAGCGCGCCCGTGCGCGTCAGTTTCTGGATGGCGGCGATGCGGTCAGCGCGCAAACCGAACTGGAAGCGGCCATGGTCGAACGCCCCGGCGATGCCTGGATCCGTCTCGACCTGGCGCGCCTGTACCAGCAGGCTGGCCGCCCGGATCAGGCGCGCAGCGTGATGGACGGCCTGCTCGCGGTCCATGGCGACCAACCCGAGGCGCTGCACGCCAATGCGCTGCTGGCGCAGGAAAGCGGCGACTGGCAGGGCGCCTACGACAGTCTGGACCGCATTCCAGCTGCGGCACGCACGCCGGCGATGGCCCAGCTGCGCGCCACCGCCTGGATCGAATTGCAGGCGCGTCAGGCGCGGCAGCTGGTTGCGCAGGGCCGGGTGGGCGAGGCGCAGCAGTTGCTGGCGCGTACCGAAACGGCGCTGGGCAATCAGCTCGACGATCCGCAACTGCTGGCCGCCCTGGCCGGCGCGCATGCCGACGCCGGCAACACCCAGCGCGCGCTGGTGCTGGCCCAGCGGCTGGTCACCGGCGCCAACCCGCGCACCGAAGACCGCCTGCAATACGCCAGCGTGCTGCTGCGCGCGCATCAGGACGCCGAGCTCTCGGCGGTGTTGCGTCAGCTGCAGGCCACCACCCTGACCCCGGAGCAGCTGCGCCGCTACCAAGGCCTGCGCAGCGCCTACACGCTGCGGCAGGTGGATGCATTGCGTGAGCTCGGCAATCTGGAAGGCGCCTACGACGCGTTGTCGCCAATACTGGCCCAGCAGCCGGACAACCGCGATGCACAGGCCGCGCTCGCGCGGTTGTACGCGGCCGCCGGCGAGCACCGCCAGGCGCTGGCGATCTACCAGCAGCTCCTGCAACGTCAGCCCAGCGATCTGGACACGCTCACCGCTGCCGCCAACAGCGCCGCCGCGCAATCGGACCTGCGCAATGCAGAGAGCTATCTGCAACGCGCGTTGGCGCAGGCACCGGAGTCGCCGGAGGTGCTCGCGGCCGCCGGCCGCGTGTATCGCAGTGCCGGCAAGAACCGCAAGGCCGAGCAGTATTTCCGTGCAGCGCTGGCCGCGCAGCAACGTCAGGCCGGGCAGCTCGACAATGGCCTGGCGTCTGCACGTGGCCCGGCTGCCGTCGCCGCATCCGGTCGCCCGCTCAACCCATTCTCCGGCATGACCGGCGCCATGCCGCGTGCGCCGGCGGTGCTGTCCGAACGCATGGACGCCGGCAGCGCCTACACCGATGTCGCAACCGCGCCTGTCGCATCCATCGCGCCGCTCGCCATGCAGCCCAGCGCGGCACCTGTCGCGCCTGCCGCACCCGTCAATGCTGCCGCCGACATCAGGAGCGACGCGTTGCCGCAACCGGTGCGCGCCAGCACCGTGCCTTCCACGTTGCCTGCGCCCGGCAGCCGCTTGCGCGCTTCCTCGCATGGCGCGCTGCCGCCTGTGTCGGGCAGCGATCTGCAGCCGCGCAGCAACCTCGCGCAAGCACTGCCTGCGCGCAGCAGCGGCAACAGCGTGCTCGACGAACTGCGCGCCGTGCAGGCGGAAAACAGCGGCGGCCTTGCCGGCGGCGCGCTGTATCGCGCACGCGACGGCGAAGACGGCCTGGGCCGTCTGGACGACATCGAAATGCCGGTGCAGGCCGAATTCGCAGTCGGCGAGGGCAAGCTCGGCGTCACGCTGACACCGACCGTGGTGGATGCCGGCACGCTCGGCGCCGACTACGCCACCGCAAGCCGCTTCGGCACCGGACCGCAAAGCGCCATCGGCGATGCGCTGGCCGCAAACCGTGGCCCGATCGACACGCTGGTCGATTCGCCGGTGTATCAGCTGCTCGCCACCGAAGGCGATACCGCCGCCACGCGCGAACGCCTGCGCCGCTACAGCTTGAATACCGGCCTGTTCAATGCACTGCTGGTGGAGCACAACAACAGCAATGCCGCTGCGCTGGCGGCGTTGGCCAACGAGCCGCTGCCGGCCTACCTGCTCAGCATCAACGCCTCCACCACGCCGATTGCGCAGCTGGCTCGCGACATCCTGGGCAATGCCGCGCTCAGCGAACAGCTGGGTGCAGGCGATGCGGCCGCATTGCGCGCGTTGGCCGGCAGCACGGCCGCCGCGCAGCAGACGCCGACCGGCCTGGTCGACACGCTCAATGCCATGGCCGCCAGCGGCAACGGCAGCCGCCGGCTCAGCCAGGACGACACCGGCGTGGGCGTCGGCGTGCGGTATCGCAATGGCGGTTTCAGTGCCGACGTGGGCAGCACGCCGATCGGGTTCCAGGAGCACAACCTCATCGGTGGCGTGGGCTATCGCGGCGAGCTCGGTGACACCGTCAGCTGGTCGGCCGAGGCCTCGCGGCGTGCAGTCACCGATAGCGTGCTGTCGTTTGCCGGTGCGCAGGACGCGCGCAGCGGGCGCGAATGGGGCGGTGTGACCAGCACCGGTCTTTCGCTGTCGGCCACTGCCGACAACGGCCTGCTCGGCGGCTACGCCAACCTTGCCGCGCACCGCCTGCAGGGCAACCACGTGGCCGACAACGACCATCGCCAGGTCGACCTGGGCTTCTACGTGCATGCCTTGGAGACCGAGCATCAATCGCTCACCGCTGGCGTCAATCTGACCACCATGCAGTACGACAAGAATCTCAGCGGCTTCACTTACGGGCACGGTGGCTACTTCAGCCCGCAGGACTATGTCGACCTGGGGTTCCCGGTGCACTGGAGCGGGCGCACGGCCGGGCAGACGGTGAACTGGAAGGTCGACGCCAGCGTCGGTGTGCAGCATTTCAGCACCGAGGCCTCGCCGTATTTCCCTACCGACCCGACCTTGCAACAGGCCGCCTACGACGCCGCGTCGCTGGCCGCGCTGCTCGGTCTGGTCAATCGCTACACCGACCCGGTGTATGCGGGCGAAAGCCGCACCGGCGTGTCCTACAACCTCAGTGGCGCGGCCGAATGGCAGGTGGCCCCGCAGCTGTTTCTGGGCGGGCGGCTGACCTTCAACAATGCACGCGACTACAACCAGTTCAGCAGCAACCTCTACTTGCGTTTCGTGATGGATCGCCTGGGCGCTGCGCTGGGGCGTGCGCCGCAGGTGCTGACCTCGCCGTATGCGGCGGAGCATTGAGGTGACGGCAAACCTGGTGCCTCGCTCCGAAGGCGCGCAGCAGGGGCTGCAGCGGATGCGCGCAGGCGACGGGATGCCGCGCGTGCATGGGTCCGCATGCTCGCCTGCGACGTGGTGTGCATCGCCGCCACGCTGCAGGGACCGCCTGGCCTGCGCGCCACCACGCGGCAGCAGATAAACGAACGGCGCCTTCCGGCGCCGTTCGCATTGCATCCCATCACGCGTTCGGCGCTTACGGACGCACCTTGGTGGCGCAGACGAAGACCGCTGCCTGTTGTACGCGGCTGATCACGCCCTGGCTCTGCAGCTCGCGCGCGTGTTCGTCCATGCAGGTCAGGTAACCCAGGCGGTTGCCGGCGTTCTGCGTCTTGCACAGGCTGCTTTCGGCAGACACGTTCGCACCCGGAATCAGGCCGCCGGTTTCCACCGTCGGGACCAGGGTGTTGCAGGTGCCCAACTTGGCCGGCCCGGTGTTCAAGGTCCAACCGATGTCGGCAAACAGCGCCGGGGTCAGGTCGATGTTCACGTGCGCCTGCACTTCCGGCGTGTCGAAAGGTTCCATCAAGGCATTGGGCTGCAGATCGGTATCGAAGTGCGAGAACGTCGAACCACCGGCCACCACGCTGGGCGAGTACAGCCGCGTGCGGCCTGCGCTGTCGGTGCCCTGCAGCAGTTGCGGATCTTCGTACAGCGACGCAACCACCGCAGTGCTGCCCTTCAGGCGCGCGCCGTCGGCCTGCGAGACCATGATGGCGGGGATGGTGATGTCGGTGATCGGCGGTGCTGCGTTGCCCATCGTCTGTACACCGGCCGCGTTGTTGGCGACGATCACGCCCACCGCGCCGTTGAGCTGCGCATTCTTCACCTTGATCGCGAAGGCGCAGGTGCCGCGGTCGATCAGCGCCACCTTGCCGGCCACATCGGCCGCATTGACGAACGGGGTTTCGCAGCCATCGCTGGCCGATGCGGCCGCCACGCCGTCATTGACCGTTACCACCGAACGCGCCGGGAAATTGGCCGCGGTGGCCAGCGGACCGAAGCTGGCAAAGCCCACTTCGAACTTGCCCGCAGCGCTGGCCGGTGCGGTGACGCGCAGCAGCGTGCGTGGATCCAGGATCAGCGCCGCCTCGCGGTTCACGCGCGTCCCGGCCCAAACCGTACGGCCGGGCGTGCGCATCGCTTCGGCACGCAGGGCGTTGGTCATGGTCGGGTCGTCGAAGCGCTTGTTCTGGACGTTGTCGTAGGCCTGCGAGGTGTAGACGTCGGTCAGGCCGCTGCCCGAGCCCAGCACGCCGGTGGTCTTGTTGAGAAAGCCCGCCGCGCCCAGACCGTGGCCGATCTCATGCATCACCACGTTGAGGAAGTTGATCTGGCCTTCGGGCGTCTTGCCGTCCAGGCCCAGATACCAGCCCGAACCGGCCAGGCAATCGTCCTTGCCCAGGTCGCCGTTGAACTGCGAAAACACGTCGGCCGGATCGGCCGGATCCGGCACCAGGTCCTGCCCGGCGATCGCATCGCCCAGCGCGGACGGATACAGCGTATCGGCCTTGGCGCCGGGGAAGTTGTTGACGATCCAGTTCGGGCCGGCCTGGCCCAGCGTGCCGCCGGTGGCGGTACAGGTCAGCCGTGCGAACGAGGCATACACCTTGATCTCGACATTGCTCTGCAGCACCGCGCCCCACAGGTCCATGGCGTACTGGTAGGCGATGCGGCGTTGCTCGCCGATCGTGCGGCCCGGGTTGCCGCCCAGTGGTGCGGCAGCGGTCGGGTCGTTCAAACCGACCACGGTGCCGGCATCGCCATTGATCAGCGTGACATTGGCTGCCCGGGCGTGCAGCGGTGCCAATGCGGCCGCCACGGCCAGGGACAACAGCAACAAGGGCTTATTCATGCGGCAGCGCTCCGTGCTCGGCGTGGGTGGGTTGGGTGGTGTCGGCGTCGTCGCTGTGTTCGATGACGATGCGTCCATCGGCCTGGCGGGTTGCCGTCAGCGAACTCATTTGGGTGGCCGGCAACTTGCGCGCCACGGTGCCATTGGGCAGGCGCCGCTCGGTCGCGCGCGCGGCCGCTTCGGTCTGCGGAACCGAGCTGCGTGCGGCGCTGCCGCGTGCTGCGGAGGCCGCTGCAGCCGCCTGCTGATCCAGTGCCGCGCTCTCGGCGTCGGTCAGCGGGCGCAATTTGCCGGTGGCAGGGTCGATACCGACCTTGGAACTGCTGGTAGCTGCTTCCTGCGCTGCAGCGATCGCCGGCAGGCATGCGACACACAACACACCGGACAGCATCCATCCGGGCTTGCGAAAGCTCATCATCGTTGGGGTTTCCTTGGGTCCAACAGGGGAAAAAACGCCGTGCTGACACCGGCGCTCGGGAGAATCCTTCCATTTCAGTCTGTTCATGACTGAATCATGAATCCGTGATTCGTGTCAATCTTTTGACACATTCGCCGTCGAATGCGAAGCGGCAACCTGAAAAAGTTATCGGCAGGGTTGCAGTCTGGGAGTTCACCCCAGGCATCGTCGCCAAGGCGCCTGCGCACGTCGTGGCCAGCGCTCGGCACGCCCGGGCGCCACTCGTACACTGGCCGGTCTGGGCGTCGTTCGGTCATCCGTTGCCGGCGCCGCCAGCCACCAGCCAATCCAGCGCCAGGCCACCATGCACGCCGTCATCTACCACAATCCCGGTTGCGGAACCTCCCGCAATACCCTTGCCCTGATCCGCCACACCGGCATCGAACCGCAGATTGTCGATTACCTGCAGCATCCGCCAAGCCGCCAGACGCTGCAGGCGCTCATCGCCGCTGCCGGCATCACGGTCCGCCAGGCCATGCGCCAGAAAGGCACGCCCTATCTGGAACTGGGACTGGACGATCCCACCCTGGACGATGCGGCGTTGTTGAGCGCAATGCTCGCCCATCCGATCCTGATCAACCGCCCATTCGTCCAGACCACGCGCGGCACGCGCCTGTGCCGCCCCTCCGAATTGGTGCTCGATCTGTTGCCGCCGGCCACGCACGGCTTCATCAAGGAAGACGGCGAACGCGTGCTGGACGAGGCCGGTCAACGCATTGGCCGCTGACATGTTTGAGCCGGTTCAACCGGCGCCAAGCCGGTGTTGCGCCATCACGCTGGCCGCAGCGCTGGCGATAGACGCAGTGCGCCTATTCACGGCGCGATGAACAAGCCTGCTGCGCGCACCGTGCGCTGGCGCGAGCGTTGCCCGGTGCCGTCATGCACAGCCCGCGGCAGCGACCGCTCGTACACTGCAGCGCCTGCGGACCATTGCACCGCCAGGCGCCTGTTCGCTGCCGGGCGGCAGTGGCCCTAGAATCCACGCCACGATCGTCAGGAGCACCCGCATGATTCGCGAAATTATCCGCATGGGCGACAAGCGCCTGCTACGCGTGGCGCCACCGGTCAGCAACCTGGGCAGCGCCGAGTTGCACACGCTGGTGGCCGATATGTTCGAAACCATGGACGCTGCGCGTGGCGTCGGTCTGGCAGCACCGCAGATCGCGGTGGATCTGCAATTGATGGTGTTCGGTTTCGACGCCAGCGAGCGCTATCCGGAAGCGCCCGCAGTGCCGCGCACGGCCCTGGCTAACGCGCAGATCGAACCGCTGTCGGAAGAAATGGAAAACGGCTGGGAAGGCTGCCTGTCGATTCCCGGCCTGCGCGCAGTCATTCCACGCTATCGCTTCATTCGCTACCGCGGCTTCGCACCCGACGGCACTCCGATCGAGCGCGATGCCGAAGGTTTCCACGCACGCGTGGTGCAACACGAATACGACCATCTGGTCGGTCGCCTGTATCCCTCGCGCATCGAAAATTTCGACACATTCGGTTTCGAAGACGTGTTGTCTTACGACCTGTAGCAGGTCCTTCGTTGTGTCCAATGCGGCGTGGCTGCCGCCATGGACGGCAGCCACGTCCTGGACTGCGCCGCATTCAAGGCAATCATCAGCACGCTGCCTGGCGGTGCCTCGGCATTGCGGCACCGTTGGCGGCATCAACGTAGCAATCGACTCGCGTGATGGATGACGGCGTGTCTGGTGAGCGCATCGCACCCCCGCCCATGCCTCAGGCCGAAAACGCGTGTGGCTCGGCAGCAAATCCGACTGCCAAGGCGCCCTTGCCGACGTTGACCATGCCGGTCAGGCTCATCACGCTTTCCAGCAGTTCCACGCCGTGGGTTTGGCAGGCGCCCTGCAGTGCGGCATAGCCGGGCAGGGCATGCAGCTCGGCCAGCTCGCCGCCGTAGCCCACGCACACCGTTGGCGTCATCAGGCCGTCGCGAATCTTGCGCACGGTGAAGCCGAACAGCTTTTCGGCCGAAGGTTCGAAACCCTTGAGCTTGGCCACTGGCTCGGTAACGCCGCGGTAGGCGCGCAGCACCGGCTTGATGTCCAGCGCGCTGCCGAGCGCGGCGCCGATCAGGCCGACGCTGCGATCGCCCTTGGTGCGTGCACGTGCGCGCAGGTAATAGAGATCGCGTGGAATCATGTAGCCATAGGTGTGCTCGGCCAGCTGTTCCAGGCGGGTACGGATGGCCGCCACGCTCTGGCCCTGGTCGCGCAGGCGGACTGCTTCCACGGCGGTGATGCCCTGGCCGGCGAACAGGTTGAGCGTGTCGATCACCCGTAGCGCGAACGGCGAGGTGTGGCCTGCGGCCTGCCGGATCGGCTTGTAGTCGTTGAGGATCGCGAAGCTGGCCTGCATCGCATTGTCGAAGATCTGGCTGCGGAGTTTGGAAATGGTCAGGCAGAACACATGGTCGTAGTCGATGACCAGTTGTTGCAGGAACAGATCGCGGATCTGGTTGACCGAAAACGGCGTGGTTTCCGCTTCGTGCCCGCGCTCGGCCACATGCGCCTGCAAAAAGCTCAGCGTGGCTTCCTCGTCGCGATGATCGGCCAGCACGGCCTCGCCGATACGCACGCTGATCGGCAATACGATGATGTTGTGACGTTGGATGAAGTCCTGCGGCAGATCGCACGCACTGTCCACCACGATTCCGATACGCATCGTCGCCCCCTCCGGCTGTTGCGTTGTCTGTAGTGCGAACGCTATCGCAAAACGGCTCCGCCGCGTAGGCCTGAGGTGGAGCGTGTTGCGGGCGCCGATCGCGCGGATGGCGACCGGACTGATGCAGGCCGGTGGCAGCGACGCCGCACTGCGTTGAAAGGCATTGCACGCGCAAGCGACGCCGCCGGCACGTGCGGACACGGGCGATGCGTATGTGGCTGTGCACCATTTACCGCCCCACGCGCGGGCGTCTTTGGCGCGAAACCCGCCGCTACGCCCGTGTACGGTGACCTAAGTGCTAGCCAGCGCACGCTCCAAGTGCAAGGTGGCGCCCGCTATCGCGCTTGGCCGGGTGGCGCCGCCGGAATCGTTATAGCTCCCCGCGTGGCGCCGCTGCTACGGTCCGACCCGACTGCCGCACGGCAGGTCCCGACGACGCTGCACCAGCGCCGCCGCGCTGAATCATACGGAGAGTCACCATGCACAACTGCCCATCCAGCTCCCTTGTCCAGACGTGCGCCCAGGCGCCGACCACGCGGCGGCGCGCCTCGCGCTGGTGGACCGCGGCGCTTGCTTTCGGTCTGGTCGCACTCGCCCCGGCGGCGCTCGCCGGCCCGTACAAGATCTTTGGCAACCACTATGCGTGGGTGAACAATTTCAACGATCCCAACAACATCATCCAGGGCACGTTCGGCACCGGCAGTACGCCGGAGCTGACGGTCACCTTCAACTTCGCCGACTACAACCTCTACGGCTATCCGGCGATCGTGCGCGGCTGGCATTACAATTGGAATCCGACCACCGACACGCTGTTCCCCAAGCAGATCTCCTCGATCAGCTCGCTGCCATTCAAATTCAATTACAGCGCAGGCGGCACCAATCTGGCCGGTGATTTCGCTTACGACATCTTCTTTCGCTGGGACACCGCCAAGGGCAATCCGCAGCTGGAAGTGATGATCTGGGGCGACCACAATTCCTGGCCGGTCGGCACCGTGACTGCGACCAAGGTCATCACCGCGGGCGGGCGCACTTTCGATCTGTGGGAAGGCTTCAATTCCGGCGCGGGCTATTACGTCTACACCTTCATCCCGACCGGGACCGCCGGCCAGCCGACGCTGAAGACCAGCGGCAGCCTCAACGTGGATGCCAAGCCGTTCCTGACCTGGCTGCAGAACAACCGCGCCAAGGATGGCCGCTACAGCAACAGCATGTACCTGCATGCGGCCGAAGCGGGCTTTGAAGTGGTACGCGGCAATGGATGGGCCAAGGTCAGCGCGACCTTGGATGCGAAGTAAGCGCAGCCCCGCTGTATCGTGCGTGTCGGCGGTATCGGTCGGCACGCACGCGGGTTTTTTCAACGTTGGACAAGTCGCCGCCTGTGCATTGTTCAAGCGACTGGCGGCGCAGCGCTGCGCATGTGACAGCCACGTGCGGTGTGTGGCGCCTGTCGCCTCGGCATCGGATCTTGGATGAGCTCACGTGAGCGATGTGCATGGATCACTGCGCCTGCGCCGCGCGTGGCCGCGAACGCGCTTGCGCGCAGATCCGGAGCGGCGAACAACGCGCCGCTACGCGGCCGGTGCCGGCGCGATGAACATCGGAACGGCCGAGCGCTGCATGCCAACGCCACCCACCAGCCGCACATGCCTGGCCACTGCGCCAATCGTGTGTTCGGACGTTGCTATAACGCCACCAGCTGGATGCTGTCGAACACGATTGCCGGGCTGAGGTAGCCGTTATCCGGGAAGCCGGAGGCGATGCCGATCTCGATGCGGTTGTTGCCGGCCTGCAACGCCGAGGCGGGGATGTCCACTTCGTAAAGGGTATTGTTGCCGCGCGCAGTGCCGCGCGTGATGCCGCGTGTCTTTGGTTGCGTGGGCGCGGCAGGCAGCGGGCCGTTCCAGCGTGCGTTCACGCTGATCTGCGGACGTGCGCCGCCCTGTGCCAACGGCACGAAGAGACGCAGGCGATAGCCGCGCACCTCGTTGGCGGGCAGGGTGAAGTCGATCCGGCTCGGGGTGTTGATGCCGCGCCACTGCACTGCCGGAAAACTGCTCACGCTGCTCGATCCCACGATGTAGGTCACCGCAGACCAGTGCATGCGCGCATCGGAAGGGTGCGCCCGCGGCAGCAGGTCCGCGTCGCTGAACCCCGCCGGCGTGCCGTCGGGAATGCCGATCTGCCACTTCACCGTGCCCGGCAAAACGACCGCCTGCAGTGCGGCGTGCGCAGTGGCATCGGCAGAAACCTCGATGTTGCGTTGTGCGACCTCCAGTTCGTTTTGGTAGAGCGTCATGCGATAGCTGCCCGGGCGAACACCCGTCACCTGGTAGTTCCCGCTGCCGTCGGCGGTGGCCCAGTACTGCGCCTGCGCGTTGCGCAGGCCGATGACGGCCGGCTGGCCCGGCAGCACGCCGCCGACGTGCCCACTCACGGTGCCGCGCCCGCTTGCCGGCAAATAACCGCTCAGGCCCAGCGTGGCATCGACGAACGCGGTGTCCAGCTGCGCACTCGACGGCAAGCTTCCATCGGTGAACAGCAGCCCGTACACCCCGTGCAGGCCGCCGCGAAAGGCTTCGGTCTGGGTGTGATCGGAATACATGTAGTTATAGAGCTCATGCGTCAGGCTGGTTTTTTGCGTCGCAATGTCCTTGAAGAACGGGCCGCCCGCGCTGCGCTCGCGGTTGCCCATCAGCATGAACACGGCAACGCCAGGGCCACTGACGCCATGCACCTGGTCGTCCATCATTCGACGTGCAGAATAGAACTTGGAGCTGGTGCGCCCATCCGGCAATAGAAAGACATCCTCACTTTCGATCGCTCTGCCGACATTGGAATCGGGCTCCTGCTGCGCATTGGGCAACTTGGACACGTTCAAGCGGGCGACGAAGCGCAATTCGCCCACTGGCAGCAAGGTGGGCGCATCGGTGGCCATGTAGATCGCGTTGCGGCCCTTGCGTGCGATGTAGTACTGGACCAAGTCGCCGGCCTTGGCCGACACCACGATCGTCCCGCCAACGATGCGTGCATCCACGCTTGCACTGCCCAACCCCGAAGCGATGTGCGAGCCCTTCGATTCGGTGGTCTGCAGTTCGTTGTCGCGATAGCGCATCGACACGATGTCGCCATTTCGGGCATCGACCGCAAACACCAGCTCGGCGCCGCTGTCGACGATCACGCGGTTGCCGCTGCGGCTGATCCCGAAGTCGGCCAGTGCAGGTGCGCTGATGCCGGCATAGAGCAGCAGTGCGCAGGCGAAGTAATGTCGAAGATTGCGAGGCATGCGGGTGAGCTGTCGGAAGCAAGGCATGGTGGCGATGCGTGCGCGCGATGCTAGGCCAGTACCGAAGACAGAGAATGTACGCACTGTTCGAAATTCCAGCGATCAAGGGTGGCGTCGTTGGTTACCTGCGGGCATCGCTGACTGTCGCCGCAGTGGGCAACTGCAATACGCAGTTCCGGCATCGGCCATGGAGAGGCTACCAAAACCCCGAGAGCCTTTGTCGGTTGTCGTGGACGGCGCACGGCCACCGCGCTGCACGCGCGGGGACATGCCGCACGGATCGGCGGCCGCCTCCGGCTTGGCGGTGACGCAGTCGCCTTGCCAGCTGCCTCTGCGACGCACCGGCGTCCTTGCACGGCTCAGCGCAGGGCATCCCGCGCCGAGGCGATGTCCGCCATCCATTGCGTGCGCTTGCCGATCACGAAGCGGTATCGCTTTCCGTCCTCCAGCCGCACTGCCAGCGATGTCGGCGCGATCGGCAGCAGGCCGAACAGGC
This sequence comes from Xanthomonas sp. NCPPB 1062, assembly GCF_041481705.2. Taxonomy (NCBI): domain Bacteria; kingdom Pseudomonadati; phylum Pseudomonadota; class Gammaproteobacteria; order Lysobacterales; family Lysobacteraceae; genus Xanthomonas; species Xanthomonas sp. NCPPB 1062. The sequence continues at coordinate 3,905,727 of NZ_CM192987.1, read as the reverse complement.
GTGTCCAGCAGGACTGAATCGCCACGATCTGCGGCAAGGGCAGGCTCAGCGTCTGGCGCTGTACATTGAACGCGTGCGGCTGAAACAGCAGCGCATCGGCGGTGAGAATCAGACGCCCGCCCACCGCTTCCATCCCGCGCTGCAGATTGGCAGGTGCCTGGCGCAATACCGCCCGATCGATCGAACGCAAGCCGCTACCGTGGAAGAGCGAGCTCACGGTCGTGCAACGGCGAGGTGGGCACGCGGCATATGCCGTAGCAAGACGCCAAGGCGGCCAAGCGCTATCAAGAGCGAAACCGAAAACATGCGATAGGCCTAGTGGGAAACATCACGACAGCGAAGGCCGCCAGCAAGATGCGGCAGGACGCCATGACAGCACATCACCTGTGCACAGCAGCAAAGCGGTGAAGCGGTGCGCCGGTACCCGCTGTGCCGGCACACCAACGATGAAAGACCATGCTCAGGTGGCGCTTGAGCAACCCACCGCACGCTTACTTCAGATAGGCGCGCGGCAGCGGGCCGGCCTGCTGCATGTAGCGGTCGCGCAGCTCGCTCTGGCGCGATCGCATCGGCATGTCGCGGCCGCCCAGCCAGACCTGCTCGGCATAATGCGCCACATCCAGCGGGTCGCCTTCCCACAGCACCAGGTCGGCCTGCTTGCCGATCGCAATGCTGCCGATGCGATCGCCCACGCCGAAGATGTCTGCCGGCACACGGGTCAGACCGGCCAGGCCGGCTTCCCATGGCAAGCCATTGGCGACCGCATTGCCGGCCAGCTGGCGCAGTTTGCGTGCGTTGTGCGAGGCATCGCCGTTTTGGGTAAAGCTGACCTCCACGCCGGCAGCGCGCAGACGTGCGGCGTTTTCCAGCGTCGCGCCAATCTGGTCGAAGGTCGATGGCAGATCCGCCAGCGCGTCGACCAACACCGGGACCTTGGCCTGCGCCAGTTGCGGCGCAAGCTTCCAGGCTTCGGCGCCGCCGGCAATGGCAATGCGCACCTTTTCGCGCTGCGCCCAGCGCAACAGCTGGCGGATGTCGGCTGCGCGTTCCACCTGCACCACGATGCGACCCTGGCCGGCCAGGTAGTTTGCCAGTACACCGCGTCCAACCGGGGTCAGTAGCGCATGCGGCGAATCGGCCGGGATACGCCCGCGTGCTTCGGCAACCAGTTGATCCAGCAACATCCATTGCGCGGCGCGCGAGCTGCCGGTGAGATCGGACGCCGCCGCTCCGATGCGAAGAAACAAGGCATGCGGGCCGACCGGATCCGGGCTGCCATCCAGCCGCACGATGCCGCCCTGGCCGGCAATGAAGGCGCCACTGGCGGTCGCCCCCAACGCGGTGAAGCCGATGCCCTCCACGCGCGCCACCGGCACCAGCACCGAATCGGGGTTGTAGGCCAGGGTGACGTCGAATTCCGGGCGCATCGGTTGATCGGCCAGCTTGACGCCGCTGTCCACGGTGCTTTCTTCGCCGGAGACTTCTTCGATACCGATTTCGGTAATGCCGCCGAATAAGGCCGGCGTCAGTGGGCGGCCGTTTGCTTCGACCACGCGGCCGTCGGTGGGTACTGCCAGGTTGCGGCCGATGGCGCGAATCACGCCGCCCTGCACCAGCACGTCGGTGTTCTGCAGGGTGCCTTGCGCGGTGACAGTGTGCACGGTGGCGCCGCGAATCAGCACCTGCTGCGCGAAGGCCGGCAATGCCAGCGTGGCCATCACCAATGCCGCGATCGCGCGCAACCGCGGGGGCATGTGCGTGACGCGGCTCATCGTGCCACCTCCTGGCCGAGCATGAAGTCCGACACCGGCTGCAGTGCGCGGTTATGCCGGTCGTAGACCTGCGCGCCGTCGATATACACCTGCTCGGCCAGCGCATACGAACTGAAAGGGTTGCCGTTCCAGACCACCACATCGCCCATCTTGCCCGGCTCCAGTGCGCCGGTCTGCTGCTCGATCCCGAGCGCCTTGGCGGCATTGCTGGTGAGCCAGCGGATGGCGCGCTCCGGCGGGATCTCCATGCCACTGCGGCGCGCGTTGGCGATCACCTTGGCGGCCTCCTGGTTGAGCCGCTGGATGCCTTCTTCCGAATCCGAATGCACGATGGCGCAGCTGTTGGCCGGGCGATCGACCAGTGCGATGTTTTCCTGGATGCCGTCGAAGGCTTCCATCTTGAAGCCCCACCAGTCGGCCCACAGCGCGCCGCAGACGTTGTCCTGCGCCAGGCGGTCGGCCAGCTTGTAGGCCTCCACGCCGTGATGGAAGGCGGCGATGTGGAAGCCGAATTCCTTGGACAGATCCAGCATCGTCGCCATCTCATCGGCGCGGTAGCAGTGGATGTGCACACGGATGTCGCCGTTGATGGCACCGGCCAGTGTGTCGAGCTTGAGATCGCGCTTGCCGCCGGCATCGCCACTGCTGTCGTTGTCGCCGCCGCGGCTCCACCAATGGCGCTTTTTGGCGGTTTTCTTTTTCGGCGCGTTCTTCTGCAGATACTCGGCCGCGTCGATGAACGCAGCGCGGTAACCGGCGACGTTGCCCATGCGCGTGCCGGGGCCACCTTTCTGGCCGTACACGCGTTTGGGGTTTTCGCCGCAGGCCATCTTCAGGCCCCATGGTGCACCGGGGAATTTCATGCCCTGGTAGGTGGTGGAAGCAACGTTCTTGAGCGTGACGCCGCGCCCGCCGATCAGATTGGCCGAGCCCGGCAACACCTGCAGCGAGGTGATGCCGCCGGCCAGCGCAGTGCCGAAGCCGGGATCCTGCGGCCAGATCGAATGCTCGGCCCACACGTTGGGCGTCACCGGTGCGGTCATCTCGTTGCCGTCGCTATGCGCGCTGACGCCCGGGCTGGGATACACGCCCAGATGCGAGTGCACATCGATGATGCCGGGCGTCACCCACTTGCCGGTGCCGTCGATACGGCGCACGTCAGCGGGCGCCTGGAGCGCCTTGCCCACCGCAGCCACCTTGCCGTCGCGCAGCAACACGTCGGCATCGTCCAGCCGCTCGCCGGTGCCGGTGAGCACGGTGGCGTGCTGGATCAGCACCGGAGCGGACGCGAGCGCGCGATAGGTGCTGGGGTAGGGATCTTGCACGAAGCGCGATGCCGCCGATGCCGCAGACGCAGGCCCGCACAGCACCGCCGCGCCCAGCGCGGCGAACAGGATGGAACGCATGGATTTCCCCGGTAACACAAAACGTCAGCCGCCAACCTAGTCGTCGGCGGCGTGCTTGCCAAGTGCTGGAGGTCGAGAGCGGCGGGCTCATCACATGCACCCGTGCATGCTATGCCGAATTCGTCAGGGGATGTGCCGATGATTGCCAAAACAGAGCGCAACAAGCAGGCCGATGTGGTGTTGGCTTTCTGGGAGCTGGCTGGCGCGGCGCGCTGGTTCACGCACAACGACGCCTTCGATGCCAATTTTCGCCAGCACTTCAGCGAGCAGCATTTTGCCGCCGCACGGGGTGAGTACGCGCAGTGGATGGCACGCGCCGAAGATGCACTGGCCTTGCTGATCCTGCTGGATCAATTTCCACGCAATGCGTTTCGCGGCAGTGCGCATGCCTATGCCACCGATGGCCTGGCACTGCGGTACGCCAAACAGGCGCTCGCCAGCGGCTTCGATCAACAGGTGTCGGCGCAACTGCGTCTGTTTTTCTATCTGCCCTTCGAGCATGCCGAACACGCCGATGAGCAGGCGCGCGCGGTGCAGCTGATCACTGCACTGGGCGATGCACAGACCACCCACTGGGCGCTGGAGCATCAGCGCATCATTGAGCGCTTTGGCCGGTTCCCGCACCGCAATGCGGTGCTGGGACGTGAGACCACGGCAGAAGAGCAGCAGTTTTTGGATGAGGGTGGATTTGCCGGTTGAAGACCTGCATCGGCGATCTGCATGCCGATGATCGAGGTCTGCCGTGCAGCGTGGGTAACGACGCTGCTGCAGCCGGGCACAGGTGGGCATCGCAACGCAGAAGATGCCGCCCTGCGCATGCCGCACCGGGCAGCGTGCAAGCAGTCAACACCGATCAGCAGCCGCCCGGCAATGCTTCCGACCGCCAGCTGGCGCCTTCGCCGAGCAGCAGAGAAAACCCGTAACTTTCGTAGCCGCTTTCGGCCAGCACGAAATCGAGCGTGCCGTTGCCGTCGATATCCCGAACTGCAGCAGATGCGTGCGCAGCGGCAGGTCTTCGCAATCGTCGCAGCCGCTGGCAGCGTGACCCTTGCGGAACTGCCAACGGCTGCCGTCATGCTCGAAGATCGCAAGGACGACGAGCACGCCGGTGGGGTTTTCCGGGTTGCCGGTCTCGATGGGATGGTTGGAGGTCAGGATCGCCACGCGTCGCTGCGGTTGCTGCGTATCGGTGACGATCTGCAGCGCCGCCAGATCCTGCGCGCGATCGGCATCGAACGCGGCCAGCGCCTGCGCCAGGGCTGCCGGCTTGACGCGCTTGCGCAGCGGCGCGGTGTTGTTGACCTGTGCAAACAGCTCGGCCTGTTCGCTGGCGGTGGCTGCGCGGCCGGCAAAGCGCTTGCCGGGATTCACATCCACGGTCGACAGCAGCGGCGAGTCGGACAGCGTGGGGTTGCCCTTGATGCGCAGCTTCGCGGTGCCGCCGCACATGCTGTTGTCGTCTACCGTCAGTGCCGCAAGCCGCACGTTGCCGGTGGAAACGCCTGCGTTGAAGACCCGCAACGGCTGGCCCAGCAGCACCTTGGGCAGGGTCGATTCCCTGGCGATACCCTCGCCGAGCCAGACCGGGATGTATTCCAGCGGATCGTCGGTCGGCTGGTTGTCGTAGGTCTGGACCAGTAGCACCGCGCGCGACGGTTCGGCGGCGTGGGTGGCCAACGGCAGCAGCGCGGCCAGGGCGACAGAGAGCAGGCGGGTATGCATTGCAGCGATGTCCTTGTGCAGGGTGATCCATGAAAAACGGGCGCTCCAGGGAGCGCCCGTTTCGGTCTGCGGTGTGCCGGCCTAGGCTGCGTCTGGGCGAACCGCGGTCGCGTGGTTGTCGCAGGCGCGGCAGTCTACCCAGGAAGCATGACCGGCGAGCGGCAGCCGCGACCGTGCGACGACCGCCGATGTGTTGCTCAGTATTTCGCCACGCCGTTGTCCACCTCGTCCGACCACGCATCGATGCCGCCGGTGACGTTGTAGACATTGGTGAAGCCCAGCCCACGGAAATGTTCGGCGGCCTGCAGGCTGCGGCCGCCGCGGTGGCACAGGAACGCCAGCGGGGTGTCCTTGGGCAACTGTTCGATGGCGGCGCGCTCGTGCGCATCCAGCGTGCGGAACGGTGCGGCCACCGTGGCCAGTGCGCGCTCGTCGGCCGGGCGCACGTCCACCAGGGTCAGGCTGCCGGCCTTGAGACGGTCGTCGGCATCGCGCACCGACAGCTCCTGCACCGGCTTGGGCGCATTGGGGTTATCGATGGCCAGGCCACGGCCGCGGATGTCGTCGACCCAGTCGATGGTGATGCCGTCGGCACGACGCGCGCTGGCCAGGTCGAACTGCACGCGCAGCCCGTTGGATTCAGCCGCAATGGCGTTCGGGTTGGTCGGCGCCAGCTGGAAATTGGGCTGGAAATTGGCATCGATGGCCAGCGTCAGCGAGGCATCCGGCGCATCGGCCAGCGCACTTTTGAGCATCTCGACCGCGGCGGGGGTGATGGTGATCTTGGGCGGGCTGCGGTCGGGCGCCTGCAGGCCGAGCATGCTGCTCAGCTCGCCGCTGTCGGCCATCTGCACGATGATGTCGCTGCCGCCGATCAGCTCGCCGTCCACGTACAGCTGCGGGATGGTCGGCCAGTCGCCATAGGCCTTGATGCCCTCGCGGATTTCCTGGTCGGCCAGCACGTTGACGTGGGCATAGTCGATGCCCAGACCGTCCAGCACGCCGACCGCCTTGGCCGAAAAACCGCACTGCGGCATGCCGGGCTGGCCTTTCATGAAGAGCACCACGCGGCTGGATTGCAGCAGCGTATCGATACGGGAACGCAGGGCGGGATCGAGAGACATGGCAGCACTTGGGTGGCAGCGTGGAGACCGGGCATTCTACGCCGCATGGCATCATTGGGCATGACCACGCCGGAAACGCTGTATCGCACCCCTTCGCGCCCCTACCGCTGGGTGGGCCTGTTGGCCCTCTCGCAGGCAGCGGTGGCACTGCTGTGGTGGCATCTGGGCTGGGCCTGGGGGCTGCCTGCGCTGCTGCTGTCGCATGCGCTGTTCGTGGTGCCGGTGTTCCTGCCGCGCGCGCGGCTGTATGCGCCGGTGCTGGCGCGGTTACCCGGTCGCGCGCCGCATGTCTGGCTGACCATCGACGATGGCCCGTCCGACGACACCCCAGCCATCCTCGACCTGCTGGATGCCTACGACGCCAAGGCAACGTTCTTCCTGGTCGGCGCGCGTGCCGAGCAGCGGCCCGAGCTGGTGCGCGACATGGTGCGGCGCGGGCATGGCATCGGCAACCACAGCCACACCCATCCCCAAGCCTGGTTCTGGGCGCTGGGGCCGCGCCGGATGGCGCAGGAAATCGGCCAGGCGCAGCGCGTGCTGGCGTGCATTACCGGCCAGGCGCCACGGCTGTACCGCTCGGTGGTCGGCATGACCAACCCCTTCGTCGCCTCGCCGCTGCGCGCGCACGGGCTGACCCGGGTGGCCTGGAGCGCGCGCGGCTTCGACGGCGTGCAATGCGAGCCGGACACCACCATCGCCCGCATCGTGCGCGACCTGCAACCCGGCGCCATCGTGCTGCTGCATGAAGGCGCTGCGCACGGCCACAACCTCACCATCCTGCGCGGCGTGCTGGAGGCGATGCAGGCGCGCGGGTTGGTGGGGCGGCGGCCGGATTAAGCGCGACGGACAAAACAATTGCAGTCGCCGCCTGGCGGGCGCTGCCGGTGTTGGCGCGGCATGCGCCGCCCAGACATGACAGTTCCTTCCCCGCTTCGACGTCTGGTCGACGATTGCTCGCAACGTGTGCCCGTCGCCTGCCGCGCTCAGCGTGGCTCTGCAACGATCAGCCAGTTGTTGAAGGGCGTGTTGCCATACAACGGCGCAAACGTGGCGCGCAGACCGGCTGCGTCCAGGTGCGCCTGCAGGCTCTCGCGCGTGGGATAGCTGCGCGGCATCCGCTGCATCCAGCCGCTCAGGTGCGCCAGGACGTCGGTGACACGGCTGGTGCGGCCACGGCTGCTGGCATCGCCCAGCGCGCTCCGAATCACCAGCTTCGCGCCGGGCGTGAGCATCTGCGCCACGCTGCGCAGCAGACTGGCCTGCATGTCCGCTTGCAGATACTGCAGCACATCCAGGATGGTGACGCTGCCCCGATGCTGCGGCCACGCCACGCTCAGATCGACCACCTCGAACTTGGTAGCGCCCAGGTTCGAGCGCTGCGCGATGTGCTGTGCGCGGCGAATCTTGGACGCATCCACATCCACGCCGTGATAGGCCAAGGCCTGGCCATCGGCGCGCAGTGCATGGGCCAGCAGGCCGAGCCCGCAGCCCAGATCCAGCACCGGCGCCGTGGTCGTGCGCAGCTCGGCCAGCACGCCCGGATACAGCGGGTCGGTGCGCAGCTTGGCTTGCGTGTAGTAGTAGTCGTAGCGGTTGCCCAGCGGATGCGCCGGCAGAAATGCGCGTGCAATCGTCAACGCCTGCGCGCGGCTCATCGGTTGGGTGGCAGTGGTGTGCAATGTCGTTCCTTGGCAATCAGGCGTGCTGCGCGGCTAGCTTAGGGCCTGCCGGGCTGGTTGGGGTAGGGCGGGTTGGCAGTTTGCGATGCGTGCCCACGGATGCATCGGTGGCTGGTATCCGACCTGCGCGGATCGAAAGGCCTGGCTGCAACGCCTGTTGCTACCGCATCGACGTAAAGAGGGCTGGCAGGGATCGCGTGCGACATCTCGCGCTGTGGAGGCACGTGCAACCCACGCGCGCAAAACCGCCGCAGAGAAGCGCAGCAAAACGCTGTGACTTGGTGCCTTGCCAAGATGTCGCGCGCAGCCAGCAGATGGGCTTGGGCCGCATGCAAGAACTGCAGCGTGCGGTTGGTGAATCCTGATTCCGGGCGCCGGCCGCAGCTACCTGGCAGCAGCCCGGTCTGTGTTGCCCAGCTACGCTTAGACGATCGTGTCCAACGACCCAGTTGCGCCCAACGCATCGCGCGCTGCCGGTAGCGCCAGTGCCGTCCAACGCGCATACATTGCGCCGGAAGGATGCAAACCGTCGTCCACCAGCATGTCCACCGCATCGCCGCCATCGCGGCTGGTGGCCGTGATGTCGACAAAGCGCACCGCATGCGCACTGCAGCGGTCGGCAGCGATTGCATTAAACGCGTCGATCTGCGCACCGATCAACGCGGCATCGCCACTGCGCGCGCGCGCAAACGGGGTCAGGCCCCAATCGGGAATCGACAGCACGAACACGCGTGCCGGGTGGCCGTTCGCGCATGCAATTGCACGCAGCAGCAGGGCGTCGAATTGCTGGCGGTACTCGTCCAACGGGCGCTCGCGATACTGATTGTTGACGCCAATCAACAAGCTCACCAGGTCGAACGGCCCCTGCGGGGCTGCCGCGTCGATCCCGGCCTGCAATTCGTCGGTGGTCCAGCCGGTGGTGGCGATGATCTGCGGCGGCGCCACGTTCCAACCGTATGCACGTAAGCCATCGACCAGTTGCGAAGGCCAACGCTGGTCAGGCGCAACGCCTTCGCCGATGGTGTACGAATCGCCGAGCGCCAGATAGCGCAGCGGCGCGCCAGGCGCAGTCATCAGGCCACGCTGCGTGGCTTGAGTGGAACCACCTTGGTAATGGCCTCGGCGCGGCGTGCCAATGCACGGTCGATGCGGGCGAACACATCGCGCATCACACCGGCTTCCGGCATCAGGGTCACGCGGAAATGGTGGCGATACGGCACGTTGAAGCTGGAGCCGGGAACCACCAGCACGCCTTCTTCGTTCATCAGATCGAGTGCGAACGCATGATCGTCGAAGTTGCGCGCCGCTGCGCCCACCACCGCCGGGAACGCATACAGCGCCCCGGCCGGTGCCACCAGCTGCAGATGCTCGCTGGCCGCACAGGCCTCGATCACCGCGCGGCGGGTTTCATACAGGCGGCCGCCCGGCGCGCACAGCGCCGAGATGGTGTCCGGCCCGTTCACGGCCGCATCGATGGCGTACTGGCCTGGCACATTGGCGCACAGGCGCAGCGCGCCGAGCAGGTCCATCGCATTGCGCAGGTCGTTGATGCGCGCTTGGTCGCCCGACAGCAGTGCCCAGCCCACGCGCCAACCGCAGGCGCGATGCACCTTGCTCAGGCCGCTGAAGGTGATGCACGGGTGCGCACCGGCCAGCGGTGCGACCGGCACGAAGGCCGCGTCGTCGTACAGCACCTGGTCGTAGATCTCATCGACCATCAGCAGCAGATTGTGCTTGGTGGCGATCGCCACGATGCGCTCCAGCAGCTCGCGCGAATAACTGGCGCCGCTGGGGTTGTTCGGATTGATCAGCACGATGGCGCGGGTACGCGAGGACACCAGCGTCTCGATCTCCACCGGGTCCGGCTGGAAGCCGTTTTCCGGTGCGCAGCGGTAATACACCGGGCGGCCGTCGTTGAGGATGGTCGCCGCCGACCACAGCGGATAGTCGGGCGAGGGCACCAGCACTTCGTCGCCGGGATTGAGCAGCGCCCGCAGCGACAGATCGATCAGCTCGCTGACGCCGTTGCCGATGAAGATCCGGTCCGGATGCGCGTCCGGATGCTGACGCCGCGCATACGCGGTGGCGATGGCCTCGCGCGCCTCCGGCAGGCCTTGCTGATGGGTGTATGGGTCGGTGCGGCCCATGTCGTCGGCAATGGCGCGCTGCAGATGCTCCGGCGCACGGAATCCGAACGCACCGGGGTTGCCGATATTGAGCTTGATCAGCTTGCGTCCCTGCGCCTCCAACTCCCGCGCTCGTCGCGCCAGCTCGCCCCGGATCTCGTAGCGGACTTCGGACAGACGCTCGCGGATGGCGAGCGGCTTTTGCGGGGCAGTGGACATGCGACGGGCCGGTGGTAGGCGTGAGGCTTGGCATGGTAGCGGAAATATGACAGGCGGGCATGCTTGCATCGGCAACGATGTCAAGAGGCGTCACCCTCCGGCTTACTATTAGTAGGTATGGCTATTGGGGAATGGCACGAGCGGACATCAGTGAGTGCGTCTCAGCCTGAGAGACGCCTGATTGAGAAAATAGATCGACAGCGAGGGGTGGGCTGATTGACAGCTTCTTAACATCTCCGGATTCTATTCCATCACTCGAGTCCGGCTTGGGCTCTACAGCAAGGAACGCGTATGTCAGGGGGAAGTGCGTCGCTCTCGTTGGTCGAGGGCGGCTCGTCGGTGCAAGACCGACCGGATTTGGGGCTGCAGGGACTTGTCCTTCTTGCGCAATTTCATGGCGTTGCCGCCGATGCGACGCAGCTTGCGCACGGCTTTGGCCGTGGGGGCGAGCCATTCGACGAAACCGCGCTGCTGCTGGCTGCCAAGCAATTGGGGCTGAAAGCCAAGGTCGTCGCCCAACCGGCGGCGCGGATCGGCATGGCCGCGTTACCGGCGCTGGCCCTGGTGCCGGATGGTGATGCCTTTATCGTCGCAAAGGTGGGTGCGGACCAGATCCTGGTCCACGATCTGGTCGAAAAGCGGCCACGCTCCATCTCTCCCGCCGAGTTCGAAGCACGTTACCAGGGGCGGTTGCTGCAGGTGGCCTCGCGGGCTTCGGTGCTCGGCGACCTGGCCAAGTTCGACTTCAGCTGGTTCATTCCTGCGGTGGTGAAGTACCGCAAGTTGATGATCGAGGTCTTTATCGTCTCGTTCTTCATCCAGCTGTTCGCGCTGATCACGCCACTGTTCTATCAGGTGGTGATGGACAAGGTGCTGGTGCACAACGGCCTGACCACGCTGGACGTGATCGCGATCGGGCTGGTCTCGATGGCGGTGTTCGACGTGCTGCTGTCCGGATTGCGCACCTACGTCTTCGCCCACACCACCAGCAAGATCGATGTGGAGCTGGGTGCGCGGCTGTTCCGGCATGTGTTGTCGCTGCCGCTGGCGTATTTTGAATCGCGGCGGGTCGGCGACACCATCGCGCGCGTCCGCGAGCTGGAGAACATCCGCAACTTCCTGACCGGACAGGCGCTGACCTCGGTGCTGGACCTATTCTTTACGGTGGTCTTTCTGTCGGTGATGTTCTGGTACAGCGGTTGGCTGACCTTGATCGTGGTGCTGTCGCTGCCGTTGTACGCGACCATCTCGGGCCTGGTCACCCCGGTGCTGCGCAAACGCCTGAACGACAAGTTCGCGCGCGGCGCCGACAACCAATCCTTCCTGGTGGAGACGGTCAGCGGCATCGGCACGGTCAAGGCGATGGCGGTGGATCCGCGCGTGACCCGCACCTGGGACAACCAGCTGGCCGGCTATGTCAGCGCCGGGTTCAACGTCACCCGCATCGCCACGCTGGGCCAGCAAGGCGTGCAACTGGTGCAGAAGCTCACCGCCGTGGCGGTGCTGTTCTGGGGCGCAAAGCTGGTGATGGAAGGCAAGCTGTCGATTGGCCAGCTGATCGCCTTCAACATGTTGTCCGGCCAGGTCACCGCGCCGATCATTCGGTTGGCTCAGTTGTGGCAGGACTTCCAGCAGGTCGGTATCTCGGTCGAGCGGCTGGGCGACATCCTCAATACCCGCACCGAGTTGCCGGGCAGTCGCCTGGCATTGCCGCCGATTCGCGGGCAGGTGACGTTCGAGCGGGTCACGTTCCGCTATCGGCCGGATGCGCCCGAGGTGCTCAACGGGATCGAGCTGGATATCCGCCCAGGCGAAATCATCGGCATCGTCGGCCGTTCCGGCTCCGGCAAGAGCACGCTGACCAAGCTGGTGCAGCGGCTCTACACGCCCGAGCGCGGGCGGGTGCTGATCGATGGCCAGGACCTGGCGCTGGCCGATCCGGCCTGGTTGCGTCGTCAGTTGGGCGTGGTGCTGCAGGAAAACTTCCTGTTCAACCGCAGCGTGCGCGAGAACATCGCGTTGACCGATCCCGGCATGCCGCTGGAGCGGGTGATCCATGCGGCCAAGCTGGCAGGTGCCCACGACTTCATTCTGGAATTGCCGGAAGGCTACGACACCAAGGTTGGCGAGCACGGCACCGGCCTGTCCGGTGGGCAGCGGCAGCGCATTGCGATCGCGCGCGCACTGATCGGCGATCCGCGCATTCTGATTCTCGATGAGGCCACCAGCGCCCTGGATTACGAATCGGAGCATGCGGTGATGAGCAATATGCGCGCCATTTGCAAGGGACGCACCGTGTTGATCATCGCGCACCGCCTTTCTACCGTGCGGCAGGCCAATCGCATCGTCGTGGTGGAGAAGGGACGCATCGTCGAGAGCGGCTCGCATGCCGAGCTGGTCGACCGCCCGGAAGGCCAATACGCACATCTGTACAGACTGCAACAGGGGACACCATGAAGCACCTGCTCCAGGGATGGCGCGATTTCTTTCTCCGCTATTTCAACATCTTCAAATCGGCCTGGGCGGTGCGCCGCCAGCTCGACCCGCCCGCGCGCAGCGCCGACGAGCGCGCGTTCCTCCCCGCCCATCTCGAGCTGACCGAAACGCCTGTCTCGCCCACCGCGCGCTGGACCATGCGCATCATCATCGGCTTCTTCTGTGTCGCGCTGCTGTGGGCGTGCCTGGGCAAGCTCGATATCGTCGCCGTGGCACCAGGCAAGACCGTGGTCGACTCGCGGACCAAGGTGGTGCAGACCGCAGAAACCGCGGTGGTACGCAGGATCCTGGTACGCGACGGACAGGCGGTGAAGAAAGGCCAGCTGCTGGTCGAACTCGATGCCACCGCCACCGGCGCCGAGTTCGCCCAGGCAGGCGACGCATTGGTCAACGCACGGCTGGCCGCGCTACGCCAGGCAGCGTTGGCGACCGCCATTGCGACCGGGCAGCCGCCGCAGCTGGATCCCGCTCCGGATCTCCCCGCCGAGCGCGTGGCCAACGAGCAGCAATTGGTCAGCAGCCAGTTCGACGCATTCCAGGCGCGCCGGCATAACCTGCAAGCCAGCATCGCCCAACGCCAGGCCGAGTTGCAGACCACTCAGGACGCGATCCAACCGCTGGCCGAATCCGCACGCATCTCCAAAGTGCGCGCAGAGGACTACGCCCGCCTGGTCGAAGGCAAGTACGTCGGCCGCCATGACTACCTGTTGCGCGAACAGGAACGCATCGCCGCAGAAAGCCAGCTCGCCACCCAGCGCAACCGCCTGCAGGAAATCCGCTCGGCGATCAGTGCGGCGCAGGAAGAGTTGCGCGTGCTTGTCACCGACACACGCCAGCAGGCACTGGATGCCTTGCGCCAGGCAGGCGAGCAAGCCGGCCAGCTGACCCAGGACGTCGCCAAGACCGGCCAGCGCGACAAGCTGATGGCTCTGCACGCACCCGTTGACGGCACCATCCAGCAGTTAGCCGTCCACACCGTAGGTGGTGTAGTCACGCCTGCACAGCCGTTACTGGTCGTAGTGCCGGCCGAAGAAGCACTGGAGGTCGAAGTCACCGTCCTCAACAAGGACATCGGCTTCATGCGCCCGGGCCAGCCGGTCACCGTCAAGGTCGATAGCTTCCCCTATACCCGCTACGGCTATCTGACCGGCACGGTCGCCAGCGTCTCCCATGATGCCGCGCAGGACGAAAAGCTGGGTTTGGTATTCCCCGCACGCATCAAATTGAACGGCAGCACGCTGGCGATCGATGGGGTCAAGGTGCGGATGAGTGCCGGGATGAGCTTGAGTGCGGAAGTGAAAACGGGCAAGCGGCGGGTGATTGATTATTTGTTGAGTCCCTTGCGAGTGCATGGCTCGGAATCCTTGAGGGAGAGATGAATTTATGAAACTGCTGATGCTCGTCGGTTTGGCCTTGGTCATGACGTGTATGTCTGGCTGCAAGCAAAAGATGAAGTGGGAGGAGCAGGTCTGGTTGGATGAGGGCCACTTTGTAGAGGTGGAGCGTCAGGCAGAAGGGACAATTGATTTCCCAAATTCTTCGTCAATCGTCACCCGGCATCAAGAATTTAGATACGACCCTTTGCAAGTGTTCTGGGAGAAAGAAGGAGCGGCGCAAGTAAAGTCTTTTTACATCGCTGGCAGCGATGCTTATCTCGTTACAACTGCCGGGAAAAGTCGCGATAATTTCTGCACGGGAAGACGTAAAGGCGAATTTCTTTTGAATGTCTTGCGCTGGCGCAATGGGAAGGTGCAAGAGATCGACCAGCACGAAGCACCCCTAGATAAGATGCGGATGAATCTTTCCGGGAATGCGCACTGGATCCTTCGTAAGGATGGCTGGGCGGGGGGGCGCAACACTTGTCATGGAAAGAAATTGCGAGAGTCACTGGGCAATTTGACGACCAGCCGCCAAGGTCGGTCTCTGATTTTTATACTAGAACACCAAACCTATCTTGTAATTAAGGAGGGGCGAAGTGATTTGGCTAGGCTGCTGTAACCAATGAAGTGCATCCACGCAATGCAGCGGGCATTGCGTGAATGCACTTTCGCTGGACCGGTGTGAGTGCTGGTTAATTTCAAAAAAGAAGTAATCAACGAGGTGCGACGCGATGAAGATGTGTAGGTGGGCGATGGTTGCTGGACTGATGTCTGCTGCCTTGTTGAGCGGTTGCAGCAACAAAGACACGATGCGCTGGAAGGAGCAGGTGTGGCTCAGCGATGGGCGGCGCATCGATGTAGATCGATATTCAGTAGCTCTGAAGAGTGGCTTTCCCAACTCGACCGATGGGCCACCTATTTATCAGGAAATCAACTATGCGCCTTTAGGAGTTCACTGGTCTGCCAAAAGCGGGGTGAAGGGAGTTCCGGAAATGCTTTCCTTCGATATCGTGGATGGTGACGCCTACTTGGTCGTTGTTGATGAAGACCTCGAAGAATTCTGTGTTGGCAAGCCGAAAGGAACTTATTTGATGAGTGTCTATCGTTGGCGCAATCGGGAAATGCAGGAGGTAAATCAGCATGAAGCACCCATCACCCGCATGGGTATAAATTTGTCGGGAACGGGGAATTGGGGCTTTCGTCATGCGGACAGACCTGTGACCTATCTTTCTTGGGATGACATTGCTTATGTGACAGGGCAACCTAGCTCAGGGCCTCCAAAACTTCTTTCCGAGTTTTATAAGAAAAGACAAGGCTATGCGGTTTGTAAATAAATTAATCAATAACTAAATGGTGAATGGAAATGGAATTCAGTAATATAATTCTTGATTATGCGCAGCTGGCCGCGAATGTCTATGGATCGAAGTCCAGTGTGAGGTCGGAACTGAATACTGTTCAGCTCCCCGAAGGATGGAGCCAGATCGACGAGAAGATCTCGCAGAGCGGATTCATGGCTAGGGCCTATCGCAATGCAGCCACGGGGGAGGTAGTGGTCGCTTATGCAGGGACGACGCTAGAAGAAGGTCAAGCGCTCGATGACTGGATCACGGGAAATGTACCAGCAGGCGTAGGCGGGTTCTCCCAACAGGTCTTCGAAGCCATAGAGTTCTATCTGAATGTACTGAGCTTGCCGGTCGTGGACTCAGCGAAGACTAGTTTCACCGGTCATTCGCTAGGTGGCGGGCTCGCTTCGTTGATGGCGGTTTATTTCGATAAAAAAGCGACTGTCTTCGATCAGGCGCCTTTCGAGAAGTCGGCGGCAACGTCTACATACGACCTGTATCTGGAACCATTGAAGTACGCAGGCTATACCCTTCCTCAGGAATTTAAAGACTACGATCTGCTCCATTACAACGAGCGGAAATCGAACGTGCAACAGATTGTGGTGGCGGGCGAGGTACTCAGCTATAGCACTGAAAATTTGTTCAAGATCAATGATGGAAATCCGCTTGTGCTCGATCCGGAAGCGGAAGATATCTTTGGCTGGGGCGGAAGCGTAGCGGCTGACTTCGCCAAGGCAGTCGACCTGCATTCGATGACACTGCTTGCTGGGTTCATGAATTCGGAAATATTTCTTGAGGCCTCCAAGAATTTCAAAGAGTTGCTGCCAAGAGTATTTCGGGGGGCATATCAAAATGTTGTGCCGACAAATCGTACTGCTAGTACTTTGCTTGAATTGCTGGTCCAGCGCCAGATCGTAGGAGAAGGCGCGCTCGACACGCTCGCGGCCGACGTGGCGAAGATCGTGGGTACCGAACTGCGCGGCACGGATAGTTTGTTTTTTGTCAATGAAAACGGAGACGACAAGCAGCTCAATCTGGCCGCTGCGCTCATCGATGTCGTGTTGGCGGGGCTCTATCAACAGGCCAATGGCAGGCGGCCGCAGCAAGGATTTACTCGCCTGCTTGCCGACGTCCTGATCCGCGCTGACGGCTATCTCGGTTTCGATGCGGAGACTCTTGGCGATGAACGGAAGCGAGGCGTCGACTCACTCAGCCAATATGTCTCTGCAAGAACACAAAACCTTGCCCTCGATACGAATCTTCTGGAGCGCGCGCGCTGGGGCGTTCAGGATGGTGCTGCCATGCACTATGTCGGCTCCGATTTCGACGTGCGCTCGGACGTGGTGGTGGCTCTACACGGCAACAACACCATCGCAGTTGGTGGCGGCGACGATCTGGTCCTGGGCGGCAACGGCGACGACGATATCAGTGGTGGATCGGGCGATGATCTCCTGTACGGTGGCGCAGGATTCGACACGTACCGCTTTCTTACCAACGAATCCCTTCTAGTCAGTACAGATCGCATTTACGACAGCGGCGGCGATGGCGCTGTGTATGTCGACAACGTGGCCGTGACGGCAGGTGCCCGCCTGACGGAAACCACGTGGGCCGATTCTACCGGCAACTTGCGATTGACCATGATTGCGGACCCGGTCCATAGATTAATAATCACCAATTTGGTCAGCGGCGACACGATCCATGTCGAGCGGTGGCAGAACGGTCAGTTGGGGATTTCTCTGGGTGGGGAAATTGGTGTTCTCCCACCGTCGGGGACAAAGTGGGACGGCGATCTGACGCCTGAAGTCGCCAACATCAACGGCGTTTTTCAAGGAACTGACGAGGCCGAAGCGTTCTACACCGGCTTCGGCACCGATACCATCGACGGTGGTGGCGGTATCGATGTCATCAACGGTGGGTCTGGTAGCGACATCATCAACGGCGGTGATGGCAACGATTTCATCGTCGAAGTTGCCAGGACGGCGCGCAATCTGGACCGCTGGATTGGGGCTCCGCCTACCGACAGGATGTTGGCCAGTGGTGTGGGTTTCATGGTTGGTCTGCGTAGCGGCGACGCAGAGGATGCGCGTACCTATTATGAAGACATCTTTCTGGGATTGGTCGGCACCATTCGGGACGGTGGGCCGTCGTTCTATCCCGATCCGGAATTATTTGCCGATAGTGGCGACGTCATCGACGGCGGTGGCGGTTCGGATCTGATCATGAGCGGCGAAGGTAACGATGTTGTCGACGGCGGCATCGGCAACGACGTGATCTCCGGCGGGCATGATAACGACATTCTGTTGGGTAATGACGGCGATGACCTGATCTTCGGAGACCAGATCAACGGTGTCCTCGCAGGCGAAGAGGTTGCCAATCTGTCGTCCGTAGCGCGCGCGGACGGCGACGACATCATCGATGGCGGTGCCGGTAACGACGAGTTGCGGGGCGACGGTGGTAGCGACCAGATATTGGGGGGCGAGGATGACGACGTCATTCTTGGGGACACCGTGGGAATGGACACATCGCGCCAGGGCAACGATAGCTTGTATGGCGGTGAGGGCAGTGATCAGATCTGGGGTGGTGGCGGCAACGACACCATTTCCGGCGATGCGGGCAACGACATCATCTACGGCGACTTCGTGGTTGGGCAGCTGGATCTGCAATTTCACGGTGCTGATCGCATCAGCGGCGGTGCCGGCATGGACTGGATCAATGGACAAGGCGGCGATGATGTCATCGATGGTGGCGATGATGCCGATACCTTGCTCGGGGGCGCTGGGTCAGACGTCATCAACGGTGGCGCAGGCTATGACCTGATTGTCGGCGATGATTCCGATGCCCCGGAAAGCGAGCAGGGCAACGATACGATCGAAGGCGGTTCGGGAGATGACACGATTCTCGGCATGGGCGGCAACGATCAGTTAGCCGGCGGCGAAGGCAATGACGGCCTCTACGGCGACGATCAGGTTGGCAATTTCGCCGGAAACGACAAGCTCTCCGGCAACGCGGGCGACGATTACCTAGACGGTGGCCGGGGGGACGACCAACTTGATGGCGGCACTGGCAACGACATCCTCATCGGCGCAGAAGGAAACGATACCTACGTCATCAGGGCTGGCGACGGTCATGATGTAGTGAGCGGCTTGGGTAATCAGTGGGCAGGGAGCGACACCATCGCGCTAACTGGCTTGTCTAGGAGTCAGGCGACGTTCCGGCGCAGCGGAAGTGCGCTGGTGATGACATTTGGTACAGATCAGTCGGTTCGCCTGGAAGGCTTTCTTGCACGCGACAGTGGCGGGCACCGGATCGTCTTTGGCGATGGTTCGACGATGGATCGGGCTAATGCTCTGAGCTTACTTGGTGGTGGTACTGCGGGTGATGACGAGTTGCAAGGCAGCGACCAAGACGACGAACTGTATGGCGAGGCTGGTAACGACAGAATTTACGGCCAAGAAGGCAATGATTCGCTCAATGGCGGAATCGGCAACGATCTTGTATTCGGAGGGGGCGGAAACGACCTGCTCGAAGGTGGCGATGGCAACGATCTTCTCGACGGCGGAGCCGGCGACGACCGTCTGTCCGGCGGAGCGGGCTCCGACGTTTTCCGCTACGGCACTGGCTACGGCAATGACATCATTGCGTTCGATCCTGCTGCCGATGTTCGGCAAGTACAG
This sequence comes from Xanthomonas sp. NCPPB 1062, assembly GCF_041481705.2. Lineage (NCBI taxonomy): Bacteria > Pseudomonadati > Pseudomonadota > Gammaproteobacteria > Lysobacterales > Lysobacteraceae > Xanthomonas > Xanthomonas sp. NCPPB 1062. Next base: position 3,886,787 of record NZ_CM192987.1, on the reverse strand, counting down.
CTACTCGATATCGTCAGGCCCGCCGATATGTATTACGCGCTCAAGAATGGCGCGCTAATAATGACAGATAACGATACTGGCCATAGCCTCACCATTGAGGGGTACGCTGGTGCCAATGGAGCGACTGCACGTATCTTGCTGGCCGACGGCAGCGAGCTTTTGCCAGAAATGTTGTGGCGCGGCGCGGATGAGATCGAAGGAAATTCGTGGAACGATGAAATTTATGGGTATGACGGTGATGATCTTCTAGTTGGAATGCTGGGGGACGATACAATTTATGGTGGCAATGGCCAGGATACTTTGATAGGGGATTTTCTCCACATTTATTATTATTGGCAGATGGGGGTGTGGTATAACGATTATCTGGATGGCGGGGAAGGTGATGACTATATTTACGGAAATGGCGGTGATGACATTCTGATAGGTGGTGCAGGCAATGACTCACTCTATGGAGGACTAGGCGCGGATATTCTGAATGGTGGAGCCGGTAATGACGTGCTCTATGGAGGTCCGGGGGCAGATATCTACGAGTTTGGCCGTGGTGGCGGTAGCGACTTCATCCTGGGATCGCCTGGTTGGCACGGGAGTGTTAGGTTTGATGCCAGTGTACTGAAGGAAGATATTGTCGTTTATAACGATGATATTTATGGGGGTTCTTTGCAACTCATCATTGAGGGGGCCAGTGACTCAATTACATTGGGAGGATTTTACGACATACAATCCCCCGGGATCCCTACGCTTGATCCTATCGAGCAGGTCATATTCGCCGATGGCACTGTTTGGGATGTGCAAGAAATATTATATCAATCCATGCGGGGGTCGCACCGTAACGACAATATTATAATTTTTTATCCAAAGGATGAATTTATCGATTCCGGTTTGGGTAACGATATTGTCCAAGGGTTGGAGAACGACGACACCATCTATGGTGGTGCCGGAAATGACAGCTTGTCGGGTGGTGCGGGTAATGATATTTTGGTGGGAGGCAGCGGTTCGGATATTCTCAGCGGCGGTGCTGGAAACGATATTTATCGCTTCGGCGTTGGCTCGGGACTGGACTTCATTAGTAATTGGCGAACAGATGAGCCCGATCACGATTTGATTGAGCTTGGCGAAGGAATTACCACGGAAAACATCCACCTCGCGCGTTCGGGTGATGCCTTGGTAATCGATATCGAGGGCTACACCGACCGGTTGATGGTGTTGGGCCACTTTCTGACGGCCGAGCAATGGGGCAGTGGAGGCCCGATCGATGCGTTGCACTTCGCCGATGGCAGCATTTGGGGCCAAGATGAGATTCTGGAAAAACTTGGTGCACCTCTCGAGCCTATCGAAGTCAGAATTGGCGATTCGAGCTATACCAATTTTTATGATACTGGCGGCTACGTCATCGGCATTCAGAGTACTGCGCGCGATTATAATTTTGAAACGGCAGGAGCCACCTGGTTCGACCTCGGGCCAGGTGATGTACACATTTCTGGCGGTAAAGCCGGGGATACCTACGTGTTCGGCAAGGGCTATGGAATCCAGGCAATACAAGACCACGGCGGAACGGACCGGATAATTTTCAACGCTGACCTGTCCCCTAGCGATTTTACCCTCTACAAGCTGGGCGATGACTTGCAGATGTATGTGGAGGGGCAGTCGCCGCTCACCATCGTTGGATTTTTCAATGAGAGCGGAGTGGCAGCGATTGAATCGATGGTCTTCGCCAACGGAACCGTCTGGGATTCCGCATGGCTGCATGCCAATGCTGTGAACCCGAACGTGACCTTGAACGGAACTGCGTCCAGCGACATCCTGCGTGGAAGCATCGGCAATGATCAGCTAATTGGGCTGGATGGTAACGACCTATTGGAAGGCGAAAGCGGTGACGATCTGCTCGACGGTGGAACCGGCGCGGATGTGATGCGTGGCGGCATGGGAAGCGATACTTACGTGGTGGATGATGCTGGTGACTCGATCTTTGATAATGGATACAACAGTGGATTGGAAGACTTTTGGCGAACAGATATCAATACGGTAATCAGCAGTATTGACTACACGCTGGGCATCAACTTGCAGCAGTTGATCCTTGATGGGACTGCCGATCTCAACGGAACAGGCAATGCAGAATCCAACAGCCTGCAGGGGAACGGTGGAGCTAACATCCTGACCGGGGCGGCTGTGGACGATTACTCTTCTAATGCCGACTGGATGGACGGTGGAGGAGGAAATGATACGTTGATCGGTGCGTGGGGTGACGACACGCTGATCGGCGGTACGGGCAATGATCGCATGGAGGGCGGTGGAGGTGACGATCTTTATTATGTTGATAGTCTTGGTGATGTCATCGTCGAAACCGAGGGCGAGGCCCCTTCAATCCCCATGGCAATGGCGATGCAGTTGTCTAGCGACGCAACGACATTCTCTACCGGGATGTCAGGAGCGCCCGGCATTCCCGCGATGGGCCAACATCCTTATCGCAATGGTGACACGGTAGCTGCCAGCATCGACTTCACTTTGATTGATGAGCTGGAGTCGCTGATTCTGGTCGGTAATGCCGTAAATGGTACTGGGAATGAGTTCCGCAATTGGCTGAAGGGGAATGCACAAGACAACGTGCTGAGCGGTCTTGGGGGCTCTGACACGGTCTCCGGCGGTGCCGGCCGCGACGTTTTGTACGGTGGCGATGGTGGTGATGATTTGGATGGCAACGATGGAGACGACACGCTGGTTGGCGGCGACGGCGATGACCTTTACGTCTATACCGCTGGCCAAGGCCACGACACCATCGTGAATATCGATGTTTATGGCGAAGATATGTTGCAGGTGAACGGGGCAGGCTTCGACCAGTTCAGCTTCGCTCGAGCGGGCGATGACATGGTTGCAACACTGAACGACCAATCCGGTAGTTTGACGTTCAAGGACTGGTATACGGATACGGCCAACCGTGTCGACCGTCTCTACGACCAGAACTGGACGGGACTCAATGCCGATCAGGTGGACAGCTTGGTCGGTGGTGCGGAATTGAGTCAGCTGATCGGTGCGATGTCCCAGGGCGAGACAGGCCAAGAGTTCTATGCGCAAGCATGGAGCGAACGCGGCAATCAGCCGAATGTGATGATTGCTGCGGTCTGACCGTCAGTCGATCGCTGACCTTTCCCCGCAAAAGCCATCACGGCTTTTGCGGGGTCTGGCAAAAGTCCACGTGGCATTGCGCGTGGTGGATGCCGCAAATAGCAGTGGGCGTAGAATCGCCCCATGAGTCCCATCTCCCCCGACTACCCCACCCTCCAATCCATCGGCTGGCCCTGGCCGGGGCCGCCGCAGGAGCCGGCCTGGCAGGCTGTGTTCGCCGCGCATCCGCAGGCGTTGCCGGCGCGGGTGGTAGAGCAGCATCGCACCGGCTATGTGGTGGCCGATACGCCTCAGGCCAGCGTCAAGGCCGAGTCGTTGCCGGAGTGGCAGCGGCCGCGCTTTCCCAGCCATGAGCGGGCGGCGGTGGGCGACTGGGTGTTGATGGAGGGCAAGCGCATCGTGGCGCTGCTGCCGCGGCGCACTGCGATCAAGCGTGGGGCGGCCGGCGAGCATTACCACCAGCAGGTGATCGCGGCCAATATCGATACGGTGTTCATCGTGTGCGGGCTGGATGCGGACTTCAACCCGCGTCGCATCGAGCGCTATCTGTTGCTGGTGGGCGGCGGCGGTGCGCAGCCGGTGGTGGTGCTGACCAAGGCCGATCAGACCGAATACGCCGAGGATGCGTTGGCGGTGCTGGAAGAGCTGGAGGCGCAGAACATTCCGTTACGCGCGGTCAATGCCAAGGATCCGGACAGCGTGGCCGCGTTGCGGCCGTGGCTGGGCGATGGCCGCACGGCGGTGCTAGTGGGCTCGTCCGGTGCGGGTAAATCGACCCTGACCAATACGCTGCTCGGCACGCAGAAGATGAAGACCAATGCGGTGCGCGAGAACGATTCGCGCGGCCGCCACACCACCACGCATCGCGCGTTGATTCCATTGCCGTCCGGGGCGTGCCTGATCGACACGCCTGGTATGCGCGAGCTCAAGCCGACCGGCGAAGAGGATCTGGCCGAAGGCGGTTTTTCGGACGTGGAGGCCCTGGCGGCACAGTGCCGCTTCAACGATTGCGCGCATATCGCCGAGCCGGGCTGTGCGGTGCGTGCGGCGATCGACGCAGGCGAGCTGGACCCGGAGCGTGTTGCCAACTACATGAAGCTGCGGGTGGAAGTGGCCAGCGCCGCCGAGAAGCTCGCCACCCGCGTTGCGCAGAACAATCGCGGCAAGGGGTCGGGCAAGCGGCCGGCCAGCGTCGATCGTCCCGGACGGCGCTGATGCCCTCGCGCAAGGGGCCGCCGGACATCGTCCATCACGCGGGGCTGGATGCGCGCCTGGTCAAGGCCGTGCGCGGTGTGCGTCTGCTGGCCCTGGCCAGCTGGCCGCGCTCGCTGCAGGAGCCGTTTCTCAACAGCGTGGCGCGCGGGCAGCCGGAATTGCCGCAGGTCGAGTATCCATCGCTGGATTTCGGCGACACCCGGCGCGAATTGGCCGCCATCGCCAAGGACGCCGACCCGCATCATCCGCTGGGTGAATACCTCATCGATTCGGCGCATAGCTGGAGTCTTGCAGCAGGTTTGCTGGAGTCGTTGGGCACCCCGGCGGTGAGCGAGTACTCGGCGCAATTGTTCGGCGTGCCGGAGGACCCGATGCCGGGCAACGGGCCGAGCACACGCGAAGCGGCGCAGCATTTCATCCAGATCGCGCAGGAGCTGGATCGCGAACTGATGGCGCCGGAAGAGCAGGTGCCGGTCTCGGCCACCGCCTTGCGCATGCAGTTGCAGAACGATCTGGACGGGTTTTTCGAGGGGCGCGTCATCACTGTCACGCTCGATCCGGATCTGCTCGCCAAGGCGGCGGCCGGCGCGCATCGCATCCGCTTGCGCACCGGTGCCACGTTCAGCGATTACGACCGCGCGCAGCTGTTCCATCACGAAGCGCTGGTGCATTCGCTGACCGCGCTCAACGGGCGCGCGCAGGTGCATCTGCCCAGCCTGGGCATTTCGTCCCCGCGCACGACCGCAACGCAGGAGGGCCTGGCCACGTTTGCCGAGCAGATCACCGGCAGCATCGATATCGAGCGCATGAAGCGCATCAGCCTGCGCATCGAAGCGATTGCGATGGCACGCTCGGGTGCGGATTTCATCGAGGTATTTCGCTATTTCACCGCAGGCGGGCAGAGCGCTGCAGAAAGTTTTTCGTCGGCGCAGCGTGTGTTCCGCGGCGTGCCGACCAGTGGCGGCGGTGCGTTCACCAAGGACACCGTGTATCTGCGTGGTTTGGTCGCGGTGCACACCTTCTTCCGCCATTCCTTGCAGCGCGATCAGCTGCAGCTGTGCCGTTACCTGTTCGCCGGCAAGATGGCATTGGGCGATGTGGCGCGCTTTGCGCCGTTGTTCGACAGCGGCGTGCTGGTCGCGCCACGCTGGCTGCCGCCGTGGGTGAGCCGTGTCAGCGGGCTGGCCGGCATGCTGGCGTTTTCGTTGTTCGCCAACCGCATCCGCATGGATCAGCTGCAGCCGCCGGCAATGAATGTGTGAGGCGAGGCGTTTGCTGCCGTTGCGGCGCATCGCAGCGCCCGACAGTTGCTGACACAGCTGGCGAGACATTGTTGGGTGGGCGCGAATGGCGCGCAGGAGCCGGCATGTAAAAAGACACGTGCGGCGCCCGGAGCACCGGCGGCGCGCCTGTCAACTCATTGGCTTGTTGGACGCGATCGCAACATTCATGAACACATGCAGCGGGCACCACGCGCTCTACACGAGGCTGCAACGGGCTGAACTGCACACTGGCTGCCTTGCCCAGTTGGGCCATGACACGAGGCAATGCGATGAAAGTTTTGATGGTACTGACGTCCCACGACCAGCTTGGTGACACCGGCAAGAAGACCGGGTTTTGGCTGGAAGAATTTGCCGCGCCGTATTACGTGTTCAAGGATGCAGGCGCGGACATTACCCTGGTCTCGCCCAAGGGTGGCCAGCCGCCGCTGGATCCCAAGAGCGACGAGCCCGACGCACAAACCGACGCCACCAAGCGCTTCAAGCAGGACCAGGATGCGCAGAAGGCCCTTGCTAGCACGCACCGTCTGGCCGACATCAAGGCCGAGGACTTCGATGTGCTGTTCTACCCGGGCGGCCACGGCCCGCTCTGGGATCTGGCTGAAGACGCCGATTCCATCGCGCTGATCGAGACGTTTGCCAAGGCCAACAAGCCGCATGGTCTGGTGTGCCACGCACCAGGCGCGCTGCGTCGGGTCAAGGGCAGCGACGGCAAGCCGCTGGTCAATGGTCGCCGCGTCACGGGTTTCACCAACAGCGAAGAAGAGGGCGTGGGCCTGACCAAGATCGTGCCGTTCCTGGTCGAAGACGTGCTGACCGAACTCGGCGGCAAGTACGAAAAGGGCGCCGACTGGGGCGTGTACGTGGTCACCGACGGCACCCTGGTCACCGGTCAGAACCCGGCGTCTTCGGAGAAAACCGCAGAAACGCTGCTGGCGCTGGCAAAGCGCTGATTCCTGGCAATTGACGGGTGTTGAAAAAGCCCCGTTCCCGTCGGGGCTCAAGGCATGGCCCGCGCGCTCTTGGTGCGCGGGCCATGCTGCGCTTGCATCAGTAGGTGATTGCGCGGAGCGCGCTTAGGCGAAGATGCGGCTCACCAAACGCGCGGCCAATCACCGCTTACGCTTATCGGGTGCATGTTCAGCCCTTACGCTGCAACCAACGCACGCCGTAAGGCGGAAGCACGATCGATACATCGTCGCTCATGGCCGCGGCATCAACCGCGTCGTCGATGGCCAGCAGCGTCCATCCATCGACGCCGACCGCCGCAAGCTCCACGTCGAGCGGCTGGTCACTGAAGTTATGCAAGGCGATAAAGCTCTCGCCACGCGTCAATGCGAACACGCGAGCATCGTTCAACGCGACGCTGCCCAGTGCCTGATCCGCCGCCAACGCGGTGAGTGCGGTACGTTGCCGGATCAATCCACGCAAACGTCGGTACACCGTGCCACTCAGGCTGTTGGCATCGTGACGCTGCGCGGCAAGCTGCCAATCCATCGCCGGCCGATGCAGCCAACGGCCTTCATGCTGGCGGAGCGGATCGTCGCGATAGCCGGGGTCATTGACCATCGCCAATTCGTCGCCCATGTAGATCAGCGGGACACCCGGCATGGCAAGCGCAATGGCATACAGCAACACCAGCCGGTCCACTGCAACCGCCAACGCCGCCGCATCGCCTGCCTCCTGCGCGGCCTGGATGCCCGTAAGTGCAGCAGCCATGCCATTGGTTCCATGCACGCCGTCGCCGCTGCTCTGGAAACTCTCGCCGCGCGCGTAACTGCCAGGCACCGCGTTGGCATAGAAGCGCGCCACATCGCGTAGCGAAAACGGCTGCTGCGCTGCATTGCCGCTGGCTTCGTGCTGCAGCACATTCCAGCCGATATCGTCATGGCAACGCACATAACTCAACCATGCACAGTGGCGCGGCAGCGGTGGGCTGTGCGCGATCACGTTGTGCAGGATGTCGCCGCGTTGTAACGCCAGTGCCGACCAGCCGGCTGCCATCAAGCTGCTGTGATAGGCCAGATGGCATTCGTGGCCCTGGTCCGTGCCGCTCCCGAAGTATGGCGGCAGTTGCGTCATCGGCACGATGGCTTCGGCCTTCATCACCACCGCCGGCGCGACGATATCGGTCACCGCGCGCAGAGCCACCAGCAAGGTGTGCGCTTCGGGCTGGTTCATGCAATCGGTGCCGATACGCTTCCACAGATAGGCCGTGGAATCCAGGCGGAATGCTTCCACGCCCAGGTTGGCCAGCCGCAGCATCGCCAGGGCCATATCGCCGAATACGGCCGGGTTGCTCCAGTTCAAATCCCATTGATACGGATAGAACGTGGTCCACATCCATTGCGCGGTGTCGTCCACCCAGGTGAAGTTGCCAGGCGCTGTGTGCGGAAACACCTGCCCCAGCGTGGCTTCGTACCGGTCGGGCAGGCTGCGGTCGGCAAAGTGGTGGTAGTAATCCAGATAACGTGCATCGCCGGCGCGGGCCGCCTGTGCCCAGGCGTGATCGTCGGCGGTGTGATTGAGCACGAAGTCCGCGCACAGGCTGATGCCCGCTTCGAGCAGGCGGGTGGTGAGTGCGATCAAGTCGTCGTTGGTGCCCAGGCTGGGTGCCACCTGGCCGTAGTCGCTGACCGCAAAGCCGCCGTCGTTGTCGCCGGCGCGTGCGCGCAGGAATGGCAGCAGATGCAGGTAGCGCACGCCCAGTTCCTGCAGATACGGCACGCGTTCGGCCACGCCCTGCAGCGTGCCGGCAAAGCGGTCTGCGTAGGCGCTGTAGCCGAGCATGTGCTGTTCGCCGAACCAACCGGCGTGCCGGGTGCTGTCGAGCGTCTGCAAGGCTTGCGGGCGTTGCCGGGCGATCGTGCCTATCTCGCCCAGCCACTGCGCCAGCCACGATGCATAGTCGGCACGCTGGCCGTAGAGCGCGTGCAAGGCATCCAGCAAACGCGACGCGTGCTGGTCGTAGCGCGACAACAGCACGTCGGCGCGTTGCGGGTCCAGCGGCGCGGCGAAGGCCGCGCGCAATGCGGTGGAATCGATCGGGGAGGTGCTCATCAGAGGTCGCCGGGCAGGGCCCGGCGCGGGGTCCTTAAAAGTCGTAACGCAGGCTGATGCTGGTGGTACGGCCGGCAATCGAGCGCGCGCGGATGATGCCATTGGCCGGGATGGTCGCCTCTTCGGCTTCGGTCAGGCCAAAGGTGTTGAACAGGTTGTTGACGTTGAGCGCCACGGTGAGCGCGTCGGTGACGCGGTAGTCGCCGAACAGGTTCACCTGCGTATAGCCGGGCATCTTCAACTGATTGGCGTCTTGCGTGTAGGCGTCGGTGGTGCCGATCAGGTTCACGCCGAACTGGTAGCTGTCGCCGCGGTAGCTGGGTGTGAGCTGCCACACCACATCGGCCTGACGACGCGGCACGTTGCCGGTATTTTCCGGGGTGATCTGATCGCGCGAGATCTCTGCATCGGTCCAGGTCAGGCCGCCGTTGAGGGTGAAGCCTTGGTAGCGATAGCTGGCTTCCAGTTCCACGCCGTGCGCTTCATAGCTGCGATTGAAGAACCGCTGGCTGGTGATTTCGAAATTCTGCTCCTGGGTCCGTGCCGAGAACGCGGTGGCGAACAGGCTCAGCCCGTCGCGGCGCCACTTCAGGCCGGCTTCGGCCTGGCGCACCACGTTGACGCCTTCCTCGGAAGACACCGAACCGTCGTCGCGCACCACGCCGAACAACAACCGGTCTGCGTTGGCGCGTGCGCCGCGGCTGATGCGCGCAAACGCGCCCAGGTCGTCGGTGATCAGATAGTTGCCGCCCAGCGAGTACGACAGGTAATTCCAGTCGTAGTCCACCGGGCGCGAATTGGCGGTGTCCACCGTGGCCACGCGCTGTTCCACCGGTTGGATCACGCCATCGCCGTTGACATCCAGGTTCTGTGCGATGGCAGTGCCGTTGTAGCTGCCGCGCGCATCGCCCATGTCGTAGCGCAGGCTGCCGTCGACGCTGAACTTGCCGCTGTCGAAGGTGAGCGCAACGTAGGGCGCGTTGACGTCGTAGCGCACGTCGTAGCTGCGGGTGACGCAGCAGTCGCCCCAGAACGGCGTGCCGTAGGCGTACAGGCCGTTCTGCGAGCGTGAGACGCCGGCCGCGTCCACCACGTTGAGCAAGCGCGAATTGCGGCCCAGGCTCTGCACGTACGAGTTCCAGGTCCAGTCCATGTCGATGGTCTGGCGTGAGCTGTAATAGCCCATGCGCAGGTTCAGCGTGCGCCCGTCGCCGCCGAACTCGCGCGAGACGCTGAGGTCGTTAGTGACGTTGCCCAGGTCGTTGATGGCCACGTTGAACAGGTGGGTGCGAATCGCGTTGCCGGTGTAGGCCTGGCCAGCATTGGGTCCGCCGGCTTCCACCAGTTGCGCACCGGCACCGCCGATGGAAGCGGCCAGCGACGCGGCGTCGGTGACTTCGGCCGGGAACGGGCTGACGAAGCGGCCGCTGTTGTCGGCGACGCGGAACTTCTCGCTCAGGTTCCAGCCATTGCCCAGGTCGAACCAGGCCTCGGCACCGATGGTGCGCGAGATGGGGTGCATGCCGTCGCCCAGATCGGTGCGGCGCGGCTGGTTGTTGCCGTCCAGGCCCACGTCGGTGCGAAAGTTGCGGCTGTACAAGGTGTCGTTGCCGGGATCGAAACCGGGAAAGCCGCCCAGGTCTGGTGAGCCATCGCGGCCGCGCACCGAGGTGGGCACCGGCAGGTAGCCGGCGGCGCGGTCGTTGAGGTATTTGCCGTACAGGCGCACGTAGCCGTTGTCGAACAGGCGGGTGAGGTTGGCCTTGAGCTGGCCACCCTTGTCGGTGGTGTAGCCGGCATCGCGCACGCCATCGCCCTGGCGGAAGAAGCCGCCGATGTTGAACTGCCATTGCTCGGCGAACGGTGCGCCGTAATTGAAGTCGATGCGGGTGTTGTCGTAGTCCAGGCCGCGGCTGACGCCGACACTGCCGCCTGCGGTGTCACCGGTCTTGCTGATGAAGTTGATGATGCCGCCGGGCGCGTTGCTGGTGAAGGTGGACGCCGAACCGCCGCGGATGGCTTCGATGCGGTCCAGGGTGAAATCCGAACGCAGGAAGATGTCCGAGTTGCCGAAGGCGATATCGCCGAACTCCATCACCGGCAGGCCATCTTCCTGCAGTTGCAGGAATTTCGCACCGCCGGAGGCCACTGGCAAACCGCGCACGGCGATATTGGCATTGCCTTCGCCACCGCTGGATTCTGAGCGGATGCCGGGGATATTGCGGAAGATTTCTGCCGTACTGCGCGGCGCCGATTGTTCGATCGCCTCGGCGCCGACGGTACTGACCGAGACGCTGGATTTCAGTTTGGTGGTGGCGGTGGAGGTGCCGGTGACGAACACCGAATCCAGATTGACCGCGGCGCTGTCGGCAGCCGGCGGCGTGGCCGGCGCAGCGGCGGCTGTGTCCTGGGCCAGCGCGGCGGGCGCGCACAGGCAGGAGACGACCGCGCAGGCCAGGGCATGCAGGCGCATGGTGTGCAAGGTGGACATTGCGATTCTCTCTCTCACAGATGGTGGTGTGCCGACGCCTGCATCGTCCCCTCCCAGGGAGTGGCCATGTGGCCTGCAGTGCGAGCGCAGTAATACGCTGTAATACAATCGATTGCAATCTTGCGTCGCAGCATAAATGGCAATTCGCATCTGATTTATTTCAGATGGGGAAACGTGCTGCGATGCAGCGTTACAATCGATTGCATCAACGGCAGGGTACAGTGCGCTGCGGCCACCGGGAGCCGCACCGATGCCCAGGGCCTTGCATGTCGTCGACCGTTCCTAAGCTCTCCTTCGCGCGCATCCTGGCGCTCAACGCCGGGTTTTTTGGCGTGCAATACAGCTTCGGGCTGCAGCAGAGCAACATGAGCCCGATCTACAATTATCTGGGCGCCGACCACGCCAACCTGCCGTACCTGTGGCTGGCCGGGCCGATCACCGGCCTGGTGCTGCAGCCGTTCGTAGGGGCGTGGAGCGACCGCTCGGTGACGCGGTGGGGCCGGCGCATGCCGTACATGGTGCTGGGCGCGCTGGTGTGCAGCCTGTGCCTGCTGGCGATGCCGTTCAGTACCGCGCTGTGGATGGCGGTATGCCTGCTGTGGGTGCTGGATGCGGCCAACAACGTGGCGATGGAGCCCTACCGTGCGCTGGTGAGCGACGTCCTGGCGCCGCCGCAGCGACCGTTGGGATATCTCACCCAGAGCGCATTTACCGGCCTTGCGCAGACGCTGGCCTACCTCACGCCGCCGTTGCTGGTGTGGATGGGCATGAACCAGGACGCTGCCAACGCACACCACATCCCTTACGTCACCATTGCCGCGTTCGTGATCGGCGCGGGCTTTTCAGCAGGCTCGATCCTGCTCACCGCACGCAGCGTGCGCGAGCCGGCGATCGCGCCGGCAGAGATCGCACGCATCCGCCAGAGCGGCGCCGGGCTGGGTGCGACGGTGCGCGAAATCGGCAGCGCGCTGCGCGAGATGCCGCCCACCATGCGCCAGTTGGCCCCGGTGATGCTGTTTCAGTGGTACGCGATCTTTTGCTACTGGCAATACATCGTGCTGTCGCTGTCGACCACGTTGTTCGGCACCACCGACCCCACCTCGCATGGTTTCCGCGAGGCCGGCCTGGTCAATGGGCAGATCGGCGGGTTCTATAACTTCGTTGCGTTTCTGGCGGCGTTTGCGATGGTGCCGGTGGTGCGTCGCTTCGGTCCCAAGTACACGCATGCGGCCTGCCTGGTCGCCGCCGGTATCGGCATGTGGCTGCTGCCTGGCATCGAAAATCGCTGGCTGATGCTGCTGCCGATGATCGGCATTGGCCTGGCCTGGGCCAGCATGATGGGCAACCCGTATCTGATGCTGGCCGACAGCATCCCGCCCGAGCGCACCGGCGTGTACATGGGCTTGTTCAACCTGTTCATCGTACTGCCGATGCTGATCCAGATCGTCACCTTGCCGCTGTATTACGAGCATGTGCTGCACGGCGACCCGCGCAACGTGGTCCGTCTGGCCGGCGCGCTGATGCTGGCAGCGGCAGCGGCGATGCTGTGCGTACGGGGCCGCAAGCAGGGGACGAGCCCGGCAGGGGCGTAGCAATGCGGGGCTGACATCGCTGGCTGCCGCAGATGCCAGACGCGAGTGCCTGCCGGGTTGCCTGGGGTGGCGAGTACGGTGGATCGGCTGGCCGCCGGCCCTCATTCGCCCTTCGGGCACCTTCTCCCGCAGGCGGGAGAAGGAAGCGGGTTGCCGGGCTGGTATCTCCCAATCCCGAATCCCGAATCTCCGCCTCACGCCGACTCGCGCACCACCAGCTTCACCGGCATTTCAACCGATTGCACCTGCTCGCCTGCAATCAACGCCAGCAGCCGGTCTACCAACAACCGCGCGGCCAGGCCCAGATCCTGCTGCACGGTGGTCAACGGCGGTTGGCTGTAGGCGGCCAGCGGGATGTCGTCAAAGCCCACCAGCGAAATGTCCTGCGGCACGCGATGGCCGGCCTCGACCAGGGCGCGGATTGCACCCACGGCGATGACATCGGAGGCGGCGAACAGGCCATCGGGCGGGTCGGCTTTCTTGAGCATCGCGCGGGTAAGGCGGTAGGCATCTTCGCTGACGAAATGGCTGCGCGCGTGCAGCCGCGTATCGAATTCCAGCCCGTGTCGCTCCAGCGCGTGGCGATAGCCGGCAAACCGCGGTGCCACCTCGGGCAATTGGTCGTCGCCCAGAAAGGCGATGCGCTGGCGGCCGCTGGCGATGAGATGGTCGGTGGCGAGCACGCCGCCCTGGAAATTGTCGCTGCCCACGCTGATGTACGACTGCCCATCGATGCGGCTGCCCCATACCGCCATCGGCAGGCCGTCGCGTGCGGCCGCATCCAGCGCGGCGTGTTCGGAACTTTGCCCCAGCACGATCACGCCGTCGGAGCGGCTGCCGCGCGCGAGTTGTTCCACCCAGCCATCCTGATGCCGGTCCAGTTTGGAGAGCAGCATGCTGTAGCCGCGTCCGGTGAGTTCTTCGGCCAGCAGCGCCAGCATGGTCATCAGGAACGGGTCCGAAAGCGGCTGATCCAGCGCATGCATCATCGGCACTGCCACGCTCACGGTGTTGGAGCGTTTGGCGCGCAGGCTGCGTGCCACCGGGTCGACCTGGTAGCCGGCATCGGCCGCAATCTGCTTGATGTAGGCGCGCGTGCGTTCGGCCACGACCGGGCTGCCGGCCAGGGCCCGCGACACGGTGGATTCGGACACGCCCGCCATGCGCGCGATGTCGGCCATCTGCGGACGGGCAGTGAGCGTGGTGCGGTCTGAAGGTTTGGCCATGGCAGCGCGCTGCGGAAAAGCCAGAGTGTAATCAGTTCGCACTAGAGGCGGGTTGTTCGCACGGTGGCGGCTGCTTGTACGCGCGGGCGCGGCGCGCACGCGCACGGATCTGCTGGCCTTGTGGGCGCTGCCGCAGATCGGGCGCCGGACGTGCGGGGCAGGTGGGCAGCGAGACATGTAGCGGTGCGCGGCGAGAGCGTGTTGTGCGTACAGCGCAACGGGCCTCGTTTGCGCGCTCGCTCAGCCCATGTAGAGCCCGCCATTCACCGCGTAATCGGCGCCGGTGACATAGGCGGCCTCATCGGAGGCGAGCCAGGCGCACAGTCCGGCAACTTCGGCCGGTTTGCCGAGCCGGCGCACCGGCACCGAGGTGGCCAGGCGATCGAGCACATCCGGCGGAAAGCTGCTGATCGAGGCGCTGGCGATATAGCCGGGCGAGATGGTGTTGACGGTGACCCCGCGCGAGGCGACCTCTTGCGCCAACGCACGGCTGAAACCATGCATCGCCGCCTTGGCGGTGGCGAAATTGATCTGGCCGATCTGCCCCTTGTGCGCGCTGACCGAGCCGATATTGACGATGCGCCCCCAGCCGCGCGAGGTCATGCCATCGACCACCTGCTTGGTGATGTTGAACAGCGAATGCAGGTTGCTGGCGATCACCGCATTCCAGTCGTCGCGGCTCATCTGCCGGAACAAGGTGTCGCGGCTGCCGCCGGCATTGTTGACCAGCACATCGATCTCGCCGACTTCGGCCTTGACCTTGGCGAACGCAGCCACGGTGGATTCCCAATCGGCGGCATTGCCTTCGGATGCCACGAAATCGAAGCCCAACTCGCGCTGCTCGCGCAGCCACGACGCCTTGCGCGGCGAATTGGGCCCGCAACCGGCAACCACGGTGTGCCCGCTGCGCGCCAGTTTCTGGCAGATCGCGGTACCGACACTGCCCATGCCACTGGTGACGTATGCGATGCGGAGAGTCATTGGGTGTCACTCCTTCGGAGTTGGGATTCGGGATTGGGGATGACGGGATTCGCAATAGCGGGCAGCGGTATTCGCTTTTGCGAATCCCCAATCCCGAATGCCGAATCCCGGCGCGCGGCTAGCGCGCCAAAGGGAACAGACCAAACAACAACCCGCCGCCCAGCATCAACAGCGAAATCAGCACCGCCCACTTGAGCGTGAAGCGTTGATGGTCGGCGAAGTCGACCTTGGCCAGGCCGACCAGCAGATAGGTCGATGGCACCAGGGGGCTGAGCAGGTGCACCGGCTGGCCGGCGAGCGAGGCGCGGGCCATTTCCACCGGGGTGATGCCGTAATGGCCTGCGGCTTCGGACAGGATCGGCAGCACGCCGAAATAGAAGGCGTCGTTGGACATGAAGAACGTGAACGGCATGCTGACGATCGCCGTGATCACCGCCAGATACGGGCCCCAGCTGTCGGGAATGACGGCCAGAAAACTGCGCGACATCGCTTCGACCATGCCGGTGTTGGACAGGATGCCGGTGAAGATGCCCGCAGCGAAAATCAGCGACACCACCGACAGCACGTTGCCGGCGTGATTGACCAGGCGGCGGCGCTGCTCGGCGAGGTTCGGGTAGTTGATCATCAGCGCCAGCGCAAAGCCGATCATGAACAGCACCGGCATCGGCAGCACGCCCTTCACCAGCGCGCCCATCAACGCCAGGGTCAGGATCAGGTTCACCCACAGCAGCTTGGGCCGCTTCATGTCTTCGGTGTCTTCCACGCGCGGCAGGGCGTCGTTGTCTTCGGGGATGCTGGTGTCCAGCCAGTTGCCGTCCGCCGGCAGACGCACCACGCCCAGGCGGCGACGTTCGCGCATGCCCAGATACCATGCCAGTGCAAGGATGCCGGCGATCGCCAGCAGCATGGCCGGTACCAGCGGCACGAAAACATCGCCCGGTTCCACATGCAGCGCGGTGGCCGCACGCGCAGTGGGGCCGCCCCACGGCGTCAGGTTCATCACGCCGCTGGCAAGGATGGTGACGCAGGTGAGGTTGAGCGCGTTCATGCCCAGGCGCTGGTACAGCGGCAACATCGCAGAGACGGTGATCATGTAGGTGGTGGAGCCGTCGCCGTCGAGCGAGATCAGCATCGCCAGGATCGCCGTGCCCATCACGATCTTCAGCGGGTCGCCCTTGACCAGGCGCAGGATGCGGCCGACCAGCGGGTCGAACAGCCCGGCATCGATCATCACCCCGAAGTACAGGATGGCGAACATCAGCATCACGCCGGTGGGCGCGATCTTCTTGATGCCTTCGAGCATCATCTCGTTGATGCCAGTGCCGAAGCCGCCCAGCAACGCGAACACGATCGGTACCGTGATCAGAGCCACCAACGGCGATAGCCGCTTGCTCATGATCAGGTACATGAAGGTGATCACCATTCCGAAACCGAGCGCGGTCAGCATGCGGGCGAATCCTTTGAGGCGTACAACAGGGGGAGAGTGGAGCTCAGCGTTGCGCAAGGTGCGCAGCGCTGACGATGCAGGTGCGCGGTTGCTGCTGGACGCACGCGGGGTAACGCAAGCGCGGCGTTGCGCGCGGGCGTACCGACGTAGCGGCGCGTTGCGCAGATATGCGCGAACAGCGTGCGCACGTCGGTGTTTCTGATTGCCGACACGATGCAGTTGCGCATCAGAAGTCGTACTGAAAGCGGCCGGTTACCGCCAGCGTGTGGTCGACCACTGCGTTGGCGATGCGGTCGCGGTTGTGGCTATCGATCACGTTGAGCATCACGCGCAGGTTCGGCTTGAAATACCAGTTGCCGCCCAGCGTCCACGACTGCGTGCTGGCGTTGATGAAGTCCGGTTGCCCGTCCAGATGCTGGCCGCCACGCATGTAGTCGTAGCGCAATGCCAGCTCGAACGCACCGGACGGGCGGTTGGGCGTGGCAATGCGGCTGAAGCGGCCGGTCTTGCGGTCGTACCCGCGCGATTCGCCGGTGACGAACCAGCTGACCAGCCCATAGCTGGCCAACACCTTGGCGTGCTGCGCGCCATCGTCGAGCAGGCCACCGCTGAATTCGCTCTGCCACGACCACGGGCCGAGCACTTCGGCATATTCCAGCGACCATTTGTCGAAATCGGTATCGCGGCCATCGGCAAAGCGCGCCAGAGTGATGCGGCTATTGTTGGCCAGATCGTTTTCCGGACGTGGGCGGATCAGCAGCGATGAAGCGCCCCCACTGCCCGGATGCGAATAGCGCTCGTGCGCCAGCGAGACACCCAGGTGGCGCAAGCGCGCCTGGCCCATCTCCGGCGCATAGGTCAGGCGCGTGCCGAGCGCACCGCCCTTGGTCGAAGAATTGTCGATGCTTTCCAGGCTGTAGGCGGACGTTGACCAGGTTGCATCCGGGCGACTGGTCTGCCAGGAAATGGCCTTGCGGTAGATCGGCGCCAGCGTGGTCGAGGCGTAGCCGCGTTCCAGGAATGGGCCGTAGTTGGAGCCGGTGCGATCGTCGAGCGAGAAGTACTGCTTGAATTGGCCAACGGTCAACGTACCGGCCGAGAACTTCTTGGCGATATAGACATCGCGCGCCAGGATGCCGCGGCTGCCCGCCTCGTATTGCAGGCCGGCGAAATCCGCCTCGGCCTTGTAGTTGAAACCGTAGAACTTGCCGGACACGTCCAGCCACACGCGGCGGAACTGGGTGTCGTTGCGCTCGCGTGCACCACGGTCGTCGTTGTCGAACATGGTGAAGTCCCAATGCACGCGCCCGCCCACTTCGGCAGTGACCGGGCCGGCCTCGTCGGCTGCATGTGCCGCCGGTGCCAGGCAGATCGCCGCGCAGGCGCCCAAGGCACGCAAACGCAAGGTGTCGTTGCTCACAGACCCTCCCAGGTACAGGTGTGAATCACGTTTGGCAATGCACCGCACAACCGCCGCGGCGCGTTGGCAGCAGCCTAGTCCGGCGAAGCTGTCATGGACCTGTCGTTTGGGGGCGGGGATTGGGGAGTCGGGATTTGGGATTCGCAAAAGCAGAGTTGCAACAGCGGCGAGCTTTTGTACGCGTGGCCTGTTACCTTCCGGCCGCGACCAACCGCTGTTCCGAATCCCCAATCCCTATTCACGAATCCCTGCCCCATGCGCCTTCTGCTAGTGGAAGACAATGCCGATCTCGCCGATGCCATCGTGCGGCGTATGCGCCGTAGCGGGCATGCGGTGGATTGGCAGGCCGATGGGTTGGCGGCGGCCAGCGTGCTGCGGTATCAGAGCTTCGATCTGGTGGTGCTGGACATCGGTCTGCCCAAACTCGATGGGCTGCGGGTGCTGGCCGGCATGCGCGAGCGGGGCGATACCACGCCGGTGCTGATGCTGACTGCGCGCGATGGCATCGAAGACCGCGTGCAGGCACTGGATGTCGGTGCGGACGATTACCTGGGCAAGCCGTTCGACTTTCGTGAGTTCGAAGCGCGTTGCCGCGTGTTGCTGCGGCGTAACCGGGGCCAGGCCAGCGAGGTGGTGCAGATCGGCGGATTCGTCTTCGACAATGCCGCGCACACGCTGCTGCTGGATGGCGTGCCGATCGAGTTGCCCAATCGCGAATATCGCCTGTTCGAGATCCTGATCGGACGGCTCGGACAGGTGGTTGGCAAGGACGAGATCGGCAACGGCTTGTTCGGCTTCGACGACGACGCCGGCCCCAATGCGATCGAGCTGTATGTCGGCCGGCTGCGGCGCAAGCTGGCCGCCGCGCCGTTGCGTATCGTCACCGTGCGCGGTGCCGGTTACAAACTCGAAGAAGCCGACCCGCATGCGCCGGTGGAGCCGGGCGCCGATGGCTGAGCCGCTGGTGGTGGCACCGTCGATCCGGCGCACCTTGCTGCTGTACCTGGGCAGCCTGTCGCTGCTGGGTGCGGTGGTGCTGTTCTTTGCCGCACGCGATTACGGCGAGCGGGCGGCCAATCGGTCCTACGATCACCTGCTGGTGTCCTCGGCGCTGTCGATCATCGACAGCGTGGCCTTGGTCGGCGGCGACTGGCAGGTGGATCTGCCGTATGCCTCGCTGGATCTGCTCGGCATGGCGCCGGAAGACCGCGTGTTCTATCGCGTGTTCGATGCGCAGGGCCGCACCATCACCGGCGAAGACACGCTGCCGCCGCCGCCGCGTGCGCCCCGCGACGAGCGGCCGCTGCTGTTCGATGCGCAGTACAGCGGCGAGCCGGTGCGCTTTGCGGTGGTGATGCATCGGGTGGCGTCGGCCTCGGGGCAGGGCGAGGTGCGCGTGCAGGTGGGCCAGACCCGGCGCGCACGCGATGCGGTGGCGCGCGATGTGGTGCTCAACGCCTTGGTGGCGATCGGCGTGCTGTCGCTGCTGGCGCTGGGCCTGGTGTGGCTGGGGGTCTACCGCGCGTTGCGGCCGCTGCAGCGCATCGAGCGCGATCTGTCGCGGCGCGAACCCTCCGACCTCAAGCCGCTGAACGTGCCGGCGCCGCAGGAAATGCAGTTGATGGTGACCGCGCTCAACCGGTTCATGGCGCGGCTATCGTCCAGCAACGAAACCCTGCGCGCCTTCATGGCCGAAGCCGCGCACCAGATGCGCACACCACTGGCGGCCTTGCGCGCGCAGGCGCAGCTGGCGATGGACGACGACGACCCGCACGAGATGCAACGCAGCCTGGTGGCGATCGAGCGCAACGCCAGCCATATGAGCCGGCTGCTCAATCAGTTGCTCAGCGATGCCAGCGTGATCCACCGCGCCAACCTGCAGCGCTTTGCCACCGTGGATCTGGCCGATGTACTGCATCAGGCCCTGCACGAAGCGCTGCCGCGCAGCCCAGGCGCACCGCGCGTGCAGCTGGCGATCGACCCGAAACCGGCGCTGCTGCGCGGCGATGCCTTGCTGCTCCGCGAGGCGCTGAAAAACCTGATCGACAACGCCTGCAAATACGGTGCCGGTGCCGGTGCCCCGCTGCAGGTGGCGCTCACCAGCGACGGCAACCACCACGTGCTGACCATTGCCGATCATGGCCCGGGCATTCCGGCGGCCGAAGCCGAGCGTGTGTTCGAGCGTTTCGTGCGGGGGGCGGATGCCCCGGCCGGCGGCGCCGGGCTGGGGTTGGCCATCGTCAAGCGCGTGGTGGAAGCGCATGGCGGGCGCATCGATCTGTCCAACCGCATCGGTGGCGGCTTGATCGCCTCGCTGCATTTTCCCGGAGGAGACGCGTGATGCGGGCGATGTGGATGCTGCTGTTGCTGCTGGTCCATGGCCTCGCCTGCGCGGCGCCCGGCGATGTGCGGCGCTTTCCTGCACAGGGCCCGGTGCGTGTGCAGCTGCGCGTGCAGGGCTCCACCGACCTGGAAGTGTTCGGCGCAGTCATCCGGGATTACCAGCGGCTGCATCCGGGCACCGAGGTGATCTACGAAGACGTGATTGCCTGGGACATCTATGACCGTTATCTGCACCCAAGTCATGGCGCACCTGCTGCAGACATGCTGATCAGCGCCAGCATGGATCTGCAGACCAAACTGGTGAACGACGGCCACGCGTTGGCGCATCGCTCCGCACAGACCGAAGCCTTGCCGGCATGGGCGCAATGGCGCCATGAAGTGTTCGGCATCAGCTACGAGCCGGTGGCCATCGTCTACAACACGCGCAAGCTGGATGCCGCCCGCGTGCCGCGCACGCGCCGGCAGTTGCTGGCGTTGTTGCGCGCGCCCGATGCACCGCTGCGCGGCAAGGTCGGCACCTACGATGTCGAACGCAGCGGCGTGGGGTATCTGTTCGCGACCCAGGACGGCCAGGTGGGCAGTATCGCCGGCGCGCTGCTCGCGGCGCTGGGGGCCAACCGGGTGGTGTTGGAGGAGCGCACCGGCAGCCTGCTCGATCGGGTCAGCCGTGGCGAGCTCCTGCTGGCCTACAACGTGCTTGGCTCCTACGCGCAGGCCCGCATCGATGCGGGCGCGCCGCTGGGCATCGTGCAGCCGCAGGACTACACGCTGGTGGCGCTGCGCACGGCGGTGATCCCCAAGACGGCGCCGCATGCGCCGGAGGCGCGCCGGTTTCTCGACTACCTGCTTTCGCCGCGCGGCCAGCAGGTGCTGTCGCGCGAGGCGCGGCTGATGCCGATCCTGCCGGCCGCCGGTGGCCGCGGCGGTTCGGCGCAGCCACCGTTCCGCCCGATCCCGCTCGGCCCCGGTCTGCTGGTGTATCTGGACAAGCTCAAACGCCGCCAGTTCCTGGACGCCTGGCGGGCGAGCACGCAGCCGCCGCGTTAGAGCGTGTGATGCACGTTGAGATGAGATGCATTGGCCGTCAGCGGTGTGGAGCGGCCACCGCTTGGCTTGTCTTGGCGCGCCAGCCAAGCCGGCGCCACGCAGCACCCGCTCCGTGCCGCTGACGGCCAACCCTCCGCTTCGCACTCACCTCAACGTACATGACACGCTCTAGTGCAAGGCATCGGCGGCGGCGCTGTGCCAGACTTGGCGCATGGCTGATCTCACCATTCTCGTCGCCGACGACCACCCGCTGTTCCGCGCCGCCGTCATCCACGTGCTGCAGCAGACCCTGCCGCAGGCCAACGTGGTGGAAGCCTCCAGCGCTGCCACCCTGAGTGCCATGCTGCGTTCGCATCCGCAGGCCGAGCTGGTGCTGCTGGATCTGGCCATGCCCGGTGCACGCGGTTTTTCGGCGTTGTTGCACGTGCGTGGCGAACACCCGGACATTCCGGTGGTGGTGATCTCCTCCAACGATCATCCGCGTGTGATCCGGCGTGCGCAGCAGTTCGGCGCGGCCGGGTTCATTCCCAAATCCACGCCGGCCGAATCGATCGGCACCGCGGTGGCCAGCGTGCTGGAAGGCGGCACCTGGTTCCCGCCGATGACCGCCGAGCGTTCGGAGGCCGACGCACAACTGGCTTCCAAACTCGCCCAGCTCACGCCACAACAGTTCCGTGTGCTGCTGAGCCTGGCCGATGGCCTGCTCAACAAGCAGATCGCGCACGAACTGGGCCTGGCCGAGAACACCGTCAAGGTGCATGTCACCGCGATCCTGAAAAAGCTCGACTGCTACAGCCGCACCCAGGCCGCGGTGTTGGTCAAGGCGCTGGAGCCGGAAGGCGAGGGCTGAGCTAGCCTGCGCAACGGGTGGCCGCGCATTGCCGTCTGCAGCCCACATGACACATCCCGCAGAACGCATGCAGGCATTGCGCCTGCGCATCAAGAGCGGCTGGCAAAACGCAGCGAGCAGTCGTCAGGTGAGCATGGACTGCGTACTCAGACCCTCAGTGCACGCACAGCTACATGTGGCAGCGAGCACCAGCCGCATGGCGACTGCCGCAGTGTCTATTGGCTCTAGGCCGGCGGCTGCCGATAGAACACCATGCCGCCATGATGCAGCTCGTCGTCGGTGACGAAGCGGCCATCGGCGGTGAAGCCGGTGTCGTCCCAGTATTCGATGTGAGTGCCGGTGATTTCGTAACGGCCCTGGTAGGCGCTTTGGCGCGTGCCGCGGGCCTCGTCGTAGCGGCCGTTCGGCAGGAGTTCCTGCCGGATCCGTCCGTCGCCGGTGACCCACATGCCGAGATAGGGGTGTGCTTGCATCGGATGTCCTGGTTGCTGGGTCGCGATAGTGGTCGGCGCCTTAGGCGGTTGCGCAGCTGCCGCGAACGGGCAGGCGAGCGCCGAGCCGGCGCCCAGCGCCACCGCGATGGCGGCTTTCATCGGCCTGTCGCTCATGGGCTGGCCCTGCGTTGCATTTGGCTGCGACCGCGCTGCAGCACGGCGTCGTAGGCGGGCAGGTCCAGGAACGCGTTGACCTCGACCGCCTTGCCACCGGCCATCCGCATGATCCATGCGTAGCGATTGCGATAGCTGCCGCCATCGCGCAGCGTGGCCACGCCTTCCCACTGCACGATGACGTGCTCGCCATCGGCCCAGATGCGTTGCTGCACGGGCCGCAGTGGCGAGGCCAGGCGCTCGCTCAGCGGACGCACCGCGGCGTCGACCAACACCTCGCGACCACGCAAGGTGCCGGCGCTCGGACCGGAGCCTTCGATGGTCCACACCACCTCGGGCGACAGCAGCGTCTCGAAGATACCGCTGCCCCCGTTTCGCCACTGCGCAAAGGCCGCTTCGACGATGCGCTTGTTGCAGATGGGCACGAGTTGCTCTGCGCAGGTGTCTGTGGATGCAGCATCCTTGGATGTGGCGCCGGCATTGCCTGCGAACGCTGCGGCGACAAGCAGCGCTGCTGACGTGATGGTTGGGAGTCTGGTCATGGCTGCTCCGTGGTGGTTAGGTGCGCAGCTGCACGTGATGGGTGCCGTAGATCAACTGCTGCGCCATCGGCCTGCCGATGAAGCGTTCGGGAAAGATCGGCGGCACTGCGCTGACCGCGTCCAGGCGCGCGACATGCGCGTCGCTGAGCACGATCTCCAGCGCGCCGAAGTTGTCTTCGGCCTGCTGCAAGGTGCGTGCGCCCATCACCGGCGACACGACGGCCGGGTTGCGCAAGGTCCAGGCCAGCGCCACCTGCGAGCGCGATGCGCCCAGTTCATCGGCGACCGCACCGACCACATCGGCGATCTCCAGCGCGCGTGCATTGAGATGCCCGGTCGAGGCGATCACGCCCTTGCGGCTGCTCGACACCTCTGCCGCATTGTCGTCGGTCAGATCGGCGCGGCTGTATTTACCGGTGAGGATGCCACCGCCCAGCGGCGACCACGGCAACACGCCCAGGCCGAGTTCGCGCGCCATCGGCAGCAGCTCGTGTTCGACGCTGCGTTCGACCAGGCTGTACTCGATCTGCAGCGCCACCAACGGCGACCAGCCGCGCAGGTCGGCCAGGGTCTGCAATTGCGCCACGCGCCAGGCCGGCGTATTGCAGATGCCCAGATAAAGCACCTTGCCCGATTGCACCAGATGCTCCAGCCCGCGCATCACCTCGTCCGGTGCGGTGGTGAAGTCCCAGGCGTGCAGGTACAGCAGGTCGATCCGGTCGGTGGCAAGTTGGCGCAGGCTGGTTTCAACCGAGCGAATCAGGTTCAGGCGATGATTGCCGCCGGAATTGATGTTGTCCGCATCGCGCGCCATGGTGAATTTGGTGGCCAGCACGAAGCGTTCGCGTCGGTCCTTGATCAACTCGCCGAGGATGCGTTCGGAGCCGCCGTTGGTGTAGTTCACTGCGGTGTCGATGAAGTTGCCGCCGCGGTCGGCATAGGCGTCGAAGATGCGTTTGGCTTCGCCTGCATCTGCGCCCCAGCCCCAGGCTTCGCCGAAGGTCATGGTGCCCAGCGACAGGGGCGAGACGCGCAGGCCGGAGCGGCCGAGCAGGCGGTAGTGGTCCAGTGAGCGTGGCTGATGCATGCGTGATGTCTCCCGGTAGCGACGTGGTGCGTGTTGCCAGCCACTGTGCCGCGGCGCGGGGGGCGAGCGTGAGCCTGGTTATCCGGCATCCTTGCCTGATCGTCCGAATCGCCGCGGCTAGTCATGGCTGTTCCCCTGCCGATGCATGCACTGCGCCCGAATGCAGCGGCTCTCTTGGCGTCAGACGCAGCACCGCAGGCAAGCGTCTATGCTATGGCGACCGCCATCGAACACTGAAGCCGCGGCACCGTGACCATCAAATTCGACCTCAACGATCTGCAGGCATTCCGTGCGGTTGCCGAAAACGGCAGCTTTCGCCGCGCTGCCGAACGCATCCGCATCACGCAACCGGCACTCAGCCGCAGGATCGACAAGCTCGAGTCGGCGTTGAACGTCAAACTGTTCGAGCGCACCACGCGCAAGGTCACGCTCACCACCGTCGGCCAGGCGTTCATGCCGCAGGTCGAGCGCATGCTCGACGATCTGGACATGGCGCTGATGAGCATCGGCGATGCAGGGTCCAGCAGGATGGGCACGGTGACCGTGGCCTGCGTGCCGTCTGCGGCGTACTACTTCATGCCGCAGGCGATCCACGGGCTGCATCAGTTGTTTCCCAAGATCCGCATCCGGCTGTTCGACGGCAGCGCCAGTCATGTCAGTGCGGCAGTGGCCTCCGGCGAAGCGGATTTCGGGGTCAGCTTCAGCGGCAACCTGGCGCCGGAGGTGGAGTTCGAACCGTTGTTGCAGGAGCGCTATGTGATTGCCTGCCGCCAGGACCATCCGCTGTCCGGGCGCGCACAGGTCAGCTGGCAGGAGGCCTACGGTTACGACTACATCACGCTGGACAAGACATCGGGCAACCGGCTGGTGCTGGATCGGGCGCTGGCTGCATTCACGCCGGACAAGCCGAGCATCTGCGAGACCAGGCATGTCACCACGTTGCTGGGGTTGGTGGAGGCCGGCGTCGGTATTGCCGCCGTGCCGTCGATTGCCATGCCGTCCGGCCCGCATCCGGTGCTGGCGGCGGTGCCGCTGGTCGAACCGGAGGTGTCGCGCAACGTGGGGCTGCTGAAACGTCGCGGACGCACGCTGACACCGACCGCGCTGGAACTGGCGGAACTGGTGCGACGGATGCCCGCACGTTCAGGGTGACACCGGGTCCAGGCCGGTCGCGCGCGCCACCGCCTGCGCATTACCCGACTGCAGGTACGCAAGCAGGCGCTTGGCCGCCTCGGGATGCTCCGCGTTGACCGGAACGCCCGCCGCATAGCGCGTGATCGACTGCAGCGGTTCGGGGATCTTGCCGACAAACTCCACGCCTGCCACCGGAAGCAACTCGGCCACCTGCTGAAAGCCGAGCTGATAGCTGCCATCGGCCACCACCGTGCCCACCGGGATGCGCGGAATCTTCTTGCTCTTGGCCATCATCGGGCCTTCGATCTGCAACTTTTTGAATAGCGTGGTTTCGATGTAGACGCCGCTGGCGCTGTCGGAATAGGCCACCGAATCGGCGTGCAGCAGCGTCTGTTTGAAGTGCTCGACGCTGTCGATCTTGGGTTTGGGTGCACCGCTGCGCACCACCATGCCGATCCTGGAATCGGCCAGTTCCACCCGCGATGCCGGGTCGACCACGCCTGTGTCGATCAGCTTCTGCAGCGCGCTGCCGACCATGATCACCACATCGGCATGCTCACCGCGTGCAAGCCGGTTGGGAATGGCTTGTGGCGTTTCGCCCATCGAAGGACCGAGCAGGGTGGTGACCTTCACCCCGGTCTGCTTGCTGTATTGCGGCGCCAGGCGATCGAAGGCGGCCGTGAAACCGCCGGAGGTCATCACGGTCAACTCCTGTGCGCCCGCCGCTGTGGACAGCAGAACCGTTGCAACGATCGCAGCCAACCATTTTTTCCACCTGCTCCGCATCATTTCGTCGCTCCTGCCGCAGCATCCAGGCCGGTCGCCGTCGCTGGATTGCCTTGGCGGCGATACAGAAACAGCGTGGCCCCCAGCGCGCACGCCGACGCGAAGACCAGCCAATAGCCGGGCGCCGCCTTGTCGCCGGTGACATGGATCAGCCAGGTGGAGATCACCGGCGTAAAACCGCCAAACACCGCGGTTGCCAGGCTGTAGGCGAGCGAAAATCCTGCTACCCGCACATGCGCTGGCATCCGTTCGGTGAGCGCCGGGATCATGGCGCCGTTGTAGAGGCCGTAGATGAAGGACAGCCACAGCAGCGCCTGCAACATATGCGTAAAGCTCGGCGCGGCCGCAAGCAACGCGAGCACCGGATAGGCCGTCGCGATGCACACCACCGCCATGGTCACCAGCAGCGGCTTGCGGCCGAAGCGGTCGCTGAGCGCGCCGCCGATCGGCAGCCAGATGAAATTGGACACGCCCACCAGCAGCGTCACGATCAATGCATCGCCGGTGCTGAGTTTGAGCACGGTCTTGCCGAACGTCGGTGCGTACACGGTGATCAGATAGAACGCGGTCGTCGTCAGCGCGACCATCAAGCCGCCGGCAATCACGATGCCGGCATTGTTCGCCAGCCCACGCATCACCTGCTTCATCGTGACCGGCTGCCGGCGCTGCGCAAATTCGGCAGTCTCTTCCAGGCTTCGCCGCAGCAAGAAGATGAAAGGGATGATGACGCAACCGAT
Source organism: Xanthomonas sp. NCPPB 1062 (assembly GCF_041481705.2). Lineage (NCBI taxonomy): Bacteria > Pseudomonadati > Pseudomonadota > Gammaproteobacteria > Lysobacterales > Lysobacteraceae > Xanthomonas > Xanthomonas sp. NCPPB 1062. Next base: position 3,859,821 of record NZ_CM192987.1, on the reverse strand, counting down.
GCCGAACGGAATCCGCCAGCCCCATTGCGCCAGATCCTGCGGCGCCATCAGCTGGTTGAGCGCAAACCCGATCGCGGCCGCCGCGACGATGGCAAGCTGCTGGCTGGCCGATTGCCAACTGGCATAGAAGCCGCGCCGGCCCGGTGTCGCCATCTCGGCCAGATACACCGACACGCCGCCCATTTCCGCGCCGGCCGAAAAGCCCTGCAGCAAGCGCCCGAGCAGCACCAGGGCCGGGGCCCACAAGCCGATGCTGGCGTAGCCTGGCACCAGCACGATCAGCACGGTACCGCTGGCCATGATCGCCAAGGTGACGATCAGGCCTTTGCGGCGCCCGACATCGTCGATGTAGGCACCCAGGATCACCGCACCCAGCGGCCGCATCAGAAAGCCCGCGCCAAACACGGCGAAGGTCATCATCAGGGACGCGAATTCGTTGCTCGCCGGGAAGAAGGCCGCGGCGATCTGCGTTGCATAAAAGCCGAACAGGAAGAAGTCGAACTGCTCGAGGAAGTTGCCCGAGGTCACCCTCAGCACCATCCCGAGTTTGGACTGTTGCGTTGCCTCACCGCTGGAACTGTGCATAAATCGCCCTCCACGATAGGTATGCATGGACGTCTGACACCTGAGGCACTCGATTCTGGTCCAGATGGTCGATGTTGATAATTGCTGCTTTCTCATCGATTGATGCGCGTTGAACATCGGCCCTCGCGGCTGCAGTGCGCGACGCGCAGTGGCCTCGCCACGACGCCCATGCGCATTCGCCATCGGCCACTGGCGTTGCCGCCTGACCTGAAGGTCGATCCGTCCATGCCGTCGCCGCAGGGGCGCTGGCGGCCTGCCGATGCGCCAATTAGATTGGTGCGTGCACTGCCGGTCTTGGGCGCGTGAGAGCAAGCAGGCAGCGCTGGCAGCGCGCTACCCGCGCCGCATCAACATCTGCGTCACCAGCGCACGCAAGGCAGGCGGGCGGACCGGTTTGGACAAAAATCCCCAACCCAGATCCAGCGCATGCTCGCGCAGGACAGGGTCGGGTTCTGCGGTGACCAGGATCACCCGTGGCTCGCGTTGCCAGCGTTCCACCAACTGCGACAGCAGCATGGGGCCGTGGTGTGCGCCCATGCGCACATCCAGCAGCAGCAGTTCCGGCACCTCCTCGGCATTGGCCGCGCTCAATGCCTCATCCGGGCCGCCGGCGAAATCCACCCGGCATTCCCAGCGTTCCAGCAGCGTGCGGGTGGCTTCGCACACCAATGGCTCATCGTCCACGCACCATACCCGGCAGCCGTGCAGGATGGGGTCGTTGCCGTGTTCGGCAGTGCTGGCCGGCGCTGGCAGTTGCCGTGCGATGGCGGTGCGATCGCCCAGCGGGACAGTCACCGAAAACACGCTGCCGGCGCCCAGGGTGGAACGCAGCCCGATGCGATGGCCGAGCAGACGGCCGATGCGCTCGACGATGGCCAGGCCCAGGCCTGCGCCGCGATCGTTGGCCACGCCGTCGTCCAGGCGGCGGAATTCTTCGAAGATTTCGTGTTGCAAGGCGTCGGGGATGCCGGGGCCCTGGTCGTGCACTTCGATACGCAGCCAGCCGCCACGGCGACGGCAGCCGATCAGCACGCGCCCGCGCGGCGTGTAGCGGATGGCGTTGGACAGAAAGTTCTGCAGGATGCGGCGCAGCAGGTTTTCATCGCTCAATACCACCGCCGAGGTCGGCACCGATTCCAGTACCAGCCCGCGGTCTTCGGCCAGGATGCCGAAGTCGCGCGCCAGGGTGTCCAGCAAGGGCGCAAGCGCAAAGTCGCGCACCTGGGTCTTCAGGCTGCCCGCTTCCAGGCGCGAGATGTCGAGCAGGCTGTTGAGGATGGCGTCCTGCGCAGCCAGCGCACCGTCGATGTTGTCGACCACGCGTGCGCTGCCAGCCTCGCGCACTTGCCCGCGCAGCACCGAGACGAACATGCGCGCGGCGTTGAGGGGCTGCAGCAGGTCGTGCACCGCCGAGGCGACGAAGCGGGTCTTGTAGCGGTTGGCGCTTTCGGCTTCGCGCTTGGCCGCCGCCAGGTCGCGGGTGCGCTCGGCCACGCGGTGTTCCAGCGCGTCGGCCAGCGAACGCAGTTCGCGTGCGGCGTTCTTGTAGCTGGTGATGTCGGCGTAACTGGTGACAAAGCCGCCATCGGGCAGCGGATTGCCGCGGATTTCCAGCACGGTGCCGTCTTCTTTTTCGCTCTCGCGCATATGCGGCTTGCCGCTGCGCAAATGATTCAGGCGCCGCTCGATCGCCGCCTCGATCGGCCCCGGCCCCAGCAGGCCGCGGCGTGCATTGAAGCGGAACAGGTCTTCGATCGGGCGGCCGATCTTGAGCAGTTCCGGCGGGAACCGGAATAGCTCCACATAGCGCGAATTCCACGCCACCAGGTTGAGCGCCTCGTCGATCACCACCACGCCTTGCGGCAGATGTTCCAGGCTGCGGCTCAGGCCGGCATTGGCCTGCTGCGCGGCGGTCACCACGCCGTCCTGGGCCGTGCGCAGTTCTTCGGCGTGTTGCTGCAGCAAGGTTTCCAGTTCGTGCCGGCTGCGCTGGCGTAACGCCGACAGCCGCCGCCGTTGCTGCACGAACAACCACAGCAGTGCCAAGGCCAGCCACGCGCCGGCGGCGGCAATCGCCGCGGCGCGGCCGGCAGCGGCGCTGGCACGGGTGTCGTGCAGCAGATGCAGGCGCCAGCCGCTTTCGGGCACTTCCAGGGTCTGCCACAGCACCTGCGCACCGAGCGGCGGGTCGCGCACGTCGGCCAGCACGCCGCCGTACCCGGTCTGCTCGATCAGCCGGCGCCGCAGCGGCAGCAATTTCTGGTCGGCGTACTGGCGGGTGCTCTGCAGTTCGCGGCGATCGCGGTCGCTGAGCGGCGCCAGCACGCGGTAGCGCCACTCCGGCTGGCTGGCCAGAAACACCACGTCGTGCGCGTCCGACGCCAGCACGATATCCGGGGTCTGCAGCCACTCGCGCTCCAGCGCAGCCAGCGCGATCTTGATCACCACCACGCCCTGCACCCGGCCGGCGCCATCGACAATGGCCTGCGACAGGAAATAGCCTGGCTCGCTGGTGGTCATGCCGATGCCGTAGAAGCTGCCGCTGCCGGTGGCCAGCGCCTGCTGGTAATACGGGCGGAAGGCGTAATCCACGCCCACGTTGCTCCGTGGCGCCCGCCAGTTGCTGGCGGCCAGTGCCACGCCGTCATGGTTGATCAAGGTCAGCGTGGACGACTGCGTGACATTGTTGGCGCGTTCGAGCTTGCGGTTGAGCGCATCCACCTGTGCCGGCGACAGCGGGCCGGACACGGCCGCGCGCAACTCCGGGTCCAGCGCCAGAATCTGCGGCAACGTGCGATAGCGGTCCACGCGCTGCTGCAGCGCCTGCGCGTAGAGCCGCAGCTGGCGGCGCACGGTGGCGCTTTCATCGTGCAGCGCGCTCTGTTCGACGAAGTGCCCGGCCGCCACCATGGCCACCACCATCCCGCCCAGCACGATGGACAAGGTGAGCAGCAGGCGACGGCGTTGCGATGCGTACATGGGCGCAAGTATGCGGTCTGCTGCCGGATCGCGTAGCCATCAGCGCGTAACGGCCAACAAGAAACGGTTGCGCTCACCTCCAGACAGACGCAGCCGGCGCTCGGTGCCGCATGTGCCACGCGTCGACGACGGTTCCGGGCGCTCGGCCCGCAGGTGCCTGGCGGCTGCTCGCGATCTGTGTCAGCCGCTCTGATCGCACGCTGGGCAAGCGCCGAATACGACAACGGCCGCACCCGGGATGGATGCGGCCGTGTCGAATGCCTGTGGCGGTGCGATGCGGCGGCGCGTCGGCGCGAATCGCCGGCGCGCTGCTTTTGCTCAGTGCAGCTTAGAACTGCACCTGCGCACGCAGTTCCATCACGTGCGGGGTTTCATGCACGCCATTGCGCGAGGAATCCACCCAGCTGTAGTTGGCCTGGAACTTGAAGTGGCTGGTGAGGTACCAGTTGGCGCCGATGGTGGTGTCGTGCTGACGGCCGCCATGCACATTGTTGTCTTCCAGGTTCAGGCGGCTGTAGCGGGCGGTCAGCTCGACCGCGCCGTAGTCGTGCGACGGCTTGATGTTGCCCGGCACGCCGCCGGCATAGCTGCGCGATTCGCCGGTCAGCGTCCAGGTGCCGTAGACGTACTGGCCCTGGGCGATGAAGTGCGGCTGGTTCTCGTTGCGCGCCACTTCGGCACGCAGGGCTTCGCTCTGCAGCGAGAACGGGCCATGGATCCAGACCGCTTCCAGGCCGGTGCGGATCACATGGTCCACATCGAGGATGGTGCCGGTATCGATCAGGCGCACATCGGTCAGGCCGGCTTCCGGGCGCGCACGCAGGCGCACACGCGGGCTGAACGACACGCCGCGGCCGTCGCTGTAACCGCGCGGGTTTTCGATCGAGCCGGCGATGCCCAGGTGCAGCACGTCGCCTTCGGCCTTCATCGGGGTCCATGCCGCGTGCACGGCCTGGGTGGTGCCCGGGTTGTCGCCCTGCAGATCCTTGCCGCCGTACGCGCCGGCCTGCAGCAGGTACTGCTGACGTTCCAGCGTCCATTCCGCGCCGGTACGGCGCCCCTGGAACACCGCCTGGATCGGCAGGCCCAGTTCCATGAAGCTGCCCGCACGCGAGCTCTGCACCGCTTCCAGGCCCACCGGCACCTTCATGTAGCCCAGGCGCACGCGGCCGTAATCCTGGCCGAACAGGGCCTTGGTCTCGAACCGGTAGAACACGTCCAGCCACAGCTTGGACTCGAAGTCGTAGTACACCATGGCGTCGTAGACGCCCTTCTTCTTGATGGTGGCGCCGAATTCCTTGCGGCGGAAGTCGTTGCGGTCTTCCAGGCGGTCGTCGCCGGAGAAGTTGTTGTCGTCGTAGGCGTAGTTGCCGGTCAGGCCAAGCTCGGTGCCGTCACCGAAGGTGTACTTGGTCGGCCAGTTTTCGATCGAGATGGCTGCATTGGCAGCGGCGGGGACGATGGCAGCAGCCAACGCCAGGACAAGCAGATTGAGGCGCATAGGTATGGTCTTCGGCAATGAAAAGGGGCCGGGCGTCCTGCCATGGCGGTCGCAATGAATGTCTTCAGCAAGCGCGCAGGGTCCGGACGACGGCAGCACAGAAACGGTGTCTGCGTTAAACGGAATTAACGGCCGGCGGCGGCGCGGCTGAAGTGTAAGCCCACGTTCAGCCGCTGGACATGGGGTAGTACCAATGGGCTATCGGCCGGGGCTGTGACGTGCGGCCAGAATGCGTGCAACGGGTGCCTGCTCGGCACCCTCTCTCGTCTCTCGGAGTGGTGTCATGCACATCAGCAAGCCTGCCGGCCCCCTGCCGGCATCCGTCCCCTTCTATCGCCAACTGTATTTTCAGGTGGTGGTGGCGATCGTTCTCGGTGCCCTGCTGGGCCATTTCGAGCCCGCCTTCGCCGAAAGCCTCAAGCCGCTGGGCGACGCGTTCATCAAGCTGGTGAAGATGATCATCGCCCCGGTGATCTTTCTGACCATCGTCACCGGCATCGCCGGCATGACTCATCTCAAGACGGTGGGCCGGGTGTTCGGCAAGGCGATGGCCTACTTCCTGTTCTTTTCCACCTTGGCCCTGGTGGTCGGTTTGGTGGTCGCTCATGTGGTGCAGCCCGGCGCCGGCATGAACATCAATCCGGCCGATCTGGACCAGAGTGCGGTCAAGAGCTACGTCGAGAAGTCGCATGACCTGACCCTGGTCGGCTTCCTGATGGACATCATCCCCAACTCGCTGATCGGCGCGTTCACCGGCGATCAGGTCGTCAACGGCAAGCTGACCGGGCCGAACATCCTGCAGGTGCTGTTCGTGGCGGTGCTGTTCGGCGTGTCGCTGGCGCTGGTGGGCGAGCGCGGCAAGCCGGTGCTGAACCTGCTGGAAGCGCTGATCGCCCCGGTGTTCAAGCTGGTACACATCCTGATGCGTGCCGCCCCGATCGGTGCCTTCGGCGCCATCGCCTTCACCATCGGCAAGTACGGCGTGGAGTCGCTGGTCAACCTGGCCTGGCTGGTGGGTTCGTTTTATCTGACATCCCTGCTGTTCGTGCTGGTGATCCTGGGGCTGGTGAGCCGGCTGTGCGGGTTTTCGGTCCTCAAGCTGATCCGCTACCTGAAGGCCGAGCTGCTGCTGGTGCTGGGCACGTCCTCGTCGGAGTCGGCGTTGCCGTCGCTGATGGAGAAAATGGAAAAGGCCGGCTGCGAGAAGTCGGTGGTGGGCCTGGTGGTGCCAACCGGGTACTCGTTCAATCTGGACGGCACCAACATCTACATGACGCTGGCGGCGCTGTTCATCGCCCAGGCCACCAATACCGAACTGACCCTGGGCCACCAGATCGCACTGCTGGCCGTGGCGATGCTCAGCTCCAAGGGAGCGGCCGGCGTCACCGGTGCCGGCTTCATCACCCTGGCCGCCACGCTGGCCGTGGTGCCTGAAGTGCCGGTGGCCGGCATGGCGCTGATTCTGGGCGTGGACCGTTTCATGAGCGAATGCCGCTCGCTGACCAACTTCATCGGCAACGCGGTGGCCACCGTGGTGGTCTCGCGCTGGGAAAACGCCCTGGACCGCGACCGGCTCAAGCTGGTGCTGGACGGCGGCGAACCGCCGCTGCTGGCCCCGGTCGGCCAACCCGGCGTGGCACCTGCCAGCCTGCGTTGATGCTTCCTACGGCCCTGTCTTCCGTCGGTGTTAGCGACGGGATGCAGGGCCGTTCTTGTTTGGCTTCCACGCCGGCTGCGCCGCCCACCACGCCGCATCCGTGATTTCCCTGCCGCGCTGACAGCTGCGCGACAGGCCCTTGTTCAGGCAGGAGGGTAGAATTCAGCCTCCTGCGCCTTCGAGAACCACACCACCGATGTCCACCGACGACTTCAAACAGGCCGCCCTCGACTACCACCGCCAGCAGCCGGCCGGCAAGATCAAGGTCACCGCGACCAAGCCGATGCTGACCCAGCGCGATCTGTCGCTAGCGTATTCGCCGGGCGTGGCGTTCGCCTGCGAGGCCATCGTCGAAGATGCCACCCAGGCCAGCGAGCTTACTGCGCGCGGCAATTTGGTGGCGGTCATCACCAACGGCACGGCGGTGCTGGGCCTGGGCAACATCGGCCCGCTGGCCTCCAAGCCGGTGATGGAAGGCAAGGGCGTGCTGTTTCAGAAGTTCGCCGGCATCGACGTGTTCGATATCGAAATCAACGAGAACGACCCGGACAAGCTGGTGGACATCATCGCCAGCCTGGAGCCGACCTTCGGCGGCATCAACCTGGAAGACATCAAGGCGCCGGAATGCTTCATCGTCGAGCGCAAGCTGCGCGAGCGCATGAACATCCCGGTGTTCCATGACGACCAGCATGGCACCGCGATCATCGTTGGCGCCGCCGTGCTCAACGCGCTGGTGGTCACCGGCAAGAAGATCGAAGAGGTCAAGCTGGCCACCACCGGCATGGGCGCGGCCGGCATTTCCTGCGTGAACATGCTGGTGTCGCTGGGCCTGAAGCCGGAGAACATCCTGGCGCTGGACCGCGATGGCGTGATCCACACCGGCCGCACCGATCTGGACCCGGACAAGCAGCGCTACGCCCGCGATACCGACAAGCGCACCCTGGCCGAAATCGTCGAAGGCGCGGACATCTTCCTGGGCCTGTCGGCCGCCGGCATCCTCAAGCCGGAGATGGTCGCCAGCATGGCGCGCCAGCCGGTGATCTTCGCGCTGGCCAACCCCAATCCGGAAATCACCCCGGAAGTGGCCAAGGCGGTGCGCCCGGATTGCATCATCGGCACCGGTCGGTCGGACTATCCGAACCAGATCAACAACGTGCTGTGCTTCCCGTACCTGTTCCGCGGCGCGCTGGATGTGGGCGCCACCGGCATCAACGAGGAAATGAAGATCGCCTGCGTCAAGGCGATCGCGGCGATGGCGCGGCGCGAGGCCTCCGACCTGGGTGCGGCCTATGGCGGCGAGACCCCGAGCTTCGGCCCCGACTACCTGATTCCGCGTCCGCTGGACCCGCGCCTGCTGGTGGAACTGTCGTCTGCGGTTGCGCAGGCGGCGATGGATTCGGGCGTGGCCACGCGCCCGATCACCGACATGGAGGCCTACCGCGACAAGCTCGGCCAGTTCGTCTACCGCACCAGCCTGATGATGAAGCCGGTCTACGACCGCGCGCGCGCCGACAAGCAGCGCGTGGTGTATGCCGAAGGCGAAGAAGAAGTGGTGCTGCGCGCGGTGCAGAACGTGGTCGACGAAGGCCTGGCCTTCCCGATCCTGATCGGCCGCCCGGACGTGATCGAAGCACGCATCGAACGCATGGGCCTGCGCCTGACCGCCGGCGTGGATTTCGAGATCACCAACATCCTCGACGACCCCCGCTTCAACGATTACTGGCAGTACTACCACGCGCTGACCGAGCGTCGTGGCGTGACCGTCACCGCGGCCAAGGAGTTGATGCGCTCGCGCCCGACCCTGATCGCGGCAGTGATGGTGGCGCGCGGCGAAGCCGACGCGATGCTGTCCGGCGTGGTTGGCCGCTTCCACAAGAAGCTGGGCTACGCGCGCAGCGTGATCCCGCTGGAACCGCGGGTGAGCTCCACCTCGGCGATGACCGGCGTGATCAACCAGCTCGGCGTGTTCTTCTTCCTGGACACCCACGTGCAGGAAGACCCCACGGTGGAGCAGGTGGTGGAAGCCACATTGCAGGCCGCGTACCGCCTCAAGCTGTTCGGCATCGAGCCGAATATCGCGCTGCTGTCGCACTCCAACTTCGGCAGCCACGACTCGCGCGATGCGCTGAAGATGCGCCAGGTGCGCGAGGCACTGCTCAAGCGCAAGCCCGAGCTCAACATCGACGGCGAAATGCAGGGCGACACCGCCTGGGACGAGGCGCTACGCAAGCAGATCATGCCCAACAGCACCTTGAAGGGCCGCGCCAACCTGTTCGTGTTGCCGAACCTGGAAGCGGCCAACATCGCCTACAACCTGGTGCGCGTGTTCACCGATGGCGTGGCGATCGGCCCGATCCTGATGGGCATCTCCAAGCCGGTGCATATCCTCACCACCAGCGCCACCTCGCGCCGGGTGATGAACATGACCGCCATCGCAGCGGTGGATGCGCAGATCCGCAGGCAGCGCGATGCGGAAAAGGCGGCAGCCGACAAGGGCACCGACTGACTCGAGATGTTCAGACTTGCCAGGTGTCCAAGACTTGGCCGAGTGCTGCTTGATTTGAAGCAGCAAGCGCTCGGCCGGCAAGACAACGGCCGAGAAGTGTCTTCCTCGATAGGGTGTTGCAAGGCGCCCAGGCACTTGGAGCGGCTAACAAAACGTAGCGCAGTAGTTTTGTTAGCTGCTCTTAGTCCCCAGTCTGCAGCAATAACCCACAAGCCCCTCTCCCCGCGGGAGAGGGGTTGGGGTGAGGGTACGGCCTACCCTTGGCAGCGACTCAGCGTCGACCATCCAAAACGTTGACGAGCGACGCAAACAGCAGGCGTCGCGGGGCGTCATCATCCCAGCGATCACGCCCAAAACCTCAGTCCTCAGCGCCCATCCGGCACCGCACCCAGTAACTCGATCTCCGCCACCTGTGCACGCGCGGGCGCGGTCCAATGCAGCCGATACTCCGCATACGAACCGGGCGTCGCGATCCGGAACGGGCGCGTTTGAAGCGGCCATTGAAAACGCTCCTCGCGGCGCGTATCGACGACGCGCCACGTGCCTCCTGCAGTGCGTGCTTCCAGCGTCCACGCGGCCGACGCAATCGCAGCGTCGCCGCTGGTCACGGTGTAAAGCATGGCCTCACCGCGATCAAGACCGCTCAACGTCAGCACCGTGGCGGGCGACACCGCGCTCGCGCTGCCCGCATCGTCGTCATGCAAAGCCGTCAGCGCGCGACCATCGGCCTGCGTCACGCGTGCGCTGGCACCCAGCAGGTCACGCAACGGGGCAGGGCGCTTGCCTGGCGCGGTCAACGACGGCGGCACATCCTCTGGTGCGCTGCCCCAGCGCGAGGGCGTGGGCCCCATCTCGAAGTCCAGCGTCGCACCCTTGGCGATCGCCGCATGCGGCAACCAGGTCTTGCGCCATGGCTTGCCGTTGAGCCTGAGCGATTGCACATACACATTTTCCGGCGAATTCTGCGGCGCATTGACCGTCAGCGTACCGCCGCCCGGCAAGCGCACGCGCGCCTGCTTGAACAGCGGCGAGCCGATCACATACTCCGGCGCTCCCATCCGCAACGGATACAACCCCAGCGCAGCGAACAGATACCACGCCGACATCTCGCCATTGTCTTCGTCGCCAGGGTAACCCTGGCCGATCTCGCTACCCAGGTACAGGCGCGCCAGGACTTCGCGCGTAATGCGCTGTGTCTTCCACGGTTGCCCTGCATACAAATACATCCATGGAATGTGGTGCGCAGTCTGGTTGCTGTGCGCGTACATGCCCATGCGCACATCGCGTGCTTCGGTCATCTCGTGAATGGTGTTGCCATACGAGCCTGCAAACTGCGCTTGGGCAGTCTCGGGCGTGGCGAAAAACATGTCCAGCTTGGCGGCCAGTGCCGCGCGGCCACCGTAGAGCGTAGCCAGGCCTTCGCCATCGTGTGGCGCGGTGAATGCAAACGTCCACCCGCTGGATTCGGTGTAATCGTTGCCCCACACGCGTGGATCGTACTGCGCCGCATCCACGCGCCACGTGCCGTCGGGTTTGCGCCCCTGGAAGAAGCCGACCGCCGGGTCGAACAGCGCCGCATACCCGGCTGCGCGGTGGCGAAAATACAGCGCTTCGGTCGCATAGCGCTCGCGCGCTGCGGCAGTGTTGGCCTGGATGGACAACGCCTCGGCCATGTTGGCAATGCCGAAGTCGTTGAGGGCGCCCTCCATCGACCACGACATGCCTTCATGCGTGTCGGTATCGGTATAGCCGCGGAAGGTCGAGCGCGCCATGCCCTTGCGCCCGACATGCCGGTCCGGCGCAACGACCGTGGCGTTCTTCAGTGCAGCGGCGTAGGCCTCGGCCGGGTCGAAGCCTTGCACGCCTTTTCGCCATGCATCAGCAAACGCCACATCCGAGCTGGTGCCCACCATCAGGTCTGCATAACCGGGCGACGACCAGCGCGCAATCCAGCCGCCCGCCCGCGATTGTTCGACAAACCCCTGCACCAGGGCGCCGGCATCATCGGGCGCAAATAGCGCATACGCAGGCCAGGCCGTGCGAAACGTATCCCACAGCCCGTTGTTGACGTACACCCGGCCATCGCGGATCGGTGCGAAGCTGCGCACCGCGCTGCCGTCGATAGTGTCGTCCGACCAGCTGTTCTGGCTGGCGTAGCGCCAATCCGGGGCAGTCGCAGTGCCCACGTTTTCATGCGCCGAGTTCGGATACAGGTACAACCGGTACAGGTTGGAATACAGCGTGGTTGCCTGGTCGGCAGTGGCATCGGGCACTTCGAAGCGCCCCAGCAATGCGTCCCAGGCCTCCTGCGCGCGCGCGGCGACCTGCTCGAAGCTCGCGTCTGCGGCAATTTCTAGTTCCGCATTGTGCTTTGCCTGATCCACCGACATCAGCGAAGTGGCAATGCGCATCTGCACCTGTCGCGTGCTGCCGGCATCGAACTTGATCCATCCGGTCGGGCGGCCAGTGTCGAGCAGGCCGCTGCTGTGCCAGGGCCTGTCGAAGCTGGCATAGACGTACATGCGCGTTGCGCCCGTCGACAAACCGCTGCGCACATCGGTGTAACCGGACAGTGTCTGGGTCGCCGCATCCAGCTTTAGCCTGCCGCGCGCGTCCACGTTGTCGAACAGCAGATTGGCATCGCCCCGCGCCGGGAAGCGAAAACGAAACAGCGCCGCGTGATCGGTGGGTGCGATCTCGGCATGGATGCCGTTGTCCAGTTGCACGGCGTAGCGATAGGGGCGGGCCTGTTCGTCGTCATGCGAAAACCCCAGTGCACGCCTGCTGCGATCGGCGTCCGGCACGCCGGCAGTGAGCGAGGGCATCACCTGAAACGTCTGCCGGTCGCCCATCCACGGGCTCGGTTGATGGCTCAGCGACAGCGCCTGCAGACGCGGGCGATTGTCTGCACCGTTGTGCTCGTTCCAGCGATATAGCCAGGTCAGCGTTCCCGCATCGGTGACCGGCGTCCAGAAGTTGAAACCGTGCGGCACGGCCGTCGCGGGAAAATTATTGCCGCGCGAAAACGTGCCATTGGATTGCGTGCCGCGCGTGGTCAGCACCCGATCCGAGGGCCGCGCCGGCGTTGCCAGCGGCACCTCGGCAATGGCGATATCGTCGATCCACCCGGCAGCGCGCGCGCCCGCAGGCGGCGCCACGTCCAGTTCGATCGCACGCACACGCCGCCCACGCAGCCCGGGCACATCTCCCAACCGCACCTGCTTGCGCGCCCACTGTTGCGGGTACAGCGTCTTCGAATCGCCCTGCGCCTGCGCACCCAATGCCACGCCATGTTGATCGCGCGCTGCGCTGGCAGAGACATGTGTGCCGTCGTCCAGCAGCAGGTCCAGCGAGACATACGTGGATGCCACATGGTCGTTGCCGACACTTTCCGGCAAGACCATCCACGACAGCGTGGTCTGCGTCTGGATCAGCAGATCGGTGGTGAACAACGCGCGTCGCCCACCTGCGCCGTTGCTCGCGTAACGCAGCGCATGCGCTCCGCTGTAGCCGGCATTTGGCTTGGCGGCGTACGGCGCTGCCGGGCCGGCGCCGACGGCAACCTGCACGGCAGTGTCGGTCACCGGCATCGGTGAGGGGTCACCGTCCTCGAACGCGCTTGCAAAGTGCGTGGCGGCCATCGCCGGCAGCGCAGCGAGACAGAACAGGGCAATGGCGATGGTGCGCGACAGACCACGCTTATGCAGCAGGACAACAGGCAAGGTCACGGGGCAGTGTCTCCTTGGGGCACGTAACGGCACGTGCGCTGGGCCGATGTTGCGCCCGGTATGGTTCACGTCGCCGGTTGGCTAAGTGCCGGCTCCCGATGATAGGCGGCATGCGTGGTGCGGTGTCGTTGCGCTGTCGCGCTGCCGATTGGGGGGCGTGCTGCAGAATCGCCGATTCCATAGCGGCCTCGGCGATTGGATTGGCAACTCTTGCAACTCACCCCCGCGCGGGCCTGTACCGCCCGGTCGATGGGCCGATCACCACGCAGGCTGCTAGAATCCGCACTCTGCCTTTGCCTTCCGATCGCACCGCCATGAGCCAGACCGCCACCGCGCCCGCCAATGCCGAAAAGCGTTACACCGTGCACCGCGGCGACCTGCCGCTGAGCTGCCCGACGCCGCAGATGGCGCTGTGGAACTCGCATCCGCGCGTGTACCTGCCGATCGAAGACGAGCCCAACGGCGAAGCCAAGTGCCCGTATTGCGGCGCGCTGTTCGTGCTCGCCGACTGATACTGGCCGGATGCACCGCCTGACCGTGGTGCAACTGCTGCCGGCACTGCAGTCCGGCGGCGTCGAGCGCTCCACCCTGGAAATCGCTGCCGCGCTGGTGCGCGCCGGTCATCGCGCCGTCGTCGTGTCGGCCGGCGGACGCCTGGTGCAGCCGCTGTTGGATGTGGGTGGCGAGCATCTCACCCTGGAGATCGGCCGCAAATCGTTGCTGACGCTGCGGCATGTGATCGGCTTGCGTCGCTTGTTCACCGAACTCGGGGCCGACATCGTGCATGCACGTTCGCGGCTGCCGGCCTGGCTGGGTTGGTACGCGCTGCGCGGCATGCCCGAGGCAACGCGGCCGCGCCTGGTGACCACCGTGCACGGGCTTAATTCGCCTAGCCGCTACAGCGCAGTGATGACCTACGGCGAGCGCGTGATCTGCGTGTCCAAGACGGTGCGCGAATACGTGTGCACGCATTACCCGCAGACCGATCCGGCGCGGCTGCGCACCATTCCGCGTGGGGTGGATATCGCGCAGTTCCCGCGCCGGCTGCAGCCGGACCGCAGTGCCCGTGCATGGGCACAGACGCTGCTGCCCGCTCTGCCGGCCGATGCACCGCTGCTATTGCTGCCGGGCCGCGGCACGCGCCTGAAGGGGCATGCCGATGGCCTGCAGCTGCTCGCCGACATCCGAGCAGCCGGCGTGCCGGCCTTTTTGTGGTTGCCCGGCGCACGCGAGCCCGGGCGCGAGGCATATGTGCGGGAGCTGGAGACAGAAGCGTCGAGGCTGGGCATTGCCGAGGCAATCGCCTTGACCGAGCCCACTGCCCGCATCGCCGAGGCCTATGCGGCCAGCGATCTGGTGCTGCAGCTTTCGCGCAAGCCGGAAGCCTTCGGCCGCACCGTGGTGGAGGCGCTATCGGTCGGCCGTCCGGTGCTGGGCTGGGCACACGGCGGCGTTGGCGAATTGCTGGCCGAGTTGCAGCCCGGTGGTGCGGTCGCCGCTTTCGATGCCCGCGCCTTATGCACGCAGGCGCTGCAGTTGCTGCAGCACGCCCCGGCAGCGCCGGCCGTGATCCCCTACACGTTGCAGGCCATGCAAACGGCCACCCTGAAGGTCTATGACGAACTCCGCCGCTGAGGCCCTCCCGCGGGCGCCCGTGTTGACGCCCGATGCCGGCCGCTGGGCGCCGCTGTGGGTGATCGTGTTCGTGGCGCTATGGCCTACGCCCGGCCTGGCCGAAACGGTGTTGTCGCTGGGTGCGTTGTTCGCGGCGTACCGCCTGTTGCATGCGCGCTTTCGCGGCGGCACGCGCCTGCTCAGCGGCGCAGCCTGGGCACTGACCAGCGTGTTGTTCCTGGCGTACTGGTTGCCGCAGATGCTGTCGGCGTTCGACGCGATGGATGCCGGCCGCGCACTACGCAAGTCGGCCACCGATCTGCGCTACCTGCCGTTCATGTGGTTATGCGCCATCGCCGTGGCCAATGCACAGCGTCGGGGTCGCACCTTTACCGGGCTGGCAGTCATCGGTGGGGTGTGGACGCTGGACGCGTTGCTGCAGGCCGCCTTCGGCACCAGCCCGTTGTTTTTTGGCATCGATCAGATCAAGCAGCTGATCAGCGGCCATGGCCTGTGCACGGTCCAGGAACTGGCGCTGGTGGACCGGTTAAGCGGCGTGCTGGGCCCCTGCAATCTGAAATTCGGGCAGACCCTGGCCAGCCTGTCGCCGTTCCTGTTGCTGGCGTTGGGGCGGCGTCATGTCTTGGCCTGGCTTGTCGGCGCGGCGGCGGTCGGCATTGTGTTGGTCCTGGCCGGCTCGCGCGCGTCGTGGATCACCTATGGCGTGATCATGCTGCTGTCCGGTTGGCAGCTGCTGGGCGGGCGTCGTTTGCTGGCCGCGGCGGTGGTCGGCGCACTGTTGGCCGTGGCGGTGGTGGCGGTGGCGCCACAGGCGCGCGAGCGCATCCAGCGCACTACACTGGCGTTCGGCAATGGCGAACAGGGCGTAGACCAGGCCTTGTCCGGGCGTGCCCAGATCTGGGGCGCGTCGCTGTGCATGATCCGCGCGCATCCGCTCAACGGCGTAGGCGTGCGCGGGTTCCGGCAGGCCTATCCGGCCTGCAATCCGGCACCTGGCCAAGCGCCCGCCTGGGGCGGTGGGCCGGCCTTTCATGCGCATCAGATCGTGCTCGAGATCCTGGCCGAAACCGGCGTGATCGGCTTGCTGCTGTGGCTGGCTGGCGCGGCGCAGGCATGGCGTGCGTGGCGCTACTCAAGCGTGGTGGCACGCGAGCAGGCGCGGCCGGCGATGATTGCGTTGGTGGCCACGGTGTTTCCGTTCAACACCCATCTGGCGTTCTATTCCAGCTTCTGGGGCGGGCTGAGCCTGATGCTGGCCGGGCTGTATGCCGGCGCCTTGCTCAACGACGATGCGGACCGCGCGCCGCAGTAGCGCGGCGCACGCGGTTGATCGGCACTTCCTCCCTTTTGCGAGCTGCGGCGGCAACGCCCACACATGCGTTGCAGGCGTTCGCCGAGCCGGCGTCAGCGATAGAAATCGCTACGTCCGCCCGGTTGGCGCTTGAAGCGCCGATGGATCCACAGGTATTGGTCCGGCGCTTCGCGCACCATGTCTTCGATGGCGGCATTGACCTGCGTGGTATCGGCGATGACGTCATCGGACGGAATGTCGGCCAATGGCGGTGCGATCTTGAGGATGTAACGGCCACCTTCGCGACGATGGAAGTACGGCACGACCGCGCAGCCAGTCAACCGTGCCAGCTGATGCGTGGCGGTAATGGTGGAGGCCGGATGTCCGAAGAACGGCACGAACACGGTGTCCTTGCCGCGCATGTCCTGATCCGGCGCATACCACAGAAAACCGCCGCGCTTGAGATGCTTGATGGTGGCGCGCAGGTCTTCGTTGGCGAACATGTGCGTGGCATAGCGCAAGCGCCCACGCTTGACCGCCCACTCGAACACCGGGTTGCGATGCCTGCGGTACATGCCGGCCAGCGGCACGTGGTCGCATAGCAGGCGCCCGCACATTTCCAGCGTCATGAAGTGGCCGGATACCAGCAACACGCCACGTTTTTGCTGTTGCAGTTGCTGCAGATGCTCCAGGCCCTCGATCTGCACGCCTGGTCGAATGACATCGATGCTGCCCCACCAGGCGCGCGCGAACTCGAACAGGCCCACGCCGAGCGCGTCGAAACTGTCGCGCAACAGCCGCGCCCGCCAGGCATCGTCCTGCTCGGGGAAACACAGTTTCAGGTTGACCTCGGCCGCGCGCCGACGCGTGCCCGCCAGGCGCATGGCAATCCAGCCCACGCCGCGGCCCACGGCACGTTGCAGCGTCCAGGGCAGGCGCCCTGCCACCACCATCACCGCCAGGCCCAGATACATCGGCCAGTGCTTGGGGTTGCGCAGGGAAGGGCGGACGGCGACGTTGGCGGGCTCGGACATGCGTCAATTCTAGAGCGTGTGATGCACTTTGCGATGAGATGCGTTGGCCGTCAGCGGCGCGGTGCCCGCTCCGCGCCGCTGACGGCCAACCCTCCGGGAGCGCCCTGTGGCACACCGATAGTGCGTTGCGCGCCTTGCCCAGGCTGGCCGCCTGGGCAAGGCGCACGCGGTGTCTCGACGCGCCACAGGACGCTTCGCACTCACCTCAACGTACATAACACGCTCCAAGGGATTGCGCCCAGCAGGCAGCGTGCACATGCGCACGCACGGACGCTCCCGTATCCTGCACGGATGCGGAAAGATCCGATCGAATGGCTGTTGCGCGGGCTGTACTCGGCGCTGCTCTACCTGTTGTTGCCGGTCACGGTGTACCACCTGGTGTGGCGCGGTTTCCGCGTGCGCGAATACTTCAATCGCTGGAACGAGCGCTATGCGTCCTACACGCACGCCTGCGGGCGCCCACGGGTGTGGGTGCATGCGGTGTCGGTGGGCGAGGTCAACGCGTCCGCGCCGCTGGTCAATGCGCTACGAGCGCAGCGCCCGGATATCCGTTGGGTCATCACCACCATTACCCCCACCGGCTCCGAGCGCGTGCGCGCGCTGTGGGGCGATGCGGTGGACCATGTGTATCTGCCCTACGACGTGCCGGGCAGCGTGGGGCGGTTTCTCGAACACTTCCGCCCGCGTCTGGCCTTGATCCTGGAAACCGAGCTGTGGCCGAACATGTTGTTCGGCTGCCGCGATCGCCAGATTCCGGTGTACATCCTCAACGCACGGTTGTCGGCGCGCTCGTTGCGCGGCTATCGGTTGCTGGCGCCGTTGATCAGTCGCGCGCTGCGCACCGTCACCTGCGTGGCGGCGCAGTCGCAGGACGATGCCGAGCGGTTCGTCACCCTGGGCGCGCGCCCGGATCAGGTGATCGCGCTGGGCAATCTCAAGTTCGATATCGCAGCGCCTACGCAATTGCAGGCGTTGGTCGCGCAGTTTCGCATGCACGTGCCGGCCACGCGCCCGGTGTGGATCGCCGCCAGTACGCACGAAGGCGAAGAGGCCGCCGTTGCCGATATCCACACACGGTTACTGCTGCTATTTCCGGATTTGCTGCTGTTGTGGGCACCGCGCCATCCCGAGCGCTTTCCCAAGGTCGAGACGTTGGCACGCGAGCGCGGCTGGCGCGTTGCCACGCGCAAGGCGCAGCAATGGCCGCAGGCGGGCGACAAGGTATTCGTCATCGACACCCTGGGCGAGCTGATGAGCTTCTATGCGTGCGCGCAGGTGGCTTTCGTCGGTGGCAGCCTGCAGCCGATCGGCGGGCATAACCTGCTTGAGCCGGCCGCCGTCGGAACGCCGGCAATCACTGGCCCGCATCTGCATAACTTCTCTGAGATTTCGCGGCGCATGCGCCAAGCCGATGCGGTTGCCATCTGCGAGGATGCCGAGTGCGTCTACCAGGCGTTGGCGCGCCTGCTCGCCGACCCCGCACAACGCGAGGCGATGACCGCTGCAGGCCTGGCGCTGGTCGCCAACGGCAAGGGCGCGGTGGCCCGCACCTTGGTGCAGATCGCTGCCGATCTGCCGCCGCTGGCGAGCGCGGGCGTTGTGGCATGAGGTTTGTCGCTCGCTGCGTGGCTGCGTGGCTGCGTGCATGGGCGTGCCGCACTCCGCCGAGCCTGGCGCCGGAGTGCAGCCCTCGTTGCGCTCAACGGTGAGAACTTGCGCCGGGCAGTGAGACGCGTGGTGGGATCACTTGCACCGGATGCTGCACGCCTGCGTGGCCGGGTTAGCGCACTTGCAGCCGCCGTCACGACAGGCGCGCATGCGGTTGCATCGCGCACAAAAAAAGCGGGCCTTGGCCCGCTTTTTTTGTGCATCCAGCTCGCCTTACTGCAGCGACCCACTGCCCTGCAGCTTGGATTCGGCGTCCTGCGATAGCAGGCGGTTGACGTCCTGCAGATCGGTGATGTCGAGTTTGCCGATGGCCTGGCCCAGCAGCAGGCGGTTCTGCAGGAAGTTGTAACGCGACTGTGCGTAGTTCAGTTGCGCCTGGAACAGCGTGCGCTGGTTTTGCACCACGTCCAGCACGGTGCGCGTGCCCACTTCCAGACCCACCTGCGAGGCGTCGTAGGCAGCTTGCGCCGACACCACGGCCAGGCGGCGGGCTTCCACTTCGCTGATACCGGCAACAACGGTCTGGTAGGCATTGCGGGTGTTGCGATCCAGCGCGCGCTTCTGCTGCTCGTAGGTGTCCTGCTGGATATCGCGTTGCGACAGTGCCTGACGCACGGCCGACTGGGTCGCGCCGCCGGCAAAGATCGGAATCGTCAGCGTGATGCCGACGGAATCGGTGTCGATGTCGCGGCCTGCGGTGGTGAAGTTGCCCGCCGCCTCATCCACCGTTCCCTGACCACCCCAGCTATTGCTGCGGCCGACATTGGCACCCAGGCTCAGCGTGGGCAGATGGCCGGCACGGGCGGCACTGACCTGCGCCTCGGCAGCACTGACCTGCAACTGCTGCGCCCTCAGCGCCGGATTGTCGGCGATCGCGGTGGCAACCAATTGATCCACGTTGCTGTAGGCGGCCGGTACTTCGGGGCGGAACTCATCTGGCAATGCGCGCAAGCCGACCACAGGCTGGCCGGTGAGCTCGGTCAGTGCCTGGTAGTAGTCCTTGAGCGTATTGCGCGCGTTGATGGTGTCTGCCCGTGCCTGGTCGTACTGGGCGCGGGCCTCGTGCACGTCGGTGATCGGTGCAAGACCCACTTCCAGACGCTTGTCGGCGTAGTCGAACTGCTTCTTTGCGGCCGCCTCGTTGGTCTCGGCTGCCGCCAGCGACTCGATCCCCACCAGCACCTGGAAATATGCCGCCGAGGTGCGGGTGATCAGGTCGTTATTGGCCGATGCCAGGGTGAAATCCGCAGCCTTGGCCACTTCGCGTTGCGCACGCAGGTTGGAAAACTGCGCCCAATTGAAGATGGTCTGGCTGCCTTGAATCGCGTACTGGCGCTGCTTGGTCGTGGAGCGGCCATCGACGCCCTCCAGCTCACGATGCGACTGGGTGTAGCTGGCGCTACCGTCCAGCTGCGGCAACAACGCCGCACGCGCCTGCACCTGACCCTCCCGATTGACCAGGCGCGTGGACTCGGCCACGGCCAGCTGCGGATCGCCGTTGCGGGCCATTTCGTAGACCTGCAGCAGGTCGGTGGCGTGCGCAGCCATCGGAGACAGGGCGGCGGCCAGGGCCAGGACGAGGGATCGGCGGATCATCGGGGGAGCTTCCTTGGGAATCAGAATTGGAATCGGGGCGTCGGTGCGGCGCCCTGGAGATAGGCGAGGTCGGTTTCGAACAACGATTCGATGCGCGGGGCGTTGACCTCGCCACGGACCAGGACCGCTTCCATCACCGGGTCGTGACCGCGCACGACGAACAACCGGCCGTTCGGGCGCAACCACTGCAGCCACTGGACGGGCAGCGTGTGGACCGCGCCGGTCACGCAGATGGCGTCGAAGCGACGCTCGCTCTGCCAGCCGAAGACATCGGCGGTTTCGATACGGACGTTGCTGCCCAGGCCGGTGCGGTCCAGATTGGCGCGCGCAGCCGCGGCCAGCGCCGGGTCGATCTCCAGGCTGAGGACTTCGCGTGCCAGTGCGGCCAGGCAGGCGGTGGCAAAGCCACTGCCGGTGCCGATTTCCAGTACGTCCTCGCCCGGTTGCAGGTCCAGTGCCTGCAACATGCGGCCTTCGACCACCGGCTTCATCATCTTGTGACCGGCCGACAGCGGAATTTCCACGTCGACATAGGCCAGCGTCTTGTAGGCCTCCGGCACGAAGGCTTCGCGCGGCATGCGCGCCAGCACGTCGAGTACGCGCAGGTCCAGCACGTCCCACGGCCGGATCTGCTGCTCGACCATCTTTTCGCGGGCCTGGGTGAAATCGATCGTCATGGTGCGGGTATCCAACGCGGTGGGGCGAACATTTTACCGGTGCGCGAGGCACCTGGCGCATCTAGCATCGCCGCGCGCTGCCATCCGGCGCAGTGCCGGAAGTCATCGCCACCAAAGGCCGGGGGCGCTCAGCGCGGCGCATAGGCCCTCAAAAAGAAGTCCACGCTGGTGTCGATGTGCTCATTGACCTGGGCGCGGGTGGGCTGGCCGTGCAGGCCGCACATCATCAAGGCGTAGAGCTCGCCCTTGAGCAGGCAGAAGAATTGCGAGGCAGCGCGCGCCACGTCCGGGATCTCCAGCTGGCCGTCGGCCACCCGCGCAGACAGGAAATCCGCCAGCGCCCGCTGCGTGCGCTTGGGGCCTGCATCCCAGAACATCTCGCGGATATGCACGTCGCCGGTCCCGGGCGCCATCATCATGCGGTGGGTGGAGATGGCCGATTCGGTGCTGACCATGGCGAAGAACGCATGGGCAATCTCGGTGAGCTGGTCGCGCAATGCGCCCTTGGGGGCGTGATCGAACAGGTCGTCCGGCATCATGTGCTGGCACTGGGCGCGGATCGCCTCGGAAAACAGGCTCTCCTTGTCGCCGAAGTGGCTGTACACGGTCAGTTTGGAGACGCCGGCCTGCGCGGCGATCCCATCCATGCTGACCCCTGCATAGCCCTGCTCCATGAACATGGTGCGGGCGGCACCCAGGATGGCGGCACGCTTTCCAAGATCCTTGGGACGACCAGGGCCATTGCTCTTGGTCTTGGAATTGAGGGGGGACGAGCTGGACATGCCGTCAATACTAGACCATCGGGTTCTATATTTATACTCGGCGCCCGACCGCTACGTTAACGGTTCCGCCTGCCCGGTTCCCGGTGTCGTGCCGCTCCCGGCAGCTGTCAGGGATCCACCGAAGGCAGCACAAAAACCCCGGTGATAAATTGGCCGTAGGCCTGCCGGTGCATACGGGCAGGTATCTCCAGCGAGCACGGACGAGGGGACGGGGAGCGTGGGAAGGGGCGGTACGCAGGCGCACATAAGCTGCGTTCGCAGCACGTGCGTGCGGCGGATCGGGCTGGCGTGGCTGTGGCTGCTGTTGTGTTGCGCACTGCTCAACGCCTGGCCCGCGGCCGCGCAGGTGCTCAAGCACGCCGCGTACCACACCGTCACGCGCTGGAACATGGACGACGGCCTGCCGCACAACCTGGTGCACGCGGTGGCCCAGGGCGAAGACGGGCTGATCTGGCTGGGTACCTGGGAAGGCGTGGCGCGCTTCAATGGGCGCGATTTCACCGTGTACGACCGCCAGAACACTCCCGGCGTCGAGCTGGGCGGGGTATTTGTGGTGGTTCGCGACAGCACCGGCGGCATGCTGTTCGGCACTGCGTTCGACGGCGTCTACCACTATCAGGACGGTCATTGGCAGCAACTGGGCGATGCGTCGGCGCGGCATCTTGCGGTCAGCGCCCTGCTGCGGCGTGCCGATGGCGCGCTGTGGGTGGGCACGCCGCAGACGCTGTACCGCATCGAGGGCGACGGGCGGGTGGTCGACGTCGGCCGCCAGACCGGCTTGCCGCGTGCGCGCGTCACGGCATTGTCTGCGGACGAACGCGGCGACCTGTGGGTTGGTACCGAGGTCGGGCTGTATCGGCTGCCGCACGATGGCGTCCAGGCGGTGGCCTGGGGAAGGGGGCACGGGATGCGCGATGCGCCGGTGCGGCGGCTGGCCAGCGACCGTCAGGGCGGCCTGTTGGTCGCCGGCGACGATGGCGTGTGGTGGTGGAGCCGTGGCGGTGGCCTGCAGCGTTTCCGCCAGGGCCAACGCGTGGATTCGGTGTTGCTGGACCGCCGCGGGCACCTGTGGATGAGCCTGTCTTCGGGCACGCTGGTGGTGCACAGCGGGCCGAACGACCCGGACGAGCAGATCGCCATTTCCGGCGTCGCCAGCCCGGCGCTGCTGGAAGACGCCGAAGGCCTGATCTGGGTCGGCAGCACCCACGGGCTGTTCCGCATCGCCGAGGGCGCCGCGCACGGCGTCACCCACGACGAGGGTCTGAGTTCGGACTACGTGCGCTGCGTGCTGCAGACCGGCGAGGGCACGGTGTGGGTGGGCAATGCCGTCGGCCTGGATCGTTGGCGCGAGGGCACCATCAGCCGCGTGTCGCTGTCGCCCAGCGAAGGAGGGCGCGTGCTCGAGCAATCGGTGCTGGCGCTGGCCGATGCTGGCGATGGCGGCGTGTGGGCCGGTACCTATAGCCAGGGCGTGGTGCGTCTGGACGCGCAAGGCCACGTGCTGGTGCGCATCAGCGCGGCCGATGGCCTGCCCTCGATGTCGGTGCGTGCGGTGTTGCCGGACGGCGACGATCTGTGGATCGGCACCACCGCCGGGCTGGTGCGCTGGCGCAACGGCAAGGCACGCCGCTACACCGCAGCCGACGGCGTACCGGATGGCTCGGTGCAGGTGTTGTACCGCGATGCGCAGGGCATCGTCTGGATCGGCACCGATCGCGGCGTGACCGCGCTGTCGCCGGACGGCAGTACCCGCGCCTGGCTGGGCGAGCAGGATTTCCCCGGGCAGAACGCCTTCGATTTCCTGCGCGATGCCGCTGGCGATGTGTGGATTGCCAGCGATCGCGGCCTGCTGCGGTTGCGCGGCGACAGCTTCCGCGTCTACGACCACCGGGTCGGACTACCGCGCGACAAGGTGTTTCGCGTGATCGACGACGGCCGTGGCTATTTCTGGCTGTCGAGCAACCACGGGGTGTTCCGCATCGCACGCGATAACTTCGACCAGCTCGATGCGGGCACGCGCGAGCAATTGAGCGTGGAAGTGGTCGACCGCAGCGACGGCATGCCCAGCAACCAGGGCAACGGCAGCAGCGCGCCCGCTGGCTGGCTGACCCAGTCCGGGCAGTTGCTGTTCCCCACCGCCGCAGGCCTGGGCGTGATCGATCCGGCCCGCGTGGGCACCTTGCAAGGCCATCGGGTGCCGATCGTCTTCGAGCGCCTGCTGGTCGATGGCATGGTGCAGCCGCTCAGTGGCCCGCACCGGTTCGGCGCCGAGACCCGGCGTATCGCGATCGTGTATGCCGGGCTGAATTTCCGCGGCCCGGACAAGGTGCGGTATCGCTACCGGTTGGAGGGCTTCGACCCGGAGTGGGTGGATGCCGACAATGCCAGCGAAGCGGTCTACACCAATTTGCCGCCGGGCCGTTTCCGCTTCCGCGTGCAAGCGATGTCGCTGCCGGTGGATTGGCGGCAGAACGACCTGCTGGGCGAAGCCAGCCTGGTCATCGAACTGGCGCCGCCGTGGTGGCGCCGCGGCGAAGTGGTCGGCCTGGGCATCCTCGGCCTGGCCAGCGTGATCTACGGGTTGTATCTGTGGCGTACCGCCAGCTATCGCCTGCGTCAGCGCCAGCTCAATACCGTCATCGACCGGCGCACGCGCGAACTGAGCGACAAGAACCTGGCGCTGCAGCAGGCCAGCCAGGAGCGCGAAGCGTTGATGCGCCAGCTGGAATACCGCGCCAGCCACGACGTGCTGACGGCGCTGCCGAACCGGCGCGAAGCCGAGCGTGTACTGCAGCAATGGTTCGATGAGGCGCACGCTGGTGGCGCGGCGTTGGCGCTGGCGTTGATGGATATCGATCACTTCAAGCGTATCAACGACGACTACGGCCATGAGGTGGGCGATGCGGTGCTGTCGGCCATCGGCGAGGTGTTGGGCGAGCAGGAGCAGGCGCATTGCTTTGCCGCGCGTCATGGTGGCGAAGAATTCCTGCTGGCGGCCACCGGGCTGGATGCGGTACAGGCGCGCGCGCTGTTCGAGCGCATGCGACAGCGACTGGCCGTCATCGAAGTGGATGCGCAAGGCATGACCGTGCGTTGTACCGCCAGCATGGGCATGGCGATGAGCGATGAGGCGCCCAGCCGGCGCGAATTGCTGGCGTTGGCCGACCATCGCCTGTACGAAGCCAAGCGGCAGGGGCGGGATCGTTTGATCGGGCCGTAAGACGTTGCTGAGGCCTATGAACTGCTGCATGCGGGCCCGATGCAAGACAGGTGTTGTTACATTGCACGGGCGGTGTGTGGCGAAGAAGTAGCGCAGCGTTGCCGGCCGGGCCGCGGCATCGCCGAGTCAGCAAGCCGCGTGCGCAGGACGCATCGCACCTCTCGTGCGCTCGTGCCGAGATCAAACTGCTGACGTTATCTTTCGCCAACACGTGCAGCACGCTGCAGACATCTCGCCGGCAGCCTACGCCTGCGCCAGATCCGCCTGCGCATGCAACAGCGCAACAAATGCCCGCGCCGCACGCGACAAGGTGCGCCCGCCATGGGTGACGCATCCCAGCTCGCGGGCTAACGCGACATCGGCCAGCGGCAGCGCCACGATCTGGTGGTCGATCATGCGCTCGGGCAGCACGCTCCAGGCCAGGCCCACCGACACCAGCATCTTGATCGTTTCCAGGTAATTGGTGGTCATGCGCAAACTCGGCACCAGGCCGCGCTCGGCGAACAGGTTGGCAACGATGCGATGGGTGAATGTGCCCGGATCGGGCAACACCGCCGGGTGCGCCACCACATCGTCCAGCGACACTGCAGGCAGTGCCGCCAACGGGTGATCGGGCGCAACGACGAACTGCAGGCGGTCGTGCCAGATCGGCTGCGCGCGCAGCGGAGCGCGCGTGTCCGGTGCCAGGGTGGTCACTGCCAGCTCCACCTCGCCGCGCAGCACCGCGGCGTACGCCAGCTCCGAATCCAGGAACTGGATGTCCAGCGCCGCCTGCGGATGTTGCGTGGCAAAACCGCGCAACAAGGCCGGCAGGCGGTGCAGACCCACATGGTGGCTGGTGGCCAGGCTCAAGCGGCCGCCAACGGCTGCACCCAAATGCTCCAGCACGCGGCGGGTGTCCTGCAGCTCGGCCAGGATGCGTTGCGCGCGCGGCAGCAACGCCTGTCCGGCTTCGGTCAGCACCACCTGCCGGCCCAGGCGATCGAACAGCCGCGCCGACAATTGCGCCTCCAGGAGTGCAATGCGTTTGCTTACCGCAGGCTGGGTCAGGTGCAAGGCCTCGCCGGCTGCCGAAAAGCTGCCGCTCTCGGCGATCGCCACGAATGCATTGAGGCTCGCCAGGTCCATTGCTATTCCTAAAATTCATTTCTTGAATAAACAATATGAATTTGCGTAATCCAAGGCAAGCTCCTAGCATCGATCTCAGCCAGGTGGGCGCACCCACCATCCGCCACTCGGATTGCCGCGATGACTGCCAAGACCCTGTACGACAAGCTGTGGGACCTGCATGAGGTCACACGCCGTGACGATGGTTCGTCGCTGATCTACATCGACCGCCACATCCTGCACGAGGTGACCTCGCCGCAAGCCTTCGAAGGCCTGCGCCTGGCCGGGCGCAAGCCATGGCGCATCGACGCCAATATCGCCACGCCCGATCACAACGTGCCGACCACGCGCGCCGAGCGCCAGGGCGGTCTGGAGTCGATTTCCGACGAGGTCTCGCGCCTGCAGGTGCAGACCCTGGACGAGAACTGCGACGACTTCGGCATCCTCGAGTTCAAGATGAACGATACCCGCCAGGGCATCGTGCACGTGGTCGGACCCGAGCAGGGCGCCACCTTGCCGGGCATGACCGTGGTCTGCGGCGATTCGCACACCTCCACGCACGGCGCATTCGGCGCGCTGGCCCACGGCATCGGCACCTCGGAAGTCGAGCACGTGCTGGCCACGCAGTGCCTGATCGCCAAGAAGATGAAGAACATGCAGGTGCGCGTGGAAGGCACGCTGCCGTTCGGGGTGACCGCCAAGGACATCGTGCTGGCGGTGATCGGCAAGATCGGTACCGCCGGCGGCAACGGGCATGCGCTGGAATTTGCCGGCAGCGCCATCCGCGCGCTGTCGATGGAAGGCCGCATGACCATCTGCAACATGGCCATCGAAGCCGGTGCCCGCGTGGGCATGGTGGCGGTGGACGAGAAGACCATTGCCTACGTCAAAGGGCGGCCGTTCGCCCCCAAGGGCGCCCACTGGGATGCGGCGGTGGCGCTCTGGAGCACGCTGGTCTCCGACCCGGACGCCCACTTCGACACCGTGGTGGAGTTGCGTGCCGAAGACATCAAGCCGCAGGTCAGCTGGGGCACTTCGCCGGAAATGGTGCTGGCCATCGATCAGCACGTGCCCGATCCAGCCGCCGAGCAGGACCCGACCAAGCGCGATTCGATCGAGCGCGCGCTCAAATACATGGGATTGACCGCCAACCAGCCGATCACCGCCATCCGCCTGGATCGCGTATTCATCGGCTCGTGCACCAATTCGCGGATCGAAGATCTGCGCGCGGCCGCCGCAGTGGCCAAGGGCCGCAAGGTCGCTTCCACCATCAAGCAGGCGTTGGTGGTGCCGGGCTCGGGCCTGGTGAAGGCCCAGGCCGAAGCCGAAGGCCTGGACAAGGTGTTTCTGGACGCCGGCTTCGAATGGCGCGAGCCAGGCTGCTCGATGTGTCTGGCCATGAACCCGGACAAGCTGGGCAGCGGCGAGCATTGCGCGTCCACCTCCAACCGCAACTTCGAAGGTCGCCAGGGCGCCGGCGGCCGCACGCATCTGGTCAGCCCGGCGATGGCGGCGGCTGCGGCGGTGAGCGGGCATTTTGTCGATGTGCGTGAACTTGGAGATTCGGGAGTGGGGATTCGGGATTCGTAGAAGCGCTCCGCCCATCCGCAGCCTTTTCGAATCCCCAATCCCCAATCCCCAATCCCAAATCCCGGCCTCTCTCAATGACCCCTTTCACCCAACACACCGGACTGGTGGCGCCGCTGGATCGCGCCAATGTCGATACCGACCAGATCATTCCCAAGCAATTCCTGAAGTCGATCAAGCGCACCGGTTTCGGTCCGAACCTGTTCGACGAGTGGCGCTATCTGGATATTGGCGAGCCTGGTCGCGACAACAGTACGCGCCCGCTCAATCCCGAATTCGTGCTCAATTTCCCGCGCTATCAGGGCGCCAGCGTCTTGCTGGCCCGGGAAAACTTCGGCTGCGGTTCCTCGCGCGAGCATGCGCCGTGGGCGCTGGACGAGTACGGCTTTCGCACCGTAATCGCGCCGAGTTTTGCCGACATCTTCTACAACAACAGTTTCAAGAACGGCCTGCTGCCGATCGTGCTGGCCGAAGCGCAGGTCGATGCGTTGTTCGAACAATGCCTGGCGACCGAGGGCTACCAGCTCACCGTGGATCTGGCCGCACAACGCGTGCGCCGCCCCGATGGCGTGGAGTACGGCTTCGACATCGATGCCTTCCGCAAGCACTGCCTGCTCAACGGGCTGGACGATATCGGCCTCACCTTGCAGGACGCCGATGCCATCGGGCGCTTCGAGCAAGACCATCGCGCGCGCCAGCCGTGGTTGTTTGGCGCGCTGCAGTGAGGTTGAGCCGCACGCGCGTGCGTCGATCATGCCGCGTGCGTGTATTGCATTGAATTCAATGACGCTGCGGCGTCACTTCACGAGGGTGGCATGAGCAAGCAGATTCTGATTCTTCCCGGCGACGGGATCGGCCCGGAGATCATGGCCGAAGCGGTCAAGGTGTTGAAACGCATCGACGCGCAACACGGTCTGGGTTTCGAGCTGGCGTATGACGAGCTGGGCGGCGCTGCGTACGACAAATACGGCAGCCCGTTGGCCGATGAAACACTGGAGCGCGCGCGCGCCGCCGATGCGGTGTTGCTGGGCGCGGTGGGTGGCCCGCAGTGGGACACCATCGACCCGTCGCTGCGCCCGGAGCGCGGTTTGCTCAAGATCCGCTCGCAGCTGGGCTTGTTCGCCAACCTGCGGCCGGCATTGCTGTATCCGCAGCTGGCCGATGCGTCCACGCTCAAGCCCGAGGTCGTGGCCGGGCTGGATCTGCTGATCCTGCGCGAGCTCACCGGCGGCATCTATTTCGGCCAGCCGCGCGGTACGCGCACCTTGGACAACGGCGAACGCCAGGCGTACGACACCTTGCCGTATAGCGAGAGCGAGATTCGTCGCATCGCCAAGGCAGGTTTTGAGATGGCGCGCCTGCGCGGGAAGAAGTTGTGTTCGGTCGATAAGGCCAACGTGCTGGCATCGAGCCAGCTATGGCGTGCAGTGGTCGAGGAAGTGGCCAAGGACTACCCGGATATCGCGCTGTCGCATATGTACGTGGACAACGCGGCGATGCAATTGGTGCGCGCGCCCAAGCAGTTCGATGTGATCGTGACCGACAACATGTTCGGCGACATTCTCTCCGACCAGGCATCCATGCTCACCGGTTCCATCGGCATGCTGCCGTCGGCCTCGCTGGATGCCAACAGCAAAGGCATGTACGAGCCGTGCCATGGTTCGGCGCCGGACATCGCCGGCAAGGGCATTGCCAATCCGCTGGCCACGATCCTGTCGGTGGCGATGATGTTGCGCTACACCTTCGCGCAGGCCGATGCCGCAGACGCCATCGAGCGCGCCGTGGGCAAGGTCCTCGATCAAGGCCTGCGCACCGCCGACATCTGGTCGGAAGGCACCACGAAGGTGGGCACCGTGGCAATGGGCGATGCGGTGGTGGCTGCGCTGTAAAAGCGCTCGCAGTCCCGAAGCGTTGTAGTGCGCGGGAATGGTCGCCAGCGCAATAACGCATCCGTGTCCTCAGCTGCCGACAGCAATCGCTGGTGCTTGAGCGCGTACCGCTATGGGACCTTGAGCGGCATGGATGCCGCGGCAGAGCCTACATGGACGTACTTGCGGCGTGTCCCAGGCCGGTATGCGTGCAAGTGCCTGTAGCAGGCCGGAGCTTTGCCACGTCGGCAAGCGCGCCAGCAGCCAACCGACACACTTGTAAAAATGTTCGCACGCAAAAAACCGAAACGGCCAGCAGATCACTCTGCTGGCCGTGAGGCTTGCATCATCGATCCAATGCGCAGCGTTACGCCACCGCAGCCGTCTTGCCGGCGACCACGCCACGTTCGCGCTGACGCAACAAGCGGTTGGCCACATCCAGCCACGCCAGCGCGCTGGCTTCGATGATGTCCTTGCTGGTGCCGGTGCCTTCGTATTCCACGCCGTCGTGGCGCACGCTCAGGCTGGCTTCGCCGCGCGCATCCGCGCCGATGCCCACGCTGTGCACCTGGTAGCTGTCCAGCTCCAGCTTCACGCCAGTGGCCGAGGCCAATGCACCGAAGAGCGCATCCACCGGGCCATTGCCCTGTGCGGTTTCTGCCACGCGATTGCCTTCCGGGTCGGACAACTCCACCAATGCATTCGCGCGGCTGCCCACATCGCTGATGGTCATCGACGCCAGGCGGTAGCCTTCCTGCACGGTAGCGTCCTGCATCAATGCCTGCAGATCGGCATCGGTGACCACGCGCTGCTTCTCGCACAGCGCCTTGAACTGTTCGAACACCAGCTTGACCTCTTCCTCCTCCAGCAGATAACCCAGCGCACGCAGGCGCTGCTCGACCGCGGCGCGGCCGCTGTGGCGGCCCAGCACCATTTGCGAGGATTCCCAGCCCACATCTTCCGGGCGCATGATTTCGTAGGTGCCACGATGGCGCAGCATGCCGTGCTGATGAATGCCCGATTCGTGCGCGAATGCGTTGCCGCCCACAACCGCCTTGTTGCGCTGCACCGGCATGCCGACCAGGCGTTGCAACAATTGCGAGGTGGAGACGATACGCGGCGTATTGATTGCCGAATCGATGTTGTAGAACGCACCGCGCACCTTCAGCGCCATGGTGATTTCTTCCAGCGCGCAATTACCCGCGCGCTCGCCGATGCCATTGATGGTGCATTCCACCTGGCGCGCACCGCCTTCGATGGCCGCCAGCGAGTTGGCCACCGCCAGGCCCAGATCGTTGTGGCAATGCGCGCTGAAGATGACCTTGTCGGCACCTTCCACGCTGGCGATCAGACGCGAGAACATGCCGCGGATTTCTTCCGGCGTGGTGAAGCCGACCGTGTCGGGCAAATTGATCGTGGTGGCGCCGGCGGCGATCGCCACGCGGGTGACCTCTGCCAGGAAATCTTCTTCGGTGCGAGTTGCATCCTCGGCAGAAAATTCCACATCGTCGATATAGCCGCGCGCCAGCGTTACGTGCCTATGCACCGATTCCAGCACCTGCTCGCGGCTCATGCGCAGTTTGTGCTCGCGATGCAGCGGGCTGGTGGACAGGAACACATGCAGGCGCGGGTTTGCGGCTGTTTCCAGCGCCTTGGCCGAGGTTTCGATGTCGGCCTGCAGGCAGCGCGACAACACCGCCAGGGTGGGGCGACGCAGTTCGCGGCCCATCATCGCCACCGCTTCCCGGTCCGAATGCGAACTGGCGGGAAAACCGGTTTCGATGATGTCCACGCCGAGTTCGTCCAGCGCGCGCGCCATGACCAGCTTCTGCTGGGGCGTCATGCTGCAGCCGGGGGATTGCTCGCCGTCGCGCAGGGTGGTGTCGAAAATTCGGATACGCGGGGTCTGGTTGGATACGGTCGTGTTCACCAGGAAGACTCCTCTACGGCGATGGCGGTGACAGGCGTTGAAGCGACTGCGGATGGGCGGGAATGAACGTGTGTGGCGGGTGGCGGATTGGCGCTGCGTTCGTTGCGCAGCCGCTCGGTATTGCGACGGCGCGGCTTGCGTGGCGGACGCGGCCGCACCTCGGACAAGAGTGTGGCCAGCACGGTTGCGTCGATATTACCGCCAGAGACCACCGCACATTTGCGTTTGCCGGAAACCCGGCGACCGGCGGCCAGGGCGAGGGCGCCGGCGCCCTCGGCAATGACGTGTTCTTCCAGTGCCAGGCGCACCAATGTCTCGCGCAATTCGGCCTCGCGCACGATCACCACGTCATCGAGCAGGCTCGAGCACAGGCGGCGCGTGAGCAGGCCTGGAATCTTGACCTTCACGCCATCGGCGAGCGTCGGCACCGGGGTGATCTCGCGCAGATCGCCACGGACGGCGCGCGCCATCGAATCCACACCTTCCACCTGCGCCCCGACCACGCGCACGCCTTGCGACTTCAATGCCAGCGCCACGCCGGAGGCCAGGCCGCCGCCGCCGATCGGCACGATCACCACGTCCGGCGCATGCGCCGCCAGCTCGATGCCCACCGTGCCCTGGCCGGCGATCACGTCCGGGTCGTCGAAGGCAGACAGGAAGCGATAGCCGTTCTGGTCGGCCAGCTCGCGCGCAAACGCGAACGCTTCGTCGTAGCTGTTGCCATGCTGGCGCACGGTGGCGCCCCAATGCGCGACACCGGCAATCTTGGTCTGCGGCGCGCCGTAGGGCATCACCGTGATGGCCTGCACGCCCAGCCGGTACGCCGACCACGCCACACCTTGCGCGTGGTTGCCGGCCGAGGCGCAGATCACCGGGCGCTCGTCGCCGCGTTCCAGCCCGGCCAGCAACGCATTCAATGCGCCGCGCACCTTGTAGGAGCCGGTACGCTGCAAATTCTCCAGCTTCAACCACACACCGAAGCGTTCGGCGTAGTGCAGCGGCGTGGGCGACAGGTACTTGCGCAGGCGCGCCTGTGCGGCCAGCACGTCGGCCACGCTGACGGCCACGTCGCCTACCTCTGGCTCCTGTGCGGAAGGGCGGCCGGAATCAGGCATTGCGGCACGCGCGCGGCCGATCCGGAAGAAGACACCTCCGGACGGCAGTCTGATGGTCGCGCGAGGTCTGCATGCTCATGCCGCAGCCTCGACCGATTCCAGTGCGGTGATCACCACCGATTCGCAGTCGTAGACCTTCTCCAGCTGCAGGCGCAGCGTTTCCGGCGGACGGTTGCTGTCCACATCCAGCAGCAGATGCCAGCGCCCGGCATCGTCCGGCGCTGCTGCGCCCTGGATCGCACATGGGCGGAAGCCACGGCGTTCGGTCATGCCGATCACCCGCACCAACGCGCCTTCTGCCGGCTTCAGCACCAGATCAAGCCGGTAACGCATGCGATGTCTCCTTGGCCGCATGTGCGGGATTGCTGTCCAGCATGGTGCTGTTGGCGTTGTTGGGCGGCACCAGCGGCCACACATTGGCACGCGCGTCGATCGCGACATGCAGCAGGCCTGGACCGGGCTGGGCCAGCAGCTCGGCCAGTGCCGCATCCACGTCGCCGCGGGCGATGATGCGCTTGGCCGGAATGCCGAACACTTGCGCCAGCGCCGCAAAATCCGGGTTGTCGGACAGGTCGATTTCGCTGTAACGCTCGGCAAAGAACAGTTCCTGCCACTGCCGCACCATGCCCAGCGAGCTGTTGTCCAGCAGCACGATCTTCACCGGCAGCTTGCAGCGTGCGATCGTCACCAGCTCCTGCACGTTCATCATGAAACTGCCGTCGCCGGAGACCAGCACCACGGTGCGGTCAGGGCAGGCGAACTGTGCGCCCATCGCGGCCGGCAGGCCGAAGCCCATGGTGCCGAGGGCGCCGCTGGTGAGGTGATTACGCGGATCGTTGAAGCGGCAATGCTGCGCCACCCACATCTGATGCTGACCCACATCGCAGGCGATGATGGTGTCGGCCGGAGCCACTTCGCTCAGGCGCTTCAGCAGCGCCGGTGCGTAGATATCGGTGCCGGGCGCGTCGTAACGCGCGCCGAACTTTTCGCGGTTGGCAAAACAACGCGTGCGCCAGGCCTGGCAGTTGCCGCGCGCCGCACTCAAGGCCTTCAAGCTGACTGCCACGTCGCCGGGCACCGCGATATCGGCAGTGCGCAGCTTGGAGATTTCATACGCGTCGGCATCCAGATGGATGACGCGCGCAAACGGAGCGAACTCGCTCAGCTTGCCGGTGGCACGGTCGTCGAAACGCGCACCGACCACCACCAGCAGATCGCATTCCTGGATGGCCATATTGGCCGCACGGGTCCCGTGCATGCCCAGCATGCCAAGGTAGTCCGGATGCGCATGCGGCAATGCACCCAGGCCGCGCAAGGTCAGCGCGGTCGGGATGCCGGTGGCTTCGACGAAACGGCGGAACGCCTCCACCGCGCCGGCCAGCGCGATTCCGCCCCCGCCGTACACCACCGGGCGCTCGGCACTGGCGATCGCCGCCAGTGCTTCGGCCAGCTTTGCGTCCGCCGGCGCCGGCGGCGGCTGCACCGCTGCCGGAACATGCAGGGGCAGATGCGAGGCGTCGGCCACCTGCACGTCCTTGGGCAGGTCGATCAGCACCGGCCCGGGACGTCCTTCGCGCGCAATGCGGAATGCCTCGCGCACCATCTCCGGAAGCTCCTCCACACGCCGCACCAGAAAGCTGTGCTTGACGATCGGCATGGTCATGCCGAACACGTCCAGCTCCTGGAAGGCGTCGGTGCCCAGCAGCGGCGTGGCGACCTGGCCGGTCAGGCAGATCATCGGCACCGAGTCCAGCATCGCGTCGGCGATGCCGGTGACCAGGTTGGACGCGCCCGGGCCTGAGGTGGCCACGCACACGCCGACCCGGCCGCTGGCACGGGCATAGCCGTTGGCAGCCAGTGCAGCGCCCTGTTCGTGACGGACCAGGATGTGCTTGAGCCTGGAATCCACCAGGGCGTCGTAGAACGGCATGATGGTGCCGCCCGGATAGCCGAACAGCGTTTCCACGCCTTCGGCTTCCAGGGCCTGCGTCAGCCAGCGCGCGCCATTGCGGGGCGTGCTGTGTGCGGAGGTGTTCATGCGTTGCGGACCTTCGGTTTAAGCGGTGGGGGAGGCGGCGGCGTTATGCCGCCTGTTGATTCGCAGGTGCGGCAGCGGCTTGCTGTTGCCCGTTGAGCCACACCATCTTGGCGCGCAGCTTCTTGCCCACTTCCTCGATCGGGTGTTCCAGATCGGCCTGCTTGAACTTGTTGTAGTTCGGCAGGCCGGCGTCGTATTCGGCCACCCAGTTCTTGGTGAAGGTGCCGTTCTGGATGTCGGTCAGCACGTCCTTCATGCGCGCCTTGGTGCCGGCATCGATCACGCGCGGGCCGCTGACATAATCGCCGTATTGTGCGGTTTCGGACACGAATTCCAGCATGCGGGTGATGCCGCCTTCGTAGAACAGGTCCACGATCAACTTCAATTCGTGCAGCACTTCGTAGTATGCGATTTCGGGCTGATACCCGGCCTCGACCAGCACTTCGAAACCGGCCTGCACCAGTGAGGAGGCGCCGCCGCACAGCACGGCCTGCTCGCCGAACAGATCGGTTTCGGTTTCTTCCTTGAACGTGGTCTTGATGATGTTGGCGCGCGCGCCACCCAGGCCGCCGGCATAGGTCAGCGCGAACTGCTCGGCCTTGCCGCTGGTGTCCTGGTACACCGCATAGATGCACGGCACGCCGCGGCCGATTTCATATTCGCGACGCACCAATGCGCCCGGGCCCTTGGGCGCGACCAGCACCACGTCCAGATCGGCGCGCGGTTTGATCATGTCGAAGTGCACGTTCAGGCCATGCGCGAACAGCAGGCAGGCGCCCTGCTTCATGTTCGGGGCGATGACCTCTTCGTAGAGCTTCTTCTGCACCATGTCCGGGGTCAGGATGGCGACCAGGTCCGCGCTCTTGACCGCTTCGGACGGCGCCACGACGGTGAAGCCATCGGCCTGCGCCTTGGCTTCGGTCGGGCCGCCGGCACGCAGGCCGACGGTGACGTCGAAGCCGGAATCGCGCAGGTTCAGCGCATGTGCGCGGCCCTGGCTGCCGTAGCCGATGATCGCGATTTTCGGTTGGGTGTCGTTGCTCATGGAATGTCCTTGCGGGGTTGGCAGTGGAGATGGGCAGTGGATAAATGGATCAGCCGGCAGTGCGTGCACTGGCCGGCTGAGCAAGGCGGGGACGCGCGATGACAGTGCGCAGGCAACCACAGGCACTCATGCGCGGCTGGGCGCATGGCGATGTTGCGGATGTGGCAGTGATGTCGTTCATGTCATTCGAAACTTTTGGTGATCCCTGAAACGCGAAACCCCGCGCCGTTGCCGGTGCGGGGTCTGATCGAAGCCTTGTGTGTCTGTTGCCTACACGAAGTCTCGTCCCGCACCGGTTGGCGAGGTAATAAGTACGAGCACGAGAAGCGACGCAGCCAACGCGCCGGAGGGCGCGGACAGTGGGGCGTTCGAGGTGGTGAAGTGGTGCGGCATGGGCCTGAGATAACCACCGCGGCAACCAGGGTGTCAACCCTTGCGCTTGAAACATCCGCATCGATGGGCCGAGTCGCGTGCAAAGCCCCGTCGCAGCTGCATGGTTACTGCTGAAACCTGATCGGGACGGCACGACAAGCGCCGACGGGGATCACCATCTGCGCGGCATTGAGCGCGCTGCCAAGTGTCGATCGGACGGCAGGACGCGGCCCGCTGGTATGGTTGGCACCTCATTCTCAGTGTCAGGGGCCCTCGGTGATGCGTCGCGTACCTGTGTTGTTGGTGTCTGCTCTGGCGTTGCTCGCGCCGCCCCTCGGCGCTGCCGACCGCGTCACCGGGCAGCCGTTTGCCACCCGCTCGGAAGTCATTGCGCCGAATGCCATGGCCGCGACCTCGCAACCGCTGGCCACCCAGATCGCGCTGGACGTGATGAAGGATGGCGGCTCGGCGGTGGATGCAGCGATCGCGGCCAATGCCGCGCTGGGCCTGATGGAGCCCACCGGCAATGGCGTGGGAGGGGATCTATTTGCGATCGTTTGGGACCCCAAGACCCACAAGCTCTACGGCTACAATGGCTCCGGCCGCTCGCCCAAATCGCTGACCCTGGCCGAATTCCAGCGCCGTGGCTTGAAGGACATTCCGCCGACCGGCCCGTTGCCGGTGTCGGTGCCGGGTGCGGTGGACGGCTGGTTCGCGCTGCACGCGCGCTTCGGGCGCAAGCCGATGGCACAGAACCTGGCGCCGGCGATCCGCTACGCGCGCGAAGGCCATCCGGTCGCCGAGACCATCGCCTATTACTGGGACCGTTCGGTGCCGCGCCTGTCGCAATACCCCGGGTTCAAGGAGCAGTTCACCATCGACGGCCACGCCCCGCGCAAGGGCGAGCTGTGGAAGAACCCGAACCTGGCCAACACGCTGCAGCAGATCGCCGACGGCGGCCGTGACGCGTTCTACAAGGGCGACATCGCCCGCACCATCGGTGCCTACTTCAAGGCCAACGGCGGCTACCTCAGCTATGAGGACCTGGCCAGCCATACGGGCGAGTGGGTCGAACCGGTGTCCACCAATTATCGCGGCGTTGATGTGTGGGAACTGCCGCCCAACAGCCAGGGCATCGCCGCGTTGCAGATGCTCAATATCCTGGAGGGTTACGATTTCTCCAAGATTCCGTTCGGCTCGGCCGAGCACGTGCACTTGTTCACCGAGGCCAAGAAGCTGGCCTTCGCCGACCGCGCGCGCTTCTACGCCGACCCGGCGTTTCAGCCGGCACCGCTGGCCAGGCTGATCTCCAAGGACTACGCCAACCAGCGGCGCGCGCTGATTTCGATGGACAAGGCGCTCAAGGAAGTACAGCCGGGGACACCCAGGCAACTGGAAGAGGGCGACACCATCTATATGACCGTGGCCGATGCCGACGGCATGATGGTCTCGCTGATCCAGTCCAACTACCGCGGCATGGGCAGCGGCATGGCGCCGCCGGGGCTGGGTTTCATCCTGCAGGACCGCGGCGAGATGTTCGTGCTGAAGAAGGATCATCCCAACGGCTACGCGCCGGGCAAGCGGCCGTTCCAGACCATCATCCCGGCCTTCGTCACCAAGGACGGCA
This sequence comes from Xanthomonas sp. NCPPB 1062, assembly GCF_041481705.2. NCBI lineage: Bacteria > Pseudomonadati > Pseudomonadota > Gammaproteobacteria > Lysobacterales > Lysobacteraceae > Xanthomonas > Xanthomonas sp. NCPPB 1062. The sequence goes on along the minus strand of NZ_CM192987.1, from coordinate 3,822,273 downwards.
AGCCCTGGCTGAGCTTCGGCGTGATGGGCGGGGCGATGCAGCCGCAGGGGCACGTGCAGATCGTGATGAACCTGGTGGACTTCCACATGAACCTGCAGGAAGCCGGCGACGCGCCGCGTATCCAGCACGAGGGCTCCACCGAACCGACCGGGCAGGCCACCGCGATGCGCGATGGCGGCGAGGTGAATCTGGAAACCGGCTTCTCCTACGACACCATCCGCGCGCTGATGCGCAAAGGCCACCGGGTGATCTTTGCCGACGGTCCGTACGGCGGGTATCAGGCCATCGCCCGCGATGCGGCCAGCGGCGTGTACTACGGTGCGTCGGAGAGCCGCAAGGACGGCCAGGCGGCCGGATACTGAGCGCGCGACACGGTTGAGGTTGCCGCTCAACTCCGGCCGCCGCACGCCGCTAATCACGGGATGGAGCAGGAGCCCCTCATGAATTCGATGCAACAGCCCGACCCGCCGTCGCAGACCCAGACGGCCGTGCTCCCGGATGCGCCCGTGGCCTTGCTGCGGTTGTCCGCCGAGGCGTGTGTGGTGGCCTGCAACCGCGTCGGCCTGGATGTGCTGGGCAAAACGGCGCTCGAGCTGCAGGGCGCGCCGGCCTCGGTGGTGTGGGGCTTGAGCGCGGCCGATCTGGTTGGCGAAGACGGCGTCTGGGCTGCCCCGGGCGACGACCCGGCGCGGCGCGTGCGCTATGTGCGCGACCGCGCGCATGGCGGCTGGATGCTGTCGCTGCCGCATGTGGAAACGGCGATCCTGCTGCGCGAGGCCACGCGTCTGGCCGACGGCAGCCGGCCGGTGCCGATCTCGCCCCTGCTGCAGCCGCTGGTTGCACGCCTGCAGGCCGAGCACGAAGACCGCACGGTGCTCGAGCGCACTGCCCAGGCGCTGGCCGGCTGCGAACTCGAACTCCTGTTGCCGCCGGGACTGGCGGAAACCGAGATGGGCCGGCGCCTGCAAGCCGGGTTCGGCAATCTGGCCGAGGCCATCCGCCAGGCAGTGGCCTTGTCGGTGCAGATCGCTGCCGAAGTGCCGCCGCTGGTGGCCGAGAACGATGAAATGGTGCGCCAGTCGCAGGCGCAGAACGAGGCGTTGGACGGTGCGCGCACCGCGGTGGAGCGGCTGTCGTCCAGCCTGCAGGACGTCAATGCCGAGCTGGCGCAGGTGATTGCGCTGGCCGCCAGCGCCGACGACAGTGCGCGGCAAGGTGTGGCTGCCGCGCATGCGCTGGGCCAAGCAATGCACGAAGTGGAGCGCCGAGCGTCACGTGCGGGCGAAGTCATCGAAGTCATCGATTCGGTGGCGTTCCAGACCAATATCCTGTCGATCAATGCCAGCATCGAAGCCGCGCATGCCGGCGATGCCGGGCGCGGGTTTGCGGTGGTGGCCACCGAGATCCGGCGGCTGGCCGAACGCGCCGCAGCGGCGGCACGCGACGTACGCGCGATCCTGGCCGAAACCAGCGCCGCCGTAGGGGAGGGCGCAGCCTCTGCACGTGGCACAGAAGCGGTGCTCGATGGCATCACCCGTGTGCTCGGGCAGGCCAGCAGCGCGATGACCACCGTGGCCGGGCGCATCCAGGCGCAGGACGGGGAAATTCGCGGGATCGAGCGTGCGGTAGATGGCGTGGTGGCGTTGGGCCGCAGCAATCTGCAGCATGCCGCGCACGTGGCCGAACGCAGCGAAGCGCTGGAGCGCGGCACCGAAACCCTGCGCGATTGCGTGGGCTTGTTCCGGTTGCCGCCGGACCCGCTGCAGGTGCCCAGGCACGCGCGGGTCAAGGAGCTGGCCGTTGCCACGGCCGGCAAGATCGGCAGTGCGCTGGCGCAAGCCATTGCGCGCGGGCAGATCGAGCAAGCCGCATTGTTCGCGCGCACCTATACGCCGATCGCCGGCGTGGAGCCGCCCAAGTTCAGTACCGACTTCGATGCGCTCTGCGACCAGCTACTGCCCGCTTTGCAGGAGCCGCTGCTGGACGCGCACCCGTGGATCGTCTTCGCCATCTGCGCCAACCCCGATGGGTATGTGCCCACGCACAACCTGCGCTTCACCCAACCGTTGACCGGCGATGCCAAGCGCGATCTGGTCGGCAACCGCACCAAGCGCAAGTTCACCGACCGCGTTGGGCGCAGCGTGGGCGCGCATACCGATCCTTACCGTCTGCAGGTCTATCGCCGCGATACCGGCCAGATCATGTTCGACCTGTCCACGCCGATCTTCGTCGGCGGCAAGCACTGGGGCGGCTTGCGGGTGGGCTATACGCTGGAGTGATGGCGTCGCCCGGCCGGGGTTTGGCTGCTGCGCCTCCACCCGGACAACAAAAAAAAGCCGCCGAAGATCGGCGGCAGGGAGAGAGAGCAGGTTTCTTGTTGTAGTGGCTGCAGGCTAGCGGTGCGATGTGCCCTGGAAATGTCTGTGCATGTCGCCATCGCCGTGCCGTGTGCCAAGCGCTTGATTGCGTGTTAGCCGTGCCACACAGACAACGACCTCCCGAAGGAGGTCGTTGTGACAACACGTGGATCAGGACAGCGTGCTCAGAAGCGCTGCGTGTACTGCAGGTAGCTGTAGCGTCCCGGGATGGCGTAGGCCGGATCGAACGAGTTGGCCGAGGCGCTGAGCGCGACCGGCGGATCGCGGTCGAAGACGTTGTTCAGACCCAACCGCACGGTCGCATTCCATGGAAGCTGGTAAGACACCTGCATGTCGTTGAACGCAGTCGCCGCAACGTGGCGATAGTTTCCGTTGTCGTCCAGTTCCGAATCGTAGTCCTTCATGCCCGAGTAGTACCGCACGGCCCAGTTGGCGGCCAGATTGCCGTAGCTCCAGTCCAGGGTGAGCGTGCCGCGGGTGCGCCAGTTCGGGTTGTTGGTGTGGTAGATGCCGTTGTAGCTTTCCCACGCAGAATTGTCGTCCTGCTTCTGCTCGTTGACGGCCACGTAGGTCGAATCCAGCGTGAGCATGAACTGGCCGATTGCGGTCTGCGGCAGTTTGTAACGCGCGGTGAAATCGTAGCCTTGCATGCGTTGCTCGCCGACATTCACCGGCTGGATCACCAGGCCGGTGATGGTCCCTGTCGCATCGCGGGTCACCAGATCGCAGAACGCCGAGACGTTGAACTGGTAACACTGCGACAGGATCTGATTGGCGCTGAATTCGGTGATGGCGTCGGTGATTTCGATCTTCCACCAGTCCAGCGACACGTCCAGGCCCTGCACCGAAGCCGGGCTGTAGACAAAGCCAAGCGTGGTGTTCTTGGATTTTTCCGGTTGCAGGTTGGCGTTGCTGGTGTAGGTGAACGGATAGATGGTCTGGCCGGAGTTGCCGCTGGCGCTGTTGTATTCGGCAACGTAATTGGCAGGCACGCCGCGGGCTGCGCATGCGGCCGCAATCGCGCTGGTGTAGGAGGTGCTATTGGTCGAGCAGGGATCGGAATAGGTGTCGAAACTGTCCGAGGCGCCCAGATACAGATCTTCGATCGATGGCGCGCGGAAACCGGTGGCGTAATTGCCGCGAATCAGCAGGTCGGCGACCGGCTTCCACTTGAAGCCGAACTTGCTATTGGTGGTGCTGCCGAAGGTGTTGTAGTCCGAATAACGCACTGCTGCGCTCAATTCCAGCAACTGCGCACCGGGCACATCCTTCAGCAGCGGAATCGCCACTTCGGTGTAGTAGTCGTTGAGCGTGTACGAGCCAGAGGTGGGCGTAAACGAATTGCCCGAGGTATAGCCGGCCGAAATCAAGGCATCCGGTGAGGAGAATCCGCTTTCCTCGCGATGTTCGACACCGGCGGCAAAACTCATCCAGCCGGCGGGCAGCTCGAACAGCTCGCCGGTGAGGTTGGCGGTGAAGCTGCTGTTTTTATATTGATATGTGTTGTGCGCAGTGAACAGGATGTAGTCCAGCATTTCCTGGGTCACGCCACCGGCCGGCGACAAGGGGTTGAACGGTACGCAGCCGGCAATGACGGCGCCGCCGCTGTCCAGGCACGCCAGGGTGCCATTGACGATGCCCGATGCACCGAGCGCATTGCCCAGGTTGAGCAGATTGACATCGCCATACTGGGTTTCGGTCTGGTCGGTCTGGTTGTGCGCAAAGCCCACATCCCAACTGAACTGCCTGTCGGCAAACTGGAAGTCGCCTTCCAGCCCGGTGTACACGTGCGAGGTCTTGACGTCCTGCTGATAGGTGCGTGCGAATTCGGTCAAGCGGTGCGACCAACCCACATCGCGCCCGTCGCCGCCGTAGGCAGTGTTGTACGGGTTGTAGTAGCTCTCGCCGCTCAACAGGATGCCGGTGTTGACGGAGGCCAGCGGAAAGCCTGCCAATTGCTGCGACGACTGGCGGCGGTTATACAGTCCATCGAACTTGAAGCGCACGTTGTCGGTGAGTGCGTAGTTGCCCTGCACGTACAACGCGTCGCGCTTCTGTGGCGTGACCAGGTAATTGTCCTTGGCGTAGTTGTAGCCATATTCGGACGTGTTGAAGGCGGTGTACTGGTCCAGGCCATAGCGCGGATACCTGCTGTCGCCGCTCGCGGTGGCGCTGTCGGGCAATACCGTCCAGGCGCCGCTGGTGCCATTTGCACGGAGGCGGCCGCTTGCCGAGTAGCTGCTGTAGGCCGACGAGCCCGCGCCGTACACCGGCTCGGCGGAGATCTCCCGGTCGCCTGCCATCACCGCATCTTCCTTGACGCTGGACAAGCCGATGACCAGATTGCCGCGCTCGCTGGTGGCGCCCACGGTCGCGTCGAAAGAGGTGCGCTGACCGTCGCCCTGGCCGTATTGGCCAACATAGGCGTTGACTTCGGCGCCATCGAAATTGGTACGGGTAATGATGTTGACCACGCCCGCGATGGCATCGGAGCCATAGATCGACGAGGCGCCATCCTTGAGGACTTCCACGCGCTCCACGATGGCCGAGGGGATGGTGTTCAGATCCACCGAACCGGACAGGCCCGAGACCCAGCGCCGGCCATTGACCAGCACCAGCGTGCGTGAGGCGCCCAGGTTGCGCAGGCTCACCGTGGCCGAGCCGTCGCCGCCGTTGTTGACGGTGCTGTTCATCGTCGCGCCATTGGAGGGAATGCGCTTGAGAACGTCGGCAACCGAGGTCAGGCCCTGCTTTTCGATGTCCTGGCGCGTCAGTACCAGTACCGGTTGCGAATTTTCCACATCGACCGAACGGATGCGCGAGCCGGTGACTTCGATCTTGTCCAGGTTGGTCGGACTCTTGTCGGTTTGTTCCTGGGCGATGGCGCTCGTGCTGACGCACAGGCTGATGGCGATCGCGAGCGAGCCCCGACGCATCGTCGGGTGGAGCGTTGTCTTAGTCATATGTACGGCGGTTCCCGGTAGAGGAGGAGCGACAGCGCGATCCCCGTGAATGACACCTGCATGCGTGCGGCGTCTTCGGCACGCCACGCAGGCTTAGCGGGAATTTAACGAGCGGGTTTCGCCGCCGTTTTTCGTCAATCGGCGCCTTGTTGCGTGGCGACGCGCGCAATGCATCGGCGCGCCATGTAATGCCCGGGCGACGCTGGGCGTGTGCTGCAGCGACGTGAGATGACCTGTGCGGACATATGTCGCCGCCGAACGCGACAACCTTGCGACGCGCAACAGCAGGCCGGCGCGGCCGCTGCGTCAGTGCGGTATGCCCTACGGGTTTAGCGCGGGCCGTGCGCGCTGCGGGTCTGTGGCGGATTTTGTTTAGCTGCGCAGGTGCGATGTGGTTTAATCGCCGCCGAAGTGGGGGTACCGCAGCGTGCTGCGGTTGAGATAGTCCCTTCGAACCTGATCCGGCTGATACCGGCGTAGGGAAGCTTCGTTAGATGCGATGGTTCGTGCGTGCACGGGCAGTCGGTATCGAGCGCCGCCGCTTCGTCCGCACTGCGACTCCTTCGCAGGGCCAGCACACAGGACGAATGCCATGAATGCCGCGCCCACCGTTTTGCAACAACAAGCCCAGTCGTTGTCGGAGGCTGTCACCCAGCCGATTCCCGGTTCACGCAAGATCTTCGTGCAAGGCTCGCGCGCCGATCTGCAGGTGCCGATGCGCGAGATCGCCTTGACGCGCACGCCCACCTTGTTCGGCGGCGAAGAGAATCCGCCGCTCAGCGTCTACGACACGTCCGGGCCTTACACCGATCCGCGGGTGGCGATCGATCTGGCAGCCGGTCTGGCACCGCTGCGTGCGCAGTGGATTGCCGAGCGTGGCGACACCGTCGCCCTGGACGGGCTGAGCTCCAGCTTCGGGCGTGGCCGCGAGCACGATGTGCGTCTGGATGCAGTGCGCTTTCCGGCGCGGCGTCTGCCGCGGGTAGCGCGACAGGGCGCCAACGTCACCCAGATGCATTACGCGCGCCGCGGCATCATCACGCCGGAAATGGAGTACGTGGCGATCCGCGAAAACCAGCGCCTGGAAGCGGTGACCGATGCAAGCTTGCGCAGGCAGCACCCGGGCCAGGCGTTCGGAGCTTCGATCCAGCAACGCATTACACCGGAGTTCGTGCGCGAAGAGATCGCACGGGGCCGCGCGATCTTGCCCAACAACATCAATCACCCCGAGAGCGAGCCGATGATCATCGGCCGCAATTTCCTGACCAAGATCAATGCCAACATCGGCAACAGCGCGGTGTCTTCAGGCATTGCCGAAGAGGTCGAGAAGCTGGTGTGGTCGATCCGCTGGGGCGGGGACACGGTCATGGATCTGTCCACCGGCAAGCACATCCATGAGACGCGCGAATGGATCATCCGCAACTCGCCGGTCCCGATCGGCACGGTGCCGATCTATCAGGCGCTGGAGAAGGTCGATGGACGCGCCGAGGCGCTGACCTGGGAAATTTTTCGCGACACCTTGATCGAGCAGGCCGAACAGGGCGTGGATTACTTCACCATCCACGCCGGCGTGTTGCTGCGTTACGTACCGCTGACCGCACAGCGCGTGACCGGCATCGTCTCGCGTGGCGGTTCGATCATGGCCAAGTGGTGCCTGGCGCATCACAAGGAGAATTTTCTCTACACGCACTTCGAAGACATCTGCCAGATCATGAAGGCCTACGACGTGGCGTTTTCGTTGGGCGATGGCCTACGCCCCGGCTGCATCGCCGACGCCAACGACGCGGCGCAATTCGGCGAGCTGGAAACGCTGGGCGAGCTGACCCAGCTCGCCTGGAAACACGATGTGCAGACCATGATTGAAGGCCCCGGCCATGTGCCGATGCAATTGATCAAGGAAAACATGGACAAGCAGCTGCGCGAATGCGGCGAGGCGCCGTTCTACACCCTGGGGCCGCTGACTACCGACATCGCGCCGGGCTACGACCACATCACCAGCGCGATCGGTGCGGCGATGATCGGCTGGTTCGGCACCGCCATGCTCTGCTACGTCACTCCGAAAGAGCACCTGGGCCTGCCCAACCGGCAGGACGTGCGCGACGGCATCATGGCCTACAAGATCGCCGCGCATGCCGCCGACCTGGCCAAGGGGCATCCGGGCGCGCAAGTGCGCGACAACGCCTTGAGCAAGGCGCGTTTCGAATTCCGTTGGGACGACCAGTTCCATCTTGGCCTGGATCCGGAAAAGGCCAAGGAGTTCCATGACCAAACCCTGCCCAAGGACGCGCACAAGCTGGCGCACTTCTGCTCGATGTGCGGGCCACACTTCTGCTCGATGAAGATTACCCAGGACGTGCGTGATTACGCGGCCGAGCACGGCATGAGCGAGGCGCAAGCGCTGTCGACGGGCATGCAGGAAAAGTCCGCGCAATTTGTCGCGCAGGGCGCGCAGGTCTATCGCGCCACGTGACGCGTTACATGGCAGCGTTTCATAAAACGTGATGTAGCGCCTGCTTAGGAAAAGTTCAGTTTTGTACTGAACAGATTACGGCGCGGTCCGCAAGTGCCGCGCTATGGCAGGGTTGCAAGCGATTCCAGTAAATAAGGGTTTCAGCTGATTTAGCTGAATCGCAGATAAAAAAATCGCGCCAGAAGGCGCGAAGGGTACGTCGTAATTATTCGAATTCGTCGGCGAGAGAGAGAGAGCCTGACGCTGCCGCCTGTCTTAGGAAGCAACGGGGCATAGCGTAAAATTTGCACCAAATGGATGCATGACACAGTTGGTCGTCGTCCTTTGCTGAATTTGGCGTTTCGCGGAAGGCGCGGGGCGCTCTTTGTTGTTCTTGCATGCCGACGCGTGTTTTTGCCGATGAGTGTTCCTCCCGCTATTGCAATGCCATCGGGCCGGCTGCGTGTCGGCCAGTGCGTGGTCGACATTGCCTCGCGCGAGGTGCACGCACCTGGCGCAAAGCGTCCGCTGCGGCTGGCGCCCAAATCCCTGGCGGTGTTGCTGACCCTGGCGCGGCAGCCGGGCCAGGTGGTCACGCGCGAGCAACTGCTTGCCGAGGTTTGGCCCGATACCTTGCCGACCAACGATGTGGTGACCCAGGCGGTCACGCAGCTGCGCAAGGCGTTTGCCAGCCACGGCGGGCAGCGCTCGGAGCACATCGAGACCATCGCCAAGACCGGGTATCGCTTGATGGCGGCGGTTGTGTGGGAAGCGCAGGCACCTGCATCGGCGACGCTGCCTGGTGAAGCACTGGGTCCGGATACGCTCGAGCCGGCGCAGCCAGACCAAGGCGTGGCGTCCGTCCCCGACGAGTCCGACGCTACCGCATCGCCCGTCCGCACCGCGCCTGGCCAGCCTGTAGCGCCCGTCGTTGCGGCGCCGGCCGCGCCACGACACCGGCGCTCGATGGCGCTGGCAGTCGCCAGCGTGGCGTTGCTGGTCGTGCTGAGCCTTGCGGTATGGACCTCATGGCGACCTGCTCCGGCACCTGAGACCGCGCAAGCGCATGCGGTGCTGGGCAGCCCCAAACGGCCGTATCAGGTCATTACCGCAGGCGGTGGATTCGATCTCACGCCAAGCCTGTCGCCCGATGGCGCGAGGGTGGCGTACGCCTCATTGACCAGCGATCGCACCGGCACCTCGATCCTGGTCAAGACCACCGACAACGCCTATCCACGGGTACTGGAGACGCCTGCGCCCGGCGTCTCCGATCGTTTGCCGGCGTGGTCGCCGGATGGCCGGCAGATCGCGTTTTCCAGGCAGGCGCCCGATGGCAGCTGCCGGGTCATGATTGCCGCAGCCACCGGGCCTGCGGCGTCGCGCGAGGTAATGCGGTGCGATGGTGCCGACATGCTGAGTTTCAGCTGGTCGCCGGATGGGCGCGCGCTGGTGTTCGGCAGCATGACCGGCACGCACGGTGCGGCCCGCATGCGTCGCCTGGATCTGACAACCGGGCAGTGGCAGACGCTGGACTATCCGGCGCAGGCGGGTGATTTCGATTACGCGCCGCGGTATTCGCCCGATGGGAATTGGATCGTGTTCCTGCGTAATCCGCAGCTCGGAGACCTGTGGCGGATTCCTGCCGAAGGCGGCGTCGCCGAACGGCTCACTCATGACAACGCCGATATCCGTGGATGGAGTTGGCTGCCCGATGGCAGCGGTTTGATCTTCGGGCGTCGCGTGGACAGCGAGGCGCGGCTGTATCGCCTCGATCTGCGGGACCACAGCTTGCACGATGTGGGCGTGGACGATGCGCAAGCACCGGACGTGGCGCATGGGCATCTGGTGTTCGTGCAACGCAAACCGCAGTTTGGCGTCTATCAGGTCATTGGCGACACGATGAACGGTGGCTACATTCGACGCCGACTGTTTCCATCCAGCGGGCGCGACGATCAGCCGATGATTGCGCCGGATGGGCGCCAGCTGATCTTTGCATCCAATCGATCCGGTGCGTACGCACTGTGGTGGGGCGATGTCAGCAAGCCCGGTTCGGTGCGCTTGATCGAAGGGCTGCGCCCGGATTCGCGCCAGGCCGCCGACTGGTCAGCCGATTCGCAACGCGTGCTGGTCAGCGGCAGCGATGCGGCCGGGCATGCGGCGCTATTCGAAGTGACCCCCAGTAGCGGCCAGGTAGTGCGACTACCCGTGCCGCAGCCGCGCCCGCTGCAGGCGATCCATCTTCCCGATCCGGACCGGCTGCTTGTCCTTGCTGCTGCCGACGACGGGCATACCTTCGCAACGCTGTACGACCGGCGCAGCAGCCCATGGCGTGCGCTGGCGACGCTGCAGGACGTCTCGCAATTGCGACTGGACCGCGCCAGCGGACAGGTCTTGCTGACCCGCCTCAGCGGGGGCGGTGTGTGGCAGGTCGCTCCATCGCTGGCCGCCGACACCTTGCATGCTGTCGATCCGCAACAGCCATCGCGCTGGCGGTATCGCAGTTGGGCGCCGGGCGTGAATGGCCAGCTGCATTACCTGTCGTCCACCGACAGTTGCGCTGCCTACGATCGCGAGTTGCGCAGCGGCCGCGGCCAGTGCCTGGATGCGGTCAAGTTCACCACCATCAACGGTTTCAGCCTGAACCAGCGCGATGGGACGCTGTATGTGTCGCTGGCCGAAGAAGATGGCAGCGCCATCGCGTATATGCCATTGCCACAGCATTCCGTGGCGCCTATTGGCGTCATTGCTAACTTATTGTCGGTATTGAGAAAAATCGCCTCGTAAGTTCTTCGGGAAGGCTTCGTGGCAATTTCGGCGCAGTTTCGTCAAAACTTCCTGACTGACGCCACAGTCGGCAAAACACTACGCCCTCTTTTGTACAGGGGGCTGCCAACATGCAACAGGTCATCACCGCGGATCGTGGGCTTGCGCTCGCGCTCGATAACGCCAACGAGTCGACATCGACTACCTGTCTGGCGGTCTCGCGGCTCGGCAGCATCCGTATCAACGCGGCGACATTCACCTTGTGGATACAGCTACGCGGACGCGCATGGGTGGAATCCAAGGAGGGCCGCTTTCGTCTGCGTGCCGGCGACTGGATCGCCTTCGACAAGGATTCCCATCCCACCGTGCAGGCAGATCGCAGCGCGCTATGCGTGGGCGTCGGTCTGGATGGCGAGAGCCTGCAGTCGCTTGCCGAACTGACCGATGCCACGCTGTATCCCGGCCGCGCCCAGTTGTCGCGCAGCGATCTGCGCATTGCCTTGCGCCTGTGGCGCAATGCCGCCGCACAAAGCGGCAGTGCGTCCGCGCGGCCGTTGCTGTTGCACCTGGCCGCGATGCAGCGCGATTTCATTGCGCAGGAACAGCGTTGCCCAGGCCGCTCGCGCAGCCGTCGGCGTCAGGTGTTCGGGCGTATGCAGCGTGCACGGCTGTACCTGGAAGGCAACAGCGACCGCGTGGTGCGCATCAGCGAACTGGCGCAGCTGACCAACTTTTCCAGTTGGTACGTCTCCAAGACGTTTCAGAGTTTGTACGAAGAAAGCCCGCAGGCGTTGTCCGCACGCTTGCGTCTGGAACGTGCATCCGATTTGTTGCGCGATACCTCGATGATGATCGGCGAGGTTGCAGCCGCAAGCGGCTTCGACAATTGCTGCAGCTTCGCGCGTGCGTTTCGTGCGCGCTTCGGTGTCTCCGCATCGCACTACCGCGACCAAACGGCAAATCCGCCAGATTCGGCAAAGCCACGTAACGTGACGCGCAAAGCGACGGCGTTCACGCAATCGTAATTTGCACAGGGGCGCTTAACGCGCCACTAACGAACCCTGGAGAGATTGATGAACCTTCGCACCTCCGCAGTGCGGCTGGGCCTGTTGCCCGCCGGTATTGCGATCGCGTTGACGCCGGCTTTTGCCGCCGCACAAGAGTCGACCACCACGCTTGACCGTATCGAGATCACCGGCTCGCGCATCCGCAGCGCCGACGTCGAAACGCAGCAGCCGATTTTGACCCTTGATCGTCAAGCGCTGGAAAAGCAGGGCCTGACGTCTGTTGCCGATGTGCTGCAGAACCTGACCTCCGCCGGCTCCCCGGCCATCTCGCGCGCCGACGCGCTGTCGTCCGGCGAAGACGTTGGCGGTTACTACGTCGACCTGCGCAACCTCGGCGCGCAGCGTACGTTGGTGCTGGTGAACGGTAAGCGTCTGGGTGCGTCGACCTCCGGTCTGCAGGATCTCAGCCAGATTCCGATGTCGGCAATCGAGCGTATTGAAGTGCTGAAGGACGGCGCCTCGTCCATCTACGGCTCCGACGCGATCGCCGGTGTGGTCAACGTCATCACGCGTAAGCGTTTCGACGGCGCTGAAGCCAGCGTGCAGTTCGGCCAGTTCGGCCAGGGCGACGGCGACACCACGCAGTACTCCTTCACTGTTGGCTCGCAGGGCGAGCGCGGTGGCGTGACGCTGTCTGCCGAATATTCCAAGCAGGACCCGGTGTTCGCCAAGAACCGCTGGTTCAGCCGCGATGGTTCGCGCGGTCCCAACTCGACCCCGAACAGCTGGAGCCCCATCAGCCAGAACGGTTCGTGGTGCAATCCGCTGCAGGTGGACTGCGATGATCCGGACACCGCGGTGTGGCAGACGCTCAATGCCGGCGGCAACCCGAACAACCCGGCCGACTATCACCCGATCACGCCGGCCGAGTACGCCAACTCGAACCAGCAGATGATGGTGCAGACCGGTATCGAGCGGAAGTCGGTATTTGCAAACGTCAACTACGACGTTGCCGATGCCATCACCTTCAACGCCGATATTGCCTACAACGAGCGCACGACCGACGGGCAGATCGCGGGCTACCCGTATCAGTCCGGTTCCTTCGGCACTCCGCTGGAAGGCAGCAGCGCGTTCAATCCGATCGGCCAGGATGTCGACTTCCGTCGTCGTCTGTGGGAAGTGCCGCGCGCCAGCGAAAACCAGCTCAAGACCCTGCGCTTCGCGCCGACCTTGAGTGGCTACTTCGACATCGGCGGCAAGACCTGGGATTGGGATGTGGGTGCGTTGTGGAACCGCAACGAGAACACCAAGCGTAGCCGTGGCGACATGAGCCTCATCGCGTCGCGTCAGGCACTGGGCCCGTCCTTCATCAACGGCCAGGGCGTTGCGCAGTGCGGTACCGCTGCAGACCCGATCTCGCTGTCGGCCTGCCGTCCGTGGAATCCGCTGCTGCCGTACAACGTTGCAGGTCAGGGCTCGCTTGCCGACCCGGCGCTGCAGGAATTCCTGTTCCCGACCTTCACCGATACCGGCCTGACCAAGACCACCAGCTTCACCGCAAACCTGTCCGGTTCGGTGGTTGAGCTGCCGGCTGGCGATCTGGGCGTTGCGGTGGGCTACGAACACCGTAAGGAAGAAGGTCGCTTCTCTCCGGATGCGTTTGCGCAGTCGGGCGAAAGCACCGGTCTGGGTGCCAAGACCACGCAGGGCCAGTACTCGCTGGACGAGGTCTACCTCGAATTGAATGTTCCGCTCCTGAGCGATGTCGCCTTCGCCAAGGAACTGACCTTCAACGCTGCAACGCGTTACTCGGACTACAGCAACTTCGGTAACACGCTGAACTCGAAGTTCGGCCTGACCTGGCGTCCGCTGGAAGACCTGCTGGTGCGTGCGACGTATGCGGAAGGTTTCCGTGCGCCCACCATCAGCGACCTGTACGGCGGCCTGAGCAGCAGCTTCGAGGATTACATCGATCCTTGCGGCGTCGGCGCCCCCAACAGCGTCAACGGCAACGCGGCCTGCACCAACGCTGGCGTGCCGCTGGGCTACACCCAGCTCGGCCAGGGCTTCGTGCCTTGCACGACCTATCCGTGCCAGACGCCTGATGAATTCATCAGCGGCGCCAATCCGAACCTGAAGCCGGAAACCTCCACGAGCAAGACCGCCGGTCTGGTCTGGAGCCCGCGTTGGGTGCAGGGTCTGGACATCTCGCTGGATTGGTACCGCTACGAGATCAACGACATGATCATCGCCGATAGCGTCGACCGCATCCTGCGCGACTGCTATGTGCTCGGCGACGCTGAACGTTGCGCCAATGTCACACGTGCAGCCGATGGTCACATCTCGGCGATGAGCTACGGCGTGGCCAACCTCGGTCAGATGGAAACCGAAGGCTACGACCTTGGTGTGAAGTACCGCCTGCCGGAAACGGCCATCGGTTCCTTCACCTTCGACTGGCAGACCAGCTACGTCAGCAAGTACGACGAAGCCGGCCAGGACAGCGCAGGCAACGCCATCATGATTGGCCGTGTCGGCGAGCCGGGCATCTTCCGCGTGCGTTCGAACGTTGGCGTGAACTGGTCGCTGGGTGATTTCGGCGTCAACTACACCCTGCGTTACTACTCGGGCATGAAGGAAAGCTGCATCACGCTGGCCGAAGGCTATTGCGATGCGCCGGACCATATCGCCAACGGCGAGTCCGACCCGCTGCGTCACACCGGCGCCAACACCTTCCACGACCTGCAGGTCAACTGGAAGGCGCCGTGGGACGCCACGATCGCACTCGGCGCGAACAATGTGTTCGATCACCGCGGTCCGCTGCAGTACTCGGCACCGAACAGCAGCTTTGCCTACTACGGCGGCTTCGAAATCGGTCGTTTCATGTACATGAAGTACACCCAGCGCTTCTGATCCATCGACGCGCGTAGTAAATGAAAGACGGGCCGCAAGGCCCGTCTTTTTTTATGCAGTGCCCTGTTGCGATGAGGCAATGCGCATGCGGCGCGTGATTTAGATGCGCTGCGCGACTCAAGCGGTGCGGCAGTTCCGCGAAAAACGCGCGCAGGATGTGGAAGTTGCTCAGCGACTCCGCTCGCAAAGAACTGCAGTCTTTCTTCTCGGACAGCTTCCACAGCGCTTGAGCGTGTAGTGCGGTGCGCTTGGGGTGAGTGCCGTGACACATCGCCCAGACCAAGGCTTGCAATGCGCGGCCCTGGCGCAACGGCCCCAGGCAGGGCGGTCGAAGAAACGGCATAAAAAAACGCGGCCTTGGCCGCGCTTCTTTCGGGATGCCGCAAGCGAGTGCCTTACGCCTCGGCGAGCCCCAGCAACGTATCGGCCTGTTCGCGCCAGCTCGGCAGGCGGGCGATGACGCCGACCTTGGTCAGGTACTCTTCGTCAACGCTTTCGCCGCTGGCCAATGCCGTGGCGACATGCACTGCGCCGGTGACCCAGAAGCTGCGCATGCTGGAACGCAGCGGATGGCGATGGAAGGCCACCGCTTCGATGATGGGCATCGGCAAGCCCCACAGGCCGAGCAGGTAGGCGCCGGCTTCGGTGTGACCCAGGCGTTCGTCGCCACCTTCGGCCGGCGCCTCGCGCTCGTCGCGTACGCCCGGCAGCAGCAAGCCGATGTCGGCCAGCAATGCGGCGGTGGAACCGAGTTCTGCGCTGGTCGGCGGAAGCACCTTGGCCGCCAGGCGCGAAGAGAGCAGGGCGCGGCGCTGCATCGCGTTGCGCTCGGCCGGCGTGAGCGTCTGGACCGAAAACACTTCGCTGGCCAGCACCAGGTCGCGCAGCGTCGCCACGCCCAGGCGGGTCACCGCCGTGCGCAGGTCGGTGATGCTGCGGCCACCGGAAAAGAACGCCGAATTGCACAATTGCAGCACTTTTGCCGCGATCGCCGGGTCGCCGGCGATCAGCTTGGCGATATCGGCCGCGTCGGCGCCGTCGTCCTCTTCCAGCGCATGCATCAGGCTCAGGTACAAATGCGGGGGCGAGGGCAGCTTTTCGATCCGCCCGATCGCCGCGCGCAGGCGAGGATTGCTGAGCAGCTCGCGCAGTTCCTCCAGGCTGGTGACCGCCTCGAGCAGCACTTCGGGCGCCAGCGGCATCGGCAAGAAGCGATGCGCCACGCCGATGATGCGGGCCGGCGGCGTGCGCTGGCCGCCTTGCGCATCGATCAACGCAATACGAATGGTGTCCGGGCGCAGCGTGCGGATTTGCCCCAGCAAGGTGGCGGCAGTCAGGTCCGGCAGGACCGGGGCAACGATGACGGCGTCGAACGGCGACAGCGCGGCAGCTTCGATCGCCGAATTGCCATCGGCCACCTGCTGCGCCTGCCACTGGTCGCCCAGGTCGGCGACGTAGTCGACAAGGTCGGACGGAAGACTGGCTTCGTCCCCAACAAACAGAATACGCAAGACACTTCCCCAGAAGTCACCGGTGACAGACACCGGCCAAACGCTTTCGGCAATGTACCCAATCTGCCGACTGCGGTCACCGGGATCACGCCAGAAGCGTGATCCCGATCGCCCCCTACACGCAGGGCAGCATCACGATCGATGGATCAGGGTGCGTCGGAATTGTAGCGTTCCACCGACTCGGTCAGGATGCGCTTGGCCTCGGCCGCGCCGCCCCAGCCGTCCAGCTTGACCCACTTGCCCTTCTCCAAGTCCTTGTAATGCTCGAAGAAGTGGCCGATACGTTCCATCCAGTGGCTGGACACCTGGTTGATGTCTTCGATGTGCGCGTAACCGGAGAAGATCTTCTCGATCGGCACAGCCAGGATCTTTTCGTCGCTGCCGGCCTCGTCGCTCATGCGCAGCACGCCCACCGGACGGCAGCGCACCACCGAGCCCGGCACCAATGGCAAGGGCAGCACCACCAGCACGTCGGCCGGGTCGCCATCGCCGCACAGGGTGTTGGGCACGTAGCCATAGTTGCAGGGATACCGCATCGGGGTCGACAGGATGCGGTCGACGAAGATCGCCCCGCTGGCCTTGTCGACTTCGTACTTGACCGGCTCCGAATCCTTGGGGATCTCGATGACGACGTTGATTTCTTCCGGCAGATTCTTGCCAGAGGTGACCAGTTCAAGGCCCATGCGGGTAGCTCCGAGGCGTCAGCAGTGTGTGGAGCGCGATTCTACGCGTTCGGCTGTTGCGCTGCAGCGACACTGAATGGGCAATGTCCTGACCGCTGCGTGCGGCATAGCCCGCGTTCATCGCGGGTGGCTGCCTGATCGTTGCGGCCCGGCCGGAGGCGCACGCTGCAGGCTCATCCACCGCATAGGAATTGCCCATGTCCAGGCTTGCGCGTTTGCTGGTTCTCCTGCTGCTGTCCCTTACCGCCCAGTTCGCTGCCGCCGCGACGCCTCCGCCCACCTTCGTGGATGCGGTGGACTGGCCCGCCAATGGCGAGGGCTGGGAGGCGTTCATCGATCTGGAGCAGCGGCTGGACCGCGATTTCGACAATATCTGCGGCGACACCTTTTGTGGCGGCGACTTCAGCGACTACCAGCCGCTGCGCTTCCGCTGCTCGGTGCATCGCGTCACCGGGGTGGTGCGGAGCTGCATCTGGACCTTCGGCGCCAGTGAGGTCAGCGTCGACCCGCGTAGCGGTTACTTGCGGTCGGACAGCCGGGTGTGGCGCTGCACGGCACCGTTGAAGGCCGGTACCCGCCTGGATGAGATGTATCGCACGCTTGCGGTGGCCAATCCGCTGTTCAAGCCACTGCCGGGCGGCGCGCCGCCGATCTATGACGGCCTGATCGGCTGCCTGTGATCGTAGGCCGGGCGGGACGGTGCTTGCCGGCACAGGCCAGCCCCTTCTGCCTGATGGCGCCATCTTCGTGTCGACGATGGGGGCCGCCAGCGGGCCCCGGCGCGATGCCGATCCTGAGCTGGGAAGGGCAAATGCCCCGGCCCGGCGACGCCTTATTGGCCCGGTCCCTATGCCCCAGTTGCCGCTTTCCGCAGTGACCGGTTCGGACTTGCCGCGACGCGTTCGGTCGGTCGGCTGCTTCCCGACGTCATGACCGCAGGTCACGTGACCTGCGGTCATCGCAGCGTTACAGCAGGGGCACGAGCAACAAGGCCACGATGTTGATGATCTTGATCAACGGGTTGATCGCCGGCCCCGCGGTGTCCTTGTACGGGTCACCGACCGTGTCCCCGGTGATCGCAGCCTTGTGCGCCTCGCTGCCTTTCCCGCCGAAGTGGCCGTCCTCGATGTATTTCTTGGCGTTGTCCCACGCGCCGCCGCCAGTGGTCATCGAAATCGCCAGGAATAAACCAGTGACAATCGTGCCGATCAACAAGCCCCCCAGTGCACGCGGACCCAGTAGCAACCCGACAATGATCGGAACCACCACCGGCAGCAGCGAAGGCACGATCATTTCGCCAATCGCCGAGCGGGTCAGCATGTCGACGGCGCGGTCGTACTGCGGCTTGGCGGTGCCGGCCATGATGCCGGGAAGTTCGCGGAACTGGCGGCGCACCTCTTCCACCACGGCGCCCGCGGCGCGGCCGACCGCTTCCATCGCCATCGCGCCGAAGAGATAGGGAATCAGCCCGCCAATCAGCAGCCCGATGATCACCGTGTGGTCGGATAGATCGAAGGCGTACACCTGGTCGGGATTGGCCGCCTGCAGGTTGTGCGTGTAGTCGGCAAACAGCACCAGCGCCGCCAGCGCCGCCGATCCGATCGCGTAGCCCTTGGTCACTGCCTTGGTGGTGTTGCCCACCGCGTCCAGCGGGTCGGTAATGTTGCGGACCTCGGGAGGGAGCTCGGCCATCTCGGCGATGCCGCCGGCGTTATCGGTAATCGGTCCATACGCATCCAGCGCAACGATCATGCCGGCCATCGACAGCATGGCCGTTGCTGCAATCGCAATGCCGTACAAGCCGCCGAAGTGGAACGCACCCCAGATTGCTGCGCAGACCGCGATCACCGGCAGCGCGGTAGATTTCATCGAAATACCGAGCCCTGCGATGATGTTGGTGCCGTGCCCTGTGGTGCTGGCCGATGCAACATGCTGCACCGGGGTGTACTGCGTGCCGGTGTAGTACTCGGTAATCCACACGATCAGGCCGGTGAGCACCAGGCCGATCAATGCGCAGGCGTACAACGCCGCGGCGCCGTGGGTGTTGTCGCGCATCAGCGATTGGGTGATGGGCCAGTAAGCCAACGCCGCCAGCACGCCCGACACGATCACGCCTTTGTAAAGCGCACCCATGATCGAACCGCCATCTTTGACCTTGACGAAGGCCGCGCCCACGATCGAAGCGATGATCGATACTCCGCCGAGCACCAACGGATAGAGCACGGCATGCGGACCTGTTTCGGCCAGCGTCAGACTGCCGAGCAGCATCGTGGCGATCACGGTGACTGCGTAGGTTTCGAACAGATCGGCGGCCATGCCGGCACAGTCGCCCACATTGTCGCCGACATTGTCCGCAATCACTGCCGGATTGCGTGGATCGTCCTCGGGAATGCCGGCCTCGACCTTGCCGACAAGATCGGCGCCCACATCTGCGCCCTTGGTGAAAATTCCGCCACCCAGGCGCGCAAAGATCGAGATCAACGACGACCCGAATGCCAAGCCCACCAACGCATGCAGGTTCTGCTCCAGTGGCAGCCCCATACCCTGCAGCACAGCAAAGTAGCCGGCCACGCCGAGCAGCCCGAGGCCGACCACCAGCATGCCGGTGATCGCGCCGCCGCGGAACGCCACATCCATCGCCTTGCCGATGCCATGCCGCGCCGCCTCGGCGGTGCGGACATTGGCGCGCACCGAGACGTTCATGCCGATATAGCCGGCTAACCCGGACAACACAGCACCCAGTGCAAACCCGATCGCGGTGTACCAACTCAGGAACAGCCCGACCAACACGAACAGCACTGCCCCAGCAACCGAAATGGTGAGGTATTGCCGGTTGAGATAGGCACGCGCGCCTTCCTGGATCGCGGCGGCGATCTCCTGCATGCGTGCATTGCCGCTCGGCTGCGCGACCACCCAGCGCGCCGACACGATTCCATAGACGATTGCCAAGACAGCACAACCCAGCGCAAGCCACAACCCATAGTGTTCCAGCATGACCCCTCCCAAGAGAATGGATGTCGTCCGGTCGGGACGAACCAAGGGCGATGCACACAACGAGTGGACTGACGAATACGGACTCGACGGCCGCCTGGGCCGTAATGCGCGTCGCGAATGTTCAGGTGGCCGGATCGCGACCGAGTATGCGCCGCGCCTTGCGTGGCGACCAGCGTTATGGCTTTGGCGCGTCGTTCAGTTGCGGCGTGACAGCCTGCGGCCAACGTGATTCGGTCGACCCAGGAGTGTCCATGTCCCACCATGTTGCGCAAAAATACGCCGCGATGCTCGCAACGCTGTTGCTGACGAGCCAAGCGTTTGCGGCCGATCCCACGCCCGAACTCAAGCCGCGCGCACCCGGCACCGCGCAAGCGGTCGGCGCTGTGCACACCTTGCGTCAGATCCCGGAAGCCTGCGCACGACTGGAAGGCGTGTTTACCGGAAATGCTGCACAGCCGTATACATTGTCGGTGGTCCGCAGCAGCCCCACCTGTCAACCACGCGCACGCTTCGTGGATTTCGCCAAGGCCGCGCCCAGTGTCGCCTCGGGCTGGATCTTCAACGATGTGATCCGCGTGCCAAGCGCAGCCTGCCCGTCACAGCAAGCGGTGGTACGCGTATGGCGCAAGCCGGTGGATGCCAAACCGCAGCTCGATGGCCAGGGCCAGTCGCGCATCTATCTGGAAGACGCCAAGCAACAAGCCGCTGCCGGCAAGATCCCGCAGGTGCCCATGTTCGCTGCGCAGATGACGGTGGAAGGCAAGGCGTGTCAGTAAGTCGAGATTTGCTCTTCATCCGTAACGACGAACCCCGGCCAGGCCGGGGTTCGCTTTCAGTGCATGCACAGGTGGATCAGTTACTTCGACAATTGCCTATGCAACTCGCTTTCATGATCCTCTCGAAATGACACACGCCCCCAGCGCCACCTTTCGTTAGGGCGCAAGCCACGCGCGTAAGTTGCCCGATTTGCTGCACCTCAGTGGAGAGTTGATCATCGCTGTGCATCCCACGCGGCTTCGATCTCACCCTTCCCAAGCCGGCAACTTCTTCGCCACCGCGACATTCTTCAAACTCACATACTTCGGCAAGCCATCGCTGCCGTAGGCCAGCGGGGCTTCGCCCTTGATCAACGGGGCGAAATAGCGGCGGGCGCGTTCGGTGATGCCGAAGCCGTCCTTGCGCAGGAAGCTGGGCGGCATCTTCTTTTCGTGATTGGCCACCTTGTGCAGGGGCGCAGGCACGATCTTCCAGCGGTATGGTGCGTCGCTGACGCGTTCGATCACCGGGATCACCGCGTTCATGCCCTTGATCGCGTACTGCACGGCGGCCTTGCCGACTGCTTGCGCCTGTTCCCAGTCCGTCTTCGATGCCAGATGGCGCGCGGAGCGCTGCAGGTAATCGGGTAGCGTCCAGTGCACCTTGTAGCCAAGCTCCTGCTTGACCTGTGCGGCCAGGAACGAGGCCACGCCGCCGAGCTGTGCATGGCCGAACGAGTCGGTCGCGCCGCCGGCATCGGCGACGAACTTGCCGTGTGCGTCCTGGATGCCCTCGCTGGCCACCACCACGCACCAGCCCACCTTGTCCACCACCTGTTTCACCTTGGCCAGGAATGCAGCCTGGTCGTAGGCGCGTTCGGGCAGCAGGATGATCTGCGGGGCGTCGTCCGGGTCTTGCCCGGCCAGGCCTGCCGCTGCGGCCAGCCAGCCGGCATGGCGGCCCATCGCCTCATAGATGAAGACCTTGGTGGAGGTGTCGGCCATGGCGGCGACATCCAGTGCGGCCTCGCGTACCGAGACGGCGGTGTACTTGGCCGCCGAGCCGAAGCCGGGGCAGGTGTCGGTCACTGCCAGATCGTTGTCGATGGTCTTTGGCACGCCGATGCAGTGCAGCGGGTACCCATAGGCCTTTGCGAGCTGCGAGACCTTCCACGCGGTGTCGGCCGAGTCGTTGCCGCCGTTGTAGAGGAACCAGCGGACGTCGTGCGCGCGCAGCACGTCGAGCAGACGCTCGTACTTGGCGCTGTCTTCTTCCAGCGATTTGAGCTTGTAGCGGCACGAGCCGAATGCACCGCCGGGCGTCTGCGCCAGGGCGGCAATGGCGGCAGCGGACTCTTTGGAGGTGTCGATCAACTCCTCGCGCAAGGCGCCCAGGATGCCGTTGCGTGCGGCCAGCACCTTGATCTTGCGTGCGCGCGCTTCGGCGATGACGCCGGCTGCAGTGGCGTTGATGACGGCGGTGACGCCGCCGGATTGGGCATAGAGCAGGTTGCCAGTGGTCATAGGGGGACAGACTCCTCACATGGGGACATGGCGCAGGGGACAGTGCCGGGACATTCCCCGGATGCGGTAAGCTGCACGACCATACGGTCAGCGCCGGCGAAGACGTGAGTCTAACGCCGCCCACCGCAACGCGTTTTTATTCGAAAGTGGAGTCCACTGATGCGATTGGTTCTATTGGGACCGCCCGGTTCGGGCAAGGGCACCCAGGCGACACGTCTCAAAGACACGTTTGATATTCCGCACATTTCCACCGGCGACCTGTTGCGCGCCGAAGTGGCCGCTGGCTCGC
The DNA here is from genome assembly GCF_041481705.2 of Xanthomonas sp. NCPPB 1062. Classification (NCBI taxonomy): domain Bacteria; kingdom Pseudomonadati; phylum Pseudomonadota; class Gammaproteobacteria; order Lysobacterales; family Lysobacteraceae; genus Xanthomonas; species Xanthomonas sp. NCPPB 1062. The sequence continues at coordinate 3,800,047 of NZ_CM192987.1, read as the reverse complement.
CGCTGGGGTTGAAGGCCAAGGAAGTGATGGCACGCGGGGACCTGGTGTCCGACGACATCCTGCTCGGCATGCTGGAGGCGCGCCTCGGCCAGGCCGATGTTGCCAAGGGTTTCATCCTGGACGGCTACCCGCGCAACGTGGCCCAGGCCAATGCGCTGGACGAGCTGCTCGGCAAGATCGGCCAGCCGCTGGATGCCGTGGTGCAGCTGGATGTGGCCAGCGAATTGCTGGTCGAGCGCATCGCCGGTCGTGCCAAGGCCGAAGGCCGCGAAGACGACAACCCCGAATCGGTGCGCAAGCGGCTGCAGGTCTATACCGATTCCACCGCACCGGTCATCGGCTTCTACGAGCAGCGCGGCAAGTTGGCGCGCGTAGACGGCGTGGGTTCGCTGGACCAAGTGCTGGAACGCATCAGCAAGGCGCTCGGCCGCTGAGTCGGCAATGGGCCGGGCGCAAGGCCCGGCCGTTGGCAGGCGCGGCGTCTGGTCGCGCCGCGTTCTCGCCGTGATCGCCCGGGCAGTGGTGCCAAAAGAAAAACCCCGGACGTACAAGACGCCCGGGGCAGAATAACGCCAGTAGTAGGCTTGCTCAGAGCCCCAACAGCATGAGCTCCCTGGGGATTTGGCCTCTTGGGGAGTAGGACCAAAGGGATGCCGCGACTGGCGTTCAGCATAGTGAGGGATGTGACCGGGTTCGCACATCGGGAAATTCCCGACAGTACGGTAGGAAATCCCCGACACTTGGGCGTGCGCTGGAATGGAATGTCCGGCAACTGCGGCGATCGGCGACAATGGGCGGCATGAGCAAACTCCACATTCTCGGCATCGCCGGAACTTTCATGGGCGGTGTGGCCGCCCTGGCGCGTGAGCTGGGCTGGCAGGTGGAAGGCAGCGACCAGGCCATTTATCCGCCGATGTCCACACAGCTGGAAACGCTGGGCATTGCGTTGGCGCAGGGCTATGCGCCGTCCAATATTTCGCCGGATGCGACCGACGTGGTTGTCGGTAATGCGCTTTCGCGCGGCAATCCGGCGGTGGAGGCGGTGCTGGATGCCGGCCGCCGGTATACCTCCGGCGCGCAATGGCTGGCCGAGCACGTATTGCCCGGCCGCGACACGCTGGCCGTGGCCGGCACCCACGGCAAGACCACCACCACCACCATCCTGAGCTACCTGCTGGAGGCGGCCGGGCGGGCGCCCGGGTTTCTGATCGGTGGTGTGGCCGAAGATTTCGGCGTGTCGGCGCGACTGGGCCAGGGGCGCGAATTCGTGGTGGAAGCCGACGAATACGACACCGCGTTTTTCGACAAGCGCAGCAAGTTCGTGCACTACCGGCCGTTGGTGGCGATCCTCAATAACCTGGAATACGACCACGCCGACATCTTCCCGGACGTGGCGGCCATCCAGCGCCAGTTCCACCACCTGGTGCGCACGGTGCCCGCGCGCGGTCGCCTGATCGTCAACGGCGAAGACGCGCACCTGGCCGAGGTGCTGGCGATGGGATGCTGGACGCCGGTGGAGCGGTTCGGGTTCGATGCGTCGCTGGACTGGAGCGCGCGGTTGATCGCGGCCGATGGCAGCGCGTTTGCGGTGCTGCACCGTGGCGTGGAAATTGGCCAGGTGCAGTGGCCCCTGGTTGGGCGGCATAACGTCCTGAACGGGTTGGCGGCGCTGGCAGCAGTACAGGCGGTAGGCGTGGATCCGGCGACGGTGATGCCGGCATTGGCACAGTTCCAGAGCGTCAAGCGGCGGCTGGAAGTCATCGGTAGCGCGCGCGCGATCACCGTGTACGACGACTTTGCGCACCATCCCACCGCCATCGCGACGACGTTGCAGGGTCTGCGTGCGAAGGTCGGTGCGGCGCGTGTTGTGGTGGCAATGGAGCCGCGCAGCAATTCGATGCGGCTGGGCGCGCATGCCCAGGCGCTGGCGCCGTCGTTGCACGATGCCGATGCAGTGGTGTTTCTGCATCGGCCGGAACTGGCCTGGGACGCGGCACCGATCATTGCGCAGGTGCGCGGCGAGGCGCGCGTGGTGCAGGACGTGGATGCCTTGCTGCGCGCGCTGGGCGACATTGCCCGGCCCGGAGACCATGTGGTGTTCATGTCCAACGGTGGCTTCGACGGTGCGCCGCGTCGTTTCCTGGCGCAGTTGTCCTGATGGTGCCGATCCCCGCCACTGCAGACACCAGCGCGTTGCCGCTGTTCCCCTTGCACAGCGTGCTGTTGCCTGGCGCGGCGATGGGCTTGCGCGTGTTTGAACGCCGCTATCTGGATCTGGTACGCGAATGCGGCCGTAACGGCACAAGCTTCGGCGTGTGCCTGATCCTGGAAGGCAACGAAGTCGGCGTGCCGGCTACGCCGGCCGCGTTCGGTACCGAAGTACGCATCGAGGATTTCGATGTGGGCGCCGACGGCGTGCTGGTGCTGCGCTTGCGTGGCACGCGGCGTTTCCACGTACAGCGCTCGCGCATTCGCGATAACGGTCTGGTGGTGGGAGATGTCGCCTGGCGCGAACCGGATCCGGACGACGAATTGCGGCCCGAGCACGGCCTGCTGTCCACGGTGCTGGAGCGCATGCTGGAGCAGGTGGGTGGTGAATTTGCATCGGTGGGACCGGGGTTGATGGATCAGGCCGCCTGGGTTGGTTGGCGGTTGGCCGAGCTGCTGCCATTGACCGAGCAGCAGCGGCTCTCGCTGTTGCAGCAGGACGATCCGCATCGGCGGCTGGATCAATTGCTGGCCTGGATGCCTTAAGAGCGGCTGCTTGCGCCCGCCACATGGGTACGGGCTGCGCTCCGAACTTTCATGCGCCACGTGTGCACTGTGTTCCCGCACGCCGTGCACACCCAACGGATGGCCGCTCGCGACGCCTTCCATCACGCCGGTCGCGTGGGGCAATGGTTTCGATCGGCCCCATCACCGTGCTTGCACCGTGGCAACGGCACACTGCGCACGCTTGAGTGCGCTACCGACCGCATCCATGCACTGGATGCGCGCAATGGCGTCACTCGTTTCTTTTGATGGAGTGTGCCTTTGATTGTCGATGTAAAGCCGCGTGTGGCAGATGTGATCAGCCAGGTCTGGCGGACCCTGGCGGTGTTGTTCGTATGGGATGTGTTGATCACCATCATTTACTACGTGCTGCCGTTCCGTGCGCCGGCGTTGCCGCTGACCATCTTTGGTTCTGCGCTGGCGTTGTTCCTGGGCTTTCGCGCCAATTCCACCTATCAACGCTGGTGGGAGGGGCGGGTGCTGTGGGGCCAGATGATCAATGCCTCGCGTAATCTGGTGCGCTTGAGCGTCAGTATCCTGTCCACACCGGAAGCCGGCGATCTTGGGCGCACCATTGCGCTGCGCCAGATTGCCTATGTCAACGCGCTGCGCTGCCAACTGCGCCGGTTGCCGGTGGCGATGGCGTTGTCCCCGCATGTGGATGCCGACGAAGCGGCGGCGGTGGTGGTGCGCACCAACGTGGCAAACGGGTTGCTCGATACCACCGGGCGCAGCGTCGAGCAGGCGCGTCGTGAGGGCTGGATCGACAGCATCCAGCAGGCCAGCGTCGAACGCATTCTGGTGGACATCGCCAACGCGCAAGGCGGCATGGAGCGCCTGAAAAATACGCCGCTGCCGTATCAATATCGCTTCTATCCGAACCTGTTTACGCGGCTGTTCTGCGTGCTGCTGCCAATCGGCTTGGTGGAAACGCTGCAGTACGCCACGCCGGTGGGATCGACAGTGGCCGGCCTGATGTTTCTGGCGGTGCTGAAGATCGGCGATGAACTGGTCGACCCGTTCGCCAACACCATCCACGACCTGCCGCTGGATACCATGTGCCGCACGGTGGAGATCGATGCGCTTCAGGCAATTGGTGAGCAAGCGCCGGAGCCGATGCAGCCAGTGGATGGCGTGTTGTGGTGAGGTGTCGCGCGCCAGGCCAATGCGGCCTTTGCATCGCCGAACTGCACTGATTCGCATCTTGTCGTTCGCCTTGAGAGGCGATTGAACGGTGCAAGCAGTTGTGGAGCAGCCAACGGCGAGTTTTCCGCAGGGCCCTTGCCCGCCCACCATCGCGGGACACGCTGCCAAGCACGTCCTTGTAAGCTCTTACGCGGCATCCATGCCGCCATCGAGCCCCACGGATGGGTTCACGGCGTGTCCCGCAAGCGGCGAGGGCGCCGCGCTCGACGAACTAAGCGTTCACCCTGAAAATTCAGCAGCCTCCAGACGGCGCCAGCACGTCACCATCGAGACAGGGCTCAACAGCTGTTGCTGACACCCCATCTCGACCCAATCGCGCGAGCGCCGGCCAATCGCCTGTTGCCCAATCGATCAACGGCGTTGTTGTGGCGGACCCGATGCAGCAGGATCGGACGCAGCGGTATCCGTCCCCGGCGCGGCGTTGTCTTTGTTCTCGCCACGCACTGCACTGCCCGAGGTGCTGTCGATCAGGATCACCGGCACCTGCGAGCGACGACGCTGTTCCATGCGATGGGGCAGCGGGCCGAGTGCCTCGCGCAACGCGCTCAGTGCAGGATCGACGCCGCGCAGCGGGTACCACAGCCCGATCAGGCTGAAATGGCGGCTGTAGCGCAAGGTCTGGGTACTGCCCACCCACAGCGGTTGTGCATCCGGCTCCAGGCGTGCGGCCGCCGGCCACAGGCGCAGTACATGCACGTGGCCGGGCGCGGCGTGGCGCACCATCAACAGGGCCTCGACCTGGGTATCCAGCGTGGCCGGCAGAATCGGCACTTCGTCCGGGCGGCCGCTGACGTCGAGCAGGTGCAGCGCCTGTTCCCAGCCCGCCTGCGGCTGGACCCGCCAGCCGCGCGCCTGAAGCTGGCGCTGCAACGGGGCGAGCGGGCCGGCCAACTGGACGTCCAGCGGCCAACGCTGATCGTCATCGAATTCGTTGCGGCGTGCCGGCAGCAGGCGCCATTGGTCTTCCCACCACGCGTTTGCGGGTAACTCCATCACTGCCGGCGGCGGCGGTTCGAACTTGGCCAGCTTGAGGTCGAGGTTGCGCGGCGCAAAATAAATTGCGCAGCTCACGAACACCCCGTAGAAGATCCACGACACCGGCTTGACCCAGAACGCGCGCGTGGCACGGCGACGGTAGGCAATGCCCAGCACCAGCAGCCAGAAGATGCCGAACAACATGCCGCCGACGACGTCGCTGAGCCAGTGCGCACCGAGGTACAAACGCGCAAAACCGATCAGCGAGACGATGGCGCCGCTGACCAGATACGGCCACACGCGGCGGCGGCCAGGCAACTCGCGCGCGATCAACAGCGCGAAAAAGCCGAAGGCGATCGTGGCCATGGTGACCGCAACCGACGGAAAGCCGAAACCGCTGCTGGCCGCAGGCGGGCGCACCACCTGCACGGTGGCGCCAAGCAGCTGCGTGAGCGCCAGGCCGAACGCCAGCGCGATGACCCAATGGGCCACGGCCATCCAGCGACGGCGCCAGGCCAGATAGCCCATCGCGGCGGCAATGGCCGGCAACAGCACCTGCCAGTCGCCCAACGAGGCCAGCGCCACCATCGGGTAGTCGGCCAACGGGTTACGCAGCGCCAGCATCAGGTCGTGCACGGCCAGGTCCACGCGCAGCGGCTCGCCATGCGCCAGCACCACCATCAGCAGCACAAACCAGCCCCAGCCGAGCAGCAAGAGCATCAAGGCCATCATGGCCAGCGGCACCGATTCGCGACGGCGTGGGTCGAAGACGCCGACCGACCAATTCCCCAGGACCGGATGCCGGTGCGACCACTCCAGCAGGCGCGCCAGCAAGGCATCCAGGTGACCGGCCGACCAGCGATACGAATACAGCACCACCGCCCAGGCAAGCCCGATCACGGCCGCCAGCAAGGCAACCACCACAAATAGGCGCCCGGCCACTGCGGCCACTGCGTCGTAGGCCGTGCCCAGCACCCAGCCGGGCACCAGGAACAACAACGCCCACGACACGCAGGCCAGGCCGCTGGCGACCAGATACCGTTTGAAGGGCATGCGCGACATGCCGGCAATCGCCGGCACGAACGGGCGCACTGCCCCCACGTAGCGCGCAATCAGGATGCTTTTGAAGGCATTGCGGCGGAACAGCAGCTCGCCGCGTTCCAGCAGTTGCGGGTAACGCCGGAATGGCCAGTAGGTGTGCAGCTGATGGCCCCAGCGATGGCCGACCCAGAAGCTCAGCGCATCGCCAACGAAGGCGCCCAGGGTGGCGCACACCACCGCATAGGGGCCGTTGATCTGCCCGAGCCCGATGAGCACGCCAATGGCGAACAGCAACGGCAACGCAGGCACGATGGCGCCCAGCACGATCACCGCATCACAAAATGCGATGCCAAAGATCACCACGCCAGCCAAGGTGGGGTGGTGTCCGATCCACTCCAGCGTGGCGTCGATCCATGAGTTCATACCTGAATTATAGGTGGGCGCGGCGGCGCCTGACCTGCATCGTCCTCACATCGGGGGATCGGCTTCACCTGAGGTTGCGGCCATGCAGCTGCCGCACGCGCGCGCGCCGCAAAGGTGGGCAGCGAGACAGACCTGCCGCCTACAATGGGGGATGACTCACGACCCTGCAGCCAATCTGCCGCTGAAGTCCGATACGTTCGGACGCATTCTGCTGATCCGCGATGGCCAACGCATGTTCGTGCGTCGCGACCTGAGCGTGGCGCCGTGGCTGTTGCGCGGCGTGGCCTGGTGGCTGGCACGCCGCGAAGCGCTGGCCTTGCGCCAGCTGGATGGCGTGCCGCGCACACCGCGGCTGCTGCATTGGGACGGGCGGCACCTGGACCGCAGCTATCTGGACGGCGCTGCGATGTACCAGCGACCGCCGCGCGGCGATCTGGCCTACTTCCGCAGCGCGCGCCGGCTGTTGCAACAGCTGCATCGCCGCGGCGTGGCCCACAACGATCTGGCCAAGGAAGCCAACTGGCTGGTGCAGGAGGACGGCAGCCCGGCGGTGATCGACTTCCAGCTGGCGGTGCGCGGCAACCCGCGCGCGCGCTGGATGCGTCTGCTTGCCCGCGAGGATCTGCGCCACCTGCTTAAACACAAGCGCATGTACTGCCCGGCCGCACTGACCCCGGTGGAACGCCGCGTGCTCAAGCGCACCTCCTGGGTCCGCGAGCTGTGGTTTGCCACCGGCAAACCGGTCTACCGCTTCGTGACCCGCCGCGTACTGCACTGGGAAGACAACGAAGGGCAGGGGCCCAAGCCCTGAGGGGCTGGGATTGGTTGTTCGGGATTGGGGATTCGCAAGAGCGTATTGCTTGAGCGGTGGGTGGTTGGTGGTAGCAATGAAGGAATAAGCTCTTACGAATCTCCAATCCCGACTCTCTAATCCCATGACGTTATCGGGCAAAACCCTGTTCACCACCGGTGCCTCGCGTGGGATTGGCTTGGCGATTGCGTTGCGGGCGGCGCGCGATGGGGCGAATGTGGCGATTGCGGCCAAGTCGGCGGTGGCCAATCCCAAATTGCCTGGCACCATCCATAGCGCGGCCACGGCGGTGACGGCGGCCGGTGGGCAGGCACTGGCGCTCAAGTGCGACATCCGCGACGAAGTTCAGGTGCGTGCGGCAGTGGCGGCAACGGTCGATGCGTTCGGCGGGATCGACATCCTGGTCAACAACGCCAGTGCGATCTGGTTGCGCGGTACGTTGGACACGCCGATGAAGCGCTTCGATCTGATGCAGCAGGTCAACGCGCGCGGCAGTTTCCTGTGCGCGCAGGCGTGCCTGCCGCATCTGCTGCAGGCGGCCAATCCGCACATCCTCACCTTGGCCCCGCCGCCGTCGTTGAACCCGGCGTGGTGGGGGGCGCACACCGGCTACACGCTGGCCAAGATGGGCATGAGTCTGGTCACCCTGGGGCTGGCCGCGGAATTCGGCCCGCAAGGCGTGGCGATCAATGCGTTGTGGCCGCGTACCGTGATCGCCACTGATGCCATCAACATGCTTGTCGGCGTGGACGCGGCGGCCTGCCGTCGGCCGGAGATCATGGCCGACGCCGCGCATGCGGTGCTGACGCGCGCCGCAGCCGGGTTCTACGGCCGGTTCCTGATCGATGACGAGGTGCTCGCCCAGGCTGGCATCACCGACTTGAGCGGCTATGCAATGGATCCATCGCGCGCGCTGTTGCCAGATCTGTTTCTGGACTGAGAGCGGCTAACCACAGGGTACGCACTTGTCGTGAGCGTGGACGGCACGGCGCAACCGCAGTGTACGCGTGGCACACGCCCTGCCGAGTAACGGCCGCGTCCGCCTGACGGCGGCGCCGTGGCGTTGGCTGCTCGGCGCCTTAGCCGTTGCCCAGCTCCGGCAGTGGCTCGGCGCATTGCCGGCAATAACGTGCGTCGGCCGCGTGGCCTTCCAGCCCGCAGCGGGCGCAGTTGCGCGCATCGCGTTTGCCGGTATGGCCTCCTTCGCGCAATGAGCTGGCCAGTTCGGCGGTATAGATGCCGGTGGGCACGGCGATGATGCTGTAGCCGATCAGGATCAGGGCCGAGGTGACGAAGCGACCCAGCGTGGTCTGCGGTACCAGATCGCCGAAGCCCACCGTGGCCATGGTGACGATGGCCCAGTACATGCTGGTGGGGATGCTGGTAAAGCCGTGCTGCGGGCCTTCGATGATGTACATCGTGGCGCCGGCGATCACGGTGATGGTGAGCACGGTGAACAGGAACACCAACACCTTGCGACGGCTACGCCACAGCGCATCCAGCAACTGTCCGCTTTCTTCGATGTAGCGGGTGAGCTTGAGAATGCGGAACAGCCGCAGGATGCGCAGCACGCGCACCACCAACAGCGTCTGTGCGCCGGGCACGAAGAACGAGAGATAACTGGGCAGGATCGACAGCAGGTCGATCACGCCCCACACGCTGAGCGCGTAATGCAGCGGGCGCCGCACCACGGCCAGGCGCAGCGCGTATTCGATGGTGAAGATCACCGTGAACGCCCATTCCAGCGGCACCAGCCAGTCCGCGGCATGCGAATGGATGCGCGGCACGCTGTCGATCATGATCACCACCACGCTCGCCAGGATCGCGACCACCAGCATCAGGTCGAAATTGCGCGAGGGGCGGGTGTCGTGGCGGTAGATGATGTCGAACCACTGCCGGCGCCAGCCATCGTCGGTGGCGGCAGTGAGTTGCGGATCGGAGAAGGGGCGCATGCGCGCATTGTGCCGCAGGCCGGCGAATGCGCGAGAATGCCGCTTCTCCCTCCGCTTCTGCGACCCATCCTCATGAGCACCGCTGCCGATTCGCCCCTGTCCCTCGCGCACTACTACCTGCCGGTGTATCGCCCGCGCCAGGTGGTGCTGGAGCGCGGCCAGGGCAGTCGCGTGTGGGACGATGCCGGGCGCGAATATCTGGATCTGTCGTCGGGCATCGCGGTGAGCGGACTCGGCCATAACGACCCCGATCTGGTGGCTGCGCTCACCGAGCAGGCCGGCAAGCTGTGGCACACCAGTAACGTGTTTTTCAGCGCGCCGCCGCTGAAACTGGCCGAAGAACTGGTGAGCGCCTCGCGTTTCGCGCACAAGGTGTTCCTGTGCAATTCCGGCACCGAGGCCAACGAGGCGGCGATCAAGCTGGTGCGCAAGTGGGCCAGCAGCCAGGGCCGTCCGGCCGACAAGCGTGTCATCGTCACCTTCCGCGGCAGTTTTCATGGCCGTACGCTGGCATCGGTCACCGCCACTGCGCAGCCCAAGTACCAGGAAGGCTACGAGCCGCTGCCGGGTGGATTTCGCTATGTGGATTTCAACGATGTCGCGGCGCTGGAAGCGGCGATGGCCGGCGGCGATGTGGCGGCGGTGATGGTCGAGCCGATCCAGGGCGAGGGCGGCGTGATGCCGGCCGCGCCGGGCTTTCTGAGCCGCGTGCGCGCGCTGTGCGACCAGCATGATGCGCTGCTGGTGCTGGACGAAATTCAATGCGGCATGGGCCGCACCGGCACGCTGTTTGCGCATTGGCAGGAGCAGGTGACGCCGGACATCGTGACCCTGGCCAAGGCCTTGGGTGGCGGTTTCCCGATCGGCGCGATGCTGGCCGGGCCCAAGGTCGCCGAAACCATGCAGTTCGGCGCGCACGGCACCACCTTCGGCGGCAACCCGCTGGCCGCGGCAGTGGCGCGCGTGGCGCTGCGCAAGCTGGCCTCGCCGCAGATTGCCGATAACGTGGTGCGGCAATCTGCGGCATTGCGCGCCGGGCTGGAAGCGCTCAATGCCGACTTTGGCCTGTTTGCGCAGATTCGTGGGCGTGGCCTGATGCTGGGCGCGGTACTGGCTCCTGCGCACGCGGGGCAGGCCGGGGCGATCCTCGACCTGGCGGCCACGCATGGCTTGCTGCTGCTGCAGGCCGGCCCAGATGTATTGCGCTTCGTGCCGGCACTCAATCTCACCGATGCCGAACTGGCCGATGGCCTGGCGCGCTTGCGTCTGGCCATTGCCGAGTATGTCGCCCAGGCGTGATGTCGGGCGGTGCTTGCGCGCCCTCTGGCCGGCACCATGTCGGCTGGAAGGGCATTGGAGATGCGTGGTGTGTGGCATGTAGCGCGCTGACGCAGTGCCCGGTCTTTCCATTGCCCGGAGGGGATGGCTGTCTTCCGCCGTACCCTCACCCCCAACTCCTCTCCCGACGGGAGAGGGGCTTGGTTTCATGCAAGTCCGTATCGCTTCAGCACTCGCCGCAGTGCACGCGCATCGCGCACGGTGTCGGCGTGCAGGCCGGCCGCGCGTGCGCCACGCACGTTGACGAACAGGTCGTCGACAAACAACGTGCGTTCGGCGCGTTGCTCAAGTTGCGCAAGCGCGCGCTGATAGACCGGCACATCCGGTTTGCGGCCGCCCAGTGCACCGCTGCACAGCACGCGGCCCCGCAACAACGGAAATAGCGAGGGCACGATCCGCTCGATCGCTTCTGCCATCAACGGGCCATTATTGGTGAGCACCGCCACCGCCGTGGTCGTCGACACCGCCAGCACCTGTGTCACCACCGACGGGTCGGCGCGGCAGGCCGCCACGCGCGCATCGATCCAGGTAGTGCGATCGATCGGCTGCCCCAGCCCTTCGCTCAGACGCGCCAGATACGCCTGCGTGTCGATCGCACCCGCATCGTAGGCGCGCTCCAGACCTTGCACGAACAACACCTCATGCACGCGCTGCGGTGAGCATTGCGCGGCTGCGGCAAGCGCGGCCATGCGCCGTGGCCGCGCGTAGTGCGCGAGCACGCCGTCGAAATCCAGCAACAGCAGCGATGGTGGTGCGGGCGACATATCCGTGCTCGTACGGCGGCTGCGCAGCGTTGTCGATTCGGCGCGGCATGGCAAGCGCGCAAGAGCTGCAATGCAGGGCATTCGCGCAGGTAGGTGGCTGCGCTACCTATTCAGAGTTTTGAATTCGGTAGCGACCTACCCGCCTGCGCCGAGCCCACCCGCCGCACCCAGGTTAGGCAGCAATCGCGCTGGTTATGGTCACTGCACGCATCCGCGGTATCAGCCGGTCTCGGGGGAGCGCCCGGTCACTCAGCACGCCACACGTCTCCAGGGGTTGATTGCATGCCAAAGTGCTCGAACACCGATCGATTGGCGGCCTCGGTCGCCGACATCCTCGCCACCACCCGCCCGCGCCGCGCGCTGGCATCAATGACCTTGCTGCTGGCCGGCGCGCAGAGCTTGCCTGCGCTGGCGCAAGACGCACGCACGCTGGATGCGGTCAGCGTGGTGGGCACCGGCTCCACGCGCACCACCGCGTCCATCTCGGCGGACGAGATCCAGGCGCAGGTGCCCGGGGTAGCGCCGCAGCAGCTGTTGGCCAGCCTGCCCGGCGTGAATGTGCAGACCACCGACCCGTTCGGGCTGTATGAGTTCGGTGATTCGATGACCATCCGCGGGTTTTCCGCCAACCAGATCGGCGTGACCTTGGACGGCATTCCGATCGAAACCTTCGACACCCGCGAAGGCGGGCCAATTACGCGCTACGTCTCCAGCGAAAACCTGCTCGATGTGACGGTGTCGGCCGGTTCGGGCGACGTCACCCAGCCGTCGTACCACGCATTGGGCGGTGCGATCCGCTACACCAGCCTGCCACCGAAGGGCGGCGACAGCTGGAGCGGCAATCTCACCCAGACGATTGGTTCGGACGATCTGGTGCGCAGCTTCGTGCGCCTGGATACGCCGGACTGGTGGAAAGGCGGCCCCAGCGCGTATCTGTCCGCCTCGCGCACGCAAGGCGGGGTGTGGGACATGGAGCCGGCCACGCAGAAGAGCGATCACTTCGAAGCCAAGATTCGCCAGGCCTGGGACGCTGGCAGCCTGACGCTGGGATGGATCTACAACAACCGCAAGGACTACGACGTGCAGTCGTACAACTCCGACGGTTCGGTGGCGTGGGACCTGCATGAGCGCATCACCGGCAACCCGGAAGTGGATGCCGAGCATTACAGCGAGTGGCAGAACGGGCGACGCGACTCGCTGCTCAGCCTGCACGGCAATTTCCTGTTCAACGATGCAATCGGCTTCACCTTTACCGGCTATTACGAGAACAAGCATGGGTATGGCGTCGGCGGCACTCCGCCGAGCACGGCGACAGGCCTGTACAACGATGCCATCGCCGGCACGCCGGGGCGCACCGACATCGCCATCAACGACCCGCAGATCGTCGATGCCACCGGCACTGTCACCCACGTCGGTGCGATGACGCGGCGCGAAGAAATCATGGGGGGCGATCGCTATGGCCTCACCACGGCGGTGTCATGGGAGACCGAGCACAACAAGCTCGAAGTCGGCGCGTGGTACGAGCACTACGATTTCGATCAGGTGCGTCCGTTGTACAACCTGGACCCGGCCACCGGCGCGCTGCTCAAGGGCGCGCTGCCGATCGTCATCTACTACGACAACCACTTCTCCACCGAAGTGAAGCAGCTCTACATCAAGGACACGCTGCGCCTGCTCGACGACCGCTTGACGATGGAGTTCGGTGCCAAGGGGCTGGATGTCAAACGCGACTACGACGGCATCGCCAATCTGGATGATTTCAATGTCGGCGTGCGCCGCGATGTCACCATCAAGAACAGCGACTGGTTCCAGCCCCAGGTCGGCGCCAGCTTCCAGCTTGCCGAGGGCGTGCAGGTGTTCGCCAACTATGCGGAAAACTTCAGCTCGGCGCCGCGGCTGGCGCTGACCTCCGGTGCGTTCAACCCGGATATCGCACCGGAAGAGTCCACCAACATCGATATCGGCATCCGCGCCGAATCCACGCAGTGGAGCGGCTACATCGCCGCCTACAAGATCGATTACGAGAACCGCATCATCGCGCTGACCGACCCGGACCCGCTGGTGGTGGCGCCCACCGTCTACGCCAACGTCGGCGACGTGCAGACGTACGGGGCCGAAGTGTCCGGCATGTGGAAGCCGGCGCCGGGCTGGCGGCTGGGCGCATCGCTGACCTGGAACAACTCCGAGTTCCAGGACAATTATTTCGGCCCGGTCAGCGGCAACCTGGTACAGGTGAAAGGCAACGAGGTGCCGGATGCGCCGAAGGTGATGTTCAGCGTCAACGGCGGTTGGGAAGGCACACATTTTTTTGCCAACCTCGATGCCAAATACACCGGCAAGCGCTACGGCGATACGCTCAATACCGATCGGGTAGATGCCACCTTCATCGTCAACGGCAGCGTCGGGTATCAGGGCGAAGACGGCGGGTTTCTTGCCGGTGGCCGGCTGCAGTTGTCGGTCTACAACCTGTTCGACAAGGACGATGCGATCGGGGCGGTATTTCCCAACGAAAGCTCGGGCTCGTATCAGTTGATCGCACCACGGCAGCTGTTCGCCAGCCTGGCCTACACATTCTGAAGTGCAGCCGCAGCCGGCAGGGTTGCCGGTCGCGTGCGTTTGTCCATGACATGCAGGGGACGTGCGTTGATGCAAGGCAATCACACGGGAGCGATGACGCGGCGGCAATTGCTGGCGCGCATCGGTATGACCGCCGGCGGCGCGATGATGTATCAGGCGATGAGCAGCCTGGGCATGGCGGCCGAATCCAGTTTCAAAGGCCCACTGCAACTGGATGGCGACCCCAAGGGGGCATCGGTCTTGATCCTCGGTGCCGGGCTGGCCGGCATGAGCGCGGCGTTCGAGTTGCGCAAGGCCGGTTACCGCGTGCAACTGCTCGAATACAACGACCGCCCCGGCGGGCGTAACTGGACCCTGCGCGGCGGCGACCGCTATGCCGAGTTGGGCGGGGCCAGGCAGCATTGCCAGTTCGACGAGGGTTTGTATCTCAATCCCGGGCCGTGGCGCATTCCGCATCACCACAAGGCGGTGCTGAGTTACTGCAAGCAGTTCGGCGTGGCGCTGGAAGCGTTCAATCAGGTCAATTACAACGCGCTGCTGCACAGCCAGAACGGCTTCGGCGGCAAACCGCAGCGCTTTCGTGCCATCGACGCCGACTACAAGGGCCATGTGTCCGAGTTGCTGGCCAAGTGCACGCAGCAACGCGCCCTGGACACGGCCGTCAGCCGCGAGGATCAGGAACTGCTGCTGGAATCACTGCGTACCTGGGGCGCGCTCGACCAGAAGTTCGGATATGTCAAAGGCAAGGACAGCAGCGAGCGGCGCGGGTTTGCGCGCTATCCCGGCGGTGGCTTGTCGGGCAAGCCGGAATTCTCCGATCCTTTCAGCGTGCAGGACGTGCTGCGCTCGCGCCTGTGGACCACACTGGCAGCCGGCAACAACTATGAAATGCAGACCACCATGTTCCAGCCGGTGGGAGGCATGGACCAGATCGGCAAGGCGTTCGCGCGTCAACTGGGCAATGCCATCACCTATAACGCCAAGGTCACCAAGATCGACCAAGACGGCAGCGGCGTGCGCGTGTCCTGGCAGGATGCGGCGCGTGGTGGCGAAGAACGTCTCGCCACTGCGGATTGGTGCATCTGCACCATTCCGTTGTCGGTGCTCAGCCGCATACCGGTCACCGCCAGCGATGCGATGACCACGGCGATCGGCAAGGTGCCGTATGCGGCCTCGGTGAAAGTGGGGCTGCAATTCAAGCGCCGTTTCTGGGAAGAAGACGAAGCGATCTACGGCGGCATCAGTTACACCGATCTGCCGATCACCTTGATCAGCTACCCCAGCACCAACTACCACAGCCCTGGCAAAGGCGTGCTGCTCGGCGCCTATGTGTGGGGGCTGGATGCCTACCAGTTCACCGCGATGTCCCCGGAGCAGCGCGTGCGTAAAGCAGTGGAATACGGCACCCAGCTGCATCCGCAGTATCCGCGCGAATTCGAAAACGGCATTGCGGTCGGCTGGCACCGCGTGCCGTTCACGCATGGCTGCTTCGGCATGTGGAGCGAGCAGGCGCGCGCCGAGCATTACCAACCGCTGTGCCAGATCGACGGACGGCTGGCACTGGCCGGCGAGCACGTGTCGTACATTCCGGCCTGGCAGGAGGGTGCCATTCTGTCGGCGCACGATGTCGTTGGCCGCCTGCATCGCAAGGTCATTGCCCAGGGAGCGCGCGCATGAGTCTGCTGCCAAGAGCGTGCGGCGCCACTGTTGCGCTCGCCATTCTCGCCTTGTTGCTGCCGCCCAACGTGCGCGATGCGCAGGCGCAGAGTTCCGATGCCACCCAGCTGTTTCCGCAGCAAGGCTTCGCCAAGGCCTCCGGCCAGGACGTTTACCAGGCGATCTGCCAGGGTTGCCATATGCCGGCCGGGCGTGGCGCGCAAGGTGCCGGCGACTATCCTGCGCTTGCCAGCAACCCGAAACTGGCCGCCGGCCCGTACGTGACGATGATGGTGCTCGACGGCCACGCGGGGATGCCGGGTTTCGCCGACATGCTCGACGACCGCCAGGTGGCCGAAGTGGTGAGCTATGTGCGCACGCACTTCGGTAACGACTATGCCGAGCGCGTGACCATCGACGATGTCAGATCACTCCGCCGCTGATCTTCTCTCCTACAAGGAATTGCCATGCTCCGTTCCATCACGACCGTTCTCACCGCCGCAGTGCTTTGGTCTTCCAGTCTCGGTGCCGCACACGCGGCCGAGGTGATCCGCCACAAGATTCCCAACAGCGATTTTCCCATTGCTGCCGCGGTGGAAATTCCGGCCGGCAAGGCCACGGTGTATGTCAGTGGCAAGGTGCCGGCGGTGATCGATACCAGTGCGCCGAAGGATTCGGCGGCCGCCTATGGCGACACCAAGGCGCAGACGGTGAGCGTGTTGAACCAGATCAAGCAGCAGCTGGCCACGCTGGGGTTGGGCATGGGCGATGTGGTGAAGATGCAGGTGTTTCTGGTCGGCGATCCGGCGATGGGCGGCAAGATGGATTTCAGCGGCTTCATGGAAGGCTATCGCCAGTTTTTCGGCACCAAGGAGCAACCCAACCTGCCGGCGCGCTCGGCATTCCAGATCGCAGCGCTGGGTAACCCGCTGTACCGGGTCGAGATCGAAGTGGTTGCCGTGCGTCCCTGAATCCGCGTCGTCATCCTGCTGGAGGTTGTCATGAACACTGTTCTTTCGCGCCGCACGTTTCTACGCGAGTCTGCGTTGTTTGCCGGCGCCGCCAGTGCCGGCAGCTTGCCGCTGCTGGCCAGCGGCTTCGAACGCGCCACTGCCATCGCGCCCGCACCGGCAACGGCGCTGGCACCGGTGATGATCGACTCCAATGAATTTCCGGATGGACCGTCGGCAGCCGCAGTAAAGGCCATCGCGCAGATCGCCCCGCAAGGCGGGCGGTATTTGCGGCAGGTACAAATGGAATTGATGACCACCTTGGCTGCCGAGCTCACGCTGCCGGTCGATCACCTGATGGCGTATGCCGGCTCCACCGAACCGCTCGACTACACGATGCTGGCATTCACTTCGCCCAGTGCCGCGTTGGTCACGGCCGACCCCACCTACGAATCCGGTTGGCGTGCGGCAACCCGCAATGGTGCGCGCCTGATCAAGGTGCCGCTGCGCAAGGACTTTTCGCACGATGTACAGGCCATGTGCGCGGCGGACGCCAACGCGGGCGTGATCTACATCTGCAACCCCAACAATCCCACCGGTTCGGTCACCGCACGCAAGGATCTGGACTACGCTTTGGCGCACAAGCCCAAAGGCAGCGTGTTGGTGGTGGATGAGGCGTATATCCACTTCGCGCAAAACACGCGCAGCATGGTCGACATGGTGGCTGCAGGCGAAGACGTGGTGGTGTTGCGCACCTTCTCCAAACTCTATGGCATGGCCGGCATCCGCCTGGGCTATGCGGCCGCGCGTCCGGACCTGCTGGCCAAGCTGAAGTTCTACAGCGTCAACAGCTTGCCGGTCACCGCCGCCGCTGCCGGGCTGGCCAGCCTGCGTGATCCTGCACTGGTGCCGCAACGGCGCGCACGTACGGCCGCGACGCGCACGGATGTGATGGAGTTTCTCGCCAGGCAGGGCTATGCATGCACTGCCTCGGAGAGCAACTGCTTCATGGTGGATGTAAAGCGGCCTGCCGCCGGTTTCAAGGACGACATGGCCACCCATGGCGTGTTCATCGGCCGCAGCTGGCCGGTGTGGCCAACCTGGTCGCGGATCACTGTGGGCACCGATGCGGAGATGGCGCGTTTCAAGCAGGCGTTCGTACAAGTGATCGCCGGTAAGCGCGGCCCGTTGCCGGTGCCGGCCATCGCGTCCGCAGCAGCAGATCCGATGGATGCGTTTTTCCGTTACGCGTGAAGCACGCATGCGACGGAAGGTCTGCTTGCAATCAGCAGGGCGCCTGGCATCGTTGGTCGATGCGCGAGCGCATGCAGTGGGCTCGCGCGTGATGCCCTGTTGATTGCGACTCCGCGTTACTCTGGCACTATCAGCACCTCTGACCACGTCGCTGTTGCAACGGTGCGCCGCGTGCGATGTGCTGCACCTTCCCAACGCAGGAGTGTTCTCTTGAAGCTGTTTTCCACGATTGCTGTGTGTGCGCTGGCGCTGATGGCGCCGACGGCATGGGCACGGACGTGCGCGGTGACCATCACCGGCAACGATCAAATGAAGTTCGACCAGAGCGCGATCAAGCTAGCGCCCGAGTGCACGCAGGTGGAGCTTACGCTCAAGCATTCCGGCAAGATGGCTGCCACCGTGATGGGGCACAACTGGGTGTTGACCAAGTCTGCCGATTTCCAGGCGGTGGCCAATGCCGGCGTACGTTCGACCATCGCCGACAGCTATCTCCCCAAGGCCGACGCACGCGTGATTGCGCACACCAAGGTCATTGGCGGCGGCGACAGCACCACGGTGAGTTTTCCCACCAGCAAACTGAGCAAGGGCGCCGACTACACGTTCTTCTGCTCGTTCCCCGGCCATTGGGCGATGATGAAGGGCACGCTGACGTTCGGGTGATGCGTGCGGGCGGCCAACGCTGTCAGGCCTGGCCGCCACACGTGCAAACCTGCGTTGAACGCAAGATGCATGCGACCTGGCTCAGCCAGGTCGCAGCGGCTGATCTGCATGCGGGCCGCTTCCACGCAACAACCCGCGCTGCAATGCTTGCGCAAGCGCGCTTTCGCGGCTGCGCGCGTCGAGCTTGCGGTACAGGTTTTTCAGATGGAATTTGACCGTGTTTTCCGACAGGTGCAGGCAGCGTGCGATCTGCTTGTTGGAATAGCCACGCGCCAGTTGCGCCAGCACTTCCAGTTCGCGCTCGCTGAAGATGTCACCGGCCGGGTCGTCGTCGCCGCTAAGGCGTTCGAGCAAGGCCTGGATGGTCAAGGCACGCGTGGTGCCGCCCACGGTCTGCGGGTCGTGCTGGCGTAGCGAGCGCAGCATCGCCTTGGCCGGCAAGCCCAGTTCCACGATCGCCTGCCAGCTTTGCGTGAGCGCGACATGGTCCAATGCGCTGTACAGATACGGCAGGGCGGCAACCAGTTCGCCACGTTGCTGCAGTACCAGCGCGATGCGTACACGGGCGCGCGCCAGATGGCAGACATTGTCGTTGGCCAGGCAGGCTTGCTCGATCTGTCCGAGGATGCTCAGCGCGGCGCTGCTGCGCCCGGCCAGGCGATGCCAGCGGGCCAGTGCGAAGCCCATCGCCGCGCGATCGTGCCAGCGGTGTGGCGAGCGCAAGGTATGCGCCAGGCCGGATTCGCCGCCGGTACGTGCGATCAGCACATCGATGGCGGCGTTGCCTGGATGTTCCAGTAACAGCATCAGCCGCCATGCTGCAGCCAGTTCCGACAAGCGCGCCAATTTGCGTCCGTGTGCGATCTGTTCGATATGCTCCAGCAACAGCAACGCGCTGCGTCCGCTATGGTCGCGCACGCGTTCCAGCCCCAGCGCAGTGCCGTATCCGGCGGCCAGCACGTCCACGCCGCCATCGTGCTGCTCCAGCAATTCCAGCGCCGGATGCAGCAGGTCGGCTGCGTCGTCGTGATGGCCGCGTTCGTAGTGCAACTGCGCAAGCAGGCACTGAGCGGCGGCTTCCAGCACCCGATCCGGCTGCGGGGTACGTGCGCACCAGCTCAGTGCCTGCTGATAGCAGGCTTCCGCATCGCTGAGCCGGCCGCGATAGAACAGGCTCTGCCCCAGCGACAACATGGCCCGGCTGGCACCGACCTCGCTGCCGCCACGTTGCATGGTGTCGCGCGCGTTGCGCGCGTAGCGCTCGGCAACCGCGAACGCGCCCTGCGCAATCGCGGTGGTGGCGCAGATGCAGAGCAACATGCCGCGGCCCAGATGGTCGTCTTCGTCCAGTGCGCCAGCCTGGGCGGCAATCTGGGTCAGGCCATGCGGATTGCCGCAGATTTCATCCAGACGGTCGCGCAGCAGCGCCACGACCACGGTGTAGTCGCGCTGCAGCGGCTCGCGTAACGCAGCCGGAAAATCGCGGAAGCGCTCCAGCAACAGGCGTGCGTGGGCGAATTCGCCCAGCTTGATGTGCAGGTGCGCCTGGGTGAGATTGAGCGCGGGTGTGTCGCGGATGGTGCGGTGGTCGAAATGGCGCAGCAGTGCGCGTACTTCATGCGTGCCGTGAGT
Source organism: Xanthomonas sp. NCPPB 1062 (assembly GCF_041481705.2). Taxonomy (NCBI): domain Bacteria; kingdom Pseudomonadati; phylum Pseudomonadota; class Gammaproteobacteria; order Lysobacterales; family Lysobacteraceae; genus Xanthomonas; species Xanthomonas sp. NCPPB 1062. The sequence goes on along the minus strand of NZ_CM192987.1, from coordinate 3,780,036 downwards.
CAACAGCAGCTGCCAGGTGCCGGCGCGCGCGATGTAGCTGGCGGCAAGATCGCCGCAGCCGCCGCGCCAAGCATGCCGCACTGCTTCGGCAAGCTGCTGATGATCGCCGAACCAGCGCGCTGCGCGTTGATGCAGCTGCACGCTCAGGCCTGGATGTTCGCGGTCGAGCAGTTGCTGCAGAAAGTCGGCAAACAGCGGGTGGTAGCGGAACCATTCGCGCTCGCCATCCAGCGGCACCAGCAGACCATGGAAATGCTCCAGCCGCGCCAGCAAGCGGCCGCTGTCCTGGCGTTGGCGCACCGCGTCGGCGAGCGCGGCGTTGAAGCGTTCCAGCGGGCTGGTGCGCAACAGGAGTTCGCGGGTGTCTGGGTCCAGATCGTTGACCACTTGTTCGGCCAGGTACGCGGCAATCTGCGCGCTGCGCCCGGAGAAACGTACGGTGACTTCCTGCCGACGCTGGGTATCGCCTTCCAACCACAGCCGTGCCAGTTGCAGCGCCACCGGCCAGCCTTCTGTGTAGCGCCGCAGTTCGTCCGCCACCGGTGCGGTCACGTGCGGGCCCAGCAACGCCTGCGCTTCGGTGTCGTCGAGCGCCAGCTGCGTGCTGCCGATGCGGCTGAGCTGCGCGTGCAGATCCAGCCGCGCCAGGGGTAGATTGGGTACGCGGCGGGTCGCGAGTGCCAGATGCAAACGCCCGCCACTGTGTTCGATCAGGCGTAGCACCAGTTCATCGACAGGGCTGCTGCCGAGTCGGTCGTAGTCGTCGAGAATCACGCTGATGCGCCGGGGCGCTGCGCGTAGCGCGCGAATCAGCAATGCCGCCGCGTCGCGCGGGTCGTGATCGCGGTTGTGCAGCACGGCCGCGCACAGCGCGTGGTCGGCGCCTGCGTTCTGCAGCGCATACGCAAGATGGCCGAGAAAACGCCCGGCGTCGGCATCTTCTTCGTCCAGCGACAGCCATGCCACCGCGCTCTGCTCGCGCGTACTCAGGTGCGCATGCCACTGCGCCAGCAGCGTGGTCTTGCCGAATCCGGGCGGGGCGAGCAATAGCGTCAGCGGACGTGCCTGCGCCTGATCCAGCGCAGCCAGCAGTGCGCCACGCACCACCGCGCCGGGGGGCGGCAACGCAGGCTCCAGCTTGCCGGCAAGCAGCCAATCGGGATTCACGGGGTCGCGCGACGGTGTCGGGCGCGGGGTGAGCAGCGCAACAGGCTTGAGCATGAGGCGAGGGCGGCCGTATCGAGCGTCGACAGCGTGCCGACTCGACACGCTGCAGATCGGGGTGAAACAGCGGCAATGCAGCGTCATCGCCGGATTCGGCGACGCAGGTGCAGCGGCTGCTTCGAGGGTCCCCACCCATGCCCGTCCCTGAGCACCTTTTTCAGAAAGGTATGACAGCCACACGACAAAAGCAAAGCGTGTTGCGCCGAGTCGAGGAGGCATTGCGGCCGAAGCGCCGGCCCGTGCACTCGGTCAAGGAGCGCTAGAGGTCGCCTGCTCGTGGCCGCGGTGGTGAGAGAGCAGCGACTAAGAGCGGCTAACAAGACGTAGCGAGCAGCTGTCAGGTGGGCGCGGACGGCGCGCAGGAACCGGAGTGTACGAGTGGTACATGAGGATTCCGAGCACCGGCCGCGCCCACCTGGCGGCTGCGCAGTAGTTTTGTTAGCCGCTCCAAAAGCAATTGCCAAAGCGACTACGCTCGCTACCACACAGCCGCGGCCGATGCGCGATGCGGCGTGGACCACGCACCGCGGTCCTGCGCCCCGCCCAGGCCCGGCTGACGACTCCCCGCTGGGTTGTGGCAGCCGCTCCTATGCAAAGACAGCGCCATCCACAGTTCGCTGCGAGCATGGCGCGCAGTCTGGCAACGCGCACCGCCGTGCAGTCGCCGTTGCTACGAACGAAACCGCTGCACGCACGCGCAGGCTCACCAGCAGTTCCGGTGATGCCTACCTCGCCAATGTCCTGCGCCACTGCCAGTGCGGCACGATCACGCCGCACCGCAAAGCAGCAAACCAGCGACGCCTCCGCGCTCACCGATTCCCAATTCCCAATTCCCAATTCCCAATTCCCAACCAATCAGCGCGCCACGTCCGCAAACGCCTCGCGCGCCGCCGCCAAGGTGGCTTCGATCACCGCTTGGTCGTGCGCACTGGACATGAAGCCGGCTTCGTACGCCGAGGGTGCCAGGTACACGCCCCGCTGCAGCATCGCGTGGAAGAAGCGGTTGAAGCTGGTGATATCACATGCCGTGGCCTGTGCGTAGCTTTCCACGATGTCGTCGGTGAAGAACAATCCGAACATGCCGCCGACCTGATTGGTGGTGACGGCAATGCCTGCCGCGCGTGCGGCATCTTCCAGGCCTTCGCACAGCATGCTGGTGGCCTCGCTCAGGCGCGTGTGGAAGCCCGGCTCCTGCACCAGCTCCAGCATCGCCAGGCCGGCGGCCATCGCTACCGGGTTGCCCGACAAGGTGCCGGCCTGGTAGATCGGCCCGGCCGGAGCAACCTGCTCCATCAAGTCGCGGCGGCCGCCGTAAGCGCCCACCGGCATGCCGCCGCCGATGATCTTGCCGAAGGTGGTCAGGTCCGGGGTCACGCCGTAATGTGCCTGCGCACCACCGAGCGCGACGCGGAAGCCGGTCATCACTTCGTCGAAGATCAGCAGCGCGCCGTGCCGCGTGCACAGCGTGCGCAGATGCTGCAGATAGCCGGCCTGCGGCGGAATGCAGTTGGCGTTGCCGACCACCGGCTCGATGATCACCGCCGCCACCTCCGCGCCGATCTCGTCGAACAGCGCGGTGGCGCCTTCGAAGTCGTTGAAGCTCAGCGTGGCGGTCAGCTCGCTCAGCCCTGCGGGTACGCCGGGCGAGGTCGGTACACCCAGGGTCAGCATGCCGCTGCCGGCCTTGACCAGAAACGAATCGCCGTGGCCGTGATAGCAGCCTTCGAACTTGATGATGCGATTGCGCCCGGTGGCGCCACGCGCCAGGCGTACCGCCGACAGCGTGGCTTCGGTGCCGGAGTTGACCATACGCACCATCTCGCAGGAGGGCACCAGCCGGGTAATGGTCTGCGCCATCGTCACTTCGGCTGCGCACGGCGCACCGAACGACAGCCCGTTGCCGATCGCCCGCTCGACCGCTTCGCGCACGGCCGGGTGGTTGTGTCCGGCAATCATCGGCCCCCACGAGCCCACGTAGTCGATGTAGCGGTTGTCGTCGACATCGAACAGATACGGGCCATCGGCGCGCGCCACGAAGAACGGCTCGCCGCCGACCGACTTGAACGCCCGCACCGGCGAGTTGACGCCGCCGGGTAGCAAGGTCTGCGCCTGGGCGAACAGGGCGTGGGAGCGGGAATGGTTCATGCGCAGATCCTTGAGGAATACCGATTGGGGGCATCGACGCCCGGCGGCGGGCATCGCGTGCGCCATTGTCAGGCCTGCGGCCTTGCGCGCCTACCCGTCGGACACCCGCCTACCCGTCGAAGTGGGCGGATGGGGGAACTTGGCTGCCTATGATCGAACGCGACGTGATCGACAGTTTGGAATGAGCTGATGGCGCGCAGTCATTGGCATCGCGCTGCAGATGTTCAGAAAGTGTGATTTCGGTAGCCATTGGCACCGTTCGTTTGTCGCCTTGCCGACAGTTCAAGACCTGGGGAGAGAGCATGAACCGTAGTATCCAGAAGCGTGCCTTGGCATTGGCATTGGTCGTGGCCATGGGCAGCGTCCACGCGCAGTCCACCACCGGCAGCATCGTCGGCAGCGTGGGGCAGGGCAGTGGCACGAGCGTGCTCGTGGAAAACAACAGCGGCTTCAGCCGCGAGGTGCCGGTGGACGCACGCAGCCGCTACACCGCCGGCAATCTGCCGCTGGGCACCTACAAGGTGACGGTCAAGCGCGATGGCGCAGTGGTGGAGACGCGCGAGAACGTCGCCATCACCGTCGGGGCCAATACAGACGTGTCCTTCGCTGCCAGCGCAGCCGCGGGGAGCGGCGTGCAGACGCTGGACAGCGTCACCGTCAGCGCCGCCAGCCTCACCACCATCGACGTCAGCAGCGTGGATACGCGCACCGTGGTCACCGCCGAACAGTTGCAGCAACTGCCGCTGGGCCGCACCGCCGAAGCGATCGCGCTGCTGGCACCGGGGGTGGTGGTCAACAGCGGCGGCTTCGACAACGGCCCGCTCGGCGGCTCGCTCCCCAGCTTCGGCGGCTCGGCCGCCAGCGAAAACGCGTACTACCTCAACGGTTTCAACACCACCACCATCAGCAATAACCTGGGCGGCCTGACCCTGCCGTACGGCGCCATCGACCAGCAGGAAATCTTTACCGGCGGCTACGGCGCGCAGTACGGCCGCGCCAACGGCGGCGTGATCAACCAGATCGGCAAGCGCGGCACCAATGAGTGGAAGTTCGGCGCTGCAGTGATCTGGGAGCCGAACGGCCTCAAGGCCAAGCAGCGCGACATCTATTGGCGCCCGGACAGCCAGGGCAGCACCATCAACAACGCCGCCTACCGCTATGCGCGTGCGGCCAATGGCCTGTACCAGCCCGCCAGCGAGGCCGAGGCCAGCCAGACCACCTACAGCGCCTATGTCGGCGGACCCATCATCCAGGACAAGCTGTTCTTCTTCCTGGCCGCCGAGCAGGTGAACTCCGACGGCTTGCGCGTGGGCACCAATCGCGACACCGACAACGGCCGCACCGGCGGCCTCACCGACTACGACTACACGCAGCAGCGCTGGTACGCCAAGGTGGACTGGAACGTCACCGACAACCACCTGATCGAGGTGACCGGTGCCAGCGACGTCGCCGAAACCAATGGCTCGATCTATCGTTACGACTATGTTACGCGACAGCGTGGCGCCTACTTCACCGACGAATCCACCTGGAAAACCGGGCCGACGCTGTTCACCGGCAAGTACACCGGCTATCTGAGCGACAACCTCACCGTGACCGCCCTGTACGGCAAGATGAGAACCCCGGACGAACTGACGCCGTTCAACTACGACGCGGCTGGCGGTCCGGTGATCAACAGCGCCGCATTGCAGAACCCTGCCTACACCGGCGGCACACCGCGCATCGGCAACCAGCTGGTCACCTCGGTCAGCTCGCCGGACCGCGAGTACAAAAAAGACAACCAGCGCCTGAATCTGGAATGGCGCATCGGCCACCACACGCTCAACTTCGGTCTCGATAACCAGAAGTCAGAAGGCATCGATGTCGGCTCGATCCTCTCTGGCCCCGGGTTTGCCTGGACCTACGGACAGACCAATGACCCGTACGGGCTGGCCACCGGCGGCCTGGTCAGCCAGTCGGCCAACGAAGCCGGCGGCATCGGTGCGCCGAGCCCGGGTTTGGTGGATCCGGTCAATGGATCCAGTGGCTACTACGTGGTGCGCAACATCAACACCAGCCTGTATTCGTACGAGGCCAAGCAACGCGCCTACTACATCGAAGACAAGTGGCAGGTCACCGACAATCTGCTGCTGAGCCTGGGCCTGCGCAAGGACGAGTTCACCAACTACACCCCGTTCGGTGATCCCTACATCGAAATCGACAACGCGTGGGCGCCGCGCCTGGGCTTCAGCTGGGACGTCAATGGCGATTCCAGCTTGAAGGTGTTCGGTAACCTTGGCCGTTACTACCTCGGTCTGCCGCTATCGGCGGTGAGTCTGTTCACCCCAGCCACGACTACCGATACCTACTTCACCTACAGCGGCATCAATGCCGACGGCACGCCGATCCTGGCGCAGCAGCTGGGTTCGGCGGTGTCGGCCAATTCGCGCTTCGGTCGCATCGCCGATGTACGCACCGCGGTGGCCAAGGACATCGAAGGCGAAAACCAGGACGAACTCATTCTCGGATTTACCAAGCAACTCGATAGCGGCTGGGTGCTGGGCGTGCGCGGCACGCATCGCCGTCTCAATGCCGGCATCGACGACCAGAACTACGACGTCTCCAACACCGCGTTGATCGATGCGGCAGCGGCGCAAGGCGTGACCATCGATTTCTCCAAGGTGGCGGGCGCATCGTTGATCAATCCGGGCCAGACCAATACCTGGGGGGTGATCGGCACCGATGGCCAGTTCCACGAAATATCGGTGAGCCGCGAGGCTGCAGGTTTCCCGAAGTTCAAGCGCAATTATTCGGCGGTGGAGTTCAATCTGGAGCGTCCGTTCGACGGCAAGTGGTATGCCAAGGTCAATTACGTCTGGTCGCATAGCTACGGCACCACCGAGGGCCAGGTGCGTTCGGATCTGTGGCGCACCGGCGGCGCGCTGGGCAGCTATCAGGGCCAGGCCTCGGTCTCGACCACGCAAAGCTGGGACCACCCTGCGTTGATGGAACACTTCAATGGCGATCAATCCAACGATCATCGCCATCAGCTCAAGCTGTTCGGCTTCTACCAATTCACTCCGCAATGGGGCGCATCGGCCAATTTCAGCCTGATTTCCGGTGCTCCGCACAACTGCCTGGGCAACTACTACGGGACCGAATATAGCGGCCGCGATCCGGCCGGCTACGGCGGCAGCGCAATTACCGGCGGCCCGTATCACTACTGCTACAACCCGGAGACCGGCACCGGCGTGGCATCGCCTCCCGGCTCGCAGGGGCGTTTGGGCTGGATCGCGCAGCTGGACATGGGCGTGACCTACAAGCCGGCATTTGCAGATGGCAAGCTGGCGTTGCGCTTGGACGTATTCAACATCACCAACGAGCAGACCGCGACCAACATCTACCCGTTCTCGCAATTGCCCGACAACACCACCAACCCGCTATGGGACCAGGTCGTCGCCTATCAGGCGCCGCGCTCGGGTCGGGTGACGTTGAGCTACGACTTTTAATCGCGCCACGCGATAACGGCAGTCCCGGCAGCGACGCGTGATGGCACGCGTCGCTGTTTTTTTTTGGGGATGGCGCTCAAGTCGACATCATTCTGATGAGCGGGAACACGCCGCCTGAGCGACGACTTGGCTGAGCGCAGTGCACTTGATCTCGGCGTTCGGCTAGCAGGGGTACGTCATGATCGCGTGTCTGCATCGCTTTCAATAAAACTGCCAGCAAACCGTCTGGCGAAGGCACCGCGCACGCGATGTTCGAGGCAACGCGATGCAGTGAAATACATGTCGCGGTCTTGAAGTGGATTGGACGGTTTGTATGGCCAAGCCTGGGAGCCTTAGATCTGCTTCTTGGCTGCAGGGCCCTTGCCCGCCTACCATCGCCGGACACGCTGCAAGTACGTCCCTGTAAGCTCTTACGCGGCATCCGTGCCGCGTAAGGTCCGGCGACGGTAGGCGGGCAAGGGCCTGTCGCGTTGGTTGCTGTGCATGTGGGAGCAGCGCTCGAGGCGCTTTCCACATCGGTCAATCCCCCGCTTCTCTGGTGATTCTCTCGTCGTGCCTGGCAAGTGCCATCACGAAGCAATCGGCAGCAGCGTGGCCGCCCACGCAACACGCAACGACCCGCTCGGTTGGCCGCCAGCCGACTGTCCGGTGCGGCGAGGGCATCGCGCGCGCGACGCACCTGGTTTTTCACCCAAGCGATGCAGCGAAATGAAAAACGCGCTGTCTTCAAATCGATTGAAGCGCTTGGATGAACAACTTTCAAAGCTTGCCGCGCTGAGCCGCAAACCCTGCGCGATACCCCTGCACCGCTGCGACCGGATCCGGCGCCGCGTACACGCCACTGACCACCGCAATGAGATCGGCGCCGGCAGTCACCAGCGCAGGCACCTGCGCAGGCGCAATGCCACCGATCGCGACGCGCGGCAGGTTGAGTTCGGCAGCCTGCTGCAGCAATGCAGGCGTTGCGCGCCGGGTGGTCTGCTTGGTGGTGGTCGGGAAAAACGCACCGAAGGCCACGTAACTGGCGCCCGCTTCCGCTGCGGCGCGCGCGCGCTCGATTTCGTCGTAGCACGACACCCCGATGATGGCCTGCTCGCCCAGCAGTGCGCGCGCTGCCGCCACATCGCCATCGTCTTCGCCCAGATGTACGCCTTGCGCACCGACCTGCGCCGCCAGCTGCGCATCGTCGTTGATGATCAACGGCACGCCATGGGCCGCGCATGCCTCGCGCAAGGCGCCGGCCTGGCGCAGCCGCAGCGCCGCATCCGCCTGCTTGTTGCGGTATTGCAGCCAGGTGATCGACCCCAGCAACGGCGCCGTGCGCAGCAGCAGGCGCTGCGTGTTGGGCTCGTCGGGGGTGATCAGATAGACGCCGCGAACGTCGAGACGGTTGGGCATGGCAACGCTTCCGAAAGCGGTGGATGGGATGGGACAATGCAGGCCCACTGTTGCATGACCGCGATTATCCGATGAGCGAGACATCCACGACCACCTACCGCACCTGGATGTGCGTCGTCTGCGGGTTTCTCTACCACGAGGCCGACGGCATCCCCGAAGAAGGCATCGCCCCGGGTACCCGCTGGCAGGACGTCCCCGACACCTGGACCTGCCCCGATTGCGGCGTGACCAAGGAGGACTTCGAGATGGTGGAGATCGACTGAGCGCCGCCAACGGCGTGCAATCAGGCAGCGTCGGCGACCACGATGCTGCTGCAATGCGGGCCGGCCAGTGCCTGCGTTGCCGAGAACCACGCGGCGGTGGCCTATCCGGGCAGACTGGCCTAGCCAGCCGGCGCGTCTACGCGCTCAATGCGCCCGCGCGCGCTGGCTATTCAATTCCACCAGGTGTTCGTGCAGATGGGCCGCGTCCTGCGCGCCCGGGTTGAGCACCAGGTAGCGCGATAAATCGTGGCGTGCGCCGTTGCGGTGGCCCAGATGCAGATAGGCCATGCCGCGGTCGCGCAGGGCCTCGGGTTGGTCGGGCACCAGCTTCAGGATGCGGTCGGCGCTGCGGGCAGCGCGGTCCCAGTGCTCGGCATCGGCATAGACGCCGTGCAGGTTGCGCAGGATGCGGATCAAGATCGCGCGGTGCGGGGCGGGGTCGAGAATCTGCGCGAGCGCGCGGTCGTCGGGAATTTCGCCGCCCAGGTGCGGGCGGGCACGTTCGCGCAGCTCATCCACGCCCAGCGGACGGCCGCCGTTGAACGGGTCCATCACCAGTACGCCGTCATCCACCGGCAGACGCACCAGGAAATGGCCGGGAAACGACACCCCCGCCAACGGGATGCCCAGCCGGCGCGCCACTTCGATCTGCACCATCGCCAGTGAAATCGGATTGCCCAGCCGGCGCTCGAACACCTGGTTGAGGTAGCTGTTACGCGGGTCGTAATACTCGTCGTGATTGCCCGAATAGCCCAGCTCGTCGAACAGGTAGCGATTGACCGCGGCCATCTTCAGCGGCCATAGATCGATTGCGTCCACTTCGCGGCGCAGATGCTCGACGTGGCTTTGCACCAGCGTGTCGTACAGCTCGGCATCCAGCTGCGGATACTCGTCGCGCGCGATCAGCAGCGCGGTGGACATCAACGGCACCGCATCGTCGTCCAGGCTGGCGAGCGCGGTCCAATGGGGAAGTGGGAGCATGTCGACCATGCTGCCAAGAGTGTCGGCAAGCGGCGCAGGGTTCAAGTCCGGTACTTCCTGACAGGGACGCGGGGCGCATGAACGCGTAACGCTGACAGGCGGCCCTGCGTCCGACGGACGCGAACGCCGTTCGGAAAGGTGACGCGCAGGTCTCACCCGTCGGCGGGCCCCATGTGCCTTGCTGGCATGGCCCCCAGGACCTGCTTGCAGCCGCTTATTCGGGCGTCGGGATGTCCGGGCTGAAGCGCAGCGTGGCCCCATCCTTCAGGCCGAGCTTGGCGGCCTGGCCGGCATTCAGCTCCAGCACATAGCGCGCGGGCTGTCTGCTGGGGTACGGCGGACAGGCGTCGCCGGCCGAACACGGCGGCACATCGCGCTGCTGGGAGACCAGCCGGCGCTGTTCATCGAAATACAGGATATCCAGCGCGATCTTGGTGTTCTTCATCCAGTACGCCATCGGCTCCTGGCGGTCGTGGATGAACAGCATGCCGCGGTCTTGGTCCATGGCATCGCGAAACATCAGGCCCTTGGCGCGATCGGCATCGTTCTGCGCCAGTTCCACCTTGTAGCGCGTGCCTGCCAATTCCACCCAGCTGTCGCCGCTGCTGGCGCAGCCGCCGAGCAGGAGCAGAAGCGCAAGGATTAGAAGACCAGAACAACGCATGCGGCATACCAACTGGCGAGGATGCCGCACCATCTGCCAAGCGGCCGCGTGCGTCAAGCGGCTGCGGCGCGTCGTGCGGTTGCTGCAAGCGGGATATGTGCGACCCGCCATCGCTTCGCAATGCGGGCCGTCACTGCGCATGCGAAGGCCCGCGCGCGATCTTCAGATCACCTGTGGTGGCTCGCCGCCCACGATCACCACATCGGCCGGGCGCCGCGCGAACAAACCCACGCAGACCACGCCGGGAATCTGGTTCAAGCTGCGCTCCAGGCCCACCGGGTCGGTAATCTGCAGGTGATGCACGTCCAGCACCACGTTGCCGTTGTCGGTGACCACGCCATCGCGCCACACCGGCTGGCCGCCGGTGAGCGCCAGGATCTGCCGGGCGACCAGGCTGCGCGCCATCGGAATCACTTCCACCGGCAGCGGGAACTTGCCCAGCACCGGTACCTGCTTGCTGGGGTCGACGATGCAGATGAAGCGCTCGCTGGCCTCGGCAATGATCTTCTCGCGCGTCAGCGCTGCGCCGCCGCCCTTGATCAGACAACGGTTCGGGTCGCACTCGTCGGCGCCGTCCACGTACAGCGACAGATTGCCGGTGTGATTGAGGTCCAGCACCTCGATGCCATGCTGGCGCAGGCGCGCGGTGCTCTGTTCGGAGCTGGACACTGCGCCCTTGATGCGATGGCCGATGCGGCCCAGCGCGTCGATGAAGTAAGCCACCGTCGAGCCGGTGCCCACTCCGACGATCATGCCGTCTTCCACGTAATCGATCGCTTTTTCGGCGGCCAGGCGTTTTGCTTCGGACATGGGTAAAGAGCTCGGGATTAGTGATTGGGGATTTGGGATTCGTAAAAGCCGGTCACGCGGGGTGGCAATGGGCGAATCCCAACTGCCGGATCCCCAATCACGGCGTTTCCATCGCCAGCAGCAACTTCCACTGCGCGGCGGTCACTGGCAGGATCGACAGGCGGTTACCGCGTGCGATCAGCGCAAAGCCTTCGCCCAGCGCATCGGCCTCTTGCTTGATTTCATCCAGCGAAATCGTGCGGGCGAGTTTGCGCTCGAACGCCACGTCCACCAGCATCCAGCGCGGGTCCTCGCGGGTGGATTTTGGGTCGTGGTAGTCGGAAGACGGGTCGAACTGGGTGTCGTCCGGATACGCCGCGCTCGCCACCTTGGCGATGCCGACGATGCCGGGCACCTTGCAGTTGGAATGGTAGAAAAACACGCCATCGCCCACCTGCATGCCATCGCGCATGAAGTTGCGCGCTTGGTAGTTACGCACGCCGTTCCAGGGCTCGGTGCCGACACGTTCCAGATCATCGATGGAGAACGTGTCAGGCTCGGACTTCATCAACCAGTAGCGCTTGCGGGCAGTCATTCGGAAACGGTGTCGTCTTTCAGGAAGGTGGCGCGTTCGGTGCAGATGGCGTCGACCGCCACATCCCATGCTTCGGAAGGCAGGGCGGGCACCTGCTGCGCAGCGAAGCCAGCACCGACCAGCCAGGGAGGCGGCGCCTGGCGATGCCGGAACGCGAAGCTGCGATCATACCAGCCGCCTCCCATTCCCAGCCGACGGCACGCCGCATCGAAGCCGGTCAGCGGCGTCACCACCAGTGCCATCTCCTCCGGTGCCAACGTGTCGGCGCGTGCCACATCCGGCTCCGGAATGCCGTAGCGATTGCTCACCAGCGGCTGGCCCGGCCGCCACGGCGCAAAGCGCAGCACGCGCCCGTCCAGCACCGGCAGGCAGTAGCGCACTCCCGCCGGCAAGGTCAGCTGCCAGCGGTGCAGCGCAATTTCGCCGTCCATCGCCCAATAGCCCGCCACGGCACCGCGGTGCGGTGCGAACGGCAGCGCCAGCAAACGCTGTGCCAACGCATCGGCTGCGGCCAGGCGCTGCGCTGCCGGCAGGCTGCGGCGGTGTGCGCGCAACTGCTGGCGCAACGCATCTCGGTCCTCGGTCATCGGTGTCTCGCAGCGCAATGGTGTTGCATTGTCGAATGCGCACACGCGCCTGCCTAGCATGGCGTGCCATGCGGCCCGCAGTTGCGCCTGCGCTGTGGGCGTGCCGATAGAGCCTTACGGTGTGCGCACTACCCGGACATATGCCCTGCATCTGCATCTGCATCTGCATCTGCATGGGCGATACAGCGTGCGCATTGCCGCGCGCGGCAACGCCACCGACACGGCACCAGCATCGCGAGCGCAACAGATCCGCAGGGCCGCTTCAACTGCCGCATGTCAGACCGTCAGACGCACAAAAAAGAAACGACGCCCGAAGGCGCCGTTTCAGATTTGCATTCTCCGCCGTGACGATGCGGGCGAAACGACCTTGAACCCGGGGTTCAAGTGGGGACGTTGTGAGGCCATCGGGCTTCCCGCTACAAGGCGGACTTGCACACCCGGCTTCGTCGCGCCCCCGTGGTCGTAATTAAGGGACAAGGCGAATGTTTTGCACGCTGTCGTTTACAGCAGAGAACGCAGGTGAATTATAGACCTCTGTGCCGCGATGGCTAGCCCACTCGTCGGTCGGCGGGCTTGAGGATTCATATTTGCGATGGCAGTGCGAATTCCACTCAGCGCGGTGTGTCGGCAACGCTGTCGAGCCGGCGATTCAAGGTGTCCAGCGTCGTTGCCAATTCACGATCGTAGAGCGCCTGTTGTTCGCGCAGTTGCTGCAACTCGTGCGCCAAGTTGAGCGCAGCCAGCACTGCCACACGGTCCACTGCTGCCATGCGATTGCTGCCGCGGATCTCACGCATGCGTAGATCCAGCAGCCGCGCGGCGGCGGTGAGACTTTCGTGCTCGTCTGCCGTCACGCCCACCGTGTATTCACGATCCAGAATACGCACGCTGACCGGTTCGTTGTTGCTCACGTGTGCTGCTCCAATGACTTCAGGCGGGCGATCATCGCTTCCACCCGCGAGCGCGCCTGCTCGTTCTTGGTCAACAGTTGGGAGCGCTCGCCGATGAGCTGCTCCTGTTGGTGACGCAGGCTGCGGTTCTCGTCGGTGAGCCGTTGGGTACGCTCCACCAACGCCTCCACGCGGGCAGCGAGTGCGCGGATCTGGGCGAGGGCGGCAGCGTTGTCCATGCGCTCACGATAGGGGCGCGTGCGCGGGGTGGTCAAGCGCCCACGCTTGCCCCAATCCCTGGCGTCGGTCCAAGCCCTGCAAGGCCTGGCACCGATCCAGGCAGGCCGGCATTGCAGGAGGAGAACGCGCGCTGAAACGCGCAGGTCGCGGCTCACGCAGGCCGCCTTGGTACACTGGGAAGTCATATCGCCGGCCGTGCGCCGGCACCTTTCGCTCTTCAGCCTGGATGACCCGATGGATCTGCCCGACGTAACCGCTGTGCAACACGAAAGCCGTCAGCTCGCGCTGGCGTCCTCTGCGGCGGAGTTGCATGGTGGACTGTGCGGGTGGCTCTCCGGCGGCGGTGCCGACAGCGCCGACTGGCTGGCGCGCATTCTGGCCGACAGCGGTCAGGTGGCGCCCCAGCAGGGTGGGGCGCTGGATCAGCTGCGGCAGGCCACCGTGGCGCAACTGGAAGACCGCGATTTCGCCTTCGAGCTGCTGCTGGTCGAAGACGGCGCCCCGTTGCCGGCGCGCACCGATGCATTGTTCGACTGGTGCCGCGCCTTTCTGGGCGGCTTCGGCCTGGCTGCGCAGCAGCGTCCGGCACTGAGCGAAGAAGGCGAGGAAGCGCTGCAGGATCTGGCGCGTCTGGCGCAGGCCTCCAGCGAGGACTTCGACGCGGCCGACGAGGACGACACCGCATTGGCCGAGATCGAAGAATTCGTACGCGTGGCGGTGCTGTTGCTGCATGGCGACTGCGTGATGGGGCCGCGCTTTCGCCAACGTCTGAACTGATTGCCGGCATGAAGAAGCTCACCGGGATTGGCGCGGCCGAGTACGCGCGCCGGCGCAAGCAGCTGATGCAGATGGCGGGCGAGCAGGCGATTTTGATCTTGCCGGCCGCGCCTGAGCGCGTGCGCAGCCACGACACGCATTACCCATATCGACAGGATTCGGATTTCTGGTATCTGAGCGGGTTTCCAGAGCCCGAGGCGGTGCTGGTGCTGGTGCCCGGCCGCAAGCATGGCGAAGCGATTCTGTTCTGCCGCGAACGCGATGCCGAGCGCGAAGCCTGGGATGGCCCGCGCGAGGGCCAGGAAGGTGCGGTGGAACGCTACGGCATGGACGATGCGTACCCCATCGACGATGTCGACGAGATCCTGCCCGGCCTGCTGGAAGGGCGTAGCCGCGTGTACTACCACTTCGGGCGCGATGTCGATTTCGATCTCAAATTGATCGGCTGGCTCAAGCGCGTGCGCGAGCAGGTGCGCCACGGGGCGCAGCCGCCACACGAATTCCTCGAGCTCGGGCATCTGTTGCACGAGCAGCGCCTGTTCAAATCACGCGACGAAATCGCGCTGATGCAGCAGGCTGCCGACATCAGCGTGCGCGCGCACCGTGCAGCGATGCGGATGGCGCGGCCGGGTGTGCACGAATACGAACTGCAGGCCGAGGTCGAGCGTGAATTCCGCGCTGCCGACGCATGGCCGGCATACGGCAGCATCGTCGGCACCGGCAGCAACGCCTGCGTGCTGCACTACCGTGCCAACAATGCGCGCAGCCGCGATGGCGAGCTGGTGCTGATCGATGCCGGTGCCGAATATCGCGGCTATGCGGCCGATATCACCCGCACCTCTCCGGTCAACGGCCGCTTCACGCCAGCGCAGCGTGCATTGCACGATCTGGTCGGTGCTGCGCAGGCGGCTGCGCTTGCACAGGCGCGCCCCGGCGTGGCGTACGAAGCCGGGCATCTGGCGGCGGTGGAAACCTTGACCGAAGGCCTGCTGCGCCTGGGCCTGCTCAAGGGAAAACTTGAGCGCAACATCGCCGATGGACACTACAAACGCTTTTATCGGCACAAGACCGGTCACTGGCTGGGCCTGGATGTGCACGATGTGGGCGACTACCGGCTGGCCGGCGATTCGCGGCTGCTCGAGCCCGGCATGGTGTTCACCATCGAGCCGGGGCTCTACGTGTCGGCCGACGACAGTTCGGTAGAGGCCAAGTGGCGCGGCATCGGCATTCGCACCGAAGACAATGTGCTGATCACTGCCGATGGCCACCGTGTGCTGACCGATGCGCTGGCGCGCAGTGCCGACGAGATCGAAGCGGAGATGGCCGGCGGCGCATGAGCGCCGGCGTGCACGACATTGACAAGGACCGACACGCTGCAGCTGGCGTCATGACGCAGACGTTGCCGCAGCGCAATTGCCGCAGCAGTGCCATGGCAGACGCCGGTTCGGGGCATCGGCCGCGCGCGCCGGGCGGCTGCGCAGGCGTGGGTTGGCTGGCGGTTATTGGCCCAGCTGCGGCGCCTGCGTGCGTTCGGGCTGTTGCACGGGCGCGCTCTGCCCGCCGAGCTGACGCGCGCGCTCGAACGATTGCTCTTCCGGCGTGCCCAGCGCCTGTTCGGTTTTCATGTGCGCGCGCAGATGCGCGGGGTTGGCCGGGTCGCCTTGCACCACGAACACGTTTTCGCCGCCGTGCACGCCGCGATCGTTCGCTTCGCTCATCAGCACATGATCCACGCGCACGAGCCCACCTTCCTTGGCCAGTGGCAGCAAGGCGGCGGTGAGGCGTGCGCTGGTCTGATCGGGGGCGCGGCCATGCGCGGCATCGATCGCATGCACGCCGCGTTCGATCTGTTGATACATCGGGTGGTCCGGGTGCGAACTCTGGCGTGGGTCGTTCATGGCGATGTTCCGTAGGGTGATGCCCAAACGTTGCCGGGCGTGATCGGGCGGTGGATGGCGCGGCTGAGAGCCCACTTCAGCGCAACCGTAGTACCGTCAGTTGCGCCTGGTGCTCATGCGGAGGCAAAGACCGGGCGGGTCAGATTTTCCGCGCTGCCGTCGGTGCACGCCACCTCATCTTCGATGCGAATGCCGCCGTAGGGCTTGAAGGCTTCCACGCGCTGCCAGTTGACGCTGGCGGCGTGGCCGTTCTTCTTCACTTCGTCCAGCAGCATGTCGATGAAGTACACGCCGGGCTCGATCGTCACCACCATGCCGGGTTCCAGCACGCGGGTCAGGCGCAGATACGGGTGGCCGGCCGGGCGTTCGATGCGGCCGCCGCGGTCGCTTGCGGCAAAACCGGCCACATCGTGCACTTGCAGGCCGATCAGATGGCCCAGGCCGTGCGGGAAGAACGCGGCGCTGACGCCGGTGGCCAAAGCCGCTTCCGGCGAGACGGTCAGCACGCCGAACTCCTTGAGGATGCCCATCAACGCCAGATGCGCCTCGATGTGCAACTGCTTGTAGTCCACGCCGGCGCGCACGTTCTGGCCCATGCGCAGCTGGGCGGCGTCCACCGCGTCGATCAGTGCCTGAAAGTCGCTGCCGGGGTCGGCGGCGTAGGTGCGGGTGATGTCGCTGGCGTAGCCGTATGCGGAGGCGCCGGCGTCGATCAGGAAGCTACGCAGCGGTTGCGGCGGCTGCTGGCCCAGTTCGGTGTAGTGCAGCACCGCGCCGTGTTCGTTGAGCGCGATGATGTTGCCGTACGGCAAGTCATTGGCGTCCTGGCCCACTGCCGCGCAATACGCCATGTGGATGCCGAATTCGCTTTGGCCGGCGCGGAACGCGGCTTCCGCAGCGCGATGGCCGCGCACCGCCAGTTGCTGTGCGATGCGCAGCAATGCCAGCTCGTAGGGTGTCTTGAACGCGCGCTGGTATTCCAGGTAATCGAGCACCGGCTGCGGGTTGTTCGGCACGTATGCACCGAGCGTGCTTTGCGGCTCGCCGAGGATCGCGCAGCGCTCAGCGTGCTTGGGCAGCAGCGCCAGCGCCTGCTCCGGGGTGCGGATGATGTGGATGTCGCAGTGGTCGACCCACCAGCCGCTGGGCGCGTCGGGCACCACATGCCAGTAGTCGAACGGCTGATAGAAGATCACCGTCGGGCGCTTGCCCGGCGTGTAGACCAGCCAGCTGTTGGGGACCCGTGTCAGCGGTACCCAGGCCTTGAACTGCGGGTTCACCGCGTAGGGGTAATCGCGGTCGTCGAACAGCTGGTAATGCGTGCTGCCGCTGGGAACCACCAGATGCTCGAAGCCGCCGCGTTGCAGCGCTTCGTCGGCGCGCGCGGTGAGGGTGCGCAGGTGGTCGGAGTACAGGCTGCTCAAGGAGGGTTGGGGCATGCGAGGCTCGATCGGCAATGCAACGGCGATGCGCAGTTTGCCGCAATCCCTGCAACGGCGCTGTGTCTGATACGGCCGACAACCACGGCGCAATCGTCCGTGGACGACCGCCGACGCGAAGGAGCAACAGGCAACGCATGGGCCTGCGGCGGCAGGCCCATGCGGCAGCGCCCGCTTGGCCATTGCGTGGCCGTGTGTCGGCCGCGCTTACCCGGCCAGATGTTCTTCGGCGATCCAGGCGCGCAGGCGTTGCCGGTGCGGCTCGGACATGGTCAGGAAGCGGAAGCCCGCCCAGGCCTGCCCGGGTGCGTGTGCGGCTTCGGACCACAGCAGATGCACGCCGACATCGATCTCGGTCGCGCGGCCAACCCGTTCGGGCAGCGAAAAGCGCAACTGGTACAGGGCGTCGTCGTGCAGTGGCACCGAGGCCAACAACAGCATGCCGGTTTCGGACACATTGCCGACCCGGCCGATCTGCGCCTCGCTGAGCATGTCGATGACCGGCAGCAGGTCGGTCGGCTGGCGGCGCGGTGCGCGGCGGGTGTCCTGGATCATGGCTGGGTCTCGGAAACAGGCGACTGGCCGGCCAGGCTGCGCAGCGTGCGCACGGTGGCATGCCAGGCGCGATCGATCAGACGCGATTTCTCTTCCACCACCAAACGTGCCTGCCCACCGGCCATCAGCCGTGCCAGGCTGTCCAGCGAGTGCTCGCCAACCTTCTGCCCGCGCTGATTCACGAACAGCGCGTTGCCGGTCATCGGGCTGTACCAGGACAGGCGTTGCCGGCGCAGGTCGCCTTGCTGGTTGACCACGAATTCGAACCAGGTGCCGAACGGCAAGCTGCGCACCTGCAGGTAGCACTCCTCTTCGGCGGGCGTGCGCGGCGTAGGCGCCTGCTTGCGCGCAGCGTTGTCGCCCTGGTCGCCAAGCCGCGCGCGTGCCTTGAGCTTGGCGGCAAGCTCGGTGCGCGAGGTCACCTCGTCCTCGCCACCGGGCGTGGACAAGCGCCGTGCGATCGCCGCTGCTTCGTCGTGGTGATACCCCACCTGCAGCAACGCGGTTTCCACGTCGGTGCCCAGTGCGATGTCGGTGGGTTGGCCCTTGCTGCGGCAGGTGACCTCGCCAATGCGTGCGGTCAGCGCCTGGCGCTCGTCCCATTCGGGCGACTGCTCGCCCTGCCGCAGCAATGTCAGCGTGAGCACGTCCGACCAGGCCTGGCGCAGCAGCGATTGCACAAAGCGCGGCGGCGCGCTTTGTTCGCACAGCTGCTCGATGCGCGCTTGGGCCTGCTGCTTGGCAGATTCCAGCCGTTCCTTTCCGCGCGCAGCATCCACATGCCGCCGCTCGGCCACCTCGGCCTTGCGCGCGAGGGTGCGCAGATGCGTCTGGATGTCGTCGTTGGCCGCGGCGAAAACAGCCTCGTCGCCTTGATAGTCGTTGACGATCTTGTCGACCGCGCTGCCCAGCTTGTGCAGCAGTTGCGGGTCTGCATCGTCCTCGCCCAGCCACACGGCCCCGGACTCGGCGACGGTGTTGAGCAGTTCGCGCACCGGGTGCTGGTCGCGCACGAAAAAATGCGCGTCGGCCAACGCTGCGCGCGCCACCGGCACCTGCAACTTGGCAAGCAGCGCCTGGGCGGGAGCTTGCTCGCGCACTTCGCGCTGCATTTGCGCATAGAGCAGGCCGAGCAGGTAGAAGGTGTCGTTGTCCTGCGGCGATAGCGCGGCATCGGGGCCGTGCTGACGGCGCAGCACTTCCAGCACCTGCCGCTGCACCGCATCGATGCCGGGTGCGTGTGGCGTTGCTGCCGCCTGCGTGGCCAGCGCACCTTGCAGGCTGGCCAAGGCATCGCCAAGCGCTGCCTTGGGCACCGCAGCGGCGGCACTGTGCTGCGATGCCTGGGCCACAGCGGCGAGCGAGGTGGGAGAGGGCGCCATGACATCGTGATGGGCGGGCACCCCAGCGCCTGCGTGGCTTGCGTGCACCGCTGCCTGCGACTGCCGTGCCGACGCCATCAAGCCGCCCAGCGCCTGGACTGCGTCGCTGAGCGCCGGCGACAGCGCCTGCGCAGGTGCGGCGATTGCCATGGCTGGTGGCGCGGCAGCGGGATCCAGCAAGGCGCTCTGCCACGCCGTCGGTGCGGCTTGGCCCGCCCAGCCGGTGGCCGGTCGCGGCGTGCGCGGGCCCGCACCGGGCGTGCTCATTGCGG
Organism: Xanthomonas sp. NCPPB 1062; assembly: GCF_041481705.2. NCBI lineage: Bacteria > Pseudomonadati > Pseudomonadota > Gammaproteobacteria > Lysobacterales > Lysobacteraceae > Xanthomonas > Xanthomonas sp. NCPPB 1062. The sequence continues at coordinate 3,760,452 of NZ_CM192987.1, read as the reverse complement.
CAGCGTCCTTCGACCCATGCGCCGCTGCCGGCGGCGCACGCCGCGACTGCACCTGCGTGGGTTTGACCAGATACGGGTGATAGATCAGCCCCGGCAGGATGCCTTCCTGGGCCAGCGCGCCGTTGGCACTTTCGAACAGGTCGCCCAGGCGGTCCATCACCTGGCGCTCGAACACCTTGTACAGCGTCAGCTGCCCATCCAGGTTCAGCCCCAGCGTCTGACCGCACTGGCGCACGATGCGGCACAGCGCGTAGGGACCCATCGGCAATTCTTCCAGCTCGAATTCGGCCACCGCGCCGATCACTGCCAAGCGCTGCGCCAGCAGGTGCAGGGCATCGGCACGCCGCGACGTTTCGCGCCGTGCGATGTCGCTCAATACGATGTCGCGGTCGATATCGGTGTCTTCGACCAGGGTCAGCATCTGTGTTTGCGCAGGCACATCGGTCAATGGTGTCAGCACCGGGCGCTCACGCAGGCTTGCCAGCGCGTGCGCCAGTTCCTGCAGGAATGCCTGCGGAAACCGGTCGATGTGGTCGCGCAGGCCGCGCATCTGTGCGTAGGTTTCGGCCTGGATCTGGCTATTGCGTGCATGCTCGGCCTGATGCAACAGCTCGCGTTCCAGCTCGACGACGGTCAGCCGCAGCGGCCCGCTCAACGCCTGCACGCACTGCGCGTGCAGCATGCCGAGCAGTCGCCGGCCGCGCGCGGACACCGGCGCATCGGCAATCGGGCCGCTAACTGCAGGTTGCATGGGAGACACGTGCATGGACATCCGGGGGAGGTGGGCTCGGTTCGAAGCGTGAGCTATGTAGCATGTTTTTTCGCTGACCGCGCGGCATCGGCGCGCGCCGGCGCATGCGGCCTGCGGTGTGCCAGCCGGTGGTCATGCGGGTATGCGGCAGCTCGGACGGCCGATCCATCGGTACTGCCAACGCGCCCAGGCCCGCTCACACCTCGCGCACGGGTCAGCCAGGCGTGATGGCGTACTGGACGCAGGCGATACATGCCGATGCCAGGCGCCCGGCCGCGCCGACCTGGCAGTGAACGCAGCTCTTCGCTGCGCTCAGACCAGGAACAGCTCGACCACGTCATTGGTAAAGCGCCTTCCCAACTCGGTCGGCACCATGCGCCCGTCTTGCCGCCTCATCCAGCCCTGCGCCACTGCGCGCGCCAGCGGCGCGTCGATGACGCAGGCCGCAAGGCCCGTCGAAGCCTCGAAGTCGCTGAGCCGGAAGCCCTCATGCAGGCGCAGCAGGTTGAGCATGTATTCGAACGGCAGCCGTTCGCCCGGCACGATTTCATCGCCGCCGATGGATGCGGCGGTGCCGGCACTGGCCAGATAACTTTGCGGATGCTTGTGTTTCCAGCGCCGCAACACGTGCTCTTGGGCACCGGAGCTGATCTTGCCGTGTGCGCCCGCGCCAATGCCCAGGTAGTCGCCGAAGCGCCAGTAATTGAGGTTGTGCGCGCACTGTCGCCCCGGCTTGGCGTACGCGCTGACTTCGTATTGGGCGTAGCCGGCGTCGGCCAGCAGGCGTTGGCAGTGCTCCTGGATATCCCAGGCGGCATCGTCGTCGGGAATGCCCTTGGGCGGCCGCGCGAAGAACACCGTGTTCGGCTCCAGCGTGAGCTGGTAATGCGACAGGTGCGTCGGCTGCAGCGCGAAGGCGCGCTCCAGATCGTGCTCGGCCTGCATCAGCGTCTGCTCGGGCAGCGCGTACATCAGGTCGATATTGAAATTATCGTAACCGGCGTCTTGCGCCAGTTTGATCGCGCGCTCGGCTTCGGCGCTGTCGTGAATGCGGCCAAGTCGCTGCAGTGCCAGGTCGTCGAAGGTCTGCACGCCGAAGCTCAGGCGGTTGACGCCCGCAGCGCGGTAGTGCTCGAAACGGCCGTGTTCTGCGGTACCGGGATTGGTTTCCAGGGTGATTTCGAGATTCGGGGCAAAACGCAGCCGCGCCGCCGCGGCCTGCAGGAAGCGGTCGATCGCCTGCGGCGGAAACAGGCTGGGCGTGCCGCCGCCGAAGAACACCGAATGCACCACGCGGCCCCACACCAGCGGTAGATCCGCATCCAGGTCGCGGATCAGCGCATCCACGTATTCTTCGAACGGCAGCACGCCCTTGGCCGCGTGCGAGTTGAAATCGCAGTACGGGCATTTGCGCACGCACCAGGGCAGGTGCACGTAGAGCGACAGCGGCGGCGGAATCAGCTGGGGCATTGCGCGAGGCGTGCCTTACAGCGCCATCGCATGCAGCTTGTGCTGCAGCGTGGCCAGGGCGACCGCACGATGGCTGAGACGGTTCTTCAACGCGGTGTCCATCTCCGCGGCGGTCAGGCCATACACCGGGTCCAGGAACACCGGGTTGTAGCCGAAGCCGCCAGCGCCGCGCGGTTCGGTGGTGATCACCCCTTCCCAACTGCCTTCGGCAATCAGCGGCTGCGGATCTTCCGGACGCCGCAGCAACACGATCACCGCATAAAACCGCGCGCTGCGGCGATCGGTCGGAACCTCGCGCATCGCATCGAGCAACTTGGCGTTGTTGGCCTGCGCATCGGTTGGGCTGCCGGCATAGCGCGCGCTGTACAGACCGGGCGCGCCATCCAATGCATCCACGATCAGCCCCGAGTCATCGGCCAGGGCCGGCAAACCGGTCACCGCGCTGGCATGGCGCGCCTTGATCAGCGCGTTCTCGACGAAGGTCAGGCCGGTTTCCGGGACATCTTCCACGCCCAGGTCGCCTTGCGCGACGATGCGCAGCGGCAGGCCGGCGAGCATGGCACGCAGTTCTTCCAGCTTGCCGGCGTTGCCGCTGGCCAGGACCAGTTGTTTCATTGCTTGGGCTCCAGCAGATCCCACTTGGTACCGTACAGATCGCGAAACACCACGACCGTGCCGTACGGCTCTTCGCGCGGGGTTTCCAGAAATTCCACGCCGAACGCCTGCATGGCCGCGTGGTCGCGCCAGAAGTTATCGGTGTAGAGGAAATGATCCACCCGCCCACCGGTCTGGTCGCCGATGCGCGCGCGTTGCGTGGCGTTGGCAGGCTGCGCCAGCAGCAGGGCGGCATCGTCTGCACCGCCCGGGCCGATCACGACCCAGCGCTTGCCGTCATCGAGCGGGCGATCCTGCAGCACGTGGAAACCCAGCGCGCCGGCGTACCAGGCAATGGCCGCATCGTAATCGGCAACCAGCAAGGTGGTCAGGGCGATGCGACGGCTCATCCGGCCAGCGCAGCACGTTGCAGTGCGAACAACTCGCCCATGCCTTTTTCGGCCAGGGCAAGCAGCGCGTTGAGTTCGTCGCGACGGAAAGCATGGCCTTCGGCGGTGCCCTGCAGCTCGATGAAGCCGCCGCCGTCGTTCATCACCACATTCATGTCGGTATCGCAGTCGCTGTCTTCCGGGTAATCCAGATCCAGCACCGGTTCACCACGATAGATGCCGACCGACACCGCAGCCACCGCGCCGATCAGCGGGTGTTTCTTGATGTCGCCGCGCTTGATCAGCAGGTTCACCGCATCGGCCAACGCCACGTATGCGCCGGTGATGGCCGCGGTGCGGGTGCCGCCATCGGCCTGCAGCACGTCGCAGTCCAGGGTGATGGTGCGTTCGCCGAGTGCATTGCGATCCACGCAGGCGCGCAGTGCACGGCCGATCAGGCGCTGGATTTCCAGCGTGCGTCCGCCCTGCTTGCCGCGTGCAGCCTCGCGGTCGGAACGGGTGTGGGTAGAGCGCGGCAACATGCCGTATTCGGCGGTGACCCAGCCTTCGCCCTTGCCGCGCAGGAAGCCCGGCACGCGGTTTTCCACGCTGGCGGTGCACAGCACGCGGGTGTCGCCGAAGCTGACCAGCACCGAGCCTTCGGCATGGCGGGTGAAGGCGCGTTCGATGCGCACCGGGCGCAGCTGGTCGGCCGTGCGGCCGCTGGGACGGGAAAAGGTCATGCGATGAGTCCGGAAGTCGGGAGGTGGGTCTGGCGCCACTGCGCAGCGTGCAGGCAGCCGGCGAGGGCGGCTAGGGTACCATTCGCGCTTTGACGGCACGGGATTGACGATGATCCGAAGCATGACGGCGTTCGCTGGCAGCGAACGCATCACACCCTGGGGCACGCTCGGTTGCGAGCTGCGCTCGGTCAACCACCGCTTTCTGGAAGTGGGTGTGCGTCTGCCCGAGGAATTGCGTGCGCTGGAACCGCTGCTGCGCGAGCGGGTGGCGGCGAAAAACAGCCGTGGCAAGCTGGATCTGACGCTGCGCCTGCGCGCGCCCGACAACGCGCAGACGCTGGCGGTCAACGAATCGCTGCTACAGCAATTGGGTGCGCTGGCCACGCGGCTGGATGGTCTGTTCCCCAAATTGCAGGTCGGCTTCACCGACCTGCTGCAGCTGCCCGGCGTCCTGCAGGTGCAGGACGTGGACGCCCCCGCGTTGCAGGCACAGGCGCTGGCGTTGCTGGAGGAGGTGGTGGGTAGCTTCGTGATCGCGCGCGAGCGCGAGGGCGCCAAGCTGGCCGAGGCGATCAGCGAGCGGGTAGATGCCATCGAACGCATCGCCGCCGAGGTGCGCGTCCTGATTCCGGTGATTCGCGAAGGTCAGCGCGCCAAGCTGGCCGCGCGCCTGGCCGACCTGCCGCATCCGGTCGACCCGGGCCGTGCCGAGCAGGAGCTGGTGCTGTGGCTGCAGAAGCTGGATGTGGACGAGGAGCTGGACCGCCTGTCCAGCCACATCGCCGAGATCCGTCGCGTGCTCAGGCAGCGCGAACCGGTCGGTCGCCGCCTGGACTTCCTGCTGCAGGAATTCAACCGCGAAGCCAATACGCTGGGCTCCAAGTCGGTGGACAGCCGCACCTCCAATGCCGCCGTGGATCTGAAGGTGTTGATCGACCAGATCCGCGAGCAGGTGCAGAACATCGAGTAGCCGCGATTGGTGATTGGGGATTCGGGATTGGTCGACGGCAACCTCGCGTTTCAGCGGGCTGCGGCCAATCCCGGTAGCATGTCGACCCCGGTGGCACCGGTCCGCAGTCCGTTCGCGAATCCCGACTCCCCAATCCCGAATCCCTGATCCTATGCGCGGCACTCTCTATATCGTTGCGGCCCCCTCCGGCGCCGGCAAGAGCAGCATCGTCAACGCCACCCTGGCACGCGACCCGAAGATCGCCCTGTCGATCTCGTTCACCTCGCGCGCGCCGCGGCCGGGCGAACGGCATGCCGAGCACTACCATTTCGTCTCCGCCGACGAGTTCCAGGGCATGATCGAGGCGGGCGACTTCTTCGAATATGCGCTGGTGCATGGTGACTGGAAGGGCACCGCGCGGCAGTCGGTGGAGCCGCAGCTGGCCGCCGGCCACGACGTCCTGCTGGAGATCGACTGGCAGGGCGCGCGTCAGGTGCGCCAGAAGGTGCCCGATGCGGTCAGCGTGTTCATCCTGCCGCCGTCGCGCCAGGCGCTGGACGAGCGCATGCGCAAGCGCGGGCAGGACAGCGAGGACGTGATGGCGCAACGCCTGGCCGCCGCCCGTGAAGAGATGCTGCATTTCGAAGAGTTCGATTACGTGATCATCAACGAGACCTTCGACATCGCCGTGGCGGAGATGTGCGCCATCTTCACCGCCAGCCGGCTGCGTCGGCAGGCACAACAGCAGCGGCACGCCGGATTGATCCAGGCGCTGCTGGAGTAAGCGCCGCTGGCAGCGCGGGGCTGGTCACCGGACGGGCGCCGCCGCGCGACGGCATCCACCGCGCGTAGACCGCGGTCCTGACACGCGCCGGCTGCACCAGCGACTGCTCAGGAAGGTTTCCTGGTCGCTCCAAGCGGCTCAAACCGCTGATTCCAAAGGAAACTGAATGGGTGGCGGTTGCTGCGGCGCCGGCCGGAGCGTACACTCCGCCCCCTTTCCCTCATTCGATGCGCGGCCGTTGCTGGTCGCCGGGAGCCCGCATGGCCCGCATTACCGTAGAAGATTGCCTGGAAGTCGTGAACAACCGTTTTGAGCTGGTCATGATGGCCTCCAAGCGCGCCCGTCAGCTCGCCAACGGCGTGCAGCCGCTGATCGAGAATGCCGATGCCAGCGACAAGCCCACCGTGATGGCACTGCGCGAGATCGCCGCACGCCGGATCGACAACGCGCTGATCGATGAAGTCGAGAAGGCCGAGCGCGAACGCGCCGAGCGCGAAGCGCTGGAATGGGCCGCCGCCGAAGTGGTCGCCGACGAAGACATGTCCAAGAACGACGATTGATCCCAGCATCGCTGCGATCGATCAGAACAGCCCGCCTCGATGCGGGCTGTTTTCGTTTTCGGTCCCGGCAATACGCCTGCGTGTGCAAATGTTTGCCGAGACTGCACGGCTGGCATAGTCTTCCGGCATGAACCCAGGCCCCACTGCCCAGGCGACCGTCGTGACGTCTCCGTCTTCCGACCAGGCCATCCCCGACTACGTCCTGCATCTCGAGCGCGCGGCCAGCTACCTGCCCAAGGAGCAGCTGCCGATCCTGCGCCGTGCCTGGGAAGTGGGCGCCAGCGCGCATGCCGGGCAGACCCGCAAGTCGGGCGAGCCCTACATCACCCACCCGGTGGCGGTGGCTGGCGTGCTGGCCGAGCTGGGCTTGGACATGGAATCGCTGATTGCCGCAATCCTGCACGACACCATTGAAGATACGCCGCTGACGCGCGAAGAACTGGCGTCGGAGTTCGGCGAGGCGGTGGCCGAACTGGTCGATGGCGTCACCAAGCTGGACAAGCTCAAGTTCCGCGACCGCCAGGAAGCGGCGGCGGAAAGTTTCCGCAAGATGCTGCTGGCGATGTCGCGCGACCTGCGCGTGATCATGATCAAGCTGGCCGACCGCCTGCACAACATGCGCACGCTCGGCGCACAGAGCACCGAGGCGCGCGGCCGCATCGCGCGCGAGACGCTGGAGATCTACGCACCCATCGCGCAGCGGCTGGGCATGAGCCTGATCAAGTCCGAATTGCAGAACCTGGGCTTCCGCGCGTTGTATCCGTGGCGCCACGCCATCATCGAAAAGCACATCCGCAGCCAGCCGGTGGTGCGGCGCGAATCGATGGCGCAGGTGGAAGTGCAGCTGTCCCAGCGGCTGGCCAAGGAAGGGCTGGAGCATCGGCTGGTCAGCCGCATCAAGACGCCCTGGAGCATCTATTCCAAGATGCACGAAGAGAACAAGTCCTTCGACCAGGTGATGGACGTGTTCGGCTTTCGCCTGGTGGTGCGCACGGTGGCCGATTGCTATCACGCGCTGGGCGCGGTGCATGCCAGCTTCAAGCCGCTGGACGGGCGCTTCCGCGATTTCATCGCAATCCCCAAGGCCAATGGCTACCAGTCGCTGCACACCGTGTTGTTCGGACCATACGGCTCGCCGATCGAAGTGCAGATCCGCACCGAAGAGATGGACCTGATCGCCGAACGCGGCGTAGCGGCGCACTGGACCTACAAGGTCGGCTCGGCCTCGCCCAACAGCGCGCAGAGTCGTGCGCACGACTGGATCGTGGAACTGATCGATTCGCAGCGCGCCGCCGGCTCGTCGCTGGAATTCCTGGACAACGTCAAGGTCGACCTGTTCCCGGACGAGGTCTATCTGTTCACGCCCAAGGGCAAGATCCTGGCATTGCCGCGCAATTCCACCGCGCTGGATTTTGCCTACGCGGTGCATACCGACGTGGGTAATCGCGCCGTGGCCTCGCGCGTGGACAAGAAGCTGGTGCCGTTGCGCACCAAGCTGGTCAGCGGGCAGGCGGTGGAGATCATCACCGCCCGCTCGGCCACGCCCAAACCGCAGTGGCTGGAATTTGTGGTCAGCAGCAAGGCGCGCACCGCCATCCGGCATCAGCTCAAGCAACTCGAGCACGAAGATGCCGTGCAGTTGGGCCACCGTATGCTGGACCGCGCGCTGGAAGCAATGGACTCTTCGCTGGAACGGCTGCCCAAGGGCCGCCTGGACGCCTTCCTTGCCGAGCACCGCTACCCGCGTCTGGAAGCGCTGCTGGCCGATGTGGCGCTCGGCAACTGGATGCCCAATCAGGCCGCGCAGGCGTTGATGGCTTACGCAGAACTGCGTGGCGGTGGTCTGTCCAAGCATTCGCACGAGAAGATCCTGATCGACGGCAGCGAGCGCGGCGTGATCAGTTTCGCCAATTGCTGCCAGCCGATTCCCGGCGACGAAATCATGGGCTATCACACCGCAGGCAAGGGCATCGTGGTGCACCGCCTGGACTGCCCGAACCTGGCGGAACTGCGCAAATCGCCCGAACGGTGGGTGCCGATCGACTGGGACTCCAACGTGACCGGCGACTACGACACCGCGCTGGTGGTCGAAGTGGAAAACCGCACCGGCGTGCTGGCGCAGCTGGCGGCAGCCATCGCGCAGAGTCAGTCCAATATCGAGCGCGTGGACTATCTGGACCGCGACTTCAACGCAGCCGTGCTGCGCTTCAACATCCAGGTGCGCGACCGCCGCCACCTGGCCGAGGTGATGCGCCGGCTACGGCGTCTGCACGTGGTGCAGAGCGTCGGACGCCAGTAGCGCCTGGCGCACTCGCGCAACAGTCGAGCAAATCCGCACAAAGGCCTAAACTGCGGCAACCCTTTGCAGTGGAGTGTCCATGTCCCAGATCATCCATACCGACCAGGCGCCTGCCGCCATCGGCCCGTATTCGCAGGCCGTGCGTGCCGGCAACACCGTGTATTTCTCCGGGCAGATCCCGCTGGACCCGGCCACCGGCGAGATCGTGCCGGGCGACATCGGTGCGCAGGCACGCCGTGCATTCGACAACCTCAAGGCGGTGGCCGAAGCGGCCGGCGGCTCGCTCGACAAGATCGTGCGTCTGGGTCTGTATCTGACCGACCTGGGGCAGTTCGCTGCAGTCAACGCGGTGATGCAGGAGTATTTCCAGGCACCGTTCCCGGCGCGTTCGACCATCGAAGTCTCCGGTCTGCCCAAGGGCGCCGGCTTCGAAGTCGATGCAGTGATGGTGATCGAGTGATCCTGCGCCGCTGATCGGCCGTGTCGCGCACGCGCGTCGTCACACCGAGCCTGGCCGTCGCCGGCCAGGCTCGGCTGTCCAGCCTGCCCGGTGTCGGCCCGAAAGTGGCCGACAAGTTCGCTGCGCGCGGCATCCTGAGCGTGCAGGACCTGTGGCTGCATCTGCCGCTGCGTTACGAAGACCGCACGCGCTTGACCACCATCGCGCAGCTGCAAGGTGGCGTGCCGGCGCAGGTCGAAGGACGCGTGGAGGCTGTGGAGCGCGGCTTCCGCTTCCGGCCGGTGCTGCGCGTGGCAGTGTCCGACGCCTCGCACGGGACGCTGGTGCTGCGCTTCTTTCATTTTCGTGCGGCGCAGGTCGCGCAGTTCGCCGTCGGTACGCGGCTGCGGGTGTTCGGCACACCCAAGCCCGGCCAGCACGGCTGGGAGATCGTGCACCCCAGTTACCGCGTGCTCGCACCGGACGAAGATGCCGGGTTGGGCGACAGTCTGGATCCGGTGTATCCGGTGCTCGAAGGCGTTGGCCCGGCGACGTTGCGCAAGCTCATCGGCCAGGCGCTGGAGCGCCTGCCGCCCGAAAGTGCGCTGGAATTGTTGCCACCGCACTGGCTGCAGGACGAGCGATTGCCCTCATTGCGCGCGGCTTTGCTCACCATGCATCGCCCGCCGGTTGGCACTGATCCACAGCAACTGCTCGCCGGAGGCCACCCGGCCCAGCAGCGCCTGGCAATCGAGGAATTGCTGGCGCACCAGCTCAGCCTGCGCCGGCAACGCATCGCGTTGCAGCGTCTGCACGCGCCCAGCCTGCCCGGCAACGGCACGTTGGTGCAGCAATTGTGCAAGGCGCTGCCGTTCCAGCTGACCGGCGCGCAACAACGCGTGTTCGAACAGATTGCGCATGACCTTGCGCACCCCTCGCCGATGCTGCGGCTGGTACAGGGCGATGTCGGCAGCGGCAAGACCGTGGTCGCGGCGCTGGCGGCCATGTTGGCGGTGGAGCAGGGCAAGCAGGTCGCACTTGCCGCGCCCACCGAATTGCTGGCCGAGCAGCATCTCACCAATCTGCGCGGCTGGTTGGAACCGTTGGGCATCCGCATCGTCTGGCTGGCGGGCAAGGTCACCGGCAAGGCGCGCGCGGCAGTGATGGCCGAGGTCGCCTCCGGTCAGGCGCAGGTCGTGGTCGGCACGCATGCGTTGATGCAGGAAGCGGTGGTCTTCCACGACCTGGCGTTGGCCATCATCGACGAGCAACACCGCTTCGGCGTGCATCAGCGCCTTGCGTTGCGCGACAAGGGAGCGGCGGCGGGCAGCGTGCCGCATCAACTGGTGATGACCGCCACGCCCATTCCGCGCACGTTGGCGATGTCGGCTTACGCAGATCTGGATGTTTCGGCCATCGACGAATTGCCGCCCGGCCGCACGCCGGTGCAGACGATCGTGCTGAGCGCGGAGCGCCGGCCCGAATTGGTCGAGCGCATTCGCGCCGCCTGCGCCGAAGGACGGCAGGCATATTGGGTGTGCACCCTGATCGAAGAAAGCGAAGAACCCGAGAAAGGCGCGCAAGGCCAGCAAGGCGGTCCGCCGCGCATCGAAGCGCAGGCCGCCGAAGTCACCTTCGAGGCCTTGTCGGCGCAGTTGCCGGGCGTGCGGGTGGCGCTGGTGCACGGCCGCATGAAGCCGGCCGAAAAGCAGAAGGCCATGCTGGATTTCAAGCAGGGCCGCAGCGACCTGCTGGTGGCCACCACCGTGATCGAAGTCGGCGTGGACGTGCCTAACGCCTCGTTGATGATCATCGAAAATGCCGAGCGGCTGGGCCTGGCCCAATTGCATCAGTTGCGCGGTCGGGTCGGGCGTGGCGCAGCCGCCTCAAGTTGCGTGCTGCTGTACCAGGCGCCGTTGTCGATGATGGCGCGGCAGCGTCTGGAGACCATGCGCCAGACCAACGATGGTTTCGTGATCGCGGAGAAGGATCTGGAGTTGCGTGGCCCGGGCGAATTGCTGGGCACCCGGCAAACCGGCCTGGCCAGTTTCCGCATCGCCGATCTGGCACGCGACGCCGGCCTGTTGCCGCGTGTGCAGGTACTGGCCGAGCGGCTGCTGGACGAAGCGCCAGAAGTCGCCGACCGCGTGGTCGAACGCTGGATCGGCGGCGCGGTGCGGTATGCGGCCGCTTGAGCGGCCGGGAGTCGGGAATCGGGATTAGGGAATCGTCAAAGCGGGATTGCTGCGACACGGGCGTCGTTGATTCGCGTGGCCGGCCGATCCTTGCGAAGATGCGGCAACGAATCCCGAATGCCCAATCCCGAATCCCATGACTGACAAGATACCGCTGCTGATCGACACCGACCCTGGCGTGGACGACGCCTTGGCGCTGCTGATGGCCTTCAACGACACACGCCACGAGGTGGTCGGCCTGACCATCGCCGCCGGCAACGTGGGCCTGGAGCACACCGTGCGCAACGCCTTGAAGGTCTGCGAGATCGCTGGCCGTACCGATGTGCCGGTCTACGCCGGCTGCCCGCAGCCGTTGCTGCACCCGTCGGTGGATGCGGCGCACGTGCACGGTCTCGACGGATTCGGCGATGTGGGCCTGGCACCGGCCAAGCGCACTGCCGAGGCCGAACACGCCGCGCTCGCCATCCTGCGTCTGTCGCACGAACACGCCGGCAAGCTGCTGCTGGTGGCGCTCGGTCCATTGACCAATCTTGCCCTGGCGCTCACCCTGGACCCGACCCTGCCGCAGCGCGTGGCGCGGCTGGTGGTGATGGGCGGGGCGTTGACCGGGCACGGCAATATCACCGCTGCGGCCGAGTTCAATATCGGGTTCGACCCGGAAGCGGCGCATATCGTGTTCGGCGGTTTTCCGCAGTTCGACGTGGCCGACTGGGAAGCCACCATCGCGCACGGCCTGCTGCACCGGGATGTGGAGCAATGGCTGGCGGCCGATTCTGGCCGCGCCCGGTTCTACGAGGAAATCTCGCGCAAGACCCGGCTGTGGTCCGAAGACAGCCGCGGCGAGTACTGGTATGCCGCCGACGCGCTGGCGATGGCGTTCGCACTGCACCCGGAAGGCGCCCAGCGGCTGGAGCAGCGCCCGGTCCATATCGAACTGTCCGGTGCGCATACCCGTGGCATGACCCTAGTGGACTGGAACCGGCAGGGCGGGGCGCCCGACAATGCCAATCTGCTGCTGGCCTATGACATCCAGCAGTTCTACGCGCTGGTCGGGGCCGCCCTGGCGGCGAACTGAGGCGACCTTGCGCCGGCTGCCTGGGCGCAGCTATAATGCCCGGCTTATCCAGGCAGCCCGGCGCCAAGTCCATGAAAGATAACGTTCATCCCAACTACAAAGACGTCGTCTTTCACGACGTGACGTCCGATTTCAAGATTCTGACCCGTTCCACCATGACCTCGAAAGAGACCGTGAAGTGGGAAGACGGCCAGGAGTATCCGCTGATCAAGGTGGAAATTTCCTCGTCCTCGCACCCGTTCTATACCGGCAAGCACAAGGTGATCGACACCGGCGGCCGGATCGACAAGTTCCAGAAGCGCTACGCGCGCTGAACTTGCAGGACGGGCTGTACCGGCAGCGGCCGCGCATTGCGCGGCCGTTGTTTTTTGGGGCGCTGAACGCTTCGCCTGTATGCCTGGCGCGATGCGTCTACGACTTCTGTCCAAGCGACGGCCAAAATGCTGCTGTGCGATAATGGTCTGATCCGAGGCGATGCCTTGGACTTCCATCACGTGCCTGCCCATGTGGGATCAGGCGCCTTCCACTGAAGGAGCGTACACAGTGTCCGATCTTGATCAGGTCACGCTCAACGCCGGCGACAAGTCGGTCGTTCTGCCGGTTCTCAAGCCCACGCTTGGCAATTATTGCGTCGATATCTCAAAGCTGACCAAAGAAACCGGTCTGTTCACCTACGACTCGGGCTTCACCGCCACCGCCAGCTGCAAGTCGGCCATCACCTACATCGATGGCGACAATGGCGTGTTGCTGTATCGCGGTTACCCGATCGAGCAGCTGGCCGAAAAGTCCAGCTTCCTTGAGGTCTCGTACCTGCTGATGAACGGCGAACTGCCGACGGCGGACGAATTCAAGAAGTTCGACCACGAAGTGACGCATCACACGATGATGCACGAGTCGCTGAAGAACTTCCTCGGCGGTTTCCGTCACGACGCGCACCCGATGGCCATGCTGGCCGGCTCGGTCGCCTCGCTGTCGGCGTTCTACCACGACACCCTGGACCTCAACGATCCGGAGCAGCGCCGTCAGGCCGCCATCCGTTTGATCGCCAAGGTGCCAACCCTGGCGGCTGCGGCGTACCGTTATTCGATCGGCTGGCCGATCCGCTACCCACGCAATAACCTGAACTACGTCGACCGCTTCCTGCACATGATGTTCGAAGTGCCGAGCGAGCCGCTGGAGATCAATCCGGTCGTTGCCAAGGCCCTGGATCTGCTGTTCATCCTGCACGCCGACCACGAGCAGAACGCCTCGACCTCGACCGTGCGTCTGGTCGGCTCGACCGGTGCCAATCCGTATGCCTCGGTCGCCGCGGGTATCACCGCGCTGTGGGGTCCGGCACACGGTGGCGCAAACGAAGCCGTGCTGAAGATGCTCGAAGAGATCGGCACCGCCGACAACGTCGAATCGGCCGTGGCCAAGGCCAAGGACAAGAATTCCTCGTTCCGTCTGATGGGCTTCGGTCACCGCGTCTACAAGAACTTCGACCCGCGCGCCAAGATCATCCGCGAGATGACCCACAAGGTGCTGGGCGAGCTGGGCGTCAACGACCCGCTGCTGGAAGTGGCGCTGAAGCTGGAAGAAGCCGCGCTGAAGGACGACTATTTCGTGCAGCGCAAGCTGTACCCGAACGTCGACTTCTACTCGGGCATCATCTACAAGGCGCTCAACATCCCGGTGGAAATGTTCACCGTGATGTTCGCCATCGCACGCACCGCAGGTTGGGTGTCGCATTGGCTGGAGCAGCAGGTCGACCCGGAAATGAAGATCGGCCGTCCGCGCCAGATCTATACCGGTTACGACAAGCGCGATTACACCGACAGCGCCAAGCGCTGATCGGTCCACGCGTACCTGCGTAAACAAACGCCCCGCAGTGCGGGGCGTTTGCATTTGGATGGTTGCGCGGCAGTCGCCTTCCAGCACAGCGTGCTGCTGTCGTGGCGATTGGCAGCGTCGTGTTTCACGACGGTTCGTCCGGCTGGCTGGGCCCGAATAAACGACCGCTGCGTAGCGGCGTCGTGACGCCGGTTAAAGAAGCACAGAGCTCGCCCGCGTAGTCAGGTTCCGCGTCATATGGCCGACTCAGCGCAGCAGCGGTGAGCCGGTGGAACCGTCGCCGTCTGTCAACAACTGTCGCACCTGCGCGGCCGACGCACGCTGCATCGGCTTTTCGTCCAGCTGCGACAGCGGCGCCTGCCGCAGCGCGTCGTAGGGCAGCACGGTGAGATCGAAGGTGAGGTCTTCGGCGCTGAACAGCCACACCGGAAACTCGCCGTTGCGCTCGCGATCCAGGCGCAGCCGGCGCGTGCGCGACTCGGCCGGAATGCGGTGTTCTTCCAGAAACCGCTGCACGGCATCGGCATCGTCGCTGTGCAACTGCAGGTGCACCGGTGCATTGGCGTCGGCGGTGCCGTCCAGCACCGGGCCGGTCAGCCGTGGCTGGAAGGGGCTGAGAAACTCAAGCGCCCGCAACGCGGCTTCGCGACGTTGGCGCAGACGCGCACCGTGCGCAGGTCCGGCGAACAGGCGTTGGTACTCGCGCAACGCATCTTCGATCTCGCGATTGCGTGGCAGCGACGCATCGTCATGAATGCCGAGCCGGCTGGCAGCCTTGAGCTTGGCTTGATGGAAATCACGGATGCCGCCTTCGGCCATCAGGCGTGCGGCTTCGTGCGCCAGACGATGGCGACGTTCCCGGGTTCGTGTATCGGCGTGCGCGCGTGCGTGATGCATGACCGGGCTCCCCTAATGAACCTGATCTGGACTCTACAACAGCTGCATGAAGACATGGCGAATGCGTCATGTCATTGCAAAGGAACGATCACGCAGCGGTGACCGGGCGATGGTCCAGGTACGGGTATGCACGGCCAAGGCGCAATGCGCGTGCGATATCCGTGGCGGGCAGGTGAGCGCTGCGCCGACCCGGCAACGTTGCCGCCAGCGATCCATCAGGCCGGCAATGGCCGGCGCGTATTGAATCGGGGGCCAACAAATTGGGGAACCGAACAGCCTCGCCGCTTTCGATTCCCCAATCCCGATTCCTCAGAAAATGTCGAACGCCTTTTCGTCCTGCTGTTCCTGCAGGCCGTAGTCGTAATCCTGCAGGCGGTCCAGATCTTCGTTCTTGACCCATTCGACGGCGCCATTGATGGTGGCCTGGGTCATGCCATCGGGCGGATCGTTGGCGGCGATCGGCTTGTCCTTGAGCGCTACGCGCATGTAGTCGATCCAGATCGGCAGCGCCGCCTTGCCGCCGTATTCGCGATAGCCGAGCGAGCGGAAGTCGTCGCGGCCCACCCATACGGTGGTGACGTAGGGGCCGCCAAAGCCGGAGAACCACGCGTCGCGGTGCTCGTTGGTGGAGCCGGTCTTGCCGCCCACGTCCTCGCGGCCGAGGACCTTGGCCGCGGTGCCGGTGCCGCGCTGGACCACGTCGCGCATCATCGACACCAGCTGGTAGGCGGTGCGCTCGTCGATCGCGCGCGGCGCGATCTTGGTCTGCGCGGTTGCCGCAGGGGCGGTCTGCGCCTGCGTCGGCGTGGCCGTGGCCGGCGCGGCAGGCGGTGTTTCCGGTGCCTGCGCGCCGAAGTTGAAGCCATCGACGACCTGGCTCACGGGCGCCACATTGCCGCCTTGCAGGGCGCAGGTGCGGCAGGCTACTGCCGGCACCTCTTTGAAGATGACATTGCCCTCGCGGTCTTTGACCTCATCCACGATCCAGGTGTCCACCCGTGAGCCGCCATTGGCGAACACCGCATAGCCGCGTGCCACAGACAGCGGCGTCAGCGAAGCGGTGCCCAGCGACATCGACAGGTTCGGCGGCAATTCGGCCTCCTGGAAACCGAATTGACTGATGTATTTGCGTGCGAAATCGACGCTGATCGCGTCCAGCAGGCGCACCGACACCAGGTTGCGCGACTGCACCAGCGCTTCGCGCAGGCGCATCGGCCCGCGGAAGCCGCCTCCATCGTTCTGCGGCGACCAGGTCTTGCCACGCCGGTCGCGGAACACCACCGGCGCGTCCAGCACGATCGAGGCCGGGTTGAAGCCCTTTTCGAATGCGGCTGCGTAGACGAACGGCTTGAAGCTCGACCCTGGCTGGCGGCGTGCCTGGGTGGCGCGGTTGAACTTGTTCCCCGCAAAGCTGAAGCCGCCCACCAGCGCACGCAGGGCGCCGCTATTGGCGTCCAGCGAAACCAATGCCGCCTGGCCGCGCGGCAACTGGTCGATGATCCACTCGCCGTCCTTTTCGCCGGCGCGAATGCGGGTCAGGTCGCCGCGGGTCAGCAGCTTGGCCGGGGTCTTGCCGGTCCAGCGGCTGGCACTGGCGGGCAGGGACAGTTCGGTCTTGTCGCTCAGCACGACCGTGACCCCGCCATCGGGATTGGTGCGCGCCACGATCACCGCACGCAGTCCGCCCTGGGTGAACGCGCCTGCCAGGTGCTTGGCCAGTGCAGGCGCGTCCGCATCGGCGGGCACGTCGAAGTGCTGCTCTACGCCATGCCAGCCATGGCGATGATCGTAGACCCGCAAGCCGTCGGCGACTGCCACATCCGCACCGGTCTGCAGGGTCGCATCGATGGTCGTGGTGACGTGATAGCCCTTGTTGAGCACATCGCCGCCGTACTTGGCGATCATTTCCTGACGTACCAGCTCGGCCACGTAAGGGGCGTACACCTCCACCGGCGGCTCATGCGGCTTGGCGTGCATCGGCACGGCCTTGGCGGCGTCGGCTTCGGCCTGGCTGACAAAGCCCAGGTCGGCCATGCGCTGCAGCACGTAATAGTCGCGACGCTCCTGCGCACGCTCAGGGTTGCTGATCGGGTTGCCGCTGGACGGGAACTTGGGGATGCCGGCCAGCGAGGCCATCTCGTCCAGGCTCAATTCGCTCATCTTCTTGCCGTAGTAGTACTCGGCAGCGGCCCCGACGCCGTAGGCGCGGTTGCCGAAGAAACTCTTGTTGAGATACAGCTCGAAGATCTCGTCCTTGCTCAGCTCACTTTCGATCTTGCGCGCCAGCAGGATCTCCGCCAGCTTGCGGGTGTAGCTGTACTCCGAACTCAGGAAGAACTGCCGCGCCACCTGCTGGGTGATGGTCGAACCACCCGGCACGCGCTTGGCATCGGTGGTTGTCAGCAGCCACACCGCGCGGGCAATGCCCTTGTAGTCCACGCCGCCGTGCTCGTAGAAGCGCGCGTCCTCGGTGGCCAGGAAGGCCTGCTTCAGGCGCAGCGGCACGTCCTTCATCTGGACGGGATAACGCCGGGTCTCGCCATAAACGGCCATGAGGCGGCCATCGCTGGAATAGACGTACATCGGCTCCTGCAGCTCGACCTGCTTGAGCGATTGAACGTCCGGCAACTTCGAGGAAATGGCGTAATACAGGCCGCCGGCAGCAATAGCGCCAAGCAGTGCGAGCACGACGATCGTGGCCAGGATCCAGCCCAGCCAACGGCGAATACGGGGCATGTAAGAGAGATTCCGATTGCAGATTTCTTGGTCACAGAGTATAGATGACGCCGAGTTTGGCTGGGGCCGAACTCTGGGGATCGCAGAAGACAGCACTGGGGTCACGGTCGCGGGGTCATTGCCTTGCGCGTGAAGGGCTTGTCAACTGTTAAAATTTGATTATTAATACGAGGGCGCACGTGCGTCCAAGTGCCCGTCGGCAGGGGAGTTACCGTGGGGCTTTTACCCAAGAGTCAGTCGCCACTGATTGGTGTCGACATTAGTTCTACTGCCGTGAAGCTCTTGCAGCTATCGCGCAGCGGGAACCGTTTTCGCGTGGAACATTACGCGGTGGAACCATTGCCGCCGAATGCGGTCGTGGAAAAGAACATCGTCGAAGTGGAGGCGGTGGGCGAAGCCATTCGCCGCGCCATCAACCGTTCCGGCAGCAAGGCCAAGAACGCGGCAGCTGCTGTGGCAGGGTCGGCGGTGATCACCAAGTTGATCCCGATGCCGGCCGATCTGGACGATAGCGACCTGGAAGCCCAGGTCGAACTGGAAGCCACCAATTACATTCCGTACCCGATCGAGGAAGTCAATCTCGATTTCGAGGTGCTGGGCCCGATGCCCAACAGCCCGGACATGGTGCAGGTGCTGCTGGCCGCCTCGCGTTCGGAGAATGTGGAGCTGCGCCAGTCGGCGCTGGAACTCGGCGGTTTGACCGCCAAGGTCATGGACGTGGAGGCCTTCGCGGTCGAAAACGCCTTCGCGCTGGTCGCCAGCGAATTGCCGGTGGCCGCCGACGCGGTGGTGGCGCTGGTGGATATCGGCGCCACCATGACCACGCTGAGCGTGCTGCGCTCCGGTCGCAGTCTGTATAGCCGCGAGCAGGTGTTCGGCGGCAAGCAGCTCACCGACGAAGTGATGCGCCGTTACGGCCTGACCTATGAAGAGGCTGGCCTTGCCAAGCGTCAGGGCGGCCTGCCGGAAAGTTACGAGGTCGAGGTGCTGGAGCCGTTCAAGGAAGCCACTGTGCAGCAGATCAGCCGTCTGCTGCAGTTCTTCTATGCGGGCAGTGAGTTCAACCGCGTCGACTGCATCGTGCTGGCCGGCGGTTGCGCCGCGCTGGCGCGCCTGCCGGAGATGGTGGAAGAGCAGCTCGGCGTGACCACGGTCGTTGCAAATCCGCTTGCCCAGATGACGCTTGGCCCGAAGGTTCAGGCCCATGCGCTGGCGCTGGATGCGCCTGCATTGATGATCGCCACCGGCCTGGCCCTGAGGAGCTTCGACTGATGGCAAGAATCAATCTATTGCCCTGGCGCGCGGAGCGCCGAAAGGCACGCGAGCGCGAGTTCTATTCGATGCTGGGCTTCGCCGCATTGGGCGGCGTGCTGTTGTCGGCGTTGATCTGGTTCTATTACGACGCGCAGATCAGCGGCCAGACCGAGCGCAATGCGTTTCTGACCACCGAGATCGACAAGGTCAAGGCGCAGAACGAAGAGATCAAGGAACTCGACAAGAAGAAAGACCGCCTGCTTGCCCGCAAGAAGGTGATCGAGGAACTGCAAGCCAACCGCTCGCAGATGGTGCACCTGTTCGATTCGCTGGTGCGCACCATTCCCGATGGCGTGGCGCTGACCAACATCAAGCAGGATGGCGACATCCTCACGCTGGAAGGTCGCTCGCAATCGAATGCGCGGGTCAGTGCATACATGCGCAACCTGGAAAGCTCGGGCTGGATGACCAATCCGGACCTGTCGATCATCGAGGCCAAGAGTCAGGACAAGGCCGGTCAACCTGCCGCGTCGTCGATGGACACCAAGACGCTGCCGTACGTGTTCACGCTCAAGGTCAAGCTGGCCAACCCGAACGAGGCTGACAAGAACGGCACCGCGCCGGGCGCAGCGGATCCGGCTGCGCCGGGCACCGCAGCACCGGGTGCTGCGCCTGCCGGTGCGACGCCTGCCGCTCCGGCCGCGGCGCCTGCGCCCGCAACGCCGCCGGCCGCTGCTCCTGCACCGACGCAGGCAGCACCGGCGCCAGCCAATCGGCCGCAGGAGGGGGCGGCGTCATGAGTAAGAAATCATTCAAGCTCAGCGATCTGGATTTCAACAACATCGGCGGTTGGCCGCAGCAGGCGCGCATCGTGTTCTGCGTTGTGGTCGGCTTGTTCATCATGGTGCTGGCCTGGTTCCTGTTGATCAGCAGCAAGCGCGATGAACTGGAAGGCCTGGAAAGCACCGAATCCCAGCTGCGCACCGAGTTCGAGACCCAACAGGGCCGCGCGGTGAACCTGGAGCCGCTCAAGCAGCAGCTCGCGCAGATGGAACAAGTGCTGCAGCAGATGCTGCGTCAGCTGCCCAGCAAGACCGAAATGCCGGATTTGATCATCGACATTTCGCAGACCGCGTTGTCCAGCGGCCTGTCCAACGAGCTGTTCCAGCCCGGTCCGGAATCGCCGAAGGAGTTTTACGCCGAAAAGCCGATCGCTCTGCGCATGGTGGGCAGCTATCACCAGTTCGGTGCCTTCGTCAGCGGTGTGGCCTCGCTGCCGCGCGTGGTGATCCTGACCATGCACGACATCAACCTCAAGCCCAAGGACCCCAAGGCCGGTATCGGCCCGCGCGGTGCGCTGGAGCTGTCCGGAACGGTCAAGACCTATCGTTATCTGGACGATGAGGAAATGGCCGAGCAGGAAAAGGCTGCGGCCAACGCTGCGAAGAAGGGCGGCCAATGACCATGAAATTGCTCAAGATTCTGTCCTGTGTGGCGTTAATTGCAGTATTGCCGGCGTGCACGCGCGGTGTGACCAGCACACCGGGCGATGCGCCGAATCTGGAAGCCTGGGTTGCCGAGGTGCGCGCGCGTCCTGCGCCGCCGCTGGAGCCATTGCCGGTGATGCAGCAGTTCGAGACCTTCGAATATGCAGCGCAGGCGATGCGCGACCCGTTCAGCGATGCCTGGGTCAGCGCGGAAGGTGGCAACGGCACGCGTCCGGATCCGAACCGGCGCAAGGAACCGTTGGAAGCCTTTCCGCTCGACGCCCTCGACATGGTGGGGACCATTGGCGGCGGTTCGGGCCTGATCGCATTGGTGATGGCGCCTGACAAGGTGACCTACCGGGTGCGGCCGGGTGTGTATCTGGGACAGAGCGATGGCCGGGTGACCGGGGTCTACGAAGACCGCATCGAGCTGATTGAACTTGTGCCGGACGGTGCGGGTGGATGGCTTGAACGGCCGGCCGCACTCGCATTGGATGATCAATAAAGTGATAGGGGATAGCACGATGACGTTTTCCAATGCCCAGCGGCTGCGTCCGGTACGACGCCACGCGATCTTCCAGGCCTGCGCGTTGGGGTTCGCGCTGGCGCTGGCGAGCGGCAGCGCGTTCGCCGCCGCGGCGCTGACTCAGCCCGCGCAGGATCCGGCCAAGGTCGCTCCGGCGAGCCTGGCGGTGTCCAAAATCGATTTCAAGCGCGGCGAAGACGGCGCTGGCCGTCTGATCCTGCAGTTCGACGGCCAGGGCGCCAGCCCGGACCTGCGGACGCAAGGCGACAACGTGCTGGTGGACATCAGCAATGCCAAGCTACCCGCCGAGCTGCAACGCCCGCTCAATGTCACCGACTTCGCCACGCCGGTGCAGCGCGTTGAAGTGAAGCCGTCCGGCTCCGGTTCGCAGCTGGTGCTGTCGACCAAGGGTGCCTTCGACTCGCTGGCCTACCAGACCGGCAACGAATACGTGGTGGAGATCACCCCGCGCAAGGGCCAGCCGGCGGTTGGCGGTGTGAGCCCGGCGGCGGTCACGCAGGCTGCCGCGCAGATCGCTGCGCGCGGCTACAGCGGCCGCCCGGTGACGTTCAACTTCCAGGACGTGCCGGTGCGCACCGTGCTGCAGCTGATCGCCGAGGAGTCCAACCTCAATATCGTCGCTTCCGACACCGTGCAGGGCAACGTCACGCTGCGCCTGATGAACGTGCCGTGGGACCAGGCGCTGGACATCGTGCTGCGTGCCAAGGGCCTGGACAAGCGCCGCGATGGTGGCGTGGTTTGGGTCGCCCCGCAACCGGAGCTGGCCAAGTTCGAGCAGGACAAGGAAGACGCCCGCATCGCGATCGAGAACCGCGAGGACTTGATCACCGATTATGTGCAGATCAATTACCACAACGCGGGCGCGATCTTTAAGGCCTTGACCGAGGCCAAGGGCATTGGCGGTGGTGGCGGCAGCGGTGGCCAGGGCGGCCAAGGTGGCGGCGCAGGACAGGACAATGGGTTCCTGTCGCCACGGGGGCGCTTGGTTGCCGACGACCGCACAAATACTTTGATGATCAGCGATATCCCGAAAAAAGTTGCGCAGATGCGCGAACTGATTTCGCATATCGACCGCCCTGTGGATCAGGTGCTGATTGAAAGCCGGATTGTGATCGCAACCGATACGTTTGCAAGAGACTTGGGTGCAAGATTTGGTATCGCTGGTCGGCAGCAGTATGGTGGGAATACGGGCGTCATTAGCGGCAGCACATCCAATAACGTTTCTATTATTAATGACGGCATACATAACGTTCCAGCAGGCCTGAATTTTAATCTTCCAGCCGGTACCTTCACGACAAATACCGCCGGGTCGATCGCCTATACGCTACTTGGTCGTAACTTTGCTCTTGACATGGAATTGTCCGCGATGCAGGAAGAAGGCCGCGGCGAAGTGGTCTCTAATCCGCGTATTGTGACTGCCAATCAACGCGAAGGCGTCATCAAGCAAGGTCGCGAGATCGGCTATGTCACTATCACCGCGGCGAGCGGTGGCGGGCAGGCCCAGGCAAATGTTCAATTTAAAGAGGTGCTGCTCGAGCTCAAGGTGACCCCGACGATCACCAACGACAACCGCGTTTTCTTGAACATGAACGTCAAGAAGGACGAAGTTGCGCGGTTCATTGTTCTCGATGGCTACGGGACCGTTCCGGAAATCAATCGGCGCGAGGTCAATACCGCAGTGCTTGTTGGCGATGGTGAAACGGTGGTGATCGGTGGCGTATACGAATTCAATGATCGCGAGAGTATCGCTAAGGTCCCGTTCCTGGGTGACATACCGTTCCTAGGGAATTTGTTTAAAAAGCGCGGTCGCAGTAAGGAAAAGGCGGAGCTGCTGGTCTTTGTAACGCCCAAGGTTCTGCGCGTCGCAAGTGCGACTCCTTGAGCAATGATCGGATTGAAAGGGCCGCGGAAGCGGCCCTTTCCTTTTGTGAGATCCAGATTGAGCAATCAATCACTTCCCACATCATTTTCGCGCTAATGCTTACGAAACCCTACCTTAGTGCCGATGCGGGATCTAGGACCTTGTAGAGTCCGAAAGTTCTGGCATTGGCCCGTTGACAAACGTCAAATTTCGTATCGTTCACTGAACATCCCAACGCCGCCGAGTGAACCAATCGCGTTCGAATCGGTCACACTGGACCTATGAACGCACCGCCACTGCTCCCCCCCGAAGCCGTTGCCGCGCCCGCCGAGGACCGGCTGCACCGTCAATTCACCTCGCTGCGCGAATCGCTTGCGCAGCGCATCATTGGCCAGGCAGCGCTCGTGGAGCGGCTGTTGATTGCCTTGCTGGCCGATGGCCATCTGCTCGTCGAGGGCGCGCCCGGGTTGGCCAAGACCACCGCGATCCGTGCGCTGGCTTCGAGGCTGGAAGCGGATTTTGCACGGGTGCAGTTCACCCCGGACCTGCTGCCTGCCGATCTGACCGGTACCGAAATCTGGCGGCCGCAGGACAGCCGGTTCGAGTTCATGCCCGGGCCGATCTTCCACCCGATCCTGCTGGCCGACGAAATCAACCGCGCACCAGCCAAGGTGCAATCTGCGCTGCTGGAAGCGATGGGCGAGCGGCAGGTGACGGTCGGCCGGCATACCTATGCGCTGCCGCAGTTGTTCCTGGTGATGGCGACGCAGAATCCGATCGAGCAGGAGGGTACGTTCCCGCTGCCCGAAGCGCAGTTGGATCGCTTTCTGATGCATGTGCGTATCGGCTATCCCCTGGCTGACGCCGAGGCGGAAATCCTGCGCCTGGCACGCGAGTCCGCCCGCGACACGCTGGAAAAGCACGAGACCGTACCCGACAAGATTCCATTGGAAGATGTCTTCGCCGCGCGCCGTGTGGTGCTTGACGTGCATCTGGCACCGCAGCTGGAACGCTATCTGATCGAAATCGTGCTGGCCTCGCGCGATGCCAAGCGTTACGACCCGGCATTGGCACGGAGGATCGCCTGGGGCGCCAGCCCGCGTGGCTCGATCGCACTGGAACGGTGCGCGCGCGCACGGGCGTGGCTGGCCGGGCGCGACTACGTGACGCCGGACGATATCCGCGCCATTGCCCCGGACGTACTGCGGCATCGCGTCCTACCCAGCTACGAGGCCACCGCCGAGGGTTGGGACGGCGAACGCCTGATCGCTGCACTGCTCGAAAAGATTCCGCTGCCCTGATCGGGCAGCGTCGCTGAGGTATGCCGCACTCTCGCCAGACACCGATGTCTTCGATGCCGTTCTCGTCCCCTGCAGCCGCCCCCTCGCCAGTCGCTGGCGATGGAGTGCGCCCAGCGCTTGCAGAACTGATTGCGCTGCGCGGTACTGCAATCCATCGCGGTCAACCGGGACGTGGCCGGCACGGGGTGGTGGGGCCGGTGCCGGCCGCCACGCGCGGGCGCGGCATGGAATATGCCGAGTCGCGTGAGTACGTGGCTGGCGATGATGCGCGGCATATCGATTGGCGCGTGACCGCGCGAACCGGGCGAGCGCACACCAAATTGTTTCAGGCTGAGCGCGAGCGTTTGAGCCTGATCGTGGCCGATACCTCGCCTGCGCTCTTCTTCGGTACGCGCGTGCGCTACAAATCGGTGCAGGCCGCACGCGCCGGCGCGGTCGCCGCATGGCTGGCGCAGCGCCAGGGCGATCGTATTGCAGCCTTGCGCGGCACCGCGAGCGAGGCGCCGATTGCGCCGCGGTCCGGTCAGCGTGGTGTGCTGCCGGTGTTGGATGCCTTGGCGCGTTGGTATGCCCAGCCGCCGTCCGGCGATGCGGGGCTGGAGGTGGCGCTGGATCATGCGGCGCGCCTGTTGCGCCCCGGCGCGCGCCTGACCGTGCTGGCCGATGCGCGCAGCGCCGGCCGGATTTCTGCCACGCGCTGGTCGGGCTTGGCCTTGCATCACGAGGTGGTGGTGATCGTGCTGGTCGATCCGCTGGAACTGGCGCCACCGGCACGTGCAGTCACCTTCGACGTGCGTGGCGAGCGCATCGCGATCGATCTGTCGACTCAGGCCGGACGTGCACGCTGGCAGGCCGAATTCGTCGCGCCGCTGGAGCATTTGGGGTCGCTCCTGCAGGCACGCGGCGTGCGCTTGCATCGCCTGTCCACCGACGATGCCAGCGATGCGTGGTTGGGCGGCAGCCCTGCCGCGCGGAGTCGCTGACGATGTCCCCGCAGTCGCTGCCGCTGCGTGATGTGCACCTGCCGCCGTCGCCGTCGTGGTGGCCGCTGGCACCGGGCTGGTGGCTGGTGATCGCGGTTGTCGTGCTGGTGGTGGGGAGCGCGTGGGTCTGGTGGTGGCGCCGGCGTCAGCGCCAGCGCCGCTGGCTGGCTGCGTTCGATGCGGAACTAGCGCGCGCCACCACGCCTGCGCAGCGCTTGGCGGCCGTGTCGGTGCTGCTGCGACGTGCGGCGCGGCGCGTCGACCCGCAGGCCGACCGCTTGCAGGGCGAGGCGTGGTTGCAGTTTCTGGATGGGCGCAAGCGCAAGGACCAGGTGTTTTCGCAGGGGCCGGGCCGGGCTGTGCTGGAAGGCGGCTTTCAGCGCGCACCCGCCGTCAGCGATCTGCCTGCGGTAGAAGCGTTGGCGCGGCAGCGCTTTGTGGCGTTGATGCGGGGCCGGCGATGAACTGGTTGCAGTGGTCGCAATGGCAGGATGCGTTGGCGCACTGCGCCTGGCCGTGGGCGTGGTGGCTGATGCCCTTGCCGTTGCTGATGTGGTTCTGGCCGCAACGCCGCGCCGATGCGGCCGCACTCCGCGTGCCATATGCGGAGCAGTTGCAGGCGGTGGCGCAGGCCAAAAGCGCGCCGGTGCTGCGGATGCCGCGTTGGCTGGCGTGGCTGGCTTGGTTTTTGTTGTGTGCCGCGCTGGCACGTCCGCAGCAATTGGGCGAGGTGATTCAACCACCGCGCGAGGCGCGCCAGATGATGTTGGCGGTGGATCTTTCGGGCAGCATGAGCGAGCCCGACATGGTGCTTGGTGGCAAGGTGGTAGACCGGCTCACCGCCGCCAAGGCCGTGCTGTCGGACTTTCTGGATCGGCGCGACGGCGACCGCGTCGGTCTGCTGGTATTCGGCCAACGCGCGTATGCGCTGACACCGTTGACCGCGGATCTGACCTCCGTGCGCGATCAGTTGAGCGACAGCGTGGTGGGCTTGGCCGGGCGCGAAACCGCGATTGGCGATGCGATCGCCTTGTCGGTCAAGCGCCTGCGCGAACAGAAGCAGGGCCAGCGCGTGGTGGTGTTGCTCACCGATGGCGTCAACACCGCCGGCGTACTCAATCCCCTGAAGGCCGCGGAACTGGCCAAGGCCGAAGGCGTGCGCGTGCACACCATTGCCTTTGGCGGCAGTGGCGGCTATTCCTTGTTCGGGGTGCCGATTCCGGCCGGCGGCAACGACGACATCGACGAAGACGGGCTGCGCAAGATCGCCCAGCAGACCGGCGGGCGCTTCTTCCGCGCCCGCGATACTGAGGAGCTTGCCGGCATCTATGCCGAGCTGGATCGGCTGGAACCGGTCAAGGGACTGGGGCCTTCGGTGCAGCCGCGCGTCGAGCGTTACTACTGGCCATTGGGCGCGGCAATCGTCGTTGCCCTGTTGGCCTATCTGCTGCCGCGGAGGTGGCAATGGACGCGCTGACCGAGCTGGCGGGGTGGCTGCAGTCGTTACATCTGTTGCGCCCGACGCTGTTGTGGGCGCTGTTGGCGATCGTACCGGCGGCTGCGCTGTGGCACTGGCGTCGCCGCGATGCCGACGTCTGGCGGCAAAGCGTGGATGCGCATCTGTTGCCGAAGCTGTTGGTCTCCGGCGGTCGGCGCGGATGGCTGGGATTCGTGCTGGCTGCGCTGACCTATGCGTTGGCCGTGCTTGCGATGAGCGGGCCGAGCTGGCGGCAGACCGAGCGTCCGGTGTTTCAATCGAGCATGCCGCTGGTAGTGGTGCTGGATCTGTCGTCCAGTACCAACGCAACCGACCTGCCGCCTTCGCGCCTGCTGCAGGCGCGCGCCAAGCTGGCGACGCTGCTGCGCAAACGTGCCGGTGGCGAGGTGGCATTGCTGGTGTATGCAGGCGAGAGCTTTACGGTTGCGCCATTGACCGAAGACAGTGCCAACGTGGCCTTGTTTCTGGATGCGCTGTCGCCGTCGGTCATGCCGGTCGATGGCAAGCGTGCCGACCGGGCGATCGATGCGGCCGCGCAGTTGTTGCAGCAGGCCGGCTTCAAGCAAGGCGAGATCCTGCTTGTCAGCGATAGCGCAGATCGCTCCGCCGAAAGTTCGGCGCGGATGGCGCGTTCGCGCGGCTTCAGTGTCTCTGCGCTCGGTGTGGGCGGCGAGCGCGGTGCGGCGTATCGCACGGCCAGCGGTGAAATTGCGCAGGCCAAGCTCGACGAGGGCAGTCTGCGCACCCTGGCCGCGCAGGGGGGCGGGCGCTATGCGCGCATTGCGCCGGACGATGCAGACCTGCGGGCGTTGGGCGTGCTCGATCCATCGCAACAGCCGTTGGCCGATGAAACCGCCGAGTCCGATGGCGGCAAGAGCTGGCTCGACGAAGGCTATTGGCTGGTGCTGCCGGTGATGCTGCTGTCCCTGCTGGCGTTTCGTCGCCGCGCGGTGGTAGCCGTGCTGGCGATGGTGTGCGTGCTGCCGCTGGCGCAGCCCGCGCACGCGGCCGATGGCACCTTGTGGCAGCGTGCCGATCAGGTGCAACAACAGCGCCTGGATGCCGGGGTGCAGGCGTATCGCAAGGGCGATTTCGCAGCGGCGCAGAAGGCCTTCGAAGCGGTACCGACCGATGAGGGGCTGTACAACCTCGGTAACGCGCTGGCGCGACAAGGCCAGTACGACGCGGCGATCGCGGCCTACGACCGTGCGCTCAAGCAACATCCGAATCAGCAGGACGCCATCGCCAATCGCGCGGCGGTCGATGCGGCGCGCAAGCGCCAGCAGCAGACCAACAAGGATGGCAAGGGGCAGTCCAAGGACCAGAAGCCATCCGGCCAGGATGGGAAGGGGCAACAGCAGGCGGGCCAGAATCAGCAGGACAAGCAATCCGGCCAGGATGGGCAGAATCAGCACGACAGCAAGAACCAACCCTCTGAGGCGCAGCCGCCACAGGACGGCAGGCCACAAGATGCGCAGGCCAAGAACGGGCAGGGCGAGCAACGCAAGCAGGACACGCCGCCGCAATCTGCCGATGCCAAGGCGCAGCAGCAGGCCGATGAGGCACAGCGTCGCAAGATGCAGCAGGCCATGGCGCAGGCGGGCAACAAGCAGGCCGATGCCAGCGGCAAGCAGGAGGCCGCCGTCGCCGGCGAGACGCCGGAACAACGCGAGCAACGTCAGGCGGTGGACGCATGGCTGCGGCGGGTGCCGGACGATCCGGGCAGCCTGCTGCGTACCAAATTCAGGCTGGAATACGAACGCAGGCAACGGGACGGACGATGATCGGCAGACAGCATTTACGTCGCGCGGCAATCGGCATGCTGGCCAGCGTGGCACTGTTGGCGTGCGCGCCTGTGGGTGCGGTCACGCGCGCGTGGCTGGATCGCGACAGCGTCAATGCCGGCGATGTGGCGATGTTGAATATCGAAACCGACCAACGCGGCGTCGACCCGGATTACACGCCGCTGCGCAGCGATTTTTCGCTGGGCGCCAAGAGCGCCAATCAGCAGATGCAGGTGACCAATGGGTCGGTGACGGTGCGTGCCTTGTTCGGCGTGGTACTGACGCCGCGCAGGAGCGGCGAACTCATCGTGCCGGCGATACGCGTGGGCAATGAACGCACCGAACCGCTGCGCCTGCAGGTGGTTGGCGCGGCGAACGATCCCGCGAGCAGCTCCGGCAACGCTGCCGGCGCGCCGAGTGCGGCGCAGGGCAATGAAGAAGCCTTCGTCCAAACCCAGGTGGACGACCCGCAACCCTACGTGCAGCAAAGCGTGGGCGTGGTGGTGCGGTTGTACTTCGCCACCCAACTGGCATCGGGCGAATTGGATCTTGAGGCACCCGATGGGGCATCGATGCAGCGCGTCGGCGACGACGTCAGCTCGGTCAAGGTCGTCAATGGACGCCAATATAATGTGGTGGAGCGGCGCTACCTGCTGGTGCCCGAGCGCAGCGGTCGCCTGCTACTGCCGCCGGCACGTTTCAACGGGCGTTCGGTAGGCGGGTTTTTCGACGATTACTTCGGGCGCGGCAACGGTGAGTTGAGTGCGCGCAGTGCGAGCATTCCGCTGCAGGTGCGCGCGCAACCGGCCAATGCGCCGCAGCCGTGGCTGCCGTTGCGCAGCCTGCAGTTGCGCTACACGACCACGCCTCAGCGGGCGAGAGCCGGTGAGGCGGCCCAATTCGTGGTGGAAGCCAGTGCGCGCGGCGCGACCCAGGCGCAGTTTCCCGAATTGCCCACGCCCAGCGTGCCCGACGCGCAGGTATTCGCCGAGCCGCCGCAATTCGAGGAACGCTTTGTGGAAGGCTCGCCGCAACTGCGACTGACCCGGCGCTATTCGATCGTGCCCAACCGCGCCGGTCCGTTGGTGGTGCCCGGGCTGCAGATGGCATGGTGGGATGTGGGGGCAGGCGCAGCCAAGACCGCGTCACTGCCCGACCTGACGCTCGATGTGGCGGCAGGTAGCGGTGCGTTTGCGACGCCTGCGCCGGCATCGGCGCCGAATCCGGCACCCGATCAATCGGCGCCGATACCCGATCGCACGCTCACCCTGCAAGCACCATCTCCCGCGCGAGCGCCGTGGGGATGGATCGCGGCGGCGATCGGATTTGCGCTTTTGTGGATCGCCACGCTGCTATGGGCGTTATTGCGTCGGCGCGGTGCTCCGCGCGGTGCATCAGGCGGCAATGAGGGCAACGGCAGCAACGTGCCAGCCCAGGGCAGACGTGCGACCCACGGCGTTGCCGAGTTGCGCCGCGCGCTCGACACCGGCGGCATGGACGAGGTGGCGGCGGTGCTCTGCGGCATGGCCGGTGTTGCCGATATCGATGCAGTGATGGCGGCATTGGCCGACCCGGCGCAGCGTGCAGCCGTGGCGCGCATGCAGCGCGCACGCTGGGGCGGCGACGGCGATGTGACCGGCGCGCGCGCTGCCTTGCGCGAAGCGTTCGCCAAGGGGCCGCGCTGGCGGCATGCAAGTGCGGCCGAACCGGAGGTGCTGGCGCCGCTGTATCCGCCTGCGCCTTGATTGACGGTGTCGCATTGATGGCGGCCTGGAACGACTGACATATTGGCCGCGCAGTTGCAGCCGGGGTGACGAAGGGTCTGCAACAACGGTACTTCGATTGCTGGTGGGGGATCTGCACACCTAACAGTGGCTCGTTAGATTTTGTTGGCCGCCATTACTTGCTCTGAGCGGCGACATTGCCTTCCAGCGCGGATAACGCGTCGACTTTGGATGCGCGTGATCTGCAAACTATGGGGCACAGAGCAAGGAGCGTTGGCGCTGGGTTAGCCGCAGTGCCCTTGCCCGCCCCCTCGCCGGACACGCTGCAAGTACGTCCTTGTAAGCTCGGTGGCGGCATCCATGCCGCCAAGGGTCCCGCGAGCGGCGAGGGCAGGCACCGCGCACTCGACAGGCGGGCTTTCGCTTTCAGCCATCTGATTTCATCTGAACGCCGCGACGGCTCGAAATGCCGGCTGTCCTGCTTTGCGCCTAAACAGCAACTCCTGCAGCCAACTGCAAAACGCCTGCCTCACCCGACAGCGAGAAGCTCGCCTACCCGCACCAGGCATATAGCAGCACCCGGGTAGGTGGCCGCATCCATGGCGTTTGTTAAGCTCCGGTCTTTGTGTCCACCAAGGCCTGACCAGATGACAGCATCCCCAGCCACGCGTCGCCCGGGCCTGCCCCTGCATTGGAAGATGGGAATTGGCTTTGCCGTTGGCCTGTTGTTGGGCCTGGCTGTCTATTACCTGGCTGGCAGCGACGCCGAGTGGGTGCGCCTGGCGACCAAGTACGTCACCACGCCGTTTTCGCAGGTCTTCCTCAATCTGATCTTCATGCTGATCGTGCCGCTGCTGTTCTCGGCGCTGGTCATGGGCATTTCCGAAATGGGCGACATCCGCGCGCTGGGGCGGGTGGGGTGGCGCACCCTGGGCTATACCGTGGTGCTGTCCGGTGTGGCGGTGCTGCTGGGGTTGGTGCTGGTCAACGTGCTCAAGCCCGGTGGGGGCGTGGACCCGCAAC
Source organism: Xanthomonas sp. NCPPB 1062 (assembly GCF_041481705.2). Taxonomy (NCBI): domain Bacteria; kingdom Pseudomonadati; phylum Pseudomonadota; class Gammaproteobacteria; order Lysobacterales; family Lysobacteraceae; genus Xanthomonas; species Xanthomonas sp. NCPPB 1062. The sequence goes on along the minus strand of NZ_CM192987.1, from coordinate 3,729,276 downwards.
TGGCCAATCAGCTGATCCAGGAAAACGCCGAGCGCACCCGCGAGATCATTTCCAGCTCCGGCACGCAGCCGCAGGGCATGGACATGCTGCTGTCGATCGTGCCCAGCAACGTGATTGCCGCCGCGTCGAGCAACGGCGCGATTCTGTCGCTGATGTTTTTTGCGGTGATGTTCGGCGTGGGCATGGTGCTGACCGAAGACGAAAAGGTCGCCACATTGCGGCGCGGCATCGAAGGGGTCTTCGAGATTTCGATGACCTTGATCGGGCTGGTGATCCGCCTGGCGCCGTATGCGGTGGCGTGTTTCATGTTCAACCTGGCCGCGCTGTTCGGCTTCGATCTGCTGATTCGTCTGGGCGCCTACGTGGGCGTGGTGGTGTTGGCGCTGGGCCTGCACATGGTGGTCAGTTACGGCATTGCGGTGAAATTCGCCGGACGCTCGCCGCTGGGTTTTTTCCGCCAGACCCAGGAAGCGACGGTGATGGCGTTCTCGACCGCGTCCAGCAACGCGACCCTGCCGACGGCGCTACGCGTGGCCGACGAGATGGGCCTGCCGGCGCGCGTGTCGCGTTTCGTGCTGACCGTGGGCGCCACCGCCAACCAGAACGGCACCGCACTCTTCGAAGGCGTCACGGTGATCTTCCTGGCGCAGTTCTTCAACGTGGACCTGAGCCTGGGCCAGCAGTTCATGGTGATGCTGGTCTGCATCCTGGGCGGGATCGGCACGGCCGGCGTGCCGTCCGGCTCGCTGCCGGTGGTGGCGCTGATCTGCGCGATGGTCGGGGTCAACCCGGTGGGTATCGGCATGATCCTGGGCGTCAACCACTTCCTGGACATGTGCCGCACGGCGCTGAACGTGACCGGGGATCTGGCGCTGACGACCTTGGTGGCCAAGGGCGAGGAATAGGGAATCGGGAGTCGGGAATGGGTAAGGCGAGCTGGTGCGAGGGTGGGGTGTGACGGTGCGCTTCACGGATGGCTACGGTGATTAGGCGCGCATGTGATTGCATCGACCAATCGGCAACACTGCATCCGACTCTCTATTCCCGATTCCCGATTCCCCTAACGCGCTGTGTGGGAGAATAGGGGCCTCCGCTTCCAGCGGTGTTCCCTCCGCTTCCATAGACGCCCATGACCCAGCCCACCCGCCGCCAGCTGGCCAACGCCATCCGTTTTCTTGCCGCAGACGCGGTCGAAGCCGCCAAGTCCGGTCATCCCGGCATGCCGATGGGCATGGCCGATATCGCCGAAGTGCTGTGGAACGACTTCTACCGGCACAACCCGAACAACCCGCAGTGGTTCAACCGCGACCGCTTCGTGCTCTCCAACGGCCACGGTTCGATGCTGCAGTACGCGCTGTTGCACCTGTCCGGCTACGACCTGCCGATCGAGCAGCTCAAGCAGTTCCGCCAGTTGCATAGCAAGACCGCCGGCCACCCCGAGCGCAGCGAAACTCCCGGCGTGGAAACCACCACTGGTCCGCTCGGCCAGGGCTTCGCCAATGCGGTCGGTTTCGCGTTGGCCGAGAAGTTGCTGGCGCAGCGCTACAACCGCCCGGAGCTGGAAATCGTCGATCACCGCACCTGGGTGTTCATGGGCGACGGTTGTCTGATGGAGGGTATTTCGCACGAAGCCGCCTCGCTGGCCGGTACCTGGGGCCTGGGCAAGCTGGTGGCGTTCTGGGACAACAACCAGATTTCCATCGACGGCAATACCGCCGGCTGGTTCAGCGACGACACCCCGGCGCGTTTCGAGGCCTATGGCTGGCACGTGATCCGCGATGTGGACGGGCATGACGCCGACAAGATCAAGGCCGCCATCGAGGCGGCGCTGGAAAACACCGACAAGCCCACGCTGATCTGCTGCCGTACCAAGATCGGCTTCGGTGCGCCGACCAAGGCCGGCAAGGAATCCTCGCATGGCGCGCCGCTGGGCAAGGACGAACTGGAAGGCGCCCGCAAGGCGTTGGAATGGCCGTACGGCCCGTTCGAAATTCCCGAAGAGATCTACGCCGGCTGGCGTGCCGGCGGTACCGGTACCTTGCGTCAGGCCGAATGGGAACAGCTGTTCGACAAGTATGCCAAGCAGTACGCCAGCGAAGCCGAAGAGCTGACCCGTCGCTCGCACGGTGAGTTGCCGGCCGACTTCATCGCCAAGGCCGATGCCTACATCGCCAAGGCGCAGGAAGAGGGCCAGACCATTGCCTCGCGCAAGGCTTCGCAGCTGGCGATTGAAGCGTTTGCGCCGCTGCTGCCGGAGTTGATCGGTGGTTCGGCCGACCTGGCGCACTCCAACCTGACCTTGTGGAAGGCCAGCAAGTCGGTCGCCACCGACGACCCGGATGCCAACTACGTGTACTACGGCGTGCGCGAGTTCGGCATGACCGCCATTGCCAACGGTCTGGCGCTGCATGGCGGGTTCATTCCCTTCGACGCCACCTTCCTGGTGTTCAGCGACTACGCACGCAACGGCGTGCGCATGAGCGCGTTGAACCCGGCGCATGCGATTCATGTGTACACGCACGACTCGATCGGCCTGGGCGAAGACGGCCCGACCCATCAGCCGGTGGAACACCTGGCCTCGCTGCGCTACATCCCCAACAACGACGTGTGGCGCCCGGGCGATGCGGTGGAATCGGCAGTGAGCTGGAAGGCGGCCATTACCCGCAAGGACGGCCCGAGCTGCCTGATCTTCAGCCGTCAGAACCTGCAGCATCAGCCGCGCAGCGCCGAGCAGATCAAGTTGATCGAACGCGGTGGTTACGTGCTGGCCGATGCCCAAGGCGGTACGCCGGACGTGATCCTGATCGCCACCGGCTCGGAAGTGGGCCTGGCGGTGGAAGCCAAGCAGACGCTGGATGCGGCCGGCCTCAAGACGCGCGTGGTGTCGATGCCGTCGACCGATGTGTTCGACCGCCAGGATGCGGCCTATCGCGAGTCGGTGTTGCCGAATGCCGTGCGCAAGCGCGTGGCGGTGGAAGCGGGCGTGACCGGCTTCTGGCGCAAGTACGTCGGCCTGGATGGCGATGTCGTCGGCATGGATACCTTCGGCGCCTCGGCACCGGCCGATCAGCTGTATGCGTACTTCAAGATCACTGCCGAGCACGTGGTGGCCGCAGCGAAGGCGCTGTAGTGCGCTGATATGAGTCACAAAGACGCCGGCGAAAGCCGGCGTTTTTGTTTGTGGCGGATGTCACAACGCGCTGCGTTTCGCGCACTCGCGGTGCGATGTCTCCATTTCGAGTGCTGCGTGGCCGGCGGAGGGGGGGGCACGCATCTCTGGCAACGCTGCATGTCGCGAGAATTTGCGCAATTCGATGCGAGCGCTTCCTGCAGCGGTGGATCGGAGCGCTGCAGTCTTAGGGACGATCGCCATCGCAACAGTACGCAAGCCGCGGCATGCGTCATTGCGGCAACCGTGGCGGCCGACGGGTTGCCAGATGCATGTGTAACCGCAATGGCTGCGCGGGAGGGCCTGCACAGGGTGGCGCCAACGCGCGAGGCCATGCCCGCCACGTATGACGGCTGATGGCAGAAGCGGGACAGCTGCGGTCCGTGGACCTGGCGCCGGCGAGCCGATGCGTATGCGGCGGCTCTTGCACGTAATGGTCTCCCACGCGTGATATCGCGACCCGGCAGGGCGTGGAGCCAGGGAGCCAGGGAGCCAGAGAGCCAGTGAGTCAGTGAGTCAGTGAGTTAGGGTGTCAGTGAGTCAGTGAGTCAGTGAGTCAGGGTGTCAGTGAGTCAGGGTGTCAGTGAGCCAAGGTGTCAGTGAGCCAAGGTGTCAGTGAGCCAGGGTGTCAGTGAGCCAGGGAGCCAGGGAGCCGGTGTTTGCCTTGTGGCGGTCGATACCAACGAGGTGTTACGCGGGCTATTTAAAATGTGAATCATTCCCATTAAAATGATGCGCTGCCAATGGTATGGCGCACCGTTCCTCCCCCTTGTTGCCGGCGCTGCGCCTATGCGGTGCGTACGGCCCGATCTGTCTGCGTTGGAGTCACCCGATGATCCGTAGTACCGAAATGCGTCTTATTTCTGTGGGCGCACGCCGCCACGCCCTGCCCCGCGCACTGTTCGCTGCGCTGTGTACGCTGGCCGCCGGCCAGGTCTTGGCAGAAGCGCCCACCGCCGATGCCGAGGTCACCACACTGGACCGGATGACCGTGCAGGGTGAGCAGGCCAAGGGCTATACGGTGGAGAAAACCTCTGCCGGGACGCGGATGAACCTGGCGCTGCGCGAGATTCCGCAGTCGGTCACCGTGATCACCCGCGAGCGCATGGACGACCAGAACCTGCAGAGCATCACCGACGTGCTCAACAACGTCACCGGTATCTCGGCTTCGCAGAATGACAGCGAACGGTTGGACTTCTATGCACGCGGCTTCTATATCGATAACTACCAATTCGATGGCATCCCGGCCTACATGGAGCAGGCGTGGAGCTACGGCGATTCGGCACTGGACGTAGCGCTGTACGACCGGGTGGAAGTGGTGCGCGGCGCAACCGGTTTATTGACCGGCTCGGGTAATCCGTCGGCCTCGATCAATCTGGTACGCAAGCATGCGCTCAGCCGCGACTTCACCGGCACCGTGTCGGTGGGCGGGGGAGACTTCAACAAGACCCGCAGCGTGGCCGATCTCACCGTGCCGCTGAGTCCCGAAGGCACCGTGCGCGCACGCGTAGTGGGCGTGTATCAGGACGGCGAATCGGACATGGATCGCTACAGCCTGCGCAAGAAGATCGGCTCGGCCATCATCGATGCCGACCTCACCGACAGCACGCTGTTGAGCGTGGGCTATGAGTACCAGAAAAAGGAATCGGACGATGTCACCTGGGGCGGCTTCCCGCTGTTCTACAGCGATGGCACGCGTACCGACTACAAGCGCTCGTTCAATCCGGCGGCCGACTGGACGTTCTGGGACACGCGCCTGCAGCGCACCTTCGCCAGCCTGCAACAGAGCTTCGACAACGGCTGGACCCTCAAGGCCAATGTGAGCCACGAAAACACCGAAGCGACGAACCACCTGTTCTATCCGTTCTACACCATCTTCGGCTTCGACCGCACCACCGGCGGTGGGGTGGTGCCGTATTCGGGCAACTACCAGACCGAGCGCAAGGCCGACGGCGCCGACGTGTATGCCCAGGGCCCGTTCCAGCTGTTCGGCCGCGAACATCAACTGGTCGCCGGCGCCAGCTACAACCGGCGCGAGTACGTCAATAACGGTACCTTCGACTTCCCCGCACCCCTGGACAGCTACCTGGGCTGGAATGGCGCGTATCCGGAGCCCAACTGGAGCCCGCGCACGGTGCAGAGCGATGGCACCATCAAGCAGAAGGCCGCCTACGTGGCCGCACGCTTCTCGCTGGCCGATCCACTGACGTTGCTGGTGGGCGCGCGCTATACCGATTGGCAGATTGACGGCCGTAACGCCGATGCGACGCAGGGGCTGGTGCCGTTCTCCGACACCCAGACCGAAGTCACTCCATACGCCGGGCTGGTCTACGACATCGACGATGTCTGGTCGACCTATGTCAGCTACACCGAGATCTTCAACCCGCAGACCTTGCGCGATGCCAATGGCGGCTACCTGGATCCGTTGAGCGGCAAGGGCTACGAAGCCGGCGTCAAGGCGGCCTGGTTCGACGACCAGCTCAACGCCTCGCTGGCCCTGTTCCGCATCGAGCAGGACAATCTGGGTGTGGCGACGAGCACGCTGGTGCCGGGCAGCAGCGATTTTGCTTACGTCGCTGCCAATGGTGTGGTCAGCGAAGGTTTCGATTTCGAACTTTCCGGCCGCTTGACCCAGGGCTGGAACGCGACCTTGGGCGCCTCGCACTACACCGCGCGCGACGACAGCGGCGCCTCGATCAACACGCAACTGCCGCGCACCACCATCAAGCTGTTCAGTAGCTACACCCCGCAGGGCGCGTGGAGCGACCTGACCGTGGGCGGTGGCGTCAACTGGCAGAACCGTTCGTACTATGTGGACCCGGTGTATGGCACTTTCCAGCAGAGCCCGTACGCAGTGGTCAGCGCGTTTGCGCGCTATCGCCTGTCGCCGCAGTTTTCGGTGCAGCTCAATATCGACAACCTGCTCGACAAGCGTTACTACGCGCAGTTCAACAATGGCTATGGTGCGTGGGGCGCCTCGCGCAACGGCATGCTGACCTTCAACTACACGTTCTGATCTGAAGCGACATCGGGCGTCTGCAACGCTCGCTGCGATTGCGCCATGGCACGGGCATCTTGCGAAAGATGCTTGTGCTTTTTGGTGTTCCGAGTTTCAGCAGATTGCAGGGAATTGCACTGCCGAACAGGGCCTCTGTCAGCCGCGCTGATTGCGCGATCAGGGCGCGCGGTGGATCGAGATCGGTTGTCGTGAGGCAACGTGTCGCGTCATCGAGTCAACGGGCATGCACTAGACATCAGCGCCCCACGTGCGCTGCGAAGTCCGCAATGCAAGGGTTCGCTGTGGATGACTGCCGATCGGCGTAGCGCGCTGCGCCGATGTACCTGCTGCTTATTGCACAAGCGGCTGCAGATACGGTGCCATGACCTCTGCCAACCAGTCGATGAAGGCGCGCAGGCGTTGCGGCAGATGGCGGCGCTATGCGAAAAACGCAGGCCGTAGCGAGACACACTTGGGCGACCATCTCACTGCAGGGGCTGGTCCCCGTGCAACACCGGATAGGGATTGAGCGCCTCGCCCTTCCACCATTGTTTTTCCGGCCCCAACCGATGGATCTCGAAGTGCAGATGCGGTGCGGCAGGATTGGCGTTGCCAGTGCTGCCGACATAGCCGATGACCTGGCCGCGCTTGATCGATTGTTTCTCCGCTAGGCCGTCGGCATAGCGCTCCAGGTGCGCGTAGTAATAGCAGTATTTGCCGCCAGGCTCGAACTGGTAAATCGTCAGGCCGCCTCGCTCGCTGGTGAACAGTTTCTCCACCGTGCCGTCGGCAACTGCCACAACCGGTGTGCCGGTAGGAGCGAGGATGTCGATGGCATCGTGCACGCGGCCTTCGCTGCGCGCATCGGTGAAGGTGTCCTGCAACTGGCTGGCGCCGATGCCCTGTACCGGAATCAGCAAGTCGCTGCCCGGTGCCGCAGCGGCAGGCGGCTGCGCTGGCGTTGTTGCGGCAGGCATGCCGGCCGGCGCGGGATCGGACAGTGGTGCTGAGGCAGCCATCGGTGCCGCCGTGGCGGCCGCTGCAGGGGCTGCCATCGGCGCAGCACTCGCTGCGCTGCGATCTGTTGCGACGGGTGCAGCGCTGGATGACGGTTCTACTTTCGCTTCCGGTGCGGTGCGTTCCAGCCACCAATAGCCGGCCGCGCCCAGCACGACGCCCACCACTAAGGTCATCAGCAGTTTCATGTCTATTCCTGCATCACCACCGGCACCGACGGGCCGACCACGCTGGCGAGATTGACCACGTCCCAGTTGGTCAGACGCACACAGCCATGCGATTCGGTCTTGCCGACGTGGCCTGGCTCGGGCGTGCCATGCAAGCCGTAATGCGGTTTGGACAGATCGATCCAGACGCGGCCGACCGGATTGTTTGGGCCCGCTGGCAAGGTGGCTTTCTGATCGCCCTTTTTCGCGTCCCAGAACAGTTTGGGGTTGTACTTGAACACCGGGTCGCGCGAGATGCCGAGAATTTTCCAACGGCCGATGGGCAGCGGGTCGTGCTTGCTGCCGGAAGACACCGGGAATTGCGCATAGACCTTGCCGTCGGCGTCCAATAGCCGCAGCGTCGAATCGGACTTATCCACCACCAGCTTGGCTGGCTTGGCCAGGGGCGGCACTCCGTCGATGTTGGGTACCTGAATCACGCTGCCGGCCTTGCTCAGATCCACGCCAGGATTGAGTTGGGCCAGCAGCGCGGGGTCTGCGTGGAAACGTTCGCCCAGCGCTTCGTCGACGGAGGCATAGCCAAGCGCAGTCAGCTTGGCCTGCTCGGCAGGCCCTTTGGGAATGGGTTGGAACGGGCCGGCGACATCGGCGTCGGTAAGCGTGTACTGCACCAGGGCCGGTGTGGTGTCGGCCTGCAGGGCTTGCCAGGTCGCGTCATCCAGCTCGCCTGTGGCCTTGATGTTGTGGGCGGCCTGGAACCCTGACACTGCGCGCTTTTGATTGGAACCGCGCTCGCCGTCGATCTGGCCCGGCGAAAAATGCGCGCGATCCAGCAACACCTGCGCGTGCAGGTCCGAGCGCGCACCGGTAGGAACAACCTTGGCCGCGGGAGCTGCGGCCGATGCAGGCGCAGCGGCAGGCGCGGGCTGTTGCGCCTGCGCCAGCGCAGACAAGGAAGTACCCAATGCAAGGGCAAGCAAGCAGGCGCGAGCGTAGGGGCGTGGTGGCATGTGCAGGTCCGAAAGAGGCATGCGCGCACCTTGCCGCAGCCGCCTGCGTTTTCTGCGTGAAATCGCTGCACCGGTACTGACTGGGCAAGCGGTGCGATGCGGCATTGCGGTGGACATTGCGCGCTGCGCAATCGACTGACGCAGCACACCGTTGTGACGGAGCCTCACTGCCGATACCGATACCGATACCGATACCGCGGCGCGATGATGCGGCTGCGCAATCGCGGATCCAGCAATGGCACTGCGACAGCCGCTGGATAGCAGGTGGCAATCGCCGCAGCGGCGTACTTTCCGTTGAAAGATCACCGCTGCAGCGTGCCGGCCTATGGATCAGTACGTGTAGCCCAAGGTCAGCATGTAGGTGCGCCCGGTTTGCACATAGGCACCGTCGGCGCCGGGATCGTAGGCCATGTAGCGCTTGGACTTGCCCTGCGTTTCGTAGAACGTGGCGGCATTGAGCAGGTTCTTTGCCGACACGCCGACATCGAGATGGTGCGGCAAGTGATAGGTCGCGTTGAAATCCAGCGACTTCACCGGCTGCAGGTAGTAATTGAGACGGTCGGTGGTGAGCCCCAGCAGTTGCAGGCCGGTGTAGTTGTAGCTCAGGTCCGTGCGCAGGTGCGTGTCGTCGTAGAACAGATCCAGGTTGTAGATGCGTTCGGGTGCGCGCGGCAGCCAGGTCTTTTCCGGCTGGTCGCTGCGTTTGCTATCTGCCTGGCTGTGCTGCAGCGTGAGGTTGGCGGTGACGCCGAAGTTGCTCCAGAGTCCGGGCAACTGTTGCAGGCGCTTGCTCGCCGCCAACTCCAGCCCATAGAGCTTTGCGGTGCCGCCATTTTGCGGCATGGTCACCGGCACGCCATTTTCGAAGGTGGTGCCGGTTGGCACCAGGCCGCCCAGGGTGCTGTCGTTGCTGGTGGCCGATTGCGAGGTATAGATGAACCCATTGATGCGCTTGTAGTACGTCGAGGCGCTGAGCACGCCGCCCTGATGATCGTAGAACTCGGCAGACAGGTCGGCGTTGTCGGCGGTGCTCGCCTGCAGGTTGGGGTTGGGCTTGGAGATGCCCACCACTTTTTGGGTGTCATCGATCGAATACACCGTCTCGCCGGAAATCAGCCCGAATGCCGGGCGACTGAAACTGCGGCGCAACGACGCGCGATATACGGTGAGATCGTCCGGCCGATAGTTGACGCTGATGCCTGGCAAGACCTTGCCGTAGGTACTGCCGCTGCCGACGAAACTGCCGGTGCTGCCATCGCCGCTGGATTGCCAGGAGTCGGCCGAATACTGGGTCAGTTCGTAACGCACGCCGGGCAGTATGCTCACCTTGCCAAGATGCAGCGCGGCCATCGCATAGCCCGAATAGATCGCTTCGGTGCTGGAGGTGGTGTTGGCGTTGTAGTCGTTGGCGGTATAGATGCCTGCGCCGTTCGGGTCGTCGATGTACTTGTAAGGCAGCGCCTGCGCGCGCATCCAGCCGCGATCGAGCAGCTTGAACGGCCCCGCATAGTGACCATCGAATGCGTTGTACGTGATGCGGCCGGGAATCGCGCTCAGCGGCGGGCCGCCGGCGGTGGGAAACGCGTAATTGGGGCCGCCAAAGTACGGGCCGTTGGTGACGAAGTTGCCATCCTTGTGGAAGAACGGGTGGTCATAGGCGTCGCGCTCGGAGTGATCGGCCGACAGGCCAAGTTTGACGCTGTCCAGCACAGCGCCATCGACCTGGTACGCAATGTCGGTATGCGCGTTGAAGCGGTTATCGTGACTGCCGGCGTCGTGGCCCTGCACCTTCCACAACAGCGAAGAATCCAGGTTGTAAAAGAAGTCCTTCAACGCCGGCGAGCTTGGGCCGATGCTCGGGTAGGTGGGGTCGCTGAGGTCGAAGGCGAAGCTGCCCGGGGTAAACCCATACAGACTGGCCGACACATAATCCGGCCGGCTGCGCGTGCCGCGGCCGAACGAGGTGCCGTAGTCCAGGTGCAGCCGGTCGAGCGTGGTCTGCCCGCCCAGTTGCACCGTGGCCAGCGTCTCGTCGATATCGTGGGTGTTGAAGTACCCGCCGCGCACCGCCGTGGGCTGGTTGCGATAGGTCTCCAGGCGCGCACTGGACTGGTCCTGCGTGCCGGTGACGCCGTAACTGCCGTAGATGGCACGTGCATACAGCGCGCTGGTGTCGCCCTGCCAATCCAGCGACAGGTTGCCGCCATAGCGTTCGATCTGGCTGGCGTAGAGGCTGTACTTGTAGCGGGTGCTGATCAGCGGGCCGACATCGCGCAAATCGGTGGCGGCGGCGAGCGCAGGGTCGGCGGGCACGTATTTGCTGTTGGGTGCAGGGGCCTGCGCCATGTTGTTGTTCTTGCCGTAATAGGCCGATGCGTAGATGCCGAACGCATCGCCTTCCCCGAACTTCCAAGCCAGCTCTTGCTGGAAGGTGCCGCCGCTGTCCTTGCCACCCAGGTGGTGGGCCAATGCATTGAACTGACCTTGCGCGGTGCTCTTGGCATAGAGGTCTTGGTCGAAATCAAATGCATTGGGGGTGCGCATATCGATCGCGCCGCCGATCGAATCGCCGGGCATGTCGGGCGTCGGCGATTTGGAGACCTGCACCGACTGGATGCCGAATGGCGCCAGCATGTTCAAGGAAATGGCGCGCGTCGAGGAGTCGGTTTCCGGCATGCCAAAGCCGTTGAGCGTGTATGCGTTATAGCTGGCGTCCATGCCGCGGATGCTGACGTAGGCGTTCTCGCCGGTGGTGGCCTGGCCAAGATGCATGTCGCTGTAGGCCGATAATCCCGGCATGTGCGCCACCACATCGGCAATGCCGCCGGAGGGAATCGCATCGATCTGCTGCTTGCTCATCACGCTGTTGACGCTATTGGACAGGCGCTGTTCGTTGAGCGAGCCCGGCGCCGCGGCCTGGGTGGCTTGCACGTTGACCGAGTCCAACGTGGTGGTGGTCATCTCTGCAGCGCACGCCAGCGATGGCGCGCAAAGCGCCGCGGCAATGGCGCAGGTCAAGCGATGGAGGGGGCGGGAAAACTGCATCTTGATGCTCGCGTGATGGGGAAGGGGAGGCTCGCGCCCGGGCAGCGGGCACGGCCATGGATCGCCGACGCTTCCATTGCGACAGGGCTGATGCGTAGGGCCGCTTGTGCGCGTTGCTGCCCTCAGTGGTGCAGGTCGATGTCGTGGCAACCCGGGTCCGGTCGTTGCGGATTGCAACGCGCCACCGCGCCGCCATCGAAGCGCACCACGTAGCCGTTATCGGCCGGCTCGTTGATCGGGAAGTCGGTACTGAGCAATTGCGCGCCGCTGGCCAGCATGGCGTCGCGCCGGGCGGTGTCGTTGTGCTGGGCTTCCTTCAAATCCGCATCGGTGCGTGTACGTACCAGATAGCCCGCCTTGACCAGCTTTTTGATGTCATCGGCAGGGCCGTCGTTGCGTTCGACGAAGGCCGCATCGTCTTCGCCTGGCACTGCATTGGTGAAACACACCCGGCCACGCAGCGATGGGTGGCCGGGCAGGTAGCTGGCACCGGCAACGCGTTGGTCGAGCAGAAATACCACCTTGCCGCGCGCCTGGGCCAACGACGGCCAGCCATGCGCGAGCACGCCTGCGTTGAGCGTAGGCGCGCGGCCCCGCACCTGATCGGGGCTGATGTATTCACCGGGCTGGAAGACCGAACGCAGTTCGGCATCCAGCGCATCCATCGCCTTTGCATCGAAGGGTTCGGGTTGTACGGTGGGAAACGTCAATTGGATCGGCGCCTGCTTGGTTTCGAGCAGGATGAAGATGGGCACGTGGCCCGGGTGCTGCTTCGACCAGGTGCGGATTTCCTGCAGGCAGGCAATCAGGGGTTGGCAGTTGCTGCGCTGGTCCAGATCCTGCACATGCATGACCTTGAAGCCGGGCCTGTCCATCACTCCGGTAGGCGCGCTTGCCGGTGCGGTCGGCAGACCGGCCTTGGCGATCTGCGCAACGATGGCCGGATGTGCGTAGCGCCCGCCCTGTGCATCGGCGAAGACGTCCAGTTCAAGTTGGCGCACGCCATCGTTAAGTTGCTGCGTCAAGGCGGGATGGCGGTAATCCAGCGCGGCAAACAGTGTCGGGTCCAGTTGCTTCAATAACGCCGCTTCGCTGGGCGCAAAGCCGGCGTGGTAGCTGTTGTGGCTGCCGATGTACTGCAGGTCGGTCAGGCGCGGTGCGGCTTGCGCGACAAGACTGCTCAGCAACAGCGCGGCGAAGATGGCGGTGCGCTGCGTCTTTCTTCGCTTTGCGCGCACCAAATTCGTTTTGCGATCTAACCCTGACGTGACAGCAGTAAATACGCGAAAAAGATGCATGCAGCACAGCCGGAAAGCGACGAGGTCGCCATCATCACGGCCCAGTTTGACGCATATCTTTCCGCTGTGTGTCCGTGATGCGTCAGTGCTTGCCGCGGTGCGTTCGAGCTGGTGGCAAATCGCGGCACTGTTTCTTCATGACGCGGCGGTCTGTCGCAAGGCATAGATCAGCAGCCGCGCCTGCAGGCGATTACCAAGGCTGTTTGGCGCATCCAGTGCCATGCGTTGCAGGCAAGCAACATCATCGGCACCGGGCGCTTGGCGCGTGAGCAGTGCGCGGGCCACCGTGGCGATCTTTCCGCCAGTGCTGGCAGTTGCGCCCTTGAGCCAGCCCAATGCGGGCAGCAGACGCTGTTCGATTTTCGTGAAGTCGCTGCCGAGCGGGTAATCGGGCAGGCTGCCGTCGCGTCGAAATGGCGCCAGTGCCTGTTCCAGTGCCCATGGTGTGTTGCGCTGCGCGCTTACCGGCATTGCCGGCGCTGTGCGCAACTTGCGCGACCGTTCCGCCTGGGCAAGCAATTCACCCTGGAAGCGGGCATCGCAGATGGCGGCCATTTCCAGCACGCAGTCCTGGTCGGTCTTGTGGCGTAGATCGGCAATGCCGTATTCGGTGATGTAGAGGTCGCGCAGATGGCGTGGAATGGTGGTGTGTCCGTAGTTCCAACGCAGGTTGCTGGCGGTGTGTGCGCCAGCCTCGCGGGTGGCGCGCAGCATCAAGGCGCTACGTGCCTGCGGCAGTGCATGCGCCATCGCCACGAAGTTGTACTGCCCGCCGACCCCGGACACGATGCGGCCATCTTCCAGCCCGTCGGAGACTGCCGCGCCCAGCGCGGTCGCCATCATGCAGGAGTTGAAGAAGCGTGCATCCTTGCGTTTCAAGCGGTTTAGCGTCTCGTTGCCGCCGTAGAGCTGATTGATCTCGCTGATGCGGCGCATGCCGATCGCCGCGCGTGTCGGGGCATCCAGATCGCGCAGCCATTGATAGAACGCGGGCGAGCCGAGATAGAACGCGCCATGCAGGAACTCGCCTTCGGCGGCAAGACGTGCGTGATCGGCTATGTCGGCGCTGCCATCGGCAATGCGCTGCATCAGCGGCAGATCGTCGTGCACCTTGCGACGGATCACGCCGCTGTCCACCAATTGCTTGAAGCCTTCGTTGAGCATCTCGCTGCAACCGTACAAGCCGACGGCAAACGGCTCCAGGCCGCCGCTGGCCTGCACGGCCGGGTGGTGTTCCAGTGCCGGATCCAGCGCATGCAGCACACGGCGATAGGTCGCGTTATCGGTATGCCGCAGCACCAGTGCATGGCTTAGTGCATCGGCCAGCGTGCCGATGCCAATCTGCAAGGTGCCGCCATCGCGCACCAGGGCACTGGCATACAAGCCGATGGCGTAGTCGACGCTGCTCACCGCTTGCCGCGGCAAGCCGAACAGCTGTGGGAACGGGCCTGGCAAATCGATGATCAAGTCGAAGAATGCGGCATCTACCGCTGCGGTGCCTCCCATCCACGGCAACAGCGGATCGACTTCCGCCACCAGCATCGGGCGCGGCAAGCCGAGTGCCTGCACCGCGTCCAGCGTGTCCTGGGTGATGTCGTTGTTGCACGACAACGACAGCCGCGTGCTGCCCGGTTCGCGCGCCACTTTCTGCACGATCAGGTTGGGCGCGCGTTGCGCCACCGCTGCAGCGGCATGCGTGTAGTTGAGGCTCGTGTAGTCGGCCTGGGCCTGGGTGGAATGCAAGAGCCCGCCGGATTGCATGTAGAACTCTTCCACCTGCACATGCGCGGGCAAGGCATCGCGCAGCATGGCGTCGACATAGGCAAGGCGAGGGAAATCCTCGCCAAAGTGGCGCGCGATGAACGGTGCGGCAAAGCGCACCTGGAGTCCGGTACCCGGCCTGGGGGGATTGAGCGAGAGCGCCGTGTAAATCGCCAGTGGCCGCGACGGCGTGTCCTTGAGCTGTGCGTAGAGCGCGTTCAACAGACGGTGCGGCTTGCCGATGCCCAGCGGCGCGCCCACGCGCAGCGGGCCGTCGATGCGTTGCAGGATCCGCTCCACGGCGGCGCTCAGGTCGGTGAGGTGCTCGGTCATCCACGCAGAGTAGCCGAGCCGGTCGCGTGCTGCCTGCATCCCGATACTCGTGCGCCATGCTTGGCCGCCATCAATGCGGGCAGGCGTCGGGAGCCCGTTCGATCACTGCTTGACAAGCAAGCTGTTTACGCGCGTAATCGATAAAAATTACGGATGTAATCGCATGCCGATCAGCGACGCCGAAGCGGTGGTGATGCAAGTGCTCTGGGATGGTGCGCCGCGCACCGCAGAAGAAGTGATCGCCGCGTTGGCGCACACCGGCTGGGCCGAGCCCACCATCAAGACCTTGCTGAATCGGCTGCTCACCAAGGGCGCCGTTGCGGCAGAAAAACACGGCCGCAGGTATCACTACGCGCCGCTGCTGGCGCGCGAACAGTGGGTGCAGCAGCAGAGCGAAGGATTGCTGCAGCGGCTGTTCGGCGGGCGCGTTGCACCGCTGGTGGCGCACTTCAGCGAACGCGGGCAACTCAGTGCCTCGGACATCGCAGAATTGAAGCGTCTGCTCAAGGAGTTGGACGATGCACCTTGAGCTGCCATTGCTGTTGCGCGTCACCTTGTATAGCAGTGCCGCATTGGTGGCCTGTCTGGTGCTGCGGCGCGCACTGCGTGGCTGGCTGGGCGCAACAGCGGCGTATGCGATCTGGCTCGCCGTGCCACTTGCCGTATTGGCAGCTGCAATACCAGGGCCGCCGCTCGCGTCAGCGTTGCCGAAGATGCCGGCGATGGTCGCGATGCCGCTCAACCTGCAGGAGGGCGATCACGCATGGGCGGGGACCTTGATGGCCACCTGGCTGGCCGGTGCGGTCGCGATGACCGTAGCGCTCTGGTGGCGACAGCGGCGATTCGTACGCAGCTTGGGCGCGTTGCATGCGCTCAAGGGCGAAGTATGGGCGGCAACGCACGATGTAGGCCTGCCGGTATCGTTGGGACTCTGGCGCCCACGCATCGTGCTGCCGATGGATTTCGATACGCGCTACAGCGCCGCCGAACGCACCTTGATCCTGACGCATGAGCGCCTGCATCTGCGGCGCGGTGATCTGTATGCCAATCTGCTGGCCGCGCTGTTGCTGTGCATCGGCTGGTGGAATCCGTTGATGCATCTGGCATTGCGCGCGTTCCGGCTGGATCAGGAACTGGCGTGCGACGCAGAGGTGCTGACGCGCTATCCGGGCAAGCGCCGCAGTTACGCCACCGCGATGCTCAAGACCCACTGTGGTGCCAGCTGGACGCCGACGGCCTGCCGTTGGAATGCGCCGCATGCGCTTACCCAACGCGTGGCAGCCTTGCTGAAGCCTGCGGTGGAGGCGCCCCGCGCGCGATGGAACCTGCGCGTGGTGGTGGCATTGGCGGTGATGGTCAGTGGCGCCTGCTGGGCATTCCAGCCTGCGCGATTGCATGGCATGCGCGTGCCTGGCAATACGCTGGATTTTGGCACCATGCAGCCGCCCAGGTATCCGCCTGACGCCGTCGCTGCAGGCCTGGCGGGATTTGTCGAACTGCAGATCGCAGTGAGCCCGACTGGCACACCCGACCATATCGCCATCGTGCGCAGCACGCCGGCAGGCGTGTTCGATCAGACCGTGCTCGACGCAGCACGCCACTGGCGCTTCACACCTGCGCTGGAGGATGGCAAGGCGGTCGCGTCCGAGGTGCGCGTGCCGGTGAAATTCGAACTGGATCCACCAGATGCGGCATCGGCAGTTGCAGATATCCATTCCGGTACCGAAGCTGCTGCAGGCCCACACGCTGCCGACCGGTCCGAACGTGTGGCCAGCTGCGCACCTGCGGGATGCGCCTCACGCGGGGCGTTGCAATGAACCGCTGCCTGATCGGTAGCCTCGCCCTGATGCTGGCCATGAGTAGTTGCGCCACGCGCCAACTGGCCGAGCAGCAACGCAGCCAGCGCGAGGATTCGGTGGATCAACGCATGCTGCCTCCACAGCCGGACGGCGGCGGCGCTGCGGGCGTCCAATCCTATACGCTGGCACCAACGCAACGCTTTCGCATGCCACGCGCGGCGCGCAGCGACGCCCCGGTGCTGCCCCCCGATTCGCCACGCCAGAGCCTGGCGCCCACCACCGTCTGCGCGCATCTCATTCTGAGCGCAGAGGGCACGGTGCAGCGCGTGGATCCAATGTCCGACCGCGACGAATGCGCCGCCGGGCTGCTGCCGGACAACGCCGATCTCATGCAAGCGGTGCGCGCCGCCGCGCTGCGATGGCAGTTTGTTCCGGCGGCGATGTGCACGTATCCATCAGGCGCTGCGCAACCGTCAGTGCCAGACGATTGCACTGGCGCCGCCCAGATCGAGCCGGTACCGGTGACGTTGTCGTTCGCGTTCACCTTCGAGGTGCGGCAAGGCAAGGTGAGCGTGCGGACCGGGAAGGTGGTCCGATAGCTGCTGCAGCCGTTGCGCAGCATGTCCAGTCACCAACAACGCGGCGCCCTCTCATAACGCGTCAACCGCTAACGCCCTATCACCGCCCACACCGCCTTCAATCCAGCACGTGCACGCTGTCGGCAATGCGCTGCACTTCATCGGGGTTGTGGCTGACGTAGAGCATTGGCAGGCGAATCTCGTCGCGCACGCGCTGCAGGTAGGGAATCAATTCTTCGCGGCGCGCCTGATCCAGGGCCGACAGCGGTTCGTCGAATAGCAGAATCGCCGGTTGCGCCAACAACGCGCGGCCAATCGCCACGCGCTGCGCTTCGCCCCCAGAGAGGTTGCGCGGCCGGCGTTGCAGCAGCGGTGCGATGCCGAGCAAGGCCACCACATCGTCGAAGCCGAACGGTGCCTTGCCGCGCGCATGCCGGCCGTAGCGCAGGTTGCGTCGCACATCCAGATGCGGAAACAGCCGCGCATCCTGGAACACATAACCGATCCGGCGCTGATGCGTCGGCAGGTCGATGCCTTGCCCGGCGTCGTACAGGCAGCGCCCATCGATGCGGATATGCCCGGCCTGCGGACGCACCAAGCCGGCAATTGCATTGAGCACCGTGGTCTTGCCCGCGCCGGAGGGCCCCACCAGCGCCACGACACGCGCATCGTCGTGGATGCGGATGCGGCGTTCGAAGGCGCCGCGCTGCAGCTGCAGGTCGATATCCAGCATCACGCGTCCTCGCGCGGATGCGGCCGGCGCACCAGCCATTCGGACAGCAGCAGCGCCGCCAGCGAGATCGCCAGCGCCACGCCGGCCAGCCGCCAGATGCCCGATTCCATCCCCGGGACCTGCATCAGCCCGTAGATGGCCGACGACAAGGTCTGCGTTTCGCCAGGGATATTGGACACGAAGGTGATGGTGGCGCCGAACTCGCCAAGCGCCTTGGCGAACGCGAGCACCATGCCGGCGACCAGGCCCGGCCAGGCCAGCGGCAAGGTGATGCTGAAGAACACCCGCCACGGCCCGGCCCCCAGCGTGGCGGCGGCCGCTTCCAGGCGACGATCGGTGGCCTCGATGGATAGACGGATCGCGCGCACCATCAGCGGAAATCCCATGACCGCGCACGCCAACGCCGCGCCGGTCCAGCGGAAGGCGAACTGGATACCGAGATGTTCCAGCAACCAGCTGCCCACCGGCCCCTGTGTGCCCAACACCACCAGCAGCGCATAGCCGGTGATCACTGGCGGCATCACCAGGGGCAGATGCAGCAGCGCGTCCAGCAGGGCCTTGCCGGGGAAGCGGCGCCGCGCCAGCAGCCAGCCGCAGGCAATGCCCGGCGGCAGGCTGGCGAGCGCTGCCACGATCGCGACCTTGAGACTCAAGCCGATCGCGGTCAGCTCTTCCGGGGTGAACATCGACAAACGGTGTGCCTCAATCCTTCAGCGAAAAACCACGGCGCGCAAAGATCGCCTTGGCCGGCTTGCTTCCCAGCCAGCTGACGAATGCGGCGGTGGCGGGGTTGTTGCTGTTCTTCAATGCAGCAACCGGATACACGATGGGGCCATGGCTGTCGTCGGGGAAGGTGGCGATGACGCGCACCTTGGCATCGGCGCGCGCGTCCGAGCCATACACGATGCCCAGCGGCGCTTCGCCACGCGAGACCAGCATCAAAGCCGCACGCACGCTTTCCGATTCGGCAAGCCGGTTGCCGACGCTGTCCCATTGGCCGAGCTTGCGCAGCGCGGCGGCTGCGTACTTGCCGGCCGGCACGCTGGCGGTCTGGCCTACGGCCAGGCGTCCGCCCTGCCCAAGCGCCTTGGCAATGGCGCCGGGGGTGCGCAGGTCAACGTGCAGCTTGCTGTTCGCCGGCGCGATCAATACCAGTGTGTTGCCGAGCAGGCTGTGCCGCTGCGCCGGCAGCACCAGCCCACGCTGCTGTAGATAGTCCATCCACTCCAGGTCGGCCGAAAAGAACACGTCTGCCGGCGCGCCCTGTTCGATCTGGCGTGCCAGTGCAGAACTCGCTGCATACGACACGCGCACCGGCGTGCCGGTGGCTTTTTGGTACGCGGCCGCGGCTTCGTCCATCGATTCTTTCAGGCTCGCGGCCGCAAACACCGTCACCGGTGCGGTCTGCGCACTCGCCAGCAGGGGCAACGCCAGCATCAGCACGCACAACGCGCGCTGCCAGAAACCGATCATGCGCATCGAAGGCTCCTCACCAGGACAGGGCCCCGATCATAGCGGCTACGCGATGCGTACCGCGTGGCGAGCCTGCGCGCGCTACAGGACCACTCCGGCGCAACGCCCGGCCTGAAGATTGGTCTGCAGGGCCGGGCGGATTAGCTTGGGCTCGGGCAAGGTGGCATCGCGCGCCTGCCGCTGCGCCACGAAGGTCTCTACATCCACGCCGTCGCGCACATGGATATTGCTGCGCCGCTGCGCGCCGATACTGGTCTGATGCGCCACCGCGCGCCCGCCAGGGCCATAGTCGTGGCAGACGAACACGCGGGTGCTTTCCGGCAGCGCATACAGGCGCTGGATCGAGGCAAACAGCTGGCGTGCATCGCCGCCGGGAAAATCGCAACGCGCCGTGCCCGCATCCGGCATGAACAACGAGTCGCCAGGAAACAACGCATCGCCGATCAGATACGCAATGCTGTCGCTGGTGTGGCCGGGCACCGCGATGACGCGTGCTTCGATACCGCCAAGCTTGAAGCGCTCGTCGTCGGCAAACAGATGATCGAATTGCGAGCCATCGGCGCGGAAGTCGGCCGGCAATGCGTACTGCGCGGCAAGGGTTCGTTGCACTTGGCAAATACCCTCGCCGATACCGATACGCGCCTGCGGCCAATGCTGCTTCAGCCACTGCGCTGCAGACAGGTGATCGGCATGCGCGTGAGTTTCCAGCAGCCATTGCACCTGCCATCCGTGTTGCTCGATGGCCGCAAGGATGGCCTGCGCCGCCTGGCTGCCGACGCCGCCGCTATCGGCCGCGTAGTCCAGCGCCGGGTCGATCACTGCCGCCGCACCGGTGGCCGCATCGGCGACCACGTAGGTGAAGGTGTTGCTGTCGGCATGAAAGAAGGCAAGCACCTGGGGCTGCATCGGCGTCTCCACGTCAGGGGCCGGCCAGCGCCGCGTTGAGGATGGCGGCAAGCCGGTCACCCGCGATGCGCAGCTGGGTTTCGGCGATCGGGCGATAGGTGGCGATGTAGGTGGCGGGCAACACGTGTGCGCTCGGGTAGACGCCCGGCGTGATGGCGATCTTGCACGAAGCCTGCGCCCATGCCGCAGCCGGCGGCGGCAGCGCCGCAGACCCCGCAGTGGCGGCCGGCAATGCCAGCAAGCGTTGCAGGTACGCATCGTCGTTCAGATGGCGGTCGTTGAGCATGCCGCTGTCCCACAGCGCATGCAGGTTGCTGCCCTTGCCGTCGATCTGCAGCTGGAAGTCGTTACCGCCCTTGTCGTGCGCATAGCCGGCGTGCATCGGCTGATGGATGTCGCCGACGAAATGCACCACGAACTTCAAGGCCTGGCGGCGTACGTCCAACGGCTGGGTACGATCTGCGAGCAGGGCGGCTTGCTGGTCGAGCGCGGCGATCACGCAGTTGCCGTCCGGGCAGTCGCGCGGTGGCGAGTACGTGCAGTCGTGTTCGCCCAGGTTGACGTAGTGCCACGGCCCGGAGCGCTTACCCAGGTCAGGGTCGTGCTCGCGCAGCTCATCGGCCCAGGTGGCCACGCCGTGCAGGGTCGGGTCCGGCTCGCCGGCCAGCAATTGCGCCACTTGCGTGCGTGCCTGCGGGCTCAGCTCGGTTTCGGCGATGCGCGCCACCAGGCGGTGGCCTTGCGGGCCCCAGGCCAGGGCGGTGCTTGGGTGGAATGCGGCGGCCATTGCCGTTGCAACAACGAATGCAGAGAGGGAACGTGTTTTCATCCGGCGATTGTACGCATCGGTCCGGGACGGTTTGATGGCCCTCCCGAAGCTGCGACAGCCACGCCTCAGCATGGTGCCGGCACGTGCCTGGGGCGCGCCCGGATGGAGCAAACAGTTGCGCGCAAGCGGCAACTGCAGCATCCGCGTGGGGGCATGCCGCAGCGGGCGCTGGCCGCGCCCATCTGGCGATGAGCGCAGTCGTGTTGCTAGGCGCTCTTAGTAATACACCAGGTACGACACGCCGAAGGTCAACGGATCGATCCGTGCCTTGCCCAGCCGCCCGCCGTTGAGGTCGACGTTGCTGCGCGAATCGGTCCAGCGCGCATCCACGCGCAGGCCGCTACGGTCGTTGAAGATGAAGTCCACGCCGACATGCGCAGTGGCGCCGACCGAATCGTCGAAACGCAGATCGCCGCTGGTGACCGTCTGCTCGGTGTCTTCGCCCAGGAACGTGGTGTAGTTGATGCCTATGCCCACGAACGGCGACACCGTGCCATAGCCATTGATGTGGTACTGCAGCAGCACGCTCGGTGGCACCGTCCAATAGCTGCCCACCTTGCCGATGCCCTGCAGCTCGAGGTCGTGCTTGCCTGCAACTGCCGCATGCACTTCGATACCCAGGTTGTTGCGCAGGAAGTATTCGTAGGTGAACGACAGTGCCGGCGCGCCCTTGATCTCGGCCTGGGTGCCGCCGAAGGTGCCGTTATTGGACTTGGGCGAGACATAGCCGGCACCGTAACCGGTCGTCCAATGACCGGCCGACTGTGCAAGGGCGGGTGCGGCCGAGGCGGCCAGTGCGATGGCGAGGGCGGTGCGAGTCAGCGTGTTCATGGAATCCCCGGTAGGTCGGACAGGCGGGCGACGTGACCGACCTGTCCGCAACTCCGGCGGTGATGCACGTCCCTGGACGGCAAGTGTGCCAGAGATGCGCCGCCCACGCCGCGGGGATCAGAACCGGTGCACGTAGGCCAGGCCGTAGACCAGCGGGTCGATATTGACCGTGCCGATACGGTTGCCGTCCAGGCGCGCTCGGGTATCGATATCGATCCAGCGCAGGTTGACGCGCAGCGCGCCGCGGTCGCTGAGCTTGTAGTCCACGCCTGCATGCAGTGCCAGGCCCCAGGAATCGTCCAGCTCCAGCTTGCTGCCGGCCAGCGCGCCGCGGGTGTCGGTGTCGAAGAAGCGCGTGTAGTTGATACCGGCGCCAACGAACGGCGATAGCGTGCCCTGGGCGTTGAAGTGGTACTGCAGCGAGATCACCGGCGGCAGATGCTTGGTGCTGCCCACCCGGCCCAGGCCGCCAATCGCAATGTCGTGCTCGAACGGCAGCGCAGCCAGCACCTCGATGCCCAGGTTGTCTGCGACGAAATATTCGGCGGTAAACGTGGGTTTGATGTCTTTGCCCACATCCACGTCGAGGGTGCCGCCGACCAGGCTGCCATTGTCGGATTTGGGAGCGACCTGGTGGGCACCGACGGCAACGGTCCAGTCGCCTTTGGATTGCGCCAGTGCGGGGAGGCTGACGCAAGAAGCGGCCAGAGCGGCGAACAGAAGGGTAGAGCGCATACGCATGAGAAGTCTCGTGGGGTGCAATGGACGTGGGAAGTCTTCGCGCTTGGCGTCACCGCTGCCTTGATCCTGATCAATTTGGCCGTGCGCCCAGGTGTGCGGCCCTGCAATGGCTGTTGCCACACCCTGCGCGGAAGACGGCGTTGCGCGCCGTGCTGGGGCTCGCAGCGCGCATCGCACGTGTGGCATCGTGCGATGCGCTTGGCACAGCTGTCGGCGGCGGGATGGACGCCGACGGTTGCGTGCACAGTGGCGTCGACAGCGATCGATCGCCGGTGCGATGTACTGCTTACTTGACCTTGGCGACCTTGGGTGCATCCACTTCCGGCATCGCCGAGCTGTGGTGGTTGATGATCAGCCACTTGCCGTCGCGCTTTTCGTACACGAAGGTGTAGCGAGCCTGCACGTTGCTCTTGTTGCCGTGCTTGTCGGTCAGCGTGAAGGTGTACACCCCGGCATCCACGGCGCTGTCGTCATCGAGCACGCGCACGGTGCGGTAATTAACCACGCCCTGCGGCTTCTTGGTCAGGAACATCGCGAAGTAGTTTTCGATCTGTTCGCGCGAGGCACGCACTTCGTTGGAGACCGTCGGCAGCAGCACGCCGTCCGGTGCGTAGAGGTCCGCCACCTTGTGCGGGTTGCCGGTGGCCAACGCCGCGTTCCAGGTGTCGAACAGCGCAGCGACTTCGCGTTCCTCGCCGCCGGCCGGCAGCTTGGCCTTGTCGATGTAATGCATCACGCCGCCAGCCAGCGCCGGGGTGGCAGCCAGAGCCAGAACCAGAGAGAAGAGGGTGCGACGCATGGGAAATCTCCGTGTGATTGATGGGGGTGCCTCAGCGGGCAGGGCCAGTATCGAAATCCACGGGGTGCCGAAATTCTGCTGTTCGGCATAGCATTGAATATGCTCTTCAGCGTATCCGATTATTCCTTAAGTGATTGAAATGTTTGGACGTGTGACCGTTTTATCGTGCCCAATGCATGTCGCTTGATGCGACCGGCATGGGTGCATCCGGACGCCGTCGGTCATCGATGCCGTGGCGCGCGGATCGGCCGCTCACGCGCGTTCCCGCAGGGACCGAGCGCAGTTGCGGCCCGGTGGCTCACCAGGCGACGCACAGAGCACTGGCGAACCGCCAGCCAATCCCGAATGCCCATTCCCAATCCCGGCCCACAACAACACGGCTGCCGACAGTGACGCTGCTAGAATGACAGCCCCTTTCCATCCGCCGCGCTGTCGCGGTCGCAGGAGCTAGTGAACATGGCAATCAAGGTTGGCATCAACGGATTCGGTCGCATCGGACGCAACGTGCTGCGCTCTGCGGTGCAGAACTTCGCCAATGACATCGAGATCGTGGCCATCAATGACCTGCTCGAGCCCGACTACCTGGCCTACATGCTGCAGTACGACTCGGTGCATGGCCGCTTCAAGGCCGACGTCTCGGTCGACGGCAATACGCTGATCGTCAACGGCAAGAAGATCCGCCTGACCCAGGAGCGCGACCCGGCCAACCTCAAGTGGGATGCCGTCGGCGCCGACGTGGTGATCGAGTCCACCGGCCTGTTCCTGACCAAGGAAACCGCTCAGAAGCACATCGATGCAGGCGCCAAGAAAGTGATCCTGTCGGCGCCGTCCAAGGACGACACCCCGATGTTCGTCTATGGCGTCAACGACAAGACCTACAAAGGCGAAGCGATCATCTCCAACGCCTCGTGCACCACCAACTGCCTTGCGCCGCTGGCCAAGGTGATCAACGACAAGTGGGGCATCAAGCGCGGCCTGATGACCACCGTGCATGCGGCCACTGCGACGCAGAAGACCGTGGACGGCCCGTCCAACAAGGATTGGCGCGGCGGCCGCGGCATCCTGGAGAACATCATTCCGTCCTCCACCGGCGCGGCCAAGGCCGTGGGCGTGGTGATCCCCGAGCTCAACAAGAAGCTCACCGGCATGAGCTTTCGCGTGCCGACCTCGGACGTTTCGGTGGTCGACCTCACTGTCGAACTGGAAAAGCCGGCCACCTACGCCGAAATCTGCGCCGAAGTGAAGGCACAGAGCGAAGGCGCACTGAAGGGTGTGCTGGGGTATACCGAAGACAAGGTCGTGGCCACCGATTTCCGCGGCGAAACCTGCACCTCGGTGTTCGACGCCGACGCTGGCATCGCGCTGGACTCCACCTTCGTCAAGCTGGTGTCCTGGTACGACAACGAGTGGGGCTACTCCAACAAGTGCCTGGAGATGGTGCGGGTTGTCGCCAAGTAAGTTTCTGGCGCAGTGATGAGACAGGCCCCGGCATGCCGGGGCTTTTTCATTTGTGGGCGATGGATGTTGCGTTTCTTGCACTGCGACGCCTTCGGCGGCTGCCCGGAAGTGGACTTTGCTGGACTCACGTGCGCTAATTTGCACGCACGGCGGCCGTTCCCGTGTCGTGTACGAAGGATCGGGGAACTCCATGGATCGAGAGAAGAGTGATGAATAAGTTTTTGGCAGGCGCCCTGGCGCTGAGCGTGGTAGTTGCGTGTTCCGTGCCGTCCACCAGCTGGGCTGCAAAAAAGCAGACCGGGACGCCGGCCTGGATGAATGCCGATGGTGAGGTGATCAAGTCGTCCGATGTCGAGGCGGGCTACGGCGAGACCGTCAAGGGCATCAACGATTACGAAGGCGAAATCACCGGCAAGCCGGCGCCTGGCAGCAAGTTCACCCAGTTGAAAATCGGTATGCCGATGAAGCAGGTCACCGACCTGATTGGTCAGCCGGACGACCAGGGTGCTTACGTGACCGGCAAGGCATTTATCCCGTTTTTCTTCGGTGGCGACCGCTACCGTTATGAAATGGCCTACAAGGGCCAGGGACGCCTGGTGTTCGCGGGCAAGTCGATGGGGACCGGCGGCAACCTGATCTGGATCATCCATAACAAGAACGACAGCGGTTACCGCGAATAATCGCTCAAAGCGCCCGGTTTTCCGGGCGTTTTCTTGTGTGATGCATCCACGCAAGCACGCGTGCGACTGCAGCTTGCCGACGCTCCATCCGTCGTCTGAGCGAGAGGCTGGCTGCCCAGCCGTAGCCCGAGGCTGTATGGTGCGCGCATTCGGCTGGACGCCGGCTCGGGGATTGCTGCGTTGGAAACGATAATCGTGTTGGTGGCCCTGGTGCTGCTCGCCGTGCCGGTGGGTGTGGTGATCGCGCTGGTGTGGATGGCCGGGCTGCGGAGACGGGTGGCGGCGCTGGAGCAGCGGCTTGCGCAGTGGCAGCGCAGTGGTGCCGAGCCTGCGGATGCGCCAGCGCAAGCACCCGCGGACGCGCAGGGCAGGGCATGGGAACGACCGGGCGAGGCGTCCGCTGTCGGCACTGGTCCGGGCTTCATTGCCGACGGCGATCTACCTGGGTACCGCATCTCCGATGCAGCGCGTCAGGCCGTTGGCTGGCAGGCGCCGAGCGCGGACCACGACGCGGTTGGCGTGTCTGCCTCGGCGGTGCCGCCGCCATTGCCGGCGCAGGCACCCGCAGAGGCGATGGCGCACAGTGCGATCGCGGGGTCGGAACGTCCGAGCCCGCAAGCGCAGGCGACGCGCGCCGAGCCGGCGCAGTCGCAATCCGCACAATCGCAACCACCCCGGCCTCCGGCCGCGCCCAGCGCCATCGCGCGCGCGGCCAGCGCCTTGAAGCGTTGGTTCACCCAGGGCAATGTGCCGGTCAAGGTCGGCATGCTGGTGTTGTTGGCCGGCGTGGCGTCGCTGTTGAAGTACGCCAGCGACCAGGGCTGGATGCGCATGCCGATCGAGCTGCGCTTGGCCGGCATCAGCGTCCTGGCATTGGCCGGTCTGATCTTCGGTTGGAAGCAGCGCGCGCAGCGGCCGGGCTTTGCGTTGGCGTTGCAGGGCGGCGCCATCGGCGGCTTGTTGTTGACGGTGTTCGCGGCCTTCAAGTTGTACGGCTTGCTCGATGCCGGAACGGCACTGGGCATCAGCGTGGTGCTGATCGCAGGCATGTGCGTGCTGGCGGTGCTGCAGGATTCGCGCACGTTGGCGGTGCTGGGCGTGCTGGCCGGTTTTCTTGCGCCGATCTGGCTGTCTACCGGCAGCGGCAATCATGTCGCGCTGTTTTCGTACTACGCCGTACTCAACGCCGGCATCGTGGCGATTGCATGGACACGCCCGTGGCGCGTGCTGAACCTGCTGGGGTTTGCTTTCACCTTCGGCATCGGCACCGTGTGGGGGGCGCTGCAGTACTCCCCGGCCAAATTCGCCACGACCGAGCCGTTCCTGTTGCTGTTTTTCGCCATGTACGTGGCGATTCCGGTCCTGCATGCGCGCCGCGGCGACGGCAGTGCCGGCAGGCTCATCGATGGCAGCCTGTTGTTCGGAACGCCGCTCGTCGCCTTCGCGTTGCAGGCGCGCCTGCTTGAGGGCGATCGGCTGCCATTGGCGTTGTGCGCGGTGGCGGTGGCAGCGTTGTACGCGGGCCTGGGCAGCTGGCTGCTGCGCCGCGCGCCTACGCGCGTGCTGGGCCAGGCGCACGCGATGCTGGCGGTCGGGTTCGCAACCCTGGCCGTGCCGCTGGCGCTGTCGGCACGTGCCACTGCGAGCGTGTTTGCGCTGGAAGGCGTGGGGTTGCTGTGGCTGGGGCTTGGCCAACAACGGCGGGTCTCGCAGGTCAGCGGTGTGGCGTTGCAGATGTTTGCGGCGGTGGGTGTCGCGTTCGGCGTGGATGCCTGGCGCTACGATGCGGTCGCGGTGGCCAACGCAACCTGCATGAGTACCGTGCTGCTGGCGCTTGCCGGCTGGGCCAGTGCCTGGTTCCTGCGCGATGCCGGGCATCGGCGGCGTGCGCTGCTGGCATATCTGTGGGGACTGGGCTGGTGGACGCTGTGCGGCGTGCACGAGATCGTGCGTTTTGCCGATCTGCGCAGCGAGCCGGATCTGCTGCTGGGCTTGGTCGCACTCAGTATATGGCTGGCGGCCGAAGTGCATCGCCGCCGTCCTGCAGCGGCGCTGGTATGGACGGTGATGTCTGGTCTGGCGCTGGCGGCGCCATTGGCGCTGTGGCAGGGCGCAGCGCACACCCAGCCATTCGCGCATTGGGGCGCGCTGGCATGGGGTGTGTTTGCGGTGGCGGGCGCGCGTGCGCTGTGGTGCTTGCGCACGCAGCAGGGTGCTGGCGCGATGGCGGCGCAGTTCATCTGGTGGCTGCTGTGGCCGTTGGTCATCTCGTTGGGCACGGCCTGGCTGGCCGACGCGTTCTTTCTGTCCAATGGCTGGCGTTGCGCCTTGCTGGCGGCACCGTGGTTGTTGGTGGCGACGCTGGGGCTGTTGCGTTGGCCATGGCTGGCCTGGCCGCAGGGAACCGGCTTCGACCCTGCACGCAACGCGTTGCTGAGTTGCGTGTTCGCGGTACTGGGACTCGGCTGGCTGCGCGCATTGCTGGATCCGGTGAGCGCGGCCCCGTTGCCATGGTTGGCGTTGCTCAATCCCGCCGAGCTGGCGCAATTGGCGGTCCTGGCCTTGCTTGCGCGCTGGGCCTGGTCGGCAGCTGCGCCGACAGTGCTGCAGCGTTGGCGGGTGACCGCGCTGGGTGTGCTGGGTTGGGCGTTGATCACCGGCAGCACCTTGCACAGCGTGCACCACTGGGGCGGTGTGCCGTGGGATTCGGCGCTGATCGGCGCCACCTTGTCGCAGACCAGCCTCACCATCGTCTGGAGCGTACTCGGCGTGCTGGGCTGGGTGATCGGCTCGCGTCGTGGTCAACGCGGGCTGTGGCTGGGCGGCGCGCTGCTGATGGGGCTGGTCCTGGCGAAGTTGGTGTTGGTCGACCGCCAGCATCTGGGCAATCTTCTCGGCATCGGCTCGTTCATGGCCTATGGCCTGTTGTGCACCGTGGTGGGCTATCTGGCGCCGGCGCCGCCGCGTGCGGTCGCGACCGAAGGTCATGCTGTCCAAGAGAACGGCGTCGAAAAGGATCAGGCATGAACACGATGCGATGGGCACTGCTGCTGATACTGATGCCGCTGCTGGCGCAGGCCGCCGATGTGCGGCAGGACTACCGCCAGCAGTGGCCGCTGCAGGTCACCGGCGCGGATGTCGGCCTCTATCAGGTGAGCTTGGATGCGGCGGTGTATCGCACCGCGCACGACGCGGCGTTGCGCGATGTCACGGTGATCGATGCGCGTGGACAAGAGCTGCCCACCGCCTGGCTGCCGATGGATGCAGCACCGGCGGCTGCGGTACGCCGTCAGCGCCTGCCCCTGTTTGCGCTGCCGGCAGGTGCCGCGCCGGCCAACGGCGACCTGCAGTTGATTGCCGAGCGCGACGCCAGTGGTGCGGTGCGCCGCCTGGAAGGTCGCTTTGCGACCGGGGCTGTCGCTGCGGGCCGTGGTGTGAGCTGGCTGATCGATGCCAGCGCGCTGCGCGATCGCCCGCGTGCGCTGGTGCTGGATTGGGAGGGCGACATGCCGGTGCAGGCCCAGGTGCGTGTGGAAGGCAGCGACGATCTGCGCGACTGGCGCGTGCTCGTCTCCAGCGCCACGGTCATGGCGCTGGACAATCAGGCGCAGCGACTGCAGCAGCGTCGTATCGCCCTGGACGATGGTGCGCGTTACTTGCGCCTGGTCACCGCATCGGGCGAGCTGCCGGCATTACGCGTGGTCGAGGCGGAGCTGGATGGCGTCGCCATGTCCACACCGCCGCAGTGGCTGGACTTGCCAGGCACCGCAAGAGATGCGGCGCTGGTGTATGCCTTGCCCGGTCGCTTTCCGATCAGCCAACTGGATGTCGGCGGCAGTCAGGCCGAGGCGGTCGAGTGGATCGTGGCAAGTCGCGATAGCGACGATGCGCCGTGGCTGCAACGTGCTGGCCCCTGGTTGGCGTATCGACTGGGCCAGGGCACGGCAGCCGCGTCGCCGCCGCAACTGCTGCCTGCCCCCGTGCGCGATCGCCAATGGAGGTTGGTCGCCGCCCAGGGGCGCAGCACCGCCGTGCCGACGCTGCGCGTCGGGTACCAACCCGAGCGGTTGATGTTTCTCGCCCAGGGCCAGCCGCCATATGCGCTGGTCGCCGGCAGCGCGCGGGCGCAGCGCACCGACGCACCACTGGGCGCAATGCTGCAGGCACTGCGGCGCGAACGCGGCGCACGGTGGCAGCCGGCGCAGGCCCGCCTGGCTGCGCAGGCACAGCCGCTGGCGGGGGATGCCGCGTTGCAACCGGCCGCCGCGCCGCGCGACTGGAAGCGTTGGCTGCTGTGGGGTCTGTTGGTCGGTGGCGCCTTGCTGGTCGGCGGTTTCGCGGTGAGCCTGTTGCGTAGCGCATCGGCCAATCGCAACGGCTGATCGCGCCCGCTTCGCATGGCGGTTTGCCGCTGCGGCGCGAAGGTCGGACAATGGGCGTCCCCCGTGACCAAGGCAGCCGTATTGCCCGTCGTGTTCGACCAAGCATCCCGCGCCTTGCCAGCCGCCTGGCGGACTGGCGCGTGGTGGGCAATCGGCGCTGCGCGGTCCACATGCGGGCGCAACGAAGGCGCGATGGCGATCCACAGCCGGTTGCCGCTAAGGCAAGCGCTCACATGTTTGCACCGGCGCTTCTGCTGGGTGCGTCTGCATGACCATTCCCCATTCCCCCTCCCTAGACCGAACGAGCTGAGCCCATGTCCATTGTCCGCATGACCGACCTCGATCTCTCCGGCAAGCGCGTGCTGATCCGCCAGGATCTCAACGTGCCGATCGACAACGGCCAGATCACCTCCGAACAGCGCATCACCGCCTCGGTGCCCACCATCAAGCTGGCCCTGGAAAAAGGCGCGGCCGTGATGGTGACCTCGCACCTGGGCCGCCCCAAGGAAGGCAGCTGGACCGAAGAAGATTCGCTGGCGCCGGTGGCCACGCGCCTGGCCGCGTTGCTGGGCGTGGACGTGCCGCTGGTGCGCGACTGGGTCGACGGCGTGGACGTCGCGCCGGGCCAGGTGGTGCTGCTGGAAAACTGCCGCATGAATGTCGGCGAGGGCAAGGACGATGAGACGCTGGCGCGCAAGTACGCCGCGTTGTGCGACGTGTTCGTGATGGATGCCTTCGGCACCGCGCACCGTGCGCAGGCCTCCACGCATGGCGTGATCCGCTTCGCGCCGGTCGCCGCAGGCGGCCCGCTGTTGATGGCCGAACTCGACGCCCTGGCCAAGGCGCTGGACAACCCGGCCAAGCCCCTGCTGGCGATCGTGGCCGGCAGCAAGGTCTCGACCAAGTTGGAGTTGCTGTCCAACCTGGTCAACAAGGTCGACCAACTGATCGTCGGCGGCGGCATCGCCAACACCTTCATCGCCGCGGCCGGGCATGCCGTGGGCAAGTCGTTGAACGAGCCGGACTTGATCCCGACCGCCAACCAGATCGTGGCCGATGCCAAGGCGCGTGGCGCCGAGATTCCGCTGCCCACCGATGTGGTCGTTGCCAAGCAGTTCCTGCCCGATGCGCAGGCCAGCGTGAAGTCGCTGGACGCGGTCGACGCGGACGATCTGATCCTGGATATCGGCCCGCAAACCGCGCAGCGCTACGCCGAGCTGATCGCCAGTGCCGGTACCGTGGTGTGGAACGGGCCGGTGGGCGTCTTCGAATTCGAGTCCTTCAGCCACGGCACCGAAACGCTGGCGCGCGCGATCGCCAGTTCCAAGGCGTTCTCGATCGCCGGCGGTGGCGACACCCTGGCCGCAGTGGACAAATACGACATCGCCCAGGACGTCACCTACATTTCCACGGGTGGCGGTGCGTTCCT
The DNA here is from genome assembly GCF_041481705.2 of Xanthomonas sp. NCPPB 1062. Classification (NCBI taxonomy): domain Bacteria; kingdom Pseudomonadati; phylum Pseudomonadota; class Gammaproteobacteria; order Lysobacterales; family Lysobacteraceae; genus Xanthomonas; species Xanthomonas sp. NCPPB 1062. The sequence goes on along the minus strand of NZ_CM192987.1, from coordinate 3,697,840 downwards.
GGAGTTTCTGGAAGGCAAGACCTTGCCGGCGGTGGCCGCACTCCAGGCCCGCGGTCAGTGAGTGCAGCCACGCTGTTTTTCGATCTGGACGGCACGCTGGTCGATTCGGAGCCAGGCATCGTTGCCAGCATCGTGCACGCCTTCGACGAACTCGGCCAGCCGCGTCCGTCGCCGCAGACCTTGCGCGCCTGGATCGGCCCGCCGTTGCGCGACAGCTTCACCGAGTGTTTTCCGGACGATCCGGAGTTGGTGCAGCGCGCGCTCGGGCTCTACCGCGCACGCTACGACGCGGTAGGCTGGACCGAACTCAGCGTGTTCGACGGCATCGGCGAGGTTGTCACCGGCCTGCAGCGCGCCGGTCATCGTCTGGCCGTGGTGACCTCGAAGAATGAGCGCTACGCGCGGCGCATCGTCGAGCATCTGCCCTTCGGCGCGTGCTTCGAAGAGGTGATCGGTGCCAGCGAAGACGGCGAACGTCGCTTCAAGCCGGATCTCATTGCCGAAGCGCTGCGCCGTTTGCAGATCGACAAGGCCGGCTGCGTGATGATCGGTGACCGGCGCATGGATATCGATGGCGCCAATCACCACGGCATCCACAGCATTGGCGTGTTGTGGGGCTTCGGCGACGAGGGCGAATTGCGCGCCGCCGGTGCCGGTGCGCTGGCACGCACGCCGGCTGAACTGGCGGCGTTGCTTCAGTGATGGGCAGTGCGCGTCGGCCGTTGCGTTCGCTTGGTCGCCGCGCCTGCAGTTGCGGTTCGAAGCGCGCAGAACACTCTTCACCGTCGCCGGGTTAGGGTGGCGACCGTTCGCATTGCTCATGGCAGCGCGGGCGCAGGCGTACGTACTGTCCCGCACTGTCTATAAGACATGCCGGAATCGGAGGAAGGCTATGCCGCAATGCCATCCTCGGTACGTGACGTGTGTGTTAAGTTTCGCGGCTTTTACAGGGAGGCCATCATGAAAGAACGTCAACGCCGCACCAAGATCCTCGCCACCCTCGGACCGGCAACGGATGCGCCCGGTGTGCTGGATACGCTGTTCAAGGCGGGCGTCAACGTGGTGCGCCTCAACTTCAGCCATGGCGACCCCTCTGGCCAGGCCAAGCGCGCCGCCGAAGTACGTGCCGCTGCAGCCCGCGTCGGTGCCGAGGTCGGCATCCTGGCCGACTTGCCGGGCCCGAAGATCCGTATCGAACGGTTTGCCGAAGGCAAGATCAAGCTGACCATGGGCGATCGCTTCGACCTGGTGGCCGATGCCAACGCGCCGGCTGGCGACCAGACGCAGGTTGGCGTCAGCTATCTGGGGCTGCCGCAGGACGTCACCGCCGGCGACGTGCTGCTGCTCGACGATGGTCTGATGCAGTTGCAGGTGACCGATGTGCAGGGCGAGCGCATCGTCACCAAGGTGTTGAACGATGGCGTGCTGTCCGACCGCAAGGGCCTCAACAAGCAGGGCGGTGGTCTGTCGCTGGGCGCATTGACCGAGCGCGACAAGGAACTGATCGGCATCGTGGCCAAGATCGGCGTGGACTTCATTGCGGTGTCGTTCTGTCGCAATGCGCAGGACATGCACGACGCGCGTCAGATCGCCCAGCAGCACGGCTGCGATGCGCAACTGGTGTCCAAGATCGAGCGCACCGAGGCGATCGAAAACCTGGTCGAGATCGTCGAAGCCTCCGATGTGGTGATGGTGGCGCGTGGCGACCTGGGCGTTGAGATCGGTGACGCTGAATTGCCCGGCCTGCAGAAGAAGATCATTCGCGAATCGCTGGCGCAGAACAAAGTGGTGATCACTGCCACGCAGATGCTGCAGTCGATGGTCGAAAGCCCGATCCCCACCCGCGCCGAAGTACTGGACGTGGCCAACGCGGTCATCGACGGTACCGATGCGGTGATGCTCTCGGCCGAGACCGCCGCCGGCGCCTATCCGGTGCGTGCGGTGGAAGCGATGGCGCGCATCTGCCTGGGGGCCGAACACCAGTTCGAATTCGACACCGACTTCGAAGCGGCGCAACGCAACCTGCAGCGCGCCGACCAGGCGATTGCGATGGCAACCATGTTCCTGTCCGAGCACATCGGCCTGGGCGGCGTGGTGGCGTTGACCGAATCCGGCGGCACGCCGCGCTTCCTGTCGCGCTTCCGCTCCAATATGCCGATCTACGCCTTCACCCGTCACGATGGCGCGCGCCGCCAGATGGCCATGATGCGTGGCGTGTTCCCGATCAGCTTCGACAGCCGCGGCCTGACCCCGCGCGAAGCCGCACGTGCGGCGATCCGTCTGCTGGTGGAGAACGAGCGCATGGGGCCTGGCGACCGCGTGGTGTTCACCAGTGGCGAGCACATGGAAACCCACGGCGCCACCAATACGCTGCGTTTGCTGGAAGTGGGCGAAGACGGTCGCGCCACCGGGCTGGGCGAGCTCTAACGCCTGTGGACTGCATCCGGCGCATGACCTGAGCCGGAACAGAGGCGACACACGACGGCGGCCCCAGGGCCGCCGTCGTGCTGTGTGGCGACCTGGCCGCTGGACGCGCACCCGGTCGTGGCCGGATCGTTGGTCAACGGCCGGATCCGGCAGGTACCCGGTCCCACCACATCGCACGCGCGCTGCCGCAACGGTGCTGGTCATGGCGGAACAAGACGCTGTCTACGATGTAACGTACGCCGCAGGCGCAGCGCTATTGCGACGGACGAAGCAGCGACGCGGCCAACCCTCAAAAATGCCGGCTGACTCACGCATGGCTCCATATCAACGCGCCAGCGCAGTCATTGCAGCCATGCATCACGGCACCGCAAGCGCCGCGCCGCGCACCATGCTCAGCTTTCCCGATTCCCGATTCCCGATTCCCGCGATGCGAGCATCACCACACATCCTGTCACGCAGATCACGTGTAATCGGTTGCAGGCATTCCGTGAAGGAATGTGTACGACTTTCGTCGCTATACTTTCGTTCTCCCCCGCAGCTGCCACAGGAACTACATGAGCATCGAACAGCTTGCCGAAACCGCCCAGGCGATGGTCGCCCCGGGTAAGGGCATCATCGCCATCGACGAATCGACCAGTACGATCGCCAAGCGTTTTGCCAGCGTCGGCATCGAGAACATCGAAGAGAACCGTCGCGCCTATCGCGAACTGTTGCTGACCACGCCCAAGCTGAGCGACTACATCTCCGGCGCCATCCTGTTCGACGAGACCATCCGTCAGAAGACCAAGGATGGCGTGCCGTTCGCCGAGTACATGACCGCCCACGGCATCATCCCGGGCATCAAGGTCGACAAGGGCGCGCAGCCGCTGGCTGGCATGCCGGGCGAACTGGTCACCGAAGGCCTGGACGGCCTGCGTGCACGGCTGGAGGAGTACTACACGCTGGGTGCGCGCTTCGCCAAGTGGCGTGCGGTCATCAACATCGGCGAAGACATTCCGTCCGGCACCTGCATCGAGGCCAACTCGCATGCGTTGGCGCGCTACGCAGCGCTGTGCCAGGAACAAGGCCTGGTGCCGATGGTCGAGCCGGAAGTGATCATGGACGGCAGCCACGACATCGAAACCTGCTACGAAGTCACCGAAGCCACGCTGCGCTCGCTGTTCGGTGCCCTGTATGAGCAGAACGTCGTGCTGGAAGGCACCATCCTGAAGGCGTCGATGGTCATCTCCGGCAAGAGTTGCGAAGAGCAGGCCAGCATCGAAGAGGTGGCCGAGTCCACCGTGATGTGCCTGAAGTCCACCGTGCCGGCGATCCTGCCGGGCATCGTGTTCCTGTCCGGCGGCCAGACCGACGAGCAGTCCACCGCCCACCTCAACGAAATGCACCAGCTCGGCAATCTGCCCTGGCCGCTGAGCTTCTCCTACGGCCGCGCCATGCAGCAGGCCGCGCTGAAGCTGTGGGCCAAGGACATGACCGGCAACTTCGCCAAGGCGCAGCAGGTCATCTACGAGCGCGCCAAGGAAAACGGCCTGGCCGCGCTGGGTAAGTGGAAAGGTTGATCGATTGATGGTGGCTGCAAGGCCGCCGCATCGATGAAACAAACACGCCGGCAGCGATGCCGGCGTTTTTTGTTTGCTGCATCCACAGGTGCGCATTGATGCCGCGCGAAAAAACGCAAAGGGCGCCTTTCGGCGCCCTTTGCTCAATCGGAATCGCTCAATGGCTTGCGCAATCCAGCCGGGCGATGCAGCAGGCCGCCAACGTCAATCCGATCTCAGGCCGCCGCAGTTTCCTGCGTGGCCAACGCCTGCTGGTAGGCCTTGTAGGTCGCCTCGTTGTAGGCCACCAGGACGATGTGCTTGGGCACCTTGTGCGAGCGCTGCCAATCGCGTGTTTCGGTCACGGCGATGCGCGCTGCCTGATACAGCGGATAGCCGTAGATGCCGCAGCTGATCGCCGGGAACGCGATCGAGTGCAGCATCATCTGTTCGGCGAGTTTCAGCGATTGCCAATAGCAGTTGGCCAGCTGTTCGGGTTCGTTGTGCTTGCCGTCGCGCCACACCGGGCCGACGGTATGAAAGACGTGGCGTGCCTTCAAATTGAAACCGTCGGTGATGCGGATTTCGCCGGTGGGGCAACGCACGCCCGGTCGCACCTGCGGCAACGCTTCGCAGGCTTCCAGCAAGCGCGGGCCGGCGGCACGGTGGATGGCGCCATCGACGCCACCACCGCCGAGCAGTGATTCGTTGGCGGCGTTGACGATGACGTCAACGTCGAGTTCGGTGATGTCGCCTTGCCAGACTTCGATTCTCATAGCGCGATAATTATGCGAATTGCATGATGGGCGCGTGATGGGGAGCACGCTGCGGAATCCGCACACTATCGTCCATTCATCTCATCTGCTGCGACTGTCCGACGGGGTGGAATGTGTGCCGCCCCGCGACATCTGGGCGCTGCCTCGGAGCGATCGGCAACAAGCTTCGCAACGCACGAGGCGATGCATGTCGGGTTTACAACCAGCGGCGGACACGCGCGCAGTAGTCGTTGTAGTGGCGGCCGAATTCGGCGCGCAGCCGCGCCTCTTCGAACGGAATGACATAGCGCTGCAGCGCAAGCCACGGCAGCGGCACCAACACAACCGCCCACAGCAAGCCGAGTTGCAGGCACAGGCCGACGTAGCTCAGCACCAAGGCCAGGTACATCGGGTTGCGGGTGACGCGATACGGGCCGTCCAGCACCAGGCGCGAGGGATGGCCGCTGGGCATGATGGTGGTGCGCCGACGCGCAAACAGCACGAAGCAGCTCACCGCCAACGCCAGGCCGAGACAGGCGATGCCGCCGCCAGCCAATTCGATCCAGGCCAGCGGCGCGGGAGGAGGGAGAGGCAGGTCCAGCGCGTCTTGCAACCATGCGCCCAGCCCCAGGGCGAGCGCAAAGTGGACCGGGGAGGTCATTTTTACCAGCCATGGCGCCCGTGCGGCACGGGTCTCGCTGTGTCCATACGGCTGGTTGCTCACACATCTCTCCCTACATTACGGCCGCCATCCTAACGTTTCCTTGACATGGACGGGAGTGCGGGCGTCCCGACATCCGGGAAACGGGGCGGATGCTGCGCCCAGCGCGAGGCGTGCCGGGCACGTGTCACGCCTGGTCTCGGCAATGACGCGTGCGCTTGCGTCTCGGAGCGGCCACGGATTGTGGGCACGACGTGGTCGCCGCGACGCGGCGTCTTTCGGCGCAAGTGCGCTGTTCGGCCGGTACCAAAAAAAAGCCGCGCATTGCGCGGCTTCAGGCCTGGTCATCGACTGCCCGATCAGGGCAGTCCGGCCAGCCAGTCGTCGTCGGAGCCTTCGTTGATGTCGGCAAAGAGCGGGGTCGAGAAGTAGCGTTCGCCGGTGTCCGGCAGCATCGCCAGGATGACGTCGCCAGATGCGGCGCCTTCTGCCACCCGCAGCGCGGTGGCGACGGTGGCACCGCCGGAGATGCCGGTGAAGATGCCTTCTTCGGCGGCCAGGCGCCGCGCGACGGTGATCGCGTCGGTGTCTTCCACGCTCAGGACCTGGTGGGCGGCCTCGCGGTTGAGCACCTCGGGCACGAAGTCCGGCGTCCAGCCCTGGATCTTGTGCGGCTTCCAGTCCTGGCCTTGCAGCAGGGCGGCGCCAGCCGGCTCCGAGGCGGTGATGCGCACTTCCGGTCGCGCAACGCGCAGGACCTCGCCCACGCCGGTGAGGGTGCCGCCGGTGCCCCAGCCGGTGACGAAATGATCCAGCCGGTGGCCGGCGAAGTCACGCAGGATTTCGGCAGCGGTGGTGTTGCGGTGGTAGGCCGGGTTGGCCGGATTGGCGAACTGGCTGGCCAGGAACCACCCGTGCTGTTCGGCCAGTTCCTTGGCTTTACGCACCATGCCGCTGCCGCGCTCGGCAGCCGGGGTCAGGATGACCTTGGCGCCATAGGCACGCATCAGCTTGCGGCGTTCGATGGAGAAGGTTTCCACCATGGTGGCGACGAATTTGTAGCCGCGCGCTGCGGCCACCATCGCCAGTGCCACGCCGGTGTTGCCGGAGGTGGCTTCGACGATGGTGTCGCCGGGCTTGAGCAGGCCGCGTTGTTCGGCGTCGAGGATGATCGCCAGCGCCAGCCGGTCCTTGACCGAGCCGCCGGGGTTGAACGATTCGACCTTGACGTACAAGGTCACGTTGTCCGGGGCGAGGCGTTGGAGCTTGACCACCGGGGTGCGGCCGATGGTGTCGAGAATGTTGTCGTACAGGGCCATGGGGTCTCCGTCGGGGTCAGGCTGCGTGGGCCAGTGTGGGCGTGTGGGGCGTTGCGCCGGGTGAGTGCGGCGGCGAGGCGCTCAGCGGCGCGCTGCCGAACCAGTGCAGCGTCTGCGCCAGCGTCGCCACCTCGCCCAGGATCAGCAGCGCCGGGGCGGCCACGGCATGCTGCCGGGCGCTGGCGGCCAGGCTGGCGAGCGTACCGGTGATTATGCGTTGCTGCGGGCGCGAGCCGTTTTCGACCAGCGCAAACGGGGTGGAGGCTGCGCGCCCGGCCTGCAGCAGCCGCTGCTGGATGGTGTCCAGGCCGGCCACGCCCATGTAGAAGGCCAGCGTCTGCCGCTCCTGGCCGAGCGCCTGCCAGTCCAGCGTGTCCAGCGAATCCTTGCAGTGCGCGGTGATCAGGCGCAGCGATTGCGCGTGGTCGCGGTGGGTGAGCGGGATGCCGGCATACGCAGCGCAGGCGATGGCTGCGGTGATGCCGGGAATCACCTGGAAGCCGATACCGTGCGCGCGCAGGAATTCCAGCTCTTCGCCGCCGCGGCCGAACACGAACGGGTCGCCGCCCTTCAGCCGCACCACGCGGCGACCGGCGCGGGCGTGGTCCAGCATCAGGGCGTGGATCTGTTCCTGCCGGGTGCTATGGCCTTGCGCCGACTTGCCCACCTCGATGAGGTGCGCGCCGTGCCGAGCCAGGCGCAGGATCTGCGGGCTGACCAGGCGGTCGTGCAGCACCACCTCGGCCTGACGCAGTGCGCGCAGCGCATGCCGGGTGAGCAGGCCGGGATCGCCGGGGCCGGCGCCGACCAGGCTCACGTTGCCGGGCGCCAGCGTGCCGATCGGGCTGCGCGGTGCGGGGGAGCGCGCAGGAGCCGTTGCCGACGCCGCAGGCGTCGCGGCGTGGGTCAGCAGCCGGTGGGCGCTGGCCGCATGGCGCAGGGCGTCGTTGAGCGCTTCCGATTCGCTGGCGGCAATAGTGAGCCACAGCGGTTGGTCGGGTTGCGCCAGCCATGCCGGGTCGAACCGACCGGCCAACCAGCGCAGCTGCCCGGCCTGCGCCCAGTGCCGCAGCTGCGCCGTGAGCTCGGGCGCGCCCACCAGCGGCAGTGCACCGGCCTGCAGCAGCTGGGCAGTGGCGCGTTCGGCATCGGCACCGCCGCCGACCACCAGGACGGCACGGCCACGCAGGTCGGCAAGCAGCGGGAACGCAGGAGTCACGGTTCGGCAGCATCCTTGAGGAAGGGCCAGACCGTAACGCCGGCTTATAGCCGTCGGAAATGACTTCATCCATCCTAAAAATAGCGTTCGGTTATAAGCTGGCCCGCAGAACTCCTCTACAGTCGAAGTCCTTGTAGCGCCTCGCGCTTTTTTGGATATAAGCCATGACGCTGACCCAACTTCGCTATCTGGTGGCCATTGCCGATGCCGAGCTGAACATCACCCTGGCCGCCGCGCGCGTGCACGCGACCCAGCCCGGCCTGTCCAAGCAGCTCAAGCAGCTGGAGGACGAACTGGGCTTTCTGCTGTTCGTGCGCAAGGGACGTAGCCTGGACGCAGTGACGCCGGCCGGTGTGGAAGTGATCGAGCGCGCGCGCGCGGTGCTGTCGGAGGCCAACAACATCCGCACCTATGCGGCCAACCAGCGCCGCGAAAGCCAGGGCCAGCTGACCCTGACCACCACCCATACCCAGGCGCGCTTCGTGCTGCCGCCGGCGGTGGCACAGATCAAGAATGCCTACCCGCAAGTGAGCGTGCATCTGCAGCAGGCCGCCGAAAGTGCGGCCCTGGATCTGCTGAGCCAGGGCGATGCGGACATCGCGGTGGTCAGCACCGCCGGTGGCGAGCCGAGCGCCGGCATCGCAGTGCCGCTGTACCGCTGGCGGCGGCTGGTGGTGGTGCCGCGGGGGCATGCACTGGATCACCCGCGCACGGCACCGGACATGCAGGCGCTGGCCGAGCATCCGCTGATCAGCTACGAATCCTCCACCCGGCCGGGCTCGTCGCTGCAGCGCGCGTTTGCGCAGGTGGGGCTGGAGCCGAGCATTGCGCTGACCGCGCTGGATGCCGACCTGATCAAGACCTATGTGCGCGCAGGGCTTGGCGTGGGATTGGTCGCGGAAATGGCGGTCAATGCCTTCGACGAGGACCTGCGCGCCTGGCCGGCGCCGGCGCCGATTGCCGAGTGCATCGCGTGGGCGGTGCTGCCGCGCGACCGCGTGCTGCGCGACTACGCGCTGGACCTGGTGCATGTGCTCGCGCCGCAAATCGACAAGCGCGACCTACGCCGCGTGCTGGACGGCAATCAGGCGCCCAACTGGCCGTTGCCGCCGACCTGGGAATCGTTGACCCAGACCATCACCAGTTGAGCGGCACGATGACCGAGCCCTTGCGCCCCGCACTGAGCAGGCTGTGGTCGTCCGAGCCGGACGGCGGCATGTCGCTGCAGCTGTCGGCCAGCATCGCCGGCCGCGAACATGAGGTGCTGACGGTGCTGGCCGACCCGCGCGACGAAGCGTTATGGGTGGCGGTGCAGGCGGGCAGCACGCGCGTGCAGATCCCGCTGGAAGTGCTGCGCAAGGCGCTGGACGTTGCGGCCGAGGATGTGCATTCGGCCGAGTGGTTCGCGCGCCAGGATGCGGATGCGTCCGACGTCTGAGGCCGGGATATGCGCGGCTAGCACAGCCCACCGGGCAGTGGTCAGGCGATGTGGACGGCGCACGGGAGGGAGCCGGAGTGGACGTGCGTGCATGCCCCTTCCAAACGGTGGCGGCTTGGCCGTGTGATCGGTGCGTTCGCGATGACCTTGGTGCTGCACTGCAGCGCAATCGCCGCAAAAAAATATCCGCAGGATCAACGGGATGCGTGTCTGCCCGGCAGCCCTGCCATGCGTGCTGTGGGTGATTTTCCCTACCCGTGTCGGGGCGATGCAGTCGGCGTCGACCGGGCGCATCAAGTTGCGCGCTGCGTTGTCGAAAACCCTTATAGCAACCATGACGCGACACTCTCGAACGTCTAGGGGTGGACGGCGCAGAGCTGGCGATGCAGGTGATCGCATTGCCGGTGTGTTTCGCGGTGTCGTCGAAGGGTTGCTAGCGCTGTCGCATCACTGTTGCGCGAGGCTGTGCACAGAGCGGCTGGCGCATCCGGGTCCCTGGGGAGAGGCCTGGCGTGCTTGGCGGCGGACCCGGGTCGGGAGCCCGGGTCCGCTTTTTTTATGTTCCGCAGCGAGCATCGGTTAAAGATGGAACAGCGCCAAGTCCTGCCCATGCACGGCAGGCAGTGCGCGATCGGAGCCGGTGCTGGATTCTGACACCTGCGGCGAGTTGCCGGGTCTGAGCGGTCGCCACTGAGGCGCGACTTGGCGTGGCGCGTGCAGCTGCAACGTCGGGCCGACGGGATGGAGGGTTCGCGCGTTGAGGTCTGGCCACAGACCGGTGCCCCACTAGGTGAGACCCAGGCGTTTGCCGCGCAGCCCGAATACGCAGCGGGCCACACATCTTTAGGCCAACGGAATCCGCACCGAAAAACAGGTCCCGCCCTGCGGCCGCGGCCGGACGTCCACTTCACAGCCCAACGTCTCGGCAGTGCGATGCACGATCCACAGGCCGATGCCCAAACCGTCGCTGCGCGGGTCGGCCTGGCGGAACGCCTGGAAGACCTGCTCGGGATGGTCCATGTTCAAGCCGATGCCGCTGTCGATGATCTCCACTTCCGCAAAACCGGGGCGGCGGCGGGTGCCGACCAGCACGCGGCCACGCTCGGTGTACTTGATGGCATTGCCGACCAGGTTGCCGATCAAGGTGGTCAGCAGTGTGGGGTGGCTGCGCACGCGCAGCGAGGTGTGCACATAGCGAAGGGCCAGGTACTTGTCGATGGCCGGTTGACGCCACACGCCGAGGATCGAATGCAGCACGTCTTCCAGCTGCAGTGGCTGCAGGTCCGGCATGGCGGCCTTGCTCGCGGCCGCCAGCGTGGCCAGCTCGTCCAGGCTGCGGCCCACCAGGCTGATCGCATCGCGCGCGGTGACCAGGTTGGGAACGGCGTCGACGTCGGCGTGCCGGCGCATCTTGTCGATGGCGTAGGCGGCAGTGCGCAATGGGGTCTTCAGATCGTGCCCGGCGATGGCCATCAGGCGGCTGCGGTAGCGATCGGATTCCTCGGCGATTGCCAGTGCGCGGCGCAATTCCAGCTGCGCCATGGTCTGGCGTGCCAATGCGCGCAGGGCTTCCACCTGCTCCTCGGTGAGTTGGCGCGGCTGCCGGTCGAGCACGCACACCGTGCCTAGCGGCAGGCCGTCGGGTGTCTTCAACAAGGCACCTGCATAGAAATGCAGCGGCGCCTCGCCGGTGACCAGCGGGTTGCGCGCGAAGCGGATGTCATGGCGCGTGTCGGGCACCACCAGCACATCGTTCTCGAGCAGCGCATGCGCGCACATCGACTTGAACAGCGGGGTTTCGCGCTCGCCCATCCCGAGCTCACTCTTGAACCACTGGCGGTCCGCATCGACCAGGCTGATCAGTGCGATCGGCGTCTGGCAAATGATCGAGGCAAGCCGGGTGATGTCATCGAAGGCCGCTTCGCGCGGGGTGTCGAGAATGCCGTAGCTGCGCAGCGCCTGCAGACGTAATGCTTCGCTGGGGGGCTTGGGTGCGCAGGGAAGCGGTTCGGCCGCTCGATCGGACAGGACGGTACTCATGCGCGCGGCTACAGGGTGGAAGCGGCAAGCATAGGGCATGCCAAGGCCGATCGTGTGCTTGCAGTCACAGAGGTGGGACGAAAGTGTGACTGCCGACCAGGACGGCGGTGCGTGGACGGGGCCGGCATGCGGTAAACGGGCCTGGGGCTGAAGCGGCAGGCCCATCCGGTTCTGGCGCGCCGGCTCCGGCGCATGCCTGGGCGCGGGTCATCCGGGGCTGACCGGGACAGCCAGGTGCGACATGCGGTCGCGCATCGGCCGCGACCATCGCCGCCGGCCTGCGTGGCGGCTTACACTTCGACGCATGCTGCGTTTGTCCCGTCGCCACCGGTTGTTGCCCCTGCTTGCCTGTCTGGCGGTGGTGCTGATGCTGGTCGCTCCGCTGATCAGCCGCTGGAGCCAGGCGCAGCCGATCGAGCCGATGTGCATGGGTGCTGCGGCACTGTCTGCAGAGCGCGCGCTGCATGCCGGTCATCGAACCCCGCCGCCCGGTCTGGCTGCGGACGCGCACTCCGGCGCCGTAGTGAACATGCCGCACGCCGGCACCCATGATGCAGCGACGCATGGCGAAGCCTGCGATTACTGCGTCCTGGCCGCACGCTTGCTGCCATTGCTCATGGCGGCGTTGCTGTGCCTGCTGCAACTGCGGCCGACGCCGGCCCCGACACTCACCCAGGCAAGCGCACGCTCGGTCTTTCGATGGGCCGCACTCGGCGCACGTGGGCCACCATTGGGCGCATAAGGTGGCCCCTGTGCGGGCGTCCACGCAGCAAGGCCCCGTGCGCGCCTGAGGTTGTCGGCGCCCCTGCCGGGCAGTGCGGGCGACTCGCTTCTGATCGAGTGATGCCGATGCGCGCCGCGATGGTGGCAGCGCACGGCTGTGCGGCCGTGCAGTCACGGCGAAGGGTTGGTCATGCGTTTGCGGTTGTTGAAAACGATGTGGTATGCGCCGTCGTTGGCGCTGGTGTGGGGGCCTGCATGCGATGTGCAGGCGCAAGACGCCGCACTCACGCTGGGCAAGGTGCAGGTGAGCGAACATGCGCAGCGCAGCCCGAGCACGGCGCGCGTGCTGAGCTCGGTGGATGTGATCGGCGGCGAGCTGCTGCAAGATCAACATGTGGACTACAGCTGGGAACTGCTGATGCGCGCGCCCGGGGTGCAGGTCACCCAATTCCGCATGGGCACCGATGCGGGGCGCTTTTCGTTCCGCGGATTCAATGGCGAGGGGCGCATCAATGCGGTGAAGCTGCTGATCGACGGCATCCCCAGCAACGATAACGCTGGCGCCATGCCGTACCTGGACGCGGTGTTTCCGCAGGACATCAGCGCCATCGAGATCGTGCGCGGCACCAACGACGCGCGCTATGGCCTGAATGCCATTGCCGGCAGCGTGGACGTGCTCACCCGTACCGGCGGCAACGACGGCCGCTTGAGCGTGACGGCCGGCAGCTTCGATGCGCGCGAGGTGCAACTGAGCAAAGGTTTCGAACAGGGCGCCTGGAGCCAGAACTACGTGCTGGCCTGGCGCGACTCGGACGGGTATCGCGATCATGCCGACGCACGCAAGCGCAGCGTGGCGGGCAAGTGGTTCTACACCGACCCGGACGGCGCATTCCGCGCGGGGCTCACCACGCGGTACTACGACAACCATGCCTTGGAAGCCGGCTATCTGGATGCCGCCACCGCGCGTGCGGCGCCGCGCAGTTCGCCGGACTATGCGCAGAACGACCGAAGCGAGCGTCGTCTACGCCAGACTGCGTTGCATGCGGACGGTGCGCTCGGTGAGCAGGCGCAATGGAGCGCCAAGGCCTACCAGAACGACTACCGCAACCAACGCTGGGTGCGGTTTTCTGCGGCCGGGCTGCAGCAGGAACGCGATACCGACGAAACCCATCGCGGGCTGCTGCTGCGTAGCAACTGGCAGCCGGACTGGGGTGCGCTGCAGGCCAACCTGGAAGCCGGGGTGGATGCGCAGTGGCAGGACAACCAATCGCAGCGGTATCGCACGGTGGCCCGTGTGCGCGGGGCACAGCTGCGCGATTGGGACTACGACCTGCGCACGCGTGGCGCGTATGTGCAGGCGGTGCTGACCCCCATTGCGCGCCTGCAGCTGGTGCCGGGGTATCGCATCGATCGTGTCGATGGACAGCTGCACGACGTGCTGGCCGGCAGCATTGCGCCGGTCTACGACTACGGCACCATCAAGCAACCCAAGTTCAGTGCGAGCTACCGCGTGGGCGAGCAGAGCAGCGTGTATGCGAACTGGGGGCGCACCTTCCAGATCGGCAGCGGCGATGGCGCCTACCGTCGCCAGCCCGGCAACCTGGGTCCGTCGATCAACGATGGCTGGGAGACCGGCTTGAAGTTCGCACCGTCGTCCTTGCTGGACGGGCGCCTGGCATATTGGGAGCAGCGCGCATCCGGCGAGGTGGCGACCATTTTCGGCGTCAATGGCGTGGTGGGCATCGGCGATGTGGCCAATGTCGGCCGTACGCTGCGGCGCGGCTGGGATGCGCAGCTCAACCTGCAGCCGGCCGAGCATTGGCGTGCATGGGTTTCGTATTCGCGGCAGAAGGCCAGCATCGCCACACCCGATCCGAGCGCCCCGGCCACGCGCGGCAAGGAGATCGAAAACGTGCCGCACTGGTTGGCCACCGCCGGGCTGGAGTGGCAGGTCAGTTCGTCGGTGCAGGTGAGCGCCTGGGGCAACGCACAAGGCGACTACTACCTGGAACGCACCAACACGTTGGGCCGCACCGGTGGCTACGCCTTGCTCAACCTGGGCGCGCGCTGGGCGGTGGACGCGCGCAATGCGCTCAGCCTGCAGCTGCGCAACGTCACCGATCGCGCGTATGTATACGCCTGGTACGACAGCGGCAGCTCCGGTTACTCGCCCGGCGATGGGCGTGCGTTGTCGGTGTCGTGGGATTGGAGCTTCTGATGCATGCAACGATTGACCACGGTGGCGTGGACGAGTCACGCCAAACCAGCCGCTGGCGCTTCTATCGCGCGGTGTGGCGCTGGCATTTTTATGCCGGGCTGCTTGTGCTGCCTTTCATCATCTGGCTGGCGGTGACCGGGGCTGCGTTCCTGTACCAGGACGCCATCGACCGCAGCGTGCACCACGGGTTGAAGGTGGTGCCGGTAGGCGATGTGCGCCTGCCCGCGCAGCAGTTGGTTGCCGCTGCACAAGGGCGCTATGGCGGCCGCTTGTTTGTGTACACCACGCCCAAACGCGTCGATGCGAGCGCGGAGATCGGGTTGGTGGATGCGCACGGCGTGCGCCAGGTGGTGTATGTCGATCCGTACCGTGCGCAGGTGTTGGGCGCCTTGCCCGAGCACGGCACGCTCAGCTGGACGATCCGCCGGCTGCATAGTCTTGCGCTGGTGGGGCCATATGCCCGTGGCCTGATCGAAATGGCCGGCGGATGGGCCATCGTGCTGGTGCTCACGGGCGTGTATCTGTGGTGGCCGCGCGGGCGACGCGGCGGCGTGATCAGCGTGCGCGGCAAGTCGACACAGCGGCTGTTCTGGCGCGACCTGCACGCAGTGACCGGTGCCGGGGTTGGTGCGATCCTGCTGTTCCTGGCGCTGACCGGCATGCCGTGGTCGTGGCTGTGGGGTGCGCAGGTCAATCGCTGGGCCAATGGGCATGATTTCGGCTATCCCGCCGGGCTGCGCGTGCAGCAGCCGATGTCGCAGCAGCGCTTGGCCGACAGTGGCGAGCCGGCATGGTTGTTGCGGCAGGCGCGCCTGCCGGAATCTGTGGTGCCTGCACAGCCAACTGGCGCGGTGGATGAGCACGCGCATGGCGAGCACGCGCGTGCGTTGCAGGTGGGCGACGAGCATCCCGAGCGTTCCCGGCAGGGAGCGCTCACGACAAGCGCAGCGCATGCAGGCCATGAAGAACACGCAGGGCACCTGGCCCAGGCGGAGCACGCGGCCCAACACGCGCATTCGGCAGACAACGCGCATGCCGATCACGGCGATTCCGCTGGATTCGCTGCGCCGGGACGCGGCGCGATCGGTCTGGATGCAGCGATGGCGCGTTTCGAGGCACGCGGCATCCAGCCGGGATATAGCGTGGCGCCGCCGCGTGGTGCGACCGGGGTCTATACCGCGTCGGTGTACCCGGCCGATCTGCAGCGGCAGCGCGTGATCCACCTGGATCAATACAGCGGTGCGGTGCTGCTGGACATGCGTTACCGCGACTACGGGCCGCTGGCCAAGCTGCTGGAATGGGGCATCAACGTGCACCTGGGGCAGCAATACGGCACTGCCAACCAGTTGATCCTGTTGTTCGCCTGCATCGCCATTGTGCTGTTGTGCGTCAGCGCGGCGGTGATGTGGTGGAAGCGCCGCCCCAGCGGGGGCCTGGGTGTACCGCCGTTGCCGGCCGACCCGCGCACGCTACGCGGCTTGATGGTGCTGCTGGTGCTGTGCGGGCTGATCTTTCCGCTGGTCGGCCTGTCGTTGTTGCTGATGTGGGCGTTCGATCGTTACTGGATGCGGCGCATGCACGCCGGTGCCTCGGCGCGGTGACGGGCGCGTCGGTGCATGAGCACGGCGCGCAGTGCACCACCATTGCATCCTGGATGCAGCCTGCCCATGCAGCTGCAGCACATGCTGGTCAAGCGTCACCCGCACAGGTGCACGTGACCGCTGCCGCTAGATGTCTTCGTGGATGCCACACTCGCGCTTCAGGCCGAAGAAACGCGTGTCTTCCTCGCGCATGCCAGGCTCCCAGCGACGGGTGGTGTGGAAATCGCCGATGGACACGTAGCCTTGTTCCCAGAGCGGGTGATACGGCAGATCGTGTGCTTGCAGGTATTGCCACACATCGCGATCGGTCCAGTCGGCGATCGGGCTGATCTTGTAGCGCTCGCCGCGCTTCTGCACGATCGGCGTCTGCGCGCGGCCGCCGGACTGGCTGCGGCGCAGGCCGGTAAACCAGGTGCCCACCTCGAGTTCGTCCAGGGCGCGCCGCATCGGTTCGACCTTGCGCAGGTTGTTGTATTGATCGATGCCGACCATGCCCTGTTCCCACAGGCGGCCGTGGCGCGCTTCCATCCAGGCGCGGCTGACCAGCGGGCGATACACCTTGAGGTTGAGCTTGAGTCGCTCGGTCAGGGCATCGGCGAAGCGGTAGGTTTCCGGAAACAGATATCCGGTGTCGATCAAAATCACCGGAATGTCGGGGCGTTGCTGACTGAGCAAATGCAAGGTGACGGCCGATTGCGCGCCGAAGCTGGACGACAAGGCCGCGTTCTGCGGGCCATGCTGCAGCGCCCAGGCCACGCGTTGGTCGGCGCGCAGCCCTTCCAGCTGCGCATTGAGCGCGTCCAGATCGTCGAACGCGGAAGAGGTAATCGATGCAGCGGGCAGCGCGGTCATGCGAGCAATTCCAGGTCGAGGCGACGGTGCGTGGGGTAGGGCGGCAACGTGATCACGCCGGCGCGGTGCAGGAAATCGCCGAAGCCTTCATCGTTGGCGTGGTCGCCTTCGGTGGCATAGCGCGCCAGCAGCGGTTGCAATGCAGCCAGGATCTCCGGCTCGGTGATGTTTTCGCGATACAGCGTATTGAGGCGTTGGCCGCGGCGGTCGCCACCCAGCATCAGGTTGTAGCGCCCGGGGGCCTTGCCGACCAGCGCGATTTCGGCCAAATACGGGCGCGAGCAGCCGTTCGGGCAGCCGGACACGCGCAGCACGATCGGCGTGTCGGCCAGTCCGTGTTGTTGCAGCAGCGGCTGCAGCGCGGCGCTGAAATCGGGCAGGTAGCGTTCGGCCTCGGCCATCGCCAGGCCGCAGGTGGGCAGTGCCACGCAGGCCATTGCGCCGCGCGCCAGGGCGGTGGCGGCGCGGTTGCCGGCATCCAGCGCGTACTGCGCCACCAGCGCGTCGACGCGTGCGCGCTCGCTGGCCGGTACGCCGGCGATCACCAGGTTCTGGTTGGGCGTCATGCGGAATTCGCCGACGTTCAACTGCGCGATTGCGCGCAACCCGCTCAGATGCGCAGCGGTGTCGGTGTCGGCAATGCGACCGGCCGGCAAGGAGAGGGTCAGGTGCCATCGCCCGTCTTCGCCTTCGACCCAGCCATAGCGGTCGCCGTTGTGGTCGAACGCGAACGGCTGCGCCGGTTGCAATGCGAAGCCGGCGCGGCGCGCGATTTCGGCCACGATGGTGTCCAGCCCGTGGTCGTCGATGGTGTATTTGAAGCGCGCGCGCTTGCGCACCGCCCGGTTGCCGAAGTCGCGCTGCGTGGTGACCACGGCCGTGGCGATATCGAGCAACTGGTCGCGGGTGACGAAGCCGATCACGTTGGCCACCCGCGGCCAGGTCTCGGCATCGCCGTGCGAGGCGCCCATGCCGCCACCGATGCTGACGTTGTAGCCCAGCAATTGCCCATCGCGCAGGATGGCGATGAAGCCCAGATCGTTGGCGAAGACGTCCACATCGTTGAGCGGCGGTGCGGCGAAACCGATCTTGAACTTGCGTGGCAGATACCGCTCGCCATAGATCGGCTCCTCCTCGCTGCCGGAGCCGGACACGCGCTCTTCGTCCAGCCAGATTTCGTAGTACGCCCGCGTGTTGGGCAGCAGGTGCTCGGACACGCGCGCCGCATCGGCATACAGCGTGGCATGCGCCTGCGACAGCAGCGGATTTGCGGCCACCTGCACGTTGCGATTCACATCGCCGCAGGCGGCCAGCGTATCGATCAAGGTGGCATTGATGGCCTGCATGGTGGCCTTCAATTCGCGCTTGATCACGCCATGGAACTGGAAGGCCTGGCGCGTGGTGACGCGCAGCGAATGATTGGCATAACGGGTGGCAATGCCATCCAGTGCCAGCCACTGCGTGGGCGTGATCACTCCGCCCGGCGTGCGCGTGCGGATCATGAACTGGTACGCCGGCTCCAGCTTCTGCCGCCGCCGCTCATCGCGGATGTCGCGGTCGTCCTGCTGGTAGCTGCCGTGGTACTTGATCAGCGTCTGATCGTCCTCACGCAACGCCCCGGTCACCGCATCGGCCAGGCTCTGCTGCAACGATCCACGCAGACGGCGGCTTTCGGATTTGATGTCTTCGACGGAGTGGCTCATAACGGGATTCGGCATTCGTGATTGGGGATTAGCAACAGCAAAGCGCGGGCGTTACCCATACAGCACAAAGATCGCGGACACCCGCTCTCACGAATCCCCAATCCCCACTCCCCAATCCCGGCACTAGTAAACATCCCGCGCATAGCGCCCCTCCACCTGCAATTGGGTGAGATACGCGGCGGCGGCCTCGGCATCCAGGGCGCCGTGGGTGGCGACGATGTCGAGCAGGGCGGCGTGCACGTCCTTGCCCATGCGGGTGGCGCCGCACACATACACGTGCGCGCCGCCCTGCAGCCAGGCATGGACCTCGGCGCCACGCGCGCGCAGGCGGTGTTGCACGTAGAGCTTTTCGGCCTGGTCGCGCGAGAACGCCAGGTCCAGCGCGTGCAACTCGCCGCGTTGCAGGGCCAGCTGCCATTCGGCCTGGTACAGGAAATCGGTATTGAAATGCTGGGCGCCGAAGAACAACCAGTTACGGCCCTTGGCGCCGGTTTCCGCACGCTCCTGCACGAAGCCGCGGAACGGTGCCACGCCGGTGCCCGGGCCGATCATCAGGATGTCGCGATCGGTATCGGCCGGCACGCGGAAGCGGTGGTTGGGTTCGACGTACACCGGCGCAGTGTCGCCTTCGGCAAGCGCGGCCAGAAAGCCGCTGGCCGAACCCAGATGCGCATGCCCATGCGCCTGGTAGGCGACCTCGTCCACCGCCAGATGCACCTCATCGCCCACGCGCTTGCGGCTGGAGGCGATGGAATACAGCCGCGGGGTGAGCGGACGCAGCGCGGCGAGCAGGCCGGCGTGGTCCCAATCCGCCGGCCAGCGGCGCAGCACGTCGATCACCTGATGATCGGCGTGCAGCGACGCCAGGCCGGCAGTCTGGGTGGGGGCGAGCAACGCTTGCAGTTCTTGCGCGCCTGCGCGCTCGGCATGTGCGGTGAGAAACGGCCGCGACAGCTTGGTCAGTTCGCGCTGGGTGGCGAGCCATGCATGCACTGCCAGTGTCTGCTCGCCGACGGTGACGACGGCGTTGCCGTCCAACCGCAATGTCTGCAGCACCGCATCGACCAACGCAGGCGGATTGCGGTGGCGGATGCCCAGCGCATCGCCCGGCTCATAGCTCAGGCCACTGCCTTCCAACGAAAATTCCAGATGACGCACGCGCTTGCCGGGGACCGCGTAGACGCGAAATCCCGGGCCCTTGAAATCGCGCCCGCTGATGATCTGATTGGACAACAGCTCGGCGGCGAACGGCTGCTGCTGCGACCACACCGGCGTGGCCGGGGTGCTGCGCAGTGGCGTGACCGTGGCCGAGTGCAGGCCGCCCTTGAGTTGCTCGCGCGCATGCGTGAGCGCCTGCGCGCGCCATGGCGCGGCGACGCTGTCGATGTCCAGATCGGCTTCGCCGCGCGGCTGCACGCGGCGGCCGCCCAGTTCGGCCAGGCGCTCGTCGATGCGTCGGGCGATACCGCAAAAATCGGCATAACTGGAATCGCCCAGCCCCAGCACTGCGTACTTGAGCTCGGGCAGCTTGGGCGCGCGACGGCTGGTCAGGAATTCCACCAGGCCGATCGCATCGTCTGGCGGGTCACCTTCGCCCTGGGTGCTGATCACCACATACAACAGCCGCTCACTGGCCAGCTCGCGGGTGGGGTAGGCGTCGGCGCGCAACAGGCGCACGCTCAGACCTGCGGCTTCGGCCTCGGCGGCCAGGTGCTCTGCCTGGCGACGCGCGTTGCCGGTCTGGCTGCCGTACACCACGGTCAGGCGCTGGCCTTCCAGGGCGATTGCCTGTGCTTGTCCGCCCGGCAACACGGCCAGCGCGCGCGGCGGATGGCCCTGCGCCAGCCCGGCGGTGTAACCGGACAGCCACCACAGCGATGCGGTATCCAGGCCGTCGACCAACCGGTCCAGCAGCGCCTTGCGCTCGTCGGGCAAGGGGCTGGGCGGTAGCGCGGAACTGGCGGCGGTCATTCGGATCCGGGGGATTTGATGAGAGGGACGATGTTAGGGAAGCGTTGCGCCCACCAGAAAGGAATTGCCGTTATCGCGTTATGCCGGGCGCTTATTTCGCGCAGTCATCGGGGCGGCACACACTGCAGCGCCTTGCCCTACCATCGGCTGGTCTGCCCGCCGACACCCACGACATTCCGATGACCCTGCCGCCGCTGTCCCATCTCGACCGGCTCGAAGCCGAAAGCATCCACATCCTGCGCGAAGTCGCCGCCGAGTTCCGGGCTCCGGTGATGCTGTATTCGGTGGGCAAGGACAGTTCGGTGCTGCTGCACCTGCTGCTCAAGGCGTTCGCGCCATCGCGGCCGCCGATCCCGCTGCTGCATATCGATACACGCTGGAAGTTCCGCGAGATGATCGCCTTCCGCGACCGCCGCGCGGCCGAGACCGGCGTGGACCTGCGCGTGCACATCAACCCCGACGGCGTTGCGCAGGACGTTGGCCCGATCAGCCACGGTGCCGCCGTGCACACCGACATCATGAAAACCCAGGGCCTGAAGCAGGCCCTGGAGCACGGCGGCTTCGATGCGGCGATCGGTGGGGCACGCCGCGACGAAGAGAAATCGCGGGCCAAGGAGCGCGTCTTTTCGTTTCGTACCGCACGCCACCGCTGGGACCCGAAGAACCAGCGCCCGGAGTTGTGGAATCTGTACAACGCGCGCACCGGTCCGGGCGAAAGCGTGCGCGTGTTTCCGCTCTCGAACTGGACCGAGCTGGACATCTGGCTGTACATCTACCGCGAGAAGATTCCGGTGGTGCCGCTGTACTTCGCCGCCCCGCGCCCGGTGGTGGAGCGCGACGGCGCCTGGATCATGGTCGACGACGCGCGCCTGCCGCTGCGCCCTGGCGAAACCCCGCAACTGCGCTCGGTGCGCTTCCGTACGCTGGGCTGCTACCCGCTCACCGGCGCCATCGACTCCGATGCCGACACGCTGGAAGCGGTCATCGCCGAAATGCTGGTCAGCACCAGCTCCGAGCGCCAGGGCCGCATGATCGACCACGCCCCGGGCGCATCGATGGAACAGAAGAAGCTTGAGGGGTATTTCTGATGGGCAGTGAATGGGGAATGGAGAATGGGGAATCGCAACAGCGGTTGCCGGAAGACGTCACGTTGGCGGAGAACGCTTTTGCGATTCCCGATTCCCGACTCCCAATTCCCGGCACCATCGGCGCCTACCTCCAGCAACACGAATCCAAGCCGCTGCTGCGCTTCATCACCTGTGGCAGCGTGGACGACGGCAAGAGCACGCTGATCGGGCGGTTGCTCTACGACAGCAAGCGCTTGTTCGACGATCAGCTTGCCGCGCTGGAAAGCGATAGCCGACGGCATGGCACCCAGGGCGGGGGCATCGACTATGCCCTGCTGATGGACGGGCTGGCGGCCGAACGCGAGCAGGGCATCACCATCGATGTGGCCTACCGCTATTTCGATACCGACCGGCGGAAATTCATCGTGGCCGATTGCCCCGGGCACGAGCAGTACACGCGCAACATGGCCACCGGCGCGTCGACTGCCGATGTGGCGGTGGTGCTGGTGGATGCACGCAAGGGCCTGCTGACGCAGACCCGCAGGCATAGCTACATCGTGTCGTTGCTGGGCATCCGGCATGTGGTGCTGGCGGTCAACAAGATGGACCTGGTGGACTACGACGCGCAGGTGTTCGCCGACATCGCAGAAGGCTACGCCGCACTTGCCGCGCAGCTGGGCATCGCCCAGGTGCAGTGCATTCCGCTGTCGGCGCTGGCGGGCGAAAATCTGTCCAGCGCTTCGACGCAGATGCCGTGGTACGGCGGCCCGCATCTGCTGCAGCACCTGGACACCGTGCAGTTGGAGTCGCTGGACGCTGGTAGCGGCCTGCGCCTGCCGGTGCAATGGGTCAACCGCCCCAACGCGCAGTTCCGTGGCTATGCGGGCACGATTGCCGCCGGCCAGGTGCGTGCGGGCGATGCGGTGGTGGTCGTGCCGTCCGGGCGCCGCACGCAGGTGGCAAGCGTGCGCGATGCCAACGGCGAGGTCGACAGCGCACGCGCCGGGCAGGCAGTGACGCTGACCTTGCGCGATGAGATCGACATCAGCCGTGGCGACATCATTGCCGCCGTCGACGACCCGCCGGAGGTGGCCGACCAGTTCGCCGCGCATCTGCTGTGGATGGACGATGCTGCGTTGCTGCCCGGCCGCCCGTACTGGCTCAAGATCGGCACCCGCACCGTGACCGTGAGCATCAGCGAGATCAAGCACAAGGTCGATGTGAACACGCAGGAGCGGCTGGCCGCCAAGCGCCTGGAACTCAACGAGGTGGGTTACTGCAACCTGGCACTGGACGAACCGATCGCGTTCTCGCCTTACGCGCGCAACCGCGTGCTCGGCGGATTCATCCTGATCGACCGCCAAAGCAATGCCACCGTGGCCGCCGGCACGCTGGAATTCGCGTTGCGCCGCGCCGGCAACGTGCACTGGCAGCATCTGGACGTGGATCGCAGCGCACGTGCGCGCATCAAGGGCCAAGCGCCATGCGTGCTGTGGTTTACCGGGCTGTCGGGGGCCGGCAAGTCCACGGTCGCCAACCTGGTCGACAAGCGCCTGCACGCGCTGGGCTATCACACCTTCATCCTGGACGGCGACAACGTGCGCCACGGGCTCAACCGCGACCTGGGCTTCACCGACGAAGACCGCGTGGAAAACATCCGTCGCGTGGCCGAAGTGGCCCGCCTGATGGCCGATGCCGGCCTGATCGTGCTGGTGAGTTTCATTTCGCCATTCCGTGCCGAGCGGCAACTGGCGCGCGAACGCTTCGACCAGGGCGAGTTCGTCGAGGTCTTCGTGGACGTGCCGCTGGCCGTTGCCGAGGCGCGCGATGTGAAAGGGCTGTACCGCAAGGCGCGCGCCGGGCAGATTCCCAATTTCACCGGGATCGACTCGCCGTACGAGGCGCCCCAGAACCCGGAGATCCATCTTCACGCCGATGGTGAGAATGTAGAGGCGCTGGCGCACCATGTGCTCGAATATCTGGGGCTGGAACGCTAAGCGCGGCTAGTAAAACTCCTGCGCAGCCGCCAGGCGGGCGCGGCCGGTGCTCGGAATCGGCATGTACCACTCGTACACTCCGGTCCTGTGCGCCGTCCGCACCCACCTGACGACTGCTCGCTACGTTTTGTTCGCCGCTCTAAGCGCGGCGAACACGACAGGGCAGGCGGTCGTCAGGCAAACGCGGTGCGTGTACGCAGCGGCGGTGTAGACCCCATACACGCCGTTAGTGCATACCGGCGGCGCCCGTCTGGCGAATGCGCGGCCAGGTGCTGGCCGCGCTGACCAGCGCATCGTGCCAAGGACAGCAAGGGTCTTTGGTCATGGTGCAAAGCGCGCCCTTTCTGTCAATTCATGGCGGCTAGGTCGGTAAACTTTCGACGTACCCCGCCAGGATGTTCTGATGCCTGTTCTGCCCAGCGCGCGCGTTTGCGCCGCGCTCTTGTTGGCCGCTGTCCTGGCCGGTTGTAGCCGTCAGGCCAGCACGCCGGCCGCCGCCAAACCCATTCCGGTGTCGGTGCAGACGGTGGCCACCCAACCCTGGAACTCGACCGTGCAGTCGATCGCCACCGTGCGTGCGCGCGAATCGGTGGCGCTCACCGCCGCGGTCAGCGATGTGGTGGAGCAGGTGTATTTCGACAGCGGCGACGAGGTCAAGGCCGGGCAATTGCTGCTGCGTCTGCGCGGCAATTCGCAGCAGGCGGCATTGACCGCCGCACAGGCCACCTTCGAAGAGACCGACCAGTTGTACCGCCGCCAGTTGAGTCTGGTTGGCCAGCAACTGGTGGCCAAGTCCACCGTGGACACGCAGCGCGCGCTGCGCGATGCCGCACAGGCGCGGGTGCAGCAGATGCGCGCGGAAATCACCGACCGCGAAGTGCGCGCGCCGTTTTCCGGTGTGCTGGGCATCCGCCAGATCAGCCCTGGCTCGCTGATCACCTCCAGCACGGTGATCGCCACGTTGGACGATGTAGCGCGCATGTACGTGGATTTCCAGGTGCCGGAATCGCAGTTCGGCCTGGTGCAACTCGGTAATGCCGTGAGCGGCAGCGCGGCGGCGTATCCGGGCGCGCAGTTCCAGGGCGAGGTGGTGACCATCGATTCGCGGATCGATGAGACCACGCGCTCGGTGACGGTGCGCGCGGATTTCCCCAACGACGACCGCCGGCTGCGTCCGGGCATGCTGCTGGATGTGCGGCTGTTCCAGCCGGCGCGGCAGGCGGTGGTGATTCCGGAAATCGCGGTGGTGCAGGTGGGGCGCGAATCGTACGTCTTCCGGGTCAAGCCCGACAGCACCGTGGAGCGCGCCGATGTGCGGCTGGGCGAGCGTCGCGACGGCAAGGTGGAAATCCTCGAAGGCATCAAGGCCGGTGAGCGCATCGTGGTGGACGGCACCGGCAAGCTGCGCCCGGGCCTGAAGATTGCCGATCAGGCCGTGCCCGCAGCGCCACGCCCGCAGGCGGCCGCACAATGAAACTCTCCGACCTGTCGATCACCCGCCCGGTGATGGCGGTGGTGATGAGTTTGCTGCTGATCGTGCTGGGGGTGATGTCGTTCACCCGCCTCACCTTGCGCGAATTGCCGGCCATCGACCCGCCCATCGTCTCGGTGGATGTGGAATACACCGGCGCCTCTGCCGCAGTGGTGGAAAGCCGCATCACCCAGGTGCTGGAAGACGCGCTGGCCGGCATCGAGGGCATCTCCACCATCGAGGCGCGCAGCCGTAATGGCTCCTCCGACATCAGTATCGAGTTCGTGCAATCGCGCGATGTGGAAGCGGCCGCCAACGACGTGCGCGATGCGGTCAGCCGGGTGTCCGACCGCATGCCCGACCAGGCGCGTCCACCGGAGATTTCCAAGGTCGAAGCCGACGCCGACCCCATCCTGTGGCTCAACATGAGCTCCAGCACGATGGACACGCTGCAGCTGTCCGACTACGCCGAGCGCTACGTGGTCGACCGCTTCTCCAGCCTGGATGGCGTGGCGCAGGTGCGGATCGGCGGGCGCCAGCGCTATGCGATGCGCATCTGGCTGGACCGCGACCAATTGGCGGCACGCGAACTCACCGTGGCCGATGTGGAAGCGGCGCTGCAGAACGAAAACGTCGAGCTGCCCGCCGGCAGCATCGAATCGGCGCAGCGCGATTTCACCTTGCGCGTGGAGCGCAGTTATCTCAAGCCCGAAGATTTCGCCAAGTTGCCGTTGAACAAGGGCGAGGGCGGTTACGTGGTACGGCTGGGCGATGTGGCCAGGGTGGAGCTGACCTCGGCCGAGCGGCGCGCCTATTTCCAGAGCAATGGCGTGCCCAACGTGGGGCTGGGCATCGTGCGCAACTCCACCGCCAATGCGCTGGACGTGGCGCGCGAAGCGCGCGCGCAGGCCGAAGAAGTGCAGAAGTCGCTCCCGAAGGGCACCAACATCTTCGTTGCCTTCGATACCACCACCTTCATCGATGCGGCGGTGGAGCGCGTGTATCACACGCTGGTGGAAGCGGTGGTGCTGGTGCTGGTGGTGATCTGGGTGTTTCTGGGCAGCGCGCGTGCCGCGCTGATTCCTGCGGTGACGGTGCCGGTGTGCCTGATTGCCGCATTCATTGCGCTATACGCCTTCGATTTTTCGATCAACCTGCTCACCCTGCTGGCCTTGGTGCTGTGTATCGGCCTGGTGGTGGACGACGCCATCGTGGTGGTGGAAAACATCCAGCGCCGGATCGATCTGGGCGAACCGCCGCTGGTGGCCGCCAAGCGCGGCACCGGGCAGGTGGCGTTCGCGGTGATTGCGACCACGGCCGTGCTGGTGGCGGTGTTTCTGCCGGTCGGTTTTCTGGAAGGCAATACCGGGCGGCTGTTCCGCGAATTGGCGGTGGCGCTGGCGGCGGCAGTGGCGATCTCGGCCTTCGTGGCGCTGACGCTGACGCCGATGATGTCGTCCAAGTTGTTGCGCGCGCATGGGCAGGCCAAGCCCAATCGCTTCCACCGCTGGTTCGATGGGCGCATGCAGGCGGTGTCCGGTGCGTATGGGCGCTCGCTGGAGCGGCATGTGCACCGCACCTGGATCTTTGCGCTGTTGATGCTGTTGGCGCTGGGCGCCAGCGCATGGCTGATGGGCCGCATTCCTTCCGAACTGGCGCCGGCCGAAGACCGCGGCAATTTCCAGATCATGATCGACGGCCCGGAAGGTGCCGGCTTCGATTACACGGTGGGGCAGATGCATCAGGTGGAAGATATCCTGCGCCCCTTCGTGGGGCCGGACAAACCCATCGTGCGCGCCAACCCGCGCGTGCCCGGCGGCTTTGGCAGCAGCGAGGAAATGCACACCGGCCGGGTCAGCGTGTTCTTGCAGGATTGGGAAAAGCGCTCCCGCCCCACCACCGAAGTGGCCGATGAGGTGCAGCAGAAACTCAATGTGCTCAGCGGCGTGCGTGCGCGCACGCAGGTGAGCGGCGGGCTGGTGCGTAGCCGTGGACAACCGTTCCAGCTGGTGCTGGGCGGGCCGGATTACGCGGAGATTGCGCAATGGCGCGACCGCATTTTGCAGCGCATGGAAGCCAACCCCGGTCTGGTCGGCCCCGACTCCGATTACAAGGAGACCCGCCCGCAGATGCGCGTCAATATCGACCGCCTGCGCGCGGCCGATCTGGGCGTGCCGGTCACTGCCATCGGCGGGGCGCTGGAAGCGTTGATGGGCTCGCGCCGCGTCACCACCTTCGTCGACAACGGCGAGGAATACGACGTGATGCTGCAGGCCGGGCGCGAAGGCCGCATGTCGCCGGAAGACCTCACCGCCATTCGCGTGCGTTCCAACCGTGGCGAACTGATCCCGCTCTCCAACCTGGTGACCTTGAGCGAAGTGGCCGAAGCCGGCACCTTGAATCGCTTCAATCGCCTGCGTGCGATCACCATCACCGCCGGCCTGGCCCCGGGCTACCCGCTTGGCGATGCCATTGCCTGGGCGCAGCAGGCCGCGCAGGAAGAACTTCCCGAATATGCGCAGGTGGACTGGAAAGGCGAATCGCGCGAGTACCAGCAATCGGGCAGTGCGGTGTTGCTGACCTTCGGCATGGCGCTGCTGGTGGTGTATCTGGTGCTGGCCGCGCAGTTCGAAAGCTTTGCGCACCCGTTGGTGATCATGCTCACCGTGCCGTTGGCCGTGCTGGGCGCGCTGGTGGGGCTGTGGCTGACCGGCGGCACGCTCAATCTGTTCAGTCAGATCGGCATCGTGATGCTGGTGGGGCTGGCGGCCAAGAACGGCATCCTGATCGTGGAATTCGCCAACCAGTTGCGCGACGAAGGGCGCAGTGTGCATGCGGCCATCGTGGAATCGGCATCGGTGCGTTTGCGCCCGATCCTGATGACCTCCATTGCGACGGTAGTCGGCGCGATTCCGCTGGTGGTAGCCGGTGGGCCTGGCTCGGCCAGCCGCGCCACCATCGGCGTGGTGGTGATCTTCGGCGTCTCGCTGTCCACGTTGTTGTCGCTGTACGTGGTGCCGGCGTTCTACAGCCTGATCGCGCCGTTTACCAAGTCGCCCGAAGCGGTGGCACGCCAGCTGGAAACCCTGGAAGCGCAGACGCCGTCGGTGGGTGGGCATGCGTGAACGCGGCCGGCAGCGCAACGGCTGCCGGCGTCCGTCGAGGCGGGGAAGGTGTCAGGCCATCGACGTGCTGGGCCGGTATGTGCATTCGTCCATCTGAGCGGCCGGTGTCGCTGCGCTGCGCGGTACGTTGCATGCGGCGGCGATGCCGCGCGCTGCGATACGTCTCATATGGTTGTGCACGGTAGGCCGTCGCTGCGAGCCTCATAACGGTGCCCAGCCAGGACGGGCGCGCATTGTGGCCGGTCCTGTGGGCGCGGCACAGCACGGGTGCGCGCCAGTCGCCAACCAATGGCCCATGACAGTCACGGATGGATATGGTGCACTTCGACGATTGCCATCCCCGGAGTTGTCGATGCGTCGTCTTGCCTGCCTGCTTGCTCCTTCCCTTCTCGCGTTGTGCTGCGGCAACGTGTTGGCACAGTCGTCCGGCGAGCCGGTTCCCAATGGTCGTCTGCCGACCTGGGCAGTACCGGAGCGCTACAGCCTCGCGCTCAAGATCGACCCGGAGCAGACGCAATTCAGCGGCCGCACCACCATCCGCGTGCAGCTCAAGCAGGCGTCCGACCATCTCTGGCTGCACGGCAAGGAATTGAAGGTCAGCAAGGTCACCGTCAAGCCCGGCAAGGGCAAGGCGCTGACTGCACGCTACGTGGAAGCCGATGCGCAAACCGGCGTAGCAAGGCTGGATTTCGGCCGCACGCTCTCGCCGCAGACGCTTACCGTGGAAATCGCCTACAGCGCGCCGCTCAACCAACAGCTGCAGGGCCTTTACCAGGTGAAATACCAGGGCAAGGCGTATGCGATGACGCAGATGGAGCCGATCAGTGCGCGCTACGCGTTCCCCGGCTTCGACGAGCCGGCGTTCAAGACGCCGTTCGACATCAGCCTGACCGTGCCCAGCGATGACCAGGCACTGGCCAACACCATCGCGACCTCGACCAAGCCGGCCGGCAAGGGCTGGAAGACGGTGACGTTCGCCCCGACCGTGCCGCTGCCGACCTATCTGGTCGCCTACGCCGCCGGCCCGTGGGACGTGGTGGATGTGGCGCCGATGCCGGCCACCCCGCAGCGCCCCAACGCCACGCCGTTGCGCGGCATTGCCGCCAAGGGCCAGGGCCCGCGCATCACCCCCGCACTGGACCAGACCCCGGCCATCATCGCCGCGCTGGAGGACTACTACGCCTTCGGTTATCCGTTCGACAAGCTCGATCTGGTCGCAGCGCCGGACTTCAGCGCCGGCGCGATGGAAAACCCGGGGTTTGTGACCTTCCGCGATTGGCTGCTGTTGTTGGACAAGGATTCGCCGGCCGAGAACGTGCAGCGTTCCTTCAACGTCAATGCGCACGAGCTGGCGCATCAGTGGACCGGCGACACCGTGACCATGGCGTGGTGGGACGACCTGTGGCTCAACGAAGCGTTCGCGACCTGGATGCAGCAGAAGATCACCATGCAGCTGCATCCGGAATACCACGCCAATCTGGACCGTATCGGCGGTGCGCAGCATGCGATGGAAAACGACAGCCTGGTGAGCGCACGCAAGATTCGCCAGCCGATCACCGGCAATGGCGATATCGAAACCGCCTTCGACGGCATCACCTACCAGAAGGGCGCGGCGGTGCTGGCGATGTTTGAAGCCTTCGTTGGCGAAGGCGTGTTCCGTCAGGGCATGCGCGCCTATATCGCCAAGCATAAGTTCGGCAACGCCACCGCCGATGACCTGGTCGATGCAATCGCAGAAGCGGCCGGCAAGGGCGATGATTTCAAGGCCGCATTCCGCAGCTTCCTCAACCAGCCGGGCGTGCCGTATCTGCAGACCCAGGTGGCGCGCGAAGGCGGCAAGACCGTGGTCAAGCTGCAGCAGCAACGCTACCTGCCGCTGGGCTCCAGCGGCTCTGCCGCGCAACAGTGGGGCGTGCCGTTGTGCGTGAAGTACGGCAAGGGCAAGAACCAGGTTGGCACCGCCTGCCAGTTGCTTGAGGGCGGCAGCGGCAGCATCGTGCTGGAAGGCGCCGGCAAGAACACCTGGGTGTTCCCGAATGCGCGTGGCGCCGGCTATTACCGTTTCTCGCTGCCCAGCAAGCAGTTGGCGGCGCTGGGCAAGCAGGTCGGCCAGCTGGACGATAACGAACAGCTCGCCTACGCCGATGCGATCAATGCGGCGTACCGTCACGGCGATGCCGACAACGCGGCCGTGCTGGCAGCGCTCGCGCAGTTGGCGCCGTCGGCATCGGCCGATGTGTCGACCGCGTTGCTGGACCGCTTCGGGTGGATCTGGCGTTACCAGGCCACCACCGAGGCGCAGCGCGGCGCATTGCGCAAGGCCGCCGAACAGGCGTACCTGCCGCGTCTGCGTGCGCTGGGCTACACGCGGCGCAGCGGTGAGTCGATCGACGACACCGCACTGCGCACGTCGCTGGCCAGTGTGTTCGCCTTGCGTCTGCAGAACGCAGAGGTCCGCAAGGCCCTGCTGGCGCAAGGCGATGCGGTGCTGGCCGGCGGCAAGGGTGCGCTGGATTTCTCCGCCGCCAACCCGGACTTGCTCGGCACCGTGCTGGCAGTGACTGTCCAGGAACGCGGCGCACCGGCAGTGCAGGCGCTGATCGATGCATTGCGCACGCATGCCGACCCGGCCCAGCGCAACGCCATGATCGCCGCACTGGGTGCGGTGCAGGACCCGGCGCTGCTGAAGCAGGTGCGCGATTTCGCGCTGACCGACGCGATCAAGGTGGGCGAGATGAAAAGCCTGCTGATGCGCGGGCACAGCGATGAGCGTTCGCATGAGTCGATGTGGGCCTGGTTCACCGCCAACTTCGACCGCATCGTGCAACGCAGTGGCTCGTTCGATGGTGGCGGGTTGCCGGCGCTGGGTGCTTCCGGTGGCTGCAGCGTGGACGAGGCCGATCGCCTGGATGCGTTCTTCAAGCCGCGCCTGGCCAAGCTCAGTGGCGCCGACCGTGGCCTGGCGCAGACCGGCGAGACCATCCGCCTGTGCGCTGCGTTGAAACAGGCGCAAACCGCCCAGCGCTGAGTTGCGGTGTGCGGCCGGTGTGCGCAGTATCGCGGGAGTCGCTGCTGCGCATGCCATGACCAACGCAATGGACCAATCGCTGATCGTGCACGGGGAAGGCTTCGTGCTGCGCCGCTGGCGCCAGGACGACCTGGATGCCTTGGTGCGGCATGCCAACGATCCGTTGGTGCCGCGCGGATTGAGCGAGCGATTCCCTCACCCATATACCCGTGCCGATGGCGAAGCGTTCCTAGCGGGTAGGGTTGTCGATTTGCGAGACCCGGTGCTGGCCATCGAGATCGATGGCCGGGCCTGCGGCACGATCGCAGTGCGCCCAGGGCAGGGCGAACGTCGCTACTCGGCCGAGCTGGGGTATTGGATCGGTCGCACGTACTGGGGCCGCGGCTGGATGACACGCATCGTGGGCACGTATGTCGCCTGGGCGATGCAGACACGACCGCTGTATCGTGTGCAGGCCACCGTGCTCGATCGCAATCCTGCATCGGCCACGGTGTTGCTGCGCAATGGCTTCGTCGAAGAAGGCGTCAGCCGCTGTGCGCTGCTCAAGCCGGATGGGCTGCACGATCTGCGTGTGTTCGCGCGGGTGAATCCACCCGTTGCGATTGGCGTGCCGGTGTGCGCATCCGCCCCTGCGTGATTGCATGCACATGATGGCCAGCTGCAGGACGAGAAATGGCCGCCGCAGGAGTCTTGCAGATGCTGCTGGCCTTCGGGTCGCGTCGACGCCTCCTGCCGGGCGGCACGACGTTCAACATGCCTCAGCGCAGCCGCCATGTACGGACCATCGCGCCTGTGGCTTACCATCGGCGTCACTGCCTGTGCGGCAGCGGCCTTCCGGCGCTGCAACACGATCGACACGCAGACGGCGAAACGGCCGGAAGCAGCCGTTCCGCACTGCAAGCAACTCGAACTCCTGGATCCGACAATGACACAGCATGATGGACGCGGCGGACGGCCGCCACGCGACGGCGGCTCCGGCCCCTCGCACAACCCGTGGGGCCGCGCTGCGCCGCGCACACCTGCACCGCGCAGTGCCGCACCCCGCGCTCCAGCGCAGCACACTTCCGCTGTCACGCCACCTGCCGCTGCAGCAAGCGGCAACGCGCGTGAGGTGCGGCTGTACGGCATCAACGCCGTGCAGGCCGTGTTCAAGGCGCGCCCGCAGGCGCTGCGCAAGCTGTACCTAAGCGAGGCGCGCATTCCGCAGTTCAAGGCGCTGCTGGCCTGGTGCGTGACCCAGCGCATCGGCTATCGGGTGGTGGACGAGGCCGATCTGAGCAAGCTCGCTGCCAGTGCGCACCATGAAGGCATCGTCGCCGAGGTGCTGCGCGTCGCCCCGCAACCGTTGCAGGAATGGCTGGCCGCGTTGCCGCAGGGCCCGGTGCTGGCGCTGTGGCTGGACGGGGTGGGCAACCCGCACAACTTCGGGGCGATATTGCGCTCGTCGGCGCACTTCGGTGTGGCCGGTCTGTTGTTGCCGGCCGGCTCCACGTTGGGCCTGTCGGGCGCGGCGGCACGCGTGGCCGAAGGCGGCGCCGAAGCGGTACCGCTGGTGCAACTGCCCGACACTGCAACGGCGATGGCGCAGCTGCGCCAGGCCGGTTTTGCGATTGCCGCGACCTTGGTCGATGGTGGCCAGGACGTCTTCGCCGCCGCGCTGCCGCAGCGCCTGGTGTATGTGATGGGCGCGGAAAGCGAAGGCATGGACCGCGCCTTCGCGCGCGATTGCGATCTGCAGTTGTCGATCCGCGGCAGCGGCAAGGTGGAAAGTCTCAACGTCGCCTCGGCCACTGCGGTCTTCCAGGCCGCCTGGCACGCGCGCGTGCTCAACGGAGAACACTGATGGTGCGTTTTTGTGCGTTGTTGCTTGCGACCGGTTGCCTGTTCAGTGCCAACGCGTCTGCCGCCACGCCGGCGGCACCTCCCGAGGTGCGCACCGATCATGGTGTGGTGCGTGGCCAATGGCAGGACGACGGCAGTGCGGTCTTCCGCGCGATCCCCTTCGCTGCGCCGCCACTGGGCGCGCTGCGCTGGCGCCCGCCGCAACCGGTCGCCGCATGGACGCAGGTGCGCGACGCCACTCAGGCCGCCACGCCGTGCGTGCAGCCGGCGCTGGGCTGGAACAACGCCATGGCCAGGCGCGGCACCGAAGATTGCCTCTATGTCGAAGTGCAGACACCGCAGTTGCATCCGGCCAAGCCGCTGCCGGTGTTCGTATGGATCCACGGTGGCGCGAACGTGGCCGGCGGCGCCGACGGACATCTGCCCACCAACCTGGTGGCGCAGGGCATGCTGGTGGTGACGCTGCAATACCGGCTGGGCGCGCTGGGGTTCCTGTCGTTGCCGGAGCTGACCGATGGCGACAACGAAGCCGCCGGCAATGTCGCCTTGCTCGATCAGATCGCGGCGCTGCAATGGGTGCGCGACAACATCGCGCAGTTCGGCGGCGACCCCGCGCGAGTCACGATTGCCGGGCAGTCGGCCGGCGGCCAGGACGTGGGCTTGCTGATGCTCAGCCCGCTCGCACGTGGCCTGTTCTCGGCAGCCATCGAACAGAGCGGCACTGCCGGCTTCGGCCTGCCGGCGCGCAGCCTGGAAGACAATCGCGCGCTGGGTGTGAGCATTGCCAAACGTGCCGGCATCGACGATTCGGCCACACGGCTGGCGCAACTACGCGCGTTGCCGGCCGACCAACTGCTCAAGGCCGCGCAGGGCGTGGATGTGCCGGCCTTGGATGACGACGGCTATATCTGGTTGCAGGCGGTGGTCGACGGGCGCGTGCTGCCACGTGCGCCGGCCGAACTGCTGGCTGCCGGCGCGCAGGCAAAGGTGCCACTGTTGATCGGTTACGTGGTGCAGGAACTGCGCTATGGCGGCGAGGACGGCGCCGAGAAGCGGGTGCGCCGCGACTATCCCGACCACGCCGACACCATCCTGCAAACGCATCGTGCCGCTATCGCGCAGCGCGCCGCGCGGCAAGGCAATGCATCCATGCAATTGTCCACCGATCTCACCTTCCGCTGCCCGGCGGTGACCGTGGCGCAACGCCAGGCTGCGCTGGGCGTGCCGGTGTGGCATTACGTGTTCGATACGGCGGTGCCCGGTGGGCAGGTGACACATAGCGCCGAGTTGCCGTTCCTGTTCAAGAATCTGCCGATCGGCCAGCCGCCGGTGTCCCTGCAGCGCTATTGGGCCGCGTTCGTGCAGCAGGGCAATCCGAATGCCAAGGGCCTGCCGGCTTGGCCGGCATTTGCGCCGGCACAGGCGGGGCTGCAGTTCGATGCGCGTGGCGTGCAACCCATCAAGCACGCGCGTCCGGCGGTATGTGCAGGCGTGGACTTGCCCTGATCGATCGCGCGCACCAAACGGTGCGCGCGATCGACCCAACGCAACTCGATTCAGCGTTCGCAGCCCGGCCCACCGAAATAGAAACCACCATTCTGCATTTCCGGCGACAAGCCGGTGCGGGTGACGCCGGCATCCAAGGCATACGGATAGCTGTAACCGGCCATCGCCAGCGTGTAGCAGGACGGATGCTCCACGCTCAGCGATGACAGGCGCTGCACGGGATGGGTGACCATCGCCGCATCGCGGTAGAAGTGGTTGGCCTGGAATGCGGCCTGGCGATAGCCGGCCGCTGCGAACTGACCGCTCCCCATGCGTGTGCTGGCTACACCGCTGTTGGTCGAGACCTCGCCGCCTGCGCTCACGTACGCAACGCGTCCATCGGCGAGATCGCCCGAATACAGTGATGCTTTGTAGTAACCGATCCATTCGCCGTCCAGGCGCAGCCACCAGTTGCCGTCGGTATTCTTCTGGAATTCGACACCCAGCAGGGTCTGCTTGCCGCCTGCAATGCTGAATCCTGCGGCCGGCTGAGCGCCCAGGACATGTCGCGTGCTGGTCTGCACGAAATCGCTGCAATCCAGATTATGACAACCTGTAGTGACGTAACCGTCCTGGGTGGAATAAATGAAAACGATCGGCTTGTTGCCCCAGCCTGCGTCTGGCTGGATCTCCCAGCCCACTTCAAGTGTTTGCACTTGCTCGCTTGCGCTTTCACCAACGATCCATATCTGACTGATGGTTTGTTTCTCGTTGGTGGAGCGTAACGTGGGTGCCCAAAGATTGATGTCGGCTCCTGCGCCTGTGACCGATGTGCCGGCGGTATCCAGAAAGACGAGGGAGTAGTAATGCGTGACCGGCGCCGCTTCCTGCACCGCCGGCACAGCGTCAGCCTGCCTGGGAGCAATCGCGCGCGGGGTTGTGCCGCGTAGAAAGCTACGCAGATTCGCATGCTTGCTCATCTCGGCCAAGCCGATGCGTTCGAACGGCACGCTGCCGGTGTCGCAACGTTGACCCGGGTTGACCGGCGCCACCGTCCCCTTGTTACTTGAGAGGGAGGGGGGGGCCGCCGGCGTGCTGCCATCGCGCAAGGCAGGTTGCTGCGCACTTGGAATGCAATCGAACACCTTGCCGTCCTGTTGCACGCTGCGCAGCACGGTCAGACCGTTGTAACGATTGAACAGATAACGCTGCATTTCGGCGAAGGCGGTGGGATCGCTGACCTTGGCCGCAGCACCACGTGTTGCGTAACTGAGCTGCGCCTGCGCATCCAGAAACGCCTTGAAGTCCCGCGTGACCTGCGGAAATGCCCGGGATGCAGCCAGCGACGTGCCAAGCGCGTCGCGTTGGGTAGTTGCGACGCTTGCGGTGGCCGGTGTGCGAAGCAAGGGTGGCATCAGTGTATCAATGCTGCGGTCGCTGGTCGTCGAGATCGATGGCGATAGCAGCGTGGCAGCGCCGGCTGTGGGAGCCAGTGCAAAAACGCAAAGCGCAGCAATCGCGTGGCTGATCGATATCGGCCGATGAGAACGGAAGGTCATGTGTTGTCCCTTGGCGCCGGAATGAAACTGCCTGCACGCGGCGTACCATGCAGGACAGCAGCTTCAGTCCGCAGGTGCATTCCGAGTTCCGTTCGGGGCGCATGCCTGCGTTGAAGGCGTGCGCAGTCTAGCTGTGCAAAAAACAACTGGATGGGCAACAATGCATTGCGTGACATCAGGCACGAAGTAAGCGCAATGCGCTAAGCGGATGCCATGTCAATGGTCATGCACACCTTTGCGTACGGCGTTTGCTATTGCGCAAAGGTGTGCCAGTTCACTCCACTATCAGCATGGCTGCTCTTACTTTTTTTGCAGCCTCACTGCAGCGCCGCCGCCGGCAGCAAGCGCAAGCTGCAATGTGTCGTTACGTGTGAGCCTGCGTGTGTCGATGCGTACGTCGCTCGGGGTCTCTCCATCGGTATAGATGGTGGCGGTCCAACTGCCTTCGCCCAGGAACGAGAGCGGCAGGGTCAGCGTGCGCGCCTGCTCGTTGGTCATCGCACCCACATACCAGTCCTTGCCGCTACGCCGCGCCAGTGCGATGTGCTCGCCGATGGCGCCATCCAATGCGCGCGTCTGGTCCCAGCTTGCAGGCACATCGCGCAGGAACTGCGCGGCGGGCACGTTTTCGTATTGCTCGGGACTGTCGGCAACCACCGCAAACGGACTCTCGTAGACCACATACATCGCCAATTGCTGCGCGCGTGTGGTCATCACCTGCGGCCCGAAGTGCTGTGGCTTGAACTCGGCCGGGCGGACATTGCGGAAGCCGCCAGGAGTGTAATCCATCGGCCCAAGCAACATGCGCGTAAACGGCAAGGTGAGGTTGTGGGTCGCGGTGATGCGTGCGCTCCACTTGTTGTACTCGGCGCCGAGCACGCCCTCTTGGGTGAGATAGTTCGGATAGGTGCGGGTCAGCCCGGTCGGGTGATACGCACCGTGCAGATCCACCAGCAACCTGTGCTCGGCGGCCTTGCTCAGCAGACGATGATAGAAGTCCACCATCTGCTGGTCGTCGCGGTCCATGAAATCGACCTTGATGCCCTTGATGCCCAGCTGCTGGTACCAGGTGAGCGCTTGGTCCATGTGCGCATCGAGCGCGCGCCAGTGCGCCCACAGCCACAGCCCCACACCGCGCTTGCGTGCGTAGTTCACCAGACCAGGCAGATCGAGTTGCTCGACCGGGCGGAGAATGTCTGCATCGGCGTTGTACTGGCCATCGCCGGTACTGCCGTAGTACCAGCCGTCGTCGATCAGCATGTATTGCAGCTTCAAATCCCGCGCATGATCGATATAGCGCTGGATGGTGGCGGTATTCATGCCCGGGTTCGCCACCCCGCTGGCCAGGCTGCCCGACCACCAATCCCACGCCGATTTGCCCGCGCGCACCCAACTCGCATCGAAGGCGGGCGGCGGGTTCAGCGCAGAAATCAAATTGGATTCGATCAGGCTCGCGGGGTTGCCGGCCAGCATGATCACACGCCATGGCGTGGCGAAATCGCGTCCCTTCGCATCGATGCTGACCGCCACCGTGGGGTCGTCCAGGCGCGGCGAAAGTTTTGCCGAGACGCCCAGACCGCCATCGGAACGACCGGTGAGATACAAGCCGGCGTAATCGCGCAGATTCGCTTCGCCGATCGCAAGCGTGGTGCCGTTGGCGTCCGTCTGGCACACCAGAGGTAACTCGAGCAGATGATGCGCGCGCAATCTGGATGCGGCGATTGCATCGTATTCGCCCTCGTGGCTGGTTCCGAAGCGGCCCAGATTCAAGTTCCAGCAGCGGTAATCTTGGGGGAATGCAAAGCTGGTGAGTTCGTCGCGAATGCGCACCTGGCCCGCATCCGGCAAGACATAACGCAGCGCAACGCCGTCGTCATACGCACGCAATTCGATGTTGAGCCTGCGGCGTTGCGTATCGGCCAGTTGCACGCGCAGTTCTCGATAGTGGTCGCGTGCTTGGCGCGTCTTTCCCACCGTCAAGGTGAAGCGGCTGTCGTGCAGTTCGGTCGTGCTGCCTTCTAGCGTCATGTCACGGCCGAGCTTGTTGCCTCGGCCCAGATCCAACCCGAGCGGTGCATCGTCGAGCACCAGCGTGTTGCGATACAGCACGCGATAGCTGGGCACGCCGCCGTCGCGCAGCGTGAATTCAACTTGCGTGCGTGCATCAGGCGACTGTACGCGCAAGCTCTGTGCTGCAGCGGGTGCAGCGATCAAACACAACAACGCACATGCCGCGGGGACTGCGGACTGGATCAGGTTTCGCATGATTCCCTCCTCCTGGGATTGCCAACCCTAACGCAGAAAGGTTGTTGTCGATATCCAGCTGGGGTAACGTTACCTCGCACCATGGCCGCTGAAACAGGGGCGGCAGCCACGGGCGGCATCACGGAGGTCATGACGCAGAACGTCTGCACGACGGGTTGCCGATTGCATCGAAGCGGTGTGCACCGTTGTGTGGCAGTAGAGCTTGGGAGAGGCCTCTAATGCTGATGGTTCGCAAGGCGTTCCGCCGCGGAGCGCTGTGGGTGTTGTGTGCTTGCATGGGTTGGACTGCAGTGGAGGCAGCGCCTGCCGACGATCCGCCCGGTCCGTATGACGTGCGCGTGCTTGCCGGCGGCGTTGCGCTGACCAAGAAGCTCGCCGCCCAGACGCCGTGGTTGTCTGCCGATGCGGACTGGAGCGTGGTTGGATGGGTGCGCCCATCACGTTCGATTACAGGTCCTGCATTGATTGCAGGCGTCGGCGATCCGCAAGGCGCAGGCCGCTACTTCGCGATCGATGGCGGCACACTCGGCTTTGCGCAGGGCGCCGACAATGTGCTGCGCAGTACGCAGACCTTGCGTGCAGGCAGCTGGACGCAAGTGGCCGCAGTTGCCCAGGGAGAACGCCTGACCCTGTACGCCAACGGCCGCAAGGTCGCCAGCGGTCGTGTGCAACGGACGGCCATCGCGCCGACGCTCGTCTTCGGTCCACGCCAGCAACCTGCGGCGTATACGCAACACTTCGGCGGCGATATCGCGGGCTTTACCGCGCAGGCGGGCGCGCTGGATGCACAGGCCATTGCACGGCTTGTCGCAAACGCGCCGGATCCGGCACTGCAGCGCTTCGAAGACGCATCGCCAGGCTGGCGCTTGCAGGTCAAGCAGATGGCCGGCCAGCTTGCGCCGCAGCCGGCTGCGACGTTGCCGCGCAGCAGCGCAGCGTTCTCGGCGCCGGTTGCACAGCCAGTACCGGATGCGCCTGCGCTGCAATCGCTGGATGCCGCATCCTGGCGCGTGGATGCATGGCAACTGGCCGCAGCACCGGAGCTTGGTGCAGCGACCGGCGCCACGCTGTCGCGTCGTGATGACACCACCGGCAATGCGTCGTGGCGTGTGGCGACCGTGCCCGGTACCGTGCTCACCACGCTGGTCGACCGTGGCGTGTATCCGGATCCGGACATCGGCCTGAACAATATGGCCATTCCCGAAGCGTTGAGCCGTCAGGACTGGTGGTACCGCAGCAGTTTCGATCTGCCTGCCGCCGCGCAAGGCAAGCGTCTGGAACTGCTGTTCAATGGCATCAACTATGCCGGCGAAGTCTGGGTCAACGGCGTGCAGGTCGGGCGTACGCGCGGCGCATTCGCACGCGGTCGTTTCGATGTCAGCAGGCAGCTCAAGCCAGGTCGCAACGTCATTGCGGTACGGGTGTCGCCGCCACCGCATCCGGGCATTGCGCACGAACAATCGATGCGCGCAGGCGTCGGCGAAAACGGCGGCATGCAGGCCCTGGATGGCCCGACCTTTATCGCCACCGAGGGTTGGGACTGGATTCCCGCGGTACGCGACCGTAATGCCGGTCTGTGGCAGGACGTGCAGTTGCACGCCAGCGGCCCGCTCGCACTTGGCGACATCCAGGTGCTGACCGCGCGCTTGGCGCCGGATCATCAACGCGCCGAACTGGAAATCAATGTGCCGCTGCGCAACGACACGCCTGCCGCAGTGCAGGGCAATGTGCAGCTGGCCTTCGGCGATGTGACCATCCAGCGCCAGGTCACGGTGCCGGCCGGCGGCAGTACGCTGAAGTTCACCGCGGCCGACACGCCGCAGTTGCGCCTCGTCAACCCGCGCCTGTGGTGGCCCAACGGCTACGGCGAGCCTGCGCTGTACACGCTGCAAGTGGGGGTCGATGTGGAAGGCGCGCGCTCGGATGCGCAGCAGCTGCGCTTCGGTATTCGCGAAGTGACCTACGAGCTGTCGTTATTCGACGACGATGGCGCATTGCGCCGTGTACTGGTCGATCTCAACCAGGCCCGCCAGCGTGGCGAACGCATCGTCGATGTACGCCATGCGGCGATCCGGCCGGTACCCGGCGGCAACGCGCAGTCGCTGTATCCCGGTGCGCTGGGCTCGCCGGCAGTTCAGCAGCTGGAGGATTCCACGCTGGCCCCGCATCTGGTCATCCGCATCAACGGTGTGCGCATTGCGGTGAAGGGCGGTAACTGGGGCATGGACGATTGGCGCAAGCGCGTGTCGCGTGAGCGGCTGGAGCCGTACTTTCGCCTGCAGCGCGATGCGCACTTCAATGTGGTGCGCAACTGGGTCGGGCAGAACACCGAAGCAAACTTCTTCGAGCTGGCCGACGAATACGGCATGTTGGTGCTCAACGATTTCTGGCAGTCCACGCAGAACTACAACATGGAACCGGCCGACGCGGCGCTGTTCCTGGACAACGCGGCCGAGGTGATCAAGCGCTTCCGAAATCATCCGTCCATCGTGTTGTGGTTCGGGCGCAACGAAGGCGTGCCGGCCCCCATCCTCAACGAAGGCCTGGACAAGCTGGTCGCCGAACTCGACGGCACGCGCTGGTACACAGGAAGCTCCAACGAGATCAATTTACAAGGCAGTGGGCCGTACAACTATCGCGAGCCGGTGGCCTACTTCAACAAGCTGGCGCAGGGCTTCTCGGTGGAAGTGGGCACGCCATCGTTCTCCACGCTGGAGTCGTTCAAGGCCTCGGTGCCGGCGGTTGGCGACCAATGGCCAATCAGCGACGCCTGGGCGTACCACGATTGGCACCAGTCCGGTAATGGCGATACCAACAGTTTCATGCGCACGCTGACCGACAAGCTGGGCGCACCGACCAGCCTAGAGGATTTCGAGCGCAAGGCGCAGCTGCTCAATTACGAAACCCATCGCGCCATCTTCGAAGGCTTCAACGCGCAACTGTGGAGCAAGAACAGCGGCCGCCTGCTGTGGATGAGCCATCCGGCGTGGCCGAGCAACATGTGGCAGGTGTATAGCCACGATTACGACACCCACGCCGCGTATTACGGCGTGCGCACTGCAGCCGAGACGCTGCATGTGCAGATGAATCTGCCGGGGCACGACGTGGTCGTGGTCAACAACGCTGCCACGCCGGTGCGTGGATTGCGTGTGCGTGCACAGGTGTACGCACACGACGGCACGCTGCTGCAACAGCGCGAACAGCCGCTGGACGCCGCGGCAGTGGCAGTGTCGGCACCCGTGCTGCAGTTGGCGCCGTTGCTGACGGACACCAACGGGCTGGGCTTTGTGCGGCTGCAGTTGCTCGACCGCGACGCGGTGGTGCGTTCGCGCAACTTCTACTGGGTGGCGCGCGATGCGGTGGCGATGCGTGGGCTGGATGCGCTCGCAAAGGTGCCGTTGCAGCTCACCACGCAATTGCAGCAGGGCAACGAGGCCGTGCTGCGTGCCACTGTCCGCAACCGGTCGCAGCAGGTGGCCCTCAACACCAAGTTGACCCTGGTGGATGCGCAAGGCCAACGCATCCTGCCGGCCTATTACAGCGACAACTATCTGAGCCTGGTACCAGGCGAAGAGCGCGTGGTGGAAATTCGCGGGCCGTCCGCTGCCACCTTGCGCAACGCCACGCTGCAACTGCGTGGCTGGAATGCCGAACCATCGACAGGCGTCGCCAACGGGGCTCCGTAGCGACGTCTGCGTGTTGCCGCGCCGTGCCATGCACGGTGCCTCGCACTGACGCCCCGTCTGGTACGTCAGCCAATACCGCATTGCCGTGCCGGCAATGCCAGTCGAAACGGTCGTGGATTTGTCATCCCTGGGAGGGGACCATGAACAAGCTGCATTCGAATACCCGCCATACCCCGTTGGCCGCCGCGCTCGCGGCTGCGCTCACTCTGCTTGCCGGCGGCGCAAGCGCGCAAGACACCGCCACCGCTCCAGGCGTCACCGAACTGGACAAGGTGATGGTCAAGGGCGTGCGCGGCGCGCAGGCCGAAGCTATCGAGAACAAGCGCAGCGCGGCGCAGATCATCGATTCGATTTCTGCCGAAGACATCGGCAAATTGCCCGACGTCACCATCACCGATTCGTTGCAGCGCGTGCCTGGCGTGCAGATCCGGCGGTCGGCCGGCGAAGGTTCGCAGCTCAATATCCGCGGCATGCCGCAGGTGCAGACCACCATGAACGGCGAGTTGTACCTGAGTGCAGGCGGCGGCGATCAATATGGTCAGCCGAACATCGGCCGCGCGCAGCCGGATTTCGTGGACATTCCACCCACGCTGTTCAGTGGCGTGGACGTGATCAAGTCGCCCACTGCCGCCGATCTGGATGGCGGCATCAGCGGCACGGTCTCATTGAAGACGCGGCGCCCATTCGATCTGCCGGAAGGCTGGACCTTCAGCGGCCAGGCCGAAGGCTCGTACGGCGACCGCGTGCAGAAAGCCAACGCGTTGTATTCGGGGTTGGCCAGTTTTCGCACCGCGCGTTGGGGCGCGTTGCTGGCGGTGTCGTATTCGGATGCCACGCTGGAAAACAAGCACCCCAGCGTGTATTCCAACGGCGCACAGAAATCCACCGAACAGAACGTCGGCTTCGACTTCAACGGCGATGGACGTATCGGCAGCAATACCGACCCGGGCAATCTGCCGCGCGACTACTTCTACAACTGGGTGGCGACCGAGCTGGATAACCGCAGCACCGATCGCCAGCGCACCGGCATCAATGGCTCGTTCCAGTTCAACATCAACGATTCGTGGACCGTGTTGGCGGACGCGGCCTACACCAAGCTCGAAGACCACGACACCTCGGTTGCCGCGCAGCTGCACACCGGTTGGGCGACCAATCAGTTGCAGCCGGGATCTGTGGTCGATCCCAACGGCGTGTTGGAGTACGGCAATTTTCGTTACAACCGCTTTCAGGCGCATTCGATGGCCGGGGTGGCGGATTCGGATGCGCTCAATACCAATCTGGAATTGCGTTACGACGACGGCGGCCCATTCCGTGCCTCGTTCCGCTGGGTGCATGGCGATGCGCAGCGCACCTACGACGAAGCGCGTGCCGATGCAGCAGTG
The DNA here is from genome assembly GCF_041481705.2 of Xanthomonas sp. NCPPB 1062. Lineage (NCBI taxonomy): Bacteria > Pseudomonadati > Pseudomonadota > Gammaproteobacteria > Lysobacterales > Lysobacteraceae > Xanthomonas > Xanthomonas sp. NCPPB 1062. The sequence goes on along the minus strand of NZ_CM192987.1, from coordinate 3,654,468 downwards.
ACGCGCGGCGACCAGATCCCACGTGCCGGCGGCGTGACCCAGTGGGCCAACGTCAATGGCCTGCCCACCGTGGATGCATCGGTGGATTTCCGCGGCACCTACCCGGCAGTCAACCTCGCGACCGATGTGTCCAATCCAGACAATTGGCAGCTGATGTCCACCTGGGCGCAGGGCAACAAGATCGACGCAAAGATGGACGCATTCCGCGCCGATGGCACCTTCGAGTTCGACGAGGGCGTGGTACGCGGCTTCCAGTTCGGCATTCGCTACGGTGAGCGCGATTTCAAGCTCGATACCTATCGGTATCTGTCGCCGGTGTCGTCCAGCTGTGCCGACCCGAACCGTTCGCTGTACTACTACAAGGATCCGCTGATCGTCGATACATGCAGCGGCGTGTCCGAAGCGCGCTTGCTGCCGTTCAATTCGATTCCCGGCTACTGGGCGTATTTCAACGACTTCGATCCGCTCAAGGTCACCGGCCTGGGCAGTCAGGGCCTACCGGCGATCAACCCACAGGCGATGAAAGACCCGGTTGCTTATCTCAACAGCCTGTATCCGGGCAACGTGGCGTATCAGCAGGCAGCCGATTCCTACCAGGTCACCGAAAAAACCAGCTCGGCCTATTTCATGGCCAACCTGGAAGGCGGGACCGGCACGCGCGTGCCGTGGACGGCCAACATCGGCGCGCGCATCGTGCAGACCAAGCTGGCGATCGACCAGTACCTGAGCAGCGGCAACGTCTATATCGGCAATGTCGAATGGAACGGCGTCAGTCCCGCGATCGGCACCAACCGTCTCAATCGCCAGTACACCGATGTGCTGCCCAGCGCGAACCTGTCGCTGGACGTCACCGACGCGCAGAAGCTGCGTTTCGCCTACAACAAGGCGGTTGCGCGTCAGGACCTGCCCGATCTGGGCCGTGGTCTGGTGAGCTTCTATGCGGTCAACGGCACGCCGCCGCGTAATCCGTCGCTGCCATCGGATGCGGTGCTGTTCCTCAATGGCCGTTCGGGCAATCCGGATCTGGATCCGTACCGCGCCACCAACTACAACGCCTCGTGGGAATGGTATTTCGCCGATGCCTCGTTGATCAGCGTGGGTGCGTTTCTGATCGACGTGAAGTCGTTCCCCACCACCGTTACCAATATCGAAGCCTTGCCCGATGCCGATGGCGTCGTGCGCGCGGGCGGCCCGGTCGAGCGCATCGTCAATGGCGGCGGAGGCAAGATCAAGGGCTTTGAAATCGGCTACCAGCAGGCCTTCGATTTCCTGCCGGGCTGGCTGAGCGGCTTCGGCACCAACATCAACTACACCTTCTCCGATGCCGATACCGACAACACCGATATCGACGGCAACACGCTGCCGATCGGCGACAACTCCAAGCACCAGGCCAACGCGGTGCTGTGGTATCAGAAGGACAAGCTGCAGGCGCGCGTGGCCTACAACTGGCGCAGCAAGCGCTTCAGCCAGGTCAACAGTTCCGCATGGGGCGACGAGCTGGCGATCTGGAACGACGACGTCGGCTACCTGGACGCGTCGCTGAGCTACGACGTCAACGATCACCTGACCCTGTACGCCCAGGCCACCAACCTGACTGGCGAAAGCGAACGCCGTTACGCACAGTGGACCAATCACTACTTCGACCAGAACATCTTCGAGCGTCGCTACTACGCGGGTCTGCGTTTGCGCTTCTGATGCCATGCACTGATGCAAGACACTGCTGTGCGGCACGGTGCGTCCCCGCGCGGTGCCGCACATGCGGTTGTCCTCGCTCCTCTCCGAGCGGTCCTTGCGCGTTCTTCCCGTCGCCGTTTGATACGGCGCTGCAGTACGTTCGGCGGTGACGTCGAATACCCTCCCATTCGGCTACATCGTCGGGAAGCGATGTGGCCGTTTTTTTGCGTGGTAGGGCGGGCGTCTGCGCAATCACGCCGGCAGTTGAATGCTGCAACTGTCAGTCTGATTGCTGTTGAAACGGCAGCGGTCGGCCGCGACGGCGCAGCGTGCGCACAGATTGAGGTGATGCGTCTATGCCGAACCGGGATGGTGATGGCGCGCTGTGGCGCTATGTCTTCGGCGGCCCTGCCGTCGAGCCACGCTTGACCAGCGTGTACTTCATCACCTGATGCACGCCGGGTGCGGTGTCGCCCTTGCGGCGTTGACGAACCGCGTCGGCCAGCAGTGACACAGCAGCACGACCCATCGCAGTGACCGGTTGGTGCACGGTGGTGAGTTCGGGCCAGATGGTGGTGGCCACCGGCGTATCGTCGAAGCCGGCGATGGAGACATCTTCGGGCACGCGCAAGCCCAGTCCGTGCGCGACCGCCACCGCTGCGGCCGCCATGTCGTCGTTGCTGCAGAAGATCGCCGTGGGTGGTGGCCGCTGCGCCAACAGGCTGCGTGCGGCCAGAAGACCGGAGTGATAGGTGAACAGGCCCTCGGCGATCAAGCCATCTGCGACCGACACGCCGGCAGCGTGCAGGCTGTCGAGATAGCCGTTGGCGCGCAGTGCGCTCGGGGTGTGTTTGGGGTCGCCCTTGATCAACGCAATGCGACGATGCCCGAGCTCGATCAGGTGGTCGACGATGGCGCGTGCGGCCTGGTAGTCGTCGATCCGCACCGAGCTGATTTGCGCCATCGGTGCGCCGCTGGCCACCGCCACGACCGGAATGCCGCGCGCATCGAGTTCGGCGATGGTCTGGCGCGAGTCGCATAACGGCGGTGGCAGGATCACCCCATCGACGCCGGCAGCGAGCAGGCGCTCGGTGGCCGCACGCTGGCTGCGGATGGCACCGCACTTCTCCACCATGACCTGGCTGCCGGTGAGGCTGCTCTGCTCAAGCAGGCCGAGCATGAATTGATTGAGGTATGCGGCGCTCGGGTTGCTGTACAGCACGCCGATGCGCAGCAGCCCGCTGGTCCGCAACGAGCGGCCGGCGAGGTTGGGCCGGTAGCCCAATGCCTGTACCGAGGCCTCCACGCGCGCGCGCATCGCTTCGCCCACATGCGGGTGACGGTTGATCACACGCGAAGCGGTCATCGGCGAGACGCCGGCGTGTTTGGCGACATCCAACAACGTCGCCGCATTGTTCGCACTGCGTTGGCGCTTGGCCACCATTGTGTGTGCTCATCCTGGAGTAAGAGCGAATGCGCGCGCTACCGGTTCGACGTGTGAAGCGACCACGAAAAACAACCGACCCATCACCTGACGCAGTACCAGCGGCAGCTGCCGGTCATCGCCGAATCCACCGCCTACGCACCGCTGCCGAGCAAGTGATGTGCCTCTACCCGGTACGACCCGCGGCCAGTGGCAGCCGCTTCATCGCAACTGCGCACTTGCCAGACGAACGCGCCGATCTGCGCAAGCAGCAGCGCCAGGCATCGTGCGATTCCTGCATGCGCCTGGCGCTTGAAAACCGGCAAATCACGGCCGAATCGAGCGTTCGGCGCATGCCCCGCATCATCCTGGCCATTCACTCGCTCGGCGGTTGCACGCTCTTCGCGCGGCTGCCGAAATCGCCATCGGCTTCTGCGGCGAGATACGCGAACACGGTGTAGGCGGCCACGTTCTGCGCGAGCGCCTTCGGGTCGATCTTGTCCAGCGTGTCGTCGGCGGTGTGGTGCAGGTCGAAGTAGTCGGTGCCATCCTGCGCCAGCCACCCCCAGGCTCCACCCTTGGCGGAAATCGGCCCGACATCCGGGCCAGGGCCGCCCTTGCCCGGTTCATACGCGATGCCCAGCGGTGCCAGCACCTCGGCAATCTGCCTGGTCGCTGCACGCGAGTCGTCCGGTGCGGCCGCGCCGGTGTTGAACGCATAGATGCGTCCGGCGCCGAAGTCGCTTTCCGCGCCGATCTGATGCAGTGCCATGTCCTTGGCATCGGTGCCATGCGCGGCGGCATACGCCTTGCCGCCGTACAGGCCTTGCTCTTCGTTGGCGAAGGCCACCACGCGGATGGTGCGCTTGGGTGGCTGCTTGAGTTGGCCGATCAGGTGGCCGGCAGCCATCGTGATCGCCACGCCGGCGCCGTCGTCGATGGCGCCGGTGCCCAGATCCCATGAATCCAGATGTCCGCCGATCACCACCACTTCCTTGGGCTTGCTGCGCCCGGTGATTTCGCCGATCACGTTGTACGAGGTGGCCGTGCCGTCCCAGCCGCAATCCAACTCCAGGCGCACGCGCGTGCTGCCCAGTGCGGTGAGCCGCGCGAGCTGGTTGGCATCGGGCACCGACAGCGCTGCAGCCGGCACCGGCGTCAGGCCCTCATCGAAACGGGTGATGCCGGTATGCGGCACGCGGTGCGAGTCGGTGCCGGCCGAGCGCATGACAAATCCAATGGCACCCTTGCGGATCGCTTCGGACGGCCCCTTGCTGCGCACGGCGCCGCCATTGCCGTAATCCTTGCCGTCGCGCGCCTTGACCATCTGGTAATCGACGAAGGCAATCTTGCCGGCCAGCGAGCCGGCTGGCGCGGCCTGCAACGCAGCAAGCGTTTCGAAACGCACCACCTCGCCCTCGACAGTGCCGCCCGGGCTGCCGCCCAATGCGGTGATGGTCAACGGCTGCGCATGCGCCCCGATCACGACAGCGTGTTCGCTGCGACGCTCCCATTTCGGAAAGGTCACCGGCTCGGTCCATACCTTGTCGAAACCCAGCGAAGCGAATTTCGCCTTGGCCCAGGCCACCGCACGCGGGTCTGCTTCGCCACCTGCAATGCGCGGGCCCACCTCGGTGGTCAACGATTGGACCACCGAAAAGCCGGTGTCATCGGCCAGCGCCTGCTCGCGTAGCTGCGCTGCGGTACGCAATGCGCTGTCGGGGATGCTGGTCTGCGCGGCGAGTGCGGAGGAGCAGGCGAGTAGGGCAGAGATGGCAACAGCGAGACGACGCATGCAGGGCGGCTCCAACGACAAGGGGACCCCGAGCTTATCAGCGCGAGGTCCCCCGTCTGCGTGCGAAAGGTCATCCTTCTGCGCGAAGTTGCGCCACAGGATGCGCCAGTTGGTTGTGCCCGCTTAAAGCGCGCCCGGCGGCTTGAGCGTGTCGTTCTTGAGCGCGTCGCGAATCTCGCGCAGCAGCAGTACTTCTTCGCTCGGGCCCTTCGGCGCGTCCGGCTTGCGATGGGTCACGCGGTTGATCAACTTGACCACCAGAAAGATCGCGAAAGCGATGATCAGGAACTGCACGACGGTGTTGATGAAATCGCCGTAGCCAATAGCAACGGCCGGGATTTCCTTGCCGGTGGCATCGACGCCGGCCGGCTTGAGTACCCACGCCAGGCGCGAAAAATCCACATTGCCGATGGCCCAACCGATCGGCGGCATGATGATTTTCTCCACCAGAGCGGTGACGATCTTGCCGAACGCCGCACCGATGACCACACCGACCGCCAGGTCGATGACATTGCCGCGCATTGCGAATTGCTTGAATTCGCTGACCATTCCCATAGTGCACTCCAACTGCGGTCGCGGACCAACTGCCGCAGCCCGATCGTAGCCGGCTCGATGTCAGCCCGCGATGATGCCGTGGCGCTCGGCGACGTTCTCCAGGCGCGCACTGAACTGGTCGCCCGGCAGCAACGGTCCGACGCCGGCCGGCGTGCCCATGAAGATCAGGTCGCCTGCGCGCAGTGCGTAGAGTTTGGAAAGCTCATGCAGGATCTCCGGCACGTTCCAGATCATTTGATCCAGCAACGACTGCTGACGCACCTGGCCGTTGACCTCCAGCGACAGATTCAGCGCCTCCAGCGCGCCGACTTCGCCGGCATGCACCAGCTCGCTGATCGGTGCGGAGTGATCGAAGCCCTTCGCGATGTCCCACGGCAAGCCCTTGGCCTTGGCCGCGGCCTGCAGGTCGCGACGGGTCAGATCCAGGCCCACGCCGTAGCCGTAGATCAGGCGCTCGGCCTGTTCCACCGGCAACTCGCCGGCCGGCGCATCGCTGCCCAGCGCCACCACCAGTTCCACTTCATGGTGCAGTTCCTTGGTGCCGGGCGGGTAGGGAATGTGGTCGCCGTGGCCGACCACGATGGCATCGGCAGGCTTCATGAAAAAGGTCGGCTGGCCACGCTCGGCCTTGGAGGCTGGTGCGGTGGCGCCCATCTCGCGCGCATGGTCGGCAAAGTTGCGCCCCACGCAGTAGATGCGATGCACCGGAAAACTACCACCACCCACCACAGGAATGCGCGGAACATCGGCGGCGGGAATCACATCGTGGGTCATGCGCGCATCCTCAACATACGGGCAGATGAGTCTAGCGGTTCGCCTGTGTACGACGGAACCATGACGCTTTGCATCCAGTGCATGACATGGCCGGGCTGGCAGCGCTGCGAGGCCTCTGAAGCGTCGACGCGTGAGTGGCAATGCGTACAACCAGACGATTGCGAACCCACTACAGAGCTGGCAGTGCGGCGCTGGCGTTCGATGCGAGCGCGGTGTGCATTGATGCGGCAGTGAGAAGACGTGCGCGCAGGGCGGTGAACTGGTGCTCGAAGCAGCACCCAATGCGCCTGTAGCCCATCAGCGCAGCGCAGCACCCGGCGACATGGCACTGCGCAACGCGCGGCAAGCCATCGCACGCCAGGTGTGGCGTGCTGGAATCAAATCATCATCGATGCAGGCATCGGCCAACCCCCGCACCTGCTGCGCAGGTCGAGACCGCGGCGCAGCGATGCAGTCGGCCAGGTGTCAGTGCGACAACGGCAACGCGGGCTTGCGCACCACGTGGTACTCGGCGTCGACCACGCGTGCCTGCTGCGGTGTGCGGCGGTTCGACTTGCTCAACAGCTTCCAGGCGATGCCGCCCAGGATCATTGCTGCGCCAACGAACACGCTGAAGAAGATTAGCACCGCAAGGATCACCAGACCGGCCAGGCCGGCGGCAACGCGCACCAATGGGTGACGCGGCTTGCGCGGCGCAAACAGGTGATGGAAGTTGCTGAATTGGAAGAGGCGTGCGGGCATGGCGGTGGGCTGCCGGGCAGGAAACGAGGGCGCAGTATCGTTGCGGTTTCATGTCATTGAGTGAAAAGTTCGTTAATTGACACTGCAATTTGCGAAGGCGATCACGTGCGGCAGGCGTCGATGACGGCGTATACGGCCAGTTGTGGCCGGTTGGCTGGGCAATGGCGTTGTCCCGCAGTCGCCGTCTGGGGCTCCCCGTGCTGGCCAGGCGCGCATGCCACAATCCAGGCCCATTGCCATCGTTGCCCGGTCCCCTGCATGTCGTTGCCATCGCCCACCACGCTTGCCACGTTGATGCAGATTCCCGATGCCGGGTTTCTGGAAGTGGAAGCACTGCTGGAGAGCGGTGCCGAATCGCTGGTGCTGTATCGCGAAGGCACCCAGGTCCGTGCGTGGTTGAACATCTGCCCGCATGCCGGCCGCCGGCTGGACTGGGCGCCGGGGCAGTTCCTGAAGACCAAGGAAGGGCAGTTGGTCTGCGCCGCGCACGGTGCGGCCTTCGAACTCAGCGGTGGCGAATGCGTCAGCGGCCCATGCCGCGGCCAGTCGCTGTTTGCGGTGCCGGTGCGGGTTGAAGATGAGCAGGTGCTGCTGGGGTAAGCGGCAGGAACGATTGCCGATGACGCTTTGTCGGCCGCTCGAAAAAAGCGCAACGCCGGATCAGCGCGCCGCCCACCAGAACATCAGGTTGATCACCGATACCATCACCACGATGTAGATCAGCGACAGCGGTGCGCCCACGCGCCACAACTCGCGCGGTTGATAGTTGGCCGGGCCGGCCACCATCGAGATCACCGGGTTGGACGCGGTCATCAGGTTGTTGGACGCCGACAACGCCACGATCAGCGCGAACGCGGTGGGGTTGCCGTTGGCGGCCAGCGCCAGATTGACTGCAATGGGCACCATCACGATGGTCGCGCCCACGTGGCTGATCACCAAGGAAAAAGCTGTGGTCAACAGTGCCAGGCTGATTTCCAGCGCCCACACCGGCACGCCTTCGGGCAGGCGGTCGATGGTGTGGCCGGCAACCCAGGCCGCGGTGCCGCTGCTGTCCATGGCCCAGCCCAGCGGAATCAGCCCGGCCATCATGAAGATGGTCTTCCAGTTGATCGAGGCGTAGGCCTCGTCCATGCGCAGCACGCCGCTGACCAGCATGCAGGCCACGCCGGTCATCAGTGTCAGCGCCACCGGCAGGCGCGAGGTCAGTGCGATCAGGATGGTGAAGGCGAAGATCGCCATCGCGATCTTGAACTTGTGCGGACGCTGCTCGCCTTTGGGGAAGTCGGTCACCGGCACGAAATCGCGGCTTTCCGCCGCCTGCACCAGGTCCTGCCAGATGCTGTGGAAGACCAGCATGTCGCCGGCGCGCAGCGGCACGTTGCGCACGTCTTCGCGGATGACCTGCTTGTCGCGGTTGATTGCCAACAGGCTGATGCCCGCCTGCTTGCGCAAGCGCAATTCGCCGGCGCTCTTGCCGATCAACCGCGAGTTCGGCGGAATCAACGCTTCGGAAATACCGGCCAGGCTGGGATTGAACAAATCGCCCAGGTTGCGCAGGCGCGAGGACATGCGCAGGAACTGGTTTTGCGCAAAGTCGGCCACTTCCTGGCGCGGGCCCATCGCGCCGAGCACGCTGCCGACCCAGATGCGCATATCGGCCGGCGGTGCCAGGCGGGTGTCGTTACCGGTCTTGAGCGCAAGCAGCAACGGTGCATCGTGCAAGGCTTCGGCCTCGCCCAGGGTCATGCCCACCAGCGGGCTTTCGGCGGTGACGGTCAGCTCGAACACATCGCCGTCGATGCCGTAGGTCTTGGCGAAATAGCTTTCGGTGCGCGAGGGCGTCACGCCTTCGTTGATCAGGCGTTCTTCTTCGATCAGCTTGCGGTCGCCGTAGAAGCGAAAGTACAGCAGTGCGGCGATCAGCAGCGCCACGCCGATCGGCAGCGGCGCGAACATCGTCAACGGCTCGATGCTGGCCATGCCCGAGGGCAGGTTGTTGTTGGCCGAGACCAGCAGGTCGTTGAGCAGGATCAGCGGCGAATTGCCCACCATGGTGAGCGCGCCGCCCATCACGATGGCCGCGGCGATCGGCAGCAGCATGCGCTGCAAGGTGAGCCCGGTGCGTGCGGCCAGGCGCGAGGCGACCGGCAGGTACAACGCCATCACCGAGGGGTTTTGCATGAACGAGGAGTTCAAGCCGGAGATGGCCAGCGTCATCATCATCAGGCGCTGCTCGCTGCCGTGCGAACGCCGCAACAACCAGGTGGCCAACCGGTTTAACGCACCGGTGCGCTCCAGCCCCGCGCCCAGAATGGTGGTAGCGATGATGCTCATCACCGCATTACCGGAAAACCCACCGAACAGTTCTTCCGGCGCCACCAGCCCGGTGACGCCCAAGACCACCAGCACGATCAATGCCACCACGTCGGCGCGAATGCGCTCGAACAGGAACATCGCCATCGTGAAACCGACCAGCCCGAGGACGAGCTTCATATCGTTGGTCAGCGTCAGCGCGGTGTCCATTGGGGGCCGGGATTCGTGATTCGGGAGTGGAGATTGGTTAAAAGCGCTGAAGCGTCTGGTTGCCGGGGATGCCGCTGTTACGAATCCCCAATCCCGATTCCCGGTCATAAAGCAAATCCCACACACCGTGCCCAAGCTTCTGGCCGCGCGTCTCGAAGTGGGTTTGCGGGCGCCAGGCCGGGCGTTCGACGTGGCCGCGTGGGCCGGCGCGATTGACCAGGCCCGGGGTGGCATCGAGCACGTCCCACATCTGTTCGGCGTAATCGGCCCAGTCGGTGGCCGCATGCAGGCGGCCGCCCTCGCGCAGCTTGCGCACCAGCAACTGCGCGAATGCCGGCTGGATCAGGCGGCGCTTGTTGTGCCGCTTCTTGTGCCATGGATCGGGGAAATAGATACGCACTTCGTCCAGCGCGCCGTCGGCGATTTCGTGTTCCAGCACTTCTACCGCGTCGTGGTGATACAGGCGCACATGGGGGCTGCCGTCTTCGTCCAGCGCGTTGAGCAGGCGGCCCACGCCAGGAGCATGCACCTCGATGCCGATGTAATCGCGGCTTGGGTCCTGCTGCGCGGCAAAGCGCAACGCGGCGCCATTGCCGAAGCCGATCTCCAGCACCTTGTGCGCATCGCGTCCGAAGGTGGCAGCCAGATCGCGCGGCGCACCGGTGTAGTCCAGCCCGAACCGCGGCCACAGGTCGTCGAAGGCGCGCTGCTGCGCGGGGGTGAAACGGCCCTGGCGCAGCACGAAGCTGCGCACCTGCCGGCGGCCCTCTTCGATGGTGAAGGGCTTGGGCGGCATCTTGGCGCCGTCGCTGGTGAAAGGATCAGTCATGAATTAAGTCATCGGCAAAACGAAAGCCCCTCTCCCACCGGAGCGAGGAGGCACAGTTTGCGCGCCATGGGCGCGCGTGCCTGGGAGCGCCCGCGACGCAGGCACGGGCCAGGGCGCGGAGCGGAGGTTGGGGTGAGGGTACGGCGCGAGGGGGCGCTCGCAGCAACGCGCGATCTGGCAGCGGTCATATCCGGCACTCCGCACTGCCAATCATTGCGCCTCGGCCGCAATGTCAACGCAGACCGCCCACTCATCCAATCACACCATCCACCGGGCTCGACGCCGATGCATAGCGCTTGCGCGGAATCCGCCCGGCCAGGAACGCCTCGCGTCCGGCCTCGATCGCCTTGCGCATCGCGCTGGCCATCAGGATCGGGTCGCGCGCACCGGCAATGGCGGTGTTCATCAGTACGCCATCGCAGCCCAGCTCCATGGCAATTGCCGCATCCGAGGCGGTGCCCACCCCAGCGTCGACGATGATCGGTACCTTGGCGTTGTCGATGATTTCCAGCAGGTTGTACTTGTTCTGGATGCCCAGTCCCGAGCCGATCGGCGCGGCCAGCGGCATCACCGCCACACAGCCGATCTCTTCCAGGCGCTTGGCCAGGATCGGGTCGTCGGAGGTGTAGACCATCACCTCGAAACCATCGGCGACCAGTTGTTCGGCAGCCTTGAGCGTCTGCACCACATCCGGGTACAGCGTCTTCTCGTCGCCAAGCACTTCGAGCTTGGTGAGGTTGTGGCCGTCCAGCAGTTCGCGCGCCAACCGGCAGGTGCGTACCGCCTCTTCGGCGGTGTAGCAGCCGGCGGTGTTGGGCAGCAGCGTGTAGCGCTCCGGCGGCAGCACATCCAGCAGGCTGGGTGCGTTGGGGTCCTGGCCGATGTTCACCCGGCGAATGGCGACGGTGACGATTTCGGCTGCGGCGGCTTCGGTGGCCAGGCGGGTTTCGTCCAGGTCCTTGAACTTGCCGGTGCCGGTGAGCAGGCGCGAACGGTAGTGTTTGCCGGCGATGACCAGCGCATCAGAGGGGGCGGGATTCGTCATGCGCCAATTATCACCGATCGGACGCGGATGCGCCGGCTTGCGCGGCGCATCAGCCGCCGCCCAGCGCGTGCACGATTTCCACCACATCGCCCTCGCGTAATGCGTGATCTGCATGCCGTCCGCGCGGCACGATTTCGCCATTGACCTCTACCGCGACGCGGCGTTGTGCTAGGCCTTCCTGCTCCAGCAGGGTGGCCAGCGGCAAATTGTCCGGAAGCGTGCGCGGGGTGCCGTTGAGTTGGATGTTCATGTCATCATTGTTGCATCGCGTGCCGCTCCGGCGCGCGTTTTTGCGTTATGCGGCAATGCAGCGTGAGCGCGGGCGGCCAGGGTGAAACCATGTGCCATTCGCCAGCGTACGTATGCACGCCGGTCCGGTCCCACTCACTTCAAGCAGGCATTCCGATGGCTTCCACACTTCGCCCGATCCGCTCCCTGATGGCTATGGCCATCGCTATTGCGGCCGCCCCGGCCATGGCCGAGTCGGCCTTCGACCAGACCGTGTTCTTCGGCGACAGCCTCACCGACAGCGGGTATTACAACCCGCTGCTGCCGGCCGCTTCGCGCGCGGTCACCGGCAAGTTCACCACCAACCCGGGTTGGGTGTGGGCCGAATATGTCGGCGACCATTTCGGCACCAATGCCGCGCCCAACGGGAACGGCCAGACCGGCGACAACTACGCTGCCGGCGGTGCGCGCATCCAGGCCAGCTCGGTCAGCGCACTCGGCGCTGCGCCGTCGGTGACCAGCCAGATCAACACCTATCTCACCGCCAACGGCGGCCGTGCCAACCCCAATGCGCTGTACACCGTATGGGGCGGCGCCAACGACCTGCTCGCCGCGTCCCTCGCTCCGGCCCAGGCCCAGGCCATCATCGGCAGCGCAGTCACCGCCCAGGTCGGTGCCGTGGCCACCTTGCAGAATGCCGGCGCGCGTTACGTCATGGTGCCGACCATTCCGGACGTCGGCCTCACCCCGCGCTTCCGCGCCGGCGGCGCCGTGGGAATGGCGCAGGGCACCGCTGCGGCCACGGCCTATAACACCGCCTTGTTCAATGGCCTGCAGTCCGCTGGCCTGCGCGTGATTCCGGTCGACACCTTCCACATGCTGCAGGAAATCGTCGCCAACCCGGGCACCTATGGTTTCAGCAATGTCACCAGCACCGCCTGCAACCCGGCCGTGCCGCTGCCGGCCTGTAACCCGACCAGCCTGGTCGCCGCCAATGCGCAGAACACCTATGTGTTCGCCGATGGCATCCACCCGACCACGGCGGTGCACCAGATCCTGGGCGAATACGCCATCTCGTTGCTGGAAGCGCCGCGTCTGCAGCAGGTGCTGACGCATTCGGCGCAGGCCGGCGGCCGCGCGCGCGCCGATCAGGTGGCCTGGCATCTGGACGGCAAGCCGGACGCCGACGGCATGCGTTGGTGGGGCAGCGTGCGCGGCGACATGCAGCGTTACGACCACGCGGACCTGTACGACGGCATGGCGCCGGCCGGCCTGTTCGGTGTGGATTGGACTGCAGGCGACCTGGTGTTCGGTGGTTTTGCCGGTTTCGGCCGCATGGACGCCGACTTCGGTAACCGCAACGGCAGCTTCAAGCAGGACGACACCACCCTGGGCGGCTTCTTCGGCTGGTACACCGGCCCGGTGTGGGTCAATGCGCAGGTCAGCTACAGCTGGCTGAGCTACGACGTGGACCGCGAAGTCCAGCTTGGGCCAGCCACCCGCGTGCACAGCGGCTCCCCCGACGGCAGCAACCTCACCGCCGCCCTCAACGCCGGGTATTCGCTGGGCGAAGGCAACCTCAAGTACGGCCCGGTGGCCGGCCTGACCTGGCAGAAGATCAAGCTCGACGGCTATACCGAAAGCAACGACAGCGCCACCGCGTTGGGCTACGCCAATCAGGACATCGATTCGCTGGTGGGCCGCGTTGGCTTCCAGGTGCGTCTGGACGGCGCCATGGTCAAGCCGTACCTGCAGGCGACCTACGACCACGAGTTCAAGGACGGCGGCGAAGCCAGCGCCTGGCTGCAGTCGATGCCGGAAGTGGGCATGTACACCGTTCCTGGCCAGAACTTCGATCGCAACTACGCCACTGTCGTCCTGGGTGCCCGCACCGGGCTGTGGGGCTTGCAGAGCAACATCGGCCTGAGCACCACCACCGCCCAGCGTAGCGCCCGCGACGCGACCTTGTTCGTGAACTTCAGCGGCAACTTCTGAGGCGCGGCAAGCCACAGATAACTCACACGCAACATCTGAGGGCCGGGCAACCGGCCCTCGTTCTATCTGCGCACATTGCGCCGGACACCTGCGCCCGCATAAACTCTGTCAGCGCCAGGCGGGCGTAGCTCAATGGTAGAGCTGTAGCTTCCCAAGCTACTGACGTGGGTTCGATTCCCATCGCCCGCTCCATATCCGGCACGTTTTCTTGCCGAGCGCATCGCTCCGCAGTTCACTCTCCCCGATTGATGCAGCCGGTGATCAGGTGATCGGCGCTACGCGATTGCGCATCACTCTGAGCCACAGCGCATCGACGTTGGTCATCGCGCGTTCGGTGTTGGCAGCGTCCCGCGCTGTACATGACGCATCGTGCGCAACGAGCGGCGCAATGTGCATGCTGAAGAAATTCGCCTCTGGCACCCGTCTGGTCATTGCTTCGGCTGAATATCCTCCAGCGAATTTTCGCGTGTCATCAATAGCGACAGAGCGCGCTTATCTGCCTGCGCGCCATCCATCACACTGCGTGCCCGCTCTGCGCATGGAAGACATCTGAAACCTGCACAAAGAACGAGCAAAAAGGATGGGCATCGCGGATGGATTGGCATACAGTGCCCGCCCCTGCGCTGGCATTGGTTGCCGGCGCAGATGTCAGGTTCGATGGAATGCTTGACCAGGCCGACCGGCTGCAGTGGCACTAAGGCAAGACACGCGGAGCGCAGTCTGCCGATTGGAAGGAAGTGGCTGTTGAAGTTGTTGAAGTTGTTGAAATGCTGGGTGTTGTCGGTACTGGTGCTTGTTGGTTTACCCGTAAGTGCTGCAGAGCTAGTTGGTCGTGCGACGGTGACCGACGGTGACACCATCACCGTTGCCCATCAGCGCATCCGTCTGTGGGGCATCGATGCGCCGGAGAGCGCGCAACAGTGCAGCGCACACGATGGCAGCGCCTGGCCGTGCGGCCGCCGCGCTGCAGCGGCATTGGATGGCTATCTGCTGGACAAGACCGTGCATTGCCAGCCGAAAGATACCGATCGTTATGGCCGCACGGTCGCCGAATGCTTCGTGCAGGGGCAGTCCGTCAATGCCTGGATGGTGCGCTCTGGCTGGGCGGTCGCCTATCGTCAATACGCTACCGCGTTCGAGGTAGACGAGGGCCTCGCGCAGCAGCAGCGCCGCAATCTCTGGCAGGGCGCGTTTCAGATGCCGGCAGACTACCGCCGCGACAAGAAGGCGCGGACAGCAACCACGCGCCAGGTTGAGGCATCGGCGCCAAGCAATTGCAGGATCAAGGGCAATATCTCCAGTGACGGCAAGAAGATCTTTCATATGCCGGGCCAGCGCGATTATGCAAAGACGCATATCTCGCCGGCGAAGGGCGAGCGCTTCTTCTGTTCGGTGAATGAAGCGGCTGCTGCGGGATGGAGACCGGCGCGGCGGTGATGGTGCTGCGGCGTACCGAGGCCCGCCGGCCTCCCGGCTTCTGAATTTTCTTGCGCAGAGTCGGGGAGATCCCGATTGAGCCTGCTCTAGCGCCGCCGCATAGTGCAGGCATGACCACCCATTCCCAACTCGTCGGCGCGCTGATCAAGGGGATGCGCCGTGCCGAGTCTGCGTGGGTGGCGTCGATCGCCTACGGCGCCGGGCTGGCAAGGCACGTGCGCACCGGCCATGTCACGCCGGACAATGCGGGCAAGGTCTTGGACATGTTCGCGCTCGATCCCGAACAGATCCGCGAACTCGGGCTGATTGGCGTGGAGGAGCTGGGCGAGGCGGTCTACCACGCCTGGTCGATCAATGCCGGCGAATTGGATCGGGTGGTGCAGTGGTTTCGCACGCCGCGGGTGGAATTCGTCGGCAAGCACTGCAGCGAACTGATCCGTGCCGGGCGAATCGGCCCGGTCCTGACCATGGCCCGCGAGCACGCCCTGCTGCGCCATCGCTGAGCGCCAGCAGACCCGCACGGGCCCGGGCGCTTTACGCTGGTCGGCCCAGCGGCAATACTCGTTGACCCGCCCATACCTCATGTTTTGCCAATGCGCCAGGATTCGCCCGCTTCACCCACCGCCGCCGCCCGGGCTCAACTGCTGGAAGAGCTGCGCAAGCTTGAGCAGGAAGAAGCGCAGCTGAAATACGCCCAGACGCTGGAAGCCTTCGACCAGGTGATCGAGGTGCTTACCCAGTTCGGCAACCGTTTCAATGCCAAGCAAAAATCCCAGATCGCCTCGCTGGCGATGACCGGCAAGACCAAGGGGCCGCTGTCTTCCACCGGCGAAGTGGTCGCCAAGTACTGGATTCCGCATTCCGGCGAAACCTGGTCCGGCCGTGGTCGTACGCCGCGCGCCTTCAAGGCCTGGGAAGGCACCAGCTCTTATAAAGAGTGGAAAGCCAATCATCCGGACAAGCGCTTCCCGCTGTATCCGGGTTGAGTCGCCCCACAAGGGATGTCGAAGGCCCGCAATGGGCAAGGCGTTGCTTTTGGCCTTCGATCTTTTGGTGAATGTCTGGCGCACAGCGCCCTGCTTTGCGCTTGTTATTCCAAGACACTTGGCTGATTTCGGTGGTCTGCGGAGCCAAGCCGGACTTTTGATGATCTGGCAGCGATAGATGTTGTGGTGTTTGCACGCTTCAAGTCCGGTTGGCCGCAGATTTTTTGGTGGCGTCTGCTGGCTTTTGGCCGTGGAATGAACGCTCGAGTGCCGCAAGTTGCGTGTCTTCAAACAACGCATTCAATTCCCGATTTCAAGCAAAACCCACGCGCTCAATCATTGCGAGAAAGCATTCGCCGTTCCCGCGCAAATCCCAGCGATGGATGCTGACCTACTGATTCCTGGTCCAGGGAGCAGGCAATGAGGACGTGGCCCAACGTGAGAGGTCGCACAGACTCGCTGGGGTGTTGCCATCGGCACCATTACCCTGGCCACGCGCAACCCGCGTAGCGCACGCAAGACCCCTCCGTCATTCCATCGTCGGAAACAAAAACGCTTGCTGCCTCTCCGATGCCGGTAGGCAGCAAGCATCGCTCCTGAGTGTGCGTTGCTGGGACGGCTTTACTGGTCGCTCTTGCACTCGAAGACCGAGACGCTGCGCGGCGGGGCCAGGAATTCGCTGGCACCGGCCGGCATCATGTCCACTTCCAGCGCTTCGTCGGTGGAGAGCACCAGCTTCCAGTGCACCGGCTCATCGGAGGAGGGCAGGGTGAAGGTCACGCCCTCGTGATAAGCATTGAGGACGATGAGCAAGGTGTCGTCATTGGCCAGTTCCTTGACCCCCGAGGTCTGCGCCTTGCCTTCCAGCAGCAGGCCCACCGAACGTGCGGCGGGGTCGGTCCAATGCGCATCGTCCATTTCGATGCCGCCCGGATTGAGCCAGGTGAGATCGCGCAGACCGGCTTCTTCGTTGTATTGGCCGTTGAGAAAGCGGCCCCGCGACAGGATCGGGTATCGCTTGCGCAGACGGGTCAGTGATTTCACGAACTCGGTCAGGCGGCCGTCGGTGGGATCGTTTTCCCAATCCAGCCAGGTGATCTCGTTGTCCTGGCAATAGGTATTGTTGTTGCCTCCCTGGGTCTGCGCGCGCTCGTCGCCGCTGAGCATCATCGGCGTGCCTTGCGATAGCAGCAGCGTGGCAAGCAGGTTCTTCATCTGCCGCTCGCGGATCTGCAACACCTCGGCGTTATCGGTGTCGCCTTCTTCGCCGTAGTTGCATGAGCCATCGTTGGACGAACCGTCGCGATTGTCCTCGCCGTTATCGATGTTGTGCTTTTCGTTGTAGCTGACCAGATCGCGCAGGGTGAAGCCATCGTGTGCGGTGATGAAGTTCACCGATGCCCACGGGCGCCGGCCGCGGCGATCGAACAGATCGGCCGAACCGGTGAAGCGGGTCGCAAATTCCGCCAGCTTGCCGTCTTCGCCTTTCCAGAACTCGCGCGCATTGTCGCGGAACTTGTCGTTCCACTCCGACCAACCCGGCGGGAAGTGACCCACCTGATAACCACCCGGGCCGCAGTCCCACGGCTCGGCGATCAGCTTGACCTCCGACAGCAGCGGGTCCTGGTTGCAGGCATCCAGGAAGCCGCCACGTTGATCGAAGCCGCTCGGCTCGCGGCCAAGAATGGTGGCCAGATCGAAGCGGAAGCCATCCACATGCATCTCGCCGGCCCAGTAGCGCAGCGAATCGTTGACGAACTGGATCACCCGCGAATTGCTCAGATTCAGCGTATTTCCGGTGCCGGTATCGTTGATGTAGTAGCGCTTGTCGTCGGCCAGGCGGTAATAGCTGGCGTTGTCGATGCCCTTGAAGGACAAGGTTGGCCCCAGCTCGCTGCCTTCGGCGGTGTGGTTGTAGACCACGTCCAGAATCACTTCCAGCCCCTGCTTGTGCATGGCCTTGACCATGTCGCGGAATTCATCGCGATGGCCGCTGGACAGGTAACGCGACTTCAGCGCAAAAAAGCCGATGGTGTTGTAGCCCCAGTAATTACGTAGCCCCTTGTCGAGCAGATGCTGGTCGTCCAGGTAGGCGTGTACCGGCAACAGCTCCACCGCGGTGATGCCCAGGTCCTTGATGTACTGGAGTACCTGCGGCTGGGCCAGGCCGGCGAAGGTGCCGCGCACTGCCTCGGGTACCTGCGGATTGCGCATCGTGTAGCCGCGCACATGGGTTTCGTAGATGACCGTCTCATTCCACGGCTTGAGCAGGCGCGTGTCGTCTCCCCAGTCGTAGGTGTCTTCTACCACCACGCACTTGGGCATGAAGGGTGCGCTATCGCGCTCGTCGAAGCTCAGGTCGCCATCGGGATGACCCACCGTGTAGCCGTAGAGCTCGTCGGACCAGATCAGGTCGCCATCCAGCTCGCGCGCATACGGGTCCAGCAACAGCTTGTTGTGATTGAAGCGATGACCTTCGGTCGGCGCATAGGGACCATGTACGCGATAGCCATAGCGCTGGCCCGGCTTGGCATCGGGAAGATACCCGTGCCAGATTTCGTTGGTGTACTCCGGCAGGTCGACGCGGGTTTCGTTGCCCTGTTCGTCGAACAGGCACAGCTCGACACGCGTGGCATGCGCGGAAAACAGCGCGAAGTTGGTGCCCTTGCCGTCGAAGACGGCACCGCGTGGGAACGGGCGCCCCTGACGGATGCGGGAGGGATTGGCATAGGCCGCGCTTGCTGGACGTCGCATGGAGAGTCTCGGATGCGCCGGCACGCCGGCATTGAGGGGCCTCAAGCATTGCGTCTACAGCTGTGCAAAACGCGTTACGGCAACAGGGGTGTGGCGTGAGGGCGGCCGTCGGAACCGTTGACGTGGCGTGCCCTCGCAACGTCCCGTCGGCGCGCACGCGCGCCACAGTGCGGCCATGCGCAAGCAATCGGGCAAGGCCACCGACGGGTTGCGATCTGGATAAGGCACGCGCGAAGAGCGTTGCGCAATCACTGCTCTGCGTTGCTTGAGCGACGCGCCAACGCCCTGCTAGCATCGATCCGGTTGAGGCCGTGCAGCCACAGCGTTGTTGGACTGGTCGCGGTACTTCGCTCTTTCATTCTCGGGGCCGTCGCAGTCGGCCTGATCGCAGCGTACATCGCGGGCCTGCCGCGAACGCGCCATCGGCCTGCACTGTACGGACTTGGGTCACTTCGTCATCAGACTCTGCCCATGTCCAAGCCGCGCCGCGTACCTGCCGCGATGAAAATCGCCATCCTTTCTCGCAACAGCAAGCTGTATTCGACCCGGCGGCTGATCGAAGCCGGACGCAAGCGCGGGCACACCGTGCGCATCCTCGACCCGTTGCGCTGCTACATGCGCATCGCCGCCGACGGCTTCAGCCTGCACTACAAGGGCAAGCCGATCACCGGCTTCGATGCGGTGATCCCGCGCATCGGCGCCTCGGTCACCCGCTATGCCACCGCAGTGCTGCGCCAGCTCGAGTTCATGGGCACCTACACGCCCAACCCGTCGGACGCCATCCTGCGCTCGCGCGACAAACTGCGCGCGCACCAATTGTTGGCCGCGCAGGGCATCGACATGCCGGTCACCGTCTTCGGCGACAACCCCGACGACACCCAGGACCTGCTCTCCATGCTCGGCCCCCCGCCGCATGTGGTGAAGTTGAACGAGGGGGCGCAAGGCGCCGGGGTGATCCTGACCGAAAAGGCCAGCGCTTCGCGCGGCGTGGTCGAAGCGCTGCGCGGGCTGTACGCCAACTTCATCGTGCAGGAGTTCATCGGTGAAGCCGAAGGGGCCGACCTGCGCTGCTTCGTGGTCGGCGACAAAGTCGTCGCAGCAATGCGCCGCCAGGCGGCCGAAGGCGATTTCCGGTCCAATCTGCACCTGGGTGGCACTGCAGCCGTGGCCGAGGCAACCGAGCAGGAGCAGGAAGTGGCGGTGCGCTCGGCACGCGCCTTGGGCCTGGCAGTGGCAGGGGTCGACCTGATCCGGTCAAAACGCGGCCCACTGGTGCTGGAGGTCAACTCCACCCCAGGTTTGGAAGGCGTGGAAGGCGTGTGCGGCGTGGATGTGGCCGCGGCGATTGTCCAGCACTTGGAGCAGTCCGTCCGCCGATCGGCTGGCTAACGGCTTTACCAAAAAATTAACGAAAATCTAATTACGGCCTCGCTAGCCTCTCCCGACCGTAGCTCCGCTCTCGGCAGTGACGGTGATCGGGATGAACTTTTGGCCCAAGTGCGGTGTCGCACTTGGGCCTTTTTATGGACGGCTTGCCGCTGTAGGGGTTCGCGTCTACATTCGCCAATGTTAAATCGGTCGGGCAAGGAGGCGTCGCATGGCAAAACGATGGAGTGTTACGGGACTGCTGCTCGCGGCGGGCCTGATGAGCGGTCATGCATTGGCGGTGGTGCTCGATCTGGACAAGCCGTTCAAGCCTCAGGCGGCGCAGGTCCGCACCGACCTTGCCGACGGCGAGAAGTACTCCGAGATCAGTCAGGATGAGCGCGCTAAGGTGAACGCTGCGCTGGATCGGATCGAAGCAGCATTCCAGACGCAGCCAGATATCCAGGCGCTGCAGCCAGAGCAATTGGCAGCGGTTCGCAACGATCAGGAGCTCGTCACCCGAATTTTGACCAAGGCACGCGAAGATAGCCGGCTGATTTGTCGGCGCGAGCGCGCGACTGGGTCGCAGATGAGTACGAAACAGTGCATGACGGCTGCCCAGCGGCGCCGTCAGACCACGGTGAGTCAAGACGAAATTTCTCGGCGCCAGCGCTAAAAACAGCTTAACGAACGAGGTTCCAGTGCGAATTCTAGTAATTGAAGACAACAGCGATATCGCCGCAAATCTCGGCGATTACCTCGAAGACCGGGGTCATACGGTGGACTTCGCCGCCGACGGGGTGACTGGCCTCCACCTTGCCGTGGTGCACGAGTTCGACGCCATCGTGCTCGACCTCAACCTGCCTGGCATGGATGGCATCGAAGTCTGCCGCAAGCTGCGTAACGAGGCGCGCAAGCAGACCCCGGTGTTGATGCTGACCGCGCGCGACTCGCTGGACAACAAGCTGGCCGGCTTCGACTCCGGCGCCGACGACTATCTGATCAAGCCGTTCGCGCTGCAGGAAGTGGAGGTACGCCTCAACGCGCTGTCGCGTCGCGGCAAGGGTGTGCACACCCGCGTGCTGGAAACCGGCGATCTGGAATACAACCTGGATACGCTGGAAGTGCGTCGCCGCGGCAAGCTGCTGCAACTCAACCCGACTGCGCTGAAGATCCTGCAGGCGCTGATGGAAGCCTCGCCGGCGGTGGTTACGCGCCAGGAACTGGAAACCCGCGTGTGGGGCGAAGAACTGCCCGATTCGGATTCGTTGCGCGTGCATATCCACGGCCTGCGCGCCGTGGTCGACAAGCCGTTCGATGTGCCGATGATCCAGACCCGTCACGGCATCGGCTACCGCATCGCCTCGCCCGATGCCTGAAAGTACGAGCGAGACGCGGCCGGCGCGCCGGCGCGGCCGCTATCGGCGGCGCCTGCGCAGCCGCATCATCTTGTCGTTCGTGTTGCTGGGCTTCTGCCTGACAACGCTGTTCGCCTTCGCCACCAACTGGGCGCGCTCGCGCGTGGAAAACCAGTTGGTGGAAGACGTGATGAATCGCAACATCGACGCCTTCGCGCAACGCTTCTATTCCGATCCAATGCGCAACCCCGATCTGCCGTTGCAGCAGATGCGCGGGCGCGTGGTCAAAAGCGACAAGTTCGAAGCGCTACGCCGCGAACAACCGGAGTGGTATCAGCTGCCCGACGGCATCCACACCATCACCGGCGTGGACGAAAGCGGCAATACCTATTCGTACAAGCTTGCGGTGCGCAAGACACCGAGCGAATGGTTCTTCCTCGCTTATGACATGACCCAGGCGCTGAAGGGCGAGATCCAGCTCAAGCGCACTCTAATCTTGTCGGTGTTGGTATTCAGCGGGTTTTCGCTGCTGATCGGCTGGTGGTCCGCGTCCAAGGTGATGCGCCCGGTCTCCGATCTGGCCGCGCGCCTGCGTGCCTATCGCGGCGGCACCAGCCAACCCAAGCCACTGGCCGCGCACTTCCCGGACGACGAGGTCGGCCAGCTCGCCGAAGCGCTCGACGACTACTCGGCGCGTCTGACCGAAGTGGTGCAGCGCGACCGCGAATTCAACGCCGACGTCAGCCACGAACTGCGCACGCCGCTGGCGGTGATCCGCGGCGCCACCGAGTTGCTGCTCACCAAGCCCAACCTGGACGAAAAGGTGTTGCAGCGGCTGCAACGCATCCAGCGCGCCGAGCAGCAATGCAGCGATTTGATCGGCTCGTTGCTGTTGCTCTCGCGCAACGAGCGCGGGCAGGGCAGCAGCAACGTCGCCAAGGTGGCCGAACAACTGATCGACTCGCACCGCGCGCAGCTCGGCGGAAAACCCCTGGAACTCGTGCTGGAAGGCGTGCGCGATCTGGTCATCGATGCCCCGGAATCGGCCCTGTCGGTCGCGCTCGGCAACCTGATCGGCAACGCCGTCAAATACACCCAGGATGGCCAGGTGCGCGTGCGCGTGCTGGGCGATGCAGTGGAAGTGATCGATTCGGGCCCCGGCCTGAGCGAAGAAGACGCCGCCAAACTATTCCAACGCGGCTACCGCGGCACCCATGCCGGGCACTCCCAAGGTGGCGGCATCGGCTTGTCGATCGTCAGCCGTCTTTGTGATCTGTACGGCTGGCGGGTCAGCGTACGGCCAGGGCAGGAGCGGGGCGTGATTGCGACATTGGCGTTTCATCGCTAGGTCGGCATTGCGACCTGTCATGTTTTTTGCGCTCCCGTCGGTGGGGTGCGCGGAATTACAGGAGGGACGCGCTAATTCGTACGCTGGCGATAGCGCGCGTCGAGCTCGTGCGCCGCTCGAATCAGATGTGCCGGCTGGCCATCGTTGACCACGACATCGTCCGCCAGCGCAAGACGATGCTCGCGGGACGCCTGCGCAGCGATCATCTGATCCGCCAATTCCGGCGTGCTTCCATCGCGGCGCATCAATCTTGCATGTTGCAGTTCGACTGGCGCATCGATCACCAGCACGCGATCCAACCAGGGATAGGCTGCGCGGCCACCCGCCTCGGTGAGCAAAGGGATCGCGACGATGGCATAAGGACCTTCAGCCGCCTGTGCCGCGCGCTGCAACTCTGCACGGATAGCCGGATGCGTAATTGCCTCGAGCGCTTTGCGTTGCGTCAGATCTGCGAAAACAATTTTGCGCAGCGCGGAGCGGTCCAGCGTGCCATCCGGCAGCAGGATGCCTGGTCCAAAGTAGTCGATGATGCAATCGAGAACAGGTCCCGGCATGACGACCTGCCGCGCAACCACATCGGCATCGATGACCGGTACACCCAGCTTCTCGAACTCCACAGCCAGCGCGCTCTTGCCTGACGCGATGCCGCCTGTAAGACCGACGATGAAGTCGCTCATCGTCGTGCCCCGGTCAACGCAGACCCGCGAAGTGCAGGTAGCCGTCCACCAGGTCGTTGCCCCAGAAGAACACCACCCAGCCAGCGATTGCCAAGTAGGGGCCAAACGGGATGGGGGTGGCGCGATCGCGGCCCTTGGCGACCAGCCAGATCGAGCCGAGGATGGCGCCGACCAGCGAGGAGATCAGGATGATGGGCAGGATGCCCTTCAGGCCGCACCAGGCACCGAGCGCGGCCAGCAGCTTGAAATCGCCATGGCCCATGCCCTCCTTGCCGGTGAGCTGCTTGAACAGCCACCACACCGTCCATAGCGACACATAGCCAACCGCCGCGCCCAACAGGGCGGGCTTGGCCGGCATGTAGAGGTTGTCCATCGATCCGACCAAACCCAACCACATCAGCGGCAGAGTCAGCTGGTCAGGCAGCAGCTTGTGCCGTAGGTCGATGCCGGACATCGCCACCAGGAAGCAGCTCAACACGATCGCGCCGAAGCCCTGCCAGCCAAAGCCGAAGCGCCACACGCTGGCCACGCACAGGATCGAGGTGAGCAACTCGACCAATGGATATTGAATCGAGATCGGCTTGCCGCTATAGCGCGACTTGCCGCGCAGCATGACCCAGCTCAGGACCGGAATATTCTCCCACCACTTGAGCTTGTCGCCTGTCACCGGGTCGTGCGAGGGCTCCACCACGATCCCCGGCGGTGGCGGCTCGTAGATGTCCGGCAGCTCCAAAATCTCGCGCGCATCCCGCCGCCACTGCCACTCCATGCGCTTGGGCAAGCGCAGGATCACCACATTCAGGAAGCTGCCGATCAGCAGTCCCAGTCCGGCCGCGGCAGGAAAGCCGAGACCGGGATGCTGGTCGAGAAATGCCATTACGTCTTATCCAACCACCGAAGCGAGCTTGAAGATGGGCAGGTACATGCCGATGACCATGCCGCCGACGATGGTACCAATGAACACCATGATCAAGGGTTCGATCAGGCTGCTGAGCGCATCGACCGCGTTGTTGACTTCCTGTTCGAAATACTCCGCTACCTTGAACAGCATGGCATCCAGCGCGCCCGCTTCTTCACCGATGGCGGTCATCTGCACCACCATATGCGGGAACAGGTTGACCTGTTTCATCGCTACGTTGACCGGGTAGCCCACGGACACGTCGTCGCGCATCCGCAATACGGCAGCTTCGTAAACCGAGTTGCCAGTTGCGCCAGCCACAATGCTCAATGCTTCGACAAGCGGGACACCGGCTTTGAACGTCACCGCAGTAGTCCGCGCAAAACGCGCAATGGAGCTGTTGTGCATGATTTGACCGATAATCGGTACTTTGAGGATAACTCGGTCCATTCCATGTTGCATCGAAGGGGAGCGCTTGTAGGCGAAAATGAAGCCGACAACGGCGCCGATCGCGACGAAAAGAATAAGCCACCACCAAGACACCATAAAGCGTGACATGTTTACGATCATCTGGGTAAATGCGGGCAATTCGGCGCCGAAACCCTTGAACACGTCCTCAAATTGAGGTACGACAAAGATGAGTAGGATCGCGCTGACAAGCAGTGCCACTGCAACAACCATTGCTGGATAGAACAAGGCTTTTTTGATCTTGCCCTTAAGCGCCTCAATGTTTTCTTTGTACGTTGCTATGGTATCTAGCACTGTTTCCAAAACGCCGGCGCCTTCGCCAGCTTTGATGAGATTTCTATAGAGCTCATCGAACTGCACCGGGTGCCTGCTGACCGCTTCATGCAGCGACGAACCTCCCTCTATGTCAGCACGGATTTGCCCGACCATGTTCCGCATGCGCGGATTCTTCTGTCCGCTGCCGATGATCTCAAGTGCTCCGACGATAGGAACGCCGGACTTCATCATGGTCGCCATTTGCCGGCTGAAGAAGGAGATGTCTTTTGCACCGATCTTCTTGCCGGCAGCACCAAATAGGGGCTTCGGTTTTACCTTCACTACGGTGGGTGTGATCCCTTGTCTGCGTAGCTCTGCACGTAGCAAGTTGGCATTTTTTGCGGTCTGTTCACCTTTCATCTTCACGCCGCGCTTGTCTGTTCCCTCCCAGACAAATGGGCTGGTCTGCTCGAATTGCGAGGCGGTTTTAGTCTTCACTACACCACGTACTGCTGCCATGTCAGCTCCCCATCCGCCATCCCCAGGCAGATACCGATGTGATATTAGCCTTTTATGGCGCGCTTGGCATCCCCGGGGTTGCCATGCTGTGGGCTGACTCTGAGCGTCACCTATTGACCATGTTGGGCCGATCAGGCGCTGTGTCGCAGTTCTGGAACTGAAGTATTCCCTCCCTCAAAAGATCCGGCATCATTGTCTTAGCGGGCATTTGCAGAGTCGGGGGAAGTTGGCACGCATCCTGCTTTAAGACACTTGCACGCGGCATTGCAACGCGGCGCCCAACGGGAGTGGCCCGCGGGCAAAGTAATTCCATCCAACTCTAGGGGATACCTTATGAAGAAGCAAAACGGTTTTACGCTGATCGAACTTATGATCGTCATTGCAATCATCGCGATTCTGGCTGCGATTGCCCTGCCGATGTATCAGGACTACGTCGCCAAGTCGCAGGTCACCGCCGGTCTCGCTGAAATCAATCCTGGCAAGACGCAGTACGAAGTAGCGCTAAACGAAGGCAAGACTGCCGTTGCAGACATCACCGAGCTGGGTCTGAAGTCTCCTTCTGAGCGCTGCACCATTGCGCCGATCACCGCTCTGAGCGCTACCGGCACCATCGAGTGCACTCTGAAGGGGAATACGCAGGTTGTGGGTAAGAAGGTCACGCTGACCCGTGCAACTGATGGTACCTGGACCTGCAAGACGGACGCGCTGAAGAAGTACGCGCCTGCTGGCTGCCCGGGTGCTTAATGTTTGCTAGCTGAGAAAAGAAGGCCTCGCTCAAAGCGAGGCCTTCTTTTTTCGCTGGGATCCTCATATTCATTGTTTTGTGTATTTTTTGTACTGCCCGTCCCTGGGTCAAAGAGTGTTTATTCATTGTTCCGAGTTTCGTCGTGCGCTGCTTCGGCGAGCTGTTTATTGACAGGGGTGCAATATGGCGCGGGAAAGTGGTTTTTCTCTTATAGAGTTAATGATTGTTATAGCGATCATTGCTGTGTTGGCCGCGATAGCACTTCCTGTGTATCAAAATGCGGTCGCTAAGGCGCAACTGACGGCAGCTTTAGCCGAGCTGCGTCCCGGGAAGACTACTATTGAGTCTGCAGTCCAGGATGGTACAAATCCCGCCGTTATCGATGCACCTTACATTGGATTATCGTCCTCAACTCGATGTGCACGAGTAAGCGCAGTCCTTAGCTCTACGGGTGTTGCTGAGATAAGCTGCACCTTGCAGGGTTCTGCATTAGTTTCAGGTATGGATCTGAAGCTGAAACGCTCCGCGGACGGAGGGTGGGTTTGTGACGGCTCTGCTTTTGCTGCAAAGTATAGGCCGGCTGGTTGTTACTGAGTCTGATCGACAGGGTGCTGAAGGTACGGGGGGGCTGAAAATATGAATGCTGTTTCGTCCGCTAATTTGGTTGGCATCACGGGAATTGCCCGTCGTTTAGTACAAGATGGCGCGATTGAAGAGCCTGCTGCTCGGGCTGCGATGGATCAGGCAGCGGCTGCGAAGGTTCCATTGCCCCAGTGGTTTTCGGAAAAAAAGCTGGTATCGGCGTCGCAACTGGCTGCTGCCAATGCAGTCGAGTTCGGTATGCCCCTGATGGATGTGTCGGCATTCGACGCAAGCCAGAACGCAGTAAAGCTCGTCAGCGAAGAGTTGCTCCAGAAGCACCAAGTGTTGCCGCTGTTCAAGCGCGGTAACCGGTTGTTCGTGGGGGTGAGCAACCCAACCCAGACTCGTGCGCTGGACGACATCAAGTTCCATACGAACCTGGTGGTCGAGGCGATCCTTGTCGACGAGGATCAGATCCGCCGCACGCTCGAGCAGTGGCAGGCCAGCAATGCGTCGTTGGGTTCTTCGCTTGGCAACGACGACGAGGAAATGGGGGATCTGGACGTCTCGGCCGGCGACGAGGACATGGGCGCCGGCGGGGATTCCGGGGTCGATGCCAAGGGCGACGACACGCCGGTGGTGAAGTTCGTCAACAAGGTGCTGGTGGATGCGATCAGGCGGGGAGCCTCGGACATCCATTTCGAGCCGTATGAAGACGATTACCGGGTGCGCTTGCGCATCGATGGCTTGTTGAAGAACGTGGCCAAGGCGCCGGTGAAGCTGAACCAGCGCATCGCAGCGCGGTTGAAGGTGATGTCGCAGCTGGATATCGCCGAGAAGCGGGTGCCGCAGGACGGGCGCATCAAGCTCAACCTGTCCAAGACCAAGCAGATCGACTTTCGTGTCAGCACCTTGCCGACCCTGTTCGGTGAAAAGGTGGTGCTGCGTATCCTGGACGGCAGCGCGGCCAAGCTGGGCATCGACAAGCTGGGCTATGAGGCGGACCAGCAGAAGCTGTTCCTTGAGGCGATCCACAAGCCGTACGGGATGGTGCTGGTGACCGGGCCGACTGGTTCGGGCAAGACGGTGTCGCTGTATACGGCGCTGGGAATTCTCAACGACGAGACGCGCAACATCTCCACCGCCGAGGATCCGGTCGAAATCCGCTTGCCAGGCGTCAACCAGGTGCAGCAGAACAACAAGCGCGGCATGACCTTCGCCGCGGCCTTGCGCTCGTTCCTGCGCCAGGATCCGGACATCATCATGGTCGGCGAAATCCGCGACCTGGAGACGGCCGAGATCGCGATCAAGGCGGCGCAGACCGGCCACATGGTGCTTTCGACGCTGCATACCAACGATGCGCCGCAGACCATCGCACGTCTGATGAACATGGGCATCGCGCCCTACAACATCACTTCGTCGGTGACGTTGGTGATCGCGCAGCGTCTGGCGCGGCGGTTGTGCAACCACTGCAAGCGCAAGTCGACGCTGCCGGAGAATGCGTTGCTGGCCGAAGGCTTCACGCCGGCGCAGATCGCCGCCGGGATCGAGCTGTACGAGGCGGTCGGTTGCGACGAGTGCACCGAAGGCTACAAGGGGCGTACCGGTATCTACCAGGTCATGCCGATGACCGACGAGATCGGCGCGATCGTGCTGGAGGGCGGCAATGCGATGCAGATTGCCGAGGCCGCGCAGGCGATCGGTATCCGCGATTTGCGGCAGTCGGCCTTGATGAAGGCTGCCCACGGGGTTACCAGCCTGGCCGAGATCAATCGGGTGACCAAGGACTGAGGGCTGGGAATCGGGATTGGGGAATCGAAAAGCCTGGGAACTCTACGTCCCAGGCCTTTTTGTTTGGACAGCTGGGCCAAGGATTGCAGCGGGCCACCGCAAGATGATGCGTGAGCCAATCCATAGCGGCGTCTCCCGCGAGAACCATCGCAGCCGGCGACTGCGCTTTTACGATTCCCGATTCCCGATTCCCCACTCCCGATTTCCGGCTCTTCTACTCCATCCCCAGTTTCTTCAACTTGTAACGCAGCGCGCGAAACGTGATGCCCAGCTGCGCCGCAGTCTTGGTCTTGTTCCAGCGGTTTTCTTCCAGTGCCTTCTGGATCGCGGCGCGCTCCAGTTGCTCGATGTAGGACGGCAGCGCGGCTGAGGCCGGGTCGATGTCCACGACGGCTTCGCGCGGCTCGGCCGCGGCACCTCCGTTGGGGACAGCCAGACGGTGGCCGCCGTGAGCGGGCAGGCGCAGGTCGGTGGCGCTGATCTGGTCGTCTTCGGCCAGGGCCAGGGCGCGTTCGAGGATGTTTTCCAGTTCGCGTACGTTGCCTGGGAAGCCGTAGTGATTCAATGCGTCGAGCGCCGACTGGGTCAGCAGCGGAATGGGGCGGCCATGGCTGTGCGCCAGGCGCGCGATGATGGCAGCGGCCAGCTGCGGCAGGTCGCCACCGCGTTCGCGCAGCGGCGGCACACGCAACTCGATTACGTTGATGCGGTAGTACAGGTCATGCCGAAAGCGGCCGTCGGAGACCAGGTCGCCCAGGTCCTTGTGGGTGGCCGAGAGGATGCGCACATCCACCAGCGATTCGCTGGATGCGCCGACCGGTCGCACCGACTTTTCCTGGATGGCGCGCAGCAGCTTGACCTGCATCTGCAACGGCAATTCGGCCACTTCGTCCAGGAACAAGGTGCCGCCGTGCGCGGCCTGGAACAGGCCGGGCTTGTCGGCATGCGCGCCGGTGAAGCTGCCCTTCTTGTGGCCGAAGAATTCGCTTTCCATCAATTCGGCGGGAATGGCGCCGCAGTTGACCGGCACGAACGGGCCGGGGGCGCGTGCGCCTTGTTCGTGGATGGTGCGTGCGACCAGTTCCTTGCCCACGCCGGATTCGCCGACGATGTAGACCGGCGCCTGGCTGCGCGCGACCTTGCCGATGGTGGCGCGCAGGCTTTCCATGGCACTGGAGTCCCCGAGCAGGCGGCTGGCCTGTTCCGGTGGCGGCGGTGGCGGAGCGGGACGGTCGCGATTGTTCAATTCCAGCGCGTGCTTGACCAGGCCGCGCAGCACGCCGATGTCGACCGGCTTGCTGACGAAATCGAAGGCGCCGGCTTTCAGCGCTTCCACGGCCAGGTCCATGCTGCCGAAGGCGGTGATCATCGCCACCGGCGTCTGCGGGTAGTGTTTTGCGATTTCGGTGACCAGTTCGATGCCGTTGCCGTCCGGCAACCGCATGTCGGTCAGGCACAGATCGTAGGGGTTGTTGGCCAGCAACTCGCGCGCCTCGGCCAGGTTCGCCGCGGTGCTGATGCGCAAGCCCATGCGGCCCAGGGTGAGAACAAGCAACTCGCGGATATCACGCTCGTCATCGACAACCAGGGCGCTTTTGGGTTCGTTCATGGGGCGCACGATAGCCCAGCGTGATGATGGTCGACAATTGTCGAGCAGGTCGCGGCACGCCGATTCACCTGTTACGCGGGTGCATCACTGCGGCATTCAGCGCGTTTGCAAGGCGCCGATGCCAGTCGGCGATGCGGGGCTGTCGATGGGCTGCGTTGCCAAACGCGTCTGCCTCCGACAGCCTTGCTGGCGTAAGCCCGCACGACCCGCAAGCCAGGCACCGCGTTGGTTTGCGTCTTCGCCAGTTGCAACGTTCTGCTATCGAACAAGTGCCGCGCTGCGCGATATCGTCACATCAGACATCCCGCTCAGCCGATAGCCGAACACTCACTTGCCGAGCAATCCGTTGGGTCCTTGCAACGAAATCCGGAAGCACGCACCGCCGCCGGGGACCGCGACATAGTCCAGTTGCGCCTGGTTGGCGCGGCAGAGTTCCTGGGCGATGTACAGCCCCAGGCCGGTGCCGTGCTCGGAGGTGGTGTAGAACGGGCGGAACAGTTGCGCCGCCACGGCCTCCGGGATGCCTGGGCCGCGGTCGATCACATCGATCACAGCCATGCGCTCGAGGCGCTCGACGTGCAGCTTGACCCGCGCCGGTTCGTCCATCACCCGGCCGTACTTGAGTGCGTTGTGCACCAGCGCGGTGAGGATCTGATGCAGGTGCTTGGGGTCGACCAACGCATGCACGGAGCTCCCCTGGATGCTGGCCTCCAGGATGTCGGTTTCCATCGACAAGGTCTGGCGATATTCGACCACGAAGCGGCGCACGAATGCGGCCAGGTCCAGGTTGTCCGGGGTGGCGCGTTCCCGGCGCGCCAGTGCGAGCACGCTTTCGACGATGCCGTTGGTGCGCTGACATTGCTGGTGGATGATCTGCAGCAGGCGGCGGTCGGCATCGCCGATGTCCGGCGATTCTTCCAGCAACTGCGAGGCGTAGCTGATGGCGGCCAGCGGGTTGCGGATCTCGTGCGCCAGGCTGGCCGAGAAGCGTCCCATGGCCGACAGGGTCAGCGACTCGGCACGGCGCGACACCACCGTGGCATCGTCCAGAAACACCAGCACCAGATCGCTGTCGGCGAGCAGGCGCACGAAGCGCGGCTGCACCTCCGGGCGGTCGGCGCCGAGTTGCAGCGGGGCTTCTTCCTGGCGCCAGCCGCTACGCCAGCGCTGCAGCCGGCGCGCCAGCTCCGGGGTGAGCGCCACCAGCGACAGGTCGGTGGACGGGGTGCGTTGGTCGCCATCGCCCAGCAAGCTCAGCGCTGCTTCGTTGGCCAACGAGATGTGGTTGTGGGTATCCACCACCAGCACGCCGGTGCGCATGCGCCGGATGATCAGCTCGTTGATCTCGTACAGATTGGCGACCTGGGCGCCGCGTTCTTCGGCCAGCATCTGGTTGCGACGGGCGCGGGCGGCGATTTGTTCGCAGATGAAGGCCACCGCGACGTAGCTGGTGGCAAACATCGCAAGCTCGGCCACCGGGCGGGTGGTGCCGCCGCCTTCGAGCAGGGTCCACAGGTATTCCAGCAGGATGGCGGCGCTGGCGAGCACCGCGATGCTCATGCCGTAGCGCAGCCGCAACAGGATCGAGGCGGCCGCCACGTTGAACAGCAGCATCATCGCAATCCCGGCGCTGGCACCGGGCAGGGCGTGCGTGGCCAGGGTGGCGGCAAGGATGTCGGCCACTACCGCGCACAGCACGGTGGGGGTGAGGCGGCGTTCGCCGCGGCCCCAGAACAGCAGCGGGATCGCCATGCACAGGTAGCCGATCGCCACGCCGGCGGCCAGGCGCGGGTAGCGCGGATCGGGAATGGCGTCGGACAAGGGGCTGAACACCAGCGCGGCGATCAGGCCGGCCACCAGCACCCGGTACAACGAGAAAAAGTACAGCTCGCGCTGCGGCGCGGACTGGAGCCGGGCGATGAGCGATGCGATGGATGCCAAGCCGATTCCCCGCTGGAGCGAGCCGCGAGTATAGGCAGGTGCGCGGCCTGCGCAGCGCTTGCGCACAGAGTCGGCCTGCGCGCAAGCGCTGCGATCGGGCGGCCAATCCCGGGCAATTTTGCGCCGCACGGCGTGGTCGGCCACAATAGGCGGCCCGTTCGCGTCCCATGACGTGCCGCCCCGGCGGTCTGCGTTGCACGCAGCGGTCGTTTCCTTTTCCCACGGTGACGCATGAATTTCCACGAATACCAGTCAAAACAGCTGCTTGCCGAGTACGGCATCCCCGTTCCGGCCGGCAAGGTCGCGGCGACCCCGGACGAAGCGGTTGAAGTCGCCAATTCCCTGGGCAATGGCCCCTGGATGGTGAAGGCGCAGATCCACGCGGGCGGCCGCGGTAAGGCTGGCGGCGTCAAGTTCTGCAAGACCACCGACGACGTGAAGGCCGCAGCCGCCAAGATGCTCGGCACCAAGATGTCCACCTACCAGACCGCCGGCGTCGAGCTGCCGATCAACCTGGTGCTGGTCACCACGGCCGGTGAGATCGTCAAGGAACTGTACCTGTCGATCCTGGTCGACCGCGGCACCAAGACCATCACCTACATCGCCTCTTCCGAAGGCGGCGTGGAGATCGAGCAGGTGGCTGCCGAGACGCCGGAGCTGATCCACTCCCTCAACGTCGATTTCGTCGAAGGCGTGCAGGGCTACCATGGCCGCGATTTCGGCTTCAAGCTCGGCCTCAACGCCAAGCAGGCCGGCCAGTTCGCCAGCATCATGGTGAACCTGTATCGCCTGTTCAACGAAAAGGACCTGGCGCTGGTTGAAATCAACCCGCTGGCGATCCTGGACGACGGCAACCTGTACGCGCTGGACGGCAAGTTCGACAGCGACGACAACGCCGCGTTCCGTCAGAAGCAGCTGGTCGCCATGCGCGACAAGACGCAGGAAGACGAGACCGAAGTGACCGCGTCGGAGCTGGACATCAACTACGTCACCATGGACGGCAACATCGGTTGCATGGTCAACGGCGCAGGCCTGGCCATGGCCACCATGGACGTGATCAAGCTCAATGGCGGCGAGCCGGCGAACTTCCTGGACGTGGGTGGCGGTGCGAACAAGCAGCGCGTCATCGAAGCGTTCAAGCTGATCCTGTCCTCGGACAAGGTCGAAGGCATCTTCGTCAACATCTTCGGCGGCATCGTCCGCTGCGACATGATCGCCGAAGGCATCATCGCCGCGGTCAAGGAAGTGGGCGTCAAGGTTCCGGTCGTGGTGCGCCTGGAAGGCACCAACGTGGAAGAAGGCAAGCAGCTGCTGCGCGATAGCGGCATGGCCATCATCCCGGCCGACAACATCAACGACGGCGCCAAGAAAGTCGTTGAAGCTGTCAAGAACGCCGCCTGATCCACGACACCGAAGGAACTATCCATGTCCGTTTTGATTAACAAGAACACCAAGGTGATCGTGCAGGGCTTTACCGGCCAGCAGGGCACCTTCCACGCCACTCAGATGGTCGAGTACGGCACCCAGGTCGTCGGCGGCGTGACGCCCGGCAAGGGCGGCACCACCCACATCAATCTGCCGGTGTTCAACACCGTCGCCGATGCGGTCCAGGCCACCGGCGCCGATGCGTCGGTGATCTACGTGCCGCCGCCGTACGCGGCCGATGCGATCCTGGAAGCGGCTGCGGCCGGCATCAAGGTCATCGTCTGCATCACCGAGGGCATCCCGGTGCTGGACATGCTGCGCGTCAAGAATGTGCTGACCCGTTCGCATCCGGACACCGTGCTGATCGGGCCGAACTGCCCCGGCGTGATCACCCCGGGCGAGTGCAAGATCGGCATCATGCCGGGCCACATCCACAAGCCGGGCAAGATCGGCATCGTGTCGCGTTCGGGCACGCTGACCTATGAAGCGGTCAAGCAGACCACCGAAGTGGGCCTGGGCCAGAGCACCTGCATCGGCATCGGTGGCGACCCGATCAACGGCCTGAACTTCGTCGACTGCCTCAAGCTGTTCAACGAAGACCCGCAGACCGAAGGCATCATCATGGTGGGCGAAATCGGTGGCGACGCCGAGGAAGCCGGTGCCGAGTACATCAAGAACCACGTCAAGAAGCCGGTGGTCGGCTTCATCGCCGGTGCCTCCGCGCCGGCCGGCAAGCGCATGGGCCATGCCGGTGCGATCGCGTCCGGTGGCAAGGGCACGGCCGAAGGCAAGTTCGCGGCGATGGAAGCCGCTGGCGTCAAGACCGTCCGCTCGCCGGGCGATCTGGGTGCGGCGATTGCGGCGCTGGTGAAGTAAGTCTTACCAGTGTGGTATCGCAGAAAGCCGCCTTCGGGCGGCTTTCTGCGTTTACGGGGATACCTGATGCAGATGGCAGGGATTGCGCACTGCACGAGGCACGCTGGGCCGACTGTTCGGCTCCATACCTATGTCGATGCTAAAGCCCTGAATTGCACAAGCAGCGTGTCATGCAAAGTGTGTCACAAGTGTGCTACTTTGGGTCCGCCATTCGGTCCCCCGAGGTTGCCATGTCCACGACCACCATCCGTCTGCCCGACGAACTGAAAGCGCGTGTCGCCAGGGCGGCGAAAGATGCCGGAACCACGGCGCACGGCTTTATCGTCGACGCCATCGCGGAAAAAATCGATGCATACGAGCGCCGCACGGCATTTCATGCCGAGGCGCAGCAACGCTGGGCTGCCATCCAGGAGGGCGCCAACACGCTGTCCTGGGCGGACGTACGCCAGTACATGCAGCAACTTGCCGACGGAGACGACCCCGCGCCACCGGTGGCCAGCGCCGTCGAGCGCTGACAGGTGACCAGGATCGTGCTTGCCGCGCGCGTTGCCGACGATGCACGCCGTCTGGTCGCCTATCTGCTGGAACACGATGCAGCCAATGTGCAGCGAAAACTCGCAGGTGTCTTCCAGGCCATCGATGCATTGGCGGACAATCCACTGATAGGGCGCGCGGTGCAGAGCGGATTCCGCGAACTGGTCATCGGTCGCGATGCCAGCGGCTATCTTGCGCTCTATCGTTACGCACCGTTGGACGACACCGTGTACGTGCTGGCGATCCGTTCGCAGCGCGAAGCGGGTTACCTTGAAAGCCTGTTTTGATGGAGTCAGCAGTGACAGCACACACCCTCCGCATCGCCATGGCCCAGTTCGACTTCCCGGTCGGCGGCGTGACGCAGAATACCGATCGCATCATCGAGTACATCGCAGCGGCGCGCGACGAGTTCGAGGCCGACATCGTGCTGTTCCCCGAATTGGCGATCAGCGGGTATCCGCCGGAAGACCTGCTGTTACGACCGGGATTCCTCGCTCATTGCGAACAGGCGCTGGCGCGGATTGCGGCGGCCACGCGCGGCATCGTGGCAGTGGTCGGCTGGCCGCAAAGCGCCGGCAGCGTGGTCTACAACGCCGCCAGCGTGTTGCGCGACGGGCGGATCGAAGCCACCTACCGCAAGCGCGAATTGCCCAACTATGCGGTGTTCGACGAGCGTCGTTATTTCGACGTGGATCCGGATGGCGAGAACTGCGTGGTCACGGTCAAGGGCGTGCAGGTGGGCGTGGTGATCTGCGAAGACCTCTGGTTCGCCGAGCCCTTGGCCAACACGGTACGGGCGGGCGCGGAGTTGGTGCTGGTGCCCAATGCCTCGCCGTACGAGCGTGGCAAGCATGCCCAACGCGATGCATTGCTGGCCGAACGCACCCGCGAGAGCGGGGCAGCGATTGCCTATCTCAACGTCGTGGGCGGGCAGGATGCACTGGTGTTCGATGGCGCCTCGGTGGTGGCCGATGGCGATGGCACCGTGCATCCCGCCGCTGCAGCCTTCGTGGACCAGTGGCTGGTGGTGGACTACGCGGCCGGCGAGCGCAGCTTCACTCCGGTGGTGTGGGTGGATGACGGCGACGAGAGCATGGATGCGCTGGCCTGGCGTGCGGTGGTGCGCGGGCTGCAGGACTATTGCCGCAAGAACGGCTTCAGCAAGGTCTGGCTGGGCTTGTCCGGCGGCATCGACTCGGCACTGGTATTGGCGATGGCGGTGGATGCGCTGGGCGGCGACAACGTGACCGCCGTGCGCCTGCCGTCGCGCTACACCGCCACCCTGTCCAACGACCTGGCCGACGAGCAATGCCGCGCGTTGGGGGTGAAGCTGGAGACCATCGCGATCGAACCGGCTTTCGAAGGCCTGCTCGGCGCGCTGGGGCCGATGTTCGAAGGCACCCAGCCGGACATCACCGAAGAAAACCTGCAGTCGCGCAGCCGTGGCGTGATCCTGATGGCGCTGTCGAACAAGTTCGGCGGGCTGGTGCTGACCACCGGTAACAAGAGCGAATACGCAGTGGGTTACGCCACCATCTATGGCGATATGTGCGGTGGCTATGCGCCGCTCAAGGACCTTTACAAGACGGAGGTGTTCGGCCTGGCGAAATGGCGCAACACCGTCGGCGGCGCGCCGGTGATTCCGCCGGCGGTGATCTCGCGCCCGCCGTCGGCCGAGTTGCGCGCCAACCAGACCGACCAGGATTCGCTGCCGCCGTACGATGTGCTCGACGGCATCCTGTATCGCTACGTCGACCAGGAGCAGTCGCGCGACGACATCGTTGCGGCTGGCTACGCGGCCGATACCGTCGAGCATGTGCTGCGCCTGGTGCGGCTCAACGAGTGGAAGCGCCATCAGTCCGCGCCCGGGCCCAAGGTATCGCGGCGTGCATTCGGTCGCGAACGGCGCTATCCGATCACCAACGGGTATCGCGGGCAGTAATCCGGACGGCTGATCCGGTCACTCGGCTGACGCAGTGGCTGCCGCTGCGCTGGCTGGCGGCTGGGCGAACCGCGTGAGCAGATCCAGGGGCGGTTTTGGTCGGGCCAGTTCGTACATCAGGCCAAAGTGGCCTTCAGGCCCCTGGATGGTGGCCTGGTCCAGTAATTCGTAGACATTCACCTCGGCCACCACGTCGGCGTAGTTGTCACGCACGTTGCGCAACAGCTGCGCCAGGCTGTCGTAACAGCCCCGATCACCTGCGGTGCCGCCAGTGGTGCTGCCTGTATAGATCTCCGCACAGTTCAGCTCGTTGAAGAACACCGGGGTGTTGTAGGTACGCGCGGCAGTGCGCAGCTGGCCCAGATACAGGTCCGTCCAATAGCCGGCATCCTGGTAGAACGCGTAGTAGTGGAAGCTGATGTGGTCGAAGTTGAAGCCGGCCGCCTTGGCTTTTGCCAAAAACCACAGCGAGCCGTTGCGATCGCCCGGGCAACGCGCGTTGGCGCTGCGATCGTCGCTATTGCAGGCGGTGATGTTGATGGTGAAGCGCAAACCTGCGCCCAGTTCGTCGGAAGCCTGGCGCATGCCCAGGTACATCGTGGTCATTGCGGCGATGCGGGTATCGGCTTCGGCGCGGACCAGATCCTGTTCGTTGCCGATTTCCCAGACCTTGATGTCTGCGGCATAGCGGCGTGCCAGCTGGTAGCCGATCTCGCGCGACATCGGGTAGACCATCGGGCGCAGGGTGATGCCGTACTTGCGCGCCAAGGGGACGAGCGCATCCAGCGTGGCGTAATCGCGCGGATCGATATCGAACCGGTAGCTGCGCAGGTTGCGCGCTGCCAGCAGTTTGAAGCGTGCCTCGGCCTGGGTCATGGCGTAGCCGGGACGGCTGTCGTGCGCGTTGACGCCGTAGACGATGGGGGCCGCGGTGGCGCTGGCGGTCAGGGCCGCCAGCGAGAGCATGAGCAGCAACGCGATGGTGGCACGAGACATGCGGCTTCCTTGGCTGGCGCTCGAAGGAGTCGGAGCTGGTTCGGGATGAGTATAGACAGCAGACCCAAGGGCATTGGGTGACCTGGTGCCGGTTCCAGAATGCGCGCACCGGCTCCGGCCATGCGTCTGCGCGTGGGAACCAATTGCTCGCGTGGGCGCATCAGCGGCGGCAATCGCCGCCGTATCGTCGTCGGTCCGGCACTTTCGTGCTGCCGTCATCGTCGCGGCAACAAAAAAGAGGCCTTTCGGCCTCTTTTCGTCGTGCGCTGCGCCTGATATCTCAGTCGCGATTCATCTGCGAATTGCTCTGCCCGGTCGCGGCGGATTTTTCGCCGGCAAACGGGTTGAGCTTGCGGATGGCCCACGGGTATTTCGGCCAGTTGCCGGTCAGCCACGGATGCTGCGGGTCGTTGAGCTCCAGCACGCGGCGTGCGTCGGCTGCCAAGGTCTTGTTGCCCAGGTGCGTGTAGGCCTCGGCCAGTACCGCGACCGCGTCGTACTGGAAGGCGCTCTGCGGATAGGTTTCGAGCAGGTAGTTGGCACGACCGGCGGCCGACACCCAGGCATCGCGGCGCAGGTAGTACAGCGCGTTGTCCAATTCGTGCTGGGCGAAGATGTCGCGCAGCTCGATCATGCGCTTGCGTGCGTCGGCGGCGTAACGGCTGTTCGGGTAGCGATCGGTGACGGTATTGAAATCGTTGTAAGCCTGCTGCGGCGAAGACAGGTCGCGGCGGCTCGGGTCCAGCGACCACACGCGGCGCAGGAACACCGTGTCGCGGTTGCTGTTGGCCAGGCCGCGCAGGTAGTACAGATACGAGATGTTGCGGTGGGTCGGGTAGGTCCGGATGAAGCGGTCGACGCTGGAGACCGCGTCGTCGTGCTTGCCGGCCTTGTACTGGGCGTAGGCGGTTTCGATCATCGCCTGCTCGGTGTACGGGCCATACGGGTACTGGGCGATCAGGCGCTTGTAGCTGGCTTCTGCGCCGGCCCAGTTGCCTTTCTCCATCAGGTTATGACCCTTGCCGTAGAGCTGCTCGACCGGCATGCCCTCGTCGGGATTCTTGTCCTTGGCGCCGCGGTGGCAGCCGGTGACGACGAACGCCATGACCAGCATGAGGGCAATCAGGCGCGCAGGCGCGGAAAACGTGGACCGTCGGATCATGGGTCTGGGCAGGACGCATCAGGAAAACGAGAGCGCGATGATAGCCTAGTGGCCTGTCCGGCGACTGACTCCCGCCGCCCGGACCCCCAAATTCCCGCTTTTTGCCCGAGTGCCCGTGTCCATGTCCGACCCATCTGCCGAACCCCTCGACCCGTCCATCCGCCAGGCGATCGTGCCCGACAATGCCGCCGGACGCCGTTTCGACGCAGTGCTGGCCGAGCTGTTCCCGGAGTTTTCGCGCTCGCGGCTGTCGGAATGGATCAAGTCCGGCGACGCGCTGCTGGACGGTGAAATGGCGCGCCCGCGCGATACCTTGCGCGGCGGCGAGAGCGTGCAGCTGCAGGTGGTGCTGGAAACCCAGACCCACGCCGCGCCGCAGGACATTCCGCTGAGCGTGCTGTACGAAGACGAGCAGGTGCTGGTGATCGACAAGCCGGCCGGCCTGGTGGTGCATCCGGGCGCCGGCAATCCGGACCAGACCCTGGTCAATGCGCTGCTGTTCCGCGACCCGGCGCTGGCCTCGGTGCCGCGCGCCGGGGTGGTGCATCGCCTGGACAAGGACACCAGTGGCGTGATGGTGGTGGCGCGCACCGTGCAGGCGCAGACCGCGCTGGTGGAGCAGCTGTCCGCGCGCGAGGTGCATCGCCAGTATCTGGCCGTGGTGGTGGGCGCGCTGGTCTCCGGCGGCACCGTCAACGCCCCGATCGATCGCCACCCGCGCGACCGCCTGAAGATGGCGGTGCGCGACGACGGCCGCGATGCGGTCACCCATTACCGCCTGCGCGAGCGTTTCCGTGCGCACACCGCGCTGGAGTGCCGGCTCGAAACCGGGCGTACCCACCAGATTCGCGTGCACATGGCGCACCTGAAGTCGCCGATCGTCGGCGACCCGCTGTACGGCGGCGCGCTCAAGCTGCCCAAGGGCGCTACCGACGAGCTGGTGCACGAACTGCGCAGCTTCAAGCGCCAGGCGCTGCACGCCGAAACCCTGGAATTCCTGCATCCGGTCAGCGGCGAGCCGGTCCGCGCCAGTGCGCCGGTGCCGGCCGATCTGCAGCGCCTGATGACCGTGCTGCGCGAAGACAGCGCACGCGCCGCCGAGCTGGCACGCCGCTGAGATGCCCATGGCTGCGCCCTTCACCCTGCCAGCCGACTGGCCGGCGCCACCGCGCATCCGTGCGCTCACCACGCTGCGTCACGGTCTGGGCGGCTCGCTGCCGCCGTTCGACACGCTCAACCTTGGCAACCGCAACAGCGCCGAAGGCGATGTGCCCGAGCAGGTGGAGCGCAACCGGGCACTGCTGGCCGCGGCGCTGCAACTGCCGAGCGCGCCGCAGTGGTTGCGGCAGGTGCACGGCGTGGACGTGGTACGGGTGGATGCACCGCCCGCTGCACCCGATTCCACCGACTGCGCGGCGGATCAGCCGCCAGGCGCGCACGAACCGGTTGCCGATGCTGCGGTGACCTCGGCGCCTGGCGTAGTACTGGCAATCCTCACGGCCGATTGCCTGCCGGTCGTGTTCGCTGCCGTCGATGGCAGCGAGGTCGCTGCTGTGCATGCCGGTTGGCGCGGGCTGGCCGACGGCGTGCTGGAGCGCAGCGTGGCGGCGATGCGGACGCCACCTCAGCAACTGGTGGCCTGGCTGGGTCCTGCCGCGGGGCCCCAGGTGTATGAGATCGGCGAGGACGTGTTCGGCGCCTTCGTTGCGCACGATGCACAGGCGCAACAGGCGTTTGTCGCCACGCGCCCGGGGCACTGGCGGGTGGATCTGTATGCGCTGGCACGTCAGCGGCTGCAGCGGGCCGGTGTGCCGGCCGCTGCGGTGTATGGCGGCGGGTTGTGCACCATTTCCGATCCGCAGCGCTTTTTCTCGCATCGCCGCGATCGCCGCAGCGGACGCATGGCCACGCTGGCCTGGATCGCGCCCTGAGCGTGCCGCTGTTCGCACAGGTGCTGGGGCAGGACGCGTTCGCGCAACTGCCTGCGCCGGTGCGCGCGCTGCA
This sequence comes from Xanthomonas sp. NCPPB 1062, assembly GCF_041481705.2. NCBI lineage: Bacteria > Pseudomonadati > Pseudomonadota > Gammaproteobacteria > Lysobacterales > Lysobacteraceae > Xanthomonas > Xanthomonas sp. NCPPB 1062. The sequence goes on along the minus strand of NZ_CM192987.1, from coordinate 3,613,214 downwards.
TTCGGTGCAGCAGCGGCAGACCTTCGCCGGCCGGGCCAGGATTCAACGCGGCACGCATGCGCTGGTTCCGTTGCTGGCGCTGCTGAGCCGCTTGCCGCGCAGTGGCGAGGTGGCGGTGGAAGTGGATTTTCAGGCCGACGCGCGCGGCGAGCGCTGGCATCGGCGCTTTGATGGCATGCCGATGCATTCGCGGCTATGGCGTCATGGCGCCAGCTTGCGCGAACACCTGGGCGCGGTGCGCTTTGAATTTTCGCTGCAGGCCGATGCGCAATCGTTGTATTGGCAGGCCACCGGCGTGTGGGCGTTCGGGATGATTCGGTTACCTGCCCGCTGGTTCCGGCAGGTGCGCTGCCGCGAGCATGCCGACGGCGGCCGTTATGCGTTTCTGGTGGACGTGCAGTTGCCGCTGGTAGGACCGTTCATTCGTTATGAGGGCTGGCTTGAACCGCGCTGATCAATCGCCTGTTGCCCCACCTGCGGCGCGGGCCACCATCGTCTTCGATGGCGTGTGCCTGCTCTGCAATGGCTGGGTCAAATTCCTGCTGCGCCACGATCGGCGTGGGCGCTATCGCTTTGCTGCCATGCAGGGGCAAGCCGGGCGCGCACTGTTGCAGCAGCACGGTCTGGATCCGGACGACCCTTTGTCGTTTCTACTGGTGGACGCCACCGGTGCCTGGACCGATAGCGACGCGATCGTGCGCGTGCTTGCGGGATTGGGCGGGCTCTGGCGGCTGAGTGGGGTGCTGCGCCTGATCCCGCATCGCGTGCGCGATCTCGGCTACCGGCTGATCGCACGCAATCGTTATCGCTGGTTCGGCCGCAGCGATCACTGCATGCTGCCCACGCCCGAGCAGCACGCGCGGTTCCTGGACTGAGGCAGTGCACCCGGCATCGGGGCGCTGGCCTGAGGCGCGCTGCATCGCATTGCGATGCAATTCACTGCGAACCTACGCCGGGACGAGGCGATGCGGCGCATCGCTCGGCTGGCCTCAGCAGCGCAGCCGTTGATGGATGGCATTTCCGCAGAAACCCGGTCGCGCCCGGGTGCGCTCCTACGAATCGCTGTGCATGCCAGGCTTATGCCGCGTTGTGGAAGCTGGCGCGCGCGACGTGGGAAGCGCCGGGACGGGTGTCGGATTGCAGGCGGAAGATCGAGACTGCATCGGCCAGTTCCACGGCCTGTTCTTCCAGGCTGCGCGCAGCGGCGGTGGCTTCTTCCACCAGCGCAGCGTTGCGTTGGGTCACCTCGTCCAACTGCGCGACCGTGCGGTTGACCTGCTCGATGCCGCTGGACTGCTCGGCGCTGGCCGAGGTGATCTCGCTCATGATGTCGGTGACGTGTTTGACCGAGCCGACGATCTCGCGCATGGTCGCGCCGGCGCGGTGCACCAGGCCCGAACCCAGTTCCACCTTGTCGGTGGAGTCGGCGATGAGCGTCTTGATTTCCTTGGCCGCATCGGCCGAGCGCCGTGCCAATGCACGCACTTCCGAGGCAACCACCGCAAAACCGCGGCCCTGTTCGCCGGCACGCGCGGCTTCCACTGCGGCGTTGAGCGCCAGGATGTTGGTCTGGAACGCGATGCCGTCGATCACACCGATGATCTCGCCGATCTTGCGCGAGGCGGTGCTGATCTGGCCCATGGTGGCGACCACCTCGTCCATCACCTGGCCGCCGCTCTGCGCCACGTCGCCGGTGCCGACGACCAAGCGATTGGCCTGCAGCGCGCTCTCGGCGTTTTGCTTCACGGTGGAGGTGAGTTCTTCCATCGAGCTGGCGGTTTCTTCCAGGTTGGCCGCCTGTTGCTCGGTGCGCTCGGAAAGATCCATGTTGCCGGCGGCAATTTCCACTGCGGCCTGGCGGATGGTGTCCGATGCGGCCTGGATGCCGCCGATGATTTCGGTGAGGCGGGTGACGGTCTGGTTGGTATCGTCGCGCAAGCGCGCGAAGATACCGTGCGCATCGCCGTCCACACGCTGGGTCAGGTCGCCTTCGGCCAGCGCGCCGATCACGCGCGCCAATGCGGCCAGATGGGTTTCCACCGAGTCGTAGATGCGGTTGATGCCTTGCGCCAGGGTCAGCAACACACCGTCCATGCCATCGATCTGCATGCGACGGCTGAAATCGCCGGCCGAGGCGGCGTCGATGATCTGGATCAGTGCCTGCTCGGCGTTGACCTGCGCGGTGACGTCCATCCACTGCGCGATGGTGCCGAGCTTGGTGCCGTCGGCGGCGATGATCGGGCTGTAGACGAAGTCGATCTGGCGGCCGAAGAATGGCGCACGCACGGCCTTGGAGGCATTCAACGCGCGCATGCGGTCGATCGCGGCCTGGCTGTCGGGATAGATGTCGCCGATGCTGCCGCCGACGAAGCCTTCGGCATGGAAGCTGGGACGGAAGCTCTGCACATCCGGCTCGATCAGCTTGAGCATGGCGAGCAGTTTGCGGTTGGCAAACAGCACCTGGCCATCGTCGTCGGCGATACGGATCATGGTGTCCAGATCGTCCAGCGCCTTGATCACGAACTGGCCATGGCGCAGGCCTTGCTCCATCACATCGATGCGGATGGCGAGCTTGTCCTGGGCATCCTGCAGCGCGTGCAGCAACGGTGCGAGGTCGCCGGAGGCGTTGCGCAGGTCCAGTCGCTGGGTGCGTCCTTCGCCGATCGCCACCACCGCACGCATTGCCTCTTGCAACTGCGTGTCGTGACGCCGGCGCGACCACCACCAGAGCCCGGCGCTCGCCGCGCCCAACACCAGCAGGGCGGGCAGCACGCGCCCGAGCCCGCTCAGGAAGCTGCCGGGTACCAGCGTGGCGGCATAGCAGGCCAGCAATGCCAGCAGCGCGACATGTGCAGCGGCGGGCAGCCATGCAGTCCAGGTGGCGCGCGCAACGTGCCGACCGGCGGGCGGTTGGGCAACGGGGGCGGCATCGTGTGCAAGCGACATAGGCTGAGTCCAGCTGGATGATCTGAGAAGGGGGAGCGGCATCGGCAGTCCATGGCCCGCAATGGGGGTATCGGCGGCTGAGTCCGAATCATGATGATGTGAAGGTGCCGTTCGTCGGAATGTGACAACCAGGTCCCGAAATGGCGTGATGTCCTTGATATGAAAGCGATTTCAGTTCGGCAGGGTATGCGTGCCCGTGGCGATCGACGCGCGAGTACGTCGACTCAATCGTAAATTCTGCGTGAAAAGCGCCCGCGCGAGCGAATGCCCGGCATGTCAGCGAACTGCTATTGGGAGCGGGCAAATCCCATCGAAGTTGGGGCTGATTCGGTTGCCAACGGCCTGCGCGCTGGATTCGCACTTGCGCAGCATCTGACTGCCGCATGGGAGCGCCATCCTGGGAGGTTGGCCTGGGTTCGGACGTCTGAAACTCAGGTCTGACAGCAAGCGCGTTGGCCACGCGTCATACGCTGGGCCGACATCGCCGGCTTTGCCCCAGGTGCCTTCGCCGTAGCGGCAAGCGCGCACAAAAAAACCGGCCGTCTCGCGACGACCGGTTGATTGGTGCATCCGTCGGCCCTGGACCGACGGCAGGCGGCCTATGCGCCGGAGCGCAGCCAGGCGGTGATGCGCAGCGGCCAAGGCAGTGCAGACTGCATGCGCTCATGCGCATCGGCGTACCGCCTGGCCGCGTGGTGCTTGGAGCGCTGCCGTTACTTGGCAGGCGCGGCCTGCGCATCGTCCGGCAGGGCCCAGGCAATGACGCTGTCGCCCGACTTGGTTTCCATGCGGTCGTGTCCACCGACGGCGGCCACGATGTATTGCTTGCCGTTGATGGTGTAGCTCATCGGCGCTGCCTGCGGGCCGGCGGGGACGCGGGTCTCCCAGACCTGCTTGCCGGTGCGGGTGTCGAAGCCGCGCATGAAGTCGTCCAGGGTCGCGCCGATGAAGGTCACCCCGCCAGCGGTGGCCAGCGAGCCGCTGTTGTTGGGGGTGCCGATCTCGAACTTGGTCTTGGACGGAATGCCCATCGGCCCCTGGTCGTAACCGGTGCCCAGCGGACGGCGCCAGATCACCTGCTGCGTGCGCAGGTCAACGCCGGCGATGTAGCCCCACGGCGGGGCCACGCACGGGGTGTTGAGCGGCGACATCCACGGCTCCTTGCGGGCGCCGTAGGCCAGGCCCTTCTGTGCCATGTAGCCGGGCGTCTTGCTCTTGCCGTCGAACACCGACACCACGCCCAGCTCATTCATTTTTTCGCGGGTATACACCTGCAGGGTGTACGGCAGACGATTGCTGTTCATCACCATGATGCCGCGCTGCAGGTCCACCGAAACACCGCCCCAGTTGATGCCGCCGTGGTTGCCGGTGAAGGCCAGCGACCCCTGCAGGGTGGGCGGGGTGAACATGCCTTCGTAGCGCAGTTGCTTGAACTGGATACGGCAGACCAACTGGTCGAACGGGGTCATGCCCCAGGCATCGGATTCGATGATTTTTTCGAACTCGCGGCTCGGCGCGCCCACGGTGTTGGGCATGCCCGGCGAGATCGGTTGCGTGGCAGCGGTCCAGTCGCCGTGGTCGGTTCCCTGCGGTACCGGGATCTGCTTGACCGGCATGATCGGCTCGCCGGTGGCGCGGTCCAGCACGAACACCTGGCCGGACTTGGTGGCCTGGATCACCGCAGCACGCGTACCGCCGCCAGCGACCGGCCAATCGACCAGGTTCGGCTGCGGGCCGATGTCGTAATCCCACAGGTCGTGGTTGACGGTACGGAAATGCCAGCGTTCCTTGCCAGTAGCGGCATCCACCGCAACCAGCGAGGCGGTGTATTCCTCGTCCTGCGGGGTGCGGCCCTTGCCGAAGAAATCGCCGGACGCATTGCCGGTGGGCAGATAGACCAGGCCCAGCTCGTCGTCGGCGGCCATCAGCGACCATACGTTCGGGGTTGAGCGCGTGTAGGTCTGGCCGGCCGGCGGCTCGGCGGTGATCGCCGGGTTACCCAGGTCCCAGGCCCAGCGCAGCTGGCCGGTGAGCGCATCGAAGCCGCGCACCACGCCGGACGGCGCATCGCCTTCCTGGCCATCGCGGATCTGGCCGGTCGGCTGGATTACCACGCCGCGCATCACCACCGGCGGCGAGGTCGGGCCGACGAAACCCGGCTTGGTGTTGCCGGTGCCCGCATTCAGATCGACATAGCCGTTGTTGCCGAAGCTGGTGCACAGCTTGCCGGTCTGTGCGTCCAGCGCGCCAAGGCGGCCATCGACCATCGGCCAGAAGATCCGGGTCGGGCACTCGGCGGTGCCTTCGGGCGCCTGGTAATACGACACGCCACGGCAGGTGGTGGCAGCCACGCCCGCCATCGCCTTCGGGTTGGTCTGCGGATCGAAGCGCCAGCGCTCCTTGCCGTTGGCTGCTTCCACCGCGATCACCTTCTGGGTGGGGGTGCAGATGTAGAGCAGGTCGCCGACCTTGAGCGGGGTGTTCTGGAAGGCGTAGCCCAGCTTGGAGTCCTTGGGCTTCAGGTCGCCGGTGTGGAACTCCCACGCAACCTTGAGATTCTTCACGTTGTCCGGGGTGATCTGCGCGCCGGGCGTGTAGTGGTTGGACAGATTGGAGCCCGCATAGGAGGTCCAGTTGCTGGCGTCGTGATTGGCCGCGACGTTGCCGTCGGGGCTGGGCACGGTGCCGCGGCTGAAGGCCGTGGCGCTGTCGGCCGGCAGCTTGGAGGCATCGGCCAGCTCGACATTGCGCGGCATCAGCAGCGGCCACAGGATCAGCGCCGCACCCAGGATTGGCAGCACGCCGGTCACCAGCGCATAGCCCAGGCCGGACAATGGCTGCATGCGACGACGCGCCACACCCCAGAACGGCAGCAACACCAGCCCCAGCACCGACATCATGGCCAGGCGCGGTACCAAGCCCCAGCCATCCAGGCCCACTTCCCACAGTGCCCAGGCGATGGTGCCGGCCAACGTGGCGCCAAACAGCCACAGCCCGGCGCGCTTGCCCAGCGCGAGCAGGACGCCCGCAAGGAACAGGGCAATACCCGCGATCAGGTAATACCAGGAGCCGCCGACGGCCACTAGGCGGCCGCCTTGATAGGCGAGCACCGCGCCAAGCACGGCGATCACCACGGCATAGGCCACCAGCAACCAGGTGCCTAGCCCACGTTTTGAGGATTGATCAGTCATTTTGAGATGTCAGGAAGGACTCGGGCACCAGCGAGCGGTGGCGAGTCGTGGAGGGAGAGCGATCGCAGGCGCCATCACGCGGCCCGGATCCAGAGACGAACGTTGAACGCTATGAACGCGCAGCCCCTCCCAGGGTCCTCAGCGCTAATCATGTGAATATTTTAGACCCCCACACGCCCTTTGTCCGTGACGGAATAGGAACCAGCGTTCCAACCTGCACGTTTGGCATAGCGGAAACATGTGGCTGTCGAATGCTTTGCCAAGTGCGGTCCGTTGCCTGCAGAGCCGGGTCGACATGCGCTGCTACTGAGCGCGACCACGATGGAAGCGCAGGGTGTAGCGGCGCACGTTGCCTGTGACTGCCGTGTCGAGTGCAGCTACAGGCTATCGAGGTCCGAGGTATTCATCCCCTTGCGCGTCGGGGCAGCTTGGTCGGACATCGCAGCGGCCCGATGTGGCTGCATCATGCAGGAAGTCCTCCGGGAACTACGGACTTCAGGCAAATTGCGCCGTACATTCATCGGCCTTTCGGCCACTTTCTTCCTCATGAAGGAGGGCAATGTCGCGGCGGAAGAAGGTTTGTCCTACACCTCAGAGAGCGCTTGCAGATAGCGCTGGCGCCAGTGGTTGATGTTGTTCTTGCGCAGGTGGTCCATCATTGCGTGCCAGCGTTCGATGCGGCTTGCCAACGGCATGCTTGCCGCTGTGGCGATCGCGTCGGCCACGCCATCCAGATCGTGTGGGTTGACCAGCAGCGCTTCCTTCATTTCATCGGCTGCACCTGCAAACAGCGACAATACCAGCACGCCCGGGTCTGCCGGGTCCTGCGCGGCCACAAATTCCTTGGCAACCAGGTTCATGCCATCGCGCAGTGGCGTGACCAGACACACCGAGGCCGCGCGATAGAAGCCTGTCAGCGTGGCATGGCTGAAGTTCTGGTTGACGTAGCGCAGCGGCGTCCAGTCCGGCTCTGCATGTCCGCCATTGATGTGGCCGGCGATCTGTTCGAGCTGGCTGCGCAATTGACGGTATTCGGTGACATCGCCGCGCGAGACCGGTGCAATTTGCAGATAGGTCAGGCTGCCGGATTGATCCGGATACCGCTCCAGGTAACGCTCGAAGCCCTGAAAGCGCTCCGGCAACCCTTTGGAATAATCCAGGCGGTCCACGCCGATGGCCAACTGTCGGCCACGCAGGCTTTCGCGCAGATCACGCACCGCCTGCTTGCCGGCAGAGGCCTTGGCCTGGTGGGCAATCAGGTCGGTATCGATCCCGATCGGGAACGAAGAGGCGGTGAAGCGGCGTCCACCGGGGCCTTCCACCAGGTCGCCTTCCAGAATGCGGCCACCGCCGAACAGGCGTACATAGGCCTTGAAACGTTCGGCATCGCGCTGGGTCTGGAAGCCGACCAGGTCGTATGCGTAGAAGGTACTGAACAGGCGCGCGTGATCGGGCATGGCCTGCACCAGATCGGCCGACGGCATCGGCACGTGCAGGAAGAAACCCATCTTGCAGCCCACGCCCAGCTCGCGCAGCATCGCGCCGAGCGGAATCATGTGGTAATCGTGGATCCACAGCGTGTCGCTGTCTTTCAGCAGCGGCGCGAGTTTTTCGGCAAACAGCCGGTTGACGCGCATATAGCCTTCGCGGGTGGCGCGATCGTAATCGACCAGGTCCAGGCGGAAGTGCAGCAAGGGCCACAGCGTGCGATTGGCGAAGCCGTTGTAGTACGAATCGATGTCGCGCTTGTTGAGGTCCATGGTGACGAAGGTGATGTCGCCTTCGGTCTGCTCGTGCATGCCGCCGCTGTCGCCGCGCACGGTCTTGCCGCTCCAGCCGAACCACATGCCGCCGCGTTCCTTGAGCGCCGCCAACAGGCCAACCGCCAGGCCACCGGCGCGGGTTTCGCCGGGCACCGCAACGCGGTTGGATACCACCACCAAACGACTCATGACGCCTCCTGCCAGCTCCGCGACAAGCGCATCGCTGCGATGATCAAGCCAACATGCGAATAGGTCTGAGGGAAATTGCCCCAGGCTTCGCCGTCCTCGAACGATAGATCTTCCGACAGCAAGCCCAGGTGATTGCGGCGCGAAAGGATGCGCTCGAACAATTCACGCGCCTCGTCCTTGCGCCCGATCGCCGCCAGCGCATCGATGTACCAGAAGGTGCAGATGGTGAAGCTGGTTTCCGGCTCACCGAAGTCATCCGGTGCGATGTAGCGGTATAGCGCATCGCCGTGCTTGAGCACGCGACCGACCGCCTCGACCGTGCGCACGAAGCGGCTGTCGTCGTTGGCGACGATGCCGATATCGGCCAGCAGCAACAGCGATGCATCGAGCCGGTGGCCGCCGAGGGTGTCGGTGAAATGGCCGCGCTCCTTGCTCCAGGCCTCGCTCAACACGCGTTCGCGGATGCTGTCGGCACGTTCGCGCCAGTAGCTACTGCGCTCGGGCAGCACTAGCCGGTCGGCGATCTTGGACAGGCGATCGCAGGCCGCCCAGCACATTGCCGCGGTGTAGGTATGCACTTCGGCGCGGCCGCGAAATTCCCACAGGCCGGCATCGGGCACGTTATGCAATGCATAGGCGCGCTCGCCCAGCGGTTCAAGCCGGCGGAACGTGTCGGCATCGCCTTGATCCTTCAGGCGCAGGTCGAAGAACAGCTGTGTGGACGCCAGCACCACGCTGCCGTAGACATCGTGCTGTTGCTGGATCCACGCCAGGTTGCCGCGCCGCACCGGCCCCATGCCGCGGTAGCCGGCCATGGTGTCGACTTCGTGTTCTTCCAGCTGCGATTCGAAGCCGATGCCGTACAGCGGCTGCATGGTGCCGTCGGTGGTGGCGATATTGAAGATGTAGCCGATGAACTGCTCCATCGTGCGGGTCGCGCCGAGCCGGTTGAGCGCACGCACCACGAAGGCGGCATCGCGCAGCCAGCAATAGCGGTAGTCCCAGTTGCGCGGCGTGTTGGGCGCTTCCGGAATCGAGGTGGTCATCGCCGCGATGATCGCGCCGCTGTCTTCGTACTGGCACAACTTCAGCGTGATTGCGCTGCGAATCACCGCTTCCTGCCAGTCCAGCGGAATGGACAGGTAGCGCACCCATTCGCGCCAGTATTCTTCGGTACGTTCCTGCGCTTCCTGCACGTAACCGGTGAGCGAGCGGGTCAGCGATTCGTCCACGCCCAGCACCAGACTCACCGGATGGCTGAGCACGAACGGCAAGCCGTCGCGTACGAAGCGCACCGGCACATCGGTGGTCAGGCGCAGGGTGAATTCCGGCAACACCCAACGGATGTGATTGCTGCCCCATGTGGTGTCCGGCGTGCGGCCGCCCCAGTCGGCCAGCGGGCGGGCGCGCACGATGATGCGCGGGTTGCCGCTCAGTGGTCGGATCTGGCGGATGATGCTCACAGGCCGATAGAAGCGTCCGTTGTTGCGCCAGCGCGGCGCGAAGTCGATGACTTCCAGCTCGCCACCGTGGCTATCGCGCAACACTGTGCGCAGCACGGCGGTATTGGGCAGGTAGTGCTGCTCGCTGCTGGCGAAATCTTCCAGTTCCACGGCAAAGTCGCCGCCTTCGGTCTTGGGCGAAAGCAGCGTGCAAAAGGCCGGGTCGCCGTCGAATGCCGGCAGGCAACTCCACACCACACGTGCCTGCCGATCGACCAATGCACCGAAACTGCAGTTGCCGATGACGCCCAGATCCAGGTTTGGCTCGGTCATGGAGTGCAAACGATCCTGTTGATAGTGAATGAGAGAAGGTGCGCTGTGCTCAGCGGCTGCGTGCGTTGCGTTGCAACCACGCGTGTACGTCGGCGGTGCCACCGACGCGAAAGCGCGCGCTGGTCTGTGCGCGATCGCCGACCAGCACGCTCCAGCCACCGAGCCGGTTGGCGGCGTCGAAGCCGAATTCGTCGGTGAGGTCGTCGCCGACGAACACCGGCGTGCGGCCGGCGAAGGTGCCGTGCTGCATCAGTTGCTCGACCGCCAGACCCTTGTTGCTGCCTTCGGGCACGAATTCCACCACGTGGTCGCCTGGCTGCAGGCGATAACCGGAAAGCTGTGCGATTTCCTGCTGCGCGAAGGCGAGCACCTCGGGGCCGGCCTGCGGCCGGGCGCGCCAGTGCAGTGCCACGCTGGCACCCTTGTCTTCGACCAGCACGCCTGGATGCTGGTGCGTCAGCGCCGAGGCACGTTGATGCAGGCCGTGCAGCCACTCGGACGTGTCCTGCGGCATTGCCGCGCGTGCCGCGAGATCGCTACGCAGTTGGTGCCCGTGCAGACCGGCGGCCGGCAGCAGCAATGGCGCGAACAGGGCGTCCAGCTGGGCAAGCGGCCGGCCGCTGACCAGTGCAACGGCGCCATTGAGACGCTCGTTCAGCAGGCCGATGGCCTCGCGCACTTCGGGCAATAGCTTCACCGCCTCGGGGCGGTCGGCAAAGTCGATGAGGGTGCCGTCCACGTCCAGAAACAATGCACAGGCATCGTCCAGCAATGGCGGCGACGGTAGGGGGGAATGCGCGTCTGCCATTGCGCTAGTGTGCGCAATGGGGTGTGAGATTCAGGTTATGGAACGGTCGGGATTTGGGAGTCGGGATTGGGAATTCGCACGAAGTACGATGTTTGCCAATCCCGAATCCCGAATCAGAAGCTGTACCGCACCCGCCCATACCAATATGCGCCGTTGCTGCCGATCGGCGAGAGCACGTCATAGGGCAGGTTGCCGAAGTAGGCGATGTCGTCGATGGAACGGTCCGAGTAGTTGTCCAGGATGTTCTGCCCGCCGATGGCCAGCGTCCATTGCGTGCCCAGGTGATATTCGGCTTCCAGGTCCAGTTGCCACTCGGCGCCGTAGGTCTGGCGCGGCACGAAGCCGCCACCGAAATCGAACACGCGCGTGGCGCTGCCGTAGCGGTTGACGCGGGTCTGCAGGTTCCAGTGCTCGTTGCTCCAGTTCGCGGCAAGCGAGGCGCGGGTGCGCGGTGCGGCGTCGGTGAGCGTGTTGCTTTCTTCCACGCCGAACAGCACGTACTCCGGGTTCAATGCGAGCAACTGGGCCGGGGTGGCGATGATGTTTTCCAACTCGGTCTTGGCGTAGCTGTAGGTGCCGGTCAGCAGCAGGTCGCCGCCGAAGGCGTACTGACGCCAGTTGGCAACCAGCTCGGCGCCGCGGGTGCGGGTATCGGCGGCGTTGAGGAAATAGCTGGCGCTCTGCACCCCGGTGACGCCGTAGTTCTGCTGCACGAAGCTGGTCAGCGCATCGCCGGTGATGTCTTCGGACAGCGCAATGCGGTCGTCGATATCGATCTGGAAAAAGTCCAGCGACACGTCGAAGTGATCGCCCAGCTTGCTGGTGAAGCCCAGGCTGTAATTGACCGACTTTTCCGGCTTCAGATCGGTGGCGCCCAGTCCGCGCGCGATGGGGTTGTTGACCGACAGCAGGCGCCCCTGGGTCAAGCGGCCGGCGGCGTCGTAACCGGTGGAGGTGGCTTCATACCCGATCTGGCTGAGCGAAGGCGCACGCACGTTGTTGGAAATGGCGCCACGCAGCGCAAAGGCCGGTGCGAACGCGTAGCGTGCGGCCAACTTGCCGGTCCATTGGCTGCCGAAATCCTGGTAATGCTCGTAGCGGCCGGCCAGGTCGGTGGAGAACTTGTCGCCGAACTGGCTGGAGACGTTGGCGTAGGCGCTGGCCACGTTGCGCGACAGGTCGGCCTCGTCCTGCGGAGTGAGCCCGCCGCCGGCCTGCGAGCCGGTGGGACGATCGGTGAACGGGCCGGCCGCGTAGCTGGCGGGGTCGCCGGCGTGGGTGCGGTATTGCTCGCGGCGGAACTCGGCGCCGGTGCCGAAGGTATGGGTGGCGCCGGCGGCGTCGAACACGCGGGTCAGGTCGAGGTTGCCCACGGTCTGCACGAAGGCGAAATCGCCGGTCTTGAAGCGTGTGGGGCTGCCGGGCCCCAGCGATGCATTGAGCGAGTTGCGTAGCCGGTAGGTGAAGTCGTTGCGGCCGTAGTTGACGCTGGCGTCGTAATCCCAGTTGCCCCATTGCCCGCGCGCACCGGCCACGAGTTGCAGGTCGCGATTCTCGCCTTCGGAGATCGGGCGGTAGCCATTGGGGTAGATCTCGCGCCAGTTGGCGCTGCCGTCCGGGTAACGGAAGTAATTGGCGCCTTCGGTATCGCGCTGGTTGTAGGTGCCGAAGGCGTAGAACTCGCCGCTGGCGCTGAATGGCACCTTGGTATTGAGCCAGGCATTCAGGCCCTTGGTGGCGCCATCGCCGAGCACGTAATTGCGCTGGCCCCGCAGCGCCAGATTGGCCGGGGTCTGTTCTTCGAACGAGGGAATCTGGTCGAAGCCGGCGCGGTTGGTGGCCTCGCGGTTCTTCAGCTCCAGGCCGACCTTGAAGAAGCCGCCGTCGTCGCCCAGCAGCGTGCCCACTTTTGCGCTGGCATAGCTGGTCTGGCCGTCGGTGACGCGGCGGTCGATCGGCTTCACGTCGGTGTTGTAGGCGCCGAAGCTGGCTTCCAGTTCGCCGCGCTCGGGGTTGTCGTCCAGGATCACGTTGATGACGCCGGCAATCGCATCCGAGCCGTATTGCGCGCCGGCCCCGTCGCGCAGCACTTCGATGCGCTTGATCGCGTTGATCGGGATGGAATTGAAATCCACCGGCGTGGTGCCCTTGCCGATCTTGCTGTCGGTGTTGACCAGCGCCGAGGTATGGCGGCGCTTGCCGTTGACCAGCACCAGCACCTGGTCGGGCGAGAGCCCGCGCAGCTGCGCGGCGCGGATATGGTCGGCGCCGCCGGAGTTGGACTGACGCGGGAAGTTGAAGGAAGGCAGCAGCGCCTGCAGGGCGCTGCCCAACTCGCCGTTGACCACGCCGGCCTTGCGGATGTCTTCGGCGGTGAGCACGTCCACCGGCACGGTGGATTCCAGCACGGTGCGGTCGCTGGCACGGGTGCCGGTGACGATCACGGTGTCCAGGGTGGTGGCACCGGCATCGGCCTGCTGGGCTTGCGCGTTGGCGCTGAGCACGGCGGCGATGGCCAGGCCAATCACCGAAAGGGTGGGGCGGGTCATGCTGTTCTCTCTCCTGCAACTGCAACGCGCCGCGCGGTCGGCATCCGGCCGGGCTGGGGCGCAAGGGGGCGGATCGTCCACATTCATCCGGATGGAAAGATATTATCGCGTTGTTCAGGGCGGCGCGAGATGGCACAGTGCGTGCGCGCCGGCATGAGCTGATATCGGCCTTGCATGAGCCTGCCCCAAGTGCCCCCCAGACCTGTTGTGGAGAAGTCGATGAAGTTGCTGCCGTCTTGCCTGCTTGCCGCCATGCTGGCGTTGACCGCTTGCGCCACCACGCCCGGCACCGTGCCGACCGCGACCACTGCCAGCCTGCAGGGCGATGCAGCGCGGCCGGCGGCGGCACGGGGTTGGGTGCGCAGCGAGTTGTATTTCGGCGTGGGCGAAGAATCCGGCCCGGCCGACCGCCCGCAGACCCGCACCATCGACGAAACCCAATGGCGCGCGTTTCTGGACAAGGAAGTGACCCCGCGCTTTCCCGATGGTCTGACCGTGTTCGACGCCTACGGTCAATGGCTGTTCCGCGGCGCCAAGGAGCCGAACCGGCTGGGCACCAAGGTGCTGGTGATCCTGCACGAGGACACCCCGCAACGGCGCAACGACATCGAAGCGATCCGGCTGGCCTGGAAGCAGGCCACCGGACACCAGTCGGTGCTGTGGTCGCGGCAGCCGGTGGAGGTGTCGTTCTGAGTCCGCTGGCCGGCTTGCGCACCGACAGGTCCGTGCAGTTGCCGACCGCCACGCTCGCCAGCGTCGATCGGCGTATGTCCCGCGTCTTCCGGCATTGGCGGGCATCGCGTGCGCAGCCGGCGAGCGAGTGTCTGCGCACCGCGTCGAGCCAGCTGCGCATGCGCCTTGGCATCTTGCATTTGTCGCCCGTCCGCGCCGCCCGCGCACTGTGGGTTGCGATGGCAGGCGGGCTGGCGTTCGGCGCTGCGGCAGACGACACAAGCCTTCGTCTGACGCTGGATGCGCAGACCCGTGCGACCGCCACCTTGGTCGGCCAGCGCCTGCATGTGGTGCTGTCTCCCGGCGATGCCGAACAGTGGTTCGACGCGAATGTGGACGATGGCGAAGGCGGCGTGCAGCTGCGCAGCGACGACTACAACTTCGACGGGCGCCCGGATCTTGCGGTGTCGGCGATGCTGGGTCAGGTCAACGAGGCGGTCTGGGTCTTTGTGTTCGATCCTGCACAGCGCCGCTTTCATGCGCTCGGTGCGCCGACGCGCCCGGCCGTGCAGTGCGAAGGATTCTTCAATCTGGTTGCCGATCAACAGCAGCGCAGCCTGACCAGTTCCTGCCGCGGTGGGCCGATGTGGTATGCGGATGTCTACCGCTACGACGCTGGCGGGCGGTTGTACGTTTGGCGGACGCAGCAGCGGATCGAGTCGCCGCAGATCCAGGCGTTGCTGGATTCGGGAAGCGAGGATGGCATGCCGCTGTCGGTGTGGCCGATGTACGACCCGCGCGGCGTCAAGGTGGCAAGCGAAATCGGTACCACGCTCGAGGAACCGATGCCGGTGCAACTGCACGTACAGGTGAGGCGTTTGCCGCTGTACGCCACGCCGACGGCCACCGTCACCAAACGCTATCTGGTGCGCGGCGATCAGGCCGATGCGCTGGACGTCAGCGCCGATGGTACGCGGTTGCAGGTGCGTTATCGCAGCGCCGGCCGCAGCGACAGCGTGGGCTGGATCGAGGTGGATGCGGCGATGCAGTAGCGGGCGATGGCGCCGGGCTGCCTGCTCACGGACAGCCCGACGGCCCCTGGCCACGACACGCTCTGATCCACCGCGCCGCTGTCGTCCCCGCAATGCAGCGGCTACCATCGGCCGACCCCCACGCTTCTCTGGTTCTCATGTCGGCTCCCTCTTCGCGTCCTGCGGCTGCGCCGCGCTGGTTCGTCGCTGGCGATCTCAATGGTTTCTTCGGCCTGGTGGTCGACAACCTGTCCATCCTTGGCTTCATCGCGATGGCCCTGGTCGGCATCTTCCAGTTCCCGGCCGACGTCGTGTTCCAGCGGATGTTCCCCGGCACCGCGTTCGGCGTGCTGGTGGGCAACCTGCTGTACACCCTGATGGCGCGGCGGCTGGCCGCACGCACCGGGCGCGACGACGTCACTGCCATGCCGCTGGGTCTGGATGCGCCCACCAGCATCGGCATGGCGCTGCTGGTGCTCGGCCCGGCATTTGCCGGCTTCAAAGCGCAAGGGCTGGACCCGCAGGCCGCCGCGATCGCCACCTGGAAACTGGGCATGGCCGCGTTGGTGGTGATGGGCCTGCTCAAGCTGGTGCTGTCCTTCGCAGGCGAAGCGGTGACGCGCGCGCTGCCGCGGGCGGCCCTGCTCGGTTCCATCGCCGGTATCGCGCTGGTGCTGATGGGCTTGCTGCCATTGCTGGAAACGCTCCGTTCGCCGGTAGCCGGCTTCGTTACCTTGGGCCTGCTGCTGTATGTGCTGCTCGCCAAGGGCCGCCTGCCGACCAAATTGCCCGGCGTGCTGGTGGCGTTCGTGATCGGCACCGCGTTGTATTACGGGCTTGGCCTGGCGGGATTGGGTGCCCCCGGCTTCGCCTTGCCGGCGTGGAATCCGCCGCAGATCGTGCTGCCGCTGCCGACGCTGGGCTTTATCGACGGCCTGCCGGCCACGGTGGCGTACCTGCCGTTGCTGCTGCCGTTCGGCTTGTTGATGGTGGTGGGCGGCATCAACGTCAGCGAGAGCGCGCGCGCGGCCGGCGACGATTACCGCACCCGCGACATCCTACTGGTGGAAGCCTTGGCCACGCTGGTGGCCGGCGTCTGCGGCGGCGTTGCGCAGACCACGCCCTACATCGGCCAGCCCGCGTACAAGCACATGGGCGCGCGCTCCGGTTACACGCTGCTGACCGGGGTGTTCATCGGGATCGGCGGCATGCTTGGCGTGATCAGCGGCTTGGTGCAGTGGCTGCCGCTGGCCGTGCTGGCGCCAATCATCGTGTATGTCTCCATCGACATCACCACCCAGGCATTCCAGGCCACGCCCAGGCAGCATTCCGGTGCGATGGTGCTGGGCTTTCTGCCGTCGGTCGCGTACCTGCTGACGATCAAGGCGCCGGGCTGGATTGCACCGGATCAGCTGGTCGCGCTGACCACCAAGGTCGATGGCCACGGGTTGCCGGAGCTGGCAGTGATCTTCGCGCTGGGCAATGGCTTCATCATCACCGCGATGCTATGGATCGCCACGGTGGCGGCGATGATCGACGGCCGCTTGCGACGCGGCGCGGCGTTCCTGCTGGTAGCTGCCGGGCTGACCCTGTTCGGCCTGATCCACTCGGTGGACCCGCGCGGCGGCATCTACCTGCCGTGGTCGCTGCAAGGCCTGGCGCGGGTGATCAGCTGGCAGTTCGTCGGTGCCTATGTGGCGCTGGCGGCGACGCTGCTGCTGCTGTCGCTGCTGCCGGCGCGCAAGGAGGCGTTGCAGTGACTTATCGGATGCGTGTCGTGCAGAGCATTGTGGCTGGCGCTTTGGTGCTGAGCGCTGGCGCCGCATGGTCGGCGTCGTTCGACTGCAAGCAGGCGGGCACGCCGGTGGAAAAGCGGCTGTGCGCGGTGCCGGCGCTCGGCCAGCTGGACGATCAGCTGGATGAGGCCTACCGCGGCGTGCTGGACACCACACCGCGCGCCTCGCTCACCGCAGTGCGCGATCAGCAACGCGCCTGGTTGCGCCAGCGCAATGCCTGCGCGCAGGACGCCAAGGTAGATGCCTGCCTGCAACGCAGCTTGAAGACAAGGGTCGATGCGCTGGGCAAGACACTCGACGCCCAGCAGCAAACGCTGGACCGCATCATCGCCAGCATCCCGAAAACGCCAGCGGACGCTGCGCGCCAGTTGCAGGGCTACGACGCGCCGCTGGCATCGGCATGGCTGGCGTATCTGCATGACTTCGTGCCTGCCGCTGGCGTGGATGCGGCGTTGGCGAGCGCGCGTTTTGAAAGCGCACGCAAGGCGTTGCGCAAGACCGACGATTTCGCAGCGTCCTTGCTCGACGATGTGGAAGGCGCGCCCGCCATGCAACAGCAACAGCGTGTGCTGACCTTGTTGCGCATGTGGATCGAGCGCGAAGATCGTTCCGAGCGGCCGTATGTGCATTGCTTCATCTTCGCTGCAGTGGGCGAGCCGGCTTATGAGGCGCTCGGCCCGCTCTATGGTTCGACACGCGACAGTTTCGCGCCGATCTG
Source organism: Xanthomonas sp. NCPPB 1062 (assembly GCF_041481705.2). Taxonomy (NCBI): domain Bacteria; kingdom Pseudomonadati; phylum Pseudomonadota; class Gammaproteobacteria; order Lysobacterales; family Lysobacteraceae; genus Xanthomonas; species Xanthomonas sp. NCPPB 1062. The sequence continues at coordinate 3,595,776 of NZ_CM192987.1, read as the reverse complement.
CGAGCCGCCCGGTGGGCTGTTCGCGCGACCGAGCTGGAAACAGCTGGATGACGGATTCGCAGGACTGATCGAAGCCTTGAGCAAGGACGCAGGCACCATTCGCTATGCCAGCTACGCCGAGTGGCAGATCATCGCGCTCCGGGCTGCCGTGTCGCCGGCACTGTACCTGCAGCCGGAGTTGCGCAAGCGCTACGGCAACGATCCGGATCAGGCGATTGCTGCGTGGTCCGGCGACGACAGCGACTGGCCGGCAGCCGAGCGCAACGCTGCGCGCGCGCTGTTGCCGAAGGTGCGCGCAGAGACGGCCGCCTGGCTGGTAAGCGAAAAGCACATGCCGGCCAGGCAGGCCGAACAGGTTGCCGCTGCAATTGTCGCGGCTTGGGTGAACGCGCGATTGGATTTCGTCGGCTAAGCGGCGTGGATCGCGCAGCGAAGCTTCTCCCGGTCCGCTACACGGCCTTTGCCCGCCCACCATCGCAGGACACGCTGCAAGTACGTCCCTGTGGCTCCTTGGCGGCATTCATGCCGCCAAGAGTCCCGCGACAGTAAGACAGCCGGCGAGCCGGGCGCTGCGTTTCCCGTGGTCGCGGGCGTAGTGCGCCGCGTCCAGCGTCAAGCGGCTCAACGAGCGACACCGTAAATCGATGGAACCACCGCAGCATCCCACGGTCACACACTGGATGTTGTCGATGTCAGGAGTTCCACGATGCAAAGCAAATCCTCGCGCTGGCCGTGGTTGTTGGCGGTCCCCTTGATCGCTGGCGCCGCGTGGTGGCTGTTCAGCGGCCCGCCCGATCCGCAGGGCACCTTGCCTGCACCCATCAGCCGTACCGCCAGTGCCGTGGCCGCTGCGGTCAGCCCACAGCCGACGCCGGCCAGTGGCGAGCCGCGTCATCCGGTGCCGGCAGCATCGGCCGACGCTGCCGATGCTGCGATTCCTGCGTTGGCGCAAAGCGACGATGCCGCGTGGCAAGCGCTGCTGGCGTTCGTGCAGGACGATGACGCGTTGTCGATCGTATTGCGCAAGCACCTGATCGAACGCGTGGTGGTGATGATCGACAACCTCACCCAACCCAGCATCAGCCGCCGTGCCTTGGTGCTGCAGCCGGTGCCTGGCGAGTTGCAGGTGGCCGGCGCAGGCGATCATCCGGTGCTCGATCAGGCCAATGCGGCGCGCTATGCACCTTACGTGGCCGCATTCACCAGCGTGGATGCGCAGGCCATGGCGCGCGGCTATGTGCGCTTCTATCCGCTGTTTCAGCAGGCGTACGCGGATCTGGGCGCGCCGGATCGTTACTTCAACGACCGCGTCATCGATGTGATCGACCACTTGCTGCGCACGCCTGAGCCGACGCAGCCGATCGGCGTGCAACGCGACGACCGTGGCCGCTACCGCTTCGTCGACCCATCGCTGGAATCGCTGTCGGTGGGGCAGAAGGCACTGCTGCGCCTGGGGCCGACGCAAGCGGCTGCAGTCAAGGCGCAACTGCAGCGGATTCGCACGGCCTTGCTGCAGGGGCGCTGAGGCCGCTGGCTTCCCGCTACCGGAGAGCGAACGCCGCATGTCAGGCGACCTGCGGCCTTCGCACCTGGGTGGGTGCGTACGTACACGACGTAACGCTGCACGCGTCGCTCAGGGTCAGGTGGCGTGGTTGCGTGATCGATCGCGGCAATCAGCACCGCGGGCCGCGCCGCACCCTCATGCGGCGCCAGCCTGTTGCGACCGGCCGCAGCGCCCTCGCTGCCGCTGCCTATGCCGCATCCAGCTCCGGGTAATGGCGGAAGATGCCGTTGGTATTGAAGGACACGCGTCGTTCGGACGCCAGATAGGCCGCAACGCGCGGCCGTTGCGCCACGTGCCGCTGCAGCGCCTTCAGCCCTGGCAAGTTTTTGGCCAGCCTCGCCATGCGTTTGGGGAACATGTACTCCAGGCCACTCACCAACTGGAACAACGATAGATCCACGTACGAATGCGTGCCGAGCACGTGCGTGCCGCCAGCCTGTTGCAGGACCTGCTCGAAATAGCCCAGGAATTTGGGCAAGCGGTTTTCACGCAGGTCCTGCGCACGCTTGGCCGCTTCGGCTTGTTGGTCTTCGTAATACAGGCCGGTTGCGATCGGGTGGTGGGTATCGTGCACCTCGGCCAGCAGATCGGCGATGGTCAGCTGTAATTGCAGCGCCTGTAGCCGCTGTGGTTCCGAATCGGGCACCAATTGCAGCTGTGGCCCGATGAAGTGCAGGATCGCCGCGACCTGTGCCACCACCACGTCGCCGGCTTTGAGAAATGGTGGTGCGAACGGCTGCGCGCCCACCTGCTCGCCTTGCAAGAACGCCGTCATGACCTCGTCGCCCTGGATACGTGCGACATCGGTGTAGGCCGCGCCGGCGTCTTCCAGTGCCAGTCGCACGAATTCGCCGCGGCCTTGCAGACCGGTCCAGTAGTACAGCTGATAATGCATGCGCCGCTCCGCATGTCGGGCGCTGCAGCGTAGAAAAACGACGGCTAGACGGGCGTGATCGATGCGTCAGCAGGTTGTGACTCCGTACCGTTCGGTTGTGCCTGCAGCCAGGCGAGCTTGCGCGCACGTGGCTGGCGCTTGAGCGCGCACTCTGCGCGCGAAGCGCTGGCGCGGTCCGGGTACCGGTGGCTGGCGAGCAGCTGCACGGGCGGATTGGCACGCGTGTAACGCGCACCAGTGCCACGCAGATGGGCCTGGAAGCGCCGCTCCAGATCGTTGGTAATGCCGGCGTAATAGCTGCCGTTGCGACATAGCAGCAGGTAGAGGTGCCAGGGCTTGGGAGCATCCATCGGCGTATTATCGCCAGTCATGCGCGATTGCGCAGCGTGCATGCATGCCAGAGCTTGGTGCATTCGCTACCGCCAACGCACCGGGACTGAATAACCACCTGAGCATTGGTTACTGGACGCTTGGGGCGCCGGCAAACAGCATGCCGCATCGCATCGCTCGGTCGAGCCAGTCTTGTTGCCTGCACGCCAGTCGTGCGGCGCCAGGCCGGTCGCGCGCAGGCGCAGCGTGCGCTGGACGCGGTGGGCCTGGGCATGCGCGGCAACGCGTGGCCGTCCGCGCTGTCCGGCGGCCAACGTCGGCCGGTGGCGCTGGCACGTGCATTGGTGCATCGGCCGCGGCTGTTGCTGCTGGACGAACTGCTGGGGGCGCTGGATGCATCGAGCCGTATCGTGATGCAGCAGCTAATCGTGATGCAGCAGCAAATCGTGCGGTTGTGGCGGCAGCACGGGTTTGCGTTGGTGTTGGTCACCCACGACGTGGCCGAGGCGAGCGCGCTGGCCGATCGCATCGTGGTGCTCGATCACGGCAAGGTCGGCCTGGATGTGGCGGGCCCGTGCCGCATCCGCGTGCGCCCGGGCTGCCGGCGCTGGCGACGATCCAGGCACAGGTGCTGTCGCGTCTGCTGGGCGCGACACAGGTGCCGGAGCCAGCTGCCCCGAAGGCGCAGGCGCGCCATGCGGCACCCCGCGAGACGACGGCACAGGAAGTCTCGCCGTTGCAACGCATCCCAGCCCCGCGCGTGTGGGGCTCAGCTCCCGCGACCATGCCGGCCCCTGCGCGCCGTTTCACCCACCGCCCAGGGCGACACGCGGCGTCGCTGGCGGGTGCGTCACCCCTGCGTAGCCATCTGCACGTACCGCTTCGCCAAGCCCGCCTGGACAGCGCCGGCCTGGCCGCTTGCATCTCCAGCACCGGCAAACCTTGAAACCTCGCTCGCCAACCGCATTTGCACGGTATCGCCGGCGGTGCCGGCCACCTGTTCAGAGGATCTCCCATGCGGATGGACAAGCTCACCTCGCGGTTCCAGCAGGCGCTGGCCGACGCGCAGTCGCTGGCTGTGGGCCGCGACCACAACATCATCGAGCCGGTGCACGTGCTGGCCGCGCTGCTCGACCAGAGCGGCGGCAGCACGCGCCCGCTGCTGTCGCAGGCCGGGGTCAACGTGCCGCTGCTGCGCGAGCGCCTGGGCGAGGCGCTGGACACGCTGCCCAAGGTGTCCGGGCAGGAAGGCAATCTGTCGATCGGCAACGATCTCAATCGCCTGCTCAACCAGACCGACAAGCTCGCCCAGCAACATGGCGACGCGTTCATCGCCAGCGAATGGTTCGTGCTGGCCGCTGCCGACGATGCCAGCCCGCTGGGCGTGGCGTTGCGCGCGGCCGGTGGCGACAAGAAGAAGATCGAAGCGGCCATCGACAAGCTGCGTGGCGGGGAAACCGTGCAGTCTGAAAACGCCGAAGAACAGCGCCAGGCGCTGGAGAAATACACCATCGACCTGACCGCACGCGCCGAGAGCGGCAAGCTCGATCCGGTGATCGGCCGCGACGAGGAAATCCGCCGCACCATCCAGGTGCTGCAACGGCGCACCAAGAACAACCCGGTGCTGATCGGCGAACCCGGCGTGGGCAAGACCGCCATTGTCGAAGGCCTGGCCCAGCGCATCATCAACGGCGAAGTGCCCGAAGGCCTGCGCGGCAAGCGCGTGCTCTCGCTGGACATGGGCGCGTTGATCGCCGGCGCCAAATTCCGCGGCGAATTCGAAGAGCGCCTGAAGGCGGTGCTCGGCGACCTGTCGAAGAACGAGGGCCAGATCATCCTGTTCATCGACGAGCTGCACACCATGGTCGGTGCCGGCAAGGCCGATGGCGCGATGGATGCCGGCAACATGCTCAAGCCGGCGCTGGCACGCGGCGAGCTGCATTGCATCGGCGCCACCACGCTGGACGAATACCGCAAGTACATCGAAAAAGACGCCGCACTGGAGCGCCGTTTCCAGAAAGTGTTCGTGGGCGAGCCGACGGTGGAAGACACCATCGCGATCCTGCGCGGCCTGAAGGAGCGCTACGCGGTGCATCACGGCGTGGAGATCACCGACCCGGCCATCGTGGCCGCGGCCACGCTGTCTAACCGCTACATCACCGACCGCCAGCTGCCGGACAAGGCCATCGACCTGATGGACGAAGCGGCATCGCGTATCCGCATGGAGATCGACTCCAAGCCCGAAGAACTCGACCGCCTGGAGCGCCGCCTGATCCAGCTCAAGATCCAGCGCGAGATGCTCAAGAAGGAAAAGGACGAGGCCTCGCGGCAACGCCTGGCCGATCTGGAAAGCGATATCGACAAGCTCGAACGCGAGTTTTCCGACCTCAATGAAGTGTGGAAGTCGGAAAAGGCCGCGCTGCAGGGCACCACCAAGATCAAGGAGCAGATCGAGCACGCCAAGCTGGAACTGGAGGCCGCACAGCGCCGCCAGGACTACGCCAAGATGAGCGAGATCCAGTACGGCGTGCTGCCGCAACTGGAAAAGCAGATGCTGCTGGCCAACGAGGTGGAACACCACGATTTCAAGCTGGTGCAGGACCGCGTGACCGCCGAGGAAATTGCCGAAGTGGTGTCGCGCTGGACCGGCATTCCGGTCAACAAGATGCTCGAAGGCGAGCGCGACAAGTTGTTGCGCATGGAAGACGAATTGCATCATCGCGTGGTCGGTCAGAACGAGGCGATCAAGGTGGTGTCCGATGCGGTGCGCCGCTCGCGTGCCGGCCTGTCCGACCCGAACCGCCCCAGTGGCTCGTTCCTGTTCTTAGGTCCCACCGGCGTGGGCAAGACCGAACTGTGCAAGGCGCTGGCGGATTTCCTGTTCGACAGCACCGAGGCGATGATCCGCATCGACATGAGCGAGTTCATGGAGAAGCATTCGGTCGCACGCCTGATCGGTGCGCCTCCGGGCTATGTGGGCTACGAAGAGGGCGGTTACCTCACCGAGGCCGTGCGTCGTCGTCCGTATTCGCTGATCCTGCTGGACGAAGTGGAAAAGGCGCATCCGGATGTGTTCAACATCCTGCTGCAGGTACTCGACGATGGCCGCCTGACCGATGGCCAGGGCCGCACCGTGGACTTCCGCAATACCGTCATCGTGATGACCTCCAACCTGGGCTCGCACCAGATCCAGGAGCTGTCCGGCGACGATAGTGCCGAGGCGTACACGCAGATGAAGGCCGCGGTGATGGGCGTGGTGCAGGCGCACTTCCGCCCGGAGTTCATCAACCGGCTGGACGACATCGTGGTATTCCATCCGCTGGACAAGGCACAGATCAAGTCGATTGCGCGCATCCAGCTGCAGGGCCTGGAAAAGCGTCTGGCCGAGCGCGGCCTGAAGCTGGACCTGGACGATGCGGCGCTGGAGCTGTTGGGCAATGTCGGCTTCGACCCGGTCTACGGTGCGCGACCGCTGAAGCGCGCAATCCAGTCGCAGGTGGAAAACCCGCTGGCGCAGCAGATCCTGTCGGGCCAGTACGCCAGCGGCGAGACCGTGCGCGTGCGTGCGCAAGGTGGGCATCTGGAGTTTGGCAAGGGGTGATCGTAGGATGGGTCGTCCCGCAGGATGCGGGGTGACCCATCCTTGTCATGCCGTGGGTCTGTAGTGCGTCCACGCTGCCGCGTTTCGCCCCCCAACGCGTGATTCATCTGGCAAGGAATTTCAGATGCGCCTTGTGTATGTTCCGATCTACATCGGTGTTGCCATGGGAATGGCCGGTAGCCTCTACGCAGGCGACGCGCCGGATATCTTTGCCGCGCTCAAGGCCTATGACGCCAAGGACTATGCGCGTTGTGCCGAGGTGATGGACGCACTGCAGCGCGCGTCCAGCGAACTTCCAGAAAACGGTGAACTTCTGCGTGCAGAATGCCTGGCCGCGGCGGGAAAGACAGACCAGGCCCTGCGGTATCTCGATGTCCAGATTCCGCGCGGGCGGATCTCCATCGATGATCTGCGCAGCAAGGACCTGCCGGGCCTGAATCGGCTGCGAAAGATGGATGGGTGGCCTGCGCTGCTGGCGAAAGCCGAGCGCGTCAATGCGCAGCAGCAGGCAACACTGAATCCACAATTGCGCCAGGAGCTGATCGCGCGCGTAGAGAAGGATCAGCATGTGCGCAATGCGGCGATCGCCGCTGGGGGCAAGCCCGCCGACTGGGCATCCATTGCGCCGGTGGATGCCGACAACACCGCATGGCTCAAGCAAGTCGTCGCGACCCAGGGTTGGCCGGGCCGGCGCCTGGTGGGGGAAGATGGCGCCAAGGCGGCATGGATCCTGGTACAGCATGCCGACGCCGATCCAGCGTTTCAGGCGCAGGTTCTGGCGTTGATGGAAGCGGCGCTGGCCACGCAGGAGGTGGCGCCTGACGATGTTGCGTTGCTCACCGATCGCGTCTTGCTTGCGCAAGGCAAGCCGCAGCGCTACGGCACCCAATTCAAGAACGATGCGGATGGCGGCATGTCATTGCAGCCTACCGAAGACGAAGCGGGGCTGGACGAACGCCGCCGTCGTATGGGGTTACCGCCCATGGATCAGTACAAAAAGATGTTGCAGGACGCTTACCGACAGCCTGCGCATTGATCGGCGCATTGAGTGGGGGCAGTATCGCCAGGGCCACTGTATGCGAGTGGGTCCGCCATGCCGGACGTGATCGTTGGCGATGTCGTCATGGCGCGCCGTCATAAGAGGCGATGCGGCAGCCGCGTATCGTCGGGCCCTCTATCCAGAGCGAGCCTTGCCATGACCGATCCGCAGTGGAAGCCAGAAACCATCGCCGTGCATGGGGGCTATCGTCCCGATCCCACCACCCGCGCGGTGGCGGTGCCGATCTACCAGACCGTGGCCTATGCCTTCGACGATACCCAGCATGGTGCGGATCTGTTCGATCTGAAGGTGCAGGGCAACATCTACAGCCGCATCATGAACCCCACCAACGACGTGCTGGAGCAGCGCGTGGCGGCGCTGGAAGGCGGCATCGGGGCGCTGGCGCTGGCATCCGGGCAGGCGGCGGTGACCTATGCGATCCAGACCATCGCCGAGGCCGGCGACAACATCGTGTCGTCCAGCGCGCTGTACGGCGGCACCTACAATCTGTTCGCGCATACGCTACCGCAGTTCGGCATCGCTACGCGCTTTGCCGACTATCGCGATCCGCAGGCCTTTGCCGGGCTGATCGACGAACGCACCAAGGCCGTGTTCGTCGAATCGATCGGCAACCCGCGCGGCAACATCACCGACATCGAAGCGGTGGCCGCCGTGGCGCATGCGCACGGCGTGCCGCTGATCGTGGACAACACCGTGGCCACGCCGTCGCTGCTGCGGCCGATCGACTTCGGTGCCGACATCGTGGTGCATTCGCTGACCAAGTATTTGGGCGGGCATGGCAACAGCATCGGCGGCGCGATCGTGGATAGCGGGCGCTTTCCGTGGGCCGCGCACAAGGCGCGCTTCCCGCGCCTCAACGAGCCGGATGTGAGCTACCACGGGGTGGTGTATACCGACGCGCTGGGCGAGGCCGCCTACATCGGCCGTGCGCGGGTGGTTCCGCTGCGCAATACCGGTGCGGCGTTGTCGCCGTTCAATGCGTTCCTGATCCTGCAAGGCATCGAAACGCTGGCGCTGCGCATGGAACGCATCAATGCCAACGCGCTGGCGGTCGCCCGTTATCTGCAGCAGCATGCGCGCGTTGCCTGGGTCAATTACGCCGCGTTGCCGGATCATCCCGAGCATGCATTGGCGCAGAAGTATCTGGGCGGCCATGGCTCGGGCGTGCTGACCTTCGGCTTGCCCGGCGGGCGCGCGGCCGGTGCCCGCTTCCTGGATGCGCTGCAGCTGTTCACACGGCTGGTGAATATCGGCGATGCCAAGTCGCTGGCGACGCATCCGGCCTCCACCACGCACCGCCAGCTCGGCCCGGCCGAACTGGAACATGCCGGTGTGAGCGAGGACACCGTGCGCTTGTCGATCGGCATCGAGCATATCGATGATCTGCTGGCGGATCTGGAGCAGGCGCTGCAGGGGGCGTGAGATGCACACAAGGCTGCGCTCGCACCCTCATCCGGCGCTGCGCGCCACCTTCTCCCGAAGGGAGAAGGGAACAGGCCCCTCTCCCTTTGGGAGAGGGGTTGGGGTGAGGGTACGTAGGCGAAGCCCACTCGTATGTGAGAGATGAAGCTCGGTGGCGGACATGCGTGCAACCAGCATGCTGCTTCCATGCATCGCATGAGGCTTTGCTCCATAGCCTCATCCGGCGCCGCGCGCCACCTTCTCCCGGCGGGAGAAGGAATTGGCAATTCCCTCGTTAGGCGCTTGGCGACGCGCTGCGCCTGGTCGGCCGCCACCCCCGGAGCGGCGCCGCCAATCCTGTTACCATGCGTGCCCCTGAGGTGACTGCCGGCTGACCGGTGGTTTAAACGGGAATTCGGTGCGCGCATCGCCTTGGCGGGACGCAATTCCGGAGCTGCCCCCGCAACGGTGGGCGAGACAAGGGTCTGCACGACACGCCACTGTGCATCGCATGGGAAGGCGCAGATCCGGGGAGCGACCGCTTCCGCTCGCAAGCCCGGAGACCGGCCTGAAGGGATTGACCCGGCACGCGGTGGGCGTGGCCCTGTGCATCCGGTGCTCGCGCGCCGGACGCCTGGCCCGTTGCTGCCTGTCGACCCCATTGCCTCCGCGCGGGTAGGCGCGGTTCCAGGAGCAGCAGTCGATGTCCGTTTCTTCCGTTTTGCCGCGTCGCACCGTGCTGGCCGCGGCGCTGTCGCTATGCGCGACCAACCTGGCGCAGGCCGAGGCTGCCATCGATTTCGACGAGGTGGTGGTGACCGCCTCGCGTACCGCACAGACCCAGGACCAGACGCTGGCGCCGGTCACCGTGATCGACCGCGCGCAGATCGAGCGCCGCCAGGTCAACTCGCTGCAGGATCTGCTGCGCGGCGAAGCGGGCGTATCGCTGGCCAACAACGGTGGTCCCGGCAAGGCGACCTCGCTGTTCCTGCGCGGCACGGAGTCGGACCATCTGGTGGTATTGATCGACGGGGTACGCATCGGTTCGGCCACCGCCGGCGGTGCGGCGTTGCAGGATCTGCCGATCGAGCAGATCGAACGCGTCGAGATCGTGCGCGGGCCGTTTTCCAGCCTGTACGGCTCCGAAGCGCTGGGCGGGGTGATCCAGATCTTCACCCGTCGTCCGCAAGGCCGTTTCGTGCCCACACTCAGCGTGGCGGCCGGCAGCGACAACGCGCGCCGCTACGGCGCGGGCATCGCCGGGCGCAGCCCAGGCGATCTGGGCGATGCCGGTGGTTGGTATTCGGTGAACGCCGTGCACGACGAAACCGACGGTATCAACGCGTATCTGGATACCAGCTCCAGCGCCTATGACCCGGACCGCGACGGCTATCGCAACGATTCGTTGAGCGCGCAGGGCGGCTGGCGTTTCAATCGCCAGTGGGATGCCGATGTGCATGCAGTGCGCGCGCAGAGCCGTAACGAATACGACGGTTCGGCATTCGGCGGCAATCTGGGCAAGGGCGTGCAGCAGGCCATCGGCGGCCGCGTGCGGTACGCGCCGAACGAGGCGCTCACGCTCACTGCCAGCGTGGGCAGCAGCGCCGATCTGAGCGATGCGTATTACCAAGGCGCCTACCTGTCGACCTACGACACCCGCCGCAAGCAGGGTGCGTTGCAGGCCGATCTCGACACCGGCCCCGGTCTGCTCACGGTCGGCTTCGATTGGCAGCGGGACGCCATCGCCAGCAGCGACAATTACGATGCCGACAGCCGCATCGACCGCGCCGCATTTGTGCAGTGGCAGCAGACTTTTGGCAGTCAATCGCTGCAAGCCAGCCTGCGCCGCAACGACAACAGCCAGTTCGGCGGCAAGACTACCGGCAGCCTGCTGTGGGGTTGGGATTTTGCCGAGCATCTGCGCCTGACGGCCAGCTACGGCACTGCGTTCAAGGCGCCCACCTTCAACGAGTTGTACTACCCCGATTACGGCAACCCGCTGCTCGGGCCGGAAACCTCCAAGAGTGCCGAACTCGGTCTGCGCGGTCGCTACGATTGGGGCACCTGGACGCTCAGCGCGTTCCAGACCCGTATCGACGATCTCATCGCCTACGACGCGTCGTTGGTGGATGCCACGCACCCGTTCGGGCAGCCGAACAATATCGACCGGGCGCGCATCCGCGGCGTGGAAGCCGGCTACGGCACCGTGCTGGCCGGCTGGACCGTGCGCAGCGCAGTGACCTGGCTTGCGCCGCAGGCCGATGGTGAAGTCAATCATGGCAATTGGTTGCCGCGGCGTGCGCGCCAGAGCGGGCGTATCGATGCCGACCGCAGCATCGGTGCATTCGGCATTGGCGCAAGCCTGTTCGGTTCGGGTGCTCGCTACGACGATCTGGCCAATACCGATCGGTTGGCCGGCTACGGCTTGCTGGATCTGCGCGTGAGTTATGCAGTGAATGCGGACTGGAAGGTGCAATTTGCCGCCAACAATGTGTTCGACCGCCACTACGAAACCGCACGCTGGTATGCCCAGCCAGGCCGCAATTATCTGCTGACCTTCCGCTACCAACCGGCGCACTGAGAGCAGCCGACCACACGACCGCGCAGCCACCGCATGGTTGCGGGCGGTGCCCGGATCCGCATGGACCAGGCGGATACTGCGTCTGCTCCTGCTGTCTGCATGCGCCTGGCGAGTGCGCGCGACATTGTGTTAGCCCGTCCAAGCGCGCCGCCGACACCGGCTGCGCGGTCGGCGCTTGCCGCTGGGTGCAAGGATCGCTACGGTTTGCAGGGGGCGATCATTTGCCAGATGTCTGTTGCGCCATCCGGGTGGCGATCGAAAATCTGAAGGAAACTATCGATGCCGCCTTTATCCCGCTCGTGCGAACGCCTGGTGTTCATCGCTTCGATGCTGCTGATGACCGCGACCCGCTTCCATCATGTCAGTGACTGGCTGCACCTGCCGGATGCCTCCATGGCGGTGTTCTTTCTCGGTGGCCTGGCATTGCGGCGGCACGGCGACTTCGTTGCCTTGCTGGGGTTGTCGGTGGCGATCGATTGGGCTGCAGTGCGCCTGGCCGGCGTCAGCGACTTCTGCATCACGGCGGCCTACGCGGCCTTGCCGGTGGCCTATGGCGTGCTCTGGTACGCCGGGCGTGCGTTTGTCGCACGTGGGCGGCCAGGCGCTGCGTCGCTGAGCATCGCCTGGGGTCTGGGCACCTTGGCCGCCGTGCTGTCGTTCTTGATCTCCAATGGCGCGTTCTATTGGTGGGGCGGGCGCTATGCCGACCCGCACTGGGCGCAGTACCTGCAGCGCGCCTGGCAGTGGGGGCCGTTGTTCGTGCGCACGACAGCGCTGTATCTGGCGGTGGTGCTGGCAGCCGCATGGTGCGTGCTGCACTGGCGTCATCTGCGCGCCGCAGCGCCGTTGTCCACGCCATCGGACGTGTCGTGATGGTGGCGCGGCGCACTGCAGCGACACCGTTGCCGTTGCCGTTGCACGGCACAGCGGCCAGAGCGTGCGGCATCGCACTTGCCGGCTTGATGGTTTGTGCGCGCGGCGAGCATTTTGCAAATGTGGATGCCTTGCCCACGGCCTCATGGGCGGTATTTTTTCTGGCCGGTGCGTTGCTACGCCCGCTATGGATGTTGCCGCTGCTGTTCGGGATCGTATCGCTGCTGGATCTGATCGGCCTGGCCTCGGGCAGCAGCAGCGACTGGTGCCTGTCGCCGGCGTACTGGGCGTTGGCATTGGCGTACGTCGCGTTGTGGTGGGGCGGGCTACTGTTTGCATCGCAACTGCAGCGCCAGGCCTGGCGTTGCGTCACCGGGCAGCTGTTGGCCTTGCTGATCAGCGGCAGCGCCGCCTATGTGCTCTCCAAGGCCGGTTTCTATTTCCTGTCTGGTCGCTACCCGCATGCCACGCTCAGCGGGTTCATTGCGCGCATGCCGGCGGACTATCCACACGCCCTTGCAACACTGGCCGGCTATATCGGCCTGGCTTTCGCCCTGTTGGCTGCACACCGCGCCGCTGGTGCACGTCCACCCATGGGAGCACGCGCATGACCGCCCCCGAGCACGATGAGGCGCATTACCGCGAACGCGCGCAGCGCAAGAAGGAATTGGTCGACCGGCGCATTGCACGTGCAGTGATCGACCGCGGTGTGCTGCTGGTCAATACCGGCAATGGCAAGGGCAAGAGCTCGTCCGGCTTCGGCATGCTGGCGCGCTCGCTTGGGCATGGCCTGCATTGCGGCGTGGTGCAATTCATCAAGGGCACGTTTTCGACCGGCGAAGAAGCGTTTTTCCGTCGCTTTCCGGATCTGCTCGATTATCACGTCATGGGCGAAGGCTTCACCTGGGAAACCCAGGACCGCGCACGCGACATCGCCGCCGCGCAGGCGGCCTGGCAGCGCGCGCGCGGCATGCTGGCCGATGCGCGCTACGACTTCGTGCTGCTGGACGAACTCAACATCGCCCTGGTGAAGGACTACATCGCGCTGGATGAGGTGCTTGCTGCCGTGGCCGCGCGGCCGCCCGGCCAGCATGTGGTGATTACCGGGCGCGGCGCGCCGGCCGGGTTGATCGAGGTCGCCGACACCGTGACCGAGATGCGCCTGGTCAAGCACGCCTTCAATGCCGGCATCAAGGCGCAACTCGGCATCGAGCTGTAGCCGTGGGCATGCGCCGGGACTGCACGCCATGCTGCTGGTGACTGCCACCGTTGCCGTGCTGCTGGATTTGCTGCTCGGCGAGCCGCGGCGCGGACATCCGCTGGTGTTGTTCGGCACCTGGGCGCAACGTATCGAAGCGCGCCTGCACTCCAACCGACGCAGCGCGGGCGTCCTGGCGTGGTGCGTGAGCGTGTTGCCGTTGACCTGCGTCGCTGCAGTGGTGCAATGGGGGCTGTGGTGCGTGTCGCCCTGGGCGGCGGCCGCGTTTGCCGCGATCACGCTGTATCTGGCGCTGGGCCTGCGTAGCCTGGGCGAACACGCGCAAGCGGTGATCGATGCGCTGCAGGTCACTGATCTGCCTGCCGCCCGCGCTGCAGTGGGTCGTATCGTCAGCCGCGATACGGCTGCGCTGGACGCTACCCAAGTCGCTGCCGCAGCGACCGAGTCGGTCTTGGAAAACGGCAGCGACGCCGTGTTCGCCGCGCTGTTCTGGGGCGTCGCGCTGGGCGCACCGGGCGCGGTGTTATACCGGCTGTCCAATACGCTGGATGCCATGTGGGGCTATCGCACGCCGCGCTACGTCAACTTCGGCTGGGCCGCGGCGCGCATCGACGATGCGTTGAACTGGTTGCCGGCGCGGCTGACCGCAGCGACCTACGCCGTGCTGGGCCGCACCCGTGCGGGCATGCGCTGCGCGTGGCGGCAGGGACGCGGCTGGAAGAGCCCCAATGCCGGCCCCGTGATGGCGGCGGGCGCAGGCGCGCTGCATGTCCGATTGGGCGGGCCTGCGCCGTACCACGGCCATTGGCAGCCGCGCCCCGCGCTGGGCGAGGGCGCGGCAGCAAGCGCAAACAGCGTGCAACGCGCATTGCGGCTGGTGCGTGCCGGGGTCGCGTTCTGGCTGCTGCTGGGCGCGCTGGCAACCGCGCTGGCGATGCGATGATCGGCACGCGGATGGCCTGGCGTTGCACCAACACGCACCGGCGCACCGTTCACGCCGGCGCAGGTAGCGCCGTTCCATCGCCGGGAGTGCGCAATGCTTGAACATGGCGGGCGCCTGCGCCGCGCTGCGCAGGCTTACAACATTCCGCTCGCGCACTGGCTGGACCTGTCCACCGGCGTGAGCCCGTTCGCCTGGCCGGTGCCCGCCATTCCGGAACATGCGTGGCAGCGCTTGCCGGAAGACGACGATGGCCTGGCAGAGTGCGCGGTTGCCTATTACGGCGCGCCGCAGGTACTGCCGGTGGCCGGCTCGCAGGCGGCGATTCAGGCCTTGCCACTGCTGCGCGCGCCCGGCCGCGTCGGCGTACTTACGCCTGGTTACGCCGAGCATGCACAGGCATGGCGGCGTGCCGGGCATCAGGTCGTGCCGATGAGCGCGGCGCAATTGCTGCACGCAGGTGAGACGCTGGATGTGGCCGTGCTGATTCATCCCAATAATCCATGCGCCGAGTGCTTCGATCCCGACACGCTGCTGCAGTTGCATGCGCGGCTTGCAGCACGCGGCGGGTGGCTGGTGATCGACGAGGCCTTCATGGATGCGACCCCGCGACACAGCGTCTGCGCTTTCAGCCAGCGGCCCGGTCTGGTGGTGCTGCGCTCGGTGGGCAAGTTCTTCGGCATGGCAGGCGCACGTGCGGGCTTTGTCTGCGCAGATCGCGCATTGCTGGATGCCGTGCGCGAACGCTTGGGACCATGGACGCTGAGCGGGCCGGCGCGATGGGCCGTGCAGCAGGCATTGGCCGATATGCCGTGGCAGGTTCAGGCACGTGCGCGTCTGCACGCGGCCTCGCAGCGGCTTGCGCAGCTGTTGCATGCGCATGCGATCGTACCTACCGCAGGCACGGCGTTCTTTCAGTGGTGCCGGCGCGACGACGCGGCTGCCTTGCACGTCGCGCTGGCGCAACGCGGCATTTTGACGCGGCTGTTCGACACACCGAACAGTCTGCGCCTGGGTCTTCCACCCGACGCCGCGGGCGAGGCGCGCCTGGGCGTGGCACTGCGCCAGGTGCTGGCATGAGCGCGCGCGTCCTGATGGTGCAGGGCTGCACCTCCGATGCGGGCAAGAGCACGCTGGTGGCCGCGCTGTGCCGGTGGCTGCATCGGCAGGGCATTGCGGTGGCGCCATTCAAGCCGCAGAACATGGCGTTGAATTCGGCAGTGACGGTGGACGGTGGCGAAATCGGCCGCGCGCAGGCATTGCAGGCACAGGCATGCGGGCTGGAGCCGCAGACCGATTTCAACCCGGTGTTGCTCAAGCCCGACAGCGATACCGGTGCGCAGGTCATCGTGCACGGGCATCCGGTCGCCACCCTGGATGCGGTGGGCTATCACGCCTACAAGGCGACCGCATTCAACGCCGTGTTGGCCTCGCACACGCGCCTGGTCGAGCGCTTCGATGTGGTGCTGGTGGAAGGTGCCGGCAGCCCGGCCGAGATCAATTTGCGCGACAACGACATCGCCAACATGGGCTATGCCGAAGCGGTGGACTGCGCCGTGATCCTGGTGGCCGACATCGACCGCGGCGGCGTGTTCGCTCATCTGGTCGGCACGCTGGCGTTGCTCTCGGCCAGCGAGCGCGCACGCGTTGCCGGTGTTGTGATCAACCGGTTTCGCGGAGATCTGGCGCTGCTGCAGCCCGGCCTGGCGTGGCTGGAGCGCGAAACGGGCAAGCCGGTGCTCGGCGTCCTTCCGTATCTGCACGGCCTGCAGCTGGATGCCGAAGATGCGGTGCCACGCAACGCGCCGCAGAAACCACAGTCGCAATTGCGCGTGGTGGTGCCGGTGCTGCCGCGCATCAGCAATCACACCGATATCGACGCGTTGCTGGCGCATCCGCAGGTGGATGTGCATTTGATCGGTCCCGGGCAGACGCCGCCGCCGTGCGATCTGATCCTGCTGCCGGGCAGCAAATCCACCCGGCACGATCTGCAGTGGCTGCGCACGCACGGGTGGGACACCGCCATTGCCCGTCACCTGCGCTACGGCGGAAAACTGCTTGGCATCTGCGGTGGACTGCAGATGCTGGGCACCCATCTCCACGACCCGGATGGCATCGAGGGGGCAGCGGGCAGCAGCCCCGGTCTTGGGTGGCTGTCGCTGCAAACCACGCTGCAGCCGCACAAGCAACTGCTTCGCGTGCACGGGCGCCTGCTGCTGGGCGATGCCAGTGTCAGCGGCTATGAAATTCACTGCGGTCTCAGCAGCGGCGCCGCATTGGCACGGCCATTGCTGCAGCTGGACGATGGGCGTACCGATGGCGCCATCTCCGACGACGGCCAGGTGCTCGGCACCTATGTGCATGGGGTGTTCGACCACCCGCAGGCACTGGCTGCATTGCTGGCGTGGGCCGGTCTGGCGCAGGCCGCGCCACTGGATCTTGCCGCGCTGCGCGAAGCCAGCCTGGAGCGTCTGGCCGATGCGGTGCACACGCATCTGGATACCGCGGCACTGACACGCCTCATCAGCAGGGAACCGGCATGCGGCAACTGATTCTTGGCGGCGCCCGTTCGGGCAAGAGCGCACTGGCCGAGCGCATCGCGGCAGCGTCCGGGCGCGCAGTGACTTACCTGGCCACAGCGCAAGCCTTCGATGACGAAATGCATCGGCGCATTGCCCATCACCGCAGCCAACGCCCCGCGCATTGGCAGTGCGTGGAAGAGCCCATCGCGCTGGCGGCGACGTTGCAGGCGCATGCCGCGCCGGATCGCTGCGTGCTGGTGGATTGCCTGACCCTGTGGCTGAGCAATCTGCTCAGCCACCCGGATGCAGGCGTGTTCGCGCGCGAGCGCGATGCGCTGCTGGCAACGCTGCCGCAGTTGCCGGGGCAGATCCTGCTGGTCAGCAACGAAGTGGGGCAGGGCATCGTGCCGTTGGGCGAACTCACGCGTCGGTTTGTGGACGAGGCTGGCTGGCTGCATCAGGCATTGGCGCTACAGTGCGAGCGTGTGGTGTTGGTGGTGGCAGGATTGCCGATGGTGTTGAAGGAGAGCGCGTGTGAGTAGCGATTGGATCTTTGGTGCCTGCGCAGTGCCGGACGCGCGCATGCGCTCTGCCGCGCTTGCCCGGCAGGAACAGCTGACCAAGCCGCCCGGCGCATTGGGCCGGCTGGAACACCTGGCAGTGCAGCTGGCCGCCTGGCAACGCACCGACCGGCCCGGAGTGCAGCGGGTCTGGATCGCGGTGTATGCCGCCGACCATGGCGTAGCGGCCGAAGGAGTCTCGGCTTTTCCGCAGGCAGTGACCGGCGAGATGGTGCGCAATTTCGCACGCGGTGGCGCCGCCATTGCGGTACTGGCGCGCGAGCTGGGCGCGCGGCTGGAAGTGGTGAATCTGGGCGTGGTCAACGACCCCGGCGACCTGCCGCGGGTGCGGCGTGCCTGGATTGCGCCCAGCAGCGCCAATATCTGCGAGCAGCCGGCGATGACGGCCACCCAATTGCGCGATGCGCTCGCCGCCGGCGCCGACAGCATCGCGCAGGCCAAGAGTTGCGATACCCAGCTATTTGTCGGCGGCGAGATGGGCATCGGCAACACCACCGCCGCCGCGGCGCTGGGCTGCGCCTTGCTGTCGCAGTTTCCGCAGGCGATGGCCGGCGCAGGCACCGGCCTGGATGCCGAAGGCATTGCGCACAAGGCCACCGTGATCACGCGTGCGCTGGCCTTGCATGCCGATGCATCGAGCCCGCTGGAGCGTTTGCGCCGGCTGGGCGGATTCGAAATCGCTGCCTTGGTCGGCGCCTACATCGCCGCCGCGCAGGCCGGCATCCCGGTGCTGGTGGATGGCTTCATCACCACGGCGGCGGCACTGGTGGCCACTCGCCTGAATCCCGGCGTGCGCGAGTGGTTGTTGTTCGGGCATCGCTCGCAGGAGCGTGGGCATGCAGCGCTGCTGCGCGCAATGGATGCCGAGCCCTTGCTGCAACTGGACCTGCGTCTGGGCGAAGCCAGCGGCGCGGCGGTGGCGATTCCGCTGCTGCGCAGCGCCTGCGCCTTGCATAACGGCATGGCGACGTTTGCCGAAGCCGGGGTGTCGGACGCATGAGCGCGCAAATCACCTTGTTGCGGCATGGCGACACCGGGCAACGCAGCTATCGCGGCCAGCTCGACGACCCGCTCACCGAACTGGGCTGGCAGCAATTGCGTGCGGCCACTGCCGATGGCACGTGGGACGCAGTCGTGGCGTCCACGTTGCAGCGCTGCGCGTTGTTCGCCACCGAGCTTGCCCACGCGCGTGCCATTCCGCTGCAGCTGGACCGGCGCCTGCGCGAATATCACTTCGGCCGCTGGCAGGGCGTGCCCGTGGCCGACATCGATCGCGACGAAGGGCAAGCGCTGGGCCGCTTCTGGGCCGACCCGCTGCGCCATCCGCCACCGCAGGCCGAACCGTTTACCGACTTCTGCGCGCGCCTGTCGGCCGCGCTCGATGCCATCGTCGCCAGCTACCCGGCACAGCGCGTGCTGGTGGTCACCCACGGCGGCGCCATCCGCGCGTTGCAGTGCCTGGTCGCCGGGAGTGGGTTCTGCCGGATGACCGAACTGGCAGTGCCGCATGCGTCGCTGCATCCGCTGGCCTGGCCGCCGACCGACGCGGCTGGCGGCTTGAGATCGCCGGTCTCATCCGCGGCATTGCCACCGGCGCACGACACCGAATGATCGACGGGCTGCTGGCAGCGATCGGGTTCCTGACCCGCATCCCGGTGCCCGCCCGGGTGTTCACGCGCGCAGGCGCGCAGGCGCGCTCGCTGTGCTGGTACCCGCTGGTGGGCGTGTTGCTCGGTGGGGTGGTGTGCGGGTTGGCCTGGTGCCTGCGCGAGGTGGCGCCGTTGCTGGGCGCAGCGCTGCTGTTGAGCGCCTGGGTATGGCTGACCGGCGCGTTGCATCTGGATGGCCTGGCCGACACGACCGATGCGTGGGTCGGCGGCATGGGCGAGCGCGCGCGCACGCTGGCGATCATGAAGGACCCCGCCAGCGGCCCGATGGCAGTCACCGCAGTGGTGCTGGTGTTGCTGCTCAAATGCGCCGCACTGGCCAGCCTGCTGGCGCAGGCGCCGACCACGCTATGGCTGGCGCCGCTACTGGCGCGCAGCGCGCTGGTTGCCGCGTTCCTAAGTACGCCGTATGTGCGCGCCGGCGGGCTGGGCAGCGCGCTGTCGGGCGCCCCGCGTGCAGGCCTGTGGCTGGCGCTGAGCGCCGGCACCGCGGTGTGCATCGTTGCCGGGCTGGCCACCGCGGCGTTGTGCGTTGGTATCACCGCACTGGTGTTCGCACTCTGGCGCCGCGCCTGCCTGCAGCGCCTTGGCGGCATGACCGGCGATACCTGCGGTGCATTGGTGGAGATCAGCGAAACAGCGGTGCTGGTGGCCTTGGCGCTGCAAGCGAGCTGAAGGCTGGCTGCGGCGCGATTGCGCTGAAAACGGGCAAGCAGGCCCGCTGCGTGGAGTGGTTTGGATCGCTGCTTTGTTTCAACGCCGCAGCTGCCCGACGACTGGCGAACGGGTGCCAACCACTGTATGCCGCTAGACCCGACCAACGCGGCCAGGTGCCGCAAATGCGCAAGATCGGGACCGCGCCGGATGCCACTGTGCGCGATGCTCACCGCCTTCCAGAGGAGTCGCCCATGCCAGCAGCAACATCGGTCGTCTTCCATCGGCAGCGTGCAGTCGAGCGCGTCGTGGCCCATTTGCAGGCCAGCATCCGCGCGGGCGAACCGCTGCCGGACCTGGCGACGCTGGCCGCGCTGGCGCATCAATCGCCGCCGCATTTCCATCGTGTTTACCGGGCCTTGGCGGGCGAGACATTGGGCGCCACCACCGCGCGGTTGCGTCTGAGTTATGCGCTGCATCTGCTGGGCGAGCAGGGCCGCTCGGTCACCGAGGTGGCATTGGCAGTCGGCTATCACACCCCGCAGGCGCTGGCGCGCGCGTTTCGGACGGTGCTGCAGGCCAGCCCTTCAAGCCTGCGTAACGCACCGCAGCTGCGCGCGCAGAAGTTGCAGCAACTGGCCGGCCCGTCGCTGCCAGCGCAGGCGCACGACGCGCCATTGCAGGTGCTGGTGCAGGTGCTCGACCCCCTGGAAGTGGTGGTGCTGCGCAGGCGTGGCGCGTTCGATGACCTGGACCGTGGCTTCGGCCGCATCGCCGCGTGGGCCGAGCGCAGCGCAGTGATCGACCACTTGCAGGCGCTGATCGGACTGCCGCTGAACGACCACCGCGATGTACCGCCGCCGCAGCACCTGTTCGACTGCGCGATGGCATTCGACACCGCCGTGGCGCCGTCAGCGCCCCTGCACCTGCGCCAACTCAGCGGTGGCCTGCATGCGGTCGTGCGTCATGTGGGAAATTACGCGGGACTGGAAGACGCACTCGACCACGTGCTCGCATGCTGGCTGCCGGACAGCGGCTACGCACTGCGCGAGGCACCGCTGCATTACCTCTATCTCGATGATCCGGAAACCGTCGCCGAGGCCGAGTTGCGTGCAGACATTCGGTTGCCCGTGCAGCGGTCGGGCGAGGTCGCGTTACCGAGGTAATGCGTCGCCGGCAAGAACACCATCTGCGGTGCCGGGTGCATCAGAAAGTGCTGGTGCGAAATATTCCACGCATACGCGCCCGCCAGCGGGAAGGCCAGGCAATCGCCAGGCGCCAGCGCGGCGACATGCTGGTCGCGTGCCAGCACATCCTTGGGCGTGCATAACTGGCCGACCAGGGTGACCGGCGTGTCGCTGATCACGGGGGTGCGGGTGCCGCGCAATACGCGGAATGGATGATCGTGCGCCTGCGCGGCCGGCGTGCGGAAGTGATGGGTGCCGCCGCGTGCGATCGCAAACCAGGCGCCGTGGCTGCGTTTG
Organism: Xanthomonas sp. NCPPB 1062; assembly: GCF_041481705.2. Classification (NCBI taxonomy): domain Bacteria; kingdom Pseudomonadati; phylum Pseudomonadota; class Gammaproteobacteria; order Lysobacterales; family Lysobacteraceae; genus Xanthomonas; species Xanthomonas sp. NCPPB 1062. The sequence goes on along the minus strand of NZ_CM192987.1, from coordinate 3,574,404 downwards.
AGATCGAGCACCTCCATCAGGTACCAGCCGCAGCTGGCGCTGAGGTAACGGCCCGGTTCCAGACGCAAGCGCAGGTCTGTACCGTGTTCGCCCAGCAGGGCGGGTAGCCCGGCACAGAAGCCGGCCCAATCGAACGACGCGTCCGGTGCCAGGTAGTCCACACCGAAGCCGCCACCGGCGTTTACCCGCAGTGGACCAAGCGCATAGGTCTGTCGCCATTGCTGCACGGTGCGCAGGTAGGCGGCCACCAGATGCAGCTGCGCAGCGGCGCTGCGTTGATGCGACATCAGATGGAAATGGAAGCCTTCCAGGCGCAGCGATGGATTGGCCTGCACTCGCCGGATTGCTGCATCCAGATCGCTTGGATCCAGGCCGAACGGCGAGGGTTGCCCGCCCATCATCAAGCGCGTGCTCTGCGCGCCGGGTACGGCGATATTCATGCGCAGGAACACGGGCACGCAGCGGCCGGCGTGCGCTGCAATTGCCGCCAAGCGTTCGAGTTCGCTCAGGCTTTCCACATGCACGGTGCAGTCGGGCAGGGCGGCTGCCTGGGCGAGTTCGGTATCGAGTTTGCCCGGGCCACCGAACAACAACGGTGCCTGCGGTTGCTGCGCATGCAGCCAGGCGAGTTCGCCGCCGGATGCGGCTTCGAAGCCATCCACGTGCGCTGCCAGCGTTTGCAGAATCGGCGGTTCTGCATTGGCTTTGGCTGCATAGAACAGCTCGCACTGCGCCGGCAGCTGCGCACGCATCCAGGCCGCATGCGTGTCCAATGCCGCCAGATCGTAGACATACGCGCAGATCGGGCCTTCGCAGCGGTCGCGCACCTGCGGCAAGGCAGCAAGCAGTGCGGCGGTGTCGATGTGCAGACTCACGCCGCCACCTGCCGCTGCGCCGTGATGCGGGGGATGGGGTTGGGCAGCGCGGTGTAGTCGGATTGGCGGTCGGCACGCTGCCAGAGACGGGTACCCAGATTGTTCTTGCCCGGCAGCGGCGCGCCGTCGACCAGACCCTGCAGCGCCGCTTGCGCGCCATGGCGTTGTTGCCAGCGCAGCGCGATCTCGCCCACGCATTGCCATAGCCGCGCTTCGAGTGCGGCATCACCTTCGCCCAGATGAAAGATGGCCTCGGCCAGATTGTTGACCAGCGCGCAATACGCCACCCGGTTCCAGCCCTGTTCTGGGGTGTAGTACAGCGATTGGCATGCGCGTTCGCCGACGCCGCGCAGGCGCGCCGCCGGCCAGTGATGGGCGAGCAGCTTGGTGCCTTCCAGGTCGCGGACCCACACCCGCGTCGGCCAGCCGTCGGCAAAGCCGATCACGGTGTTTTGCAGATGCGGCTCCAGCGCGATGCCGTGCTGGAACAGCGCGCTCCACACTCCGTCCAGCAGCAGGCCGGCATAGGCGCGGAACCACAGCAGCGTTGCGGTTCGGTGGCCCATCTGCGCGCTGCCGAGCGCCCGCAGGCGCGCGGCGCACACGCTATTGCCCTGCGCATCGCAGGTGAACAAGGCCGCAGCCACCTGCGGTTGCCAGCGTGCACGTTGCGCGGCGGGAATGTTTTGCCGGTACAGAATGCCGAAGCTCTCCGACAAGGTGCGCGCCGCCAACGGGTCGGCGGCATGCAATGCGGGATCGACCGACGCTACGTCCAGCGAAGTCGCCGCCGGCTCCAGCATCACATCGAAGCCCGGCACCTGTGTGGCCAGGGCACGCCAGCTCGGTGCCAACAGCTCGGTGAGCGCAACCGCGCTCTCCAGTTCGTACCATGCATTCTTGCGCACGCAGTTGGTGAGCCGCACATGCACCGAGCACTTGAGGAAATACGCAAGTTCCGGGTGGTACAGCGTGCGGACCGACGAGGTGGGCCGCAGTGCATCGCCTAATGGGCCGACCGGCGTAATCAGGCCGCGTGCCTGCAAGCTGCGCAGCAAGGGGGCGTCGAGCAGCCGCTGCGCTTCCCAGGGGTGGCAGGGATAGAGATCGTCGCTGCCGCTGAGCTGCTTTAATGTCGCGCGCACGTCGCGTCCCTGGATGCGCAGCAGGCGCGGGTCGATGCGGAACCAGAACAGCTGGAACGACGCGCGCGCTTCCGGTGCGCAGGCCAGCACCTGATCCAGATCCACGCCTTCGCGGCTCTTGGGCGTCGGGTGCAATGCATGCCCCCACAGCATCGATTGTTCGGCGTCGATCATTACCTCGCCGGTGGCGGCGGCGACCTGGGCCTTGCGCAATAACGCAGCGGTGACGGCCACGCTATTGGCGCTTTGCGCCAGCAGCTCCGGGTTGATGTCCTGCGCGCTGCCCAGGGCCTGCAACAGGCAGCGTGCCAGCGTTTGCGCATCCAGGCTATGCCACGGCTTGCCGGCGCTCTTGAGAAACGGCGCGGAGGCGAACCGGCAGCGGCCCAGGCGATCGGCATAGGCGATGCGCACGCACAGCGTCCCGACCTCGCCCAGATCGATGCGCAGCCAGCGTTGTTCGGCCACGCGCGGGCCGGGTCGATCCAGCCCGCGATAGTCGAACTGCACCGCATGCTGCGGAATCGCGAATTCGCGCAGATAGCAGTTCAACCAGCAGCTGCAGGCCTGCGCGTCGGCCATGCTGTCGTACCAGGGGTCATGCATCGTGTGCGGCGACATCGGCAGTTCTCCTCGAAGGAAAGCGCACCAGAACGGTGAGCGCAGCAGCGGCCGCAGCCAGCGCCGCAGCCAGGAAAGGGGTGGCGGGGCCGGACGCCTGTGCCAGTGCACCGGCAGCGGCACCGGCGAACACGCCGGCCCATTTGCCGCAGGCATCGAAGCGGCCGAACAGGCGCCCGGCGCCATGCCCGCTGGCAATGTGCGCCAGGCTGCGGTTGAGCCCACGCAGCCCGAACAACATGCCGAAGCCAAACAACAGCCGCGCTGCCGCCAATGTGACGGCATCGTGCAACAGCGCCTGCCACACGCAGGCCACCGCAAACAACGCCAGGCCCGGCACCAGCCACGCCTCGCTATCACCGCGTCGCCACCAGGGCAGCACCACCAGATAGACCAGATGCGGCAGGCTGTAGAGCAAACCGGCAAGCGCATCGTGGCCGGCGCCGCGCGCAAGCGCATACGGGATGAAATACGGGAATGTCACCACCATCGCGAAGCAGAACAAGAACTGTGCGAGCAGCAGGGCTGGCCACAACGGCGCGGCATGGGTGCGCGGCGATGCAGGCGATGGAGCTGCGTGCCTGGAAGACGTAGCAGCCTTGCCGGCAGTGTGTTCTCGCGCAGCAGGCCGATCGGCCGGCAGTCGCCACGTCAACGCAAACGCCATCAATGGCAGCAACGCCAGTGCGCGATACAGCGATTGCGCAGGACCCAGCGCCAGTGCCACGCCCAGCAGTGCCGGTGCGCTCACCATGGCAAGGCGGGCCGAATACTGTGTCCAGTCCAATGCACGCGCCAACGGGCCGGCCTGCGGCTGGCTGGCCAGATACGCATTGGCCGCCGCCAGCGAGCCGCCACAGGTGCCTTGTACGAGCAGGCCGATCACCAGCCAGGTCAGCGACGGCGCGAAGCCGGCAATCGCAAAGCCCAGCGCCAGGCCCAGTTGTGCGCGCAGCAGCGAACGTTTGCGTCCATGGCGGTCCGCCCAACGCCCCCAGCTGCTTGCCGTCAGTGCGGTGCAGAGCGTGGGCAAGACATACAGCACGCCGCTCCAGCCCACCGCGGCCGAGGGTGCAAGTTCGGCCAACACCTGCGGCAGAAACAGCGGCATGCCCAACGCCGTGAATGCCGCCAGATAATGCGCAGCCAGCACCGGACCCAGGATGCGCCTCATCGCGGCACGCCTGCTTGCTTGCGCGGCGGTTGTTGCGTATCGGCGAACGCATCGCCGAATGGATTGGGCGCGCTGTCGCCGTAGAACTTGTTGATGTCGGTGGCGCCGGTGAGGTGCTTGCTGAGCAGGCTGCCGGCGCTGAGCAGGTATTTCACCGGCAGCCGTGGCGCGGCCAACAGCCGGCGCGCAGGGCCGGTATCGATGCCATCGGCGTCCAGTTGCGCCAGCGTCGCAACGAACTGGTCCTGCAGCTGCGCGTATAACGGTGCGCGCAATGCGGGTTGCCATTCGGCCAGGCCTTCCAGCACCGCCTGCAGATCCAGCTGCAGCACGATCGTGCAGAACATCTGCGCCAACGCCTGCGGATCGTCCACCGCAATACGCGCATCCTGCAGCGGGCCCATTGCATCCAGCTCCGGCAGCGCCGCGCGCAACTGCGGCAGCGCAATCCGCGCAGCGTCGTTGTCCTTCATCAACAGGCGCGTGGCTTGGCCATCGGCATACACCAGCACGCTGTTCTGCTGGTTGGCTTCCAGTGCAATGCCATAACGCAGCCACAGGCGCAGATGTACGGCAAGCAGCAGTTCGGTGTAGTCGCGCCACCAATGCAGCAGGTCGCCATGCGCAAAACGCTCGGCAAGATGGATCGCCATCGGACGGCCATCGGGCATGGGCGCGCACAGCGCAGCCACCGGGACCAGCGTGGCATCGTCAAGCGCTGGGTAGCGCCGCACCAGATAGGCCAGATGCCGCGTCTGCCCGACATGCCCGCCGTGCGACTCGTCGACGAACACGCAGCGGCCTTGCAGTGCAGGATCCAGCGCATCGATGCGCCGCAACGCGCGCTCCATCCAATGCCCGTCATACAGCGTGGACGGCTTGATCAAACGCAGGTTGAGGGCGCCCAGCGTGCGCATCGGAATGGGCAGTTTGAGATGCAGGTGTGGATGCCGCAGCGGCACCAGCGTGCGCACCGACAGCGTCGGGCGCACGTCCAGCCAGGCGTTGGGCGCTCGCAGCACGTTCTCGGGCAGTGCGAAGCCCTCCTGCTCCAGGCGCTCCCACACCAGCGGATGCACCGGCCAGGGCAGATGCGTGGCGGCCAACTCGGGCGGCAGGCCCAGGCTGGCGAAATCCGGCCACAGCTCGGCCGGCGGGGCGCTGGTGCATTGCGTCAACGCCTGCGGAACCGCCAGCCAACGCAGCGCGAAGGTCGGCGCGAATTCCGGCGCGTAGTGGCGCAGCTCGGCCGCATCCAGCCCGGCCTTGGCGCGCGCGGTGGGATAGAACGGATGGTCGCGGTAGCTGGCCAGTTGGTCGCAGCGGTAGGCGCGCTCGGCGGCATCGCGGTGATGCAGCGCAGTGCGCAACGCCGGTGCCTGCGCGTGGTAGGCCTGCCGCGCCAGCCCGCGGTGCGCGGCGGCGCAGTCGGCTTCGTCGGCGTAGGCGCGATGCAGCTGTTGCGTTTCGCTGTCGAGTTCTGCGCTCAGGCGGTGCAGCCAGGCGTGCGCGCCACGTTCGACATGCACGCCCTCGTCGCTGCGCACAATCCAGCTGTCGCCGCAGGCACCGATGTCCTGCAGCACGCCTTGACGATGGATCGGCACCCACATCGTGCCGCCGGGCAGATGAGCGATGCGCCACCATCCATGCACCGGGCTGGGGTCGGTCCACTGCGCCAGCACCTGCGCATCCGGCACCGCCGCACTGCCGCGGGTCGCAATCCCACGCAGGTCTTCGCGCAGGCAGGCATCGATGATGCGGGTGGCGATGTAGCGTTGGTCGTCCATGCTGCTCATGCGCGCAGTTCCGCGCCGTCGATGCGCCACTGCAGGCCCGCTTCGGCCTGCACCACTGCGTGTTGCAGTGTCTGCGCATCGCGTGCCAACGCACTCAGCACGCCCAGGTAATCCTTGTTGGAATGGCTCAGGCGGATGCGCTCGCCCGGTGCGCGCATCCGCCGGTACTGCACGTCGCTGTGCGCATCGCGCTGGCGGCGGTCTTCGCTGGCGGCGACCAATTCGCCGTCGTGTTCGGCCACGTAGTAGCGCAGCAAAGCATGCGCATGGGCACTGCGGAGCTGTGGCAACGGCAGGCCCAGATGCGGTGCCAGCGCCGCGTTGAACCATTGCTTGGAAAACATCTCGTCGAGCAGGAATTCGCGCCGATCGCCGATGCTGCGGTAATTGATTTCCACCAGCACCGGGCCATCGGCGGTGAGGATGAATTCGCTATGGCACAGCCCGAAGCCGACACCGAACGCGCGCAGCTGTTGCAGCGCCTGCGCGATCACCGGCGTGTCCGCGTTGGCATCCCACTGCGCTTCGCATTCGACGAAATGCGGCGGCGGCGACAATCGCACCTTGAAGCCGCCGATGGCTTGCAGGTGCTTGCCATCGCCCAGCGTTTCCAGCGTAAACAGCGCACCTTCCAGCATGCTTTCCAACAGCACGGTGCGCTGCGGATGGCGCTGCCATCCATCGTCCAGGTACGCCTGCAATTGCGCTGCATCGGTGCAGCAGCGCACATCCAGGCTCGCCACGCCCTCGCGGGGCTTGGCCACCACAGGCCATGGAATCTGGGCCGGCAACGCCGCGCCCGGCGCCAGCGTGCAAAACCACGGGCAGGGCAGTCCACGCGCACGCAAGCGTTGGCGCATCGCAGCCTTGTTCTTGGCGGCGTAGCACACCTGCCAGTCCTTGCCCGGCAGGCCAAGCGCTGCGGCCACCAGCGCGGTGCTGGTCTGCAGATGGTCGCTATTGCTGAACACCGCGCGCGGGGTGATGTCTGCATCGTGCAGTACGTCGAGGACGCCGAGCGGATTGAACACATCGCATTCGATCACCCGTTGTGGCGCATGGATTGGATGCTCGCGGAAATAGGCCAGGTGATCGAGCCGGTGGTCGGTCAGCAACCACACCGGCAGGCCCAGCGCGCGCGCGGCGGGCAGGAAACCTTCGGTGATGGCCGGATGGCAGACATGGGTGAGGATCACCAACGGTGCAGCGGATGTCGCAGTCATGGCAGCTCTCGTTCGACAGGACGGTGGGGAAAACCGGTACTGAACGGGCTGCCTGGCGCCATGGCGGCGTTGGGTGGCCTGCGATACGTCGATCGCATGCCGCGTGCTGCGGCAATGATGCGTGCCTCATGCACGCCGTGTTGTCTTGGCGGCTGTCAGTACGACCGCCGTCGCTTCGCGCGCAACCTACGCCTGTGTGCGTCGGTCGTGTGCAGCGCTTGCCAGGTGATGCAGGTTCAAAACGTGTACTCCAGTCCGGCAGTGACGGTGCGCGCAGGCGCGGCCTGACGCCCCCAGGGGCTGGTGTCCACGCCACGGAACCAGTATTGCCGGTCGAACAGGTTGTTGATCGCCAACGATGCGCTGAACTTCTGTCCATCGCGTTCGAACAAGGTATGGCTCACTTGCGTGTTCCATACCATGTAGGCCGGCAACTGACCCACCGAAGCGATGGCATTCTCCTGCACGGTGTTGGCAGCGTCGCTGAAGGCCTTGCTGAAGTAATAGCCGGAAAGCGCGACAGTGGTGTGACCGAGCGCGTAAGTGCCGCCCAGCGTGATCTGGTTGCGCGAGGTGTAAGGCACGCGCAAGCCGCGGAATGCACCCGATTCCTGGCTGGCATCCAGATAGGCATAACTGGCGTTGAGGGTGAGCGCACGCAGTTGCTCCGGGCTCCATTGCAGTTCCAGCTCGCCACCTTGATGGCGGGTCTTGCCGAGATTGCGGAACACGCGCGTGGTGTTGTCGAGCTGAATCTGCTGATCGAAATCGATGAGGTAGCCGCCCAGCTGGACACGTGTCCGCTCGTTGAGCTGATAGCGCGCGCCCGCCTCGTAATTCCATGCCAGTTCGGCATCCAGGTTGTTGCCGAAGATGATCTGGGTGACCTGCGGCGCACGCATCGAACGCTGCCCGTCGGCGTAGAAAAACCATTGCTCGTTTGCCTGGAAGCCCAACGTCAGCCCCGGCAGGACATCGCGCGTCTGGTTGAGCGTGCTGACGCCGGTGGCGCGATTGAAATAGCGCGAATCCAGGCGTTCGTAGCGCAGGCCCGGCGTAATCGTCACGCGCTCGCCTGGCAGGGTGATGGCGTTGCTGAGGTATGCGGCCAACGCGCGGTCTTCGAACCGCCAATCGCGCACGGTGCTGAACAGCCCGTCGCGCAGACGCAGATTGCCCACCAGAAAATCGATGTCCTCGCGCACTGCACGCACCCCGGCAGTCCACTGCTGACGCACGCCACCGGCATCGCCCATGCTCCAGCTCAGCCGTGGCTCGCTGCCGACCACGCGGAAATCGCGCGGTGCGGTCTGGCGCAGTTGCGGCGGCAGGTCCGAACGCCACGTTTCGGTGGAGGCCTGGCGCATGCCGACAATGAAATTGCGACTGCTGCGTGCACTGAAGTTGCTCCAATCCAGGCGCACGTCCTGCATCGGACCCCAATCGCCCAGCAGCTGTTCGTAGCTCAGCGACGCACGTGTGGTGCGGCCGTTGAAGCTGTCCAGCGGGCGGGTGGACTGGCGCGGGTCGCGCCGGTAATCGTCCGGACTGAGGGCGCCGGCCAGATCCATGTCGACCAGATAACGCTGCACGCTGGCCTTGAGCAGCTTGGTGTCGTCCAGCCACCATTCGGCACGGACGCGCAGATTGCTGATGTCGGTGTCGCTATGCGCGCGCCAGTACTCGCCATAGGTGCGATTGGCATCGACCTGCATCCCGAAGTTATCGGTGAGATATCCGCCGCTGCTGAGCGCGCTGTCCTGCAGGAACCGGCCCTGGCCGCCGGCAGTGACCTTGTGCGCCAGCGTGGTGCTCCACGCGCTCGGGATCTCCTTGCTGACCAGGTTGATCACCCCGCCCACGTTGTTCGGCCCGTACTGCACCGCCGCGCCGCCGCGCACGATGTCGATGCGGTCGATCTGGTTCAGTCCTACCGGAAACAGCGACAGGCTGGTCTGCCCATACGGGGCCAACGCCAGTGGAATGCCGTCTTCGAGCACCTGCACACGACCGCTGCGGCTTTCGTACAGACCGCGCAGCATCAGCTGCGGCAGTGCGCCGGTGCCGGTTTCGTCGAAGATCTTGATGCCGGGCACGCGCTGCAATGCATCGTCCAGCGAACGGTTGCCGCCATTGCGCAACTGCTCGCGGTCGATCACCTGGCGGCTGCCGGCATAACGCTGCACATCGTCGGGTTTGGAGCGACCGAGCAGGCTGCCTTGCACCTGGATCGCATCCAGTGCACGAATCGGCGTGCCGCCACCGCTGGCATCAAGCGCATCGGTCGTCGGCGTATCGCTTGCGCGCGCCAGCTGCGGCAGCGTCAGCGTGCTCGCCGCGATAGCGATGGCCAGGGCGTGGAAACGGAACGTCGACATCTACGGCGTGCTCCTGCAGGCGGGAGGTGATTGGGGGACGGCAAGGCTGGCCAAATGGCCGCGCAGGGCGCGTTGGATCAGCGCGCGGTCTTCGCCGGCCAGCAGCCAGCGCAGCTCCGGCTGCTGCAGCCAGTGCGCACGCTGCGCGTCAGTGCGCGGGTTGGGGCAGAACGGGACGTTTGCAGCAAGACACTGCGCATGCAGTTGCAGCAGCAATTCCCACACCTGCGGATGAGTGGGCTGCGGGCCCAGACCCAGATCCAGCGCAAGATCCAGCGCACCTTCCATCACCAGGGCCACGCCTGGGATGGCAAGAATCTCCGGCAGGGCAGCCACGCCGGCGGCGCTTTCGATCATCGGCACGATACGGGTGTTCGCATTGGCATGCGCGATGTAGGTGGGCAGATCGACATTGCCGAAGCCGGTGACACGGCCGCCGGTGATGCCGCGCCGGCCCAGCGGCGGGAAGCGCGCCGCGGCGATGGCGTCGCCGATCTGCGCCGCAGACTCGGTACGCGGAACCACGATTCCGCGCGCGCCGGCATCCAGCACGCGGCCAATCAGTTTTTCGTCCACCTCCGGCACGCGCACCCAGGCCTCGCAGCCCGACAACTCGCAGGCGCGGATGGCATGTTCCAGCGTGTCGGGCGCGTGCAGCACATGCTCCAGATCGAGCACAGCGAAGCCATAGCCGAGGCGGCCCAGCAACTCGCAAAGCTGCACGCTTGGCAATGCATTGAGGATGCCGACTGCAACCGCCATGGAAGAGGCCGCCGAGGAAACGGGCGCTCATCCTGCACTTGATGGGAATGATTATCAAGTGTGTCTGGCGATGCTCTTTTTTGAGTTTTGGTCGTGGCGGTGGACAAGGGTCAGATCGATGTTTTCAATCTGAACTAACCGCCCGCAACAGAAGCGCCCGCAGGGCTTGCACACCTGCAGGCTTCGATGCCTGGCTTATCTGGGCGGAGGTCGCTGCTGGCGGCGACGCTCGTGCCCGTGCAGGCGCGCCAACGCCAGAAAAGTAACTGGTGCACAGAGGTGGCGTCTCCCGGCAGGGGCTTTTTGGACGGCACTCCGCATGCGTGCGCTAGTGCAACTACGACGCCGGCACGTTCAACGCGCGGTACGGCGGGGTGGACATCACCATTTCGGCCAGCGAATAGGCCAGTTCGCGCTCGGCCAGTACCGCGCCGTCGGCGCCGTGTTCGAGCAGGTGCTTGACCTCGGCGTCGCTGTGGGCGCGCGCCAGCAGTGTCAGCGAGGGGTTGATGGCGCGCAGCTTGGCCAGTGCTTCGCCGGCTTCCAGCGGCTGCGGAATGGCCAGGATTGCGATCTTGGCATGCTCCGGGCGTGCCTCGGCCAGCACGCGGTCGGCCGCTGCGCTGCCCCGGATGCCGGGAATACCAGCCGCATGGGCCTTGGCGACGTGGTCGCCGTTGTCGTCGATCACCAGCACCGGCACGCCGCGGCTGCGCAGCAATTGCGCCAGCGAACTGCCGACGCGGCCGTAGCCGATCACGATGGCATGCCCATCGGCCGGCAATGGCGGGCCAGGCGGTAGTTCCGGTTCCACGGCGGCGGGCGCGTCCTGCGCCTGCTTGGCCTGCCAGCGGTCCAGCCACGAGAACAGGAACGGGTTGGCCACGATCGACAGTAGCGCGCCGGCCAGGATCAGGTCGCGCCCGGTTTCCGGCAGGATCGCCAGTTGCACGCCCAGGCCGGCCAGGATGAAGGAAAACTCGCCAATCTGCGCCAGACTGGTGGAAATGGTGAGCGCCGTGCCGGTGGGGTGGCCGAACGCGCGCACGATCAAAAATGCCGCCAGCGACTTGCCCACGGTGATGGTCAGAAAGGTCGCCAGAACCTGCCACGGGTGCGCGATCAGGATCATCGGGTCGAACAACATGCCCACCGAGACAAAGAACAACACCGCAAACGCATCGCGCAACGGCAGCGAATCGTTGGCGGCCTTATGGCTGAGTTCCGATTCCTTGAGCAGCATGCCGGCGAAGAACGCGCCGAGCGCGAACGACACACCAAACAACGTGGCCGACACGAATGCCACGCCCAGCGCGATACCGAGCACGGCCAGGGTGAACAGTTCGCGCGAGCCGGTTGCCGCCACTTTTTCCAACGACCAGGGGATCACGCGCCGGCCGATCACCAGCATCGCTGCGACGAACGCCACCATCTTGAGCAAGGTCACGCCCAGCGCGGCCAGCAGCGAGGGCGATTGCGCATCGTGCGTCGTGGCTGGTGCGCCGCTACCGAGCACATCCGCCAGCGCCGGGAGCAACACCAATGCCAGCACCATCACCAGGTCTTCGACAATCAGCCAGCCCACCGCGATGCGGCCGCGCTGGGTGTCCAGCAAACGGCGTTCTTCTAGCGCACGCAACAGCACCACCGTACTGGCCACCGACAGCGCCAGGCCGAACACCAAGCCGTGAATCAGCGACCAGCCCATGCTCCACGCCAGCGCCCAGCCGAGCAGGGTAGCCACCACGATCTGCGCCAATGCGCCAGGCACCGCGATCCACTTCACTTCCATCAAATCGTCGAGCGAAAAATGCAGCCCCACGCCGAACATCAGCAACATCACACCCAGTTCGGACAACTGGTTGGCGATGGTCTGGTCGGCCACGAATCCCGGCGTAAACGGCCCTACGCACACGCCGGCCAGCAGGTAGCCGACCAACGGCGAGAGCTTCACCTTCTGCGCGAGCGTGCCAAGGATGAAGGCGACCGCGAGGCCGACGGCGATGATGTCGATGAGGCTGGTGTCGTGATGCATTCCAATCCGTTGTGAGAGTGTCCGGGAGATCGTCGAGCCAGCCAACGGCACTGCGCCGGGCATCGCCTGCGGGCATTGCGTGGTCATGGCTGGAGTCCGGCAGGGGGAACTGGACCGCAAGACAGGTCCGGTTGGCCGGACGCCCATAGTACACAGCGCATGATTAACGCGATGCGACACGCAGCGCATGCGTGCAGACAGATGCATGCGTCAGGTGGCGCGTAAACCGCTGTCGCCTGCGCCTGCGAGCTGAGACGCACGGCGCAAGTCCGGCATGCCGAGTCAACATTGACGACACCGCTTCGCGCTTGCGCAAGGCCGGGGCGCGATGCGTGCAGATAATCCGGGCATTCCGTGGAGCACCTGTGTCCTTGGGCAGGTGCACGCATGCATCGCCCCTATTTCGGGGGTGATGCCACATGAGCCAGGCCATGCATCTCAGCGATTTGGCAACACCCCAGTTCCGCCACGATCCCTATCCGACCTACGCACGCCTGCGCGAAGAAGGCCCACTGGTGCAGGTGGCGGACGGGCGGCTGATGTCCGGCCGCTACGCCGTGGTCGATCGCCTGCTCAGCGACCGACGGGTCGGCCGCGACTATCTGCAGAGCGTTCGTCTGCGCTACGGCGAGGCGGCGGTGCACCTGCCGCTGTTCCAGGGCATGAGCCGCATGTTCCTGCTGCTCAATCCGCCGCTGCACACGCAGTTGCGCGGACTGATGACGCAGGCCTTCGGTGCGCGGCAGATGGAGTCCATGCGTGAGGTAGCCAGCGATACCGCCGCCGGGTTGATCGACGCTTTCCAGGCCAACGGGCACTGCGATCTGCTGGCCGAGTTCGCGTTCCCGCTGCCGATCGCCATCATCTGCCGGATGCTGGATATCGATGCAGCCGATGTCACCGCGCTGAGTCACGCGACCAGCGCGCTGGCGAAAGTCTTCGATCCGATGATGACGGCGGAAGAACTGCAGGCCACCAGCGTTGCGTACGACCAGCTGGCAACATATTTCCACGGCGTGATCGCGCAACGTCGCAGCGCTGGCGGCGACGATCTGATCGCGCGCTTCATCCAGGCCGAGGACAACGGCCGCCGCCTGAGCGAGGAGGAGATCGTCTCCAACGTGATCCTGCTGTTCTTTGCCGGCCACGAAACCACCTCCAACATGATCTGCAATGCGCTGGTCGCGCTGCATCGGCATCCGCAGCAATTGCGCCTGCTGCAGGAAACCCCGGGCCTGCTGCCCAATGCAGTGCTCGAATGCATGCGCTACGACAGCTCGGTGCAGATGGCCACGCGCACCGCCTTGCAGGATTTCCAGATCGAGGGCGTGGCGGTTCCCCGGGGCGCCATGCTGTATCTGATGCTGGGCGCGGCCAATCACGACACGCTGCAGTTCACCGACCCGCAGGTGCTGGATATCCGCCGCCAGCAGGGCCGCGCGCTGTCGCTCGGTGGTGGTATCCACCACTGCCTGGGCAACCGGCTGGCCCTGATCGAAGTGGAAGCCGCGCTGGCCTGCCTGCTTGCGCGTCTGCCGGCGCTTCGGTTGGAGCAGCTGGACACGCTGAGCTGGAACGACCGCGCCAACCTGCGCGGTGTCGACACGCTGCTCGCCTCCTGGTGAGCCGCGGTCATCCAGTGCAGTGACGTGACCAGCCGGGACGGCATCGCAGCGGCAATCACTGCGCTGGCGATCGTCGCGGCAGATGACGCGCAGCCGCGGCACCCGAATCGAGATGCCCACAACGACAAACACCGCCGATCACCCGGCGGTGTTTGCGTATACACATGCGCGGATCGGCAGGTTCGCTCGAGCCGGCCGATCAGAAGCGGTAGGTCACCCGGCCGTACCAGTAGCGACCGTTGAAGCCGAACGGCGACAACGAGGAATACTGCAGACCGCTGGCGCGATCATCGTAGCCGGTGGTCAGCTGTGCCTTGGTCGGATACTGGTTGGTGACGTTGTCGGCACCCACGGTGAAGGTCAGCGCCTGCCAGGTGTAGTTGGCCGCCAGATTGAGGATCCAGCGCGCCGAATATGTCTGGTCCTGGCTGCCGTCGGCCGGATCGCCGATTCGCTTGATCGCGCCATAGCGGGTGGCATTGCCGTTGAGCGAGAAGCTGCCCAAGGTCCAGTCCGCTGCCAGCATGTACTTGGTGCGTGGCGTGGATTCGGTCAACAGGCCCTGGCTGGCACGTCCGAAATTCGGATTGGACAGCTCCAGAATCTTGGTCTTGTTGTAATTGGCGCTGGCGCTCAGGTTGAGGCTGCCGCCGGCACCGAGATCGGCCCGATAGCTGTTCACCCAGTCGACGCCGCGCGTGCGGCTGGTGGCGCCGTTGACGAAGAATTGCACCGCACCCACCTGGCCGATCGGCTGGGCGAGTTGGATCTGGTCCGAATACAGGATCTGGTCCCAGATGCGGATCTGGTACACGTCCAGCGTCGAGGTGAAGTTGGCGGTCGGCTGCCAGACGCTGCCGATCCCGTAGTTGGTGGACTTTTCCGGGCTCAGCGGGCGCGCGCCCAGCTGCACGGCGATCGGGTCGGAAGTGCGATAGGTGCCGACCTGGATCAGCTGCCCGTCCTGCGGCAGGGTCACCACCGAGGCGTAGTTCTGCTGCGCCAGCGAGGGCGCACGGAAGCCGTTGGAAACCGTGGCACGCATGGAGAACGTATCGGTGAACGCATAGCGTGCCGACAGCTTGCCAGAGCGGGTGGAACCGGCATCGCTGTAGTTCTCGTAACGCCCGGCGATGCCACCGGACAGCTTGTCGGTCAGGTCCGCTTCCAGCGCTGCATAGGCCGCGTTGCTGTGACGGCCGAACTTGCCCGCTACCGAGGGCTCCAGACCGGAGAACACCTGCGCACCGCCGGGGTACGGGGTTCCGGTTTCCGGGTTGATGGTGTCGGGGTCGAAGAAATACGACGCCGGCGAGCCGGCGACGATCTCGTAGCGGTCCTGGCGATGTTCCACACCGAAGGCCAGATTGACCGGATAGGCCAGGCCCCAATCGAAGGACTTGTTGAAGTCGGCGTTGAGCGTGCCTTGTTCGGTTTCGAAACCACCGGAATTGAAGTTCGTCGGCGAGCTGCCCGTGCTCCAGTACAGATTGGTGTTGATGCTGTTGAGGATGTTGAAGGTCATGTCGTTCTTGCCATAGGTGGCCGACACGTCCCAATGCCAGTCGCTGGCCGTGGTGCCCTTGACGCCGAGCACCGCCGAGCGGTCGTTGATCGGGTTGTAGATCTGCGGCAGGAAGCCGTTGGGATACACCGCCTGCACGTTGCGGTCGGTGTTGTCGTAGGCACGGTAGTAGCCGTTGGAGGTCACTTCGCGGCGGCTGAGGCTCAGATGGCCATACAGCTCGACGTTGGGCGTGAAGTCATAACCGAACGCGACCAGGCCCTGGTAGAACCTGGCATCCGGATCGCCATGGCGCTGGTAGGGCACGCCGCTGGGATTGGCGGCGCCGGCAAGCGTGGTGGCGCGATTGGTGTTCTCGCTGCGGTTGGTGTCCATCGAATTCTGGTAATTCCACGACAGCCGCACCCAGCCAGGCGCGGTGTCGCCGCTGGTGGCGCCGAACGGCAGGCCGACCGAGCCGTCGACGCCGTTCTGTGCGCCGTCGCCCTTGTCCATGATGCCGCCATTGACCGAAATGGTGTTGCTGCCGGCCGCGGCGCCATGCTTGAGCACGATGTTGACCACGCCGGCGATCGCGTCGGAGCCGTATTGCGCCGACGCGCCATCGCGCAGCACCTCGATGCGGGCGATCGCCGACATCGGCAGCGAGTTGAGATCGGCCGGCGCTGAACCACGACCGACATAGGGGTTGTAGTTCACCAGCGAGGAGGTGTGATAGCGCTTGCCGTCGACCAGCACCAGCACGTTGTCCGGCGACAGCCCGCGCAGCGTGGCGGGACGGGCGGCGTCGTTGCCGTCGGCGATGGCCGGGCGCGGGAAGTTCAGCGACGGCAACAGCTTGCCGAGCGCGGTGGCGACATCGGTGGCGCCGGTGGCCTGCAGGGACTCCTCGGAGATGATGTCGATCGGCGATTCGGATTCGGCCACGGTCCTGTCGCTGACGCGCGTACCGGTGACGATCAGGGTGTCGAGGGTTTTCTGCGGCTGGGTCGATTGCGACTGCGCACTGGCAGCGAAGGAACAGACGGTGAGTGCGACTGAAATCGCCAGCGAGAGTGCGTTGGAGTTGTGCATGGGAGTCAAGGCTCGAAAGGAGTGATGGACGTAGCGACGAAGCACCGTAAATACCGGGGGAATGCAACTGCGAACGGGTAATCGGCCATGCCTGCGCGCCGCATGCGTCCGCAGGACGGAGCAGTGCGCACGAGTGCAGCAACCGGCAATGCGCGGTGTGGCGCCTTGCGCGCTTTGCTGCGCGCATCCTTGCTGAAGCGGTGCAACGTGCAGCGGAAAGCGTCTAACCTGGCCACCTCATGTGTGCGAGGGTGGCCAGGGACGGTGACGTCGGCGACACGTCGAACATGCAGTGCCGCGCGACTCACATGCCGGCCGTGACCGACCGGCATTTGGGAGTTACCACTTGTAGTTCACGTTTGCATAGACCAGCGCGCCGTTGAAGCCGAACGGCGAGGCGCTGCTGTAGGGCAGGTAGGTGCGCGTGCCCAAGCCGGCTTGCTGGCGGTCCGGATATTCGTTGAGCACGTTGTCGCCACCGATGGTGAAATTCCACGCGCCCAACTTGTAGGACGCGGCCAGATCCAGCGTCCACTTGGCCGCGTAGGTCTGGTCGCTGCCGGCGTTGGTGCCGAACGTACTGAACTCGCCCCAGCGCGTGGCGGTGCCGGTGAACGACCAGTTGCCCGGCGACCAGGTCCCGCCAAGGAAGAACTTGTCGCGCGGCGTGCCTTCGGTGATACGGCCGATTTCGGCGCGACCGATGCGCACCGCACTCGGATCGATCGCCATCAGCGCTGCCGGGTTGTCGGCGATGCGTTTGATTTCGGTCTTGTTGTAGTTGTAGCCGGAGGTCAGCTCTGCGCTGCCGCCATCCAGGTTCCAGCGATAGGTGCCGACCGCATCGACGCCTTGCGTCTTGGTGTCTACCGCATTGGTGAAGTAACGCCCGCCACCGATGCCCGGGAACCCATTGGCCTGCAGGTAGTTGCGGACCGCAGTCGAGGTGAGGTTTTCAGACAGCACGATACGGTCGTCGATATCGATGCGATACGCATCCACCGTGATGTACAGATTCTCCACCGGCTGCAGCACCACGCCCAAGCCGTAATTCTTGGACTCTTCGGCCTTGAGCGGTTCGGCACCGAGCGCGATCGCGGCAGGGTTGTCGGTACGGAAGGTGCCGATCTCGAACGGAATCGCGGTCACCGTGCCGTTGGGCTGCGCCACGTTGAGGAACTGGGTGGCGATCGACTGGAAGTTCTGCTGCTGCAGCGACGGCGCGCGGAAGCCGGTGGATGCAGTCGCACGTACCGCCACCTTGTCGGTAAAGGCATAGCGCAGCGACAGCTTGCCGGTGGCGGTGTCGCCGAAGTCGCTGTACTTCTCGTAGCGCCCGGCCAGCCCGGCCGAGAACTTCTCGGTCAAATCGGTTTCCAGGTCGGCGTAGAACGAATGACTGTTGCGGTTGTAGTAACCGGCATCGGAGGGCTTGAAGCCTGGAAACACCTGCGCGCCGGGAATCAACGACCCGTTGGCCGAGGGAATACCGCCGTTGGCCGAGGAAGCCGCATCGCCAGGCGATTCGTTGAATTTCTCGCCGCGCCATTCGGCACCGAAGGCCAGCGTCACCGGATAGGCCAGGCCCCAATCCAGCGTCTTGGTGAAATCGGCATTGAGTACGTTCTGCGTCACTTCCAGCGTACCGGCGTGGAAGTCGGTCGGGCTGGCCAGCCCCAAGCTGTTGTTCAAGCTGTTGCGCACATCGAAGGTGAGATTGTTCTGGCCGTAGTTGTAGCTCAGATCGATGTTCAAGCCCCCTTCGGTGGAGGTCTTCAAGCCGCCTACCCACGAGACGTCCTTGCTGACGTTGTAGATCTGCGGCAGGAAGCCGTCCGGATAGATTTCCGGGCGGTTGCGATTATCACCGGCAAAGCGGAAATAGCCGTTGGACAGCACTTCGCGCCGGCTCACCATGCCGAACGAATAGAACGTGAGGTAATCGGTGGGGCTGTATTCGCCGTTGAACGAGAGCGCGCCCTGGTCGATGTCGGGGTCGCCATAACGCTGCTCCACACGGCCCTGGAACGGCAACGCGCGGTTGGTCTGATCCGAGTGCCCGGCCTGTGCGGCCAGGTGCACCTTGCCGGTGCCGGCGAAGCTGAAACCGGCATCGCCGGACAGTTGGTACTGCTCGCCGTCGCCAGCGCTGTACTTGCCGTAGCGGCCATTGATGCTGCCGCCTTCGCCGCTGCCCTTGAGCACGACATTGATCACGCCGGCGATGGCGTCCGAGCCGTATTGCGCAGACGCACCATCGCGCAGCACTTCGATGCGCTCCACCGCGGCGATCGGGATGGTGTTGAGGTCTGCCGGCGAAGAGCCACGCCCCTGGGTATCGTTGAGATTGATCAACGCCGTGCTGTGATAGCGCTTGCCGTTGACCAGCACCAGCACCTGATCGGGCGACAGGCCGCGCAACTGTGCCGGGCGCACCGCGTCGGAGCCGTCGGAGATGGCCGGGCGCGGAAAATTGAGCGAGGGAATCGCGCGTGAGAGCGCGGTCGCCAATTCGGTGGTGCCGGTCGATTCCAGTGCCTGCGGCGAGATGATGTCGATCGGCGATGCCGATTCGGCGACCGTGCGATCGGCCACACGCGTGCCGGTCACGATCAGGGTGTCCAGTGTTTTCTGGGCCGGCGCCTGCGATTGCGCAGACGCGGTTGAAGCGGAAAACGACAGTGCAAGAACAACGGCGACTGCGAGTGGACTGGTCTTGCAATTCATGCGGTGACAACTCCGAGTGGGGAACGGATGCATCGCAGGGGCCCCCTCCCGGGCCGCGTCCATCGCGGCAGCTGCGGTGCGTTCTCAACCATTAACCACGTGTAACCGCATGTCAAATTTTGGTTACGTTGCGCAAGCAACTGTCATCTCTGACGTGCTACTGGCAACGTTGTCATCGTGCACCAAAGTGATGCGACGCCTGCACCAGACCTGCTGGGGCAGGCGCTCGCTTGCACCATAGTGGACGGCAATACCAGTTATGAAACTTGTGCATCAGAATGTGATCTGCACCGCATCAGCACTGCGTTGCGCAACACCATGGAAGACCGCTTCGATGTTGTTGCCGTCCGGATCGAGCACGAACGCGGCGTAGTACTGCGGGTGATAGGGGCGCAGGCCGGGCGCACCATTGTCGCGACCACCGTGGGCGAGCGCCGCTTGATGGAAGGCATGCACCATTGCCACATCGCGTGCCTGAAATGCCAGGTGGTGGCGGCCGGTGAGCACGCCCTGTGCCACCGTGTCGCGGTCGGAAACGAATAATTCGTCGGCCCAGAAGAACCCATCGCCTTCGCCGCCGACCGGAATCCCAAGAACGTCCAGCACAGCCTGGTAGAAGCGCCGGCTGGCCGGCAGGTCCTGCACCACCAGGTGCAGATGGTCGATCAAGCGTCCGCGCGACAGCTGCGATGTTTCCATGGAGCGTGCTCCGGCAATGACGGGAGCACCGTTGATACCACCGCAGCTGCCGGCAGGTCTTCACCTCGCAGCGATACGGTGCGCATAGTGGCGACCAACGCGTCGCGCGTATTCCGTCAGGTGCGCGCCGACGGCGACACCAACCGCAGTGCATACAGAGTCGATGCCGCGGCCGCGTCCGCCTGGTGCCGGCAGCGAGTTTGTGTGCCGTTCCAAAAAGACCTTAGGCAGATGCGCACACGCCCCGGGCTGGCCGGGGCGCGTGGTCGACCCTGGATGTCGAAGGATGCAATGGCGACACGCCATGCATGCAGCGAAGTTGCATTTGCTGATCACAGCAAATGCGGCGGATGTCTCGCGCTGATCGCGAGATGGCCGATCGCATCGCCCGCCTCACGATCACAAAGACAACCTCGGCTGCTCAAGCGCAGCGCTTACCAGCGGTAGTTGATGCGCCCATACACGTACGCACCATTGAAGCCGAACGGCGACAGATTGCTGTACGGGAATTGTCCGCTGGTGGAATTGGCGAAGTTGTTTTCGTCCGGGTATTGATCCAGCACATTGTCTGCGCCCAGCGTCAGCGTCCAGCGATCGATCTTGTAGCTGGCCGATGCATCCACCACCCACTTGGCGCCGAAGGTCTGGTCGTTGCTCGCGTCCGCTGGGCGGGTGCTGTACTTGCCATAGCGCGTGGCCCCCAGGGCCAGCGTCCAGTGTTCGGAGTTCCAGCTGCCGTTGATCAGGAACTTGTCGCGCGGGAAGCCTGCTTCGATGCGGCCACGCTCGGTGCGGTCGATGCGCTCCAGGCTCAGCCCGTTGGCCGACAACGCGGCCGGGTTGGCGGCCACGCTGCGCACTTCGGTTTCCGAATAGTTATAGCCGGCAGTCAGGTCCACGCTGCTGGCGGCCAGCTGCCAGCGGTAGCTGCCCACCACGTCCACGCCGCGCGTACGCGTATCCACCGCATTGGTGAAGTAACGCCCGCCATTGATGCCGAAGATGCCCTGCGACTCCAACAGACTGCGCACGCCCGCGCCGGTCAGGTTGGACGACAGCACGATACGGTCGTCCACATCGATCTGGTACGCATCCACGGTGAGGTAGAGCGCATCGGTGGGCTGCAGCACAAGGCCCAGGCTGTAGGACAGCGAGGTTTCCGCATCCAGCGGCTCGGCGCCGAGCGCGCGCGCCACGGTGCTGTCGGCGGGGAAGGTGCGAATCTCGAACGGGTTCGGGTTGCCGGCCAGGAAGGTGGTGCTGGTGGACTGGAAATACTGCTGCGCCAGCGACGGCGCGCGGAAGCCCGAGGACACCGTGCCGCGCAATGCGATCCTGTCGGTGAACGCATAGCGCGCGGAGAACTTGCCCGAGGCCTGGCTGCCGAAATCGCTGTAGTCCTCGTAGCGGCCGGCCAGGCCGGCAGAGAACTTGTCGGTGAAGTCGGCTTCGATGTCGGCGTACAACGCGTAGCTGTCGCGCGAGTAGCGGCCCGACACGCTAGGAGCGAAGCCGCCGAATCCCTGCGCGCCACCGGCCAGCGTGCCGGCCTGGAAATACGAGCCCACTTCGCCCGGCGACTGGTTCCACTTTTCGTTGCGGTATTCGGCGCCGAAGGCCACCGTTACCGGATACGCCAGGCCCCAATCGAAGCCGCGCTTGACGTCCAGGTTGACGATGTTCTGCGTAGTTTCCAGCGCGCCGTCGTAGAACGCCGTGGGCGAGGTCGGCCCCAGGCTGACATTGAGCGTATTGCGGGTGTGGAAATCGATGCGGTTGTAGCCGTAGTTGTAGCTGGCGTCCCAGTCCCAACCGCTGGCAGTGGAGCCGCGCACGCCGGCCACCAGCGAGCGGTCCTTGGCGTAAGTCTGGATTTCCGGCAGGAAGCCCTGCGGATACACCGACAGGATGTTCTGGCTGCTGCCCGGCGCGCGGAAGAACGCGAACGAGGTGATGTCGCGGTTACTGGCGGTGGCGAACGCATAGCCGGTGATGCTGTCGCTGAAGGCGAATTCGGTATTGGCCGAGACCGCCTGCGCATTGACCTCCGGGTCGCCGATCTTGAACGCCTTCTGGCCGACTGCCGGCTGCGAGACGCTGGGCGCGCCGGCGTAGGCGCGTGCACGGTCGGTCGGGTCCTGCTGGTTGAGCTGGGCGGCCACGTGCAGCCAGCCGCGGTCGCCGCCATAGGCCACGCCGGTGTCGCCGGAGAGCTCGTAGTTGTTGCCGTCGCCAGCCGAATACTGGCCGAAGCCGGCTTGCAGGCTGCCGCCCTTTTCTGCGCCCTTGAGCACGATGTTGACCACGCCGGCAATGGCGTCGGAGCCGTACTGCGCCGAGGCGCCGTCGCGCAGCACTTCCACCCGCGCGATGGCCGCGACCGGGATGGTGTTCAGATCCACCGCCGCCGCGCCACGACCGATGGTGCCGTTGAGGTTGAGCAGCGAGGAGGTGTGGCGGCGCTTGCCATTGACCAGCACCAGCACCTGATCCGGCGACAGGCCGCGCAGCTGCGCGGGACGGATCGCGCTGGTGCCGTCGCTCAGGGCAGGGCGCGGGAAGTTCAGCGATGGCAGGGCGCGCGCCAGTGCGGTGGCCAGTTCCGGGGTGCCGGTGGCTTGCAGCGATTCGGCGCTGATGATGTCGATCGGCGACTGCGACTCGGCCACGGTGCGGTCCGACACGCGGGTACCGGTGACGATGACCGTATCCAGGGTGCTGGCCGGGGCGGTCGCCGGGGCGGCGGTCTGGGCCAGGGCGGGGGAAGCAAGCAGTGCAGCGACCACGGCGGTCGCAAGCGCGGAAAGGGGGGCGTTCATGACAACTCCGAAAACGTGGGTCCAGGCAGGACCAGGCAAGGCTAGGCAGGCGGCGGTCGCGGGAGGGCGAACAAGACGGCGGCCACGCTGAGGGCGCTAATTATTCGTTAACGCTAGAATGGCGTCGCAGGAATGCTGCTCATCTGCTCATTCCTTTTCGTTCTATCGGACTGTCCATCAATGATTTCCCTGCGTAACTTCTCCATGCGACGCGGCGAGCGTCTGCTGCTCTCCAACGTCGACCTGACCATGCACGCCGGCTACCGCGTCGGTGTGGTGGGCCGTAACGGCACCGGCAAGTCCAGCCTGTTCGCTGCGGTGAAGGGCGAGCTGGAGGCCGACAAGGGCGATGTCGATCTGCCCGGCAAGGTGCGCACGGCCAGCGTGTCGCAGGAAACTCCCTCGCTGCCCGACCCGGCGCTGTCGTTCGTACTGGGCGGGGACATCGAGGTGTCTGCGGTACTGCAGGAAGAAGCCGCAGCTACCGCGCGCGAGGACTGGGAGGCAGTGGCCAATGCACACCAGAAGATGGCCGAGATCGGCGCCTACGACGCCGAAGCGCGCGCCGGCAAGTTGCTGCATGGCCTTGGGTTTCCGGCAGACACGCACCATCGCGCGGTGTCGTCGTTCTCCGGCGGCTGGCGCGTGCGGCTGAATCTGGCGCGCGCGCTGATGATGCCCAGCGACCTGCTGCTGCTCGACGAGCCGACCAACCACCTGGACATGGATGCGGTGCTGTGGCTGGAGCAGTGGTTGCTCAAGTACCCGGGCACGCTGCTGCTGATTTCGCACGACCGCGAATTTCTCGACAACGTGGCCACCCACACCCTGCACCTGCATGGCGGCACCGCCAAGCTGTATGTCGGCGGCTATACCGATTTCGAACGCCAGCGCATCGAGCATTTGCGCCAGCAGCAGATCGCGCACGAGAAGGAACAGGCCGAGCGCGCGCATCTGCAGAGCTTCATCGACCGCTTCAAGGCGCAGGCCAGCAAGGCGACCCAGGCGCAGAGCCGCATGAAGCGGCTGGCCAAGATGGCCGGCACCGAGGCGGTGCGCGCCGAGCGCGAGTTCCGCATCCAGTTCGCGCAGCCCAATCGGCTGCCGTTCTCGCTGATCCGGTTGAATCATGCGGCTTGCGGCTATGCCGCTGTGCCGCGGGAATCGGGAATGGGGAATGGGGAATCGCAAAAGCGTGGTTCCAGCGATGCCATTACCGTGCTGCATGATGTTGGATTCGGGCTAGAGGCGGGTGACCGGATTGGTTTGCTTGGGCCCAATGGCGCGGGTAAGTCCACCCTGGTCAAGACCTTGGTGGGCGAACTGGCGCCGCTGGCAGGCGAGCGCAGCGCACATCCGGATTTGCGCATCGGCTACTTCGCCCAGCACACGGTGGAGTCGCTGCACGAAGGCCAGTCGCCGATGGACCATTTCCGCGAGTTGTCGCCGGATGGTTCCAACCAGGCGTTCCGCGACTTTTTGGGGAAATGGAATTTTGCCGGCGACCGCGCCTTCGAAGTGGTGGATGGTTTCTCCGGCGGCGAGCGCGCGCGCCTGGCGCTGGCGTTGATCGCCTGGCAGCAGCCGAACGTGCTGCTGCTGGACGAACCGACCAACCACTTGGACCTGGAAATGCGCGAAGCGCTGGCCGAGGCGCTGAGCGATTTCGAAGGCGCCATCGTGATGGTCTCGCACGATCGCCATCTGATCGGCCTGGTCTGCGACAGTTTCTGGCGCGTGGCCGATGGCGTGGTCGAGCCGTTCGCCGGCGACCTGGACGAATACGCCGCCTGGTTGCGGAGCCGCCCGGCCGCGCAGGGGACCAAGCAGAAGATGGCCGAGGCGGCGCCGACCCCGCCACCGCCGACCAAGCCGCTGCCGCCGAAAAAAGCCGTCAACCCGCACAAGCTGGCCAGTGCCGAAAAGCGCGTCGGCGAGCTGGAAGCGGCGCTCGCTGCGCTGGATCGCGAGCTGGCCAATCCCGGCAACTACGCCGACAGCGAAAAGATGGCGGTGCTCGGACGCGACCGCGAAGCAACCGCGCAGCAGCTGGCTGAAGCCGAGACCGCATGGATGGAGTTGATCGACGGTGCGTAAGCGTCACTGACAAAAACGCCTGCGCAACCGTACGATGGCGTGTCAGATGGTCGTTGCGAGATGTACCAGGCGTACATCGCGGTTGCCGCGCCTGGTCTACACCTAGCGGCTGCCTGCGCGCT
This sequence comes from Xanthomonas sp. NCPPB 1062, assembly GCF_041481705.2. NCBI lineage: Bacteria > Pseudomonadati > Pseudomonadota > Gammaproteobacteria > Lysobacterales > Lysobacteraceae > Xanthomonas > Xanthomonas sp. NCPPB 1062. The sequence continues at coordinate 3,549,704 of NZ_CM192987.1, read as the reverse complement.
GCGTCGTGTTGGCCACGATGAAAGCGCGTGGGTTACGCTGCGCGTTGAGCCACACACGGATGTCGCGCGCATGATCAGCGTCACCATCAGTCTGGAAGACCATCTGGCCGCGCAGCGCTTGCATGCGCGTCACGATGCGAAACGCCTGCTCGTGTTTCTGGCAGTCCTGCTGTTGATCGGAGCGGGGCTGCTGCACCTGCGCGGCGCGAGCGAGATTATCGGCCCGGTGCTGATCGGCGGCGGTGGCGGTGGGTTGCTCGGCCTGGTGGCGTTGCACGTGTGGGGCCTGCCGCGGCGGATCAAACGCCTGCATGCGCAGCAGGCCTCGCTGCGGCATACCTACACCTACGCATGGGACGAGAACGGGCTGGAAATCACCTGGGCGGACGGCCATCTGCGTCGCCCCTGGTCCGATTACATGCGCATCCGCGAAAACGACCGGGTGCTGTTGCTGTACCACAACGACCGGCTGTTCGAGCTGTTCTGCCCGCACTGGTTCGCCGACAGGGCGCAGTTCGAGGCGTTTCGCCAGTTGGCCTTGCGGGTGGGAAAGACATCCAAGGCGCTCTGAGAGTGGCAGCGCTGCTCAGCTGCTGACGTGCTGTTGGGCCAGTAGCCAATCGCGCAACCGGCGCCCGGCATCGCTTTGCGGCCGCGACCGTAGCCGCGTCAGCCAGTAGCGCCCGGCGTCGATGGTGATCGGGAACGGGCAGACCAGGCGCCCGGCATCCAGGTCCTGGCGAAACATCGGCAACGGCAACAACGCCACGCCGGCGCCGGCTGCCGCTGCGCTGGCCAGGGTAAGCGACGAATCGAACATGCTGCCGCGCGCAGGCACCTCCGTCGCACGCGCCGCGCGGAACCACTGCGGCCACTCATCCAGGCGATACGAGCGCAATAGCGGCACACGCGCCAGATCCTCCGGCACGCGCAAGCCGCGCGCCATTGCCGGCGCGCACACCGGCGCGAAGGGCGCTTCCATCACGGCTTCGGCAACCTGGCCCTGCCAATCGCCATCGCCGAAGCGGATGGCCAGATCCAGGCCCTCTCCGGCCAGGTCGACGCGGTTGTTGTGGGTGGACAGGCGCAGTTCGATATCCGCGTGCGCCGCATGAAATGCCGCCAGCCGTGGCAACAGCCAGCCGGTGGCGAAGGTGCCGACCACGCCCACGCTGAGCACCTCGCGGTAACGGCCATCGGCAAAGCGTTCCAAGGTGGCGGCGATGCGGTCGAAGGCCTCGCCGAGCACCGGCGCCAGCGCGGCGCCTTCGTCGGTTAGCGCTACACCGCGCGGCAGGCGGTGGAACAGGCTGGTGCCCAACTGCTGCTCCAGCGCCTTGATCTGGTGACTCAGCGCGGCCTGGCTGACGCATAGCTCGTTGGCCGCGCGGGTCAGATTCTGATGGCGCGCGGCGGCTTCGAACGCGCGCAGGGCATTGAGCGGCAGGCGGGGGCGGGGCATGGGTAGAGATTAGTTCAATTCATGCCTGAGATCGAAACATCGCGATGGTCGGCTGCATCCTGCGCATCGATACTGCGGGCTCTCTCAAGGAGGCAACCGCATGTTGAATCGGCGACAGTTCCTGCACGCAACCGGCGTGGGCGTGCTGCTTGCAGCGTCCAGACCCGCATGGGCACTCACCCCCGCGGTGAACGTGGACGACATGCTGCGGGCACAGTGGGCGCAGATCGAACGTGGCACCGGCGGCCGCCTGGGCATCTGCCTGCTCGACAGCGCCACCGGCAAGCGCCTCGGGCAGCGCGAGGATGAGCGCTTTCCGATGTGCAGCACCTTCAAATTTGTATTGGCTGCCGCGGTGCTGCGGCGGGTGGACCAGGGCAAGCTGACGCTGGCGCAGCAGGTCAGGATCCGTGCCTCCGACATGCTGGAGCATGCCCCGGTGACCGAACGCCATGTCGGCGGTTCGCTCAGTGTTGGCGAGCTCTGCCGGGCCACGATGATTTATAGCGACAACCCGGCCGCCAATCTGCTGTTCCCGCTGGTCGGCGAACCGGCCGGGGTGACTGCGTTCCTGCGCGGTATCGGCGATGCCCAGACCCGCACCGACCGCTACGAGCCGCAGATGAACCGGTTCGCCGACGGCGACCCCCGCGACACCACCACGCCTGCGGCAATGGCCGCCACGCTGCGCACGCTGCTGCTTGGCGACGCGCTGCAGCCAGCCTCGCGCAAGCAGCTGACCGACTGGATGATCGACAACCGCACCGGCGACGATTGCCTGCGTGCGGGGCTCACGGCCGGCTGGAAGATCGGCGACAAGACCGGCAGCAACGGCACCGACACGCGCAACGACATCGCCATCCTCTGGCCACCGAAGGGAAGCGCGCCCCTGTTGCTGACCACGTACTTGAACGGTGCCAAGGTCGACGACGCGGCACGCGATGCGGCGTTGAAGGCGGTGGCGGTCGCGGTGCGCGAGAGCATCGCGGCGTGAGTGCAAGGCTCCGGTGTCTCACGCGCGTCATTCGCGCATGAGTTCACGACGTGCTTTCTGTTTCTTCAACCCTTCAAGGTCCAATCGTGCAAATCAGGTCGTGTCATGGGTGGATGGCAGTTGCGCTGCTGCTTGTGCATGGGCTCGCACCGGCGCGCGCCTGGCAGCCAGCGCCTGGTCAGGTCGAAATACCGCTTTGGCCGCGCGCGGTGCCTGATGCGGTGCGCCACCCGAAGCCCGAATCGGTGGGCACCGGCGAGGGGCGTTACCCATGGACCAAGCTCAGCGATGTCAGCCGCCCGACGATGACGGTATACAAGCCCAAGGCTCACAACACCGGCGCGGCGGTGCTGGTGTTTCCCGGCGGTGGCTATCAAGTCCTGGCCATGGATCTGGAAGGGACCGAAATCTGCGACTGGCTGACCGCGCGCGGTATCACCTGTGTGCTGTTGAAATACCGTGTACCGAACTCGGGGCCGACCTGGGTCAACGACCGCCGCTATTACCCGAAGGTGCAAACAGCCCTGCAGGATGCCCAACGGGCGTTGGGGATGGTGCGCGCGCAGGCGGACCAGTTGGCCGTGGATCCGCACAAGATCGGTGTGCTCGGCTTTTCTGCCGGTGGTCACCTGGTGGCCGCGATCAGTACGCATTTTGCAGCGCGCACGTATCTGCCGGTGGATGCCGCCGATCGCGTGAGCTGTCGCCCGGATTTCGCCATTGCCGTGTATCCGGGCCATTTGTGGGCGCACGAGGACGAGGATGACGCCACCCGCGATCCCACCCATCTGGACCTGCGTCCGGACATTCGCGTCGTCGCCGATACCCCGCCGACCTTCCTGTTGCAGGCGCAGGACGATCACGTGGACGGCGTTTCGCAGGTGCTGGCCTACTACGTCGCGCTCAACCAGGCGGACGTGCCGGTGGAAATGCATGTGTACGCCCAGGGTGGCCATGCCTTTGGTCTGCGCGCCAAGGGGCTGCCGATTGCGCGGTGGCCGCACTTGGTGGAAAGCTGGTTGCACACGATCGGCGTGCTGCAGTGATGGAACCGCGCTGCTGAAGAGGCGGCAGCTCGATCATTGCGTGCGCCACGGTGATCGCAGGTGTGATGGCATTGCTGGACCGGCAGCTGCGGCCAGTTCCTGGCAGCTGCCGGTGCCAGCGACGGCTTGCGCTCGCTGCCCGCAGAACCGACACTGCGCGCCCGGCCGCCTTGTGCCTGATGGCCGGCGCCTACAGGAGCGCGACGCGTGACCCAGCAACTGACTCCCGACCGTGGCCTGCTGCCGGCCCGGATCCTGCTGTGCTATTCGGCCATCGCGCTGTTGATCATGCTGGTCTTCAGCTGGTCGATGCCGCCCATCGATGCGTCCGGTTTCAGGCAGACGCAGACCGTCCTCTCGATCGACTGGATGCTGCGTGGCGGCCCTTTCCTGTCGTATCTCACGCCGGTGCTCGGCGCGCCGTGGTCGATCCCGTTCGAGCTGCCGCTGTTCCAGTGGCTGGCCGCGTTGCTGTCCAAAATCACCGGCATGAGCGCCGACAACAGCGGGCGTTTGTTGTCCACCCTGTTCCACGTGGGCTGCATCTGGATGAGCTATCGCATTGCCCTGGTACTGCGCCCCGACCGCGTGCTGGCACTGTGCATCGCTGGTGCGTTCGCGGTGTCGCCGCTGGCCCAGTTGTGGGGGCGCTCGGTGATGATGGAATCCACCGCGGTGTTCTTCGGCCTGGTGTTTGTCTGGGCGATGGCACGGCTGTACGCGCAGCCGCGGGCCTGGCACGGCGGGGTTGCCGTTGCCGCCGCAGTATTGGCAGCACTGATCAAGATCACCACCTTCTTCGGTTTTGCTGTCTTCACCGTCCTGGCCCTGGCCTGGGTGGCGCTGCATGAGCATGGCTGGCGTCCACAGTGGCTGGTCGGTCACTGGAAGCTGTTGGGCTGGGGCGCTGTGGCAGCTGTGGCAGCGCTGGTGGCGCTGCTGCTCTGGCTGCACCACGCTGATGCCTTGAAGGCACACTCTGTTTTGGGTCAGCAAGTTACGTCCGACAGCCTGTCGGGCTTCAATTACGGCACCCTGCAGCAGCGCCTGGATCCGGCCATCTGGTGGGGGACCATCTTCAAGAAGCGCTTCGCCGGACCGGTCGGTTCGAACTGGGTGTTCCTGATCATCCTCATCGCCGGCTTGTCGATCCGCCAGATCCGTGCGGCGGTGATAGTGCTATTGCTCGCCTACCTGGCGCCGATGCTGGCCTTCACCAATCTGCAGGTGGTGCATCCCTATTACCAGTACGCGCAGGTGGTGTTCGCCGCGTCGATCGTCGGCCTGGTGCTTTGGTGGGTGGTGCAGCGTGGCCAGGCGATCGGTAAACCCGGCCGCGGTGTGGCATTGGCGGTGTTCCTGTGCCTGTTGTCACTGGGCTCTGGCTTGGTGAGTTCGCTGAAGAACATGAAGCAAGCGCGTGCGCCGACGCCGATCTCGCAGATCGGCGAACAGATCCGTGCCGCGACCCCCGAGCAGGGCGTGGTGGTGGCTTTCGGCGATGACTGGTCTTCCGAACTACCCTATCGGTCCGGGCGCCGCGCGGTGATGATTGCCGACTGGGCGTCCGATCAGGCGTTGCAGTCGCTGGCCAGCACCGACACTGCGCTGGGTGGCCTGCCGCTGGCGGCGATGGTCGATTGCCCCAACAAGGTGGGCAGCACGCCGCAACGGGCGCAGTGGCACGCGGCGATCGTGCAGCGTTATTCCGCGGGCGCGCAGCCGCAGACGATCGGCGACTGCAGGTACTGGCTGCATCGGTAGTGCACGCCGGCGGCTTGGCCGGCGACGCGGTGTGTGTTGGCAAAGGGCGGTCAGGGGCAGCGCATCGATGGCTGTCCTTGCCGTGCCAGGCATGGTGTGACCGCGGCAGCAGACCCTGTTGCCGCCCGCACGGAACAAGGCCATCGGCGACGCCGATATGCAGGGCGCGACGCCACGATGGCGAGCCGATGACGGCACACCGATCCGCTTCGTGCCGCATCCCCGCTGCCAATCCCGCGCGTTTCAGGCAGGTCCTGGGCCGTCGATGCGGGGAGGATCGTCCTGATACAGCCGTGCCGGCCCCCCGAGCGCTGGGTCGCTGATGCCAGGCTTACCGGTTTCCACGCGCCCGGCCAGGCGCTGGCGCGCTCCGCCCTGGACCAGCCACAGGTCGTACCAGCCGCCGGTCGGTGCAGCGCTCCAGCGCTCATGGTGCTCGCTGCCGGCAGCGATGGTGATGCGCTCGCGCGGTTGCGCTTGCGTGTAGGCACCAGGTTCCAGCGTGACCTGCAGTGGGCGGTCGCCGGGATTGCGTAAGGTCAGGCACAGCACTTGCGCATCGTCGGCGTCCTGCGCGATCTCGGCCAGCAGCGGCGCTGCATCGAGGTCGCCGCGGTAATGGCGATGGAAGCCGTTGGGGCCGAGCAGCCACAGATCGTAGCGGCCGTCGTAGGTGGTCCACGTGCCGTCCACGATGGCGTCGTTTCCCACTGTGTAGCGGCGTGGAATTGCCGCTAGATCGAAGCGGTCGTAGACATGCAGCACCGCCGCCGCGCCCGCATTGGCCATGCGGAGCGTCACTTCGCCGCGCTCGGGCAGGTGGGCCAGCTCCACGCTGGGACGATATGGCAGCCCACGCGAGCGGCGCACGCCGAACGGTTGTTCGGGCGGCTGCAACGTGGCCGGCAACGGCGGCAGTGCGTGTTCGCGCAAGGCGGCCGCGCGCGTAGCGGTTGCACCGACATCCGGCAGCGCGGCGACGAACGCGCGCGCATCGGCCTGGCGGAAATCGAAGGCATTGGTCAAATCGCCGCACACTGCACGCCGCCAGGGCGTGATTTCCGGCGCGGGCACGCCGAAGCGGCGCTCGAGCAGGCGCAGCACCGAGGTGTGGTCGTACACCTGCGAATCCACCCAGCCGCCGCGGCTCCATGGCGAGACCACATACATCGGCACGCGCGGGCCAAGCCCATAGGGCCGCCCACGGAGCTCGGGAAGATCCACGTTCTGCTCGCCCGGCGCCGGGTGGCGGTGATAGTCGTCGTCGGTGGCCAGCGTCGATGCGCCGGCAAACCCGCCCGTTGCGCGTGCATCCGGCGACGGCGGTGCGGGCGGCGGCAGATGGTCGAAGAAGCCGTCGTTCTCATCGAACATCACCAGCAAGGCGGTGCGACTCCACACCGCCGGATCGGCAGTGAGCGCATCCAGCACGCGTGCGGTGTAGGCCGCGCCCTGGGCGGGGCTGGACGGATCCGGATGCTCGCTGCCGGCCGCGTCGGCAATGATGTAGCTCACTGCAGGCAGGCGCCCGCCCAGTACGTCCTGGCGCAACTGGGCGAGACCGCGCGTGCTCACGCCACGCGCGCGCAATTGCGGATCATGTCCGGGCGCGGCGCTGTACGCTTGTCGAAATGCCGCAAAGCCGGCCAGCGGGTTGTCGGTGAAGTTGTCTGCCATGTCCTGATAGATCTGCCAGGACACACCGGCGTTCTGCAGGGCCTGGACGTAGGTGCCCCAACGATACGGCTCGGCAAAGCCGCCCAGTTCCGCAAAGTTGTCGTGCGAATTGCCGATCACCGGGCCGCCTGCGCGCGCCTGCGGATCGTTGCCGCCGGTCCACAGGAACACGCGATTGGAATTGGTGCCGGTCTGGATCGCAGCGTGGTACGCATCGCAGATGGTGAAGGCATCGGCCAGCGCGTACTGAAACGGAATGTCCGCACGCGTGTAATAGCCCAGTGCATGATTGTGCTTGGCGGCAGCCCAGTGCCCGAGCCGTCCATGGTCCCAGGCCTGTTGTGCATCCGGCCAGCTATGCGGGGTGCCCTTGACACGCATGAAGCCGAACTGCGCGGCCGTGTCCAACGCGAACGGCGTCAGCCACTGGCGGCCGTCCTCGCTGGGTTGCAGCCACACCGTGCGCGCGGGTGCGCCCGGCAAGGGCGGCGCAGGGATCGGGAAACGGTCGCCGAACCCGCGCACGCCGGGCAGCGCGCCGAAGTAATGATCGAACGCGCGGTTTTCCTGCATCAAAATCACCACATGCCGAAGGTCCTCCAGCGTGCCGCGGCGGCGGTCCGGCGCGATGGCTGCGGCGCGCGCGATGCTGGGCAGCAACGCGGCCGCGCCGCTGGTGAGGCCGGCTTGCAGCAGGCGGCGTCGGGGCAGATCGATCATGTGGGCTCATCGCATCGGAAGGATTGCCCGCGCCGGTGCCTGGTGCGGGCATCGCATAGCATGGCAGTTCGCCGTTACAGGTCCAGCGTCAGGGTCAGGCCGACGGTGCGCGGGGCGGCAATGAAGGCACTGTCGCTACCGTCCACACCTTCCAGATAGCGCTTGTCGGTGAGGTTGCTGACGTTGAGCGCCAGCTGCAGGCCTTTGAGCTGCGAGGTCAGTTGCGAAAGTTCCACACCCAGATTGGCATCGAAGGTGGTCACGCCATCGAGTGCGGCGCGGTTGGATGCGTCCAGGTAGCGCTTGCCCAGGTAGCGTCCGGACACACCGAAGCGCCATGCCTGGCCGCGCCAGTCGGCCGACACCACCAGCGTATTGCGCGGTTGGCCGATCACCTGCGCACCGGGCGTGATCTCCAAGGCGGTATCGCGCGCGGCATCGCCGCTGCCGAGATAATCGGCCTTGTTGTAGGTGTAGGCGCCATTGACGCGCCAGCCGTTGTCCCAGCCGTAGCCCAGCGCTGCTTCCACGCCGCGCGCATGCACACCGCCGAAGTTTTCGTACACGCCATCGGTTTCGCCCAGGTAGTCGATACCGGTGACGAAGTTGGCCGGCACGTACACGATGCGGTTGTCGAAGCGGATGTCGTACAGCGTGACGCTACCGGTCAACGGCCAGCGGCTGACACGCAGGCCGAGTTCGATGTTGTCGGCGGTTTCCGGCTTCACCCGACTCAGCGCCACCGGGTCGGTTTCGCCCAGCACGCCGGACGCAATCGCTGCGAAGTTCTGCGAGTAACCGGCAAAGGCTTCCAGGCCCTGCACCGGTGTGGTCCAGGTCAGGCCGGCCGACAGCAGCGGGTCGGACTGCGAATCCGATTGCACATGCTGCGCATCGCCGATGCGGCGGTCGCGGGTCTGGTCGACAAAGAACTGCTTGACGCCCACGCGCCATGCGAATGCGCCGTAACGCATCACGTCTTCGACGTAATACATCTGCTCGTCGGTCTGGTAGTTGTCCTTGAACTGCACCCAGTACGCCTGATGATCGAAGCTGATGTTGGTGCCGACGTTGAGCAGGCGGTGCCAGTCGCGGGTGACGCTGCGCTCAACGCGTTCCAGCCAGGCACCGGCACGCACGGTGTTGTCGATGGCGCCGAGATCGGTGCGCCATTCCACATCGGCCATCGCGCCGGCGCGGTGATTGTCGTAGTGGCTATGTCGATACGATTGCACCGGCACCGAACCGGCCGGATAGCAGGCCGGATTGGATTCGGCCGGCACCGCGTCGCTGCCGGCGCAACCGGCCAGCATGGCGGCAGCCGCGCCGCCGGGGGTGAGGTAATACAGTTTGCCCAGATCGCTGCCGCCATACACGGTATTGCCGCCACGCGCTTCGGATTCGGGTGCGCCGGCGCCATCGTTGCTGACATCCACCAGATACGGCGGAATCCAGTCGCCGCGCCCCTGCATGCGGTGCGCATAGCCGGTCAGCGTGGTCTTGAAACCATTGCCGCCATCGAACGCGCCACGCAGGTAGCCGAACGTGTTCTTGCGCAAGGCACGCGAGCCGGAGCGGTAGTTCTGGGCCAGGTACGGAATGCCGGTGAGCGTGCCGGTCAACAGGTCGTGCTCCGGGTCGCGCGCGAATTGCTCCGGGGTCACGCTGGTGTATTCGGATTCGTCGGCATCGTCGTAGGAGGCGTATCCGCTGAGCGTCCACTGATTCAGCGCGCTGACGAACTTGCCGGCCAGGTGATCGCGGCTGGTGTGCCCGCTGCCGTCGATCCAGTCGTCATTGCGTGCCGACGAGCCACTGACCCAGGCACGCGTATTGCCGCCGATCAGGCCGGTGTCGTAGCGCGCGTAGTACTTGCGCGCCTGGTTATCGCCAATGCCGCCGATCACGCGCATACGCTGCGTTTCCAGCGGTTCGCTGGTGAGGTAATTCAAGGTGCCGCCCAGGGCTTCGTTGGAGCGCGAGGCGATGTCGGCGGTGCCCTGGCTCACTTCCACCGTTTCCAGATCCGGCATGTCGATAAAGCGATTGGCCTTGGAGCCGCCGCCGTATGCCGAGCCGCCATTGGGTACGCCGTCGATGGTGGTGCCGATCTGCTGCGTGTCGCGATTGCTGACGAAGCCGCGCATGCTGATCTGCGTGCCCCAATCCGAGGAGCCGAAGGCATCGGCTTCGGTCACCACCACGCCGGGCAGTTCGTTGAGCGCATCGTTGACGCTGCCGAGCACGAACTGGCGGTCCAGCATCTCCTTGCTGACGGTGGTCTTGGAATAGGTCATTGCCTGGCCGACCACCTGCACCTGATCCAGCGTCGATACTTGCTCGTCGGTGACGGCCGGGTCGGACGTTGCGCCGTCGGGAACCTGCTGTGCATACGCCGGTAGGGTGAGCGGAACCAGCAGTAACGCCAGCGTGGCAGGACGGCGCACGCGCAAGGAGGACATCGAATCCATTGAAATCCACAGCGGGGTAGGGGGTCTGGAAAGACTGCCGCGCTTGCGTTGCGTGATCATGACCGCGCTACAGGCGAGGTCGCGATCACGCGCCGGATGTATGCAGCCTCATAGCCAGAGCGAAGACTTGGTTAGCTTGTTTAGCTTGGTTAGCGGCGTTCGGATGCTTCCAGCCGAGCTGACGAGATCTTGGGCCAAGCGGGATGTGGGTTGGTCAACGGGCTGGGTCAAACGCGGAGTCGGTCGATAGCGCGATGCCTCACCGCTTCTGGACACGCCGTGAGCCCATCCCTTGGGGACTCGATGGCGGCATCCATGCCGCCATCGGTCCCGCAATCGGCGAAGCCACCGCACCAGGCAGCGAGCGAAGTTTCGAGATCCAGCACAACCGCGCTGGCCGCAGTCGCAGGTGTGCAGTCCGCTGATCGAATTGTTCGACCATCCTAAAGCCAGCGCGAGAGAGCACGGTCAGCGTTACTTGGTTCGCGGTGGCGTTTCGGTCTGCTGTGTTTCCGGCATCAACTCCAGTGCCGACGGCGTGGTGCGCAGCATCGGGCGGAAGGCGATCGGATGGGGGCGGCGGCGGGTGAAGCGCAGCAGCCGCGACAACGTGAAGCCCGCCAGGGCCAACAACATCACCGCGAAGTACACAGGCAACGCGGCCGGGCCGAACTTCTGCATCGCGCCGCCGGCCAATGCAGGGCCGATCGCCGCACCCACGCCATGCACCAGCAACAAGCTGCTGCTGCCGGAAAGCAGGTCTTCGCGCGGCAGGTAATCGAGCATGTGCGCCACCGCGAACGGGTACAGCGAAAACGCCAACCCGCCATAGACGAAGAACAGCACGAACAACACGGTGGTCTGTGTCTGCACCATCGGCAACGCGGCAGCGATCGCGATGCCGGCGGCCAGCACGCTCACGGTCACCAGGCCGATACGGCGGTCATGCCCGTCGCTGATGCGCCCGATCGGCCACTGCAGCACCGCACCGCCCACGATGGCGGTGAGCATGAACATCGCCACGCCGTCGGAATCCAGCCCGATCCGGTTGGCGTATACCGGCAGCAAGCCCCAGAACGCACCCATCGCCAGGCCGGAAAGGCCGGCGCCAATCGTGGCCACCGGCGCCAGGGCATACAGCGTCACCAACCGCAGGCGCGATACATGCGGCACCTCGGGCGGGATCAGCCGCGTGGTCATCACCGGCATCACCGCTGCACAGAACAGGATCGCCGTCAGCGTGAACATCGCCGGTGCGCCTGCATCGCCGATGGTGAGCAGGACCTGGCCCAGTGCCAGCGCCGACAGATTGATCGCCATGTAGACCGAAAACACCCGGCTGCGCCGGCGCGCGTCGGGCTCGGCGTTGAGCCAGCTTTCGATCACGGTGTACAGGCCGACCAACGCCACGCCGGTCACCAGGCGCAGCACGCCCCAGCCCCAGGCGTTCAACCAGATCGGATGCAGCAACACCGCAATGGCTGCCAGCGCCGCATAAAACGCAAACGCGCGGATATGCCCGATGCGGCGAATCAGCGGCGGTGCAAAGAAGGTGCCCAGAAAGAAGCCGGCGAAGTAGCCGGACATGATCAACCCCAACGCCCGCGCATCGAAGCCGGCCTGATCGCCACGCACGGCGAGCAGCGTGCCGAGCAACCCGCTACCGGTGAGTAGCAGGGCAACGCCCAGCAATAAGGCAGTCAACCGCAACATGGATGCGGCCCTCGTGGGGGAAAAGGCGCGTCGATCACGTGTTCGAGTGTAACAGCCTGGTCGGTGCGGCTCGATCGGCGCCGTTGGCGCGCGCGCGTTTTTCGGCGATTGTGCGTGAGGATGTGATTGCCGCGGGGGGTGTTTTGCGATTGCTCGCGCGTTGCGTTGCTTGGATACGCAACCCATGCATGTGTCGATCGCATGGCGTGCACGCAGAGGTGTTGTGCGCTGCGCTCGCCCCACGCTGCCGACAGCCACGCCTGCGCAGGGTGGGGCGGCATTGCGTCGGTGCGCGCAGCCCATCGGCATGTGCCGGGCGTCGAAGCGGCCACTGCACATTGCCGCCGTCGCCTGGCGCCGGCCATGTAGACGCATCACCGGCCGCCTGCTGCCCGCGCAGGCGGCGCGCTGCCCTTGCCAGCCCGCATGCGTCTAGAATTTGCGCCCCTTGCGACGTCTTCAGCTGATCCCTGCCATGCCCATCTACGGTTTCCAGTGCACTACCTGCGGCCACGCATTCGACCGCCTGCAGAAAATGGCCGACCCCGATCCGCAAACCTGCCCGGCCTGCGCCGCTGCCACGATCAAGCGCCAGGTCACCGCGCCGTCGTTCCGCCTGTCCGGCAGCGGCTGGTACGAGACCGACTTCAAGTCGGCCGGCGAGAAAAAGAAGAACCTCACCGAAAGCAGCAGCGCCGGCGGCGATGCCAAACCGGCGGCAACCGCGGAGAGCAAGCCGGCCGCCAAGCCCGCGTCCGATCCGGCATAAGTGGCCGCGGCGTGCAGGTTGCGCCGCACAGCGCGGTTGCGCGTTGCAACGACTCCACGTCGAGCACCGTGCTGCCGGCTGTGTCGCGGAGGATTGCATGGGTGCTTGCCGCCAACCCGGACGGCTGTGACATCCCACCGCCGTTCGCCGCGGCCAGGACTGCGTTCCCCGGTAGCGCCCGGCATGCGCGGTGGACGATCTCGCTGGCCGGGCCGGTGTCGATACACCCACGTCAGCCGGGCCAAGTGCAGTCCCGGCAAACTGTGGTGAAGCATGGCGGGTAGCCGCGAGGCTGCAAGGCTAAGACGCACGCGTTGCGCGTGCGGTTTGCCGCCCTTCTATGGATCGCCCCGACTGAAGTTGACAGCCGCATCCGCCTGGATGCGTGCCGTGGTCCAGAACGCTGGCGCCGGTGTCTCGCCGACGCGCGCAGGCCTATCTCACCCAGCCAGCCTGCGCGGCCAGTGCATCAACGCGCCTCGAAACGCGCCCGGCAGCCGTCGTTGACCCACACCGTGGCGCGACGATCGTCGTAGCCCCAGGTGCGACCTTCCTCACAGCGGGTGTCCGACAGCTGGCGGGTCAGCACCGGGCGGCCATAGCGGCCATCCCAGGCGCAGGTGCGCAGGCGCCGGTCGTCGCTGGCGCAGGTGATCGCATAGTCGTTGCCGGGGCGGTCATCGCGGCCGCCATAGCCGCCGTCCCAGCCACCGCCACCGCGGGCCTGCGCGAATTCGCCCCGGCAGCCGTCGTCCACCCAGATCCGGCCGCCTTCCTGGCGCCAGTTGCGGCCTTCCACGCAGGGCGTGTTGGAGAGTTGGCGCACCAAATTGGCGCGGCGCCAGCCGGTATCGCAGATGTTCTGGCGCTGATCGTTGCTCTCGCAGCGCACCGTTCCAGCGACCCCTCCACCGCCGCCGGGGCCATAGCCGCCGCCCCAGCCGCCACCGCTGCGGGCGTCGACGAAACGGCCGCGACAGCCATTGTCCACCCAGATCCGGCCGCGCTCGCTGCCCCAGTTGCGGCCTTCGATGCAGCGCGTGCCGGAGATGTTTTCCACCAGCACCGCGCGGCCGCGGAACGGCGTATCGCACTCGCGGCGGCGGTTGTCGTTGCTGGAACAGGTGATGCTGGGGCCATTCCAGCCACGCTCCTGGGCGCTGGCAGTGACGCTGGCAAATGCGCCGGTCAGGGTGATCAGGCCGAAGCCGGAGAGCAGCAGGGCAGTGCGCAGCATCGTGTCGTCCTTGGTGCAGGAGGGGCGTGGCGCCTATTCAGCCGGGCACCGACTTAAGCGCCCATGAGCGCCCGCGCATTTGCTCCTGCCGCTCGCCGGCCCCAGAATATCCGGCTTTCCGGCGCTGTCCTGCGTCGGGTTTTCAGCGGAGCTTTCGATGCGTACCCACTTCTGCGGCCTGGTCGACGAGACCTTGATCGGCCAAACCGTCACTCTCGCCGGCTGGACCGACGTGGCCCGCAACCTGGGCGGGGTGTGCTTCATCGACCTGCGCGACCACGAAGGCATCGTGCAGGTGACGGTGGAGCCGGTGGCCGGCGACGACGCCAACGCAGAGCTGTTCAAGGTGGCCGCCAGCCTGGGCTACGAGGACGTGTTGCAGGTGGAAGGTGTGGTGCGCGCGCGTCATGCGGTCAACGACAAGCTGCGCAGCGGCAAGGTGGAAGTGATCGCCACGCGCATCAGCATCCTCAACAAGGCTGCGCCACTGCCGTTCCACGCGCACGAAAACCCGGGCGAAGAAACCCGCCTGAAGTACCGCTACCTGGACCTGCGCCGGCCGGAAATGCAGCGCATGCAGCGCACTCGCATCAAGCTGGTGCAGGCGCTGCGGCGGCATCTGGATGCGCGCGATTTCCAGGACATCGAAACCCCGATCCTGACCAAGGCCACCCCGGAAGGCGCGCGCGACTTCCTGGTGCCGGCGCGCATGCATCCGGGCGAGTTCTACGCCTTGCCGCAGAGCCCGCAGCTGTTCAAGCAGATCCTGATGGTGGCCGGCTTCGACCGTTACTACCAGATCGCGCGCTGCTTCCGCGACGAAGCGCTGCGTGCCGACCGCCAGCTGGAATTCACCCAGCTCGACATGGAATTCGCCTTCGTGCGCGAGCGCGACGTGCAGGATTTCGTCGAAGACATGATCCGCGCCATTTTCAAGGAAGTGGTGGATGTCGACCTAGCGGCGCAGTTCCCACGCATGACCTGGGCCGAGGCGATGCGCCGCTTTGGGTCGGACAAGCCGGACCTGCGTATCGCGCTGGAACTGGTCGACGTGGCCGAGCTGGTCAAGGCCAGCCAATTCCCGGTGTTCACCGCTGCCGCCGACGATGCCGATGGCCGCGTTGCCGCGCTGCGCATTCCCGGTGGCGCCAGCCTGTCGCGCAAGCAGATCGACGAATACGCAGCGCACGCCGCCAAATACGGCGCCAAGGGTCTGGCCTACATCAAGCTGTCGGAGACCGGCGAGGTCAGTTCGCCGATCGCCAAGTTCTTCAGCGAAGAATCCTTCGCCGCGCTGCTCAAGCATGTCGGCGCCGGCAATGGCGACATCGTGTTCTTCGGTGCCGGCGGCTACACCAAGGTGTCCGACTTCATGGGCGCGCTGCGCCTGAAGGCCGGCAAGGACTTCAACCTGGTCGCCGACGGCTGGGCGCCGCTGTGGGTCACCGACTTCCCGATGTTCGAATGGGACGAGGAGGCGCAGCGTTACGTCGCGTTGCATCACCCCTTCACCGCACCGGCGGTGGACGATATTGCCGACCTGCGCGCCAACGCCCGCACCGCGGTCTCGCGCGGTTACGACATGGTGCTCAACGGCAACGAAATCGGCGGCGGCTCGATCCGTATCCACCGCCCGGACATGCAGAGCGCCGTGTTCGAACTGCTCGGCATCGGCGCCGAAGAAGCGCGCGCCAAGTTCGGCTTCCTGCTGGACGCGTTGAACTACGGCGCGCCGCCGCATGGCGGCATTGCCTTCGGTATCGACCGCATCGCCGCGCTGATGGCCGGTACCGAGTCGATTCGCGACGTCATCCCGTTCCCCAAGACCACCGGCGCGCAGGATCTGATGACCGACGCCCCGTCGCCGATCGCTGCCGACCAGCTCGCCGAAGTGCACGTGCAGGTGCGCCCGAAGCAGGTCTGACCTGTCATCGAACACACGGCCACGCCCCTTGCGTGGCCGTGCTGTTCATGCGCAGCGGACAGCTGGCGCAAGGCGTTGCTGGCCGATCTGCGCTGCACGCAACGCGCGTATCGAACAGCTGCACGCGCAGCGCGGCGTGCGTAACTAACTGCCAAGCAATCGCGCACCGCGACTTTCCGTAACCCTGAGTGCTTGTCAGCAACTGCACCCAAGCTCTAGCAGGTGACACAGCGCGTTTTTTGCATGCCGCTCCGATACGCGCGGCAATTCCAACGTACGCGGCAACCAGGCCTCTGGGTGGTGAGACCACCAGCCGGGCAGACGCATCTGATGCCCGACCCGCAGGCGCTCGGCAATTCCCATTCCCCACTCCCGATTCCCCATTCCCCATTCCCCACTTGCAGCAACGCCGCAGCATGCGAGAAGCTGCCGCGTCGACTTGCCAGAGGGGCCCGCATGACCCGCATTCGCCGCGCCACGCCGGACGATGCCGAAGCGCTGTCGCTTCTGGCCGCGCAGACCTTTACCGAAACCTTCGGGCACCTGTATCCGGAAGAGGACCTGCGCGGTTTTCTGGAAGAGACCTATGCCGTGGGGCGCGCGCGCACCGTGCTGTCGCATCCGGATTACGCGATCTGGCTGCTGGAGATGGACAACCTGCTGGTCGGCCACGCGGCCGCCGGCCCCTGCGGGCTGCCGCACGATCAGGTGCGTCCCGGCGATGGGGAGCTGAAGCGGCTGTATCTGCTGAGGGACTATCAGAACAGCGGCTGGGGCAGCCGATTGTTCGAAACTGCGCTGCAATGGTTGGAGCGCGACGGCCCACGCACCTTGTGGATCGGCGTGTGGTCGGAGAATTTCGGCGCGCAACGCTTCTACGCCCGCTATGGTTTTGAAAAGGTGGGCGAATACGATTTTCCGGTGGGCAAGATCGTCGACCGCGAATACATCCTGCGGCGCAGCCCGGTGCTGGCAGCGGACTGATCGCACCCGTGCTGCCGCCCGTTGCGGTTGCGCGTTCGCTTGGCGTCAGCGCGCAACGCACGCGCAGTTGATGCCCTCTGCAGGTAACCATCTCAGTGTCCAGCGCATCCTCCATCGGCCCGGCGGCGCCGCGGCGCAGTCCGCGCGACGGTACGCGCGCCGCGACCGCCGACGTGCTGCTGGTGCACGGCATCTGGAACACCGCGCACTGGCTGCTGCCATTGGCGCGGCGGATGCGTGCCAACGGGCTGGCGCCTGCGCTGTTCGGTTACGCCAGCGTGCTCGGCGGCCCCGCGCATGCGGTGCCGCGTCTGATCGAGCGCCTGCGCGCCAGCCGCGCGCAGCTGGTGATCTGTCATAGCCTGGGTGGGCTGATGGCCCTGCAGGCATTGCAGGATGCCCCCGACCTGCCGGTGCGTCGCGTGGTCTGCCTGGGCTCGCCGTTGTGCGGCAGCGCCGCCGCGCGCGGGCTGGCGCAACGTGGCGGGCTATGGGCGCTGGGCCGCAGCGCCGCGATCTTGCAACAGGGCTTTGTGCGCTGGGACGGCCAGGCCGAGATCGGTCAGGTGGCCGGCAACGTGGCACGTGGGATCGGCCGCTGGCTCGCCCCGCTCGACGGCGGCTCGGACGGCACCGTGGCGCTGGCCGAAACCCGCCTGCCCGGGCTGCGCGATCATTGCGTGGTGCAGGCAAGCCACAGCGGCCTGTTGCGCTCGCCCGAGGCCGCCGCACAGGCGCTGGCCTTTCTGCGCACCGGCCGCTTCCAGCGGTGAACATGCGCAGGCGGATGTCGCTGCCCCGGTGAGGGCGGGCAATCAGGTAAAATCCGCGCCCTGTCATTGAAGCCAGTCTGGAACCACCCATGGGTAGAGGTCCCTCGATCGAAGGCCGCAAGAACGCCTCCGACGCCAAGCGCGGCAAGATGTTTACCAAGATCATCCGCGAGATCAGCGTGGCGGCCCGCGCCGGCGGCGGCGACCCGTCCAATAATCCGCGTCTGCGGACGGCCATGGACAAGGGCCTGTCGTCGAACATGTCCAAGGACGTGATGGAGCGCGCCATCAAGAAGTCCACCGGCGAGCTGGAAGGGGTGGAATACGAAGAAGTGCGCTACGAGGGCTACGCGCCCGGCGGCGTGGCGGTGATCGTGGACTGCCTGACCGACAACCGCGTGCGCACCGTGGCCGACGTGCGCCATGCCTTCAGCAAATGCGGCGGCAACATGGGCACCGAGGGCTCGGTGGCCTTCATGTTCAAGCGCCTGGGCGTGCTGAGCTTCGCTGCCGGCATCGATGAAGACACCCTCACCGATGCCGCCATTGAAGCCGGCGCCGACGATGTGGTGGTGTACCCGGAAGACGGCGCCATCGATGTGCTGACCGCCCCGGACGCCTTCGCCCAGGTCAGGGACGCCCTGGTCGCTGCCGGGCTGGAACCGGCGCACGCCGAAATCACCTTCCGCGCCGACAACGACATCGCCGTGGACGGCGAGACCGCCGTGCAGGTCCGCAAGCTGCTGGACATGCTCGAAGACCTGGACGACGTACAGGACGTGTATTCGAACGTCGATCAAGCGGCGCTTGGCGCGTAAATGAAGATGGGGATGGCGGGATTGGGCATTCGGGATTCGCAACAGCGAAGCGACCGCTGCATTGTGTGCGTTGCGCCAATCCCCAATCCCCAATCCCCAATCCCGGCTTCCAGATGACCCGCATCCTGGGCATCGATCCCGGTTCGCAGCGCACCGGCATCGGCATCATCGATATCGACGAGGGCGGTCGCAGCCGGCATGTGCACCACGCGCCGCTGATGCTGCTGGGGGAGGGTGATTTCTCCCAGCGGCTCAAGCGGCTGCTGCAGGGGCTGGGCGAGCTGATCGAGACCTACCGGCCGGATGAGGTGGCGATCGAAAGGGTGTTCATGGGCAAGAGCGCCGCCTCCGCCCTCAAGCTCGGCCACGCGCGCGGCGCGGCGATCTGCGCGGTGGTCATGCGCGACCTGCCGGTGCACGAGTACGCTGCCACCGAAGTCAAGCTGGCGCTGGTCGGCAAGGGCGGCGCGGACAAGGTGCAGGTCCAGCACATGGTCGGCATCATGCTCAACCTGAAAGGCAAGCTGCAGCCCGACGCCGCCGACGCATTGGCGGTCGCCATCACTCACGCCCACGTGCGCGCCACCGCGCAACGCCTGGGCGTCAATACCCAACAGGCCTGGAGCCGCAAGAAATGATAATCGGGATTCGGGATTTGGGATTGGGGATTCGCAACCGCGAGTCCGCGCGCGCTGTGCCGCTTCGTCGGGCTGGGACCGTTGTTGACGGCAGCGAGGGTTCTTGCCAATCCCCAATCTCGAATCCCCAATCCCGGCACCACAACGGCGGTGCCCAATGATCGGCCGTCTGCGCGGGATCCTGGCCTACAAGCAGCCGCCGTGGCTGGTGATCGACGTGGGTGGGGTGGGGTATGAGCTGGAGGCGCCGATGAGCACCTTCTACGATCTGCCCGATGTCGGTCGCGACGTGATCCTGTTCACCCATTACGCGCAGAAGGAAGACAGCGTCGCGCTGTACGGTTTCCTGCGCGAAGGCGAGCGGCGGTTGTTCCGCGATGTGCAGAAGGTCACCGGTATCGGCGCCAAGATTGCGCTGGCGGTGTTGTCCGGGGTCAGCGTGGACGAGTTCGCCCGCCTGATCACCAGTGGCGACATCACCGCGCTGACGCGCATTCCCGGCATCGGCAAGAAGACCGCCGAGCGCATGGTGGTGGAACTGCGCGACCGCGCGGCCGATTTCAGCAGCGGCGCCCCGATCACCGGCCAGTTGGGGCCCGACGCCGTTTCCGAAGCCACCGTGGCCTTGCAACAGCTGGGCTACAAGCCGGCCGAGGCCGCCCGCATGGCGCGCGACGCCGGTGCAGAAGGTGACGAGGTCGCCACGGTCATCCGCAAGGCACTGCAAGCCGCGCTGCGCTGAGCGCGGCCACGAACCATCGCCTGGCCGCAAAGCGGGCGCGGCCGGCACTCGGCATCGACAGGGGCGGCCCGTACACTGCGCATCCTTGCCCGCGGCCAGCCCGTACCTTGGGTGTCTGTGACGTCAGTGCAGGCACCTTCGACAGGTGCTGGCTCCCTCATCATCTTCACGCTGTCTGGCGAAAACTGCCCACCTCATGTCCCACACCCCCAAATCAGCCGGCTCCAGCCACGCGCCCGCCAACAGCCAGACCGCCCTGGTCATCGGCGCGATCGGCGTCGTCTTCGGCGATATCGGTACCAGCCCGCTGTATACGCTTAAGGAAGCGTTTTCGCCGCACTACGGGCTGACCCCGGACCACGACACCGTGCTGGGCATCCTGTCGCTGGTGTTCTGGGCGCTGATGCTGGTGGTCACGCTCAAGTACGTCACCGTGATCATGCGCGCCGACAACGACGGCGAGGGCGGCATCATGGCGCTGACCGCGTTGGCGCAACGCACCCTGCCGGGCGGTTCGCGCTCGATGTACGTGGTCGGCATCCTCGGCATCTTCGGTGCCTCGCTGTTCTTTGGCGACGGCGTCATCACCCCGGCGATTTCGGTGCTGTCGGCGGTGGAGGGCCTGGAGGTGGCTGCGCCCAGGCTGGAGCCGTTCGTGGTGCCGATCACCTTGGTGGTACTGGGCATGCTGTTCCTGGCGCAGCGCTTCGGTACCGAACGTGTCGGCAAGGCATTCGGGCCGATCACGCTGCTCTGGTTCTTCGCGTTGGGCGCGATCGGCGTCTACAACATGGCCCGCGCACCGGAAGTGCTGCATGCGCTGAATCCGTGGTGGGGCGTGCGCTTCTTTGCGCAACACAACTGGCATGCGGTGTTCGTGCTGGGCGCAGTGGTGCTGGCGGTGACCGGTGGCGAAGCGCTGTACGCGGACATGGGCCATTTCGGCGCCAAGGCGATCCGCCGCTCGTGGCAGTTCGTGGTCCTGCCGATGCTGACCTTGACCTACCTGGGGCAGGGCGCGCTGATGCTGCGCAATCCGGCCGCGGTCAGCAACCCGTTCTACGAGGCGGTGCCCGAGTGGGCGCTGTACCCCATGATCGTGCTCGCCACTGCAGCCACGGTGATCGCCTCGCAGGCGCTGATCACCGGCGCCTATTCGGTGGCCAGCCAGGCCATGCAGCTCGGCTACATCCCGCGCATGCACATTCGCCATACCTCGCACTCCACCATCGGCCAGATCTATGTGCCGGCGGTGAACTGGTGCCTGCTGGCGCTGGTGGCGGTGGCCGTGATCGGTTTCGGCGACTCGGCCTCGTTGGCCACCGCGTACGGCGTTTCGGTGACCGGCACCATGCTGATCACCACCGTGTTGATGATCATCTACGCGCGTGCCAACCCGCGCGTGCCGGCGCCGCTGCTGTGGTTGTTCGCGCTGGTGTTCCTGGCGGTGGACTGCGCGTTCTTCTACGCCAACATCATCAAGTTCCTGGACGGCGCCTGGTTCCCGTTGTTGCTGGGCCTGATCCTGTTCACCCTGATGCGTACCTGGCGCCGCGGCCGCAAGCTGCTGCACGACGAGATCCGCAAGGACGGTATCAAGCTGGACACCTTCCTGCCCGGGTTGATGCTGGCGCCGCCGGTGCGCGTGCCCGGCACGGCGGTGTTCCTGACCGCCGACCCGATGGTGGTGCCGCACGCGCTGATGCATAACCTCAAGCACAACAAGGTGCTGCACGAGCGCAACGTGTTCCTGACCGTGGAAACCCTGCAGGTGCCGTACGCGGCCGCCGGGAAACGGCTCAAGATCGACGCGATCGGCGACGAGTTCTACCGCGTGCATGTGCGCTTCGGTTTCATGGAGACCCCGGACGTGCCGCTGGCGCTGATGCGCTCCTGCGATCAGGGCGGGATCTATTTCGATCCGATGGACACCACCTATTTCGCCAGCCGCGAAACCATCGTGGCCAGCGCCAATCGCGGCATGCCGATCTGGCGCGACAAGCTGTTCGCCCTGATGCATCGCAATGCCGCCCCGGCCACCGGATTCTTCCGCATCCCCGGTAACCGCCTGGTGGAGTTGGGCGCGCAAGTGGAGATCTGAGCGTGGCCGCGCTCAAGTGGATGGTCTACGGGCGCTCACCGAGCCTGGACACCTTCTGGGATGACGCACTCAACCTCGGGCGCGTGCCGGCCACCGAGGCCGCGATCGCGGCGGCGCAAGCGCGGCTCGGTGTCCGCCTGCCGGCCTGGCTGCGTGAGTTGTACGCACGCTACGACGGCGGCGCGGTGCAGATGGCGCGTGGTCAGTCCCTGGAGGAGCCGGACAACTGGCTCAAGGCCGAATGGCTGTTCCCGCGCGCGCGCCTGCTCGGCAGTGCGGAGCTGTTTTCCTTTGCGCAAGTGCGTGCCCGCGAGGAGTACCGCGACGACGCGTTTGCCGGGCTTGCTGCCGGTGGCGATGATCGCCATCTGATCGTCATCGCGGCCGATGACCGTTCGCCGAGCCGGGCGCTGTGCCTGGACTACTCCGCATTCGGTGCCGAGCCCACACTGGTCTACGTCGATGCAGGCGACAAGCGCCGGTTGGCGGTGTTCGCCAACGTGGAGGACCTGCTGGCGCAGTTGGTCGATGTCCACTATTGGTCCCCCGCGTTGCAGGCCAAACACGACGCAGATGTGGTGCAGTGGCAGCCGCAGCCGCCGGCATTGACCACGTTCTGGAGCGGCGCCGATGGGCGGAACGACGGCGGAGCCGCAGCGGACGCCGATGCCTTCGCTGAGGCCGAAGCACGCCTGGGCGTGCGCCTGCCGGCATTGTTCAAGCGTCTCTACAGTGTCCAGGACGGGGGCGATACCGGCTGGTGCTGGGTGCCGCGTACCCGTTTTCCGTCCGATCACTACGTGGATTGGGAATGCGTGCTGGTTGATCGCGATCTATCGCCGCTGGCGCAGATCCGCAGCGTGCTGGATTTTGCCGACGCCTTCGAAGACCGGAGTGACTTCCGCGCTGCGGCCTGCCTGCACGCCGGCCTGGATCAGGTGCTGGTGCTGTCTTGCCATAACGTCGATAGCCTGCTGTGCCTGGACTACCGCGCGCGCGGCCCGCAATGCGAGCCGGAGGTCGTCTATTTCGAGAACTGGGAAGGGCTGGTGCCGACCTGGCGCGCCGCGCGCTTCGATGCCTTCTTCGCAGTGCTGCGCCAGGCCGAGCTTGATGTCTAGATGTTGGGCCATCCGCGCGCGGCATGAGAAGATGGCCGGATGACTGAGCAGCGCATCATCGCCAGCAGCTCCACCCGCGAAGACGACGCCGCCGATGCGAGCATTCGTCCCAAGCGCCTGGCCGATTATCTCGGTCAGCAGCCGGTGCGCGAGCAGATGGAGATCTACATCCAGGCGGCCAAGGCGCGTGGCGAGGCGATGGATCATGTGCTGATCTTCGGCCCGCCCGGGCTCGGCAAGACCACGCTGAGTCACGTCATCGCCAACGAGCTGGGCGTGAGCCTGCGCGTGACCTCTGGCCCGGTGATCGAAAAGGCCGGCGATCTGGCGGCGTTGCTCACCAACCTGCAGCCGCACGATGTGCTGTTCATCGACGAAATCCATCGTCTCTCGCCGGTGGTGGAAGAAGTGCTGTATCCGGCGATGGAAGATTTCCAGATCGACATCATGATCGGCGACGGCCCGGCCGCGCGCTCGATCAAGATCGACCTGCCGCCGTTCACCCTGATCGGTGCCACCACCCGTGCCGGCCTGCTCACCGCGCCCTTGCGCGACCGCTTCGGCATCGTGCAGCGGCTGGAATTCTATTCCCCGCAGGAATTGACCCGCATCGTGATTCGCTCGGCGGCCATTCTGGGCATCGACTGCACGCCCGAAGGCGCGGCGGAAATCGCACGCCGCGCGCGCGGCACCCCGCGTATCGCCAACCGGCTGCTGCGTCGCGTGCGCGACTACGCCCAGGTCAAGGCGGCCGGGCATATCGATCTGCCGGTGGCGCAGGCGGCCATGCAGATGCTGAAAGTGGATCCGGAAGGCTTTGACGAGCTCGACCGTCGCATGTTGCGCACCATCGTAGAACACTTCGATGGCGGCCCGGTCGGCGTGGAATCGCTGGCCGCCTCGCTGTCGGAGGAGCGCGGCACGCTGGAAGACGTCATCGAGCCGTACCTGATCCAGCAGGGCTTTCTGATCCGCACGGCGCGCGGCCGCATGGTCACGCCCAAGGCCTATCTGCATCTGGGCCTGAAGGTGCCGCGCGAGCGCACCCCGGGCATCGGCGAACCGGGAGACCTGTTTTGACGACGCTCTGCTGGTCGCCAACCTGGGTCGTCACGACCGAAATTCCGTGCCCATGACCATCGAATCCCCATTCTCCAATCCCCAATCCCTGCCGGTATTCAGTTGGCCGACACGCGTCTACTGGGAAGATACCGACGCCGGCGGGGTGGTCTACCACGCGCGCTACGTGGCCTTCATGGAACGCGCGCGCACGGAGTGGATGCGTGCGCTCGGCTACGGGCAGGAGCGTATGCGCCAGGAGCACGACCTGGTGTTTGCGGTCCGCGCGATGCAACTGGATTTCCTCAAGCCGGCCCGGCTCGACGACGCGCTGTCAGTGTCGGCGGTATTGCTGCGATGCAGACGGGCCAGCCTGCTGTTCGCGCAATCGGTCCGTCGCGAAGGCGAAGTGCTGCTGACCGCCGAGGTGCGTATTGCCGCGCTCGGTACCAGCGACTTCCGTCCGCGTGGCATGGACGATGCGCTGTATGACGTGTTGAAAGCTCTAGAAACCCCAGAATCCGATTACTGAGGAACGAACGGATGTCGATTGCATTGCTCCTGGCCCTGCAGGACACGGTAGTGGAAGCACTGCCGCAGGACGTCGCCGCTGCTGCGGCGCAGACCGCCAGCGTGGCGCACAACAGCAGCATCAACTATGTAGACCTGATCCTGCGCGCCAGTATCCCGGTCAAGATCATCGTGCTGCTGCTGCTGATCGGCTCGTTCATCAGCTGGGTGATCATTTTCCGCAAGGCGCGTGCGTTCAAGCTGGCCAATCGCGAGGCCGACGAGTTCGAGAACCGTTTCTGGTCCGGTGCGGACCTGGCCAAGCTGTACGCCTCGGCCACCGACCGCAACCGCACCGTGGGCGGTCTGGAATCGATGTTCGAAAGCGGCTTCCGCGAGTTCTCGCGTCTACGCGACCGCCGCCGTCTGGATGCGCGCTTGCAGCTGGAAGGCGCGCAGCGTGCCATGCGCACCGCGTTCACGCGCGAAGTCGACCAGCTCGAGCGCAACCTCGAACTGCTGGCCAACATCGGCTCCACTGCGCCGTACGTCGGCCTGGTCGGCACCGTGTTCGGCATCATGGTGACCATGCACGACATGGTCAGCAGCGGCGAGCAGGCCGGTATCGCCGCGGTGGCGCCGGGTATCTCCGAAGCGTTGTTCGCCACCGCCATCGGTCTGTTCGTGGCGATTCCGGCCGTGTGGGCCTACAACCGCTTCACCACCCGCGTGGAACGGCTGTCGGTGCGCTATGAGACCTTCGCCGACGAGTTCAGCTCCATCCTGCAGCGCCAGGCCGGCGCGGACGAGTGATGCGCGCTGCCGGCATGCCCCCGCATGGCGTGACGCGGGAAGTGTCCGGCAGGGCCAGTCGCGTCGGTGCGCAGTGCCACGTGCAGGTGTCCCTTTTCGGGGCACCGTGCAAGCGCACTGCCAGCCGGCGCCGAGGACTAATTAGGAACGTTTCGCGATGATCTCCGGTATTTCCCGTCGTAAGAAGCGCAAGCTCAAATCCGACATCAACGTCGTGCCGTATATCGACGTGATGCTGGTGCTGCTGATCATCTTCATGGTCACCGCACCGTTGCTGACCCTGAGTACCGACGTCAGCCTGCCCAGCTCGCGCGCCAAGGCGCTGGAAAGCAAGCAGGACCCGGTCGTGGTGGTGGTCGCTGCCGATGGCAAATTGGCGCTGCAGCTGCCCAAGGGCAAGCCGCAGGCGATGGACGTGGCTGCGCTGCAGGCACAGCTGGCTGCCATCGTGGCGCAGGACAAGGACGCACGTGTGGTGGTGGCCGGCGATCGCGCCGCGCCGTACCAGAAGATCATGGATGCCATCGACGTGCTCAAGCAGGCCAAGGTCGAGAAAGTGGGCCTGATTTCCGACTCCGGCGGCACCGCAGGCAGCGATGCACGCTGACGCACTCCCCACGCAGACGGCGCGCGATGACGGCTGGTTTCGACCGGTCGTCCTGGCATTGGTCGTGCACGTCCTGGTCGCGCTGGTGTTTATCGCCGGCTGGCTGTGGTCGCCCGAACGCTCGGTGGAGCCCGCGGCCGGCGACCCCAGCATGGAGGCCTCGCTGGACGTGTCGGCTGCCGAGGCGCGGGTTGCGCGCCAGGCATTGAAGGCCACGCCGGTCGAGACGCCGCCCCCGCCTGCGCCGTTGCCCGAACCCGCGCCGGAAGACAGCGTGCCACCGCCACAGCCGATCCCCGAGCCGCGCCCGCAGGATGCGCCTACGCCGCAGCAGGCGCAGGCACAGGAGCGCATAGCCCAGCCCGACAAGGTCGACCAGGAGCGCGTGGATGCACTGGCCATTTCCGCCGAAAAGGCCAAGCAGGAACAGGAAGCCAAGCGTCGCCAGGAGCAGATCGACCTGACCGAGCGGAAACGCCAGGAAGAGGCCGAGCAGAAATTGCGCCTTGCCAAGCAGCAGGAAGAGGCCGACGCCAAGAAGAAACAGGCGGCCGCACAGCAGGCGGCGGAAGAAGCCGAACGCCAGAAGAAGATCGCCGACATCCGTCGTCAGCGCGCGCAAGCCGATAAGGAGATGGCGCTGGCCGAACAGAAGTTGCGCCAGGTCGCCGCCGCACGTGCGCAGCAGGCCTCCGCGGCCGCGGCGACCAGCGCGCAGCCGACCGCAGGGCAGGGCGGTACCAGTACCGACCTGTCGGCCAAATACGCCGCGGCGATTCAGCAGAAAGTGTTGGCGCAGTGGGTGCGTCCGCCGTCGGTGCCGCCAGGCCAGAAATGCACCATCAACATCCGCCAGTTGCCGGGCGGCAGCGTGATGGAGGCCAAGGTGGCGCCGGGCTGCCCCTACGACGAGGCTGGCCAGCGTTCGATCGAAGCGGCCGTGTTGAGCGCCCAGCCATTGCCTTACCGCGGGTTCGAGTCGGTGTTCCAGCGCAACCTGACCTTTGTGTTCACTGCGCAGGATCAGTAATCGTTGTCGGGCTGCGGCGGCCACTGGCGCCGCAGCCTGGTGCCACCCCGCGTGATCGCCCATGGGGCTGTCCATGTCGTTACACCATCGCTCGCTCCGTTTTCACGTCAACTCATTCACGATTGCGAGTATGTTCACTCGTTGATTGCTATCCCTTGCACACTTTTCCTGCCCGATCCGAGCCGTCCATGAAAAAACCGCTGCGTTGGCTAGCCGCCTTGACCGCCCTGTTGTTGCCGCTGAGCGCACTCGCGCAGCAGCAAGGTCTCACCATCGATATCGTCGGCGGTAGCGCGTCTGCCACGCCGATCGCCGTCATTCCGATGCCGTATCAGGGCTCGGGCACCGCGCCGCAGACCGACGTGTCCGCCGTGGTCGGCGCCGACCTGGATCGTTCCGGGCAGTTCCGCACGTTGCCGGCCGCGCAGATCGTCGAAAAGCCGACCCGTGGCACCGAGGTGCAGTTCCAGACCTGGCGCACCCTCAAGCAGAACTACATCGTGGTCGGCCGCGTCATGGACGCCGGCGAAGGCGCATACCGGGTCGAATACGAGTTGTTCGACGTGGCCAAGGGCGAGCGCATGCTGGGCCTGGCGATGACGGCGCGTGCCAATGCAATGCGCGATGTTTCGCACCAGATGGCTGATGCCATATACGAGAAAATCACAGGCGTGCGCGGTGCCTTCTGGACCCGCATTGCCTATGTGACCGCCAGCGGCAAGGGCGGCGCCATGCGTTATGCGCTGATGGTGGCCGACTCGGACGGCTACAACCCGCAGACCATCGTGCGTTCGGCCGAGCCGCTGCTGTCGCCCAACTGGAGCCCGGACGGCAAGAAGCTGGCATATGTGAGCTTCGAGCGCGGCAACTCGTCGATCTACCTGCAGGACATCGCCACCGGTGCACGCGAACTGGTGTCCAGCTTCCGTGGCATCAACGGCGCGCCGTCGTTCTCGCCGGACGGACGTCGCCTGGCGCTGGCGCTGTCGCGCAGCGGTAACCCGGAAATTTACGTGATGGACCTGGGGAGCAAGCAGCTCACCCAGCTCACCAACCACTTCGGCATCGACACCGAGCCGACCTGGGCGCCGGATGGCGGCAGCATCTACTTCACCTCCGATCGCGGTGGTCGTCCGCAGATCTACCAGGTGGCAGCCAGCGGCGGCAGCGCCAACCGCGTGACCTTCCAGGGCAACTACAACGCCACCGCCAGCGTGTCGTTCGACGGCAAGAAGATTGCCGTGGCTCAGGGCAGCGGCAACACCTACCGCATCGCGATGATGGACCGCAGCCTGGGTTCGCCCAGCTGGAGCACGCTGTCGCCGGGGTCGCTGGACGAATCGCCGAGCTTTGCGCCTAACGCCAGTATGGTGTTGTACGCCGCACGCGAAGGCGGCCGTGGCGTGCTGTACGCGGTCTCCTCCGACGCTCGGGTCCGCCAGCGCCTGGTGCTGGCCGACGGCGATGTGAGAGAACCCGCATGGGGGCCTTACCGAACCGCGCATTAATGTTAATATTTCGCTGCGTTAAACCACTCATTGGCCCAGAGCCTCCATAGGTACCCCATGAACAAGTCCACCCGCGTCTTGCTTGTCTCCCTGCTGTCCGTTGCTGTGCTGGCTGGTTGCTCGAAGAAGGTGAAGGAAACTCCGCCTCCTGCGACCGATACCACCGCTGGTTCCTCGGTTCCCACCGGCCCGTCCACCTCTGGCCTGTACGGCCCGGGCGACCTGGATACCGATGCCTGCCTGCGTCAGCGCGTTGTTTACTTCGATCTGGATCAGGACTCCCTGAAGCCGGAATTCCAGGCCATCATGGCTTGCCACGCCAAGTACCTGCGTGACCGTCCTTCCTCGCGCATCACCCTGCAGGGCAATGCGGACGAGCGTGGTTCGCGTGAGTACAACATGGGTCTGGGCGAGCGTCGCGGCAATGCCGTGTCGTCCTCGCTGCAGGCTGCCGGCGGCTCGGCCAGCCAGCTGACCGTCGTCAGCTACGGCGAAGAGCGTCCGGTCTGCACCGAGTCGAACGAGTCCTGCTGGTCGCAGAACCGCCGCGTCGAAATCGTGTACACGGCTCAGTAAGAAGCGATGCGCTTTCGAGTGACATCCCTGTTCGTCGCGGCGGCCCTCGTGGTCGCCGCGCCGGCATACGCCCAGCGAGCCAGTCTCGCTGATCGTGTGGCCGTGCTCGAGCAGCAGCAGGCCAATAGTCAGGCCAACAACGATCTCCTCAATCAGCTGCAGCAGGCGCGTTCGGACCTGCAGGCATTGCGGTCGACCGTCGAACAGCTGCAGCACGACAATGAGCAACTCAAGCAGCAGTCCAAGGACCAATATCTGGACCTGGATGGACGCTTGAACCGGTTGGAAGGCGCAGGTGGCGCAACACCGCCATTGCCCCCAGCGACCGGCAGCGTGACCCCGGCCCCGGCACCTGCCGCGCGGCCCGCAGCGGCGGCAACTTCCGAGAAGCCGCCAACCGTCCATGGCGACCCAGGCACCCTGGCCGTCAGCAACGACGAACGTACGGCCTACAACGTGGCCTTCGATGCATTGA
The DNA here is from genome assembly GCF_041481705.2 of Xanthomonas sp. NCPPB 1062. Classification (NCBI taxonomy): domain Bacteria; kingdom Pseudomonadati; phylum Pseudomonadota; class Gammaproteobacteria; order Lysobacterales; family Lysobacteraceae; genus Xanthomonas; species Xanthomonas sp. NCPPB 1062. The sequence goes on along the minus strand of NZ_CM192987.1, from coordinate 3,520,172 downwards.
AGAACGGCAAGTACGACGATGCGTCGCAGCTGTTCCTGAGCTTTCTGGAGCTCTATCCCAACGGCGTGTATACCCCCAATGCCTTGTATTGGCTGGGCGAGAGCTATTACGCCACCCGTAATTTCCAGCTTGCCGAGGCGCAGTTCCGTGATCTCGTCAGCCGCTATCCCACGCATGACAAGGCCGCCGGCGGCTTGTTGAAGCTTGGCCTGTCGCAGTACGGCGAAGGCAAGAACAACGAGGCCCAGCAGACCTTGCAGCAGGTTGCTTCGCAGTACCCCGGCTCCGACGCGGCACGCGTTGCGCAGGAGCGCCTGCAGTCCATCCGTCTCGGCCAGCAACTGCGCTGAGCCTCGCGTTCGTGCCTGCCGGCACGGCGCATACTTTGCCCATGAATGCCGCCGCCGTCCCCAGCGAGATCGTCCAGTCGCCATTGCCGCGGTTGAAGATCACCGAAATCTTTTTGTCCCTGCAAGGCGAGGCCGAAGCGGCTGGCTGGCCCACGGTATTCGTCCGCCTGACCGGCTGCCCGTTGCGCTGCCTGTACTGCGACACCGCGTACGCGTTCCATGGCGGGCAGTGGCATGACATTGACGCAATCGTCGCCGAAGTCGCCAGTCATGGCGTGCGCCATGTCTGCGTGACCGGCGGCGAGCCGTTGGCGCAGAAGCGTTGCCTGGTTCTGCTGGAGAAGCTCTGCGACGCCGGTTACGACGTCTCGTTGGAGACCTCCGGTGCGCTGGACGTGTCTGCCGTTGATCCGCGCGTCTCGCGCGTGGTCGACATCAAGACGCCCGCATCCGGCGAGGAGGCACGCAATCGCTGGGAAAACCTGCCGCTGCTGACCGCGCGCGACCAGATCAAGTTCGTGATCTGCAGCCGCGCCGACTACGAATGGTCGCGCGAGATCGTCGCCGCGCATGCACTGGATCGCCGCTGCACGGTGTGGTTTTCGCCCAGCAAAAGCGAGGTGAGCCCACGGCAACTGGCTGACTGGATCGTGGCAGACCGCTTGCCGGTGCGCTTCCAGATGCAGCTGCACAAGCTGCTGTGGAACGACGAGCCTGGGCGGTGAGGATCAGGCGCGTAGCGCAGTGCATCAGGCGACTGCCTTGCGCTGGCAAAAAGTCCGGACGGTGTTTTGATTTGCTCAGGTAGCCGGCGATCCCGCAACGTGGCAAAGACCTGTAGCCGCTATGCGGTGATGCGTTAGCGTAACGGCGCACCGGTGTCCGCGCGCTCGTACGGGCGCGCGAATACTGCGCAATTGCCGAGCCGATGCCTTCTGCGGAGCGATGAAGTTCGCTGAAAGCCTTGCTGGAGATGGTGGGCCGTGATGGATTCGAACCATCGACCAAAAGATTAAAAGTCTTCTGCTCTACCGACTGAGCTAACGGCCCACTGACCCCGACATTGCGTCGGGGTGCGCATTCTACCCTACGCGGGCGTCAAGACAAAATGGCGTAGTGCGTGGGGTCGGGAACGCCGGCATCGGCGAAGCCGGCCGCGCGCAGGCGGCAGGCGTCGCAGTGGCCGCAGGCGCGTCCATCGGCATCGGCGCGGTAGCAGGAGACGGTGAGGCCGAAGTCCACACCCAGGCGCACGCCTTCACGGACGATGTCGGCCTTGCTGAGGAACTGCAGCGGTGCGTGCACGCGCAGCCCTGCACCTTCCACGCCTGCCTTGGTGGCCAAGTTGGCCAGCACCTCGAAAGCGCGCACGAACTCGGGACGGCAATCGGGGTAGCCGGAGTAGTCCACCGCATTGACGCCACAGAACAGGTCGTTGGCGCCGACGACCTCGGCCCAACCGAGCGCCAGCGACAGCATGATGGTGTTGCGCGCGGGCACGTAGGTGACGGGGATGCCGTCGCCGCCAGCGTCGGGGACGTCGATGTCGTCGGTCAATGCCGAGCCGCCGATGCTGCGCAGGTCCACGTCGACCACCTTGTGCGCAACGACGCCCTGCGCGGCAGCGACGCGCGCTGCGGCGTCCAGTTCGGACGTATGGCGTTGGCCATAGCGCACGCTCAGCGCGTAGACGGCAAAGCCCTGCTCCTGCGCGAGTGCGATGACGGCGGCGGAATCCATGCCACCGGACAACAGAACAACGGCTTTTTTCATGGCGAATCGGCGATCACTGCGGAATAAGCCCGAAGGCTATCAGGGACGATGGCGCAGGGCGACCGGGAACCGGTCTTCGATCGGCTTCGGTTGGCGCGGGATTGGCCGGTGCAGGCACGAAACAGTGGAATGCGCTTGCGGCGTTGGTCGATTGCAACCGCTTTGTCTGGCGACGGCGCGCGTTTTTGTTGAGCTGGATTTGACGTCAAATACGCATGATCAGGCGTTCACGTAAGTCCATTTATCGTTCGCTTCAATTTTGGAACCATGACGCAATGGCCGAGCATCAGGAAGACGCAGCGAAATCGCGCATTTACGAGGCCCTGCTACAGGCAACACCGGATCTTTTGTATGTGTTCGATATCCAGCATCGCTTCGTCTACGCCAATCAGGCGTTGTTGACGATGTGGGGCATGCGCTGGGAAGACGCCTGCGGCAAAACCTGCCTGGAACTGGGCTACGAGCCCTGGCATGCGGTCGACGTCCCCCCGCTCTGAGTAGCGGCCGGGTTTAGAGTCCGGGGTTGATGATATCGGTGTTGGCCAGCTGTTGGGCATACGCAGATGGCGTCATGCCGCCAATGGCCTTCTTGGGTCGCTCCTCGTTGTATTCGCGTCGCCAGCGTTCGATCTCGGTACGCGCATGCAGCAGGGTTGGGAACCAGTGCTCGTTGAGGCATTCGTCGCGCAGCCGGCCATTGAACGATTCGACGTAGGCGTTCTGGTTTGGCTTGCCAGGCTGGATCAGCCGTAACTGCACGCCACGCGCATGTGCCCAGGCCACCATCGCTTTGCCGCAAAACTCCTTGCCGTTATCTGTGCGGATCACCTGTGGCAAGCCGCGACTGTGCGCCAGCCGATCCAGCACGCGTGTCACGCCATGGCCCGAGATTGCGCGCTCCACCTCGATGGCGATCGCTTCGTGGGTTGCATCGTCCACGATCACCAGACACTTGATCACTCGGCCTTCGGCGCTGCGGTCGAACACGAAATCCATCGACCACACCTGATTGGCCTGCGATGGCCGCAGCAGCGGCTGACGCTCTCCTATCAGCACCTTTTTGCGCTTGCGGCGCCGGACCTGCAGCTGCTGCTCGCGGTACAACCGCTCCACACGCTTGTAGTTCACGATGCGTCCTTCCTGTCGTAATTTGAGATAGATCATCCCCACACCATAACGGCGATGGCGATGCGCCAACGCACAGATGCGTTCGCGCAGTTCGACGTTGCGATCTTCGCGCGGGCAATATCGCAGCGCACTGGCGCTCATGCCGATCACTGCCAACGCACGACGCTCGCTGGCACCACGCCCGATCCACTCGCGCACCAGCATGCGACGCGCCGGTGCGCTCACCACTTTTTTCGCAGTGCATCCTTGATCAGGTCGTTCTCGAACAGCTGCTCGGCCAGCAACTTCTTCAGCCGCGCGTTCTCGGACTCAAGGTCCTTGAGCCGCTTGGCATCGGGCACGCTCATCCCGCCGAACTTGCTGCGCCACAGATAATAGGAAGCCTCGCTGAAGCCATGCCGCCGGCACAGGTCCTTGATCGCCACACCGGCATCAGCTTCGCGCAGGAAGCCGATGATCTGTTCTTCAGAAAAACGCTTCTTCACGTCCAATCTCCTCGAGTTAGGGAATTGGACTCCAAACTGAGGTGCTACTCAAAATCGGGGGGGCGTCGCGGCCATGCACGATGAAGAGATCGAACAGGTGATCGCAACAGGCCAGCCGGTGCGCGGCGAAGTGCCATTCCCGCATACGACCAAGGGCCTGCGCATCTACGACTACATTTTTACCCCGGTGTTCGGACCCGACGGCAAAGTCGAGGCGATCGCCGGCGCCACGCGCGACATCACCGAACACAAGCAGCATGAGCAGCATCTGCAGCTGTTGATCAACGAGCTCAACCACCGGGTCAAGAACTCGTTGGTGATGGTGCAATCGTTGGCGCGGCAGTCGTTCACCAACGCCGGTGGCCTGGCCGACGCACAGGAAAAGCTCGACGCGCGCTTGCTGGCGCTGTCGCGGGCACACGACACCCTGACGCGCGAAAACTGGGTCAGCGCCGACATCCTGGAACTGACCCGCGACGCTGCCGCGCTGTATGAGTCGCACGACAGCCAGCGCTTCACGTTGCAGGGTGATTCCTGTCGGCTTGATCCGCGGCGGGCATTGGCGCTGTCGATGGCGCTGCATGAGCTGTGCACCAACGCGCTCAAGCACGGCGCCTTATCCTTGCCAGCTGGCAATGTGCTGGTTTCGTGGGAGCGCAGCACGCGTGGCGAGCAGGAACTGCTTGAATTGATCTGGCGGGAAACCGGGGGGCCGCCCGTGCAGCCACCCACGCGCAAGGGGTTCGGCACGCGTCTTCTGGAGCGTGGCTTGAAGCACGACCTCAAGGGCGACGTTGAGCTGTCCTTCGATCCGGCTGGCGTGCGCTTCCGCGTTTCCATCCCGTTGCCGCCCGAGCATGCCGAGGCACGGCCATGACCATGCGCGTGCTCCTGGTCGAAGACGAATCGTTGGTGGCGATGCTCTTGGAGGATTGCCTGGCGGAACTGGGCTACGAGGTGGTGGCAACCGTGGCCGACGTGGACGCCGCGTTGCAAGCGGTGCAGGCAGGCAACCTCGACCTGGCACTGCTGGACATCAATCTTGGCGGCACCTTGTCGTTTCCCATTGCGGAAGAACTGGATGCGCGCGGTGTTCCGTATATCTTCGTGACCGGCTATGCGCAGGGCGGGATTCCCGAAAAGTACCGGCACCGGCACGGCCTGCAGAAACCCTTCCATTTCCGTGATCTAAAACATGCGCTATCGCTGTTGCAGCAGCGCAGCGCCGAGTGATCAGCGCGGGTCTTGTTGCAGTTGAACGACATGGGGGCGGGGAGAAGTTCGATATCGCCGACTGCCGCAATACTCGGACGTGCATGGCACCGCGGCATTCAACCGGTGCGGACAGTGACTGGAATCGGCACTTGGGCGTGCCTGCGCAGCGATTACCCGGCTAGCGTGGCAGGTGTAGCCAATGTGGCGATGGGTGCCGGAATTCGCAGCGTATGCAGATGCATGGCAGCCCGGCGACGGGCAGGCGGTGAGAACGATGGCCGTGGTGTCTATCTGCTGCCACGCAAGCTGGTGGCAGCGGCCTCGCGCAGTGCCTGGTTGAGTTGCTGCAACACGTTCGAGCGCACAGCGGCGTACTGCCAGTACAGCGGAACATCGAGCCAGCGGGTGGGGTCGACGATGACGACCTGCTTGTTGCGCACCGCAGGCAGCACCATCGCTTCGGGCGCCAGGCACCAGCCCAGCCCGCGTGCAGCGGCTTCGACAAAACCGGTGGAGGTGGGCAGGTAATGCGTGGGCGGGCTCAGCCGGCTACGCGTGACCCGCCTGACGAAACGCGCCTGCAAGGTGTCCTTGCGATTGAACACCAGCATCGGCGCCTTTCCCAGCGCGTCGGCAGTGAAGCCACCCTGGAAATGCGCAGCGACGAACGCCGCCGATGCGATCGCGTGGTAACGCATCACGCCCAACGCCTGGACATTGCAACCCTGCAGTGGCGCGCGCTCGGAGGTGACTGCGCCCAGCACGCTGCCAGCGCGCAGCAACTCCAGGGTGTGGTCCTGGTCGTCCATCTGCACATCGAACAAGAAGCCGTGCGCCTGGTACAGCGAAGACAGCGCCTGCAGGAACCAGGTCTGCAACGAGTCGTCATTGACCGCGATGGCGAGGGTACGTGGATGCCCGGCGATGCCATCGCCAGGCAGCAAGTCGGCGATCGCTTCGGCTTCGAGGACCTGCATGGGCTTGAGCCGGCGCAGCAGCCGTTCGCCGGCCGGCGTGGGCCGGCAAGGCGCCGTGCGCATGACCAGTACCTGCCCGAGTCGGTCTTCGAGCGCCTTGATGCGTTGCGAGATCGCCGAGGGCGTCAGTGCAAGACGCTGCGCGGCGGCGTCGAAGCTGCCTTCGTCCAGCACTGCTGCGAAGGCCGCCAATTGCGGATGCAGAAGATCCATGCGTTCACCTGCATTAGAATTGCTAATCAGCATACAGATTATTTAGTTTTCCTAATCCGATGGAAGGGCACACGATGCACGCCTGCCTCGGAGACACCACCATGATCGTTCAAGCAACAGTGGCCGGTTTTCTTGCCGGTGCCGGTCTCATCGTCGCGATCGGCGCGCAGAATGCGTTCGTGCTGCGGCAAGGGATCAAGCGCCAGCACGTGGGACTGGTGGTGGCGATCTGTGCACTTGGCGATATCGCGCTGATCCTGCTCGGCGTTGCTGGAATCGGCGCGTTGGCGCAGCAATACGCGGGCCTGCTGCAGCTGTTGCGCTACGCAGGCGCCGCATTCCTGGCGGTGTATGGGTGGATGGCCGCCTGCCGGGCCTGGCGCGGAGATGGCGCAATGTCGCCGGCAGAACACGGCGAAGACCGCTGGCAACGCGCCATGCTCACCTGCCTGGGGTTTACCTTCCTCAACCCGCACGTCTATCTCGATACGATGCTCTTGCTCGGCAGCCTGGCCACGCATTACCCCGGCGCGTTGCGCTGGGCATTTGCACTGGGTGCGTGTATCGCCAGCGTGAGCTGGTTCTCTGGCCTGGGCTATGGGGCCCGCTTGTTGCAGCTGGTGTTCCGGCATCCGCGTGCGTGGCGGAGACTGGATGGACTGATCGCGGTCTTCATGCTGCTGCTGTGTGTGCTGTTGCTGCTACCCGAGCACGCGGCGCTGCGCTGATCGCTCTGGCTGGACGGTGTGATGCAGTCATTGCGCATGACTTGCGACACATCGGAGCTGGGTATCCCGATCCATCGTGATCTGTTGCCGTACACCGCCAGGCCAGGGCCACCGGATCGCCGCTGATGCTGCGATTGCGCGCCATTTCGCTGTGTTTGGGCCGTTTCATCGGCAGCGAACAGGCGGCATTGCCGTGGATGGTGTCCCTGGGATGTGGACGGCGCCGTTGCAACATCCAGGCGCGCCTCTCAGGGCGCTTGGGACGAGGTGAGTGGCGTGTTGCGATTGCCGCCGGCAACCGCTTCGGTGCGCTCAGGCCAGCTGCGCCTCTGCAGGGCAGCCAGCGGGCCATGCCACTCAGGCGTGGCGTACCTTGTCCAACAGATGCGCGACCGGTGCGGTAGCGCGGGTGTCTACGCGGCGTGCGTGCCGTGCATCGATCTTGAAGATGGCGACCGCGTCGGTGAGGTGCACGGCTTGTTCTTCCATGGAGCGCGCCGCGGCAGTGGCTTCTTCCACCAGCGCGGCGTTCTGTTGGGTGGTTTCGTCCATGTGCGTGATGGTGTGATTGACCTGTTCGATGCCGGCAGATTGCTCCTGCGAGGCCGCCGAAATTTCGCCCATGATGTCGGTGACGCGCTGGACGCTGGCCACAACCTCGCCCATGGTCTTGCCGGCGCTGTGCACCAGTGCCGAGCCTTCGGCCACGCGTTGGACGGAATCGTCGATCAGGTCCTTGATCTCCTTGGCTGCGCCGGAGGAGCGTTGCGCCAGCGTGCGCACTTCCGAGGCGACAACCGCAAAACCACGGCCCTGCTCGCCTGCCCGGGCAGCTTCCACCGCGGCGTTCAGCGCCAGGATGTTGGTCTGGAAGGCAATGCCGTCGATGACGGAGATGATGTCGGCGATCTTCTTGGACGAGGCTTCGATACCACTCATCGTGTCCACGACCTTGCCGACCACATTGCCCCCCTCCGAGGCCACGCGTGCGGCGCCGATCGCCAGTTGATTGGCCTGGCGCGCACTCTCGGCATTCTGCTTGACGGTGGAGGTCAGCTCTTCCATCGAAGCGGCGGTCTCTTCCAGGTTGGCCGCCTGCTGCTCGGTCCGCTGGGACAGATCATGATTGCCCGCGGCGATCTCGCTGGCAGCCGCGTTGATCGACACGGCCGATTGCTGGATGTTGCCGACGATCTGCGCCAGCTGGCTCGCCGTTGCGTTGGCGTCATCGCGCATCTGTGCGAACACGCCGCGGAAGTCGCCGCTCATGCGTGCGGTGAGGTCGCCCGCTGCGATCGACTGCAGCAGTGCCGACAGCGATTGCAGATTGCCGTCCGCGGTGGACATCAATTGGTTCAGGCTCTCCACCATGATGCGGAAATCGAACTGGAAGCGTTCGACATCGCCACGGGCGCTGAAGTCGCCATTGGCAGCCGCCTGTGCCAGGTGCCTGATTTGGTGATTCATCGCCGACAGGTTGAGCTTGACCTGCGACATGGTGTTGCTGAAGGCGGCTTTTTCGCCCGGCAGGGGCTGCATGTCTTCGGAGAGTTCGCCGATGGCATAGCGCCCCATGATGCGCGCCAGATCGTTTTGCACGGCGACATGCGAGGCCACCAACGCGTTGGTGTCGTTGGCCATGCGGCCGTAGTCGCCCGGAAACACGGTTGCGTCGATGCGGAAGCTGATCTGGCCGTTGTCGTGATGCTTGGCCATGTCGGTCTGCGCCGCGATGAGGTTGCGCAGCTGCAGTTGCATCTTGTCCATGGCCTGCAACAGACGACCGGTTTCATCCGTTGCGGTGGTGTGCACATCGTTGCGCAGATTGCCTGCGGCGATGGCTTCGGCAGTGCGCGTGGCCTGGCTCAACGGCGTGGTGAGGCTGCGCGTGATCAACCATGCGAGCAGCGCACTGATCACCAGCGCAGCGATGCCGCCGCTGGCCAGGATGATCTTGCCGTTGTGCATCGATGCAACCGCTGCCGCGTATGCGTCTTTGCTGAGGCGGCGCTCCAAGGCCGCATTTGCAGCAATTGCGGCTTGTTGCTCGTCCATCGCCGCAGCGGCAGCACCTTGCAACAAGGCCTGCGCTTGCTGATTCTGGTCGCGCATGCCGTAGTCGAGAATCTGGTTGTTGAACTTGACCGAGATGTCGCGCTTTTCCTGCACCAGTGCGAGCGCGCTTTTCTCGAGTTCGCTACTTGGCATCGCAGCCAAGGCATCGTGGGCTTGCTTGTAGCGCGCACGACTCTTTTCGATGATGTCCAGTGCGCGCCGGTTGGCCGCATCGCCGGACACCATCACCACGTCGCGCAAGCCAATCGCCACGTTGGTATTGGCGTCGAGCATTTCGGAGGACAGCCGGATCCTTTCCATGTTGTTGTTGACGATGGTGTCCAGCTCATAACGCGCATTGGACATGGTGATCAGGCCGGTCGCCACCAGCAGGCCCGACAGCAGAATCAAAATGCCGAAGGCCATTCCGAGGCGACGGCCGACATTGAGGCGTTGCAGAAAGTCATTCATGACCGCTTCCAGGTAGTACAGCTGAGCAGCTCGGTGGATGCGGGGTGCATCGACTCAAGCGTCTTGCCCAGCTAGCGGCCGGATTTGAGGGAGCTAAAGACCGTCGATCGAAAATACTTACCGCTGATTCATTACAGATCGGAAGTTTCCTGACAGCAGTTTCCCGCGTCCTGACACGGGCGCCCCAGGGCGCGAATTCAGATGTGTCTGGCCGGATCGAAGCGTGCCAGGAATGCAGCGATTTTCCGACGTCTTGCCGACATGTGCGCTGACTAACAGACGCGTATGACCGGCCACCGGATTGCATGCAGGGCCAGTGCTGCATCGAACGCTGGGCAACGATCTGCCGCGAGCCCGTGAGCGGATAGGTCGTGCGAGCCACCTCATTGGAGGTGTGCCACGCCGTACGCCGAGCGGATTGCCGCGCCGCAGCATGCATGCCAGTAAGCACCGCGTGCTGCAGCGTGAGCCATCGCGTGCGCAGCGGCGCGACGCGATGGCGATCACTCTTTGCTCAGGCTTCCAGCGCAGCGACCACGTCTGCGTGCAGTTGCTTGGCGCCACTCTCGCTGTTGAAGCGCGCAAAGACTTCTTCGCCGGAGATCAGCCCGACCCGAACCGAGTGGCAATACGACCCGAAGCTTTCGCCAGCATTGAATGGGTCGCTGATGACAGAGATATGGTTGAGGCGGACCCGGGCGGTGCCGAACTGGATAAACATCTGCGATCTCCTGTGTGAGCTTCGAGTTTCCCACGTTGTCGTGCGGTGCAGAAGCGTTTGCCGGTGCCTGCGTGCACACGGCGTTTGCCGTTGCGTTGGTGGCGGGCAATGCGCAACTTGCGCAGGCGCACCGTCCAATGCATTGGGCAACGCTCCATCGCTGCCGTGCAACGACTCACGCGGGCGAGCAGCCAGCACGTACACTGCCGTCCCCTGATGCTGAGCTCGTCCGATGTCCGATCCGATCCGTCTCGATAAATGTGTAGCTGCCGCGTTCGGCTGCTCGCGTGGCGAGGCCCAGCAGTACATCGAGGGTGGGTGGGTCAGCGTGGACGGCGTGGTGGTCGAAGAACCGCAGACGCTGGCTACCGCGGCGCAGGTTACCCTGGCCGAAAATGCGGTACTGGCGCCTGCCGAGCCCGCCACCTTGTTGCTGCACAAGCCGGCAGGCATCTGCGTCGATGCCGCGCTGGCGCTGGCCACGCCGGCAACGCGCAGCGCACTGGATCAGGCGGAAGTACGTGTGCTGAAACGGCACTTCCTACGCTTGCACGCACCGCTGCCGCTGGAAGACGCCGCAAGCGGCCTGCTGATCCTGAGCCAGGATGGCCGCGTGCTGCGCCGGTTGAGCGCTGACGCCAGCGCGATCGAGCAGGAATTTCTGGTCGAAGTGCGCGGTGAATTGCGCCCTTACGGCATGGCGCGGCTGGCGCATGGCTTGGTCTATCAGCAGCGCAGTCTGTCGCCCTGCAAGGTGAGCTGGCAAAACGAAGACCGCCTGCGGTTTGCGATCAAGCACGTGCAGCCAGGCCAATTGCGCTACATGTGCGGCGAAGTGGGCCTGGAGGTCGTGAGCATTCGCCGCCTGCGCGTGGGCCGGGTGTCGCTGGGCAAGCTGGCGATCGGTGAATGGCGCTACCTGCCGGCAGGTGAGCGGTTCTGACTGCAGCACGGAGTATGCGGCTGCAGCCGCTGGAATCACGTCGCGCTGTGTGCAAGCGTGCTCAGTCACGGCCAGCAGCGCATGCAGCGATTATTTCTTGTTGCGCTTTTTCTTGGCACGCGTGACCAGAAACAGCACAACGGCAATCACACCGATGACCAGGATGATGAAGGCCGGAGATAAAAACGAATTGTCGCCCATGCGGAACTCCTGACAGTCTTGCGCAGCACAGCGCTGCGATGACGTTAGCCTAGCGAGCGGCCTGCTTGATCGCGTGAAATGCATGGCTTGCCGCAGAAGCGGGCGCATGGTTCCGCCGCATCGATGATTCAGCGCATCGACGTAATTGGCGCGGAAGCTGGCGTTGCCTTGCATCGATCCATGCAGCAATCAATCAGCCACCTGGCACGTGTGGGAGCGTGCCTGTGCAGCGTGATTCGGGAAAGGATGGCCCGGTGCATGAGCGGGCGGCCAAGCAGGCGCTTGCGCAATGATGCGCCCACATCGACATGTCGCGCGGATTGAGTGCCATGAAAGTGATGCGCGATCGCAACGACGGTAGAGCTGCGGTCAATTGCAGGACGGGGCAGGTCTTCCAGGCATCAAACCTGGCGACAATTCTTTGGTGCTAAGCGACTGCACGGACGAACGCACGCGCAGATCACAGGGAAGGCGCGGCCATTCTGTCGCGCCTTTTCATCCGTGTCCCGGCAGGGGCGTGCTCTGCGCCCCGCGAGTTGAGCGGCCCAACAGGCCTCGCGTCCGGTAGCTGCAGTTTAAATGCGACATCTATCACGTAAATCGGGAGCGAGCCGACACGCTGTCGGGGCGTACCCGACAGCCGACGCGACGATCTGCGCATGACCGTGGGCTTGTGCCCACAGCCCAACTCACTGCATCACTGAAACGTAGAGGTGCAGCGGAAGCCGGAGCAATCGATCTGCACCGTATTGCCGCTGCTGCAGACCGCGCTGAAGCGCGTGGCGCTGGTGGCTTGCACGGTGCCGCATTGCAGGCCATTGCTGATGCCCTGGGCGCGACTTGCCGCCGACGCGGTCGACATGGCCGGGCTTGCAGGCCCAGCGTTGCCCCCGACACCGGCAGGCGCTGCCGCAACGCCTGCCTGCTCGGCGGCTGCCGGTTCGCTCGCCAATGGCAGGGTGACCGCCGACCCGTGCGCGGAGTTGCCTGAACTGGGATTGCCTGCAACCACCACACCGTGCACGTTCTCGCCCTGCAACGGTTGGCCCCGGTCTTCACGATGGCGGTCGAAGCTCAGCGTCTGCCCGAACACCAACTGGATCCAGCTCGGGTAGGTATAGCCGGTGCCCTTGCTGTGATCGACGATGGCGCCAATCGCCCCGCCGATCAAAATGTTGCCCCAAATGCCCATGTTGGCGCGCGAGATGGAACGGCCTGCGGCATCGCGTTGGCCGGGCAGCACACAGGTCACCTCCAGATCGCGCGCGGAACGATGCACTTGTGCGGTCTGGCCGGACTTCACCGTGACGCGGCCCTTGTCGTTGCTGATGGCGCAGTCGGCGCCGGAAACCAGTTGCCCATCGGCCGTCTTGGTGTCGATGCGAATTGGCTGGGTCGCGTCGTTCATGACCGTGGCGCAACCGCTTAGCGCAACCATGGCAATGGCTGCGGTCACTAGATGTCTCATGTTTTCCCCTGGCGTAAGACACGGTACGGCCAGCCGGGAGTTACGCCGCGTCTGTGGTACTACCGTGGTGTGGTCGATCCCCGTTGCCGCCGCATCGCGCGAGGGCTGGCATTTAATACCGGGATTGTGGGCGGCCGTCCAGTCGCGGCCGCTCGTGTTTACGCGACCGGGGTGGCCAGCACGCGGTGCTTGGCCATCACGCTGCGGATCGCACTGAGCAGTTGCTCAGGGGTATACGGCTTTTCCAGAAAGGCCACGCCGTCGGGCAGGATCTCTTCCACGTATTCGACCGCCAGGCCCGAAGTCAGCAGCACCGGCAGGTTGTACGGCGCATGTGCAGTCTTGAGCGCCAGATCCACACCGGTCAGGCCGCCGGGGAAATGGATATCAGAAAACAGCACGTCCACCCGCGGGTCGCTTTCGATCAAGGCCAAAGCTTCTTCGACCGAGCCGGCGCTACGGCAGGTGAACCCATAGCTCTCCAGCACAAGGCAGCTGAGCTGTCGGGTTCCGTCGCCGTCTTCGACAACGAAGACAACCGGCCGTTCCTTGTTCTGTGGCATGAGCTGGTCTCGTAAGGCAGGCCACATTCTCAGCGATGCGGCAGTGAACCCTCTGTCAACGCACACCTCGCCGTATGGTTACCAGCCGAACGGGCCCGGACCATGACCACCGGGTGCATAACGCGGGCCAAAAATGGAGCCCTCACCACGTCCGACGCTGATGCTGACGCCAATCTGGTGCGCCTTCCCGTCGTCGTCGTAATAGGTCTTGCAGGAATTCAAATTCACCGCCTGCCAGTTGCTGTTGCCGCCGCGGCTGGAGTAGCCCAGACCGGTCTCGACAGCACCATGCAGCTTGCCCTGGCATTGCTCGGCGCGCTCGGCAGCGATGGAAGCGGCACTTGGCCGGGCCAGCGCCGGCTTGGGGCCGCTCTTGTCGCCGTAGAAGGTGCCCGGCGGGTCGTTGCTGTATTCCGGGTCGGAGCGGAGCTGCACCGGGGCTTGCGGAATGCTCAGGTCCAGCGAACGTGCGCTCGCCGTTTCGGGATTGCCGTCGCTGGCTTGGGCCAACGCACTTCCAGCGGCGACGCTGCCGGTGGCAAACAGAGTGACCAGGACAAGCAGGCTGCGTTTCATCGGTTGGACTCTACGAAGAGGGGCTGGCAGCGCGTGCCGGCTCGCTTTGTGAAACTAGCAACGGCTGATTGAATGCGCGCTGTCGATCCTGCGGATTTTTGTGCCGTCTGCGGTGTTGTGTTGACACATGCTGCTGCATCAGCCCTGTTCGCGCACGATCTCGATCAATTGCGCGCCATAACGCGCCAGCTTGCCGCCGCCGATGCCGCCCACCCGCGACAGCGCATCGATGCTGGTTGGCCGTTGTTCGGCGATGTTGCGCAATGTGCTGTCGTGGAAGATCACGAAAGCCGGCACGTTCTGTTCCTTGGCCAGATCCGCGCGCAGGCCACGCAAGGCGTTGAACAGCGCCAGATCCTGCGGCTGCACCGGCAGGCCGGTGCGCTGCGCGCTGCGCTCGCGCCCGGCAGCCGGGTTTTCGCGGCGCATCATGACCTGGCGCTCGCCCTTGAGCACCTGGCGGCTGGCATCGGTGAGGCGCAGGCCGCCATGACCTTCGCTATCCACCTCCAGCAGGCTGGCGGCCACCAGCTGGCGAAATACGCCGCGCCAGGTGCGTTCGTCCAGGTCGCGGCCGATGCCGTAGGTGCTCAGCTGGTCGTGGCCCAGCTGTTTGATACGTTCGTTTTCGCTACCGCGCAGGATGTCGATCAGATGGCCCACGCCAAAGCGCTGCCCGCTGCGATACACGCAACTGAGCGCCTTCTGCGAGGCCACCGTGGCGTCCCAGGCGGCGGCCGGGGTAAGGCAGTTGTCGCAGTTGCCGCAGGGTTTGGGATAGGTCTCGCCGAAGCCGGCCAGCAGCACCTGGCGGCGGCATTGCATGGATTCGCAATAGCCCAGCAGGTGGTCGAGCTTGGCGCGCTCCAGACGCTTGCGCTCTTCGGCGGCTTCGCCTTGCTCGATCATCTGCTTGAGCAGCACCACATCGCCCAGGCCGTAACACAGCCAGGCTTCGGCGGGGTCGCCGTCGCGGCCGGCGCGTCCGGTTTCCTGGTAATAGCCCTCCAGCGATTTGGGCAGATCCACGTGCGCCACAAAGCGCACGTCCGGCTTGTCGATGCCCATGCCGAAAGCGATCGTGGCGGCCATGATGATGCCGTCCTCGCGCAGGAAGCGGCGCTGGTTTTCTGCACGCACCTCTGCCGGCAGGCCAGCGTGATAGGGCAGTGCATTGAAGCCTTGCGCGCACAGTTGCTGCGCGGTTTCTTCCACCTTGCGCCGCGACATCGCATACACGATGCCGGCCGAGCCACGATGACGGCCCAGGAATTCCTGCAGCTGTTTGCGCGCGTTGTCCTTCTGCACCACCGTGTAGCGGATGTTGGGGCGGTCGAAGGAACTGACGAAGTGGCGCGCGTCCACCAGATCCAGGCGCTCTGCGATTTCGCGCTGGGTCGGCGGGTCGGCGGTGGCCGTCAGCGCCATGCGCGGAATATGCGGCCAGCGCTCGTGCAGCACGGTGAGCTGGCGGTATTCCGGGCGGAAATCGTGGCCCCATTGCGAGACGCAATGGGCTTCGTCGATGGCGAACAGCGCAATGCGGCTACGTTCCAGCAACGAGAGGAAGCGCTGGGTCAGCAAGCGCTCGGGCGCAACGTAGAGCAGATCCAGGTCGCCGGACAACAGGGCGCGTTCCACGCGCTGGGCGTTTTCTGCATCCAGGGTGGAATTGAGGAACTCGGCGCGTACGCCGAGCTGGCGCAGGGCCTCGACCTGATCCTGCATCAGCGCGATCAGCGGCGAGACCACGATGCCGATGCCGTCGCGTAGCAGCGCCGGCACCTGGTAGCACAGCGACTTGCCGCCACCGGTGGGCATCAGGACCAGGGCATCGTTGCCGGCAGCGACGTGTTCGACAATGGCCTGCTGCGGGCCGCGGAAGTCGTCGTAGCCGAAGACGCGGCTGAGCAGTTCGTGAGCGGGGGAAGACATCCGCCTAGGATACCGTGCGGGTCAAGCCCTGGCCGGATGGCATGGGAGCAGCTGCGCGCAATGGCAGATCGGAGATTGCCGCGATGTGCTGTATGTCGGCGCGCAGGGGACGCACTGAAGCCTTATGCGGTTGGGATGACGTGGGCTTCGCACCGTACCCTCACCCCAACCCCTCTCCCGGCGGGAGAGGGGCTCAAACCCGAAGGGGCGAAGCCCAGAGGGTTTACTGCAGCAGCGAGCGCAGCATCCAGGCGTACTTTTCGTGGGTTTGCAGACGCTGGGTCAGCAGGTCCACGGTCGGGTCGTCGCCGGCGTCGTCGGCGGTGCCCAGCACCTTGCGTGCGGTGCGGCAGACGGCTTCGTTGCCGCTGACCAGCTGACGCACCATTTCACGCCAGTCGGCGCTGTCGCTCAGGCCCGGCTCTTCCGGGATCGAGGTCAACGCGACGAATTCGCGGTACGAGCCCGGCGCGTTGTAGCCCAGGGCGCGGATGCGCTCGGCCACCTCGTCCAGCGCCGCCCACTGCTCGGTGTACTGGGTTTCGAACATGGTGTGCAGCGAGTTGAACATCGATCCGGTGACGTTCCAGTGGAAGTTGTGGGTCTTCAGATACAAGGTGAAGGCGTCAGCCATGTAGCGGGCCAGACCGTCGGAGATCTGCTTGCGATCGCTGTCTTTGATCCCGATATCGATATGCGGTGCCGACGCAGCAGCGCCCGGCAGGGCATCACTGACGACGACGGGCTTATTGGCGTTTTTTTTCTTGGACATGGGATGGTCCTTGCAGGGTGGATGTCTTGGGGAACTGATATGGCGTCACAATAGACAGGCTAAAGGATCAAACGTCATTCAATTTTTCACATTTTTCCATCAATGAGCGCTATCGACTCCACCCTTGCCGACACCTTGCGTGAGCGCCGCCATGCCGTGGATGGTGCGATGAGCCGCGACCGTGGCCGCTTGCTGGGCCTATGGTCGCGCTGGCAGGGCAAGCCGGGCAACCCGCAGGTGCGCGATGCGTTCGAGCAGGCGCTGGCGGCATCGCAGGCGCAACGCCAGGCGCGGGCCGAGCAGCAGCCGGCCATCACGCTGGACGACCAGTTGCCGATCGCGCGCGAGGCCGAGCGCATCATCGCGCTGATCCGGAACCATCAGGTGGTGGTCATCGCCGGCGAAACAGGCTCGGGCAAGACCACCCAGCTGCCCAAGCTTTGCCTGGCGGCCGGACGCGGAGCCGCCGGGATGATCGGCTGCACCCAACCACGCCGGATCGCCGCGCGTGCAGTGGCCGCGCGCGTGGCCGACGAGCTGAAGACGCCATTGGGCACGACGGTGGGCTTCCAGGTGCGCTTCACCGATCGCGTCAGCGATCAGTCGCGCATCAAGTTCATGACCGACGGCATCCTGCTGGCGGAAATCGCCAGCGACCGTTGGCTGTCGTCCTACGACACCATCATCGTGGACGAGGCGCACGAGCGCAGCCTCAACATCGATTTCCTGCTCGGCTATCTCAAGCAGTTGCTGCGCAAGCGCTCCGACCTCAAGTTGATCGTCACCTCGGCCACCATCGATACCGAGCGCTTTGCACGGCACTTCGACGATGCGCCGGTGATCAGCGTGGAAGGCCGCACCTTTCCGGTCGAGGTGCGTTATCGCCCGCTGGAAGGCGATACGGGCGACAGCGACGATGGCGAACACGGCAGCGGCCGCGACGGCGAGCGCAGTGTCAACGATGCGATCGTGGCGGCCATCGACGAAATTACCCGCATCGACCCGCGCGGCGATGTGCTGATGTTCCTGCCGGGCGAACGCGAGATTCGCGATGCGCACCAGTCGCTGGAACGGCGCAAATACCGCGAAACCGAAGTGGTGCCGCTGTACGCGCGGCTGTCGGCGGCTGATCAGGACCGCGTGTTCAACCCGGGCCCGCGCCGGCGCCTGGTACTGGCCACCAACGTGGCCGAGACCTCGCTGACGGTGCCGCGCATCCGCTATGTGGTGGATCCGGGGCTTGCCCGCGTCAAGCGCTACAGCCCGCGCCAGAAGCTGGACCGGCTGCATATCGAGCCGATCTCGCAGGCCAGCGCCAACCAGCGCATGGGCCGTTGCGGGCGCATTGCAGAGGGTATCTGCTACCGGCTGTATGCCGAAGCGGATTTTGCCGCGCGGCCGGCGTTCACCGATCCGGAAATCCGACGTTCCTCGTTGTCCGGGGTGATCTTGCGCATGCTGCAGTTGGGGCTGGGCAGGATCGAAGACTTCCCGTTCCTGGAGGCACCCGACGAACGTGCGTTGGCTGATGGCTGGCAACAGCTGCTGGAGCTGGGCGCCATCGATGCGCAGCGGCGTCTGACCGCCACCGGGCGCCAGATGGCGCGCCTGCCAGTGGACGTCAAGCTGGCGCGCATGCTGGTGGCCGCGCAGCAACATGGGTGCCTGCGCGAGATGATCATCATCGCCGCATTCCTGGGCATCCAGGATCCGCGCGAGCGCCCGCCGGAAGCGCGCGAGGCCGCCGATAACGCGCATGCGCTGTTTGCCGACGCGCGCTCTGAATTCGTCGGCATCCTGCGCTTGTGGGATGCGTACCGGCAGGTGCATGAAGATCTCACCCAATCCAAGCTGCGCGACTGGTGCAACCGGCATTTCCTCGGTTTCCTGCGCATGCGCGAGTGGCGCGAGCTGCACCGGCAGCTGCGGTTGCTGTGCGAAGAACTGGGTTGGAGCGAAGAGCCGGCCAATGTGATGCTGGCGCCGTTGCTGGCCGGTGCCAGCGCGCCCGCCCGCGAGGACGGCCACAACGTCAACCGGCCCACGCGTGGCCAACTGCACCGTGCTGCGCGGCTGGCACGCGAAGGCAAGCCGGATCCGAACGCGGCGCCTGTGCAACCTGCGCCTGCTGCGACGACCAAGCAGGCCGAGGCTGCCGAAGCCTCGGCGCGGACCACCGAACGCGAGCGTGCGGCGGCGTATCAGGCGCTGCATCGCGCCCTGCTGGCGGGCCTGCCGACGCAGATCGGTCATCGCACCGAAAAAGGCGACTATCTGGCTGCGCGGCAACGCCGCTTCGTGCCGTTTCCGGGTTCCGCATTGGCGCGCAAACCGCCGCCGTGGATTCTGGCGGCCACGCTGCTGGACACGCAGAAAGTGTGGGGCATGACCAATGCCGCGATCGAGCCGGATTGGGCGATTGCCGAGCTGCCGCATCTGCTGGCGCGCAAGCATTTCGATGCGCACTGGTCGCGTGCGCAGGGGCAGGTGGTCGCTTCGGAACAGATCAGCCTGTTCGGGCTGGTGCTGGCGCCGAAAAAGCCCGTGCATTTCGGCAAGATCGATCCGGCCGCAGCGCATGACCTGTTCGTGCGCCAAGGCCTGGTGACGGGCGAAATCAATACGCGGGCCGCATTCGTGGCCGACAATCTCAAGGTGCTCGAGCAGGCGCGCGAAGAAGAGGCCAAGCTGCGTCGTGCCGGTATCGTTGCCGACGAAGGCTGGCAGGCGCGCTGGTATCTGGATCGCATTCCGGCCGAGCTGCATTCGGCCAGCGGTCTGGATGCGTGGTGGAAGAGCTTGCCGCCGGACAAGCGCCGCAGCCTGCATTGGTCGTTGAACGATCTGCTGCCGGGCGAAGGCAGCGAAGCCGATCGCTTTCCGAAATATTTCCCACTCGGCGATGCGCGCCTGCCGTTGCACTACCGCTTCGAGCCGGGGGCCATCGACGACGGCGTGACGCTGGAGGTGCCGTTGCACCTGCTCAATGCGCTGGATCCGGCGCGCCTGTCGTGGCTGGCGCCGGGCTTCGTCGCCGACAAGGCGTCTGCGTTGATTCGTAGCCTGCCCAAGGCGCAACGCCGCAACTATGTGCCGGCACCGGATTTCGGACGTGCGTTTTACGAGGCATTTAGCATTGCCTCGGCCGACGATATCCGCGGCGAACTGGCGCGCTTTCTGACCAAGGCCACCGGGACGCAGGTGACGGCACTGGATTTCGATGAGCAGGCGCTGGACACGCATTTGCTGATGAACCTGCGCCTGCGCGATGACGACGGCAAGGTGCTGGCCGAGTCGCGCGATCTGGACGGGCTGCGTGTGCGCTTCGGCGAGCGCGCGGGGCAGGCATTCGCCGCACGGGCCGGGCGCGCGCTGGCCGCCGAAGGCCTGCGCGACTTTCCGAGTGCGCCGATTCCCGAACAGGTGGCCGGCGAGGCCGGCGTGCCGGCATACCCGGCGCTGGTGGATCAAGGCGACAATGCGGCGCTGCATATCTTTGCAGACCGCAACGAAGCTGCGCGGGCGCATCCGCGCGGCGTGCGGCGCTTGCTGGAAATCGCATTGGCCGACAAGATCAAGCAGGCGCGCAAGCAACTGCCGGTGTCGCCCAAGACCGGTCTGCTGTATGCGGCGATCGAATCGCAGGAACGCCTGCGTGGCGATCTGGTCGATGCGGCGCTCAATGCCGTGCTGGCCGATGGCCTGGGCGCCATTCGCGACCCCGGCGCGTTTGCGCAGCGCCGCGACGATGCGGGCAAGCGGCTGTTCGGCGAAGCGATGGAGCGTTTGAAGTTGGCCGAAAGCATCCTGGGCGCCGTGGCCGAACTCAAGCCACTGCTGGAAGCACCGTTGATGGGCTGGGCACGCGGCAATCTGGACGACATGGAGCAGCAACTGCGCGCGCTGGTGCATGCAGGCTTCCTGCGCGACACGCCGGCCGATGCATTGGCCAATTATCCGCGCTACCTCAGGGCGATGATCCTGCGTACCGAGCGTGCAAAGCGCGATCCTGCGCGCGACCAGGCGCGCATGCTCGAGCTCAAACCGTTCGTGGATGCAGTGGAAGCCGCCGCTGCGCACGGTTTGCAAGACCGCCAAGAGTGGCAGGCGCTGCGTTGGGATCTGGAAGAACTGCGCGTGTCGGTCTTTGCGCAGGAGCTAGGTGCCAAATCCGGCGTTTCTGCGAAGAAACTGTCGCAACGGGTCGCTGCACTGCGCGGTTGAGCCCTCGGTCGGGCATGTATCCGAACAAAGCCGCGTGCGTCTTTATAAGGCACGCGGCGTGCGCCTCCGATGCTGAGAACGGCCCGTATATCGTCGCGAGCAGTCGGCAGATCAGCGCAGACGGTGCGCTCGAAGCCGGGGCGTACAAGTGGTACGCCCGGCTACGAGCACCGACCGCGCCCGCCTGGCGGTGAGCGCAGTCGTTGCTAGCTGCGCTAGAACTTCAGGTGCAGGCTGGCCATGTAGCGGCGTCCGCTCTTGTAGCGTCCAGCCAGGTGGTCCTTGTCGCCCAGATACTGCAGGTATTGCTCGTCCAGCAGGTTCTGCGCATCGACCTGCAGCGACCAGTTCGGGCTGAAGGCATAGCCGATACTGGCGCCGAGTTCGGCGTAATCGTCCACGCTTGCCGGTGCCGCACCGGCCACATAACCGCCGGCCAGATAGCTGTCGCGCCAGTTGTAGGTCAGCCGGGCATTGAGTGGGCCTTTTTCGTAGTAAGGGCTGAAGGCGAGGCTGTTGCGCGATTGGTAGGGCAGGGCATCGCCGGTGTTGTTTTCGCCGGCGGCATAGGTGTAGTTGGCGGTCAGACCGAAGCCGCTGTCGCCGAACGGTTGCTGGAAGGAGATGTTGAAGCCCTTGACCTTGCCGTCGCCGGCGTTGCGCGGCCGCTGGATGCTGTAGTCGCAATAGCCATCGGCGGTACAGCCGTTGCTGCCGAGCAATTGCGCCCAGCTCTGCGGCGCAGTGTCGCGCAGTGCGTTGTACTGGCGCTCCACGCTGGCGCTGGTGTCGATGTAGTTGTCGATCTTCTTGTAGAACACCGACCACGCCACCACCGCTTGCTGCGCGAAATAATATTCGGCAGAGAGATTGAAGTTCCAGGATTCATACGGCGACAGGTCTGCATTGCCGCCGCTGCCGGTCAAGGTGGTGTCGTTGAGGAAGGTGTTGTTGACCATCTGGTTGTACGGTGCCCAGGCGATGACCTTGGCCGCAGCGAAGCGGAATACCCAGTCGTCGCTGGTGTCGTACGACAGCGTCAGCGAAGGCAGCAGAAAGTCTTCCTTGCGGGTGCGGGTCTGCCACAGGCTGCCGGCGTCGGCGAGGGAGGGCGTGCCGCTGTAGACGAAGCCACTGCCTTCGGTCTTGGAATCCACGTAGCGCACGCCGAGATTGCCGCGCAGACCGCCGCCGGAAAAATTCAGCTGCGCGTAGGCCGCATTGTTGGTCTGCTCCAGCGCCCAGCTGTTGTTGAGGTAGCTGGCCGGATCCGGCGCGCTGTAATCGACCGGGCTGTTGCGGATCCAGTTCAGCACGTTGTTGCGACCTGCCTGTATATGTCGGCCGTGATCGGGATAGAACCCCTGCAGATCGGTGAGCCCGATCGTGCCCACGTCGGCCAGGGTGCCGGGGGTGACACCACCATAGACATTGAGCTCGAAGCGCTCGTCATGCTTGCCGTGGCGCACGCCCAACAGCAGTTGATTGAACACGCCATCGAACTGCAGATTGAAATCCAGCTGGCCGTAGGTGTCCTTGCTTTCGGTAGAGAAGATGCCGTTGTTGCCGAACCAGCCGCCGGCCGAACCCCAGTTGGCGGGATTACGTGCCGCTGCGGAATCGTCGAAGCGGATGCCGCGGCGGGTGTCCCAGCTGAAGCCGCCGTTGTAGAACGGCTCGATGAAGTATTGCGAGAGATCGTTGTTCTCGGACTTGCTCTGGCCCACCTGTCCGTTCAAGCCCCAACCCTCGCCGCGGAAGGCGCCGCGCAGGTCCAGTCCTTTGGTGGTCACCTCCGATTCGCGCACGTTGTTGTCGTAGATCACCGTGCCGCCGAGCGGGATCGCATTGGCGCTGGAGTGGCCACTGGTGACCACGCCGTTACGGACGCCGCCAAGTTGGTCCACCGCCGCCACGGTGCCGGCATTCCAGGTCAAAAAGCTGTACATCGACTGGTTGTAGTTGTCGAAGTTCTCATTGATGTACAGGCCGCTCAGATTGAACTCCAGCGCCTCGCTGGGCTTGAGTTGCAGGTTGACCACGGCGCTGTCGCGCTCGCGATCCTGCTGGAACCAGGCCGCGTTGATCGAGTTGGGTACATCCGCATCGGCAGGCACGCCGCCTGCGGCATTGGCGAAAGTGCTGGCCGGTGCGTAGCCGAACACTTCCATGCCGCGGCGGTCGACGCGTTCTTCGTAGTGCTGCGCCGACACCGCAATGCCGAAGGTCTGCGCCGCGTTCTTCCAGCTGTAGAGCAGTGCCGCGTTGGGTTTGCCCTGGCTGGCCTGGTCGCTGTAGCTATAGCCGATGGACGCAGCCACTTCGTTGGCCTTCAGATCCAGCGGCTGCCGCGTGTGCATTAGCACCGTGCCGCCCAGGCTGCCTTCGGTCAGGCGCGCTTCGGAGGATTTGAGGATTTCCGCACGGCCCAGGATCTGCGGGGCCAGCAGGGTGTAATCGAACCCGCGGCTGGGCTGTTCGCCATAAAGCCAGATCGCCTGCGCAACCGGATGCCCGTCCAGGAACGACAGATTGAGGCTGGGGTCGGTGCCGTCGATACTCACGCGCTCGCCTTGTCCGAAGCGCCGGTCCAGGGTGACGCCGGGAATCTGCGAGAGCGCTTCGGCCACGTTGGTGCTTGGGAATTTACCGATGTCTTCGGCGGTGATCGCCTCGGAGATGCCGGTGTTGTTGCGTTTGGTATCGAGCGATTTTTCCAGGCTGGCGCGGATGCCGACCACCTGGACGGCATCCAGGTCGGTGGCTTGCGTGCCAGCGCCGTCCTGGGCTTGCGCAGCGAATGCCAGCGATAGTGCAATGGCGCTGGACAGCAGGGTGGTGCTGTATTTCATGATGTCTCTCCTCATCACGCACAGGGATGGACGGCGGGCTGCCGCTCGCCGGATGCGGGGTCTTGCAGACGCGCGCTCGGGGTGGAACGCGTGGTAGATCGCTTACGACAGCTCGGTGTGGTGTTGCAGATACCAGTTGGCCGCGCCGAGCACGCCCAGTTGCCCGTGCTCGACCAATTTGACCGGGATGCGTTCGAGCACCGCGCGCATGTTTCCCTTGTCCAGGAAGCGCTCGGCGAATGTGCTGCCAGCCAGGAACTGGCCGATCGTCGGCAGGAAGCCCCCGGCCAGATAGATGCCACCGGCAGCGCCGTAGGCCAGTGCCATGTCGCCGACCGCGCTCCCCAGCAGGCCGCAAAAAATTTGCAGGCACTCGCGCGCAAGCGCATCGTTTTCGTGCAGCGCTGCGTGCGTCACGGCGGCGGGCAGGCGATGGAGCGGCGTTGCGTCATGCAGCTCGCACACCGCGTGGTAGAGATGCAGTAAGCCCGGGCCGGAAAGCACGTGCTCGAGCGGCAGATAGTGCCGGCCACGCAACAGGCGTTGCAGCAAGGCGTATTCGTGCGGGTGGGTGCTGGCCAGCGCGACCTGGCCGGCTTCGGTAGCCAGCACGATTGCGCGTGGCTTGGCATCGATCCACAGTGCTGCACCCAGACCGGTGCCGGGGCCGACCACCAAAATCGGCCCGTTGGCGCGCGCATGGCGCGGCGTGGGTCCGCTCAGCTGCAGCACGGCGCGTTGTTCCATCTGCGGCGCTGCGTAGGCCACCGCCTCGAAATCGTTGACCAGGTGCACGTTGCGCACCGCCAGTGCGGTACCGATGCGGCTGGGCGAAATCGTCCAGGGCAGGTTGTTGCTGATGAAGCTGCCATCGTCCAGCGCTACGCCGGCACTGGCGATGACCACCGCATCGACGCGGCGCCGCTGTTGCAGGAAGTCCTCGAGGATGGCCTGGAGACTGGCGTGTTCGGCGCAGCGATAGGTGCGGTAATGCGAAAGCTCGATGGCTGCATCGCGCGTCTGCAGCATGTGCCCGACACGCACATGCGTGCCACCGACATCGGCAGCGACGAAGCTGGTGGCAACGGGGACATCGGGCGAGGCAGAGGCGTAAGCGGAACGCGAAATCGCAGCCACATTCAGTCCTTTGGTCCGTCTGACCGGCCGATGCCGTCAGCGAGTAGGGGCCTGTGTAGGAGTTAGTGACAACGATGTCAATGGATCAGTCGGGTTGGATCGATCTTGGTGGCGTGCTCAAGTGCAAAACCGTGCCATTTGGCATTGTCTGTGCGGACTTCATTGCGCAACGTGGACAAATGCGTCCAACGTGGCGCGGTGGTTGCCGAAAAGCCGACCCGGCAACTGGCGCATGGCGCTCAATTGCCCGCGAGGTGCTTCAGCCGGCGATCGCCATCGTTCAAGAACTGCGTCAGCGCACGGCGGCAGCGGTGGGCACGCCGGGCAATGTGCTGCAGGCCGCGTTATCGGTGGGCGGTGCCTGGGTGGGGTAACGCTGCTTGCCGAGTACATAGGTCTGGCTGGTGGCAACGAATCCGTCCGCGTAAGTGGCTTCGACGAAATACGCGCTCCAGCCGTTCTCCGGAATCTGCACCGGTACCGGGACCGGGCCGCCGCCGGCAAGCGCAATGGGTGTGGCGCTGTAGCGTATGCCGCAGGCGTAGCGGAAATCGCGCGCGTGCGGATTATGTGCACTCCATAGCTGCACCTGCGTTGGCCGCTCGGAGGAGCGGAAGCGGATCTGCGGCGCTTGGCCCATACGCAACACATCGCTTACCTGCGGTAACGGGCGCTGCTGCTGCAGGCGCGTGATAAACGGCGCCAGGGTATCGACGACGGATGCGCGGATATTGTGCGCACTGTTGGGCAGGACGCGCAGCGCCTTGCTGCCGGGTAGTGCGTCATAGAAGAACTGGGTGTTGTCCGGCAAAAAGAAGTCGTCGCCGCTGGCGTTGACGATGTACTTGGGCACCGCCAGCCGCGTGCGGTACGGCGTGTGCAAATAGCTTAGCGGATCTTGCAGCTGCACCAACTGCGCGAAGGCGGGGGTCTGCAGTTGTGAGGTGATGCCCTGCTTTGCATAGGCATTGAAGGCGATCGGCCAGTTGCCGCCATAGGTGCGGGACATATGCTCCAGCACGGCCGGCATGTTGAGGATGTCGATCACCAATGGCGCCACCGCCTCCACGCGCCGGTCTGCGATGGTGGCGTGCCAGCTGGCCCATCCGCGTTTGGAGGCGCCGGCAAGGACGAAGCGATGGATTCGCAGTGGGGCCAGTTCGCGCTCGGCCAGGCTCATGGTGCGCGCAATCGCGGCCGCCATCGGCACATGCAGCGGCAGTGTCTTGCGCTGCTGCGGCGCCTTGAGAAACAGCGACCAGCTATAGGCCACGCTGTCGTCTTCGCGGCGCGGGGTGGCATCGCCCTGGTAGATCAGCGCCTGGTTGGGGATGTCGCTGAGCGCGATCACCACCGTGCGGGTGCGTTGCGCCAAGGCGGCCAGCGCTTCGGGCGCCAACTCGCTGGCCGGCTGCGCCGCACTGCCATCCGCCGGGTGACGCGTGCCATTGGTTGAGATCAACACCGCGCGCGTGGGCAAGGCCTCTGTCGGCACGTAGATCGCCACGTCATGCTGCCAGCGCGCCGGCGTGACCAGTCCCTCGGGCGACCAGTCCTGCGAGGTCAGCAGGTAATCGCGCCGCTCGACACCGGCCACGCTGCTGGTGCCAACGCGCGTATAGGTCAGCGGTTGTTGTTCGATGGCATCGTGGTAACACACCAGGGCTTGCCCGAAGCCAACGTCCGGTGCATTGGCGCAGCGCTCCGCCGGCGACGCAGCGGACGCGATGGGATCAGCGGGCGCGACGCCTGCAAAGAGTGTCAGGGACGTTAGCAGTGCAAGGCTGCAATAGGTCTTCGAGCGCATGCAGGTTCTCTAGAGGCCGTGCGTGTGGCCAGCGATTGCTGCGACCAATTGCGTGGGAAAAACGCGGTTAGCAGTGGCGTCAGCGACGGGTGGGTGGCGCGGTGTGTGCAGGAGTGTACGCGTAGTCGGAATCGGTCAGTAGGACGGCACCTATCGCTACCGCCAATGGCTGCGTGTGCGCGATGCTGAGCACGATGATTCGGCGCGCCACGTTGGCTGCGCCTGGGCATGGCGGGTGCGCACTGACGCTTGCGCTCTGTCTGCCGCACCGGCGCCGCCTTGCGCATGCGCTGCTCTACGGCGAGCGCATTGCAGCGGCTGGTTGCAATGTCGCATGCGCAACGCGCAGCGGCGGGATACGCGCGGCGCATGCCGATGCCGTGGGTGGCAACCGCTTTCGGCAGCCGCGCAAGCTCGGCGGAGGCGCTTACTTGATCCGCCGCACCTTGGCCGGGGTGTTGTAACCCTCGATCTGCAGATACCACACGCCGACCAGACCCGGCTTGATCTTGACCTTGGGTGCGTCCTTGCGCACGCCAGACAGGCTGGCGGCATCGGTCTGTTCCCACTCCTGACCGTTGGCCAGCGTGTAAACGCGGCCCTTGGCGAAGCCCTTGAATTCGCCAACCATCGTGCTCTCGATCGGCTCCTTGCTGCCGAAGTCGAAGAAGCCGCGGTTCTTGACGATCACTTCCTGGCGGCCGGCTTCCTTGGCCTGTTCGACCACCACTGCGGCCTCCTTGGCGACCTTGCCCTGCAGCCAATCGTTGAGCGCAGCCAGTTCGCTCGCATTGAGTTTGTCCAGGCCGGCGGCCTTGAACTGTTCGGCACTCATCTGCGACTGCAGGTCGCCTTGCACCGCGCGTTGCGCCAGGGCAGGGGCGGCATGCAGCGCCAAGGTCAGGCAAACCAGCAAGGGAATGCGGCGCGCGAGCGACATGGAAGCCATCCGAAGAAGAGGAGAGGCTAGTGTAGACGCTGTTGGCGCATGCCGGCGCTGCCTATTCCAGCGGGTCTGCGGTGGCTGCTGCGGGGCGTTCTGGGCGGCGATAGATGAAGGCCGGTGCCGGCGATGCCGACTCCTGCTCGGCGGTTGCGCGCACCTGCGCATGGATGGGCGAACGTTCGCAGACCGGGTCCAGCGTGGCGGCATCGCCGCTGAGCGCCAGCGCCTGGCAGCGGCAGCCACCCCAATCGATCTCGCGCTTGGGGCAGCCCTGGCACACCTCCGGCATCCATGCGGTGCCGCGAAAGCGCACGAATGACTCGCCGTTGTTCCAGATATCGGCCAGCGAACGCTCGCGCAGATTGTCAAAGCGCAGGCCGTCGATGGTTTCGGCCGCGTGGCAGGGCAGCACGTCGCCGCGCGGGGAGATATTGACGAAGCGTTGGCCCCAGCCGCCCATGCAGGGTTTGGGCTGGCGCGCGTAGTAATCGGGCGTGACGAAATCGATCGCCAGGCGGTCGCCGAGCTGGCGTCGCGCGGTTTCCACCGCGTCGATGGTGGCCAGCAGTTGCTCGCGGCTGGGCATCAGCGCAGCGCGGTTGCGCAGGCCCCAGCCGTAGTACTGGGTGTGCGCCACCTCGATGCGCTCGGCCTGCCATTCCAGCGCCAGCGCGATCATCCCGGGCACGCGTTCGGCGTTATGGCGGTGCAGTACCGCGTTGATCGTCAGCGGCAGGCCCCGGGCGCGGACCGCGGCGGCGAATTCGCGCTTTTTGGACAAGCTGTTGCGGTAGCCGGCGATGCGGTCGGCGCCGGCCGCATCCACGTCCTGCACGCTCAACTGCACATGTTCCAGCCCGGCCGCCTGCAGTTGGTCCAGCATCGGCTCGCCGCCGGCGACGCCGGAGGTGATCAGGTTGCTGTACAGCCCGAGTGCGCGCGCATGTGCGACCAGTTCGGGCAGGTCTTTGCGCAACATGGGTTCGCCCCCGGAAAAATGCGCCTGCAGCACGCCCATGTCGGCGGCCTGCTGCAGCAGCGAGCGCCAGCCTGCGGTGTCCATTTCCTCGCGCAGCGCTGCCAGCGCGATCGGGTTGGAGCAATACGGGCACGCCAACGGGCAGCGGTGGGTCAATTCCAACAACACCGACAGCGGTGGCGGCGCGATGCTCATAGCCGCAGCAAACGCTTCTGATGCAGGGTATCGGTGAGTTCGATCACGTCCGCTTCGATTTGGGCTGCGTCCGCATCGAATTCTGCAGCCAGCTCCTGCGCGATCTGCGCCAGCGAGCGCGTGCCGTCGTAGCGCTGCGCGACCACCAAGGCGATGTCGTCCAGCTCGACCACGCGTTCGGGCGCCAGCAATACCCACTGGTCGCGCGCACGGTCATGTTGCAGGCGCACGCCTGCACGCAGGGCCGGCTGGCTATGGCGGGTAATGCCGCTCATGCCGCGACCCGGCCGGCGTCGCGGTCCGGCACGAAGGCATCCGGCCAGACGATGCCTGGCGTCACGTAGGCCACATGCAATGCATCCAGCTGCGCCCACAGCACCGAGCACTTGAAATGCAATGCGGCCTTGACCAGCGCCTGTTTTTCGACCGTATCGGCATGCTGCTTGACGTAATCCAGCGCGAAATCCGAATCGCGTGGCGCCTCGGTCAGGCGATGCTCGAAATAGGCCAACGCTTCGGACGACACGAAGTCGTAATGCTTGAGCATGCCGGCCACGCGCTGGCCGATGATGTTGGGCGCGAACAATTCGGTCAGCGACGAGGCGATCGCTTCGAGCAGGCTTTTTTCGCGCACGAAGTGCAGGTACGCCTGCACCGCAAAGCGCGTGCCGGGCAGCAGCGCGCGCCCGGACTCCACCAGCGTGCGGTCCAGGCCCAGCGCGTCGGTGAGATGCAGCCAGCGTGCGATGCCGCCGTCGCTGGCGCTATTGCCGTCGTGGTCGAGGATGCGTTGCCTCCAGATCCGCCGCAGCGCGGGGTCTTCCATGCGCGCCAGAATCGCCGCGTCCTTCAGCGGAATGCAGCGCTGGTACTCGAAGCGATTCAACGCCCAGGCCTGTACCTGGCCTCGGTCGAGCTTGCCGTGGTGCAACAGCGCATGAAACGGATGCTGGTCGTGATACAGGCGCGCGCCGATGGCACGCAGGTCTGCTTCCAGTTGGTCGGGGCTGAGCAGCGCAGTCACAGGGCGATCTCCAGGCCGTCATGGGCAACTTCCCAACCGCTGGCGCGCGCGCTGGCGAACTCGGGCGAGAGGGTGTTGAGCACGGGATTGGTGGTGTTGAGATGGATGAAGATCTTGCGCGCCACGTTCAACGTCGCGAACGCGGCGATGGTGCCATCTGGGCCATCGATGCTCATGTGGCCCATGCGTTGGCCGGTCTTCTGGCTGACGCCCAGCTGCACCAACTCGTCATCGCGCCACATCGTGCCGTCGAAGAACACCAATTCGGCGCTTTGCAGGCGCGCACGCAAGGCGTCGGTCATCGCAGCGCAGCCGGGAATGTAATGCATGCGGTGGCGGCCATCGTCGATGGTGAGCCCGAGGGTTTCTTCATCGGACCCCGCCAGGTCGCCGCCGCTGCGCGATTCCATGAACAAGGGCACCTTGCCGGGCACCGAGAAGGGCGTGAGCTGTAATCCGCACAGCACCAGCGGAGTGTCCAGCGCGAACGGCTGCCGGCTCACGTACTGCGGATTGACGGCGTCGAAAATGGGGTTCTGCGCGAGCAGGCCCAACACGCGGTTGCTGGCATGCAACGAGAACCGCTGGCTTTCGCGCATCGAGAGCAGCCCGGCGATGTGGTCGATCTCGCCGCTGGTCAGCAGCACCGCCTCGATCGGCGAATGTCGCAGCCCGTGCTGCGGCCACAAGGCCGGTGTCGCAAGAATTTGTTGGCGGAAATCTGGTGAGGCATTGATCAGCACCCAGCGCTCGCCATCGGCACTGACTGCGATGCTGGCCTGGGTACGACGCTGGGCACCGTCTGTTTGCTGCCACGCCCGCAGGCTCGCGGGGGTGTGGCAATTCCACTGCGGGTGCCCACCGCCGGCCGCCGATCCCAAGACGATGATACGCATGGAGAACTGGACCTAATCTGCCGGCAACTGCCGGTCATGCATCAAGAGGAAAGGCGGCAAGGTAAGCGTGAAACGTGCAGGATCAAAACTCGCCGGAGACGTAGCAGTTGATTTCGGCGCCACAATTGACTTCACGAACGACAGGCTTCTTCCAGGTCTTCATACGGCTACCTCGCAGTTGGGAAAAACGCCGCTGGCTGCAGGATGCAACGCACGACGTGCCCCGAGCATAGGCAGGCGGTCTGGCGCAGTTGTAAAGGGCACGTAAAAAGGGGCGTAGGTTCCGATTTCCGTGCGCAGCGCCGTGCCGCTTTTCGCGCCCGGCGGTTACGAATCAAGACGTTGCGGGGTGAACCTGGCCTGAGCACGCGCGTCCTCCCGCACGGCGAGCGCCGCGGTAAAACGCGTTGTGGAGAAGGTGACGCGCACGTTACCGTAGTCGTCAGCCTCCCGTTGTTGCCCGCCGCCGTGTCCACCGCTGTGACCAGTTCCTCATTTGATCGTCTGCAGGCGCTGCTGCAGCGGCCTGCCGTGGCCTCGATCGCGCCGGCAGTGCGCGACGCGCTGGCGCAGGCCTGGCAGGACCTGCCGCCTACGCAGACCGATCGCGTGCCGTGGGCATTGCTCGGCGACACCCTGGATGCATTGGCGCTGCTGGCCGCCGACGAAGCCACCCTGATTGCGGCGTTGCTGTTCGACTTGCCTGCCTTGCGCGGCGCGATCGCGGGCCTGCCGTGGCAACCGGCGGAGCGGCGGGTGGCGGTGGAAGGCCTGTTGGACGGCCTGGATGCAGCCGATCAGGTCTGGGCGCTGCATGCCGGACGCGAGGCCGGGCGCAACAGCGAAGGGTTGCGGCGTCTGCTGCTTTCCATCATCCACGACCTGCGCGTGGTGCCGATCCTGCTGGCACGGCAGCTGGCGCGCATGCGCGTGGCCGATCGTCTGAGCGAAGATGAGCGCCGCGCGCTGGCCCAGCTCACGCGCGACATCCACGCGCCGCTGGCCAACCGGCTGGGTATCTGGCAGGTGAAGTGGGAGTTGGAGGACCTGGCATTCCGGCATCTGGAGCCGGAGACCTATCGCCGCATCGCCCGCGAAGTGGACGAAACCCGCGTGGCGCGCGAGCGCTACCTGGAAGCGGTCAAGCGCACCCTGTCGGCAGCGCTTGCCCAGCAGGGCCTGCGCGCAGAGGTGAGCGGACGGCCGAAGCACATCTACAGCATCTGGCGAAAGATGCAGAAGAAGCGGCTGTCGTTCGATCAGCTGTACGACATCCGCGCGGTGCGGGTCATGGTCGAGGACGTGGCGGCGTGCTATGCCGCGCTGGGGGCGGTGCATTCGTTGTGGGCGCCGGTGCCGAGCGAGTTCGACGATTACATCGCCCGGCCCAAGGCCAACGACTACCGCTCGTTGCATACCGCGGTGGTCGGCCCGGAAGGGCGCACGATCGAAATCCAGATCCGTACCTTCGAAATGCACGCCCAGGCCGAACTCGGCGTGGCTGCGCACTGGAAATACAAGGAAGGCGGCAAGGGCGGCGAAAAAGCGTTCGATCGCAAGATTTTGTGGATGCGCCAGCTGCTGGAGCAGGTGCAGGAGGGCGAGCATGGCGAACTGGCCGGCGCGCTGGATGCCGAGCTGATCGAAGACCGCGTGTATGCGCTCACCCCCAAGGGCGAGGTGATCGATCTGCCGCAAGGTGCCACGCCGCTGGATTTTGCGTATCACGTGCACACCATGGTCGGGCATCGCTGCCGTGGCGCACGCGTCAACGACCGCATCGTGCCGCTGACCTACCGGCTGCGCAGCGGCGACCGCGTGGAAATCATGACCGCCAAGGAAGCGGACCCGCGCCGCGATTGGCTGCTGGCCTCCAACGGCTTTCTGGCCAGCGGGCGCTCGCGCGACAAGGTACGCGCCTGGTTCCACAAGCTGGACCGCGCGCGCAATGTGCAGGCGGGCAAGGACTTGCTCGATCGCGAGCTCAAGCGCCTGGGCCTGCAGCATGCGGATCTGAGCGTGGCCGCGCGCAAATTCCACGCCGAAAACGTCGACGAGCTGTATATCCAGGTCGCCCTGGGCGATACCGGCCCGAACCAGGTCAGCCGTGCGTTGCTGGAAGCCGAACGTGCCGCGTCCCAGCCGGCGGTACCGGCGCCCCCGCGGCCGACCGCGCGGCGCGATGGATTGGGGAAATCCAAATTCACCGTCGAGGGAGTGGGCAATTTGCTGGTGCAGTTGGCGCGTTGCTGCCAGCCGGTGGCCGGCGAACCGATTGCCGGCTATCTCACCCGCGGTCGCGGCATCACCGTGCACCGCACCGACTGTGCGGCACTGGCGCGCCTGGCCGCCGCCCACCCGCAGCGCGTGTTGCCGGTGGAGTGGGGCAAGGCCGGCAGCGGCTACGAAGTGGATGTGCAGGTGCGCGCGGTGGACCGCCGCTGGCTGCTCAAGGACATCACCAACCTGATCGCCCAGGAAGACGCGCACGTGCTGGAAATCAACAGCGACAACGTGCGCGATACCGGCAGGGCGCAGCTACGGCTGCGCTTGAAGGTCAGCGATTACGACCAGCTGTCCGGCCTGCTCGGCAAGCTGGATGCGCTGCCCGGCGTGAGCGAGGTGCGGCGGCTGGGCTGAGGACGCCGCGCACCTGGCAAGAGCACGCGGTTGAAAACAGACAGCACATGAAAGAGGTGAGCTGTGCTTGCCTGACGATTCCCGATTCCCGATTCCCGATTCCCGATTCCCGATTCCCGATTCCCGAAGAGCCCACACCGCCTTCGCAGCCTCCACCGCTACCATAATGCGGTGAACGCGTCCCCGTCAGGTCGCGCCAAGGATGGACGCCACCGTATGTCTCCGCTCCCGCGCTGGGCCAGATCGCCCCGCCTCTGGGCGCCACTGCGCAGCCGTGCGCTCTGGCGCATGGTGTTGGCGCTGTGCGCCTGCTTGCTGCTCACCGTGATCGTGCTGCGCAAGCCGCTGGCCGATTGGCTGTGGCCGGACACGCGCATCCAGCAATTGTTGCAGCGGGGCGATGCGGCCCTGGCACGCGGCCAGCTCAGCGCCGCCAACGGCAACGGTGCGCGCGAACTGTTCGCCGCCGCGCTTGCACTGGACAGCGACCGTGGGGAAGCCCGTACCGGGCTGGCGCGGACCGGCGCTGCTGCGGTAGCGCAGGCGCGTGCAGCGGTTGCGGCAGGCGATGCCGCAGCAGCGCAGCGCGCGCTGGCGCTGGCCACCGCCCTGGAGACGCCGCAGGCGCAGATCGCCCCGGTTGCGGCGCGGCTGCGCGCGCTGCAGGCGCGTCGGGTGGGGCTGGATGCCTTGCTGGCGCAGGCCGCGCTCGCGCAGCAGCAGGGTCGCCTGGACGGCACGCCGGAGAGTGCGTTGCCGCTCTATCAACGCATCCTGACCCTGGCGCCCGACCGCACCGACGCACTGGAAGGCCGCGAGGACGCCCTGACCGATCTGTTGGCGCAGGCACGCCAGGCACTGGCGCGCGATGCGCTCGGCGAGGCGTCGGCGTTGCTGGCCGCGGCCAAGCGTTACGACCCCGGGCATGTCGACATGCCGCTGACCGAAGGCCAGTACCACCGCCTGCTGGAACAGCGACGTCAGCGCGCGCAGGCCTTGCTGCGACGTGGCCGCCTGGCCCCGGCTGCGCGCGATTTCAACGCGGTGCTGGCCGCCGAACCGGACGATGCAATCGCCCAGCGCGGCCGCGATCAGGTCGCGGACGAGTACGCCGCACAGGCCAGCCGGCAGGCGGCGGATTTCCACTTCGACGATGCGCTGCAATCCCTGCGTCAGGCACAGCTCCTGGTGCCTGGCGCCGCATCGATCGTGCAGGCCGAGCAAGCGATTGCGCGCGCGCGCGACGCCCAGCGCGGCCCGGACGCGAGCCTGTCGCGGGGCACGCGCGAGCGCCGCCTGCGGGCATTGCTGCAGCGCGTTGCCGATGCCGAAGCGCAGCAACGCTGGATGACACCGCCTGGCGCCAGCGCCTATGACGCCGTGCGTGCCGCGCAGGCGCTGGCGCCACGCGATCCGCGTGTGCTGCAGGCCGCGGCGCGCGTGGTACCGGCCAGCCAACGTTGTTTCGAGGACGAACTGCGCAACAACCGCCTGCGCGCCGCGCGCGGGTGCCTGGATGCCTGGCAGGCGCTGACGCCCAATGCCGATGCATTGGCCGGTGCGCGACGCCGCCTTGCACAGCGCTGGGTGGCGGTCGGGAGCGAACGGCTGGGCCAGGAGGACGCAGCCTTCGCCCGCCGTGCGCAGGACGAGGCGCATCAGCTGGATCCGGGTTTGCCGGAACTTGCCGAATTCACGCGACGGGTCAAGGCGGTGGCCGAACAGCGGTGAGCAGTTGCTGGTGATGTGGGTAACGTGGAAGCCCGCCGAGCGTGTGTCGTCCCAAGGTCTCAGGCCCGTGTTGCATCAGGTACAGGCACAGTCCCACGCTCCAAGCCCCCCTATTTGCATCAGATGCAATGCGTGCTGCAGACGCAGGTGAACCAAGCTGTGCAGCCTTTCAACCGGTACGCGATCAAGCTGCGATGCACACTCCCTTCTCCACCGGGAGAAGATGCCGCGAGGGGCAGATGAGGGTGCGAGCGCAGCAGCGTGATGCGGCGCGAGCGGATCAATCGCCCATCATTGCGTGTACTGCGGCGTTTGGTGATGCAAACGATTCAGACGCCAATGCCTAGCCACCTGCTCACCCCGCAATGAACAACTCGCGCACCGTCGCCCGTGCTGCGTCCAGCGAAAAATGTTCGGCCACGTTGCGCAAGCCGTTGTCGGCCAGGCGTTGCCACAGTGCTGCGTCCTGATACAGCCGCACGATTGCAGCGGCGAAGGCGTCCGCATCGTCGGCGACGCACACATCCTCGCCGTCGCGCAAGTGCATGCCTTCCACCGCGCAGGTGGTGCCGACCACCGGCTGGCCGTGCGCCATGCTCAGATTGATCTTGCCTTTCACGCCCGCGCCAAAACGCAGCGGTGCCACTGCGATACGCGCACTGTCCATGAACGGAACCAGATCCGGGACATGACCATGCAACTGCACGCCGGGGCACTCATCGGCCAGCAATTTCAGGGCGTCAGGCAGGTCGGCACCGATGCAGTGGAAGAGCACCTCGGGCAGCTGCGCACGGACCTGCGGAAAGATGGCGCTGATGAACCATTGCACCGCATCCACATTCGGCGGATGACGAAAGCCGCCGACGAAGACCAGGTCGCGGCGTTGCGCAAAGCGATGGCCGCTGCCGGCGACTTCATGCAGGTTGGACAGCAGCGCGGTGCGGATGTGCGGCGCATCTGCGCGCAGTTGCGCCTGTTCTGCGGCCGACACCAGCACGGTGACATCGGTGGCCGCCATGATCTCCAGCTCGCGCAGGCGGGTGCGTTCTGCGCTGCGCAGCAGATTGGCATCGCGGGCCAGCTCGGCACCGCGGCGTTCGCGCAGGTAATGCAGGTCGACGGTGTCGAACAAGGTGCGCGCCTGAGGCGCGTATTGCCTGAGCAATGGCAGGCAGGCATGCGCCACGTGGTGGCGTACCAGCAGCACCACCGCAAACCGCGCACCATGGCTGCGCAGCCAGCTGCCGATGCCTTCGAGAAACGGCGCGTACCAGACTTCGACACCGAGTTGCTGCAATGCCTGGGTGTGGCGCCCGGCGTGTTCGCGGCGTGTCGGCACGAAGACGACATGCGCGCCTTCCTCGCGCAGCAGGCGGATCAGGTTGAACTGCCGCAGCGAGCCTGAGTCGCGGTCCGGCTGCGGCACGCACTCGTCCAGGATCAAGACCTGTCGCTGGTGGCGGTGCAGCAGCGCAGGCCCGGGCACGGTGCCGACCGGCAACTGCGTTTTCAGCGGCTGCTGCCATTTTTCGGCGAAGACGCCCTGATTGCGCACCTGGTAGGCCTTCACCCCGGTACGCGTATCGGTGCCGTTGCTGGTGCCCTCGTCATGCACCACCACGCTGGCCGGCTGCACCAGCACCTGATATCCGGCCGCGCGGACGGCAAACGCCAGATCGGTGTCTTCGTAATACGCCGGCATGTAGCGCCGGTCCAGCCCGCCCAGTGTCTGCAACAGCGCGCGCGGCAGCGCGATGGCCGCGCCCGAGCAGTAGTCCATCGCGCGGACATATGCATAGCGCGGGTCCTCGGACGATTCGAAGCGGCCGTAGCTCCAGGCGCTGCCATCGGCGAAGACCACGCCGCCGGATTCCTGCAGGCGCCCGTCCGGATACACCAGTTGCGCGCCGACCAGACCGGCGGCCGGATACCGGGCAAAGGTGTCGATCAACTGGTCCAGCCAGCCAGGTTGCGGAATGGTGTCGTTGTTGAGCAGCACCACGAACTCGCCGCGCGCCAGCGCGATGCCGTCGTTGCAGGCCGCGATGAAACCGCCGTTGCTCGCACGCACGTGGTAGTGCAGGCCGGCGATCTGCGGCAACTGTTCAGCGGTGGCGTCGCTGCTGCCGTCGTCCACGACGATGATGTCCACACTCAGCAGCGGCGGATGCGCCGCCAGCGCGCGCAGGCAGGCCAGGGTGTGCGCAATGTGGTTGTAGACCGGAATCACCACCGTCACCCGCGGGGTCGCGCTGTGCGGCAGTGCGAACGCCGCAAATGGGGCGGCCTGCGGCAGCCACAGCGGCGTGCCCAGGGCGACCGGAGGCGCCTGTGTGTGTACGCGAATGCGCTGCCAGGTGGCGCGCCAGCCGCGCGTGCGCATGCTGGCCACGCTGCGGTGGATCAGGCCGAGGACGCGATTGAACAGATAGCGCGCATCGGCCAAAGACATCGACATTGCGTTGGAACTCCAGCGTGGTATGGCAGTGAACGGTGCGAGCAGCGCGCGGGTCGAGGCAATCGTTGCATCTGCCCGCGCAGTGTACGAACCATGCCTGCTGCTGCCGAGAACACGTCGCGCTTGGCGAAGCGGCGTCGGGCGTTTTGTTAGCCGCTCTTAACGGCCGACGGGGCCGGCAGGTCACAGCCATGACAGCGCTGCTAGACTCGCCGGACTCTACATTCTCGCATTCCTGTGCCCCGACGCCACGACAACGACGCTCCCGACGATTTCGAGGACGACACCAACGCGCAAGGCTCCCGCTGGCAACGCAGACTCATCGTCTGGGGATTTGCCGCGTTCGCGCTGGCGCTCGGTTTCCTGATTCCCTATACGATGTATCTGAACAAGCAGGTCACCCAGCGCTTTGGCGAACTGCGTTGGCAGATCCCGACCCGCGTATACGGCCGACCGCTGGTGCTCGTGCCGGGCAACGCACTGGATGCGGCCACCCTGAAGACCGAGCTGGACGCGGCGTCGTACCGCGACGACGGTCAGGCGAAGCTGGCCGGCACCTACCAGCAGGACGGCAGCCGCTTCACCATCGCCAGCCGCGGCTACATCGATGTGGATGGACGCGTGCCGGCGCGCCGGGTCGAAGTCAGCCTGGCCGGTGGGCGCGTGGCCAGCCTGCGCGACGCCGGCGACCGCAAGGCGCTCAAAAGCGCACGCCTGGACCCGGCGCGCATCGCCACCCTGTACGGCCAGAAGCAGGAAGAGCGCCGCCTGGTGCGCATGGAAGAAGTGCCCGAGCTGCTGGTCACCGGCCTGCAGGCAGTGGAAGACCGCGACTTCAACAACCACCACGGCATCGACCTGAGCGGCATGGTGCGCGCGGCCTGGATCATGGCGCGCTCCGGCGGCCAGGTCCGCCAGGGCGCCAGCACCCTGACCCAGCAGCTGGCCCGCAGCGGCCTGCTCGGCATCGGCAAGGAACAGACGCTCACGCGCAAGTTCAACGAGATCCTGTATGCGGTGATCATGGAGGCGCGCTACGACAAGCGCACCATCCTGGAGGCCTATCTCAACCAGGTCTATCTGGGCCAGCGCGGCGGCCAGGCGATCCACGGCGTGTCCTCGGGCGCAGAGCTGTGGTTCGGCCGCGACCTCAATTCAATGACCACCGAGCAGATCGCATTGTTGATCGGGCTGGTCAAGGGGCCCTCGTACTACGACCCGCGGCGTAACCCGGAACGCGCGCTGGACCGGCGCAATTTCGTGCTCGGCAAGCTGCACGAAAACAACCTGATCAACGACGCCGAATACAAGCGCGCACTGGCTGCGCCGTTGGGCGTGCCGACCGAGCCCGGCCTGGTCGCCGCCAACCGCTTCCCGGCGTACGTGGACCTGGTGCGACGCCAGCTGGCGCACGACTATCCGGAAGGCGTGCTGCAGGGCGCCGGCATGAGCGTGCTCACAGGCATGTCGCCGTCTGCGCAGGCGTATGCCGAAGGTGCAGTGACCGGCACCATCAAGCGGCTGGACAACAAGAAGCGACCGCCGCTGCAGGCAGGATTGGTGCTCACCGACGTGCACAACGGCGATGTGCTGGCCGTGGTCGGCAGCCGCGATGTGGCCAAGCCGGGTTTCAATCGTGCGGTGGAAGCGCAGCGGCAGGTGGGCTCGTTGCTCAAGCCGTTCGTCTACATGCTGGCCTTGGCCTCGCCGGACCGCTGGGCGCTGTCCAGTTGGGTCGACGACTCGCCGGTGACCGTGCAGCTCAGCCGCGGCAAGACTTGGTCGCCGGGCAATTCCGACAATCGCAGCCACGGCACGGTGCGCCTGGTCGATGCGCTGGCGCATTCCTACAACCAGGCCACGGTGCGGGTGGGCATGCAGGTCGGCGCGGACCGCATCGCGCAGCTGATCCAGGTCTTGGCCGGTATCAAGGCCGAGCCCAATCCGGCGCTGATCCTGGGTACCACCGACCAGAGCCCGTATGGCATGGCGCAGCTGTACCAATTCCTGGCAGCCGGCGGCGAGATCCAGCCACTGCATGCGGTGCGCGGCGTGCTCGACCCGCAGGGCAAGCTGCTCAAGCGCTACGACAAGACCCCGGCCCCGGCCCAGGAAGGCGATTCGGTGGCCGCCAACCTCATCAGCATCGGCCTGCAGCAGGTGGTCAGCGGCGGCACCGCGCGCCAGTTGCTGAGCGATGGCCTGGGGCGCCTGTCGTCGGCCGGCAAGACCGGCACCTCCAACGACGGTCGCGACAGCTGGTATGCCGGCTACACCGGCGACCATCTGGCGGTGATCTGGATGGGCAACGACCAGAACGCAGAGACCGGCCTGTATGGCGCCACCGGTGCGATGCGGGTGTGGTCGAGCATCTTCGCCCGCCTGCCGAGTGCGCCATTGAAGGTCAGTGGGAAAGGCCTGGATTGGCAGTGGGTGGACGCCAGCGGCACCGGCGTGACGGACCCGGGCTGCCCGGGCGCGCGCCAGTTTCCGTTCGTGGTCGGCTTCACGCCGGCCTACGCGCCGTGCGCGGGCAATGCGCCGTCGATCGAAGCTGCGCCCGGCGAAGCGGCCGCTCCTGCCGAACAATCCAGCGGCGGCGGCTGGCGCCGCTTCTTTGGCCTGGAAAAGAAGCCCGAAGACCCTGCCGCCGCCCCCGCAGCGGCCCAACCCACGCGTTGATTGGAATGACCCCATGAACCGACTGCACCGTTTGCTCGCCCTGATCGGCGTCCTGGCCGCACTCACTGCCTGCCTCAGCGCACCGCCCGCGCCGCCGCCGACCCCGGTGGACCCGACCACTCCGACCCAGCGGCTGTTGCTGATCGAACGCGAGGCCGGCGCAGACGACACCGAACTGTCGGTGCAGCCGCTGCGCGACCCGCAGGTGGATGACTTGCGCGACACCGCCAAGAGCAAACGCCAGGCCGGCGATCTGGCCGGCGCCGCTGCGGCCCTGGATCAGGCGCTGGGCCTGGTGTCGGGCGACCCGGCGATTCTGCAGGAACGTGCCGAAGTGTCCGTGCTGCAGGCCGACTGGCCGGCGGCCGAACGCTTCGCCAAGCAGGCGATCGACCTGGGGTCCAGGACCGGGCCGTTGTGCCGTCGGCATTGGGCGACCATCGAGCAGTCGCGTCTGGCGCGTGGCGAAAAGGAAAACGCGGCCTCTGCCAAGGCGCAGATTGCCGGTTGCACCGTGCCAGGCGTGAAGCGGTACTGAGGCCGGCGATCGGAGCGACTGCGCACGCCGCAAGGCGGGCGCGGTGGATGCCTGGTGTGGCCGTGTCGTCGCGCGCTTTGGATGCCCGAGCACCTCGTGGCCAAGCTGACGAGGTACTCCTGGCTGCGTGGTGCGGTTTCAGCAAGCACAGGCAGGGCGCCCGACGGTTGCTGGCGCAGGCACGGGGATGTGCGCAATCCATCAAGCCCAACCCAGGCAGCGTCATCGCGCACGCGCTAGGCTGTCGTGCTTCCTGCCCGCTTTTCGTTCGGTCCCATGTCCCAACTTGCCACTGCCAGCATCGAAGCGCTCAGCGAGGGCGGGGCGCTTGCGCGCCAGCTCGACGCGTTCGCGCCACGCGCTGCGCAGTTGCGGCTGACTGGAGCCATCGCCGAAGCGTTCGAACAGCGCGATGTGCTGTTGGCAGAGGCCGGTACCGGCACCGGCAAGACTTACGCCTACCTGGTGCCGGCCTTGCTGTCCGGGCTCAAGACCATCGTCTCCACCGGCACGCGCGCGCTGCAGGATCAGCTGTTCCATCGCGACCTGCCGCGCGTGCGCGCCGCGCTGGGCGTGGGGCTGCGCAGTGCGTTGTTGAAGGGGCGCGCCAACTACCTGTGCAAGTACCGCACCCAGCAGGCGCGCGGCGAACCGCGCTTTGCCACGCCCGAACAGGTCTCGCAGTTCCAGCGCATCGTGGCCTGGAGCGGGCGCACCCAGTTCGGCGACATGGCCGAGCTGGAAGCCTTGCCCGACGACTCGCCGCTGCTGCCGATGGTGACCTCCACCGTCGACAACTGCCTGGGCACCGACTGCCCGTTCTACAGCGAATGCTTCGTGGTGCAGGCGCGCCAGCGTGCCCAGGCGGCCGATCTGGTGGTGGTCAATCACCACCTGCTGCTGGCCGATCTGGCGCTCAAACAGGAAGGTTTCGGCGAAATCCTGCCCGGTGCGCAGGCCTTCGTCATCGACGAGGCACATCAGTTGCCGGAACTGGCGGCCAATTTCTTCGGCGAAAGTTTCGGCATGCGGCCATGGCAGGAGCTGGCGCGCGACTGCATGGTCGAAGCGCGCCTGGTGGCCGGCGCGCAGGCCAGCCTGCAGGCACCGATCCTGGCGCTGGACGAAGCCTTGCGCAGCCTGCGTGCCGGCATGGAAGGGCTGCCGCCGCGCGGCACGCAATGGCGTGCGCTGGCCAAGCCGCAGGTGCGCGAAGGGTTCGACGCCGTGCTGTCGTCGCTGGCACGGCTGGGTGAATCCCTGCTGCCGTTGCGTGAGGCCTCACCGGGTTTCGACGGCTGCACGGCACGTGCGCAGGAAGCGTTGAACCGCCTGTCGCGCTGGCTCGGCGAAGACCAGCCGGTGGCCGATTTCGCGCAGGACCCGCCGGAAGAGGTGGTCGACAACGATGTGCTCTGGTACGAACTCAGCCCGCGCGGCTTCCGTTGCCAGCGCACGCCGCTGGATGTGTCCGGCCCGCTGCGCGAACACCGCGAAAAATCGCAGGCGGCCTGGGTATTCACCTCGGCCACGCTGGCGGTGGGCGGCGAGTTCGACCACATCGCGCAGCGGCTGGGCTTGAGCGATCCGGTGACATTGCTGCAACCCAGCCCCTTCGATTGGGCACGCCAGGCCTTGTGCTACCTGCCGCCGAACCTGCCCGATCCGGCCGCACGCGGGTTCGGCACTGCCTTGATCGGCGCGCTGACGCCGGTGCTGGAAGCCTCCAACGGCCGTGCGTTCTTGCTGTTCGCCTCGCACCGCGCGCTGCGTGAAGCCGCCGAAGCCTTGCGCGGCGCGCCGTGGCCGTTGTTCGTGCAGGGCGAGGCGCCGCGCGCGACCTTGCTGCAGCGCTTCCGCGATTCCGGCAATGGCGTGCTGCTGGGCTCGGCCAGTTTCCGCGAGGGCGTGGACGTGGTGGGCGATGCCTTGAGCGTGGTCGTGATCGACAAGCTGCCATTCGCCGCACCCGACGACCCGGTGTTCGAAGCGCGCCTGGATGCGATCCGTCGCGAGGGTGGCAACCCATTCCGCGACGAGCAGTT
The DNA here is from genome assembly GCF_041481705.2 of Xanthomonas sp. NCPPB 1062. Taxonomy (NCBI): domain Bacteria; kingdom Pseudomonadati; phylum Pseudomonadota; class Gammaproteobacteria; order Lysobacterales; family Lysobacteraceae; genus Xanthomonas; species Xanthomonas sp. NCPPB 1062. Next base: position 3,477,444 of record NZ_CM192987.1, on the reverse strand, counting down.
GCCGCAGGCGGTGATCGCGCTCAAGCAGGGCGTGGGCCGGCTGATTCGCAGCGAAACCGACCGTGGCGTGCTGGTGCTGTGCGACCCGCGGCTGGTGAACAAGAGCTACGGCCGCACCTTCATGAAATCGCTGCCGCCGTTTGCGCGCACGCATGCCATTGCCGATGTGCAGGCGTTTTTCGCGCCGGAACCGGGGGCCCGGGACCGGGCACCCGGGTAAAGGCGTGCGAACCGCTTCCGGCACCCGGGTGGGCGTCGTTGCCGGTTGGTTGGCGGGTGTGCAGCGGTTGTCATCCCAGGTACCGTGCCGGCCACTCGGATCGATCAGTTAAACTTTGCGCCCTCCCGGGTCCCCAATCCCGGGTCCCCGGTCCCGGCTCCCCCAATGAACGTCCTCGCCTTCGAGACATCCACCGAAGCCTGTTCCGTCGCCTTGCAGGTCGACGGGCGCGTGATCGAGCGCTTCGAACTGGCGCCGCGCCGCCACGCCGAACTGGCGCTACCGTGGGCCGAACAATTGCTGGCCGAGGCAGGCATCACCCGTCGCCAGCTCGATGCGATTGCGGTCGGCCGCGGCCCCGGCGCGTTCACCGGCGTGCGTCTGGCGATCGGCATTGCGCAGGGCATCGCGCTGGCGCTGGATCTGCCGGTGCTGGCCGTTTCCACGCTGCAGGTGCTGGCCTTGCGTGCGCCTGCCGAGGCGAGCCAGGTGCTGGCCTGCATCGATGCACGCATGGGCGAGGTCTACGCCGGGGTATTCGCGCGTAACGAGGATGGGTTGCTGGAACTTGCCCCGGAGCGCGTGTGCACGCCCGATGCGGTGGTCATGCCCGAGACGGTGCAGCGCGTGGCTGGGGTGGGAACCGGATTTGCGGCCGCCGACGGACTGCTGCAGCAGCGCCTAGCCGCGCAGCTGAGCAGCGTCGATGCCAGCGCCTTGCCGCATGCCGCCGATCTGCTCACGCTTGCGGTGCCCGCGCTGCAGCGGGGCGAAGGGCTGGCGCCAGAGCGCGTGGAACCGGCGTACCTGCGCGACAACGTTGCACTCACCCTGGTCGAGCAGCAGGCCGCCCGCGCAGCGAAGGCGGCCACCGCCGCGCCATGACACACGGCGATCTCGAACGCGCGCGGTTTCGCGGCTGTCTGCTCGGTCTGGCGGTCGGCGATGCGCTGGGCACCACGCTGGAATTCCAGGCGCCCGGCAGCTTCACGCCGATCGACGACATGCACGGCGGTGGTCCGTTCGCCCTGCGTGCAGGGCAGTGGACCGACGACACCTCGATGGCGCTGTGCCTGGCGCACAGCCTGCTGCATCGGCAAGGCTTCGACCCCGCCGACCAGATGAATCGCTATTGCAACTGGTATCAGCACGGCTACCTCAGCAGCACCGGCCACTGTTTCGATATCGGCAACACCGTCCGCCAGGCGCTGGAGCGCTATCTCGATGGCGGCCCCGCCTAGAGCGTGTCATCCACTTTGAGATGAGTGCGAAGCGGCCTGTGGCGCGTTGAAACAAGGCGTGCGCTGCGGCCCAGGCTGGCTGCCTGGGCAAAGCGCGCAACGCAGTATCGGCGCGCCACAGGCCACTTCCCGGAGGGTTGGCCGTCAGCGGCACGGAGCGGGCGCCGCGCGGCTTGCCTTGGCGGCCAGCCAAGCCGGCGCCACGCAACACCCGCTTCGCACCGCTGACGACCAACGCACCTCATCTCAAAGTGGATGACGTGCTCTAGCGGCAGCGCCGATCCGCGTGCGGCCGGCAATGGATCCCTGATGCGGTTGGCGCCGGTGGCGATGTACTACGCGCATCGCCCCGACGAGTTGGGCGATCGTGCCGCCGACAGCTCGCGCACCACCCATGCCGCCGCCGAGGCGCTGGACGCCTGCCGGTTGTTCGCGGCCCAGGTGCGGGCCGCCTTGCTCGGCGCAACGCGCGAGCAGGTGCTGCGCACGTCTTGCGACGGAATGGTCTCCCCGGCGGTGCATGTCCTGGCCGCGCGCGACCATGCAGCGGTGCCGGCAGTGCAGATTCGCGGCATCGGCTACGTGGTCGACGCGCTGTCGGCCGCACTGTGGTGCTTCGCCACCACCGAAACATTCGCCGATGCGGTGTTGCGCGCGGCCAACCTGGGCGACGATGCCGACACCACCGCGGCGATCTGCGGCCAGCTTGCTGGCGCGTTCTACGGTGTCCAGGGCATTCCCGCCGCCTGGCGCGAACGCGTGCAGGATGCATCCGAGATCATGGCGTTGGCCGACCGGTTGCACGCTGCGGCGCAGGTGGCCTGAGACACTGGCCACCGCGGACCTGCCGCGCCGTCTGCTGCACGCAGCAGATGGCGCAATCGGCCATGTCGTCGCGCGGTCCAGGTTTGTGCGCCAGCCGATCGCAGGTCGTCATTGCCGGCTTGCTGTATGTGCGCGCCGCTATGGCGGGTTGCTGTCGCGCAGGCGTGCAAGAGGGTGACCAGGCTGCGCAGGAGTGCCCGCCTGGCGTCCACGCTCAAGCCGCTGGCATCACGGCACGAGGCGCGCGCGCCGCAGCGCCGCTGATCCTGCGCTTCTGTCTTCTTTCAGGCCTGCGCCGCTCGGCTGTGGTGCAGTGCATGGGGCAGTACACGCCTAGGGGGCTCAGCGATCGTCGTGCAGCTCGCCGCCGGGCAGGAACAGCCAGGTGCGCGTGACCTGCAGGATGTCCACGTCGTCCTTGGTCTTGGGCAGTGGCGGAAACGGCTGCGCCAGTTGCACCACGCGCAACGCGGCATCGTCCAGCAACGGAACCCCGCTGGAGACCAGCACGCGGCTGCTTTCCACGCTGCCGTCGCGGCGCACGCCCACGCTGATGACCACCTTGCCGCCCAGCCGGCGGCGGCGCGCGTCGTCCGGATAATTCAGGTTGCCCACGCGCTCGGCGCGGTCCACCCAGGCACGCAGATAGTTGGCGTATGCGTATTCGCGGGTACTGGCGGAGACGAACTTGCGGTTCGGGCGCTTGGCGTACTGCTCCGAGCGCAGATGCACTTCGGCGGCGAGCCGGGCCATTTCGGCATCGCGCTGGATGCGCTGCGCCTCGGCCGGGGTGAGCGGGTCGGTCTGCGGATTCGGCTGCGGCGTCGGCACGGCCTGCTCGCCACGACGGCTGGTTACCACGCGGGTTTGGGTGGGCTCGGGTGCGTTCACGCTGGTGGCGCGTTGCGCCTGTGGCGCCAGCCCGGTGCGTTCCTGCGGCACCACGCCCGGCTGGCTGTCCCGGGGGCGTTGCGCGGTGGCGTGATCGCCGCCGCCCTGCTGGTTGGCCTGGGCCAGGAAGTCGGCCTGCTTGGGCGTCAACGGCGTGCTGGTCTGGCTGAAGATCACATCCAGCGTCGGCACCAACGGTGCGTCCTCGCTGACCGCAAAGCCCACCCCCAGGATCAGCACGCCATGCAGCAGCAGCGAGATCACCAGCGTCATCATCAGCCGGCGACCGTCGTCCATCGGTGCCGGCAGGGCCGCGGCCGTGCTCATTGCGCGGTGCCGGCCTCGATCGCGTCGAACAGCAGCCCGGCGATGTTCAGGCCGAACTGCGCATCCAGCTCGCGCACGCAGGTGGGGCTGGTGACGTTGACCTCGGTCAGGTAATCGCCGATCACGTCCAGGCCGACGAAGCGCATGCCGCGCCGGCGCATTTCCGGACCCACCTGCGCGGCGATCCAGCGGTCGCGTTCGGACAATGGTCGGCCTTCGCCGCGTCCGCCGGCGGCCAGGTTGCCGCGGAATTCGTCGCCCTGCGGAATCCGCGCCAGGCAGTAATCGACCGGCTCGCCGTCCACCAGCAGGATGCGCTTGTCGCCGGCCGTGATGTCGGGGATGAAGCGCTGCGCCAGGGTCAGCTTGCGGTTGCCGTCGGTCAGCGTTTCCAGGATCACGTTGAGGTTGGGGTCGCCGCTGCCGCTACGGAAGATCGAGCGTCCGCCCATGCCGTCCAGCGGCTTGAGTACCGCCTGGCCATGCTCCAGCACGAAGGCCTTGAGCGCGGCGGCATCGCGGCTGACCAGGGTCGGCGGGCAGCATTGCGGAAACAGCAGTGCGGCCAGCTTCTCGTTGTAGTCGCGCAGGCCCTGCGGGTCGTTGACGATCTGCGCGCCGGCGCGCTGCGCCACGCTCAGCACCTGGGTGTCGTAGACGAACTCCGCATCCACCGGCGGGTCCTTGCGCATCAGCACCACCTGGCCGGGCCCGAACGCCCGTTCGGCGAACTCGCCCAGCGTGAACCAGCCGGTCTTGTCCTCGCGCACGCTCAGCGGCGCCACCTGCGCCACCGCGCGCCCTTCGCGCAGGCTGAGCCCGCCGGGGCGCACGTAGTGCAGTCGGTGACCACGGCGCTGGGCTTCCAGCAACATGGCAAACGTAGTGTCTTTGGCGATCTTGATGGAGGCGATGGGATCCATCACCACAACGACGTCGAGCGACATGGGGCTAAACCTTTCGAACAAGCTGCCGATGGTAACTTCAAGCGATGGGCGATGGCGCGCCCGGTGGGTCGTAGTGCGCGACTTGCCGGCCGGGACGCACCCAGACGTGGTCGGAACGTCCGCCTGGCGGGGCCCCGGCAATGCACCCTTGACAGTCGATGCGGGTCTTGGGATATACATGCAGTTTCGTAGCGACGTCGGAAGGGATGAAGCGTCGCGCGCCCGGGGATATTTGCATGAGTGAAAACATTGCTGCGGGTGGGGAACTCGCAGGACTGAAGGTGATGGTGATCGATGATTCGAAAACCATTCGCCGCACCGCCGAAACGCTGCTGAAGCGGGAAGGTTGTGAAGTAGTGACAGCAACGGATGGTTTCGAGGCACTGGCCAAAATTGCGGACCAGCAACCTCAGATCATTTTCGTCGACATCATGATGCCGCGCCTGGATGGGTACCAGACGTGCGCGTTGATCAAGGGCAACCAGCTCTTCAAATCGACGCCGGTGATCATGTTGTCGTCCAAGGACGGCCTGTTCGACAAGGCTCGCGGCCGCATCGTCGGTTCCGAGCAATATCTGACCAAGCCGTTCACCCGTGAAGAACTACTGAGCGCGATCCGCACGTACGTCCACGCCTGACCAGGGGGAAAGGCAACATGGCTCGAATTATATTGATCGAGGACTCGCCCACCGACAGGGCAGTCTTCAGTCAATGGCTGGAAAAAGCAGGCCATACGGTCGTCGCCACCGATAATGCAGAAGAGGGGCTTGAGCTGGTTCGCAGCCAGGCGCCTGATCTTGTGTTGATGGATGTGGTGTTGCCCGGCATGAGCGGCTTCCAGGCAACCCGTGCTCTCGCACGCGACCAGGCAACCAAGGACATTCCCGTGCTGCTGGTCAGCACCAAGGGCATGGAAACCGACAGGGCCTGGGGTCTGCGACAAGGTGCCAGCGACTACATCGTCAAGCCGCCGCGCGAAGACGATCTGATCGCGCGCATCAGACAATTGGTGCGTTGATGCGCTCTCCATTCGACATTCTCGAAGACTACGAGCGTCGTAGTCTGGCGCACGCCACGCCGCTGCCGGAACGCCAGTTCTCGGCCGATATCTGGCGCGGCGTGGGGTATCGCGTCGGGACCCGGCGACTGGTCTCGGACTTCCGCGAAGTTGCGGAAATCGTGCCGATGCCGCCGGTCACTCCAGTGCCGGGCGCACAGCCCTGGCTGCTGGGCGTGGGCAACCTGCGCGGCAATCTGTTCCCGGTGATCGATCTGAAGCAGTTCCTGGAGGGCCGTCGCACGGTGCTGCAGGAAGGCCAACGAGTGCTGATCATGCGTCAGAGCGGCGGCGACGTCGCGCTGACCATCGATGAGCTGTACGGCCAACGCAGCTTCGAGCAGGTCCAGGCGGTGGAACCCGGCGAGCTGGCGCAAGGCCGCTACGCCCATTTCATCGACCGTGCCTTCCGCAACGAGACGCAGGACTGGGGTGTGTTTTCCCTGGCGTTGCTGTCGCGCACTCCTGAATTCCGGCAGGCCGCGGCCTAATCCGCGACCCCGCCACGTCATACAGATCGAGGTCGAACCATGAGTACCGCCCCGGACGCCCGCAAGACCAACAAGCTCGGCAGCGTCAGCACCAGCTTCTGGCTTGGCTTGCTGGTGTTGTCGATGATCGTGTTTGGCGCCAATACCGGCGTCGCGACCTGGCAGGGCAGTCGTCTTGCCGGTGCCGGCACCGGCGCGGCCGACTTGCAGGTGCTCTCGCAGCAGCTGGCCAACCAGGGCCGCGAAGCGGTGTCCGGCGATGCCAAGGCGTTTGCCGCATTCAAGGAAACCAAGGGCCGTATCGACAGCACGGTCAGCGAGCTGGATGGCCGTTACGGCCAGGAAACCTCGATCGCAAGCTCGATGGCGCAACTCAAGGCGACCTGGGTACCGCTGAGCAAAAACGCCGATCAGGTCATCGCCAGCGAACCGGCGGTGCTCGGTCTGGCCGGCAACGCCGAACGCTTCTCCGGCAGCGTGCCGCAGCTGCAGGCGCAGTTGAACGAAGTGGTGCGCGCGATGACGGTCAGCGGCGCGCCTGCCTCGCAGATCTACAACACGCTGCAGCAGGTGGTGGTCGCCGGCACCATGGCACGCCGGGTCACGGAAATGCGCGCCGGTGGCGCCAATGCGGCCGCCTCGGGCGACGCACTGGCACGCGACTCGGTGGTGTTCACGCAGATGCTGGAAGGCCTGCGCACGGGCAACGAAGAACTCGGCATCGCCGCGGTGCGCAACCCGGCCGCGTTGTCGGCGCTGGAGCAGTCGCAGGCGCAGTGGACGACGATGAAGAAAGACGTCGACGCCATCCTCGCCAGCTCGCGCAACCTGTTCGCCGCACAGTCCTCGGCCGCCGCGCTGACGGCTGGCTCCGGCAAGATGCTCGAAGACAGCAAGAAGCTGTTCGATGCGTTTTCGGCGTTCGGTTCGGTGCGCGACACGCGCCTGTTCCCGAACTTCTGGCTGGGCGTGGTGTCCGGCCTGGTCGCGCTGCTGGCGATCATCGGCTTCGTGTGGAGCTCGGTGCGCGTGCGGACCCGCGAGCAGGACGTGCGCTACCAGTCGCAGGTGGAATTCAACAGCCGCAACCAGCAGGCGATTATGCGATTGCTGGACGAAATCAGCTCGCTCGGTGAGGGCGACCTGACCGTGAAGGCCTCGGTGACCGAGGACATGACCGGCGCCATCGCGGACGCGATCAATTACGCCGTGGACGAACTGCGCCACCTGGTGACCACCATCAACGACACCTCCGCGAAGGTGGCCGTGTCGACCCAGGAAACCCAGGCCACGGCCATGCAACTGGCCGAAGCGGCCGGCCAGCAGGCCAACCAGATCACCACTGCCTCCGAGCGCATCAGCGAAATCGCGGCCAGCATCGAACAGGTGTCGCGCAACTCCACCGAGTCGGCCGAAGTGGCGCAGCGCTCGGTGGTCATCGCCGCCGAGGGTGCCGGCGTGGTGCGCGAGACGATTCAGGGCATGGACCAGATCCGCGACCAGATCCAGGAAACCTCCAAGCGCATCAAGCGACTGGGCGAATCCTCGCAGGAGATCGGCTCGATCGTGGAACTGATCAACGACATTTCCGAGCAGACCAACATCCTGGCGCTCAACGCCGCGGTGCAGGCAGCGTCGGCCGGCGAAGCCGGTCGCGGTTTCGCTGTGGTGGCCGACGAAGTGCAGCGCCTGGCAGAACGCACCTCCAGTGCGACCCGACGCATCGAAGGTCTGGTGCAGACCATTCAGGCCGATACCAACGAAGCGGTCAGTTCGATGGAACAGACCACCTCTGAAGTGGTGTCCGGTGCGCGCCTGGCCGAAGACGCCGGCACCGCGCTGACCGAAATCGAGCGCGTGTCCAACGCCTTGAACAACCTGATCAAGAACATCTCCATCGCTGCGCACCAGCAGTCGGCCGCAGCGACGGATATCACACAGACCATGGGCGTGATCCGTCAGATCACCAGCCAGACATCGCAGGGTGCGGAGCAGACGGCCGAATCGATCGGCAACCTGGCTCAGCTCGCTGCCGATCTGCGCCGTTCGGTCGCCGACTTCAAGCTGCCGGCGTGACCACGACGCGGAACGGGAAAGGATCAGCAGATGGCGCGTAGTAGCGTTACGTCGATGCAGGAAGTGACCGGTTGCCGCGCTGGCGGCGAGTCGGTCGTAGTCAGGGGGCTGCAATGAGCGCGCTTCGCGATGCGATGAGTCACGCCGCACTGGGCTGGGTCAAGCCAGAGCTGGACGAGACGTTGCGCCAGGCGCGCAACGAGATCGAGTACTTTGCCGAAGAACCGTCCGACACCAGTCGGATGCGGTTCTGCGCCGGCTACCTGCACCAGGTGCAGGGCACGCTGCGCATGGTCGAGTTGTATGCGCCGGCGATGGTGGCCGAAGAGCTCGAGCTACTGGCCCAGGCCGTGCAGGCAGGGGAGGTCGCCGACCGCGATGAGGCCTGCGCGATGCTGATGCGCGGCACCGTGCTGCTGCCCGATTACCTGGAGCGCTTGCAGAACGGGCATCGCGACATTCCGATCGTGTTGCTGCCGCTGCTCAATGAAATCCGTGCCACCCGTGGCCAGCCGGGTCTGAGCGAAAGCGTGCTGTTCGCGTTCGACCCGCAGGCCGGCGTTGCCACCGAGGCCGAGTTGGATCACGCGCGCGGCAGTCTGAGCGGGCGCAATCGCGAGTTGCTCGACACCGTCGGCAATGCGGTCAAGGAAGAATTGCTGCGCGTGAAAGACGCGCTGGACCTGCATCTGCGCACCGGCGGCGAGATCGGCGAGCTGCAGACCCAGGTCAACGATCTGGGCAGCGTTGCCGACACCCTCGGCATGATGGGCCTGGGCGTGGCGCGCAGCGTCGTCGTGCAGCAGCGCGATGCGTTGGCGCGTGTGGTCGATGGCCAGACCCAGATGGACGAAAGCGTGCTGCTGGATATTGCCGGCGCGCTGCTGTACGTGGATGCCTCGCTGGACGATCAGGTCGCCAGCCTCGGCGCCGACCCGGGCGACGGTACCGAAGTCAGCAACAGTGCCAACTCCTCGGAAGTACGCCGCACGGTCGATGTGCTGGCGCAAGAGGCGATCGCCAACTTCGGAGCGGCGCGCGAACATTTCGTCGCCTTCATCGAAACCAACTGGGACCACGCGCGCCTGGCCGAGGTGCCGCACCTGCTCGGCGAAGTCGGCGGTGCGTTGCGCATTCTCGAGCTGCCGCAGGCCGCCGATTATCTGGAAGGCGTGCGTCGCTACGTCGATCTGGAATTGATCGGCAAGCAGCGCGTGCCCAGCGGACGCCAGCTGGATACCCTGGCCGATGCGATGGCCAGCCTGGAGTACTACCTGGAAGCCCTGCGCGAGCGCCGTCCCGGCCGCGAAGAGATTCTGGATATCACCCGCAACAGCCTGGAAACGTTGCGTTACTGGCCGCTGCCGTCGGGCCAGCCGTCCGATTTGCCGGTCGGCACGGACCAGCCGGGCAGCGCGGCCGAGCCGCAGCCGGTGGCCGCCCCGCCGTTGCAGCACGCCGACACGCCGCAGGCCGCCAACGATGCGTCTTTGCCGTCGCTGGAATGGGCGAACGAAACCGTCGTCGAGACGCCGTTCGCTGCCAGCGTGGTGCACGACACCGGCGCTGCCGCGACCGATACGGTGTTCTCCTTCGACCCGGTCGCCGCCGAAGAAACCGTGTCCGGCCAGTCGCATGTGCCGTTCACCGTGGCGCCGCTGGATCTTTCGGACGACGGCGCGCAGGCGCCTGGCGACTGGCATCTGGAAACCACGGAGCAGGCCGCGCCGATCGCCACCTCTGCGTTCGACCCGGTGTCGGCCGAGCAGGATGGCAACGAGGTCGCGCAGGTCAGCTACACGGTGGATCTGAGCGCGCTGGAGCAGGAGCACGCCGCCGAGCCGGTGCCTGCCGAGGACGCGCCGCTGCAGATCGAGCAGATCGACCTGCCGGGCGATGCCGATCAGACCGAAGCACCGTTGGAGTTCATCGCCGAGAACGCAACGCGTCGCGCGCAGACCAGCATCGAAGACGCCTTCTCGCCGCCGCCGAGTCCGCCGCAGGAATTGGACGACCCGTTCGTCGAGCCGGTGCAGGAGCCGCAGGACGTCCCGTCCGAAGCGGCATCCGGGCCGGTCGCCCCGCGCGTGCAACAGGCAGTGGTCAGCGAATTCGAGCTGGACGACGCCTCCGCTGCGTTCCTGGCCCAGCTCGATGCAGCAGCCGCGCAGTTCGACGTGGAGCGCCCGCAGGCGCCGGCACCTGCCGCCGATGCGCACACCGCGCAGGCAAGCTCTGAATCGGTGTCCAGCGAACGCGCTCAGGAGGCTGCCGATGCCGGCATTTTCGGCGGCTTCGGCGACAGCGATATCGACGACGATATCCGCGACGTGTTCCTGGAAGAATTCGACGAAGAGTTGGTCAACCTGGGGCAGCTGTTGCCGGTGTGGCGCGCCGCGCCCACCAACCCGGAAGCCCTGCGCCCGATCCGCCGCGTCTTCCACACCCTGAAGGGCAGTGGGCGTCTGGTTGGCGCCAGCGTGCTCGGCGAGTTCAGCTGGAAGATCGAGAGCATGCTTAACCGCGTGCTCGATAATTCGCGGCCGGCCAGCCCGGCGGTCGTGTCGATGGTCGAACTGGCCTACGAGGTGTTGCCGCAATTCAACGCCGCGCTGCGCGACCAGGGCCGCATCAGCGCCGATCTGCCTGAAATCCAGGGCATTGCCGAACGCGTTGCTGCTGGCGAAGAGGTCTATTACGTGCCCGCAGCCGCGGCACCGGTGGCCGAGGCCGTGGCGATTCCGGCGGCAGCCGCAGGCGTGTTTGTCGCCAGCGGCGGAACGCCGGCTTCGGTGGACAGCGTGCTGCGCGAGATCCTGGAAGCCGAGGTCGCCACGCATCTGGACACGGTGAACGGGTGGCTGCAGGCCAGCCAGGCCGAGCCGCAGTTGGCGACCGAAGACGTGCTGCGCGCCGTGCACACGATGAGTGGCGCGTTCGCGATGACCGACGTGCCGGAAATCACCTTGGTGACGACGCCGGCCGAAAGCTACGTCAAGCGCTTGCTGGCCGCCTCGGTCATGCCGTCGGCGGAAGGGCTCGAAGCACTCACCGCCACCGCTGCTGCGATTGCCACCACGGTGACCGCGCTGCGTGCCGATGCGCCGTTGATTCCGTCGTTCGCACCGTTGACCGAGCGTTTGCGCACGCTGGTGGACAGCTTGCCGGAAGCGCAGTGGCCGCCGCAGGTGTTCCTGGACGAGCTGGACGATGTCGACGCCCCGAGCGCCACGGTAGACGGCAGCGATGCCTCGGTCGAACTGACCGGTGCGCAGGATCTGTCGCAGTACCTGGATGCCGGCGCGCTACCGTCCGACGCCCCCGCATCGGCTCAAGATGCCGAAGACGCGCAGCCGCAGCCGGACGATGCGCCGATTGCCGTGGACGAGCTGGCCGAAGCCGAAGCCGAGCATGAGTCGGCACTCGCACTGGACGCGCCTGCACCGCATGCGGTCGACGATGCCGGTCATGCCGCCGTGCACGAAGATGTCCACGCCTCTGCCGAGTCCGTGCCTGCATCGAGCGACGACGCGCTGGTACCGATTGCCGAATCCGAGCAGCTTGCCGATGCGCTGCACGACGATGCTGCGCCAGCCGAAGAGGCAGACCGGGCCGCATCGCAGGGCATCGACGCACACGACCTGCCGGCCGACGAGCCGCTGGTTGAAGCCGAGGCCTGGGATGCCACTGAACTGCAGCATGCGCAGACCGCACCGCACGATCACGCTTCCGGCGAGCACGCGGCAGAGGTGCCCAGTGAGGCATCTGCTGAGCGTGTGTCCGGCGAGCACGACGCCGACGCCACCAGCACGCACGCCGACAGCATTGCGGTAGATGAGCTGGCCGATGCGGAAGCTGCCTTGGGCGATGCGCAGACGCTGGCTGCAGCCGATGCCGAGCAGGCAGTGGACGGGCAGGCACAGCAGGCGCCCGCGCACGACGAGCAATTTGCAGCAGGCGCTGACGAGGCGGTCGAGAGCATCGAAGCGCTGGAGGCCGTGCACGCCGACGCAGCGTTGGCTGATGACGCCAATGCAACGACCGCGGAAGACTGGACCCCGGAAACCGCAGCGCTGGACAGCGTGTCGTCCGATCAGTCTGGCCATGCCGACACGCAGGAATACGCGGGCGAGCAGTCGGTAGACCAGGCGGCGCAGCACGGCGAGGCAGCGTTGCCGCATGCCGGCGAGCCGTATGCGGGCGAACAGCAACCGCTGGAAGAAGCCGCGCAGCTGGGCGAGCATGCAGAGCTGGAAGCGCAACCATCTTCGAATCAGCAGATGGATTCGGGCGATGACGCGCCTGCCGATGCGCAGCCGCACGTCCACGAGCAAGTACCGTCTGACCAGTACGTCGACGCCGGTGAGCAGCTGCAAACGCACGCGCATTCCGACGAACATGCCAGCGACGCAGAGCACGCGACGGAACACCTGGACGCCGAAGCCACGCATACCGAAGCGCAGCATTCCGACGCCGAGCATGTGGCTGCCGAGCAGACCGAAGCGGCGCATTCCGATGCCGAGCATGCAGACGCCGACCGAGTTGACGCCGCACAGGCCGGTGCCGACGTCCTGCCCGATCACACTGTCGAATCGGTGCAGGCATTCGAAATGGCGCATGCGGCCGATCAGGTGGAAGAGACCGGCGATCCGCAATCGGATACTGCGCCGGAGCTGCACGACACGCAGGCTGTCACCTCTGACGACGCGGCGCAGGCCGATGAGCAGGCCGCAGTCGATGCGTTTGCCGTGTCCGATCACGCCGATCATGCCGCGCGCGCAGAACAGTTCGAAAGCGCAAGACAGGCAGCGCACGCGGAACCAGCGCAAGCCAGCGACCACGCCGGTGCCGATCAGCATGCCGACGACTCCGCAGATCAGCACGCAACCGACCGCAGCGCCGACGAGCCGGAAGACACCACCACCGCTGCGTTCAGCGCCCCGGTCGAAGATGCGACGCGTGCCGGTGCGGCCAACAACGATATCGGTGCGGCATTCGATGCCGGCCCGCTGAACTTCGATCAACTCGACGGCGAGCTGGTCGACATCTTCGTCGAAGAAGGGCGCGACCTGCTGGACCATTGCGACGGCCTGATCGCCCGCATGCGCGAAGTACCGGGAGACCGCGATGTCCTCAATGGACTGCAGCGCGATCTGCACACGCTCAAGGGCGGTGCGCGCATGGCCGGCATCAACGCCATCGGCGATCTGGGGCATGCGATCGAATCGCTGCTCGAAGCCGTGGCGGCCAACCGCACCGACATCGATCGCGACGACGTGCGTCTGTTCGAGCGTGGCTTCGACCGCCTGCATCAGTTGCTGACCCGCACCGGCATGCACCGTGCGGTGACGATGCCGACCGATCTGGTGGAAGCCTTCGAAACCCGTACCCGTGGCCGCAATGCCGCACCGCCTAGCGACGCCGATGTCCGCGCGATCGCCAAGGCGTCGGTGGAACCGGCGCCGCTGTCCGCCCCGGTGCCGGTGGAAGGCCAGGCCGAAGAAGACTTCCTGCCGCGCGTGCAGCAGGAGCAGGTGCGCGTGCGCGCCGACCTGCTCGACCGCCTGGTCAACCACGCCGGCGAAGTGGCGATCTACCGCTCGCGCCTGGAGCAGCAGCTGGGCGCGTTCCGCGGCGCCATGGGCGAACTGGATCGCACCAACGCCCGTCTGCGCGACCAGTTGCGGCGCCTGGATCTGGAAACCGAAGCGCAGATCGTGGCGCGTTATCAGCGCGAACAGGACCAGGGCGATCGCACCTTCGATCCGCTGGAACTGGACCGCTTCTCAACCTTGCAGCAGCTCAGCCGTGCGCTGAACGAATCGGCAGCCGACTTGGGCGGCTTGCAGGGTGTGCTGGAAGATCTGTCGCGTCAGTACGACGGCTTGCTGCAACAGCAGTCGCGCGTCAGTTCGGAGCTGCAGGATGGCCTGATGCGCGCGCGCATGGTGCCGTTCGACGGTCTGGTGCCGCGTTTGCGTCGTGTGGTGCGTCAGGCAGCCAGCGACACCGGCAAGCAGGTGCACCTGGTGCTGGAAGGCACCCAGGGCGAACTGGATCGCAACGTGCTCGATCGCATGGTCGCGCCGCTGGAACACATGCTGCGCAACTCGGTGGCGCACGGGCTGGAAACGCCCGAGCAACGCCGCGACGCAGGCAAGCCGGAAGAAGGCAGCATTGCGATCCGTCTGCGCCGCGAAGGCTCGGAAATCGTGCTGGAAGTGGCCGACGACGGCGCCGGGCTGGATCGCGAGGCGATCCGTCGGCGCGGCGAGGAGCGCGGCCTGATCGAACCGGGCCAGGAGCTGAGCGAGGCCGAACTCGATAACCTGATTTTCGCTTCCGGCTTCAGCACTTCCGAGCAGGTCAGCCAGTTGGCCGGCCGTGGCGTGGGTATGGACGTGGTGCGCAACGAAGTGCGTCAGCTCGGCGGCTCGGTGGATATCCACTCGGTACGCGGGCAGGGCGCCACGTTCACCTTGCGTCTGCCGCAAACGCTTGCGGTCACCCAGGCGGTGTTCGTGCGCATCGGCGAAACGACGTTCGCGGTGCCGGTGGGCTCGGTCAGCGGTATCGGCCGCATCTCGCGCGCCCGTTACGAGTCGGGCGAGGGCGGGTATCACTACGCCGGCGAAGAGTACGTGCTGCACGACCTCGGCTCGTTGGTCGGCCAGGCCGCCGCGCGTGCCGATGGCCAGGCGCAGGTGCCGTTGCTGTTGGTGCGGGCGGGCGACCTGCGTGCCGCAGTGGCTATCGATCAGGTGCTGGGCAATCGCGAAGTCGTGGTCAAGCCGGTGGGCCTGCAGATCGCCTCGGTGCCGGGCATCTACGGCGCCACCATCACCGGCGATGGCCGCGTGGTGGTGATCCTGGACGTCGCCCCGCTGGTGCGTCGTTTCCTCGCCCAGCCGGCGCGGCCGTCGCTGGAAACACAGGCCGAAGCGCAGCGCCAGGTGCCATTGGTGATGGTGGTCGACGATTCGCTGACCATGCGCAAGGTCACCAGCCGCGTGCTGGAACGCCACAACCTGGACGTCACGACCGCACGCGACGGTGTCGAGGCGCTGGAACTGCTCGAAGAGCGCGTGCCCGACCTGATGCTGCTGGATATCGAAATGCCGCGCATGGACGGCTACGAGCTGGCCACCGCGATGCGGGCCGACCCGCGCTTCAAGGCGGTGCCGATCGTGATGATCACCTCGCGCAGTGGCGAGAAGCATCGCCAGCGCGCCTTCGAGATCGGCGTGCAGCGTTACCTGGGCAAGCCTTACCAAGAGTTGGATCTGATGCGAAACGTGTATGACCTGCTGGGGATCGCCCGTGTCCGAGACTAATGGCGCAATGGGAACTCCGGTTGCTTTGCTGGGTCGTCCCGGTCAGGCGCGCGAGCGCCTGCGCGAGGCGCTTGGCCTGGCCGGCGCGCAGGTGGTGCTGGAAGACGAGCCAGCGGCGGTCGACGTGCAGATGCTGCGCGACGCCGAGCCGGTAGCCGTGCTGGTCGCACTCGAACCGTCGATCGAAGACGCGCTCGAAGCGCTGGAGCCGGCCTTCAACATGCCCGGTGTCACCGTGATCTTCGACGAGGCCGAACTGACGGTGCGCCGCGAGGGCTGGGAAGCGCAGCGCTGGGTGCGCCATCTGGCCGCCAAGCTACACGGCCACGCCGACGTGCTGCCGCCGGGCACCGAAAGCGAGCCCTCGCTGCAGCCCGAGCCCGGCCTGACGCTGGCACCGCAGCAGCATTCGGACCTGCAACTGGATCAACACCTGGAAGCGGCCGCGCACGCGTTCGACAGCGTGCCCGGCGATGCCTTGTTCGCGCATGCCTCCATGCAGGAGGCGGCACCGGCCGCTGTGGAAAAGCCGGGGCTGACGCTGGGCGATTCCAGTACCTGGGGCCTGGTGGACGAGGTGGCCGTGGTGGTGCGCCCGCGCGCCGAACCCGATGTGGCGGCCCTGTCCACCGGCGGCTTGTCGCTGGTGGATCTGGAGCACAGCGGCAGCGTCACCGGCGCTGTGCTGGTCGTCGCTGGCATCGGTGGGCCGGATGCGATCCGTCGCCTGCTGGCCGCCTTGCCGCCGGAATTCCCGCGTGCGGTGCTGGTGCGCATGACCCTGGATGGCGGCCAGTACGGCAACCTGGTGCGGCAGATGGGGCGCGTGTCTGCGTTGCCGGTCGAACTGGGTGAAGCGGGGCAGGTGGTCGCACCAGGCAAGGTGTATGTGCTCTCCGACGAGGTCGGCGTGCAACAGCATGCCGGCGCGCTGGCGTTCGTGGCACCGGCCGATCCGGCCGGGCTGATCGGCGCGCTGCCGCCGGCCGACAGTGCGGTGCTGATGCTCAGCGGTGCCAACGAGGCGCTGGTGGAGGCATCGCTGGCATTGGCCGAGCAAGGCGGCTGGTTGGCCGGGCAATCCACCGACGGCTGTTACGACCCGGCCGCCGCCGCGCGTCTGGCGCGGCAAGGCATTCTGACCGGCGACCCTGCGCAGTTGGCGCAGGCGCTGGCGCAGCGTTGGCCGGCATAAGCCGGGCGCTCCCATTCGAATCGGAATCATGCGATGAGCTACGCCAATAACGACGAAATCCGCGGCGTCCTGATCCAGGCCGGTAGCGAGCGCGTGCTGCTGCCGAACGCAACGGTGGCCGAGGTGATGTCGCGGGTGGCGGTCGAGCCGCTGCCCGACATGCCGCGCTGGGTGGTCGGGCGCATCGACTGGTACGGCTGGAAGGTGCCGCTGCTGTCGTTCGCGCGCCTCAGCGGCATGGGCGATGAACCCACCGCGGTCAACAACAAGGTCATCGTGTTGAAGGCGCTGGGTGGCAACCCGGCATTGCCGTATTTCGCGCTGCTGACCGCCTCGTTCCCGCAGCTGATTTCGGTGCCGCGCGATGGCCTGCTGGCCGATGCCTCGGAAGATGCGCTGCCCGACGGTGTGCACATGCGCGTGCTGCTGGGCGAGCAAAGCGCGCTGTTGCCGAACCTGGACGCCATCGAAGCGCAGGTCGGCCAGGCGCTTGCGGTCGCTGCCGCCTGAGAGCGGGAGGCCGCCTGCTGCGCTTGCCGTCAGGCGGGTGCAGTGGCCCCGTGCAGCGTGCTGCCGCGCACTGAGCGATGCACAGGGAGGATGTTGCTGACTGTCGGGCGTTCCATCTCACGCACTGGATGACGCCCTGCTTTGGAGACGGCTTGCGGAGCATGATCGGTATGCATCAGCCGGATGCACCTGGCAGCAAGATGACACGCGTGGTTGAGGCGTGGCTGCCATGAGTCTTCCGCTGTTTGCGCCGATCCGCCGCGCCGACGGCGTGGTGCTGTGCGATCTGGCCGTGGTCGATCCGGCTGCAATGGCCGACTACCACACGCGCAACCGCGCTCATCTGGCTGATGCGATGCCGCTGCGGCCGCCCGCGTTCTACACCGTCGAAGGCTGGCGCCGTCTGTGCATGGCATACCGCGGCGCGATCCCTGGCGAGCGCGAGTTGCAACTGGTCTTGTTGCAGGGCGAGCAGGTGATCGGCACCACCGGGTTCACGCAGATCCAGCGCGGCGCCTTCCAGGCGTGCCACATGGGCTATGGCCTGGACGCGGCGCAGCAGGGACGGGGTTTGATCCAGTGGGCAGCCACGCAAGGGATCGCTTTTGCCTTCGGCCAGCTCGGCCTGCACCGGGTGATGGCGCAATACGTTCCGGAGAATCTGCGCAGTGCGCGCGTGCTGCGGCGGCTGGGTTTTCAGATCGAAGGCTATGCGCGGCGCTATCTGCAGTTGAATGGCCACTGGCGCGATCACGTGCTCACCAGCAGATTGCGCGACGACGGCGCGCCTGGCGAAGGCGCGGTGGATGATGAGCCGGGTTTAGGGCGCAGCGCTCGAGAGCTCAAGCCGTAATTCATCGGCGGCTAGCGTGCTGTCTTGCGCAAGCTCGATCTGCGTTGGCCGGCCACGTTGTTTGAATTGCTTGCGCAACTGCGCCGCCCAGGTCTGCACGGCCGATGCACTCGGCGTGGCAGCCATGATGCGGATCGTTATCGGTGTCTGCGTGTTCCCGGAAGCAGCACGGTCCTCCAGCCAATCGCTTGGTGATGTGGAAAGTTTCAGTGAAACAGTGCGGTGTGTCTGCTCGCGCGTGTCTGTCTCGCGCTGTTGCTGTGCCTGCTGTGTCGCAATGCGGGTGGCCGAGGTGGACGACCAGCTGTCGCGTGATGCTCCGGGCTGCGGCTTGCCGGCCTGCGGTTCCGGTCTTGGTGCAGGTGCAGCTGTTGGCGCGGCACGCGAGGTGTTGCGCGATATCACTAGCTCGGTGGTCGCAGGTGCGTTGGCGGCCATGCGTTCGATCCGCAACGATGGATCCTGCGACGGTGCCGGCAATACCGGCAACATCGGCAATTTCGCCGCCGCCGCGGGCGCCGCAGGCGCTGGCGCACGCTCGGTGGGTCGCGGGGCAGGTGCGCTGTTATCCGTGCCTGCCGCGGGCGCACCACTGGCCTTTACATCGTCGTTGTTCGCGGTGATGGGGGCAGGCGGTGGGGGCGGCGCCATCGCGGCGTGCGCATCGTCTTGCGTCGGCTCCGGCACCATTGGCGGTTGGGTGGACGTCATCCCGGTGGGGCGCGCGGAAGCTGGCGGCGTCACCACACGTGCAGGCAGGGGCGCGCTGACCGGGGCCGGCATGGCGGCTGGCGCGAGCTCCTGCAGCGAAGGTGCCGGCTGCCTCTCCACCTGCTGCGCGGAAGTGGGTACGTCGGCGGATGCGGAGGCAGGTCGCTGCGCAACATCTTGGACGCTGCCTTCTGAGGCACGATCTGCTCCGTCTGCCGCAGCGGGGCGCGCGGGAACTCTTCCTGATTCGGCTGCCGCAGGGATCGCCGCAGCCGGTGTGAGCGCATCCGGCACCGGTCGACTGGCCTGCCATTGCAGGCCGAGGCCAACCGCCAGCGTGACCGACGCGGCGAGCGCCAAGGGCGGCATCCAGCGCAGGCGTCGGGCACTGCGTCGAACAGGCGCTGGGCCGATGCCCGATGGCGCCCGTGTAGGGGCTTGCGTTGACGAAGCAGCCGATGCCGGGGTTGAACCCTGCGTCGAAGTTGAAGCAGCAGCGGCATGAAAAGCGGGAGCGTCAGAAGAATCCGGAATCGAGCCGGCTCCCTGAGCCGAAGATCTGCCGGCATCGGCGAGCGAGGAAAGCGGCACTGGGTTGGATGTGCCAGCCGAGGCCGCTGCAGGCACGGATCCAGCCACCGATTCAGGGTTCGACGTACCTGTCACGGCAGGCGCAGCAGGCATGACCGGCACAGCATCGGCAGCATTGCGCATCTGTTGCGCAATCCATTCGCGTGCAGCCTCGCTCAATGGCGCGCCCAGTGTGTGGTCGGCGGTGTCGCCTTGCGCAAGACGTGCCTGCACGGCCGCGCGTTGTGCAGCCTGCGTCTGTTCGGCTTGCGCTGCTGCGGCAGCAAACAGGCTGGCCATGGTGGCAGGCGCTTCAAACTGCAAGGTGTCCTGTGTCGCGGTCGCTGCAGCGCGCTCGGCTTCTGCCTCTTGCGCGGCGTGTGCAAACCAGGCATCCATCGACGCGGGCGGGGCATGCAGCGGCAGCGCACGCAGCAAGGCAGCAAGGCCATCATGCCCGGCAAGGAAACGATCGAAGGACGTGCTCACGGCGCGGCCTCCAGGCTCACGCGCAGCTTTGCGAAGGCGTAGCGCAGCCGGCTCTTGACCGTTTCGAAGCCTTCGCCGATCACATGCGCGATCTCTTCGATGCCCAGCTCGGCGAAGAAGCGCAGCACCACCACTTCCCGTTGCGCATCCGGCAGTGCCATCAGTGCGGCACGCACGCGATGTTGTTGCTGGCCGAGCATGGCCAGGCGCTCGGCGCTCAGCTCGTCGTCGGGCAACTGCAGATGCACATCGTCCAGCGCCACCGAGGTGGCGTGGTATGCGCTGCGCCGGGTGTCGCGCCAGGCATTGCGGCCGATCTGGAACAGAAAGCTGGTGAAGGCGGCCTGCCCGGGGCGATAGTCGCTACAGCGGGTCATCAGCTTGACCCAGGTTTTCTGCGCCAGGTCTTCGGCCTCGCTCAGATTGCCTTCGCACAACCAGGCCAGGAAGTTGAACAAGGCGCGGTTGTGGCGCTTGAACAATTCGGTCGCCGGTTGTTCGACAAAGCCATTGGCGACGAGGAGCATGAGCTCCTCGTCGGGAAGATGCGCAAGATCGGCAGGATGCATGCGCTCAGTATAGGCAGGCGCTGCGCGCATCAGTCGGTGTCGGCGAGTGGCCGGGTGCTCAGTGCGTCGGCCTGCTGCACCAGTTGCAGGAAGTCGGCGCGATAGCCGAAACGGTCGCTGCCCAGGCTGCCGGCGGCCAGGGCGCGCACCTGCGGGTAATCCCAGCCCCGCAGCTGGTTGCCGCCACGCAGGCGCTGCCCGAAACCGGCCACCGCTGCAGAAAAACGGAAGGTATCGCTGGTGGCATTCAGTGCCTTGCGTTGACTGCTGCGTACCACCGTGTCCAGCAACTGGCTGCGCTGTGCATCGGGCCGCTTGTAGCGCAGTTTGATGTGCGCCAGCTCGCCGTTGAGGGGCCGTGCCTGCGTACGCTGTGCGGCGCTTGCGTAGCGCAGCGGGTCGACCGATGCGGTGCCGTCGGCCGGGGTGATTTCGTACAAGGCGGTGACGGTATGGCCGGCGCCGATGTCGCCCGCATCGACCTGATCGTTGTTGAAGTCCTCATCGCGCAGCGCACGGTTTTCGTAGCCGATCAGGCGATATTCCTTGACGGTGTTCGGATTGAATTCGACCTGGATCTTGACGTCGCGCGCGATGGTCGCCAGCGTGGCGCCCAGCTCGTGGGTGAGCACCTTGCGCGCTTCCAGCGCGGTGTCGATGTAGGCGTAGGCACCGTCGCCGGCATCGGCCAACTGCTCCATCAGGTTGTCGTTGTAGTTGCCGGTACCGAAGCCGAGCGTGGACAGTGCGATACCGGAGCGGCGCTTTTCGGCCACCATGCCCTTGAGCTGATCGAAGTTGGTGACGCCGACATTGAAGTCGCCATCGGTGGCGAGCAGGATGCGATTGATGCCACCACGCAGATAGCCTTGCTGCGCGGCTTTGTAGGCGAGCTCGATCCCGCTGGCGCCGGCGGTGGACCCGCCCGATTGCAAGGCATCGATGGCTTCGACGATGCGCCCCTGCTGATCGCCCGGCGTGGGCGGCAGCACCACCGATGTGTTGCCGGCGTAAGTCACCAGCGTGATGCGATCTTGCGCGCGCAGCTGGCGCACCAGCAGCTTGAGCGAGGATTGCAGTAACGGCAGCTTGTCCGGCGCGTCCATCGAGCCGGAGACGTCGACCAGAAAGACCAGGTTGGCGGGCGGTAGATCGGCGGTGGCGATGTCGCGGCCGGCGATGCCTACGCGCAGCAGCAGGCTGTCCTTGTTCCATGGTGTAGTCGCCAGTTCGGTACGCACGGCGAAGGGTTGGCCATTGGTCGGCGCCGGGTCGTCGTAGCGGAAATAGTTGATCAATTCTTCCACGCGGACGGCATCCGCTGGTGGCAGGCTGCCTGCGTTGAGGAACCGCCGCACATTGCTGTAGCTGCCGGTGTCGACGTCGATACTGAAGGTGGAGATCGGGTGTTGCGCGGCTTGTACGATGGCGTTGTCGTCGATGTGTTGGTAGCGCTCGCGGTCTTGGGCAGGCGCGGGTGCCACTGGCGGCATCGGCATTCGGCTATCGAGAACCGGGCGATGGGCCATCAGCATCGCTGCCGGTGCCTGACGTGACAGGTGGCTGGCGCTGACCGGGGCCGGCATCGCTTCGATGGGGGGCGACGGCGGGCTAGGCGCCGATGGCGCTTGCAGTGCATGCGCGGGGGCAGGTGCTGCGAGCTGCGCTTGCGGCCTGACTTCAGGGAGCGCGTCGGTCTGGTTAGCTGGCTGCGGTGGCTGCGCTGTCGCGGGTGGTGGTGCGGACTCGCTGCGTGATGGTTCGTGCGGCGGTGCAGTGGGTTCGTGCGAGCAGGCGCCCAGCAACAAGGCGAGCGCAATCAGGCTGTGACGTGACATGGGAATCCTTTGCGTGGCGAGGTGGGATGGATGGACAACCGGACAGCCCGAGGTCGCCGTGCACTGCGCCTCTGTCAGTGAAACGGGCGAGTGCGGCGAATGGGGTTAACCGGTCGGAAAATTTTTTTGCCGGCCATGCCTGGGCTGCGGCGGTGCCGCCGGACCTCACTCCCAACCGTCTGACGACAAGGGGGCTCTCGCTCCGACGGAGCTGGCGCGAAGCGCGGATGCTGGGCGACGAAGGGGAAGGCCCAGGCTGGCTCGTCCGTTGGTCCAGCCCCGAGCCAATCGTGGCTGCGCATCGCATCGTCCGTCGCTTGCCGCCAGCCACATCCATGCATCGGATGCGCAGCGGCCGAGACAGGGTTAGCCCAGCCAAGCAAGGGTTGTGCACGGATCCGCATGCGACAACACCGCAAGAAGGTTTATCCGCACGTCATGCTGTCGCATGATGGAAGGCTGGTGCCGCACTGCGCGGCCGCCCGTTTCCGTCATGGAGTCATCCGCATGCTTCAACGTCGTCACTTCCTCAAGAGCGCCACGCTGGGCGCGATTGCGTCCGGGTTGGCCGGCTGGGGCGCCCGCGCGCAAGCCGCGGCAGGCGCCACGCCGGGCGCGCGGCCGACGGCGCTGCCGCGTGGAGCGGCGCGGGTGATTTCCACCTGGGATTTTGGCGTTGCCGCCAATCAGGAAGCCTGGAAGATTCTCAGCAGCGGCGGTCTTGCGCTGGATGCGGTGGAGGCCGGCGTGCGAGTGCCGGAAGCGGACCCGAGCAATCCCACCGTCGGCCTGGGCGGTTATCCGGACCGCGATGGCCGGGTCACCCTGGACGCCTGCATCATGGACCACCTGGGCAATTGCGGCGCGGTGGCATCGCTGGAAGACGTGGTGCACGCCATTTCGGTGGCGCGTGCGGTGATGGAGAAAACGCCGCACGTGATGTTGGTAGGCGATGGTGCGCGTCAATTCGCCTTCGAACAGGGGTTTCCGAAAACCAAGCTGTTGACCCCAAGCTCCGAAGCGGCCTGGAAAGAGTGGTTGAAGACTTCCAAGTATTCGCCAGAAGCCAATGTCGAAAATCGTGCGTGGCGCGATGCCAAGTTGCCCGGCGGCAAGGACAATCACGACACCATCGGCATGCTGGCGCTGGATACGCACGGCAATCTATCCGGTGCATGCACCACCAGCGGCATGGCGTGGAAAATGCACGGCCGCGTGGGCGACAGCCCGATCATTGGTGCGGGCCTGTACGTGGACAACGAAGTGGGCGGTGCGACCTCGACTGGTGTGGGCGAGGAGGTGATCCGCAACGTCGGCAGTTTTGCGGTAGTGGAAATGATGCGGCAGGGCAAGTCGCCGGCCGATGCCTGCCGCGAGGTGGTGATGCGGCTGATCCGTCGCAAGCCGGAGCTGACGCGCACATTGCAGGTCGGCTTTCTGGCAATGAACAAGCGCGGCGAAGTGGGTGCGTTCGCGATCCAGAAGGGCTTCAGTTACGCGGTGTGCGACGCGCAGCGGCAGGATCTGCTGGTGCCTGGGCAGAGCCATTACACCAGCGAGCCGGCGGCATGAGCGCGTTAGGGTTGGAGGTGGCTGCCGATTCGGTGGCCTCGGCATTGGCCGCGCAAGCAGGCGGTGCAATGCGCGTGGAGCTGTGCGGCGGGCTGGATGGCGGTGGGCTGACACCATCGTTCGGCACGTTGGCGGTGGTGCGCGAGCGTTTGCGGATTCCGTTGTATGTGCTGATTCGTCCGCGCGTGGGCGACTTCGTGTTCGACGCCGCAGAAGTCGAGGTGATGCGCCGCGATGTGGAGCAGTGCGTGCGGCTTGGTTGCGATGGCGTGGTCCTTGGCGCGCTGGACCGGCATGGGCAGGTCGATCTGGCGACAATGCGCGTGTTGATGCAGGCAGCAGGGCCGTTGGGGGTGACGTTTCATCGTGCGATCGATGTCAGTGCCGATCCGTCGCGTGTGCTGGAGGATGCGATCGCGCTGGGGTGCGAGCGGGTGCTGACCTCGGGTGCACGTGCGAGTGCGCTGGAGGGAATCGACACCATTGCCGCGTTGGTGCGGCAGGCAGCCGGGCGCATCGGCATCATGCCCGGTGCCGGGCTTTCCGAGCACAACATCCGCACCCTGCGGCAGCACACCGGCGCCCACGAATTCCATGCGTCGGCGCGTGGCGTGATCGCCGCCCAGGTGCCGTCGCCGCACCCGTATATCCGCGATCTGGGCGGCGACTACCAACGGACCGATACCGCGCGGGTACAACGGATGGTAGACGCGTTGCAACAGGCGTGAAACGCGCGCAACGCCCCGTTCGCCAGGGAGGCGCTGCCCGCGTTGCGCAGGCACGCTGAGGGCGATGCTCGATGGGCTGCTGCGCCTGTCGCGTTGGCTCTCTACTGATGGCCTGAAGGTTCCGGGCTTGTCTGCTGTTCGCTATCAGAGTCGTCGCTGACCTGCTCGGGAATGTGCACAGCGAGCTCGGGAAAGCGCGCGCGGTCTTGCGGGTGTGCGTGGACGATCAGCTCACGGGTCTTCCACATCTGCACTGCCTTGGCCAATGTCGCTACGTCGAGCGGGCTTCCTTCGTGATAAACGAACTGCCCGAGATGATCGACGATGCCCAGGTGTGCGCTCTTCTGCGCCTTCCAGTTGCTGACGTTCGTGTAGTGGCGGGCGAGGCCTTCCTCGCTCGGGTCTTCGATTCTGGGGGATGGGCCTGCCATGTCGCTTACCCGTTGCAGGAACTCAAGATCCCTGCTTTCTGCCAGCATGTCCCGCAATGCCGGAACTTGGCCGAAGGTGGTGACATCGGTAGGGCGTTTTCCTGGGAGATAGGATGGAGCACCTTCCAGAAAGGGATTTCTTTCTTCATCGATGACCGTGCTCAGCATGGCCTGTGCGGTGTGTTCGATGCGTTCGAGCGCAACCTTGTTCAGTTCGAGCGCAACCGTGCGAAGCAGTTCGGTGGTGGTCGCCAAAGAGGATGCCCTGGCGCGATTGCTGGCACCAGGGGACGAGAGAATTGGGGTGGTCGGGCCAGTCCGCCCTGGTTCCGCGGGGCGCGCAACTGGACGATGCTGGTCGAGCTGCGCTTGGAGATGCGGCGGCACCAGGATGATGCAGTTGTCAGGTAATTGGGCGATCAACGAGGGCAGTCTGGAGAGATTGACGCAACCTCGCAGATCGAGTTTTTCCAGCTGCGTCAGGCGGTGAATGTCCAGTGGCAGCG
This sequence comes from Xanthomonas sp. NCPPB 1062, assembly GCF_041481705.2. Taxonomy (NCBI): domain Bacteria; kingdom Pseudomonadati; phylum Pseudomonadota; class Gammaproteobacteria; order Lysobacterales; family Lysobacteraceae; genus Xanthomonas; species Xanthomonas sp. NCPPB 1062. The sequence continues at coordinate 3,452,063 of NZ_CM192987.1, read as the reverse complement.
TGAGCAGGTTGCTGCAGTCTTTCAGAATCAGTCGCTTCAGTGGCGCACGGCCGCCGAAAATCGGCGGATAGTTGCGCAGCGCGGTACAGCCCCGCAAATCAAGCTCCTCCAACTTTGGCAGGTGATGGATGGCCGGGCCAAGGGCGGACAGCGGGCAGTTGCGTATCTTCAGGCTTTTCAGATTTTGCAGGTTGGCGATGGACGCCGGAAGCGATCTGATCCCGGTCCATTCCAGCCGTAGGCTCTGCAGGTTGACCAAGCCCTGGTGCTCGCCGGATGCATCGGTGCTTGCCAGGGGTTCGGGAAGTTCCGTCAATTCCGGGCAGGCGCGGATGGAGAGCTCGCGTAATCGGTTGAGGCTTGCGATGGATGCCGGTAGCGCGCGAAGCGGATTGCGTGCGAGCGTGAGTGTTTCCAGGCCCGCAAATTGCTGCATGGTGTCCGGGAGCTCCATCAACCCTGCCGCGTCGATCGTCATGTGCTGCAGATGCGAAAGACGGAATGCCTGGTCGGGAAATTGCGGCAGCGGAACTGAGCGCAGCTCCAGCGCGACCCGGCCCGGTTGGGTTGCGTCCTCCAGCAGGTCGGCTGTCGCCTTCAGCGCCCGGCCTGTGCGTGTCTCGATCTGCGGGTTGTTGCTGTTGGCCTGGCGCCATGCGCTGTGCCAGCGATTGCGATCTGCGTTGTAGTGGCGTTGCCATTGCGACAGGACGTCGCGGTACGGGCGAAGCGCTGTGGAGCGCCGTAAGGGTGACGCGCCCTCGGTTGGTGGCATACGGGGGCGCACCGGCCGCAAGTGTTGCGAGTCGGTGGTGACGGAGTGGAAGCGAGCGCGTTCTATGTCGCTGAGCTGTGGCAACTGAGGCGTCCGCAAAGGATGTAAAGCCGCCTCGTTCATCCGCGCGGCGCTGCCGGATCCGCCGTAGGGAAGCGGGCGGGCGGAGGTGGTTGGCCGGCGAGAGGTCTCGGCAGCGGCAGGCATTGCTGGCGGTCGCCCGGACCGGTCGCCAGGCACATATCTGGTCAGGCCGCCGAGCATGCCGGTAGGGCGCTCGGGCGCGGGGTGTGCGGGTGGGGCAGTGCGCGCGGGCGCATCCGCATCGGACGTAGTCTGCTCCCGCAGTCCGAAAGGCGCGCCCGGCGGGCGTGGTTGATCGACGCGTCGCATCGCATTCCTCGTCTTGGCTGTCGCTCGATGACGATGATTGGCACGCAACGCGATGGGCGAATCGCCAGGGGCGAAGCCATCGTCATCATGACGAAGGATCAGCCGCGTGGCCGCATGCCGTTGTGCAGCGCTCAGACAGCGTGGCGGGGGCGGGTGCCTGGCAGGGGCTGCATGCGCCGAACCGCGTGGGATCGAGCACCACATGCTTGATCCGTCGCCGCTTCCAGGTGTAGCTGACATGCACCAACCCATCGCGGGTCTGGATCACAGCCGGATAAGAAAATTCATCATGGGCGCTGTCTTCCAGCGTCAGCACGCGTTGCCAGTGCACGCCATCGTTGGAGACGGCAACGGCCAGCGTACCGCGGCCGTCCCACCAATCCTTGCCGGCAATGGCGGGGTTGTAGACCAGTAACGCACGGCCGTCGCGCAGCATCACCGCGTCGGTGCCCGAGTTCGGGTTTTCCACGTCCAGCAAGTGCATGGGCTGCCAATGCAGGCCGCCATCGAGCGAGAACGTGCTGAAAAGCTTGTTTTGCTGGCTGCGGCCCAACGCCTGCAGACGGCCATCCGGATATAGCAGCAGGCTGGGCTGGATCGCACCGATCGCCTTCGCATCGTTGAGCGGCATGCCGCGTTGCCAGTGCGCGCCGTCGTCGTCGCTCCATTCCAGGTGGGCGCGCCAGCCGCGGTCTTCGCTGCTGCTGGGCGCCAGGATGCGGCCGTTCGGCAATTGCACCGGCTTGTTCTTGATCGGCCCGAGAATGCCGTCGGGCAACCGCTGCGGTGGCGACCAGTGCGCGCCATCGTCGGTGGAAAGCAGACGCAGCCCCCACCATTGGCGCGGAGTGGGTCCGAGCTTGTAGTACAGCTGCACCGGCCCGGTGGTCGATTGGAACAACACCGGATTCCATGCCGGCACTGCAACGCCATCGACGCCTGCGTGGGCGCCATCGGCAATGCGGCGTGGTGTCTGCCATTGCTGCGGGCCGCGCTGAGCCAGCCAGATGCCGACATCGGCCGCACCTTCGTGCTCGCCGCCGAACCAGGCGGCCAACAGGCGACCATCGCGCGTTTCCAGCAAGGTGGACGCGTGTGCTTGCGGGGTAGGAGCCGGGTCGGCGATGAACTCGCTGAGCACGATCGGCGAGGGCGGCGACGCAGGCGATTGGGCTTGGGCAGCAACTACACCCAGGCTTGCAGCAAGGCTCGCTACGAGGCGGCTCAGCAGGCGTGGCGGATGCATCGTGGTCCGGTCCTGTGCGAAGTTTGAAAGACCTTTTTATTATCTCTTAAATACCACGTGGTCCGTCCTTCGGGCGGCTTGGTCGAATTGCACTGCCAGACATACAGCGATGTGGCCGCTCTGCGTCGGCCTCTACTGGCTGGTGGCACTTGGCCTGACTGGGCGCGACTGTGCGCACGCGCGCACGATCACACAGATGTTGCGACGTGCGCTGAAGCGTGGCGATGCGAGGGTCGAGTTGCGCGCGGGCCGGCCGCTATCGAGATGGCATCGCGAGCGTGGTGTGGCGGTTTGTCAGCGGGGCGTTGCGGGGACATGACCGCGATGCGCTGTTAGCCCCGCTGGGCCGGTACAACGCAGACCGCCGTGCATCCATTCACTCAGGAGGGCGTCGATGGCTTTTCCAACCGCAGTCAATCCGCAGATCACCGATGCCGTCACCCAGGCCAACGTCAAGGTCGTTGGCGAAGCGCCAGCGTTTGCGATGGGTTCGATTTACCAAAGCGTGGCCCATTCGGCCGGCATCCTGTTTCAGAATGCCCTCGCTGCACAACAGCAGCAAACCCCCTTGGCGCAGGCGGCCAACAACCAAGGCGTGATGCAGACCTACGGTGCCGATACCGGCGCTTGCGCGGCAGATGTCGAGAACGTTGCGCAAGGCGGTGCCGCAGAGAATCTGAACAGTCTGCTCACCGTGCTCACCTCGTTCGACACTGCAAAGTAACCGCCCATGGCGACAGCGTCACAGCTGTCGCCATTCTTGCCTGCGCAAATACCTCGCTCAGGCCGCGTTCTCGTCGCGCGCTTGCGGCGGCAGCAGCGTTTGCGGCTTCTTGGCCGATTCGGTCTGGCACAGGAACGTCATCAGGTGTGCGGCTTCGGCACTGCCCATGGGCTTGCTGTGGATCTGCTCGGCGAAGGCGTTCTGGGTGTGCTCGGCAACGGCGGGAACGGACTCTTGTGCAACGGTGGACGACGACATGCAACGCTCCTGGAACCTGCAATCAAGCCGTCTACGTCGCAAGCAAGCGCATCCGTAACGGAGTCAGCCGGTGATATTGCCTGGAATCTGTGCCGTCCGATACCTCGACGGTATGCGGGCGGCGCAGCGGCACCGGACGTTCTGATAACGGCGGCTGCGGCCAGGTCTAAAGCACGATCGGCAGAAAACTGTTCCGGCGGTTATTTCTGATTGCGCAACAGGGCCCAAGGCGATGGGGGCGTTGTGCAAGAACGCGGCGGCTCGACAGCAGGATCCGTGCCCGCGCCTGTGTGGCGCAGTGCCAACTCCGCCAGGCCATCGGTGCGACGTCTTGCATCTTGCCCATCCGGCGTGGAGGTACCCAATGGCCGGCTTTCTCCGGGATAAATCGCGCCACGCGTGGTTGGGCCGGAGAGTTCGTTTACGGAATCGCGTGTTCGTCGCAACAAGACTGGCTGGAGAGGACAGGCGCACCATCGCCGCTTCGCACCGGTTGGAGTTTGCTCATGCGTGTCCAACGATCCACTGCACAGCACCTTGTCACAGGCGATTCTGCTGCGGCCGTTGAAACGCCGCCCGCAGCGGAATCGCCGCAAGATCGACAGGGTTGGCCACTTGGGTTGAAAGTGCTGCAGACCCGGCCACTGCCCAGACGCACACACCGCGATGAGAGCGAGCGACGAGCGCACCACGGAGACGCCAATGCCCGGGTTGCCGAAGCGGAGACCGCCTATGACGTCTTCGTGGTCGCCAAGTACGTGGCCGACCCCTTGCATGGAACCGCGGACAAAACGGCCGAATTGATCAACGACATTCCCCGCCGCGGCGAACCTGAGCAGTCCGCGGACGCTGGGGACTCGGCGCATCCACCCGAGCACTCACCGGCCGAGCATGCAGCGGCACCGGATGGCCACCACCTGCCACACCCACCGCAGAGCGCACATCCCGCACAGCCGCACGCTGCAGATGCCCCGCATGCGCCGACGCCTGAAGGGCACCATGGGCCACACGCCGACGCCGGGCATCCGGCGGATCCGCACGTGGTTGGGCATGCAGCGGAGGACGGCGTCCTGCACGCCCTTGCCGAGGAAGGCGCGCCGGCAGGCACATTCGATCTGGCGATGAGCCTGGGCATCAGCGGCGCGATGCTGCCGCTGTCGAGTCTTGCGATCTATGCCGCGTACAAGGAAACCCGCGAAGTTGCCGAGCAGCGCACGCACTTGCGGCAGCAGGAACGCCGCCTGCGCGCGGAGCAGGCGACACTGCAATCCGCCTTGGGCACGACAGCGCCTGCAGGCGCTGCCAATGCTTACGCGCATGCACTGAGCGAGGCGATCGAGACCAACGCCTACCTGCAGCGGCGAAATACGCGGGACGGCGCCATTGCCGCAACCTCCATGGCCTCGGCCGGGGTGATCTTCACCAAGGCAGCGAGCGAACTCGGCATCCAGGGCGGGCTGGCAATCGCCAGCAAGAGCGCAAATGCGGCGGGCCTGGTGGGCCACAGTGCCGCGGCCGCAGGTGCGGCCTCTGCGGCGGGCATCGCCGGCAGCTTCGTGCTCGCGCCGTTGGCGAGCGTGGCGGCCACCGCATTGGGGGGCACCTTCCTGCACCAGTCGCGTCGGGAAAGGACGCGTGTTGCCGTGGATGTCGGCAGGGTCCAGCGCTTCCTGCAAGATCTCGAACCTGGCGAACTCAGTCCTGGCGCACAGCGCTACCAGCACTTTGTGAACACCAAGTTGGGCAAGTACGACCGCTTTGCGCATCGGTTCAACCAGTGGAACAAGGGCTTTGTCGTGGGTGGAGTCACCTACACCGCCAGTACGTTGACCAAGGTCGGCGTCAGCGCGGCCGTCGTTGCCGGCGCCACGGTGGCCGCCCCGGTGGGCACCGGCCTGATCATCGGCGCAGGCCTGCTCGGTGCGGCCACGATGGGGGTCGGCAGCCATCAGTTCCTGCTGGCGCACGGCAAGCAGAAGCGCTATCGCAGGTACCAGACCGAGGACATGCCCGGCGTCGATCGCGCGCTGCTGGCGGTGGCGGATCTGTTGCCTGCACGCGAGGCGGAGGGTGCGCCATCCCGGGAGGTGCCCAACGTCGCCGACCAGTTGCCGCCAACTGCGGTGGACGTTGCACTGACGCCAGTGGCGGAGGAAGCGGAGGGGAGCGATGAAGACGATATCGTTGCAGAACCCGATCCCGGCCTGGAGCCGAAGCATCGCCAAGGCGCCTCTGCCGCAGGTGATGCGCAACCGGCGATGCCGGAACCCGCCGCTTCGACTGCCGACAGGTCGGGCGCAACAGCAGCAGATGACGTGGTGCCCCACCATGGATTCGAGTTGCGGAGCGCTCTCTACGCCTGCATCGACGGGCAGGAAAAGGCGCTGGACGCGTTTGTGCAGGCCGGTGCCGACGACCTGCAGAAATTGCATCCGGCCAAGCCGCGCTCGACGGATCAGGGCAAGGGCTCGGGTCGACCGGCACCTGCGGCGCCGCTGGGTCGGCGCATCAATGCAGCCCTGCGCGCTGCAGCGAACTATGGACGCGCGGTATTGACCGGCAAGCCGCAGGAGGCGCGAGGCAAGGCGATGCGCAGCCATGCCAAGCACAGCGCGGTGCTGACCGAAACCGCGCTTGCGCAGTGGCTGCAAACGCCCGGCTCGGTGAAGTCGCAGATTGCCTACATGCAATGCTGCCTTGAACTGCAAAAGAAGTATCTCGACGCCAAGCTCAGCGCGCAGGCGGACCTTCCGCAGCCCGACGTGCACGATGATCCGCATTCTCATGACCAAACGCCGGTGGCGACGGTCGATCAGGCTTCGGAACGTTTACTGGCGCAATTGCACCAGGTGCGCACGCGCGACGCCACCCAACAGCGCGCGATCAGCCTGATGCTGCAGGAACTGGAGATGGCCGAGCAGGAACTGGCGAGCCCAGATGTGCGAAGCCAGGCGCGCGCCGCCGCCAGGATGCCCGGTTTGCAGCAGCGCCTGATCCGGGTGCTGACCTCGAACGCGATCGTGCCGCAAGAAGGTGTTGCAGGGTTCGCCCGGTTCTGCATGAAACAGGCCCGTCAGCACACCACCCATGTGCGCGGCACGCTGCTGGCGACCGAAGTCCAGGCAGCACGCATCCGCGAACAGGCGGCTGCCGTAGCCCCTGCGTCCACCACCTGATGGCGGCTGTGCGAGCGAGCACGCGTCTGCAGCCGCCTTGCAAGACTCACTCTTTCGGCGTGAGCCACACCTGCTGCTTCAGGCCGCGCACGCTGGGGGTGGCGACATCGTCCAGGTCGAAGACCACCACCGTGTTGTCACCCTTGCGCTGGAACGGCGCGGGGAAATACAGCGCGGTCTGCGGGCCGATGTTCCAATGGCGGCCCAGGTTGACGCCGTTGGCCCAGGCAAAGCCCTTGCCGAAGGCGCGCATGTCCAGATAGGTGTCGGTCGGCGTGCCGATGCGCAGGGCGCCGCGGTGAAACGCCGGGCCTTGCACTGCCTTGCGGGTCCAGCCGCGGATGCTGTCGGGCGTGCGCATCGGCAGCGGGAAGGCCTGCCAGCCGGTGAGCTGCTGGTTGTCCAGTAGCACCGGGTCCACCAGCCCGGCGCGGCCGTCGGCCATGCGCGTGCCGTAGTTGATGCGGCCGCTGTTTTCGACCAGCACATCCAGGGTGTGCTGGCCTGCAGGAATCTCTACCTCAAGCGACACCTGCTGCAAACGCCGCTCAACGCTGCCGACCGGCCGTTGATCCACGTACACGCGTGCCACATCGCGCACGTCGCCCAGATACAGCGGGCCCTTGCGCGGGCCAGTGACCGTGGTGCGGTAGAGGATGTAGCCATAATCCTGGCCGAACTGTTCCATCGGCTGCGGGGTGTCGATGGCGATCGGCGCGGGCAGGTTGTCCCAGAGCGAGGCCGATTCGCGCAGCGGCGTGGCCGGCAGCGTGGCGGTGGCGATCGGTGCCGGTAATGCGGGCGGTTGCACGCCGGTCACGCGGGCGATGGCATCGCGCATCAACGCGAATTTGGGCGTGGGGTGGCCGGCTTCGTCGAGGATGGCGTCGTAGTCGTAACTGGTGGTCTGCGGCGCGTAGTGGTCGCTGGGATTGTTCTGGAAATTGGCGCCATTCATGAAGCCGAAACTGGTGCCGCCGATGAACATGTAGAGATTGGCCGAGTGGCCCTGGCGCAGGATCCACTCGAACTCGTCGGCCTGTTGCCTGGCATCGGTTGCGGCATGCGGCTTGCCCCAATGGTCGAACCACCCGGCCCAGTATTCGCCGACCATGCGCGGTTGATCGGGGCGGAACTTGATCAGTTTGTCGAATGCGCTCTTGGCCTCGCCGGGTGCGAAGTTCACCACCGCCAGGGTGTCGGGCAAGGTGCCGTTGGCGAGCATGTCGGCGCCATCGGAGGTGAACAGCAAGGCCTTGTCGAAGCCAGCCTTGACGTACATGGCGCGGTTGTCGGCCATGTAGGCGTGATCGTCGGCGTAGGAGCCGTATTCGTTCTCGACCTGCACGGCGATGATCGGCCCGCCGTTATGGTTGAGCAGCGGCTGCACCTGTTTGGCCAACGCATCCAGATAGGACTGGCTGGCGGCGAGAAAGCGCGGATCGCGGCTGCGGACGCGAATATTGCCCTTGCCGAACAACCAGGCCGGGTAGCCGCCGGCTTCCCACTCTGCGCAGGCGTAAGGGCCGGGCCGCAGGATGACGTTGAGGCCCTGCGCGGCGGCTTCGCGCACGAACGCGGCCACATCGTTGTTGCCGGAAAAATCGAACTGGCCTTGCTGCGGTTCCACCAGGTTCCAGAACACGTAGGTCTCTACGGTGTTCAAGCCCAGGGCACGCGCTTTTTGCAGGCGGTCTTTCCAGTAGGCGCGCGGAATGCGCTGGAAATGGATGGCGCCGGAGAGCACTTGATACGGCTTGCCGTCGCGCACGAACTGCGTGCCCTGCGTGCCGAAGGCGGGCCAGGGCTCGGGTGTGGCAGCGGCGACGGGAAGCGCGAGCGCCAGGGCCAGAACCAGGGGAGCAAGAGTGGTACGCAGCATGGAGGTCTCGATGTAGGTGGGCCGGTGGTGCGGGTGGATGGCAGGCGGCGGTGCTCGCGTTCTGCCCTCATCCGCCCTGCGGGCACCTTCTCCCGCTTGCGGGAGAAGGAAGAGCAATACCCGCTTGCGGGAGAAGGAAGAGCAATGCCCGCTTGCGGGAGAAGGGAAGAGCAATCCCCGCCTGCGGAATGAGAAAGCAACTTCCACTGGCAAATGAACAAGCGATCCCTGTTTGCGTACACGGGAAAGGGCGTTCCCCATTCGCGCAGCAAGCACCGAACGCGCCGCTTGTGCAAGCGACGTACTGGCATTACGCGAACGACGGTGGCAGATCCTTCTTGTCTGCGCCGAAGGCCGGGTTAGGCTTGGGCCCCATCGCAAACTCCAGCGTGCCGCCGGCGGCCAGCTCGGTGTGACGTAGCCAGGCGCGGGTGAGCGATTTGCCGTTGAAGGTCAGCGACTGCACGTAAACGTTCTGCGCGCTGTTGTCCTTGGCCACGATGCGCAGCGTGCGGCCATTGCCCACGTCCAGCGTGGCACGCTTGAACAAGGGGCTGCCCACGATGTAGTTGCCGCTGACCGGATCCACCGCATACAGCCCCAGTGCACTGAGCACGAACCAGGCGCTCATCTGCCCGCAGTCTTCGTTGCCGGACAGGCCGTTGCGCGCGTCGTGATACTGCTCGCGCAGCAACCGGCGCACCATCGCTTGGGTCTTGTACGGCTGGCCGGCATAGGCGAACAGATACGCCACATGGTGGCTGGGCTCGTTGCCATGCGCGTACTGGCCGACCATGCCGTCGATATCCGGCGGTGCATCGGCGGGCAGTTCGGAACTGGTGGAAAACAGCTCGTCCAGCTTGGCGACGAAACCGTCGCGGCCGCCGTACAAATCCATGTAGCCGTACAGATCGTGCTGGTTGAGGAAGGTGGCCTGCCAGGCGTTGGATTCGGTGAAATCGCGCCACTTGGCGATGTGGCCCATTCCGCGCGGGTCGAACGGTGTGGCCCAGCTGCCGTCGGCAAGCCGTGCCTGCACGAAGCCGCTGTCGCGATTGAACACGTTGCGGTAGTTGCGCGAGCGTTTGCGCAATGCGCGTGCATCGGCGCTGGCGCCGGCGGCCTGCGCCAGGTGTGCGCAGGCCCAGTCGTCGTAGGCGTATTCGAGCGTGCGGCTGACCGATTCGTCCACTTTGTCTGCGGGGATGTAACCGAGCCTGCGGTACTCGCCCAGGCCGTGGGTGGTGTCGTCCATCGCACGCTTGCGGTACGCCGGCCAGGCGGCCTTGTAGTCGATCCCGGTAAAGCCCTTGGCATGCGCCTCGGCCAGCACCACGGCGGAGTGATAGCCGATCATGCAGCCGGTCTCCACGCCCTGCAGCGGCCAGATGCCCACGCCGTCCGGGCATTCGTTGGCGCCGCGCACCAGGCATTGCACCAGGTCCGGCACGCGCTCGGGCTGGACCAGCGTGAGCAGTGGATGGGCGGCGCGGTAGGTGTCCCACAGCGAGTAGGTGCTGTAGTTGTTGTAGCCCTTCGGCGCGGTGTGGATCTGCAGGTCCATGCCGCGGTAGCGGTTGTCCACATCGGAGAACAGCGTGGGCGCCAGCAGGCTGTGATACAGGCCGGTGTAGAAGATGCGCCGTTGCGCGTCGTCATCGCTGTCGATGCGCACGCGGGCCAGTTCCTTTTCCCAGGCGGCGACCGCTTGCGCATGCACGCGCGCGAAGTCGAAGTCCGGCAATTCGGCGTCCAGATTGGCCAATGCATTGTCGGCGCTGACGGCCGAGATGCCGACCTTGATCAGCAGCGGGGCATCGGCGGCATCGGGGTAATGCAACGCGGCCTTGAGGTGGGTGCCGTCGGTGCTGCGCGTGCCGGCGGGCAGCGGTTGGTCTTCGTTGTACAGCTGCACGTGCTTGAACGGGCGCGACAGGCGCATGGCGAAATAGATGTAGCGGCCCTTGGCCCATTGGTAGACGCGGCGTCCGCCGGTGAGGGTGCGTTCGTCGACCACGCGCAGCTGCGCATCGCTCACGCGGGTGGCAATTTCCGGCTTGTCCTGCATGCCGTGGCACAGGTCCAGCAACACGTGCGCGGGTTTGCCCTTGGGGAAGTGATAGCGGTGCAGGCCGGCCCGCGCGGTGGCGGTGAGTTCGGCATGCACGCCGCTGTCCTTGAGGCGCACGCGGTAGTAACCGGGCGATGCGGCTTCGTCGGCGTGGTCGTAGCGCGAGCGGTAGCCGGCATCCGGGTTGTCGAGCGGGCCGGGCACCAGTTTGACCTCACCGGTGGCGGGCACCAGCAGGACGTCCAGCATGTCGCCGATGCCGGTGCCGGACAGGTGCGTGTGCGAGAAGCCCATGATCGAGCCATCGGACTCGTGATACCCCGAGCACGAATCCCACACCGCGTTATAGGTGTCCGGGCTGAGCTGCACCATGCCGAACGGCAGCGTGGCGCCGGGGAAGGTATGGCCGTGGCCGCCGGTGCCGATGAACACATCCACATGCCGGGTGAGGTCGGCGCGGGCACGCGCGTCGGCCGGAAGCGCGTAATTGCCGGCGCGCGCGCGCGCCAGGCCGGGCAGACCGACGCTGCCAAACAGGGCTGCGGCGATGGCGCCTTGGAGAAAACCGCGTCGTGTTGCCATGTGTGTGATCTCTGATGTCGCGAGGTGGGTGCGCCGTACCCTCATCCGCCCTTCGGGCACTTTCTCCCCATGAAGGGGACCGAGGTCCCGATGGGAGAGGGGAAGGTCAGGCGCTACGCAGCAGCTGGGGTTTGCGTTGATGCAGGTCGATGATCAGTTCGCCGAACAAGGTATTGGCCCAGGCGAACCAGTCGCGGGTGAAGGTGCTCGGGTTGTCCTTGTCGAAGGCCTCGTGCATGAAGCCGGTGCCGGCGTGGGTGGTTTTCAACCATTGCAGGCATTGGCGCAGTTGCGCGTCGTCGTCGCTGACCAGCGCGTACTGAATGATCGACATCGGCCAGATCGTGCCCATGCCGCTGTGCGGGCTGCCGACGCCTTCGGCCGCTTTGCCGCGCGAGAAATACGGGTTGCGTTCGCTCCAGGCCAGCTGGCGCGTGCGCAGGAACACCGGGTCGGCGCGATCGCAGCAGCCCAGGTAGGCCAGGCTGAGCAGACCGGGTGCATTGGCGTCGTCAATGAATAACTGGTTACCGAAGCCGTCCACTTCAAACGCCCAGTACGCCTGCCCGTCGGCATCGCGCTGCTGGCCGAACCGGCGGGTGGCGGTTTCCACTTCGTCGGCCAGCGCGGTGCACTCGGCGGCGAAGGCGGTGTCGCGATGCAAGGCCGTGCTCATCGTGGCCAGCTGCCGCAGCGAGGTGACTGCGAACAGGTTGGCCGGCACGAACAATGGAAACACGCAGGCATCGTCGGAGGGGCGGAACATCGAGTGGATCATGCCGTTGGGCTTGGTCGGCTGGCCGTAGCCTTCCAGCACCAGGGTTTCGGTGGCCAGTGGCGAGGGCCGCTGGAACACGTACGGGCCGCGGTTGTCCTTGCGCTGCTGCTCGCGGAAGGTCTTGACCACCACGTGCATTGCCGCGCGCCAGTCGTCGTCGAACGGTGCGGTGTCGCCGGTGGCGCGCCAGTATTCGTGCGCAATGCGGATGGGGTAGCACAACGAATCCACTTCCCACTTGCGCTCGCCCACGCCCGGCTTCATTTCGGTGATGTCGTTGAGCGACCACTTCAGGCGCTGGGTCTGGCCGTCGGGCAGGAACGCGTTGGCATAGGGGTCGAGCGTGATGCACGCAGCCTGGCGCTGGATCAGGCCATGGAACATGCGCCGCAACGCCGGGTCGCGCCTGGCCAGCGGCACGTACGGGTGCACCTGCGCGGAGGAGTCGCGCAGCCACATCGCGTGGATGTCGCCGGTGATGACGAAGGTGTCCGGCTTGCCGTTGCGGGTGCCGGTTTCCACGGTGGTGTCGAGCGTGTTGGGGTAACAGTTCTCGAACAGCCAGGCCAGTTCGGGGTCGGCGATGCGCGCCTTGATCTGCGCGATCTGCTGCTCGACCGCCTTGCTGACGAAGCGGCGCTGCGCCCTGGGCGGACGCTTGCTGACAAAGCGGCCGGCTGCACTGGACGCGCCGGTGGCGGGCGCGGCCGCGAACGCGGGCAGGGCGCTGGCCAGCAGGCCGGCACCGGCGCTAGCGCCGAGCAACTGAAGGATGTCGCGGCGGGTATGCATGACCTGGAACTCCTTGGATGTCGACAGCAGGCCCGCACGCCAGTGCCGCTCCAGGGCCGCGCGACCTGCCGGCTGAGGATGAGACCTATGCATGACCAATTCCCGATGACCATACAACGTGTGCGCCGAATGTGCATAGTGCGGTCGCACAATTCGTTGCCGCATGTGGACTATTCGATGGCGCAGTCGCGGTCCGGTCCGCGGTCTGCCCTTCTGGATGCGGGCCGCAAACCGCCTTCGACAACGCCACGCTTGGCACCACGACCTCCGGCCTGCAACACGCACGTCGGCACTCGTCCGGCCGCCCTCCAGCGGCATCGTCAGTGCCGATCAACACGCCGACAAGGGCGCGTAGGCATGCACGTCGCTGCCTCCGGCAGCCATGGTGCCTCGTCGACACGCCATCGACACCCGCGCCGCTGTTGTCCACCTGCTCCGGCATGGCCGGCGACTGCGTGCGTCAGCGCGATGCGGCGCCTACTTCGGCAACGGCGAACGCCCCGAGATCGAGAACGCCGCCGTGTCGCCGGCCGCGCCGGTACCCGGCTGCCCACCGCCAACGAACAACGTGTAGTTGCCGGCTTCCACCGCGCGCTGCCCGCTGCGATCCACGTCGCTCAACTCGCGTGCATCCAGGTTGAAGGTCAGCGTGCGTTGCTCGCCCGCTGCAAGATGCACGCGCTGAAAACCGACCAGGCTGCGCAACGGGGACTGCGGGCGGTCCGGATATTGCAGATACACCTGCGCCACTTCGTCGCCGGCACGTGCACCGGTGTTGCGCACGGTCGTGGTTACCTGCAGCGAACTGCCGGCTTGCAGCGTGGTGGTGGACAGCTGCGGCGCGTCATAGGCAAAGCGGGTGTAGCTCAGGCCATAGCCGAACGCAAACAGCGGCTCGCCCTTGAAGTAACGGTAGGTGCGGCCCTTCATGTCGTAGCTGACGTAGGCCGGCAGATCCTTGGTGGAGCGGTAGAAGGTCACCGGCAGGCGACCGCCGGGATTGTCGTCGCCGGCCAGCATGCGCGCGATCGCGGTGCCGCCGGACTGGCCCGGGTACCACGCGGCCACGATCGCATCGGCATGCGTCTTGGCCCAGTTCAAGGCCACCGCGCTGCCGCTCATCAGCACCACCACCAGCGGTTTGCCGGACGCCTTTGCCTGTTCGAGCAGCGCTTGCTGCGGGGCGGGCAGGGCGATGTCGTTGCGGTCGCCACCGTCGAAGCCGGGGACATCGATCCGCAACTCTTCGCCTTCCACATCCGGCGACAGGCCAACGAAGGCGACCACAGCGTCTGCCTGTGCCACGGCCTGCTCGGCTTCGGCCAGTTGCGCGGCGGCGGGAGCCAGCCATTCCAGGCGCACGCCCTGATCCTGGCCGCGATGCTCCATTTCCAGGCGAATCTTGCGTGGGCGGGTGTCGTCGAAATGCAGCACGGTTTCCACGCTCCGGCCGTCGGCGTTGTGCATGCCGGGCGGCACGTGCTTGTCTTCGGCGTTGCCGGCAACCACCAGCTTGTCGTCGATATACAGGCGCACCGGGTCGTGCCCGCTGCAGTCGAAGCAACGCGCCACGCGCACTGCCAGGGTGTAATCGCCAGCGCTGGGCGGCAGCAGCTCGCCGCTCCAGCGCACGGCATAGCGGTCGGCCGGTACGCCCTTTGCCGGGGCGACCTGATCCCAGTTGAAGCTCACCGTGCGGTCCTGCCGCACCACGCGTGCAGCACCGCTCATGTCGACGTTGTCGAAATATTCGCCACGCAGTCCCGGCTTGCCATCGCTGCGCAATGCCGTCTCCGGGATCATGCCGGGCACGCCGGCAGCCAACGGTGCGCCTTGTGCGTAGCTCACCTGCTGCGCACCGAAGCGCTGACGCAGGCCCAGCAGCGGCGTCACCGGCGCGGACGAGGTGCCCTGGTAGTTGGCCTCCAATGCAGCCAGTGCGTCCGCATTCGGGCCGATCACCGCCAGCCGCGTGCCGGCCTTGAGCGGCAACGTGTTGGCATCGTTCTTCAGCAGCACGATCGACTCGGCGGCCGCCTGCAAGGCCAGCGCACGATGCGCCGCGTTGTCCACGTCCTTTGCGCCGAGCCGCGCGTACGTGTCTTTGCGCGGGGCCTCCAGCTCGCCCAGGCGGTAGCGGGCGGCAAACAGGCGCACCAGCGATTGGTCGAGCAAGGCTTCGTCCACTTCGCCGCGCGCGATCGCCGTGCCGAGTTCGCGATAGGCATGCCCGCAGTTGAGATCGTGCCCGGCCTTGAGCGCGGCGGCCGACGAGCCGGCGTTGTCCGGGCGGAAATAATGGAACTGGGTCATGTCGTCGACCGCATCGCAATCGGACACCACAAAGCCCTTGAAGCCCCAGTCGCCGCGTACGCGGCCGTTGAGCAACCAGTCGGCCGCGCACGCCGGCGTGCCGTGCAGCGAGTTGTACGCACACATCACCGAGCCGGCCTGTCCTTCGACGATGGCAGCGCGGAAGGCCGGCGTATAGGTCGCTTCCACATCGCGTGGCGAGACATCCACATCGAAGCCATGCCGGCCCGGCTCGGGGCCGCTGTGCACCGCGATGTGCTTGGGCGTGGCGATCGTGCGTGGATGGTTGAGGTCCTCGCCCTGCAGGCCGCGGATAAAGCCCACCGCCATCTGCCCGGTGAGAAACGGATCTTCGCCGTAGGTTTCCATGCCACGGCCCCAGCGCGGGTCGCGGAAGATGTTGATGTTGGGCGACCAGATGGTAAGACCGGCGTAGCGTTTATGGTCCTTGCCCGGACCACCGGCCTGGTTAAACTTGGCGCGCGCTTCGGTGGACACCACCGTGCCCACCTGCTGCATCAGGCGGGTATTCCAGCTCGCCGCCAGGCCAATCGACTGCGGAAACACCGTGGCGTAGCCGTTGCGCGCGATGCCGTGCAGGCCTTCGCTCCACCACTCGTAGGCGGGGATGCCCAGGCGCGGAATCGCCGGTGCATCGTTCATGGCCTGGGCCACTTTTTCTTCGCGGCTCATTTGCGCGACCAGGGCGGCGGCGCGCTGTTCGGGCGTTGCATCGGTGTTTTTTGCGGCCACTGCCGGTGCAGCGATGAGCGGCAGGGCCAGGCTCACACTGAGTGCAGCGGCAAGACGGCACGGAAAGACGGACAACGACATCGGTTCACTCCTGCGCGGCGGCCATGGCCGTCACGCGTTGCGCTTGGGTCGCCCGCAGTGATGCTGCGGGCAGTGGTCATTACAAATCGCTGACTGCCTTGCGTGCGATGCATTGCATGGAGCCGTCAGCGCTACATGCGGTCTTCGCGGATAAAGCAGCGTGCTTACGCGCGTGCTGCGTCGTCTGCTGAGACCTGTTCCTGGCGGTTTACTTTGCTTCGGCAGGCTCCGGCGGCGCGCCAGCCAGCGTGGCGGCCAGGTCGCGCACCTGCAGCGTGGATTGCAACTGCGCCAGTGCCGCCTTGCTGCTCACCCGCACGGTCAGTGGCTCACCCGGCAGCAGGTCGAAGGCGTTGTCCGACAGCGTGGCATCCACATCGCCGAACGACAGCCACACCTCGCGCGCCAGCGTGTTGCTGGTCAGGGTGAGTGCGTAGCCATCGCCATCGGCACGCCACTGGCTGTCGATCTTCGCGGCCGGCAATGCAAGCTGCTTGGCCGGCGCGAAGAACACCACCTCGCGCGAGAGCAACGTGTCGCCGTCGAGCAGCTCGAACACCGCGTAGGTGCGCTTGGGATCGGCGCTGCCCAGCAATTGCTTGTCGCTGAAGTTGCCCACCTGCAGGCTGCTCAGCGGTTTGACGCTGGCCTTTTCTTCGCGCTTGCTCAGCACCTTGCCATCCATGCCCATCACTCGCATGCGCCAGCGCGCTGCCAGCGGGGTGGTGCGGTCGGAGACCAGCGACACCTCGGTCTGGCCCTTGTCGCTGCGCAATGCGGCGATCATTTCCGGCGCGTAGAAGCGCCGTGCGTGGTAATGCAGCGCCTTCCAGCGGCCGTAGTAATCCACGCTGGACCACGACGCGCCCGGCCACACATCGTTGAGCTGCCAGTACAGCGAACCCATCGACTGCGGGCGAGAGGCACGCAGATGCGAAGCGGCGATGTTGATGCCTTCGGCCTGCATCAGCTGGCTCAGGTAGACGAAACTGTCGAAATCCTTGGGCTCGCCGAATTCGCGGCGGATGTACAGCATCAGCCGCTTGTTGCCGTTGCCCTTGTCAAACTTCTGATGCACGCGCATCACCGGCGATTCCGGATCCATGTCGCCGGGCTCGGCAAACGCCCGCACGGTGCGCATATCGGGGAACGACTGCAGGCCGTACTCGGACATGAAGCGCGGGGTGACGTTGAGGTATTCGGTGACCGGCAGGGCAGGGCCGCCCCACACCTTCCAGTAATGCATGTCGCCATCGTTGGTCTGGTCGGCCGCGCCATCGAAATCGGTGCCCGGCGAGGTGGCCCAGTACGGCACGTCGTTATCGTAGGTGGCCACCACTTCACGGAATACGGTGCCGAACAAGGTGGTCATGCCGCGTTCGATGCGGGCGCGTTCTTCCGGGTCCACCGACTGCTTGAACTTGACCCGGTCGCCCCAGTTTTCCCAGCCGGTCTGCACTTCGTTGTTGCCGCACCACAACACGATGCTGGGGTGATCGCGCAGCCGCTTGACCTGTTCGATCGCCTCCTGCCGGGTGTTCTCGCGGAACTCCACGTCGTACGGCGGCACCGCGCCGCCGAACATGAAGTCCTGCCAGATCATGATGCCAAGCTCGTCGGCGACGTCGTAAAAATAGTCGTCCTGGTAATGCCCGCCGCCCCACATGCGCAGCATGTTCATGTTGGCATCGCGCGCGTCCTGCAAGGTGCTGCGCATGCGCGCGTGCGTGACACGTGCGGGGAAGGCATCCAGCGGAATCAGGTTGGCCCCCTTGGCGAAGATCGGGATGCCGTTGATCACGATCTCCATGCTCTTGCCGTACTGGTCTTTTTCGCGGCGCAGCTCCACCGAGCGCAGGCCGGTGACCCGCTTGATCTGCTGGCTGTCGCCATCGGCATCGCGTACGTTGGCCACGAAGGTGTAGCGGTCCTGCGCGCCGTAGCCGGCCGGGAACCAGCGCTTGGGCTTGGCGATGCGCACCGCCAGCTCGATGCGGTTCTGGCCGGGATCGACCACCGCGTCCTGGGTGAACTGGCCGACGTTTTGCCCATCCGGGCCCAGTACATCCAGCGTCACCTGCACCGGCCCGCTGCGGCCGGCCTGCAGTTCCAGCTGCGCCTGCAATTGCGCGCTATCGGCATCCACGCGTTGCTGGGCGATATGCAGCCCATCCACCCGCACGGCGTCCCACGCTTCCACGCGCACATCCTTCCAGATGCCGGCATTGACCATGCGCGGGCCCCAATCCCAACCGAAGTTGTACGGCGCCTTGCGCACGTAGGTAGAGCTGTGGCGTGCCTCCGGCTCGTCCCCGAACGCCGAATCGTAGGCGCCCGGCAGCGCATACGGTTGCTTGGCCAGCCACGGCTGGATCTTCTTGATCGGCGAATACAGCTTGACCTCGAGCACGTTATCGCCACGCTTGAGCAAGGATTTCGCATCCACGCGCCACTGCCGGAACATGTTGTCGGCGCTGAGCAGCTGCTTGCCATTGAGGGTGACCTCGGCAAACGTGTCCAGGCCGTCGAACACCAGCTCGACATGTTCGCGCTTGAGTGTGGCCGCATCGACATTGAAACGGGTCTGGTACTGCCAATCGCTCAGGCCCGCCCACTGGATCTTGCCTTCGTTATCGCGATAGAACGGGTCGGGCACGATCTTGGCGGCGATCAGGTCGGTCTGCACCGCACCGGGCACCTGCGCCGGCAGCCACGCCGCTGCCTTCGGATACGTCTTGCCCTGCTCCTGACCCGGCACCAGCCGCACCTGCCAGCCGCTGTCCAGATTCACTGCCGTCGGCGGTGCTGCCCAGGCCTGCGAGATAGCGAAGGCCAGGGCAAGCCCGAGACGGGCGGGGGCGGGAACAAAACGATGACGGGACAGGGGCATGCGTGACTCTCCTAGGGTGGCTCAGCGCGTGGCAGCGGGGGGCGCCTGCGCAGTGGTTTCAATCAGTTGGACGGCGCCGATGGCATACAGGGGGCCGCGGATCGGCGCGGTGAAGCGCAGGCAGAGATCGTGGATGCCGGTGCGTGCAGGCAGTGCGGTTTCCAGGGTGAATTGTTCGCCCAGGGTGTCGCTGCGCGGCAGCTGCACGCTGGCGATCAGATCGCCGTCGCAGCCCAGACGCACTTCCAGCTCACCGCCGCGGGTTTTGGCGGGGTATTGCACGACCTTGGATTGCTCGTGCGCCAGGCCGAAGTTGTTGGGCAGGCGTGCGGCGTCGATGCGGATTGCGCCGATACCGTCCAGCCGTGCCTGCGGATACAGGCGGCAGGCATGGAACAGGTCGACGTTGTACACCGGCGTGTCGGCGCCGGTCATCTCCGGCAGCAGCGGCAGCCGCAAGCCGAGCGCGCCGGTTTCGACGCAGTGCTGCAGTCCCTGCGTATCCACCCGCAACAAACTGGCGCGATCGAAGGTACGGCTGCGCGTGGCCGCCAGCGGCGTGCCGTTCGCATCGAACGCCGTGGCCTTGACCGTGGTCGGCAAGCGAATCGTCAACGGCGCGCTGTAGCGCGGCGATGCCGGCGTGGGCTCGCTGCCGTCGATGGTGTAGTGCAGCGTGCCCGCGCCGGCTTGCGTGCTCAGTGTCACCTTGGCCGGCCCGCCGGCGAGCACCGGATTGGGTCCGCCTTCCAGCGCGATATCGGCAGCGAAGGCGCCGTCGCTGTAATCGATGCCCAGCGCCTTGTAGCGCTGCAGCTGCGCCGGCATGCGGGCCAGAAAGCTGTTCCAGCTGCGCGCTGCCGGCGGCGACCAGGTCACTTCCGCTATTGCAGATAAACGCGGGAACAAGGCGTGATCCACATGCCACTGCGAGGGGATGTATTCGGACCACAACGCGCCTTGTGCGCCCAGTATATGCCTGGCCTGTTCGGCGCTGAGCTCGGCCGGTACCGGGTCGAATGCGTAGACCTTCGACAGCGGCAACACCGTGAGGCGACCGTTCGGTTCGTCGCTGCGGGTGGTCTGCAGGTTGTCCAGATACAGCCAGTCGCCCGGCGCCAGCACCACATCGTGGCCTTGCTGTGCTGCAGTCACCGCGCCTTCGATGCCGCGCCACGACATCACCGACGCACTGGCCGGCACGCCGCCTTCCAGAATTTCATCCCAGCCGATCATGCGCCGGCCGTGCTGGGTGAGGTAGGCCGCCAGCTGTTCGTTGAACCAGCCCTGCATCGCATGCGCGTCCTTGACCCCGAGCTTGCGCATCTGCGCGCGCACCGCCGGCGAGGCTTCCCATTGATCCTTCACCGCCTCATCGCCACCGATGTGGATGTAGGTCGATGGGAACAAGGTCAGCACTTCGTCCAGCACGTTGGTGATGAAGGTCAGGCTACGTTCGCTGGTGTTGAACAGGTACGGGTTGACGCCCCAGTCCACGCCCACCTGCGTGCGTGCGCCGGGTACGCCCACGTCTTCGGGGTAGGCGGCAACGGCTGCCTGTGCATGGCCGGGCATGTCCAGTTCCGGCAGCACCGTGATATGCAGGCGCGCCGCATAGGCGACGATCTCGCTGATCTGTTCCTGGGTGTAGAAGCCGCCATAACGCTGCGGCGTGCCGTGCTGGCCGGCGCCGGGCGGTGTGCGCCATGCGCCTACCTCGGTGAGCTTGGGATAGCGCTTGATCTCGATGCGCCAGCCCTGGTCATCGGTGAGATGCCAATGCAGCACGTTGAGCTTGTGCAGGGCCATCGTATCGAGCACATGCTTGACCGTGTCCACATCATGGAAATGCCGGGCCACATCCAGGTGCTGGCCGCGCCAGCTGAAACGCGGCCAGTCGCGAATCGCCACCGCCGGCAGCTGGACCTCGCCCTTGCGTGCATCCGGTGTCATCAATTGCCAGGCGCTGATTGCGCCGTACAACAAGCCGGCGCCATCGCGCGCGGCGATGCGCACGCCCCTGGCGTCGGCCTCCAGGCTGTAGCCTTCCTTGTGCGCTACCGGCGCCTGCGCGCTGCGCTCCAGGCGGATGCTGCCCGGCGATGCGCTGGTTTCGGCGCGCACTTCCAACCGCAGCCCGCGTGTGCGTTGCAGCAAATCGGCCAGATGTTCGGCACTGCGGCGTGCATCGGCATCGCCGGGTACGATCGAGATCACCGTGCCGGCGCCCACCGTGAAGCTGCCGCTACCGCGTTTGACCTCGACTGCTGCGGGAATCAGTGGCAACGGGGTACCCGCAGTGTCTGCGGTTGCGGCAGCAGGTGCGCCCGCGGTGGCAGCGGCCGGCGAGGTGCCTGGCGCACGTTGACCGCAGCCGGCCAGCGACACTGCTGCGAACGCAAGCGCAAGCAGGCGCGAGGAGAACGGCGCGACGGCTGTCAGGCGTGCGGTGGGTGCGGAGTTCGACGTCATGCAATCACATCCCGGTATGGCGGCGGTACACGGCAGCCACGCACAGTAGCAAAGCCGTGTCGGAAGACGCAGTGACTGGCGCACGCTTGGTCCCGCTGCGCAGCGTGGGCACCGCGTGGTCATGCGATCACGTCAGGGGCGTCGGTCGCTGCAAAACGGGCGCGGGCAACGCTGGAATCGGAATGCAGCCACGCAGTCCGATTCCTTGCACCAGCCGCGCCCGCCTGATCACTGTGCCATCGTAGCGTCGGCTGCGCTTAGCGCTGCGCGGTCGGTAGCTCGTCCCACACCTTCGGGTCTTCGGCGCCCAGCACCCAGCAGCTGAAGCCTTCCAGGCCGTATTGCTTGGTCAGCTCGTAACGTGCCTTGAAGCTGCGCGCGTCCGGGCGGAACACCCACTCGCGCATGTCGTCGCGATAGAAGTAGAACCACGATTCCTGCTCGACCGGATCCCACTGCACGGTGGCGTTCTGTTCCTGCGCCAGCGGGAACGACTCGTCTGCATCGATATACGTTGCGGAAATGTTCGATGCCTCGGTGCCGTCTTCCTTCACCGGGTTGCCGGTGTACCAGCGGTAGCCGTAGGTGGCGATGCCCAGCGACAGCTTGTCCTTCGGCACCTGGGTGATGGCGTAATCCAGGTGCTTCTTCATCCACACCATGCCATCGACCGGGCCCGGCGTGGTCCAGCGCGTGTGCTGGTCGTAGGTCATCAGGCTGACCAGATCCACCGCCTGGCCCAGCGCCTTGAGGTCGTACGCACCGCGCCAGTATTCCCACATCCACTTGGAGAACTGGCCGCCTTCGGCATAACCCGGTGCATTCGGCACCACGGCGACCGACATCTTGAAACCGGCCTTGTGCAGCGCATCTGCGGTCTGCTTGACCATCAGCGTGTAGGCGTCGCGGTCGGTCCAGGCGATGTTTTCGAAATCGAACTGGAAGCCGTAGTACTTGTGCTGCTTGCCGTGGATGAGCAGCGATTCGATCATGCGCTTCTTGGCGGCTTCGTCATGCATCAGCTTGTGGAAGCCTTCGCGACCGGTCGTCATCGACAGGATCGGCATCACCCGCAGCTTGTGCTGCTTGGCGATGTCGTACAGGTACATGTTGGGGGTGCCGTTGACCAGGCCGTTCTGGTCCACGCCGTACCAGGTGGGCACCACCACATCGATCTTGTCGACGTTGGCAATGAACGAGTTGGTCGATTTCTGCGTGTTCATCAGATAGAACAACGCCGTGGGGTTTTTGGCCAAGGCCGGGGCGCAGGCAAATGCCAGCGCGAGCAACATCCAGGTCAATCGCTTGCTCATGAAAGACAACATCCGTCAGGGAGTGGGGGAGGAGAGGTCGATGCGGAAGACGTAGGCACTTTCGCCAACCGGCTTGACCGGCAGGCGCAGATGCAGGCCGTCGGCCCGTTGTTCGAACGGGATCTTCTTGCCGTTTGCCAGCAAGGTCACCGCGTGCACGCCGTCGGCGGCCTTGAGCGAGCGGATCACCGCCTCGCCATTGCTGGGCCAGCCGAGTTCGATCGCATACAGCGCGCCATCGCGCGTGGTGAAGCGGAAATCCTCGGCCGTGTACGGCTTGGTCTTGATGTCCTGGAAAGTGCCGCCCACCACTTCGGTGGGGCCTTCGCCATACACGCGCCACGGCTTGCTGTCGTAGATCGCGCCGCCGTTGGTCTTGAGCCACTTGCCGATCGCCAGCAGGATGCCGCGCTCGGTCTCCGGAATCGAACCATCGGCGCGCGGGCCGATGTTGAGCATCAGGTTGCCGTTCTTGGCCACCACGTCGGCCAGCATGTGGATGATGAAGGTGGGCGACTTGTAGGTGTCGTTTTCGATATAGCCCCACGAGGCGTTGCTCACCGAGGTGTCGGTCTGCCAATGCGTGGGGTGGATGCCGGTGAGCTGGCCGCGCTCGATATCCAGCGTGCCTGCACCTTCGGGGAAGGCGCCCAGCTTGTAGTTCACCACCACGCCGCGGTCTGCTTCGGTACGCGCCGCGCCCTGGTTGTAGTAATACGCCAGCATCGTCGGCAGGCTGCGGCGGAAGGTGGGGTGGGCGATCCACCAATCGAAATAGATCAGGTCCGGTTGATAGGTGTCGATCAACTCGGTGGTGCGCGCCAGCCAATCGTCCAGCCAGGCCTGCGAGACCGGTGTCCAGTCGTTGGCCACATCGGCATCGTCCTTGCCCGGCAGGCGCACCTGCGCCGGACCATACAGCGCGGCGTAACGCGGATCGTTGACGTCCGAATCGAAGGTGCGCCCGCCATCGAAGAACCAGTTATGTTCGGCACGGTGCGATGACAGCCCGAAATGCAGCCCCTGTGCGCGGATGGCCTTGGACAACTCGCCCAGCAGGTCGCGCTTGGGCCCCATCTTCATTGCGGTCCAGTCGGACAGCTTGGAGTTGTACAGCGCAAAACCGTCGTGGTGCTCGGCCACCGGCACTACATAGCGCGCGCCGGATTGCCGGAACAGCTTGGCCCAGCCATTCGGGTCGAACTTGGGCGCGGTGAACTTGGGAATCAGATCCTTGTAGCCGGAACTCGCCTGCGGCCCGTAGGTCGCCACGTGATGGGCGAATTCCTTGGAGCCTTGCAGATACATGTTGCGCGAATACCACTCGCTGCCGAACGCCGGTACCGAGAACACGCCCCAGTGGATGAAGATGCCGAACTTGGCGTTGTCGTACCACGCCGGCGATTGATACGCCTTCAGAGCGGCCCAGTCGGGACGGAACGGGCCCTTGCGCGCGCCGGCTTCGGCTTCGCGCACCAGACGTTCGCGTTCGGGCGCATAGGCAGCGGTGGCATCGAGCCACTGCTGGTCGATCGCCTCGGGGCTGAGCGTGGTGGCGGTAGGGGCGGTGGGCGATTGCGCCGCGTTGACGTGCAGCGCGGGCAGCGCGAGCAACAGAGCGAACGCGAGCATTCGGCTCCTGGGTGCAGCTCCGGCGTGGCGGCGGGATGGAGCCGCGAACTGGCGGCTATCGGTCGTCATGGGAACTGCACTCCTGTAAGCGAAACGCGTCGGTCATGCTGCGGCCGCGCGTAGATGGCGAAAGCGGGCCTTGCCACGCCCCCTCGGCGGCGAAGGGGCGTGGCCAGTACCACTCCTTGTTGCGACATCGACCTGCCGCTGCGGACAGCGACAGGTCCAAAAAAAAGCGCGCCACCGTGGAGGGTCGGTGGCGCGCCGGGACTACATCAGAACTTGAAGTTCAGCTGGGCCTGGTAGCCGCGGCCGTTCTTGTAGAACGCTGTCGGGGTGTCCCTGGTTCCGCTGTACAAGCGGTAGGTGGAATCCAGCAGGTTGGTGGCGCCGAAGGTGAGGCCCATGTAGTCGGTGATCTGATACGAGGCGGTCAAATCCAGCTGCTTGTAGCTGTCTGCGAAGTCTTCCGAGCCCAGGCGTCCGATCTGGGTGAAGTACTTCGAGCGGTAGCTGTAGTTCACACGCACCGTCCAGTCGCCGTGTTCCCAATACGGGATCACGTTGTAGGTGTCGCGCGACAGGTAGGGCAGGTTTAAGCCAGTGCTCGCATCAGATTTGGCAAACGTGTAGTTCGCCTGCAATCCGAAGCCTAGGCCGAACGCCTGCTGATAGTTGATCGATGCGCCCTTGACCTTCGCATCGGAAACGTTGACCGGCGTGGTCACCTGGTAGACGCCCGCCACCGCCGGCGGCGCCGGATTGAGCTGCTGGCTGACCGTGGTATTGACGATGTAGGAGCTGATATCGCGATAGAAGACTTCACCGGACAACATGCTGGACGGCGCGAAATACCATTCGGCAGCCAGATCGTAGTTGGTGGATTCGTACGGTTTCAGATCCGGGTTGCCACCGTTGGCGGTCAGGTTGCCGTTGCCGCTGTTGATGGTGAACGAACCGGCCAGATCGGCATAACGCGGACGTGCGATGACCTTGGCAGCCGAGAAGCGCAGCACGGTGTCGTCGGTGACGTCATAGGCGATGTTGAAGCTCGGCAGCGCCTTGCGGTAGTCGTTGGTTTCGGCAACACGGCTGAAGGTGGTGCCACCGTCCTGGCTCTGCCAGTACTCGGACTTGTCGGTGGTGTCGACCAGGCGCACGCCAACGTTACCGCGCCACTTGCCGGTCTCGTAGTTCAACTGCGTGTAGAAGTTCTGCGTGATTTCCTTCACGTCGAACGAGGAGCCGAAGTCGGTACGGTACGGTCCCTGCGGCTGCGACAGCAGATAGTTGCGGACCGAGCTCAGGCTGGCGGTTGGCCAGGTGGTCAGATCGCCACTTGCACCCAAACCGTCATACAGACCGCTCGGGGTGGTGCCCGGGTTGAACTGGGTCAGCGACACCGGATCGGTGGTGTTGATGCGGTTGCCGCGTGCGTCTACACCATTGTTATGGTTGATGTACTTGTAGCCGAACAGCAGTTTGGTGAACGGGCCAACCGCCAGGTCACGTGCTGCATCCCACTGGAAATATTTCTCTTCATCCTTGCTCTTCTGATAGAAGATGCCGCCAGCCTGCGTGGCGCTGGCATCCTGCGAACCCGGAGCAAGGCCTGCCGGCGAGCCGGGCAGCGTCCAGTTCGATGCACCGCCATTGGCGTAATTGACTGCGGTGTGCGAACCGTCGAAGTCGTAGTTATAGCCGCCATCGGTCATCAGGAACTTCATCAGGTATTCGGGGTTCTTGCCGCCCGTTGCCTGGGTGTCGCCAACCTGGGTGGTGAACACCCACTTTTCACCCGACCAGTCGTGACGCAGGTTCAGGCTCTTGGTCGTGACGGTGCTCTCGCGATAGTTCGCATCCAGCTGCGCGTATGGCTGATCGTTGACGCCACCGCGGGTGTTGTCCGATACCGTGGCCGAGGAGACCACGCCGTTCTCGACGTTGGCGCTGGTGATCTTCTGGATGTCGTTGTTACAGGCCGGGCAGACGTAACGCGACTCGCTGAAGTTGTTGTACTTGCCCTTGATGTACAGGCCGGTCAGGTTGAACTCGTTCTGCTCGTCGGGCTTCCACTGCAACGCACCTTGCACGCCGCTGCGTTCGCGGGTCTGCTGGAAGAATGCGCTGTTGATGCCGGCCGGCACGCGCGCGGTGGCCACATCGCTGCCGTCGCCGGTGATGGTGGCGGTCGGCGGAATGTTGGCACCGGTGGTGTAGCCGAAGTATTCGATACCGGCGCGTGCCAGGTCCTGCTTGTCGTGCGTGGCGGAGATCAACGCGCCGAAGGTTTCGTCGTCGTTCTTCCAGCTCCACAGCGCCGAACCGCGCGGATTGCCCTCTTCGGAGCGGTCGTTGTAGTTGTAGCCGACCGAGCCGCGGATGGTGTTCTTGGGCAGGTCCAGCGGCTTGCGGGTGTGCACGATCACCGTGCCGCCGATCGAGCCTTCGTCGATGCGCGCTTCAGGGGTCTTGTAGACCTCCATCAGGCCGATGATTTCCGGCGACAGCAGCGTGTAGTTGAAGGTACGGCCGCTGGTATCGGTCGGGTTGCCGCCCCAGTCGCCCGAGGCGATGGTCTGGCCATTGAGCAGCACGCGGTTCAAGGCCGGGTCGGTGCCGTTGATGCTGACCTTTTCGCCTTCGCCGAACTGGCGGTCGACGCTGATACCCGGAAGATGCGACAGCGATTCGGCCGCATTGACGTCCGGGAACTTGCCGATGTCTTCGGCGCTGATCGCATCGACGATGGAGTTGGCCGAGCGCTTGACTGCCTGGCTCTTCTCCAGCGACGCGCGGTAGCCGGTGACGGTGATGGTATCCAGCTCGGTGGTGGCCGACGGCGTGCTGGCCGGGGCTTGTTGTTCTTGTCCGGCAGCCATTGCAGAGCCGGAGCAGTACAGAGCGGCGGTGATACAGAGTGCTAACGTCGTGGTGCGGCTGTGCATGGCTAAACCTCATTGGTTAGTGCTGTGAGCGTGCTGCCCTGCAATAGGACACAACGCGCTCGGCGTGGCCGGCAAAACAACACGCCCTGACCGATCGCGATGATTGCGCTGGCACGCTTGTTTCGAAGCAGGGTGCAGGCGATTCGCGTGGTGAAGGAGGTGTCCCCCGTGTGGTGAAGCGGTGGAGCTAAACGCACATCAGCGAGCGGGAACGTCGGGCGACGCACGACTCGCGAATCTGGAATGCCAGGCGAGGGAATGCCCGTTCTTCAGTACCGAACAGTCCATGGCCCCTCCTGCCAGAACTCCGATTTGAATCGAGTCTCGCGTAGCCCTGACAGCGTTGTCAACACGTCGTCACAGATCTCTGATGTGGCTGCGATTGCGCTGCAATGCAGCATTTTCAGGCGAAAGCCGACTTTGCCTCGCAGCGGTTTGCGCAATACGCTTTGCGAGCGCGACTGCTACCATCGGCGCATACGATCGAAAATGTCGCAGCTGCCCCGGTTCGCCCTGGGGTTGTGCAGGAATCGCCGTTACGCCCGCGTATTTTTGGCGAATGACGCGCGCTGCCCCGTCCGGGACGCGTCGCGGTTGCCACGGTTGCGTTACAGGACGATTGCTGACAACGTTGTCTACCCGTTGGCCGTTCGTCGGACAACGCGCGACGACGCCAGCCGCCGCCACTGATCAGGAGAATGCGTGAGCGCAAGCAGTCCAATGGAAGCGGTGGCCTTTCCGCGCCACGAAACCTTCGTTGCCGCCGATGTGGGCGGGACGCACGTGCGCCTGGCGCTGGTGTGCGAAAGCGATGACGCAGGCAAGCCGGTCACGGTGCTGGACTACCGCAAGTACCGCTGCGCCGAGTATCCGGGTCTGGCCGACATCATGACCACGTTCTTCGCGGAACTGGGATGTGCACCAGTCCGCCGGGGCGTGATCGCCAGCGCCGGCTACGCGCTGGAAGACGGCAGCGTGATCACCACCAATCTGCCCTGGGTGCTGGCACCCGAGCAGATCCGCCGCCAGCTCGGCATGCAGGCCCTGCATCTGGTCAACGATTTCGAAGCGGTCGCCTACGCGGCCAATTACATGATCGGCAACCAGGTCATGCAGTTGTCTGGCCCGGCGCAAGGTGCCGCGGGCCCGGCCTTGGTGCTTGGTCCGGGCACGGGCCTGGGCGCGGCGCTGTGGATCCCCAACGGTGCCCATCCGGTGGTGCTGCCCACCGAAGCCGGCCACGCGGCACTGGCGCCGGCCAGCGATCTGGAAATGGCGTTGCTGCAGGAACTGCGGCGCACGCGCACTCACGTGGGTACCGAAACGCTGTTGTCCGGCCCGGGCCTGTTGAATCTGTACACCGCGCTGGCCGCCTTGCGCGGCGATAGCGTGGTGCATGCCACCCCGGCCGACATCACCGCGGCCGCAATGGCCGGCAACGATGGATTGGCGCACGACGCGCTGCAGGCGTTTTGCGGATTTATGGGCAGCGTGGTCGGCGACCTGATGTTGCTGTATGGCGTGCGCAGTGGCGTCTATCTGGCCGGCGGTTTCCTGCCGCAAATCGCCAGCTTCATCGCCGAGAGCGATTTTGTCGCGCGCCTGCTCGACAAGGGCGCCTTGCGTCCCGCGTTGGAGCAGGTGCCGGTGAGCATCGTCGAGCACGGCCAGCTCGGCGTCATCGGTGCTGCCAGCTGGTTCCTGCAGCACGGCCGCTGAGCGCTCGTACAGCGGCCGGTGCAGCAAGCCGGCTGCACCAGATCGATCACCTCCGCATCCCGTAGGAGCGCACCCGGGCGCGATGAGGCGTTACCGATAAACGCCCTGTCGCGCACCGGTGCGCTCCTACAGTGCCATGGTGCTACAGGTCCCCGAACCGCGACTGCAGCGCCGCAATCGCCGCCAGTCCCGCCGTTTCGGTGCGCAGGATGCGTGGCCCCAGCTGCAGGCCGCTGAAGCCCGCCTCGGCAAGTAGCGCGCGATCGCGCGGCGACCAGCCGCCTTCCGGCCCGATCGCCACGACGACGTGTTGCTGGATGCTCGATGCCAACGTGCCCAGGCGATGCTCGCCCTGTGGGTCCAGCGTCAGCCGGAGCGCATGCGCGTCGCTAGCCTGCGCCGCGTCCTGCAGACCCTGCGGCACGGCCACGCTGGGAAGACGTGCGCGCCCGGATTGCTCGCAGGCCGACACCACCACGCTGCGCCAGTGCGCCACGCGTTTTTCGGTGCGCGCCGCATCGAGCTTGACCTCGGTGCGCTCGGCGATCACCGGTACGATCGCCGCAACGCCCAGCTCGGTGGCCTTCTGCAGGATCAGATCCATCTTTTCCCCGCGCGCGATGCCTTGCATCAAGGTGATGCGCAGCGGCGATTCGTTGGAGAGCGGCTCGGCGCGTTCCACCAGCGCACGTGCATCGCGCTTGCCCGCCACGGTGATGCGTGCGTGGTAGTCGCTGCCGTCGCCGTTGAACAGGATGCAGGCATCGCCCTCGCGCAGCCGCAGTACCCGCAGCAGGTGATTGGCCGACTCTTCCGGCAACGTCACTTCCTGGTCGCAGTGCAGCGGCAGCGCGACATGCGAGCGGGTCAGGCGCATGCGACCGCCTCGGTGATGGCATGGCCGGTGGTGTCGGCCAACAACGCAAGCTGGGCCTCGTCCACGCAATACGGCGGCATCCAGTACAGCACGTCGCCGAGCGGGCGCAGCACCACGCCTTTCTCGAGCGCCGCGCGATACGCCTTCAGGCCGACGCGCGCGGCGGACGCAAACGGCGTGCGCTTGTCGCCGCCCTGGGTCAGCTCGAACGCCACGATCATGCCGGCCTGGCGCACGTCCGCCACGGCCGGGTGTGCGCCGATCTGCGCAGCGAGCTCGCGCATGCGCGCGGCGATGGGTTGGTTGCGCGCAATCACGTCGTCGTCTGTGAAGATCTTCAAGGTCGCCAACGCCGCCGCACATGCCAGCGGATTGCCGGTGTAGCTGTGCGAATGCAGAAACGCACGCTCGCGCGAATCGTCCAGGAACGCGTCGTACAACTGCTGCGTGGCCAGCACCGCCGACAGCGGCAGGAAGCCGCCGGTCAGCCCCTTCGACAGGCACAACAGGTCGGGCATCACGCCGGCCTGTTCGCAGGCGAACAGGGTGCCGGTACGGCCGAAGCCGGTGGCGATCTCGTCGGCGATCAAGAATGCGCCATGGGCATCGCACAATTCGCGTGCGCGGCGCAGATACGCCGGGTGGTACATGCGCATCCCGCCCGCGCATTGCACGCGCGGCTCCAGAATCAGCGCACAGATTTCGCCGGGCGAGCGTTCGAACAGTGCCTGCAACGCATCGGCTGCCTGCAGCGCATAGTCTTCGGCGCTTTGCCCCGGTTCGGCCAGGTAGGCATCGGGCGAGGGCGTGAACATTGCCTCCAGCAACAGCGGCGCATACACGCGCCGGTACAGCGGAATATCGCCCACCGATAGCGCGCCGATGGTTTCGCCGTGGTAGCCGTTCTCCAGTGCAATGAACCGCGTCCGCCGGTGGTCGCCGCGATTGTGGAAGTAATGAAAGGCCATCTTCAGCGCCACCTCCACGCCCGCCGATCCGTTGTCGGCGTAGAACACCTTGGACAACGGCGCGCGCCCGGCCTGGCGTGGCGCGATCGCCAGCAACTGCTCGGCCAGTTGCACGGCCGGCGTATGCGTGAAGCCGGCCAGCATCACCTGTTCCAGTTCGCCGGCCTGGCGCGCGATGGCCGCGCCGATGCGCGGTTCGGTATGACCGAACAGGTTGGTCCACCAGCTGCTCACCGCGTCCAGATAGCGGCGGCCGTCATGGCCGACCAGCCATGCGCCTTCGCCACGCGCGATCGGCACCAGCGGCAGCGTGTGCGGGTGCTCACGCATCTGCGTGCAGGGGTGCCACACCACGCCGAGATCGCGTTGTCGCCAATGTTCGGCAGTTTGTGCGGCTGCAGGGTCTGCTAGGATTTCGGGTTCATGGACATGTCGATGCATCCGCCTATTCTATCGGCCCGCTTTGCGGCTGCGTGCGACGCATGAGCTCGCGTCTGCCGATCATCCACAAGATCACCGATCTGGGCGACGGGCCGTTCCGTCGGCAGCAGCTGGATCTGGAATTTTCCAACGGGCAGCGCCGCATCTACGAACGCCAACTCAGCCAGGGCCACGGCGCCGTGGTGGTGGTGCCGATGCTCGATGCGCAAACCGTACTGCTGGTGCGCGAATATGCCGCCGGCGTGCATCGCTATGAGCTCGGTCTGGTCAAGGGCCGCATCGACGCCGGCGAAACACCCGAGCAGGCCGCCGACCGCGAGCTCAAGGAAGAAGCCGGCTATGGCGCACGCCAGGTACAGGTGCTGCGCGCAATGACGCTCGCTCCTACTTATATGAGTCACCAATCCTGGTTGGTGCTGGCACGCGACCTCTACCCCGAGCGCCTGGTGGGCGACGAGCCGGAAGAGATGGACGTGGTGCCGTGGCCGATCGCACGTCTGGACGAATTGATGCTGCGCGAAGATTTCTCCGAAGGCCGCTCGCTGGCCGCCTTGTTCATTGCGCGCGAGTGGCTGGAGCGCAATCCATGATCCGCATCCCGATGGAGCTGCGCGAAACCGTGATCGCCATCGCGCGCGATGCCGGCGCCGCAATCATGGAGGTCTACGCCCAGGACTTTTCGGTGGAGATCAAGGACGACGCCAGCCCGCTGACCCAGGCCGACCTGGCAGCCAACCGCGTCATCGTCGAAGGCCTGCGCCGTGTCACCCCGGACGTGCCGGTGCTGTCGGAAGAGTCTGCGCATGTGGCCTGGGAACAACGCCAGTACTGGACCAGTTACTGGTTGGTCGATCCGCTCGATGGCACCCGCGAATTCGTCAAGCGCAATGGCGAGTTCAGCGTCAACATCGCACTCATCCATATGGGCGCACCGGTGCTCGGGGTGGTGCAGGCGCCGGTCGACGGGCGGGTCTGGTACGCCGCGCGTGGCGAGAATGCCTTCCGCCGCGATGGCGACCGCGACGAGATGCTGCACACGCGCACCCCGGCCGCCACGCCCTTGCGGGTGGCGGCCAGCCGTTCTCATCGCGACGCGCGTACCGCCGCCGCGCTGGAGCGGATGGGCGAGATCGACGTGGTCGCGCAAGGGTCGTCGTTGAAGTTCTGCCGCATCGCCGAAGGCGATCTGGACGTGTATCCCCGCTTCGGTCCCACCTCCGAGTGGGACACCGCCGCCGGCCAGTGCGTGCTGCATGCGGCCGGTGGCGTGTTGCTGGCCGGCGCCAGCGGCAAACCGTTCCGCTACAACCGCCGCGACACCTTGCTCAACGGCGACTTCATCGCACTGGGCGACCCCAATCTGCCCTGGCGCGATTGGCTGGCCTGAGCGGCATGCGTGCCGTCTTGGCGACGGCATGGCTGTGCAAGGCCCTGACGCACTGAAAGGTACACTCCGGTATCCCCGCACGCGCTTGCGTGCCGCGCGCCGTTGCGGTGGTGTGCAACGGCCGCGTACGTCGCTTGCCTCGCGTGGGACATGCGCTGGCGGCGCACTCACTCAGAGGTTCCAGGAATACACGATGTCTCAGACCCCTTCCACCGGCGATATCCAGCAGCTGTTGCACTTGATGGCGCGTCTGCGCGATCGCGAACACGGCTGTCCCTGGGATGTACAGCAGACCTTCGCCAGCATCGCGCCGTACACCATCGAAGAAGCCTACGAGGTGGCCGATGCGATCGATCGCAACGACCTGGCTGGCCTGCGCGACGAGTTGGGCGACCTGTTGCTGCAGGTGGTCTTCCATTCGCAAATGGCGGCCGAGCAGGGAGCGTTCGGCTTCGCCGACGTGGTCGCCACGCTCAGCGACAAGCTCATACGTCGCCACCCGCATGTGTTCGCCGCGCAACCGGCGCCCGATGCGCAGGCGGTGAGCGCCAACTGGGAGCAGATCAAGCGCGAAGAGCGTCGTGCCGCTGGCAACCAGGACGACTCCGCACTTTCCGGCATCGCGCGCGGGCTGCCGGAATGGCAGCGCTCCACCAAACTGCAGTCGCGCGCGGCGCGCGTGGGTTTCGATTGGCCTGGCCCGGTGCCGGTGTTGGAAAAACTGCAGGAAGAAATCGAAGAGTTGCGCGTGGAATTCGCACGCGGCCCGGTGGCCGACAATCAGGCCCGGCTGGAAGACGAATTGGGCGATGTGTTGTTTGTCTGCGCCAATCTGGCGCGCCATGCCAAGGTGGATGTCGGCGCCGCGTTGCGGCACGCCAATCTGAAATTCGAACGTCGCTTTCGTGCGATGGAAGCGCGGGCGCGTACTGCCGGCACGCCGTTGAACGCGTTGTCGCTGGGCGAGCAGGAAGCGTTGTGGCAACAGGTCAAACGCGAGGAGCGCAGCGGCGATGTGCCGGCCATCGACGGTTCCGCGGGCGACGCATCGGCCTTGCACGCCCCGCTGTCCCACGCACCGCCTGTAGACAGCGCTGCCGGCAGTGACCCGTCCGTTGGCGGTGAGGCTTCCCGCAGCGCACCGGGGTATCAAACCGGCCCTGATGGCGCCGCCTCCGATACGCCCCGGCCGGCATGACGATCGCGCCGACCACGCTACTGCTGTTTGCCGCGACAGCGCTCGCCGAGTTGGTCGGTTGCTACCTGCCTTATCTCTGGCTGCGCAAAGGGGGCAGCGTGTGGCTGCTGCTGCCCACTGCGCTGAGCCTTGCCGTCTTCGTCTGGCTGTTGAGCTTGCATCCGGAAGCGAGCGGTCGCGTGTACGCGGCCTATGGCGGGGTCTACATCGCCAGCGCGCTGCTGTGGCTGTGGTGGGTGGACGGCGTGACGCCGACGCGCTGGGATCTGCTTGGCGCCGCCTGTTGCCTGCTCGGCATGGCGGTGATCATGTTCTCGCCACGTAGCGCCTGAGCGCGTTTGCATGTGCGCGCACACGTTGATTGCCTTGCGACAGCGGCCGGGTGCAGCGGCTGCGCCCGGGCCTGCCCCGCACGTGGCCGGCGTTGGTTGCCGGGAGCGCTGAGCCATACTCACGAAGCCGCCTTCCGCGACGCAGAAGCGCGCGAACGTCTGGCCGAAGCCGAAGCACGCGCGACGCAGATGGTGTCCGACGCCATCGCCATCGGCATCGCCAACGGCAGCGTGCAGGCGATCAACTATTTCGTCGCACAGAAGTATGTGGAAGCGTCCAAGGCGCTGGCCACCGCGCCCAACCAGAAATTGGTGCTGATGCCGATGGAATCCAGCGGCATCATCGGTTCGATTGCCGGCATTGCCGAGCTGGCCAAGGAGGCGGCCGGCAAGCCCGACGCGCCCGTGCGCGTACCGCCGATGCCGCCGCGCGCAGGAGCCTGAGCCATGCGCTGGGACGTGGCGGTCTGGGCAGTACTGGCGCTGCTGCTGATTGCGGCCGAGACCCTGGTGCCGGGTGCCTTCCTGCTGTGGATGGGGATCGCTGCCGCAGCGGTGTGCGTATTGGTGCTGGTGTTGCCGAACATCGCGTTGCTGTGGCAGATCGTGGCATTCGTGCTGCTCAGCATCGTCTCAGTGCAGGTGTATCGCGCCTGGTTCCGCGGCAATGGCCGCCAGAGTGATCGCCGCTGCACAATCGGCGTGCCGAGCAGTTGATCGGCCGCTGCGTGCTGCTCGATCAGGCCATCCACGATGGTCGCGGCCGCGCCAAGGTCGATGATGCGTTCTGGGTGGTGGCCGGCCCGGATCTGCCGGCCGGCACGCCGGTGCGCATCGTCGGCGCCGATGGCATGGGCTTGCTGGTGCAGCCGGCCGGTTGATGTATGCGGGCAGGGCAGGGCATTGCGGTGCCGACCTCGGCGTTGTTGCAGCGCGGCGTAGCGTCGCGCTGCGTTCGCGCCCGCAGGCGGCGCAACCACACAGCGGTATGCCGTTCCCCCAAGCGTGACAGGACGGCGATAATGGCCGTCTTTCCTTTGGAACGGCGCACATGACCCAGAAGACCATCCTCAACGACACCCATCGTGCGCTTGGCGCTAAGATGGTCGACTTCGGCGGCTGGGACATGCCGATCCACTACGGCTCGCAACTGGACGAGCACCACCAGGTGCGCCGCGACGCCGGCATGTTCGACGTCAGCCACATGACGGTGGTCGACCTGCACGGTGCGCGCGTGCGCGAGTTTCTGCGCTATTTGCTCGCCAACTCGGTGGACAAGCTCAAGGTCTCCGGCAAGGCGCTGTACACCTGCATGCTCAATCCCCAGGGTGGTGTGATCGACGACCTCATCGTCTACTACATGACGGAAGACTTCTTCCGTCTGGTGGTCAACGCCGCCACCCGCGAAAAGGACCTGCAGTGGATCGGCGAGCAGGCCGCACGCTTCGACGTGCGGGTGGAAGAGCGCAGCGACTTCGCCATGATTGCCGTGCAAGGTCCCAGCGCGCGCACCAAGGTCATCGACCTGCTCGACCCGGCCGACACCGCAGCGGCGAGCAAGCTCGGCCGTTTCGCCGCGCTGCAGACGCGTTCGCGCGATGGCATTGATTTGTTCCTTGCGCGCACTGGCTACACCGGCGAAGACGGTTTCGAGATCGTATTGCCGCAAGAGGCTGCCGTCGCATTCTGGAATGCGTTGCTCGCGCAGGGCGTCAAACCCGCAGGCCTGGGTGCACGCGACACCCTGCGTCTGGAAGCGGGCATGAATCTCTATGGGCAGGACATGGACGATGGCGTTACCCCTTACGAGGCCGGGCTGGCCTGGACGATCGCCCTGGACGAAGGACGCGACTTCATCGGTCGCAGCGTGCTCGAATATCAAAAGGCGCAGGGCGCACCGCGTCAGCTGATCGGTGTGGTGATGGACGAGAAGGGCGTGTTGCGGCATGGCCAGACCGTGCTCACCGCCAGTGGCGAAGGCGAGATCCTGTCCGGCACGTTCTCGCCCACGCTGGGCAAGGCGATCGCCTTCGCGCGCGTGCCGGCCGGCAGCATCGAGCAGCTGCGGGTGGACATCCGCGGCAAGCAGGTGCCGCTGCGCGCAGTGAAGTTTCCGTTCGTGCGCGATGGCCAGGCACAGCCCGGCGTGCTCGGCGACTGACTCGTGTAGCGCCGCGTATTGCGCGCGGCGCTGCGCCCGGGTCCGTATCCGTATCGCCATCGCCCCACCGCCGTGCGTGCACCTGTCTTGTCGCGCGGTCTAAACTAGCCACCTGTCCCCAACCATCATCTTTCCCGGAGCACACCCATGAGCGAGATCCCTGGCGACCTCAAGTTCCTCAAATCCCACGAGTGGGCCCGCGTCGAAAGCAACGGTCGCGTGACCGTCG
The DNA here is from genome assembly GCF_041481705.2 of Xanthomonas sp. NCPPB 1062. Lineage (NCBI taxonomy): Bacteria > Pseudomonadati > Pseudomonadota > Gammaproteobacteria > Lysobacterales > Lysobacteraceae > Xanthomonas > Xanthomonas sp. NCPPB 1062. The sequence goes on along the minus strand of NZ_CM192987.1, from coordinate 3,415,672 downwards.
GCATTTCCGACCACGCGCAGGGATTGCTGGGTGACCTGGTGTACGTCGAACTGCCGGGCGTCGGCGACACCGTGCAGGTCGGCAACGGCGCTGCGGTGGTGGAATCGGTCAAGGCCGCCTCCGACGTCTACAGCCCGGTCAGCGGCACCGTTGTCGACGTCAACAGCGCGTTGAGCGACAAGCCGGAAACCATCAACGAAGACGCCTATGGCGAAGGCTGGATCTTCGTCGTCGAGATGGACGACAAGGAACAGCTCAACGACCTGCTGGACCCGGACGACTATGCCGAGCTGCTCGAAGACGACGATCACTGATCAGGTGTCGTTGCAGCCGGTATCCGATGGCCGCTCATGGAGCGGCCATTTTTTTTGAGCGCGCCTGCGTCGGTGATGCGTGCCTTGGTGCAGCGATGCGGCGCGAGCCGGCGCGCAATCGCAGAGAGGGAGGCGTCGTTCGGTCGACCGCCGACCGCGACGCCGTCGGTGGCATGTCGATGCGGTGGCTCGGCACGATCCAACGTGCATCCACTGCTGGCCCACCTGCACTGCGCCGGATTTCTGACGTGAGTCGTTCGTGAGGGTTTGGCGTGTGCCCGGTGAAAAAATTCTGCGCCATGGCGCCTGTCTCGATCATCGGTTGGTGCACGCGATGGATGCGGTCGTCGGTGCGCGCGGGTGCGTGCATGACGCTCTAGGCGCTCAATAAGTTTGCGCATTTCTGCTCATGCGACGCCGGAAGTGCAGCCGTTGGATAAAAAATTTTCAGCTGGCGGACAGGCGGCAAGCAATGCCATCGCATCGGCTTGACCGCCGTGCCGTCCAAGCGCCCAGGCAGGCACGCAAACGCGCGACACAAAAAAAACAGCGGAAAAGAAGCGCTTTTTTGAAAACGCTGTTGGGCGAGCGCGCTTCTCGCTTGGACGAGTATGTGCAGACGCGGGGTGATTGGCTGGCGTGGACATGGCACGCAGCGATGGTGGGCAAAAAAAAAATTGCAAAAGAGTGTTGACAGTAAAAAAAAGCGTGATTAGGTTTCGCCCAGCAGACATTGCTGCGGAAGAGAGTGAGCAGAATCGACATCGCGCCGACAAGCTTGTTCCGGATGTCCACCGAAGCGCTAATCACGGTGGAGTCGGGTCCGCTTCTCTCCAAGAAAGCAGTTGTCGTTCCGACTACGCACCCGTGTCGCCGTTCGATGCGGGTGTTTCTGTATCCGTTCCGTCGCGCATCATCTGCGGACGGTTCCCGACGACGGCATGCCGTCGCGGGGTTTGGTTCAACTGGGCGTTTCACCTCCATAGTTCACTGACGAGGAGCCAATTACATGGCCACTGCAAAAGCTGCGAAAAAGAAACCCACTGCCAAAAAGGCAGTGAAGAAAACTGCCGCCAAGAAGGCAGTCAAGAAGGTCGCCAAAAAGGCAACCGCCAAGAAGGCAGTGAAGAAGACTGCTGCCAAGAAGGCCGTCAAGAAGACTGCAAAGAAGGCAACCGCCAAGAAGGCAGTCAAGAAGACTGCGAAGAAGGCAACCAAGAAGACTGCCGCCAAGAAGGCAGTGAAGAAGACTGCAAAGAAGGCGACCAAGAAGACAGCCGCCAAGAAGACCGCCAAGAAGGCCGTCAAGAAGACCGCCAAAAAGGCAGTCGCGAAGAAGGCGACCAAGAAGTCCGCCACCAAGAAGAGCGCTGCCAAGAAGCCCGCCGTGAAGAAGGTCGCCAAGAAGAAGCCGGCCGTTCGCAAGAAGAAGGCCGCTCCGGTCGCGCTGCCCGCAACCCCGGCACCGCTGATCTGATCTTGTAATACCCGATCGCCGTAAACATCGAGCTCTCTCCCCGACGCCCAGCGGGGAGGGAGCTTTTTTATGTGCCTGGCACTGGCGTGGTCGGTGCCAGGCTGCGCGTTGCCAGTCTGCAAACGGTGTAGCTGTTGCGGCCGAGCAACGTCGCTGATTCAAGTTCGCGGCATCGAGGCGCCAGACGCGCATGCCGGTCGGCAGTGCAGGCGTCGCCGCGCGATCATTCTGGCTCTGCCGGCCAACCTGGACAGTTGTCGGTCCTTCGCGCGAGGGCACGACAGCACGCCGCCGCTGCCTGACTTGATGGTGGGCCGGCAATGCAGCAGGTCGCAGAGCAAGATCATGCGGCGGACCAAGCCAGGAGATTCCAGAGCCAACCGTTCGGGCTCGCCACGTCGGCACGCCGAACAGATCGGCTCAGTCTCAGCGTTGGTGGCAATGGGCGTTACGCCAGCCAAAGAATTCGGGCATAGCGTGCAATCACGGCCTTGCTCTTGCGCGCCCGGCAGGCATGCCATCGGCGAGCCGCCCAACGCGCATTGGAAACACAGAAACAGCAAAGGCGGCCGAAGCCGCCTTTGCCTACGTCACCGACACGAGGTCAGTGCACGACGTCCACTCAGCGCGGCGAGGCCACCGACTTGCCGGAAGACGCGCCCTTGCCAGCCGGGTCGGGCTTTTCTGCCAGCATGTTTTCGCTGCCGAAGTCGCCATCCACATCGATGTCCAGCCAGCGCTTGGCCGGCAGGCCAAGCGCGCGGTCCAGGATGGTCGGCAGCATGCCCGAGGGCAGGCCGCTTTCGCCGTTCCACAGGATCGCAACACCCAGGTCGCGCTCCGGCAGCAGTGCGACCAAGCCGCGATAACCCTGCACCGCGCCGGCATGGAACACCACTTGATGGCCGGCGTAGTCGAACACGCGCCAGCCCAGCGCATAGCTGGCCGCATCCACGCGCTCGTGGCGCCAGCCCGAACGCATTTCGCCCGGCGTGGAGATCAGCGGCGCGTGCAGCGTCGCAAGCAGCGGTGCAGGCAGCACGTCGGTGCGATGGCCGGTGTGCGCGAGCAGCCACTGCGCCATGTCACTGGCGCTGGCGTTGACGCCCGCAGCGGGCGCCAGACGGTAGTAGGTGGGCTTGGGCGTCAGCGAGACCCAGCCATTGCGGCTGCGCACATGCGGACGTGCCCAGTGCGGGCTCGCCTGGATACCGGCCAGCCCCATGCTGGCGTCGTTCATGCCCAGCGGCTTGAAGATGCGACGCTCTACCGATTGCTCGTAGAAGCTGCCCGATGCGGCGAACACCACATCGCCAACCAGGCTGAAGGCGACGTTTTGATACGCGTAGCAATCGCCCGGTGCGCAACGCAGCGGCGCAGCAGCCAGCTTATGGCTGAGCGAGTAGTAATCGACGTTGGATTCGATATCGCGGTCGTAGGCGTTGCGGGTCAGGCCGACGCGATGGCTGAGCACTTCGGCCACGGTGAGTTGACGGGTGGCGGCGTTGTCGCTGAGCTGGAAGCCCGGCACATAGTCGACCACCTTGCTGTCCCAGCGCAGCACGCCATCGTTGACCAGCAGGCCGGCCATGGTGCCGGCGAAGGCTTTGGACAGCGAAGCCAGGCGAAACACCGTGTGGCCATCGACCGGCTGCGGATGATTGACATCGGTGACGCCATAGCCGCGCGCGCTGAGCACCTTGCCGCCCTGCACGATGGCCATCGCCATGCCGGGCACCCGGTTGCCGTAGGTCAGCTGGTCCGCCATCGATTCGAATGCCGCCACATCGAAACCGGCAGCAGGTGCCAACACTTGGTTGGCCGGCAGCGAGGTGCGATAGGGCAGCGGTGCGGTGGGCGACTGCGCCACAGTGGCCGCCTGCAATGCAGTAGCGGTGAGCGCGGGTGTCTGCGCGGTGGAAGAGAGGGCCAGGGGCAACAACGCCCCGAACAGCCCGATAGCCAACGGTCGGAACCGTCGGCGCGTGCGCATTTCTGTCATGGTTGTCCCGCCTGTTCCGCTGCCTCCGGCGATTCTAGCGCCGCGCTTTGCAATAGCACAAACTGCCGGAAGATGAATGGGCATCGCATTGATCCTATTGATGATTTTAGATTCAGAATTCGAGTATTCCGGTACCGCCGAAGCGTTGCCACGCGCTGGTGCGATACAAGAAGCAAGCAGCGTGCCGGCGCGGAGGGCACCTGGGCCGCAGGCTCCTGCGACTGGTCGCTGGTGGCGCTGCCTCGCATCGGCTAACTTGCGCGCTTCTTTCACAGGTGCTGCCTTTGCCATGTTTTTTCTGTCGGGCCCGCCTGCGCGAGCGGCCGTTACCCCATGACCAGCCCCTCTGCGCCGCGATCTGCGGCTGGCCGTTTGAGCGCGGCACTGCGTAGCTCGCCACCATTGGCATGGTCGTTTCTTTACTTTTTCTGTCTGCTCAGCGGTTACTACGTGTTGCGCCCGGTGCGCGAAGCGATGGGCGCCTCGGCCGACGTAGAGGCGCTCTTTCCCACCGGCATGATCGCGTTCTTCGCCGCGCACGGTGTGCCCTTGAAGGACTTCACGCTGCAGGTGCTGTTTACCTGCACCTTCCTGATCATGGTGCTGCTGCAACCGGTCTACGGCGCTTTGGTCAGCCGCTATCCGCGGCGGGTGTTCCTGCCGGGGGTGTATGGCTTCTTCATCGCCACCCTGCTGCTGTTCTACGTGCTGTTCGACACCGGCGTGCCGGGCCGTGGCATGGCGTTCTTTTTGTGGGTGACCGTCTTCAACCTGTTTGCGGTGGCGGTGTTCTGGAGTTTCATGGCCGATGTCTTCAGCAATGCCCAAGCGCGCAGCTACTACGGCTATATCGGCGCGGCAGGCACGCTGGGTGCGTTTCTGGGCCCGGTCCTGACGCGCGTACTGGTCGAACGTATCGGCATCGCACATCTGATGTTGGTGTCGGCCGGGTTCCTGGCGGTATGCGTGCTCTGCGTGCTGCGCTTGCGGCTGTGGGCCGTTGCGCGCGAACAGGAGGGCCAGCTGAGCTCCGGCGAAGTGCCCATGGGCGGCGATGTGCTCGGCGGCCTCAAGCTGATCGTGCGTGAACCGCTGTTGCGCTGGCTGGCCTTCATGGTGTTGTTCGGCGTGGGCGTGGGGACCTTGCTCTACAACGAACAGGCGGCGCTGGTGCGGCGGCTTTACACCGATGCAGCGGCGGCCACCGCCTATTACTCCAGCATCGACCTGGCGATCAATGCGCTCGCGCTGGTGCTGCAGCTGCTGGTGACGCGCGCGTTGCTGTCGCGCTTTGGTATCGCGCCGGCGTTGTTGATCCCGGGTGTGGCCATCATGCTGGGCTATGCGGCGTTGGCGGCGTCGCCGTTGCCACTAATGATTGCGATCGTGCAGGTGATTACCCGCTCCAGCGAATTCGCACTGGCCAAGCCCGCGCGCGAAACGCTGTACACACGGGTAAATCGCGAGTGGCGCTACAAGGCCGGCGCCGCGATCGATACGGTGGTTTATCGCGGTGGCGATCTCACCTTCGTTTGGGTGCACAAGCTGGTCTCTGCGTTCGGCTCCAGCGCGGTGTTCGGCGTCGGCCTGGTCGTGGCGACCGGCATGACGGTCGGTGCGTTCGGCCTGTTGCGGCAAGCGCGCAAGCTACCCGCCGAGCGCGACGTGGAGACGGACAAGCGCGTTTCCGACTAAGCACCGCGACAGCACATGCGCAGATGCAGCTTGGCGCTCGGCATCGACCAGGCAGGGGGCCTGCGTCTCACACTGGCAGCGCCAGAAGCGCAGGCGCCAGCCCGGTAGTGCAGGTGTGCCGAACAGAACGACCGCAATCGCGGCTATGCTGGCGGCACCATTTTCCGAGGCGGTCTGCCATGTCCCTGTTCGCCATCATTGCCGGCCTGTGCATCGCACTGCTGCACGTCTACATCCTGGTATTGGAAATGGTGCTGTGGACGCACCCGCTGGGTTTGAAGACCTTCCGCAATAGCCTCGAAAAGGCGCAGGCCACCCGCGTGCTCGCGGCCAACCAGGGGCTTTACAACGGCTTTCTGGCCGCTGGCCTGTTTTGGGGCGCACTGGCCGCCCGCGCCGACGTGCTGAGCTTCTTCCTGGTCTGCGTGGTCGTGGCAGGTTGCTACGGCGCCTACAGCGTCAACCGCCGCATCTTCTTCGTGCAGGCGCTGCCGGCGTTGATCGCCTTGGCGCTGGCGTGGCTGCCGTTCTGATCCGGTTGCGGTAGTTGTCCGCTGCACGCAGGAGTGGGGCACTGCTGCGATGAGCTCCTGCTCATAGCCTTAGCGCCTGACTGCCTCAAGCGCGTGACGTGCGCAACTTGCGCGCGTGTTCGGCCCCTGGCACCCGCTCATTCGATGGCCGCCAACTGCGTGGCGTCGCTCACACATGCGTGCTGTCGAAAACTGCAGCTGATCAGGTCTGCAGGCAGCATGCCGGAGACAACACCCATCTCCACAAACAACAACGGCGGGCCGAAGCCCGCCGTCGTCCATTCTCGCCCAAGCTTGACGCCTTACGCGGCTTCGCGCGGCTGTTGCGCCTGCGGCTTGTCGTAGAAGCTGGCCGCACGCAACTCATGCGGATCGAAGTCGTCCACGGTGATGGTGTCCATCATGATCTCGCGCAGCTCTTCCAGCAGCTTGCGCTCTTCCAAGCTGATCACGCCTTCGGCCACGGCTTCGTCCAGCTGCGCCGGGAAATCCAGCGCTTCGATGCCCTTGGTCTTGAGCGCCTTCAGGAACTTGCGCTCCACCGGCTCGGCCATCACCGCCTTGGTCAGGTAGCTGGCGATACGACCGCCCGGATTGTTGGCGCACGGCGTCAGGAACACGCCCTTGGCCAGACGGTCACGCGCCTCGTTGGGCGTCATCAACAGCGAAGCAACGCGATGGCCGAGGCGATCGCCAGGCGCTTCGGCGCGACGGCCGAGCGGGAAGATCAACACCCACATCAACCAGCCCACCGGGCGGATCGGGAAGTTGCGTAGCGCCGCCGACAGCGCGGTTTCGATCTTGTGCACGCTGTCGTGGAAAGCCCAGGCCAGCAGCGGCTGGTCGCTCGCCGGCGCGCCTTCGTCGTGATAACGCTTGAGGATCGCGCTGGTCATGTAGATATGGCTCAGCACATCGCCCAGGCGACCGGACAGCGACTCCTTGAACTTCAACTTGCCGCCCAGCATCAGCATCGACACGTCGGCCATCAAGGCCAGATTGGCCGAATAGCGATCCAGCTTGCGGAAGAACCGACGGGTATACGCATCGCCCGGCGCCGCACCGATGCGCGCACCGGTCAGACCGAACCAGAACGAGCGCACGGCGTTGGAAATACCGAAGCGGATATGACCGAACAGGCTCTGGTCGAACTGCTCCAGGCCACGACGGGTATCGGGATCCTGTGCGGCCTGCATCTCCTTCAACACCCACGGATGGCACAGGATGGCGCCCTGGCCGAAGATCAGCAGGCTGCGGGTCATGATGTTGGCGCCTTCCACGGTCACGCCGATCGGCGCGGCCTGCCAGGCGCGGCCGGCAAAGTTGCGCGGCCCCAGGATGATGCCCTTGCCGCCGATCACGTCCATCATGTCGCTGACCACTTCGCGGCCCATGGTGGTGCAGTGGTACTTGGCGATCGCCGACGGCACCGACGGCACGTCGCCGCGATCCACCGCCGCGGCCGTGGCCTGCGACAGCGCACTGATCGCATAGGCCTTGCCGCCGATCCGGGCCAGCGCTTCTTCCACGCCCTCGAAACGACCCACCGACAATCCGAACTGCTTGCGGATACGCGCATACGCACCGGTGACCACCGCCGCGGCCTTGCTACCGCCGCTGGCGGTGGAGGGCAGGGTGATCGAGCGACCGACAGCCAGACACTCGTTGAGCATGTTCCAGCCCTTGCCCACCATCTCCACGCCACCGATCAGCTGGCTCAGCGGGATGAACACTTCTTCGCCATGGATCGGGCCGTTCTGGAACGGCGAATTCAACGGGAAGTGGCGACGGCCGATTTCCACGCCCGGGGTTTCGCGCGGCAGCAGTGCCAGGGTGATGCCGATGTCCTTCTTGTCGCCGATCAGGCCATCCGGATCGTAGGCGCGGAACGCCAGGCCGATCAGCGAGGCGACCGGTGCCAGGGTGATATAGCGCTTGTCGAAGGTCAGCTTGACGCCCAGCACATTGGCGCCATTCCACTCGCCCTTGCAGACGATGCCGTAGTCCGGAATCGAGGTGGCATCGGAGCCGGCGAACGGACCGGTCAGGCCGAAGCACGGCACTTCCGCACCGACCGCCAACCGCGGCAGGTAATAGTCCTTCTGTTCCGGGGTGCCGTAGTGCAGCAGCAGCTCACCGGGGCCGAGCGAGTTGGGCACGCCCACGGTGGAGCTGACCACGCTGGAGATCGAGGACAGCTTCTGGATCACCTTGTGGTGCGCCAGCGCGCTGAAACCCAGGCCGCCGTACTGCTTGGGAATGATCATGCCGAAGAACTTGTTCTTCTTGATGAAATCCCACAGCTCCGGCGGCAGGTCGGCGTGGACGTGGGTGATTTCCCAGTCGTTGATCATCTTGCACAACTCCTCCACCGGGCCATCCAGGAAGGCCTGCTCTTCGGCGGTGAGTTGCGGCTTGGGATAGTTCAGCAGCTTCTGCCAATCCGGGTCACCGGTGAACAGCTCGCCTTCGAAACCGACCGAGCCGGTCTCCAGGGCAATGCGCTCGGTCTGCGACAGCGGCGGCAGCACCTTACGGAAGAAGCCCATCAGCGGCGTGGTCAGCAGCGGCTTGCGCAGGAACGGCAGCAGCACCGGTGCGGACACTAGCACCACCAGCGCGGCGGCCACGAGGGTGGCGGTGAGATTGGCACCCAGCAGCCAGCACGCCACCAGCACACAGGCGCTGATCGCAACCCACGTGGCAAGGCGCATCCGGTGATAGGCAGCGATACCCGCCGCCAGGATGACGAGGAGGAACGGTGCAATGATGCTCATGGTCTTGCTCCAGTGACATGCTCGGTAGTGTTGGACGCTGCGATGGTGCAAGCCGCCGGCAGTGCGTCCAGATAATGCAACACGGTGGCGGTAAACGTGGTGTTGTCGTCGCCTGCCAGCATGTGCGTGGCATCGGGCAGATGCACGTGCTGCGCATGCGGCGCGATGGAGAGGAATTCGGCAATGTTGGCTGGCGTCACAAGATCGCTGCGTCCGCCGCTGATGAGCAGCATCGGGCAACGCACCTGTGCTGCCGCCTCCAGCAATGCATGCTGCTGGAGCTGGGCGTCCTGACCGGCGAGCTCGTCGACCAGGCGCGGATCCCAGTGCCAATGCCAACGCCCGTCGGCACGCTGCCGCAGCAATGCCTGCAGTTGGCCGGGCGTTTTGCGCGGCCGATGCGGCAGGTAGACGGCAATCGCATCGGCGGCCGCATCCAGCGATGCAAAGCCGTCCGGATGCGCGGTCATGAAGCGCAGGATGCGCTCCACACCCGTGGTGTCCCAGCGTGGCGTGATGTCGACCAGCACGATGGCACGAAACAGGCCGGGCCAGCGCGCTTCGGCCAGTAGCCCGAACAAGCCCCCCATCGACGCAGCAACCAGCACCGGTGGCTCGGGCTGCTCGCCGGCCAGCACGATCAGATCGTCGGTGAATTGCGTTGCCGAGTAGGGGTGATCCGCCGCATTGGCGCTGGAATCGCCATGCCCGCGCGCGTCGTACGACAGGGTGCGGTAGCCCCTGTCAGCCAGCGTCGCGGCAGTGGCGTCCCAGGCATGTCGGGTCTGTCCAAAGCCATGTGCGAACAGTACCGACGGCGCGTGTTCGGCACCCCGCATCGACACCGCGAGCACTGCGTCGCCAGCGTTGACGCTGGACAGGGACGCAGTGGAGGCGAGGCTAGCGGGTGAGATGACCATACTTAATGGTATGGATGCACGATGGCGACTGTCAATACTCAATCGTATGGACGGTTAAGCCACTGAATCATGGCGCTGATATGTCAATTTCGTGATGCATACTGCAACTGACACAAGCGTATGGTTAAATCGCGGCATGAACGACACCATCGACTCCAGCCTCACCACGCCCCGCGCCAGCTCCGGTCGCGGCAATCGCCTCAGCGCGGACGATTGGGCACAGGCCGCGCTCGACCTGATCGCCGAACAAGGGGTGGGCGCGGTTGCAGTCGAGCCGCTGGCGCGCCGGCTCGGCGTCACCAAAGGCAGCTTCTACTGGCACTTCCCCTCGCGCGACGCTCTGCTGCAGGCGGCCCTTGAGCGCTGGGAAATCTTCGAGCAAAAAGAAGTGTTCGGCAGCCTGGAAGACGTACCCGACCCCAGCGCTCGCCTGCGCGCGTTGTTTCAGCTGGTTGCCCACGAAGTCAAACCGCACGTCATCTATAGCGAACTGCTCAAGGCACTCGACCACCCGGCCGTGCGCCCGGTCATCGACCGCGTTTCGCAACGTCGCCTCGATTACCTGATCGCCTCGTTCCGCCAAGCCGGCCTGACCCGCACCGACGCCCAGCACCGCGCTCGCCTGGCCTACGCCGCCTATGTCGGCTTCCTGCAACTCTCGCTGCAATTGCAACAGCCCAAGCCGGCCCGGGAAGATTTCGAAGCCTACGTCGAGCATGTGATCCAGACGTTGATTCCGGGGTGAGCTATTGGGCGTGCGTAGCAGCGCCAGCGAGATGTCTGACAGTGAGGACTAACGAAAAGGCCGCGATTCTTTCGAATCGCGGCCTTTTGATACTGACTTTTTCTAAACCAATTATCAGAACTTCTGGGTGTAGCGCATGTAATAGAAGCGACCCGGGATTTCGTACTGCGGATCGAAGCTATTTGCAAACGCCGTAGCAGATTGCGGCGGATCCCGATCAAACGCGTTGTTGACGCCGACCGTGACACGCGCATTCCATGGCGCCTTCCAGTACGCACTGATATCGGTATAGGTCACGCTCGGGATGTGGTTGCGAGGTGCTGCACCTGCACTGGTGACACGATTCGGATCCGAGCAGAGCAGGCCAATGTTGACCGGGTTGCTGACGTTGGCGCCGATGCAGTTTTCGACCTGCGAGCTGTAGTAACGCATCGCCACAGAGCTGCCGATGTCGCCCAATTCCCAGTTGGCCATCAGGTTAGAGCGGATGCGCCAGTTATTGTCCTGCGCCGAGCCGCCCCGATACAGGCCAACGCGGGTTTCCGGATCCTGGAGCGGCTTCTCAACCACGAACTTGCTGAGGTAGGTCGAATCCCACACGAAACTGAAATTGCCCCAGGCCGTATCAGGCAGGCGGTAACCAATCGTCAGGTCGTAGCCTTCTGCTTCGATCCTGGCGATGTTGTTCGGGACCGCCAGCAGGTTCGAAATTTCACCGGTGGCTTCACGCTGGATGAGAGAGCAGGCGTTCGCCACGCCAGCCAAGTAGCAGCTGTTGAGCGTTTCCTGCACGGTTTGAGTGTCGATCGCATCTTCGATCTGAATGTTCCACCAATCGAGCGAAACATCCAGGCCGGTCACCCAGCCCGGGCTGAAAACGAAGCCCAACGTCTTGGAGGTGGACGTTTCAGGCTTCAAACGCTGGTTGCCACCCGTCGCGGTACGGACCTGCGGGTTCGCCTGCGCGTAGGCCGGCACCGAGCCGCAAGACCCAGGACGCGAGGTATTCACTGCTCCAGTATCGTACGAGCCTGCGCAAGGATCGCGGACGTCCTCGAACGTATCGCTGACGCCCTGGAACAGTTCGCTGATCGAAGGTGCACGGAAGCCTTGCGACCAGTTACCGCGGATCATCAAGTCAGTGATCGGCTTCCAGCGGAAACCGAACTTGCTGTTGGTGGTGTCGCCGAAGTTGCTGTAGTCCGAATAACGGGTAGCCAGGCTGAAATCCAGCAGCTGAGCGCCCGGCAGATCGGCGAGAAGCGGCACGGCCAATTCAAGATAGGCTTCGTCGAGCTTGTAACCACCACTGGTGGCGGTGCGCGCGTTGCCGGTGGTATCGCCGGAATTGATCAGCGCATCCGGATCGTCGAAACCGGATTCTTCGCGGTGCTCGACACCCAGCGAGAAAGCGAACGCGCCTCCCTGCATATCGAAGAGTTCGCCGCCGACGTTGCCGTAGTAGGTCTTCTGCTCGTAGCCATAAAGGTCATGGGCATTGAAGCCGGCATACCGCAGCATTTCCGGAGTGAGCGACCCGGGCCCGTGGAGCATGTCCATCGGGACGCAGCCATCGATGGTGTTTGCTGCAGTGCCGCAGCGCGCTGCACCGGAGGCGTCGACGAACGACGGACCGAGGGCGTTACGCAGCGCAGAAATATTGAACAGGCCGGTGGTGCGCTCGGTCTGGTCGTTCTTGCCGTAGAACATGCCTGCTTCCCAACTGAAGAAGCGCTGGCCAACTTCAAAGTCGCCTTCGAATGCACCGTTGAAGCCGAACGTTTTTACGTTCTGGGTGAAGATACGGCCGCCGGTTTCCTCGGCGCGATACTGGATGTAGTCGATATCGCGGCCGGTGTTGTTGTAGATGTTTGCAGCCGAAATGACGATGTCAGCACCGTTGGTGCCGGGCGCCGAACGACCGAGAACGATCGGCATCGGTGCAAGCACCTGCGTCGATTCGCGTTCGTTATAAGTAACAGTCGTCTTGAAACGGACATTGTCGGTGATCGACAGGCCAGCGTCAGCGAAGACCGACTTGCGCTCCTGCGGCGTCACCAAGTAGTTCGCGGGTGCGAAGTTGTAGCTGTCGGCCGCGGTGTAGTTGCGCGAGGTGGTGCCACCATCGGTGGTGATCGAGAAGCCGGGCGTGCCATTGAAGCGGGTTGAGCCGAATGTCGGTGCGCCGGTAGTCGGGTCCGGACCAGTCGATCCGAAAATGCCAAAACGTCCACCCGGAATGGTCGTGCTGTTGCCGGTACGGGGCACAGCGCCAAACACCGGGACGGAGGAGATCTCGCGATTGCCTGCCCAAACCGGCTCTTCCTTGACGTAACCCACGCCCAGGGTGGCGTGCCAACGGTCGCCAGTCGAGCCGATCGTGAAGTCGTAGGATTCGCGGCTGCCATCACCCTTGTCGTACTGACCAAAATAGGCGTTGGCTTCCGCGCCATCGAAATTCTGGCGCAGGATGATGTTGACGACGCCGGCGATGGCGTCCGAACCATAGATGGTGGAGGCGCCGTCCTTCAGGACTTCGATGCGCTCGACGGCAGCAGTCGGAATCGTGTTGAGGTCGACCGCGCCGCCCAGGCCCGTGCCACCAACCCAGCGGCGACCATTGACCAGCACCAGGGTGCGGTTGGAGCCGAGGTTGCGCAGGTTGACGCGGGTTTCGCCGTTGCCACCATTGTTGACGTTAGTGTTGAGCGCGGAACCATTGGTTGCGATGTTCTGGATTACATCGCCGATCGAGGTCAAGCCCTGCGACTCGATCTGCTGACGGCTCATGCTGAAGACCGGCTGCGATGTTTCGACGTCGGCGCGCTTAATGCGCGAACCCGTCACTTCGATCTTGTCGAGGTTGGTGGTGCCGGCTTCCTGGGCGATGGCGGTGCCGGTACCGCCCACACCCACGACGAGCGCGAGGACAACTGCATCGCGCAGCTTGTTGGACTTGCAATTCATTAGCTCTCTCTCCAAGTGATCTTGGGTACTGCCAAGGGTTGTTTGCCTGCCGGGGGTTCCGAAAAAAGCGGATCCAAAACGTCAGGGTGAACCGATGGTATATGCGTTGCGAGAGAAATTAAAGTCCCGTTAACGAAAAAGAAGAAGGTTGTGAAAGTGGCAGCCGGGCGCGTGATCCGCAACGAAAAACGCCACCGGCTGCGGGCCGATGGCGTTATGAGAATTGCTATGGAATCAGTGGGTTACAGGTCCTGCTCGTATCTGACGTACGGAACCGTACCGTCGCTGTTGCTCTCGTTACTCGGTGCGAACGGGTTCTTGCCGCGGGAAATGACGTTCTCGGCGCCAACGGTGAGTTGGCCGCTCCAGGGGGTGCGCCAAGTCAGGCCCAGGCCCAGGCCTTCCCACTTTTCGGGCTGGCCCGGGACATCGACGACGCGACCAATGACATTTGCGCTAAAGGCACCGTAGCCGCCGCCAACGCTCAAGGTCTTGCTGTCCCACTGGTCGGCAATGGCCGGGGATACATCGGCCAGCGGGACCAGGCGTGCGCGAGCATACGTGCCGCCGATCGAAACAAAGCCTTCGCGGCCGATGTTCTTCTGCCCGAAGACGGTTAGGTCGTTTTGCTCGACACGCGTCAACGGGGCCTTGCCTGCACCGATCAGCCAGGCGGGCAGGGTGTCGCGGCCAGTGCCGGCAGTGACGCCCACCCGGCCAGTGCCGCGATTGAAGCCCAGCGTGCCGGACACGCGGCGCGAGGCAGCCGCGCTGTCTTCTTCGTCATCGCCGATGCCTGCAAGCAGGCAGTGGCTGGCAAGACCGCTGATGTTGGTGCCGCGGCTGCTGTTGCAGAGCAGGCCAAGCGAGTCGCCGGAGCTCAGGCCAAACGCCGCATCGAGCGAGTTGCGGCCGAAATGCCAGCGTGCACCGGCTTTCTGCTCACCGGTCGGCTCCAGGTACAGAAAGGCTTCCACCTTGCCGCTGCCCTTGTTCCACACCGGCAGGATCGTGCTTTCGCGCAACTGTTGCGCCGACTGCGCATGCACGCCTGTGGCCGCCGCGAGGGCAACCATCAAAGCTAGCGGGAGGCGCAGGAGGTATCGCATACCAGAGGTCAGACCCAGGGGCAGTTGTTAAGTTCCCGAGAGCGGGCAAGTAGGATGCTAGGGTGTTTATGATTATTTAACAAGTGGTCGCGTGCCCCCAGAACGCAACCGTCATCCTATCTATTGCAACCTTTCCGGCGCTTCCTGCGAGGGCTGCGCCGCGTTGAAAAGTACGTCCAGCGCGGTCAACGGAAAGTGATACTCACGACCGCAGAATTCGCAGCGCACCTCGACTTCGCCAGTAGCCTCGGCGGCCGCGCGCGCCTCCTCTTCGCCCAGCGATTGCAGCATCGAGGCAACCCGCTCGCGCGAACAGGAGCAGCCGAAGCTGAGTGGCTTGCTGCCGAGCAACTGCGGCGCTTCTTCGTGGAACAGGCGATGCAGCAGGTCCTGGCCGGCGACCGAGAGCAGCTCCGGTGCGCCCAGGGTGTCGAACAGGGCCCCGATGCGGGTCCAGCCATCGTTATCGCCTTCATCGCCGGGGAGCTTCTGCAGCAGCAGGCCGGCGGCCTGATCCGGGCCAGCGGCCAGCAGCAAGCGCGTCGGCAACTGCTCGGACTGCTGGAAATAGGTTTCGAAGGCTTCGGCCAGATCAGGTGCCTGCATGCCGACCAGACTCTGGTAGCGCTGCGGCTCGCGCGGGTCCAGGCCGGGGTTCTCGATGGTGATCGCCAGCAGCGCGGCCTCGCCCAGTTCGCGCAGGTCGGTCGGCGCATCCGCATCCTCGGCCAGCTGCACGATGCCGCGCAAGGTGCCGGCGGCGGTGCATTCGGCAAACAGGGTGCGCAAGATGTCGTTGCCGCGCAGTTGCACCGACAGGCGCCCGTCGACCTTGGTGTGGCCGGTGAACAGTGCAGCGGCCACCGCAGCTTCGCCGAGCAGCTGGCGCGCGGCGGGTGGGTAGGCGGCGGCACCCTGGATGTCGTGCCAGGCCTTGGTCAGGCGCACATGGACGCCGCGCACGCCGGCGGCGGGCAGCAGGAAACGGGAAAGCTGATCGTGATCGGTCATGGAAACATCGGGCGTAAGGGACGCGGGTTGCCGGATAATGCGGCAGGCATCGGGATTGAAGGTCGTAGCGAACAATGGGGACGGATGCATGGGATGGCAAGCAGGCGGCGCCACCGCGGCGCTGGTTGCGCTGGCTGATGGCGGCACCGCTGCTGTTTGCAGCGGCGAGCGTGCTGCAGGTGCTGATCTTGCGGGTGGTCGATCCGCCGATCAGCAGCATGATGGTGGGGCGTTACCTGGAAGCCTGGGGCGAGGGCGACTGGCGTTTTTCGCTGCATCAGCAGTGGCGTGTTTACGACAAGATCGCCGCAAGCCTGCCGATTTCGGTGGTGGCTGCGGAGGATCAGCAGTTTCCGATGCACCACGGTTTTGACTTGCAGGCGATCGAGAAGGCGCGCGATCACAATGCCCGCGGTGGACGCGTGCGCGGCGCCAGCACCATCAGTCAGCAGGTCGCCAAGAATGTGTTCCTGTGGCAGGGCCGCAGCTGGGTGCGCAAGGGTCTGGAAGCCTGGTACACGGTGTTGATCGAGCTGTTCTGGCCGAAGCAACGCATCCTGGAGATGTATCTCAACGTGGCCGAGTTCGGCGACGGGGTGTATGGCGCGCAGGCGGCTGCACAGCAGTTCTGGAGCAAGGATGCGGCAGGCTTGTCGCCAAGCGAATCGGCACGCCTGGCAGCGGTGTTGCCATCGCCACGGCGCTATGACGCGCGTCGTCCTGGTGCATTCGTGCAGCGGCGTGCGACGTGGATCCAGCGGCAGGCGCGCCAGTTGGGCGGCCCTGCCTATCTGCAGGGGCCATCACGGTGAGCACGATCGAGACTGCGCAACTGCCGCCGGCACCCGAACGCCTGACGGTGCTCATCGCGGCCTTCAATGAAGAAACCAGCATTCCGCTGCTGCATCCGCGCCTGTGCGCGGTGTTGGCGCAGCTGCCCGGACTTCAGACGCACGTGCTGTATGTCGACGACGGCAGCACCGATGGCACCTGGGAGGTGTTGCATGCGCTGACCGAAGCGGATGCGCAGGTGAGTGCGGTGCGGTTGTCGCGCAATTTCGGCAAGGAAGTGGCGATTTCTGCCGGACTGGACCACGTGCTCCCGGGTGCGGTGGTGTTGCTCGATGCCGATGGCCAGGATCCGCCGGAGCTGATCCCGGAATTCGTTGCGCTATGGCGTGGCGGCTACGACAACATCTTCGGTACGCGGGTCATTCGCGAGGGCGAGAGTTGGCTCAAGCGTAGCGCTGCGCACGCGTTTTATCGGGTGATCCGGCGCTTGTCGCGTACCCCGATTCCTGCCGATACCGGCGATTTCCGCTTGCTGTCGCCGCGTGTCGTGCAAGCCTTGCAGCAGCTGCGCGAGCGCCACCGTTTCATGAAGGGGCTCTTCGGCTGGGTCGGGTTTCGCCAGGTAGCGCTGCCGTATCGGCGTGAGCCGCGTCTGTCTGGGCACAGCAAGTTCACGGTATGGCGGCTGTGGAATTTCGCGCTCGATGGCATTACCAGTTTTTCCACGGTGCCGCTGCGCGCGGCAACATATCTGGGCCTGCTGACCGCGGTGCTGGCGTTCCTGTTCGGCGCGTGGGTCGTCATCAAGGCTGCGCTGATGGGCGACCCAGTGGCCGGGTGGCCGACGCTGATGTCGGTGATCCTGTTTCTGGGGGGCGTTCAGCTGATTGCCCTGGGCCTGATTGGCGAATACCTGGGCCGCCTGTACGACGAGGCCAAGCAGCGCCCGCTGTATCTGGTCGATACCCACCGCGGCGCGGTGGGAGTAGTCTGCGATCACCAGACCAAGCGCGGAGCGGGCCATGCAGACCGTACGACAGCTGTTGGGGACCAAGCAGGTTGAGGTATTTGCGGTTGCCGCCGATGCCGCGGTGATCGAGGCGATTCGCCTGATGGCCGAAAAGGCTATCGGCGCGGTCCTGGTGATGGAAGGGACGCGCTTGGTCGGTATCGTTTCCGAGCGCGATTACGCACGCAAGGTGGTACTGCGCGATCGCGCGTCTTCCACGACCAGCGTCGCCGAGATCATGAGCGCCGAGGTGGTGACAGTGACGCCGTCGGACACGGTGGAGCGCTGCATGCAACTCATGACCGACGGACGCTTTCGCCATCTGCCGGTGGTCGAAAACGGCCGCGTGCAAGGCGTGATTTCGATCGGCGACCTGGTCAAGGCGGTGATCGAAGCGCAGCGGCAGGATATCGACCAGCTGCAGCGTTACATCGCCAGCTGACGCTGCGCTGCCTTACTGCGCGTACTTGCCGCCGCAATCGCTGTCCTTGCCCGGGCCTGGTTCGAAGGTCGCAAGCAGGGCAGCGGGCGGTGCGACGCTGCCGAGCGCGACCGCGATCGCGCCGCGCACGCCCAACGCCTTGAAGTCGGGGCGGAAGCTTGGGTCCTTGAAGGTGCCGCCGATCCGCAGCGGCGAGCGCAAGCTGAGGATGCTGCGATCTTTCGGGCGCGGACGCAGCAGCAGATCGAGCGTTTCGTTCTTGAGGCTGATGTTGCCTTCGCCGACGATGATGGTGTCGGTGCTATCGAAGGCCAGTGCCCGCGACTGCATCAGCCCGTCCTGCACGCCGAAGTCGCCGAAGATGCAGCGCACGGGGATCTGCCGGTCCTTGGTGAGCAGGTATTTCAGCGATTCTGCGATGTCCAGGCCAGCCAGCTCCATGATCAGGTTGCCGACATGGCCGCGGCCCATGCCGACGCCGATGCTGCCATCGGCGCTGCCGAGCATCGCGGCGATGGAGTTGCCGCGGCCACGCAGATCCAGCTCGCCGCCGATCGCACCCGAGGCCTGCTTGGCGAGCGCGGCATCGGGAAACAGCTGATCCAGACGAATGCCGCGAATGCTGGCCTTCAGTTGGGTGGTGATGACTGCATTGCGCGCATCCATGCCGATGGTGGAGCGGATGTCGCCGCCGGCAACGCCGAAGTTCAATGGGTCCAACCGCAGCAAGCCGTCTTTCAAAGTCAGCGCGGCATCCATGTCGTCCAGTGGCCAGGACGGCGCGTTGATGCGCTGCGCACGCCAACGGACCTGGGCATCCATCGCACGTAACTTGGACAAGTCGTAAGGCGTTGCCGGTAGAACGCGAGGGCTGGCGGCAAGCTGCGCGGCCTGCCTTTTCTGCTCGGCGTTTGCCGATTCGTTGGTTCCGGTCTTTGGGGGCGCGCCGACGAACCCGGCCAGATCGTCGAAATCCAGCCGCTTGGACGCCAGGTCTGCGCGCAGGAACGGGCGCTTGTTGCGCAGGTCGATCTCTGCAGTGCCGGAAAGATCGCTGTCACCGGCAGTGCCGGTGAACTTTTCATAGCGCCAGACATCGCCGTCGCGGCGCAGGCGGCCGTCCAGCTTGTAAGGCGGCGTGGAGGGCATCGCGACGCCGATCAGCGGGTACAGGTCTTCCATATCCTGCCCGCTGAGCGCCATCTGCAGGTCGAACACCCGGAACTGAAACGGATTGGTCAAGGTGCCGCGCACGTGCGTCCGCGTGGCGCCGGCGCTGCCGCGCAGATCGATGCGGAAGGGGTGTTCGGTCTGGCTCAATTCCAGTGGCGAGGCGGTATTGCCCTTGAGCGAGAACGGGTAGCCTTTCCAGCGACCCTTGCCATCGATGCCGATCGGCGCAGCGCGCTGGTCGCTGCTGGGCGGCGCCAGGCTGTTGATCGCCACATCCACGTCCGAGCGGCTGGCATCGTCGATATATTGCAGCCGCCCGTTGTTCACCAACAGGCGGCCCAGGCGCGGCATGCTGCCGTCGCCATCGCTCTGGTCGAAGACCCAGTTACCCGGATGGCTGTCGTTGCCGGCTTCCAGCAACAGGGTGGGGTGCTCCAGCCGGATCTCCGGCAGCCGCAGACTGCCGCGCAGCAATGGCCAGAATTCGACATCGATCTCGGCCGCGTTCATTTCTGCCATCGCGCCGCGCTTGGACCAAAGCGCATTGCCCAAGCTCAATCGCTCGCCGCGCACCGTGGTGATACGGCCCAGATCGACATCCAGATGGCCCAGATGAAATTCGCGCCCGGTCTTCGCGCTGACCGCGCGTTCGACCGGCCCGCGTAACCAGTTCCAGTCGAACAGCAGGACGAAGATCGTTATGAGGACAGCAACGATGCCGAGCCCGATCCACCAGCGGCGACGGCGCGAGACGCGGGCGGGCGATCGAGCGGGAGAGGAGGGCACGTTGTTCACGTGCACAATGGTTGGCGATGGCTCGTGCACGGCGCGCGAACGCGCTGTCGGTCACAGATCACATCACCTGCGCGGTCACCGCAACGAAGTGGCAAGCGCTACCGGCGAGCACGAACAGATGCCAGATGGCATGGAAGTAACGCTGGGTGTCGCGCTGATAGAAATACGTGCCCAAGGTGTAGAAGAGCCCGCCAGCCAGCAGCCAGCACAGCGACCAGGTGTCGACAGAGCGCAGCAGCGGCTCGATAGCCACGATGATCAGCCAGCCCATCGCCAGATACAGCACCGTCGAGAGCAATCGAAAGCGACCGGTAAAAAACAGTTTGAAGATCACCCCGGCGGCGGCGATCGTCCAGATGGCGGCGAATAATCCCCAGCCCCAGGGGCCGCGCAGATTGATCAACGTAAACGGTGTGTAGGTGCCGGCGATCAGCAGATAGATCGCGCAATGATCGAGCACCTGCAGGCGCGCCTTGGCGCCCGGATGCGGAATGGCATGGAACAGCGTGGAGGCGACGTAGAGCAATACCAGCGTGGCACTGAACACGATGGCAGTGGCCAGTTGCCAGCCATCGCCATAGATGGCGGCCAGCGTGATCAGCACCGAACCACCAGCCAGTGCGGCAACCGCACCCAGGCCGTGCGTGACGGCACTGGCGATTTCGTCGCGCAGGTCGGTCGAGGGGGAGGCGTCTGCGTTCATGCCAAAAAGGTACCGCAATTGCGAGCAATTCGCATCGCCAGCGGTACCGCACGCTTGCCGCAGGTCATGTGCAGGTCAATCGATCGCCTTGACATGCGCATGTTCGCGGGTGGCCGAAAAGCGCACATCCGGCGCGCGTTCCTGTGCCAGCTGCAGATTCACGCGAGTCGGTGCCAGGTACACCAGCTGGCCGGCCGCGTCGATGCCCAGGTTGCCGGCATTTTTTTCGCGAAATTCTTCCAGCTTCTTGGGATTGTCGCAGTGCACCCAGCGTGCAGTGGTGACGCTCACCGGCTCGAAGATCGCATCCACGCCGTATTCGTCCTTGAGCCGGTACGCGACCACGTCGAACTGCAATACACCGACCGCGCCCAGGATCAGGTCGTTGCTCATCAACGGGCGGAAGAATTGCGTGGCGCCTTCTTCGGACAGCTGCGCCAGGCCCTTCTGCAATTGCTTGAGCTTGAGCGGATCGCGCAGGCGCGCGCGGCGGAACAGTTCCGGCGCGAAGTTGGGAATGCCGGTGAACGACAGCGATTCGCCTTCGGTAAAGGTGTCGCCGATGGAAATGGTGCCGTGGTTATGGATGCCGATGACATCGCCCGGCCACGCTTCTGCGGCGATCTCGCGATCGGACGCCATGAAGGTCAGTGCATTGGCCAATTTGACGTCCTTGCCGCTGCGCACATGCAGCGTCTTCATGCCGGCAGTGAACTTGCCAGAGCACACGCGCATGAAGGCCACGCGGTCGCGATGCTGCGGATCCATGTTGGCCTGAATCTTGAACACGAAGCCGCTCAATTTGGCTTCGGTCGGCTCCACGCGGCGGCCGGTGGTCTCGCGCGCCTGCGGCGGCGGTGCGTGTTCGACGAAGAAATCCAGCAACGGTTGCACGCCGAAATTGTTGACGCCCGAACCGAAGAACACCGGGGTCTGCTGGCCGGCGCGGTACGCGTCAAGATCGAACGGGTTGCTGGCACCTTGCACCAGTTCCAGCTCCTCGCGCAGCTCGTCCAGCATCTGTTCGCCGATCTTTTCGACCAGGCCGGGCGCCTCCAGCGAGGGGAAGATGGTGGAATCCTGACGGGTGAAATTGCGCCCCTGTTCGTACAGATGCACTTCGCCGGAGATCAGGTGCACCACGCCCTTGAGGCGCTGGCCCATGCCGATCGGCCAGGTGACCGGCGCGCACTGGATGCCGAGCACGGTTTCCACTTCATCCAGCAGATCGATCGGGTTCTTGCCCTCGCGATCGAGCTTGTTGATGAAGGTCATGATGGGCGTGTCGCGCAGGCGACAGACTTCCATGAGCTTGATGGTGCGTTCTTCCACGCCCTTGGCCACGTCGATGACCATCAGCGCCGAGTCCACCGCGGTGAGGACGCGGTAGGTATCCTCGCCGAAGTCGGCGTGGCCGGGCGTGTCGAGCAGGTTGACGATCTTGCCCTCGTACGGGAACTGCATCACCGAGGAGGTCACCGAGATGCCGCGCTCTTTTTCCAGCGCCATCCAGTCCGAGGTGGCATGGCGTGCGGCCTTGCGGCCCTTCACCGAGCCGGCCATCTGGATCGCGCCGCCGAACAGCAACAGCTTTTCGGTCAGCGTGGTCTTGCCGGCATCTGGATGGGAAATGATGGCGAAGGTGCGCCGGCGCGCGGCTTCGTTGGAGACTTCGGACATGGGCGGGGGCGCGCCCGGTCGGACGCCTGCGGAAACTGAGGAAGCCGACGATTATAGCGGCTTCGCTGCGGCACGCTTTTGCGGCAGGGGTTGGGCTCGGCGATTTGGGCGGCGGACGTCGGTCAAGCCTGCGGCGGTCAGGGCGCCGGCGAGGGAAACCGTAGCTCGCCCTGCGGGCCGAGCATGCGGAACGGCAACGAGAGCAACTGCATGTCGGCATTGCGCTGGATTGCAAAATGCAGATGCGGCGCGGTGCTGAAGCCGGTATTGCCTGAGGCGCCAAGCCGTTCGCCGGTGCGCACCGCCTGGCCAGGTCGCACCGCCACGCCGTCGGGCGCCAAGTGGGCGTACAGGGCCATGCTGCCGTCGGCATGCAGGACGCGCACCAGGTTGCCGCCGCCAGCGGCGGGGTCGCTTGGGGTGCTGTCGAGGACATCGCGCTGCACTTCCATGACCACGCCCTCGCGTGCTGCCAGCACCGGCGTGCCCTGCGGCATGGCGAAGTCCACCGCATACCAGTTGGGCGGATCGGCGTGGCTGAACTGCCCGCCAAAGCCCTGCGCCACCTGCACCGGCACGTCGTGGAATGGCAATTGATAGCGCACAGGCTGCGGGGCGGCCCTCGGATCGCCCGGAACCACCTCGAGCGTGAGGCCGAAACCGCCCAGGGTGCGCTGATTGCTGGCTGGATACAGCCGGGTCACGAGGCGGCGCTCGTGTGCGGCCAACTCGAGCGTCAGCGGTAATTGCGGCACGGCGCGGTAATCCTCGCTGGGCGGTGCGCTCAGGCGCAGTTGCGCAGGCCCGGCCAGTGGATTGGTGACCCAGGCCAGATACACCGGTGCCTGCCATTCCAGTTGCAGCGAGGCGCCAGTGCCTGTGGCTGTCGTCGCGGGTTGTGCGCCAGGTGCCTGGGGCGAGTGCTTTGCAGCGCCGGGCCAGTGCCAAGGCTGTTGTGCGTGTGCCGCAGGTACCCAGGCCGGCAGCAAGACGCATGCCGCGATCAGGGCGGGCAGGGCAGTACGAGACACGTGGTAGGGCACGCCATCGACTCGAGCAAGGGGGCGCAAGTATGCGGCCCAGCATCGACCCGAGTGGTAACGGATGAAAATATATCTTTCCATCCGTATGAAGAGATTGACATCGCAAAATTCCGGTGGCATCTTAGGCTCACCATCGAGACCGGCGGAGGGACAGGCCCTTTGATGCCGGGGCAGCCAGCGGAGCGCGCAAGCGTCCGCGTTTGGTGCCAAATCCTGCGGGGACCTCCGCGTCCGCCGAAAGATGGTTCGAATCGTGCCTTGCGCACGTCGAACGCGAGCTCCGCGAAGCTCGATGGCCGATCCACCTGGATACCGCCATGAGCCTCGTGAACACAGCATCGCCGTCTACCAACGATTTCGTTGACACCCCCGCCAGCAGCGACGACGGCATCACTGCCGTGCGCGGCGAACGCGTCATCGCCCTGCCGATGCGCCATGCCGGCATGCGCGAGCTGCGGCTGCGCTATGAACTGATCGGCGTGGCCAATGCGCCGGTGGTGTTCGTGGCCGGCGGGATTTCCGCGCACCGCCATCTGGCCGCCAGCGACCTGTTCCCCGAAAAGGGCTGGGTGGATGGGCTGGTCGGCGATGGCCGCGCACTGGATCCTGCCGCGCGTCGCCTGCTGGCATTCGACTTTCTCGGTGCCGACGGCAACCTGGACGCGCCGATCGATACCGCCGATCAGGCCGATGCGATTGCCGCCTTGCTGGACGCGCTGGGCATCGGACGCTTGCATGGCTTTGTCGGCTATTCCTACGGTGCGCTGGTGGGATTGCAATTTGCAATTCGCCATGCGGCCCGTGTCGGCACCCTGGTCGCGGTGAGCGGCGCGCACCGCGCGCATCCGTATGCGGCGGCCTGGCGTGCCCTGCAGCGCCGCGCGGTGGCGCTGGGCCAGCTGCAGTGCGCGGAGCAGCATGGCCTGGCGCTGGCGCGTCAGTTCGCCATGCTCAGCTACCGCACGCCGGAAGAATTCAGCGAGCGCTTCGATGCGCCGCCGGAGGTCATCAACGGCCGCGTGCGTGTGGCCGCCGAGGACTATCTGGACGCCGCCGGTGCGCAGTACGTGGCGCGCACGCCGGTGAACGCGTATCTGCGCCTGTCCGAATCGATCGACCTGCATCGCATCGCCCCCGCGCAAGTGCGCGTGCCCACCGTGGTGGTGGCGGTGGAGGGCGACCGCCTGGTGCCGCTGGCCGACATGGTCAGCCTGGTCGAAGGCCTCGGCCCGCGCGGCAGCCTGCGCGTGTTGCGCTCGCCGTATGGGCACGACGCCTTCCTGAAAGAAATCGATCGCATCGACGCAATCCTCACTACCGCCCTTCGCAGCACCGGAGAAACCGCATGAGCTTTCGTGACCCCACCGACGCCCCCTGTACTGCTGCCACCGCCGCCGTGCGTGCCGGTATCGATCGCGACACCGCCTACGGGGCAGTGACCCCGCCGATCGTGCTGTCGTCGAATTTCTCGTTCGATGGTTTCGGCAACAAGCGCCAGTACGACTACACCCGCAGCGGCAATCCGACCCGCGACCTGTTAGGCGAAGCGCTGGCCGAACTGGAAGGCGGCGCGGGCGGCGTGATCACCTCCACCGGCATGGGCGCGATCAATCTGGTGCTCAACGCGGTGCTGCAACCCGGCGATACGCTGGTGGTGCCGCACGATGCGTACGGCGGCAGCTGGCGCCTGTTCAATGCCTTGGCCAAGAAAGGCCACTTCGCGCTGATCACCGCGGATCTGACCGATCCGCGTTCGCTGGCCGACGCATTGGCGCAGTCGCCCAAGCTGGTGCTGATCGAAACCCCGTCCAACCCGCTGCTGCGCATCACCGATCTGCGCTTTGTCATCGAAGCTGCAAGGAAGGTCGGCGCATTGACGGTGGTGGACAACACGTTCCTGTCGCCGGCGCTGCAGAAGCCGCTGGATTTCGGTGCCGATCTGGTTCTGCACTCCACCACCAAGTACATCAACGGCCATAGCGATGTGGTGGGCGGTGCGGTGGTGGCACGCGATGCCCAACTGCATCAGCAACTGGTGTGGTGGGCCAATGCGTTGGGCCTGACCGGCTCGCCGTTCGATGCCTTCCTTACCTTGCGCGGTCTGCGCACGCTGGATGCCCGGCTGCGCGTGCATCAGGAAAACGCCGATGCGATCGCTGCGTTGCTGGACGGGCATGCGGCGGTGAATCGGGTGTATTTCCCGGGGCTGGCCTCGCATCCGGGCCATGCACTGGCCGCGCGTCAGCAGAAGGGCTTCGGGGCGATGATGAGTTTCGAACTGGAAGGCGGCGAAGCGGCCGTGCGTGCGTTCGTCGATGGCTTGCGTTACTTCACCCTGGCCGAATCGTTGGGCGGCGTGGAAAGCCTGATCGCGCATTCTGCCTCGATGACGCACGCGGCAATGACCGCCGAAGCGCGTGCGGCAGCCGGTATTTCCGATGGCTTGCTGCGCCTGTCGATCGGGATCGAATCGGCCGACGATCTGCTGATCGATCTGCGCGCCGGCCTGGCCCGTGCCGAAGCGACCCTGACCACCGCCAGCCGCAAACAGGTCGACGCGTGAGCAATGTCCTGCCCGTTTCGCGCCGCGCTCCGGTCGCAGCAGTGACGCCCACACCGCGCCTGGCCTTGCTGGGGACCGGCACCGTGGGGCGCGCGTTCGTGACGCGCTACACCGCGCTGCAGCAGCGCCAACTGCGCTTGCCGCGCTTCGATTGGCTGGCCAATTCGCGTGTTGCGCAGGATTGTGGCGTCAGCGCCGAGCAGGCCCTGCAGCACGCCAATGCGGCGCCGCGCGGGCAAACGCTCTTGCAGCCCTGGGCAGAAACCACCGCACTGCGTGCCGGCGATGTATTGGTGGATGCGACTGCCAGCGATGTCGTGGCCGATTGGCATGTCGAATGGTTGCAGCGCGGTGTGCATGTGGTCACCGCCAACAAACTGGGCCAGGGCACCGCGTTGTCGCGTGCGCAGGCGCTGCATGCGGCCCGCCATGCCAGCGGCGCGTATTACGGAGACAGCGCCACTGTGGGCGCCGGGCTACCGGTGTTGAGCAGCGTGCGCGCCTTGGTCGCCGGCGGGGATCGCATTCATTCGATCGAAGGCGTGTTGTCCGGATCGTTGGCGTGGCTGTTTCATCGCTACGACGGCAGTGGCGCGTTTTCTGCCTGTGTGCGCGAAGCGATGGCGGCTGGTTATACCGAGCCGGATCCACGCATCGATCTCGCTGGCGAGGATGTGCGGCGCAAGCTGCTGATCCTGGCGCGTGCCGCGGGGTGGCAACTGGAAGCCGAGCAGGTGCATGTGGAATCGCTGGTGCCTGCCGTCGTTGCCAAGGCGCCGCTTGCTGAACTGGATGCGCAGTTGGGCGCGCTGGATGCGGTGGTGGGCGCGCGTTGGCAACAAGCGCGTGCGGCAGGGCGTTGCCTGCGCTTTGTCGGCCGTGTGGACGCGCATGGTGCAAGCGTGGGATTGCGTGAGCTGGCGCTGGACCACCCCCTGGCCGGCGGTGCCGGGACCGACAACCGCGTGGCGATCAGCAGTGACCGCTATCGCGCGCAGCCGCTGCTGATCCAGGGCCCGGGCGCGGGCGCCGAGGTGACTGCAGCGGCGTTGCTGGATGACGTGTTGCGGATCGTGGCCGGCTGATGGCGCGACCGAGCTGACGCCGGTGCGTTGCCGTGCGCCTTGCGGCGCTGCGGTGCGCGCGCGATCGATGCTGCGCGTGCCGACACCCCTGGAGCCTCGAATGTGCGGGTTACAGGCGACCGCTCGTTCGATCTGGGCGTGGTCGCAAGATGATCGGATGCCGGAGATGGATGCGTGATGGATGAAAGTTGGCGCGTGCGTGTTTACAACTGCCGGCACGCCAACTGCCGTGCCGGCGCGATCTGCCCATCGGTGCTGGCTGCAGCCGGTTTCGACCGGCCGCGGTGAAGATGAGAGGGCGACCGACCGTTGCCCTCCCATAGATCCACAGCATTACGGCGCGATCGCCTTCAACAGCGCAGCATTGAAGCGGGCCGGGTCCTGCACCTGTGGCGAATGGCCCAGATCGGCGAACTCGATCAGTTTCGCATTCGGAATCGCGGCTGCCGCGCGCTTGCCCAGCTTGGTGTAATCGCCCACGCGTGCCTTGACCTCGGGCGGTGCGGTGTCCTTGCCGATGGCGGTGCGGTCCTTGAGGCCGATGAACAGCGTGGTCGGCACCGCAAGTCTGGGCAGCTCGTAGACCACCGGTTGGTTGAAGACCATGTCGTAGGTCAACGCCTGATTCCACGCCACGGCCTGCTTGCCCTTGCCCAGCGACATACCGGCCTGCATGCGCGCCCAGCGTTCGAATGCCGGCTTCCATTGACCGGCGTAGTACACGTCCATCTGGTACTTCTTGATCCGTTCGAAGCTGGTCTTCAGCTCGTTGTCGTACCACGCATCCACGCTGCGCCAGGGGACGCCTTCGGCCTTCCAGTCTTCCAGCCCGATGGGGTCCACCAGCGCCAGATGCTCGGTGGATTGCGGGTACATCAGCGCATAGCGAATGGCCAGCATGCCGCCCATCGAATGGCCGACCACCACCGCACGTTCGATGCCGAGCGTCTTCAACAACGCATGCGTATTGTCTGCCAGTTGCGCGAACGAAAACTGATAGGCGGCCGGCTTGCTGGACTTGCAGAAACCGATCTGGTCTGGCGCGATGACGCGGTAGCCGGCCTTGCTTAGCGCGGCGATGCTGTCTTCCCAGGTGGCGGCGCAGAAGTTCTTGCCATGCAACAGCACCGCAGTGTGGCCATTGGGCGTGCCGGTTGGCGCAACATCCAGATAGGCCATTTCCAGCGGCTGCTGTTGCGAGGTGAATGCATAAGTCTTGACTGGATGTGGGTAGTCGAAGCCTTCCAGCCGCGGGCCATAACTGGCTTCCTGCGCCAGGAGCGGACTACTGGCCAGGGCGAGCATGAGGGTGCAAACGCGCTTTCGCATCGTGATCTCCATCAATCCAGCCCTGACGGTACAGCGGCGAATGTGGTGGGAACGTACAGCTGGGTGACGGTTGGCGGGCGCTGCAGGCGCGTTGCTGACGATGGCTGGCGACCCGGCTCCGATGCGTGCGCCGACCTCTATTGCCCTCATCCACGCTTCGCGCACCTTCTCCCCCGTGCGGGGAGAAGGGCAGCGCGTTCCCCGCGGCTGGTGCGTCCCCTCATCTGCATTTCGCGCATCTTCTTCCTGCGTGCACGAGAACGGCAATGCAAGGGCATGCATCCGTGGAGCGGATTCTTTCGTCGCTGCGCGCGCTGGGTTGAGCAGCACTCCGCCTACGATTGGCTCAGCATTCGATGACGTTCACCGCCAGCCCGCCGCGGCTGGTTTCCTTGTACTTGTCCTGCATGTCGCGGCCGGTGTCGCGCATGGTCTTGATGACCTTGTCCAGCGAGACCTTGTGCTTGCCGTCGCCACGCATGGCCATGCGGCTGGCGTTGATGGCCTTCACCGCGCCCATGGCGTTGCGTTCGATGCACGGAATCTGCACCAGCCCGCCGATCGGATCGCAGGTCAGGCCCAGGTTGTGTTCCATGCCGATTTCCGCAGCGTTTTCGATCTGCCCGGGGTTGCCGCCGAGTGCGGCAACCAGGCCGCCGGCGGCCATCGAGCAGGCCACGCCCACTTCGCCCTGGCAGCCGACTTCGGCACCGGAAATCGAGGCGTTTTCTTTGTAGAGAATGCCGATGGCCGCTGCGGTGAGCAGGAAATCGAAGATGCGTTGTTCGGATGCGCCTGCGCAGAAGCGGTCGAAATAATGCAGCACCGCCGGAATGATGCCGGCCGCGCCGTTGGTCGGCGCGGTGACCACGCGGCCGCCGGCGGCGTTTTCTTCGTTGACGGCCAGTGCGTACAGGTTGACCCAATCCAGCGTGGTCAACGGGTCGCGCATGGCCGCCTCCGGCTTGGAGGACAGTTCGCGGTACAGCGCTGGTGCGCGGCGGGAGACATTCAGGCCGCCCGGTAGCGTGCCTTCTTCGCGGATGCCGCGCGTCACGCAGGACTGCATTGCATTCCACAGTTCGCGCAGGCCCGCACGGATCTCCTCTTCGCTGCGCCAGCTCTTTTCGTTCTCGAACATCAGCGCGGCAATGCTCAGGCCGCTGCGCGCGCACTGCGCCAGCAGTTCGTCGCCGCTGAGGAACGGGTAGGGCAGCGGCGTTTCGTCGGCCACGATGCGGTCGTCTGCGGCGTCGTCCTGATTGACCACGAAGCCGCCGCCGACCGAATAGTAATCGCGTGTGGCGATGACGGCTTCATCGGCATCGTAGGCGGTAAAGCGCATGCCGTTGGTGTGGTACGGCAGCTTCTGCCGCTTGTTCATCGGAAGGTCGCGCTTTTCGTCGAAGACGATGGCGTGCTGGCCCATCAAGGTGATGCGCTTGCTGGTACGAATGCGCTCCAGCGTGGCGGGGATGATGTCCGGGTCGATCAGGTTGGGGCGGTGGCCCTCCAGCCCGAGCAGCACCGCCTTGTCGGTGCCATGGCCGCGGCCGGTCAGGGCGAGCGAGCCGAACACTTCGGCGCGGATGCGCACCACGTCCTGCAGGCGCCCGGCATCGAGCAGCCAGCGATGCACGAAGCGCTCGGCGGCGCGCATCGGCCCCACGGTGTGGGAGGAACTTGGGCCGATACCGATCTTGAACAGGTCGAACGTGCTGACAGCCATGCGTGCCGGAGAGGTGAGCGTAAAGGCAGCTATTCTAGTCGTTCGGCGCTTGCGGCACGGCTGCAGCGCAGCATGAGAGCCCGGCCGATGCACCTGACCCTGTACCAGCGCGACGATTGCCACCTGTGCGACCAGGCCGTGGAAGTGCTGGCGCAGGCGCGTGCAGGCGATTTCGACAGCGTGTTCATCGACGACGACGCGGCGCTTGAGGTCGTTTACGGCGCGCGCGTGCCGGTGCTGCGCGATGCGCGTGGACGCGAGCTGGATTGGCCGTTCGATCGCGTGCGCTTGCGCGCATGGCTGGACGACGACGTCGCCAAGCGGTAGGAGCGGCACGACAACGCGCCGGCTCCGCAATCTATAGCAGCCGGTGAGCACCGGCTCGCTGTCCCACGCCATGTGGGCACAAAAAAGCGGCGGACCCGACGAGTAGTCCGCCGCTCAGTGGCTGCGTCCGGTTGCAGCCTGTGGCGTTACTTCGCCTTCAACACGACCTTGGTGCTGATCGCGGTTTCGTTGGGAATGGTCTTGGTGTCGGCCCAGTCGCCGCCGCCCACGCCAAAGTCCAGCCGCTTGACGACGGCCTTGCCGGACAGCACCGGCTGCGCGCCGGGCGTCCAGGTAAAGGTCAGCATCACCGGCTTGCTGACACCGCGCAGTTCCAAGGTGCCGTCGGCAGCGTACTGGTTGCCGCCCAGGGCGCGGAACTTGTCGGCGCGGTAGCGCGCAGTGGCGAACTTGGCGACATTGAAGAAATCCGGACCCTGCAGGGTGGAATCGCGATCGTTGTTGCCGCTGACCGCGCTGGCCAGCGGGATACGCACATCGAGCTTGGCCCCGGCAAGATTGGCCGGATCGAAACTCAGCGTGGTGTCGAAGCCGGGGAACTTGCCGGTGAACACTTCACCGTCGTACTTGCTGGCAAATACCAGGCTGGAGCCGGGCGCCTGCACGTAATCGGCGGCCAGCACCGGGGCGGCGGCGAACGTGGCAACCAGCGAGGCCGCGACCAGCATCGGAGAGACAAACAACTTGGACGACATGGGAAATCCTTATGGTTTGGGAGCCAGCCAGCCACGCGGCAACATCCGCGCCAGGGTGGCGTCGCGCTGGAACAGGTGGTGGTAAAACGCAGCGCCGGCATGCGCCAATACCACGGCAATCAGCAACCAGAAACCCCATTCGTGGACGAAGTGCGCAATGGCGCGCAATTGTTCGTCCGGGGGGCTGAGCTTGGGCACATTGAACAGGCCGAACCAGCGAAACGGCCGCAGGCCGCTGGTGGAGTCGTACAACCAGCCCGACAGCGGCATGGCGAAGATCATGGCGTACAGCAGCCAGTGGGTGAACCCGGCGATGCGCTCCTGCCAGCGCGGCGTACCGGCCACCGGCGGCGGTGCGCCGGCGTAAATGCGCCACCCAAGCCGCACGATCACCAAGGCCAGGACAGTCAGCCCCACCGATTTGTGCGCCGTGTACACCCAGAAGTATTTCGGGGTCTTGGGCAGCTCGCCCATGGTCAGGCCGACGATGCCCAGCACCAGGATCAGCAGTGCGATCAACCAGTGCAGGGTCTGGCTCACACCGCCCCAGCGCTCGAGGTTCTTCATGCTCATGTGCCCGATTCCTGGGTGGTGGCGGCGTCCGCAGGCGTGGGTGCGGCTTGCGGCTCGGGGGTCTCGTCGTCGGCGCGCCCTTCGCGCACGGCTTCGGCTTCGATGCGCAACTCCACGCTGTCGCCGATCATCGATTTCCAGGCATCAATCCCGAACTCGGAACGGCTCAGCGTGGCGGTGGCGGAGAAACCGGCCGTACGGCGGAACGGCGGGAGCGGATGGCGCTTGAGCGCGTTGAGGGTGACGTCCAGGGTAACCGGGCGGGTGACCCCGTGCAGGGTCAGGTTACCGCTGACCTTGGCGTGGTTTTCGCCGCTGGCCTCGACGTGCGTGGAGACGAAATGCGCGTCGGGAAAGCGCTCGGCGTCGAGTAGGTTGCGTGCCAGGGTGGCCTGGTTCCACTTGGCATCGCCCAGGTCTGCGCGGTGCAGCGGCACGGTGACATCCAGCCGGGCGGCGGCCCAGTCGTCCGGGTCGAAGACCAAGGTGCCGCTACTTCCGGAAACGGTACCCAATGCCTTGGAAAAGCCGGCATGTTCCACCGCGAACAACACCCGGGTATGCACCGGATCCAGCGCATACCGCACAGGCGCAGCGGTGGCGGCGAGGCTGGTTGCAACCAGGGCAGAGGACACCAATAGGCGGGCGAGGATTGTCATGGGCGGATTCTAGACATATCCCGGCAACGCGCGCTCGGCTTGCGCTCGCAACGATCCGTTGCGAGCATGCCGGCTGGACGAGGAAAGGATTCCCCCATGCGTGTACTCATCGTGGTGCTGGCCGTGCTGTTGGCGATCTGGCCGTGCGCGGCAAAGATTCCGGAAGTGCCACGCTTTCGGATCGTGGGACCCAGCGAAGGATTGCCTTCGACGATGGTGGTTGCCATCAGCCAGGATCGCGCCGGCTATCTATGGCTTGGAACGCTCGACGGTCTGGTGCGGTACGACGGCGCGGGCTTCAGGACCTGGCGGCACGATCCGGCCGACCCCGGGTCGTTGCCCTGCAACGCGGTGCAGGCATTGCATATCGATGCGCTGGACCGGGTCTGGGTGGGCTGCGGCAAGACGCTGAGCGTGCTGGATGCCGGCCGCAGGCGCTTTGTTCACTATCGCGCTGCAGACTATCCATTGCTGAAGGACGGCGAGATCTTCAGCATCGCCGCATTCGATGGCGGCATCTGGGCCGGCACCACCACCGGTGCGCTGGTGCGCATCGGTGCCGACGGAGGAATGTCGTCGGTGAACCTAGGCGGGATCGAAGGCGCGCTGGATCACGCCATGGTCATGAACCTGGCGGTGGACAACCAGCACCGCCTGTGGATCGGTACCAGCAATGGCCTGGCCTATTACGACGGCACGCAACTGCACCGCCAATACGTCGCGGACGAGCCAAACCGGGAAGCGGCCATCTTCGGTTTGCAGTGGGCCGGGGACCGTTTGTGGCTGGGAAGCGAATCGGGATTGCACGTGCTGCGCGCCGACGGTCGCTGGCAACCGCTTGCCTGGTCAACGATGTTCGGCAATGGCAATGAATTCTGGGGCGCAGTCGCGACGCCGGATGGCGAATTCTGGCTGGGCAGCGGACGTGGTCTTTGGCGCACGCGCGGAGAGCGTCCACCGGTGCCCGCCCTGAGCGGGGAGGGGCCGCTGTCGCGTCGTAACGTGATCGGCTTGATGGGGGCGGCCGATGGCGGCCTGTGGGTGCCCATGCATGGCACCGGGCTCGGGTATCTGCCAGCCGACTGGAAACGCAGTGCCGTGCTCAAGCCCGCGGTGCCGATGGGCGATGCGATCTATTGCAACCTGGCGCCTGCCAAGCGCTCAGGGGGCTTATGGCAGGTCGATGCGCAGGGGCGTCTGTTGCGCGTGGATCCGAGCACCGGCGATTCGTTCCAGACAGGCCTGCAGTCGCCGCAGCTCAAAGGGATGGAGTTGGTGTCGGCATTGGAAGATCGCCTGCAACGGGTGTGGCTAGGGAATTTGACCTTTGGCCTTTCGCGGATGGACCTGCGGACCGGTGACTTCGTGCACTGGCCGTCCGATGGGCCCGAGCCGTCATCGGCGTTGTCGGCGCCGGAATGGATCATGGAGCATGGCGACACCGTCTGGATGGCCTTCATCGACATGGTGCAGCAGCGCGATCTACGCACCGGCAAGGTCTTGCAGCGGATGACCCAACAAGACCTGCATGGCCTACGCGCGATCGACATCCAGCAACTGGACCAGGGCCCCGACGGACGCGTCTGGGTGGCCGGCGAGGGCGGCATGTTCGCATGGGACGACGCGACAAGCCGCTTCGTGCCGGTGGCAGGGCTTGAGGGGACGCCGATCCAGGCATTCGCCAGCCAGTCTGCGGACACACTTTGGGTATATCGCGCCTCCGGTGCAGAGCAGTGGCAAAAGCGCGCCGCCGGCTGGAAGCGCGTGCGTCAGGTAGGCGAAGCGGATGGACTGAGCGGGTTCGATGCCTCTGCCATGCAGATCGACCCGCGTGGCCGTGTCTGGATTTCCAGTCTGCGCGGGCTTTGGCGGATCGATCCCTCGGTGCATCCGGCGCGGGTCCGCAATATCGGCACGCGCGATGGCCTCACCAGTCAGGAGTTCATCCAGCATTGCCTGTTGACCTCGGGCGACACCTTGATCGGGGCAACCAGCGATGGCTCTACCGTGCTGCTGGATACGGCAATGCCGGATGTTGCCCCGTTCGTACCGGCACTGCAGCTGGAACACGTCAGCGTGCTGCGCAATGGCGCACGCATCGCCTTGCCGATGGACCGCCCGTTCCAGCTGGGCCCGGAGGACCGCCAGCTGCAGATCGTCAGCCGCCTGCTGTCTTACAGCGACCCGCTGTCCAATCGGTATCGCAGCTTCCTGAAAGGCTTCGATACGGACTGGCAGACCATAGGCAACACCGGCATCCGCGAATTCGCCAGCCTGCCTGCCGGCAACTACGCGCTTGCGCTGCAGGGCATCGACCCGCTGGGCAATCGCTCGCAGGTACGTTCGCTGCAGTTTTCGGTCAGGCCGCCCTGGTGGCGTAGCGAGATCGGGATTGCGGCGATTGGGTTTTCCGGATTGCTGTTGAGCGCCTTGCTGGCCGCCGCATATCGGCGACGTATTCGCATGCGCGCGCAATGGCAGCTGGCGCAACACAAGCGCGAGTTGGCCGAGCAGGCATCGCTGGCCAAAACGCGCTTTCTGGCAACGTTGGGTCACGAGGTGCGCACGCCGATGACCGGTGTGCTGGGCATGAGCGAGTTGCTGCTGCAGACCCCATTGGATGGCCGTCAGCAAGGCTATGCAAGCGCGATCCAGCTGGCCGGCAAGCACCTGCTGCGTCTGGTCAACGATGCACTGGATCTGGCCCGGATCGAAGCGGGCAAATTGCCGCTGGATTACCGCGATTTCGATCTGCGCCAGTTGGTCGGCCAGGTGGTGGAACTGGTGCGCCCGAGTGCCGAGCAGAAGCAGCTGGCCTTCCAGTGCGAGCTCGACGAGGCATTGCCGCCGGCATTGCATGGCGATGCCAGTCGCGTGCAGCAGATCCTGCTGAATCTGCTGTTCAATGCGGTCAAGTTCACCGAGCGCGGTAGCGTGCACCTGCGCCTTACCACGTTGCCGCAGTACACCCGGCAGGGTCTGCGCGTGGAAGTGCGCGACACCGGGCCGGGCATGAGCGCCGAGCAGCGCGGACGGCTGTTCCAGCGGTTTGAACAGGCCGAAGGCGCGCTCACGCTGGCACGGCACGGCGGCAGTGGGCTGGGGCTGGCGATCTGCCGCGAACTTGCCGCGGCGATGGGCGGCGCGGTGACGGTCACCAGTGAATTGGGGCAGGGCGCGTGTTTTGTGGTCGAGCTGCCGTTGCACTGGGTGTCCACCTTGCCTGCGGTCACGCTGCCTGCAGTGCGCGCTCCGTCGCTGCGTGAGCAAGCGCCGTTGCAGCTGCTGCTGGTCGAGGACGATGCGACCGTGGCGCAGGTGATCGTGGGCCTGCTGCAGACGCGTGGGCATCACGTCACGCATGTGCTGCATGGTCTTGCCGCGCTGGCAGAGGTGAGCACGCGCAGTTTCGATGCGGGATTGTGCGATCTGGATCTTCCCGGCCTCGATGGTGCGGCGCTGGTGGCGCAGTTGCGCGCGCGCGGTGTGCGCTTCCCGATCGTGGCCGTGACCGCACGTGCCGACACGGATGCCGAACCGCAGGCGATGGCCGCCGGCTGCAATGGCTTTCTGCGCAAACCGGTCACGGGCGATTTGCTGGCGCAGGCCTTGGCGCGGGTGCTTGCCGATGTCGATGATGGCCAGCGCGAACGCGAGGCCGGCGACGCGTAGGTCCACGTGCAAGCCAGGCGAGGACGCGACAGCAGCCTCGCGCTGGCGCTGTCTTAGTTCCGCACGGCAGACAGTAAACCAGCAGTGCGTTCGCCACGACCAGTGCCATGCGCAGCAGATACCTGCTGCACTGGCCGGCCAAGCATTTGGTCGCATGCCGGGTCAGTCGCAGCGGGCAGCAGAACGGCAACTCGGCCAGGGAGCCAGCCAGTTCCTGGGACCAAGAACTGCGGCGTAGCGGGTAAAGTGCAGTCCCAACAAGGAGCGCCGGGCGCACACGCGGCGATGGGGACACGGATGACGATGAAGAACGTGCTGTTGTCGGTGCTGGCCGTGCTCTTGCTGTTGAGCGGGCTGGATGCGGCGGCGGTGAATCAGATCGAGACCCCGCGCATGCGCCGCTTCGGTGGTGCCGAAGGCCTGCCTTCGCGCATGGTGCTGGCCTTGGCGCAGGATAGGCAAGGCTATGTCTGGGCGGCGACCAGCGATGGCCTGGCGCGCTATGACGGCATCGGTTTGCAGGTATGGCAGCACGATCCGCATGTCGCCAGTTCGATTCCGGGCAACGAAGTGGAAACGCTGTTCGTCGATGATCGCGACCGGATATGGGTTGGCATCAACGGCTTGCCACCGAGCATGCTGGATGCGGCGCGCTCGGCGTTTACGACATTTCCCGACGTTGGCAGCGCATGCGATGGGCAGGTCTGGGCACTGGCCCAGGCACAAGATGCGATCTGGGTAGGAACCAGCAGTGCCGGGCTGTGCCGGCGCGAAGAAAATGGTCGGGTGACGGCGTTCCGTGCCACACCGGATGCGGCGGACGGACTGCCCAGCAACACCATCATGAGCCTGCTGACCGATGCGCGCGGCCGGCTATGGATCGGCACCGACAGCGGGTTGGTGATGCGCGACGGCGAGCGCTTCGTGCGCATCGCGCCAGACCGACTGAGCACGACGGTTTTCAAGCTCAGCAAGGATGCCGACGGTACGGTGTGGGTCGGGACCAGCAAGGGCGTGTACAGGGTAACGCCTACCGGTGCGCTGGAACGTGCGTCCTGGAGCGGGGCCGATGCCCTGCGTGCCGCGACCGTGGTACACGATGTGCACGGTGGCTACTGGATTGGTGCAGCCGACGGATTTTTCCGGGTGGCGCCGGGAGAAACCGCGCTGCGCCTGATGGAAGGCGATCGCGGCAGCGGCTTCCTCACCGCACATAGCGGCGTGCTCGATGTGATGCAGGACCGGCAGGGCGGGCTATGGCTCGGACTGATTTCGCAGGGCGTGGCGTATTTGCCGCCGGACTGGCGGCGGTTCTCCACCATTTTCCAGACCCAGGGCAAGCCGCTGGAGAGCCTGTATCTGGTCAACGCTGTGGCCGATGGCGACAGCTTTCTGGTGACGACCGGCGAAGGCGTCTACCGGCTCGGCAATGACGGTGAGCTGGTGCCGGTCCTGCACAGCGACGCATTGGGCGGCGGCACCGTGCAGTCGGTGCTGCCGGCCGGCGGCGGCAGTTTGTGGATCGCGCTGCGCGATGGCGTGACGCGCTATACCCCGGAGACCGGCCAGCAGCAGAAGCTCGCAATGCAGATCGGTGTTTCCGCAACGCATCGGGTGGAACTGATGACACCCGGCATCGATGGCGAATTCTGGGTTTCGATCGTGGAAGGTGGCGTACAGCGACGTGCCGCGGATGGACGGCTGCTGGCCACGTTCCGCTTCGGCACCGATCTCAGTGAAGTCGGCGGCATGGTGCAGCAACTGACGGTGCGGCCGGATGGCACCGCCTGGGTCGCAGCCGGGGATGGTGTGTGGGTCTGGCAGGGCGAACGCTTTCGCGCAGTGATCGAGGACGCCAATCATGAAGTCTATGCGCTGGCCTTCGTGTCGCCGCGCGAGTTCTGGGTTGGGCGTTCCGGTGCGCTGGAACGCTACGGCTGGGACGGGCGGCAGGCGCGCCTGCTGGAGCGGGTCGGGCACGAACACGGCCTGCCTCCTACCGAGATACGCGGCCTGGCGCTGGGCGGCGACGACACGGTCTGGGCCACCACCTCGCGGGGCCTGTTCGCTTACAAGCGCGGCCAGCCGCAGGTCCGCCGGTTCGGTCCACGCGACGGCCTGCCAGATAGCGAGTTTTCGATGCGTCCGCCGGCGATTGGTCCCAACGGCCAGGTGCTGGCGCTGACGACCAGCGGCATCGTGTTGTTCGATCCGTCGCGGCCATTTGCGCCTGCGCCGCTGGCCCGTCTGGTGATCGAATCGGTGCAGGTGCGGCGCAACGATGCCGAGCGCCCGCAGACGGTTGCCCACAACGCGCCGGTGATCCTGCAGGCGCGCGATCGCGATCTGCGCATCAGCGCACGGCTGTTGTCGTTTGTCGATCCGGCCTCCGCGCATTACCGCTACCGTGTCAATGGCTACGACGAACGCTGGGTGGAGCAGGGTGCCAGCGGCGAGCGCGTGATCTCGCGATTGCCGCCTGGCGACTACCGCATCGAGGTCCAGGCGCGTGCCGGCGATGGCGATTGGGTCGCTGCGCCGGTGTTGCAACTGGAGGTGCGGCCGCCGTGGTGGTTGAGCACGGCCGCGCAATTGGCGGCGGCAGCGCTCTGCATGCTGCTGCTGTACTTAAGTGTTTGGGCCTGGCGAAAGCGCGTGCGGCGGCAGCAGGAGTGGGTGCTGACACAGCAGCGGCAACAGCTGGCCGAGCAGGCATCGATCGCCAAATCGCATTTCCTGGCGACGCTTGGCCACGAAGTGCGTACACCCATGACTGGCGTGCTGGGCATGAGCGAGTTGCTGCTGGCCACGCCGCTGAATGCCAAGCAGCGCGGGTATGTCGATGCGATCCGCAAGGCCGGCACGCATCTGCTGCGCTTGGTCAAC
Source organism: Xanthomonas sp. NCPPB 1062 (assembly GCF_041481705.2). NCBI lineage: Bacteria > Pseudomonadati > Pseudomonadota > Gammaproteobacteria > Lysobacterales > Lysobacteraceae > Xanthomonas > Xanthomonas sp. NCPPB 1062. The sequence goes on along the minus strand of NZ_CM192987.1, from coordinate 3,376,946 downwards.
GATGCACTGGATCTGGCACGCATCGAGGCCGGCAAACTGGAGCTGGTACAGCAGCCCTTCGATCCCGCGCAGCTCACCCAGGAACTGGCTGATTTCATGCATCCCATCGCTGACGCGCGCGGCCTGCGCTTGGAGTACCGCAATCAGCTTCCCACGGATGTGGTGGTCGTGGGCGATGCAACGCGGGTGCGTCAGATCCTGATCAACCTGCTGGGCAATGCGATCAAGTTTGCCGAACGCGGCGAGGTGTCGCTCACCGTCAGCCAGCACGGCGATGCCCTGCGCTTCAAGGTGCGCGATACGGGTCCTGGCATCGGGTCGGAACAGCAGAAGCGACTGTTCCAGCGCTTCGAACAAGGCGAGGGTGCGCGCACCAGTTCGCGCTACGGCGGCAGCGGGCTTGGGCTGGCGATCTGCCAGGAACTCACCGTGGCGATGAAGGGCCGAATCCGCGTGCGCAGCCGGCTTGGCGTCGGCACCCAGTTCACCGTGGATCTGCCCTTGCCGATCGACCGCTCCGGCACACGTATCGCCACCGGCCAGGTGCAGGCGCCTGCAGGCGAGCCGCTGCGCATCCTGCTGGTGGAAGACGACCCGACCGTGGCGGAGGTGATCAGCGGCTTGTTGACCAATCGAGGTCACCGCGTGGTGCATGCCGCGCATGGGCTGGCTGCATTGTCGGAAACGGTGGATGGCGGGTTCGACATCGCGCTGCTGGATCTGGATCTCCCCGGGCTGGACGGCTTTGCCCTGGCATCGCAGCTGCGCCAACTTGGCCATCGCTTCCCGCTGCTGGCAGTCACGGCACGCGCTGACAGCGCCGCGCAGACCCAGGCCAAGGCCGCAGGTTTCGACGGATTCCTGCGCAAACCGGTCACTGCCGATCTGCTGGTGGAAGCGATGACGGCTGCGCGCGCAGCCGCCGGCATGCAGGCCGCGACCTAGCGTGGGTGCACGGCCCCGATGCGTTGACGATGCCGGTGCTCATCGGGCATCGAATCGCGTAAAGACGGCCGTACGATGCCTGCCTGCTGTAAACGATCACCGTTGGCGCGCTTATGTGTGTTGCCAGCATCAGGCAAGGTCCGCACTATGCGTGCAAAGGACACGCGAGCGCATGCTGCTACCACCACAACACCCCAGTCGTCGCATGCCGCTGAAAGCCTTGATGACGCGGGCTCTATTACTGCTTTGCCTGGCCGTCGTGTCAGGCTGGCCGAGTCTTACGCTGGCCGGCGTGCCGGTACTGCCGCAGCCGCGGCAGCTGACCGTGGCCGACGGGCTGCCATCCAACGTGGTGTACGGCTTCGATGAGGATGCCAATGGATATTTGTGGCTGGCCAGCAGCGATGGGTTAGCGCGTTACGACGGGCGAAACTTCCGTATCTGGCGCATCGAAGACGGTTTGCGCGACAACCAGATCTGGGCGGTTCACGTCGACAAGCGCAACCGGGTCTGGATCGGGACCGGCATGGCAGGCCTTGCGATGCTGGACCCCGCACGCCATCAATTCACTTTCTATGATGGTGCGCGCTATCCGGAACTTCGCGGCGCTGCGATCTGGAACATCAAGTCCACCGACGACGGCAGCATATGGTTCGGCACTGAAATGAGTGGGCTATACCGGCTGCGGCCGGATGGTTCGCTGGAGCATTTCGCACATCGTGCCGACGATCCGCGCAGCTTGCCCGACAACGCGATCTATCGGCTCGATGTCGATACCCGCGGCACACTATGGATCGGGACCGCCGATGGTGCTGCGCATTGGACGGGTAATGACTTCGAGCGGCAGGCATTTCCGGATGGCACCGCACAGATCATCACCCGGCTAACTGCCGATGCCGATGGCAGCATCTGGATCGGGACCAGCGACGACAAGCTGTTTCGGCGCGATCCAAGTGGTCATCTCAGTCCGCACCGTTGGCAGGCACCTGCAGAATATCCGGTATTGGGCGTGTTGTTGCGCGACCAGGACGGCAGCTATTGGCTGGACACCCTGGCCGGCCTAGGCCATACGACTGGTGCGGAGGTGCGCAATGTCCCCCTGTACAGTCTGTCTGCGCACGGGCGCATCCGTCCCAACTGGGAATCGGCATATCAGGATCGCGAGGGCGGTGTATGGTTTGCCAGCCCCAACGGCGGGCTCTGGCATCTCCCCTCGAATTGGCATCGTTTCGCGGTTGTTTTCAACTACATGGACGACGGTGGCCAAGGTGGCAACCTGGCGATCCAGGGCACTGCAAAATCGCGCGATGGTCGGATGTGGTTGGTGGGCACCTCGGGCGTGCTCGAACGCGTAGATCCTGCCACCGGCAAAATCGAGCGTGTATTGCCCACCCTGGGGTCTGCCAGCTGGTCCAATAGCGTGCTGGAGGATCGCAAGGGTAACGTCTGGGTCGGGCAGTTTGCCGAGCTGGTGCGCTTTGATCCCGCTACTGGCCAGGTGCAGCACTGGAAGGCTGCAGCAAGCGGCTCGGACGCGGCTGCACAGGACGCGACACTGGACGCTTCCTTGGAAGCGCTGCAGCAGACCGCCGATGGTCACATCTGGGTCCATGCCACGCTTGGGCTACAAGAGCGGGACGAACAAGGTCGCTTGCTGCGCACCATGTTGCGCGGGACCCACGGCCTTGCAGCAGATCTGGTGGTTTACGACCTGCAGGCTGGGCCGGACGGAGCGCTCTGGCTGGCCAGTAATCGTGGTCTGCAGCGCTGGAACGCGTCGGTTGCGCGCTTCGAGCGCATTGCCGGCGCGCCCGACGAACCTATCTTCACTTTTCGCTTCAGCGACAACCAGATCGCCTGGTTTGCCGGGCTAGGGAAGCTCCATCGCTATTTGTGGAAGAACGGCACCCTGCAACATCTAGATACAGTGGGGCCCGAGCAGAACTTCCCTGCGCTTGCGCCACAGGGACTGGTGGTCGACCACGACGGTGTTGCCTGGATGTCCAGTATGCGTGGCCTGATTCGCGTTGACCCGGCCACGCGGGGCGTGCGCGTGTTCGGAGTTCATGACGGCCTGCCCAATCCGCAATTCGTTGCGCGTTCTTTGGTGCAATCGTCCAAGGGCATGATCGTCGGCGCGACGCCGGATGGGCTGGTGATCTTCGATCCTGCCGAACTCAAGCCGAATGATCATCGGGTGCCGTTGGTGATCGAACGTGTGGGGCTACGTCGCGGCGAGAGCGGGCTGGATCTGAGTCATGTCACGCCTTTGGTCATGCAGGACGGCGATCGCGACTTACATATCGTCGCCCGCCTGCTCAGCTTCGCCGACTCCGAATCCAACAGCTACCGCTTCCGCCTGAGCGGCTACGACCCGGACTGGATCGATGTCGGGCCCAGTGGCGAGCGCCTGTTTTCGCGTCTGCCTTCAGGCCGTTACACGCTGGAAGTGCAGGGGCGCACTGCAGACGGGATCTGGTCGGCGAGCCAGACCTTGCGTTTTCAGGTGTTGCCGCCATGGTGGCTGTCGCCGTGGGGCTTGAGCCTGCTGGCCCTGCTGACCTTATGCGTGATTGCTGCAGCCATCTTGTTGTACCGCCGGCGGTTGCGTCGCTTGAATGCCTGGCAGCTTGCGGTGCACAAACAGGAAGTGGCCGAGCAGGCGTCCCTGGCCAAGACGCGTTTTTTGGCGACCCTGGGCCATGAAGTGCGTACGCCGATGACGGGCGTCTTGGGCATGAGTGAGCTGCTGCTCAAGACCTCGCTGGATCTCAAACAGCGCAGTTACACCGAGTCGATCCGCCGCGCAGGCGCGCATCTGTTGCGGCTGGTCAACGATGCGCTGGATCTTGCGCGCATCGAATCCGGGCGGCTGGAGCTGGATGTGGAGCCGTTTTCGGTGCGTCAGCTGGTGGCCGAAGTGGAGGCGTTGATGGCGCCGCTGGCGCAGGAGCGTGGCCTGCGCTTCAGCCTGGAGATCGGGCTGCTCGGCGATATCACTGCCAGTGGCGATTGCACCCGCATCCGGCAGATCCTGCTCAACCTGCTCAATAACGCGATCAAATTCACCGAGCGCGGCGTGGTCGGTTTGAAGTTGACCACGCTCGGTTCCTATCAAGGCCTGCGCTTTGAAGTGGCCGACACGGGGCCGGGCATCAACGCCGAACAGAAGGCGCGGCTGTTCCAGCGCTTCGAGCAGGGCGATGGTGCCAGAACCACCTCGCGCTACGGCGGCAGTGGTCTGGGCTTGGCGATCTGCCAGGAGCTGGCAATCGCCATGGGCGGGCAGATCGAGGTGATCAGCCGACTCGGTGCGGGGACGCGCTTCGTGGTGGATCTGCCGCTGCGCTGGGTGGCTTCCAACGCCGCGCTCGGTGGCGAGACCGCGCATGCCGAGACGGCTATCGAACCGCAGCGCATCCTGCTGGTGGAAGATGACCCGACCATCGCCGAGGTCATCGTCGGCCTGCTGCAAGCGCAGGGGCATTCGGTCGTGCATGCCCCGCATGGCCTGGCGGCGCTGACCGAAGCGGCCGACAACACGTTCGATCTGGCATTGCTGGATCTGGACCTGCCCGGGCTGGATGGTTTTGCGCTGGCGCGGCAGTTGCGCGTCTTCGGCTACGACATGCCGTTGATCGCCGTGACTGCACGCGCCGACGAGGTCGCCGAACCAAGTGCGCAGGAAGCCGGCTTCGACAGCTTCCTACGCAAGCCGCTCACTGGCGACATGCTGGCGGCCACCATTGCCGAAGCGTTACGCAGCAAGCGCTGACAAGCGCTGCCGATGCTCTTTCACCTGAGCAGGCATCCAAGTATCACGCGGCGTGTTCGTCCGCTCCTGGGCCGCTCGAACAGCGATGCGGGTCGCGATGGTCTGGCCAGGCGGAAGGGCGCTGCAGGTGCCCTGCCACCCGGGGCGCGGCGAGCGGTTGCGTTGCAAGCAAGTGTCGGCAGAAAGAATTGTCGGGCCCGCTTTTCGCAAGCCCTGCAACGTGCAACGGACTGACCAATGACGCTGCCGCGCGTGCGCTTGCAGCCTGAGCGCGTGCGCACAACGCGCAGAGCGCGCTTGCCCGCACCGCGCGTGGCCCGCACTATGCGCCGACTTGTCGTGAAGTTGATCCGGTGCGCTTTCTATCCTGCTTGCCCCATCGGCTGCTCGCTGTGCTCTGGGTATGCCTGTGTCTGGCAGTGCTTCCGGTGCAGGCGCGGACGCCTGCAACACCGGTGCCCATCCAGCTGACGATCGCCGACGGGCTGCCGTCGGACACGATCAATCAGTTGGCCGAGGACAGACAGGGATATCTGTGGCTTGCCAGCGATGACGGCCTGGCCAGATTCGATGGCCGCAACTACCGGATCTGGCGGATGGAAGATGGCCTGACCAGCAACGTGGTCTGGACCATCTGTGTCGATGCCAACGATCGGGTGTGGATGGGCTTCGAGGACGGCGGCGTCGGCTATCTGGAAGCGAACACGCGCACGTTCAAACGACTGGAAGATCCGCAATTCCCCGAACTGCGCGACGCCATCCTGTGGTCGTTGGCACAAACGCCGGACGGGGATATCTGGATCGGCACCGCCAAGCAGGGCCTCTATCGTTATCGCCCCGACGGGCGCATGCAGCACTTTTCTGCCAAGGCGGGCGATGCCGCTAGCTTGCCGTCCGACAATATCGTTGGTTTGGAAGTCGCGCCCGACGGCGGCCTGTGGATCGGCACCTGGGGCGGGCTTGTGCACTGGGATGGTCGGCGCCTGGAGCGCGTGCCGCTTCCGGGCCCGTCCCAGTCGGTCAACCGAATGTACAAGGAGCCCGACGGCAAGGTGCTCTGGGTTGCCGATTTCGACGGCAACCCCGTCCAGTTCAACACGGTCGGGCGGCCCGTGGCCCGCCGCTGGCAAAGCGGTAAGGACACCGCGCAGGTCCGGGGCGTCCTGCTCCGTGACCGGCTCGGGCGCTACTGGCTGGATACCGCCACCGGCCTGGGCATGAGTTCCAGCGACGGTGGCGTCGAACGCGTGCCGGTCTACAGTTTTTCAGCGCACGGTCTGGTCAACCGGAACTGGATCACCGCCTACCAGGACCGCGAAGGAGGTCTGTGGTTCGCCAGCCTGGAGGGCGGGTTGTGGCACCTGCCTCCGCGCTGGGACACCTTCGCGTTGTTTTCGCATCGCGCAGATGATCCGCAATCGCTCGCCAATCCCTCGGTTGTCGCCACAGCGCCTTCGGTCACCGGCGGCATCTGGCTGGTCGGCACGCGTGGAACGCTTGAGCATTTCGATCCCGTCACCGGCCGCGTGGAGCCACGCCTGGCCCCGGTCGATCCGGAACGCATTCCCGATACGGTCATCGAAAGCAGGCAGGGAATGGTCTGGATCGGCGTGCAGGAACGGCTGGTTCGGTACAACCCGAAGACGGGCGAGGCCAGGCGTTGGCCACTGCTCGGGCACCAGGATTCCGCAGCCGATCTCGAAGATGTCGGCAGGCCTGGCAGGATGGCCGAAGATGCACAGGGTCGCATCTGGGTGGCGCTGCTGACGCACGGGGTGCAGCTGTGGAGCAGCGAGGGCCAGCTGCTCAGGACGCTCGACTACGGAAGCCACGGGCTGAAGGCGCTGACTGTCCTGGATATGCGGATCGGGCCGGATGGGCAGATCTGGCTGAGCAACAATGCCGGGCTGTGGCGATGGGATCCGCTTGCCGACCAGTTCGTTCCGGTACGCGGCGCGCCGTTCCTGCCAACCTATGTGTTTCGCCAGGGAGATGGTGGCATCGTCTGGATCGGATTGGCCGGACAATTGCGGCGCTATCTCTGGGACGGCAAGCAGCTCACGCATCTGGATACGGTGGGAAAGGACCAGGAATTTCCGATGGTCTCGCCGACCGGCCTGGTGATCGATGCCGGTGGCGTGGCCTGGGTCTCCAGTCATCGTGGGCTGATCCGGGTCGACCCCGGCAGCAAGCTGGTGCGTGTGTACGACGTGCACGACGGACTTCCCAGTTCGCCCATGCAGGTGGCCACGCTGGTGCAGGCAAGCACGGGGCAGATCCTGGGCGGCACATCCGATGGCATCGTGGTGTTCGATCCGGCCACGATGCGTCCGAATCTGCGCCGACCGCAGCTGTTGATCGAACGTGTCAGCCTGCGACGCGGCGAGCGCGAACTGGATGTCACCGGCAAGGCGCCGCTGCAGGTGCAGGACGGCGATCGCGACCTGCATATCGTGGCGCGGATGCCCACGTTCACCAATCCCGAATCCACCAGTTACCGCTTCCGCCTCAGTGGCTACGATCCGGACTGGGTCGACGTGGGCTCCACCGGCGAACGCCTGTTTTCGCGCCTGCCTTCCGGGCATTACACGCTGGAAGTGCAGGGGCGCACGGCAGATGGCATCTGGTCGGCCAGCCAGATCGTCCGTTTCCAGGTATTGCCGCCGTGGTGGCTGTCACCGTGGGGTCTGGGCCTGTTGGCGGTGCTGAGCGTGTGCGTGATCGCCGCGGCCATCTTGTTGTATCGCCGTCGGCTGCGGCGCCTGAATGCCTGGCAGCTGGCCGTGCACAAACAGGAGCTGGCCGAACAGGCGTCCTTGGCCAAGACCCGGTTTCTGGCGACGCTGGGCCATGAAGTGCGCACGCCGATGACGGGTGTGTTGGGCATGAGCGAATTGCTGCTCAAGACCACGCAGGACGCCACGCAGCGCAGCTACACCGAGTCGATCCGTCGTGCGGGTGCGCATCTGTTGCGGCTGGTCAACGATGCGCTGGATCTGGCGCGCATCGAATCGGGCCGGCTTGAACTGGATTTCCAGCCATTTTCGGTGCGTCAGCTCGTGGCCGAAGTCGAAGCGCTGATGGCGCCATTGGCGCAAGAGCGCGGGTTGCGTTTCAGCCTGGACATCGGGCTGCTGGGCGACATCACCGCCAGCGGCGATTCCACCCGTATCCGGCAGATCCTGCTCAACCTGCTCAATAACGCGATCAAATTCACCGAGCGCGGCGTGGTCGCGCTGAAGCTGACCACGCTCGGTTCCTATCAAGGCCTGCGCTTCGAAGTGGCCGACACGGGCCCGGGCATCAATGCCGAACAGAAGGCGCGCTTGTTCCAGCGCTTCGAGCAGGGCGACGGTGCCAAGACCACCTCACGTTATGGCGGCAGTGGCCTGGGCCTGGCCATCTGTCAGGAGCTGGCGATGGCGATGGGCGGGCATATCGAGGTGATCAGCCGGCTCGGCGCCGGGACGCGCTTTGTGGTGGATCTGCCGCTGCGCTGGGTGGCGTCGGATGCAACGCTGGACGGCGAGGTGGCGCATGCCGCCAGCCCCGTCGATCCGCAGCGCGTCCTGCTGGTGGAAGACGACCCGACCATCGCCGAGGTCATCATCGGCCTGCTGCGCGCGCAGGGGCACTCGGTGGTGCATGCGCCGCACGGACTGGCGGCGTTGACCGAAGCGGCCGACAACACGTTCGATCTGGCATTGCTGGATCTGGACCTGCCCGGGCTGGATGGTTTTGCGTTGGCGCGGCAGTTGCGCGTCTTCGGCTACGAGATGCCGTTGATCGCGGTGACCGCACGCTCCGATGAAGCCGCCGAACCGAACGCGCAGGAAGCGGGTTTCGACCGTTTCCTGCGCAAGCCACTCACCGGCGAGATGTTGGCCAATACCATCGCCGAGGCGTTGCGGCATGCCCGCGCGCGCGATGGGGCGTAGCCGCGGCGGAAGTGACAGTGCCCCAGCGCAGCACCTACTCGGCAACCGCTTCCACTTCCTTGGGGTGGGGGCGCGTCTCGGCCAGCTGCCAGAAGATCAACGTCGACGACAAGGTGATGCCGCCCACACACAGGAAGGTGGCATGCAAGGCGGCGGTAGCGCCATGCGTATCGCCCAGATGGGTATTGAATGCCGCCAACAGGCTGCCCGCTGCCGCAGCGCCGAAACCGGTGGCCAGCATCATCACCATCGACAGCAGACTGTTGCCTGGGCTGGCCTGGTCGCGGTCCAGATCGCGCAGGGTCACGGTGTTCATGACCGTAAACTGCAGTGAGTTCACCGCGCCAAAGCAGGCCAGTTGTACCAGGCGCAGCCACAGCGGCTGGCCGATATCGATGAGCGCAAAGCTGGCCATGGCCACGCCGACCAACACGGTGTTGAGCATCAGCACGCGCCGGTAGCCGAAGCGCCCCACCAGCTTGACCGCCGCGCGTTTGGCGGCCATGCCGGCCAGTGCCACCGGCACCATCATCAGCCCGGCATTCATCGGGCTCATGCCCAGGCCCACCTGCAACAGCAACGGGATCAAGAATGGCATCGAGCCGCTGCCCACGCGCGCGAACAAGTTGCCCAAAATGCCGATGCGGTAGCTCGCCACCTTGAACAGCGCCAGCGGAAACAGCGCGTTGGCGGTGTTGCCCGCATGCAGCCAGTAGCCGGCCAGTGCAGCCAGTCCGCCGATGGCCAGCAACATCACGAACGCATGGCGCAGGCCGAGTTCCGAGATGCCATCCAGCGCCAGCGACAAGGCCACCATGCCGAACGCCAGCATCAGGTAGCCGACCAGATCGAAGCGCCTGCGTGCATCGCCATAGTGGTCGGGCATGATCTTCAGCGCGGCAATAAACCCGAGCACCCCGATCGGCAGGTTGATCAGGAACACCCAGTGCCACGAGGCGACTTCGACCAGCCAGCCGCCCAGGGTGGGGCCGATCAGCGGGCCGATCAGGGCGGGAATGGCGATAAAGCTCATCGCGCGCAGGAAGTCTGCGCGTGCCACCGTCTTGAGCACCGCCAGCCGCCCGACCGGCAGCAGCATCGCGCCGCCGATGCCTTGCACCACGCGTGCGGCCACCAACTGCGGCAGGTGCTGGGCTGCCGCGCACAGCAGCGAGCCCAAGGTGAACACGATGATCGCGGCGAGGAAGGTGCGCCGCGTACCGAAGCGGTCCGCGATCCAGCCCGAGGCAGGGATGAACATCGCCACTGCCAGCGCATAACTGAAGACCACTGACTGCATCTGCAGCGGGCTTTCGCGCAGGCTGCGCGCCATCGACGGCAACGCCGTGTTGACGATGGTCGCATCCAGCATCTGCATGAAGATGGCCAGCGACACCAGCCACAGCAGCGGCTTGATGGTGGCGTAGGCGCGCAAGGTGGGGACGGGCTGAGACATGGGGGCTTGGCCGGGGGAACGCTGCATTATCGTCTCCCTGCTGTGCACGGCACGGAACGCTGTGTGCGACGCCCGGGAATGCCCGCGTTGGCAGCCTGCGCCGCGTGCGGGCGCAAGGCCGACGCTGCACGCTCAGGCAGATCGCGTCATCGCATTGGCGGCTTGGGTGCGGTGTGAATCGCGCGACGCGTTTCATGACACAACGCGTCCGGCACATATATATATCTGGCGGCGGGGTGAACGCGCAGAGCCAGTGGGTCGGTTCAGTTGCGAAATAGCTGGCTCGGCAGTGCCTACATGCACGCGGGAACTGGCACTGGCACGGGCCGGGTCCGTGCGACCCGGTCCGCTCGCCGCGGCGGCTTAGCGCTTGCTCAGGCTCTGCACCGCGTCCACCAGCACACCCACGTGCTCGGGATTCATATCCGGCGACATGCCATGGCCGAGGTTGAAGACGTGCCCTTCGCGTGAGCCGCCATTGCCTTGGGCGTAGCTGTCCAGGGTCTTGGCGACTTCGCTACGGATCGCGTCGGGCGAGCCGTACAGCGTGGCCGGGTCGAGATTGCCCTGCAGGGCAACGCGGCCGCCCGCCCGTTGAGCGGCGTCAGCCAGCGAGATGGTCCAGTCCACGCCCACGGCTTCGGCGCCGCTGGCGGCCAGATCCGCCACGTAGGCGCCGTTGCCCTTGCCGAACAGCACCAGCGGGGTGCGCTCGGCCCCGGTGCCGCGCTCCAGTTCACGCGCGATGCGGGTCAGGTAGGGCAGCGAGAATTCGCGGTACATCGCCGGCGAAAGCACGCCGCCCCAGGTGTCGAACACCTGCAGCGCCTGCGCGCCTGCCGCGCGCTGGGCGGCCAGGTAGGCGATCACCGCGTCGGTGACGGTGCCGAGCAGGTGATGCAGCAGCTCCGGCGCGTTGAAGGCCATGGCCTTGATGCGTGCGTATTCCTTGCTGCCACCGCCTTCGATCATGTAGCAGGCCAGCGTCCACGGGCTGCCGGAGAAACCGATCAAGGGCACCGAATCATCCAGTTCGCGGCGGATCACCCGCACCGCATCCATCACGTAGCGCAGCTCGGTTTCCATGTCCGGCACGCCCAGGCGGTGGATTGCGGCGGCATCGCGCACCGGGTGGCGGAACTTGGGGCCTTCGCCTTCGACAAAGTACAGCTCCAGGCCCATCGCATCGGGGATGGTGAGGATGTCGGAGAACAGGATCGCTGCATCCAGCGGGAAACGCTGCAGCGGCTGCAGGGTCACTTCGCAGGCGATGTCAGGATTCTTGGCCATGCCCAGGAAACTGCCGGCACGCGCGCGGGTGGCGCGGTACTCCGGCAAATAGCGGCCGGCCTGGCGCATCAACCACACAGGGGTGCGGTCCACGGGCTGACGGTTGAGCGCGCGCAGCAGGCGATCGTTCTTGAGCATGGGAAAGTATGTCCTCAGCGCGGCGCGTCGTCGGCGCCGCCGGTGATGAGTTGGAAACCGCGTTTGAGTTGGGTGTCGCGCGCCTTGTCGAAGGCGCGGTCCGCTTCATCCTGTTGCAGGTACTGGTCGCGTCGCAGTTGCGTGCGTCCGCCGATCTCGCCGGTTTCGCGTAGCAATTCCCAGCCACCGAACAGATCCGGTTGCAGGGTCAGCTGGACGTAGCGGAGCGGCGCGTTACCGCCGGGATCGTGTTGTAGAAGGATGCGCATGCGACCGATTGTAGCCGGGCGCTGCTGAAGGCTGAGAGCAGTGGCGCGTCCGGGTGTGCTGGTTGCGCAGGGAGCGTCGTTGGGCGTCCATGCTTGCCGGTGCGCTCCCGCGCGAGGTTCCGACCGCCGTGCAGACGGCGGCAGGCAGTGCGCAGGAGCGCACCTGGGCGCGATAGGGATTGTCGGGAAGGCCCCATCGCGCCCGGGGCGCTCCTACCAAGAGTGAGTCGTGGCGATCGACGGCAGCTGGGTGCGGGCGTCCAGCGTTCCGTGCCTTCGGCCGGCTGGCCTTATCCCGCCAGTATCTCCAGCACCGCTGCCTCTTCCACATCCGGCACGATCTCGGCCTTGCCGATGCCGCGCCACAACACCAGGCGCAGGCGGCCGGCGATGTTTTTCTTGTCCAGGCGCATGCGTGCGAGCAGGGCCTGAGGGGTCAGGCCGGGCGGGATCTCGGTGGGCAGATCGAAGTCGTGCAGCAGCGTGCGCAAGGCCTCGGTGTCCTGGGCATCGCTCATGCCCAGCGCGGCCGACAGGCGCGCCGCCAGCACCATGCCCACTGCGACGGCCTCGCCATGGTTGAGGTTGTCGTTGCCGGGCGCGCCGTAGCCTTGCTCGGTTTCGATGGCGTGACCGAAGGTGTGGCCCAGGTTGAGCAGGGCGCGCTCGCCTTTTTCCAGCGGGTCGCGCGCCACGATCTCGGCCTTGTGCTCGCAGCTGCGGGCGATGGCCTGCGCCAGCGCCGCTGCATCGCCATCGAGCAGGGCGCGGCGCTCGGCGTGCAGCCACTGGAAGAACAGCGGGTCGCGGATGGCGCCGTACTTGATCACCTCGGCCAGGCCGGCGCGCAGTTCGCGCGGCGGTAGCGTGCGCAAGGTGTCGGTGTCGGCGATCACCGCACGCGGCGGATGGAAGGCGCCGACCAGGTTCTTGCCCTGCGGGATGTCCACTGCGGTCTTGCCGCCGACCGATGAATCCACCATCGCCAGCAGGCTGGTGGGCAGCTGCACGCAGTCCACGCCGCGCATCCAGCACGCTGCCGCAAAGCCGGCCAGGTCGCCGACCACGCCGCCGCCCAGCGCGAACACGCAGGCGTCGCGGGTGGCGCCGAGTTCGGCCAGCGCGGTGATTGCAGAGCCAAAGGTCTCCAAGGTTTTGGAGGCTTCGCCGGCGGCAATGACCAACTCGCCGACCTGCAGGTCCGGCCGCGCGTTCAACAAGGCGGTGCGTACGCCGGCCGCGTAATGCGGAGCCACCTGCGAGTCGCTGAGCAGCAGCGCGTGGCGGCCACGCACATGGCCGGCCAGGCGCGCGCCGTCGGCCAGCAGACCCGGGGCGATGGTGATGGTGTAAGGCTGCACACCGTCGACATCGACGCTGCGCGAGGAACGGGGAAGTGTCATGCGGGGTTACTCGACATGCGCCATTGCGCAGCCAGGCGCAGCACCAGCTGCGCGGTGGCCTCGGCGGGGGAAAGATGATCGGTTTCCAGGCTGAGATCGGCGACCTGGCGGTAGAGCGGCGTGCGGTGCGCGGCCATCGCATGCAGCACCTGCTCGCGGTCGGCACGTTGCAGCAGCGGGCGATTGCGATCGCGCGCCAGCCGCGTCAGTTGCGCCGGCACGCTGACATGCAGGTACACCACGAACCCACGCGCGCAGATGCGCTCGCGGTTGCGCGGATCCAGCACGGCGCCGCCGCCGGTGGAAATCAGTTTGTTGTCCTGTTCCAGCAGCGCCTGCAGGGTCTGGGCCTCGTACTGCCGAAACCTGGCTTCGCCATGCTGCTCGAAGATGGCCGGGATGCTGCTGCCCACCTGGTCGACGATGGCCTGGTCCACATCGACGAATTCCAGCCCGAAGCGCTCGGCCAGGCGACGGCCGATGCAGCTTTTTCCGGCGCCCATCGGGCCGACCATCACGAGATTGGGTGCGGGGTTCATGCGCAGGGATCGTAGCATTCACGCCATCGGGCCGGGCCGATGGCACGGCGCAATTGCCGTCTCCAATCCCGCCAACCCGCGCCGTTTCGGCGATTGGATCGCGGTGCATAGGCGAAGCGCGGGCGATGCGCCCACAATAGGCGTCCATCTGGCTGCCACGCACCGTCATGACCGATCTGTACGCAGAAGCTCTTGCCACCTTCGCCGCGCTGTATGCCGAGGCGCAGAACAGCGCCGAACCCGAAGCCAGCGCGATGACCGTGGCCACCGCCAACGTGGATGGCCGGCCGAGCGCGCGCACCGTGTTGCTCAAGGCCTTCGACGCGCGCGGGTTCGTGTTCTACACCCATCTGGACAGCGCAAAGGGCCGCGACCTGCAGACCCACCCGCAGGCGGCGCTGCTGTTCCTGTGGCGCAGCCTGCGCGAAGCCGGCATCCAGGTGCGCATCGAAGGCGGCGTGCAGCTGGTGAGCGCGGACGAATCCGATGCGTACTTCGCCTCGCGCCCGCGCATGAGCCAGATCGGCGCGTGGGCCTCGCGGCAGTCGCAGACGCTGGGTTCGCGCGAAGAGTTCGATGCGGCCATTGCCAAGGTCGAAGCGACGTTCGAAGGGCGCGAGGTGCCGCGCCCGGATGGTTGGGGCGGGTTCCGGGTGGTGCCGCAGGCGTTCGAGTTTTGGTACGGCGCCAAGTTCCGCCTGCACGAGCGCTGGCGCTACGAGGCCGACGCGGCCAGCCATTGGAGCAAGCGGATGCTGTATCCGTGAGGCAGCCGCCCGGCAGGGGGCGACAAGCCAGCTGAACGGGCGGTTTGCTCGCCTGCCGCGCGCCTGACCAGCTGACTTCCGGCCCTTTCTGCCGGTCACGGGCAGTCTGTAGTATGTCCGGTCGCTGCAAGACATTCGCTGCATCACCACCACGGCATGACCAAAGGACAGGACATCGTATGACGCAGTACACCACCGTCGAATTGCACGGCCTGCTGGCCGAGCGCTACCGTGGCCAGCCAATCCAGGTCGAACTGATCGACGGCCTGGAGCCGGCCATCAATCTCACCCTGGCCGACCACGGCGACATGCAGATCCAGGTTGCCGCTTCCGGCTCGCAGGTTTTTGTGTCCACGCTGCTGGCCCATGCCGAGCACGTCAACGACCGCGCCGCCTTCAACGACGCCTGCCTGCGCCTGAATCCGCTCAACCCCTTGTCCAACCTGGGCCTGGTCCAGGTCGACGGCAAGGACCGTTACGTGGTGTTTGGCGAACTGTCGGCCTCCTCGACGCTCGACCAGATCGACGAAGAAATCCAGACCCTGGCGGCCAATACGTTGGATGCCGCCGAATCTCTCAAGCCGTTCTTTTCCTAAAGGCGTGTTGTCATGAGTATCTTTTCCAAGCTGATCACGCTGCTGCGTGGTACCGCACACGAAACCGGCCAGAAGGCCGTCGACGCCAATGCGCTGCGCATCCTGGATCAGGAAATGCGCGATGCCGGCGCCCAGCTCACGCGCTCGCGCGAAGAGCTCACCAAGCTGATGGCGCAGAGCAAGCTGGCCCAGCAGAAGATCGACGCACGCGCCGGCAAGATGGCCGAATACACGCGCTACATCGAAGGCGCGCTGGCCAAGAACGATGAAGCGCTGGCACACGATGTGGCGGTCAAGCTGGCCGCCCTGGAAAGCGAGGATGCCGGCGACAAGGCCTCCAAGACCGCGCTGGACCAGTCGGTGGTGACGCTCAAGGCCACCATCCAGAAGACCGAGAACCAGCTGCGCGGCATGCGCCAGCAGATCGATACGGTCAAGGCCACCGACGCGGTGCAGAAGGCGCAGGCCGCCATTGCCGCGCGCCACTCCGGCGCCAGCAGCAAGATGGGCTCGGCGCTGGAATCGCTGGAGCGCATCAAGGCGCGCCAGGCCGAAACCTCGGCGCGCATCGAATCGGCCGAAGAACTCGAAGCGTCCACCGGCGATGGCGATCTCAATCGGCGCCTGGCGGCGGCCGGCCTGATGGAAGGCGAATCCAACGCCGCTGCGGTGCTGGCACGCTTCAAGAAGCCGGCCGCGCAGCTGGGTCACGAGAACGCCGGCGGCACCGCGCCGCTGATTGGCCAGGTGCGCGACGTGCAGCAGGTTCCGCGCAGCGACAGCTGATCCATCGCACGGCACAGGATGCGCCATGATCATCGTTGGACGGCTGTTGCGGGTCCTGCGGCGCCACGTGCGCCGCGTCAGCTGGGGCATGGTGGCGCTGGCACTGCTGGCGCACATGGGGCTGAGCTGGTTGCTGCTGCTGTGGGCCGGCGAGCACAAGCTCGTCGGCCTGGACGCATTTCCGTACTACTACATGACCACTGCCACCACCATCGGCTACGGCGACCTGTCGCCGGGTTCGGTGGCCGGGCGCTATATCGCCGCGTTCGTGTTGATGCCGGGCGCGGTGGCGTTGTTCGCCACGGTGCTGGCCAAGACCAGCGGCGTGCTCATCACTTTCTGGAGGCGCCACCACATGGGCAAGATGGCCTATGCAGACCTGCGCGGGCACACCATTCTGATCGGCTGGCAGGGCGCCGCCTCCACGCGCCTGCTGGAATTGCTGCTGTCCGACACCGCCACCGATGACGAAGGCGTGGTGCTGATCGCCGAGGGCGTGGCGGAAAATCCGATGCCCGACCACATGCGCTTCATCGCCGCCGAGTCGTACACGCACACCGAGGTGTACCTGCGTGCCGGCATTGCCGGCGCGGCGCGGGTGATCGTCAACCCGCCCTCCGACGACCAGACCCTGGCGGCGGTGTTCGCGTTGATGGCGCATGCGCCGGCCGCGCATGTCGTGGCGCACTTCGATTCGGCCAGCGCGGCCCGATTGGTCAACTGCCATTACCCGGCCATCGAGTGCACGCGGCCGATGACCGCCGAGATCCTGGCACGTGCGGCGCAGGATCCGGGCAGTGCGGCGCTCACCGCCGAGCTGCTGTCGGTGGAAGATGGTCCCACCCAGTTCAGTCTTGTTGTGCCTGCGAATGTGCAACCGCTGGATTACAGCCGGCTTGCGGCCGATTTTGGCCAGCGTGGCGCATTGCTGCTGGGCCTGCGCGCGCCCGACGGCGCGTTGCGCTTGAACCCGCCAGCACGCACCGCCGTCGCCGCCGGTGCCATGCTGTATTACCTGTCCGAGCAGCGCGTGCCGGCGCACGCCATCGCCTGGCAGGCCATGCGCAGCGAGGCAGCTTCCCTTCCCCCATCGCCACAAGGTGTCTGACGATGAGTTTTTTCAGCAAGTTGTTCGGTCAACCGCAACCGCCGCCGCTGCCCACTTCCGGAAGTGGCGCGATCGGTCACGCGCTGCCCCTGGGGCTGCGTGTCGGTGGTCAGGTGGAGATCGACACCACCCTGTACCGCATGGCGCCGGAGGCCATGACCGCCGAGTTGCCGGGCGGGCACCAGGGCATTCCCTGCTACGGTCACGTCAATCTGGGCGATGGCTATGCGCTGCATCGCTTCTACCTGGACGACGATGCGTTCCTGCAGGTCACCACCGTGGGGGGCGATCTGGAAGCGATGAAGGCCTTCGTGTATTGCGAAACGGTGAACCCGCCCAGCAAGCAGGCGTTTCAGGAGTTCGTGATGCAGCACCCGCACCTGGGCGCGGCGCAGATCGAGTACGCCGGCAGACAGTGGCAGCGCGCAACGCAATCCACCGATGACGCGTCACGGATTCCGCCGATCGCCTACGACGAAGTGCTGTACCGCTACCAGCCGCCGCGCCGCGATGGCGATCTGACCCATTACGCCATGCTCTACAGCCGCGATGTGCCGGAGCTGCAGCGCGAAGAATTCCTGCTGGTGACCGGCGAAGATTCCGGCCCCAACGAATTCTGCGTCACCTATGCGGTCGGTATCGATGTCACCGTTGCCGATCTGGATATCACCTGAGCGCGCCCGCGCGTCTTCCACCCACCTTGGTCCTGTCATGAATCCGATCAATCTGCAGAGTTTTCTCGCGTTTCTTTCCTATTTCGGTACCGGCCTGGGTGTGCTGATCGTCTCGGTGGTGCTGGTGACCCTGGTCACCCCGCATAAGGATTTCACCTTGCTGCGGCAGGGCAATGTGGCAGCGGCCACCGCGCTGGCCGGCAACCTGATCGGCGTGGCGCTGCCGCTGCATTCGGCCATCACCCACTCGGTGAGCCTGATCGACGCCCTGATCTGGGGCCTGGTGGCCTGCGGCATCCAGGTGGTGGCCTACCTGCTGGCCAATCTGGTGGCTGGGCGCATCTCGCGGCAGATCACCGACAACATCACCGCCGCCGGTATCTTTTCGGCCGGCGTGTCGATCGCGGTGGGGCTGATCAATGCCGCCGCGATCACGCCGTAACGGAGCGCGGGCATGAAGCGATCACGCAATCTCAAACTCACCCTGATGGCTGCGCTGCCGGCCGCCTTCGTCACCGGCTGCGGCTCGGAGCCGGAGACCGGTGTGGTGCTGCAATCGGCGTCGGACTGTTACCAGATCAAGCAGGAACAGTCCGATATCCAGCAATGCCTCAAGGCCTACGACGAGGCGGTGGCCAAGCATCAGCAGGCCGCGCCGCGCTTCACCACGCGCTACGAGTGCGATGAACAGTTCGGCAGCTGCACGGCGATCACCAATCCGCAGGGGCAGCAGAGCTGGATCCCGCCGATGGGCGGTTTTTTGCTGGGTTATGCGCTGGGCAACATGAGCGGCGGCGGTTACCGCTATGGCGGCTCGATTCCGCTGTACCGCGATTACCGTAGCGGCGGTTACTACAAGCCCAACGGCGATCTGGCCAGCAACCGCATTGGCACGGTGCGTGGGCGCAGCGGCGCCATCGACATGCCCACGCGCGCCATCACCGTGTCGCGTTCGGGCTTCGGTTCCAGCGCGGCGGCGCGCAGTTCGTTCGGCAGCGGCGGGCGCAGCTCGGGCTTCGGCGGCTGACATGCAACGCATCCTGATCCCCGAACGCGCGGACTGGCGCACGCAGGCCGAATCGCTGGGCTTTCACTTCCACACCATCGACGGCGAACCGTATTGGGACGAAAGCGCCTACTACGCGTTTTCGCTGCGTCAGATCGAAGATGACATCGAAGCGCCCACGCAAGAGTTGCACGACATGGCGATGCAGCTGGTGGACGAGGTGGTGGGCTCGGAAGCGCTGATGACCCAGCTGGCCATCCCGCCGTTCTACTGGGACTGGATCGCCAACTCCTGGAAAGGGCGCGACCCGCATCTGTATGGCCGCATGGACCTGGCGTATTCGGGCGATGGCCCGGCCAAGCTGTACGAACTCAATTACGACACGCCAACATCGCTTTACGAATCGGCCTACTTCCAGTGGCTGTGGCTGGAACAGCAGATCGCCAGCGGTGCGCTGCCCAAGGGAACCGATCAGTACAACCTGATCCAGGACCTGCTGTGCGAAACCCTAGGCGCGCTGGCCGTGGATGGCGCGATCGGTGCGCAGATGCATTTTGCGGCGGTGCGCGATTCGCTGGAGGATCGCGCCACCGTGCGTTACCTGCGCGACTGTGCGCACCAGGTGGGCATCAGCACCGAGGAAGTGGCCATCGAGGACATCGGCCTGAGCGCCGAGGGCTGGTTCACCGACGAACAGGACCGGGTGATCCACACGCTGTTCAAGCTGTATCCGCTGGAATTCATGATGGAAGAACGCTTCGGGCCGGCATTGATCGCCGACCGGGTGCGCCTGATCGAGCCGGCATGGAAATCGGTGTTGAGCAACAAGGGCATCCTGCCGCTGCTGTGGGACCGCCATCAGGGTCATCCGAATCTGCTGCCTGCCCGCTTTGCGCAGGCCGGTGAGGCACCAACCGCAGGCTGGGTGCGCAAGCCGCTGCTGTCGCGCGAGGGCGCCAACATCGCGCTGGTGACGGCGCAAGGCGAGGCCGCGCACACCGATGGCCCGTACGTGGACGGCCCGGCGATTCTGCAGGCGCATCACCCGCTGCCGGTGTTCGACGGGCGCCATGCGTTGGTGGGCAGCTGGGTTGTGGCGGATCGTCCTGCCGGATTGGGCATGCGCGACGACGCTGGCCCGATCACCCGCGACACCTCGCGCTTCGTGCCGCACGTCATCACCGATTGATGTGTATCGGCGGGTGCATCGCCAGTGCGAAGTGGCGGTGTCGCTAATTGGAGCAGGCCGTCCTTTGCGGCACACCTGCAGACGGGTGTGGGGAGGCATGCCCAGGGGGGGGCGGCGGCGACAACGCCACCGCGTTGGCTCCGCCGGTCGCGCATGACAGATGCGCCAGCGCCGCGCAAGGCCTCAGGCGCATGCAAGGCGACGCATCTTTTCCACATCCCCTGTGGATGGAAGTTGCACAAGGCTGTGGACAAGTGCGTGCAGGCCCCGGCCTGCAACGCTGTCAAGATGGGTGGCGAAAAAATGACCAGCGGTTCGAGGGGGGCTTTTTTCGTGTGCGGGTCCATGCGATCCCGGCAGGATCGGCAAAGTGGTCGGCGCTGCTAACGCTGTGGTCTCGGGCCGGCATCGAGCGACCCTCTCCATGTGGTGAACCTGGAGATCACCTCGGTCGTTGCGACCCGCCAAGCCTTGGGGCTCATTCGCGTGCTGCCATCGACCGGCCACGTTGCCTTGGCAATGTGGTATGGCGTTACGTCGATGCCGCGTAGTCGCCGCGGACGCCATCACACCCGCCGCGCCACAAAAAAGCTCGCCACCGCCAGCAACCACGCCAACGCGAACACGCTCAGGTAGGCGGCGCGCGTGGCCGATGTCAGCAGCGCGGCGAACACTGCGCCCGCCAGCGCCAGCATGGCCGCCACCGCGATGGCTTCGCTCAGTTGCAAGGCAGAGCTGTTGGCGCCTTGCTGGGCCGGTGGCGACAGCGACAGCATCACCACCGACAGGCTGGGATACAGCAGGCCCATGCCCAGGCCGGTCAGCGCCCAGCCGGCAATTGCCAACGGCACAGGAATCGGCGGCCACACCGCACCCGCGCTGATCGCAATGCCCAGCGTCATCAACAGCGCGCCGCTCTTGAGCAGGCGAGGGCGCGACCAACCGGCGCGGCTGTGGCCCTGGTACCACGATCCGCCAAACCAGCCCAACGCACCCACGCTCAGTGCCACGCCGGCCAGCAGCGGCGAAAGCCCGCGTTCGCGCGACAGCAGCAGCGGCAAAAAGGCTTCAAAGCCG
This sequence comes from Xanthomonas sp. NCPPB 1062, assembly GCF_041481705.2. Classification (NCBI taxonomy): domain Bacteria; kingdom Pseudomonadati; phylum Pseudomonadota; class Gammaproteobacteria; order Lysobacterales; family Lysobacteraceae; genus Xanthomonas; species Xanthomonas sp. NCPPB 1062. The sequence goes on along the minus strand of NZ_CM192987.1, from coordinate 3,355,990 downwards.
AAGAAGGCGGCCGCCGCAATGCCACGCAGCGCGATCACGCTCGGCAAGCCGCGCGCAAGCCGCAACGTACCAGCCGGCAGCAGGCGCCAGGCGCAATACGCGGTGAGCAACACGGCCGGCAGCATTGCGCCCGGCGCCAGCATGCCGTGCAGTTGTCCGCCCAGATACACGCCAAGCACGCCCATCGCCGCTCCGATAGCCCACCCCATCGAGGCGGTTGGCGCCTCGGACCCGTCGCGTGTCCAGGCCTGTCCGCGCAGCGCCGGCCACAGCAGTAATCCAGCCGGAATCGCCAACAGCGGCACCGACAAAAATACCCAGCGCCAGCCCAGGTGCTGCACGATCAATCCGCTGATGCCCGGCCCGATCAACGAGGGCACCACCCACCCCGCCGAAAACGCGGCAAACACGCGTGGGCGCAAGACCTCCGGGTACAGCCGCCCCACGATGACGTATAGGGCCACCGAATAGGCGCCGGCCCCCAGCCCCTGCAGCAAGCGCCCGGCGATCAACATCGGCATGCTCGGTGCCAGGCCGGCGACCAGCAGGCCGACCACAAAGCACAACAGGCCGGCAGCCAATGCACCGCCAGGACCGGCACGGTCGCTCCAGCGTCCGGCCGCCGTCATCCCGATCACGCTGGTGGCCAGCGCGCCGCCGAACGCCAACGCATACAGCGGCAGCCCGTTCAACTCGCGCGCCACCGTTGGCATGGCGGCGGCAACCGCCAGCGACTCGAACGCGTTGAGCGACACCAGCGCGACCATGCCCAGCGTCGCCGCGCGGTAAGGCGCGGCCAGGACGGAGGTGGGCTGCGTTTGGATGGACAGCACTGCGGCAGGGATCGGTCTTTCGGTAGGCATCGAAGATCCAGGAAGGAAACGTGTATCGAGCCTTCACCGCTACTTGCACCGGTGAAGGCCGCGCAGCATCCTGCCTCAACCTAAGTTGAGGTCAAGGCAATGCAACGTGAGTTGTCCGTGGGCGAGGTCGCCAAGCGCAGTGGTGTTGCGGTGTCGGCGCTGCACTTCTACGAGCGCAAAGGCTTGATCAGCAGCCTGCGCACCGCCGGCAATCAGCGTCGTTATGCGCGCGATGTGCTGCGGCGTATCGCGGTGATTCGCGTGGCCCAGCGACTGGGCGTGCCGTTGCAGCAGGTGCTCGATGCCTTCTCGGTGTTGCCGGATCAACGCACACCGACGCGTGCGGAGTGGGCGCGCATGTCGGCGCGTTGGCGGAGCCAGCTGGACGCGCGCATCAATGAACTGCAGGCCTTGCGCGACCAGCTCACCGACTGCATCGGCTGCGGCTGCCTGTCGCTGCGCCGCTGCCGCCTGAGCAATCCGGACGATGCCATGGGCCGCAGTGGTGAGGGGGCGTTGCGATTGGGTGGCCTGATGGCGGAGTAAGTCGGCCTGGCCAGCCGGCGCGGCGCACCGGGCCGAGCGGGGAGGGCCGGCGTCGCGCGGGCGCTCTGCGCGTGCGGTGCGTGACTGGGCCTCCACCAGAGCAGCCATCGGCGGCCACCTCCCAAACCGCAGGCAGCCGCAACCGGGACCAATGGCATTCCCGCGCGCGGCAAACTGCGCCGTAGGATGGGAATTCCCTCCGCCGCAGGATTTCGCATGACCCCCACCGTGCGCCGATCACTCACCGTTGCATTGTCGCTGGCCTGCGTCGCTGCGCCGGCGCTTGCCGCTGCCGCGCCAGCCAGCGCCGCTCCCGCTGCCACGCCTGCGCCGGCAAGCGTGTTCGATCCGCTGGCCCTGTTCGCGCCCCTGCAATTGCCCGACGCTCCGAATAGCTACCGCAGCGGCAGCGGCGTACCTGGCCCGGCGTTCTGGCAGAACCGCGCCGATTACGACCTCAACGCGAGCATCGACCCGGCAACGCATTCCCTCAGCGGCGAGGCCGCCATCACCTACACCAACCACAGCCCCGACACGCTGGACGTGCTGTGGCTGCAACTGGACCAGAACATCTACCGCGCCGACGCGCGCGCTGCCGCCAGCCGGCCGCTCAAGCGCAAGCAGTTCACCGATGGCATGCAGATCGCCAGCGTCGAGATCGATCAAGGCGGGCGCCGCCAGCCGGCGCGCTTCATCGTCGACGACACCCGCATGCGGGTGGATCTGCCGCAACCGCTGGCCGGGCAGGGCAAGGCGCTCACCGTGCACATCCGTTACCGCTACACGATTCCCGGCACCTGGGGCGGGCGCACGGCCGTCAGTGCCAGCAAGCAAGGCGAGATCTACGAGATTGCGCAGTGGTATCCGCGCATGGCGGTGTACGACGATCTGCGTGGCTGGGACACGCAACCGTATCTGGGATCGGAGTTCTACCTGGAGTACGGCAATTTCGACTATGCCGTGACCGTGCCGGAGGGCTTTCTGGTCGCCGGCTCCGGCGCGCTGACCAATCCGCAGGACGTACTCAGCCGCACCGAACAGCAACGCCTGGAACACGCCCGCAGCAGCGACCGCACCGTGCTGATCCGCACGCCTGCCGAGGTAACCGCAGGTACGGCCAAGCCGGCGGGCAAGGGCACGCAAACCTGGCGCTTCCACATGGATCACACCCGCGACGTCGCATTTGCCGCATCGCCGGCGTTCGTCTGGGATGCGGCGCGCATCAATTTGCCGGGCGGCAAGCACGCGCTTGCGATGTCGGTGTACCCGCTGGAAGGCGTGGGCGCAGACAAGTGGAACCGCTCTACCGAATACGTCAAAGGCGCCATCGAGCATTTTTCGCAGTGGTATCCGTATCCGTGGCCGGCAGCGATCAACCTGGGCGGCTATGGGGCCGGCATGGAATATCCGGGCATCGTCTTCGATGGTTTCGAAGACGGCGGCAAGGACCTGTTCTGGATCACCGCACACGAAATCGGCCACACCTGGTTCCCGATGATCGTCGGCTCCAACGAGCGCCGGCATGCGTTCATGGATGAAGGTTTCAATACCTTCATCGACGTGTATGCATCGGATGCGTTCAACAAGGGCGAATACGCGCCCAAGCGCGATTCGGAATATGCGCCCAAAGGTGGCAACCCGGTCGACGAAATCCTGCCGTTACTGGCCGACACCCACGCGCCGACGTTGATGGATAACGCAGATTCCACCAGCGAGACCTATCGCCATCCGCTGACCTACTTCAAGGGTGCTCTCGGCCTGGTGCTGTTGCGCGAGCAGATCCTGGGACCGGCGCGTTTCGATCCTGCATTTCGCAAATACATCGACACCTGGGCTTACAAGCATCCCACGCCCTCGGACTTCTTCCGGCTGATGGAAAGCGAAAGCGGTGAGGACCTGTCCTGGTGGTGGCGCGGCTGGTATCTCAACAATTGGCAGCTGGACATGGGCATCGCCGACGCGCATTACGTCGACCACGACCCGGCCAAGGGAATGCAAGTCACATTGCGCAGCCGGCAGAAGTTGGTGATGCCGGCGACCCTGCGTGCGGACCTGGCCGATGGCAGCCACCTGGACCGACGCATTCCGGTGGAATCATGGCTGCAGACCACTACCCCCACAGTCACCGTGCCGACCACCCAGAGAGTGCTGCACGTCACCTTGGACCCGGACCATGTGCTGCCAGATGCCGACCGCAGCGACGCGCGCGCGGACGTGAGCGGCTGAGCATTGCGCGAGGCGTGGGTGCAGACGTGGCCGCAGCGCGGTCGCGTCGGTGGCTGCGTGCGGCAACCGCCGACGAAAACGGAAACAAGCGCCTGCGTTGATCACCGGGCGAGCGCAGCAGTTGCCCGGCATCGATCGGCAGCAGACGACGTGGCTCCTGTGCGATGAGGATGGGTTCGCCCGACGACAAATTAGTGCGCTCGTTGTCTGCCCGGACGCGGCGCAATCGATTGCGAAGCGTGCACCGTCTCCTTCGCGCGCAATGCATGTCGCTGCACTGACACACAGGCGACGTGCAATCGGCAGGCGCATGCAGTGCGTTGCCGCGTCCTGTGCAGCGCCGACTTCGACATGCGCAATCCAGACGCGCGGCACTGCTCGTAAACCCAGATTTGCGCAATCGCCGTATTCGACTCCATTGCGACACGTTCATTGTGCAAATTTCACCGTTCGACCCGACGGTTTTTGCGTAATGCCGTGATAACGCTTACAGCCCCGCCAGTATTGAAAACCGCATGCGGGCTCAAGCGACTGCGGTATCGGCTGTAACAGTGCACAGCCATCACTATGCTGCAACGCACGGTGACAAGCCCTTTATGCCCTGACTAGGCTGCGCGGCATGTTAGCGCTATCACTGGCTGACACGTCGTGCAAAGAACCTGCAACAAACGCAACAATGGCGTGGCAACGCCTTTGCTGCGGCGGGTAGACGTGCACGCACATCGCAGGTCGACGGTCGAAGGGGCGATCGGCAGCCTGCGTGCTAGGGGACAGATCGAGGGCAACTGAGACAACGTCAAGCGGTTGTTGCGTGGTGCGTGTGGCGCGGTGCAAGGATGGAGATGCCATCAGGACATGTCCGATCCAGGCGCCGGCTGCGCCCGCACGACAAATGCATGGCGTTGGATTGGTGGCTCCAGCAGTTGCAGCAGCGTTGGCCACGGCCTGTCGGGCAGTGGCCACGATTCCGCCGTATCGCATGCCGCGATACCGGCCGTTGGCGGTTGGACTCCACTCCCGAGGACACATCGATGCGTCGTACGTTGAACAGCTTCAAGTCGAAGGCCATGTTCACCTTCGTTGGTGGCCTGTTGGTCATCAATCCCGCTTTTGCGCAGGATGTCGCTCCGCCGCCTGCACCGGCGCCGCAATCCAGCAGTGATTCCGCCACCACCCTGGATGCCGTCAACGTGACCGGTATCCGCAACAGTCTCAACCAATCGATGGGCATCAAGCGCGATGCCGCCGGCGTGGTGGATGCGATCAGCGCCGAAGACATCGGCAAGTTTCCGGACACCAACCTGGCCGAATCGCTCCAGCGCATCACTGGCATTTCCATCGAGCGCCGTGATGGCGAGGGCGCGCAGGTCACCGCACGCGGCTTCGGCCCGCAGTTCAACACCGTCACCCTCAACGGCCGCCTGATCCCCGGTGCCGATGCGTTCGGTGCGCCCGGCCAGACGCCGATCGGCGGCGTGGATGTCGGCACGCGCGCGTTCAACTTCGCCCAGCTCGCCTCCGAAGCCATTACCGGCATCGAGGTGTTCAAGACCAGCCGCGCAACGGCGCCCAGCGGCGGTATCGGTGCGACGATCAATATTCAGACCGACAAGCCGTTCAATCACGATGGCGTGGTGGCCAACGCCGGTGCCAAGATGGTGTCCGACCGCTCCGAGCCCTTCGGCGATTCGCTCACCCCGGAAGTGTCGGGCATCTTCAGCTATACCAACCCGGACAAGACCTTCGGTATCGGCTTGAGCGCCAGCTACCAGAAGCGCCATGGCGGTTCGGTCCAAGCCACCGAAAACACCTGGAACATCCAGCGTTGGACCGGTACCGACCCGGCACTGCGCCCGGACGCGGTGGTGACCAATGCCCCGGCGATCGGCCAGTTGTATGGCATGCCCAACGATCTGCGCTACGCATTCGCCGATTTCCAGCGCGAACGCATGAACGGCCAGGCGGTGATGCAGTTCGCACCGACCGACAGCCTGACCCTGACCCTGGATTACACCTACTCGGCCAACGAAATTCGCGAAGAGCGCGGCGAGCAGGGCATCTGGCTGCAGCGCGCCAACAGCTTTACCGATCTGACCTTCGATACCGGCCAGGCCGTGGCCACGCCGGTCTATCTGCGCGATGTGCCCAATGGCGCGAAGGACTTCGGCATGGAACAACAGCGCAACGAGCAGAAGTACACGCTCGGCTCGCTGGGCTTCAATGCCGACTGGCAAGTGAGCGACCGCTTCCAGTTGAGCTTCGATGCGCATAACTCCAAGACGCAAAGCTTGCCCAACGACCCGACCACCGGCGGCAGCGCGACCTACTTCAGTTTCGCCGGCACCAACAACTGCACCAATGCGCCGTACTGCGGCGGCCAATGGGGGCAGGAATTGTGGTTCAACAATTCCTTGCCGATCGGCGCACGCACCTGGTATCCCACTGCGGCCGATTCGCTGGCAAACACCAATGGCGTGGTCAATCCCGCATTCACGCCCGCCGAGCTCGGCTCGCAGGTGCTGCGCATTTTCTATCAGAAGCAGGTGACCGAAACCAAGGAAGGACGCCTGGACGGCAAGTTCGACTTCGACGACGGGCGCTTCCAGTTTGGCGTGAGTTCGACCAACACCACCATGCAACGCCGGGTCAGCGAGACCAACTCGCCGCTGGGCGATTGGGGCGTGGCCAATGCAGGCAACGAGCCGGGCATGGTCGCATTGCTGCAACCGGTGAGCATCACCGGCATGTTCAAGGACTTCAATCCCAGCGGCGCGGCGTCCAGTGCATGGCGTGGCGATGCCGATCAGCTGGCGCTGTGGGGCGGAAGCCAGTACGGCGCAACCACGCGCTACAACCCGCAATACACCGCAGACAACCGGGTGGAAGAAAAGACCCGTGCGGCCTACGTGCAGTTGGAAATTGCCGGTGCCATCGCCGGGATGACCACCAATACGCGGCTGGGTCTGCGCTACGAGCGCACCGACGTGGAGTCCACCTCGCAGGTGGCCACGCCCACCGCGCTGCTGTGGCTGTCCAACAACGACTTCCAGTTGATCCGGTCTACCGACCAGCAGCCTTTCAGCGAGAAGACCAGCTACAACTACGTCCTCCCCAACATGGACTTCAGCATCGATTTCACCGATTCGCTGAAAGGCCGTGCCTCGTTCGGCCAGACCATCGCGCGCGCACCGTACAACAATCTCATCGCCGGACCCACGCCCAACACGCCCAACGGCTCGATCCTGATCAACCCGTCCAACCGCGCCGGCGGCGACTCGCAGACGCCCACGCTCGATCCGTTGGAATCGGACAACCTCGATCTGGCATTGGAGTGGTATTTCGCCGACGCCAGCTATGTGTCGGCGACGTTCTGGAACAAGCGCGTGAGCAATTTCATCGGCAATACCGTCACGCGTGAATCGCTGTACGGACTGACCGACCCCACTTCTGGCCCGGATGCCCAGGCCGCGCTGGCGTTCCTGCAAAGCGGTGCCTGCGCCGCACAGGTGGGCGCGGCCGGCAACGATGTCGCGGGCGCGTGTTCGGCCAACGACACCTCGCTGTTTGCGGCCATGGCACTGCTGCGCAATGCTGCTGCCACCGGCGGGCTGAGCGCCTACAACGGCAGTTCGGCGCAAAGTCTTGCGTTGGAGAATGCCTACGATATCGCCGGCAATGCCTCCGACCCGCTGTATCAGTTCGATGTGTCGCGGCCGATCAACCAGAACAAGGCCAACATCCACGGCTGGGAACTCGGCGGCCAGTACTTCTTCGGCAGCACCGGTTTCGGCATCTACGCCAACTACACCATCGTGGAAGGGGATGTGGCGTTCGATAACACCGTGATCGATCGCGATCAGTTTGCCTTGCTCGGTCTGAGCGACACCGCCAACGTCATGCTGATGTACGAAAAGTATGGCTGGAGCGCACGCCTGGCCTGGAACTGGCGTGACGAATACCTGATCGCTGCCAACCAGGACAATGCCAACCGCAACCCGTACTACGTCGAGCCGTATCAGCAGTTCGACCTCAGCGTCAGCTACGCCTTCAACAAGCAGCTGTCGGTGGGCTTCGAGGCGATCAACCTGACCGGTGAAGACGTCCGTTGGCACGGCCGCTCGGAGAAGCAGATCATCCGCCTGATCGACCAGCAACCGCGTTACACGCTGGGCGTGCGGTACGCGTTCTGATCCATCACGCGTTGTTAGCCGTCAATCCTGCGGCCGCCATCGTGTGATGGCGGCCGCAACCGGTTATTGCGCCGTTGCGCGCGTGCGGTCTGCAGCCGCGTATTGCCGCGGTGCTCGCGCGGTCGGTGTGTGGGCGAACGGCCGTGCAATGCGCACGCATGCGCCACGCGCCGGTCTTCGGCGCCATGCAGCGCGTTGCTGCCCTGCGGCTTGCCGGCGCACGCATTTTTGGCAATGCTCAGCATCGATAAGCACGCGGGGAATGCGTGCGCCCGAATTCCCTCATGACTGCAGCGCTCCGCGATGGACGGCTGCTGGAGTTTCAGATGACGCGATACGCAGTGCTCAACAACGTGGCGCATCACGACCTGCGCGTGATCCTGCGCTTTGGTGCGCAATTCGGCGACGCGGTCGGCGTGGTGCCGGCCTTCGTCACCGAATATGCCGAGCTGCAGCGCGAGTACCCGCTGTTCTTCCGCAAGGATCCGGCCGGGGGTGGTTACCAGCCGGTGGCGCTGCTGGGCTTCGCACAGGATGAAAACCTGTTCCTGCAGGACGGGCGCTGGAATGCCAGCTATCTGCCGGGCATCGTTGCCAAGGGGCCGTTCCTGATCGGCTTCCAGGAGCAACACGTCGATGGGGCGCTGGTGCAGGAGCCGGTGATCCATGTCGACCTGGAGCATCCGCGTATCAGCCGCAGCGAGGGCGAGGCGGTGTTCCTGCCGCAAGGCGGCCACAGCCCGTATCTGGAACACATCATCGGCGTGTTGCGCGGCATCCGCGATGGCGTGGACGCGGGACAGGCGATGGCGGCCGCCTTCGACGCGCTCGGCCTGATCCAGCCGGTGCGGCTGGACGTTGCGCTGGATGCCAGCCATGCCACGCAGTTGCAGGGCTTGTTCGCGATCGACCGCGAGCGGCTGGCCGCCCTGGATGCGCAAGCGCTGCAGCAGTTGCATCAGGCCGGCTATCTGGAAGGTGCCTTCCTGATGCTGGCATCGCTGCACAACGTGCGCCGGCTGATGGCCGAGAAGCAGCGCCGCCTGCAGCAGTCGCACAGCGCCCCCGTTGCCGCGTACGCCTGAGCGTATGGCCGCACGTGCCGCCGATCTGTCCGTCGCTGCAGGCGCCGCCATCACCGAGCGCAGCGACTGCGATCCTGAGGTATTGCCGCTGCCCGCACTTTGCCAGGCCGCCGAGCCGGTGGTGCTGCGTGGCGTTGCGCGGCACTGGTCGCTGGTGCAGGCCGGGCTGCGCGGCGCCGATGAGGCCATGGCGCTGTTGCGCGCGCACGATACCGGCCGCCCCCTGCAGTATTCCTATGGCGGCCCGGAGATCGGCAGCCGCCCGTTCTATCGCGACGATTGCAGCGCGCTCAACTTCCAGGTGCAGCGCGGCAGCGTGAGTACCTTGCTGGATGCCATTGCGGCACATCGTGACGACCCGCAGCCGCCCACCTATTACCTGGCCTCGTTGCCGGTGGACGCCAATCTGCCAGGGTTGCGCGCCCACAACGATCTGGATGTGGCTGCCAACGGCAGCCCCGTGCAGCCCAGCATCTGGATCGGTAACCGGGTGATCGCTTCGTGCCACTACGATGCGCTGGACAACCTGGCGTGCTGCGCGGTCGGGCAACGGCGCTTTACGCTGTTTCCGCCGGAGCAGGTCGCCAATCTGTATCCGGGTCCGCTCGATCCCACGCCGGGCGGGCAGGTGGTGAGCATGGTCGATTTAGCCGATCCGGACCTGCAACGCTTTCCGCGTTTTGCCGATGCCTTGCCGCATGCGCGCAGCGTGGTGCTGGAGCCGGGCGATGCGTTGTTCATTCCCAGCATGTGGTGGCACCACGTCCAATCGCTGCAGCCGTTCAACGTGCTGATCAATTACTGGTGGAGCAGTGCGCCAGCGCACTTGCCTGCCGCGATGCCGGCGCTGTATCACGCGCTGTGGGCGATTCGCGACCGTCCGGCAGCGGAAAAACAGGCATGGCGCGCGTTGTTCGATCACTACGTGTTCGGCCCTGCCGAGCAGGCCGGCGAGCATCTGCCCGAACCGGCGCGCCATGCGCTCGGCCCCATCGACCCCATGCTGTCGCGGCAGCTGCGCGCCATGCTGATCGGCAAGTTGAACCGCTGATGTGCAGCACCGCTCTCAACCCATGCTACAGGAGTGCGCAGTGACTCAGGCTCAGATTCGCAAGGTGGTGATCGCCGGTGGTGGAACGGCCGGCTGGATCGCTGCCTGTGCGCTTTCGCATCAATTCCGCAATTTGCTGGACATCACCCTGGTCGAGTCCGAGCAGATCGGTACCGTCGGTGTGGGCGAATCCACGGTGCCGCCCATCCGCACCTTCCACCGGTTCCTGCAGATCGACGAGCAGGAATTCCTGCGTGCGGTGGCAGGTACCTTCAAGCTGTCGATCTCGTTCGAGCATTGGCGCCGCCAGGGCGAGCGCTACATCCATCCATTCGGCATCACCGGGCAGAGCACCCTGGTGTGCGCGTTTCATCACCTGTGGCTGGAAAGCCAGCGCCGCGGCATGCCGGGCAGCTTCGGCGATTACTGCCTGGAAACGGTGGCCTCGCGCGTGGACCGCTTTGCGCTGCATGGCGAGCCGGCGGTCAATTACGCCTATCACCTGGATGCGGCGCTGTATGCCAAGTTCCTGCGCGCGCGCAGCGAGGGCTGCGGCGTCAAGCGTGTCGAAGGCAGGATTCAGCAGGTGACCGTGCAGCCGCACAGCGGCGATGTCGCCAGCCTGGTGCTGGAAGACGGGCACGTGATCGAAGGCGATTTGTTCATCGATTGCAGTGGCTTCCGCGGTCTGCTGATCGAGCAGACCCTGCACACCGGCTACGAAGACTGGAGCCATTGGTTGCCGTGCGACCGTGCGGTGGCGGTGCAGACCGAAGCCCTCGGCCCACCGGTGCCCTACACCCGCGCCATCGCGCACGAAGCCGGCTGGCGCTGGCATATTCCGTTGCAGCATCGCGTCGGCAACGGCCTGGTGTTTTCGAGCAAGCACCTGTCCGATGACGAAGCGCACGCCAAGCTGCTGCGCGATGTGGCTGCGCCTGCCGTCAAGGAGCCGTGGATGGTGCCGTTTCGCACCGGCCGCCGGCTCAAGGCCTGGAACAAGAATGTGGTCTCGCTCGGTCTGGCCAGCGGCTTTATCGAGCCGCTGGAATCCACCAGCATCCATCTCACCATCTCTGCAGTGGTGCGGCTGCTGGCGCTGTTTCCGGCCGACGGCATTGCGCCCTCGCAGGTGCAACTGTTCAACGACGTCAGCCGCGCCGAAATGGAGCACGTGCGCGACTTCGTCACCTTGCACTACCACGCCACCCAGCGCGACGAACCGCTATGGCAGCAATGCCGGCAGATGGAGCTGCCCGAGTCGCTTGCGCTGCGCCTGCGTGCCTGGCGCGAACGCGCGCACGCCTGGCAGGGTGCCGATGAACTGTTTCGTGTCGATTCCTGGACGCACGTGCTGATGGGGCAGGGCATTGCGCCCGAGCAGCATCACCCGTTGACGCGCGCATTTTCCGACCACGACCTGCGCCGCCTGCTCGACGGTATCGCCCAGCCGATCCAGCACGCCGTGCAGCAGATGCCCTCGCAGCAGGACTTCATCGAGCGCTACTGCAAGGCAGGCGAACAGGTGTGGGGGATGCGTAGCCCGGTGCCTGCCTAGAGCGGGTCATGCACCTTGAGATGAGGTGCATTGCCCGCTAGCGGAGGCGTGCGGCGTCGCGGTGCTTGGCGGCTTGGCTGTGGCGTCAAGGCAAGCCGCGCGGCGCGCACTCCGTGCTGCTGGCGGCCAATCCTCCGGGAAGCGCCCTGTGGCGCGCAGAGACCGCGTTGCACGCCTTGCCCAAGCGGCCAGCCTGGACAAGGCGCACGCCTAACTCGACGCGCTACACGACGCCTCGCACTCACCTCAACGTACATAACACGCTCTGGGGCCGGCATTGGATCGCGGCGGGGCGGGCGCAGTGCGCGCCGCGCTACAGCCGCATCAGATCCTTGCCCACCACGATCGGCCCGGCGTAATGCTTGCGCGCGCCCTCGCTCCACATCGCATCGGTGATGGACGCATCGCCGCCGGGGACGAAGTGATTGAGCACGAGCATCTTCGCGTTGGCCGCAGCCGCAATCATGCCGACCTCTTCGCTGGTGGAGTGGCTCTTGAGCAGATGGTCGAGCAATGTGGGTGCGTTGTCGTTGGCCTTCAGCATCGTCTGCAACGCCGGCAGATACATCACCTCGTGCACCAGGACGTCGGTGTTCTTGGCGAACTCGGCCAGCGCGGGCAGGTAGCGCGTATCGCCGGAAAACACCACGCTGCGGTCGGGCGCCTCGAACCGATAGGCGAAGGCCGGCTTGAGCGTGTAATGGTCCACCAAGGTGGCGGTGACGGTGACCTGATCGTTCTTCAGAACGGTGCCGGGCTGGTCGAACTCATGCACATGGATGAGTGCTTCGAACGGCGGGCGGCCTTCCTCACGGATGCGTGCCTGGATGTCGATGGCATTCATGGCGACAAACGCGTCCACCATCCTGGCGATGCCGGGTGGGCCATACAGATGCACCGGCGTCTGCAGGCCGCTGGCCCAGGCCAGCCACACCACGTTGAGCAGATCGGCGTTGTGGTCGGAATGGTGGTGGGTCAGAAAGATATCGCGCAGCATGGGCAGTCGCATGCCGGCCTTGACCAGTTGCTGCGCCACGCCGTTGCCGCAATCGATGAGATACGGTTGCCCGTCGATGACCAGGGCATTTGCGGCCGCGGCCCGCAATGGCGAAGGTGTCGGGCCACCCTTGGTGCCCAGCAGCACCAGCACGCTGCCCTTGGCCGGAAAGGGTGCAGGCGGCGCGGAGTCGGGCTTGGCGGATGTTCGTCGTGCCGGCGGACGCACAGCAGCACCGAGCTGCCCCACCGCAGTCAGCGAACTCGCAGCTAATGCAGTGCGTAGCAGCGTGCGGCGGGAGCGGAAGGGATGGGATGCGGTCATTGCGGCTCGTGCCGATGTGCGTGGGTTGGGTGTCGATGCAAGTTTGCGTGCTGTACACACCATACGGCAGGCGTCGCTGGCAGCAATCCGCAACAGCGGTTGGGGCGCTATTTTTTCGCTGCGCCTGCTGCCACGCTCAAAATTCGTGTGCAATGAATTCATCCAAGGCCGGCGAACGATAGAACGCCATGCATTGGGCGAAGATGCGATTGAACGGGCCGCGGCGCGCTTCGTCCTTCATCGGGATTTCGCGCTTGTCAAAACCCGCCGTGTTGGCGTCGACAAAGCGATGCAGGCGGTCGGTCGCGCCGACCTTGGCGTTGTCCATCGCATAGGTGGTCAGCAGATACGAGCGGTCGCGTAGCTGATCGGGTGCGTACTTGCCGCTACGCGTGTAGTTGTTATCCAGGCACCGCTGCAGCGCATAGGCCTTGATGTCCTCGCGATCGGCCGGCTTGCCGGCCGCCAGGGCGGGGGCTTGCAGCGCCAAGGCAACAAGGGTGATGACCAGCAGTGGGGCACGTGCGCGAACCATGGGCGACCGTTGTGAAGGAACAGGCCCCATCAGTCTGCATCATTGCGCCGCTCGCCGCCGCTAGTGCGCCGTTGGTGCAGTCGACGTCAATCAGGCATTTCCCGATTGGCCGAAGTGGATCTGGTACACCCATCGCGCCGGCAACCGCACACCGATCAATGTGTTGAGCGAGGCTGCAAAAAACAGCCCTGGAGCGATGTCTCGCGCTAGCACGTCACGCCGTTGCCTTGAGTGCGTGGCAAGAAGATGGTGGTGGCATTGGACAGCCTGCGGACACTTCAGTGCACGGATCAACGCATGCACGGTCGCTGAGCCGAAGACGCATCGCCCGGCAAACGGATTGCCCGGCGATGCGCGATCAAGCGTGGCAGGCACAAGGTCGCCTGCCACGCGGCTTACCGCTTACTGGCCGAAGTAGGTGGAAATGGTGGAATACACGTCCGAGAAACGCGAGTAGTAATCCGGATCGGTCTGCGCGCTACAGAACGAATAGCCGCCATACAAGCCGCCACGCAGCTGGTAGGCGCCACCGCTGGCAACGGTGAACAGGCCCGAGCCGGACGAGCCGCCTTCGGTCACACCGTCGCTCCACACCACGCGATAGAGCGGGCTCTTGCCATCGATGGAGCTGCTCAGTGCATTCACCGTGCCCAGCGAATACTTCTTGACGTCGCCCGATGGGTGATGGATGCCGACAATCGAGGTGCCGGTGGAACCGATCGCCGCGCTATTCCACGCTGCATAGAACGCGCCGCTTGGCGGTGCGGTCTTCAGCTCCAGCAATGCGGTGTCGCGCGTGGTGTTGGCATGCCGCAGGAACGCGCCGCCCGTCAATGTGGTTGCCTGCGAGCTGACCGTACTGCCATTGCAGCTGGCCGCATCGTAGAACCAGTAGGTCTGCAGCGTGTTGGCCACCGTCTGCGTGCTGATGCAATGCGCCGCGGTCCAGAACAGGTTGCGCTTGGGCGAATTGGTATTGTTGAGCAGCGTGCCGGTGCACAGGAACGAGCCCTGGCTGGTGGTGAACACCATGCGTGCCACCGCCTTTGCGGCGCTGGTGAAGCCGGTCGTGGGGTTGGCACGGCAGACGATGTCGTTCTGACAGGAATCGCTTTCGCCGATGGCAATGGTCATCATGTCGCGCGGGCTGGCAGTGGGGCTGATATCCAGATGCGACAGCTGCGGAATGCTGAGGCTAAAGTTTTCCGGATACAACCCGGCCGGCAGCGACAGCTCGACCAGCAGATCCTCGCCACTCACCGTCGGCGACCAACCGATGTCGTTGCCGCTGGCAGCAAAGCTGGCGCCGGATTGCTCGAACACGCGACCATCGTTGCCGGCAAAGCGCAGCGTCACCTTGGATGGGTCGCCAGGCCTTGCACCGGCGCCACGCAGTACCAGCGATGCACGCAGCGACGCCGCCTGTGCGGAGCTGACTTTGAGACTGGCCACGCGCGAGCCATCGGGAGCCATTTGCCAATCCAGCTTGGACAGGTTCACCGTCGGCTGTGCAACCGCACGCGAAAAACCGATCTGCAACGGCTGCCCATGCTTGACCTGTGCAATACGACGTTCGCGCACACGACCCATTTCGGCGCTGGTAGGTGCGGTGAGCTGCACCACGCGCGTGGGCAGAACGCCGCCGCGTAAACTTGCCGACTGCAACGTGGCCGCACCAAGCTTGGCCGCCTGCGGCGCGGTGGTGACCGGCGCTGCATCCATCTCGGTCGGCGGGGCGGCCGCTGCGGTGCCGGAAACAGCGGAAAACAACGCCAGATACATCGCGTTCTTGCGATTCATGGGTAGTCCTTCTCGTCAGGGATCGTCAGGCTGCAGCGGGGGCTGCAACAAGCGGGCGCCATCGTTGGCGCCGAACGAGCCTAGCGAAACTTCAAAGCTGAATATGTGCTGAAAATCTCGTTCGGGAATGAAAGGTCGTGATCGATACAGTACCCGCACGCGTCTGTCATCCACTGGGCCGTCATGCCGTCGGCCCCGGGCGGTGCGTAGGCTCCCAGGGCGGCCATGTTGGTTCTAGTCAGCAGGTGCAAGTCCACCATCCAGCTGCGCAGTGGCAGCTTGGTGTGTTCAATCCACGTCATGGTCGTGGTAGCGATCAGCGCTCCTAGGGCCTCGGGCGACCTCACCCCGGCCTTGAGGGATGCACAGCGATGGTGGAGCCAGTGAATCCTTCGTTCGTTTTCACGGCGGTGGACGACATCTCTGGCTGCGTGCCAGGTGGGGATATAAACAGAATCTCTGCGCACTCACCTGGAGCATGTCGCATGCGACCCACTTCAACTTCTTTTCCAAGTCTGCCGCACGCGCAATCGCGCGACGGCGATAGCGACATGCCTGCCTCCGCGACCGCTTTCCCCTGGCACGCGCGCGACAGCGCCAGTGCGTTTCCAGGTCTCAGTGCTGCGCCGGTCAAACGCGGACGTAACGCGACACGATCGATCACGGCAGGTGCCTGGCGGTCATCTGGCATGCGTCTGCCGCAGGTAGATACCCAGGCATGCGATCTCGTCAGCGCGATTGCCCAAGTGGATCGTGCATCGGCGCAGCCGCACGGACAGGATCCGCAATGGGAAATACGCTGCCGCACTGTGCTCGAAAGCATGCGCGCATGCGCAGGCGAATCGTACAAGGGCGATCCGGCGACGGTGGCTGAGATCGGTGGGTTGCATCTGAATGTGCCGATGTCCACGCGGCGGTTGAAACTCTGGGAGCGAGAGACCGACGATGTGATTGTGGCGGTGCTGGGTTTTTCCGGCACATGCCTGAATGCGACCGACGATCTGTTATGCGATATGAAAAGCCAGATCGCACAGGTACACGTCAACGTATTTGACGAGCGCCTTCCGACCTTGGGCAGGGTTGGAGCAGGCTGGCAGGAATGGTGGCAGTCCGAAGCTCAGTTGCCGCGCGCCGACGGAACCGTCATGAAGGACGTGTTGAAACGCTACACGAATCGCGCGCGGGAGAGCGGCAAGGCGTTGTCGATGTCGTTGACGGGACACAGTCTGGGCGCAGCAGCGGCCACGCTCGCCGGCTTCGACATCACGCACTTTCTGCGCGCGGCCGGAGCCCCGGGCAAGATCAGCATTTATTCATTCAATCCACCGCGCCTCGGGCCAGCGGGCGCCGACAGACACTATATGCAAAGCTTAAGATCGAACGACAGCGAACTGCGATTCACGCTGCGCCAGTTTGCGCGCGCCCTGGATCCGATCCAGTCGGTGCCCTTTTTCATGCATCACCCGCACTGGGATCACCCCGGGGCTGCTGACGAGCGCGCCGGCAGCACCAGCGGTGATCGCTTCGCTCAGTTCATCACCGTGACGGACGGCCCGGCCAGCACTGTCAACCTGGCGGACAATCACGAATTGACGTTGTGGCGCTCTTATTTCCTGTCCAAGATCGAGCCGGGCGATCTGCAGCGCATCTTTTCTCCCATGGAAGTGTCGCAGGGAACATCCGAAGACCGGCGTCTTCCCCGCAGGCAATTGTTCACCTCGTGGCTGCCGTACCGCCAGCCGCTGGCCACTCGCCGGCCGGATTAGATAGCCGGCAATAAATTGCAAATGAGTTTTCCAGGCCAAGAGAGAGTTTCTAAATTTTTGATTGATCCTGACTCCTGGCCACGAAGATCGCTCGCTGCACGTCAAACCGGCTCCAGGCACTGCTTGGACTGCAACATGCCCGTGGCAAGTCGTGGCAGCGCATCGTGAAGCGGATCGACGGTGAGCGATCGTCCATCTCCGCAAGTCAAGCCCTGCGTATTTGCGCTGATGGCGTGATGCACCACCTTGATGACGTGTTTGAGGTTGCCCAGTACGAGATTGATCCATCGCACACCGCAGCACGGGTGGGCCAGGAGCACGCCGGCACAACAGACGGTGCTGCTGTTGAGGCTATTCCAGCGCGTCGCTGGCGCGCAATTCGGTGGAGCGTCCGCTGAGTTTCAGAAACGCCAGGACCGTCAGCCCCACTGCCATCCATGCAGCGCCGCCCAGTTGTGCATGCAGGTCGGCATTGAGCAGGACGTAGGCCAGGATGACGATCCCGATCAGGGGCACCACGCCATGCAGCACACGCCGGCCGTGGGTGCGGAAGTGCCACAGCACTGCGATATGCAACAACACGAAGGCGGTCAGTGCGCCGACGTTGCACAGCGACGACAGCAGCGCGATCTGCCCGACGAAGACTTCGCCCAGTACCAGGCTCAGGCCCGCCACCAGCAGGATCGCACGCTGCGGTACGCCGGTGCGCGGGTGGATGTAGCGCAGAAAGCCCGGTAGTTGCCGGTCGCGCGCCATGGCGAACAACAGTCGCGACGTGGCCGCCTGTGCAACCAATGAATTGGCGATTGCCGCGCTGATCGCCACCGTGAGCGCAATGACAATTTGCAGCCATGGCCCGGCGATCAACCGCCCGATCTCGAAGAACGCATCGTTGGATGCCTGCGCGCTTGGGTAGCGCTGCAGGGTAGGCTGCAGCAATGCCGCCAGCCAGGTTTGCAGGATGAACAGCCCTGCCACGATCAGCAAGGCCAGCAAGGTTGCGCGCCCCACCACGCGGTTGCCGCCGCGCGCTTCCTCGGACATGGTGGAGATCGCATCGAAGCCGAGGAACGACACCACCGCCACCGACAACGCGCTGAAGATCAGCTGCGGAGAAAACGCCTGCGGGTTATACAGGGGGCGCCAGCTCCAGTGCGCGCCATTGACGCCGCGCTGGATCGCCAGCGTCGCCAGCACCACGAACACCGCCAGGACCAGCAACTGCGCAAGCAGGAAAAAGCGATTGGCGCGTGCGGTGGTTTCGATGCCACGCAGGTTCACCACCGTGTTGAGCACCACGAAGAACCCAATCCACGCCGGCTGCGGTATTGCCGGCAATACGGTCTGCATCGCATTTGCGCCGACCACGTACAACAGCGTCGGCACCAGCAGGTAGTCGAGCAAAATCGCCCAGCCAGCCAGAAATCCCATGCCGCTGCTCAGCCCGCGCCCGACATAGGCATATACCGAACCGGCCACCGGAAATGCCTGCGACATCTGCTGGTAGCTCAGTGCGGTGAACAGCATTGCCACGAAGCCGACCAGGTAGGTCAGCGGCACCATTCCGGCACTGATGTCGAAGACGCCGCCGAAGATCGAGAACGGCGCCGTGGGCACCATGCACACCAGCCCGTAGATCAACAGATCCTTCAGCGTGAGCTGCCGCTTGAGCTCCTGTGCGTAGCCGAAGCGTTGCAGCGTGGCCGCATCGTCGCGGCGGGGCGTGTCGGTCATGCAGGTGTCCGTTGCAAGGAATGCCGGCACGCAGCGCAAGCGCCCGGACGACCTGAACGCCCGTCGCGTGCTGCCGCCATGTGACCGGCATTGTGACGATAATGTGGCCGACAAGCCCATCCATTGGTGAAAGTGCTAGGTTTTCCATGCTGGATGTCATCTGCTGGCAACCACCGGTACCGAAGGAGCACCATGTTCGACATTCTGGCCAGCCTGGGCTGCGATCTGCAGGCGTTGCAGACGCTCGATAGCTGCCTGGACCGGGTATTTCGCGATGTCTGCGCGCTCGGTTTCCAGTCGCTGGTGTACGACTATGCGCCGGTGCCCCTGAGTCTGGAGGGAGCGCTGATCACGCCAACGGTCTTCATGCAGCGCAATGCGCCGGGCGATATGCAGCATGTGTGGTGCGAGCACGGCTACTACCAACATGACCCTGTTCAGCAGCGTGCAACGCGGCGTACCACGCCATTCGTATGGTCGTACCGCACCGACGGCCACTGCGCGGGCGTGGAATATGTGGGGGGCCAGCACCGGCAAGTGACGCGCTATCTCTGCGATAGCGGCATGGGCACCGGTGTCACCGTGCCGCTGCATTTGCCTGGTGGCGCATTTGCCACCTTCAGCGGCGCGATCGATGCCGCCGCTGCACAAGCGCCGCGGTTGGCCGAAGCGCAGGTGCTGCCGTTCCTGTTGCTGGCGCACGCCTTCCAGGCGCGCGCGCAGGAGTTGCTGGAACCGCAGGAACGCCGCTGCCACCACATCGCGCTGACCCGTCGCGAGCGCGAATGCCTGCAGTATTCGGCAAAAGGCCTGACGTCCAAACGGATTGCCGCGGCACTCAACCGTTCAACCGCCACGGTGAACCTGCATCTGAATTCAGCCGCGCGCAAGCTGGGCGCCCGCAACCGCGTGGAAGCGGTGGTGCGTGGTATGCACTATCGGTTGCTGGAGCCATAATTTTTTTTCGAGCGTGCCTGCGCGCTGCGGTACGCGCGGCTTCGCGGGTTTCGGAGCGGCAGAGCGCACATGCCATGTCGTTTCCTTGGCGCGACCCACCTGTGTTCTGAACGCTGATCTGTTGTCGGTCCGAATGGAGTCCAGTGGCGCTGACAGATGCGATAGATGTGCTGATTCGAACTAGCTATTTCGATCCAGGAGCGATGTCGAGTCGCGCGATACCCAGCGCATTCGGCGATGCGAGGCGTTCGATCGAACCGGCTATCGGCCAGCGCCAACCGCGCATCCGGGCGCGTTCAAACCTGTGAAATTTGCCAGTTAACGCCGCTCGGCGTGCTCGCTAGGCTCGGGGCTCATCATTGCCGTAGGCAGGCGCAGGTCATGCAGTGCACCGAGGGTTACGTCGAATTCCGCGGCTACCGTACCTGGTACCGCATTACCGGCGACCTGTGCGCAGATGCCTGCCCGCTGTTGGTGCTGCACGGCGGCCCCGGATGCACGCACGACTACGTGGACAGCTTCAAGGACCTGGCGGCCAACGGCCGCGCGGTGATCCACTACGACCAGCTGGGCAACGGCAACTCCACCCATCTGCGCAATGCCGAGCCAAGCTTCTGGACAGTGGGGCTGTTTCTGGACGAGCTGCAGACGCTGATCGCGCATCTGGGGCTGTCGCAGTACGCATTGCTGGGCCAGTCCTGGGGCGGAATGCTGGCCGCCGAGCACGCCGTGCGCCGGCCGGCCGGCCTGCGAGCGCTGGTCATCGCCAATTCGCCCGCCTCGATGGGGTTGTGGCGCGCGGCTGCGCTGCGTCTGCGCGCGCGCCTGCCTGACGATATCCAGGCCGCATTGGACGAGCACGAAGCCGCCGGTACGCTGGACCATCCGGCCTACCGCGCAGCCAGTCAGGTGTTCTATGCGCAGCACGTATGTCGCGTGCTGCCGTGGCCTGCCGAGGTCGCGCGGACGTTTGCCGCCATCGACGCCGACCCCACCGTGTATCACGCCATGAACGGACCGACCGAATTCCACGTGGTGGGCAGCTTGCGCAACTGGAGCATCATCGAGCGCCTGCATCGCATCACCGCGCCTACGCTGGTGCTCTCTGGCAAGTACGACGAAGCCACGCCGGAAACCGTCGAGCCCTATGCGCGGTTGATCCCGGATGCGCGCTGGCACGTGTTCGCCAACTCCAGCCACATGCCGCACGTGGAAGAACGCGCGGCGTGCATGCGCCTGGTCGGCAATTTCCTGGACGATCAGACACCGTGGCCCGGTGGACAAATGCTGCGCTCCTCAGCACTGGCCAATCGCGCTGTCTGAGCGTGCAGTGTGGTGTGGCGATAGCCAGCGGGCCGATCAACTGCACTGCGTTTAGCTGCCTGCCTGCCGCGATGATGTCGCTGTGGTGCACACCATCAATTCGTGCCTGCGATAGCGGCCCTGCAGCGCTTGCGTGCTTGCATCGCTGCACGCGTGGCGCTGCGCGCGTTGTTCCGGGCAGCTGTGTCGATGGAGGTTCGCACTTTGACGCAAGCCCGTTTCGGGCTGCCGGCGCACGATGATGCGCGAGCGTCGCAGGGCACACGCCGCAGCGTGGGCAGGCACGTCAACGCTCTGATGCGCCGCGACGGCGCTGGCGCGCGACAGCTTGCGTTTGCATCTTCGTGCCGATGTAGATGCAGTGCTGCAATGCATGACTGCATTGCAGTTGGCCAGCTGCCATCGCCAGGCATGCACTGAGTGCGCCCATGCCTGTCGCTGCGTCGGCACGTGGATCGTCACGGTTGCAGGCGCAATCGCTCTGCACGCCCGAACGCCTGCGCATCGCCGGCGTCTGCAGCACATGCACACATGCGTCGATCAACACAGGGCTATCGCATGGCATTGGCGTGTCCTGTCCCGGCTGTCCTTCGCTGTCCCTTTTGCATGTCCCGGAAAGAGAACACCGCGGTGCGTCTAAGTTTCGAAGATGAATAATTGTTTTATGTTTTAAATCGCGCGAAGAATGCAGCCCCCCACGCATCGCCTTGCCGTTGTCGTCGCCACTGCGCAGGCGGCCGGCATTGCTTGTCGACTTCATTGGGAGAGGCTCCATGATCATCAAGACGCTACACGGCGCACTCGCGCTTGCACTGTCCGCTTGCGCCGCGGGCGCGATTGCCGGCCCGGTCGGTTACGGTGCGGCCACTACCGGCGGCGGCAACAAGACACCAGTCAACGTGGCGACGTTCGAAGCAGTGCAGGCCGCCATCGACAACTATTCCGGTAGCGGCGGGCTGGTGCTTAACTACACCGGCCAGTTCGACTTCGGCACCATCAAGGACGTGTGCGCGCAATGGAAGCTGCCGGCCAAGACCGTGCAGATCAAGAACAAGAGCGATGTCACCATCAAGGGCGCCAACGGCTCGTCGGCGAACTTCGGCGTGCGTGTGGTAGGCAATGCGCACAACGTGATCATCCAGAACATGACCATCGGCTTGCTGCAAGGTGGCGAAGATGCCGATTCGATTTCGCTGGAAGGCAACTCCAGCGGCGAGCCGTCCAAGATCTGGATCGACCACAACACCATCTTCGCCTCGCTCACCAAGTGCTCCGGTGCAGGCGATGCCTCCTTCGATGGCGGCATCGACATGAAGAAGGGCGTGCACCACGTCACCGTGTCCTACAACTATGTCTACAACTATCAAAAGGTCGCGCTCAATGGCTACAGCGACAGCGACACCAAGAACTCGGCTGCGCGCACCACGTATCACCACAACCGCTTCGAGAACGTGGAATCGCGCTTGCCATTGCAGCGCCGCGGCTTGAGCCACATCTACAACAACTACTTCAACAATGTGTTTACCTCGGGCATCAACGTGCGCATGGGTGGGGTGGCCAAGATCGAGTCCAACTACTTCGAGAACATCAAGAACCCGGTGACTTCGCGCGATAGCAGCGAGATCGGCTACTGGGACCTGATCAACAACTACGTTGGCAGCGGCATCACCTGGAGCACGCCGGACGGCAGCAAGCCCTACGCCAATGCCACCAACTGGGTGAGCTCCAAGGTGTTCCCGGAGTCGCTGGGCTACATCTACACCGTGACGCCGGCAGCACAGGTCAAGGCCAAGGTGATCGCCACCGCGGGCGCGGGCAAGAACCTGGCGGAGTGACCGGTAGCGCCCGGAGTCGCGAATGAGCTGTAGCAAGCGCTGGTCAGGAGGGCCTGGGCGGCGCACAGCAAGCGCAGCGTTTCCGGGGGACAAGCCGATGACGAGTAGCGGCCGTCCATCCGGAAGCTGCGCACATGATGGCTCTTGGCTCTTGGCGGCATCGAGGCACGTCCCCGGCTTGTTCGGGGATGTGCTTTGCCCGGTTCTTGGAGACGACAGGTGACAGGCGCGCGCTGCATCGGCCGTCAGGTGACGGCGCGCACCGGCAGGTTGCCGGGCGTGGCTGCTGCACACCCGCGCGCAAGGCGCGATCGCGAGACATCGCCACTCCTTCCCCGGGCTGGCGTCAAGAGGCGCGGCAGGCGCTGCGACGCGGTATCGTGTCGCGATTCCATCCATGCAAGCCTGTCCATGCCGCTTCCGACCGATTCCGTTGCTGAGACCGCTGCGCCCGCCGCGCCTGCATTGCGCCATGCGCTGAAGCCGCGGCAATTGATGATGATGGGCCTGGGCACGGCGATCGGCGCCGGGCTGTTTCTAGGTTCTGGTGTGGGCATCCACGCGGCCGGTCCGGCGGTACTGATCTCGTATCTGATTGCCGGGGCGTTGGTCATCATCGTGATGAACGCGCTGGGCGAAATGGCCGCCGCCAAGCCGGCCAGCGGGGCATTCTCGGTGTACGCCGCCGATGCGATGGGCCCGACGGCCGGCGCCACCGTGGGCTGGCTGTGGTGGTTTCAGGTGGTGGTGGTGATTGCGGCCGAAGCGGTAGGTGCCGCCGGGCTGCTGGCCACGGTCTGGCCGGCGTTGCCGGTGCCGTTGCTGGCGTTGCTGTTCATGGCCACGTTCACTGCGATCAATCTGCTCGGCGTGCGCAACTTTGGCGAGTTCGAATTCTGGTTCGCCATTCTGAAAGTGCTGGCGATCGTGGTGTTCCTGCTGATCGGCGTGGCGTTGCTGGCGGGCTGGTTGCCCGGAGTGGCATCGCCCGGGCTGTCCAACTTCACCCAGAACGGCGGCTTTGCGCCCAAGGGCCTGGCCGGTATCGGCTCGGCGTTGCTGGTGGTGGTGTTTGCCTTCGGCGGCACCGAAATCGTGGCGGTGGCCGCCGCGGAAACCGCCGACCCCGGACGTAGCCTGGCGCGCACCATTCGCACTGTCGCCTGGCGCATCCTGGTGTTCTATATCGGGTCGATCAGCGTGATCGTGGCGGTGGTGCCGTGGACCAGCGCCGCGCTCAGCTCGCCGTTCGCGGCCGTGCTGGACGTGGCACGCATTCCCGGTGCCGCCACGGCGATCACCCTGGTGGCGGTGGTCGCGCTGCTGTCGGCGCTCAACGCCAATCTGTACGGCGCCTCGCGGATGATCTTCTCGCTGGCCCAGCGCGGCGAAGCGCCGCGGCTGCTGGCCAGGACCAGCGGCGAGCAAGTGCCGCTGTTGGCGGTGATCGCCAGCGTGTTGTTCGGCTTCGCCGCCGCAGCGCTGGAGTTGCTGTATCCGAACAAGGTGTTGCCAATGCTGCTCAACATCGTCGGCGCCACTTGCCTGCTGGTGTGGACGATCTCGCTGGTATCGCAACTGATCTTGCGCGCCCGCGCGGACCGTGCCGGCCTTGCATTGCCGTTCCGCATGCGCGGCTATCCGTTTCTGACCGTGCTGGCGCTGGTCATCCTGGGCGTGATCTTCGTGTTGTTGGCCTCTTCGGCCGATACGCGCGCGCAATTCCTCTCGATGGTCGCGCTGACCGCAGTCATCGCAGCGGTCAGCGAAGTTGCGCGGCGCCTGCGTGCGCGGATGTGAGGAATTGGAAGCGTGGCAGTGTGTTGGTGCGTTGTGTGCGCTGGCGGGCGTGTCAGCTGTCACCGGCGGCCAGCGCTCATGACGCGAGTGCAACCGGCAATTGCCCCCGTCGTTGCTGGCGACGTTGATGTGTTCAGGCGTCGGCCTGGCCACGGACCACGGCATCAGGGCAGTGCGTCCGCAATCTCGCACGCACACTAACCCAACTGTCCAGGAGCCGCCGCGGCTGCGCAGCAGTTCTGTTTGCTGCTCTTAGCCGATATCGGCGGGCTCCCCATCCCGGCATGCGGCATCGTCGCCAAAAGCCTCCAGGACCCGTCGATTCCTGGTGAGACGACGGCCGGTCCAATAACGAAAAAACCCCCGCACCGACGCGGTGCGCTGCGAAACGAGAAACGCGTCAGCAGTCCTGCGCTTTCCTCTCGGGCCGGGCACTCGCCCCGGGGATCTGACGGTCCAGTTCGGTTATTCTCCTTTGGACGCACATGCTCCACCCATCAGGGCGCTCGAAGAATAGCGACCGGATCTTCAACGCGGAACACGCGCTTTTATTGGCGACGTCGTCAGACGTCATTGCCGGGGTTCGCCCATGCATGCAGTTTCCTCCGACAATCTGGCCGACTTGGTTCCGCCGCTCACGCTGGAAGCAGTGCATGCGTTAGCGTGTCCGGTCGATACGCATCTGGATTCGCTGTATCTGTCGCGGCTAGGCGGCTTCGATTTCTGGAAGGGCGATTGGAAAGCACATCGGCGTTCTCCGATCCTCTGGTTGATGTCCAAGACCTCGCCGCGAGGTCGCAACCAACCGCTGATGTACCACGTGAGCGGCCCGGACTTTCTCGCGGGCGGCTATGGCGGTGCCTGTTTCAGCGCCCATGCACTCTGGGAAAACCTCATCGGCGTGCCTTTTCTCGACCCCTGGAAACACTGGGTGGAGCATCGGCGCTATGTCCAGGAGATGGTGGCGGCCAGCGGCGGGCGAATGCGGCTGGCACGCAGCGCCGCCGAGCTCCGCGCGATTCGCGCAGCGGGTCTGTGCAGCGCCATCCTGTCGTTGGAGGGGGCGCACATGCTTGGGCCACGCGGGCGCCGCACCCAGGCGCTGCGGCTGGCGCGTCTGGACAGTGCTGCCAAGGACGGCGCCGCCTATCTGACGCTCAATCATTTCAGCCATACCGACATCTCCCAGGCTGGCTATGCATCGCTCAATCCGTGGGGCGAGAAGAAGGGCGCGGGGCTGACGGCGTTTGGCCGGCAGGTGGTGGAGCGCTGCATCGATGCCGGGCTTCTGGTGGATCTTTCGCATACCTCGAGCCAGGGGATCCTTGACGCTTGCGGCATCTGCATCCGTCGCGACGTGCCGGCCTTCGTCTCGCATGGCGCATCGCGCAGCGTCACGCGTGGTGTGGAAACGCGGCCCTCACGTCACCTGGACCGGGCGCTCGACGATGCGGCGATCCGTGCCATCGTGCAGACCGGTGGCTGCATCAGCGTCATCCTGGCGCCGTACTTCTTGCAACACGCCTATCTGGCCGATGGCACGCCGGACATGGATGCCGATCTTGCCTTTGTCGTTGGGTATTACGAAGCGTTTGCCCGGCAGATTGCCGCCATGGGGATCGTCGAAGATCCATGGAAACACCTGAGTTTCGGCAGCGATTTCGATGGCGGCATTTCCAGCCTGCCGACCGGGATGCGCAGCGGGGCGGATCTGCCCAAGCTCACGCAGGCGATGCTGGATGCCGGCTGGCCCACGCAACGCATCGTGGATGTGTATAGCGGCAATTTTCTGCGGATCTGGGAGCGGGTGCGGCCATAGCGTTGCCACGGCCTGGCTCTGGGACGCTCGGCATGGCCGGTCTTGCACCGCCTGTCGACGCGCACTGCCCAGCAGAGGCGGGCGGTGTGGCGTACCGCAGTACAAGGGCGGCAATTTGTCGCAGATGCGACGCCGTGTCGCATCGGGAACGGGCGCGACCGTCCCTATCATGATCGCGTAGCGCAGCAGCGCGCGCGCGATCGCCCGATGCAATGCATTCCGGCGATCGCGCTGCGACCTGCACGCCGACGATCACTTTTTTCCTGGAGGGTTCTCCATGGACGCACTGCTGTTATCGCGGATCCAGTTCGGATTCGTCATTGCGTTCCACGTGTTGTTTCCGGCATTCACCATCGGGCTTTCCAGCCTGCTGGCGTTTCTGGAATGGCGCTGGTTGCGCACGCGTCTGCCGGTCTGGCGCGAGCTGTATTTTTTCTGGCAGAAGATCTTTGCCGTGTCCTTCGGCATGGGCGTGGTCAGCGGCATCGTGATGGCCTTCCAGTTCGGGGCCAACTGGCCGGAATTGAGCCGCGTGGCCGGTGGCGTGATCGGGCCACTGCTGAGCTATGAGGTGCTCACCGCGTTCTTTCTGGAAGCCAGTTTCCTGGGCGTGATGATGTTCGGCTGGGGTCGAATTTCCGAGCGCCTGCATTTCCTGGCCACCTGCATGGTGGCGCTGGGCACGCTGTTTTCCACGTTCTGGATTCTTTCGTCCAATAGCTGGTTGCAGACCCCGGCCGGCTACGAGGTCATCGGCGGCATCGTGCATCCGGTGGACTGGTTGCAGATCATCTTCAATCCCTCGTTCCCGTACCGGCTTGCGCACATGGCGCTTGGCTCGTTCATCACCACCTGCTTCGTGGTGGGTGCAGTGGGCGCGTGGTATCTGCATCGTGGCGTACATCGCCAGGCAGGGCTGCGCATGCTGAAGCTGGCCGTGGTGTTTGCCGCGATCGCCGTACCGCTGCAGATCGTCGTCGGCGACATGCATGGCTTGAACACGCTCAAGCATCAGCCGATGAAGATCGCCGCGATGGAAGCGCACTGGCATGCCGAACAGCCGGGCGAGGGATTCCCGCTGGTGGTGTTTGCGTTACCCAACGCACAGGCTGAGCGTAACGACTATGAGGTGGCGATTCCGCGCCTGGGCAGCCTGATTCTGACCCACCGCCCGGATGGCAGCATCGCGCCACTGACGTCGGTGCCGGCAAGCGAGCGCCCGCCGGTGACGCCGGTGTTCTTCGCCTTCCGCATCATGGTGGGGATCGGCTCATTGATGCTGCTGGTGGCCTGGGTGTCTGCGTTCGCGTTATGGCGCGGCAAGCTGGTGCAATGGCGCTGGTTGCTGGCGGTCTGGCGCTGGATGTTGCCGAGCGGCTTCATCGCGCTGATTTCCGGCTGGTTCGTCACCGAAATCGGCCGGCAGCCCTATGTGGTCTACGGCTTGTTGCGCACCGCCGATGCGGTGGGCCCGCAGTCTGCGCTGATGACCGCCATCTCGCTGGCGGTGTATGTGGCCGGCTACGCGTTCGTGTTCGGCTGGGGCATCTGGTACCTGGTCAAGATCGGCAAGCAAGGCCCCACCCCACATGCCGACGCGCCGCATCTGGACCATGGCGAACACACGCCCGCACGCCCGCTGTCGGCAGCGGATGCACCGATCGACGGAGCTGCATGATGGAGATGAACAGCGTATTGCCGGTGGCGTGGTTTGCGGTGATCGGCTTCGGGGTGCTGATGTACGTGGTGCTGGACGGCTTCGTGCTCGGCATCGGCATCCTGGCGCCGTTCCGCAAGGACGAAGCGCAGCTGGATCTGATGATGAACACCGCCGCGCCGATCTGGGACGGCAACGAAACCTGGCTGGTGCTCGGCGGGGCAGGGCTGCTGGCCGCATTTCCCAAGGCGTATGCGGTGATCTTGTCGGCGCTGTATCTGCCGGTGCTGTTGATGGTGATGGCCTTGGTGTTCCGCGGCGTTGCATTCGAATTCCGTTTCAAGGCGCATCGCTCGCGGCGCTTGTGGAGTAATGCGTTTGCTGCCGGTTCGATCCTGGCCACCTTCGCGCAGGGCGTGATCCTTGGCGCGCTGGTGCAGGGCCTGCCGATCGAGAACGACCGCTATGTCGGCGGCATCTGGGGCTGGTTCAGCCCGTTCGCGATGCTGACGGGCGCCGCCTTGGTGTTCGGCTATGCGCTGCTCGGCAGTACCTGGCTGATTCTCAAGACAGAAGGCCACGTGCAGCAGTTGGCGCGGCAGTTGAGCCGACCGTTGACCATCAGCGTGTTGATCTTCATCGGCCTGGTCAGCGCCTGGTTGCCGTCGCTGCAGTCGCATGTGATGGAGCGCTGGTTCAGTGGCACGCACTATCTGTGGCTGATGCCGGTGCCGCTGCTGGTCGCCATCGTGGGAGGGGCGCTATGGCGTGCGAGCGAGGCCGCGCGCTCGGATGCGCTGCCATTCCTGCTGGCGATGGGCCTGTTCGTGCTGGGCTTCTTGGGTCTGGTGCTGGGCATGTGGCCGTATCTGGTGCCGCCGGTCTACACCATCTGGCAGGCTGCCGCGCCGCCGTCTTCGCAACTGTTCGCGATGGTGGGACTGGTCATGCTGCTGCCGCTGATCCTGGGCTATACGGTATGGTCGTACCGCGTATTCCGCGGCAAGATCACCGCTGACACCGGGTATCACCACTGAGGCGCACCGGCCATGTCATGCCGCCATGCCGGCGCAGGGCCGGCGTGGCGCTGCACAACATCAGCGCAGGCGCTGCTTGAACATCCATTCCCACATCGCCGGGTCCGCATAGGTTGCGTCCCAGGCGTTGTGGTTGCCTTGCGGATATTCGCTGTAGCGCACATTGGCCCCGACGCCCTTGGCGGCGCGGTACAGCGCGCGGTCGTCGTGCGGCGGCACCGAATCGTCCTTGGCGCCATGGAACATCCAGATCGGCACGTGCTTGAGTTGCGTCACTGCCGCGGTGTACGGGTCCGCTTCCTTCGCCACCAGGCTCACGTACAAGGTGCGGCGCTCATCGCGCGGTGCCTTGAGTGCACCGCAGATCGGCACGATCGCCGCAAACCGTTGCGGCTGCATCAGCCCGATTTCCCAGGCGCCATAGCCGCCCATCGAAATGCCGGTGAGGTAGGTGCGCTGCGGGTCGGCAGCGAACTCGGCGCTGGCCGCATCCAGCGCCGCGATTGCCATGCGCGCATTGACGCCCATCCACTCTTCGTCATTGGGCACTTGCGGCAATACGACAAGCGCGGGGAAATCGGCAGTGTGTTCGCTCAAGTAAGGGCCCAGGCCGACTTCGGCCTGATCGCGCCCGTTATCGCCGCGCTCGCCCGAGCCATGCAGGAACAGCACGATGGGCCGCGGCTGCGGCACCTTGGACGCGGGCACGAACACTTGATAGCGGTACAGGCGCCCTTCCAGTTTCAGCGTACGGGTGACGAAGTGGCCGCGGCGTTCGTCGTGGTGGCGCTCAGCCATGCTGGTGCAGCCGGCCAGCAGTAGCGCAAAGGCAATGACAACAAGACAACGACGAATCACGCAGCTCTCCCGACCGATCACATGGGTGCAGTATTACCGCATGCCGGTGCGCTGGCGTGTCGAGGCGAGGCGATTCCTGTCGAATATTCATCTGCTTGTCGTCATCGCATGCATGACACGCTCCAGGCCAGGCACCGCAGGTCAGGGCAGCAGGATCAACGTGGCCAGGCCCAGGAAGCTCAAAAAGCCCATCACGTCGGTCAAGGTGGTCAGGATCACGCCACCGGCCAACGCCGGATCGAAGCCCAACCGTTTCAGCGTCACCGGCACCAGCACTCCGCCGAAGGCGGCAGTGAGCATGTTCACCGTCAATGCGGTGCCGATCACCAGCGATAGCATCGGTTGCCGGAACCAGGCCAGCACGATCAAGCCAAGCCCGATGCCCAGGCACAGCCCGTTGATCAGCGCGACGGTGAGCTCTTTCTTGAGCAAGGTCATCACGTTGGACGAGCCGATCTGGCCCAGCGCCAGGCCGCGCACCATCAGGGCCAGCACCTGGGTGCCGGCATTGCCGCCCATGCCGGCAACGATCGGCATCAGCGCCGCAAGCGCCACCAGTTTCTCGATGGTGCCCTCGAACCTGCTGACTACGCTGGACGCCAGAAACGCGGTGCACAGATTGATGCTCAGCCAGATCAGGCGGCGCCGGAATGCGCGCCGTGCCGGGCTGAACATGTCTTCGTCTTCGTCCAGACCGGCCGCGCTCATGGCCTGGTGCTCGGCCTGCTCGCGGATGATGTCGACCACGTCGTCGATGGTGATGCGGCCCAGCAGGATGTTGTTGTCGTCCACCACCGGCGCGGAGATCCAGTCGTGGTCGGAGAAGCGCCGCGCCACTTCGTCCGAACCGTCGCCGACATCGATGGCCGGTTGCTCGTCGTCGATCAGCCGGTTGACCGGCGTGCTGTCTTCGTGGGTGACCAGCGCCGCCAGCGGCACGCGGCCCAGGTATTGGTGGCGCCGGCTCACCACGTACAGATGATCGGTGTGGTCGGGCAGTTCGCCGCGCAGGCGCAGATAGCGCAGCACCACGTCCACATTGACGTCGGCGCGCACGGTGACCACGTCCGGGTTCATCAGACGCCCGGCGGTGTCTTCCGGATACGACAGCACCTGCTCGAGCCGCTCGCGGTTTTCGCGGTCCATCGACTTGAGCACTTCATCGATGACGGTGTCGGGCAGGTCTTCGACCAGGTTGGCCAGATCGTCGATGTCCAGGTCTTCGACCGCCGCCACGATCTCGTCCGGGTCCATGTCGGCCAGCAGGCTTTCGCGCACTTCGTCGCCGACATGCAGCAGCACCTCGCCATCGTCTTCCGGATCGACCAGCCCCCACACCACTTCGCGCTTGCCCGGTGGCAGCGATTCGAGCAGGTTGCCGATTTCCGCCGGCGCCAGCGTATTGACCAACCGGCGTACCGGCCCCAGGCGTCCGCTATCCAGCGCGTCGGACAGCAGGCGTAGCTGGCGCGCGGTTTTGTCGTGGCGAACGGCTTCGGCCATGCGCGGCTTCCCGGAAGAGTGGACGCGCCATCAGTAAAGGACGCGGTGCTGGGCCAGCAAGGCATTATCGCTTGCGCATGGTGACGAAACATACAGGGCCGCTGCGGCGCGTTTGCGCAGGACGTGCGCCGTGGACGCAGCCAAGCCGAGAGAGCTGCTCAAGGTGCATGGAGCGGGACGCGATTGACGATGCAGGCGGCATCTTCGGCGCTTTTCGACAAGGAGGCGATCAACGCGGTGCGAGCGGGCGTGACTGGTGCGCGCAGCAATCGCACTGCCCAAGCGGTGCATGCCGATTCGCGCCACCGTCTGGGCCTGCCTCAGGACTGCGAGCGTGTCGAACGCCGTGCTGAAGGAAACCCAGGTCTTCAAGCATCGGCCGCGCGGCCGGGCGCTGCGTGCCGCAATTACCGCAGCAGCCCCTGCGCATGGCCAGCCAGCCATTTTTCGATGCCCTTGCGATCGCGGGCGCGCAGCAATTTTTCGCCGTGCACGCGCAACTCGCCCAGATGGGTGTCGCGCACCGCGCGGCGCACTTCCAGCAATGTGGCCGGATGCAGGCTGAACTCGGTGAGCCCCAGCGCCAGCAGCATCGGTACGAAACGCGGATCGCCGGCGATTTCACCGCACACCGCGACCGGCTTGCCGTAGGTGCGCCCGGTGGCGATGACCTGCGCGATCAGCCTGAGGACGGCCGGATGCAGGGGCGAGTACAGCTCGCCCAACGCCTCGTTGTTGCGATCCACCGCCAGCAGGTATTGCACCAGGTCGTTGGTGCCGATGGACAGGAAATCGATATCGTCGATGAAGCAGTCCAGCGCCAATGCCGCAGCCGGCACTTCGATCATCGCACCCAGCGGGATGTGCTCGGCGATCTCGTGGCCTTCGGCGCGCAGCTGTGCGGTGAGCTTCTTCAACTGCTTGCGCAGCTGCAGGATTTCTTCGCGGCCGCTGACCATCGGCACCAGGATGCGCACCGGCCCGTAGCCGGACGCACGCAGGATCGCGCGCAATTGCGCCTGCGCCACCGCCGGCCGCGCCAGCGACAGGCGCACGCCGCGCAGACCCAGCGCCGGGTTGTCCTCATCGCTGAGTGTCAGGCCGGTGCGGTCGGCCTTGTCGGCGCCAAGATCCAGGGTGCGGATGGTGACCGGGCGGCCGCTCATGCCCAGCACGGTGTCGCGGTAGGTGTGGAACTGTTCGTCTTCGTCCGGCAGTTCGTTGCGCTGCAGGAACAGGAATTCGGTGCGGTACAAGCCCAGGCCGCTGGCCCCGAGCGCATGCGCGTTGGCCACGTCTTCCAGCGATTCGGCGTTGGCCAGCAGAGTGATATCGACGTTGTCGCGCGTACGCGTGGGCTTGGAGCGTAGCCGGCCCAGCTCGCGCTGTTCCTTGGCAAGCGCACGCAGGCGCTCGCGATAGTCGCGCAGATGTTCGGGCTTGGGGTCGACGATGACCTGGCCCGAGCCGGCATCGACAATCAGCACATCGCCATCTTCGATGCGCTGCAGCGCGTCGCTGACGCCCACCACCAACGGCAGGTGCAGGCTGCGCGCCAGGATCGCGCTGTGCGACAGCGTGCTGCCGGCGGTGGTGACGATGCCGACCACGCCTTGCGCCTGCAGCTGCGCCAGCTCGGAAGGTGCCACGTTGTCGCACACCAGGATTTCGCCGGCCACACCCTTGAGGTCGGGAGCGCGCTTGTGCAAGAACGCATGGATGCGGCCGATCACGTGATCCAGATCGTCCATGCGGCTCTTGAGATACGCATCCTCCATCCCGTCGAACACCGCCGCCAGGCGGTCGCGCTGTACGCGCAAGGCATAGTCGGCGCTGTAACGGTGGGTGCGGATCAGTTCATCCAGGCCTTGCAGCAGCTCGGGGTCATCGAGCAGCAATGCATGCAGCTCGAGAAATTCGCCGACTTCGCGCGCCAGTGCGCCGTGCAGGCGGTCGCGCAGCTGCTGCATCTCGACCCGTGCCGACGCGATGGCGGCATGCAGGCGCTGCAGCTGCGTTTCCACCTGATTGGCGGGCACGCGTTGTTCGGCCACTTCGAGGGTATGGCTCTGGCGCACGCGTGCGCGGCCAAGCGCGTTGCCGCGTGCAGCGCCATGTCCGCGCAGGCGCAGGCTCATGCGCGGCCCTGGCGCAGCGGCGCCGTGTCGGTCGCAACGGCACCGACGCCGCGCATGCTCAGCTGTCCTCGTCGAAACGACGCTCGAACAGGTCCACCAGCGCCTGCAAGGCCTCGGCTTCGTCTTCGCCATCCAGCCGCACCACCACGCTGGTGCCCTGGCCTGCGGCCAGCAGCATCACGCCCATGATGCTCTTGGCATTCACCTCGCGCCCCTTGGCCGCCAGGGTGGCGTTGCTGCGATACGACGACAGCGTCTGCACCAGCTTGGCGGTGGCCCGCGCATGCAGTCCGAGTCGGTTGGAAACTATGAGTTCGCGTTCAAGCATCGTCGATGATCGCTCCGTTGCGGGTACCGGCCGCCGCAGTGGCGGGCAGTTCCTGCAATCCTTGTTCGGGGTAGTTCATCACGCGCAGCAGCATCGGCAGGCTCAGTGCGGACACCCGGCGAACCGGGGTGCCCAGCTTGGCCAGACGGTTGGCCAGATTGCTGGGGCTGGCGCCGTACAGGTCGGTCATGACCAGCACGCCGTCGCCGCTGTCGACCCGGCGCATCGCCGACGACGCCTGGGGCAGCAATGCGTCCAGGTCTGCATCGAACGGCACGTCGAATGCTTCGGTCTTCAACGGCAATTGCCGCAACAGCCCCGTCGCCACGTTCAACAACGCTGCGCCGATGCCGGGATGAGTAATGAGGAGAATGCCACAGGCCATGCCGAAACGTTAACAGGTCGGCATGACTGCGCGATAGCGTCTGCCTGCACAGATGCGTTGCGAACTGAATAGCCGTTTAGGACCGCTGCGGCGACGTGGCGGCAGCATGGGTCGCCATCGTGCGCTGCCGACGTGGCGCGATCCGTGGCTTGCGCAGCGTCAGCAGTGCGGCCTGCATGGCAAGCGGGCGCTGCCGTTTCCCTGCAGCGCGCAGGGGCATGTCGCCATGCGTGGCGGAATACCACCGACGCATTGGTGGTGACGGCGCCAACGTGTTGGTGGTGCAGCGTTGCATGGCGCATCGAACGAGAACGCCACGCGATTTTCGGGACGTCGGCGAGCCAGTCGCATCAGCGACAGCGTCGTCGGCCTGTGTAGCGTCCGCCCACGCCAGCCACCGCGCAAGCACTCCAACCTAAGAATAAGGCCAGCGAGCGTGTCGCCCTCGACGTAGGTACAGCACGCTCACCTAGCGGATGCCGCTGCAACGAATCCCGAATCCCGAATCCCAGCCCCTCAGTCCTGCTCGCGATGAAACGTCGCCACTTCCGGCCAGCCTTGTTCGCGCGCATGGCGGGCCATGCGCTCGGCCATGTAGACCGAGCGGTGTTTGCCGCCCGTGCAACCGAAGGCGATGGTCACGTAGCTGCGGGTGTCGTTGCGCAGTCGCGGCAGCCAGGTATCGAGCAGGTCCACGATCTGCGCGCTGTAGCGCTGCACGTCCGCCTCGTTGTCCAGGTAGTCGCGCACGCCGGCATCGCGGCCGGTGAGTGGGCGCAGTTCCGGATCCCAATGCGGATTGGGCAGCACGCGCGCGTCGAACACGAAGTCGGCTTCGGCCGGCACGCCGCGCTTGTAGGCAAACGATTCGAACAGCAGCGACAGCCGGTCATGGGAACCAAGCGCGAACTCGGTGACCACGCGGCGGCGCAATTGATGCACGTTGAGCGTGCTGGTGTCGATGACGGCATCGGCCTGCGTACGCAACGGTTCGGTCAACTGGCGCTCGCGGGTGATCGCTTCCGGCAATGCCAGGCCGAGATGGCTGAGCGGGTGGCGGCGGCGGGTATCGGCATACCGCTTGATCAACGCCTCGTCGCTGGCCTCGAAAAACAGCAATCGCGCCTCGATGCCGTATTCCTGCGCGGCCTGGCGCCACTGCGCCAGCTGGGTCAGGTCGCTGCGGCTGCGCACATCGATGCCCACCGCCAGGCGCTGGTCGCCGATCGGGTTACCACGCAGACGGCTTTTGACGAAGTCCGGCAGCAGCTCGACCGGCAGATTGTCCGAGCAGTAGTAATCCAGGTCTTCGAAGGTCTTCAACGCGACCGATTTGCCCGAGCCGGACAGCCCGCTCACGATCATCAGCGTGGAGGGCGCAACACTCATGGCGTACGTCGCTCCAGCAGGTTGCTGTGGCGAGCGATGAACATCGCTGCCGGGTCGATGCCTTTGGTGCGCAGGATGTGCAGCCGGGTCGCCGCTTCGGTCAGCACGGCCAGATTGCGGCCGGGCATCACCGGCAGGGTGATCAGCGGCACGTCCAGGTCCAGCACATGGCGGCTGCCCGAATCGCCGGTCAGACGCTCGTAGCCGGACGGCGTGGGCTCGGTCATCGGCCGGGTCAGGTGCACGATCAGGCGCAGGTACTTGTTTTTCTTCACCGCGGTGTCGCCGAACATGTCGCGCACGTTCAAGACGCCCAGGCCGCGTACTTCCAGCAAATCCTGGAGCAGTTCGGGGCAGGTGCCGTCGAGCACATCGGGCGCGATCTGGGTGAACTCGGGCGCATCGTCGGCCACCAATCGGTGGCCGCGGCTGAGCAGTTCCAGCGCCAGTTCGCTCTTGCCCGAGCCGGCTTCGCCGGTGATCAGCACGCCGATCGAGTAGATCTCCATGAACACGCCATGCAGCGTGACCAGCGGCGCCAACGTGCGTGCCAGATGGTAGGAGAGATGGTTGAGCAGCTCGTGGCCGCGCTTGGACGAGATCCACAGCGGCGTATTGGATTCGTCCGCCGCCGCACGCAGATCTTCCGGGCATGACTGGTTCTTACTGATCGCCAGCGCCAGCGGTTGCACCTGGATGATCTTTTCGATGGTTTCCCAGCGCTGCCGCGCATCCAGCGAGTCCAGCCAGGCCAGTTCCTCGGTGCCCAGGATCTGCACCTTGTTGGGATAGATCACATTGAGGTAGCCAGCCAGCGACGGGCGCCGTGCGTTGTTGCTGCCGGCCTGGATCTCGCGGTGCTCGCCCTTGGGGCCGGCGACCCAGCGCAGGGCCAGCTTGTCGCGCTGCTGGTCGAACAGTTCGCGTGCGGTGATGCTGGTATTCATGCCGCGCTCGCCTGCGCGGGCGGCACGTCGGCGAGCAGCGCCATCAGGGCATCGGCGTTGGGTGCGGCGCGCAAGTTCCGACGGAAGTCGGCATCGGAAAACCGTTCGGCCAGCTCGGACAGCAGCATCAGGTGCTGGTGGGTGTAGTGCGCCGGCACGGCCATGGCGAAGACCAGGTCCACCGGCTCGTCCCCACCGAAGGACACCGGCGTGTCCAGCCGCAGCAAGGCCCCGCGTGGCTCGGTGAGGTTGGGGCAGCGCCCATGCGGAATGGCGATGCCATGGCCGATGGCGGTACTGCCCAGGGCCTCGCGCTCGCACAGGTTGGCGTAGAGCTCGTCGGCGCCGGCCTGACGACAGGAGAGCAGGTCGGCGGCGGCATGCAGGACGGTGTCGCGATCGGCGGCCGGCGACACCACGGTGCGCACGGCCGCCATCAGATCGGTTAAGGGCATGAGGGCATCAAGCGGGAAGCGTCATGCGGGATTGTCGCGCACCTCGCGGGCGTGGTGGTTACATTTCTTCTCTTTGTGCTTGAGCACCAGGCGGTCGAGCTTGTCGACCAGCAGGTCGATGGCCGCATACATGGTGGAGCCGCTGGCATCTGCGTGCAGGGTGCGACCGGGAAGGTTGACGGTGGCGACCACGTGGTGGTCCGGCTTGCGGACGGCCAGCTGCGTTCGGACTTCGCAGTGCTGGTCGAAATGGCGCTGCAGTCGCTGCAGCTTGCTTGCCACGTACTCCCTCAGGGCGGGGGTCACTTCAAGCTGGTGGCCATACGTCTCGATACGCATCGGATACCTCCATTGGTCGGTGGGCCAATGAACCGTTCCGGTGATCCGACAAGCCCGGCGCATGCCGGCGTTGCGGTGGTTGCAACGTCAGGCGATGCGCACGCGTTCGTGGGAGGCGGAAATGTTCATGGCCTCACGATACTTCGCAACGGTGCGCCGCGCCACTGGTACGCCGGATGTTTTCAGCAGATCGGCCAGCTTGGCGTCGGAGAGCGGTTTGCGAGGGTTTTCCGCATCGATCAGGCGCCGGATCATGGCCTGGATGGCGGTGCTGGAGGCCTCGCCGCCGCTGTCGGTGTCGATGCCGGAGGCGAAGAACGCGCGCAGCGCGATGGTGCCGCGCGGGGTGCGCACGTACTTGCGGGCGATCGCACGGGAAATGGTGGATTCGTGCAGGCCGAGCTCGCCTGCGATCTCGCGCAGCGTCAACGGGCGCAAGGCCTGCGGACCGAACTCCAGGAACCCGGCCTGGTGTTCCAGCAGGCAGCGCACCACCCGCAACAGGGTCTCGCCGCGCGCCTCCAGGCTCTTGAGCAGCCAGCGCGCCTCCTGCAACTGGCCGCGCAGATAGCCGGCATCGGATTCGCCGCAGCTGCGGATCAGGTTTTCGTAGCCGCGGTGGATGGTGACCTTGGGCTGCGCGCGGCCGGCCAGTGCGGCCCGCCAGACCCCGCGCTGGCGCCAGATCACGCAGTCCGGCACGACATAGGTGTCCTGCGACAGGTCGCCGATCTGTTTGCCCGGGCGCGGGTCCAGCGAACGCACCAGCTGCACCGCCTGTTCCACGTCGGCAGTGGAACGCTTGAGCTCGTGCGCCAGCCCGGCCACACCGCTGCGCGGCAGCCGTTCCAGCGGGCCGGCAACGATCTGCAGCGCCAGCTCGCGGCCGGGGGTGTCCGCATCGAGCACCCCCAGCTGCAGCGCCAGGCATTCGCCCAGCGTGCGCGCGCCCACGCCCACCGGGTCGAAGCGCTGGATCTGATGCAGGACGGTGAGCACGTCGGCCTCGTCGACCGCGGCGCCCAGCGCCAGGGTCTCGAGAATGGCCGACAGCGGTTCGCGCAGGTAGCCGTCTTCGTCGAGCGCGTCGATCAGCATCGCGCCGATCTGGCGGTCGCGCTGCGACAGCGGCGACAGATGCAGCTGCCACAAGAGGTGGTCGGCCAGTGTTTCGGATTCGGCCACGCGCTCTGCCGCGTCGCCGGACTCGTCGTCGTCAAAGCTGCCGCCGCTGCCCGAGCCGGTCCACTGCAGTTCGTCCTGCGACCAATCCTCGTCGCGCTCGGCAGGCGCGACTTCTTCGCGCTGGGGCTGTTCGGTGGACGCGGACGGCGAGGATTCCACCGCGATGTCGTTGGCCGCATGCGCAGCTTCGTCGGCCCATTCCAGCAGCGGATTGGTTTCCACTGCCTCGGCGATTTCCACTTCCAGCTCGGTGGTGGACATCTGCAATAGCTTGATCGCCTGACGCAATTGCGGCGTCATGACCAACTGCTGTCCTAGCGATGTCTGGAGCCGGGCTTTCATGCGGGCACTGACTGGAAAAAGCGTTGGCGCGGCGACGCGCTCAAAGGCGGAAAGTTTCCCCCAGATACACGCGACGGACGTCGGGATTGGCTAGCAACGTGTCTGGTGCCCCCTGCGCCAGCACGCCTCCCTCGGCGAGGATATACGCGCGGTCGCAGATTCCCAAGGTTTCGCGCACGTTGTGGTCGGTGATCAGCACACCGATGCCGCGCTCCTTGAGGTGGATGATGATGCGCTGGATCTCGCCGACCGAAATCGGGTCCACGCCGGCGAAGGGTTCGTCCAGCAGCATCATGCGCGGCTTGGCCGCCAGCGCGCGTGCGATCTCGCAACGGCGCCGCTCGCCGCCGGAGAGGCTGGCGCCGAGCTGATCGGCCACATGGGTGATCTGCAGTTCTTCCAGCAGCGAGACCAGTTCCTTCTCTCGGCCGGCGTTGTCCAGTTCCTCGCGCAGCTCCAGCACCAGGCGGATGTTGTCGGCCACGGTGAGCTTGCGGAAGATCGAGGGCTCCTGCGGCAGGTAGCCGACGCCCAGCTTGGCGCGTGCGTACATCGGTTCGGCAGTGAGGTCGCGGCCATCCAATTCGATACGGCCGGCATCGGCTTCGACCAGGCCCACGATCATGTAGAAGCAGGTGGTCTTGCCGGCGCCGTTGGGGCCGAGCAGGCCCACCACCTCGCCGGCCTCCAGCGTGAGGCCGAACTCCTTGACCACTTCGCGTTGCTTGTACTTCTTGCGCAGACCGGTGGCGACCAGCATTACTTCTTCCCCTGCGGCTTGGCAGCGGGCTTGGCGGCCGGTGTCTGAGCGGGCGTTGCCGCGGCAGGCGCCGGGGTCTTCGGCTGGATGATGGTGCGCACGCGGCTGCCATCGCCGCCGCTCTGCATGTTGCCGGTCTTGGTGTTGTAGACCATGCGCTGGCCGGCGTTGGTGCCCTTGGGCGAATCCACCTTGTAATTGCCGGTCAGGATGATGATCTCATCGGCGACCTTGTATTCGATGTTATCGGCCTGGCCGTGCATCATGGCGCCGTCGTCCATCTCCTGCTTGAGCGTGGCCTGCTTGCCGTTGAGCACCACGCGATCGGTCTGGCCGTTCTTCTGGAAGATATCGGCGGTGTCGGCGTGGATTTCCAGCGTGCCCTGCGTGATCACCACATTGCCGCTGAAACGGCACTTGCCGCTGTCGTCGAGCATGTTGCAATCGTTGGCATTGGAGTCGATCGCCATCGGCTGGTTGCGATCGCTGGTCTTGGCCATTGCCAACGCAGGCAGCAGCAGTGCGGCAAACGCCAGTTTAGCGGGCAGCATTCGGTTCATAGCGGGTCTTGACCTGAGAGAGGAGCTTGTACTGGCGTGATTTGAGGTCGGCTTCGAAGCCGACGCCGCTCTGCATGATACCCGGGCGGGTCATGGTCACTGGCGCGTCGGTCTTGGCAATATTCTGTTGCGGGAACACGTCCAGGCTTTGGGTGCGGAACGTGGTGGGCGGCGTGGCGCCGCCGGTCGGGCTGTCGCCCTCGACATCGCCGCGCAGGCGCAGCTGGGTGCCGTCCGGATTGACCCAGCCGGTCTTGGCGCGCAGGGTCCACGGCAGATTGGCGTTGTCGGGCATCAGGAACACCGGCGTGGTGATGTCAGCGGTCTGGTCGGCCCGGTTGCGATGCATCTCCGGCGCGCGCAGCGTCATCGACTCCTTGCCGCTCTGCTTGTCCAGGGCAATCAGCTCGAAGTCGCGCAGGATGTAGTCGGCGCCGGACTCCTGCACGGCCGCGGCGGCTGGACGCGCGCGCTGCTTCCAGGCCGACCAGCCGGAAATCACGGCGGCGACGAACAGCACCACGCCCAGGGTGGTGCGCCAGTTCCAATTCATGCCGAGAACCCTTCGATGATGCGTTCGACCTGGCCTTGTGCGGCCAGCACCACATCGCAGACTTCGCGCGCGGCGCCTTCGCCGCCACGGGCGCGGGTCTGCCACTGCACGCGCTCGGCAATCCATGGATGCGCGTTGGCCGGCGCCACCGGCAGGCCGACCGCGAGCAGGGCGGGCAGGTCGGGGAGGTCATCGCCCATGAACAGCACCTGGTCCAGCGAGAGGCCGTGCTCCTGGCACAGCGCCAGCACTGCCAGGCGCTTGTTCTTCACCCCGATCTGCACATGCAGGCCCAGATCCTGGCCGCGCTTTTCCGCCGACAGGCTGGCGCGCGCGGTGATCAGTGCAACCTGGATGCCGGCGTGGTCGAGCTGCTTGAGACCCTGGCCGTCGAGCACGTTGAAGGCCTTGCTCTCGTTGCCGGCATGGTCGTAGTACAGGCGACCGTCGGTCAGGGTGCCGTCGACGTCGAAACAGGCCAGGCGGACGCGCGCGGCGCGCTCGATCAGCTCGGCGGGAAGGTGCTGCAAAGGGGAATAGGGCATCGGCACGAATCGGTGAGAACGGGGTCCGGCGGTTGAAAACTGAACCTGTTAAACCACCTTGGCGCGCAACAGGTCGTGAATGTTCAATGCGCCCACCGCGCGGTGCTGCGCATCGACCACGATCAGGCCGTTGATCTTGTAGTCCTCCATCAGCCGCGCGGCCTCGGCGGCCAGCTGGTCGGCGCCGATGGTGCGCGGGTTGCGCGTCATCACCTGCGCGATGCCGGCGCTGCGCACGTCGATGTCGCTGTCCAGCGCGCGGCGCAGGTCGCCGTCGGTGAACAGGCCGATCAGACGGTCGTCGGCGTCCACCACGGCAGTCATGCCCAGCCGCTTGCGGCTCATTTCCATCAACGCCTCGCTCAGGCTGGCGTCTTCGCGCACACGCGGCAGGTCCTCGCCAGCGTGCATCACATCGGTGATGTGCAGCAGCAGGCGCCGTCCCAGGCTGCCGGCAGGATGCGAGCGCGCGAAGTCGTCGGCGGTGAAGCCGCGCGCATCCAGCAGCGCGACTGCGAGCGCATCGCCCATCGCCAACGAGGCGGTGGTGCTGGAGGTGGGGGCCAGATGCAGCGGGCAGGCTTCGGCCGACACGCTGACGTCCAGGTGCACGTCGGCGGCCTGGGCCAGGGTGGAACCGGTGCGGCCGGTCATGGCGATGATCGGGTTGCCCTGGCGCTTGAGCACCGGCAGCAGCATGCGCACCTCGTCCGATTCCCCGGAGTACGACAGCGCCAGCACGATGTCGGCCTCGGTGATCATGCCCAGGTCGCCGTGTCCGGCTTCGCCCGGGTGCACGAAGAATGCCGGCGTGCCGGTCGAGGCGAGGGTGGCGGCGATCTTGCGCGCCACATGGCCGGACTTGCCCATTCCGGTGGCGACCACCCGTCCGCGCGAGGCCAGCACCAGCCGGCAGGCCGCGGCGAACTCGCTGCCGATGCGTGCGCCCACGCTGGCCAGCGCCTCGCGCTCGATCTGCAGCACGCGCTGGCCGCTGGCGACCAGGCTGGCGTCGCTGACGGTGGCGGAGGGCAGGGGCGAGACAGCCATGCAGGACTCGGGTGAAGAGTAGAATGTGCGCTCATTTTATGAGGAAACGCCCTTTGGACGCCGAAACCATCCGTAAACTCATCGAATCCGGCTTGCCCGAAGCCCGCGTCGACGTGCACGGCGACGACGGCGTGCACTTCGAGGCCACCGTGGTCAGCCCTGCATTTGTCGGCAAGCCACCACTGGCGCGGCACCGCATGGTCTATGCGACCCTGGGCGAGCTGATGGGCGGGGCGATCCACGCGCTGCAGCTGAAGACGCTGACGCCCGAAGAAGGCTGAACGCAGCCGCCGAGCGGGCTGGGCCGGAGCGGTGCGCAGCACGGGGTCGGAAGCAGGATGCCCCTGCATCGCCTCGGCCGGCGTCGTCCTCGCCCACGCAGTGATTGCGTCCAGCGCGTCCCGGGCCATATCCGGCGCGGCTCGATCCCCCGGTTCCACCGCGCGCCGCGTGCACCACGATCGATACGCGCCTTATTTCATTCCCGACATCCCTTCTACTTTCGGATTTCTCAGATTCCCATGGCAAAAATCGTAGTGACCGGCGGCCAAGCGCTGCATGGCGAAGTCAATATTTCCGGCGCCAAGAACGCAGTGCTGCCGATCCTGTGCGCGACCCTGCTGGCCGACGCGCCGGTGGAAATCAGCAATGTGCCGCACCTGCACGACGTGATCACCACGGTGAAGCTGCTCAGCGAGCTGGGCGCGGAGGTCACCATCGACGAAGGCACGCTCGCCAAGGGCCGTTCGATCCTGGTCGACCCGCGCTCGGTCACTCATCAGGTTGCGCCGTACGAGCTGGTCAAGACCATGCGTGCCTCGATCCTGGTGTTGGGCCCGCTGCTGGCGCGCTACGGCACTGCCGAAGTGTCGCTGCCCGGCGGTTGCGCGATCGGTTCGCGCCCGGTGGACCAGCACATCAAGGGCCTGCAGGCACTGGGTGCCGACATCAGCGTGGAAAATGGCTACATCAAGGCCACCAGCCACGGGCGCCTGAAGGGCGCGCGCTATGTGTTCGACATGGTCAGCGTCACCGGCACCGAGAACGTGCTGATGGCTGCGGTGCTCGCCGAAGGCACCACGGTGCTGGAAAACGCGGCGATGGAGCCGGAAGTCACCGACCTGGCCGACTGTCTGATCGCACTCGGTGCGCAGATCGAAGGCGCCGGCACTCCACGCATCGTGGTGCAGGGCGTCGAGCGGCTGGGCGGCGGGCACCATGCGGTGCTGCCGGACCGCATCGAAACCGGCACCTTCCTGGTCGCCGCGGCGATGACCGGCGGCAGCGTCACCGTGCGCCGCGCGCGCCCGGAAACGCTGGATGCAGTGCTGGACAAGCTGACCGAGGCCGGCGCCACCATCACCACCACCGCCGACAGCATCACGCTGGACATGCAGGGCAAGCGTCCGCGCGCAGTCAGCCTGACCACTGCGCCGTACCCGGCGTTTCCCACCGACATGCAGGCGCAATTCATGGCGCTCAACTGCGTGGCCGATGGGGTGGGCGTGATCAACGAAACCATCTTCGAAAACCGCTTCATGCACGTCAACGAGCTGCTGCGCCTGGGCGCGGATATCCAGGTCGAAGGCCACACTGCCATCGTGCGCGGTTCCGAACGCCTGAGCGGCGCGCCAGTGATGGCGACCGACCTGCGCGCATCGGCGTCGCTGATCCTGGCAGGCCTGGTCGCCGATGGCGACACCACCATCGATCGCATCTACCACCTGGACCGTGGCTACGAAAACATCGAGGAGAAGCTGGGGGCGCTGGGCGCGACCATCCAGCGCACCGCATGATCCTGCGCGGCCGTTTCACCACCCGGCGCAAGATCCTGCTCGGCGTGATCGTGCTGATCCTGGCGTGGCTGGCCTATGCCTGGAGCGTGGGCATGGCCATCACCCAGGGCGTGGAGTTCAAGGACATGGACTGGAACAACGACGGCACTGCCAGCCGCGAAGAGATCGCGCAGTCGTTCTACGCGGTGGCGGTAAAGAAGACTGTCGAAGGCAAGCGCCATTGCGACCTGTTCTATTGGCGCAGCACCGGCGAGCAGATCCGCGTGGACTGCCGCACGGTGTTCAGCACCGGCGATGGCAAGGCCGCGGGTAAGCCCTGAGAGGTCGCAGCTCGGCCTGGCTCCGACCGGTGCATGAAGAGCGGCTGAGCTGCGGCTTGGCTGCAGGGTCCTCGCCCGCCCACCATCGCGGGACACGCCGCAAGTACGTCCGTGTAGGCTCTTATGCGGCATCCATGCCGCATAAGGTCCCGCGACGGTAGGCGGGCAAGGACCAGTCACGATGGTCGGGGTGCGCAGTCTCAACCAAACAACACTCAGCGCGCTGGCGTGGCGTCTTGGTTCTTCAATCGAGGCGCACGCAAGAGGTTTGAGGAGGTGTCCTCACCGTGC
Source organism: Xanthomonas sp. NCPPB 1062 (assembly GCF_041481705.2). NCBI lineage: Bacteria > Pseudomonadati > Pseudomonadota > Gammaproteobacteria > Lysobacterales > Lysobacteraceae > Xanthomonas > Xanthomonas sp. NCPPB 1062. Next base: position 3,311,143 of record NZ_CM192987.1, on the reverse strand, counting down.
CTTCAACCGGCCGTTGCTGCTCTCGCTTTCAACAGAGCAGCCCGCGAACTGCCTGGTGCGGTGTCCTCGCCGCTTGCGGGACGTGTGGCGGCATGGATGCCGCCACCGAGCCTCCACGGACGGATTCACGGCGTGTCCCGCGAGCGGTGAGGGCATCGCGCACTCGGTTCACCACGCTTCAGAATGGCTATTGGCGGGTTGCCCGCTCAATAGTGCCTCCCAGCAGCGCACCGCAGCGCATTCCTGGGCACGCTCGATCAGGCACAAACGCTCAGCGCAGCGACTTGATGGTCAGGTCCAGCGCGTCCTGGCCTTTTTCCTTCTGCAGCAGGCGCGCCGGTACCGGCAGATCTTTGACCACCCACGCGATCAATTCCTTGTCGCCGTCCACGCGCGAGACCTTGGTGGCCTGCTCCTGCTTGCCGTTGACGGTGATGGTTTCCTTGCCGACCACCTTATAGCTCATCGGCTTGATGCGGCCTTCGTCCACCATGCGGTAGTTCAGTGGTTTGCCGGCGGCCAGATCGCGGGTGATGGCCAGGTTGATCAACAGCGCGTCCATGTCGCCGGGCTGCAGTTTCACCGGCCCGCGGCGGTCCGGCTTGATGTCGCCGCCCCAGGTCGCCTGACTGGTCTTCCAGTCGTAGTTGGCGGTGACATTACGGCGCTTGACCATCATCGATGAGGTGTCGTTGCTGCTGACCGGGCGCAGTTGGCCATTTGCTTCTTCGAACACCGTGCTCTGGGTCAGGTTGGCCAGCTGGTTCTGGATGGTCAGCGTATAGCGCCACTGGTTGGCGCCGGCAGCGGCCAAGGTCATGGTGCCATTGGCTTGCATGCCCATGTAGTTGGCCGAGTAGTCGGCCTGGAATGGCTGCATGGCCAAGGCAGGCAGACTGGCCAGGGCCAATGCGGCGGCGGCAACGATGGCGCTGGGACGGGGGAGGGTTTTCATCGATCAGGCTCCTTGGTATTCGACCAGGCGTAGATCGACCTGATCCTCACCTTTGTCACGTTGGAGGATGCGCACCGGGGTGGGGACCCCGTTGGCGATCCAGAGGATGGTTTCGTTGTCGCCACCGTTGACGCGGTACACGCGCAACGCGTCGTAGCTCAGATCGCCCACCTGCACCACCTCGGTGGCGTCGGCTGCGCGGTAGTCGTATTTGCGCACCTTGCCTACGTCGACATAGCGATAGCTGAGGTTGCGCCCGGGTTGCGCGTCGCGCATCAGCGACAGGTTCAGCGACAACGCGCTTTGGTCGCCGTGCTGCAAGGGGATCGGCTGCTGGCGATCTTCCTTCAGATCACCGTTCCACTGCGCTGTGCCGGCCTGCCAGTTGTAGACGCCGGTGACCTTCTTGCCGAAGAACACTGCCTTGCGCACCGTGCTCTGGCTTAGCGGCACATATGTGTCGCCGTCCACGCGGAACACCGTGCTCTGCTCCAGGTTCAGGCCCAGGATGCTGGCGAAGCCCTTGCGGCCACGCACCGACATGTCGATGCGCCACTGGCTACCCTCGCCGTGGCTGACCTGCATGGTGGCATCGCCTGCTTCCTTGCCACGGTAGAACGCCTGGTAGGTCGCCACGAACGGTTCCAGTGGCGGCGGTGTCCAGGTGCTGGAGGGCAGGGCTGCGGGCGGTGTCGGCGCGGCGCCTGGAGTTGTGACCGGAACGGGCGCCGCTGGCACAGGCGCGGCGGGCGCCTGCTGCGCACGGCCGGGGCCGGCCTCGGTCAGCAAGGCGACAGTTAACAGCGCGGCGGCGATCGGGATGACGTTCATGCGCTGGTGGCGGGCACGGAGGCCGCAAGGATGTCCGAGACGGGATGAGGGGGATGTCTTCCGCATTCAGGCGAGTGCGGTGTTTGCGGACTCTAGTCGCAGTGGCGTAAACAGGCACTGACCGTCGATAAGTACGGTGTCGCCGTGCACCGCGACGCGGCCACTGGCAAGCAGCTCCAGCGTGGCCAGGAGCAGCGGGTGCTCGCGCGCCAGCACCCGCGTGGCCAGTTGTTCGGCACTGTCTCCGGGCAGGACCGGCACGCGTGCCTGCGCGATCACCGCGCCGGCATCTAGCTCCGGCACCACCAGATGCACGCTGGCGCCATGCTCTGCATCGCCGGCTTCCAGCGCGCGCGCGTGCGTGTGCAGGCCGCGGTATTTGGGTAGCAGCGAGGGGTGGATGTTGAGCATGCGCCCGGCGAAACGGCGCACCAACGGCTCACCCAGGATGCGCATATAGCCGGCGCAGATCACCCAGTCCGGCTGCGTGGCGGCGATGGCATCGCCCAGCGCGGCATCGAAGGCGGCGCGGTCGGCGAAATCGCGCGGGCTGGCGCACCAGCGACGCGCCGGCTCGACTTTCTGCAAGGCCGGCGCCTGCGGGCGATCGGAAAATACGCCGACCACCTCGGCATGCAGGCGTCCGCTGGCGATCGCATCGACAATGGCCTGCAGATTGCTGCCGCGGCCGGAGGCCAGCACGGCCAGGCGCAATGGGGCCTCAGGTGCGGGCATTGGAGAGTAGGCTCACAAACGTCTCAAACCGCAGCGTTGCCGGCACCGAACAGAGCCTTCACCTGCGGACGCAGCAGCACCACCAGCGTAAACACACCGACGACGGTGCCGAACGGCATGAACGAGCAGGAGATGCCGGCCACGATCAGGCACAACAGATGCCGCCTGCGCTGGGCGATGCAACGGCCGGCATAGGCGATGAACCCCGCCAGCGTCAGGCCGCAGCAGATAAATGCTGCCGCGAACACCACGAAAAACCAGCCGAACCAGCGTGGGTCCATTGGCGGCGCGTCTGGGCTGGCGCTCTCCATGGGCAGATGGCCAGTCACGATGGCAAGGCCCATGAACAGATGGATCAACGGAAACAACGAAAACAACCCGGTGATGCCGGCCAGCACGTAGTGGAAGATCGACAGCAGCTTGAGCTGCTGCAGATCTTCAGCGCTGGCAGTGGCAGTGGCAGGGGCAGGGCTGGCGATCGGGGACGCGTCCATGCAGGTCTTCTCTCAGCCGATCCGCACGCGCTCGTCGCCATGCGCCGTCACCACCTGGCCGATGCGCCAATGCGCCAGCGACTGCGCATCCAGCGCCTGCTCCAGCGTGGCGGCCTGCTCGGGCGAGGCGATCAGCACGAAGCCGATGCCGCAGTTGAAGGTGCGCCACATTTCGGCATCGGCCACCGCACCTTCGCGCTGCAGCCAGGCAAAGACCGGCGGCAGCGTCCAGGCGGTGGCGTCGATGTCCAGACCCAGGCCTTGGGGTATCACGCGGATGATGTTTTCGGTCAGGCCACCACCGGTGATATGCGCCATCGCGTGGATCGCTTCACCGTGCGACTTCAGCAGCGACAGCACCGGCTTGACGTACAGCGCGGTCGGCGCCATCAGTGCGTCGATCAGCTTGGTGCCATCGTCCAGCACATGCTCGGCCGGGGCGCCGGCGCGCTCGTAGATCTTGCGGATCAGCGAATAGCCGTTGGAATGCGGGCCGGAGGAGGCGATGCCGATCAGCACGTCGCCGTCGCGCACCTGCGCGCCATCCAGCAGCTGCGATTTTTCCACCGCGCCCACGGTGAAACCGGCCAGGTCGTATTCGCCCGGCGGGTACATGTCGGGCATTTCGGCAGTTTCGCCGCCGATCAGCGCGCAACCGGAGAGCTCGCAGCCACGCGCGATGCCGCCCACCACCGCCGCGGCGGTGTCCACATCCAGCTTGCCGGTGGCGAAGTAATCCAGGAAGAACAGCGGCTCGGCGCCCTGCACCAGCACGTCGTTGACGCACATGCCGACCAGGTCGATGCCGATGGTGTCGTGCCGTCCCAATTGCTGAGCCAGCTTGAGCTTGGTGCCCACGCCGTCGGTGCCAGAGACCAGCACCGGCTCCTTGTACTTGCCGGACAGGTCGAACAGCGCGCCGAAGCCACCCAGGCCGCCCATGACCTCGGGCCGGAAGCTGCGCTTGACCAGCGGCTTGATGCGTTCGACCAATGCATTGCCGGCGTCGATGTCGACCCCTGCGTCGCGGTAGGTCATGGGCGAGGGGCTGGAAGGCGTCTGGCTGGTCACGGGCGGGGGTGGCTCGGCGGTAAAGGCGGCGATTTTAGCAGCCACGTTGGCGCTAGCGCCCCATTCGGGCAACAATTCACCCGGATACGCTTATGTCATGGAACCGTCGATGCGCCGCAGTCTCGCTTTCTTTCTCGCCCTCGTGGTCGCCATGCCCGTTGCTCCGGCCTTTGCGCAAGCAGATCTGCGCACCGAAGGCGACGTTGCCAAGGCGCAAAGTGCCTACGACGCCGAAGTGCCGGTCAATAGCCAGAGCGAATCCGATCGCCCCGGCGCACTGGCACGTGCGCTCGGCGCCGTGCTGGGCAAGGTCTCCGGCGACCGCGCCGTGGTGAGCCGCCCCGGCGTTCCGCAGGCGCTGCGCAACGCGCCGAACTACGTCGAACACTACGACTACCGCCAGGATCAGGGCACCTCGCGCACCGGCGCGCCGACCTTCCGTACGACCCTGGTGGCACGTTTCCGGCAATCGGATGTGGATGGCCTGATCGCCGCGCTGGGCCTGCCGGTGTGGCCCTTGCCGCGGCCCAAGCCGGTGCTGTGGTTGGCCATCGACGATGGCAGCGGCCCACGCCTGGTTGGCGTGGCCCAGGCCAATGCCGCGCGCAGCGTGCTGGACCGTGCGATCGAACGTGGCTACCGCCTCGGGCTGCCGAGCGGCGCCGCCGCCGAGCAGGCGCTGGCTGGCGCGATCTGGCGCAAGGACACCGCCGCGGTGTCGCGCGCCTCGGCCAAGTACAGCCCACCGATGCAGTTGATCGGCAAGCTCTACCGCAACGCCGCCGGCTGGACTGCCGATTGGGTCTTTGTAGACAACGGCAATGTGCTGTCCAGCTGGACCAGCAGCGACGGCGACGCTCGCCGCGCCATGGCGGCCGGTGCCGATGGCGCCGCCGATGCGCTGGTCAAGCGCTACGCCAAGCGGGTGGATTCGGGCGTGCCCGGTGTCTACCGCGTGGTGATCACCGGCATTAGCAGCGCCGACGACTACCTGCGCGTGTCGGCCGCGCTGCAGGGCGTCTCGGTGGTACGCAGCATCCGCCCGGTCAGCGCCAATGGCGACCGGATGGAACTGGACCTGGAATTGCTCACGGGTATTTCCGGCCTCAACCGTATGCTCGGCGACAACAGCCCGCTGGTCTCGGTCTCGGTACCGACCGAAGGCCCGATCATTCTCGAAAACGAGCACGCCGAGTACCGTCTGAAATGACTTTGACTCCCGAAGCCGAAATTGCCCTGTTCCTGCGTCGCCTCAAATGGGCGGCGGTGATTGTCGGTGTGTTGTGGGTGGTCTCGCTGCTGGCGCCGATCCTGACCCCGTTCGTGCTGGCGCTGTTGCTGGCATGGCTGGGCGACCCGCTGGTGGATCGCATCAAACGTGCCGGACGCTCGCGGAATGTCGCGGTGATGCTGGTCTTCGTGCTGGCGACGCTGCTGTTCGTGCTGGCGCTGATGATTCTGGTGCCGATGATCGAGCGCCAGATCATGACCTTGATCGATGCGCTGCCGCAGATGCGCAACTGGGCGATTGGTACCGCCATTCCGTGGCTGGAAGCCAAGACCGGCATGCAGTTGATGGCCTGGCTGGATCCGGAGCGCTTGATCGACTGGATCCGCAGCCACTGGGAACAGGCCGGTGGCGCCGCCAAGACGCTCTTCGGCTACGTGTCGCGCTCGGGCTTTGCGATGGTGACCTGGGTGATCAACCTGGCGCTGCTGCCGATCCTGGCGTTCTACTTCCTGCGCGACTGGGATCGCCTGGTCGAACGCGTGGCTGCCGTCATCCCGCGCGCCTACATTGGTACCGTGAGTCGCCTGGCACAGGAATCCAACGACGTGCTCGGTGGCTTCATCCGTGGCCAGTTCCTGGTGATGCTGGCGCTGGGTGCGATCTACGCCACCGGTATGTCCATCATCGGACTCAACCTGGGCCTGTTGATCGGCATCATCGCAGGCTTGATCAGCTTCATCCCGTACCTGGGCGCGACCACAGGCATCGTGCTGGCGCTACTGGCAGCCATCGTGCAGGCGCAAGGGCTGGATCTGAAATTGCTGATCGGCGTGGGCGTGGTGTTCACCGTCGGCCAGTTGCTGGAAAGCTATGTGCTCACGCCGCGTATCGTCGGCGACAAGATCGGCCTGCACCCGGTGGCGGTGATCTTCGCGGTGATGGCCGGCGGCCAGTTGTTCGGCTTTCTCGGCATGTTGCTGGCATTGCCGGTCGCGGCAGTGGCCAACGTGCTGTTGCGCTATGCGCATGAGCAGTACACGCGCAGCGATCTGTATGCGGGCGAGCGCGCCGGCATCGTGCTGCAGTCCACGCCCGAGCGCAGCGTGATCATCGACCCCAGCAAGGACCCGGACCGGTCGTGAGTGTTCCGCAGTTGCCGCTGGCGTTGCGCGCGCCACCCGATCAGCGTTTCGACAGTTACATCGCCGCGCCCGACGGCCTGCTTGCGCAGTTGCAGGCGCTGGCTGCGGGGCATGTGAGCGATTGGTTGTATCTCTCCGGCCCCGCCGGCACCGGCAAGACGCATCTGGCGCTGTCGCTGTGCGCCGCCGCCGAGCAGGCCGGGCGCACTCCCGCGTATCTGCCGCTGCAGGCGGCCGCCGGCCGCTTGCGCGATGCGCTCGAAGCGCTGGAAGGCCGCGGCGTGGTCGCCCTGGATGGCGTGGAAAGCATCGCCGGCCGACGCGACGACGAAGTGGCGTTGTTCGATTTCCACAATCGCGCGCGCGCGGCCGGCATCACGCTGTTGTACACCGCGCGACAGATGCCCGATGGGCTGGCGTTGGTGTTGCCGGACCTGCGTTCGCGGCTGTCGCAATGCATTCGGATCGGGTTGCCCGTGCTCGACGATGCGGCACGCGCGGCAGTACTGCGCGACCGCGCGCAGCGTCGCGGCCTGGCGCTGGACGAAGCGGCGATCGACTGGCTGCTGACCCACAGCGAGCGCGAACTGGCGGGGCTGGTGGCCTTGCTGGATCGTCTGGATCGCGAATCGTTGGCCGCAAAACGCCGCATCACCGTGCCATTTCTGCGGCGTGTGGTAGCGGGGATGCCGGGACCCGGATAACGCAGAAGCGAAGCGGATCGCGGTGCAGTTGTGCCGTGTGTTGGATACGCTGCGGTGGATCGGCGGCAGGTAATGCCCACGCCCTGGCGCGTCAGCTTTTCTCCGGTCCCGCCAGTTCCCCCTGCAGCGCGGCCAGCCGCTGCGGCGTGCCGACATCGGTCCAGCGTCCGAGGTGGTGGATGCCATCGATCAGGCCCTCCGCCATCTTTGCGCGCAGGATCGGCGCCAGCGCAAAGCGCGGCGCAGTACCAGTCTGTTCCGGCAACTGGCCAATGACCGATTGCCAATCGCGCAGCAGCGCTGGTCGATACATGCCAATGCCGGAATAGGTGAGCGTCGCGGGCAGATCTGCGCGCACCTTGCCATCCGCATCCAGCGCGAAGTCGGCGCGCGCTGCGTAGCTGGGGCGGTCGACCAGTACCAGCTGTGCAAGTCCTGCGGGTGCCTGCGACAAACGGGAAAAATCGAAATCCGTCCAGATGTCGCCGTTGATCAGCAAAAAGGGCGCATCGCCTAACAGCGGCAGCGCATGCAACATGCCGCCGCCGGTTTCCAGTGGCGTGGTCCCTTCGTAGGAATAGGTCAGCCGTAGACCGTACGCGCTGCCGTCTCCCAACAGCTGCGGAAACTGCTCGGCCAGCCACGAGGTATTGATCACCGCCTCGTCCACGCCCAGCGCCGCCAACTTGCGCAGATGCCACACGATCAACGGCGCACCACCGACGGACAGCAGTGGCTTGGGCGTGTGCTCTGTCAGCGGGCGCATGCGCTCGCCGAATCCTGCCGCAAAGATCAGCGCCTTCATGCCGTGGCCTGCTGGGCACGCGCAGCCAGCGCGGGCTTGATCACCTCGTCAAGCAGGCCGATTAACGGCGCAAGCTCGGCGTAGCGCGGCAGCACTTCGTCCAGATACGCCATGAAACGCGGCACATTGTCCAGATACCAATGCTTGCCATCGCGATGACTCAGGCGCGAGAAAATCCCCAGGTTTTTCAGGTGGCGCTGCACGCCCATCCAGTCCGCATCGCGCAGGAACTGCGCCAACGGCGGTACCGGTAATCCAGCCGTTGCGGCACGTGCGTGATAGTGCTGCAGCCAGCTGTCTACGCGAGCGATCGGCCAGCTCACCGAAGTGTCCTTGAACAGGCTGATCGGGTCGTAGGCAATCGGGCCGATCACGCAATCCTGGAAGTCCAGCACCGCCGGGCCATCGGGCACCGGCATCAGATTGCGCGGCATGAAATCGCGGTGGGTGAACACGCGCGGCTGGGCCAGCGCGTTGTCCATCAGACGGCGCTGCACCAATTGCAACTGCTCGGCATGGGCGCAGTCCAGCTGCACGCCCAGGTGGCGGCCTAAAAACCACTCTTCGAACAAGCCGGCATCGCGTTGGAGCAGCGCCTCGCCAAACACGCCACTATCGGCAGGTGGGGGAATTCTTTGCAGCAGCAGCAGCTGGGCAATCGCGCCATCCAGCAAGTCGTCGGCGTTGGCATCGGTGAGCACCTGTGCCAGCGTCGGAACGCCCAGATCCTCTAGCAGTAAAAAGCCCGTTTCCAGATCCTGTGCAAGCACCTGAGGCACGCGTACCCCATGGGCGCCCAGAAGTGCATGCATGCGCAGCCAGGGCGCCACATTTTCCAGCTTTGGCGGTGCATCCATCAAGATGCGATCCACGCCACGCCCGCGCGTGCGCCAGTAGCTGCGAAACCCCGCATCGACCGATGCGCGCTGCAGCGAGGCATGTGGATCGTCGAGCGCTTGTTGTGCCCAATGCAGGCGAAGCGCATCGCGCGCAGGATCCGGATGAAGTGACGTCATGAAGAGAGAAGGCGTAGTGGAGTGATGGATAGACGCGGCAGAAACGCGGTGAAACGCTCAGCGCTTGCTGCCACTGAACAACCGCAACAACGCCAGGATGGCAATCGCGCCGAGCAGCGCGCCAAGAAAACCGGCCGGCTCGCCCGCGCGGTACCACCCCATGTAGCGGCCAAACCAGCTGGCGACCACGGCACCGGCAATGCCCAGCACGATCGTCAGCAGGCAGCCCAGACGTTGGGTACCCGGCGTAATGAAACGCGCCAGCAGCCCAACCACAAAACCGACCAGCAGAATGTAGAGCCAGCTGTCGCTACCAAACAGATGATTCATCGCAGCACCGAAGGTGGACGGGATCGGCAGACTAGCATTTCGGATGTCGCTGCCTCACGCAGCGAGCATTGGAGCGCGCGGGCCGATGCACTGCCTTCAGCATGACATGGTCATCGGCTCCTGCTACCAAGCGCTCATGGTTTCGGGCAGTGACTCCCGGGAAGTTGTCTTCCCGCGCAAAGAAGTCGTCTTTCGATAAACAAACCCCTGCGGGAATCCTTGCCGACTTGGGTGTGCAAAGAACGCCAGTTCTGCGCTGGGCAATGCGCGCCAGGCACGTTCCGAAGAAGAGCAACCGATCTCCCCTCTGCCAGCGGCAGAGGGGATCGGGTAAGGATGCGGTCCAGGCAGTACGTGGAGCCCGGCGGCCAGGTTGCGCCAGCAAGCCTGAGCGCCAAAGCGGGTCAGCCCGACGACCACGGCGCACCCGCTCATCCCCACTTAAAGCGCAGCCCCACCTTTCATGAAATCGATGCGCGCCAACCGCACGCATCGATGAAGCCACAACTCAACAGCAACCATGCCCACCATGACGGGTGCCGCTATCGGCCACCACCGGCGAGCCGCTGGTTTCGCCGCGCAGGCAGGCGGCGTGATGGTCGGCAATCACCTGCGAGACGCAGGCAGTCACGCGCTTGCCCATCGGGATGTGCAGGAACTCGTTGGGGCCATGCGCATTGGAATGCGGGCCAAGCACGCCGGTGATCATGAACTGCGCGCCGGGAAACTTCTCGCCAAGCATGCCCATGAACGGGATCGAGCCGCCTTCGCCCATGTACATCGCCGGCTTGTCGAAAAAAGCCTGGCTGGCGTCGTCGATCGCCTTCTCCAGCCATGGTGCCATCGCCGGTGCATTCCAGCCGGACGAGGCCTTTTCCAGCTCGAGCGTCACCTGCGCGCCATTGGGCGGGTCGCGCAGTAGCGCGGTCTTGAGCAACTCGCCGCAGGCCTTGCCGTCAGCCGTCGGCGGCAGTCGCAGCGACAGTTTCACCGCGGTCTGCGGACGCAGCACGTTGCCGGCCGACGCCAGCGGCGGCATGCCATCCACACCGGTAATCGACAGCGCCGGGCGCCAGGTGCGGTTCAACACCAATTCGGTGAGGTCCTCGTGCATCGGCACCAGGCCATTGACCATCGGGAACTTGTCGAAAATCGCGGTATCCAATGTGGCAGCGGCGGCCTTCGCTTGGGTCAGCCGCTCGGCGGGCACCTCCACATGCAGGCCATCGAGCAGGATGCGGCCGGTGGTTTCGTCTTCGATGCGGGACAGAAGCTGGCGCAGCAGGCGGAAGCTGGACGGCACTACGCCCGACGCATCGCCCGAGTGCACGCCTTCTTCCAGCACCTTGACCGTCAGGTTGCCGCCGGTCAGCCCGCGCAACGAAGTCGTGCACCACAGCTGTTCGTAATTGCCGCAGCCCGAGTCCAGGCACACCACCAGCGACGGCTTGCCGATGCGCTCGGCCAGGTGGTCCACATAGGCCGGCAGATCGTAGCTGCCCGATTCCTCGCAGGCCTCGATCAACACCACACAGCGCGCATGCGGCAGGCCCTGGTTGCGCAGTGCCAGAATCGCGGCCAGGGACCCGAAGATGGCATAGCCGTCGTCGGCGCCACCACGCCCGTACAACTTGTCGTCGCGCAACACCGGCTCCCAGGGGCCCAGGTCCGGGTCCCAGCCGGTCATCTCCGGCTGCTTATCCAGATGACCGTACAGCAGCACGGTGTCCTCGCCCGATTCGGGGCCGGTGGCCGGAATCTCGATGAAGATCAATGGTGTGCGGCCTTCCAGGCGCACCACCTCGATTTGCATGCCGTCGATGGCCTGCGCACGCGCCCAGGTCTCCATCAACACGACCGCCTGCTCCATGTAGCCGTGGGCCACCCAATCGGCATCGAACATCGGCGACTTGTTGGGAATACGGATGTAATCGACTAGTTGCGGGACGATCTCGCGGTCCCAGGTGTCGCTGATGAATTGGTCGATCTTGGCGCTGTCCATGGAGGCTCCGAATGCGTGACGTAGCCGCACATTCTACGCCCGCCTCGGGGGGGTAGGTATTTCCCTACAAGGCGGCGCGCAGTTCACCGGCTGTGTGAAAAGTTCGTTGGCGATAGGATTGCTGCATGTGGCGCGGGACACTGGCTCCGCCGGCAGGAATGCTGGCTAGGACCATCACCCAAGCCACAAGGAGCGTTGCAATGAAGTCATTTACCGTAGTCCTGAAGTCCCTGCTACTGGCGTTGTTGTTGTCCTCGAATGCGTATGCGCTCGACAAGGTCGATATCAACACCGCGTCTGCTGAGGAATTGGACAAGGTGCTGATGAATGTCGGGCGATCAAAAGCCGAGGCAATCGTCGAGCACCGTCAGGCAAACGGTCCCTTCAAAAGTGCCGAGGAACTGGCACTGGTCAAGGGCATCGGACTCAAGACGGTCGAACGGAATCGCGACCTGATCGAAGTTGGAGCCACGATGGCTCCAGCCAAGAAGGCTGCCAAGGGGGCGGCGGTGAAACCGGTGGGACGGCGTTAAGGGGAAGGGATCCGAGATACGGTTCGACGCGAGGATGCGTGGCCGCAACCTAACTGGACAGGATGTCTGGGGGATGGCTGGAAGCCGACAAGGACGTGGAATCGCCCGGTGTTGCACTTGGATGTGCAGCCGGGCGTTTTTCGTTTTGGCCTGTGAAGATCTTGGGATCGCGCATCGCCAAGGTGTTTTGAAGTGGACAGCAAAACTTGGTGGGCAGTCTTCAGGCAGAGTGGACTGCTTCAAAGCCTCCAAGTGTTCGAGTGACTCATGCGTACCAAGTATTGGTAGAGCCCGCCTTGCGATGGGTCGTGGCGTCAGCCCGCCGCTTGATGTTCAGGTCACTGGCTATGCGTCTTGCCGATAAAGACAGACGAAGCGGCAAGATACAGCCTGATCTCGGGGCGTGAGCTTGAGGCACAATGCGCCGATGCAGCTGACAGACCTGAGCAGCCGGGTGATTCCGGCCAATGAGTATCGCCGTGAGCGGTGGCGCAATCAGTTGGGTTGGACGCGGGAGATCCTGCGTGTGGGCGATACAGCGCAATGGGCATTGCGGCTGTCGATTGCCGAAATCGAGCAGGATGCCGCGTTCTCGGCATTCCCGGGCATCGATCGTGAGTTGGTGCTGCTTCGGGGTCATGGCATGCGTTTGACGTTCGGCAGCGGCGATGCTGATGTCCAAGCCGCAACCAAAGCCAAACCCAAAGCCGAAAGCCATATCCATACCGGTGCTAGTGAGATTGCCAGCGCTCGTGTGACCGTCAGCGCCGAGAATGCCGGAGCCGAAACCGAAACCGAAACCGAAACCGAAACCGAAACCGCTGCGGGTGCCTGGAAGGGTGTTGGTTTAGACGCGAGTGGCGCAGAGAGTGTTGGCGAGCATGCTGCTGTCGATGGATCGTTGAGCGCTGGTGAGCGCCTTGCTGCAAACGCTTCGGGCAGCAGGCGATGGGTGGACTTAGTACCGCCCTATCAACGCGTGCGATTTGCCGGCGAAGAGGCGGTTGAGGCAGTGCTGCTGGACGGACCTACCCAGGATTTCAACCTGATGTGGCGGCGCGATGTGCTGCAGACCGAGCTGCTGCATCGTCCTCTGGTCGGCACCATGTTGTTCTTTGCCGACCCAGGTAGCGCCTGGGCGATTCATCTGCTTGCCGGCCAGGCCAGTTTCGGGCGCGACAGCGGTTTGCCGCCGTTGGCGGCTGGCGATACCGCGTGGTTGAGTGCAGCGACGCGCACCCGTTACGTACTCGACGGTGGCGGCGAATTGCTGGCGATTCGGGTGAGTCCGGTCTAGGGCCTTCTTCACGTATCTGCGAGCAGGGCGCGCTCTTGGCACGCGCCCGGATGCATTCGTGTCAACGCAGACAAGCGACGGCATCGCTGTGCCACCTGGCTAGGGAACAGTGCAGGCGCCGCGAGTGGTTCCGGCAATTCCAGGGGGAAACCAATGAGTACCATCAGCTCGGTCGGAGCCGGCTACGCCGCCTACACGTCCTATGCAAGCCGCAGTGCGACCACCGGCAACGCCGCATCCGCCGCACAGGCGGAAAAAACCAATCCGCTGACGCAGTTGTTCAAATCCATCGATAGTGACAGCGATGGCAGCCTGACCGCGTCCGAGCTGTCGACCGCGCTGTCGTCCAATAGCAATGACGACAGCAAGATCGACATCGACGGGCTGCTGAGCATGCTCGATCAGGATGGTGGCGGCACCGTCAGCGAGAGCGAACTGGCGCAGGCCTTGCCGCCGCCTCCGCCACCGCCGGGTGAGCAAGGACAGGATGTGCAGTCGTTGTTTGCCGGCCTGGACAGCGATGGCGACGACAGTGTCAGCAGCGGTGAATTGAGCACGCTGGTCAATGGCGACAGTGCGTCGAGCACGCAGCTGCTGGACCTGCTCGACAGCGACAAGAGCGGGGCGCTGAGTCTGCAGGAACTGCAGGAAGCGATGCAGCCACGCGATCCGCCGCCGCGACCGCCGTCATCGGCCGATGCATCCAGCAGCGACGGCACACAGCAGGCCTATGCAGCGTTGATGCAGATGGCCGTGGGGCAGTACCGCAGCATTGGCGGCAGCGCGACAACGAGCAATCTGGTCGATCTGGCAGCGTAATGCGGTGATCGAGAGAGAATGGGGAAGCCGGAGCGCGGTCCTGGATCAGCCGGTGCGTCTAGCGCGCAGCCACCGCAAGCAGGGATGTTGCGGATTTCAGCAGCAGACGCGCTGCGGGTATCTGCGTAATCGCTTTGTTGAGCGCTTTTGGCGGTGCCGCGTGCGGTGGTTCAGTACACGTCGCGGCGATAGCGCCCGCTGCCCAGCAGTTCCTGGCTGACATCGGCTCCGAGGATGCAATCCAACGTGCGGTCGAGTTCGGGTGCCATGCCGCGCAGGCTGCCGCAGACGTAGATACAGGCATCTTGATCGATCCAATGACGCAGGCGGTCGGCGGCTGCGGCCAGTGCGTGTTGGACGTAATGCGGTGGCTGCGGTTGATCGCGCGAGTAGACAAGCTCCAGGCGTTCGATCCAGCCGTCCTGGTGCCACTGCTGCAACTCGTCGGCATACAGCGCGTCGTGCGCGGCATTGCGTTCGCCGAACAGCAGCCAGTTGCGCCGCGCGCCGGCTGCGATGCGTGCACGTAGATGCGCGCGCAGCCCGGCGATGCCGGTGCCGTTGCCGATCAGCAGCATCGGCTGGTCGGGTGCGGGCGGGTGGAAGCCGGGGTTGCTGCGCAAGCGCAGCGCGATGGCTGCGCCTATCTGTGCATGGACGCAGAGCCAGCCGCTACCCAGCCCCAGGCTGCCGTCGGCGTGTCGATGCTCGCGTACCAGCAGTTCTGCATGGCCTTCCTCGGGGATGGAGGCAAGCGAATAGTCGCGATGGGGCAGGGCGGCCAAACTGCGCACCAACACATCTGCGTCCAGTGGTGAAGTTGTACCTGTGGCTGTTCCCGTAGCTGTATCAGTGCCTTTACCTGTGCCCGTAGTTGGGTCGATTCTGACTTCGGCATCGGCATCGGCATCGGCATCGGCATCGGCATCGGCATCGGCATCGGCGCCAGCCCTAGTACTAGCACTAGCTCTGAGGCTGGCACCGGCATCCACATCGATACCGAGAGCGGCATCGGTATCGACGGGAAGTTGCGCGCCGCCGAGCCAGTCGCGCAGGGGGCGGCCGTCGATCTGCTGCGCGCCATCGTAGTGGTTACGCCGCAGCCAGGACTCGACCGCATCCGGGGTGTGACGCGGTGCGATCTCCGCGATATCGCCTGCGCTCCACTGCGGCAACGCGCCATCGCATGGCGTCAGGCGCAGTCGGTAAATCGGCGCACCCACACTGCCGGGATTGACGTGGACACGTTCGCGTAGCTGCCAGGTGGTGTAGGTGGGCAGGCTCCAGTCGGGTTGCGTCGCCATTGCGGGCGCCAGTTCCGCCAGACGGCGTTGCCAGTGCTGCAGGGCGTTCGGGTCAGCGTTATCGACCTCGATGCGTTCGAACAGGCGAGTGGCGCCGCGCGCCTGCAGGCGACCGTCGAGGCGTCGGCCGAACGCGCAGTAGTGCGCGTAACCACGGTCGCCAAGCGCCAGCACTGCGTACTGCACCGCCGTCAGATCCTGCGCGTGGTCGGCACGCCAGGCGCGCTCGGCGGCCTGCGCATGGTCGGGCGCATCGCCTTCGCCGGTGGTGCTGACGATGCACAGCAGCCGCGGCACGCGTGCGAGTTGATCGCTATCGACGGCTTCGATCGGCAGCGCATGCGCGCCGACGCCAGCCGATTGCAGCGCGGCAACGCTGCGTTGCGCCAGCTCACGCGCGAAACCGGTCTGGCTTGCCCAGACGATCAACACGCCGCTGGCGTCTGCGCGTTGTGCGCCGACGCGCTTGCGGGCACGCAGCAGTACGACCGCACACAGGCCCAGATACAGCGCCAGGCCGAGTGTGGCCAGTTGCCAACGATGCGGCGTGGGTGGGCTCCACCATGCGCCCTCATGCAGGCCGGCCAGCCAGCCGACGATGACCGCAAGCGCCAGCAGAACCAGCCCGTTGCCCAGCCACACGCGTGAGGTGGCGCTGCTCATGACGCGGACAGGTGGCGTTCGAATGCCGGGCTCATGGATTCGAGCAGGATGCCGTCTTTGCGTGCCAGGAATCGCACGGCCAGTTCCGCCTTGCGTGCATGGGCAAGACCGGCATCGACGCCAAGCACGGTCATCGCGGTGGCCCAGGCATCGGCCTGCATCGCATCGGGCGCGAGTACGGTGACCGCCGCAGGGGCATGCGGAACGGGCGCGCCGGTGCGTGGGTCGAAGGTGTGCGTATAGCGTGTGCCGTCGGCATCGAAGCGGTGCCAGCGATCGCCGGAGGTGGCGACCGCCAGGCCGTCCAGCGCCAGCACGCGTGGTGGTAGTGCGCTGCCGGCGTCTTCGTCGGGGGCGGATTCGACCAGCACGCGCCACACGCTGGTATCGGGCTTGCGTCCGTAGCCGAACAATTCGCCGCCGACCTCGATCAATGCACTGTCGATACCCGACTGCAGCAATGCGCGATGCACACAGTCCACACCGAAGCCCTTGGCGATGCCGGACAGATCCAGTGCCACTGCGCCTGGCTGCAGCACACGCTTGCCATCCAGCTGCAGGCGTTGCCAGCCGCAACGCAGGCTCGCCAATGCGATCGCCTGCGCTTCCGGCACACGCCGGCGCGCGCCGGCGGCGCCGAAGCCCCACAGCTCGACCATCGGACCGACGGTGGGGTCGAAGGCACCCTCGCTGGCCTGTGCGATCTCCAATGCTGCGCTCAGCACTGCGTGGAATTCGTCGGGTAGGTGATGCCAGCTGCCCGCCGGTGCGCGGTTGTAACGGCTGATATCCGAATCGACCTCCCAGGTACTCATCTGCGCGACCACGCGATCCAGCGCGGCCTGGATGCACGCATGCAAGGGGTGCAGATCGCGTCCGCGCGGTGCCACCAGCTTCACGCTCCAGGTGGTGCCCATGCTGCGGCCGCCGAGCGTGGCAATGGCGTGGTCGGCGGAAGACGATGCGGGCATGGACGGGTCTTATGAAGATGGGGCGGCAGGATGCACGTTGCGTGCGCTCCTGCCGCGTGCCGGCAGATTACTGCGGCAGCACTTCCAGCGTGGCGACATAGCCCAGGCGACGTTGCTTGGCCTGCGGCAGCGAGGTCGTTGTGTCTTCGCTGGTGGTTTCCAGCCAATACATGCCGGCTTCCGGCCAGGTCACGCTGAAGCCACCCTTGGCATCGGTCTTGAGCTTGATCTCGTTTTGCGCATTCCGGTAACGGGTGCCGCCGCGCACGATGTCGATCTCCAGCCCGGCGGCCGGTTTGCCGTCCAGCTGCAGGGTGAACTGCGCGGGTTCGCCGGCAACCAGATCGTTGGGATGGGTCACCGGAATCAACTCGATGCCCTTGCCGGCGGGCTTGAAGACCGTGGTGGTCGGCGCACCGCGGGTGACGAAGGTCTCCACCCGATTGAAGGACTGCGAGACCTGTAAATCCTGCGCGTTCTTCGGCACCTCGGTGGCGAAGCGGGTTTCGTCGCCACGCCAGCGCTTGGGCTTGCCGTCTTCCTTCCAGCTGGCGAACAGGCCTGCATTGACGATGGCCAGCTTGTAGGTGCCGGGCTGGGTGAGCTGCAGGTCGAACACGCTGCGGTACTTGCCGATCGCCGGGTTCTCCGGCGTGAGCGCACTGCCATCGGGGGCGGTGATGCTCAGGTTATCCAGTCGCAGCGGCACGTGGTTGAAGTAGAACAGATCGTTGGACACTGCAGCATCCACGGTGATCCACGGCGCATCGCCAGCGATGACGGTCTGCGACGGCAGCAACCAGGCCTTATGAGCAAGTGCGCTGAGTGGCAGGCTGGCAAGCAGGCTAATCAGGACGAGCGAGCGTTTCATGACGACTCCTTGAAAGACGATGACAACGATGGGACGCACGTGGAATCAGCGCGAGACTGCAGCGCTGTCTGCATGCGTGGAAAGCGCCGGGTGTGAAGCAACACGCCTTGCCGCCATGCGGCAGGTGTGACCTGCGGAAACAGCGACGTGCTGGAGAGCACCGCCAACGCCAGCGCAGCGTTCAGGGCTTTGCAACCAGGCTGATCGCACCGAGCTCGCTGCTGCCGCTGGCTTTGGCTGTCTGCGCGGAGGTCGCCGGCCAGGTGAAAGGCACCTTGACCAGCTCGCGGCCGCCAACTTCGCGTGCGGCTTCCACCACCAGCGTGTATTGCCCAGCCGGCAGCGACTTCAATGCACCCTTGGTGTCGGAGAACGACAGCGCATGCGCGCCGGCCGGCCGGGTGGGGCCGGTGACGCCGTCGACCGGCACGCTCAGGGTGCGTCCGCTCTTGCGCCACCACTGGCGCAGATCCGGCAGCCATTTGGTGCCGTGGCCTTCGGCGGTGTCCCTGTATTGATACCAGACCGCCAGATTGGCGGCGACCTTCTGATCTGCGCCTTCCAGCCAGATCGCGACATACGGGCGGTGGTATTCGGCGACGTTGAGCTTGGGGATTTCGACGTTGATGTCGAGCGTGGCCGCATATGCCGGCACGGCGAGCAGGCCGCTCAGGGCGATGGTCAATGTGGCGCGCATGATCGTCTCCGGTAGAAGGATTCAGTGGACCAACAGCAGGGCAAGCAACAGCGGAATCAGCAGGCCCAGGCCGACCAGCGGCCAGGTCATGTGCCGCTGCCGTGCATGCAGGTGAAGAAGAAACAGGCCGGTGATGCAGAACACCAGGCAGGCGATCGCAAAGACATCGATAAACCAGCCCCAGGCCGGCCCGGCGTTGCGGCCTTTATGCAGATCGTTGAGATAGGCCACCCAGCCCCGCGATGTGCGCTCGTATTCGATTGCACCCGTCGTACGGTCCAGGCTCAGCCACGCGTCGCCGCCTGGGCGGGGCAGTGCGACATACACCTCGTCGGCCGACCATTCTCCATTGCGCGCGCCGATGCTGATGTCGAGCTGGCGCCCTAACCATTGCGCCACACGGGGCGGCAGCGGTGCATTGCCGTCCTGCCGCTTGCCCAGCGTGTGCAGCAGGGCAGGCGGCAGCGTCAGCGTGCGTTGCTCGGTCGATGGGCTGGCTTCGATGCGCGCGGCGTGATTCAAGGTCAGCCCGGTGACCGTAAACAGCAGCATGCCGATCAGGCACAGCGCCGAGCTGATCCAGTGCCACTGATGCAGCATGCGCAGCCAGAAACCGCGACGTTGCTGCGCGCTGGCGAGGTGAGCGTGGTCTGAGCTGGACATGCTGCGCTCAGGCCATAGCGTCAGAAACGCGAGGCTGCAACTGCCGCTGCCGTGCAGCCACCTCGTGCAGCAAGGCGCGCAGGCGCGGATGGCGCGCGCCGGCCAGCAGCGGGGCGAGCTGTTGCAGAAAACCGGCGTGGCCACCTGCGATGGCGCGGCGCATCCACTGTTCTGCGTCATCGAACTCGCCGCTGTCGGCAAGCAGGGTGGCGTAGCTGGCCTGACCGCGGAAATCGCCCGCTTCGGCAGAGCGCCGGTACCACACGCATGCGGCCAGGGGATCTGCAGCGCAGGCCAGGCCCTGGTCGAGATAGCGCGCCAGGAAGTTCATCGACTTGGCATGACCGGCTTCGGCCGCGCGGCGGTACAGCGCCAATGCCTGCGTGTGGTCCTGCGCCACGCCGCGCCCGGAGGCGTACATGTGCGCCAGGTTGTACATGCCCCAGACCAGGCCCTGTTCGGCGGCGTGGCGATACCACAGCACGGCCAGCACATCGTTGCTGGCCGTGCCGAACCCGAGCTCATGGCAGCGGCCCAGCTGGTTCATCGCCTCCGCACACCCTGCGTTGGCGGCCACTTCGTACCACAGCATCGCTGCAGCCGGATCTGCGGCAATGCCGCGTCCTTCGGCGTACATCTGCGCGAGCAGTACTTGTGCACTTACGTCATGGTTCGCAGCGGCTTTGTGCAAGAGCGCACGTGCCTGTTCCGGCTGCGTGCGCAGCAATGCGCTCAGCTGCGTGATGTCCAGCGCCGGCTCAGACATCGGCCCATTGCCGCAACAGGTTGTGATACACGCCGGTGAGCTGGATCAATGAGGGATGCCCGGGCGTGTCCTGGGTGAGGCGGCGGATCGAGACATCCAGTTCGAACAACAGGCGGCGCTGCGCAGCGTCACGCAGCATGCTTTGTGTCCAGAAAAAGCACGCCACGCGCGCCCCACGCGTGACCGGCATGACCCTGTGCAGACTCGTGCCCGGATAGATCACCAGATGCCCGGCCGGCAGCTTGACCGACTGCGTGCCGTAGGTGTCTTCGATGACCAACTCGCCGCCGTCGTAGCTGTCCGGGTCGCTGAGAAACAAGGTAGCGGAGACATCGGTGCGCACGGGATCTGCGCCGCCGCGACTGCGGTCGTAGCGCACTGCGTTATCGACGTGATAGCCGAACGACTGCCCGCCGCTGTAGCGATTGAACAGCGGCGGATAGATCCTGCGCGGCAGCACCGCGGAAAAGAACGTGCTGCTGCGCGCCAGTGCCTCCAGCACCAGCGCGCTGGCCTCCCGCGCGATGGCGCTGTCTTCGGGCAACTGTGCGTTGTCCTTGGCCTGTGCCGACTGGTGGCCTGCGGTGATGCGGCCGTCTGCCCAGTCGGCCACGTCCAGCTGCGCGCGCAGCTGGCTGAGCTGCGCGGGGCTGAGCACATCGGGAATGGGCAGCAACATGCGGTGGTCTCCACGTCGCCCGCGCAGCGCGCACGGCGTGCCTGAGGGTTAGAAGCTGAAGGTGGCGTTCAACACTGCCGAGCGGCCGTCCCCCGGCAATGCCCAACCGCTGCCCGCCGTGACGGTTCCTGCGGCATTGACGGTGAGGTTGTTGCGGATGCTGGTGTAATAGACCTTGTCGAACAGGTTGTTGACGTTCAACTGCAGGCTGAGCCAGGTGTTGACGCGCAGGCCGACCATGGCGCGATGCACCCAATAGGCGTCGGTCTTGCGGTAGACCGCGGTCGAGGTGTTGTTCGGGTAGAAGCTGCCCTGATAGTTGACGCCGTAACCGAAGGTCCACTGGTTGAGCTGGTAGGTGGTCCAGAGGTTGCCGGCGTTGCGTGGGGTCTGCACCAATTCGCGCCCGGCGATGGGGTCGCCGGTGAGGCCGGCAGTGCGGTTGGACACGCTTTGCAGCACTTCGCTGTCGAGGAAGGTGTAGTTGGCGAAGATGGACCAGCGGTCGGTCAGGTAGCCGGCCGCACCGAGTGCGATGCCGTCCACGCGCGCCTTGCCGTCCAGCACCTGTTCCGGGACCAGCGGGTCGCCGCTGTTGACCTTGTAGTTCTCGCGTTCGTTGCGGAACACCGCGGCGGTCAGCGCCAGGCGCTCGTCCAGCGCATCCCACTTGCCGCCCAGTTCGATATTGACCGCGGTTTCCGGTTCGACATTGCAGTTGGCACCCACGGTGGAGGTGGCAATCGGCGTGCACGAGCCGTTGACCGAGGCCTTGGAAGGCGTCTTCGCATTTGCATAGGACAGGTACAGGCTGGCGTTGTCGACCGGTTTGAATACCAGGCCGGCGCGATACGAAAACAGATCGTCCTTGCTGCCGGCGGGGAAGCCCGCAGTCACGCCGGTGATGCCGCCGGTGGCGTTGACGGTATAGGTGGTGGTGTCGCCTTCGTTGTGCTCGTAGCGGCCGCCCAGGTTGAGCATCCATTGCTCGTTGAATTGCAGCGTGTCGAACAGGTACACCGCCTGGTTGGTCAGGCTGCCCTTGCTGCGGCCGGTGCGGAAATAGTTCTGCGGGCCGGTCCAGATGTTGTACGGGTTGTCGAACGACTGCAGCGGGTAGGTGATGCCGGTGGTGGAGCCGTCGGCATTGCGGAACAGCGAACCGCTATCCAGCTCGAAGTCTTCCTTGCTGAAGGCGACGCCGGCGACGACGCGATGTTCGATTGCACCGGTGTGCAGCGTGGCGGTCAGGTCGGTCTGGCTGTGCGCGATGAAGTTTTCGGTATCGCGCACCAGTCCGCGCGGCCCGCTGTTGGGGTTCCAGGTGGACGGCGGCTGGCCCACGCACGCGCGGCCGGTGTAGGCGTTGGTGTTGTTGGGCAGGCACCAGGTGCCCTCCGGAGCAGTGGCGGTGGTGCGCTGATCCACGCGCTGCAAGCGCGCCAGGCTGCGCAGTTTGACGTTGTCGTCGAAGTCCATTTCCAGCACGCCGGTGAGCATGTCCACGTCGATCTCCTGACGCGAGACATTGCGATAACCGTAGTAGGTTTCGCGGTCCACGCCCGGCAGCGGGCCATCGTTGAACGGGCTGAGCGCGAAGGGCACGCCGTACTGCGGCAGGTTGTTGTCGTGCTGGTGCAGATAGCTCAACGTGAAACGCGTGTCCGAGCCCAGGCCGAACGCCACCGACGGCGCAAACCCCCAGCGGTGACGGAATTCTTCATCGCGGCCCGGCACGTCCTGGGTGTGGCCCATCGCATTCAAGCGCACGGCAGTGCCGTTTTCGAAATCGTAATTGCTGTCGGCAGTGAGGCGGCCGTAACGGTCGCTGCCGCCGCCGATCATGACGTTGGTGAAGTTGCCCTGGCCGGCAGTCTTGGTGACCAGATTGATGTTGCCACCGACCGAGCCGGCGCCGGACATGGCCGAGTTGGCACCGTTGATGAGCTCGACGGATTCGAGGTTGAAGGTGTCGCTGCGGCTGTACTGCGCGCTGTCGCGCACGCCGTCGGTGGTGATGTCGCTGCTGGCGGTGAAGCCGCGCAGGTTGATGCTGTCGCCATAGCCGCCGCCGCCTTCGCCCGCGCCGAAGGTGATGCCGGGCAGGGTGCTGAGCACATCGCGCAGCGACAGCAGATTCTGCTGGTCCATGGTCTGCTTGGTGACCACGGTAATGGTCTGCGGCGTGTCGCGCAGCGCTTCTGTGTACTTGGGCGAAGAGGGCTTCTGTGCACGTTCCTGCTGCACCCGGATCGCATCCAGATCCACCGCCCCTGGAGGCGCCGACACATCGTCGGGCTGGGCGAAAGCGGGGGCGGACAGCGTCAGCAACACGGCCGAAGCGAGCGGGGAAATGCTAGGCGTCATGGAAGGTCTCAAAGAGGAGGCGAGGCTCCCACCTGGCGATGGCTCGGCGGATGCGGGATGGAGTGCGTGGACGCTGCGCCGGCTAACCCGAAGCGCTGCGCCGACAGTCGCAGAAGCCAGGCAAGCTGAAGCGCTGCGCGAGGGCGCGCAGGCGGAGCGAACGAGCGGGGCGGGTGTCGAGCAGGACTGGTTGCATGGGGTCGCAGACAGGCCAGTTGTTAAGAAGGCCTTAAGGATGCGATCTTAAATGCAAATCATTCTTCTTTGCAATATTTATGATCGATGGCAGACGCTGCCACGCGTGGCGCCCTGGAGCGCTGGCCGCCGCAATGCACTGCGTCAGCGATCGTCGCGGGTCCAGATGCCGTCGTGTTCGCGCTTGACCGGGAACTTGGGCACGGCCGTGTAGGCAGGCGCGCACAAGGGGCGGCCGTCGCGGATATCGAAGCGCGCGCTATGCAACTGGCATTCGATGGTGCCGGCAACCGGATCGAAGCTGCCGGGCGACAATTCGTAGTCTTCGTGGCTGCAGCGGTCTTCCAGCGCGTACAAGGCGCCATCGAGGTTGAACACCACGATTGGCGTGTCGGTGACCTCGTCCCAGACGGTCTGCATTTCACCGGGCAGCAGCGCATCGCTGGCACAGACGAAGGTCCAGGTGTCGCTCACGGGGTCGGCCCGCCCAACTGCTTTTCCAGCACTTCAAAACGCAGATCCTGGCGCAGCGGAATGCCGAAGCGCTCGTCGCCGTACGGGAAGGGTTTGACGATGCCGGTGCGGCGATACCCGCGGCGTTCGTAGAACGCGATGAGTTCATCGCGCACATCGATGACGGTCATGCGCATGACCGGCAGCTGCCACTGGCTATGTGCCAGGCGCTCGGCTTCGGCCAACAGCGTCTTGCCGAGCCCGCTGCCCTGCAACGAAGGATCCACCGCGAACATCCCGAAGTACCCGGCGCCATGGTCATCGGCGATATGCGCACAGGCCACCAGCCGCTCATCCTGTTCGACCACCAGCACCAGGCTGCGTTCGCGCAGGAGATCGTCGCGCAGCACGGCCGGATCGATACGCGCACCCTCGAGAATATCGGCCTCGGTGGTCCAGCCCACGCGGCTGCTATCGCCGCGATAGGCCGAGGTCACCAGCAGGACAAGGGCGTCGATGTCAGCGACGGTGGCGGTGCGGAAAGTGGTGGTCTGCATGGAGGCAGTTTAATCGGGAATCGGGAATCGGGAATGAGGAATCGGGAATGAGGAATCGGGAATGAGGAATGGGGAATGGGGAAAAGCACGTGCTGCTCGATGAGCCATGTTCCATGCATCGAGCGTTACCGGCGTTACCAGCGTTCGGGAGAACCGCTCTTCCGATTCTCCATTCCCGATTCCCGATTCCCGATTCCCATCAGCCCAACAGTCGACGCACCTTCACCAACGCGGCGACAAAGCGCTCGATTTCGTCGTGCGTGTTGTAGAACGCCAGCGACGCGCGGCAGGTGGCGGCGACACCGTAGTACTGCAGCAGCGGATGCGCGCAGTGTTGGCCCGAGCGCACCGCGACGCCTTCCAGGTCGAGCAGGGTGGCCAGGTCGTGCGAGTGCGCACCTTCGATCAGGAACGACACCACCGCGGCCTTGTCGGGCGTGGTGCCGAAGATGCGCAGGCCATCGATGCGTTGCAGCTCTTCAGTGAAATGGGCGAGCAGTTCGGCTTCGCGTGCTTCCACGTGCGCCAGCCCGAGCGACTCCAGGTAATCCACCGCCGCACCCAGGCCGACGAAACCGGCGATATTGGGCGTGCCGGCTTCGAACTTGTGCGGCGCATCGTTGAAGACCGTGTTCTCGAAGCTGACTTCCTTGATCATCTCGCCGCCGCCCAGAAACGGCGGCATCGCCTGCAGATGCTCGCGACGTGCCCACAGTGCGCCGGTGCCGGTAGGGCCGCACATCTTGTGCCCGGTGATGGCGTAGAAATCGCAGCCGATGCTGGCCACGTCGATGCGTCGATGCGGTGCCGCCTGCGAGCCGTCCACCATGGTGACGATGCCGCGCTTGCGCGCTTCGCGGCAGATCTCGCGTACCGGGTTGACCGTGCCGAGCACGTTGGACACGTGGGTGATTGCCAGCAGCTTGACGTCCGGGGTCATCGCCTTGCGCAAGGCATCCAGATCCAGCGCGCCATCGGGCGTGATTTCGGCCACGCGAATGGTGGCGCCGGTGCGCTGGGCCACCAACTGCCACGGCACGATGTTGGCATGGTGTTCCATGCGCGAAATCAGGATCACATCGCCGGCGCCCAGCCGCGGCAATGCCCACGAATACGCCACCAGATTGATTGCAAAGGTGGTGCCGCTGCACAGCACCAGCTCATCGGCGCGGACGTTGAGAAAGCGCGCCAGCTTGCTGCGCGCGCCCTCGAACGCGTCCGTCGCCTCGCTGCCGAGCGCATGCACGGCACGGCTCACGTTGGCATTCTGGCGCCGGTAGAACTCGTCGGTGGCGGCAATCACCTGCAGCGGCTTCTGGCCGGTGTTGGCGTTGTCGAAATAGATCAGCGGCTTGCCATGCACCTGCCGCATCAGCAGCGGGAAATCCAGGCGCACACGGTCCCAATCGGGCGCTGCGCTGGGCGGAATGGCCGGCATGTTCATGCCACGCCTGCCGAATTCAATGCACGGTCCAATTGCAGTGCCAGCACGGCACTCAGGGCGGCTGGCAGCACGCGCAAGGGCTCATGACAGAACGCGGCGCTCAGCAGGCGCTGCGCCTCTTCCTGCGGCAAGCCGCGCGAGCGCAAGTAGAACAAGGCGTTGTCGTCGAGCTGGCCCACCGTGGCACCATGCGCGGCCTGTACCTCGTCGGCATCGATCACCAGCACCGGCTGGGTGTCGATTTCGGCGTTGGACGACAGCAGCAGATTCTTGTTGGACAACCGTGCATCGGTGCCGTCGGCACCTGCGCGGATGCGGATGCCCCCATGGAATACCACGCGGCTGCGGTCCGCGCCCACACCGCGCCACACCAGCTCGCAGGCGGTGTCGCGCGCGATGTGCTCAATGCCCAGGCGCGTGTCCACATGCCGGCGGCCGTTGCCGAGCAGCACGCCATTGGCGGTGAGCTGGGCGTTGTTGCCTTCCAGCCGCACGTTGAGCTCGTGCCGCGACAGCCCGGCACCCAACTCCAGGTCCACACGCTGGTAGCGGGCGTCGCGTGCCAGCACCGCCTCGGTGCGCAGCAGCGACGTCGCATGTGCGCTGCCGGCTTGCACGCGCGCGTGCGACAGTGCTGCACCCTGGGCCAGATGCACATGCATCACGCTGTTGGCCAGATGCGCGGCATCGCCCACGTGCAGATGATGCTCGACCACCTGCAATGCGGCGCCGGCACGCAATGCGATCAGATGGCGGTGATGCCACGACAGATCCTGCTCGCCGGCCACGCCGACGAACACCAGATGCAGCGGCAGCGCGATCTGCGCGCCGGCCTGCACGCGCACCAGCAAGCCTTCGTCGGCAAGCGCGGCATTCAGGCGCGCAAAGACCTCATCGCTGCCGTCGAAGCGGCGGCCCAGCAACTGCTGCGCCTCGTCGCTTGCAGCCAACGATGCAGACAGGGTGTCCAACTGCACGCCTTCCGGCAACGTGGACAGATCGCTGAGCGCCTCGGATGGGCGGCCATTGACGAAGACCAGGCGTGGCGACGGAATGTCGTCCAGCGCGGCGGCATCCACCAGCGTGGGCACCAGCGGGGCAGGCTGAAAGCTGCGCCGTTCCAGCTGCCGCAACGAGGTGTATTTCCAGGCCTCGGCACGCGGGCCGGGCAGGCCGGTCTGCAGGGCGGCATCGAGCTCGGCGCGGCGTGCGCCACTGCCGCAGAAACCGCGCGCCAGGGAATCGAGCAGGGCGCTCATCAGGCGGCAACCTCAGGCACGACGCGGTCCTTCAGGAAGTGGTAGCCGTGCTTTTCCAGCTCCAGCGCCAGTTCCGGGCCACCGCTCTGCACGATGCGGCCCTCGGCCAGCACATGCACCACGTCCGGCTTGATGTAGTCGAGCAGGCGCTGATAGTGGGTGATGACCAGGAACGAACGCTCGGGCGAACGCAGCGCGTTGACGCCGTCGGCCACGCTCTTGAGCGCATCGATATCCAGGCCCGAATCGGTCTCGTCCAGGATGGCGAGCTTGGGCTCGAGCACTGCCAGCTGGAAGATCTCGTTGCGCTTCTTTTCGCCGCCGGAGAACCCTTCATTGACACCGCGATGCAGCAGCTCGTCCTTCAGATGCAGCACGGCCAGCTTCTGCCGCACCAGCTTGAGGAACTGCATCGAATCCAGCTCGTCTTCGCCGCGCGCCTTGCGCTGCGCATTGAGCGCGGCGCGCAGGAAATAGGTGTTGTTGACGCCGGGAATTTCCACCGGGTACTGGAAGGCCAGGAACAGGCCGGCGGCGGCGCGTTCTTCCGGTGGAAGGTCGAGAAGATCCTTGCCGTCGAACTGCACGCTGCCTGCGCCGACCTCATAGCCATCGCGACCGGCCAGCACATTGCCCAGCGTGGATTTACCCGCGCCATTGGGACCCATGATGGCGTGCACCTGGCCGGGCTGGATGTCCAGCGACAGGCCTTTGAGGATGTCTTTGCCGGCGATGCTGGCGTGGAGGTTTTGAATGTTGAGCATAGTCGTATCCAGTGATTGAGCCCCTCTCCCGCCGGGAGAGGGGTTGGGGTGAGGGTTGGTGCGAAGCATCGTGCTGTTTGAGTGCACCTGGCTTCGCTCGTACCCTCATCCGGCGCTGCGCGCCATCTTCTCCCGAGGGGAGAAGGAAGATGTGTCAGCCGACGCTGCCTTCCAACGAGACTTCCAGCAGCTTCTTGGCTTCCACTGCGAACTCCATCGGCAGCTCGCGGAAGACCTGCTTGCAGAAGCCGTCGACGATCAACGACACCGCATCTTCCTGGCTGATGCCACGCGCGCGGCAATAGAAGAGTTGGTCGTCGCTGATCTTGGAGGTGGTGGCCTCGTGTTCGACGGTGGCACCCGGGTTCTTCACCTCGATATAGGGAAAGGTGTGGGCGCCGCACTGCTTGCCGATCAACAGCGAATCGCACTGCGTGTAGTTGCGTGCGCCATCGGCATTGCGGTCCACCTTGACCTGGCCGCGATAGGTATTTTGGCCGCGCCCGGCACTGATGCCCTTGCTGACGATCTTGCTTTTGGTGCGCTTGCCGATGTGGATCATCTTGGTGCCGGTGTCGGCCTGCTGACGGTGGTGGGTCAGCGCGACCGAGTGGAATTCGCCCACCGAATCGTCGCCGATCAGCACGCACGACGGATACTTCCAGGTGATCGCCGAGCCCGTTTCGACCTGGGTCCAGGTCACCTTGCTGCGCGCGCCACGGCATTCGGCGCGCTTGGTGACGAAGTTGTAGATGCCGCCGCGGCCCTCCTCGTCGCCCGGGTACCAGTTCTGCACGGTGGAATACTTGATTTCTGCATCTTCCAGCGTCACCAGCTCGACGACCGCCGCATGCAGCTGGTTCTCGTCGCGCATGGGCGCCGTGCAGCCTTCCAGATACGAGACGTAGGCCTTGTCTTCGCACACGATCAAGGTGCGCTCGAACTGGCCGGTATGGCCGGCATTGATGCGGAAGTAGGTGCTCAATTCCATCGGGCAACGCACACCCGCAGGGATGAACACGAAACTGCCGTCGGAGAACACGGCCGAGTTGAGCGCGGCGAAGTAGTTATCGCCCACCGGCACCACGCTGCCCAGATACTGCCTGACGATCTCCGGGTGTTCCTTGATGGCCTCGGACATCGAACAGAAGATCACGCCTTTTTCGGCCAGCTCCTTGCGGAAGGTGGTGCCGACCGAGACCGAATCGAACACCGCATCGACTGCGACGCCGGCCAGCTTGGCGCGCTCGTGCAGCGGCACGCCCAGCTTGTCGTAGGTGTCCAGCAATTCCTTGGGCACCTCGTCCAGCGAGGCGTACTTCGGGCCCTTGGGTGCGGAGTAATAGCTCAATGCCTGGAAATCGATCGGCGAGATCTGCAGTTTCGCCCACTCCGGCATCGGCATCTTCAGCCAATGGCGATAGGCCTCAAGACGCCAGTCGGTCATCCATTGCGGCTCGTCTTTCTTGGCCGACAACGCACGGATGACGTCTTCGTCCAGGCCGGGCGGCAATGAGTCCGATTCGATTTCGGTGATGAAGCCGGCGTCGTAACGTCGACCCAGCCGTTCGAGGATCTGCGCATTCTGCGGAGGAGCAAGTTCGGTGGCCATTGGGCTGCCTACAGGTCAGGTGGTCGCGACGCGTGCGGCGATCGAACGCCGACGGCTGTCGCCAGGGAGAGAGAGGGGCTGCAACATCTGCGCGAGCGTGACGCGACGCAAGGCATCGCCGACCACGTCGTTGATCAGGCGCCAGTTCGACCGCACGCCGCAGCGCTGCGCGATACCGCACTGGCTGTGGTCCTGGCTGCATTCGGTGATCGCCAACGGACCTTCCATCGCTTCGACGATCTCCACCAGGGTGATGTC
Source organism: Xanthomonas sp. NCPPB 1062 (assembly GCF_041481705.2). Lineage (NCBI taxonomy): Bacteria > Pseudomonadati > Pseudomonadota > Gammaproteobacteria > Lysobacterales > Lysobacteraceae > Xanthomonas > Xanthomonas sp. NCPPB 1062. The sequence goes on along the minus strand of NZ_CM192987.1, from coordinate 3,281,655 downwards.
GCTGGCGGCGCGCGCAAGCCGGTAGCCGCCGTGCACGCCGCGCAAGCCTTCGACCAGGCCTGCCTGCGACAACGGCTTGAGAATCTTGCTGACAGTCGGTGCTTCCAGACCGGCCTGTTCGGCCAATTCGCTTGCGCTGAGCACCTGATCGCAGCGTGCCGCCAGGACGGTCAGCACCACGGTGGCGTAATCGGTGAGTTTGGTGACGCGCAACATGGGGAAGGCAGAATCCGAAAGCGGACCGAAATTGTACTCTTTCCGGCAGGGCAGGGCCAACGGCGCGGTTCAGCCGCCGGCAAGTGTGGCCCGTTGCGGCGCACGCTGCGCTTGTGCTTGGCGCAGTGGCGCGCTGCAGTCACAATGAGCGGCCCCATCACTGGACCCTTACATGTCGCGCAAAGTTGCCGCCCGCAAGTCTCGTATCCACGGCAATGGCATGTTCGCCCTCGCCCCGCTCCGCAAGGGCGAGCGCATCATTCAATACAAGGGGCGGCTGCGCACGCATGCCGAAGTGGATGCCGACGACACCGGCGACGTGGAAAGCGGGCATACCTTTTTGTTCACGCTCAGCGACGACTACGTGCTGGATGCCAACTACGAAGGCAATGTCGCGCGCTGGATCAACCACAGCTGCGATCCCAATTGCGAGGCGGTGATCGAAGAAGCCGAGGGCGACGACCGCCGCAAGGACAAGATCTTCATCGAGGCCAAGCGCGACATCAAACCCGGCGAAGAGCTCACCTATAACTACGGCATCACCCTTGCCGAGCGTCATACGCCACGCCTGAAGAAAATTTGGGAATGCCGGTGCGGCTCGAAGAATTGCACCGGAACGATGCTGCAACCCAAGCGCTGAGCACGCAGCGATATGGCGCATACTGACGCCGCGCACACATCGGTTCACGGATGCGCAACGGCGTGATTCCTAGGGTCTGGGCTTCTTTTCAAGGAGCCTCCCATGTCTTATTCGCTCTCTGGCAAAACCGTCGCCGTGCTGGCCACCGATGGCTTCGAGCAATCCGAACTGACCGAACCCAAGCGCCTGCTGGAGAGCTGGGGTGCCAAGGTCGAGGTGATCGCGCCCGGCGATGGCACGCAAATTCGCGGCTGGAATCACACAGAGTGGGGCGATTCGGTAACGGTCGATCGGCGGCTAGATCATGCAGCGGCGGAATCCTACGACGCACTGGTGTTGCCTGGCGGTGTGCTCAATCCCGACACACTGCGCACCGATGAGCAGGCAATCGCGTTCATTCGCGCGTTTTCGAACGCACAAAAACCGGTGGCGGCGATCTGTCACGGGCCGTGGTTGCTGCTCGAAAGCGACTTGGTCCGCGACCGCAAGGTCACTTCATGGCCATCGGTCAAGACGGACCTGATCAATGCCGGTGCGCGCTGGCAGGATGCCGAAGTGGTGGTCGACGGCCAACTGATTACCAGCCGCAAGCCGGACGACATTCCTGCATTCGCCGCAGCCGTGGCCAAGGCCTTGGCTGCATAGGTTCTTCACTGGCCAGTGTCAGCTCGAAACACCAAGGCCCGGCGCAGATGCGTCGGGCCTTGATGTGTAGCCTTGCGTGGATTGTCGCCATCCACGCCAATACCACGCGGACCTACTTCCCGGACAGCGCTGCCGCGGGCACCAGTTGCTCGATGTTCTGGTTGAAGTTGACCGCAACCCGCCCGTTCTGGATGCCGACCGATTCCACCTGCACCGCACCCATCACGGATGCAATGGCCGGGTCGATCCGATAGATCGGCTCCTTGCGCGCATAGTCGGCCAGCCAGGTATTGAGCAGCTGCCGCGTGCTGTGGTCGAGCTTTGCGCCTGCATGGGCGGGGCGGAAGTCGTCGATGCTGGGTTGATCCAGATAAAAGCCCTGTTTGGCCACGTCGTAGCGCAGTGCGCTGGTCAAGGTCACATTGCCGACCGGTGCAGGAGCGCCGCCTGCGGTCGCCACGGCAAGATCGAAGGCCATCTTGAGCCGATCGCCTGGCGGCAACGATAGCGCCGGGTTGCTGACCGTCATCGCGATCAGCCCGCCCAGCGTGTCATGTGTCTGCGGGAAGCGACCACCCAGATAGTGCTGCAGGTCGCTGGCCTGCACGCTGATTTGTTTTCCCTGGATCTGCGGCGCAGCCCAGGCGCTGGTGATGGGCATTGCCAAGGCGAGGGCGAGTATGGAACCGGCAAGCGAACGCAGTTTCATCGGGTGACTCCGGCAACAGGTGACATCACCTTAGTCGGCGCCGGTGAACCACGGGTTAGCGCAACACCGGCTGCAGCGTGGCCGAATAGATTTCCCAGCCATCGCTGCCGGCCCGGGGTTGCAGCCGGTATGCCCCGACCAGGCGTTGCGTGCCGGTGGTGGTGCGTACCGTCAATTGCACCGGTACTTCGATACGCTGTGGCGGCTGCGCCTGATCCAGTGCAAAGGGCGGATCGTTGTTGATGCGCATCGACTGGATATTGGGGATGGCACGCAAGGCCGCATCGTCCGGTACCGGGGGAGGGCGACCGCCGGCCCATAAGGCATCGGCCTGCGCGCGCGCCGCTCCCGGCAACGCGCCGAGGTAGCGTTGAACGGTGGCGCTTGCTTGGGCGTAGTTGGCCAACGCAATGGCATCGGTGGGATCAGCCGCAGGGGCGGGTGATGCGGTCGCGGTGCCGGTAGCGGCGTTATTGAGCGGGCGCGATGCGCTCGCAGCGTGCGTCGCCGAGGCGACGTTTGCCTGCGGATCGCCAGTGCGATGACAGCTGCAACCGGAAAGTGCGGCTGCGATAACGAGCATTCCCATCCAGCGCATGGCGCGTCCCATCCCCGAGGTGCGCAGTGTAGCGGGTACGTGTGGCGATGCGTCTTCAGGCGCCGGTGGCGGGGTGTACGCGCTGCAGGCGTTCCAGCAGCAGCTGCAGTTTGGGACGCAATGCGTCCAGCGCATCGCTGGGCTGGGCGCGTGGGCGGGCCGCCAGGTCTTCCAGCAACTGCGAGCCTACGGTCAGTGCCGCGCATTCGTCGCTGCTCAGGTCGCGGCGCAGGTGCAGTTCTTCGAGCAGCCGCATCCAGTCGGCGCGCGAGCGTTGTTCGAATTCGATGGTGCAGCGGTCGTCACAAGGGCGGCCGTCGTTTTCGATCGGCGTGACCGTGATGCGATAGCGTTTGCGGGACATATGGGTCGCGTCGTTCTGGGCTGTGCTCACCATAGGCGTAGGACGCAACCGTCTCGATAGGGTGGCCCATGACGCAGTGTTCCAACGTGCTCAGTTTGCTGGCCGAGCGGCAGGTTTGCGCAGGAGTGGCAGCGGATCGTACGCACCGTTGCGTCCATAGACACCATAGTGCAGGTGTGGCGGCGTGCCGCGCGCATTGCCGGTGCTGCCGACCTTGCCGAGCAGGGTGCCGGGCTCGACCACATCGCCTACTGCGAGGCCGGCAGCCCAATCGTCAAGATGCGCGTAGTAATGCCGTTCCATCGCTGGACCCAGCAGCCAGACCTGTTTTCCGCCCAGGCCCTGGTCGCGGATGGCGCTGACCACGCCGCGCGTTGCCGCCACCACCGGTGTACCGCGTGGCGCGAAGATATCCACGCCCGCATGCGTACGGTCGCGGCCACGCGGTGCACCAAAGGTGTCGGCAATCTGTCGCGCACGCACGCCTTCCACCGGCACATGCAACTGCGCAGGCGGCGGCATTTGCGACAGCTCCCAGCTGGTACGGAGCTGATGGGCGATCGGCAGCTGCCAGGCCCAGCGCGCGGCCACCGCCAGCACGCACAACAGCGCAATGGAGACAACAATGCTGCGCAGGCGACGTGCCGGGCTACGGGTGGCAACTCGGCGTGGCGACGATGGCGGGGTGTTCGACGGACCGGTCACAGGCACCTGCAGATGGCGAACCAGCATGCAGGGTAGGGCAGTGCCGATGAGCGGTATGTGCTGCTCTCTGCGGAGCGAGCGCAAAAAAAAGACGGCCCGCAGGCCGTCTTCGTGATACAGGATGCGTGCTCGATTAGAGCGCCGCGTCCTTCAACTTCTTCAGTGGACGTGACTTGAGCTTGGTGGTCGCAGGCTTGGCGGCGAACATCTGCTCTTCCTTGGTGAACGGGTTGATGCCCTTGCGCTTCGGCTTGGCCGGCACGTGCACGGTGGTCAGCTTGAGCATGCCCGGGATGGTGAAGCTGCCGACGCCCTTCTTGCTCAGCGAGGCGTGTGCGGTGGCTTCCAGCGAAGCCAGCACGGCGCGGACGTCCTTCGGGGCCAACTGGGTGCTTTCGGCAATGTGCGCGACCAGGCCGGTCTTGCTCAGTGCTTCCTTGATCGGCTTGGGCGCAGCGGACTTGGCAGCAGCGGCCTTGGCCGGCTTTGCGGTCTTGGTCGCGGCGACCTTTTTCACTGCCTTCTTGGGGGCAGCCTTCTTAGCGGCGGTTTTTGCCATGAGTGATGTGTTCCGTATTCGTTGGTGGTGTTGGGTCTGCCGACCCAGTCGGCAACGCGAAATGTAGGGCAACTGCTGCGCGCCGCCAATAGGCAAACGATGAAACAGCACGAAAAAAGCATCTTTCGACGGGGATTCGTTCACCAGCGGCAGAAAAAGCGCACAAAACGCATCGGCTTGCCCGTGCCATGCGCGCGTTGGCTGCATGTCTGACGCACAGCAGCAGATCGTTTGCGCGAGCGAACGCCGCAACACGCATCCGGGGCGACGATGCAACGAGCCGATAAGGCCAGCCTTTTGGGGGATGCATGTAACGGGGCCACGCGCCGACAAGATGGCTGCCATCGATTGCAAACGTGGACGCACGTTCCATGTGCGGCAAATGGAGCGGTTATTGGGCGCTATGCAGCCTTCGGCCTTGTATTGCCCTGCATCCACCTTCCGGTGATCAGGCGCTGGCGCGGCGGTTTGCGCAGATGTTCGAATCGTTTTCGGCGTGCCATGCGCGCCACGCGAAGGCACCGCGCGATACGCGACATGCAGACCCGCCGCGTTTCAATCAGTCATTGGCCGCGGACAAGCTGCGGCCGCGTTCGGTCGCTGCGGCAATGGCCTGGGCGGTGAGGGCTTCAAAGCCGCCGGCCTGGAACGTCTCGATGGCGGCGTGGGTCGTGCCGTTGGGCGAGGTCACGCGGCGACGCAGGACCTCCGGTGGTTCGCCCGATTCGGTGAGCATGCGTGCGGCGCCGAGCAGCGTTTGCAACACCAAGGTACGCGCGGTTGCGGCGGGCAGGCCCTGCGCTTGCGCGGCAGCTTCCATCGCTTCTGCCAAGAGAAACACATAGGCCGGTCCGCTGCCGGAGACCGCGGTCACCGCATCCATCTGCACTTCGTTGTCGATCCAGACGGTGACGCCGGCGCTGTCCAGCAGTTGGGTCGCCTGTTGGCGTTGCGCCGCCGACACGCGCGCGTTGGCGTACAGCCCGGTGACACCGGCGCCGAGCAGGGCGGGTGTGTTGGGCATCGCACGAACCACCGCGATATCGCCGCCCGACCAGCGCTGCAGCTGCGTGGCGGTGATGCCGGCAGCGATGGAAACCAGCAGCGGTTGTTGTGCCTGCGCCAGATCTGCCAGTTGCGCGCACACCATTGGCAAGACCTGCGGCTTGACCGCCAAGACCCAGGTCGTGGCCGCATCGACAGCGGCGCGCGCATCCTCGACCACCTGCACGCCGAAGTCGCGCGCCAAGGCGTCGCGCAGCTCGGCCACCGGCTCGGCCACGCGGATGCTGGCAGCCGGCGTGCCCTGCCGGATCAGCCCGGCAATCAGGCTGCGCGCCATGTTGCCGCCGCCGACGAAAGCGATGGACGTGGCAGCGGAAGACGAGGGCGATGACGAGGCAGGTGTGTTCATTGCGGCACCTTCATAAGACGAATCGATGTGGGAGGCGAGGCGATCAGGCAGAGGCGGCCGGCGCGTGATCGCGCGCACCGAACAACGCCGTGCCCACCCGCACCATGGTGGCGCCGGCCGCGATCGCTTCGGCGAAATCCGAGCTCATGCCCATCGACAAGGTGTCCACCTGCCGATGGCGGGCTTGCAGCTGCTCGAACAGCGCCTGCATGCGCATGAACGCGGCCTGGCGTCGTGCCTGATCCGGAAACGGGGCAGGGATGGCCATCAGTCCGCGTAGCTGCAAACGCGGTTGCAGGGCGATCGCTTCGGCCAGGCTGTCGATCGCTTCGGGTGCGCATCCATGCTTGCTGTCCTCGTCGTCGATGTTGACCTGGATCAACACATTCAACGGCGCGCGGTCGGCAGGGCGATGGCGTGCCAGCAGCGGAATCAATTTGGCGCGGTCCACCGTCTGCACCCAATCGAAGCACTGGCTCGCCAGTTCGGCCTTGTTGGATTGCAGGTGGCCGATCAGATGCCATTCCAAACCCAACGCACGCAACTGGGCAATCTTGGCATCGGCTTCCTGCACGTAATTTTCGCCGAAGGCGCGCTGGCCCTGCGCGGCCAGGGCGGCGACGGCGTCGGCCGGCTTGGTCTTGGAGACCGCCAGCAGCCGCACGTCGGCACGCGCGTGTGCGGCCGCCGCGGCGTGGATGGCATCGAGAATCTGCTGCAGCGACGAAGCCGGCACGTGGCATTCCGAAGAAGGGCGGGAACGCTATAGTGCCGGCCGCAGACGCTTCCATCCAGTTGGGGGCTGCCGGGCGCCTGTATCGGCGCGCCGGCGCTGCGTGTATTTAGAGGAGTGTCTGGAAGCAAGGTGGGAGACCTTCCCCAGATCCGATCAAGGCCCGGCGCGATACGCACTGACGGCAGCGCGACCGGCTACGCTCGGGCCAGCGCTGCGCTCGCCAGCATTCCTTGAAGCCACCGAGCAGCAGCCGTTCGGCCTTGGGCGGTTCCGCACCCGGGCGCAAGGCAACGGTTTCAGCCAGGCGCGTTGCGGCCGACCTGAACCGGCGACAGGGCTGCTTCCCGCCGGCAGCCAGAACGCTATACTGCCGGCCGGGGAGTACCTTCCAATCGCAGCCTAGGGGAAAAGCAGCGCATGGATATCGCTGAACTATTGGCGTTTTCTGTCAAGAACAAGGCATCGGACCTGCACCTGTCTGCAGGGCTGCCGCCGATGATCCGTGTCGATGGCGATGTCCGTCGCATCAATATTCCGGCGTTGGACCACAAGCAGGTGCACGCGCTGGTGTACGACATCATGTCGGACAAGCAGCGGCGCGATTACGAGGAATTTCTCGAGGTCGACTTTTCGTTCGAAATTCCATCGCTGGCGCGTTTCCGCGTCAATGCGTTCAACCAGAACCGCGGCGCCGGCGCGGTGTTCCGTACCATTCCGTCCGAAGTGCTGACGCTGGAAGACCTGGGCTGCCCGCCGATCTTCCGCCAGCTGATCGACCAGCCGCAGGGCCTGATCCTGGTCACCGGCCCGACCGGCTCGGGCAAGTCGACCACGCTGGCAGGCATGATCGACTACATCAACAAGAATGAGTACGGGCACATCCTCACCGTCGAGGACCCGATCGAATTCGTGCACACCTCGCAGAAGTGCTTGATCAACCAGCGCGAGGTGCATCGCGACACCCACGGTTTCAACGAGGCGCTGCGCTCGGCACTGCGCGAAGACCCGGACATCATCCTGGTCGGCGAATTGCGCGACCTGGAAACCATTCGCCTGGCGCTCACCGCCGCGGAAACCGGCCACCTGGTGTTCGGCACCTTGCACACCAGCTCGGCGGCCAAGACCATCGACCGCATCATCGACGTGTTCCCGGCCGGCGAAAAGCCGATGGTGCGCTCGATGCTGTCCGAATCGCTGCGCGCAGTGATTTCGCAGGCACTGCTGAAGAAGGTCGGCGGCGGCCGCACGGCGGCGTGGGAAATCATGGTCGGCACCCCGGCCATCCGCAACCTGATCCGCGAGGACAAGGTGGCGCAGATGTATTCCTCGATCCAGACCGGCCAGCAATACGGCATGCAGACGCTGGATCAGCATCTGCAGGATCTGGTCAAGCGCAGCCTGATCACGCGCAACCAGGCCCGCGAGTACGCCAAGGACAAGCGGATATTCGAGTAGCCGGGATTCGGGATTCGGGATTGGGGATTCGCAGCTGCGATTTCCCGTGCCGGACCCGCTCTTGCCAATCCCGAATCTCCACTCCCGAATCCCTGCTCCAGAGGAGCACGCCATGAGCACCATCGACTTCACCTCCTTCCTCAAGCTGATGGCGCATCAGAAGGCCTCAGACCTGTTCATCACCTCGGGCATGCCGCCGGCGATCAAGGTGCACGGCAAGATCAGCCCGATTACCCAGACCCCGCTGACTGCGCAGCAGAGCCGCGACCTGGTGTTGAACGTGATGACGCCGTCGCAGCGCGAGGAATTCGAAAAGACCCACGAGTGCAATTTCGCCATCGGCGTATCCGGGGTCGGGCGTTTCCGTGTGAGCTGCTTCTATCAGCGTAATCAGGTGGGCATGGTGCTGCGCCGGATCGAAACGCGCATCCCCACCGTGGACGAGCTGAGCTTGCCGCCGGTGATCAAGACGCTGTCGATGACCAAGCGCGGCATCATCATCTTTGTCGGCGCCACCGGAACCGGTAAATCGACTTCGCTGGCGGCGATGATCGGCTACCGCAACCAGAATTCCACCGGGCACATCATCACCATCGAAGACCCGATCGAATTCGTGCACAAGCACGAGGGCTGCATCATCACCCAGCGCGAGGTCGGCATCGACACCGACAGCTGGGAAAATGCGCTGAAGAACACCCTGCGCCAGGCGCCGGACGTGATCATGATCGGCGAGGTGCGCACCCGCGAAGGCATGGACCATGCGATCGCCTTCGCCGAAACCGGCCACCTGGTGCTGTGCACGCTGCACGCCAACAACGCCAACCAGGCGATGGACCGCATCATCAACTTCTTCCCAGAGGATCGGCGCAACCAGCTATTGATGGACCTGTCGCTCAACCTCAAGGGCGTGGTCGCGCAGCAGCTGATTCCGACCCCGGACGGCCGCGGCCGACGCGTGGCGATGGAAATCATGCTGGGCACGCCGCTGGTGCAGGACTACATCCGCGATGGCGAGATCCACAAGCTCAAGGAGATCATGAAGGAGTCCACCAACCTGGGCATGCGCACCTTCGACCAGAGCCTGTTCGAGCTCTACCAGGCCGGCGAAATCAGTTACGAAGATGCGCTGCGCTACGCCGACTCGCAGAACGAAGTACGCCTGCGCATCAAGCTCTCGCAGGGTGGCGATGCCAAGACCTTGTCGCAGGGCCTGGACGGTGTGGAAATTTCCGAAGTGCGCTGAGTGCAGCACGCTTCGGTGCCCGCGTGCACGGGTGCCAGTGTCGACGGATAACAAACGCGGATACCTGCCCGGGCGTGCACGGAACTGACCTGCTGGCGCCGCGGCGACGCCAGCCCGTCTGCGTGCCGCTGCCATTTCGTGCCGGGCGTGGCGACCAGCGTTGCGCCAGGATCGTACCGACGACGCGGCCCGGGCCGCCGCGTGGAGGAATCGCCTGAGCGCGCCAAAGAAGAAGACGGCCCGGCTCGAATCGTCCGCGCATCTGCCGACGATCGAGAAGCCCGGCCATACCGTTGCCGCGCCGTCCCGGCATGCCCGGGTGCTGCGGAGGAGGCGGCGGTCGACGGCCGGCCGAGGCGCCCCTGTCACGCAGCGAGCTGGCGAGGCGTCGTCCCGGTTTCAGATGTAACCGGGTAGGTCGATAGTGTCTAATATCGCACCCCACTGCAGTGCCCAAGCCCGTGAGCCTTCCCGATTCCGATCTGCGACCGGAGCAAGAACCCTTGCCCGACGATGGTGCCGTGGTCACCGCCGGCCCGCTCACTCCTCCGCCGGATTCGGCCGGGACTGCCGCCGACGACCACGCCTTCCATCATTCGGTGGCTGAGGATGCGCAAGGCATGGTGCTGGCGACCCTGGTTGCATCCCTCGGTCTGGCCATCTTTGCCAAGGGCGGACTGATGATCGGCGGCATGGCCGGCGTGGCCTTCCTGTTGCACTACGCGCTGCACTGGAATTTCGGCCTGGTGTTCGTGCTGGTCAATCTGCCGTTCTATTGGCTGAGCGTGCGCCGGATGGGGTGGGAATTCACCCTGAAGACCTTCGCGGCAGTCGGCGCGTGCGGCGTGCTGACCAACCTGCTGCCGCGCTGGGCCGACTACGCGCACATGAGCACGGCATTTTCGGCAATCGCCGGCGGCGCGCTGTCTGGCCTGGGAATCTTGTTCTTCATTCGCCACCGCGGCAGCCTGGGCGGCATCGGCATCCTGGCGGTGTACCTGCAGCGCGAGCGTGGCTGGAGCGCGGGCAAGGTGCAAATGAGCTTCGACGCGATGCTCATGCTGGTCGCCTTCTTCGTGCTGACCCCGGACAAGGTGCTGTATTCGGCCATCGGCGCCTTGATGCTGAGTCTGGTGCTGATGTTCAATCACCGCCCGCACCGCTATATGGGCGTGTGATACGTGCCGAAGATCGCTCGCATGCGTCCGGGAGCGGCTAGCACGATGTCGCGGGCAGACGGTCAGCGGGCGCGGCTGGCGCGGCCAGAACCGCAGCGTGCCAGCGATGCATGCCGCTTTACGTGTAACGGCCAGGCCCGCCTGGCGACAAGCGCCGTCGTTTGTCAGCAGTTCTAGGTGGTTTCGCGTGCCGGGCAATCGGTAGGCAACTGCAGCCGTTGCATCAACCCGCGCGCATCGAACGGTGCATGCACCTTCATGTCGTTGTCGAAATAACAGTACACATCGCGCATTGCGCGCTTGCGGGCGCGTGCGCCGACCCGGGCTGCATCGTCCGGTTCGGCTCCGCTGGCCCACGCGGCGATGCGTGCTGCCCAGCGATCCAGTGCGGTATCGCTGTAGCCGCTGGCGTACAACTGCGCATCGCCATGCAGACGCACATAGACAAAATCGGCGCTGACGTCCTCCAGGTACGGGAATTTGCCTGCGGTGTCGGCGACCACCACCGCGACATTGTGACGCCGCAGCAGGCGCATGCAGGCTGGATCGCAGAAGCTGTCGTGACGCACTTCCAATGCGTGACGGATCGGCCGATTGCGATCGATTGCCAGGGCGCTGCGGCCCTGCATCAGCGCGGTGTCGCGCTTGCGCGCCCGCGCCAACGCGGCCTCGCTGTCGCGCGGCAGGCTGCCTAGAAATGCGTCCAGCAGCTCGGCATCGAACCGGAGTGTCGGCGGTAGCTGCCACAGGACCGGGCCCAGTTTGGCGCCCAGCCGCAAGATTCCCGAAGCGAAGAAGTTGGCCAGCGCCTGCTCGCAATCGCGCAGGCGCTTCATGTGGGTGATGAAGCGCGGGCCCTTGACCGAAAAGACGAAGTCCTCGGGCGTTTCGTCATGCCAGCGCTGGAAGCTGTCCGGGCGCTGCAGCGAATAAAAGGAGCCATTGATTTCCACGCTGGGAAAGCATCCCGCGGCGTATTCGAGCTCACGCCGCTGGGCCAGGCCAGCCGGATAGAACGTGCCGCGCCAGCGTGCGTAACGCCAACCGGAAATGCCGATGCGAATAGCCATGACCCCGAGCATTTCGCGTGCGCCGTGCAAGAGGTGTCTAGCCGCGCTGGACCGTGCGCGTTTTCGCCGGCGTCTGCGCCTGCAGCCAGGGCGGCGCCAGTGCCCGGATCTGCGCAAACACCGGGCACCGGGCATGGTGTGCGCCGGGCAGGTAGCCCAGGCTCATCAGGAACTCGCCGGTGATTTCGCCGCCGGTGAAGCGGAAGGTCTTCTTGAACAGCTTGACCCAGGCCGGTTTGTCGAGCGGGTGGTGGGCGTCCAGCCACTGCGCGAAGCTGCCGTGCGTGGCGCGTAGCGCCTGGATGACCTGTGCATTGTGGATGGCCGCCAGCACCTTGAGGCGATTGCGGATGATGCCGGCATCGCCCATCAACCTGCTGATGTCCTGGTCGCCATATGCCGCAACAGCGTCCACGTCGAAGCCGTCGTAAGCCCGCTGGAAATTGACGCGCTTGCGCAGGATGGTTTCCCAGCTCAGTCCGGCCTGGTTGATCTCCAGCACCAGCCGTTCGAACAACTCGCGTTCGTCGCGCTGCGGAAAGCCATACTCGTGATCGTGGTAGTGGCCATGGACCGGATGGCCTGGGGCGATGCTGCAGTAACCGCTCATGTGGATGCCTGTGGTTGTGGGGCGAGGCTTGCCAGTCGCGCGCCGGTCGCTGCCGTGGCGGGCGAGCGGCAGTAGCGCAGAGGCCGGGAGGCCGTTTGCGCCGCTGCAGCGCTGCAACTCGCACGCATCGCGGTCAAGCTGAACGTGTCGGTCAGGCGCCGCATGCGGTCTGCCGCGAAGGCTGCCGCATCGGCGGCATCGCACGTTTCCGGCGCCGGCAAGGCCCAGTATGGCAGCGGCTCTGCGCGCGGCGAAGCGAACGGCTAGAATGCGGCCATGTCTGTTTTGCCCACGCCTCTGGCCAACCAATTGCTGATTGCGCTTCCGGCGCTGTCCGACCCCACCTTCTCGCGCAGCGTCGCGCTGATCTGTCAGCACGACGAGAACGGCGCCATGGGCGTGCTGGTCAACCGGCCTTCCGAATACACCCTGGGCGAAGTGTTGTCGCAGATGGGCATCGACACCGACGATGAGCCGCTGCGCGAGCAGGTCGTGCTCAGCGGCGGGCCGGTGCACCCTGAGCGCGGTTTTGTGATCCATGACGATGCGCGCGAATGGGATTCCAGCCTGGAAGTGGGGCAGGGCGTGTTCCTGACCACCTCGCGCGACATCCTTGAGGCGATGGCGGCCGGCAACGGCCCGCGCAATGCGCTGGTCGCGCTGGGCTGCGCGGGTTGGGGTGCCGGCCAGCTGGAATTCGAGCTGGGCGAAAACAGCTGGCTCACCGCGCCCTCGGATGCCAACGTGCTGTTTGCGACCGCGCTGGAAGATCGCTGGCAGACCGCTGCCGGGCGTATCGGCGTAGACCTGTTCCGGCTCACGGATTATTCCGGGCATGCCTGAGGCGGGCGCGATTCGCCCCGATGGCACGGTGCTGGGCTTCGACGTGGGGTCGCGCCGGATCGGCGTGGCGGTCGGAACCGCGCTCGGTGCCGGCGCGCGCGCGGTGGCCGTCATCAATGTGCATGCCAACGGCCCGGACTGGGTCGCGTTGGACCGCGTGTACAAGCAGTGGCGACCGGACGGCCTGGTGGTTGGCGACCCGCTCACGCTGGACGACAAAGACCAACCCGCCCGAAAACGCGCACACGCGTTCGGCCGCCAGCTGCGCGAGCGCTATGCGCTGCCGGTTGTCCTGATCGACGAGCGCTCCAGTTCGGTTGAGGCTGCGCAGCGTTTCGCGCGCGAGCGCGCCGATGGGCGCAAGCGGCGCCGCGACGCCGAAGCGCTCGATGCGATGGCCGCCGCAGTGATCGTCGAACGCTGGTTGGCCGCGCCCGACCAAGCCACCTCTCTTCCTTGACTCCCGACCTGCGATGACCACCATGCAACTCGATTCGGACGGACGCCTGCGCCACCTGCTCACCCTGGAAGGACTGCCGCGCACCACGCTGCTGCAATTGCTCGACCGCGCCGGCCAGATCCGCGATGCGGCGGTGGGGCGCGTGGGCAAGCGCAGCGTGCTGGCGGGCACGGCGGTGTGCACGCTGTTCTTCGAACCCTCCACGCGCACGCGCAGCTCCTTCCATCTGGCGGCGCAGCGGCTGGGCGCGGACGTGCTCAATTTCGATGCATCCACCTCATCCACCCGCAAGGGCGAAACCGCGCGCGACACCTTGAAGAATCTCGAAGCGATGGGCGTGCGCGGCTTCGTGGTGCGTCACCCCGAGGACGGCGCGGTGGAAGCGCTGGCGGCCGCCGCGGGCGAGGGCACCGCGTTGATCAATGCCGGCGACGGGCGTAGTGCGCATCCCACCCAAGGCCTGCTCGACATGCTCACCCTGCGCCAGGCCAAGGGCACCGATTTTTCCAAGCTCAAGGTCGTCATCGTCGGCGACGTCAAGCATTCGCGTGTTGCGCGCTCGGACCTGCATGCCCTGCGCACGCTAGGCGCTGGTGAGATCCGCGTCTGCGGCCCGGCCAGCCTGCTGCCGGACGACGGCATACTGGAGGGCTGCGTGGTCGGCCAGGATTTCGATGCCATGCTCGAAGGTGCCGACGCGCTGATGATGCTGCGCCTGCAGCGCGAGCGCATGGAAGAAGGCCTGGTGCCCTCGCTGGAGCAGTACCACACCGAATATGGTCTGACCCGCGAGCGTCTGGCGCGTGCTGGCCGCGACGCCGCGGTGCTGCACCCGGGCCCGATCAACCGCGGCGTGGAAATCACCGATGAAGTGGCCGACGGCGCGCAATCCTGCGTGCTGCGGCAGGTTGCCAATGGCGTTGCCGTACGCATGGCCGTGCTGGAAACCCTGCTCGGCTAAGCGCGGCTGCGCCGCCGGATCGTGAGTCGCTCCAGGAGCGGCGCCCCCACCGCGCAACCAATGCGCGGTGGCCTTTGATCCATGAGGCGTCGATTGCGAAGAGGCAGCCGCTTCTCGCCGAACGTGCACCGTGGTCGGTCGCGCGGTGGCGTTCGATGCGCAACATCATGCGTGCAGACAAACAGTCGCTTGCTGCCTGAGGTGCCTGGCGGTCTGCTCTTGCGAATCCCGAATCCCGAATCCCGAATCCCGAATCCCCGCACCACCAGCTAACACCCTCTCACATATCGTGAGCGCTCCTTTCAGCGCAGGAGATCGCAATGGGTATTTCACGTCACGCCACCGCCCACTGGGAAGGCGACCTCAAGACCGGCAAGGGCCAGCTCAGCACGCCGCAGAGCGGCTTGATGGACAACACCCGTTATGCCTTCAGCAGCCGCTTCGGCGACGAGAAGGGCACCAATCCGGAAGAACTCATCGCCGCCGCGCATGCCGGCTGTTTCACCATGGCATTGTCTGCGCAGTTGACCGAAGCCGGTTTTCCGCCGGCCTCGCTGGACACGCGCGCCGATGTGGATCTGTCGATGGAAGGCGGCCCGCAGTTGTCGCAGATTCGCCTCAAGCTCAAGGCCGTGGTGCCCGGCATCGACGAGGCCAAGTTCCGCGAGCTGGCCGACACCGCCAAGAAGAATTGCCCGGTCTCCAAGGCACTGAGCGCGGTGCCGATCAGTCTGGAAACCGAGTTTTCCAGCTAACGCCAATACCGCTACGACGCGTCGGCGCAAGCGCCCGGCGCGTGCAGCTGGCGGCAACCTGAATAGGGCTTTTTACGGCCGGTTTGGTTCAGTGCGGTTTCACTGGCGCAGGACGAGCATCGGCAGCGTGTCCTCCCTATGAAGCTGCCGCAATGAAAACTCTCGTGCTTGGTGCTCTGGTGATGGGTCTGGCCGTGGCGGGCAATGCCACGGCGCAGCGCTATGACAGCGGCTACCGCGATTACGGCCGCAGCGGCTACGAGGATGGCCGTTACGAATATGCGCGCGTCGTGCGCGTGGATCCGATCATCGTTGCCGACTCGTACAACGAACGCACCAGCGAACGTTGCTACGATCGTCCCGCCGACGGTTATTACACGAGCAACGACGGGTATTACCGCGACGGCGGCTATGCCCAAGCCGGTGTGTCCAATCGTGGCGTGGCCAGTGTGATCGGTGGTATTGCGGGTGCCGTGCTCGGCAGCCAGGTCGGCGGCGGCAATGGTCGTCTGGTCGGTACCGCCGTGGGCACCATGGCGGGCGTCGCGGCGGGCCGTTCGATCTATGAGGCCAATCACCGCACCTACCAGGGCAACGTGAGGGTCTGCGAGCCGGTGTCCTACCGCCGTGAACGCGACCGCGTGGATGGCTACGACGTCACCTACGAATACGCCGGCCGCATGTACCACACGCGTAGCGATTACAACCCGGGCGACCGAATCCGTGTGCGCGTCGACGTGCGCCCCGACTGATCAGTGCCGGATGCATGCGGTGCCGCTGGTGGCTCCGGCATCGGGCTAAACAGAACGCTGCGGGCAACCGCAGCGTTCTTGCGTTTGGCGGAGCGATTGCCGGCAGCAGTGGCACGTCAACCAGGCGTGGGCGCTGATCGATGCGAGGCGCCTTGCTGTTTCACACAAGCGCCGATGCGCGGTGCACCGGCGGTGATCAGAAATTGGCAGCACCTGCAGGCCACCCGCTGCGTTGAATCCAGCGCAGCAGCGCTGCTGCCGCCCTAAGCCCAGTCCAGCGTGCCGCGAATCACCGTCTGCACCTGGCCACCCGACCACACGTCGCCGTCGGCATCGATATGCAGTTCCAACAGGGCATCGAAGCCGATTTCGCGGCCCTGGCTGACGGTGTAGCGACGGTCGGTACCGGGCAATGCGTCACGGCTGTCCAGCCATGCGGCCAGCACCGCATTGGCCGCGCCGGACGCCGCGTCTTCGAAGCGCCGGCCATTGCCGACGAAGGCTCGTACTGCCAGATCGTAGGTGCCCGGTGCGCCGGCGCGTGCATACGCAAACACGCCCATGCTGCCGGTGGATTCTGCCAACCCGGCAATCGCGTCCCAGTCCGGCTGCAGGCCGCGCAGCGCGGCTTCGCTTGCCAGTTCCACCACCCACCAGGTGCGGCCGCCGTCCATCAGCGCAGGCGGCAGCCTCCCCAGCGGCCAGCCCTGCAAGGCATCGCGCAGGCGCGGATCGTTGGCATCCACCTGCTCGGCCACGCGTGCGCGTGGCGTGCGGATCGCGATGCTGCGGTGGCCGCCGCGCTGCTCCACACGCAGCGGCAACCGGCCGGCGATGCCGTCCTGTACCAGGACGCCATCCTGTGGTGCGGCCAGGCCGGCCTCGAGCACGGCATGCGCAGTGCCCACACTGGGATGGCCGGCAAACGGCACCTCCTTTTGCGGCGAAAACATGCGCAGCCGGTAGCTGCTGTGCGCGCTTTCGGCGGGAAAGACGAAGGTGGTCTCCGGCAGTTTGGTCCAGCGTGCGATGGCCTGCATCGCCGCATCGTCCAGACCCTGCGCATCCAGCACTACCGCCAGCGGATTGCCGCTGCCGGGGCGGGCGGAGAACACATCCAGTTGCAGGAAAAGGCGAGTGGTCATGGGCGTCGATCCGCAGTAAGGGCGCGGCAGCTTACCAATCGATGCGGCCGTCGATCACCTGCAGCGTCGCTCCGCCAATCCAGACTTCGCCTTCCGCGTCCACCTCCACCTGGACGCGGCCGTCGCGGCCAACCTCGCGGCCCTGACTGGCGACGTAGCGCGACTGCGCTCCGGGCAGGCGGCCCTCGCCATGCAGGCGGGCGGCAATACAGGCATTGGCGCTGCCGGTGACCGGGTCTTCCGCAATGCCATCGCCCGGGCAGAACGCGCGGACGACCAAGTCGGCATCGCCATCGTGCACGGGCGCGTAGATGGCCAGGCCAACGGCGGCGCTGGCCTGGGTCAGGCGCGCAATGGCGGCAAGCTCCGGGACTGCCTGCCGTATCGCCTGCGCGTCGGCCAATTCCAGCAACCACCAGTTCGGGCCGTTGTTCCAGAGTGCGGCCGGCTGCGCGCTGACGCGCAGGCCAGTGCAGGCGCCACGCAGCGCCTCGGCGTACGTGTCGCCCGTGTCGATGGCGCGTGCGCGCGGGGCGCGCAGCCGCACCAGCAAGGCGCCGTGCCGGTCGAACACGTCCACCGGCAGCACGCCGGCCGCGCATTGCTGGCGCAGCCGGCCGTCGGGCTTGTACGCGGTCACGCCGTGGGTCACCGCCGCCCACGCGGCACCGACGCTGGGGTGGCCGGCAAACGGTAGCTCGGCACGTGGGGTGAAGATGCGGATGTGGTAATCGGCATCGGGCACGCTGACCGGCAGGAAGAAGACCGTCTCGGACAGATTCAGCCACGCGGCGATCTGCTGCATCTGCGCAGACGACAACGTCTCTGCATTGAAGACCACGCCCAGCGGGTTGCCGCTGCCGGCCCGGGCGGCGAAAACATCCAGTTGCAGATAGCGGTGCTTGCTCATGGTGGGGACATCTCGATCGAAGGAGGGGCGCGGCGATGGTTGCAGTGCAAACCGATACGGCAGTGGACGTGGCGACCGGAACGCTGTGATCGCACGCGGGGTCATGTCAGCGGCATTGGCAGTAGAATCAGAGGTTCCGCTCGGCATCCCGGGCATCTTCCCCCCCCCATCCTAAACGCCTATCTCAATGTCAGCTCCCCACTCTACCGATCGTTGGATCGTCCTCAAGTTCGGCGGCACTTCGGTGTCGCGTCGTCATCGCTGGGACACGATTGGAAAACTGGCGGGCAAACGGGCGAACCAGACCGGCGGTCGCGTGCTGGTGGTGGTGTCTGCATTGTCGGGCGTGACCAACGAGCTCACCGCCATTGCCGACGGCGCCGCCGATAGCGCACAGCGCATGGCGGCACTGGACCAACGCCATCGTGAGTTTCTGGCCGAGCTCGAACTGGACGCCGATGCGGTGCTGGGCGAGCGACTGGCCGCACTGCATGCGTTGTTGGGCGACGCGCGCGCTGCAACGCGCACGCTGGACTGGCAGGCCGAGGTGCTGGGGCAGGGCGAGTTGCTGTCGTCCACCATCGGTGCGGCGTACCTGCATGCCAGCGGCCTGGACATGGGCTGGCTGGATGCGCGCCAATGGCTGTCGGCGCTGCCACCGCAGCCGAATCAGAGCGAGTGGTCCAAGCGGCTGTCGGTGTCGTGCCAGTGGCAGTCCGATGCCGATTGGCGCACGCGTTTCGCCGCGCAACCGACACGCTTGCTGATCACGCAAGGCTTCATTTCGCGTCATGCCGATGGCGGCACCGCGATTCTGGGCCGTGGCGGTTCGGATACCTCGGCGGCGTACTTCGGTGCGCTGCTCGGCGCCAGCCGTGTGGAAATCTGGACCGATGTGCCCGGCATGTTCAGCGCCAACCCGAAGGAAGTGCCGGATGCGCGGCTGCTGACCCGGCTGGACTATTACGAAGCACAGGAAATCGCCACCACCGGCGCCAAGGTGCTGCACCCGCGCTCGATCAAGCCGTGCCGCGATTCCGGCGTGCCGATGGCGATCCTGGACACCGAGCGCCCCGATCTGCCGGGCACCAGCATCGACGGCAATGCCGAGCCGGTGTTGGGCGTCAAGGCGATCAGCCGCCGCAACGGCATCGTGCTGGTGTCGATGGAAGGTATCGGCATGTGGCAGCAGGTCGGCTTCCTGGCCGACGTGTTCACGCTGTTCAAGAAGCATGGCCTGTCGGTGGACTTGATTGGTTCGGCCGAGACCAACGTCACCGTGTCGCTGGATCCTTCGGAAAACCTGGTCAACACCGACGTGCTGGCGGCGTTGTCGGCCGATCTGTCGCAGATCTGCAAGGTCAAGATCATCGTTCCTTGCGCGGCCATCACCCTGGTCGGGCGCGGCATGCGTTCGCTGCTGCACAAGCTCTCCGACGTGTGGGCCACGTTCGGGCAGGAGCGCGTGCACATGATTTCGCAGTCGTCCAACGACTTGAACCTGACCTTCGTCATCGACGAAGCCGATGCCGACGGTTTGCTGCCGATCCTGCATGCCGAACTGATCGACAGCGGTGCAATGCCGGTCAGCGAGGGCGAGGTGTTCGGCCCGCGCTGGCGGCAGATCATCGGCTCGGTACGTCCGCGTCCCACGCCGTGGTGGCATGCCGAGCGCGCGCATCTGCTGTCGCTGTCCAAGGCCGGGACGCCGCGTTACGCGTACCACCTGCCCACGGTGCGTGCGCGTGCGCATGCGCTGGCGCAGATTGCCGCGGTGGATCAGCGCTATTACGCGATCAAGGCCAACGCGCATCCGGCCATCTTGATGGCGCTGGAACAGGCTGGCTTCGGGCTGGAGTGCGTTTCGCACGGCGAATTGCGCCGCGTCTTCCAGGCGCTGCCGGAGTTGTCGCCGCGGCGCGTGCTGTTCACGCCGAGCTTTGCGCCCAAGGCCGAATACGAGGCGGCCTTCGCGCTGGGCGTGACGGTGACCGTGGACAACGTCGAAGCGCTGCGCAACTGGCCCGAGGTGTTCCGTGGCCGCACGATCTGGCTGCGCATCGACCTGGGGCACGGCGACGGCCATCACGAGAAGGTCAACACCGGCGGCAAGGCGTCCAAGTTCGGCCTGTCGTCCACGCGCGTTGATGAATTCGTCGATGTGGCGCGCACGCTCGAGGTCACCATCACCGGCGTGCATGCGCATCTGGGCAGTGGCGTGGAGACCGGCGAGCACTGGCGGATGATGTACGACGAGTTGGCCGGCTTCGCGCGTCGCATCGGCACGGTAGAGACCATCGACATCGGCGGCGGCCTGCCGATTCCGTACAGCGCCGAAGACGAGCCGTTCGATCTGGAGGTGTGGGCCAAGGGCCTGGCCGAGGTCAAGGCGGTGCATCCTGGCTACCGCCTGGCGATCGAGCCGGGCCGCTATCTGGTGGCCGAAGCCGGCGTCTTGCTGGCCAGCGTCACCCAGGTGATCGAGAAGGACGGCGTGCACCGCGTGGGCCTGGATGCGGGCATGAATACCTTGATTCGCCCGGCGTTGTACGACGCCTGGCACGACATCGAAAACCTCAGCCAACTCGACGCGCCGGCCGATGGCATGTTCGATATCGTCGGGCCGATCTGCGAATCGTCGGACGTGTTCGGCAAGCGTCGCCGGCTGCCAGCGGCCACTGCACCGGGCGATGTGGTGCTGGTCGCCGATGCCGGTGCCTACGGCTACACGATGGCCAGCACCTACAATCAGCGCGAATTGCCGCGCGAAGAGGTGATCGATGCGTCCACTGGCTGAGTTCGTCGTACTCAGCACGTTGGCCGGTGGCGTGGCGATGGTGTTTTCCACCGCCATCGATATCGCCGGGCAACCGACCCCGTGGACCGACAGCTTGAAGTGGGCAATCCCCGCGTTGGTCGCTGCCGGCCTCGGCGCGTGGAGCGCAGCGTTATGGCAACGTCGGCGTGCCCGGCAGGCACGCGCGCAGCGCGCCGGCGGCATGGCATTGCGCACCGTGGTGTTGAGTGCGCTTGGCTATCTGCCGGCGTTGCTGCTGTACCTGCTGGTCGCGTTGGCCATCACCGGCGACGCAACGGTGATTCGCTCGGATGTGATGCTGCTGTTGTTCGTGATCGGTTGCCTGCCGTTGCTTTGGGCGGCGGTGCCGTTTTCCATGATTGAATATGTCCTGTGCCGACGTTATCTGCGTCGTGTACGTGTTTCTGCAGGTAGTCCATGAGCGCTTTCGACAAACATCAGATGTCCACCTTCCGTTTCGTGCGTTGCGCACTCGACGCGCAGACCGGCGTGGCGACGCTGGTGTATGCCTTCGATCAAGGCCCGGAGCTGGTCGAGACCGTTGCGGTGCCGGGCGCTCCGTTCGTGCTGGAGGGCGCGCAGGCGACTGCCGTGCAACAGGCGCTGCGGCTGCTGCATCTCATTGCAGGGGTCAGTTATTTCAAGGCCGCGGTGCCGCCGAACATCGCCATCGACAGCTACGGCATCGATGCCGAGACGGCCGCGCTGGTGGAAAGCGTGTATCTGCACGGCCTGGGCGAATTTGCCTACCGCAATGGCTTGGATCTGCACGGCAAGATCCACTTTCCGGTGGCGGCGCAGGCCACTGCCGCCGCGCCGGCAGTGGGGTTGCGCGAGCATGCGCTGGTGGCGATCGGCGGCGGTAAGGATTCGCTGGTCAGCATCGAGGCGCTGCGCCAGGCCGGCCTGGCGCAGACCGTGAGCTGGATCGGCGGTTCGCAACTCATCCGCGCCTGCGCAGAGCGCACCGGGTTGCCGGTACTCAACATCGGCCGCGTGCTGGCACCGGAATTGTTCGAACTCAACCGCCAGGGCGCGTGGAACGGGCATATCCCGGTGACCGCGGTGAACTCGGCCATTCTGGTGCTGGCAGCGCTGCTCACTGGTGTTGACCAGGTGGTGTTCTCCAACGAACGCTCGGCCAGTTACGGCAGCCAGATTCCCGGCACCGGCGAGGTCAATCACCAGTGGTCCAAGGGCTGGGCCTTCGAACAGGCGTTCGGCGAGTACGTGCAGCGGCACGTGGCAGCCGATCTGCGCTATTACTCGTTGCTGCGGCCGCTCTCGGAGTTGGCGGTGGCGCGGCAGTTCGCCAAGACCGATCACTACGACGCGCATTTTTCCAGCTGCAACCGCAACTTCCACATCATGGGCGAGCGCCCCGTGCATCGCTGGTGCGGCGTGTGCCCGAAGTGCCATTTCGTGTTCCTGGCGCTGGCGCCGTTCATGCCCAAGACACGGCTGGTCAACATCTTCGGGCGCAATCTGCTCGACGATGCGAGCCAGGCCGGCGGCTACGACGCGTTGCTGGAATTCCAGGACCACAAGCCGTTCGAATGCGTGGGCGAAGGCCGTGAATCGCGCGCGGCGATGGCGGTGCTGGCCAGCCGCGCGGAGTGGAAGGAGGACGCGTTGGTGAAGCGCTTCATCCGCGACATCCAGCCGCAGCTCGACCCAAATGATCTGCAGGTCGAGCCACTCATGGCCATCGATGGCGAGCACCGGATTCCGCCGGCGCTGTGGGAGCGCGTGCGTGCGAATTTCGCAGCTTGAAGGCAAGACCGTTGCGTTGTGGGGCTGGGGGCGTGAAGGACGCGCGGCGTACCGTGCGCTGCGGACGCGCCTGCCGACGCAAGCGCTGACGGTGTTCTGCAACGCCGAAGAGGCGCGCGAGATCGATGCGCTGGAAGATGCGGCCTTGCAGGTGGAAACCGCTGCCAGCGCGCAGGCGCTGGGGCGATTCGAGATCGTCGTGAAGTCGCCCGGCATCAGCCCGTATCGCGCCGAGGCATTGGTCGCCGCCGCGCAGGGCACGTGCTTCATCGGCGGCACCGCGCTGTGGTTTGCCGAACACGCGCAGGCGGACGGCAGCGTGCCCGGTGTCATCTGCGTCACCGGCACCAAGGGCAAGAGCACCACCACGGCGCTGCTGGCGCACCTGCTGCGCACGGCCGGGCATCGCACCGCGTTGGTCGGCAATATCGGCCAGCCCTTGCTGGAAGTGCTGGCACCGCAGCCGCCGCCGGCGTATTGGGCGATCGAGTTGTCCAGCTACCAGACCGGTGATGTCGGGCGCAGCGGCGCGCGCCCGGAACTGGCACTGGTGTTGAATCTGTTTCCCGAGCATCTGGACTGGCACGGCGATGAGGCACGCTATGTGCGCGACAAGCTGTCGCTGGTGACCGAAGGCCGGCCGCGGATCGCCTTGCTCAACGCTGCCGACCCGCTGCTTGCCGGCCTGCAGTTGCCGGATAGCCAGGTGCGTTGGTTCAATCATTCCGCCGGTTGGCATCTGCGTGGCGACGTGGTCTATCGCGGCGAACAGGCCATTTTCGATACCGCCGATGTGCCGCTGCCGGGCGAGCACAACCGCCGCAACCTGTGCGCGGTGCTGGCGGCGGTAGAGGCCTTGGGCCTGGATGCGGCGGCACTTGCGCCGGCGGCAGCGAGCTTTCGTCCATTGCCCAACCGCCTGCAGTTGCTCGGCAGCGTGGACGGCATCAGCTACGTCAACGATTCCATCAGCACCACGCCGCATGCATCGCTGGCTGCCCTGGCGTGCTTTGCGCAGCGACGCGTGGCACTACTGGTCGGTGGCCATGATCGCGGGCTGGATTGGCACGATTTCGCCCAGCAGATGGCGCGGCAGGCGCCGCTGGAAATCGTGACCATGGGCGCCAACGGCCCACGCATCCATGCATTGCTGGCGCCGCTGGCCGAGGCGGGGCACTTCGGCCTGCATGCGGCCAACGATCTCGAACACGCCATGGGACTGGCGCGCGCTGCGCTGGGCCAGCAGGGCGGTGTGGTGCTGCTCTCGCCCGGGGCGCCCAGCTTCGGCGCCTACAGCGACTATGTTGCGCGCGGCCGCCACTTCGCGCAGCTGGCAGGGTTCGACCCGGCGGCAATCAGCGCGATTGACGGACTGGGTGTGCACTGAAGGCGGCTAACGCACCGGCTGCACTCATCGGCTGGTGGGCATGGCCGATGCTCGGCAATGGTATGTGCCGCTCGCACACCGCTGTGCCTGCGAGCTGTTCTCCGCCACCAGATGGATGTTCGTTGCCTGTTGGTCGCCGCGCCAACGCCAGCGCCGCCGCGATGGCGCGATCGCCTCGAAAGCACGCATGCGCAGCGCATGCGAACGCGCAGGTGCGATCGGACTGACTGCCTGCCGCCACCGTGGCCGGCAGCGGCGACGATGACCTCTCCTGCACGGCAGCAGCGCCTACACTCGCCGCACCATCCTGGGAGCAAGCACATGTACAAGCAACGGACATGGCGTGGCATTGGGTTGATCGGTGTTCTGGCTTCGCTGGCCTTCCCCGCAGCAGCGGCGATGCAGGCCAAGCCGCTGGAATGGAAGATCGGCAAGGACACCTATAGCGGCGTGCTGGTGTACGACGATGCCGGCGATGCCAAGCGCCCGGGGCTGGTCATGGTGCCCAACTGGCGCGGTGTCAACGAATCGGCGGTGACCAAGGCCAAGCAGCTGGCCGGCGACGATTACGTGGTGCTGGTGGCCGACGTGTATGGCAAGGGCAAGCGCCCGGCCAACGACAGCGAGGCTGGGCAGTTCGCCGGCGCCCTGAAGAAGGATCCGCCGGAGTTGCGCGCACGCGCGCTGAAAGCGGTAGAGGTGCTCAAGGCGCAGGCCGGCAAGGCGCCGCTGGACGCAGCGCGCATCGGTGCGGTGGGCTTCTGCTTCGGCGGCACCACGGTGCTGGAGCTGGTGCGCTCAGGCGCGCAGCTGGCCGGCGTGGTGAGCCTGCATGGTGGCATCGCGACTCCCAGCCCGGCCGCCGCCGGCTCGGCCAAGACGCCGCTGCTGGTGCTCAACGGTGCCGACGACAAGAGCGTGAGCAAGGCGGATATCGCCGCGTTCGAAACCGAAATGAATGCAGCCGGCGCGGATTGGCAATTCGTCAATTTCAGCGGCGCGGTGCATTGCTTTGCCGAGGCCGACGCCAACAGCCCGCCGGGCTGCCTGTACAACCCGCGTGCGGCCAAGCGGGCGTATCGCATGCTCGGCGATTTCTTCGACGAGCGCTTTGGGCAGTAACCGGGATTGGTGATTTGGGATTGGGGATTCGCAAGAGCGAAGTCCCGTCCTTCAGCGAATCAAACCCCCGGGTTTTTGCTCGGGCGTTGCGCTGATCAATCATTCGGCTAACCGATGTCGGGACGCGCAAAACCGCGATCACGCCGCCTTTGCGAATCCCTGATCTCCAATCTCAAATCCCGGCCGGCGCGCGCTGCGCGCCGGATCAGTGCGTGCGCTCGACCGCGTAGCGCGCCAGGCCGCGCAACGCCGCCACGGCAGGGCTGTGCGGCAGGGTTTCCAGCGCCTGTTCGGCGGCAGCGGCGTATTCGGCCGCGCGTTGACGGCTGTAGTCCAACCCGCCGGTGGCATGGATGGCGGCCAGCACTTCCGGCATCGCCGCCGCATCGCCTTGCTCGACGATCTGTCGCAGGCGCTCACGGGTGTTGGCATCGGAGTGCGCCATCGCGTGGATCAGCGGCAGGGTGGCCTTGCCTTCGGCCAGGTCGTCGCCCAGGTTCTTGCCCAGGTCCGCGGCCTCGGCGGCGTAGTCGAGCACGTCGTCGGCGATCTGGAAGGCAAAGCCCAGCTGCATGCCGTAGTCGTACAACTGCTGCTGCACCTGCGCGCTGGCGCCGGAGGCAAGCGCACCCAGACGCGTGCCGGCGGCGAACAGCACCGCGGTCTTGCGCTCGATCACGCGCAGGTAGGCCGCTTCGTCGGTGTCGGGGTTATGCACGTGCAGCAGCTGCAGCACTTCGCCCTCGGCGATGCGGTTGGTGGTGTCGGCCAGGATCTGCATGACTTCCATGCGGTCCAGTTCGACCATCAGCTGGAAGCTGCGCGAATACAGGAAGTCGCCCACCAGCACGCTGGGAGCGTTGCCCCATAGCGCGTTGGCAGTGCTGCGTCCGCGGCGCAGGTCCGATTCGTCCACCACGTCGTCGTGCAGCAGGGTCGAGGTGTGGATGAATTCGATGATTGCCGCCAGTTGGTGGTGCTCCGGGCCGGAGCCGCCAGCGGCGTGGCCGGCCAGCATCACCAGCATCGGGCGCAGGCGTTTGCCGCCGGCAGAGATGATGTGATCGGCAATCTGGTTGATCAGCACGACGTCCGAGGCCAGACGGCGGCGGATCAGTGCGTCGACCGCGGCCATGTCGGGCGCGGCGAGGGACTGGATCTGGGGCAGGCCCAGCACGGTGGGGAGGTCTTCGGCGATGGTCATGCGCAGGCATTCGTGATGTGGGTCGATTATAGGTGCCCCGGCCGGATCCGTCCCGCCGGGCACATCCGGCGTCTTCACATTTGCCGCCCTGCGCAGCTGGGCCGTTACCCGCAAAGGTCTGTACGGGCTGGATTTCCGACCCTTGGCAAGGCACTTGCCCGGCAGCGCCGCGCGGCAACCTGCCAGGACCGCCGAGCGGCAGGTGCGGTAACATTGCCGCACAGACATTCATCGTTGCGCGCTCCCGGCGCCAGCGCATCATCTCGGAAGCACCTATGGCCCGCGGCATCAACAAAGTCATCCTCGTCGGCAACCTCGGCAACGATCCCGACACCAAGTACACCCAGGCCGGCATGGCAATCACGCGCGTGAGCCTGGCCACCACCAGCATGCGCAAGGACCGCGACGGCAATAACCAGGAACGCACCGAGTGGCACCGCGTGGTGTTCTTCGGAAAGCTGGGCGAAATCGCCGGCGAGTACCTGCGCAAGGGTTCGCAGGTCTACGTCGAAGGCGAACTGCGCTACGACAAGTACACCGGCCAGGACGGCGTGGAAAAGTACAGCACCGACATCGTCGCCAACGAGATGCAGATGCTCGGCGGCCGGGGTGAAGGCGGCGGTGGCGGGATGGGCGGCGATCGCCCGCAGCGCTCGGCGCCGCGTCAGCAGGGCGGCGGCGGTGGGCAGGGTGGTGGATACGGCGGCGGTGGCGGTGGCGGTGGTCAGGACTATGCGCCGCGCCGTCAGCAGCCGGCCCAGCAGCAGTCGGCACCGCCGATGGACGATTTCGCAGACGACGATATCCCCTTCTGAGGACAGCTCGTCGTTGCGTCATCCAGGAAGGCCCGCATTGCGCGGGCCTTCCGCGTTATGGGAAGTCCGCGCAGGCATTGGCCGGTTTCGGCAGAACGGCGGCAAGGGCCACGCGGGTGTCACGCGTGCTCGGAGGCGCGGGTCGTACGTGCAGCGCCCCTCCATCGCAGGCTTGTGCGTAACGCATGGAGTGGGTGCGCCGTCCATGCGTTGCTCCAGGCTCGCGACATCCACCTTACGACAGCTGCGTGACCTCTACTGCAGGTTGTCGGCACCCCGGCAGCCCTAGGCCGATGTGCGATTGCGTCCCTTCTGCTTGGCGCGATACAGCGCCGAATCGGCATCGTGCACGATGGCGTTGGGGCTCAGCGGCGCTTCCCCCGGCTCGAAGGTGGCTGCGCCGATGCTGACGGTGACGTGCGCGCTGGTGGGGCTGGACAGGTGCATCAGGCCGAGCTCGGCGACCGCATTGCGCACGGCGTCGGCCAGGCGCAGCGCGCCGGCGGCATCGGTATGCGGCAGGATCATGCCGAACTCTTCGCCGCCGTAGCGCGCGGCGAGGTCTTCGCTGCGGCGCGAGCAGCCGGCAATGGCGCCTGCGATCAAACGCAGGCAGGCATCGCCGTTCACGTGGCCATAGGTGTCGTTGTAGAGCTTGAAGTGGTCGACGTCGATCATCAGCACCGACAATGGCGCCTCCAGGCGAACCGCGTCCTGCAACGCACGCGATAATCGGTGGTCGAAGGCGCGCCGGTTGGCGATGCCGGTCAATGCGTCTACCCAGGCTTCGGTGCTCAGCTTGGCTTCGTTGCGATGCATGCGGCGCAGTTGCAAATCCAGCCAGATCCCCACGCCCAGCAGCAGGGTGCAGCCCAGCGCGGCCACCACGATGCGCTGGCGCGCGGCTTCCCGCCAGTTCGCCAACGCATCGTCGACCGAAACGCCGGTCAGCACGGTCAGCGGATAGGGGCGCGCCGGTGCAAAGCTGGAGATGCGCTCCACGCCGTCGATCGGCGAGCGATAGGTGGCGGTGCCGTGCTTGCGCGCGCGCATGGTCACGTAGATCGACGTCCCCGCGATCGAGGTGCCGATCACGCCCTGTTTGTCTGGCCGTCGCACCATCACGATGCCATCGTCGTTGGTCATGCCGATGGTGCCGTGCGGGCCAACTTCGAAGGTGCTGTAGTAGTTCTGGAAATACTTCAGCTGCAGGGTGACCAGCACCACGCCGGCGAACTCGCCGCCGGGGGCGTTGAGACGGCGGCTCAACGTCAGCACCCAGGAGCCGTCCGAGCGGCTTTGCACGGGCGGGCCGACCATCGACAAGGCGTCGCGATGGTCGCGGTGGTATTTGAAATAAGCGCGGTCGGCGTTGTTGTGGGTCCTGGGGGTGCTGTCCAGCGACGAGCTCACCCAACTGCCGTCCGCGGCATAGATGAAGATGCCATGCAGGCGATCGGAGCGGCGCGCTTCGCGCACCAGAAACTCATGCATCGCAGAACGCGCCGCGCTGGAGCCCTGGTCGTGTTCGACCCGCGACACCAACCCGGACAGCACTGCGTCGGCAATGGACAGGGTGTCGCTGGCATGCTGCGCCAGCGAATTGGCCAGATTCAACGACTGCGCCTGTGCGCTGCGCAGCGCGGTCGCGCGTTCTTCGTGGATGGACCAATACTCCGAGCCGAGCAACAACATCCAAGACACAGTCAGTACGAAATGCAGCGCGATGCGCTGAGCACGTTGCCGCCGCCGCTTGCTTGTTGACGTCACTGTGGCTACCTGTCTGGATACCAGGGCGATGCAACCGCCGTGCCAGCCTACGCGTCGCGGCGCGCGTGCCTAGGTGCGGCAATACGTGCAATGACAGATCTGTGATTGCTGCCTCACGTTGTATGCAACAGCCCGCTTGCCCAGGTCGCCACGCGCGATCGCCGCTGCAGCAGCGCTCGCTGCAGCGCATCACCACGCACTGCGACAGATGTCAGAGCCAGCTCGACTGCGTTTGCGTAACGGGCAGCATGCTATCCCGGGTACTGAATCACGCTCAGGAGTTCCCCATGCACGCTATTCGTCTTCGCCATCCCGCCGCCATCGCATCGCTGCAGTCGGTTGCACTGCCCGATCCGGGGCAGCCTGCACGCGGTCAGATCCGCGTCCGCCTGCATGCCAGTTCGCTCAATTTTCATGATCTGGGCGTTGTGCTCGGGCAGATGCCGACCGCAGACGGGCGTATTCCGATGTCCGATGGCGCCGGCGTGGTGGAAGCAGTGGGGCCGGAGGTCGACGAGTTCGCAGTGGGCGATCATGTGGTGTCCACCTTCTTCCCGCAGTGGCTGGACGGCGAGCCCTTGCATGCCGGTTTTGCCACCACCCCAGGCGATGGCGTCGATGGCTATGCGCGCTCGGCGGTCGTCGCCGACGCGCAGGCATTCACCCATGCACCCCGCGGTTACAGCCATGCCGAGGCTGCGACGCTGACCACTGCCGGCGTTACCGCGTGGCGCGCGCTTGCGGTCAATGGCGGGCTCAAGGCCGGCGACAGCGTATTGGTACTAGGCACCGGCGGCGTGTCGATTTTCGCGCTGCAATTTGCCAAGGCGATGGGTGCGCGCGTGATCGCCACTTCCTCATCCGACGAGAAACTGGAGAAGGTGCGAGCGCTCGGCGCCGACCACCTCATCAACTATCGGCAGCATCCCGAATGGGCGGCGCAGGTCCTGGACATCACCGAAGGGCGTGGGGTGGACCATGTGGTCGAGGTCGGTGGCCCGGGCACGCTGACGCAATCGATCCGTGCAGCGCGCGTAGGTGGGCATATCGCCTTGATCGGTGTGTTGACCGGTGCCGCTGGGCCGGTTCCGACTGCCGAAATGATGGGGCGCCAGCAACGCCTGCAGGGGTTGGTCGTTGGCAGCCGCAGGCATCAACAGGACCTGGTGCGCGCACTCGACAGCTTGCCGCTGCGGCCGGTGATCGATCGCAGCTTTGCGCTGGATGAGATCGGTGAAGCGTTCGCGCTGCAGAAGGCCGGTGGGCATCTCGGCAAGATCGCGCTGGAGTTCTGATCCAGCCCGCGGTACTGAGCGCGGGCGATGCGTCCGCAGCGCCGGCGCGTGAATTCCGTAGTTCGACGTGTGCAAGGGCCGCCGCCTGCATGATGCTGCTGGCGAGCGCAACCAATACTTCTCGAGTTTCGTTCGTTCGCAGCCCACGGCGGCCAACCAACGTGCTGCACGTGCACATTCCAAGAACTGTTCGGCCGGCCCGTCCGTCTCCAACGTCATCGGCGCATGGGCCTGGTTACTCGCAGTGATGAGCGTCTTTCATAGGCGCATGCAGCACCCAGCGCTAATGCGGGCAAAGGCGGCTACTAGAATCGGGCAATACACCGCTTCACGCCCGCAGGCGCCACCGCGCACTCACGCGCTTGTGACCGGCAGCGCTGCACATTGATTGAGAACTGTAAAAGCCAGCATTGTTGGAGATGCCAGCCATGAGAGACATCAAGATGACCCGTCGCGAGGTATTGATCGCAGGAACGGCATCGGCAGCCAGCGTTGCCGCAACCCAGTCGATGGCCGCCACCGCCGCCACTGCGATCTCGCAGCGGCCGGCAACCGAGCCTGCCAATGCATCCAGCCAGGTCGCTTTCGAGGTGAACGGCAAGCCGGTCGCTCTGACGCTGGATAACCGCACCACCTTGCTGGATGCGCTGCGCGAACATCTGCATCTCACCGGCACCAAGAAGGGCTGCGATCACGGCCAGTGCGGCGCCTGTACGGTCATCGTCGACGGGCAACGCATGAACGCGTGCCTGTCGCTGGCAGTGATGCACGAGGGCGCCAAGGTCACCACCATCGAAGGGTTGGGCACGCCGGACAAGTTGCATCCCATGCAGGCGGCGTTCGTCAAGCACGATGGCTACCAATGCGGGTATTGCACGCCCGGGCAGATCTGTTCGGCAGTGGCGGTGCTGGACGAGGTGAAGCGCGGGATCCCCAGCCATGTCACCGAAGACCTCACCGGAAAGACCAAGCTCACCACACCCGAATTGCAGGAGCGCATGAGCGGCAATATTTGCCGCTGCGGTGCGTATTCCAACATCGTTGAAGCCATCAACGACGTTGCCGGAGGCCGCGCATGAAGGCCTTTAGCTACGAGCGGGCCACCTCGCCAGCAGATGCGGCAGCCAAGGCCGCGCGCCAGCCCGGTGCCAAGTTCATCGCAGGCGGGACCAACCTGCTCGATCTGATGAAGCTGCAGATCGAAACGCCGTCGCACCTGATCGATGTCAACGGCCTGAGCCTGGATACCATCGAGGCCACGCCTGAGGGCGGCCTGCGCATCGGTGCATTGGTGCGCAACACCGATCTGGCGGCCGACCAGCGCGTGCGCCGCGATTACGCCGTGCTGTCGCGCGCATTGCTGGCCGGTGCCTCGGGACAACTGCGCAATCGCGCCACCACGGCCGGCAACCTGCTGCAACGGACGCGGTGTCCCTATTTCTACGACACCAATCAGCCGTGCAACAAGCGACTGCCTGGCAGTGGCTGCGCGGCCATCGGTGGCTATAACCGTCAACTGGCAGTCATCGGTGCCAGCGATGCGTGCATTGCCACCCATCCCAGCGATATGGCCATTGCCATGCGCCTGCTTGATGCCGTGGTGGAAACGGTGCGCCCGGATGGGCAGACGCGCGCCGTGGCCCTGTCCGAGTTCTATCGCGCACCGGGAACGACGCCGCATCTGGAAACCGTGCTGGAGCGCGGCGAATTGATCACCGCCGTCACCTTGCCCAAGCCGCTGGGTGGCACGCACGTGTACCGCAAGGTGCGCGACCGTGCCTCGTATGCGTTCGCCCTGGTGTCGGTGGCCGCCGTCGTTCAGCGCGACGGCAGTACGCGCGTCGCAGTCGGCGGCGTCGCGCACAAGCCATGGCGCAGCGAAGCTGCCGAAGCCAGAGCGAAAGAGGGTGCCCGCGCCATTGCGTCCGTGTTGCTCGACGGCGCACAGCCCACCGAACACAACGCATTCAAGGTGCCGCTGGTCGAGCGCACCTTGACCGCGATCCTGGCCGACACGAGGGCCTGATATGAAATTCGACACTCCCGCCGGCACCAATCCCATCGATCAGCTCACTGTCGTCGGCAAGCCCGTCGACCGTATCGACGGGCCACTCAAGACCACCGGGCAGGCACCGTATGCCTACGAACATCACGACTTGCCGGGCCAGCCCGCTTACGGGCATGTGGTGGGCGCAGGCATCGCCAAGGGCACCATTCGCAGCATCGATCTGAGCGCGGCGCGCAAGGCGCCGGGCGTGCTGGGCATCGTGACCGCGCAGAACGCAGGCAAGTTGCAAAAGGGCAAGTTCAACACCGCCAAGCTGTTGGGCGGCCCCGAGATCGCGCATTACCACCAGGCCATTGCCGTGGTGGTGGCGGAAACCTTCGAGCAGGCGCGTGCGGCCGGCCAGTTGATCAAGGTCGATTACGGCCGGCACGTTGGCGCCTACGATCTGGAAAAGGCCCGTGGCGGCGCCAAGGTGACCAAGAAGGGCGACGCGCCCAACAGCAATGTCGGCAACTTCGACGCTGCCTTCGCTACGGCGCCGGTGCAACTGGATGCCCAATACACCACACCGGATCATTCGCACGCGATGATGGAGCCGCACGCATCGATTGCCATGTGGGATGGCGACAAGCTCAGCGTGTGGACATCCAATCAGATGATCAATTGGGGTGCCGGCGATCTGGCCAGGACGCTGGGCCTCCCGCGCGAAAACGTGCGGATCATGTCGCCGTATGTCGGCGGCGGTTTCGGCGGCAAGCTGTTCCTGCGTGCCGATGTAGTCCTGGCATCGCTGGCCGCGCGTCAGGTCGGACGTCCGGTCAAGGTGATGTTGCCGCGGCCGCTGATCGCCAATAACACCACCCACCGCCCGGCCACGGTGCAACGCATCCGGCTTGGGGCCGGGCGCGACGGCAAGCTCACGGCGATTGCGCATGAAAGCTGGTCGGGCGACTTGCCCGACGGCAGCCCGGAAAACGCCGCTGCACAGACGCAATTGCTCTACGCTGGTGCTAACCGCCTGATTACGACCCGTCTGGCCGTGCTCGATCTGCCCGAAGGCAACGCCATGCGCGCGCCGGGCGAGGCGCCGGGGTTGATGGCGTTGGAAATCGCCATGGACGAGATGGCCGAAAAGCTCGACATGGATCCGGTCAAGTTCCGCATCGTCAACGACACCCAGGTGGACCCGGAAAATCCGCAACGCCCGTTCTCGCAGCGTCAGCTGGTCAAGTGCCTGGAAGATGGCGCAAAGCGATTCGAGTGGTCCAAGCGCAAGGCCAGGCCGGGCAGCACGCGCGACGGTCGTTGGCTGGTCGGCATGGGCGTGGCGGCGGCATTTCGCAACGCGCCGGTCACGACCTCCGGCGCGCGTATGCGGCTGGAGCAGGGCGGGCGCTTGGTGGTGGAAACCGACATGACCGATATCGGGACCGGCTCCTATACCATCATTGCGCAGACCGCTGCGGAAATGCTTGGGGTCCCGCTTAACTGGGTGGATGTGCGCCTGGGCGATTCGAGCTTTCCGGCCTCTGCAGGCTCCGGCGGGCAATGGGGCGCGAACAGTTCCACCGCAGGCGTCTATGCGGCCGCAGTCAAGTTGCGTGAAGCGGTGGCCAGGCAATTGGGCCTGGATCCGGCCGCTGCCGAATTTGCCGATGGCTATGTGCGCGCCGGTGGCAAGCGCATTGCGCTCGGCGATGCCGTGGCCAGTGGCGCGCTGGTGGTGGAAGACAAGATCGAGTTCGGCGACCTCAGCAAGACGCATCAACTCTCCACGTTCGGTGCGCATTTCGTCGAGGTAGGCGTGGATGTGGCCACCGCCGAAGTGCGCATCCGGCGCATGCTTGCCGTATGCGCCGCAGGACGCATCCTCAATCCCAAATCCGCACGCAGCCAGGTCATCGGCGGCATGACCATGGGCGCCGGCGCGGCACTGATGGAAGAGCTGGCAGTGGACAAACGCCTGGGCTTTTTCGTCAACCACGACCTGGCCGGCTATGAAGTGCCGGTGCATGCGGACATCCCGCATCAGGACGTGGTGTTCCTGGAAGAAAGCGACCCGCTATCGTCGCCGATGAAGGCCAAGGGCGTGGGTGAGTTGGGCATCTGCGGCGTGGCAGCAGCAATCGCAAATGCGGTGTACAACGCAACCGGCGTGCGTGTGCGCGACTATCCGGTGACCCTGGACAAATTGCTGCCGCACCTGCCCGAGATGCTGCGCGCGTGAGCGCGGTGGTTGCCCCGATCGCGCATGCGCCGCCGGCGTGGCCGGCATGGCCGGGCTACGCGTTGCTCGACGATTTGTTGCCAACGTTGAGCGCATGGCAGCGTGCAGGGCAGCGCGTGGCGATGGCAACCTTGATCGATGTGCAAGGCTCCTCCCCACGGCCGTTGGGAAGCGAGATGGCCATCAGCGCCGATGGGAACGTGGCAGGCTATGTCTCAGGCGGCTGCGTCGAGGCGGCGGTGGCACATGAAGCCATGGCAGCGCTGCGCGATGGTCAGCCGCGCTGGCTGGATTATGGCGAAGGCAGCCAGGTGCTGGACATCCAGCTCAGCTGCGGCGGGCGCATCGGCGTGCTGGTGTGGCCGGTGCCGGATCTGGGTGAGCACCTCGCACGTTGGCGTAACGCGCGCCAGCATCGGCGTGCATTTCATGTGGCCTTGGATCGTGCGTCCGGCACGGTGCGTTACCTGGCAAATGCACAGGACGCGCGTGCAGGCGAATTCGTGCGCAGCCATCGTCCGCCGTTGCGGCTGGTGCTGGTCGGCGCTGACCCATCGCTGCTGGCGCTGGTGTCGTTGGCCAGCCAGATGGGCATCGACGTGCGCGTGTTGCGGCCGCATGGTCCGGGCGAACCGCCGCCGGGCTTGGCGCCCGAGCACTACGACCGACGTGCGTTGGGCGATGCGCTGCAGGACCTGCATCTGGATGCCGACACCGCGCTGTATAGCCTGGCCCACGATGCCGAGATCGACATGCAGGTTGCGCAGCGCGGCTTGGCGTCCCCTGTTGCCTGCATCGGCATCCTCGGCAGCCGGCAGAAGCGCGAAGGTCGCTTGCAGGCCTTGCGGGCGCTTGGGTATGGCGATGCCGCACTCGCACGTCTGCGTTTGCCGGCGGGCTGGCGCATGGGGCGCTCGTCACCGCACACCATCGCGCTCGGCATCATCGCCGAAGCCACGCAAGCGGTGGTAGATCTACAGGCCGTGACCGCAAGCCGATAAGTCGCTGGCTGCTCCTGCCGCGTGCGTGAGTCATCAAGGCGCATCGCAGCCGGTCGGGTCGCACACAGCTGCTTTCGAGCACTATCGTGGCAGGCCTCCGACAGCACGCTGTCATCTGCATCGCCATGGGCAGGCCTTCGCCAATGCATCCACAGCGCACGCAAAGGGTAGTCACCTTGCACGCACAGCCGGCGCTCTAGGCTGCAGCTGTCTTCCATTCAAGCAGCACGTCGCCATGACCCCTGTTCCGGATCGCCACGTCGACGTCTCGCGTGATGCTGTTCGCGTTAGCTTCTTCGCCACCCACCATTCCGCACGTGGTGACGACGTCGGAAAGCGCCACGCTCCCGCCGTCTGGCAACCAGCACCGCACGCTGCTGCCGCCACGCCAGCAGCGTACGGCGCATGAGTGGCGATCACGCCGCACTGGTGCTGGGCGCCGGGGCAGGGCGCCGGCTTGGCCGCTCGAAGCAATTGCTGATGCGCGATGGCGAGCCGTTGCTGCATCGCGCCGCTCGCATTGCGTTACTGACTGCGCCACGCCGCTGCGTGGTCGTGCTGGGTGCCGATGCTGATACGTTGAGCGAGGTATTGCAGGATCTGGATGTCGAAATACTGCGGCACCCCGATTGGTCCGAGGGCATGGGCTCCAGCCTGGCCGCGTTGCGCCGGCATGTGCAGGGCGACCCGGCATTGCGACGCAGCCTGATCCTGGGGTGCGATCAGCCTGCGCTGGATGCCCCGCATCTGCGCTCCCTGCTGGAAGAAGCCGATCGCGCCGTCTCCGGGTGTGCAACCAGTGGCTACAGCGGCGTGCGCGGCATTCCCGCGGTGGTCACGCATGCGGCCTGGGCGGATGTGCCATTGCAGGCCGATAGCGGCTTGCGTGGCCTGTTCGCCAGCCTGGACATGCAGAGCCTGGGGTGCGTAAGCGCCCCGGCGTTGGCATTGGATATCGACACGCCGACGGATCTGGCCGCCGCGCAGCAGCGCGGCTGGGTCGATGCGGACTGAGACGCCGTGACGGGTACGCACGCAAATCTCTGGCAGCCTGGGTCCTGACACGATCGGCGCCGGCCGCACCGTCAGCGGCAGGCACCGTCACTGCACGCACGCTGACGTGACCGGTGCCGATCACCGACACCGGTCCAGGCGCGTTACCTCTTTTTTGCAGCCCGCCAACCGACATGCCTGGCCGACACGCTCAACCGTGCAACAGCCTTACGACCACAGCACGACCGCTTCCCTGATCACCAACACATAGCCAATGACCATGGCGGTCTTGACCGAAAACTGGAATTTCCTAAGCAGATGCATGCAACCCCTCCCCAGAGGCAGTCTTCAAGAGCGACTGATCACCCACTGCGCACCGTCCACGCTCGTCTGACGGTTGCTGATGACGCGGCGTTCACCAGTCCTGACCGAATGTAGCGCTGGACGTGATGTGTGTCACGTAAGAATTTTCCTACCGACCTGCCAGTGTCAGCCCGACGGCGTTGGCATGCGTAAAAGAACATCCTGGCTATGCCGGACGCGGGGCCATTGGCTACTCTCCCGCGGCCCCTTGAGTAAGGGCACGCCGGCATACCGGACGGGAGAAGGCGTTCCCATTCCTCGCGCATCGCGGCCCCACGCCCCATGCGCCTTTGCTCGACCGCTAGACGCACTGGCCGGAGGCCTGATGGACGAGTCTCGTTATGTCGTACGCATCCACCCCGCACAGGGCGGCTGGTGGGTAACCCGCCCGCACTGGTCGCCGCTGCGGTATTTGCGCGAGCAGGGCGCCCTGGACTTTGCCGAATGGATGGCAAAGCTGCACTGCCTGACCACCGGCCAGCCCAGCGGCGTGGTGGTCAACACCGGAGGCGGCGATCGGGTGGTGCGGCGTTACGGCTGAGGCCGTAGGCAACGCTGTCGCTTGCTGCAGTAAACCATTGCCCACGGTGGCGGCTGTCCGCAGCTGTGCGGGGTTTGCGCAGACGTCCGGGTCGGCTAGATTCGAGGGATCGGCCACCTGGGTCCGGTCCGCGCTCTGGCGGCTACTTCTCTGGATGTCCGCCTGTCGTGAATGCTGCCGGTGCTGCGCTGATTCGAAACGATATCGTCGTGTTCGGCCTGATCGCCGCCACCCTGGGCGCGGTGTTCTGGACGTCTGCACGGGAGCAGGGGTTCTGGCGGCGTTTCTACGCGGTGGTGCCGGCCTTGTTGCTGTGTTATCTGCTGCCCGGCATCTACAACACGGTCGGTTTGATCGATGGTGCCAACACCCGGTTGTACAACCCGATCGCCCGTGACGTGCTGCTGCCTGCGGCATTGATCCTGCTGACCTTGAGCATCGATCTGCGCGCGATCCTGCGGCTCGGCCCCAAGCTGGTGGCGATGTATCTGGGCGCATCGCTGAGCATCATGCTGGGTGCGGTGGTGGCGTTCTGGGTGATGCGCTGGCTGCATCCGGCCACCGTGGCCGGCGATACCTGGGCCGGCATGGCAGCGCTGGCGGGCAGCTGGATCGGCGGTGGCGCCAACATGCTGGCGATGCGCGAAGTGTTCGATGTGGACGCAACCACGTTCGGGCAGTTCGCGGTGGTCGATGTCGGCGTGGGCTATGTGTGGATGGCGGCGCTGATCTTCCTGGCCGGCCGCGCGCGCAAGATCGATGCACGCAGCGGTGCCGACACCCGGGCGCTGGATGCCTTGCAGGAGCGCATGGCGCGCTTCCAGGCCGAGCATGCGCGCATTCCCAGCTTGGCCGACTTGATGGTGATCGTGGCGGTGGCATTCGGCGGTGTCGGCCTTGCGCATGCCCTGGCCAATCCTCTTGCCGCGTGGTGCAAGGCGCAGTTGGATTGGGCCAGCCAGTTCAGCCTGGACACGCCGTTCGTGTGGGTGGTGGTGCTGGCGACCAGCCTGGGCCTGCTGCTGAGCTTTACCCGTGCGCGCACGCTGGAGGGCGCGGGCGCGTCCAGGATCGGCACCTTGCTGCTGTATTTCCTGATCGCATGCATCGGCATGCAGATGGATCTGCTGGCGCTGCTGGACCGGCCATGGTTGTTCCTGCTCGGCCTGATCTGGATTGCCGTGCACATTGCCGTGTTATGGGGGCTTGGCCGGTTGTTGCGGGTGCCGTTCTTTTATTTTGCGATCGGCTCGCAATCCAATATCGGCGGCCCGGCCTCCGCGCCGGTGGTTGCCGCGGCATTTCACCCGGCTCTGGCGCCGGTCGGTGTGCTGCTGGGCACGATGGGCTACGCCACCGGCACCTATCTGGCCTATCTGGTCGGCATTACCTTGCGGGCGATGGCAGGCGCTGGATAACTCGCGCCGCAATCTGCAACGCCACGATGAAGCGACCGAGCGAGGTATCACACCGCTGTGCAATCGCCAGTGCGGCTGGGCGATGCTCGGCGTTGCGTCATGTGCCGCGCCTGGCATGCCGCGTCTGCGCATCGTGCGCGATTGGCTGACGACTCCGATGACACGGTGTCGGCCACGTCGCGCCGCGGTCGAACACGCGCACTAGTCTCAAAGACACGCTGCACTGCGCGAAGCCGGCAGCGATCGCGCGCAAGACCTTGACGCGCTGCTGCCAGCCGCGTGCAGGGCGAAGAGTGGCCCGCGACATTGCGCGGGCCACCGGCGCCTTACTGCTGAATCACCCGGCGCTGCTCTTCCTGCGGTTGCGGCGGCTGCTGGGTGTGTTGCTGATTGTGCTGGTGCAGCTGGCTGACATTGGTCTGCGCCGGCTCGTTGGCTGCCGATGCCGTCTGCACATGGCTGCGCAGATGGGCCGGGTCGTCCATGCGCCCCTGCACCGCGATCAGGCTGTCGCCGTCACGGTTGGGCACCAGGTGATCGATACGCTGCAAGCCATCGTTGCCTGCACGCGCGGCCACGCTGGCAGCGGTATTGAGAAACGCGGTGTCGTCGCGCAGCCCCAGGCGGTCGCGTTGCCCATCCAACTGCACCACCGCGTCGTTGAATAGCTGGCTGCCGGGCTGCAATGCGGTGCCGCGCGCCTGGTCCTGCGACTGCATGTCCTGCGCCTTCATCACCGAATCGATGCCGTGCAGATCCAGCCGATGCTTGAGCATCATGCCCGGCACCAGGCGCTGGCCGAAGGACAACGGGTCCGGTTCGGGCAGTTCGATCTGATGACCGGCCGCATTGGGCATGGCCCATTTGAGCGGGATGCTGTCTTCCTGCAGATGGGTCAGGATTTCGTTCTTGACGTGGTAGCCGCGGATCAATTCGCTGTTGGCGTAATCCTTGGCCGCCGATGCATCCAGACCTTGGCGCTCCAGCGTGCGGTCGTTGACGCCGGCGGCGTTATAGGTCACCGCCGGAATGTCGTTGACCATTGCCGATGCCGCGGCCAGACCGCCGCCCAGCGAATGCCCGCTGATCACCACCTGGTCGCCGAACGCCTGTTTGGCCTGGCTACCGAGCTGGATCGCTGAAGCGTATTGCGCATCGTCCAAGCCCAGGCCCTGGCCGATGTTGTGCTTCCAGTCCTTGCCTTCGTCGGTGCCGCAGAAGCCCAGCACCACCTGCCCCTGATCATTGCGATAGAACGCGGCATCGAAGCCGCTCTTGGCGTCGTGCAGCAGGGCAGGGTCGATGCCTGCCTGCTGCAGCGCGCGGTCGTCCATGCGCGACCAGCCATTGGGCAGGGCGGCAAAGGTTTCGGCACCGCCTTCGCGTCGCTGCGCGGCGGTGGCGTAAAGGTCCTGCAGCATCGCTGGAAGCTGGCGGTCTTCCGGATGCGGTTGTTGACCGCGCATCGATTCTGCGAACGGGGTGGAAGAAGAGGATTCTGACGGGCTCATGCGCGGCTCCTTGCGTTCGTCATGCGAAAAGCGCGCTTAGCGGCTGCTTTCCACGGGAATGTTGTGGGCGTTCAACCACGCGCGTACGTCCGACCTGACCTGCTGGCCGCTGGCGTTGAGCAGGCGGTCCGGCGTGGTGAAGAAATACGCCTGGAAGGTCTTCTGCTGGGCATTACGCACGGTGGGATCGACACCGGCCTTGAGCAGGGCGAGCACTGCAGGGCTGGCTGCGCCACTTTGCGCTGCAAGGTGCAGCAGGCTGTTGCCGGTGTGGTCGACGCGCTGTACATCTGCACCGGCCTTGATCAGCAAATCGATCTGCGCATCGCGCTTGCTCTGCACCGCGCGAAACAGCGGCGTCCAGCCCGCTCGCGCGCTGACGACATCGATCGGCGCCTTGTGCTGCAACAGGATCTGCAGATACTGCGGGTCTTGCGCCATGGCGGCCATGTGCACGACCGTTTCCT
This sequence comes from Xanthomonas sp. NCPPB 1062, assembly GCF_041481705.2. Classification (NCBI taxonomy): domain Bacteria; kingdom Pseudomonadati; phylum Pseudomonadota; class Gammaproteobacteria; order Lysobacterales; family Lysobacteraceae; genus Xanthomonas; species Xanthomonas sp. NCPPB 1062. The sequence continues at coordinate 3,240,974 of NZ_CM192987.1, read as the reverse complement.
GGTCCATGCCGGGGAGCGATGGGTCTGCACCTGCATCGAGCAATGCGGCCAGCGCGCGCGGTTGTTCGTTCCAGATTGCCCATTCGAGCAAGGTGACGTTTTGATCGCCATGCGCGGCGAGATCGACAGTGGGGGCGAGTGCCTTGATCCGGGCCACATCACCGTGCGCAATGGCCTGGGCGATGTCGGTCAGGGCGGGGTCGCGGAAGGCGACGGTGTGGTCCTGCAGCGTAGCTGACATGGTGGTTTGCTCCTTGGCACCGGGCGAGGCGGTGCATGAGACCGCGAAAAACGAGGTCGCAAGAACGAGCAGGGCGGGGAATCGCGGTTGCATCGAAATCTCCTTCTCCTGATCGCATTCCTGATGACGCTGCAGCAAGTCCCGCCGCAGCGGGGCAGATCCTAGCAGCTGGAAAAATCGCTTGCGGTAAGATTTCGTGACATGGCTTTTTGTGACATGACGGTACGGCGGGCCGCATGCTCGGGGCCGCCTGTCCTGATGGTGCGCATGCTGCAAGCGGCGAAGTGTCCATCGCCACAGCCTGCTGCCCCACAGCCGACGGTCACACCCGGGCCGGCATAATGGCGCTTTGTGAGCAGATGGGTGCGATGGCGTACGAGCTACTGATCAGTGACTGTGATGGCGTTCTTGTCGACAGCGAGATACTGGCCGACCGGGTAATGCGTGAGGCGCTGGCGTCTTTCGTGCCAAGCGAGCCGCTGGAACAGCTGCTGGAAACCACCTTCGGGCAGACCACGCGCGAGGTGCTGCGGCGGGTGGAAGAGCGCTTTGCATTGCAGTTGCCAGAGACCCTGCTCGCGCAGATCCAGGCGCGCAGCGAGGCCTTGATCCAGGCGCAGGTGCAGCCGATCGCAGGCGTACGCGAGGCGTTGGAGCAGATTCCACTGCCGTTGGCGGTGGCCTCCAATAGCCGGCGCCACAATGTGATTGCCTCGGTGGAACGGGCCGGGCTCACCGCACGCGCGGCGGGACGTATTTTCAGCGCCGACATGGTGGAGCGGCCCAAGCCGGCACCGGACGTGTATCTGCTGGCGGCACGCACCGCCGGAGTCGCGCCGCAGCGTTGTGTGGTCATCGAAGACAGCCCCACCGGTGCAACCGCGGCCGTGACGGCCGGCATGCAGGTGCTGGGGTTTACCGGTGCAAGCCACATTCCACCGGGGCATGGCGACACCCTGCGCCGCATTGGTGTGCTTGAAGTGTTCGACGACATGCGTGATTTGCCTGCGCTGTTCGCGCGGTTGGCGCAAAAGCGGGCTGGGTAAGGCGGCAGCTTGGTGAGGGGGGGCGGTGTCATGGGTACGCAGTGGCCCCGTCCCGCAAGCGGCGAGGACACCGCGCCGCAAGGTGTTCGGTTGTCTTGTCGAAACATGCGTAACGACCAACGTGAGAGGGCCCGCAGCCAATGCGCGGGTAGTGTCCTGCAATTGATGGATTGGACGTTGCGATCCGTCCGAGTGATCGCGATTCGCGTCATCGCCCAATCTTGACGCATTCAAAAGCTGGGTCGTCGAGTGCGCGGTTTCCTCGCCGCTTGCGGGATACGCCGTGAACCCGTCCATGGGAGTCGTTGGCGGCATCCATGCCGCCAACGGTCCCGCAAGTGGCGAGGACACCGCACTAGACAGTTGACTGACGCCTGGTGAAAGCAGCTCGCTGCCGCGAACAGGTTCCTGCACGCGTCGATTGGGTTTTTGCTGCGGATCGATTGGCCATCACATCGACAGGCGCTGCGACGAGCGAATGCGCCATTACGTGATTCGTTTTATCGAGTTGCGGTCGAGCCAACGCAACAGGGCGCGATTCGCATCGCGCCCTGTTGCGGTTCTACCTCTTGATCGGCCGACGACCGGCCAGGCAATCAACCGTCACCGATCAACAACAGCGAAACCCACTCTTGCCGCCATAGCGCGCATCCTGGCGCTCGCGGAAGAAGGCGGGGTAGTCCATCACCGGTTTATCGGGATGCTTTTCCAGCATGTGGCGCACGTAGTTGTCGTAGTCGGGGATGCCGCAGCACAGCCGTGCGGTCTGGATCAGGCGCCGCCAGATGCGGCGATGCGCCTGATAGTGACTGGCCAAGACGAGTTGCGTGCCCATTACAGGTCTGCCATCTGATGCGGCTGCAACGCCACGTACGGGGTTTCGCGGTCGGTGCGCTGCGGGTTGCGGCGTGCTGCCACGATCGTCTTGATCGAATAGATCAGGATCGAGCCGACCACGAACAGGAACAGCACGGTCAGCCCGGTGTTGACGTAGGCATTGGTGACGATCTGCTGCATCTGCGGCACTGTCTTGGCCGGCGCGGTGATGGTGTTGCTGGCGATGGCCGCCTGGAACTTGTGCGCCTGCGCCAGGAAGCCCTGCGCCGGGTTGCTGTCGAAGATCTTGATCAACCCGGCGTACGTGGTGCACAACAACAGCCACAGCGCCGGCACGATGGTGACCCAGGCGTAGCGGTCGCGCTTCATCTTGAACAACACCACCGTACCCAGCATCAACGCGATCCCGGCCAGCATCTGGTTGGAGATGCCGAACAACGGCCACAAGGTCTGGATGCCGCCGAACGGATCGATCACGCCGGTGTAGAGCAGGTAGCCCCACAGCGCCACGCAACCGGCGGTGGCGATGATGTTGGCGGTCCACGACTCGGTTTTCTTCAACGCCGGGATGAAGTTGCCCAGCAGGTCCTGCAGCATGAAGCGGCCGGCGCGCGTGCCGGCGTCTACCGCGGTCAGGATGAACAGGGCTTCGAACAGGATGGCGAAGTGATACCAGAACGCCATGGTGTCTTCGCCCGGCAGCAACTGGTGCAGGATCTGCGCGATGCCCACCGCCAGCGTAGGGGCACCGCCGGCGCGCGCCAGGATGCTGTGCTCGCCGATATCGCGTGCCGTGGCCTCGAGTACCTGCGGTGTGATCGAGAAGCCCCACTCGCTGATCTTGGCAGCCACTGCGACAGTGTCGGAGCCCACCAGCGAGGCGGGGCTGTTCATGGCGAAGTAGATGCCCGGCTCGATGATCGACGCGGCCACCAGCGCCATGATCGCCACGAACGATTCCATCAGCATGCCGCCGTAGCCGATGTAGCGCATGTGGCCTTCGTTGGCGAGCAGCTTGGGCGTCGTGCCGGACGCGATCAACGCATGGAAGCCGGAGACCGCGCCGCAGGCAATGGTGATGAACAGGAACGGGAAGATGCCGCCCTTCCAGACCGGGCCATCGCCGGTGGAGGCAAATTGCGTGAGCGCCGGCATCTTCAGGTCCGGCATGACAACCAGGATGCCGATCGCCAGGGCCAGGATGGTGCCGATCTTGAGGAAGGTGGACAGGTAGTCGCGCGGTGCCAGCAGCAGCCACACCGGCAGCACCGAGGCGACGAAGCCGTAGCCGATCAGCATCCAGGTGATCTGCTTGGCGGTGAAGGTGAAGGCCGGCCCCCAGGTCGGGTCCGCGGCCACCTTGCCGCCCAGCCAGATCGCCCCCAGCAGCAGGATCAACCCCACCACCGAGATCTCGCCGATCTTGCCGACGCGGATGTAGCGCATGTAGACGCCCATCATGATCGCAATGGGCATTGTGGCGATGACGGTGAACATGCCCCATGGGCTTTCCGCTAGCGCCTTGACCACCACCATCGCCAGCACCGCCAGGATGATGATCATGATCAGGAAGGCGCCGAACAGGGCGATGGTGCCGGGCACCTGGCCCATTTCCTCGCGCACCAGATCGCCCAGCGAGCGGCCGTTGCGACGGCTGGACAGGAACAGCACCACGAAGTCCTGCACCGCACCGGCGAACACCACGCCCACCACCAGCCACAGCAGGCCGGGCAGGTAGCCCATCTGTGCGGCGAGCACCGGACCGACCAGCGGCCCGGCGCCGGCGATGGCGGCGAAGTGATGGCCGAACAGCACGTGCTTGTTGGTGGGCACGTAATCCAGGCCGTCGTTGTTGGCGACCGCCGGGGTGGCGCGGGTGATGTCCAGCTGCATCACCTTGTCGGCGATGAACAGGCTGTAGAACCGGTAGGCGATCAGATAGATCGACACCGCGGCCACCACGATCCATAACGCGTTGATGTGCTCGCCACGCCGCAGCGCAACGGTACCCAGGCAGAACGCGGCCAGCAGCGCCAACGCGCCCCAGGCCAGCTTGGAGAACCCTTTCATGCATGCCCCTCAGGAACGATTCGTTCAAGGGTCCCCCCACGCCCGGCTGCGGTCAATGCCAGGCGGGCGCAACGGGTTAAAACTTTGGTCGTACGGTGCTGCGGTCATAGATCGGTTAGAGCGCTGGCACGCTGGCGGCGTTTGGAACGATCGGTTGCAATGGTCGCGGTTGGGCGGCGGCCCGCGCGCACCCATCATTGGCGCTTCGCCACAGGGCACAGGGACAAGCGATGAGCACCATGACCACCACAGCAGCGCACGTACTGCGCACCATTCGCGGCATGCCGACCTCCGACGGGGCCGGGGTCAAACTGACCCGCGTCATCGGCACCCAGCAGCTGCCGGAGCTGGACCCGTTCCTGATGCTGGACGAATTCGGCACCGACAAGGCCGAAGACTATCTGGCCGGTTTCCCCAGCCACCCGCATCGCGGTTTCGAGACCGTGACCTACATGCTCGACGGGCGCATGCGCCACAAGGACAACCACGGCAACGAAGGCCTGTTGACGCCGGGCAGCGTGCAATGGATGACCGCCGGGCGCGGGCTGATCCATTCGGAAATGCCGGAGCAGGAATCCGGGCGCATGCGCGGCTTTCAGTTGTGGGTGAACCTGCCGGCGCGCGAGAAGATGACCGATCCCAAGTACCAGGAGTACGCACCCGACCACATTCCGGTGGCGCATCCGGCGCCCGGCGTGACGGTCAAGGTGATTGCCGGTGCGGTCGGCGAGGTGGTCGGGCCGATCGTGCAACCTGCAACGAGCCCGGTGTACCTGGATATCGCGTTGGAGCCGAACGTGGAATGGGAGTATCAGCTGCCCAGCGGACATAACGCGTTCGCGTATGCCTTCGAGGGCGCGCTGACGGTGGGCGAGAGCGACACCGCGCGCGTGTTGCCGGCGCAGCAGCTGGCCGTGCTGGGTGGCGGACAGCGCCTGCGCCTGCACGCCGGTGCCGACGGTGCGCAGCTGATCCTGGTCGCGGGCCGCCCGCTCAACGAGCCGGTGATGCGGCATGGCCCGTTCGTGATGAATACCAAGCAGGAGCTGATGCAGGCGTTCGTCGATTTCCAGGAAGGCCGGTTTTGAACCGGCCCGCGTACGACAGCAGGAGCCGGCAATGAGTGACCGGCCCGTCAGCGTGCGTACCGGCACGGTGCCGTACACGGTCAGTATCCACGACGGGCTGCACACCTGGAGCGGCGATACGCAGCCGGCCAATGGTGGCAGCGACGCCGGGCCGGATCCCGAATCGCAGGTGTTGGGCGCACTGGGTGCGTGCACCGCCATCACGGTGTCGATGGTGGCCGCGCGCAAGCACTGGCCGCTGACGGCGGTGCACGTGCATCTGCATTACACGCAGCGCGGCGCTGCCGGCACGGCGATCGCCCGCGCGGTGGTGCTTGACGGTGCGCTCGACGACGAGCAACGCGCACGGTTGATGGAGGTGGCCGACAAATGCCCGATCCATCGCCTGCTGACCGGCGAGGTGCGCATCGAGACTCAGTTGCAGGCGGCTGGCGGCGGTGGAGACACGGCGATTCGAAGCGACTGACAGACGCTTGCCGGCAGTCTTTGGGTTCGGTGAGTGCGGAATCGGAATTGGAACGAGCGATCGGTCCACCCCGATTCCGGGCGTATGCCGACATGACGTGCGCCACTGCTCCAACGTTTGCAACCGTGAGCGTTCTCCAGCCCATCGCCGCCGCACGTGGTGGCCGCCGGAATCAAAATCGTTGAGCGGCTGGACGCATCGGTGCGCTTGGTGCATGCGCAAGCCGCTCGGGCGTCGCCTCATGCGCGTCGGCGCGACACGCGAGGGCACGAGCATCAGTGCGCAATGGTGATCTGCGGCGACACGCTCGCGGCAGATATCGTCAGATACTGTCTGCAGCGTGCCGGCAAACCCACGCGCTGCAAGACGGGTGCAGCAGTGCGCGGGGCTGTGACGCGCGCTGCGTCAGCGCTGCAGCGCCAGGCTGGCCGGCTGCAGATCCATGTTCTGCACCATCGACTGCATCGAGGCGAGTTCTTCGGTGCTGGCGCCATCGATCCACAGCTGGGCGTAGCGCTTCTTGCCCAGTTCGACCACGGTGACGCGGCGCGATTCCGTGCCCGGCATGTCGCGGCCGCCCAGATCGAGCTTGTACCAGTAGAAATCTTCCTGCTGGATCTGGCCCTTTTCGGCGCGCCGCTCGCGTGCCAGTGTCATCGCCGGGTCGCGGGTAGTGAGCATCACGCCGACCACCTGCCGGCCATCGGCAGTCATGGCCTTGCAGACCAGGTAATCGGCACCGGCGAGCTCGTTCCACTGCAGGCCGGAGGCCGGTGGCAACGGCGGGCAGACCGGCGAGGTCTGGGCATGGGCGGTGGCAGCGGCCAGCAGCAAGCTCAGGCCAACAAGGCAGGATGCAGACTTCATACACGATTCCCCGGCATTGGATGACGATGCGGGCGCGCCGATTTCGTGCCGTTGCAGTGCCTCGAACTCCCCGTCCAAGGACTGCCGTCTACGCAACGCGCTCCGTCTACAGGGCCATCACTACCACAGTTTTGCGAGTCAGCTCAAGTGGTGTCGCACCTGTGCCTGGCATCGCATGTGCAGCGTGGCACTTCCGGTAAGAGACCTGGTGATCGCGCGTGTTGGTCCACTCGCGCAGCGCACGGTTTCAAGGGTAATTAACCGGTTTTGGGGCCGGTGACTCGGGCAGCGGAATGAACTCCTTGTCGTCGCCGGGAATGCTGCCGAAGCGGCCTGCCTGCCAGTCGTCCTTGGCCTGCTCGATGCGTTCCTTGGAACTGGACACGAAGTTCCACCATAGATGACGCGGCCCATCCAGCGGCTCGCCGCCAAGCAGCATCGCCTTGAGCGGGGTCTTGGCGCGCAGGCGGCCGCGGGCGCCGGGCGAGGGCACGATCAGGTGGCGAGCTGGCACGTCGGCACCGTCCAGCTGCGCTTGGCCTTCCAGGATGTACAGGGCGCGCTCGGCGTGCCCGGTGTCCAGATCCAGTTCGGCGTCGGGCGCCAGATCCAGCGCCACATTCAGCGTGCCGCTGAACACCTGTACCGGCGATTCCTCGCCATATGCGCGGCCGGCGATCACGCGCAGCCACACGCCGTCGCGGCGCTGCTGCGGCAGGCTTGCCGCCGCGTGGTGATGGAACGCGGGCGCGGTTTCTTCGGCCGAGCGCGGCAAGGCGATCCAGGTCTGCATACCGTGCAAGGCGTGTTCGCGTGCGCGCTCCGGGCCAGGCGTGCGTTCGGAATGGGCGATGCCGCGGCCGGCGGTCATCCAGTTGACGTCGCCGGGGCGGATCACCTGATCCGAGCCCAGCGTGTCGCGGTGGCCGATTTCGCCGGCCCACAGGAACGTGACCGTGGCCAGGCCGATGTGCGGATGCGGGCGTACATCGATGCCGTGATCGGGCTCCAGCACGGCTGGGCCCATGTGGTCGACGAACACGAACGGGCCGACGCTGCGCGCCTGCAGGGTGGGCACGGCGCGACGCACTTCCAGGCCGCCGATGTCATGGACGCGTGGAGCGATCAGGGTGGTCATGCGCGGTCTCGCGGAGTTGATGACGTGGGCACGAGCTTCGCATGCGCGGTGGCCGGGGCGGGTGCGTGGCGTAAAACGCAGTGTCCGGGTCATGGCGCTTCCTGCGCGTCGGGGGAGCGCGCCATCGGCGCGGCAGCGAGTGCCGCACCGCGAACGCCGTGCGGGCGCGGCACGAGGTAGCAGCGGCTCAGTGCGAGACAGCCCCGGTCTTGTGCAGGCAGATGCGGTACCAACGAGGACATTGTCGGCAGCGAAGACGACGCATCCAGCGCTGCGGTCCGGGATCATGCAGGCCGCACTACTGAAGCTCGGCGCGGGCGCCATTGCCGTGCGCACGTCTCCCATCGGCAAGGCCCGGGCGCTTGTGGCCGCCATGGCCGGCCCGATCTTGCAACGCAAGCGGCTGTCTCCAGGGCTCGCCACCGCTGCTGCCGCCAGGTATCGGTGGACGAGGTTCTGGCAGCGGCGAAGTTGCAACACGAACGAAGTTGCATGGCGGGAAACGTACCGCCGCATCCTAAATGCAGCGTGCCAGGTCACGTGCGTCATCGCGCCATGAATAATGGCGGCGCTGCACGATCCACGAGCGCTTTGGCCTTCATTGCATGCGTCTCAGGTGACGGATCGGCAACGGTCGCTTGCTGCGCATCGTCTGCGGTGCACACCTGGCGGCAAGTCGCTCGCGCTTTAGCGTTTTACTCGATGCGTTTCAGATTCTCACTCCCAATCCGAGGAATACGTTATGTCCTTATCGATCTCAGGAAGGAAGACAACATCGCTGCTCTTCTTGGTGATGGCAGCGTTGGCGCCCTGCCTTGGTAGTGCGCAGAGCGCCCGGGCCCTCCCCAGTCGCATCATCAGTGCGTCCGACAATGTCCGCTCGCTGGCATTCCTGATAAATGGAAGCGCGGTCGGCTGCTATGCGGTCTACTCCGGCAGGAGTGTTGCAGGGCCGACGCTCAGCACAGCGACCACCTATCAGGTCGCTGCGTCCTCGTCCTCGTGCAGCGATCAGCCCTATGCAGTGGGCTCTTTGGTGAATTACCGGCCTGCGTCCGACAAGCAAATGATTTTCTTCCGGATCGACGGCTCCGGTCGCATCGTCATCACTTACAACTGATGGGTTGCCCCAGCGCCGTGCCTATGCGGCCGGCGCTGGGGCTGTGGCACGTGGCCGCTGACGCGACGCCTGCTCACAGCAGCTGACCGGAGCAGGCTACCGGTACCGTCACCTCGCCGCGGCGCGAGGCCAGCCGGTCGGCCAGGCGCGTAGGCTCGGGCAGGCGATAGGCGCGCAATGTGCGCAGGGTCCAGTCGAGCGCGCCTTGCATCGACACGCGATGGCCGGGCGAGACAATCAAGGGGTTGCAACGCGGTTTGCTGCGCAGTGCCCAGCCGATCTGCGCACCGCCCAGCAGGATCGGCGTGTGGTCGCCGCGTTCGGGCCCAGGCTCGGCGAAGCTGCCGGCCAGACGCTGCTTGGCGATGCCGATGCACGGCAGGCCGGTGACCACGCCGAAGTGCGCTGCGATGCCCAGCCTGCGCGGATGCGCGATGCCCTGGCCATCGATGAACACCAGATCCGGCGTACGCGACAGCAGCGCCAGGGCCTGCAGCAATGCGGGCAATTCGCGAAAACTGAGCAGGCCGGGGACATAGGGCATCGAGGTCGGCACGCGCGCGACGTGCGTTTCCAGCGGGAGCAGCGTCTGCGCATCCAGCAACACGGCAGCCGCGCGGGTGATCTGGCCATCGTCTTCGAAACCGACATCGAACCCTGCAAGCAACTGCGGCGTTGCGCTCACCGCGTCATCGAGCACCACGCGCCGTGCCAGTTGCTGCTGCAACTGTCGCGCCTGAATCACGCTGCCGTCCCAACCGGCGAAGACGGGATCGTTGGTCTGCATTGCGAAAGCATCGCGCGCTGCCTGTGGCGATCTCGTGCACGCCTGCGATGCACGCGCTGCCGCTACAATCGCAGGCTGATCGGCCCCAATCGGAGAACCGTAGTGACCCGCAAACTCGTACTGCTGCGCCATGGCCAGAGCCAATGGAATCTGGACAACCGTTTCACCGGCTGGGTGGATGTGGAACTCACCGACCAGGGCCGCCAGGAAGCTGTGGCGGCCGGCAAGCTGATGAAGGACGAAGGGCTGCAGTTCGATGTCGCCCACACCTCGGTGCTCAAGCGCGCCATCCACACGCTGCAGGGCGCATTGAAGGAACTGGACCAGGACTGGTTGCCGGTGTCCAAGAGCTGGCGCCTCAACGAGCGCCACTACGGCGGCCTGCAAGGGCTGGACAAGGCCGAAACCGCGGCCAAGCACGGCGAGGAGCAGGTCAAGATCTGGCGCCGTTCCTACGACATCCCGCCGCCGGCGATGGACGTCAACGACCCGGGCCACCCGTGCCATGACCGGCGCTACGCCACCCTGGACCGCAACGCGCTGCCGGGGACCGAGTCGTTGGCAACCACGCTGGTGCGCGTGTTGCCGTATTGGCACGACGCGATTGCGCCGCAGTTGAAGGCCGGGCAGACCGTGCTGGTGACCGCGCACGGTAATTCGCTGCGCGCGCTGTACAAGTACCTCAACGATGTCTCCAACGAGCAGATCCTCGAGCTCAACATCCCCACCGGCATCCCGTTGCTGTTCGAGCTGGACGACAACCTGCAGGTGCGCAGCTTCCGTTACCTGGGCGACCCGGAAGCGGCCAAGCGCGCGGCCGAAGCGGTGGCCAACCAGGGCAAGGCGAAGTAATCGCCGTTGGCGGTTGCAGCGCTGCGTGCGGTGCGCGCAGCGCGTGTTCTTGTGCGCATGCGGCTGCAAGCGGCTGCGTGCGGTGATGAATGGAAGCGGTGCGAGAGGGTAATACGCGCTCGGCACCGAGGCGCAGGCGAGACACGATGTCCAGCAAACGGAGAACCCGGCAGATGACTGCCGTTTACTGTCGCGCGTATCTGGTGACGCTCGGCATGCTGGTGGCCGGCGGGGCCGCGTTTGTCGCCTTGGCTGCTGGCGACATCTCCGGCGCGGGACTGGCGCTGGCACTGCTGATCTGCGCGATGGGGGCGCTGTTGCTGGGGTTTGGCGTGGCTGGGCCGGCGCCACAGATGGAAGCGTGGGCCGATGCGGCGTCGGGGCACGAGGTCGCCCTGGCGCTGATGGTGCTGGCGTATCCGGTGTATCTGGTGATGGCGCCGTTTTACGCGCGGCGTTGAGCGCATGCGATGGCGCGCGTTGCGCCGGCATGCAGGTGGAGTGGAAGCAGTGCGTGGCGGTGCCGATGACGGACGCGCACGTGCTGTACAGATGCAATGGACTTTCATGGCGCACGGCATCGACTTCATGTTGCGGTGCCGCTGCACGGATGTGGTCTGGCCGGTTGCAGAGCGACTGACGAAGAGGCGGGCGCCTGCGCTGCGCGGTTCTTCGCCAGCGCTTGCCGACCGGATGTCGACTTTTTTCGATCGCGCCTGCGCGGTCATGCCCTGGAGAATTCAATGAAGTTGCGCAAGTTAGCTCCGCTGTCGCTTGCGGTCGCCATCGCGGTCGCGCTGTCTGCGTGCGGCGCCTCCGATGACACCGCCAAGGTGGCGCCTGCCGCGCCGCAGGCGGTATCGACCAAGGTGGATGTGTCCAAGCTCGATGCGCCGATCGTGGCATTCAGCAGCAGCGACCTAGACCCGAGCATCGCTGCGTGTCAGGACCTCAACGGGTTCGTCAACGCCAAGTGGCTCAAGGCCAATCCGGTGCCGTCCGATCGCACCAGCTGGGGCAGCTTTGAGGTGCTGGCCGAGCGCTCGCTGACCATCCAGCACGCGTTGGTGGAGCAACTGGCGCGCGGCAATCTGTCGGCCGGTTCGGTGGATGCCAAGATCGCCGACCTGTGGCGGACCGGCTCGGATGAAGCGGCGATCGACAAAGCGGGCATTACGCCGCTGCAGCCGCAGTTGAAGGACATCGACGCATTGACCGATGCGCCGTCCATCGCCGCCTGGTTGCGCAACAGTTATGCGCAAGGCCAGGGCTTGGTGTTTTCGTTCGGTGCCAATGCCGACTACAAGAATTCCGAGCAGATGATCGCCTACGCAGGGCAGGGCGGTCTGGGCTTGCCCGAAAAGGGCTATTACACCGATCCGGCGCAGGCAAAGATCCGCGAGCAGTACGTGGCCTATATCGCGCGGATGCTGGAGCTGTCGGGTATCCCGGCAGCGCAGACGGCCGCGCAGGCCAAGGCGGTGATGGCGTTCGAGACGCGCCTGGCCAATGCGTCGTTGTCGCGTATCGAACTGCGCGACCCGGCCAAGCGCTACAACCCGGTCGATGTGGCCGGCGCCAACGCCATCACGCCGCACTTCGACTGGAAGGCGTTTTTCGCAGCGCTCAAGGTGCCGGCCGGCACCTTCTCGCTGAGCCAGCCGGGCTATTTCGCCGAGCTCGATGCGATGCTGGCCGATACGCCGATCGCTACCTGGAAGGCGTATCTGCGCTTCCATACGGTGGACGAAGCGGCGCCGTATCTGGCCAAGCCGTTCGAGCAGGCCAATTTCGATTTCTACGCAAAGACCCTGCGCGGCCAGCAGGACATGCTGCCGCGCTGGAAGCGCACCTTGAATGCGGTCAACGAGGCGATGGGCGAGGCCCTGGGCCAGCTGTATGTGCAATCTGCATTCCCGGCCGAATCAAAGGAGCAGATGCAGCAACTGGTGCAAAACCTGTCGGCGGCGCTCAAGGCGCGGCTGGAAAAGCTCGACTGGATGAGCGCGGACACCAAACAGCGCGCACTGGAGAAATGGGCCAGCTTCACTCCCAAGATCGGTTACCCGGACCAGTGGCGCGATTGGTCGGGCCTTCAGACGCGTGGCGACGGCTTTCTTGCCAACATGCAGGCCGCGCAGGCATTCAACTACCGCGACATGTTGGACAAGATCGGCAAGCCGGTCGACAAGCGCGAGTGGCACATGACCCCGCAGACGGTGAATGCGTACTACAACGCCACACGCAACGAGATCGTGTTTCCGGCGGCCATCCTGCAGCCGCCGTTCTTCGACCCCAAGGCCGATCCGGCCTTGAACTACGGTGGGATCGGTGCGGTGATCGGGCACGAAATGATGCACGGCTACGACGATTCCGGCAGCCAGTTCGATGCCAAGGGCAACTTCGATAGCTGGTGGACCGATGTAGACCGCAAGCTGTTCAGCGAGCGCACCGACCGGCTGGTGGCACAGTTCGATGGCTATGAAGCGATCAAGGGCGTGCACGTCAAGGGCAAGCTGACGCTGGGCGAGAACATCGGCGATCTGGGCGGCCTGACCGTGGCGTACGATGCATTGCAAATGGCGTTGCAGGAGCAGCCGGCCGCCAACACGCAGATCGATGGGTATTCGCAGGACCAGCGGTTCTTCATGAACTGGGCCACGGTCTGGCGCCGCAACTTCACCGATGGCGAATTGCGCGTGCGCCTGAACACCGATCCGCACGCACCGGCGAATTTCCGCGCCAACGGTGCGCCGTCGAACATGCTGGCGTTTGCGCAGGCGTTCCAGTGCAAGCCCGGCGATGCGATGGTACGTGGCGACAAGGAGCGGGTGACCATCTGGTAAGCGCCGCGGGCGCGCGCCGGTGCTTCGGCAGCTGGCGCGCCACACCGCTGATGACGCCGTAAACCACCACGTTCGCCCTGTGCGGCACGCGGTGCTGCGAGTACTCGCGTCCACGACACTTCCACGACACCCGTCTGTTTCTCGCGGGAATTGTCGAGTTTGCTTGTGGCGGCGTCTGCACACCGTCCTGCCCGCGTGGGCTCTACACTGCCGCGCTGCGCATCGCGGAATCGGCAGTGACAAGGCGGAAATTTTTCAAATGGTTCGGCATTGCGCTGCTGGTGCTGGTGCTGGCCAGCGCGTTATCGCTGTACGGCTACGGGCGCTTTGCCGACCGCCAACGCGGGCCGGTCAGTCACGTGCTGCCTGCCACGGCGGTGGCGACGCCCATCGACAAGGTGGTGGCGCCACTGCAACAGGCGCACGTCGATCAGACCGGCATGGTGATCCTGCCGGATAACGTCGATGCGTTTGCGGTACGTGCGCTCACCGCGCGTGCGGCCGGGCGCAGCCTGGATCTGCAGTACTACATCTGGCATGCCGATTTCACCGGCAACCTGCTGCATAACGAATTGCTGCGCGCGGCCGATCGCGGCGTACGCGTGCGGTTGTTGCTGGACGACATGAATATCCATGGCAGCGATTCGGTGCTGGCTGCCATGGATAGCCATCCGCTGATCGAGATTCGCCTGTTCAACCCCACGCGCGCGCGCGAAGGCACCTTGATGCGTGGGGTGGAGATGGTGCTGCGCATGTTCAGCATCAATCGCCGCATGCACAACAAGGCCTGGATTGCCGATGGCCGCATCGCGGTGGTGGGTGGGCGCAACGTGGGCGACGAATATTTCGATGCGGCGCGCGACACCAACTTCATGGATATGGATGCGGCGCTGATGGGGCCGGCGGTGGGCCAGGCCGAGCAGGTGTTCGACGAATACTGGAATAGCCCCAATGCCTTGCCGCTGTCTGCGCTGGTCACCGCAAAGCCGCAGGCACTGGAGGCCTTGCGTGGCAGCCTGGACGCGGGCATGGCATCGGTGCGCGCGCACCCGTATGTGGAGCGTCTCAAGCGCTCGCCAAGCGTGCGTGAACTGATGCAGGGCGACCGACCGGTGCACTGGGTGTCGCAGGCGCGCATCGTCTCCGACCCGCCGGAAAAAGCCGAAGGTGCGCCGCCGCAAGCCGACTGGATGACGCCGGTGCTGATCGGCGAAATGGCGCACGCACAGCGCGAGCTCAAAGTGATCTCGCCGTATTTCGTGCCGGGCGACGAGGGCATGCGCTGGATCGGCAACCTACGCCAGCGCGATGTGCGCGTGAGCATTCTGACCAACTCGCTGGCGGCCAACGACGTGGTGGCCGTGCACAGCGGCTATGCCGGCTATCGCGTGCCGCTCCTGCATCAGGGCGTGCGCCTGCATGAGCTCAAGCCGATGGGCAAGCCGGACGGCAGCCTGTTCGGTTCCAGCGGCGCCAGCCTGCATACCAAGGCGTTTGTCGTGGACGACAGCAGCGGTTTCATCGGCTCGTTCAACCTGGACCCGCGTTCGATGAACCTCAACACCGAAATGGGCCTGCTGTTCAACGACCGCGTGGTCACCGCGGAGCTGGAGCGGCTGTACAACCACAAGATCAGTGCGCCGGTGAGTTACCGCGTGACCCTGGAGCAGGGCGAGCTGCGTTGGCACGACGATGCCGCGCAGCCGCCCGAGGTGTGGTCGCGCGAGCCGGCGGCGAGCGTGTGGCGACGTGGCGCAGCAGCGGTGATGGGCTGGTTGCCGCTGGAGTCGCAGCTGTAGCTGGCTGGTTAGCGTGTTGCCCTCATCCGCCCTTCGGGCACCTTCTCCCGCCGGCGGGAGAAGGGCAGGTGGCGGTCTTTCATGGATAGGAGAATGCGCGCGCCGATGCGGCGCAGACGCAGTGGCTGCGTTGGAGCAGACGCAATGGCTGCATTGGAGCACGGGCAATGGCTGTGTCCAGCAGGTGCACAGGCTCTGTCCAGCAGGTGCAGTGGGTCTGTCGCGCGGAAGATGCGGTAGACGCGGTGGTTGTGTCAGTACGTTTGGCGCGTGAGTTGAACGTCGCTCGCGTTATTGCAGCTGCGTCACGATCTCGCGCGCCATCGCGCCCAGCGGCAGGATACGGTCTGCGCCGCCGCGCTTGATCGCTTCCTTGGGCATGCCGAACACAATGCTGGTGTGTTCGTCCTGTGCCACCGTGCGTGCGCCGGCCTGGCGCATTTCCAGCAGGCCGGCGGCGCCATCGTCGCCCATGCCGGTCATGATGATGCCCAGCGCATTGCTGCCGGCCGCGCGCGCGGCCGAGCGAAACAACACATCGACCGAGGGCCGATGCCGGTTGACCGGTGGGCCTTCCAGCACTTCGACGAAATACTGCGCGCCGCTACGACGCAGCAGCAGATGTTTGCCGCCCGGTGCGATCAATGCACGGCCCGGCATCACCCGGTCGTTGTTGGCGGCCTCCTTGACGGCGATCTGGCACAGGCCGTTCAGGCGCGCGGCGAAGGCAGCGGTGAATTTCTCCGGCATGTGCTGCACGATCACGATGCCGGGGCAAACGCGCGGCAGCGCGGTGAGCACTTCTTCCAGGGCCTGGGTGCCGCCGGTGGAGGTGCCGATGGCGACGATGCGTTCGGTGGTCTGCGCCAGCGCACGTCCGCTTTGTGCCGGCAGGATGACATCGGCGGTGTGCTTGACCTCCGCTTCCAGCGGCGCGGCAGTCACGCGCGCAGCCAGCCGCTTGACGTTGGCGCGCGCTGCGCTGCGCACGGTCGCCACCAGTTCGTCAGCAGAGTCGGTGAGAAATTGCTTCAGACCCAGGCGGGGTTTGGTCACCACCGCCACCGCGCCGGCGGCCAGTGCATCCATGGTGACGCGCGCGCCTTTTTCGGTAAGCGTGGAGCAGATCACCACCGGCGTGGGCCGCTCGCTCATGATCTTGCGCAGAAAGGTGATGCCGTCCATGCGCGGCATTTCCACGTCCAGCACGATCACATCCGGCCAGTGCTGGCGCATTTTTTCGATCGCCAGCAGCGGGTCGGCGGCAGTGGCGATGACCTCGATGCCCGGCGCGTCGTTGAGCACGCCCACCAGCACCTGGCGTACCACTGCCGAATCGTCGACCACCATGGCCTTGATGGTCGTGGGGTTGGCGGCGGGGCGATGGAGCGCTGTCGACACGGTGAATCCTTGGGTCATGCCTTGCGGAAGATCGAGGGTGCCACCTGGACCAGATCGATGTCGAGTTCGCTCAGGCTTTCCGAATGGCCGATGCAGAAGTGCCCGCCCGGCTTGAGGTTGGACAGCACGCGCAGGATCACTTCGCGCTTGGTCTGGCCGTTGAAATAGATCATCACATTGCGCAGGAAGATCGCATCGAAGCTGCCCAGTGCCGGCAGCGCGGCATTGAGGTTGGCGTGCACGAACTGTACGCGCTCGCGCAGCCGCCGCTCCACCAGCAAGGTGCCGTCGTACTCGCCCTGGCCACGCAGGCAATAGCGTTTGAGATAGGCCTGCGGGATGCCGTCGATACGTTGCAGCGCGTAATGGCCGGTGCGCGCCTTGGCCAGCACGCGCGTGCTGATGTCGGTGCCTACCACCTCGAACGGGCGGCCCTGCAAGGTGTCGTCCAGCACCATGGCCATGCTGTAGGCCTCTTCGCCGCTGGAACTGGCCGCGCTCCAGCAGCGGAACGGCAGCCCGCCACGGTGTTCGCCGGCCAGCTTGCGCAGCAGCTCGAAATGCTTGGGCTCGCGGAAGAAATAGGTTTCGTTGGTGGTGAGCAGGTCGATCGCGGTCTGGATTTCCCTGCGGTCCTGCCGGCTTTCCAGCAGCTGCAGGTACTGCGTATAGGTGCTGAACTGATGTTCGCGCAGGCGCTTGCCCAGGCGGCCGCACAGCATCGCCTTCTTGCCGGAGGAAATGGTGATGCCGGCCGCTTCGAAGATGAAGCGCTGGAAGCGGCCGAACTCCTGTTCGGTGATGGCGGTCGCGGTGCTCATCGGCTCAGGCCACATCCGCATCGCTGTGGAACGTGCTGTCGCTCAGGCGCGCGATGCGCATGGCGTGTTCGCGCCACCACTCCGACAGCATCGGCCCGGGCATCGGCGAGGCCATCAGATAGCCTTGTGCCAAGTCGCAGCCAAGTTCGCGCAGCAGGCGCCAGTCGTCGGGCGTTTCCACGCCTTCGGCCACGGCAGTGAGCTCAAGCCGATGCGCCAGCTCCAGCGTCGATTCGAGCACGGTGCGCTGGCTGCGGCTGCGATGCGCTGCATGCACGAAGCTGCGGTCCAGCTTGAGTTCGGTGAAGGGAATGCTGGCCAGCCGCTGCAGCGAGGAGAAGCCGGTGCCGTAGTCGTCGATGGACAGGCCGAACCCGTGCAGGCGCAAACGCGCCAGCATGCTCAGCGCATTGGCCGGCTCCACGATGGCGCTTTCGGTGAGTTCCAGCACCAGGTTGGCCGGGCTCAGGCCGTTCTCGCCCAGCTTGGCGCACAGCTCTTCGAGAAAATGGTCTTCGCCCAAGAGCCGGGGCGAGAGGTTCAAGGCCAGGCTCAGGTCGAAGCCTTCGGCGCGCCAGTCCACCAATTGCGCGATGGCCTTGTCGATGACCTGCTGCGTCAACGCGTGGATCAAGCCTTCGCGTTCGGCCAGCGGAATGAAACGGTCCGGGCCGATCATGTCGCCTTGCGGGCGGCGCCAACGTGCGAGCGCTTCCACGCCACGCAGGCGGCCGTCCTTCAGGTCGAGCTTGGGTTGGTAGGCCACACGGATCTCGCCGCGGCGCATGGCACGGTCCAGCCGCGAGGCGGCGGCACCACCGCTGGACATCAGCGGCGAGATCGCCACCGGCGCGAATGCCGGTGCATCGGCGGCCGGCTCCGGTTCGCAATCCAGCACGGTGGCCAGATCTTGCAGGTTCATCGGCTTTTCGATGCCGCCGAGCACGCGCACGCCGGCACTGCGGCTGAGTTGCATCACTGCATCGATCAAGGCACCGCCGCGTTGCGAGACCACCACCACCGGCACGCTGTATTTGCCGCGCGCCAGGGCGTCGAGCAACTGCACGCCGTCCATTCCCGGCATTTCCAGATCCACCAGCAACAAAGATGGCGCCTGGGCGCGCGTCAGCCATTCCAGTGCCGCGTTTCCGTCGATGGCACCGTCGACCACGCTTGCGCCGAGCTGGCGACACAGCGCCATGGCGTGTTCGCGCTGGACCACGCTGTCGTCCACGACCAGGACCGGGCCGGCCAGCGTGCAGTTGCAGGAGAGAAGGGCGGGGCGCATGGGAGTCCTTGAGTGCATGCGTGAGGTCAGGCCGCCAGCTCGGCGGCCGGCAGCTGGGCGAGCGTGTCGTTGCCCAGCACGGCATCGGCATCGAGCAGGATCACGAAGCGCTCGCCGATCTTGCCCATGGCGTGGATGAAGTCGCGCGCGATGCCGGCGCCGAAGCTGGGCGTGTCGACGATGTCGGCCGGCGCGATTTCCAGCACTTCGCTGACCGCATCCACCAGGAGCCCGAGCACCTGATGCAGCTGGCCATGCGCGATCTCCACGATCACGATGCAGCTGCGCTTGGTGATCGCGCTGGCGTTGCGGCCGAAGCGTTGCTGCAGATCCACCACCGGTACCACCGCACCGCGCAGATTGATCACCCCGCGCAGTGCCGGCGGCATCGTCGGCACATCGGTCGGCACGCGGTATTGGATGATTTCCTTGATGCTCAGGATGCCCAGGCCGAACATTTCCCGGCCCAGCAGAAAGGTCAGGTATTGCTGCGGTGCCGTCGATGACGGCACCTGGCGGTCGGTTGCAGGAAGCGCTTGCATCGTCGGCTCCTCAGAAGCTGGCGAATTGCGATTCGTCGATCGCATCGGCGGTGGCGGCCACCGCACTGAGCTGGCGCACGTTGGTGCGTCGTGGCTGCGCGCTGCTCACCGTGGCAGGCGCATGCGCGGCGATCCTGCGCGGACCCTGCCTGTTGCTGCCCGACGCGGCGCCGCGGCCGCCATTGCCCAGCCGGAAGAAGCCCATCAGCTGCTGCAGCTGTTCGGCCTGCGCGCTCATCTCTTCCGAGGTGGCGGCCAGTTCTTCGGCATTGGCGGCGGCCGATTGGGTGGTCTGGTTCAATTGCCCCACGGCGGTGTTGATCTGGCTGACACCGGCGGTCTGTTCTTCGGAAGCGGCGGCGATTTCCTGCACCAGGTCGGAGGTGCGGCGGATCGAAGGCACCATCTCGCCGAGCACGCGGCCGGCGCTTTCGGCCAATTCCACGCTGGATTCGGCCACTTCGCCGATTTCCTGCGCAGCGATCTGACTGCGCTCGGCCAGCTTGCGCACTTCGGCGGCGACCACCGCAAAGCCCTTGCCGTGTTCGCCGGCGCGCGCGGCTTCGATGGCGGCATTGAGCGCCAGCAGGTTGGTCTGATACGCGATGTCGTCGATGATGCCGATCTTCTTGGCGATGTCCTTCATCGCCACCACGGTGGCGCGCACGGTGTCGCCACCGTCGGCCGCTTCGCTGGCCGCCTTGGCCGCCATGCTGTCGGTGACGCGCGCGTTTTCGGTGTTCTGCGCGATGGAGGCGGTCATCTGCTCCAGCGAGGCGCTGGTTTCTTCCACGCCGGCCGCCTGTTCGCTGGCGGCCTGGGCCAGCGCCTGCGCGGTGGCGCTGACCTCTTCCGACGCACTGGCCAGGTTTTCGGCGTTGCGGTTGACCTCATCGACGATCTCGGTGAGGCGGCTCATGGTGGTGTTGACGTAGCGCTGCATGTCGGCGAAGGCGCCTTCGTAGCGGCCTTCCACGGTGTGGGTGAGGTCGCCTTCGGCCATCGCGCCCATGACCTGGATCACTTCGGAAATGCTGCGCAGGTTGCCGCGCGCGCGCTCCACGGTGTCGTTGATGAAGGCCTTCTTGCCCGGCAACTGCGCCAGTGGGGCATCGAAGTTACCGCGGCCGAATTCGGCCACCACGCCCATCGCCAGTTTCTTGACCGCGATATGCGCGCCCACCATCTGGTTGATGCCCAGCGCCATGCTGCGGAAGTCGCCATCGAAGCGGCTGCTGTCGATGACCACGTCGATATCGCCGGCCTCATGTTCGGCCGACATGTGGTTGATCTCGGCGATCAGGCCGGTGAGATTGCCGCGTACCTGTTCGATGGTGTCGTTGATGAAGCGCTTCTTGCCCGGCAGCAATGGCAGTTGTGCGGTGAAGTTGCCGCGGCCGAATTCGCTGACGCAGGCAATGGCTTGCTTCTTGACCGCGATATGGCTGGCCACCATCGCGTTGATGCCTTCGGCCATGCGACGGAAATCGCCGGTGAAGCGCTGGGTGTCGATGACCGCATCGATATCGCCGGCATCGTGCTCGGCCGACATGCGATTGACCTCGGCGACCATGCCGGTGAGGTTGCCGCGGATCTGGTCGACGATCTCGTTGATGAAGGCCTTCTTGCCCGGCAACCGTTCCAGTTCGGCGGAGAAGTTCCCGCGACCGAACTCGGCCACACAGGCCATCGCCTGCTTCTTGACGGCGATATGGCTGGCCACCATGCGGTTGATGCCGTCGCCCATTGCGCGGAAATCGCCTTCGAAGCGCGCCACGTCGATGCGCGCGTCGATCTCGCCGGCATCGTGTTCGCGCGAAACGCGATTGATTTCCTCGTTGACATGGCGGATGCCGCTCTGCACCTTGCGCAGCCCGCGCAGGACATCGCTGGCCTGGTCCTCGCGCACCTGCGGCAGCGCCACATCGAAGTTGCCGCGCGAGAACGCGTCCAGCGTGGTGGTGGCCATCTCCAGCGACGCGCTGGCGATACGGATTGCCCAGACCAGCAAGGCGCCGCTGATCAATGCTGCAACCAGGCTGGTGCCCAGCAAGGCTGCGTGCGAGAGCGCCAGCGCCACGCCGGCAACGACCACGACAACGGGCAGGGCGATTGCAAGCGCGGCGGTGAACCACAACTGCGTAGCGATCGGTAGACGGTGTGACATGACGGTAGCTTCCTGGGGTCAGGTAACGACAAACGACGGTTCGGACGGAGCGATGGCGCGGGCGTTCAGGCCGCCAACGCGTCCTGGTTGGGATGCAACTGCTGAATCAGGCTGGGCACATCCAGAATCAGTGCGACATCGCCGCTTCCCAGAATGCTCGAGCCGCTGATGCCTTTGACCTGCGCGAACACCTTGGACAGCGGCTTGATCACCGTCTGCCATTCGCCGAGCAGGGTGTCCACCACCAGGCCGAAGCGCTGTGCGCCCTGCCGGATCACCACGATGCTTTCGCGCGAGGGCGTCTTGCCGCCCAGCGCGAACAGTTCGCGCAGGCGCACGTAGGGCAACACGCTGCCGCGCAGGTCGATGTAGTCGCTGGCGTAGTCGGGGGTGAACTCCACGCACTCTTCGACCACGTCCAGCGGCACCACGAAGACCGATTTTCCCACGCCGACCTGGAAGCCGTTGATGATGGCCAGCGTCAGCGGCAGGCGCACCGAGATGGTGGTGCCCACGCCGGCGGTGCTGTCGATCTCGACCGTGCCGCGCAGTGCGGTGATGTTGCGCTTGACCACGTCCATGCCCACGCCGCGCCCGGACAGATTGGTGACCTTTTCGGCCGTGGAGAAACCCGGTTCGAAGATCATCGCGAATACGTCGCGGTCGCTGAGTTGGCGGCCTGGTTCGATCAGGCCACGTTCGAGTGCCTTGGCCAGGATGCGGTCGCGGTTCAAGCCGCCACCGTCGTCGGTGATCTGGATGACGATGCTGCCGGAGTCGTGATATGCGTTGAGCCCGACGGTGCCGCGCGCAGGCTTGCCGCGCGCCACGCGCACGTCTGCCGGCTCGATCCCGTGGTCCATCGCGTTGCGCACCAGATGGGTGAGCGGGTCGCCGATCTTTTCCACCACAGACTTGTCCAGTTCGGTGTCTTCGCCGGCCACCACCAGCGCGATATCTTTGCCCAGTTCGCGCGCCACGTCGTGCACCACGCGCTGGAAGCGGCTGAAGGTGCCGCCGATCTTGACCATGCGCAGCTGCAACGCGCTTTCGCGCACGTCTTCGACCAGGCCAGCCAGGATCGAGGCCGATTCAAGCAACTGCGCATCGCCGGTGCGTTGCGCATTGGCACTCGTGCTGGACACGGCGATGATGAGTTCGCCGACCAGATCGATCATGCGATCGAGCTTGTCGGCATCCACGCGGATGGAACGCGCGTCGGCGCTGCGCGCGGCAGCGTCCGGCGCGGCACGGCCTGGGGCCGAAGCGGCGCTGGGTACGGCAGCAAGCGGCTTGTTCGGCGTGGGGCTGGCTGCCGCTTCGGCGCTGAGCAATTCAGCGGCATCGGATGGCGCCGGAACCGACACGATCTCCAGATCGCAATCTTCGCGGACGAATTCGAACACCTCTTCGATGGCGGCGCGGTCGGCATCGCTGCGCAGCAGGATCTGGAAGCCCAGGTAGTTGGCTTCCGGATCGAGGTCGTCGAATGCCGGCAGCTGGCTGATATCGGTGGTGATCGATTCGACCGAGCCCAGGCTGCGCAGGTTGCGAATCAGCTTGAGCGGCGAATTGCCGAAGCGCAGTGCGTCGGCGAACAGTTTCAGGGTGATCCGCCAGTAACCACTCTGCTTTTCCGGTGCGCCTTGCGCAACCGCGGCTGCAGTGACGCCGCAGGCGCTGCGTTGAAGATACGTCTGCAATTGCGCCAGCAGCGGTTCGGCTTCGGCGGCCAGCGCGACCGGGTCGGCGTGGCTCGGGTCTGCGGCGGTTTCCACCAAGGCATGGATATGGTCGCAGCACACCAGCAGCAGCCCGATCAGTTCCGAGCTCAAGCTCAGCGCTTCGTCGCGTACCAGATCCAGCACGCTCTCCACCACATGGGTGAAGCCGACCAGCTGCGGCAGGTCGAACAGGCCGCCGGAGCCCTTGATGGTGTGCGCGGCGCGGAAGATGGCATTAACCGCATCCGGCGACGGTTCGCCTCGCTCGGCTTCGAGCAGATGCCGTTCCATGTCTTCGAGCAGGTCCCGGCTCTCGGCCAGGAAGGTCTGCATCAGCTGGTTCATGTCCATGCGCGCGTCACCAGTCCGTTAGTGAATTCGTTCGCCCAGGCCTGCAACCGCATGCGGGTACAGGGCCTCGAGCAGGCCGAGCAGCTCGATGACATCGACCACCGCACGGCTGGAATCGGTCAACGAAAACGGCCGGCCATCGGCCTGGATCGCCTGCTTGGTGGCCAGCAACAATTGCAGGCCGGTGGTATCGATCTCGCTGACGGCGGCCAGGTCCAGATGCAATCCACCCGGATGCAGCAAGGCCGGCTGCAGCAACGGCTTGAGCTCGGCCGCGCGACGAATGGTCATCTCGCCCTCCAGGGCAAGGGTCAGCGGCGCGGGTAGATCGGACAGTGGCGTGTTCATTGGTGCCTCAAGCGGTGCGATGGCGCACGGGTGCGTACCATGGCCTGGGAAGGTCGCAACGGCCTGGACGGGTGTGAGCAGCGCTGCACACGGGCCATGCCGGTCTATGCAGGTATCGGCGCCTTTTGGAAATATTTAGGCAAAATTCAGCGCAATGACGGATTTGCGAAACCCGTCACCGCCTGTGGATTAATTGCTCAGCTTTGTCGGAAGCAGGCTCAGGGGGACTGTTCGAGCCTGTCCCGTCGGACAGTTCGCCCCGTTCCGGCACGGCGTTGCAGGTGACGCCCCGGCTTCGCGCGCGTGAAGCACCGGCGGGCGCTTTTATCCAAACCGGATGCGCGGCGCGCGTGCTGCGGTAGTCATGACGGGCAAATGCGACCAGGCGGTGGATTGCCCGCCTGCCTGGTCGCGTTTTATACGTGGTGATCGTGCTCGGTGCGGTCGCCGCTTGCCGGCGCCGCAGCGCTTCAGCCCGGTGACAATGCCGCCAACAGGCCGCGTGCCGCATTGAAACGGTCGGCGCCTTCGGGCATCGGCAGTTTGATGCGCAACTTGTCCGGGCCATCCATCGTGTAGATCTTCGGCTGTTTCTGGATCATCTGGATGATGGTCATCGGGTCGATCGCCGGCTTGGCCTCGAACACCAGCCGCCCGCCGTTTTCGCCCAGGTCCAGCTTGCGCACGCCCAACGCATTGGCCTGCAGCTTGAGCTCGGCGATGGCAAACAGATGCTTGACCGGGTCCGGCAGCAGACCGAAGCGGTCGATCATCTCCACCTGCAGTTCGCGCAGCGCATCGGGGTCGCGTGCGCTGGAAATGCGCTTGTACAAGGTCAGGCGCGTGTGCACGTCGGGCAGATAATCCTCGGGAATCAGCGAGGCCACGTGCAGTTCGACGTCGGCACCGCGCACTTCTTCGCCGGCATCCAGGTCAGGCAGCTTGCCCTGGCGGATGCTGCGCACTGCGCGCTCGAGCAGTTCGGTGTAGAGGCTGAAACCGACCTCGGCCATCTGGCCGCTCTGGTCTTCGCCCAGCAATTCGCCGGCGCCGCGGATTTCCAGGTCGTGCGTGGCCAGGGTGAAGCCGGCGCCGAGCTCGTCCATCGAAGCAATCGCTTCCAGGCGCTTTTCTGCATCGGAGGTCATCGAGCGGCGATCCGGCACCACCAGGTACGCGTAGGCGCGGTGATGCGAGCGACCCACGCGGCCGCGCAACTGGTGCAACTGCGCCAGGCCGAAGCGGTCGGCGCGGTTGATGATGATGGTGTTGGCATTGGGAATGTCGATGCCCGATTCGATGATCGTGGTCGACAGCAACACGTTGAAGCGCTGCTTCTGGAAATCCAGCATCACCCGTTCCAGCTCACGCTCGGGCATCTGCCCATGCGCGATACCGATGCGCGCTTCCGGCACCAGTTCCGACAGATCGCGCTGCATGCGCACGATGCTTTCCACATCGTTATGCAGGAAATACAGCTGACCACCGCGACTGAGTTCGCGCTGGAAGGCTTCGCGCAGCAGCGTGTTGTCCCAGGCAGTAATGAAGGTCTGCACCGCCAGGCGGTTCGGCGGCGGGGTGGCGATGATCGACAGATCGCGCAGGCCGGCCATGGCCATGTTGAGCGTGCGCGGGATGGGCGTGGCGGTGAGCGTGAGCAGGTGCACATTGGCACGCATCGCCTTGAGCGCTTCCTTCTGGCGCACGCCGAAGCGCTGTTCTTCGTCGACCACGACCAGGCCGAGATCCTTGAACTTCACATCCGGCTGCAACAAGCGGTGCGTGCCGATGATCACGTCGATCTCGCCGCTGGCGACCTTCTCCAGTTCGGCCTTGATTTCCTTGGTGCTCTTGAAGCGCGACAGCACTTCCACCTTCATCGGGTAATCGGCGAAGCGGTCGCGGAAATTGCGGTAGTGCTGTTCGGCCAGCAATGTGGTCGGCACCAGCACGGCGACCTGTTTGCCGGCGCTGGCGGCGGCAAACGCCGCACGCACCGCAACCTCGGTCTTGCCGAAGCCCACGTCGCCGCACACCACGCGGTCCATCGGTTGGCTGCTGCCCAGATCGCGCAGCGTCGCATCGATGGCGGCCAACTGGTCGCCGGTTTCCTCGAACGGAAATCCGGCCGCGAACGGCTCGTACATTGCGCGGTCCACCTGCAACGCCAGGCCGGCGCGTGCACGGCGACGTGCCTGGATCTCCAGCAGTTCGGCGGCCACGTCGCGCACCTTCTCGGCAGCCTTGCGCTTGGCACGGGTCCACTGCTCGCCGCCCAACGAATGCAGCGGCGCGGTCTCGGCCGAGGCGCCGGAATAACGGCTGATCAGGTGCAACTGCGCCACCGGCACATAGAGCCGGTCGCCCTTGGCGTATTCGATCTCCAGGAACTCGCCGGGCATGCCGCCGGCATCGAGCACGATCAGCCCGCGGTAACGGCCCACGCCGTGATCCTCGTGCACAATCGGCGCGCCTTCGGACAGTTCGCCCAGGTCGCGGATGATCGCTTCCGGCTCGCGTCCGACCCGACGCGTGCGGCGCGGCTGATTGGCCCGCTCCGGGAACAGCTGGCGCTCGGTCAGCAGCGCAATCTGCGGTTGATCCAGCGCAAAGCCGTCCTCCAGCGGCGCCACGGTGATGGCAAAACGCAGCGTGCCCGCCAGGAACGCCGGCACATCGGCGACCAGCTCCGGTTTCAACTGCGCGGCGGCCAGCACTTCCATCAAGGCTTCGCGGCGGCCGGCCGAATCGGCAGCGATCAGCACGCGGCCCGGATAATGGCTCAGGAACGTCGCCAGCGCCTGGCCGGCCGGCGCGTCCTTTGCGGCCACCGGCAGCGGCGGCAACGGTTGGTCGCCGAGCGGGGCGGCCTCATCGATGCGCGCATGATCGCTGGCCCATACTTCGATACGCGCCAGCTTGTTGAGCCGCTCGCGCAGTGCATCCGGCGATTGGTATAGCTCGTCCGGCGGCAGCAGCGGGCGCTCCACATCGTGGCGGCGCTGTTCGTAGCGGTTCTGCGCCTGGGTCCAGAAGGCGTCGGCGGCGTTGGACACGCCGGTGGCGATCACCGGCAGCACGCGCTTGTCCAGGTAATCGAACAGCGTTGCGGTCTTGGCGAAGAACATCGGCAGGTAATACTCGATGCCCGATGGCGCCAGCCCGGATTTCAGGTCCTGGTACAGCGCGCTGCGCCGGGTATCCACATCGAAGCGTTCGCGCAGGCAGGCCAGCACGCGCTCCACGCTGGCATCGTCCATCGGCACTTCGCGGCCCGGCAGCATCTTGACCGCGTCCACCTTGTCCAGCGAGCGCTGCGATTCCGGGTCGAACACACGGATCGAATCGATGTCCTCATCCAGCAGCTCGACGCGCAATGGCGTGTCCGCGCCCATCGGAAACACGTCCAGCAGGCCCCCGCGCACCGCGAAATCGCCCGGGTCCATCACCTGCGGCACATTGCGGTAGCCGGCGCTTTCCAGGCGACGCTTTTCCGCATCCAGATCCAGCCGCTGGCCAACGGTGAGATCGAAGCTGCCGCCGACGATGTAGCTCAGCGGCGCCAGCTGCT
This sequence comes from Xanthomonas sp. NCPPB 1062, assembly GCF_041481705.2. NCBI lineage: Bacteria > Pseudomonadati > Pseudomonadota > Gammaproteobacteria > Lysobacterales > Lysobacteraceae > Xanthomonas > Xanthomonas sp. NCPPB 1062. The sequence goes on along the minus strand of NZ_CM192987.1, from coordinate 3,213,604 downwards.
GCAGCAAGGTCTGCACCGGCACGATCACCACGCCGCGGGTCAGGCCGGGCAGGCGATGCAGGGCGGCCAGCCGCTGGCTGATGATTTCCGGGTGCGGGCTGAACTGGTCGTAGGGCAGGGTTTCCCAATCGGGAAACGGCACCACCGGCAGCGCCGCCTGTTCGCCGAGCAAGGCATGCAGATCGGCTTCGATCTGGTGCGCGCTCTGGTTATCGCGTGCGATGACCAGCAACGGGCCGGCATGCGCTTCGGCTGCCTGCGCAATCGACCAGGCCAGCGCAGTCGGAGAGGACGGAGCGCGCCAGTAGGCGCGGAGCTGGCCGGACTTGGGCAGCGGCGGGGAGGGGAAGGTAGGCGACGGCATCAGCCGGCGATTTTATCAGAGCCCCCGCTGCGGCCGGTCCATCTGGTGTGAAAGCTGGTGGTGGGCCACCCGCCCGGATGTGCACTGCGGGTAATGGGGTTGGGTACGCGGGTGCAAGTCATGCGCACGCTCGCGAGGCAAAGACCCCACTCGGTCGAGTGCGCGCGACCCTTACCGCTTGCGGGACACGCCATGAATCTGTATCTGCAGGCTCGGTGGCGGCATCCATGCCGCCACACGGTCCCGCAAGCGGCGAGGACACCACAGCAGACGGTTTTACGTGGCGCCTGGGTATGAGCCAGACACAGCGCTCCCGTCCGCACGGCAACACTCTCGACGGTTGTGGCAGCTTTCAATGGCGAAACGTCGGGCTGTCTACCTTCGGGAAGCGGCGTGCGCGGATGAAGCGTGGCACCCATGCCACCCCAGGATCCTGCAAGCGGCGAGGGGAAGGATCCGTAAGTGGCCTTAGGTGTCAGCCAGTGTGCCGATCCTTTCGGGGGTCTTGCAGCTTACCGTCGAGAACATCAGGCCGCCGCGCAACGGTGGCTCTCCGTGATGAAGCAAGACCCAAGCCCCGATCACGCAAAGCAGCCGCGATCTGCTTTTACGAATCCCAAATCCCGTATCCCGTATCCCGGCCCCTCAAGCATCCAGCTCCAACACCATCCGCACCAGTTCCGGCGACTCCGGATGCGCCTGCGGCTTGAAGCCCAGCGATTCTGCCAACTGCAGCATCGGCACATTGCTTTGCAGCACATCGCCGAACAGGCAGTCCAGGTACTTGCGCCGTGCCCACTTGACCAGCTTGCGCATCAGCTGCCGTCCCAGACCCTGGCCGGCGACGAAGCTGCTGACCAGGATGGTGTATTCGGCCTGGCGGGTGCCCGGCACCAGTGCGGCGCGCGCGACCGCGCCGACCAGCGCTTCGCCGGGCGGCAGTTGCTCGGCAGCGACCAGCACGATCTCGCTCTTGGGGTTGGGATGGGTCAGGCGCTGCACCATCTCCGGGGTGATTTCGGTGGAGGAGCGCACAAAGCGCGCGCGAATTTCCTCCGGTCCCAACAGGCTGAAGGCTCCCTGCAGCGGCGGACCATCCTCGGGACGGATCGGGCGAAGCAGAAGGGTGCGGCCATTGGGCAGGCTGAAGTTTTCATGCCAGGGAGGCATGCGATTGCGAATGGCCATGACCGGTGTTCCTTAAAGATCGGAAGATTCTGGCACCAGCCCGGCGCGCAACCGTGAATGAATCCGGTGTGCCGCCGGGGGCCGACAGGAGGTGGCAGTGCTTCTCACACAACTGTAACGAGCGGAGCCGTGAGCCGGTCGTGAGCGTGATGGGGCGCGCACTGTGGCAGCCGAGTGGACGCCGCGGGGCCGCCGGAAGGCATTGGTCGCCCGGCTCGGCCTTGCTGGGACATGGGCATCCGGCGCAGCGCCCGTTTGTTTACGCTGCGCTGAAGGTGCTCGCGGCACCTGCCATGCCGCCGACGCGGTGCGCGTGGTGCGGGCCATTGCAGCGGTGCAACGACGCCGCCGGCCTACCACCGTGATGGTAGGCGAACGCGCCTGCCGGCTCAGCCGTCCTGGCGCAGCCACTCCAGCCGGGTCGAAGCGCCGGGCTCACCCAGATGCTGCTTGAGCACCGGCAACGCCGGCGCCAGCATCTGGTCGAACTGCCAGGGCGCGTTGACGATCAGCAGCCCGCTGCCGGTCAGACGCAGCGGCGAGTCGTCCGGGCGCACCTGCAGCTCGGCGACCAGCACCGACTTGGCCGGCAACGCGGCGGCCTTGCGCATGAACGGCTGCAGGCTGCGGCGCAGCTTGATCGGGTACCACACCATGCAGATCGCCTGCGGCCAGCGCGCCAACGCTTCGCGCACGCTATGGATGATCTGCGGGTATTCGGCGTCCTGCAATTCGTAGGGCGGGTCGATCAACACCAGCCCACGGCCGATCTTGGTTTCGCCAGCCCGTGGCGGCAGGAAGGCGCGGATGGCCGCGTAGCCGTCGCCGGCGTGCACGCGTACCCGGCTGTCCCTGGCGAACAGGGCCTTGAGCGCCTCGGCTTCGTCGGGCTGAAGTTCGCAACATGCCATGCGGTCCTGCTCGCGCAGTGCTTGCGCAGCCAGCAGCGGCGAGCCGGGGTAGTGGTTGAGCTGGATGCCGGCGGTCGGGCGGGTGGGCTTCTGGCCGGGCGTGGCGGGGCGGGCGACGGCTTGGTTGTCGGCCTGTACCGCGCGCAGATAGCGCTCGACCACCTCGGGCAAGCTGGCCTCTGCCATCAGCCGCATCACGCCGGCATCGGCCTCGTTGGTCTTGCGGCTCTCTTCGCCCCCGAGTTGGTAGCGGCCGCGCCCGGCGTGCGTGTCGAGCACGAAGAACGGGGTGTTCTTGCGCTTGAGGGTGTCGATCAGGGCAAGCAGGGCGATGTGCTTGAGCACGTCGGCATGGTTGCCGGCATGGAAGGCGTGGCGATAGTTCATCGCGGCAGTGTAGAGGCTGCGGCGCGATTTGTTGCCGCCCATTGCGGGCGGCCCAGCGCAAGCGCACGGTGGCGACATCCAGAGGCTGCGCGATGCCGCAAGCAATGCGGCGTGTGCGCATGTCGTGCCACGCCATGCGTGGACCACCTCGACCTGTAGGCCGTGCCCGCATGCCGGTATGCTGCGCGGCATGTCAGAGTCTGCCGCCCGCGTGCTCGTCGTCGAAGACGAAGCCGCCATTGCCGATACCGTGCTCTACGCACTACGCAGCGAGGGCTATGCGCCTGAGCATTGCCTGCTGGGCCGCGATGCGCTGACGCGTCTGCGCGCCGATCCGGCCGATGTGGTGGTCCTCGATGTGGGCCTGCCGGACATCAACGGGTTCGAGGTGTGCCGCACGTTGCGCAGTTTCAGCCAGGTGCCGGTGATCTTCCTGACCGCGCGCAACGACGAGATCGACCGCGTGCTCGGCCTGGAGCTGGGCGCCGACGATTACATGGCCAAGCCGTTCTCGCCGCGCGAGCTGGTGGCGCGCGTGCGTGCGCGCCTGCGCCGACGCCATGCCGGCGCGCCGGCCGAATCGGGCTGGCAGCCGCACGGTGCGTTTGCGATCGACCGCGAGGGCAGCCGCATCCGCTATGGCGAGACCCTGCTGCCGCTGACACGCTACGAATACGCGCTGCTGGCAGCGTTGCTGCAGCGCCCCGGTGCGATCCTGAGCCGTGCGCAGCTGATGGACCGCGGTTGGGACGCCAGCGCCGACAGTGCCGACCGCACCGTCGACACCCATATCAAGACGCTGCGCGGCAAGCTGCGCCTGGCCGGCGTGCCGGCCGACCCGATCCGCACCCACCGGGGCCTTGGCTACGCGCTGGAGGTATAGGCATGCGCCGGCACGCATTTGGTGAACTGAGCGAGGCCGCGGGCTGACATGCGGCTTGGTCTCAAGCTGTTCCTGGGCTTCTTCCTGATCGTGGGCCTGGCCGCGTTCTTCGTGATGCGCGTGTTCGTCAACGAGGTCAAGCCAGGGGTGCGCCAGGCGATGGAATCCACGCTGGTGGATGCGGCCAATGTGCTGGCGGAAATGGCCAGTGGCGAGTTGGCTGCCGGCACGCTTGCCGATGGCCGCTTCGCGCGCAACGTGGCCAGGGCCCAGCAGCGCGACCCCAAGGCGTGGGTATGGCGCTTTCGCAAGAACACGGTGGATTACCGCGTGACCGTCACCGATGCGCGCGGCGTGGTGGTGTTCGATTCGCTGGGCCGCGACGTGGGCCGCGACAATTCGCGCTGGAACGATGTCTACCGCACGCTGCGCGGCGAATATGGCGCGCGTTCCAGCCCGGACATCGATGGCGACCCTGCCGCCACGGTGATGCATGTGGCCGCGCCGATCTACGCACCGGACGACCCCGGCAAACTGATCGGCGTGCTGACCCTGGCGCAGCCCAATCGCAGCATCGACCCGTTTATCGAAGCCAGCCAGCGCAACATCCTGCAGCGCGGCGCCTGGTTGATCGGCATTTCCGCGTTGATCGGCATTTTGATGACCTGGTGGTTGATGCGTGGCATCGGCCGGCTCAATCGCTATGCGCAGGCAGTGAGCGCCGGCATCCCGGTACCGCCGCCCGAGCCGCGTGGCGATGAAATCGGCGATCTGGGCCAGGCGCTGGAGAGCATGCGTCGCAAGCTGGAAGGCAAGGCCTACGTGGAGCAGTACGTGCAGTCGCTGACGCACGAGATGAAAAGCCCGCTGGCGGCCATTCGCGGTGCCTCGGAGTTGTTGACCGAGCCACTGCCGGAGGCCGACCGCCAGCACTTCGTTGCCACCATCCGCGCGCAGGAACACCGGCTCACCGAAACCATCGACAAGCTGCTGGCACTGGCCGAGGTGGAGCAGCACGGCTGGCTGCAGAAGCGCGAGCCCATCGGTATTGATGGGCTGCTGCAGGCTGCGGCGGACGCGGTGGCGCTGCGTGCAGCGGCGGCGGGCATCACCGTGGAGGTGGACGCAGGGGCTGGCGCGCCAGGCGATCACCACGTACTGGGCGATGGGTTTCTGCTCAGGCAGGCACTGATCAATCTGCTCGAAAACGCCATCGCGTTTTCGACGCAAGACAGCCATGTGCGCCTGCAGGCGCGGCTGCGCGACGGACACTGGGAGTTGCTGGTTGAAGACCGCGGCAGTGGCGTGCCGGATTACGCGCTCGAGCGCGTCTTCGAGCGGTTCTATTCGCTGGCACGCCCGCAGACCGGCCAGCGCAGCTCCGGTCTCGGCTTGCCGTTCGTGCGCGAGGTTGCGCGCCTGCATGGCGGGGACGTGATGCTGGGCAACCGCGATGGTGGCGGTGCGCGTGCGGTGTTGCGCCTGCCGATCGGCTGAGTCGCTGCAGGCCGTTGTCGCGGTTGGCTGGCGCCGGTGGCAGCCGCGCGTTCAAGGCTGCGGCATGCGCCAGGGCACATGCCGCGCCTGCATCACTCAGCGTACGGCGCGTGGCCGCGTCGTGCTAGTACACCACGTCGGCGCCGATCACATCCTTGGCGACCACCGACCAGGACAGTTTGCCGAAGCCTTTGTTGCCCCATGCGGTGCCCCAGCTGTTTTCCACGATCAGTCCTTCGCTGTCGTAGCCCAGCGCGATGACCGCATGCCCGCCCAGGATCGGCGTCGTGGTGTCGTAATCGACCTGATTTTGGGCTGTTAGGTCTTCAAAGCCCTGGCGCACATAGAAGCCGATCGCCACCGGCGTGGAAGAGGCAAGGGCGAGCTTGATCTGTTGGATCAGGGCGCTTCCCCCATTCCCCCTGCCCGAATACAGCACGGTGTAATGGCGATACGGCGTCGGGTTCCTGGCAGCGTTGGCCCTGTCGGCGGCAGTGGGTTGGTGTTTCCAATCGTAGTTGCCCCACGAATAGTGCTGCTCGGTGTCGATGCCCTGCGCAAGCGCGATCTGCAGCGGCGCTTCCAGGGTAGAGCCTTCATCCACGCCGCCGTTGACCTGGCTGTACAGGTACATCGGGGCAAAGCGCGTCTGGGCCTGTCTGTTGGCGTTGGCATACCAACCGGTCAGGGTGTGAGCGGTCGCCCATGACACGCAGGCATCGACCTGGCCCTGGTCGCCCGGCGTGATCGCCCATGCAGTCAGGTCGACTCTGGCAGGCAGCGGTGTGCTCACGCTCGCGGTACCGAACAGCGGGGTGACCGGCTGCATCAACGACGAAGGCTTCAGGCCCATGCCGTGCACTGCCGCCTGCGCGGTGGCGGCGGTCAGGCTCAGGGCGGCGAGCAGGCAAAGGGCGAGCGAACGGTGCGAGTTCATGGAAGGCAGCTCCAGGTTAAGAAAGGAATGCAGTCGTGCGCAGTTGCCAAATCACTGCCGAGTGGGCGTGCGGCCATGGCAGCGCTGATGCAATGGCTGCGGCTCGAGACCTCATCGAAGCGCAGCGAACTGGAAGCTGCGATCAGATGAAAGGAGGGATTTGGGGCTGCGCACCTGCCCGTGCATCGTTACGCGTGAAGTGGCTGCGTGCGGCGGCCAGGCGAAGTGCTGCCGATCAAACGGAAGCCCGTTTTGGGCACGGGTGGCACTTTGGAGCGTTGAAAGCCGTATTTCGTCAATGCGTCACAGTGCCGGTCGCCGGATGTCCGGGTTGCCCACTTCACATTCGCTTCAAATTGGCCTCAAACCGCCGACACCGGTGCAGCGCACCCTGGCCACCTCCCAAGATGAGGATGGCCGATGAAATCCCTGAAACTGTTGTTGCGGTTCGCCACCATCGGCGGGCTGATCCTGCTGTTGTTGATTCCGCTGCTCCTGATCCGTGGCGCGGTGCAGGACCGCGCGCGCTACCGCGACGAGGCGGTGGAGCGGGTGGCGCAGAGCAAGGCCGGCGAGCAGCAGTTCATCGCGCCGGTGCGGGTGCTGCCGTATACCGAAGACGTGCAGGTCACCGAGCCGGACGAGCAGGGCAACCAGCGCAAGGTCTGGCGCAAGCGCGAAGGTACGCTGCTGCAAACGCCGCGTCGCCTGAAACTCAGCGGCGAAATGGTGCCCTCGGTGCGCGAGGTGGGCTTGTACCGCGTGCAGGTGTATTCCTGGAAGGCCACCTTGCATGCCGAATACGACCCCTTCGACTACGCGGCTGCGCCGACCCGTGCGTATGGCCAGCCGTATCTGGCAATCGGTATTTCCGACGTGCGCGGCTTGGTCGGCACGCCGCGCTTGCAGGTCGATGGCCGCGCGCTGGCGCTGGAGAGCGGCGCAGGCGCACTGGCCGACCGTTCGGCGGGCATCCACGCCCAACTGGGTCCGCTGGCCGACCCGCTGGCTGGCCGGCTGCAGGACGGCAACGTGGTGGACATGCAGTTCGTGCTGGACGGCACGCGCCGGCTGGCCATCGCGCCGATCGCCGACAACAACGACATCGCCCTGCGCTCGGACTGGCAGCACCCGTCCTTCGGCGGCCGCTTCCTGCCGAATGCGCCGAGCATCGGGCCGAAGGGCTTCGATGCGAGCTGGTCGCTGTCGTCGCTGGCCACCGGTGCGCAGACCCAGTTGCAGTCCAGCCATGCGGCGCTGGATACGCTGGAAGTGCGCCTGGTCGACCCGGTGGACGTGTATACCCAGGCCGACCGCGCCAGCAAGTACGGCATCTTGTTCGTGGTGCTGACCTTCGTGGCCTTCGTGCTGTTCGAGCTGATCAAGCGCCTGCCCATCCATCCGTTGCAGTACCTGCTGGTGGGCCTGGCGCTGGCGATCTTCTTCCTGCTGCTGCTCAGCCTTTCCGAACACATCGCGTTCTGGCAGGCCTATTTGGTGTCGGCGGCGGCGTGTATCGGCCTGCAGTTCTTCTATCTGTCCGGCGTGTTGCGCAGTTGGGTCCGTGCGGCTGGCTTCTCGGTGATGCTCACCGCCTTGTACGCGGTGCTTTACAGCCTGTTGATCTCCGAGGACAACGCGCTGCTGATGGGGTCGTTGCTGCTGTTCGGCATTCTGGCCAGCATCATGTGGGTCACCCGCAAGCTCGATTGGTACGAGCTTGGCAATAGCCTGCGCTGAGGCCTGCATGCTGACGCAGGCACACTTGCACCGGCGCGCGCAGCGTTTGCTGCCCGCCGGTATCGACACGGTGGCGCTGCTTCCCGCAGCGCTGCCGCACGCTTGGGAGAGCTCGGCGCTGTCGGCCTTGCCGCTGAACCGCGACAGGCGCCGCGGAGTGGTGGGCCTGCAGCTGCACGCACGCACCGCGCAGCAACTGCGCAGCGGCGGGCATGCGTTCCTGCAGGCGGCAGCGCAGCAGCACACCCGCACCGGCCACGCCCGGGCACCCAGCTATGGGCCGTGGCAACGGCTGAGCAATGGCAGCTACTGGGCACGCAGCACCGATGCGCTGCTCGGGGTACTGCTGGCCACCGACGAAGCGGCGGTGTGGTTGCTGTGGCAACAACCGCAGACCTGCGGTTCGAACCATGGTCATTGGCTGCGTTGAAGCATCGCATTGCAGCCACGCCTTGCTGGCTTACCATGGCGGCATGGCTGGCTCCTCGTTAATGGTGGAAACGGTGCGCGGCACGCAGGTGCTGCCGCATCTGGATGCAGTGGCGCAGCTGCGCATCAGCGTGTTCGGCGCATGGCCGTATCTGTACCAAGGCGATGCCGCGTACGAGCGCGACTATCTGGCGGCCTATGCGGCATCGCCGGACAGCGTCTTCGTGCTGGCGCGCGATGGCGATGCGGTGATCGGTGCATCGACCGGTTTGCCGCTGCTCGATGACAGCGACGCGTTCCACGCACCGTTCCGTGCGGCAGGCATCGATCCGGCCGGCGTGTTCTATTTCGGCGAATCGGTGCTGCTGCCGGCGTATCGCGGGCAGGGTATCGGTCATGCATTTTTCGACCGGCGCGAAGCGCATGCACGCGCGTTGGGCCGCTTTGCATCGACCGCGTTCTGTTCGGTGGAACGCGCGCCCGACGACCCGCGCCAACCAGCCGACTACCGTCCCAACGATGCGTTCTGGCGCAAACGTGGCTACGCCCCGCAGCCGGGCATGCGCGTGCACCTGCAGTGGGCGGAGTTGCAACATGGCGAGATCGACCACAGCTTGGTTGTGTGGACACGTGCGTTGTCGCAGTGAGTGCGGCCAGCGCCCTACAGCCACCGACAAGCATCACGAGCGGTCTGCAAGGTCGCTGCACAATGCGTTGGCGAGCTGGTCTGATTGCTTCGCCGCTTCGATCCAACACCCCAAAGGCCACCAGATGAAAATTGCCGTTGCCAAATACCCCATCGGCAAGCCAGTCGACTTCGCCGCGTTTGCGGCGCGCCAGTCGGCCCTGATCGCCGAAGCCGCCGCTGCCGGTGCGCGGGTGGTGGTGCTGCCCGAATATCTGTCGCTGGAACTGGGCGCAACGTTCGACACGCAGATTTCTGCCGGCCTGCCCGAATCGCTGGCGGCCATCCAGGCGCTGCGCGCGCCGTGGCTGGAACTGTTTGCCGACCTGGCGCGGGAACATCGGCTGCACCTGATTGCCGGCAGTTTTCTGCTGGATCTGGGGCAGGGGCGCTACCGCAATCGCAGCGACTGGTTCACCCCGGAGGGCCTGCACGGCTGGCAGGACAAGTTGCAGCTCACCGGTTTCGAAAAGGCCACCGGGCTGATCGAGCCGGGCGAGGAACTGAAGGTGTTCGAACTGGACGGCATTCGCGCCGCGATCGCGATCTGCTACGACAGCGAGTTCCCGCTGCCGGTGCGTGCGCAATACGAGGCCGGTGCACGGTTGTTGATCGTGCCCAGCTGCACCGACACCGCCGCCGGCGCCATGCGCGTGCGCATCGGCTGCCTGGCGCGCGCGCTGGAAAACCGCGTGTTCGTCGCGCAATCGGTGACTGCAGGCCAAGCGCCGTGGAGCCCGGCGTTGGACATCAATACCGGCGACGCGGCGGTGTTTGCGCCAATGGATGTCGGCTTCCCCGCCGACGGCGTGCTGGCGCAGACCCAGGGCGAGACGGTGTGGGCACTGGCCGAGTTGGACTTTGCGGCGTTCGAGGCCAGCCGCGCGCAGGCGCAGGTGGCCAACGACCGCGATTGGCCGGGGCAGTTGGCGGCCGATGTGGTGCGTGCCAAGCTGGCCGCGTTCGGTTGATTCATCACCCACAGGTTCCCAATGGCCAAGAAAACCCTGATTCCGCATAGCGTCCGGCTCGAATTCGCGCCCGGTGCGCTGGTGCACAGCAATCTGTCCGGCGCCGCCTTCACCGACGACTGGCTGTGGGTGGCCGGCGACGAAGCCTGCGCGGTGGATCGGCTGCGCAAGCTCGATCCGGTACGGCGCGAGACGCTGCGCTTCGGCGAAGGGCAGAGCTTTCCGTTGGCGGACCTGCTGGATCTGCCGGGCGAAGACGGCGAGGAAGCCGACCTGGAAGGCATGGGCCTGTCGGACGGATTCTTGTGGGTCGTCGGTTCGCACGGCAGCAAGCGCAAGAACGCCAAGCGCGGCCGCGACGACGCTGAAAACGCCAAACGCCTGACCAAGTTGAAGCTCGATGGCAACCGCCGCTTGCTTGCCTGCCTGCCGATCGAGCAGGCGCAAGACGGCAGCCCGCAGCTGGTACGCGAAGCCGCCGACGGCCGCCGCGCACTTCGCCTCAAGGGCGATGCCAAGCACAACCAACTCACCGACCTGCTGGCCGACGACCCGCATTTCGGCCCGTTCCTGAAGATTCCCGGCAAGGACAACGGCTTCGATATCGAAGGCATCGTGGTCGATGGCCAGCGCTTGCTGCTGGGCCTGCGTGGGCCGGTGCTGCGTGGCTGGTCGGCAATGCTGGAGATCCAGGTGGAAGCGCATGGCGACCATCTGCGCCTGGCACCGCTGGACGAAGACGGCACCCTGCTGCGCAAGCACTTCCTGCAATTGGGCGGGCTGGGCATTCGCGACCTGCATTATTCCGGCGACGATCTGTACCTGCTCGCCGGGCCGACAATGATGCTGAATGGCGAGATTCGCCTGTTCAAATGGCCGGATGCGCGCACCGTGCTGGCCGCCAACCGCGCACCGGTGCGCTTCCAGCACGACCTGCTGGAATCGGCAGTGCTGCCGCATGGCAAGGACTGCGACCGCGCCGAGGCCATCTGCAACCTGCCCAGGCACCTGGCCGGCAAGATTCCCACCTGGCTGGTGCTGTACGACGCCCCGGGCAAGGCACGCAGCGGCGGCGATTGCGTGGTGTACGGCGACCTGCTGCACAACCGCTGAGCCACGGGCCGGGCAGGGCCACGCCGCGCAAGGTAAAATCGGCCGACTCCCGTCCGCCGAGCGCTCCATGACCTGCCGCACCCGTTTCGCCCCCAGCCCCACCGGTTACCTGCACATCGGCGGCGCCCGCACCGCCCTGTATTGCTGGCTGGAGGCGCGCCACCGCGGCGGGCAGTTCGTGCTGCGCATCGAAGACACCGACCGCGAGCGCAGCACCCAGGCGGCCATCGACGCCATCCTGGAAGCGATGGACTGGCTGGGCCTGGGCTACGACGAAGGCCCGATCTACCAGACCCAGCGCATCGCGCGCTACCAGGAGGTTGCCGAGCAGTTGCTCGCGCAGGGCAAGGCGTATTACGCCTACGAAACCCGCGAAGAGCTCGACGCCATGCGCGAGGCCGCCATGGCCAAGCAGGAAAAGCCGCGTTACAACGGCGCTGCCCGCGAGCAGAACCTGCCGTATCGCGACGACCCCAACCGGGTCATCCGCTTCAAGAATCCCATCGGCGGCACGGTGGTGTTCGAGGACCTGATCAAGGGGCGCATCGAGATCGCCAACAGCGAGCTCGACGACATGGTGATCTTTCGCCCGGACGGCTTCCCCACCTACAACTTCGCAGTGGTGGTGGACGACTGGGACATGGGCATCACCGAGGTGATCCGCGGCGACGACCACATCAACAACACTCCGCGCCAGATCAATATCTACGAAGCACTGGGCGCACCGGTGCCCAGGTTCGCGCACATGCCGATGATCCTGGACGAGCAGGGCGCCAAGCTGTCCAAGCGCACCGGCGCGGCCGACGTCATGCAGTACAAGGACGCCGGCTATCTGCCGCATGCGCTGATCAATTACCTGGCGCGCCTGGGCTGGTCGCATGGCGACCAGGAGCTGTTCACCCGGCAGGAATTGCTGGACCTGTTCGACGTCAAGGACGTCAATTCCAAGGCCGCGCGCCTGGACATGGCCAAGCTCGGCTGGGTCAATCAGCATTATCTGAAGACCGACGACCCGGCCAGCATCGCCCCGCAGTTGGAATACCAGCTTGCCAAGCTCGGTGTGGACATCGCCGCTGGCCCGGCCGCCGCCGATGTGGTGGTGGCCTTGCGCGAGCGCGTGCAGACCTTGAAGGAAATGGCCGAGAAAGCCGTGGTCTGGTACCAGCCGCTGGAAACCTATGACGAAGCGGCGGTGATGAAACACCTCAAGCTTGGCGCCGAGGTGCCGCTGGGCAAGGCGCGCGAGCTGCTGGCTGCCGTGGATGCGTGGAGCGTCGAAAACGTCTCGGCTGCGCTGCACGACGCTGCTGCCGCGCTGGAACTGGGCATGGGCAAGATCGCCCAGCCGCTGCGCGTGGCCATCACCGGCACCCAGGTCAGCCCGGATATTTCGCAAACGGTGTACCTGGCCGGACGCGAGGGTGCCTTGAAACGCATCGATGCGGCACTCATCAAGATTGGAGCGGCCTGACGCCGGAGCCTGTATGACCAAGCACACCCACGCACCAGACCTCGCCTGCACTGCACCGCATCACCACGTCGACGATGCCAACGGTTTCGTGCGCGCAGTGGAGCGTGCCTGCAGCGAACGCGGCCTGCGGCTGACGCCGATCCGCGCGAACGTGCTGCGGCTGATCGCCGACGCCGGCAAGCCGGTCAAGGCCTATGAACTGCTGGACTGGGTGCGCGAAGGCAAGGGCGTCGGCGCCGACGCCCCGCCCACGGTGTACCGCGCGCTGGATTTCCTGATGGCCAACGGCTTCGTGCACAAGCTCGAATCGGTCAATGCGTTCGTCGCCTGCCACCACCCCAACAGCGCCCAGCATTCGGTGCCGTTCCTGATCTGCGACCGCTGCCACAGCGCGGTGGAGCTGGAAGATCGCGACGTGGTGTCGCAACTGGAAGCCCGCGCCAAGGCGCTGGGTTTCCAGCCGCAGGCACAGACGCTGGAAGTGCATGGCCTGTGCGCGAAATGCGCAGTGGCGGAGTAACCAGCCGCTAGGTCGTGCCTCGACGCGGCCTGTTTCAAGGCGCTGGTGGCGCGATGCCCGGGCGGCAACATGCGTGCGATGGCAACGTGTTCAAGCGCAAGCGCGCCACCGTTAAATCGCTGCAGCAGCATTCCTGCGCCGGCCGCACAGCGCAGCCTCGCTGCCCGGTTGCGTCATGCGGTGATGATGCTGCTGCGCTCAAGCCAGCGGCGCGGCAAGGCAGTTAGACGCCTGAGTGGACTGCAGGCCTGGCGTCCGTACGCGCGCACTGCGCCTCGTCGCGCAGTGCAATGCAGTGAAGTCGCAAAGGGCGTCACGCCGCCTTGCCTGCCTTGCCGCCATACGCGGCCAGAAACGTCTGCACCGCACGTCGCGTCGCGTCGCGCAGAAACTCGGGCGTGGGGTCTTTGAGTGCGCCAAACAGGCAGGGCATCAAGGTTTCCGATTCCAGCAAGGCCGCGTACTGGTGGGCGGCAAGCAGGGTGTCTTGGCAATGGAGCAGGCCGCAATCCACCTGTGCCTGCAGGTATTCGGCGAAGCGCTGTATGCCTTCCTGCTGCCCGGCGCTGAAATACAGTGCGCCGACCGCCGATCTGCCGGACACCCCGATGATGGTCTGCCAGCTGGTGATGTTGGGCGGGGCGCACAGGAAGGTCAGCACATCCTCGCCGAAGCGCTGCAGAGCCTCATCGACCGGGCCGCTGCTTTGCGAAAGCGCATGCAGCAACGGGTCGAAATAGCGGTCGGACATGTCCTTGGCAACGGCCACGAACAGCTCTTCCTTTGACGGAAAGTAGCCGTACAGCGTGCGCTTGGAGCCGCCTACGCGGGCGGCGATCTGCGACATCGACGCGCCCTCGAAGCCCAGCTCGAGGAAGACCTCGCTGGCTGCCTGGACGATGGCCTCGCGCTTTTCTTCGGTTCTGACCCGCATCAAGTTCTCCCAATAATTCATAAGTATACCGACTGGGCAGAAATGCTTGACGGCCACGGATGTGCTTATTAGGATACCGAACCGTACCGTTTAGATTTAATCATCACACCTCCTGCGGAGACTGCCCGTGCGTGCTCATGCCTCGTTTCGCCTGTCGTTGCTTGCTGTTGCCGTTGCCGCCACCGCCCTGCTCAGTGCCTGCGGCAGCCCACCGGGAGGCCCGCCGCCGCAGGAAGGCACTCCGGAAATGGGCGTGCTGACCGTCAAGCAGCAACCGGTGACGCTCACCACCGAATTGCCGGGGCGCACCGTTCCGTACCTGATCTCCGAAATTCGCCCGCAGGTGGGCGGCATCATCCAGTCGCGCCAGTTCACCGAAGGCGGCGACGTCAAGGCTGGCCAGACCCTGTACCAGATCGATCCGGCCCAGTACCGCGCCAGCTATGCCAGCGCGCAGGCGTCCCTGGCCAAGGCCGAGGCGACCCTGCGCACCGCGCAGCTCAAGGCCGAGCGCTACAAGGAACTGGCGCAGATCAAGGCGATCAGCCAGCAGGAAGGCGACGACACCGATGCCGCGCTAGGCCAGGCCAAGGCCGACGTGGCAGCCGGCAAGGCGAGCGTGGAAACCGCGCGCATCAACCTGGCGTTTGCGCGGCTCGACGCACCCATCTCCGGACGCATCGGCCGCTCCAGCGTGACCCCGGGTGCGCTGGTGACCGCCAACCAGGCCACGGCGCTGACCACCATCCAGCAGCTGGACCCGATCTACATCGACGTCACCCAGCCCAGCAGTGCGGTGTTGCGCCTGCGGCAGGCGATGGCGCGCGGCGATCTGGAACAAGCCGGCGACGGTGCGGCCAAGGTGTCGCTGTTGCTGGAAGACGGCAGCACCTACCCGTTGCAGGGGCACCTGGCGTTCTCCGACGTGACCGTCGACCAGAACACCGGCTCGATCACCCTGCGCGCGGTCTTCCCCAACCCGAACGCCGAGCTGTTGCCAGGCATGTACGTGCGCGCGGTGCTGCAGGAAGGCGTCAAGGAGCAGGGCATGCTGGTGCCGCAACAGGCGGTCTCGCGCAACGGCGCGGGCAAACCCACGGCCTTTGTCGTCGGCGCCGACCACAAGCTGCAGTTGCGCGTGCTGGAAACCGATCGCGCGGTCGGCGACCAGTGGTTGGTGCGCAGCGGCCTGAAGCCCGGCGAGCAGGTGGTCGTCGAAGGCGCATCGCGCGCACGCGATGGCATCGTGGTCAAGACCGTGCCGTGGCAGCCCAAGGCCACACCCGCCGCCGGCAATGTTGCCGGTCCTGCCGCCCCGACCGCACCGCGTGCGGCCAACTAAGGCGGGATCACACGTCATGGCACGTTTCTTCATCGATCGTCCGATCTTCGCCTGGGTGTTGGCCATCATCGTGATGCTGGCCGGCATCCTGTCCATCGCCACCTTGCCGATCGCGCAATACCCCAGCATCGCACCGCCGGCAGTCGCCATCACCGCCAACTACCCGGGCGCCTCGGCGCAGACGCTGGAAGACACCGTCACCCAGGTCATCGAGCAGAAGATGAAGGGGCTGGACCACCTCAGCTACATGGCGTCTACCAGCGAATCCAGCGGGGCGGTGACCATCACCCTGACCTTCGAAAACGGCACCGATCCGGACACCGCGCAGGTGCAGGTGCAGAACAAGTTGTCGCTGGCCACGCCGTTGTTGCCGCAGGAAGTGCAGCAGCAGGGCGTGACGGTGACCAAGTCGGCCACCAACTTCCTCAACGTGCTGGCCTTTACGTCCGAAGACGGCAGCATGAGCGATTCGGACCTGTCCGATTACGTGGCTGCCAACGTGCAGGAAACCATCAGCCGCGTCGAAGGCGTGGGCGACACCACCTTGTTCGGTTCGCAGTACGCGATGCGGGTGTGGATGGACCCCAACAAGCTGAGCAATTTCAGCCTCACGCCCGTGGATGTGCGCAACGCGATCCAGGCGCAGAACGCGCAGATTTCCGCCGGCCAGTTGGGCGCGTTGCCGGCGGTGGCCAACCAGCAGCTCAACGCCACCATCACTGCACAGACCCGGCTGAAGACCGCCGAGCAATTCGAAAACATCCTGCTGCGCACGCAGTCCGATGGCTCGCAGGTGCGCTTGCGCGATGTGGCGCGCATCGAGCTGGGCAGCGAAAGCTACAACACGGTGGGCCGCTACAACGGCAAGCCGGCCGCCGGTCTGGCGATCAAGCTGGCGACCGGCGCCAATGCGCTGGACACGGTGCGCGCAATCGACAAGAGCCTGGAAGAGCAGGAAAAGTTCTTCCCGCCGGGCATGAAGGTGCAAAAGCCGTACGACACCACGCCGTTCGTGCGCATCTCCATCGAACAGGTGGTGCACACGCTGGTGGAAGCGGTGGTGCTGGTGTTCCTGGTGATGTACCTGTTCCTGCAGAACTTCCGCGCCACCCTGATCCCGACCATTGCGGTGCCGGTGGTGCTGCTGGGCACCTTCGGTGTGCTTGCGGCGTTCGGTTTCACCATCAATACCCTGACCATGTTCGCGATGGTGCTGGCGATCGGTTTGCTGGTGGACGATGCCATCGTGGTGGTGGAAAACGTCGAACGCGTGATGAGCGAGGAGCAGTTGTCGCCCAAGGACGCCACGCGGAAATCGATGGACCAGATTTCCGGCGCGTTGATCGGCGTGGCGCTGGTGCTGGCGGCGGTGTTCGTCCCAATGGCGTTTTTCAGCGGATCCACCGGCGTGATCTACCGGCAGTTCTCGATCACGATCGTCTCGGCGATGACCTTGTCGGTGCTGGTGGCGATGATCCTGACCCCGGCCTTGTGCGCCACCTTGCTCAAGCCGGTGCACAAGGGCCACGGCCTGGCGACTACCGGGTTCTTCGGTTGGTTCAACCGCCTGTTCGATCGCGGCAACACCGGCTACCAGGGCGTGGTGAGGCACATGCTTGGCAAGGGCTGGCGCTACATGCTCGCCTACGCGGCGTTGCTGGCCTTGGTGGTGTTCGGGTTCATGAAATTGCCGGTGGGATTCCTGCCGGACGAAGACCAGGGCACCTTGTTCGTGCTGGTGCAGTTGCCGCCCGGTGCCACCAACGCGCGCACCAGCGAGGTGCTCAAGCAGGTGGAGCATCATTTCCTGGTCGACCAGAAGGATTCGGTTGCCGGTGTCTTCGCCGTGACCGGTTTCAGTTTTGCCGGTAGCGGCCAGAACGTGGGCTTTGCCTTCGTCAAGTTGCGGCCGTGGGACGAGCGCACCGGCAAGGGCCAGAGCGTCACCGACGTGGCGGCCAGGGCCGGGGCATTTTTTGCCGGTATCCGCGATGCCAAGGTGTTTGCGTTCGCACCGCCTGCGGTGTCGGAGTTGGGCAATGCCACCGGCTTCGATCTGATGCTGCAGGACCGCGCCAACCTGGGTCACGCAGCGCTGATGCAGGCGCGCAATCAATTGCTGGCCGAACTGTCGCAAGACAAGCGCCTGGTGGCGGTGCGCCCGAATGGCCAGGAAGACACCCCGGAGTTCAAGCTGGAAATCGACCCGCATAAAGCGCAGGCGATGGGCGTGTCGATCTCCGACATCAACGATACCTTTTCCAGCGCATGGGGCAGCACCTACGTCAACGACTTCATCGACAAGGGCCGGGTCAAGAAGGTGATGCTGCAGGCCGATGCGCCTTACCGCATGAACCCGCAGGACATCGACCATTGGTTCGTGCGCAACAGCGCCGGCACCATGGTGCCGTTCAACGCCTTCGCCACCGCGAGCTGGCAATCCGGCTCGCCGCGTCTGGAGCGCTACAACAGCGTGCCGTCGATGGAGATCCTGGGCATGGCGTTGCCGGGTGCGGCTTCCAGCGGCGAGGCGATGCAGATCGTCGAAGCCGCAGCCGCCAAGCTGCCTCCGGGCATCGGTTTCGAGTGGACCGGGTTGTCGCGGCAGGAAAAAGCCTCGTCCGGTCAGACCGGGCTGTTGTACAGCGTCTCGATCCTGATCGTGTTCCTGTGCCTGGCCGCGTTGTACGAAAGCTGGGCGATTCCGTTCTCGGTGATTCTGGTAGTACCGCTGGGCGTGTTCGGCACGCTGCTGGCAGCGATGCTGACCTGGAAAATGAACGATGTGTACTTCCAGGTGGGCTTGCTCACCACCATTGGCCTGGCATCGAAGAACGCGATCTTGATCGTGGAGTTCGCAAGGGAATTGCACGAGGGCGGCAAGAGCCTGGTGGCTGCGGCATTGGAAGCGGCGCGCATGCGCTTGCGGCCGATCCTCATGACCTCGCTGGCCTTCATCCTCGGCGTGGTGCCGCTGGTGTTGACCAGTGGCGCCGGCGCCGGCGCGCAGCACGCGCTGGGCACGGCCGTGATCGGCGGCATGCTCTCCGGCACGGTGCTGGCGATCTTCTTCGTGCCGCTGTTCTTCGTGCTGGTGTGCGGCCTGTTCCAGCGCCGTCCACAGCCTGCCTCGCCCGCACCGCAACCGACAGGACACTGACATGATCACGATTCGCACGACACTCTGCGCGCTTGGCGTGGCCAGCGTGCTGTCCGGTTGCACGCTGATGCCGCGCTACACACGGCCCGACGCACCGGTGCCAGCGCAATTTGCCGGCACCGACGTGTCGGCAGCCCCTCCGGCTGCCACTGCCGATACCGCCGGCACCGCCGACGCCGCGTACATTGCCGATATCGGCTGGCGCCAGGTCTTCACCGACCCGGCGCTGCAGCAGGTGATTGCGCTAGCCTTGGACAATAACCGCGACCTGCGCGTGGCCGCGCTCAATATCGAGGTGGCACGCGCGCAATATCGGGTGGACCGCGCCGCGCTGCTGCCCGCCATCGAGGGCACCGGCACCGCCAACAATGCGCGCACGCCCTCGGAGCTTGCCATTCCCGGCCAGCCGCAGGTGTTCCGCACCTACAGCGCCAATATCGGCGTCAGTGCCTATGAGCTGGACCTGTTCGGCCGCGTGCGCAGCCTGAAGGAACAGGCGTTGCAGCAATTCCTGTCCACCGCCGAGGCACGCCGCAGTACGCATATCAGCCTGGTGGCAGAAGTGGCCACCGCCTATCTGACCTTGGCGGCCGACCAGCAGTTGCTGCAGCTGGCGCAATCCACCCTGGCCAGCCAGAGCGACAGTTATCGCCTGCAGCAGCGCAGCTTCGAACTGGGTGCGGCCTCGCAACTGACCTTGCGTCAGGCGCAGACCACGGTGGAAACCGCACGCGTGGATGTGGAGCGCTACACCGCGCAGGTGGCGCAGGATCGCAATGCCCTGGTGCTGCTGGTCGGCACGCAAGTGCCGGTGGAATTGCTGCCGCATGCACTGCCCGACAACGCGAGCGTGGAAGGCAATGTGTTGGCCAGCGTGCCGGCCGGCTTGCCGTCTCAGTTGCTGCAACGTCGCCCCGACATTCTGGAAGCCGAGCGCAACTTGCGTGCGGCCAACGCCAATATCGGTGCGGCGCGGGCAGCGTTCTTCCCCAGCATCAGCCTGACCGCATCGACCGGTTCGTCCAGCAGTAGCCTGTCCAGGCTATTCGATGCCGGGACGCGCGCCTGGAGCTTCGTGCCCACGCTGACCTTGCCGATCTTCAATGCCGGGCGCAATCGCGCCAATCTGGACATGGCCAAGGCCAACCGCGATATCGAGGTGGCGCGCTACGAAAAGTCGATCCAAAGCGCGTTCCGCGAGGTCTCCGACGCGTTGGCGCAGCGCGACACGCTGGGCAGGCAACTGCAGGCCCAGCAAGCGCTGGTGGATGCCACTGCCGATAGCTACCGATTGTCGCAGGCGCGTTTCGAACGCGGCATCGACAGCTATCTGCAGGCGCTGGATGCGCAGCGTTCGCTGTACAGCGCGCAGCAGACCTTGATCAACACCCAGCTGTCGCGCTTCACCAACCTGGTGACGTTCTACAAGGCCATGGGCGGGGGCTGGCTGCAAAGCGCAGCGCCCACTGCCGCCGCGGCCCCGGCAACGGAGCCGCCGCGTGGATGACGACGCACCGTCGGTTGCGCCCAGGCGTGCGCCGCACGACAAGCGTGGCGCCATCCTGGCGGCGGCACGCGTGCTGTTTCAGCAGCACGGCTTCGACAGGACCAGCATGGACACCATCGCCGAGCGCGCGATGGTGTCCAAGGCCACGGTATATGCGCATTTCGCGTCCAAGGAGGTGCTGTTCCGCACCACCCTGGAAGCGCTGGCGCAGGCCTCGCCCAATCGCTGGACGGCCTTGCTGGAGCTGCAGGGGCCGCTGGAGCAACGCCTGACTGCGGTAGCCGATGCAGTGCTGCGCGTGTCTGCCAGCAGCATGCGGGATGATGCCGCGTATGGCCTGGTACGCCCGCCACTGCTGCCTGGCCAGGTGCGCGAGGAAATGTGGACGCTGTGCTTCGAGCGCTACGACACCATGATGCGCACGCTGTTGGCGCGCGAGGTGCAACGCGGCGCATTGGTGATCGACAACGTGCCCGATGCATCGGTGCATTTCTTCGGATTGATGACCGGGCGGCCGGCTACCGCTGCCGCGCGCGGCGATGCGCCAGAGGCGCAATCGGTGCAGCTGGATGCGTATGTCGGCGGCGCGGTGGCGTTGTTCCTGCGTGCGTATCGTCCCGCATCTGCACTGGTTGAGGCGGATCGCAAGCGCGAGGTGCCCAGCGGGTTCTAGTTGCGGCAGCAGGGCGGCGCGCTGGATGGCTGGCGTCGGTAGCGCGCCGTCGTCGTCTCGTGCGCAGATCCTACGGTCAGCCTGCGCGTTGATGAGGGTCGCTCATAAGGCTTAGCGTCGCCCGCTGTGCAATGCGCCTGTGGCACCGGACTATCGTGGCGCATCGGTGCTGCAGCGGTGTTGTTGTCTGCGGCGGACTCATTCGATGCGGCCGTTGCCGCGGGAGCAAACGATGCAAACACGACAGTTGGGAAACAGCGGATTACGTGTGTCTGCGCTGGGGCTGGGCTGCATGGGCCTGAGTTATGGCTACGGGCCGGCGACCGCGCACAAGCAGGCTGTCGCCTTGCTGCATGCGGCAGTGGAGCGCGGCGTCACCTTCTTCGATACGGCCGAGGCTTACGGGCCCTTCGCCAACGAGACGTTGCTGGGTGAAGCGCTGTCGGCGCAGCGCGAGACGCTGGTGATTGCGACCAAGTTCGGCTTCAAGGAAGGGCAAGCCGACGCCGGGCTGGACAGCCGTCCCGAACGCATCCGTGCGGTGGCCGAGGCCAGCCTGACGCGTCTGAAGACCGACCGTATCGACCTGTTCTATCAACATCGCGTGGACCCGGCGGTGCCGATCGAAGAAGTGGCGAGCACGGTCAAGGACTTGATCGCCGAAGGCAAAGTGATGCATTTCGGCTTGTCCGAAGCGTCCGCCGATACCATCCGGCGCGCACACGCGGTGCAGCCGGTGACCGCAGTGCAGAGCGAGTACTCGCTATGGTGGCGCGAGCCGGAAACCAGTGTGCTGCCAACGCTGGAAGAACTCGGGATCGGCTTTGTGCCATTCAGTCCGCTCGGCAAGGGATTTTTGACCGGTGCCATCCGAGCCGACACGCAATTTTCCGCCGACGATTTCCGCAATCAGGTGCCGCGGTTCGCTGCCGAGGCGCGGCAGGCCAATCAGGCGCTGGTCGAACGCATCCAGGCCATTGCAGCCGACAAGGCCGCCACGCCGGCGCAGGTGGCGTTGGCGTGGTTGCTGTCGCGCAAACCATGGATCGTGCCGATTCCCGGCACCACCAAGCTGCATCGCCTTGACGAAAATCTGCGCGGTGCTGCATTGACCTTGAGTAGCGAGGAGCTTGCGCGTCTCCAGCAGGCGCTGGATGCGGTGGCGATTGTCGGTGCGCGTTACAGCCCGGAGCGGCAGAAACTGGTCGGCAAATAACGTCAGCGGTCATGCCTGCCGCACGCGTCATCGCGCCCTGGCAGGCTCTGTACGAGCGTGGTCAACGCACCAGATCGTGCCGCAATGCATCGATCACGACCTTTAGTGCGCTGGAGGATTGGCGGCGGCTGGGGTAGTAGGCGTAATAGCCTGCGAACGGCTCGCACCAGTCTTCCAGCACGCGGCGCAGCCGGCCGGCGGCCACGTGCTCCAGCACCATGGTCTCCGGCAGAAAGGCCAGGCCGCCGCCTGCCAGTGCAGCGCGCAGGATGGCGCTGCTGCCATTGAAGGTCCATTGCCCATCCACGCGCACCTTCACTTCGCGCCCGTCCTTGTCGAAATCCCACGGCAGCAAACCGCCGTGGGTGGGCAGGCGTAGACCGATGCAATTGTGCTGCGCCAGATCGGCCGGTACCGCCGGGATGGTGTGGTGCACGAAATACCCCGGCACTGCCACCACAGCCATGCGCTGCATCGGGCTGATCGGTACCGCGATCATGTCCTTGGCGACCTGATCGCCGAGCCGGATGCCGATGTCGTAGCGTTCGGCAACGATGTCGGCCAGGCCGTAGTCGACGGTCAGTTCGACCTTGAGGTCCGGGTAGTCTGGCAGCACCTTCGACAATGCCGGCCAGATGTAGGCATCGGCGGCATGGCCGGCGGTGGTGATGCGGATGGTGCCGGCCGGCTTATCGCGGAAATCGGTGAGCGCGGACAACTGCGCGTCGATCTCTTCCAGGCGCGGTGCCACGGTTTCGAACAGGCGTGCCCCGGCTTCGGTCATCGCCACGCTGCGCGTGGTGCGGGTCAACAGGCGAATGCCCAGCCGCGTCTCCAGTGCGCGCACGGTGTGGCTGAGTGCCGACTGCGAGAGGCCCAGTTGCGCGGCGGCACGGGTGAAGCTGCCTTCGCGCGCTACCGTGACGAACACCTGCAGGTCATTGAGATTTTCCCGTGCCATTGCCACCAATGCCCGCGTCAGGCATGCCATTCATGCGGCTGCATCATGCGCGAATGTGCGTGATGGCTTCAATGCTGCAGCAGGCACTCCGCGGCGCTGCGGGATTGATGCGCCGTGTTTCTAGGAGCATGCGCGGTTAGCCGGTTAGTGGTCTCGGGCAGGCGCGCTACAGTTCGAACACTCGAATCTAGGAGCACTGCAATGAATCTGTTCGCGACTGCAATGTCGTTGTCGATGATGGCCGCCGTGGTTCCTGATGAGGCCGCGAGACCGATCAGGGTGAGCAAGGCGGGGGGGGCGCCGTCGGCAGTGGGGTCGGCCGAGTATTTCACCGGCAAGGTGCGCATCGATGCACCGTTCCAGGCCGACGCACCGGCACGCGTCGGCGGCGCCACCGTCACCTTCGAGCCGGGCGCGCGCACCGCATGGCATACCCATCCGCTGGGCCAGACGTTGATCGTGACCGCCGGCGCCGGGCGCGTGCAGGAGTGGGGCAAGCCGGCGCAGCAGATCCGCCCGGGCGATATCGTGTGGATTCCGCCCGGCGTCAAGCATTGGCACGGTGCCAATGCCAACGTGGCGATGACGCATATCGCCATTGCCGAATCGCAGGACGGCACGCCCGTCAGCTGGCTGGAGCAGGTGAGCGAGGCGCAATATGCGGCCGAGTAGACAGCGGTGATGCCGATGCTGGCGCGGTGATGATGCCGCCTCGGCGTGAGTGGACGCTGCGGCGGATTGCCGGGGCCGCTGCGCCGCCCGCGCTGCGCCCGGCAGACCTCACGCCGCTTCGGTGGCGTCCTGCGCGTTGGCACGCAGCCGTTGCGCATCGCGCGCGGGCGAGATGCCGAGGATGCGTGCGTAGTCGCGACTGAACTGCGATGCGCTCTCATAGCCAACCCGGAAGCCGGCGTCGGCAGCGGTCAGCGCCTCGGCGACCATCAGGCGGCGCGCTTCGTGCACGCGCAGCTGCGAGCGGTATTCCAGTGGCGTCATCGTGGTCACCGCCTTGAAATGCGCATGGAAGGTGGAGCGGCTCATCGCCGAGAGATCGGCGATCTGCTCGATGCTGAAGCGCTGCGCATAGTGCTCGCGCAACCACACGATGGCCCTGGAAATCTGGTTGAGCCGGCTGTCGGCGATGGCCATCTGGCGCACTGCCGCATTGGCCGGGTCGGCCATCAGGCGGTACAACAGTTCGCGCACGATCAGGGGAGCGAGCGCGGCAATTTCATGCGGTCGATCGAGCAGGCGCGCCAGCCGTAACGCTGCGTCCTGCAACTGCGGCGTGCTGCGATTGAGTAGCAGCCCGGCCGATGCCGCATCGCGCTGCGTGTCCACCAGCTCCGGATGATTGATCGCCAGCTCGCTGAGCACCGCGGTGTCCAGGTCCAGGCAGAAACATAGGTATGGTTGCGCGCTGCTGGCTTGGATCACCGAGCCGACGATGGGCAGATCCACCGACGCCACCAGGTACATCTGCGGGTGATAGACGTACGCCTGCGCGCCCAGCATTGCCTGCTTGCGGCCTTGCGCCACCAGACACAGCATGGGTGTATAGACAGTGGGCATGGCCACTGTCGGCGCTGCGCTACGCATGATCTGCAATCGGGCGATCTGCGTGGGATGCATGCCGTCGCCAGGCGCATGACGCAGCAAGATCGTGCTCAATTCGGTCAGCGAAGACATGCGAAAACCCGTCGACGATGCGATGCGGCCCGGCCGCGAGGGCACCGATCGTACAAGAGTGCAGGTGGTGTGGGCGGCAAGGTCCATCGCGCGGGCGGTGGGCTTGCGCCCGATGGACAGCGCGGCAGCAGTCGTGGCCGCCTGCGCGTGAACTGCGTCGGCCCTGATAGGGCGATCACAGGCCGGCCGTATCATGGCGAGGTCTCTCGCATTCACCTGCTGCCATGCCCGCAAAACGTTCCAGCTTTCCAACGCCGACCAGCCCGGCAGAGTGGAAGCGGCTCCAAGCCGCTGCCGCCACCGAATTGGCGCGGCGCACCGCACAGGCGCATCTGCAGATCCTGGGGTTGTTGCGGACGCATGGACATCTGTTGAGCGATGCGCAGCGGCGTAGCCTGCACAAACGCCTGTTGCGCGGCGGGCGTTGATCTGCGGGAGCGATTGCCTGGTGGCTGCGCATGCTGCCGGCCTCCGCTTGCGGTCGTGCACGGTCATGCCGCGGGCCGCCAGCCAGTCGCGCACTCGGGGCGCGTGAGACGCAGCGACCACGCATCGATGCCGCCGTTTCCGATGGTGACTGGCATGCCGCAAACGGCGCCCTACACCTGCTCGCAGTCGCGGCAGGCGCGTTTCGCTGCAGCGCCTTCCGCACGGCAACCGCCGGTGCCGGCCGGTCCCATGCGCGGTGTTATGTCGCCAGGTCCCAAGGCGGCTGTGCGCCCAGCCGCTCCAGCAGGAAATCCACGAACGCGCGCACGCGCGGCGGTTGCAGCTGGCGCGCCGGCGTCACTGCGCTGATGTGCGAGGTGGGCGGGGGGTAGTCGCGCATCACTTCGACCAGGCGGCCGCTGCGCAATTCGTCGGCGATGTGCCAGTACGAATGCACCGCGATGCCCTGGCCGGCGACCACGGCGTCGCGCACCAGCTCGCCGAAGTTGCTTTCGAAGCGGCTCTGCATGCGCACGCGCACCAGCCCACCGTCGGGCGTTTGCAATGTCCACACGTCCTGGCGGCCGTCACGGCCCATCAGCAGCACGCCGGCGTGCTGTGCAAGTTCGTCCGGCGTGCGCGGTGTGCCGTGACGCTGCAGATAGGCGGGCGAGGCCGCCAGGGTACGGCGGTTGTCGGCAATGCGCCGGGCCACCAGCCCGGAGTCCTCCAGTGGTCCGATCCGGATCGCCAGATCGAAGCCCTGTTTGACCAGGTCCACCAGGTCGTCGCTCAGGTGCGCGCTGATGCGCAGGCGCGGATGGCGGGCCTGGAATTCCGGCAGCAGCGGCGACACGTATTGCCGCCCGAATGAGGCGGACATGGTCATGCGCAGCACGCCACCCACGTCGTGCGCGCTTTCGCGCAGATCCTCGGCCAGCGCGTCCAGATCTTCCACCAGCACGCGGCCACGTTCGGCCAGCCGCTGCCCTTCGGCAGTGGGATGCAGGCGGCGCGTGGTCCGGTGCAGCAGGCGCACGCCCAATTCGCGTTCCAGGCGCTTGAGACGCTGGCTGGCCACCGCCACCGACAGATCCAGGCTACGCGCGCCTGCGGTGATCGAGCCCAGGTCGAGCACGCGCAAGAACAGGGCAATATCGCCAAGACGGTCCATGCGATTGTCAATGATTGATTGAAAGTGAATCAGGATAGCAGGGCTTTCTGTAAGTAAACGCAGGGCGCAGGCTGTGCGCAGTCCTCCCTGGCCATGCCCATGTCCAATCTCACCTCTGCGCGTGCGTCGCGCTTTCCGCCGGCATTGCTGGCATTGACCATCGGTGCCTTCGGCATTGGCACGACCGAGTTCGTGATCATGGGGCTGCTGCAGCAGGTGGCCGCCGATCTGGGCGTTTCGCTCAGCGCGGCGGGCCTGTTGATCAGCGGTTATGCGCTGGGCGTGTTCGTCGGCGCGCCGGTGCTGACCCTGGCCAGCGCACGCCTGCCGCGCAAGGCGGTGCTGATCGGGCTGATGCTGATCTTCACCGTCGGCAACGTGGCCTGCGCGCTGGCGCCGGACTACACCAGCCTGATGCTCGCGCGGGTGCTGACGTCGCTGGCCCACGGCACGTTTTTCGGCGTCGGCGCCGTGGTGGCGACGTCGCTGGTGCCGGCCGAACGCCGTGCATCGGCCATCTCGCTGATGTTCGCCGGGCTGACCGTGGCCACCTTGCTCGGGGTGCCGGCCGGTGCTTGGCTGGGCCTGCAACTGGGCTGGCGCGCGACCTTCTGGGCGGTGGCAGCGATCGGCGTGCTGGCCACTGCCGCGGTCGCGGTGTGGGTACCGGCCACGGCAGGTGCTGCCACGCCGGTGTCGTGGCGGCAGGAAGTGGCGGTGTTGCAGCGGGGGCAGGTGCTGCTGGCGCTGGCGATCACGGTGGTGGGCTACGCCGGCGTTTTCGCGGTGTTCACCTACATCCAGCCGCTGCTGCTGCAGGTCACCGGCCTTGCGCAATCGGCAGTGTCGCCGGTGCTGCTGGTGTTCGGCGTGGGCATGATCGTCGGCAATCTGCTCGGTGGCCGGCTGGCAGACCGTCGCCCCACCGCGGCCCTGCTGGGTAGCCTGGCCGCCCTGGTGGTGGTGCTCGGCGCGCTGGGGTGTGTCCTGCACAGCAAGGCCGCCATGGTGGCCTTTGTCGGGCTATTGGGCGTGGCCGCCTTTGCCACCGTGGCGCCACTGCAGTTGCGCGTGCTGGAACACGCGCGTGGCGCCGGCCAGAACCTGGCCTCCAGCCTCAACATCGCCGCCTTCAACCTGGGCAATGCGCTGGGCGCATGGCTGGGTGGCGTGGTGATCGCCACGCAGGCGGGCCTGGCCGCAACGCCCTGGGTGGCCGCGCTGTTGAGTGCCATCGGGCTGGGCATGGCGCTATGGAGCGTGCAGTTGCAACGCCGCCGCGCGACTGCGCCACTGGCCTGTACGCAGATGGGGTGAGGTGATCGCGCGCTGGTCATTCGCCGGGTTGGCGCAGTGCGCCTCAGGCGGCATTCGAGGCGCATAAACACTGGTTTCGCGCCCAGCATTCCACAAGCGCGAGCGGCCAGCGGTCACCCAACGCATCTCTCATTCAACGTTACCAAGGAATTCTCAATGGAAACCCGTCTACTGGGCCGTTCCGGTTTCAAGCTGCCCGTGCTTGGCCTGGGGGCCGGCACGTTCGGCGGCAAGGGGCCGCTGTTTTCTGCATGGGGCGATACCGATGTGGCGCAGGCGCGGCGCATGATCGATGTGTGCCTGGATGCAGGGCTCAACCTGTTCGATACCGCCGATGTGTACTCCGATGGCGCATCCGAAGACATCCTTGGCCAGGCCCTGCAGGGCCGCCGCGATCAGGTGATTCTCTCGACCAAGACCGGCCTGCGCCTGGGCGATGGCCCCAACGATGCCGGCGCCTCGCGTTTCCGTTTGCTGCGTGCGGTGGAGGCCTCCTTGCGGCGTTTGCGCACCGACTACATCGATCTGCTGCAGCTGCACGCCTTCGATGCGATGACGCCGATGGAAGAGACCCTGTCCACGCTGGATGGCTTGGTGCGCGCGGGCAAAGTGCGCTATCTGGGCGCGTCCAATTATTCCGGGTGGCAGCTGATGAAGTCGCAGGCGGTCGCCGATGCGCACGGCTGGAGCCGCTTTGTCGCCAACCAGACGTATTACTCGCTGGCCGGGCGCGACTACGAGTGGGAGCTGATGCCGCTGGGTATCGACCAAGGTATCGGTGCGGTGGTGTGGAGCCCGCTCGGTTGGGGGCGGCTGACCGGCAAGCTGCGGCGTGGGCAGCCATTGCCGCAACACAGCCGTCTGCATGCCACCGCCGCGGCCGGCCCGGCGATCGACGATACGCGCTTGTTCGACATCGTCGATGCGCTCGATGCCGTTGCCGCAGAGACCGGTCGCAGCGTGCCGCAGATCGCCATCAACTGGCTGCTGCAGCGGCCGACCGTGAGCACGGTGCTGATTGGCGCACGCAACGAGGCGCAACTGCGCGAAAACGTCAGTGCGGTGGGGTGGTCGTTGACCGAGGACCAGCGTGCCCGCCTGGATCAGGCCAGCGCGGTGGAGCCGCCGTACCCGTACTACCCCTATTGGCGCGGGCAGTTTGCAGAGCGCAGCCCGCTGCCGCTGTAAGGCGGGATGCACCAATGCGCCACGCTGCAACACACTGCAGCAGCGTGGCACGCGTGACTGCCGCGGTTCTCGTGCAGTGGCGTCACAACGGCCGTGCCGCCGGAACGATCACTTCCGGCTTGATTGCGCCCACGCCGTTGCTGCCTTGCAGCTGGCGGCAATTATCCAATGCGGTCATCGCCGAGGCATAGCCGATCATCGCGCTGCCGTCGGTGGCGGAAGCATAGATCAGCCTGCCGCCCGTACGCGTGGCCAGTGCGCGCGCGATGGCTGGCGTGGTCTCGAACAATTTGATCGAAGCGCCGAGCAATGCCGGCTGGCCGCTCCGCATTTCCAGCGCGGCAACGACGGTCGCCGGTGGTTCGCTGCGCGCGGTGCGCGCGACCGCGTTCGCCGCGCCGCTGGTGTCCAGGTAGATCGCGTAGCGATCGACGCGGGCAACCGGTGCGTTCGCGCTGGCCTGCGTGCTTGCTAGCGTTTGCGTGGCGGCCGTACCGCGCGTGGTGTCGGCCAGCTGTACCACTGCTGCTGGGATCAGCCGGAAACTGGCACGGTCCACCACCACGGTTTGCCCGGTTGCGGCAGCCCGCAGGCGGGCGCGATCGAATACCTGTGCCGAGGCGGGTGCAGACATGCTGGCGGCAACGACGCACAGCAATGTGATCAGAGAAGTTTTCATGTCAGTGGCCCACCACGCGCATTTCGAATTGCTGCAGTTGTTCCTTGCCGTTGTCGGCGAGCATGTCGTCCACCTCCAATGTCCAGCGACCGGCGGCCGCCTCATCCAGGAAGGCATTGCTGGAGGTCAGGAAGACCACGAAGCCATCGCCCGGATCGAGCGTGGAAAACGGCGTCATCACGGTGCTGCGGGTGCCGCTGGGCGAGACCAGCACGGCGCGCAGTTGACGCGGATTCTTGTGCGTCCCCGCGAAGTACAGCTGTACGCCTTCCACCTTGAAGGACTGTTTGATGTCGATCGCCAATCGCGCTGGCGAACCGATGCCGCCGATGGTGCTGCTCTTGCCGTCATAGACGGTCCACTCGGTGTCTTGCATTGCAGGCAGCGGAGTGAAATGCATCGCACGCTCCACCGCCGCGGCTGCATCCACCAAGCCGAAGCCATACCAGTTGCTGAAACGGTGGCCGGCCGCGTTGGTGATCCAGGCGGGCTCGATCACGGCGTCCTTGTAGAACGCCTTGGCCTGATGGGGATCGACCTGCACCGCCGTCGTCGCCAGGATGTATTTGACATCGCGCAGCGTCAGTTGCGGGTTGGCGCCCAGCATCAGCGCTGCGACGCCTGCAACCGTCGGTGTGGCGGCAGAGGTGCCGTTCATGCGTGCGCTGTAGTTGCACGAGGCATCGATCTTTGAGTGGCTGGTATCCAGCGCGTTCTGCGGCGCACGCGTGCGATCGCGGTTATTGCCTGCCGCGCATCCGCTCAGATCGGTCGTCACGATCGCCGGTGAGAAGAATGGTTGCGGTCCCTGTGCAGCGAGCAGTGTATAGAACGGACTGTAAGTCTCAGGATGCGGGTCGAAGCGACGCTGGAACCCAAATTCGCCGGAGAGACCGGACACCCACACTGCGGATCCGGGCGAGGAATAACTCGCACGCACACCGTCGGCGTTGACCGCACCGACCACAATCATGGTGGTCAGGCTGTTGAGGTTGTCGATATTGGCGCTGCTGCAGGCGACGCCAAGCTGCCGGGTCTGGTCGCTGCAGCGATCGATCAGCTTGCCCTGTGCATCCACATCAAGCAGCGTATTGAAATCATTGCCGGCTGCCTTGACGTAGATGCCGCCCTTGCCGCCACGCTGGGCACGCATCATTTTTTCCAGAGAGCGCTGCTCGTCGAGATCGCTGAATGGATAGACCGCTGTCGAGATGCCGAAGCTGTTGTTGAACACGTCCATCGCACGGGCTTCCGGGCCATCGCCCCAGGAGTAACGGATATCGACGTACTGCTTGCTGCCATCGACTATGGAAAGTGCATTGAAGCCAGCTACATTCGCCTCCGGCGCAACACCGCGTCCACCCAGCCCGTTCCATCCGCGTGCCGCGATGATGCCGGCGACCGCGGTGCCGTGGTCATTGTCGATTTCATCCGCAGGCGGCGTCGGATCGTTGGAACCATTCAAGAAGTTATGCGAGCCGCCGGCAACGATGTTGTCGACGAGATCCTCATGCGCAATCTCAAGCCCGCCATCGATGACCGCCACCTTGACTCCGGCTCCGCGAATGCCAAGCGTGTGCAGGATGTCCGCATCCAGATCGACGCCTGGCCGTGGACGCTGGTCGCCGAACACCGGCTGGCCTTGATTGAGCAGATGCCATTGGTAGCGGAACAACGGGTCGCTGGCATTGTTTGTGTTCTGGGTGGTCTTGATCGGCGCGTCAACGCCGGTTGCTGCAGCATCGGCTGTCAGCGAGAAGGGCCCGAGCGCCAGCAGCCACGCGCAAAGCAGCGGCAATCGCCGCAGGGGAGACAGTGTCATGGCATGGTATCGGTCATGGGGGCGCACGCCAGATGCAGGTGCCGGCCAAACCGGCCGGCAGGCTGCCTGACGTGAAACGGCCGCAGGGATCGGCCTGCGGCCGATGTACTTACATCGGTTGCATCACCGCCTGCATGACCACCAGCGCCGCCTGCGCGACACCGCTGCTGCGCTGCAGGCCGGGCAGTGCGCGCTGGGCCTGGTCCACCGATGCATAGGTGATCACCGCGCTGCCGTCCACCGTCGAGGTGTATGCAATGGTTCCGCCGGTGCTGGCAGCCAGCGATTTCGCAGTGGCGGGCGTGATACCGGTGAGTTTCACCTGCGGGTTGACCAGCACGACACGCCCGTTGCGCTCATTCACCGCAGCGGCGATGGGGCGTTCGGTGTTCGTGGCAAGACTGCGTGCGGCACCCGCAGGCGCATCCAGCACGACCGCATACGGCCCGATGCGCGCGGCGACCTTGTCGCTGGGGGCCACCGCACCCGTAATGCCGGCTTTGGCTGCCGACCGCTGCGCCGATATCGCGTTCCGTGGCGGCTTGTGCTCGCTCACCACCGTGGCCGGCAGCATGCGGAACATGTCCGGTCCGGACTTGAAACGCACGCCGGTCGCTGCCGCACGCAGGGTGTTGGCGTCCATGTATTGCACTGCCTGGGCAGCACCGGTTGCAGCGAGTGACAGCGTCAATAGGCAAGCAACAATCATCGGTTTCATATCAGTGCCCCACGATGCGAAGTTTGAAAGCGTTGAGTGCGACAGTGCTCCTGGGATCGCTCATGTCGGTCACTTCCAGGGTCCAGATGCCGCGCGATTTCTCGTCCAGAAACGCATTGCTGGAGGTCAGGTCGATATAGAACCCCGTCTGCGCATAAGCAGCCGGATCCAGGACGGAAAACGGCGTGGCGACAACGCTGCGCGTCCCGCTCGGCGACACCAGCACCACACGCAGGTTGGACGGCGTCTTGTGCGCCGACTGCAGCGACAGCTGCACCGCTTCCACCTTCATCGCCTGCTGCACACGGATGCGCAGTTTGCCCGGGCGCGCCGGGCCGCCGATCTGGCTGGCGGCATCGGTGGAGCTGATCCATTGGGTATCGCGCATGGGCGGCAGCGGCGTGAAATAGCGCGCCTTGTAGACCGCGGCCGCGGCATCGGCCAGGCCGAAGCCGTACCAATTGCTGAAACGGTGCCCGGCTGCGTTGGTGATCCAGCCCGGATCGATCACGCTGCCCTGGTAGACCGCCTGCGGCTGCCATGGGTCGATCTGGCGCGCGGTTGTCGCAAGGATATATTTGACGTCGCGTGCGCTCAGGCTCGCATTGGCACCGAGAACCAACGCAGCCACGCCAGACACCGTGGGCGCTGCAGCCGAGGTGCCGTTCATGACGGCGTTGTAGTTGCACGATGCGTCGATCTTCGACTTGCTGCCGTCCAATGCGTTGTAGACCACATCGGGAGCTTCGACGTTGTCGCCAGCTGCGCAGCCGCTGAGATCGGTGGTGACAATCGCCGGGTCGTAGGCATAGGGGACGGCGTCCGGGTAAAAGGTGGACGCTGCGTCGGGATAGAACTTGCGTTGACGGCCGAACTCGCCGCCAAGACCGGAGACCCACAACGCAGAGCCTGTGGACGAATACGAGGCACGGGTGCCCTTGGCATTCAGGCTGGCCACGACGATGGTTCCGGGCAGATTTGCCAACGGATCGATGTTGGCCAGAGAGCAGCCGACTTTCAATGCACGCGATTGTTCGCTGCAGCTATTGACGGGGTTTCCGTTCTCGTCGGGCACAAGGAAGCGCAGGAAGCTATTGCCCGCAGATTTGACGTAAATGCCGCCAAGGCCTCCGCGTGTCGAAGCCATCAATGCTTCCCAGCTGCGCTGGTCTTCCAGCGGAAAATCCTGGTAGAACGGGGTAGTCGAACCCCAGCTGTTGTTGAAGACATCGATGTTGCGTGCCTCCGGGCCATCGCCCCATGCATACCGGATGCTGGCATCGGTGACCGAAGAGTCGCGTGCAAGAAAGTCGAATCCTGCCAGTTGCACTTCTGGCGCCACGCCGCGTCCGCCGCGGCCATTCCAGCCCACCGCACCGATGATGCCGGCGACGGACGTGCCGTGACCATTGTTCGGGTCGATCGGCGTGGTGTCGTGCGACCCGTCGCCGAAATTGTGCGACCCGTTTGGCAGGATGTTGTCTGCCAGATCTTCATGGCCCAATTCCAGCCCATCGTCCACCACGCCCACCCGCACGCCGCGGCCGCGAATGCCCAGGGCATGCAGGATGTCGACATCCATGTCCACGCCGGCGACCGGACGGCTGTCGCCGATCACGGCCTGCCCCTGATTGGAGATATGCCACTGGTACCGCAGCAATGGGTCGTTGCCAGTGGCTTTCGCTGTGGCGCTATTGCTGGCGCTGGCGCTGGCAGTGGCCGGGGTGGCGGCAGCCGTTGCCTGGGTGGCAGCAAGTACCGACGGCGGCGTACTGCCGCTCAGGAGGACAACGATCAACAGCGCGAGAGGTCGCCTGCGAAGAGAGTTCATTCCGTTTGATTCCAGTCAAATGGGGGGCGCCGTCGAGTGACACACTCCTCCGTCAGGCCAACCGCGCGATCGGCCTTTGCAACTGCTCCACTCCACGAAGCTCGCGCCTGTGAAGCCGGTGTTGGTGGAGCCGGAAAGAGGAATGCGAGTGAAGGACCCAACAGGTGCCAGCCAGGTCCGGAAAGCCCGTCAGGCAGTGCGATCCGAAAGCCGAGCTGCACCGCAGGCAGTCAGATGCTGCGTGTCGATGCCCGGGGAGTGCGACATCGATGCAAAGGAGGCTGCAACAAGAGCCATGTGCGTTTATCCCAGTTGAGTTACCAAGCGCATGTCTGCCGATGGACGCTGCGGTCAGGTCCGGCGTCGGCTCCCCTGTGCGTGTCGACGCAGCCGATGTTGTCGATGCGTGTGCATCAAGAACGCCTGGATTACAAAGGGGGGCAGCATTGTCTGCAAGGCATGCCAGCGACGACATCTTCGTGACACATCGCGCAATTTACGGCTGGCGTGTCGGGTGATGCGTTGCATGCGAAGTTCTGCCGACGAAAATTGCAGAAAAATTTGGCAGTGGCAGTCACTTCGATCGAAATAAGCGATCACGATGCGTCGTCGTGCTTCGCATGCGGCGCTGTTCGGCTCCGTCCTGTCATCACCGTGTTACACCGTCTGCCGCGCATGGGAAAACGTATGCGGCCCGCAGCGTCTGGCAACGTCGGCCATGGCCCGGGCATGCCAGTGCCACCAGGCTGCGCATCGAGACATGCGGTAGCGAGGTGCCGCGCAGCAGTCTGCGCTGCTGCGCTGCTCAGCGTGTGGCGGCGAACTACCAGCGGTACGCCACCGACATCTGGTACTGCCGCCCGGCGATGGGGCGGCCCATGAAGACACCACCGGTGGCTGCGCCAGGCACGCGCACGTTGCCTTCGGTCAGGCCCAGCGTGTCGGTGACGTTGCTGCCGCTGGCCGTCACTTCCCAATGTTCGCCCACATGCAGGTTGGCGCCGATATCCAGCATGTCGTACGAAGGCAGGCGCTGGCTGTTGGCCAGGTCCGCAAAGCGCTCGCCGATGTACGAATAGGTGGCAAACACCTTGAGGTCGCCGAACGGCAGCATCCAGTAATAGCTGGGCGTGATGCGGAACTGGCGCTTGGGTTGGCGCATCACCTGGTTGCCGGTGAACTCGCGATAATTGCGGTACTTGGCGTCCAGCCACACCCCGGTGCCAGCCAGCTCGAACCCGCCGAACGGCCGGATCGCACCCTCCACCTCCAGGCCACGTGCGCGCGAATCGCCCACGGCGGTGAAGTTCTCGCCATTGGCCAGGAATGCCTGGAACGGCGAGTTCTTGAAGGTGTTGTAGAACGCGGTGAGATACAGGTCGTAGACGCTTGTGCCGGACTTCAAACCCAGCTCGTATTGATCCACGTCCTGCACGCGGGTCTGTCCATCGCGCAGGTTGTCGAAGCCGGGAAACTTCACCCCGGAGTTGACCCGCGCAAACAGGCTGTTGTGCTGGTCCAGCGTGAAGTTCAGACCGGCTGTCCACGACAACGCTTCATCGTTCTGATCGATGCGCCGGGTGGTCGCCAGCGCCAGCGAGGTGGCGTTGTCGTACAACGTGGCCGGGTTGCCATCCAGATCCACGGTCGTAGTGTCGTGCACATCGCCGGTGACGCTCTGGCGCTCGTAGCGTGCGCCCAGGTCCAGGCGCAGGCGTTCGCTCAGCTCCCACTCGTCGGCGACGAAGGTGGCGATGTTTTCGCCGTCGTACTTGGCGCGCAGGTTCAAGAACGCGGTACTGGTGAACCCCTGGCGCGTGGCCTGGCGGCCATCGTCCAACGCCACATCGATGCGGCGCGCGTTGTTTTGCGCGGTGAGCAACATGGTATTGCCCAGGTACCAGGTGTCGGCAGAGGAATACTTGGCGTAATACGCGCCCACCGTCAGCGTGTTGCCGGCAAACAGCTCGCGGCTCAGACGCAGGTCGTTGGTAAAGGAATTCAGGCGTTTGTCCACCGACCACCATCCGGCTTCGAGCACCTGCTGATTCGCATCCACCACGCCGCCCCCATTGGTGTAGCTGGCGCTACCACTGCTGCCGTAGCTGGCGATGAAATCGCCCAGGCGTTGTGGCGCATCGCCGGTAAATAGCGCGTAGGTCGGTGCGCTGCCGCTGATCACATTGAAGCGGTCTGCAACGGTCCAGCCGCCGCTCTCCCAGTTCCATTCGCCGCCGAACACGTCGATGTTGACGCCGCGCCCGTCGGCCAGGTCGCGCCGCAGCGTCTGGCCATCGGGTCCGACCAACAGATCCACATTGCGGAAATCGCGGCCGAGCAGGGTGCCGGTCTGCGCGTTCAAGCCGGGGAAACTGGAAAGATCGTTGCCGTTGTTGCGCGAGAGCAACGGGATCGCGGTGTAGAACGCGTTGTTATCGTCGGTGTGGCGCGCGTAGAACGACAGCTCGCCGTTGTCCCAGCGCTTGCTCAAGGTGGCGCTGAACTGGCCGCCCTTGTCGGCGGAGAACTGCGGGTCGCGCACGCCGTCGGTTTCGCGAAAAAAACCGCCCACGCTGTAGTACCAGCCATTACCCATCGGTCCGCTGTTGAACACATCGATGCGGCGCAAGGCGTTGTTGCCGCCGGTCAGGCGCACGCTGCCTTCGGGTTCGTCCTGGCCTTTTTTCTGGATGAAATTGACGGTCAATCCGGGCTGGCCGTTGGAGAAGATCGGGCTGGAGCCGCCGCGCAGCACTTCCATGCGTTCGACGGTGTCATCGACACGGAACAGCGTGGAATTCTCCAGGAACGACAAGGTCGGCGGCGGAAACAGCGGCGAACCGTCCAGTTGCATGGTCACGAACGGCGCATCGCCTTCCGATGGCATGCCGCGCACGAAGATGTTGGCGCCGGTGCCGCCACCGCTGGGCTCGGCCCACACGCCGGGCACGATCTTGAGCAGGTCGGCGGTGCTTTGCGGCACCGCCTGCTGGATCTGCTCCGGGCTGGCCGTGGTGATCGAAAAACTGGCGTCGCGCTTGGCCAGGCCCTTGAAGCGCGCGGTGCCGCTGACGATAACCGCATCCAGCGTGGTGGCCTCCTGGTTGCCTGATGCAGGCGTGGCGGTCTGCGTGCGGCCATCCGGTGCCAGCAGCGCGGCAGCGACGGCAAGCGAAAGGGTGTAGCGGGGCGATGAAAAACGCATGCGCAAGGCTCCTTGTCTTAAAGTGCAAGAACGCTGCCGAGCCACACCGCGTGTGCAGGCATCGGCAGCCAGTGCACGCGCGCGCCCGCGCTATCGCGTCGCTTGCGCCCCCTGTCAGCGCAGTGCTAATGAAGTTTTAACCCTAGATGCGCCGCAGCGTGTTGTGCGACGCAGCAGCCGTGGGCTGCGCTTCCACGTTGGGAAGAAGGTCGTGCTGGCGTGTCGCGCGTCGGTGCTCCCGTCCTGAGTGCCGTGCAAATCCACGCGCTGGCGAACGCGACTGCAGGCGCAGTGCAGTGCGCGCAAGCCGGCGCCGATAGCTCGGCAATGCACATAAAAAAGGCCGCCCGAAGGCGGCCTTCCTTCCAGTCAGCAGGGGAGAGAGTCTGCCGTCAGAAGAACAGGCGCACGCCGAACGAGGCGCTGCGGCCAGGAAGCATCACATCGTCCTTGAGGAAGGAGGTGTGCACGCGTGCGTCCTGGTTGGTCAGGTTGTTGCCGTCCAGGAACACTTCCCACGCCGTGCTGCCGTGGTCCACGTGATACGCCAGATGTGCATCGACGAAGGTGTAGCCGTCGGTCGGCGTTTCGTTCACTGCCACCTTGTCCTGCTTCATGGTGCGGGTGGCACCGAGCGATGCGCGCCACTGCTGCGCATCCCAGCGCAGCTGCGCACCGAAGCGGCCCGGTGCGATCCGCGGCAGGTTGCCGCCATCGTTCAGGCGCGCCCGCACGGTATCCCCGAACACGCGCAGGTCCCACGCACCGTTCTCGTTGTTGGCCAGGTGGAAGGTGGCCTCGCCTTCGAAGCCGTGGAAGATCGCATCGGCCTGCGTCCACTGGCGAATCGGCAGGAAGTCGTTGTCTTCTTCGTTGAACCACTGGCCGCCGGTGTCGACGATGTAGACGAAGTCGTTGTAGCGGTTGTAGTAAGCCGCCACCTTGGCATCCACCCATTCGTTCTGGAAATTCAATCCCAGCTCGGCCTGGTTGGCCTTCTCGGTCTTCAGGTTGGCGTCGCCGATTTCGAAGGCGAGGGTGGCGATGTGCGGGCCGTTGGCGAACAGTTCTTCTTCGGCCGGCGCGCGCTCGGCATGGTCCAGGTTGGCGGTCAGACGCCATTGTTCGTTGAAGCGGAAACCGCCGCTGGCCGAGAAGCTGGTCGGCGTGAAATCGCGATCCACGCCGACATCGGTCTGGTACTTGACCTTGTCCACGCGCGCGCCGACTTCGGCGGTGACCCGCTCCCAACTGTTGCGCGCAACGGCAAATGCGCCGAGCGAGCGTGTATCGGTCTTGGGCACGAAGGATTCTTCGCCGATCGCCTGGAAGGTGCTGTCGCTGCCTTGCAGACCGAATGCAGTCTGCCAGCCGCCGCCAAACGTGAACGAGGCTTCCACGCGGCCTTCGTTGGCCCGCTTGGTGAACACGGTGCCGACTTCGGCGCCTTCGAATTCGGTATGTGCGTAATCGGTATGGCCGAAGCTGTAACGCAACGCGCTGCCTTCGCCCCACGGATCGGTCAGCCCGCCCTTGAGGTCGTAGCGGTCCTGCTGCAGTTTCAGCGACACGCCGCGCTCGCCGATGGACGGGTCGCCCGGCTCGCCCGGGTTGCCGTAGTTGTCGCGGAAACGCGATGCCGACAGGCCGACAAACCCCCAGTCGCCGGACAGCGATGCACCGATCGAGCCCACCTTGGAATCGATCCAGCTGTTGAGCTGGCGGCCTTTCGGCGTGTCGTAGTCGTTCTGGTTGCGATACACGCCATCGGCGTGGATCGACAGCCCGCTGCCATTACCGGCATCGACGCGGAACATGTCGGTGTTGCCGTCCTTGTCGCCGCCGTCCAAGCGCACTTCGGCGCGCCCGCTGAAGCCGTCCACCGGGGTCTCGGCGATGCGCCCGTCGACCACGTTGACCACGCCGCCGATGGCGCCGGAGCCGTACAGCAAGGTCGAAGGACCCTTCAGCACTTCGATCTGGTTGGCCAGGAACGGCTCGATCGCCGGGGAATGGTCCTGGCTGACGGTGGATACGTCCTGGGTGGACAGGCCGTCGCGCAGCACTGCCACGCGCGGGCCGTCCAGGCCGCGGATGATCGGCCGGCCCACGCCGGGTCCGAAGTTGGAACTCTGCACGCCGGGCAGGCTGGCCACGGTTTCGCCCAGGCTGGAACTGCGCACCTCGTCCAGACGCTCGCCGGCCAGCACTTCCACCGGGCGGCTCAACTCACCGGCCGCATCGCGCAGCGGGCTGGCGGTGACCACCACCTTGTCCAGATCCTTGATATGACGCCCACTGGAGGGGCTGGCATCGTGGCGCGTGTCCGAACTGGGCGGGGTCTGCCCATCGGCAGCGACCGGAGCGTCCTCGGCCATGGCCAGGGCAGGGGTCAGCAGGCTGGCCAGGGCCAGCGAGAGCGCAGAACGGCGGAAAGAGGGAGCAAAAGAGGGCATGGTGGACCGGACTCTGTAATTGTTACTGTGTATCAGTGGTAAGGCGCAGCTTTCCTGCTGCGCCGGCGGCGAGCCCGCATGACTGCGCGATGCACTGATGCGGGGCTGGAACAGTAAGATGTTATATTATTCCACGTCGCCGCGAGTACCCTGCTGGACGTCATGCCTCTACCAACCCTTCGCCATCTTCTTGACCGCTTCGGCGCAACCGGCTCGCTGCTGTGCGCGGTGCACTGTGCGGTATTGCCACTGGTGCTGGCGCTGGCGCCTTCGCTGGGCCTGTCGTTCTGGCTGGGCGACGGGGTGGAACGGGCCATCGTGGTGTTCGTGACGCTGCTGGGCCTTTTCAGCCTGGTGCTCGGGTATCGCCGGCATAAAGCGCTGCATGCACTGGCGTTGCTGCTGCCCGGCCTGGGGTTGCTGTGGCTGGGCCTGCTGTACGACCCGCTTCATCATTCGGTGGTGCCGCATGCGGTGGTGATGACGCTGGGCGGCGCCCTGGTCGGTATCGCCCACCTGGTCAATCTGCGTCTGAATCACGGGCATGGGCATGTGCACGACGCCAGCTGCGCGCACTAAGAACGGCTAACAAAACGACTGCAGCCGCCAGGCGGGCGCGGCCGGTGCTCGGAATCGGCATGTACCACGCGTACGCTAAGGTTCTGAGCGCGCCGTCCGTGCCCACCTGATAGCTGCTCGCTACGTTTTGTTAGTCGCACTAAGCCTTTGTCGTCGTGCGGTTGCGTCGCCGCCAGGCCGATGCGGACAGCGGAGTTCCTCCACGTCTGCCCCCGCATTTTCTGGCTGCTCTGCTGCTCCAACCGCGGCCGCGCACAGTCCACGACTGCATGCATCGTTCTTGGGTCGATCAGTGCCGCAAGGCGGCCGGGCGCTGCCCAGCTACGCGCGCCGGGGCCGCCGTGGTAGGCTTGTCGGCCTTGCGCGAGGGCGCCGCCGGTGAAACCTCGCCAGACCTGTGCCAGCACGGGAATTTGTATTCACATTCAGGAGTCGACGAAATGGGTAAGGGTGACCGTAAGACCGCCAAGGGCAAGCGCTACAACGCCAGCTACGGCAATTCGCGTTCGCACGCGGTGAGCAAGGTTGTCGTGGGTGCAGCTGCCCCGGTTGCCAAGAAGGGCGTGGTCAAGGCCCCGGCCAAGAAGGCCGTCGCCAAGAAGACCGTCGCCAAGGCCGGCTGATCCGGGCCAGCTTCGCGACACCAGAACGCGGCGCTTGCGCCGCGTTTTTTTATGTCCGCTGTCCGGCATTGCCTGGCCGGCATCGTGAAGGCGCCGGCTGGCCAGGCGATGCCCGATCAGGTCGCGGCAACGTCTTTTCCCCCGGCACGTTCATGGACCCGGCGTACGTGTGCGCGCTGGCTTAGGCCCGGCGCCACCTGATCAACGCCGGGACATGTGGTCGATCACCAGGCGACCCGGCACTGAATCATTGCTGTCGCAGCCGGCCGCGCTGCGCACTGCTGGCCGGCCGCATCCAACGTCAGTGACCAGGCGCGGAAGTCGTCGGTGCCACGGTAGCGCCACCCGGTGCCAGCAACTGCTCGGCCAGGCCACGATAGATCGGCGTCTTGCAGACCAGCCCGGAGACTGCGCGCGCGATCAGCACGGTGGCCAGGATGGGCAGCAGCATCTGGCTGGTGTCGGTGAGTTCCAGCGAAATCACCGCCGAGGTCAGCGGCGCCTGGGTCACGCCGGTGAGATAGGCGCACATGCCCAACAGCACGAAGGTGCGCGGATCCACGCTGGGCATCAGCACCGAGAGGTTGTGGCCGATGCCGGCACCCACTGCCAGCGCCGGCGAAAACAGGCCACCTGGAATGCCGGCCAGATACGAGACCAGGTTGGCGATGAGTTTCATCATGCCGAACTCGTGGCCGACCACCGCATGCCCCTGCACCAGGCTGCGCGCCTGTTCGTAGCCGGTGCCGAAGGCGCCTTGCCCGAACACCAGCGCCAGCCCGACCAGTGCAACGCCGCACAATGCGGCCAGCAGCACCGGATGCCGTTGGCGCAGCGCGCCCAACCAGCGCGGTTTGCCGCTGACGCTGGCCAGCACCATCCGCGCGAAGATGCCGCCGAGTAACCCGGCCACGCTGCCGCACAAGGCGATCGCCAGCCAGGCCTGGCCCAAGGGCAAGGCCACGGCCACCTTGCCGAAATAGGTGTAGTTGCCCAGCAGGCCCAGCGACACCACCCCACCGACGATCACCGCGGTGAGCAGGGTGCCGGAAAAGCGGTGCTCGAAACGCCCGCTCAGCTCTTCAATCGCAAAGACCACGCCCGCAAGCGGGGTATTGAATGCGGCCGCGATACCGGCGGCGCCGCCGGCGAGCAGGAAATGCGAGAGCTCGCGTGGGTCGCGAAAACCGAACCAGCGCCCGAACACATGCATCAGGCTGGCGCCGACATGCACGGTGGGTCCTTCGCGTCCCACCGATGCGCCGCCGAGCAGCGACAAGGTGGTCAACGCGAGCTTGCCAACCGACACGCGCAACGAGAGGTTGCTGTCGCGAAACGCCGGCTCCGGGTGCTCCAGCGCGGCTATCACCTGCGGGATGCCGCTGCCGCGCGTAGGCCGCAGCGCACCGGAGGTGAGCCAGGCGAGCAGCGCGAAGATGCCCGGCGTCAGCAGCAGTGCCCACCAGATCGAGTGTGCGGTGATGCGTTGAAATAGATGAAAGGCCGCGTCGCTGGCCTTGGCGAATACGATCGCCACCAGCGCCACCGCAATGGCGCCGCCCCACAGTGCAGCGCGACGACGCCAGCCTTCGCTGGACAACAGCGGCCGCAAGCGACGCGGCGGGGAATTGGAACCAGACATTGCGTCATTGTCGCACTGCTGGGCCGCAGCGGTGTCTACAGCGAGCCACATTCCTGTGCTGTCGCCGACATGAGCCCCGCGGCCACGACGTGGCGCAGCGTCTTGCCTGCGTGCGCGTTTTCGGCGTAGATGCTGCGCGCGCGCAGGGCGGCGTTGCTGCGGGTGCCGGTCGCGTCTATTTGGCGTCGGCTGCCGGCGGCACGCGCAAGGCTGGCAGCAAGGTTGCCGGGTTGCCATCGTTGGGCGCGGCGGGAATACCCAGCAGCCGGGTCATCAGCGCATAGACATCCACGTTGTCGAAGCCTGGCAGTGTCTTGCCTTGCGCCAGATCCGGGCCTTGCGCCAGAAACACCGCCCGCATTGATGGCAATGCCGGATCGAAGCCATGCGAGCCACGTGTGCTCCGCTGCGCGCGTTTGGCAAGCTTGTCCGGGAAGAGTGCATCCCAACCTTCGTGCATCTGGCACACGATCGACGGAATGCGCGGGTGGCTGCCGTACTGCCAGCGTGCCGGCAGCTCCGCCTTGCGCCAGCAGTCGTAGTGGTCGTGCGCACCGAGCACGCTGGCCTCGGCAGCGTCCTGTTGCCCAGGCAATGGCTGCAAGCCGATCACCTGGCCATCGGTGATTGCGGTGGCGATCCGCGGCGGCGCGATGTCTTCCACGCTGATCGCATGCCCCGGCGCAACCTCGGCCATGCCATGGTCGGAGACCACGATGATGTTGGTGCGCGCACGCGTGCCATCGCGTTGCATGTCTGTCAGCAGCCGGCCGATGGCCGCATCCACCGCGCGCACGGCGTCGGCGTATTCGCGCGATTCCGGGCCGTGGTCGTGGCCGGCTTCGTCCACATGTTCGAAGTAGAGCGTGACGAAGCGGTTGCGCCGGGCGCCGTCGGTTTTCAGCCAGCCCCGCACTGCGTCCACGCGCGTGTCCAGGCGCACGCCTTTTTGATAATGGCGCCACTGCGACGGGCGTACGCCCTTGATTGCCGCCTCGCTGCCTGGCCACGACCAGGTGGCCGCATGCTGGCCGCTGTTTTCCACGCCCACCCACACCGGTTCGCCGCCCCACCAGCGCGCATCGCCCACCGCCTCGGACTTGCTCAACCAGAAACCCCCAAGCGTCGGGTCGCGCATGCTGTTGTGCACGATGCCGTGGTGGTCCGGGCGCAGCCCGGTGACCAGGGTGTAGTGATTGGGAAACGTCAGCGACGGATACGAGGGCGTCATCCAGCGCGCACGTACGCCTTCGCGTGCCAGTTGCGACAGGTTCGGCGTGATGCCGCGATCGAGCATGTCCGCGCGCAGGCCGTCGATGGAGATGAGCAGCAGTGTGTGCGGGGTGCTGGCCGATGCGGTATTGGGCGCTGCAGCCGGCACCTGCGTGGGCGCGCTGCGCGCAGATGGCTGGCTGCTACAGGCCGCAAGCAAGGCAAGCGCCGCTGCGGCAACTCCAAAACGTCGGTCGATCATGGCGTCAGTTTACGGCGCAGCGATGACGCCGCGAAGTCAGCCAGTGCGCACTGCCGAGGCAGGTGCAAACAGATCGTCGGCGCGCGCGGCGCCACGCGGGGACCAGCCTTCCAACTGCAATAAGGCCTGCTTGGTCGGCAGGCCGCCGCCGAAGCCGGTCAACGTGCCATTGACGCCGATCACGCGATGGCAGGGCAGCACGATCGGCAGCGGATTGCGTCCGTTGGCAGCGCCCACCGCGCGGCTCGCGGCCGGCTTGCCGACCGCCTGCGCAAGTTGCGCGTAGCTCCAGGTCTGCCCGAACGGAATCTGCGCCAGCGTGCGCCAGACCGTCAGCTGAAACGGTGTGCCGACCGGCGCCAGCGGCAGATCGAAACTGCGTCGCCCGCCATGCAGGTAATCGA
This sequence comes from Xanthomonas sp. NCPPB 1062, assembly GCF_041481705.2. Taxonomy (NCBI): domain Bacteria; kingdom Pseudomonadati; phylum Pseudomonadota; class Gammaproteobacteria; order Lysobacterales; family Lysobacteraceae; genus Xanthomonas; species Xanthomonas sp. NCPPB 1062. The sequence goes on along the minus strand of NZ_CM192987.1, from coordinate 3,169,485 downwards.
GCAACTGTTCGCGTGCTTCGCGCACCAGCGGCGCATCGGGGTCGTGCAACCAGCGCGCACGGCCGATGGCGTCGTAGCGGTTCTGCGCGAACAGGATGTGGTGCACGCCGGTGTCGTCGGCGGCCACGCTCAGTGCGCCGATCGGCGAGGGAAAGGTGTCGTAGTGCAGTGTGCTCATGCGCGGGTGTCCTTGCGGTCGTTGGCCAGATGCCACAGGTGCAGCACGGCGTAGGCGCGCCACGGTCGCCACGCCTGCGAACGGGCGTCGGTGGCGCGTTCGCTCAGGCGCCCGGGAGCGCCGAGCACCTGCTGCAGGATCAGGTCGCCGGCCGGAAACGCGTCCGGATGCGACAACGCACGCATGGCCACGTAATGCGCGGTCCACGGCCCGATTCCGGGCAACGCGGTGCAGGCGGCGATGAAATCAGGCAGGCGCTGCCCGGCACCGAATTGGAGCTGGCCTTGCGCGCAGGCCGATGCCAGCGCACGCAGCGTGGCGGCGCGCGCACGCGGCAGGCCGAGTTGTTCCAGCGGCGCGTCGGCCAGCTGTTCGGGCGTGGGGAAACTGCGATCCAGTCCGGGTGGCATGTCGGCATGATGACCGCCATGACGGTTCACCAGCCGCGCTGCCAGCGTTGCTGCGCCGGCCACGCTGATCTGCTGGCCCAGCACCGCACGCACCGCCACTTCGAAGCCGTCCCACCCGCCGGGTACGCGCAGCCCGGGGCGGCGCGCGAGCGCCTCGGCCAGCAACGGTTCCGGCGCGAGCGTGGCGTGCACGGCCTGCAGGTCTGCATCCAGATCGAATAGCCGGCGCACGCGCCGCACGATCTGCGGAATCTGGCGCGGGTCGGTGGCGCCGATGCGCAGCAGCAGTTCCGCGCGCTGCGGTGCCGCGCTGACCTCGATCACGCTGGCCTTGCCCGGCGGGCCGATGACGCGCCGGTAGCCGTTGGCATCGACCTGCTCGATGCCCGGGATCGCGCGGCGCTGCAAGAAGGCCAGCATCGCCGGCAGATCCAGTGGCGGGCGATAGCCCAGGCGCAATGTCAGTTCGCCGCCGGGGACCTCGGTACGCTGCTTGCGCAATGCAGAGGGCGGCATGCCGCAGCCCTGCACGAAGGCCGCGTTGAAGCGGCGCAGGCTGTTGAAGCCTGCCGCAAGCGCGACCTCGGTGACCGGCAGGGCGGTTTCGGTCAGCAATTGCTTGGCCAGCAGCAGCCGATGCGTGCCGTGCACCTGGATCGGCGTGGCGCCCAGCTGCTGCACGAATTGCCGCTGCAGTTGGCGCGCGCTCAAGCCCACCGCATCGGCCAGCGTCTGCACCGGCTGCTCCTGCAGCGCGCCGTCGGCAATCATCGCCAGCGCACGCTGCACGCTTTCTTCGCCCAGATGTTGCTGCGCCTGCGGCGACAGCTCCGGCCGGCAGCGCAGGCACGGCCGGTAGCCGGCGGCGCTGGCTGCCGCGGCAGTGGGGTAGTAACTGACATTGGCCGGCTTCGGCGGCGGCGCCGGACACACCGGGCGGCAATAGATGCCGGTGCTGCGCACGGCGGTGAAAAACAGCCCGTCGAAGCGTGCATCGCGTGCCAGGCGCGCGCGGTCGCATTGGGTTCGGTCGGGCGTTGCGGTCTGCATGGCGCCAGTCTATGCGCTCGCCCTGGCGCCGGCTGGCCGTTTTCGGACAGGGTTGCGGCGAGCCCGCGCGTTCATGGCCGGGTCAACCCATCGACCCATTCAGCCATAGACTGCGGGTGATCTCCGTCGCGCTCCGTGCCCCACATCATGCTGAAATCGGTTTGTCTGTCATTTGCCTGCTTGCTCCTGCTGGCCGCCTGCGATCGGTCGGCGACCTCCGCCGATGCAGCGGTTGCGCAGCAGAGTGGTGCAGGGCAGGCAAGCGATGGCGATCACATGGTGTCGGTGGATACGCCCGACCCGGTCCCGCCACCGCGCCCGCGCACGCAGGCGGGCGAGGCCGGCTGGCCGCAGGCGGAACTGGAATCGGGCCAGGCCTGGATCAGCTGCGCGACCGATTACAGCCGCGAGGCCGGCGACGGCACGTTGTTGCCGGCACTGGACCGGGCCAGCGTGGAAGCGGCGCTGGCGCCGTGCCGCGAGACCGGGCTGGTGCGGGTGCGCTACGCCGGCAAGATCAATGCGGGTTTTGCGGCGCTGGTGTGGCGGCTGGCCTCGGTCGCGGAGCAGTGGAAGTTGCCGCATCGCATCCTGGACCTGGATTCCAGTGGCGGGCAGGTGGAGGCGGCGATCCGCGCCGGCGATACCATCGGCGAATCCAACTGGACCATCTGGGTGCGCGAAGGCTCGATCTGCCACAGCGCCTGCGTGTTCGTGCTGGCGGCCGGCGACAACCGCCTGGTCGCCGGCAAGGTCGGCATTCACCGCATGATGCGGATCAGCTCCAAGGCCACTTCGCGCGCCGAGCTCAATCGCGAACTGCGCGAGGTCTACGGCAACGTCAAGGATTACCTGGAGCGCAACGGCGTGGCGGTGGCGGTGGCCGACCTGATGATGACCGTGCCCAACCGCAGCCTGCGCCTGCTCAGCGTGGAAGAGTTGCGCGAATACGGGCTGGACGGCACCAACGCCGTGCAGGACGATCTGGAACGCATCCGCCAGATGCGCAAGTGCGGCGATGCCTTCGTACGCCGCAAGGACGCGTTTCTGGTCGCCTTCGACCAGAAGTGCAAGGGCGAGGGCGCAGACCTGGACGCGGTCAATGCCTGCGGCCTGGCCTTGAAGCAGCGCTTCGGCTTTCCGGATGCGGCCTGCCCGGAAGAAAGCCCGCTGGCCGAAACCGATGCCGCGGCGCTGCCGGCCAGCCCGACGTCCGAGACGCAGACCGGTGAGGCGCAGGCCGGCCAGACGCACAACGACCAAGCCCAGCGCGATGCCGCAGGTGCGGCGACACCTGCAGCCGAGCCAGACTCCGCGCCAGCGCAGGACGCGGCCCAGGCCGGCCCGTCGCCCGCGACGCACCCCGACGGTTGAGCGCAGTGATGGGCTTCACGCGTATCGCACTGCGCGCTGCCTATCGTCGCTGCATCACAACCGAGCCGGGGGGCGTATGCGAGGCAAGACCAAGGGTGTGTTACTGGCATATCTACCTTCGGCCCTGTTGGTGCTGGTTGGCTTCGGTGTGGCCGAGCTGCTGCGTCTGGCCGCTGCCGCGATGCACGAACAATGGCCGGCGACGCTGGCCACCTGGCTGAGTCTGGCGGCGCTGATTGCCGCGATCGCGCGTGCCTTCTGGGTCAGTTGGCGTCTGTGGCGGCCGCGCGGCGTGGCGGCCGTACCGCCGGCTCCCGGGAGCGAGGTCTAGATCGCGTTGACAACGGCAATGGGAATTCAAGGTTGGTGCGTGCCTGTGCGGAATGCGCGCCTGGTCACTTCACGTGATTGCGGCACGCGTCCGCGCACCCAGCCGAGCCCGACATCTGCAGCATGCCTGCCACTCCAGACAGAAGGATGAAACGCCGCTGCCAGACCTGATGACTTCCAATGCGCGCATTGGTGGCCGGAGGTCTCTGCTCGCCGCTTGCGCGCTCGAGAAGTGTGTTTTCCAAAAGGCCCGCGTCAGCGCTTGCCTTCGCCTTCAGCGCCGTCCCCGGACCTGCACCCGCAGACTTGTGTTGCGCATGACGCGCTCTAGACTGCGCTACCCACTAAAAGGTGGGTGGCGCCTCTCCCTTTCCACCCGATCCGTACAAGGTCCCCATCCAATGCTTCGTTCTCGTCTGGTTATCGTGTTGGCACTGGCTCCAGCGCTGGCGTTCGCTCAACAACCGCAGGCGGCCGGTCGCCCTGCCAGCCCGGCGGCAGCGCAACCGGCCGCTGCAGCGCCCGCAGGGCAGCCGGCGCTCAGCCCGGCGCAGCAGGCGCAGCTGACCAAGCAGAACACCGAGATGACTCAGGCCGCCTTGCGCGTGGCGCAGATGGTGGACGGCAACCAGGTCGCGTCCTTGTGGGATGGCGCGTCCAAGGTGGCCAAGACCGCGGTCAAGCGCGACGTCTTCGTCAGCCAGATCGGCACCGAACGCGCGCGGCTGGGTGCGGTGGTGGGGCGCGGGCAGGGCTCGGTCACGCGGGTCAAGTACGGTCCCGGCGCGCAGGTGCCCGAAGGCCTGTATGTCAACGTCAGCTTCCCGACCCGTTTCGCCAAGGCGCAGCAGCCGGTCCGCGAGCTGGTCTCGTTCCGTCTGGACGAAGACAAGACCTGGCGGTTGGCCGGTTACAGCCTGCGCACGGCGGTGAAGTGATGTTTCCATCGGCCGGGAGAAACGTATGCCACTGACGATCGAGCTGCAGATGCTGGGCTGGGCGATGGTGCTCGGGCTGGTGCAATTACTGGCCGCCTCGGCCAGCATGACCGCCCAGCGCGGCACCAAGTGGAATGCCAGCGCACGCGATGGCGAGGCCAAGCCGCTCACCGGCGTGGCGGCGCGGTTGGACCGTGCGTTTCGCAATTATCTCGAGACCTTTCCGATCTTCGCGGCCGCCGTGCTGGCGGTGAGCGTAGCCGGGCGCACCAGCGCAGAAACAGCACTCGCCGTGCAGCTCTACCTGTGGGCGCGCGTGGCGTATGTGCCGGTGTATGCCGCGGGTATTCCGTACCTGCGCAGCGCCATCTGGGTGGTGTCGTTCTGGGGCATCATCAAACTGGTGCGCGCACTGCTGGGCATTTGATGCAGCGTTGCCGGCGGGTGTGAGCTTCAATCAGTCGCTTGCACCCGCGCCAGGATTGCATCGATGGCCGCCTGCGTATCGCCGGTATGCAGGGCTTGCTCCAGCAGTGGAATCACCCAGGCGCAACCGGCCCTGGTCACCTCTGCACGCCAGTCGCCGCGCCAGGCATCCAGTTCGTGCAAGGCCAGCATGCTGCAGCCGCCTCGCTCGGCATGGCCGCCGCGGATGGACTGCTCCAGCCAGAACGGCTGGTCCGAGTCGATGGCGATCGAAAAAACACAGACGTCGTGGGTTGGATCGTCGGCCGAAGGTGCGTTGTTGCGCCGGCCGATCTCCACCACCTTCATGCGTCAGGCTCGGCGTCCGGGTTCCATGCCAATACGCGAATTTCCACATCGTCCAGCTGCACCAGCTGACCGGGACGGATCTTGGCGGTCTTGCGCAGCTCCTGCACGCCGTCGACGCTGACCGCGCCGCTGGCGACGATCGCCTTGCCCTGGCCGCCGCTGTCGGCAATGCCGGCCAGCTTGAGCAACTGGTTGAGTTCGATGTAGTCGCCGTCCAGGTCGAATTCCAGGTATTGCATGGTGTGCTCGGTGGCAGGGAGGCCGCGATTATCCGCCTACTCGCGCTGGAAGCGCGCGATCTGTTCCAGCAGGGTTTCGGTGCGGGCGACGCTGCGGCCGGCATGCGCGGCGTCCAGGCGTTCCAGCCAGGGGTGACCGCTGCGCTGCAGCCGTCGATAGCCCAGCCAGGTGCCGATGCCGCCGAGGACGCCCACCAGCAGGTTGCATAACAGCCAGGCGTACGGCAACGAAACGCCCGTGAAGGTCCGCCACGCAGCGTCTGCCACTGCCACCCACAGCACCCAGAACGCCACGCCCAGCCACGGCGCCACGCGTGTGCGCCAGCGCCGCAGCTGTGCAAGCGCGCGCTGTGTCTGCAGCAGTGGCCTGGCGAAATCCAACTGCGACAACAGCCACAGTTGACGGGCCGCAGACGCAGCCAGCGCAACGCACCACGCCTGCAGCAACACGCCGCCGACGACGGCAGCGGCCTGTTCGGCGAAACTGAGCCAACTGTGGGCAACGATGCCACTCACTGCGATGGCGCACAGCAGTTGCGCCGACTGGCTCAGCCACAACGGGCGCAGGTGCGCGCGTGCTGCGTGGCTGCGCAGGTCGCCGAGCACCTGGCCGGTGAGTGCGGCTTGTTGGTCCAGCCGTTGTTCCAGCGAACGCCAGGCCAGGGCGATGTCGTCCAGTTCCATGTCTTGCTCCGGTTGCGGATCGGTGGGGTTCACAGCTCGGCGCGAATGCGCGTTTTCAGTCGGCTGAGTTTGGTGGCGACATTGGTTTCGCTGATGCCGAGCACTTCGCCGATTTCGCGATAGCTGTGCTCGTCCAGATAGAGCAACAGCAGCGCGCGTTCCAGCGGCGGTTGCTGTGCGATGAAGGCATACAGCACGGCCACCTGTTGCGCGCGTACAGGGTCGTGCGCCTGTGGATCGGCGATGCGCTCCATCACCGCATCCAGCGCGATCGGCTCGCCGGCCGCGCGGCGGCCGCGCAGATCGCTGATCGCCACGTTCAGGGCGATGCGGTACATCCAGGTGGAAAAGCGCCGACCCGGGTCGTAGCCGGGAAATGCCCGCCACAGTTGCGTGGCGATTTCCTGCGCCAGTTCGTCGCGGTCGTCGCGTCCGCGGCAATAGCTGGCCGCCACCTTCAGCACGATGCCGCGATGCTGCTGCAGCAGGGCGCTGAAGCGGGTGTGCAGGTCTGTGTCCAGGGGCGTGGCTCCGGTCGGGCAGGTCAAGGGACGACACGGGGGATGATTCGCGCAGCAGCGCAATTCCTCACAACCTGAATGGACTGTCACGAAAATTTCGACAGCAAGGGGGCTGAAGAGGCACACTATGCTGCTTTGCGCCTGCCGGCTCCGTGCGGCGCCTCCGGAGTTACCCATGACCCAAGAATCTTCCGCGCCGCTGCTGTTTGCAGATCTCGGCCTCTCGGACGCTGTGATGAAGGCCGTTGCCAATGTCGGCTACGAGTCGCCGTCGCCGATCCAGGCTGCCACCATCCCAGCGTTGCTGGCCGGTCGCGATGTGCTCGGCCAGGCCCAGACCGGCACCGGCAAGACCGCCGCGTTCGCGCTGCCGGTGCTGTCCAACGCCGATCTCCACCAGGTCAAGCCGCAGGCATTGGTGCTGGCCCCGACCCGCGAACTGGCCATCCAGGTCGCCGAGGCGTTCCAGAAATATGCCGAAGCCATTCCCGGCTTCCGCGTGCTGCCGGTCTACGGCGGCCAGCCGTATGCCCAGCAGCTGAGCGCGCTCAAGCGCGGCGTGCATGTGGTGGTCGGTACCCCGGGCCGGGTGATCGATCACCTGGACCGCGGCACCCTGGATCTGTCGCAGCTCAAGACGCTGGTGCTGGACGAAGCCGACGAAATGCTGCGCATGGGCTTCATCGACGACGTCGAAGCGGTGCTGAAGAAGTTGCCGGAGCAGCGCCAGGTGGCCTTGTTCTCGGCCACCATGCCGCCGGCCATCCGCCGTATCGCGCAGACCTATCTGAAGGACCCGGCCGAAGTCACCATCGCGGCCAAGACCACCACCTCGGCCAACATCCGCCAGCGCTACTGGTGGGTGAGCGGGCTGCACAAGCTGGACGCGTTGACCCGCATTCTCGAGGTCGAGCCGTTCGACGGCATGATCATCTTCGCGCGCACCAAGGCGGCCACCGAAGAGCTGGCGCAGAAGCTGCAGGCGCGCGGCATGGCGGCCGCGGCCATCAACGGCGACATGCAGCAGGCCGCACGCGAAAAGACCATCGCCCAGCTCAAGGACGGCAAGCTGGACATCCTGGTGGCCACCGACGTTGCCGCACGCGGTCTGGACGTGGAGCGCATCAGCCACGTGCTGAACTACGACATTCCCTACGACACCGAAAGCTACGTGCACCGCATCGGTCGTACCGGCCGTGCCGGGCGTAACGGCGACGCGATCCTGTTCGTGACGCCGCGCGAGAAGGGCATGCTGCGCTCCATCGAACGCGCCACCCGTCAGCCGATCGAAGAGATGCAGCTGCCGAGCGTGGACGCGGTCAACGACACCCGCGTCGCGCGTTTCATGAGCCGCATCACCGAGACCCTGGCCGGTGGCCAGATCGACATGTACCGCGACCTGCTGCAGCGCTACGAAGCCGAAAACAACGTGCCGGCGATCGATATCGCCGCCGCGCTGGCCAAGCTGCTGCAGGGCGATGCCCCGTTCCTGCTGACCCCGCCGGTGCGCGGTGCGCGCGAGGACACTGCGCCGCGCGAACGTCATGAGCGTGCCGACCGCGGCGATCGCCCCCGCTTCGAGCCGAAGTTCGAACGTGGCCCGCGTGCCGACGGCGAGCGCGCTGCACGCCCGCCGCGCGGTGACGATGCCGGCGAGCGTCCACGCCGCGAGCCGGCCCCACGTGGCGAGCCGGAGTTCGGCATGGAGAGCTACCGCATCGAAGTGGGCCACAGCCACGGCGTGAAGCCGGCCAACATCGTCGGCGCGATCGCCAACGAAGCCGGGCTGGAAAGCCGCTATATCGGTCGTATCGACATCCAGGACGATTACTCGATTCTGGATCTGCCGGCCGACATGCCGCGCGAACTGCTGCAGCACCTCAAGAAGGTCTGGGTGTCTGGCCAGCAGCTCAACATGCGCAAGCTGGAAGACGGCGAAGCGGCCGCAGCGGCGTCCAAGCCGCGCTTCCCGCGTGGCGGCAAGCCGTCCGGTCGCCCGAACGGCCCGGGCCGTCCGATGGACCGCGCCGGCGCGCCGCACCGCAAGGGTCCGCCGAAGCCGCGCGGCGAGTAAGGCTGCCCGGCCCTGCTTGCAGGGATCCTGCAGACGGTCGGGTTGCCCAGTATCGCTATGCATCCAAGGGCATAACGAGCAGGTAAGGCGTTACGGCGCCTCGAGGCGGCGGCGATCAGGCTGATCTAGTCAGCGTCGCTAACCCCGGTCGCATCACGCCAAGCGGGCATAGCCATACAGACTCGGCCGTTGCGGCCGTTACTGCCTTCAGGCGCCCAGTGGGCGCCTGAATCGCATTGGGGCGGCGAAGGACGGACGGCGATGGCGCAAGCAGTACGCGGCAAGGGCGGTGGGCAGACCATGCACCTGGTGCGTGGCTGGCTGACGCTTCCTCTGGCGCTGTTGATCGGCATCGCCGTCTGCATGACGGTGGTGTCGGCGCTGGTGATCGAAGTCCAGTCCGGTGCGACCGCCTGGATCGTTGGCCAAAGTCATTGGTCCAACGCCCAGCAAGAATCGGTGTACTGGATGGAGCGCTACCTGGGCAGCGGGGATACGGCCGATCTGCAGGCCGCCTGCCGCGCGCTGGAAGTGCCGCTGGGCGACCGCGCCGCACGCGTGGCGATCGAACAGCCGATGATCGATTGGGACGCGGTCTACGCTGGTCTGACCGCTGGGCGTAATGCCCATGAAGACATGCCGCAAATGGTGCGGCTGTATCGCTACGGGCACCAATTTCCGTATCTCGGCGACGCCATCGCGCTGTGGAAGCGCACCGACGCCGGCATCCTGCAACTGAGCAATCTGGCCGACCGCGCCGCTTCGGTGCAGGCCGCCAACCGGCCCGACCCGCGTGCGTTGCAGGCACTGCGCGATGAACTGCATCTGCTGGACGGCCGCATGCGTCACGACGCGTCCGAATTTCTGGCCTACCTGACCCGCTGCGCGCGGCTGCTGCACGATGTGATGGTGGTCTGCAGCCTGGCCACCTTGCTGCTGGTGTTGATCACCTGCGTACTGGCGATGCGGCGCATTCGCGATTATCTGCTGTCGCATGAAGGCCGCTTCCGTACCGCGTTTCAGCAGGCGGCGCTGGGCATGGTCAAGTTCGATCTGCGCGGCAACGTGCTGGATGCGAACGCGTCGATGGCCAACGTGCTGCTCTACCGGCCCGAAGAATTGCAGGCCTGCACCTTGGCCGAGGTGATGCATCCGGAAGACATCAAGCTGGACAGCCGCGGCATGCTCGATTGGCCCAAGCTGCTGCAGTCCGGCGAATTGCGCTTCGTGCGTGCCGACGGCGGGGTGATGTGGGGCCGCTGGAGCGCGTCGTTGGTCGAGCCGGGGCCGGAAGAGCCGACCCTGGTGCTGGCGGTGATCGAAGATGTCTCGCACGCGCACGAGCTGGCCGACGAAGTGGCCTTCCATGCGCGCCACGACGCGATGACCGGGCTGATCAACCGGCATGAAATCGAACGCCGGCTGCTGCGCCTGATCGAGCTGCCGCAATCGCCGCAGATGTGCCACGCGCTGTGCTTTGTCGACCTGGATCATTTCAAGCTGGTCAACGACACCTTCGGGCATGCGGTCGGCGACAAGTTCCTGTGCCACTTCGCCGACGTGATCACCATGCAGCTGCGTTCTGGCGATTGGTTGGGGCGTCTGGGCGGCGATGAGTTCGCCATCCTGCTGGCCAATACCGACCTGGCGCAGGCGCAGGCCGTGCTGGAACGCATGCACGGCGTGCTCGGTCAACCGTGGAGCCATCAAGGCGGGCGACCGCTGACGCCCAGTTGCAGTTTTGGCGTGGTGGAGATTCGCCACGGCGTCAGCGACCTCACTACCTTGATGACCGCCGCCGATCTGGCTTGTCATGCGGCCAAGGAAGAAGGGCGCAACCGCGTTCGCTGCTTCAACGAGAACGATCTGGCACTGGCGCAGCGCCGCCACGATGGTGGCTGGATCAGTGCGGTGCAACAGGCGATCGCCGAAGAGCGTTTGCTGCTGTACGCGCAGAAAATCCAGGTGCTGAACGACCCGGGACGCCTGCAGTACGAGGTGCTGGTGCGCATGCGCGCCAGCGACGGGCGGGTGCTGAGCCCGGGTGAATTCTTGCCGGCAGTGGAGCGTTACGGCCTGGGGCGCATGGTCGATACCTATGTGCTGGAAGCGCTGTGCGCGCAGTTGGCGGCCAATCCGATGCATGTGGCGATGCTGGACCTGTGCCACGTCAATCTGTCTGCACAATCGATCGCGCAGCCGGATTTTCTCGACGTCGTCTGCGCCCTGTTCGAGCGCTACCCGGCACTGGTGCCGAAGCTGTGCATGGAGATCACCGAGACCGCGGTCATCGGCGATCTGGAACACGCGCAGCGTTTCGTGCAGAGCGTGCGCGCACGCGGGTGTCACGTGGCGCTGGACGATTTCGGCAGCGGCCTGGCCTCGTTCGGCTATCTCAAGCAATTCACCGTGGACGTGTTGAAGATCGATTGCGGCTTCGTCCGCAACTATGCGCACGATGCAGTGGATCGCGCGGCGGTGCATTCGATCGCCCAGGTCGGGCTGGCGCTGGGCATCGAGGTGGTCGCCGAAGGCGTGGAATCGGAGGCCGACATCCCCGGGCTGCGTGAGGCCGGCGTGGGCCAGGTGCAGGGTTTCAGCCTGCATCGTCCATGCCCGCTGGAAGAACTGTTGCACACACCGCAGCTGGTGGCCGTCTCCGGGTAGCGCGCTTGACCCGGGCGATGTCGGGCAGCGTCAGGCCGGTGCTGCGTGTACAACGCGGCTGGCGACTGCCTGCTGCCGATTGCTGGCCCGGTCAGCCGGCATGGCGCACGGCCTGCTCCAAATCGCCGATAATTGGCAGATGACGATCCGACTCAACAAATACATCGCCGAAACCGGCTTCTGCTCACGCCGCGAGGCCGATCGCCTGATCGGCGAACGAAGGGTCACCGTCAATGGCGTACCCGCCGGCACCGGCGCGGTGGTCGGCGCGGAAGATACCGTGCTGGTGGATGGCCAGCCGCTACGCATACGCGAGGCCAAGAAGCTCGGTGGTCGCAAGCACGTCTACATCGCGCTCAACAAACCGGTGGGCATCACCTGCACCACCGAGAGTTCGGTCAAGGGCAATATCGTCGAATTCGTCGGTCACGAGCAGCGCATCTTCCCGATCGGCCGGCTCGACAAGGACTCCGAAGGGCTGATCCTGATGACCAGCAACGGCAACATCGTCAACGAGATCCTGCGCGCGGAAAATCGCCACCAGAAGGAATATCTGGTCGCGGTCAACAAACCGGTCACCGATGAATTCCTGCGCGGCATGGCACGCGGGGTGCGCATCCACAACGAAACCACATTGCCGTGCCGCACCGCACGCATTGCCAAATTCGGCTTCCGCATCGTGCTGGAGCAGGGCCTGAATCGGCAGATTCGCCTGATGGCTGCCGAGTTCGGCTACCGGGTGACGCAACTGCGCCGGGTGCGCATCGACAACATCAAGCTGGCTGCGCTCAAGCCGGGGCAGTGGCGCAACCTCAGCGACGCGGAATTGCGCGACCTGCTGCCGCAACGCACCGACTGGTAAGCGCCTGTGCCGGGCCGGCTGCATCGCAGTCAGGTCAGCGCAGCCGGCGTTTCGGACACGGCACATGCCCGCGCTGTAGTGCCGTGCTGCCGCACCAAACGTGCAACGCCGTGCCGGGTGCTTGCGCCCGCTGTATGGATCGCGCTTCGAAATATCCGATGCCGGCCGGGGCGGCGCTTACGGCGCTGCAGCGTAGGGTGCGCCCGATGGTGGCACTTGCCGGGCTCCGGCATACTTTCACAGATAACAGCCAGGGGGCGGCAGTGATCAAACCGGAATTGCCGAGCAACGAGGCCGAGCGGCTGGCCGCGCTGCGCCAGTACGACGTGCTGGATACGCCAGCCGAACGTGCATTCGACGACCTGACCATGATTGCCTCCACGCTGTGCGAGACGCAGATGGCGGCGGTGGTGCTGGTGGACGAAGACCGGCAGTGGTTCAAGTCTGCGCACGGTGCGCCACGCAGCGAAGCACCACGCGATATCTCGTTCTGCGCGCACGCGATCCTGCGCCCGGACGAAGTGCTGATGGTGGACGACACCTTGCTGGACCCACGCTTCCACGATAACCCGATGGTGGTCGGTAGCGGCGGGGTGCGCTTCTATGCCGGCGCGCCGCTGGTGACCAGCCAGGGCCTGGCGCTGGGCTCGCTGTGCGTGTTCGACCAGACCCCGGCGCATCTGCGCGAAGACCAGCGCGAGGCCTTGCAGGCATTGTCGCGGCAGGCCTCGCAGCTGCTTGAGTTGCGGCTGGCCGGCAGGCAGTTGCGCCAGCAGTTGCACGAGCGCGAGTGGTACGAACAGCAGATGGCTGGCTATTACGCGCAGATGGATGCGTTGAACGCCGACCTGGTCGAACAGACCCGCACCGATCCGTTGACCGGCCTGCCCAACCGGCGCGCGTTCGCGGTGGCGTTGGCGGCGGCCACCGAACAGACGCGTGCGGTGGGCCAGCCGCTGTCGGTCGCGCTGCTGGACGTGGACCACTTCAAGACCGTCAACGACGTGCATGGGCACGATCAGGGCGATGCAGTGCTGCGCGAATTGTCCGCATTGTTGCGTGCGCATATGGCCGGTGCCGGCACCATCGCCCGGTATGGCGGCGAAGAATTCGTATTGCTGCTCCCCAATACGGATCTGCTGCAGGCACGCGTGCAATGCGAATACCTGCGCCAGAGCGTGGCGGCGATGACGATCGCGCTGCCGGTGACGGTGAGTATCGGTGTGGCGACCTTGTACCCGCAGGAAAGCGTGGAGGCAGTGATCAAGCGCGCCGACCAGGCCCTGTATGCGGCCAAGCGCGGTGGGCGCGATCAGGTGGTCGCACTGGAGTAGGGGCGCGTGGTTGCGCGCCTGCCGATGCAGATCGCCTGGCCAGCGCATGGGACGTCGATTGCCGTATGCCGGGCGGCGCGGACGCCGCGCGATGCAGCGTGAACGCCGGTGTGCTTCAACGCGGCGGTCGCTGTGGACAAGCGCGATCTTGCAGCGCTGTGCAATCAGTCGACGATATTTTTCGCTTCGGCTGTGCCGAGCAATTCCGGGTGCGCCACCGTGCGCCGACGCTCCAGGACCGGATGCAGGAACACCGCGCCGAGAATGATCGCCACGCCGAGATAGAACTGCAGGGTCAGTTCGCGTTGTTCGCCCAGCAGCGCGATCGCCAGCACGATGGCGTACACCGGTTCGAGATTGGTCACCAATTGCACCGAATAGGCGCTCAGATGCCGCAAGGCGACCAGCGCCAGCGCAAATGGCAGCAAGGTGCAGGCCAGCGATAACGCCAGCAGCAACACGCCATCGTGCAGGCTGGGCACCACCAGCAGATCGCCATGCAACGCCGGCAGCAGCAGCGGCATCGCCGGTGCAAGCAGGGTCAGGGTCAGCGTGCCGGCGCCCAGTTCCAGCGCGGTGACGGTGAGCGGGTCGGCATGCGCCACCATGCGCTTGTTGAGCGAGCCGAATAGCCCGACGAACACCGCCGAAATCGCGCCCACCACCACGCCGGCCCGCATGCCGTCCGGCACCCCGCCGACGACCAGCGCCACGCCGGGCAACACGGCCAGCCCGAACAGCAGCTCGCGCGGACGGAACGGGCGATGCGTGACCAATGGCTCGATGACCGCCGTGAAAACCGGCGCCAGTGCGATACAGGTCGCCGCCACCGATGCATTGGCCAGCTTGATCGCGCCGTAGAAGGTGAGCCAGTGCAAGGCAACCAGCGCGCCGATGCCGCAATAGCCCAGCACCACACGCCCGGACAAGCCACGCAACCCACGCCACACGCGTGGCCACAAGGCCAGTGCCACCACCACGATCAACATGCGCCACCACACCAGCGGCAGTGCCTGCAGCGTGATCAGCTTGCCCAGGATCGCGGTGATGCCCCAAAGCAGGACGCAGAAGTGGATTTGCAGTTGCGCCTTGCGCAGGTCGGTCGTGGGCATGCGCCATTGTCGCCGAAAACTGCGTGATGTTGCGCTGCAAGGAACGCGGCGCCGGCGTGCAGCGGCGGGGTGGAGGGATGGCTGGCCAGGCTGTCGCGCAGCAATCGTGCGACCCGCCAGCCATCGGCCGACCTGGATCACGGCAGGATGGCCGAGGAGCGATGCACCAGCCCACGCCGCGATCGATCGTGGCACCTCAGCGCTCAGCGCTGTGCGCAAGAGACGGCCGCGTCAACCATCGCGGATTGCCCTCATGTGCGGACCAAGGGCGGCTGATAAAACGGCAAGCCGTCGTCAGATGGGCTGCCGACGCCGCACGCAGAATCGAACGTACGCATGGAACCTGCCGATCCGAAGCGGCCGCGCTGTCGTGTTGCTAGCTGCCCTGACGCGCCGACACTTCTTTCAACAACGCCATCGCCGCTGCCGGGTTGCGTTCCTTCGCCGCACTGATGAAAAACACGAAGACCTCGCGCGGCTGCCGTGCCGGCGCTGCCGAAGCGTCCACGTGCGGCAGATCGGCCGGGTCTTCGCCGCGGCGCCAGGCCTGGATGCGCTCTGCCCAACGCGCCAGTGCCGGCGCCGGATACCCTGCATGCAGGCGCGCCTGGCTGCGCATCAGACGCGCATAGACGAAATCCGTGGAGAGATCGGCGAACGAGGGGTGCTCATCCGAATCGGTGAACACCGTGGCCACGCCATGGCCGCGGACCAATGCGAGCAGCGAGGCATCTACCGCACCGTGGTCGCGGATCTCCAGCACATGGCGCAGCGCACGCGGGCCTGCACGCTTGGGCAGCAACGACAAAAACGCGTCCAGATCGTCGGCCTGCAGCCGGTGCCCTTGTTCGAATTGCCACACCAGCGGCCCAAGCGTATCGCCGAGCTCGACAATGCCGCCGATGAAATCTTCCACCTGCGCCCTGGTGCCAGCCAGCTTGCGCGACTGGGTAATGCGGCGCGGCGCCTTGGCCGAGAACACGAAGCCGGGCGGCACTTCATCGCGCCACTTCGCGTAAGTGGCCGGCTTCTGCGTGCCGTAATAGGTTCCGTTGATTTCGATGGCGGTGACGTGGCGGCTTGCGTATTCCAGCTCGCGGCGCTGCACCAGGCCTTCCGGGTAGAACATGCCTGCGCGCCACGGCGCATACACCCAGCCACCAATGCCGATGTGGATACCTTCGAGGGCGGGCGGGGCGGAAGCGAACAGATCGGTCATTGCATGGAGACTCGCTGGCGAGGTCGTGCGTCATTGCGGATGCGTCGATGGGTGCGACGCGTGCCGGCCGATCATAGCCGTGGCGCAGGTGGCGCGATGAGAAAATGCGTTGCCAATGGGCGCCGCGGGGCAGTGCAATGGTTGAGCCCGCACGACGCAACGTTGCATGGCAGGCTGGCGGTCGTGCCAACGTTGGGTTACGCCTGCGCTGGTCTGCCGCGCCGGCGTTGCACGCTGCTGGAGATGGGCTGCGCAAGCCGCAGACGGCGTAGCCGGCAACCCACGCCGGCTGCGTTGCGCGCCTCGACGGAGACCATACGCGGCAAGCGCCGCATGGCGACTGCCTTGTAGCGACCATCACGACGCGGCGAACGCAGCGTTGTCCGCGTGCGCGCACCTTCGCTGAGCGTGCGTGCCTGCATGGCGCGTTATCGGGTGTCGGTCATCGGGTATCGGTCATCCGTCACCCATCGCCCGCGCGCGGCCACAGCCGGCTACCATGCCAGCTCTGCCGCGCGAGATCGCCCCGATGACCTGGACCACGCCTGATCTGTGTGACCGCTACCCCGACGTGACGATCGCCGAACCGCTGTTCCGCCACTTCGGCGGGCGCACGGCATTCGCCGGGCCCATGGTCACGGTGCGCTGTTTCGAAGACAACTCGCGGGTGCGCGAGCTGGCCGCCATGCCGGGCGACGGCCGCGTGCTGGTGGTGGACGGGCAGGGCTCGCTCAAGCATGCGCTGCTGGGCGACCAGATCGCGGCCAATGCGGTGGCGAACGGCTGGGCCGGCGTGCTGATCCACGGCTGCGTGCGCGATGTCGAGATTCTTGCCACGTTGCCGCTGGGGGTGCTGGCGCTGGCGGCTTGCCCGCGCCGCACCGAGCGACGCGATCTGGGCGATGTGGATGTGCCGGTGAATTTTGCCGGCGTGCCCTTCGTTCCGGGCCACTGGCTGTACGCCGATGCCGATGGCGTGCTGGTGGCGCCGCAACCGTTGGCGCTGGATGGCGCCGGCGGATCGATCTGACCGACAACCTGAAGGTGATGCAGTGACCTTGAACCGATGGCTGAGTGGGGGCGTGCTGATGGTGGCAAGCTTGGTGACGACAACGCACGCGGCCGAACTTCCCGCCGGCATGCAGCAGTTCGATGCGCAGATGGAACGCGTGCGCAAACAGTTCGACGTGCCCGGTATTGCGGTGGCCATCGTCAAGGACGGCCAGGTGGTGCTGGAGCGCGGCTACGGCGTGCGCGAGACCGGCAAGCCTGCGCCCGTGCAGGCCGACACGTTGTTTGCGATTGCCTCCAATACCAAGGCGTTCACTGCCGCATCGCTGTCGATCCTGGCCGATGAAGGCAAGCTCTCGCTCGATGACAAGGTCATCGACCATCTGCCGTGGTTCCGCATGTCCGATCCGTATGTGAGCGGGCAAATGCGCATCCGCGATCTGCTGGCGCACCGCAGCGGCCTGAGCCTGGGTGCAGGCGATTTATTGTTCTGGCCCAGCACCAGCTACACCACCGAAGAGGTCGTGCAGCGCCTGGCCAAGGTGCCGCTGAAGGGCGGTTTTCGCGACCGCTATGCGTACGACAACATCCTGTACGCAGTCGCTCAGAAGGTGATCGAGCAGGTCTCCGGGCAGAGTTACGCGGCATTTCTGCAGCAACGTATCTTCGACCCGGTGGGCATGCGCGGCACGCGCTTCAACGCCGACCATCTGCAGCCCGGCGATCACGCGGCAGTCGGGCATGCCAAGTACGACTTCACCGAGCTGCGCACGGTGGCGCCGCTGACCTGGTCCAACAACTCCGGTGCCGGCGGCATCTATTCCAGCGTGCACGACATGGCGCTGTGGATGAACGTGCAACTGGCCGGCGGCATCCTGCCCGATGGCAAACCCCTGTTCAGCGCCAAGCGCCATCAGGAAATGTGGTCGATGATCACGCCGATCCCGATCGGCGAGGTGCAGGTGCCCGAGCTTGCCGCGGCGCGGCCGAACTTCGCCGGCTACGGTGAGGGCTGGAGCCTGAGCGATTACCGCGGCCATCGCCTGGTCTGGCACACCGGCGGCTGGCCCGGCATGGTGTCGCGCCTGACGCTGCTGCCGGATCAGAAGCTGGGCGTGGTGGTGTTGACCAATCAGGAGGTGGGCGCTGCGTTCAACGCCGTGACCTTCCAGGTGCTGGATGCCTTCTTGCAGGTGCCGCCCACCGATTGGACCGCCGCGTACGCCAAGCTGGTGGAGAAGGCCGACAGCGAGGCGGACGCAAGTTGGAAGAAGCACCAGGACGCGCGCGCGGCGCGGTCCACGCCGTCGTTGCCGCTGCGCAGTTACGCGGCCACCTATCGCGACCCCTGGTATGGCGATGTGGTGATCGTCCAGGACGGCAAGCGGCTGCGCCTGCAGTTCGCCAGGACCGCTCAGTTGGTGGGCACGCTGGAGCATTGGCAACACGACAGCTTCATCGTGCGCTGGGACGACCGCTCCTTGAATGCCGATGCCTTCGTCAATTTTGCGCTGACCCCGGACGGCGCGGTGCGCGAGATGCGCATGGAGCCGATTTCGCCGCTGACCGATTTCAGCTTCGATTTCCAGGACCTGGTGCTGACGCCGGTGCCGACGCAGACCGCTGCGGGCAAATGATGCAGGCACGCGCGGATGACCTGCGCGCTGCGCCTGGCGGGCCCAAGCGCGCAGGTGGCTCAGATCGCCATCGGCCGCCGCACGCTATCGAAGTGCGGCAGGTCCGGTTACGATCTGCGCACTTTTCAGGGATGTCGCCGCACGCATGACCACTCCGCAGATGTCGGTGTATTTCTTTTTGCAGGCTGCCGCGATTTTGTTGGTGTGCCGGCTGGTCGGCATGCTGGCCAAGCGCCTCGGGCAACCGCAGGTGGTGGGCGAAATGATTGCCGGCGTGATGCTGGGGCCCTCGTTGTTCGGCTTGCTGGCGCCGGGCGCGCAGGCGGCCCTGTTCCCCAAGCAGACCATGGACGTGCTGTATGTGTTCGCGCAGTTCGGCGTGGGCCTGTACATGTTCCTGGTCGGAACCGATTTCCGCGGCGACCACTTTCGCGCGCGCTATCGCAGTGCCATGAGCGTGTCGATGGCGGGCATCGCGGTGCCGTTCCTGCTGGCATTTGCCATGTGCCCATGGTTGATCAACGTGCAGGGCCTGTTTTCGGAAAAGGCCAAGCTGGCCGAAGCGTCGCTGTTCCTGGGCGCGGCCATTGCGATCACCGCCTTCCCGATGCTGGCGCGCATCATCCACGAACGCGGTCTGACCAATAGCCCCTTGGGCACCTTGGCGCTGACCGCTGGCGCGTTCGACGATGCCGCAGCGTGGTGCATTTTGGCCGTGGTGCTGGCCAGTTTCGGCGGCAGTTGGGGCAGTGCCTACCTGGCCATCGGCGGCGGCATCGGCTATGCGGTCTTCATGATTTTCGTCGGCCGGCATCTGCTCAAGCGGCTGGCCGATCATGTGGTGCCCGGCCAGCCGCTGAGCAACAGTGTCCTGGCGGTGGTGCTGATCCTGTTCTGCATCAGCGCCTGGGCCATGGATGCGATCGGCATCCACGCGGTGTTCGGCGGTTTCCTGCTCGGTGTCTGCCTGCCCAGGGGCGCACTGACCGAGAAGCTGCGCGAGATGATGCAGCCGTTCGTCGTGGTGTTGCTGCTGCCGATGTTCTTCACCTATTCGGGCTTGAAAACCCAGCTCAGCGTATTGCTGCAGCCGCAGATCATGCTGGCGGGCGTGGCGATCCTGGCCGCGTCGTTCATCGGCAAGGGCGTGGCCTGCTGGGCCGCGGCGCGTGCGACCGGCGAGAACAACCGCGACGCGATGGCGATCGGTTCGCTGATGAATGCACGCGGGCTGATGGAGCTGATCATCATCAATATCGGCTTGCAGGCGGGTGTGATCGAACAGGGCCTGTTCTCGGTGCTGGTGCTGATGGCGATCCTGTCCACGCTGATGGCCACGCCGTTGTTCAACTGGATCATGCGCCGCCACGCCAATGTGACCGACGCGGTGCCGAGCCTGCAGTCGCGGTGATCGGCGCGCGACTGCCCGCAGGTGCGGGCAGTGCACTGGCGGCGTGCGCGGCCGGGCGTTGCGTCAACGCCCCAGCGGCAACTGCACGCTGGCCAGCAGACCACCGCCGGGGCGGTTGCTGACGACCAGTTGGCCATCGTGCGCCTGGCAGATGGCCGAGGCGATCGCCAGGCCCAGGCCGCTGCCGCCGGAATGCCGCGCGCGCGAGCTGTCGGCGCGCCAGAAGCGGTCCAGCAGGTGCGGCAGTTGCGCAGGCGCCACGCCGGGACCGCGGTCGCCGACGGTGAGCTGCACGCTGTTGCCGTCGCGGCGCACCTCGATTTCCAGCAACTTGCCGGCTGCGGCGTAGCGCAACGCGTTATCGATCAGGATCGACAGCACCTGGCCCAGCCGGTGCCGGTCGGCATGCAGGCGCAGCGCCGGAGCCGTGGGGTAGTGAATGGTCATGTGCGCCTCGCGCAGCGCCGGGCCTGCCCACTCGATGCGCTCGGCGACGAGCTCCCGCAGCTCGACGCTTTCCGGCTCCAGCACCAGCTGGCCGGCACGCGCCAGCGACACCAGGTGCAGGTCGCCGATCAGCCGATTGATCTGCTCCAGCTGGCGATGCACCAGCCGCAGTTGCTCCGGTTCGCGCGGGAAGACGTCATCCAGCATGCCTTGCACGCGTCCCATCGCGGCATTGAGCGGGGTGCGCAGTTCATGCGCCAGCATCGCGCTGGAGTCGCGTAATTCGCGCTCGTATTGCTGCAGCCTGCCGCTCATCGTATTGAAGTCGTCGGCCAGGGCGGTGAGCTCGTCCGGCGCGCCGCGCACCACTTGCGCGCGTGCGCCGAAATCGCCATCGCTGACCCGGTGCGCGGCGAACGCCACCTGCGAAAATTGCCGCGACAGCGGCCGCGACGCGAGCAGGCCGCAGAACAGGATGACCGGGACCGAGATGGTCATCATGGCGCCCAGCATCCACCAGTCCGGATTGGCCAGCCCGGGCAGGAAATTTTCGATGTCGTAATAGCGCTGGAACAGCTCCCACAGGCGCGCCTGGTTGGCCCGGGGCTGCTCGATCAGCTGGGAGATCTCGGCACGCGGCTCGGCCGGCACGTTGCTCAGGATCAGGCTGTAGCGCAGATTGAAATAGCACCACATGCCGAACGCGATGACCATCATGGTCACCACCGCCAGCGCGCTCATGCGCAGTCCCACCCACCACCACAGGGGCGCCTGGTTGCGCCAGGCATGAAACCGCCGCAGCACCTTCATTGAAAGCGATACCCCACTGCACGCACGGTGACAAGGACACCGGTGATGCCATGCACTTCGAGTTTGCGGCGCAGGTTGTGGATGTGCGAATCCACCACCCGTTCCAATGCATCGCTGTCGGGCAGGCAGGCGTCGAGCAGTTCGCTGCGCGTAAAGGCCTTGAATGGGGTCTTGAGCAGCAGCGCGAGCAGGTTGAATTCGGTCGGCGTCAGATCCAGCGCCACGCTGTCGCCGTTTTCGTGTTGCACGCTGGCGACCACGGCGGCCGGATCCACGCTCAGCCGACCGTGCTGCAATGGCTCGCCCGGCGCGCGCACCGCCACGCTCCGGCGTAGCACCGCATGCACACGCGCCACCACCTCCTTGGGGCTGTATGGCTTGACCACGTAATCGTCGGCGCCGTAGCGCAGGGCGCCGAGCTTTTCCGGCTCGTCGCCAATGGCGGTGACCATGATCACCGGCGTGTCGCCGGCGCGGCGGATCGTCGACAGCACCTCGATGCCGCTGAGCTTGGGCAGCATCACGTCCAGCAGCACCAGATCCGGTGCCCATTGCCGGTGGAGCTGGATGGCGCGTTCGCCATCGCCGGCCACCGCCACATCGAAGCCGTCGCGGCGTAGATAGGCCTCCAGAATGCTGGCGCTATCGCTGTCGTCTTCCACCAGCAGAACCTTTTTGCCTGTCATGGCGTGTTGCCCTGTCGTCTCGATCAAATCTGGATAATTCCCGAAAACAACCTGGACGCTGCGGGTCGAGGATGTCGGTCGAGATTGGCTCTGTGCTCCGACATCATGATTCCACAAATTATTCCGCATCGTTGGTCCTGCGTGTGCCTGGTTGCCGCCAGTGCGGTGCTGTCGGTTGGCTGCTCGCTGACGCCGGCCTACCAGCGCCCGGTGGTCGGCGTGCCGGCCACGTTCGGCAGCCCGCAGGCGGCATCGGCGCCGGCATCCGGCCAGCCCGACGCCGATGCGGCCGCCGCCGTCACTCTGAACGAGCAAGAGCGCGCGTTTCTGCAGGCCTTCGCGCCAGACCGCGACCTGCGGCCCCTGGTCGAACGTGCCTTGGCGCACAACGGCGATTTCCGCCGTGCGGCGTTGCAGGTAGAACAGGCACGTGCACAGTACGGCATTGCGCGGGCGTCGCGCCTGCCGACGCTCGCCGTCGGCGCGCAGCAGCTGCGGCAACATTTCGACAACCCGACGCTGGATGCGCGGTACCAGCAGGATCTGGTGATTGCCAATGCGGGAATCGGCAATTTCGAAGTGGACTTTTTCGGCAAGCTGCAGGCGATGTCCGAGGCCGCACGCCAGCGCTACCTGGCCAGCGCCTATGGCCGCGACGCGGCGCGTGGCGCCCTGATTGCAGAGGTGCTGCGTGCCTACACCGCCGAGCGCACCACCGCGCAGGCGCTGCAGCAGCTGCAATCGCTGGATGCCGACAGCGCTGCGCTGCTTGCCATCGCCGAGCGGCAATATCAGGTAGGGCTGATTGCGCGCGACGAGCGCGATGCGCAGCAGCGACAGGCCGACCAAGCCCATGTGGCGGCCCTGCAGGGCAACGACAACCACGCTGCGGCGCTGCGTGCGCTGCAGTTGCTGGCCGGCTACGACAGCACTCCGGTACCCGGCGACCTGCAGGGTCTGATCGCCGCTGATACGCCTGCCAGTGCGTGGCGCGCCCTGGATTCGTCGCTGTTGCTGCAACGCCCGGACATCCAGCAGGCCGAGCTGGAATTGCGCGCGGCCAATGCCGACATCGGCGCGGCGCGCGCGGCGTTTTTTCCGTCCATCACCTTGAGCAGCAGCGTGGGCACGGCCAGCGACGGATTGAACGGCCTGTTTTCTGCAGGCCACGGCGTATGGAGCTTCATGCCGCAACTGAACCTGCCGTTGTTCGATGGCGGCCGCAATCGCGCCAACCTGGACCTGGCGCAAATACGCAAACGTGCCGATGTCGTCGCCTACGAGCAGGCGATCGAGTCTGCATTCCGCGAGGTCGCCAACGCGCTCGACGCGCACGCCACCTTGTCGCAGGCCGAGCCGCGCTCGCGCGAGCAGGTCGAACGCGAGCAACTGCGTCTTGCTCGAATGCATGAACGCGTGGATGCCGGTCTGGAAGACCGCAGCGCGCTGCTGGCCGAGCGGACCCGCATCGCTCAGACCGAACTCGATTACCTGGATACCGCACGCCAACGCGTGCTGAGCCGTATTGCGCTGTTTCAAGCCTTCTATGGCGTGCGCCTGCCCACCGCTTCCTGACTTCCGACGGAGACTTTCGATGCACCTATCGTCCTTCAATCGCCTGCGTGGCCACCATGCCGTTCGCGCCAGCGTGCTTGCCTGCATGAGCGCCATTCCGTGCATTGCGCACGCACAAACCGATCTGACCGGGAGTTCGCGCCTGCTGGGAGACCGTACTGAAATCACGGCCGGCGCGGCAGCGGTTGCCACGCCGGAGTATGCCGGTGCCGAGCGCGCGCGCGTGCAATTCAACCCGGTGCTGGTGGTGCAGCGCGGCGTCCTGTTCTTCGACACCTCCCGCGGCGGCGGCCTGCAATTCCAGAGCAAGTCCGGCTTCTACGTATCGCAATCGTTGTATTACGACCTGGGCCGGCTGCAAAGCGACAGCAACTGGCGGCCGGGCTCGCGCCTGCTGGCCGGCATGGGCGATGTGCCTGGCTCGGTGACCGCACGCACGCTGGTGATGCAGCAAGTGACGCCCTACATGAACGTCAATGCGGAGGCCGAATTCACGCTCAAGGATGCTGCGCGCCGCAACCGCTATCGCGCCGGGATGGAGTTCACCCTGCTGCATAGCGCCAACGACACGGTCACCCTGGACCTGGACGTGCATGGCGGCGACCGCCGCTTCAATCAGGCTTACTTCGGCGTCACCGATGCGCAAGCCGCGCGCACCCGCTTTGCCGCCTTCAATGCCGGGTCCGGTGCGTATGCCGCCGCGGTAGGTGGCAGTTGGACGCACTCGTTGGGCGACCACTGGGCCACCACGTTGGGGGTCACCGGAACGCGCTACCTGGACAACGCCGAAGACAGCCCGCTGGTGGCACGCCGCAGCGTGGTTAGCGGCAACCTCGCACTGACCTACAGCCGCTGAGCGGCATACACCGGGGGATCCAATGATGACGATGTTTTATCGTGGCCTGGTGTGCGGCACGTTGCTGCTGGGACTGGCCGCATGCAGCGGGCCGGAGGCGCCGGCCACCGAGACGCCGCGCGCGGTGAAGCTGGAGCGCTTCGGCAACGGGAGCGATAACCCACTGCAGGTGCCGGCGCTGGTGCGCCAGGAACAACGCGCCGAGCTGGGGTTCGAAGGAGCAGGCCGTCTGTCTGCGGTGCTGGTGGATGTCGGCGACCGGGTGACCCGCGGGCAACTGCTGGCACGGCTGGACGATGAGCCGCTGCGCCTGCGCGAACAGCAGGCCGATGCCAACGTGCGCGCGGCACTGGCGCAATCGGGCGAACGGCAACTGCAATTGCGCCAGCAACAGGCAATGTTCGATGACGGTGCCAGTTCCAGCGCCACCTTGACTGCCGCGCGGGTGGCGGCAGATGCGGCCGCCGCGCAGCTGCAGGTGGCCAGGGCCGACCTGGCCATGGCGCGCCGCGGCGCGCGTCTGGGCGAGCTCCGCGCGCCCTTCGATGGCAGCGTGGTGGCGCGCCTGCAACAGCCGCAGGCCGATGTGGCGGCGGGGCAGGCGGTGCTGCAGGTGGAGGGGCAGGGCCATGTGCAACTGGTCGCCACGCTGCCGGCAACTGCCGGTGCCGGTCTGGTGCCGGGGCAAACCGTGCATGCCCGTGTGGTGGATGCGGGCGACGCGCCGATCGAACTGCGTCTGCGCAGTCTTTCCAGCCGCCTGGACAATGCCACGACGGTGCAGGCGTTGCTGGAACCGCTCGCCGCTGCGCCTTCGCTGCGCAGCGGCGACAGCGTGATGCTGACGCTGCCGCCTGCTGCCGCTTCCACGCCGAGCGTGCCGTTGTCGGCGGTATTGCCCCGACTCAACCGGCAACAGGCCAGCGTGTTCGTTTACCAGCCGGCCACGCGGGCCGTGATCGAACGCGCGGTCGACCTGGGAACGATCGTCGGCGAGCGCGTCCAGATTCTGCGCGGGCTGCGGACAGGCGAGCAGGTGGTGAGCGCCGGTGTGGGCTTCTTGGTGAACGGCCAGCCGGTGACGCCACTGCAGGCGCAGACGCAGCTGAGCGGAGGTCGCACGCCATGAAGCTGACCCAGATGGCGATGCGCTCGAGCCGGCTGACGTTGTTTGCCGCAGCGATGATCCTGATCGGCGGCATCGTGGCGTTTCTCGGTTTCCCATCGCAGGAAGAACCGTCGGTGACCGTACGCGACACGCTGGTGTCGGTGGCCTATCCCGGCATGCCCAGCGAGCAGGTGGAAAACCTGCTGGCGCGTCCGGTGGAGGAGCGCTTGCGCGAGCTGGCCGGCATCAAGCGCATCGTCACCACGGTGCATCCGGGCAGCGCGATCGTGCAGCTGACCGCCTATGACGATGTGCAGGATCTGCCGGCGCTCTGGCAGCGGGTGCGCGCCAAGGCCGCGGAGGCCGGCGCGCAATTGCCTGCGGGCACGCTTGGTCCCTTTGTCGACGACGACTTCGGGCGCGTGTCGGTGGCGTCGATCGCGGTGACCGCACCGGGCTTTTCGATGAGCGAAATGCGCGGCCCGTTGCGGCGCATGCGCGAGCAGCTGTACGCCTTGCCCGGCGTGGAGCAGGTGAAGTTGTATGGCCTGCAGGACGAATCGGTGTATGTGTCGTTTGATCGCGCACGGTTGCTGGCGAGCGGCTTGACGCCGTCCAGCGTGATGGCGCAATTACGCGCGCAGAATGTGGTGGGTTCCGGTGGGCAGGTCGCGGTGTCGGGGCTGGCGCTGACCGTGGCCACGTCCGGCGAAATCCGCACGCCCGAGCAGTTGCGCGCTGTTCTGCTGAGCGTGCCCGGCGCACCTGCGGGCGGTGCCCGCGAGGTGACCCTGGGCGAGCTGGCGCAGGTGCAGGTGATGCCGGCCGACCCGCCGCAAAGCGCGGCCGTTTACCAGGGCCAGCCGGCGGTGGTGGTCTCGGTCTCGATGCAGCCGGGCACCAATATCGCCGACTTCGGCAAGGCGCTGCGCGCCAAGCTCGACGACACCGCGCACGAGCTGCCTGTCGGCTTCACCCAGCACGTGGTGAGCTTCCAGGCCGATGTGGTCGAGCGCGAGATGGGCAAGATGCATCACGTCATGGGCGAGACCATTGTCATCGTCATGGCGGTGGTGATGCTGTTTCTGGGCTGGCGTACCGGGTTGATCGTCGGCGCGATCGTGCCGTTGACCATCTTCGCCTCGCTGATCGTCATGCGTGTGCTGAACGTGGAGCTGCAGACGGTCTCCATTGCCGCCATCATTCTTGCGCTGGGCTTGTTGGTGGACAACGGCATCGTGATTGCCGAAGACATCGAGCGCCGCCTGGTGGCCGGCGAGGAACGCCGCCAGGCCTGCATCGATGCGGGCCGGACGTTGGCGACACCCTTGCTGACCTCGTCGTTGGTCATCGTGCTGGCGTTCTCGCCGTTCTTCTTCGGCCAGACCAGCACCAATGAATATCTGCGCTCGCTGGCCACCGTGCTTGGCGTGACGCTGCTGGGTTCGTGGTTGCTGAGCATCACGGTGACGCCGCTGCTGTGCATGTACTTCGCCAAGGTGCATGTCACCAAGACCAGCGATGCAGCCGAATCGCGGTTCTATCGCGGCTACCGCCGTGTGATCGAACGCGTGCTGCAGCACAAGGTGCTGTTCATCGGCGCGATGACGGCGATGCTGGCAGTGGCGGTCACCGTGCTGGTGTCCATTCCATACGACTTCCTGCCCAAGTCCGACCGCCTGCAGTTCCAGATGCCGGTGACCTTGCAGGCGGGCAGCGATGCACGCCAAACGCTGCGCACGGTGAGTGAACTCAGCCGCTGGTTGGGCGACCGCCGCGCCAACCCCGAGGTGGTGGACAGCATCGGGTATGTTGCCGATGGCGGGCCGCGCATCGTGCTGGGCCTGAACCCGCCGCTGCCGGCGGCCAACCAGGCCTACTTCACGGTCAGCGTGCGGCCGGGGACCGACATCGATGCGGTGATCGCACGGGTGCGCTCGCATGTGCGCAGCCACTTCCCCGCGCTGCGCGCCGAGCCCAAGCGTTTTTCGCTGGGCGCCACCGAAGCCGGGATGGCGGTGTATCGCGTGGTGGGTCCGGACGAGGCGGTCCTGCGCAGCAGCGCTGCTGCGATTGCCAGGGCCTTGCGGGCGGTGCCGGGCACCGTGGACGTGCAGGACGACTGGCAGGCGCGCATTCCGCGCTATGTGGTGCAGGTGGACCAGCTCAAGGCCCGCCGCGCCGGTGTCAGCAGCGAGGACATTGCGCAGGCATTGCAGGGGCGCTACAGCGGCGTGGATGCCACGTTGATCCGCGACGATGGCACCGATGTGCCGGTTGTCGTGCGCGGCAGCACCGACGAGCGTGCCGCCAACGGCAACCCGGCCGATACGTTGGTGTACCCGCAGGCAGGCGGCGCACCGGTACCGTTGGCGGCGGTCGCCACGGTGCTGCGCGACAGCGAGCCGTCGGCGATCCAGCGGCGCAACCTCAGCCGTGCGATCACCGTGACCGCGCGCAACCCGCAACTGACCGCGACCGAGATCGTCGAGCGGCTGTCCGCGCCAATCGCCGCGCTCAAGCTGCCGCCCGGCTACCGCGTGGAGATTGGTGGCGAGCTGGAAGATTCGGCCGAAGCCAATCAGGCCCTGCTGCACTACATGCCGCATGCCTTGGGCGCGATCCTGCTGCTGTTCGTGTGGCAGTTCAACTCGTTCCGCAAGTTGTTCATCGTGCTGTCGGCGGTGCCGTTCGTGCTGATCGGTGCGGCACTGGCGCTGGTGATGACCGGCTATGCGTTCGGCTTCATGGCGACCTTCGGCCTGCTGGCGCTGGCCGGCATCATCGTCAACAACGCGGTGTTGCTGCTGGAGCGCATCGAAGCCGAACTTGCCGATGGCCTGCCGCGCCGCGAAGCGGTGGTGGCGGCCGCGGTCAAGCGGCTGCGCCCGATCGTCATGACCAAGCTCACCTGCATCGTCGGCCTGGTGCCGCTGATGCTGTTTGCAGGCCCGCTGTGGACGGGGATGGCGATCACCATGATCGGTGGGCTGGCGTTGGGCACGCTGGTGACGCTGGGCCTGATTCCGATCCTGTATGACCTGCTGTTCGGTTTGCGCCTGCGCCGCAGTGCTTGAGCGTGGCCGCCAAGCCGTGACGCGTGGCGGTCGGATGGGCGTGGACGGGGCGCTCAGAGGCGGGATGGACAAGTGCTACATCCCGACCCGGGCACCGGCCGCGCCCGCCTGGCGGTTGCGCAGTGATTTCAATCGCCGATCTGGACAGCGTCTGCATTCGCCTGCCTGGCACGCCATACTGGTAACAGGCAGGCACACGCATCGCATGATGACCAAGGCAAAAAAGAAATCCGCGCAGCAAGCGCTGCAGGCACCTGCGCCGGTGTATCAACTGCATGTGGCATTGACCGGCAGTGCGCCGCTGATCTGGCGGCGCTTGCTGGTGTCGGGCGCAGTACGCCTGGCCACCTTGCATCGCGTATTGCAGCCGGTGATGGGCTGGAATGGCGCCCATCCCTACGAATTCGACCTCGGCGGCGGGCGTTACGGCGAATCCGGGCTGGATGTGCCCGAGCGTCCCCGGCTCAAGCATGCCGGGCGTGTCACGCTGGAAAGCGCGGTGGGCGAACTGGAAGGCTTCGAGTATTTCTACGGCGCCGGCCCTGGCTGGCAGCATCGGCTGCAAGTGGAAGCGCTCTTGCCGGCCGATGCCGGCCTGCGCGTGGCGCGCTGTGTGGACGGTGCCAATGCCTGCCCGCCGAATAGCAGTGGCGGCATTGCCGATTACCAGGCGCTGTTGCACATCATCGCCGACCCGGACCACCCGCGGCATGTGCAGGAATTGGCGAGCTTGGGTGGGCGCTTGGAACCCGGGCATTTCGATCTGGCAGAGGTCAATCGCCTGCTCGCGCGCGTGCGCGAGTGACAGCGGTGGCGCCTTTCATGGGCGAAGGCGCTGCAAACCTCGTCTCTTGTTCTCCTGGCGACGGCGTTGACGCAGTGCATGGGCTGATCAAGCCGCGTGCCGACCAGCGCCACTGCGGCTTGACGCCCGATCGGCTAGCCTGAGATCCCGGTGTTTCCGAAGTCCGCGCAATGTTCCGCTGGTTCGAGTCCCTGATCGATATCTTCCCGCCCATCGAGCGGGAGATGCCGCCACGCAGCGTGTGGCGCTTTTATCTGCATTATCTGCGGCCGTTGTGGCCGATCCTGCTGGCCACCTTGATCGCCGGGCTGCTGCTGGCGCTGGTGGAAGTGGCGATGTTCGACTTCCTCGGCCGCATCGTCGACATGCTTGCCGGCAAGCCTGGGCCGGACTTCTTCCGGCAGCATGCGGGCGAACTGATCTGGATGGCGGTCATCACGCTGGTGGCAAGGCCGTTCTTCACCGGCCTGCACAATCTGCTGGTCAATCAGGCGATCGTGCCGGGTCTTAGCAACCGTTCGCGCTGGCTGATGCACAACTACGTGGTGCGCCAGAGCCTGGGCTTCTTCAACAACGATTTTGCCGGGCGCATCGCCAATCGGGTGATGCAGACCGGCACCTCGCTGCGCGAATCGGCCGTGCAGATGGTGGATGCGCTGTGGTACATCGTGGTCTACACCGGCAGTGCACTATGGCTGTTCGCGCAGGCAGACCCCTGGCTGATGGCGCCGCTGCTGCTCTGGCTGGTGGTGTACGTCGCGCTGATGGCGTTTTTCGTGCCGCGCATGAAGGCGCGCGCATGGGTTGCCTCCGATGCGCGCTCCAAGGCGACCGGCCGCATCGTCGATGGCTATACCAATATTTCCACGCTCAAGTTGTTCGCCCATGCCGGCCGCGAACAGGCGTATGTGCGCGATGCCATCGACGAACTGGCGGTGAAACACCGCCGGCAGACCCGGGTGACCACCGCCATGGACACCGCCATCGCAGTGGCCAACGGCTTTTTGATCGTGGGGACCTGCGCGCTGGCGCTGTGGTTGTGGAGCCGCGGCCAGATCAGCGTGGGCGCGATCACCCTGGCCACCGGTCTGGTGATCCGTATCCACAACATGTCCGGCTGGATCATGTGGACGGTCAACGGCATCTTCGAGGACATCGGCACCGTGCAGGACGGCATGCAGACCATCTCGCAACCGGTGCAGGTGCAGGATGCAGCCGATGCGGTGCCGCTGCAGGTAACGCAGGGGCAGGTGCAGTTCGAGCACATCCATTTCCATTACGGCAAGCGCGGTGGGGTGATCGCCGGGCTGGATCTGCAGGTGCGTGCCGGCGAGAAGATCGGCCTGGTCGGGCCATCCGGTGCCGGCAAATCCACCCTGGTCAACGTGTTGCTGCGGCTTTACGACCTGGAGCAGGGCCGCATCCTGATCGACGGGCAGGACATCGCAACCGTGACGCAGGAAAGCCTGCGCGGGCAGATCGGCCTGGTCACCCAGGACACCTCGCTGTTGCATCGCTCGATCCGCGATAACCTGCTGTATGGGCGGCCGCAGGCTAGCCAGGCGCAACTGCTCGACGCCGTGCGCAAGGCACGCGCCGACAGTTTCATCGACACGCTGATCGATGGCGAAGGCCGCCGCGGTTTCGATGCGCATGTGGGCGAGCGCGGGGTCAAGCTCTCCGGCGGTCAGCGCCAGCGCATCGCGATTGCGCGGGTATTGCTGAAGGACGCGCCGATCCTGATTCTGGACGAAGCGACCTCGGCGCTGGATTCGGAAGTGGAGGCCGCCATCCAGGACAGCCTGGACGCGCTGATGGGCAACAAGACGGTGATCGCCATCGCGCACCGCCTTTCGACCATCGCGCGCATGGACCGGCTGGTGGTGATGGATGCCGGCAAGATCGTCGAGACAGGCACGCATGCGCAATTGATTGCGCATGGCGGCCTGTATGCACGGCTTTGGGCGCGGCAGACCGGAGGGTTTGTTGCTGCGGATGCGTGACGGAAAGCTACGTGTAAGGACACGGGACTGGGGTAACGCGGGTTGGAAACTGGCCAATAGACATTGGCGGCGACCTAAGCCCCTCTCCCGGCGGGAGAGGGGTTGGGGTGAGGGTCCGGGGCGAAGCCACTTGCTAGTTTTGGATGACACAAGGCTTCATGGTCGATTGAATTCGCACCAAGAAAATGCGTCCTCTATGAGGCACGCGAGGCTTCGCCCGTACCCTCATCCGCCCCTGCGGGGCACCTTCTCCCGCGGGGAGAAGGGAAATGCTCACTCGATCGGTTGATCCAGCATCAGCTCGCGGGCGAAGCGTACCGGCGGTGCACCGTAGGACAGCATCTTGTCGTGATAGGCCTTCAGGTTGAAGGTCTCGCCGAGCTTGTCCTGTACCGCCTTGCGGGTGTCCAGATGTTCCTGCACGCCGACGAAGTAGGTCGGGAGCTGCGCGGAGGAGAGCTGCGCACGCACCCACTTGCCCGAGGCTTCGCTTTCCTGCTGGAAGGTGTCGTGGGTCATCAGGTGCATCGCCTTGTCGCGATCCCATCCGTCCACATGCACACCCTGGTCGAGAATGGCATTGGCAATGGTGCGCAGGTAGAACTTGAGCTGCACCAGGTGGAACAGCGGGTCGTTATCCAGGTAACCCTGCTCCTGCATCATGCGCTCGGTGTACACCGCCCAGCCTTCGGCGAACATGCCCGAGCGCAGCACCGCGCGCAGCGTGGAGGGGAACTTGGCCGAATGCCAGCCTTCCAGGTAGTGACCCGGCGTGCCCTCATGGATGCTGAGCAGCTGGATCATGCGCGTGTTGTATTCGCGCAGGAACGAATCGACCTGCTTGTCGTTCCAGTCGTCGGGAATCGGCGATACCGCGTAGAACGTCTTGAGATTCTTGTCGAGCGGGCCGGGCGAATCGCAATACGCGACCGCCACGCCACGCTGGAACTCCGGCATCAGGATGATGTCCACCGGCGAATCGGGTAGCGTCATCAAGTCCTTCTGGCGCACGAACTCGGTCGATTGCGCCAGCGCTGCCTTGGCCGCGTCCACCACCTTGTCGCGCGCCGGCTTGTCGGCATACGCCAGTTCCAGGGCCGCTTCGATCGCCGCCTGCTGCTGGTCGTCGGTGGGCGATTCGGGCAATTGGGGAGCGCCGGGCTTGTCCTTGAGCACCGTGCGCGCGATCCCATACATGTCGCTGCGCACGCGCTTGAGCTCGGATTCGGCGCGCTGTTTGATGTCGGCACGCGACAGCGACGACAGCAGCGCGAATTTCAGCTTCTGATCGTATTTTTCCGCGCCGATGCGGAAGTCGCCCTTGGCATTGGGGACCAGCACGGTGTCCAGCCAGGTCTGCTGCTCGGCCACTGCCTTGCGCAGGTTATCGATGGCCGCCTGCGCACGCGCCGCCTCGATCGGGCCAAGCTGACTGATGTTGGGCGCGATGAAGCTGTCGACGATGCTCAGGATGCCCTTGTTCTGCTTGGCCACCGTTTCGGCATGGATCTTCGGCACGCGCGCCGGGTCCAGGTTCTCGCGTGCCTGTGCAAAGATGCTCGGGATCTTTTCCATGCGCTGGGTGGCCGCGGTCAGGCGCTCGGGCAGCGGCGCGAATTCGCGCGCCATCAGGCTGTACAGCGCGCTGCCGGCCAGCCCGTTGTAGACCTGCGGGTCCCAGGCCCAGCTTTGCAGCACCTCGGTATTCCAGATCTCCGATTGCAGCTGATTGCGCAGGATGGCCGCATCCACCTGGTTCTCGCGCGAAAGCTTGGCCACCTCGATTGCATCCAGGGTGGCCAGCAGCTTCTTGCCCGCATCCACGCTGCGCTGACGGCCGCCGGCGCTCAGGTCGTCGATTTGCGCATCGAAGCGATGGTCGCCGGTCTGGGTGGCGGTCACCGGCGACAGCTGCATCCAGGTGTCCAGGGCCTGTTTGGATAATGCGGCAAAGCGCGCATCCGGGGTCTGTGCCTGGTTGGCGGCAGGCGCGGCTGCATCGGCGCGCGGTGATTCGGGCTGTTGCTGGCAGGCGCTGAGGCCGGTGAGCAGGGCGAGGACAAGCAGGCGTTGACGCATCGTGGGTCCTGGTGGAATCAAACCGCCAGCATAGGCATCTGCGCCCACGTGCGCATCCGCCATTGGTGTAGGGCAGCCAAGAAATCGACGGCGCTCACCGCCAGGCGGGCGCGGCCGAGGCTTGGACCAGCGTGTGCCGCCTGACCCTGCGGATCGTGCGCGCCCTCCATGTGCCCTGACAGATGCGCACCACGTGTGGGTGAGCGCCCCGATCCTGCCGGCCGTGCAGCGGCGCAATCGCCCGGGGGCACACGACGGCTGCACGTTGCGGGCGCGATCGCTCGTACACTCCGGTTCCCGGGCGCCGCCTCGCTACCCAGGCGGCGCGTACACGCAACATCATGCTTGCCATCCGCACGGTGGCCTGTTCCAAGGAGGATCACATGCACTATGCCGGTAGCTGTCATTGCGGACGCATCGCGTTCGATCTGCAGACCGAAGCGCCCATCACCGAGGTCTACGACTGCAACTGTTCGCTGTGTCGCCGCCGTGGCGGTTTGCTCTGGTTCGGCGCGCGCACGCAGCTGCAGCTTCAGGCCGCGCCGGAAGCTGTGGGCAGCTACCGCTTCAATCAGCAGCACATCGATCACCACTATTGCACGCAGTGCGGGATCGCGCCCTTCAGCGAGGGCCTCAACCCCAAGACCGGCGAAATGGGCGTCGCGGTCAATGTGCGTTGCCTGCCGGCAGTGGATCTTGCCGGGCTGCAGGTGCATGCAATCGACGGAGCCAGCCGATGAGCCGTGCCATGCAGCGGTATGCCGCGGCCATGCTGCTGGGATGGGCGCTGTGCGGGTGTGCGAAGCATCACGCGGAGATCGCGGCCGACGGCGGGGCTGCGGCGCCGGCACCGCCTGCCGCGCAGGGCAATGCCCTGGCCTACGAGCACGATGTGCGCATCGAGCTGCCTGCCGACCAGATCGGCCAGCGCATCGCCGCGATACGCACTGCCTGCCAGGACGCGCAGTTCGGCGACTGCGCCTTGCTGGCGGTCGAGCAGGAAGGCGGGCGCGATCCCAGTGGGCGCGTCAGCGTACGGCTGGCACCGGAAGGGATCGAACCCATGGTGCAGTTGGCCGGCCAGCATGGCGATGTCGCCGCGCGTAGCACGCGGGCCGAAGATCTGGCCCAGCAGATCGCCGACACCGGCCTGGCACAGGCGCGGCTGCAAAAAGAGCATGCGCGCCTGCTGGAATTGCAGCAGCGCCGCGATCTGGCGGTGACCGATCTGCTGGCTTTGTCCAAGCGGCTGGCCGAGATCGAAGCCGAGGCGCAGCAGACCCAACAGCAGGCCGCGCAGCAGCAGCGCCGGGTGCGCACGCAATTGCTGACGCTCAATTTCCGCAGTACCGGTGGCGAGCAGGGCAGGGGCGAGATCGCACAAGCCGCTGCCGAGTTCGGCGAGGTATTTTCCAGCAGCGTGGCGTTCGTCATCCGCGCAGTGGCAGCGCTACTGCCGGTGGCTGCGGTTGCACTGATCGCCGGCTGGTTGTTGTTGCAGGCGTGGCGCTGGCGCGTACGTCGGCGCCGGATGTCCTGATGCACCGCAGCTGCGCGGGACTGCCGTGCAGCTGCGGGGTCGTCCGACCGATCAGTGCATGCGGCGTGCGCTGCCAGCGCTCGGTCGCACGCGGCTTGAGCGCGCAGCGGCATGCCCAAGCGCCGCAGGACGCGTCATGGCGTCGCGTGCGATCCAGCAATGCAGCACTGTCGCCACAGGTAGGGCTGAGCCCGGCTCAACCTTCGTCCACTTCGTATTCCACAAACACGTCCAGCTGCAGTGCCAGCTCTTGCACTGCGTCGCGGACCTTCTGCGCGGTGGCCTCGTTGCCGGCTTCCACTTCGAACTCGTGGCTGCCCGGACCTTCGTCGTCCGACAGGCCTGCCGAGCTGGAATCTTCGTCGTCCAGGTGCGGCATCAGATCGTCCACTTCTTCCACGTGCTCGATGCCGTCGATGCTTTGCAGCAGGTTGGCAATGGCACGCGCGTCGTCGTCGGTGCCGGTGATGCGCATGCGGAGGGTAGGCATGGGAGTGTCCTGTGGATTGGGGACATCAAGCCTAGGCATCGCCAGGACAAAACGAGGTGATGGCGCGCTGCTCACATCACGCGGGCCGTGCCGGCCATGCCTGGCTGGTAACGGGATCGGACTGCATCACGCGGCCTACTGCGGCGCGCAGCATCGTGGGCACGACGTAGTGGTGATGCGCATGATGGATACAGGCCATGTAGACACGGCCAAACCCGTTGCGGCAGCTCACCCGGGTGGCCATGGTCAGCTCGATCTCGTGCGTGCCGACCCGGCGCAATGCCACCGACGAGCGGAAGCGCAGATGTTTGTCGTCGGCGCCCAGCACGATCTGCACGTGCTGCCCATCGGCGTCGCTGCGTTGTGCCAGCACCGGGAAGCGCCCGGCAAAACGTTGCGCTGCGCTCGGGTCGAGCAACGAAGACACCGGGCAACCCAGGTGCGAGGTACGTAGTCCCAATGGCTTGACCATCAGGTTGCGCAGGCGCATCAAACCGCTCACCCCGCCCGGCGGTTGATCGACGAATGCCTGCAGCAAGTCGCACATCAGGCCTTGCAGGCTGTCGCTGCGCAGTTGGCGTGTGTCCAGGCGCAACTGATGGGTGTCCTGAAAATGCACCTGCCCGCTCAACTGCTCGCGCAGCAATGCATCGGCCGGCAGTGCGTGCAGCGAGCGGATCCGTAGCGGTGCCACGCGGGTGGCGACAAATCCGGGGCGGCGGGTGCGCGGCGGCAGCTGGCGGATGCGCCCGCTCCAACGGCGCGCACGGCTGCAGGCGCGCTGCTGCCAGCTCTGCGGTTTGACGTGCAGCGACAGCGAAACGGTAGGCACATCCGCCGCACGAAAGGCATCGGACTGCAGCAGCGCCGCGACAGGGGGCGGCAGCAGTTCGGTCAAGCTGGCAATGGTCGCCGTGCCCTGGGTGACCAGGGCTTGCTGCTCGGGGCTCAAGTCGCCGCCGGCTTCGTCCGGATGGCAGGACAGCGCAAAGAACGCCGAGTGTGCCGCGTTCCCTTGCGCAGGCACGAACTGGTGCCACGTTCCGCCGCCGAAGCGCACCGTAAACAGGCTATCGCCGGGCAGATCCACGTAGCGCAGCGCCTGCAGGAAGGCCCGCGGGTCCTGACGCAATTGCTGCGCCGAGGCGGTGGAAAAGCGCAGTTGCGCACCGCCGCTTCCGGTGATTGCGGTGAACACGCGATTGCCGGCATGGCAGTGGAATGGATGCCCCTGCGGCCCGACCGAAAACGAAAATAGCGAGGCACGATCGTCATGGCCGAAGTCCGGCGCGGACAGCTGCGCCGACGGTTCGTCCAGGGCATCGTGGTGTGCTGGGTGGTGTCGCTGCCGTTCGCCGGTCTGCGCGATCAAGCTATCGCCTGCGCCTGGGTCCAGTTGCGCAATCAGCATCACCTCGACCGGGCGGCCGCCGCTGTACGAGGGCAGCGATACGCGCGGAAAGCTTGTGTCTGCGACGATCCGTTGGTGGTCCATGGCATGTCCTTGCAGCAGAAGTCGAGTGGAGGATTAGCGGGTTTTTTTGGCCAGCTTGCGTGACTCGCGCTGCAGCGGGCCTGCCTTGGGGCACACCTCAAATGCGAAGCCGCTGAGCGTATTGACCATGTTGTCGGGCGTCAGCCGATACACCACGAATTGGCCGCGCCGCTCGCTGCTGACCAACCCGGCTGCAGACAGCACGGAGAGGTGGCGCGAAATGGCTGGCGCGCTCATCGAAAACCGTTCGCCGATCTGCCCGGCAGTCAGTTCCTGCGCGGACAGGTAGGCCAGGATTTCCCGGCGTGGCCGGGAAGCCAGGGCTTCGAAGATGCGGTCGATGGACATGGATGGGGTTAGCCAATTAACGAATTAGCTAATTAATGATCTTGATGGGGATGGCTGTCAAGCGATTTATGCAGTGTCGCTCAGGGTGTGCTGGTAGCCACTTTCCTGCGGGGCGCCGATCTACCGCTTGCGCACCGATGGTGCGCAAGCGCGCGGAACGGGGGTTTGAGGTGAAAGTACGCGCCGAAGCCGCAAGTGCACCCGACTCCACTAGCCTTCGCTCTTACCCTCATCGGCCCCTGCCGGGCACCTTTTCCCGTAGCGTGAAGGGCAGCGAAATGTTTCACGCAAATAGCCAGATACCCGCGCAACTTCATTCCGCCGCCGATGCGCTACGCAAACGCCGCCTTGCACGCGGCTCCTGCACGCCTTCGCTCAGCGGCAACGCCACCAATTCGGCGGGCAGTGCCGGCATCGGGGTGCGTTCGTCCTGTGCTTCGCGCTTGAGCCAGTCGATGAACAATGCCGCGGCCGGGCTAAGTTCGCGGTGGCTGGGGTGCACGATGTAGTACGCGTAACGCGCCTTCAGCGTGGGGCCGGGCAGGCGTACCAGTTCGTAACGCTGCAGGTAGGGCTGGGCGATGTGCTTGCGCGCCAGCACCGCGCCCAGGCCATACACGGCGGCGCGCATCGCGTCGGTGCTGTCGTTGAAGATGTGCATCGGCGGCACGGTGGTACCGCGGACCTGGGCTGCGCGGAACCAGTCGCGCCACCCCTGCGGCGACATGTCGGTCAGTAGCGGTAATTGCGCGATCTGCGCCGGCGTGCGCAGGGCAGCCACTTCCGGCAACGACGGTGAGGCCACCGGGAACAGTTCGTCGTCCATCAGGTGATGCGAGGTCAGTCCGGGCCAGGCGCCTTGGCCATAACGAATACCCAGGTCCGGGCCGCCTTCTTCGAAACGCGAAAAGGCCGTATCCGATTGCAGGTCCATACGGATATGCGGATAGGCGCGGCAAAAGCGCGGCAGCCGCGGCAACAACCAGCAATACGACAGCGACCGCAACGTGGTAACGCGCAGTGGAATGGCGTCTTCGCGCGGATGCAGGTTGCCGGCTACCGCCGCGATCTCGGCCAGCGCGGCGGTGGCCGCATCTGCCAGCTGGCGGCCTTCGGCGGTGAGTTTGACGCCACGCGGTAGCCGCTGGAACAAGGTCGCACCCAGCAGCGCTTCGAGCTTGCGCACATGGTGGCTAACCGCGCTGGCGGTGAGGTGCAGTTCTTCGGCGGCGTGGGCGAAATTCTGGTGGCGGGCGGCAGCGGCGAACACGCCCAGCGCAGGTAACAGGGTAGGGCGCAGATTCATCGAGGCATGAGTGAGATTTGTGGCTCGCCCCGATACTACGCGCTTGTCGCGCCCCTGGTGGCAGCCGATGCTGCATCATCCCTTCGCGACGATCGTGCCATGTCTCTTAGTCTGCCTGCTGCCGTCTTCTGCCGTTTCATCCCCGCATGGCACGGTTCGGGAGCACGGCCATGAGCGCCCAATCGTCGGTGCAGCCCGAGCTTGCGGTACGTCAATGGCGTACGCCGCTTGAGCTTGGTTTTCTGGGCGTGGTGTGGGGCTGCTCGTTTTTGTTCATGCGCGTGGCCGCGCCCAAGTTCGGCACCGTGGTGCTGGTGGAAATTCGCCTGGCGCTGGGTGCGTTGGTGCTGCTGCCATTCCTGTGGCTGGCACGCGAACGTTTCCCGTTGCATCGCTGGCCGATGCTGGCGGCAATCGGTGTGCTCAACTCTGCGTTGCCGTTCCTGCTGTTCGCCTGGGGCGCGCAACATGCACCGGCGGCAGTCGGGGCGATCTGCAATGCGATGACGGTGCTGTTTACCGCGCTGATCGCCTTCCTGTTTTTCGGCGAACGGATCGGCACGCGTCGCGCGCTGGCCTTGCTGGTGGGGTTTATCGGCGTGCTGGTGCTGGCCACCGGCAAATCCGCCGGCTTGAGCGTCGGGCCGGCAGCGCTGGCTGGTGCAACTGCCTCGCTGCTGTACGGCATCGGCTACAACCTGGTGAAGCGCCATATGGGCGATTTGCCGCCTGCTGCGTCGGCGGCGTCCACCCTGGGTTGCAGTGCGCTCTTGCTGGCGCCCTTGGCCTGGTGGCAATGGCCGACCACGCCGGTGCCGGCGGTGGCGTGGGCCTGCGCCACCGCGTTGGGTGTGGTGTGCACCGGGCTGGCATTCTTGATGTACTACCGGCTGATCCAGCGCATCGGCCCGGCGCGTGCGTCCACGGTGACCTATCTGGTGCCGGTGTTCGGCGCGCTGCTGGCATGGTCGCTGCTGGGCGAACCGCTCACCTGGACCATGCTGGTGGCCGCGGTGCTGATCCTCGGCAGCGTCGCCTTCAGCCAGCGCGCCCGCTGACGGGGCGCGACTCGCTCTTGCGATTCCCGATTCCCGATTCCCGATTCAACCGGCCGGCGGCACACGCACCGGCAACGGCACATTGCACAGGTCGATGTGCCCGGCCGGGCGCTTGTAGAAATCGTCCTTGCGGTTGCGGCGCGCCTCGACCACATCGCGGAAGGTCTGGCTGTCGGTACGCAGCAATTGCAGTGGCGTGCGCTCTGGCGCAGGCACTTCGCTGGCCAGCCGGATCGCGCGGATCGGTGCGCGTTGCGCGGGGTCTTCGTAGAAGCCCATCGGGTCGGGGCCGCGCGGCGTCACGCTGAGCAATTCCATGCCCTTGACCACACGCCCGACCACGGTGATGTTGCGATCCAACTGGCGCGGCGATTGCCCGGTGACCACGTACAGTTCGGCGCCGATGCTGCTGTCTTCGTCGTTGTTGCGGCCTGCGCCCAGGGTGCCGTAGCAGTGCGCCAGCCAGGTCTTGCCGGTGGCCGTGTCGCGGCCGACCGGGAAGCCGTCGACAAAGCCCACCTGCGGCGCCCAGCCATCGCTGTCGGGCAGGCGCTGGAAATCCAGGCCCTGCGATGCGCGTTCGAATTCGGCCGGCAGATGCGTCTTGGCCGAGCCAAGCGATTTGGCCTTGGCCGGCGTCTCGCCATCGGGGTCGCCGAACTGCACCACGAAATTGTCCTGCGAGCGATAGATGCTCAGCCCGTCCCAGAAGCGCTCATGCGCCAGCGTGCGAATGTTGGCGACGTGCTCCGGCGCAAATTGCGGCGCCAACTCGATGATGACCCGTCCGGCATCCAGCTCCAGGTACAGCGTGCGGTCCGGATCGAGCACGCGCCACGCGCTGGCCGGCGAGCTGTCGAGAATCTGTTGCGGGCTACGGTAAGCCGCGTTGGCGGCTACGGGTAACAGCAGGGCGAGCAGGCAGGCAGAAGCAACAGTGCGCAGGAGCATGAAGGCAGCCGGCAGGGAGGTGTCTGCGATTCTTGCCGACCACGCGCCCAGACGCAAAGCATGCATCGCATGGCATGACGCCGACGCAGGGCGCCGGCGTCATGCACAGATGCGAAGACCTGCCGCGGGCAGGAGGTTACGGATTGTTGCGCACGTGCGGGCTGGTGTGATGCTCGGCAGTGCCATGGTTGTTGCGGAACAGCGGTACCAGCTGCCACAGCGCCGAGAGCCCCACCAGCGTGTAAACCACACGCGACAGCAGTGCGTCCTGTCCGCCGAACAGTGCGGCAACCAGATCGAACTGGAACAGGCCGACCAGCCCCCAGTTCAATCCACCGACGATGAGAAGCACCAGAGTGATGACGTTGATCGCTTTCATGAAAGCATTCCATGTGGGTTGGGAAACCCCAGACTCCGCATGCCCCAGCGAGCAGGCCGTGAGCGTCGCCCGCTGGCGGCCCGCTTTGCACACATGTCGCTCACATCCGCCAGCCATGCGGGTGGTGTCTGCGCGCTTGGGCAGCGGTCGCCAAGCCACGCGATGGCCGGTGACCAATGCCTTGGCAGACAGGCGGCGACCCGACATGGATAGGGGCGATATCGCTTCGTTCACCGCCGAGGCGAACGATGCAGCGGCGTGCATCTTCGGCCTGATGCCGCCGCTGACTCGGCACTGAGTCCGCTTCGGCATCCGCCTGCCGGCGCGGCTGCCGAGGAAGCGGCACACCCCGCATCAATCGACGTCGGTAACGGACAAGGCAGCGTCCGGTGCGGCGGCCATGGTGCAGGGAGGCGACGCCCTGCAACATGCCGGATCATCACCTCACACCAGGTGCTTGGAGTGTTTGCCGGCCATGCGGGCGAACTCGTGCAGTTCCGTCCCCAAGTTCCGAGCGCTCTTGGACCGCGTTATCTCGTTGTTGGTCTGTTCCAGCCTCGATCGGTTCGGGCTACTCGGGGCCGAAACATGTTCCCGGCGCGGTGGTGCCGCCGTGGATGTCGATGGCAAATCCTGTGGCTGGCTGGAAGAGGTGCTTGCCTCCTGCACAGACAACGCTCTTGCCGTTGCCAGCAGCGCTTCAACATCATTGCCCTCCAACAAGGTGTTGATGGCCTTGCTGGCCTTGGTCCCACGTCGCTGGGAGAGCGTTTCATGCATGGCGCCCAGGATTCCGCGGCCTACCTGCTTCCCCAGCCCGATGTCGGTGCTTCCCTCGCGACGGTTGTTCTTGATGGTGATGGCGGTGTGCTGGTTCAGGGCGCCAACGGCGGCCATGCCCCCGGAGATCGCCGAGACCGCCAGGCTTTGCGGGAGCGGAACATTGCGGGTCCCGCCCTGGGAGGCCGAAACGAGTTTGCTGATTACCGACGATGCGGCGCTGCCCAGGAAGATCAGATGGAACATCTGGCCGATGCGCTGTGCGGTTTGCGCGGTGAACTCGAGATAGTTGTACTTCTTGGCGATATCGTTGAACAGCTGCTGCGACAGCACGGACTTTTCGGCGCCGATAAGCAGCTTGGATGCGGTGCCGTTCGGGTCGATTTCGTCGAGCCTGCCTTCGCGCAACGCCTCAAGGTCGTTGCGCACCAAGCGCAGTTCCTGCATCGCCTTGCTGGCGTCGCCGGCCTCGATGTCGCGGTCGTCTGCCGTGATTGCGCCTGGCTGCGTATCCTCTGCTGTCACTGCATCCGCCAGCAGCTGCTCCAACTCGGCGACCCCGGCGGTGACGCGCTTGACCAGCGCTTGGGTAGGCGACTGGATCAGGCTGCGTAGCTTGTCGGTCTTGATGTCCTCTGCGCTGACCGCCGCGCCGCTGGCCAGCTTCTGCTTGCCTGCGTCGGTCAGTACATCGGCGTACAAGAGGTTGAGCTTGTTGTTGGCTTCCTGCTTGGCTTGCTCGTCGAAGCCGGCGGCCACATGTTGCGCAGCCGTCATCAACATCGCGCCAACCGTCTGCGCCGTCGGCGACAGCGCACGCATCGCGCCTGTCTTGCTGAGCAGCCCCAGCGTGCTGGCCACCGGCGAACGCAAGATGCGTGGAACGGCCTGCCAGCGGTTGCCCTGCCACTGGCGATCGTGTGCGCCCTGGGTCATGACGAAATCATGCTGGGCCTGGTGCAGCTCCTTCTCTGCTGCCAGCAAGACGTCGGCTGCCGCCGCGCGTTCCTTACTTGAGGAATTTGGATCACTCTGAATCTCGCGAAACACGTCGCAGGCTTTGGCGAACGTTTCGATCTTTTCCTTGAGGGCGTGTGCCAGTTCGGGGAGCCAGTGCTTGTCGTTGATCTGCTTCTTGTCCGGCACGATGACGTGAGCGCCGTGTTCGCGAATCGACTCGCACAGGCTGACAACCGCCGATTGTTGGCCGGCATTCACAGGTGCGGCGACCAGCATGGTGGCCAGGCCGAACCCTGCGCCGGCCCACGGTTGGCGTGTCGCATAGTTGATCCACGGCGAGACGATGTACTGCATGGCATTGGTGAGGAAGCTGCCGCTCGGGTTGGGCATGCCGGAAAGCAGTGCGGTGCGCCGCAGCGTGGCTACGTCGTTTTCGTTCAGCCCCTGCGCCTTGTACCAATCGATCACATCGTGTTCGCTGATGCGGCTGACCAGGTCCGCATGCGTGGCCGCGCGTGCCTGCGCACCCGTGGTGCCGGGCGATTTCATCGGCCTGAGCCTGCTGATCAGATCGGCCGCCAAGTCCGGTGCGATTGCGCGTGCATCGTCCGAAGCCAACTGCTGACGAAGCCGTGCCAGCGTCGCCTTCGTTGCATTCGATGAGGTTGCCGATTGCGGGACGAGGGCCTGGGCGTCTTGCTCGGGCCTGGCTAGGAGCGCCCCTAGCGTGTTTGCGCCACTGCGCCTGACGGGCGCACGCCCAAGTGGGCTGAGTGCGGGGTCCGGCGCGGATTGGTGCGTGACGGCCGCAGAGGTGGAGGCAGTGGCGAGCTCTGTTTCCTGGATCTCAGGCAAGTGCGACCCCGCACTGCGGCTGGCCGAATCGACGGATGCGGATGACTTCATCGG
Source organism: Xanthomonas sp. NCPPB 1062 (assembly GCF_041481705.2). Taxonomy (NCBI): domain Bacteria; kingdom Pseudomonadati; phylum Pseudomonadota; class Gammaproteobacteria; order Lysobacterales; family Lysobacteraceae; genus Xanthomonas; species Xanthomonas sp. NCPPB 1062. The sequence continues at coordinate 3,125,998 of NZ_CM192987.1, read as the reverse complement.
GACATCTCCTGACGTGTATACGGCAGATAGATTGCGTGCGTACCGGACGATTGGTGCGCATCGCATGGGATTGCATCGCAGATGCCGTGGAACCTCCCTCCCGTAGCGAAGTTCCTGGTGCAATCCTGAGCCTGCCGGTATTGGTGGAGGCGAAGTGGTGAATGCACTGCGCGAAAATTGAACTACCAGACGCGTATGCCCGCTGTCTGTCCAGCAGATTTTCTATCGCCGTACGCGAACCAAATCAGGTTCCGAAGCGGCGCCTGGTATGCAATGGATGTGGAGCGTGACAGAGGGCAGTCTTTTCAAATGCACTGGCGCTCTGCAGTCGGCCGGTCTCTGTCTCGTCAGCAGCCTTCCAAAGATGCGCGTCCAGGGCGAGCAGGTCGTCGTGGGTGCATGCCAATGGTGCTGCGCGTCAGGACTGCCGCGCCGGACGGCGCGCCAGGCGATGGTCATTGGCGACGGGTATGGCCTGAGGTGCCGAAAAATCTGTGGCCACCACAGCCTTGATAGCTGACTTGAGCAAACAGGCAAGCGTGCGGATCGAACTATTTGCGTGAGGCTTTTGCGCTTCGTGCGTTGCGCCGGTGATTCGCGCTTTCTTTGCGGTGACCGGGCGCTGACAGTGACACTGCCCAGGCAGAGCCAAGCGATGCAGCTCGCACTTTCATTGTGAGATACCTCAAATGACATCCGATCAGATCAATGTTGATTCCATGGTGGCTTCGTTCTTTTCCGGTCTTGGTCTTCGCCTGGGCCTGACCGATGCACTGGTGCAGCGCCTGCGTGAAGGCGAGACCGTTCTCGGGCCTGCGGGCATGCTGTGTCGCGTGCATGCGCAGCCCCGGAACGATGGTGTGTCGGGATTTCCGGAAGTCATCCTGCCGTTGGCCGCACGCGAACTCGAGGGCGACGAGGTCGTCACGCTGCTTGCGCTGCAAGAGCAACTGCTGACCGAGTACGGGTGGCGGCTGACGATGTCCAACCTGGGCCTGCTGTGCATCTGCCCGTTGCTGCTCGCGCAGACGCCCGAAGACGTGGCCGCCACTCTCGAGCGGGGGCAGATCGTCGCACGTGTCGTGCTGGATGCGCTGGTAACGCAGGCGGGCAGCGCCAGGGAGGCTGTCGTATGAAGCTCCAACGCCAGAACAGCGCTCCACCGTCCATCCCAAGTGGATCGTCCGCAAATCCCGGTGCCGCGCACGCAAGCGAACCATTCGTGCCAGAGCCGCAGACGCCGCGTTCGACGGTGCTAAAGGGGCTGGCGGAGCCGAGCCCGCGCTTGCGCGCGCGTGCAGGCAAGACCACAACGCTGCCGTCGGGTGAATTATCCCCCGCCAAGACCAGGCAGTGGCGTCCGGAAGCGGGTGAATCCTCCCGCGCTGCGTCTGAGCGCGCGGAGCGCCAGCATCGCGCTGGGCGGCATCCAGGCAACCAGCAGGCGGCTTCTTCTTCGGCGACGCAGGGGGCTTACGCGCAGCGCTGTGTCGCCGCTTGCGAACGCCTGAAGGCGCAACTGCGTGCAGTTCTGAAGGATCGCCCGTTTGCGGAGCCGTCGGACGAGCAGCTCGCATTGCAGGCGGAATACGTGCAGTGGGCCGATGCCCGCTTGCAGGAGCGTATTGAGGCGTTCGGTCCGGACGCTGCCTACGAAGTTGCCGGGGATATGAAGGCGGTCGGCAGGAAAGCGTCGCTGCCCATTGCGTATGAAAGTCTCAGATCGTTTTTCGTTGGCGCGTTGCGGACGCCGCTCGGCATTTCTGCAGCCACTGCCTACCAGAGCAGCCGCCCGCCCGCTTCGGAACCCTAGAGTACAGCGACCCTGGCTGGGGTGATCTCGGGAATGGGGTCGCATGCCTGCGACACGCTGTTGATTCCATCGATGGACAGGCGCGCGCGCGTTGCCAATCTGCCGCGTTTCCAGGCGATCGATCCCAAGATCCTGGTGCCGGACCCGCCGCCGGTCCTATTGGAAGTCACCCCTGAGGGAAACAAGCGCTTCGTGCGTCCCGGAGAAAACGGTACGCCGACCCGTGCCGAGCTCACGGCACAGGCCTATGACCGTCGGGCAGGAATCGCTCAGCGTCAGTCCATGCTGGACGATACGGCGCTGGACACCATGCTGCTCAGGCCGACCATCAGCGGCGGCTTTAACGCCGCGCGGCGCACCTCAGGGGACCCCTCCACCCGTACGGCGGTTGCCGAAGTTGGCCTGGCCGGGCTGGCGGTGGGTGGTGCAGGCGCTTTGCACAAGGCGTTGCTGGACACCGGCAAGGCAATGGGGCGCACTGGCCAGATGACGGTTCCCGATTTGCTCGGTGGGCATCAGCGCTTGAATCTGTTCGCTCTTGCATTGCCGGACAAGACACGACCTCCTGCCACGTGGTCCGATGCGGTGCATTTTCCCAGCTATCTATTGCAGACAGGTCAGGAAGCGATGGCTTTAGCGAGACAGGCGTTCAGCACGGCGAACGCGGCAACGACGGCGCTGCGCGATGTGCTGGGACGCCATATGGTCGGCAATGTGTTGGCCAACATGGCTTCGTTGGGTGCCACCAGATTGATCGCTTCCCCGCTGAGAGGAGGGTATGGCGGCGGCAGCTTGCCCGGAGAGGCCGACAATTCTCCAGCATGGGTGTTGCAGCAAGGAGCGCAGATGTTCTTCAACGATGTGGTGTGGAATGCGCTGAAAGCCAAGAACGGCACAAATACCACCCAGGCCACGCGATTGGATCACGAGCGCGCCATTGCAGCGGCCGAGCAGGATAGAACGATTTCACGCACCTTGCAGACGCTCGCCGAGCCCTTGGACACAGCGCTTGGCTTGCTTCCCCCGCCAGCCCAGGGCGAGGTGGCGCGTGCCATGGAAGAAGGCACGGGCGTGCCCGTGCCGCTCAGCGCTGACGTCGACCAACTGCGCAATGCGTTGCAGCAGCTAAGGGACCAGGTGGCTGCGCAAGCGGTCTCGATCGCGACCATCGACGATGCGCTTGGTCGGCTGGCCGATCTCCCCGTCGCGGGTGACGGCGAAGGCCGCGCGGTGATCGCAGAGTTGTCTGCGCAATTGCACGCGCTTGGCGCGGCCTTGCGTCAGAAGCAGGCGCTGCAGCAGTGGCAACAGGGTAGGCCTTGAGCGCCGCCCAGGCGCCGGCGCCTGGCCATGACCAAACGCACGCGCTACGAGTTGCAGCCAGGGCTGCGGCCCGTAGCGCTTGCGTCAGCCCGGCGTTATCTGCATGCCGGAACGCAGGCTTGTCAGTGAGCAACGGGTTCCAAGTCAATGCGCCCATGGCCTGATACAAAACCGATGCGCGTTGCGCGACAACTGCAGCAACGGGCGGCACGCTTGCGGCTGCGGTGGCCACACTCGCGTTGCGCCTATGGCAAAGTGCCTGCGCGTTTGCTGCTGCGGCATTAGCACCTGGTCAGGAGGGCGTGCAGCTGTTTCGCTCCGCCATCATCCGTTGCGTGGGCGGCGAGTCGAGCGAAACATGCATCGCCGTATCGGCTGGCGTGGCAGCGTCACTGCCGTCATCCTCAGCGTGCGGGTTTGCGTTTGACGTAGAGCTGCTTGCGGACATGTGCGACCACTTCGCCGTCGCGGTTGTAGACCGTGTTCTCGAACCAGCGCAGATGTTTCTCGCCGTTTGCAGTGGCCTGGCGCAATTGCGCCAGCACGCCGTCGTCGATGACGAAATCCGCCGTTACCGTGCCGCGCCCGGGCTTGACGAATTCGATGCTACCGGCCTTGTCCCACACGTAATATTCGCGGCCCAGGTTGTGCATGGTCAGCAGCATCCAGAACGGGTCGGTCATCGCAAACAGGCTGCCGCCGAAATGGGTGCCGACATAGTTGCGATTCCATGGGCGCTGGCGCAGCTCCACCCGCGCAAAACGGTAGTCGGCCGAGAGCACGGTGACGTGGATGCCGGCAAACAAAAATGGCGGCCACAGGTTGATGCCTAACTTGAACAGCGATGCGCGCATACGGGCCTGTTTCCTTGGCGAGGGAAAGTGCGCAGCATAACATTCGCATGCGTATGGAGTAGGCCGGCTGCGCGTGGTCGGCACGGCGTCCGTCCGTTGCTGCCGACCGCGAGCTGGTGTCGTCATGGTCGTTGGCCCGGGTCAAAAAGCCATGCAGGCCCCCGAACGCAACACGCCGGGCACAGGCCCGGCGCGCATCCTGCGGTGAGCAGGGCGATCGGGTGACCGCCTCAACTCAGCGCAGGTGTCGCACGTCAACGCTGGGGCTTAAAACACCAGCGCCGACATCTTGCGACGATAGCGGCCGACCAGATCTTCGTCCTCGATCACGCGGAAGGCATCGATCAGGCTACGGCGCGGCAGGTTGTCGTCGAAGCTGCGGTCCTGCCGCAGCATTTCCAGGAACTGCTCCAGCGCCGCTTCGTCGTTGCCGTCGAGCAGATGGCGCACGCCGAGCAGGTGCCGTGCGCGCAGGTCGGCGCTGTTGGCATCCACGGCAGCCTGCAGGGTGCCGGCGTCCGGGGCGTCCTTGAGAACGTTGGCAAAGCTCAGCCGCGCCTTGGCGCGCACCGCGCGGTCGTCGGTGGCCAGGTTGGCGGGCAGGGCATCGATCAACTGCTCGGTCTCGGCGGTGTCGCCGGTCTTGAGCAGCGCCAGCGCCAGGTCCAGCTTGAGTTCGTCCTTGTCCGGTTCGGCGGCGACCGCTTCACGCAGTGCCGCGGCCTGCGCCTGCGGGTCGAGCGGCGCCGGCGGCACGTCTTCTGCCACCTGCGGCTCGGCCGGCAGCACGCCGTGCTGGGTCAGGAATTCGCGCACCTGGCCTTCCGGCATCGCGCCGGGGAAGCCGTCGACGATCTCCCCGCCCTTGACCAGGAAGACCGTCGGCACCGAGCGGATCTGGAACGCCGCAGCGATCTGCTGTTCCTTGTCCACGTCGACCTTGCCCAGCTCGAACGCACCGTTGTACTCGCCGGCCAGCTTTTCCAGGATCGGCGTCAGCGACTTGCAGGGGCCGCACCAGGTGGCCCAGAAGTCCACCAGGACCGGTGTCGTCAACGATTTCTGCAGGACCTCGGTCTCGAAGGTGTCGGTGGTGGCATCGAATACATGCGGCTTGTCGGACATGGGCTTCCAGAAGTTAAGTGCGGCAACAATGGGAGGTAATGGTGGCAAACGCGGCTGACACAAGCCCAGCCGCAATGAGGCGCTCACGTGCCCGGTTCGGGCGCCTTCCGCATGGCCGTGGCAGCGTCAGGGGTTCACGCCGCGCCCGACCGGCACGACAATGCCGCGTTCTGGCGGCGCGTCGCGCCCCGTGTTGGAGCAAGCCAATGGCAACCACCGAGCGCGCGCAGCGCTACATGGGCCTGATCGCGGCAACGGTTTTCGTACTGGCGCTGGCCGGTTTCGGCGTCACGCTGCCGGGCTATCTGCAGGCCAGCCATCCGGTGGCGCTGTTGGGCGCGCAGGGCGTGCCGCATGCGCTGGGCTTCAATCTGGTCGCCTTCGTGCTGGTAGGCGCGCTGGGCATGGCCACCGGGGTCAGCCTGCTGGCGCGCATGCCGCCCAAGGCCAGCTGGAGTCTGCGCGTGGGCGGACAGTTGATCGTGCTGGCCGGCCTGGCCTTCCTGGGCATGGGCATGCTGCCGCTGGATCCCACCGATCTGGATGGCCGTGCCAGCCAGGCCCATGCCACCGCCTGGTTGTTGTGGGCCGTGGCGTTCGTGCCCGGCATGTTGTTGATTGCCGCCGCGCTGCTCAACGATGCCACGACCCGCAGGCTGGCCTGGTTGAGCCTGGCGGCCGGATTGCTGGTGGCAGTGCTGGCGTTCGGCCCGCCGGGCCTGGTGCGCCAGGCCATTGCGCAACGGCTGGCGTTCCTGGCCTGGGTCGGCTGGCTGGCGGTCGCGGGCTGGATCTGGCCGCCGAAGCCGGCCGCGCTGCGGTAACGGTTTGGTCCACCTGCTGCACTGCGGTACCCTGTACCGCTTTGCACCGCCCGAGCATCCGCTCCCAATGTCCACCGTCGAACCGAACGTCTACGACCCGCAGCAGGTCGAAACCTCCGCCCAGCAGTTCTGGGATGCCACCCGCGCCTTCCAGGTCGACGAGAACTCGGAGAAACCCAAGTTCTATTGCCTGTCGATGCTGCCGTACCCGTCCGGGGCGCTGCACATGGGCCATGTGCGCAACTACACCATCTCCGACGTGGTCAGCCGCTACAAGCGCATGACCGGCCATAACGTGCTCCAGCCGATGGGCTGGGATGCGTTCGGGTTGCCGGCCGAAAACGCCGCCATCAAGAACAAGACCGCGCCGGCCAAGTGGACCTACGCCAACATCGAGCACATGCGCGCGCAGCTGAAATCGCTGGGCTACGCCATCGACTGGTCGCGCGAGTTCGCCACCTGCACGCCGGACTATTACGTGCACGAGCAGCGCATGTTCACCCGGTTGATGCGCAAGGGCCTGGCCTACCGCCGCAACGCGGTGGTGAACTGGGACCCGATCGACCAGACCGTGCTGGCCAACGAGCAGGTCATCGACGGCCGCGGCTGGCGCTCCGGCGCGCTGGTGGAAAAGCGCGAGATCCCGCAGTGGTTCCTGCGCATCACCGATTACGCCCAGGAGCTGCTGGACGGCCTGGATCAACTGGATGGTTGGCCGGATTCGGTCAAGACCATGCAGCGCAACTGGATCGGCCGCTCGGAAGGGCTGGAAATCCAGTTCGACGTGCGCGACATCGACGGCGCACCGCTGGACCCGCTGCGCGTGTTCACCACCCGCCCGGACACGCTGATGGGCGTGACCTTCGTGTCGATCGCCGCCGAGCATCCGCTGGCGTTGCATGCCGCCAAGTCCAACCCGGAACTGGCCGCGCTGCTGGAAACGCTCAAGCATGGCGGCGTCTCCGAAGCCGAGCTGGAAACCCAGGAAAAACGCGGCATGGCCACTGGCCTGACCGCGGTCCACCCGATCAGCGGCGAGCAGGTGCCGGTGTGGGTGGCCAACTTCGTGCTGATGGGCTACGGCACCGGCGCGGTGATGGCCGTTCCGGGCCACGACCAGCGCGATTTCGAGTTCGCCAACAAGTACGGCCTGCCGATCGTGCAGGTGGTTAAGCTGCGCGAGCCGCGCAACGAAGAAGAGCAGACCTGGGACGCCACCCACTGGCGCGATTGGTACACCGACAAGAGCCGCGAGCTGGAACTGATCAATTCGGCCGAGTTCGATGGACTGGATTTCGGCGGTGCCTTCGAAGCACTGGCCGAGCGCTTCGAGCGCAAGGGCCAGGGCCAGCGTCGGGTCAATTACCGCCTGCGCGACTGGGGCGTGAGCCGTCAGCGTTATTGGGGCTGCCCGATTCCGGTGATCTATTGCGCCAAGTGCGGCGCGGTGCCGGTGCCGGAAGACCAACTGCCGGTGGTGCTGCCGGAGAACGTGGAATTTTCCGGCACCGGTTCGCCGATCAAGACCGACCCGAGCTGGCGCCAGACCACCTGCCCGGACTGCGGCGGCCCGGCCGAGCGCGAGACCGATACCTTCGACACCTTCATGGAATCGAGCTGGTACGTGGCGCGCTACACCAGCCCCAACGCACGCGACATGGTCGACCGCCGCGCCAATTACTGGATGCCGGCCGACCTGTACGTGGGCGGCATCGAGCACGCGATCCTGCACCTGATGTACTTCCGCTTCTATCACAAGCTCATGCGCGACGCGCGGCTGGTGGACAGCGATGAGCCGGTGACCAATCTGCTCACCCAGGGCATGGTCATCGCCGAGACCTTCTATCGCGATGCCGACAACGGCGGCAAGGACTGGATCAACCCGGCCGACGTGGAAATCCAGCGCGACGAGCGTGGCCGCGTCACCGGTGCGGTGCTGATCGCCGACGGCCAGCCGGTGCACATCGGCGGCACCGAGAAGATGTCCAAGTCCAAGAACAACGGCGTGGACCCGCAGTCGATGGTGGCCAAGTACGGCGCCGACACCGTGCGGCTGTTCTCGATGTTTGCCGCGCCGCCGGAGCAGTCGCTGGAGTGGAACGAGGCCGGCGTCGACGGCATGGCGCGCTTCATGCGCCGGTTGTGGGTGCAGGTGCACAAGCATGTGGGCGAGGGTGCTGCCGTCGCGCTGGACGTCGCCGTGTTGAGCGCCGAGCAGAAAGCGATCCGCCGCAAGACCCACGAAACCATCGGCAAGGTCAGCGACGACTACGGCCGCCGCCACAGCTTCAACACCGCCATTGCCGCAGTGATGGAACTGTCCAACGCGCTGGCCAAGTTCGACGACGCCAGCGAACAGGGCCGCGCGGTGCGCCAGGAAGCGCTGGAGGCGATGGTGCTGCTGCTCAATCCGATCACCCCGCACGCCAGCCACGCGTTGTGGCAGGTCCTGGGCCGCGGCGAGACGCTGCTGGAAAACGTGGCGTTCCCGCAGGCCGATGCCAGCGCGCTGGTGCGCGATGCGTTGACACTGGCAGTGCAGATCAACGGCAAGTTGCGCGGCACGATCGACGTCGCTGCCGATGCGACCCGCGAACAGATCGAAGCGCTGGCGCAGGCCGAGCCGAACGCCGCCAAGTTCCTCGAAGGCCTGAGCGTGCGCAAGATCATCATCGTGCCGGGCAAGATCGTGAACATCGTCGCCGGCTAAGCCGTGCTGGTCCGGCGGGTTGCCCTCGCCGGTCCGGGCAGTGCGCCGGATCGGCGTGGCAACGCGCTTGCACGGTGGCGGGGGCGTCCAGCGCGGTCAGGCGCGTGGATAACGTTGCAGCTGCCGCACACTGCACCGGCGTGCGATGTGCGGATGTGCTGCTGCGACGGATCTAGCGATGCATGGCATGGGGGCGCGGTAACACGAAAAGGCGAGGCCGATCGGTGAGAAGCGCCAGGTGTCTTGGGCGACCATTCCATCGGTGCGTGACGACGTGCTGCTGGGTTTTCAGGCAAATCACCGCGGCGGCGCGTGGCGTGGCTTACGTGGGCACTTTCGTTTTCGACACCGCATTTCACTGGCGCGCACGACGCGTGGGTAGAGTTTTGGCAGTGGTTGCCGACGATGCGTTTCACTGGCGCGTGGCGACGCGTTTTTTCATTCCTGGGGCGCCGCAGTGCTTCGCGGCGCCCTCTCAAGCCCCGTTCACGCGGTCTCGGGCAGGCTAGCCGCCTGTTGCCGCCGCCGGGGCGCTCATCCAGACTGTGCCCATGATTCGATTTCCTACTGCCTTCGCTGCGTCCCTCGTGCTCGTCTCGAGCCTCACCGCCTGCGGCTTCCATTTGCGCAATTCGCTGGCGTTGCCGCCCGACACACCGGCGGTGAAGGTGCAGTCCGCCGTGCAGTACAGCGAGCTGGCCAAGCTGTTGCGGCGGGGTCTCAAGGCCTCCGGCGCCACGCTGGCCGACGACGATGCCAAGACCGGCTTTGCGCAGTTGCAGGTGTTGTCCGAGCGTTGGGGCGATCTGCCGATCGCCATCGACAGCCAGGGCCGTGCACAGGAATACAGCCTGCGCTACGCGGCCATTTTCACCGTCACCACCGCCAATGGCTCGGTGCTGGTGCCGCAGCAGGTGATCGAGCTCTCGCGCGACTACGTGTCGCCACCGGTGGATGCCACCGGTACGGCAACCGAGCGCGAAATCCTTGCCGACGAACTGCGCAAGGACATGTCGGCCTCGATCCTGCGTCGTATCGACAGCGTGGTGCGGGCACGCCTGCAGCGCGGCGAAGGTTTGGAGAGCACGCCGACCGCGCCATTGCCGCCGGCCCCGACGGCGCCAGCGCAGCCGACCACGACACCCGAATCCAGCGTGCCGGCCTCGTTGCCGCCCGCGCCCACGTCGGGCAACTGAGCCGCGCCCCGCGTTTTCGGTGATGGAACTTCGCCCAGAGCAGCTGGCCGGCCAGTCCAGCCAGCCCTTGCAGCCGGTGTATCTGATCGCCGGCCCCGAGACCTTGCGTGTGCTTGAGGCTGCCGATGCGGTGCGCGCACGCGCGCGCGCCGAAGGCATCGGCGAACGCGAAGTGTTCGATGCCGATGGCCGCGAGTTCGACTGGAACCAGCTTGACGCCAGCTTCAATGCGCCCAGCCTGTTCAGTCCGCGCCGCCTGGTTGAAGTGCGCCTGCCCAGCGGCAAGCCCGGCAAGGACGGGGCCGAGGTCATCACCCGCTTCTGCGCCAACCCGCCGCCGGACGTGGTGCTGCTGATCACCGCCAACGACTGGAGCAAGGCGCATCACGGCAAGTGGGCGGAGGCGGTCGGTCGCGTCGGCACCATCGCGGTGGCCTGGGCGATCAAACCGCACGAACTGTCCGACTGGATCGAGCGCCGCCTGCGCGCGCACGGCCTGCGCGCCGATGCCGCTGCCGTGCAGCGCCTGAGCGAGCGGGTGGAAGGCAACCTGCTCGCCGCCGCGCAGGAAATCGACAAGCTCGCCCTGTTGGCCGACGGCAAGACGCTGGATCTGGAGGCGATGGAATCGCTGGTGGCCGATGCCGCGCGCTACGACGTGTTCCGGCTGGCCGAAACCACGTTGTCCGGGCAGCCGGCCGCGGTGATCCGCATGCTTGCCGGCCTGCGCGGCGAAGGCGAGGCGGTCGCCGCGCTGATGCCGATCCTGATCAAGGAGCTGCTGCGCACCGCGTCACTGGCGAAGGTGCAGGCCAACGGCGGCAACCTGGCTGCCGAAATGAAGGCGCAAGGGCTGTGGGAATCGCGCCAGGCGCCCTTCAAGCGCGCGCTGCAGCGTCACCCCGAACCGCACCGCTGGGAACGCTTCGTTGCCGAAGCCGGGCTGGTCGATCGCATGGCCAAGGGCCGCGCCGACGGCGACGCCTGGGTTGGTCTGGAACGCCTGCTGGTGGCCGTGGCCGAAGCCCGCGCGGTGAGATTGTTGGCGTGAAGGCCAGGGACGCCGGAACCCGGGACCCGGGACCGGGGAGCCGGGAAGGGCAGGGTGACCGGCAGCGGGCCCATTCCGACCAGCTTGCGCAGGCCAGCCCTGCAAGCAGCTCCTCCGGATCGCAGGAACAGCAACACTCCCATCCCGACCACGTTGCAGACCCCGGCTCTTCCGATTCCCGAATCCCGAACCCCGATTCCCAGCTCCATCTTTACTACGGCGGTACCTTCGACCCGATCCACCTGGGCCATCTGGCCATCGCCTGCGCGGCGCGCGACGAACTGGGCGCGTGCGTGCAACTGGTGCCGGCGGCCGACCCGCCGCATCGCCCTGCACCCGGTGCCACCGCTGCGCAGCGTGCGCAGATGCTGCAACTGGCGCTGGCCAAGTCTCCAGGCCTGCAACTGGATACCCGCGAACTGCAGCGCGCCGCGCAGTGCGATGCGCCGTCCTATACGGTCGATACCTTGCGCGAGCTGCGTGCCGAACTTGGCCCTGCGGCGCCGATCGCCTGGTTGCTCGGTGCCGATGCCTTCGTGGGGCTGCACCATTGGCATCGGTGGGAGGCGTTGTTCGGGCTGGCGCATTTCGTGGTTGCCGCCCGTCCGGGCACACCCTTGGCGTTGGCCGACGCACCGCAGCTGGCCGCGATGGTGCAGGGCCGCTGGGTCGCACGCGCGGACGAGCTGGTCAGTGCGCCGGCCGGCCGCCTGTATCTGCTGCATCAGCCACTGCGCGGCGAATCGGCCAGTGCGGTGCGGTCACGCATCGCCACCGGCGCGCAATGGCAGCGTCTGGTGCCGCCCCCGGTGGCCGCAATGATCCAGCGTGAAGGCCTGTACCGCAGCGTCCGCCCGGCTACCTGAACACGCGTGCTGCCGGACCGGCCTATAATTCACGCCAATTCCATCGAGTTGCCGCTTTGACCAGCCAAGCCCAAGTCATCAAGACCTCCCTTCCGAACCCGCCGCCGTCCGTGCCGGCCCTGTTGGCTACCGTGCGCGAGGCTGTCGAAGAGCTCAAGGCCAAGGACGTGGTCGAGATCGATGTGCGCGGCAAGTCCAGCGTCTGCGACTACATGGTGGTGGTCTCCGGCACCTCGACCCGCCACGTCAAATCGATCGCCGACGAAGTGGTCAAGTTCGCCAAGCGTCTGGACGTGATGCCGCTGGGCGTGGAAGGCGAGCGCGAAGCCGAATGGGTCCTGGTCGACCTGGGCGATGTGGTGGTGCATGTGATGCTGCCGCGCGTGCGCGAGTTCTATGCACTGGAGCGTCTGTGGACCGTGGGCGATCAACGCCCGTCCGACGAAGACGAGTCCGACGAACTGCGCTGAGTCTGCGCAGGGGCGCCGCAGGCGCGCAGAGACAACAACGGCGCCCAAGGGCGCCGTTGTTGTCTGGGGCGTTCGCTGCGCAATCGGTCGGCGTCGTGCATTCCTTGGCCACGCGCTGTTCGGGACATGCATACCGCAGGTGCGCAGCGCCACGCGCTTAGAGCGGTCCGCGTTCCCACGGCCCGGTGATGGCCAGGGTAATGCCCGGCGTCTGGATGTTGACGAACAAGGTGCGCGCCAACGGGTCCCAGCACGCGCCGCAGAACTCGGTGTCGCGGTAGTCGCCTTCGGCGATCGTCTTGCCGGCATCGGCAATCTGCTGCGAGGTCAGCTGCACGTTGTTCTTGGCCAGATAGAACGAGGCGCCGTTGCGCGTCAGCCCGAGTAGACGCGCGCCGGGGCCGTATTGGTCCGGGCTTTCGCCGCCGTCTTCGCACAACACCACGCCGCCGCGCGCACTCACCGTCACGTTATCCGGGTTGTGCGCAGCCAGCTGATTGCCGCTGACGAACAGCGCGCTCAGGCGTTGGGTAAACAGGTCCAGTACCCACACCGCACCGTTGCCGTACCCACGGCGCCCCTGCGCATCCACGCCGGTGCTGGTGTCGACGATGAACATCTTGCCGTAGCTGTACCAGATGCCTTCGCCGCGGCTCATGCGCAGCGCGCCATCGGCCCAGGCCTGCGCGAACGGGCCGCTCAGGGTGTCGTTGGCGCCGATATCGGCAAAGCCGGCCGGCGCAGCGATGCTGTCCAGGTCGGGCTCGGAGATATCCACCCATTCCAGCTGGAATTGCTGGCCGATGCTGGCCACGGTGAGATCGGCATTGCGGCGCCCGCGCACGCGCGCGGCTTGCAATCGCCCGCCGTTTTCCAGCGAGCCATTGCGGCCGCGGCGGTCGTTGGGGATGAAGCGGTACAGGCCGGCCTTGTTGCGGTCGTCTTCGGTGAGATAGACGATGCCGGTGCGCGGATCGATCGCCACCGCTTCATGGCTGAAACGGCCCAGGCCCACCAGCGGGCGGCCGGTGGTGCGGTGGCTGTCCGGGTCCACCTCGAACACGTACCCATGCTTGCGGCCGGTGCTGGAGACCGTATTGGTCTTGATCTCTTCGCAGCTCAGCCAGGTGCCCCAAGGCGTGGGGCCGCCGGCGCAGTTGACCAGCGTGCCGCCCAGGCTGGGCTCCAGGCTGCCCCAGCCGCGCCGGCCGTAGCTGAGCGTGGTGGTGCCGCCGCCGGCCTGCTGGGTGCCGCTGACGATGCCGGTGTCGTACATCGCCGGTGCGCGGAACGGGTTGCCTGCGCCGCGTTCGTGGTTGCGGATCAGCACATATTCCAGACCGCGTAGCGGGTCGCTACCGGGGCGCCAGTCGGGTCGGCGCAGGCCGACCACGGCCATGCCGTCGTGGCGGTCGGGGCAGGGCTGGCCGTCGTCCATGCGGTCGCCGCTCCAGCCGAACGAGCGATAGCTGAAACCCTGTGGCAGCTGCAGCAGCGGCAAACCGGTGCTCTGGTCGGCGACCGGGGCGAGCGGGCCGTACCGGCTCGGGACCGGTGCAAGCTGCGTGGAAGGCGAGGTGGCGGCCTGGGCCTGGCGCGACTGCAGCGCGCTCAAGCTGCCAAGGGCGCCGGCGGCCATGACGGCAGCACTGCCCTTGAGAACCTGGCGGCGGGCGGGATCGAAAATCGGCATCGAACGACTCCTGCGTGGCTGGGTGGTCGAGCGACACTAATTGCCAGCTGTAACCACACCATGACACGCGGTGACAAATCGCCGCGGGCTGCCCGGGCTGTGACGCGGATATCATGTGGCCATGAAATGCCGACTCATCGCTACCGGCGAGCGCGCACCAAGCTGGGTGGCGCAAGGTTTTGCCGAATATCAAAAACGTCTTTCGCACTGGATGCCGCTGGAGCTGGTCGAGATCGAGCCCGGCCTGCGCGGCAAGGGCCGCGATGCGCAGCGCGCGACCGACGACGAAGGCCGTCGCGTGCTCGCGGCGCTGCCAAAAAATGCCTACGTGGTGGCGCTTGATGTCCCCGGGCGCCCGCTCAGTTCCGAACAGCTCGCCCAACGCATGGAGCATTGGCGCGGACAGGGCCGCGACCTGGCGTTTCTCATCGGCGGGCCGGAAGGCCACGCGGCGGAGGTGCTCAAGAGCGCCAGCGAAAGCTGGTCGATCGGCCCGCTCACCCTGCCGCACATGCTGGTGCGCCTGATCGTCGCCGAGCAGCTGTATCGCGCCGCGGCGATGCTGGCCAACCATCCGTATCACCGCGCATAAGAGCGCCTAACGGAACTGGTGCGCAGAGCCACATCGATGCGGCGGCTGCGGTTGCAGGCCGCCGCATCCAGTCGCCACTTAGTTCAGCGAGAAGCTCACCGGCACCAGACCATAGGCCTGCACGGCCTGGCCGTTCTGCATCGCCGGCTGGAAGCGCCAGCTGCGCAGCACCTGGCTACGCGCGGCCAGGTCGAGCACGCGATGGCCGCTGCTGGTCTGCACGCTCACTTCGGCCGGACGCCCATCGGTGCCAACCAGTACGCGCAGCACCACCGTACCTTGCTGCCCTGCACGCAGTGCAGCCGCCGGATAGCTCGGCGCGGGCGAACTCAGATACTGCAATTGCCCTGCTTCGACCGGGCCGCTGGGTGTGGTGGTTGTCGGAGCGCTGTCTGCAACAGCGTCGGAGACGGTTGCGGCAACGGCAACCGGTGCGCTGTCGACAACGGAGGGTTCACTGACCACCGGGGTCTGTACCGGCACCGGCAGCGTCTTGGTCGGTGAATGCGTTTTCGGCGTGAACTTTACTTCGACTGGAAATACCAGCGGCGGTGGCGGCGTCGGGATGCTGACCGGCATGAGCCAACGCTCTTTTGGCGCGGTCTGCTGCGGAATGGCCCGGTGCGAGAGCGGAATCAGCAACAACCCGCCGGCCAGCAGGTGCAATGCCACGGCCGTGCTTATC
Organism: Xanthomonas sp. NCPPB 1062; assembly: GCF_041481705.2. Taxonomy (NCBI): domain Bacteria; kingdom Pseudomonadati; phylum Pseudomonadota; class Gammaproteobacteria; order Lysobacterales; family Lysobacteraceae; genus Xanthomonas; species Xanthomonas sp. NCPPB 1062. The sequence goes on along the minus strand of NZ_CM192987.1, from coordinate 3,110,796 downwards.
GCCAGAACGCGCGAGGGGTCGATGCCAAGGGGACGGGAAGAAACCTGCGATTGCGTGCGAACCATCATCCACCTCCAGAACGGAACTGCGGAAAGGACCAGCGCGAGCCGGACGCACATCACCATCCGGTGGCGTAGGTTTACCGCAGTGGTGGCAACCGCACAAGCGCCGCGCAAATGCGCGGGGTTGCATCGAGCCGTCAACGCGGCACGCGTCGTTTTCATGGTGCTTGGGGATGCGTTGCGGCTCACGCATATCGCATGGACCAGCCGCGGCACTCATCCGCGCAAGCAAAACGCCCAGCCGAAGCTGGGCGTGGATCGAAGAAAAGCCCAGCCCTTCGCAGGGCTGGGGAAGCGACGCTGACGGGAGAGTGCGTCAGTAGTCGTACGACACGGACAGCACGGCGTAGCGGGGCTGAGTGAAATAGACCCCCATGCCATAGGTGTTGGACAGGGTGTAGGGGCTGTCTTCCCAGGTGGAGTCCACTTGCAGCGGCTTGCGTTCGTTGAAGATGTTGAAGCCTTGCAGGGTAACGGCCAGTTTTTTGTCGGCAAATGCCGGGCGGTAGGTCAGGCCCAGGTCGACGATCTTGGTCCACGGCAACCGGCCGGCGTCGCCAGGACGCGATGGCTGGCCGTTGCAGATGTGATAAGCCGAGCCGTAACCGACCGGGTCGCCCGCATCGGAAGACTCATCAGTGCCGTTGGTGCTGACATAGCCCAGGCAGGACCGCGGCGTTCCGGACAGGACGCGGATATTGCCCGCGATCAGCCATTCCGATGCGATCTGGTATGAGCCGTAAATCTTGATCTGGTGGCGCCGATCGTTGGCCAGGTAGCCGCCGGAATACCACATCAGCGCAGCGGCATCCCAGTCCTGGGTTTTGGACACGTCGGTCTGCCCGATATCGGATTTCACCTGGCCCTCTGTGTTCCCAAAGTTGCGCGACAGGGTGTAATCGATGCGGCCTTCCCACTTGCCGTCGAACGGATGCTGCAGGAACAGATCCAGTGCCAGGTACTTGCGCTTGGCCTTCTTGTCGAAGCCCCAATCGGCCGACGACATCGAAACCGCGGTGCGGCCGGAACCATCCAGGTTAGCCAGGCTGAAGGAATTGGTTTCGCCCGGGTTGAAGATGACGCAGCCGGGAACATTGACGGTGCTGGGGTCAACGCCGATCGCAGTCAGCTTGGTGCGCATCTTGTCCGAATCGCAGACATCGTCGATGGTGGTGCCCAAGTTGCGGTAGGTGAACTTGGCGCCGGTAACCCAGTCGCTGCCCAGCGTCTTGTCGAAGCCGACCATGAACTCATCCTGGTACATCGACTTGAGATCCCGGGCGGCAACGCTGGCCGAGTCGGTCGGCTGGCCGCATTCCTGATTGGAGGAGACCACGTTGCCGCCGCAGGAGAAACCCACGCTTGGGTCGACTGCGATCGGGGTCAGGCCGGTGGGATTGCCTTGCGCGTCGATGCCCGTGTAATTGAAGTACTCGCGGGTGTAGGTTGATGGTGATGCACCGCGGATGGCGACGCTGTTGGGCAGGGCCAGATAGTAGCGGCCAGCGTTACCGTAGACTTTCAATGACGAATCGCCGAAGACGTCCCAACTCAGGCCCAGGCGCGGCGCCCACTGGTCGCCGCTTTCGACATATGGCGTGCCGGCATCGTTGAAGTTAGTGAACTTGTCGTTGCGTACGCCCAGTGTCAGCAACAGGTTGTTGGTCACCTGCCACTTGTCTTCCAGAAAGTAAGCCTTCTGCCGGACCGACATGCTGGTAGACGTGTTGTAAACGCCTCGATACACGTAGTAACCGTTGCCGCCTGCCGGACCAACGCCTAGCGAACCGCTGATCGGCAAATCCGGACGCGACGAATTACCGTAGGTCCAGGTATAACCCGGTCCGGTCGTGACCACGCCCTCGTTGTCGGCGTTGAAGTACATATTGTCGACGCCCGCGGCCAGCGTATGGGCGCCCAGCACGTATTCCAGATCCAGGCGCAGACCGTGCGTGCGGTTTTCGCCGTCGCGTCCTTGAGACGAAGTCTGATTGTTACGGATCTCGGTGCCCCCGGTGACGGCGGGGTCCTGCAGATTGGCGGAATACAGATACGGATTCGTGCTCGGGTTGTTGCGATAGTCGCTCTGCTGGCTCTTGCCGTAGGTCGCGCTGAAGGTCAGTGCGTCGGTGATGTAGCTGGTGTACTTGCCAATGTAGTAACGGTCGTTGACCTTCACGGTGTCGGCGAATGCATCGCCTGCATCCGAGGTGATGCCGTCGTAGCCATTGAAAGCGCTATAGACCCCGCTCTCGCGGTAATTGTTTTTTACGCCAGTGAATTCAAGGACGTTGCTGTCGTTGATATTCCAGTCGATCTTGGCGTAGACCTTCGGCTCATCAATGCGGTAGTTGTTGCGGCCGATGACCGGGCTGTCGCGGCTGGCGGTCGACGCGCCTTCGGTGCGTTCCTGTTCGGCGGCGATGAAAACGAAGAGCCGATCCTCGATCAGCGGGCCGCCCGCGTAGGCGCTGTAGACCGTATTCCATGCCTGGTCGTCCTTGCGTCTGCGGTACAAGGTGCCGGGCAGGCTTTCATCGCTGTACTCATAGCCGGCAGGCGGTGCGGTATTCGGATAAAAGACATTCTTGTAGTCGCTGGACAGGCTCTTCGGCCGCCACAGCATCTGGCCGCCAAAATGCCACTCGTTGGTGCCGCGCTTGCCGACCTGGCTGAGCACGCCGCCTGCCGAACGGCCGTAGCGGGCGCTGTAGCCGCCGGTATAGGTTTCCTGCTGGTCGATGGCGCCGTAGGGCAGGGTGACGCCGCCGATGTTGGTCAGCGGATTGGAGCTGAGATAGCCGTTGAGGTAGTAGGCGTTCTCGGTCACGCCGGCGCCGCCGAAGGAAATGGCGTTGCCGAAATAACCGCTGCCCTGTACCGCGCCCGGCGACAACAGCGCAATCGCTTCGCCCGAGCGTGCCAGTGGCAAGCGTTGCAGTTGCTCGGCCGTGATGACGGTGCGTGAAGCAGTGGCGGAGACGTCCACCGGCGAGATGTTTTTGCCGGTCACCGTGATGGTGCCCAGGGTGGCCGTGTCGTCGGACGCATTGCCGCTGCCAAAGGACACATCGGTGCCGGCGCCAACGCGCAGTGCGATGTTCTTGCGGGTCTCGGCGGCCTGGCCTTCGCGTTGCAGGGTGACGGTGTAGGTGCCCACCGGGAGGTTGCCAATGGCATAACGGCCATTGGCATCGACCGTTGCCGTGCGCGTCAAACCGGTGTCGCTCTGCGCGGTGACCGTTGCACCTGCACTGGCCGGCGCGCTTCCGTAGATGCCGGCAGTGGTGCTTTGCGCGGCTGCAGTGCCGGTGGCGAGCATGCCGACGGCGCCGCTCAGGGCAAGCGCAAGCATGCTGATGCGGCCATAGCGCGCAGGCGACGTGGAACGAAACGGGCGGCGTTGCCGCGCGGCGTGGCTGGTCATCTCTATCGCTCTCCAGATGGGCGCCGTCACGAAGATGACGGTGCGCTGACAATCGATGCTAGAGAGCGGTCGCGCTTGCTTAAAGAATGATTTCGCTAAATTTCATGTTTTTTTAAGCACAAACAGCCGAAAACGCGCATTCAGGATAAGTCGTTGTGACTGTGGGCACTTGCACCTAAGTAGTGCCTTTGTTTTAGAGAGGTAGCTAGTCGCTAGTGACTGGTCACCATCAGCGACTGCCAACGGTCGGAGGTGCGGTGCGCTTTACCGAGCGTACAAACGACACTGCCCTCCGAGGAGGGCAGTGCAAACGCAGTGGCTTGACGGTGGTCTGCCTTGTCAACGCCCCAGCTCGAACGTCACATCCAGGTTGATCGACAAGGTGCTCTCGCCGGGGGCGACCGGGGTGTCCATCTCGGCCTTTGCCGAGCGCATCGAGGCGGCCATCATCATCGGGCGGACTGCGCCGCCGCTGCGGCCTTCGGAAATGCTGACGATGCGGCGCACCTTCAGCCCCAGCGACTTGGCGTAAGTTTCGGCGCGCGCCTGGGCCTTCTTCAGTGCGGCAACGCGGGCTTCGTCGTAGACCGGCTCGGGCTGGTCGATCGAAAAGCTGGGGCCGTTGATGTCGTTGGCGCCTTGCGCGACCAGGGCGTCGAGCACCTTGCCCAGGCGGGTGATGTCGCGCACCTTGAGGCTGACCGTGTTGCTGGCCTGGTAGCCGTTGATCTTGGGCGCTTCGTTTTCCTTGTAGGTGTACTGCGGGCTCAGATTGATGCCGCTGGTCTGTACGTCTTTGTCGGCGATGCCGGCAGCTTTGACCGCGGCCATGACCTTGCTCATCTGTTCGGCGTTCTGGCGCATGGCGGCGTTGCCGTCGGCGGCCTGGGTGACCACCCCGGCAGACAGCGTGGCGATGTCCGGCACACGCTTGGCTTCGGCCTCGGCCGAGACGTTGAGCAGGGTGCCGTCGCTGGGAATGGTGTAGCTGGACGCGGGTTGGGCGTGGGCAGTCATGGCGGTTCCGGCAGCGATGGACAGGGCCAGCAACAACGGCTTGAGATGGGTACGCATGAGATCTCCTTGTCTGTGTGGCGAGCGTGTTGGCAGCTCGATGAATATGTTGTGAGTCGAGCACGACAGCGCTGTCGGCAACGGTGTGTGCGTTCACCAGGCAAGCGGGCGAGTGCGGGCAACAGGTATGCTGGACGGATGCTCTATCTCGCTTCCCGTTCGCCGCGCCGACAAGAACTCCTGCAACGCCTGGATGTGCCGTTCCAGACGCTGCAACTGGATGTGCCCGAGCTGCGCGCAGCCGATGAATCGCCCGACCAGTACGTGCAGCGCGTTGCGTTGGAGAAGGCGCATGCCGGGCTGGCGCTGGTACAGGCCGCCGACCCCGACGCCATCGTGCTGGGCTCCGATACCGAGGTGGTGCTGGGCGAGAGGGTGTTCGGCAAACCGGTCGATGTGGACGATGCCGTTGCCATGCTGCGCGCGTTGTCCGGTCGCACCCACCAGGTGCTCACGGCGGTGGTTCTAGTCTGCGCACAGCGCGCGCCGGCCCAGGCATTGGTGGTGTCGGAGGTTACCTTCGACACGCTCGATGATGCGCAGATCGCCGCCTACGCCGCCTGCGGCGAGCCGATGGGCAAGGCTGGCGCCTACGCGATCCAGGGCCGCGCCGAACGCTTCATCCGCCATCTGTCCGGAAGCTATTCCGGCGTGATGGGATTGCCGCTGTACCACACCTCGCAGTTGCTCACAGCCTTCGGAGCGCATTGATGTCGGAAGAGATTTTGGTCAACGTCACCCCGCGCGAGACCCGTGTGGCGGTGATCGAGAACGGCATGCTGCAGGAACTGCACATCGAGCGCGGCTGGCGCCGGGGCGTGGTGGGCAATATCTACAAGGGCAAGGTGCAGCGGGTGATGCCGGGCATGCAGGCTGCCTTCGTCGAAGTGGGGCTGGAGCGTGCCGCGTTCCTGCACGCCAACGACGTGGTCCGTCTGGCACCGGCACCAGCCAGCGTGGTCGATACCGAAGAAACCCCGATCCCGCCGCCGCCGCCGGCCTCGGTGCCGATCGTGGAGCTGCTGCGCGACGGCCAGGAGATCGTGGTGCAGGTGGTCAAGGATCCGATCGGCACCAAGGGTGCGCGGTTGACCACGCAGATCAGCATCCCTTCGCGCTATCTGGTGCTGCTGCCGCAGTCCAAGGTGGTTGGGGTGTCGGCGCGCATCGAAGACGAAGCCGAGCGGCTGCGCCTGAAGACCATCGTCAGCGAGGTCTCGGCCCAGCATGGCGGCTTCGGCTACATCATCCGCACCAATGCCGAAGGCCAGCCGGCCGAGGCGCTGGCCGAGGACATCGCCTACCTGTCGCGGGTCTGGAACGTGGTCGAGCGCCGCGGCCGCGAAGCGCCGCCGTGCAGCATCATCTACGAAGACCTGAGCCTGCCGCTGCGCGCGGTGCGCGACCTGATCCGCCGCGACGTGGAAAAGGTCAAGGTCGATTCCAACGAGACCTTCGTGCAATTGCAGGCGTTCGTGGCCAAGTACATGCCGGTGCTGGCCGAGCGGCTGGAGCTGTACACCGGCGACCGCCCGATCTTCGACCTGTACGGGGTCGAAGACGAGATCGGGCGCGCGCTGAACAAGCAGGTGCCGCTCAAATCCGGCGGCTATCTGGTGATCGACCAGACCGAGGCGATGACCACCATCGACGTCAATACCGGCTCGTTCGTCGGTCAGCGCAACCTCGAAGAAACCGTCTTCCGCACCAACCTGGAAGCCGCGCAGGCGGTGGCGCGGCAACTGCGCCTGCGCAACCTGGGCGGCATCATCATCATCGACTTCATCGACATGGACGATGCGGAGCACCGCCGGCAGGTGCTGCGCACCCTGGAAAAAGCGCTGGCGCGCGATCATGCCAAGACCACGGTGTATGAGTTCTCGCCGTTGGGCCTGGTGGAGATGACCCGCAAGCGCACCGTCGAAAGCCTGGAGCGCCAGCTCTCGGAAACCTGCGGCCAGTGCGGCGGGCGCGGCACCATCAAGACCGCCGAAACGGTGACCTACGAAATTTTCCGCGAGATCACCCGCGCCGTGCGCCAGTTCGATGCCGCGCGCCTGTTGGTGATCGCCTCGTCGAAAGTGGTCGCCCGCATCACCGAGGAAGAGTCCGCCGCCGTGGCCGAACTGGAAGAGTTCCTCGGCAAGAGCATCCGCTTCCAGTCCGACGACCAGTACCTGCAGGAGCAGTTCGATGTGGTGCTGCTGTGAGTCCGGGATTCGGGATCCGGGATTCGGGATTTGTAAAAGCCGGCCCCGTCATGATGTGCGGCCAGCAGGAGCGTTGACGTTACCGTGCTTGGACACGCTGTAACCAATCCCGAATCCCCAATGCCCAATCCCCGCTCCTGATGCCCACCCCGCTGCGCCGCCGTCTTCGTCTGTTTCGCCGCTATGCGATCACCGCCTGCGCGCTTGCGCTGGTGGCGGTCGCGTTGTTGGTGGGCGCGGCCAGCCAGGCGCTGCCGTTGGCCGAGGAACACCCGCAGCAGATTGCGCAGTGGCTGAGCCAGCGTGCCGGTCAGCCGATTGCGTTCGACCGGCTGCAGACCGAATGGACCCGGCGCGGTCCGCTGCTGCGGCTGGATGGGCTGCGTATCGGTCCGCACGGCGAGGTGCGCGTCGGCCAGGCCGAGGTGCTGTTGGCGATGTACGCCGGGTTGCTGCCGGGCCATTCGCTGACCGAAATACGCCTGCGTGGCCTGGCGCTGACCTTGCAGCGGAGCGACGACGGCGTGTGGTCGGTCCAGGGCATGCCCAGCGGCGGGAACTCCGATCCGCTGGATGCGCTGCGCCGGCTTGGCGAGATCCAGCTGGCCGAAGCGCGCCTGCATGTGGCCGCGCCTTCGATCGGCCTGGACACCACGCTGCCGCGCATCGACCTACGCCTGCGCGTCAGCGGCTCGACCGTGAAAGTGGGCAGCCGTAGCTGGATCGATCTCAAGCGCGCGCCGCTGACGGCGGTGCTGGAATTCGATCGCGACAGCGGCGACGGCAGCGCCTATGTGCAAGCCGATCCGGCCGACCTGTCCGCCTGGGCGTCGTTGTTGCAGTTCGGCGGCATGCGCGTGGATAGCGGTGGGGGGCGCTTGCAGGCCTGGGCGCAACTGCGCGCACGCCGGATCGCTGCGGTGAGCGTGGATGTCGACTTGCAGCAGCTACGCCTGTCCGGGGCCGCGCTGCCGGACGAGACCGCGCGGCGCACGCTCACCTGGGAACGGCTGCAGGCGCGTGCGCGCTGGCAGACCATCGATGGCGGCTGGCGCGTGGACGCGCCGCTACTGCGCCTGGGCCAGGCGGCGCAACTGCAGCACCTGGACGGGCTGAGCATTGCCGGCGGGCGCCGCTACGCGGTGATGGGCAGGCATGTGGATGCCTCGGGCCTGATCGCAGCGGCCGCCCTGAGCGAGCAGTTGTCGCCGGCCTTGCGGCGCTGGCTGAGCCTGTCCAAACCGCAGCTGCGCGTGGCCGACCTGCGGGTCGCCGGCGAGCCGGGCGGCACACTGCGCGCGCAGGGCCAGATCGAAGAGCTGGGGTTTTTGCCGGTGGGCAATGCGCCTGGCATCAGTGGCCTGCGCGGCACCATCGATGGCGATGCGCAGGGCGTCGAGCTGGACCCCGCGCCCGACGCCACGCTGCGTTTCGATTGGCCGACCGGCTTTGGCGTGGTGCACGAGATCCAACTGGCCGGCAAGATCGTCGGCTGGCGCGAAGGCGCTGGCTGGCAGGTCGCCACCCCGGCGCTGCGCGTGCAGGGCAAGGATTACGGCGCCAACGTGCGTGGCGGGCTGTGGTTCCAGGGCGATGGCAGCCGCCCGCGCATGCAGTTGGCGGCCCAGCTGGACGATGTGGCGCTGCCGGTGGCGCGCAAGTTCTGGATCCGCTCCAAGATGAGCGAGGCCGCCATCGACTGGCTCGACATGGCCGTGGCCGGCGGCACCGTCACCGGCGGCACTGGCCTGGTCAGCGGCGATCTGGACGATTGGCCGTTCGACAACAACGACGGGCGCTTCGAAGCGTTCGGGCAGATCCGCGACGGCGTGATCCGCTTCCAGCCGGACTGGCCGGCGATGGAGCAGGTCCAGGCCAACCTGAGCTTCATCGGCAACGGCTTCTCGCTGCAAGGGCAGGGTGATCTGGCCGGTACCCCGGTCGCGCAGCTGGAAGCGGGTATTCCCAGCTTTGCCACCTCCGAACTGTACGTGCGCGCATCCACGCAGGCCGATGCGGCGCAACTGCTCGGCATGTTGCGCAAGAGTCCGCTGGAGCGACGCTATGGCGACACCTTGCGCAATCTCACCGTGTCCGGGCCGGCCGCCGTGACCTTCGACCTGCTGCGCCCCTTGCGGACGCACGGTGCCGGTGGCCATCTGCAGGGCACGGTGGCCCTGCAGGGCGCCAAGCTGGCCGACGCGCGTTGGGACCTGGCCTTCGACCAGGTCAGCGGGCAGGCCGAGTATCGCGACACCGGCTTTGCCGCCGAGCGGCTGAGCGTGCAGCACGAAGGCCGCAGCGGCGAATTGTCGTTGCGCGCCGGCGGGTTGGTGCAGGACCCCAGGCAAGCTTTCGAAGCACGTCTGGGCGCCACCCTAGATGCCAGGGAACTGTTCGACCGTGCACCCCAGATGGAATGGCTGCGCCCGTACGTGCATGGCAGTGCGCCCTGGCAGGTGGGCGTGGATGTGCCGCTGCCGCCGCCGGGGCAGACCGATGCGAATGCGGTGCTGACGCTGCGCTCCAATCTGGTCGGCACCACGCTGGATCTGCCCGCGCCGTTGGACAAGGCAGCCAGCGAGCCATTGGACACCCGGGTCAGGGTCGCGCTGCCGCTGGGCGATGGCGACATCGATGTGGGGTTCGGCAAGCTGGTGGCGCTCAAGGCCAGCAGCCATGGCGCGCAGACCGGCGTGCGTGTGGTGATGGGCACCGATACCGTCACCGAACGGCCACCCGCCAACGGGCTGGTGGTCACCGGCCGCGCCGCCTCGCTGGATGCGATCGACTGGATCAGCCTGGCGCGCGGCAGTAGCGGCGACGCCGACATGCCACCGTTGCCCGGCCAGCCGGCCGTGCCCACCAAAGACCCGATGCCGTTGCAGCAGGTGGATGTGCAGGCAGACCGGTTGCTGATGATCGGTGGGGTGTTCCCGCAGACGCGTCTGCGGCTGCGCCCCACCCGCGACACGGTGGCGGTGACGCTGGACGGCCCCTCGCTGGCCGGCCAGCTCACCGTTCCCAATGCCGACGGCGCAACGGTGCAGGGCACGTTGAAGACCGTGCACTGGCAGCCGGTGGAGGCGCCTGCCGAGCCGGCCGCGCCCGAGCCCGGCGATCCGTTGGCAGGCGCGTTGCCGGAGCCCGCGCGTCGTGCCGTGGCCGAATTCGACCCGGTGTCGATTCCGCCACTGGCGCTGGATATCGACGACCTGCAGATCGGCAAGATGACCTTCGGCGCGGCCACCTTGCGCAGCAGCCGGCTCACCGATGGCATGCAGGTGGATCAGCTGCAACTGCGCTCGGACGATCAGAACATCGGCCTCACCGGGGCCTGGCGCGGCAAGGGCGAGGCAGCCAGCACGCGGTTGTCGGCGCGCGTGGACAGCCGCAACCTGGGCAATCTGCTGCAGAACCTCACCCTGGGCGGCCAATTGCGCGGCGGCGAAGGGCAACTGGAGCTCAATGCCGGCTGGCAGGGCTCACCAACCGGTTTCGCGCTCGGCTCGCTGGACGGCAACCTCAAGGTCGATGTGCGCAATGGCCAATTGCTGGAAGTGGACCCGGGCGCCGGCCGCGTGCTCGGCCTGCTGAGCGTGGCGCAGCTGCCACGCCGGTTGATGTTCGACTTCCGCGATTTCTTCTCCAAGGGGCTGGCCTTCAACAAGCTGGCCGGCGAGGTGCGCTTCGGCGAGGGCTTCGCGCGGACCGATGCCATCCGCATCGAAGGCCCGGCTGCCGACATCGCGATCCGTGGCCAGACCGACCTGCGCGCGCAGACCTTCGACCAGACCGTGGACGTGAACCCCAAGGCCGGCAACCTGCTGACCGTGGTTGGCGCAGTGGCCGGCGGCCCGGTGGGGGCCGCCGTCGGCGCAGCGGCCAACGCGGTGCTCGGCAAACCGCTGGGTGCGATCGGTGCCAAGACCTATCACGTCACCGGGCCGTGGAAAGACCCGCAGGTGGACGTGGTGGAGCGCGAGGCGCGCGAGCGGGCGCCGAGCAAACCGGCCGCCCCCTCCGGCAGGTCCGGCAAGGCAGATCCGACGCAGCGCTGATGGACTCCGTCGGCCTCACTCTGCGGGCGCGTCCTCGCTGCCGGCACGGGTAAACATCGGCAGGCGCAGTCGCGACCGATGTCCCGGCACCGGCGGCTGCCCGGGTGCGGCCACACCAAGAAAATAGCCACGCTGCCATTTTTCGCGTGCTGCCGCCGTTTGCGTATCGGGCAGTTCCTCGAGAAAGCGCGTGCGGCTCCGGGTCCAGTCGGCGTGTTGCTGGGCCAGTTGCGGCGCTTCGGAAAGCGGCTTCCACTGCGGCTGCACCTGCTCGATCAACTGCCGCTGCAGCGGGAACAGATGACAGAACGGTTCGCCCGCCTCGAAGCGCACCCGCCCGGGCCGGGTGAAGCGCCAGTTCATGGTGAAGGTATGCGGGCTCCAGTCGGTTTCCACCATGCCGCTCAGCGCGCCGATGCCGTCCTTGGGGCGGTTCAGCGGCCCGGTAACGAACAGGTCGATGCCGGTGTCGGTGCGGAACAGGCACGGTACGTGGAAGGTCAGCACGCCATAGCCGAAGTGGCTGATCGCCGGTGCCTGCGTGTTGGCATCGGCGCTGATGCTGATCGCCGCCAGTGCGTCGCTGCCGTCCCAACTGGCCTCGAAACCGGACTGGCACAGCAGCTCCCAGCCATGCGCATTGGCGATCGCCAGCGGCAGGCAGCGGTAGGCGTAGCGCTGGTCGGTGGCATCCATCCACGCGCGCTCGTGCGGGGCAGGGCGGATGTCCAGCGTATGGCCATCCAGGACGTAGGCGATGAGCTTCATGCGCGGGCGACCGGTGAAGAACTGGCCAGCGATGATAGCCGCGCGCATGTTCAGCCGAACGACTTGTCTCCCCGGCGCGCGGGCCCCATCCTGACCACATGACCGATAACGCTCTCACTCTGGCCGAAACCCGGCTGCTGCTTCCTTCCGGCCTGGACGCCGGCCATCTCGACCGCACCTTCGGCGCCCTGCTGGGCCCGGGCATCGACTTCGGCGATCTGTATTTCCAGCATTCGCGGCGCGAGAGCTGGAGCGTGGAAGACGGCATCGTCAAGGACGGCGCGCATTCCATCGAACAAGGCGTGGGCGTGCGCGCAATCGCCGGCGAAAAAACCGGCTTCGCCTATTCCGACGACATCCACCGCGATGCGCTGCTGGAAGCGGCACAGTCCGCGCGCGCGATCTCGCGCGAGGGCGGGGCGCAATCCACCCGCGCGCTGGTACGCGGCAATGGCCGTGCGCTGTACCCGGCCACCGATCCCATCGACGACATGGACAGCGCCACCAAGGTGGACCTGCTGCGCCGGATCGACCAGTTCCTGCGTGCTGCCGACCCGCGCGTCAAGCAGGTGATGGTGAGCCTGTCCGGCGGCGTGGACACGGTGCTGATCGCCCGCAGCGACGGCGTGCTGGCAGCAGACGTGCGGCCGCTGGTGCGCTTGAACGTGCAGGTGATCGTCGAACAGGGCGGCCGGCGCGAATCCGGTTATTCCGGCGGCGGCGGCCGCTATGGCTATGCCGAACTGTTCGCCGACGGCCGCCCGGAAGGGTTTGCGCGCGAAGCGCTGCGCCAGGCGCTGGTGAATCTGGACGCGATCCCGGCGCCGGCTGGGGTGATGCCGGTGGTGCTCGGTCCGGGCTGGCCCGGCGTGCTGTTGCACGAGGCGGTGGGGCATGGCCTGGAAGGCGACTTCAACCGCAAGGGCACCAGCGTCTACGCCGGCCGCATCGGCGAGCGCGTGGCCTCGCCGGGCGTGACCATTGTCGATGACGGCACCCTGGACGGGCGCCGCGGCTCGCTCAATATCGACGACGAAGGCACGCCCAGCCAGTGCACCACGCTGATCGAAGACGGCGTGCTGGTGGGCTACATGCAGGACAGCCACAACGCGCGCCTGATGGGCGTGGCGCCCACCGGCAACGGCCGCCGCGAATCGTTCGCGCACCTGACCATGCCGCGCATGACCAACACCTACATGCGCGCCGGCCAGCACGACCCGGAAGAGATGATCCGCTCGGTCAAGAAGGGCATCTACGCGGTGAACTTCGGTGGCGGCCAGGTCGACATCACCAGCGGCAAATACGTATTTTCGGCCACCGAGGCCTACCTGATCGAAGACGGCAAGGTCACCGCACCGGTCAAGGGCGCCACCCTGATCGGCAACGGCCCGGAAACCATGCAGAAGGTGCGCATGATCGGCAACGACCTGGCGCTGGACGAAGGCGTGGGCGTGTGCGGCAAGGACGGGCAGAGCGTGCCGGTCGGCGTCGGCCAGCCGTCGCTGCTGATCGACGGCATCACGGTCGGCGGAACGCAGGCCTGAGATGCGGGGAATCGGGATTGGGGAATGGGGAATCGCAACGGCGGGAGCGGGGTATCGCGTGTCTGAGTATTGTGCTGCGTCGGGCTTGATACCGGGAATCGGGATCAGGGCAGCGGGAGGCGCAGCCGGACAGAGGCATAGCGTCCTCGGCGCTCAGGTGTCGCCTATCCAGGTTGCTGATGTTGGACGCATGCTGCCGCGGTGGACTGCGGCGGAGGCGCTGGTTGAGCAGCTTCGCGCTTGCGGCCACCAGATCCTATTCGTCGTCTCCCGGATCCTGCTCGTCTTCCAGTCCCGAATCCCCGCTCTCCAATCCCTGCTCTTGAGACAACTCCCGCAGCACCTGGAACAGCTCGCGGTAGGCGCGCGGGGGCTTGTTCTTGGCACGTTCGTGGATCGCGTTGCGCACCAGTTGACGCAGTTGCTGGCGGTCGGCGGCCGGATAGGCTTCCAGCAGTTCGGCCAGCGCCACGTCGCCTTCGGCCAGCAGGCGTTCGCGCCAGCGTTCGACCCGGTGGATCGCCGCCACTTCGCGGCGCGCGGTATCGCTGTTGGAGTCCAGCGCATCGCGGATCGCGGCCAGGGTCTGCTCGTCCTCGCGGCGCATGTGCTTGGCCAGAAACGCCAGCTGCCGCTTGTGCGCAATATGCGAGGTTATGCGCTTGCTCTCTTCGATATGCGGGATCAGCGATTCGGGCACCGGCAACTTGGCCAGCTGCGCCGGGGTCAGCGCCACCAGCTTTTCGCCCAGGTCGAAAATCTCCAGCGCCTCGCGCCGTTGCTGGCTGCGGCTGGCGCCACGAAATTCACCGGTCTCTTCATCGCGTCCGCGCATTGCCACCACATCCCGAAACTTGGTTGATAAACATCTGCGGCCTCGAACGGCCGGGCGTCGGCGGAACAACTCCGCACCGAATTCAAACATTCCGGTCATGGATGGCCGGGCTTTCGCGGACGGATCCGCGTTTCCAAGGATAAAGCATTGAACGCACTCTCCTCCGAAATCCGCGTCACCGACGACAGCCTGCAGCGCCTGGATGCGCTCACCGACATCTCCCAGCGCCTGCTCGAGCGCGCGCGCGCCGCCGGCGCCACGCAGGCCGAAGTCAGCTGCAGCGAAGAGCGCGGCTTGGACGTCAATGTGCGGCTGGGCGCTGTAGAGACGGTCGAATCCACGCGCGATCGTGGCATTGCGGTCACGGTCTACTTCGGCAAGCGCAAGGGCAGTGCCAGCACTGCCGACCTGCAGGATTCAAGCCTGGAATCCACCGTGGCGCAGGCCTGCGCGATCGCCCGCTTCACCGAAGACGACGTGGCCGCCGGCCTGGCCGACCCGGAGTTGATGGCGCGCGAGTTCCCCGAGCTGGACAGCTGGCATCCGTGGGCGCTGGACGCCGATACCGCCGTGGATCTGGCGCTGGCCTGCGAAACCGCCGGCCGCGACGCCGACGCGCGCATCAGCAACTCCGACGGCGCCTCGGCCAGCACCGGGCTGAGCCTGTCGGTGTACGCCAATTCGCATGGCTTCATCGGCCGCGAGCGCGGTACCCATCATTCGATCAGCTGCGCGCTGATCGCCGGGCAGGGCGACGGCATGCAGCGCGACGGCTGGTACAGCAGTGCACTGGCACGCGAAGACCTGGAAGCGCCCGACGCCATCGGCCGCCATGCCGCCGCGCGTACCGTGGCGCGCTTGCAGCCGCGTTCGCTGCCCACCGGTCAGTTGCCGGTGCTGTTCGCTCCGGAAGTGGCGCGCTCGCTGGTCGGCCACCTGCTCGGCGCGGTGTCCGGCGGCGCGCTGTATCGCCGTGCCAGCTTCCTGCTCGACAGCGTCGGCAGCACGTTGTTCCCGGACTGGTTCAACATCGAAGAGCTGCCGCACCTGCGCCGCGGTTTGCGCTCGGCCGCCTTCGACGGCGAAGGCGTGGCGACGCGGCGTTCGGCGCTGATCAGCGACGGTGTGCTGCAGCGCTATGTGCTGGGCAGCTATTCGGCGCGCAAGCTGGGCCTGCAGACCACCGCCAATGCCGGTGGCGTCCACAACCTGCAGGTCACCGCCAATGCGGGCGATCTGGCGTCGATGATTGCTGGCATGTCGCGCGGCCTGCTGGTCACCGAACTGATGGGCAACGGCGTCAATCCCGTCACCGGCGACTATTCGCGCGGGGCCGGCGGCTTCTGGATCGAGAACGGCGTGATTGCCTACCCGGTCGATGGCCTGACCATCGCCGGCAATCTGCGCGACATGTTCGCCGGCATCGAAGCGGTGGGCAGCGATGTCGACCCGCGCTCGCACGTCAAGATCGGCTCTGTGCTGATCAACCGCATGACGGTGGCAGGCGACAGCTGAGCGGCACCGCTGTGCCGGCTTCGCCGGTTTCCGGGCGGCTTGTCGTGTAGGCGCACGCCCCACGAGCCGCCGCTCGCACCTGACGATGCATCTGCGTAACGCCGAAGCGGGCAGGTCACGGTCACCGCCGCTGTCTCCGATGCGATATGCGCAATGGGGTATGGATCATGCGGCGGCGAGCGCGACGTGCGAGCGCTACCTGCGCACCTTGCGACGCGCGTGAATAAGCCCTCTGCGTCTTGTGGGCGGCACCAGCTCGCACTAAGGCAGGGAGGGTCTTTTTCGCCATGGCGCGGCCGATTGCAGCCATGGCCGGGCCGCGCACCCATGTCTTTCCGCACTGGTGGCTGGCTGAATCGTTGCTATAGTCCGCCGCACCACAACCATGCACGGGGAGACATGATGAGCGAATTCGAATCGCACGCCGCACCGCCACCGCCACCGGTCGGCACCAGTCCGTCGGAGGAGCGTACGCTCGCGCTGGCCGCGCATCTGCTCGGCATCGTGACCTCGTTCGTCGGTGCGTTGGTGATCTGGTTGATCAGCAAGGACGCCAGCCCGTCCAAGCCGTTCGCGACCGATCAAGCCAAGGAAGCGCTGAATTTCCAGATCACCGTGCTCATTGCCACCGTGGCAGCGATCATCCTGACCATTGTCTCGTTCGGCATCCTGTTCTTCTTGCCGACGCTGGTGTGGATTGCCAACCTGGTGCTGTGCATCCTGGCCGCAGTCAAGGCCAACAACGGCGAGCATTACCGTTACCCGTTCGCGCTGCGCCTGATCAAGTAACCGGCGCGGTGGAAACAACAAAGGCCCGGCAGCGATGCCGGGCCTTTGTCGTATCAGGCGATGGAGCGATCAGTTCTGCGCCGGGGTGTTTTCGGCGAAGTACTCATGGCTGTCGGCGTTGGTGATGGCCTGCGCCGGGTTGCTGATCGCCAGGCTGCGCGCGCCGGACTGGCCATAGACGCGGTCCTGGGTGCCGGCGACGACCGTGAAGTGACTCATCTCGTGTACCAGCGTGCCGGCCTTGGAGTCGGTGCCG
This sequence comes from Xanthomonas sp. NCPPB 1062, assembly GCF_041481705.2. NCBI lineage: Bacteria > Pseudomonadati > Pseudomonadota > Gammaproteobacteria > Lysobacterales > Lysobacteraceae > Xanthomonas > Xanthomonas sp. NCPPB 1062. The sequence continues at coordinate 3,094,255 of NZ_CM192987.1, read as the reverse complement.
GTGGTCGATGCACTCCAGAACGCATTGCAGACATAGATTTCGTAAGGCGCGTTGGCATAGACGTACGCGAAGGCGCTGTCGGTGCAACCGCAATTGATGGTGATCTGGCCGTTGTTCTGGTCCAGCGCATTGTCGATGTTGACGAAGTTCGAGCTGACCCGGCTGTAGCGCGAGGCGTTATAGGCACCAAACCAGGTGGTGTAGCGCGCGCCGGTGCTGCCGGCATTGAGGTAGTTGCGCGCGTTCTGCGAGTAGTTGCGCGCGGCAGTGACGGCACTGGCGATCTGGCTGGTGCGGGTGGTGCTGCAGTTGAGGTAATTGATGCCGTTGACCACGGCGGTCGGGCCGACTGCGAGCTGGCGCTGTACGCCACGGTTGACGCCGTCCAGCCACACGGTGAGCGGGGTGCTGGTGGCGACGGCCGGCTCGCCGCTGGCGGCTTTCATCAGGCTGCCGTCGGAAAAGGAAGCGTACTGCAGCGCCGAGCGCACCTGGATGGTGTAGTTGCCGCTGGTGGACAGATCGTAGGCGCCGGCCAGATCGACCTCGCCCTTCACGCTCTGGCCTGGCTGCAGGATGGTGAAGTCGGCGGCCTTGGGCAGGCCGCGCTTGACCAGGCGCCCGGTGTAGTCCACCGGCTTGCCGTCGCGGCTCACTTCCAGAATGCCGTTATCCAGCGATTTCAGCGGCAGCTGGTACGTCGGCACGCGTGCGGTCTGGCTGCCGTTATTGGTGACGGTGACGGCGATCTTGCCCTGATGACGCCCAGCCTGGTCGGCCACTGGCGACAGTTCGATGGTCAACGGAACCGGGCCGCGCACGGACTGCGCCTGGGCCGATCCGAGGACGCCAACAACGGCCAGCGTGCCTGCTGCAAACGATGCGAGAAAAACGTTCTTCACCAGTGACTCTCCGTGTGATCGGGGGATGTCCGCGGATGCGGGCAAGCCAAACCTAGGCAGGACGAGCGGACGCGACAAGTTATTCAATTGCGAATATTTTTGTTCGTAGCGAACTTATGAACGCCGCTGAAATAGCACGAATGTCGACAATTCAGCTTTAAAATGTGCGATCGGTCATGTGCTGCAACTCCGAATGTGTCAACGCATGACACAAACGCAGCCAGGAAAAGTTGCAATGTGTGACCCAGTTCGCCGCTTGCACGCCCCCGATGCAGACGTTGACCGTGCGCTGGCGCACGGAGTGCGCAAATCGTGTCCGGCGCGTCCGCTCTATGTCGCAAATCGTCCAGATGTGGCTGCGCGAGCCACCAGCGCGCCATTGCGGCACGCGGGAAACTTCAGATCGATTCGGGCATCGGCCGTTCCCGCTCGCTGCGGTGTAGCGGCGTTGGCAACTGCGCCTAGTGCGCGCGGTTCACCGCAAACCGGCCCAAGGTGGCCAACGTCTCGCCTGGTTGCCCATAGGGCTGCAGGACGTCGTGCATGCGCGCGGCCAGCTCGGCCAGCTTCGCCTTGGCGCCATCCATCCCCAGCAGGGCGGGGTAGGTGGATTTGGCTTGCGCCGCGTCCTTGCCGGCGGTCTTGCCCAGCTGCGCCGAGCTCGATTCCACATCCAGGATGTCGTCGCGTACCTGGAAGGCCAGGCCCAAGGCGTCGGCAAATTCGTCCAGACGCTGCTGGTCGGCTGCCGCGGCGCCTCCGGTGAGTGCGCCCATCCGGACCGCCGCACGGATCAACGCGCCGGTCTTGAGCGCATGCATGCGTTGCAGATCCTGCAGCGACTGCAGTTGCCCGGTCGCATCGATATCCAGCGCCTGGCCGCCGCACATGCCGGCCGCGCCCGCAGCAGTGGCCAGGCTCTGCATCCAGCTGACGCGCAGTTCGGCGCTGGCAGAGGCAGTGGCGAGTAATTCGAACGCGCGCGCCTGCAAGGCGTCGCCGGCCAGAATCGCGGTGGCCTCATCGAAGGCGATATGCACGGTGGGCTGGCCGCGCCGCAGCGCGTCGTCGTCCATCGCCGGCAAGTCGTCGTGCACCAGCGAATAGGCGTGAATCAGCTCTACCGCCACCGCGGGCGTGTCGAGCTGATCCTCAGCAGCGCCGAACAAAGCGCCGCTTGCGTAGACCAGCAGCGGACGCATGCGCTTGCCCCCGCCCAGCACGGCATGGCGCATCGCTGCATGCAGGCGCTGCGGTGCATGCGTGGCGCGCGGCAGGCCCGCCTCCAGGCTGCGTTCGGTGCGGGCGATCCAGTGGTCGAACAGCGCCGAGCTCACCTCAGCCGTCCAGCGACGACGGTTCGAAGGCTTCGGCAAGCTCGGGGCGGGCGGGGTCGGTCAACAAGCGCACGCGCAGTTCGGCCTGTTCCAGCGCCTGCTGGCAATCACGGTACAACCCGATGCCGCGCTCGTAGGCCGTGAGCGATTGCTCCAGGCTCAGATCGCCGACTTCCATCTTCTGCACCAGTTGCTCGAGTTCTTCCAGCGACTGTTCGAAGCGGGCAACCGGGGACGTTTCGTTCAAAGACTTCTTGGCCATCGCTAAAGTGTGCGGCGCGCGCGCAGGCGGGTCAATTCGCGTCGGCAGCCGCGCGCCATTGCAGCGCGGCGGCATTGGTCTGCAACCATGCGTCCAAGGTGGCGGAAATGATGCAGTCGCCGGCGGCGAGCACCTGCGTGCCGTCCCACAGGATCGGCAGGCGCCCGCGCTCCCACGGCGGTAGATCCAGCGCCTGCAGCAGGTGTTTGAGTTGGTGCGAATGCGTGCGCTGCGGCAGCACGACGCGCTCGCCGCCCTGGCGTGCGCGCACCAGCAGCGGTTGCGCAAAGCGCAGCCCGGGTGCGCCGAGCAACTGCAACTGCGCACCGTCGGGCAGGTGCAGGGGCGCTGCGCCGTCCCACTGCGCGTGCCAGTCCGACGGCCAGGCCGCAGCGGGGCGGTGCAGAAACAGGTACTGTCGCCAGCGGCGTACTTTTACCTGTTGCCACGCAAAGCAGGCCTGCCGATCTGCAGCGTGATTGTCGATTTCCCGTTCCAGTGCGGCCACGCCTTGCGCAGGCAGCGGCGGCGCGTGCGCCGCACTCACCCAGGCGCGCAACAGCCGTGCCCTTCGTTCCACGGGGTGCGCGCGCAATGCCTGCAGATCCAGCGCGCCGCTTGCGGTCCGCACACTCGGCAACAACGCCATGTCCTGCTGCAGCAGTAATGCGCTGGCGTTGGCGCTCAGTTGCGCACTGCGCGCCAACGCGTCGGGTGCTTGCGGCCAGCGTTGCTGCAGCAACGGCACGACCTGGCTGCGCAGGAAATTGCGGTCATGGCGCGGATCGGCATTGCTTGGATCTTCGATCCAGCGCAACCCTTGCGCATGCGCGTAGGCGAGCAGATCGGCGCGGGCGTGCGCCAGCATCGGGCGCCACAGCGTGCCGCTGGCGAATGGGCGCTGCGGCCGCATCGCCGCCAGGCCTTCGGGGCCGGACGCACGCAGCGCACGCAGCAGGAAGGTTTCCGCCTGGTCGTCGCGATGGTGCGCCAGCGCCAGCCATTCGCCAGCAGTGAGCGCCTGCGCGAACGCCGCATGGCGCGCGTGGCGTGCTGCCGCTTCCAACCCAAGACCGCTGTCGCGTGCCACCTGCACCCGCACGATCTGCAACGGCACCTGCAGCGTGTCGCAGGTGCGTTGGCAATGCGCGGCCCAGGCATCGGCATCGACATGCAGCCCATGATGCACATGCAGCGCGCGCAATCCTGCGTGCCGATAGCGTGGCGTCGCCGCCAGCAGATGCAGCAGCACGCTGGAATCCATCCCGCCGCTATAGGCCAGCAGCACCGGGCCGGGCGGGGTGGCTGGCAACAGGAGCGGGGTGCCGGTCAGCACAGGCGCAACCTCGCAACGGCTCCTGCGCGCTCGGCGAGCAGATGCCATCCCTGCTGCGTGATTGCGTGTCGGCCGCCTGCCCGGGATGTTCTCTGCCTGGGACCCATCGACGATTCCCTTGTTCCCGGCGCCCCGCAGCGCGAACAACCGTGCGCAGCTGCAGACTGGGCTGCAACGTGCTGCCGTGCGCGGTCACCGCATCGTTCCGCTACGGCCCATCCGAGCACCACACCAACGGCTGGGGACTGCGGCTGTTCGCAGGCGCGATGGCACATGGCGGTGGCGACGCCAGGCGGGCAGGTCGAGCGGCGATGCGGCAACCGCATCACGCGCCAGCTCGCCCGCCATCGCCGCAGCGCCGCCCGCGCATCAGCGCTTGACCGCAGCCTCGAAGGTGGCCGGCCTGGGCAATTCCACCGGCACGCCGGCGGCATCGCAGGTGCCTGCCTTGCACAGGCGCTCGCGCAAGCGCGGGGTGGCCTGGACGATGACGTGGTAGATCACGTTCTCTTCCAGCGTGCCGCGGAATGCCGCGCTGCCGGGGCCGGTGGCCCAGATGCCGACATCTTCGCCGCCGTGGCTTTCGGATTTGGTCGGCACCAGCGCTTCCTGCATGTAGCTGGGGGCCTCGGTGTCGACGTGGGTCAGGTCCGGGCGGCCGGCAGCCGGCTCGCTGCTGCTGGGTTCGTGCGGATATTTCTTGGGGCCGGCCGGCTGCGCATTGCTGGCACCGGTGTAGCCGGGACCGTTGGCGTAGCTGAGCGTGGTGTATGGCTGGCCGGCCAGGTCGGTGGCCAGCTGGCTGCGGTCGCCTTCTTCGCCGCCGGTGCCGCGCACCTTGCCCAGGATCGGGTTGCCGCGCACCGGGTAGCCAACAAAGTTGAGCGTGTGCGAATGGTCGGCAGTCACGATGATCAGCGTGTCCGCTGGCGCAGTCTGCACGGCAGCGCGTACGGCATCGGACAGCGACACGGTTTCGTCGAGTGCGCGGTAGGCATTGCCGGCGTGGTTGGCGTGATCGATACGGCCGCCTTCGACCATCAGGACGAAGCCATTCGGGTCGCGCGACAGCGACTGGATCGCGGTGCGGGTCATTTCGGTCAGGCTGGGCTCGCCCTGCGGGGTGCGGTTGCGGTCGTGGTCGAACTGCATGTGGTCCGGCTCGAACAAGCCCAGCAGCGCCGGTGCACCGGACGCTGCCTGCAACTGCTGCTCGTTCCAGACATAAGCGCCCTGCGGGTGCGCCTGTTTCCATTCGGACACCAGATCGCGGCCGTCCAGGCGCAGGCCCACCTTGTCGTCGTATTCCGGGTCGCGCTCCTGCACGCTCTGGAACTGGCTGCGTCCTCCGCCCAGTACCACTTGCGGGCCTCGGCCGTAGCGGGCGGTGGAGAGCAATTGCTGGGCGATGTCCTGGCAGCCGGCAGCACGGGCCGATTCGGGAAGGTCGGTGTCGTTTTCCCAATTGCGGTCCGGCGAATGCGCATAGGTTGCCGCCGGCGTGGCGTGGGTCAGGCGCGTGGTGGTGACGATGCCGGTGGCCATGCCGGCGCTGTCGGCCAGCTGCAGCCAGCTCAGCAGGCCCTTGTTCAAGCTGTCGGCACAGTCGCTGCGGTTGCCGCTGCTGACCCCGATCGCGCCCATGTGCGACTTCACGCCGGTGGTGATCGCGGTCATGGTGCCGGCCGAATCCGGCGTCTGCGAGTCGGTGTTGTAGGTCTTGCTGAAAGCGGTGGCGGGGAATTGTTCCCACGACAACAGGTTTTCTTCGCCCGGCCCGCCCTTGCGCTGGCCGTCCAGGATGCGGGCGGCGGCGACCGTGGTCAGGCTCATGCCATCGCCCAGGAACAGGATCACGTTGCGCGCCTTGCCGGCCATGGCGCCGTTGCCGGCGGCACGGGCGGCGCCCGAGCGGTACCACCACTGCGGGGTTTCGCCCGCCGGGTGCGCCACCGGCGGTACCTCCACGCGGACCGACGCGGGTGCGGAGGTGCTGCTGCCGGTCGTGGAGGCGCAGGCGGCGACGCACAGCGTGGTCAGGGCGGCGAGGGTAGGCAGGCGGTAACGCATCGGCATCGAACTCGTGGCTGAATCAATCCCCATTATGCCGCGCTGGGTGGTGTCACACCGATGACACAGCGCTGTTCCAGCGGTGGTCTCGCGGGCAGGGCAGCCCTGGGCTATGGTGCATGCACTTTCCCCCCGGAAGATTCGACGACATGAAACTGGTTGCGGCCTGGTTGCGCATTCCGTTCTGGCAACGCGTGGTGGCCGGCTTCGTCCTCGGCGCGCTGGTCGGCTGGGCCATGGGCCCGGCGGCCGATGTGTGGTTCGGTCCGTTGGGTGACCTGTACGTCACGTTGATCAAGATGATCGCCATCCCGCTGGTGTTCTTCGCGGTGATCAATGCGATCTCGTCCTTGCACGGGCAAAAGTCGGTTGCCGCACTCGGTGGACGCACGTTTTTATGGTTTGTCATCACCGCAGCATTGGCGGTGGGCGTGGGCCTGGCGGTCGGCACGATCATGCAGCCGGGCGCCGGCCATTTCAGTCTGAGCGTGGATTCGGCCTGGAAGCCGCGCGATGTGCCAAGCCCGGTCCAGGTGCTGCTGGATGTGGTGCCGTCCAATCCGTTCTACGCACTGACCGGCATCGGCACCAAGACCAACGCGGCCGGCGAAACGGTGCTGGCGGCGGGGCGTGGCTCGATCCTGCCGGTGATCTTCTTCGCCGCGTTGCTGGGCTTTGCAATGGTCAAGCTCGGCGAGCGGGTGGCCGAGGCGCGCAAGCTCACCGGGCAGATGAGCGACATCATGATCCAGGTGACGCGCTTCGTGCTGGAAATGACTCCGCTCGGCACCTTTGGCCTGATCGCTGGCCTGGTCGGCAGCTACGGCTTTTCGAAACTGCTGCCGTTCGGCAATTTCGTCCTGGCGCTGTATGTGGCCTGCGCGATCCACATTGTGGTGGTCTACAGCAGCCTGTTGCTCGCACATGGGCTCAACCCGTGGAAGTTTTTCCGCGGTGCCGCGCCTGGCATGCAGGTGGCGTTCGTCAGTTCGTCGAGCTTTGCGGCAATGCCGGTGGCAATGCGTTCGATCACGCATAACCTGGGGGTCAGCAAGGATTACGCCGCATTCGCGGTACCGCTGGGCGCCAGCATCAAGATGGATGGCTGCGGCGCGATCTTTCCGGCGTTGTGCGCGGTGTTCATCGCGCAATACACCGGCGTGCCGCTGACCGCCAACCAGTATTTCGTGGTGCTGATCGCCTCGGTGCTCGGCAGCTTCGGCACGGCCGGCGTACCGGGCACGGCCGTCATCATGGCGACGGTGGTGCTGAGTGCGGCCAATCTGCCGCTGGAAGTGATTGGCTACCTGTATGCGATCGACCGCATCCTGGACATGATGCGCACCATGACCAATGTCACCGGACAGATGCTGGTGCCGGTGCTGGTGGCCAAGGAAACCGGACTGCTCGACAAGCGCATCTACGACTCCGCCTCCACCAATGTGGGACTGGAAGAACCGCCGGCCGACAGCGCCAGACCACTGCGCTGAGGCGGCTTGATGCGTGCCGGATCTCCACTCCTGCGCGAACGGCTGCAGCAGCTGCCCGAGCTGCAGCGCATGGAAGGCGTGTTCGTGCAGCGCGGCTTGGCCGACGACCCCTTCGAGACGCGCTATCTGGAGATCCGGCGCAAGGAAGGCCGGCTGTACACCGATGCGCAGGTGCGCAGCCTGCCGCGTCCGGGCGGAAAACTGGGGGCAATGCTGGAATGGCGCGTGCGCGCGCTGTCGAGCAGTTTGCTGGTGCAGCACCTGGACACGCATGCCGGCGAGGGCGCCATCCTCGAACTCGGTTGCGGCAATGGCTGGCTATCGCACTTGCTGGCGCAGTCGCTGCAACGCGAGGTCTGCGGCATCGACGTCAATCGCACCGAGCTCACCCAGGCCGCACGCGTATTCGGCCATGCGGCGCGCCTGAGTTTCATCGCTGGCGACATCCAGACCGTGGCACTACCGCGCGACGTATTCGACATCATCGTGCTACCCGCCTGCGTGCAATATTTTGCTGATCCTGGCGCGTTGATCGAGCGTTTGCTCGCGCATCTGCGCGAGGATGGCGAGCTGCATATTCTCGATAGCCCGCTCTACGCCACGCCGCAACGCGGCCAGGAGAGTGCCGCACGCAGCCTGCGCTACTTCACCGAGCTGGGCGTCCCGGAGCTGGCCGCGCATTACCACCAGCATACCTACGCGACGTTCGAGCGCTTTGCGGTGCAGTGGTTGTTCGACCCGCGTTGTTGGAGTGCCTGTGCGCGAAAGGCGCTCAGCGTGTCGCAGCCACATTTCCCATGGCTGTGTCTGCGCAAGCGGGACAACCCTGGGGTGCTTGGCGGTTGAGTGTGCTTGTGGGTGTTGTCTGATGACGCCGGGCAGTGTGCGTCGGGCGATCTGGCGATGACCCTGCTCACGCTCGCATGTGAATTTCAAGGCATCCGGCACTCGCTGATGGACAGCAATGGCAACGAGGGGTGTGCCGGCCGATGTTCGTAGGCGCTCACGTCGACCGGTATGGCCATCGCGTCGCGGGTACGACGAGCTTCAACCACATGGCACACTTCCAGCTCATCCATTGACGAGGGCGGGCGGTGATTGGCCAACAGCGTGATCTGACATTTCGTTTTCTGGCCGAGCCCAGCGACGTCAACTTCGGCGGCAAGGTGCATGGCGGCGTGGTGATGAAGTGGATCGACCAGGTTGGTTTTGCCGCCGCCAGCGGTTGGAGCGGGCATTACTGCGTCACCGTGGCGGTGGGCGGCATCCGGTTCGTGGCGCCGGTGCGCATCGGCGACCTGGTGGCGGTGTCGGCCAAGCTGGTCTATACCGGCCGCAGCAGCATGCATTTGGCCATCGACGTACGCGCGCGCAGTCCGATGGGAGGCGATTCGCGCCTGTGCACGCATTGCATCATCGTGTTCGTGGCGATGGACCCGGACGGGGTCACCCCGGTCGAAGTGCCGTCCTGGCGGCCCGACACCCCGGAAGATCAACGCCTGGCCGAATATGCGCTCAAGGTGATGGAGTTGAGCAAGGGCATCGAGGACACCATGGCGCGGTACAAGGCCGACACGTCGCAGTAAGCCGCGTACGGGGTAGGTCGTCTGGCCCGATGAAAGCGCATGCGGTGCGGCCAGCGTGGCTCCTGGTGCGCCTGGCACGCGGGCCGATAGGCGCCGAGAGCATGCGCAGTCGCACACGGACGTCGCGGCCGGGTTCCGCACAACAAAAAGGCCGCGAGATCGTCGCGGCCTTGCTTGACTGAGTCCGGGCAACCGAGCGTTACAGCACGCGACGCGCCTGGATGAACTTCTCGCTCCAGTAGCCGCTCGCCAGCGAATCCACGCGCACGTCCTTGCCGCGGCTGGGCGCGTGCAGGAACTTGCCGTCGCCGACCACCAGGCCGACATGGTCGATACGACCGCGCTTGCCGAAGAACACCAGGTCGCCAGCCTTCAGCGCGCTCGGGTCCTTGATCAGTTCGGCCGATTCGTCGCGGGCGATGTCGCGCGAGACGCGCGGCAGATCGATGCCGAGTGCAGTCTTGAACACATAGCCGACCAGGCCGCTGCAATCGAACCCTTCGGTGGACTCGCCGCCCCAGACATACGGGGTGCCGAGCAGGGCCATGGCGCGCTGCAGGATCACCTGCACGCGGCTGTCGGCCACGGCGTTCTGGGCCGCATTGGCTGCGCTCTGCGACACGTCGTAGTTGGCAAGCAGGCGGCTGAGATCGCCGGCGAACATTGCCGAGCGGTCCATCAGCGGAATGGCGTCGTTGGCAGCCAGGTGCGGAAGCAGGGCGGCCAGTGTTGCAGTGGCAGCGGCGTCGGCGCGGCTGCGGGTTGCGGCTTTCTCGGCGGCGACGGCGCTGTCAGGCGTGGTCGTCTGCGGAGCGGATGGCGTGCTGCTGGCGGTCTGCGCGAATGCGGGAAGTGCTGCAATCGAGAGAGCGGTGGCGCATAGCAGGCGGAGCGGTTTCCGGGGCGGAAGCGGTGCGGCGCCAGTTTTGATCTGTTCGTCGTTCGTCACGCGGGAATCACAGTTCTGCTGTCGATGCGAGATGATGCCCTGGTGAAAGAATCGTTACGTTCAAAAAAAGTTAACTTTCCGTTTTATGACTTGTGATCTACGTCACATTTCAGTGTAAAACCCGCTTCGAACCTGAATAATGGTCACGCCAGTAGGCTCCATCAAGGAAATCCAGGCGGACCGTACCGCCCGTGGTAGGGGCATGCACGAAGCGGCCTTCACCGACATAAATGCCGACGTGGGTCACGTTGCCGCCGGAGCCAAAAAACACCAGATCGCCGGTGGCAAGTCGCTCGGGCGGGATGCGCGGGCCCTGAATTGCGGCCAGTTCGCGGGAGGTGCGCGGTAGCGCCAGGGCCAATACATCCCGGTAGACATAGGTGACCAGCCCGCTGCAGTCGAACCCGGTCTCTGGCGTGTTGCCGCCGAACCGGTACGGGGTGCCCACCAACCCCAGCGCGCGCATCAGGATGTTGTTGGCGGCGGCCGGGTCGGCTGGCGTTACCTGCGGCCACACGCGCGTTGTCGGCGGTGGCGCGGCCGGGCGCTGAACCGGCGTGTGCGACGAACAGCCCCCCAGGAGCAGCAGGCCCAGCAACAGGCTGGCCGCGGCGCAACGGGCGCGGGCGGCGAAAACTGGCGTGATATGCATGGAGCCGGGATAATGGGCGGTTCGAAAGGTCGCCATGATGGCGGCGCACCCGGCGGCCGACAAGCCGTCCTCAACCGTCTGCCACCGGGCAGCCCATTCAGAGCCAGGCATGAAGATCGAAAAAGACAGCGTCGTCCGCTTCCATTACACCGTTTCGGAGATCGGCCAGGAGCCGATCGAGAGCTCCAAGGAGCGTGACCCGTTGGCGATCATGATCGGCCACGGCAACATCATCCCGGGCCTGGAAGCGGCCATGATGGGGAAGGAGGCCGGCGAGAGCTTCGGCGTGGACGTCAAGGCCACCGACGCCTACGGCGAATACCGCGAAGGCCTGAGCCAGCGCGTACCCAAGAAGCATTTTGGCGCCACCAAGCTGGTGCCCGGCACCCAGGTCGTGCTGCAGACCAACTTCGGCCCGCGCGCAGTGACGGTGCAGAAAGTCGGCATGAGCGTGGTCGATGTGGACCTCAATCACCCCATGGCCGGCAAGGATCTGCATTTCGACGTGGAGATCGTCGAAGTGCGTGAAGCCACCGCAGAAGAACGCGACCACGGCCATGTGCACGGCGACGGCGGTCATCACCACTAAGGGTGGGGCACGCGCTCGTATGGCGGTTGGACGGGTGCGACGCCTGCGCGCCACTGACGTAGGCCGGTCATCCGGCGCTGCGCTGGCGCATGCACTCCACGCGCATGTCGGCCCATCCGTGCGGTTTGCCGCGGCGCGTGCATGATTGCTGTTCCTGACGGCCCGCCCCATCGGCGGGCCGTTTGCATTCTGCGGCGCGCGCCGCCGTATCTGGTTGCCTGAGCCGTGATGACATCCCGCGACGTGCTGCTTCCCATTGCTGCGACCGAGCGCATCGTCGTGCTGGATGTCCTGCGCGGCGTGGCGCTGCTGGGCATTCTGCTGATGAACATCGAAGCCTTTGTCGGGCCGCTCGATCTGGCCATGACCGGCGTGGAGCCGCATTGGCATGGCGCCGACCGGGTTGCCGATGCGCTGGTTTACGTGTTCGTGCAAGGCAAGTTCTACACGCTATTTTCGCTGTTGTTCGGCATGGGCTTTGCGGTGATGGCGCAGCGCGCCGCGCAGGCCGGGCGCGCGTTCTTCGGCCTGTATCTGCGCCGCACCCTCGGGCTGTTGGTGATCGGGCTTGCCCACGCGCTGCTGGTGTGGTCCGGCGATGTCCTGGTGACCTATGCCCTGCTGGCGTTGCTGCTGTTCAGTGCGCGCAACGTGCCGACCGTGACGCTGCCGTGGTTCGCTGCGTTGGTGTACCTGTGCGCACCCGGGCTGACCCTGCTGTACGGGGTGGCAGGCGAGTTGGCGCAGGCCGATCCTGCCGCGACGGTGCAGTGGAAAGCGGCGATGGCCGACGCCGCGCAGCAGGCGCTGGCGAATGTGCAGGCGCAGCGCGCCGCATTCGGCAGCGGCACTTACCTGCAGGCGACGGTGCAGCGCTGGCATGACTTTCAGCAGGCGATGACCGGGCTCAGCATCAATGGCCCGGCCATGCTCGGCATGTTCCTGCTCGGCAGCTGGTTCGTGCGCAGCGGTGCGATCGCCGCGCCCGAGCGCTTCCCCCGTTTGTTTGCGACGCTGCGCCATGGCGTGTTGCCGCTCGGGCTGGGCGTGATGCTGGCAAGTTATGCATTGGAGCCGTGGATCGATCCGGCGCGGCTGGACCTGCGCCTGTCCGGCGCCTTCGCGCTGTCGCTGATTGCAGGGCCGTTGATGTGCCTGGGCTACGCCGCATGGGTGGTGCGCCTGGCGCCGCGTCTGGCATGGCTTGCGCCGGCGGGGCGGATGGCATTGAGCAATTATCTGCTGCAATCGCTGGTCTGCACCGGCATCTTCTACGGCTACGGGCTGGGCTATTTCGAACAGCTGCCGCGGGTGTGGCAGCTGCCGTTCGCGCTGGCACTGTTCGCGCTACAGGTGCAGCTGAGCCGGTGCTGGCTGCACTGGTTCCGCTTCGGGCCGATGGAATGGCTATGGCGCAGCGCGACCTATCTGCAGATGCCGCCGATGTGGCGTGGCGCTGGGCGCGCCGGGTAGCGCCTGCATGCACGGCAGCCGCGATGATGTGGTGGTGATCGGTGCGGGCGCGATTGGCCTGGCCACCGCGCTGGCACTGGTCGAAGCGGGCCGGCAGGTGCGCGTGCTCGATGCCGGTGCGCCCGGTGCGGCGACCTCCTACGGCAATTGCGGCACCATCACGCCAAGCCATGCACCGCCGCTGGCGGCGCCCGGCATGATTGCGCAGGCACTGAAATGGATGTTCACCCCGGACGCGCCGCTGTATATCCCGCCACGTCTGGATCCGGGGTTGTGGCGCTGGCTGCTGCGTTTTGCGCGGCGCTGCAATTCACGCGATTGGCAGGCCAGTGCACAGGCGCGCGCGGCGTTGTTGCACGACGCGCGGCAGCGCTTCGACGCGTGGGTGGCGCGGTACGGGTTGGAGTGCGAGTTTCGTAACGACGGGCTGGATTACGTGTTCGGCGATGCGCGCCGCTTTGCGCAATACCGCGACGAATGCGCGCTGCTGGCGCAGTGGGGGATCCGGGCCGAGGTCATCGATGGTGCGGACTACATACGCCAGGATCCCGCATTTCGCGATGGGATCGCCGGTGCGATCCACTTCCCGGGCGATGCCCATCTGCGCCCGGAGCAGTACACCGCAGAGCTTGCGAGGGTGCTGCGCGCACGTGGCGTGGTGATCGATGCGCACTGCCGCGTGCAGGCAATCGTGCCCGATGGAGCTGGCAGCTGCGTGCAGACCGAGCACGGCAAGCGCCCTGCGCGCGAAGTGGTGATCGCAACCGGGCCATGGTCGCCGGTGCTGGCGGCGCAACTTGGTTTGCGCCTGCCGGTGCAGGCCGGCAAGGGCTATTCGATTACCTACAGCGCGCCGCATCTGATGCCGCGCCGCCCGGTGGTGTTGAAGGACCGCTGGGTGTTTGTGGTGCCGTGGCGCGACCGCCTGCGCATCGGCAGCACGATGGAATTTTCCGGGCGCGATACGCAGCTCAATGCCACACGCCTGGCTGCGTTGGAGCGTGCAGCGGCCGAATATCTTCAGGCGCCATGCGGGCCTGCGGTGATCGAGCGCTGGTACGGATGGCGGCCGATGACCTGGGACGACGTGCCGGTCCTGGGCGCGGTGCCGGGCCATCCTCACGTCTGGCTCGCAGCCGGGCATGGCATGCTCGGCATCAGCATGAGCACTGCAAGCGGACAATTGATGGCCGACCTGATCACGGGCCGCGCACCCGCGCTGGACCCGCATCCTTACCGGGCGGAGCGTTTCGCATGAGTGCGCGTTACGACTACGACGTGGTGATTCTGGGTGGCGGCTCCGGCGGCCTCGCGGCTGGATTTCGCGCAGCAAAACATGGCGCGCGCGTGGCGATCATGGAGCCCGACGAACTGGGCGGCACCTGCGTCAATCTCGGTTGCGTGCCGAAGAAGGCGATGTGGCTGGCAGCCGATCTGGCCGGCAAGATCGAGTTGGCCAGCGCGCTGGGATTCGAGGTGCCGCGCCCGACGCTGGCCTGGCAGGAGCTGGTCACGCATCGGCAGGGGTACATCTCCAACATCCACGCCAGCTATCGACGCCGCCTCAACGAAGATGGCGTGGTCCTGATCCCGCAGCGCGGCGTATTGCAGGACCGCCATACCGTCATGGGCGGCGACGGCGTACGGGTGACCGCCGAGCACATCGTTATCGCCACCGGTGCACACCCGTTACGCCCGGACGTGGAGGGCGCAGAACATGGCGAAGTCTCCGACGATTTCTTCAATCTCTGCCATGCGCCCGAGCGGGTCGCGATTGTGGGCGGTGGCTATATCGCGGTGGAAATCGCCGGGCTGCTGCAGGCCCTGGGAAGTCGCGTGCATCTGTTCGTGCAGGGCGAGCGCTTGCTGGAGCGCTTCGATGCGGAGCTCACCTTGCAGTTGGCCGACAACCTGCGCCATCTGGGTGTGCGGCTGCACTTCGGTTTCACCACCACCGCATTGGAGCGCGATCTGCACGGTGCGTTGCGCGTGCATGGTCATTGCGTGCATCCGCGCGAGCAGGGCAACGACGTCTTCGACAAGGTGTTTTTTGCGGTGGGTCGCCGCGCCAATACCGCCGGGCTGGGTCTGGAGGCGGTGGGCGTTGCGCTTGGCGACAAGGGCGAAGTGGTGGTGGACGACGGGCAGACCACCAACGTGCCGAATATTCACGCCATCGGCGATGTGGGCGGCAAGGTCGGACTGACGCCGGTGGCGATTGCGGCAGGGCGCAAGCTGATGGATCGCCTGTTCGGTCACCAGCCGGATGCGCGCATGGACTACGAAAACGTGCCCAGCGTGGTGTTTTCGCACCCGCCGCTTGGCAATGTCGGGCTCACCGAAGAACAGGCGCGTGCACGGTACAACGGTGCGGTGCGCGTGTACCGCAGCAATTTCCGCCCGATGCTGCACGCGCTGGCCGACGCGCCGCAGCGCAGTCTGTTCAAGCTGGTGTGCGTGGGCGAGGAGGAACGTGTGGTCGGTGTCCATCTGCTGGGTGAGAGCGCCGACGAAATGCTGCAAGGCTTTGCGGTGGCGGTGAAGATGGGCGCGACCAAGCGGGACTTCGAGGAGACCGTGGCGATTCATCCCACTTCGTCTGAAGAGATTGTGTTGATGCATTGAGGGGGGCGCTGTCGCCATCGATGGTGGGTTGCCGCGTGGCGGCGCATGAGGCGATGCCTTGATCAATGCCAGGCTGGGATAGCCAGTGGCAGCCGTAGCCTCATCCGGCGCTGCGCGTCACCTGGTCCCCCAGTGTCTTGATGGAAGAATGGACCGAGCTTCTGTCCCTGTGGGAGAGGGTTGGGGTGAGGGTCTGGTACAAGCGACGCATCGATCCAACGCGACCTGATGTTCAAGGTTGGTTGTACCTTTATCCACCAACAAACGACGACTGATTGCGTGTCCTCGGCGGTTTGCTTTGCTGGGCCCGCACCTCAAGCCCTCTCCCGGGAGCAGAGGGCTTGCAACTTTCCCCTCGCGTGCAGGGCGATCCGCACACGCACGCTCATCAGCTGGCATGCTTGTGCGATGCCCACATCTCGCCATCCAACACCGCGCGGCACCGCCAGCCCGCCTGCGCGCGCAGGCTCCAAGAGCGCGTCACTGTCCGGCGAGCAGGCGCGGCTGCGGATTCTTCAGGCGATCGGCGCAATTCCCGTGGGCGAGGTCGCCGGTTATGGGGAAGTTGCCCGGCGCGCGGGCCTGCCGGGCCGTGCGCGACTGGTGGCACGCGTGCTCAGCGGCAACGACGACCCGCAGCTGCCCTGGCACCGCGTATTGCGCAGCGACGGCCGGATTGCCTTGCCCGAAGGCTCGGCAGGCTACCGCGAGCAATGCCAGCGCCTGCGCGACGAGGGCGTCCAGGTGGAACGTGGCCGTGTGCGCCGGGCCAGCGCCGCGCAGCGGCTGGATGCGGCCGTGTGGGGACCTTCATAAGCCTGCCGTTATCATCGGCAGCATTCCGAAGGAAGCCGCCATGCCTCAATTGCCGCCCGTCACCAAAGCATTACTGATCGCCAACATCGGCTTGTTCCTGCTGCAATGGGCGGTGGGCGACCTGGGCGCTGGCGTGTTGCCATCGGACAGCGTGTTGTCGTGGCTGATGTTGTGGCCGCTGTCCAACGGCTTCGATGCGTTTACGCCGGGTGCCAGCTTCATGCCCTGGCAGCTGCTGACCTACGCATTCCTGCATGGCGGCTTCAACCATCTATTTTTCAACATGCTGGCGCTCTTCATGTTCGGCGCGCCGTTGGAACAGACCTGGGGCCAGAAGCGCTTTCTCACCTACTACCTCGTGTGCGTCGCCGGCGCCGGCCTGTGCCAGTTGCTGATGGCCTGGTTCACGCAAAGCGGTGCGCCGGTCGTCGGCGCATCGGGCGGCGTGTTCGGTTTGCTGCTGGCTTACGGAATGCTGTTCCCCAATCAGCGCGTGATGCTGCTGTTCCCGCCGATTCCAATGAAGGCGCGGACCTTCGTGATCGTGTTCGGCGCGATCGAGTTACTGCTCGGGGCGACCGGTTGGCAGCCTGGCGTGGCCCACTTCGCGCATCTGGGCGGCATGCTGTTCGGCTGGCTGATGATCCGCTACTGGCGCGGCCAGTCGCCATTCGGCGGCAGCGGCGGAAGGAAGGGCGGCGGGAAGCGCAAGCCGCCGTTGCGCGTGGTGCGTTGAGATCCACGCTGCTCCGTAGGAGCGACCCTGGCCGCGATGGGGTTTTACCGGCAAGGCTTCATCTCGGCCGGGCCGCCCCTACGAAGAGCGCGTTGAGGTAAGCAACGGATGGGCGAAATGCCAGGCACAAAAAAAGAGCGCGGAGTCCGCGCTCTTTTTTATTGCCTGCCACTGCGTGCTGATTGCCAGCGACCTGCTGGCGCCTGACTCAGCGCCAGATCTTCAACTGCTCGGCATCCACGCGCTGCATCGGCTGGCCGGCCTTGCAGCTGAACGCTGCACCGAACTCGGGCAGGTTCGAGAGCGGGCCGTTGGTGCGCCACTGGCCCGGTGCGCGGATGTCGGCGCTTGCGCGCTGCACCGCCTCGTTGGGCGACAACTGCTGTGCCCACAGCCCGGCCCAGGCGGTGAAGAAGGCTTGCTTGTCGGCCTCGGTGGCTGCCGGCTGCGCCTTGTTGAACGCCTGCCAGGCCAATTCGACGCCGGCCAGATCGGCCAGGTTCTCTTCGGCGGTCTGCGCACCATTGACCTTGGCGTTGGGCACGCCCGGGTACGGGTAGGCGGAGAACTGCGCGGCGACCTTGTTGGTCAGCATGGTCCAGCTCGCCTTTTCGGCCGGCGTCCACCAGCTGCGCAATTCGCCCTTGGCATCGACCAGCGAGCCCTTGGCATCGATCGCACGGGTGATCTCGTGTGCGACCAGCGCACCGTAGGCACCGTACTGCGCGGCCTGGGTGCCGCCGGTGGTCAACACCGGCGCCTGCAACACGGCGGCAGTGACGATCAGGCGGTTCTGCGCAATGTCGTAGGCCACCGCCGGCTGTTGCGGCAGCACGTCCCAGCGACGGTCGGCGTTGCCCTTGCCGATGCGCTTCATCTCTTCGCGGTGGCGCCAGGTCGAGGCGATCAGCATATTGCCGCCGAAACTGCCGCGCCCCATCGGCTGCACGGTGTAATCCAGGTCGCGTCGCGGCGCGCCGACTTCGATCTTCATCGCGGCCAGCTTGGCCTTGGCTTCGGCCACCACCTCGCCGTTGCCCCAACCGGTGCGCTCCAGTGCGGCCAGCTGTGCATCGCGCACCTGGTCTGCGATGGCTTCGGCCTGGCGACGGGTGTCGCTGCTCAGATAACGCGCCACGTACTCGCGGCCGAGCATCGGGCCGGCGGCCACGTTGATCGCGTCCAGCACCTGCTGCCAACGCTGCGGCGGCACCGCATCGCCACGCAGCAGACGGCCACGGAACTGGTATTCGGCATCGTGGAAGCTCTTGGACAGGTACGGCGCCATCGCATCGCCCACGCGCCAGCGCAGGTAGGCCTTCCATTGGTCCGGCTTGATGCTGACGATCATGCTGTCGAGTTGCTTGAACATGGCCGGGTCGGCCATCGACACCAGGTCGTCCTTGACGCCCTGCGCCTCCAGAAAGTCGGCCAGGCGCAGGTTCTTGTACTGCTTGCCCAGTTCCTTGGTGGCGATCGGTGCGTAGTTGTTGAACGGGTTGTTGATGCCCTGCACCGACTGCGCGCTACGCGCCAGCGCGGTTTCGATCTGCAGCACGGAGGCTGCGTCGGCGTCGAGCTTGTCGGCAGCGGTGCCGGTCAGCGCCAGGATCTGCTTGACGTACGCGCGGTAGCGGCCCATCAGCGCCTGGGTGTCGGCGTCGGTGCGGGTGTAGAAGGCCGGGTCGGGCAGGCCCATGCCGCCCTGCATGAAGTAGCCGATATGGCGATCGAGCGCCTTCAGGTCCACGTCCGGGCCGAAATTGAAGCCGACCGGAATACCGACCTGATGCAACGCGGCGATGGAAGCGGGCACATCCTTGGCCTTCTTGATCGCGTCGATGCGCGAGAGCAGGGGAGCGATCGGGTTGGAGCCGTCCTTCTCCACAGCCGATTCGTCCAGGCCGCTGGCCCAGAAATCGCCGAGCAGCTTCTGCACGTTGCCCTGCGGGGACTTCATCGATGCATCGAGCAACTCGCGCTGTTGCTGCAGGGCGCGCTCGGACAATTGACCCAGCGCGGTGACGGCGCCGGCCTGCGGCACGGGGTTGGCCTTGAGCCAGCTGGCGTTGGCGTAGTCGTAGAAATTGGTGCAGGCCGCCGAGACGGCCGGAGCCTTGGGCGCTGCGGCCTTCTTCTTGCGAGCGGCGTCGGCGTCGGGGGCGGACAGCAGCGAGATCAGGCTGAAGCCAAGAGCGAGGGCAAGCGGACGAATGGTGGGCATCGAGAAGAAGGGTGGCCAGATTGAAGTCGGCGGAGTTTAGCAAGGCTGCGTGCCGCGCAGGCAGGCGCGCGCGCCGGTTCGTGTTCGGTGCCGGCCGCTTGCATGAATGCGACAGGCCCGCGCGTGCGGGCCTGTACCGGGTGCCACCGTGTTGGAAGCGCTTGCAGCCGTCGCCTGTGCAGGCTTACCAGATCACCACACGGTCTTTTTCTGGCCGCACCATCGCATCGCCGGCCTTGCAGGAAAATGCCTTGGCGAAGGAGGGCATGTTCGAGGGCGGGGCAATGGCGCGCAGGTTGTCGGGCGCATGGGGGTCGCTTGCCAGGTAGACCAGCTGCTGCTGTTCGCGCGTCTGCCCACGCCAGCTGCGTGCATAGTTCAGGAAGAAGCGTTGATCCGGGCTGTAGCCGTCGATCGCGACGGCGCGTTCCGGATGCGCGCGCAGATCTGCCTGCAACGCATCGTAGGCGACGTTGGTACCGCCCAGGTCGGCGATGTTTTCGCCCAGGCTGAGCCTGCCATTGACGTGCACCGTGGGGTGGTCGGGCAGCGGCACGTAGGCATCGAACTGTTTGACCAGTCGCTCGGCACGTTGCTCGAAGGCCTTGCGATCCTGCGGTGTCCACCAGTCGACATTGTTGCCGGCGCCGTCGAACTGGCGGCCCTCATCGTCGAAGCCGTGCGTGGCTTCGTGCCCGATCACTGCGCCGATGCCGCCGTAGTTCAAGGCGTCGTCCGCACTGGCGTCGAAGAACGGCGGCTGCAGAATTCCGGCAGGGAAATTGATGGAATTGGTGCTGGGGTCGTAATACGCATTGACCGTCTGCGGGGTCATCTGCCAGCGCATCCGGTCGGTGGGCTTACCGATCTGGGCGATGTCGTAGTGATAATTGAATTTCGCTGCTGCCTGCAGGTTGCGGTAATACGCGCCAGGCACGATCTCCAGCCCCGACCAGTCGCGCCAGGTGTCGGGATAGCCGATTTTGGGCAGGAATGTTTGCCACTTGGCGATGGCCTTGGCCTTGGTTTCCGGGCTCATCCAGTCGACGTTCTCGATGCGCGCCTTGAGCGCAACACGCACGTTGTCCACCAAGTCGCTGGCACGCTGTTTGGCTTCCGGCGTGAACACCTTGGCGACGTAGAGCTGCCCCAGCCCTTCGCCCATTGCGCCGTTGACCGTGCGTAATACGCGCTTCCAACGCGGCTGCTGTTCGGGTTGCCCGGACAGCGTTTTGCCATAGAACGCGAAGTTGTTGTCGACGAAGGCCTTGCTGAGCTGCTTGGAGGCGTCGTCGATGGTGTGGAAGCGCAGATAGGCCTGCCATTGTGCGATCGGCGCGTTCGCCAGCTGACGATCGAATTCGGCGAAGAACCGCGGCTGCGACAGGGAAAAGCCGGTACCGCTGTCGATGCCTTGCACGGCAAAGAAATTGCTCCATGCAAAGTGCGGCGTGAGTTTGTCGGCCTCGGCCGTGCTGACGAAGTGATACTGGTTCCTGGGGTCACGCGCCTCGGTGCGTGTGAGCGAGGCCGCGGCCAGCCGTGTTTCGAGCGCCAGGACCTCGCTCGCCTGTGCCTTGGCGGCGTCTGTGGTGCTGCCGGTGAGCTCGAAGGATTTGGCGATGTAAGCCAGATATGCCTCGCGAATAGGCGCGTATTCGGGAGAGGTGTAGTACTCCTTGGTCGGCAGGCCCAGTCCACCTTCCTGCGCGAACCCGATCTGCCTGTCGGCATGTTTGAAGTCCGCACGTGCGCCGAAATCGAACACCTGCGCATCGCCTTCGGCAAAACGATGCGTGATGTAGTCGGCAACCTCCTTGCCTGAGGTCAGCGCGGCGATGGCGTCGAGCTGTGGCTTGATCGGCCGGTCGCCGGCCGCTTCGATGGCCGCTTCATCCATGCCCGAGGCATACAGCATGCCGATCTTGTGGGCGACAGGATTGGTTTGGGTGTCCGCCTGCCTTGCGGCGTCTTCGGCAATCTGGCGTTGGGTGGTCAGGCTGTTCTCCACGAGCACGTCGGAGACCCCCCAACTGGTGCGGTCGGCCGGGATGGGATTGGCTTTTTTCCAACGGCCATTGACGAAATCGTCCAGGTTCTGGCACGCGTTGGTAGCTGCATCCAGTTCGCCGATGTCGAATGCAGGTTTCGCGGCCGCTGTCGCTGCAGGTGCCGAGGTCGCGGTTTTTTCCGGCGTGCTGCTGGTTTGCGCTTCGCGTTGGCAGCCTGCCAGGGCGACCAGCAGGGCAAGGGCAAGCGTGGAGGTCTTGGTGTGTGACATGGGCGCCAGTGGCTGGGATAAACGCCGAGCATAAGCGGACCCATCACCAGGGGGCGCGTGCGTTGAGTTTTGTTGAGGCTTGCATGCAGGCGCGATTGCAGATCGCACCGCATTGCAGCTGGTGTTTGCGGGTCTTGCGTAGCCTGCGCTTGTAGCCAGCGCAGCGACGGCGTCGCAGCAGGATGCGCGTTCTACCCGTTGGTCGGCATCGGTCTGGCAGCGCGTGCGTGCAGGAAAGATCATCCACTGCAGGAGCATGGCCTGCCTCGGTCGTTGGTGCCGGCTGGCGGATTTGGAGAAAGACGCTGCGGCAAATACCGGGTGCACAACGAAAACGGGCGGCCATCTTTCGATGGCCGCCCGTGGTTTTACCGCGCTTGCGCAATTACCAGATCACGACCTGCTTGTCGCCCTGACGCACCATCGCATCGCCCGCCTTGCACGAGAACGCGGCGGCGAAGGCCGGCATGTTCGACGGTGCGCCGATGGCGCGGAAGTTCGCCGGTGCATGCGGGTCGGTCTTCAGGCGCACGGCCAGTTCTTCCGGGGTGAAGTTGCGACGCCATACCGTGGCCCAGTTGAGGAAGAAGCGCTGGTCGCGGGTGATGCCGTCGGTCTTGGGGTCGTCCTTGCCGGCAGTGGCGGCCTTCATGGCGTCGTAGGCGGTGTTCAGGCCACCCAGGTCGGCGATGTTTTCGCCCAGGGTCAGGTCGCCCTTGACCTTGTCGCCGGCCGGCGTACGGTAGCCGTCGAACTGCGCCACCAGCTTGCCGGTGCGTGCCTTGAACGCGTCCAGGTCCTTCTGCGTCCACCAACCCGGATCGGGGATGAAGTTGCCATCGGCGCCGAAGCGGCTGCCCTGGTCGTCGTAACCGTGGGTCATCTCATGGCCGATCACTGCACCGATGCCGCCGTAGTTCATTTCCTCCGGCGCATTCGGGTCGAAGAACGGCGGCTGCAGGATGGCGGCCGGGAACACGATCTCGTTTTGCAGCGGGTTGTAGTAGGCGTTGACCGTCTGCGGGCTCATGCTCCATTCGGTCTTGTCCACCGGCTTGCCGATCTTGGACAGGTTCCACTTGTAGTTGAATTCCTGCGCGGCCATCACGTTGCCCAGGTAGCTGTCGCGGCCGGTGCTCAGGCCGTTCCACTCACGCCACTTTTCCGGGTAGCCGATCTTGGGCGTGAAGCTTTCCCACTTGGCGATGGCCTTGGTCTTGGTCTCCGGGCTCATCCAGTCCAGCTTTTCGATGCGGGCCTTGAGCGCGGTACGCAGATTGGTCACCAGGGTTTCCATCTTGGCCTTGGAATCGGCCGGGAAGGCAACCTTGACGTACAGCTGGCCCAGCGCTTCGCCGGCCTGGCCGTTGATGGTGGCCAGCACGCGCTTCCAACGCGGCTTGATTTCCTTCTGGCCGCGCATGGTCTTGTTGTAGAACGCGAAGTTCTCATCGACGAACGGCTGGCTCAGGAACGGCGAAGCGCCATCGACGGTGTGGAAGCGCAGGTACGCGCGCCAGATCGTCGGGTCGGTATCGGCGATCATCTTGCTCACTTCCTGATGGAAGGCGGGGATCGCCAGCGAGAACATCTCCGGCGTGACCACGCCCTGCGACTTGAAGAACTCGGTCCACGACCAGTTCGGGGTCAGCTTGTCGGCCTCGGCGGGGGAGATCGGGTTGTAGGCCAGCGAGGCGTCGCGCGACAGCTCGGTGCTGGTCTTGGACACCTTGGCCAGGCGGGTTTCGAACGCGACCACTTGCTTGGCCTGCGCGGCGGCATCGGCCGCGGCCACGCCCGACAGCTCCAGCACCTTGGCGATGTGCGCCTGGTAGGCCTCTAGCTTGGCCTTGTTGGCGGGGCTGGTGTAGTACTCCGGGTCCGGCAGGCCCAGGCCTCCCTGCATGGCATAGGCGATGTTCTGGCTGGACTTCTTGAAGTCCGCTTCGGCGCCGAAGCCGAAAAGGACGTTGTTGCCCTTGGCCGCGCTGCTGCGCAGGTAGTCCACCAGCTTGGCCTGGTCGCTGATCGCGTCGATGGCGGCCAGTTCCGGCTTCAGCGGCTCGATGCCCTGCGCGTTGATCTTGGCTTCGTCCATGCCGGTCGACCACAGGTCGCCGACGATCTTTTCCACACCGGTGGCCTTGCCGTCGGCTGCGGCCTGTTCCACCAACTGCCGCTGGATCGCATTGGAGCGCTCGTCGAGCATCTCGAACGCGCCCCAGCTGGTGCGGTCGCTCGGCACCGGGTTGGCGGCCAGGAACTTGGCATTGGCGTAGGCGTTCAGATCGGTACAGGCGTTGCTGTTGGGGTCTAGGTCGGCCGCGGTGAACTGGTTCACTGCCGGCAGCTTGCTCTGGTCCAGGGTCAGCGTCTTGGGCGCTGCCGGGGTAGTGGCCGCGGTGTCGCCCGCAGGGGCGGCAGGTGCGGTGTCTTCGGACTTCTTGCAACCGCTCAGGGCGGTGGCCACGGCCAGGGTCAGCGTCAATAAATGAGGTGTACGAATCACAAAGGACTCCGGAAGCATCGATGGGAAGCCCCGTCGCCGGGGCCGTGGCCGGCACTCTACGCCTCGCCAGCCGGATGGCATGGTGTCGAAGGTCATGGGTGCGGGGCGTAGAGGGCCGGGGGAGGCACCAGCTTTTGGGGCGCGGGGGTACCGAACATCCAGTGAGCCGGCCCGCCATGGCCAGTAGGCAACGGCGGTACTGTCGATGTCACACAACCTGCAGCTGTCGGCTGGAGGTGTCGGCGTGGTCACCCCCGAATCACCCAGCGGGGCACTTGCTGGCAACCACTAGCGGCACTGTGCAGCGACCGTTCTTCGCCTACCACCTGCGCGCGCCGCCGCAGTGCTGCATTGTTAGCGGCGGGCAGGCTCATACGCTGCCGTTGACAGATGGTGGGCGCAGATGAGCGGTGCTATATACCAGTGCATGCCCGTCGCCTCTGAACCCCTGGATGCACTGATCATCGGCGCCGGCCACAACGGGCTGGTGTGCGCTGCCTATCTGGCCAAGGCTGGTAAAAGGGTGCTGGTGTTGGAAGCGCGCGACGTGGTTGGCGGTGCGGCGGTGACCGAGGAGTTTCATCCAGGTTTCCGCAATTCGGTGGCGGCGTACACGGTGTCGTTGCTGCAACCCAAGGTCATCGCCGATCTCGCACTGGAGCGCCATGGCCTGCACGTGGTGCCGCGACGTCTCAACAATTTTCTGCCGTTGCCGAACGGTGACTATTTGCTTGCCGGGGCAGGGCGCACGGCACAGGAAGTTGCCAGGTTTTCAGCGCGGGATGCGGCCGCATTGCCCGCCTACGAAGCGCGGTTGGAGCAGTTGGCCGACGTATTGCGTGCGCTGGCCTTGCAGCCACCGCCTGATGTCACCGATGGCGGCTGGTTGCAGGTATTGCCGCAGCTATGGCGGGCAGGCAAGCTCGGGCTGCAGTTGCAGGGCCTGCCGCTGACATTGCGCCAGGAGCTGTTGGACCTGTTTACGATTGCAGCGGCCGAATATCTGGATCGCTGGTTCGAAAGCGCGCCGATCAAGGCCTTGTTCGGCTTCGATGGCATTGTCGGCAATTACGCCAGTCCCCACACGCCGGGTACCGCATACGTGTTGTTGCACCACGTGTTCGGGCAGAGCAACGGGGTCAAGGGGGCATGGGGCCACGCCATCGGTGGCATGGGCGCGATCACTCAGGCCATGGCCGCCAGCGCGCGCGAACACGGCGTGCAAATCCGTACCGGCTGCGTGGTGGAGCGCGTGTTGGTGGAGCAGGGGCGTGCGGTCGGTGTCGTCACGACCGGCGGTGAGACGATCCACGCCCGCGCGATCGTGGCCAACGTCAACCCGAAACTGCTGTATCAGCGCCTGATGCGGCCAGGCGACGTGCCTGCGACAACGCGCGAACGTATTGCCCATTACCGCTGCGGGTCGGGCACCTTCCGCATGAATGTCGCACTCTCGCGCCTGCCGGATTTCACCGCCTTGCCGGGCACGGGCGATCATTTGACTGCCGGCATCATCCTGGCGCCCAGCCTGGATTACATGGACCGTGCCTGGCAGGATGCGCGCGCTTCGGGATGGTCACGCGAACCGGTGGTCGAGTTGCTGATTCCCAGCACGCTGGACGACACGCTGGCACCGCCCGGGCAACACGTGGCCAGCCTGTTCTGCCAGCACGTGGCACCGCAGCTGCCGGATGGCCGGCATTGGGACGATCATCGCGAGGAGGTGGCCGATCTGATGATCGCGACGGTCGAGCGCTACGCTCCCGGATTCGCGGCCTCGGTACTGGGCCGGCAGATCCTCAGCCCGCTCGATCTGGAACGCATCTTCGGGCTGACCGGCGGCGACATCTTCCACGGCGCCCTCAACCTCAATCAACTTTTCAGCGCACGCCCGATGCTGGGGCAGGGCGCCTATCGCGGCGCGATTGCCGGGCTGTATCTATGCGGCTCGGGAACCCACCCTGGCGGCGGGGTCACTGGCGCGCCTGGACATAATGCGGCGCGGGTGATTTTGGGTGGTTGAGTTTTTGCTGCAATGTATTGAATCGAATTCGCCGCCAGGGAGGATCTGGTTTGAAGTAGGCACTCATCTGAGAAATTAAATAATTTTACTAACTTGTCTTGTAAAAATGTGATCTTTATCTGAAATCTATCTTGGGAAGTGATAATAATGGCGTGCGCTTACGGTAATTGCGCGAATTTCACTCACAAGGAGATGTCAGGTGAAGATTGCTTCTGTTGCTTTGTTGATTGCCCTCGCATGTGCTGGAGCAGACGTCCAGGCTGCCCGTAAGAACTCAATCAATTACGTCTATTTTAGTGCCGAGGGCGTTCCCGTCGGTCAGCAGGCGTATTTTTGCAATAACGCGCAATGGGAAGGAGGGGATACTTCTGCGCCATATCGTTTGACGATTAAGGGCGGCTGCAGTAGTGAAGTCATTTGTCCGCCGGGTGGAGGGTCTTGCAATATTCAAAACGATACATCGGTAACTTATTCGCTGACAAGTAGTGCGCCTTTCACAGAAGAGGAGGCGTGTGATTTGATCCGGCGCTTTCCGTGCGAGACAACTGAGCCTGAGCTTCTATGGGACTTTGGATGGACACCTGTTAGGCGTTAGATAAGTCACTTCAGGGCCAGCGGTTGAGTTCTTCTGCCCCAGCCCGCTGCCGGGATGGGGCGTCATCTATCGCGGTGCGATTCCGGCTTGTATCTGTGCGGGTCTGGAGCACACTCAGGAGGAGGCTTGGTCAGCGTGCGCCTGGACATAATGTTGCACGGGTTATTTTGGTGATTGACCAATACCAGGGTGATTGCCATGACTCTTCGGTAATGGATAAAAAAAGGCCCTGGAAACCAGGGCCTTTTCAAGTGATTTCTGCTCCGGAAGCGCCATTACGGCGATCCGGTTCCTGCGATCAGAAATCGTAGGCTGCAGTCAGACGGACGAATCGCGGTGTGTTGTAGTTGTAGGGTTCGGTACCGACACCATAGGTGTTGCGAACGGTGAAGGGCGCGGTGTTGTAGCGGCTTTCAACACGATTTACCGAGCGGTCGTTCAAGACGTTGAAGACCTGAAGTCCCAGCGCCAACTTATGGTCGGCGAAGGAAGGCCGGTAGGTAATGCCAAGATCCAGATTCTTGATCCACGGGGTACGTCCAGCGTCGCCCGGAGGTGAAGCCTGGCCACCACAGTAGTGGTACGCAGAGCCATATCCGATCGGATTGCCTTCATTCGACCCGAAGTAGCCCAGGCAGGAGATCGGTGTGCCCGACATCACGCGTACAGTCGCCGATGCCATCCACTCCGGCGTGATCTGATACGCACCGAATGCCTTGAGCTGATGCCTGCGATCATTTGCCAGACTACCGCCTGCGTAATACATCAACTCAGCCGCATCCCAGTCCTGCGTCTTGGAGACATCGGACTGACCGATGTCAGACTTAACCTGACCTTCGGTATTCCCGTAACTATGCGACCAGGTGTAGTCGACACGGCCGTACCACTTTTCGTCGAACGGATGTTCCAGAAACAGGTCCACGGCAACGTAATTGCGACGCGCCTTGTCGGTGAAACCCCAATCGGACTGGCTCATGCGCAATTGCGTATAGCCTGAGCCGTCGACGTTGGCAAGATTGTAGGTATTGGTCTGGCCAGGGTTGAACATGACGCACCCCGGGATGCTCACGCTGCTGACATCTCCACCGGTTGCAGCCAATTTCGCGGACATCTTGCCAGGATCGCAGACATCATCAATCGCACTCTGCAGCTTGCGATAGGTCACCTTGGCGCCCGAGTTCCAGCTCTCGCCGAGAGTTTTCTCGAAGCCAAGAATGATCTCGTCCTGATACTGCGACTTCAGATCACTGGGCGCGAACGCATTGGGATCCGGCGCCTGGCCGTATTCGCCATTGCTCGAGACCGGGCCAGGACCAATCGCTCCAAGACCGGTTGGCTCGCCATTGGCGTCGATACCAGTGTATGTGAAGTATTCGTCAGTATAGGTTGAGGCCGATGCTCCACGAATGGCGACGCTATTGGGTAACGCCAGGTAGTAGCGCCCAAGGTTGGCGAATATCTTTAGTGACGAATCGCCGAACACATCCCAGCTTGCACCCAGCCGCGGCGCCCACTGATCACCGCTGTCGACATAGGCAACGTGGTCGCTATTGTAGTTTGTGAACTTATCGTTGCGAATGCCCAGGGTCAGCAGCCACTTGTCGCTGACCTGCCAACGGTCCTCCAAATAATAGGCTTTCTGCTCGACCGCCATGCTCGTGGTTGTCGTAAAGATCCGACGTTGCGCGTAGTAGCCCTGTCCGCCGGGCGCACCGACGCCAAGTTCGGGGTTAATGCCTTCAGTAGGATTGTCCTGGCGGCCATAGATCCACTGATAGCCAGGACCCGTGGTGCGGACGCCCTCGTTGTAGGCATTGAAATACATATTGTCCACGCCAGCGGTCAAATCGTGATCGCCGAGGCGGTATTCCAACTCTAGACGGAGGCTCCGCGACTTGCTGATCGGGTCATCAGCCTTGGCTCGATTGGTCGCCTGATCGTTGCGAATCGGCGTGTTACCCACAATTGCCGGATCTTGCTCGGTGACGCCGTCGAGGAATGGAAGGTCCGAAATATTGGGGTTGAACTGGCGGTTGTGCTGGGTGCTGCGGCCCCAGGTGGCATTCAAGGTCAGATCATCGGTGAGATAACCGGTGTATTTGAAAATGTCGTATTTGTCAGTGATCTTGAACGTATCCGGGAAAGTCCCGGTCGCGCCCCCAGTGCTCAGATCGTCGTAATTGAATGCGGTGTAGTAGCCGCCGCGTCGGTCAGTGTTCTGGATGCGGGTATATTCCAAAATATTGGAATCGTTGATGTTCCAGTCCAGCTTTCCATAAAACTTGGGCGAGCTGTACCCGTAGTTGTTCTGTCCCTGGATAGAGCTTGTGCGTGCGTTGGTGGTGACGCCGTCGGTCTTATCGGTTTCTCCAGCGACAAAAATAAAGAGTTTGTCTTCGATTAGCGGGCCGCCCGCATACGCGCTGTAGACAGTACGGGTTTGATTGTTGTCCTTGCCACTGCGGTAGAGCGTGCCAGGCTGGGTACGGTTGGTGTAGCCATAACCCGCAGGCAGGGTGTTGCTCGGGAACCAGACATCGCCAGTCGAACTTGCCAGGGAATCTGGTTCCCACACTGCCTGTGCACCAAAATGCCATTCATTGGTGCCGCGCTTGCCGAGCTGGTTGATCACGCCGCCTGTGGAACGGCCGTACTTGGCGCTATAGCCGCCGGTATAGGTTTCCTGCTGGTCGATTGCGCCATAGGGCAGGCTGACGCCGCCCAGGTTGCTCAGCGGATTACTGACGTTGAAACCATTGATGTAATAAGCATTTTCGGTAACGCCGGAACCGCCGAAAGAGACCACCGAGCGCGAGCCGTTATTGAAAGCGCCACTGCCGGCCACTGCACCAGGCGCGAGCAACGCAATCGCCTCCGCACTGCGTCCCAGCGGCAGGGTTGCCAGCTGTTCGGACGTGATCACCGATCGCGAGCTGGTGGAGCTGACGTCGATCTTCGGTGCATTGGCGGCAGTGACCGTGATCGCGCCGAGCGTGGTTGCATCGGTGCTGCCGCTGGCAGCTGCGCCAGCAAACGACACCTCGGTGCCGGATCCCACGCGCAGCTGCACGTTCTTGCGGGTGTCGACGACCTGATCGCCACGCTTCAAGGTGACGGTGTAAGCGCCGACCGGCAACGAGCCGAGGTTGTAACGGCCGTTGGCGTCGATGGTGATCGTCCGGCTGAGGCCGGTGTCGCTTTGAACGACGATGGTGCTGCCGGCTTCCGAGGGAGCGCTACCGTAGATGCTGCCGGTGGTGCTTTGCGCGTAGACCGCGCCGTTGGTTAGGCAAGCACCGAGCACGACGGCGAGAGCGGTGCGTTTGAGGACTTGGCGACGAAACTGATTGCTCATTCCTGACCTTTCAACTGGAGTTCGGATAGGGCGGTCATCGGGGAGTCAGATGGCCTTAACCCGAACGTAATGAATGCCTGCTACCGAGTGCAAGCATCTGACATGATTTGTTAATGAAATAACCCAAATCCGCATCGGAAATGAGGAATTCGGCACAAAGTGGCGTTATGTTGCACACCTGGGCAAACGACCTGGAGCGGCGCTCGTGAGTTAATGGTTACTTTCGATACAGATTGCCTGATGTAATCGGCGTGTTCGAAGGTTGTTGGGTGGTCTGCGCAGCGAGTGATGATCCATCGCGTTGCCAAACCGCAAAAAAAAGCCCCGACAAGCGGGGCTTCTTCTACACGCGTGACGCCATCAGAATCGCACTGTCGTGCCCAGGTAGAAGAACCGGCCCACGTTGTCATACAGCGCAGAGGTGAAATCCGAGCCGAAGTAGTTGCGCGGCGGATCCTTGTCGAAGGCGTTGTCGATGCCCAGGTATACGTCGATCTTCGAGCCGGGGATTTGATAGCCGAACTGGAAGTTGTGATAGACGTACGAGCCATTCTTGATCGGGCTGGCCGAGCCAGGGTTGCTGTTATAGCTCTCCGGTGTCACCCGCAGGTTGCCGTCCACATAGTTCATGTCCCACGACGCGCGCCACTCGTTCCAGTTGTACTTGGTCTGGAACTGCGCACGCCAGCGCGGGTCGGTCACGTAGGTCACGTACTCGTCGTATTCGGCCGGGAAGTCCTGGAACACCCATTCGCGCGACTGGAT
Organism: Xanthomonas sp. NCPPB 1062; assembly: GCF_041481705.2. Taxonomy (NCBI): domain Bacteria; kingdom Pseudomonadati; phylum Pseudomonadota; class Gammaproteobacteria; order Lysobacterales; family Lysobacteraceae; genus Xanthomonas; species Xanthomonas sp. NCPPB 1062. The sequence goes on along the minus strand of NZ_CM192987.1, from coordinate 3,063,680 downwards.
CAGGCGGGTGCCGACGAACCGCAGCACGGTATTGCCTTCGCCGATCTGGAAGCGGTAGTCCATTTCCAGATCCACGCCCACGCGACGCGAACGGGCGAGGTTTTCGTTGAGTGCCTGCCAGCCGATGATGCTGTGCTCTGGATAGATGCGGCCCTGCGGGTCGGTGAAGCCGCCGAGCGGGGCGCGCTGCACGAAGCCGCAAAAACTGTTGCCGATACCGCCGGGGTTGTCCACGCAACGGGTGGCGTTGGTTTCGGCGGTCACCGTGCCGATGGCATCGCGCAGGTCGATGCGCCAATAGTCGATCGACATGCCGAATCCTTCGAAGAATTCCGGCTGCCACACCAAACCGTACGAGAGGCTACGCGCGCGCTCCGGCTTGAGCTCCGGATTGCCGCCGCTCACGCCGGGACGCGTGGAGGTAAAGGTGTCGATCCAGCCCACCGGAATCCCCAGCGCGCTGCAGTTGGCCTGACGCAACGCCACATCGCCGGCGGTGCCGGGACGATTGATATTGGTGGGCAGGTAATTGCAGGGGTCGTTGATGGTGGCGAAGTTTTCGCTCTGCGAGTCGTACAGCTCGCCAATGCTGGGTGCGCGCACGGCCTGTGCCAGCGTGCCACGCAATCGCAGCGACGGGATAATGGTCCAGTCAAGGCCGATATTCCAGGTCTTGGTCGAGCCGATACTGCTGTAGTCCGAATAGCGCCCTGCAACGTCCAGCGCCAAGCGATCCACGCCCGGCAGGCCGGCCAGCAACGGGATGGTGCTTTCGACGAACACTTCCTTGACGCTGTAGTCGCCGCCACTGTTGGGGATGGCGTTGAGGAAGGTCGCCCCCGATGCTGCCAACGGGTCGGTGACTTCCTCGCTCTGTTCCTTGCGGTATTCCACGCCGCCAGCGAAACCGATGTCGCCCGCCGGCAGCGACAGCAGGTTGCTGTTGGCCACCGAGGCGCTGAATACGGTCTGCTGGATCTTGGCTTGCGAGCGCGCGGTGGTGTTGAACCATGCAGCCGCTTCCGGAGTGACCGCGCCGTTACCGAAGACACTGAAGGGCACGCAACCTTCGCGGGCCAGCGCCGAGTACACGCGGCCGGTGTTGGGGTTGACCGCAGTCGGATCCAGCGTGGTGCGGCAGACGATGTTGCCGCTGGCATCGCGTGCGGCGTCGATGCCAGCCTGCCAACGTTCATTGATGCGGTTGTTGAGGTTGAGGCGGTCCACCGTGGTCTTGCCGTAATTGGCAGACACATCGTAGGTCCAGTTGTCGGTCAGGTTGCCTTCGGCGCCGAGAACCGCGCGGTAGGTCTTGCGTTCGATGTTTTCGCCGCGGCGGCCGGCGTCGACGTTGAAGCGGTTCATCAGGATCTGCGTGGCGCCGCGCGAATCCATCAGGGCGCCGAGCTCGGGGCTGACGTACGGGTTCTGGCGGCGCACGCGCAGCGAGCTGTCGAATGCCGGTTGGCCGAAGAATTCCGAATCGGTTTCGCTGTACTTGCCTTCGAAGAACACGCGATGGTTTTCGCTGATCTCGAAGTTGATCATGGTGTTGACGCTTTTGCGGTCGAAGCCCGGCTGCAGGTCGGCTACCGCATTGAGGTCGACGAAATCGCAGTCCACGCACGAGGTGTTGCTCACCACGGTGCCGTCGTAACGGTTGCGCCGGAAGCTGCCGTCGTCGTTGAACAGATAGCGGTTGCCGTAGCTTGCCGGGTTACGGAAATCGAACGTGCCCAGATTGAAGGTGCCGCCGTAGGAGGTCGAATGATTGCCACCGGGGCCGCTGAGCACGTTTTGCGGATTGCTTTCGCTCGGCGGACGGGTGGGGTCGAAACCGGGGTTGGGCACACTCACCAGATACTCGCGGCCGATGGCGCGGTTGCCGCGACCGAAACGATCTTGTTTGCTGTATTCGCCGGACACCGCGATGTTGCCGCGACCGCCTGCGAAATCGGTACCGGCAGAAAAGCTGGCAAATGAGCGGTTGTAGTTGCCTTCGTCGGCCAGGCCGGTCTGCGCGCGCGTTTCGAAACCGGTGAAGGATTTCTTGAGGATGAAGTTGACCACGCCGGCCACCGCGTCGGCGCCATACACCGCCGATGCGCCGCCGGTGATGACTTCCACGCGCTCGACCCATTCCACCGGAATGGTGTTGACGTCCACCGCAGTCGAGCCTGGGCTTGAGCCTACGTGGCGACGCCCGTTCACCAGCACCAGCGTGCGATCCACGCCCATGCCGCGCAGGTCGAGCAGGCCCAGGCCGGCGGTGCCGATGAAGCGGGTGGAATTGCCCAGCGTGTAGCTCGGTGCCAGTGCCGGCATACGCGCCATCAGGTCGCTGATGGTGGTCGCACCGGTGGCGCGGATTTCTTCGGCGCTGATTGCCGTCACGGGCGAGGGCGTGACAAAGCCGGTACGCGCAATGCGCGATCCGGTGACGGTGACCTTGTCCAGATCGGTCGTATCAGGCGCGACGCCATTTTCGGATTGGGCGGCAGCATTGCCCGCAGAGGCGGCTAGTACGCCGAAAAGTGCAGTGCTGAGGCGATGGCGACGGGTGCGTTGCGAGGTACGGCTCGACATGATTTCGCGGATTCCTTGCTGGGATTCGACTTGCACAGTTGGGTTCGCTGAGCGCCAGCTGAACCGATTTTCGACCGTAACAATTCTTTAATCTTGTGTCCATCTCTGCGAAATTTGCCAGTGAATGTCACGTGCGAGCTACACGTGCGTCTGTGTCGCGTTGGCAAACAGGGCGGCTGCGTCTGATCGAGCCGGTACACTCACGCCCTCTTCGATGCGGCGCAAGGCGATGCTTGAGTCGCTCGCGGTAGCACACGACAACCCGGGTAGGCGATGAACACGATGGCGAAAAGTGGTTTCTTGGCGACGCGCGCGGTTGCGCAGGCGGTTGGCGCATGACGGGCGAACGCAGAATCGCCGCGCACGCGGTGCAGGGCACGTTGGCGCCGCATCCGCGCATCCGCAATGTGATTGCGGTGGGGTCGGGCAAGGGCGGCGTGGGCAAGTCCACCACTGCGGTGAATCTGGCACTGGCGCTGCATCGGTTGGGCGCGCGCGTCGGCGTGCTGGATGCCGATATCTACGGCCCCAGCGTGCCGGCAATGCTGGGTTTGAGCGGCCGGCCGGACAGCCCGGACAACAAGTCGATCGAGCCGCTGCGCGCATTCGGGATCGAGGCGATGTCGATCGGCCTGTTGGTCGATCAGGACACCCCGATGATCTGGCGCGGGCCGATGGCGACGTCCGCGCTGACCCAGTTGTTCAACGACACCCTGTGGGACGACCTGGACTATCTGCTGATCGACCTGCCGCCGGGCACCGGCGACATCCAGTTGACACTGTCGCAGAAGATTCCGGTTGCCGGTGCGGTCATCGTCACCACGCCGCAGGACATCGCCACGCTGGACGCGCGCAAGGCCTTGAAGATGTTCGAAAAGGTCGAGGTGCCGGTGCTCGGCATCGTCGAGAACATGGCGGTGCATACCTGCGGCAACTGCGGCCACCGCGAGCATCTGTTCGGCGAAGGCGGCGGTGAGCGCATGGCGGCGCAGTACGGCGTGCCGTTGCTGGGGTCGTTGCCGCTGGAGATCGCAATCCGTGAGCAAGGCGATGCCGGCCAGCCGGTTGTGGTGGCCGCGCCAGAGTCGGTGGCAGCCAAGGCCTACCTAGCGGCGGCGACGCGGCTTGCCGAGGAACTGGGCAAGCGCCCACGCGCCAGCATCCCGATCTCTGCATCCCTGCTGTAGCGCATCGGGCCGGCGATGCCGGCCGCTGGTAGAATTCGCCGTCTTCGCGCGGGCCGCTCGGCCCGCCGCCTTCCGTCTTCAAGGAACACGCATGAGCATCAAGAGCGACCGCTGGATCAAGCGCATGGCCGAACAGCACGCGATGATCGAGCCGTTCGAACCCGGCCAGGTCAAGCACGATGCTGCCGGGCAGCGCATCGTCAGCTTCGGCACTTCCAGCTACGGGTACGACGTACGCTGCTCGCGCGAGTTCAAGGTCTTTACCAACATCAACTCGACGATCGTCGATCCGAAGCACTTCGATCCCGGCAGCTTTGTCGATATCGAATCGGATGTCTGCATCATTCCGCCGAACAGCTTCGCGCTGGCGCGTACGGTGGAATATTTCCGCATCCCGCGCGACACGCTGGTGGTATGCCTGGGCAAGAGCACCTACGCACGTTGCGGCATCATCGTCAACGTGACCCCGCTGGAGCCGGAGTGGGAAGGCCACGTGACCCTGGAATTCAGCAATACCACGCCGCTGCCGGCGCGCATCTATGCCAACGAAGGCGTGGCGCAGATGCTGTTTTTCCAGTCCGACGAAGTGTGCGAAACCTCGTACAAGGACCGCGGCGGCAAGTACCAGGGCCAGACCGGCGTGACCCTGCCGCGGACCTGATGAGGTGGCGCGGCCGTGGCCTTCAGCAGGTCGCGGCCGCCTTCTCGCGGTAGCGCAGCAATTGGCGCACACCGGCGGCGATCAGGAACACCGGCCACCAGGTCGCGATCAGGTTGCCCACATCCATATGCGCCAATCCCAGATTGTCCAGCAGAAACAACGCGCCCAGGACGATCAGGAACAGGGCAGGAATCAGACGGTAGTTCATGGCGACATCCTCGGTTGGTGTGAGGCCATGCTGCGCTCGATGCGCCCGTCAATCAGGTGCCGGAAGTCAACAGTTGCGGATGACAGTCGTCATGTTGCATCGCCAGTGAGTGCCTCAAGTGCGGTGATGCGTGATCAGGGCAGGCGACGCGGGTCTGGGCTGTCAGTGTTCGGTTATGTGGGGCGGGGCCGGAAGTGCCAGCTCAGACTAGCCGTCGGTAAATGCACGAGGCTTCGCCCGTACCCTCATCCGCCCCTTCGGGGCACCTTCTCCCCCATAAAGGAGGACAATGTCCCCAGGGGAGAAGGAAGCTGCTGCATGCCACCGCAGAAGATAGGTCGTTAGGGCCATTAGCAGCCAGATACCGCTGCTGCGATTCGCCAATCCCGACTCCCGAATCCCCGCCCGACCTACTTCCCGCGCCCGAACAGCATGCCAATTCCGCACGCAACCAGTGCGGCCGGCCACCAGGTGGCGATCAAGCGACCGATACTGAGATTGGTCCAGCCCAGGTTATTGGCCAGGAACAGCAGGCCGACGAGGATCAGGATCAGCGCGGCGACGACATTGGATTTCATGCGGGAGACTGGTTGAAAGACAGGTGCCTATCGTAGCCGTTGCGCCCACGCCGCGACATGCTGCTGCAACGCCTCGGCCGCAAAGCGCTGCGCACTGCCGCTGCCCCAGACGGGCCCGGGCCAGGCGGCATCGCCGGGGTGGCGGCCGACCAGATGCACATGCAGCTGCCGCACGATGTTGCCCAGCGCGCCGATATTGAGCTTGCCCACCCCAGGTTCGGCGCGCAGCAACTGCGAGAGCTGGTTGATTTCGGCCAGCAACAAACGCTGCTGGCCGCCATCCAGATCGATCCATTCACTGACATCGGCCACCCGTGGCACCAGCACCAGCCACGGGAAGCGGGTGTCGTCCATCAGCCGCACCTGCGACAGCGGCCCGTCGGCCACGAACACACTATCGGCCGCCAGGCGCGGGTCGAGCTGGAAGTCGCCCGCAGGCCTGTCCGGTGCGGTGTCGCTCATCCCAGGTGCGCCGCGAAGAAGCCCAGTGTGCGCTCCAGTGCGCGCTCGGCACTGTCGGCGTCGTAGTGGGTGGGGTCGATGCTGCGGTTGAAGGCGTGCCCGGTCGGGTACACGAAGGTTTCCATCTGCGGCAGCTTCTCGCGATGGGCCTGGATCGCCTCGGGCGGGATGCTGGCATCGCGCTCGCCGAAGTGGAACATCACCGGCGCCTTGGGGGTTTCGTCCAGCAGCTGGGTGTTGCGGCCGCCGTAGTAGCTGACCGACGGCAGCCCCAGGCGAATGGCCGACAGCAGCGCGACCGAGCCGCCCCAGCAGTAGCCCACCGTACCGACCTTGCCGGCGCGGGTGAGCAGGGTGGCGGCAGATTTCACCACCTCCACGGCGCGCTCCAGGCCGACCGCGTTGGCCAGCGCCAGGCCCCGCTGAAGGCTCTGCTGGTCGTACGGCAACTGCACGTCCTTTTCTTCCAGGTCGAAAAAGGCCGGTGCCAGCACTTCGTAGCCGCGTGCGGCATAGTCGTCGGCCACTGCGCGGATATGTTCGTTGACGCCGAAGATTTCTTGAATCACCACCAGGCCGCCGCGCGGGCTGGAAGCGGGTGTGGCGTGCCAGGCGGCAACCTGGCCGTCGGGGGTGTCGAGCGTGGTCCAGTGACCCATGGAAACTCCTGCTGCAGTCCGGGGAGGCGCGCATTATCGAACGGATCGGCGGGGGCGAAGGTGAGGGTTCCGCTAAGATGACCCCGCTTGCGCGGCATGCGGTTCAGAGCGTCGCCCCCGCGCCGCTATAATTGACCCGCTCAGGCCCCAGGCCGCTCCGCTTCCCAGGCTCCTGCTTCCATGTCCCAGCTGAACCCTAAAGTCGGCTTCGTCAGCCTTGGCTGCCCGAAGGCGCTCGTCGATTCCGAACGCATCCTCACCCAGCTGCGCGTGGAGGGGTACGACATCGTGCCCAGCTACGACGCTGCCGATGTGGTGGTGGTCAATACCTGCGGCTTCATCGATTCGGCAGTGACCGAATCGCTGGACGCGATCGGCGAAGCGATGAACGCCAACGGCAAGGTCATCGTCACCGGCTGCCTGGGCAAGCGCCCGGAGCAGATTCGTGAGGCGTATCCGCAGGTGCTGGCAGTATCCGGCCCGCAGGACTACCAGAGCGTCATGGAGGCAGTGCACGCCGCGTTGCCGCCGCGTCACGACCCGTTCGTGGATCTGGTGCCGGACTACGGCATCAAGCTGACCCCGCGCCATTACGCTTACTTGAAGATTTCCGAAGGCTGCAATCACCGGTGCAGCTTCTGCATCATTCCCTCGATGCGCGGCGATCTGGTCTCGCGTCCGGTCGATGAGGTGCTGCGCGAAGCCGAGCGGTTGGTGCGCGGTGGCGTCAAGGAATTGCTGGTGGTGTCGCAGGACACCTCGGCCTATGGCGTGGACCTGAAGTACGCCGAGCGTCCGTGGCGCGACCGCATGTACCAGACCCGCATGAAGGCGCTGTGCGAGGGGTTGTCGGAGCTGGGCGTGTGGACGCGCCTGCATTACGTGTACCCGTATCCGCACGTGGACGATGTGATTGGGCTGATGGCCGAAGGCAGGCTGCTGCCGTATCTGGACATCCCGTTCCAGCACGCCAGCCCGCGCATCCTCAAGTTGATGAAGCGCCCGGGCGCGGTGGAAAAAACCCTGGAGCGCGTGCAGCGCTGGAAGGCGATGTGCCCGGAGATCACCGTGCGCTCGACCTTCATCGTCGGTTTCCCCGGCGAAACCGATGCCGAATTCGAATCCTTGCTGGACTTCCTGGATCAGGCGCAGCTGGACCGCGTCGGTGCGTTTGCGTATTCGCCGGTCGATGGCGCCAGCGCCAACGCATTGCCGGATCAGGTGCCCGAAGAAGTGAAACACGAGCGCCTGGCGCGCTTCATGGCCAAGCAGGCGCAGATCTCTGCGTTGCGCCTGGAATCCAAGATCGGCAGCGTGCAGCAGTGCCTGGTGGATGTGATCGAAGACGACATCGCGGTGGCCCGCTCGCGTGCCGATGCGCCGGAAATCGATGGGCTGGTGCATATCCAGAACGGCGGCGAGCTCGGCTTGAAGGTGGGCGATCTGGTCGATGTGGAAATCACCGACAGCGACGAGCACGATCTGTTTGGCGATGCATTGCCGTCTGGCCCCGCGGTGCAGCAGCCAGGGCGGACATTGAACCTGCAGATCGTTTAGCCGCAGCAGGATGCCGGCTGGCCGATGGCGTCGGCGCTCCCGACTGTGCCGAACCGTCGGCGCACATGCCGCGGTGGGCACGCCAAGCCGTAGGAGCGTGCCTGAGCGCGACGAGGCTGGCGACGCGCAGCCGCCCCCGGCACGACGCGCTGCGCACCAACATCGCCTGTGGGCATGACATCGCCGCATGAGGGTGGTCGGGGCGCGAGCGTATCAGCAGGTCACGCGGCAGTCCTGGGGCACTGGGTGTTCGGTTCTCTGTGGCCTCGATTACCGCCGTTGCCGATGCACGCGCCAGAATCGCTTCGCGCGCTGTATATCCCTTACAGCGGCACGTACTGCACCGACACCACCACAAACGTGTGCTTGCCGGCCGGCAAGTGCGCGTCGAATTCGTCGTCCACGCGCTTTTTCAGCAGTGCGCGCGCCAGCGGCGAATCGATGCTGATCCAGCCGCGTCCGGCATCGGTTTCGTCCGGGCCGACGATGCGGTAGCGCAGCAACTCGCCGCTGTCGGCATCTTCCAGTTCCACCTGTGCGCCGAAGAACACCGCGTTCGCGTCGGTGGGTGCGGTGTCCACCACGCGCAGCGCTTCCAGCCGCTTGCTCAGATAGCGTACACGCCGATCGATTTCACCGAGCTGCTTCTTGCGATAGGTGTATTCCGCATTTTCAGAGCGGTCGCCTTCTGCGGCGGCCGCCGCAAGGGCACGGACTACTTCGGGCCGCCGCACGCGCCACAAGTCGTCCAGCTCGGCCTTGAGGCGGGCATGGCCTTCGGGCGTGATCAGCGCAGTGCTTTTCTCGGCAGGCGGGCGCCAGCGGCTCATGGGGCAGGCAATTTCCAACGGCGGGGCCGCGATGCTAGCGCGCATGACGTGCTTGCGCATCTGCCGCCGCACAGCGAAGCTTTCCGCCATTCTTAAGACACGGATGTTGTCATGCTGATCATGCCGCTGCACAAACCCTGGTCGCGACAGAACATCCCCTGGGTGACGCTGCTGCTGGTGCTGATCAATGTGGCGGTCTACCTGGGCTACCAGCGCAAGGACGACAGCCTGGTCGAGAGCGCCGTGCACTACTACGTGCACTCCGGCTTGGGCGCGCTGGAGGCCGATGCGCATGCGCGCTACCTGCAGCAGACCGCCAACGCCAAGCTGCGCGCGGCACGCCAGGCAAAGCTGGACAGCGTGCCTAAACCGCAACGCATCGCGTATCTGGCGCACCTGACGATGCACGATGTCGCCTTCGAACACGCCCTGCGCAGCGGCACGTTGTTCAACGACGACGCGCGTCTGCGCGAGTGGCGCGCATTGCGTGCGCCTTACGACACGCGGCTGTCCAGGATATTTACGCTGCGCCATGTGCAGCGCAGTTCCGAATGGTCGCCAGCGCGCATGCTGACTGCCACGTTCCTGCACGGCAGCTTCGATCATTTGCTGGGCAACATGCTGTTCCTGCTTGCCTTGGGTACCTTGCTGGAAGGCGCCATCGGCAGTGGCTGGTTCCTGGTGCTGTATCTGCTCGGCGGATTCGGCGCCAGCCTGGCCAGCTTGTGGTGGCGCTGGGGCGAGCCCGGTGGCGGTCTGGGTGCCTCCGGTGCCATCGCCGCGCTGATGGGTGCGTTCTGCGTGGTCTGGGGCAGGCGCAGGGTGCGTTTTTTCTATTGGTTTTTCGTCGTCTTCAATTACGTGCGCGGGCCTGCGATCCTGCTGTTGCCGCTGTGGCTGGGCTGGGAGTTGTATAGCCTGGCATCCAGCGACGACGGCGCAGTCGCCTTCGAGGCGCATGCCGGCGGACTGGTGAGCGGTGCGTTGCTGGGCGCCTTGCTGGTGGTGCTGCGACAAACTCGGCCAGAATTTATGCAGGAGGGCGACGCGGTTGCGGTGGACGATCGCTGGGAGCGTGCGCAGCGCCACCTGGGCCGGATGGAAAACGCCGAGGCCGAACATTTGCTGGCGGAGTTGGCGAGCGAGCAGCCGCACAATCTGGAGGTTGCGCTTGCGCGCTATCGCGCTGCGCGTCATGCAGGGCGCAGCCAGGACAGCCTGCGCCATGCCGAGACGCTGCTGGCCCTGCAGACCCATAGCGCCGAACAGACACGCATCCAGCTGGCAGTTGCCGCCGAACTCAGTAAGGCCAGGATTGCCTGCAGCCCGACGGCGCGCATGGCGCTGATCGCTGCATGCATGCGTAACGGCCTGTTGGCCGATGCCGAGCGTCTATTGAAGGAGAGCGAGTTGAGTACGCCGCGCGATGAATTGGCCCAACAATGGTTCGTGCTTGCCTTGCGTCACGGTGAGCTGCAGGACGGTGCGCAGCGCACGCGCTTGCTGCGCCAGCTGCTGGATCAGTTTCCAGAGCAGGGACAGGCCAACAAAGCGCGCTTTTTGCTCGAAAACGGTTGAGCGGTTTCTGCCCAACGCATGCTCTTTGACCGCGCGGCGCCGGGCGGGCAAGGGCCGGTCGCGCTGGCTGGCATGCATGGGTCGGAGCTTGATGGGAATCTGTCTACCTGGAACCTGCAGAACGGTTCCTCAGCCGATCACGCCGGCTGAATCGTCACCGCTTTCAGTGCCGCGTCCAGCTTCGCGCGCAGTGCTTCGTCGTCGCAGCGATCCTTTGCGTTCTGCAATACGGCGCGCGCCTGATCATCGCGCCCGAAGCGCTCGGCCAGCAGCACGCCGGCGTCCAGCGACCAGGCAGGCAGCATCGGGTCGCGCGGCCACGCAGCAATGGCGGCCAGCAGGCCATCGGTGACCAGTTGGAACTGCCCGGCCATCCTTGCGCGCTCGGCCAGCAGGTTGGCCTGCTCGGGCGTCAGCGGCGTAAACGTGGGGTCGATGTCCAGCGCTTCGCGCTGCAGCGCGAGTGCACGCCGTTCCTGCTTTTCCTGCAACAGGCGATTGATGTATTGGCGAGTGTGTTCGCGCAGCTCGTCGTTGCGATGGTGTTGGCGCAACAGGCGCTGATACAGCTCGTGCACCGCCAGGCTCACCGCGCGCGAGCGCACCGCACCGCGCAGGGCCTGAAAGGCTTCGTCGGAATGCCCGTCGCGCACGTACTGTTCCGCTTCGTCGAGCAGGCGCTGGTCCGGGTCGCTACGTTCGTGCGCATCCGCGCCACTGGGCACATAGCCCAGCTCCTCGTGGTACTGGTACACCAGATACCCCAGCAGGTGAAAGCTGGCGAACAGCGTCCAGATCGAGGTCACCATGACCGTCGCTTCGCGCACGAGCGGCGGTAGGTATTTGGTAGCGAAGAAGACCGCTGCCGTGCCGCTGCCCTGGATCACGTAGAGCAGGCCGTAGGCGGCCAGATACGGCCAGCCGATCCGTAGCGCCATGTCGATGGAGACGGCGGGGTTGAGCGCGCGGCGCAGGCTGCCGTCGATGGCCAGCGAGATCAGCATGCCAGGCAGCAGCAGCATGGTGCCCAGATAGGCGATGGTCAGGCCGAACGGGCCGGCGATCACGGCTCCTACGCCGATCACGATGCCCAGCGCGACGGCCAGCAGGATCAGGCGCAGTACCGCGCTGTCGAAGCTGTTATAGCCCAGGCGTGGCGCATCGGTCTGGCCATCGGCGGTGTGGCGCAGAATGTCGAAGGCATAGGTATAGGTCGCCATGCCCAGCACACCGGCAATCACCAGTTTCAGGATGCCCGGCAGCACCAGCAAGGCGCTGCACAGCGTCAATGCGATCAGCGCATACAGCGCCGAGCCACGCAGCGGGTAGGTGGCGATGGCGGGAATGCGGGTCCAGAACGGTGCAGGCGCAGCCAGCGCGGCCACCTTGCGTGCGCGAAAACGGTCTTCCATGACGCTCCCCAGGCGTGTGATGTGAAGGGATTGTGCGGGGCCGTGCGCCGCCACGCAATTGGGGGAGGGCAAGCCGGCGAACCCGGATCGCCAGCGACCGGCGACGTGTTGCGGGCATGGTCTGGATACTGCTGGCCAGGCCGTGCGTCAGTGCCGGCCCTACATCGAAGCATGCTGTGTCAGACATCACCCTAAGCGCATCGGCAGACCGCCGACGCGGTGCGTGCGTGACTGCCTGAGGTGCCAGCTGAGCGACAGGTAAAATGGTGGCCCGCCGCACTCTCGCGGCCCTACGAGCGACCGTGCGCGCCGCAACCGTGGCACTGCTCGCTTGCACCACAAGGAGTGTCGCTTGATTCCCTCTGCCACCGGCAACCCGCAGGTCCGCATCCGCAGCATCGATGTGCTCTCGGACAATTGGTATGTGCTGCGCAAGGTCACGTTCGATTTCCAGCGCAAGGACGGCCGCTGGCAGACCTTGTCGCGCGAGGCCTACGATCGTGGCAATGGCGCCACCATTCTGCTGTACAGCCGCGCCAAGCAGACGGTGATGCTCACCCGCCAGTTCCGCCTGCCGACGCTGCTCAATGGCAACCCGGATGGCATGTTGATCGAAGCCTGCGCCGGCCTGCTCGACCAGGACGATGCGCTGACCTGCATCCGCAAGGAAACCGAAGAGGAAACCGGCTACCGGATCGACAACGTGCGCAAGGTATTCGAGGCCTTCATGAGCCCTGGCTCGGTCACCGAACGCCTGTACTTTTTCGTCGGCGAATACGTCGACGGCGACAAGGTCAGCGGCGGCGGTGGACTCGAAGAAGACGGCGAAGAGATCGAAGTGCTGGAGCTGTCACTGAATGCAGCGCTGGCGATGATCGGCTCAGGGGAGATCGCCGATGCCAAGACCATCATGCTGTTGCAGTACGCCAAGTTGCATGACGTGTTGGAGTCCGTTCACGCCAACACGCGGTAGCCCTTCACGGCGACGGTGCCATCGAGACGTGGCAGCGGCGATCAAGCAGATCATCGCTTCCCACCAAAAATGCTACCGAAGATGCCGCGCACGATCTGCTGCCCGATCTTGTTGCCCACCGTGCGCGAGGTCTGCTTGGCCATCGCTTCCAGCATGCCCTGGCGGCGGCGGGTGCCGAAGACCGCGTCCTTGACCGCCTGGCCGAAGCCGCTGTCGTGCGCGTCGTCATCTTCGCGAGTGCGGGCAGGTGGGGCTGCGTTGTGTTCGGCGGCCTGTTCGACGCGGCGCGCCAGCAGTTCGGCAGCCGATTCGCGGTTGATCGCGGTGTCGTAGCGGGTGCCGACCGGGCTTGCCGCGCGCACCTGCGCGCGTTCGGTTTCGCTGATGGCGCCCATGCGGCAGCGCGGCGGTGCGATCAACGTCTGCTGTACCGGCGCCGGCACGCCCTTGCCCTGCAGCGGCGACACCAGCGCCTCGCCGGTGCCCAGGCTGGAGATGGCGGTGGCGACATCGAGCTTGGGATTGCCGACGAAGGTCTGCGCGGCGGTCCTGACCGCCTTCTGGTCGCGCGGCGTGTAGGCGCGCAACGCGTGCTGCACGCGGTTGCCGAGCTGGCCAAGGATATTGTCGGGAATGTCGTCGGGAAACTGCGAGCAGAAATACACGCCCACGCCCTTGGAACGAATCAGGCGCACCACCTGTTCGATGCGCTGCACCAGCGCCGCCGGCGCATCGTCGAACAGCAGGTGCGCCTCGTCGAAGACGAACACCAGTTTGGGTTCTTCCAGGTCGCCCACTTCGGGCAAGCGTTCGAACAGTTCCGACAGCAGCCACAGCAGGAAGGTGGAATACAGCTTCGGCTTGAGCACCAATTGGTTGGCAGCCAGGATGCCGATCACGCCATGGCCATCCGGCGCGACGCGCATCAGTTCGGCCAGCTCCAGCGCAGGCTCACCGAAGAACTGTTCGCCGCCGTCCTGGGACAAACGCAGCAAGGCGCGCTGGATGGCGGCAACCGATTGGCTGGACACCAGTCCGTAACTGGTGGAGAGCTCCTTGCGCTCTTCGATCACCAGCGCGAGCAGCGCACGCAGGTCGTCCAGGTCCAGCAGCAGCAAGCCGCGGTCGTCGGCCAGCTTGAACACGATGTCGAGTACGCCGGACTGGGTGTCGTTGAGTTCCAGAATCCGGGCGAGCAGGGTGGGGCCCATCTCGCTGACCGTCGTACGTACCGGGTGCCCCATCTGGCCATACAGGTCCCAGAACACCACCGGGTTGGCGGCCGGGGCGTAGTCGGTCATGCCCAAATCGTTGGCGCGCTGCAGCACGCCGGGCGCGCCATCGCCAGCCACGGCCAGGCCGGCGACATCGCCTTTCACGTCCGCCAGGAACACCGGAACGCCCAGCCGCGAGAAGCCTTCGGCCAGCGTCATCAAGCTCACGGTCTTGCCGGTCCCGGTGGCGCCGGCCACCAGCCCGTGGCGGTTGCCGAAGCGTCCTTCCAGCACTACAGGGATATCGTCGGTGACGCCTTTGCCGAGCAGGAACGAGGCCATTGCGCTGATCCGGTAGGAAAGGGCCGATTCTAGCGGGCAATCCCAGCGGGCAATGCCAACCGGCAACGCGGCAGATCCTGGCAGGCAGGCTGGGTCGAACGGGCGACGCACGCACGCCGCGCGGCAGCCGCAGACGCACTCGATCGTTCGCGTCGGTGCGCCGGTTTGCAGGTACTGCACGCATCGACCGCGCCCACCAAGCTAACGGCCCACTGACCCCGGTGGCCTCGCTGCCTTGCCCCGATGTTGCCCCGGCAGCTACCCTGCCTGCCTTTCCGCTGTACTGCCTACGATGCCGCTCGCTCATTTTGGTTTGCGCCCATGGCCTGTCCTGGCTGTGGTGGCGCTGATGTCTGTCGTCCCCGCCGCCCACGCCATCTCCAAACGCGACACGGAGAAGGCCGCCGCGCTCGATGCGCGCATGGCCGCCGCCGAAAAGCGCTATCGCGATGCGCTGGTGCTGGTGAACAACTCCGACCCCAAGGGCACTGCCGAAGGCGATGCTGCGCTGGAGGACATGGAAGACATCATCGACGCCTGCATCAAGCAGCGTGGTTGCCTGGTGTCCAATCAGTTGGCCACCTACAAGCGCCTGCTCAAGGCGCGCGCCGATGCCGAGGCGCCGGCCGCCGAAGATCCGGAAGACGACGACACGCTGCTGCAAGCCGACCCGGACCATCTGGGCCCGGCGTCGAACGGCGTGCCCGAGGCCGCGCGTGCCGCCACGCTGCTCAACGACCAGCGCCACGAGTTCGACAAGATGGTGCAGTACAACCCGGCCGTGCAGGCCGGCATCCGGCGCTGGCTCACCGATATGCGCCCGGCGCTGCTGACCAGCTACGAGAACTACAGCAACCTGCGCGGCGTGATGTGGCCGGAATGGCAGAAGCGCGGCCTTCCAGAAGCGCTGCTGTTCGGCATCATGGCCAAGGAATCCAACGGCAAGGTGCATGCCAGCTCGCGCGCTGGTGCCGCCGGGTTGATGCAGTTCATGCCCGCCACCGGACGTCGCTTCGGGCTGGGCCCGGACGGCACCGGCTTCGACACCCGCTTCGATGCACGCAGCGCCGCCGAAGCCAGCGCCGCTTACCTCAATGAGCGCATGGCCGGGCTCAACCGCAGCATCGAACTGGCACTGGCCGCCTACAACGGTGGCGAAGGCCGTGCCGCGCGCGTGTTCGCGCAGAGCGGCGGGCGCGGCTTCTGGGACCAGGACGTCTATAACCAGTTCCCGGCCGAAACCAAGGACTACGTGCCAATGGTGATCGCGGCGGCGTGGATCTTCCTGCACCCGCGTCAATACGGGGTGGACTTTCCCAAGCTCGATGCGCAGCCGGCCACGCTCAAGCTGGCCAAGTCGACCACCATCTACGAACTCACCATCTGCCTAGGCAGCATGGGCACACGCGACGGCTACATGCGTGCGTTGCGCAATCTCAACCCACGTTACGAATCCGATGGCTGGATTCCGGCCGGCACGGTCATCAATGCCACCAACCGCATCGTCAACCTCTACACCCGTTACTGCGTCAATGGCCCGCGTGCGGATCTGGCGCGCACCCTGATCACTGCCGATCTCAACAGCGCGATCGTGCGTAGCAGCAGCGCGCCCGAGTACGTGCCCAGCGTGGCGGTGGGCGATGTCAGCCAGATGGCCGGCGTCCCGACCACCGTCGCCACCGGTCAGCCGGCAGTGGCCAAGCCCAAGGCAAAGCAGGTGCGCAGCTACACCATCGCCAAGGGCGACACGCTCGGTCGCGTCGCGCAGAAGTACCAATGCGAGATCAAGGAGCTGGCCAAGGCCAACGGCTTGAAAGCGCCGTCGTATGCGCTCAAGCCGGGGCAGAGCATCAGGTTGGCGGGGTGCGATCGCTGAACCGGGCGCTGGTGGAGCGTTGCTGATGTCCGCACCCTTCAAACGGCGGTGCGCATCGGCCTGAACCCGCTGGCGTGGGGCAGGCCAGGCTGTGCCAAAGCCGTTCCGGTAGCCCCGGCACGCGCAGCGTGTCGTCAGTCGAAGGTTGGAAAACGGTGCGCGGGGGTGCGAGGCCTTGTGGGGAAGGCCTCGTCGCGGCCAGGTTCGCTGCTACGTTGGCAGCGAGCGCACGACAAGCCTGGTGGTTGCCGTGGGAGCGGACCCGGTCGCAACCAAACCATCCAAACAGCCCGTTTTATGCCGGATGTTCTTCATCCGAGGCTGAGCAGGATGGCGTGCGCGTAGGGGCGGCGTATCACCGGAAACGCCTGGTCGCGGCCAGGTCCGCTCCTACGAGGGCAGCGTTGCACTTCACTGACGACGCGCGAGTGCCTGGCCAAGACGAACCGATGTTTCGGCCGCAAGTCTGCCATCGAGCGTGGCCACACCCGGCGGCAGCAACACGATGACGGTCGAGCCGTAATTGAACCTGGCCATCTCCGCGAACTTCTCCAGCACGATGCCCTTGCCGCGGTAGTCCTTGCGCGTGATGCGGTCGCCATAGCGCGGAATCTCCACGCCGCTCCAGACCGTCTCCACGCCGGACACCAGCAGCGCACCTACCATCACCGAGGCCATCGGGCCGAAATCGGTGTCGAAGTGGCAGACCAGCCGCTCGTTGCGCGCGAACAGGCGCGGCACGTTGCGTACGGCGTCCGGGCCCACGCTGAACAGCCGCCCTGGCACGTGCACGGTCTCGCGCAGGGTGCCGGTCCACGGCATATGCACGCGGTGGTAGTCCTTGGGCGACAGATACACGGTGGCGAACAGGCCGTCGTTGAACGGCGCCGCCGCGGCCTCGTCGCCAAGCAATTCTGCAGCAGTGAACGACTGCCCCTTGGCCTGGAAAATGCGGCCGTTCTCGATCGGGCCGAGCTGGCTGATGCGGCCGTCGGCGGGCATCAGCAACGCAGCCGGGTCGGCATCCGGCACGCGTGCGCCGGGCTTCAAGGCGCGGGTAAAGAACGCATTGAAGGTGGGATAGGCGCGCGGATCCGGCTCCTCTGCCTCGCTAAGGTCCACGCCGAACTTGCGTGTGACCGTGTCGATCAACCACTGCTTGGTGGCGGGTCTATCCGAGTAGGCCAGCGCGCGCGCCAGCGAGGACAGCAACCGGTGCGGCAGCACGTAGGTCAGGGAAGTGACAAGACTCACGGAGCGGTTACCTTGGTCAGCTGTTGGAGGTCGGCGGCAATCGCCTTCGGATCGAGCGGGGGGCGGATCAGCCCGGCCAGGCGGCCTTGCGGATCGAGCACGGCAATGCCGGCGGAGTGGTCCATGCTGTAGTCGTTGGGATTTTGCGCATAGCCTTTGCCCGGGACCTTCTGGAACACGAAGCCCAGCGCGGTGGCGAAGCGCTCCAACGCCGGCACGTCCGCCGTGGCGGCCAGGGTGTCCTTGTGGAAGGCATGTGCGTACTCGCCCAGGCGCGCGGGCGGATCGCGCTGCGGGTCCACCGACACGAACAGCACGCGCGGGCGCAGGCCATCGGGAATGCTTTCCCATTGCTGTTGCGCCACTGCCAGATCGGTCAAGGTGGTGGGGCAGACATCGGGGCAGAACGTGAAGCCCAGAAACACCAGCGTCCAATGCCCCTTGAGTTCGCCGGGCACCAGCTGGGTGCCGTCGGACTGGCGCAGGCTGAATTGCGGCAGCGGGCGCGGCTGCGGATAAAAGGTGATGGTCTTGGTGGGCGGCCATGGCGAACTGGGCGCGCCGCCAAGGAACTTCTGGCCCAGCAACATCCCCAGGCCGGCGGCCAGGGCCACCAGCAGCACGATGCCGGTATTGCGATTGAACATGGCGGTTTCCAGTGCAACGGACGCTCATGATACCGATCCGACCTCTATAATCGGGGGCCGATTCCTCTTTAGTTGTTGCCATGACTGCCGCCGCGGCCGACGAACTGCACACCATCATCGACCTGATCCGCTACGGCACCAGCCGTTTCAACGCAGCCGGTCTGACCTTCGGCCACAGCTACGACAATGCGTTGGACGAAGCCACCCAGCTGGTCCTGCACAGCCTGCATCTGCCGCACGATCTGGGCCCGGCCTACGGCCAGGCGCGCTTGCTGCGCTCGGAAAAAGACCAGGTGCTTGGTCTGTTCGAGCGCCGCATCACCGAGCGCGTGCCGGCCGCTTACCTCACCGGCGAGGCCTGGTTTGCAGGCCTGAGTTTCAAGAGCGATGCGCGCGCCCTGGTGCCGCGTTCGCCGATCGCCGAATTGATCGAAGCCGGCTTCGAGCCCTGGCTGGGCGGGCGCGAAGTGACTCGCGCGCTGGACCTGTGCACCGGTTCGGGCTGCATCGCCATCGCGATGGGCCACTACAACCCGCAGTGGGATGTGGACGGCGTGGACATCAGCGACGATGCGCTGGCGCTGGCCGCAGAAAACAAGGCGCGCCTGCATGCCGACAATGTCACCTTGCTCAAGTCGGACCTGTTCAACGGTCTGGGCGGTCGCCAGTACGACCTGATCGTCACCAACCCGCCGTACGTCACCAACGAGGAAACCGACGCGCTGCCGCAGGAGTATTCCTACGAGCCCGAACTCGGCCTGCGCGCCGGCGACGATGGCCTGGACCTGGTGTTGAAGATCCTGCGCGATGCGCCGCAGCACCTGAGCGAAGACGGCTTGCTGATCTGCGAAGTGGGCGAGTCCGAGCAGCACCTGGTCAAGCTGCTGCCGGAAGTGGATCTGGCCTGGGTCGAGTTCAAGGTCGGGCAGATGGGCATCTTCGCCGTGGAATGCCGCGAATTGATCGCCCACGGTGCCCGCATCGCCGAGCTGGCCGCGCAGCGATGAGCCTGCGCGCATGAGTGCCAATTCGTTCGGCAAGCTGTTCACTGTCACCACCTTCGGCGAGTCGCACGGGCCGGCGATCGGTTGCGTCGTCGACGGCTGCCCTCCCGGCCTGGAGCTCGCGCCGGAAGAGTTCACCCACGATCTGCAGCGCCGCGCCAGCGGCAAGAGCCGGCACACCTCGGCGCGCCGCGAGGCCGACGAGATCGAGATCCTGTCCGGCGTGTACGAAGGCCGTACCACCGGCACGCCGATCGGCTTGCTGATCCGCAATACCGATCAGCGCAGCAAGGACTACAGCAACATCGCCCAGCAGTTCCGTCCCGGCCATGCCGATTACACCTACTGGCAGAAGTACGGCATTCGCGATCCTCGCGGCGGCGGGCGTTCGTCGGCGCGCGAAACCACCATGCGCGTGGCCGCCGGCGTGATCGCCAAGAAGTGGCTCAAGCAGCGCTATGGCGTGCTGGTGCGCGGTTTCCTGTCGCAGCTGGGCCAGATCCGTCCCGCTGGTTTCGATTGGGATGCGGTGGAAGACAACCCGTTCTTCTGGCCGCATGCGGCGCAGGTGCCGGAGCTGGAAACCTACATGGACGCGCTGCGCAAATCCGGCGACTCGGTCGGTGCGCGCGTGGACGTGGTGGCCGGCGGCGTTCCGGCAGGCTGGGGCGAGCCGATCTACGGCAAGCTCGATGCCGAACTTGCGGCGGCGTTGATGAGCATCAATGCGGTCAAGGGCGTGGAGATCGGCGACGGCTTCGCCAGCGCGGCGCAGAAGGGTACCGAACACCGCGACCTGATCACCCCGGAAGGCTTTCTCAGCAACCATGCCGGCGGCATCCTGGGCGGTATTTCCACTGGCCAGGCGGTCACTGCTTCGATGGTGCTCAAGCCCACTTCCAGCCTGCGCCTGCCCGGCGCGACGGTGGATGCCGATGGCAGCGTGGTCGATGTCATCACCACCGGCCGGCACGACCCGTGCGTGGGCATCCGCGCCACCCCGATCGCCGAGGCGATGATGGCACTGGTGCTGATGGACCAGGCGTTGCGACATCGTGCGCAGTGCGGCGATGTGGGCGAGGTGTCGCCACGCATTCCCGGTCAGGTCGATGTCTGACGGACGTCGCCCCAGGGTGTGGGTGAGCCAGCCGCTGTTCGACGATGTCGTCGCGCAGCTGGGCGAGCATTTCGAGCTGACCACCACGCAGCGCGTCAGCGCATATTCGCCGGCCGAGCTGGCCGCGCAACTGGCACCGTTGGACGGCGCCCTGATCACCCTCAACGAGCGCATCGGCGCGGCCGAAATCGCCGCCGCGCCGCAGCTGCGCGCCATCGCCAATGTCGGCGTGGGCTACAACAATCTCGACATCGACGCCTTAAGCGCGGCCGGCATCCTGGCCAGCAACACGCCGGACGTGCTTACCGAAACCACGGCCGATCTCGGCTTTGCGTTGCTGATGGCCACCGCGCGCCGCATCACCGAATCCGAGCGCTGGCTGCGCGACGGGCAGTGGGGGCAATGGTCGTTCAAGACCATGCTCGGCGCCGATATCCACGGCAGCACGCTCGGCATCCTGGGCATGGGCCGCATTGGCCAAGGCATCGCCCGGCGCGGTGCGCACGGTTTCGGCATGCGCGTGCTGTACCACAACCGCAGCCCGTTGCCGGCCGCTACCGAACAGGCGCTGGGCGCACGGTACGTGGATTTCGAGACATTGCTGGCGCAGTCCGATCACCTGGTGCTGGTATTGCCGTACACCAGGGACTCTCACCACATCATCGATGCCGCGGCGTTGGGCAAGATGCGCGCCACCGCCACGCTGGTGAACATCGCCCGCGGTGGCATCGTCGATGAGCTGGCATTGGCCGATGCGCTGGCCAACGGCCGCCTGGCCGGTGCCGGCCTGGATGTCTACGAAGGCGAGCCGCATGTGCGTCCGGAGCTGCTGGCGCTGAACAACGTGGTGCTCACCCCGCACATCGGCAGCGCCAGCCTGGCCACGCGCCGCGCGATGGTGCAACTGGCGGTGGACAACCTGATCGCTGCGCTGGGCAAGGGCCCGCATGCCGGCAACCCGCCGAGCGCCCTCAACGCCGATGCAGTTGCCGCTACCAAACGTGGCGGCACCGGCGTGGACGCGAAAAAAAACGGCGTCACCGGCAGCATTTCGACCAAACGATAGGGAACCTCCGCGGCCAGCGTTGGAGGTTCCCCGAACCCAGCGCGCAGTGCTTCCTCATTTCCCCTTTCGATAAAGACAAACGCATGAGCAACGAAAACCGTCGTTTCAACGTCGCCGTCGTGGGCGCCACCGGCGCTGTCGGCGAGACCATGCTGAGCATCCTGGCCGAGCGCAACTTCCCGGTAGCCACCCTGTACGCGCTGGCGTCGTCGCGCTCGGCGGGCGGGCAGGTGGAGTTCAATGGCGGCAAGGTCGATGTGCTGGACCTGGCCGAGTTCGACCCCGCCGGCGTGGACATCGCGCTGTTCTCCGCCGGCGGCAGCGTGTCCAAGGAATACGGCCCCAAGTTCGCCGCGGCCGGTGCGGTGGTGATCGATAACTCCTCGGCCTTCCGCTACGACGACGACGTGCCGCTGGTGGTGTCCGAGGTCAACCCGGAAGCGCTCAAGCAGCGCCCGCGCGGCATCATCGCCAATCCCAATTGCTCGACCATGCAAATGCTGGTGGCACTGGGCCCGATCCACCGCCAGTACGGCATCGAGCGTATCAACGTGGCGACCTACCAGTCGGTCTCCGGCGGCGGGCGTTCGGCGATGGAAGAACTGGGCAAGCAGACCAGCGAGTTGTTGAGCTTTCAGGACATCGACCCGCAGCGGTTCCCGGTGCAGATCGCCTTCAACCTGATCCCGCACATCGACGACTTCCAGGACAACGGCTACACCAAGGAAGAGATGAAGCTGGTCTGGGAGACCCGCAAGATCCTCGGCGACGACAGCATCCAGGTGAACCCCACCGCGGTGCGCGTGCCGGTGTTCTACGGCCATTCCGAAGCGGTGGCGATCGAGACCCGCGACAAGATCACCGTGGAGCAGGCGCGCGCGCTGCTGGCAGCGTCGCCTGGCGTGGAAGTGGTGGACGAGCGCAAGCCCGGCGGCTACCCGACGCCGGTCACGCATGCTTCCGGCAAGGATGCGGTGTTCGTCGGCCGCATCCGTGAAGACTTTTCGCATCCGCGCGGCCTGAACTTGTGGATCGTCTCCGACAATATCCGCAAGGGCGCTGCGCTCAACGCCGTGCAGCTGGCCGAACTGGTCGCACAGGAAGGCTAAGCAGCACGACAAAGACGACCGCGCAGCCGCCATGCGTGCGCGCGGCCGGCGCCTGGTGCAGCAGGCGTCACCCGGCCACTGCGATGCTGAGCGCGCCGTTCGCGCCTGCATGGGGACGGCTCGCGACGTGCAGTTGGCGCTCTCAACCGCCGTGCACGTGCTGGAGCATGCCGGCGCGCGGTGATGCTTCCCAGAGAGGCGCACCGCGCGCAAGCGCTCCGGCAGGGTGCGCACCGACACATGGAACGTCGGCTCGATTCTCAACCGAATTCCACCTCAACCGAATTCCACCTGCAGGCGCGCTGCCCATCGCGCGTCTGCGGGCATGCGCACGTGCGCGTATCGCCTCATGTGGCATTGGAGGACCTTGCAGCTTGCAGTGCGCAGACCTGTCGCCAGCCGCTCGCACACACTCCGTGCCTGCTCAGGCGACACGCCATTGGCGCCCTGTCATGGCATCCCGCAGCGCGTGACTTTGCACCACGCAATCTGCCGACAGGCCGTTGCGCGCTTGAGACCTCGCGCAGTGAGAGCGCCCATCAGCACTTGCCGGTTTGCATTGGCCACGCATGCATGCCGCACTGCGGCAGTGTCGCTGGCACAGCGCTCTGCATCACGGCGCCGACTTTTTCGCTCATCCAGCAGCTATATTGATGCCCATGAAACATAGGGGCGGGGGCGCGATGCGTCCGATACAAGGGATAGGTGCGTTGCTGCTGATGGCCTGCAGCGGCGCTGCAATGGCGTTGGGGCTGGGCGATATCCGGGTGCTGTCCAAGCCCGGGCAACCGCTGGTGGCCGAGATTCCGGTCATCTCCAACGAGCCGGGCGAACTGGACAACGCACGCGTGGCGCTGGCATCGGCCACCACGTTTGCGCGCGTCGGCCTGGAGCGCCCGCAAGGGCTGGTCAGCAATCTGCAGTTCCAGTTCGCGCAGGACGCACGCGGGCGTGCGGTGATCCGCGTGACCAGCAGCCAGGCGGTGGACCAGCCGGCGATCAACTTCCTGATCGAGGTGGAGTGGGGCCAGGGCCGGCTGGTGCGCGAATATTCCGCCTTGGTCGATGCGCCCAACACCGCGGCCGCCATCGCCGAGCCGGCCATCGAAGCGCCGCGTGCCGGTTCCAGCAATGCGATTGCACGCGAGCCGGCGCCGGTCGCCGCGCCCGCCGCGCAGGACAACGCCAGGGCCGAACCGGCTGCGCGTGCAACTGGCAGTGCGTCTGCTGCGTCTGCGACGCAGGCCGGCGACGCGTTGCCGGCCGTGCGCGCGGGCCAGACCTTGTCGGAGATCGCCGCGGCGGTGGCGCGTTCCAGCGGGCACTCGCTGGACCAGACCATGCTGGCGTTGCTGCGCACCAATCCGGACGCCTTCATCAACGGCAACATCAATCGCCTGAAGCAGGGCGCGGTGCTGCGCACGCCGCAGGAAGACGCGCTTGCCCAGGTCGGTGCGGCCGAAGCGGCGGTCATGGTGCGCGAGCAGGCCGCCCAGTGGCGGCAGGCGCGATCGGCGGTGCCGCAACCGGCCGAGGCCGGCGCCGCCGCTGCCGCAACGCCGCCGCCCGCCACACCTGCCGCAGCGGCTGGCAACGGCGCGCGGCTCGAAATCGCCCCTGCAGTGGCGAGTCAGACCAACAAGGCCGGCGTCACGTCCGGCACCAGTGCCGAAGGCGAGGGCGAGATGGCGGCCAATCAACAGTTGCAACAGGCCAAGGAAGACATCGCCACCCGCGATGCGGAATTGCAGGACCTGCGGACCCGCGTGGCGGATCTGGAAAAGCTCAAGCAGCAACAGCAAGCGCTGATCGCCATGAAGGACAGCGACCTGGCGGCCGCACAGAAGCGCCTGTCGGAAACCCCGGCGGCCGCACAACAGGGTGGCGGTTTTCCGCTGTGGTTGATCGGCGGGCTGGTGTTGATCGTCGCGGCTGTGGTGGCGTGGCTGGCCGCGCGCCGTCGCAAACCCTCGCCGCTGCCGCCGTTGCCGCGTCGGCAGTTCGACTTCGTCCTGCCTGGCGCGCCGGTGCAGGCCGCCGAGCCGCAAGAGGCGACGCAAGCCACTGAGCCCAGCGAGCGCGATGTGGTGCACGAGACCGAATTCGAGCAGGCCGATCTGCGCGACGAAGAGCGCGCCCATGACGCGCAGCAACCATTGTCGGACGTGCTGCGTCGCGAGCCGCTGCCGTCCGAGCCGGCTGCTGCGCCCATGGCGGTCAACAGCGACGATTGGCGTGCGCTGCGGGCCGCACCGCCGGTGGTGGCAACGCCGCCGCAGGACAGCGCCCCCGTCGACGAGGTGCAGGCTCCGCCGCACCCGGCGTTCGAGGCCGTGGAAGCGAGTCACGCAGATGTCGCACCCACGATCGGTGATGTCCCGTCTACGGCTTCCCCGGTAGCGGCGGCCACGCAAGACAGCCTGGATTTCGAGCGTCCGCCTGCGGCGCCGAGCGCTGCGCCCAGCCCCTCGGCCAGCCGGGACGTCGCCTCGGCCGGGCGCGATCGCCTGGAACTGGCGGTGGCTTACATGGACCTGGGCGACAAGGACACCGCGCGCGGCCTGCTGCTGGAAGTTGCCGCCACCGGCGACGACGCCACGCGCGCCGAAGCCGCCGAGCTGCTGGAACGCCTGGCATGAGCCCGGCGATCGATCGCCTTGCCGCGCAGGAAAGTGACGCACGCGAGCGCCGGATCGACTATGTGGAGTTCGCCTCCATCGATCCGGATGCCAGCCGTGCGTTCTTCGAAGCGGTGTTCGGTTGGCAATTCCAGGCCTACGGTCCGGATTACCTGGCCTTCAACGATGGACGCCTGGACGGCGGCTTCTACCGTGCAGCCGCGCCGGCGCCGGACGGGGGTGGTCCGCTTGTGGTGTTGTATGCCGACGCGTTGGCCCCGGTGATCGAGCGCGTGCGTGGCGCAGGCGGGGTGATCGTCAAGCCGGTCTTCGGCTTTCCGGGCGGCAGCCGGTTTCATTTCCGCGAGCCCGGCGGCACCACGTTGGCCGTGTGGTCCCAGCGCAGCGTCGCGTCCGACGACTGACTGCGCGCTGGTCGCACGCGCGTCCCGCGGCTCGGCACCAGCCAATGCGGCTCGTACACTTCACCTTCTTTGCAGCGACGGGGCTGTGCTGGCAATCGCCTGCGATGGCGGCGGCATGACCGGCGCGCCGATTTCATCGATTCACTCATAGGGCAGGTACCGATGCGTTACGCGCTGGGCGTGGAATACGACGGCAGCGAGTTCCAGGGCTGGCAGCAGTTGGGCGAGCATGGCGGGCCGAGCGTGCAGGCCAGCCTGCAGGCGGCCTTGTCGTCGGTCGCCGATGCGCCGGTGCAGGTGGTCTGCGCCGGGCGCACCGACGCGGGCGTGCATGGCGAATGCCAGGTGGTGCATTTCGATAGCGACGCACGCCGCGAGCCGCGTGGCTGGATGCTGGGCACCACTGCGCGCCTGCCGCCGTCGATCGCCGTGCGCTGGTGCGTGCCGGCAGCCGATGACTTCCACGCGCGCTTTTCCGCACGCGCGCGTCGTTACCGCTATCGCCTGCTCAATCGGCAGATTCGCCCAGCCCTGTATCGGCATACCCTGAGCTGGGAGCGTCGCCCGCTCGATGCCGATGCCATGCATGCGGCGGCGCAGGCCTTATTGGGCGAGAACGATTTCAGCGCGTTCCGCAGCGTGCAATGTCAGGCCTTGCACGCGCGCCGTCACCTGCAGGCCATCCACGTGCAGCGTATCGGCGAGGTGGTGGAGGTGCAGGTCCAGGCCAATGCATTCCTTCATCACATGGTGCGGAATATTGTGGGTTCGCTGATTTTGGTCGGTACCGGCGAGCAGCCGGCCGACTGGATCGCGACGTTGCTCGCCGGACGCGACCGCACTGTGGCCGGCCCGACAGCGCCGCCACAAGGTCTGGTATTTATCGGACCTCTGTATCCTGCAGAGTGGCATCTGCCTGCTGAGGTGACCCAATGAATCGATCGCTGTACCGCACCCGTATCAAGTTTTGTGGCATGACCCGCGCCGGCGATATCCGGCTGGCCGGCGAG
This sequence comes from Xanthomonas sp. NCPPB 1062, assembly GCF_041481705.2. NCBI lineage: Bacteria > Pseudomonadati > Pseudomonadota > Gammaproteobacteria > Lysobacterales > Lysobacteraceae > Xanthomonas > Xanthomonas sp. NCPPB 1062. The sequence goes on along the minus strand of NZ_CM192987.1, from coordinate 3,037,307 downwards.
CTGGGTGTGGACGCGGTAGGTTTCATCTTTGCGCATGGCAGCCCCCGGCGCGTGGCGCCGGCCGAGGCGCGCGCGATGCGCCAGGCCACTGCGCCGATGGTCGATGTGGTGGCGTTGTTCCGCAACAATTCCAAGGAAGAAGTGCGCGAAGTGGTGCGCACCGTGCGCCCGACCTTGTTGCAGTTCCATGGCGAGGAAGACGACGCGTTCTGCCGTAGCTTCAACCTGCCGTATCTCAAGGCGGTGCCGATGGGCAGCAGCGGCGTGAATGGCGAGGACGCCAACGCGCGCACGCTGCAGTTGTCGTATCCCAATACCGCTGGCTTTCTGTTCGACAGCCATGCGCCCGGCGCGGGCGGCGGCACCGGCAAGACCTTCGACTGGTCGCGCTTGCCCACCGGCTTGCACCGTCCGTTTCTGCTGGCCGGTGGCATCAACGCCGACAACGTGTTCGACGCCATCGTGGCCACGTTGCCTTGGGGCGTGGACGTTTCCAGTGGCGTGGAGTTGGCGCCCGGCATCAAGGACGGCCACAAGATGCGCAAGTTCGTCGAGGAAGTGCGGCGGGCGGATTGTCACGACATGTCGTGAGGGTGATTGGGGTTCGGGATTCGTGGCAGCGGCTATGCCGAGGCATCTCAAGCGCTGCTTCTTGCCTGCAACACCGCTGCGTCAGGATCCACTGGACAGTCGCCTGATCCTTGCGCCTTTTCGCTTGCACGTGTTTGCGAGGCGCCAGCAGCTGGCGAAGTGCTCATGTGGTGATCGCGCGCGATGGCTGCTCAGTTCTCCGCTGCCTGCAGGGTTGAAGAGGTGTGCTGGTCTGTCGCCAGCGCTTTGCCTAGCCAGCCGGCCAGCCGTTCGATGCGTGGATCGGGGTTGCGCTTGGCCGCGCACAAGACCCAGCGCCCTCGCGTGGCGGTGAAGCCCCATGGCGCCAGCAGGCGCCCGGCTGCCAGGTCCGCGGCGACCAACGGCTGCGGCGCAATCGCGATCCCAAGACCAGCGGCAGCGGCTTCCAACAGATACACCAGGTGTTCGAATTCGGTACCGAAGCGCAGCCCCTCAGGTGCCAGCCCGTGCGCCTGGGCCCATTCCGGCCAGGCTTGCGGGCGCGAGCGGGTGTGCAGCAGCGCGTGATCGCCGAGCGCGGCCGGGTTGCTCCCCTCGATCTGCAGGGTCGATGCGAGCTGAGGGCTCAGCACCGGCCCAATCCACTCCACGCCGAGGGTGTGCACCTGCCACTCGCTGGGCCAGGGCGGGGTGTCCAGCAGCAGGGCGGCATCCAAGCCGTCCAGCTCCGGACCAGGTGGCTGTTCGCTGGCCGACAGATGCAGGCGCACGTCAGGCAGCTCTTGCTGCAGCAGTCCCAGGCGCGGAATCACCCAGCGCGCCAGCAAGCTGCCCGAACACCCCAGCACCAGCGGCGCTTCGGCGGCCGGGCGTTGTAATGCCGCCCAGGCCTGACCAATCACGCCAAAGCCTTCGCCGGTGGCATCGCGAAGCCGAACGCCCGCCGCGGTCAGCACGAGGCCGCGGCCCTGGCGTGCAAACAGCGCGGCGCCCAACGCCTGTTCCAGCGAACGCACGTGCCGGCTGATGGCGCCATGGGTGACGTGCAATTCCTGCGCAGCACGGCTGAGGCTCTGCAGGCGCGCGGCAGCTTCGAACGCACGCAGCGCCGCCAGTGGAGGAAGCAAGGCACTCATATGTGATTCCAGCTCACAGGTTGCGGCAATCTTATCGATTTATTGCGCGCCGCGGCTGCGCTAAAGTGATGCCTCTCGTATGACGCATCGCTGCAGAGGATTCCATGTCGGCCCAGCCCATCAGTGACTTTTACGCCTATCCGGATGCTGCCGGTCACTTCGGCAAGTTCGGTGGCCGTTTCGTCGCCGAAACCTTGATCGGCCCGCTGCAGGAATTGTCCGCCGCCTACGATCAGGCACGGCAGGACCCGAGTTTCATTGCCGAATACGAAAAGGACCTCAAGCATTACGTCGGCCGGCCCAGCCCGATCTACCACGCCGAGCGGCTCAGCCGTGAAGTGGGTGGGGCGCAGATCCTGCTCAAGCGCGAAGACCTGAACCACACCGGCGCGCACAAGATCAACAACACCATCGGCCAGGCGCTGTTGGCCAGCCGCATGGGCAAGACCCGCATCATCGCCGAGACCGGCGCCGGCCAGCACGGCGTCGCCAGTGCCACCGTGGCGGCACGCCTGGGCCTGGAATGCGTGGTCTACATGGGCGCCACCGACATCGAGCGGCAAAAGATCAACGTCTACCGCATGAAGCTGCTCGGCGCCACGGTGATCCCGGTGACTTCCGGCTCGGCCACGCTCAAGGACGCGCTCAACGAAGCCATGCGCGACTGGGTGACCAACGTGCGCGACACCTTCTACATCATCGGCACCGTGGCTGGCCCGGACCCATACCCGCGCATGGTGCGCGACTTCAATGCGATTGTCGGTCGCGAGGCGCGCGAACAGATGCTGCAGGACTATGGTCGGCTGCCGGATGCGATCAGTGCCTGCGTGGGTGGCGGCAGCAATGCGATCGGTTTGTTCCATGCCTTCCTCAATGATCCGGGCGTCAAGATCTATGGCGCCGAAGCGGCCGGCGATGGCATCGCCACCGGCCGCCACGCCGCCTCCATCGCCGCAGGTCGCCCGGGCGTGCTGCACGGCAACCGCACCTACGTGATCTGCGACGACGACGGCCAGATCACCGAGACCCATTCGATTTCCGCCGGCCTGGATTACCCGGGTGTGGGCCCGGAGCATTCGTTCCTGTCCGACAGCGGTCGCGCGGTGTACCAGGGCATCACCGACGACGAGGCGATGGCCGCCTTCCATCTGCTGGCGCATACCGAAGGCATTCTTGCCGCGCTCGAGTCCAGCCATGCGGTGGCGCAGTCGATCAAGCTTGCGCGCGAGCTGCCCAGGGATGCGCTGGTGTTGTGCAATCTGTCCGGGCGTGGCGATAAGGATGTGCATACCATCGCAGCGCGCGAGGGGATCGCTCTTTAAAAGTGGTGGCGGCTGACGCTATCCGGACGCAGGGACGCGGCGATGCTCGAAGGAATGCTCCAGTTGGTGGCCGAGGTGCTCCTGCAGGCCTTGGCCGAGCTGCTGATCGAAGTTGGCCTGCACTCTGTCGCCGAGTCGTTCGAGCGCAGGCCCTCGCCCTGGCTGGCGGCAGTGGGCTACGCAATCCTGGGCGCGTTACTTGGCGGTGTCAGTCTCTGGCTGCTGCCGCAGCACCTCACTGCGACCTTTGGGTCTCGACTGGCAGCGCTGCTGATCGCGCCGCTGGTCGCTGGTGGGCTGATGGCCGCGCTTGGTGCGTGGCGTGCGCGTCGCGGCGACCCGGTGCTGCGCATCGATCGATTTTCCTACGGCTACCTGTTTGCGCTGTGCTTTGCGCTGATGCGGTATTTCTTTGCCACCTGAGGTTAGATGGCAGCTGGCCTTCCTCCCTTGTTCGAGTGATTTCATGCGTCGTATCGATTCCTGCTTCGCCGAGCTGCGTGCCAATGGGCGCAAGGCACTGATCCCCTTCATCACCGCCGGCGACCCATCGCTGGAAGCCACCGTGCCGGTGATGCACGCGCTGGTGCGCGCCGGTGCCGATGTGATCGAGCTGGGTGTGCCGTTCTCCGACCCCATGGCCGACGGTCCCACCATCCAGCGCAGCTCCGAGCGCGCGCTGGCACGCGGCGCCGGCCTGGCGTATGTGCTCGAAGCGGTGCACGAATTCCGTCGCGAAGATGCCACCACTCCGGTGGTGTTGATGGGCTACCTCAACCCGATCGAGATCCATGGCACGCGACGCTTCGCCGAAGCCGCGGTCGCCGCGGGCGTGGATGGTGTGCTGCTGGTCGACCTGCCGCCGGAAGAAGCCGGCGAAACGCGCGCCATCTTTACCGAGGTCGGCCTGGCGCTGATCGCACTGGCCTCGCCCACCACCAGCGAGCAGCGCCTGGACATGCTGTGCAGCACCGCGCAGGGCTATCTGTACTACGTCAGCTTTGCCGGCGTCACCGGCGCCTCCAATCTGCTCGACACCCATGCCGCCAGCGATCGCCTGCGCCAGCTGCGCCAGCGTGCCGGCGCGCCGGTGGTGGCCGGCTTCGGCATCAAGGATGCGGCCAGCGCCGCTGCCATGGCCGTGGATGCCGACGGCGTGGTGGTGGGCAGTGCCCTGGTCGCCGCATTGGCGGACGCAGGCGAGGTCCGCAGCGCCCGTGAGCGCGCCGAAGCGTTCCTGGCCCCGTTGCGCCAGGCGCTCGACCAGAAATGAGAACCGAACGTCTCTCTCAGCGCTAGGGAGTGGGTTGAGGGGGCGGGCGCAGCCACGTGCAGCCGATCCATTGCGCCGCATCGCGCCACGGCAGTCGCCGCGATCCGTCCGCGGCCATCCTGCGCAGAGACATCTCGCCGCCCAAGGCCGCAAGTCTCTGCGCCAGATCCCGCATTCATGACCCTGGCTACCTTGGCATTCCCACGGCGCGTTAGACTGTCGCCCCTCTGCGGCCCGCCAGGCCGCCCTGCATGGATTGTCATACACGCATGAGCTGGCTCAGCAAATTGATGCCCTCCGGCATCCGCACCGAAAACACCCCGGCCAAGAAGCGCAGTGTCCCCGAGGGCCTGTGGGAAAAGTGCAGCAATTGCGGGAGCGCGCTGTACGGCCCGGAGCTCGAAGAAAACCTGGAGGTGTGCCCGAAATGCGATCACCACATGGCCATCCGCGCCCGCGCGCGCCTGAATTCGCTATTCGACCCGGACACCGCCACCACTGAAATCGCCGCTCAGCTCGGGCCGGTCGACGCGCTCAAGTTCAAGGACCAGAAGCGCTACGGCGAGCGCATCAAGGCCAGTCAGAAGGCCAGCGGCGAATACGACGCGCTGATCGCCATGCGCGGCACCCTCAAGGGCAATCCGCTGGTCGCCGCTGCGTTCGATTTCGCCTTCATGGGCGGCTCGATGGGGTCGGTGGTCGGCGAGCGCTTTGCGCGTGCGGCCGAAGTGGCGCTGGAAGTGGGCTGCCCGTTCGTATGCTTTTCCGCCAGTGGCGGCGCACGCATGCAGGAAGGCCTGTTCTCGCTGATGCAGATGGCCAAGACCTCGGCCGCGCTCGGCCGCCTGCGCGAAGCCGGCCTGCCGTATATCTCGGTGCTCACCCATCCCACCACCGGTGGCGTGTCGGCCTCGTTCGCGATGCTCGGCGATATCAACATCGCCGAGCCGCATGCGCTGATCGGCTTTGCCGGCCCACGCGTGATCGAACAGACCGTGCGCGAAACGCTGCCGGAAGGTTTCCAGCGTTCGGAGTTCCTGCTCGACCACGGCGCCATCGACCAGATCTGCGACCGCCGCCAGCTGCGCGACCGCATCGCCGAGCTCACCGCGATGATGATGCGGCAGCCGCATCCGCAAGACGCCGACGCCGCATGAGCGCACGCAAGTATTTCGGCACCGACGGCATCCGCGGCCGGGTCGGGCAGGGTGTGATCTCGGCCGACTTCGTGCTGCGCCTGGGCAATGCGCTTGGCCGTGTACTGACCCAGGGCCGCAGCAAGCGGCCATTGGTGCTGATCGGCAAGGACACCCGCATTTCCGGCTACATGTTCGAAGCGGCGCTGGAGGCTGGCCTGGTTGCCGCCGGGGCCGACGTGCAGCTGATCGGGCCGATGCCGACCCCGGCCATCGCCTTTTTGACCAGCACGCTGCGCGCCGATGCGGGGGTGGTGATCAGTGCCTCGCACAATCCGCATTACGACAACGGCATCAAGTTCTTCTCCGCCGAAGGCGAGAAGCTCGACGACGCCACCGAAGCGGCGATCGAAGCGGCGTTGGACGAGCAGTTCCACACGGTGGAATCGGAGCGATTGGGCAAGGCCATTCGCACCCGTGACGCGATCGGCCGCTATATCGAATTCTGCAAGGCCAGCGTGGCGCGCGGTTTCACCCTGCACGGGCTGAAGATGGTGCTGGATTGCGCGCATGGCGCCACCTATCACATCGCACCCATGCTGTTCCGCGAGCTGGGCGCCGAGGTGGTGGTCATCGGCGCGGCGCCGGACGGGCTCAACATCAACGCCGGCGTGGGCTCGACCCATATCGACAATCTCGCCGTCAAGGTGCGCGAGTGCGGGGCGCATCTGGGCATCGCCTTCGATGGCGACGGCGACCGCGTGCTGATGGCCGATGACCAGGGCAACCCGGTCGATGGCGACGATCTGCTGTATGTGCTGGCCCGCTCGTGGCAGGCCAGCGGCCGGCTGACGGGTACCGTGGTCGGCACCTTGATGACCAATTACGGTCTGGAACAGGCGTTGGCTGCACTGAACATCCCGTTCCAGCGCGCCAAGGTCGGCGACCGCTACGTGCATCAGGCCCTGGTCGAAGGCGGCGGCACGTTGGGCGGCGAAACGTCCGGTCACCTGCTGTGCCTGGACCGTGCCAGCACTGGCGATGGCATCGTCAGTGCGCTGCAGGTGCTCGAAGCGCTGGGCCGCGATGGGCAGAGCCTGCGCGAGGCGCTGGCCAGCCTGAGCAAGGTGCCGCAGAAGACCGTCAACGTGCGCCTGGATGGCGGCACCGCCAAGGCCATCGTGGAAGCGGTCCACGTGCAGCAGGCATTGCAGCAGGCGCAGGCCGCCGTGCAAGGGCGCGGCCGCGCGTTCCTGCGCCCGTCGGGCACCGAACCGGTGGTACGGGTGACCGTGGAAGCCGACGACGCCGGCCTGATGCAGGACACGCTCGACCGGCTCTCGGGTGCAGTGCGTGACGCGGCGTGAGTCGATCGTCATTGGCGTGTGCGTGGTCATCGCCAAGGCCGCCACGTTCTACCTGTTGTATCGCCTGCTGATCTGATCAGCAGGTTTCTCTGGACCTTTCGACCTTGACTGCAGACATCCGTATGAGCGCGCGCATCCCCACGCTGGACATCACCCGTTTCGACACCGATCGCGACGCCTTCGTCGCCGAGCTCGGAGCGGCTTATCGGCAGTGGGGGTTTGCCGGCATCCGCAATCACGGCGTCGCCCAGGCCGACATCGACGCCGCCTACGACGTGTTCAAGGCGTTCTTCGCGTTGCCCGAAGCGACCAAGCGCCGTTATCACGTGGAAGGCAGCGGTGGCGCGCGCGGCTACACCGCGTTCGGCGTGGAAACCGCCAAGGATTCCAAGCACTTCGACCTGAAGGAGTTCTGGCACATCGGCCGCGAGATTCCGGACGATTCGCCGTACCGCGCAGTGATGCCGCCGAACCTGTGGCCCAGCGAAGTGCCGGGTTTCCGCGAGCGCGGCTACCAGCTGTACCAGCAGCTCGATCAACTGGGTTCGCGCGTGCTGTCGGCGCTGGCGCTGCATATCGGCCTGCCGCAGGACTACTTCGTCGACAAGACCAACAACGGCAATTCGATCCTGCGGCCGATCCATTACCCGCCGATCACCAGCGACGACATTCCCAACGTGCGTGCCGGTGCGCATGGCGACATCAATTTCATCACCTTGCTGGTGGGTGCCAGTGCCGCCGGCCTGGAAGTGCGTTCCCACGATGGCGAGTGGGTGCCGTTCACTGCCGACGCCGACACCATCGTGGTCAACATCGGCGACATGCTGCAGCGCCTGACCAACCATGTATATCCGTCCACCATCCACCGCGTGGTCAATCCGCCCGGAGAGCAGGCGCGCCAGCCGCGCTATTCGGTGCCGTTCTTCCTGCATCCCAATCCGGATTTCCTCATCGACGTGCTGCCCTCGTGCATCAGCGCCGACAATCCCAGCCGTTATCCGGAGCCGATCACGGCGCATGGCTTCCTGGAAGAGCGTCTGCGCGAGATCAAGCTGAAGTGATCTGCGCCTGCGCAACAGCCGCGCTCGCAACACCACCGGTGACCGGTGCCGCACTTCTGTTCAGAAGATTCCGCTCGCGTCTGGTTAAAGCTTGCGTTCACTCGGGCCGATAACCGAGGCTAATCGCTAGCGCGACGTCGGACTCGCCTGGCGCCCGCTGCCGATTGCACAGGGCTGGGGGCGTGCGCATGCGATGGATCAAATGGCTGGGTGTCGTGTCGGTGCTGGCGGCCTGTGCCGGCGCAGGATCGGTGTCGGCGACAGCGGTCAATGTGACCGTCGCCGATGCCGGCGGCGTGCTGGTCGATGCGGTCGTGAGCCTGGAGCCGGCGCGGCCGGCTCCGCCAGCCGCGGCCAAGACTGCGGAGATGGATCAGGTCAATTCGCAGTTCGTGCCTGCCGTGCTCGCAGTGCGCACCGGCACCCTGGTGCGCTTTCCGAACAACGATCAGATTCGCCACCAGGTGTATTCGTTCTCTCCGGCCAAGCGCTTCGAGCTGCCGCTGTTTCAAGGCACCATCGCAACGCCGGTGCGTTTCGACCAGGCGGGTCTGGTCACCATCGGCTGCAACATCCACGATTGGATGCTGGGGTACATCGTGGTGCTGGACACGCCGTATTTCGGCAAGACCGGCAGCGATGGCCGCGCCCAGCTGGAGGCGCCTGCGGGCAATTACACGCTGCGGGTCTGGCACCCGCGCATCAAGGGCGCGGCCAGCAGCGAGCCGTTGGTGATCGCACGCGAACCAGTACAGCGCCGCGTGACCCTGCAGACCACCGGCGCCGCGCCGGCCGTGGCGCCACCGGATGCGCGCGTGCGCGCCCTGCAGGACAAGTTCCGTAACGCCGACCCGAAGAAGCCGCGCCCATGAGGTCGATGCGCCTGCATACCCGCATCGCGGCCTTGCTCGTGCTGGTCGTGCTTGCCACCCAGGCGCTGACCTTCCTTGCCGTTCAGGTGGCGACCGAGCGCAGCGTCAAGGCGCAACTTGGCGAAGAGCTGGAGATCGGGCAGCGGGTCTGGCAACGCATCAACGTGCGCCGCGACGAACAGCTGCTGCAGTCGGCGTCGGTGCTGGCCGACGATTTCGGGTTTCGTGCGGCCGTTGCAAGCGGCGATGTGCCGACCATGCAGTCGGCCTTGCGTAACCACGCCGCGCGCATGTCGGCGCAAACCGCGCTCTTGCTGTCGCCCGATGGCCAATTCTTGACCGGCCTGGCCGACGTGCCGCAAGCCGAACAATTGCGTGCGGTGCAGGCCTTGCTGCAGCAAGCGCAGCGCGATGGACGCGCGGTCGGTGTGGTGGCGCTGAATCAGCACATCGTGCGGTTGGCGGTGGTGCAGGTGCTGGCGCCGAACCGGGTCGGCTGGATTGGGATCGGCAACGAATCCGGCGATGGCCTGGCGCAGGATTTCCGCACCACCACCGGGCTGGATGCGACCTTCTTTACCGATGGCCCGCCGGTGCGCGTGCTGGCCTCCACCCTGGAGCCCTCGGCGCGCGCCCAATTCGCGCAGCAGCTGCCCCTGGCCGAGAAGGTGCAGGCTGCATCGATCCCGCTGACGCTGGATGAGTCGCGTTATCTGGTCAGGCTGCAATCGATCCAGGGCGACAGCCAGGTGCGGGTGGCCTTGCAGGCATCGCTGGATCGCGCCGTGGCGCCGTACCGCATCCTCAAGCTGCGGATCCTGCTGCTGGCAGGCTTGGCCACGGTCGCTGCACTGGGCGTGGCGATTTTTCTTGCGCGCAGCGTGAGCAAACCGGTGGCGCAACTGGTGCAGGCCGCGCGGCGCATTCAGCGCGGCGACTACCGCACCGCCGTGCAGGTGCCGCCAGGCCGCGAACTCGCTGAACTGGCCGACAGTTTCGGGCGCATGCAGCACCAGATCGCCAGCCGCGAACAGCACATCCTGCATCAGGCCCGCCATGACGCCCTGACTGGGTTGCCTAACCGGATCTGGTTGCTGGAGCGCTTGAAGGACGTGGTGGATCAGACCGTGGCATCCGGTGGCACCGCCGCGGTGCTGATCCTGGATCTGGAGCGCTTCAAGGAACTCAACGACAGCCTGGGCCACGACTTCGCCGACCAGGTATTGGTGGAAGCCGGGCGTCGGTTGGTGGAGGTCGTGCAGGAGCCCAACCTGGTGGGCCGGCTGGGAAGCGATGAATTCATGGTGGTGGTGGCGCAAGCCGATGCGGCCAGCGTGCAGCAGGATGCGCAGCGCCTGCTGCTGCAGTTGCGCCGCCCGCTGGTGTTGCCGCAGGCGCGCATCCAGCTCGAAGCCAGCATCGGCATCGCCTTGATTCCCGAGCACGGCGCCGACCCGGACACCTTGTTGCGCCGGGCCGACATTGCACGGCGGCAGGTCGGTACGACGGCCGCCTTCGGCGCCAGCGTCTACCGCATGGGCCAGGACGAACAGCATTTGCGGCGTTTGCGCCTCACCGGCGATCTGCGTCAGGCCATCGGCGCCAATGAACTCACCTTGCGCTTCCAGCCCAAGATTTGTCTGCGCACCGATCATGTCGAACAGGTCGAAGTGCTGGTGCGCTGGCATCATCCGGTGCTCGGGCCGATCGGCCCGGACGAATTCATCCCACTTGCCGAACACTCCGGCGTGATCCATCCGCTCACCCGCTTCGTGCTGGACCAAGCGCTGCGCTGCCAGGCGCAATGGCGCAAGCAGGGGCTGGAACTGGGCATGGCCATCAACCTGTCGGCACTGGATCTGTCCGATCCCGGATTGCCCGACTTCGTCCGCGGCTGCCTGGAGCATCATGCCGTGCCAGCGCAGTCGGTCACACTGGAATTGACCGAAAGTGCCCTGATGCGCGATGTCGAATTCGCGCTGCACATGCTGCATCAGTTGCGCAGTGTCGGCGTGCGCCTGTCCATCGACGACTTCGGCACCGGCTATTCCTCGTTGGCACAACTCAAGCGCATGCCGGTGAACGAATTGAAGATCGACAAGAGTTTCGTCATGCAGTTGGCCGAAGGCACCGACGATGCCTTCATCGTGCGCAGCACGATCGATCTGGGGCATAACCTAGGGCTGAGCGTGATTGCCGAAGGCGTCGAGAACGCCGCGGCCCTCGCGTTGCTGCGCGGCTACGGCTGCGACATGGTGCAGGGCTATCTGTATTCGCCACCGCTGGAAGAAGCGCCGCTGGTGGCCTGGTGCATGCGCCAACTCGGCATCACCACGCCAGCGCATGCAGGAGTGCAGCGATGAGCGGGCATCTGCGTGTTGCGCTTGTTGCCGCTGCGGTGGCCGGCGTGTTCGCGCCGCTGCATGCCCTGGCCGGCGACGGGCGCCTGCTCGCCACCGGCGGCGTGTCGATGATCGAAGGCAGTAGCGGCGGCGGCATCGTGCCGTGGGCCACGTTGTCCGGGTACGGTACGCGCGACGAGCTTGGCACCGTCGCGTTCGCAACCCATGTCGACAGCGGCGATTACCGTCTCGACGTGCAGGGCGCCGCGCTCACGGTCGGCAATCGGCTGGAACTGTCGCTTGCCCGCCAGCGCCTGGATCTGGGCACCTTGCAGGACCGGCTCGGCTTGCCATGGAATGCGCTTGGCCAGGACGTGTTCGGTGCCAAGGTGCGCGTGGTCGGCGACCTTGTGTACGGACATGCGCCACAAGTCAGCCTGGGCGTGCAGTACAAACGCCTGCGCAACGGCACCTTGCCGTTGGCGATCGGTGCGCGCGACGATCACGGCACCGACATCTATGTCAGCGCAAGCCGCTTGTTGCTGCAGGGCGCTGCTGGATATCAGCTGCTGCTCAACGGCACCTTGCGCGCTACCCGCGCCAACCAGGCCGGCTTGCTCGGCTTCGGCGGCGATCGCCGCAACAGCTATCGCCTGGTTCCGGAAGTCAGCGCCGCCGTCGTGCTGTCGCCGTCCTGGGCAGTGGGTGTGGAATATCGCGACAAACCCAATAACCTCGGCTTTGCGCGCGAGCAAGCGTGGGCAGATGCATTCGTTGCCTGGTTCCCGAGCAAGCATGTCTCGTTGACCGCTGCATTCGCCGATCTTGGCGACATCGCCACGCTTGCCGATCAGCGCGGCCCTTATCTCTCCTTGCAGGTGGCGTTCTGATGAACCGATGGCTGCGCTGGTCGCTGCTCTGCGTGCTGGGCCTGACGGGCGCCTGCGCCAGCACGCAATCGCGGCAGACGCTGTACGACGAACTCGGCGGGCAGGCCGGCATCGAAGCGCTGGTGGAAACCATGCTCTCGCGCATCGCCGACGATCCACGCATCGTCGATAAATTCGCGCGCGTCAATATCGTCATGCTCAACGAGCGCCTGGTGCAGAAGTTCTGCCATGTCGCCGACGGCCCATGCCCGGACACCGCCAAATCGATGCAGCAGGCGCACGCGCACCTGGCCATCCGCGAAGGCGACTTCAATGCCCTGGTCGAGGATCTGAACTGGGCCATGGATCAGCGCAAGATTCCGCGTCGCACGCAAAACCGCCTGCTGGCGCGTCTGGCGGCCATGCACGGCGAGATCGTCAATCACTGAAGCAAGCGGGTGGTTTAGCGTTGGCGGGAAGGTGCGTGAGCTGATGCCGACTTGCGCTGGCATGCGCGTGCATCCAAATCATCTGACGCTCGATACATGCGCTTGCGTGGTCGTCGCAAGCCCTCCGGTCGCCCGGGTCGAAGGCGGGCACGAAGCGCTGCCGAGCACAGGCGATATGGCCCGCACACGCAGCCTGCCGATGCATCATTCCAGCGGCCGCACCCGATGCGAGCCGCGCGCCATCAGGCGTAGGGCAAACGCATGCGGCAACAGCCGCAGTGCTGCGTTGACCAGCCGATAGCGCCAGCCCGGTACCGCCAGCACCTGGCCGCGCTCCAGTGCGGCGATTCCATATTCGGCCACTGCATCGGCCTGCAGCCAGGCCCAGGCGGGCAGGGTGGACATCGCCTCGCGGGTGCCGGTCACGTCGTGGAATTCGGACCAGGCAAAGCCCGGACACAGCGCGCAGACCTTGACCGCGCAATCGGCGTTTTCCAGCGCCAGCGATTCGCTGAAGCGCAGCATGAAGCTCTTGCTGGCCGCATACAGGGTCTGCCCATCGGCGCTGGGCGTCAGTGCGGCGAACGAGGCCACGTTGAGAATGCGGCCCTGGCCGCTGGCACGGATCATCGGCAGCAGTCGCCAGGTCAGTTCGCACACCGCGCCCACCATCACCTGCAGGAAGCGCGCATGCGTGGCCCAGTCGTGATGCAGGTAGCGGCCCGGCACGCCGTAACCGGCGTTGTTGACCAGCGTGCCCACGGTCCAGCCGTTGCGCTGGATCTGCGTTGCCAGCGCCTCGGCCGCGGCAGGGTCGGCCAGATCGGCCGGCAGCACTTCCACCCGAACCGTGCTGCGCAATTCCTCGGCCAATGCCTGCAGCCGGTCCACCCGTCGTGCGGTCAGGATCAACGGCACGCCGCGCCTGGCGTATGCGCGCGCAATCTCGCGGCCAATGCCGCTGGAGGCGCCGGTGATCAAGGCGAAGACAGGCGAAACGGACATGGCAGGTTCCTGTAAGGGGAGGGGAAGGACATCTGGCGGACAGAAGTGTGCCGGTTGCTGCCAGCCCTTGGGCTATTCTGTCGCCTGTCTTCAACTCAGGAACCTGCGCCTGATGCGTCGAAAGATCGTTGCCGGAAATTGGAAGCTGCATGGCAGCCGCGCCTTCGCCACCGAGCTGGTGGCCAAGGTGGCCGCGCACATGCCCCTGGAGGGTGTCGAAGTCGTCATCCTGCCGCCACTGCCTTACCTCGGCGACCTGATCGAGGATTTCGAGGCCCATCACCTGTCGTTCGGAGCCCAGGACGTCAGCAGTAATGAGAAGGGCGCCTACACCGGCGAGGTCTCGGCCTCCATGCTGGTCGATGTCGGTGCCGGCTACGGGCTGGTCGGCCACTCCGAGCGCCGCCAGTATCACCATGAGAGCAGCGAGCTGGTGGCACGCAAGTTTGCCGCCGCCATCCATGCTGGACTGATTCCGGTGCTGTGCGTGGGCGAATCGCTGGAACAGCGTGAAGCCGGTCAGACCGAGGCAATCCTACGTGCCCAGCTCGACCCGGTCCTGGCGCTGGTCGGCAGCGCCGGTTTCGCAGGCGCGGTGCTGGCCTACGAACCGATCTGGGCCATTGGCACCGGCCGCACTGCGACCCCGGAGCAGGCGCAGGCCGTACACGCCTTCCTGCGTGGCGAAGTCGCGAAGGCGGATGCTAGAATCGCCGATTCGTTGCCCATCCTGTACGGGGGCAGTGTCAAGCCCGACAACGCCGGCGAGCTGTTCGCGCAGCCTGACGTCGATGGCGGGCTGGTCGGAGGCGCGTCACTGGTCGCCGAAGATTTCCTGGCCATCGCACGCGCGGCGGCCGCGTGCTAACCCATTAAGTTTTGTCCGGGGACGGATTTCGAAATGCTGATGTTGATCCTCAATGTGGTCTACGTGCTGGTCGCCCTGGCGATGATTGCGCTGATCCTGATGCAGCGTGGCGCAGGTGCGGCGGCCGGCTCCGGCTTCGGCGCCGGCGCGTCCGGCACCGTGTTCGGTTCGCAGGGTGCGTCGAACTTCCTGTCCAAGTCGACCAAGTGGCTGGCGGTGGTGTTCTTCAGCATCAGCCTGTTCATGGCGTGGTACGCCACGCACGGCGCACGTCCTACGGATCAGAACCTGGGTGTGATGTCGCAGTCGGCAACCCCGGCTCCGGCCGCCGCCGGCGAGCTCACCCAGCCGTTGCCGCAGGCCCCGGCCGCAGGTGCGGTGCCGACCGCTCCGTCGCAGCCGGCTCCGGCCGCCGCCCCGGCAGTGGCGCCTGCGCAGTCCGCACCGGCGCAGCCGGCGCCTGCAGCAAGCGAAGAAAACGCTTCAGAACCAGCACAAAAACGCTGAAGCCGGTTACAATACGCTGCGCACTGGGATGCCCAGCGGCGCAACGTATGCCCAGGTGGCGGAATTGGTAGACGCACTACCTTGAGGTGGTAGCGACTTAGGTCGTAGGGGTTCGAGTCCCCTCTTGGGCACCATTGTTTGGCTGCAGTTCCTGCGCATCGCTTGTCGCGCGCGGGGTCTGCCTATACCCCATGCCGGCACGCGGCGCGTGCGGGCAGAGGCAAGAGAGAATCGCTGTGCTGGCCGAATATTTTCCGAGTCTGCTGTTTCTGATCGTCGCCACCGGTATCGGCATCGTGCTGATGTTGGTCGGTCGATTCCTCGGTCCGCGTAGCCCGGACCCGCGCAAGCTCTCGCCTTACGAGTGCGGCTTCGAAGCCTTCGAAGACGCGCGCATGAAGTTCGATGTGCGCTACTACCTGATCGCGATCCAGTTCATCGTGTTCGATCTGGAAATCATCTTCATCGTGCCGTGGACGCAGGTGTTCATGGAGATCGGCGCACGTTCGCTGGTCACCATGGGGCTGTTCGTCGGCATGTTGTTCCTCGGCTTTATCTACGTGTGGAAGAAGGGAGCGCTGGAATGGGAGTGATTCAGACCCTGGATAGTCTGATGACCAACCCGATGCCGGAAGGCCGGGTGGAAGACATCCTGCGCCCGGAAGGCGAAAACCCGTTGCTCGAAAAGGGCTACGTGACCACCAGCGTCGATGCGCTGCTCAACTGGGCGCGTACCGGCTCGATGTGGCCGATGACCTTCGGTCTGGCGTGCTGCGCCGTCGAGATGATGCACGCGGGCGCCTCGCGCCTGGATCTGGACCGCTACGGCGTGGTGTTCCGCCCGTCGCCGCGTCAGTCCGACGTGATGATCGTGGCCGGTACCCTGGTCAACAAGATGGCCCCGGCGCTGCGCAAGGTCTACGACCAGATGCCCGATCCGAAGTGGGTCATCTCGATGGGCAGCTGCGCCAACGGCGGCGGCTACTATCACTATTCGTATTCGGTGGTGCGCGGTTGCGACCGCATCGTGCCGGTGGACATCTACGTCCCGGGCTGCCCGCCGACCGCCGAGGCGCTGGTCTACGGCATCTTGCAGCTGCAGAAGAAGATCTGGCGTACCCAGACGATCGCGCGCTGACACCCGTCTTCTTCTACCGAGAGCAGCCAAGCCCCCATGGCAGAGCAAGCATCCTCCTTCACTGACCGACTTGCGGCACGTTTCGCCGGTGCGCAGATTGCCGTGGCATTGCCGCGCGGCGAAGTGACGCTGGAAGTCGCGGCCGCCGATTGGCACGCCACCTGTCTTGCACTGCGTGACGAGCTCGGTTTCGAACAGCTCAGCGACCTGTGTGGCGTCGATTACCTGGGCTACGGCAGCGACGAGTGGGATACCGCCGACGTGTCGTCGCAGGGCTTCAGTCGCGGCGTCGAAGGCAAGGCCGTCGGCCGTTTCGCCTGGGGCGAGTTCCCCAGCCAGGAAAGCTCTGCTGGCGCGCAGCCGCAGCAGCTGCCCAAGCAACGTTTTGCGGTGGTCGCACAGCTGATTTCCTACCAGCACAACCAGCGTCTGCGCGTGCGTTGCTACGCACCGGACGAGCAGGTGCCGGTGGTGGCGTCGTTGACCGATATCTGGCCGGGCGTGAACTGGTTCGAGCGCGAGGCGTTCGACCTGTTCGGCATCGTGTTCGATGGGCACCCGGACCTTCGCCGCATCCTGACCGACTACGGATTCGTCGGCCACCCGTTCCGCAAGGACTTTCCGCTGATCGGCAACGTCGAAGTGCGTTACGACGAGGAGCGCAAGCGCGTGGTGTACGAGCCGGTGACCTCGGTCGAGCCGCGCGTCGGCGTGCCGCGCGTCATTCGCGACGATGCCCGTTATGAGACTGCCGCTGGTGAAGTGGGCAAGTCGGAGACTGCCAAGTGAGTGAGTTCCGCCAGGCAACCGATGCCTTCGCGAGCAATCCTGTCGAAAGCAAGCAGGAAATCCGCAATTACACGATGAACTTCGGCCCGCAGCATCCTGCGGCGCACGGCGTGTTGCGCCTGATCCTGGAAATGGATGGCGAGACCGTGGTGCGTGCCGATCCGCATATCGGCCTGCTGCACCGTGGCACCGAGAAGCTGGCCGAGTCCAAGCCGTTCAACCAGTCGGTTCCGTACATGGATCGTCTGGATTACGTCTCGATGATGTGCAACGAGCACGCCTATGTGCGCGCGATCGAATCCCTGATGGGGATCGAAGCACCCGAGCGTGCGCAGTACATCCGCACCATGTTCGACGAGATCACCCGCATCAAGAACCATTTGATGTGGGTCGGTTCCAATGCGCTCGATCTGGGTGCGATGGCGGTGATGCTGTATGCATTCCGCGAGCGCGAAGAACTGATGGACGTCTACGAGGCGGTCAGTGGCGCGCGCATGCACGCGGCCTACTACCGTCCCGGCGGCGTCTACCGCGATCTACCCGATCGCATGCCGCAGTACAAGGAGTCGCGTTGGCACAAGGGCGGGGCGCTGAAGAAGCGCAATGCCGGTCGCGAAGGCACCATGCTGGACTTCCTCGAGGAGTTCACCAATACCTTCCCGGCACGCGTGGACGAGTACGAGACCCTGCTGACCGATAACCGCATCTGGAAGCAGCGTACCGTCGACGTCGGCATAATCAGCCCGGATCTGGCACGCGCCTGGGGCATGACCGGTCCGATGTTGCGTGGCTCGGGCATCGAGTGGGATCTGCGCAAGAAGCAGCCCTACGCCAAGTACGACGCGGTGGATTTCGATATCCCCGTCGGCACCAACGGCGACTGCTATGACCGCTACCTGGTGCGCGTGGCCGAGATGCGCGAATCCAACCGCATCATCAAACAGTGCGTGAAGTGGCTGAAGGCCAACCCGGGCCCGGTCATGGTCACCAATTTCAAGGTCGCTCCGCCCAGCCGAGAAGGCATGAAGGACGACATGGAAGCGCTGATCCATCACTTCAAGCTGTTCAGTGAAGGCTATTGCGTGCCGGCCGGCGAAACCTATAGCGCGGTGGAAGCACCCAAGGGCGAGTTCGGTTGCTACTTGATGTCCGACGGCGCCAACAAGCCGTTCCGCGTGCATCTGCGCGCGCCGGGTTTTGCGCATCTGTCGTCGATGGATGCGGTGGTGCGTGGCTATTTGCTGGCCGACGTCGTGGCGATGATCGGTACTTACGATTTGGTTTTCGGTGAGGTTGACCGATGAAGGCGACGGGTAATTTCGAAGCGGCGCGCGACGTCGATCCGCAGGTGGTGCTGAGCGACAAGACGCGCGCCCACATCGATCACTGGCTGACCAAGTTCCCGCCGGACCGCAAGCGTTCGGCGGTGCTGCAGGGTCTGCACGCCGCGCAGGAGCAGAACCAGGGCTGGCTGACCGACGAATTGATCGTGGGCGTAGCCAAGTACCTGGAGCTGCCGCCGGTATGGGCTTATGAGGTCGCCAGCTTCTACTCGATGTTCGAGACCGAGCGCGTCGGCCGCCATAACGTGGCGTTCTGCACCAATATCAGCTGCTGGCTCAATGGCGCCGAGGATCTGCTGGCCCACGCGGAAAAGAAGCTGGGTTGCAAGCTGGGGCAGTCGACGGCCGATGGTCGCGTCTACCTCAAGCGCGAAGAAGAGTGCCTGGCTGCCTGCTCCGCGGCGCCGATGATGGTCATCAATGGCCACTATCACGAGCATCTGACGAAAGAAAAGGTCGACGCGCTGCTGGACGGGCTGGAGTAAGACATGGCACATCATCACGCACCCTCAGGCCCGGTCGGTCCGGCGCCGCAGCCGCATCAGGTCGTCTACACGACCCTGCACTACGACACTCCGTGGTCGTATGAGAGCTATCTGAAAACCGGTGGCTACGCCGCGCTGCGCAAGATCCTCGAAGAGAAGATCCCGCCGGCCGATGTTATCGAAATGGTCAAGGCGTCGAACCTGCGCGGCCGTGGTGGTGCGGGCTTTCCGACCGGGTTGAAATGGTCGTTCATGCCCAAGGGCACGATGCAGAAGTACATCCTGTGCAATTCGGACGAATCCGAGCCGGGCACCTGCAAAGACCGCGACATCCTGCGCTACAACCCGCATTCGGTGGTGGAGGGCATGGCGATCGCCTGCTACGCCACCGGCTCGACGGTGGGCTACAACTACCTGCGTGGCGAATTCCACCACGAGCCGTTCGAAAACTTCGAGCTGGCGCTGGCCGATGCCTACGCCAACGGTTGGTTGGGCAAGAACATTCTCGGCAGCGGCGTGGATATCGACATCTACGGTGCGCTGGGCGCTGGCGCGTACATCTGCGGCGAAGAAACCGCATTGATGGAATCGCTGGAAGGCAAGAAGGGCCAGCCGCGCTACAAGCCGCCGTTCCCCGCGAATTTCGGCCTGTACGGCAAGCCGACCACCATCAACAACACCGAGACCTATGCGTCGGTGCCGGCGATCATTCGCAATGGCCCGGAGTGGTTTCTCGGTTTGAGCAAGACCAAGAACGGCGGCCCGAAGATCTTCTCGGTGTCCGGTTGCGTGCAGAAGGGCGGCAATTTCGAGGTGCCGCTCGGCACCACCTTCGACGAACTGCTGGAAATGGCCGGCGGGCTGCGCCCGGGTCGCAAGCTCAAGGGCGTGGTGCCTGGCGGCGTGTCGATGCCGGTGCTGAAGGCCGACCAGGTGGCTGGCCTGCAGATGGACTACGACACCTTGCGTGCGCTCGGCACCGGCCTGGGTTCGGGTGCCATCGTGGTGCTGGACGACAGCGTCTGCTGCGTGCGTTTCGCCTGCCGCATCTCGCAGTTCTTCCACAAGGAATCCTGCGGCCAGTGCACCCCGTGCCGCGAGGGCACCGGCTGGATGCACCGCGTGCTGGAGCGCATCGTGGCCGGCAAGGCCACGATGGAAGACCTGCATCAGCTGCGCACCGTCGCTGGCCAGATCGAAGGCCATACCATCTGTGCGTTCGGCGAAGCGGCGGCATGGCCGATTCAAGGCTTCCTGCGCCAGTTCTGGGACGAGTTCGAGTACTACATCGTCAACGGTCGTTCGATCGTCGATACGCAAGTCGGAGTGGCTGCATGAGCGCCCAACCAGTGAACCCGAACGTGCCACCGGACCATGTGACCGTCGAGATCGACGGCCAGAGTCTGGTCGTGCCGAAGGGCTCGATGATCATCCAGGCGGCCGACAAGGCCGGCATCCCGATTCCGCGCTTCTGCTACCACGAGAAGCTGCCGATCGCGGCCAACTGCCGCATGTGCCTGGTCGATGTCGAAAAGTCGCCCAAGCCGTCGCCTGCCTGCGCCACGCCGGTGATGGATGGCATGAAGGTCACCACGCGTAGCGAAAAGGCTTTGAAGTACCAGCGCAGCGTGATGGAATTCCTGCTGATCAACCACCCGCTGGACTGCCCGATCTGCGATCAGGGCGGCGAGTGCGAACTGCAGGACGTCTCGTTGGGCTACGGCCGTTCGGTCAGCCGGTTCAACGAGCGCAAGCGGGTGGTGCCGGACGAGGACATCGGTCCGCTGGTCGCCACCGAGATGACCCGCTGCATCCAGTGCACCCGTTGCGTGCGTTTCACCGCTGATATTGCCGGCACCTACGAGCTGGGTGGCATGTATCGCGGCGAGAACCTGCAGATCGGCACCTACGACGGCAAGCCGCTGACCACCGAGATTTCCGGCAACGTCATCGACGTCTGCCCGGTGGGCGCGCTGACCAACAAGGTGTTCCAGTTCCGCGCGCGTCCGTGGGAACTGATGGCGCGCGAATCGCTGGGTTACCACGATGCGATGGGGTCGAACCTGTTCCTGCACGTGCGTCGTGGCGAAGTGCTGCGCACCGTGCCGCGTGAGAATGAGGCAGTCAACGAATGCTGGCTCTCCGACCGCGACCGTTATTCGCATCAGGGCCTGTATGCCGAAGACCGTGCGGTCAAGCCGCTGAAGAAGGTCAACGGGCAGTGGACTGAAGTGAGCTGGGCCGAAGGTCTGGCCGCCGCCACGCAGATCCTGCGCGAAAACGCCGGCGATCAGCTCGGCGTGTTGGTGCATCCGTCCACGTCCAACGAAGAAGGCGCATTGCTCGCGCGTCTGGCCGAAGGTCTGGGCAGCGGCAACCTGGACCACCGTTTGCTCAACCGTGATTTCTCCGACGCTGCGGTAGCCGAAGCGTTCGCCACGCCGCTGGCGGAGACCGAACAGGCTGACGTGGTGGTATTGTTCGGCACCAATGTGCGGCATGAGCTGCCGTTGCTGCACGCACGTCTGCGCAAGGCGCATATCCAGAACCGTACGCAGATTCACTCGGTCAACCCGGTCGACTTCGATTTCGCCTTCAGCCAGGCCAGCCGCACCGTGGTGGCGCCGTCGCAGTTGGCGGGTGCACTGAGCGATGCGACCCTGCGCGATGCGGTCAAGGCTGCAAGCCGCGCCGTGATCGTGGTCGGTGCGTTGGCCGAAAATCATCCGCAGGCTGCCGCGTTGCGTGCCGCCGCACGCGATTTTGCTGCCGCAACCGGCGCATCGTTGTGCCGCATCCCGCAAGGCGCCAATGCCGTGGGTCTGGTGGCGCAGGGCGTGCTGCCGACCGCGCGCGATGTCGCCGCCATGCTGGCCCAGCCGCGTCAGGCGTACATGCTGTACGGCATCGAGCCAGGCCTGGATTTTGCCGACGCCGCCGCTGCACGCAGCGCGCTGGCAGGCGCCAAGGTGGTTGCCTTCAGCCAGTTCGCCTGTGCGTCGACGCGCGATGTGGCCGATGTGATTCTGCCGATCGGTGCGTTACCGGAGATCGATGCATCGCTGACCAATCTCGATGGCCGCGTACAGACTGCACGTGCTGCTGGCCGCCTGCCGGTCGAAGCGCGCGAGGGCTGGCGCGTGCTGCGTGCACTTGGCGGTGAACTGGGTCTGCCCGGTTTCGAATTCATCGACCTGGTCGGCCTGCGCGCCGGCATGCAGAACCGCAACGTGACGCCAACGGCGTCGGCGCAACCAGCGGCCGCCAGCAACGGGCTGGAAGTCGCTGCAACTGCTGCGATCTACCGCACCGATGCGGTGGTGCGTCGGGCCGCTGCGCTGCAGTCGCATCCGCTCAACATCGCGCCGTGCGTGGCGATGCATCCGGAGCAGGCGACGCAGTTGCAGGTCCAGGCTGGTCAGATGGTCAAGGTCGGTACCGATGCCGGTAAGGCAACGTTGCCGGTGGTGCTGGACAAGCGCGTCGCACCGGGCACGGTGTGGATCGAATCCGGCCATGGCGCAACCGCGCCGCTCGGTGCCGGTCGTGTAACGGTGGTGGCTGCATGAACGAATTGTTGTTGAACCTGGTCGACCCGTTGCACCAGTGGTTCCTGGGGCTGGGCGATGGCGGCGTGGTGCTGTGGTCGGTATTGAAGATCCTGCTGATCGCCGTGCCGGTGATCGTGGCGGTGGCCTTCTACGTGGTCTGGGAGCGCAAGCTGATCGGCTGGATGCACGTGCGCCATGGGCCCATGTACGTGGGTATGGGCATCTTCCAGGCCTTCGCCGACGTCTTCAAACTCCTGTTCAAGGAAATCGTGCAGCCAACCAGCTCGCACAAGGCGATGTTCGTCATCGCACCGCTGCTGACACTGGCGCCGGCCTTCGCCGCATGGTCGGTAGTACCATTCGATGCGAAGCTGGTGTTGTCCAATGCCAACGTCGGCCTGCTGTATCTGCTGGCGATGACCTCGCTGGGCGTGTACGGCATCATCCTGGCCGGCTGGGCATCGAACTCGAAATACGCCTTCCTGGGCGCGATGCGTTCGGCCGCGCAGGTGGTCAGCTACGAAATCGCGATGGGCTTTGCGCTGGTCGGTGTGATGATTGCCTCCGGCAGTGTCAACCTGAGCCAGATCGTGTTCGCGCAGGCCGGCAACTCCGGTTTCTTTGACTGGTTCCTGATTCCGCTGTTCCCGTTGTTCATCGTGTACTGGGTTTCTGGCGTCGCCGAAACCAACCGCGCGCCGTTCGACGTGGTGGAAGGCGAATCGGAAATCGTCGCCGGTCACATGGTGGAATATTCCGGCGGTGCGTTCGCCCTGTTCTTCCTGGCCGAATACGCCAACATGATCCTGGTCAGCTTCCTGATCTCGATCTTCTTCCTCGGCGGTTGGTTGAGCCCGATCCAGGGCTGGGTCAATGCGGACGTTTCGCCGTGGATCGACTGGTTGTGGAAGGGCGGCTGGCCGTGGCTGCTGATGAAGGTGTTCTTCTTCGCCAGCGCCTATATCTGGTTCCGCGCCAGCTTCCCGCGTTACCGCTACGACCAGATCATGCGTCTGGGCTGGAAAGTCTTCATTCCGCTCACGATCGTGTGGATCGCAGTGACGGCGTTGATGGTGTTTTACGGCGTGATCCAGAAGGGCGTGTAATTGATGAACAAGATCACCCATTACTTCAAGAGCTTGCTGCTGCTCGAGCTGCTCGGCGGCTTGTGGCTGACGTTGAAATACACGTTCAAGCCCAAGTACACCGTGCTGTATCCGATGGAGAAGTTCCCGCAGTCGCCGCGCTTTCGCGGCCTGCATGCGCTGCGCCGTTATCCCAACGGCGAAGAGCGTTGCATCGCCTGCAAGCTGTGCGAAGCGGTGTGCCCAGCGCTGGCGATCACCATCGACTCGGCCAAGCGCGAAGACGGCACCCGCCGCACCACGCGCTACGACATCGACCTGTTCAAGTGCATCTTCTGCGGCTTCTGCGAAGAAAGCTGCCCGGTGGACTCGATTGTCGAAACGCACATCCTCGAGTACCACTTCGAGAAGCGTGGCGAAAACATTGTCAACAAGCCGCAGCTGCTGGCGATCGGAGACCGGTTAGAGACCGAGATCGCCGAGCGTCGCGCTGCCGATGCCGCCTTCCGTTGAGGTCATGATGGACTGGGTCACTCTTGCTTTCTACGCCTTCTCCGCCGTCGCGGTCGTGTCCGCCGGTGCGGTGATCAGCGTGCGCAACCCGGTATACGCCGTGTTGTGCCTGATCCTCACGTTCTTCTCGATGGCATGCATCTGGCTGCTGGTCGGGGCTGAATTCCTCGGCGTGACGCTGGTGCTGGTCTATGTCGGCGCGGTGATGGTGCTGTTCCTCTTTGTGGTGATGATGCTGGACATCGATACCAGCCGCTTGCGCGAGGGGTGGGTCAAGTACATGCCGCTCGGCGTCATCGTGGCGGTGGCCATGCTCGCGCAGATGGTCACGTTGATCGGTGTCAAGGCGCGCAGCGCCACGCCGTTCCCGGCAGACAACGCAGCTGCGCAAGCGGCTGACAGTTCAAACCTGACCTGGTTGGCCAAGAGCCTGTACACCGAATTTCTGCTGCCTTTCGAATTTGCCGCGGTGATCCTGACGGTGGCGGTGGTGGCTGCAGTGATGCTGACCCTGCGCAAGCGCACTGGCATCAAGTTGCAGAATGCCGGCGAGCAGTCCCGGGTCAAGGCGGGCGACCGTCTGCGCATGGTCAAAATGGCGGTTGAAAAGCCGGTACAGGTTGCGCCGCAAATCGACGCGGCCGACGGACAGGAGGCGAAGTCTTGATTACCTTGGGCCACCTGCTTGGACTGGGCGCGGTGCTGTTCTGCATCTCGCTGGCCGGCATCTTCCTCAACCGCAAGAACGTCATCGTGCTGCTGATGTCGATCGAGTTGATGTTGCTGTCGGTCAACGTCAACTTCATCGCGTTCTCGCGCGAGCTTGGCGATACCGCCGGTCAGTTGTTCGTGTTCTTCATTCTGACGGTTGCCGCTGCGGAGGCTGCAATCGGCCTTGCGATCCTGGTGACTCTGTTCCGCACGCGCCGCACGATCAATGTGGCCGAAGTCGATACGTTGAAGGGCTGACCTGTAGATGGAAATCACTCTCTCCAAGAGTCTGTTGATCGCAGTGGTGCTTGCACCGCTGGTCGGCAGCATCATCGCCGGCCTGTTCGGGCGCCAGGTCGGGCGCAAGGGCGCGCAGTACGTCACCATCCTCGGTGTTGCGGTCAGCTGCGTGCTGTCGTGCCTGACGCTGTATCAGCTGGTGGAGCAGGGCGCCAGCCCGTTCAACCAGAACCTCTACACATTCTTTGATGTCGGCAACTACTCGGCACATGTCGGCTTCATGGTCGACCGCCTGACTGCGATGATGATGGTGGTGGTGACCTTCGTGTCGCTGTTGGTGCACATCTACACCATCGGCTACATGGAAGAGGACCCGGGTTACCAGCGCTTCTTCAGCTACATCTCGTTGTTCACCTTCTCCATGCTTACGCTGGTGATGAGCAACAACTTCCTGCAGCTGTTCTTCGGCTGGGAAGCGGTGGGCCTGGTGTCGTACCTGCTGATCGGTTTCTGGTTCAAGCGCCCGACTGCCGTGTTCGCCAACATGAAGGCGTTCCTGGTCAACCGCGTCGGCGACTTTGGCTTCATCCTCGGTATCGCCGGCGTCCTGTTGTGGTTCGGCTCGTTGGATTACTCCACCGTGTTCGCCAACGCGACCACCATGGCCGGCGCCAAGGTGCAGCTGTTCGCGGGCCACGAATGGAGCGTGATGACGCTGATCTGCATCTGCCTGTTTATCGGTGCGATGGGCAAGTCGGCCCAGGTGCCGTTGCACGTGTGGCTGCCGGACTCGATGGAAGGCCCGACACCGATCTCGGCGCTGATCCACGCCGCAACGATGGTGACCGCCGGCATCTTCATGGTGGCGCGTATGTCGCCGCTGTTCGAGCTGTCGGAAACAGCGCTGAACTTCATCCTGTTCATCGGTGCGACCACAGCCTTCTTCACCGGCCTGATCGGTATCGTGCAGAACGACATCAAGCGCGTGGTGGCGTACTCCACGCTGTCGCAGCTGGGTTACATGACCGTGGCATTGGGCGTGTCGGCCTATTCGGCAGCCGTGTTCCACCTGATGACCCATGCCTTCTTCAAGGCGCTGCTGTTCCTGGCGGCCGGCTCGGTGATCATCGGCATGCACCACGAGCAGGACATGCGCAAGATGGGTGGCCTGCGCAAGTACATGAAGGTGACCTACTGGACCAGCGTGATCGGTACATTGGCCTTGGTTGGTACGCCGTTCTTCTCCGGCTTCTACTCGAAGGACACCATTATCGAGGCGGCTGCGCATCATGCGCATGAGTCGCATGGCTGGATCGCAACCTATGGCTACTGGGCTGTGCTTGGCGGCGTATTGGTGACCAGTTTCTACAGCTTCCGTCTGCTGTTCCTGACCTTCCACGGCAAGGAGCGGTTCCGCGACGCCCATGCGCACGACGCGCATTCGCATCACGACAGCGCGCATACCGATGCCGAAGCGCAGGTTCACTCGCACGATGCGCATGGCCACGACACGCATGGCCACGACGATCATGGACATGGTCACCATGGTGCCCACGAGCCGCATGAGTCCAAGTGGGTGGTAACACTGCCGTTGGTCTTGTTAGCAATCCCATCGATCGCGATCGGCTTCTTCACGATCGGTCCGATGTTGTTCGGAACCGACTGGCAGGGCCACCATGCAGCACACGCTATGCAGGGCCAGGCAGTTTCGTTCTTCACTGGCATCGTCGATTTCTACGATCCGGCACGCGATACCGTTGGTGCATTGGCCGAAGAGTTCCACGGCCCGGTTGCTTTCGCACTGCACGGCATGATGGCCGCTCCGTTCTTCCTGACGATTGCCGGCCTGCTGCTGGCTGCCCTGTTCTACCTGTGGAAGCCGGAACTGGCCACAAAGTCGCGCAAGACATTCGCGCCGATCGTGTGGTTGCTGGAAAACAAGTACGGCTTCGACAAGCTCTGGATCAATGGCTTCGCCGGTGGTGGCGTTGTTCTTGGCAAGGCGTCACGTGCAGTCGATACCCATGTGGTCGACGGCGCTGTTGTCAACGGTTCTGCCCGACTGATCGACCTGGCTGCAAATCTGCTGCGTCGCACGCAATCCGGTTTCCTCTATCACTACGCCTTCGCAATGATCATCGGTTTGATCGCCTTGTTGGCGGTACTGATGCATTTCTGGCGTTGAACTGTACGGAATAAGAAAACGTGTCGAACTGGCCTTTACTGTCTATCTTGATCTGGCTGCCGATTATCGGCGGCGCCCTGATCCTTGCGTTGCGCAACGCCGAGACTGCCCGCTGGGCGTCCCTGGCGGTAGCGGTGGCGACCTTTGCGCTGAGTCTGCCGCTGCTGGGCTACGACACTGCCAATGATGCCATGCAGTTCATCGAACTGCATGCCTGGATCCCGGCCTACAACATCGGCTACAACCTGGGCGTGGATGGCATCGCGGTCGCGTTGATCGTGCTGACCACGCTGGTGACGGTGCTGGCCCTGATCGGAGCCTGGCGCTCGATCGACAAGCGCGTCAATCAGTACGTCGCTGCCTTCCTGATTCTGGAAGGCGTCACGGTCGGCATCTTCGCCGCCACCGACGCGATGTTGTTCTACGTATTCTTCGAAGCCATGCTGATCCCGATGTTCCTGATCATCGGCGTCTGGGGCGGCCCGCGGCGCATCTACGCGGCGATGAAGTTCTTCCTCTATACCTTCCTCGGCTCGGTGCTGATGTTGGTGGGCCTGGTGTATCTGTATCTGAAGGGCGGCAGCTTCCAGCTCGCCGACCTGTATGCGCTGCAGCTGACCGCCAAGGAACAGACCTGGATCTTCTTCGCATTCCTGATCGCCTTTGCGGTCAAGGTGCCGATGTTCCCGGTGCACACCTGGTTGCCGGACGCGCACGTCGAGGCGCCGACCGCCGGTTCGGTGATCCTGGCGGCGATTGCGTTGAAGATCGGCGGCTACGGCTTCCTGCGCTTCAACCTGCCGATCGTGCCCGACGCAAGTCATGAGTTCGCCTGGCTGGTCATCACGCTGTCGCTGATTGCGGTGATCTATGTCGGCTTGGTGGCCTTGGTGCAGGACGACATGAAGAAGCTGGTGGCGTATTCGTCCATCGCGCACATGGGTTTCGTCACGCTCGGTACCTTTATCGCCTTCACCCTGGTGCGCGAGTACGGCAGCACTGACGCTGCGCGTCTGGGCCTGCAGGGCGCGATGGTGCAGATGATCTCGCACGGTTTCGTGTCCGGCGCGATGTTCTCGTGCATCGGCGTGCTTTACGACCGCATGCATACCCGTCGCATCGCCGATTACGGCGGCGTGGTCAACGTGATGCCCTGGTTCGCCACCTTTGCCATGTTGTTCTTCATGGCGAATGCCGGCCTGCCGGGAACCAGTGGTTTCGTCGGCGAGTTCATGGTCATCCTAGCCAGCTTCCAGAAGCATCCGTTGGTTGCCTTCGGCGCAGCCACCACGCTGGTGATCACCGCTGCGTACACGCTGTGGCTGTACAAGCGCGTGTTCTTCGGCGAAGTGGCCAACGCACACGTGGCCGAGCTGAAAGACATCAATGGCCGCGAAGCATTCGTGCTGGGGGTGTTCGCCGCTGGCGTGCTGGCCCTTGGCCTGTACCCGAAGCCGCTGACCGATCTGATGGAACCGTCGATCGCCAAGCTGGCGACCCAGATTGCCGCGACCAAGCTCTGACCGCTTGCCGTACGTTTTGATTTCCAGGATTTAATGATGACCACGCCAACGCTCGCGCCGTTGACCACCGCTGACCTGGCTCCGCTCGTACCGGAGCTGGTGCTGATCGGCGGCGCCTTCGCTCTGCTGATGCTCGACCTGTTCGTGAGCCAGCGGAACAAGGTCTGGACCCACCTGTTCTCCGTTGCCGTGCTTGCCGTGGTGCTCGTGTTGCTTGCAACCGGCACGGGCGGGCAGGGCGATATCTTCAATGGCATGTTCGTCCGCGACACGGCAGCCGATGTCATGAAGACCGTGATCGTGCTGGTCAGCGGGTTGAGCCTGGTGTATGGCTGGACCTACCTGCGCGAGCGTAATCTCTACCAGGGCGAAATCCCGGTGCTTGTGTTGTTCGCCACTGCCGGCATGATGCTGCTGGCGTCGGCCGGTAGCCTGTTGATGGTCTATCTGGGCCTGGAGCTGCTGGCGCTGTGCTCTTACGCACTGGTCGCCTCCAACCGCGACAATGGCCTGGCCACCGAAGCGGCGATGAAGTATTTCGTGCTCGGGTCGCTGGCGTCGGGTCTGCTGCTATACGGCATGTCGCTGGTCTACGGCGCCACCGGTACGCTCAGCCTGGCCGGCATCCACGATGCGATCGAAGGCTCGAACGAACGCACGTTGCTGCTGACCGGCACCATCTTCATGATCGCTGGCGTCGCCTTCAAGCTGGGTGCTGCACCCTTCCACATGTGGCTGCCCGACGTGTATCAGGGTGCGCCTGCGCCGATCGCGTTGTTCATCAGCTCGGCGCCCAAGCTTGCGGCGTTCGGTATGGCCTATCGCCTGCTGGAAGTCGGTATGGGTCCGTTGTCGCCGCAGTGGCATCTGCTGATCGGCGGCTTGTCGGCGGTTTCGCTGGTGGTCGGTAACCTGATGGCGATTGCGCAGAGCAACCTCAAGCGCATGCTCGCATACTCGACGGTCTCGCATATCGGCTTCCTGCTGATGGGCGTGGCGGGCGGCGGGGAAGAGGGCTATGCGGCTGCGATGTTCTACGCGGTCAGCTACACCATCATGTCCACCGCTTCGTTCGGCGCCATCATCGCGCTGTCGCGCAACGGGTTCGAAGCGGAAAACATCGACGACTTCAAGGGACTCAACGCGCGCAATCCGTGGATGGCTGGTCTGGTGCTGTGCATCATGGCATCGCTTGCAGGTATCCCGCCGTTCCTCGGTTTCTGGACCAAGCTGGCGGTGCTGGGCGCGGCAGTGAAGGGCGACATGCTGTGGCTGGCGTTGGTCGGTGTGATCTGCGCAGTGATCGGTGCGTACTACTACCTGCGCGTCATCAAGGTCATGTACTTCGACGAGCCGGTAGGCGAGCCGTTGCCGGCCAATAACGATCGCGTGCTCGGCACCGTGCTCGGCGTCAATGCGCTGGCCCTGCTTGCACTTGGTCTGGCCTGGAGTCCGATCATGGTGTGGTGCCAGCGCGCATTCGCCGGCCTCGCCTAAGACCGCTGCGCCAGCGTTAGGTTTTGCGGCGCCGCATGCTGCATGTGGCGTCGCACTGAAATAAAACCGCGCTTACTGTTTCGTTTTTGTTGCATTGCGGGTATTATTCGCCGCGACGTTGAACAGTCGCCACGCTGTTCAACAGATGAAAAACTAGGGCTTGCAATTGCCGCTCAAGTTCTTCATAATTCCGCTTCTGCTGCGGGGTGGAGCAGTCTGGCAGCTCGTCGGGCTCATAACCCGAAGGTCGCAGGTTCAAATCCTGCCCCCGCTACCAAGTTTCGAATTGTTGCTTTATCGCAGTAATTCAGCTTCTTGGATCGTAAGGACGCATGTTCCCGTCTTTACGCCGACCCTGAGAGGTCGGGTTTTTTTCACGCAAGGGGCCCATCGGGCCCCTTGTTTTTTCCGGAACCGGAAAGTTTGCTGCCGGTTGCCGGGGTTCTACTGGCAATCATCTGATCAGGGCAGTCTGTGAGCGAAAAAGCGACCGAAATCGCGAATCTGCTGAGTCCAACGGTTGAGTCCCTGGGCTTGGAACTGCTGGGCGTGGAATATCTTCCCGCTCCAGGCGGCGCCACATTGCGCCTATATATCGATGTGCCGCTGGCCGAACAGCCCGAGCGTGTCGTCAATGTCGACGACTGCGAGCGCGTGAGCCGCGAAGTCTCCGCCCAGCTCGACGTCGAAGACCCGATCAGCGGCAACTACACGCTGGAAGTGTCATCGCCGGGTGTGGATCGTCCGCTGTTCACGCTGGAACAGTTCGCGCGCCACACCGGTGAGTCGGCAAAGATCGTCTTGAAGCTGGCGCAGGATGGTCGGCGCCGCTTCCAGGGCGAGATCCTGCGCATCGATGCCGAGGCAGAGGCGGTGGTGTTCGCCGTCGATGGCAAGGACGTGCAGATCGGCTACGACAATATCGACAAAGCGCGCATCGTGCCGGATTGGGTTGCGCTGGGTCTGGCACCGCAGAAACCGAACAAGCCCGGCCCGAAAAAACCCGGGCACGAAAAGAAGAAACCATCCAACGAGTCGGCGGCTGGCAAGCCGCGCGCGGAGTGACGAAATGAGCAAGGAACTTTTGCTGGTAGTGGATGCGGTCGCCAACGAAAAGGGCGTGCCGCGCGAAGTGATCTTCGAAGCGATCGAGGCCGCGCTGGCTTCCGCGGCGAAGAAGCGCTATCCCGACCAGGACGTGCTGGCCCGCGTCACCATCGATCACAAGGACGGTACTTACGAAACCTACCGTCGCTGGGAAGTGGTTGCCGATGACGTGGTGATGGAATCCCCTGACCGCCAGGTGCGTCTGATGGATGCCATCGACGAAGCCGACGGCGTGGAAGTGGGCGATTACATCGAAGAACAGATCGAGAATCCCGACTTCGGCCGTATCGCCGCGCAGGCTGCCAAGCAGGTGATCGTGCAGCGTGTGCGCGAGGCCGAGCGTCAGCAGGTGGTGGATGCGTGGAAGGATCGTGTGGGTGAGTTGATTACCGGCGTGGTCAAGCGCGCGGAGCGCGGCAATATTTTTGTCGATCTTGGCGGCAACGCCGAAGCCTTCATTCCGAAGGACAAGGGCATTCCGCGCGACGTGCTGCGTCCCGGCGACCGCGTGCGCGGTTACCTGGCCGAGGTGCGCTCCGAGCCACGCGGCCCGCAGCTGTTCATCAGCCGTGCCGCACCTGAATTCATGATCGAACTGTTCAAGCTCGAAGTGCCGGAAGTCGGTCAGGGCCTGGTCGAGATCAAGGCTTGCGCACGCGATCCGGGCGACCGCGCCAAGATCGCCGTGATCGCGCACGACGCCCGCACCGACCCCATCGGCGCGTGCATCGGCATGCGCGGTTCGCGCGTGCAGGCGGTGTCCAACGAACTCAATGGCGAGCGCGTGGACATCGTGTTGTGGAACGAAAACCCGGCCAACTTCGTCATCAACGCAATGGCGCCTGCTGAAGTGCAGTCGATCATCGTCGACGAAGACAAGCACTCGATGGACCTGGCCGTGGCAGAAGACCGCCTGGCGCAGGCGATCGGCAAGGGGGGGCAGAACGTGCGTTTGGCCAGCCGCCTGACCGGTTGGCAGCTCAACGTGATGACCGCCGACCAGGTGGCCGCCAAGTCCGAGGCCGAGCAGGCCGCGGCACGCCAGCTGTTCATGGACCGCCTGGAAGTGGACGAGGAAATCTCCGCGATCCTGGTCTCCGAAGGTTTCAATACGGTCGAAGAAATCGCCTACGTGCCGGTCGGCGAGTTGCTGGCGGTAGAGGGCTTCGACGAAGACATCGTTGAAGAACTGCGCGCCCGTGCCCGCGATGCGTTGCTCAACGCCGCGCTGGCCGAGGAAGAAGGCCTGGAAGGAACTCAGCCCACCGAGGACCTGCTGGCGCTGGAGGGGATGGACGAGGAGACGGCTTTTGCGCTGGCCGAGCACGGCGTGCGTACCAGCGAGGACTTGTCCGACCTGGCCGCGGACGAGATCGTCGACTTCGGCATCGAGGGCATGACCCAGGAGCGCGCTGCGGCGCTGATCCTGGCGGCCCGCGCCGAGGAGATCGCCCGTTTGGAGCGCGGCGAATGAGCCGGCAATGAACCGCGCCCTGACCCCATCAGGGCTTAGAATCAGCGTATCCCTTGCTCTGGGCGAGGGGGCGCCAACCAGATCATAGGATCCGAATGTCGCAGCAAACCACCATCCGCAAGCTTGCCGAACTGGTCAATACGCCGGTCGATAAACTGCTGGTTCAACTGGCCGAGGCCGGAATGAAGTTCAGTGGTCCCGACCAGGTCGTGACCAGCACCGAGAAGATGAAACTGCTTGGCTTCCTGCGTCGCACGCATGGCAAGGCAGAAACGTCTGCCGAAGCGGCGAGCGAAGCAGCCAAGAAGATCACGCTCAACCGGCGCAAGCTGCAGGAAGTCACTGTCAACGCCGGCCGCACCAAGACCACGGTCAACGTGGAAGTGCGGCAGAAGCGCACTTACGTGAAGTCCGAGAACGAAGGCAGCGGCCGCGCCGCACCGATGACGCCGGACGAAGAACGCGCCGATATCCTGCGTAAGCTCGAGGAGTCGCGTCAGCGCAACCTTGAGGAGCAGCAGCGCCTGGCCGAAAGCGACCGCGTGCGCGACGAGGCAATTCAGCGCAAGCGCGAGGAAGAGCAGGCCGCCAAGGACCGTGCAGAAGCCGAGCGCAAGGCTGCCGAGGAAGCCGCTGCGGCTGCCAGTGCGCCGGCTCCGGTTGCTGATGCGCCGACGCCGTCGGCGCCTGCCGCGCGGGCACCGTCTTCGCCGTCGTCCGCACCGCGTGCGGCACGTCCGGCGGGCGCATCTCCGGCCTCGCGTCCGGCAGCGCCGGCACGTGCGGACGACCGCAGCAATGCCGCCAAGCACAAGACGCGCGGTTCGCACGTCATGGTGGCCGGTGTTGAAGATGACGATGCGACCAAGCGCTTTGCCGGGCAGTTGCATCTGTCCGCGGCCGATCGCGCGCGGCGTTCCAATGTGCGCGGCAAGCCGACCGGCCGCCCGGGTTCGTCGTCCTCGCGCCGTGGTAATGACAACGGCCGTGGCGGCAGCCAGGCCAACAGCGGCCCGCACGGGTTCGAGCGTCCCACCGCACCGGTGGTGCGTGAAGTGGCGATCGGCGAGACCATCACCGTGGCAGACCTGGCGCAGAAGCTCGCGCTCAAGGGCGGCGACGTGGTCAAGGCGTTGTTCAAGATGGGCGTCATGGCGACCATCACCCAGAGCATCGATCACGACACCGCCGCACTGGTGACCGAAGAGCTTGGTCATAAAGCCGTGCGTGCCGACAATGCCGACTTCGAGGACGCGCTGCTGGCGCATGCCGAAGATGCGCAGGGCGAGGCCACGTCGCGTCCGCCGGTGGTCACCATCATGGGTCACGTCGATCACGGCAAGACCTCGCTGCTGGACTACATCCGCCGTACCAAGATCGCCTCCGGCGAAGCCGGCGGCATTACCCAGCACATCGGTGCGTACCACGTCGAAACCGGTCGTGGCGTCATCAGCTTCCTGGATACGCCCGGCCATGCCGCGTTTACCTCGATGCGTGCCCGTGGCGCCAAGATCACCGACATCGTGGTGCTGGTCGTTGCCGCCGACGATGGCGTGATGCCGCAGACCAAGGAAGCGGTTGCGCATGCCAAGGCGGCAGGCGTACCGCTGATCGTGGCGGTCAATAAGATCGACAAGACCGGCGCTGATGCGCTGCGGGTCAAGAACGAGCTGCTGGCCGAAAACGTGGTGGCCGAAGAGTTCGGTGGCGATACCCAGTTCATCGAAGTGTCGGCCAAGGTCGGTACCGGCGTGGATACGCTGCTGGACGCGATTTCGCTGCAGGCCGAAGTGCTGGAGCTCAAGGCCGTGGCCGAGGGCCGCGCCAGCGGTACCGTCATCGAATCCTCGCTGGACAAGGGCCGCGGCCCGGTGGCGACGGTACTGGTGCAGCAGGGTGCGCTGAAGCGTGGCGACTATCTGGTGTGCGGCATCCAGTACGGCCGCGTGCGTGCGTTGTTCGACGAAACCGGCCATCAGCCGGCCTCGGCGGGCCCGTCGATTCCGGTGCAGGTGCTGGGTTTGTCCGGCGTGCCGGAAGCCGGCGACGACTTCGTGGTCGTCGACGACGAGCGCCTGGCCAAGGACGTGGCGCAGCAGCGCGAAACCAAGCGCCGCGAATCGCGTCTGGTGGCCTCGGCGACCAACCGCATGGAAGACATCCTGGCCCAGATGGGCAAGGGCGAAGGTCAGCAGGTACTGAACCTGGTGATCAAGGCCGACGTGCAGGGTTCGGTGGAAGCACTCAAGCAGTCGCTGGTGGCGTTGTCCAACGAGGACATCCGCATCAACGTGATCCACTCCGGCGTGGGCGGCATCACCGAATCCGACGCGAATTCGGCCGCTGCTTCCAAGGCGACGATCATCGGCTTCAACGTGCGCGCGGATGCCTCGGCGCGCAAGATCGTCGAGTCCAACGGCATTGATCTGCGTTACTTCTCGATCATCTATGACGTGATCGATCAGGTGAAGCAGGTGGCCTCCGGTCTGCTTGGCGTGGAAATCCGCGAAGAGATCATCGGTATCGCACAGGTCCGCGATGTGTTCCGTAGCTCGAAGTTCGGCGCGGTTGCAGGCTGCATGGTCATCGAAGGCGTGGTCAAGCGCAGCAAGCCGATCCGCGTGCTCCGCGACAGCGTTGTGGTGTTTGAAGGGGAGCTGGAATCGCTGCGTCGCTTCAAGGAGAACGTCGACGAAGTGCGCAACGGTACCGAATGCGGTATCGGCGTGAAGGCTTACAACGACGTCAAGGCCGGCGACCAGATCGAGTGCTTCGAGCGTATCGAAGTGGCCCGTACGCTGTAACGGCTGCCGGGGCCTACCGGCCCCGGACTCCGTTCGGCGGAGTTGTCCAATGCAGGTTCTGCAAGGCGAGGGCGGCATGGCCGCCCGCGTTTGTTTTTTGGCTTCGGTGCCAACTGGCCCTCCGAATCAACCAGGTCCACGACCATGCCAACCAAATCATTCCATCGTACCGACCGCGTGTCCGCGCAGGTGCGTCGCGACCTCGGCACGATCGTGCACGCGGCCGTGCGCGACCATGGCCTGCCGTCGGTCAGCGTGTCCGACGTCGAAATCAGTCGCGACCTGGCGCATGCCAAGGTCTTTGTCACCGCGCTGCAGCAGGAGCGTTCGGCCGAAGCGGTCAAGGGGCTCAAGGAAATCGCCGGCCAGCTGCGTACCCAGTTGGCGCGCGCGATGAAGTTGCGCCACGTGCCGGAGCTGCACTTCCATTACGACGATTCGGTCGATCGCGGCGAACGCATCGACAATTTGCTGCGTGATCTGGACGACGTAGGCCCCGAGGCCACGTCCAGCGACGAAGACGCCGAACAGCGCTAAGCGCTGTCGCGGCCTGCCGCCTTTGCTGCGGCCCTGATTCCTGCGGGCGCGCACAGTGCCCGATTCGAGCATCGATCTTTTGAAACCCCGCATCGTCTACCGCCCGTTGCACGGCATCCTGTTGCTGGACAAGCCGGCCGGGCTCAGTTCCAACAATGCACTGCAGGCCGCGCGCCGGTTATTGCGCGCAGACAAGGGTGGCCATACCGGTAGCCTGGATCCGCTGGCCACTGGCCTGTTGCCGCTCTGCTTTGGCGAAGCCACCAAGATCGCCGGACTACTGCTTGGGTCTGCCAAGGCCTACGACGCCGAGATTGTGCTGGGCGTCACCACCGACACCGACGATGCCGATGGCGAGCCGCTACGCGAGCGTGCGGTGCCCGATATCGGTGATGCCGCGCTGCAAGCCGCACTGGCGCCTTTCATCGGGCGCATCCAGCAACAAGCGCCCATTTATTCCGCGCTCAAGCAGGGCGGCGAGCCGCTGTATGCCAAGGCGCGACGCGGCGAACGTATCGAAGCCCCGGTGCGCGAGGTGGATGTGCAGGCGATCGATGTGCTGGGCTACAGCGCCCCAGGTCTGCGGCTGCGCGTGACCTGCGGCTCGGGCACGTATATCCGCAGCCTGGCACGTGACCTGGGCGAGGTGCTGGGATGTGGAGCGCACATCGCCTCGTTGCGTCGGCTGTGGGTGGAGCCGTTTCGCGCTCCACAGATGATCACACTGGAGGCATTGTCGGCGGCGCTGGAGGCGGGCACCGAAGCACGGACGCTATTGCTGCCGATCGAGGCCGGCCTGGCCGGTTTTGCGCGAATCGTGCTCGATCAGACCCATGCGGCGCGTTTTCGCATGGGCCAGCGCCTGCGTGATGCCGCATTTCCGCCGGGGCAAGTCGCTGTATTCGGACCTGACGGAACCCCCTCGGGGCTAGGCCTGGTCGACGCCGACGGGCGCTTGTCGCCGCAGCGATTGTTCAATGGACTGAACGAAATTCCGGCCTGTTAAGATTTTGTCAACTTGTTCCCTGGGCCGGGCGACGTTACAATTTCGCGGCCCCGATCGGGGCACCTCAGCGCCAAGCGCGCTCATCCTAAGCAAACGGCGAGTCCGACGGTGCGTTACGCACGTTCCTGTCGACCACGCATCTATCGAGAAAACATCATGTCCGTCGACACCCAGAAAGTTATTGAAGACAACAAGCGCAGCGCCCAGGACACCGGTTCCCCGGAAGTGCAGGTCGCTCTGCTGACCGCGCGCATCGAGCTGCTGACCGGTCACTTCAAGACCCACAAGAAGGATCACCACAGCCGTCGTGGTCTGCTGCAGATGGTCAATCGTCGCCGCAGCCTGCTCGACTACCTGAAAAAGAAGGACAACGAGCGTTACAAGTCCTTGATCGAGAAGCTCGGCCTGCGCCGCTAATCGAGTCCTACCGCCGCGGCGCAGCGATGCGCCGCGGTTTTGTTTTGGTCAATCGCACTACGTCTTAAGCAATACGCACTCTTGGGCCGGAGCCTCCCGGCCGCCCGTTCTCGGCATGGGTCGACGACGGTCCAACGCAGACAGCAATACCTAAGGGAAAAAACCTCCGTGGCAAAAATCACCAAAACCTTCCAGTACGGCAAGCACACCGTCACTCTTGAGACGGGCGAAATCGCTCGCCAGGCAGGCGGCGCCGTGATCGTCAAGTTCGACGACACCGTACTGCTGGTCACCGCCGTCGCCGCCAAGAGCGCGCGCGAAGGGCAGGACTTCTTTCCTCTGACGGTCGATTATCAGGAGAAGTTCTACGCTGGCGGCCGCATCCCGGGCGGCTTCTTCAAGCGCGAAGGACGCGCGACCGAGAAGGAAACGTTGATCTCGCGCCTGATCGATCGTCCGATCCGTCCGCTGTTCCCGGAGGACTACAAGAACGAAGTGCAGATCATCGCCACCGTGATGTCGATGAACCCGGACATCGACGGCGACATCGCCGCGCTGATCGGCGCCTCGGCTGCACTGTCGCTGGCCGGCACCCCCTTCAAGGGCCCGATCGGCGCTGCCAAGGTCGGCTACAAGAACGGTGAATACATCCTCAACCCGACCGTGACCGAGCTGAAGGATTCGCAGCTGGAGCTGGTCGTGGCCGGTACCGCCAATGCGGTGCTGATGGTCGAGTCCGAAGCCGAGCTGCTGTCCGAAGAAGTGATGCTGGGCGCAGTGACGTTCGGTCATCGCGAGATGCAGAAGGTCATCAACGTCATCAACGAGCTGACCGTCGAAGCCGGCACCAAGCCGTCCGACTGGGTGGCCCCGGCAAAGAACGAGGGCATGATCGCCGCACTGAAGGAAGCGGTGGGCGACCAGCTCGCGTCGGCATTCCAGGTGCGCGACAAGCTGCAGCGCCGCGATGCGATTTCGGCGATCAAGAAGGACGTGCTGGGCGCACTGGCGCCGCGCGCCACCATCGAAGGCTGGGCTGCCGGCGATCTGGCCAAGGAATTCGGCGAGCTGGAATACCAGACCATGCGTGGTTCGGTGTTGAGCAGCAAGGTGCGTATCGACGGCCGTGCACTGGACACCGTGCGTCCGATCAGCGCCAAGGCCGGCGTGTTGCCGCGTACCCATGGCTCGGCGCTGTTTACCCGCGGCGAGACGCAGGCGATCGTGATCACCACCCTGGGCACCGCGCGCGACGGTCAGGTCATCGACGCAGTGTCGGGCGAGTACAAGGAAAACTTCCTGTTCCATTACAACTTCCCTCCGTACTCGGTGGGCGAGTGCGGTCGTTTCGGTGCGCCGAAGCGTCGCGAAATCGGCCACGGCCGCCTGGCCAAGCGCGGCGTGCTGGCTGTGATGCCGACCCTGGAAGAATTCCCGTACACCATTCGCGTGGTCTCGGAAATCACCGAGTCCAACGGTTCGTCCTCGATGGCATCGGTCTGCGGCAGCTCGCTGGCGCTGATGGATGCCGGCGTGCCGATCAAGGCGCCGGTCGCGGGTATCGCAATGGGTCTGGTCAAGGAAGGCAACGACTTCGTCGTGCTCTCCGACATCCTGGGTGACGAAGATCACCTCGGCGACATGGACTTCAAGGTGGCCGGTACTGCCGAAGGCGTGTCCGCGCTGCAGATGGACATCAAGATCGAAGGCATCACCGAAGAGATCATGAAGCAGGCCTTGCAGCAGGCCAAGGCTGGCCGCCTGCACATCCTGGGCGAGATGGCGCATGCGCTGACCACCCCGCGTCAGGAATTGAGCGACTACGCGCCGCGTCTGCTGACCATCAAGATCCACCCGGACAAGATCCGCGAAGTGATCGGCAAGGGTGGCTCGACCATCCAGGCCATCACCAAGGAAACCGGTACGCAGATCGACATCCAGGACGATGGCACGATCATCATCGCCTCGGTCAATGCCATTGCCGCGCAGGCTGCGAAGTCGCGCATCGAGCAGATCACCTCGGACGTGGAGCCGGGCCGCATCTACGAAGGCAAGGTCGCCAAGATCATGGACTTCGGTGCGTTCGTCACCATCCTGCCGGGCAAGGACGGCCTGGTGCACGTGTCGCAGATTTCCAGCGAGCGCGTGGAGAAGGTCGGCGACAAGTTGAAGGAAGGCGATCTGGTCCGCGTCAAGGTGCTGGAAGTGGACAAGCAGGGCCGCATCCGTCTGTCGATCAAGGCAGTGGAAGAAGGCGAAGGCGTGCAGGCGTCGGCCGAGTAATCGCAGCGTGCTGATGCATCACGCGTGATGCATGACGAAAGAGCGGGCTTCGGCCCGCTTTTTTGTTGTGCACTTGACCCCTTCTCGCTCTGGGAGAAGGTGCCCAAAAGGGGGGCGGATGAGGTACGTGCAAGGCCTCGTAATATTCGGAACGTAAGTGGCTTGCCCGTACCCTCACCCCAACCCCTCTCCTGCAGGAGAGGGGGCTTGGATTCCTTTTCATCTCGGGAGAAGGGCGCACAGCGCTGGACGGGGGCGTGCAACGCTGAATGGGGTGAAGGCGAGCAAGGGCTTCGCACCGTACCCTCACCTCAAGCCCTCTCCCGCGGGAGAGGGGCTTTGAATCCTTCTTCCATCGGGAGAAGGTGCCCCGCAGGGACCGATGAGGGTACGCCCGGCGTTACTGCTTCGATCTATCCTTGCTGCTCCGTCGGCGCTTGCTGCGTTTGCGGACGCGGCGGCACGACGCGTGGGAAGCCCGGCGGCATCGTTTGTTCTGTGGGTGCGGTGTCGGGTGTCGGCAGCGGCGCAGTGGCTGGCGGCGCAACCATCGCCGCATCAGGACGCAGCTTCAACAGCGCAGCCCAGTCGCGGCGATTGAAGTCGCACAGGTCTTCGTGCGCCGGCGTGCATTCGCTGGCGATGCCCAGGCTGTCTTCGTTCTGGTCCTGGCTGCTGTCCGATTGCGGTGTTGGCCACACCACGCGGCCGGCGCGATCCAGCGGCATCTTGCGCATCATCACCGTGTTGAATACGTTGCCGCCGATCAGATACAGCGTGCGATCGCCGCCGACGTTGGCGGCCACCACCACATCACAATGCGACTGCCATGGCATCGGTGCGCTGCCGCCCAGCGCGGCCTTCAGGCCGGCATAGCCCAACGCGGTGCTGCGGCCGCGCAGCAGGCACAGCAGATCGCCGGGCGCCGGCTTCTCGACCGCTGGATCGGTGAACCGGTACGGTCCGGTAGTGCCGTCGTTGTAGGCGCTGCGGATGTAATCCAGATGGCGCGCGGAGCGATGAAAACCGCTCAGCCCCGACTGCGTCATCACCCAGGAGATGAAAGCGGCCGACCATGGGTTGTCGATCAGAAATGCGCGGCAGTCGCTGGCGGTGTAGCGCGTACCATCCAGTGCCGCGCAGCTCGATGCGCCGGGGCGTCCGCCCATGGACGCAAGCGTGCCACTGTCGCGCCAGTAGCCTGCAACGCGTTGCCAGGCGACCACGCCGTGATCGGCGAGATAGCCCGATTCGGCTTCGGTGACGCCCAGGCTGGCCAAGCGTCCCTTGGCATCGATAAACGGGCGTTGCCACAACCGATGCTCATTGCAGGCGCTGCGCACGATGGCGATCGCGGCGGGACTCGTTCCGAACCGTGGCGGGATATCGCACACCTCCGCAGCCGCAGCGCTACTTCCGATACCTGCCAGCAAGAAGCAGATCCACGGCCAAGGTTTGACGGTCATTGCAGGTCCTGCACGGAAACAATCGCAGCAGGCTGCCAGAGCCGGCTGCGCGCACGCGTGAAATCAGCGCGCTGGCGGTGGGCCGAGTTTGAGCGACAGATCCACTGCCTGCACATGCTTGGTGAGTCCGCCAATCGAGATGCAGTCCACCCCGTCTTCGGCAATTGCGCGAATGCCGGCCAGATCCACGCTGCCGGAGACTTCCAGCGGAATGCGTCGTTCCGGCTGTAGCGCAGCAACGAGACGCACCGCTTCTCGGCGCATGGCCTGGTCGAAGTCGTCGATCAGGATGCGCGTGCAGCCAACCTGCAGTGCTTCGTGCAGTTGCTCCAGCGTTTCCACTTCCACCACCAGCGGCAGCTGCGGTTGCTGCGCACGTGCGGCACGCACGGCCGCGCTCAGCGAACCGGCGGCGCGGATGTGGTTCTCCTTGAGCATCACCGTGTCGAACAGGCCGATGCGGTGATTGTCGCCACCGCCGCAGCGCACGGCGTATTTCTGCGCGGCGCGCAGGCCCGGCAGCGTCTTGCGCGTGTCCAGGATGCGCGCGCGCGTCCCGGCCACCGCAGCCACATACGCCGCGGTGGTGGTCGCCGTGGCAGACAGTGTCTGCATGAAATTGAGCGAGGTGCGTTCGGCACTGACCAGGCTACGGCTGCGCCCCTGCAACAGCGCGAGCACCGTGCCGGCGCCGACGTGCTGGCCTTCGTGCACGTGCCAGTCGATGCGTACCTGCGGGTCGAGCGCGCGGTGGGTGGCATCGAACCAGGGGCGGCCGGCGATGACCGCGTCCTGCTTGCACAGCAGGTAGGCGCTGTCGGCTTGGTCGGGTAGCAGTGCGGCGGTGACGTCGCCGCTGCCGATGTCTTCGGCCAAAGCACGCGCTACGTCGGCGTCGATCGATTCGGCGGGCGGCGCGGCCGGCACGTTGGTGTGCTGAGACAGGCTCACTTCTCGGGGAAGTCGGCGATTTGTGCGGTGGCGATGGCTTCTTCGGCCAGCAGCACCGGAATGCCGTCGTCGACGCGGAAGATCTGCTTGCGGTCGCGGGTGATCAGCGCTTCACGCAGCGGCTGGGTTTGTGCGGCGCCGTCGGCGCGCTGCAGGGTTCCGCCTGCGATGGCGGCATTGAGTGCTTCCAGGCCTTTGCCGTCGAGCAGCGAAAGCGGCTGGCGGGTGTCGGGCGAGCACAGCAGGTCGAGCAATTTGCGATCCATCGAAGTCTTGTCTTGCGTGGAGATTGGCTAGAATACGTCTTTACCGCAGGGCAGGGCCATGACCTCCAACCACTCCGCGCCGCTGGTCGGCATCGTGATGGGTTCCCGTTCGGATTGGGAGACCATGCAACATGCAGCTCAGAAGCTCGACGCGCTGGGCGTGCCGTACGAAGTCAAGGTGGTCTCGGCGCACCGCACCCCGGACGTCTTGTTCACCTACGCCGAGCAGGCGGGCGCACGCGGACTGCGCGCGATCATTGCCGGCGCCGGCGGCGCGGCGCACCTGCCGGGCATGCTGGCCGCCAAGACCGCAGTGCCGGTGCTCGGCGTGCCGGTGCAGTCCAAGGCGCTGAACGGCATGGATTCGCTGCTGTCGATCGTGCAGATGCCTGCAGGCATTCCGGTGGCCACCTTCGCCATCGGCAATGCGGGCGCGGCCAATGCGGCGTTGTTTGCGGCGGCCATGCTGGCGCCCGAGCAGGCGCAGGTCGGTCAGGCGCTGGCGCAGTTCCGCGCCAAGCAGACCGACGATGTCATGGCCAGCGACGACCCGCGCCAATGAGCACGGTTGGCATTCTCGGTGGCGGCCAGCTGGCGCGCATGCTGGTACTGGCCGGTGCGCCGCTCGGCATACGCTTTGCGGTCTTCGATCCGGCAGTCGATGCCTGCGCAGGCCAGGTGGCACCGCTGCAGGTTGGCGCGTTCGATGACGTGGCGACCCTTGCCGCATTCGCCGGGCAGGTGGACGTGATCACCTTCGATTTCGAAAACGTGCCGGCCGCCAGCGCGCAGCAACTTGCCGCGCAGGTGCCGGTGTTTCCGAGTCCGGCGGCGCTTGCGGTTGCGCAGGACCGGCTCAGCGAAAAAACCTTGTTCCGCGAACTCGGCATTCCGGTGCCCGAGTTTGCCGCGATCGACGACCGCGTCGGCCTGGACGCAGCGCTCGCGCGGATCGGTACGCCCTGCGTGCTGAAGACGCGCCGCTTCGGCTACGACGGCAAGGGCCAGTTCCGGATCAAGACGCTCGCCGATGCCGATGCAGCGTGGGACGCGCTTGGCGCCCAGGCGGCGCACGTCGGGTTGATCGTGGAAGCGTTCGTGCCGTTCCAGCGCGAGGTCAGCGTGGTTGCAGTACGCGGCCGCGATGGCGAATTCCGCGCTTGGCCGTTGACCGAAAACTGGCATGTGGACGGTGTGCTGTCGGCCAGCCTGGCACCGGCGAGCGTGGAGGCGGCCCTTCAAGCCTCGGCCGAATCGCACGCGCGTGCCGTGGCGGAAAAGCTCGACTATGTCGGCGTATTTGCGCTGGAACTGTTCGTGCGCGACGGCGAGTTGCTGGCCAACGAAATGGCGCCGCGCGTGCATAACTCGGGGCACTGGACCATCGAAGGTGCCGAGACCTCGCAATTCGAAAATCATGTGCGGGCCGTCCTTGGCTTGCCACTGGGCAGTACTGCGATGCGCGGCCACGCCTGCATGCTCAACTGGCTGGGCGAGATGCCAGAGGCCAGGGCGTTTCTGGCGGTGCCCGGTGGGCATTGGCACGACTACGGCAAGC
Source organism: Xanthomonas sp. NCPPB 1062 (assembly GCF_041481705.2). Classification (NCBI taxonomy): domain Bacteria; kingdom Pseudomonadati; phylum Pseudomonadota; class Gammaproteobacteria; order Lysobacterales; family Lysobacteraceae; genus Xanthomonas; species Xanthomonas sp. NCPPB 1062. Next base: position 2,993,598 of record NZ_CM192987.1, on the reverse strand, counting down.
AAGCGCGCGATGGACGCAAGGTGGGGCACGCAACGCTGCGCGCGGAGACAGCGCAGGCGCTGGCACTGGCGGTGAGCGATGCTGGCGCGGCGCTGCAGCGCGATGCGCAAGTTCGGCCGGTGGTTGCGCGTTTGAACGAAGGGTGAGGCGCGCAGCGTTTCGGTTGCGATCACGCGCGACGACACGCCCGTTTGCGCGGGCGCGTCGGACGCGGACGCGGACCCGTTCTGCGATGTGTCAGCAGATGAGCCGGTCCGCATCTGCGGCTGGAAATTGAGCGGCCAGGTCAGCCCAGCCGGCTTGCGACGAAATCCCAATTGACCAGCTTCCAGAAAGCCTCCAGATAGCGCGCACGATCCTGCTGGTAGTCCAGGTAATACGCGTGCTCCCAGATATCGCAGGCGAGCAACGGAATGTCTGGCCCGGTGAGCGGGGTGGAGGCATTGGGTGTGGCGACTACTGCCAGCGCGCCGTCCGGGCGCTGCACCAGCCACACCCAGCCCGAGCCGAACGTGCTCAGGGCCACGCGATTGAACTCCTGCTTGAAATGCACGAAGTCGCCGAACGATTTGGCGATGCCGTCGCCCAGCCGCCCAAGCGGCTCCCCGCCAGCGCGCGGACGCAGGCACTGCCAATAGAAATTGTGGTTCCACACCTGCGCGGCCAGATGAAACAACGTGCCCTGCGCCTGCGCGATGATGTCTTCCAGCGTCAGCTCGGCAAACTCGCTGCCTTCCAGGCGTGCGTTGAGCTGTTCGACCTCGCTGCGGTGACAGACGCCGTGATGCGCCTCCAGCGTCGCAGACGACAGATGCGGTTCCAGGGCGGCGCGGGAATAGGGCAGTGCAACGTGTTCGATCGGCATGATGGCAGTGGCAGCGAAGGGAGTGCGGCGACAGGTCGCGCTGAAGGCTTACAATGCGCGCCTTTGCGGAAGTCTATCCGACCCGGCGGTCGGGCCTGCCGCTCCCAGTCAGGAGAGTCCAATGCCGGTGATGGAACGGATCCAGGCCGAAGTCGAACAACACCCGATCGTGCTGTTCATGAAAGGCACCCCGCAATTTCCGATGTGCGAGTTTTCCAGTCGCGCCGTGCAGGCCCTGGTGGCCGCCGGTGCCGACCAACTGCGTACGGTCAACGTGTTGGAAGAGCCTGAAGTGCGCGCCAATCTGCCGCGCTACTCCAACTGGCCCACGTTTCCGCAGCTGTTCATCCATGGCGAGCTGATCGGCGGCTGCGACATCACGCTGGAACTGTTCGAAGCCGGCGAGCTCAAGCGCATCGTCAGCGAGGCGTACCAGCCGTGAGTTCGGTGCAGGCTCAGCCGCAGTCGGCTGTCTTGTCGGGGCGCGTCGTGCTGATCACCGGCGCCGCCGGTGGCCTCGGCGCCGCCGCGGCGCAGGCATGCGCGGCTGCAGGCGCCACGGTAGTGCTGCTTGGTCGCAAGGTGCGCCCGCTGGAGCGCGTCTACGACGCGGTTGCAGCGCTAGGTGCCGAGCCGCTGTTGTATCCGCTGGATCTGGCCGGCGCCACCCCGGACGACTACGCCGCGCTTGCGCAACGGATGCAGACCGAGCTTGGTGGCCTGCATGGTCTGCTGCAGTGCGCTGCCGACTTTTCCGGCCTGACGCCAACCGAACTCGTCTCACCCGCTGAGTTCGCACGCACCCTGCATGTCAACCTGACCGCGCGCGCCTGGCTGACCCAGGCGTGTCTGCCGTTGTTGCGGCAGCAGGACGATGCGGCAGCTGTCTTCGTTGTGGACGACCCCGCGCGCGTGGGTCAGGCCTATTGGGGGGCGTATGGCGCCGCCCAACATGCGCAGCGCGGCTTGATCGCCACCTTGCATCATGAAACCGCCGCCGGCCCGGTACGCGTCGGCGGCCTGCAGCCCGGCCCGATGCGCACCGCATTGCGCGCACGCGCTTTCACCCATCACGAAGACAACGACGCGGTCGATGCCGCACGTTACGCACCTGCATGCGTCAGCATGCTGTCAGCCGCAGGGGCGACGCATCGCGGTGCGATCTGGAGTCCGCAGGTATGACCATTCTTTCTGCGGCGCTGCTGCTGTTTCTGATTCTCGACCCGCTGGGCAACATTCCAGTGTTCCTCAGCGTGCTCAAGCCGCTGCCGCCCAAGCGCCAGCGTTTCGTGCTTGCGCGTGAACTGCTGATCGCGCTGTGCGTGTTGATGGCGTTCCTGTGGGGCGGCAAGTACGCGCTGGAGCTGATGCACCTGCGCCAGGAATCGGTGGCCATTGCCGGCGGCATCGTGCTGTTTGTAATCGGCATCCGCATGATCTTCCCGCGGCCCGAAGGCCTGATGGGCGAAATTCCAGACGGCGAACCCTTCATCGTGCCGCTGGCCATCCCGCTGGTGGCCGGCCCGTCCGGCATGGCCGCGGTGATGCTCATGGGCAGCAACGAGCCGACGCGGCTGTGGGACTGGAGCCTTGCGCTGATGATCGCCTGGATCGGCGCCTCGTCGATCCTGGCCGCCGCGCCGCTGCTGTACAAACTGCTCGGCCACCGCGCCCTGACGGCCATCGAGCGCCTGATGGGCATGCTGCTGGTCGCCATCTCGGTACAGATGTTCCTGGACGGACTGGGCACGTACTTCAAGCTGCCGGTGTCGATCTAGCGCAGCTCCGGGCGGTTTGCCAGTCGCGCCGCGTGTGGGCGTCGACATGCGTCGATGGCCCGGGGTTTCAATCCGCACTGGCCGTGGGTTACGTGCGCACGGTCCATGGTGCCGGCAACCAGCGCGCCGTCGCGTCCGGACATCTAGCGGTGCGACGCAATGGGCTCTGGACGATGAAGGTGGCGCAGCCCTTGGCTGCTGGCGACTGTCTTGAGGTTGATCCTCCACTGACCCAAGAGTGCAGGTGGAATGTCATATTCGGTGGGGCGCATCGACAGATGGCAACCCCATGTGCAGCACGCACGCCATGGCCGAATGCAAGCGTTTGGGCGATTTGCCCCAATTTGGTCACTTCGTAGCTTCAAAGGCGCGACAGGCGTCTCGCTCAAGTTGCGACCTTGCACGATCTGGCGATTACGCCTTGACCTTCGCAGTTCATGTAGCAGCGCGCGAAGTTTGTCACGCCGTCGTCACAATCAGGGCTTAGCGTGTTAATCTGTTGTTAACCGTTGCGGCAGCAACCAGTCGCGCGGCAAGGGACCCCAGATCATCGGCAGCCCACCCCCGGGAACGGTTGGGCTGACTGCGCCTTTTTGTCACTGCCCAACCTGTATCGAGGCTACCGAAATGACCCACCTCCGTTATCTCCGCATGTCCAAGCTGACGCTTGGCCTTGTTGCCGCGCTCGCCGCCGCTCCTGTGTTTGCGCAAAGCACCTCGGCTGGCGTCGCCGGCCTGGTGACCGGCAGTGGCGGCCAGCCCGTCCCGAACGCCGAAGTCACCATTACGCACGTGGAGTCCGGAACGGTCAGCCGCGCCACCACCGATGCCAGCGGACGCTATAACGCGCGCGGCTTGCGTGTGGGCGGGCCGTACACCATCACCATTACCGCTTCGGGCGCTGGCAACACCACCCGCGAAGGCGTGTATCTGAATCTGGACAAGGTCAACCAGGTCGATGCCGCTCTGGGCGGCGATTTGGCGACGCTGGGCACCGTGCAGGCAATCGCCGGCAATTACGGCTCGGCCATTTTCAGCGCCAACAAGATGGGTACCGGCACCAACGTGACCCGCGAAGAAATCGAGTCGCTGCCGTCGATCAACCGTAACCTGCAGGACTATGTGCGTCTGGATCCGCGCGTTGCGCAAACCGACAAGGCGCGCAACGAAATCTCCATCGCCGGCCAGAACCCGCGCTACAACGCGATCCGCGTCGACGGCATCAGCACCAACGACGCCTTCGGTCTGGAATCCAACAGCCTGCCGACCCCGCGCCAGCCGTTCTCGATGGACGTCATCGATGAAATCTCGGTGGACGTGGCCAACTACGACGTGACGATCAGTGGCGGCACCGGTGGCGTGATCAATGCCGTCACCAAGTCGGGCACCAACGAATTCCATGGTTCGGTCTACGGCACTTATCGCGAGAACGACTGGTCGGGCAAGAATCAGAACAACATCCGCCCGCAGCTGTTCGACAACGAAGCGACGTATGGTCTGACTCTGGGCGGCCCGATCGTCAAGGACAAATTGTTCTTCTTCGCCAACTATGAGAAGTACAAGGGTAAGGGTGTGTTTACCGGTAACAGTGGCTACGGTCCAGCCGGTTCTGGTGCCAGCAATGAAGTCGGTATTACCCAGGCGCAGGTCGATCAGGTGATCGATATCTCGCGCAATGTCTATGGCTTCGACCCTGGGACCCTGGCCTTGCCGGCATTGGATTCTGATTCAGAAGAGAAGGGCTTCAAGCTGGATTGGAACATCAGCGACAAGCATCGTGGTTCGTTCCGCTATGGCAAGTCCGAGCAGAGCACGGCCAATCTCAATGGGTTCGGCAACAATCAGCTGGCGTTGAACTCGTACCACTATGTGCGCGACTTCGAACTCGAGACCTACACCGGTCAGTTGTTCAGCGACTGGACCGATACTTTTTCGACCGAAGCCAAGGTGTCTTATCGCGATTACTCGGCAGTTCGTACTGCGGCATCGCAGTTGCCGGCCATCGCCGTGCGTTTCGGCAACAACACTTTAAATCTGGGTACTGAAGCCAATACTCAGGCTAACGAGTTGCGCACCGAAACCTGGAACGCGTTCTTCGCCGGCACGCTGTTCTTGAATGACCACACGGTCAAGTTCGGGTTCGACTACGAAGACAACGACATCTACAACTTATATGGTCCGCGTGTTTTCGGTAGCTACACCTTCAACTCGGTTGCCAATTACCAGGCAAATTTGCCGAACGCGTATCGTTACTCGTATTCGCCCACCGGTATCGACAATATCGCTGCGAAGTGGGGCATGCGGAATGTGGGCGTGTTCTTGCAGGATTCTTGGGCCGTCAATAGCAACCTGACACTGAACTTCGGCCTGCGTTATGACGAGCCGATGGTGAAGAACTCGCCGCAGTTCAACCAGGCTGCGTTTAACGCATTCGGTCTTCGCAATGATGAAACCATTGACGGCAACGGCTTGTGGCAGCCGCGCTTTGGTTTCAACTACACCTTCGATGCAGATCGTCCGACCCAGCTGCGTGGCGGCGTTGGTCTGTTCCAGGGTGCTGCCGCGTCGGTTTGGTTGTCCAATCCGTATTCCAATACTGGTTTGGCTTATACCGATTACAACTTCAACAACGCGTCCAACAGTGGTATCCGCTTCACGCCGGATATCAACAACCAGCCGCGCGGAACATCGGGCGCCACGCAGTCGGTCGACTTTGTTGACAAGGATCTGAGCCAGCCGTCCGTTTGGAAAGCAAACCTCGCCTTCGATACCGAGTTGCCGTGGTACGGCATCGTCGCCTCGATGGAAGGTGTGGTGACCAAGGTCAAGGAAGCGATTTATTACCAGCAGCTCAATCTCGGTAATCCGACGGCAGTTGGCCAGGATGGTCGTGATATCTACTGGAATGCCAATGGCCGCAATCCGGCTAACTGGAATTCCCTGGGTAATGCATGTCTCCGCGAAACGGGTGTGGCGGCTGGTTCGTCATGTGTGAACAGCGGTACCGATATCCGTGCTGGTCGCAACATGAGCTTCAACGATGCCATCATTGCGCGCCCCACCGATCAGGGTGGCTCGCAAAGTTTCACTGTCGGCTTGAACAAGCCGTTCAACGACAGCGACTGGTCGTGGAGCTTGGCTTACACCTACTCGAACGCGAAAGAAGTCAGCGGTCTGACCAGTTCCACTTCGGGGTCGCAGCTGCTCAACACCGCAACCTTCCAGGCGAATGAAGAGGTCAATGCAACCTCGGCATACGAAATCAAGGACAGTTTCCTGGGTACGCTGCAGTGGAAGCATAATTTCTTCGGCGATTTTGCAACGAAGGTCGGTCTGGTGTATCAAGGCCGCAGCGGTCGTCCCTACAGCTATACGTTCGACAACGATGCCAATGGCGACGGTCGCTCCAATGACCTGTTGTACATCCCGGCGGCGCGCGGCGATGTGCTGTTCCGTAACGCGGCCGAAGAAAACGCGTTCTGGAACTACGTCAACAATGACCAGTACTTGTCCACGCACAAGGGCCAGGTTGCTGGCCGCAATGCGGTACGTAATTCCTGGGTCAACCAGTTCGATCTACACATCGAGCAGGAGCTTCCTGGCTTCTTCGATGGCAACAAGGCGCAGATCTGGGTCGACGTCATGAACGTGGGCAACCTGCTCAACAAGAAGTGGGGCCGCGTCGATGAGTACGCATTCCCGGGCTTCAAGGGTGTTGCTGAATACGGCGGTATCGACGCGGCGACTGGCAAGTATGTTTACCGCTTCAATGAGCCGGATGCCGCGACCGTCTACGACGACAAGGGCATCTCCCGCTGGGCGCTGCAGCTGGGCTTCCGCTACCAGTTCTAAAGCCGGCTAGCGTGTCGATGTTTGCAAAAACGGCCGGGGTCACCCGGCCGTTTTCTTTTGTGCGGGTGAGTACGCTAAAGTTCCGTGCATACGACAGGAGCATGCTATGGAACTCAGCAGTACGGCAGCACGGGCGCTGCCGGTGGTGGATGCGCGGATCTACCCGCGTGGTGGTCTGGATGTGTTGTCCAAGGCAGAAGTGGCCCGGTTGCGCGATGCATCCAGCGGTGGCATGCATGAGCTGTTGCGCCGCTGTGCGCTGGCCGTGCTGACCAGCGGAAGCGCATCGGACGACCCGCGCGCTGCGCGCGATCTCTACCCGGATTTCGACATCCAGGTGAATCAGCAGGATCGCGGCATCCGCATCGATCTGATCAACGCACCGGCAATGGCTTTCGTCGATGGCGAGATCATCCGCGGCGTGGCCGAACTGTTGTTTGCCGTCGTCCGCGATCTCGCTTACATGGCCATCGAGCTCGAAGCGCAACGCGCGGATCTCGACACCAGCGAAGGCATCACCAATGCCGTGTTCGGCCAGCTGCGTAATGCGCGCATCCTGCAGCCCTTGGATCCGAACCTGGTCGTGTGCTGGGGCGGCCATTCCATCTCGCGCGATGAATACCTTTATACCAAGCAGGTCGGCTACGAGCTTGGCTTGCGCGGGCTGGATATCTGCACCGGCTGCGGCCCGGGCGCCATGAAGGGGCCGATGAAGGGCGCCACCATCGCGCATGCCAAGCAGCGCAAGCACAATACCCGCTACATCGGCGTCACCGAGCCAGGCATCATCGCCGCCGAGTCGCCTAACCCGATCGTCAACCATCTGGTGATCATGCCGGACATCGAGAAGCGCCTTGAGGCCTTCGTCCGCATCGGACATGGCATCCTGGTGTTTCCGGGCGGTGTCGGCACCGCGGAGGAAATTCTCTACCTGCTCGGCATCCTGCTACGCGAAGAAAACGCGGACGTGCCGTTCCCGCTGATCCTCACCGGCCCGACCATCGCCGCGCCGTACTTCGAGCAGATCGACCGTTTCATTCGCCTCACCCTAGGCGACGCTGCCGCCTCGCGCTACGAGATCATCGTCGGCGACCCGGTCGCCGTCGCGCGCCGCATGGCCGAAGGGGTCCACGGAGTGCGCGCGCACCGCAAGGACCAGAAGGACTCGTATTACTTCAACTGGTCCGTGCACATCCCGCTCGAGTACCAGCAGCCCTTCGAGCCCAGCCACGAAGCGATGGCCGCGCTGGACCTGCACCACGGCCGCCCGGCGCCGGCCCTGGCCGCCGACCTGCGTCGCGCCTTCTCCGGCATCGTCGCCGGCAACGTCAAGGAAGACGGCATGCGCCGCATCGAGGAATTCGGCCCCTTCGAAATCCACGGCGATCCCGAGATCATGCAGGCCCTGGATGAGCTGCTGCGCGGCTTCGTTGAGCAGCGCCGGATGAAGATCTCGGGGGACTATCGGCCTTGTTATCGGGTGGTGACGTAGCTTAGCGAGATGGTATCTCTGCAAGCGGGGCATGCAGGGCAGCTAGAAACTGGTTGCCCTGCGTCGTAGTGTGAAGTCCCATTCTGCTGTCAAGATCGTGCAGCCGGGCACGGACGGCGGCCAGTCCTACTTGGTGCCCGGTACGGGCTGTCATCTTGTCGGGCGGCAAGGGGTTGCTGACTTCTACGACAATCGTGTCCGATGTTTGGCGGACTTCTACAACTATCTGCGATACCCCCGGACGAAGTTCCACGCCGTGGCGAATTGCATTCTCAACAAGGGGCTGGATAGATAGAGAAGGAATTGTCACGGGGGGAATCGCATCAGGAACCTTCCATACGATGCTCAGGCGCTCTCCGAAGCGGAGTTGCTCGATATCCAGATAGTGCTTTGCGATATTTAATTCCTTGGAGAGGAGTATGTGCTCTGGCCCCGCCAATGTCGCTCGAAATAATTCTGCCAGATCCATTAACAAACGTTCGGCACGGGCTGGATTTAGGCGTACGAGCGCTGCTCCCGTATTGAGTGTGTTGAACAGAAAGTGTGGTTGGATTCTCGCTCTCAACGCTTCCAGCTCGAACTGCTTCGCACGTATTGCATATTGGCGGGCGCGCCAATGTGTGTGGAAGGCCCACATTCCCAACAATCCGACGTTAAGTGCGATGCCTTCGGTCCGCAGCAGCAGCTCCAGCCAGTTGCGCGTACCCATCGACCACGCGCCACCAACCACCGCCATCGCAACAAATAGCACTAACGCTGCGGCAATTAGCAGAAACGCAAGAGTGAACTTGGCGATCGTGAATGGACGTGCATGCCTGAGGTGATGGCGAAAAATGTAGAGGCCGGCCAAAGTCAGAAGTGCCGTCCATTGCGTCATAAATGACGTGATTCCGAAGCTGATCCAGCCGACCTGTGTGCCAGGCGATAAGCTCAGGGCTGCCGCGATTGCTTCTGCCACGAGCACGACGCACGCCAGAGTACGAGAGTCCCACAGGGCTTCCAGGAAGGGTTCGCCGGTAGCAGTTGGCATCGGGAGGATGTGCTCGGAGGTTTGCTACACATCATGCCCGTGTCTTGAGCGATTGGGGGAACTGCCTTTCACGCATCCACAGTGGCCGTCCGTCGCCAAGCATTGGTAGCTGGGGCAAACCTTGGGTAGGGTGCATTCATGTATTTGGCTGCCTGGGGAGGCTGCCGTATGACCTGTATTCGGCGCCTGGCATCCGGGGTGCAGCTTGGCTTCTCGCTAATCGAAATGATGGTGACGATCTTCGTACTGGCGATCGTCATGGCAATCGCCTTTCCAAATTTCACGGCGCTTGTCAATAGCAATCGGCTATCGGCTGCGGCAAACGAGCTTTCCGCATCACTCCAGCTGGCCCGCTCCGAGGCAGTACGTAGTAACGCCAGTGTGACCCTGTGTCCATCCAATGACGGCACAACGTGCGCGAACGGCGGCAACTGGGCGCGTTGGATCGTGTTACGTGGCACCGAAGTATTGCGTGTCAGTGAAGTCAGGCCGCAATTGCAGGTGAGCGTAAGCTCCGCGATCTCTTCCGCTAGCTCCCGGATCGTCTTCCGCCCTGACGGACTTGCGCGTGACTCCACTGGTGCAAGGCTCTTGGTGGGGGCCGTATCCATCTGCATGGCGACCACGCGGCCGCCAGAGAACCAACGCATGGTGGCAATAGCAGGTGGCAGCCGTGTAGCAATAACACGCGGAACAGACCCGCAGTGCCAGGCACCCGCCGATGCACCAGCTTTGATGTGAGGAAAAGGCAGATGAGAACGCCAGCGATAGAAAGTCGCCGACGTCAGGCCGGTGTCAGCCTGATCGAGGTTTTGATCTCAGTTGTGATTCTGGGAATTGGCATGCTTGGAATTGCAGCAATGCAGGCCCGTGCACTTCAGAACAACAGCAGTTCCCTTGAGCGTAGTCAGATGGTCGTCCAGTCGTACGCGATTCTGGACGCGATGCGCGCGAATCTTACCGCTGCGCGCGCGGGGGCATACAACACCGCGATGACATGTAACGTTCCTGCAGGAGGCAATCTTGCTGCCAATGATAGACGAGACTGGATCACTGCCTTGAAGTCGAGTATGGGAGCAACGGCTTGCGGTTCCATCCAGTGCGAGGCCAATGGGGTGCGTTGCACTGTTTCAGTGCGCTGGGACGACAGTCGTGCAACTGCGCTCGGGGCGAGCGATAACTCAGCACAGCGCGAATTCAGCGTGGTCACCCGACTATGAGTAAGGTCTACTCTTCGCGCAAATCGGTGCCCGGTTTTACGCTGATTGAGCTGCTGATTTCTCTGGTACTAGGATTGTTGGTGACATTGGCTGCTATCGGCCTGTTCCTAACGAGTCGTCGCACTGCAGCTGCCACCGACAGTCTTAGTCGTGTTCAAGAAAATGCGCGTATCGCCTTTGAGTTAATGGCGCGCGATATTCGAGAGGCTGGCGGTAATCCGTGCAACAGTAGCAATAACATGGCGATGGTGAACGTGCTGAATGCGCCGACATCGCGTTGGTGGACCAACTGGAACGTCGGTACTACAAACGGAACCCTTCAAGGATACGATGGGGCCACAGCGATTCCGGGAATCAATTTCGGCACAACAACCGCAGGCCAACGGATTGCCGGTACAGACGCGTTATCGCTGCTGTCATCCGGGGATGCCACAGCGGTCGTAACGGCGCATGCCCCGGCCGCTGCAACATTTACCGTTAATACTGCATCTCACGGCTTGATTCCTGGTGACTTGTTGATGGTGTGTGGACCCAATGCCGAAACGGGCGGGGTGATGCGTCTGGGAGCTATTTTCCAGATGACAGGTGCGGCAGGTACAGTCTCAATTGCTCATGGAGCGAGCGGTGCGCCCGGGAATGCTACCAATCGCCTCGGGCTGGGTGGCTCTCTTTTTACCTTCGGTCCTAACGCCACGATTACCCGTCTCAATGCGTCAGCTTGGTATATCGGTACCAATGGACGTACCAGAGGGCTTTACCAGTCCACCCTGATCAATACAGGTGGGGTCGCCAGTGTCCAGGCGCAGGAAGTTGCAGAAGGTGTACAGAACATGGCGGTGACCTATCTAGTTGACGGAACCGCGAGTTATGGAGACGCGGCGAGCACTGCTGGCCGTTGGAGCCAGGTGACCGCAGTCAGGATCACTTTGACGCTGGCAGGAACCGATCGTGACGGTGTGGACAATGCAGCGCTGTCACGCACAGTAAGCCAGGTCATCACTCTCAGGAATAGGGCTCCATGAGCGGATCTGCTTCAATTTCGCGTCCAATGCGACAACAGGGCGTCTCGCTGGTTGTAGTGCTCATCCTGCTGCTCATCATGACGCTGCTTGGATTAGCAGTCTTGCGGAGCACTGTTCTTGAAGAGCGCATGAGCGCAAATTTGGTGGATCGCAATCTCAGCTTTCAGGCGGCTGAAGCAGCGCTTCGTGAAGGTGAGGCACTTGCTGCAAGTCGCACCAATGCCGAACACGCTGCGATTGCCGCGGCTGCAGCGGGTGGGGCGTGTGTCAATGGCGTCTGCCCAAGGCCGGATGCGACAGCAGTTGAGCGATGGAAAAACACAAGTTTTGGTGGCTGGCGCGCAGCAACTACGAGTGTCGGCTCAATCGCGTCGGCTCCGCAATTTTTTATCGAATACATGGGTACATCGGAGACGTGGCTGGAATGCAATCTCGATCCTCGCTACACAGGCAGCGATATCTGTTTGCGCCCTGTGTACCGCGTCACCGCACGAAGTGAAGCGGCGGGTCGAGCCAGCGTGATTGTTCAATCCAATTTTATCGTTCCTTAGGGAGTTGTTGCCATGAATTTGTCCACATCGCTCCCCTTCAAGCGATCCGTCTTGGCTGAGCAGATGCGCTGTGCCTGCATGGCGTTGGCCGCAACATTGTTAGCAGCTCCCGCAGCGGCAGTTGACTTGCCGGATGAGCCGCTGCAATCCAGTGGTCGTGTTTCACCCAATATCTTATTCATTCTCGATGATTCTGGCTCGATGAGTGAGGACTCCATGCCGGATGTATTGCCGGGGACCGCGCCCATCAATATTGCAGAGCAGGCCTATAGTAGAAATACCATTTATTATAATCCTGCGTTTGACTACAAGCCCTGGTTGAATCCAGACGGTAGTCAGATGACTGGCGGTACTAGTTATTCGAATGTGTACACTGATAACTCATTCTTGACCGGATCGGCAAATCTGCAGTCTGCCGTTCGTACTTTCTATGTGCCCAAAAATCTGGCTGCTTCTGCAACGCAGCTTGCCAATGTTAACAACTATTGGCGCTATCAGATTCACACGGATGGACGTATCGTAAGAAGCGAGTATTTGCAGAACGTATCGGGTCAACAGGGACTTACAGGGCGAAATTGTGATTCCAGTGGCTCTGGCTGGCAATGGAAGAACTGTACGTTTGCCTTGCCGAATCCTCTCCGCAGTGATGAGAGCTCAGAGCGGGCCAATTTTGCAATATGGTATTCCTACTATCGCACCAGAATGAAGGTGGCGAAAGCTAGTGCGGGTCAGGCTTTTTCTGACCTCAATACCTCTGCGCGAGTTGGCTTTCGGACAATTTGGCGTAGAAACAAAACCGGAAATATTATCACGCAAGATAACCCGATTCCAATTGGTCGCAACGATGGCTTATTCGATGATCCTAACGGCGGCTCGGGTGCGAACAACAATAAGACGCTCTGGTATGACCGTCTGTATGGTGCCTCTGGCTCAGGCGCAACGCCTCTTCATGGTGCGTTGACTGACGCCGGACTGTACTACAGCAGTGCGGCTGCCAACGGACCGTACGGTCCGCAGGCTGGGAGCGCGCAGTTTTCTTGTCGGCAAAATTTTACTATTTTAACGACAGACGGGTACTGGAACGGTAAGGATAATTACACGGATATTGCCAACGAGCAGGATAACGTAGCTGGGCAAACAATCACTAGTCCCACGCGTGATACATATACTTATAGGCCAGAACGTCCATATGCTAGTTCAGATTCGGATACGCTAGCTGACGTGGCAATGCGGTTTTGGAAAAATGATCTTCGTACTGATCTTGCGAATAATGTGCCCACTTCCAGTCGTGATCCTGGCTTCTGGCAGCACATGGTGACGTATGCAATCTCGATTGGTGCGTCGGGCACGTTAAACCCGGAGACCGATCTGCCGGCTCTAACTGCGGGAACTCTGAACTGGCCAACTCCGAAAAATAACACGATCGTTAACGTGGACGATCTGTGGCATGCCTCCGTTAATGGTAGGGGGGATTTCATTGTGGCAAGTAATCCCGATGAGTTCACTCAAGCGTTGAAGGCATCGCTGGCATCTATTATCGAACGTGCTGGCGCATTCTCCAATCTATCCGCGAACTCCACCCGGGTGGACAGTGCAACGCTTGCTTTTCAGGCAAGCTTTGTGTCCGGCATTTGGTCGGGGCAGTTACGCGCATTTCCAGTTACCGCTTCAGGTACCGCGGCGACTCCAAGTTGGAGCGCTTCTGCCGGGATCCCGACGACCGGTCGAAAGATTTTCACTTTCAACGGTGTGGCTGGTGCTACGTTTCCAACGGCAACACAATTAGTGCCTCTAGCCCGAAGTGCCGCTCCTGCTGTGAGTGGTGCCGACAATGCTGCGTATATTGCAGGCTCTCGCACGAGGGAGCTTTCTAATGGCGGAACGTTGCGTAATCGCACAACAGTGCTTGGAGATATTGTCGGTTCCTCACCTGTTTTTGATTCTCAAACAAATACTGTTTTCGTAGGTGCCAATGACGGCATGCTACATGCCTTCGATGCAAGCAATGGTGCTGAGGATTTTGCCTACGTTCCGGCGGCTCTTAATTTCAATGATTTGAGCACATTGAGCAGGCCTGATTACGAGCATCGATATTTCGTGGACGGTCCGGTTATTCTCTCGCGGCGTGACCAGACTCCGGACGCGAGCATTCTCGTGGGAACACTTGGACGGGGAGGAAAGGGGCTGTATTCGCTTGACGTTACGAACCCGGATAACTTTGGTGCTACCCGCGTCAAATGGGAAAGGACTGAGACGCCGCTTAATAACATGGGCTTGATTCTTGGGCAGCCCATCATTGCCAAGCTCAACAATGGCGACATGGGTCTAATTGTCCCGAATGGTGTAAATAGCTCAAACAACCGCGCGGCTTTGCTGATTTACCGACTCAGTGATGGAGCTCTTCTAGCAGAAATGGACACTGGGGTAGGGTCCGCCGCTAGCCCGAACGGGATGTCGGCGCCCACCATCCGGGACGTGGATGGTAACGGGACTGCTGACTTCGTATACGCAGGCGACATGTTAGGAAACATGTGGAAGTTCGATATTAGTTCTGCTAGTCGTACCGCCTGGAGCAATGCGAGCAATCGTCTCCGGATGTTTACCGCAACCAGTCCGACCGGGCAGGTGCAACCCATTACCTCGTCACCTGTGGTGGCTCGTGACCCTTCAACGTTCCAGTTATGGGTCTTTTTTGGCACCGGGCGCTTTATGGAAACTGGTGATACAGCAGATCGAAGTGTCCAGACCTTTTATGGATTAAAAGACGGCACAGCTACGATTACGAAAACTACACTGCAACAGAGAACTATCGCGGCTATTGCCACCGATAGCGATACTGGACGCACGGTACGTGCCTTCGAGCTGCCTTCAACACTTCCGGCTGGTCGTAATGGCTGGTATATCGATTTGGTAAATCCGCCGACGCCTCCCGGCACTCCAATCGGCGAGCGTGTCGTCAGCGATCCCCAAGTGGTCAACGACGTACTGAATTTTTCGAGCATCATCCCCAGCAGCGATCCGTGTCTGCCGGGTGGCACCGGCTTTCAGAATGCATTGAACGCGTTTACGGGGGCGAGCTTGTCCGAGTCGTTCTTCGACATCAATGGTGATGGGTCATTCGCAGACGAGACAGTGCCAGTGGGTGGTAGTACCGGTTCGCCTGGGACACCGGCAGCAACTGGGTCGGTCGGTCTCGGAGGAATGGGCACAACCGGCAACATCTTGACTGGCGGCGGCGGCGGCGGCGGCGGACTCATCTGTACGAACCTGTCCAATGCGACGGTAGAGTGCCAGCGCATTCGTGAGGCGCGTCGTACATCTCGTGTCTCTTGGCGCGAACTATTGAAGGAGATGTGAATATGAGAGCAGTTGGCCAACGACGTATGTCTGCAGGCTTTACCTTGATTGAGCTGATGATCGTAGTCGCTGTTATTGCGGTCCTAGCTGGTATCGCAATGTACAACTACCAAGCCGCAGTGGTGCGTGCTAAACGCTCAGCGGCGACAAGTTGTCTACAGAGCGGCGCACAGTATATGGAGCGTTACTACACGACTTACATGTCGTACAACAACGCTGGCACCCCGCCAGCGCTGCCGCAGTGTGATTCAGGGGTCGCAAACAGTTATACGGTGGCGCTTGCACCTTCAGCAGATGGAAGAAGCTACACCATCACTGCTACGCCAATTAACCAGCAGGCAAGAGCCGATACAAAGTGTGCCGCTCTCTCGATTCTGCAATCGGGCGAGCGCCGAGAAAGTGGTACTGCAACGTCTGTCAGCGATTGTTGGTAATTGAGCGCGTCTTTGTCTCACGAGAGTGCAGGCGAGATACGCAGGCATGGAGGTGCCGCAAGTGGCGGCATGTGAAGGACGTGCAAGCCGAGCTGGCCTGGATGAGGCGCATGTATGCCGAGCTGGCCTTGATCATCACACGCTCAAGGACCTTCTGTCGGAAAGAATGAGCCAGACTCGTCGACTGCAATCAAGTCTGACCATGCAAGCCGCTAACGGCCTCAATGACCGTCGAGATGATCGGGTTTTGCAGCAGTCCCGATCTACACGGCATTACTGCCCGCGCCAGCGCGACGATGGCCCGCTCATAGCTGCAATCTAGGCGCGCCTGGAGAAAATCCGGACACGGTTTTGGCCCGCTGATGGAGTGGGCATTGCGTCCGTAGAGTTGGGGCAAGCCCGTGCCTGGTGAGGCTACACCGCGCTGAAACTCGATCTCGCGGCAAGCGCCGGCTACCTAAGCTCATCCGCGCGCCGTGGGAGATCCCGCTGTCGATTTCCCGCAATTCAATGTCAGGCTAAATTAGAGGTCTCCGGGCAAATTAGCCTCAAGGAGACACCTAATGCGCAAGAGCAAATTCACCGAGAGCCAGATCGTTACGACACTGAGGTAGTTTGAGTCCGGCCATCAGGTCAAGAATGTCTGCCGTGAGCTGGGCGTTCCGATGCGACATACTACGCCTGGGAGTCCAAGTGCGGCGTCATGGAAGCCTCGGACGTGTAGCGGCTCCGTGACGTTGAAGCCGAGCACGCCAAGCTCAAGCGGATGTACGCCGAGCTTGCGATGGAGAATCATGCGTTGAAGGATCTGCTCGCAAAAAAGCTATAGACCAAGCGCACAAGCGCCCGCTTCTGGCTTGGTTGCAGGATTGCCACGGCTGGAGCGAATGCTGGGCCCGTGTGGCGGTTGGAATGTCACGGTCAGCGGCACGCTACCTCCGTCGACCAGATCGCGATGAAGAAGTGATCGCATTGTTGGCTGAGCTCTCTGAGCGTTTCCCGAGCGCGGGTTCGGCAAGCTGTTTCAAGTCATTCGCCGCCGCGGTTTGATCAGGAATCACAAGCGCGTCTGGCTAATGAAGCTCAATCAGCGTCGCCGAGGGAGAGGCGTCTACCAAGACGACGCCCAATGCCGTTGTTGGCTGGCGAGCAGATCAACACCAGCTGGTCAATCGACTTCATGTCCGGCGCGCTTTGGGATGGGCGGCGATTCCGTACATTCAATGTGAAGATTTCAGCCGTGAGGCATTGGCCATCGACATTGATCTGAACTTACCTGCGACACGCGTTGTCCGCACCTTGGAAGCAATTGCGGCGTGGCGTGGCTATCCCGCGAAACTTTGCCTAGACAATGGCCCGGAATTCATCGCGTTGGCATTAGCGAAGTGGGCAGAGCGCAAGAACATTGCATTGGACTTCATCGCGCCAGAACGGCCGATACAAAACGGCTTCATCGAACGCTCAATGGCAGCTTCCGACGTGGCGTGTTGGATATGCACGTCTCCCGCAATTTGGGAGAAGCGTGAACACGCAGAGCAGTGGTTGGCCGACTAAAACATTGAGACACCGCATGACAGCCTTGGCGAGCTGACGCCTGTCGAATTCCGCCAGTACCACGAACCGCAGACCTCTAGTTTAGCCTGGCATTGAATCGCGGAAAGTCGACACCCAAAGGCGGCTGCGCCCGGGCAGCGGGCCGAAAAAATCCATCAGCACTGCACTCAGGCGGTAGGAGCAGCAGCACAGCGTCACCCTGATCCAAATCCAGCCGGTATCCCACCCAGCGCCTACATCGAACGATTTAGCTGCACCTTTCGTACTGAAGTACTGGACCGCTTCGTGTTCACTACGCTCGACGAAGTTCGGCACATGGCCGAGGATTTGTGCCACTGCTATAGCCGCCAACGACCACATTAATCGCTCGACGGCTTGTCGCCCATCCGCTTTGCAATGGCACAATCACCAACTACCTCTGGTTCTGAGCGACCAAAGAAACGAGCATGCTTCAATCGCCGCCGAGATTGCGTCCTCTATCTCCAGCGCGATGCAAGTTCATGGCAAGAAAAAACCCACGCATAAGCGTGGGTTTTAATTTGGCGCCCGAAGTTGGACTCGAACCAACGACCCCCTGATTAACAGTCAAGTGCTCTAACCGGCTGAGCTATTCGGGCGGGGAGGCAAATTATAGGGAGGGTTGGCTGCATGTGCAAGCCCCCGTCGCGCGGCAAGTTAAGATGGACAAGGTTGAGGTAGGCGCGGCCGCAAGGAGCGAAGCCGGCCAGTCATGCTGACGATGACCTGACCCTCGAGGTCTCCGTCTTGGCAGACGTTGAAGGTCACATTAGTTCCTGACATTGTCCCTAGTGGGCTAAAACGCAGATGCGTACGTCCGGAAGTGGTGCGGACGCTTATCTTCGCGTCAACCTTGCCTGTTCCCGACGCGATGATGTCACGCGCGCCATCGGGGCGGCGATTTCCGTCCGGATCTGCAAACAATAGCCAGCCTTGCGTCCAGTCATGACCAGCTGCACAAGCATCCGATGACTTGCGCGGACACATTCCTACCGGATCCCCACGGGTGATTGAGGTCGACCTTGCCAGAGCCAAATGTGCACCAAGCTCAAGCATCGCTGCCCGAACCTGATGCGTTCGGTACAGCGCCGTCAAGGACGGTAGTGCGATGGATAGCACCACCGCAAATGCTGCGACCGCAACAGAACACTCAATAAGGCTGAATCCTCTATGGGGTTGGTGCATATCCTTGCCAAGCCTCGAACTCTCGGTGACTCCTAGAGTCGGGTGCCGCTGGCATTTCCGCGATCGGCCTAAAGCCCGCGAGAAGGTAGGGAAACCGCAAACACCGCCGTCATCCCTCGTCGCTATACTCACCGGTCGTTTGAAGGTGCCGCTCCATGACCGACCGTTTTCAGCTCGTATCCCCATACTCGCCAGCGGGCGACCAGCCTGCCGCCATCGACAAGTTGGTGGCCAACTTTGAGGCTGGGCTGGCCAAACAGACGCTATTGGGGGTGACCGGTTCGGGCAAGACCTACACCATTGCCAATGTGGTCCAGCAGGTGCAGAAGCCGACGCTGGTGATGGCGCCGAACAAGACGTTGGCGGCGCAGCTGTACGGCGAGTTCAAGTCGTTCTTCCCGCATAACGCGGTCGAGTACTTCGTCAGCTACTACGACTACTACCAGCCGGAAGCCTATGTGCCGTCGTCGGACACCTTCATCGAGAAGGACAGTTCGATCAATGAACACATCGAGCAGATGCGCTTGTCGGCGACCAAGACCTTGCTGTCTCGGCGCGATTCGCTGGTGGTGGCGACGGTGTCGGCAATCTACGGCCTCGGCGCGCCGGAGGACTACCTATCGCTGCGCCTGATCCTGTCGGTTGGCGAGCACATCGATCAGCGCCAATTGATCCGCCATCTCACCGATCTGCAATACACCCGCAACGAGTTCGAACTGACGCGCGGTGCCTTTCGCGTGCGCGGCGAGGTGTTGGATGTGTTCCCGGCCGAGTCGGATACCGAAGCCTTGCGCATCGAGTTGTTCGATGGCGACATCGAGCAGCTGACCTTGTTCGATCCACTCACTGGCGAAACCTTGCGCAAGTTGCAGCGCTACACCGTGTACCCGAAGACCCATTACGCCACCACGCGTGAGCGCACGTTGAGTGCGGTGGACACCATCAAGGAAGAGCTGAAAGAACGCCTGGAACAGCTCTACGCGCAGAACAAGCTGGTCGAGGCGCAACGTCTGGCGCAGCGCACGCAATTCGATCTGGAAATGATGGCCGAGGTGGGTTTTTGCAACGGTATCGAAAACTACTCGCGGCATCTCACCGGCAAGGCGCCCGGCGAGCCGCCGCCGACCCTGTTCGACTACCTGCCGCCGGACGCGCTGCTGGTCATCGATGAGTCGCATGTGACCATTCCGCAGATCGGCGCGATGTACAAGGGCGACCGTTCGCGCAAGGAGACGCTGGTGGAGTTCGGTTTTCGATTGCCGTCCGCCTTGGACAACCGCCCCTTGCGTTTCGAAGAGTGGGAGGCGCGTTCGCCACGCAGCATCTATGTCTCGGCAACGCCGGGGCCTTATGAGGTGCGCGAGTCTGCCGGCGAAGTCACGGAACTGGTGGTGCGCCCAACCGGTCTGATCGACCCGGTGGTGGAGATCCGTCCGGTTGGTACGCAGGTCGACGACCTCATGTCCGAGGTTCACGAGCGCATCAAGCTCGGCGATCGCGTGTTGGTAACCACGTTGACCAAGCGCATGGCCGAGAACCTCACCGAGTATCTGGGCGAGCACGGGATTCGGGTGCGCTACCTGCACTCGGATATCGACACCGTCGAGCGCGTGGAGATCATCCGCGACCTGCGCCTGGGCAAGTTCGATGTGCTCGTGGGCATCAACCTGCTGCGCGAGGGTTTGGACATGCCGGAAGTCTCGCTGGTGGCCATCCTGGATGCCGACAAGGAGGGCTTCCTGCGATCGACCGGATCGCTGATCCAGACCATTGGCCGTGCCGCACGCAATCTGCGCGGCAAGGCCATTCTGTATGCCGACAAGATAACGCGCTCGATGCAGGCGGCAATCGACGAGACCGATCGTCGCCGCGAGAAGCAGGTCGAGTACAACCTGGAACATGGCATCACACCGAAATCCGTCGAGCGGCCGATCGCCGACATCATGGAAGGCGCGCGCGACGATGCGGCCGAGAAGAAGTCGGGCAAGGGCCGTTCGAAATCGCGCCAGGTCGCAGAGGAGACGCCCGATTACCGTGCCATGAAGCCTGCGGAAATCGCTGGCAAGCTCAAGAGTCTGGAACAGAAGATGTACCAGCACGCCAAGGATCTGGAGTTCGAGGCCGCAGCCCAGATTCGCGACCAGATCCAGAAGTTGAAGGCTGCCAGCTTGGGATAGGGCGGATGGCTCGCCCTGCAGACACGATAGGACTTGTGGTCGGTAAAACCCTGCGCTAGAATGCGCGCCCTGCACAGCGCAATGCTGACGCAGGATTCGGGCGGTTAGCTCAGCGGTAGAGCACTACCTTGACATGGTAGGGGTCACAGGTTCGAACCCTGTACCGCCCACCACTCTAAGTCCAGATGGTACAGAGGCTTGAGTGGTTTCAAGATCGGCAGCGACGTCTGCCATTGACCCCCAAAGTGACCCAACGCAAAAGCTCTTGCAGCTTTGGCATGTGTCAGTTCGGGTCTGCGTTACTGGAATCACGGCCTTCCTGTGCTTTCATCTCTGCCCGCCTGCCTGCGCGTTGCGTATCGATTGGCAATGTTGAAGCATGTCGCTCGCATATGGATGTTGGCTGTCTTCGGTCAAAACGTCCCCAGCCAGGTACGCGGCGATGCCGAAAGGTGCCGCGCCCTCTGTCTGATCTGCACGTTTCGGACGATGCGCGATGCCATTGGCGCATCGCCCCCAGATGGACGAATTCCCAATGCCGCTCTCTTCCTCCCAAGCGCACTGAAAGTGCCTCGGGTGTGGGAAATAAGTGTTCAGTGCGGCTGTTTTGCGGGTCAGCGCGGCCCACCGCCCCCCAGTTAGCCGATACCGCTTTCACCGTCACACGTCTTGCTTTAGCATCGCCACCGCGCTGACGGAAAGGAAGGCTGGCGATGGACGAATATCAGCACACCGTGCTGACCAGGGGCGGATATCGTGTTGTGGCGATTACGCGTGACGAGGTGTACGCACCCGACGCCGTCGTGGCATACGCCGTCGTGACCGATGCGGGTACGCGGATCACGCCGGATTTGTCCCTGGACCAGGCCACCGTCTGGATCGATTCGCTGGTCGAGAGCGAGAGCGGCGGGCGCAAGTCCGAGCTTGTCGACCATAAGCCGGTCGTGCGTCGCTAGCCCGCCATCGTGATGCAAGCCTAAGGAGAAGGGCGCATGTCCAAACCCAAAATCATCGCAATTGCCACGCTGGTGGCGGTGCTAGTCGGATACTGCCTGTCTGGCTATCTCACCCTGCTGTTGCTGCGGCTCGACACCGGTCTGTACGGGTGGGACACCTACTACCGCTATTTCAGCGCGCTTGGGTTGCCCCAAGTGGCGCCTTACGCGACCAAGATCAAGATTGCGGGCGCGCTTGGATTCAGCCTGCCGGTGCTGGTCTGGGCGATTGTCGTTGTGCTCATCGTCAAGCCCAAGGCGCGCGCCCTGCACGGTGACGCGCGCTTCGCTGGCGCCGCCGACCTCTCCAAGCATGGGCTGTTCAAGCCCAGCGGAAACGGCATTGTCGTCGGCAAGTTCAATGGCAAGCTGGTGCGACTGAGCGGCCAGCAATTCGTGATTCTTGCTGCGCCGACGCGCTCGGGCAAGGGTGTCGGTGTCGTCATTCCTAACCTCTTGGAGTATCAAGAATCGATCGTCGTCCTGGACATCAAGCAGGAGAACTTCGACCTGACCAGCGGGTGGCGCGCCAGTCAGGGCCACGAAGTCTTCCTGTTCAACCCGTTCGCCGAAGACCGTCGCACGCATCGCTGGAATCCGTTGACCTATGTGTCGAACGACCCCGCATTCCGCGTTTCGGATCTGATGAGCATCGCGGCGATGCTGTACCCGGACGGCTCCGACGACCAGAAGTTCTGGGTCAGCCAAGCGCGCAACGCGTTCATGGCATTCGCGCTGTACCTGTTCGAGAACTGGGACGAGGAGCTGTCGCTCGGTTTCCCGGGTGGGGCAGGGGCGCCCACGCTAGGCGGGATCTATCGCCTGTCCTCGGGCGACGGTACCGATCTCAAGAAATATCTGAAGTCGCTGTCCGAGCGGCGGTTCCTCAGCAGCAACGCCAAGTCGGCCTTTGCCAACATGCTCTCCCAGGCGGATGAGACCTTCGCCTCGATCATGGGCACCTTGAAGGAGCCGCTCAATGCATGGATCAATCCGGTGCTGGACGCCGCCACCAGTGCGGACGACTTCCTGCTCACGGACCTTCGCAAGAAGAAGATGACCATCTACATCGGCATCCAGCCCAACAAGCTGGCCGAAAGCCGCCTGATCATCAATCTGCTCTTCAGCCAGATCATCAACCTCAATACCCGCGAACTGCCCAAGTCCAACCCTGAGCTCAAATATCAGTGCCTGTTGCTGATGGACGAATTCACCTCGATCGGCAAGGTGGACATCATCGCGACCGCGGTAGCCTACATGGCCGGCTACAACATCCGCCTGCTGCCCATCATCCAGAGCATGGCGCAGTTGGACGCAACCTACGGCAAAGATCTGTCACGCACCATCATCACCAACCACGCCCTGCAGATCCTCTACGCGCCGCGCGAACAGCAGGACGCCAACGACTACTCCGAGATGCTGGGTTACACCACCATCAAGAAGAAGAACGTCACCCGAGGGCGGGAGACCACCCATAGCGTGTCAGAAGAGCGGCGGGCTCTGATGTTGCCCCAGGAGCTCAAGGCCATGGGCAACGAGAAGGAAGTGTTCCTGTACGAGGGGATCCCGCATCCGGTGAAGTGCGACAAGATTCGCTACTACGAAGACAAATACTTCACTTCACGGCTCCTTTGCAAAGTAGAGGTCCCTACGATTGGCATAAAAATGTGACGAAAACCACTTATTTACAATAATTTCTCAAAAATTAGTGATCTTCTTCACTTTACGCTTGACTGTCAGTCGATAGATAGGCAGATTGTCTGCTAGAGCTGGCAGTCTGAGGGTAGCTAAGTGCCAAGCTTCCAGGACAGGGATACAAGGAATGTATGAGCAATTTATGTCTAGTGAAACAATCTTAACCGAACTCCTTTCAGGCGCTCGCGCATTTTGCGAGTTTGAAGCTGTGCTCAAAATCTTTCGCGAATCTTTTGTTTTTATAAGGGGTTTGTGGAAAGCCGCATATGTCCTGTTCCAGGCGCGGAATCAAAATTTCTCATTAGTTACGGAGAGCAGGGCGTGAAACAGGTACATCTTTTGAAAATCTCGGCTGTTTTCTTTGCCGTGTTTGCCTTGTCATCCTGTGCAACAAAGCCAGCTGCGGACTTCGGCGGCCGATGGAGGCCGGTAAATCGTTTTGCCGAAACTCCGATGGAGCTGCCCCTGCATTCTTCCTACGTCTATCAGGCCACCCCCATGGACGGGACATTAAAGACAATGTTGGAGCGCTGGGCCAAGGACTCCAATATGACGCTCGCTTACAACATAACTTCTGATTATACGCTTTATTCTGCGGTTGCAAAGGTTGATACCACCAGCATAAAGCAGGCAGTAGAGGAGCTTAGCGCGGTATACGCGATGCAGGGGGTGAGTGTATCGGTTGTCGGAAATCAGATTATCGTACAGCCTGCGTCGAAATCAGCGGGATGATGCTCACCCCGGTCGTTGCGAAAATCAATCACGCAGTATTTCTGCAAATTAGGTGGAAGCGGATTACTTATGTTCCGTAAGAAAGAACCCAGTCACCAAGTTGATCAGGTGGTCGCGAAAGCGGTCAACTATGAGCTGACAATTGCAGATCTTGCACAGCGCAGCCAACGTCGCGCTTGGATTGTTGCCACTGTATCCATGCTTATATCTGTTATGTTGGCGGGCGGTTACTACTACATGTTGCCTCTTAAGGAAAAGGTTCCATATCTAGTCATGGCTGATGCTTCCACCGGCACTGCGACCGTGGCTCGGCTTCAAGGTGATTTTTATAATCAACAGATCACCTCCAGCGAAGCCATTAATCGAAGCGATGTGGCACAGTACGTAACGGCACGCGAGTCATATGACTCGGAAATAATGACGTTAAGAGACTGGAATCTCGTGTTTATTATGTCCACCCCACAAGTGGGGGCTGGGCATAAGCAATTATACATGGAGAACAATCCTGATAATCCATTCCTGAAGTATGGGAAAGGTAAGTCGATTCGAGTAAAAATTTTGAGTATCACACCTTTGGGTCAGCGCGCCGGGGGAGGGTTCCGAGGGGCCGCTGTCAGAATACAGCGAAACCTATATGAGAAAACTACGGGCATCACGACTTTCATCGATAACAAGCTTGTGACATTGGCATTTGATTATAACGACAATCTTAAGCTGGACGAGCAAGACCGCTTGCAAAATCCTTTAGGATTTCAAGTGACTGAATATCGAGTCGACAATGACTACGATAAGGCCCCGCCTGATGTAGGCGGGCCCGCTACAACTCCAGCTACGTCCGCTAGCGCGGTTCAGCCTCAAACTGTTGCAGCCCAGACTTCAGACCTAGCTGCTCCCGCAATTGGCGTTGCTGTGCCAGCAGGCACAAAGCCTGACGCGGCAGGATCTACCGAAGGGATTTCGATTGGAACCGAGGGAGCTAGAGGTCAATGAATTATAAAAGAAAGTTAATAACATGGCTCCTGTTAGCCATCGTGGGCGTTTGCTCGGCTGAGGCTGCCAATGCTCAGGCTGTCGATTACTACGACTACAAAGCTGATCAAATATATCCAATTCGTGCAGGATTGGGAATTACGACTCAGATCGAGTTGAATCCTAACGAGAAAATCCTCGATTACAGTACGGGATTCAGTAGTGGTTGGGAGTTGACTCGGCGTGACAATGTTTTTTATTTGAAGCCCAAAAACATCGACGTCGATACCAATATGATGGTGAGGACTGAAACTCACTCTTATATTTTCGAGCTCAAGGTTGTTGCCACCGACTGGCGTGAACTTGAGCAAGCACGTCGTGCTGGCGTCCAGTACAAGGTGGTTTTCAATTATCCAAGCGACTCGCAATTTTCTGTGGCAAAGGATGCAGTCGAAGAAGATGTGAAGCCACTACTGAGTACAGAGTTAGCAAAGGATAGACAATATTATTTTGACTACTCGTATGCTACGCGGAGCCGTTTAGGCTGGCTGGTGCCGGTGAGTGCGTATGACGATGGCCGCTTTACATATCTGAAGCTTACTGATTCAAATAAGTTCCAAACTGGAAATTTCCCGGCCGTGTTCGGTCGTGAAAAAGAGCATGGCGAAGATTTTGTGGTGAATACGACAGTTGAGGGGAATGTTCTGATTGTCCATGGCACTTATCCTTACTTGGTTATTAGACATGGAAGTAATGTCGTGGGTCTACGGAGGAACGTGAAGAAATGAGCCAGAATAATCCTCCAGAGAACAACGAGGGGCGTCCTGACCTTGGTGATGGCGATCATGCGCGGTCTTCAAATAGCGTCCAAGATCCTAGCAATCCTTATTTTGCCCGTACCCAGGCGCAGCCGTTGCCGAACCTGGATGCCTCGGCTCCCGAACTTCGTTCTGTTGAAGATCAGCGTCTCAATAGGAAGGCTCTCTTCTTCCTCGGCGCGATTGTTCTTGTTTTATTAGTGCTTGCTTTTTTTCTTTATAAGAGTGCGACCAACCGCAATTCCGCTGAACCAAAGAAGGAGCAAACAGCTGCTGTCACTGCGCCTAGCCTTCCCAAATTGGCAAACAACCCTGGTCCTGTCGACGTTCAGCAGGACGTACCGCCTATTTCACTTGCGCCGCCACCTTTGCCGCCTCCGGAGACCCCCGGTTATCCACAGCCAGTTTACCCCGCAAGTACCCGGCCAGCTGGGCCTACGTTAGCTGAGCGCCGCATGGCTTCCGCCGGGGGAGCAACGGAATCTGGTGGTGCTGGTCCCGCGACCGCTGAAGAGTATTCCAACTCCATCTTGGCCGGGCTAAACCCTGCCGGTGGAGGAGCGGCCGCTGGTTCGGAAGACGTCAACGAAGCGGACAAACAAAAGGTGACGAATGCTCAATTTATTCGACACCCAGACGCATTGCTTGTGCGCGGTACCTACTTGCGATGCATTCTAGAAACGCGGGTGATCACCGATATTCCTGGCTTTACCTCTTGCCTCATTACTGAGCCGGTCTATTCGATAAATGGGCGTACGTTGTTGCTGCCTAAGGGGTCGAAAATTTATGGAAGCTACAGCGGCGGCCCCACTGGCCAGCGTGTCTCCGTGATCTGGGATCGAATTACGACGCCTACAGGTGTTGATGTCTCTATGTCGAGTCCTGGGATAGATGGTTTGGGCGGAGCTGGACATCCGGGACAGTACGATGCGCATTGGGGGCAGCGATTGTCGTCCGCCTTAATGATCAGTCTACTAGCAGATGCTTTTAAATATGCTGCTGCTGAATATGGTCCTGAACAGACGACAGTCTCTCAGACAGGAGTCGAAGTTCAGTCACCTTATGAGAGCGCAACTGCCAGAACGATGGAGCGCATTGCAAATGATGCAGCAACGGAAAGTATGAGGCGCCCAGCTACGGTCACTATTAACCAGGGTTCGCTGATTAATGTGTACGTCGCGAAAGACGTCGATTTTACAAACGTACTGCCGAGAAGGTAACGAGATCACCGTGGACGTAGAAGTTTCGCCCGTTTCAAAGGCATCCAGCGAATTCCTTGAATACCAGTACAGCGTACTCGGTATTCAAGAGTATATGCTGTCGTCTGAAGTCACGGAAATATGCATAAATCGTCCAGGGGAAGTATATTTAGAAACTCGGGACGGCTGGGCGCTAGTAGAAGTTCCTGGTCTAACCTTTGAGCGTGCGCGACAGTTTTGTACAGCGGTTGTGAATGAGAGCAATACTGGTCAACGTATCACTGATGCTGATCCCGTCGTATCGCTAACCTTTCCAACAGGTCAGCGCGCACAGTTCGTTATTCCTCCGGCGTGTGATGCTGGAAAAGTGTCCATCACAATTCGCTTGCCATCTAAGCAAACGAAGACCCTTTCCCAGTACCAAGAAGACGGTTTTTTTGATCAGATATTGGAGCATGGCGGGGAGGTAAGCGAGCATGATAAAGAGCTCCTGATGCTCCGCCAGTGTAGGCAATATGCCGAATTCTTCAGGCAAGCGGTACTTTATAAAAAGAATATTGTTGTGTCTGGAGCAACTGGTAGTGGCAAAACGACCTTCATGAAGTCGTTGGTCAACCACATCCCAGGAAGCGAGCGTCTCGTTACTATTGAAGATGCGCGCGAGCTTTTCATCACCCAACCTAACGTTGTTCATCTTTTGTACTCCAAGGGTGGTCAAAGCGCCAGCAATGTAACCGCCAAGAGTTGTATGGAAGCTTGTTTGCGAATGAAGCCGGACAGAATCATCTTGGCAGAACTTCGTGGTGATGAGGCTTTTTACTTCATCAGAAACTGCGCATCTGGACATCCTGGATCGATCACTAGTTGTCACGCGGGTAGCCCGGAACAGACGTGGGATCAGTTAGCGTTGATGGTAAAAGCGTCAGCCGAGGGTTCCGGATTGGAGTTCAATGTGATCAAGCGACTGTTGATGATGACTATTGATATAGTCGTGCATATCAAAGCGCACGAAGGTCGGCGATATATTACGGGAATCGACTTCAATCCGGAAAGGAGTTTTCAGTCATGATCCGAAAAAACTCGCTACTTTTTTTGCCTTTGATTGAAGCGCTTGCAATCGCTAGTTTGTGTCTGTTAGCGTTCTTTGAAGGTGCTGACTCACAGAGGAGGGCGTGCCTTGCTTCCCGGAATTGAAGTGATGGCATGTGGAGACATGTCTGCTCCATTTTCTGTGATGCAGCATGTCGTTCAAGTGGA
Organism: Xanthomonas sp. NCPPB 1062; assembly: GCF_041481705.2. Lineage (NCBI taxonomy): Bacteria > Pseudomonadati > Pseudomonadota > Gammaproteobacteria > Lysobacterales > Lysobacteraceae > Xanthomonas > Xanthomonas sp. NCPPB 1062. Next base: position 2,965,398 of record NZ_CM192987.1, on the reverse strand, counting down.
GTCTTCTCATAATCCTTATGCTATCGGGGTTGTGGGCGGGCGACTTGTGCGTCAGCCACAAAATTTGGGTGAAGCACTTTCAACCGTTCAAATGCTCCAGGAAAAGGGTTACAACTTTTCTATTGGACTTGCACAAGTGAATCGGTACAACTTGTCGAAATATGGCCTAGTGTCTTACGAACAGGCATTTCAGCAATGCCCAAATCTGAAAGCCGGATCTGCCATTCTTTCTGAATGCTATCAGCGCTCGGGAAAGGATTGGGGTAAGGCGCTGAGTTGCTATTATTCGGGAAACTTTGTAACTGGCTTTCGGCACGGTTATGTGCAGAAGGTGTTTGATTCTATGGCACGTGCCAATGCACAGCCAGGAGTTGCTCCTATCCCGTTAGCAAGCCAAGGCCAAGCAAAGGGTAGGCAGCCGCTTAAAACAACTAAGGCGATACTTCAAACGCTGCCTGATCGCGTAGCATCACGAGTGATAGATGAGAATTACCATAACGCGAGCGTTGCGCCGCAGCGCGATGCTGCATTGGTTTTTCCACAAAGAACCGATAATTTGGAAGCCGAATCTTCGCGTTCACGCCAGAGGGATTTGAAGGGTGCCTTTCCACCGGCCCAGCGGACGCTTGGAACTTCTGCGCAATCGATTGGTGCCAGGTCCTCACCAGCCGAGAGAGCGCCATATGTTTCCCAAGCAGCTACGGGCCTCGCCGGCGAGGAAGAAGTCGCCGTGTTGATGAGTTCACAGGCACCAGTGATACTAGGCGCCTCGGCGAAGCAAGTTCCCGCCAGTCAACCAGTTCCTTCCTCTCCGTCTTCACAGCAACAACTTGTGAAGCAGGGAGATGCGGCATTTGTTTTTTAGCCTCCGGCATGGCCGATCCGGTAGGTGCATCATCATGTTGGGCCTTAACAAGGAGATTACAATGAAGCATGCCAAGTTTACATCCCCCGAAATTCAGAGCTCGGCAAAGACTGTTATCAAGTCTGCGATATTCGTAGCAGCATTGTCTGCGTCATCAGCTTTTGCGCAAAATTTTGGCGGGACCGACACCAAAACCTGCGAGTTCTTTACCAGCATCACCGGGCTCCTCAATATCGCTTCGATCGCAGTTGTAACCATCGCGGTCATCTTTGCGGGCTATCAGATCGCATTCGCACACAAGCGAATCGGGGATGTGGCGCCTATCTTGATTGGTGGTGTGCTGATCGGTGCAGCAGGTCAGATTGCGCGCATGTTGCTGGGCACTGGGGCAGGCGGCTCTTGCGGTGCGGTGAACGCCTTTGTCACGCATAGCCTTCCATTCTTGACTGCCTAACATGAAGAAGAACGTCGTCTTCCGCGGTTGCACGAGGCCTGCCATGTTTTTAGGCGTGCCATATGTTCCGTTCTTCATAGGCGCGGGTGGGACGTTGGTTCTCTCGATGTACACGAATCTTCTATATCTTTTCCTGATACCGGTTATTATTTTCATAATGCGTCAAATGGCGCGACGTGATGAAATGATTTTTCGCTTATTAGGGCTGCGTTGGCAGTTTAAATTACGAGTCAGGAATGTTCGTGCCAACTCAGGAAAATGGGTGTTTACACCTAATAGCTATCGGAAGAACCCACCGCCGTGATGGGGGTGAGCTTCCCATGGTACGAAGTCGGCGTCGGCAGACGCCGACTTCCTTGCGTTTTCAGTATTACCCAAAGGACTAGGCCAAGCTGATGTTTAACCCGGACACTTCCATAAGCGAATTCATTCCTTTCTCTTCCCATGTCTCGACCAACGTGGTCAAGACAACCGGGGGTGACTATTTGCTGACCTGGCACTTGGAAGGTTTGCCATTCGTTGGTCGTGACGAATGGGAGCTAGAGCATCGGCACAACACGTTCAATAGATTATTGCAGACCCTGCGTGCCCCTGATTTCGTCAATGTTGCTTTTTGGGTGCACGATGTACGTCGTAGAAGAAAACTGACTCAAAAAGGGAATTACCGGAATTTATTCAATCAGCAGTTATCTGAAACGTACTTCGACATGTTGTCGTCACAGAGGCTGATGCAAAACGAGCTCTACTTGACGATGTTGTACCGTCCGATGGTTGCAGGCAAGCGATTTGCAGAAAAGTCCACTGATATCAAGAGGTTGCAGGCTGCTCAGGAGCAGGCGGTGGCGAAGTTGATGGAGCTTGCAGGTAATGTTGAAGCTGTTATTCGTGACTATTCCCCTTATCGACTCGGTATCTACGAGGCAAAGAATGGAGTCGTCTTTTCTGAGACCCTAGAATTTTTTGCGTACCTCATTAACAGAATTGATGAGCCAGTTCCGGTTTTAACCGCGCCGGTCAACGACTATTTGCCAGTCAGTCGGCATATGTTTTCGGCTAAAAGTGGTGACTACGTGATTAATACTCCTAATGGAGTAAATCATTTTGGTGCTCTTTTAAATGTCAAAGAGTATGCGGAAGGCACCTATCCAGGCATCTTGAACGGGCTTAAGTATCTGGATTTTGAGTATGTGATCACGCATTCTTTCAGTCCCATTGGGCGACAAGATGCGTTGCGTGTACTAGATCGCACCAAAGGAATGATGATCTCGTCCGGGGACAAAGCAGTCAGTCAGATCATAGAGTTGGATATGGCAATGGATCAGATTGCCTCTGGTAACTTTGTGCTGGGCGAATACCATTTCACAATGGCTGTTTATGCTGATAGCCAGGAAAATCTCGCTCAAAATATTGCAGCGACGCGTGCCGAGCTGTCGAACGGAGGTTTTGTGTCCGCAAAAGAAGATCTTGCGGTCGCATCCTCGTTTTATTCACAGCTGCCTGGAAATTGGCGGTATCGCACACGTATCGCCAATGTGAGTTCATTGAACTTCCTCGGGCTATCGCCGCTGCATAATTTCGCAACCGGTAAGCGAAGCAATAATCCGTGGGGCGACTGCGTCACCACATTGCAGACCACTAATGGTCAACCCTATTTTTTCAATTTTCACGCAACCCATCCAAGTGAAAACTCGCTTGGAGAAAAAGCGATTGCCAACACGATGGTAATTGGTAAGTCCGGTACCGGTAAGACTGCACTTATTAATTTCCTATTGAGTCAGGTACAGAAATACGAGCCTTCCCCAACGATTTTCTTTTTTGACAAAGATCGCGGTGCGGAAATTTTCGTGCGCGCCTGTGGTGGCAACTACTTGGCGCTCGACAACGGCATGCCAACTGGTTTCAATCCGTTTCAGTGCGAAAGAAACGAAAGCAACGTTCAGTTTTTGGCAGATCTGATCAAGGTGTTAGCTGGCAAGCGCGAATATAGCTCGCGGGAAGAGGAGGATATTTTCAGGGCCGTCGAGAATATGCTCGATACTCCAATGCACTTGCGTAGCATGACTAACTTCCAAAAGAGTTTGCCCAACATGGGCGATGACGGCTTGTTTGCACGTATGCGCCGCTGGACGTCCGGCAACTCCTTGGGGTGGGTGTTCGACAATCCTGTCGACACCATTGATTTGTCACGTGCCAATATTATTGGTTTTGACTATACAGATGTCATTGATAATCCGGAGGTGCGTGTGCCGGTGATCAATTATCTGTTGCACAAACTGGAAACTCTGATTGATGGCCGTCCGCTTATCTACGTCATGGATGAGTTTTGGAAAATCCTAGACGGTGGCGGTGGCTTAAAAGAGTTCGCCAAAAACAAGCAAAAAACGATTCGTAAGCAGAATGGCTTGGGAATTTTCGCGACTCAAAGTCCCGAAGACGCGTTGAAGAGCGATATTTCTGCGGCGCTAATTGAGCAGACAGCCACCTTGATCTTACTTCCTAATCCGAATGCAGATCGCGAAGATTATATTAATGGGCTTAAGCTTAGCGAGGCGGAGTATCAAGTTGTGATCGGGCTGGATGAGCGTTCGCGTTGTTTCCTGGTTAAACAGGGACATGCCTCGAGTGTTTGCCAGCTCAATCTACGTGGCATGGACGACGCGTTGGCAGTAATTTCAGCTTCGACCGACAATATCGAAATCATGCATACGGCGGTCAACGATGCAGCTGAACGTCTACACGTTACTGTAAATGATGTGCCGCCGGAAGAATGGCTTCCTGCCTTTTATCGGAATAGAAAGGGTTCCGGTAAAGGAAAGGTGGTTGCCTAGCTGGTAACCGTTTTTTGAACTTTGCTGTCACTGCTGTTGCAACCATGAATGATAGGAGAAATTCCATGAGTCGTCAGTTGAAGGTTGGATTTCCAAAACTAAAAGCCCGGATCTTGGCAATGTCTCTGTATGCCGGTCTTGGCTTCACCTTGGTGCCGCTTAATGCTGGAGCTACTGGCGTTCCGGTTATTGACGTGGCTGCAATTGGAGAATCTATCAAGAATATGCTTGCCACTGTAAAACAGTGGGGCGTTGAATACAGCCAGTACACTGCGCAGTTTGAGCTTCTTCAGAAAAACTTGGTGCAGTTGCAGTCTATGATTAACACATTTGGTCTGCCGACTGGGGTGAAACTTGAGCCTGTAGCGCCTAACTTTGGGTTCGAGCGCTGCGGTGGCGGCATCAGCTTCAGTATGTCGTCCATTACAAGCATGCTAAGTAGTTCCACCGGGTTTGCGAATAGTAATCCACGTGAGCAGCAAAAGCAGCTTTGCGTGGCAATTCAGTATATGAAGAATCAGCGTTACAACTACGTCGTTGGATTTCTAGCTGAAACCATGCCGACGATGGATCAAAGCTTAAATAAATTGATGTCTTTGCGAAATTTCAGCACAAACCCTGGTGACTTGGGTGCGTCTATGTATTCGTTGAACGATACAAACACCCGTATGACCAAGACCTTTGAGCAGGTAAATAACCAAGTCAAGGGTTATGACACGTACATTGCTGCATTGGAAGACAATCAGCGTGCGCTTACGCAAGATATGTTGCGCGGAAAACAAAGTATCTTAGGGACCGTGGTGAAAACTGCCGCGCTCGCTAAAGCGCTGGAAGACTAGATCGCGGTGGTTAGATGTTCGTCGTTGCCCGAATCGTTGATTGAGGTGTTGTAATGGCAAATGGAATTTCAAATTTTGGGCAATGGATGAATCACCTGAGTGTTCAGGCATTTAGTCCATATCCGGCGGTTTCATCGGTCGGAGACTTCGTGTTCTATCGTCAGATCATGAGTTATCTGACGAATAGAATCTCGGAGTTTGAGGCTGATCTGCTGGGACGATTTACTCTCTGGGTCTCAGGCGTCGCGATGATCGTGTTGACGATTTGGGTGATGATCCAAGGCTTCAATATGATTACGGGTCGTAGCCGGGAATCGATGGCTGCCTTCATTGTGACGATGTGCAAAAGCGCACTGATCGTCACGATAGCCGCTTCGATCGGCATGTCGAGTCCCTTTATCCAGAAGTTCGTGAACGACGATGTCAAGAAAGAGATCGCGTATGCGATCACTGGTGAAAACAAGACTCCGGAAGATCAGGTCGACGAAAGCTTGGGGTGGATGCAGGTCGCTCTGTCTAGCATTGACGTGCTTGACGTTGTACAGGACCCGACGTTGGACTCGCAGAAGTCCCGCGCAATGTGGATGGTCGGCGTTGGAACGGGGGGGCCGGCGGTCGTTGCCGGCTCCATGATGTTGCTGTATCGCATTGCGATGGCATTGTTTGTCGGCTTTGGGCCGTTGTTCATTTTATGTCTGTTATTCGAGCAGACAAAGTCCTTGTTTCAACGGTGGTTGTTCTATGGGATCGGCACATTTTTCTCAATGTCAGTCCTTGCGGTCATGACGTCCATCGCGTTGGACATGGTTACCAAGGTATCTTTGGCCTTCTGGGGTTCCTCGCTGATAGGCAGCGTTTTAGGCCAGGATTTCAACTCGGGCATCAGCAGTCAGGCCCTGCAGCAAGGCGGTATGGGCCTGATCCTGACCACTTTGATCTTGACCGCACCTCCCATGGCTGCGATGTTCTTCCAAGGAACGCTTGGAGCGTTTACGCCGTATGCAGCGATGGGAGCAGCCACCGGTGCTTCTGGTGCTGCAAGTCGGCCTGGTCCGCAGGGCCAGCCGCCGGGGTCTTATGGATACTCTCCGTCTCAACCATCTGATGTAGGTAGAGAAGAATCTAACAACACTCGGGTCAATGTGCCTAGAATGAATACCAAATCTTCAGACGAGATGTTAGCGGGTTCAAAGGGAGCGCATCAGGATCGTGGGGTTGTTTAATCGCGGTGTGTGATAGCGGACTCGTTGTATGGGAGATACTATGAAAAATCTCAAGTTGTTAATTCTAATATTTTTTATTGCCGTCATAGACGCCCCGTATACTTGGGCACAGACTGCTTGTCCGATCGGGACGGCAGCAGGGTCCGCTTCATGCGGACCGTCACCGGGCTCGGGGGGGGGCAGCGTCGAAGAAAATCCTCCGCCGCGTGCGGTGCCGAATGGTGAGTGGGAGTCCAGATGGGGTTCAATATCTGTTGATGGCTCCACAGGGAGTGTTGGTACCTCTAATAATCTTGGGAGTAAATCAGAAGCTGTATCCCGAGCAAAGAGAGATTGCGAATCAGACGGCTCTAAAGATTGCAAAACGGTTGCCGCGTATAGTAACCAGTGTATTTCACTGGCGTGGCCCTCAGTAGAGAATAAGAAATTTTCTACTGGTCTAAACGATGATGAAAACATCGCAATAGAAAGGTCTGTTTCTAATTGTAATAAGTTCGGAGGTGTGTGTAGAAGTGTTTACTCAGCATGTAGTTCGCCGATTTTTCATAAATATTGATTATGTAAAAACTTTTTAAGTTCCCTGGAGATCTTATGAAATCCGGCATTATTTTTATCTTTTTTCTTCAAATTATTAGCGGATCTGCCAATGCTGCCGATTCTTGTGCAACACTAATGTGCATGTCAGGAAAATTAGTAGGGGCCAGTACTGGCAAGAGCTGCGCAGCTCCAATGGCAGATTATTTCAAAATCGTTCGATTTGATCGCCACGGATACAGCGAAAACAAAACCAGAAATGCGCGGCAGGCATACTTGGACTCCTGCAGCTCGGAAACGACAGGCGAGGGTAAACGCATCAACGATAAATTTGGAACCATGCGTTTGGGTTTTTAAAGTATCTGTTGATGATTGATACGGATTTTGGCGGCATATGCCGCCAAATCTTTTCACCTGCTGATCGGGATGGGTGGTCGTTCAATTCGGAGCGAAGGTTGCTTGTCGGCGTCCTCAGCCTTTGAGTCTAACGGGTTGGCGTAAGGCGATTCCCCGTCCGCTAACGTTGCTGCGATTACGGCGCCGCGTTGGACATGGTCACCAAGGTGTCTTTGACCTTCTGTGTCGACTCCCCATAATTCAGCTCCAGCTAAAATTAGAGGTGTGCGGTGGCTGATTAACGCCTGGCGATCTCTCAGCAATAGCGATGAATACGTATGCACGCCCACGCTGTTGGAGTGCCACGCCGCTAGGCTAACGCCCTTAGTCGGCGGCCGTGTTGGCTGCCCGCAGTGGCCCGGGAGGGGCGTGCATGTTACAGACACCATGGTGGCGCGGGGCGGTCATCTACCAGATCTATCCGCGTAGTTTTCTGGATTCCAACGGCGATGGGGTGGGCGATCTGCCGGGCATCATTGCCAAGCTCGACTACATCGCCGGGCTGGGCGTGGATGCCATCTGGATCTCGCCGTTCTTCAAGTCGCCGATGGCCGATTTCGGCTATGACATCGCAGACTATCGTGCGGTGGATCCGTTGTTCGGGACGCTGGACGATTTCGACCGTCTGCTCGACAAGGCGCATGCGCTCGGGCTGAAGGTGATGATCGATCAGGTGTTGAGCCACACCTCGATCGAACATGCGTGGTTCCAGGAAAGCCGTCAGGACCGGACCAACGCGAAGGCGGATTGGTATGTGTGGGCCGATCCGCGCGAGGACGGGACGCCGCCGAACAACTGGTTGTCGCTATTCGGTGGTGTGGCGTGGCAGTGGGAGCCGCGGCGCGAGCAGTACTACCTGCACAACTTCCTGGTCGACCAGCCCGACCTCAATTTCCATAACGCCGAGGTGCAGCAGGCAACCCTGGACAATGTGCGGTTCTGGTTGGACCGTGGAGTGGATGGCTTCCGCCTGGACGCGATCAACTTCTGCTTCCATGACGCGCAGCTGCGCGATAACCCCGCCAAGCCGGCCGACAAGCGGGTAGGGCGTGGCTTCAGTGCGGACAATCCGTATGCCTATCAATACCACTACTTCAACAACACGCAGCCGGAAAACCTGGCGTTCCTGGAGCGCCTGCGTGCTCTGCTCGATCGCTATCCGAATGCGGTAAGCCTGGGCGAGATTTCCTCGGAAGATTCGTTGGCGACCACGGCCGAGTACACCGCCAAGGGCCGTCTGCACATGGGCTACAGCTTCGAGCTGTTGGTGCAGGATTACAGTGCTGCCTATATCCGTGAAACGGTCAGCCGGCTCGAGGCGACCATGCTGGAAGGCTGGCCGTGCTGGGCGATTTCCAATCACGACGTGGTGCGTGCGGTAACGCGTTGGGGCGGCGAAGATGCGTCGCCTGCGTTCGCCCGCATGGTGGTGGCGCTGCTATGTTCGTTGCATGGTTCGGTTTGCCTGTACCAGGGCGAGGAGCTTGGGCTGGGCGAGGCGGATGTGGCATTCGAGGATCTGCAGGATCCGTATGGCATCACGTTCTGGCCAACTTTCAAGGGGCGCGATGGATGCCGTACGCCGATGCCGTGGACCGATGCGCCGTCGGCGGGTTTCACCAGCGGCAAGCCGTGGCTGCCGTTGTCCGAGCCGCATCGTCTGGCTGCAGTGAGTGTGCAGCAGGACGATGCCCAGTCTGTGCTGAGCGCCGTGCGGGCATTCCTGAGTTGGCGCAAAAGCATGCCGGCCTTACGGGAAGGGGCGATCGCGTTCTACGACACCGCAGAGCCGGTGCTGATGTTCCGGCGTGAGCATGCCGGCCAGGTCATGCTGTTGGCGTTCAATTTGTCTGCCGACATCACCGAGCTGGCACTGCCTGCAGGTGCATGGCGCCAGATCGATGTGCCGGGGGTGGAGCGCGGGGTGATCGAGCATGGCCGCGTGCGCTTGCCGGGGCACGCCGTCGTTTGCGCAATGGGCGGGGAGTGACGCTACCGCTTCACAGAAAGCTTGATGGGTGTGTTTGATTGATACCGGCGAGGCGTTCCCTTGGGATGCCTCGCTTTTTTGTGGTGGGTTGTTAGATCCGAGTTGGCGTGCATGCGATGCGCGGTGCCTGGTAGGCGAATCGAGATGAGTTATGTAGTGGCGCCGCTGTAGGAGAGGATTAGGTATCTCCTCTTGGTCGATCAAATTTGAAGAATCGGCTGCCTGATGAAAATCGATTGCGAAAGCATATTCCCAAGCGATGCAGCGGCTAACGTTTCAGAGGATGTCTGGCGCTCGGAAACTGCAGGACGTGAAGTGCGCGCGTGTGGGCCTTGCGCTCGATTCCTCCCAGCCTGTACCAGACGATCCGACTCGAAGGGAAAATGCTGTTCAAAGAAAAGCCGCCGGTGTATAGCCGGCGGCTTTTCCTTGGTGGAGATTTCGAAGTTCTGGAGCGAGACGCCGTGATTGCGTTGTGCGTAATAGATCATCGCCCCTGTCGGGAGATCGATTTGGAGGTGAAAGCAGGGCTTTTTGGATGCCGAGGGTGTTCGCGTGGAATCCGTACCCTCATCCCAACCCCTCTCCCGGAGGGAGAGGGGCTAACAGCGCCATTTATCCCTGCAATGGCTCAGAACTTGTAATTTACACCCAGCACAAAGGTGCGGCCCCACTCGATGTATTCCAGCGGGCGGTCCTTGGTTTCTGCGTACGTGCGATACGGCGAGTTGCTGAGGTTGCTTGCCTGCAGCAACAGGGTCAGGCCGGATAGGCTGCTGGCTTCGCTGAAGTTGTAGCTGATCTGCGCGTCGGTGATGTTTTCGCCGACCACGTAGCGCAACGTGCGGTTGCCGTTGAAGTTGCCGATTTCGCCGATGAAGTCCGAGCGGCGACGCTGGCTGACGCGTGCTTCGAAGCCTTTGTGCTCGTAGTACGCGGTCAGGTTGTACACGCGCTTGGACAAGCCCGGCAGGCTGATTTCACCGTCGCCCACGCTGGAGGCGCTTTCCGGGTCGCGGATCTTGACGTCGCTGTCGTTGAAGGTGACGCTGGCCTGGATGCCAAAGCCTTCCAACGGCGCGAAGATCAGATCCAGCGGCAGCGAGGCGGTGAGTTCGACGCCGCGCAAGGTGCCGCCCTTGCCGTTGAACGGGGCGCTGAAGGTGCCGGTGGTCAGCACCGGTGCAGAGCCCGGCGGCGGCACGTAGCCGGCGACCAGTGCGGAGAAATCGTAGTTGTCGCGGCTCTGGGTGTAGATGTAGCTCTTGAGGTCCTTGTAGAAGAACGCCGCGGCCACGTAAGCACGGTCGGCAAAATACTTCTCGTAGGAGATGTCCAGGGCATTGGCGCGCCATGGATCGAGCATGGGGTTGCCGCCGCTGGCGCCGGGGCGCCCGGTGGAGGTGTCGACACCGAATTCCAGCGATGCCCGCAGTTGATCCACGCGCGGGCGTGCGACCTGCTTGGCCATAGCGAAGCGCAGCGTTTGCTCGTACGGGAACTGAAATGCCAGGTTCAAGCTGGGCAGCCAGTCGCGATAGGTCTTGCCATCGTCGATGGGCCGCACTTCGCTACCGGCCGGCTGCGAGGCGTCCCAGTAGTTGGCCTGCGAGGACTGGTCTGCACTTTGCAGCTGCACGCCAATATTGCCGCGCACGCCTACTTCGCCCCACTCGGTATCGATATTGGCACGCAGCCAGGCGGTGGTGATTTTTTCTTCCACCGTCCAGGCCTTGGACACCAGGAACGAGGCGTCGTCGCTGGGGTTGAACAACATATAGCGCGCCACCGTGGCCGGCACATTCCACGCAGGCAGGGAGCCGAGACCGGCGAAGCCGAGATTGACCGGCGCGTATTGCAGGTCTGCCGCCACCGTGGCCTCGCCCTGTGCGCCCAGGGTGATATTGCCTTCGGGCTGGGTCTTCTGCTTTTCGCGATTGGCGTAGTTGACGCCCACATCCAGGTCCGAGAACCAGCTTAGCGCTTCGGGCATCGGGAAGCTGGCCTGCAGCCGCGCGCCCTTGAGCACGTCTTCCACGCTTGGCACCTTGCCGTATCCGGAGCCATAGATGGTGTTGGTGAGGAACAGCTCGTCCGGATTGGAATAATTCATGCCCGGCGTCAGCTGCGAGAAGCCGTTGCCGACAACCGACACGCCCACGGTATCCAGCTGCGGCATCGGTGCGCGCTGGAGATTGTTTTCCAGGTTCAGTTCGTCGCGTGTGGCCTTGGAGTAGTTCAGGTCGGCGACGATCTTGACGGAGCCGGCCGTGATTTCGTTATTCCAGCCGAAGGCGTCGATCTTGTCTTCGCGCTTGTTGTACATGCCACGCACCAACGGATAGACGCCGCTGGCATCTCCGCCGATGAAGGTATTGCGATCGTTGACGCGCACGTTGCTGATGTTCAGGCCAGGCGTGTAGCCGCCGTTGTAGTTGCTCAGATTGAGCTCGAACTGGTTGGCGGTGTCGATCTGCTCGGCTTCGGTGTGGAAGGCATCGAGCGTGCTGGTCCAGGCATTGGACGGGCGATACTGCAGCGTGGCCATGACGCCGTCGCGCTTCTGGTTGCCGGTGCGGCGCAGCGCCTTGATGCCATCGGAGAAATACACGCCATCGGCGACACCAGGACGCTGCCGCTGCGCGTTGACCTGCTGCCACGGTTCGTACAGGCCTACCTGGTTTTCCTGGATCGGCATGTCGGTATGCGCGTAACCGATGGTCAGGCCGATGGTGCGGTCTGCGAATTGGTCGATGTAGCTGACATTGAAGCGGTTGCCGTAAGGGTCGACGTTGGCGGCCTTGCCCAAGGAGTTGCGCTGGTAGCGGCCACCGATGGCGATCACGCGCTCGTTGTAGCTCAGCGGGCGGGCGGTCTGCATGTCCACCGTGCCCGACAGGCCTTGACCGACCAGGCCGGCATCCGGTGTCTTGTAGACGGTGACGCCGCTGACCAGTTCTGATGGATATTGGTCGAACTCCACGCTGCGGTTGTCGCCGGTGCTGACCACTTCGCGCCCGTTGAGCAGCGTGGTGGAGAAGTCCGGCGACAGGCCGCGCACGCTGATCACCTGCGCACGGCCGGCAACGCGTTGCGCAGCCAGACCGGGCAGGCGCGCCAGCGATTCGGCGATGCTGACGTCCGGCAGGCGACCGATGTCTTCGGCCGAAATGGCTTCCACGATCGAAGTGGAATCGCGCTTGACCGAGATGGCGCCTTCGATTGCGTGGCGCAGGCCGGTGACCTGGACCTTGTCCAAGTCGGTGACCGCGCCGGCAGTCTGTTCGGACGCACCTTGTTGGGCGTCGCTTGCTTGTGCAGGCGTTGCCGTTTGCGCGGCGGCCCATGTCGGTGCCATGGCAACGGCCAGGGCGATACTCAGCGCGGAGCGCTTGTGCTTCAACATTTTCCCCTCCCAGGTACATGTTGTTTTTTGATTTTTGATCCGGCAGGGCTGCCTGGATGTCATGCGTCGCGTGCCACGATGGACGTCACACGACTGCGACGTATGGTAGACACGGCACCTGGGTGCAAACGTGCACTGCATACGTATTCACTGCGGTGTTGCGCGATGAAATCGATTCCACCCAGGGCCATGCCGGCGACGGCCAGGTGATTGCGCTCAGCAACGACATGCTGCGCGATGCGCAGCGGCGGTATGACCGCTGCGCCGTGCAATCGATCGTGCTGGCTGTGCGCGTTGGCGCCCAAGCGATGTCGTGGTCAGCGTTTGCCACCCATCGGAACAAAGCGAATGGCCTGACCACCGCCCGGTGCCAGACGCAGCTCCAACGTATCGGCACTGCTGACCTGACGTTCTTCGCGCACGAAGGCGAACGGGTTGCTGGCATAGTCCGCGCCGTCGCCATCGCGATAGATCTGCGCGATGTAGCGCACGCCGGGTTCGAGAAAGCCCAGCGGCACCTGCAGCAGGCGGCCGTGTTCGTCGGTGATGCTGCCCAGGAACCAGTCGCGGCTGTGCCGGTCCTTGCGTGCGATGGTGACGTAATCGCCCACTTCGCCATTCAGCGCGCGGGTCTGGTCCCAGTCCACCGCCACATCTTCGATGAAGCGGAACGCATCGCGGTGTTGCAGATAATGCTCGGGCAGATCGGCGGCCATCTGGATCGGGCTGTAGAGCGTCACATACAGCGCCAGCTGCCGCGCCAACGTGCTGGGAATCGCCTGGCCGTTGCGGCCCTTCAGGCTGACGATGCCGGGCGTGTAATCCATCGGCCCGGCGAGCAGCCGGGTAAACACCAGGTTGACTTCGTGCTCGGGCGGATTGGGCGGCTGGCCCCAGGCGTTGTATTCCATGCCGCGCGCGCCTTCGCGCGAGATCCAGTTGGGATAGGTACGGCGCAGCCCGGTGTCCTTGATGGGCTCGTGCGCATTGACCGCAATGTGGCGCTGCGCCGCTTCCTGCACCACGTGCAGGTGGTGACGTGCCATCCATTGCCCGTCGTGCCATTCGCGCAGCGGCGTGCCGCCCGCGGGGTTGCGCCGTTCCACCTGGCCGTCGTCGCAGACATAGCCGGTCTTGACCGAGTCCACGCCGAAGCGCGCATACAAGTCCATCGCTTCGGCGATCTGATCTTCGTAATGGTCCACTGCGCACCCGGTTTCATGATGGCCGATCAGATGTACGCCCTTGGCGGCGGCGTATCTGCTGAGTGCTGGCAGGTCGAAATCCGGCGTGGGCCGGGTGAAATCGAAGCTGCCGCCATTGCCGAACCATTCCCCGTCCCAGCCGGGATTCCAGCCTTCGACCAGTACGCCGCGAAAGCCGTGGTTAGCGGCGAAGTCGATATAGCGTTTTGTCGTCGCGGTGGTTGCGCCGTGTTTGGGCCCGGTGGCCCAGGTCTGTTGATTGAGATGCATCGACCACCACACGCCCACGTACTTGGATGGCTTGATCCAGCTCACGTCGCCCAGCACATTGAGTTCGTTGAGGTTGAGGATGAGGTTGGATTCCACCAGGCCGGTGGCCTGATCGGCGATCTGCAGCGTGCGCCATGGCGTATCGAAGGGCAGGCTGCGGCGCACCTTCCAGCCTTCGGCAGCCGGCGACAGCTGCGCGCGCAGGCGCTGGTTGTCGGTGCGGCGCAGCCACATGCCGGCGTAGTCGACCAAGGCCGCTTCATGCAGTGCGATGTGCAGCCCGCTGTCGGTGCGCAGCGTGAGCGGCGTATGCGCCAGCGCAACCTGGTTCAACGGCGTGTGCCGATACAGATACTCGTAGTGGATCGGCTCGCCTGCGGGAATCCACCAGGCATCGGCCGGTTGCGCGATGGCGAATTCGGTCACTTCCTCGTCGATGAGCGCCTCGCGCATGCCTGCTTGCTTGGGGAAGTGATAGCGCAGGCCCAGCCCGTCGTCGTAGACGCGGAAGATCACGTCGAAGATGCGCTGCGCACCGTCGCGCTCGCCCAGGCTCACGCGCAACTCGTTGTAGTGATTGCGCACCAGCCGCGTCTCGCCCCAGGGCTGCTCCCAGGTGTCATCGTGACTTTGGCGCGCCTGGGCAAGCACCGCCATGCCGCGGTCCAGCCGGCCGTCGCGTAGCTCGAACCCCAGCCGCGAGCGTTGCACCACCGCCTCGCCGAGGCGCTGCACGCGGTAATAAGGCGTGCCGCCATCCACCTCCAGGCTGACTTGCAGCACCTTGTTCGGCGACTCCACGCTGACGGTGGTGACTTCGGCATGCAGCTGCGGCGCGGCACCGCCGAACAGCGTGAGGACCAGCAGCTGGGCGATCCATGCGGCGCCCAGTGTCGAGTGCGCTCGACGTGAAGACAGCGGCATATCCCCTCCCAAGGTGACCGTTGCGCAAGCAGTGACTATGCAGTGCCTTGCAGTGGATGCGCCGTGCTGCGCACTGCTGGAAACCCATGAATACGTATGCAGTGGTGCGGAACAGCAGAGTGCGCGTCTACCATGGCGCCACGGCACCTGGGAGGGTCCGCGCCCGTGGCACGTCCGTGCCGCGCACCACAACGCGTGCAACGAGGGAGGAAGGCCGACGGCGCAAGCTGTCTTGCCGCTTCGATGTTGAAGATGATCTGCATGGCTGCAACGCTGGGCGTTGCGGCAAGTTCGCCGGCACTGGCCGACGAACTGGAATTTCAAGGACGCCGGGCCCAAGCGCAGGCATTGGACGACGGCAGCTTCGTGTTGCGCTGGCCGCAGGGCGAACGCCGCATTGCGGCACAACCGATGCGCACGCACACCGCCAGCCCGCTGTTCGACGCCTTGTTCGCGCTGGCACAGCAGGAAATGGCCGACGACCGCGTCGAGGCGATCCGCGACCCCGCCTTCAACGATGGCAAGCCGGTGCCGTGCGCCTGCTTCGAAACCGGCGAACGCTGGCCTTACGTCTGGACGCGCGATGTCAGCTTTGCGGCCGATCTTGCGTTGGCGCAGCTGGAGCCGGAGCGCACGCGCAATGCACTGCGCTTCAAGCTCTCTGCCGCACGCGATGGGCGCACGCCGGGACTGTTCGTGGCGCAGGACACCGGCTCCGGCGGCAGTTGGCCGATCAGCAGCGATCGGGTGGTGTGGTTCCTTGCCGCACGCGGCCTGCTGGACGACAAGCCGTTTGCCGAAGAGGTGTGGCAGGCACTACAGGCAACGATCGCGCAGGACCGCGATGCCGTGTTCGATGCGCAGATCGGTCTCTACCGCGGCGAAACCTCGTTCTTGGATTGGCGAGAACAGACCTACCCGGACTGGACGCGCGAGGACGTGCGATTCATTGCCGAATCCTTTGCGCTCTCCACCAACGTGCTGCATTACCAGGCGTTGCGGCTGGCCGAACAGTTGGCGCGCCAGCATGGCGATGCACGCGCTGTGCAATATGCGCAGTGGGCCGATGCACTTCGCCAGGCCATCGATAGGCATTTCTGGGATGCGCGCAGCAGCCAATACGTCAGCTATCTCGGCAGCGCAGCGCATCCGGTACGCTACGCCAAGGTGGATCTGCTCGGCCTCTCGCTGGGCGTACTGGCCGATGTGTTTCCGCCGCAGCGGGCGCGCCTTGCGCTGCGCAATTACCCGATGGTCGCCGGCGGCAGCCCGGTGGTGTGGCCGCAAGAGGCCGCGCAGCCGATCTACCACAACCGCGCTGTCTGGCCGTTCGTCAGTGCCTATGCGCTACGCGCTGCACGCACGCTGGACGATGCGCCACGCATCGCGTTGGAGCTGCAATCGCTGATGCGCAGCAGCGCGCTGGCGGGCTCGAACATGGAAAACTACGAGATGCAGCGCCTTGCGGTGCACGTGGAAGAGGGCGCGCGCAGTGGCCCGGTGGTGAACTCGCCACGCCAGCTGTGGTCGGTGGCGGGCTACCTGTCTGCAGTGCAGGAGGGTGTGTTCGGGCTGTCGGCCGATGGCAAGCTACAACCGAAGTTGCCGCGGTCCTTGCTGCCCCTGTTGTTTGGCGACGCCAAGCAGATCGTGCTGGAACAGGGCGCACGACGGTACGTGCTGCAGCGCCCGGCAAACGATGCCGGCGAGTTGCTGGTGGCAGGACGCAGCGAACGGCAGGGGCAGACCACGCTGGTGCAGTTGGTTGGGCACAGTGCCGACCTGACGCCGCCGCCGCGACCGAAGCAGGTCTTCGCACCGCAGATGCCACCGGCGCCGGTCGCGCAACAGATCGGCAACACGTATCGCATCGATATTCCGGAAGGAACAACGCTGTATCTGGACGGCCGCGCACTCGATGCCAGCGCGCACTGGGATCTCCCCGACGATGGCGTGCTGCATGTGCTCAGCCTGACCCGGCGGCGCGATGGTCTGGAGTCGCTGCATAGCCCGTCGTTGACGCTCGGCCCACTGCAGCAGTTGCCGGGCAGCCAGCGCTGGAGCTGGCGTCCGGCACATGCAGGCGTGCATCGGGTATCGCTGCGTTACCGCAATGACAATGGCCCGATCAATACCGGGATCACGGCAGCGGTGAAACACCTGGTGCTGGAGTGCCCGGGGAAACCCGCACAATCGCAGGTCATCGTGATGCCGCATAGCGTAGGCGAGCAGCTCTCCACACAAGTGACTTTCGATGCGGTGGCGGGGCAGGCCTGCACGTTCCGGCTCGAGAACGGCTTCAATATGAGCGCATTGGCGCACTTTGCCCAATACAACGGCGGTCGCGGCGGCCGTGATGGTGTAGTCAATGCGGCGCAGGTCAGTGCGTTGTTGGTCGGGCCTGCAGCACGCGTGGAGGCCGCGCCATGAACGCCAAGCCACGCTTGAATTTCTGGCAGATCTGGAACATGTGCTTCGGCTTTCTCGGCATCCAGTTCGGCTTCGCACTGCAGAACGCCAATGCCAGCCGTATCTTCCAGACGCTGGGCGCGCAGGTCGACGACGTGCCAGGCCTGTGGATCGCTGCACCGCTCACCGGCCTGATCGTGCAGCCGGTCATCGGTTACCTGTCCGATCGCACCTGGACCCCGTGGGGCCGCCGGCGTCCGTACTTCATGGTGGGCGCTGTCTTCACCACGCTGGCCTTGCTGGTGATGCCCAACGCGCCGATGCTCTGGGTGGCCGCCGGGACGCTGTGGGTGCTGGATGCATCGATCAACATCTCGATGGAGCCTTTCCGTGCGCTGGTGGGTGACCAATTACCGCCGTCGCAACGGCCGACCGGCTACGCGATGCAGAGTTTCTTCATTGGCATCGGCGCGATCGTCGCGAGTTTTCTGCCCTGGCTGCTGACCCATTGGGGCATTGCCAACACCGCGCCGCCAGGCCAGTTGCCCGACAGCGTGCGCTACGCGTTCTACCTTGGCGCGGCGGTATTGTTCCTGTCGATCACCTGGACGGTGCTGCGTACGCGCGAGTACAGCCCAGAGCAGTTGGCCGGTTTTGACGATGCGCATCCGGCTCTCGCACAGGTGGCAAGCACCGGCATGGCGCCGACACCCATGGCAAGCGTGCTGTGGTGCGGTCTGGGCGTGCTGCTCGCCACGGCCATCGCCTGGCAGCAGGGCGACCGCATGCTGTACGTGCTGGCCGGGTTGTGTCTTGCCTACGGCGTCTTGCTTGCCTTGGCTCGCATGTTGCCCGCCACCAGCATGTTGGTGGCGATCGTGCAGGACGTGCGCAGCATGCCGATGACGATGCGTCGCCTGGCCTGGGTGCAGTTCTTCTCGTGGTTTGCCTTGTTTGCGATGTGGATCTACACCACTGCCGCAGTGACGCAAGTGCATTTCGGTGCGAACGACACCGCTTCGGCGGCCTACAACGATGGCGCAAACTGGGTCGGCGTGTTGTTCGGCGCCTATAACGGGTTTGCTGCATTGGCTGCAGTGGTGATTCCGCTGCTGGTGCGTGCGATCGGCTTGCGCTGGAGCCATCTGTGCAACCTGTGGCTGGGTGCCGCCGGATTGTTGTCGATGCTGGTCATCCGCGACCCGCAGTGGTTGCTGCTGTCGATGGTGGGGGTCGGTTTCGCCTGGGCCTCGATCCTGTCGCTGCCGTATGCCTTGCTGTCAGATAGCGTGCCTGCTCCAAAGATGGGCGTGTACATGGGCATCTTCAATTTCTTCATCGTGATTCCGCAGTTGGTCGCCGCCAGCGCGCTGGGCTTTGTACTGCGCGTGTGGCTGGGTGGGCAGCCGATCTATGCATTGGCCATTGGCGGGCTCAGCCTGTTGATTGCAGGCGTGTGCGTGGTGCGGGTTCCAGTGGCCTCGGGAGGGCAGTGATGCGCAGTGCGATGTATGTGGCGTTGACGATGTACGCGGGCGCGGCAATGGCGGCGCCTGCAGCCAAGGACTACTACGGCACCCTGGAGCCGTTCGCCGCCGAGGCGGTGTACTTCGTGGTGACCGACCGCTTCGTCAACGGCGATACCGGCAATGACCATCGCGATCAGGGTGGTGCGCATCGCACCTTCGATGTGCCCACACCATGCGCCGATGGCAGCGAGGACAACATCGGCTATCTCGGTGGCGACTTCAAAGGCATCGTCGAGCATGCCGATTACATCCGCGACCTGGGCTTCGGGGCGGTGTGGATCACCCCGATCGTCGATAACCCCGACGAAGCGTTCACCGGCGGCAAGCCGATCACCTGCGGCAGCACGCTCAGCGACCATGGCAAGACCGGCTATCACGGCTATTGGGGCGTCAACTTCTACAAGCTCGACGAACATCTGCCCAGCCCGGGCCTGGATTTCGCCGGTTTTACCCGCGCCATGCATGCTAGCAAGCTGAAGGTCGTATTGGACATCGTGGGCAACCACGGTTCGCCGGCCTACACCATGCCGCAGGCGCAACCCGGCTTCGGCAAACTCTACGATGCGCAGGGGCGCCTGGTCGCCGACCACCAGAATCTCGCGCCTGCGCAGCTGGATCCGCAGCACAACCCATTGCATGCCTTCTACAACACCGGCGGCGGCCTGGCGGAATTGTCCGACCTCAACGAAAACAATCCGGCGGTGCTGGATTATCTGGCCGGCGCGTACCTGCAGTGGATGGAGCAGGGCGCCGATGCGTTTCGCATCGATACCATCGGCTGGATGCCGGATCGCTTCTGGCATGCCTTCGTGGCGCGCATTCGTGAAAAACGTCCGGGTTTTTTCATGTTCGGCGAAGCCTTCGATTACGACGCCAACAAGATCGCCGGGCATACCTGGACGCGCAATGCCGGCGTCAGCGTGCTGGATTTCCCGCTCAAGCAGCAGCTTGCCGCGGTATTCGGTCATGAACAGGCCGGCTTCGAAAAACTCGCCGCGCCCTTGTTCCTGGGTCAAGGGCCCTACGCGAACCCCTACGAGTTGATGAGCTTCTACGACAACCACGACATGGCGCGCCTGGATGCCAGCGATGCCGGATTTATCGATGCGCACAACTGGTTGTTCACCGCCCGCGGCATTCCGGTGATCTATTACGGCTCGGAAATCGGCTTCATGCGTGGGCGTGCCGAACATGCCGGCAATCGCAACTACTTCGGCGTCGAGCGCATCCGCACTGCACCGCAGAGCCCGATCTTCGGCCCGCTGCAACGCATCGCCCAGGTGCGTCGCAACACCCCGGCATTGCAGCGTGGCGTGCAGGTCGATGTGCGGTTACACGGCGATCAAGCCGCGTTCCTGCGCGTCTATCAGCATGCAGGTACAACCCAGACCGCATTGGTGCTGCTCAACAAGGCCGATACCGCAGCCACCATTCAAGTGACGCGCTTCCTGCAGCCTGGCGCGTGGCGCGATGCGGTCAGTGGCGAGCAGTTGCAGGTGCAGCGTGGTTTCGCAACAGCGGTGCCGGCGCACGGCGTGCGCGTGTTGCTGTCGGATGCGCCGATCACCGACCCGGCCCTGCGCAAGCAGCTCGACCTGCAAATGGCCGAGCAGGCTGCACGCGACGCGCGCAACAGGTAGGCGCGCACCTGGGCGCGATCAGGCATTGCCGCTGACGCCCGTCGCGCCCGGTTGCGCTCTTGCGCCGCACGCAGCGGGTCGCGAGATCTCGCGACCCAACGGGCGCGCTATCCCGAATCCCGAATCAGCGCCTGACCGTCCCATCCGACGCCCGACCCGTCAGCGCATCGCCGGTCTCTGCGCCAGACGGCGCCCATCCCAGTGGCGGCTGCAGCCCGCTGCTGCGCGAGGAATCGCGTAGCGCCAGACGCACCGGAATCGTGCGGCTCTGCGCGGCCTCGCCACGAATCAGGGCCACCAGACTTTCCACCAGCAATGTGCCGGCCTGCTTGGTGTCCTGCTGCACGGTCGACAGCGCGGGCGCGACCGACGCCGCCAACGCGATATCGTCGAAGCCGCTGACCGCCACGTCCTGCGGCACCCGCAGGCCGCGCTCGCGCAGGGCGCGCATGGCACCGATCGCAATCAGATCGCTGGCTGCGCACACCGCATCGAACGCATTGCCGCTGTCCAGCAGTGCCAGGCATGCGGTGTAGCCGGACAACTCGGTGGTGATCGCATCGAACTGCAGTGCCGGGTCGGCTACCAGGCCGTGCTGCGCCAGCGCAGCGGCATGGCCGCGGTAGCGTTCTTCGAATTCGGGATAGTGGTTGGACGCGTGTCCGACGAACGCGATGCGCCGGCAGCCCTGCGCCAGCAGATGGTCGGTAATGTCCAGCCCGCCCTGGTAATTGTCGCTGCCGATCGAAATGCCGGGCTGGCCGGGCAGGGCCGCGCCCCAGCGCACGAAGTGGGTACCTTGCTCGACCAGCAGCTGCAGCCGCTGGCGCGATTCCTGATAGTCGCCATAGCCCAGCAGGATGATGCCGTCGGCCTTGTTGCTGTCTTCGTAATCGGCCTGCCAATCCTTGGACAACTGCTGGAACGACACCAGCAGGTCGTAGCCCTGCAGCGCGCAGGCGCGGGTGATCGAGCCCAGCATCGAGTGGAAGAACGGGTTGATCAGCGAGTCGTCGGCAGTGGGGTCTTCGAAGAACAGCAGTGCCAGCGTGCCGGCATTGCGCAGCCGCAGCGAGGAGGCGTTCTTGTCGACCTTGTAGTTCAGCTCGCGGGCGATGCGCAGGATGCGCTTGCGGGTTTCCTCGTTGACCATCGGGCTGCCGCGCAGTGCGCGCGACACGGTCGGCTGCGACACGCCGGCCAGGTAGGCGATATCCAGCGAGGTGGCTTTACCCTTGATGGTCATGGTCGGCAACGGCAGGACAGGTGGCCGGCATCATGCCATGCGCCCGCCAGCGCCGCGCCGCCGTACGCAGCGGACGGCTGATTGGTTTACCATTCACGTCCAAGACCCCCCTGCGAGAAGGTGGCCCGCGCCCCGCGCCGGCCCAGCGTGCGACATGAGCACTACCACCGCCCACCGCTGATCCTTGCCTGCGCCAGCGCGCAGAGCGCCTGCATGGCGCTGTCTTGCCTCTCGTCCCGCATTCCCCTCCGAGCCTGACCAGCGATGGCCAGATCTCCCATGGCAGCCGACCGCTGCAGCCAGACCAGACCTCATTCTTGCCCATGATCAACATCACGCTTCCCGACGGCAGCCGCCGCGAATTCGAATCCCCCGTCTCGGTGATGCAGGTCGCCCAGTCGATCGGCGCCGGCCTGGCCAAGGCCACCATCGCCGGCCAGGTCGACGGCCAGCTGGTCGATGCCAGCGACGTCATCGACCACGATGCCAGCCTGCGCATCATCACCGCCAAGGACGCCGAAGGCGTGGAGATCATCCGCCACTCCTGCGCCCACCTGGTCGGGCATGCGGTCAAGCAGCTGTACCCGGAGGTCAAGATGGTGATCGGCCCGGTCATCGCCGAAGGCTTCTATTACGACATCTACAGCGAACGCCCGTTTACGCCCGAGGACATGGTCGCGATCGAGCAGCGCATGCAGGAATTGATCGCGCAGGACTACGACGTGATCAAGAAGGTCACCCCGCGCGCCGAGGTGATCGAGGTCTTCGCCCAGCGCGGCGAAGAGTACAAGCTGCGCCTGATCGAGGACATGTCCGAGGACATCACCGCGATGGGCCTGTACTACCACCAGGAATACGTGGACATGTGCCGCGGCCCGCACGTGCCCAACACGCGCTTCCTCAAGGCCTTCAAGCTGACCCGCATCTCCGGCGCCTACTGGCGCGGCGATGCCAAGAACGAGCAACTACAGCGCATCTACGGCACCGCCTGGGCCGACAAGAAACAGCTGGATGCCTACATCCTGCGCATGGAAGAAGCCGACAAGCGCGACCATCGCCGCATCGGCAAGGCGCAGGACCTGTTCCACCTGCAGGAAGAAGCACCCGGCCTGGTGTTCTGGCACCCCAAGGGCTGGTCGCTGTGGCAGGTGGTCGAGCAGTACATGCGCAAGGTCTACCGCGACAGCGGCTACGGCGAAGTGCGCTGCCCGCAGATCCTGGACGTGTCGCTGTGGCAGAAATCCGGCCACTGGGACAACTACCAGGACGCGATGTTCTTCACCGAGTCGGAGAAGCGCACCTACGCGGTCAAGCCGATGAACTGCCCCGGCCACGTGCAGGTGTTCAACCAGGGCCTGCACAGCTACCGCGACCTGCCGATCCGCTACGGCGAGTTCGGCGCCTGCCACCGCAACGAGCCTTCCGGCGCGCTGCACGGCATCCTGCGCGTGCGCGGCTTCACCCAGGACGACGGGCACGTGTTCTGCCTGGAATCGCAGATCGAATCCGAAGTCACCGCCTTCCACCGGCAGGCGCTGGCGGTCTATACCGCGTTCGGCTTCGACGACATCCAGATCAAGATCGCGCTGCGTCCGGAAAAGCGCCTGGGCGACGATGCCACCTGGGACAAGGCCGAAGCTGCGCTGCGCAGCGCGCTGGGCGTGTGCGGGGTGGAATGGCAGGAGCTGCCGGGCGAGGGTGCCTTCTACGGCCCCAAGATCGAGTACCACCTCAAAGACGCCATCGGCCGCACCTGGCAGCTGGGCACCATGCAGGTCGACTTCATGATGCCGGGCCGCCTCGGCGCCGAGTACGTGGACGAGAACAGCCAGAAGAAGCATCCGGTGATGCTGCACCGGGCCATCGTCGGCTCGATGGAGCGTTTCATCGGCATTTTGATCGAACACCACGCCGGCGCCTTCCCGTCCTGGCTGGCCCCGGTGCAGGTCGTTGTCGCCAACATCACCGATGCTCAGGCTGAATATGTCGACTCGGTGCGGAAAACCCTTGCAAATCAAGGCTTCCGTGTCAGCGCAGATTTGCGTAACGAGAAGATCGGTTATAAGATTCGCGAGCATACGCTGCAACGCGTGCCATATCTGCTCGTGGTCGGCGACCGCGAGAAGGAAAATGGCGCTGTCGCCGTGCGGACCCGTTCAGGCGAGGATCTTGGGACCATGACGGTCTCGGCCTTCATCGAACGTCTGCAGGCAGAGCAGGCAGCGTGAGCCAACCCCGGCCGGTCTGGATGATCCGGATGCGCCGGTTCGATTCCTCTGGGAGATTGCAATATCAGTACCCCTGACAACAAACAGAACCGCAAGAACCAAGAAATCCGTGTGCCGCGCGTTCGCGTGATCGGCAGTGACGGAGAGATGGTCGGCGTGTTGTCGCGCGACGAAGCGCTCGCCAAGGCCGAAGAAGAAGGCCTGGATCTGGTCGAAATCCAGCCGCAGGCCGATCCGCCGGTCTGCAAGATCATGGATTTCGGCAAGTTCAAGTTCGAGCAGCAGAAAAAGGCCAACGAGGCCAAGAAGAAGACCAAGCAGGTCGAGATCAAGGAACTCAAGTTCCGCCCGGTCACCGACGAGGGCGACTACCAGATCAAGCTGCGCAACATGCGCCGTTTCCTGGAAGAGGGCGACAAGGTCAAGGTCAACATCCGCTTCCGTGGCCGTGAAATGAGCCATCAGGAGCTGGGCCGCGAGATGGCGGCGCGGATCGAGGCCGATCTGGGCGACGACATCGTCATCGAGTCGCGTCCGCGCCTGGAAGGGCGCCAGATGGTCATGATGATCGCGCCCAAGAAGAAGGTCTGAGGATCCGATTCGGCACTGCAACGGGCCCGACAGGTTTATTGCAGTGCAAGCTCCACGATTTGCAACAATTCCCGGCAACGGGTAGACTGCGCGGCCCGGTTTTATCGGGGCGCCGTGCAAGCGGCATCAGGACCTGTCCGGATCGTGTTCGATCAAGGACTTACAAGCAGGCAAGGGCAAGGATGGAAAGCGTGGTCGCAAGACTGCCGCCCGTGTCAGTGACAAAACACCATCAAGGACATTGCAATGCCCAAGATCAAGACCAACCGGGCGGCGGCCAAGCGTTTCCGCAAGACCGCCTCCGGCAAGTACAAGTGCGGCCACGCAAACCGTAGCCACATCCTCACGAAGAAAGCGACCAAGCGGAAGCGCAACCTGCGGCAGACGAACCACGTCCGTGCCGAGGACGCAGGCCGTCTCGATCGTATGCTTCCCTATCTCTGAGGACTGAACCATGGCACGAGTAAAGCGTGGTGTGCAGGCGCGCCGCCGCCACAAGAAAATTCTGACCCTGGCGAAGGGCTACTACAACGCTCGCCGCAAGGTCTTCCGCGTTGCCAAGCAGGCGGTCATCAAGGCGCAGCAGTACGCCTACATTGGCCGTAAGCAGAAGAAGCGTAATTTCCGTTCGCTGTGGATCACCCGCATCAATGCGGCTGCCCGCATCAACGGTTTGAGCTACAGCCGTTTCATGAATGGCCTGCTCAAGGCTGGCATCACCCTGGACCGTAAGGTGCTGGCCGATATCGCCGTGCACGATGCCGCCGGTTTTGCCGCGCTGGCCGAGAAGGCAAAGGGCGCGCTGGCGGCATAGGTGCGAGTCCCTCGCAAGAGCCCGCACATCCATGTGCGGACTTTTGAAGGGATAGCGTCTCGAAGGGGGTTGCGCATTCGTGTACAGGCTTCCGGCGAGGGCAAGCAGATATGCAGGGGGAAGGGCGCGAGTCCTTCCCCTTTTGCGTTTTTAGATGGCCGGCATTGCTGACTGGATGCCGGGCTAGACCAGATTTGAGTGGCAATGCGTTCCGGTGCATCCGGAAACACCGTTCGGTAGACGCAGTTGAGGCGCAAGTGCAATGAGTGAGATTCAATCCCTGACCGAGCGCGCGCTGGCCGATGTTGCCGCGGCGCAGACGCCGGACCAACTGGAAGCCTTGCGTGTCGCATTGCTGGGCAAGAGCGGCAGCATCACTGCCCAGCTCAAGCAGCTCGGGACGTTGCCGGCAGAGCAACGCAAGGCGGCTGGCGAGGCGATCAACCTGTCGCGCGACGCGCTGACCGCGGCGCTGGCCGAGCGCAAGCACACGCTGGAAACCGCCGCGCTGGATGCCCGTCTTGCCGGCGAACGCATCGACGTCACCTTGCCGGGCCGCCGCAGCGAGCGCGGCGGTCTGCACCCGGTGACACGCACGCTGGAGCGCATCGTCGAAATCTTCGCGCGGCTCGGCTACGAGCTGTCGGACGGCCCGGAGATCGAGGACGACTGGCACAACTTCGAAGCCCTGAACTTTCCGCCGCACCATCCGGCGCGCGCGATGCACGACACGTTCTATTTCGGCGACGGACGCCTGCTGCGCACACACACTTCTGGCGTGCAGGTGCGTTACATGGACGCGCACAAACCGCCGCTGCGCATGATCGCGGCCGGCAAGGTGTATCGCTCCGATTCGGATCAGACCCACTCGCCGATGTTTCATCAGGTCGAAGGCCTGCTGGTGGACGAGCATTCCAATTTCGCCGACCTCAAGGGCACCTTGTCCGAGTTCGTGCGTGCGTTCTTCGAGCGCGATTTCGAAATGCGCTTCCGTCCCAGCTATTTCCCGTTCGTGGAGCCTGGCGCGGAAGTGGATATCGCCTGGCAGCAGCCCGACGGCAGCACGCGCTGGCTGGAAGTGCTGGGCTGCGGCATGGTGCACCCGAATGTGCTGCGCAGCGTCGGCATCGACCCTGAGCGCTACACCGGCTTCGCCTTCGGCCTGGGCGTGGAGCGCTTCGCGATGCTGCGCTATGGCGTCAACGACCTGCGCGCGTTCTTCGAGAACGATGTGCGTTTTCTTCGGCAGTTTGCCTGACGGCGGGGAATCGGGAATTGGGAATCGGGAATCGCAAGAGCCATTGGCTCCATCGGTTCGGTTCCGAAGGCCCGGCAACCCTGCTCTTGCGATTCCCCATTCCCAATTCTCGATTCCCGGCCTCTCATGAAATTCTCTGAAAATTGGCTGCGCAGCCACGTTCCGATCCAGGCCACGCGCGATGAACTGGCCGCGACGCTGACGGCGATCGGTCTGGAAGTCGAAGAAGTCACGCCGCTGGGCGAGTCGCTTGGTCAGGTGGTGGTGGCGCGTATCGTCGAAGCGGTGCGTCATCCCGAAGCCGATCGTCTGCAGGTTTGCAGCGTCGATGCCGGGCAGGGCGAGTTGCTGCAGATCGTGTGTGGCGCGCCGAATGCGCGTGCGGGTCTGGTGGCGCCGTTGGCGCTGGTCGGTGCGAAGATCGGCGAGCTGACGATCACTGCGGCCAAGCTGCGCGGTGTGGCGTCCAGCGGCATGTTGTGTTCGGCCAAGGAACTTGGTCTGGACAGCGATGCGTCGGGTCTGTTCGAGTTGCCCGACGATGCGCCGGTGGGGCAGGCGCTGGCCGAGTATCTGGGGCTGCCCGATGCCAGCATCGAGATCAAGCTCACGCCCAACCGTGCCGATTGCTTCAGCGTACGCGGCATCGCCTTCGACGTGGCCGCCGCGTGCGCCAGCGAAGTGGTGGCGTTCGACGCCGGCATGGTGGCGCCGGTGTCCACGCGCACGCTGGCAGTGGAACTGGACGCCGGTAAGGATGCGCCGCGCTATTGCGGTCGTGTGATCGAAGGAATCGACCCGTCCGCCAAGACGCCGGTGTGGCTGGCCGAGCGGCTGCGCCGCAGCGGCGTGCGTCCGGTGTCGTTGCTGGTGGACATCACCCAGTACGTGATGCTGGAGCTGGGACAGCCGATGCACGCGTTCGACCTAGACACGCTGCAAGGCCCGATCGGCGTGCGCCATTCCCGCGTTGGCGAACAGTTGGTGCTGCTGGACGGTCGCCAGGTCACGTTGGACGAGAGTTTTCTGACCATCACCGATGCCGGGCGTCCGGTTGCATTGGCCGGCTTGATGGGCGGGCTGGACACACGCGTCACCGACACCACCCGCAATGTGTTCCTGGAGTCGGCGTACTTCGCCCCTGCGGCCATCATGGGCCGTGGCCGCAAACTCGGCCTGCATACCGATGCCGGGCACCGTTTCGAGCGTGGCGTGGATCCGGCATTGCCGCCGCAGGCGATTGAAGTGGCGACACGCCTGGTGCTGGAACTGGCCGGCGGTACGCCTGGCCCGGTGGTGCATGCGCAGCTGCCGGAGCATCTGCCGCAGCCGGCGCGCATCCGCTTGCGCCGTGCGCGCATTGCACGCGTGCTCGGTATCCAGATCGACGATGCCGACGTCGTGCGCATGCTGCGGGCGCTCGGCATGCACGTCGAGGCGGTTGCCGAAGGCTGGGAAGTGATGGCCCCGAGCCGTCGCTTCGACATCGCCATCGAAGAAGATCTCATTGAAGAGCTGGCGCGTATCCACGGGTACGACCGGGTGCCGACCACGCTGCCTGGTGGCGCCAGTCGCATCGCGATGCCGAGCGAAACCCAGCTGGACGAGCTCAGCGTGCGGCGCCAGCTGGTGGCGCGCGAGCTGCAGGAAACCATCAATTACGCCTTCGTCGATGCGGCCTTGCTGGAGCGTTGGCAGCTTACCGAAGGCCTGGTGCCGCTGGCCAACCCGCTCAGTGCGGAGTTGGCGATCATGCGTCCGCGCCTGTTGCCGGGCCTGGTCGCCACGTTGGGCCGCAATGCTGCACGCCAGGCTGGGCGGGTGCGTTTGTTCGAGCTGGGCAAGGTGTTCGCAGCTGCGGCCGATGCCGGTGCGGCACCCGGAGAGTCGCAGCACGTTGCCGCGGCGGTGTGCGGCGATGCGCTGGCGCTGCAGTGGGGCGAGCCAGCGCGCAAGGTGGATTTCCACGACTTGAAGGGCGACTTGATGGCGCTGGCTGCGGCCAGCGGCGCGCAGCTGGATTTCCAGCCGTCGACGCAGCCGTTCGGACACCCGGGCCGTTCGGCCGATATCTATCGCGACGGCGTCTGTATCGGCTGGATCGGGCAGGTACATCCGCGTCTGGCCAAGGCGCTGGACATCGACGTGGACGTGATCGCGTTCGAGTTGCAGCTGATGCCCTTGGTCCAGCGGACCCTGCCGCGCGCCGGCGAGCTGTCGCGGTTCCCCTCGGTGCGCCGCGATCTGGCCTTCCTGGTGCCCGACGAGGTGAGCTGGGCGGCAGTGTCGGCCAGCGTGCGCACTACGGTCGGGCCATTGTTGCGTGAGGTGCAATTGTTCGACCGCTATGTCGGGCAGGGGGTCGAGCCAGGTTTCAAGAGTCTGGCTATGGGCTTGATTTTGCAGGATAACTCGCGCACTCTCACCGACCGGGACGTCGATGCGGTCGTCACCGACGTGGTGGCCGTGATCGAGCGCGAGCATCGCGCCCGGATCCGGAGTTGAGGCGGTAACCAGGGGATTGGCATGGCATTGACGAAAGCGGAGATGGCCGAACGTCTGTTCGACGAGGTCGGTCTGAACAAGCGTGAGGCAAAGGAATTTGTCGACGCGTTCTTCGATGTGCTGCGTGATGCGCTGGAGCAGGGCCGTCAGGTGAAGCTGTCGGGTTTCGGCAACTTCGATCTGCGGCGAAAGAACCAACGGCCCGGTCGCAATCCCAAGACCGGCGAAGAAATTCCGATCTCGGCACGGACGGTGGTGACGTTCCGCCCCGGCCAAAAACTCAAGGAACGGGTGGAGGCTTATGCTGGATCCGGGCAGTAATCGCGAGCTACCGCCGATCCCGGCCAAGCGCTATTTCACCATTGGTGAGGTCAGCGAGCTATGCGACGTCAAGCCGCATGTGCTGCGCTATTGGGAAACCGAGTTTCCCAGCCTGGAGCCGGTCAAGCGGCGCGGGAACCGGCGCTACTACCAGCGACATGACGTGCTGATGGTGCGTCAGATCCGCGGGTTGCTGTACGAACAGGGCTATACCATCGGCGGTGCGCGCTTGCGTCTGGAGGGCGATGGCGCCAAGAGCGAGTCGGCGCTGAGCAATCAGATCATCAAGCAGGTGCGGATGGAGCTGGAAGAAGTCCTGCAACTGCTGCGCCGCTAGGAAAACGTTTCACAAAGCCGCTATAATCGCAGGCCGCCCTCGCGGCGGAGCGCAGCATCTTCGGGGTATAGCGCAGCCTGGTAGCGCACTAGTCTGGGGGACTAGTGGTCGTCGGTTCGAATCCGGCTACCCCGACCAAACAACGAGCCCATGACGTCAGGTCATGGGCTTTTTTGTTGCGTCGCAACATTGCATTTTTGTGTCCGCGACGGCCTGGGCGAATACGCATATCGGCATATCGCGATGCAGCATGAACGGCGCACTAGCGCCGGCTTTTTGCGGTCCGGTTCGCTATGGACTTGGATCACGCAATGGTGCTAAGTGTCCGAAAACACTCCGAAACATTTTCTCCAGATTCAAACGTGGATCACGGTTCGTTAACGCGATATCGACGAACTTGAATCAATAGGCCAACGCTGTCAAAAAAATGGCGTGCGGTCTCTTGCGGTGCGATTTTTCTGTGCCATAGTGCAGTGCAACACGCTTTACCTGTCGTGATCCCGATGTCCCGGGATGAACCCTCTGTCGTACGTTCGTGCTGGCGTGTTTGGCCGGTTGAATGCTGCGCGAGCTCCTGTCCCACCCAACCGAGGCAGCCAGCCACACGCATGAAGAAACTGATCGGACGATTTTGCCAAGCGCTCAGCCTGGCGTTGATCTGCTCGATAACACTGGGCGCTTGCAGCACCGGTAAGGACATGGCGACCTCGTTGCCACTGCCTGACCCGCTCGCAATGTCCGCAGTGCAGCCCGAGTATCGGCTCTCGCCAGGCGACCTGCTGCTGGTCAAGGTGTTCCAGATCGACGATCTGGAACGGCAGGTCCGTATCGATCAGAACGGCCACATTTCGTTGCCGCTCATTGGCGACGTAAATGCGGCCGGCATGGGCGTCGGCGAGCTGGAAAAGATGGTGGCCGACCGGTACCGCAATGGCTACCTGCAAAATCCGCAGGTGTCGGTGTTCGTGCAGGAATCCAACGGCCGTCGCGTCACCGTGACCGGAGCGGTCGACGAGCCGGGCATTTATCCGGTGATCGGGGCCAACCTGACCTTGCAGCAAGCCATCGCGCAGGCCAAGGGCGTGAGCACGGTCGCCAGCCGCGGCAATGTCATCGTGTTCCGCATGGTCAATGGGCAAAAGATGCTCGCGCGGTTCGACCTGACCGAAATCGAGAAGGGAACCAACCCCGATCCTGAGATTTACGGCGGCGACATCGTGGTGGTGTACCGCTCGGATGCGCGCGTGTGGTTGCGCACCATGCTGGAACTGACTCCTCTTGTGATGGTGTGGCGCGCTTACCGATGAGCATGAATTCCGACAATCGTTCCTCTTCGTCGCAGCGTCACGGGCATCTCGAACTCGCCGATGTGGGGTTGCTCGACTACTGGCGCGCCCTGGTGTCGCAGCGTTGGTTGATTATCGCAATCGCACTGGGCGCATTGCTGCTGGCGCTGGCCATCACGCTGCTGATGCCGGAGAAGTACCGCGCGACCAGCACGCTGCAGATCGAACGCGATTCGCTGAACGTGGTGAACGTCGACAACCTGATGCCGGTGGAGTCGCCGCAGGATCGCGATTTCTACCAGACCCAGTATCAGCTGCTGCAGAGCCGTTCACTGGCACGTGCAGTGATCCGCGAAGCCAAGCTCGACAAGGAGCCGGCGTTCAAGGACCAGGTGGACGAGGCACTGGAGAAGGCCGCAGCCAAGAATCCCGAGGCAGGCAAATCGGTTGATTCGCGTCAGGCGATCATCGAGCGCAGCCTCACCGATACGTTGCTGGCCGGCCTGGTGGTCGAACCCATCCTCAATTCGCGCCTGGTCTACGTCAACTACGATTCGCCGGAC
This sequence comes from Xanthomonas sp. NCPPB 1062, assembly GCF_041481705.2. NCBI lineage: Bacteria > Pseudomonadati > Pseudomonadota > Gammaproteobacteria > Lysobacterales > Lysobacteraceae > Xanthomonas > Xanthomonas sp. NCPPB 1062. The sequence continues at coordinate 2,933,737 of NZ_CM192987.1, read as the reverse complement.
CCCGTGCTGTCGGCCAAGATCGCCAACACGTACGCAAAGATGTTCATCATCAGTACGCAGGAACGCCGCATGAAGGCGTCCTCGTTCGCGACCAAGTTCCTTGCCGAGCGACTGGAGCAGTTGCGCAGCAAGGTCGAAGATTCGGAGAAGTCGCTGGTCGCATACTCCACCGATGAGCAGATTGTGTCGGTGGGCGACGACAAGCCCTCGTTGCCAGCGCAGAACCTGACCGATCTCAACGCCTTGCTGGCTTCTGCGCAGGACGCCCGTATCAAGGCCGAGGCCGCCTGGCGTCAGGCATCCAGTGGCGATGGCATGTCGTTGCCTCAGGTGCTCAGCAGTCCGTTGATCCAGAGCCTGCGGAGCGAGCAGGTGCGTCTCACCACCGAATACCAGCAGAAGCTGTCGACCTTCAAGCCGGACTACCCGGAAATGCAGCGTCTGAAGGCGCAAATCGAAGAGTCGCGCCGGCAAATCAATGGCGAGGTCATCAACGTGCGCCAGTCGCTGAAGGCGACCTACGATGCGTCGGTGCATCAGGAGCAGTTGCTCAATGAGCGCATCGCCGGCTTGCGGAACAACGAGCTGGATCTGCAGAGCCGCAGCATTCGTTACAACATGCTCAAGCGCGACGTCGACACCAACCGTCAGCTCTACGATGCGCTGCTTCAGCGCTACAAGGAAATCGGTGTGGCAGGCAATGTCGGCGCCAACAACGTGACCATCGTCGATACCGCAGATGTGCCTACGTCGAAGACTTCGCTGAAACTGAAATTGAACCTCGCGTTGGGCCTGATCTTTGGCGTATTCCTAGGTTTGGCTGTGGCTCTGGTGCGTTACTTCCTGCGTGTCAATGGGCAGGAAACGCGGCCGAACTGACATCGTGATGTTGCAAAACGATGGTTAATTAAAGTGACAACTGATTCAGCGTGGAAAAGGTGGGATCCCGTATGTTTCGGGCTCCTTCGTTTGAAAGTTTGTCTCTGTTGAAACAAAGGGCTGTCGAGTGATCTGGGGTCGGTAGGTTCTACCGCGGTGATCGCTTGGCGGAGATGATTGAAAGCTCGCGTGCGATTCGTATGTTCCCCCGCATGCGTCGTATCGAGTTTGGAGGACATCCCCATGCTTTTGGCAGACTTGAGTAGCGCGACTTACACGACTTCCTCGCCGCGATTGTTGTCCAAATATTCGGCTGCGGCCGATCTGGTTCTGCGCGTCTTCGACCTGACCATGGTTGTGGTGTCCGGTCTGGTCGCTTATCGCATCGTGTTTGGTTCCTGGGTGCCAGCCGCGCCGTATCGGCTGGCGATCGCCACCACGCTGCTGTACTCGGTGATCTGCTTTGCGTTGTTCCCGTTGTACCGCAGCTGGCGCGGCCGTGGGCTGTTGAGCGAACTGATGGTGCTGGGCGGCGCGTTCGGCGGTGTGTTCGCGCTGTTTGCCGTGCATGCGCTGATCGTGCAGGTGGGCGAGCAGGTGTCGCGCGGTTGGATCGGCTTGTGGTTCGTCGGTGGCCTGGCCTCGCTGGTGGCGGCACGCACGGTGCTGCGCGGCTTCCTCAACCATCTGCGTACCCAGGGCGTGGACGTGCAACGCGTGGTGGTGGTGGGACTGCGTCACCCGGTGATGAAAATCAACCACTACCTGAGCCGTAACTCGTGGGTCGGCATGAACCTGGTCGGTTATTTCCGCACCCCTTACGACATTGCCGTGACCGAGCAGCGTCAGTCGTTGCCGTGCCTGGGCGAGCCGGACGCGCTGATTGATTATCTGAAGGAAAACCAGGTCGAGCAGGTGTGGATCTCGCTACCGCTGGGCGAACGCGACCACATCAAGCAGCTGTTGCAGCGCCTGGACCGTTACCCGATCAACGTCAAGCTGGTGCCTGATCTGTTCGATTTCGGTCTGCTCAATCAGTCTGGCGAACAGATCGGCAACGTGCCGGTGATCAATCTGCGCCAGGGCGGGGTGGACCGTGACAATTACTTCGTGGTGGCCAAGGCGTTGCAGGACAAGATCCTGGCCGTTATCGCGCTGCTTGGCCTGTGGCCGCTGATGGCCGCCATTGCCGTGGGCGTCAAGTTGAGCTCGCCGGGCCCGGTGTTCTTCCGCCAGCGCCGTCATGGTCTGGGTGGCCGCGAGTTCTACATGTTCAAGTTCCGCTCGATGCGTGTGCACGACGACCATGGCACGACGATCCAGCAGGCGACCAAGAACGACGCACGTATCACCCGTTTCGGTGCGTTCCTGCGCCGCAGCAGCCTGGACGAGTTGCCGCAGATCTTCAACGTGCTGGGTGGCAGCATGTCGATCGTCGGGCCGCGCCCGCACGCTGCGCAGCACAACACGCACTACGAAAAGCTGATCAACCATTACATGCAGCGTCACTACGTCAAGCCTGGCATCACCGGTTGGGCGCAGGTGAACGGCTTCCGTGGTGAAACCCCGGAACTGCGGACGATGAAGAAGCGTATCCAGTACGACCTCGATTACATCCGCCGCTGGTCGTTGTGGCTGGATATCCGCATCATCGTGCTGACCGCTGTACGCGTGCTCGGACAGAAGACCGCGTACTGATGATGGTGGGGAGCGTGCGAGCTGGCGCGTTCGGCGCCGCGGGCGGCTGCATTGCAGCCGCTCCTTTCAAGCGGGCATCTGCATGCTGATTCGAATGAGCGAGGAAACTCGCGTGCGCTGGCATAACCTGCTGATTGAGCTCACGTTGCTGGTCGGCGTGGGTTATAACCTGGTGTTGGCGTTCATCAACGCGAACGTGTTCACCGTGCGACCGGTGATCACCTACGCGGTCGAATTCATGGTCTACGCGGCGTGCTTCCTGCTTGGCATGGGTTCGTTGAGCCGCAAGCGCATTGCCCTGATCGTCAGCGGGCTTGGGTTGATCGTCACGCTGATGTTCGTGCGGTTTTTGGTGAACTGGCAGATCGACCCCAAGTTCTTCCGCGACGCGCTGGTGGTGTTCGCCTTCGTCGTGCTTGGCTCTGCCTACACGGGCTCGGTGCCCAAGCTGTTCATCCGCATGACCATCATCGTCTCACTGGTTGCCGCATTCGAGCTGGCGATGCCAGTCAAATACGGCGATCTGATTAATCCGAAGAGCTTCTTCGTCAACGCGCGCGGCATGAGCGCCGAAGGCTTTTGGAACGAAGACAGTAATCTGTTCGTCAGCGCAACACGGCCGGGCGAGCGTAACTTCCTGCCGGGTTCCAATCTGCCGCGCGCCTCTTCGATGTTCATCGAGCCGGTGACGATGGGTAATTACATCTGCTTCTTCACCGCGATCGTGCTGGTGTTCTGGCGTTGGATGCGACCGGCGGCGCTGATCCTGTCGGTGGGGTTGATCGGTTTCATGATCGTGGCCTCAGACGGACGATTGGCGGCGGGTACCTGTGTCTTGATGGTGCTGCTGACGCCGCTATTGAAACGGTTGGATCAGCGGCTGGCCTTCCTGGTGTTCCTGCTGGTGATCATGAGCGCATGGCTGCTGGTCTGGGTCACGGGCATCACCGCATACCAGGACACCACGATGGGGCGCGTGTTCTTCACCGTTTATTCGATGAATAACCTGTCGTTCGAATCCTGGATGGGCCTGGATTTTGCGCAGGCGTATCGTTACTTCGATAGTGGCATTTCGTACTTCATCGCATCGCAATCGATCGTGGGCGTGCTGGCCTTCCTGCTGGCCTATTCGTTCCTTCTGCTGATGCCGAGCAAGGAAGGGCAGCTGTTCAAGAACCTGGCGATCTTTGCGTTCGCCTTGAGCCTGCTTGTCTCCAACGGTTACTTCTCGATCAAGACATCGGCATTGTGGTGGTTTGTCTGCGGTTGCATGTGGCACATGCTGCCGACCTGGTCTGCGTCCGGCGCGCAAACCGCCTTGATCAAGGACGATCCAACGGCAGATGGCGCGCAGTTGCCATTGCCTGCGGGAGCAGCACGATGAGCGTGTCGGCAATGCCGGCATCGCGGTCGGCTTTGCCGGCCGCCGACGCGCAGGTTGCAACAGGCGGTCGCGTCCGCGACCCGCGCATCGACGCCACCAAGGCCATTGCGATCCTGTTGGTGGTGTTCTGTCATGCCAAGGGCGTCCCACATGGCATGACCTTGTTCGCCTATAGCTTCCATGTGCCGCTGTTTTTCCTGGTATCAGGCTGGTTGGCAGCGGGTTATGCGTCGGCCACGACTGGGCTGGACAGGCGCTCAGTCGGCAGGCATGTACGCAGCTTGCTGCTGCCGTACGTCACGTTCTATCTGCTTGGCTATGCCTATTGGCTGTTGACCCGCAATATCGGCGAAAAGGCTGCGCGCTGGGGAAGCCACCCGTGGTGGGAGCCGATCGTGGCGATGTTCACCGGTATCGGCCCGGACCTGTATGTGCAGCCTCCGCTGTGGTTCTTGCCCGTCATGTTGGTGACCGTGGTGAGTTACATGGTCTTGCGCCGCCTGCTGGCCCCGATCCTGATCGCGGGGCTGGCATTGATCGTGGCGTGGTTCTGGATGAACTGGTTCCCGACACAGCACGTGCGGATTTTTTTCGGTTTGGATGTGCTACCGGTGTCGCTGTGCTTTTACGCATTGGGCGCCTTGCTGATCCACGTTTCGCCACGCCTGCCGACATCCTTGGTCGGCAGTGCCCTGGCGACGGTCGTGTTGGGATTGGCGGTGGCCTGGCTGGCTGTCGCGAATGGGCGAATCGACGTCAACATGCTCGAATTCGGACGTAACCACGCGCTGTTCCTGGTTAGCGCGTTGCTTGGTTCGTTGATGGTGATCTGCGCGGCGCGGCTGGTACAGAGCTGGGCGTGGCTGCAGTGGATCGGCCGCAATACCTTGCTGATTCTTTGTACGCATATGTTGGTGTTCTTCGTGCTCTCCGGTGTTGCTGCCTTGGCTGGTGGATTCGGTGGGGCGCGTCCGGGGCTGGGTTGGGCGGTCTTTGTCACGCTGTTCGCATTGGCCGCCAGCGTGCCGCTACGTTGGATCCTGATGCGCTTCGCCCCGTGGGCGCTGGGTGCGCGCCGGGTGGCGGCATGAGCGGCGCCTTGGCATGACAGGCACATCCTCGTCACCGCACGCTGCGCGTGCGCATCACTCGGCGGACGCCAGAACGGCACCTGCGCCGACGCGTGACTGGCAGATCGACGCCGCCAAAGCGTTGGCCATCGCGCTAGTGGTGCTGGGCCATGCCAGCGGCATGCCGCCAGCGTACAAGCTGTTCGCCTACAGCTCCCATGTGCCGTTGTTTTTTGTGTTGTCGGGTTGGGTTGGCGAGCGATTCGGGCATCGGGCATTGACGGGGGCATCCGTCGCAAAGCTGGCGCGCACGCTGCTGGTGCCGTATCTCGCTTTTTTCATGGTGGCCTATGCGCTGTGGTTGTTGACTGCTGCGATCGATGGGCATGCAGGTCATCCGCAGATACGCCCGTGGTGGCACCCGCTGACGGGATTGCTGTGGGCCAACGGGTCACGCCTGTATGTGCTTCCGGCGCTGTGGTTTCTGCCAGCGCTCTTTGTCACGACGCTAGCCTACATTGCGTTGCGTGCGCGATTGAGTGCGGCCGCAGTGGCGGCGATCAGCCTGCCGATCGCGCTGGCGTGGGCGGGCTGGTTCCCTTCGCTGCAGCAGCGCTTGCCGCTCGCGCTGGATGTGCTGCCAGTGGCGCTGTTTTTCATTGCAGTCGGCGGTTGGCTATCGCGCTTTGCCGATGCGTTGCGATCATTGCGCGCGCAGGTGTGGGCGCTTGCCTTGTTGCCGTTGGCTGCACTGTGGTGGTGGCTGGCGGGATGGAACGGGCAGGTGGACGTGAACAACCTGCAGTTCGGGCAGTCGGCGGCCGTCTTCCTGCTGGCCAGTCTGCTCGGGACGGCGATGACGTTTTGCGTCGCCTATTTCATTCGGCGTCTGCGCTGGGTGCAATGGGTCGGTAGCAATACCTTGCTGATTCTGTGCACGCATACCCTGGTTTTCTTGGTGGCCACCAGCGTGGTGGCGCGTACGGGCCTGATCGCACGTAGCGCAATCGGTACACCTGCCTGGGCGTTGGGGCTGAGCGCGTTCGCGATTGCTGTAAGCGTGCCGATGCGCGCGGTGCTGGTGCCGATCGCACCGTGGATGTTGGGGTTGAAACGCAAATGACGAGTTTTCAGAATCAGCCGTCGCAGCAACTGAGTGCGCGCCGCTGGCAAAGGAGAGTGGCGTAATGAAAGTGGTGCATGTCGTCCGCCAATTCCATCCTTCGATCGGGGGCATGGAAGAGGTCGTTCTCAATGTTGCCCGCCAACATCAGGCCACGAGCGCCGATACGGTCGAGATCGTGACGCTGGATCGTGTGTTCACTAATCCCGGTGCGCCGCTTGCGGCGCAGGACACGCACCAAGGGCTGCCGATCCGGCGGATTGGCTATCGCGGCTCGTCGCGCTACCCGCTGGCGCCCTCGGTGCTCGGTGCGATTCGTTCGGCCGACGTTGTGCATCTGCATGGCATCGATTTTTTTTACGACTATCTGGCATTGACCAAGCCGCTGCACGGCAAGCCGATGGTGGTGTCCACGCACGGCGGTTTTTTCCATACCGCCTACGCATCGCGCATGAAGCAGCTGTGGTTCCAGACGCTCACGCGCACCTCGGCGCTGGCCTATGCACGGGTGATTGCCACCAGCGAAAACGATGGCGATCTGTTCGCCAAGGTGGTGGCACCGGCGCGGCTGCGGGTGATCGAAAACGGAGTGGATGTAGAGAAATATGCAGGGCAGGGAGCGACCGCGCCCGGCCGGACCATGCTGTATTTCGGCCGGTGGTCGGTCAACAAGGGGCTGGCCGAAACCCTGGAGCTGTTGCAGGCAGCGCTCAAGCGCGACCCGCACTGGCGGCTGATCATTGCCGGCCGCGAGTACGATCTGAACGAAGCGGATCTGCGCAAGGCAATTGCCGAACGCGGGCTGCAGGACAAGGTGCAGCTGAGCATGTCGCCCTCGCAGGAGCAGTTGCGCGCATTGATGCAGCAGGCGCAGTTCTTCGTGTGCCTGTCGCGGCATGAAGGCTTTGGTATCGCGGCAGTGGAGGCAATGAGTGCGGGCTTGATTCCGATCCTCAGCGATATCCCGCCATTCGTGCGGCTCGCCAGCGAATCGGGGCAGGGCGTGATCGTCAGCCGCGACAGAATCGAAGCGGCGGCAGATCAGGTGCAGGCGCTTGCGTTGCAGTCCGACAGCGATTTCGACACCCGTCGCGCGGCGTCCATGGCCTATGTAAGCCGCTATGACTGGAAGCATGTGGTCGGGCGCTACGTCGACGAATACCACGATGCGTTGGGCATTCCGCGCGTGCAGGAGGCTGTGCGATGAGCGCGCTTGCTCCTGCGTCAATGACGCATGCGGCAACGCAGCCGCAGGTGACGGTGCTGTTTTCCACTGAAAAGCCCAATGCCAACACCAATCCGTACCTGACTCAGCTCTACGACGCGCTGCCTGCCGCAGTGCATCCGCGCTTCTTTTCGATGCGCGATGCATTGCTGTCGCGTTACGACGTGTTGCATCTTCATTGGCCCGAATACCTGCTGCGCCATCCGACCGCTGCCGGCACGTTGGCCAAGCAGGCCTGCGCTGCGTTGTTGTTGCTCAAGCTGCAGCTGACCGGCACGCCGGTGGTGCGCACCTTGCACAATCTTGCGCCTCATGAGGACCGCGGCTGGCGCGAACGTAGCCTGCTGCGCTGGATCGACCGGCTGACGCGGCGCTGGATTCGCATCAATGCGACCACGCCGCCACGTCCGCCGTTCACCGATACGATTCTGCACGGCCATTATCGCGACTGGTTCGCGACCATGGAGCAGGGCAGCACGGTGCCCGGACGGCTGCTGCACTTTGGCCTGATCCGCCCGTACAAAGGCGTGGAAACCTTGATCGAGGTCATGCGCGAGGTCGACGATGCGCGTCTCAACCTGCGTATCGTCGGCAACCCGGCCACGCCGCAGATGCGCAGCTTGGTGGAGGACGCCTGCGCGCAGGATCCGCGGATCAGCGCATTGCTGGCCTACGTGGAAGAGCCAGTGCTGGCGCGCGAAGTCAGCGCGGCCGAACTGGTGGTGTTGCCGTATCGGCAGATGCATAACTCCGGCACCTTGCTGCTGGCGTTGTCGCTGGCGCGCCCGGTGCTGGCGCCGTGGAGCGAATCCAACGCGGCCATCGCCGAGGAAGTCGGCCCCGGTTGGGTGTTCCTGTATGAAGGCGAGTTCGATGCCGCGCTGCTGACCGGCATGCTGGACAAGGTGCGTGCTGCGCCACGCGGCCCGGCACCGGATCTCTCGCAGCGCGACTGGCCGCGGATTGGGCAGTTGCATTACCGCACCTATCTGGAAGCGTTGGGCAAGGATGGAGACGCCGCGCTGTGACCGCAGAGACACCTACGATGACATCTTCCACACCGCCGCCACCGCCACAGCGCAGCCTGGGGTCGCGCGCTGCCGGCGGCGCAGCGGTGACCATGCTGGGGCAGTCGGCCAAGATGGTGGTGCAGTTCGGCGGCATCATCCTGTTGGCGCGCTTGCTGACGCCCTACGACTACGGTCTGATGGCGATGGTGACCGCCATCGTCGGCGCCGCCGAGATCCTGCGCGATTTCGGTCTGTCGGCCGCGGCTGTGCAAGCCAAGCAAGTGAGCCGCGAGCAGCGCGACAACCTGTTCTGGATCAACAGCGGCATCGGCCTGCTGCTGTCGCTGGTGGTGTTCGCCTCGGCGCATCTGATTGCGAACTTCTACAAGGAGCCGGCCCTGGTGACGATTTCCCAGGCGCTGGCGGTCACCTTCCTGATCAACGGCATGACCACGCAGTACCGCGCGCATCTGAGCCGCGGGCTGCGCTTCGGGCAGGTGGCGCTGAGCGATGTGGGCTCGCAGGTGCTCGGTCTGGGCGCAGCGGTTGCTGCTGCGCTGCTGGGCTGGGGCTACTGGGCGCTGGTGGTACAGCAGGTGGTGCAGGCCGGCGTCAATTTCATCATCGCCGCCAGCTGCGCGCGCTGGTTGCCGGGTGGCTACCAGCGTTCTGCACCGATGCGCGATTTCATGAGTTTCGGCTGGAACCTGATGGCGGCGCAGTTGCTGGGGTATGCCAGTCGCAACGTGGGCCAGGTCATCATCGGTTGGCGGACGGGACCGGACGCGCTGGGCTTGTACAACCGCGCATTCCAGTTGTTGATGATGCCGTTGAACCAGATCAATGCGCCTGCCACCAGCGTGGCGCTGCCGGTGTTGTCGCAGCTGCAGGACGACCGCGAGCGCTTCAGTGCCTTTCTGTTGCGCGGGCAGACCGTGATGGTGCACCTGATCTTTGCGCTGTTTGCGTTCGCCTGCGCGCTGGCGATGCCGCTGATTGTGCTGGTGCTGGGCGAGCAGTGGCGTGAGGCGGTGCCGCTGTTCCAGGTGCTGACACTGGGCGGTATCTTCCAGACGGCCGCTTATGCAACGTATTGGGTGTTCCTTGCGCGGGGACTGATGCGCGCGCAGCTGGTGTATTCGCTGGTCAGTCGCGTCCTGCTGATTGCCTGCATCTTCGTCGGCTCGCGCTGGGGCGCAATGGGGGTGGCGATCGGCTATTCGTTCGGTCTGTTGTTGACCTGGCCGCTGTCGCTGCTGTGGATCGGCAAGATTTCAGACGCGCCGGTCGGAGCCCTGTTCACCAATGCGCTGCGCGCCATGGTCGCCTACGGCGTGGCAGGTGGCTGTGCGTATTACGCCTCCATGACGGTTGGCGGCCCGCTGTGGGAGCAACTGGCTGTCGGCGCAGTGACGATGCTTGCCGTTTGCCTGCTTGCCTTGGCGATCTGGCCTGCATTCCGTCGCGATGTGATTGCCATCATCAACATCCGCAAGCTGCTGACGCAGGCCAAGGCACGTCGATGAGTCGACATTGTCTTCGCCTGCAGTCGGTCATGCTTTCTCTCACTCATTCATAGGACACGGCCCATGAGCGACACACCCGCCGCCGCTTCCGGCATCCGCCGGCCTTGCTATCTGGTCTTGTCCGCCCACGATTACCGCACGCCGCGGCGCGCCAATATCCACTTCATCACCGATCAACTGGCGTTGCGCGGGACCACGCGGTTCTTCTCGCTGCGTTACAGCCGGTTGTCGCGCATGAAGGGCGATATGCGGCTGCCGCTCGACGAAACCGCGAACACGGTCGTCTCGCACAAGGGCGTCGACTGCTACCTGTGGCGCACGACGGTGCATCCGTTCAATACGCGTCGTCCATGGTTGCGGTCGGTCGAGGATGCGATGTTCCGTTGGTATGCTGCGCATCCGCCGCGCCAGTTACTCGACTGGATGCGCGAGGCGGATGTGATCCTGTTCGAAAGCGGCATTGCGGTCGCTTTCATCGAACTGGCCAAGCGCGTCAATCCCGCAGCCAAGCTGGTCTATCGCGCGTCGGACGGATTAAGCACGATCAAGGTTGCGTCGTATATCGAACGCGAGTTCGACCGCGTGGCGCCCAAGCTCGATGTGATTGCACTGGTATCGCCGGCAATGGCAGAGGAGATCGCCAGCCGCGACAACGTCTATCACGTTGGCCATGGCGTGGATCACAACCTGGATCAACTCGGCGACCCGTCGCCGTACGGGGAGGGCATCCACGCAGTGGCGGTCGGTTCGATGTTGTTCGATCCGGAATTCTTCGTCGTTGCCAGCAAGGCCTTCCCGCAGGTGACGTTTCATGTGATCGGTTCGGGCATGGGCCGGCATCCGGGCTACGGCGATAACGTGGTGGTCTATGGCGAGATGAAACACGCCGAGACCATTGGCTATATCAAGCACGCGCGGTTCGGGATTGCGCCGTATGCCTCCGAGCAAGTGCCGGTCTACCTGGCCGACAGTTCGATGAAGTTGCTGCAATACGACTTTTTCGGCTTGCCTGCGGTGTGCCCGAACGCCGTGGTGGGGCCGTATCAGTCGCGTTTCGGCTACACTCCGGGGAACGCCGATTCTGTCGTTGCAGCAATCGGCCGCGCGCTGGAAGCACCGCGCGTGCGCTATCGCCAGTGCCTGAATTGGTCCGACACCACCGATCGCGTGCTGGATCCCAGTGCGTATCCGGAAACCCGTTTGTATCCACAGCAAAGCGCAGCGGTGCATGCCTCGTCGGAGGCTGCGCTCTCGCATTGATGCGCGCACATTTTTTCTTTAGGAGACTCACACGTTATGGCCAACGCCTTGCTGCAGAAATGGATAGAACATGCAGAACGTCGTGCGCTGTTCTGGTGGCAGCCCAAGAACGCTGGCGTGAATATGGGAGATCACCTGTCCAAGGTGATCGTCTCCTGCGTGCTGTCCCTGCAGGACAAGACGCTGATCGAGAAGCAGGATCTGAGCAAGAAGCTGATCGCGATCGGTTCGGTACTGCACTTCGCCAAAGACGGCGATACCGTCTGGGGTAGTGGCATCAACGGCAAGATTCCTGCCGAGCGCAACACCTTCAGTACGCTCGATGTCCGTGCAGTGCGTGGGCCGAAGACGCGCAAGTTTCTGCTCGATCGCGGCATCGCAGTGCCGGAAGTGTATGGCGATCCCGGGCTGCTGACGCCCATGTTCTTCCCGGCCGATGCGCTCGGTACGATCAACAAGCGCCCGTTCGCCATCGTTCCGCACTTCAACGAGCCGGTTGAAAAGTACAGCGCGTACAAGGATCACTTGGTCTTTCCCAACGTCAAGCCCGCAACCTTCATGAGCGCGTTGCTTGGCGCCGAGTTGGTGATCAGCAGCTCGCTGCACGGCTTGATCCTTGCCGAAGCCTATGGCATCCCGGCGGTGTATCTGGATTGGGGCAATGGCGAAGATCGCTTCAAGTACGACGACTACTACAACGGCACCGGGCGTATGCAATGGCATTCCGGCAACAGCGTGGAGGAGTGTCTGCAACTGGGCGGCAACGGCGATTTCGATCTGGAAAAGCTGCAGGCCGGGCTGTTGGCTGCCTTCCCTTACGACCTTTGGTGATTCGATGATGCAGGGCCAGCGCGTGGATGTGGAAACAACGGGGATTGCCAGCGGAACCACGCCGCCGGGTGTGGTGATTCCGTTGGGCGGCTTTCCGGTCCTGTCCACCACGCAGGAAGCCTTTGCGTTGGATCTATTCCACGCGCTGGCCGCCCGTCAGCCGCGACGGGTGTTCTTTGCCAATACCAATTTCATCGTGCAATGCCAGGCGCTGCGGACGCGCATGCGCGAGCCCAGCGTGCGCATCGTCAACGACGGGATCGGCATGGATCTGGCTGCGCGGCTGATCCACGGCCGCCGCTTTGCGGGCAACCTCAATGGCACCGACCTGATTCCGTATCTGTGCCGTGAGAGTGCGCAACCGCTGAAATTCTTTCTGCTGGGCGGCCGTCCGGGTGTGGGCAAGACCGCTGCGGCGACGCTGACCGGGACCTTGGGGCAGCAGGTGGTCGGCATGTGCGATGGTTATGGCGAATTTGCGGCGGCGGGCGAGGGCCTGGCCGAGCGCATCAATCGCTCCGGTGCCGATGTGCTGCTGGTGGCGTTCGGCAATCCGCTGCAGGAGCGCTGGATCCTGGACCACAGCCATGCGCTGAGCGTGCCGCTGGTGTTCGGGGTGGGCGCATTGCTCGATTTCTTGTCCGGTACCGCAAAGCGTGCGCCCGAGTGGGTGCGAGGCCTGCACATGGAGTGGATGTATCGGCTTCTCAACGAGCCACGCCGTTTGCTCAAGCGCTATAGCTGGGATTTGTTGGTGTTCTTCCGCACCTGCTTGCGCGCGGGAAAGCAGCTGCCCTGATGCAGCGCAGGCGTGTCTGGCCTAGCATGCCTGCATGCATCCGACCGCCGCCGCCCTGATCCGCTCGCTGGACCTCGCCCCGCATCCAGAAGGCGGGCACTACCGCCGCATCCATGCCTCTGCGCGTCAGGTGACCGACAACGGCCAGACCCGCCCGGCAATGACCGCCATCCGTTTTTTGCTGAGTGCCGGCGAATGCAGTGCGTGGCACCGCGTGGATGCGGAAGAAACCTGGCATTGGCAGCTGGGCGATGCCTTGGAACTGCTGATCTATGACACCTGTACCGAACAAGTGCAGCGTGTGATCGTGGATGCCGCCGAACGCGGTGAGCCGATGCATGTGGTGCCGGCAGGCTGCTGGCAAGCGGCGCGCTCGCTCGGCGATTTCACCCTGGTGGGCTGCACGGTATCGCCGGGATTCGTCTGGGAAGGCTTTGCGTTGCTCGACAAGGCCTCGCCGCTGGCTGCACGCCTGGCGACGCTGCTGCCACGCTAATCATCGACCGCGTTTGCGCGTCCGAACGCTTCCCTAACGCGGCTGCTGCCGGCTTGGCGTACTGTCCGCCTCAAACAGGGGGCGAGACACCATGCAACGCAAGGTCGCGGGATGGGGAATGGGTTTGATGCTGGTGTCGCTGCTGGCGACCGCCGGGGAAGCCGTGCCGCCCAAGATGGCGACGCCGGCACCAGCAGTGGTGGATCTGGAGGCCATGGTCGTGCGCGGCGTGCAGCCCGGGCCGGGCTTGTGGAAGGTCAGCAAGGGCGATCATGTGTTGTGGATCCTGGGTACCTTATCGCCCTTGCCAAAGCGGCTGCAGTGGCAGTCGACCGAAGTGGAAACCATCATCGGCCAGTCCCAGCAGGTGCTGGCAGCGCCAACCGTGCAGGTGGATGCGGACATGGGATTCTTCGGCAAGCTGACCTTGCTCCCGTCGGCCATGAAAGCGATGAAGAACGAAGACGGGCGCGAGCTGCGCGACATCTTGCCGGCCGACCTGTATGCGCGCTGGAGCGTGTCCAAGGCGCGCTATCTCGGCAGCGACCGCGGCGTTGAGCGCAAACGCCCGATGCTGGCTGCCGGCGAGTTGTATCAGGCGGCGATCAAGCGCTCCGGCCTGGCCCGTTCGCCGGTGGTTTGGCCAGTGGTGGAACGCGCTGCCAAGCGTGCCGGCATCAAACCCACACCGACCGCGCTGGACTACAAGATCAAGGACCCGCGCCAGGCGCTCAAGGAGTTCCGCGCCGGCGGAATGGACGATACCGCATGTTTCCGCAGCATTCTGGTGGCGGTGGAGCGCGACCTGCCGACGATGGTGGAGCGCGCCAATGCCTGGTCGGTGGGCGATGTCGAGGCCTTGCGCAGGCTGCCGCGCGAAGATCCGCAGGCCGCCTGCATTGACGCAATGGCCAGCTCCGGTGCTGCAAGGAAACGCGGCATCGACGATCTGGAACGGCGCATGCGCGAGCATTGGCTGGGTATCGCCACCGCTGCGCTGCAACGCAATCGCAGCACGTTCGCGGTGTTGCCGATCAGCCGGTTGACCGCGCCGGATGGCTATCTGGCACGCCTGCAAGCGCTGGGCTATGAGGTGGAAGCGCCTTGAGGCGATGTCGCCGCGTGCGCCTGGCGCGTCATGCCGAGCACGAGCACAGCAGCTGGCAGAGATGCAATGGATGCGGCAGGCGGCTGTTGCGCGGCGTGCCTCGCGGTGCATGCGCTTAAAGGTGTATCGGCATGCACGGCGGTGGGCCTGCCGATGCGGCCACGGTATGCTGCGCGCCTTCATGTTTCGAGAGCTCCGCGTTGAACGCATTGCCGCTGCGCATCCTGGGCACCGGGCGCCATGTTCCGGCGACGGAAGTGACATCGCGCCAGTTGGACGAGCGCTGGCAGTTGCCGGCCGGAACCACGTTCGCGCGTCTGGGCGTGGAGACGCGCCATTACGTGGGCAAGGGCGAGACCGCATCGTCGATGGGGGCAGCCGCTGCACAGCAGGCCTTGGCCAGCGCCGGGCTCGATGCCAGTCGGATCGATTGCCTGATCTCCGCCTGCAGCGTCATGGAGCAGCCGATTCCCTGCCAGGCGGTGCTGATCCAGCGCGCGCTCGGCCTCGGCGATTCGGGCATCCCCGCATTCGACGTCAATGCAACCTGCCTCAGTTTTCTGGTGGCCCTGGACATGGCGGCCAACGCACTGGCGCTGGGTCGCTACGAGCGCGTGCTGATCGTCTCCAGCGAAGTCGCATCGGCCGGGCTGGATGCGGCGACGCCGGCCACGGCCGGCTTGTTCGGCGATGGCGCAGCCGCAGTGGTCGTTGGACGCAGCGAAGCGGAGCAGGGCTCGGCGTTGCTTTCCAGCCGCCTAGCGAGTTATGGCAGTGGCGCCGAGCTGTGCCGCATTCGCGGCGGTGGCACGCGTTACCCGCATGGCGAAGACAGCGCGCCCGATGCCTCGCGCGTGTTCTGCATGGACGGACGCGGCGCCTACCGTTTCGCCGCGCGGCATCTGCCGGCGTTCTGGGAACAGCTGCTGCACGAGGCCGGCACCGCCACCGCAGCCTTGCGTTGCCTGGTACCGCACCAGGCTTCCGGCGGCGGCCTGGATCATGTGGTGCAGACCTTGGGACTGCGCCCCGAACAGGTGGTGCGCATCCTGCAACACACGGGTAACCAGGTCGCCGCGTCGTTGCCGCATGCGCTGCATCAT
Source organism: Xanthomonas sp. NCPPB 1062 (assembly GCF_041481705.2). Taxonomy (NCBI): domain Bacteria; kingdom Pseudomonadati; phylum Pseudomonadota; class Gammaproteobacteria; order Lysobacterales; family Lysobacteraceae; genus Xanthomonas; species Xanthomonas sp. NCPPB 1062. Next base: position 2,918,225 of record NZ_CM192987.1, on the reverse strand, counting down.
GCACGCGTCGACCTGGGCCTGCAGCGTGGCGATCTGGTCGCGCTGCTCGGCACCGGGGCAGGGCTTGCCATCGGCGGCATGGTGTTGCGCTACTGATGCCGGCGCGCGTGTCGCTCGAGCTGCTGCGCGTGGGCCACTGCCGCCATTGCGAACGCATGGTGCGTGCAGATGGTCACTGGCATGCGGTGGAATTCCCCGCACTGAGCGTGCTGATCCGGCATCCGCAGCGTGGCGCGCTGTTGTACGACACCGGCTATGCCGCGCATTTTTTTCGTGCCACCGATCCCTGGCCGGAGCGCCTGTACCGCTGGACCACGCCAGTCAGCTTGCCCGCCGACCAAACCCTGGGCGCGCAGTTGAACAAACGTGGCGTATCGCTGGATGACATCGCCTGGTGCCTGATTTCGCACTTCCACGCCGACCATGTCGGCGGCCTGCGCGATCTGCCCAATGCGCGCTTTCTCTGCCTGCGCGCGGATTACCAGCAGCTGCGCAGCTGTTCGCGCATGGGTGGGTTGCGCCGCGCCTTGCTGCCGCAGCTGCTGCCGGACGACTTCGACCAGCGGCTGCAGTTTGCCGACCAGGCACCGCAGCGCGCGTTGACTGGAGCCTGGCAGGAGCTCGGCCCGGCCTACGATCTGTTCGAGGACGGCAGCGTGCTCGCGGTATCGCTACCCGGGCACGTGCCCGGCCAGATGGGACTGTGGGTACGCGACCAGCACGACCGCGAGGTGTTGCTGTGTGCGGACGCGGTATGGTCCTCGGCCACCTGGGCCACGCTGCAATGGCCGGCCTGGCCCACGCGTCTGCTGATGCACGACTGGCACGCATTCCAGCACACCGTGCATCGCTTGCACGCCTTGTCGCACGCCCATCCGGAACTGGTCATCCTGCCTTCGCATTGCCAGCCGAGTCTTGACCGATATCAACCGGAGTGGCGATGAGCCTGCGCATTCTCGTGACCGGCGCGTCCGGTTTTGTCGGTGGTGCATTCTTGCGGCGCTTTCAGGGGCAGCCGGGCGTCGAGATTCACGGTATCGGCCGCCGCGCCAGCGACCTGCCCAACTACCATCGCATCGATCTGAGCCAGGCCTTCTCGCTGGACTGGCAACCGGATGTGGTGATTCATGCAGCTGCGTTGGCCTCGCCGTGGGGCACGCGTGCGCAGTTTCAGCGGCACAATGTCCAGGCCACCGCCAACCTCATCGACTTCTGCAAGCGCAACGGCTGCCCGCGCCTGCTATATGTCTCCTCCAGTTCGGTGTTCTATCGCGAAGCGCATCAATACGGCCTGGATGAAGACAGCCCGATCGGCCCGGCGTTCGTCAATACATACGCACAAACCAAATATCTTGGCGAGACGTTGCTGGATGACTATCCCGGGGAAAAGAGCGTGTTGCGCCCGCGTGCGGTATTCGGGCCCGGCGACACGGTGCTGTTTCCGCGCGTGATCGCCGCCGCGCGCAAGGGTGCATTGCCGCGTTTCGTCGGCCAGACCCAGCCGGTGATCGGCGACCTGATCTATATCGATACGCTGTGCGATTACCTGTACCGCGCGGCCACCGCGCCGCAGTTGCAGGCTGCTTACAATCTCACCAACGCACACCCGGTGGACCTGCAGCAGTTGTTGTTGGAGGTGCTGGCGCGCCTGCAGCTGCCGTTGCCACGGCGCGAGGTGCGCATCGGCACCGCGTTGCGCATGGCCAGCGTGGTGGAAGCGGTGTATCGCGGGCTGCGGCTGCGGGGCGAGCCGCCGATCACGCGCTTCGGCGTTGGCGTGTTCGCATATTCCAAGACCTTCGATCCGCGCCGCACGCTTGCCGATCTTGGCCGGCCCAGTGTCGGCCTGGACGAGGGTGTGGACGCCTTCGTGCGCTGGCAGGCAGCGCAGTGGACCTGATCGTTCCCATCCTGGCCGCGCTGTATCTGGCCGTGCTGCTGGTCAAGACGGCGGCCGTGCTGTGGGTCATGCGTGGCGAACGCGCGAGGCCGGCGCGCCGTGCCGTTGCCACGCCGGCCGAGGTGGCGATCCTGCAGCCTATTCTTGGTGGCGATGCGCATTTGCAGGAGGTGCTTGTTGCCAACGCGCAGGCATTGCCGCAGGCGCAGTTCGTCTGGTTGCTGGATGCCGACGATGGCCCGGGAAACGCCGCTGCCGCTGCTGTCGTTGCGCAATATCCGCAGCTGCGGATCGCGCGCATTCTCGTGCCCGCGGCGCCACCAGGCATCAACCCCAAGGCCTGGAAACTCGATTACGCGCTGCCGCACATCGATGCGGCTGTCAGCCTGGTTCTCGACGACGATGCGCACCTCGGCGGCCATGCGCTGTCGCAACTGTTGTCGGACCTCACGCATGCCGATGTGGTCACCGCACTGCCGTATTACCGCGACAGCGCCACGCTGGCCGGGCGCCTGTTGGCGCAGTTCGTCAACAACAATGCCGCGCTCACGTACTTGGGCTGGCTGCCATTCGCAGCGCCGCTGACCATCAATGGCATGTGCTATGCCGCGCGTACCGAACAGCTGCGCAGCTGGGGTGGCTTTACTGCATTGCTGGAGCAGCTGACCGACGATCTGGCCTTCGCCACCCTGGTGCGCGACCGCGGCGGGCGGCTCTGGCAATCCACTGCGCCGGTGGCGATGCGTACCGCCATGCCCGACCTGCGTGGCTATATGCGCCAGATGCATCGCTGGATGCTGTTCGCATCGATCCTGCTAGGCCGTCAACGCCTGCACGTACGCAGTGCCATCGGCGTGTTGCAGGGGCTGCCGCCGTTGCTGCTGGTGGCCATGCTGGTCTGCGCTTGCATGCAGCACACCTGGCCGGCTGCACTCTGCGTGCTGATCGTCTTGCTGGTGCGCGCGCTGCTGCTGTGCGCTGTGCAATGGCGCGTCACCGGCGCCGTTCGCCACCGCCTGCTGGTGTCGCTATGCGCCGAATGCCTGCAGCCGCTGCATCTGCTGCACGCAGCGCTGGTGCGCACGATCCGCTGGCGCACGCGGCGTTACCGCGTGCTACCGAATGGGTGCTTTCGTGCGGAGTGAGTCGATGCCGCTGCAGATCGCCTTCCTCACCGGGCAAAGCGATCCGGCAAGCTGCGCCTTGAGTGCGGAGCAGGGCGCATTTCTGCAACAGCTGCATGGCGCAGGCCGGCAGCTGCTGGATTGCAATTACCCGTATCGCCGCAACGGCGCGCCGCACCGGCGCACGCCGTTGTGGCGTGCCAGCCTGTCCAATGCACGGCAGTATCTTGCGGCCCGACATGCCCGCCTTGCCGAAGCCGATCGCAAGCGTGTCCATGCGCTGCTGGATCAGGCGCCGATGACGCTGCTTCTTGCCGGCAGCTGCGGACTGCAGCTGTTGACCGCATTGCAGTTGCCGGATGCGCTGCGTGCACGCCTGGCGGTTTTTGCGTACGGCCCGGTGTGTGATGCGCCCGCAGTTTTCGGCCAGCTGCGCGTGGTACAGGGCCGCAGCGACTGGATCTCTCGAACACTGTTCGATGGGCAGGTCGATGCCAGGCCTGCGTGCGGACACATGGCGTACCTGCGCAACGCCGAGGTGCTTGCCGAGTGCCAGCGCTTTGTCGCGCAGATCGAACGAATGCGACAGGGTACCGCGCATGCGCATTGATCTGATCGCACCGCCCTACAGCGGCCATCTGCATCCCATCCTGGCGATCGCGCAACAGCTCACCGCGCAGCACGATGTCTGCGTCATCAGCACGCCTGCTGCGCGGGCGCGCATCGAGGCATGTGGGCTCGCCACTGCCAGCGTGCTGGATGCGCATGCCGATCGCTTGCTGCTTTCCATCGCCAACCCGCCGCATGCAGTGGGCCACAACCCCGTGCGCCTGCGTCGGCAGTTGCACAGCGCACTCGGGCTCATGGCGCAGCTCGGCGAAGCGCTGCAGCAGCGCTGGCGCGCGCGGCGGCCGGATCTGGTGATCGTCGACTTCACCCTGCCCAGCGCAGGACTGGCCGCACAGACGATGGGTATTGCCTGGTGGACCAGCATGCCGTCGCCATGCGTGATCGAAACCATGGATGGACCGCCCGCATACTTTGGCGGGTTGCTGCCTGCGACCACACCCTTGCAGCGTGTCTGGCATGCAGCGGCGCGCCGGCTCACACGTGGCTTCAAACGGACCCTGCACCTTTGCTATCGGCGCCAGATGCGCGCGTGCGGGTTACCGGCAATCTATCGCCGCGATCGCAGCGAGGCGCTGTATTCGCCGCAGTGCATCCTGGCCCTGGGAGTCCCGTCGTTCGAGCTGGCGCAACGCTGGCCGACGGCAGTGCGCTTTGTCGGGCCGCAGTTGTGCACGCCGCCTTCGTCGGTGCCGGCGCCCACCTTCGTCGACGGTCGACGGCATGTGCTGGTGACGCTGGGCACGCATCTGCAATGGGTCAAGCAGCGCATGGATGGCGTGTTGCGTGCGCTGGCGCCGCAGTTCCCGGAGGTGGTCTTCCATTTCAGCGATGGCGACACCGGCGCTTCGCCGCAGCCGGGGCAAGGCAACTATCAGCGGCTGCCCTATGTGGATTACGCCCAGCACCTGCACCGCTACGCCTTGGTGATCCATCACGGCGGTGCCGGCATTCTCTACGCCTGCCTCGCCGCGGGATTGCCGGCCATCGTCTATCCGCTGGATTACGACCAGTTCGATCACGCCGCGCGCCTGCAGGTGGCAGGTGCTGCCTGGTGGTTGCGCGATCTGGATGGCTTGCCGGCGTTGCTGCGTCAGGCGCTCGGCGCCGGCGAGGTGCCACACGGCGTGCGTCGCCTGCAGGCGGCGCTACAACTGATCCAATCGCAGGCGCGCATCGCGCAGCTGGTGGAGGGTTTCGCGCGTACTGGCGCGTTGCCGCCAGTGTAATGCGGCACGCGCCACAACGAATCTGTCGGCGCGCTCAGCCTGCCGCAGCGTTCAACGCAGGCGTCTTGCTGGTCATCAGTTGCGGCCAGCGCTTGAGCACGGCGGCGCGAATGCCGGCCTGGTCGATGCCGGCCTCGGCCAGCAGGTCTTCGCGGCTGGCGTGATGCTGGAAGCTGTCCGGCAGGCCCAGGTGCAGCATCGGCATGGTAATGGCTTCGGCGTTGAGCAGTTCCGACACGCCAGCACCTGCGCCGCCTGCAACCACGTTGTCTTCGATGGTGACGAAGCCGTCGTGGGTTTTTGCGAGCTCCAGCAGCATCGCCTTGTCCAGCGGCTTGACGAAGCGCATGTTCACGACCGTCAGCCCCAGTTCGCGGCCGACCGCCTCTGCCGCATCCACCGTCGCGCCGAAGCCGAGCAGGGCAATGCGGGTGCCGCTGTGGCGCAGCTGCGCCTTGCCGATCGGTAGGGTGGCCAGCGAGGCATCGAGCGCAACACCCGGGCCGGTGCCGCGCGGGTAGCGCACCGCTGCCGGGCCCTTGTACTGCACGCCGGTGCTCAGCATCTGACGGCATTCGGCCTCATCGGCCGGCGCCATCACCACCATGTGCGGCACGCAGCGCAGGAAGCTCAGATCCAGATTGCCGGCATGGGTGGCGCCATCCGGGCCGACCACGCCGCCGCGATCGATCGCAAACAGCACATCCAGTTGCTGCACCGCCACGTCGTGCACCAGTTGGTCGTAGCCGCGCTGCAGGAAGGTGGAATAGATCGCGACGACCGGCTTGGCGCCCTGGGTCGCCATGCCAGCGGCCAGCGTTACCGCGTGCTGCTCGGCAATGGCCACATCGAAGTAGCGCTGCGGATATTCCTTGCTGAAGCGCACCAGGCCCGAGCCCTCGCGCATCGCCGGTGTGATCACCAACAGCTTGGGTTCGGCGGCGGCCATGTCGCAGACCCAGTCGCTGAAGACGTCGGTATAGGTCGGCTTCTTGGCGCCGGCCTTTGCCACCAGGCCCTTGCTCGGATCGAACGGGCCAACGGCGTGATAGCCGATCTGATCGCCTTCGGCCAGCTCGTAGCCCTTGCCCTTGGTGGTGATGACGTGCAGCAGTTGCGGGCCCTTGAGCGTCTGCAGGGTCTTCAGTGCGCCGACCAGGCTGGGCAGGTCGTGGCCATCGATCGGGCCGGTGTAATGGAAGCCCATCTCCTCGAACAGCGTGGACGGCACGAACATGCCTTTCCAGTGTTCTTCCCAACGCCGCACGAAACGCGCGGTAGGGTTGTTCTTCTTGTCGCCGAGGATCTTCTTGCCGCCTTCGCGGATCGCATTGAGCGTGCGGCTGCCGCTGGCGCGCCCCAGCATCTTGGTCAACCCGCCCACTGCTTCGGAGATCGACATGCGGTTGTCGTTGAGGATCACCAGCAGATTCGGTTCCGGGTCCATGCCGCCAGCGTGGTTCAGCGCTTCGTAGACCATGCCGGCGGTCATTGCGCCGTCGCCGATCACCGCCACCACCTTGCGGTCGTCGCCGTTGCGCTGCGCAGCGATGGCCATGCCGAGCGCGGCCGAGATCGAGGTCGACGAATGGCCCACGCCGAAGGTGTCGTAGATGCTCTCTTCACGCTTGGGAAACGGCGCCACGCCGTCCTTCTGCTTGACCGTGTGGATCTGGTCGCGCCGGCCGGTGAGGATCTTGTGCGGGTAGGTCTGATGCCCGACGTCCCACACCAGTTGATCCACCGGCGTCTGATACAGGTAGTGCAGGGCGACGGTGAGCTCGATCACGCCCAGGCCGGCCGCGAAGTGCCCGCCGCTCTTGCCCACCGATTCGATCAGATAGGAGCGCAGTTCTTCGGCGATCGCGGTCAGCTCGGCTTCGTCGAAGCGGCGCAGATCGTCGGGAGTCTGGATGCGGGACAGGCGCGGATAGCGGGTGGTGTCGATCATCATCGTGTCAATCTTCTGAAGCCGTATTGTCCTCCCCATGCGAAGGCCCGGCAAGCAAACCGGTTCAGCTGTCAGCGGGAAGTGATGGGCACACGCACCGTCACGCCTGGCGCGCGCGATGCTTACCGACACCTGCGGCAATCTGCCGCACCGTTCGATGGACCGATTGCGCTAAGTCCTCTAGACCACTTGGCCCTTCGCCTGCGTGGGATGGGACGCTCGGCCGTGTCCGGGTGCCTCATGCGTTGGATCGCCGTGGCCGGGTTCGATGTCACGTCGGACCCCGTGCGCCAGCGAAGCCGCCAGCGCCGCGGCGCGAGTGGGGCAACCGCACGCGCATCCGGGCCCAAGCGCCCGTGGTTGTCTTGGCACTCGGCCGAAGGGTGGTGCGGCCACTCACCAGCCAGCAGGCGCAACGCGTTGCCAGCCGGTTTACAGCGACAGCTTGGAGCGTTTGGGCAGTTGCGCGCGCAAAAAGGCCATCTGATCGGACAGGATGTTGCGGTTGGACAGGATCAGGTGCTCGATCCAGCTCGGCCGATAGGGCACTGCCAGCAGCGGCATATGCGCCTGTTGCGGCGTGCGGTTGGCCTTGCGCGAATTGCACTGGAAGCAGGCGGTCACCACGTTTTCCCAACTGTCGCGACCGCCTTTGGACACCGGCATGACGTGGTCGCGGGTCAGGTGCGGGCGACTGAAATGCTGGCCGCAATACATGCACAGCTGCGAATCGCGCGCGAACAACGCGGTGTTGCTGAGGGTCGGGGTCGGGTCCAGCGCGCGCGACCGGGCATGCCCGCGCGCGGCGATGATGGGGTGCAGTTCCAGCGTGCTGCGCTCGCCGGTCAGCCGCGAGATGCCGCCGTGGATCTGCATGCATGGCTCGCCAAGCGTCCACGACACCGCATCGCGGGCGTACAGGCAGGCAGCGTCTTGCCAGTTGATCCAGTCCAGCACGCGGCCGTGCGCATCGAGCGACAGCAGGCGAAGCGTGGGGAGTTGGTGGACTGCAGCGACAGCGCTGCCCGCGTCCGGGGCAGCGCTGCCTCCGGGGACGATCACATCACGAACGTGCGTGTCTGTCTCCATCGGGAAAACAGCTTATACCCGATCGTTGACAGTTTGTGTATCGCAGCGAACGGCGTTGGCGCGTGTTTTCAAAGCACTGGCTCGGCAAGTCCCGTTGCCCGCCATTGCGTGCCGCCGCGCTGCGGAATCGCTCGTCGAACGCAGTGATGGCGTTGGTGAGCCGTAGGAGCGCCCCTGGGCGCGAGGCTTTGTCGAGCGATACCGCTCTGTCGCGGCCAGGTCCGCTCCTACGACAGCGGCAGGATTCCGCGGCGTGAGCCGTAGGAGCGCACCTGGCCGCGAGGCGCTCAGCCTTCGCCGAACAGCTCCGCTTCCAGGGTCATCAGCGGTGCGGCGCCGCTGCGGATGGCGGCGGCATGGGTCAGGGTGCGCGGCAGGATGCGGGCAAAGTAGAACCGCGCCGTCTCCCGCTTGGCGCGCTTGAAGTCCTCGCTGTGCGCGGAGGCATCGGCAGCGGCCACGCTGCGCGCCCACCAGTACGCCAGCACCACGTAGCCCGAATAAAACAGGTAGTCGTGGCTGGCCGCGCCCAGTTCGTCCGGGTTGCGCGCGGCGCGGTCGAGCACATCGCGGGTCAGCATCGCCCATTCGCTGCACTTGTCGCGCAGCGGCTTGATGAACTCGGCCAGCGCAGCGTTGCCGTCCTGGGCGTTGGCGAAGGTTTCCACATCGGCCAGGAAGAGCTTAAGCCCGGCGGCCTGGCTGGCGGCGGTCTTGCGGCCGATCAGGTCCAGCGCCTGGATGCCGGTGGTGCCTTCGTAGATGGTGGTGATGCGCGCATCGCGGGCCAGCTGCTCCATGCCGTATTCGCGGATGTAGCCGTGGCCGCCGAAGCACTGCAGCGCGTGGTAGGTGTTCTCGATCGACCATTCGGTCTGGCAGGCCTTGGAGATCGGGGTGAGGAAGCTCACCAGGGTCTCGGCGTCGGCGCGTTCGCGTTCGCTCTCGCCGCGATGGGCAACGTCGACCAGGCTGGCCGCATGCAACGCGAGCAGGCGGCTGCCTTCGGTCAGCGACTTGATGGTCAGCAACATGCGGCGCACGTCCGGGTGCACGATGATCGGGTCGGCCGGCTTGTCCGGGAATTTGGCGCCGCTGAGCGCCCGCGATTGCAACCGCTCGCGGCTGTAGCGCAGGGCGTTCTGGTAGGCGCGCTCGGACAACCCGATGCCTTGCAGGCCCACGCTCAGGCGTGCGGTATTCATCATCGTAAACATCGCCTGCAGTCCCTTGTGGGGCTGGCCGACCAGGTAGCCTTGCGCGCCCTCGAAGTTCATCACGCAGGTGACCGAGCCCTTGATGCCCATCTTGTGCTCGATGGAGCCGCAATGCAGCGCATTGCGCTCGCCCACGTTGCCGTCGCGGCCCACCTTGAACTTGGGGGTGACGAACAGCGAGATGCCCTTGGCGCCGGCCGGTGCGTCCGGCAGCTTGGCCAGTACCAGATGCACGATGTTGTCGGTGAGGTCGTGCTCGCCGGCGGTGATGAAGATCTTGGTGCCGGTGATGGCGTAGCTGCCATCGGGATTGGGTTCGGCGCGGGTCTTGAGCAGGCCCAGGTCGGTGCCGCAATGCGGTTCGGTCAGGCACATGGTGCCGGTCCAGCGGCCGTCGATCAGGGGTTTGAGGAAGACGTCCTGCTGCCAGGTCTCGCCGTGCTGGCGCAGGGCTTCCATCGCGCCATGCGAGAGCAGCGGAAAGTTGCCCCAGGCCAGGTTGGCGGCGTTGATCATTTCGCTCAGCGGCACGCCCAGCGTGTGCGGCATGCCCTGGCCGCCGAATTGCGGTTCGGCGGTGAGCCCGTTCCAGCCGCCTTCCACGAATTGATCGTAGGCGGCGCGGAAGCCGGGCGGGGTGGTCACCGCGTGCGTGCTCTTGTCGAACGCGCAACCGATCTCGTCGCCCACGCTGTTGAGCGGCGCCAGCACCTGCGAGGTGAAGCGGCCGGCCTCTTCGAGTACGGCGTCGATGATGTCGGTGCTGGCCTCGGTGTAGCCGAGCCGGGCGAACAGGGCGTGCGCGCCGAGCACGTCGTGCAGGGCAAAGCGGAAATCGGTCAGCGGGGCGGTATAGCTGCTCATGCGGGATCCTTGGAAGCGGGTACGGGAGGCGTGCGCGTGCGCCTTAGCGACTCTTAGCGCAGCACGCCGTTGAGGCCGGGAGCCGGGCTGAGCGTATTGCGCGATTCCACACTGAACTCGCGTTGTTTCTTGTCCTGTGGGGTCGCCCAGACCGTGCCCTTCAGCGTGTAGGGGAACGAGCGGCCGCCGGCCAGCACGTCGGCCGCGGTGATGCGGCCCAGCGAGGTGGGTTGCACGGAGACGGTAACCACGTCTGCGGTTTCCGGGCCGATCGACATGCCCACGGCCTGGTCGAGCTTGCCGGCCAGTTGATCGCCGGCAGAGATTTCCAGTGCCACGCGTTCGAACTGCATCGGGATGCTGCTGTAGTTCTGCAGGCGCAGGTCCACCGACCAGGAGCCGTCGGCACGCACGGTCAGTTGCTGGATGCTGGCGGCCGGCTCGGACACGCGGCGGACTGCGCCGCCGCAGGCGCTCAGCAGCAGCCCGCAGGCCAGCGACACAAGAAGAAGGCGATAGGCACGACGCATGGACTCGGGTCCTTGGCGGAATGAGGCGGCGCCAAGAATACTACGCAGTACGGTCGCCGCTCCCGAGTGCGCGAAGCGCGGGTGCCGGATCATTACGCCAGGTGATACGCAGCCTCACAATAACGGCGCGGCCACAATCAACGTCGACAGGTCGTAGCCCATCTCGGTCGCCTGCGCCTTGAGCCGTTCCAGTTGCGCGCGCTGCATCTGTGGCGAGCGCGACAGGATCCACAGGTACTTGCGATCCGGCTCGCCGACCACCGCCCATTGGTAATCCGGGTCGAGCGCGATCACCCAATAGTCGGCCCACACCAGCGGCAACCAACCCAGCCACTCGGGAGCAAAGCGCACCTGCAACTGCCCGGGCTGGCCGGCGACCGGGCGCGCCACGCCGTCGGCCTGGGTCAGGCTGCCATCGGCGGTGCGGCAGCCATTGCGCACGCCGATCAAGCCGTCGTCGCGCAAGGTGTAGCTGGCGGTAATGTCGCTGCGGCACTTTTTCTGGAACGACACCGGCAGGTGCGCAATCTCATGCCACTGGCCGGCATAGCGCGAGATATCCAGCTGCGGCACCGCGCGCACCGGCTGTTGCGCAAACGCTGTCAGCGGCAGCAGGGCGACGAACGACAACAGCAGGCGGGGCAGGCGCATGATAATCTCCGGTGGACGCGCGCAGGCTAGGCCATGTCGCCGGCCGCGCGGCGTGAAGCGGTGCAAGAAACGCGGCCCCCACGGCGGCCGGCAACAAAGTTGCTCGCAACGCTTGCCCAAACTGCGCCTGCTCGCTATAGTGCGCGTCCTCGCAACGCAGGCATCGTGTTGCAGGTTAAGTGGCCGAGTAGCTCAGTTGGTAGAGCAGGGGATTGAAAATCCCCGTGTCGGCGGTTCGATTCCGTCCTCGGCCACCATATCCAAGCCTTCGTTCGCAAGGCTTCCCGGTTCTCACCGGATCTGTTGTTCCCCGTCACTGTCTCGATTTTGCGCGCGCTGCACAGTCTTCGTGCTGCATGCGCGCGTGCTTGCGCTGACGTGATCCAGCGTGGATGCAGACTCGCGCGTTGGTCCGGCCACCCGTTCATCCGCGTAGGTCCTATGCGCACGCAATGCAATCGATTTCGACGCGGTCTTCAAATGCGCATGGCGATACTGCGCGCATGACGCACAAGACACTTCGACGCACCCTGATCCACGGTTACTGCGGTGAATTCCGCGTGGAGACCCTGGAAAGCCAGGCGCCTGGCGCGACGCTGTGGCTTTCCACCGCGTTCGTTTACCACCGCGACCGTGCCGCGCCCGTAGCCACGATCGAGGGCGCAGGGCAGGGCGAATACCGGGGCGACGCACGCGAGCAGGCGCTGCGCGTCGGTTCTTGTCTGGCGGAGTTTCTGGACCCCAAGGAATACCGCAGCTGCGAGATGCAGAGTGGCTGAATCGCGGGCTCTCGCATGCGCTTGGAGAGCGTAGGCGGCGGGACCGTTGTTGGTGGGGAAACAGGACAGGCCGGCGTCACGCCGCGCGATGCCTCGCATGAACTCAGCACCTGCTGCGCTTGCCCAAGTGAACACGCCACGCATGTCGTGCCTACAGCAACACCACGTTGTGCAAATGCGTTTGAAGGCCCTTGCGCAAAATCCGGTAGCAATCGCGATCGAAGTCGCCGGGTGCGGTCTTCAGTTTGCGGGCCGCAGCCAGCGAGGTGGCGCTGCCCAGATAGTGCCAGTTGCGCAGCACGTGAAATTGACGCAACTGCTTGCCCTCTTCCTTCAACGCCACCGCGCCAGGAAACGGCCAGACGGCCTGTTCCAGATGCTCAAGGGCGGCGCGTAGACGCATCTCGTGGTCGCCCAGCGATTCGGCGCCATGGCAGGCACCGGCACAGCGCTTCAACATGGCGCGGAAACACGGGCGACCATCGGTGGCGCGTTCCAGGCCGAGCAGCCCGTAGCAAAGGCGGTCGCGATCGGCCAGCCGCCGCAGCGCTTCCTGGGCGGCGCGTGGGCTGGAATAGAGCCCATACAGCCACGGTATGACCGCCGGGTCGCGCTCGGCCGAATGCACGATGGACACGTCGCCGCAATACAGCCGGATCGAAAACTGACGCGGGACGCGCCGCAGCTTCTGGTTGTACAGCGGGCGCATCGATTTGATGAGCTGCGATTCCAGCAGCTGCGCACCGAGATCGCCGGCCATTTCGAACACGCTGATGCGACGGGTCTGGCGCAATAGCGAGGCTTCGCGTGGCGTGCGGAAGTGATCCATCACCCGCACCCGCAAGTTGACGCTCTTGCCGATGTACAACGGCAGTTCGCTGTCCTGGCCGTGGAAGAGGTACACCCCGGCAGTCGTCGGCAAGGTTTCGAGCGTGCTGCGCAAATGCTCGGGGTAGGCGTATTCGACCGCGCCGAGCCCGCGGCGAACGCGTTCACTGCGTGCCACGGCGGACCTTGGTCTGCTGCTGCGTCAGTGGATCGACGCGTGCGCAACCATCCAGGGGGCCCGGCGCTGCTGCATGCACGGTGGGGTGCGAGTGTGTGCGGAACATCGTGGTCATCGGACGGTAGCGTGCCGATGTGCTGTCGCATCAGCTGAGACGCCGCCCGATTCTTGAAAAGAACGCGCTTCCGGAAAGAGCTGCAGCCCTTGCGGAAGCGCCTTGGTACCTGCCGTGTTGCGCAGCTCAGCGGTTGTTGCCGCCACCGCTCGCCTGGCCGCCCTTCTTGCCGGCCTCGCGTGCTTCTTCCGAGGTGAACTCGTGGGCGTTGCCGCTTTCGTGGGCCGCCTTGCCGCCCTTGGAAGCGATTTCGCGCTGCTTGTCTTCGTCCATCGAAGCAAAGCCGCGGTTGCTGGTGCCACCCTTGTTGTCGTTCTGATTTGCCATTGCAGATTCTCGTTTCGTCGGTTGGGGAATGCACCACTGGACGCCGTGGTGCAAGGCCAGCATCGCGGTGGAGGCATCAATCGGACGTGGGGATTTCGACAGCCGGGCGTGAGCCGGCAAGCGGACTTGGCGCGCGATCTTCACTGGCGAAAAACGCGGTGTGGCGACGCAATGCGGCAGAGGCTCGACAGGGTTGCGGCCCCATCGTGCGCGTGCGCCGAATGGCATGCGGCGACCGTGCGACGACACGCCCCTACGTGTTGCACGCCGATGCCGGTGCGCGGGGCAGGAGCGGCCGGCTATGCTGGCAGCCCGACGCAGACCAGGACACCGCGATGACGACACGATGCCGATGGTGGGCAACCGTGCTGGCAACGACCGCGACGCTGGCCATGTCAGCCGGCGCCGCCACGCTGCCCGCCGGTGCTGCCAGACTGTTACCTGCCGGGCAGTCGGTGATGAGTGTCGCTAGTGCGGATCTCACCGGCGATGGCCGGCAGGATTACGTGGTTGCGTTGCGTGCATCCGCAGAACAAACGCTGCGCGGCCATGGCCATGCAGCACCGCCGCGTACCCTGCTGGTGCTGGTTGCAAACGCCGACGGTGGGTTTGTGGAAGCCGCGCGCAACACGCGGGTGATCTTCAGCGCCGACGAAGGCGGGCAGTGCGATCCATTTCTGGACAGCGACCAGGGCCTGGTCGCGAAGGGCGCGTATTTCACCGTGCAAAACGCGGTGGCGTGCGGACAACACTGGACCGACTACATCACCTTTCGTTACGACCGCCGTCGCGGCGTCTTCGTGTTCCACAAGCGCGTGATCGAAGCATGGGAAATGAACACCCAGGACACCCCCGATGCCCAAGCGCTGCGCCTGAGCGAGCACAAGGAAATTGCCGCCGACCCGCGTAAGCCGGTGCTGCTCTCTGCCTACAGGCCTGCGCCGTGATGGCGCTATCGCAGCGCATCCGGTTCGATGGCGGGCGCGGCCGTACGGGAAATGCTCATGGATGTGACGAATCGCCTCACCGGACTCAACTAGACTGTGGCCGCGGGAATGGCCCCGCGGAGAACATCACTTGAACGATCCCGGTCACGGAGAGCTGCGGGCGCCTCAGATCAGCGACACACGCGGCCTGCCTGTCGAGAAGCACCGCTCGGACATCTTCTTTGCCGCAGTGGAAACCACGCGCATGCCGATGACGGTGACCGACCCTCATCTTCCGGATAATCCCATCGTGTTCGCCAACCGCGCGTTCCTGGAGATGACCGGCTATGCCGCCGATGAGGTCATCGGCAACAACTGCCGTTTCCTGCAGGGGCCCGAGACCGATCCGGCCAGCATCAGCGATGTGCGCGAATCGATCGAAAGCCGCAGCGAATTTGCCACCGAGGTGCTGAATTACCGCAAGGACGGCTCCTCGTTCTGGAATGCGCTTTTCATCTCGCCGGTGTTCGACGACAAGGGCAACCTGGTCTATTTCTTCGGCTCGCAATTGGATGTAAGCCGGCGCCGCGATGCCGAAGATGCGCTGCGCCAGGCGCAGAAGATGGAAGCGCTGGGCCAGCTGACGGGCGGCATCGCGCACGATTTCAACAATCTGCTGCAGGTGATGTCTGGACATCTGGAAGTGATCCAGATGATGGCCAGCGCCGGCGCGGGGAATGCCGAGCGGATTGCCTTCAGTGCCGAACACGCGGCGGCCGCCGCTGCCAAGGCGGCCACCTTGACCCAGCAATTGCTGGCGTTTTCGCGCAAGCAGAAACTGCGCGGGCGGGTCGTGAACCTCAACGGGCTGGTGGCCGGCATGACCAACATGGCCGAGCGCGCGCTGGGGGGCGGCGTCACCCTGCGCCAAGCGCTGGAAGAAAGGCTGTGGAACTGCCAGATCGACACCACCCAGGCAGAGGTGGCGCTGTTGAATGTGTTGATCAATGCGCGCGACGCGATGGCGCAGGCAGAACGCAAGGAAGTCACGGTGCAGACCCAGAACGTGGAGATCTCGGGCCACGACCTGGCGATGTATCACCAGCTGTCCCCGGGCCGCTACGTCAGCATCGCCGTGACTGACACCGGCTCGGGCATGCCGCCGGAGGTGGTCAGCCGGGTGATGGAACCGTTCTTCACCACCAAGGAGGAAGGGCAGGGCACCGGCCTGGGCCTGTCGATGGTGTACGGCTTCGTCAAGCAGTCTGGCGGCACCGTGCGCATCTATAGCGAGGTGGGCGAAGGCACCACGGTGCGGCTGTATTTCCCCGCCTCCAGCGAATTCGAAAACGATTTGCAGGCCGCCAAGAGCCGCGCCATCGACAAGGGTGGCAACGAAACCATCCTTGTGGTGGAAGACAAGCAGGACGTGGCGGTGGTGGCGCGGATGTTTCTGGAAAACGCCGGTTACCGCGTCCTGTCTGCATCCAGCGGACGCGAGGCGGTGGAGGTCCTGGAGAAGACCCCGCAGGTGGATGCGCTGTTCACCGACCTGATCATGCCCGGCGGTATGAATGGGGTGATGCTCGCCCGTGAGGCGCGCCGCATGTTGCCGAAGATCAAGATCCTGCTCACCACCGGCTACGCCGATGCGAGCATCCAGCGCACCGATGTGGGCGGCGCCGAATTCGATGTGGTCGACAAACCCTACACGCAGAAGGAACTGCTCAAGCGCATGCGCATGTTGCTGGATGGGCCGACCGGGGTTGGTTGAGGCCCACACACCGACAGTGCGATGCCGCTGCGGCATCGCACTGCAGCCGCGATTGCAGTTTCAAGATGGCGTCAGTTCGCCAGCGCAGCGCAGCGCCCGCAGCCGCAGGCGTCGGGAGCAGCCTGGCAGCCGTGAGGCCGCGGAGCTAGGCGCCTGTCGCCTCCGCCAGATCACCCGCGTCCTGCACGGGGCGTTGGCCAGATCACCAGGCTTGTCTTGCGGCGAGAACATGCAGGTCACATCGGTGAATAGCACGTCGGTGAATAGCTGGCCGTTCCGGCACGCTCTGCATCACAGGCAGGTACCCGCGATCACGTCCATAAACGCACTGGTCGCGTAAAGGCAGTCACTACTGCTGCCGATCCCACCTCCGCGCGCTCAGTCACCCACCGGCGCCACATAACCTTCGGGTTTGTCGGCATTGCGCTCGAACAGGAACTTCTGCAGTTCGGCTTCGAGAAAGGCGCGGTGTTTTGGGTCGCGCGGCGACAGCCGGTTTTCGTTGATCAGCATGGTCTGATGCGCCAGCCACGCTTGCCAGGCGGTCTTGCCGATCTGCGCGAAAATGCGCTGGCCGAGCTCGCCCGGATACGGCACGAAATCCAGGCCTTCGGCGTCGCTTTGCTGGTAGTGGCAGAACACGGTGCGGGACATGCGGATTCCTTTGGGACACGCGTTTACAGCGCGTCGAGCAACTTGCGGATCGGCGCCGGCAGGCCCAGCGATGCAAGATCGGCAGGCGCTACCCAGCGTAGATCGTCATTGTCGCCCACCGCCGGACGTAGCGCGACCTTGCGCAGGCGCAAGGGCTGCAAATGCAGCCGGTAGTGGCTGAAGGTGTGCACGATCGGCGGCATCTCGTCGGCGCGCTCGTAGTTGCCGTCGATATGCGCTGCGAACCAGGCGCGCATGCCGCTGTGGGTATCGGCCTGCGGCAGCGTCCACAGCGCGGCCCAGATGCCGGTTGGCGGGCGTCGCTGCAGCAGGATGTGGCCCTCGGCATTCTGCAGCAGCAGCGCAGTGGCCTCGCGTTCGGGCAGCTGCTTGCCGGGCTTGGGAGTGGGCAATGCCTCGACCAGGCCATCGCGGCGTGCGATGCAATCGGTCTGCAGCGGGCACAGCACACAGGCGGGCTTGGCGCGCGTGCACAGCGTGGCGCCGAAATCCATCTGCGCCTGGGTGTAGTCGGCCAGGCGGCCAGCCGGGACATGCGCAACATGGCTGGTGGCCAGTTGCCATAACTGTTTTTCAATCGCCGGCAGGCCGGGATACCCGGCAATGCCGTGGAAGCGGGCGAGCACGCGTTTGACGTTGCCGTCCATGATCGCGAAGCGATCGTTCCAGGCCTGGCTCAGGATCGCGCCTGCCGTGCTGCGGCCGATGCCCGGCAGCGCAAGCAGTGCATCGAAGTCGCGCGGCAATTGCCCACCGTGCAGCGCGACGCATTGCTTGGCGGCGGCATGCAGATTGCGCGCGCGGGCGTAGTAGCCCAGTCCGGCCCACTGCGCCATCACGGTGTCGTTGTCGGCCGCCGCCAGATCGGCCAGCGCGGGGAAGCGCGCCATGAACTTGTGGAAATACGGAATGACCACCGCCACCTGGGTCTGCTGCAGCATGATTTCCGACAGCCACACCCGGTAGGGCGTGCGTGGGTGCTGCCAGGGCAGATCATGGCGGCCATGGCCGTCGAACCAGTGCAACAGGCGGTCGACAAAGGCATCGGCGGAGGGAGTGGCGTGGTCGGCTGGCATGAGCTTTGCTGGCGATGGAGGCGAGGCGAGAGTGGCGGGACGGGGGAGTGGATCTGCTGCGCGTGTCGTCCCTTCGCTACAGCGCAAACGTCATTCCGCCCAGGCACCGTTCGCAGAAAGATCCTTCATCGCCAGCCCGATGCGGTGGTGTCGGCGCATGGGAGCAGGCCGCTGACGCATCCGCGCGACCTTGCCTTCAGCGTCCTGCGCGCAAGCGCTGGGCAACCTCCAGAACGCATCGTGCCTGCAACCAATCGCATGACACCTGTCGCACCGTGCAACCTGCCTGTAGCGCCTGCGCGCGCAGCGGTTGCAGACGCGGGCAGGCATCTTCCGATCAGCCGCCCAAAGCGTCGGGCAACAGCGCGTCGACGAAGGCGACCGGGTCGAAGACGCGCAGATCTTCCGGACGCTCGCCGATACCGGCAAAGCGGATCGGAATATTGAACTCGCGCGCCAGCGCGAACACCACGCCGCCCTTGGCGGTGCCGTCGAGCTTGGTCACGACCAGGCCGGTGACGCCCACGGCAGCGTGGAACTGGCGCAGCTGCGAGATGGCGTTCTGGCCGGTGGTGCCGTCGATGACCATCAGGACTTCGTGCGGCGCGGCGGCATCGATCTTGCCGAGCACGCGGCGGATCTTGCCGAGCTCGTTCATCAGCCCGGTCTGGGTGTGCAGGCGGCCGGCGGTGTCGGCGATCAACACATCGGTGCCGCGCGCCTTGGCGGCCTGCAGCGCGTCGAACGCCACCGACGCGGCATCGGCGTTTTGCCCCTGCGCGATCACGGCCACCCCATTGCGATCGCCCCAGGCCTGCAATTGCGCCACCGCCGCAGCACGGAAGGTGTCGCCGGCGGCCAGCATCAGGCTGTTGCCTTCGTCCTTGAAGCGCTTGGCCAGCTTGCCGATGGTGGTGGTCTTGCCGACGCCGTTGACACCGACGGTGAGCACCACGAACGGTTTGAGCGAGCGGTCGATCACCAGCGGCTTGGAGACCGGCTGCAGCAGCGCGATGAGATCGGCACGCAAGGCCTTGAACAGAGCCTGGGCGTCGACGAATTCGCGCGACTTCATCCGCTTGCGCAGGCCGTCGATCAACGCAGTGGTGGCGCCGATGCCGACGTCGGCGGTGATCAGTGCGGTTTCGATTTCATCCAGCAGGTCGTCATCGAGCTTGGGATTGCGCGAGAACAGGCCGCCGAAGCTGCGTGCGAAGGTGCTGTTGCGCAGCCGCTCGCGCCAGCCGGGTTTTCCCGCCGGCGCGGCAGGGAGGGCGTCGCGCTGGCCGACGATGCTGTCGTCCTGCGTACTCGCCAGCGGTGCACTGACGATGGCCGGTGCGGTGACCGTCGGCGCGGTACTGGTCGGGGGCGCGCTGGCGGGAGCTGAAGCAGCCGGTGCAGGCGTCGAGACCGGCCCAGCGGCCACCGGCGGTGCGACCACGGCAGGGGCGACGGGTTGCGAAGGTGTGGCCGGCTGGGCAGGCACGACGGGAGGCGGCGTTGGAACGGTCTGCGGCTGCGCCACGACCGGCGGCACCACCACGACCGGCGCGCCGGGCGCGCTGGCGGGCATTGGGTCTGGCAGCGCCTGCAATGCGGTCGGCGCGGGCGCCGCAGGAGTTGCAGGCGCGCTGGGGACGGCGGCAATACTCTGCGCCTGGCCAGTGCGTGCAGCGATTTCCTGCGCCAGCTGGTCGGCTGGCGCGGCGGTGGTCTGCGGCGGTGCTGGCGCCGCAGGCTCGCTGCCTGCCGAAGCAGGAGTGACAGGCGCAATAGCCGGCGTTGCGGCCGTCTGTCTGCCTGGCTCGGCCGTGGGCAGCGCGTCGACCGGCGATGCCGGGGTGGCGGCAGACGGCGCGGTGGGGAATGCGGCTGCCAGTTCTTCCAGGCTGTAGCGCGAGGTACGCGAGCTGTCGGGCGTGGTTGGCTTGTTACGGCGAAAAAAGCTGGCCATTGGCAACGCAGTAGGGGAAACCCGAAATTCTATCATCCGGGCCTGCTGACACCTTGACGCTGCCTTTAGCGCGGCGCCGCGTCCGGGCGCATCGCATGCAGCGCAGTCCCGCAGGTCTGGCGACTGCCCCGGCTGCGCCAGCGCATGGCAAATCCTGCCGAATTCGGCATTTGTGCCAGCGATGTGTCAACGCGAAGTTGTGTCCTTATAACTGACCCTTGAGCGCGCGGTAATCGCGCGGTGTCATGCCGACGGTGGCCTTGAACTGACGCGCGAACGCGCTCTGGTCGGCGAACCCGCAGCGTTGCCCGATGCTGGCGATGCTGTCGTCGCCGTACAGCAGCCGCATCGCCGATTCAATGCGCAACTTGGTCAGCAATTGCTGCGGGGTGACCTGGAACACGCGGCGGAAGTGGCGTTCCAGCTGCGCCACCGACAACCCGGCCAGGTCGGCCAGGCTCTGCACGCGCAGGTTGTCGCCGAAGTTGGCCTGCATGTGTTCCATCACCTGGCTCAAGCGTTCGTACGCGGAATGTCGGCTGTCGGGCTGGCCCAGATCGCGCGAGATGCCGACCACGCCGATCACCTCATTGGCCTCGCACAGCGGGCGTTTGAAGGTCAGGCACCAGCCTGGCAGGCGGTTGGGGTACAGATGCACTTCGAGCTGGTTGTCGATGAGCTCGCCGCACAGCACGCGGCGGTCCTGCATCATGTAGCTGCCGCCCAGCGGCAACGGGAACACTTCCAGCGGCGAGCGGCCGATGATCTCGCTGCGCAGCTTGCGTCCCAACCGGCGCACCAGGGTCAGGTTGCAATGGGTGTAGCGGCCCTCGCTGTCCTTGATGAAGAACACCACATCCGGCAGTGCATCGAACAGCGTCTGCATTTCCAGGGCGGGCAGGTTGAGGTCCATCAGGGTCATGGTAGCGGTCACGATTAGACGGTTGCACGACGGTGCAGCCCAGCAATGATCCTAGCGCAAACGCGCGGTTGTGATTCGGGTTGATGATTGTGCGGATTTCCGCATTTTCACTTGGCATTGAACGCTAGTCGCCCGCAGGTCGGCAGTGGGAGCATGGGATATGCACACCATCGACGTCATCGACTCCCACACGGCTGGCGAGCCTACCCGCGTGGTCCTTTCCGGTTTTCCAGATCTGGGCGATGGCGATCTGGCGCAGTGCCGCGAACGCTTTCGCAGCGAGTTCGACCACTGGCGCAGCGCCATCGCCTGCGAGCCGCGTGGGTCGGACACCATGGTGGGCGCCTTGTTGCTGCCGCCGCGCGACCCGAGCGCCTGCACCGGGGTGATCTTCTTCAATAACGTCGGCTACCTGGGCATGTGCGGGCACGGCACGATTGGCGTGGTGCGCACGCTGGCCGAACTGGGGCGCATCGCGCCGGGCCAGCACCGGATCGAGACACCGGTCGGCACGGTGGGCGTGGAGCTGGCCGACGACGGCACGGTGTCGGTAGACAATGTCGAGAGCTATCGTTTTGCCAGCGGGGTCGAGGTGGAGGTGCCGGGGCATGGCCGGGTGCGCGGCGACGTGGCCTGGGGCGGCAACTGGTTTTTCATCACCGAGCAGGCGCCGTGCGCGCTGGACCTGGCGCACCAGCGCGAGCTGACCGCGTATACCGAGGCGATTCGGCTGGCCCTGGAAGCGGCCGGGATCACTGGCGAGGCCGGTGGCGAGATCGACCATATCGAAGTCAACGGCGCTGCGCCCGACGGTAGCGGCGTGGCGCGCAATTTCGTGCTGTGCCCGGGGCTGGCCTATGACCGCTCGCCGTGCGGCACCGGCACCAGCGCCAAGCTGGCCTGCCTGGCGGCGGACGGCAAGTTGGCCGAAGGCGAGCGCTGGGTGCAGCAAGGCATTCTGGGCAGCGCCTTCGAAGGCAATTATCGGCTGAGCGGGCGCGGCATCGCACCGCGCATCAGTGGGCGGGCGTACATCACCGCGCGCGCGCAACTGGTGATCGACCCGGCGGACCCGTTCGCCTGGGGCATCGTGGCCTGATGGAATCCCAGCGGCCCGCGCCGGTGCTTGCGTCGGTCACGCCGTCTGGCGCAGCAGTGTCTGCTGCGATGACAGGGACTGCCGCTGCAACGCCTGCGTCGGTATCGGCGCCTGGATTGGATGCGGTTGCCGAATCCGGGTCCGCCGCGTCTGCCGCAGGCACGCGACGCAGTTACGACCTGATCGTGATCGGCGCCGGCATTGTGGGCGCCGCGTGCGCGGAAGCGGCGGCGGGCGAGGGCCTTCGTGTGGCGATCGTCGAGCCGGGACCGATCGGCGGCGGCGCCACCGCCGCGGCGATGGGGCATTTGGTGGCGATGGACGACGACCCGGCCGAGCTGGCGTTGTCGGCGTATTCGCTGCGACTATGGGAACGCTTCGCCACGCTCAGCGAAGCCGAATTCAGCCGCTGCGGCACGCTGTGGGTGGCCCGCGACGCGCGCGAACTGGCGGCGGTGCCAGCCAAGATCGCGCGCCTGGCAACGGCCGGCCTGCATGCCGAAGCGGTCGATGCCGCGCAGCTGTATGCGCTGGAGCCGCAGCTGGTGCCCGGGCTGGCTGGCGGCATGCGCGTGCCCGATGAAGCTGTGGTGTATCCGCCGCGGGTCGCGCGGCATTTGGTGGGCGTGGCCTGCACGTCCGGTGCACGCTTGTTTGCCGGCCGCCGCGTGGTGCAGCTGCAGGCGCATGCGGTGCGTCTGGACGATGGGCAGACGCTCGCCGGGCCGGTGCTGGTGGCCAGCGGTGTGGCCTTGCCGCAGTTGCTGCCCGAGCTGGCACTGCGCCCGCGCAAGGGCCATTTGGTGATCACCGACCGGCACCCGGGGCTGATCCGGCATCAGCTGCTGGAACTGGGCTATGCGGATTCGGCCCACGGGGCCGACGACACCAGCGTGGCCTTCAATGTGCAGCCGCGGCCCACCGGGCAGATTCTGATCGGCTCCTCGCGCCAGTTCGGCGAGCACGACCGCGCCTTGTCGATGCCGGTGCTGCAGCAGATGTTGCAGCGCGCCTTTGCGTACCTGCCGGTCCTGCGCGAGCTGCAGGCGATCCGCGTGTGGACCGGCCTGCGTCCGGCCACGCCGGACGGGCGCCCGTATCTGGGGGTGGTGCCCGGCCGACGCGATGTGTGGGTGGCCGCCGGTCACGAGGGGTTGGGGGTCACCACGGCGCTGGGGAGCGCACGGGTGATCGTGGACAGCCTGCTCGGGCGCACCCCGGCCATCGACCCGGCGCCCTACGCACCGGCGCGTGCCGTGCAAGGAGCGCCCGCATGAGCGCGACGGTGCGTCTGCAGGTGGACGGGCGCGTGGTCGAGGTGCCGGCCGGTGCCAGCGTGGCGGCGGCCGTGGCGCAGGCGACGTTGCAGTTTCGCCAATCGAGCAGTGGGCAAGCGCGCGCGCCCCTGTGCGGCATGGGCGTGTGTTTCGAATGCCGCGTGCGCATCGATGGCGTGGGACAGCAACGCGCCTGCCTGGTGGACGCATGCGATGGCATGCAGGTGCGCACCGATGGCTGAGCGCGTGCTGCATTTCGATGTGTTGGTGATCGGCGCCGGCCCGGCCGGGCTGGCGGCGGCGCAGGCGGCGGCCAGCCAAGGCGTGCGCGTGGGCGTGGTCGACATGCAGCCACGTACCGGGGGTCAGGTGTGGCGCAGCGATGTGCAACACGGCGCGCCGGCCGATGCGCGCGCATTGCGGCAGCAGGTGGCGGGCAATGCATCGATCACCGTGCTGACGCGCACGCAGATTGTGCTGGCGCAGCCGGGCTGGCTGCTGGCCGATGGCCCCGACGGCACGCTGCAACTGCATTACGCCGCCCTGGTGCTGGCCACCGGTGCGCGCGAATTGCTGTTGCCATTTCCAGGCTGGACCTTGCCCGGCGTCACCGGTGCCGGCGCCGCGCAGGCGCTGGCCAAGCAGGGCTGGCCGCTGGTCGGCAAGCGCATGCTGGTGGCCGGCAGCGGCCCATTGCTGTTGGCCAGTGCGGCCACGTTGCAACGGCATGGCGCGCAGGTGCTCGGCATTCACGAACAGACCTCGCCGGCCGCCTTGCGCCAGTTCGCACTGCAGTTGTGGCGCTGGCCGGGCAAGGCCGCGCAGGCGGTGGCCTTGCGCCTGCAGCTGCGTGCAGTGGCATATCGCGCCGGCAGCATCGTGGTTGCCGCGCATGGCGACACACAGCTGCGCGAAGTGGAGCTCGCCGGGCCCGGCGGCCGCACGCGTCTGGCCTGCGATCAACTGGCGGTGGGCTATGGCCTGGTGCCCAACACCGAGCTTGCGCAATTGCTGGGTTGTCAGCTGCATGCCTGCGGCGCGCACCAGCAGGTGCAGGTGGATGCGCTGTTGCGTACCAGCGTTAACCAGATCTTTGCCGCCGGCGAAGTCTGCGGTATCGGCGGGCGCGATTGCGCATTGATCGAAGGAGCGATGGCCGGACACATGGCGGCCGATGCACCGGAGGCGGCGCTGCGTCTGCAGCCACGGCGTGACGCCGCGCGTGCGTTTGCCGATCTGCTGCAACGGCACTTCGCGCTTGACCCGCGCATCCGCACGCTGGCACAGGCGGACACCTTGATCTGCCGCTGCGAAGACGTGCCGCTGGCCGCCCTGGACAGCTTCGACGATGCACGCGACGCCAAGCTCGCCTCGCGCTGCGGCATGGGCGCCTGCCAGGGCCGTATCTGCGGCGCTGCGCTGGCCGAACTGGGGCGCTGCCCGCCCGATCTTTCTACCGACGCCGGCCGCCGGCCGCCGTTGTTCCCGGTCCGCCTCGCGGCGCTGGCCGACTCGTTCACTTCCGACTCGCAAGGGAAACATCCATGAGCAATGCTGCGTTCTGGCACGGCGTGCTGCCGGCCATCACCACCCCGTTCACCGCCAACGGCGACATCGACCACGAGTTCCTCGGCAAGCACGCCAATCAACTGGTGGATGCCGGTTGCACCGCGATCGTGCCGCTGGGCTCGTTGGGGGAGGCCGCGACCTTGAGCGTGGAAGACAAGCTGGCGATCCTGCGCACACTGGTCACCGCCCTGAACGGCCGCGTGCCGGTGGTGCCGGGCATCGCCAGCCTGGCCACCGGCGAAGCGGTCGCGCTGGCCAAGGCGGCCAAGGACATCGGCTGCGGCGGCTTGATGGTGCTGCCGCCGTACGTGTATTCCACCGACTGGCGCGAGATGGGCGCGCATGTGCGCGCGGTGATCGGCGCAACCGATCTGCCGGTGATCCTGTACAACAACCCAGTGGCCTACAAGACCGATTTCGGCCCGGCGCAGATCGCCGAGCTGGCCGCCGAATTCCCGAACCTGCAGGCCGTGAAGGAATCCTCCGGCGACGTGCGCCGCTTCGCTGCGCTGCAGGAATTGCTGGGCGATCGCCTGGCGCTGCTGGTGGGCATGGACGATGCCATCGTCGAAGGCCTGAGCATGGGCGCCAAGGGCTGGATCGCCGGCCTGGTCAATGCGTATCCGAAGGAATCGGTGCGCCTGTTCGAACTCGCCCGCGATGGCGGTTACCCGGCGGCCAGGGAGCTTTACCACTGGTTCCTGCCGCTGCTGCGCCTGGATACGGTGCCCACCTTCGTGCAGCTGATCAAACTGGTGCAGGCCAAGGTCGGCATGGGCAGCGAGCAGGTGCGTGCGCCGCGCCTGGTGGTGGCCGGCGCCGAGCGCGATGCCGCCTTGAAGGTGATCGACCATGCCATCGCCACCGCGCCTACATTGTCTTGATGGCGCACTGATGCTGCCCTGGTCCGTCGTGCCTGCGGGTGAGCGCCAGGTGCCAGTTGTGCCGATTCGTAGCACGCGCCCTGCCTGCGCGCGCCGCGATGCGTTGGCCGATGCGGATGTGGCATCCAGTGCTGCATCCTCATCGTCTTTTTGGTCTGCCGCCAGCGCACCGAGCGCAGGTCCTGCCTCCCTGTCACCGAAGGTGCCGCAATGAACGAGACGAACCACTCCATTCCCGCGGCCGCAGCCGAGATCCTGCTGGCAGGGCAATGGCAAGCCAGCAGCGCCGCCACCGGTAGCTTCCGCGCTGCCGACCCGGCCACCGGCGAGCCGATCGGGCCGTACTTTCCGGTCAGTGGTGCGGACGATGTGGAAGCGGCCGTGGTTGCGGCGCAGTCAGTGGCGGCGGCGTTGGCGGCCGCACCGGTCGAGCGGATCGCGGCCTTTCTGGAAGGCTATGCCGACGCGCTGGATGCCGACGCTGAGACCCTGGTCGCGCTGGCGCATGCCGAGACGGCGTTATCGGCGCCCACACGCTTGCGCGGCAACGAACTGCCGCGCACCAGCGGCCAACTGCGGCAAGCCGCACAGGCCGTGCGCAGCTACAGCTGGACCCAGCCCATCATCGACAGCGCGGCAGACCTGCGTTCGCACCTGGCGCCATTGGGCAAACCGGTGCTGGTGTTCGGCCCGAACAACTTTCCGTTCGCGTTCAATGCAATTGCCGGCAGCGATTTCGCCTCGGCGATTGCCGCGCGCAACCCGGTCATTGCCAAGGCGCATCCGTTGCATCCGGCCACCAGCCAGCGCATGGCGCAGCTCGCGCATCAGGCCTTGGTTGGGGCCGGTCTGCCTGCGGCGGCGGTGCAACTGCTGTATCACTTCGACACTGCCATCGGCCTGCGCTTGGCGGGCGATGCGCGGCTGGGCGCGATCGGTTTCACTGGCAGCCGTGCCGGTGGGCTGGCACTGAAGGCGGCCGCAGACGCGGCGGGCGTGCCGTTTTATGCCGAGCTTTCCAGCGTCAACCCGGTCTTCCTGTTGCCGGGCGCGCTGGCCGAACGCGGCGACGCGCTTGCGCAGGAATTCTTCGCCTCCTGCACGCTGGGGAGCGGGCAGTTCTGCACCAACCCCGGTGTGGTGGTGGTGCCGCATGGCGCGGCTGGCGAGGCGTTCGTTGCGGCCACCAAGGCGCATTTCGAAGCGGCCATGCCGATGGTGCTGTTCTCCGCCGCCGGTGTAGAAGGCGTGCAACGCGGTGTGGCGAGCCTGCGTGCCGCCGGCGCCAGCATGCTGGCCGGCGGACACACCGGCGAGGATGGCTACCGTTATGCGCCGACCTTGTTGAGCGTGGATGCGCAAGCCTTTCTGGCCAACCCGCACGCCCTGCAGGCCGAAGCCTTCGGCCCGGTGAGCCTGCTGGTGCGCGCAGCCGATGTGGCGCAGATGGCACAGGTGGCTGCCGCGTTCGAAGGCAACCTGACCGGCACGTTGTACCGCGCGGCCGACGGCAGCGACGATGCGGCGTGGCAGACCATTGCCCCGGTATTGCGCGCGCGGGTGGGGCGGTTGATCAACAGCAAGATGCCGACCGGCGTGGCCGTGAGCGCGGCGCAGAACCACGGCGGCCCGTTCCCGAGCACCGGGCATCCGGGCTTCACGGCGGTGGGCATGCCCGGCGCCATCCGCCGTTTTGCCGCCTTGCACAGCTACGACGCGGTGCCCGATGCACTGCTGCCTGCCGAACTGCGCCAGCGCAATCCGGGCGGCGTGGCACGTCTGGTCGATGGGCAATGGAGCACGGCCGATCTTGGAGCCGGCGCATGAGCAGCCAGATCGGCGGGCTGTCGCTTGCGCAAGCGCGTGCGCAACTGACGCCGTGGACACAATGCGCCGCGCCGATCGCCACGGACGAATACGAGCGCCGCATCGAGCGTGCGCGCACCCTCATGCGCGCGCATGGCGTGGATGCGCTGTTGATCGGTGCCGGCACGTCGCTGCGCTATTTCACCGGCGTGCCGTGGGGGGCGAGCGAGCGTCTGGTGGCCCTGCTGCTGACGCTGGATGGCGAGCCGGTGCTGATCTGCCCGATGTTCGAGGAAGGCTCGCTGGATGCGGTGCTGAAGATCCCGGTGACCAAATACCTGTGGGAAGAGCACGACGACCCGTACGCACTGGTGGTACAGGCCATGGACGAGCGCCATGCGCATGCCCTGGCGCTGGACTCGGGCATTGCGTTCGCCGTGCATACCGGTCTGCGTGCGCATCTGGGCAAGGCCATTCGTGATGCCGGCGCGATCATCGATGGCTGCCGCATGTGCAAGTCGCCGGCCGAGCTGGCATTGATGCAGCAGGCTTGCGATATGACCTTGCTGGTGCAGCGGCTGGCGGCCGGTATCGCACACGAAGGCATGGGGACCGATGAACTGGTGCGCTTCATCGACCAGGCGCACCGCGCGCTGGGCGCCGACAACGGATCGACCTTCTGTATCGTGCAGTACGGCCACGCCACTGCGTTTCCGCACGGCATCCCGGGTGTGCAGCACCTGCGCGAAGGCGAACTGGTGTTGATCGACACCGGCTGCACCGTGCAGGGCTACCACTCCGACATCACCCGCACCTGGATCTATGGCGCGGCCAACGACGCGCAGCAGCGCATCTGGGACCTGGAGCAGGCCGCGCAGGCGGCGGCATTCGCAGCGATCCGCCCGGGCGTGGCATGCGAGGCGGTGGATCAGGCTGCGCGCAAGGTGCTGGAGGCAGCCGGGCTCGGCCCCGACTATCGATTGCCCGGGTTGCCGCATCGCACCGGTCACGGCTGCGGCCTGGCGATTCATGAGGCGCCTTACCTGGTGCGCGGCAATGCGCTGCCGTTGCAGCCGGGCATGTGTGCCAGCAACGAGCCGATGATCGTGGTGCCGGAACAGTTCGGCGTGCGCCTGGAAGACCATTTCCACGTGACCGACGATGGCGCGCAGTGGTTCACGCCGCCGTCGGTGGCGATCGATCAACCGTTTGCGTGAGCCGTTACAGGTTCACGCACGCGTAGGAGCGCACCCGGGCGCGACGGGCAGTCCCGATGAAGCCGTCGCGCTCAGGCGCGCTCCTGCAGCCGCCATTGCATCTTGGAGTGAATGCATGAAACACCTGCGTCCCGTTGCCATCGGTCTACTCGCCGCGGCCTTGGTCACCGCCTGCAAGCCGGCGCCGCCCGCAGCGGAGCGGGCGGCTACACCTGCCTCCGCCTCGACCGGCGAGCAGGCTGCCAAGGCCTTCGATGCGCTGCTGGACAAGCAGTGGCAGTACCAACTGCAGCACAACCCCGAGTTCGCCAGCATCATCGGCGACAAGCGTTACAACGACCGCTGGAGCGATTACTCGCTGGAGGCCGTGCAGGCAGAGCGCAGCGCAACGGCCGACCTGCTCAAGCAGTTCGAAGCGGTGGATACCAAGACGCTGGACGAGCAACGCCAGCTCAGCCTGCAGATGATGCTGGGCCAGTTGCGCGACAAGCTGGAAGGGATCGACCTGAAGACCTATGCAATGCCGCTGGAACCGATCGGCGGCATACAGTTGGCGTTGGCCGGCTACGGCGATGCCTTCCCGTTCGAAAATGCCAAGGATTACCAGGACTACATCAAGCGGCTGCAGGCGATTCCGACGGTGATCGACCAGGTGATCGCGGTGTCGCGGCAGGGGGCGAAGGAGGGCCTCACCCAGCCGCGTTATCTGCTGGAGCGCCTACCCGAGCAGATCGACAAGATTGCGGCCTTGACCGGCGCGCAGAGCCCGTTCGCCTCGCCATTGAAAAAGCTCGACGCCGCCGTACCGGCCGATCAACGCGATGTGCTGCGCCAACAGCTGCTCGCCGCGATCGACCAACAGGTGCGCCCGGCTTACGCAACGCTGGCCGCCTTCGTCCGCGACGAATATGCCGCGCAGGGGCGCGCGCAGGAAGGTGTCTGGTCGCTGCCCGATGGCGAGCGCCGCTATCGTTACGCCATCCACACCCAGACCACCACCGACATGGCGCCGGAGGACATCCACCAGATTGGTCTGAAGGAGGTGGCGCGCATCGAAGGCGAGATGACGCAGATCGCCAAGGCGCAGGGTTTTGCGGATCTGGCCAGCTTCCGCAAGGCCGTGGAGACCGACAAGCGACACTTCGCCACCTCGGGCGACCAGATCCTGCAGCAATACCGCCAGTACATCGCAGCGATGCAACCGCAGCTGCCGAAGTTGTTCGGCCATCTGCCCAAGACCCCGCTGGAAGTGCAGGCGATGCCGGCGTTCCGGCGTACCGCACCGGGCGCCGAATACTGGCAGAGCAATCCGGAAGGCACCAAGCCGGCGATCGTGAAGGTCAACACCAGCGACTTCGCCAGCCGCACGTTGATCAATATCGAAACCACCGCCTACCACGAAGGCGTGCCCGGGCATCACCTGCAGATCTCGCTTGCGCAGACATTGCCGTTGCCGCCGTTCCGCCAGCAGGCCGGCTACAACGCCTATATCGAAGGTTGGGCGCTGTATGCCGAGCGCCTGGGCAAGGAGATCGGTTTCTTCAAGGACCCGTACAACGACTATGGGCGCCTGTCCGGCGAATTGCTGCGCGCCAACCGGTTGGTGCTCGACACCGGCGTGCACTACAAGCACTGGAACCGCCAGCAAATGGTGGATTTCTTCCACGCACATCCGTCCGATGACGAGCCCAGCATCCAGTCCGAAACGGATCGCTACATCGTGTGGCCGGGCCAGGCGCTGGGGTACAAGCTCGGCCAGCTGCAGATCCTGGCGCTGCGTGCGGAAGCCGAGAAGGAACTCGGTGAGCGCTTCGATGTGCGCGCCTTCCACGATGCGGTGCTGGGCGGCGGCGCGATGCCGCTGGCACTGTTGCAGCAACGGGTGCGGCAGTGGATTGCGCAGGCCAAGGCGGCGCCGGAGGCACACCCATGAGCACCACCAGCGCGTTACGCGCGAGCACATTGACCCTGTTGATTGCAGCCTGCCTGGGCGGGCTGGCCCTGCCTGTGCACGCGGCCGAGGCTGCGGCTGCGGCCACGCAGAACACCGCAGCGGCACGCTTCAAGGCCTTGTACACACGCGAGTGGCGCTGGCGCCAGGCGCAGGCGTCGGGCGCGGTGGATGAAGACAACCAGGCCACGCAGGAGCAACAGGCCGACCATCTGCCCAAGGTCGATGTCGCCACGCAGAACCAGCGCACGGCGTATTGGCAACAGGTGTTGAAGGAACTGGATGCCATCCCGCAGGCACAGTTGTCGGCCGAAGACCAGGTGAGCTACCAGGTGTATCGGCAGCAATTGCAGGTACTGCTGGACCAGCAGCATTTTCGCGCCTGGGAAATGCCGTTCAACAGCGATTCGGCGTTCTGGAGCGATCTGGGCTTCAGCGCCGAGGCCACGCTGCGTACGCGCGAGGATTACCAGCGTTATCTGAAGATGCTGGCCGACATCCCGCGCTATTTCGCCGAGCACACCGACAATATGCGCGCCGGGCTGGCGCGCGGTTTCACCCAGCCGCGGGTCACGATGACCGGGCGCGACCAGTCCATCGCCGATGTGGCGCAGGCCAAAGGCGAGGCCAACCCGTTCTACGCGCCGTTCAAGCAGATGCCGGCGACGCTGCCGGCCGATGTGCAGGCGCAGCTGCGCCAGCAGGCAGTCAAGGCCATCGATACACAGGTGGTTCCGGCATACGCCAAGCTGCTGGATTTCATCCGCAATGACTACCAGCCGCGCGCACGCACCACGCTGGCCGGCGAAGCGTTGCCGGACGGCCAGGCGTATTACCGTGCGCAGATTCGCGAGTTCACTACGCTGGATTTGAGCCCTGACCAGATCCATCAGATCGGCTTGCAGGAGGTGGCCAAGCTGCGCACGCAGATGGACCAGACCATCGCGGCCAGCGGCTTCAAGCCGCCGGCCGGGCAGGCGGTGTTCCCGGCGTTTCTGCACTTCCTGCGGACCGACCCGCAGTTCTACGCCAAGACCCCGGAAGAGTTGCTCAAGCAGGCGGCCTGGATCGCCAAGCGCGTGGACGCCAAGGTGGGCGATTACATCGGCCGGCTGCCGCGCCGTCGCTTCGCCATCGAGCCGGTGCCGCCGGAGCTGGCGCCGTTCTACACCGGCGGTCGCGGTGGGCCGGGCATCTATCTGGTCAACACCTACAACCTGCCGTCGCGACCGCTGTACAACCTGACCGCGCTGACACTGCATGAGTCCTCGCCGGGCCACGCATTGCAGATGCCGCTCGCGGCAGAGGCGCAAGGCTTGCCGGAGTTCCGTCGCTACGGCTTCATCTCCGCATACGGTGAGGGTTGGGCGCTGTATTCGGAGTATCTGGGCCAGGAAATGGGCATGTACGACACGCCCTATGACCGCTTCGGTTACCTGACCTACCAGATGTGGCGCGCCTGCCGGCTGGTGATCGATACCGGCATCCACCACAAGGGCTGGACGCGCGAGCAGGCGCAGGCCTACCTGCGCGACAACACTGCGCTCAGCGAGCACGAAGTCACCACCGAGGTGGACCGCTACATCGCCTGGCCGGGGCAGGCGCTGTCGTATTACCTGGGCGAGCTGAAAATACTGGAGCTACGCCGCAAGGCAGAAGCCGCGCTTGGCGAAAAGTTCGACCTGCGCAACTTCCACGATGCGGTGCTGCAGACCGGTTCGGTGCCATTACCGGTGCTGGAAGCGCGCATCGACCGCTTCATCGCCGATGGCGGCGTGTCGCCTTACCCGCCGGATGACCCGGCAGAGGCATCGGCAGAGGCGAAGGCCTCTGCCAGCGACTGACACGTGCGCGCACGTGATGCTCTAAGTGCAGTAACCGCGCTTTCCACACTTCGGGGCGACGTATGACCACACACGCTGCGACCACGCAAGGCAAGTTCCACAAGCGCCTCAGCCTCACCGACCTGACCTTTATCGGGCTGGGTTCGATCTTCGGTTCCGGGTGGTTGTTTTCGGCCAGCCACGTCTCATCGATCGCGGGGCCGGCCGGCATCGTGTCGTGGATACTCGGTGGTATCGCGGTGCTGCTGCTCGGGCTGGTGTATTGCGAACTTGGCGCGGCATTGCCGCGCGCCGGCGGAGTGGTGCGCTACCCGGAGTATTCGCATGGCGCCTTGCTCGGTTCGTTGACCGGCTTCATCACCTTGATCGCGTTCTCCAGCCTGATCGCGATCGAAGTTGAGGCGGCGCGGCAATACGCAGCGGCGTGGTTCCCGTGGTTGAGCCAGCCGAACAGTACCCATCCCAGCGTGGCGGGTTGGCTGGTGCAGCTGGCCTTGCTGGTGCTGTTCTTCGTACTCAACTACTTCAGCGTCAAGACCTTCGCGCTGGCCAACAACATCGTCAGCATCTTCAAGTTTCTGGTGCCGATCCTGGTGATTGTGCTGCTGATGCAGCACTTCGATGCCGGCAATCTGAGCGTGCATGGGTTCGCGCCCTCTGGCATGGCCGGTGTGGAAGCGGCGATCTCGGCCGGCGGCATCATCTTCGCGTATTTGGGGTTGACGCCGATCGTGTCGGTGGCCAGTGAGGTGCGCGACCCGCAGCGCAATATTCCGATTGCGCTGATCCTGTCGGTGGCGCTGTCCACGGTGATTTACGTGCTGCTGCAGCTGGCGTTCCTGGGCAGCATCCCGGCCGCGCAGCTCGCGCAAGGCTGGGCGGGCATCGACAAGGCCTTCTCGCTGCCGTATCACGACATCGCCCTGGCCTTGGGCATGGCGTGGCTGGCTGCGCTGGTGATCTGCGATGCGATGGTCTCGCCCAGCGGCACCGGCAACATCTACATGAATGCCACGCCGCGCGTGGTGTACGGCTGGGCGCGCAGTGGCGGGTTCTTGCCGGTGCTGACGCGGGTGGACCCGGCGTCGGGCATCCCGCGTCCGGCACTGTGGTTGAGCCTGGGGTTGTCGATCTTCTGGACGCTGCCGTTTCCCTCGTGGGAAACGCTGATCGGGGTGGTGTCGGCCGCCTTGGTGCTGAGCTATGCGGTGGCGCCGATCACGGTGGCGGCCCTGCGCCGCAGCGCGCCGGACTTGCCACGCCCATTTTTCGTGCGTGGCCTGCCGGTGATGGGGCCGCTGTCGTTCATGGTTGCGGCGTTGATCGTGTACTGGTCCACCTGGCCGACCTTGTCGTGGTTGCTTGGCTTGCAGGTGCTGGCATTCGTGCTGTACGTGCTATTTCGCCTGCCTTCGCGCCAGGGCCGCGCGCGCCTGGTGCGGCAGGTACGCGCGTCGCTGTGGCTGATCGTGTTCTTCGTGCTGGTGATGCTGGTGTCGTGGGCGGGCACGTTCGGTGGACATGGCTGGATTGCGCATCCCTTCGATACGTTGAGCGTGGCGGTCATCGCGTTCTGCATCTATCACTGGGGCGCACGCAGCGGTTTGCGCAGCGACGAGCTTGCGCTGGAGGAGGACGATGGTGAGTGATGCGCGCCGCCGCGCATTTGGTTTGCGTCGATGGTCTGCGCTGGCCGGGTACATGATGGTGTTGTCGGGTGCTGTGCAGGCTGCGCCCAGCGTTGCCGATTACCAACGTTCGCTGGGTCTGCGCGAACAGTGGATGACGCTGACGGAGAATGTCGCCTGGCCGGCGCAATGGCAGGACAATGGAAGGTTCTATTACCGCAAGACGGTGCCGGGCGGCTTTGCGTTTGTCAGTGCCGATGTGGCCACCTTGCAGAAGCAGCCGGCCTTCGATCAGGCACGCGTGGCGCAGGGCCTGAGTGCGGCAACCGGCAAGCCCTATGCGGCGCTGCGTCTGCCGTTCGAGCAGTTTTCGTTTTCAACCGAGGGCGAACGCAGCGATGGCGCCATTGTTTTCGCACTGGACGATGCGCCCTGGCGTTGCACGCTGACCACCTACCACTGCGCGCCCGATGCTCGGCTGCAGGCCACTTCACGCCCACGCGGTTTCGGCGTGGTGCGCGACCCGCTGGTGCCGGCCGACACCACGCCGCGTCGCTCGCCGGATGCCAGGTGGGAGGTGTTGGCCGATGGTTGGAACCTGGTGTTGCGCCGTGTCGCCGACGGGCAGGTCACCCGGCTCAGCAGTGACGGCCGTGCCGATGACTATTTCGATCTGGAGAGTGTTGCCTGGTCGCCGGATTCGCGGCAGCTGGCGGTGTATCGCGTGCGTCCGGGGCTGGCTCGCCGTGTCACCCGCGTCGAAGCCGCGCCTGCCGGCGGTGGGCAACCGGTGGTGCACACCCAGTTGTATCCCAAGCCGGGCGATGCGGTGGATGTGGAACGGCCGGTGCTGTTCTCCCTGGACGGAACACGTCGCGACGTGGACACGGCGTTGTTCGACAACCCGTATTCGTTGTCGCCGCTGCAGTGGCGCAGCGACGGTCGCAGTGTCGCGTTCGACTATGTGCAACGCGGCTTCCAGCGCATGCGCGTGATTGCGGTGGATGCACGCAGCGGGCGCGCGCGCGTGGCAGTCGGCGAAGACGCCCGCACCTTCGTGTATGCCGACCGCAGCTTTCGCCACGACGTAGACGGGCGTGGCGATGAGGTGCTGTGGATCTCCGAGCGCGATGGCTGGCGGCACCTGTATCTGTTCGATGGACGCAGCGGCAAGGTGAAGCGCCAGCTCACCCGCGGGCCGTGGGTGGTGCGCGAAGTGCTGCGCGTGGACGATGCGCAACGCCGCATCTGGTTCACTGCCAGCGGGATGAATGCGGGCAAGGACCCGTACGACCGGCAGCTCTACAGCGTTGATTTCGACGGCCGCCGGTTGACCCGCCTGACCCACGCCGATGCCGACCACGACGTGGCCATTGCCGATGATGGCCTGCATTACGTCGATGTCTATTCGCGTCCGGACCTGCCGCCGGTGATGGAGCTGCACGCCATCGATGGCCAGCTGCTGCACACCGTGGAGCGTGGCACGATCGACAAGCTGCAGGCCGCCGGCTGGCGCGCGCCGGAGACCTTCGTGGCCAAGGGGCGCGACGGCACCACCGATATCTGGGGCATGGTGGTGCGTCCGCGCGACTACGATCCGCGCAAGACCTATCCGGTGATCGAAAACATCTATGCGGGGCCGCACGATTCCTTCGTGCCCAAGACGTTCTGGCCGTTCGGTTATCACTCCGGCGGCGACAAGCAGATCGGCATGCAGGCGCAGGCCGATCTGGGTTTCATCGTGGTGATGATCGACGGCATGGGGACCGCCAACCGCTCCAAGGCGTTTCATGATGTCGCGTGGAAAAACCTGGGCGATTCAGGGTTTGCCGACCGCATTGCCTGGCATCGTGCGCTGGCGGCCAAGGACCCGTCCTACGACATCAGCCGCGTCGGCATCTACGGTGCATCGGCCGGCGGGCAGAGCACGCTGGGAGCGCTCGAGCGTCACCCGGAGTTCTACAAGGTGGGCGTTGCGTTTGCCGGGTGCTACGACAACCGCATGGACAAGATCAGCTGGAACGAGCAGTGGATGGGCTGGCCGGTGGATGCCAGCTACGCCGCAGCCTCGGGCGTGGTCAATGCGAGCAAGCTGCAGGGCGACCTGCTGCTGATCGTGGGCGAGCAGGACAGCAATGTGGATCCGGCGTCCACCGCACAAGTCGTCGATGCCCTGATCAAGGCCGGCAAGGAATTCGACCTGCTCACCGTGCCGGGTGGCGAGCATTCGGTTGGCCGCTCCAGCGGGCCGATCGATTACGTGCAACGTCGCCAGTACGACTTCTTCGTGCGCCACCTGCGCAACGAGCCTACGCCGCACTGGAATTCCCTGCCATCGGAGGCGCAATGATGCGTTTGTTTGCTCGATTCAAGCCGCAGCGGCGCAGCCGGGTGGCGGGTCTGCTGTGGTCGCTGGCATTGCTGGCTGGCAACGCACCGTTGCTTGCGGCCGCCGAAGAACTGCCGCGCCTCGTCACCAAGGATGGCCGCCACGCGCTGTTTGTCGATGGTGCGCCGTATACCATCCTGGCCGCGCAGTTGCATAACTCCAGCGCATGGCCAGCGGTATTACCCAAGGCATTGGACGATGTGGTTGCCCTGCACGCCAATACGGTGGAAGCGCCTGTGTACTGGGAGCAGTTCGAGCCGGCACAGGGCCGCTTCGACACGACCAATGTGGACGCGCTGATTGCCGGCGCCCGCAAGCGTGGCCTGCGTGTCGCGCTCCTGTGGTTCGGTAGCTGGAAGAACGGCCAGATGCATTACGTGCCCGAATGGATCAAGCGCGACGAGGCGACGTACCCGCGCATGCGCGATGCCAATGGCGAGCCGGTGGATGTGTTGTCGCCCCATGTGGCCGCCAACATGCAGGCCGATGCGCGGGCGTTCACCGCGTTGATGCAGCATCTGCGCAAGGTGGATGGCGACCGCCACACGGTGATTCTGGTGCAGGTGGAAAACGAGCCCGGCGCGATCGGCACCGTGCGCGATCACGGCCCGGCAGGCGAGGCAGCGTTTGCGCAACCGGTACCAGCCGCGATTGCGCGCGCACTCGGCAAACCGCAGGGCAGCTGGCAGCAACTGTTCGGCGCCGAAGCTGCCGAAGCGTTCAACGCATATGCAACCGCTGCGTATATCGAACAGGTGGCCGCCGCGGGCAAGCGTGTCTATCCGCTGCCGTTCTACGTCAACACCTGGCTGCGCTACAAGGGTAAGCGCTATCCGGGCATGGACTATCCGTCCGGCGGCGCGACGGTGAACGTATTCGCGTTGTGGCGCGCGGCCACGCCGTCGATCGATTTCATTGGTACCGACATCTACACCAGCGACTACACCGAATACACCAAGGTCGTCGGCCAATACGCGCGGCCCGATAATCCGGCCTGGGTCTCGGAAACCGGCTTCGAAGCCGCCACTGCGCCGTATCTGTTCCATGTGCTGGGGCAGGGCGGGGTCGGCTTTTCGGTGTTCGGCATGGATGGCAACCCCGACAGCGAGGCCAACCGCGCAGCGGTTGCAGCCCATGCGGCCAACTTCACGCTGCTGGCGCCGATGCAGCGGATCCTGGCGCAGGCCGCCTTCGACGGCCGCCTGCAGGCGGTGGCCGAGCAGCCCGGCGCGCCACAGCGCACGCTGCGCTTCGGCGAGTGGGGGGCCAAGGTGTCGTTCGGTGCGCCCATGTGGGGCGATGCGCCGCCCATCCTGCCCGGCAACGACGACCACGCCGGCCGGCTGCTGGTGGCCCAACTGGGGCCGGAGGAATTCCTGGTGACCGGTATGGCTGCGCGCATTGAATTTTTTCGCGACGCGGCCGATACCCGTCATGGACAACTGTTGCGGGTGGAGCAGGGGCGGTATGTCGACGGGCGCTGGCAGATGGAAAGGCAGCTCAACGGCGACCAGACCGACTACGGCCTCAACTTCGGGCGTGTGGATGCAAACGGCAATGTGCCTGTGGTGTTGCGGGTGCGGGTCGGGACTTACTGAGCCTTGCTGACCGTGTCGCTGCTGCCTTCGGCCTGTTGTCTGCAATGGGTTGAGCCTTGTTCGAATCTTCACCGCCATGTCGGAGCCACCATGAGCATCAGCAGCATCGCAAGTTCCGGAATGCAGGTCGCCGCGCTGCGCCAGCAGGTGGCGGCCAGCAATGTGGCCCGTCAGCCAGTGGACGGCAGCCCACGTCAGTCTGTCGCGGCCACGACCCAGGCCAATGGCGGCGTGGCGGCCAGTGTGGTGAATGCCAACGCCGATCCATCTGCGCCAGCCGGCGATCTGGTCGAAGGTCTATCGGCACGCAACGATTTCCAGGCGAATGCCAATGTGCTGCGGCGCGCCGACGAGATGCTGGGGAGCTTGCTGGATGTGGTGACCTAAGCAGTTCGAAGTGGATGAAAGCTGCCACCGACCCGTTGCCCCAGGGGCACGGGTCCCCGTTTGATGGCCCGCCCGGTACCACCTGGTGCGGCCCGGCCGCCATGCCGCCGTCGTTTCGCGTCGGGATGCGCTGCGCATACCTTGCTTGTAACGCCACCGCCGTTCGCGTTTCCAATGCAGCGCCTTCATGCGACTGCGCAGTGGAGCGGTGCCCTTGCGGCCGGTACATCGGCATTCAACGCCAACCCGCATATGGCCCCGGCCGTTCACACGATGTGCGCGCCGGTCAATCGGGTCGCAACACCTCCGTCAGGCGTGCACCGTCGGGCACGCCCAAGCCGGTATTGGCGTCCCAGCCGGTGGATGCACGGAAGCCGGCGTTATCGCCGGCAACGATGTCGCGGAATGCGTCCGGTCGACCGTACAGGCGCGGCAACACGAAATGGGGTTGCATGCGGTTTGCGCCGTAGATGCGTGCCAGCAAGGCCGCCCATAACGGCGCGGCGGCGCTGGTGCCGCCCATCACGGCCGGCTGCCCGTTGATCGACAGGTAGTAACCGGTCTGCGCGTCGGCATTGGCCGCCACATCGGGAACGCCGCGCATGCCCAGCTGGCGCGACTGGTGCCGTGCATCAGTGATGCGCAGATCCTTCTGCCAGGCAGGGCGTGCAAAGAACCTGCTTTCTCCCCCGCCGCCGTTCGCCCAGGCTTGTTCGTTGGCGCTGTCGGCCGTGACCTGGAGCCGAGTGCCGCCGCAGGCGAGCACGAACGGGCTGGATGCGGGAAAGCAGACATTCAATCCTGGCTGCCCGTCGCTGGCGCCATCGTCGCCAGCGGCAATGCATACGGTGATGCCCATCAGTGCAGCGGCCTGAAACGCACCGTTGTAGGCCTGGCGCGATTGCGGCGTCCATTGCGATTCGGTGAAACCCCAGCTGATGGCAATGACGCCGGGAGAATGCTCTGCATCGTGGATGGCGGCGTTGATCGCTTCCAGAAAGCTGTTGTCGGTGTTGGGCGCGAAATACACCACCAGTTTGGCGCCCGGTGCGATTGCCCCGGCAATCTGGATATCCATCTGCGCTTCGACATCGGCATCTGCATTGCCGCGACTGACGGTGTTGGTGGCCCCGGGCAACAGCACATCGACCAGTGTCGGCATGGGGACGCGCAGCTGCGCGAAATAGGCGGCCATCTGCGCGCGTGCATAGCCGCCGCCCAGCACGATGATGCCGATGCATTGACCCTGCCCGTCGTGCTCGGGAAAGCCGTAGAGCTGCGCCAGCTGCGGCGGGGTGTATTGCATGATCGGACCATCCTGACTGTCGGCCGGTGCAGTGGCCTGTAGCGCAGGCGGCGAGGATGCAGTCGCCTCAGGCGCGCTGGGCAGCGTCTGAGCCTGCGGGCGTGCGTCCAGCCCGAGCACGGCGGTGACGATGCCGCCCAGGGTCTGTGGAATCGATACCGGGCCGGTGCGTCCGCGATAGCGCATCGCACCATCGACATAGTCGCGCAAGCTGACCTGGAATGCGGCTTCGCATTGCTGCACGGTGCCCTCCAGGATCACGTTGCCGCTGTCTGCGTGCGCGTGCTCCATCGTCAAACCATAGCGGGCGGCAAAGTCGGCAACGGCCTGCAGATCTGTCGCACTGGCTGCGAAGCGTTCGCTGAACTCCGCGCGCGTGAGCGCAATCGGTAGCGTATTGGGCTGCAGGTGCAGCAGCGCATCGGCAGCGGCATTCAATGCCGGCATCCGCACCGCGAGCAGGACGCGCAGGCGTTCGTCCTGCGGCGGTTGTCCGGCCTCGATGGTGGAGGGGGCGATACGGCGCTCACTGCCAGCCAGGATCGTGTGCATGCGGGGGAGAACTCCATCGAAGTGGTGAGCCAAAGTGGGTTGGTGCAGATCCAAATGTAGCCGGCGCGTGCTGCGCGACCACCGCGGCACGCGCGGCTGCCAGTAGCACGGCAGTGTGCATTCAATGCCATGCGCGAGCTGTCTGTGCAGCGGGGTACCGCGTGCGATGGACTGCAATACGAAGCACGGACGCATCGATTGGTGGGCCACCGGCCAATGGCACGCAACGGCAAGCGGTTGCAGCAAGATCAGCATCGCCTGCCTGCGCCTCAGATCCTGCGACAGCGTGCCGCGTGGCCGCGTGGCCGCGTGGCTTGCGGCGCTGGCGGCCTGGCGCATCCAGGCGCCGGCGCGGACGACGGCGGGCGTCACTGCCTGGGCGTGATGTGCGGATTTCCGCACGGGTGTCCGACCGCTGTCACAAGACGTCGTGCATGAACGCGCGCACGATGGGCCACGATCATTCGAGGGAGCAACGATGGACCGTAGAACCTTTCTGCGTCAGGGCATGGCGGCCACCGCGGCGGTCGGTGCAGGTGCCGCGCTGGCAACGCCGGCCACGGCGCCGGCCGCGAGCACGCCGCCGGCGCCGACACTGCCCCGTCTGGAACCGCTGCCTTCGGCCGCGCATGTCGGTAGCGCGTTGTGCAGCTTCACCCACCTGCAGCAGCATTGGACCGTCTACGAGCATCTGGACGATGCGCAAGGCCAGCTCACGTTGTGGAGCGACAGCGGCATGCTGCGGCTGGACAAGCGCACCGAGCCGGCGTATCCGGCCGCGGGCACGCCGTATTTCGGGCTGCCGCTGGCGCAGGTGGCCATGGCCGAAGCCGACCTGCTGGCCGACCGCCTGCTGCACGATGGCGACCCGGACGAGGCACAGGTGCGCGAGGTGGCACCGCCGCCCGCCTCCTTGCTCGATCCCAAGGACAATGGCGGGCGCTGGCCGTGGA
Organism: Xanthomonas sp. NCPPB 1062; assembly: GCF_041481705.2. Taxonomy (NCBI): domain Bacteria; kingdom Pseudomonadati; phylum Pseudomonadota; class Gammaproteobacteria; order Lysobacterales; family Lysobacteraceae; genus Xanthomonas; species Xanthomonas sp. NCPPB 1062. The sequence continues at coordinate 2,877,026 of NZ_CM192987.1, read as the reverse complement.
CCACGTTCGTCGGTACACGCGAAAGCCTGGACACCATGCCCATCCTGCCCAACGGCCGCAGCCGCACCTCGCGGCCGGAACACGCGTTTGCCGAACTGGGCGAAGAGGCGCTGATCAAACGCCGCGAAGAGGGCATGCTTGGTGGCTGGATGCCGGCGGTGCGCAAGGTGATGCGCCGCGAGGGCGAGCCCGACAGCTGGTACGACATACTGGTGTTTGCCGACGTGCGGGCACGCGATCGCTTCGTGGTGCAAACCTGGCACCGTACGATGAAGGTGAAAGCCGGCGCCATCGTCGCGGTGCACTACACGCATAGCTACCCGGAATTTGCGCCCTCGCGCAGCGCCGCCACCGCCGAACAGTTCTACGCGGCACTGATCGATTTTGCTGCGTATTGGCAGCAGGCGCTGGACGGCACCGTGCAGGCGCAATTTCCCGATGCCAGCTGGAACGACATGGCGCAGTTCGCGTTTGCGCGCGAGCTGGTGGTGCGCCCCGGCGGCGATTACCCCAAGTATGGCGCGGTGGAACGCGACTACTACGGCAACGAATACGACGGCTTCCAGGACACGTTGACCAGCTCGCTGTATGCCAATCTTGAGTGGGGACGTTTTGCACAAGCCGCGGCGGTACTCGATAACTACTTCGATGAGTTCGTGCAGGACGATGGCCTGCCGAACATGCGCGGGCCGGAAGTCGGGCAGTTCGGGCTCACCTTGTCGTTGCTGGCGCGGTATCTGCGTTACACCGGCGATGCGCCACGTCTGCGCCGTCTGCTGCCTAAGATCGCCGCCACCGCGCAGGTGTTGTGCGCCTTGCACGACCAGGCGCTGGCATTGCCGCGCACGGCGCATGGGCATGGGTTGCTGCACGGCTGGAACGAATCCGATGCCTGCCTGTTTCCCGATCCATCGCGATGGTGGAAACCGTATTACGCCAACAGCGCGTTGACCATCCGCGGCTGGGAAGACATCGCACAGGTGTGGAGCGCACTCGATGGAGATGCTGGCCAGGCCACGCAATGGCAACGCCGCGCCAAGCAGCTGCGTACGCGGCTGGAAGCCAGCCTGCGTGCCAACGTGCGTCGCGACCTCTCCCCGCCGTACGTGGGCCCGTTGCCCGGTACTACATTGACCTTCCGCCAATCGTTGCTGCAGGAAAAGCCCAGCGAACAGCAATGGCCGCACCGTGCATATGCCGAACTGCTGCAGGCCGATGTGTTGCCGGACGATCTGGCCCACCTGGTGATCGATTGCCTGCGTGGCCACGGCGGCACCAGCATTGGCGTGGTGGCCAACATCGCACCGCCGGAGCCGGGCAGCCGCGATCTGCTCGGTTTCATTTCCTACGGCTACGCGCAACAGCTGCTGCGGCTGGATCGCATCGAAGAATATCTGTTGTTCGTCTACGCGCATCGTTATCAGGTGCACACGCGCGGCAGTTGGACGGCCGGGGAAGTCAGCGGCATCACCGGCGGCATGCCGTTGTTCTGCATACCGGCGCAGATGACCATCCCCTTGCTGCTGCGCTGGATGCTGGTCAGCGACGATGGCGCCGGCGATCAGTTGTTTCTCGCGCGTGCGCTGCCGCGCGCGTGGCTGGGCAGCGGTGCGCCGGTGGGCATCACTGCAGCGCCAACGCGCTGGGGCACGGTCACCTTGACGCTGCGCACCGAGACTGCGGCGCGTTGCATCCGTGCCGACGTGCAGTTGCCGGAACGCGCACCTGCACGTACCTGGCTCACCTTGCGCACACCCGCAGGCACACGCCTGCAGCGCGTGCTGGTCGATGGTAGACCGGCGCGAGTGCAGGGCCCGCATGCAGATCGGGTGGCCTTGCCTGGCGCTGCTGCACTGGTGAAGGTGCAGGCGTGGTACGCCTGACAACGGCGATGCGATGATCAGGCGTTGCCGTTGTTGCCGTTGTTGCAGTGTTGCTGGACAGAGCGCACCGCAGTGCCGCTTCGCTGTTCGCATGCAGGTGCTGTGGTCGATCACAGAGACCAGGGCACATCGCATGATCGTGCCGAGATGTCGCTGTTTGGGCAATGCAGGCATGCCCGAAAGCAGGCGCAAGCACGCGATTTTCCGCATGCGTCCCGCCTAAATTCGTCAAGACGGCGCAGTGGCGTTGTCGCAAGATTTTTTTAACGTAACGCGTGTGCCAAGCATGCGCTCTCAGGGGAGAGCGGTGTCGTTGCAGTTGCCGTCCTTGCATGCGGAGAGACCTGCCGTTGAGACGGCAGGCCGGTGCAGTCTCTGTCGTGATCGTTCCCTCCATCTGTGCGCCGCGGCGGTGCGGCTTGGCCGTGCGCGGTCATGCAGGAAGGTGGGCCGTACCCTGTGTCAGTACAAGGATTTCCGATGTCGTCCAGCCGCCCTGCTGTTGTTCCCAAACGACGCGTCTTGCAGACCACCCGGCTCGTCAACGCGCTGCTGTTTGCACTGGCGGTCGCCGCCGTGCCGGCCGCCGCGCAACAGCGTGGCGATGGTGCAGACGAAGCCACCCAGACGCTGGATCAGATCAACGTCACCGGCACCCATCTGCGCCGCGTCGACGCCGAAACCGCCAGCCCGGTCGTGGTGATCGACCGGCAGCGTATCGAAGACAGCGGGCAGAACACGCTGGGGCAGCTGCTGCAGCGCTTGCCGATGATGGCCGGCTTCCAGACCGGGCCTGCGCTCAACTCCAACTTCAGTCACGGCCGCGCGCTGGTGTCGCTCCGCAATCTCGGGCCCGAGCGCACGTTGGTGCTGGTCAACGGCCATCGCATGGCAGGGCCTGCCAGCAGCGTGGCGTCGGCGCCCGGCGTGGACGTCAACGCAATCCCCGCCGCGATGGTGGAGCGCGTGGAAGTGCTCACCGATGGAGCGTCGTCGGTATACGGCTCCGATGCGATCGGCGGCGTGGTCAATGTCATCCTCAAGGACAAGTACGACGGATTCGCCGCCACCGCGGACTACGCGCAGAGTACGCATGGCGATGCCAATCGACGCACGCTCGGGCTGGAATGGGGCAAGACCTGGGACCGCGGTGGGCTGATCGTGGGGCTCAGCCAAAACTCGATGAACCCGGTGTTCAATCGCGACCGCAGTTATGCGGCCAAGGCGGTGGAATATCTCGATGGGCAGGTCAGCGAGGTTCGCGGTGCCAACACCCGTGCCTTCCTGACCGACGGGCGCGTGCTGACGCCGGTGGACGGCGTCGCGCCGGGTCCGGTCGGCGAAGAGGCTTTTCGCCCCTACAATCGCGCCACCGACAGCTACAACGTCTACGACGCGCAGTACCTGATCACCCCGATCAAGCGCACCAATGCCTCGCTGCACGGCAGTTTCGACTTCACCCCCAGCGTGCAGGGCTACATGGACGTGTTCTGGACGCGCAGCAAGACGGTCTCGCGCTTGGATGCCTACGGGCTGGAAATGCCGGACGCGGTAGACAACTACTACAACCCGTTCGGCGATCAACTGGACGCCTACTATCTGCGCTCGCCGCAGGCCAACACGCGCGTCTACACCTCCACCATGTTCCAGACCAATGTCGTGGCCGGCGTGCGCGGGCGCGTGGATGGCACCAGCTGGCAGTGGGATGCGGCGGCCGGCTATGCGCGCTACAAGGACACCTTGGTGCGCACCGGCTTCTCGATCACCTCGGCGTTGAATAACGCGGTAGGCGCTTCGTTCCTGGACAGCGACGGGGTCGTGAAATGCGGCGCGCCGGGCGCCGTGATCGTCGGCTGCACGCCGATCAATATTTTCAACCCCAACGACCCGGCCACCATCGCCGCATTGCGTGGCACGCAGCGGCCGGTGGATCTGATCGACGAAAGCCAGATGCGCTTTGTCGATATCAGCGCCAATGGCGATCTGTTCAAGCTGCCGGCCGGAAGGGTGCAGGCGGCCGTCGGCCTGGTGTATCGCACTAACAAGTTCGCGCAGGGGACGACCAGCGACGTGGCCGCTGCCGATGCCGATGGCAATTGCGACTACAACGATGGCTGCATCCTCAAGCAGGGGCGCGAGGAGTCGGTCAGGGAAGCCTATGCGGAATTGCTGGTGCCGCTGCTGAAGGACGTGCCGTTCGCCAACGTGTTGAACCTGAACCTGGGCTCGCGTTATTCCAATTACGACGCCTGGGGCAATACCACCAACAGCAAGGTTGCGATCGAATGGCGGCCGATTGCGAATCTCTTGGTGCGTGCCACCGGCTCGCAGGTGTTCAGGGCGCCGGCGCTGGGCGATTTGTATGGCTCGCCCTACAACAGCGTGATCGACAACACCGGCGATTTCCAGGACCCGTGCACAGGCTTTACCGGCGCACCCAATCCGGCCTGCGCGAACGTGCCCAACGATGGCAGCTTCACCAACGCCGCGCAGTTCAACGTGGTGACCTCCGGCGCCAATAACGTGGGCTTCAAGCTCAAGCCCGAGCGTGGCCGCTCCTACAATGTCGGGTTGGTCTATGACCCGGATCAGGTGCGCGGGCTATCGCTCAACGTCGACAGCTGGCGGGTCGTGCTGGACGACATGCTGACCGGTGTCGGCTACCAGCAGGTCGTCAGCGATTGCTTCGACGGCAGCGAAGCGGCCTTCTGTCCGCTGATTCAGCGCGATGCCACCGGACAGCTGACGCGGGTGTCGGTGCCGTTCGCGTACAACAGCGGCAAGGTCGATATTCGCGGCTACGACGCCGGCATTCATTACACGTTGGCCGACACCGCCTGGGGCACGTTTGCGACGGGGCTGGATGCAACGTTCTTCTCCAGCTATCGCTTTGCGGGCGATCCGCATAATTACGTCGGCGAAAATTCCAGCTGGGGCAACATGCCGCGCTGGCGCGCCGTGGCCAATCTGGCCTGGGACAATGGCCCGTGGCATGCGAGCTGGAACGCCCGTTACCTGGGCCGCACGGTCAACGGTAGCCAGTACGAAAATTTCTGCGTCGACACCAATGCCGATGGTAGCTGCGCCTATTTCCCAATCGGCTCGGTGGTGTATCACGACGCCTCGCTGAGCCGGAAGATCGCATCGCTGCATAGCACGCTGGCGGTGGGCATCGACAACCTGGGCGACCGCAAGCCGCCACGGTTCTACAGCTACTCCAATGCGGCCAATACCGAAGCGAGCACCTACGACACGCTCGGGCGCTATGTCTGGAGCCGGCTGCGAGTGGAGTTCTAGCACGTCTAGAAAGGCAGCCGGCAGGGGTTAGGCAGAGTAGACGGTGCATCTGCAACGCAGTGGACGCGCGGGACATGCCGCATCGAGCGACGCTGCGTGGACCTGGCGGAGAGCTTCAGTTGACCTGCACGGCCTGCGTCAGCAGGTAGGCTCGCGGCCGGCGGTTCGCGTCATTTGCAACAGTCGGTGCGTGTGGTTGCGAAGCACGCACAGCGAGGTTCGCTTTGCATCGCTGCACTTCGTGTTGACGCGGGTGTCGCCAGCGCAAACAACTATGGTGAGACGGCTGCATCACATCGGTTTGCGATGCAGCGGGGAGTACCGCAGCTGTCTATCGTCCGATGCGCGCCAGCCGCCGCATCGATCGCGCTGTCTTGCACGTTAATGGGATGGATGTCATGAGGGAGTTACGCTGGAAGTCGTTTCTGGCGCGGCACCGGCGCTGGTTGCGCGTGACGCGGCGCACCGGCGTGGCTGGGCTGTTGTGGGCATGCATCATGCTGGGCTGGTCACTTGCAGTCGCACAGGAAGCGCCGATCGCCCAGCCCAACGCAATGATCGGCGAGCCGCTCTTCCGCGGCCTGGACCACCCGATGCCTCCCACCGCGGTGCCGTTTGCGCCCGGCGGACAACTGGCACGCATCTACGCGGCCGATGTCGCGCACGGGGCAGGGCAGGCGCCCGGCAACGATTTCTGGATCGACCGCCTGCTGGCCCGCGAGGGAACTGGCGGTGGTTTCGACGATCACAACGACTGGTTGTTTACCCGTGGCCGCGCCGCATACCTGAGCTATCACGCGCCAGATGCGCCGGGATTCGTCGGGCAGGTGGCGTATTGGCACTCCACCGATTACGACGCGCTGTTCCACATCCATGCCACGCTGGGCAAGCGTCATGTGCAATGGAAGGAGCGTGCGCAGCAGCGGCGGCAGACGCCGAGTTATTTCACGACGGTGTTCGAAGACGCCGGCGCCGGCGTGCGCATGCAGCTGGTCAAGTACATCACCGAGCAGAACGTGGCGGTGGCCAGCGTGGTGCTGTCCAGCCTGGACGGTGCGGCGCATACGGTATCGCTGCAAGCAGTCTCGCCGATCGCCCCGCACGCCGACGGCAATGAGCTGACCGGTGCATTTGACGCGTACAACCACATCACGACGGTCTTCCCCCGTCTGTCCGGCGATGGCTTCCATGTCGAGGGGCAGCGTCTGGTGCGCGATATCGACATCCCCGCGAGCGGCGAAACCGCGCCAGTCAAGGTGCAGCTCGGCATGCTCACCCGCGAGTTGCCCGAAGCCCGCGCCGAGTACACGCGCATTGCCGCGCAAACGCCGCAGCAGGCCTACCAGCAGCACGTGGCCAGCTATAACCGCTGGTGGGTGGACAACCTGCCATACCTGGACACGCCCAACGAGAACATCAGCAAGAGCCTGTTCTATCGCTGGTGGGTACTGCGCTTCAACTTCCTCGATGCCAATGTGCCCGGCAACGATTACCAGTTCCCGGTCGCCATCGAGGGTGTGCTTGGCTACGACAATTCCATCGTGCTGACCGCCGGCATGTTCCTGGACGATCTGAAATACCTGCGCAATCCGCTGTATGCCTATGGCACCTGGCTCAGTGCGGGCGAAACCGCCGGCGGTGGCAAGTACACCGACAACCCTGGCTCGCCGGAGAACTGGTCCAATTCCTACGCGCAATACATCACGGCCGCAGCATGGCGGTCGATGCAGATTCACGGCGGGCCGGCGACGCTGGCGGGCAAGCTGGCACGCTATGGCAGCGGTGACGTGGACGGCGTGCTGGCGGCCTACGATCTCAACCACAATTGGCTGATCGAATACGACTGGGCGGCAATGACCGGCAACGATGCCGATGCGGTGTCGTTCGATTGGGCCGACCAGCACGGCCAGATCCGCATGGACCGCACCGAGAGCGCCTACGTGTACGCCAATGCGCAGGCAGCGGCGCAGGCGGCGACGCTCGCGGGCGATACGGCGACCGCACAGCGCATGCAGGCCACCGCGCGCCGCATTCGCAAGGCGGTGCTGGAGGTGTTGTGGCAGGATCGCAGCGATGCCCCCGATTCGGTCGGCCTGTACGGCGATCTGCTCAAGCATCGCCAGGCCGACGGGCCGCGGCTGGCGGTCGATTGGAAGGAAACCAACAACTACTATCCCTTCAGCGTGGGCTTGATGCCCAAGCAGGGCGATGCCGACTACGATCCCAAGTACGTGCGCGCGTTGCGGCTGTTTGCCGACGCGGCGCAATACCCGCTGTTTCCGTTCTACACCGCCAACCAGGTGGACATGCAGGCGCGCGGCAGCGGCGCCGATGTGGGCAGCAATAATTTTTCCACCATCAATGCCACCGTGGCGTTTCGTTTGTTCGGCTCGGCCTTGCGCGATTACCCCAGCCCGTATCTGAACGCGCAGAGCTATCGCAAATTGCTCTACTGGAACGCCTGGGCGCCCTTTATCAACGGCGACAACCGCTATCCGGACCAGAACGAATTCTGGGCCAAGGGCACTGCTGGCCGCGGTGGCAAGATCGGCTATCGCTCCTGGATCCACCATACCCAGCTGGGCGCGACCAACTTCAGCATGATCGAGGATGCAATGGGTTTTCGCCCGCGCAGCGACGACAAGATCGAGCTGTATCCGATCGATATCGGCTGGGACCATTTCGCCGCCGACAATCTGCGCTATCGGGACCGCAACCTGAGCATCGTCTGGGATCGCGATGGCAGCCACTACGGTGGCCGTGTGCCGAAGGGCTACAGCGTCTATCTCGATGGCCGCCTGGCGTTCTGCGTGGATCGGCTGGCACACGTGATCTACGACCCGGCCAGCGGGCAGGTCAGTGCCGCGCCGGATGCGGTCAATCGCAATGGCGCAGCGCAAGTGCTCCAAGCCCATCCCGCGGCACTGGCGTCGATGACGCAGGTACCGTTCGCTGCGGGCACGCGGGTGGCGCAGATCCTGGCCAAGGCCGGTGTGGATGTGACGCTGCCGCCAGCGCATAGCCGCAACCTGGCGCAGGGGGCGCGTGTCAGCGCCAGTTTTGCCGCCGCCGGGTTGCCGGCAACGGCGGCGGTGGATGGCAGTACCGCCAGTCCGCCGTTCTGGGGCACCGCGGGCTCGCCGTCGGCCAGCGACTGGATCGCGCTGGACCTGGGCGGCACGCGCACGCTGGATCAGGTGGTGCTGTACTTCTATCGCAGTTCCTCGCCGGGCGGGGATCAGAATGGCTTTCCGTCCGGGACGCGGCCTGGCTACGCGGCACCGTGGATCTACGCCGTGCAATACCGCGATGGCAGCGGTGTGTGGAAGAACGTTCCCGGGCAGGTACGCGATGCCACGATGGCGGAGGGCAATCGCAACCGGGTGCGCTTCCCGGCAATCCATGCGGCAGCGCTGCGCGTGGTGGTGACGCATGCCGGTACGGCGCGCACCGGCATCAAGGAAATCCAGCTGTTCGACAGCGGTTTGCCGGCACCGGCGTCCGTGGGCAACACGCCGCCGCTGGTACAGGCATGGCAGCTGGACACGCCGGGCGCCGATGGTGCGGTGGTGGTGCAAGGGCGCGTTGGCGATGACGGCTTGCCCAATGGCACGCTGCAGGTGCGCTGGCGCGTGCAGCAGGCGCCGGAAGGCGGCGATGCCGTGTTTGCCGATGCCGCTGCGCTGCAGACATCCGTGCGTTTCACACGTGCCGGGCACTACATCTTGCGTCTGGCTGCGAACGACGGGGCGCTGATGGGGCATGCCGATGTGCAGGTCAGCGCACCGGCCTCGCGCCCGCTGCAGAGCATTTCATTGCAGGCCATGGCCAGTGTCAGTGCGCAACTCACCGGCATGCAGTACCGCGTGCAGGCCTTGAACGATGGGTTCATCCCGCAGGCAGGCAGCTTCCCCAGTGGCAGCCTGCGCTGGGGCAGCTATGGGCTCGACCAGCCGGCAACGGTGTGGTTGCAGTATCAGTGGCCGCGCCCGGTGCGGCTGTCCTCCAGTGCGCTCTACCTGTGGAACGACCAGCCCAACGGCGGAGTCGCCGCGCCTGCCGGCTGGAAGTTGCAGATGCTGCAGGACGGACGTTGGCAGGACATCGTCAGCAAGAGCGGCTACCCGATTGCGGCAGCGGCGACCGGCGCGGCGAGCACCGCCAGCTTTGCGCCGGTGGTCACCACCGCGCTGCGCGTGGTGTTGACGACCCAGACCACCGCCAACGGACACGCCGCCATTGGGGTGGACGAATGGCAGGCGCTGTCCGAGCTGCCCAAACAGGTGGAGGCGATCCATCTGCGCACGGCCCCCGGGCAACTGCCGACGCTGCCGCAGGAGATCACCGCCTTCTTTGCCGATGGCAGTGTGCTGCCGGTGGCCGTGCAATGGTCCGAGCTTGCCGCCAGCCGCCTGGGCCGCGAAGGTGCAGTGGAACTGCAAGGCCTGGTCGAAGGTGCGATTCCCGTCAAGGCCACCATCTGGGTGCGCGCAACGCCACCGGGGCAGATCAATACCGTGCAGCCGTTGCCGACGGTGATCGCGGTGGTCGGGCATGCACCGACGTTACCGGGCTTCGTCACGGTGCAATACAACGACGGCTCGCGTGAACGCTTGCCGGTGCAATGGCCCACGTTGCAGCCCGCGCGTTACGCACAGCCCGGCGAACTCCAGCTCACCGGCACGGCGCAAGGGCGTGCACCCACCGGTAACGTGTCGGTGCCGCTGGTGGTGCAGATCAAGGCGGCCGCGCCATGACGCGTACGTTCTCACGGTTGCTGGTGCTGACGTGCGGGTTGTTGCTGGCTGCCGCTCCGGCCTGTGCCATGCAGCCGCCGCAGGGAACGTGGTTGCATGCGCCGGGCAATCCCATCCTCGCCGATGGCAGCGAATATTCCGCCGACCCTGCGCCGCTGGTGGCCGATGGCAAGCTGTACATCATTGCCGGCCGCGACACCGCGGCTCCCAATCTCAATGCGTTCGTCATGCCTGGCTGGCAACTGTTCGTCAGCAGCGATCCGGCCAGCGGCGACTGGATCCACTACCGCGATCTGCTGCGACCCCAGCAGGTCTTTGCCTGGGCAGACAAGCGCTATGCCTACGCGTCGCAGATCGTGCAGGGCCCGGATGGGCGCTATTACCTGTATGCACCAGTGCAGCAGCGCGATTCGCCCAATGCCGACCCATTCGCGATCGGCGTAGCGGTGGCCGACAGTCCGCTTGGCCCGTGGACCGATGCGCATCCGCAAGGTCCGGTGGTCTCGCAGTCGGTGCCGGGCCGCAACGATATCCAGAACATCGACCCGACCGTGTTGGTCGACGATGACGGACGGGTGTATCTGTATTGGGGCACCTTCGGCGCGTTGTACGGCGTGGAGCTGCAGCGCGACATGGTCACTTTCAAGGGCACGCCGGTCCTGGTGGACACGCTGGACGGGTATTTCGAAGCGCCCTGGCTATTCAAGCGCAAGGGCACCTACTACCTGGCATATGCGGCCAACAACGCCGGACGTCTTTCGCCATGCACGCCCACGCTGTATCACGCCTGCATCGCCTACGCGAGCGCACCCACTCCGCTAGGGCCATGGACGTACCGCGGCATCGTATTGCCGCCGGTGTCCTCGACCACCTCGCATCCGGGCATCGTCGAATTTCAGCGGCAGTGGTATCTGGTGTATCACACCGCCGACGCACAGGGCGGCGGGCATTTCCGCCGCAGCGTGGCGATCGACCGGCTGGAATGGGACGACAGCACGCAGCCGGCCAGCATCCGCACCGTGGTGCCGACACGGCGTCCAACGCCTCCCGCGCCGCCCATGCGCAATCAGGCGTCATCGGCCTACGCCACCGCGTCCAACGGTCCGGACATTCCGGTGCAGTACTGGATTGCCGCGCTCAACGACGGCGTGGTCAAGGCCAATCCATTGCCACCGGAGATGTGGGCCAGCTGGACGGACAACAATCCACCGCAGCAATGGCTGCAGTACAGCTGGGCGCAACCGATCACCGTGGACCGCACGCGCATCGTGTTCTGGGCCGACCACCCGGCCGGTGCCGACGTCGGCGTGGCACCGCCAGCGCGTTGGCATCTGGAATACCGGAACGCTGGGCGATGGCAGCCCGTGCAGCCGCGCGATGGGTATGGCACGCGTCCCGATCACGAAGAAGCGGTGTCGTTCGCGCCGGTGACAACGCGCTGCGTGCGTGTGGTCATGGACGCCTCTGGCAACGCGGCCAGCTATGCCGCGCTGGCAGTGCAGGAATGGGAAGTGCTGGCACCACAGCCACAACGCCTGCCCTCTGCCACGGCCCCTGACAGCAAGCGTTGCGATGCGCCGTGAAGCAGCCGACAAAGTGCCGCATGCGGCAGTCGAACGTTGGCTGACGGTGCGCAGGCAGTGGAGTGCACCGGTGGGGATGACACATCGGCTTTTGCGTACTGGCCGCGCGTGCCTTGCGAACGTGTCACAAGTGTTTCAGTCGCGCTGACGTGAATGACCACGCATGGCCAGGAGATGTGGCGCACGCGTGCAGCCGTCGCGTCTGCTCTACCCGACGGCCTGCCGCACCGTCCCTGGTGTGTGTCTGCGCAGCGATTGCAGTCAGCGGCCCAGCCATCGTCCATCAACGCCACGCTGTCTTCTCGAACCTTCGGTGAGGTCACAGGTGCCACACATCCCTTCCATGCGCTTACGCACCATCGCAATCTGGTGCGTGTCTCTCGCACTGGCGCACATCGTGCCGGTGACTGCGGCGCCACTCTCCGCTCCCACGCCGGCGCAGTACACGCAGGCAATGGGCTTGTCCGATCACTACGCTTCGCTGGTGGACCGGCAGCCTACGGCGCCGGTGTGGGTGGATGCCGGGCATTTTCTCTATCGGCGTGGAGTGGCGCGCAGCGAGCAGCTGCCGGCGATCGAATACCGCCTGGTGGAGGCGGCCAGTGGCCGCAACACACTGGCCTTCGATCACGCGCGGTTGGCCGCAGCATTGACGCGGGCCGGTGCCAAGGCGGTCGACGCAGCGCGACTGCAGCTTGACGAGCCCACCCTGGAACGGCAGCGCCTGAGTTTCCAGTTGGCGAAACTGGGCTGGCAATGCGACCTGCTGGGCTATCGCTGCGCGCACCTGCCCGAACGCGACCTGCCGGCCGAATCGATGGACATGCGCCTGCCGCTCAAGCAGGGCGAACGCCAGGCCAGGACGTCGCCGGATGGCCGCTGGCGTGCCTGGGTGGAGCAGGGCAATCTGGTCATTGCGCCGGTTGGCAGTCACGAGCGCAGCGTGCTCAGCCACGACGGCAGCACGGATGACTACTACGCACTCGACAGCGTGGTGTGGTCGCCGGATTCGCAACATCTGGCGGCATATCGGGTCAAGGCACCGCCGCCGCGCATGGTCTATTACATCGAGTCGGCGCCCACCGATCAGGTGCAGCCGAAGTTGCATCAGCAGGTCTACCCCAAGCCAGGCGATGCGTTGCCGGTGATGCAGCCGGTCTTGTTCGATCTTGCCACGCACGCAGCGCATCCGGTGGCGATGACCTTGCTGCCCAATGCCTTCACCTTGAGCGAAATGGTCTGGTGGAAGGACAGCCGCGGCTTCACCTTCGAATACAACGCACGCGGTCACCAGCTGTACCGGGTGATCGAGGTGGATGCACGCACAGCCGCCGCGCGCACGCTGATCGAAGAGACATCGCCCACCTTCATCGAATACTCCGAGCTCAGTGGCGAGCATGAGAACGGCGGCAAGCACGCACGCCAGGATCTGGACGATGGCGCGCAGATCGTGTGGGCATCCGAGCGCGATGGCTGGGAGCATCTGTATCTGTACGACGGCCACAACGGCGAGGTGATTCGCCAGGTCACCCGTGGCGACTGGGTGGTGCGCAAGCTCGATCGCATCGACCAAGCAGCGGGGCAGGTGTATTTCACCGCCTCGGGTATGCAGCCCGGCGAGGACCCGTACTATCGCCATGCCTATCGCATCGGGCTGGATGGCCGCGGGCTTACCGCATTGACGCCGCTGGCTGCCGATCATGAGGTGCGCTATTCGCCGGATGGAACCTGGCTACTGGATCTTTACTCGCGCGTGGATCTGGGCCCGGTGCTGGAGTTGCGGCGCAGCGCAGATGGCAGCCTGGCGCGCACGGTGGAGCGCACCGACCTGACCCGCCTGCTGGCGGCAGGGTGGCAGGCGCCACTGCCGTTTCACACCACCGGGCGCGACGGCAGGACCGAGATCTGGGGCGTCATCCATCGCCCGCAGCAGCTCGATCCGCAGCAGCGCTACCGGGTCGTCGAAGACATCTATGCCGGACCGCAGGGCTCGTTCGTTCCCAAGAGCTTTACCACCGCCACACCATCGCTCACCGGGATGGGGTTTGCGGTAGCGTCCATCGATGGCATGGGCACCAACAACCGCTCGCGCGCCTTCCACGATCTGGCCTGGCGCAACCTCAAGGACGCCGGGTTGCCGGATCGTATCGCCTGGCACAAGGCAGCCGCGGCGCACTACCCGTGGTACGACATCGGCGGCGGTGTCGGTGTGTACGGCACCTCGGCAGGCGGGCAGAACGCGTTGGGGGCGCTGCTGTTTCATCCGGAGTTCTATGTGGCGGGTGTGGCCAATTCCGGCTGCCATGACAACCGCATGGACAAGATCTGGTGGAACGAACAGTGGATGGGCTGGCCGGTCGGCCCGTGGTACGCCGCATCGTCGAATGTGGAGAACGCCGCGCGCCTGCAGGGGCATCTGTTGCTGGTCACCGGCGACATGGACATGAATGTCGACCCGGCCAGTACCTTCCAGGTGGCCGACCGCCTGATCAAGGCCGGCAAGGATTTCGATCTGCTGGTCGTGCCGGGCGGCGATCACGGTGCCGGTGGCGACTACGGCAGGCGCCGCCTGCTGGATTTCTTCCTGCGCTGGATGCAGCAGGCACCAACGCCGGAGTGGAATCGCAACGTCGCAGCGCCGGCCGCATCGGTGCGGTGATGCGCGCGCTGCCGGTCGCGTGCAGCGAGTTGACGTGCGCGGCACATCGGGCCCAATGCCCCCGTCCGCGCATCGATCGTTGTCAGCTTCATCTGCACTCCCATCGCCGCAAGCGGTGCCAATGCGTGCGGGCTCGAGCGCGCTCATGCCGCCACACGTGATCGTTCAGTTGCGAACCATGCTGTTTTCCGCATGCGCGTTCGCCAAATGCGACAAGACGTGGCGTCTGCGCACAGGCACATTGTGACCAGCTGATGAAAACTGGAGTGCATAAGCGCATCCAGTGAGGAATGCACCACCTTTCCGGTAACACGCGTTGCTGCGCGACTGTTCGGTCGCCTGCGTCGCACGTTGTCTGCGCCTCTGCAACACGACCGTGCCAGCGGTTTGTTGCAGCGTACGTCTGCCATCTACGTCGCCCTGCGCCGCTGTACGCCGGCACGGGCAGGTATTGCCCACGGTTTGTCTTTCGTCACACTCAGGAGCCTTGCATGCCGATGTTGCCGTTGCCTCTGACTCGCACGACCAGCGCCACCACGCGGCCGTTGCCGAGCATGCTCACCACCGCGCTGCTGCTGGTGCTGTCGGCAGGTGCGGTTGCGCCGGTGGCTGCGCAGCAAGCTGCCGGTGGCGATGCGACGCAGACGCTGGACAGCGTGGTGGTCACCGGCTCGCGTTTGCGCCGGGTGGATACCGAGACCGCCAATCCTGTGGTTACCGTCAGCCAGGAGCAGATCGCTGCCACCGGCAAGGCGACCGTGGGCGATCTGTTGCAGGAACTGCCGTCCATCGCCGGCAATGCGACCAATCCGTATACCAACAACGGCGGCGGCACCGGCGCCTCGGCGATCTCGCTGCGCGGCTTGGGCGACAAGCGCACGCTGGTGCTGGTCAATGGCATCCGCCTGGCTTACAACGACGTCAATGCCATTCCTTCCAGCATGATCGAACGCATCGAGGTGCTTAGCGATGGCGCCTCTGCGGTGTACGGCTCCGATGCGATTGGCGGTGTGGTCAACTTCATCCTGCGTTCGCGCTTCGACGGCGTGCAGTTCAGCAGCGACTTCGGCACCAGCAGCGAGGGCGACGGCAACCGCCGCAACTTCACCTTGACCGCCGGCAAGACCTGGGAGCGCGGCAGCCTGATCGGCGGCCTGTCGTATCACAACATCGATGCCGTCTCGGCAGCGGCGCGCGATTACTCCAAGGACGCGCTCGCGCTGACCAATGGTCAACCGGTGAAGCAGGGCTCCTCGGCCACGCCCACCGGCACGGTGAACTTCAACGATGGCTCGGATCAATCGCAGCTGCTCGCACAATCCAATGGTTGCGGGCGCGTCACCCTCAACAGCGGCGTCAGCGGGCGGGCGAGTCCTGGCGATTTCCACTGTTATAACGCTGCTGCAGATTCCTACAACTACCAGCCGTTCAACCTGTTGCAGACCCCGCAAAAACGCACCAATGCCTTCCTGCTGGGCACGTATCGCTTCAGCGACAGCGTCGAGGGCTACGTCAATACCTGGTTCAGTAAAACCGAATCGGCCTCGATCATTGCGCCGATTCCGATCTTTTCCAACGGCGACAACATCCTGGTCTCGGCGCAGAGTTACTACAACCCGTTCGGCGTCAATTTCGGCACCGATCGCACCACCGGCACCTCCTACAACGACCTCAATACGCGCGCCACCGTGTTGGGCAACCGCCGCTACCAATACAACACCTACAACTTCCAGATCAGCCCGGGTCTGCGCGGCCGTTTCGGCGACAGCTCCTGGCAGTGGGATGCCACGTTCAATTACGGCAAGGTCAAGCAGAAGTCGATCAACAACGGCTTTCTCGACTATGCCGCGTTCAATCAGGCCATCGGTCCCTCGTTTCTGGATAGCGATGGCGTGGTCAAGTGCGGCAGCGCGGGTGCAGCGATTGCCGGCTGTACGCCGTTGAATTTCTTCAACCTCAACGACAGCGCCAACCTGGCCACGTTGCAGGGCATGGTGGTCAACCCCATTGTCACCAGCGTGTACACGGTCAAGCAATTCGAAGCCAATGCCAACGGCACATTGTTCGAGTTGCCGGCGGGCGAGGCCAGTCTGGCGGCTGGCATTTCGTACCGCAAGGAACGCTCCACCACCGCCTCGGACCCGCTCTGGACCGGCGATGAAAACGGCCTGTGCGGCGTGATCGAATTCTGTTCGTCCAGCTTGAGCGGCAGTTTCGATGTCAAGGAGGCCTATGCCGAAGCGCTGTTCCCGCTGCTCAAGGATCTGCCCGGCATCAATGCGCTGAACATCACCGTGGGCACGCGCTTTTCCGACTACAGCTCGGTGGGCAGCAAGACCAATAGCAAGCTGTCGCTGGAATACCGCCCCGTCGAAAACCTGTTGTTGCGCGGCACCGTCTCGCAAGTGTTTCGCGCACCCAACATCAACGAGCTGTATGCCGGCGTGGCCGGCGACGCGGCCACCGTCAACGACCCGTGTAACGGCTACACCGGCGGCAACACGGTGGCCTGCGCCAATGTGCCCACCGATGGTAGCTACCAGCAATCGGACGGGCAGGTGTCGGGCAAGGTCTCCGGCGCGGCAGTCGCCGGCTACCAGCTCAAGCCGGAAACCGGTAAGTCCTACGACGTCGGATTTGTGTACGACCCGCAGTGGATCGACGGCCTGTCGTTGAGTGCGGACTGGTGGCGCATCGATCTGGAAGACACCATCACCACGGTGTCGGCGCAGACGGTGCTGAATCAATGCTTCGCCAACTCGGCCAGCGCGTTCTGCGCGTTGATCCATCGCAACGGCAACGGCACCATCAATTACATCGCCGAGCCCACCGTCAATCTGGGCAAGCTGTGGGCCAAGGGCATGGACTTCAACCTGACCTACCGCTTGCCTGCCATGGCATGGGGCAATGTCACCGCCGGCCTCAACGGCACCTATCTCACCCGTTACGACGTGTTGCCCGACACCACCGACCCCAGCTCGGTCACCATCCACAACGTAGGCCGCTACACCCAGGCCTACGGCAACTTCCCACGCTGGCGCGCACTGGGCACGGTCAGCTGGGCATTGGATGACTGGAGCGCCACCTGGCGCATCCGTTATGTGGGGCATACCGCCATCGGCAACTCGGATCCGGACCAGAGCCTGTCGGCCGATTCCAGCGAACCGACCGTGGTGCGCAATATCGGTGCCTACGTCTACAACAACCTGCAGCTTGGCTATAACATCGAGCCATGGCATACGCGCTTTGAGGTCGGCGTGGACAACATCGCCAACAAGCAGCCGCCGCTGTACTACGCCAACAATGTGGGCAATGCGAACACCGACGTGGCCACTTACGATCTGCTCGGCCGCTTTTACTGGGCACGCGCGACGGTGAAGTTCTGAGTGCGCTGGTGTCTCGCTGCGCTGCGTGGCCGATTGCGGCCGGTTGTGCAGACGCCACGTCACGCCAGCATTGCCAGCGCAGCGGCGATCATGTTGTTGCGACCCTGCGCGCATGCCTGCGCGCCATCAGGAGCTAAGCTGATCCCATGGCGGAAGCACACCTAGGCGAATCGACCTGCAACCACACGCCGTCGTTGTCGCGGCGGCGCTTTCTGGCCTGGAGCAGCCTGGCGGTGGCCGCCGGCTTCCTGCGCTTTCCAGCCCAGGCCAGCGCTGCGCAACCGGGCAGCGTGCGCGCGGTGCCGCTCGCCCAGGTCAGGCTCACGCCGTCGCTGTTCCTGGATGCGCTGCACACCAACAGGCGCTATCTGATGCGGCTGCAGCCGGACCGGCTGTTGCACAACTTCGTGCTGTATGCCGGCCTCGACCCGAAGGCGCCAGCCTATGGCGGTTGGGAAGCGGACACCATCGCCGGGCATACGCTCGGCCACTATCTCAGTGCGCTGGCACTGATGCACGCACAAACTGGCGACGCGCAATGCCGCACGCGCGCAGCCTATATCGTCAGCGAACTGGCGCGCTGCCAGGCGCATGCCGGCGATGGCTACGTGGCCGGCTTCACGCGCAAGGACGCAGCCGGGAAGATCGAAAGCGGGCGCGCGGTCTTCGACGAGCTCAAACGCGGCAAGATCGACGCAGCGCCGTTCTATCTCAACGGGAGCTGGGCACCGCTCTACACGTGGCACAAATTGTTCGCCGGCCTGCTCGACGTGCATGCGCATTGCGATAACGCGCAAGCGCTGCAGGTGGCGGTGGGTCTGGCTGGATACCTGCAAGGCATCTTCTCCGCGCTAGACGAGGCGCAATTGCAAAAAACGCTGTCGTGCGAATTCGGCGGCCTCAACGAATCGTTCGTCGAACTGCATGTGCGAACCAATGATGCGCAATGGTTGGCGCTGGCGCAGCGTCTGCATCACCACGCCGTGATCGACCCGCTGGTTGCACAGCGTGACGAATTGGCGCACCAGCATTCCAATACCAACGTCCCAAAGCTGATCGGTGTGGCCCGCGAATACGAAGTCACCGGCGATGCCGCATCCGGCGCCGCAGCGCGCTTCTTCTGGCACACCGTCACCGACCACCACACCTATGTGATCGGCGGCAATGGCGATCGCGAATATTTCCAGCAGCCGGACAGCATTTCAAAGTTCCTCACCGAGCAGACCTGCGAGCATTGCGCCAGCTACAACATGCTCAAGCTCACCCGCCACCTGTATCAATGGGGCCCGCAAGCGGAGTTGTTCGACTACTACGAGCGCACCTTGCTCAACCACGTGATGGCGCAGCAGCACCCACGCAGCGGCATGTTCACGTATATGACGCCATTGCTGGCCGGCGAAGCGCGCGGCTGGTCGTCGCCGTTCGACGATTTCTGGTGCTGCGTTGGTAGCGGCATGGAAGCGCACGCGCAATTCGGCGATTCCATCTACTGGCAGGACGGGCAGGGCGTCTACGTCAATTTGTATGTGCCCTCCATGGTGCACGATGCTGCCGGCCTGGACATGACCTTGCACAGCGCCTTGCCGGAGCAGGGCAGCGCCTCGCTGCGCATCGATGCCGCGCCGGCCGAGCAACGCACGCTCGCACTGCGCGTGCCAGGTTGGGCGAAACAGCCGCGCCTGCAACTCAATGGCCAGCCTGTCGATAGCACTGTCAGCGATGGCTATCTGTGCATCACGCGCACCTGGCAGCGCGGCGACACACTGAGCCTGGCGTTCGACATGCCGCTGCGCCTGGAAGCGACCCCGGACGATCCCGCCTGGGTCTCGGTGCTGCGCGGGCCGCTGGTGCTTGCCGTGGATCTGGGCGATGCCTCCAAGCCCTGGTCGGGCAAGACCCCGGCATTGATCGGGGGGCAGGACATCCTGCAACGCCTGCAACCGGTGCCGGGCAAGACAGCCTTCGTCTACAACGATGGCGTGCAGCAGTGGCAGTTGTCCCCGTTCTACGCCCAGTTCGACCGCCGCAGCGCGGTCTACCTGGAACACCGCGACGCCGCCGCATGGCAGCAACGCCAGACCGAACTGGCGGCAGTAGCGGCGGCGCAACACGCACTCGACACCCGCGCGCTCGATCGCATCGCGCTAGGCGATGAAGCCTCCGAGAAGGCGCATGCACTGCAGGGGGAAAATTCCAACCCGCTCAGCTACCGCCGCCGGCCCGGCCGCGACGTGCGTACTGGCGGCTTCATGGCCTTCACCCTGCGCAATACCGCCCAGGCCCGCATCCTGCGCCTGCGCTACTGGGGCGACGAAACCCGCCGTCGCTTCCGCCTCCTCGCCGACGGCGAACTCATCGCCAACGAACGCCTTGACGGCAACCGCGGCCTGGATTTCGTCGATGTGGATTACGCACTGCCAGCAACAGTCGCCGGCCGCGACACCCTGCAGATTCGCATCGAACCGGAGACCGGTTATTCGGCGGGGCCTGCATTTGGGTGTTGGGTGCTGGAGTCGGCGTGAGCGCTGTAGCTAGCGCGTGTTATTCGTATGACGAGCTTCTACGAGGCGTCGGAAAGCAGGAAGGCTGTACGAATTTATTCGTACCCCTGAAAGCTTATAACTTTCGCGTCCTTTTTGCTCAGCGTGTATTCTCCGCCGCCGCCTATGATTCCTAAGCGCCTATCCACTAAAAAGACGATGACTATTTTTGAAGGTGTTCGGGCAATCCCCATGGAATAGGACTCGAGGTCTCGCAGAGCCGAGTATTCGCCGCTGGCTGGATACATTGCGACAATTCGATTCTTAAAATCTTTGCTTGCCGCCTCAATTGCTTTGAAGGTTTCTGCGTTATCGGGTTCCGCGGCAGAAGCGCCTGTGAAAGATAGAAATAGCAACAGTGATATAAATTTCATGGTTGCCATCCTAAAGCATTGCTGAGAAATTCCGAAATCCTGCTATTTTCTCACCGCCCCCCTGCGTTAGATGCTCACACGCCTGGGAAACTCGGCTTTGTTCGGAGAGCAAACTAGGTGGCGAACTCAGTCGATAGGATATTGCTGATCGAAGGGGTGGTGGGAAATGAGTATCACTGACCCTCTAGTCTTTGAACTTCTGATGTGCGCTGTCTAGTGGCTGGAGCCAATGTGTGTTGAGACACGCATACTGGCTGTCATGAATGACTCGATGAAGTGATTGTCTGTCGGTTTGCCTTGCCGGGAATAATTGATGGTCATGCCGTTATCCAGGGAAATATGGCGAGAGACGACCAAGAGATCAACGAGAACTTGAGTTGCTGGATGTGGATGCCAACATTTAAACGCAAAGACCGGCGATTAGGCCGGTCTTTGCGTTGCGCAGAAGTAGTGCGGCTTACACCGACAACTCCAACAACAACTTATTCAACCGCCGCACATACGCGGCCGGATCCTTCAAACTATCGCCCGCAGCCAACGCAGCCTGGTCGAACAACACACGACTCAGGTCGCCGAAGCGATCCATATCCTGTTCCGCGTCGAGTTTCTCGATCAGCGGGTGGGTCGGATTGAACTCGAACACCGGCTTGCTTTTCGGCACCGCCTGGCCGCTGGCTTCTAGCAGCTGACGCATCTGCAGGCCCAGGTCGCCCTGGCCGATGGCCAAGATCGCCGGGGAATCGGTCAGGCGATGCGAGACGCGTACTTCGGCCACGTCGTCGCCCAGCGCTGCCTTGATGCGCGAAGCCAGACCTTCCTTGGATTTAGCGAGGTCTTCCTGCGCCTTCTTGTCCTCTTCCGAATCCAGCTTGCCCAGGTCCAGGTCGCCGCGTGCCACATCCACGAACGATTTGCCGTCGAACTCGGTGAGGTAGCTCATCAGCCATTCGTCGATGCGGTCGGTGAGCAGCAGCACTTCGATGCCCTTCTTGCGGAAGACCTCCAAATGCGGGCTGTCCTTGATCTGCGCGTAGCTTTCGCCGGTGAGGTAGTACAGCTTGTCCTGGCCTTCTGCCAAACGGCTCACGTAATCGGCCAGGCCCACGCTTTGTGCGCCGGTGGTGTCGTGCGTGGAGGAGAAGCGCAGCAGGCCGGCGATTTTTTCGCGGTTTGCATAATCCTCGGCCGGGCCTTCCTTCAATGCCTGGCCGAAGTTGCGCCAGAACGTGGCGTAGTCGTCGGGCTTGTCCTTGGCCAGCTTTTCCAGCATGTCCAGCGAGCGCTTGGTCAGCGCCGACTTCATCGAATCGACCACCGGGCCGGATTGCAGGATTTCGCGCGAGACATTGAGCGAGAGGTCCGACGAATCCACCACGCCCTTGATGAAACGCAGGTACAGCGGCAGGAACTGCTCGGCCTGGTCCATGATGAAAACGCGCTGCACATACAGCTTCAGGCCCTTGGCCGAGTCGCGGTGGTACAGGTCGAACGGGGCACGGCCGGGCACGAACAGCAGCGAGGTGTATTCCAGCTTGCCTTCGACCTTGTTATGGCTCCAGGCCAGCGGGTTGCCCGCGTCGTGGGCGATGTGCTTGTAGAACTCCTGATACTCCTCGTCCTTGATCTCGGACTTGGGGCGCGTCCACAGCGCGCTGGCGCGGTTGACCGCTTCCCATTCGGGCTCTGCCGGCGTGTCGGCGGCTTCGCCGTAATGCTCCTTGCGCATCTCGATCGGCAGGCCGATGTGGTCGGAGTATTTCTTGAGGATGCCGCGCAGCGTCCAGCCATCGGTGAACGATTCTTCGCCTTCCTTCAGGTGCAGCACGATGCGGGTGCCGCGCTCGGGCTTGTCGACGCTGGCGATCTCGAATTCGCCTTCGCCACGCGAGGACCAGTGCACGCCTTCGCTGGCCGGCAGGCCGGCGCGGCGCGAATACACGTCCACCTGGTCGGCGACGATGAAGGCGCTATAGAAGCCCACGCCGAACTGGCCGATCAGGTTGGCATCCTTCTTCTGGTCGCCGCTGAGGTGCTTGAGGAAATCGGCAGTGCCGGACTTGGCGATGGTGCCCAGGTGGGAGACCGCCTCCTCGCGGCTCATGCCGATGCCGTTGTCGTCGATGGTCACAGTGCGCGCGTCCTTGTCGTAATCGACGCGGATGCGCAGCTCGCCGCTGCCTTCCAGCAGCTCGGGCTTGACCAGGGCTTCGAAGCGCAGCTTGTCGGCGGCATCGGCGGCATTGGAGACCAGCTCGCGCAGGAAGATTTCCTTGTTCGAGTACAACGAATGGATCATCAGCTGCAGCAGCTGCTTGACCTCGGTCTGGAAGCCGAGCGTCTGCTTGTCGGTTTCAACGGTCATTGGGGTCGTGCTCCGTGGTGGTCCAGGCCGCAACGCGGCCGATGGCCTGGGGGATGCGGCCTTCTGCCGATTTTTCAAGGCGTGCCTGCGCGAATGTGCCGCGCGGCGGCTGGCGCGGGGCAGGGCGGCTGCGGCGATGGCGGCGGTATCATGGCCGGCCATTCGTCCTGCCTTGAGCCATGTCGCCAACTGCGCTACTGCCGTGCTGCACCCGCCCGCCCTCGCCAGGTGCGGGGCGATGAGCCGCCCGCAGCGCCCGGCCTCGTGTGGCGCGGAAGGCCAGGTGCGTATTGTTGGCGGGCGCTGGCGCAATACGCGGCTGGCGGTGCCCAGCTTGCCCGGCCTGCGCCCCAGCAGCGACCGCGTGCGCGAAACGCTGTTCAACTGGCTGATGCCGCGCCTGCCCGGCGCGCGCGTGCTGGATCTGTTCGCCGGCTCCGGCGCGCTGGGCCTGGAGGCGGTGTCGCGCGGCGCTGCGCATGCCACCCTGATCGAACGCGACCCCGGCCTGGTGCAGCGGCTGCGCGAGCACGTGACCCGGCTGGATGCCGCCACGCAGGTGCAGGTGCTGCAGGAAGATGCGGTGCGCTGGCTGGAGCGTGCGCCCGCAGCGCTGGCTGATATCGTCTTCGTCGACCCGCCGTTCGCGGCCGGGCTGTGGCCGGCAGTGCTGGAGCACCTGCCGGCGCATGTGGCGGCCGACGCCTGGCTGTACCTTGAAGCGCCCGCCGATGCGCCGCCGCTGCTGCCGGCCGGCTGGCATCTGCACCGCGAGGGCGCCACCCGTGAGGTGCGCTATGCGCTGTACCGCCGGGCCGCTGCTACACTGAAGAGCGATCCGACCCCGGTAGTCTCCGTATGAGCGTTGCCAACAGCCGCACCGCCGTCTATCCCGGTACCTTCGACCCGATCACCAATGGGCATATCGACCTGGTGAATCGCGCCGCGCCGTTGTTCGAGCGCGTGGTGGTGGGTGTGGCGTATAGCCCCTCCAAGGGCCCGGCATTGTCGCTGGAGCGCCGCGTGGCGCTGGCCCAGGAAGCGCTGGCGGCGCATACCAATGTGGAAGTGCGCGGCTTCGATACCCTGCTGGCGCATTTCGTGCGCGAGATGGGCGCCGGCGTGCTGCTGCGCGGCCTGCGGGCAGTGTCCGACTTCGAATACGAATTCCAGATGGCCAGCATGAACCGCCATCTGATCCCGGAGGTGGAAACGCTGTTTCTTACCCCGGCCGAGCAATACAGCTTCATCTCGTCCTCGCTGGTGCGCGAAATCGCGCGGCTGGGCGGGGATGTGTCCGGCTTCGTGCCGGCATCGGTTGTCGAGGCCTTGCGGCAGGTGCGCCAGTCCCGCGCGCAGGCCTGATCATCTGCAGTTACATCACCACATGCATTTCAAAGGGAGGAGTTTCATGAAACACACCATGCGCGCTCTGGCGCTCGCTTCGATCGCCGCTCTGGCGGTCACCGCCTGCAAGAAGGAAGAGCCGGCACCGACCGCTGCCGCCGCACCGGCCCCGTTGACCGCACCGGCCAAGGACGACAACGCCGGCTGGAAGAAGTACCTGCAGGAAGTGGTCGGCCAGAACCTGGGCACCACCACCAACAGCCCGTTCCTGTACTACTTGCCGCCGGAGTCGGACGCCGAATTTGCCGGCAGCTACGAGCGTCAGCTGGAAAGCGTCAAGACCGCGCTCGCGCGTGGCGTGCAGCCGGGCAACATGCTGGCCTTCGGTTCGTCGGCGTCCAGCAAGATGGCCGACCTGATCGATGCGGCGTTCAAGGACGTGGCACCGGACTCGATGAAGGGTGTGCGCGTGCTGTTCATCGGCAATGCTGCCGACAACGCGCGCGTGCAGACCATCGTCCAGCCCAAGGGCGCGGAATACATCTTCGTTGAAGCCAAGTAATGCCGTAGCAGGCCGGATGCGCGGGAGGGCGCATCCGGCCGCAGCCTGGGAATGCACCATGCTGCCGAGTTCGCACTCCACCGGAGCCGGCCGCACCAGGCCGGTGTCCGACAGCGCCCAGGGCGCTATCTACCTGCCGCTGCGCGCCATGGGCGCCCGGCTGCAGCAGCACATTGCGTTCCAGCGCCTGCGGTTGCAGCGCGTCGCGTCGCGTCGCATCGTAGTGCCGATATGTCTCTGAAAATCAACGAGCTCTGCGTCAACTGCGACGTCTGCGAGCCTGCGTGCCCGAATCACGCCATCTCGATGGGCGAAACCATCTACGTCATCGATCCGGCACGTTGCACCGAGTGCGTGGGCCATTTCGACGAAGCGCAGTGCGTGGTGGTGTGCCCGGTCGAATGCATCGATCCGGATCCGGCCATTCCGGAAACCCATGACCAGTTGCTGGCCAAGCTGATGCAATTGCAGCGCGATCACCCCGAACTGTACGAACAGGAGCCCCCCGCCCCGTGAGCACTTTTTCCCGACGTTTTTCTTCGCGCGGCGTGTTGCTGCTGGCCTTTGTGCTGGCGCCAGCGGCCTGGTGCGCCGATGCCGCCAAGCCGGCGACGGCCACCACCGCAGCGGTTGCCGCGCATCCGCCCGGCGCGGCGATCGCCAGCGGCCATGCGCTGGCCACCGATGCCGGCCTGCAGATCCTGCGCGAAGGCGGGAATGCGTTCGATGCCGCGGTGGCGGTGTCGTCCACGCTGGCGGTGGTCGAGCCGATCAGCTCAGGGCTGGGCGGCGGCGGTTTCTTCCTGTTGCACGATGCCAAGACCGGCAAGGACGTGATGCTGGACGCGCGCGAAACCGCGCCCGCGTCGGCCACCGAAGCGCAGTTTCTCGACAAGAAAGGCGAGCTGGACCGCGACCGCTCGGTCAATGGCCCGTGGTCGGCGGGCATCCCGGGCTTGCCCGCAGCGCTGGTGGAGCTGGCTGCCAAACACGGCCGGCTGCCGCTGAAGCAGTCGCTGGCACCCTCGATCCGCATCGCGACGGAGGGTTTTCCCGTCTACGCGCGCATGGCCAAGGGCTATGCCTCGCGGCGCGAGGTGATGGAGCGTTACCCCGGTACGCGCGAGGTGTATCTGCGCGGCGGCAAACCCATTGCCGAAGGCGACACCTTCAAGCAGCCGGAGCTGGCGCAGACGCTGCAGCTGCTCGGCGACAAGGGCTTCGACGGGTTTTACAAGGGCGAGACCGCCAAGAAGTTGCTGGCCGGCGTGAAGCAGGCCGGCGGCCAGTGGAGCGCGGCCGAGCTGGCCGGGTACCGGGTCAAGGAGCGCGCGCCGATCCAGTTCGACTACCGCGGCTGGAAGATCACCACTGCGCCGCCGCCGTCGTCCGGTGGTATTGCGCTGGCGGCGATGCTGCAGATCCTGGAGGGCTGGGACTTGAACACGCTCGATGAGGTGCATCGCACCCATCTGGTGGTGGAGTCGATGCGCCGCGCCTACCGCGATCGCACCTTCTTCCTGGGCGACCCGGACTTTGTGGACGTGCCGCAGCGCGTGCTCACCAGCAAGGACTACGCGCAAGGCCTGCGTGCCACCATCAATCCGGACAAGGCCACGCCCAGCGATCTGCTGTCGGGCAACCCCACGCCGCTGGAAGACGACGAGACCACGCACTTTTCCATCATCGATGGCGAAGGCAACCGCGTCGGTGCCACCCAGACGGTGAACCTGCTGTACGGCTCGGGCCTGATTCCCAAGGGCACCGGCGTGCTGCTCAACAACGAGATGGACGACTTCGCGCTCAAGCCGGGCACTCCGAATGCGTTCGGCGTGATGGGCTACGCCGCCAACGCGCCCAAGCCGGGCAAGCGCATGCTCAGTTCGATGACACCCACCTTCATGGAATCGGCCGACAAGGCGATCGTGCTCGGCACCCCGGGCGGCAGCCGCATCATCACCATGGTGCTGCTGGGGATCCTGGGCTACGACGCCGGCCTGGATGCGCAGGCGGTCAGTGCGCTGCCGCGCTATCACCACCAGTGGTTGCCGGACGTGATCGACGCCGAGACCGACGCGTTTTCGGCGCAGACCGCCAAGGGCCTGCAAGCGATGGGGCATGCATTGAAAATGCCAGGCGACACCGCCGAAGGCGGCCGTGGCTCCAGCCATGTGTGGGGCAACCTGCAAACGGTGGAGTGGGACAAGCGCCGCAACGTGCTCAGCGGCGGCAGCGACCCGCGTAACCCGGTGGGCAAGGCGCAAGTGCAGTTGGACGCGACGGCACGCTGAGGCGTGAACCCGATTGCGTCGACGCCCGGTAGCCGGCAAGGCGGCCGGGCGTTGTTCGTTGTTTCGATCAAGCGCCATTGATGCAATGCGACCGTGGTTGCCTGGGCTGGCGCGTTTGCTGCCAGCCCAGCATGCGCTTGATTGCTGGCATGCAGTGATGATGAGCGCGGCATGGCTGCGTGCGAGGCGATCCGCGCAAGGGGCGCATTGCTGCAGCGATGCGGATTGACGCATCGGCTATGCCGGCATTGGACTTGTCGCTGCAAGATAATGCGGCGACCATCGTGGCATGACTATCTTCAAAACTCTGCTCACCAGCCTGATGATCGTTTCGCCCGTGCTCGCCTGCGCTGCAGAGACAACCGGCAGGCAGGAGGCCGTGGCGGCCAGCGACGCCATCCACGTCAACCAGCTGGGCTATCTGCCGGGCTCGGCAAAAATGGCGATCGTCGGGCTGCCGCCGCAGGGCACCGCGCAGCGTTCGGACCGCTTCACCGTCGAAGATGCACAGGGACGCAGCGTGTTGCAGGGAACCCTGCAGCCGGCCGCGATGTGGTCGCCGGCCGGACAGCAGGCGCGGGTGGCGGATTTTTCCGGGCTGCGTGCGGTCGGAACCTATCGGTTGAAGGTCGACGGGCTGCCGGCATCGGAGACCTTCGCCATCAACGCGCATGCCTATCAGCCCCTGGTCGATGCAGCGTTGAAGGCGTTCTACTTCAACCGTGCCAGCACCGCGCTGCCGGCACGCTACGCCGGGCGCTATGCGCGCGCGGCCGGGCACCCGGATACGCAGGTGCGCATCCATCCGTCCGCAGCGTCTGCAACGCGTCCGACCGATAGCGTGATCAGCGCGCCCAAGGGCTGGTACGACGCGGGCGACTACAACAAGTACATCGTCAATTCCGGCATCAGCACCTACACCTTGCTGGCGGCCTACGAGCAGTATCCGGCGTTCTTCAGGTCCAAGCCGCTGACCATCCCCGACGATGCGCCCGGCGTGCCCGGCATCCTGCAGGAGGCCTGGTGGAATCTGGACTGGATGCTCGCCATGCAGGACCCGGCCGATGGCGGCGTGTACCACAAGCTCACCGACAAGCAGTTCGATGGCTTGGTGATGCCGGATCAGGCCACCCAGCAACGCTACGTGGTGATGAAGACCACTGCCGCGACCTTGGACTTCGCTGCGGTGATGGCCGTCGCCAGTCGCGTATATGCGCCATTTGAAAAGCAGTATCCGGGGCTGTCGGCGCACATGATGAAAGCCTCGCGGGCTGCGTGGGCGTGGGCGAAGCAGCATCCGGACGTGATCTACCGGCAGCCCAGCGACGTGCGTACCGGCGGTTACGACGATGCACACCTGGATGACGAATTCGCCTGGGCGGCGGCCGAGTTGTACATCGCCACCGGCGAGGATGGGTTCTACGACGCGATGATCGCGCGCAACGTGCCGGCCACCGTGCCCTCATGGGGCAATGTCGGTGGGCTGGCCTGGATGTCGTTGGCCGCGCATCGCGACCGACTCACGCCGCATGCCGATCGCGCGCGGATCGCACGGGAGATCACCGGACTGGCACAACAGTTGGCCGACACTTGGCAATCATCGGCATGGCGGCTGGCGATGAACGACAGCGATTTCGTCTGGGGCAGCAATGCAGGGGTGCTCAACCGCGCGATGATGCTGCTACAGGGCTACCGGCTGACGCAGCAGCGGCAATTTCTGGATGCGGCGCAATCGCAGCTGGACTACATCCTGGGCCGCAATCCGCTGGGGCTGTCGTTCGTGACCGGGATAGGCAAACGCACCCCGATGCATATCCATCACCGCCCCTCCGAGGCCGATGGGATCGAAGCGCCGGTGCCGGGTTGGCTGGTCGGCGGCCCGCAGCCGGGGCAGCAGGATGCCAAGGAGTGCAAGGTGCCGTACCCCTCCAAACGGCCGGCGTTGTCGTACCTGGACAACTTCTGCAGCTACTCCACCAACGAGGTGGCGATCAACTGGAATGCGCCGCTGGTGTATGTGAGCGCGGCGATCGAGGCGTCGACGCGCTAAAGCGTCGCTATCAAGCCGATGCCGCGGCTGTTCCTTTTCCCGTCGGGAGAAGGTGGCGCGCAGCGCCGGATGAGGGTACGGCGTCGGCAGGAATACTGATACACCGTACCCTCATCCAACCCCTCTCCCGGGGGGAGAGGGGCTTAAACTCACTCCAGCCGCGTCCCAAAAATCCGGTCGCCTGCATCGCCCAGGCCGGGCAGGATGTAGCCCTTGTCGTTGAGGTGGTCGTCGATGGCCGCGGTATAGACCTCGACATCCGGGTGCACCGCTTCGAGCGCCTTCAGGCCTTCCGGCGCGGCGACCAGAAAGATGCCTTTGATGCGCCGTGCGCCGGCGCGCTTGAGCATGTCGATGGTGGCCATCAGGGTGCCGCCGGTGGCCAGCATCGGGTCCAGGATCAGGGCGTCGCGTTCTTCCAGGCGGCCAGTGAGGCGTTCGAAATAGGGCACCGGTTGCAGGGTCTCTTCATCGCGCTGCAGACCGACCACGCTCACGCGTGCGGCAGGAATCAGTGCCAGTACGCCGGGCAGCATGCCCAGACCGGCGCGCAGGATCGGTACCAAGGTGATCTTTGCGCCGGCAATGCGCTGCACCGTCACCGGGCCGGCCCAGCCCGGCTGGGTGTGCGATTCGGTGTCCAGATTGGCGGTGGCCTCGTAGGCCAGCAGCGTGCCCAGTTCGGTGACCAGTTCGCGGAAGCCCTTGGTGCTCAACGCGGCATCGCGCAGCAGGCCGATCTTGTGCTGGACGAGGGGGTGGCGGACTTCGACGATTTTCATGGGCAGCGGCAGGCGGGAGAGGGGCACAGTGTGCCGCAGCCGCGCGGTGTGTCGCCACACTTCGGGTGTGATCGCTGATGCATATGTCATGTCAGTGAAACGTCGTAGACATAGTGTGCCCACCCATTCTTAACCGATTGGGGAAGCACCCGTGTTGAACAAGACTCCGCTCTGCCTGGCGATCACGCTGACGTTGGCTGCGGCCACGTGGAGTCCGCTGGCGCACGCGGCCCAGGGTGCGGCCACGGGCGGCGCTGCCAGCGCTGCGGCAATCGACCTGGAGCGGCTGGAGGTGCGCCCGCAGCTGGAAGCGCAGGAGCGCGCAGTCGATCTCAAACGCGCCTCCGATGCCATCCAGGACGCCGTCGCCTCCGATGCGATGGGACGTTACCCGGACAAGAATGTTGCAGAATCCTTGCAGCGCCTGCCCGGCGTCAGCGTGACGCGCGACCAGGGCGAAGGCCGCTTTGTGGTCATCCGCGGACTGGATTCGTCGCTCAACAGCGTCACTATCGACGGCATGACCATGGGCACGCCGGAAGACGGCACGCGTTCGGCACCGCTGGACGTGATTCCTTCCGATTCCACCGAGCGCCTGAAGGTGGTCAAGTCGCCGACCCCGGACATGCCGGGCGATTCCATCGGCGGCGCGATCCAGGTGGAATCCACCTCCGCCTTCGATCGCGACGGACGCACCTTGCGCGGCTCCATCGAAGCCAGCCACCAGTCGCTGTCGGGCAAGACCAGCCCGAAGGGCGCCTTCAACTACAGCGACATCTTCAATGGCACCTTCGGGGTGGCCGTGGGCGTGAACTATCAGGACCGCGAGTTCGAATCGGACAATACCGAAGTGGCCTACGACACCTTTGACGGTGGCGCGGACGACGATCTGTTCGCCGGCGAAGTGCAACGCCGCAAATACTTCATCGAACGCACCCGCATGGGCGCGAACCTCAATCTGGACTGGCGCCCGGACGCGGATAACCGCTACTACCTGCGCACGCTCTACAGCCGTTTCGACGATGCCGAAACGCGTCAGCGCACCATCTTCGGGTTGAGCGATGGCGAGGTCAGTGCCAATGGCGACGGCACCTATCGCGTGGACGACCTGCCGGCCGACAGCATTTCCAAGCGCGTGCGCTACCGCACCAAGAAGGAAGACACCATGGCGTTGAGCGTGGGTGGCGAAAACCGCCTGAGCGCCGCCACCGTGGATTACAAGCTGGGCTACACCAAGACCCGCGAGCGCGTGAACGATGAAAAGGAGGCGCGCTTCAATTACGACGGCGACGATCTGGCGGCCACGGTGGATCAGCGCAGTGGCATTCCGAAGCTGGGCTTCTCCGACAACGGCTGGCAGAGCAACGATGATTTCGTGTTCGATCGCTTCGTGATTGCGCCCACGCAGGTGGACGACAGCGAGCGCAGCGCGCAGATCAATGTGCGCTTTGACGGCGAGCATTCCAGCCTGAAGATGGGCGTGCTGGGCCGCTGGCGCGAGCGCGGGGTGAACGTGGACGAAAACGAGCTGCGTCGTGGGCCGGCCATCGACCTGAGCGACTGGACCACTCCCGCGCCCGAGCACCGTGGCGGCACCTTGGGCCAGAGCATCGGCTCGGACGGCATGCGCCGTTACTGGAACACCTCCGGCGATCTGTACAGTGCACGCCCGCAGGATGTGGGCGGCAATCTGCAGACCTCGCTGCAGGACGATTACACGGCCACCGAAGATGTCTTCGCCACCTATGCGATGGGCACCTGGGACATCGGCGCACTGCGCATGATCGCCGGCGTGCGCGTGGAAAATACCCAGTTCGATGCCACCGGCAACCAGGTGGACGTGGCAGCCAATGGCCGCACCGCCACGGTGACGCCACGCGAGGCTTCCAGCAGCTACACCAACGTGCTGCCCGGCCTGCATCTGCGTTACGACAGTGGCAACGACTGGGTGCTGCGCTTTGCGGCCAACAAGACCTTGTCGCGCCCGGCGTTCGGCGATGTGTCGCCACGCGTGAGCATCAACCGTGGCGATAACGAGGTGAGTCTGGGCAACCCCGATCTCGATCCGTACCGTTCGCAGAACCTGGACCTGTCGTTCGAAAAATACCTCGGCAGTACCGGCGTGATCTCGCTGGGCGTGTTCCACAAGTCGATCGACGACTACATCGTGCAGACCATCAACACCAACGATGCGGAATTTCCGGGCCTGCAGGTCACACGCTCGATCAATGGCGAAACCGCAAAGGTGCGCGGCGCGGAATTCAATTGGCAGCAGACCCTGGACTTCCTGCCCGAGGGCTGGAATGGTTTTCTGGTTGGTGCCAGCGCCACGGTGCTGGACAGCGATTTCAATCCGGGTCTGGAAAATCGTGCCGGCGACGACTTCACCCTGCCGCGTTCGTCCAAGCGCATCTACAGCGGCCACCTGGGCTACGAAAAATACGGGTTCAGTGCGCGCGTGGCGGCGGTGTATCGCAGCCAATATCTGGACACCATCGGGCAGAGCCGTGCGTACGATATCTACGTTGCCCCACACACGCAGCTGGATTTCAGCATGAACTATCAATTCAACAGCCACGTCAGCCTGTATCTGGAAGCGCAGAACCTGTTGGACGAGCCGTTGGAGCTGTATCAGGGCATCCGCTCGCGCACCCTGCAAAATGAAGAGTACGGCCGCACCTACGCGCTTGGCCTGAAGGTGGCGCTGTGATCGCACCACGCACCTTCGTGCAGATCACGCTGCTGTCCGCTGCCGCCGCATTGGTCGGTTGCGCCAGTGCCCCGGCCGGCCGCGAAGCCGACGAAGCGCTGCTGAAGGATCCCTTGCTCAGCAAGGCCAACGTAGCGCACGAAGTGGTGCCGGAAGCCTTCATTACCGCGCTGACGCCAGCGGACAACCTGGATTCGCCGGCCAGCTGGATGGCGCCGGATGGTCGCCGTTGGGTGATCGCCACGGCCAAGGACACGCATGCGCTGGTGGTGTTCGACGGCGACAGCGGCAAGCGGCTGCGCGTGGTCGGCGGCAAGGGCAAGGCCCTGGGCAAGCTCGACCGCCCCAACGGCATTTCGGTGGTCGATGACCTGGTGTTCGTGGTGGAGCGCGACAACCGGCGCGTGCAGGTCTTCTCCTTGCCCGATCTGACGCCGGTGACGGCGTTTGGCCAGAACCAATTGCGCGAGCCCTACGGCCTGTGGGTGCGCAAGCACGAGGGCGGCTACGAGGTGGTGGTCAGCGACAACTACATGTCGCCGGCCAACAAGGATCTGCCGCCGCCGCTGGCCGAGCTTGGCCAGCGCTTTCGGCGTTATCAGCTCGATGCTGCAGGGCAGGGCTGGCAGGCACGACTGACGCAGAGTTTTGGCGACACCAGCGAAGCGGGCGCGGTACGGATTGCCGAATCGGTGTTCGGCGATGAAGCCAATGCGCGGCTGATGATTGCCGAAGAAGACGTGGCCGTGGGCACGCAGTTGCGCGACTACGGCATGGACGGGCGGTATCGCGGCCGCAACGTCGGCGCCGGGCTGTTCAAGGCGCAGGCCGAGGGCATCAGCTTGTTCGCATGCAGCGACGGGAGCGGCTACTGGATCGCCACCGATCAGTTCAAGGACCGCAGCGTGTTCCAGGTCTTCGATCGCAAGACGCTGGCGCATGTCGGCGCCTTTGCCGGCCGTGTGACCGCCAACACCGATGGCGTGTGGCTGGATCAACGCAGCGATACGCGCTTTCCGGGTGGCGTGTTCTATGCGTTGCATGACGACCAGGCAGTGGCCGCGTTCGATTGGCGCGATATCGCGCGGACATTGCGCCTGAAAGAGTGCACGCCATGATGGCCGCGCGCAGATCGGTCTCTGCGTTGCTTGCGGCGATCGCAACCATAAGCGTTTCAGCCTCGGCTGCCGACCGTGCTGCCGAACCCAATACGCAGGTGCCGGCGGGTTCGACGCATTATGTTGCCGATGGCTTCCCGGACCGCATCGTCGCCACGCCGGCGCAGGACGCGGCCACAGGGTTTGCGGTGGCCTGGCGCACCGATGCCAGCGTCGACAGACCGTGGCTGGAACTGGTGGTCGCCGGCGATTCGCCGGATGTAGGCACGCCACGACGCATTCGGGCGAGCACGCTGACGCTTGCCAGCGAAAACGGCAGTTCGCATCACCATCGCGCCGATGTCGACGGGCTGCAGCCGGACACGATGTACGCGTACCGCGTGCAGGGGCAGGGGACCTGGGGCGCGTGGAATCACTTCCGCACGGCTGCCACAGCCACCACGCCGCTGACCTTGCTGTATTTCGGCGATACCCAGAACAAGAATCTCAGTCTGGTCTCGCGGGTGATCCGTCAGGCCTGGCGCTCGGCGCCGGACGCGCGGCTGGCCTTGTTCGCCGGCGACCTGGTCAGCGGCAAGGACGGCCAGGACGACAACGAATGGGCCGAGTGGTTCGAGGCCGGGCGCTGGCTGCTGGAAGGCACTGCAGTGGCGCCGGCGCCGGGCAATCACGAATATCACGAAGAGGGCGAAGACACGCCGCAGGCAACCCGCGTGCTCGGCAGTCATTGGCCGGTGACCTTTGCGTTGCCGCGTAACGGGCCTTCGGCCACCGCGCGCACCAGCTATTGGTTCGACTACCAGGGCGTGCGCGTTGCCGTGCTCGACGGCACCTCGGCGCTGGACCTGGGGACCGGCCCCGCGCAGGCGCAGTGGCTGGACAAGGTGCTGGCCGACAACCCGCATCCCTGGTCGATCGTGCTGATCCACCAGCCATTCTTCTCGCCGCGTGCCGATCGCGAAAACGAAAAGTTGGTCGCACAGGTGCTGCCGGTGATCCGACGCCACAAGGTGGATCTGGTGTTGCAGGGCCACGACCACACCTACGGCCGACGCGGCGATGCGGCCGGGCAGGCGACGCCGGTCTTCGTGGTCTCGGTCGCCGGGCCCAAGCAGTACCGCCTGTCGGACATGGCGCGCACCACCATGCGCCCGGTGGGCGAAGACACCCAGCTCTATCAGGTGCTGCGTCTGGACAGCCAGCATCTGGTGTACGAATCGCGCACGGCCACCGGTCGTCTGTACGACGCGTTCGAACTGCAACGCGACAGCGACGGCAGCAAACGCTTGATCGAACGCGAGGCGGGACGCATCGCGCCACGCAATTGCCCGCGCAGCGCAACGCTCAAAGGGCGTGCGGATCGATGCTGGGAATGAGCGAGGGCAGGCAACAGCCTGCCCAAGCATTACCTTGCTACTGGCGGCGGGGCAGCAGTGCGCAGACGGTCTGCAAGCTGCACGTGGTTGCGTGTCCGCTGCCAGCTTCTTCGAGGTGCCCACCGCCGCCTTGAATATGACAAGGCAGCACGCGGTTTAATCCGGATTTCGACTGTATTTATGCGTTGTTTCAAAACTTCGCATCTGTATAGATTGTTTCTATGAGCTTGCGGTCGATCATCATGTACTGCGATTTATGTCACGTCGATAGTGCGACTACGGTTGGTACGGCCGGGACAGCGACCAGGTAGCCGAATCGATGCGGCACTGCGGTGGCGGCTCGGTTCCCCCACCGCCCGAGTCGCCCCCATGATTCCCCAATTGATTCACCTGACCGCACCCACCAAGCAGCTGCTATGGGAAGAGCGCAGGATCTGCGATCGCCTGCAGCGCCTGTTGCCTGGATGGACCTGTTACGTCTGGGACGATGCCGATAACGCAGAACTGATGCGGCGTGCGTTTCCCGAGTTTGCCCAGCGCTACGAGCAGATCCGCTTCGGCGTGATGAAAGCCGACATCGCCCGGTGCGCGTACATGCACGCACATGGCGGCTTCTACTTCGACACCGACTACAAACTACTACGACCGCTCGATGCGCAGGTGCTGTCGCAGCATTGCGTGTTGCCCGTCGAGGAAGGCGCGCCGGGCCAGGAAGACTTCAAGATCGGCAATGCCGTGTTTGGCTCCGAGCCCGGGCATCCGTTCTGGCGCGCGTTCATCGAGCACATCTTTACCGCGCATGCCCCGGAAACGCTGCAGGATCACCGCGAGATCCCGATGATTTCGGGCCCGCGTGGGCTGACGCGTTTCTACAACGCGCATGGCGGGCAGTTCGCCGACATCCTGTTCCCGCCACGCGATGCCTTCCATCCGGACCGCACCTGGTTCGGGCTTGGCCATCGTGGCGGCAAGATCGCGGTCGGCTCGCACCTGTGCTGGGCATCGTGGCGCGGCAAGTCGCCGCGGCGTGCGCTCACCAACTACCTGCGCCGCAAGTTGAATGCGGTGCCGATCTGAGTGGCAGCGTGCACGGTGATACGGCAATCGACCTGGGGCAGGGCCGCTCAGGTCGAATCGGGGTGAGGTCATCGCCCTGCATGCGCAGGCGATTTATGCAAGCGCAAGCTTGCATGTTCTCGTGGCTTCGCATCGTGTGTTGCAGGTATTGCGCAAATTCAAACCAGGCAACGCAGGCGGGACAATGGCCGATGACCCATCCTGGATCGGCTGGACGCAACCGAAGGCTTGCGCCACTGTCGCCGGCGCCGATCACGGTTCCAGGGCGCCGCGCACAGCGCCGGTGGAAGACCTGTCAGCCATCTGCCGCACGCCGACGACATGCGCGCCGGCGTGCCGCGTGGAGCAAATCAGGCCGCTGCGGCCTGCACCTGACGTGGGCCTTCCTTGAGCGCACGCGCGATCAGACCGACCAACAGATCGAGTTCGTCTTCATCCATCGCAAAGTGCGGGGTGAAACGCAGCGAATTCTCGCCGCCGTGGATCACGTTGACGCCGCGGTGGCGTAACCACTCCTCGGTGGAACCGGCGCCGTAGCACTTGAATTGCGGTGCCAGTTCGCAGGAGAACAACAGGCCGGTGCCTTGCACCTTGGTGATCAAGCCGCCGAGTTCGGCCTGCAGCGCCTCCAGCTTGGCAATCGCCTGCGCACCGCGAATGCGGATGTTGTCGCGCACCTGCGGGGTGAACAACGCCAAGGTGGCGCAGGCCACATCGAGCGCGCGCGGGTTGGTGGTCATGGTGTTGCCGTAGGTGCCCTTGCGATACACCTGCGCGGCGTGCTCGGTCACCGCCAGTACCGACAGCGGGTACTGCGCCGCATTGAGCGCCTTGGAATAGGTTTCCAGGTCCGGCGAGTCGAGCTGCTCGAATCCCGGGTAGTCCACCACCGACAGCACGCCATGCGCGCGCAGCCCGGCCTGGATGGAATCGACCAGCAACAGGCTGCCATGGGTACGGGTCAGCGCGCGCGCGGCGGCGTAGAACTCGGCCGGCAACGCACGCCCCGGGTCGCCTTCGCCCATCACCGGCTCCAGGAACACCGCTTCGATAAACCAGTGATTGCGCGCGGCCTCATCGAAAGCGCGTTGCAACGCGGCCACGTCGTACGGGGCGATTGCGATGACCGAATCCTCGTCGCGATAGCTGGCCAGGTACTTGGTGTAGGTCTTGCGGCTGGAATCCGAGTACAGGCCCGGGCGATCGGTGCGGCCATGGAAGCTGCCCTTGACCACCAGGCGTTTGATGGTGGCACCGGCATGCCGCGCGCCGGGGTCGGTGTGCAGCTTGGCGTTGGTATCGACGATGCGGGCAGCCAGGCCCACCGCTTCGGAGCCGGAATTGAGACACATGAAGCGTGCAAACGGGCAGCCGCCGCGGCTGTGGCCGATCTCGGCACGCAGGGCGCGATCGAGCCGACGTTGCGCCAGGCTGGGCGTCATCACGTTCGCCATCACCTGCGGGCGCGCCATGGCCTCGAGCACCGCGGCCGGCGTATGGCCGAAGCCGAGCATGCCGTAGCCGCCGGCGTCGTAGAGCACTGCGCCCTTGAGCGTGACCACCCATGGCCCGCGTGCGGCCAGTGCCACGTAAGGCGTCACTGCGTCGTCGGCATAGAAATTGATGAAACCTTCCTGCACCGCGCCGATCTGAGCCTCTTCGTCCAGGTCCAGCAGGTCGGCGGCGTCATCGCGCACCAGCGCGTACTCGGCTGCTGCCGCATGGATGGCCTGCTGCAGGTCAGGGTGGCTGCCGGCCAGGCGCGCGATGGTCGCATCGTCCAGGCCTTCGGTCAGGCGGCGGCCGGCATGGGCACGCAGCGGGGCGAGCGGGGCAAGGACGGACATGGCGCATCTCCTTCAAAGGTGGCGTTCCCTTCCTATTATCGGCAGAAGATCGGCGTTTGGCAGCGTGAATCTGGGCAGGAAGTGCGGTATTTTCGTCGATTCGCCGAAACGAATGCGCAATAGTGAAGATCACCCCCTCCGACGAACGCCTGTTGTCGCTGCTGCGCGAGGACGCGCGCGCGTCCACCGCCCAGATCGCGCGGCGGCTCGGGCTCTCGCGCACGACCGTGCAGAGCCGCATCGAAAAGCTCGAGCGCGACGGCGTGATCAGCGGCTACACCGTGCGCACGCATGACGACTACGAGCAGGGCCGCATCCGTGCGCACATCCTGATCACCGTGCTGCCCAAGAAGATGCCGGCCGTGGTGAAGGCGCTGCGCGATATCCCGGAAGTGCGCCTGCTGCACTCGGTCAGCGGTGCCTACGACCTGGTCGCCCTGGGCGTGGTCGGCGGCGTCAACGAGATGGACGTGCTCACCGACGCCATCGGCGCCATCGACGGCGTGGAGCGCACGACCAGCGCGATCATCCTGTCGACCAAGTTCGAGCGTTGAATGAGCCGGGATTGGGCATTCGGGATTAGGGATTCGTAAAAGCGGGCCAGCTTGCGTCGTACAGCGTTCGGTCCCTGGACCCTGCTCTTACGAATCCCCAATCCCCAATCCCCAATCCCCGCCGCAGTTACACTATGCGGCTACTCCGCCAACGATCCTGCGGCCTTGAAGAAGTCCGATTTCCATTACGAGCTGCCCGAAGAACTGGTCGCCCAGGCGCCGCTGGCCGAACGTGCCGCCAGCCGCCTGCTGGTGGTGCCGCCGGCGCCAGCGGCCTTCGGCGACCGCCAGGTGCGCGATCTGCCCGAGCTGCTGCAGCCCGGCGATCTGCTGATCTTCAACGACACCCGGGTCATTCCGGCGCGCTTGTTCGGGCAGAAGGCCAGCGGCGGGCGAGTGGAGATCCTGATCGAGCGCCTGCTTGGCGAGCGCGAGGCGCGCGTGCAGATCGGCGCCAGCAAGTCGCCCAAGGCCGGCAGCGTGATCGCGCTCGATGCCGGCGGCCAGGCCGAGGTGCTGGGCCGCGATGGCGAGTTCTATCTGCTGCGTTTCCAGATCCCGACCCCGCTGGAGCACTGGCTGCTGGAGGCTGGCCGCCTGCCGCTGCCGCCCTATATCCGCCGCGAGCCGGGTGCCGAAGACCGCGAGCGCTATCAGACCGTGTTCGCGCGCGAAGTCGGCGCGGTCGCCGCGCCCACCGCCGGGCTGCACTTCGACGAGCCGCTGCTGGCGCGCCTGCGCGAGCGCGGGGTGGAGTTCGGCCACGTCACCTTGCATGTGGGCGCCGGCACCTTCCAGCCGGTGCGGGTGGACAAGCTCGACCAGCACGTGATGCACAAGGAGTGGCTCAACGTCGGTGCCACGCTGGTCGAACAGGTACGCCGCACCCGCGCCCGCGGCGGCCGCGTGATCGCGGTGGGCACGACAGTGGTGCGCTCGCTGGAAAGCGCCTGGCGCAAGACCAAGGCCGCGCCCGAAGGCGAATTGCAGCCATTTGCCGGCGAAACCCAGATCTTCATCCTGCCCGGCTACCGCATCCGCAGCGTCGACGCGATGGTCACCAACTTCCATCTGCCCGAAAGCACCTTGATGATGATGGTCTGCGCCTTCGCCGGCCGCGAGCGCATCTTCGCCGCCTACCACCACGCCATCGCGCAGCGCTATCGCTTCTTTTCGTACGGCGATGCGATGTTGTTGTGGGGCGGGGAATCGGGAGTCGGGAATGGGGAATCGTAAGGCGGGACCCGCCGAACGATCAGCCACCTGCCAACCGCTCTTCCCATTCCCGATTCCCGACTCCCCATTCCCGGCCCCTCAATGTCCCGACTCCAGTTCCAGCTCCAAGCCACCGACGGGCATGCCCGACGTGGGCGCCTGACCTTCCCGCGTGGCACGGTCGAGACGCCTGCGTTCATGCCGGTCGGCACCTATGGCTCGGTCAAGGGCATCCTGCCCGAGCAGATCCGCGCGCTGGGTGCGGAGATCATCCTGGGCAACACCTTCCACCTGTATCTGCGCCCGGGCCTGGAGGTCATCGGCGATCACGGCGGGCTGCACGGATTTGCGCGCTGGGATGGGCCCATCCTCACCGATTCCGGCGGGTTCCAGGTGTTTTCGCTGGCGCATCGCCGCAAGATCACCGAGCAGGGCGTGACCTTTTCCTCGCCGACCGATGGCGCGCGGGTGTTCCTGGGCCCCGAAGAGAGCATGAAAATTCAAGAGGTGCTCGATTCGGACATCGTGATGATCTTCGACGAGTGCACGCCGTACCCGGCCACCGAGGACGTCGCGCGCCGCTCGATGGAGCTGAGCCTGCGCTGGGCGCAGCGCTCGCGCGACGCGCACGACGGGCTGGGCAACGATGCGGCGCTGTTCGGCATCGTGCAGGGTGGGGTGCATCCGGACCTGCGCAGCCGCTCGCTGGATGGTCTGCAAGGCATCGGTTTCGACGGGTATGCGATCGGCGGGCTGGCAGTGGGCGAGCCCGAGCACGAGCGCAACGCCATGCTCGAACACCTGCATCCGCGCCTGCCGGCCGAGCGCCCGCGTTACCTGATGGGCGTGGGCCGCCCGGAAGACCTGGTCGAAGGGGTGGCGCGCGGAGTGGACATGTTCGATTGCGTCATGCCCACCCGCAATGCGCGCAACGGCCACTATTTCACCTCGTTCGGCACCGTGCGTATCCGCAACGCCAAGTACGAGCGCGACCTGGACACCATCGAGCCGGGCTGCGGCTGCCATGCCTGCAGTAGCGGCTATACGCGCGCCTACCTGCGCCATCTGGACCGCTGCAACGAAATGCTGGCGCCGATGCTGGGCACCCTGCACAACCTCTGGTACTACGAAAAACTGATGGCCGACATGCGTGCGGCGATCGCTTCGGGAACCTTTGTGGAGTTCCGGCGGTCCTTCTATGCGGCACGCGGCGCCATCACGCCGCCGTTGCCGGGGGAAACCAGCTGAGACCGGCCGTCCGCGCCCCGGCGCGGACGGCGTGGAACCTGCGTGGCATAATTCCCTGCTGTTCCGCCCCGGCGGTACCTGAATAGCGAGCGGGCCCACGGGCGCGCTGGCACCAAACTAGGATGCACTGAATGAATCTGCTCGATTTCCTGATCCCCGCTGCCCAGGCGCAGGCCGCTGGCGGCGCGCCGGCACCCGGCCCGATGGGAGGCCTGTCCACCTTCGCGCTGCCGATCATCCTGATCGCCGTGATGTACTTCCTGATGATCCGCCCGCAGATGAAGCGTCAGAAAGAACACAAGGCGCTGCTGGACAAGCTGGCGCGCGGCGATGAAGTGATCACCTCCGGCGGCGTTGCGGGCGTGATCACCGACATCGGCGACAACTTCATCAGCGTGGAAGTGGCCGACAACGTGCGTATCCGCGTGCAGAAGAGCGCCGTGGGCCATGTGCTGCCGAAGGGCACGCTGAAGTCGGCGAGCTAAACGCGTCTTGCAACGGCTGCGCCGCTGTCAGGCAGGCGCAGTCGCCAGGTGGAACCGGAGGTTGTGACCCACCGGTTCCGCCGTACCGCCCGTATCCATCTGAAGACCATTGGCGACGTTGTACCGGTCGCTTGAAGTCGTTCTCACTGCTAGGCGCGGCGCCGGGATGGTGCCACGCGGGACTGTCGCAATGCTCGAATTTCCTCGCTGGAAGTACTTCCTGATCCTGCTGGTACTGGCCGTCAGCGCGCTGTATGCGTTGCCCAACGTGTACCAGAAGGACCCGTCCGTGCAGATCACCGCCAGCCGCGGTGCGCAGCTCGACGACGCATTGCGCAGCCGCATCGACGGTGAGCTCAAGAGCGCCGGCATCACCCCAAAGGCGATCACAAAAGAAGGCGACAGCCTGATGGTGCGGTTGCCTTCGCTGCAGGCGCAGACACGCGCCAACGACGTGTTGCGTCAGCAGCTGGGCGAGAACTACACCGTGGCGCTGAACCTGGCTTCCACCGTGCCGGACTGGTTGGCCAAGCTGGGCGGCCGGCCGATGGTGCTGGGTCTGGACCTGGTGGGCGGCGTGCACTTCGCCATGCAGGTCGACCAGAAGGCCGCGCTGGAAAAGCGCCTGGACGGGTTTGCCGAAGACATCCGCACCACCTTGCGCGATGCGCGTATCCCGTATCGCTCGGTGGAACGTCGCGCCGACAACAGTATCCAGGTCAACCTGGGCGAGGGCGCCAATGCCGACGCCGCGCGCGTGACGCTGGCCAAGGCGCAGCCGACCCTGACCTACGACGTCAGCGGCCAGAACATCGCCGTGAAGGTGCCGGAGGCCGAGCTCAAGCAGATCGCCAGCGGTGCGATCGAGCAGAACCTCACCACCTTGCGCAACCGCGTCAACGCACTGGGCGTGTCCGAGCCGACCATCCAGCGCCAGGGCGAGGACCGCATCGTGGTTGAACTGCCCGGTCTGCAGGACACCGCCGAAGCCAAGCGCCTGATCGGTGCCACCGCCTCGCTGGAATTCCGCGCCGTGGTCGACGGTAATGCCGACGATGCCGTGCGCAGCGGCAACATTCCGCCGGAGGCCAAGGTCTATCGCCTGCGCGACAGCAACGCGCCGGTATTGTTGAACAAGCGCGCGCTGGTGACCGGCGACCAGATGGTCAGCGCATCGGTCAGCACCGACCAGAACGGCATGCCGGCAGTGGCGGTGACGCTCAACAACGTCGCCGGCCAGCGCATGTTCGACTACACCAGCGCCAACGTCGGCAAGCTGATGTCGGTGGTCTACATCGAGCGCATTCCCACCGTGACCATGGTCGACGGCAAGGAAGTGCGCAGCGTACGGGTCAAGGAAGAAGCCTTGTCGCCGACCCGCATTGCCGGCGTGTTCGGCAAGAACTTCCAGACCACCGGTCTGGAAAAGACCGAAGCCGAGAACCTGGCCAAGCTGCTGAAATCGGGCTCGCTGGCCGCGCCCATGGACTTCGTCGAGGAATACGTCATCGGACCGAGCCTGGGTGCGGAGAACGTGGAGCGCGGCGTCACGGCGGTGGTCTACTCGTTCCTGTTCACCCTGGTGTTTTTCACCATCTACTACCGCGTGTTCGGCGCGATCACCTCGGTGGCGCTGCTGTTCAACCTGCTGATCGTAGTGGCGGTGATGTCGCTGTTCGGTGCCACCATGACGTTGCCGGGCTTTGCTGGCCTGGCGCTGTCGGTCGGTCTGTCGGTGGACGCCAACGTGCTGATCAACGAGCGTATCCGCGAAGAGTTGCGCCTGGGCGTACCGGCCAAGTCGGCGATCGCGGCCGGTTACGAAAAGGCCGGCGGCACCATACTCGACGCCAACCTTACCGGCCTGATCGTGGCGGTGGCGTTGTATGCGTTCGGTACCGGCCCGCTGAAGGGCTTCGCGCTGACCATGATGATCGGTATTTTCGCCTCGATGTTCACCGCGATCACGGTCTCGCGTGCGCTGGCGGTGTTGATCTACGGCAGCCGCAAGAAGCTGAAGTCTGTCGCTATTTAATGCGAGTCCCTCGCAAGAGCCCGTCTGTAATGCGAGTCCCTCGCAAGAGCCCGCACATCCATGTGCGGACTGCTTAGGAAGATCTTTCGATGAAAATTTTTCCGCTTCACCTGATCCCGAACGACACCAAGATCGATTTCATGAGCTGGCGCAAGCCGGTGCTCATCTTGATGCTGGTGTTGGCAGTCGCCTCGGTCGGCATCATCGTCGGCAAGGGTTTCAACTATGCGCTGGAGTTCACGGGCGGCACGCTGGTGCAGACCTCGTTCCAGAAGACCGTGGACGTGGACCAGGTGCGCGAGAAGCTGTCCAAGGCCGGCTTCGAAAACGCCCAGGTGCAGAACGCCCGCGGCGGCAATGAAGTCATGATCCGCCTGCAGCCGCATGGCCAGAACAACAATCGCGACGATGCCGCGCGCACCGTTGCCGAAGATGTGCGCAAGGCGGTGACCAGCGATGAGAATCCGGCCACCGTGCAGCCTGGCGAATTCGTCGGCCCGCAGGTCGGCAAGGATCTGGCCTTGAACGGCGTGTATGCCACGGTGTTCATGCTGGTGGGCTTTTTGATCTACATCGCGTTCCGCTTCGAGTGGAAGTTCGCGGTGGTCGCCAGCCTGACTGCGTTGTTCGATCTGCTGGTCACCGTGGCCTTCGTGTCGCTGACCGGCCGCGAGTTCGACCTGACCGTGCTGGCCGGCCTGCTGTCGGTGATGGGCTTTGCGATCAACGACATCATCGTGGTGTTCGACCGCGTGCGCGAAAACTTCCGCGCCCTGCGCGTGGAGCCGCTGGAAGTGCTTAACCGCTCGATCAACCAGACGCTCTCGCGCACGGTGATCACCGCGGTGATGTTCTTCCTGTCGGCGTTGGCGTTGTACATCTACGGCGGCGAGTCGATGGAAGGCCTGGCCGAGACCCACATGATTGGCGCGGTGATCGTGGTGATCTCCTCGGTGATCGTGGCCGTGCCGATGCTGAGCATCGGGCCGTTTGCGGT
This sequence comes from Xanthomonas sp. NCPPB 1062, assembly GCF_041481705.2. Classification (NCBI taxonomy): domain Bacteria; kingdom Pseudomonadati; phylum Pseudomonadota; class Gammaproteobacteria; order Lysobacterales; family Lysobacteraceae; genus Xanthomonas; species Xanthomonas sp. NCPPB 1062. Next base: position 2,832,491 of record NZ_CM192987.1, on the reverse strand, counting down.
GACCAAGCAGGACCTGCTGCCCAAGGCCAAGGACGTGGAGGCGCTGGCGCGCCGTCCTTGATGGGTTGGCAAAGGTGTGACGAGAAAACCGCGCATCGCGCGGTTTTTTCGTTTCTGGCGTTGGGCGTCGTGACTGCATGGTTGTGCACCATGACGTCACTACCCAAGATTGTGACAACTCGGGATTTCGTCGGGCACGTCATGCCGATCGATACGCAGTACTTCGCGGTAGAAAAACAACAGCACAGCCAAACGCCTGGTTCTGCGTGCCGCAGACACCTGCGCATCGTCGCCAAGCGGGTGAGGAACGCCTCGACGCGCGCCTGGCCCATCTGCACAAACAACACCGGCTCGGATAGGCCTGCTCGGCGCTGTCCTGCTCGCAGGCGGTTGCGCACTTGACCGAGTAACTGCGTTGGCGGACGTGCTGTTACGCCATTGTTTTTGGTGGCGTATTTCATACGCCTGTGTCCTTGCTGGATAACACTCCAAGCGTCTGCATGGTCGGGGTCGATCTCATCGTGCTATCCCGTGATCGCGGCCAGGATTTCCCCCATTCACAAAGCGCCAGCGATCGCAGATACTCCATGCAACACCGCATTTCGGCGGTCCAATAGTAGTTAGGGCTCATGTCAGAGGCTGTCGTAATCCAAATCACAGCAGACCGAGACAGCGTTTGTGCTGGAGATGACTGTAACTCACACCGAGCAACGTTTTCCATTGCGGCATCCTCAAATATCCTAGAGGTGCTAGTCGCTGCTTGGCGCGCTTGCCCGCTGGCAGACATTTCCGGAGGGCAAGCAACATGGCTAATTGATGTTGCTGGCTCTGAAAGCCCCATTGGCGTTATGGCTCAACAGTGGCATCAGCCCAGGCTTTTGATTCATCCTGAGACAAGCGCGACTGATCTGTTTAAGGGCAAGGAGCCATCTTTGTATTTCCGCTATTGGTGCCAGAGCAATCCAGACGCAGTGCTTGAGGCTATCCAGGCTAAGGCACCACTACCGGCGCGATACTCGTGATGAGTCCTAACAACTCATTCAAGCCGAAATTGCTTCGCAACTCGGCTTAATTCAAGCGTTAGGCTCCACATGACAGAGAATGCTTGCCCAGACTGCGGTGCTTCCGTGCTCAGATCGATCTCTGGTCGATCTGTCGTGCTGTCCTGCAGCGAGTGTGCTTGGGCAGTTGCAACGACAAACTATGAGCGCCCTGAATGGGATGAGAAAAACTACCTGGTGTTCCTAACTGCAACTAGCGATAACCTTACCAGGGCGGCAGGTCGAGTTGCAGCGGAGCTTGGCGTTTCGGGTCATGAGGCACTCCAAGCTTTGAGGGATGGCAAACCTCTCAACTCCACATTCACTGCAAGTGATGTGATCAGGTTTTATGGCATGTTGGTGCCATTGGGTTTCACTGTTGCGACAGAGCCGCCGTTTCCATGGGGCTTCAACTAATGGAGCCTAACAATTCATCCAAGTCAACGCCGCTTTCCGGCGCGGCTTAACTGAGGCGTTAGGCCGCAATGGACGGAATCTTGAGGAGATGCGATGAATGCGAGAGCCAATATGTCGCCACCGCTTCAAACATGTCGTGGCTGTGTCCAGAGTGCGCTCATGTTATGTATGCCACACCGAAATGCTCGCATGAGTTCATTTCAGGGTAATGTGTCATCTGCGGCTGGAATGGCTCCAGCTCGCCATACATTCAATCCCTACTGCGGCGACCTAAGTCGTCGGCCTAACAGTTCAATCAAGCCGACATGCCTACGGCACGCGGTTTATTTCCAGCGTTAGACCGCATGGACAGCACCGCATCGCGTCAGACATTAGTGCTCTCTCTAGTCCGCGCCCTCTGTGGCGAGGTCCACCCGGAATTGCGTCAAGCCTCGATCGAGGCCGATGAAAACGCATTTATCGTACGCCTCCGCTTCGAGTACGACGGTTTAGCTGCCGGTCTCGCGACGCCCCCCCGATTTTGAGTAGCACCTCAGTTTGGAGTCCAATTCCCTAACTCGAGGAGATTGGACGTGAAGAAGCGTTTTTCTGAAGAACAGATCATCGGCTTCCTGCGCGAAGCTGATGCCGGTGTGGCGATCAAGGACCTGTGCCGGCGGCATGGCTTCAGCGAGGCTTCCTATTATCTGTGGCGCAGCAAGTTCGGCGGGATGAGCGTGCCCGATGCCAAGCGGCTCAAGGACCTTGAGTCCGAGAACGCGCGGCTGAAGAAGTTGCTGGCCGAGCAGCTGTTCGAGAACGACCTGATCAAGGATGCACTGCGAAAAAAGTGGTGAGCGCACCGGCGCGTCGCATGCTGGTGCGCGAGTGGATCGGGCGTGGTGCCAGCGAGCGTCGTGCGTTGGCAGTGATCGGCATGAGCGCCAGTGCGCTGCGATATTGCCCGCGCGAAGATCGCAACGTCGAACTGCGCGAACGCATCTGTGCGTTGGCGCATCGCCATCGCCGTTATGGTGTGGGGATGATCTATCTCAAATTACGACAGGAAGGACGCATCGTGAACTACAAGCGTGTGGAGCGGTTGTACCGCGAGCAGCAGCTGCAGGTCCGGCGCCGCAAGCGCAAAAAGGTGCTGATAGGAGAGCGTCAGCCGCTGCTGCGGCCATCGCAGGCCAATCAGGTGTGGTCGATGGATTTCGTGTTCGACCGCAGCGCCGAAGGCCGAGTGATCAAGTGTCTGGTGATCGTGGACGATGCAACCCACGAAGCGATCGCCATCGAGGTGGAGCGCGCAATCTCGGGCCATGGCGTGACACGCGTGCTGGATCGGCTGGCGCACAGTCGCGGCTTGCCACAGGTGATCCGCACAGATAACGGCAAGGAGTTTTGCGGCAAAGCGATGGTGGCCTGGGCACATGCGCGTGGCGTGCAGTTACGGCTGATCCAGCCTGGCGAGCCAAACCAGAACGCCTACGTCGAATCGTTCAATGGCCGGCTGCGCGACGAATGCCTCAACGAGCACTGGTTCCCAACCCTGCTGCATGCGCGTACCGAGATCGAACGCTGGCGACGCGAATACAACGAGGAGCGACCCAAGAAGGCCATTGGCGGCATGACGCCATCTGCGTATGCCCAACAGCTGGCCAACACCGATATCATCAACCCCGGACTCTAAACCCGGCCGCTACTCAGAGCGGGGGGACGTCGCTCGCGCAAGAGTGCTGTTCTTGCGCAGCCACAGAGGTCATTGCGGACTTGGCTGCACCCTGGGACCTAGATGAGCAGCACGTGTCTGTTCCCGCCCCTAGTGCCCTAAAGCCGCTGAGACATGTGGTCTACCGACGTTGGGAGCCTGAGAGTGCGGCCTAGCAATTCATTCAATCCGACGCCGCTTCGCGGCGCGGCTTAATTCAGGCGTTAAGCCCCATGTATCGAGTAGTCCTTGCCTGTAGTGGAGTTCCTGCGCGGGTCGGCGCTGCCGCTGCCTGTGACATCGCTGATGAATTCACGCACCGACCCTGGCACCAGAACGTTCAGTGCTTGTGGAATGGCTCTCGGCTGCTGCTGCAAGCGGACAACGACTAAGACACAGATGGTTCTGCCCTGACGGACGAGTTCTCGGACGCCATTGCAGCGTGCATTGCAGAGGGCTTTAATGGCAGCATCACAGTCGAGTCGGTCACAGCGTTAGCTGGAGCCTAACAATTCATTCAAGCCGATGCCGCTTCGCGGCGCGGCCTAATTCTGGCTTTACTCACTATGAGAAAGTTCTTAGCAACTTTGGCTTTGCTTCTGTCAGTTTCGGGCGTGGCCTGCTCAACGCCTAGGTCGCCAATTGACGTCTCTGGACTCACCGAAGCTTCCATGAACTTCGACCAAGAGGGGATAAGGCCATTTCTGCACGAGCTCTCTAGTTCCATTGCTTCCAACTTGGATGCTGACGCACTTACCGAGGCAATTGCTGCGCTGCCAGTGGAGCAAACAGGCAATTGGGAGTTCTCCGTCAACTCAGACGGACAGACAGAGCGGTTAGTAATAGTCGCATTCAAGGACGACATTGATGCTCCTGATCTTTCGTTCTACACGTCGCCGGGGCTGGCTGCCAAAATCCAGCGGCAGCTAGAGTCTTTTGCGCAAGTTCAAGGCTGGTAGGCCTAACAATTCATTCAAGCCGTAACAGCGTCGCGGCTCGGCTCAATTCAGTATTGGATGGAGTGGGCGATATGCACAGTATTGGAATTTTCTTTCGGATTGATCGCCAAGACTTGTATGTTCCGTTAGTGGAAATTTTCCAGGAATTAAAGCGATCAAAGGACACGGAAGATTTTGGCTCCCCCTTGGACTGGAAGGGAAAGCTACATCCTGAGGTAGCTTCTCGTCTATTCACGCTTTCAGATAAGGAGCGGGCTGCCGATCATCACCTCAGATCCACTAGGCCGATTATTACCATGTCACCTCATGATGCCGTCGGCTCTTCTTGGGATTTCGGCGAAATCCTGGATGCTGTGGAGAGGGGTGACTATCAGCTGCGTGAAGTTGAAAAGGTGGATGGCGACACGGCAGAACTCCGGATCGATCCGCATGGTTATCCGTATGGCGGGATTGGAGCATTCATTGCGCTGACTGAGGCTCATGGGATGCACGTCCTTGGCACCAACGAATACGGAAAGTATGAGCCCCGTGATGTTTTGGAGTTGGTGCAAGGCTCGTCGGCAAAGAAGTGGTGGCAGTTCTGGAGGTGACAGCTTCCTTTTAGCAATTCATTCAAGCCGAACCCGCTTTGCGGCTGGGCTTAACTCGGGCGTTAGGCAGTGGTGGGTCATTACAGCGACCGGCTTGCGCGCGACCCGATCGGCCGATAACGCTTCATTGCATACGGTTGCGCGCCTAGCGGCTCATCGAACTCATTGGCCAAATCCGGCAAATGCCCAGGCCAACCGAGTCGACGCAATGCGTTGCACTGCAGTAAATGCAACGCACCCGCCGCTCACTTCAGGCAGTGATGCCCACCAAGCATGCGCGCAACGCGCGCAGCTCTCTTCGGCTCACAGATTCCAGTCGATCCGCATGCCCGCAATCAACGCGTTCTTCAGATCGTTGGTGCGGGTCGGTTCGTTGAACTGGTCGGGGTTGATCACGTAGTGCAGGTTCGGGGCGATGCGCAGGCGCTTGGTGACCTGGATGCCGTAGCTGAGCTCCATCATGATCTGGTTGTCGGCGGGGGTGCCGGTGCCGCCGGCGGAGGCGCGGGCCAGGCGCAGGTTTTCGATCGCTTCGTCGCTGTACTTCTGCTGGGTGATCACGAAGGCGATGTTGTCCTGCGGGCGGCTGGCGAAGGTGCCTTTCTGCACCAGGCCGAGCTGGATGAAATGGTCTTCGATGGCTTGGCCGCCGGTGCTCTTGAGCATGGCGCCGAAGACGGTGAGGCCGCGCGTACCCGACGGGTCGGGGTTGGTGACCTGTTGTTCGAAGCGGGCGAACATGCCCGAGCGGCCCTGCTTGTTCTCGTAGCCCAGGCCGCTGAGCACGGCCGGGTTGCCGTTGCGGTCGCGCAGCGGGTCGGTGTAGTCGGAGTTGTCCTGCCAGCCGCCCAGTTCGTACATGGCGGCCATGCTGCCGTCGCCACCCTTGTTCTTGTAGCCGACGGCATAGGGCACGACCACGCCGGTGGTGTCGTTGGTGCTCCAGTTCAGGCCGTGCTGGCCGTCCTGTGCCTGGATGGGGTTGACCTCGTAGGCGCCGACATGCAGATAGACCTTCGGTGTGACCCAGGCGGTGGCATGCGCGGCCCAGCTGGAGACCGGCCAGTAAGTGAAGTTGCTGGTGCGGAACACGAAGGTGGGGTTGCCGCAGGCCGAGTTGCCCTGGAAGTACTGGCACAGGTCCGAGCCCAGGAAGTGGATGTTGGCCACGCTGCGGCCGGCTTCCAGTTCGAGGCGGTCGTTGAAGAGCTTCTGCAGCAGGGTGAAGTTGGCCAGGCGCGTGCCCTGGCCGCCGTAGATTTCCTGCACCGAGGTGCTGTTGCCGATGCTGCTGTTGGCCAGGTTGGTGCCGTGGCGGTTGCTGACGTACAACTTCACCGTGGCACCGTTCCAGCCGAACAGGCGGTCCATGTCGACATCGGTGCCGACCATCAACTGGCCGGCATAGGCGTTGCCGCTTTTGCGGCCGCCGTCGATCATCGAGGCGGCTTCGCCGGTGTAGCCCAGCTTGAGCTTGAAGGCGTCGGCGGCGTCCTGCGCGTGGGCGAGCGGGGTCAGTGCCAAGGTCAGCGACAGGCACAGCAGGCGGGGGCGGGCACGGCGGGGGGCGAGAGCGGTCATGGCAGGACTCCGGACAAAAGGGCGTGGCCGTGGTGGCGAACGCGACAACACATGGGTGGGCAAGCCGCTGGTAGCGCACCTGGGTGCGCGCAGCGGTGAAGCAGGTCAGGGGCGCGCGGGAAAACTCAGGCGCGTCAGGTGCGGCGGCAGGTCCATGCCGCCGGAGGTGCCTCAGGCAACGACGTCGGTCACTGGCTTCTTGAGCAGGCGCAGCGCGATGGCCGTGACCACCACACCGACCACCAGGGCCAGCACGTAGTTGAGCAGGTGGGTGACGGCGTTGGGGATCAACAGCACGAAGATGCCGCCGTGGGGTGCCTTCAATTCGGCACCGGCGGTCATCGAGATGGCGCCGGCCACGGCCGAGCCGATCACCAGCGCCGGGATGGTGCGCAACGGGTCGCGCGCAGCGTACGGGATGGCGCCCTCGGTCACGAAGGCCAGCCCGAGCACGCCGGCGGCAGTGGCCGAGCCGCGCTCTTCGGCGGTGAAGCGGTTGCGGAACACCCAGGTCGCCAGCGCGATGCCCAGCGGCGGGGTCATACCGGCGACCATGGCGGCGGCCATCGGGGTGTAGACCTGGCTGGCGATCAGGCCGGTGGAGAACGCATAGGCCGCCTTGTTGACCGGCCCGCCCATGTCGAAAGCCATCATGCCGCCGAGCAGCAGGCCCAGCAGCAAGGCGCTGCTGCCCTGCATGCCGCGCAGCCAGGCGGTGAGCCAGGCCAGCAGGTCGGCCACCGGCTGGCCGAACACGTACATCATCGCCAGCCCGACCAGCAGGGTGCCCAGCACCGGCAGGATCAGCACCGGCTTGAGGCCTTCCAGGTTGCGCGGCAGCTTGATGTAGCGGTTGAGCGCCGCCACGCCGTAGCCGGCGATGAAGCCGGCAATGATCCCGCCGAGGAAACCGGCGTTGAGATTGGCCGCGACCAGGCCGCCGATCATGCCGGGCGCGATGCCGGGGCGGTCGGCGATGGAGTAGGCGATGTAACCGGCCAGGGCCGGCACCATCAGGGTGAAGCCGGCCTTGGCGCCGATCTGGAACAGCGACCAGGCCAGCGTGCCCTGGTGCGCATCGTCGCCGGCGTAGATGCCGCCGAGGGCAAATGCCAAAGCAATCAGCAGGCCGCCGGCAGTGACGAACGGCAGCATGAACGAGACGCCGGTCATCAGGTGCTTGTAGGCGCCGGTGCGGCCGGTGCCCTTGTTCGCGGTGCCGCTGGCAGCGGTGCCGGTGGCAGGAGTCGCGCCGCCCTGCACGCTGGCGTCGGCCAGCGCCTTGTTGATCAGCGCCGGGCCATCGTTGATCGCCGGCTTGGTGCCGCTCTTGAACACGCGCTTGCCGCCGAAGCGGGCCAGGTCCACTTCGCGGTCGGCGGCAATGATGACGACGTCTGCTGCGCGGATTTCTTCGTCGGTGAGTGCGTCCTGCGCACCCACCGAGCCCTGGGTTTCCACCCGCATCTGGTAGCCGAGTTTCTTGGCGGCCTGCTGCAGGCCTTCGGCGGCCATGAAGGTGTGCGCGATGCCGGTAGGGCAGGAGGTGATGGCCACGATGCGCTTGTTGCCGCTAGCGGTGCCACCGGGATTGCCGGCGACGGCCGGGTCGGCGTGTGCGGCCAGCTTGCCGATCGCAGCGGCCGGGTCGTCCAGCACCGCGCCCAGGCTCAGGCGCACCAGTTGCGCATCGCCAAAGCGGGTGGTGTCGGCATCGGCGTCGCCGACCACCAGGACCTGGGCGGCACTGCTGGCGAGTTCGCCCGGCAAGGCGCCGAGCACGCCCTGGTCGCTGCGGATTTCGATCGTCACGCGACGGCCGGCGGCAGTGGCCGCGCGGCGCAGCGCTTCGGCCGCCAGGACGGCTTCGGTACTGCGTTCGCCAGCGGCGATGACCACGATGGAAGAGGACATGGCAAAACTCCTGCTGTGTTGCGGTCGCCGGTGTTGTCGGCGGGGGGAATTTCAAGCGTTATGCGTGGCGGTGACGCGCGCGATCTGCCGCGGCATGCAACTGCCGGCCCGACGGCCGCCTGGGTGCATGCATCGGCAGTGGCCAATGGCGGCTCATGACAGCATTTCGATCACGACCTCGGTTGCGGCGCGGCGCACGCCCTCTGGCGTAATCCGGCGCGCGTCGCCGCTTTCCAGCCGGCACATCGAAAACGCCGTGGCCAGCCGTGCGCACTGCTCCAGCGTGGTCGCGGCATCGAGCGAGGCGGCGGCCAGGCCGGCCACCATCGCATCGCCTGCACCCACGCTGCTGCCGTGCGCCAGGCGTGGCGGGCGGGCGATCAGCCGCTGGTCGCGTTGCACGAACAGGGCGCCTTCGGTGCCCATCGAAATGACCACCAGCTGGATGCCGCGGGCGATCAGTTCGTGCGCGGCGGCGCTGAGTGCGCCGCGATCGTTCAACGGGCGGCCGGTCCAGGCTGCGAGTTCGTCGCGATTGGGCTTGACCGCGTACGGCAGCGCCTGGCGCGCGGCTTCCAGCGCTCTCACCAGCGGCATGCCACTGGTGTCCAGCAGCACGCGCGCACCGGCCGCGCTGGCCTGGGCCTGCAGTTGCGCCCAGCTGTCGTCCGGCAGCCCGGCCGGCAGGCTGCCCGACAGCACCACCGGCAGGCCGGGGCGCAGCAGAGGGGCGAGATGGTCGGCCACGCCTTGCAGGTGCGCAGGCCCCAAGCGCAGGCCGGGCAGGTTGATGTCGGTGGTGTCGTTGCTGCGCGCGTCGACCAGCTTGAGATTGGTGCGGGTTTCGCCGGCCACGCGCTGGCAGTGATCGGCAATGCCGCGTTCGCGGAACAGGGCTTCGAACACGCCGGCGTTGCCGACCCCGAGCACGCCCAGCGCGGCAACCTGGCTGCCCCAGTCGGCCAGGCACGCGGCCACATTGATGCCCTTGCCGCCGGCATCGTTGCGCACGCTGCTGGCGCGGTGCACGGCGCCCGGCTGCAGGTGTTCGAGCTGGATGGTCTGGTCGATCGCCGGGTTCAGTGTGACGGTGATGGCCTGCAGGCTCATGCCTTGTCCTCGCGCTTGGCTTCCAATGCGCGCACCTGTTCGGCGGTTTCGCACGCCAGCGCCTGTTCGGCGAGGTGTTGCAGCTGGCTCAACGCGGCGCCGCGCAGGCGTGCCTTGACCGCCGGGATGTCGTTGGGCGTCATCGACAATTCCTGCACGCCCAGGCCGGCCAGCAGGCTGGCGCCGAACGCATCGCCGGCCAGGCCGCCGCAGACGCCGACCCAGCGATCGTGCTTGCGCGCACCGTCAATGGTGCTGCGGATCATGCGCAGCACCGCCGGGTGCAGGCTGTCGGCTTCGGCGGCCAGTTCCGGATTCTGGCGGTCGATCGCCAGCACGTACTGGGTGAGGTCGTTGGTGCCGATCGAGAAGAAGTCTGCGTGGCGCGCCAGCACATCGGCCTGCGCGGCGGCGGCCGGCACTTCGATCATGATGCCGATCGGCACCTCCGGTGCGTCGAGGTCGGCGCGGAGGCGTGCGCAGATGGCGCGCAGCGCCACCAGTTCCGGCACCGAGGTGATCATGGGGAACATGATCGACAGCCGCGCCCCGTCCTTGGCGGCGCGATACAGCGCACGCAGTTGCGGCTCCAGCAGGTCGGGGCGACGCAGCAGCAGGCGCGCGCCGCGCACGCCCAGGAACGGGTTTTCTTCGTGCGGCAATTCCAGATGCGCCACTTGCTTGTCGCCGCCGATATCCAGCGCACGCACGATCAGCGGGCGGCCATCCAGCGCCTGCGCCATCGCCAGGTAGGTGGCATGTTGTTCGTCTTCGCTGGGCGTGCGGCCGCTTTCCAGGAACAGGAATTCGGTGCGCATCAGGCCAACGCCTTCGGCGCCCTGGGTCAGCGCCATCGCGACCTGGTCGGGCAGGTTGACGTTGGCGCCGATGTCGATGTGGTGGCCGTCGGTGGTTTCGGCCGGCAACGCGCGCTGCGCGGCTTCGCGCTCGCGGATGGCCTGCTGCTCGGCGATATGGGTGCGGGCCGCATCCAGATCCTGCTCGGACGGGTCGATGTACAGGCGCCCGCTGCTGCCGTCGATGATGGCGGTGACGCCGTCTTCGATCTCCAGTAGCTGGCCGCCGGCCGCGACCAATGCCGGCAGGCCGAGCGTGCGCGACAGGATGGCGGTGTGCGAGGTCGGCCCGCCCTGCGCGGTGGCCAGGCCGAGCACGCGCGCGGTGTCCAAGTTGGCGGTGTCCGAAGGCGACAGGTCGCTGGCGAGCAGGATGCACGGCTGCTCGGGCAGGTCGGTAAGGCCGGCGCCGGCGGCGGCCGGGTCGAGCTGGGCCAGCACGCGGCGGCCGACATCGCGCAGATCGGCCGCGCGGCCCGCCAGCACCGGGTTGCCGAGGGCGGCCAGGCCGGAAGCGATCTGTTCCACCGCCTGGTGCCACGACCACGCCACGCCGTGGCCTTCGACCATCAGCTGGCAGGTGCGGGTGATCAGGTCGGTGTCGTTGAGCAGTTCGGCCTGGGCCTTGAAGATGGCCGCGTCCGAGGCGCCGAGCCGGCGCTGGGTGTCGTCCTGGATCGCCGCCAGTTGCTGGCGGGTGCGGGTCAGCGCGTCGTGCAGCAGCGCGCCGCCATCGCCCAGGCCGACCGGGTGATCGGCCACCTCGGTCTGCGCCGCACGCAGCCGGTGCACGATGCCGATCGCCACGCCCGGGCTGGCGCCGATGCCGACGATGGCCGGCTGCGCCTGCGGCGGCGTCCAGCCGGCCACCGGGGCGGCGCGGCGTTGCGCGGCACGCTCGGCATCGGCCTTTTCCTGCGCGGTCAGGCTGTCCATGACGGCGCGCAGGCGCTTGAGCAGTTCCGCTGCGTCGCTGCCTTCGGCCGACACGGTGATGCTGTCGCCGGCACGCAGGCCCAACTGCAGCAAGCCGACCAGGCTCTTGGCATCGGCGGCCTGGTCGCCGGCGCGCACCTGCGCACGGGCCGAGAAGCCGCGCGCGGTTTCGGCCCAGCGGGTGGCCGGGCGCGCGTGCAGGCCGCTGGGGTAGGCGATGGTCCACTCGAATGTTTCGGCCAGATCGGTGGCCGGCGCGGCATTGGTCTCGGGCGCGCGGTCGCCGGTGAGCGCGGCGACGATCACGCCGGGGTCGTCGGTGCTGAACAGCGTTTCGAGCTGGGCCGGGTCCTGGATCAACCGGGTCAGCCGGCGCAGCAGGGTGATGTGGGTATCGGACTGCGCGGCGATGCCGACCACCAGCCGGGTGATCTGGCCGGGGTTCCATTCCACGCCATCGGTGAGCTGCAGCACCGCGATGCCGTCGCGGCGCACCAGGTGGCGGTCTTCGCCGACGCCGTGCGGGATCGCCAGGCCGTGGCCCAGGAAGGTATTGGCCAGGCCTTCGCGCCGCCGCATGCTGGCGTCGTAGCCCGGCGCGACGCAGCCGGCCGCGACCAGCAACTGGGCGGCCTGGGCGATGGCGTCGTCCTTGTCGCGGGCAGAAGCGCGCAGGCGCACAAGGTCGGGGGTGACGGGGGCGGGCGACGGAGAGGACAAGGCGGGCTCCGGATGAGGTCGGGCTGGGAAGTATAGTGGGAACGTTCCCACGATCCAGGTCAATGTGCGGTGCACAAAAACGCTGTAGTGCTTTCGGGTTAGCATCAAGACCGACACCGCGCCTGGGTCAGGGTGCGCAAAATGGAGCGGGAACGGTCCCAGTGAGTATCAGCATCAATGACGTGGCCCGCGTGGCCGGAGTGTCCAAGTCCACGGTGTCGCGCGCGCTGGGCAGCGGCCCGGTCAGCGAGGAAGTGCGTGCCAAGGTGGAAGCGGCGGTGCGCCAGACCGGCTATCGGCCCAACCTGATGGCGCGGCGATTGCGATCCCAGCAATCCGGCATCCTGGGGGTGATCGTGGCCGACATCCGCAACCCGTACTTCACGGCGCTGATCCGTGCGGTGGAAGAGGTCGCCTACCGGGCCGGTATGCGCGTGACGCTGTGCAATACCGATGAAGATCCCGAGCGAGAGGCGCTATACCTGGAGTTGATGCAGGAAGAACGCATCACCGGGCTGATTTTTGCGCCGACCCGGGTCACGGTGGGGCGCATGCACGAGCTGGCGCTGGATTACCCCACGGTGCTGGTGGATCGCGCCGGCCCCGGCAGCCGCTACGACAGTGTGGTGCTGGATAACGGCGCGGCCATGGCCGAGCTGGTGGCGCATCTGCAGGCGCAGGGCTACCGGCGCATCGGCGGGCTGTTCGGCAGCACCAGCACCACGGCGGCCGAGCGCCGCGATGGTTACCTGGCCGCGATGCGCGCGCAGGGGCTGCAGCCGGATTACCGCGAAGTGGCGCCCACCGCCGAGGCGGCGATTGCCGAGTTGGGTGCATGGCTGGCCAACGACCAGCGGCCCGAGGCCATCGTGACCAGTAACAGCCTGCTGCTGATGGGCGCACTGAAGGCTGCACGCACCGCCGGCCTGCGCCTGCCGCAGGATCTGGCCCTGGCCGGGTTCGACAACGAGCGCTGGACCGATCTGGTCGAGCCGGGCATCACTGTGGTCGAGCAGCCGGTGGAAGACATGGGCCGGGCGGCGATGTCGCTGCTGCTGGAACGGTTAAGCAATCGGCAATTGCCGATCCGCCGCTTGGTCATGACCGGACGTTGCGTGGTGCGTGGGTCGACTGCTGCGCGTATGCCGGGCGTGGTGTAGAGCGGCGGCGAGGGTCTGTTGGGTGCGGTGGGTTTGACGGGAATGCGTTCGCGCCCGAGTGCGCTCCTACAAAGAGGGCCGTCTGCCGTGGATTGCGGACCTGCGCGATGCCGGCGAACCGGAGGTGTCACTTGCCGTGATTGTTCAGGCCCCTTGCGCCGATCATTGCAACCTGCCGACATCGCCGCCTCGTAGGAGCGCACCTGGGCGCGACGGGCGTTTTCGGTAGTGCGTTCGCGCTCCGGTGCGCTCCTACAAGGGGCGGATTCGCAATGGTTTCCACCGATGCTGCACAAAAAAAGCCCCGGCATTGCCGGGGCTTTGATTTGCATCTACTGCCTGACTCAGCGATCCGGGCGGTGGGTTCCGCCATCGTTCTGCACGGCCAGATATTCCTTGGACTGCTCGTCCAGCTTGTCGCCCAGCATGCGGCGCACCACCACGAAGAACAGCGGGATGAAGATCACGCCGAGCACGGTGGCGAACACCATGCCGCCGATCACGCCGGTACCGATGGAGTGACGCGAGTTGGCGCCGGCACCGGTGGAGATGGCCAGCGGCAACACGCCCAGGATGAAGGCGAACGAAGTCATCAGGATCGGGCGGAAGCGCAGGTGCGCCGCTTCCAGGGTGGCCTCGCGCAGGGTCTTGCCCGCCGCACGCTGCTCAACTGCAAATTCCACGATCAGGATCGCGTTCTTGGCCGCCAGACCAATCACCGTGATCATGCCGATCTTGAAGTACAGATCGTTCGGCAACCCGCGCAACATCGAGAAGGTGATCGCGCCCAGCACGCCGATCGGCACCACCAGCAGCACCGCCACCGGAATCGACCAGCTCTCGTAAAGCGCGGCCAGGCACAGGAACACCACCACCACCGACAGCGCCAGCAGCAGCGTGGCCGCATTACCGGCGATGATTTCCTGGTAGGACATGCCGCTCCAGTCGAAACCGAAGCCCGGCGGCAGATCGTTGTTGACGATATCTTCCATCGCGCTCATCGCCTGGCCGGAACTGCCGCCCGGAGCCGGGTTGCCGACGATGTTCACGGCCGAATAGCCGTTGTAGCGGTTCAGGGCCGGCGAGGCGTAGTTCCACTCGGCCTTGACCACGTTGCTCAGCGGGATCATGGCCGGCTGACCGTCGGCACCGGTGGCCGTGGCGCTGGGGGTAAAGAAGTTGCGCAGCGACTCGGGACCGGCGCGGAACTGATCGTCGGCACGCATGTTGACGCGCTTGATGCGGCCCTCGGCGAAGTAGTCGTTGACGTACACCGGCGCCAGCATCAGCTGGATCGAGCTATAGATATCGCTGACATCCAGGCCCATCGATTGCGCCTGCACGCGGTCCACGTGCAACTGCAGCTGCGGCGAGTTTTCCAGGCCGTTCGGACGCACGCCGACCAGGGTGTCCTGCTTCTCCGCCGCCTTGCCGAGCACGATGTTGCGCGCATTGATCAGCGCTTCCTGGCCGGCACCGGAACGGTCCTGCAGCCACATGTCGAAGCCGCCGAACTGCCCCAGGCCCTGCACGGTGGGCAGGTTGACCACGAAGATCTGCGCGCCCTTGATGCCGTAGAAGGCGCCATTGAGTTGCTGGATCAACTGCTCGGCAGTGACGTCGCGTTCTTCCCACGGCTTGAGCCGGATGAAGCCCATACCGACGTTTTCGCCCGAGCCCAGGAAGCTGAAGCCGGCGATCTGCAGCATGCCTTCCACGGCCGGCTGCTTCTCCAGCACCGCACGCATCTGCGCGAACGCCTCGTTGGTGCGGATCTTGGTCGCGCCCGGCGGCAGCTGCACGATGGCCACGGCAAAGCCCTGGTCTTCTTCCGGCAGGAAGCTGCCCGGCATGCGCGTGAACAGGAAGCCGCACAGCACCACCAGCGCCACGAACGCGATCATCCATGGCGGCGAGCGCTTGAGGGTATGGCCCACCACGCCGACATAGCGATGCGCCAGCTTGTCGTAGTACTTGTCGAAGGTGCGGTAGACCCAGTTCTTCTTGGTCGAGTGGGTCGACTTGAGGAACGCGCCGCACAGCGCCGGCGTGAAGCTCAACGCCAGGAACGCAGAGAAACCCATCGACATGGCGATGGTCAACGCGAACTGCTTGTAGATCGCACCCGAGGCGCCGGGCTGCAGCGAGGAGGGGATGAACACCGCTGCCAGCACCACGGTGATGGCCACCACCGCGCCGGTGATCTGGGTCATCGCCTTCTGGGTGGCCGCCTTGGGCTCCAGGTGCTCCTCGCTCATGATGCGTTCGACGTTCTCGATCACCACGATCGCATCGTCCACCACGATGCCGATCGCCAGCACCATCGCAAACAGCGTCAGCTGGTTGATGGTGAAGCCGATCATGTACATGCCGAAGAACGTGCCCAGCAGCGCGACCGGAATCACCAGCGTGGGAATCACGGTGGCGCGGAAGTTCTGCAGGAACAGCAGCATCACCAGGAACACCAGCACGATGGCTTCCACCAGCGTGTGGATCACTTCCTCGATGGAGATGCGCACGAAGGTGGTCGATTCGTACGGCGCAAACCAGGTCACGCCCTGCGGGAAGGTGGGCTGAAGTTCGTCGAGCTTGGCGCCGACCGCCTCGGACACGTTCAATGCATTGGCGCCCGGCAACAGCTGGATACCGAAGGCACCGGTGGGCTTGCCGTTGTACTGGGTGTCGAAGCCGTAATTGCTCGGCCCCACGGTCACGCGTGCAACGTCCTTCAGGCGCACGGTGGCGCCGTTGTTGTCGGTGCGCAGGATGATGTTCTCGAACTGCTCGGGCGAGCTGAAGCGGCCTTCCGCCGACACCGTGGCGGTGAAGCTGATGCCTTCCGGGGTCGGGTCGGCGCCCACCGAACCGGCAGCGAACTGCACGTTCTGGTTACGCACCGCGGTCAGCACCTGGGTCGCCGACAGGTTGTAGCCCTGCAGTTTCTCTGGGTTCAACCAGATGTTCATCGCGTACTCGGCGCCGAACTGGTTGGTGCTGCCCACGCCGGGCACGCGCGAGATCTGCTCGAGCACGCGCGAACCGACGATGTCGTTGAGCGCGTCGCGGTCGATCGAGGGGTTGTCCGAGCGCAGTGCGGCCACCATCAGGAAGCCGGCGTTGGCCTTGGCCACCACCACGCCCTGCTGGGTCACTTCCGAGGGCAGGCGCGGCGTGGCCAGCGACACCTTGTTCTGCACCTGCACCTGCGCGATATCCGCGTCGGTGCCGGTTTCGAAGGTCAGGGTGATGGTCACGCGGCCGTTGGCGGCCGAGGACGAGTTGAAGTACAGCAGGTGGTCGATACCGGTGAGCTGCTGTTCGATGACCTGGGTCACCGCCTTTTCGGCGGTGTCGGCGCTGGCGCCGGGGAAGTTGGCGGTGACGGTGACCTGCGGCGGGGCGATCGTCGGGTACGACTCGATACCCAGATTCAGGATCGAGATCACGCCCGCAAGCGAGATCAGGATCGCCACCACCCACGCAAAGACCGGGTGTTCGATAAAAAACTTAGGCATGTCCGGGTTCCGTCACTGCTGCTTGGACTGGGAGTCGGCCGGCTGCGCGGCCGCATCCTGCGTGGGCTGTTGCTGGGCGGCCGGCGCCGCTGCATCGGCCTTGTCGGCGGACGGTGCGGCTTTCGCGTCGCCGCCCTGTGCCGCGCCGGGCGCCGCGCCCGCTGCGCCGGGCTGGCCGCCTTGTGCCGGCTTGTTCGGATCCCACGGCACGCCCTTGGCCGGCTGCCCTTCCTTGGCCTTCTGCACGCCATCGACGATGACCTGATCGCCCGGGGTCATGCCGCCGGTGACGATCCACTGGCCCTTCTGCTGGCCGTCGACGGTCAGGTTCTTGCGGACCACCTTGCCGTCCTTGCCCAGCACCAGGGCGTAGGGTCCGGTGGCATCGCGCTGCACCGCCTGCTGCGGCAGCAGGTAGGCATTGTTGCGCTGGCCCAGGCTGGCCTTGAAGGTCACGAACGCGCCTGGCAGCAGCGATTGTTCGGGGTTGGGCAGGGTGGCGCGCAGCGACACCGCACCGGTGCTCGGGTCCACCGTCACCGCAGACACGTCCAGCGTGCCGGGGTGCTGGTACTGCGTGCCGTTGCCCAGCTCCACGTTGATGGACGACTTGCCGTCGCCGCTCAGCTGCACGTTGCCGCTGCTCTGCGCCTGACGCAGGGCGGCCAGTTCTTCGCTGCTCATGGCGAAGTTCACGTACAGCGGGTCGATCTGGTCCACGGTGGTGAGCAGGGTGGCTTCACCGGCACCGACCAGTGCGCCTTCGGTCACGCGCTGAATGCCGGCGCGGCCGGTGATCGGCGAGGTCACGGTGGCGAAGCCGAGCTGGATGCGCGCAGCTTCGACCGCGCCGCGCGCCTGCTGCACGTTGGCCCCGGACGAACGCTCGTTGGCTTCGGCGGTGTCGATGTCGGCGCGCGAGACGTACTGCTGCGGCGCCAGGCTGCGTGCACGCGTCGCGGCGATCTTGGCGTTGGTATAGGTCGCTTCGGCGGCGGCCAGCTGGCCCTGCGCCTGCAGCAGCGTGGCCTTCAGCTGCGAGGGGTCGATCTGGAACAGCGGCTGGCCCTCTTTGACGTTGGCGCCTTCGGTGTACAGGCGCTTGAGCACCACGCCGTCCACGCGCGCGCGCACGTCCGCCGAACGGTACGCCGACAGGCGGCCGACCAGGTCGCGTTCCAGCGGCAGCGTCTGCGGCTTCATCTCCAGCACCGAGACTTCCGGCGGCGGCGGTGCCTGCTGTTGTTCGGGCTTGCTGCAGGCAGCCAGCGCCACGGTGATGGCACAGGCCAGGCCGAATGTGCGGAGCGGGGCAATCATCAGGGGAAACTCCGTTAGGGTCTTGAAGTGAGAAGCGAAGGTGGTGGCGACGTCGGCGCGGCAGGAGCCGGAGCAAACGCACGCAGGAAGGTGTCCACGGCGAACTGCGCCCATTGCTGCCTGGCGGGAAGGCCGGCGCGATGGGGGACTTGAAACCGTTGGCGGTCGAAATCCAGCCCGACGATCATGCTCAGCAGCAGTTCGGCCATGAAGTGCGGATCGTCATGCCGCAGTTGGCCGGCGTCGATCGCCTGTTCGAAGCGATGCGCCAGGCGCTGCTGCATGCCGACCACGCCGTCGTGGAAGATCTGCTGCGACTGGTCGGGAAACCGGTGCGACTCGGCCTCCACCAGACGGCAGGTCTGTAGCACATCGGGGTTGTTCAAACGGTCAAGATGGGCCAGCGCGAAGGCCAGCAGATCTGCGCGGAGATCGCCCGAGACCGTGCCCAGCGGCCCGGCCGCCAGGTGCACGTGGTCCTGAAGCACGTCGCGCAGCAGGTTTTCCTTGCAGCCGTAGTAGCTGTACAGGGTCTGCTTGGAACAGCCGGCCCGCTCGGCCACCGCGTCCATGCTCAGCCGCATGCCACGCTCGGCAAGCAGCGCATGCACTGCCGCATGGATGCGGCGGTCGCAGTCCGAACGCCGGGCAGCACGGTGGGAACGAGGGATCATGGCGGTAGACTATACCGTCCAGTTTAGTTTTTAAACAGGCTTGACGGCCGCAGCGTTGTCTGCACAACGCCTTCTGTGCCAAGCCTTTGGCCGGACTTTGCCGGTTGTGGCGGTCCAGCCCCGCCTTCCCGCCGCTGCGTTCTCGTCGCTACATGGATGTCGTGCTTTTGCATGCCGCCGGGGGCGATCGTGGGCCGCACATTTGCGCTATGCAGCAAGGCGTCGTCACCGCGCACCGGTACAATTCAGGTTTTCCACCGAGCATTCCAGCTCTACTCATGACAGCCAAGAAAGCCGCTTCGAAATCGTCCACGACGTCGGTCAAACCGGTCGCCGAACGTGCCGTCCCCGTGCTTGCCACCGAACCGCAGGCGGTTACCCTCGAGCCGGTGTTTGCCGCGTTGCGCAAGCGCTACCCGGCCGCCCGTCAGGCCGAAGTCCAGGCGTTCGCCGCCGACTTCTACCGGCGCATGGAGGAAGACGAATTCCCGAACCATCCGCCGGAGCAGTGGGCGGCGCTGGCATCGGACATGCTGGAGTTCGCGCGCGCGCGCAAGGCCGGCACGGTCAACGTGCGTGTCTTCAACCCGACCTTGAAGAGCCACGGCTACGAGTCGCCGCATACCCTGCTGCAGATCGTCAACGACGATATGCCGTTCCTGGTGGATTCGGTCAGCATGACCCTGGCCGACCTGGGCATCGGCGTGCACGTGCTGGGCCACCCGGTACTGCGCATCGCGCGCGACAAGTCCGGCAAGCTCACCGCAGTGGGCGAGGGCAAGGGCGAATCGCTGATGGTGCTGGAGATCGACCGCCAGCCGCCGGAAGAAATGCCCAAGCTGGAAGCGGCCGTGCGCAAGGTGCTGGCCGAGGTGCGCGCCATCGTGCAGGACTGGTCGGCGATGCGCGAGCGCATGGTCATGCTGGCCGACGATCTGGCGACCCGCCGCCTGCCGATCGACGACATCAACCGGCACGAGGCGCAGGAGTTCCTGCGCTGGGCCGCGGCCGACCACTTCACCTTCTTCGGCTACCGCGAGTACCGGGTGGAAAAGCAGGGTGGCCAGGATGTGCTGGCACCGCTGGAAGAGACCGGCCTGGGTTTGCTGCGCGGTCGCGACACCTCGCCGGCGCGTCCGGTGACCACGCTGGCCGCGCATGGCCTGAATGCCTCGTCCAAGCTCAAGGATGCGTTGATCCTGACCAAGACCAATGCACGCTCGCGCGTGCATCGGGTCGGTTACATGGATTACATCGGCATCCTGGAATTCGACGCCAAGGGCCGCATCGTCGGCGAGCAGCGCTTCCTGGGCCTGTTCACTTCCAGCGCCTACAACCGCCGCCCCTGGGAAATTCCGCTGGTGCGTCAGCGCCACGAATACGTGATGAGCAAGTCGGGGCTCACCCCGAGCAGCCATAGCGGCAAGGCCTTGCGCCACATCCTGGAAACGCTGCCGCGCGAGGAGCTGTTCCAGTCCAACGAAGAAGAGCTGTACCGCACCGCGATGGGCATTCTCGGGCTGCAGGAGCGCGTGCGTAGCCGCCTGTTCCTGCGCCGCGACAAGTACGGGCGTTTCATCTCGGCGCTGGTGTACATCCCGCGCGAACGCTTCAACACCGATGTGCGCCTGCGCATCGAAGCCTTGTTGAAGGATGCGCTGCACGGCGAATACATCGACTCCAGCGTGGTGCTGGGCGAATCGCCGCTGGCGCAGCTGCACCTGATCGTGCGCCCCAAGAGCGGCGAGGCGCTGGAGTTCAACACCACCGAACTCGAATCGCGGCTGGCGCACCTGCTGCGCAACTGGCGCGATGCCCTGCGTGAGGCATTGGTTGCGCGGCATGGCGAGGCCAACGGCCTGCGCATGGCGGCCAACTTCGGTCGCGCACTGCCGGCCGGCTATATCGAAGATTCCTCGATCGAATCGGCGGTGTCCGACGTCGAGCATCTCGCCTCGCTGGATGGCCCGGACGATCTGCATCTGAGCCTGCAGGAAATCCGTCGCGACGACGGCATGCGTCTGGACGCGGGCGAAGGCCTGCGCCTGAAGCTGTACCGCCAGCTCGACGACATTCCGCTGTCCGATGCGATGCCGATGATGGAAAACATGGGCCTGCGCGTGATTTCCGAGCGGCCATATCGGTTGCAGGTCGGCGAAACGCCGGTCTATATCCAGGATTTCGAGGTCGAATCGACGTCCGGCAAGATCAATGCCGCACACGCCGATGCCAGCTTCGGCGAAGCATTCGAGCGCATCTGGAACGGCGATGCCGAAAACGACGGCTTCAATCGCCTGATCCTGGCGGCCGGCCTGCACTGGCGCCAGGTGGCTTTGCTGCGCGGCTACTGCAAATACCTGCTGCAGACGGCGGTGCCGTTCTCGCAGGCCTACGTCGAAGCCACCTTCACCCGCTATCCGTTGCTGGCGCGCCTGCTGGTGGAATTGTTCGAAGCACGCTTCGATCCGTCCACCGGCTCTGAAACCAAGGCGCAGATCTTCGCCGGCCAGGAACGCCTGCGCGAAGAACTGTCTGCGTTGGCAGGCGGCGACGAGGCCACGCTCAAGGCGCTGGACGCCGTGCTGGAGGCACGTGGCGGCGATCGCAACGCGCAGCAGGACGCCACCCGCGCCACCTTGCTGAAGCTGATGGACCGCGTCTCCAGCCTGGACGAGGACCGCATCCTGCGCAGCTTCATCGATGTGATCGATGCGACCTTGCGCACCAATTACTACCAGACCGACAAGAACGGCAAGCACCCCCACTGCATCAGCTTCAAGCTGGATTCGGCGCGCGTGCCGGACCTGCCCAAGCCGCGTCCGTATCGCGAAATTTTCGTCTACGGCCCGCGCGTGGAAGGCGTGCATCTGCGCTTCGGCGCGGTGGCGCGTGGCGGCCTGCGCTGGTCTGACCGGCGCGAGGATTTCCGCACCGAAGTGCTGGGCCTGGTCAAGGCGCAGATGGTGAAAAACACCGTCATCGTGCCGGTCGGTGCCAAGGGTGGTTTCTACGTCAAGCGTTCGCCGGTCGGCGGTGACCGCGATGCCATCCAGGCAGAAGGCATCGCCTGCTACAAGCTCTTTATCCAGGGCCTGCTCGATATCACCGACAACATCGTCGGCGGCAAGATCGTGCCTCCGCCGCAGGTGGTGCGTCACGATCAGGACGACCCGTACCTGGTCGTTGCGGCCGACAAGGGCACCGCCACCTTCTCCGATATCGCCAATGGTCTGGCGCTGGACCACGGCTTCTGGCTGGGCGACGCGTTCGCCTCCGGTGGCTCGGTCGGCTACGACCACAAGGGCATGGGCATCACTGCGCGCGGCGCGTGGGAATCGGTCAAGCGCCACTTCCGCGCCATGGGCCGCGATTGCCAGAGCCAGGACTTCAGCGTGGTCGGTATCGGCGACATGTCCGGCGACGTGTTCGGCAACGGCATGCTGCTTTCAAGGCATATCCGCCTGCTGGCCGCGTTCGATCACCGCCACATCTTCCTGGACCCGAACCCGGATGCGGCGGTTTCCTTTGCCGAGCGCGATCGCCTGTTCAAGTTGCCGCGTTCCAGCTGGGCCGATTACGACGCCAAGCTGATCAGCGCCGGTGGCGGCATCTATCCGCGTACGCTCAAATCCATCGACATCAGTGCGCCGGTGCGCGAAGCGCTGGGCCTGGACGCCAACGTCAAGCAGCTCTCGCCCAACGAGCTGATGAACGCCATCCTCAAGGCGCCGGTGGACCTGTTCTGGAACGGCGGCATCGGCACCTACGTCAAGGCGGCCAGCGAATCGCACGCCGATGTGGGCGACCGCGCCAACAACGGCCTGCGCGTCAACGGTGGCGAGTTGCGCTGCAAGGTGGTGGGCGAGGGCGGCAACCTGGGCCTGACCCAGCTGGGTCGTATTGAAGCGGCGCAGACCGGCGTGCTGCTCAACACCGACTTCATCGACAACTCGGCCGGCGTGGACACCTCCGATCACGAGGTCAACATCAAGATCCTGCTCAACGACATGGTGCAGGCCAAGAAGCTGACCTATGACGCGCGCAACAAGCTGCTGGCGTCGATGACCGATGAAGTGGCCGATCTGGTGCTGTGGGACAACTACCGCCAGAACCAGGCCATCAGCCTGATGGAGCGCATGAGCGTCAAGCGGCTCGGCTCCAAGCAGCATTTCATCCGCACGCTGGAACTGCAGGGTTTGCTGGACCGGCAGATCGAGTTCCTGCCGTCCGATGCCGAGCTGTCGGCACGCAAGGCGCGCGGCCAGGGCCTGACCCGGCCGGAGCTGTCGGTGTTGTTGTCGTACTCCAAGCTGGTGGCGTTCCAGCAGCTGCTGGAATCGGACATTCCCGAAGACCCGTACCTGTCCAAGGAATTGCAGCGCTACTTCCCGCAGCCGCTGCAGAAGAAGTACGCCGATGCGATGGAGCGTCACCGCCTCAAGCGCGAGATCATCGCCACCGCGGTCACCAACACCACCATCAACCGCATGGGCGCCACCTTCCTGATGCGCATGCAGGAAGACACCGGTCGCAGCATCGGCGAGGTTGCCAAGGCCTATACCATCAGCCGCGAAACGCTGGATGCGCGCGCGCTGTGGACGCAGATCGATGCGCTGGACGGCAAGGTGCCCGAGTCGGTGCAGATCGACGCGCTGGAAGTGATCTGGCGCCTGCAACGCTCGTTCGTGCGCTGGTTGCTGCTGCGCCCCGGCCAGATGCCCGGCATCACCGCGGCGGTGGAGCGTTACCACGGCCCGTTCAACGACATTCGCGTGGCGTCGGGCGTGCTGTCGGACGCGCAGCGCCCGCAGTACGAAGCCAGCGTGCAGGAGTGGCAGGACAAGGGCCTGACCCCGGCACTGGCGCAGCAGTTGTCCGAGCTGCGTTATCTGGAACCGGCCTTCGACATCATCGAAACCGCACGCACCCGCAAGCTCAAGCCGGTGGACGTTTCCAAGGTGCATTTCCGCCTGGGCGAAGCGCTGCGGCTGCCGTGGCTGTTCGAACAGATCGACGCACTGGAGGTCAACGGCCGCTGGCATGCCGTGGCACGTGGCGTGTTGCGCGACGAGCTGGCCGCGCATCAGCGTGCGCTGGTGGGCCAGGTGCTGACCATGTCCGGCAGCAGTGCCGAGGACAAGGTCGCCAACTGGATGGCGCGCGACGATTCCAGCCTGCGCTTCACCCTGGCGATGCTCGCCGACGTCGCCGAGCAGAAGACCCTGGACTATCCGACCGTGTCGGTGGCAGTGCAGCGGTTGGGCCAATTGGCTGCGCACGGGGTGTAAGTGGCCTAATGCCGCGGTGGCGGAGCGAGCGCTTCGCTATCGTGGTGGTCGCGACAGCGCCGTGATTGAGTCGATGCAGAGGCCGCCTCCGGGCGGCCTCTTGCGTGCAGGGCACGGTGCACGGCGTACGCCCACGTGCCCTGAGTGCGGCCCCCGCTGGATGTCCAGGCGCTATGTCGTGCGGCTCAAGCACAGGGCCAACACACGCCGCCCTGCAGGCGGGCCTGGCTTACGCCCGATGCCCGCTCATTTCCTGCCCGGCGTGCTTGTCGAAGCGTACGTGCCACCAGGTGGCGCTGAGCGAAATCAGGCTGACGATGCAAAAGGCCAGCGAGAAATCGCTCTGATGCGGCGTTGCGTGGCCGCCGGCCAGCATCGCCAGGTTGAGGATCATCGCGCCGGCACACACGCCGACCGAGAGCATGAGTTGCTGCAAGGTCGTATACAGGCTGCTGGCGCGGCTCATGCGCGCGGCCGGCACGTTCTCGTAGGCGATGGTGTTGTAGGCGGCAAATTGAAACGACATGAAGGCGCCGCAGCACAGCAGCAGGCCGAACATCAATGCCGGCGGCCAATCGGGGCGGAAGAACGCGCACACCATATAGCCCAGGCTGGCGAGGACGCCGTTGCCGATCAGACTGTTGCGATAGCCAAAGCGACGCAGCAATTGCGGGGTGATGCTGCGCATCAGCAGTGCGCCGAGCGCGGTGGCCAGGATCAACCGGCCGCTGTGCGCGGCGCTCATGCCGAAGCCGATCTGAAACAGCAAGGGCAACAGAAACGGCTGCGCACCCTGGGTGATGCGCATTAGCGCGCCGCCGATCACCGACAACCGGAACGAGGCAATGCGCAACAAGCTCAGGTCCAGCAGCGGAGCGGGGTGGTGACGTGCGTGCCAGAGATAGCCCAACCCAGCGCTGCCGCCGATCGCCAGCAGCCAGCTGGCTTCGCCGATGCCGTTTTGCTGGCTGACCATTTCCAGGCCGAACAGCAGGCACCCCAGTGCGGTACCGCACAGCACGAAGCCGCGCAGATCGAAACGCGCCGGCGTCGATTCGGTGGGAATCTCCGGAATGAAACGCCGCACCAGCAGGAAACCGGCAATACCGATCGGCACGTTGATGTAGAAGATCCAGCGCCAGTCCAGGTACGAGACGAAAAAACCGCCCAGCGGGGGGCCGAGCATCGGGCCGATGAAGGCCGGCACCAGTGTCCAGGCCATGGCCGACACCAGGTGGCGTCGTTCCACCGTGCGCAGCAGGATCAGCCGGCCCAGCGGGGCCATCATGGCGCCGCCCGCACCTTGCAACACACGTGCGGCGACCATGGTGGGCAAGCTGTCGGCCAGCGAACACAGGATCGAGCCACCGACGAATACCCAGATGGAGGCGCCGAACACGCGGCGCAGGCCGAAGCGGTCGGCGATGGCGCCACTGGCCGGGATCAGCACCGCCAGCGCCAGCAGGTAGCTGGTCATCGCGATGCTCATGGCTGGTGCCGCTACGCCGAAATCGCGCGCCAGGGTCGGCAGCGCGGTGGCCAGCACAGTGGCATCCATCTGCTCCATGAAAATGGAGCACGCCAGGATCAGCGAGATGATGCGGTAATCGGGATAACGCGGCGGCGTAGCGCCTGCCTCGGACACGCTGGAGGACATCGGACTCTCGGTTGCGGGGCCGCGCCGCCTGCGCCGCAGACGACAGCAGGAGCGGCCCGCGTCGCACGGTGTTGTGCGGCGCAACATAGGTATTGTCTGCTGGTGTGGGGCGGGGTTCAAGCGCACGTGGGTAACAGTGCGTGCTTGTGGATGCAGACGCGGCGTTTTGGTGGTGGGTGTTGGCGTGATGCAAAAGGTGGCGGCTAACGCGGCTGGCGGTGAGGTGAGCGCGCGATGGCGATGTGGGATGCGCGAAGTGATGCATCGTGGGGCGGTTGTCCCCGAGCTGCCCGCACCCAATCCGGCGCGACGCGCCACCCTCTCCCAGAGGGAGAAGAATCAAGATGCGGCACGCGGACAGTGATCGCGGCTGGGAAACGCCCCTCTCCTGCGGGAGAGGGGTGAGGGTAAGGCGAAAGACAGCCCACCTGACATCGCGAATGGGCGGTTGCCTGACCTGCCCGAATCAGCGCTAAGCCGCAGGGCTGTCCCAAGCGTCCTTGATCTGCAGAATCTGCGGCAACGCGTCGTGGAAATGCTGGACCAGCCGCGGCTCCAGTTGCTTGCCTGCCATGCTGTCGAGCTTGCGTAGGGCGTCTTCCACCGTCCAGGGCGCCTTGTAGGCGCGTCGTCCGCAGAGCGCATCGAAGACGTCGGCCACCGCCACGATGCGTGCCGATTCGGGAATCGCCTCGCCCGACAAGCCTTGCGGATACCCGCTGCCGTCCCAGCATTCGTGATGATGCAGCGCGATTTCCGCTGCCAACTGAAACACCGGGCCGCGGCCGTGGCGCAACAGGTCATGGCCGGCTTGCGGGTGCTGGCGCACCACCGAGCGTTCGTGTTCGTCCAGCGAATCGGGCTTTTGCAGGATGCTGCCTGGCACTGCGATCTTGCCGGCGTCGTGCAACGGGGCGGCGTCCTGCAGGGTCTGCGCCTGCTGCGGCGACCAGCCCACCGCCTCCGCCAGGACACGTGCATACACCGCCATGCGCCAGATATGCGCGCCGGTGTCGGCGTCCTGGCCCTGGCCGGCGGTACCAAGCAGATGGATCGCCTCGCGGTATTGCTGGGCAAGGCGTGCGTTTTCGGCCAGCTTCAACTGGGTACCGATGCGTGCCTTGAGCAGCGCAGGCGAGTAGGGCTTGCTGACGTAATCGGCCGCGCCCGCTTCCAGCCCGAGGCGTTCGTCGTGTTCGCTGTTGCGAGAGGTCACGAACAGGATGGGGATGGCGTTGCTGGACGGCTGCTGCTTGAGCGCGCGCGCCACCGCATAGCCGTCCATGTCGGGCAATTCGACATCCAGCAGGATCAGCTTTGGGGCGTGGCGGCTGACCGCATCCAGGGCTTCGCCGCCGGATTTGGCGAATACCAGCGCGAAGTCATCGCGCAGCAGCTGGCGCAGGGTGGCCAGGTTGCTGGACTCGTCGTCGACACAGAGCAGGGGGCGGGACGGCATGGTGATCCTTGCCAGACGCTCGGGGAGCGATCAGTGCGGGTGGGTGGCCTGCCACTCGCGCAACGTGGCTTCGGCGCGGCGGAAGTCGAAATCTTCGACCGCGCGTTGCAGGGCTTCCTGCAGTGCGCGCGGCAAGCGTGGCGCACAGATCAACAGCGCATGGTCGATCTGGTCGGCATCGTCGCTG
This sequence comes from Xanthomonas sp. NCPPB 1062, assembly GCF_041481705.2. Taxonomy (NCBI): domain Bacteria; kingdom Pseudomonadati; phylum Pseudomonadota; class Gammaproteobacteria; order Lysobacterales; family Lysobacteraceae; genus Xanthomonas; species Xanthomonas sp. NCPPB 1062. The sequence goes on along the minus strand of NZ_CM192987.1, from coordinate 2,805,414 downwards.
GCAAAGGCCGATGTCAGGATCTGCACGCTGTCTGCATCCAACGCAACGCCCTCCTCGTCGGCGGCAACGTCGCTGTCGCCATGCTGCAAGAATGCCCGGATCGCGTCGGCGGTGCGCTGCATGACGTCCTTCAACGCAATCAGCGATGCGGTGATGTCGTGTCCTTCCTCGATACGCGTCTCCAGGTCGCCGGCTGCACCGGCCAGGGCCGGCAGCGCGAGCGAGCCGGCCGCGCCGCGCAGCTTGTGCGCCATCGCGCCGATGGCCGGCAGTTCGTTGCGACGCAGATGCTCGGCGGCTACCTCAGCCGGGTCCGGGTTGTCGCGCAGCAGCTTGATCAGATAGCGCGCATAGGGTTCGCGCTCGCGCCACAGGCTGCGCGCGCGTGCGGCGTCCAGCAGTTCCGGGTCGCTGTATTCCCATTCGGGACCGGCGTGCGCCTGCGCCTCGTGCGGAAGCGATGGAATGCGCCGTGTGCCCGGCTGCAGGAAATGACGAATGGCAGTGACCAGTTCTTCGACGTTGAATGGCTTGGCGATAAAGCCGTTCATGCCTGCTTCCAGCGCTTTTTCCTGCTGCGGGCGGAACGCGCCGGCGGTCAGCGCGATCACCGGCAGGCTGGCCAGGGCCGGGATCTGGCGCAACCGGCGCGTGGCCTCGTAACCGTCCACCACCGGCATCTGCACATCCATCAGCACCAGGTGGAACAGGTTGGGCGCGCGTTTGAGCGTACTCACTGCCTGTTCGCCATCGTGGGCGACGGTGACCATGGCGCCTTCGCCCTCCAGAATGCGCTGGGCGACTTCGCAATTGATGTCGCTGTCGTCGACCAGCAGCAGGTGGGCGCCCTCCAGGCGTCGCGCAACGAATGTCGGCGTGGCAGGGCGGGTACCCGGGCGTTGCTCGAGCAGCTGTTCCACCAGCCGGTGCAGGGCCGCGCCGGTCACCGGCTTGGTCATCACCGCATCCAGATCCTGCTGCTCGGGATGCTGCTCCAGCAGGCGGCGCTCGTAGGCGGTGACCATCACGATGACCGGATGCGGGCCGGGCGTGGCGCGTGCACGAATCTCGCGCGCGATGGCCACCCCGTCGATATCGGGCATGCGCCAGTCGAGCAGGAAAATATCGTAGGGCTCTGCAGCGTGTTCGATGGCCTGCAGTGCGGCCTGTCCGCTGGCCACCGCATCCACGCGCCAGCCAAGTTCGGTGGCGATGCGCACCAGGTTGTTGAGCGCTGCATCGTGGTCGTCGGCGATCAGCACGCGCGGCATCGCTTCCGGCGGCAAGGCCGGCAATTCGCGCTGTGCCTGCGGTGGCGCGGATTTTTCCAGCGTCACCACAAAATAGAATTCGCTGCCGCGGCCGGGCACGCTTTCCACTTCCAGTTCGCCGCCCATCAATTCGACCAGGCGCCGGCTAATGGTCAAACCCAGGCCGCTGCCGCCGTAACGCCGACTGGTGGACGTGTCGGCCTGCAGGAACGGCGAGAAGATCACGCTCTGCTTTTCCTTGGAAATACCGATGCCCGTGTCGCGGACCGAAAACAGCAGCTTGAACTTGTTGGGGTCGCCGCTGGGGAAGCGGCGTACCGACAGCACCACTTCGCCCTGTTCGGTGAACTTGATCGCATTGCCGACCAGGTTGACCAACACCTGGTTGATGCGCAGCGCATCGCCCAGCAGCCAACGGCTGTCGCGTGGCAGGGGTTCGACGATCATTTCCACCGGTTTGGCGCTGAGCGAGGAGCGCATCAGGTCGGCGATGTTATCGAACAGCTGGTTCAGATCGAACGGCGCGCATTCCAGGTCGATACGCCCGGCCTCGATCTTGGAAAAGTCCAGGATGTCGTTGATGATCTCCAGCAACGTGCGCGCGGAACGATCGATCTTGGCGACCATGTCCTGCGCGGCGCCGGGCAGTTCGCTGCGCTGAAGCAGGTACAGCATGCCCAGGATGGCGTTCATCGGCGTGCGGATTTCGTGGCTCATGTTGGCCAGAAAATCGGATTTGGACTGGTTGGCGCTCTTGGCCGCATCCATCGCCAGGCGCAGCTGTTTTTCGTGCAGCTTCTGCTCGGTGAGATCCACCGCCACGCCGAGATAGCCGATCACCTGGTCGTGGTCGTCGCGCAGGGTGCTCAAGGTCAGCAGCACCGGCAGGCGGCGCCCGTCATGGCTCACGTAGGTCCACTCGCTGGTGTCGCTGCGACCCAGGCTGGTGAGCGCGGCGATCGCCTCCAGCGTATGCGCCACCGGCGTACCGGTCTGTTCGGCCAGCATGTGCGCGCGCTCCTGCAGTTCCTCGGGCTCGACGAACTGGCTGGCCTTGCGTCGTCCGATCACTTCTGTCGCGCTGTAGCCCAACAGTTTTTCGGCGGCCGGATTGAACAGGGTGACGAAGCCGCTGGAATCGATGGCGATGATGGCGTAGCCGGCGTGTGCCAGGATCGCGCGTTGCAGCACCGAGAACTTCACCAGCTCGCTGGTGCGTTCGGCGACCTGGTGTTCGAGCGAGGCATTGAGGTCGATGATGCGTTGATGCGAGCGCACGCGGTCGGAGATGTCGCGGAAGAAATGCGAATGGCCGCTGAGCGTGCCTTCGCTTTCGATGATCGGCGCCTTGCTGGCCAGCACATGCACCTGATGCCCGTCGCGATGGCGCATGGTCTGCGCCGCCGATGCGTTGCCCGCCAGTGCCGCGTCGGCATGGTCGACCTCAGGCATCGCATACGGCTGCGGCGACAGCAGCATGGTCAGGTCCTGATCGATCGCCTCGTCGGCCGTGTAACCGAACATCGCCTCGGCGGCCGGATTCCAGTGCGTGATACGGCCATCCGGGGTTTCGGCAACGATGGCTTCGCTGGAATGGCTGACCAGCGCGGCCAGTTCCATCTGCTTGCGCAGCACTTCCTCGCGGCGCAGCCCATTGCTGAAATACAGCACCAGCAGGGCGGCAAACAGGACCGCGGCGGCCATCACCAGCCCGCCGATCAACCAGGGCGAACTCTGGTTGAGCGATGCGACGAAGCCGGCGGTGGGGTGGGCGGTGATGACCCAGGTGCGGCCGTAGATCGGCAACAGCCGCACCACCGGCGGACGCAGCGCGCTGTCGCTGGCTGGCGTGCCGCTGCGATAGAAATTGTGGGTGGGCTCATTGCGGTCGGACAGGTCCAGCGCCACGTCGTCGCGCTCACCCAATGCGCTTCGCACCATCTGCTCGACGCTGAAAGGCGCATACACCCAGCCGCTGGTGGCGAGCATGCGCTGTTGCGGGGTCTGCAACGGCATGCCTTCCCGATAGACCGCGAGCAGCACCAGAAAGCCGCTTTCGCTGGGAACGCGGTAACCGGAGAGCGAGATCGGCGAGGTCATGACCGGCTCGCCGCTGCGTGCGGCCTGCAGGGCGGCAGCACGCCGGCGCGGCTCGGAGGCGATATCGATGCCGAGCGGGCGGTTGCCCGAGGATTCCGGCTCGAAATACAGCACCATGTAACGCTCGCCATCCCATGGCGCCAACGACCGGCGATGGATGTCCGGCGCGCCGTCGGCACGCGCGGCCTGCAGAAATGCGGCTTCGTCGGCCGGGGCGACCCGATGTATATAGCCGTAACCCAGCACCCCGGGAAACTCGCGCGGATAATCCCGCGAGCGGCTATACAAGGTGAAGCGTTCTCGACTGATGATGTCGCTGCCCGCGCCGATCACCGCACCGCGTGCGCCGCGCAAGCCATGCTCGAAGGTGGACATGCGCTCGCTGATGTTGCGCGCCAGCGTACGCACTACGTAGTCGAAGCGTTGCTGGCGCTCGAGCTCGTTCTGCCGTTGCAGCCACACGCCGGTGACGATGGCGGCAACCAGGCCGGCGCTCAGAATCAGCAGTGCACCAAAGAATGCGCGACGCCCGTATGTCCTGCGCAAATCCCAGCGGCCCTTCGGCATGTTCGTTCCTTCGCCTTGCCTGTTACGTGCCCAGAGTGCTGGCCGACCTGCGTCGACCTCGTGGTGCCGCCCGATATCCGGCGGCTGTGTGCAGTCCCCCAAGCCTGCACGTCATTTTCGGATGGGCGATCGACGTTCCCGCATCAAAACGACAGCCAGATCGACAACGCGTGAAGGATCAGTCCGATCAGTCCACCGACCAACGTTCCATTGAACCGAATGTATTGCAGATCGCGTCCCACCCCCAATTCCAATTGTTCGACGAGGTGACGTTCGTCCCAACTTTTCATCGTCGACGCAATATGGTCGGTGACCGATGTGCGCAAGCGCGCGGTGAGTTTGTCGGCGGCCTGCAACATATGTTGATTGAGCGCTTCACGCAGCGAGGGATCCTGCGACAAGGCCCGGCCGAGCGATTGCATGGAACGCTCCACGTGCGCGGCCATCGACGATTGTTCGCGCGCCAGGTCATTGCGCAGTGCGTCGCGAATTTCGCCCCACAAACCTTGCACGTAGTCCTGCAGTGCCGGGTGTTCGATGGCGCGTTGCTTGAGTTCTTCCACGCGCACGGCCATCTCCGGTTCGTCGCGCAAGCGCGTGATGTAGCCCTGCAGCCACGCTTCGTAGTCGAGCCTGATTGGATGCTCGGGCGTTTTGAGGATGTCCTGCAGTTCTTCGATCGCCGCACGCGCCATGCGGTCGGCCAGGCTGTCGCCGATCTCTTCGATCGGCTTGACCCAATTCACGGTGCCGACCAGCTTGGGCCATTCGCGGCGCGCGTAACGCACGATCAATGCAGACGCGCGCGTCTTGACCTGCTCCTGGTCCAGCCATTCGCCCAGCCGCAGCAGCACTTCATCCAGCAGCTTCTGGTGGCGGCCGTCGGTGGTGAGCAGGGCCATCACATCGCCGATGGTGGCGGCGGCGTTCCATTTGCGCAGGCGGTCGACCACGAAGCCTTGAATCGCGCGGCGGACGGCTGCCTCGTCGAGCAGTTCCAGCGCCTGCAGCATCCAGCCGCGCGTCATCTGCGCCAGCATGCGTGCCTGCTCTGGTTTGGCCAGCCAATCGCCCAGCCGGCTGGCGGGATCGAATACCCGCAGCTTTTCCATCAACGCATCCGGGGCGAGGAACTGGTCGCGCACGAACACTGCCAACCCGTCGGCCAGCCGTTCCTTGCCGCGCGGCAGGATGGCGGTGTGCGGGATCGGCAGGCCCATCGGGTGGCGGAACAGCGCCACCACCGCGAACCAGTCGGCCAATGCGCCCACCGTGGCCGCTTCGCAGAAGGCCGACACCCAGGCCCAGATGCCGTGTTCGCCCATCAGGTGGCTGACGACGAAGCCGGCGAACATTGCCAGCAACAAGGCCACCGCCAGCAGCTTCATGCGCTGCAACTGGGCACGACGAGGATCGATCGGACGGGGAGTGCTGAGACTGGGTTCCATCGGTGAAGTGTACCCAGTCGTTTGACCAGGGCATGTCCACGGCAGGTGGCGCCATCGCGTGTGCAGGTTGTGGCCGCGTCTTGCGTGCCTTGTGCTCCAGCTGCGCCTGGGTTGGGGCGACCCAGCGGCTGTTGCTGTCGCGGGAGCGCACCTGGGCGCGACGGGCTTTATCGGGAATGCCTGTCGCACACAGGTGCGCTCCTACGTGCTGCTGTCGACTGTCGGGTGCACTCAGCCGCGCAGGCGTTCCAGCTGCGCCTGCAGTGCGGTCACCTTCGATTGCAGCGCGGCATTCTCGTTTTCCAGCTCGGTGACGCGGCGCTGCAGGGCCTTGATGTCGCGGCGTTCGGCTTCGCCACCTTCGGCCTCGTCGGCCTTGGGTTTGCGCTTGGCATCGCGTACACGCTTGGCGGCCTGTTTGAGCTCGGCCTTGCCGGCCTGCGCGGCGGCGCGTTGTTCGTCCTCCGACAGCGTGGCCACCGCAGCGGCGGCGCTGATCGAAATCTCGCCCGCCTTGACCGCCTGCACCACTTCCGGCGCGGCCTGCTTGTGGATGCGTTCGATCATCACCACCTGGTTGCTGCTCAGACGCGCTTCGCGGGCCAGCTCGGCACGGCTGACCGGGGTAGAGGTTTCGTCCCACGGCGGGCTGTCGGTGTCGTCGGCGGTGTGCGTGCTGCTCTGCTCCAGGCCAGTGTCCGGCTGGTCGCCGGCCACCGCCGGCGCTTCGGCTTCGGCGTCGCGCTGGCTGCGTTGGCGTGCGGCCAGGATCTCGCGCTTGCGCAACGCCAGTACGCCACGCTGGAAGTCGGACACGCTGCGCCGGCCCAGGTGCTGTTCGATCATCCACAGGTGCACGTCCTGCATGGACTGGAAGCGCGGGTTCTGCACCGTCTGGAACGGCAGCCCGTGTTTCTGGCAGATACCGTAGCGGTTGTGGCCATCCACCAGCACATCGCCCCACAGCACCAAGGCATCGCGGCAGCCTTCGGCCAGCAGGCTGCGTTCCAGCGCCTCGTGCTCGTCGGGCGTCAGCGGGTCGATATAGGCCTTGAGTTCTTCTTTGACAACGATGTTCATACGGCAACTGCTGGGATGCGGGGCGGGCATTGTAGTGAGCCGGCCCCGGCTTTGCGCGCTTGACGGCTGCCTGCATGCGTGACACGCGGGCGCCCGTCGCCGACGTTGCGGTCGTTGCCTATGGCCAGCCGAGCCTAGTCCACCTGGCGAAGCATCTTGCCCAGCGTCTCCACCATCTGCCCGATCTGCTCCGGGGTGACGATCAGCGGCGGTGACAGTGCGATGACATCGCCGGTGACGCGCACCAGCAGGCCGCCCTCGTGGAAACAGCGCTCGAAGACCTCGTAACCGCGCGCGCCCGGGGCGCCGTCGCGTGGTGCCAGCTCGATCGCGCCGATCAGGCCGATGTTGCGGATGTCGATCACATGCGGCGAGCCGCGCAGGCCGTGCAGTGCGTCTTCCCACTGCGGGCCCAGCGTGATCGCGCGCGTGAACAGCTCTTCCTCGGCATAGGTGTCCAGCGTGGCAATCGCCGCTGCACAGGCCAGCGGGTGGCCGGAATAGGTATAGCCGTGAAAGAGCTCGATCGCGTTTTGCGGCCCGTGCATGAAGGCATCAAAGATCGCATCGGCCACCAGCACCGCGCCCATCGGCACGGTGCCGCTGGTCAGGCCCTTGGCGGCGGTGATGATGTCCGGGGTGACGCCGAAGCGCTGCGCGGCGAATGCGTCGCCCACGCGGCCGAAACCGGTGATCACCTCGTCGAACACCAGCACGATGCCGTGGCGGTCGCAAATGGCGCGCAACCGCTGCAGGTAACCTTCCGGCGGCAGGATCACGCCGGCCGAACCGGACACCGGTTCGACGAACACTGCGGCGATGGTGGATGCATCGTGCAGGGTGATCAGCCGTTCCAGATCGTCGGCCAGCTCCGCGCCGTGTGCGGGCAATCCACGCGCATAGGCGTTGCGCTGCAGATCCAGCGTGTGCCGCAGATGATCGGTACCGGCCAGCAGCGGACCGAACCACTTGCGGTTGTTGGGCAGCCCGCCGATCGACATGCCGCCGAAGCCGACCCCGTGGTAAGCCTTTTCGCGGCCGATAAAACGGGTGCGCTGGCCTTCGCCGCGCAGCCGGTGGTAGGCCAGCACGATCTTCATCGCGCTATCCACCGCCTCCGAGCCGGAGTTGGTGAAGAACACATGGCCCAAGCCGGGCGGGGCGATTGCGGCCAGCCGCTGCGCCAGTACGAAGGGCAGCGGCGAGCCCATCTGGAAGGTCGGCGCGAAATCCAGCGTGCCGGCCTGTTCGCGAATGGCGGCCACGATGCGCTCGCGGCCATGCCCTGCATTGCAGCACCACAGGCCTGCCGTGCCGTCCAGAATCTGGCGGCCGTGGACATCGCGGTAATGCATGCCCTGCGCCGAGGCCAGCAGGCGAGGCCGTGCCTTGAACTGGCGATTGGCGGTGAACGGCATCCAGAAGGCATCCAGCTGCGTCGGTGCCTGCAGCGCATCGGCGGCATCGCTGGGAAGGTGGAGGGGCATGGCAGGCTCCATCGTGCAGGATCGCCCGACTGTACGCAGCTGGCGCCTCGGCCGTCACCTGACAGGCCGGCAGGCGCACAGGAGTAGCAGGCGCATCGTGCGTATTCCGGTCGAGCGACACCAGGACCGGATGATGCCGGCACCCGCCACAGCGCTGCGCGTGCAGCAGGCGCGGGGACGGGTTTCGCGACGCGGTTGGCGAAGTGCAGACAGACTAGTCAATTAGTCGCAGCTGCGGCCGCTAACACCAAGGCACGCTTACGTGACATGGGCATGGGCGGCGCTTTGCAACACTGCAGGGCGCTGGCAAGCATTGCAAACAGGCAGGGATCGCCGATGATGCGCCAGACGACCGCCAGTTGGGCCTGGTCGGTGTCGCTGCCCATATCGCAACGCGTTATTTGATTGCAGCTATCAATCGTATTCGGAACGGCCGACAGGACGTCGCCATCGCCCGCCAGGCGTTGGTAGTAGTCCTGTCAGCCGTGTTTTCGCAGTTCATCGTTGGTTTTTTGGGGGAAATGAGAATGACGCAAGGGTCCACCGTGGCGACAGCCAGCGGCGCAGACGCCGGTTTACTGTCCAAGGAGCGCATCATTGCGCGGCCGGGGTTCAATCGTTGGTTGGTACCGCCGGCAGCACTGGCGATCCACCTGTGCATCGGCATGGCCTACGGCTTCAGCGTGTTCTGGCTGCCGTTGTCCAAGGCGCTGGGCATCACCGAGTCGATCGCATGCCCGGCCGATATGGGCCTGTTCGCACGCATGGTGGCCACCACCTGCGACTGGAAGATCAGCGAGCTGCAGTGGATGTACACGCTGTTCTTCGTGCTGCTGGGGTGCTCGGCAGCGATCTGGGGCGGCTGGCTGGAACGGGCCGGCCCGCGCAAGGCCGGCGTGGTCTCGGCGCTGTGCTGGTGCGGCGGGCTGGTGATCTCGGCAGTCGGCATCCACTTCCATCAGATCTGGATGCTGTGGCTGGGCTCGGGCGTGATCGGCGGCATCGGCCTGGGGTTGGGCTACATCTCGCCGGTGTCGACGCTGATCAAGTGGTTCCCGGACCGACGCGGTATGGCGACGGGCATGGCGATCATGGGCTTTGGCGGCGGCGCGATGATCGGCAGCCCCTTGGCCGATGCGCTGATGCGCCATTTCGCGACCCCCACCTCGGTGGGCGTGATGGAAACCTTCCTGGTGATGGCGGCGCTGTACTTCGTCTTCATGATGGCCGGCGCGTTCGGTTACCGCGTGCCGCCGAGCGGCTGGACCCCGGCCGGCTGGACCGCGCCGGTGGCCAGCAGCAACGCCATGATCACCGCCAACCACGTGCACGTGAAAAAGGTCTGGGGCATCCCGCAGTTCTGGTTGCTGTGGGGCGTGCTGTGCCTGAACGTCTCGGCCGGCATCGGCGTGATCGGCATGTCCTCGCCGATGTTGCAGGAAGTGTTCGGCGGCCGTCTGATCGGCGTGGATGTGGGCTTCGCCAGCCTGGATCCCACCCAGCTGGCCAGCATCGCGGCCATCGCGGCCGGCTTCACCGGTCTGCTCAGCCTGTTCAACATCGGCGGCCGGTTCTTCTGGGCCAGCATGTCCGACAAGCTCGGCCGCAAGAACACCTACACGCTGTTCTTCGTGCTGGGCATCTGCCTGTATGCAGCGGCGCCGTCGGCTGGCGGTATTGGCGGCATCGCGCTGTTTGCGGGCATCTTCTGCATCATCCTGTCGATGTACGGCGGCGGTTTCGCCACCATTCCGGCGTATCTGGCCGACCTGTTCGGTACCCAGATGGTCGGCGCCATCCACGGCCGGCTGCTGACTGCCTGGGCAACCGCCGGCATCCTGGGTCCGGTGGTGGTGGGTTACATGCGCGAGTACCAGCTGGCGCACGGCAGCCCGCCGTCACAGGTCTACAACACCACCATGTACATCCTTGCCGGCATGCTCGTGCTCGGCCTGATCTGCAATCTGTTGGTGCGCCCGGTGGCCGCACGTCACTTCATGACGCCCGACGAACTGGCACGCGAAAAGCAGCTGGCGCACGAAAAGGTCGACCGCACCGGGCACGGCACGATTCCACCGGAACAAATGGCGCGCATCGGTCATGGCGGCAACCCCGCGCTGGTCGCGTTTGCCTGGCTGGCGGTGGGTATCCCGATGCTGTTCGGTATCTGGGTCACGCTGCAAAAAGCCTTCGTGCTGTTCCATTGAGGTGAGATGACCAGTCCGTCTTCCCGCTCCGTGCGTCCGGGCAGTGTGGTACGCACGGTCCGTCGCCATCGCGGCGGCCGCAGCGCCACGGTGCAGGACATGGTGGCAGCCGAAATGCCGGTCGCCTTCATCTACAACGGCGTGCCGTTCGCGGTGATGATGGCCACGCCGGAGGACCTGGAGGATTTCGCACTGGGGTTCTCGTTGAGCGAAGGCATCGTCGATCACGCGCAGGACTTGCGCGTGATCGCGGTGGAGACGTTTCTGGAAGGCGCTTCGCTGCAAATAGAAATCCCGCCCGAGCGCGCAGCCGCGTTGGACCAACGGCGCCGCAATCTGGACGGGCGCAGCGGTTGCGGGGTGTGCGGCAACGAGTCCATCGAAGCGGTGCTGCGTGTGCCGCCGGTGCTGCACTCGTCGCTGCAGATCGACGTGGATGCCTTGGCGCATGCGCTGGATGCGCTGCATGCACGGCAGCCCATCGCCGCGCAGACCGGCGCCGTGCACGCGGCTGCCTGGGCCGATGCGCAGGGCAATGTGCAGCTGGTCCGCGAAGACGTGGGCCGGCATAACGCGTTGGATAAATTGATCGGTGCATTGGCGCGCGCGCGCATCGATGCATCGCACGGGTTCGCGGTGGTCACCAGCCGCGCCAGTTACGAAATGGCCATGAAAGCCGCGCAGGCCCGAATTCCGCTGCTCGCAGCGATTTCGGCGCCAACTGCGCTGGCGATCAGCCTGGCCGAGAGTGCGGGACTGACCCTGATCGGGTTTGCCCGCGATCACGATTGTGTCGTTTACAGCCATCCGCAGCGCCTGGATCTGGGCATTGCGGTGGGAGAGCCCGCATGAGCAAGAAAACCATCAAGCAATACGACAATCCCGCGGGCGGCTGGGGCGCATTGCGCTCGGTGGCCAAGCACCTGATGGAACAGGACATCGCCGTGCAGGGCGCCAAGACGCTGCTGCACGCCAACCAGCCGGACGGTTTCGACTGCCCCGGTTGTGCCTGGCCGGATCGCGACCACACGTCCACGTTCGAATTCTGCGAAAACGGCGCCAAGGCCGTGGCGGCCGAGTCCACCGCACGTCGCGCCGGGCCGGAGCTGTTCGCTTCGCACACCGTCAGCCTGCTGTCGCAATACAGCGATTACTGGTTGGAAGGGCAGGGTCGCCTGACCCACCCGATGCGCTACGACGCTGCGACCGACCACTACGTGCCGGTGAGCTGGGACGATGCCTTTGCGCAGATCGCGCGGCATCTCAATGGCCTGGCAACGCCGGATGAGGCGATCTTCTACACCTCCGGGCGCACCAGCAACGAGGCAGCGTTCCTGTATCAGTTGTTCGTGCGCGAGTTCGGCACCAACAATTTCCCCGATTGCTCCAACATGTGCCATGAGCCCTCCGGCACCGCGCTGCGGTCGCAGATCGGCGTGGGCAAGGGCACGGTGTCGCTGCACGATTTCGAGCTGGCCGACGCCATCTTCATCTTCGGGCAGAACCCGGGCACCAATCATCCGCGCATGCTGGGCGAGTTGCGTCAGGCGTCCAAGCGCGGTGCGGCGATTGCGGCGTTCAACCCGCTGCGCGAGCGCGGGCTGGAAAAGTTCGCCGACCCGCAGGACAAGCTGGAGATGTTGCACAACGGCTCCACGCGCATCGCTTCGGATTATTTCCAGCTCAAGATCGGCGGCGACCTAGCTGCGGTGAAGGGCATCATCAAGCACGTGCTGGAGCGCGATGCGCAGGCGCAGCGCGATGGCACGCCGCGCTTGCTGGACCTGGAGTTCATCCAGGCGCACACCGCCAATTTCGAGGCGTTCGCTGCCGACGTGCACGCGGAGCGCTGGGACACCATCGTCGAAGAATCCGGGCTGGACGAAACCGCGCTGCGCAAGGCCGGCGAGATCTATCTCAATGCCGAGCGCGTGATTGCCTGCTGGGGCATGGGCATCACCCAGCACAAGCATTCGGTGGCGACCATCCACATGATCACCAACCTGCTGCTGCTGCGCGGCAACCTGGGCCGGCCCGGCGCGGGTGTCTGCCCGGTGCGCGGGCACAGCAACGTGCAGGGCGACCGCACGATGATGATCTATGAAAAGCCGCCGGCCGCGTTCCTGGACAAGCTGCAATCGGTGTTCGGTTTCGCGCCCCCGCGCGCAGACGGGTTCGATACCGTGGGTGCGATCGAGGCGATGCTGGATGGGCGGGGCAAGGTGTTCTTCGCGATGGGCGGCAATTTTGCTGCCGCTACGCCGGATACCGATGCCACGCACCGCGCGTTGCGCAACTGCGAATTGACCGTGCATGTCACCACCAAGCTCAATCGCAGCCACCTGGTGCATGGGCGCGATGCGTTGATCCTGCCGTGTCTGGGGCGCACCGAGATCGACATCCAGGATGCCGGCGCACAAGGCGTGACGGTGGAGGATTCGATGAGCATGGTGCACCTGTCGGCCGGCATCAATCCGCCGGCCTCGCCGGACCTGCTGTCGGAACCGGCGATCGTGGCGCGCATGGCCGAAGCCACGCTGGGCGCACGCAGCGCGATCCGCTGGCGCTGGCTGGTGGGCGATTACGACCGCGTGCGCGATCTCATCGCGCAGGTGTTTCCGGACTTTGCCGGGTTCAACGAACGCGTGCGTACGCCGGGTGGGTTCCGTTTGTCCAACACCGCCCGCGATCGCCAGTGGGTGACGCCGGAACAACGTGCCGTGTTCAAGCCGCATGCGGTGCCCACCGACAATCCCATCCACCGCGCGCGCCGCAGCCGCGCCGAGCAGATGGTGTTTACGCTGGCCACCACGCGTTCGCACGATCAGTACAACACCACCATCTATGGGTTGGACGACCGCTATCGCGGTGTGTTCGGCGAGCGCCGCGTGCTGTTCATCAATGGGGCGGATATCGCGGCGTTAAACATGAAGGCCGGCGATTGGGTGGACCTGGAAAGCCTGTGCGAGGACGGCGTGCGCCGCGAGGCGCGGCGTTTCCTGTTGGTGGACTACAACATCCCGCGTGGCTGCCTGGCCGCGTACTACCCGGAAACCAATGCGCTGGTGCCGTTGTCCAGTTTCGCCGACGAGGCGCGTACGCCGACCTCCAAGTCGATTCCGGTCATCGTGCTGCCGCACCGCGCCGAAACCGCCGATGCGGCGCCGCGCGATATCGGAGCGGTGCTTGTCCGCTGATCCACAGCTCACCGTACAGCTGTTGCATGCGCTTGCCGACGCGCCCGATGGCGTGTCGCTGGCCCGGCTATGCAAGCACCTGGGCGTGCGCATGAGCGTGCTGCTGCGCACGCTCGCCTGGTTGGGGACAGCGAACCTGGACGGCCAGCCGGGTCCGGATTGGGTGCGCGTGGAAGATCGCGGCGAGCGGCAGTTTGCAGTACTGACGCCGGTTGGTTTGGCCGAGCATGCGCAGCGATCAGCTGCGCAAACGTTGCAGGGCGGTTGAGCGAGCTTCCCGCTGCTTGATTGAAAGCTCTGCAGACCGACCAACTCAACTGGTCCTTGCCGGCCCATCGTCGCGGGACCCTTGGCGGCATGGGTGCCCGCCACGGAGCCTACAAGTGCGTACCTGCGGCGTGTCCTGCGATGGTGGGCGCGCAAGGGCCTGCAGCAAACGCCAAGACCTCGCACCTTGCAGGCTGAGCAGTTGACGATCTCCGGCTACGCGTTGCCGGACACCTCTCCTCTGCGAACGCGTCTGCTCCAAGACGAGTCGGGCGCGATCCACAGCACCGTCGGTCACGCCTGCAACTTTTTGCTCCCGCCTGGCCTGCGCAAAGCAGTGCCGCGATCTGCCAGAATCGGCCGTCTTGCTTCCCGGATGCCGATCAACCATGACTGCCGCTGCGCCGCTTGCCGCACCCACCAATTCACCTGCGCGCGTGCTATTCGCCAGCCTGATCGGCACCACCATCGAGTTCTTCGATTTCTATATCTACGCCACCGCCGCAGTGCTGGTGTTTCCCACGCTGTTCTTTCCCGCCGGCGATGGCAGTGCGGCGATGCTGCAGTCGTTGGCGACCTTTGCGGTCGCGTTTGTTGCGCGGCCGGTGGGCTCGGCGGTGTTCGGTCACTTCGGCGACCGGGTAGGGCGCAAGGCCACGCTGGTGGCAGCGCTGCTGACGATGGGTTTGTCCACCGTGGCCATCGGCCTGCTGCCCAGTTACGCGCAGATCGGCGTGTTTGCGCCTGCGTTGCTGGCGTTATGCCGCTTCGGCCAGGGGTTGGGCCTGGGCGGCGAGTGGGGCGGGGCGGTGCTGCTGGCCACCGAGAACGCGCCGCCGGGCAAGCGGGTGTGGTACGGCATGTTTCCGCAACTGGGCGCGCCGCTGGGGTTCTTGTTGTCCACCGGCACCTTTCTGAGCATGGGCGCAGTGCTGGACGATGCGCAGTTCATGCAGTGGGGATGGCGCGTGCCGTTTCTGGCCAGTGCATTGCTGGTCCTGACGGGGCTGTGGGTGCGCCTGAGCATCACCGAGACGCCCGATTTCCAGAAGACGCTGGACCGCAAGACGCGTGTCCGGCTGCCGCTGGGCACCGTGGTCGCGCAGCATTGGCCGGCGCTGATTGTCGGCACGCTGGGCGCGTTCGCCACCTTCGTGCTGTTTTATCTGATGACGGTGTTCGCGCTCGGCTATGGCACCAAGACGCTGGGCTACGACAAGGAACAATTCCTGTTGTTGCAGATGGCCGGCATCGTATTTTTTGCGCTCGGCATTCCGCTGTCGGCCAAGTTTGGCGACCGGCACGGCGCGCCGCTGGCGATGATGCTGGCCAGCATCGCCATCGTGGCATTCGGCCTGGCGTTTGCGCCGCTGTTTCAGGCCAGTCACCCGTTGCAGGTGCTGGCGTTCCTGTCGCTGGGATTTTTCTTCATGGGCCTGACCTATGGTCCCTGCGGCACGTTGCTGGCCGAGCTGTATCCCACCGAGGTGCGCTACACCGGCGCATCGCTGTCGTTCAATCTGGCCAGCATCCTGGGCGCGGCGCCGGCGCCCTACGTGGCCACGCAACTGGCGGCCAGTTACGGCGTGCAATCGGTAGGGTATTACCTGGGCGGGGCGGCCGTGCTGAGCCTGATGGCGCTGGTCGTGGCGCGGCGCTGGCGTCGCTGAGCGGCAGATCGCAACGGTTGATGGAGTCTGCGATCGTGCAGCAACGCGGCGGCCCACGATGACGCGATGGCGTGCGCGCTTCGGTGCGCTGCTGCAGAGCCGAGGCGTTGATCTGGCTGCTAGCCGAAGATCCGCTTGAGCGTGCGGCCCAGCCAGCCACCATGCTGATGGGTGCGCGAAAACCGGTCCAGGTGTGCGATCACCTGCGGTGCGTAGGCCTGATCGTCACCGCGAATATGGTTGAACAGCCAGCGTGAGAGCATGTTGCGCAGTTCGTCGCTGACGTCTTCGCCGGCCTGGAAGCGCAGGCGGTATTCGCCGACACGCTTGCCGAACACCGCATGCACGCGCTGGTGCGCCTGGCTGAAGGGATAGCCGGCTTCCTGCATCAGTTCTTCTTCGAAGGCGAAGTGCGAGAGCGTGTAATCGATCAGTTCGTCGATCACCTCCGCCACTGCCAGTTGCTGCAGACTGGTCTGCGCAACATGCAGCTGATTGATCATGTCCACAATGCGCCGGTGTTGATGATCGATGACCTCGATCCCGGTGTTGAGGTCGTCCTGCCAGACCAGCAGTGCCATCGAAGTACCTTGCCCAATGCGATGGGCATACGGTAAGCCGCGCGCGCCGGCAGTGCGTTGATCTGGATCAAGGCATGTCGGCAGGCGCGTCATCCGCACGCGCCGCTTGGGCCTGCAGGCGACGCTGGATCAGCTTGCCAGACGCACCTGGTTACGGCCGCCGGCCTTGGCCAGATACAGGTGCTTGTCCGCTTCGTTCAGCAGGTAATGCAGCGATTGGTCGCTTTCGCTGGCGATGCATACGCCGATGCTCACCGTCATGCTCAACGTCTCGTCTCCCACGCGCACGCGCAGGGCGCTGATGCGTTCGCGCAGGGTTTCGAAATAGCTGGTGGCATTGGCCGCATCCAGCCCGGGCACCAGCAGGCAGAACTCTTCGCCGCCGAAGCGTGCGACCAGGTCTTGCGGCCGCGCATGCCCGGACACCGAAGCGGCCACCGCACGCAACGCCTGGTCGCCGGCTTCGTGGCCCCAGGTGTCGTTGATGTGCTTGAAATGGTCGATATCCACCATCGCGGCGGTCACCGTCTGGTCCTGCAACAGCAGCTTGGGAATGACGCGCTGGCTTTGTTCCAGAAAGTAGCGCCGGTTGGGCAGGCCGGTGAGGAAGTCGCGGGTGGCCAGATCCTGCAGCGTGCCGATCAGTTCCAACTGGTCCACGTTTTGCGATACGCGGCAGAAGAATTCTTCGCGCGAGAAGGGTTTGCGCAGGAAGTCGTTGGCGCCGTTCTTCAGGAAACGCGGAATCAACGACGAATCGCTATTGCCGGAAATGCCGATCACCGCCACCTTGTCGCGCGAGCGGATCGCGCGCAGCCGGCGGGTGAATTCCACGCCATCCATCCCAGGCATTTCCTGGTCGACGATGGTCAGGCGGATGCCGGGGTCGCGTTCGATCGCGTCCAGCCCGGCGGCACCGTCGGCCGCCAGCACCACGCGGTAGCCGTACATCGACAGCAGCGCGCCGGCATAGGTGCGTGCCGACAGCGAGTCGTCCACCACCAGGGCGGCGATCCGGCGATTGCGCTCCAGGCGCTGCACCAGCCATGCCAGGTATTCGATGCTGCCCGGTGCATTTTTCAGCACGTAATCGATGATCTGCTGCTGCAGCACGCGCTGGCGCAGGTCTTCGTCGTACACGCCGCTGACCACCACGGTGGGCAGTTTGCGCGAGAGAAAGAATTCCACGACCTTGTCGCGGTCGCCGTCCACCAGTACCAGGCCGGTGAGGACCAGGAACCAGCCGTCCTCTTCGTCGAGCACGCGCGCGGCTTCGGCCAGGGTCGAGACGACCGTGACCGGGAGTTCCACGCGTTGCTCGATGGCTTCGCGCAGCATGCTGGTGAACGTGCGCGAGTTCTCCACCAACAGCACGCGCTGCGGCAGGACTGCACTTTCACTATTGCGATGTAGGGTACCTGGGGACATCGGCTGGCCGTCTGGATCGAACCGTCAGGTCAGCTAACGGCCCTGCTCGCCAAAACTTGAGCACCACGTTCCAAAGCGTGGCGCTCACCACAGCGCATCGCGCAGCCGATACCAGCTCATCGCCGCCACCAGCAGCGGGGTCCGTAGCCGCTGCCCGCCGGGGAACGGGCGGTGCGGAATGCGTTCGAACACGTCCAGACGCCGGCTCTGGCCGGCGATGGCCTCGGCAATGACCTGGCCGGCCAGGCCGGTGGCCGCCACGCCATGTCCGGAAAAGCCCTGTGCGAAGTACAGATTGGGCGCCAGCCGGCCCCAGTGCGGCGCACGGTTGCGCGAGATGTCCACGTAGCCGCCCCACAGCGTTTCCAGCGGTACGTCGTGCAGCTGCGGGAATACCGTATGCATGCGCTGGGTCATCAGGCGCTGCAAGCCCGCAGGCGGACGCGAGGAGTAACTGGCGCGCCCGCCGAACAGCAGGCGGTGATCGGCACTGAGCCGATAGTAATCCAGTGCCCAGTTGGTATCGGCCACCGCCATGTCGTTGGCGATCAGGGCGCGTGCACGCGCCTGGCCCAGCGGCGGCGTGGCGCCGACATAGGTGCCGACCGGCATGATGCGCTGCTCCAGCGTCGGGGCGATGCCGCGCAGCAGTGCATTGCCGGCGATCACACCGAACGCGGCAGTCACGTTGCCGTGGGCGGTATGCATCACCACGCGCGCGCCGGGCTGCTGCCTGGTCACGGCCGAGTCCTCGTAGATGCGCACGCCGGCGGCCAGCGCGGCCCGTGCCAGGCCCAGTGCATAGGCCAGCGGCTGCAGATGGCCGCTGGCAGGGTCGAACATGGCACCCAGGTACAGCGGGCTGTCCAGCACCTGGCGGGTGCGTGCGCGGTCCCACCATTGCAGCGGGTAGTCGTAGCGTTCGGCCATGCGCACGATGCCGTGTTGCAGCGCCTGCACCTGACGCGGCTTCAGCGGCACATGCGCGTGGCCGTCGCGCCAGTCGCAGGCGATGGCATGGCGCGCGATGCGCTCGCGCAGCAGGCGCATGCCGTCGCGCGAGAAATCGAACAACAGGCGAGCATCGTCGTTGCCGACCAGCGCTTCCAGCGTTTCCTGCTCGCACCCATAGCCAACGATGGCCTGGCCGCCATTGCGCCCGGACGCGCCCCAGCCCACACGCCGGGCTTCCAGCACGATGACGGCGTAACCGGCCTCGGCCAGCGCCAGCGCGGCGGCGAGGCCGGTATAGCCACCGCCGAGAATGCAGACGTCGGCGTGCTCGGCGCCTTGCAGGCGCGGTTGTTGGGGCAGGGCCGGCGTGCTGCGTGCGTACCAGCTGTCCGGATACCCGTTGCCCGGTGAATCGCTGTGCGGCGGTGGCGCGTGCGGGTAAGCCATCACACGGTGCGCAGGTACCGCGCGTAATCCAGGTCGGGGACCTGCGCCTGGTAGTCGAGCAGCTCGCGTTGCTTCTGCTGGCCGAATACGTGCTGGAACCGCGTGCCGAACTGCTCGGCGATGAAGTCGCTGCCGAGAAACGCATCCACCGCGCCTTGCCAGCTGCGCGGGGTGGACACCGACTGCGCGTACGCATTGCCGGTGACCGCCGCGGTGGGTTCGGCCGGCTGCCGCAGGCCGTCCAGCATCCCGGCCAGCACGGCTGCAGCGGCCAGATACGGGTTGGCATCGGCACCGGCAATGCGGTGTTCGATGCGGGTGTTGTGCGCATCGCTGTGCGGGATGCGCAGCGCCACGGTGCGGTTGTTGAAACCCCAGCTCGCATCCAGCGGCACGAACGCGTTGCTGACGAAGCGGCGATAGCTGTTGGCATGCGGGGCGAACATCAGAAGCGAGGCATCCGCATGCCGCTGCAGCCCGGCGATGGCGTGGCGTAGCGGCTGCGCAGGCGCGTCGGCGGCACTGGCCAGCACGTTGTGCCCGGCGGCATCGAGCAGGCTCACATGCAGATGCAGGCCGCTGCCGGCCTGGCCGGGGAAAGGCTTGGCCATGAAGCTGGCCAGCTTGCCCTGCTGCTGCGCAATGGCTTTGATGGTGCGCTTGAGCAGAATCGCCTCGTCGCAGGCGGCCACCGCATCGGCACGGTGGTGCAGATTGATTTCGAACTGGCCGGGTGCGTACTCGGCCACGGCGGTGTCGGCCGGAATGCCTTGCTGTCTGCAAGCGGCGGTGACCGCATCGGTAAAACCACGCTGGTCGTCCAGATCCTGCAGCGAATACACCTGCGTGCTGTCGCTGCGTTCGCCGGTGATCGGGTCGCGCGGGGTCTGCGGGCGCCCCTGTGCATCGGCGATGGCGTCGAACAGGTAAAACTCCAGCTCCACTGCAATGACCGGGTTCAGGCCGAGTGCGCCAAACCCCTGCAACACGCGCTGCAACACCGCACGCGGGGCGACTTCGAACAGCGCGCCTTCGGGGGTATGCATCGCCAGCAGCAGTTGCGCCATCGGCCTTGGCGCCCAGGGCACCGGGCGTAGCGAGCCTTCGATCGGCCGGCAGATGCGGTCGGCGTCGCCGATCGCGTAGCCAAGCCCGGTCTCTTCCACCGTGTTGCCGGTGATGTCGGTGGCGATCAGCGACATCGGCAGGCACACGCCCTCGCGATACACCTTGCCCAGGGCCTCGGCGGTCACCCGCTTGCCTCGCAGCACGCCGTTGGTATCGGGCAATAACAGATCGACAGACTCGCACCCGGCGATGCGAGAGAGGGTGTGGGCATCGGCAGCGGGCAGGGAGGCGATGGAGTTTTCGGAAGCCATGGGCAACACCTGCGAAGTCGCCGCGCAGCGTAGCAAAGCGCGCGTGAGTAATCGCAAGCGCAGTGGCACGCTTGGCAATGCCGGCAATGGCGCGGTAACGTCGAGCGTATCGACGTTCCACCGAACGTATCAGATTTTCGCGCATGGCAGTCGTTCCGCTGGTCGGCCTGCCGACCGATCGCATCCTGCAAGGGCCTCATCCGTTTCTGGCTGCCGGCGAGAAGTACATCCGCGCGGTGGTCGAGGCAGCCGCTGCGATGCCGGTGCTGTTGCCCAGCCTGCAGCCGGCATTGGATGCAGGCGCGTGGCTGGAGCGGCTGGATGGGCTGTTGTTGACCGGAGCGGTCAGCAATGTGGAGCCGCATCACTACAGCGACGAGCCCAGCTGGGAAGGAAACCCGCACGACCCGGCGCGCGATGCCACCAGCCTCGCGCTCATCCCGCAGGCGCTCGCGCGTGGCCTGCCGGTGCTGGCGATCTGCCGCGGGCTGCAGGAGGTCAATGTGGCACTGGGCGGGCGCCTGCATCAGCGCGTGCACGACGTGCCCGGCCTGGCCGACCACCGGGAAGACCGCGGCACACCGATAGACATGCAATATGGCCCGGCGCATGTGGTGCACCTGCATCCCGGCGGCTGGCTGGCGGGCATGAGCGATAGCGCCCAGGTCTGGGTCAATTCCCTGCACGGGCAGGGCATTGCCACGCTGGCTGAGGGCTTGCTGATCGAAGCCACCGCGCCGGACGGGCTGATCGAAGCGTTCCGCGGCTCCGGCCCGGGGTTTCTGCTGGCAGTGCAATGGCATCCGGAATGGCGTGTCACACAGCATCCGTTCTACCGTGCCATCTTTCAGGCCTTCGGCGAGGCCTGTCGCCAATACGCCGCGCGACGCGGCAAGTGAGGTTGCATGTCCATCCGCACGCGTTCGCGCAAGACCCCGTCCAAGCAGCCGGAGAGCGCGCTGCGCCGCTGGCTGAAGGAGCGCAGCATCACCGAGGTGGAATGCCTGGTGCCGGACATTACCGGCAACGCGCGCGGCAAGATCATTCCCGCCGACAAGTTCTCGCATGACTACGGGACGCGCCTGCCGGAAGGCATCTTCGCCACCACCGTGACCGGCGATTTCCCCGACGATTATTACGCGCTCACCTCACCGTCGGATTCGGACATGCATCTGCGCCCGGATGCCAGCACCGTGCGCATGGTGCCGTGGGCGGCCGACCCCACCGCGCAGGTCATCCACGACTGCTATACCAAGGATGGCCAGCCGCACGAACTTGCCCCGCGCAACGTGCTGCGCCGCGTGCTGGACGCCTATGCCCAGGCCAAGCTGCAACCGGTGGTGGCACCGGAGCTGGAGTTCTTCCTGGTGCAGAAAAATACCGACCCCGACTTCCCGTTGCTGCCGCCGGCAGGGCGCTCCGGGCGGCCGGAAACGGCGCGGCAGTCGTACTCGATCGACGCGGTCAACGAGTTCGACCCCATCCTGGACCTGATGTACGACTACTGCGATGCGATGGAGCTGGACGTGGACACGCTGATCCACGAATCCGGCGCCGCGCAGTTGGAAGTCAACTTCACCCATGCCGACCCGATGTCGCGCGCGGACCAGGTGTTCCTGTTCAAGCGCACCATGCGCGAAGCCGCGCTGCGGCACGGTGTGTATGCCACGTTCCTGGCCAAACCAATGGAAACCGAGCCAGGCAGTGCGATGCATATCCACCAGAGCCTGTTGCATGCCGGCACCGGCAAGAACGTGTTCAGCGGCAAGCGCGAGGGCGGTTTCAGCGATACCTTCGCGCATTATCTGGGCGGCTTGCAGAAATACATTCCGATGGCGATGGGCCTGCTGGCGCCCAACGTCAATTCATACCGGCGGTTGATGTTCGGCGAGGTGTCGCCGAGCAATGTGCTGTGGGGCTTCGACAACCGCACCTGCGGGCTGCGCGTGCCCATCGATGCGCCGCAGAACATGCGGGTGGAAAGCCGCTTTGCCGGCTCCGACGCCAACCCGTATCTGGCTATGGCAGCGACCTTGGCCTGCGGGTTATTGGGGATCGGCGAAAAGCTCGAACCGACCGCGCCGATCAGCAGCAATGGCAAGGAGCAGGGCTACGATTTGCCGCGCTCGCTGGGCGAAGCGCTGGATGAACTGGAAGGCTGCGAGGCGTTGCAGGAGATGTTGGGGCGGCGGTTCGTGCGTGCATACATCTCGGTGAAGCGGAAAGAGTACGAGACGTTTTTCCGGGTCATCAGTTCGTGGGAACGGGAGTTCTTGTTGTTGAATGTGTGAGGCGTTCTTGCATCTCACGCGCGTGCTGTGTTCCTTCTCCTCCCGGGAGAAAATGCCCGAAGGATGGATGAGGGCGACCTCGGCGGCAACGGAAGTTCTCGCGGCCAAGCTGCCTGCCCGGTGTGCAAGCGATTAGCCGGGCGTTCTGCAAAACCGTCCACGGTCCGGCAACAGGGCCTGGGTATGCTTGTAACCCCTCACGCGCGGAGCAGGTCGTGGATCCTTCGGTGCTCAAGGCGTTGCAGCGGCTCGACGCCGCCCATCATCTGCATCCGTTCAACGACAATGCGGCATTGGCGCACAAGGGCACGCGCATCCTGACGCGCGGTGAGGGCGTGTACGTGTGGGATGCCGACGGCAACCAGTTGCTGGATGCGTTCGGCGGACTGTGGTGCGTCAATGTCGGCTACGGGCGCAAGGAACTGCGCAGGCAGCGGCGCGGCAGATGGAGCAGCTGGCCTACTACAACAGCTTCTTCCAGTGCACCACCGAACCCACCATCCAGCTGGCGGCCAAGCTGGCGGCGTTGGCGCCGGGCGATTTGAATCATGCGTTCTTCGCCAACTCCGGGTCCGAGGCCAACGACACCATCCTGCGCCTGGTGCGGCATTTCTGGGCCGTGCAGGGGCAGCCGCAAAAACGCATCTTCATCGGCCGCCACGATGGCTATCACGGCACCACCATGGCCGGCGCCAGCCTGGGCGGCATGAAGGGGATGCACCAGCAGGGCGGGTTGCCGATTGCCGATATCCAGCACATCGCACCGCCGTATCACTTCGGCGATGGCGGGCAGATGGATCCGGAGGACTACGGGTTGCTGGCGGCACGTCGTCTGGAGGACAAGATTCTGGAACTCGGCCCCGAACATGTGGCTGCGTTCATCGGTGAGCCGATCATGGGCGCGATCGGCGTCTATATCCCACCGCGCAGTTACTGGCCGGAAATTGAGCGGATTTGTCGGCGCTACGACGTCCTGCTGGTCGCCGATGAAGTGATCTGCGGTTTCGGCCGCACCGGCGAGTGGTTCGGTGCGGAGTACTTCGGCTTCCAGCCCGACGTGATGACGCTGGCCAAAGGCATCACTTCCGGCTACATCCCGCTGGCGGCAGCCATGTTCAACGACCGCGTAGCCGGCGTGCTCAAGACCCAAGGCGGCGAGCTGGCGCACGGTGGTACCTATGCCGGGCATCCGGTGTGCGCGGCGGTGGCGCTGGAAAACCTGCGCCTGCTGCAGGACGAGGGCATTGTCGAGACCGCGCGCACGCAGGTTGCGCCGTACCTGGCGCAGCGCTGGGCCGCGCTGGGCGAGCACCGGCTGGTGGGCGAGGCACGCATCGCCGGGCTGGTCGGGGCGCTGGAGCTGGTGCCGGACAAGCAGCGCCGTGGTGTGTATTTCCCCGGGCGCGGGCGGGTAGGGGCGATGTGCCGCGATTTCGCGCTGCGCCGCGGGCTGATCCTGCGCGCGACCTACGATGCCATGCTGCTGTCGCCGCCGTTGATCATTACCCGGGAGCAGGTCGACGAACTGTTCGACAAGGCCTGGGCCGCGCTGGACGACACCGCGCAGGCCTTGGGTCGATAGCTCCTGCACAAGCCGTCCCACCGCACGGCAGCGGGCAGTGACGAGGTCGGTGAGCACGCATGCGCGCAGCGGTGCCTTCGCGGCGGCTGCCGCGCTGGTCAGCCGGCAAGGTCGGTCCGCGCCGGTCCCGCTGCGCTGGGCAAACCCGGGCGTGGTGAGTAGGCTGGGAAGAGACCGGATTCGATACCGGCCGCCCCATCGCGCTGCCTGGAGACCCACATGACGCTGCGACTGCTCGCCCTGACGCTGTCCATCACCCTGTTGTCCGGCTGTGGCGGCGCTGGCGCGCCCGGCAAGACCGACGCGCAGGCCAAGGTGCTCAACGTCTACAACTATTCCGATTACATCGCCGAGGACACCATTCCCGGGTTCGAAAAGAGCACCGGCATCAAGGTCACCTACGACGTCTTCGACAGCGACGAAATGGTGGAAACCAAGTTGCTGGCCGGCGGCAGCGATTACGATGTGGTGGTGCCCACGCTGAACTTTTTTGGCCGTCAGATCCAGGCCGGCGTCTTCCTGCCGCTGGACAAGAGCAAGATCCCCAATCTGGTCAATCTGGATCCGGACGTGATGCGCCGCATCGCCGCGCAGGACCCGAACAATGCCTATGGCGTGCCGTACATGATCGGCACCACCGGCATCGGCTACAACGTCGACAAGCTCAAGGCGATCTTCGGCAACACCGATGTCGCCAACAGCTGGGATCTGGTGTTCAAGCCGGAGAATCTGTCCAAACTCAAGGACTGCGGCGTGACCATCCTGGACACGCCTTCGGACATGATTCCGATCGCGCTCAATTATCTCGGGCTCGATCCGCACAGCACGGCGCCGGCCGAGATCGAAAAGGCCGCCGCGCTGATCAAGGCCATTCGCCCGTACGTGCAGAACTTCCACTCCAGCCAGTACGTGACCTCGCTGGCCAACGGCAATACCTGCCTGGCGGTGGGCTGGTCCGGCGACATCATCCAGGCGCGCGACCGTGCCGTGGAAGCCGGCAACAACATCAAGGTGGCTTACGCCATTCCGAAGGAAGGCGCGCCGCAGTGGTTTGACATGCTGGCCATTCCCAAGGATGCCAAGCACCCTGACAACGCCTACGCCTTCATCAATTATCTGTTGAAGCCGGACGTGGCCGCGGCCAACACCAACTTCATCCATTACGCCAACCCGGTGCGCACGGCCACGCCGTTGGTGGATGCGGTGATCCGCAACGACCCCACCATCTACCCGCCGCCGGAAGTGACGGCCAAGATGTTTACCTACGCGATCAATCCGCCGGACGTGGACCGGCTGTACACGCGGCTGTGGACCGAGATCAAGACCGGGCATTGACCGGCTGCGTCGGCGGCGGGTGCTGCGCCCGAGCGCAGTGCTGCCCCGTGCGACGGCCCATCCCAGGGGCCAAGCGCACTGCGTAGGAATGGCACCATCGCGACTTGGTGGGCCGGTTGTTGGCCGGTCGGGTCATCACGCAATCTGTACCGGGCAGTTCAAATAATTGTATGGTTGCGCCGCCATTGCCGACGCCGCCGAGACGGCCGCTGCGTGGCGCGCCTCGCCCATCACACAGGACGCATCCTTTTGAGCAACCACGACCATCAGTCCAATGACGGCCAGTCCTCGGCCACGGATGCGCAGGGCGCCGGCGCGCGCGACGAGCAGCAGGCGCCCAAGCCCTCGCCGTTGAAGAACCCCAAGGTGAAGTGGACGCTGATCCTGGTCGGGGTGCTGGTGCTGATCCTGCTCGTGGTGTGGCTGGCCTATTACCTGATCAAGGGCCGCTACATGCAGGACACCAACAACGCCTATCTGCAGGCCGATTCGGTGGCGGTGGCACCGCGCGTCAGCGGCTACGTGACCAAGGTGCTGGTGAGCGACAACCAGATCGTGGAAGCCGGCCAGCCGTTGCTGCAGATCGACGATCGCACCTACCAGGCCACCCTGCAGCAAGCCGAAGCCGCCATTGCCGCACGCCAGGCCGATATCGTCGCCGCCACCGCCAATGTCTCCGCGCAGGAATCGGCGCTGCTGCAGGCGCGCACCCAGGTCACCGCCGCTGCTGCCAGCCTCAAGTTCGCCCAGGCCGAAGTGAAGCGCTTCGCGCCGTTGGCCGCCTCCGGCGCAGACACCCACGAACATCAGGAAAGCCTGCAGCACGATCTGGCACGCGCACGTGCGCAGTACGACGCCGCGCAGGCGCAGGCCAAGGCCGGCGAGAGCCAGATCCAGGCCAGCCGCGCGCAACTGGAACAGGCACAGGCCGGCGTGAAACAGGCCACCGCCGATGCCGACCAGGCGCGGGTGGCGGTGGAAGACACCCGTCTGACCAGCCGTATCCATGGCCGGGTTGGCGACAAGACCGTGCAGGTGGGCCAGTTCCTCGGCGCCGGCACCCGCACCATGACCATCGTGCCGCAGGAATCGCTGTATCTGGTTGCCAATTTCAAGGAAACCCAGGTCGGCCTGATGCGTCCCGGCCAGCCGGCCGAGATCGAGGTCGATGCGCTGTCCGGAGTGAAGTTGCACGGCAAGGTCGAGAGCCTGTCGCCGGGCACCGGCTCGCAGTTCGCGTTGCTACCGCCGGAAAACGCCACCGGAAATTTCACCAAGGTGGTACAGCGTGTGCCGGTGCGCATCCGTGTGCTGGCCGGTGAAGAGGCGCGCAAGGTGCTGGTGCCGGGCATGTCGGTGGAGGTCACCGTGGACACGCGCTCGGCCAAGGACGCCAAGCAGCGTGCCGAAGAAGAATCCGACCGCGTGCAGGAGCAGGAGCGCGCGCGATGAGTGCAGCGGCCGCCACCGGCCCGCGTGCCGGCGGCAGCGCCCAGCGCGAGAAGGCCGAGCCGGGCGCCTGGCTGGCGGTGCTGGCCGGCACCATCGGCTCGTTCATGGCGACGCTGGATATTTCCATCGTCAATGCCGCGCTGCCCACCATCCAGGGCGAGGTCGGCGCCAGCGGTACAGAAGGCACCTGGATTTCCACCGCCTACCTGGTGGCCGAGATCATCATGATCCCGCTGACCGGCTGGTTCGTGCGCACGCTGGGCCTGCGCAATTTCCTGCTGATCTGTGCGGTGATGTTCACCGCGTTCTCGGTGGTGTGCGGGCTGTCGACGTCGCTTTCGATGATGATCATCGGCCGCGTCGGGCAGGGCCTGGCCGGCGGCGCCCTGATTCCGACCGCGCTGACCATCGTCGCCACGCGGTTGCCGCCCAGCCAGCAGACCATGGGCACCGCCTTGTTCGGCATGACCGTGATCATGGGCCCGGTGATCGGCCCGCTGCTCGGCGGCTGGCTGACCGAAAACGTCAGCTGGCACTACGCGTTCTTCATCAACGTGCCGATCTGCGTTGGCCTGGTTGCGCTGCTGCTGCTCGGCCTCAAGCACGAAAAGGGTGACTGGGCAGGCCTGCTCGACGCCGATTGGCTGGGCATCTACGGGTTGACCGCGGGTCTGGGCGGGCTGACCGTGGTGCTGGAAGAAGGCCAGCGCGAGCGCTGGTTCGAATCCAGCGAGATCAATACCCTGAGCCTGCTTGCGTTGAGCGGCTTCATCGCCCTGGTGATCAGCCAGTTCCGGCGGCGCCCTCCGGTGATCCGGCTGTCGCTGTTGCTGCAGCGCAGCTTCGGCGCGGTGTTCATCATGGTCATGGCGGTGGGCATGATCCTGTTCGGCGTCATGTACATGATTCCGCAGTTCCTGGCGGTGATCTCCGGCTACAACACCGAGCAGGCCGGGTACGTGCTGCTGCTGTCCGGCCTGCCGACCGTGCTGCTGATGCCGATGATGCCCAAGCTGCTGGAAACGGTGGATGTGCGCATCCTGGTCATTGCCGGGCTGATCTGCTTTGCCGCTGCCTGCTTCGTCAATCTGTCGCTGACTGCCGACACCGTGGGCACCCATTTTGTCGCCGGGCAGCTGCTGCAGGGCTGCGGCCTGGCGTTGGCGATGATGTCGCTCAACCAGGCGGCGATCTCCTCGGTGCCGCCGGAACTGGCGGGCGATGCCTCGGGCCTGTTCAATGCCGGCCGCAACCTGGGCGGCTCGGTCGGGCTGGCGCTGATCTCCACCTTTCAGGAGCGCCGCATGACCTTCCACACCGAAACCATCGGCAGCTCGATCACCGCCAATGCCAGCCGTGCACAGGAGGCGCTGGCCGGCCTGACCGCACAGATGCAGGGCAGCGCCGGCGGCGAGGCGGCAGC
The DNA here is from genome assembly GCF_041481705.2 of Xanthomonas sp. NCPPB 1062. Lineage (NCBI taxonomy): Bacteria > Pseudomonadati > Pseudomonadota > Gammaproteobacteria > Lysobacterales > Lysobacteraceae > Xanthomonas > Xanthomonas sp. NCPPB 1062. The sequence continues at coordinate 2,777,248 of NZ_CM192987.1, read as the reverse complement.
CCGCTCGATCGCCCAGTTCGCCCGCGTCGTGCAGCAGCAGGCCCTGGTGATGACCTATAGCGACCTGTTCTGGATCTTTGGCGTGATCGTGGTCTGCACGATTCCGCTGGCCTTTTTGCTCAAGCCGTTACCCAAGGGGGCGCACCTTGCAATGCACTGATTCCATGCGCCTGATCCGCATGCCGCTGGCTGCTGCGTTGGGCATGCTGCTGCTTGGCGGCTGCATGCTCGGCCCCAACTACACCAAGCCACCAGCGGTTGCCGACGCGGCGATGCAGGCACCCGCCCTGCATCGTGCCAGCGGCGCGGACGTGGTCGCCGCCGCACCGTTGAACCATTGGTGGGAGGAATTGCACGACCCGCTCCTGACCCAGTTGGTCACCCAGGCATTGGCCGACAGCCCCAACCTGCGCGCGGCACAGGCGCGGCTGCGTGCCAACCGCGCGCTGGCCCAGCAACGCCGCGCCGAGCGCCTGCCCAAGCTCAACGCCAGCGCGGTGTATGCCTACGCCGAACCGCCGCAGACCATTGTCGATACGCTCGGCGGGCTGCAACAGGGTCAACCCGGCCAGCCGCCGGCGGCCGGCAACCAGGCGCTGAACCTGGAAGAGACGCAGATCTACAGCGCCGGCTTCGATGCGAGCTGGGAGCTAGATTTCTTCGGCCGCCGCCGTCGCGCCGCCGAAGGCGCGCTGGCGCAGGCACAGGCCTCCGAAGCCGAGCTGGCCGATGCGCAGGTGCAGCTGGCCGCCGAAGTCGGGCAGGTCTATCTCAATTACCGCGGCTTGCAGGCGCGCCTGGCCATTGCCGATGCCAACCTGGACAAGATCCGCCAGTCGCTACGGCTGGTGCAGCAACGTCGCGGGCAGGGCGCCGCCTCGGACCTGCAGGTCGAGCAGATCGCCACCCAAGTGCAGCAGCAGGAGGCGCAACGCTTGCCGCTGGAAATGCAGGCGCAGGAAGCGCAGGACCAGCTGGCCCTGATGGTCGGGCGCGAGCCCGGTGCGCTGGATGCCCAGCTCAGCACGCCGCAGCCCTTGCCGATGCTGCCGACACAGGTGCGCGTGGACGATGCCGGCGCGTTGATCCGCCGGCGCCCGGACGTGCGCAAGGCCGAGCGCGAGCTGGCCGCCTCCAGCGCGCAGATCGGCGAGGCGTTGAACGGCTACTTCCCGCAGGTGAGTCTGCTGGGCGGGCTGAGCTGGGTCGCCGGCTCGCCAAGCGATTTCAATTCCGACGCGCTGACCACATTGGCCGTGCCGATGCTGCGCTGGTCGATCTTCGATTTCGGCAAGACCCGCGCGCAGGTGGAGCAGGCGCGTGCCGGCAATGCGGGGCGTACGGCAGCGTACGAAGGGACCGTGCTGGCTGCCTTGCAGGATGCCAATTCGGCGTTGGCGCGCTTCGGTTCGGCACGCAAGCAGCTGGTGGTCGCACGCCAGGCCGAAGCCTCGGCCACGCGCTCGGCCGGGCTGATGCAGCAGCGTCGCGATGCCGGTGCCACCTCATCGATCGATCTGCTGGATGTGCAGCGCCAGCAGTTGTCGGCGCAGGACGCTGCCGCACAGGCGCAGGTGCAGTTGCTGGTGAATTACGTGGCCCTGCAGAAGAGTCTGGGGCTGGGCTGGAGCGCACCGGCGCAGGACGCGCGCTGAGAGCAGCCAGGGCAATCTGTGACGCGGCAGCCCATGCGCGGCCGCGTCCGGGTTTTGCCATCATGGTCGGCATTGGCCGTTGTGGCGCATGCAATGCGCAATCGAGAGGTTCAATGGCATCCCCCGAGGCCACCCCGCAGCCCCACCTCACCGCTGGCGACGGCGGCTACCTGAGCATCGACGCGGTCCGCAAGGAGTTCGACGGCTTCGTTGCGGTCGACGAGGTCAGCCTGCAGATTCGCAAGGGCGAGATCTTCGCGTTGCTCGGTGGTTCCGGTAGCGGCAAATCCACGCTGCTGCGCTGCCTTGCCGGGTTCGAGCGGCCGACCAAGGGGCGCATTGTCCTGGATGGTCAACCGATCGACGCACTGCCGCCGTACGAGCGCCCGATCAACATGATGTTCCAGTCGTACGCGCTGTTTCCGCATATGAGTGTGGAGCAGAACATCGCCTTCGGGTTGAAGCAGGAAGGCTTGCCCAAGGCTGCGATCGCCAGCCGCGTCGGCGAGATGCTCGAACTGGTGCAGCTTGGCGCGCTGGCCAAGCGCAAGCCGCACCAGCTCTCCGGCGGGCAGCAGCAACGCGTGGCCCTGGCGCGCTCGCTGGCCAAGCGCCCCAAGCTGCTGTTGCTGGACGAACCGATGGGTGCGCTGGATAAAAAACTGCGCTCGCAGATGCAGCTGGAACTGGTCAACATCATCGAAACCTCCGGCGTGACCTGCGTCATGGTCACCCACGATCAGGAAGAGGCCATGACCATGGCCACCCGGATCGCGCTGATGGACCAGGGCTGGATCCAGCAGGTGGGCACGCCCGATGAAATCTACGAGCAGCCGGCCAACCGGTTTGCGGCCGAGTTCATCGGCTCGGTCAATCTGATCGATGCGCTCATCGCCGACGACGCGCCCGAGTACGTCACCTTGAAAACGCCTGCGTTCGATGCCTGCATCCGCATCGGCCACGGCATCACCGGCTTCGAAGGGCAGGCAGTGGCGTTCGCGCTGCGCCCGGAAAAGCTCGCCATCGGCAAGGACGAGCCGGCCCAGGCCTGCAACAAGGCCCAGGGCGTGATCGAAGACATCGCCTATTTCGGCAGCCACTCGGTCTACCACGTGCGCCTGCCCAGCGGGGTCAAGCTGATGGCCAATTTCGCCAATCGCCAGCGCTGGGCCAGCGAAGCGCTGACCTGGGGCGACACCGTGTGGGTCGGGTGGGGCGAAGACGACGGCGTGGTGCTCACCGCATGAGAGCGGCCAGCAAAACTACTGCGCAGCCGCCAGGGGGGCGCGGCCGGTGCTCGGAATCCTCATGTACCACTCGTACACTGCGGTTCCTGCGCGCCGTCCGCGCCCCCCTGGCGGCTGCTCGCTACGTTCTGCTAGCCACTCTTAGCCGTGGCTTGCCGGGCGCGCGCTGGGGCGTGATCGCCGCACCGTATCTATGGCTGCTGGTGTTCTTCGCGATTCCGTTTTTGATCGTGCTGAAGATTTCCTTCGCCGAGCGCGCCACCGCGATGCCGCCGTATACGCCGCTATTGGCGGTTGCTGCCGACGGTGCGGTGAGCCTCAAACTGCATCTGGGCAACTATCTGGCCTTGCTGCGCGACAGCCAGTACGTGGCTGCCTACCTGAGTTCGATCAAGATCGCGGCCATTTCCACGGCGCTTGCGTTGTTGATCGGTTATCCGATGGCGTATGTGATCGCGCGCCTGCCGTTGGCCACACGCAACGTGGCGATGATGCTGGTGGTGCTGCCGTCGTGGACCTCGTTTTTGATCCGCGTGTACGCGTGGATCGGCATTCTCGATGGCAATGGCGTGCTCAATCAGGTGCTGTTGGCGCTGGGTGTGATCAAGCAGCCGTTGCAGTTGTTGTACACGCCGATCGCCGCCTATATCGGCATCGTGTACTGCTATCTGCCGTTCATGGTGTTGCCGCTGTACGCCAACCTGGTCAAGCACGATCAGCGCCTGCTCGAAGCGGCCTACGACCTGGGGGCGCGGCCATGGCAGGCGTTCGCGCGCATCACCTTGCCCCTATCGCGCAACGGCATCGTGGCCGGCTGCATGCTGGTGATGATTCCGGCGGTGGGCGAGTTCGTCATCCCGGAAATGCTCGGCGGGCCGAACACCCTGATGATCGGGCGCGTGCTGTGGGGCGAGTTCTTCAATAACCGCGACTGGCCTGTGGCAGCGGCCGTGGCCACGGTGATGCTGTTGCTGCTGTTGCTGCCGATCGTGATCTTCCACCGCTACCAGCAGCGTGAGCTGGAAGGGCGGCTGACATGATGCGCGCTTCGCGCGGTGGGCGCCTGCTCGGCGGCAGCGTGCTCGCGCTGGGTTTCGGCTTCCTGTACCTGCCGATCCTGTTGTTGATGGTGTATTCGTTTAACGCCTCGCGCCTGGCAACGGTGTGGGGCGGGTTTTCGACCAAGTGGTACGGCGAATTGGTGCGCGACCGGCAATTGCTCGACGCAGCCTGGGTCAGCCTGGAGGTGGCGTTCTGGACGGCCTGCGCATCGACGGTGCTGGGCACGATGGCCGCCATGGCGATGGTGCGCCTGCGGCGGTTTCCCGGCAAAACCCTGTTCGGCGCATTGATCACCGCGCCGTTGGTGATGCCCGAAGTCATCATCGGTCTGTCGATCCTGCTGTTGCTGGTGTCGATGGGGGGCGTGCTCGGCATCGCGCCGCGCGGCGCAGTGGCGATCTGGGTGGCGCATGTCACCTTCACCGTCTCGTTCGTGACCGTGGTGATTTCTTCGCGGCTGCAGGAACTGGACCGCTCGCTGGAAGAAGCCGCGATGGATCTCGGTGCCACGCCGCTGCACGTGTTTTTCCAGATCACCTTGCCGATCATCGCGCCGGCCCTGGCGTCGGGCTGGCTGCTGGCCTTTACGCTGTCGCTGGACGATGTGGTGATCGCCAGTTTCCTGGCCGGGCCCAGTTCCACCACCTTGCCGATCAAGGTGTTTTCGTCGGTGCGGCTAGGCATCAGCCCCAAGATCAATGCGCTGGCCACGGTGATGGTGCTGGCGGTGTCGATTGCCGCGGTGATTGGCTGGTGGCTGCTGGCGCGCAGCGAAAAGCGCCGCATGCGCGATGCGCAGCTGGCGTTGCAACGCGAAGGTTGAGCGCTTCCGCAGGGGCGCGCGAGGTGCAGAGGCGTGCGAGGGCAAGTAAGCCTTCGGCAGCACTGCTTCGAAAACCGATGCGGCTGCATGCATCCAGTGTGGTGGCGGCCGTGGTGCTTGCGAACACAGTGTTGCAGCAGTTTCAGGCGATTGTGACGCGCCCCGAACTTGCCGGCGTCTAGCATGACCGCCTCGCAACAGGAGACCGTCATGTCCTACGACACCGTCAACCCCGCCAACGGCCAGGTCGAGCACACCCAGCAGACCCTGGACGCCGCTGCCATCGAAGCGCGTCTGGCCGCTTCCGCCAAGGCATTTCCGGCCTGGGCCGCGTTGCCGCTGGCCGAGCGTGGCGCCTTGCTGCGCCGCATTGGCGAGGAGCTGACCAAGCGCCGCGAGGACCTGCAACGCATCATGACCGCCGAGATGGGCAAGCTGCGCGCCGAGGCCCTGGCCGAAGTCGACAAGTGCGCGCAGGCCTGCGCGTACTACGCCGAGCACGCCGCCGACTATCTGGCGCCGCGCGACATTCCCACCGAAGCGCAATCCAGCTATGTGCGCTACGAACCGCTGGGCTGCGTGTTCGCAGTGATGCCGTGGAATTTCCCGCTGTGGCAGGCGTTCCGGTTCCTGGCACCAAGCCTGATGGCCGGCAACGTGTCGCTGCTCAAGCACGCCAGCAACGTGCCGCGCTGCGCTGACGCCATGAAAGAGGTGCTGGACGCCGCCGGCATTCCGCCGGGCGTGTTCGATGTCCTGCATATCGATAACGACCAGGCTGCCGATGTACTGCGCGATGCCCGCATTGCTGCGGTAACGCTGACCGGCAGCGAACGCGCCGGTCGCTCGCTGGCCGCCAATGCGGGCGACCAGCTCAAGAAGTGCGTGATGGAGCTCGGCGGCAGCGATGCCTTCGTGGTGCTGGAAGACGCCGATCTGGAGCACACCGTGCCATCGGCCGTGCAGTCACGTTTCGACAATAGTGGGCAGACCTGCATCGCCGCCAAGCGATTCATCGTGGTGGATGCGATCGCCGACCGGTTCATCGAGCGCTTCGTGGCAGCGGCAGCCAAGCGCATGGTGGGCGACCCGCAGCAGGACAGCACCACGCTGGCGCCAATGGCCCGTGCCGACTTGCGCGAGGAATTGCACAAGCAGGTGCAGGCCAGCGTGGCGAAGGGCGCCAAGGTCTTGCTGGGCGGCGAACCGGTCGCCGGCTCGCATGCCGGTTATCCGGCCACCATCCTCGACAACGTCGCCCCCGGCATGCCGGCATACGACGAAGAATTCTTCGGCCCGGTCGCTTCGATCATCCGGGTGGCCGACGAGGCCGAAGCGGTGCGCGTGGCCAATGACACCAGCTTCGGGCTGGGGGGCAGCGTGTGGACGGCCGACCCCAAGCGCGGCGAGCGCGTGGCGCAGCAGCTGCAGTGCGGCGCGGCGTTCGTCAACTCAGTGGTCAAGAGCGATGTGCGCTTGCCCTTCGGCGGCATCAAGCGCTCCGGCTTCGGCCGCGAACTGGCCGAGCACGGCATCCATGAGTTCATGAACGTCAAGACGATCTATGTGGCTTGATGGCGGGGAATCGGGAATCGGGAATCGGGAATCGGGAATCGGGAATCGGGATTTGGGATTGGAGATTCGCAAGAGCAGGCGCTCGCGACTTATGAGCACCCTGGCCTAGGTTGAAAATCAACAACCGGCCAACTGCTCAAACCAATCCCGAATGCCCAATCCCGAATCCCGGGCCGCGCAGCGGCCCTACAGCCACTTGGCGCGCTTGAACAGGCGATACAGCACCAGGCACGAGCCCACGACGCCGGCGACCAGCAATGGGTAGGCGTAGCGGGCATCGAGTTCGGGCATGTGGGCGAAGTTCATGCCGTACCAGCTGGTGATCAGGGTAGGGGCGGCCAACAGGGCGGCCCAGGCACCAAGGCGCTTGACGGTTTCGCCTTGGGCGAGCGTCACCATCGACAGGTTGACGCTGAGCGCCGTGCCCAGCATCTCACGCAAGGTGTCGATGGCATCGTTGATGCGCACTGCGTGATCGAGCACGTCGCGCAGGTAAATGCCGACTTCTTCGTGGATCAGGGAGCCGGGGTTGCGCTTGAGGTGCGAGAGCACGTCCTGCAACGGCGCCACCACCAGCCGCATCTTGTTGAGTTCGCGCTTGAGCTCATACAGGCGCACCACCGTCTCGCGCTTGTAGTCGTCGGCGAAGATGTCTTTTTCCAGGCGTTCCAGCGTGTCGCGGAACTCGTCCATGATCGGCAGGTAATTGTCGACCACGAAATCGAGCACGCCGTACAGGCAGAACGACGCGCCCATGTGCAGCATCGCCGGCTCGCGTTCGACCCGATGCCGCACCGGCGCGTACGACAGCGACGCGCCATGCCGTACCGTCAACAGGAAGCGCCTTCCCAGGAACGCGTGCGTCTCGCCATAGCGAATGCGCTCGTTGACCAGCTGCGCGGTGTTGACCACCACGAACAGCGAATTGCCGTAACTCTCGGCCTTGGGGCGCTGATGCGCCTTGAGCGCGTCTTCGATCGCCAGATCGTGCAGGCCGAATTCGTCCTGCAACTTGCGCAGCACCGATTCCTGCGGCTCGTACAGCCCCACCCAGACGAAGCCATCCGGCCGCTGCAGCACGTCGCTGATGTGCTCCAGGCTGATGTCGTGGCGCTTGCCGTCGCCGTCGTAATAAGCGCAGGTGATGACGCAGGACGGATTATCGGGATGATGGCCGTTGCTGTTCATGAGCGCATCCTTCAATCAGCGCGTACGTGCGGGCAGGTCACGCGGTCGCAGGGCAATGGCAAGTGCGGTGTGGATCGGCAACAGCAGCATCACCCATTGCAGGTTGTCCTGCGCCTGGAAGGACAGCCAATGGATCACCAACGCCGCCAGCGCGCACGCCGCCACCACCCAGGACAGCACGTTGAACCAGCGGCCCGGCCGATGGCCCAGCTGCAGCCGTATGCCACCGAACCACAGCAGTACGCACAGCGGGTTGACCAGCAGCAGGTTGCGGTTGGCCCATGCCGATTGATGTGCAGTGAATCCCCACAGATACACCAGCAGGCCGCCGCCGATGGCGCACGCCAGCCAGAACGGTAACGCCAGTCCAGCCAGCAGGCGCTGCCTGCTGCCCAAGGCCAGCACGCCTGCGGCCAAGATGAGCCCGGTCAGCAACCACGGCCACCAGTGTCGCTGCTGTTCGGCGGGCTCGGGCGCGATGCGATGCGGCAGCAATACCTGCGTGGATTGCACCAACGGGCGACCGGCGCTGTTGTGCACCTGGGTCAGGCTGTCGGCCAGCCGCATCGGCACGAAGGCTTCTTCCCAGCGCGACAATGGGCGATCGGCGTACGGTCCCAGGCCCAGGTCGAAGCCCAGCCACATCCACGGGGCAGGGGAGGCCAGGCGCACCGCTTCGCTGCGGAAGGTGTTGCCGCGCGAACGACCGGCCAGTTGCGATTTGAGCGCGCCGCCCATTGCACGGTCCAGCGTGTCGCGGACCATGGTGGCGCAGTTGGCCATGAAGTAATCGTAGTGGTAGCGCGCGTTTTCCGGTTGGCTACGCACCGCTAAGCCCTCGGCCAGCGCAAGCGCCTGATCTGGCGGCAGATCCAGCCACTGGATGCTGACACCGCGCCCGGCATCGCGATATTGCGACAGGTCTTCTTCCAGCGGCAGCGCGACCAGGTAATACATCATTTCGCCGCGCGCAAAACGCGGTACGAAGTCCGGCTCGCTCGGGTCGAAGAAGCCGAAGTTGTACGAGGTGGCCTGCTGCGTGCGCGGATCGACCACCACGATGGCATCGTGGCCGAAACGTTCGAAAAACACTTCGCCCGGTTGCATGGTCACCACGCCGATCCGCGGCGCCGACTGGGACGCAGGGTCGGCTTCCGGGGCGGGCGCCTGCGCGAAGGACGCCGGTGTCACCAACAGCGACAGCAACGCCAGCAGCCAGCACGCAGCCCAACGCCGGGCACTGCAGCGCGCCTGCGCTGCAGCGGTCATGCCATGCGACAGGTTCAAGCGTCGTCCTGCGGATCGGGCGGCAGAATGGTGACGTGGAAGGCATGCACGCGCCGCGCATCGGCCTTGGCCACGCGGAATGCAAAGCGCCCCAGCGTCAACTCTTCGCCGGTTTCGGGCAGGTGCCCGATCGCATCGGTGACCAGCCCACCCACGGTGTCGTACTCGTCGTCGGGGAACTCGGCGCCAAAGCGTTCGTTGAAGTCTTCGATCGGCGTCAGCGCATCGACCACATAGCGCCCATCAGCCTGGATCGCAATGAGCGAATTCTCTTCTTCGGCATCGTCGTGCTCGTCGTCGATCTCGCCGACGATCTGCTCCAGCACGTCCTCGATGGTGACCAGCCCGGCAACACCGCCGTATTCGTCCACCACGATCGCCATGTGGTTGCGCGAGAGGCGAAATTCCTTGAGCAGGACGTTGAGCTTCTTTGACTCAGGGATCAGCACTGCCGGGCGCAGCAGTTCGCGCACGTTGCCCGGGCCGTTGTCGGCCACCACGCCGCGCAACAGGTCCTTGGCCAGCAGGATGCCGAGCACTTCGTCCTTGTTCTCGCCGTGGACCGGGAAGCGCGAATGGCCCGATTCGACCACCTGCTTCATCAGGTCGATGAAACGCGCCTCCACCGGCAGCGAGACCATCTGCGAGCGCGAGATCATCACATCGCCCACGGTGAGCTCGGACACGGAGATCGCGCCTTCCATCATGCGCAAGGTGTCTGCGGCGATGAGACCGTCCTGTTCGGCGGTCCGCAGCAAGGCGACGAGTTCGTCGCGGGTGTGGGGTTCGCCGGAGAAGGCAGCGCTGAGGCGCTCGAGCCAGCTACGGCGTTTTTCCGGTGTTTCTGGGGATTGGCTACTGTCGTCTTCGGACATCGTGACGGGGAAGGGCACCCGGCAAACCAGGCGTTAGTCATCAGTCTAGCAGGAAGCCGGCAAGGCGCTGTGGATGCGCCGTTACCTGGCCGGTCTCAGGGCAGATCCAGGCTGTAGCCGCAGCCGACCACGGTCTTGCCCGGGTGCGATTTGACGTTGGTCACGCTCAGCACGACCGATTCGATCATCGCCTCGCCGGTCTTGGGATTGGTTGTGTCTTCGCTGACCAGCTCGCGCCCGTACATGACCTTCTCGGCGTTATCCACGCCCAGTTCCAGATCCAGCTGCTTGGCGAGCGGGCGCGGGTCGGGCAGGTCCAGGATCGCCATGATGCTGGCGCCGGAAAACGCGATGTGATTGGTACTGTGGCCGAACACGCGAATGGGCGTGTTGAGAGTGTACTCGGTCATGAACAGGTTGGACTGGTCCAGCGGCGTCCAGCCCAGCGCCACCGCCTTGAGCGGGTCGGCCAGTACCGGCGCCAACGCGCTGAAATCGCCGATGCGCTGGCGGCATTCGATCAAGGCGGCAAGGTCCGGGCGCACCGGCGCGGTCTGCGCCCAGGCGCCGGGCGCGCTCAACAGCAGCAGGGCGCCGGCAATGCAAAAACGCATCAGTGTTCTCCTGCGTAAGGGTCGTCGATGCCGAGGTCGGCCAGGATCTCGCGCTCCAGTTGCTCCATCGCCTCGGCCTCCTTGTCGTCTTCGTGATCCCAGCCAAGCAGGTGCAAGGTGCCATGCACGGTCAGGTGCGCATAGTGCGCAGCCAGCAATTTGCCTTGCTCTGCGGCCTCGCGCGCCACCACCGGTGCGCAGATCACCAGATCGCCCAGCAGCGGCATCTTGATGCCCTTGGGCAGGCCTTCCGGCAGTTCGGCAGGGAAGCTCAGCACGTTGGTGGCGTAATCCTTGCCGCGGTAATGGTGATTGAGCGAGCAGCCTTCCTTCTCGTCGACCACGCGCACTGCCAGATCGGCCTCGCGGATGCGTCCCTTCAACGCCGCGGCCACCCACTTGCGAAAACTCACCGCCGACGGCAGGCCGGCGCGCGGCAGCGCATAGCTGACGGCAACGTCTAGGCGGACAGGGCCCTTGGTCATGGGAACACCAGCATTCAGATCAGACAGAGGTGACAGTATCGCCCGAGTAGCGTCTTGCGGCGACGCCTGCGTGTGCGTGCTTGGCCCGCCGGTCCGGGATCAGCGAACGCACTCGACCAGCACCATGACAAGCGCGCCACCGTTGGCAACACGATAAAACGCACTGCCCATCGGCCCGTTCTGGCAATGCGGATCGACCCGGTTGACTTCCAGGGCCGGCGCGAAACCTGGTGGCGATTGTGTCCAGATTGCGGCTTGGCCGCGCTCCAGCAGGCGACCTACCAGATAGCGCGTGTCGGCGCTTTCCTTGTCATCTTGAGCCACCGCGCAGCCGAAGCGGTCGTGCGCTTTGCCGGTAGAGGCAAGTAGCGCCTGCGCTCGCGTGCCGGCAAGCAGCGCTTGTCGCTGCGCATCCTCATCAACCCCCGCACCGGCTGCAGCCTTCGCCACTGCCAGGTGTTCCAGTTCGGCCCGATCCAACAGGATGGTCGCTTGCCCAGCGGCCACCGAGACACAGGACGCGGCAAGTTGCTGCCGCAACATGACGTGCGTGGTCGTGTCGGCCTGCTGGCGTGCCTGCGCATGCGCAGGTTCATGGCAAGCCAGCGCCAACCAGACTCCCAACAGTAGGGCGCGGCCTTGCACGGTCAGTCGGCCGCAGGAGGCTGCAGCGCGTTATCGCGCTTGTCGTAGGCGGTGACAATGCGCTGCACCAATGGGTGACGCACCACGTCGCGCGCTTCGAAGAAGGTGAAACTGGTGCCTTCCACATCGCGCAGCACTTCGATCGCATCGCGCAGGCCGGATTTGACGTGCTTGGGCAGATCGATCTGGGTAAGGTCGCCGGTGACCACCGCCGTGGAGCCGAAGCCCAGGCGGGTCAGGAACATCTTCATCTGTTCGATGGTGGTGTTCTGCGCTTCGTCCAGAATCACATATGCATCGTTGAGCGTGCGACCGCGCATATAGGCCAGCGGCGCGATTTCGATGACGTTGCGCTCCAGCAACTTGACCACTTTTTCCACGCCGAGCATTTCGTACAGCGCATCGTAGAGCGGGCGCAGGTACGGGTCGACCTTCTGGCTGAGATCGCCCGGAAGAAAGCCGAGTTTTTCGCCGGCTTCCACTGCCGGGCGCACCAGGATCAACCGCTGCACCCGCGACTCGTTGAGTGCTTCAACCGCGCTTGCTACCGCCAGGAAGGTCTTGCCGGTGCCGGCCGGGCCGATACCGAAATTGATGTCGTGGGTGGCGATCGCGTGCAGGTATTTGGCCTGGTTGGCGCCACGGCCACGCACGGTGCCGCGCTTGACCTTGATCGCCACATCCTGGGCCTGATATGCGCGCTCGGCCACATGCTCGAGGTTGGCATCGTTGAGCCGCAGGTGGATTGCGTGCGTGTCGAACGTGGTGGTTGCGGCCTCGTCGTACAACGCGGTCAACAGCGACTGGGCGGCGGCGATGGCCGGCTCCGGTCCGGTCACCCGGAAGACGTTGCCACGGTTGGCGATCTCGACGCCAAGCTTGAGTTCGATCTGGCGCAGATGCGCATCGAACGGACCGGCCAGATTGGCCAGACGCTCGATGTCCTCGGGTTCCAGGGTGAAATCGCGATGTGCGGGTGCGTTCATGGTTGGATCGGACGGCGCACCTGGGTGCGCGTCGGTAGGGCGGGAGCGAAAGGGTAGCGCGCGGCATGTGATCCCACCAACACAGCGGGCGGCGCGGCACCTCGGCGACGCGCCGGTCCGCACAGGCATGCAGGTTTTCCACAACCGCTGTGGAGTCACGCATCACTAACCTGTGGATAAAACTCGCCGCGCTTACTGGCGCAAGGTTTGCCGGGTTGGTGGCGAAAAAAACGCCAGTACCGACAGGGTTGTCCACACAGGATGTGGATCGAATTCGGCAAAGCCTGTGGGTAAGTAAGACGAGGCCTTGCGCTGCAAGGCGCTACGGATGTGTGGTGAAATTTTGACCATTTCCCGCGAGACGCTTCGGCGCGTGGTCGCCTTGCTTGAAGGGGCGCCGCATTGCGCAGCGCCCGCGCGCCATCACTGTGCGCTGTCGTCCAGTTGAATCCGGCCACGCAGCGAATTGCTCATCGCCTCGGTGATCAACACATCGACGAACTGTCCGATCAAACGCGGGTTGCCTGGGAAATTCACCGGGCGCATGTTCTCGCTCTTGCCGGTCAGTTCGTTCGGGTCGCGCCGCGAGGGGCCTTCCACCAGCACGCGTTGCACGCTGCCCACCATCGATTGCGAAATGCTCGCCGCGTGCGCGTTGATATGCGCCTGCAGACGCGCAAGACGCGCCTGCTTCACCGCCTCCGGCGTGTCGTCCTGCAGGTCCGATGCCGGGGTGCCGGGACGGCGCGAATACACGAACGAAAAGCTCTGGTCGAAGCCCACGTCCTCGATCAGCTTCATGGTCTTTTCGAAGTCCGCTTCGGTCTCGCCAGGGAAGCCGACGATGAAGTCCGAACTGATCGAGATGTCCGGGCGCACTGCGCGCAGCTTGCGGATCTTCGACTTGAATTCCAGCGCGGTGTAGCCACGCTTCATCGCCGACAGGATGCGGTCGCTGCCGGCCTGCACCGGCAGGTGCAGGTAGTTGGCCAGCTGCGGTACATCGCGGTAGGCATCCACCAGCGAATCGGAAAACTCCAGCGGATGCGACGTGGTGAAGCGGATACGGCCGATGCCGTCGATCTGCGCGATGGTGCGGATCAGCAGGCCCAGATCGGCGTACTGCGCGGCGTCGCCGGCATCGGCGCCATACGCACCGCGGTACGCGTTGACGTTCTGGCCGAGCAGGTTGATCTCGCGCACGCCTTGCGCCGCCAATTGCGCCACTTCCACCAGCACGTCCTCGAACGGCCGGCTGACTTCTTCGCCACGGGTGTAGGGCACCACGCAGAACGAGCAGTATTTGGAGCAGCCTTCCATGATCGAGACGAAGGCCGACGGACCTTCGGCACGCGGCTCGGGCAGACGGTCGAACTTCTCGATTTCCGGGAAGCTGATGTCCACCTGCGACTTGCCCGATTCGCGTCGCGCGCGAATCAGTTCCGGCAGCCGGTGCAGGGTCTGCGGGCCGAACACCAGGTCCACGTAGGGCGCACGCTTGACGATGGCTTCGCCTTCCTGCGACGCCACGCAGCCGCCGACGCCGATGATCACCGGCTTGCCGCCGGCCTTGAGCGCCTTCCAGCGACCCAGCTGGCTGAAGACTTTTTCCTGGGCTTTTTCGCGAATGGAACAGGTATTGACCAGCACCACATCCGCTTCCTCGGGGTTGTCGGTCAGCTCCAGGCCTTCGGAAGCGGCAAGCACGTCGGCCATCTTGGCCGAGTCGTACTCGTTCATCTGGCATCCGTGGGTCTTGATATAGAGCTTGCCGCGTACCACGGCAGGCGCCGATGGGCGCGCGACGGGCAAGGGCAACAGGGCGGGTGCGTCCACGGCAGCGGCCGCGGACAGGTCGGAAACGGGTGTCCCGGGCATGGCGCTTATTCCAGGCGGGTAGAAGAGAGCCGCGCAGTTTACCCGCTTGCGCTGGCGCCGTCCGCGGCCGCACGCCCGGCGTCGACGGCTTCGGCGCGCGCCACTGCCGGGCGCGCGGCCATCCGGGCGATATAGGCGCGGGTCGGGGCGGGCGGGTCGATCAGGCCAAACTCCACCATCCACGCCAAGGCGCCGCCCCACAGCACATCGGCCGCACTGCAGCGCTCGCCCAGCAGGTAATCGCCCTTGGCCAGCTGCGCATCAACCACCTGCAGCACCGTGTCGGCGTCGGCATAAGGCGAGAGCGAGCGCGGCGGGGCGCTACGCTTGAGCGCAAGATCGATGATCGCCGGTTCGAAGGCCGAGCCGTAGAACGCAAGCCAGCGCAGGTAGGCGCCACGGTCGGCATCGCCCGGCGCCGGTGACAGGCCGGCCTCCGGATACAGCTCGGCCAGGTACTGATAGATGGCGCCCTGCTCGGTGACCACGCTGGTGCCGTGAACGATGGTCGGTATCTTGCCCATCGGGTTGATCGCAAGGAATTCCGGCGTGCGCTGCTGCTCCTTTTCCAGATCGATGGGCTGCAGGCTGTAGCGTGCGCCCAATTCTTCCAGCAAGACCAGGACCCCCCGCGAGCGGGAGCGGGGGTTGTGGAACAGGGTGACGTGGCGGTCGTCGGACATTGCGGTCTCCAGGGTGGCTGCGGTGGCGAAGCGAGTGGGATGGCGGGTATCGCGATCTTACGGACCACTTGCGGACAGTTTCTGTCCGCAATACGGTGGCGCGATGGCCTCTACCGCTGCTCGCCTGTTGCGTCTGCTTTCCCTGCTGCAAGGTGGCCGGAGTTGGTCCGGTGTGGCGCTGGCAGAACGTTTGGACATCCATCCGCGCAGCCTGCGGCGCGATATCGAGCGCCTGCGCGAAGCGGGTTATCCGGTGCATGCAGCGCCCGGCAGCGGCGGCGGCTACCGGCTGGGGCAGGGCGGTGCGGCATTGCCGCTGTTGTTGGAAGAAGACGAGGCGCTGACCGTGGCGGTCGCTTTGCGCGCCGCCGCGCCAGCGGTGCGCGGGATGGACGCCGCGGCGGCACGCGTGATGGCCAAGCTGGATCCCCTGCTGCCGCGCCGCAGCGGCCAGCGCGCCAGTGCCGCGCATGCCGCCATGGCCAGCATGCCGGCTTCCGAAACGGAATCGCTGGTCGATGCGGGCCTGCTTGCCCAGTTGGCTGCCGCCTGCCGCGACCGGGCCACGCTGCGGCTGGACTATCGGCGCCATTCGGGTACGGCCATCACCCGCAGCGTCGAGCCGGCGCTGCTGGTGAACTACGGGCGGCGTTGGTACCTGCTGGTCTGGGACTGCGAACGCCAGGACTGGCGCAGCCTGCGCGCGGACCGGATCGATCAGGCGGTCGCCACCGGCGCGCGGTTCGCCCCCCGCGCATTGCCCGAAGAGCCGCTACAGCTATTGCGCAAGGCGATCGGCGAAGCGCCGTTTCCGTGCCGGGCGCGGGTGCGTCTGGCCGGCACGGTCGAGGCATTGGCAGCGCGCATTCCGCCCTGGCTGGGTGCCTTGCAGGCCGATGGTCCCGCACATTGCTGGCTGGGTCTTGGCGCCCCGAGCATGCCTGCGCTGGCGGCCAACCTGTTGTTGCTGGACCTGCCGTTCGACGCGATTGCGCCGGCCCAAGCCCGCCACACCTTGACGCAGGCGCTGGACACGTTGCGCACGCAGCTGGACCGGCTGCCCCAGTGAGGCGGCCAACAGGCCATCGCGCGTGGGCGTCAGGTGGGCGCGGCGAACGCGTTATCGGGAGTGCGGGATGGGTACTTGAGGATTTCGAGCACCGGTCCCGCACGCCTGGCCGCGGCGCGGGCGCCTTGCGCGCTGCTCCAGACGCTGGCCGACACTTGGCAAGCCCTGGGCAAGCTGGGACACTCCGCGCATGAAGGGGATGTCAAGATTGCTGGGGCTGATGCTCGTCACGTTGTCGGCTGCGCCGGTCAGCGCCGGCACGCTGTACAAGTGCGTCGGCGCTGACGGTATCACCAGTTACCTGAGCAAGCGCCAGAGCGGCTCCACCTGCAGCGTCATCAGCAGCTATACCCCCGATCGTGCGGCCCGCCGCCTGCCGTCATCTCCCTCGGCCGGGCGTCTGGCCGTCAGCCCCGCGCCCCGCATGGCCAATGTCGACAGCGGCGCGCCGGCCACCATTATCAGCCAGCCAGTCAGCCAGCCGCCGCGGCACGCTGCCGAGGTCGCTTCGGCGCCGGCTCCGCGTGCCTTGCCGGAGTCGTCCGTCTCGGTCGTCACACCGCCAGCGGCAGCAGCAACCAATCCGCGCCGGGTCGTCAGCGGGCAGGTGTACTCTTATATGAAGGACGGCGTGCGCCACTACACCAGCGCCCGGCCGCGCCAGGTCGCCAGCATCGAAGGCCTGCGCACCATCCATTACAGCTTTATCGAAACCTGCTACGCCTGCGGTGCCAAGCCCGGGGTCAATTTTGGTGCGATCCGGCTCAACACCAACGCCTATCAGCAGGAAATCGCAGCGGCGGCGCGCGAGTTCGGGGTGGAAGAATCGATCGTGCGCGCGATCATCCACGCCGAATCGGCCTACAACCCGCTCGCGCTCAGTCGTGCCGGCGCGCAAGGCCTGATGCAGTTGATGCCGGGCACCGCGCGCCGCTTCGGTGTCAGCGATGCCTATGATGCAACGCAAAATATTCGTGGCGGCGTGCAATATCTGTCCTGGCTGCTGAAACGCTTCAATGGCGACCTCACCCTGGCCGCTGCCGGCTACAACGCCGGCGAGGGCGCAGTCGACCGTTACGGCGGCGTACCGCCGTATAGCGAAACCCAGCGCTACGTGCAACGCGTGGGCGTATTGGCCGGCCGCTATCGTGGCCAGGCCACAGCAGCCAACTGAAGCGGCTGGCAAAACGACCGCGCAGCCGCCCGGCGGGCGCGGCCGGTGCTCCTGGCATGTCATAAGCAGCGCGGCGTCTGCGCGATCCATTCCCGGCCCCCTCCTTGACGTCTTGGTCGCTGCTCTTGGGAATCTTTGCCACGGCGCTGCGCCGAGTGCGGTGGGGCAAGTGCTTCGGTCTCCGCAACATCGGTTGCAGCGCCCATAGCCAGTCGCGAACGAGCGTATTGCTGCGCTTGCACCATATCCACGCATCCACCGCACGCGCGCATTGCCGTTGCAGCCCACGCAAGGGCACTACGTCACAGCCATCCGTCTCCCACGCGCGTTGAACTCCATCGGAGCGGCTGCCGCTTGCATGGGCCGTTGCATCGCATAGGGCCGACTGCGTACATTGCGTTGTCTGTGCATTAAGCGTTCCGCTACACTGCGGTCGATTCATCGCGGCTGGACCCCCCGCCAGCCGTTGGCAGCCTCACGCTACCTAATCAAGATCGGAGAGCCGGATGGCCAACGATGGGGTTAACGCACCTGCTGATATCGGGCGTCGTCGGTTTTTAACCGCGACAACGGCCGTGGTCGGTGCGGTCGGAGCAGGATTCGTTGCAGTTCCGTTCGTGAAGTCGTGGAATCCCAGTGCGCGTGCCAAGTTGGCTGGCGCACCGGTCACCGCCGACATCAGCGCCTTGCAGGAAGGCCAGCGCATGGTCCTTGAATGGCGCGGTCAGCCAATCTGGATCGTCAAGCGCTCCAAGGCCATGCTCGACGCGCTCCCGTCGCTGGACGACCGGCTCAAGGACCCCAAGTCCGAGAACAAGGATCAGCAGCCGGAGTACGTGCTGAAAAACCCGGAATATCGCTCGATCAAGTCCGACATTTCGGTGCTGGTGGGGCTGTGTACGCATCTGGGTTGCTCGCCGGAGATGGTCGCCGAAATCCGCCCCGAGCCTTACGACCCGCAGTGGAAGGGCGGTTACTTCTGCCCTTGCCACAAGTCGCGCTTCGACATGTCTGGCCGCGTCTTCGACGGCGTGCCGGCACCGATCAATCTGCTGGTGCCCCCACACCACTACGTGGACGACAACACCTTGGTGATCGGCGTCGATCCTGACGATGCCGGTGCGTCGGCCAAAACCACGGGGGCTGCCTGATGAGCAATGTTCTGGTCCGTACCGCCAATGGCGTGTTTGATTGGGTCAACGAGCGCGCGCCCGGGCTGATGCCCATGTACCGCAAGCACATCAGCGAGTACTACGCGCCGAAGAACTTCAACCTCTGGTACTACTTTGGCTCGCTGGCCATCGTGGTGCTGGTCAACCAGATCGTCACCGGCATCTTCCTGACGATGCACTACAAGACCAGCGCCGCCGATGCATTCGCTTCGATCGAATACATCATGCGCGACGTGGAGTGGGGCTGGCTGATCCGCTACATGCACAGCACCGGTGCCTCGCTGTTCTTCATCGTGGTGTATCTGCACATGTTCCGCGGCTTGATGTACGGCAGTTACCAGAAGCCGCGCGAGCTGGTGTGGATTCTCGGCATGCTGATTTACCTGGTGCTGATGGCCGAAGCCTTCATGGGCTACGTGTTGCCGTGGGGGCAGATGTCGTTCTGGGGCGCGAAGGTGATCATCTCGCTGTTTGGCGCCATTCCGGTGATCGGCAATGGGCTGACCGAATGGATCATGGGCGACTACCTGCCCGGCGATGCCACGCTCAATCGCTTCTTCGCCTTGCACGTGATCGCACTGCCGTTAGTGTTGCTGCTGTTGATCGTGCTGCACATCGGTGCGCTGCACGAAGTGGGTTCCAATAACCCGGACGGGGTGGACATCAAGAAAGGTCCAAAGGGCAATCGCTGGGATGCGCACAAGCCGGCGGACGGCATTCCGTTCCATCCGTATTACACGGTCAAGGACCTGGTCGGCGTTGGATTCCTGCTGTTGATCGCTGCCTTCATCATCTTCTTCGCGCCGGCGTTCGGCGGCCTGTTCCTGGAGCACGACAACTTCACCGAAGCCAACCGGCTGGTGACGCCGGAGCACATCAAGCCGGTGTGGTACTACACGCCGTACTACGCCATGTTGCGCGTGGTGCCCAACAAGCTGGGCGGGGTGCTGGTGATGTTCTCGGCCATCGCGATCCTGTTCCTGGTGCCCTGGCTGGATCGCGCCAGGGTGCGCTCGGTGCGCTACCGCGGCTGGATTTCCAAGCTGGCGTTGGGCGTGCTGGTGGTGTGCTTCGTCTGGCTGGGTGTGATCGGTTCCGGCCCCGGCACCGACGCGCACGAGACCTATGTCGGGCGCGTGCTGACCTTCCTGTACTTCGCCTTCTTCATCACCATGCCGGTGTGGACGCGGCTGGACAAGACCAAGCCGGTTCCGGAGCGGGTGACGACCCATGACTAATTCCAACGTGACGTCATGGAAGTCGCGCGTGGTCGCCTTGCTCTGCGGCCTGGTAATCGCTGGTGGTGCGATGGCGGCCGAAGGCGGGGCGGTGCAGCAAGCAGGTAATGACTTGAGCGATCGCGCATCGCTGCAACGTGGTGCGCAGTTGTTCATGAACTACTGCTCCGGCTGCCATTCGTTGAAGTACCTGCGCTATTCGCGCATGGCCAGCGATTTGGGCCTGAGCGAAGAGGAGGTCATGACCAACCTCAACTTCACCGGCGCCAAAGTCGGCGAACATATCGAAGGCACCATGCCGCACGACGCGGCGACCAAGTGGTTCGGCAAGGCGCCGCCGGATCTGACCTTGATTGCACGCGTGCGCGGTACGGACTGGGTCTACACCTATCTCAAGTCGTTCTATCTGGACCAGACCCGCCCGCTGGGCTGGAACAACAAGCTGTTTCCGAACGCCTCCATGCCCAACCCGCTATGGGAGTTGCAAGGCCTGCAGCAGGCGCAATTCGGCCCGGCCGACAAGGCCACCGGCGACAAGCCGGTAGAGGCATTGAAGCTTGGGCAGCCAGGGCGTCAAACACCGGTGGAATTCGACCAGACCGTGCGTGATATCGCCAACTTCCTCGAGTATGCCGGCGAGCCGGCCGCATTGAAGCGCCAAAGCATGGGCGTGTGGGTGGTCCTGTTCCTGGCGCTGCTCACCTTCATCGCTTATTTGTTGAAGAAGGAATACTGGAAGGACGTGCACTGAACGCTGCGTAGGCCGTCATCGGCTGCGGGAGCGAACAATGCAGTGCAGGGCAGGCAGGTATCGCAGGTGCTTGGGATACCTCTATTTGTCGCCGAGCCTTGTGGGCGCTCCCAACAGAAAGCGCTAGCCCCCACCTCCCGTGCGGAGAGGGGGCGGGCTGATGGTTGGCAAGCGAACAGCATGTCGATCGGGGCCGTCAGCGTAGATCCCTGCAACAGGGTTGCAGCGCCCACATCTCCTGCGGTCCCGCGGGAGCAGCGCAGCAGCTGGCTTATCGGAACATTAATAAGCCCTATCACTCTTGGCTTTTGCGTGACGTGATTGCACACTCGATAGACCGTGGTGACTGTCGGCGTTGGGCCGGCCGCGCCGATGCGGCCGGCGGATTCCGGTCGTCGGAGAGCCTTGAATGGCGACGAGTGTGCGTATGCGGAATACCTTGACTTTGTTTTCGTCCAACGACGACGTGTTGTGCCACCGGGTCCGTCTGGTCCTGGCGGCGAAAGGGGTGACCTACGACCTGGTGCCGGTCGACCCGCAAAATCCTCCCGAAGATCTGATCGATCTCAATCCCTATCATTCGGTGCCGACGCTGGTCGAACGCGACCTGGTGCTGTACGCCGCCTCGGTGGTCAGCGAATACCTGGACGAGCGCTATCCGCATCCGCCGCTGATGCCGGTCGACCCGCTTTCGCGCGCGCGTCTGCGCCTGGCGATGTTGCGCATCGAGCATGACTGGGTGCCGCAAGTGCAGGCGATCCAGCTCGGCAACAAGACGCAGGCCGAGGCCGGCCGCAAGCGTCTGAAAGAACTGCTTACCGCCTCGGTGCCGTTGTTCAAGGCCAGCAAATTCTTCCTCAATCCGGAAATGAGTCTGGCCGATTGCGCGATGGCGCCGATCATCTGGCGACTGGACGCGTTGGAAATCAGCCTGCCCAAGGACGGTAAGGCGATCGAGGATTACGGCAACCGGATCTTCCGCAACCCGGGCTTTATCCGCAGCCTGACCGATCAGGAAAAGAAGCTGCGCGATCTGCCGGGCTGATGCGACGGCTGTATGCCAACAGACCGACTTCCGATCGCGTGGCCGCCGCGACGGGCCATGTGCGGGTAAAATGACGCAATGAGCGAAGATTTCCCCCGCATGACCAGCCATCGCCCGTACCTGTTGCGGGCCTTGGTCGAATGGATCAACGACAACGGCATGACGCCGCACGTTTTGGTGGATGCCGGCCTGCCCGGTGTGCAGGTGCCTGCCAGTGCCGTCAAGGACGGTCGCGTCGTGTTGAATATCGCCGAGCGTGCCGTGGTCGGCCTGCAGGTGGACAACGAAAGCGTGAGCTTTACCGCGCGCTTCGGTGGCGTGAGCCACCCGGTGATGGTGCCGATGGCCGCCGTACTGGCGGTCTATGCGCGCGAAACCGGGCAGGGCATGGCGCTGCCGGACGACATCCCCGGCACCAACAGCGAGCCGCCGGATCCGGGCTCGCCCCCACCGAGTGCGCCGACGCCGGACGAACCGTCCAGCGGTGGCAAGCGCCCGCATCTTCGCGTGGTGAAGTAAGGACAGCACACCACACGCCTGCGCCGCCGCACGGCGAGTGCAGGCCGGTGCGCGGAATCAGCAGGGACCACGTGTAAGCTGAAGTTCCTGCGTGCCGTCCACGGCTACCGGTGACGGCGTCCCAGGTTCTGTTGGCTGCGCTGAAAGCGGCAAGCGTATGACCTGCAGACTCGCCAAGTGGAGGGTTCGATTGCACGTAGAGCGCACCCGTCATGTCGATTGCAGCGCGCCGGATCCGTCCGGCGCACTCGACGACGTGTACGAGTACGACATCTATCACTTCGTGGATGGCGAGCGTTGTCTGATTGCGCGCAGCTACATCGACACGCCGCGTGAGGCGCATTTTCTCAGCATGGAAATTGCCGGCAAGTCGCGTCTATTGAAGGATGCCGGCCTGCTGGATCCGTTGTGGCTGTTTGCCCAGGCGCAGCTGCGTCGAGAGGGCAAGCTGCAGTTGTGCTGGCTGAGCGGCAGGGACAATGGCTACGAGCCCGTTCCCGCGGATTCGACGTCTTTGGAATGAAGTGGCCGGCTGTGTGGAGTGCCGCCGACTGATGCAATGGCCAGCCGCGTGCACAGACGGCGAAAGCGCGCAGCAATAGCTCGATGATTGCTGGAATCCAGAGGGAAGCTGGCCGGCCAATCGCTGTAACCCAGACATGTGAAGCTGCAGGTATGTCAGGTGTCAGCGCGCGGTGAGCTGCAGCTGCGCGCCTCACTCCAGACGCTCATGCTCCGGGTGCAATGCCCTGACGGTAGCGACCTGCGGCCCGGTGAAGGCAATCAGTTGATCGCCGCGCAGCACCAGCTTGCCGCTATGGCGATCCACGCCGTCGTAGGAATAGTCGAAGCGGAAGGTGCGCTCGAAGCCCAGCCAGCCGCTGGGCATCCTGCACACGCGGATATTGGTGGAATGCACGCTCTGGTCCAGCCATTGCACGTCGGCCGCGCGGCAGGCATTGCGGCCAAGAATGTCGGCGCGTTCGGCAGCCGCGCGCGAGGAGTTCCAGAACGCGAACAGCGCGGCGCCGGCGATCATGAAAAGAATCAGGCTGGGCATGCCGCCAATGTGCCACGGCACGTGGCCGGCGGACAATCGCCGGGCCGGCGCCGCAACGTTGCGAAGGCGTCGCCTTGCCGACGGCAGAGGCCGCCACCATTGCGCTAAGAGCGGCTAACAAAACCTAGCGAGCAGCTGTCAGGTGGGCGCGGACGGCGCGCTCAGACCGGAGTGTACGAGTGGTACAGGCCGATTCCGAGCACCGGCCGCGCCCGCCTGGCGGCTGTGCAGTCGTTTTGTAGCCGCTCTAAATCGTTCACTGCCGGCCTGGCCCGTGGCTTGTCTGGACCGCTGCGCAGCCCCATTGATTATGGTTCCGCCGAGTTACATCCGCGCGCCTTGCCGTCATGATGAGCAATGGTGTCGGGCATTGCCAATGCATCCTGTCCTGCAACACTTCCATCCTGTGGTCGCTGCGTGGTTCGCGCAGACCTTCGCTGCGCCGACACCGGCGCAGATCGCCGCGTGGCCGGCGATCCAGGCCGGACGCCACACGCTGGTGGCCGCGCCGACCGGCTCGGGCAAGACGCTGACGGCCTTCTTCGCCGCCATCGATGCATTGATTCGCGACGGGCTGGCCAACGGCGGTGCGTTGCCCGACGAAACCCGTGTGATCTACGTCTCGCCGTTGAAGGCCTTGTCCAACGACATCCACCTCAATCTGGACGCGCCCTTGCAGGGCATCCGTGCGGCGCTGGTCGCCGGCGGCTTGCCGGATGTGCCGATTCGTACCGCGGTGCGTACCGGCGATACCCCGCAGCGCGAGCGCGCGCAGGCGCGTCGCACGCCGCCGCATATTCTGGTGACCACCCCGGAGTCGCTGTACGTACTGTTGGGGTCGGCATCCGGGCGCGCGTCGCTGCAGCATGTGCGCACCGTGATCGTCGATGAAATCCACGCGGTGGCGTCGGACAAGCGCGGCAGCCACCTGAGCCTGACGCTGGAGCGCTTGCAGCGGCTGGTCGCGCAGCCGATCACGCGGGTGGGGCTGTCGGCCACCCAGAAGCCCATCGAAACGGTGGCGCAATTCCTGGTCGGTGTCGACGCAGACGGCGTGCCGCCGCCGTGCGAGATCGTCGATATCGGCTACACCCGCAAGCGTGATCTGGCCCTGGCGTTGCCGCCCACGCCGCTGAGCGTGGTGATGTCCAACGACCAGTGGCTGCAGGTGTATGCCGATGTGGCCGCACTGGCGCAGCAACATCGCACCACGCTGGTGTTCGTCAACACACGGCGCATGGCCGAACGCGCGGCGCGGCATCTGGGCGATCTGCTCGGCAAGCAGCGCGTGTCGGCGCATCACGGCAGCCTGTCGCGCGAGACGCGCCTGCTGGCCGAGCAACGGCTCAAGGCCGGCGATCTCACCGTGTTGGTGGCGACCGCATCGCTGGAACTGGGACTGGATATCGGCGATGTCGATCTGGTCTGCCAGCTCGGTTCGCCGCGCTCGATTGCCACCTTCCTGCAACGCGCCGGGCGTTCCGGACACAAGGTCGGCGGTACGCCCAAGGCGCGCCTGTTTCCGCAGACCCGCGACGAACTGGTCGAATGCGCCGCGCTGCTGGACAGCATCCGCCGCGGCGAACTGGATGCCTTGCGCATTGTGACGGCGCCGGTGGATGTGCTGGCGCAGCAGATCGTTGCCGAAGCCGCATGCGAAGACTGGGACGAAGATGCGCTGTTCGCGCTGGTGCGGCGCGCGTGGCCGTTCGCCGGGTTGAGCCGTGCCACCTTCGGCAGCGTGGTGCGCATGTTGTGCGATGGCTTCAGCACCCGCCTCGGTCCGCGCGCCGGGTATCTGCATCGCGATGCCGTGCACCGGCGCCTGCATGCACGGCGCGGTGCGCGCATGACGGCGCTCACTTCCGGCGGCACCATTCCCGAAACCGGCGACTACAGCGTGGTGCTGGAACCGCAGGCCGAAAAGATCGGCACGGTGAACGAGGATTTCGCCGTTGAAAGCCTCACCGGCGATGTGTTCCAGCTCGGCAATGCGAGCTACCGCATCCTGCGCGTGGAGGCCGGGCGCGTGCGCGTGGAAGATGCCAAGGGCGCGCCGCCGAACATTCCGTTCTGGCTGGGCGAAGCGCCGGGCCGCAGCGATGAGCTGTCTGCGGCGGTGTCGCGCCTGCGTGGCGAGATTGCCGCGCGGCTGGACACCGCGCCGCACCAGGCGGCTCGCGACTGGCTGCAGCGCGAGCTGGAGATGTCCGCCGAAGCGGCGCGGCAACTGGTGGATTATCTGGCAAACGCTTGCACGGCATTGGGCGCGATGCCCACCCAGCAGTGCCTGGTGATGGAGCGCTTCTTCGATGCCAGCGGCGGTACCCAGCTGGTCATCCATTCGCCATACGGCAGCCGCATCAATCGTGCGTGGGGGCTGGCGCTGCGCAAGCGCTTCTGCCGCACCTTCAATTTCGAATTGCAGGCGGCGGCCACCGAAGATGCGATTGTGTTGTCGCTGTCGACCAGTCATAGCTTTGCGCTGGAAGAGGTTGGCCGTTACCTGCATTCGTCGTCGGCCGAGCATGTATTGATCCAGGCATTGCTGGACGCACCACTGTTCGGCGTGCGCTGGCGCTGGAACGCCACCAACGCGATGGCGCTGCCGCGCTTCAGTGGCGGCAACAAGGTGGCGCCGCAGTTGCAACGCATGAAGTCCGAAGATTTGCTCGCCACGGTATTCCCGGACCAGGTGGCCTGTGCGGAGAATCTGGTCGGCGAACGCGAGGTGCCCGACCACCCGTTGGTGGCACAGACCCTGGAAGATTGCCTGCATCACGCCATGGATAGCGACGGCTGGCTGCAGGTGTTGCGCGGCCTGGAATCGGGCGCGGTGACGCTGGTCGCGCGCGACCTGGCGGCGCCGTCGCCGCTGGCCGCCGAAGCCTTGAATGCGCGTCCGTATGCATTTCTCGACGATGCGCCACTGGAAGAACGCCGTACCCAGGCCGTGCAAAGTCGCCGCTACACGCCGCAGACCAGCGACGACCTGGGCCAGCTCGATCCGCAGGCGATTGCCGCAGTGTGCGAAGAGGCCTGGCCACAGCCGCGCGATGCCGAAGAAATGCACGAGGCATTGGTGGTGCTGGGCGTGTTGCCGGTCGCAGAGGCTACCGACGCGCAGTGGCAGGCATGGTTGGCCGCGCTGGCCGCAGCGGGTCGTGCCAGCTGCATTGCCTTGCACGGCAGCCCGGCGCTGTGGGTCAGCGCCGAGCGTATCGACTGGTTCTTGCCGTTGTATCGGCAAGCAACTGTGCAGCCGCCGTTGCAGGCGCCGGCCGATTGCCGCGTTGCCGACTGGCAGCGCGACTGGGCGGTACGCGAACTGCTGCGCGGGCGCTTGTCCGCGGTCGGCCCGGCACAGGTGCCGGCCTTGTCTCACGCATTGCAGGTGCCGGAAGCAGAAATCGCGCTCGCACTGGCGGCCTTGCAACGCGAGGGCTACGTCATGGCCGGGCAGTTCAATGCGCATGTGCAGGGCGAAGAGTGGTGCGAGCGCCATCTGTTGGCACGCATCCACCGCTACACGCTGGGGCGCCTGCGCCGCGAGATCGAACCGGTATCGCAACGCGATTACGCGCGTTTTCTGTTCGAGTGGCAGCACGTGGACAGCAGCAGCCGGGTGGCCGGGCCGGATGCGCTGGCCGGTGTGGTGGGGCAACTCGAGGGCTTCGAGGCGCCTGCGGTGCTGTGGGAGAGCGAGCTATTGCCGGCGCGCATCCGCGACTATCAACCGGCCTGGCTGGATGAGTTGTGCACTGCCGGGCGCACGCTGTGGGCACGCCTGCGGCCCGGCGGCGGCCGCAGCGGCGCTGCACTGCGCAGTACGCCGATCGTGCTGCTGCCACGACGCGAAGCGCAGCGTTGGAGCGCGTTGGCGCGCGATGCCGACGACGCGCCATTGGGCTCCCGCGCGCAACGGGTCATGCAGGTGCTGCAGCAGCAAGGCGCGCTGTTCTTCGACGAAATCGCCGACGCGGCACATCTGATGAACACCGAGCTGGAAGATGCCTTGAGCGAGCTGGTGATGCGTGGCCGCGCGCATTGCGACAGCTATGCCGGCCTGCGCGCGCTGCTGGTGCCGGCGTCCAAGCGGCCGTCGGCACTGTCGCGGCAGCGTCGCCGTGCCAGCGCACTGGGCATCCGCGATGCGGGCCGCTGGGCGCCGGTGCGGGCGCTGCCCGACCTGCCGCTTGCCGAAGCCGCGCAGCGCCATCAGGACACGCTCGAACACGTCGCGCGCACGCTGCTGCGGCGCTACGGCGTGGTGTGCTGGCGGCTGCTCGAACGCGAGGCCGCATGGCTGCCGCCATGGCGGGAATTGCTGCGCATGTATCAACGGCTGGAAGCGCGTGGCGAAATCCGCGGCGGGCGGTTTATCGCCGGGCTGTCCGGCGAGCAGTTTGCGTTGCCGGACGCGATTGCGGCCCTGCGCCGTGTGCGCGCGCAGCCGTTGCCGCAGCAATGGATCTGCGTCAGTGCCAGCGACCCAAGCAACCTGCTCGGCAGTCTGCTGCCCGGCGAGCGGGTCGCGCGCGTGCCGGGCAACCGCGTCGCTTCGCTGGATGGGCTGCCGATGGCGGTCTGGGCGGCAGACCGCTTCCAGGCCTTGCAGGAGCTCACCCCCGAGCAGGCCGAGCAGGCGTTGCGTCTGCTACAGCGCGGACCGGGCGCGGCCGAGCAATCGCCGATGGAGCGCTGGTTGGCTCAATCGCCCGCGGGCGGCGTGCCTTTTCCGGTCACGCGCGGAAGCGGACGCGACACATAGCGGCTATCTGCAACCACCCAGCGCCATGGCGCGTCCACGGCCTTGCGGATGCCGATGCGCGGCGTTGCCACTGGATGGGAGGGGGGCGGCACGCCGTCGTCTTCGATCCAGAGCCGCGCGGCCGCAGTGCTGAGATCCAGCCCATTGTCGGCGGCGGTCACGCCGAACGCCTGCGCCAGGCGGCCTGGGCCGGTGGTCAAGGCGGTGACCGGCGCGGCGCCGCGCGCGGCCTGCATGCGATCGATACCGGCCAGCGGTTCCAGTGCGCGGATCAGCACCGCATGCCCGGGCGCACCGCCGCACACCGCATTGATTGCCCAATGCATGCCATAGATGAAATACACATACAGGTGCCCCGGCGCACCGAACATCACCCGCGTGCGCGGAGTCATGCCGCGGAACGAGTGCGCGGCCGGGTCGTCGCTGCCGCAGTAGGCTTCCACTTCGGTGATGCGCCCGCGGCGTCCGTCAGCACTGACCAGCACCTTGTTGAGCAATTGCGGCGCGACGTGGCGGGCATCGTGGGCATAGAACGTGCGGGGCAAGGGCTTTGCAGGCATGGCCAAAGCACAGCTGCGCGGACGTGATGTCCCAGCGGTGTGGCCTGGACAGCGCACGGGCGGGGGTAGGGTTTTTCCGAATATGGGCGGTGATGAGCGCGTGATCTGTCACAAAAGCGCAGATTCGATTTGATGAATAGGCACTCCGGCTCTGGATGCATCTCAAGCGCGTTTTGTCGTCGCCGATAGCCATTAGCGATGGGTTAGACCCGCCGTATCGCCATGCGCGGTACGCGCAGCGCCATCGCCTTCCTGTAGCGCATGTCGCCCACGCATCCTTCTTGAGAGAACTCCCCAATGTTAGGCAACTTCAGAATCGGAACCAGACTGATCGTGGCATTCCTGATCGTCTCGGCCATCGGCGCATGCATCGGGTGGGTGGGCTATTCCAACTCCGGCCGCATCAGCGCGCTGTCGACGTCGTTGTACGAGCGCGAGTTGCTCGGCATGTCCCATGTCAAGGAAGCCAACATCAACCTCATCTATGCCGGCCGCGCGCGCGCCAACCTGTTGTTGGCCAGCAGTGCAGAAGAGCGCCAGTCGCATGTGCAGAACATCGACAAATACACCGCCAAGGTGGTCGATCACATGGCCCGTGCGCGGGAGAGCTTCCAGAGCGAGGAAGGCAAGAACAAGCTGGCGCAATTCGATCGCGCCTGGCAGAAGTATCTGGACGAGCGCGGCCGCTTCATCGAAGTCGCCAACCGCGAAGCGTTGCGCGAGGCCAATCCGGAACTGGCCGCGCTCTCGCGCGCGGTACGTGCCAGTTCGGACGAAGTGGATAACCTGATGACCGACCTGAGCGGCCTGCGCGAGCGCAGCGCCGCGGCGGCCAACGCCGAAGCCGACGCGATCCACACACGCAGTTCCAGGCTGTTGGTGGCCATCATCTGCAGCGGCGTGTTGCTCGGTGCCATTCTCGGCGTGGTGATCAGCCGCAGCGTCACCGGGCCGATCCGCCGCGCGGTGGCGGTGGCCAACGGCTTGTCGGAAGGCGATCTCACCATGCGCATCGATGTGCATGGCCGCGACGAAACTGCGCAACTGCTCGAAGCGATGCGCACCATGGTGCAAAAGTTGTCGCAGGTGGTCGGCGAGGTCAATACCAGTGCCGAAACCCTTGCCAGCGCGTCGGAGGAAGTCAGCGCCACTGCGCAGTCGCTGTCGCAGGCGGCCAGCGAACAGGCCGCCGGTGTGGAAGAAACCAGTGCGTCGCTGGAGCAGATGACCGCATCGATCAGCCAGAACACCGAGAACGCGCGCGTCACCGACGGCATGGCCACCCAGGCCGCGAAAGAAACCGTGGAAGGCGGCGAAGCGGTGGTGGCCACCACCCAGGCGATGAAGCAGATCGCGCAGAAGATCGGCATCATTGACGACATCGCGTACCAGACCAACCTGCTTGCGCTCAATGCCGCGATCGAAGCCGCGCGCGCCGGCGAACATGGCAAGGGGTTTGCCGTGGTCGCCGCCGAGGTGCGCAAGCTGGCCGAACGCAGCCAGGTGGCCGCGCAGGAAATCGGCGAGGTGGCCAGTTCCAGCGTGGAATTGGCCGACCGCGCCGGTCGTTTGCTGGATTCGATCGTGCCCAGCATCAAGCGCACCTCCGACCTGGTGCAGGAAATTTCCGCCGCCTCCGAGGAGCAATCTTCCGGCGTCAGCCAGATCAATTCGGCGGTCGTGCAGTTGAGCCAGACCACCCAGCAGAACGCCAGCGCATCCGAAGAGCTGGCCGCCACTGCCGAGGAAATGAGCGCGCAGGCCGAACAGCTGCAGCAGAGCATGGCGTTCTTCCGGCTGGGCGGGCAGGGCGCGCCGACTCCGCCGCCCAAGCGCCGCAAGCAGGTCGCTGCGCGTCCGGCGCGTGCGGCGGGTACGCGTGGCTGGCGCAGCAACGCAGCGCCGGCGTATGCGATGTCCGAGGGCCCGGACGAAGGCCAGTTCGCGCGTTTCTGAGAGAGCGACCAATGACCGCACCGACGCTTGATGTGATGCCCGGCGACGCCGATGTCGCCGCGCAATATCTGACCTTTCAACTGGATGGCGAAACCTTCGCCACCAGCATTCTCGGCATCCGCGAGATCATTCAATACCGCGCTCCCACACCGGTGCCGTCGATGCCGGATTGCGTGCGCGGGGTGATCAATCTACGCGGCGCGGTGGTGCCGGTGGTGGATCTGCAATCGCGGTTGGGGCGCGCAGACAGCACGATCGGCAAACGCAGCTGCATCGTGATTGTGGCCACCGAACAGGCGCAGGGCACGCAGGTGATTGGCGTGCTGGTCGATGCGGTCAATGCAGTGATCGAACTGGCCGATCAGGACATCGAAGCGGCGCCGTCGTTCGGCACGCATATCCGCCGCGATCTGCTGCGCGGCATGGGCAAGGTCGGCGAGCGCTTCGTGGTACTGCTGGAGATGGAGCAGGTGCTGCAGGTGGACGAGATCGCCGGAAACACCGACGCACTGGCGGCCTGAGCGACAGCCGTGCAGCAGGGCGATCGGCGCAGTCTGCGTCGATCAGGCCCGCAGCTGCCAACCGTCGAAGCCGTGCACGCGGTTGCGGCCATCGCCACGCGCCTGCTGCAACGCGTGCCGCGCACGGGCCAGCAGGGTATTGCTGTCGAGCGCGGTTGGCGTGGCAACGTCCACCACACCTGCGCTGAGCGTCAACGGGCCGGTGGGCCAGTGCGCGTCTTCCACTGCCTTGCGCAAGTCTTCGGCAGTGGCAAGGGCTGCAGATGCAGCGGTCTCCGGCAGCGCCACGCAGAATTGATCGCAGGCCAGACGCGCCACGAGTGCGTCAGCCGGAAGCTGCGCTTCCAGCAATGCAGCCACCTGAAGCAAGGTGGCATCGGCCGCTGCCGCGCCGGCCTGCAATTTTTGCCGCTTGAAGCCGTCCAGTTCGAGCAGCATGAAACCCAGGGGCGCATCGGCGGCAGAGCTGGGCGCGTCGGCAAGCGCGTGCAAAGCGTGCTCCAGCCCGGCGCGATTCCATCGCCCGGTGAGCGCATCGCGCAGTGCATCCAGCTCCACCAGCCGCGCGGCCTGTTGCAGTTCGATGGTGCTGACGACTTGCCTGGCCAAGGCTTGCAGCGCGTCGCGCTCGGTTACCGACAGGCGCCGCGGAACGCGATCCAGCACGCACAGGGTTCCCAGTGCGATGCCGTCCGGGGTCAATAACGGCGCGCCTGCATAGAAGCGGATCTGCGGCTCGCCTGTCACCAGCGCGTTGCGCGCAAACCGCTTGTCCAGGTGGGTATCGCCGACTTCCATCACCTGATCGGGTTCGAGGATGGCATGCGCGCAAAACGACAATTCACGCGGCGTCTCGCTCTGCTGCATGCCGAGCCTGGATTTGAACCATTGCCGATGGGTATCGACCAGCGAGATCAGCGCCATCGGCATCCGGCAGAGCGCGGCTGCGATCGAGGTGAACGCGTCGTAGCTCGGCTCCGGTGCGGTGTCCAGCAGGCGGTAGGCATGCAGTGCCTCCACGCGCTCATCTTCGTTGGCCGGCAGGCGCGCCCCCGGAATGGCGTTGACGCCTCCTGGCAGTAACGTTGCCTGGATCAGGTTCAACGCGGGTGCATCGGGTATCTGCATGCAAAGCACCACCGGGAACAAGGCGCCATCAAGGCGATGAGGGTTTGACGCGACAACGCACTGGCCGATGCGACTGCAACCTTGGCAAGGCACCGGTTCCCAGGGCAGCGGCATATCGGCGAGCGCCTGTCCGGATCTTGCCACAGGAACGCGTGGCTGGCCGGTGCCGGGCTTTCAGTCCCACGGACGCAGCGGTCTCAGCTGCACGACAGGGTGCAACGCGCCTCCGGCGATGCAGCACGGAAGTTCACCGCATCGGCGTGCCGCGGCGCTGCCCGATGCCAGGCAGCATGCTTGGCCAACTCACTCTCCCTGGCCAGCCTTGCCGGTGGGGCGACGGCTTTGCTCGTCGTGCACCTTCAGATCTTCCTGGCCCGGGCGTTGCTTGGCGGCATCGTCGTGCTTGCGGTCTTGCTGGCTCTCGGTCACGCCGTGCGCATCGTCGGCGACGTCATCGGGCTGCTGGTCTTTCTTGCTCATGGTGTGGTCCGCTGTGGAGTGAAGCCGGACGTTAGCGCGCGCGATGTGATCCCCACGCCACGGCGACCGGCCGGCCCTGCACCGCAACACCCTCAAAACGCGCAAGCCCCGGAAACATGACGTCTCCAGGGCTTGTGCGTTTGACTCGATGGTGGAGCGGAAGGGGATCGAACCCTCGACCTTCGCGATGCGAACGCGACGCTCTCCCAGCTGAGCTACCGCCCCACGTGCTTCGATTCTACCCACAAGCCGCGCGGTTCGCCAAGCGAAGGGCGCGGCCGACGGTGCGAGGCGGCACTGTCGTGCGGGCTGTCGCCTTACTCGCGAACCAGCGGAAACTTGAGGTCCGGGTTCTTGGCCTTCCATTCCTTGTACGACACCGACCCTTCCCAGGCAGCGAAAGCCTTCGGCGTGCGGCCACGACCGGACCAGGTTTCGCCGGTGTGCGGTAGCTCGTACTTGGGCTTCACTTCGCTGCGGCCGCTCTTGACCACTTCCTTGCGCGCGGTAGTGGTGCCCAGGTAAGCGGCAATGTCGTTGCGCTGCTTGGTGTTGAAGTGACCGGCGAACTGCTCGAGCAGCGAAACGATGGTGGCATGCGCAGAGGATGCCTCGCTCGCGCGCTCGGTTTTCTCCTGTTCTTCCAGCTTCTGCAATTCGTCCAGCAGCTTGGCTTTGGCTTGCGCGATGGAATCCAGTTTCGAAGAGGTATTGCTCACAGAGGTATGGCCTCGGAATAAGAGTGGACACGCCGCCCGAAGGGCGCGCGGCATTATGGCATGTGGCCCGGGAGCGGCCGTTGTGGAACAGGGGCTTGCACATGGCGTGAACAGGCTTTTCACGACGCCTGTTCGAACGCTTTCGCATTGTCGCTACGGGCGCTGCTGGGCCGAAGGCTCACGTTAGCAGACCCGACCACGACGATACAGGAGCATGTCATGAGTGACGACAAACGCAACGTCGGTTCGCCAGACCGCGACCGCATCAACGTCAATGAAGCCTATGAGCTGCAGTACTGGACCAAGACCCTGGGCGTCAGCGCCGAGGAGTTGCGCGCGGCCGTGCAGAAGGTGGGGCCAATGGCCGCCAGCGTACGCCAGCACCTGGGCAAATAAGCGGAAGGTCCGTCATGAGCCTGAGCGAATATCGCCGCAAGCGCAGCTTTAACAAGACCCGCGAGCCGGAGCCGGGCAAGGCCCTGCCGCCGGGGCAGCGTGCGATCTTCGTGGTGCAACTGCACCACGCCAGCCGCCGCCATTACGACTTTCGCCTGCAGGTGGGCGATGCGCTCAAGAGCTGGGCGGTGCCGAAGGGTCCCAGTTACGACCCCAAGGTCAAGCGCATGGCAGTGGAGGTGGAAGACCACCCGGTCGATTACGCCAGTTTCGAGGGCGAGATTCCCAAAGGCGAATACGGCGGCGGGCATGTGGCGCAGTTCGATCATGGCGTGTGGGCCACCGCGGGCGACCCCGAAGCGCAGTTGGCCAAGGGACATCTGCGCTTTGAGTTGTTCGGCAACAAGCTCAAGGGCGGTTGGCATCTGGTGCGCTCGGGCAAGCCGGCGCGGCAGCCGCAGTGGCTGTTGTTCAAGGACGACGATGCCTACGCCGGCACGTTGGAGGCCGATGACCTGCTGGCCGACGTCGCTGCCGCGCCTGCCGAGGATGTACGCCGCGCAGGCGCCGGCAAGACCCAGCGCAAGGCGCTGACGACCGTGCCGCCGCCGGCGGCGAAGAGGCGTGGTACCTGGGCGAAACAGGCGCTGGCGCTGAGCAATGCACGTCGCGCCGAGATGGAAGATGCCCCGTTTGCACCGCAGCTGGCCAAGCTGGGGCAGTCCCCGCCAGAAGGGGCGCAGTGGCTGCATGAAATCAAATGGGACGGTTATCGCATCCTGGCCACCGTGACCGACGGCAAGGTGAGGCTGTGGTCGCGCAATGCATTGGAGTGGACCGACAAGACGCCGGAAATTGCCGATGCCATCCGGTCGCTGGGCCTGCGCAGCGCGCAGATCGATGGCGAACTGATCGCCGGACGCGGCACCAAGGACGACTTCAACCTGCTGCAGGCCACCTTGTCCGGCGAGCGCCAGGTGCCGCTGGCGCTGGCGGTATTCGACCTGTTGCATGTGGACGGGGTGGACATCAGCGAGGCGCCGCTGCGCGAACGCAAGCGGCTGTTGCAGCAGGTGCTGGAGGCTGCACCTCACACGCATCTGGCCTATAGCTCGCACGTCGAAGGCGATGGCACCGAGGCGTTCCGGGTGGCCGGGCAACAGCACTTCGAAGGCATCATTTCCAAGCGCGCAGATCGCCCGTATCGCGATGGGCGTAGCGACGATTGGCGCAAGACCAAACAACTGGCCAGCCAGGAGTATGCGGTGGTCGGCCACACCGCGCCCAAGGGCAGCCGCAGTGGCTTCGGCTCGCTGTTGCTGGCCGCGCCGGATCCGGTGCATGGCTGGTTGTATGTGGGCCGTGTGGGCTCCGGGTTCTCCGATGCCTTGATGCGCGAGGTCACCCCGCAACTGGAAGGTGGCGGGCGCAAACCCACCGCGCATATTCCCACCGAAGACACCGACCTGCGCGGCGCCACCTGGTTTGCGCCGCGCTTTGTGGTGGAGGTGTTCTATCGCGGCATTGGTGGGCAACAGTTGTTGCGCCAGGCATCGTTCAAGGCGCTGCGCCCGGATAAGCGCATTGCCGATCTGGCCGACAGCGATGCCGGAAATGGCCCGGCTACACCGTTCTCTGCCAGGCGTTCGGCAACAACGCGTGCTGCCAAAGACGCAGCAACGCAGGTGCCCAAACGTGCAGCGACGCGGGCAACAGCGCCTGCGCTTAAATCTGCGGTTGCCACACCTTCCTCGGCTGCGCTGCCGACGCTGTCCAGCCCGACCAAGCTGATCTACCCGGATATCCGCGCGACCAAGGGCGATGTCTGGGACTATTACCAGGCGGTGATGGACCACCTGTTGCCGCAGATCGTGGGACGGCCGCTGTCCATCATCCGCTGCCCCAGCGGCGCGGAAAAACCGTGTTTTTTCCAGAAGCACCATACTGCCGGCCTCGAGCGTGTGAGCTCGGTCAAGCTGACCGAAGAGACCGGAACCAACGCGTATTACCTGGTGGTCGAAGACGCGCCTGGCCTGCTGGAACTGGTGCAATTCAATGCGTTGGAATTCCACCCCTGGGGCTCGCATGCGGACCGCCCGGACGTGGCCGACCGGGTGGTCTTCGATCTCGATCCGGGCCCGGACGTGCCGTTTGCCGAGGTCAAACGCGCGGCCAACGATATTCGCAAGCTGCTGGCGCAGCTTGAGCTGGAATCGTTCCTGCGTGTGTCTGGCGGCAAGGGGCTGCACGTGGTGGTGCCCCTGAACCCCGGCTGCGATTGGGAGGTGACCAAGCGTTTCGCCAAGGGATTTGCCGATGCCCTGGCGCAGGCGCAGCCGCAGCGGTTCATCGCCACTGCCACCAAGCGGCTGCGCAACAAGCGCATCTTCGTGGACTACCTGCGCAACGGCCGTGGCGCCACTGCGGTTGCGTCCTATTCGTTACGCGGCCGCCCGGGGGCGCCAGTCGCGTTGCCGCTGGCGTGGTCGGACCTGTCCAAGCTGCAGCGCGCCGATGCATTCACCTTGCGCGATGTCCCGGAGAAGCTGCGCCGTCGGCGCAAGGATCCCTGGGCAGACATGGACGGCATCCGGCAAAACCTGGCGCGCTGGGCAGAGCAGGACGAGGAGTGACGTGCTACGACGGAGAGAATGCCGGCGTCGCCGCCGCGCGGGCGCGACCGGTAGCGAAATCGCCGTGCGACGCAGGCGCTTCGCAAGGTCCTCACGCCTTCCAATACTGCTTGCGAGGCGGTCTTCGCCGGTTCGGCGCCGCTCGCCTGTACCTGACGAAGAGCCCGCATCGCTGCAGGCTCCGCGCCATCACCGCGGCAATCCTAAGCCGCAGTGTCGTCCAGCAGCGGCATCAGCTGTGATTCCAGCAGGGCACGACGCCATTGGCCCAGCGCCGCAGGCCAGCTGCGTTGTTCCATCAGGGTTTCCAGGTGGCGGCGCGAGGCCAGCAGGCCGTCCGGCAGGCCGAGTTCGCGGCTACGCTGCGCCACGGCGTCCTGCAGCCGTTTGAGTACGGCCTTGTTGCCGTCGGTGGCGGCCTGCGCCAGCGGCGCGTGCTCTTCGTCCGGCAGCGGGATGTTGAGCGCATCCCACACCGCGTTGGCAAGCTTGCGCGGCGCCTTGGGGAATTTATCGAACTGGCGCAGCAAGGCTTCCAGGTCGGCGGGCGGAAACCGCGCCAGCTGGCTGGCCAGTTCGTTGTCCAGGATCCAGCTGCGCGGTCGATCGCTCTGCCGCGCCTGCAGGTCGCGCCAACGCAGCAGGCGCAGCAGGCGTCGTTGCGCGGCCGGTTCCAGGAACTGTGCGGCACGCAGGCTCACATGCGGCCAGCGCTCGCCATCGTCGTGCTCCACCGTGGCGAGCAGGCGCTCGGCATCTTCGGCCAGCCACTCCAGACGGCCCTGCTCGGCGAGGCGGCGGGTGAGCGCGTCGTGGATCGCAAACAGATAGCGCACGTCGTCGGCGGCATATTCCAGTTGCGCCGGCGACAGCGGGCGACGCATCCAGTCCGAGCGTGTCTCGCCCTTGGTCAGCAAGGTGCCGGTGACTTCCTGCACCAGTTTCTGGTAGCCCATGCCGCCGCCGACACCGGTCAGGGCCGCGGCGATCTGGGTGTCGAACAACGGCCGCGGCAAGGCGCCACACGCGCATTTGAATGTGACCAGGTCTTCGCTGGCGCTATGCATCACCTTGACGATGTCGGTGGCGGTCAACCACTCCTTGAGCGCCGCGTTCATGCCCGGGATCAGCGGGTCGATCAGCAGGATCTCATCGCCGATGGCCATCTGCACCAGGGCCAGCTGCGGCCAGTAGGTGCGCTCGCGAATGAATTCTGTATCCAGGCCGATGCGCGACGGTCGCGCTGCCTGCAGGCGGTCAGTCAGCTCGGAGGGGTGGATGATCCAATGGGGCACGTGATTTCCGTCGGCGGCAAGGGTTTGCGCAGAGCGCGCAGAATAGCCTAACGTCGCGATCGCCTGTCGTGCGGCAGAGCACTGGAAGGAGCAGGTGGTGGGTGAGTGCGGTGACCGGATGGCAGCGTGGGCAATGGTCGCGCTGAGGGCGACTGGCAAAATTCCTGCGCAGCCAGCAGGCGGGCGCGGCCGCGGTGCGGAATCGGCATCTGGCACGCCTACGCTCCGGTTCCTGCGCGCCCGCCTTGCCCGCCCGAGCGCTGCTCGCTGCGTTTTGTTGGCCGCTCTTAGCCTGTGCGCCTGTTCGCGCACGCCGACACCCGCGCCTGCGGCTGCGCCGCAACCGGCACCTGCCGCCGTGCCGAGCAAGCCGAACGTTTCCATCGGTGGCGAAGAATCCGCCGAAACCGTGGCGCAATGGCAACCGCCGGTGGTGGAGTTGGGCGACGAGCCCCTGGCGCAGGTGCGCAAGCGTGCCGACCAGGCATTGCGGGAAGACCGCCTGTATCGCGACGCCGGTGATGCGATCCCGTTGTATCTGGCGATCCAGCAGCGCGCCGGTGGCAAGGATGCAGCCAGCCGGCGTGGCCTGGAGCAGGCGCGTGACCGGTTGCTCGAACGCGGCGCGGCGCTGATCGCACAAACCGAGCGCCAGGATGACGCGTTGGAGCAGGCGCGTGAGGTGGCCTTCGTCGCGCTTGCCCTTGCGCCACAGGACCCGAAGGTGCGCGCACTGCAGCGCGAGGTGGAAACCGCGCAGCGCGTGCTGGCGTTCAACCGCGCCGGCGAAGAAGACCTGCGCGGCGGGCGGCTGGGCGAAGACGGCAATGGCGCGCTGGTGAATTTTCGCGATGCCGCGCAATTGGATCCCGACAACCCGCGCACCCGGCAGGGCCTGGCCGCCGTGGAAAGCGGCCTGCTGGAGCGCGCCGAACAGGCGGCGCAGGCGAGCGACTTCATCGGTGCACGTTACTGGCTGCAGATGGCGGGGCAGGTACGCGATCGTGCGCCCACCATCGCCGATGCGCGCGCGCGGGTGGAACGCGTGCGCCGGGCGCAGATCGCGGCGTTGCACGACGCCGGTCTGCACGATCTGACCTCGCCGCGCGGGCTCAAGGCGGCCGGCGAGAAGCTTGCCGAAGTGTTGCGCATCGCCGACCCCGGAGATCCGGTGGCCGGCGATCTGCGCCGCCGGCTGGAACTGGCCACGCATTACGGCAGCTTCCGTCCCGGGCAGGTGTTCACCGACGGGCTCAAGGTCGGCGGGCGCGGGCCGCAGATGATCGTGGTGCCGCATGGCGCATTCCAGATGGGAGCCGGCGATGCGGAGCCGGGCGCTTCCGACAACGAGCGCCCCGCCCATTACGTGCGCTTCGCACGCGGCTTTGCGTTGTCGATCACCGAGGTCACGGTTGCCGAGTTCCGCCAGTTCGTCGATGCCACCGGCGCACGCCCGCGTGCCACCCGGCGTGGGCATTCGGTGGTTTACGACGAGCGCAGCGGCAACTTCATCCGCCGCAGCGGCGTGGATTGGCAGTCCGACTACAACGGCGCCCAGGCCGCGCCCAACAGCCCGGTGATGCACGTCAGCATTCGCGACGCCGAAGCGTATGCGAGCTGGCTGTCGGAACAGACCGGCCGCCATTACCACGTGCCCAGCGAGGCCGAGTTCGAGTATGCGGTCCGTGCCGGCACCACCGGACGTTACCCGTGGGGCAACGCGGGCTCGCCGCCGGCCGACGCCGGTAATTTCACCGGCGGCAACGACGTTTCGCGCAGCGGCCGGCACTGGAACAACGGCTTCGTCGGCTACGGCGATGGCTTCTGGGGTCCGGCGCCGGTCGGCAGTTTTCGCGCCAACGCCTGGGGTCTGCACGACATGGGCGGCAACCTGAGCGAATGGGTGGCCGACTGCTGGCACGCCAGCTACCGGCGTGCACCGGCCGATGGCGCTGCCTGGTACAACCCGGGCTGCCGGCAACGCATGATCCGTGGCGGCAGCTGGGCCAATTCGCCGCAACAGACGCGCGCGGCCTGGCGGCAGTCGCAGGATTCGGACACCACCAGTGCCCGTATCGGCTTTCGCGTGGCACGCGGAATCTAGCGACGACCTACGGCGGATGGGCGCGTCGATCGTGCGGTTCGTGACTGCAGGCTTCGGCTTGCCGTCGCTGTCGCCGCGAGCGCTTTCGGCTCGGCCCTAAAATCTGGGGACGCCTTGGCGGGGGCGTGTTCGCTCCGACAGAGTCGGCTCGGGGCGCGGCTAGGCGAGACAGGCATCTGTCGTGCACGACGAGAAACACTGCCGAAAGAGCGCTGCAGTCGCGCGAGCGCCTCTGGGGATCGAGGACCCGCGGACGGCGGGCGCTTCCATCCAGCAACGTTCCGAGGACGACGAACGCAAGCGAAATTTCCGAGGCGGCAATCCCCGGCCGTTAGCGGTGCAGTGGGCGCTTGCAGGCGATGCGCCGCGCTGACCAAGCGTTGTGCGCAAGGTGGGGTTCAGTTGGCTTAACAGCGATGAACACCGCGTGCATGCGCAGTGAAACCGGCCGTGTCTGCTGTGGTCAAATCGCAACCGCTATCAAGGGACTGCCGTCATGGGCATGGGGATCAAAATGTTTCGTTGGGTGATTGCGATCTTGCTGATCGGCGGCAGCGGCTATGCCGTGGCGCGGCATCTGCAGGACAGTAATACGGCTGGGCATTACGGCTCGGTCGAAGTTCTCCGCCCGGAAGGGACGCCCAAGGCGATGGTGATCCTGCTGCCCGACAGCGCTCATCCGCAAGACAGCCAGAAGCTGGCCGACCTGCTGAGCGACGATGGCGCGCTGGTGGCAGTGGTCGACACCGCAAACTATCGTGAACACGTGCGCTCGCACCAAGCCGCCTGCAGCTCGCTGGCCGACGATGCCGAGCGACTGGGCAAGAAATTGTTGCGCGCCGAACACGTCGATGCGTTCCTGCCGCCGGTGCTGGTGGGGCAGGGCGATGGCGCGGTGCTGGCGCGTCAGGCGGTGGCCTCGGCCGCGCCCGACGTGCTGGGCGGCGCGGTGGTTGCCGACGCCGGCACCAAGGATCCAGGCCTGGCGTGCTCGCGCGATCTGCCCAATGCCAGTCAGGGCTTCCTGGACGATCTGGCCGATGCATCCAGCCCGATGCAGATCGCAGCGGCCACACGCGGGCACTTCCTGGCTGCGCAGTCGCAGGGCCTGGGCGACCTGCCGCTAGTGGAACTCCACGCACCTGGCAGCGACCGTCTGGTGGTGATGTTGTCCGGCGATGGCGGCTGGCGCGAGCTGGATAAAGGCATTGCCGCGCAGTTGCAGCAGCAGGGCGTGTCGGTGGTGGGCTGGAATAGCCTGCGCTACTTCTGGGGCAGCCGCACGCCGCAGCAGGTCGGGGCGGATCTGGATCGGGTGATCGCCAGCTATCGCCAGCGCTGGCATATCCAGCACGTTGCCCTTGTTGGGTACTCGTTCGGTGCCGATGTGTTGCCGTTCGCCTATCCGGAACTGTCGCCCCAGCAACGCGCTTCGGTGCAGTTCGTCAGCCTGCTCGGCC
The DNA here is from genome assembly GCF_041481705.2 of Xanthomonas sp. NCPPB 1062. Lineage (NCBI taxonomy): Bacteria > Pseudomonadati > Pseudomonadota > Gammaproteobacteria > Lysobacterales > Lysobacteraceae > Xanthomonas > Xanthomonas sp. NCPPB 1062. The sequence continues at coordinate 2,736,194 of NZ_CM192987.1, read as the reverse complement.
TGGGCCACGAGGCCGACTTCAAGGTGCGCGTCGGTGGCTGGCTGGGCTGGCATAACGACGCCGAGCGCGATGTGGAGCCGGCCATCCAGGCGCTGGACGCGCACCGCCTGCAATGCATCTACGGCAACGAAGAAAAGGACACGCTGTGCCCGGAGCTGCGCGCACGTGGCGTGCAGGTGCTGGCGCGTCCGGGTGGGCATCACTTCGACCACGATCCGGTGGTGCTGGCCAATCTGCTGATGGAGGGCTGGCAGCATGCAGCGCAGACGCCGATCGCGGAAACAGCAAGCCGCTCCTGAAGCCGCTTGCAACCGGCGAAGCGTTGCATAACGTTTTCTGGATTGGTTGATCGACAAGCGGTGATCGCCAATGAGCACCTTCCTGCGAAGGTGCTCAACATTGAAGTGCTGCTGGCGGCCCTGCTCCAGCGAAACCGCGGACTCGCCCGACCCTGTGGCGTGTTTCGAAGGCGCTCTCTGGCACCGCGCCTATCCTTGTGGCACTCCGTGCAATGGGCACCTTCGAAGAGTTCATGTCAGCGCTTAGCGCCGACATTGCTGCAGGAGCGACGGCGCTGCGCATGGCTTGCGGTCAGCTTTCGCCAGACTCCACACGCACCTGGATGCTGCCATCGGCCAGCTGCGCGCGCAGGCGTTCGCCCGTGACCACCTCGGCGGCGCTGCGCACCACGCTGCCGTCGGCAGGGCGGGTCACGATGGCGTAGCCGCGCGCGACTGTGGCCAGCGGGCTGACCGCTTCCAGCGAGCGTGCAATGCTGCGCAGTTGCAGCTGATCATGCTGCAGGCGGCGTTGCATCGCCGCCTGCGGGTGCAGTGCCCGCAGGCGTTGCTGCAAGCCGGCCAGCTGACGTTGCGGGTTGTGTGCTTGCAGCTGCGCTTGCCCACGCTGTACACGCGCCTGCAAGCGTTCGAGCACCTGCATCATGCGCGCACGCAGCTGGCGACCGGCGTCTTGCTGGCGGCGATGGAGCAGTTGCAGGCGCGCCTGCGGGCTCTGCGCACGCAGCCGCAGTGCCAGTCTGTCTGCGCGTTGCATGGCATTGCCCAAGGCGTGTTGCTGCAGTTGGGTCATGCGTGCCTGCGCACGCCGCACGCGCGCGACCAGCTCGCGTTGATCGGGCACCAGCAATTCGGCCGCGACCGAGGGCGTGGGCGCACGCACGTCGGCCACGAAATCGCTGAGGCTGAAATCGGTCTCGTGGCCGACTGCAGACACCACCGGCGTCTGCGCGGCGGCGATCGCGCGCGCCAGGCGTTCGTCGTTGAAGGCCCACAGATCTTCCAGCGAGCCGCCACCGCGGGTGATCAGGATGACGTCGTAGCGCCCGGAAGCATCGGCGCGTTGCAGCAGTGAGGCGATCTGTGCGGCAGCGCTGTCGCCTTGCACCAGCGAGGGCAGTAGATCCACTTCGAGCAGCGGAAAACGCCGCGCCAGCACGCTGAGCACATCGCGCACCGCCGCGCCGCTGGGCGAGGTGATCACCGCCAGCCGCTGCACATGCGCAGGCAGTGCCTGCTTGCGCTCGGCATCGAACAGGCCTTCGGCGGCAAGACGCGCGCGCAGTTCGTCGAAGGCGCGACGCAGGGCGCCTTCGCCGGCTTCTTCCATATGGTCGAGCACCAGCTGATAGTCGCCGCGTGCTTCGTACAGGGTCACGCGCCCACGCGCGAGCACGCGCAGGCCTTCGCGCGGCTGAAATTTCAGCCAGGTGCTCTTGGGCTTGAACATCGCGCAGCGGATCTGCGCGCGCGCATCCTTGAGTGTGAAATACAGATGTCCCGACGCGGGACGGGTGACGCTGCTCAGCTCGGCTTCTACCCACACCAGCGGGAAGCTGCCTTCCAGCAGGTCGCGCGCCAGTGAATTGAGCTGGCTGGGAGTGAGGATCTGATCGTTGCGGTCGGCCATCGCTGCATTATCCCGTAGCGACGACGGTCATGGGTGATCTGCTGCGAATGCCGATGCCGCCGGTGGCTGCGCCGATCGCGTGCACGTGCAGGCCGCGGCTGCTGCATGCGCGACGCGTGCGGGTCAGAGGTCGTGTTGCGCCAGCGCCCAGCCAACGTGTTCGCGCACCAGCGCCGAGTCGTCGTGGCGACGCGCTTGCAGTGCGGCCAGGACCTCTGGCGTGCCAGGCGCATTGCCCAGGCCCACGGCAATATTGCGCAGCCAGCGCTCGTGTCCGCTGCGGCGGATCGGGCTACCCTCGGTGCGGCGCAGGAACTCGTCCTCGTTCCAGGCGAACAACTGCGGCAGCGTGGCCACGTCCAGGTCGTTGCGGGCGCGGAAATCGGCTTCGTCGGTGCGCTTGGCGAACTTGTTCCAGGGGCAGATCAGCTGGCAGTCGTCGCAGCCGAAGATGCGGTTGCCGATCGGCTTGCGCATGTCTTCGGGAATTGCGCCGTCGTGTTCGATGGTGAGGTATGCGATGCAGCGGCGCGCATCCAGCCGGTAGGGCGCGATGATGGCTTGCGTCGGGCAGATATCGATGCAGCGCGTGCAGGTGCCGCAATGCGCGGTGGCGGGCGTGTCGATCGGCAGTGGCAGGTCGAGGTAGATCTCGCCGAGAAAGAACCACGAGCCGCCATGACGATCGATCAGGCAGGTGTGTTTGCCGATCCAGCCCAGGCCGGCATTGCGTGCCAATGCGCGCTCCAGCACCGGCGCCGAATCGACGAACACGCGGAACCCGAATGGGCCGATTTCGCCCTGGATGCGCTCGGCGAGCTTCTGCAGCCGGTTGCGCATCAGCTTGTGATAGTCGCGCCCCAGCGCATAGCGCGCCACATAGGCGCGGTTGCCGTCGTGCAAGGTGTTCCAGGCTTCGGTGTCGTCCTTGCGGCCGTAATCCATGCCAACCGACAACACGCGCAGGGTGCCGGGAACCAGTTCCTGCGGGCGCGAGCGTTTGTCGCCGTGCTGGGCCATCCAGTGCATGGTCCCGTACAGTCCTTCCTCCAGCCAGCTACGCAGATGCACCTCGTCCTCGCCCAGCTCAATGCCGGTGATGCCGCACCGTTGAAAGCCGGCTTCGCGCGCAAGCACGCGAATGCGCGCAGCGGCATCGGCAGGGTCGGGGTGGGCAAGGGCGGCAGACATGGCGACAAGTATAGAATTCCCGGCATGTACGCACCGCTCGATCTTTACGACACCACCGCCGCGCGCACGCTCGATGCGCAGGCCACCACGCTGCTCGGCGGCGACGGCTACACCCTGATGCAACGCGCCGGGCAGGCGGCCTGGCAGTGGTTGCTGGAGCGCTGGCCGCAGGCGCGCCGCATCGTGGTGGTCTGCGGCACCGGCAACAATGGGGGCGACGGCTATGTGCTGGCGCGCCTGGCACACCGCGCAGGGCGTCAGGTGCGCGTGGTGCACCTGCCCGAACACGGCCCCGGCTCGGATCTGGCGCAGCGCGCCTGTACCGACTACCTCGCCGTCGGTGGGGCAATCGAATTGTTTCCGTATCCGCTGGCGCAGGCCGATGTGATCGTCGATGCGCTGTTCGGCATCGGCCTGAATCGCGCACCCGATGATGCAACCGCCGCCCTGATCGACGCCATCAACGCGGCGGGCGTGCCGGTGTTTGCGCTGGATGTGCCCAGCGGCATCGATGCCGACCATGGGGTGGCCTTCGGTGCGGCGGTACGCGCAGCACTGACCTTGCAGTTCATCGTGCCGCATCTGGGGCTCTACACCGGCGATGCGCTGGAACATGCCGGCGAGCGTCAGATCGCCGCGCTGGAGGTGCCGCTTTCAGCGTTCGACGGGCTCACGCCAGCCGCACATAGTTGGAGTGGCGAGGCCCTTGCGGCGCAATTGCGCCCGCGTCGCCGCAACACGCACAAGGGCGAATCGGGGCGGGTGCTGTGCGTGGGCGGCAATCTCGGCAGCGGTGGCGCGATCATGCTGACCGCCGAAGCGGCGTTGCGCAGCGGCGCCGGGTTGGTGCAGGTCGCAACGCGCGCCGAGCATGTCACGCCGCTGCTGGCGCGCTGCCCCGAAGCGATGGCGCGTGCCGTGCAGGCCGATGACGACATCGCCACATTGGCCGAGGCGGCAGATGTAGTCGCGCTCGGGCCCGGGCTAGGGCAGGACGCCTGGGCGCAGGCGTTGTGGCGTGCGGCGCTGGGCGCCGCTAAGGCAGTGGTGATCGATGCCGATGGGCTGAATCTGCTGGCCTCCACCAACGTTGCAGCGCATGGTCCGCGCATCTTGACGCCACATCCGGGCGAAGCCGGTCGTCTGCTTGGCCTTTCGACCCGACAGATTCAGCGCGATCGTCCGGCTGCTGCCGCTGCACTCGCAAAACGCTACGACGCCGTGGTGGTGCTCAAGGGCGCCGGCACCGTGGTCGCGTCGCCAGGTCACTTGCCGCGCATCATCGATGCGGGCAATCCCGGCATGGCGGTTGGCGGGATGGGCGATCTGTTGACCGGCGTCATCGCGGCATTGCTGGCGCAGGGCTTCTCGCCGTTCGATGCCGCCAGCCTTGGCGCCTTGTTGCACGCCTGTGCCGGCGATGCGGCCGCGCACGCAGGCGAGCGCGGCCTGCTGCCCACCGACCTGCTTGCCGAGCTGCGCCGCCTCGCCAACGCTGGAGCCATCGCATGATCGACCTCAACGGACAGCTGCACGACGTGCAGGCCACCGAAACCCTGGGCCAGGCGCTGGCCGCCGTGCGACCGGCCAGCGCGGTGGTGCAGTTGCATGGCGACCTGGGCGCGGGCAAGTCCACGCTCGCGCGCGCGCTGTTGCGCGCACTCGGTGTCACCGGGCCGATTCGCAGCCCCACCTACACCTTGGTCGAACGCTATCCGCTGGCAACCGGCGATGAAGCCTGGCACCTGGACCTGTACCGCATTGGCCATGCCGGCGAGCTGGATTTTCTCGGGCTCGACGAGGGCAGTGCGAGCTTGTGGCTGGTCGAATGGCCGGAGCGCGGTGCTGGCGTGCTGCCGCCAGTCGATCTGGACGTTGAACTGGCCGTGGCTGGCGAAGGCCGCAGCGTTCGGTTGCTGGGCCGCAGTGCGATCGGACATGCCTGGATGGAAAGGCTGTCGCGGCAGCCCCAGTTGCAGGCCCTTTTTGCCTCCTCACGAGAAGAATGAACGCCAGGTTATGGATTATTAAGGGAAATTGCCTTGCAATTCACACAGTTGGATGCTTGAATCCAGCGCCATGACACCGGGGATCCGCCAGCTCTGTCTTTCCACCCTGACCGCCAGCTTGAGCCTGGCGGTTTTTGCTGCATGGGGCGGCGAAATCAAGGGGGTTGGCGTCAGTACCGGGGCCACCGGGACCCGTGCAGAAATTCAACTGGCCGGCAGCGGCGGCTTCAAAACGCTCTCGCTGGCGAACCCGACGCGCCTGGTTGTCGATTTTCCCGAATCCTCGGGCATGCGCGGTCTCAAGCTGCCGTCCGCTGCCGGATTGGTGACTTCGGTACGCACCGGTCAGCCGGTGCCTGGCACATTCCGTGTGGTGTTCGAACTGGCAACGCCGGTGACGCCGCTCAAGCCGCAGATGCAGACGCTGGGTAGCGTGTCGACATTGGTGATCGAATGGCCTGGCGATCCGGCGCCGGCGGCGGCCTCCGCCGTTGCTGCGGCTGCACTGACGGCAGCCCCGGCGCCGCGTCCGCTCAATGCGCAGGCCGAAGCTGCACGCGCAACGGCCGCCCTGGCCGCATCTGCGCAACGTGCCTCCTCGGTGCCGCCGTCCCAGCCGTCGACTCCGCCGCCTGCACCGTCTGTGCCGGCTTCGGCGCTGCCCACTGTCACTCAGGCCCCGGTACCGACCACTGTCGCCACCGGTGTGCCGACGCCTCGGCCTGCCACCTCCGGTGCACCAGCGCCGACCGGCGTTGCCGGCAACGCGCCGAACCGTGCCGCCGGGGCCGCTGCCAACGTTACGTCCGGCGCGGTGGTGGCGGGCAGCAGCGCATCTGCAGCTGCCATCTTGAATGGCGGCAGCGCACCGATGGGCGCAACGTCCGGTAATGCCGCGGCAAATGCCCCCAATAGCGCCTCGAGCGCGGTGGTTGCTGCAGGCGACGACGACCTGCCGCCGCGCCCCGTGCTGCCAAGCGAAGCGTCGCGGGTCAAGATGGCGCCGGGCATGCGGCCGTTGATCGTGGCGATCGACCCGGGCCACGGCGGCCAGGACCCGGGCGCCATGGGCCCCACCGGCAAGCGCGAGAAGGACGTCACCCTGGCGGTCGGCCGTGAACTGGCACGCCAGGTCAACGCCACGCCGGGCATGAAGGCCTACCTGACCCGCGATACGGACGTGTTCATTCCGTTGCCGATGCGTGCGCAAAAAGCCCGCGCCGCCAAGGCCGACATCTTCATTTCCATTCACGCCGACGCCGCCGAAAACCGCAGCGCCACCGGCTCCTCGGTGTACGTACTGTCGACCAAGGGAGCCTCGTCGCAACGTGCGCGCTGGCTGGCCGACAAGGAAAACGCGGCCGATCTGGTTGGCGGCGTGCGCCTGCAGCAGACCGAAAGCACCTTGGCCAACGTGTTGCTGGACCTGGCTCAGAGCGGCCATATGAAGGCATCCGAAGATGCCGCCGGCCATGTGCTTGGAGGATTGAAGCGCATCGGCAACAACCACAAGCCGCAACTGGAACGCGCCAACTTCGCGGTGCTGCGCACCTCCGACATGCCGGCAATGCTGGTGGAAACCGCCTTCATTTCCAATCCGGACGAAGAACGCCGCCTGATCGATCCGGCTTATCAGCGCAAGATCGCTGGCGCCGTGCTGGACGGCATCGATACCTTCTTTACCCGCCAACCGCCGCCAGGCACGTTGTTCGCAGCACGTGCGCAAGCCGAAGCCGATGCAGTCAGCACCGTGGCCGGCGGCAGCCGCTGACCCGCTCGGCTATCATTCCGCACTGATTCCTTAGATGACGGCGACTGTGCGCCGCCGGATTGCCGTGCCGAGTTCTGTCTTGCCTGTCACACCGCCGATCTACCGCGTTTCGCGCGTGCTGCAATGGAGCGTGCGCTGATGGCGATCCGCCAGCTGCCCGAGATTCTGATCAACCAGATCGCTGCCGGCGAAGTCGTCGAGCGGCCCGCATCGGTGGTCAAGGAACTGGTCGAAAACGCACTCGACGCCGGCGCCACGCGCGTGGATATCGAGCTCGAGGAGGGCGGCGTCCGGCTGATCCGCATCCGCGACAACGGGGGCGGCATCGCCCCGGACGAACTGCCGCTGGCCGTGTCGCGGCATGCCACCAGCAAGATCGCTTCGCTGGACGACCTGGAAACCGTCGCCACGCTGGGCTTCCGTGGCGAAGCCTTGCCGTCGATCGCCTCGGTCAGCCGCTTTACCCTGACCTCGCGTCGCCACGACGCCGAGCACGGCTCCGCATTGGAAATCGACGGCGGTCGCCTGGGCGAGGTGGTGCCGCGCGCGCATGCGCCGGGCACCACGGTCGAAGTGCGCGAACTGTTCTTCAACGTGCCGGCGCGGCGCAAATTCCTGCGTGCCGAACGCACCGAACTCGGCCACATCGAAGAGTGGTTGCGTTCGTTGGCATTGGCGCGGCCGGATGTGGAATTGCGCGTCTCGCACAACGGCAAGCCGTCGCGTCGCTACAAGCCGGGCGATCTGTATTCGGACGCGCGGCTGGGCGAAACCCTCGGCGACGATTTTGCGCGCCAGGCCTTGCGCGTGGACCAAAGCGGTGCCGGTCTGCGCCTGCACGGCTGGGTTGCGCAACCGCATTACTCGCGTGCCAGCACCGACCAGCAATACCTCTACGTCAACGGCCGCTCGGTCAGGGACCGCAGCGTGGCGCATGCGGTGAAGATGGCCTACGGCGATGTGCTGTTTCATGGCCGTCAGCCGGCCTATGTGCTGTTTCTGGAGCTGGACCCGGCACGCGTGGACGTCAATGTGCACCCGGCCAAACACGAGGTGCGCTTCCGCGAAGCGCGGCTGATCCACGATTTCGTCTATCGCACCCTGCAGGATGCCTTGGCGCATACCCGTGCCGGCGTCACGCCAAACAGTATCGGCAGCGATGGTGCCGGCGACCCAGGGGCGACCGCTGGCGGGCTGGGCAACATTGCTGGCAGCGGTGTTCCGAACCACGGCAACGCACCTGGCAGCAGCGGTAGCGGCTACAACTACCCGAGCTGGACGCCTTCGCAAACGCCGCTGGGACTGCGTGTGGACGAGGCGCGCGCCGCCTACAGCGCGCTGTACGCGCCGCCGCCCAGCAGTGCGCAGCAATCGGCAGGCATGCCGAGCATGGCCGGCACCGGGTTGCCGGCAACTGCGCAAGACAGCGGTGTTCCGCCGCTCGGTTATGCCGTCGCGCAGTTGCACGGCATCTACATCCTGGCCGAAAACGCCGAAGGCTTGATCGTGGTCGACATGCACGCGGCGCATGAGCGCATCGGCTATGAGCGGCTCAAAAATGCGCACGACAGCATCGGCCTGCACGCGCAGCCCTTGCTGGTGCCGATGACGCTGGCAGTGGGCGAGCGCGAAGCCGACACCGCCGAGCGCGAAGCGGAGACCTTGGCCACGCTCGGCTTCGAGATCACCCGGGCCGGCCCGCAGTCGCTGCACGTGCGCAGCATTCCCGCGCTGCTGGCCAATGCCGAGCCGGAGGCGCTGCTGCGCGATGTGCTGGGCGATCTGCGCGAGCATGGTCAAAGCCGCCGCATCGCCAGCGCACGCGACGAACTGCTCTCCACCATGGCGTGCCACGGTGCAGTGCGCGCCAACCGCCGCCTCACCGTGCCTGAAATGAACGCGTTGCTGCGCGATATGGAAGCCACCGAACGCTCGGGCCAGTGCAACCATGGCCGACCGACCTGGGCGCGGTTTACGCTGAGCGATATCGATCGTTGGTTTCTGAGGGGGCGTTGATGGCAGTGCACGGGGGGAAGGGCTGGCTGCTCGGCATGCTGGTCGCAGCGGCGTTAGTCGGTTGCGGGTGCGATGCGCCACCGCCGGCTGCGCCGGTCGCACTCGACAAGACATTTCTGGCCGACACCGCCGCCTGGCGCGAAGCGCGGCTGAAGGAACTGCGCGCGCCCGATGGCTGGACCAGCCTGGTTGGCCTGCATTGGCTGTCGCTGAAGGCGCATTACATCGGCAGCAGCGCCGACAGCGGTATCAGACTCGCGGTAGGCCCACCGAAGATGGGCATGGTGTCCACCGAGAACAACGCGGTCTGGTTCGTGCCCGAGCGTGGTGCCGCGCTGACCCTCGATGGCAAGCCGCTGACCAGCCGGATCCGCTTCCAGTCCGATCGCGATCCGCAGCCCACCCTGATCCATTTCGACGAGGGCAAGGGCGTGTTGAGCCTAATCCATCGCGGCGACCGGTATGCGCTACGGGTCAAGCATGCCGACGCGAGCTCGCGCACGCACTTCGCGGGTCTGGACTATTGGCCCTTGGATCCATCCTGGCGCATCAACGCGCGCTATGTGCCCAACTCCGTCGGCAAGACCATCCCGATCGTCGACATCGTCGGGATCAGCAGCGAGCAGCCGAACGCGGGCGCGATCGAGTTCGAGCGCGACGGCAAGACCTACCGATTGGAAACCATCGGCGAGCCAGGGCGGCCGATGTTCGTGGTATTCGCCGACCGCACCAGCGGTCACGGCAGCTATCCGGCTGGACGTTTTCTGGATCTGGACGTGCCCGATGCCTCGGGGCATGTCATCGTCGATTTCAACCGCGCCTACAACCCGCCATGCGCGTTCACCCCATTCGCCACCTGCCCACTGCCGCCGCCGGAAAACCGCATCGATCTGGCGGTGTCGGCAGGCGAGAAGGCCTACAAGGTGCCGCACTGACATGCGCGCCATTCACATGTGCGGAGAAGCCTGGTGACCGGGCGACGGACCACGTTGACGCGCCAGCGGATTGCCACCTGGTGCAGCAGCGCGCTGCTTGGCCTGGCCTTGTGGAGCGGCGCGCTCGTACCGGTGTGGGCGCGCGGTGCCGGCCACGCGCCGGCAGGCCCGCCGGTGCCGCTGCTGTGGAAGGTCGATGGCAAGGGCGGCACGCTGTATCTGCTGGGCTCGTTTCATGTGCTCAAGCCCAGCGACTACCCGTTATCGCCGGATGTGATGCAGGCCTTCGCCAAGGCCGACCGTCTGCTGTTCGAATTGCCGCCTGACGATGCGCAATCGCCCGAGCTGGCCAGTCGCATGCTGCAGGCGGCGCGGCGCACCGACGGGCGTACGCTGCAGGACACGCTGGATGCGAAGACCTGGCAGGCGCTGAGCGCCTACGCGCGCAAGTACGGCATGTCGCTGGCGAGCCTGCAGCCGCTCGAGCCCTGGTTCGTGGCGCTGACGATCAGCCTGGCGGAGATGACCCGGCAAGGCATGGACCCGAACGCGGGGCTGGACCATTACCTGATGGAACAGGCGCAGGCGCGCGGCAAACCGGCCGACGGCCTGGAGCGTGCCGCCGAGCAAATCGCCTTGCTCGACGGCATGTCGCCGACCGAGCAGCATCAGTTGCTGGAAGAGTCGCTGGACGAGGCCGATGCCACCGACCAGCTACGCCAGCTGCATGCAGCCTGGCGTAATGGCGATGTGCATACGCTGTCCACGCAGATGGCCGAAGACATGCGCCGCCAGTATCCGGCGCTGTATCAGGACATCAATGTCGAGCGCAATGCGCGCTGGGTGCCGCGGCTGGAGCGGCGGCTCGGCAAGGGCAGCGGAACCACGCTGGTGGTGGTCGGTGCGCTGCATTTGCTGGGCAATGACGGGGTAGTGGAGCGTCTGCGTGCGCGCGGCTACCACGTGGAGCGGATCTGCTCTGCCTGCACAACGCAGGCCGGCCACTGATTGGCTGCGCCTGGGAGCCTGAGGCTCCTGGCGCAGCGTTCGATATCTCAAGCGGTCGACATCACACCGCGACCAGCCGTCAGCTGGCATGGCCGGCGCAGCGGAGCAGGGGTGTCCGAGTAGCACCTGAGGATGCCGGTGCCGGCCGCACCTGCCTGGCGGCTGCGCAATGGCGTGTTGTCTATTAGCCGCGGTTGCGGGCCTTGCCGGTCGTGCCGTGATTGCCGCCAGCCGAGCCATGCGTGCCGGTTCCCATCGGGCCGCTGCCCAGGCCGCTTGCCCCGGGCGGGTTCGGCGGCGTGCCCGGGCCACCCGGGCGGCCGAAGCCGGCGCCGAAGTTGCGCTGGAACTCCTGCCACAACTCCAGGTTGCGCTCGGTCAACTGGTTCATCATCGCCCACGGGGTTTGCCCGAGCAGGTTGCCCATTTGCTGACGGAACTGCTGCTGCTGATCCAGGAACACCTGCATGCTGCGCTCCAGGTAATTGCCCATGAAGCCCTGCAGCGAGTCGCCATAAAACCGGATGATCTGGCTCAGCAACTGGGTGGAGAGCATCGGCTCGCCGTCCTGCTCGCGGTCGGCGATGATTTGCAGCAGCACTGCGCGGCTGAGGTCCTCGCCGCTCTTGGCATCGCGTACTTCGAATTCTTCGCCATCGATGATCAATTGGCGCACATCTTCGATGGTGATGTAGCTGGAGATTTCCGTGTCGTAGAGACGGCGATTGGGATACTTCTTGATGATGCGAAGTCCGGCCATGGAACGTTCACCCACACTGATAGTGCGCGCAGGATGGCGCACCGCAGCAGCGCTTGCAACAGCCAAAAGGCCTTATTTGCTTAAGCGGACACATTAAAAATGTTGCGCAGCATGGTTTTTGAGCAAAATCCATGCTGCACCGCAAAGTTGCAGCAAACGTTACCAGCCCATGTGGTGGCCGCCGTTGATGTCCAGATTCGAGCCGGTGATCCAGGCAGCCTCTTCCGCAACCAGAAACGCCACCGCGTAGGCGATCTCTTCCGGACGGCCCAGGCGTCCGGTGGGGATATCGGCCACGATCTTGGCGCGCACTTCTTCCGGAACGGCCATCACCATGTCGGTGGCCACATAACCGGGCGAGACCGTGTTGACGGTGACCCCGAATGCCGCGTTCTCGCGCGCCAGCGAGATGGTGAAGCCGTGCATGCCAGCCTTGGCGGCAGCGTAGTTGGCCTGGCCATACTGGCCCTTGAGCCCGTTGATCGAGCTGATCTGGATCACCCGGCCCCAGCCGCGTTTACGCATGCCCTCGATCACCGGGCGGGTCACGTTGAAGACCGAATTGAGGTTGGTGTTGATGACCTCGTGCCACTGCTCGGCACTCATGCGGTGGAAGGTGGTGTCGCGGGTGATGCCGGCGTTGTTGACCAACACCTCGACCGGCCCCAGCGAGGATTCGACGTCTTCCACCAGCGCGCGCGCATGCTCGGACGAGGCGACATCGCCGCGAAACAGGGCGACCTCGTACCCCTGCGCCTGCATGCGCTGCTGCCAGTCGCGTGCCTTTTCTTCGTTGCGGAAGTTGCTGGCGACCCGGTGGCCCTGGTCGGCCAGGCGCTTGCAGATGGCAGTACCGATACCGCCGGTGCCGCCGGTGACCAATGTGACGCGAGATGTCATGACGACTCCAATCAACAAGTGAGGCTGAGGGCGATTCGGGTGCGGGACTGCTGCGCCCGGACGCCGGTGCTGGGCCGCAATTCTAGTCACGCTGGAGGCCGGATGCGCGCGCATCGAGGTCCAGCTGGCGTTGGCGTGGAAGCAGCCGTGGCGAAAAATGCTGCACGGCGTGCTGCAGCAGGGTTTCCACGGCTGCATGCCGCGGCAGTGCGTCGGCCTGTTGGCCCAGGGCGACCCAGGCGGCGTGCAGGGCCGGCAGTGGATCGGCGTCGTCCAGTGCGGGTGCATCGTGTGACTTGGACAGCTTGCGGCCGTCGCGATCCAGCATCAGCGGCAGGTGCAGGTAGCGCGGCTGCGGCAGGCCCAGTGCGCGCTGCAGCACCATCTGGCGCGGGGTGGAGTCGAGCAGGTCGGCGCCGCGCACCACATCGGTGATGCCCTGCGCCGCATCGTCCACCACCACTGCCAGTTGGTACGCCCAATACCCATCGGCGCGGCGCAGCACCACATCGCCCACCTCGGCGTAGACATCCTGCAGCACCGGGCCTTGCAAGGCGTCCTCGAAGCCGACCGGCGATTGCGGCGGCACCCGCAGGCGCACCGCACGGCGCTCGCCCAGTGGCGCGACGCAGGCGTGGTGGATGCCGCCCATGCCGGCCAGATCGGCACGGCTGCAGCTGCATTCGAATGCCTGGCCGGTTTCCAGCAGCTGAGTGATAGCGTCGGTGTAGGCCGCATCGCGCTCGGACTGCCGCATCACCGGCAGGTCCGAGTGCAGCCCGAATGCGGCCAGCGTGCGCAGCTGACGTTCGCTGGAGCCGGGTTCGGCACGCGGCGGGTCGATGTCTTCGATGCGTACGCACCACTGCCCACCGGCATGCCGGGCCAGCAGCCAGCTGCCGAATGCAGCCAGCAGGGAGCCGAAGTGCAGGGGGCCGGTGGGCGAGGGCGCGAAGCGGCCGAGATAAGGGGGCGATGGCATGGGCAGCTGAATCGTCGGTCAGGTGCTTGCTTGATTTCAAGCCGCAACACCCGCAGATCCGCACCAGTTCACCCCGCATCCGTGGAGCCATCGCGCCATGTTCAACCGCATTTTCCTGTTCCTGCTGACCAATCTTGCGGTGCTGATGCTCGCCGGCATCGTCATGTCGTTGCTGGGCGTCAATCCCGCGCAGATGAGTGGCCTGTTGGTGATGGCCGCCATCTTCGGTTTCGGCGGCTCGTTCATTTCCTTGCTGCTGTCCAAGTTCATGGCCAAGCGCAGCACCGGTGCGCAGGTCATCACCGAGCCGCGCACGCCGACCGAGCGCTGGTTGCTGGAGACCGTGCGCCGCCAGGCCCAGGCTGCCGGCATCGGCATGCCGGAAGTAGCGGTCTACGACGGCCCGGAAATCAACGCGTTCGCCACCGGCGCCAACCGCAACAACGCCCTGGTGGCGGTGTCCACCGGCCTGCTGCAGAACATGGACCAGGATGAAGCCGAGGCGGTGCTTGGCCACGAGATCGCCCACGTGGCCAACGGCGATATGGTCACCATGGCGCTGCTGCAGGGCGTCCTCAATACCTTCGTGATCGTGCTCGCCCGCGTGGTCGGCGGCATTATCGACAGCGCCTTGTCGGGCAACCGCGAGGGCGGTCGTGGCTTTGCGTACTACATCATCGTGTTCGCGCTGGAGATGGTGTTCGGCCTGTTCGCGACCATGATTGCGATGTGGTTCTCGCGGCGCCGCGAATTCCGCGCCGATGCCGGTGGCGCGCAGTTGGCCGGCCGCAGCAAGATGATCGCTGCACTGGAGCGGCTGTCGCTCAACCATGGCCAGAACACCTTGCCCTCGCAAGTGCAGGCGTTCGGCATCTCCGGTGGGGTGGGCGAGGGCTTGCGCCGGCTGTTCCTGAGCCATCCGCCGCTCACCGAGCGCATCGCTGCACTGCGCGCCGCCAGCGGTAGTGCAATGTAAGGGGGCGGATCTCCGGCTGCCTGGCAGACAACAAAAAACCCGCGCAGTGCGGGTTTTTTGTTGCTTAGCGAGGTTGCGAACGAGCGGGCGCGCCGGCTTTCAGCCGAACTCGTAATTCATCAATGGCCCGGTCGGTGCCACGAAATCGCCCTGGACGTAGTCCACTCCGGCACTGAAGAAGCTGCTCATCGACTGCGCATCGGCGACGAACTCGGCCATTGTCAGAATGCCGGCCGGCTGCGCCCGCGAGGTGATTTCGCGAATCTTTTCCTGGCTCTCCCGCGCCGAGGCGATGTCGCCGGTGATGCCGCGATCCAGTTTGAGGAAGGCCGGGTGGAAATGCGCCAGCAACTGGAACGAATCCAGGCCCGAGCCGAACTGCTCCAGCCCGACCTTGCAATCCATCGCCGACACCGCAGCCAGGAACTGCTGCGCGTTGCGCAGGTGCGTAAACACCTTCGACTCCGGCGTCTGCAGCCACAGCCGTTCGCCGGGGACGCCGTAGACCGCCAATTGCTCGCGGATGGTGTCGATCATCTGCGGGTCCGAGAACGAGTTCGGCCCGATGCGTACCAGTAGATGGGTCTTGTGCCCGGCACGTTGGCGTTCGCCCAGTTGCCGGATGGCCCGCGCCACCACCCAGCGGTCGATTTCGGTGACCAGGTCGTGCTCTTCGGCGATGGCCATGAACGCGTTCGGCGACATCATTTCGCCGTTGCGTTCCAGGCGCAGGAAGGCCTGGTACAACTCCAGCGGCTCGCCTTGCAGGTTGAGCACCGGCTGGTAATGCAACAGGAAACCGTCGCCGACCAGCGCTTCGCGCAGCTGCTCGACCCAACGTTCGATGCGTTCTTCTTCGGCCCGATCCGCCGCAGCCGGGTCGTAGATGCTGACCGCGTTGCCACCGAGCTCGGCAGTAGTGCGCACCGCCTCGGTGCCGCGATTGAGTACCTGGCCGATGCTGGCGATCTTTTCGCCGATCTGCACGCCGCCGATGCTGACCGTCACCGTGGCCGAGCGCGTCCCCACGCTGACCACGTGCTGCGCGAACGCATTGCGCACGGTTTCGGCCAGCGCATGCGTGCGCGCGTAATTTCCATTCAACAGCAGGGCGAAACTGTGTTCGCCGAAGCGCGCGGCCAATACGCTGTCGTCCAGCACGCTCGCCACGTGCGCGGCAAGCGCAGCAATCAGCGCATCTGCCGAATCCAGCCCGAACTCGGGCAGGATGCGTGCGTAGTGATCCGGCTCGATCAACAGGAAGCCGGATTGGCCCTCGCTGCGGCCGGCCTGTGCCACGGCCTGTTCCAGCGCCACCATGAAGGTGGGGCGATTGAGCAGGCCGGTGACCTGGTCGCGCTGGCGCAAGTCTTCGACTTCGCGCGCCAGTTCCGGGTCGAACTCCTCGCGGCGCCGGAACACCACCTGGATGCACGGCTCGCCTTCATAGGTGGCGGTGGCGAACTCCATCGTGGCCGGGAAGGTGTCGCCTTCCACGCGGCGTGCATCGAGCTTGTACTGTGCCGGCGGCGGTTCGCCCTTGGACATCGCCTTGAGCAGCTGTTTGAAATCGTCGACGTACTGCGCGGCGATCATGTCCAGCAGCGAGATGCCTTCGACATCGTCGAACGACTCGAAGCCGAACATTTCCAGATAGGCATCGTTGGCACGGATATGCATGCCTTCATGCACGTAGGCGATCGGGTCGCGCGAAGATGCGATGAGTGCGTCGCAGCGGCGCTCGGTCTCGCGCATCTGCGCCTCGATGCGGCGCAGTCCGCGGCGGGCCTGCAGGTCGTCCCACTCCGAGCGCACCAGTGCAAGCAAATGCGCGGGGCGGTGGCGCAATGCAATGGCGCGCACCCCGTGCGAAGCGGCCTCGACCAGGGCGTTCTCTTCGATCCGCTCGGCCAGCAAGATGATCGGGATGTCCTTGCCGCTGCCCGCAATCTGGGTCTGCAAGGCGCTCATGGGGATCTGCTGCGCCTGACCCAAGATGGCCAGATCGATCTGGCCCGACAGCATGCTGGCCAGTTCCTCCTGGCTTTGCGGTCGCGATGGACGCACCGCAATGCCGCCATTGCGCAGCGCGGTGACGATGGTCTCCGCACTCTCCACGCTGTCGTCGACGATCATCAGGCGGAGGGTGAGATCTTTGCCTTTTTGCATGCGCGGCTCCCTAGAGACGGGCTTTAATACACGAAGGGGTTTGGCACGTCCATGTGTGTGGAGCATGCCGCATCAAGTGTGAGACGTAGAACAATATTTGCGCGTGGAAGATGCCTTCTGGCGCGCATCGACCGTTTTCACTGCGTGCTGTCCATGCCGCGACAGCGCGTTCAAGGCGCCTGACCTGATCGGTGGGCGAGCCCCCCGCCATCGCCGTTACGCCACGCTCCCCGCTGCATGGCCGGACGCCCACGCCCACTGAAAGTTGTAACCGCCAAGCCAGCCGGTGACATCCAGTACCTCGCCGACAAAGTACAGGCCTGCCACCAGGCGCGACTCCATGGTCGCACTGGAGACCTGTTGGGTATCGACCCCGCCCAGGGTGACTTCAGCTGTCCGATAGCCTTCGGTGCCGCTGGCGATCAGCGGAAAGCTGCCGAGCAGCTCGGCGGCGGCTGTCAGCTGCGGCGGATCCAGCTGACGCACCGGCTTGTCTGGCAGCCAGAGCTCGCACAAGCGTTGCGCAAACCGTTTCGGCAGCACGTCGGCCAGCACGTTGCGCAGCTCGGTGGCGCCGCGTTGCTGCTTTTGTTCGCGCAGCCACGTCGCTGCATCGCGACCGGGCAGCAGATCCAGCCGCAAATCGTCGCCCGGCTGCCAATACGAGGAAATCTGCAGGATCGCCGGGCCGCTGACCCCACGATGGGTGAGCAGCATGGAATTGCGAAAGCTGACTCCGTTGCACTGCGCCTGGACCGGCAACGCCAGCCCGGACAGCGCTTGCAGACGCTCCTGATGCTTGCCGCTCAGCGTGAGTGGCACCAGCCCGGCGCGGGTGGGCAGCAGCGCATGGCCGAACTGCTTGGCCAGGGTATAGCCGAAGCCGCTGGCCCCCATGCTGGGAATCGACAGCCCCCCGGTCGCCACGATCAACGACTGCGTCTGCACGGCCCCCTGGCTGGTCTGGACCTGGAAGCCGTCGCTGCCGCGCTGGACCGACAGCACGTCGCACTGGGTGCGGATCTGCACGCCGGCCGCATCGCATTCGTCCAGCAGCATGCGCACGATCTGCTTGGAGGAGATGTCGCAGAACAACTGGCCCAGCTCTTTCTCGTGATAGGCGATGGCATGCCGTTCGACCATCTCCACAAAATCCGCCGGGCTGTAGCGCGCCAGGGCGGATTTGCAGAAATGCCGATTGGCCGAAATGAAGTTGCCAGGCGTGGTGCCGGTGTTGGTGAAATTGCAGCGCCCGCCACCGGACATCAGGATCTTCTTGCCGACCTTGTTGGCATGATCGATCACCACCACCTTGCGGCCACGCTGGCCGGCAGTGAAGGCGCTCATCAGCCCGGCAGCGCCGGCGCCGATGACCAGCACGTCGCAACGCATGCTCATTCGGCCGGGGCTTGCCGCACCATCGGGGTCAGGGTGACGCTGCCGTGGTCGGCCAGCATCTGCACTTCGCCGTCCTGGATGATCACGTCAAAACGCATGCCGCGCTGGATCAGTGCGCCGAGTGCTTCGGTGGCCTGCGAGTCGAGCTCGATCACGCGCAGATTGCGGTACCGGCCCATGGCGTTGGCGTGCTTCTTCCACCAGGTTTCGGTGGCCTGGCCGCCGTAGCCGATGACCACCGCCTGGCGCGAGCGGTTGCAGGCCTTGCGCACGCGGCTTTCGTCCGGCTGGCCGAGGTCTATCCACAGATCCGGGTCGCCGGTGTAGTCGCGCCGCCATAGGTCCGGCTCGTCGTCGTTGCTGAGGCCACGGCCGAATTCCAGACGATCGTCGGCAAATAGCGCGAACGCCAGCAGCCGCACCATCAGGCGCTCGTCGGTCTCGGAAGGGTGCTGGGCCAGGGTCAGCGAATGGTTGGCGTAATAGCCGCGGTCCATGTCGCTGATCTGAAGTTCCGCCCTGCGGACGGTGGCGGTGAGGGCCATCAGGATGCCGGTTGCAAAGGGCGCCTATGATACGCGGCCGGTTCATGCGCCGGGTGTTGCCCGCATCTGGCAGAGGTGCGTCGTCGGCCGGGCCTGGGCTGGCTGACAGCTGGATGGTGCGAGCAAGGGCAGGGTGGGCTTGGCTCAGAGGCCGGTTGGCTGCAAGGGCCACGGCGGGGCGACAGGCGCTGAGGCGCGGTCCAGGACGTCGCGGACCATGGCCGGGCAGGTGTCGTTAACGGCCCCCATGATCTGCGCAGCTGTGGGGGCGTCAGGCAGTGGCATCCGGTCAATTGGGATGGGGACAGTCCCGACAGGCCGTCGGATTGGACCCGACTGCAAAAGATTTGACGCAGGGTGTCGCTTTTTGCAGAAAACACGAGTACTGTGCACGCACTGTGTTTGCAAGGGTCACCGTGAATCGTGGCCTGGTGCAGCCGGATCGTTACAGATCTCGCTTCATCGTTCCGCTTTACCAACGCCTGCAACTCAGTCTCAGCTCCGGCTTTTCGGACGCTGCGATTTATCCATCAATAGTTCAGGAGTTAGTAAATGTCAGAGCGTCAGAGCGGTACCGTGAAGTGGTTCAACGATGCCAAGGGCTTCGGCTTCATCACCCCGGAAAGCGGCCCGGACCTGTTCGTGCACTTCCGCGCCATCCAGGGCACCGGCTTCAAGTCGCTGCAGGAAGGCCAGAAGGTCACCTTCGTCGCCGTGCAGGGCCAGAAGGGCATGCAGGCTGACCAGGTGCAGGCGGTCTAATCCGCCTGCAACCTTAGGGTTGCCAAAAACGCCGGCCGTGCAAGCGGCTGGCGTTTTTTATTGTCTGCACGACAGGCGGTCAGCCTCGCTGGCGCGTCCACCAGGCGCTGCTTGCGCACAGCGACGACGCCTGGATCGGTAGGATGTGCGCTTTCCGCGCGCAGCTATCTCATGATCACTGTCCACCATCTCAATAATTCCCGTTCCCAGCGCGTGCTGTGGCTGCTGGAAGAACTGGCGCTGCCTTACCAGATCGTGCGCCATGAACGCGACCCCAAGACCATGCTGGCGCCGCCGGCGCTGCGCGCGATCCATCCGCTGGGCAAATCGCCGGTGCTGGTCGATGGCGACCTGGTCGTAGCCGAATCTGGGGCAATCCTGGAGTACCTGACCGAGCGCTACGACACCGAGTGCGCGCTGTCGCCATCGCCGCGGCCGCTGGATTCGCCCGAGCGCCTGCAGTTTCGCTATTGGATGCATTACGCCGAAGGCTCGGCGATGCCGCCGTTGCTGATGACGCTGATCTTCGGTCGCATCCGCAGCGCGCCGATGCCGTTCTTCGCCAAACCCATCGCACGTGCGATCGTGGACAAGGCGATGTCGGGTTTCGTGGGGCCGCAGCTCACCTTGCATCTGGATTGGATGGAGCAGTCGTTGCAGGCCAGCAACTGGTTCGCTGGCGAACGCTTCACCGCCGCCGACATCCAGATGAGCTTCCCGGTACAGGCGGCGGCCGCACGCGGCGGCGGTCTGGAGAAATACCCGCGTTTGCACGCGTTTCTGCAGCGGATCCAAGCGCGTCCGGCGTATCAGGCTGCGTTGAAGAAAGGCGGCCCGTTCGAGCTGATGGGAAGCAAGCCGGCCAATTGAGGCATCGGGGAGTAGGGAGAGCGGGGTGCGAGTAGGTGGGCGGCACTGTGTTTCGCCCGCTGTCTGCTGCTACGACATGGCGTCTCTCATCGCGATGTATTCCGCTCATTCCGGATCCGAATGGCTACCCAGCGACACCGTCGTCGGTATCGCTGCCCATCAGCCGTTCGCAGCAGTCACTCAATCCCCAACGACGTCAGGGCGGATTGCGCTTCAAGGCACCCGGCACTGGCGCACAAACCGCAGCGTATCGTTCAGCACCTGCGAGCGCTCGGGCGATTTGCGCAGCGCCAGCAGGATGCCGAGATGGCCCATGCCGGGGTAGACCTTCAGTTCGGCACTGCCGCCTTCGCGCTTGAGCGCCTGCTGCAGCGAGACGCTGTTCTGTAGTTCGACCACGCGGTCGGCATCGCCATGCAGCAGCAACATGGGCGGTTCGTCGCCGCCGACGTAACGCACCGGTTGCGATTGCCGTTGCGCTGCCGGCGCATCGCCGAAGATTTCGACCAATTCGGGATCGGTCATCGGCATGAAGTCGTACGGCCCGGCCAGGCCTACGACGCCGCACAACTGGTGAGGTTTGAGGCCTTGCGCCTGCAGCCAGCGGGCATCGGTGCCAAGCAACGCGGCCATATGCGCGCCTGCCGAATGACCCATCACCGCGAGGCGATTCGGGTTGCCGCCGTACTCGTGCGCGTGGCGGTAGCTCCATGCGGTGGCGCCTGCCGCGTCGGACATGAAACCGTGTAATCCGACCTGCGGATACTTGCGGTAGTCGGCCACCATCGCCACCACGCCCTGGCGCGCAAGTGCGCGGCCCACCCAGCGATAGTTGGCGCGTGAACCGCGCTTCCAGGTGCCGCCGTAGAAAAACACCATCACTGGCGCGTCGCTTGCGCCGCGCGGCTGGTAGACATCCAGCGCCAGGCCGTGCGCGGAATCGAACACCTGGTCGCGATGCTCGACAATGCCCGATCGGCTGGATGCGGCATTGATGCCACCAAAAAAGACGCTGCTGCAGGCCGTCATGGTCAACGAACCGAGCAACAGGAGGGCAGGACGGAACCAGCGGGAAGCGCGCGAGGGCATGGGCAATATCGGTACGGGGGCAGGAAGGGTGGTGGGGACCAGGCACGAACGCAACAGGCCGGCAAGTGCAGACCAGAGAGTGGCGTCCCGGCAACGTTCGCCTCTGTCTGGTTCGCATCTGATCGGCAGCCGGCGGCTATTAGCGGCTATCGCACGTCGCAAGCATGTGCAGGACGAGCCCGCTCGGCACACGCCAGGCGAGTGAAGATACGGTACGCACGCAGCGCCGGATGCGGCTTCGCCCATGTCAGGTTCACTGCCGGTGGCCTAGGCTTGCCGGCATGACACATTTGCACTTCGATAATCGTCTGCGTCAGCAGCTGCCCGCCGACCCGGAAGAGGGGGCACGCCGGCGCGAGGTGGGCGCGGCCTGGTCGTCTGTCTTGCCGACGCCGGTCGCCGCTCCGTACCTGATCGCGCATTCGGCGGAGATGGCGCAGGTGCTGGGCCTGGAGGCGGCCGAGATCGCCAGTGCGCAGTTCGCCCAGGTGTTCGGCGGCAACGCGCTGTACCCGGGAATGCAGCCTTGGGCGGTCAACTACGGTGGGCATCAATTCGGGCATTGGGCCGGACAGCTTGGCGACGGGCGGGCGATTTCGCTGGGCGAGGCGATCGGAACTGACGGTGGGCGCTACGAATTGCAGCTCAAGGGTGCCGGCCCGACGCCGTATTCGCGCGGTGCCGATGGGCGCGCCGTATTGCGCTCGTCGATCCGCGAATTCCTGTGCAGCGAGGCGATGCATCATCTGGGCGTGCCGACCACGCGTGCATTGAGCCTGGTCGGCACTGGTGAGGCGGTGGTGCGCGACATGTTCTACGACGGCCACCCGCAGCGCGAGCCGGGCGCGATCGTGTGCCGGGTGGCGCCTTCGTTCATCCGTTTCGGCAACTTCGAATTGCCCAGCGCACGCGGCGATATCGCATTGCTGAAGCAGTGGGTGGATTTCACCATCGCCCGCGATTTCCCGGCGTTGGCCGGTGCCAGCGAGGCGCTCTACGCCGACTGGTTTGCGCAGGTCTGCGAGCGTACCGCGGTGATGGTGGCGCACTGGATGCGGGTCGGGTTTGTGCATGGGGTGATGAATACCGACAACATGTCGATCCTCGGTCTGACCATCGACTACGGCCCGTATGGCTGGGTCGACGACTATGACCCGGACTGGACGCCCAACACCACCGACGCGCAGGGGCGGCGCTATCGCTTCGGCACCCAGCCGCAAGTGGCCTACTGGAACCTGGGCCGGCTTGCCCAGGCGCTGGCGCCGCTGTTTGCCGACCAGGCCCTGCTGCAATATGGGCTGGATCGTTTTCGCGATACCTACCTGGCGTGCGACCGGCGCGACACCGCCGCCAAGCTGGGCTTGGCAGAGTGTCGCGACGAGGATCTGCAGCTGATCGACGCGCTGCGCGCCCTGATGCGCGAATCCGAGATGGACATGACGCTCACCTTCCGTGGGCTCATCGACCTGTCGCCCGAACATCCGGACCCCGCGCAGCTGCGCGACGCCTTTTACGACGAAGACAAACGCCTGGCGGATGCGCCGCAGCTGCAGCAATGGCTGCAGCGCTATGCCGCGCGCCTGCAGCAGGATCCGCTGTCGCCGGAAGAGCGGCGCGCGCGCATGCGCCTGGCCAACCCGCGCTATGTGTTGCGCAATTATCTGGCGCAGCAGGCGATCGACCGTGCCGAGCAGGGTGACCCGTCCGGGGTGCAGGAGTTGCTGGAGGTCATGCGCCGCCCTTACGACGATCAGCACGGGCGCGACGCGTTTGCGGCGCGGCGGCCGGACTGGGCACGCGATCGCGCCGGGTGTTCGATGCTGTCGTGCAGTTCCTGACGCGCTCAGATGCAGGTATGCCGTAAATCCGGCGTGGATGGCGTGCGCAGCCTAGAATAGGCGCAACCCCACCGGCCACCACGCCACCGCCCTCATGACTGACTGCAGCCGCTGCGCCGGCACCACGACTTCCGGACCCAACCATTGGTCGGAGCGGATTCGCGACATCGCCGATTTCCCCAAGCCGGGCATCGTCTTCAAGGACATTACCCCGTTGCTGTCGGACGGCCCGGATTTCGCCTCTGCGCTGGACGAAATGGCGCAGCCGTGGCGCACCACGCCGCTGGATGCGGTGCTGGGTATCGAGGCGCGCGGTTTCATTCTGGGCGCTGCCCTGGCGCGCGAACTGCGGACCGGCTTCGTGCCGGTGCGCAAGCCGGGCAAGCTGCCGGGGCGCACGCTGATCCAGGAATACGCGCTGGAGTACGGCACCGATCGCATCGAAATGCATGAGGATGCGCTGCCACGCGGGGCGCGCGTACTGATTGTCGACGACGTGCTGGCCACCGGCGGCACGCTGCGTGCGGCCCTGGGACTTGCTGCCCAACTCGAACTGGAAGTCGTTGGCGCAGCCGTGCTGGTGGAATTGCAGGTGCTGCAGGGTCGCCAGAAATGGGCGAACGATGTGCCGCTGTTGGCGACACTTTCTTACTGATTCCAAGCGCTGGAAGCGACCCTGGATGCGTGGACGTGCGCGCTTCCAGGATTGCTCTAGCTGAAACATAGGCGGCCGGCACAATGCCGGCCGCGCTGCGTTCAGAGCTTGCTGACCCGAAACCGGCGTCCCTTGATCTTGCCTGCGTGCAGATGTGCCAGCGCCTTGGCGACCTGCGCGCGGGCAATGGCCACGTAGGAGCGGGTAGGGTAGATGGCGATCTTGCCGATTGCCGCGCCCGAGAGCCCGGCTTCGCCAGTCAGGGCGCCCAGGATGTCGCCGGCACGCAGCTTGTCGGTCTTGCCGCCATCGATGCGCAAGGTGGTCATTGCCGCCTGCGGCAGTTGCGCCGGGCGCGCGGTGGCCAGTGGCGCACGCGACCACTTCAAGGGTTGGCCCTGTTCGGCTTCCAGTGCCTGCGCGCGGGCAGTTTCGCGCGGGGCGACCAGGCTCAGCGCCAGTCCATGCTTGCCGGCACGTGCGGTACGGCCAATGCGATGGCGGTAGGTCTCGGTATCGGTGGGCAGCTCGTAGTTGACCACCGCCGAGAGGTCTTCCACGTCCAGCCCGCGAGCGGCCACGTCGCTGGCCACCAGCACGTTGCAGCTGCGGTTGACGAAGCGCACCAGCACTTCGTCACGGTCGCGCTGTTCCATGTCGCCATGCAAGGCAAGCGCAGAGAAACCGAATTCCTGCAGCGAGCCAGCCACCTCGTCCACTTCCTTGCGGGTATTGCAGAACACCACGCTGGACTCGGGATTGAAACGCAGCAGCAGGCCGGCAACGGCCTTTTGCCGATAGGTCGGGTCGACCTCGAAGAACTGCTGATCGATCTCCGGTGCGCTATCGGCGCCTTCCACCGTGATCTCAACCGGCTCCTTCAACAGCTCGCGTGCGAGCGCGCGGATACTGTCCGGGAACGTGGCCGAAAACAGCAGGCTTTGGCGGTGTTTGTCGCAACGGCCGGCAATCTCGCGGATGGGTTCTTCGAAGCCCATGTCGAGCATGCGGTCGGCCTCGTCCAGCACCAGCGTGCGCACGCCGCCCAGATGCAGGGCGCGTTTGCGGGCCAGTTCCTGGATGCGACCGGGCGTGCCCACCACCACTTGCGGGTGGTGCGCGTCCAGCGAGGCCAACTGCGGGCCCAGCGGCATGCCGCCGGTGAGCACCACCAGCTTCATGTTGGGAATGCCGGTGGCGAGCTTGCGCAGCTGCTTGCCGACCTGGTCGGCCAATTCGCGGGTGGGGCAGATCACCAGCGCCTGTGCGCGGGTCACTGCAGGGTCGAGCTTTTGCAGCAGGCCAAGCCCGAACGCGGCGGTCTTGCCGCTGCCGGTCGGCGCCTGGGCGATGACATCGAGCCCCTGCAGGATCGGCGGCAGGCTTTGCGCCTGGATGGGAGTCAGGACGGTGTAGCCAAGGGCGTCGATGCCGGGGGCCAGGGCCGGCGACAGCGGCAGCGCGCAGAATTCGTTCATGGCGCATTTTAGCCCGGGATTGGGGAGTAGGGATTCGGGATTCGTCACCGTGACAGCGTGCGCTTTTGCCAATCCCGAATCCCCAATCACCAATCCCGTACAATTGCGCCATGCCTTTAATCACTCTGCAAAGCGTCGACTACAGCGTCGGCGGCCCCTTGTTGCTGGAAAAAACCGACCTCACGATCGAGCCGGGCGAGCGTATCGCCTTGATCGGCCGCAACGGCGCCGGCAAATCGACCTTGATGAAACTGATCGCCGGCGAGCTCAAGCCCGACGATGGCGAAGTGCGCGTGCAACAGGGTGTGCGCATCGCGCGGCTGGAGCAGGAGGTACCGCAAGGGACCGGCGGCAGCGTGTTCGACGTGGTGGCCGATGGTCTGGGCGAGTTGGGTCATTGGCTGGCCGAATTCCATCAACTCAGCCATGCCGAGGTGTTCGACGCCGATGCGTTCGGCAAGGTGCAGGCCAAGATCGATGCGGCCGACGGGTGGGCGCTGGATCAACGCGTCACCGAGACGCTGACCAAGCTGGAACTGGACGGCGATGCGGAGTTCGCGCGGCTGTCCGGCGGTATGAAGCGACGCGTGCTGTTGGCGCGTTCGCTGGTGTCCTCGCCGGATGTGCTGCTGCTGGACGAACCGACCAACCATCTGGATATCGAAGCCATCGATTGGCTGGAAACCTTCCTGAAGGGCTGGAGCGGCAGCGTGCTGTTCGTCACCCACGACCGGCGCTTCCTGCGTGCGTTGGCCACCCGCATCGTCGAGATCGATCGCGGCCAGGTCACCAGCTGGCCGGGCGACTGGGCCAACTACGAGCGCCGCCGCGAGGAACGGCTCAATGCGCAGGCGCAGGAGAATGCGCGCTTCGACAAGTTGCTGGCGCAGGAAGAGATCTGGATCCGTCAGGGCATCAAGGCGCGGCGCACCCGCGACGAGGGCCGCGTGCGGCGCCTGGAATCGATGCGCAACGAGCGCGTGCAGCGGCGCGAGCTCACCGGCAACGTGCGCATGGAAGTCTCGCAGGGCGAGTCGTCCGGCAAGAAGGTGATCGAGGCCAAGGAGGTTGGCTTCGCGTTCGGTGCGCGCACGATGGTCAAGGATTTTTCCACCATTATCCAGCGTGGCGACCGCATCGGCCTGATCGGCCCCAACGGCAGCGGCAAGACCACCTTGCTCAAGCTGTTGCTGGGCGATCTGCAGCCGCAGCAGGGCGAAATCCGCATCGGTACCAATCTGCAGATTGCGTATTTCGACCAATACCGTTCCACCCTGCGCGAAGACTGGAGCGCGATCGAAAACGTAGCCGAAGGCCGCGATTTCCTGGAAATCAACGGCAAGCGCAAGCACGTGCATGCCTATCTGCAGGATTTCTTGTTCACCCCCGAGCGCGCGCGCGCGCCGATCACGCGCCTGTCCGGTGGCGAGCGCAATCGCCTATTGCTGGCACGTCTGTTCGCGCAGCCGTCCAACCTGCTGGTGATGGACGAACCGACCAACGACCTGGACGTGGAAACGCTGGAGCTGCTGGAAGAATTGCTGGGCGAATACAGCGGAACCTTGCTGCTGGTCAGCCATGACCGCGACTTCCTCGACAACGTGGTGACCTCCACGCTGGTGATGGAGGGCGATGGCCTGATCGGCGATTACGTCGGCGGATACAGCGATTCGCTGCGCCAGCGCCGTACGCCGGTCGGCAATGCGATGGCGGTGGCCAAGGCATCGGCCACTGCGGTGGCGACCGCGCCCGTGGCTGCAGTGCCGGCGGACACCGCCCCCAAGCGCAAGCTCAGCTACAAGGATGCACGCGAGCTGGAGCGACTGCCGGCCCTGATCGAGACGCTGGAGCAGCAAGTGGCCACGCTCACCGAGGCGATGAACGAGCCGGCCTTCTATCAGCGCGACAGTGCGGCGATGGCGGCCCACACCGCAGCATTGGCCGATGCGCAAAAGCACCTGGATGCGGCGTACGCGCGCTGGAGCGAGCTGGATAGTTGATCGTCGGTCGGCACGCGCAATGCGTGCCGTTCGCGCGTCTGGCGCGACGAAGGGCGATGGTGGTCTGCCATCGCGCCTGGATGCAGGCCGATGCGGGTGCGTGGCGATCCGTGTTCGCCGGAAATACCAGCGCTGATCGACCGCGCCGCGCGGTGCCTACATCGCGAGCGCTCATCAGGTCGGTGCGGGCGGCATGCAGGCAGCCATCGCTTCTGCACGGGGCATGTGGTGCCGGCGCCAGGCGTGTCCGCTCCGCCGGCTGCGCAGGCGTGCTGTTGGCTGCTCTCAGTCGCAGGCGCTTGCGGGCGCAACGAACGCCGCAAAGGTCAGCCCGCGTGCTGCCCAGGCGTTGGCGACGTCATCGAGGATGTCCAGCAAGGTGTCGCGGTCGTTGGGTGCCGTGCTGGCCAGCGCCTGGGCGCCGTCGATGAGCAGCGCATAGCCATGTGGCGAAGGCAGCCACGCCAGGTCGCGCAGGGCATCGCTGAGCGCGTCCCAATTGCGGCCGAAGCTGGCCGGGAAATCCAGTTGCGTGGCCAGGCGCATCAGCAGCATGCGTTTGTCGCTGCAGGCGGCCAGATCCACGCGCACGATGCGTAGGCCGGCATCGCGCGCAAGCGCTGCCATGGTGTCCAGATCGTCGGTCTCGGCCTGATACACCCCCGACTGCTGCGGATCGGACAGATCCAGCGCGAAGTCGCCAGCGTTCATGGTGCCTGGTCCGGGGTCGGGCCATCGAAGGCCTTGAAGCTCTGGTAATGATCGTCGCTGTAGTACCACGCCTCGGGCGGAGTGCCGCCGGTGACGATGCGGCGCGCGCCGCGATCCGGGCTGCCGGGGGTATCGACAGTGTATTCGCGGTAATAGCCACGCGGACGTTCGGGCAGGCGATGCTCGCGGTTGCCGAACATGCTGCCATCCTGCGGATGCGGAAACGGGCCACCGCGCTGGATCAACACGATGGTGGCCATCGCCTCGGTCGGCAGAAAGGCGGGCAGGCGCGGCACCTCGCGCGTCGGCGCGTCCGCGGCGATCGGGGCGTTGAGTTGCGGCGCGAACTGCGGCTTGGGCGTCTGCATCGTGCGCATGCCCCACAGGCCGGCGACGAGCAGCGCGATGGCGACAACGAGCAAAGCGGGCTTGCGCATGAAGACAGTCCGAAATGGATACGGCAGAGCAAGTATGCCGATGCGCGACTGTGTCGACTTTGAACGTGGCCGGCGCCGGGACGGTTCACGCCCAAGTAACCGGGACTTGGTGCAAGGTGTGCGGCGAACATCGTGCGGCATGCGATGGGATGAAGTTTCCCTGCCAGCACCCTTGGTAAGCGCTGCCGCCGTCCTTACCATTCACCCCGCAACGCCCGGTCTTCGCCGGGCGGCAAGTCCAGGAGATACGCATGGCTTACACACTTCCGCAGTTGCCCTACGCCTACGACGCGCTGGAACCGAACATCGATGCGCAAACGATGGAAATCCATCACACCAAGCATCACCAGACCTACATCAACAACGTCAACGCGGCGCTGGAAGGGACCGAGTACGCCGATCTGCCGATCGAAGAACTGGTCTCCAAGCTGAAGAGCCTGCCGGAAAACCTGCAGGGCCCGGTGCGCAACAATGGCGGCGGCCACGCCAACCACTCCCTGTTCTGGACCGTGCTGTCGCCCAACGGTGGCGGCGAGCCCAAGGGCGAGGTCGCCAAGGCGATCGACAAGGATCTCGGTGGTTTCGAGAAATTCAAGGAAGCCTTCACCAAGGCCGCCGTCAGCCGCTTTGGCTCGGGTTGGGCGTGGTTGAGCGTGACCCCCGACAAGAAGCTGGTGGTGGAAAGCACCGCCAACCAGGACAGCCCGCTATTCGAGGGCAACACCCCGATCCTGGGTCTGGACGTGTGGGAACACGCGTACTACCTGAAGTACCAGAACCGTCGCCCGGAATACATCGGCGCGTTCTACAACGCCGTCAATTGGGAAGAAGTCGAGCGCCGCTACCACGCCGCGATCGCCTGAGGTCCTGCACCGGCGCCAGGCACTGCCTAGCGCTGTGACAGCGGCACCCAACGTACAAGGCCGGGAGCGATCCCGGCCTTGTACGTTTACTGCGCTGTGGGTAGGAGCGACCCCGGTCGCGAGAGGCCTTGCAGGGAAGCCTCCGTGCTCGGGCGTGTTCCGATGTCTGCCGGGCAGCGGTAGTGCGAACGGGTCGATCAGAACTTGGCGTCGAACTCGCGGGCGTAGCCGGTGTTGACGATGACCTTCTGCAACGCGTCGCTGATCTTGATGTTGCCGGCCACGATTTGCTGCGTCTCAGGGCCCATGTTGTCCATGCGCGGCGGGGTGGCGCCCTTGTAGTCGCAAACGCGGCCACCGGCCTCGCGTACCAGCAGCACACCAGCGGCGATGTCCCAGGCTTTGACGCCCGCTTCGAAATAGGCGTCGGCGCGGCCGCAGGCCACATAGGCCAGGTCCAGCGCTGCCGAGCCGGTGCGGCGCACGTCTTCGGCCTGCACCAGCAGCGCATCCACGCACTTGAGCTGCGCACTGGCGCGCGCACGCTCGCGCGGCGGGAAGCCGGTGTGGACCATTGCGCCTTCCAGATCCTTGCGCTCTGCGATACGTATGCGGCGGTCATTGAGCACCGCGCCTGCGCCGCGGCTGGCAGTGAACAGCTCGTTGCGCAGCGGGTCGAAGATCACCGCATCGGTCGGTTCGCCATTTTCCACCAGTGCGATGGACACGCAGTAGTGCGGGAAGCCGCGCAGATAATTGCTGGTGCCGTCCAGTGGATCGATGACCCAGGTGTAGCGGCCACTCTTGCCGCCCTGCACGCCGCCTTCTTCGCCGAACACGGCGTACTCGGGGTAGCCGCGCTTGAGTTCCTTGATGATGACCTTCTCGGCATCGGCATCGACTTCGCTGGCGTAGTCCATGCGGCCTTTCTGCACCACATTGAGCGCATCGAGCTTGTTGATGCCGCGCAACAGCACATTGCCGGCGAGGCGGGCGGCTTTGACCATGACGGTGACGGCGGGTTTCTGCATGGTGAAAGCTCCCGTGAAGGCAGAATCGGACAATGGCGAAGGTAAAAGAGCGGTCCGGCGCGAAAGCCGGCCGCGCAGTTTACCATCTACGGCCGAACAGCTTCCCGATCTCCGTTCATGTCCGTCAGCCAGCGCATCCGATTCGTTCTTGTGGGTACCCAGCATCCAGGCAACATCGGCGCTGCAGCGCGTGCGATGAAGACCATGGGGGTTTCGCGCCTGGTGCTGGTGGCACCGGAGCGCGCACTCGACGAAGACGCCTATCGGCGCTCGGCCGGCGCAGAAGACGTGCTGAGCCAGGCGCCGATCTTCGCGACACTGGGCGAGGCGGTGGCCGACTGCACGCTGGTGATTGGCTGCACTGCGCGCGCGCGCCGGGTAGCGCTGGAAGAACTGCTGCCGGACGAGGGCGCGCAGCGTGCCCTGGCCAAGGCGGGCGAGCCGGCCGAGGTGGCCTTCGTGTTCGGCCGCGAGCGCACCGGTCTGACCAACGACGAGCTGCAGCTGTGCCACGCCGCGGTCCACATTCCCTCCGATCCGCAGTTCAGTTCGCTCAATCTGGCCGCGGCCGTGCAGGTGCTGGCGTACGAGGTGCGACTGGCGCAGCTGGCGGCAGGCGAGGCCGAACGCGCGCCGGCAGCGGCTCCGGGCTTGCGCGACGGGCCGGCCAGCCACGCACAGCTGGAAGGGATGTTCGGCCAGCTGGGCGACACGCTGGACGAGATCGACTTCCACAAGGGCCGTGCGCCGGAGTCGGCGATGCGCAAGTTGCGCCGGTTGTTGCTGCGCGCAGAGATGACCGAGCAGGAGGTGCGGCTGATTCGCGGCATCCTGTCCGATGCGCAGCGCATGGCCATGCTTGCCAAGCAGGCCGGAAACTGACGTCTGTCACATCTTCAAAGATTCGGCTAGGCTGTCCGCGGCTCTAGGGGAGTGTCCGTTTTGCGCGGTCTACGATGGTGTCTGATTGCCTGCTGGCTGATTGCCGGGGCAGGCTTGGCCGTGACGGCTGCGGCAGCGCCTTCCTCGGTCCTGGTGCTTGGACGGATCAGCGATGATCCCGCCAGCCATTACGAGCAGCTCAAGCCCTTGCTGGATTACGTGGTGCCGCGCATGCGCGAGGTCGGGATCCGCCGCGGCGAAATCCTGATGGCGCCCGATGCGCGCCAGATGTCCAGCTATCTGCGGCGCGGCCGGGTCGATTGGGTCAGCGAAACGACCGGCGCGGCGATGCTGCTGGAACAGCGCGGCAGCGCGCATCCCTTGCTCATGACCGAGCGTGGCGGACTGCGCGACTTCCACACGGTGTTCTTCGTGCGCCGCGACAGCTCGATCCAGTCGCTGTCGCAGTTGCGCGGCCATACCCTGGCATTGCAGAACGCCTCGTCCACCAGCGGCTACCTGCTACCGTTGCTCGAACTGCTGCGCAACGGCATCGCATGCGATGTGCTGCTGTCGGCCGACGACACCCCGGCACGCGGATCGGCCGGCTATCTGATGGTGGGGTCGAAATTGAACGTTGCCGCGTTCGTGCACAAACATCTGATCGACGTGGGCGCGCTCAGCAACGTCGATTGGGACGACGAACGCCACATGCCACCGGTGTTCAAGCGCGACTTCCGCATCGTGCACCGCACTGCGCCGGTGCCGCGCGCGGTGGAAATGGTGCGCGCAGGAATGGACCCGGCCGTGGAGCAGCGTCTGCGGGTGGTGTTGCTGCAGGCCGCCTCCGACCCCAAGGCGGGCCCGGCGCTGAAGCGCTTTTTCGACACTACCGGGTTCCATCCGCTGGATCCCGCTAGCCGCCGACGTCTGCAAGAGTTGAGCGCGGGCGTGCAACGCGTCAGGGATCACGTGGAATGACTCAGGTGCGCTTCGGCTTGCAGGCACGCTTTCTCTTGGTGATGGCGCTGACGCTGCTGCTGGTCGGTGCGATCCTGGCTTCGCTGCTGCAGCGACAAAGCGCGATGCAGCGCGAGGTGCGCGGCTTGAGTGCGCAGATCCTGCACGAGCTGTTCGATCGCAGCCTGCGCACGCGCGGCGAAACGCTGGCGACCGAGCTGGCTTCCGGCTTGGCCAACCCCTTGTATTACTCGGACCTGGGCGCGATGGGTGCGCTGGTGCGCAATGCCTCGCGCCAGCAGGTGGTGAGCTATGTGCTGGTGTTCGACCGCCATGGCCGGCTGGTGCACGACGGCACGCCGACCTTGCAGCGTTACGGGCAGGCCATGACCGATCCGCTCGCCGCCAAGGCGCTGGCGGCGCAGGCGATGGTGTTGCAGTCCTCGCCGGAGGTGCTGGATGTGACGGTGCCGATCAAGATCGGCGACCAGCGCATCGGTGGCGTGCGCGTGGGCATGTCGCGCGAGCGGGTGCGCAAGATCGAATCCGGCGCCAATCTCACCCTGGTGCAGAACCTCAACGCCATCGGCAAGCGTGATCTGGGCTGGTTGCTGGTCCTGCTGGCTGCGCTGGTCGGGCTGGGCGTGTTGCTGGCCATCTACGTGCAGCGCACGCTGGTGGCGCCGATTCGGTTGCTGGCGGCAGCGGCAAGGCAGATCGAACGGGGCGACTATGCGGTGCAGCTGCCGCCGCACCCCCGCAACGACGAGATCGGCGAGTTGATTTCCGCGTTCGGGCGCATGAGCGAAAGCATCGCCCGGCACGACCGCGAAGTGCGGCACATGGCCTACACCGACGCGTTGACCGGGCTGACCAACCGGCTGGGCTTTCGCGAGGGTCTGGATCATCTGCTCCACACCGCGCGCAGCACCGACAGCAAGCTGGCCTTGCTGTTTGCCGATATCGACGACTTCAAACGCGTCAACGACACGCTTGGCCATGAGGCCGGCGACGAGGCCTTGCTGCAGTTCGCCAGCCGCATCAGCCGCGCAGTTGCCGCGCTGGGCGGCGACGATGCGATTCTGGCGCGCTTTGGCGGCGATGAGTTCGTGATCCTGCTGCAGAGCGGCGATGTCAGCCTGCTGGCGGCGCAACTGGCCGACCGGCTGGTGCACGAACTGAGCCGGCCGTTGAACGTGCAGGGCCGCGAGGTGTTCCTGGGGACCTCGATCGGCATCACGCTGTTCCCCGATGATGCGCGCGATGCCACCGCGCTGCTGAAGAACGGCGACATCGCCATGTACCAGGCCAAGGTCGCCGGCAAGAACTGCCATCGCTTCTACAGCCGCGCCGCCGATCACGCGGTGGAGCGCCGCGTGCACATGGAGCACGAGTTGCGCGGGGCCTGGGAACGCGACGAGCTGCGCCTGGTCTACCAGCCGATCTACCGCACCAGCGACCGTGTGCTGGTGGGCGTGGAGGTGCTGCTGCGCTGGCAGCATCCGGCGCTGGGAACGATCGCGCCGTCCACCTTTATCGATATTGCCGAGCAGAGCGGCCTGATCGAAGTAATCGGCCCCAAGGTGCTGCGCGCGGCCTGCCTGGAGGCGGCGCAGTGGCCAGTGGTGGGCGAGGGTTTGTTCGTGTCGGTCAATGTTTCGCCGCGGCAACTGCGCAGCGGTGCGCTGATCGACACCGTGGCCGGGTGCCTGGCCGAGTCGGGGCTGCCGGCCGCGCGCCTGCATCTGGAGCTGACCGAGACCGCGGTGATCGGCGACGAGATGATGGCGGCCAGCCTGCTCGACCAACTGCACCGCACCGGCGTGAAGGTATGGCTGGACGATTTCGGCACCGGCTTCTCCGGCTTGAGCCATCTGCGTCAGGTGCCGGTGGACGGGGTCAAGATCGACAAGAGTTTCGTTGCCGACCTGCAGCGCGACCCGGACGATCTGGCGCTGACCACCGCGATCATCAACATGGCGCACTCGCTGGGAATCACCGTGGTTGCCGAAGGCATCGAGCAGGAAGCGCAATTCAATCTGTTGCGCGAGCGCGGTTGCGACCTGGGGCAGGGCTATTGGTTCAGCAGGCCGTTGAGCCCGGCCGATATGGTCAAGCTGATCGCGGCGGGGTGAGTGCCCTCGGAGCGCGCCTGAGCGCGACGGGCGTCACCGGTAAAGCGCCATCGCGCCCGGGTGCGCTCCTGCGAAGAGCGTGTCTGGGTCGTTGCAGCGATCATCACTGGGGACTTCGCGCAGTGCCGGATAACAGCGTAGGAGCGCACCTGAGCGCGATCGGGCTTTACTGGATAAAGCTCCATCGCGCCCGGGTGCGCTCCTACGACCGGTTGCGCTGAGGTCCGGGCGGTTACAGCGGCCGCTTGCCGGTATCGCCGGGGATTTCACGCACCAGCCGCGGGACCAGGTAGCCGGACAGGCGGGCAGCCAGCTCGGCATGCAGCGCGCGCGCGCGCGCATCGTCCACTTCGAAATGCGCCACCCCGGCGACCCGGTCGAGCTGATGCAGGTAGTAGGGCAGCACGCCGGCGGCAAAGCTGCGCTCGCTCAGCGCCGCCAGCGCATCCACGCTGTCGTTGACGCCACGCAACAGCACGGCCTGGTTGAGCAAGTGTGCGCCGGTGTCGCGCAGCCCCCGCACGGCGGCGTCTACCGCGGGGTCGAATTCGTTGGCATGGTTGGCATGCAGTACGAACGCCACCGGCCACGGTAGGCTGCGCAGCCAGGCCTGCAGTGGCGCATCCACGCGCTCCGGCAGCACGATCGGCAGGCGGCTGTGGATGCGCAGGCGCTTGAGATGCGGGATGGGCGCCAGGGCGTCGGTGAGTTCGACCAGCTTGGGTGTGGCCAACGAGAGCGGGTCGCCGCCGGAAAGCAGCACTTCCTCGATGCCGGGGTCGGCGGCGATCGCGGCCACCGCTTCACGCCAGCCATCGCGCGCAGCGGTCTCTTCGGCATACGGAAAGTGGCGGCGGAAGCAGTAGCGGCAGTGCACCGCGCAGCTGCCGGTGGCGATCAGCAGGGCACGGCCGCGGTATTTCTGGATCACCCCGGCAGCGGTCCGGGCGGCGGCATCGCCCACCGCATCCAGGCCGAAGCCCGGCACCGGCTGCATTTCCGCATCCAGCGGCAGCACCTGGCGCAGCAGCGGGTCGTGCAGGTCGCCATGGCGCATGCGCGCCACGAAGGCGCGCGGCACCCGCAGTGGAAACTGGGCGGCGGCGGCAGCGCTGATTGCCGCCGCTTGCGCATCCAGGCCCAGCAGCTGCAGCAGCACGCGCGGGTCGCGCACGGCGTCGCGCCACTGCTGTTGCCAGCGCGCTGGCTGCAGGGCGGGGGGCGGGGATGGCTGTAAGGCGAGGGGGGCTGCGGTTATCATGTGCGGTCACAAAACCAAATGCCCGCCGGTTGCGGCGGGCGCCCCATTCTAATCCGACCTGCCACCGCGTGGCGGGTCGTGGTCTTATCGAGGAGCTGCACCATGGCCACTGTTGGCATGAACGACGTCAAGAACGGCATGAAGATCCTGGTCAACAACGAGCCGGCGGTCATCACCGAGACCGAATACGTCAAGCCGGGCAAGGGCCAGGCCTTCACCCGCATGAAGTACCGCTTCATCAAGTCCGGTCGCGTGGTCGAAATGACCATGAAGGCGACCGACGATGTGGAAGTGGCCGACGTGGTCGATACCGACATGCGCTACCTCTACAGCGATGGCGAGTACTGGCACTTCATGGACCCGGAAACCTTCGAGCAGGTGCAGACCGACAAGGCCGGCATGGGCGGCGCCGACAAGTGGCTCAAGGGCGAGGAAGACTGCATCGTGACCTTGTGGAACGGCACCCCGATCTGGGTGCAGCCGCCGAACTTCGTCGAGCTGAAGATCACCGAGACCGATCCGGGCGTGCGCGGCGACACCTCCGGCGGCGGCGGCAAGCCGGCCACGCTGGAAACCGGCGCGGTGGTGCGCGTGCCGCTGTTCGTCAACCAGGACGAGATCATCAAGGTCGATACCCGTTCGGGCGAATACTCGGCGCGCGTCAAGTAATCCAGATGCGCCTGGGACGCCGGTCCGGTCGAGCAGTACGCAGCGCCAGTGTCCTGATGACGCCAGGAGCAGCCGAAGAAACGACTGCGCCGTTGCCAGGCCTGGGCGGCCGGTGTCTGGAATCTGCATGGGCCACGCGTGCACTGCCGGTCCCGTGCGCCATTGGCTCGCACCTGACGGCCGCGTGCGTCGCGTTGCTGGCCGGGCTGAGCGGCCTGCTGGCGGCGTGTCCGGTGCTTGCGCAAACCGCCGCCGCCACCGCCTGCGACGCGCAAATCGTGGCGGCGGTGGCAGCTGGCGCGGCGTCCGGCGCCGCAGGGGCGGTGCCGGTCGACCATGCCGTGGCGCAGACCTGCAAGCCGTGGCCGTACGACCCATCGATACGGCTGGCGGCCATTGCGTTCGCCAGCGATGCCGCCACCGAGGCAGGCGAACGCAACCTTGAGTTGCGCGTTGCCATGCTCGATGCCCGCACTGCCCAGGTCGTTGCCTTGTACACGCAGGACATGGGCGAAGATGCCGGCTTCGAACTTGCTGCCGACAGTCTGCGCCTGGATACCGCACGCTATGACCTGGCGCAGGGCGTGCGTGCGGTTGGCGTGGTGGTGCACAGCGTTGCGCGCGGGCCCAGTTGTCCGGATTTCGACAGCAACGATGCATTGATCTTGCTGGTGCGCGAACAGCGCCGGTTGCGCCCGGTGCTGCAGCGGGATCTCACTGTCTGGCGGCGGGTAAAAGGCGAACCGTGCAACTGGGGCGCGACGGGTGTGGTGACCGAGCGCGGCACGCTCACCCTGTCGATGGACGCGCCGGTCCACGCGGGCTATGCCGACATCGCAGTCACTGCCAACCTGGTGACTTCCACCACCGTCGAGGATGCAGACGACATCGAGCGCACGCACCGCCAGCGCCAGGTGCTGCGCTACGACGGCACGCGGTATGCGCCTGTGTCACGCTCCGACGACTCCTGGCCGTTCGGCAACTAACTTCAATGGATCCACTCATGACCAACGCTCCGCCCGAACCCTGCGACCTGCTGATCGAGGCCGGCTACGTCGTGCCGATCGAACCGCATGCGGTGGTGCTGGAAGACCACGCGGTCGCGGTCAGTCACGGCGTCATCGTTGCCGTGCTGCCGGCTGCCGAAGCACGCACGCGTTTTGCGCCCAAGCAGACCGTGTCGCGGCCCGATGCGGCGTTGATGCCGGGACTGGTCAATGCGCATACGCATAATCCGATGACGCTGCTGCGCGGCGTCGCCGACGACCTGCCGCTGATGGTGTGGTTGCAGCAGCACATCTGGCCGGTGGAAGCGGCGGTGATCGGGCCGGAATTCGTGGCTGATGGCACCACGCTGGCAATCGCCGAAATGCTGCGCGGTGGTACGACCTGCGTTAACGAAAACTACTTCTTCGCCGATGTGCAGGCGGCCGTCTACAAGCAGCACGGCTTCCGTGCGCTGGTGGGCGCGGTGATCATCGATTTCCCGACCGCATGGGCATCGTCGGACGACGAATACTTCGCGCGTGCCGGCGAACTGCACGACCAATGGCGCGACGATCCGTTGATCAGCACCGCGTTCGCGCCGCATGCGCCGTATACCGTGAACGATGCCAACTTCGAACGCGTACGCATGCTGGCCGACCAGCTCGACATCCCGGTGCATCTGCATACGCACGAAACCGCGCAGGAAGTGGCCGATTCGATCAAGCAGTACGGCCAGCGCCCGCTGGCGCGGCTGGATCGCCTGGGCCTGGTCAACGACCGCCTGATCGCGGTGCACATGACCCAGCTCACCGATGCGGAAATCCATCTGTGCGCCGAGCGCGGCGTCAGCGTGGTGCATTGCCCCGAATCCAATCTCAAGCTCGCTTCGGGCTTTTGCCCGGCATGCGCGCTGCAGCGTGCGGGCGTGAATCTGGCCATCGGCACCGACGGCTGTGCCAGCAACAACGACCTGGACATGTTCAGCGAAAACCGTACCGCCGCCATTCTGGCCAAGGCCGTGGCCAACGATGCGACCGCGCTGGACGCGGCGACCACGTTGCGTGCGGCCACGTTAGGCGGCGCGCGTGCCTTGGGCTTCGGCGACAGGATCGGTTCGATCGAGATCGGCAAGCAGGCCGACCTGATCTGCGTGGATCTGGCCGCACTGGAAACCCAGCCGCTGCATCATGTGCTGTCGCAGCTGATCTACGCGGCTGGCCGCCATCAGGTCACCGATGTGTGGATCGCCGGAAAGCCCAAACTGGTGCAGCGCGAGCTCATCGACATGGATACCGCCGCCCTTCTCGCCAATGCGCGGCAGTGGCGCGAACGCATCCGCACCGTCCGCGCCTGAGCGCGCGTCACCGCATCACGGAGCCCCCGCATGAATTCGAATACGCACGCCAAATCCAGCAATTTCCATCAGAGCGAGCTGGATAAATTCGCCGCGCTGGCCAACCGCTGGTGGGATGCCGACGGCCCGCAGAAGCCGCTGCATGCGCTCAATCCTGTGCGTCTGGAGTATGTGTCCACGCGGCTGGAACTTGCCGGTGCGCGCGCGCTCGATGTCGGCTGCGGTGGCGGGTTGCTCAGCGAATCGATGGCACGTCTGGGCGCGCAGGTGACTGCGATCGACCTGGCGCCGGAACTGGTGAAGGTGGCGCGTCTGCACAGCCTGGAATCGGGCGTGCAGGTCGACTATCGCGTGCAATCGGTGGAAGACCTGGCCGCCGAACAGCCGGGCAGCTTCGATGCGGTGACCTGCATGGAAATGCTCGAACACGTGCCGGATCCGACCGCGATCATTCGTGCCTGCGCCAGCCTGCTCAAGCCGGGCGGCAAGCTGTTCCTGTCCACGCTCAATCGCACCCCTGCCGCGTTCGCGCTGGCGGTGGTGGGCGCCGAATACATCGCGCGTCTGCTGCCCAAGGGCACGCACCACTACAAGGATTTCATCAAGCCGGCCGAGCTTGCGGCGTGGCTGCGCAACGCCGGGCTGCAGCTCGAAGACGTCAGCGGCATGCTGTACGAGCCGTGGCGCAATCGCGCCCGCCTGTCCTCGCGTACCGAGGTGAATTACCTGGCGTATGCGGTGAAGCCGTGATGGGCGGGGAATCGGGAATCGGGAGTCGGGAATCGCAAAGGCGGTTCGCTGAGGGTTTGAGATTTTCTCGTTTCGGGTGGAGTGCATGCAGTTGCATGCCCGTGGCGCTGTGGTGAGTTTCCCGCGTGCGGCGTTGTTCGATCTGGATGGCACCTTGCTGGACAGCGCGCCGGACATGCTCGCGACAGTCAACGCCATGCTGGATGCGCGTGGGCGTGCACCACTTGCGTTGGCGTCGCTGCGCCCGGTGGTTTCCAAAGGTGCGCGTGCGATGCTCGGCGTGGCCTTTGCCGAGCTCGATGCCGCGGCGAGCGCGGCGCTGCTGCCGGAATTCCTGCAGCGCTACGAAGGCCTGATCGGCACGCAATCGCAGCTGTTCGATGGCATCGAACAGATGCTGGTGCGGCTGGAGGATGCCGGCTGCGTGTGGGGCATCGTCACCAACAAGCCCGAATATCTGGCACGCCTGATCCTGCCGCAGTTGGGCTGGGAGCAGCGCTGCGCGGTGCTGATTGGTGGCGACACGCTGGCCGAGCGCAAACCGCATCCGTTGCCGCTGGTGATAGCCGCAGAACGCATCGGCGTTGCACCTGCGCAATGCGTGTATGTGGGCGACGATGAGCGCGACATCGTGGCTGCGCGCGCGGCGGCGATGGCGTCGGTCGCGGCGTTGTGGGGCTATCGTCTAGACGACGACGACCCGACGCACTGGCAGGCCGATGTGCTGGTCGAGCAGCCGCAGGCACTTTGGAATGCGGCAACGTGGCCGCAGATCTGATCTTTCTTCGTATTTTTCCGGACCCGCCATGAGCCAATCCAGCGCGCTCGACAGTTTTCTCGACAAGTGGGCCACCCGCTGGCCGGAATGGTCGGTTGCCGAACCGTTCGTGCCTGAGCCGCAACGCCGTCTGGCAGTTGCCTGGTTCGCGTTGCTGCAGGAATGGGAAGACATCATGAATATCGCCGGCGACCCGTTGCCGGCCGATGCCAAGCTGGCGTGGTGGCAGCAGGAGCTGCGTGACTGGTCGAGCCAGCGCTCGCGCCATCCGTTGGGGCGCGTGCTTGAGCCGGTGCGTGCGCCGTGGTCACAGCTGGCCGACACCTTGCCGGCCATGCAGGCCGCGCGCGTCCAGCCACAATCGCTGCAGCACGCGCTAGGGGCACTGCGCACGTTCGCCGAGGCGGTGATTGCGGTGGAAGCGGTGCTGTTCGCACGGGCACGGCCTGGCGATGCCAGTGCGGTGGCGGTGCAATGGCTGGATGCACGCCAACGCGTGGCCGGCGACGGCGCAGCGCCCGGTGGCGTTGCCACGTCCGCCTGGCGCACGCAGCTGCTGCAGGCCTGGCCGCGCAAGGTCGCGTTGGCGCGGCCGCACCGGGTGTGGTCGCGTCTGGCACGGCTGCGCCTGCAGCGCGAGCTGGCGGGCAAGCCTGCGTACCCGCCGCCGATGCAACAGCTCTGGCATAGCTGGCGTGCCGCCAGCGGCACCGATTAAGCGGCGCCGGTACGTCAGCTGCGTGCGCAGCATGCGCGTGTGTGGCGTGACGGGCGCGGCGGCCCAGTCTGTCGTGTTCGGAGCGGGCCGATTGGCAGCACAGCGCTAAGGTAATGACAGCGCCAATCGTGCGTAGGCCTTGCGACGCAGTCAGGCCGTTCGCACGCACTCTTATCGGCAGCCGGTGCGCTGCCGTTGTCGCGGCCGAGACGACCCGCGCGACGCCACGCACACGCAGGGATCCCGGCAGGAATTCCAGCTCGTCGCGCGAGGCCGCAAGCACGGGCAATGCCGGGCTTGCGGCGCAGTTGCGGTGAAGCGCCGACTCAGTTGGCCGCGCCGGACCCGCTATTGTTGTATTCGTAGAAACGGTTGGCCGAATTGGTGCAGTTGCTGCTGCAATACGGGCGGCCGACCGTTGATGCATTCCATGGCGCGGTCTTGCGGATATGGCTGCCCAGGGTCGAGTCACGTACCGTCACCTGGCCGTTGGGCGAAGTGCCGTTGACGTAAGAACTCAGGCTGCCGACGCTCTCGTCCCACGCACGTCCAAGATAGGTGTTGTTGTCCGGGGAGCCGGAGACACCGGTAAAGCTGCTGTTGATCGCCAGAAATCCGTAGCTGCTGCCAGGACGCGTGCTGGGCGCAAAAATATAGCCGCCGCGGCTGCTGCCCAGGCGTGCGCCGGTGGAACGGATGGTGGCGCCATCGAAAACACCGACGCCGGAGCCGAAGATGAAATCGACATCGCCTTCGATGGTGCTGTTCTTGAAATACGCCCGGATCACATTGGACGCGCTGGTCGCGCTGATCAACAAGGTGTCCTGGTTGCCGGTCACCAGGACATCCTGGAAGTTGGCCTTGTCGCCACGCACAGCCAGCGCCACCGCCGATTGATTGTTGTCGGTGTAGGTGCCTTCCACATAGTTGTTGTCCACGCGCAGGTGGCGCGCCTCGAAATTCGCCGCGCGCACCGTGAACGTCGCGCTGTTGGAGGTGCCAACCGTGGTCGCCGACGCATTGCTCGCACACGGGTGGCTTGCGGTGCCGGCTGGCTTGGGAGTGGGGTTGGCATTGTTGAAGCGGATGACGGTGTCGCCGGTATTTGTGCCCAGCCCGAACAGCGTCAGCGGTGGCGCATTGTTCGGCACGCAGACCAGCTCGGTGTAAGTGCCCGCCTTGATGCTGATATAGCGACGTGTGGTGCCGCCGGCAGCCACGGCAGCGTCGATGGCAGATTGCACGGTGCGGTAGCGTGTTGAGCCGTCGGCCGCCACTGCGTAATCGGCACTGAGTAGGGCGACACCTGCGGTGGGGTTCCAGTTATCGGTCACCAATGCGCTGATCGGCCCGGCTTTGGCCAAGGCTTTGGCGATCGTATAACTGCTCGCTTCGCTGCTGGTGAGTTGCGGCCGTGTGGCAGTGCCGGTCAATGCCAGCGCAGTGGCGCTAACAAGGCTCAGCACTGCGGCAGCGAGACAGGTCGAACGGATGTGCGTTGCAGACATGTGGTGGCGCTCTCTCAGAAGGGGACGTATGCGCAATACGCTGCAGATGCCGGCAAGCCAGGAGCGACGACGACGCCGGTGCGCGCTCGCCTGATAAACGATCGCAACAGGTGTCCGGCCGCTTCAGGATTCGGAAGCAATGCAGCGCAGGTGCAACGACGGTCGTTGCCATGCGCGGTTCTCGTTCGTGCCGCACCAGCGGCCGGCCGATCCTACTGCCGTGTTCGTTTTTCGGCTGATGACGTATCGGCCAATGTGCCGGAACTGCGAATCGGTCACGCTTTGCGGGCCGGTACTGGCGCTACAGGCCATGTCGCACGCGGACCATATTGCGGTTGCACAATGACGGCGATTCGAGATGCGTCCTCACATGCCGTGGGCGCAGGGCCTTTCAGACTGACTCACCCGCGTACGCGCGCATGTCAGGAATCGAAATGGCAGACACCAAAGAGTTGCAGGAAAAATTCTGGAAGGCGCTCAAATCCGATCGCACCGTGATGCTGGGCCTGGACGGTGTCGAAGACGGTCATGCGCGTCCGATGACCGCACAGATCGAAGGCGATAGCGGTGGACCGATCTGGTTCTTCACATCCAAGGACAACGCGCTGATCGCCATGCTGGGGCAGGGCCGCCGCGTCATCGGCGCCTTCAGCAGCAAGGGCCACGATTTGTTCGCCAGCATCAGCGGCTCGCTGCGCGAAGACACCGATCCGGCCATGGTCGACCGGTTGTGGAATCCATATGTCGCTGCGTGGTACGAAGGCGGCAAGACCGATCCGAACTTGGCGCTGCTGCGCCTGGACGCCGACCATGCGCAGATCTGGCTCAACGAGTCGAGCCTGCTGGCAGGGATCAAGGTGTTGTTGGGCGTCGACCCGAAGAAGGATTATCAGGACAAGGTGGCGGACGTTCCGCTGCGCTGAAATCTGGGGCGCACGCGCCACCGTCAAGGTGGCGTGTGCGCGCTGGTTGCGCGATTTGCTCCGCTCACCGCTGTGCGACGGCCGCATTGCCACGCTGGCCCGCCAAGCGGAGCGTGCCGATGCGCGTGCATCACCTCAACTGCATCTCCACCTGTCCGCTGGGCGGCCATCTCATGGACGGACGTACGCCAGGCGTCCTGGATCGCGGCCATCTGTGTTGCCATTGCTTGTTGGTGGAAACCAGCGCCGGGTTGGTACTGATCGATACCGGTTTCGGCCTGCGCGATGTGGCCGAGCCAGGTGCGCGCCTGAGTCGGTTTTTTCTGGCCTTGGTCAAGCCGGACTTGCGCGAGGAGATGACCGCAATCCGGCAGATACAACGGCTGGGGCTGGACCCGCGCGATGTGCGGCACATCGTGCTGACCCATCTGGATTTCGACCACGCCGGCGGGCTGGACGACTTTCCGCATGCGCGCGTGCACATGATGACGAGCGAACGCGATGCCGCACTGGCACAGCGCACCTGGATGGATCGCCAACGCTTTCGTCCGCAACAGTGGTCTACGCGCGGGCAGTGGCGCACCTACGACGGTGCAGCAGGCGAGCGCTGGATGGGGCTGGAGTGCGTGCGCGACCTGCATGGATTACCGCCAGAGCTGCTGATGGTGCCGCTTCCCGGGCACACGCTGGGTCATGCCGCGGTTGCGGTGCACACGCCGGCACGATGGCTGCTGCTGGCAGGCGATGCATATTTCTTCCATCGCGAAATGGATCCGGACGCGCCTTACTGCACGCCAGGGCTGCGCGCATATCAATGGATGTTGGAGAAGGACCGCGCCGCGCGCTTGAGCAACCAGCAGCGCCTGCGCGCTCTACGGCAACAGCATGCAGGTGAGGTGGAGGTGTTCTGTTCGCACGATGTGAGCGAGTTCGAGCGTATCGTCGGGCAGCCGGCCCGCCTGCCGAGCGGCGCCTTGCTGCACGCACCCACGCCGCAGTGATCCGCACTTCACCACGCGCCAACGCACCGCAGCGCGATGATCTGCCACCGGCACAGCGCGCTTGCGTGATGACGCCATTCCAGGAGATTGAACATG
This sequence comes from Xanthomonas sp. NCPPB 1062, assembly GCF_041481705.2. NCBI lineage: Bacteria > Pseudomonadati > Pseudomonadota > Gammaproteobacteria > Lysobacterales > Lysobacteraceae > Xanthomonas > Xanthomonas sp. NCPPB 1062. The sequence goes on along the minus strand of NZ_CM192987.1, from coordinate 2,691,849 downwards.
CAGCAGATCGAAATTGGCCAGATGGTATTTCTACGCGATGGCGAAGTCGGCGTCGGTGCCGTCCGCGACATCCGCAACGATGGGGACGAACTGGTCATCAATATCGAAAATGGCGGCGACTTCGTGCTGCCTGCCTCGGTGGTGCGTGATGTGCACTCGGGAAAGGTGATGCTGGATGTCGACAAGCTTCCCGATGATGTACGCAACGCCTTACGTCATCCGCATGACAACGAACTGCAGACCAGCACCTATGCCGCCAGCAACACGCAGGATGGGGCATTGAAGTGATGGATTGATTGCGAATTGCGCGGTGTGACTCCTGGTCAGCACACGCCGCGCAGTTCAGTCAGGCAGCAAGAACGTGCGCGGCGCGATGTCGGCAGGCCCTGCCAGCGACGCAGGTTGTTCGGCTTCGTCTTTCAACTGCACGCCAGAGAGTCTGCGGCGAAATGCCTCGCGCAGCAGATACGCCAATTTGTGGGTCGCCTCGGCGTAACTCAGTCCTTCGGCGCGAATGTTGGAAATGCAGTTGCGCGCTGCATCGGTGAGCCCGACGCGGGGCGTGTAGGTGAGATACAGGCCCAGGCTGTCGGGCGAGCTCAGGCCCGGCCTTTCGCCGATCAGCACGATCACGGCGCGCGCGTTGAGCAGTTCGCCGACCTCATCGCCGATCGCCACGCGCCCTTGCGCCACCAGCACCGCCGGCGCGAGCGACCAGCCTTCCTGCGATGCCAGTGCATCGATCTGGTCGAGCATGCGCGCGGCATGCCGATGCACGGCCAGCGCAGACAGCCCATCGGCGATGACCACCGCAACATCCTGTCCGCCGCCATGCACGGCCGTGAGGCCGCGTAGCTGGGCGGCGGCATCTTCGGCCAGGCGCCTTCCCAGATCGGGACGTTGCAGATACTGATGACGATCGGTGGCAGCGCTCTGCAGCAGGATGCTGCTGCGCCCGCGTTGCTCCAGCGCGGCCTGCAGCGGTGCCGGGTCGAAGGCCAAATGCACCGCGTCGCGTGCCTGCGCATGCGCCAGCTGGAACTCCAGGTGCGCGTCCGTAGGCAGGCTGGTCCCCACCCGGCCCAGCGCAATGCGCGCGGGCGTCAGTTGGCGCAGGTGCGCCCAGGCATCGCGGGGCGGTGTGGAGGGTGCGCTCATGGCGCCGCTCTACCCCTGGCCTGTGCCAATGCAAGCCGAAATGGCGCCGGTACCTCGCTGCCAAGCTCGAAGCGGCCATCGCGCAGCCGCAGGATGTCGTGCTGCTCCAGCCACCGTTCGAACTCGGGTGCGGCGCGCAGGCCGAGTGCCTGGCGCGCATACAGCGCATCGTGAAACGAGGTGGTCTGGTAGTTCAACATCACATCGTCCGAGCCGGGGATGCCCATGATGAAGTTGATGCCGGCAGTACCGAGCAGGGTGAGCAACACGTCCATGTCGTCCTGATCGGCTTCGGCATGGTTGGTGTAGCAGATGTCACAGCCCATCGGCACGCCGAGCAACTTGCCGCAGAAGTGATCCTCCAGCCCGGCGCGGACGATCTGCTTGCCGTCGTAGAGATATTCCGGCCCGATGAAGCCCACCACGGTGTTTACCAGCAGCGGTTTGTAGTGGCGCGCTACCGCATAGGCGCGCACCTCGCAGGTCTGCTGATCCACGCCGTGGTGCGCATTGGCCGACAACGCGCTGCCCTGGCCGGTTTCGAAGTACATCACGTTGTCGCCGACGTTGCCGCGCCGCAACGACAGGCCCGCTTCATACCCTTCCTGCAGCAAGGCCAGGTTGATGCCGAAGCTGGCATTGGCCGCCTCGGTGCCGGCGATGGACTGAAACACCAGATCCACCGGCACGCCGCGGCCGATCGCTTCGATGGTGGTGGTGATGTGCGCAAGCACGCACGATTGCGTGGGAATCTGATACCCACTGATCACCGCATCGAGCATGCGCAACAGGGCCGTGGTCGCGGCCAGGCTGTCGCTGGCCGAGTTGATGCCGATCACCGCATCGCCGTTGCCGTACAACAAGCCGTCGAGCACGCTGGCGGCGATGCCGGTTGCATCATCGGTGGGGTGGTTGGGCTGCAGGCGCGTCGACAGGCGTCCGCGCAACCCCAGCGTGTTGCGAAAGCGGGTGACGACCCGGGTTTTCTGCGCCACCAGGATCAGGTCCTGCACCCGCATCAATTTGGACACCGCGGCCACCATTTCCGGCGTCAGGCCGGGTGCCAACGCGGTCAATGCAGCTTCGTCGGCCTGCGCACTCAGCAGCCAATCGCGAAAGCCGCCCACGGTGAGATGCGCCACGGCGGCAAATGCAGCGGCATCGTGCTGGTCGATGATCAGCCGGGTGACTTCGTCTGCTTCATACGGCACCACTGCTTCGTCGAGGAAGTGCCGTAGCGGCAGATCGGCCAGCGCCATCTGTGCGGCCACGCGCTGCAGACCGGAGTCGGCGGCAAGACCGGCCAGCTGGTCGCCGGAGCGCGCAGGCGTCGCCTTGGCCAGCAGCTGCTTCAGATCGGCAAACTGAAAGCGTTCGCCGCCTGCGGTGAAGGCAAAGCCGCTCATCCGGCGCTGGCCACAGGCGTGTGTTGCGTGCGCAGGCTCAGGACGCAACACGCCGCGCCGAACAGCAGCAGGCCCAGGAAGATCAATGCCACGATCGGGTTGAACCACACCATCGCCACCAGGCACACCAGTGCCAGCAGCAGCGCAATGGCCGGCACCACCGGGTACCACGGTGCGCGGAAACTACGCTCCAATCCCGGTTCGGCGCGACGCAGCCTGAACAGGCTGAGCATGCTCATCACATACATCACGATCGCGCCGAACACCGACATGGTGATCATCGCTGCGGTCAACGACATGCCCTGGATCTTGACCACGCTGTCGCTGCAGATAGCAGCAATGCCGATGACGCCGCCGGCCAGGATGGCGCGATGCGGCGTGCGAAAACGCGAGAGCCTGGCCAGCCCATGTGGCAGGAAGCCGGCACGCGCCAGCGCAAAGAACTGACGCGAATAGCCCAGGATGATGCCGTGGAAACTCGCCACCAACCCGAACAAGCCGATCCACACCAACATGTGCAACCAGGTGGAACTGTTGCCGACCACGGCCTTCATCGCCTGCGGCAGCGGATCGTTGATGTTGGACAGCTGGCGCCAGTCGCCGACGCCGCCGGCAAACACCATCACGCCCAGCGCCAACACCACCAGGGTGAGAATGCCGGCGATGTAGGCGCGCGGAATCGTGCGCCTGGGGTCTTTGGCTTCTTCGGCCGCCATCGCCGCGCCTTCGATCGCCAGGAAGAACCAGATCGCAAACGGGATCGCAGCGAAGATGCCGGAAATGGCGGCCGGCCCGAACACGTCGCTGCCGGCCCAGCCATTGGCCGCGAAGCGCGCCACGCTGAAACCCGGTGCCACCACGCCCATGAACACCAGTAGTTCGATCACCGCCAGCAAGGTCACGATCAGCTCGAAGGTGGCTGCAATCGCCACGCCGACAATGTTCAAGCTCATGAAGACCAGGTAGGCGCCAACCGCTGCAAGACGCGGATCCAGCGTGGGGTACTGCACATTCAGATACGCGCCGATCGCCATCGCGATAGCCGGCGGCGCGAAGACGAATTCGATCAACGTGGCCAGGCCGGCCAGCATGCCGCCATAGGTCCCGAACGCGCGCAGGCTATAGGCGAAGGGCCCGCCCGCATTGGGAATGGCGGTGGTCAATTCGGTGAAGCTGAAGATGAAACAGGTGTACATCACTGCGACCAGCAGCGTGGTCACCAGAAAGCCGAGCGTACCGGCGGTGCCCCAGCCGTAACTCCAGCCGAAATACTCGCCTGAAATCACCAGCCCCACCGCGATGCCCCACAACTGCCAGGTACCCAGGGTCGGTTTGAGGTGCTCGTTGCGCATGTCGCACATCTCCTGCAGTCGGGGGAGGGGAGATGAAGCACGCCCGACGCCGAAGCGACGGACCGACCGTCGGCAGCCCAAGCGTCCACCTGCAGCGACGCACGACGGTCGTTTCGGTTATACCGCAAAGCCCGCTGGCGGACACAAGCACGACGGGTAGGTCGCCGCCGACCGGGTGTGTAGCGTTCCGGCGCAATGGTCGTGGGTTGCGTTTTTCTTCTGTCGTCGCAGGGTGTGGCCCGTTGTTAAATCGAGGGGGCCTGATTCAGTGGTCGCGATGCATCAAATAGTGGGGTCATCGCAGAATGACTCTGCAGCCGCACGCTAAGGCGGATCGGGATCATGGTCCATCAACGGGGCGGGGATGCGACCATTCGGTGTCATCCCCCTGACGACTGCGCCGGTAGTCGGGGCGCGCCGGTCCTGTCACGGTCCAGCAGGCTGCATGAACTCGATGGAAATATGGTCGGGACCGGACACGTAGGCGGTGAGCGTTCCTGTTCTCGGACCTCCCGGAATCGGCAGCGGCTTGCCCTTCGCCTTCCATCCGGCCGCCTCGACACGGCAGATGGCCGCATGGATGTCCCGGACGGTCAGCGCCAGATGGGCGGCCCCGATCGCACCCGCGCTGTCCGGCGACTGCCCATTCCGACGACCTTTGGAATATTGCAGCAACTCGACGATGAATCCGTCCGGAGCCTTCACGATTGCCGTTCGCACGCTCGGATCATCCACGCCGGTGACCTGATGCAGGAAATCGCCGCCCATCTGTGCCTGTCGTTCGAGCGTAAACCCCAGGGCCTCGGTCCAGAACCGGATAGCCTCGTCAAGAGATGAAACGGCAAACCCGATGTGATCAACGTTGGCCACGCCTGCATTGCCATCCACTGTTGCGGCTCCGTTCCAGTACGTCCGGGACGCGATAATTTGTGTGAGGGAAACTCGAGTCAGCAGAAGACCGGGCTGGCCAAGCAGGCTCTTCTAGGAAGCGTAGAACAGCGTCTTCAATGCCACCGCACGTCAAAGAGGCGATCTTTCGAACGCTCTACTTCGTCCGCTCAAGCACCAGCAACGGATCGATGCGGGTGTCGAACCAGTTCATCCCCCAATGCAGATGCGGCCCGGTGGCACGCCCGGTGGCACCAACCGCGGCAATCACCTGGCCTTGCTCGACCCGGTCGCCCACCTTCACGTCGATACGCGACAAGTGCAGGAAATTCGAGCTCACCCCGAAGCCGTGATCCAGCAGCACCGTGCCGCCGGTGAGATACAGGTCCGGCGCCGCGAACGTCACCACGCCGGCAGCCGGTGCCTTCACCGGGGTGCCGGTGGGCACGGCGATGTCCATGCCCGAATGGCCGGCGCCCGGCTGGCCGTTGTACACGCGTGCATTGCCGAAGCGGCCGCTGATACGTCCCTGCACCGGCCAGATGAAGGGTTGGGCGAAATCGGTGCGTGCGTCATCGCGGTCGCGCGCCGCCGTGACCTGCGCCTGTTCGCGTTTGATGCGCGCGGCAATCTCGGCCGGCGGGTTGACCGTCTTCGGCGGCACGCCATTGACGCGTTCCACCGGCCAGTCGCGCGGCGTTACTGCGATGCTCACGGTGCGCGTGCTGCCATCGGGTTGGGTGATCTGCACCTGCAAGGGCCCGGTCGCATCGCGGCCGATCCCGAACACGACGCTTCCATAACCGCTCACACGCAAGCTGCGGCCGGCATATTGCACCTTGCTGCCTGCCGGCACCTTGCCGATCACCAGCGCGCCTTGCGACGCGCTTTGCGGAAATACGACATCGGTTGCGGCGGCCGCACCCTGCGCTTGGGCGCGACCTGCAACCAGCGCGACCGGCGCCAGGATCAACCAGGCACCAAACAGGGCTGCGCGCATCAGCGGTCGAAGGTCAGGCGCTGGCCGGCAGCGCTGCCCACCAGCTGTTCGCCATCCCACACCTGCTGGCCGTTGACCCACGTCGCAGCGATGCGCGAACGGAAGGTGGTGCCCTCGAATGGCGACCAGCCGCACTTGGACAGCACCTGCTCGCGCTTCACGGTAAACGGGGTGTTGTCGATCATCACCAGGTCGGCGAAATAGCCTTCGCGCAGGAAGCCGCGCTCTTGCACATCGAACAACTGGGCCGGCGCATGCGCGAACTTCTGCACGATACGGGTGATCGGCAACTTGCCTTCGTGCACCAGCTCCAGTGCCGCGACCAGCGCGTACTGCACCAGCGGCAGGCCCGAGGGCGCCTGCGCATAGGGCTTTTGCTTTTCTTCCCAGGTGTGCGGGGCGTGGTCGGTGGCGAGCACGTCGATGACATCTTCGGCCAGCGCATCGATGAGCGCCAGACGATCTTCGGCGTCCTTGATCGCAGGGTTGCACTTGATCAGGTTGCCCAGTCGTGCGTAATCGCTGCGATCAAAGCGCAGAAAGTGGATGCAGGTCTCGGCGGTAATGCGCTTGCGCAGCTTGCCATCGGCATCGACCAGCGGGCCGGCTTCGAACAGCGCCAGCTCGTCGGCGGTGGAAATGTGCAGCACGTGCAGGCGGGTGTTGTGCTTGCGCGCCAGCGAGACCGCCAGCTGCGAGGACTTCAGGCAGGCCTGACGCGAACGGATGTCCGGGTGCATCTCCGGTGTCAGCGCATCGCCATACTTTTCCTTGTACTGCGCCATCGTCGCGTCGATGGTCGGGGTGTCTTCGCAGTGGGTGATGATCGGCGTGGGTGCGTCGCGGAAGATGGCGTCCAGCGTTTCCGGGTTATCGACCAGCATGTTGCCGGTGGAGGCGCCCATGAACACCTTGATGCCCGGTGCAGTCTTGGGGTCCAGCGACTGGATGTGGGCCAGGTTGTCGTTGCTGGCACCCATGTAGAAGCCGTAGTTGGCCCAGGCGCGCCCGGCAGCGGCGTCGTACTTGGCCTGCAGTGCGGCGGCATCCAGGGTCGGCGGATTGGTGTTGGGCATGTCCATGAAGCTGGTCAGGCCACCAGCCACCGCGGCGCCGGATTCGGTCGCGATGTCTCCCTTGTGGGTCAGGCCAGGTTCGCGGAAGTGCACCTGGTCGTCGATCATGCCTGGCAGCACCCAGCGTCCGGCGGCATCCACGACGGTATCACCAGGGGCAGGGGCGATCTTGCTGTCGATCTTGGCGATGCGGCCGCCCTCGATCAGGAGATCGGCGTCGAACTCCTTGCCTTCGTTGACCAGGCGGGCATTGACGATGACGGTTCGGCTCATGGATGGGGTCCTTTGCAGCTGCAGGAAGAAGACGGGGAGGGCGAGGCGGGTGCATCGGGCACCGGATCGAATCCGCCCGGATGGAAGGGATGACAGCGGCCGAGCCTGCGCGCGGCAAGCCAACTGCCGCGCAGCGGGCCGAAGCGGCCGATGGCGGTCATCGCGTAGTCCGAGCAGCTTGGTGCAAAACGGCAACGCGGCCCGAGCAGGGGGCTGATGACGAGCTTGTAGACGCGCAGCAGCGCGATGAGCAGGCGTGAGATCACTTGCCAATGATATGCCACTTGCATTAATAGGTGGTTGCCGGGGGTCCGCGGGGTACGTTATAAAGGCCCGCTTTCCCGGGCCCCGGGGGAACCAAGGATGAGCGTTTCGTGGCTGCTAAAAAACCTGCAAAAAAGGCCGTAGAGGCCGCCAAGAAGTCCGCCAAACCCGTTGCGAAAAAGGCAGCGACGTCCGCTGCTGCGAAACCGGCCGCAAAACCGCCGGCCAAGCAGCCGGCTGCCAAGAAGGCACCCGCGAAGAAGGCACCTGCGAAGAAAGCCGCTGCCAAGCCGGCGCCGGCTTCCAAGACCACCGCGTCCGCAGCCCCCAAGTCAGTGAAACCCGTCGCCAAGAGTGCTGCCAAGCCGGCGGCGAAAAAGGCAGCTCCGGCTGCCGCCAAACCGGCCGCCAAGCCGGTGGCGTCCAAGTCCGTACCGAAGCCGGCCACCAAGCCGGCTCCGGCCAAGTCAGTCCCGGTCAAGGCTGAAAAGCCCGCGCCCGCACCGGTCCCCAAGGCCGTCCCTGCGAAGCCGGCAAAGCCTGCGACCCCGTCATCTAAGAATCCCGTGCCCGTTTCGAAATCTTCCGCAAAAACGCCAACTAAAACCGAAGCCCCCGCCAAGCCTGCTGCGACCCGTCCGGTCGGCAAGGTGGCCGTGGCCGTGACGTCCAAGCCGTCCAGCGCGGCTCCCAAGACCAAGTACAAGGTGGTCGAGTACAAGACCGACGAAGCAACCGGTCGCCCGATCCTGCCGCAGGGCTACAAGCCTTCCGCGGACGAGGAGTACATGAACAAGTTGCAGCAGGAATATTTCCGCCAGCGTCTGCAGAGCTGGCGCAACGAGATGGTGGAGGAATCCAAGCAGACCATCGAAAACCTGCGCGAAGAAGTACGCGACATCGGCGACGAAGCCGAACGTGCCACCCGCGAGACCGAAAACTCGCTGGAACTGCGTGCGCGTGATCGCGCCCGCAAGCTGATTTCCAAGATCGACAGCACGCTCAAGCGTCTGGAAGACGGTGACTACGGCTACTGCGTGGACACCGGTGAAGAGATTGGCCTGGACCGCCTGGAAGCGCGTCTGACTGCCGAGCGCACCATCGATGCCCAGGAGCGTTGGGAGCACTTGCAGAAGCAGCAGGGCGACTGATCGTCCGCCTGGCTCACCGAAAGACCCCGCCATGTGCGGGGTTTTTTATGGTCGCCTGATTCGTTGTATTGGCGCCTGGCCGAGAGTCAGGCAGCGCCCATTGGCGAGACGCCGCCGCACGCAGCTGCATGCGGCACGTGAGCGCGGTCCGCAACACGAGCCCCTTGCCACCACAGCGGCGCAGTGGGCACCGGCAATCACGCGATCGCGCCGCTCACTGCAGATCGCGCAGGTCCAGCTTGCGCAGGCGCGGCGCCTTCCAGGCGGTGGTGGCCACCACGCCCAGGGTGACGCAGCCGCCGATGACCACCGCCGGCACCAGGCCGACCAGGCGCGCCATGACGCCGTCGTAGAACGCGCCCAACTCGTTGGACGAGCCGATGAAGATGCCGTTGATCGAAGACACCCGGCCACGCATGGCATCGGGGGTGGCCAACTGCAGGATGGTCTGGCGCACCACCACCGAGACGCCATCGCACATGCCGTACACCAGCAGGATCGCCGCTGACAGCCAGAAATGGCGCGACAGTCCGAAGGCGATGGTGCAGAGCCCGAAGCCGGCCACCGACAGCAGCAGCACGCGTCCGGCATTGCGCTGCAGCGGGTGCCGCGCCAGCCACACGCCAACCACGATCGAACCCAGCGCCGGCGCACCGCGCAGGATGCCCAGGCCTTCCGGGCCGTAGTGCAGGATGTCGTGGATGAAGGCCGGCAACATCGACACCGCGCCGCCAAGCAGGACCGAGAACATGTCCAGCGCCATGGCGCCCAGCATGATCTGGTTGGACAGTACGAACTGCGCGCCTTCGGCGATGCTGCGGAAGATCGGCGCACGCGGGCCGGCGCTGACCGGCTCGCTGACACGTAACAAAGCCAACGCCAGGATCGCCAGCATCGCCACGCTGGCGGCGACCCCGTAGGCCAGGCCCTTGCCGCCCCAGCCGACCAGCACGCCGCCCAGCGCCGGGCCGATCACCATGCCGGCCTGGAAGGTGACGCTGCCGATGCTGGCGCCGCGTGCGAATGCGTCGCGCGGCAGCGCCCGTGCGAACAAGGCGTTGTAGACCGGCGACAAGAAAGAGCGCGCCGCGCCGGTGAGCGAGATGGCGGCATAGATGGGCCACACGCCTTTGACCGGCAGCCAGCCTTGCGTGATCGCCAACAGCAACAGCGCGGTTGCGACCAAGCCCAGCACGGCGACCATGCCCAGCCGGCGGCGCGGCAGGTGATCGACCAGGTAGCCGGCAAAGGGGGCGATGCAGAAGAACGGCAGGATTTCCGCCAGGCCGATCAGCCCCAACGAGAGCGGGTTGCCGGTCATTTCGTAAATATGCCAACCGACTGTCACCGCGACGATCTGGTAGGACAGCATCGCCGCCACGCGGTACAGCAGCACCAGGCCGAAGCCTGGATGGGCGAGCAGCGTCCGCAGCGAATCGGCGGGCGATGGGGCGGGCGTGCTCACTGCTGCGCGCGCGCGGTATCGCGGATGAAGGCCAGCATCGCTGCCACGCCGTTGCTGCGGGTCGGCGACAGATGCTTGGCCAGGCCGATCCCGGCGATGTAGTCAGGCTCGGTAGCCAGGATCTCTTGCGCGCTACGCCCTGAATACACGCGCAGCGCAAGGTAGATCAGCCCGGAGACAATGGCCGAATCGCTGACGGCATGGAAATCCAGCCGCTCGGCGTTGCCCTCCGGCACGATCCAGACCATCGATTGGCAGCCGTGCAGGCGGTGCTCTTCGGTTTTCCACTGTTCCGGGAAGGCGGGCAACTTGCGGCCAAGGTCGATCAGGTACTGGTAGCGCTCGGACCAGTCGCCAAAGAAGGAAAATTCCTCGGCAATGGCGGCCTGCGCCTCGGTAGCAGTCGGTTCAAGCGGGAAGGGGGAGGTGGTCATCTAAAAATCCAGAATCAATTCGATCAAGTCCCTCTCCCGCGGGGCGAGAAGGCACGGTGTGCGCCACTGGCACCTGGCCTTGGAGCGCTGTGGCCACTGCATCTGTCCACAGGTGCCAGGGCAGGGCAGCCTGCGAGGGCCGTCGGTCATTCTTTTTGGCTGGCGCGTGGCGACGCGTTTGCCATGACCGACGGTTGCTTGTCGCCGCAGCGCACCCTCATCCGCCTGCGGGGGCACTTTCTCCCGCAGGAAGACGTGAGAAGGATCAAGCACGCTTCCAACGCACGCCCTGCGGCGTGTCTTCCAGCACGATACCCTCTTCGGCAAGTTGCTTGCGGATGGCGTCGGCGCGGGCGAAATCCTTGGCTTTCTTCGCCGCGCTGCGTTCTTCCACCAATGCGGTGATGCGTGCATCGTCGCCGGCGTCGGTGCCGCGCGAGAACCATGCAGCCGGGTCTTGTTGCAGCAACCCCAGTGCCATTCCGGCACCGAGCAACTTGGCGCGCGCCGCATGCAGCTCGATCATGCGCGCCGATGCTTGGCCGCTTTGCATCAGGTCGCTGCGCAATGCACGCGCATCGGAGGCGATGCTTGCCATGACGGACAAGGCCAGCGGCGTGTTGAGATCGTCATCCAGAGCGGACTCCACCTCGGCGGGAATCGTCATGGATACCGCCAGATCGCTGCCGCTTTCCGCTTCCAGCGCAGCCAGATCCCGCAACGTTCCATACAGGCGGTCCAGCGTGTTTTTGGCCTGCTCGATCAACCCATCCGACCAGTCCAGCGGCTGACGGTAGTGCGCGCTCAACAGCGCATAGCGCAGCGCTTCGGGCGGATGCCTGGCGATGAGCTCGTGCACGGTTTCGATATTGCCCAGCGACTTGCTCATCTTCGCGCCGCTGAAATTGAGCATGCCGTTGTGCAGCCAGAAGCGCGCAAAGGTGGCACCGCCATGCGCGCACTCGCTCTGCGCAATCTCGTTTTCGTGATGCGGGAACTGCAGGTCCACACCGCCGGCGTGGATGTCGATGGTCGGCCCCAGATGGGCGGCGGCCATCGCCGAGCATTCGATATGCCAACCCGGCCGGCCGCGGCCCCAGGGCGATGGCCAGCCGGGCAGGTCGTCGCTGGAGGGTTTCCACAGCACGAAGTCGCCGGGGTCGCGCTTGTATGGCGCCACGTCCACGCGTGCGCCGGCCAACATTTCGTCCGGGTCGCGCCGCGAGAGCTTGCCGTAGTCCTCGAAGCTGGAGACCGAAAACAGCACGTGGCCTTCCGCGGCATAGGCATGCCCAGTGGCGATCAGCTGCTCGATCATCGCCACGATCTGCGGGATGTGCGCGGTGGCCTCCGGTTCGATGTCCGGTGGAACCACGCCAAGCGCCGCCATGTCCTGCCGGTAGATCGCCGCGAAGCGGTCGGTGATCGTCGAAATCGGCACGCCCTGCGCCTGCGCGGCGGCGTTGATCTTGTCGTCCACGTCGGTGATGTTGCGCGCGTAGCGCAGCGCGCCGTAGCGTCGGCGCAGCAACGCGGCAAGCACATCGAAGACCACCGGGCCGCGAGCGTTGCCGATATGCGCGTAGTTGTAGACGGTGGGACCGCAGACGTACAGGGTGGGGCTGGACGGATCGAGCGGCGCAAACGGCTCGACCCGCCGCGTCAGGTTGTTGTGCAGGCGCAGGCTCATCGGCATCCGAAAAAGGGCAATCGCGCGATTCTAGCCCGTTGTGGCGGGATGGCGAATCGCCAGCCCGACGATGGCCACCGGATGGGTTGCGTTCAGCCCAGGCGGCCGCAAGCTCCATACACTTACGTACTGCCTGGCTGCGCGTTCCCGGTACTGATGCGACCTTCTCCGTTCTTCATGCTGCTGTGTACGTTTGCCGGGCAAGTGATTCCGGCGTATGCGGCAGAGCCCGACCCCAAGAACCGGGTCGTGGTGATCGAGAACGTGAAACTGGATTATGCGCAGGTGCTCAATGTCGAGCCGGTCTACCAGACGCTTCGCGCCACGCGTATCGAAGAGCAATGCGAAGCCGAGCAGGCGGCACAGGCTGCGGCAGCGCCGGCCGAGGACGAGGGCCGCATCAACCGCATGGTCGATTCGGTCAAGGAAATGTTCTCACGTCGCCCCGAACCGGCCGCGCCCGCTGCGGTGCCGCCGACCAGCACGCGGCGCAACTGCAAGGTGGTGGAAGTGCCGCGCGAGTTCCGCCGGCCGATCGCCTTCGACGTGGACTATGTCTACAAGGGCACCAAATACCGTTCGCGCCTGCCCGAAGATCCGGGCAATCGGCTGCGCATCCGGGTCTCGGTGACGCCGTACATTCCCGACGCCATCGTCGCGCCGCCGCGATGAGATGCGCAGCGGTTGCGCCGTGCCCACATGCGTGCGAGGATTCGCGCCCTATGCAAGCAAACGCCTTTCAGCACGACACCAGCGCCGCCCGGATGGCCTCCGGCATGACCTCGCGTGCCCGCCGACCGGAATCCCACATTTTCGCTGGGTAAGCCGGGGCGTTTGCTGTTCCGACGTTGAAGACCCAGCCCCCAGGCTGGGTTTTTTCGTTTTGGCGTCACAAAAGTTTCAACGGCAAGAAACGCGCATGTCGCGCACCCCGTCGCTCCTGGCGGACCAACGCAGCAGTAGCACGCAGCAAAGGATCGATCGATGTCACTGAAGCACTTCTTGAACACCCAGGACTGGAGCCGCGCCGAGCTGGACGCGCTGTTGACCCAGGCCGCGTTGTTCAAACGCAACAAGCTGGGAAGCGAGCTGAAGGGCAAGTCGATTGCGCTGGTGTTCTTCAACCCGTCCATGCGCACCCGTACCAGCTTCGAGCTGGGCGCATTTCAGTTGGGCGGGCATGCGGTGGTCTTGCAGCCGGGCAAGGATGCGTGGCCGATCGAGTTCAATCTGGGGACGGTCATGGACGGCGACACCGAAGAGCACATCGCCGAAGTGGCGCGCGTGCTGGGGCGTTATGTCGACCTGATCGGCGTGCGCGCGTTTCCGAAGTTCGTGGACTGGTCCAAGGACCGCGAAGACCAGGTACTCAAGAGCTTTGCCAAGTATTCGCCGGTGCCGGTGATCAACATGGAAACCATCACCCACCCATGCCAGGAGCTGGCGCATGCGCTGGCGCTGCAGGAACACTTCGGTACCCAGGATCTGCGTGGCAAGAAGTACGTGCTGACCTGGACCTACCACCCCAAGCCGCTGAACACAGCGGTGGCCAACTCGGCGCTGACCATCGCCACGCGCATGGGCATGGACGTGACCCTACTGTGCCCGACGCCGGACTACATCCTGGATCAGCGCTACATGGACTGGGCCGCGCAAAACGTAGCCGAAAGCGGTGGCTCGCTGCAGGTGAGCCACGATATCGACAGCGCCTACGCCGGCGCCGATGTCGTCTACGCCAAGAGCTGGGGTGCGTTGCCATTCTTCGGCAACTGGGAGCCTGAAAAGCCGATCCGCGACCAGTACCAGCATTTCATCGTCGACGAACGCAAGATGGCGCTGACCAACAACGGCGTGTTCTCGCACTGCCTGCCGCTGCGCCGCAACGTCAAGGCGACCGATGCGGTGATGGATTCGCCCAACTGCATTGCCATCGATGAAGCCGAAAATCGCCTGCATGTGCAGAAGGCGATCATGGCGGCGCTTGCTTCGCAAGCGGGAATCGGGAATCGGGATTAGAGAATCGCAACAGCAACACCCTTGGCCCCCACATTTACGTACTAAGGAACAATGATGAGCGCTGCTTCCACCAATCCCGAATCCCGAATCCCGACTCCCGGCACCAAAGACATCGTTCTCGCGTTTTCCGGTGGTCTGGACACCAGCTTCTGCATTCCGTATCTGCAGGAGCGCGGCTATGCGGTGCACACCGTGTTTGCCGACACCGGTGGTGTGGATGCCGAAGAGCGTGAGTTCATCGAGAAGCGCGCCGCCGAATTGGGCGCGGCCAGCCACGTCACCGTGGACGGTGGCCCGGCGATCTGGGAAGGCTTCGTCAAGCCGTTCGTGTGGGCGGGCGAGGGGTACCAGGGCCAGTACCCGTTGCTGGTGTCCGACCGTTACCTGATCGTGGATGCTGCGCTCAAGCGTGCCGAAGAATTGGGCACGCGCATCATTGCGCATGGTTGCACCGGCATGGGCAACGATCAGGTGCGTTTCGACCTGGCAGTGAAGGCGCTGGGCGACTACCAGATCGTGGCGCCGATCCGCGAGATCCAGAAAGAGCACACCCAGACCCGCGCCTATGAGCAGAAGTATCTGGAAGCGCGTGGTTTCGGCGTGCGTGCCAAACAGCAGGCCTACACCATCAACGAGAACCTGCTGGGCCTGACCATGTCTGGCGGCGAGATCGATCGTTGGGAAGCGCCGGGCGAGGGCGCGCGCGGCTGGTGCGCGCCGCGCAGTGCCTGGCCGAGCGAAGCGTTGACGGTGACGCTGAAGTTCGTCGAAGGCGAAGCGGTGGAACTGGACGGCAAGCCGCTGCCGGGTGCCAAGATCCTGGCCAAGCTCAACACCTTGTTTGCGCAATACGGCGTGGGCCGCGGCGTCTATACCGGTGACACCGTGATCGGGTTGAAGGGCCGCATCGTGTTCGAAGCGCCGGGCCTGATTTCGCTGCTCACCGCGCACCGTGCACTGGAAGATGCGGTGCTGACCAAGCAGCAGAATCGCTTCAAGCCGGACGTGGCGCGCAAATGGGTGGAGCTGGTGTACGAAGGCTTCTATCACGACCCGCTCAAGAGCGATATCGAGGCGTTCCTGAAGTCCTCGCAGTCCAAGGTCAATGGCGAGGTGACGCTGGAAACCCGCGGCGGCCGCGTCGATGCGGTGGCGGTACGCTCGCCGCACCTGCTCAACACCAAGGGTGCGACCTACGCGCAATCGGCCGACTGGGGCGTGGAAGAAGCGGAAGGCTTCATCAAGCTGTTCGGGATGAGCTCGACGCTGTACGCGCAGGTCAACCGCTGAGCAAAAGCCCCTCTCCCCCCGGGGAGAGGGGCTTGGGGGGTGCCGCAGAAACCTCCAAGATTGATCATGACGAACGCGTCGCCACGTGCCAGTCATGGGGAACTACTGCAGCATTGCGTCCATCGTTCTCCATCTGGGCGCGTGGCGACGCGTTCGACCTGGTTGCTTCGCGAAGTTTCGTGAGGCGCCCCTCATCCGCCCCTTCGGGGCACCTTCTCCCGGTGGGAGAAGAGGGCCACTGCGATGGAACCCATGCCCGCATTACGCATCAGTACCGACAAGCAGGAACTCGATCTGCCGTTGATCCATCGCTTCCTCAGCGAGCAGGCCTATTGGTGCCTGGGCATCCCGCTGGACACGGTGCAGCGGGCGATCGCCGGCTCGCTGTGTTTCGGCGGTTATTGTGCGGGCGTCGGGCAGGTGGCGTTCGCGCGCGTGATCACCGACGGTGCCACCTTCGGCTATCTCGCCGATGTGTTCGTGCTCGATGCATACCGTGGGCGCGGCTATGGCAAGCAACTGGTGGCAGCAGTGATGGCCCATCCGCATCTGCAAGGTCTTCGCCGCTTCATGCTCGCCACCTCCGATGCGCATGCGCTGTACGCACAGCACGGCTTCGCCGCGCCGGCACGGCCGCAGGCGTTGATGGAAATCGCCTATCCCGATCTCTACCGCACCACCACCACGGCTGCCTGACCCACATGACTGACCTGCTCACCTCCACGCTCGACCACCTGCAGGCGCTGGTGGCATTCGACACCCGCAATCCGCCGCGTGCGATTGCCGCGCAAGGCGGCATCTTCGATTATCTGTGCGCGCAGCTGCCGGGGTTCCAGGTCGAGGTGGTCGATCACGGTGCAGGGGCGGTGAGCTTGTACGCGGTGCGCGGCACGCCGAAGTACCTGTTCAACGTGCATCTGGATACCGTGCCGGATTCGCCGCACTGGAGCGCCGACCCGCACGCGATGCGGCGCCTGGACGACCGCGTGGTAGGCCTGGGCGTGTGCGACATCAAGGGCGCGGCGGCGGCGCTGGTTGCCGCGGCCAATGCCGGTGACGGCGATGCCGCGTTCCTGTTTTCTTCGGACGAAGAGGCCAATGATCCGCGCTGCATCGCCGCGTTCCTGGCGCGCGGCGTGCCGTACGAAGCTGTCCTGGTGGCCGAGCCGACCATGGGCGAAGCGGTGCTGGCGCATCGTGGCATCAGTTCGGTGCTGATGCGGTTTGCCGGGCGCGCAGGGCATGCATCGGGCAAGCAGGACCCCTCGGCCAGCGCGCTCCATCAGGCAATGCGCTGGGGCGCAAATGCCTTGGACCATGTGCAATCGCTGGCGCATGCGCGCTTCGGCGGGTTGACCGGATTGCGCTTCAACATCGGCCGCGTCGAGGGGGGCATCAAGGCCAACATGATCGCGCCGGCAGCCGAAGTGCGCTTCGGCTTTCGTCCGTTGCCGTCGATGGACGTGGATGGACTGCTGGCAAGCTTTGCCGGCTTCGCCGAACCGGCGGCAGCGCATTTCGAAGAAACCTTCCGCGGGCCGAGCCTGCCGTCGGGCGACATCGCACGCGCGGAAGAACGCCGCCTGGCCGCACGCGATGTGGCCGATGCGCTGGACCTGCCGATCGGCAACGCAGTGGACTTCTGGACCGAGGCCTCGCTGTTTTCGGCCGGCGGCTATACCGCGCTGGTGTATGGTCCGGGCGACATCGCCCAGGCGCACACCGCCGACGAATTCGTGACGCTGGCGCAGTTGCAGGGTTACGCCGAGTCGGTCCATCGCATCATCAACGGTTCGCATTGAACCGACACGCGCCTGGCGCTCCCTTTCCTCTTTCGAACACGGCAATGTCCCCTTCCGCACAACCCCACAAACAAACCCGCCAGACCATCGTGCGCCTGCTCTCCAGCATGGCCAGCGCGAAGGAAATCAGCCAATACCTCAAGCGGTTTTCGCAGCTCGATGCCAAGCGCTTTGCGGTGGTCAAGGTGGGGGGCGCAGTATTGCGCGACGATCTGGACGCGCTGACCTCGTCGTTGTCGTTCCTGCAGGAAGTGGGGCTGACCCCGATCGTGCTGCATGGCGCCGGCCCGCAGCTGGATGCAGAGCTGGCCGCCGCCGGCATCGAAAAGCACACCGTCAACGGACTGCGCGTGACCTCGCCCGAAGCCTTGGCGATCGTGCGCAAGGTGTTCCAGGCCTCCAACCTGAAACTGGTGGAAGCGCTGCAGCAAAACGGCGCGCGTGCGACCTCGATCACCGGTGGCGTGTTCGAGGCCGAGTATCTGGATCGCGACACCTACGGCCTGGTCGGTGAGGTCAAGGCGGTGAATCTGGCGCCGATCGAAGCCAGTCTGCAGGCCGGCTCCATCCCGGTGATCACCAGCCTGGGCGAAACGCCCAGCGGGCAGATCCTCAACGTCAATGCGGATTTTGCCGCCAACGAGTTGGTGCAGGAGCTGCAGCCGTACAAGATCATCTTTCTCACCGGCACCGGCGGCCTGCTGGATGCCGATGGCAAGTTGATCGATTCGATCAACCTGTCTACCGAGTTCGACCACCTGATGCAGCAGCCGTGGATCAACGGCGGCATGCGGGTGAAGATCGAGCAGATCAAGGACTTGCTCGATCGCCTGCCGCTGGAATCGTCGGTGTCGATCACCCGGCCGTCGGACCTGGCCAAGGAGCTGTTCACCCACAAGGGCTCGGGCACGCTGGTGCGGCGCGGCGAGCGCGTGCTGCGCGCCACCTCCTGGGACGAACTGAATCTGCCTCGCCTGAAGTCGCTGATCGAATCCAGCTTCGGCCGCACGCTGGTGCCGGAGTATTTCGAGACCACCACGTTGCTGCGCGCGTATGTCAGCGAAAACTACCGCGCGGCGGTGATCCTGACCGACGAAGGCCAGTTCGGTGCGGGCAGGCTGACCTATCTGGACAAGTTCGCCGTGCTCGACGATGCGCAGGGCGAAGGTCTTGGCCGGGCGGTATGGAATGTGATGCGCGAAGAGACCCCGCAGCTGTTCTGGCGCTCGCGCCATAACAACCAGGTCAATATCTTTTACTACGCCGAATCCGACGGTTGCATCAAGCAGGAGAAGTGGAAGGTGTTCTGGTACGGGCTGGAAAACTTCGAGCAGATCCAGCATTGCGTTGCGCACTGCGCGACGCGTCAGCCGACCTTGCTGGGCTGACTGCGATGAGCGTCGTCACCTTGCCAGCACGTTGGCGCGAGCAGCCGAACATGCGTGGACGGCATGCGAGCCTGGAGCCGCTGCAGACAGCGCATGCCGATGGGTTGCGTGAGGTGGTGGGCGACGGCGCGCTATCGCGGCTGTGGTACACCAGCGTGCCCGCACCGGAGCAGGTCGAGGCGTATATCGCTGCGGCCCTGGCCGCCTGCGCCGATGGCGCGGCGTTGCCATATGCGGTGCGCGATGCGGCCGGCGACATCGTCGGTTGCACGCGCTACTACGCGCTGGATGCCGCAGTGCCCAGGCTGTCGATCGGCTACACCTGGTACGCACCACGCGTGCAGCGCAGCGGCGTCAACACCGAAACCAAGCTGATGCTGCTGCAATACGCCTTCGAAACATTGGGGTGCCTGAGCGTGGTGTTCGAGACCAGCTGGTTCAACCATACCTCGCGCGCGGCGATCGCGCGGCTAGGCGCAAAACAGGACGGCGTGCTGCGCAACCACGCCCGCCACGCCGACGGTACGCCGCGCGATACCGTGGTGTTTTCCATCATCGATACGGAATGGGCCGGGGTCAAACGCCACCTGCAGTTCCGCCTGGAAGCAAACGCATGACTGTTGAACAAAAGACCATCGGCATTGTCGGCGCCCGCGGGCATACCGGCTCGGAATTGATCAAACTGGTGGCGGCGCATCCGCAGCTGCACTTGAGCTTCGTGTCCTCGCGCGAGCTGGCCGGGCAGCCCGTGGCCGAGCATAACGATGCCTACCAGGGCCAGCTGCGCTACGAGAACCTGGATGCCGACGCGGTGGCCGCCAAGGCGGCCGACGTGGTGATCCTGGCGCTGCCCAATGGCAAGGCAGAGCCCTTTGTCGCCGCGATCGACGCGGCAGCGCCACAGACGCTGGTGATCGATCTTTCGGCCGACTATCGCTTCGATCCGGCCTGGTACTACGGCTTGCCTGAGTTGACGCGCGGCAGTTACGCCGGGCAAAAACGTATCAGCAACCCGGGCTGTTATGCCACCGCGATGCAGCTGACCATCGCGCCACTGCTCGACCAGCTGGCCGGGCCACCGCAGTGTTTCGGTGTCTCCGGGTATTCGGGCGCGGGTACCACGCCTTCGGACAAGAACAATCCTGCGTTGCTCTCCAATAACGTGATGCCGTATGCGCTGACCAACCACATGCACGAGCGCGAGGTGTCTGCGCAGCTTGGCGTGCCGGTGGAGTTCATGCCGCACGTGGCGCCGCATTTCCGCGGCATCACCATGACCGTCAACCTGTGGCTGCAGCAGCCGCTGACGCGCGAGCAGATCCAGGCGCGTTATACGCAGCGTTATGCCGACGAGCCGTTGATCGAAATCGTCGACGAGGCGCCCTGGGTGAGCCGCATCGCCGGCAAGCACGATGTGCAGATTGGCGGAGTAACGCTGGCGCCCGGCAACAAGCGCGTGGTGGTGGTGGCGACCCTGGACAATCTGCTCAAGGGTGCGGCAACGCAGGCGATGCAAAACCTCAACCTTGCGCTGGGCTGGGACGAGTTGATGGCAATTCGTTGATGCGAGTCCCTCGCAACAGCCTGCACATCCATGTGCAGGGATTCAACGAAGCGAGTCACTCGCAACAGCCTGCACATCCATGTGCGGGGATTCAACGAAGCGAGTTCCTCGCAACAGCCCGCGCATCCATGTGCGGGGATCGAAACTGGACGACTTACTCGAGACGCTTTCCGATGACCAATCTGTTGTGGCAAAAACCTGGCGTTGCCGTTGACGCCAAGATCCAGAGTTTCCTGGCCGGCGACGATGTGATCCTGGATCGCGAATTCTTCCTGTACGACATCGCTGCCAGCAAGGCGCATGCGCAGGGGCTGCAGCACATCGGCATCTTGTCGTTGCAGGAGCTGGGCGGCTTGAGCGAACAGCTCGACCTGCTGGCCGCCGATTTTCGCAGCGGCGCCTTCGTGCTCGATGCGCAATACGAAGATTGCCACTCCGCCATCGAAGCGCGATTGACCGAGCGTCTGGGCGATGCAGGCCGCAAGATCCACACCGGGCGTAGCCGCAACGACCAAATCCTGGTCGCCACGCGGCTGTGGCTGAAGGACAAATTGCAGCGCGTTGCCACGCTCAGCGCGGAGATCGCCAAGGTGGCGTTGGACCGCGCACAGGCCGAGGCCGGGCTGCCGGTGCCCGGTTATACGCACATCCAACGGGCGGTGGTGTCCTCGGCCGGGATGTGGTGGGCGGGCTGGGCGGAAGCGTTCATCGACAACGCCGTGCGCGCCGACGACACCGTCCGTTTGGTCGACAGCAACCCGCTCGGCACCGCTGCAGGCTATGGCGTGAATCTGCCGCTGGATCGTGCGCATACCACCGCCGAACTGGGGTTTGCACGCCTGTTGGTCTCGCCGATCTACGCCCAGCTTTCGCGCGGCAAGTACGAACTGGCCGCGCTCGAAGCGCTCGGCAGCGCCACGCTGGATCTGCGCCGCATCGCCTGGGATCTGTCGCTGTTCACCAGCGGCGAATTCGCGTTTGTCGCCTTGCCGGCCCAATACACCACCGGCAGTTCGATCATGCCGAACAAGCGCAACCCGGACGTGATCGAGCTGATGCGCGCAACGCATGCCAGCGTGGCGGCAGCGCGCACCGAGATCGAACAGCTGCTGTCGCTGCCGTCGGGTTATCACCGCGACCTGCAGAGCAGCAAGGGCGCGATCGTGCACGGCTTTGGCCGCGGACTTGCAGCGCTGGAACTGCTGCCGGCCTTGCTGGCCAATCTGGAGTGGCGCCCGGACAAACTGCGCGCAGCCATCGATTCGGGCATGTATGCCACCGATGTGGCAGTGGAAGCCGCGGTAGCCGGCGTGCCGTTCCGCGAGGCCTACAAGGCCGCAGCGCAGGCCGCCGAGACCGCAGGGCAGGGACGCACGCCGGAAGGCAGCCTGGCTGCGCGCGTGTCGCCCGGTGCGGCAGCCGACCTGCAACTGGATGTGCTGCAGGCGCGCTGGCAGGCGCTGCGCGCATGACGACCCGCTATCTGGTGCTTGCGCTGCGCAAGCCGGGGTTTCCCGCCGATGTGGTGCAGCCGCATCTGGACTTTCTCGATGCATTGCGCGCCGCCGGGCAGCTCGAGCTGACCGGCGGCTTCAGCGATCGCAGCGGTGGCGCGTATGTGCTGGTCAACGTGGCCACGCTTCAAGAGGCGCAGCAGATCGTTGCGCGCGACCCGCTGGTGCTGCGCGATGCCTCTGCACTGACCGTGTATGAGTGGAACACGCACTGAGGACGCCATTGCCATGAGCACGCCTGCCAGCACGTTGTCGCCGTTTACCGAGCAGGCGCTGCCGCCGTGGCGCCGTGCGGTGCTCAAGGTCGGCAGCAGCCTGCTCGCCGCCGATGGCGGTGGCCTGTCCCCGCGCTTCGCGCTGGGTCTGGCGCAGTTCGTTTCCGCCAATCTGGCAGCCGGGCGCGAGCTGGTGATCGTCTCGTCGGGCGCGGTGGCCGCTGGTCGCGCCATCCTGCCCAAAGCGGCGGATGTCGGCGCACCGATCGCGGCGCGGCAGGCACTGGCCGCCTTGGGCCAGGCGCAGCTGATTGCGTTATGGCAGCGCTTTTTCGAGCGGCCGGTGGCGCAGGTACTGCTCACGCATGACGACCTGCGCAACCGTCGCCGTTATCTCAACGCGCGTGCCACCTTGGGCGAGTTGCTGCGGCTGGGCGCGCTACCGGTGATCAACGAAAACGACACCGTCTCGGTGGATGAGTTGAAGCTGGGCGATAACGACAACCTGGCCGCGATCGTGGCTGCGCTGGTCGATGCCGACGCGTTGTTCATCGCCACCGACATCGATGGGTTGTATAGCGCCGACCCACGCAGCAACCCGTTGGCGCGCCCGCTCGACGATGTGCCCGAGCTCACCCCTGAAGTCCTGGCGATGGCCGGCGGCAGCGGCAGCAACGTGGGGACCGGCGGCATGCGCACCAAATTGGAAGCCGCAGCAAAGGCCGGTGCGGCCGGCATCGAAACCTATCTATTCAACGGCCGAAGTGGCGAGGTGGTGCGCGCCCTGGCGCAGGACCGCCTGCGTGGCACGCGCATCCACGCCGCGCGCACGCGCATCGCTGCGCGAAAATACTGGCTGCGGCACGCACCGGTGGAAGCGGGCGCGATCCTCATCGACGACGGCGCCGCAGCGGCCCTGACCGGCAAGGGCGCCTCGCTGTTGCCAGGCGGCGTGGCCGGCGCGCAGGGCGATTTCCGTCGCGGCGACATGGTGGAGATTCGTCTGCGCGACACCGCGGGCGACCAGTGTCTGGCACGCGGCGTCAGCCAGTATTCGGCCCTGGATATCCGTCGTATTGCAGGCCGCCACTCGCGCGAGATCGAGAACGTGCTCGGCTACAGTTACGGCGAAAACGTGGTGCATCGCGATGATCTGGTGCTGTTGTAGCCGGGATTCGAGATTTGGGATTTGGGATTCGCAACAGCGTGTGCACTGCGTCCCTAGACCTCTGCCTCTTCGTCCCAGCGACTGACCCCTGGTAGTGATAAAACCGTGTCGCCCGCTTTTGCCAATCCCTAATCCCGACTCCCCAATCCCGGCTCCCAAATGACCATCAAAACGCTCGCTCTGCAATGCCGTGATGCCGCGCAGGTGGTGTCGCAATTGTCTGCACCGGCCAAGCATGCCTTGCTGGACGCGATGGCGGCCGCGCTGGAAGCCGATGCCGCGGCGATTCTGGCCGCCAATGCGCGCGATCTGGAGGCCGCGCGTGCCAAGGGCACCGGCAGTGCCATGCTCGATCGGCTGGCGCTGGACGACAAGCGCCTGGCCGGCATCGCGGCCGCACTGCGCGAGGTGGCGCAGCTGCCCGACCCGGTGGGTCGGATCACCCGCGAAGATGTGCGCCCCAACGGGATTCGCGTGCAGAAGGTGCGTGTGCCGCTGGGCGTGATCGCGATGATCTACGAGGCGCGGCCCAACGTCACGGCCGACGCTGCGGCACTGTGCATCAAGGCCGGCAATGGCGTGATCCTGCGCGGTGGCTCGGAGGCGATCCATTCCAATACCGCCATTGCGCGCGCACTGCAGCGGGCCTTGCGCGAGGCCAATGTGCCGGACGCGGCGCTGACCCTGGTCGAGGATCTGCGCCGCGAGACCATGCTGGAACTGCTGCAGCTCAGCGACATCGTCGATCTGGCGATTCCGCGCGGTGGCGAAGGCCTGATCCGGTTTGTCGCCGAGCACGCGCGCGTGCCGGTGATCAAGCACTACAAGGGGGTGTGCCACCTGTTTGTGGATGCATCCGCCGATATGGAGCTTGCGCTGCGCCTGCTGATCGATGGCAAGGCGACGCGGCCGTCGGCCTGTAATTCGCTGGAGACCTTGCTGGTGCATGCTGGCATCGCCGAGCGCTTCTTGCCGCTTGCCGCGCAGGCATTGCGCGAACGCAAGGTGGAACTGCGTGGCGATGCGGCGACGCAGGCGGTGCTGCCGGACATCGCTGCTGCCAGCGACGACGACTATGCCGCGGAATTCCTGGATCTGATTCTGGCCATCCGCGTGGTGCCGGATCTGGACACGGCGCTGGCGCACATCCGCCAGTATGGCTCGGACCACACCGAAGTCATCGCCACGCAGGATGCCGACAACGCCGAGCGATTCGTGCAGTCGCTACGCTCTGCGGTGGTGATGGTGAACGCCTCCTCGCGCTTTTCCGATGGCGGTGAATTGGGCCTGGGCGCGGAGATCGGCATCTCCACCACACGCCTGCATTCCTATGGCCCCATGGGCCTGGAAGCGCTGACGGTGGAGCGCTTCGTGGTGCGTGGCGAAGGCCAGGTGCGGCATTAGGAACGCTGGGCACCCCTAGCGAACACCCATCAACGGCCGCCACGCAGACGCCGCCTGCAACGGCGTCATGCTGCAGGCGCTGCCGGCCTGCGGGGCCGGCTCACAGCACGCGCCGCACTTGGCCGCGTGCAAGCGTAATGTCGTGCGCCTGGGCGCCCCAGGCAATGCGGGTGCGGGTGCCGCCGACACTGCGCACGCTGACCTGCGTCGGCACGCCGTTGCGCCACGCCATATCCACCGTGAATCCGCCGCGTGCGCCCAGGCCGGTAACGCGGCCTTGCGCGGCCCAGGCCTTGGGCAGTGCGGGCAGCAGCGTGATCTGGCCAGGGCGCGAATACAGCAGCATTTCCAGCATTGCGGCCGGGGTGCCGAAGTTGGCATCGATCTGGAACACCCCGCCAAGGGTGGGGTCGCCGTGCTGGCTGAGATCGTAGATATCGAACAGATTCGGCGCGGTGCCATTGCTGTGACCGATCGAGGGTTTCAGATTGGTCAGCACCAGCGCATAAGCACGCTCTGCATCGCCCAGTCTTGCCCAGCACAGCGCCCGCCACGCGCAGGCCCAGCCAAAGCTCTGCATGCCGCGCGCTTCCAACAGCTTGCGCGCTGCTTCCACCTGCGCGGGCGGCCCCAGATCCGGATGCAGGCGATGGCCGGGGAATAAACCCATCAGCGGCGACAGGTGCCGGTGATGGGCTTCACCCAGGTCGGTGGGGGACATCCATTCCTGCAATTGGCCGCTTAGCGGGCTGATTTCCGGCAGGTACAGACGCTGCTGCAGCGTGGCGACGGTCGCGGCATAGGCCGCGTCGCGGCCAAGCAGGGCGCTGGCCTGGCGGTATTGCCCAAACAACGTCCACACCAGTTCCTGCGCGTAGGCAATACCACGCGCATTTTCCGGGCCGTGCTCGGGCGACCAGTCATGGTCGTCGACCAGGCACTGTCGCGTGTGCCCGTCTGCATCGGTGACCTCCATCGCGATCAAGCGCGCCTGCCAGAATTCGCAGGCGCCCTTGAGCAGCGGATAGATGCGCGTGAGCTGGCCCCGGTTCTGCGTGAACTCGTAGTGCTGCCACAGGCTGTCGCATAACCATGCGTTGCCTGCCGGGTGCCAGTACCAGCCGTTGCCGCCGAACGGATTGGTGGAAATGGCCACGGTCCAGCCGGCGATCTTGCCGGAGGTATTGCGAAAACGATTGCGCGGGTCGTTGAAATGGGTCTGGGTGATGCGTGTCCAGGACGGCAACTGCGCCAGGCAATAGCGTGTCAGCGCATCGACGCAGTTGCCCAAGCCGGACGGGTCCGCCAGCCAGTAGTTCATCTGCAGATTGACGTCGCTGTGGTAATCGCTCATCCAGGGCGGCTCGTTGTTTTCCAGCCACAAACCCTGCAGGTTGGTGGGCAATCCATCGCGCGAGGCGGCGATGGTGAGATAGCGGCCAAATTGCAGATAGGCCACTTCCAGTTCCGGGTCGGGGAGCGCAGGTGCCGCGGCGCGGGCCTGGATTCGCTGCCAGGTTTCCAGGCCGCGCTGCGCATCGCTGGACTGGCCAAGCTCCACCTGCAACGTGTCGAACAGCGCACGGTGATCGGCGACATGGGTATCCAGCAACAGCGCCGCAGGCACTGAAGCGGCGGCCTGTGCGCGGTGGCGCGCCCGCGCAAGCGGGTCGCGCGTGGGGTCGCGCCAGCCGCGTGCGCCATCGGCGGCGTAATCGGTGTCGCCGCACAACACGATGGTCAGGCCACGGCAGTCACGAAACTGCAGGAGGCCGTCGCCTGTTTCGAGACTGCCATCGTCGCTGTGCACGCGCAGCGCTGCGGCATAGCGCAGGCCGTTATCGAGCTGGCCGGCGAAGCGCAGCCCAGCGTCGCCGTCGGCGCGACCGGCGCCGGCATGCGTATCGATCAGGCGAATGCGGCCACGGTGGCTGCCTGCGCCTTCGCAATCCAGGCGCAACACGATGGCCGCATCCGGGTGGCTTGCGAACAGCGTGCGCGTATAACGCGTCTCGCCGATGCGATAGCGCACGCGTACGCAGCCGTTGCTCATGTCCAGTTCGCGCTGGTAATCGGACACCTGCGCCTGCGCATGCCCTTCCAGTTCCACGAACAGTTTGGCCAGCAGCATGAAGCTGCCGAAATCTTCCTTGGTATACGCAAACTGGCCATCGTCCTGCAGCGCTGCGTTGCTGCCGCCCGACCAGAGGCTGCCTTCGGAAACGAACAGCGTCTCGCAGGCAGGAGCCCCGCCGCAGAGCGCACCGAGCCGGCCATTGCCGATCGGCAGTCCTTCACGCAACAGCTGCGCATCGGCGGCAGGTGCCGCATAGGGCAGGCGCAGCGCCTGCTCGGGCGGCAGCAACGGCGAACGGGTGGGGCGTACCGGTGGCGTGGTCGCGTCGCTACCGCCTGCACGGCCGAGCAACGGCAACAGCGCGGCCGCACCGAGGTGGGTAAGCAGACGGCGGCGGTGTGGGTCAGCGCAGGCGTGTGAGGGGATATCGCGCATACGAGCGGTCGCTGCAATCGTGGGATCAAACGTTGTAAAGCATCTGCCGCGCCTGCGGAAGCGTGCGATTTTGCCGGTCTGCCAATGACGTTTGCTTGGCTTGGGGGTGGCCTGCGCGCACCGATCGAAGTCTGGCGTGCAAGGGATGCAACGCACGGCATGGTCATTTCAGGACAGCACCAAGGCGCTGCCTTGCCGCCAATCGGCAGCACGTGCGCGCCGCAGCGTGGCCGACCCGGTACCTTCGACACTCCCGCAAGCCAGTTGTCTGTGTCTACGCTGCTGCAGTTGTTCATCCTGCCCACCGTTGCTGCCGGAGATTCCATGCGCCGCCTTGCCGCCTGCCTGCTAGCCACCGCCATTGCCGCCGCCACCGGCACCGCGATGACGCAAACCTCGCCGATGACGCCGGACATCACCGGCAAGCCGTTCGTGGCTGCCGATGCGAACAACGACTACATCAAGCGCGAGGTGATGATTCCGATGCGCGATGGGGTCAAGCTGCACACGGTGATCGTGCTGCCGAAGGGAGCCAGGAACGCACCGATCATGCTGACACGCACGCCTTACGACGCCAGTGGCCGCACCGAACGGCTGGCCTCGCCGCATATAAAGGACCTGCTGTCTGCCGGCGACGACGTCTTCGTGGAAGGCGGCTACATCCGTGTGTTTCAGGACGTGCGCGGCAAATACGGTTCCGAAGGCGATTACGTGATGACGCGCCCGCTGCGTGGGCCGCTCAATCCCAGCGAGGTCGACCATGCCACCGATGCCTGGGACACCATCGACTGGCTGGTGAAGAACGTCAAGGAATCCAATGGCAAGGTCGGCATGATCGGCTCGTCCTACGAAGGCTTCACCGTGGTGATGGCACTGACCAACCCGCATCCGGCGTTGAAGGTGGCGGTGCCGGAAAGCCCGATGATCGACGGCTGGATGGGCGACGACTGGTTCAATTACGGCGCGTTCCGCCAGGTGAATTTCGATTACTTCACCGGCCAGCTCAGCAAGCGCGGCAAGGGCGCCGGCATCGCGCGTCAGGGGCACGACGATTACAGCAACTTCCTGCAGGCCGGCTCGGCCGGCGACTTCGCCAAGGCCGCAGGTCTGGAGCAATTGCCGTGGTGGCACAAGCTCACCGAACACGCCGCCTATGACGCGTTCTGGCAGGAGCAGGCGCTCGACAAGGTAATGGCGCGCACGCCGCTGAAGGTGCCCACGATGTGGCTGCAAGGCCTGTGGGATCAGGAAGACATGTGGGGGGCGATCCACAGCTACGCGGCGATGGAGCCGCGCGACCAGCGCAATACGCTCAACTACCTGGTGATGGGCCCGTGGCGCCACAGTCAGGTGAACTACGACGGCAGTGCCTTGGGCGCGCTGAATTTCGAAGGCGATACCGCGCGCCAGTTCCGTTCCGAGGTGCTGCGCCCGTTCCTGGACCAGTACCTGGTCGATGGCGCGCCCAAGGCAGACACGCCGCCGGTGTTCATCTACAACACCGGCGAAAACCATTGGGACCGCCTCAAGGCATGGCCGCGCAGTTGCGACAAGGGCTGCGCCTCGTCCAGCAGGCCGCTGTATCTGCAGGCCGGCGGCAAGTTGTCGTTCCAGCAACCGGTGGCCGGGCAGGCGGGCTTTGAAGAGTACGTGTCCGACCCCGCCAAGCCGGTGCCGTTCGTGCCGCGCCCGGTGGATTTTGCCGACCGCGCGATGTGGACCACCTGGTTGGTGCACGACCAGCGCTTTGTCGATGGCCGCCCTGACGTGCTGACCTTCGTCACCGAGCCGCTGACCGAGCCGCTGCAGATCGCCGGTGCCCCCGAAGTGCATCTGCAGGCCTCCACCAGCGGCAGCGACAGCGATTGGGTGGTGAAGCTGATTGATGTGTATCCGGAGGAGATGGCGTCGAACCCGAAGATGGGCGGCTACGAGTTGCCGGTGTCGCTGGCGATCTTCCGCGGCCGCTACCGCGAGAGCTTCAGCACGCCCAAACCCTTGGCCTCCAATCAGCCGCTGGCATTCCAGTTCGGCCTGCCAACCGCCAACCACACCTTCCAGCCGGGCCACCGGGTGATGGTGCAGGTGCAGTCCAGCCTGTTCCCGCTGTACGACCGCAACCCGCAGACCTACGTGCCCAATATCTTCTTCGCCAAGCCCGGCGATTATCAGAAGGCCACGCAGCGGGTGTACGTGTCCCCCGAGCAGCCCAGCTACATCAGTCTGCCGGTACGTTGAGCGCGCGGGCGCCGCGTGCCGGCGGCGTCCACGCATCTTCCAGCAACTGCGGGCGGCAGGCTACCCAGGCGGCGGCCAGCTGCACCAGCAGGCAGATGACCAGGAACACGAACGGGGAGGTCCAGCCGCCGCTGTGCGCGTGCAGCCAGCCGAACAGGAACGGCCCCAGGCAGCTCACCGCATAGCCCACGCCCTGCGAGAAACCGGACAGCGCGGCCGAACCGGCCGCCGTGCGGCTGCGCTGATTCACCAACACCAACGCCAGCGGAAAGGTGCTCGGCCCCAGGCCGAGCAGGGTCACCCACAGGACCGGTGCGGCCAGCGGCGCCCACCACAGCCCGGCGAACGCGACCAGGTGGCAGGCTGCGCATAGCAGCACGATCGGAAACGGATTGCGCATGCGCACCGCCAGCGCCGGCATGGTCAGCGCGCCGACCATGCCCAATGCCGCGAACAACGCCACCATGGTGCCGCCGAACGCAGGCGATGCACCGGCTTCGCGCAGCAGCGTCGGCAGCCAGGTGAACATGGAATAGGTCACCAGCGAGGTCATGCCGAAGGTCACCGCCATGCTCCAACCCAGCGCCGTACGCGCGACGCGGCCTTCGGCTTCGGGCGTGGGTGTGACCGGTGCCGGGCCGGTGGCGCGGATGCGCCGATGGTTGGCGTGCACCAGGGCCCACGCCGCCGTTGCCAGCAGGGCCGGCAGCACCCACGCCACCATCGAACTGCGCCAACCCAGCGCATCGGCCACCGGCACTGCCAGCAGGGCCGGCAGCAGCGTGCCGACCTGCAGCACGGTGATGTACAGCGTGCTCACCCGGCCCACGCGGTCGCCGAAGTAACGCTTCACCAGCGGCGGCAGCACCACGTTACCCATGCCCATACCGGCCAATGCCACCAGCGAGCCGACCAGCAACCCGGCGGTGCCCGGCAGCAGCGGGCGCAGCACCAACCCCAGCGTGGCCAGCGCCATCGACAACAGCGCCACGCGCAGCAAGCCGAAACGGCGCAGCAATGCGGGCGTTGCCACGCCGGTGAGTGCGAACGCTGCGGTCGGCAACATGCCGAGCGCACCCATGGTGGGCGCGCCGAAGGCGTACTCGTCGGCAATGCGTTCCAGCAGCGGCGTCAGCGACGTCACCGCGGTGCGCAAGTTGAATGCGGACAGCAGGATCGCGGCCAGCACCAGGCCGCGACCACGCAACTGGGCGGACGAAGAAGACGCGGCAGTGACAACAGACATGACAGACCATCCGCGTCGCGCACGTGCGTGCAACGACGCCTGAAAACACAAAACCGGCACAAGGCCGGTTTGTGTTTTGAAACTGGTCGGGGAGACAGGATTCGAACCTGCGACCTCTACGTCCCGAACGTAGCGCTCTACCAGACTGAGCTACACCCCGAAGGAGCCGCGTATGTTACATAGGGAATGGGGAATCGGCAAGCATCTGATGAAATTATTTTACTGAGGCGGCTCGCCACGCTCGGGCTCGCGTGCTTCGAACCACATGCCGTTGAGCACCGCGGCCAATGCCGCCAGGCCGGTGCCAAGTATCCATGCGAAATAC
This sequence comes from Xanthomonas sp. NCPPB 1062, assembly GCF_041481705.2. Classification (NCBI taxonomy): domain Bacteria; kingdom Pseudomonadati; phylum Pseudomonadota; class Gammaproteobacteria; order Lysobacterales; family Lysobacteraceae; genus Xanthomonas; species Xanthomonas sp. NCPPB 1062. The sequence goes on along the minus strand of NZ_CM192987.1, from coordinate 2,661,010 downwards.
CACATTGGTGTGCTCCTCGAATCGTTGAACAGGATGATGGCGGTGCGCGGTGCGGCAACAGCAGCGCAGGCACTGCGATCGCTGCCGCGGCGCTCAGTACGCGTTGGGATTGGCCGTGACCGCATCGTCGGTGACCTTGCCCTTGAGCACGCGATACACCCAACTGGTGTACGCCAGCACGATCGGCATGAACACGGCAGTGGCCAGCAACATGATCCACAACGTCAGACGGCTACTGGATGCATCCCACACCGTCAGGCTCGCGCTTGGCGCGCTGGAAGAGGGCAGCAGGAACGGGAACAACGCAAAGCCCACCGTGAACACGATGCCGACGATGGCGCTGCCGGAGGCGATGAAGGCCAGGCCGCCGCGCCGCAGGCGTAAGCACACCGCGCTCATCGCAAGCCCGACCAGGCCCACCAGCGGCGCCATCAATGTGGCCGGCATGCTGCTGTAGTTGTGCAACCAGCCGCCCGCGGCGGTGAGCGCAGCGGTCTTGCCGAGCGGGTTGGTGGCCGCATCGGTGGCCAGCACCGAGGTCACCGCATAGCCGGGCAGACCCAGCGCCACCCATGCGCCGCCTGCTGCAAACAGTGCCAGCGCACACAGCGCGGCGATGCCGCCGAAACGTGCCGCGCGCTCGGCCACCGGTCCATCGGTCTTGAGCACCAGCATCGCGGCGCCATGCGCGAGCAGCATCGCCACGCTGAGCAAGCCGGCGAGCAATGCGAACGGCGTCAGCAACCCGAGCAGGTTGCCGGTGTAGAACGTGCGCATGCTGTCGTCGAAGTGGAACGGCACACCCAGCAGCACGTTGCCGACCGCCACGCCCATGATCAGCGCCGGAATGAAGCCGCCGACGAACAACGCCCAGTCCCAAGTGCTGCGCCAGCGCGGACTCACCAGTTTGCCGCGGAACTTGAAACCGACCGGGCGCAGGACCAGCGCGAACAGGATCAGGAACATCGCCAGATAGAACCCGGAGAAGCTCACTGCATACAACGGCGGAAACGCGGCAAAGATCGCGCCGCCGCCCAGGATCAACCACACCTGGTTGCCTTCCCAGACCGGGCCGACGGTGTTGATCACCAGCCGGCGTTCGGCATCGTTGCTGGCGACGAACGGCAGCAGCGCGCCCACGCCCAGATCGAAGCCGCCCATCACCGCGTAGCCGGACAGCAGCACGCCGAGCAGCAGCCACCAGATCACGCGCAGGGTCGTGTAATCGAGCAATACGAAATCCATGATGTCTCTCCTTTGCTTACGGTGCACTGCCGGCCACGGCACCGGAACTCAGCGGTGCGTGACGCGACGGGGCATGGTCCTGCAGGGCGGCGGGCAATGCGTTGGGCGGCATCGGTGGGAACAACACCTCCGGTCCCTTGTTGATGGTCTTCAGCGACAACTTGATCGCAATCACCAACAACGTCGTGTACAGCGCGGTGAAGCCCACCAGCGTCATCACGATCTCGTAAAGGTCCAGCCCCGAGGCGGCGTAGAACGTGGGCAGCACCCCTTCCACCGCCCACGGCTGGCGGCCGTATTCGGCAACGAACCAACCGCATTCGATCGCGATCCACGGCAGCGGCAACGTCCACAGGGCCAAGCTCAGGAACCAGCGTTTTTCCTGGAAGTTGTGCTTGCAGGCAAACCAGAAGGCGACAGCGAAAAACGCGATGAGATACATGCCGATGGCGGCCATGATGCGGAAGGTCCAGAACAGCGGCAGCACGCGCGGTACGGTGTCCATCGCGGCCTGGGCAATCTGCTCCGGCGTGGCGTTGCCGATATCGTCGCGATAGCGCTTGAGCAGCAGGCCGTGGCCCAGGTCCTGCCAGTGCGCATCGAAAACCTTGCGTGCTTGGGCGTCGTTCTTGTCGGCGCGGATGCGTTGCAGTGCGCCGTAGGCGATCTGACCGCCGCGGATGCGGTGTTCGGCACGGCCGACCAGTTCGAGAATACCTGGAATTGGCTCATCCAGCGAACGCGTGGCGATCAAGCCCATCAGGTACGGAATCTTGATGGCGTAATCGTTGCGATGGGTGGTCTGGTTCGGAATGCCGAACGCAGTGAAGTCGGCCGGTGCGGCTTCGGTTTCCCACATCGCTTCGATGGCGGCCAGTTTCATCTTCTGGTGTTCGCTGGCGGCGTAGCCGCTCTCATCGCCCAGCACCACCACCGACAGCGACGACAGCAGGCCGAACGCTGCAGCCACCGCAAACGAACGCCGTGCCATTTCAATATGCTTGCCCCGCAAGAGATAAAACGCACTGATCGACATCACGAACACCGCGCCCAGCACGTAGCCGGCACTCACCGTATGCACGAACTTGGCCTGCGCCACCGGGTTGAACAGCACTGCCACGAAATCCACCACCTCCATGCGCATGGTGTCGGGGTTGAACACCGCGCCGGCCGGATTCTGCATCCAGCCGTTGGCGATCAGGATCCATAACGCGGAGAAGTTGCTGCCCAGCGCCACCAGCCAGGTGGTGATCAGGTGCTGTACCTTGCTCAGGCGATTCCAGCCAAGAAAGAACAGGCCCAAGAAGGTGGCTTCCAGAAAGAACGCCATCAGTCCCTCGATTGCCAGCGGCGCACCGAAGATGTCGCCCACGTAATGGCTGTAGTACGACCAGTTCATGCCGAACTCGAATTCCATCACGATGCCGGTGCCGACACCCATGGCGAAGTTGATGCCGAACAGCACACCCCAGAACATGGTCATGCGCCGCCAGATCTGCTTGCCGGTCATGACGTAGACGCTTTCCATGATGCCCAGCAGGAACGACAGACCCATGGTGAGCGGTGGAAAGATGAAGTGGTACATCGCGGTGACTGCGAACTGCAGCCGCGACAGTTCGACAACTGTCGAGTCGATCATGGCGGGTGGGCCTGGTTGAGGGTCGGTAAGGAATGTGGCGATCATCTGCCGCCATCGCGCCGGCCGCGTTGATCCAAATCAATGCGGTCCTGAACAGGTGCGTCACACTGTCCATCCCCGACCGGGAGGCGGCGACTTACAATCGCGTGCAATGCGCAGTCTTCAGAAGAGCGACGTGAGCCAGCCCAGCGTGCAAGCCAGCGAAACGCCCGCCCAGCGCCGTCAACGCGGCCACTGGCTGGATGCGCTGGCCGCATCGGCCACGCGCGCGCGGCGGCTCGCCGGCGTGGCGGTGGCGTTGTCGGGTGCGTTGCTGCTTGTGCAATCGGCTGCGATCGCCTGGCTGGTACAGGCGGTACTGGTGCAGCACCTGGCAATGGCGCAATTGCGCAACGTGGGCGCGGGGTTGCTGGTTGCGCTGATCGGGCGCGCGCTACTCAATGCCTGGGCGCAATCGTTGACCGGCGATGTGGCCGACGTGGCCAAGCGCGAACTGCGCGCGCGCATTGCGCAACGCCTGGTGCAGCACGGGCCGCTATGGTTGCGCCGGCAACGCAGTGGCGAACTGGGCGAGTTGAGCCTGGCGCATACCGATGCGCTGGAAGGCTATTTCGTCGGCTACCAGCTCGCTCGCATCGAAATGGTGCTGGTGCCGCCGCTGATTCTGATCGCGGTGTTTTCGGTCGATTGGGTGGTCGGGCTGGTGTTGCTGCTCACCGCGCCGCTGATTCCGTTCTTCATGATGCTGGTGGGCTGGGGCGCCGAGGCCGCAGGGCGCGAACAACTCGGCGAACTGGCGCGCATGGGCGGGCATTTTGCCGATCGCCTCAAGGGCCTGGGATTGCTTCGCGTGTATGGCCGCGGCCAGGCTGAATTGCAGGGCATTGCCGCCGCTGCCGAGGGCGTGCGCGAGCGCTCGCTGAAGGTGTTGCGCATCGCATTCCTGTCCTCCACAGTGCTGGAGTTTTTTGCCTCCGTCAGCGTTGCGATCGTAGCGCTGTACTTCGGCTTGAGCTATCTGGGCATGCTCCATCTGCACGGTATGCCGTCGCTGGGTGCCGGCATGTTCTGCCTCTTGCTGGCGCCGGAATTCTTCGCACCGCTGCGGCGCTTGGCCGCGCATTACCATGACCGCGCGAACGCCTTGGCTGCCGTGGCCGAAGCCGAGCGCTTGCTGCAGGGTTTCCAGCCGGATGCCGCCGCGCACACCGCAGTGCTACCCGCACGTGCCCTGGAGCCGGCGCAAGCGCATGCGCCCTTGTTGCAGGCACGTGGATTGGCGCTGCGTCCTGCCGGCGCGCCGCAGGTGGTGGTCCAGGAGTTCGCACTGACGCTGGAGCCCGGCCAGCGCGTTGCGGTGATCGGTGCCAGCGGCAGCGGCAAGAGCACGCTGCTGGAAGGGCTCGCCGGTTGGCTTGCACCCGAGGCGGGCAGCGTGGCCGTGCGCCCGGGGGCGCGCATTGGATATGCCACGCAGCGGCCCTACCTGTTTCACGCCAGCATTGCCGACAACCTGCGCCTGGCCGACCCGCAGGCCAGCGATGCGCGCCTGCACGCGGTGGCCGAGGCGGCGCAGGTGCTGCGCTTTACCGCGCACTTGCCGGCCGGCCTGGACACCGTGATCGGCGAGCGTGGCTTTGGTTTGTCCGGTGGCGAAGCCCGCCGCGTGGCGTTGGCGCGATTGTTGTTGCGCGAGCCGGAGGTGTTGCTGCTGGACGAACCCACCGCCTTTCTGGACCCGGACACCGAAGCGGAATTGCTGCGGACGCTGGGCATCTTTGCGCGCGGCCGTGCGGTCGTTCTGGCGACGCATAGCGCTGCGGCGATGCGTTGGGCCGACACGGTGATCGATCTGCGCGGCGTGCCGGTCACGCTGGAGGCACCATGAGCCGCCCCCAGCCTGATCGTTTGCGCGATGTGTTTCGTCTGCATGCCTGGCGCCTGCTGTTGTCGGCAGTGCTGGTGCTGGTCACCATGCTTGCCGGTGTCGGCCTGCTGGGCTTGTCCGGCAGCTTCCTGACCGCCGCTGCGCTGGCAGGCGTTGCCGGCATGGGGACCGGTTTCAACTTTTTCTCGCCGTCGGCCGGCATTCGCGCCTTGACCTTCGCGCGTATCGTGTCGCGTTACGGCGAAAAGTTGATCGGGCACGATGCCACCTTGCGCATCGCCCGCGATCTGCGGGTGTGGTTCTTTCGCCGCGCCTTGCCGCTGGCGCCCGGGCGATTGTCGGCCACCCGGACCGGCGATCTGCTGGCGCGGTTGATGTCCGACATCGGCGAGGTCGACGGCCTGAGCGTGCGCGCGTTGGCACCGCTGGCCGCATTGCTCGGCATCTGGTTAGGTGGTGTCGCCGCCGCTGCGCTGATCTATCTCCCCGCTGCGTGCTTGTTGCTGGTGCTTGGCATGTTGATCGGCGGGCTGGTGCCGTGGCAGGTGGCACGTGGCGGCGCGCAGCGCGAGCAGTTGCGTGCACAGCAGCGCACGGCCTTGCGCACGCAGGCCTTCGAAGGCCTGGAGGGCGCGGCCGACCTTGCTGCGGTCGACGCGCAGGGCGCCTGGCTGCAGCGCAGTGACGCCGCCGCCGCCGCCGTCACCGGCGGCGATCGCATCCAGCGCAGACGGCTGATCACAGGCAACCTGCTGCATGCGCTCTGCGGCGGGCTGGGGCTGGCCAGCATGCTGTGGCTGGCACTTGGCGCGGCCGAACGCGGGCTGATCGCCGCCGAGCTCGCTGCGGGGTTGGTGTTTTTGACCATGGCGTTGCTGGAAGTCTGGGCCGGTGCAGGGCTGGCATTGCAGGCGCTGCAAAGCGCACGCGTTGCCGCCAGGCGCCTGCAGGCCATCGTCGATCAAGCGCCATCGGTGAGCGATCCGGCGCACGCGATCGACGTGCCGCGCACCGGCACGTTGCAATTGCAGCAGGTGTCGTTTGCCTGGCCCGGTAGCGTGCGCCCGGTGCTGCACGCGCTCGATCTGACCCTGGCGCCGGGCGAGCGCATTGCCATCAGTGGCGATAGCGGCAGCGGTAAAAGCACAGTGTTGGCGTTGTTGCTGCGCCTGTGGGATCCGCAGGCCGGGCAGCTGCGCTACGCGGGCATCGACCTGCGCCACCTCGCACAGGCGCAATGGCACCAGCGTATCGCCTGGCTGCCACAGAACGCGCCGGTGTTTGCCGGCAGCGTGCGCGACAACCTGCTCATCGGCGACGCCGCTGCCGATGATGCCGCACTGTGGCAGGTGCTCCAACAGGTGCGCCTGGGCGCGTGGGCCAGCGCGAACGACGGTCTGGACACCTGGGTTGGCGAAAACGGCGCCACGCTGTCTGCCGGCCAGGCGCGCCGGCTCGCCCTCGCGCGGGCACTGCTGCGCGATGCCCCGATCCTGTTGCTCGACGAACCCACCGATGGTCTGGACGTGGATACCGCCCACGCGCTGTTGGTCGACCTGGCCGCCGCACTCGGCGAACGCTCGCTGGTGATGATCACCCACGACGCGCTGCCGCCCGGTGTCGTGCAACGGCATTACCGGATGCGTGAGGGAACGCTGGAGTTGCTCGACCAGAACGCATAGCCGATCACCGAGGTCCTCGAACGTGGTCACAGGATGGGCGTTGATCGCCTGGCCGCGCGTTGTTGATCGCGTTCAATCAAACAGCACCGCAAGCGCGGCCATCAGATCGGTCTCGGTCACTGCCAGTACCAGTGCACTGACATTCAACGCAACCGTGAGCCAGAACCTCAGCTGAAACGCCGCCTTGCTGCACTTGTGCCGGTAGATTTCCTGCGCCAGCAATGCACCTGGCCAACCACCGATCAGCGCCAGCAGGTGCAAGCTGGATTCGGGTATGCGCCATTGATTGCGTTGCGCGGCCGACTTGTCCATCGCATAGATCAGCAGGGTGACCAGGCTGGCCGCCGCGTACCAGAGCGGGACGATCACCGGTACCACGTGCATCAGCGTGGCCGCCGCCAACGCGAGCATCGACACCGCAGCCAGCGTCTTGCGTGGCAAGCCGCTGCGACGCTGTTCGGTCCTGGCGGCGGTGGTACGGTCTGCCCACCGCACTTGCGTGGCATTCAGGCGTTTGTGCGCATCGCGTTCGATTGCATACGTGATGATCTCCCCATCGCGCGGGCGACGCGTCTGCTGTGCAAATGCGCTGATATGGACGAATGCGCGGTCGCCACCACCATGGGGCGTGACGAAGCCAAAGCCCTTGTGATCATTCCAGTCGCTGAGACGTCCCTGATAGCGCATTCGCGTTGCTCTGTTGGATGGTGTGGCTTGCCGGTGCGATCTGCGCGCATATCACGCATCAACTGCCCAGCCGGAAAAAACAGCGGTGACGGTCGTCATCTTCCAGCAGCATCGGCCGAGATCCGGCGGCGCAGAGCGACGTTCAAGGAACTCAACAGTCCTGCAAAAAATCGCGGACCGCTGGGCCGAAGCGGGCGAAATCGACCAGGAACGCGTCATGGCCTTGCGGCGAATCCAGGCCGATGAAGTGCGCATCGGCGCCGCCGGCACGCAGGCCGTCGGCAATCTGCTCCTGCTGCTGCACCGGGAACAGGATGTCGGTGTTGGCACCGATCGCCAGCGCACGCGCGACGCGGATACGCGCCAGGCCGGCAAGCACCGTGTCGGCGGTCGAGACGCCGGTCTGCGGCTTGGCGGAGGCGGGCAGGGCATCTGCATGGGCGTGGTCGATGGCAGATTCGGTAGCCGGTTGCTCGTCGACATGCTCGGCCAGGTCGAACCAGTCCATCGAGCGGCTCAGGTAAAGATAGCAGTTGGGGTCGAAGAAGCGCACGAAGCGGCGCGCGTGGCCTTCCAGATAGCTTTCCACCTGAAATTCCAGCCCGAACGGATCATCTGCCGCCTGCTCGGAATCCAGTCGCACGCGGCCGAAACGGCCGTCCCATTCCAGCGCCGAGCGATAGGTGATCACGCCGAGCTTGCGCGCCATGCGCATGCCCGATTCCGGGTAGCGGGCATCGTCGTAGTGGCCGCCGTTCCAGTGTGGATCCAGCCGGATCGCCTCGCGTTGCAACGAGCGGATCGCGATCGAAAACGGCAATGCCTGCGCGCTGCCGGAGATATTGATATGGCTGCGCGCGATGCCGGGATGACGCAGCAATAGCGCCAGCGCGGTCATGCCGCCCATCGAGTTGCCGATCAGGCAGGCCAGTTGCGCGATACCCAGTGCGCGCACCACATCGGCTGCGGCATCGGCCACGTCTTCGATCGACAAATCCGGAAAGGTGAGCCGATACGGCGCGCCGGTTGCAGGGTTCACCGAGGCCGGCCCGGTCGAGCCCTTGCAACTGCCCAAGGAATTGACGCAGACCACGAACCAGCGTGCGGTATCGATCGGCTTGCCCGGGCCCAGCATCGCTTCCCACCAGCCCGGCTCGGGGTTGGCCTGGTTTGCCGCCGCGTGCGCATTGGGCGACAGGCCGGTGACGATCAGGATCGCGTTGCTGCGATCTGCGGCCAGCGTGCCCCAGGTCTCGTATGCCACGCGTGCCTGATGCAGCACGCCACCGCGCTTCATCGGAAACGGCGAGGGCAGGGCGTGGTACAGCGTGCCGGCAGGGATGAATTCAGTCATGGGCCAATTCTAGCTGGCACTGCGCGAGGGTGCTGGGGGGCATGTGGGATGGGAAATACACGAAGCGAGGGGCGCTCATTTGATACGCGATTAGGCTGCTGGCCGGCGGTGCGTACATTCGTCTGCATGCGCATGTAGACAACGGAACATCCGGCTCAGCAGGCAATCGCAAACGCCGCTCGATCTGTGTCGATGCACGCGTGATGTACCTTCAGTACAGCGGCATGGCTGCACGAAGATCGAGTGTTTGCCCGCATCAGTTAGGTCGATGACCTCGCCCATCACGCGCAATGCGTCAGCCATCAGCGGCCGATCACCAGTTCCACCGGCGCGGCCGCAGGCAGTGCGACCGTCACCGGAGCGCTCTCCACGTCATCGGCCTGGCGCATGGCGTTGCCGCTGTGCGACAGCCGTGCCAGCAGCTGTACGTTGTCCAGCGACGACAGCGTGCGGGTCGGCATCGGGCTGTCGCCATCGTCCAGCGTGATGGTCAATGGAAGCTCGCGCAGCGCGTGTTTTTCCACCGCCACCGGCATTGGCGTGTCGGCCGCGCGCGCGATCACGAACACGCTTGTATCGCCGGGCAGTCCGGCGCGCTTGGCGAATTCGGCATCCAGCGTCACGCGCACCTGAAGGCGTTTGCCACTCGCTGCAGCGGCGGTAGGCGCAGCCGGTGCCTGGATCGGCTCGAGCCTGGCGTCCTGTCGGGCGGCATTGATCTGTTCGAGCAGGCCGGGGCGGGTGGAGGCATCGACCACACGCAATAGCGGCTCCCATGTCGCACTGGCCTTGGCCGGCTCACCGGCTTGGCGCTGCACCACCCCCAGGAACCAGCGCGCGCGTTGGTGGTCCGGTTGCACCGCCAGCGCGTGTTCGAGCAGGCGCATGGCTTCCGGGTCCGGGCGGCCGCTGTCGTCGGCAAGCATGCGCGCCTGCGCCGCGGCGACCAGCACGTCCGCTTCGTCCGGACGGAGTGCGACCGCGCGTGCGAAGGCATCGCGCGCTTCGGCAAATTTCTGCTGGCTGGACAGTGAGCGCCCCAGCAACACCCAGCCCTCGGCCTGTTCGGGGTGACTGGCCAGCGCCGCGCGCAGCTGCACGATGGCTTCGTCCAGCGAACGTGGCGTGGCCAGGCGATCGGTCGGCTGCGTGATGGCGCCTGGCGCTCCGACCAGCCAGTACAACGCCGTGCTCGCGGCCAGCAGCAACACTGCCACGCTTGCGGCCAGGCCGCGCGCTTCGCGCCACAGCGGGCGCAACACCACGCCGAAGGCCAGTAGCGCAATCACGATCCCCGCGACGACAAAGCCGGCCATCACCACTCCTGCTCATCGGCAGGCACGACAGGCGCGGCCACGCTGCGTTTGTGTACCACCCGCACAACGGCGCCCGCGCCCAGCAGCAACACCAGCAGCGGACCGAACCATAGCAGCCAGGTGCGCGACTCCACCCGCGGGCGATACAGCACGAACTCGCCATAGCGCGCGACCAGGAACTGGCGGATCTGCGCATCGCTGCGGCCCTCGTGCATCAGCGCCAGCACCTCCCGGCGCAGGTCCTGCGCAATCTGCGCGTTGGAATCGGCCAGCGACTGGTTCTGGCATTGCACGCAGCGCAACTCGGCGGTGAGTGCGTGAAAACGCGCCTCCTCTTCGGCCGATGCATAGCGCAGCGGCGCCGGGTCGCCGACCGGCTGGGCGAATGCCAGCCAGGGCAGTAACACTAGCGTCAGCAGCCAGCGGGTCATTGTTTGGCGTGCAGGTCCGGTGCGGCGGTGGGCGAACGTTCGATCTTGCTCAGCGCCGGAATCAACTGGGTGTCGATGATGGATTGGGTCAGCATGCCGCTGTACTTCCAACGCACCACGCCACGCCCGTCGACCAAGAAGGTTTCCGGCGCGGCAGCAATGCCGAAATCGATGGCGGTGCGGCCATCCTGATCGGCGACCACCAGCAGATACGGGTTGCCGAGTTGTTCGAGCCAGCGCAGCGCATCGTTGCGCTCGTCCTTCCAGTTGTAGCCGATCACGCGTACGCGCTTGGTCAGTGCGAAGCGGCTCAATACCGGGTGTTCTTCGCGGCAGGCCGGGCACCAGCTGCCCCACACGTTGATGATGTACGGCGCGCCGCGCAATTCGCGCGCATGCACCACGATGGCCGGGTCGTGCAGCAGCGGCAGCGCGAATTCCGGCGCCGGTTTGCCGATCAACGCAGAGGGCAGGGCATCGCGATCGTCCTGACCGGAGCGCACCACCGCGTAGACCAGCAGCGCTGCCAGGGCGAGCAGCAGCACGATGGCGCCCACGAGAACCGCAGTGGGCAGGCGGGGCGAACGTGACTCAACCATCTTGGATCTCCGGAGAACGACGAAAACGCCGGTCGGCCGCGGTCACCAGGCCGCCAAGCGCCATCAGCAGCGCTCCCAGCCAGATCCAGCGGACGAACGGTTTGAGGTGGACACGCACCGCCCAGGCCTGGTTGCCCAGCGGTTCGCCAAGGGCGACATACAGGTCGCCAAACGGGCCAGGACGAATCGCCGCCTCGGTCAATGTCTGGCCACCGCTGGCGTAGCGGCGCTTTTCGGCCTGCAGCGCGCCCACCGGCGCATCGTCCTTGAGCACCTGCAGGTCGGCACGGTCGGCCACGTAATTGGGCCCGCGCAGTTCTTCCAGCCCGTCGAAATGCAGGGCATAGCGGCCGATCTGCACCTGTTGCCCGGGCGCCAGCGCCACTTCGCGCTGCAGGCTCAATCCCTCCACCAGCAGGGCACCGGACAGGAACACCGCAACGCCCAGGTGCGCCAGCACCATGCCCAGCATCTCGGCGGTGAATCTGCGCCCCTTGGCTGCCCGCCGCGTCCACAGGAACCGCGCGGTGCCCAGCAGCACCCAGGCTGCACCGGCGACACCGAAGGCGGCTTTCAACTGTCCCTGCGGCGCGACCAACCAGGCCAGCACGCCGGCCGCCAGCGCCAGGCCTGCCCACGGCGCCAGCATCGCCACCGGCCGCGAGGCCTGTTCGCGCTGCCAGCGGGTGAGCGGGCCGAACGGCAGCAGCGCCACCAGCGGCGCCATCAGCACCACGAACAAGGTGCCGAAGTAGGGCGGGCCGACCGACAACTTGCCCAGTCCCAACGCATCGGCGAGCAGCGGGTACAAGGTGCCCAGCAACACCATGGCGCAGGCGCAGGTGAGCAGCAGGTTGTTCAACAGCAGCAGGGTTTCGCGCGAGCTGCCGGCGAATGCGCGACGCGGATCGTCCGCCACCGACAGAAGCGGCGCGCGCAGCGCATACAGCAGCAACGAACCACCGACCACGGCCAGCAGGAATACCAGAATGAACAGCCCGCGCGACGGGTCGGCGGCGAACGAATGCACGCTGGTCAACACGCCCGAGCGCACCAGGAAGGTGCCCAGCAGCGACAGCGCGAAGGCGGCGATTGCCAGCAACAAGGTCCAGCTGGCGAAGCTGCCGCGCTTTTCGGTCACCGCCTGCGAATGCAGCAGTGCGGTGCCCACCAGCCACGGCATGAAACTGGCGTTCTCCACCGGGTCCCAGAACCACCAGCCCCCCCAGCCCAGCTCGTAATACGCCCACCAGCTACCGAGCGCGATGCCCACGGTGAGCATCGACCAGGCGACATTGGTCCACGGCCGCGTCCAGCGCAGCCAGCGCGCATCCATACGGCCTTCCAGCAGTGCGGCGATGGCGAACGCGAACGGCACCGCAAAGCCGACGTAGCCGCAATACAGCATCGGCGGATGGACGATCAGCCCCGGATCCTGCAGCAGCGGATTGAGGTCGCCACCTTCCGGCGGCACCGGAAACAACCGCGCAAACGGGTTGGAGGTGAACAGCAAGAACGCCAGAAACCCAATACTCACCAGCGCCATGACGCCGAGCACGCGCGCGATCACATGCGCCGGCAGCTGCCGCGACCAGATCGCCACCGCGCCGGTCCACAACGCCAGCACCAGCGTCCACAGCAGCAGCGAGCCTTCGTGCGCGCCCCACACCGCCGAATAGCGGTACATCACCGGCAGCAGGCTGTTGGAATTCTCGGCGACGTAGCGCACCGAAAAATCCTGCACCAAGAAGGCGTGCGTCAACACGGCAAAGGCCGATGCGATCAGTGCCAGCTGCACCAGCGCTGCCGGTCGCGCCACGGCCATCCAGCTGCTGCGTCCGCGTTGTGCGCCTGCCAGCGGCACCACGGCCTGCACCAGCGCCACCAGCAGGGCCAGCACCAGCAGGAACGTCCCGAGTTCAGGAAGCATCGGGTCGGTGCGTTGTCAAGCGTGGGTCCGTGCCACGACGGCAGGTGCATTGCAGAGTCCGCATTACTGCAGCGGTTGCACCTGCTTGCCAACGCACGGCGACATCGTTGGCCACGCACCCGCCGCGCAAGCCACCTGTCTGCAGGAATGCCGATCTCCTGACACACGCCATCAATGCAGCTCTCCAGCTTGGCCCGCAGCTGTCGGCACATCGTGCTTGCGATGCGCGCTGCCCATCTTGTCGGCGACTTCCTTCGGCATATAGGTTTCGTCGTGCTTGGCCAGCACATCTTCGGCGACGAAGATGCCGTTCTGCATGCGGCCGGTGGCCACCACTGCCTGCCCCTCGCGAAACAGGTCCGGCAGGATGCGGTCGTAACTGACGGGCAATTGCGCATCGCCATCGGTGACGCGGAATTGCGCTTCCAATGCACCGGAGGCGCGTTTGAACGAGCCTTTTTCGACCATGCCGCCAAGCCGGAAGCGCGAATGCGCGCCGGCATCGCCACGCAGCACTTCCGAAGGCGTGTACAGGTAGGCCACGTTGCGCTGCAAGGCCATGGCCACCAGCGTGGTTGCCAGCCCGCCGGCCAGCACCAAGGCCAGCACCAGCCACAGGCGGCGGCGACGTTGCGGGTTCACCGGATCAACTCCGCGTCGCTGGGCACCGCGCGCTTGCGCTCGCGCAGACGGCGCGCCTGGGCGGTCTTCATGGCGCGACGTACCTGCCAACGGCCGGCGATCAGATCCCACAGCAGCACCAGCACGAACACCGCATAGGCGGCGATGACGTAAGGCAGGTAGCTCATGCCGCACTCTCCTGTGCATCGCGCACGATCCAGGCCTTGCCCGCCTCGCGGCGCAGGTTGTCGGCGCGCGCGCGCGTCAACAGCGACCCGACAAACCAGAACTTGGTGCCGATCACCATCAACCACAGCGGCAGCAGCATGCTTGCGTCGATCGTGGACGGCCCAAGCAGGCGGATGCTCTGGCCCTGATGCAGCGAATTCCACCACACCACCGAATAGCGGATCACCGGCAGCAGCGCCACCCCGACGATGGCCAGCAACGCCGCCGCGCGCGCCGCCTGACGGCGGTCGTCGATAGCGTGATACAGGCCGATCACGCCCAGATACAGAAACAGCAGGATCAATTCGGTGGTCAGGCGCGGGTCCCAGTCCCACCAGGCGCCCCACATCGGTTTGCCCCAGATGCTGCCGGTCAGCAAGGTGATCACGGTAAACGCAGCGCCGATCGGCGCGCACGCCATCGCCAGGATCTCGCAGATCTTGATGCGCCAGATCAGCGCGATGGCCGCATACAGCGCCATCAGCCCGAACACGAACAGGCTCATCCACGCGCTCGGCACATGGATGTAGAGAATACGAAAGCTGTCGCCTTGCTGGTAATCCGCCGGCACCGCAAACAAGGCCTGCCAGATGCCCACACCCAGCAGCAACGCGGCCAGCGCATAGCACCAGGGCGCCCAGCGCGCAGTAAAACGGTCGAAGATCGGGGGCGATGCGAGTTGGTGGAACCAGCGGACGACGACGTTCATGCGATGGCAGTAGCCTTTGGAATGGCATTGGCTCTCGAAACAGCAACAACGCGTTGTGCGGGGCGTGCTATCGACAATGCATCGAGTGCAGTGCTCAACTCAACGAAATGCGGATCGCCGCCGCCGCAGCCAGCGGTGCCAGGACCACGCCGATCACCAGTCCGGCGCCCAACAACAACAACGCACCCACCGCATCCTGCCCTTGTCCGCTGGCCGCCACGCTGCCGGCACCAAACACCAGCACCGGCACGTACAGCGGCAACGCCAGCAACGCCACGAGAATACCAGAGCGCTTCATCGTCACCGTCAGTGCCGCAACCACAGCGCCGAGCAGGCTCAGGAGCGGCGTTCCCAGCGCCAACGATGCCAGCAGCACCGGTAATTGGTCATGCGGCAGGTGCAGCAATTCGCCCAGCAGCGGCGTCACGGCAATCAGCGGCAGCGCACTGGTCGCCCAATGCAGCAGCACGCGCACTGCGATCAACCAGGCCAACGGCACCGGTGCCAGCAGCCACTGCTCCATCGAGCCGTCTTCCACATCGCTGCGGAACAAGGCGTCCAGCGACAGCAGGCCAGCCAGCAACACCGACAGCCACAGCACCGCCGGCGCGGCCTGCGCAAGCAGGTCCGGGCGTCCGCCCAGTCCCAACGCGAACAACACCACGATCAGCAATGCGAACAGTGCCGGCTGCAATGCATCGCTACGGCGTCGCCACAGCAGGTGCAGGTCGCGGGCAAGCAGGGCGCGGGCCGCCTGCCAGAGCGAGGGTTGCGGCGAATGCGTGCTCATGCCGCAGCCTCCAGCGTGAGCATGCGGGTGCGCACCGGTGGCGCTGCATACGCACCGTGCGTGGTGACCAGCGCCGCGCCACCGCCGCGCAGATGCGCGGAGATCATTCGGTTAACCAGGGTGATGCCATCCAGATCCAGATTGGCGTACGGCTCATCCAGCAACCAGAGTGGTGCCGGCGACAGCCATAGCCGTGCCAGCGCCAGCCGCTTGCGCTGGCCAGCCGACAATTGCCGCACCAGCGCATCTTCGTAACCGGCCAGGCCGACGATCGCCAGCGCGCTGCCGGGCATCTGCTTGGCGCGACGGCCATGCAGGCCGCACAGGAAGTGCAGGTTTTCCAGCGTGCTGAGGTCGGCCTTCAGGCCGGGCAGGTGGCCGAGGTAGGCCATGAAGCGGCTGCGGTCGCCGCGCTTGGCGGTCTTGCCATCGATCTGGATCTGCCCGCGCTCCACGTGCAGCAGGCCAGCCAGTACGCGCAGCAACGTGGTCTTGCCGGCGCCGTTGTCGCCTTGCACCAGCAACGCTTCGCCGGCATCGACATGGAAATCGAGCGGGCCAAACACCGGCTCCTCGTTGCGACTGAAGGCCAGGGCGTGCGCCGCCAGCAGCGGCGGTGCGGTGTGCAGCGGTTCGATCATCGGTGCAGCAGGCTCGGGTCGCAGGACGGCATGGGGAAGGGCCGGGGCAGGCACGCGCCGGACCGGGCGCGCATTGTAGCGACGATGGTGGCATGCCGGGGACGCCTGCGGCATCGCCGCAGGCGCCGCGATGTGTCAGGGAACGCTGTTTTGCAGCGTCCGGGCGCAACCGGCTGGCGGCTTTGCGTACACTCGCGGTCCCCCGTTTCTTGTCCGGACAGGCACCATGCCCCTCACGACCAAGCTGCCCAAGGTGGGCACCACCATCTTCACCGTCATGTCGCAGCTGGCGGCCGAGCACGGCGCGGTCAATCTGGGCCAGGGCTTTCCCGATTTCGCGGTGCCGCAGCGGCTGGTCGACGAACTGAGCAAGGCCATGGCGGCCGGCCACAACCAGTATCCACCGATGACCGGCGTGGCCGCGTTGCGCCAGGCCATCGCCGGCAAGGCACAGCGCTGCTATGGCGCGCAGGTCGATGCCGACACCGAGATCACCGTCACCAGCGGTGCTACCGAGGCGATCTTCAACGCCATCCACGCGGTGGTGCGCGCCGGCGAAGAGGTCATCGTGCTGGACCCGGCCTACGACTGCTACGAGCCGGCGATCGATCTGGCCGGCGCACGCGCCGTGCATGTGGCGCTGCACCCGCAGACCTTTGCGGTCGACTGGGCTGCGCTACGCGCCGCGATCACCCCCAAGACGCGCCTGTTGATGATCAACTCGCCGCACAACCCGTCTGGCGCGATGCTGTCGGCCGAGGACATGCAGACGCTGACTGAGCTGTTGCGCGGCACCGACATCTTTTTGCTGTCCGATGAGGTCTACGAACACATCGTGTTCGACGGCCGCCGCCACGAATCGGTGCTGCGCTGGCCGGAACTGCGCGAGCGCGCATTGGTGATTTCCAGCTTCGGCAAGACCTACCACTGCACCGGCTGGAAGATCGGCTACGCCATCGCACCGCCGGCGCTCACGGCCGAATTCCGCAAGGTGCACCAGTACAACACCTTCACCAGCTTCGGCCCGGCCCAGCACGCCTTTGCTGCGATGATCCGCGACGAGCCCGAACACGACGAGCAACTGGGCGCGTTCTACCAAGCCAAGCGCGACCGCTTCCGCGAACGGCTGCTGACCACGCGCTTGAAGCCGTTGCCTGTCCCCGGCGGCTACTTCCAGCTGGTGGACTACTCAGCCATCAGCGATCTGCCCGATACCGAATTCGTGAAGTGGCTGACGATCGAGAAGGGCGTGGCCGCGATCCCATTGTCGCCGTTCTACCAGAACGCGCCTGCAGGGCAGCGCCTGGCGCGGCTGTGCTTTGCCAAGAACGATGCGACGCTGGATGCGGCGATCGAGCGCCTGCGTAGGCTCTGACGAGCCGGGAATCGTGATTCGGGATTCGGGAATCGTAAGAGCGGCCGGCCGCTTTTTGATCTAAATTCGCACTGGCTCGATGACATAACGCCCTCATTAAACCGCTTTTCGATTCCCGATTCTCCATTCCCGATTCTCCTTTCCCGAGTCTCACCATGCATGACCTGCGCATCTCCCTGATCCAAGGCGACACCCGCTGGCATGACCCGGCCGGTAACCGCGACTATTACGCTGCGCTGCTGGAGCCGCTGGCCGGGCAGACCGATCTGGTGATCCTGCCGGAAACCTTCACCAGCGGATTCTCCAACGACGCCATCGACAAGGCCGAAGGGATGGACGGGCCGACCGTGGCGTGGGTGCGTGCGCAAGCCGCACGCCTGGGTGCAGCGGTGACCGGCAGCGTGCAGGTGCGTACCGACGCCGGGGTGTTCAACCGGCTGCTCTGGGCCACGCCCGATGGATCGCTGCAGTATTACGACAAGCGCCACCTGTTTCGCTTCGGCAACGAGCATCTGCGTTACGCGGCCGGGCGCGAGCGGCTGACGGTGGAATGGAAGGGTTGGCGGATCAATCCGCAGGTCTGCTACGACCTGCGGTTTCCGGTGTTCTGCCGCAACCGCTTCGATGTGGAACGCCCCGGGCAGCTGGATTTTGATCTGCAAGTGTTCGTCGCCAACTGGCCGTCCGCCCGTGCCTATGCCTGGAAGACGCTGCTGCGCGCCCGCGCGATCGAAAACCTGTGTTTCGTGGCGGCGGTCAACCGCATTGGCGTGGACGGCAACCAGCTGCATTACGCCGGCGACAGCGCGGTGATCGATTTCCTCGGCCAGCCGCAGGTGGAAATCCGCGAACGCGAGCAGGTGGTCACCACCACCATCAGCGCAACTGCGCTGGCCGAGCACCGCGCCCGTTTTCCCGCGATGTTGGATGCAGATCGGTTCGAGATTGAGGATTAGCGA
The DNA here is from genome assembly GCF_041481705.2 of Xanthomonas sp. NCPPB 1062. Taxonomy (NCBI): domain Bacteria; kingdom Pseudomonadati; phylum Pseudomonadota; class Gammaproteobacteria; order Lysobacterales; family Lysobacteraceae; genus Xanthomonas; species Xanthomonas sp. NCPPB 1062. The sequence continues at coordinate 2,642,916 of NZ_CM192987.1, read as the reverse complement.
TCCGGGATCGGCACAAGCTGCTGCCGGGCAGTTGCAAGCCCGGCCGCTGTCGCCAATCCCCAATCCCGAATCTCTAATCCCGGCTACTGAGCCAGCTTGATCTCGTAGATCTTCGGCCAGCGCTTTCCGGTGACGAACAAGCGATCGTGCTCGGCGTCGTAGGCGATGCCGTTGAGGACATCGTTGGTGGGGTCGGTCAAGGTGTCCGGGTCTGGCACCAGTGCCTTGAGGTCGATCCAGGCGATGACCTTGCCGTTGGCGGGGTCGATGCGTGCGATGCGGGTGGTCAGCCACACGTTGGCCAGCAACTGGCCCTTGACCCATTCCAGCTCGTTGAGGTTGTCCAGCGGCTTGCCGCGGGCGGTGACCTCGATGCTGCCGATCTGTTTCAGGCTCTGCGGATCCAGCCGGCGGATGTTGGCGGTTCCGTCGCTCATATAGAGCTGGCGATCATCGCTGGTCAGCGCCCAGCCCTCGCCGGAATAGGTGAATTGGGTACGCGGTGCCAGCGTGGCCAGGTCGTAGACGAAGCCGCGCTGATTGCGCCAGGTCAGCTGGATCAGGCGATCCTTCCAGGCCACGATGCCTTCGCCATAGAAAGGCGGCGGCGTATTGACCTGCTGCAGGACGTTGCCGCTGTCCAGATCGACCTTGCGCACGCTGGACTGGCCCAGCTCGCCGGTACTCTCGTAGAGATGCCCGTCCAGATAGAACAGGCCTTCGGTAAAGGCAGCGGTGTCGTGCGGATAGGTCTTGACGACGGTGTAACCCTGGGTGGGAATCGCCTCGCCGCAGTGGGCGAGGGCGGGCAGCAGCAGTGCGCTGGCGAGCAGGCTGTAGACGGTGCGTGGCATGCGGCAATCATCCCATGTCGCGGCCGCAGGCGGCAGCTCTGTTGCCCTGTCGGACTTAGCTAAGACCCCGCTGAACAAACGCCTGCGCCGCGCTGGAATCTTGTCGCGGCTGCCACATCGGCGCTGCTAGTCTCGCGCCACGTCCACCACTGGCACTGCTCACATGATCAAGTCACTTTCGCTCATCGCGCTGCTTGGCGCCGCCACGCTGGCTCCGCAGGCGCAGGCCGCCGGCAACATCGATTGCCAGCTGTCGTTCAACTTGTCCGGCTGGTCGGTGTTCTACAAAACCGCCAGCGGTACCGGCACCATCAAGTGCGATAACGGTGCGGTCATTCCGGTCAAGATCTCCAGCAAAGGCGGTGGCCTGACGGTCGGTAAATCCAAGATCGTCGGCGGCCGCGGCACCTTCAGCGGTGCCTATAGCCTCAACGACCTGTTCGGCACGTATGCCGCCGCCGAAGCGCACGCGGGCGTCGTGAAGTCCAGTACCGCACAGGTCGTCACCAAGGGCGATATCTCGCTTGCGCTGGCAGGCACAGGCGAGGGCGTGGACCTGGGTGTCAACGTGGGTAACTTCGTGATCGAGCGTCGCAAGTAAGAGCGGTAACAAGCTGAGCGAGCTGTCCCCGGATGGGCGTGCACTGCGCGCCCAACACCGGAGTGCACAGGTGGCAGGTGTCGATGTCGAGCAACGGTCGTGCCCACCCGAAGGCCGCGCAGTCGTGGGGCCGAGCCAGGTCGCAGCATCGGATCGCGCTCATTCAAGCGGTGCGTGCAGTGTCTGCATCGCGATGGCGCTGCAAGGGGGGTGGCTTTCGTTAAACGACTGCACGACCGGATACGCGGCAGCTTCTCTGCTTCAGTCGATGTCCTATACCGTCCTCCACATAAAAACGGCCCTTTGCAGGGCCGTTTTTTATACGCGGATCGGTTGACGCTCAACGACCGCGATTACCGCCGCCGGGAGGACGACGATTGCCGCCGCCCGGCGGACGGCCGCCGGGGCCACGCGGTGCGCCACCCGGGCCGCGAGCGCCGCCACCGGGACCGCCGGGGCCACGGTTGGCAGACGCGGGGCCGCGATTACCACCCGGACCCGGTCGCCCACCACTCGGGCGACCAGCAGGGCGTGCGGCACCGTACGGGCTGAAGCCCGGGTTGGCGTGATCGGAGGGGAAGCTCGGTGCGTTGCCCGGGTGGCCATACGGGTGCTTGCGTTGCCCCTGGCCCTGCGACTGACCCTGTCCGCCGCCAGCGCCGCGTCCCGGACCACCCGGGCGGGCGCCGCCTGGACCGCCAGCGCCCGGTCGCGCACCACCCGGTCCTTTCTTGGCATACGGGCGTGCCTGGCCGGTGCCCGGGCCGCTCGGGCCGGCATTGCGGTGGCCGCTCGGGCCGGTGCTCACGCCATCGGGCACATACCAGCTGCGGAACGCGGCCGGGTTGCCGTCTGGCAACGCGCCGCGGTCGCCCTTGGCCGGGCCGCGCTGCTTGAACGGGCGCTGCTGCGATTGCTTGGCGGCCGCTTCGCCGCTCACTGTCAGGCCGCCCCTGAAACCGCCGGGCTTGCCGCGACCGCCACGGCCGCGATCTTCGCGCAAGTTGTCGAAACGCCGCAGTTCGCGGCCTTCATCTGCGCCTGAGGTCTGGCCGTTGACGTAGGCATTGCTGCGGCCATCGCGCGAGACGTGCACGGTCGACTTGGCGGCGCGGCGCTGACCGATCACAGGCTGCAGGGTCAGTGCCGACGGCGCGCCTTCTTCCAGTTTCAGTTCGGCGCGCAAGGCGTCGACCTTGTCCTGCGCCACTTCCACCGAGTGCCCGCGCAGCAGCTCGCGCGGCAGCGAAATCTTGCCGTAACGGCTGCGCTTGAGGCGGCTGACCTGGCAACCCTGCGATTCCCACAGGCGGCGCACTTCGCGGTTGCGGCCTTCCTTGACCACCACGCGGAACCAGTCGTGCGAGTCGGTACCGCCGATGCGTTCGATCTCGTCGAATTTGGCGCCACCGTCTTCCAGCAGCACGCCGCGCGACAGGCGCTCGATGATGGCATCGGAGACTTTTTCTTCGCCTTCCGGCGCACGCACGCGCACCACGTATTCGCGCTCGACCTCGTAGGAGGGGTGCATCATCGCGTTGGCCAGCTCACCGTCGGTGGTGAGCAGCAGCAGGCCGGTGGTGTTGATGTCCAGGCGGCCAATGGCGATCCAGCGCGAGCCCTTCAAAACCGGAAGCGACTCGAACACGGTCGGGCGGCCTTCGGGATCTTCGCGCGTGGTCACTTCGCCTTCGGGCTTGTTGTAGATCAGCACGCGCGAGGGCTCGGTCAGCGCGCTGGCCACGAAGCTGCGGCCGTCCAACTCGATCTTGTCGCCGCTGCGCACCGACATGCCGGTCTGCGCGACGGCGCCATTGACCTTGATCAGGCCGTCGGCGATGCGCTGTTCCAGCGCGCGGCGCGAACCCAGGCCGGCCTGGGCCAGCACCTTGTGCAGGCGCTCTTCCAGCTTGGGCGCTTCGGGCGCGCTGTCGCGCTTGAGAGAAAGCTTGTTCAACGACAGCTTGCGGGGGGTGTCACTCATGTGTCTGGCTCCGGCCGCCGCGTTGCGGGTCGGCCTCTGGGTCGGAATCGGCTTCGTCAACAGCCACGGTCGTCGTCGCGACGGCGTTGTCTTCGTCTTCGTTCACTGCATCCGCGCGCGTTCCCGGCGCGGTGTCGGGGTCGCCCTCACGGGCGTCGTCTGGGTCCTGCGTGTTCTTCTCGTGCGCCGAGCCATGCTCGGGGTGTTGCGGTGTCTGGTCGTTTACTGCGTCGACCGCTTCGGTGTCGATCGCCTCATCGAGACCGTGGTGTTGCTGGTCGACTGCGGCATCGTCAGGCGATTGCTGTGCATGCTGGTCGGCGTCGGCGTCACTTTCAATTTCGGTATCGCGCTCGGCGTCGGCCTCGTCCATTTCCAAACTATCTTGCAAAGCGCCGGTGCCGCTGTCGTCAGCCGCAGCGCCAGCTTCCACATCCGCGTCGGTACCGCCAGCATCCGCATCGTCAGCACCTGTATCGCCGCCCTCGGCGTCAGCCTGATCTGCATCGGCCTGATCCTGCGCCGCGTCCATCGCTGCCGCCTCGGGCACGGCGCCATCCAGTTGCCCGTCGCGGTCCAGCGGCAGCTGCGGTTCCAGCTCGGCGATGTCCTTCAACTCAGACAATGGCGGCAGCTCGTCCAATCGCTTGAGCCCGAAGTAATCCAGAAAGCCCTTGGTGGTGCCGAACAGGGCCGGCTTGCCGGGCACGTCGCGGTGGCCCACCACGCGGATCCATTCGCGCTCTTCCAGCGCCTGGATGATGTTGCTGCTGACGGCCACGCCGCGGACCTGCTCGATCTCGCCGCGGGTGATCGGCTGGCGGTAGGCGATCAGCGCCAGGGTCTCCAGCGTGGCGCGGGTGTACTTGGTGCGGCGCTCGGTCCACAGCCGGGCGACCCAGCCATGCACATCGGCCTTGACCTGGAAGCGGAAGCCGGAGGCCACTTCGACCAGTTCCACGCCGCGCTCGGCGCAGGCCTCGCGCAGCAGTTCCAGCGCGCGCTCCACGCTGCCGGGCGGTGCCGGCTCTTCTTCCGGAAACAGGCCCTGCAGTTGCGCCAGCGTCAGCGGCTGGCTGCTCGCCAACAGGGCGGCTTCGATAATGCGGGTGATCAGCGCTTGATCCATTCGGTGATCGGCTTCAGATAGGTTCGTTGGCGGCATCGCTATCGTCGAATTCGCTGGAGAATTGCAACGGCGCATTGGTATTGCCCAACGCCAGCGACTTCACGTAGATCGGCGCCAGCGGCGCTTCCTGCACGATGTCCAGCAACTGCTCCTTGGCCAGTTCGAGCAGCGCCAGGAAGGTGACCAGCACGCCGAGCTTGCCTTCTTCGGCAGTGAACAGCGATTCGAAACGGTAGAACTTGCCATCGTCCAGGCGGCTGAGCACATCGCCCATGCGCTGGCGCACACTCAGCGCCTCGCGCTTGATCGCATGGCCGGTGAACAGCTCGGCGCGTTTGAGCACGTCGTACAGCGCCATCAGCATTTCTTTCAGCTCCACCGGCGGCGGCAGCTTCACCGCTGCGCGCTCGGGCAGATGCGCCTGCACCGGCGCGCTGTCGCGGCCCATGCGGGGCAGGGTGTCCAGATCCTCGGCGGCCTGCTTGAAGCGTTCGTATTCCTGCAGGCGGCGTACCAGCTCGGCGCGCGGATCTTCTTCTTCGCCATCCTGGCTGGGAGGGCGCGGCAACAGCATGCGCGATTTGATCTCGGCCAGGATTGCCGCCATTACCAGATATTCGGCTGCCAGTTCGAAGCGCAGCTCCTGCATCACATTGATGTAGTCCACATATTGCCGGGTGATCTCGGCGACGGGGATGTCCAGGATGTCCAGGTTCTGGCGGCGGATCAGATACAGCAGCAGGTCCAGCGGGCCTTCGAAGGCATCCAGGATGACTTCCAGCGCATCCGGCGGGATATAAAGATCCTGCGGGATCTGCAGCACCGGTTGCCCATGCACCACCGCCAGCGGCATTTCCTGCTGCTGTGGCGGCGCGCTCGTGGCTGGCGGAGTCGCGACGTGCGCGAGTTCGGAATTCATCAGGTCGACATCGGTCTTGCGGTCGCCGGCGGCGGTCTTAAGCCGCGCCTGCAGGGCTTTGCCTTGAGTTATTGCGATCAATGTCGTGCCTGTGCCGGCACGATCCCACAAATCCACATACAACGTCCGCCGCGTGGCATGCGGCGACGGAACAGCGAGGAGGTCGTCTACGCGGACCGGCGGTGGGCAGCGAATCGGTCGTCGGGAAGAGCGCTGCGCCTGGGCCGACGGGCCGCTGCGTCCGGTTGCGTGTGCAGTGGTGCCAAGGGTAATGCGTGCGCGGGGGCGGTGTCCAGCGCCGACGCGGCTAGAATCGGTGCGGTGATCTTCCAGTCTTGGGCGAGGTGGCGTGTGTGGTACGTAATCGAGGGATATGACCGGGCCGACGCAGTGGCGGCACGGCAGCAGGCGCGGCCGGCGCATCTGGCGCGTCTGCAGGCGCTTGCGGCTGCTGGGCGGTTGCTGGTGGCGGGCCCGTGTCCGGCCATCGACGCCGAAGATCCAGGTCCGGCCGGTTTCAGCGGCAGCGTCGTGATTGCCGAGTTCGACGCCCTGGAGGATGCGCGCGCCTGGGCCGATGCCGACCCCTATGTGGAAGCGGGCGTGTATACGCGCACCGAGGTCCGCCCATTCCGCCGGGTATTGCCATGAGCCGGGTCGAGCAGATCCGCGCAGCGTTGCAGGCGGCACTGGCGCCCACCGAACTGGACGTCGTCGACGACAGCGCGCGGCATGCCGGCCATGCCGGTGCGCGCGACGGGCGCGGGCACTTCAATGTGCGCGTGGTCAGCGCCGCATTTGTCGGCAAGCCGCCACTGGCACGGCATCGCGCGGTGTACGCCGCGGTGGGCGAGATGATGCAGACCGATATTCATGCCTTGTCGATCGAGGCCTTCGCGCCGGGCGAGGTTGGCTGAACGTCGCGGGGAACGCCGGCGGTCATACCGGGCCGTCTGCTGTGATCAGAACTGCCGGGCTCAGCGGTGATTGCCTTCTCGGCAGCGAGCGTCAGGGTGCAGCCGGCAAGGCCGCGGGAGTGCCGGTGCAGGCGCCGGTCCGTGCGGTCCTGGCAAGACTGGATTGACCAGCAAATCGTGACCTGCATCCTGCTTCGCATGTGGACGCATGGGTGCATATTTGTTGCGACGCAGCACGTTGCTTCACGTGCTCCTCACCCGCAGCTGATTGATCTGTAAGCGTTTTCACGCATGTGAAGATGGGGGTTTACGCCTCTGTATGAAAACGCTTACAGTCCGCGCCAGTTTTGGGAAGTCGGTCGCGGAGGGCGACACGAATGGCCAAGGGTGCGGTCACCATCAAAGATGTCGCTCGGGAAGCGCAGGTCTCCGTCGCAACGGTGTCGCGTGCGCTCAACGGGCACGACAACGTTGCCGGACCGGTGCGCCAGCAGGTGCTGGAGGTGGCCGAGCGGCTGCGCTACAGCCCGCATGCGGCCGCGCGCAGCCTGAGCAGCCGGCGCTCGCAGACCCTGGGCGTGGTGCTGCCGGACTTGTATGGCGAGTTCTTTTCCGAATTGATCCGTGGCATCGACGGCGCGGCGCGTGCGGCCGGCCAGCACCTGCTGGTGTCCAGCTATCACGGCGACCCGGAAGCCCAGGGCAGAGCGCTGCGCTCGATGCGCGGGCGCGTCGATGGCCTGCTGGTGCTCTCGCCCTACGCCGAGCAGCCGGGGTTCCTCACCGACAACCTGCCGCAGTCGTTGCCGACGGTGTTGATCAATGCGCACCTGCCCGGTGCCGACTATCCGGTGCTGAGCATCGACGACCACGCCGGTGCCATGGCCATGACCGAGCACCTGTTGCGGGCCGGGCACCGCCGCATCGCCTTCATCGGTGGCCCGGCGCTGAATTTCGATGCGCGCGAACGCCTGCGCGGCTTCCGCGATGCGCTTGCTGCGTTCGGTGCGCAGGCGCAGGGCGTGGAATACCCGGGCGACTTCGACGAAGCCTCCGGCCACCGCGCCGGGCTGGCGATGCTGGCGGCCGGCGCGCTGCCGGATGCGGTGTTCGCCGCCAACGACATGACCGCGCTGGGCTGCCTGTACGCGTTTGCCCAGGCCGATGTGTCGGTGCCTGGCGACGTGGCGCTGGCGGGTTTTGACGACATTCCGCTGGCCCGCTTTGTCCATCCCGCGCTGACCACCATGCGGGTGAGCATCGCCCGGCTGGGCGAGCAGGCGATGACCCGGCTGATGTGCCTGGTCGAAACGCCTGACCGCGACGACGGCATCCGCCAGTTGCTGACGCCCGAGCTGGTGATCCGTGCCTCCTGCGGTGCCGGCCAATCGGCTCACTGACCTTTCCGGCCACGCGTTTCCGGGCCGACCTTTTCGCGGACGTCCTGTCCGCTCCCGCTGTCCCCGCAGCGGCTGTTCCTGCACCACTGCACTGCCACAACAACAATCTGTACCGATCCCTGGAGGGACGACCATGCGCCACCACCACCCCCATTCCGCCCGTCCGGCGCGCAAGCTGCTCAGCTGCGCGCTTGCCAGCTGCCTGCTGCTCGGCGCCGCTCCGGCCTTCGCACAGAGCACCGCTGCGACCATCCGCGGGCAGGTCACCGTCGATGCCGCACCTGCCGCCCAGGCGCAGGTCACCGCCACCAATCTGGCCACCGGCCTGACCCGCACCGTGCAGGTCAGCAATGGCGGCTATTCGGTGGGCGGCCTGCCGCCGGGTTCGTACCGCATCGATGTCACCGCCAATGGCCAGACCAGTTCGCAGAACGTCACCGTGCAGGTCGGCCAGACCGCGACCTTGAACCTGGGCGTCGGCGGCGAGCCGGCCACCGCCGCGGGTGGTAACGCCACCACGCTGGACGCGGTGCAGGTGAAGGCGCCGCCGGTGCTGGTGGAGACGCGCACCTCCGAGAACGCCACCTACATTTCCAACGTGCAGATCCAGAACCTGCCGCGTGCCACGCGCAACTTCCTGGAACTGGCCGACACCGTGCCGAACGTGCAGTTCACCCGCGAGGCCAACGGCACCACCAAGGTACGCACCGGCGCCACCTCGGCCGAAGGCACCAACGTCTACATCGACGGCGTGAGCCAGAAGAACTACGTGCTCACCGGCGGCGTGAGCGGCCAGGATTCCAGCCGCGGCAACCCGTTCCCGCAGTCGGCGATCGGCGAATACAAGGTCATCACCTCCAATTACAAGGCCGAGTTCGACCAGGTCAGCGGCGCGGCCATCGTGGCCTCGTCCAAGTCCGGCACCAACGATTTCCACGGCAGCTTCTTCTGGGACACCAGCAACGACAGCTGGCGCGAGGAAAGCCCGCTGGAGAAGAAGGCCGGCGTGCGCGACGACTTCGAAGAAACCCAGTACGGCGCCACCTTCAGCGGCCCGATCCTCAAGGACAGGGCGCACTTCTTCATCGCCTATGAAGCCAAGGAATACACCACCCCGAACGTGGTGATCCCCGGCTCGATCTATTCGGACCGCGTCGACCAGTTGCCGGCCCAGCTGCAGCCGCTGGTGGTGACCTCCAGCACGCCGTTCAAGGAAGACCTGTACTTCGGCAAGATCGACTGGACCATCGGCGAAAACAACCTGTTCGAGCTGACCGGCAAGTACCGCAAGGAAGACGAGCTCAACGACGTCGGCCGCACCTCGACCTACGAGCACGGCAGCATCAACGGCCAGGAAGAAAAGCGCGCCAACCTGCGCTGGCAGTACAGCGGGGCCAACTTCCTCAACGAAGCCAACCTGAGCTACGAAAGCGCGTTCTGGAACCAGGCGCCGATCAACAACGGCAATGGCTACATCCTCAGCTACGCGCCGGTGCGCGGCAACGAGACCGACATCCTGGCGGCGGGCGCCGGCAGCAGCTTCCAGCGCAAGGGGCAGAAGGGCTGGACCTTCCAGGACGACCTGACCTTGAACAGCCTGGAATGGCACGGCGCGCACACCGTCAAGATGGGCGTGAAGTTCAAGAGCATCGACCTGGATTCGACCCAGTTCAATCCGGCCAACCCGCAGTACTACTACAACATCCTCACCGACGTGCAAACGCCGTACCGCGTGCGCTTCGGTGCGCCGCTGGTGGAAGGTGGCGGTTCGGTGGTGTCCAAGAACAAGCAGTACGGCATCTACCTGCAGGACGACTGGGAGGTCAACGAGCACTGGACCTTGAACCTGGGCGTGCGCTACGACTACGAGCAAACCCCGGCATTCCTGGATTTCGTGACCCCCTCGGATGTCGCCAGCGCGCTGCAGAACTGGCCGAACCTGCGCAACGCCAACTACAACATCAACGACTTCATCAGCACCGGCAACAACCGCAAGGCATTCAAGAATGCCTGGCAGCCGCGCCTGGGTGCGTCCTACGACCTGTTCGGCGATCAGGCCCACGTGATCTATGGTGGCGCCGGTCGTGCCTACGACCGCAACATCTTCGATTACCTGGCACTGGAGCAGCTCAACAACTCCTTCAAGTCGTATAGCTACTACTTCACCAGCGCCAACAACCCCGCTTGCCTGGGCGACCCGTGCACGGCCTGGAATCCGGCATACAACAGTCAGGATGGCTTGAACACACTTACGGCCAACAGCACCGGCGGTGGCGGACGTGAGGTCTACCTGATCGACAACAACCTCAAGACCCCGTACTCCGATCAATTCAGCATCGGCATGCGCAACATGGTGCCGTTGTGGGGCCAGGACTGGTTCACCGATGTCACCCTGAGCCGCATCGAAAGCCATGACGGTTTCGCCTTCGTGCGCGGCAACCGCCTGCCGGACGGTTCGTTCTTCCAGCCGGGCACCACCTCCGGCGTGCCGACCGACGGCCCGAATGGCTATAGCGCCATCGTGCTGGGCACCAATGGCGTGGAAACTCGCAACAACCAGCTGGCCTTGCAGGTGGAAAAGCCCTTCGACGAAGAATCCGGCTGGGGCCTGACCGTGGCCTACACCTATTCCGATGCGAAGGAGAACCGGCAGTTCGGCGAGCACTATGCGTTGGACCGCGAACGCATCCAGGACTATGGCTGGCGCGAGGCCGGCGGCATCCCCAAGAACCGCCTGGTGGTCACCGGCATCTACGAGCTGCCGTATGAGATCAAGCTGTCCGGCAAGCTGTCGCTGGCCAGCCAGACCGCGCGCTATGGCCAGAATTGCCTGGCCGGCAACGATCAGTGCGAGATCATCCAGTTCAAGCCGGATGGCACGCTGGGCTACAAGGAATTCAGCATTGCCGCCAATAAAGAGTGGGACACCGGCGGTGGTGTCAAATTCAATGTGCGTGCGGATATCCTCAACGTGTTCAACTGGGTTAATTACGCCACCTTCAACGGCGATACCGGAACATTGCAGGACTTGAACACGGCTTACGGCACACCGACCGGTGTGCTGGCGTCGCCGATGCGTACCTTCCGTCTGGCCTTCGGCCTGAACTGGTGAGGTGCTCGACCGCCCTGGCCGCAACGCCAGGGCGGTCGAACTCGGCGCCTGGATAGGGTAGGTTGGCGTGTCAGATGTAATCGATTACACAAGTGGGGGGCGGATGGACAGGGGCAACACGTCGCGATGGTTGACGATTCCACTCTTGCTGGGCGCGCTGGTCTTGGCGTCGTGCAAGCAAGCCGAGGAACCCAAGGTGGCCGAAAAGAAGGCACCGGTCAAAGTCATCCTGGTTGAGGCGCAACTGCCGCCCAAGCCGGTCAAGCCGCCGCTGCCGCCGCTGTTTTCGGACATCGAACGCCGCACATTCCAGTTCTTCTGGGACACCACCAACGAGGTCAACGGCCTGTCGCCGGATCGGTTTCCGTCGCGCCCGTTTGCCAGCATTGCGTCGGTCGGATTCGCGTTGACCGCCTATCCGATCGGCATCGAGAACGGGTGGGTCAGTCGCAATCAGGCGATCGACCGCACCCTGACCACGCTGAAATTCTTCCGCGACGCACCGATGGGTCCGCAGAAGACCGGCCGGGCCGGCTACAAGGGCTTCTACTACCATTTTCTGGACATGCAGCAGGGCAACCGCTACGACAGCTGGGTTGAACTGTCGAGCGTGGACACCGCACTGCTGATGATGGGCGTGTTGTTCACCCAGTCGTACTACGACGGCGACGACCCGCGCGAAAAGGAGATCCGCCAGATCGCCGACACGCTGTACAAGCGCGTGGACTGGCGCTGGTTGCAACAGCGCGCCCCGCTGATCTCGATGGGCTGGTTCCCCGAGAGCGGCTTCATCAACCACGACTGGATGGGCTACAACGAGGCGATGATGCTGTACATCCTCGCGCTGGGCTCGCCGACGCATGGCGTCGACCCGGACGCCTGGACCAGCTGGACCCGCACCTACAACAACGACTGGGGCGTGTATCAGGGCCAGGAATACCTGTCGTTCGGCCCGCTGTTCGGCCACCAATACAGCCATGTCTGGATCGACTTCCGCGATATCCAGGACCAGTACATGCGCGAACGCGGCATCGACTACTTCCTCAACAGCCGCCGCGCCACGTTGGCGCAGCGCGACTACGCCATCGACAACCCGATGAAGTGGAAGGACTACGGCGAAAACGTCTGGGGCCTGACCGCCAGCGACGGTCCGCAGAACACCAGCCAGGAATACCGCGGCGAGCAGCGCCAGTTCCGCCATTACTCTTCGCGCGGCGCCGGTCTGCGCGAGAATTTCGACGACGGCACCATCGCCCCGACTGCGGCGATCTCCTCGATCGTGTTCGCCCCGGAAGTGGTGATTCCTGCCACCCAAGAGATGCACAAGCGCTATGGCGACTTCCTGTATTCGAGCTACGGGTTCCTGGATTCGTTCAACCCCAGTTTCAACTACGACATCCCGATCAAGACCGGGCGCATGGTGCCGGACCGTGGCTGGGTGGCCAGCGACTACATCGCCATCGACCAGGGCCCGATCCTGACGATGATCGCCAACTACCAGAACGAATTCGTCTGGAACGTGATGAAGAAGAACCCCTACATCCGCTCCGGTCTGGAACGCGCCGGCTTCACCGGCGGCTGGCTCACTCCGGAGGGCGAGCCGCAGCCGGCGCCGCAGAAGGACGAGCAGAAGGCCGCCGCGCGCGCGCTGGGCATGGCCGAATCGCGTGCCGCCGCCGCCCAGGCCCAGCAAGACCCCTCGCAACGCCAGAAACCCGAGTAATCCGTGCGCCTTTTGAAACTGTTGATGTTGGCCGTCGCCCTGTGTGCAGGTGCGACGGGATGCGAACGCTCCGATCCGGGCAAGACCACGGTGCGCTTCTGGGCGATGGGCAAGGAGGCCGAAGTGGTCGCCGAGCTGGTGGCCGATTTCGAAAAGCAGAACCCCACCATCCACGTGGATGTGCAGAACATCCCGATGACGGCGGCACACGAAAAACTGTTGACCGCCTTTGCCGCCGATGGCCTGCCGGATGTGTGCCAGCTCGGCAACACCTGGCTGCCGGAGTTCGCGCTGCTGGACACGTTGGAGCCGATGCAGCCGTACGTGGCGCGCTCCAGCGTTGTCGACCCGGCCGACTATTTCCCTGGCGTGTGGGACACCAATCTGGTCGATGGCACGCTGTACGGCGTGCCGTGGTATGTGGACACGCGGCTGCTGTTCTACCGCAAGGACCTGCTGCGCGAGGCCGGCTATAGCGAAATGCCCAAGACCTGGGCCGAGATGGAACAGGTGATGGCCGCGATCAAGCGCAAGGTTGGCCCCGACCGCTACGCCATCCTGATGCCGCTCAACGAATTCGAGCAGCAATTGTCGTTCGCGCTGCAGCAGGACGACCGCCTGCTGCGCGACCACGACAATTACGGCAACTTCCGTGGCGCCGGTTTCCGCAAGGCACTGGGCTTCTACGACAACATGTATCAGCAGGGCTGGGCGCCCAAGGTCTCAGAGACCCAGGTCTCCAATGTCTGGTACGAATTCTTCAACGGCTATTACGCCTTCTATCTGTCCGGCCCGTGGAACGTGCGCGAGTTCAAGCTGCGCCAGCCGCCGGGCATGGAAGGCAAGTGGGGCACCGCGCCGTTGCCGGGGCCCACTGGCTTGGGTGCCGGCATCGCCGGCGGTTCCAGCCTGGTGATCTTCAAGTCCTCGCAACACAAGGACGCCAGCTGGAAGCTGATCGAATACCTGTCCCAGCCGCAGGTGCAGGCGCGTTTCCACGCCATCATCGGCGACCTGCCGCCGCGTCGCAGTACCTGGAAGCTGCCTTCGCTGGCCAACGACGAACTGGCGCATGCCTTCGGCGACCAGCTGGAGCGGGTCAAGGCCACGCCGAAGGTGCTGGAGTGGGAGCGCATCGTGCAGGAAATGCGTCTGGTCACCGAGCGCGTGGTACGCGGCGGGCAATCGCACGAAGCCGCCGTGCAGGAACTGGATCAACGCGTGGACGAAATCTTGGCCAAGCGCCGCTGGATCTTCGAGCAGGAGGGCGGGCATGTCGGCCCGGCCGGTGACACCGCTCCGCCGGCAGTGAAGCCAGCGGCTGCAGGCACCACCGCGCCAGCCGCCGCAGCGGATCAGGGAGCCGCACGATGATGAAGCGTAATTCCGTCGCCGGCTGGGTCTTTGCCGCGCCGTCGATCATGGTGCTGGGCATGTTCTTCGGCGTGCCGGTGTTCGCCGCGCTGGTGCTCAGCGTGACCGACTTCGACCTGTACGCACTGGCCGACAGCAGCCATCTGCGCTTCGTCGGCCTGGGCAACTACATCGACCTGCTGCAGACGCCGCTGTTCTGGAAGTCGCTGTGGAACACCACCTACTTCGTGCTGCTGGGCGTGCCGATGTCGATCGGTGTGTCGCTGGGCGCGGCCCTGCTGCTCAACGCCAAGGCCTCGCGCTTCAAGGCGCTGTTCCGCACCGCCTTGTTCGCGCCAGTGGTGACCACGCTGGTAGCGGTGGCGGTAATCTGGCGCTACCTGTTCCATATCAAGTACGGCCTGGTGAACTTCGGCCTGAGCCATCTGGGCATCGCCCCGATCGACTGGCTGGGCGACCCGCGCTGGGCGATGCCCACCATCATGCTGTTCGCGGTGTGGAAGAACTTCGGCTACAACATGGTGATCTTCCTGGCCGGGCTGCAGGCGATCCCGCAGGACTTGTACGAGGCCGCGCGCATCGATGGCGCTTCGCGCTGGAAGCAGTTCCTGCACATCACCTTGCCGATGCTCGGCCCGGTGCTGATGGTCGTGGGCGTGATCACTATTTCCGGCTACTTCCAGCTGTTCGCCGAACCCTACGTGATGACCCGCGGCGACCCGCTGCAAAGCACCGTCAGTGTGCTGTATTTCATGTTCGAAGAAGGCTTCAAGTGGTGGAACCTCGGCCGCGCGTCGGCGGTGGCGTTCCTGTTGTTCCTCATCATTCTGGCGGTGACCACCGTGATGCTGCGCTTTGGCCGCAAGAAGGACCTGATATGAGTCGTGATGTCGGCGAGTCGCGCTGGAATGCCGTGCTGATCAACGGCGGCCTGCTGGCGCTGGCGGTGATCAGCCTGGCACCGCTGCTATGGATGCTGTCGGTGTCGTTCATGCCCACCGGTGAGGCCAGCCGGTTTCCGCCACCGATGCTGCCGTCGGCGTTCACCACCGCCAACTACCACGAGCTGTTCGCGCGCACCGGCATGGCGCGCAACTTCGCCAACAGCTTGCTGGTGTCCGGGCTGATCACGCTCGGCTCGCTACTGGTCAACACCATGGCCGGTTATGCGTTCGCCAAGCTGCAGTTCGTCGGCCGCGAGCGCATCTTCAAGATCCTGATGGCCGCGCTGGTGATCCCGGCGCAGGTGGCGATGCTGCCGCTGTTCCTGCTGATGAAGCAGTTGCACCTGGTCAACAACATCGGCGGGGTGGTGGTGCCGGCGCTGGCCACGGTGTTCGGCATCTTCCTGGTGCGTCAGTACGCGCGCAGCATTCCGGATGAATTGATCGAGGCCGCGCGCATCGACGGTGCCAGCGAGATGCGCATCTTCTTCCAGATCGTGTTGCCGATGCTCAAGCCGGTGCTGGTCACCTTGACCATCTTCACCTTCATGGGTTCGTGGAACGACTTCATGTGGCCGTTGATCGTGCTGACCGACCAGGAGCAGTACACCTTGCCGGTGGCGCTGGCGGCGCTGTCGCGCGAGCACATCATGGATGTGGAATTGATGATGGCTGGCGCAGTGGTGACGGTGATTCCGGTGCTGCTATTGTTCCTGGCGCTGCAGCGTTACTACATCCAAGGTCTTCTGCTGGGGAGTGTGAAGGGGTGAAACCAGTGTTCCTGCGACTGTGTGCCATGGCCGCTTTCGTCACGTCTGCGGGCGCGGCGCAGGCGCAGGAGCGCGTGCTCGACGGCTTCAACGACATCGGTGCCTGGCGCCTGGTGGTGTCCAACCAGGTTAGCGGTTCGCTGCGCCCGGTGGCCACGCCCTCGGGCGGGCATGCGCTGTGCCTGGACTACAACTTCAACGGCGTGTCCGGCTATGTCGGCATCCGTCGCAATTTGCCGATCACCTATCCGGACAATTACCGGATGTCGTTCGCGGTGCGCGGCGAGTCGCCGTCCAACGACCTGCAGCTCAAGCTGATCGACGCAAGCGGCGACAATGTGTGGTGGGTCAACCGGCCGGGCTTCAACTTCCCGAAGAACTGGACAACGTTCAACTACCGCAAGCGCAACATCGAGAAGGCCTGGGGCCCAGGTCAGGACAAGCAACTGCGCAGCAGCGCCGATGTGGAGTTCACCATCTACAACAAGGTCGGCGGCAAGGGCACGGTGTGCTTCGACCGGCTCACGCTCACGCCGCTGCCGCCCGAAGACACCTCGCCGTTGCAGGCCAAGGCCATCACCGACACCGCGCCTGCGTTGGAACAGCGCCTGGCCGATGGCAAGCCGGACACGTTCTGGCTCAGCGGCGCGGTCAAGCAACAGACGGTCACGCTGGATCTGGGCAAGGTGCGCGAATTCGGCGGCGCCGTGGTGCAGTGGGTGCCGGGTCTGCAGGCCTCGCAATACGTGGTGCGCTCCTCCAGCGACGGACGGAGCTGGCGCGACCTGCGCACGGTCACTGCCGGCGCGGGCGGCACCGATTGGTTGGCGCTTCCCGATACCGAAGCGCGCTACCTGCGTTTCGATCTCAAGGACGGCCCCAACTGGCGCTATGGCATCAAGGAAGTGCAGCTGCAGCCGCTGGCATTCGCCGCAACGCCCAATGACTTCATCAAGTCGCTGGCCGCGCAACTGCCGCGCGGCAGCTATCCGCGCGGCTTCTCCGGCGAGCAGCCGTACTGGACCATCCTGGGCCTGGATGGCGGCACCGAACAGGGTCTGATCGGCGAGGACGGTGCGGTGGAAGTGGGCAAGGGCGGTTTCAGCATCGAGCCGTTCGTGGTTACCGGCGGCAAGGTGCTGCACTGGTCCGATGTCAGCAGCGAGCAAAGCCTGCAGGACGATTACCTGCCGATTCCCAGCGTGGATTGGCACCACGACCTGATGAATCTGCGCGTCACCGCCTTCGTGCAGGGCACCCCCGATCAGGCGCAACTGGTCGCGCGTTACCAACTGCACAACACCGGCAAGGATGCGCGCGAGTTCACCCTGGCGCTGGCAGTCCGGCCATTCCAGGTCAACCCGCCGGCGCAGTTTCTCAACACCTTGGGTGGCGTCAGCCGCATCGACCAACTCGCAGTGGATGGTGGCCAGGTCAGCGTCAACGGCAAGCCGCGGGTGTTCGCTGCACAGCGGCCGGATGCCGGCTTTGCAAGCGCCTTCGACAGCGGCATGGACGTCAGCCATCTCACCGCGGCCACGCCGCCGACGGTGACCCAGGTCAAGGACGAAACTGGCCTGGCATCGGGTGTACTGCTGTATCGCTGGAAGCTGGAGCCCGGCCAACGCCGCGAAGTGGCCCTGGTCATTCCGCAAACCGGCGCCGCGCAGCTGCCGGCTGGCTTCGATGCCGACAAGGCGCAGCAGCAGGTGGCGCAGCAATGGCGCAGCAAGCTCGATCGGGTGCGCATCAGCGTGCCGGCCGAAGGCAAGCCGGTGGTCGATACCTTGCGCACCGCGCTGGCGCATATGCTGATCTCACGCATCGGTCCACGCCTGCAGCCGGGCACACGCTCGTATTCGCGCAGCTGGATCCGCGACGGCGCAATGATTTCCGAAGGACTGTTGCGGCTGGGTCGCGAAGACGTGGTGCGCGACTACGTGGATTGGTTCGCGCCATACCAGTTTGCCGATGGCATGGTGCCGTGCTGCGTGGACGACCGCGGCAGCGACCCGGTGCCGGAGAACGACAGCCACGGCGAGCTGATCTACAACATCGCCGAGTACTACCGCTATACCGGCGACAAGGCCTTCCTGGAAAAGATGTGGCCGCATGTCACCGGCGCCTACGACTACATGGAAACGCTGCGCGCCAGCGAGCGTACCGAAGAAAACTTCATGCGCAACCCGGCTTTCTACGGAATGATGCCGGTGTCGATCAGCCACGAAGGCTATTCGGCCAAGCCGGTGCATTCGTACTGGGATAATTTCTGGGCACTGCGCGGTTACAAGGACGCGGCGATGCTGGCCGGGGCGCTGGACAAGCCAGAGGAAGCGGCACGCTTCAGCGCCGCACGCGATCAATTCAGTGGCGATCTGGTGGCATCGCTGGGCGCGGCCGTGCGTCAGCACAACCTGGATTTCCTGCCGGGCTCGGCGGAACTGGGCGACTTCGATGCGACCTCGACCACCATCGCGTTGACGCCAGGCGGCGAGCAGCAACGCCTGCCGCAGGATCTGCTGACCAAGACCTTCGAGCGTTACTGGAAGGAATTCTCCGACCGCCGCGACGGCAAGCGCGAATGGAAGGACTACACGCCCTACGAGTGGCGCAACGTGGCCGCATTCGTGCGCCTGGGCTGGCGCGACCGCGCCTGGGACGCGACCGCGTTCTTCTTCAAGGACCGCGCGCCACAGCCCTGGAACCAGTGGGCCGAAGTGGTCTCGCGCACGCCACGCACGCCGTTCTTCGTCGGCGACCTGCCGCATGCCTGGGTCGCCTCGGACTTCGTACGCTCGGTGCTGGACATGTTCGCCTACGGCCGCGAATCCGATGCCAGCCTGGTCATCGCGGCCGGCACGCCGACGCGCTGGTTCGAAGGCAAGGGAATCGGTATCGCCGAACTGCGTACACCGTACGGGCGCCTCAACTACACTTTGCAACGCACCGACAAGCAATTGGTGCTGCAGCTGCAGCCCGGGCTGATCCTGCCGCCGGGCGGTGTGGTGCTGCCGTGGCCGTATCAGGGCACCCCGGGCAAGGCCACGATCAACGGCGAATCGGCTGAATGGCAAAACGGCGAGCTGCGCATCCAGCAACTGCCGGCCAACGTGCAAATCGATGTGCCCAGCGCGGTGCGGCGGGCCGAGCGCGCCACGCAATGAGGCAGGCGTGGCGGCCGTCCCGGGCAGCGCCAGCACGGCGAGGTTCCGAAGGGCTGCTCATGTGGGTTGCACTGCTGCTGTTCTCCACTGGCGTGCAGGCCGGGCAGGGCGTTCCCTCCGTGCAGCGCGGCAATCGTGAGCAAGTAGCGAACACCGTGCAGTCATCCGCCACAGCGTCGCGTGAAATGACCCTGGTCACGCTCAACCTGCACCACGATCGCGAAGACTGGCCGGCACGACGCGCTTATATCGCCAGGGAACTCAAGCGACTGGCGCCGGACGTGATTGCGTTGCAGGAAGTGATCGAGCGCCGCGGCAGCGTGGAAAACCAGGCCGCCTGGCTCGCGCGCAAGCTCGGTTACGACTACACCTTCGCCTCGGTCGATCCGGTCGGCGCACCCAAACGCTACGGCAATGCGTTGCTGAGTCGCCGCAAAGTGCTGGCCACCCACCAGCGCCTGCTGCAGCCGCTGGACGATTACCGTGTCGCCGCGCATCTGCAGGTGGATGTCGATGGCCAGCCGGTCAACATCTACGTCACCCATCTCAACGAACGCGCCGACGCACGCGGTGCCGGCATACGCACGCGCCAGGTGGCCGATCTGCTGGACTTCATCGCCTCCAACAGCGCGCAGGCGCCGGTGGTGATCGCCGGCGATTTCAATACCGCCGCCGATACGCTCGATCTGCAAGCGCTACGAAAGGGCTACGGCGACAGCTACGGCAGCGTGCATCGCAATAGCGACGCCACGGTCAGCACCTTGAACATGCACATCTTCGACAGGCCTGCACGCATCGACCATGTGTTTTTCCAGCAGAACCGCCTGCTGGCCCGCGAAGCCCGCATCCTGTTCGAGGCGCCTTATGCCGAAGGCCGCTGGGCATCGGATCACTATGGTGTGTGGGTACGCCTGCAGCTTGCGCCGGAGCATCCGGCAAGCAACCGGATGCCGTAGGAGCGCACCCGCGCGCGACAGTAATTTACCGGGAAGGCCTCATCGCGCCCAGGGCGTTTCTACATGGCTCCGGGTACGCCTGCAGCCAGCGCCGGAGCATCCACCACCCCCCCCGTATGCCGTAGGAGCGCACCCGGGCGCGACGGGGATTTACCGTAAGGCCTATTGGCCCGGGTGCGCTCCGACGAACGGTCTGGAGCTGGCGGCTTCAGTGCCGCTGTACTCACCCGTGCAGACGGTTGAAGATTTGCACCCCGGCCAGCCACACACCGGCCATGCTGCCGAAATTGGTCAGCAGAAATGTCAGCACCACCCGCGAGACGCGGTTGCAGTACCAGCCGCGCAGCGTCTGCGCGTCGTCGCGCAATGACAGAAAGTCGCCGTAGGCCGGCTTTCGCATATGCACTTCGACCAACGCGGCGAATGCACCGGTCGGCACGCTCAGGCGAAATGGCTTGAACGGCGCGACGACCGCGGCGGTGAGAATGCTCAACGGGTGGCTACCGGCCAGCAAGCAGCCGAGCGCGGCCATGCCGCCGGTATACATGGCCCACTGCATCAACAGGTCCGCGCCCATGCTCAGGCCGCCACGCCAGAACCCGATGCCGATGCCGGTGATGATGACCGCCAGGATGCCCAGCGTGATCCACGGAATACGCTTGCGCTGCTGCACGTATTCCAGCGATTCGCGCAGCGGGCCGGGCGCGGCGGTGTCCTGTTCCAGATGGCGCGCAAGTCCGGCCAGATGTCCAGCGCCAACCACCGCCAAGATCTCGCGCTGCTCTGCGCCGATTTCTTCGCGCAGACGCGTGGCCATGTATTGGTCGCGCTCGGCAATCACCGTCTCGTACAGCTCCGGACTTTCGCTGGCGAAGTCGCCGAAGCTTGCCTCGAGCATGTCGCCTTGCTTGAGCTTTTCGATTTCTTCTTCGCCCACCTCATCGGCAGCGAACAGGCCGCCGAGCAATCCCCCGGCCAGTTTTATCTTGCCGAAAAACCCCAGCCGCCCGGACGCACGTTTGAAGGTCAGGCCAACCTCGCGATCGATCAGATGCACCGGCAAGCCCTGCGCGCGTGCCAGGTTCACCGCCTCCTTCAATTCCGCGCCCGGTTCGATGCCCAGTTGTTTGGCCAGGCGGCGTTGGTACGCGGCAAGCGCCAGATTCGCGGCGAACAAGGCCACACGGCCCTTGCGGATCACCTGCACTAGATCCAGGCGGGCGAGGGCGTCGGGATCGCTGAGCGCCTGCAGGCGCTGCGCGTCCAGTTCCACCGCTACCGCGTCGTAACGCCCGCTGCCGATCGCCCGTTGCACGGCGGCAACGCTCGCCAGCGACACGTGCGCGGTGCCGAGCAAGGTATAGCGCACGCCGTCGCGTTCGACGATGCGATGCGGCTGGCCGGACAGCGCATCGTCCAGAACGTGGGGGGGCTGCTCAGTCATGGGGCTTTTCATCAGAAGGAGGGGCGGTGTCGCCGGAGCCGAGCGCGCGTTGCATCTGCACGCCGTCCAGCCAGCGACCGTGTTTGCGGCCAATTCCGTTGAAGACTCCGACCGTGCGAAATCCAAAACGTTCATGCAAGTGTCGCGATGCCAGATTGCCGGCATCGCCAATCACCGCGATCATCTGGCGGAAGCCGCGCTGCTCGCACACCGCGATCAGCTCGCCCAGCAGGGCTTTGCCGATGCCGCGGCCCTGCATCGCGCTGGCCAGGTAGATCGAGTTCTCCACCGTCCAGCGATATCCGGCGCGCGCGCGAAATGCGCTGGCATAGGCATAGCCCGCGACCACGCCATCGAGCTCTGCCACCAGATAGGGGTAGCCTGCATCCACGATCGCGCTTACCCGCGCGCGCATTTCATCGAGCGATGGCGCGTTGTATTCGTAGGTGTTGACCCCGGCGATCTGCTCGGCATAAATCGCAGTGATCGCCGGGATGTCCGCATCGCGGACTGCACGCAGCTCCAATGGCATGCGTCAGTCGATGTAGCGCTTGAGCAGATCGCCGTACGCATCGATGCGACGGTCGCGCAGGAACGGCCAGATGCGGCGCACATGTTCGCTGCGTTGCAGGTCGACATCGCAGATCAGCACGGTCGGATCCTGGCCGGCTTCGGCAATGAACTCGCCCTGCGGCCCCAGCACATGGCTGTTGCCCCAGAACTGGATGCCCGAGGCGCCCAGCGGCGAGGGCTCATGGCCGACCCGGTTGCACGACAGCACCGGCACGCCGTTGGCGACCGCATGGCCGCGATGGCTGAGGATCCAGGCATCGCGCTGGCGCTCCTGCTCGGCCTGCTGGTCGTCCGGATCCCAGCCAATCGCCGTGGGGTAGAGCAGCAGTTCCGCACCGGCCAGCGCCATCAGGCGCGCCGCTTCCGGATACCACTGGTCCCAGCACACCAGCACGCCCAGGCGGCCCACCGAGGTATCGATCGGCGTGAAGCCCAGATCGCCCGGAGTGAAATAGAACTTCTCGTAGAAGCCCGGATCGTCGGGGATGTGCATCTTGCGGTACTTGCCGAGCAGCCGGCCGTCCTTTTCGAACACCACCGCGGTGTTGTGATACAGGCCGGCCGCGCGACGCTCGAACAGCGAGGCGACCAGCACCACGCCGTGCTGCTTGGCCAGCGCGCTCAAGCGCTCGGTGCTGGGGCCGGGAATCGGCTCGGCCAGGTTGAACTCGTCCACCGACTCGTGCTGGCAAAAATACGCACCGTTGTGCAGTTCCTGCAACAGCACCAGCTTGGCGCCCTGCGCGGCGGCTTCGGCCACGCGCGATGCGATGACGGCCAGGTTGGCCTCGGCGTCGCCGTGGTTGCGCTCCTGGATCAGCGCGACGGGAAGGAGATGACGGGTCATGGCAGCATCCAACGTAAGTGGCGCACTAAGGTAGCGCGCCATGGCGTAACACCGGCCTGCCGGCCGGAACAGGAAGCCGCGCGCGGTCTGTGCGGCCGCGACGCAGGCGAGGTTCGCAACTGCGCTTAGGCCGCGAGCAGGCCGGCCGGCAATTGCATGGTCAGGCAATGCAGGCTGCCGTTCTGCCAGATCAGCGCACGGCACGGCACCGGCACGATCTCGTGCTGCGGGAATGCCTGCGCCAGCACCGCCTGCGCGGTTGCATCGGCCGCATCGCCATAGGCCGGCATCAGCACTGCGCCGTTGACGATCAGGAAATTGGCATACGACGCAGCCAACCGGCGGCCTTCGTCGAGGATGGGCTGTGCCCACGGCAGCACAAACAGCCGATACGGCTGCCCGTCGGCCCTGCGCAGCGCGGCCAGTTCGGCCCCCATCGCCTGCAGTTCGACGTAATGCGAATCGCCGGGCACGTCGCAGCCCTGATAAACGATCGCATCCGGGCCGGCAAAGCGCGCCAGCGTGTCGATATGCGCGTCGGTATCGTCGCCTTCCAGGTAGCCGTGATCCAGCCACAGCACGCGCTCTTGCGCCAGCCACGTGGCCAGATCGCTGCTGAGCGATTCGCGCGTGCGCTGCGGATGCCGCTCATGCAGGCACTTCCAGGTGGTCAGCAGGGTGCCGGCACCATCGGTCTCGATGGCGCCACCTTCCAGCGCGAAGTCGATGGTCTCCACCTGCGCCGGCACGAACACTTGCGCGGCATCCAGCGAACTCACCAACTGATCGTCCAGGCTGGCTTCGAACTTGCCGCCCCAGCCGGTGAATCGGAAATCCATCAACCGGAAGCCGGCTTCCTGGCGCAGCGTGATCGGGCCCGAATCGCGCAGCCAGGTGTCGTTGTACGCGGCGATCACGAAGCGCACGCGCGTCATGTCCACCCGCGCCGAACGCAGCCGCGCCTCGGCATAGATCTGCAGGTCGTCGTCGGCCACGCAGATGACCACCGGCTCGAAGCGGGAGATCGCCGTGACCAGCGCAATATAGGTCTCTTCCACGTCGGCCAGGCGCTCGGCCCAATCGGTGCCGGCATGCGGCCACGCGAGCAACACGGCGGATTGGGGTTCCCATTCGGCGGGAAAGCGAAGACGGTCGGTCATGCCAGGCAAATACTCATCTTGGTGTGCAGGCCATCGCCCGCTCGTTCATCGATATCCCGCACGTGGATGCGGGCTCTTGCGATCCGGGCGCTGATCGCCGCGCCGGCCTTGTAACAGCATTGCAGCAACGCATGTCCGGCTGCTGACGGACCCGGTGCACCTTGCGATGCGAATCGTGACGGCCGGCGTGCGAAGACCGGATGCCGAAACCTCCGGTCGAGCCGTCACCGACGCCTCAGCGGATCGGCGGCTTGGGCCCGATCTCGTTGGCATCGGCCTTGTTGGCCACCACGTCGATCACCTTGCTCTTTTCGAAGTACACGGTGAAGGCCGGATACACCCAGCGATGGATGGTCGGCCACTGGCGCTTCTGGCCGCCACGTGGGTCGAGCTTTTCCTGTGGCGCGCCGTAGCGGCCTTCGACCTGGCTCATGCTCTCGCCGCGCAAGGGCAGGGCAGCGGCAGGCTTCTGCTGTGCGCGGTCGACCAGCAACGTATCGGCCGAAGCGACGGCACTGATCCCCATCAGCGCGATTGTCAGCACGACCGGCGGCATCACAAACAAACGGTTACGCATGTCATCTACTCCCCAGTGGACAAGATTTCAGATGGTGATTACAGCAAAAAACGACGACAGGCGCTGTTGCGACACGGCTGACCTGGCCTGACCGCGATTGCCCGGGCGCCTCGGCCCAGGGACGGCGATGTCCTGCGTGGGCAGGCCAAAGTAGATCCGTATGGCAATCACGATGAAGCAGCGGCCAAGAAAAAACCGCCCGAAGGCGGCTTTCTCGGGTCTTGCACGCGCCGCGAAGGCTTAGCGCTGACGCGCCTTGAAACGCGGGTTCGACTTGCAGATCACGAAGACCTTACCGCGGCGGCGGACCACCTTGCAGTCGCGGTGACGGGTCTTCGCAGACTTCAGGGAGGACAGGACTTTCATGGCACACCTCGGCGTAAACGGTTGGATTCGATGGAAGAGTGCCCACGGTCGAGGGTGCACCCGGAATTAAGCCGGCGATTCTAACCGGCTTTTCGTCGTGCTTTCAAGTGGTTGCAGCGCGATCGCTGCGAGCGGCGCTACACTACGCGCTGATGACCTTCCGGAAACCTGAATGACCGACCTGTCGCCCGTTCTCACCATCGATGGCCCTTCCGGTGCCGGCAAGGGCACCGTGAGCCGGATCGTGGCCGCCCGGCTGGGCTGGCATTACCTCGATTCGGGTGCACTGTATCGCGCGGTGGGTGTGGCGGCGAGCTGGGCCGACCTGGATGTCTCCGACCCGGCAGCGCTGGTGCGTTGCACCTTCGACACCAGGGTGGAGTTCGACGATGCGGGCGAGGCAGGGCTGCGCGTGCTGGTCAATGGCGCAGATGCGACCAGTGAGCTGCGCCTGGAAACTACGGGCGCGCTGGCCTCGGCCATTGCCGCCATTCCCGAGGTGCGCGGCGCCCTGAAAGAGCGCCAGCGCGCATTCAGGCGCGCCCCCGGACTGGTTGCCGATGGGCGCGACATGGGCACGGTGATCTTCCCCGATGCGGCCTACAAAGTGTTTCTGACCGCCAGTGCCGAAGAACGTGCGGGCCGTCGCCATAAACAGTTGATGGAAAAGGGTGTTTCGGTTATCTTTGACGACCTGCTGCGCGAGATCATGGCCCGTGATGCCCGTGATGCGCAGCGGGTGGTGGCGCCATTGCGGCCGGCCGAAGACGCCGTGCTGATCGATACCAGCGGAATGGGAATCGAAGATGTCGTCCAGCGTGTGGTCGGGTTGCTCGCAGACCGTGCGCCGTCGTAAGCGTTTCGCAAGCGGGTTTGTCCCGCCGACCGTAAGGCGTTCCAAAGCTCCGTCGCGCATCCTGCGTGGCGGTTCTATGACTTCCAACCGACTCGCTGTCCGGAGTCGACCAACAGGCTGGGCGGTTCGCATCTGTCGCACCCCGACGATCGGCGCCCGTGTGTTCAACTGAGTAAATTCAAATGACAGAATCTTTTGCAGAACTGTTCGAAGCCAGCCAAGCCAATCTGGCGAAGCTGAAGCCGGGCTCCATCGTCACCGGTACCGTCGTGGAAGTCCGCGGCGACGTGGTGGTGATCAACGCTGGCCTAAAGTCCGAAGGCATCGTGCCGATCGAGCAGTTCCGTAACGACGCTGGCGAGATCGATGTCGGCGTAGGCGACCAGGTCAAGGTCGCCCTCGATTCCATCGAGAACGGCTTCGGCGAAACCGTGTTGTCGCGCGAGAAGGCCAAGCGCGCGATGGTGTGGGACGAGCTGGAAGAAGCGTTGGAAAAGAACGAAACCATCACCGGCCGCATCAGCGGCAAGGTCAAGGGTGGTTTCACCGTGGACATCAAGGATGTCCGCGCCTTCCTGCCCGGTTCGCTGGTGGATGTGCGCCCGGTGCGCGACCCGGCCTACCTGGAAGGCAAGGAACTCGAGTTCAAGCTGATCAAGCTGGACCGCAAGCGCAACAACGTCGTTGTCTCGCGTCGTGCAGTGGTCGAAAGCGAGCACTCGGAAGAGCGCGAGCAGCTGATGGACAAGCTGCAGGAAGGCGCGATCCTGAAGGGTGTCGTCAAGAACCTGACCGACTACGGCGCGTTCGTGGACCTGGGCGGTATCGACGGCCTGCTGCACATCACCGACATGGCCTGGAAGCGCGTGCGCCATCCGTCCGAAGTGGTCAACGTCGGCGACGAGCTGGACGTGCGCGTGCTGAAGTTCGATCGCGAGCGTAACCGCGTCAGCCTCGGCCTGAAGCAGCTGGGCGAAGATCCGTGGGACAACATCGCGCGTCGTTACCCGGCCAACAGCCGCGTGTTCGGCAAGGTCTCCAACGTCACCGATTACGGCGCGTTCGTCGAGATCGAGCCGGGCGTCGAAGGCCTGGTGCACGTTTCCGAGATGGATTGGACCAACAAGAACGTCAACCCGTCCAAGGTCGTGCAGGTCGGTGACGAAGTCGAAGTCATGGTCCTGGACGTGGACGAGGAGCGTCGCCGCATCTCGCTGGGCATGAAGCAGGTTGCCGCCAATCCGTGGGAAACCTTCGCTGCCACCCACAAGAAGAACGACAAGGTGTCCGGTCAGATCAAGTCGATCACCGACTTCGGCATCTTCATCGGTCTGGACGGCGGCATCGACGGTCTGGTCCACCTGTCCGACATCAGCTGGAACACCACCGGCGAAGATGTCGTGCGCAATTACAAGAAGGGCGACACGCTGGAAGCCGTGGTGCTGGCAGTGGACCCGGAGCGCGAGCGCATCAGCCTGGGCGTCAAGCAGCTGGAGCAGGACCCGTTCGGTCAGTACATGGCGTCCAACCCGAAGGGCTCGAAGGTCGAAGGCGTGGTGCGTGAAGTGGATGCCAAGGGCGCCACGATCGACCTGGCCGATGGCATCGAAGGCTACGTCGCTGCACGCGACATCGCCAACGAGCGCGTCGACGACGCCACTCAGCACCTGAAGGTTGGCGACAAGATCGAAGCCAAGTTCGTGGGCATGGACCGTAAGGGCCGCACCCTGCAGCTGTCGATCAAGGCCAAGGACGATGCCGAAATGCGCGAAACGTTGGAGGACTACCAGTCCGCCTCCGCGTCGGGCGGCATGACTCAGCTGGGCGCGCTGCTGCGTGCACAGTTGAACAACAACAAGTCCGAGTAAGCGCGTAGCGCTCGCAAGAGCGTAATGGATCGGCCCGGGCTTGCCCGGGCCGATTCCGATGTGTCAGTCGAAAAAAGCAAGTCTTCCCATGACCAAGTCCGAATTGATTGAAATCCTGGCGCGACGCCAAGCGCATCTGAAGTCGGACGACGTGGATCTGGCAGTGAAGTCGCTGCTGGAAATGATGGGGCAGGCGCTCTCCGATGGCGATC
Organism: Xanthomonas sp. NCPPB 1062; assembly: GCF_041481705.2. Lineage (NCBI taxonomy): Bacteria > Pseudomonadati > Pseudomonadota > Gammaproteobacteria > Lysobacterales > Lysobacteraceae > Xanthomonas > Xanthomonas sp. NCPPB 1062. The sequence goes on along the minus strand of NZ_CM192987.1, from coordinate 2,615,166 downwards.
GGATCGAAATTCGCGGGTTCGGCAGTTTTTCGCTGCATTACCGTCCGCCACGTCTGGGACGTAATCCCAAGACCGGCGAGTCGGTCGCGCTGCCGGGCAAGCATGTTCCCCACTTCAAGCCGGGCAAGGAATTGCGTGAGCGGGTCAGCTCCGTGGTGCCCGTGGATGTGGTCGATACGGCAGACTGAAGCCCGTCTGGCGCTGCGTTTATGTCGTCTCGGTTAAGCTAGCATGCTTCCCGACGGAGTCTCGCCATGAAGGTGCTTCGCTTGCTGGTGATGTTGGCCTTCCTGTTGGTCGGTCTGATCATCGGTGCGGTCAATTCCCAGGACGTCACGCTCGACTTCCTGTTCTCCAGCGTGCATACCAGTTCAGGCGTCGCGATCATCGTCGCGCTGCTGGTCGGTGTGTTGATCGGTGCCGGCATGGTGCTGGTCAGTGTGGTCATTCCCCTCTATTCCAAACTGCGCCAGGCCAACAAGGCTGTTGCGGTCAGTCGCGCCGACGCCAGGCCTGTCACGCCTGCGACCGTCGAGCCGCGCCCCATCGATGGACTGTAACGACGTATGGACTTTCTGACCGAGTGGATCTGGTTCTTCCTGTTCGTGCCGCTGGCTGCGCTAGGTGGCTGGATCGTGGGCCGTCGTGGCGGCCAACGCCATGGCGACACGCAGGTCAGTCGTCTTTCCAGTACTTATTTCCGTGGGTTGAACTATCTGCTCAACGAGCAGCCGGACAAGGCGATCGAGCTGTTCTTGCATATCGCCGAACTGGATAAGGAAACCTTCGAGACCCAGGTCGCGTTGGGGCATCTGTTCCGTCGCCGTGGTGAAGTGGACCGTGCGATCCGCCTGCACCAGGGCCTGGTGCAGCGTGGCGACCTGACCGATCAGCAGCGCGTCCAGGCTCTGCTGGCGCTCGGCGAGGACTACATGAAGTCGGGTCTGCTGGATCGTGCCGAAACGGTCTTTACCGAGTTGGCGCAACTGGACCAGCGTGCGCCGCAGGCGCTGCGCCATCTGATCGGCATCTATCAGGCCGAGCGCGATTGGGAAAAGGCGATCGACAACGCCACCCGCTATGAAGAAGTGACCGGCGAGCCGATGGGCAAACTGATCTCGCAATTCGAATGCGAACTGGCTGATCGCTATCGCGGCCTGGGCAAGACCGACGATGCGCTACAAGCCATCGCACGTGCCTACCAGGCCGATGGCACCTCCGTGCGCGCCGGCATTCTGGAAGGGCGCATCGAAGCCGAGCGCGGTCACGACGAAGCGGCAGTGCGCGCTTTCGAACGGGCGGCCCGGCATGATCCGGAATACCTGCCCGAGATCATTCCTGCATTGATGGCCGCGTATCGACGGGTCGGCGATATCGCTGGGGCGCGCAACTTCCTGTCGGAGATGACCGAGCACTATCGCGGCATCGCTCCGGTGCTGGCGCTGACCCAGTTGATGGAAGCCCAGGATGGCGTCGCGCCTGCGCTGGCCTATCTTGGCCGCCAGCTCAAGGATCGGCCGTCGGTGCGTGGTGAGTCGGCGTTGATCGATCTCACCCTGGCCGAGGGAAGCGACCCGGTCGGCACCTTGCAGGACCTCAAGCACATCACCGACCAATTGCTGGTGCGCAATCCGAGCTACCGATGCACGCGCTGCGGCTTCGGTGCCAAGACGCATCATTGGCAATGCCCGAGCTGCAAGGAATGGGGTACGGTCAAACCGCTGTTGAACTACGCGGTGGTCTGATGGCGTGGCTGTGGTGCGCGCTGCACCTGCTGGTCGCGGCACTGGGGACCTGGGGGCTGCGGCGCTATGCCTTGCACCGCCGCCTGCTCGATCATCCCGGTGAACGGCGTAGCCACGTGGTCGCTACCCCGCGCGGCGGCGGTATGGCGATTGTGGCGGCGATCTTGCTGGGCTGCGTTGCAGCTTGCGCGCTGTGGCCGACGTCGCGGCTGACGGTCTGCTGGTTCGCAGCGGGCCTGATCGCCGTGGCCGGCGTAGGCTGGTGGGACGATCATCGTCCGCTTTCGGCAAGGCTGCGGTTTTCGATTCACCTGGCCGCGTCGGCGGCATTGGGCGCCTTGGTTTGGCATGACACGGGCAGCGTGTGGGATGGATTGCTGACTGCCGCTGCGTCCGTGGTATTGATCAATATCTGGAATTTCATGGATGGCATCAATGGACTGGCCAGCACCCAGGCGGCGTTGGCCGCGCTCGGATTCTCGCTGGTAGCGCCTGCCGGTTGGTCGTGGGCAGGTCTGGCGGTTGCAGCGGCGTGCCTTGGGTTTGTGCCGTTCAATTTCCCACGCGCACGCATCTTCATGGGCGATGGCGGCAGCGGTGCGCTCGGCTATGTACTGGCGGCGCTATTGGCGCTGAACGTAGCGGGTGGTCAGGTGAGCTGGTGGATCAGCTGGTTCCCGTTGACGGTCTTTGTTGTAGACGCCGGCTTCACACTGCTTGCTCGCATGCTTTCTGGGCAACGCTGGTGGGAACCGCATGCCCAGCACGTCTATCAACGTCTGGCGCGTCGTCTTGAGACGCACGTTCCGGTAACGTGCGTTTATTTCGCTTTCAGCCTCATTGCCGTCTGCTTGTACCTGTTAATCCGTCATGATCCGTTCTGGCTGCAGGTGTCCGGCGCGCTGGCATGGGGCATGGGCACCACTGCAATCTGGCATTTTCTGCGCGATGGATTGCGCAATTCCTGACTAATGGACTTTTATGATTTCCTGGCGTGACCGTTTGACCAAGGCCCTGCCGCAGATAGCGGTCGTGGTACACGACCTGCTGATGGTGTGGGTGTGCTGGCAGCTCCTGCATGCCGGCCGCTACTCGATGCTACGCGACGCGCCGGATCTGCCGCTGTGGGACTGGCGCACCGCGGTGGTGCTGCTGGCGCAGGGCCTGGTGTTCTGGAAGATGGGGTTGTATCGCGGGTTGTGGCGCTTCGCCTCGGTGCCGGACCTGTGGAACATCTTCAAGTCGAGTTTTCTCGGATTGGTCGCGATCGTGCTGGCGTTGGCGTACGACCGTCTGGATGGCGTGCCGCTGTCGGTGCTGGTGGTCTATCCCTTTGCGTTGTCGGCCATGCTGGGTACGCCGCGTCTGCTGTATCGCGCTTGGAAGGACTACCAGATCGCGCATTCCGGTGATGCGGGGCAGCGCGTGCTGATCCTCGGCGCCGGGCGCGCCGCCGAAGGGTTGGTGCGCGATCTTCGCCGTACCGGCGCGTTTGTGCCGATTGGCTATCTGGACGATGCCAGCAACCTGCATGGCGCCAAGATCCAGGGCCTCAATGTGCTGGGCAATCTGGACCAGGCCGCCGCGATTGCCAAAGAGACTGCTGCCAAATTACTGGTGATCGCGATTCCATCGCTGGATGCCTCCGGCATGCAGCGCGTGGTGGCGATTTGCGAAAGCACCGGCTTGCCGTTCCGCATGGTGCCCAAGCTGATCAACGTGCTGGAAGGGCGCTCCTTGCCGGGCGAGTTGAAGGAGGTCGCGATCGAGGACCTGCTCAACCGCAAGCCGGTCACGCCCGACTGGCGCCTGATCCGCGACTGGCTGACCAACAAGACCGTGATGGTGACCGGCGCCGGCGGTTCGATCGGTTCGGAAGTCTGCCGCCAGTGCGCACGCCATGGCGCGCGCCGGATCGTGCTGCTGGAAATCGACGAGCTGGCGCTACTGACCATCGACTCGGATCTGCGCCGGCTGTTTCCGGATATCGAAGTGGTGCGCGTGTTGGGCGATTGCGGCGACCCGGCGGTCGTGGCGCATGCGTTGAACACTGCCACGCCTGACGCGGTCTTTCATGCGGCTGCGTACAAGCAGGTGCCGTTGCTGGAAGAGCAGTTGCGCGAGGCGGTGCGCAACAACGTGCTGGCGACTGAGAACGTGGCGCGCGCTTGCCAGCGGGCACGTATCGAGACGTTCGTCTTCATTTCCACCGACAAGGCGGTCGAGCCGGTCAATGTGCTGGGCGCAAGCAAGCGCTATGCAGAAATGATCTGCCAGAGCCTTGACGCGCGCGATGCGCCGACGCGCTTCATCACCGTGCGCTTCGGCAACGTGCTGGATTCGGCCGGCAGCGTGGTGCCGTTGTTCCGCGAACAGATCCGCCAGGGCGGCCCGGTGACCGTGACGCATCCGGATGTCACGCGTTACTTCATGACCATCCCCGAAGCCTGCCAGTTGGTCATCCAGGCGGCTGCATCTGCATCGCATGGTGCGATCTATACGCTGGACATGGGCGAGCCGGTGCCGATTCGCTTGCTTGCCGAGCAGATGATCCGACTGGCCGGCAAGCAGCCGGGCAAGGACGTGGCGATTCTCTATACCGGCCTGCGGCCGGGCGAGAAGCTGCATGAGACGCTGTTCTATTCCGACGAAGACTATCGTCCCACCGCGCACCCCAAGATTCTGGAAGCCGGTGTGCGCGAGTTCTCGCATGAGCAGGTGCTGCAGCTGGTGACGCGCTTGCGCGAGGCCGTTAACCGCTATGACATCAACGCGATGGAGACTGTATTGGGCAGCCTGATGCCGGATTTCGCGGCTGCTCGACGGAAAGTCGACGCGCGATCTGATACGGTCGTTCCATTCCCCGCACGTGAGGTCAGAAGACTGTAATGAGCCAGCGTATTCGCAAGGCCGTATTCCCCGTCGCAGGTCTTGGGACCCGCTTTCTTCCGGCAACCAAGACAGTGCCGAAAGAAATGCTGCCAATCATCGACAAGCCATTGATCCAGTACGCCGTCGACGAAGCCATCCAGGCTGGTTGCGATACGCTGATCTTCGTTACCAACCGCTACAAGCACTCCATTGCCGACTACTTCGACAAAGCCTATGAGCTCGAGCAGAAGCTGGAGCGCGCAGGCAAGCTGGAGCAGCTGGAGCTGGTGCGCCATGCATTGCCCGAGGGCGTCCGCGCCATTTTTGTCACGCAGGCAGAGGCGCTTGGCCTGGGCCATGCGGTGTTGTGTGCCAAGGCCGTTGTCGGTGACGAGCCGTTCGCGGTGTTGCTGCCGGACGATCTGATGTGGAACCGCGGCGATGCCGCGCTGACCCAGATGGCCAACGTGGCCGAAGCCTCGGGCGGCAGCGTGATCGCCGTGGAAGACGTGCCGCACGACAAGACCGCCAGCTACGGCATCGTTTCCACCGACGCGTTCGACGGCCGCAAGGGCCGCATCAACGCGATCGTCGAAAAGCCCAAGCCGGAAGTCGCGCCAAGCAATCTGGCCGTGGTCGGTCGTTACGTGCTGAGCCCCAAGATCTTCGACCTGCTCGAAGCCACCGGTGCAGGCGCGGGCGGCGAAATCCAGCTCACTGATGCGATTGCCGAGTTGCTGAAGGAAGAGCAAGTCGATGCCTTCCGTTTCGAAGGTCGCCGTTTCGATTGCGGCGCGCACATCGGCCTGATCGAAGCCACCGTGCATTTCGCGCTTGAGCACGAAAAGCATGGCGGCCCAGCGAAGGAAATCCTGCGCAATGCACTGGCCCAGGCCGACGCGCGCGGCTGAGTGTTGCCTGATCGCTGTTTCCAAGAACGACGCCAGCTGGCGTCGTTCGTCGTTTAGGGGCTTGCCGTATGCCTTGCCGCGCCGGCAGAGCTCGGCTTGGCAAGCCCAAGCGGGGACAAAGATGCGCACCCTGATGCAGGCTGGGGCCGCGCAAGTGCCGCTAGAATCCGGGCATGAGCCAACCTGCCGAATCCAGTGAACTGATCAACGTGGTAGTGCTGCTCGGCGCTGCCGTGGTGGCAATTCCGTTGTTCCGTCGTCTGGGCCTGGGCTCGGTGTTGGGTTATCTGGCGGCGGGACTGGCAATTGGTCCGTTCGGGTTGGGCCTGTTCAACGAGCCGCAAGCCATCCTGCATGTGGCCGAGTTGGGCGTGGTGATGTTTCTGTTCGTGATCGGGCTGGAAATGCGCCCCTCGCACCTGTGGAGTTTGCGCAAGGAAATCTTCGGACTCGGCACGCTGCAGATCGCGGTCTGCGCGCTGGTGTTGACCGGCGTCGGCATGTTGCTCGGCTTTGCGCTACCGGTGGCCTTCGTGGCGGCGTCCGGTTTCGTGCTGACATCCACTGCCGTGGTGATGCAGCTCTTGGCAGAGCGTGGCGACGTCGCCTTGCCGCCGGGGCAGAAGATCGTGGCGATCCTGCTGTTCGAAGACCTGTTGATCGTGCCGTTGCTGGCGATCGTGGCCTGGATGGGAGCCAGCGGCGACCCGCAGGCGGCATCGCAGCGTTGGCAGGGAATCGGCATCGGTCTGGCCTGCATCGTCGGCTTGCTGGCGGCCGGGCGTTGGCTGCTCAATCCCTTGTTCCGCATCCTGGCCGCATCCAAGGCGCGCGAGGTGATGACGGCAGCGGCATTGCTGGTGGTGCTGGGCGCCGCGCTGTTGATGCAGGTGGGCGGGCTGTCGATGGCGATGGGGGCGTTCCTGGCCGGCGTGCTGTTGTCCGAGTCCACGTTCCGGCATCAGATCGAAGCGGATATCGAACCTTTTCGCGGCATCCTGCTGGGGCTGTTTTTTCTCGGTGTCGGCATGAGCCTGGACTTGCGCGTGGTGGCGGCGGACTGGCGCCTGATCGTGGTGGGCGTGCTGGCCCTGATGGTGGGCAAGGGCGTGTGCATCTATGCGGTGGCGCGGCTGATGCGCAGCGACCATCGCCAGGCGCTGGACCGTGGTGTGTTGATGGCGCAAGGCGGCGAATTCGCATTCGTGCTGTTTGCCGCCGCGTCGGCATCCGGCGTCATCGATGCCCAGGTCAATGCCAGCCTGACCGCGATCGTGGTGTTGTCGATGGCACTGACGCCATTGTTCGTGCTGCTGCAACGGCGGCTGACGCCGGCGGCGGCGGTCTCGCTGGATGGCGTGGAAGCAGCCAGTGGCCAGACCGGCAGCGTGTTGATCATCGGCTTTGGGCGCTTTGGACAGGTGGCCAGTCAGTCGCTGCTGGCGCGCGACGTGGATGTGACCATCATCGATAACGACATCGAGATGATCCAGAGCGCGGAAGAATTTGGTTTCAAGATCTACTACGGCGACGGCACCCGGCTCGATGTGTTGCACGCCTCCGGCGCGCACAGCGCACGTGCGATTGCGGTGTGCGTCGACAACCAGGAGGCGGCCAATCGCATCGTCGAGCTGGCAACGCGCGAGTTTCCGCATGCCAAGCTGCTGGTGCGTTCGTACGACCGCCAGCATTCGCTGCAGTTGGTCGCTGCGGGAGTGGATTACCAGATCCGCGAGACCTTCGAGTCGGCGGTGCTCTTCGGCAAAGTGGCGCTGGTGGAGCTGGGGGTGGACGAGGACGAAGCCGGCATGATTTCGCGTCAGATCCGCCGCCGCGATGCCGAGCGTTTCGAACTGGAGATTGCTGCCGGCGATGCACGCGCCGGAGCCAAGCTGATGTATGGCAACACCCTGCCGACCGCGCCCCGGCCCACGCCGTTCACGCGGCCGCGTCGTGGCAGCCGCACGTTGAATCCCGATGCGGTGCCGCAGGCTGAGCCAGCAGAGAGACAGACGCGCGACTAAAGGCGGCCACAAACCCGCTGCGCAGGCGCTCTGCGGCATGACCAGTGCGCGATGCGGTGCGCCAGTCGTCCGGTGCGATAGCCGCAACTGGACGACTGCTCGCTAGGTCTTGTTGGCCGCCAGGAGCGGGCACACACGCCTGCGCAGGCGTCGGGTGCGCCACCCCTGCTCGATGCGGTACGGATCGCTCGGGCGCTCCGGCTCCTCAGTGCGCCCACATCCCGCCAAAGATTGACGGGACGTTCTGGCAGGCGCGCTCACCGATGCCTACTAGCCATGCTTGCGCTGGGCGGCGGCGAAGGCTTCCAACTGCTCGGGCGTGGCGTCTTTCTGATGCTGCTGTTTCCACTGGGCAAATGGCATGCCGTAAACGGCTTCGCGCGCCTGTTCCTTGGTCATGGCCTGGCCTTGCGCTTCGGCCGCTTCGCGGTACCAATCGCCCAGGCAATTGCGGCAGAAGCCGGCGAGAATCATCAGGTCGATGTTCTGCACATCGGTGCGGTCCCGATTGAGATGCTGCAAGAGACGGCGAAATGCTGCCGCTTCGATCGAAGTGGTGCTTGAATCGGTGCGTGAGGTGGTGTCGGTCATGGCGGAATCGGGGACAATAGACGGCCTTCGACTCTACACCTGACGCCCCATGACCGCTTCTGCGCCAGCTGCCTCCGCTTCGGCCCGCCTTCTCGATGGTCGCCGCATTGCCGAGGAATTGCTCGACGGATTGAAGCTGCGGGTGGATGCGCGGCTGGCCGCCGGCAAGGCGCGACCCGGGCTGGCGGTGGTGCTGGTCGGTGGCGATCCGGCATCGTCGGTGTATGTGCGCAACAAGCGGCGCGCGGCCGAGAAGGTCGGCATCGAAGCCTTCGATTACGACCTGCCGCAGGGCACCAGCGAAGCCCAGCTGGCGTCGCTGATCGATGAGCTCAATGCCGACCCCAAGATCCACGGCATTCTGATCCAGCTGCCGCTGCCGGGCATCCCCGATGCCAACCGGCTGATTCAGCGCATCGACCCGCGCAAGGACGTGGACGGATTCCATCCGCAGAATGTCGGGCATCTGGCCTTGCGCGAATTCGGGCTGCGCCCGTGCACGCCGCGCGGCATCGTGACCTTGCTCGGGCATACCGACCAACCGGTGCGCGGCCGCAACGCTACCATCGTGGGGGTGAGCAACCACGTGGGCCGTCCGATGGGGTTGGAGCTATTGATCGCCGGGTGCACGGTCACCAGTTGCCACAAATTCACCCCGCCCGATGTGCTGGAAGCGAGCGTGCGCAATGCCGACATCCTGGTGGTGGCGGTGGGCCGCCCGGGCCTGATTCCGGGCGAATGGGTCAAGCCGGGCGCGGTGGTGATCGATGTCGGCATCAACCGGCTCGATGATGGCCGCCTGGTGGGCGACGTCGGCTTCGACGCCGCCGCGCAGCGCGCGGCCTGGATCACCCCGGTGCCGGGCGGGGTAGGGCCAATGACGGTGGCCACGCTGATGCAGAACACCATCGAGGCCGCCGATGCCGCCGGGAGTGGGGATTCGGGATTGGGGATTGGTTAACCGCAGCGGCCAAGCGCACGCGTCGGCCGATCCGGATTGCGTCCGGGATCGGCCGGCCATCGGCATCCTGACAAACAAGCGAACGGCGGACGGTGCAAGGCGCGCTGTTGCGAATCCCGACTCCCCAATCCCGGCCCCAATGCGTTAAAATGCCGCGCTTCCCCAAAACTCGGGTCCGCCGATGCTACGCATCCAGGCTGAAGCTCTCACCTACGACGACGTTTCGCTCGTCCCCGCTCATTCGATCGTCCTGCCCAAGGACGTCAGCCTGGAAACCCGGCTGACGCGCGACCTGCGCCTGAAACTGCCGATTCTGTCGGCGGCAATGGACACAGTGACCGAACACCGTCTTGCGGTGGCCATGGCCCAGCTGGGCGGCATCGGCATCATCCACAAGAACCTGACCCCGCAGCAGCAAGCCGGCGAAGTGGCACGGGTCAAGAAGTTCGAATCCGGCGTGATCACCGAGCCGTTCACCGTCAGTCCGGACACGACCATCGGCGAAGTGCTGGCACTGACGCGCGCGCGCAACATCTCCGGCGTGCCGGTGGTGGATGGCAGCGAACTGGTCGGTATCGTCACCAGCCGCGACATGCGCTTCGAAAAGAAGCTCGACGATCCGGTCCGGCACATCATGACCAAGAAGGACCGCCTGATTACCGTGCGCGAAGGCGCCAGCGATGAGGAAGTGCTCGAGCTGCTGCATCGCAACCGGATCGAAAAGGTCCTGGTGGTCAACGACAGCTTCGAGCTGCGCGGCCTGATCACGGTCAAGGACATCCAGAAGAAGACCGACAACCCCAATGCCGCCAAGGACAGCGCCAAGCGTTTGCTGGTGGGCGCGGCGGTGGGCGTGGGCGGCGATACCGAGCAGCGCATCGAGCTGCTTGCCGCAGCCGGCGTGGACGTGGTGATTGTCGATACCGCGCATGGCCATTCGCAGGGCGTGATCGATCGCGTGGCGTGGGTCAAGAAGACCTATCCGCAGTTGCAGGTGATCGGCGGCAACATCGTCACCGGCGATGCGGCATTGGCGTTGATGGATGCCGGTGCAGACGCGGTCAAGGTCGGCGTGGGCCCGGGTTCGATCTGCACCACGCGAGTGGTTGCCGGCGTGGGCGTGCCGCAGATCACTGCGGTGGACATGGTGGCCGAAGCGCTGCAGGACCGCATCCCCTTGATTGCCGATGGCGGCATCCGCTATTCCGGCGACATCGGCAAGGCGCTGGTGGCCGGTGCCTCGACGGTGATGGTCGGCGGCCTGTTGGCCGGTACCGAAGAAGCGCCGGGCGAGGTCGAACTGTTCCAGGGCCGCAGCTACAAGAGCTACCGCGGCATGGGCAGCCTGGGTGCGATGGAAAAGGGGTCCAAGGACCGCTACTTCCAGGATGCCTCCGATGCCGACAAGCTGGTTCCCGAAGGCATCGAGGGCCGCGTGCCGTATCGCGGGCCGGTCGGCGGCATCATCCATCAGCTCATCGGTGGCCTGCGCGCGACCATGGGCTATGTGGGCTGCGCCACCATCGAAGACATGCGGACCAAGCCCAAGTTCGTCAAGATCACCGGCGCCGGCCAGCGCGAAAGCCACGTGCACGACGTGCAGATCACCAAAGAGCCGCCGAACTATCGCGCCGGGTAACCGGCAATGGGGAATCGCGAATCGGGAATCGTAAGAGCCCGCCGCCTCCTCATCCGATAGCGGTCGGCGCTGCGTTTGCTGTTGCGATTCCCTCATCCCGATTCTCGATTCCCGGCTCTCAATGACCAACATCCATACCGACAAGATCCTCATCCTCGATTTCGGTGCGCAGTACACCCAGCTGATTGCGCGGCGTATTCGCGAGATCGGGGTCTACTGCGAGATCTGGGCGTGGGATCACGATCCGTCGGAGATTGCCGGTTTCGGTGCCAAGGGCATCATCCTGTCCGGCGGCCCGGAGTCGACCACGTTGCCGGGCGCACCGGTGGCGCCGCAGGAAGTGTTCGATAGCGGCCTGCCGGTGTTCGGTATCTGCTACGGCATGCAGACCCTCGCCGCGCAATTGGGTGGTGCGACCGAGGCAGCGGATCAACGCGAATTCGGCCATGCCGAAGTGGACGTGGTGGCGGCAGATGCCTTGTTCTCCGGCCTCACCGACCACGCCGGCGCCTCGCGCCTGAATGTATGGATGAGCCACGGCGACCACGTGTCGCAGGTGCCACCGGGCTTCACCATCACCGCCACGACCGACCGCATTCCGGTGGCGGCCATGTCCAACGAAGCCAAGCGTTGGTACGGCGTGCAGTTCCATCCTGAGGTGACGCATACCTTGCAGGGCCAGACCTTGCTGCGCCGCTTCGTGGTGGATGTCTGCGGCTGCCAGACGCTGTGGACCGCGGCCAACATCATCGAGGACCAGATCGCGCGCGTGCGCGAACAGGTGGGCGACGATGAAGTGATTCTTGGGTTGTCCGGCGGCGTCGATTCGTCGGTAGTGGCCGCGCTGCTGCACAAGGCGATCGGCGACAAGCTGACCTGCGTGTTCGTCGATACCGGCTTGCTGCGTTGGCAGGAAGGCGACCAGGTGATGGCGATGTTCGCCGAGCACATGGGCGTCAAGGTGATTCGCGTCAACGCCGCCGACCGTTATTTCGCCAAGCTGGAAGGCGTCAGCGACCCGGAAGCCAAGCGCAAGATCATCGGCAACCTGTTCGTGGAGATCTTCGACGAAGAATCCAACAAGCTGGCCAATGCCAAGTGGCTGGCGCAGGGCACGATCTATCCGGACGTGATCGAGTCGGCCGGCAGCAAGACCGGCAAGGCGCACGTGATCAAGAGCCACCATAACGTCGGTGGCTTGCCCGAGCACATGAAGCTGGGCCTGGTCGAGCCGTTGCGCGAATTGTTCAAGGACGAGGTGCGTCGCCTTGGCGTGGAACTCGGTCTGCCGCGCACCATGGTCTACCGCCATCCGTTCCCGGGCCCCGGCCTGGGCGTGCGCATCCTCGGCGAGGTGAAGCGCGAGTACGCCGAGCTGCTGGCCAAGGCCGACGCGATCTTCATCGACGAACTGCGCAAGGCCGACCTGTACGACAAGACCAGCCAGGCCTTCGCCGTGTTCCTGCCGGTGAAGTCGGTCGGCGTGGTCGGCGACGCCCGCGCCTACGAATGGGTGATCGCGCTGCGCGCGGTGGAGACCATCGACTTCATGACCGCGCATTGGGCGCACCTGCCGTACGACTTCCTCGGCACCGTTAGCAACCGCATCATCAACGAACTGCGTGGTGTGTCGCGCGTGGTCTACGACATCTCCGGCAAGCCGCCGGCGACGATCGAGTGGGAGTGATCCCGCGTGCGGCACTGCCCGGCACGGTCTAGCAAAATGTCCTGAGACCCGCGTAACTGCGGGCTTTGGGTTTTTGGGTCTGGCAAGTTCGGGTAGTGTTTTAGCCAGCGAAAGCTCCGTTGGGCGGGCTTTTGCTTCTGTGCTTTACGCTGCTCTACCAATTATCTCGTGAACACGGTCTTGCCCCGGGTGCGACCGTCGATCATGTTGCGGATCGCGTCGCGGGCTTCGGTCATCGGCACCACCGCTCCGACTTCGGGGGCGATGTTGTTGCGGATGACGAATTGCATCATGGCCTTCATTTCCTCAAGCGTGCCCATGATGGTGCCGCGGATGTCGATCTGTTCGACGAAGATGCGCAGCACGTCGGTTTCGGCGATGTTCCCGGTGGTGATGCCGTTGATCACCAGGACGCCACCGCGCTTGACCGCCTTCAGGCTATCTGCCCATGTCGCCGCGCCGATGTTGTCGACGACTGCGTCAACGCGGCGTGGCAAGGGCTCGCCATGTCGCAATACCCGGTTGGCGCCAAGGCGTTCGGCAATGGCGGCCCCTTCATCATTGCGGGTGGTGACCCACACTTCGAAGCCGGCAGCACGGCCCATCTGTATGAGCGCCGTCGACATACCGCCCGAAGCGCCCTGTACGAGAAGCGTCTGCCCCGGAATCAACCGTGATTTGGTAAAGAGCGAGCGATAGGCCGTGAGCCACGCGGTGCCGAGCAGCGAGGCGTGAAGCGGTGACAAACCGTCAGGAATAGGGACCGCGTTGCGTTTCGGGACGGCGACATAATCGGCCATCGTCCCGGGCACGAGTTCGCTGATAACGTGCCAGTGCGGGTCGAGGGTCTCGTCGCCTTTCCAGTCGTCGCTGCCCAGTACCGGATAGAGCACGACGGGCGTGCCGTCTTCGAGCACGCCTGCGGCATCGTTGCCCAGGATCATCGGGAAGGGGATCGGCTGCTCCTGGGAGGTCATGCCGCGCAGGGTGAAAATGTCGTGCCGGTTAAGGCTGGCATGGGTCACCTTCACGCGTACCCAGCCCTCTTGCACGATGGGCTCGGGGCGCTCTCCGACGACGACGGAGGCAAGCGGGTCGTCGACGTTGGCTTCTTTGGCGTAGACGGCAAACATGGTCGTTCTCCTTCAGTCGGTTGGACGTTTTGTGCGGCGCGCACGTGAAGTCGAAGTGAGCGCTGGCGCAAGGTTTGCCCTGCGGTACCGCAGTTGAAATCTGGCTTCCATGGGTCCAGCTGATGAGCCCTGCGCCCTAGCGGGTTCCTTGGTGCTCGAGATGGCGTCGGAAGCAGCCAAGCGAATGGTCGTTGACGATGCCGACCGCCTGCATCCAGGCGTGGATGATGGTCGGTCCGACGAACTTGAAGCCGCGTCGCTTCAGTTCCCTGGAGATGTTCTCGGACAGTGGCGTACTGGCCACCAGGCTTACACCGTCACCCAGGATGGGAACGCCAGCCGTGAAGGACCAGCAGAAGGCCGAGAAGTCTTCGCCGCGATCCTGCATGTCGCAGTAGATTCGCGCGCCCTTGATGGTGGCTTCGATCTTGGCCCGCGCACGCACGATGCCGGGGTTCGCCATCAGCCGCTCGATATCCTGCTCGTCGAAAGCGGCGACCTTGACCGGATCGAAACCCGCGAAGGCAGCGCGAAAGGCTTCGCGCTTGCGCAGGATGGTGATCCAGGCCAGACCTGCCTGGAACCCTTCCAGCATGAGCATCTCCCAGAGCATCCTTGGGTCGCGCTGGGGCACGCCCCATTCGGCATCGTGGTAGTCGCGCATCAGCGGGTCGTTCTGGGCCCAGCTGCAGCGTTCGCAAGATGGGTTCTCAGGCATGGTGTTGGCCTCTCTTCAATCAATCCGCGGGCTGGCATTGGGCAACCACTTCATCCACCGGCAAGGGGAGGTGAGCGGCGCGCTTGCGGGAATACCGCAAAGCCATGCCTACACCGTCCTGATCGTGCCGCCATCGATGACGAACTCGGCGCCGTGGATCGCCGCCGCACGATCGGCAGCGAGGTAGGCGATAAGATCAGCCACCTCTTCAGGTTCGGCTGCGCGCCCGATCGGGATACCGCCCAGGGCATCGAGCACAGACTGACGCGCTTGCTCGATCGTGCCGCCAGATTTGCTGAGCGTTTCCAGAAAGTCCTGCGTGGCCTCGGTCATGATCCAGCCCGGTGAGACGGCATTGACCCGCACGCCCTTGGGGCCGAGCTCTTTGGAAATCGACTTGCTGTAGGTCCGCAGCGCGGCCTTGGCGGCGGCATAGCCTGTCGTCGACTCGGGCAACGGCAGAACCGACTGAATCGAGGTGATGTGCACCACAACGCCGCTGCCACGCTCCAGCATCTGCGGAATCAACAGCCGATCGAGTCGCACGGTCGCCAGCAGGTTGAGGTTCAGTTCGGCAAGCCAGTGCTCGTCCGTCAGCGCGGCGAAACCTCCGGCTGGCGAAGAGGAGCCACCGACGACATGGGCCAGGATGTCGACGCCGCCCAGCCGCTCAAGCGCCGCCGTGGCAAACGCCTGGCCGCCTTCCGCGGTCGTCAGGTCGGCCTGCACGTATTCGACGCCTTCGATAGGGGTGTTGATCGTGCGAGCCGCGGTGATGACACGGGCGCCGCCAGCGAGGAAGCGCTCGACCGTGGCACGGCCCAGCCCCTTGGTGCCACCGCTGACGAGCACGCGCTTGCCGGCGAATTCGGTCGGATCTGCCTTCATGCCCATACCCTTGTCTCCAGGGTCTTGATGGCATCGTTGACCATCGTGAAACGATAGGTGAAGCGCAGCGGGCTGCCGGGGAAGTCGCCATGGGTGGGGCCTTCGAGGACCACGACGCCGTCCTCTTCACGCACGGTATCGGGCTCGAAGATCGCCTTCACCGCGATCCCTTCTTCCTCGAGCAGTTGGCGGATTCTGGCCTGCCCCACGTATTGCTTGCCGTTGTCGATGAAAACGGCGTCCTCGTGGAAGTGTTTCATCATGCCGTCGAGATCGAGACGGATGTTTGCCTCGATGTAGTCGGCGATCGGGTTGGGTAGCTTGATTGACATGGTCATCTCCTCGGCGGTGATGGCGTCAATTTAGCGGTGGACTTTTCGCCTGATAAGCCAGATAAAGGCGCATGGAGTATCACGGAAAGCGGGATAATGACGCGTCATTCGCTGATCGAGCTTGAAGCGGTTCTCGCCATCGTGCGCTGCGGCTCGTTTCGTGCGGCGGCACTGGAACTGGACATGTCGACCACGGCTATCAGCAGCGCGGTAGGCAAGCTCGAGCGAGACCTTGCCGTGCGGTTGTTCAACCGCACCACGCGCAGCGTCTCGCTTACCGATGCGGGGCGGATGTTCGTCGACCGCATCAAGCCTGCCTTCGAGGGCATCCAGAATGCGCTGAACGCGGTGCGCTCCCATCAGGAGACGCCATCCGGCACCTTGCGCATCAATGCGTTCGCCACCGCGGCGCGCGAGATCATGGCGCCGCTGGTGCTGAGCTACCTGCAGCGCTATCCGCTGGTGCATATCGACATCGTCACCGAGGGGCGACTGGTTGACGTAGTGGCGGCGGGCTTCGATCTGGCCGTGCGCAGTGCCGATCTGGTGCCCAGCGACGCGATCGCCATACCGCTGGGGCAGAGGCGGCGCATGGCGGTGGCTGCCTCTCCCGCCTTCTTCGAAAACCGGGCTATCCCGAAAGTGCCGCAGGATCTGCTCGTTTACCCCTGCGTTCGCGGGCGGCTTCCTGATGGCACATTGCTCCGGTGGCGGTTCGAGAAGGGCGGTGAAGAGCTGCAGCTGGAGGTCCAGGGACCGATCACGCTCGACGAGGCATCGCTGGCGCGGATCGCGGTGGCCAATGGGGTGGGGATCGGCTATTTCATGGAGGCCGATATCCGCGAAGACATCGCCGCAGGGCGGCTCGTGCGCATCCTCGAAGACTGGACGCCGCCGCTCGCGCCGCTGTGCCTGTATTACTACAACCGGCGCAATTCTTCTGCGGCCTTCCAGGCCTTCATCGCGCTGGCACGTGACTACACGGCCGGACGGCTTGCGTAGCCCGCTTCGGCATCACGTACGTCTAGTCCTGGAACTTGTGGATGGTGCGCCGACCTCTCCGTGTTGGAGCTGCATCCCGGACTTGCCATCCTTCTCACTGCTCCGTGGCGTTCTCGCCGTCTAGGCCCGGACCACGTCCGCTCCAGACGCAGGCAGGTCGGGCTAGAGCGGACGCTCGCCAAGGCTCCAACTCGGTCCCTCGAATGCATGACCGGCTGGAACCCGGCTTCTGGCGTTATAGCGTTGGATCCAACCCGGGTATGCGGCAGCGGGTCGGCTGACTTGGTCGAGTTCGGCCAGGTCCTCGCTCGAAAGCGTCAGTTCCAGCGCTCCGAGGTTCTCGGTCAGTTGCTCGGGGCGTTTGATGCCGACGATGACGCTGGTGACCGCCGGACGAGAGAGCAGCCATGCGAGCGCGATCTGGGCAGCGGTCGCGTCATGCCGCGCGGCCACGGTCTTCAAGGTGTCGATGATGTCGTGCACCCGTGTTTCGTCAACCGGCGGAAAGGCGATCGACGCGCGGCGCGCGGTGTTGTCTGTGTGACCATGGCGATCGAACTTGCCGGAGAGCAGTCCGCCGGCCAGCGGACTCCAACATAGCAGGCCGATCTGTGCATCCATGACCGCAGGCACCAGCTCATGTTCGATGTCCCGCCCCGCGATGGAGTAGTAGGCCTGAAGGGAGGCGCACCGCATCAATCGCCGCCGCCGTAGACGTCCGCTGTATCGATGAAGTTGATGCCGGCATTGAGGGCCTGGTCGACGATGGCGTTCGTCTCCTGCTGCGACAGGCGCCCAATGGCTGCACCCGCAGGCGTCGTGGCACCACCGAAGGTCATGCCGCCGAGGCAGAACTTCGACACGAAAAGACCGGTGCGACCAAACTGGGCGTAGTGCATGAGAGGTCCTCGCTGCCGTAGGGAAGAGGATCGCAGGACACGGGGAGATCACATTATCGAGCGGCAGCCCTCTCCAATCCATTATCGAAGCGACGCATTTCATCATCCACCGGCCAGGCATGGACCCTGTTCGACGCCTTCTCGCTGCTCCGCTTCGGCAGCCTGCTGACCACGCAGGGATGCGCAGGGGCGCCGGACACGGCGTTCCCATCCTGTCGGTAGACGGAGATGCTGGTGAGTGCACCCGCAACAATCTCACGCGTGCCGTCTGCCAAGCGAATATTGAAAGCTGCCGTGGTACGAGACACTGACGTTAGCCTGTCGCTGCCCGGCCGGCTCGCTGTATCTCCCACGAATGCAAGACCTGTGCTGCTGACGGCAGAGGCCTATGCCCATCACGGCCACTTCTTCAAGGATGTGGATTCGGAGCTCTGCCGAGGATGGGGTTGAACGAACTCAGCTGCTTTCGGCCATTGCCGGCGGACAACCCATCATTCCAAGGTGTTGATCCGATCCGGCGGGGTTTTCGTTGGCTTGGAGAAAATCCACTTCCTGCCCTCCCGCCTCCGGTCCGGTGGCGGGGTAGGCGAGTGTGTGTCATGCAAGCATCGGCACGGAGTGATCGCAGCTGCGTGCGCCGCTGGCGTTCTGCTCCCAACGCAGGTCGCCTGCATAGCGCTGCGCCATGCGGCCTTCGTCGTCCAGCGCGAACAGGTGCAGCCAGCGATTGTCGAACAGGGCGCGGACCTGCGGGTGGCGTTCGAGGATGGTGGCGATCGCTTCGGGCGGTGCTTCGATCAGCACGGAGAGCCGCAGCGGCTCGTGGGTCAGGCGTTGGCCGTCATGCACCGATTGCCACGGCAACCCGGTGCGCAGGATCCCGCCGTTGCCCTCGACCACACCGATGCCGCCGGTGACGTTGTGCAGCAGCTTGTTGCCGGCGCCAAGACTCTCGGGCGCGACGGTGGACCCGTAGTACTGCAGGCTGATCCAGCTGGCGACGACGACCGGTGCGGTCAGGATCAACTCCAGCACGCCGAAGCCGTCGTCGTAGCGCCAGTCGTAGTCGTGGAGGAAGGCGCGTCCGGCCAGATCGCGCCCGGCAGTGCGCGAGCGCGGTGCGGCGATGAAGGCCTGGCAGCCGGCAAGTGCCCATTCGGGGCGAATCTCGGCCCAGTCGCGGGCACGATGTGCGATGTCCTGGCTGCGATGCGCGCGGGGCAGGCGCACGGCACGTTCCCCGCGCGCCAGCGCCCCGGCTGCGGCCAGCCACTGCCTCGCTTGGGCGAGATCGTCGGCATGCCCGGGCGAAGGGTGATCGGCGGTGTAGAGGGTGACCGCATCGGTCGTGGTGTCGTGAAGTGCAGCCAGGAATAACGTGTCGGCGGGAATGACGATGCCGCGTGCGGCAAGACCGGCGCGCACCTGGCTATCGTTGAGCAGCGAGGCGAGCAACCGCGCGTTCACTTCGCCCGAATAGCCGCCGCATGCGCCGCAGTGCAGCGCGCTCGCATGAGGGTTGTTGACCACTTTCGCACCATGGCCGGCGAGTACCACCAGCCGGGCGAAGCCGCCGGTGAACGACATCGCCTTGAGGATGCGCGTGGCCATGGTCAGCCGGGTCTCCAGGTCCAGCCCGTCGGCAGGGCGTGGCGCTGGCTCGTCCGGTGCATGCGGGCGGGCCAGCGCCAGCCCGTCGCGCAGCAGCTTGGCAACGTAGATCGGGCCGGTGGCCTCGACGAAGGCGAACGAGGAAATGGCCGCCAGCTTGAAGCGGCCCCAGGCGCGCTTGGCACGTGCCGCGATCCGTGCGCTGAGGTCGGAGGCGGCTGCCGACGACGTTGCATCTCCCGCGCAGGTGGTCACACCTGGCGTGAGCAATACGGGCAGGCGCGCTTCGACCACGTCCGAGGCAAACCGGCGATGCCCGATGCCCAAGCCGAAAAACCCTGCAAACCCGAGGGTCTGGATGCCCGAATCGAGGCTTTCCAGCGCGCGGCGGAAGACTTCCGAGCGCACATCGATGCAGAACGCCATTTGCAGCTTCACACGCCCAGATGCGACCTGGGCCGGCGATGGCGCGGCCAGCACGGCGTTGAGCTTGCGCTGCGCGGCACGTTCGGCCGCTTCCTGCAGGATGCTGTCGATGACATCGTCCGACGTTGCAGCGACCGGCTCGGCGTAGGCGGCAACGGCCCTCTGCCAGCCAGGCACCAGCGTGCAGGCGCCGTTGCCCAGCAGCGCGGCTTCCCAGAGCAGGCGGATGGCGAGCAGGTCGGTGACGCATGCATCGGTTGCGCCGCTCAACTCTGCCTGCCAGAGCCGATACCGGGCGAGCTGGCCCCAGCCGCCCAACGTGGTCAGCAAGCGGTGGAAATAACCGTCCAGTGCGTCCTGCGAAAGTCCCAGGCGAGCGACGCAGTCGACGATGGCGTCTTCGGCATTGGCTGGCGCCTCCGCCACATACCGTGCGAAACCTGCCAGGCCGGCGATTTCCGGAGTCAGATCGTGGGTCGCGATGATCCGCCAGGTGCTGTAGGCGCCACCGGACTGGCCGACCGCCCACAGCGCCTGGCCGTGGTCGAAATAGCCGGCTGCCCAGTGACCGATGCGCTCGTTGACGATGCCGGGCCAGTCGACCGCATCCGCGTCGCGGGCCAGCTCGGCGACCGTGGGGAGCGCCTGCGGGGCAGGGCGTGCGGCTTGGACCGCCTGTTTCAGGGCGGGCAAGTTCGGCGGCCGCAGGGCTGCCGGCGCGTTCTGCAAGGCGGCTTGCAGATCCTGCTCGGCGATCTGGCCGGACTGTAGCCGCTCTGCATACCAGGACCGCGGCATGGTGATCGCGATACCGGACGCGCGCCGCAGTCGCGCCCCCGCCATTTCCAACGGCTCGCTGCCCTGGCCGAGGAAGGGGTTGACCGCAACGCTGGAGGCGAGCGGCCACAGCGGCGGGATGGCGCGTGCCGCACGTTGGGCGGCGGCGATGATCACATCGTGGGACGGGGACACAGGCATGGCGGTGGGCGTGGTGGTCATCAGCGTGGGGGCCTGGGGTGAAGGGGTTCAGGAGGTCTTGCGAATGGACCAGCCGCCGAGCAGGCGATCGATCGTGGCGTTGGCATACAGCCCATTGGAGAGGTGGACGCGGAGCCCGGCGGCCGCGGGGTGCGAGGCCCAGAGCGGAAACAGCGCCTGCGCCACCGCCACCAGCCCGAAGCTCAGTACCGCAAGCGTCATCAGCGTCCACTCCAGCCGCCCCGGTGCGGGCGTGCCCGGCAGCACCCCGGCCGTCAGCCATTCGGCAGCGGTCTGCAGCGCGAAGTAGCCGATCGCTGCGGCACTGGCGTAGATCGCCGTCCTGCGGGTGAGAGGGCGTGGCGCGGCATCGGCAAGGCCCTGGGCCAGCAGGTAGGCGACACCAAAGATCAGGATCGCGCCCAGTGCCAGCGCCTGTGGCGACTTGTGCTCGAAGCCGAAGGTGAACCCGAAGGCAGTGCCGATGCCGATATAGATCGCCAGTGCGATCAAAAATGCGCGGCCGACCGCCGACCCGTTCGGAACGGCGACCGGCCCGGGCCGGCGGATGGCCGCCACCTGCTCGACCGCTCCGCCGGAGGCCAGGAACGCGTGCGCCTTGTAGAGCGAGTGCGCCACGATGTGCAGCAGGGCCAGCGGGAACAGCGCCAGACCGCACTGGAGCATCATGAATCCCATCTGCGCGACCGTCGACCAGGCCAGCGAGGTCTTGACCGCCGGCTGGGTCAGCATCACTAGCGCGCCGAACAAGGCGGTGAACCCGCCCAGCATGGCCAGCACGGCGAGCACGCCGGGGGCGGCGAGCATCAGGTCGGCAAAGCGGATCAGCAAAAAGCCGCCGCCGTTGACCACGCCAGCGTGCAGCAAGGCCGATACCGGCGTGGGCGCTTCCATCATCTCGGTGAGCCAGCCGTGGGTCGGGAATTGCGCCGATTTCAGCACCGCCGCGAGTGCGATCAGGGCGGCCGCCGCGACCAGCGCCCAGGAGTGCTGCCCGCGCGCGGCCAGCGCATTGATCGCGGCGATATCGGTCGTGCCCATGCTTTTCCAGATCAGCACCGCGCCGCAGGTCAGGGCGATACCGCCGGTGGTGGAGAACACGCGCTTCTTGCGTGCGGCGCGCTGCGCCTCGACGCGCTCGGGGTAGAACAGCAGCAGGCGATGCATCGCGATGCTGGTGGCGATCCAGGCGATGACGACCTGGACCAGGTTGCCGGCCTGCACCAGCAGCAGCACTGCCGCCAGCGCCATGCACAGCCAGCCGGTGAAATAGCCCTGGCGTGCCTCGCCGTCGAGATAGGTGCGCGCGTACCGCACCACGATCCAGCCAACGAAGGCCACCAGCAGGAGCATCGTCACGCTGACCGCGTCCAGCCGCGCGGACAGGCCGATATCGCCCCATCCGATCAGCGGGCTGGCGCCGGTGCCTCGCAAGAGCACCAGCGCCAGCGATGCGATCGCGATGCAGAGCGCGCCGAGCGCGGCGCCTTCGGCGAGGAGGGGAATCTTCAGTGGAGGCCGACCGCCGCGCCCCAAGGCGACGACAGCGGCGGTCAGCAACAGGAGTGGTGCGAACAGTGGGAGTAGATAGAGCGACAAGGCAATCCCCTAAGAACGAACGTGGTGGCGGGCCGCGCCACGATAGCGATCGGTGGGGTTGAATAAAAATTCATTGTTCTTGCAGATTCGTTCGTTATTATCGAATGATATGGCCGCCTTGAACTACAACCATCTGCGCTACTTCTGGGCGGTCGCGCACGACGGCAACCTCACCCGTACTGCCGAGCGTCTCAACCTCACCCAGTCGGCGCTTTCGGTGCAAATCCGCAAGCTGGAAGAGCGCCTGGGCCATGCGCTGTTCGAACGCCGCGGGCGACAACTGCATCTGACCGAGGCCGGGCAGATCGCGCTCGACCATGCCGATGCGATTTTTGCCACCGGCGATGAGCTGCTCGGCACGCTGCGGCAGACAGGTGCGGCGCGGCAGGCGCTGCGGGTCGGCTCGCTTGCCACGCTGTCGCGCAACTTCCAGATGGAATTCCTGCGGCCGCTGCTGGGCCGCACCGACATCGACCTCATCCTGCGTTCGGGCAGCGCGGGTGAACTGCTGCGCGCACTGGAGGCGCTCAATCTCGACGTGGTGCTGCTGAATCGGGCACCTGCCGGCGACGCGCTGTCCCCCTTCGTCACTCACCGGCTCGCGGAGTACCCGGTCAGCCTGGTGGGGACGCCGGATCGCCTGGGCCATGCGGCCAGCTTCGCCGACCGCCTTCGCAGCCACCCCATCATCCTGCCGACGGTGGATAGCAGCGTGCGCATCGGCTTCGACGCATTGGCCGACCGGCTGGGCGTGCGGCCGCAGATCGTGGCGGAAGTGGAGGACATGGCGATGATGCGACTGCTTGCCCGCGAGGACATCGGCCTGGCGGTTCTTCCGCCGATCGTGGTCAAGGACGAGATTGCCGCTGGCGCGTTGATGGAAGGCGATCAATTGCCGGACATCGTGGAGACCTTCCATGCGGTGACCATGTCGCGACGTTTCCCGAATCCTCTGCTCAGGCTTCTGCTGCAGCCCTCGACCAGGCCAGACAGCCCGTAATGCTGCTCGGTTGCCATCTGCGGGCAGGCATGCAGACCCATGCATTGACAGGGGGCGCCAAGCCGCTGCAGTGCGGTCTTGAACGCAAGGCGCGCGTGCAGCCGCACCGCCGAAGCGCAGGCGCGCGGGCTCGAGCCGGATCGACCAGCCGCATTGCTAGGCGGGGATGAGGCTGGTCAAAGCGAAGTTGGGGTCGGCGGCTTGCTGCGGCGTCGGCGAGCGTCCCAGTTCGAGCAGCTTGCGGGCCGCCAGATAATCCTGTGGCCGATTGATCGAGTCCACGGCGCAGAGTTCGCCATCGACGTAGTAGAAGAGGGAGAACGTGCTGGTCGCCAGGTCGCCGCGCACCACCGCCTGCGTGTGGCCTGCGGCAAAGCCGGCCATTTGCAGCCTGACCTCGTACTGCTCCGACCAGAACCAGGGCAACGCAGGGTAGGGGCGGTGCTCGCCCAGCAGTGAGGCGGCAGCGGATTTGGCTTGTTCGATTGCATTCTGGACCGACTCCAGCCGCAGCAAACCGCTGCCTGCCCGCTGCCGCACCGTGCAGTCGCCGGCACCGACGATGCCGGGGCTGCTACTGCGTGCGCACGCGTCCACGATCAATGCCCCGCGATCGCAAGCCAGTCCGGCCTGTTGGGCCAGTTCGCCATTGGGGATGACGCCGATCCCGACGACGACCAGGTCTGCCGGAAACACGCGCCCGTCCGCGGTGTGGACGGCAGTCACCACGCCGCGACTGCCGCTCAATGCGCGGACGTTGCTGCCCAGTTCGATGGTCGCGCCGTTGTCTCGATGCAGGCGAAGGAAGAAGTCCGCCAGTTGCGGGCTGACGACGCGCGCCATCAGCCGATCGGCCGCCTCCAGCACAACGACCTGCTTGCCGAGCCGCCTGGCGATGGAGGCGAATTCCAGCCCGATGAAGCCGCCACCGATCACCACCACCTGCGAGGTGTGCGGCAGGATCGCGGCAAGCGCGCGAGTGTCGGCCATGTTGCGCAACATGCAGACATGGCCGAGCCCGGCGCCTGGGACCTCCAGCCGGCGGGCGCGTGCGCCGGTGGCAAGACACAGCCCCGTGTAGCCCAGGGTGCTGCCGTCATCCAGGTGCAGCGTGCGGGTGGCGTGTTCGATGCGCATCACCCGGGCGCTGGCGTGCCACTGAATGCCCTTGCGGTTCAAGGCCTCGGGTGCGCGAATGTACAGCTGGGTCTCGCTCACCTCGCCCAGCAGAAACCCCTTGGAGAGCGGTGGACGGTGATAGGGCGCGCAGGGCTCGTCCCCCAGCAACACGATGGAGCCCGTATAGCCGCCGCTGCGCAGGGATTCGGCGGTCTGCAGGCCCGCCTGACCCGCACCGACGATGACCATGCCGCTCATCGCGCACCTGCCGTGCGCAGGCTCATGTCTGCCGATCCGGAAAGCGTACGGTCATGTCCGATGTCGGTACGAGCTGGCACGCCAGCCGGCTGTTGCTGCGCCGTTCGGCCGCCACGCTGTCGAGCATGCCGGCCTCCATGTCCAGCGGTGGCAGGTCCTGGCCGCCGGCCTCCACGTAGCAATGGCAGGTGGCGCACGCACAGGAGCCGCCGCACTGCGCTTCGATGCCATCGATGCCGTGATGCATGGCCCCTTGCATCAGGGTCCATCCCGGCGCGAGGTCGACCGCCACGGTCTCGCCGCTCGGTTCGATGTAGGTGATGGTGGGCATGGTCGCTTCCTAGTGCGCGCGCATGGGCAGATGCGACAGCCCACGGGTGATGCTGTTGGGAATGCGTTGCACCGGCCCGGTCAGCGTGAAGTGGTCGATGTAGCGGGCCAACGCTGCGAATGTGGCCATCCCTTCCAGCTTGGCGAGCGCCTGGCCTGCGCAATTGTGCGTCGCCAGCCCAAATCCCAGGTGATCGACGGGGTTGCGCTCGATATCGAAGCGGTCCGGTTCCGGATAATGGCGTTCGTCGCGATTGGCCGAGGCATAGCTCACGATCACCCGCGCGCCTGCGGGAAGCACGACACCTTCGCCCAGATCGACCTGGCGGGTGGTCACGCGCGAGAGGTGCTGCAGCGGGCTGTCGATGCGTACGATCTCCTGGAAGGCGGCAGGTGCTTTGCCCGGATCCTGGCGCAACCTTTCCCACTGCTCGGGATGTTGCGCGAACTGCCATAGCCCATTGCTGATGGCATTGATCGTGGTGTCGAAGGCGGCGATCACATAGCCCTCCATCAGGCCGATGGCCGCTTCGCGCGGGATCTCGCCGCGCTTGCCGGCGGCGGCGACCGTGGAACCGAAGCCACCGGGCGTAAGCCGATCGCGGTCGTAGGTGTCGGCGACGAATGCCCGCATCGCTTCAAGGCGTGGCAGGGCCGCGCGCATGCGTAAGGAGTCCGGGCCACAGGCGTCGAAGCAGCCGGCGGCCAGCGCCGCCAGTTCGCCGCGCGCTTCTTCCGGCCATCCGATCAGATCGAAAATGACATTGACCGGCAGGTCGTGGGCGACGTCGCGTACGCCATCGAACTGCTCGCGCTGCTGCAGGCTTCTTGCCAGTTCGTCGGCGCGTTGATGGATGGTGTCTTGGACGTGCTGCAGATGGCGTGGACCGAGACGTTCGGTGAACAGCTTGCGGGTGCCACCGTGCATGGGCGGATCGACGCAGATCAGCGCGTGTTCCCACTGCTTGTTGATGACCGGATTGAGCCCGGCGCCCTGCGCGGACGAAAATGTCTGCCAATCCATCAGCGCCTTGCGCACCTGCTCGTAGCGGCCCAGGTAGTAGAGGTCATAGGTGCGCAGGTAGGCGGCAGGCCCGAGATTGCGCAGTTCGGCATAGAGCGGGTAGGGGTCGTGCAACGCGTCGTCGGTAAACAGATCGATATCGCTG
This sequence comes from Xanthomonas sp. NCPPB 1062, assembly GCF_041481705.2. Lineage (NCBI taxonomy): Bacteria > Pseudomonadati > Pseudomonadota > Gammaproteobacteria > Lysobacterales > Lysobacteraceae > Xanthomonas > Xanthomonas sp. NCPPB 1062. The sequence goes on along the minus strand of NZ_CM192987.1, from coordinate 2,589,254 downwards.
CTGATGCGACTCAAGGCATTCATGCGGTGCCGCCTCCGGCTGGTGGTTCGTACCCGACATGGGCACGCGCAGCTTAGAGAGCGCGACGGCGGCAGCGCTTGGCGAGCGACGAAGCAAACTTGACCAGGAGCGAAATCGGCATCCAGCGCTGCACGCTAACCGGCGTTTGCGCCGTTGCGGTAGGCACGTGCGCTGCTGCCGAAGCGTTTGCGGAAGCAGCGGCAGAAATGCGAGACGTCGCTGAAGCCTGCCTCCAGCGCGATCTCGCCGATGGGCGCGGCGACCGGATCGCGCAGGCGCTCGGCCACCCACTGCAGGCGCTGTTCGAGCACATACGCACCGAGGGAGGTGTGCGCGGCAGCGAACAGCAGTTGCACATAGCGGGGCGTGATGCCGAAATGCTGGGCGATGCTCTGCGCACCAAGCCCCGGATCGGCGAGATGCTGATGCACATGCTGGCGCAGGCGCGCCTGCCAGGTGAGCGCGGTGCTCCTTCCCGAATGCGTGCCGGCAGCCGCAGGCCAGGTCAGCGCCAATAGGGCACAGGCGGTGGTCAGCAGCGTCGAAACGTGCTGCCCGGCGCCGAGGTGATCGAGATGCGCGATGAAATTGCCGAGCAACTGGAACTGTTCGCCGCGATAAGCGGTGGCGCTCTGCGCAGCCAACTGATCGGCCAGATCGGTGCCGGGCAGGTAGAGCACGCGTGTGCGGTGATCGCGGCTGCATTCGATGCGATACGGATCGCGCGCGCGCAACACGACCAGTTCGCCGGCTTGCAAACGCGCCTGCCGGCCATGCTGATAGACGTCGCAGCTGCCATGCTCGTTGCGCATCAGGTAGACGCCATTGTAGTTGCTGCTGCGCCTGGAATCGATCGCCACGGGAGTCGACTCGACGGTGGTCAGGTGCATCGAACCGAAGCCTCGCCTCTGCATGCGCGCGCAGAAGCGTTGCGATGCCGGCTCGATCTCCATGTTGTCGAAGGCCGTTCTTACCAGGTCTTTCCAATAGCGCAGGCGCGCGCCGGCTTGGATCGCCGTGGTGTCGAACAGCTCGGTGGTTGGCATGGCGACGTCCTCCGGAACGGAAGCAACGGCTGGCTGACCCGGGGCGGGTCGCAAGATGATGCACGCGATTGCGCCCCTGTCGTTTTGCGGCGCATCAATCTGCAGGTTGGCGAGCGGCTGGCTGATTCCGCGGGGGTGAGATCCACATGCCGTGATGGGATGCACCCATCACGAATTCCACGTCAGTGGAACATTGCGGTGATGCCCACATTGAGGGCAAAGCCGCCGCAAACCAGCCATGCAAACAGAATGGCTGCAAGCGCCAGCGGCCTGATGCCGGCCTTGCGGATGGCCGAGACGTGCGTCGTCAATCCCAGGCCGGCCATGGCCATCGCCAGCAGGACGGTATCGATGTCGATCGCCTGGTGCACCAGCGTCGGTGGCAGCAACGCCAGCGAGTTGAGTCCAGCAACCGCGATGAACCCAAGCGCGAACCAGGGCATCACGACGCTGCCGGGCTGCGTGCGCGCGTTCTGGTCGGTACCGCCATCGCACTTTGAGGGATCTGCGTGCTGTCCCCTGGTTCGAGAAAGATAGGCCGACAGGGCGATAAGAAACGGCGCCAGCAGCATCACCCGCACCATCTTGGCGATCACTGCGGTATTTGCGGCCTGCTCGCCAATGGCGCGACCCGCAGCGACCACCTGTGCCACTTCATGGATGGTGGAACCGGCAAAGACGCCGTATGCCGCCGGCGACAGGGCGAACCCGCGGGAGTGCGCGACCAGGTGATACAGCACCGGGTACAGGAACATCGCCAGCGTGCCGAACACCACCACCGTGGCCACCGCGACCATCACCTGTTCGGCGCGGCCGCGGACGACGGGTTCGGCGGCCATCACGGCGGCTGCACCGCAGATCGAGCTACCCGCACCGATCAGCATCGCCGTGGTGCGGTCCAGGCCGAACACGCGCATGCCAACGAAACAGGCAAGGCCGAAGGTACTGCACAGCACCGCCGCGTCGATGGCAACACCAGTCCAGCCGACGTTGCCGATGTCCTGGAAGGTCAGGCGCAGGCCGTACAGGACGATGCCCAGCCGCAGCAGGGTGGCCTTGGAAAAACGCACGCCCGGGTCGGCGTTCGCAGCCAGGCGCGGATAGAACGTGTTGCCGGCCAGCATGCCGAGCAGGATGGCCAGGGTCAGCGCGCTGACGCCGTTGGCCTGCAGCCCGCCGATCTTGCCCAGCTGCATCGACGCGCCAGCCAGCAGGCCCGTCAATGCAAGACCGGGCACCAACTGGCGCAGGCGCCGGGTGGCCCCAGCGGCATGGCCTTGCAAAAGGTTGGGTGGGGCAGGTGTGCTGTACATGGTGGTTTCATCGCAACGCGCGGCAGGCAGGAGCGCACTGTGGACTGCCCGGAACTATCCAACAAACGGATAATTTCGTTATAACCTAGCGATAAAACAGGTAATCGATAGCTCCATGCGCCTGACCCTGCGGCAGCTCCTGATCTTCACGGCCGTGGCCGATACCGGCAGCACTACTGCGGCCGCAGAGCGTGTGGCGCTGTCGCAGTCGGCTACCAGCGGTGCGCTCAATGAACTGGAGAGCCTGCTCGGCGCGCAGCTGTTCGACCGCATCGGCAAGCGTTTAATGCTCAACGACAATGGCCGTGCATTGCTGCCGCAGGCCAGGGCAGTGCTCGATGGCGTGCAGCAGATCGAAGGCCAGTTCGGCCTTGGGAGTGCCGCTGCCGCGGCTGCGCCGTTGCTCACGCGCCTTCGCGTGGGGGCCAGCACCACCATCGGCAACTATGTGTTGCCGTCGCTGATTGCCAGCTATCGAAGCGCGTGGCCGGGCGCGGCGGTGGACGTGGTCATCGGCAACACACGCGAGGTGGCCGCCGCGGTGAGCCGGTTGGAGGTGGATATCGGCTTGATCGAAGGCCCGTGCCATGAGGCAGACCTCCAGGTCGTGCCTTGGCGACAGGACGAGTTGGTGATCGTGGCGGCACCGACGCATGCAGTGGCGCAGGCCGCCATGCGGGCACGGGTTCCGTTGAAGGCCTTGCGACAGGCGCACTGGCTGCTTCGCGAGCCCGGCTCCGGCACGCGCGAGGCGGTAGAACGGGTCTTACTGCCGCACCTGCATCATCTGCACAGCGATCTGCAGCCGGGCAGCACCGAGGCGATCAAGCAGGCGGCGGCAGAAGGACTGGGGCTGGCCTGCCTATCGCTGTGCGCGGTGCAGGACCTGGTGACGCTGGGCCGGCTGGTGATTCTGCAGACCACCTTGCCGCGGCTGACGCGGCGCTTTTACCGGATCCAGCACCGGCAAAAACGTCTGTCGGGCAATCTGCAGCGCTTCGTGGCGCATTGCGATCTGCATGAGCTGCGCGCTTGCTGATGGATGGCCGACAGGCCGAGCCTGGGTCGGATGCCATGATCTATCGTCACGCTGGCCACTGCGCACGCTTCGCAGACCAGCAACGCATAGCCGATGTTCGGCCTGCCTCGACGTGGCTTGATGTTGCAACGCATGGCCGGCGCCCTTGCTGCGCCCACAAAAAAAAGCCGCGCAGTGCGCGGCCTTGATGCAGGAGCCGAACTGAAGATGCTCCTCAGCGAACCTTGGCCAATGCCACGCGGGCGTCGGCCATGAACTTTTGTGCTTCCTGGGGTGTCGCCAGGTTGGCGGCGAGCTGGCTGAGCACCTGCTCGATGTCGCTGGAGGCGTCCCAGGCTTCATCGCACAGCATGCCGGCGATCGGGCCGAGGTAGTTCAGCGCGACCGATTCCAGTGCACTGCGAACGCGCTCGTCGGGCCCGGCGTTGTCGCCACCGGCGACCGGCGCCGCACTCGCGCTTGCGACAGCTGCGGCAGGTGCCGGTGTCGGGGCAACCGGCGCACGCACCGGCGACGGTGCGCCGCCGAGATCCTGTTCAAAACCGCCCATCAACCACTGCCGCGAGTCGTCGCTCAACAGCGAGGGTTTGCCCAGGCCGGCCCCGGGGTCGGCCTGGAAGCGCGCCTTGGCCGCGTTGACCATGGTGAGGCGTTGCACCGCCTCGTCATTGCGCAGCATGCGGAACACCACTTCTTCGATCTGCCCGCTGTTGATGCGGACGATGCAGGAGTGGTTTTCCTCGGTGACGATGAACAGAAAGCCGGACGCCTTCTTCAATGCCAGCGCTTTGAGCTCGCGCAGGATCTCGATCAGCGGACGGAATTCAGTGGACATGGCGTCTTCCTTGCAGCATCAGGTACGGAATGGGTGACAGCGACTCAGCGTTTGCTGAGGCGCTCCATGGCCAACCGGACGCTGTTGGACAAGCGGGAGATGGCGCGCGCCAGGGTACCGATTTCATCTTTGAGGTTGACCTCTGCGATGGTGTGGTTCCACTTGCCCAGGCTCAGTTCTTCGGCCACGGTGGTCAAGTGCTGGATCGGGCGCAACACGCGGCTCCAGATCAAGGCCCACTGCAGGCCGAGCAACAAGGCGCAGACCAGCAGACCGATGCCGGCGATCCACAGCGACTGGCGCACGATCACGCCATTGACGTCGCTTTTGGGATAGGCCGAGACCAGGGTGAAGCCCCAATCGGGTACCTGTTCCTTGGTGACGACCCAATCATCCGGGGTGTCCTTGACGATACGCTCGATGGTGGCAGTATCGGTGGTGGCGCCGGTGGTGGACTGGAAGCGCAGCTTGTTCTTGCTGTCGAACACGGCAATGAAGCCGGAGTCGAGCACGCGACGGCTGCTGACCACGTTTTCCAGCGCCTGGGTGTCTGCCTTGTAACCGACGTACCACGCACCGATCACGCGCTTGTCGTTGCCGGCAAAGATCGGCTCGTAGCCGGTGACGTACGGGTTGCCGAGAATATCGACCACGCCGTAGAAGCTTTCGCCGTTACGCAGCTTGGCAGCGGCCTGGCCGTTCGGATCGAGCACGGTGCCGATGGCGCGGCTGCCGTCGTCCTTCTTGACGTTGGTGGAGATACGCACGAAGTCGTCGCCGGTACGCGAGAACAGCGTTGCGGTACCTTCGTGGATGGCGGTGACCTCGTCCACCAAGGTGAAGGCATTTGCCTGCGAGCGCTGGCCCAGCAGCAGGTCGTTGGCGCTACGATCGGCAACGCGGACGTCGCCGCCAACGCTGGGAGCGCCCTCCTTGTTGGCTTCCCTGCGCAGCTGGCGCATGGAGGAATTGACGCGGTCGAGCATCATCGCGCGGGTGACCGCGAACAAGGTCTGCAAGGACACCGACTGGCGTTCGATCGCGTCGCCTGCTTCGAACTTGACCCGGTTCGCTTCGGTAATGGCCAGAATGACCGTCAGTGCCACCACCACAACCAGCACCAAGGCCAGCACCGGCAACAGCAGGCGCACCCGCAAAGAGTGACGAAGCATCGCAATTCCCCTGAACGCGTTTAAATGAGTGAGTCGAGTGCCGCCGCAGCGCAGTGCGGCGGTTGGACGTAGCCGTTATCGGCTGCCGAACCAGATGCTGAAGCGGCCCCCATGCCGCTTGGCGGTGCATACGATAGCGTAAGCCGATCGGTTTGAGCGCGCGGAGCTATCGCGCGTGTCGCCTCGCGTTCAAGAATGGTCGACCGCGTAGCAAAAGCCGCCGCTGGCTGGGCCCAGGATGGGCGAGCCGCCGCTCAGGTCTCCAGCGACAGGATCCCCCGCCGCAGCGCGACGGTGACCGCATGGGTGCGATCGCGCACGCCGAGCTTGCCCAGGATGTTCTTCATATGGGCCTTGACGGTTTCTTCGGAGATGCTCAAGGCACTGCCGATCTGCTTGTTGGAGCAGCCGGTGGCGACCAGGTTCAGCACTTCGGTCTCGCGCGCGGACAGGGCATCGTCGAGCACATGGGCGGCGATGTTTTCGGCAACCGAGGCCGGCACGTGCCGGCGCTGGCCCCGGCGCACGTCGCGGATGGTGTCGACCAGCTCGCGGCGCAGCGCGCTCTTGAGCAGGTAGCCACAGGCGCCTGCCTGCAGGGCGCGCACCGCGCGCACGTCGCCGGTATAGGTGGTCAGCACGATGACCTTGGCGGCGGAGTCGACCTGGCGGATGCGCTGGATGGCCTCGACCCCGTCCACGCGCGGCATCTGCAGATCCATCAACACCACGTCCGGGCGCAGGCGGATGTAGCAGGCCACTGCCTGCTCGCCGTCTTCCGCTTCGCCAACCACGCGCATGTCGTGCTCGGCGGCGAGCATGGCACTGAGCCCATCGCGCAGCAGTGGATGGTCGTCTACCACCAGCACCCCGGTTGGTCGGGCCATGTCAGCCATTGGAACTCTCCGTGGGTCGTGCGGTGTGAAATGGCCACCACCACCGCTTGGCGCGCAGGTAGGCGGCACGGGCGGCCAGGGTGATCTGGATTTCGGTGCCGCTGCCGGGACGCGACCACAGCTGCATCTTGGCGCCGATGCGCTGCGCGCGTTCCTGCATGCCGGTCAGGCCCCAGTGCCCGGTGCGGGCGTGGCCGTGCAGCACGTCCGGGTCCAGGCCGCGGCCATCGTCGCGGATGCGCAGCGTGAAGTCACGAGAACCGTAACGCAGTTCCAGCGCGATGGCGGTGGCGTTGGCGTGCCGGTCGGCATTGGCGAGCGCTTCGCGCCCGAGTTGGAACAGCTCGTCGGCCACCAAGGGACGCAGGCGCATGGGCCGGCCTTCGACGCAGACCTGCAGTGCGGCCGTTGGCGGCGGCATGGTGGCGTTGCGCGCCCGTTGCAGGGCGGCGGCCAGGTCTTCGTGCAGGGACTGGCTGTCGCGCAAGCCGTTGACGCGGTCGCGGCCTTCGGCAAGCGCGTTTTCGGCCAGATCCACCGCCTGTTCCAGCTCCAGCCGGCGCGGATCGTTCCAGGGAAGCGAGCGGCTGGCAGTATGCAGCCGCAGGATCAGCCCCTGGGTGCCCTGCAGCAAGGTGTCGTGCAATTCGCGGGCGATGCGTTCGCGTTCGCGGTAGCGCTCTTCCAGACGCGCGCGCAGGCGCCCGGCCACCTGCCGGGTCCGCATGCGCCAGGCAACGCCCAGCGCCAGTAGCGACGTCAGCGCGCAGCAGGCCTTGAACTGCCAGGTCTGGATGAAGGCCGGTTCGATGACGAAGGCCAGGGTGTCGCCGCGTGCATTCCACAGGCCGTCGTTGTTGGCGGCCGCAATACGGAAGCGGTAACGCCCCGGTGCAAGGTTGGTATAGAAGGCCTCGTTGCGGTTGCCGGCGTCCTGCCAGCGTGCATCCACCCCCTCCAGCCGGTAGCGGAACCGCACGCGCTCCGGGCGGGTGAGGCTGATGGCGTCGTAGCCGATGCGCAGACGGTCGGTCCACTTGGGCAGGTGCAGGCCGTCCTGACGCGGGTAAGGCCGGTCGTTGGCAACCACCTCGGTGATGAAGACCTTCGGCGCGGTCGGGTTGCGATAGGTTCGCTCGGGGTCGAGCCAGGCCAGGCCCTGGTTGGTGGTGAACCAGAGCAGGCCATCGGCCGCGGCGATCGCGGTCGGCACCGGGGTGGCCTGCTGGGCGACGCCGGGCAGGCCATCCATGATGTCGTACAGGCGCAGCGTGGGGCTGACCAGGCCGTTGCGCAGGCTGCGCAGCAATGCCTGCCGGCCGATTTGCACGACGCCACGATTGCCGTTCAACCAGAAGGTGTCGTGACGGTCGCGCGCGATGCCGGTGATGCCCTGCAACACCGGATTGGCCTGATCGGCCACCTGCTGGAAGCGGCCATCGCTGCCGAGCACTGCCAGCCCGCTTTCGCCGGCCACCAGGGTGAGGGCTGCGCTGCGCCAAATGGCGGTGATCGGGCCGACCGACAAGCCGTTGTTGGCGGTGTAGTGCTGCACCTGCCCGCCACGCAGCACGCTGAGCTCGCCTGTGACGCTGCCTACCCACAGCGCGCCATCGGGCGCGGCCACCAGGACCGAACAGGGTTGGTCCTGCAAGCTCGCAATCGGCTGCCAGCGATGGCCGTCCCAGCGCTGCGGGCCGCTGGCATCGGGACACGCCCAGGGCGAGCCCTGGGCATCGACGGCAAACGCGCGGATCGATCCGGTGCGCGCATCCTGCGGCAGGGGCAGGGAGTGAGTGCGGCCTGCGTGCAGGCGCAGCAGGCGGTTGTCGCCGAGCAACCAGCCGTTGGCGTTGGACGGCACCTGGAGCACGCCGACAGGCGCGCCGCGTTGCAGGGCCTGGATGCCGGTCCGCGTCAATGCCAGCTGGCGCTCGTCGCGCAGGACCGCCAGCAACACCGGTGCACTTGGCGTGGCGACGGTTGCAAAGACCGCCACCGCCGTGGTCTGGCCGGGCAGCAATGCCGCCAGCGGCAGCAGGGCCCGATGGCGGAAGCGGTTGAGCCCCAGATTGGTGCCGGCCCAGAGGTTGCCTTCGTGGTCTTCCAGCAGCGGGCCGGCAGTGGAGGAGGTCAGACCCTGCAGCGGGCCATAGCGTTCGAGCACCGGCGCCGGCGATGTGGGTTGGGCGACACGGAACACCCCGCCTGCGATGTAGTCGCTGCCCCACAGCGCGCCATCGCGCATGAAACGGATGCGGTGCGCGAACAAGCCGGGAAACTGCAGCCGGTTGCGTGCCACGGCGGGTAACACCACGCCATGCGCATCGGTGAGCGCGAACACGCCGCGGTGCGGATCGGCGACCCAGATCGCGCCGCCCGGGTGCTCGGCCATGGTGGTGAAGTGCCCGACCTGCTGGCCACTGGATTCGAAGCGTCGTGCACCCGGTTGCAGCGACAGGATGCGGCTGCCATCGCTCACCCACAAGATGCCGCGGCGATCGCGCAGCAGCCATTGCGCGCTGGATTCCGGGTAGCCCCAGTCGGCACCGGCGCGATGCCAGCGTTGTCCGTCAAACCAGCACAGCCCGCCATCGATGGCGGCCCACAGACGGCCGCTGCCATCGCGCTCGATGCGGAAGACCATCCCATCCGGCACATCCTTGCCGGGGACGAAATGGGTGAGATGGCCGTCGGCCAGGCGATCGATGCCGGCATTGAAATAGCCGATCCACGCGCCGTCGTCGGTGGTCAGCGACAGTGCGGTCATGTTGTGCGATGCATAGGCTTCGCCCTCCGGCGCTGCCTGCCGGGTGAAGTGTTCGCCGTCGAACTTGAACAGCCCGAAGCCAGTCGCCAGCCACAGCGCGCCGCCATCGGCTTGCTGGATGTCCCAGATGTCGGCCGGCGCACCGCGCTCGATGCTCCAGGCCGTGTGGTGGAACTGCAGCAGCCCGTCGCGAGTCGCGGCGATGCCGGCTGCGCAGGCAGGACGACAGAGCAGGAGTAGCCACCACAGCGCCACCACCGCTGCCGCGCGCAAGCGCGACAAGCAAAGCGAATGGATGACGGACGCATGCGGCATCGCATCATTGTCGGGCGGGATCGGGGGAAGCACCACCACCTCTTTCGGGGGAGGGACGTGCGGGAAGAATTCGTTTAGCGACTGACTCAGGCCGCGCGCGTGATGCGCGAACCGTAGGGCGGCGCGCAACGCCTCGGCATGCTGCAGCCTCACTGCACCGCGTTGCGGTTGCGGTTGCTTGGCGGTCGCCGCGACGCGCTGTTGCATGTTGATCGCGATATTGAACAACCGCGCGCCGTCTGATCAGCGCGATGTGTGGCGATGCGTCTGCGCTCTCTGGATCGCACTGGCACTGCACCGGGGCATGACGCCGCGCTCGATCGAACGCGCATTGCATCCAGGCCGCTGCCCGTGGCGAAGACGTGCAAGCGCTCCCCCGAAAGAGGGAAAGATTCGCCTCACCATCAGGGGTAGGGCAACGAGGCTGTCCCCGGCACCATGCGGTCATTCCCCCCGGAGACGCCCCGTGGCACCTCTGACTGCCATCGCTTGCCCCGAGACGCGTGCTGCAGGACGCATGCAAACGCAGGCGCCGCGTGTGCGCGCTGTTGCGCGCGCAATGCAGTACATCGACACGCATCTGTACGAACCTGTCAGCGTGGCGCATCTCGCGCAAGCTGCCTGTCTGAGCCGCTTCCATTTCGCCCGCGTATTTCGCGATGCGGTCGGCGCCAGTCCAATGGAATACCTGCGTCATCGTCGGCTCGAACGTGCCCAGGCGATGTTGCGCGAAGGCCGCCACACCATCAGCCAGATCGCCACCGATCTGTGCTTCTTCGATCAAAGCCACTTCGTTCGCAGCTTTCGCAACGCCACCGGGTGCACGCCGGCGCGTTTCGCCGCGCAGACGGCGATGGAGACATGCGGGGCTGCACACATGCCCTCATCGCAGCGGCGCGGCGATGAATCGGTGTCACTTTCCATGGAGCAACCCGCATGACCACTGCAATTGCCGTGCCCGGCACATCCTTGCTATCGCCTGGCGATCACACCCTGATTCTGATCGACCATCAATCGCAGATGGCGTTCGCCACGCACACCATCGACATTTCGGCGCTGCGCAACAATGTGTCCTTGATTGCAAAGGGCGCCAAAGGCTTCAAGGTGCCGGTGATCCTGACCACCGTCGCAGAAAAATCGTTCTCCGGCCCGTTGTTCCCGGAGTTGCCGGACATCTTTCCGGATGAGCCGGTATTGGATCGCACCAGCATGAACGCCTGGGAAGACCAGGGCGTGATCGATCGCATCAACGCACTCGGCAAGCAGCGTCTGGTGATCGCCGGTCTGTGGACCAGCGTGTGCATCGTAGGCCCGACACTGTCGGCGATCGACCAAGGGTTCGAGGTGTACGTCATCACCGATGCTTGCGGCGACGTGAGCGACGAGGCGCACGAACGTGCCGTTATGCGCATGGTGCAGGCCGGCGCTGCGCCCATGACCAGTGTGCAGTACCTGCTGGAATTGCAGCGCGACTGGGCACGTAGCGACACCTATGCGCTGACCACCGGCATTGCACGCGCGCATGCTGGCGGCTACGGGATCGGCATCCAGTACGCCAAGAGCATGTTCGGTGCGCAGGAAGGCGGGCATTGAACCTATCGGCACCACGTGGCACCGCCGGACTTTCGTCAGCGTTGCTGATGCTGCGCATCGCCGGCGGCGGCTTCCTGCTGCCGCATGGGCTGGGCAAGTTGCTGGGCTGGTTCGGTGGACCGGGCCTGACCGGGTTCGCCGCCGAGTTGCAGCAGTTCGGCCTTCCATCCGCTGCACCGTTACCGCTGCTGCTGGCCCTGATGCAGACCCTCTCCGGGCTGGCGGTCTTGCTGGGAATGTGGACGCGTGCCAGCGCCGCATTGGCAGCGCTGTTCATCGCAACCACCGTGCTGGTTGCCATTCCCAACGGATGGTTCTGGATGCACGGCGGCATGGAGTATCCGCTGATGTGGATGGTCGTCTTGCTGTCACTGGCTGCAGTCGGTGGTGGCGACTGGTCGCTGGATCGTCTGCGTAGGCGCGCGGCATGAGCCCCACTGCGGGCAATCACGATGCCGGTCGACGCTTGTGGATGCAGGGCGCCGCAGCCGGTCTTGCGTTGGGTGCATTGCCGGCTGCCTCGTCTGCGTCAGGGAAGTCTCCCATGGTCGATCTCGTCGTTCGCAATGCGCGCATTACCACGCTCGATCCGCGCCAGCCCAGTGCCACTGCCATCGCCGTTGCCGATGGACGCATCGTGGCAGTCGGCGACGATGCGCAGATCATGGCCTTGGCGCAGGGCATGCGCACCATCGATGCGCAGGGGCGGCGGTTGCTGCCCGGCCTCAACGACAGCCACACCCATCTGATCCGTGGTGGTCTGAACTACAACCTGGAGCTGCGCTGGGATGGCGTGCGCTCGCTGGCCGACGCCATGGCCATGCTGAAGGTGCAGGTCGATCGCACGCCAGCGCCGCAGTGGGTGCGCGTGGTTGGCGGGTTCACTGCGCATCAGTTCGCTGAAAAGCGCCTGCCCACGCTCGAGGAGATCAACGCCATCGCGCCGGACACGCCGGTGTTTCTGTTGCATCTGTACGACCGTGCCTTGCTCAATCGTGCCGCGCTGCGAGCCTGCGGCTACGACAAGACCACGCCGGATCCGCCGGGCGGGCGCATCGAGCGCGACAAGTTGGGCAACCCCACGGGGTTGCTGCTGGCCAAGCCCAACGCGTTGATCCTTTACGCAAGTCTGGCCAAAGGCCCGCGTCTGCCGCTGGAATACCAGGCCAATTCCACTCGCCATTTCATGCGCGAGCTCAACCGGCTCGGGATCACCTCGGTGATCGACGCCGGTGGTGGTTTCCAGAATTATCCGGAGGATTACCAGGTCATCGAACAGCTGCACGCAGCCGGCCAACTGAGCGTGCGCATTGCCTATAACCTGTTCACCCAGAACAAGGGCAGGGAGGTCGAGGACTTCCGCGGCTGGACCGACTTACTGCCGGTGCGCAAGGGCGATGACCTGCTGCGTCACAACGGCGCCGGCGAGATGCTGGTGTTTTCCGCGGCAGACTTCGAACAATTCAGCGAGCCGCGCCCAGAGCTGCCGGCGGCGCTGGAGCCCGAGCTGGAGCAGGTGGTGCGGCTATTGGTGGAAAAGCGCTGGCCATTTCGTATCCATGCGACATACGACCAAAGCATCGCGCGCATTCTCGATGTCTATGAAAAGGTCAACGCCGACATCCCGTTCGACGGCCTGCATTGGTTCATCGACCATGCCGAAACGATTACCCCGCGCAATATCGACCGCATCCGCGCCTTGAACGGCGGCATCGCCGTGCAGCATCGTATGGCCTACCAGGGCGAGGCGTTCGTGCAGCGCTACGGTGTGCAGGCTGCAAAACAGACGCCGCCAGTGCGACGCATGCTCGCAGCGGGAATTCCGGTCGGCGCAGGCACCGATGCCACGCGCGTGGCCAGCTACAACCCGTGGGTGGCGCTGTCGTGGCTGGTCACCGGCCGCACGGTAGGCGGTCTGGCCCTGTATGGCGAGGAGAATCTGCTCGATCGCGAACAAGCGTTGCGCTTGTGGACGCAGGGCAGCGCCTGGTTTTCCGGCGACGAGACCCGTAAGGGCACCTTGGCGGTAGGGCAGTTGGCCGACTTCATCGTGTTGTCTGACGATTACTTCCGCATCGACGATGCGGCCATCGCCGACATCACCAGCGTGCTGACCGTGCTGGGCGGGCGTGTTGTGCATGGCGATGGCGACTTTGCTGCGCTCGCTCCCACGCTGCCGCCTGCCATGCCGGACTGGTCGCCGGTGAATCGGTTCGGCGGCTACCAGGTTGGAGGCGCGGTAAGCGGGCTGTCCGCTGCAACGCACACGCATGCACACGGCCACGCGTGTCGTGCCCACGGCGCGCACGCGCACGCCGGGCGACATGCGGTCCCAACCGATGATCTACGTAGCTTCTGGGGCGCCTTGGGATGCGCGTGCTTCGCGTTCTGATGGCGGTATCGCCAGCACATCTGCGTGCCTGTGCGTTGCGCGCGGCACACCTGTGCGTTGTCTGTTTCGTCCCATTGCCTGGAGCCTTGCCGCGATGACTGTTTCTGCCGCACCTGCCGAAGGTGGTGCCTGGGCGCCGCTGCGTGAGCCGGTCTTCCGTGCCTTGTGGCTGGCGATCCTGGGCAGCAACGTCGGTACCTGGATCAATGATGTCGCCGCGTCCTGGGTGATGGCCGAACAGACCGGCTCGCCATTGATGGTGGCGGCGGTGCAGTCGGCCACCACCTTGCCGGTGGTGCTATTGGCACTGGTCGCCGGCACGCTGGCCGACATCGTCGACCGTCGTCGCTACCTGCTGTTGACCCAGGCCTGGATGCTGCTGGTGGGCGGTATGCTCGCGTTATTGGCGCATCTGCAGTTGCTGACGCCGTGGGTCTTGGTGGCGCTCACCTTTGCAATGGGCGTGGGCGCAGCAATGGCGATGCCGGCGCAGGCGGCGATCGTGTCGGAACTGGTGCCGCGCCCGATGCTGGCTTCGGCGGTGGCGCTCAATTCGATCGGCATGAACATCGCGCGATCGATCGGCCCGGCCGTGGGTGGGCTGATCGTGGCGCAATTCGGCCCGCCGTGGGCCTTCCTGCTCAACGGGCTGACCTTTGGGATGATGCTGTACGTGCTGTGGCGGTGGCGCCGCGATGTGCGTGCCTCGGCGCTGCCGCCGGAGAGCTTTGGCGCAGGCCTGCGCGCAGGGTTGCGCTACGCCGCGCGCGCCGGTCGCCTGCAGGCGGTGCTGATCAAGGCTGCCGGTTTTTTCGTGTTCGCCAGCGCGTTGACGGCGCTGCTGCCGCTGGTGGTCCGCCGCGATATGCAGCTGGGCGCTGGCAGCTACGGCATTTTGCTCGGCTGCATTGGCATGGGCGCAATCAGCGGCGCCTTGCTGTTGCCGCGCCTGCGTGCGCGCTACGACCGCGATCTGCTGGTGTTCGTTGCCACCCTGGTGTGCGCCGCATCGCTGCTGGGGTTGGCGTTGGCGCGGCTGCTTGGCGTGTTGTGCGTGGTGATGGTGGTGAACGGTCTGGCCTGGATCACGGTGCTGTCGTCGTTGCAGATCGCCGCACAGACCGCCGTCCCTGCGTGGGTGCGTGCGCGTGCATTGTCGCTGTACATCGTGGTGTTTTCCGCAGGCATGGCCAGCGGCTCGCTGTTATGGGGTGCGTTGGCGCAACGCACGTCGATTGCGACAGCACTGCAGATCGCCGCTGCCGGTGCAGTGATCGCCGCGCTATTGGTCAAACGCGCGCGGATTGCCGGAACCGAACAGCTGGACCTCGCCCCCGGCGGACATTGGCCTGCACCTGCGCAAACCGATCGCGTCGAGCACGACCGCGGCCCGGTGCTGGTCACGGTGGAATACCGTATCGCTGCCGAGGCACGCGTCGCGTTCTTGCAGTTGATGACGCAACTGGGCAACGCGCGCCGCCGCGACGGCGCCGTGGTCTGGGGCATTGCCGAAGACGCTGCAACGCCGGGTGTGCAATTGGAATACTTCATCGTCGCCTCATGGCTGGAGCATCTGCGGCAGCACGAACGCGTCACCGGCGACGACCGCCAATTGCAAGAACAGATCCGCGCCCTGCATCACGGCGAGCGCGCGCCGGTGGTGCGCCACTTCGTCGGTGGCGGCGGTGCTGCGCTGCCGCCGCACGCGCACTCGGATATCTGATGCCATGAATTGGAAGTTCATCAGCGGTGTCGCGCTGGGTGTGGCAATCGGCTTCGGCTGCCGTGTGGCCGGCATTCCATCGCCTGCACCAACGGCCTTCGTCGGCGCGCTGCTGGTGCTGGCAATGACGTGCGGCTATGCACTGGCCGACCGCTTTCTGGCCCGGCGTGCCGCGAGGAATTTAGAGCATTGCGGCGGACCCAGCGGCCGCGTTGGCCGGCAGGGCGATGCATGAGCCTGGCAGTGCTCGGGGTCCTGCTCGCATTGGCGATCGGCATCGGCTGCCGGTTGCTTGACTTGCCGTTGCCCGCTCCGCCACGTCTGACCGGTGCATTGCTCGTCGTGGCGATGAGCGTGGGGTTCCTGCTGGCCGACTGGTTGCTGCGCTGAAGCGCCACGGTGCCGGGAGCATGCGGCGTGTCCTGAGAGCGGCGAGCGCATGATGCCCTCAGTCAACCAAGATCTCGACTGAGCCTGAGAAGCGCAGCGAACAGCAACGACTCTCACCGTCAGGCAGACCTGGCCAGTGTGCGAATCGGGATCCATCACTGGCAAGGTGTAGGTCCGAGCGCAGCGTCGATACCGCCCGACAACAACCTGTCCGGGCGTGAGCTGTGCTTGCGCGATCACTAGCGCCAGATCAAAAAAGGCCGGCTCTGTCGAGCCGGCCTTTCGCCGATCCATCCAACTTCGGTCAGGCTTTTGCGAACGCCAGCAGATCCTTGTTGAACTGGTCCGCATGGGTCACGGTCAGGCCGTGCGGCGCGCCGGCATAGATCTTCAATTCTGCATTCTTGATGATCTTGGCCGACATCTTGCCGGACGCATCGATCGGCACGATCTGATCGTCGTCGCCATGTACCACCAGCGCCGGCACATCGATCTTCTTCAGGTCGGGCGTGTAATCGACTTCGGAAAATTCCCTGATGCAGTCGTACTGACCCTTATGCCCACCCAGCATGCCCTGCAGCCAGAACGCATCGCGCATGCCCTGGGTGACCTTGTGGCCATCGCGGTTGGCGCCGAAGAACGGCGTGGTCAGGTCCTGATAAAACTGCGAACGATCCTTGGCCACACCGTCACGAATGCCGTCGAACACGCTCATCGGCAGGCCGCCCGGGTTGGTCGGGCTCTTGACCATCTGCGGCGGCACGGCGCCTACCAGCACCACCTTGGCCACGCGCTTGCTGCCATGGCGGCCAACGTAATGCGCCACTTCGCCACCGCCGGTGGAATGGCCCACCAGGATCGCATCCTTCAGATCCAGCGCCTCGATCACCGCGGCCAGATCGTCGGCGTAGGTGTCCATATCGTTGCCGTCCCAGGTCTGCGACGAACGGCCGTGGCTGCGGCGGTCATGCGCAATCACGCGGAAGCCGTGCTGGCCCATGAACAACATCTGCGCATCCCAGGCATCGGCGCTGAGCGGCCAGCCGTGCGAAAACACGACCGGTTGGCCCTTGCCCCAGTCCTTGTAGAAAATGTTGGCGCCGTCGGGACGTTTGACGAAATTGGACATCTGCTTGACTCCGTGAGTGGACGAGTGGGGCGAGGAGGTGGATGGCATGCGCGTGGCCGCGGCAGCGCTGGCGAGATGTGGCAGCGATAACGCTGCCACGGCTGCCGTGCCGGAAATGAGAAATTGGCGGCGCCCGGCATCGGCCGGATACGTCTCGAACGGATCCATAAGAACTCCTGCAGGCGAGGGCATGCAGCCCGGCGGTCGCATGCGCGCGTTGGCGCGTCATGCAAGGCATGCCTACGCAGCGCAAGGCCACTGCAGGCAAAAGACACACCGGTGCATGCGCCAAGTAGAGCGCGTGGGGCACGAGGCAGATTGCACATGCGTGCGCAGTGCGCGAACTGGCGCAGAATGTGGTCGATTCGAGCGATGCGCAGGCCGTAATGGAAGAAACGTATACATGCGCACAGCGCTGGCGACGGGCTCAAGCGGTAGCGTGATGTTTCGCTCTTCAATCACCTCACCGAGCACCTGTCTGGTGCGGTGTGCTCACCGTTGGCAGCATGGATCCCGACATCGAGCCTACATGGGAGGTACTTGCGGCGTGTCCTGCGAGCGGCGAGGGCACCGCCACCTCGAGTCAGTCGAGTCTGCTGCAGAGAGCGTGTCCAGCCATCATCGCAGGACACGCTGGGTAAGCTCTCAAGCATCACCAACAGCGATGGTGCGCGTTGAAGGGAAGAAAGCGCGACGTCGTCTTCCAGCTGTCCGGGCGATGCGAAACAATTGATCGAACGCCGGTGCAACACCCGAGCCGATGCCGCATCACAATGCAGCGCGGTATCCCACAGCAGCTTCAGATTGAGGCATACGATCACCGCCGCGATCACCCACGCGATGCGTACCAGCCACGCTGGCGCTACCAGCGCGCCCATCAATTGCCGGTCGGACACGAAGCGCACCAGCGGAATCACCGCAAACGGCAGCTGCATCGACAACACCACCTGGCTGAGTACCAACAACCGTGCGGTACCGGCTTCGCCATACAGCCAGGTCACGATGACCACCGGCACGATGGCGATACCGCGGGTGAGCAAGCGCCGTATCCACGGCGGCAGGCGTAATTGCAGGAAACCTTCCATCACGATCTGCCCGGCCAACGTTGCGGTCACGGTGGAGTTGATGCCCGAGGCGAGCAGCGCCACCGCAAACAGCGTCGAGGCCAGGCCGACGCCCAGCATCGGCGCCAGCAACGCATGCGCCTGTTCGATCTCCTGCACGTCGGTGCGGCCCTGCGCATGGAACACCGCCGCAGCCAGGATCAGGATCGAGGCATTGATGAACAGCGCGAACATCAACGCCACGGTGCTGTCGGTGACCGCCCAACGCAGCGCCGATTTCCGGCCGACATCGGTCCGCGGATACGCGCGCGTCTGCACGATCGAGGAATGCAGATACAGGTTGTGTGGCATCACCGTCGCCCCGATGATGCCGATCGCCAGATACAGCGCCTGCGGGTCGGTGACCACCTGCGCACGCGGAATGAAACCGCCCAGGATCGCCGCAACCGGCGGTGCGGCCAGCGCGATCTGGATGCCGAAACACACGAAGATGATCAGCAGCAGCGCGATCACGAAGGCTTCCAGCGCGCGGAAGCCGCGGTTCATCAGTAGCAACACCAGCACCACATCCACCGCGGTGATGATCGCGCCCATGGTGAGCGGAATCCCGAACAACAGCTTCAACGCAATCGCGGTACCGATGACCTCGGCCAGATCGCAGGCGATGATGGCCAGTTCGCAAATGCCCCACAGCGCCAGGTTGACGCCACGCGGATAACGCACGCGACAGGCCTGCGCCAGATCCAGCCCGGTCGCGATGCCCAGCCGCGCCGACAGGCCTTGCAGCACGATCGCCATCAGGTTCGACAACAGGATCACCGACAGCAGCAGGTAGCCGAACTGCGAGCCGCCGGCCAGATCGGTAGCCCAGTTGCCCGGGTCCATATAGCCCACCGACACCATGTAGCCCGGTCCTAGGAAGGCCAGCAGGCGGAACCACCAATGGCCGCCCTTGGGCACGGAGACGCTGGCCTGGTGGTCGCCCAGGCCGCCGTTGGCGGTGGCTGGCGATGGCGCTGAGGCGGCGGTGTTGGCGGACATGCACTCGGGTCACAACGGGGTCAATGCATCATATAGCAGTTGCTATGCTGTTGAGCATTGGCAATTTGAATCGTATTGATCTGCCGTGTGCTTCAAACTATGCGCCCGGCATCGACGCCGGCGACGATGACGAGGACGAGGGTGGGCAAGAGCGAAAAGGTGGAAGCGGCCGCGCCGGTCCTGATCGATGCGCAGGTGCACATGGAGAGCTTCCGTCAGGTACGCGAAGCGCGCCGCGCCGAGCTGGTCGAAGACTACGTGGAGCTCATCTCCGATCTGCTGGTGGATGGCGGCGAGGCACGCCAGGTCGATATCGCGGCGCGCCTGGGTGTGGCGCAGCCCACCGTGGCCAAGATGCTCAAGCGGCTGGTGCGCGATGGGTGGGTCGTGCAGCGCCCCTACCGCGGAGTGTTCCTGACCCCGGCCGGCGAGGCGCTGGCCGCCTCCAGCCGGCAGCGCCACCAGATCGTGGAGCGCTTCCTGCTTGCGCTTGGCATCGACGAAGCCACCGCGCGCCGCGACGCGGAGGGCATCGAACACCATGTCAGCGAAGCCACGGTTGCCGCGTTCGCCGCGTTCCTGGACCGCCAGGGCGGTGCGGCCACGTGAGTGTGCCCATCGATGCGCCGACCGAAACGCCGTACGCGGCGATCGATGAGCACTGGATGCGGCATGCCTTGCAATTGGCCGAGCGTGCCGAGCGCGACTATGACGAAATCCCGGTCGGCGCGCTGCTGGTCGATGCGCAAGGCAACGTGCTTGGCGAAGGCTGGAATTTCAATATCGCCAGCCACGACCCCAGCGCACATGCCGAAATCGTGGCAATGCGCGAAGCCGGGCGCCGTCTGGCCAATCACCGTCTGATCGGCTGCACGCTGTACGTCACCCTGGAGCCGTGCGCGATGTGCGCGATGGCGATGATTCATGCGCGGATCGCGCGCGTGGTGTTCGCCGCCAGCGATCCCAAGACCGGCGCCTGCGGCAGCGTCTTCGACCTGCTTGCCGACCCGCGCCACAATCATCGCGTGCAGGTGTGCGGTGGCGTGCTTGCGGCCGAGGCGAGCCTGCGGCTGACCAATTACTTCAGGGCCAAGCGCGGCAAGCCACCACTTGCGCCCTGAGCGACGTGGCCGCGGTATGATGCGCGCCCTCTTCAGCATCCGGCCGGCGACGGCCTCCACAGGACGGCGATATGGCAGAGAACCTTGCAGGCAACGACCGACTGATCTGGATCGATCTGGAAATGACCGGCCTGGATACCGATCGCGATTCCATCATCGAGATCGCCACCATCGTGACCGATGCGCAGTTGAACGTGCTTGCCGAGGGGCCGGAACTGGCCATTGCGCATCCGCTGGAAACCCTGGAAGCGATGGACGAATGGAACCGCAATCAGCACCGCCGTTCGGGTCTGTGGCAGCGCGTGCTCGACAGCCAGGTGACCCACGCGCAGGCTGAAGCGCAGACGGTGGCATTCCTGAGCGAGTGGATCCGTGCGGGCGCCTCGCCGATGTGCGGCAACTCGATCTGCCAGGATCGCCGCTTCCTGCACCGTCAGATGTCGCGCCTGGAACGCTATTTCCATTACCGCAATCTGGACGTGTCCACCATCAAGGAACTCGCGCGACGTTGGGCGCCCTCGGTGGCGAACGGGTTTGCGAAGAGTTCGGCGCATACCGCCCTGAGCGATGTGCGCGATTCGATCGACGAGTTGCGCCACTACCGTCAGTTCATGGGCGCGCTCGGTGGCGATGCTGCGGCGGGTGTGGAGGGCTGAGCGTTGGCCACGGCGTTGTTGCAGGCTGTTGGCGTGTCGCCGGTGTCCCATTCCAATGGCACGCATGCGTGCGCCAGTTGACTCCTCAGTCGACTGCGCGGGGTGCAGGCCACTCGATGGCGACCCATCCAACAAAAGCATCCAACAAGAAAGGCATCAACAAAAAGGCCGCATCGTTCGATGCGGCCTTTTTTGCCTTTCCATCGCGCCATTGTGTACGTCAGCGCGCCAACGAAGGCCCCTTGCTCAGGTCGCCATCGTCGGCGATGCCTTTCAGCAACAGGTCGGAGATCGGCTTGCCATCGGCATCGTGGTGATACACGTGCAGGTCGCGCTGCGGGTAGGGGATGTTGAGTCCGTTTTCCAGCAATTGATTGCGGATCTGCTCCAGCGTGGTGCTCTTGGCGGCGCCGAAATTGCCGTTGGTCGCATACGCGAACAACATCAGATCCACCGTACTCTCGCCCAGATTGGTCACCTGCACGAATGGTGCAGGCGATTCCAGGATGTTCGGGTTGTCCTTGGCGATCTGCAGCAACAGCTGCTGCGCCTTCTTCAGATCGTCTTGGTAGCCCACGCCGACCGTCACTTCCAGGCGGCGGTTGGGCAGGGTGCTGTAGTTGACGATGGGGGCGGTGGTAATCGTGCTGTTTGGCAGGGTGATCATGCGTTCGTCGAACGAACGGATCCGGGTCTGGAAGATCCGGATCTCGTCGACGATGCCTTCCTGCCCGGCGATCAACACGTGGTCGCCATCGCGCATCGGCCGCAGCACGATCAGCATCACGCCTGCGGCGATGTTGGACAGCGAATCCTTCAGGGCAAGGCCGACCGCCAGGCCTGCTGCGCCGAGCACTGCGATCAGTGAGGTCGGTGGCACACCGATCTGACTCAATGCGCTGACGAAGACCAGCACCAGCAACAACGCGTACATCACGTTGCGCAGGAAATTGGTCAGCGTGATCTCGACGCGTGCGCGGGTGAGCGCGCGGTGCAACCACTGGCTGAGTTGCCGGGCCAGCCACATGCCGACCACGACGATCAGCAGTGCCACTCCCCAGTTGACCGCGTACTGCGCCCACGGAATGGCGGCCCAGTTGAATGCCGGCTCGCTGGTCGCGGCGGGCTTCGCGGCTGCCGCTCCTGCTGCAGCAACCGGTCTTGCAGCAGCTGCTCCTGCAGCTGCTGCCCACATCGCACCCATCAGTCCCATCAGTCCTCGCTCTTGAGCTTGGCCAGACGCAGCCAGGTGTCGACCACGGTGTCGGGATTCAACGACACCGATTCGATTCCTTCCTGCATCAGCCACTCGGCCAGTTCCGGGTGGTCGGACGGCCCCTGGCCGCAGATCCCCACGTATTTGCCCTTGGCGCGCGCCGACTTGATCGCCATCGACAGCAGCTTCTTGACCGCCGGGTTCCGCTCATCGAACAGGTGCGCCACGATCGAAGAATCGCGGTCCAGGCCCAGGGTGAGCTGGGTCAGGTCGTTGGAGCCGATCGAGAAGCCGTCGAAGATCTCCAGGAACTCGTCGGCCAGCAGCGCATTGGACGGCAGCTCGCACATCATGATGATCTTCAAACCGTTCTCGCCTTGCTTGAGCCCGTTCTGCTCCAGCACTTCGATCACCTTGCGGCCTTCTTCCAGCGTACGCACGAACGGGATCATCACCCAGAGGTTGTCCAGGCCCATCTCGTTGCGCACCTTCAACACCGCCTTGCACTCCAGCGCGAAGGCCTTGGTGAAGGACGGGTCGACGTAGCGGCTGGCGCCGCGGAAGCCGATCATCGGGTTCTCTTCATGCGGCTCGTAACGCGAACCGCCGATCAGGTTGGCGTACTCGTTGGACTTGAAGTCCGACAAACGCACGATCACGGTACTCGGCGCGACCGATGCGGTCAGCGTAGCGATGCCTTCGGCCAGGCGGTTGACATAGAAGCTGACCGGATCGCCATAGCCGGCGATCTTGGCGTCGATCTTCTTGCGGACATCGGCATCCTGCTTGTCGTATTCCAGCAGGGCGTTGGGATGCACGCCGATGTGCGAGGCGATGATCATTTCCAGGCGCGCCAAGCCGATGCCGGCATTGGGCAGCTGGCCGAAGTCGAACGCGCGTTCCGGGTTGGCGACGTTCATCATGATCTTCAGCGGGGCAGGCGGCATGTTGCCCAGATCGGTCGTGGTGCGCTCGAACGCCAGCTTGCCTTCGTAGATGAAGCCGGTGTCGCCCTCGGCGCAGCTGACGGTGACTTCCTGGCCGTCCTTGATCACGGCGGTGGCATTGCCCGAGCCGACCACGGCCGGCACGCCGAGCTCACGCGCGATAATCGCTGCATGGCAGGTACGGCCGCCGCGGTTGGTGACGATGGCCGAGGCGCGCTTCATCACCGGCTCCCAATCGGGGTCGGTCATGTCGGCGATCAACACATCGCCAGCCTGGACACGATTCATGTCGTCCAACGAACGCACCACGCGTGCCACGCCGCTACCGATCTTGGCACCGACCGCGCGGCCTTCGGCCAGGATTTTGGCGTCCTTGGCTTCCAGCGCAAAACGTTCGATCTGGGTCGCATGGCTGCGCGACTTCACCGTCTCCGGACGCGCCTGCACAATGAACAACTTGCCGCTGACGCCGTCCTTGGCCCACTCGATATCCATCGGGCGGCCGTAATGCTTTTCGATCACCAACGCCTGCTTGGACAGCTCCTGCACGTCTTCGTCGCTGATCGAGAAGGTGTTGCGCAGTTCCACCGGGGTGTCTTCGGTGCGCACACGCTCGCCGGGCACGTCCGAATAGACCATGCGGATGGCCTTGCTGCCGAGCGAGCGGCGCAGGATTGCCGGCTTGCCCGCGGTCAGCGTGGGTTTGTAGACGTAGAACTCGTCGGGGTTGACCGCGCCCTGCACGACCATTTCGCCCAGACCGAAGCTGGAGGTGACGAACACCACGTCGCGGAAACCGGATTCGGTGTCAAGCGTAAACAAGACGCCTGCCGCGCCCACGCCCGAGCGCACCATCAACTGCACGCCGGCCGACAGGAACACGTCTTCATGCTTGAAGCCGTGGTGCACGCGATAGGCGATCGCACGATCGTTGTAGAGGCTGGCGAACACTTCCTTGACCTTGTGCACCACATCGTCGGCGCCGGTCACATTGAGGAAGGTCTCCTGCTGGCCTGCGAACGAGGCGTCCGGCAGGTCTTCGGCGGTTGCCGAGGAGCGCACGGCCACGGCAACGTCACCGCCGCCGTTCTCGGCGCACAACTGGGCGTAGGCGGTGCGGATGTCGCGGTCCAGTTCCGGCTGCAGCGGGGCATCGATCACCCAGCCGCGGATTTCCTTGCCGGCCAGCGTGAGTGCATTGACGTCTTCGACATCCAGCGTCGCCAGCTTGTCAAAGATGCGCTTGGACAGATCGTTGTGTGCGATGAAGTCCTTGAAAGCTTCCGCGGTCGTCGCATATCCACCGGGAACCGAGACGCCCAACCCAGCCAGGTTGCCGATCATCTCGCCAAGTGAGGAATTTTTACCGCCTACGCGGGCCAGGTCGGCCAGGCGTAGCTCATGCAACCACAGGATATTCTCGTTCAAGCGCGATGCTCCGTAAGGCCATCGCCCGAGCGGGCTGAATGGCCGCGACCGTAGGAAGAAGCCGCTATGATG
This sequence comes from Xanthomonas sp. NCPPB 1062, assembly GCF_041481705.2. Taxonomy (NCBI): domain Bacteria; kingdom Pseudomonadati; phylum Pseudomonadota; class Gammaproteobacteria; order Lysobacterales; family Lysobacteraceae; genus Xanthomonas; species Xanthomonas sp. NCPPB 1062. The sequence goes on along the minus strand of NZ_CM192987.1, from coordinate 2,565,075 downwards.
CAGTGCACAGCGGAGCCTGCACAAGCATGAATCCGTAAGTTTTGGACACCAGTTCAAAGAGGTGGTCTTGATGTCAACAATTCGGCCGGTGTTTTACGTCTCCGATGGAACCGGTATCACCGCTGAAACGATTGGGCATAGCCTGCTCACGCAGTTCAGCGGTTTCAACTTCGTCACCGACCGCATGTCGTTCATCGATGATGCAGATAAAGCGCGCGACGCCGCCATGCGTGTGCGCGCCGCAGGCGAGCGGTACCAGGTGCGGCCGGTCGTGGTCAATTCGTGCGTCGATCCACAATTGAGCATGATCCTGGCCGAAAGTGGCGCGCTGATGCTGGATGTGTTCGCGCCCTTCATCGAGCCGCTGGAGCGCGAGCTCAATGCGCCGCGTCATTCGCGTGTGGGCCGCGCGCATGGCATGGTCGACTTCGAAACCTATCACCGCCGCATCAACGCGATGAACTTCGCGCTCAGTCACGACGATGGCATTGCACTCAATTACGACGAGGCCGATGTGATCCTGGTGGCAGTGTCGCGCGCGGGCAAGACCCCTACCTGCATCTATCTGGCCTTGCATTACGGCATCCGCGCCGCCAACTATCCGCTGACCGACGAAGATCTGGAAAACGAGCAGTTGCCGCCGCGGTTGCGTAACTACCGCAGCAAGTTGTTCGGTTTGACCATTGACCCTGAGCGGTTGCAGCAAATTCGTCAGGAGCGGCGCGCCAATTCGCGCTACAGCGCGGCAGAGACCTGCCGGCGCGAAGTCGCGATCGCCGAGCGCATGTTCCAGATGGAGCGCATTCCCTCGCTCAGCACCACCAATACCTCGATCGAAGAAATCTCCAGCAAGGTGTTGTCCACCCTGGGCCTGCAGCGCGAGATGTTTTGATCGGGAATGGGGATCAGGCGTGGTCGCCGGCCCGCCGGTCTTGCGAGCGTGCGCATCGGACGGAGAGCGACCGGTGCGCTTGCGGCGGCGGCTGTTGGAGCAAAGCGGGCGGGGCAGTGCTCCGCCAAGGTAGGCCTGCCGTTGGGCCCTCGTCAATGCTGCCCGTGCGGCGGCGCAGCGTGTAGGATCGGTCCATGGCGCAAGCACTGAGCAAACTCGAACGCATTCCCAAACTGAGCCGCTTCGGCTGGCTGATGGGCTTGTATGCAGAAAACTTCCAACATCTGACCCGGCTGTTCGCCCCGGCCGATCTTGCGCCGGGCTCGTACGTGTCCTCGATCGGCGATGGCCTGAACCTGCGGCTGGACGTGATCGAATGCCACCGCTACACGGTGGAGCTGCGCCTGACCTACGACCTGTGCGACCCGGTTACCGGCGAGCCGGACCCATCGGCGTATGTGCGGCTGTACCGCGATGCGCGCCAGGCCGAGACCACGCATTGCTATGTCGGTCGGCGCTGGCAGGACGTGATGGGCATGTTCCCGCCGCCGGCCGAGCTGATCAGCCACCGCATGCGCATGAATACGTTCCTGGGCAAGTGGCTGGAGTACCTGGCCGAACGCGGCCACGGCGTTGCGACCCTGCGCCTGGATACCGATCACGTGGCACCGCCGCGCCCGAATCCGCAGGCCGCCGTCGGCTGAGCCGGCGTTACCGCCGCGTGCGGCGTGCCGCTTCAGTCATACTGATGCGCTTCGTGTCAGATCGCATGCCATGCCCTATACCCCGATTGTCGCCACGCTCGGCTACCTGTTGTCGCCGGACGGCACCCAGGTGCTGATGATCCATCGCAATGCCCGTCCCGGCGACCAGCATCTGGGCAAATACAACGGCCTGGGCGGCAAGATGGAGCCGGACGAAGACGTGCTGGCCTGCATGCGCCGCGAGATACGCGAGGAAGCCGGCGTCGACTGCGGGCAGATGCAGCTGCGCGGCACCATCAGCTGGCCCGGCTTCGGCAAGCAGGGCGAAGATTGGCTGGGCTTCGTGTTCCTGATCCACAGCTTCGACGGCACGCCCCACACCTCCAATCCGGAAGGGACGCTGGAGTGGATCGCGATCGAGCGGATGGACCAGGTGCCAATGTGGGAAGGCGACCGCCATTTCCTGCCGCTGGTGTTCGATGGCGACCCGCGCCCGTTCCACGGCGTCATGCCGTATCGCGACGGGCGCATGCAGTCGTGGACGTATTCGCGGATCTGATCGCTGCGCGTGCACAACGCGATGGGGACGTGACGCCGACACCGTTCCGGCAGCTGCCCAACCGAGCCCGACTGTTGTAGGGCGATGTCCTCGACGTGCGACGGGGCAGCGGAGCAGCGCTTCCCCTCCGATCGGCGAGCCGTGCCGGCTCGCGGCGCAGCACCAATTCCAGCCAGGCTCAACCGTGCGCTGTCTGACATTAATCGCGGGGAGCTTTTCGACGCTATCGAGAACGGCAGGCCTCACCCAGTTCTCCACACCCCCTGTGGATGGACGCTGCGCAAGTCTGTGGACAAGTCCGCGCACCCCTTGCGCCATCCGGCATGCGCGAGGGCTGGTCAAAATTTCGCCAGCGTGATCATTGGGCCGTCCAGCCGCCGTCGATGGCGATGGCTTGCCCGGTGATGTTGCGCGCGGCATGCGACATCAGAAACGCCACCGTGCCGGCTAGCTCGTCGTACTCGATGAAGGCGCCCTTGGGCATCGGCTTGAGCATCACATCGCGCACCACCGCGTCCTCGGCGATGCCGCGGGTGCGCGCCTGATCGGCAATCTGCCGCTCCACCAGCGGTGTGCGCACATAGCTGGGGCAGAGCGTGTTGACGGTGATGTCGCAATCGGCGGTTTCCAGCGCGATGACCTTGGCCAGGCCGACCAGGCCATGCTTGGCGGCGACATACGCACTTTTGTATGGGCTGGCCACCAGCGAGTGGATGCTGCCGATATTGAGGATGCGGCCATAGCCGGCTGCACGCATGCTGGGCAGCACGGCGCGACTGAGGCGTGCGGCGCCGGTGAGCATGACATCCACCAGCAGCGCCCACTGCTGCATCGGGAACTCCTCCAGTGTGGCCACATGCTGCAGGCCGGCATTGTTCACCAGTACCTGCGGGGCGCGTGATGCGTTGGCCAGTGCCTGCGCAATGCTGTCTGCATCGGTCACGTCCAACGCCAGCGCCTCGGCCGAGCCGCCTGCTTTGCGCAACGCCTCGGCCGTGCGCTCGGCGTCCGCCAGCTGCACATCGCTGACGAGCAGATGATGACCATCGGCCGCCAGTTGGCTGGCGATACCGGCGCCAATGCCGCTGCCCGCGCCGGTGATCAGGATGCTGCGCATCGGATGTCCTCGTGAAGTGGTGCGCGGCCGGGAGCGGTCACGCGGATCGCCAGCCTAGCCGAGTGCAGCGAAACGGTCGCCTGCATGGCGCGCGCGCGTTACCCTTTGCGCCTTGCTCACCTCAGGCTCCGCATGAAACGCCATTTTTCGATGCTGCGCGATTTCCAACTCGCGGACTGGTTCACGCTTGCCAACGCGTTCTGCGGCACCGGCGCGGTGTTTGCGGCCATGCGGTTCCTGCAAGAGGGGCATCGCGGCGATTTGCTGCTTGGCATGGCCTTGATCCCGCTGGCGTTCGTGTTCGATGCGCTGGACGGGCATGTGGCGCGCTGGCGCAAAGCGTCTTCCACGCTGGGCCGCGAACTGGATTCGCTGGCAGACGTGATCTCCTTCGGCGTGGCGCCGGCGGCGCTGGGCTACGCCTGCGGCATGCGCGGCGGTTGGGACTGGCTGGTGCTGAGCTACTTCGTCTGCTGCGGGGTCAGCCGCCTGGCCCGCTACAACGTCACCGCCGAAGAGATCGCTGGCGAGGCCGACAAGGTGCCGTATTTCGAAGGCACGCCCATTCCGACCAGCCTGGTTTTGGTGATCCTGCTCGCCGTTGCCGCCAGCAGCGGGCATATCGGCGACACCTTGTGGTGGGGGCAATGGCAACTGGGGCCGTGGCAGTTCCATCCGCTGGTGCTGCTGTTTGCGGTGTCCGGCTCGCTGATGATCAGCAAGACGCTGCGTATCCCCAAGCCCTGAGCGGCACACCGCCACGCACGCGGTAGGATGGCTGGGTAAAGGTCACTGGACGGGATGATGGCAAGCAGCGGTTCGGACAACGGCAACTTCGACGACAAGGCGCGCCAGTATTGGGCTGCCTGGGGAGATGCCATGCGCCACGGCCAGGCCGGCGCCGCCGCGCAACAACCACCGCCCGCGTCCGGTAGCGATGCTCCGCAGGATTGGCGCAAGGCCGTGGATTGGTGGTCGCAGTTGCTGCCCACCCAGGCCGCCCCGCAGGCGCAGGAGGCCATCGACCGCTTCCGCACCCAGGCCGGCGACTGGTTCGGGACCATGCAGCAGGTGGCCGCGCAGTTTGCCGGGCGCGACACCTCGGCCAATGAAGTGGCCGAGGCCTGGCGCCAGGCCGTACAAGGGCAGGGCGAACAGCTGATGCAGTGGACCTTGGGTTCGCTGCGCGGCGGCAGCCCGGGCGGGTTCGACCCGTGGCTGCAGGACGCGGCGCAGGCGCTGCAGAAGTGGCGCGAGGAAAATGCGCCCTGGCTGGACATGCCGGCGTTCGGATTGAACCGCAATCACCAGTCGCGCCTGCAGAAACTGGCACGCGCACAGCAGGAGTTCCAGGCCCAGTCGGAGGCCTATGGCGAGCAACTCAAGGCGGCGATCGAGCAGGCGTTCGCGCGCTTCGCGTCCAAGCTGAGCGAGCACGAGAGCAGCGGTAGCCAGCTGACCAGCGCCCGCGCCCTGTTCGATTTGTGGATCGAGGCGGCCGAAGAGTCCTATGCCGATGTCGCCTTGTCGGAGCAGTTCCGCAAGGTGTACGGCGGTTTTGCCAATGCGCACATGCGTCTGCGCGCTGCGCTGCAGGAAGAGGTCGAGCAACTCAGCGAACGCTTCGGCATGCCCACACGTTCGGAGATGGACGCCGCGCATCGGCGCATTGCCGAACTGGAACGCCTGGTCAGGCGGATGCTGCGTAACGCAGCTTCACCGGCAAGCGAGCCCGCTGCGGCGCCGCAGCCTGAAACGGTGACATCGGCGGCGGGCAAGCGCGCGTCGTCCGCCAGCGCCAGTGCGGCGGCAGCGCGGCCGGCGGAGGCAGCACGGGCAGTCAAGCCGGGTGCATCCAAGAAGGCGTCCGTCGACAGGACCGCGACGAAAAAGGCGGCTCCGAAACAGGCGCCAGCGGTCTCCAAGTCGACGAAAACGACCTCGGTCAAGAAGCGCGGTGGGGCGAAATCCCCGCCCAAGCCTGCGGACCGTAAACCCGCTGCAGGTAAAAAACGTGGAGCGCAGGCATGAAAGGTCCGTTGGGATTCAGTGCCGAAGACCTGATGCAGGAAACCTTGTCGATGCAACGCAAGTTGCGCGAAGGGCTCAAGTTGCTGCCGGGCGTGGACGATGTGGATTACGGCGTCACCGAGCGCGAAGAAATCTGGCGCGATGGCAAGGTGGTGCTATACCGCTTCATCGGCGAGCAGGCACCGGTGGCGAAGACGCCGCTGCTGATTGTCTATGCATTGGTCAATCGCCCCTACATGGTCGATCTGCAGGCGGATCGCTCGCTGGTGAAGGGGCTATTGAGTCACGGCCAGGATGTCTACGTGCTGGATTGGGGCTACCCGGACCGATCCGAGCGCTACCTCACGCTGGAAGATTATTTGCTGCGCTATATCGACGGTGCGGTGGATCACCTGCGGGCGCAGTCGGGGCTGGAAGCGGTCGATGTGCTCGGCATCTGTCAGGGCGGCACGTTTTCGTTGTGCTACGCCGCGCTGCAACGCGACAAGGTGCGCAACCTGATCACCATGGTAACGCCGGTGGATTTCCATACTCCCGACAACATGCTGTCCAACTGGGCGCGGATGGTCGATGTGGATCTGTTCGTGGACACGATGGGCAATGTGCCGGCAGACCTGATGAACGCCAGTTACCTGATGCTCAAGCCGTTCCGGCTGAATCTGCAGAAATACGTGGGCCTGCTCGACATCCTCGACGACAAGCAGGCGCTGGAGGATTTCCTGCGCATGGAAAAGTGGATCTTCGATTCGCCCGACCTGGCCGGTGAGGCCTTCCGCGAATTCGTCACGTTGTTCTATCAGCGCAACGGGTTGGTCACCGGGCAGGTGAGCATCGGGGGACAGGCAGTCGATCTGCAGGTGCTCGACATGCCGGTGCTGAATATCTACGCCGAACACGACCACTTGGTGCCGCCGGATGCCTCACGGGCGCTAGGAGGGCTGGTCGGCAGCGACGACTACAGCGAATTGAGCTTCCGTGGCGGGCACATCGGAATCTACGTCTCCGGGCGTGCGCAGCGCGAGGTGCCGGTGGCAATCCATCGCTGGTTGCAGGAACGCGGCGGCAATGCCTGAGATGGCTGCCTGCACGCCGCGCAGGTGATGCTGCGCCAAGCAGGCCGGGCGGCCATCACGATGTGCAGCGGCCGCGTTTTCTAGACTGTTGGCTACGTCTTGCAGGAGTCCTGCCATGTCTACCACCACGTTGTCCCGCTCCCTCAACGACCGCATGATCGCCGGTGTCGTTGGCGGCATTGCGCGTCGTTTTGGCTGGAGCTCGACGCTGCTGCGTGTGTTGTTCGTCATCGTGTCGATTGCCTCGGCCGCGTTTCCCGGCATCCTGGTGTATCTGATTCTGTGGCTGCTGATCCCCAACCAGGCCGATTGAAGCCGGTAATGCGCGGCCTGCCTGCACTGCAGGTGCTGGGCGCGTTGTGGACGCTGCCCAATACCTTGATCGGGCTCGCGATCGGCGCGGCCGGCTGGTGTTTCGGCGCGCGTCCCGTCTGGTCGCCGCGGGAACATGCCGTGGCCTTTCACGCGTGGCCGTGGGGTCCGGGGGGCGCAATGACGTTGGGCAACGTGATCCTGCTGAAAGGTGCATCGCTGGACCTGCAGTGCAGCACCTACGCGCACGCCGCAGGCCGTTGCCAGCATCCGCCGGTGCGCCTGGGCGACCACGAGCGCGCGCATGTCTATCAGTACATGCTGCTTGGGCCGCTGTTCCTGCCCATGTATGTTCTGTGCGGCGGCATCCACGTGCGCAATCCGCTGGAGCGGGCTGCCGATACCTATGCGATGCACGGCCACGGTTGGTGGCCGTGGGGGATTCAACGCAGGCGCGCGAAGCCGAACAATTCGGACAGCGGGTGAGGCGTGCCCTCTAGTTGTGCACGCAACAAGCCTGCGCCAATGGCGCTATAGGTAATGCCGTTGCCGCCATAGGCCATCGCAAACGATACACGTGGCCCCAGTTCGGCATGCGGCCCGAAGAACGGCAATCCATCGGCAGTCTCTGCGAAGGTGCCAGCCCATGCGAACGCCGGGCGCAGGCGCATATCGGGCATGGTCTTGCCAATTTTCTTCAGCAACGTCCTGAGCTTGCCCTGCACGCGTGCGTCGCGGCGAGGGGGAATGTCGATGTTGTCGTCTTCGCCACCCGCGACCACGCGCCCGTCTGGTGTGCTGCGCAGGTACAGATACGGGCGCGCGGTTTCCCACATCATGGTGTGCTTGAGCGCGCCCATTTCGCTGTCGTGCAGGGGGTCGGTCACGAAGGCGTAGCTGCTGCGATTGCGCGCCACCGGCTGCGAGAGCCAGCGCTGGTTGCCATAGCCGGCTGCCAGGATCACGTGCCGGGCACGCACGCTCACACCGTCTTCGGTGCGCAGGTCGACATGCGGGTCGTGCGGATCGATCGAGGCAATGGCGGTGCGGTCATAGATGCGTGCGCCGTATTGCTCGCACTCGGAAAACAGGCGGTAGCACAGGCGGTACGGGTCTACGCTGGCGGCCAGGCGGCTCAGAATCGCGCCATCCGAATGCACGCCGTAGTTGTGCCAGAGCGGCTCGCGTTCGATCCACTCCACCGGCAGTCTCTGCGCCTGGCGGGTCTCCAGCTCGCTGCGCAGGTCTTTTATATCGCGCGAGCGGCTGGCGTAGTACAGGCTGTCCTGGCGCGTGAAGTCGGTGCCGCCGAAGGTATTGCACAGGCCCTGCAGGTCGAGGATGGCTTGCGCGCACGCCCCATAGGCCAGTGCCGCTGCCTGCATACCGTGCTGTCTGGCCAGTTCGATCATCGGTGTATCGATTTCGTACTGGAGCAATGCGGTGCTGGCCGAGGTGCTGCCCCAGCCGATGTCGCGCTGTTCGACTACCGCGACTTCGTGCCCATGGCGCACCAATTCGTGGGCAATCAGCGCGGCGGTCACCCCACCACCGACGATGGCCACTTCGCAGACGGTGTCTTGCTCCAGGCGCGGGTACGCGCGCATCAACCCGTTGCGGATCGACCAGAACGGGTAGCCACTTTTGAGGTCCATGCGGTGTCGAGCAGCGAGCGGATGGACGGCGATTGACCGCCAAGCGGGGTGAAGCGGCCGTGAGGCGAGCCCGGCCTTGCCGCCGTCACCAAACGGCAAACAGCCAGCGTTAACGTGCGTGGAAAGCTCCTCACGGCGTGCTGGTTATCCTGCCGCCACAACGCAGCAACAGCAGCAGAAGAGGGTGTGGGTATGTCGATTGTCCTGTACGTCGGTGGCAGCAAAGATGGCGACAAGGGCGTGGTGCCTTACGGTTTCAGCAAGTCGCGTGCGATGACCGATGCTGGCCCTGAGGTGTATGTCGAACGCATGGTGCCGCTGAAGGATGTCGGCAAGATCCGCGTGATGGCGCTGGAGTCGCTGCACGAAAGCATTCTGGTCGAACGTGCCGCCACCCATTACGCTCGTCAGGTCAGCTGAGCGCGGCAGCATAGGTTTACGGCGGCGTTGTCAACGGGTTTCCGTGGCGGGCCGGCACTGCGAAAATGCGTTTTTCAGTGAAGCGGGTCACCCCGCGCCGTCATGCACGATAGCCAGCTCGCCCAGCAGATTGCTCGCACCATCGCCGATGAGATCGGTGCCCAGCCCGCCCAGGCGCACGCCGCCATCGCCTTGCTCGACGAAGGCGCCAGCGTCCCCTTCATCGCCCGCTACCGCAAGGAAGTCACGGGCGGGCTGGACGACACGCAGCTACGCAACCTGGAAACGCGACTGACCTATCTGCGCGAGCTGGAAGAGCGCCGCGCGGCGATCCTGTCCAGCATCGGCGAGCAGGGCAAGCTCAGCGACGAATTGCGCAACGAGATCGTGGCGGCCGACACCAAGTCGCGGCTGGAAGACCTGTACCTGCCCTACAAGCCCAAGCGCCGCACCCGCGCGCAGATCGCGCGCGAAGCCGGGCTGGAGCCACTGGCCGATGGCCTGTTGGCGGACCCGACGCAATCTCCGGAAGTAGCCGCGGAAGCCTTCGTCGATGCCGAGAAAGGCGTTGCCGACAGCAAGGCGGCGCTGGAAGGCGCGCGCGCCATCCTGATGGAGCGCTGGGGTGAAGATGCGGCGCTGGTCGGTGAGCTGCGCAGTTGGCTGAGCGACAATGGCGTGATCCGCGCACGGGTCGCCGAGGGCAAGGAAGAGGCCGGTGCCAAGTACCGCGACTACTTCGATCACGCCGAAACATTGGCGAAGATTCCTTCGCACCGCTTGCTGGCGCTGTTTCGCGCACGCCGCGAAGAAATCCTGTATCTGGATCTGGATCCGGGCAGCGATGCCGAGGCTGGCCACCAGTACGCCGAAGGCCGTGTGGCGCGCAATGCCGGTATCTCCAACGAAGGCCGTCCAGCCGATCGCTGGTTGCTGGACGCGTGCCGGCTGACATGGCGCGCCAAGCTGCATATGCACTTGCTGTTGGACCTGTTCAACCAGGCGCGCGAAAAGGCCGAGGCCGAAGCGATCGCGGTATTCGGCGACAACCTCAAGGACCTGATGCTGGCAGCGCCGGCCGGTCCGCGGGTGGTGCTTGGGCTGGATCCGGGCATCCGTACCGGTTGCAAGATCGCCGTGGTCGATGCCACCGGCAAGCTGGTGGCTACCGAAACGATTTATCCGCACGAACCCAAGCGGCAGTGGGATCAGTCGCTGCAGACCATCAAAAAGTTGTGCATGCAGCACAACGTGGAGCTGATCGCGATCGGCAACGGCACTGCCAGCCGCGAGACCGACAAGCTGGCCGGTGAGGCGATTGCGCTGTGCGGCGCTGCCAAGGTACAGAAGGTGGTGGTGAGCGAGGCGGGCGCATCGGTGTATTCGGCCTCGGAGTTCGCGGCCAAGGAATTCCCGAATCTGGATGTGTCGCTGCGTGGTGCCGTGTCGATCGCGCGCCGTCTGCAGGATCCATTGGCCGAACTGGTGAAGATCGAGCCCAAGGCGATCGGCGTGGGCCAGTACCAGCACGATGTGGATCAATACCGTCTGGCCAAGGCATTGGAAGCGCGGGTGGAAGACTGCGTCAACGCGGTCGGTGTCTACGTCAATACGGCCTCGGCGGCGTTGTTGTCGCGCGTGTCCGGGCTGTCGGGCACGGTGGCGGAAAATATCGTGCGTCACCGCGACGACAATGGCCCGTTCAAGCGACGCAAGGACCTGCTCAAGGTGCCGCGGCTGGGCGAGAAGACCTTCGAGCAATGCGCCGGTTTCCTGCGCATTGCCGATGGCGAGGAGCCGCTGGATGTGTCGGCGGTGCATCCGGAAGCGTATCCGGTGGTGGAACGCATCGTGAGCAGCACCGGCAAGCCGATCAAGGCATTGCTGGGCGACGGCAGTTTTCTGCGTGGCCTGAAGCCGGAGATGTTCACCGACGACCAATTCGGTGTGCCGACCGTGCGCGACATCCTGAAAGAGCTGGAAAAACCCGGCCGCGATCCGCGCCCGGAGTTCAAGGCAGCGCAGTTCGCCGAAGGCATCGAGGACATCAAGCACCTCAAGCCGGGCATGGTGCTCGAAGGTGTGGTCAGCAATGTGGCCGCGTTCGGTGCGTTCGTCGATATCGGCGTGCATCAGGATGGATTGGTGCACATCTCGGCGTTGTCGGAGACCTTCGTCAAGGATCCGCGCGATGTGGTCAAGGCCGGCGACATCGTCAAGGTCAAGGTGCTGGAGGTGGATGTGGCGCGCAAGCGCATCGCGCTGACCTGTCGTCTGTCCGACACGCCGCCAGCGGCGGATGGCGCAGCGCAACCGCGCGAAGCCCGTGGCAGCGGCGGTCCGGGGCAGGGCAGGCGCGACGGTGGTGGGCGCGGTCAGGCGCAAGCCAATAGCAAACCGCGGATCACCGCGCCGCCGGCGGACAATGCGCTGGCTGCCGCATTCGCGCGTGCCAAACGTAGCTAAGTCGCGCTTTTGATCTGTCGGTTGATCGGCGTGGTTGAGTGGCGTGGCGCGGATCGAATGTGGCGGTGGATTAGTCTGCGGTTTGGCTTAACTGTGTTGGCCGCAGATCATGACGGGATCGGTAGCAAGCAACTCTGGTTGGTTTCCTTGGCGGCTGGCACGCCGCCTAACGTCATGGGGGTGATCGGCGGCTTGGCTGCAGGGTCCTTGCGCGTGGGCAAGATCAAGCGTTCGATCAGGTCGACCAGGCCGGGTGGTTCCACCGGCTTGCCCATGTGCGCATCGAAGCCGGCTACTACCGCGCGGTCGCGGTTTTCTTCGCGGACATAGGCGGTCAGGGCGATGGCCGGAATATGCCGCGGCAGATCGGCGCGGCCCGAACGCACGGTGCGGATCAAGTCGTAGCCATCGCGTAAGGGCATCGCGATATCGCTGACCAATACATCGAAGTGCGCGTTCACCAAGCAGTGCTCGGCCGCGTCCACCGACCCGGCAGCCTGCACCTGCGCCCCGGCCAGCATCAGGAACTGCATCACCGCTTCGCGCGAATCCTGATCGTCGTCGACCAGCAGGACGCGCACGCCAGCCAGGCGGTCGCGGCACTCGTCCGGCAGCGCGCCCACGTGGGTAGTGTCTGCCGAGGCAGGCCGCAGATCGCTGACCCCGTGCTGGAACGGCAACACGATGGTAAATAGCGCGCCCTGGCCTTCGCCCGCGCTGGAGGCGCCCAGACTGCCGCCATGCAGGTCCACCAACTGACGCGAGATCGACAGGCCCAACCCCAGGCCGCCCACGCGCCGTGTAGTGCCTGCATCGGCCTGACGAAAACGGTCGAACACATGCGGCAGGAAATCCGCCGCAATGCCGATCCCGGTGTCCTGCACGCACAGGCGCAGGCGCTCGTCTTCGACATCCATCGCCACTCGCACCGTACCGCCGGCAGGGGTGAACTTGAGCGCATTGCTGAGCAGGTTGGTCAGCACCTGCTGCAGCCGCCCGGCATCGCCGAAGAACCACAGCTCGCCATCGCAAGGCGCATCCAGCTCCATTGCGATCTTGCGCGCCAATGCGGTCGGCTGCATGAGTTCCAGCACGCTGCGCACGAACCCGGCGATATCGAAATGCTCGGCCTGCAGGCGGATCTTGCCGGACAGGATCGCGCTCATATCCAGCAGGTCGTCGATGATCTGCGTCTGCGCGCGCGCACTGCGTTCGATGATCACCAGGCCCCGGCCCAGATTGGCCGGATCGGCGATGTCCGATTGCATCAACCGCGACCAACCCAGGATCGCGTTGAGGGGTGTGCGCAACTCATGGCTGAGCGTGGCCAGGAATTCGTCCTTGACCCGGTTGGCATGCTCGGCCTGCGCGCGCGCGGCGGTTTCCGCCTGCAACGACAGCTTGAGCTTGGCATCCACCCGGGTGCGTTCGATCACGATGCCGGCCAGGTGCGAGGCCGAGCGCGCCATCGCCTGCTCGCGCAAGGACGGTAGGTGAGGGCGGTCGTAGTAGATATTGAGCGTGCCCAATACCTGCCCGTTGCTGGCCAGGATCGGGGTAACGCAACACGCGGCGATGCCCATCGTTGCCGAGATCGCATGGTGGCTGCTGAAGCTTGCATCGGCCTGGAGATCGCTGCAGATCACCTGACGACCCAGGTGCGCCGACAGGGCGCACGGCGGCCCCTCCGGCCCGATCGGCGATGGCTCGAAGTGCCCGCGGTACTCGATCGGAAAATGCGGTGCCGAGCCGAAACTCAAGGTGTGGCGGACCTCATCGCGCACCATCACCGAGCAGTACAACGGGATTTCACCGCGTGCCTCCACACTCAATGCGATCGCATCCAGCACCACCGGCAATGGTGCGCCGGTGGTGATCAAACTCAGGATTGCGCGGTCCGAAGCGGTGGCATCTTCGATGTGCTTGCGTTCGGAGATGTCGGTGAGCGAGCCGATGTGCCCCAGAAACCGTCCGTCGCTGGCGAAGTGCGGGGATGCGGTGTCGATGCACCAGCGGTATTGCCCGTCGTGGCGGCGCACGCGGTATTCGGCGAGGAATTCGCCGCGTTGCTCGAGTGCCTGTTCAAAGGCATGCCGCACGCGTGCTGCATCGTCCGGATGCATCACATCCCACCAGCCCTGATCCAGTGCCTGGTCTTCCCCCTGTCCGGTGAAGTTGTACCAGCGCGGATTCCAGTACACGCAATCGCCTTGCGCGTCGGCCATCCAGATCATCGCTGGCACCGTCTCGCAGAGCGCACGGAAGCGCACTTCGCTTTCGCGCAATTGCTGCTCGAATGCGCGCCGGTCATGAATGTCGGTGTAGGTACCGATCCACTCGCTGATGCTGCCATCGTCGCCGCGCACCGGGAGCGCGCGCACCAGGTGCCAGCGCGATTGCCCGTCGTGACGCAGCAGTTCGCACTCCACCTCGAGAGCGCGCTGGCCTTTCAATGCCAGGCTCCACGCCTGCTCGGACAGGCGCAGACCATCGGCGGTGTGCGCGCGGTGCCAGGCGGCATCTTCGTTGCTGGAAGGATCCAGGCCGGTGTACTCGTACCAGCGCTGGTTGAAGTAGTGCGGTCGTCCGTCCGGATCGGCAATGAAGATGATCTGCGGCATCGTATCGGCGAGGCGGCGCAGGCGCGCTTCGTTGGCCGCGAGTTGCTGCTGCGCCTTGGCCCGTTGCATCGATTCCCAGCAGCGTGCCACGACCAATCGCACCAGTTCGATCTCCGCCGACAGCCAGCGCCGCGGTGCGCGCTGATGGACGCCGATCGCGGCCACCAAGCGGTCGTGCTTGTGCAGCGGAATGGCCAGCGAGGCGCGCAAGCCGGAGCGGCGGTACTGCTCGGCCACATAGTCCGGCGCACCCGGCGCCATCGCATCGGTCGTGAACCAGGGGCGGTTCGCCAGCAGCGCATCGCGCAGGCCCTGTGCGGCCTCCAGTGGGAAGTCGCCTTGCAGGCTCGGCATGTCCTGCACATGGTCGCTGATGACATGCATGGTGCTGCCATCGGCAGCGACCAGACCGAATGCGCAACGGTTCGCCTGCAGATGCTCGCCAAGCAGGCGCACGCTGGTGTCGATGATCTGCCGCGGATCGGACACGTGCTGCAGTGCGTCTTCCAGCATCAATAGAAAACTGTCGCGACTATCGCTGCGACGTTGTTCGCTGACGTCAGCGGTCGAATCCGCAACGCCGATGTAGAGCGCGCCTACCTGCTCGCCCGTTTGCAGCACTGGGCTGCATGACCAGCGCTCCAGCTCCAGGGCCATTGCCGCGGCTGGTTCGTCATCGCCATCGTGATTGGATGCATATGTCAGCGCCGCACGCGGCTGCCCGAATGCCGCCGGGTGGTGCGGTCCCAGTCGTGCAATGCAGGCATCGTTGTAGATACAGCGCTCGTCGCGGCCCCATACGAGCAGCATCGGAACTTGCGCATGCAGGCAGATCGAGAGTGCTGTGCGCAGCGCGGGGCTGTCGCCCAACAGCGCGTCCGCAGCGTGCACGGAAGCGGCCAGCAATGCTGCAGTTTCGCTCGTCTCCGGCAGCAAGCCGGCAAACGGCGACACGGCGATATCCATCCAGCGACCCGCCCGTCATTCTTCGATGGCAAATTCTAGTAGCAACCGGCCTGCACCGGCAGCGCCGCGGAACCGGCGATTCAGCTAATCGCTGCCGGCACATGGCAACACAATGCGTCTGTGGCAGAAGGATAAGGTGTTAGAGAGAGGGCAGGCGTGCCGCACCTGGCAGTGGCACCGGCAGGGCGCCCGGTCCTGCGGCTCAGCCCTCAGCGCCGCGCAACTCGCGCGCTTTGGACAATGCACCGATCAGTTCTTCGGACAGATAGGGCTTGATCAGGATGACACCACGTTCGAATCCACTCGGGATGCTGCCGATGGCCACGCCGGTTGCCAGCACGAACGGGATACCGCGCTCCGACAACAGGCGTGCGACCGGTTCGCTGGTTTCGCCGTTACCCAGGCGATAGTCCAGCACTGCGATATCCGGTGGCTCGGCGCTGATCAGCTGCAGGGCATCGCGCACTTCGCCGACCGGGCCGATGACGACGGCACCCGCCTGAACAAGCTGCAGGTCGAGCAGCATGGCATTCATGTCATCGTTTTCGACCACGAGTACCCGAACTCCACGCAACACCGACATTGCTTACTCCTTCACTGAGTCGGCCAGTATATCGGGACTGCCTGGACACAGCGCTGCAGACCCCGCTTGCACCTGAATTCGTCAGGCGCAAACTGACACTGTTCGTTTCAACAACAAGTCGCTATACTGCGCGGCCACGCCGAAGTGGCGGAATCGGTAGACGCAGCGGACTCAAAATCCGCCGCCCTTAAAAGCGTGTGGGTTCGAGTCCCACCTTCGGCACCAGGTTGTTGCAGTACCAGCGAAAGCCCTTCTGGAGAAGTCCGGTGGGGCTTTTTGCTGTGTGCCGTTCGGCAGGGCGTGGGGCTTCGTTGATGCGGCGCGACCAGCGAGGCTGGTGGCCGTCAGTGCGGTCGAACGGAGCGCGAAGCGACGGCGTGGTTGGCGCGCGATGCACGACTGGCGTCAGGAGCAATTTGTTTGCAGTGCATCTGCGTGGCGCAGATGCTGATCGCCCGAGTTCGTCCATCGGCACGCCACGCATCAGGCACGCAACTGCCGCGCGCCGTGCAGTGCGCAGGTAATGGATGACGTTGCAGGCACGCGACCATCACGCTGCTTGCGTACCGTGGGAGTCTCTTTTGAGCGGGTGACCCCATGGACTTCGATGCTTCGCAACAGCTGCGCATCCTGCGCGACATCCACGACACCAAGCCGGTGGCCGACGAAGAGGGAAACTGGGCGGTACGCGCCGGCTATGCCACGCAAGCTGAAGATGGCGACATCGACCTGACGCACGAGGGCCGCAAGGCGCTGGATAGTGGGCAGACCTGAGGTGTTTCGCACCGTGCACTGCGTGGCTGGCCTTGAGATCGGACGGAGGTTTTACTCATCGCATTAGCGTGCGATGGGGCCTGCGACACGCCCCGAACGCATTGCGAGGTGGCGAGACGATTGGTCAGCGATGTAATGGCTTGCGAGTGCGTAGCGGGGAGTTGAATACAAGGCTCGCCAGTGAAATGCATTTGCGCGCCACTGGTCCCAGCCCGCAATGGCCTCGAAATACGTCTGAGACGAAGGTTAGGGACAGACAAGAAAAAGCCCCGGCAGTGCCGGGGCTTTGGATGATTGGCGTCCCCACGGGGATTCGAACCCCGGTGTCCACCGTGAAAGGGTGGTGTCCTAGGCCTCTAGACGATGGGGACGCGTATCAAAACCTCGTTGTCCACTTGAGACGGCCTAATGTCTGAAGTGGTGGAGCCAGGCGGGATCGAACCGCCGACCTCCTGCATGCCATGCAGGCGCTCTCCCAGCTGAGCTATGGCCCCGCGTTGCTGCGAGCCGGCAATCATAGCGACATCGCCGCGCGATGGGAAGTGGTCTGGGCAAAAAAGTTGTAGTAAGGGCGCAGCCGCCGGGCGAACTGCCGGGCCGCATGCGTCGAGCGCGGCGATTGAACAGCAACGGCGCAGCTGGAGTGCATGAAGCGCCATAAGTCCACGGTGTTCGGGGCGTGCAGTGGATTGCAGCGACGACGATATCGGCGCGCTGGATGCGCCGATGTGAGTTTGCACTCACTTCGACAGCGATCGATTCGCGAGCAACTGCCGCGCCGGGTCGCGCGTCAAGTCCGCTGCATCTCGTCTACAAGCAACACCGGATTCGCGTCCCGTGCTCGCCGTCATCACGGCATGCGTGAGCGCGACCATCGCGCACATTGCGTTTTTGGCGCGGCAATCTGTCGCGACGCTTCTGGCAACGTGACAACCGCAAGGCGGGCAGGGACATCGACAGCAAAATTATGTGCGCGCGCGAATGCGCATACGCATACGCTTGAGTCGTGCCGAAACTCGTCAAGCGCTTGGATCGAGCGGGTGTTGGCAGCAGTAGTGGCCTGCCGAACAGCAGTGCGTGCGTATCGATGTGCACACCAAGCGCTGTGCCATCCGCGGCAGAGATTCAACTCTTTCTGTCCGCTGCATCATGGCGATGAACCGAGGCATCATGCCCAACGTCGCTCAGAACCGGATTCGGCCTGGTGACAGACAAAAAAAAGCCCCGGCAGTGCCGGGGCTTTTGGATGATTGGCGTCCCCACGGGGATTCGAACCCCGGTGTCCACCGTGAAAGGGTGGTGTCCTAGGCCTCTAGACGATGGGGACGCATATCAAAACCTCGTTGTCCACTTGAGACGGCCTAATGTCTGAAGTGGTGGAGCCAGGCGGGATCGAACCGCCGACCTCCTGCATGCCATGCAGGCGCTCTCCCAGCTGAGCTATGGCCCCACGAAACTGAGAACGAAATGATAGCGGCCTGTTAATGTTCGCGCAAGCGCTTTTTCATTCCGAATGAGACGGTGCGACGTTCGCATCGCACTCAGTTGACGCCGTGCAGATCGCGCAACTGCGTCTGACGCGCGCCGAAGTACGCCGCCAGGTCGGCGATGTCCTGATCGCTCAGCGCCGTGGCCTGGGCGGTCATCAACGGATGCTGACGGTCGCCGCTACGGTAGGCCTGCAGCGCATGCGCAAGATAGTCGCCGTATTGGCCGCCCACTTTGGGATAGCTGGGATCGATCGGCGCATTGCCATCGGCACCGTGGCAGTCCACGCAGCTCTGGCCGGTCGCCTTGCCCTTGGCATGGGCGAGTTTGTCGCCGGCGTCGGCGCGGCCGGTGGGCAGACCTGCCGACGAGCCGGAGCCGTGCTCGCCGCTGGCGTGGCCGGGGTCGCCAGCGGAATCGTCGGTGGACTCAACCTGGGATTGGGAACAGGCCGCCATCATCAGGGCAGCGACCAGGACGATGGCTAGACGCGGAGCGTGCAGGGCGTTCGGCATGTGGGCGCTTATTTGAGGGTGGACAGAAAGGCGGAGATGTCGGCGATGTCCTGCTCGGAAAAGCTCTGCGCCTGTGCCTGCATGGTTGGATGCTTGCGCTTGCCCTGGCGATATTCGGTCAACGCCTGGGTCAGATACTGGCTGGTCTGGCCGCCAATCTTGGGCACGCGATAACTGGGGTAGGCGTTCTTATAGCCGGTGACGCCGTGGCAACCCTGGCAGGTATAGGCGAGCAAGCGCCCATTCGACGGGTTGCCGGTCGGCGCGGCAGGGGTTGCCACCGCGGCAGCAGGTGCCGGGGGGGCCGGAGCTGCGGGTGTGGCTTGCGGTGTTGCTGATGCGCCCCCAAACGGCAGGAAGACGACCAGAGCGAGACAAGCGGCGAGCGGCTGCGGGCGCATGGTTTCGTATCCGGAAGACTGATTGAGCGTCCGCACGTGGGGGCGTGACGGAACCGGACCGAGTATGCCTGCGATTTGGCGCGGCGCAAACCGGGTGAATAGGCAAAGTTGAATAGACCATGACCTTTGGCGCATTGGCGGCATGTGCATCTGGGTGGTCTACTTGCCTACAACACCTGTTCACGCATCCACTAGGACACGACGATGTCGCCACTCTCCTTCTTGCCGGGTCGCAGCGGAACCTGCGCCGCTGCATTGTTGATCACCACGAGCCTGCTGCTGGGGGGTTGCAAGGCAGGAGAGGGCCAGGCCAAGACCGCCGAGGAAAAGAAGGCCGTCGATGCGGTGCCGGTGGAAATCGCCAAGGCCGCGCGCCGTGCGGTAGCCGCCAGTTACACCGGCACCGCTGCGCTGGAGCCACGTGCCGAGGCGCAAGTGGTGGCCAAGACCTCGGGCGTTGCGCTGTCGGTGATGGTGGAAGAGGGGCAGAAGGTGTCGGCGGGCCAGGCACTGGTGCGTCTGGATCCGGATCGCGCACACCTGGCGGTGGCGCAGAGCGAAGCCCAGCTGCGCAAGCTGGAAAACAGCTATCGCCGCGCCACCCAGTTGGTAGGGCAGCAGTTGGTCAGCGCCGCGGATGTGGACCAGCTCAAATTCGATGTCGAAAACAGCCGTGCGCAGCACCGGCTTGCATCGTTGGAGCTGTCGTACACCACGGTGCAGGCGCCGATCTCCGGCGTGATCGCATCGCGCTCGATCAAGACCGGCAACTTCGTGCAGATCAATACGCCGATCTTCCGCATCGTCGACGATGCGCAGCTGGAGGCCACGCTCAACGTGCCCGAACGCGAATTGGCCACGCTCAAGTCGGGCCAGCCGGTGACCTTGCTGGCCGATGCGCTACCGGGCCAACAATTCGTCGGCAAGGTGGATCGCATCGCGCCGGTGGTGGACTCGGGCAGCGGCACGTTTCGCGTGGTCTGCGCATTCGGCCAGGGGGCCGAAGCGTTGCAGCCGGGCATGTTCGGGCGCATCCGCATCGATTACGACCAGCGCAAGGACGCATTGGTGATCCCGCGCCTGGCGTTATTGGACGATGGCGAACCGGCAGTGTTCGTAGTGCGCAACGGCAAGGCCAGCCGGGTGCCGGTGAAACTGGGCTACGCCGAGGGGCCGTGGCTGGAAGTGCGGCAGGGCCTGAAGGAAGGCGACCAGGTGGTGACTGCCGGCAAGGTGGCGCTGCGCGACGGCACTGCGGTGCAGGTGATCGGCCAACCCGATCGCAAGCCGGTCGCGACCAAGGCCGCTGCGCCCGCACATGATGAGACGCACGCATGAGCGAGAACGGCAAACCGCACGGACCCGTGCATGATCCGCACGCACCAGTGCCTGGCGGCGGTGGCCTGGTGGCCTTCGCCACGCGGCGGCGTGTGACCATCGCCATGATCACCGTAACGATGCTGCTGTTCGGACTGATCGCGTTACGCAGCCTCAAGGTCAATCTGCTGCCCGACCTGAGCTATCCCACGCTCACCGTACGCACCGAGTACACCGGCGCAGCGCCGGCGGAAATCGAAACGCTGGTGACCGAGCCGGTGGAAGAAGCGGTCGGCGTGGTCAAGAACCTGCGCAAGCTCAAGTCGATCTCGCGCACAGGGCAGAGCGATGTGGTGCTGGAGTTTGCCTGGGGCACCAATATGGACCAGGCCAGCCTGGAGGTACGCGACAAGATGGAGGCCTTGTCGCTGCCGCTGGAAACCAAGCCGCCGGTACTGCTGCGCTTCAATCCTTCCACCGAGCCGATCATGCGGCTGGCGTTGTCGCCCAAGCAGGCGCCGGCCTCCGATACCGATGCGATCCGCCAGCTCACCGGCTTGCGTCGCTATGCCGACGAAGACCTGAAAAAGAAGCTCGAACCGGTGGCCGGCGTGGCAGCGGTGAAGGTCGGCGGCGGGCTGGAAGACGAGATCCAGGTCGACATCGATCAGCAGAAGCTGGCGCAGCTCAATCTGCCGATCGACAACGTGATCGCCCGGCTTAAGGAGGAGAACGTCAACATCTCCGGCGGTCGGCTGGAAGAAGGCTCGCAGCGTTACCTGGTGCGTACGGTCAACCAGTTCGTGGATCTGGACGAGATCCGCAACATGCTGGTGACCACCCAAAGCAGCAGTGGCAGCGCGGCCGAAGCGGCGATGCAGCAGATGTACGCCATTGCGGCGTCCACCGGTTCGCAGGCGGCGCTGGCGGCAGCGGCCGAAGTGCAGAGCACCTCCTCCTCGTCCAGCAGCAGCATCGCCGGCGGCATGCCGGTGCGGCTGAAGGATGTGGCGCAGGTGCGCCAGGGCTACAAGGAACGCGAGGCGATCATCCGCCTGGGCGGCAAGGAAGCGGTGGAGCTGGCGATCTACAAGGAAGGCGATGCCAACACCGTGTCCACCGCCGCGGCGCTGCGCAAGCGCCTGGAGCAACTCAAGGCGACGGTGCCGGGCGATGTGGAAATCACCACGATCGAGGACCAATCGCACTTCATCGAGCATGCGATCAGCGATGTCAAAAAAGATGCGGTGATTGGCGGCGTGCTGGCGATCCTGATCATCTTCCTGTTCCTGCGCGATGGCTGGAGCACGTTCGTGATCAGCCTGTCGTTGCCGGTGTCGATCATCACCACGTTCTTCTTCATGGGCCAGCTGGGGTTGAGCCTCAACGTGATGTCGCTGGGCGGGCTGGCGTTGGCCACCGGCCTGGTGGTGGACGATTCGATCGTGGTGCTGGAGAGCATCGCCAAGGCACGCGAGCGTGGCCTGAGCGTACTGGACGCGGCCATCGCCGGCACCCGCGAAGTGAGCATGGCGGTGATGGCGTCCACGTTGACCACCATTGCGGTATTCCTGCCGTTGGTGTTCGTCGAAGGCATCGCCGGGCAGTTGTTCCGCGATCAGGCATTGACGGTGGCGATCGCGATTGCGATTTCGCTGGTGGTGTCGATGACGCTGATTCCGATGCTGAGCTCGCTCAAGGGCGCGCCGCCGATGGCGTTCCCGGACGAGCCGAGCCATCCGGATTGGCGGCCCGAGCAGCGCTGGCTCAAGCCGGTGGCGGCCGGGCGGCGCGGCGCCGGTGCGAGCGTGCGTTATGCATTCTTCGGTGCGGCGTGGGCGGTGGTGAAGGTGTGGCGCGGGTTGAGCCGCGTGGTGGGGCCGGTGATGCGCAAGGCCAGCGACCTGGCGATGGCGCCGTATGCCCGTGCCGAGCGTGGCTATCTGGGGATGTTGCCGGCGGCGCTGCGGCGTCCCTGGTTGGTGCTGGGGCTGGCCGCGGCGGCGTTCATCGGGACAGTGTTTCTGGTGCCGATGCTGGGCGCGGATCTGATTCCGCAGCTGGCGCAGGATCGCTTCGAAATGACCGTCAAACTGCCTTCCGGCACGCCGCTGGCGCAGACCGATGCAGTGGTGCGCGAGTTGCAGCTGGCGCACGACAAGGACCCGGGCGTCGCCTCGCTGTACGGCGTCAGCGGTAGCGGCACGCGCTTGGATGCCAACCCCACCGAGAGCGGCGAGAACATCGGCAAGCTCACCGTGGTGATGGCCGGTGGCGGCAGCCCGGCAGTGGAAGCGGCGGCGACCGAGCGGCTGCGCAGCAGCATGGTCGGGCACCCGGGCGCACAGGTGGATTTCGCGCGGCCGGCGTTGTTCAGTTTTTCGACACCGCTGGAAGTGGAACTGCGCGGCCAGGATCTGGGCGAGCTGGAACGCGCCGGGCAGAAGTTGGCCGCGATGCTGCGCGCCAACGGCCACTACGCCGACGTCAAATCGACGGTGGAAGAGGGCTTCCCGGAGATCCAGATCCGTTTCGACCAGGAGCGCGCTGGTGCCTTGGGGCTGACCACGCGGCAGATCGCCGATGTCATCGTCAAGAAGGTACGTGGCGATGTGGCCACGCGCTACAGCTTCCGTGACCGCAAGATCGATGTGCTGGTGCGTGCCCAACAAGCCGACCGTGCCAGTGTCGATGCGATCCGTCAGCTGATCGTCAACCCGGGCAGCAGCCGGCCGGTGCGCCTGGCGGCCGTTGCCGAGGTGTTGGCGACGACGGGGCCGAGCGAGATCCATCGTGCCGACCAGACCCGCGTGGCGATCGTGTCGGCCAGCCTGAAGGACATCGACCTGGGCGGCGCGGTACGCGAAGTGGAAACGATGGTGCGCAACGACCCGCTCGCTGCCGGCGTGGGCATGCACATCGGCGGGCAGGGCGAGGAGCTGGCGCAATCGGTGAAGTCGCTGCTGTTCGCGTTCGGCCTGGCGATCTTCCTGGTCTATTTGGTGATGGCTTCGCAGTTCGAGTCGCTGCTGCATCCATTCGTCATTCTGTTCACCATTCCGTTGGCAATGGTCGGTGCGGTGCTGGCCCTGCTGATGACCGGCAAGCCGATCTCGGTGGTGGTGTTCATCGGCCTGATCCTGCTGGTGGGCTTGGTGACCAAGAACGCGATCATCCTGATCGACAAGGTCAACCAGCTGCGCGAAGACGGCGTGCCCAAGCGCGAGGCGCTGATCGAAGGTGCGCGCTCGCGCCTGCGGCCGATCATCATGACCACCTTGTGCACCTTGTTCGGCTTCCTGCCGCTGGCGGTGGCGATGGGCGAGGGCGCTGAAGTGCGTGCACCGATGGCGATCACCGTGATCGGCGGGTTGCTGGTGTCGACCTTGCTGACCTTGCTGGTCATCCCGGTGGTGTACGACCTGCTGGATCGCCGTGCCGATGCGTACTACCTGGAGCGCGGCCGGCGCATGGCCGGGCAACGTGCACAGGCGGCGAGCAATGCCGACGGACTGGGGGCGCTATGAGCGTTGCCGCCTTCAGCATCCGTCGCCCGGTCACCACCATCATGTGCTTCGTGTCGCTGGTGGTGGTGGGCTTGATCGCCGCGTTCCGGCTGCCCTTGGAGGCGCTGCCGGATATTTCCGCGCCATTCCTGTTCGTGCAATTGCCCTACACCGGCTCCACGCCGGACGAGGTGGAGCGCAACCTGGTGCGGCCGGCCGAGGAAGCGCTGGCAACGATGACCGGTATCAAGCGCATGCGCTCGACCGCCACCGCAGACGGCGCGAACATCTTCATCGAATTCTCCGACTGGGACCGCGATATCGCCATCGCCGCATCCGATGCGCGCGAGCGACTGGATGCGGTGCGCGACGATTTCCCGGAGGATCTGCAGCGCTTCCACGTCTTCAAGTGGTCCAGCAGCGACGAGCCGGTGCTCAAGGTGCGCCTGGCCAGCCAGACCGATCTGACCGGCGCGTACGACATGCTCGACCGCGAGTTCAAGCGGCGCATCGAGCGCATCCCCGGCGTGGCCAAGGTGGAGATTTCCGGTGCGCCGCCGAACGAGGTCGAGATCGCGATCGCACCGGATCGGCTCACCGCGCACGACCTCAGCCTCAACGATCTGAGCGAGCGCTTGGGCAAGCTCAATTTCTCGGTGTCTGCAGGCCAGATCGACGACAACGGCCAGCGTATCCGGGTGCAGCCAATCGGCGAACTGCGCGACCTGCAGGAATTGCGCGAGCTGGTACTCAATGCCAAAGGTGTGCGGCTGGGCGACATCGCCGAGGTGCGGCTCAAGCCGACGCGCATGAATTACGGGCGGCGCCTGGATGGGCGCCCGGCCATCGGCCTGGATGTCTACAAGGAACGCAGCGCCAATCTGGTGGAGGTGTCGAAGGCGGCGTTGAAAGAGGTCGAAGACATCCGCGCCCAACCGGCACTGCGCGATGTGCAGGTCAAGGTGATCGACAACCAGGGCAAGGCGGTGACCTCGTCGCTGGCCGAACTGGCCGAAGCCGGCGCGGTGGGCCTATTGCTCTCGATCACGGTGTTGTTCTTCTTCCTGCGGCATTGGCCATCGACGCTGATGGTGACGTTGGCGATCCCGATCTGCTTCGCCATCACCTTGGGCTTCATGTATTTCGTCGGGGTCACGCTCAACATCCTGACCATGATGGGGTTGCTGCTGGCAGTGGGCATGCTGGTGGACAACGCGGTGGTGGTGGTGGAAAGCATCTACCAGGAACGCGAGCGCATGCCCGATCAACCGCAGCTTGCCGCGCTGCTGGGAACGCGCAGCGTGGCCATTGCGCTCAGCGCCGGCACCTTGTGCCATTGCATCGTGTTCGTGCCGAATTTGTTCGGCGAAACCAACAACATCAGCATTTTCATGGCGCAGATCGCCATCACCATCTCGGTGTCGTTGCTGGCGTCGTGGCTGGTGGCGATCAGCTTGATTCCGATGTTGTCGGCACGCATGAAAACGCCGCCGATGGTGACCTCCGAGCACGGCGTGATTGCGCGGCTGCAGCGCCGTTACGCCAAGGTGCTGGCGTGGACGTTGGCGCACCGCGGCTGGAGCGTGACCGGCATCATCCTGGTCAGCGCGATCAGCCTGGTGCCCATGAAGTTGACCAAGGTCGACATGTTCGGTGGCGACGGGGGCAACGAAGCCTTTATCCAGTATCAGTGGAAAGGTTCGTACACACGTGAGCAGTTGGGCGAAGAAATCGGCCGTGTCGAAAACTATCTCCAAGCCAATCGCGCCAGGTACCACATCACGCAGATCTATTCGTGGTTCAGCGAAGTGGAAGGCAGCAATACGGTGGTGACCTTCGATGCGAGCAAGGTCAAGGACCTGCCGCCGCTGCTGGAAAAGATCCGCAAGGAGCTGCCGCGCTCTGCGCGTGCCGATTACAGCATCGGTAATCAGGGCGATGGCGGCAATGGCAACCAGGGCGTGCAGGTGCAGTTGGTCGGCGATTCGACTGATGCACTGAAAGCGCTGGCCGACGATGTGATTCCACTGCTGGCGCAGCGCAAGGAGCTGCGCGATGTGCATGTGGATACGGGCGACCGCACCAGCGAGCTGGCGATTCGTGTCGATCGCGAGCGCGCGGCTGCCTTCGGATTCAGTGCCGAGCAGGTGGCCAGTTTTGTCGGGTTGGCATTGCGCGGCACACCGCTGCGCGAGTTCCGCCGGGGCGACAACGAGGTGCCGGTGTGGGTACGGTTTGCCGGCGCCGAGCAGAGCAAGCCGGAAGATCTGGCCAGCTTCACCGTGCGCACCAAGGACGGCCGCAGCGTACCGTTGCTGAGTCTGGTGGAGGTGCAGATCCGTCCGGCCGCCACCCAGATCGGGCGCACCAATCGGCAGACGACGCTGACGATCAAGGCCAATCTCGCCGAGAAGGTCACCATGCCCGAGGCGCGCGCAGCGATGGAAGCGCCGCTCAAGGCGATGAGTTTCCCGGCCGGTTACAGCTACACCTTCGACGGCGGCGATTACCAGAACGACGGCGAGGCGATGAACCAGATGGTGTTCAATTTGGTGATCGCGCTGGTGATGATCTATGTGGTGATGGCCGCGGTGTTCGAGTCGCTGCTGTTCCCGGCGGCGATCATGAGCGGGGTGCTGTTCTCGATCTTCGGGGTGTTCTGGCTGTTCTGGATCACCGGTACCTCGTTCGGCATCATGTCCTTCATCGGCATTCTGGTGCTGATGGGCGTGGTGGTGAACAACGGCATCGTGATGATCGAGCACATCAACAATCTGCGCCGCCGCGGCATGGGGCGGACGCAGGCGCTGGTCGAAGGCTCACGCGAGCGTTTGCGGCCCATCATGATGACCATGGGCACCGCGATCCTGGCGATGGTGCCGATCTCGCTGACCAGCACCACGATGTTCAGCGACGGCCCACCGTACTTCCCGATGGCGCGCGCCATCGCCGGCGGCCTGGCGTTTTCGACGGTGGTGAGCCTGCTGTTCCTGCCGACGATCTACGCGATCCTCGACGACATGAGCAGCGGTGCGGCTGCGCTGGTACAGCGTGCGCGTGGTGTGCCGAAGGCGAGGCGGTCGAGCGCTGCGTTGGAATCGTGAACGAGGTAAGGCGTTAAGCCCCTCTCCCCCCCCCGGGAGAGGGGTTGGGGTGAGGGTACGGTTGCTTCCTTCGGTTCGTACGACAACCAAAGCACCTGACCGCCAATCAGCGGCTCCGGTAAGGGGCGACAGCGCAGCCGGGGATCGGCTCTTCGGAGCGACAGACATCCTGTCTGACGCGCCGTCGCGACACCTCCGTGCGCCGCTCTCCGCCGATCCCCGGCCGCGCTGCCGCTTCGGTATGTCATTGCCGTGGCTTCGAGCAGATCGGTGTGCCATCGCCATGACCTTGAGCAGAAAAGCCACGCGCTCAAGGATGCTTCGAAAGATTTTTTTCGGCCTACGGGCGAACACTGCAGTGATCGCCGTCATGCAGGATCACTCGATCTCCAATGCCGTCCTTAGCGAATCCGTACATCTGTATCGACGTACAGATTCGAAGTCATCCAACGATCAACCCGCTGGAGATGGCGTCAGCGCGTCAGCCTGCACGCACCTGCCGCACGATCGCCGCCGCCTTGGCCGAACTTTCCTTGACCTTGTCCCACTGGCCCTGCGCCAGCCAGTCCTTGGGCACCATCCACGAGCCGCCGATGCACAGCACGTTCGGCTGCGCCAGGAACTCGGCGGCGTTGGACTCGCTGATGCCGCCGGTGGGGCAGAGCTTGAGCTCGGACAACGGGCCAGCCAGGCCCTTGAGCATCTGCAGACCGCCCACGGCGGTGGCCGGGAACAGCTTGCAGACGCGAAAGCCCAGGCCCATCAACGTCAGCAGCTCGGTCGGGGTGGCCGCGCCTGGAACCGCCGGGATCGGTGCATCCGCCAGCAGGCGCGCCAGCGGCGCCGGCGTGCCGGGGGTCACCAGAAAGTCTGCACCGGCATCCACCGACTGGCGCAGTTGCAGCTCGCTGAGCACCGTGCCGGCGCCGATCACGATGTTGGGCAGCTCGCGCTTGAGCATCGCCAGCGCATCGATGGCAACCGGCGTGCGCAGGGTCAGCTCGATCGCGGGCAGACCGCCTTCGAGCAGCGCATCGGCGACGCGGCGCGCCTGGTCCAGCGTGTCCACGGTGACCACCGGCAGGATGCCGGCATCGCGCAGCAACTGTTCGGCGGTGTTCTGGGTCTGGGCAATCGTCATTGCAACTCCGGGTGACGGCGACCGCCGGAGCGGCCGCAGAGAGGGAAGGGGGTCAGGCGTCCTTGGACTCGTGCGGTGCTGCCGCAGCGGCAGCATCGGCACCGAGTTCGTACTCGGCGTCGTAGCTCCACAGCGCACCGTCCGGATGGGTCGGGCCGCAGGAAATCGAAATCGCGCCCTGGTCGGCGGGGCCGACGACCTGGCGGTTAATGGCGAACAGATTGCGGCCCAGGTCATTGCCGGCAACGGACGTATTGGGCGCAACCTCGCGCGATGCCCATTCTTCGGCCGAGACCAGCACTTCCAGGGTGCCGGCTTCGCCGTCCAGGCGCACGATGTCGCCTTCGCGTACGCGCCCGATCGGGCCGCCGCGTGCCGCTTCGGGCGTCAGGTGGATTGCGGCCGGGAACTTGCCCGAGGCACCGGACAGGCGGCCGTCGGTCACCAATGCCACGCGCCGGCCCTGGTTCTGCAGCAGGCCCAGCAGCGGCGCCATCGAATGCAGCTCCGGCATGCCGTTTGCGCGCGGGCCCTGGTAGCGCAACACCACCACGAAATCGTGCGGCAACACGCCGGCGGCATGCAGTTTGTTGAGCACCTGCGGCGTATCGATCACCACGGCCGGCGCCTGGATGCTGCGATGCTGCGGCTTGACTGCCGACAGCTTGATCAACGAGCGACCGAGATTGCCGCGCAGCAGGCGCAGCCCGCCTTGCGATTCGAAGGCATCGCCGACCGGACGCGCCACGCTGTCGTCGGCGGTGGTGGGAGTGCCCGGCACGTAGGTCACCTTGCCGTCCTGCAGGCGCGGCTCATTGATGTAGGCGCGCATGCCGCCTTCCACCACGGTGGGTAGGTCGTCGTGCATGTAGCCGGCGTCCATCAGCTCGCGGAACACGAATGCCGTGCCGCCCGCGGCCTGGAAGCGATTCACGTCGGCTTCGCCGTTCGGGTAGATGCGCGTCAGCAGCGGCACCGTCTGCGAGATCAGGTCCATGTCGTCCCAGGTCAGCACGATACCGGCCGCACGCGCCACTGCGATCCAGTGGATGGTGTGGTTGGTCGAGCCACCGGTCGCCATCAGCGCGACCACGGCGTTGACGATGGCGCGCTCGTCGATCAGGCGACCGAATGGGCGGAAATCTTCGCCCAACGCCGAGATTGCCAATGCGCGCGCGGTGCCTTCGCGGGTCAACGCATCACGCAACGGCAGCTCCGGATTGACGAACGAGGCGCCGGGCAGCTGCACGCCCATCGCTTCGAGCAAGACCTGGTTGGAGTTGGCAGTGCCGTAGAAGGTGCAGGTGCCCGGCGAGTGGTAGGACGAGGCCTCGGCTTCCAGCAGCTCGGCGCGCGTGGCTTCGCCAGCGGCGTAGCGTTCGCGCACTTCGGCCTTCTGCTTGTTCGGAATGCCCGGCGTCATCGGCCCGGCCGGCATGAAAATCGCCGGCAAATGGCCGAACGCCAGCGCACCGATCAGCAGGCCCGGCACGATCTTGTCGCAGACGCCCAGGTACACCACGCTGTCGAACATGTCGTGGCTCAGGCCGATGGCTGTCGCCTGGGCGATGTTGTCGCGCGAAAACAGCGACAGCTCCATGCCGGCGCGGCCCTGGGTCACGCCGTCGCACATCGCCGGCACGCCACCGGCCACCTGTGCGGTGGCACCGAGCGCGCGGGCAGTCTCGCGGATCAGCTGCGGGTAGTGTTCGAACGGCTGATGTGCCGACAACATGTCGTTATAGGCAGTGATGATGCCCAGGTTCGGCGTGGCCGCACCACGCAGGCGCGATTTGTCGCCCGGCTCGGACGCAGCGAAGCCATGCGCAAGATTGCCGCAGCTCAAGCGGCTACGGAACGGACCCTCACGCAGGGCAGCATCGAGACCGGCCAGATACGCTGCGCGCGAGGGAGCGCTGCGCTTGCGGATACGGTCGGTGACGGCTTGGATATTCGGATGCAGGCTCATTGGCTACCGGCTATGAGAAACAGGGGGGAAGAAAATGCTCTTTTAATTCCCCGCACATGGATGTGCGGGTTTTTGCGAGGAACTCGCATCGCATCGGCTGTTGCGAAGGATTCGCATCAAACCACTCGCATTCAAGCACACCAATGCACCCGCAACCGCGGACCAGGCTGCTGCAGCGCCACGCGGATGGGATATTCGTTGACATCGTCGCCTGCCAGCGCAGCCTGCAGCACGTCCAGCTTCTGCTTGCCGCGCAACAGCAGCAGGCGCGTCGGAATGCTGGCAAGCCCTGCAGGTGTGAGGGTGATGCGTAACGGCCATTGGTTCGAGCCCGGGCAGCCGGTGGCATCCAGCGAGGCATACGGCTGCGGGCTGGCCAGCGCCTTGGGCAGGTCGGTGGCCCCCGGGAACAACGACGCGGTATGCCCGTCGCCGCCCATGCCGAGCACCGCCAGGCAGG
This sequence comes from Xanthomonas sp. NCPPB 1062, assembly GCF_041481705.2. NCBI lineage: Bacteria > Pseudomonadati > Pseudomonadota > Gammaproteobacteria > Lysobacterales > Lysobacteraceae > Xanthomonas > Xanthomonas sp. NCPPB 1062. Next base: position 2,535,001 of record NZ_CM192987.1, on the reverse strand, counting down.
CCGGTTCGGCATGCTTGGCCTGCAGGTTGGCGGTGTGCACGCATTCGGGCAATTGCTTACCTGGGCGAACCAGCGGGATGAAGGTCGCGGCCGGTGCGTGGGTCAGGAAGCTGTGATTCACCAGCCAGGCATTGCTGTCCTGATCCTGCGGCGACAACCAGCGCTCATCGACCAGGCCCACTTCCACCCGCGACCAGTCCAGCGGCCGGTGGGCGAGGGACTCGTACACTGGCGCAGGCGTGGTACCGCCGGACAACAGCATGCGTGCCTGGCCGCGCCGGGAGATTTCCTGCTCCAGCAGGTCGGCCATTTCGCTGGCCACCGCCTCGGTCCACTCGGCCGGGTCGGCGTAGCGCACCAGGGCGATGCGCGGGTTGTCCTGCAGGTTCATCGCTGCTCCCCGGGGTGCTGACGTTGTGCATCCACCGCGTATGCGGCGGCGCCCAGCAGGCCGGCATGCGGGTGCATGACCGCCAGCGATGGCACCTTCGACATGATCGCGGAGAAACGGCCCTTGTGCTCGAAGCGCTGGCGAAAGCCGGAATGCTGGAGCGAATCCAGCACCTTGGGCACCAGCCCGCCGGTGAGGAACACGCCGTCCCAGGCGCCCTGCATCAGCACCATGTCGCCGGCGATCGCACCGAAAATGGCGCAGAACAGGTCGATGGTGCGCGAGGACCGCGGGTCGCCCGCGGCCGCGCGCGCGGTGATGTCCTTGGGTTGCAGCGGGCCGGGATCGACGCCGGCGATCTCGCTGAGCGCGCGATGGATGTTGACCAGGCCAGGGCCGCAGATCAGCCGCTCGTTGGAGACCCGGCCGAACTGCTCGGACAGGATTTCCAGGATGCGGATTTCTTCCGGCGTGCCGGGCGGGAAGCTGACATGGCCGCCTTCGGTTTCCAGCGGAAAGCAGCGCCCGTTGCGAATGATCAGGCCACCCACGCCCAGGCCGGTGCCCGGGCCGATCACGCCATAGTTGCGCGCTTGATCGATCGGCGCCGGCCGCCAGCTGGCGCCGCCCACCTGCACCACGTCCTGCGGGCGCAGCAGGCTGATGGCCATGGCCTGCGCGGCAAAGTCGTTGATCAGATGCAAGGTACTGAAACCCAACATGGTGGCGGTGCGCGAGCGCGAGATCACCCAGGGATGGTTGGTGATGCGCGCCTCGTCGCCATCCACGCGGCCTGCCACGGCGAACACGCCCTGGGTGGCCTGCACGCCGATCTGGTCGAGGTAATAGCGCGCGGCTTCGCCCAGCGAACCGAAGTCCACCACGGCAAATTCGCGCGAGGTGTCATCCAGCAACGGCACCGAAGCGTCGACATCGGCCAGCGCGAAGCGCGCATTGGTTCCGCCGATATCGGCAACCAGCACCGGCTTGGAAGGAGCGGTCATGCGTTGTTTCCCTGTGCGTCGGTGGCCGGGGGCAGGAAGTGGGCGGCAGATTCGGGCCCCCAGCTGCCGGCCGGGTAGGGCTGCAGCGGCAGCGCGGCGTCTTTCCAGGCGTCGCTGACGCTGTCGATCCACGACCACGCCGCCTTGACCTCGTCGTCGCGCACGAACAGCGCGGGGTTGCCGTTGAAGGCGTCCACAAACAGACGTTCGTAGGCGATACGACGGTGCAGGCCAGTCGGCACCGACAGTTCCAGTTCCAGCGGCTGCAGTTCGATCGCGCCCCATTCCGGGCCAGCCAGGCTGCTCATCAGGCCGAGTTCGATGTTTTCCTGCGGCTGCAACTGGAAGGTCAGGCGGTTCGGCACCGCATTCTGGCGGTCGGGGCGTTCGAACAGCCAATGCGTCACCGGCTTGAGCGTCACCACGATGCGGGTGGAGCGCTCGGCCAGCCGCTTGCCGGTGCACAGGTGGAACGGCACGCCGGCCCAACGCCAATTGTCGATATGCGCGGTGACGGCGACAAAGGTTTCCACGTCGCTGCCTTCCGGCGGGTGGTAGGCCTGCGCCGGCTGTCCGTTGATGCTGCCGGCGGTGTAGCGGCCGCGCACGCAGTCATGCGCGGCGTGCTCGGCGGTCATCGGACGCAGGGCGCGCAGCACCTTGACCTTCTCATCGCGGATGCGGTCGGCTTCCAGCGAGGCCGGCGGCTCCATTGCCACCAGGCACAACAGCTGCAGGATATGGCTCTGCACCATGTCGCGCAGTGCGCCGGAGCGGGCGTAGTAGGCGTCGCGCCCGTCGACGCCTTCGCTTTCGGCGACCAGGATCTGCACCGACTCGATGTAGGTGCGGTTCCAGACCGCCTCCAGCAGCGTGTTGCCGAAGCGCAGCGCGATCAGGTTCTGCACCGCCGCCTTGCCCAAGTAGTGGTCCAGGCGGAACACGCGGTCCTCGTCGATCAGCGCGCCGATCGACTGCAGGATGTCGCGGGCGCTGTCGGAGTCGTGGCCGATCGGTTTTTCCAGCATCAAGCGATGCGGTGCCGCCAGCGCGCCCCCCAGCGCCAGGCCCTGGCAGGTGCTGATGTACAGGCCCGGCGGGATCGCCAGGTAGCTCACACAGCGGCGGCTGGCCAGCTCGCGGACCGCATTGGCCACCGACTCGGCATCGCGCAGATCCACCGAGCGGTAATCGATTCGCTGCAGCAGCGTGTCGATCTGTTCGGCGGTCGCGATCGGCAGTGCTTCGGTCAGGCGCGGCCGCAGTACTTCGCGAAATGCATCGGTGTCGTGGGGCGACAGCGCCAGCGCACGGATGCGGAAGTCCTCTGGCAGCAGGCCGTCGATGAACAGGCGCAGCAGGGAAGGAAAGAGATAGCGCTGGGCAAGATCGCCGGTGGCGCCAAACAGGATCAGGGTGTTGTGCATGGACCGCGTTTCAGATTCTGGAGACATCGTTATCAGCAGCTTGTCGGAAAGGCGCCGGTCGTCCGGCGGTCGGTACGTCTGTTCCTGAGCGACACTTGCGTGCGCGCAGCGGGGGATGGACGCTGACACCCAGTCCCGGATTGTTGCAGCAACTGGCGATCAGCGGTTAGCGCCATGGCGGCATAGCTGCACCTGCGTGATGGCATGCCATGCGTTGTGCGGCGAGCTGCACTGCAGGCAATGCGTCATACCTGCGTGGCGGCATGGTCCTCCAGAGATCGATGTTGCCATGTGAAAACGATTACATGTCAGAATAAACCAATGCATTCGTTTGCAGGGAATTCCTCGCAAGCGCATGCGGCGTCACCGCCATCGGGAGGGCCGAGGGCAGGGCGCACAACTTACGTTGAGGCCGAACGATGGCGAAAGTGCAGTTGGAAGGTGTCCGCAAGGTCTACGACAATGGCCAGGTGGCGGTGCAGGGCGCAAGTTTCGAAGTGGCCGACGGCGAGCTGATGGTGCTGGTCGGGCCGTCCGGCTGCGGCAAATCGACCCTGTTGCGCATGATCGCCGGGCTTGAAGACGTCAGCGCCGGCACGCTGAAGATCGGCGAGCGCGTGGTCAACGACGTGGCGCCGAAGGATCGCGACATCGCCATGGTGTTCCAGAGCTACGCGCTGTATCCGCACATGACCGTGGCCGAAAACCTGGCGTTCGGGCTCAAGCTGCGCGGGCATCCGAAGCAGGTCATCGCCGAACGCGTCAACAACGCCGCAGAGCTGTTGGGCCTGACGCCGATGTTGGACAAGCTGCCCAAGGCGATGTCCGGCGGTCAGCGTCAGCGCGTGGCGCTGGGCCGGGCGATGGTGCGCGAATCCTCGGTGTTCCTGCTCGACGAGCCGCTGTCCAACCTTGACGCCAAGTTGCGCCACAGCGTGCGCACCGAGATCGCGCAGCTGCACCGCAAGCTTGGCACCACCATGATCTACGTCACCCACGATCAGGTCGAAGCGATGACGCTTGGCCAGCGTATCGTGGTGCTCAAGGATGGCGTGATCCAGCAGATCGACAGTCCGATGGCGCTGTACGACCGTCCGGCCAATCTGTTCGTGGCCGGGTTCCTCGGCAGCCCGGCGATGAACGTGCTGCAGGGGCGTCTGGACGCGCAGGACGGCCTGCACCTGGTCATGGCCGATGGCTGGCGCGTGCCGCTGGGTGCGGCGCGGGTCGATGCGGCTTGGTTCGGCCAGGACGTGATCGTCGGTGTGCGCCCGGAGCACTTGCAGCCGTCCGACGATGCGGTCCTGGGCTTCGATGCGCGGGTCGATGTGATCGAGCCGGTCGGCAACGAGATCTTCCTCAATCTCGACCGTGGCGGTCAGCCGCTGGTGATCCGTGTCCCGCCGCAGAGCTTGCCGGCGGTGGGCCAGCCATTGCGCCTGGCATTGCGCAGCGAGGCCTTGCACTTTTTCGATCCAGCTACTGGCCAGCGGCTGGAGGCGGCTTAGGCAAACTGGTCAACAGCGACGCAGCCGCCAGACGGGCACGGCCGGCGCTCGGAATTGGCGGGTGTCGTTGGGCCACTGCGTGCTGCGCGATGCCCACGCCCGCCTGGCACGGCTCGCTGCGTTTTTTTGCCGCTAACGCTCCAGCCCCGTCGTGAGTGCGCGTGGGCGGGCGCCATGCGTGCCTGCCTGCAACGCGGTACCGGGGTCCAGCGTCAGCTCCAACGGCAATACCGCCAGCGCGAGGTTGCCGGCCACGCTCACCACCGTGCCGATCGCGCTACCGTCCAATGCGACGGCATCGCCTGCATCCACGGCCGCATCCGTTTCAAGCAGCTGCAAGACGCGCTTGGCCTTGCCCAGGAAGTGCGTCCGCGCCACGATTTCCTGGCCCGGGTAGCAGCCTTTCTTGACGCTGTACGCCTGCAGGCGGTCCAGTGCCAACTGCTGCGGCGTCCACTGTTCGCGCTGGCTCTCGACCAGGCGGGCGAGCCCCAGTTGCAGATCGGTCGTCCGCCACTGCGCCTGTGCGCTCGGCAGTTCGATAGGCATCGCCAATGCATCCGGGCTGTAGAGCAATAGCGTGCGCGGCAGCGCTGCGCTACCCAGATCCAGCTCGATACGCTGGGTTCCGATATGGGCTTGCGCGGCATGCGCGTGTTCCGGCGCTACGAAGCCGCCGTAGGCGAGCAGCGCGGCAGCGCTGATTTTCAGCTTGCGGCGGAACACGAAACGGCTGAGTTGCGCGGCGATCTCGGCCGCGTTGCCGTCCGGCAACAGCATCAGCAGGTGTGCGTCGTCCTCACGCAGGAGTGCGAAGATGGCAATCACGCGCCCCTTCGCCGTCAGCCACGCGTTCCACTGCCACTGCCCAACCGCCAGCGCCTGTACATCATTGGCAAATTGGGCATGCGCAAACGCCACTGCATCCGTACCGGCCAATCGGACGTATTGCATGTCGTGCAGGGAGCCAAAACCCTGCGGAATAAGATTCAGGTTGTCAGCCACGGAAGGGGAGGACTAAAATCGCCAAGTTGTGAGAGCACTATGATAGGCCATCCAACCCCCACCCCAGCGCAGGATTCCGAGACGCAGCCTTCTTCTCAGGAGCATATTCCCGAGAAAAAGCCACTGCCGAAGGAGATTGGTGGGCGCGACGGCCCCGAGCCAACGCGCTACGGCGACTGGGAAAAAAATGGACGCTGCATCGATTTTTGAGCAGCTTTTAGCCACAGCGGCCTAGTGCCGCCCAGCCGAGAAAACGAGCCCAGCGAATGGCGATCCGCGAACGTCCTCTCTCCCCGCATCTCCAGGTATACCGTTGGCAGATACAGATGGTGACCTCGATTCTCAATCGAGCCACCGGCATCGTACTGTCCGTCGGCGCACTGGGAATTGCCGCTGCCTTGCTCACCTTGATGCTTGGCCCCGACCATTGGAATTGTTTCCGCGATCAGGCTGCCACCTGGTATGGGCAGGTATTCCTGTTCGGCTGGACCTGGTCTTTCGCCTTCCACCTGTTCGGTGGCTTGCGCCACATGCTGCAGGACTTCGGGCAAGGCTACGCCGTGCGCTCGTTCATCAGCATGGGTTGGTTGTCGGTGGTTCTGAGCCTTGTGCTGACTATCGCCATCTGGGCTTACGTACTGCTGTCCGGAGGTGCCGTATGAGCCGCTACCGTACCCCGCTGAAGAATGTGCGCGGCCTGGGCGCCGCCAAGACCGGTACCGAACATTTCGTGATCCAGCGCCTGACCGCGGCCGCACTGGTGCCGCTGTCGATCTGGTTCCTGATCTTCGTGCTGAGCTTGATCGGTGCCGATCACGCCGCCGCCACCGCCGCAGTGGCCAAGCCGTGGAATGCGATTTTGCTTGTCGCTTTCCTCATTGCCTCGTTCTGGCATGCCCAGCTTGGCATGCAGGTGGTACTGGAAGACTACGTGCACGACTCGCTGCTCGCACTGATTGCGCAGACCCTCGTGCGTTTTGTTGCCGTGCTGGGCGCCATCGTCAGCGTGTTTGCCGTGGCGCGTATCGCGCTGGGCATGAGCTGAGTCGTCAGCGACCAAACAGGAACCCATAATTCGATGTCCGCTTACAAGATCACAGAACACAAGTACGACATGGTCGTGGTGGGCGCCGGTGGCGCCGGCCTGCGCGCCACGTTCGGCCTGGCCCAGAAGGGCCTGCAGACGGTCTGCCTGACCAAGGTCTTCCCGACCCGTTCGCACACCGTGGCAGCGCAGGGCGGTATTTCCGCGGCGCTGGGCAACATGGGCGAAGACGACTGGCGTTATCACTTTTACGACACCATCAAGGGCTCCGATTGGCTGGGTGACCAGGACGCGATCGAGTACATGTGTCGTGAAGCGATTCCGGCCATCATCGAGCTCGAACACTACGGCGTGCCGTTCTCGCGTACCGAAGAGGGCAAGATCTACCAGCGCCCGTTCGGCGGCATGACCACCAAGTATGGCGAAGGCCCGTCAGCGCAGCGTACCTGCGCCGCAGCCGACCGGACCGGCCACGCCATGCTGCATACGCTGTATCAGCAGTCGCTGGCGCACAACGCACGCTTCATGATCGAGTACTTCGCGCTCGATCTGATCTTCGACGAAGAAGGCGTCTGCCGTGGCGTGCTCGCACTGGACATGGCAGAAGGCTCGCTACATCTGTTCCGCGCCCACGGCGTGGTGCTGGCGACCGGCGGTTACGGCCGTGCCTACTTCAGCGCCACCTCCGCACACACCTGTACCGGTGACGGCGGCGGCCTGGTGATGCGTGCCGGCCTGCCCGTGCAGGACATGGAATTCGTGCAGTTCCACCCCACCGGCATCTACGGTGCGGGCTGCCTGATCACCGAGGGCGTGCGCGGTGAAGGCGGCATTCTGCGCAACAGCAATGGCGAGCGCTTCATGGAGCGCTACGCACCGCATTACAAGGATCTGGCGTCGCGCGACGTGGTGTCGCGTTCGATGACGGTGGAAATTCGCGAAGGCCGTGGCGTGGGCGAGCACAAGGATCACATCCTGCTCGACCTGACCCACCTTGGTCCGGAAGTGATCAACGAAAAGCTGCCCGGCATCGCCGAAAGCGCGCACATCTTCGCCGGCGTGGACGTGACCAAGCAGCCGATCCCGGTGCTGCCGACCGTGCACTACAACATGGGCGGCATTCCGACCAACTTCTACGGCGAGGTCGTGCGCAAGCAAGGCGACGATGCGGATGCCGTGGTGCCGGGCCTGTATGCCATCGGCGAGGCGGCATGCGTCTCGGTCCATGGTGCAAACCGTCTGGGTTCGAACTCGCTGCTGGACCTGGTGGTGTTCGGCCGCGCGGTTGCCAATCGCTGTGCCGAGACGGTCAAGCCCAATCAGCCGCACAAGACGCTGCCGTCCGATGCCTGCGACAAGGCCTTGGGCCTGCTGGACAAGCTGCGTCACGCCAACGGCTCCACGCCGACGGCCGTGATCCGCGACAACATGCAGCGCACCATGCAGTCGGACGCCGCCGTGTTCCGCACCAGCAAGACGCTGAAAGAGGGCGTGGACAAGATGGCCGAGATCTTCGCCACCTTCGAAGACGTCAAGGTGTCTGACCGTTCGCTGGTGTGGAATTCGGACCTGATCGAGACCTATGAATTGAACAACCTGCTGCTCAACGCGGTGGCGACGATCAATTCGGCCGAACAGCGCAAGGAAAGCCGCGGCGCGCATTCGCACGAAGACTTCCCGGACCGCGACGACGTCAACTGGCAAAAGCACACGCTGGTGACCGTCGACGACAAGGGCAAGTGCGAATTCGATTACCGCCCTGTGCACATGTACACGCTGAGCAAGGACGTGGACGTGGTCCCGCCGAAGCCGCGCGTTTACTGATCGATGCGCATGCAGCGACCCACCGTTGCCTTGTCATCGCTTGCCATCGCCTCGGCGCGTGGCAGCGAGTCGGTGCAGCAGTGTGGTCGTGGCATGACGCTGGAGCAGCGCCGGCACATGGCCGGCCGCTGCGCGACTGCTTCGGCAGTGGCATCCGTCATCTTTACCTTCATGCGCACGGTGCGGTTGTCGTCCGCACCGCGCATCGCCTGAGCCAACGAGAGCAGCTATGGCAGAGTTCACCCTCCCCAAGAATTCAAAGATCGGCAAGGGCAAGCATTACCCTGCAAAGGGCGCCAAGAACACGCGCACCTTCAAGGTCTACCGCTGGGATCCGGACGTCGACGCCAACCCGCGTACCGACAGTTACGAGATCGATCTGGATAAATGCGGTCCGATGGTGTTGGACGCGCTGATCAAGATCAAGAACGAGATCGACCCGACGCTGGCGTTCCGTCGCTCCTGCCGCGAGGGCATTTGTGGCTCGTGCGCGATGAACATCGATGGCACCAACACGCTGGCCTGCACCAAGGCGATTGCCGCATGCGGCAAGTCCGAGGTACCGATCTATCCGCTGCCGCACATGAGCGTGATCAAGGACCTGGTGCCGGATCTGACGCATTTCTACGCGCAGTACGCGTCGATCAAGCCGTGGATCCGTACCCAGACCCCGCCGCCGCCGGACCGCGAGCGCCTGCAGTCGCCGGAGGACCGTCGCAAGCTCGACGGATTGTACGAATGCATTCTGTGCGCATGCTGCTCGACCAGTTGCCCAAGCTACTGGTGGAATGGCGAGCGGTATCTGGGCCCGGCGATCCTGCTGCAGGCCTACCGTTGGATCATCGATTCGCGCGACGAAGACACCGGTGCGCGTCTGGACGATCTGGAAGACCCGTTCAAGCTGTATCGCTGCCACACCATCATGAACTGCGCACGGACCTGCCCGAAGGGCTTGAACCCGGCGCTGGCGATCGCCGAAATCAAGAAGCTGATGATGGCGCGTCGCGCCTGATTGCACGGCATTGATTCCCCACCACGGGGATGTGGTTCGCAGCGGCACCGGCCCTTGGGTCAGGTGCCGCTGTCGTTTTTGGCCCGCCATGCGGTGCGGTGGAGAGTGAGAATGGACGAACAAACCCTGCTGAAAAAACTGCGCTGGCGTTGCCGACGCGGCATGCGCGAACTCGACCAATTATTCGGGCGCTACCTTGATCAACGCTGGGCGCAGGCTCCTGACGCCGAGCGCGCGGTTTTCCTACAGCTACTGGATTGCGAAGACGATAAGTTGTGGCGCTGGTTCATGGGATACGAGGCTTGCCCCGATGCCGCCAACGCCGCACTCATCGCCGATATTCGCGCCTTGCCGGCTTGAGTGGCGCCCCTCGCGCTGGTTGATTTGCGCATTGAGCGTGTTGGTAGCGCTGGCCGTGTGGGCGGTGTGGCGCAGTGGCGTACCACCGTGGCTGGCCGTGTTGTTGTCGGCGTACGCGGTGCTTGCAGGCGGGCGAGCAGTGCGCCAGCTGTTGCGTTCGCCAGTGAGGCAGTTGCTGGTGCCATGGACGCAAACGCCCGCCAGCATTGACGGTATGCAGGTAGAAGGGCTGCAGGTCCGTTGGCGCGGACCGCTTGCGGTGGTGTCGTGGAGGCGAGCGGATGGCCGGCGCGAGCGCCTGCATTTCTGGCCGGACACCTTGCCGGCGCCGCAACGACGTGAACTGCGTCTGGCCGCTCAGGCCCACGCCATTTCGTCGGGGCGGCCGCTAGTGGCACCATAGCGTCCCTTTCCCGGTTGAACCGCATGTTCAAACCTATCCCGGTTGCCATCGGCTTGCGCTATCTGCGTGCCAAGCGGCGCAATGGCTTCATATCGTTTATTTCGATGGCGTCGATCCTGGGCATCGCCCTGGGCGTGACCGTGCTGATCACCACGCTTGCAGTGATGAGCGGTTTCCAGAAGGAAATCCGCGACCGCCTGCTGCAGATGGCTGCCCACGCGACCGTCAGTGCAGAAGGCGCGCCGATGCGCGACTGGCAGCATGCGGTCGAGGTCGCCATGTCCGATCCGCGCGTGGCCGGTGCCGCGCCCTACATCGAAACCGAATCCTTATTGCAGGGCCCGCGTAAGCAGCCGGCCATCGTGCGCGGCGTGATTCCTGCCGAAGAAGGCAAGGTGTCGGTGCTGGCCAAGAAGATGCAGCAGGGCTCGGTCGACAGCCTGACCCCTGGCTCGTACAACATCGTCATCGGCAAGGAGCTGGCGTTGTGGCTTGGCGTGGATGTCGGCGACAGCATCGTCGTGTTGCTCAGCGACACCCAGGCAACGCCGCTGGGCGCGATGCCGCGGCTCAAGCGCTTTACCGTGAGCGGTATTTTCGAGGCCGGATACAACGAGATCGACCGCGGCCTGGCCGTGGTGAACATGCAGGACCTTGCGCGCGTGCTGCGCATGGATGGCGTCACCGGCGTGCGCCTGCGCCTGCATGACATGGATCAGGCCTGGCCGGTGGCGCGCGATCTGGCGGTGAAGTTGCACGGCCCGTATCGGGTCAGCGACTGGACCCAGGAAAACGCCAACCTGTACCACTCCTTGAAGATGGAAAAGACGGTGATGGGCATCCTGCTGTCGCTGATCGTGGCGATGGGGGCGTTCAACCTGGTGTCCTCGCAAGTGATGCTGGTGACCGACAAACAGGCCGATATCGCCATCTTGCGCACGCTCGGGCTGTCGCCGGGCGGGGTGATGCAGGTATTCATGGTGCAGGGCTCGTTGATCGGCTTCATGGGTACCTTCATGGGCGTGATCGGCGGCATCGTGCTGACGTTCAACCTCGAACGCATCCTCGGCGTGATCGAAACGATTTTCAGCGTCAAGTTGCTACCCGAAGACGTGTACTACATCACCGGCCTGCCGACCGATATGCAAACCCAGGACGTGGTAGTGATCACCGTGGTGGCATTGGTGATGAGTTTCCTGGCGACCTTGTACCCGGCGTGGCGCGCTTCGCGCACCCAGCCGGCGGAGGCGCTGCGTTATGAATGAGATCCGGGAAGCGGCCGTGCAAACACCAGAACAGGCAACTGCGGTGATCCGCGCCGAAGCGCTGGCCAAGACCTACGCCGAAGGCAAGATGCGCACGCCGGTATTCGATGGCCTGGATCTCTCGGTGGCCACCGGCGAAACCGTAGCGATCGTCGGTGCCTCCGGCGCCGGCAAGAGCACCTTGCTGCATCTGCTCGGCGGGCTGGATATTCCGACCTCCGGCGAGGTGTATGTGGCCGGCGAGCGCATGTCGGCGCTGTCCGACGCGCAGCGCGGCAAGCTGCGTAACCAGGCGCTTGGCTTCGTCTACCAGTTCCATCACTTGTTGCCCGAATTCACCGCGTTGGAGAACGTGATGATGCCGGTGCTGTTGTCCGGCAAGGATGTGGCCGTCGCCAAGGGTCAGGCACTGCAACTGCTGGAATCGGTTGGGCTTGGGCATCGCGTCGAACATAAGCCCAGCGAACTCTCCGGGGGCGAACGTCAGCGCTGTGCGGTGGCGCGTGCATTGGTCAACAAGCCGGGTTGCGTATTGGGCGACGAGCCCACCGGCAATCTGGACGACAAGACCGCGGGCACCGTGTTCGAGCTGATGCTTGAGCTCAACCGCGCCCAGCGCACCAGCCTGGTGTTGGTGACGCACGACCGCGGCTTGGCACGGCGCCTGGACCGCGTGCTGGAGCTACACCAGGGCAAGCTGCGCGAATTGGCGCCGTCTGCGGTGTAAGCGCATGGCGAAGCGGTCGGTTGGCAGACCGATCGCGTCGTGTATGAGCGTGGAATCTTCAGCGGTCACCGGTGCTGTGCCCGTTAGCCGAAATGGTGGCGAATTTTGAAGTGCAGTGGCAGCGCACGATCGCATGCACCCCAACCGCCAGGGCATTAGCCGCCTGGTCGCCGCAGGCCAATGCAGCCTGCGGCGATGCCATGGCATCGGTCAAGGAATGATGCGCAGTGCCCGCAGGCGGGTAAACAGTTCGAAGAACGAGGCGCGGCTGTCGTAGAAGTCGAGGAAACCCAGTTCGCGGCTCTTGGTCATGTCATTGACGCACTCGATCTCGCGGCCTAGGTCGGCATCTGTATGCCACCACGATGCAAGCCGATTGACGTCGGACTCTACCAGCTGGTGTTGCGCGGCCACCTCAGCCCACAGGGCAGGTGCGGTCTGGCTCATGCGTGGTTCCAGCGGTTCAGGCACAGCGGGGCAGGGCGCAGCATCGAGATCGAAGAACTTCGCAATCTCGCCCCACATCCAGCGCCAGCGGAACACATCGCCATTGACGGTGTTGAAGGCCTGATTGCGCGCTGCGGGGCTAAGCCCGGCCCAGGCCAGTTGGCGGCCGAGCAGCCCGGCATCGGTGAGGTCGGTGAGGCTGTTCCACTGCGCTTGCGACCCTGGGAACACGAACGGTTGCCCGGTGTGCTTGCACAGCGATGCATACACCGCCAGCGTCACGCCCATGTTCATGGCGTTGCTGCCGTTGGCCATGCCGATCATGGTGTGCGAGCGATGTACGCTCCAGCCGAAACCGTGCTGCTGCGCATGCGCAAACAGCAGGTCTTCCAGCGTGTAGTAGAAGTTTTCGCCCGGCTGGCGCGGCTCGCTTTCGCGAAACGGCGTCTCGGCCTTGCCGCTGCCGTAATTCTCGAAGGCGCCCAGGTAGTGCTTGGTGCCGGTGACCAGCGCCATGTGCTGCAGCGGCGCATCGCTGAGTGCATCGCACAGGTGCCGCATCATCGCGCCGTTGGCCTGGACGTTCTCGCGTTCGGTATCGCGGCGGGTCCAGGTGCAGAAGAACACGTGGGTAATCGGTAGGCCACGTAACGCGCTGTTGGTGCTGTCGGCGTCCAGTAGATCTGCCGCGACCGGAATGACACCGTCGTGGGGCAGTGGCCGGCGTGCAAGGCCGTACACGGTCCAGCCGTCGGCGAGCAGCACGTTGGCAAGGTTGTAACCGGAGATGCCGGTCACACCGACGATCAATGCAATGCCTTTACGCATGGGGGAGACTCCTGGAAAACGGATTTCACCTTAGCGGCGACACCATGAAATCGGGGCGAATGCTGGGCCAGAGCGCGTGCTGCGCCGTTGATCGCTCCATTTGCTGCGGCATGCATCGTCAGGTGTGCACTGTCCTACGCACTGCATCTAGCGGTTGCGGGCTGCAGTACCTCTTCCGTATTCGCGATCGGCGAGCGCCGCGCAGTGTTCTTCCTACCCAGCCTTGGGCAGATCTCCGCTGTGCGTGGAAGGTGCCGCGATCTAAGGTGAAGACGTTGATCGATAGGGTGCGGGATGGCGACCGACAGCATGGAGGTGTCAGCGCAGGCAGCGCCGCCGCAGATGAGATCGGCGGTGGCCATTGCGGCCGCGTTATTGCTGGGCGTGGTGGCCTGCGCCTGGTCGCCCACACTGCTTGCGCGCATGGTTTACGTCGGCTGCGTGTGTGTTGCATTGCTGGGCAGCGGCGCGACGGTGTGGCTGCGCCCGCCCCGGAGTGCGCTATTGCTGGCAGGGGCGGCGGCACTCTTTGGATTCGGGACGATGGGGTGGCAGGTGACCGATGCCCTGCAGTCGCAACTGCTTCCGCAGGATGAAACACGCGATGTCACCGTGCGCGGACAGATTGTCGGCCTGCCGACCGCCGAGCAACGCCGTACCCGCTTTCAGCTGCGCGTGGACCAAGCGCCGGCGCAGCCGGAGGCACTGCGCGGGAAGCTCCTGCAACTGGCCTGGTACGACGACTTTGGCGCCGAGCGCATCGGCCCGCGCGCAGCGCTGCATGCAGGTGCGCGTTGGCAGCTGCGGCTCAAGCTGCGTGCGCCACGCGGCTTGCGCAATCCCGGAGGCTTCGATGCCGAGCGCCAGGCACTGGCGCAGCGCATCGCTGCGACGGGCTATGTGCGCATGCCTGCAACCGCACGCCAGATCGCGCCGCCGCAAGGCGTGGATGCGTGGCGCGAACGGATGTCGCAACGCATCGCCGAGCGTGTCGGCGGCCCTTCTGCGCCGTACCTGCGGGCGCTCGCGCTCGGAGATACCCGCGGGCTGGACGATATGGCATGGGCAACGTTGCGCGCGACCGGGCTCAGCCATCTGATCGCCATCTCTGGATTTCATGTCGGGCTGGTCGGGGCATTCTTCGCGCTGCTGGTCGCTGGCATATGGCGCTGGCAGCCGCGACTGGGCACCTTCATGCCGCGTCTGCATGCGGCATCGATTGCCGCGCTACTCGGCGCCGCCGCCTACGCGCTATTGGCTGGCCTGGCGCTGCCGACGGTACGCACCGTGTTGATGATTGCGGTGGTGGCCCTCGCCAGGGTACTGCGGCGACGCGCCTCGACCGCGCACGTCCTCTCGCTCGCCTTGTTGGCGGTGTTGCTGTGGGATCCGCTCAGCGTGCTGGTGGCTGGCTTCTGGCTCAGCTTCGCCGGCGTGGCATGGCTGGTCTGGTGCCTGCCGTCTGACGATCGCGCCATCGTGCGCGGCTTCCTGTCTGCGCAGACCGTGGCCACCGTTGGCCTGCTGCCGTTGACGGTCAGCCTGTTCGGGCAGGCGTCGCTGGTCGGGCCATTCGCCAATTTGGTCGCCATTCCCTGGTGGACTTTCGTGGTGGTGCCGCTGTGCCTGTTGGGGACCGCGCTCGAAGCGATCTATCCAGGGACCGGCGTATGGGCATGGCAGCTTGCGGGCTGGTGCTTTGAGCTGACCTGGCCGGGGTTCGTCTGGCTTGGGCACACCGCGGTGGCGTTGTGGTGGGTGCCCGAGTCCGATGGGGTTGCCCTGATCGCCGCCTTGCTCGGTGCGTTCTGGCTGTTGCTGCCGCGCGCGACGCCGGGTAAATCGTTGGCGGCGCTGCTGTGGTTGCCGCTGCTCTGGCCGGATCGCGAGCTACCCGCCGCAGGCGAGGCGGAAGTGCAGGTGCTGGATGTGGGCCAGGGCTTGGCGGTGCTGGTGCGCACGCAACGCCATGCGCTGTTGTTCGATACCGGTCCGGCGGTGCGCGACGGGTTCGATGCCGGCGAGCGCGTCGTGCTGCCGGCGTTGCGCGCGCTTGGCGTACGCCGGCTGGATGCCATCGTGCTCAGCCACGCCGACGCCGATCATGCCGGTGGCTATGCCGCGGTGCGCACGGGGCTGCCGGTGGCACGCACGGCTGCGCCACCGGGTGCGCCGTTGGACGTCACCGCACGTTGCCGCGCCGGGCAGCAGTGGGAGTGGGACGGTGTGCGCTTCCGCTTCCTGCATCCCGGTGTTGGGTTTCCTTATCTACGCAATCAATCCAGCTGCGTGCTGCGGGTCGAGACCGCGTCTGCGAGCGCACTGTTGCCGGGCGATATTGGCGAAATCGTCGAGCGCCGCCTGCTGCGCGGGCGCGCCGCGGATCTGCGTGCGGACCTGGTGATCGTGCCGCACCACGGCAGCGCCGACGGCTCGCAGGCCGGCTTCATCGCCGCGACCGGCGCACGCCTGGCGCTGGTGTCGTCCGGTCATGGCAACAGATTCGGGCATCCGCGCGCCGAGGTCGTGCAACGCTGGAAGTCGGGCGGAGCAGAAGTGCTGGACACTGCCCAGGCGGGAGCGATACGGGTTTGGCTCGGTGCCGCGGTCCTGCAACTGCGCGAGCGGCGGCGCTGGCAGCCGCGGCTATGGGATGCTGCGGAACGGCGGCGGTCGGCTGCTATCCTATCGGTCAGCGAACAGGCGGCCGTGTTGCCGGAGGAATCGAATCGTGTTGGAGCTGGTCAAGGCAGGCGGTTGGCCGATGGTGCCGTTGCTGTTGCTGGGCGTGATCGCCCTGGCGATCGTGCTGGAGCGTCTGTGGAGCCTGCGCCGCAATGAGGTGACGCCGCCGGGCCTGGGCGAAGAGGTCCGTCAGTGGGCCGCGCGCGGCAATCTGGATTCCACCCACATCGAATCGCTGCGCCGCAATTCGCCGTTGGGCGCCTTGCTGGCCGCTGCACTGGATGTGCGCGGCCGCCCGCGCGACATGATTCGCGAACGTATCGAAGACACCGGCCGGCATGTGGTGCATCGCATGGAGCGCTACCTGAATGCGTTGGGCACGATCGCTTCGGCCGGGCCGTTGTTGGGTCTGCTTGGTACCGTGGTCGGCATGATCCAGATGTTCCTGGGCATCCTCGATCACGGCGTCGGCGATGTGAATCAGCTCGCCGGCGGCATCGGCAAAGCGCTGGTGTGCACTGCCACCGGCATGATCATCGCTGTTCCGGCATTGATGGCGCATCGCTTCTTCAAGGGGCGCATCGCCGGTTACATCATCGAGATGGAGCAGGAAGCCACCTTGTTGCTGGACACCATCGATGGCCGAGTCGTGCCGGCAGCCGTCGCGCCGGCCGCAGCGGGCGCCAGGCCTGTCACGGCGAAGGGTTGACGGATGCGCATCGGCAGCGACCGAAGCCAGGACGAGCCGCATATCGACCTGGTGCCATTGATTGACGTCATCCTCGTCCTCATCATCTTTTTCGTGGTGACCACGACCTTCGACGCACGCTCCACGCTGCAGCTGCAGTTGCCGACCGCCAGCGACCAGCACACCAGTGCGCCGCCGCGTTCGTTGAGCGTGCTGGTCAACGCCGATGGGCGTTATTTCATCAACGATCAGGAAGTACTGCGCTCGGATGTGGATTCGCTCAAGCAGACCATCGCCCAGATCGCCAGCGATGACCGCGAACAGACCGTGCTGATGCGCGCCGATGCGCGGACCCCGTATCAGGCCGTGGTGACCGCGCAGGATGCGCTGGGCCAGCTCGGCTTCCGGCGCATTGCCATCGCCACCGCGCCCCCGGCCAGCGCCACCGGTACGACCGGCAAGACAAGCACCAACGGAACCCGCCAGTGACCATCTCCACCGACCGCCCGGCGCCAGTGTCTTCCTGGCGCACGTACCGTCGCCTGCTGGCGTTTGCCAAGCCATATCGCTTGTTGCTGGTGGCCGCGTTGATCGCCGCGTTGATCGAAGCGGCCGGCACCACCGGGTTTCTGGCGTTGATGAAGCCGATCACCGACGAGACCTTCATCTACAAGAACGCCGAGGTCAGTCGTTGGCTGCCGGTGCAGATCATCCTGCTGTTCGTGGTGCGCGGCGTCGCCGGCTACATCACCGACATGGCCATGGGCAAGTCCGCACGCAGCATCGCGCGCGACCTGCGTATCAAGGTGATGGCCAAGTATCTGCGCCTGCCGGGGTCACGCTTCGATTCGGAGCCGGTGCCCTCGATGCTGATACGCCTGGGCTCGGATTCGGACCAGGTTGCGCAGGCCGCAGTGGATGCGGTCAAGGTCATGATCCAGCAATCGCTGCAGGTGATCGGTGCGCTGGCACTGATGCTGTGGCATAGCTGGCAGGTGACGTTGACCATCCTGGTGCTCGCCCCGGTGCTGGCCTGGGTGATGGACAAGGTAGCGCGGCGCTACCGCCGTATCAGCCACAGCATCCAGGAAAGCGGTGCGCAGCTGCTGCAGGCTGCCGACCAGACCTTGTCCAGCCATCAGGAGGTCAAGATCTACGGGGCCCAGCAGACCGAAATGGAGCGCTATGGCGCGCTGGCCAATCGCAACCTGCGCCTGGCGATGAAGGTCGAATCCACCCGCGGCATTTCCACTGCCACCGTGCAGATGATCGGCGCGATCGGCCTGTCGGCCCTGCTGTTCGTGGCCGGTGCGCAGGCCTTGGCCGGGCGCCTGACGGCCGGCGATTTCGTCGTGCTGATGACCTCGATGCTGACGATCATCCCGGGCCTCAAGCAGCTCACCAATGTGCAGAACATGGTGCAGCGCGGCCTGGCATCGGCCGAGCGCCTGTTTTCGGTGCTGGACAGCCCGGACGAGCCGGATCAAGGTACCGTGCCGCTGACGCGTGCCAAGGGCTTGATCGAATTTCGCGATGTCACGGCGCGCTACCCCGGCCAGGTAAATCCGGCGCTGGCCGATGTCAGTTTCGTTGCGCAACCGGGCACCGTCACTGCCATCGTCGGGCGTTCCGGAAGCGGCAAGTCCAGTCTGATCAAGTTGATCCCGCGTTTTTACGAAGCCGAGGCCGGGCAGATTCTGCTCGACGGTCATCCGGTGCAAGCGTATGCCCTGGCGGATCTGCGCAGGCAGATTGCGCTGGTGGGCCAGCAGGTGATGTTGTTCGACGGCAGCATCGCCGACAACGTGGCGTTCGGTGAAATGCGCAACGCCGATGCCGGCCAGTTGGAGCGGGCGATTCTGGGCGCAAACGCAATGGAATTTGTCGCGCAACTGCCCGAGGGGCTGCAGTCGCATGTCGGCACCAAGGGCGGGCGCCTGTCCGGTGGCCAGCGCCAGCGTCTGGCGATCGCACGCGCCATGCTCAAGGACGCGCCGGTCCTGATCCTGGACGAGGCCACCGCAGCGCTGGACAACGAATCCGAGCGCTTGGTACAGGACGCCCTGCACAAGCTGATGCCGGACCGCACCACGCTGGTCATCGCGCATCGCCTGTCCACCATCGAGCATGCCGATCAGGTGCTGGTGATGGACCAGGGGCGGATCGTCGAGCGCGGTACGCATCACCAATTGCTGGCGCAGGGCGGCTTGTATTCGCATCTGCACGGCATGCAATTCCGCGAACGCCAGGCATGAGCAAGCGCGGCACCCGCACCCCGGGTTACTGGTACGACAACACGCCGATCCCCTTGCCGGCGCGCATCCTGGCGCCGGTCTACGGCGCTGCCATCGCATTGCGGCGGGCGCTGTATCGCCGCGGTTGGCGCCGGCGCCACCGGGTACCGGTGCCGGTGATCGTGGTTGGCAATGTCACCGCCGGCGGCACCGGCAAGACGCCGCTGACGATCGCCTTGGTCGCAAAGCTGCAGGAAGCCGGCTGGACGCCTGGCGTCGCCAGCCGTGGCTACGGCCGCGATGACGCAGGTACCGCGCGGTGGGTCGAAGCGGACACGCCGGTGGCGCTCGGCGGCGATGAGCCGGTGTTGATCGCCTGGAAAACCGGTGCACGCGTGCGTGTCGACAGCGACCGGCTCGCCGCTGCACGGGCGCTGGTCGAAGCGGGCTGCGACATCGTGATCTGCGACGACGGGCTGCAGCATTACCGTCTGGCGCGCGATGTCGAGATCGAAGTGGTCGATGGCCAGCGGCGCTACGGCAACGGACGCCTGTTGCCCGCTGGGCCGCTGCGCGAACCGGCCGCGCGCGCGCGCGATTGCGATTTCCGCGTGGTCAATCTCGGCCAGGCCAGTGCGACTGCCGCACCGCAGGTGCCCGATGATGCCGGTTTCGGCGAGTGGCAGATGCGTTTGAGCATCGACAGCGTGCAGCCGATGGATGGCAAGCGTGCGCAGCCCTTGAGCATGCTTGCCGGGCAGCGCGTGCATGCGGTAGCGGGCATCGCGCATCCGGAACGTTTCTTCGCCATGCTGCGCGCGCGCGGCATTGGCGTGGTGCCGCACGCGTTTCCGGATCATCACGTCTACCGCGCCGCGGATTTCAGCTTCGGAAGCCGCCTGCCGGTGCTGATGACCGAAAAGGATGCGGTGAAATGCCGTCCGTTCGCCGACGAGTGGTTGTACAGCGTGCCACTGAAGGCGGAGCTGCCGGCCGCGTTCTGGGTGAGTCTGCTGGACCGCCTGAACAAATTGGCCAGCCGGCAGGGCGTGTGAGTGCATCACGGGCCATGGTGAGCATGCAGCTGGACGTTGCTGGCCAACCATCGCGAGCCAGGCGTCGAGGACGCGCTTGCTGCTGTGATGTGGCATCCAGGCTGCATGAAGTTTCGCAACACTCGGGCAGAGGTCTGCCCTGAAATATCGGTGCGCATGGCTGCGAGCAGGGCATGCAGCGCGTTTTTGAGTGCTGATGTCGTGCAGCGCAGCTCCCACTGAATACAGCCACTTCGCTCAATCACACATCGGCATCAAGCGATTCGGTTCTCTCGTTTCCCCACTGCATCCAGAGCGCGCACGTATGACACCCACCACGCCTGCCGATTTCGTCGTCGCCATTCCCGCCCGTTACGCCTCTACGCGGCTGCCGGGTAAACCACTGCAACGGATCGGCGATCGCCCGATGATCCAGCATGTGGCCGAGCGTGCGTTGCTGGCGGGTGCGCGCGAGGTATGGGTGGCCACCGACGACGCGCGCATCGCAGCGGCGATCGAACATCTGCCAGGAGTGCACGTGGCAATGACCGGCGCCGCGCATCTGTCCGGTACCGACCGCCTTGCCGAATGCGCACGCATTGCCGGATGGGACGACCAGACCTGCGTGGTCAATCTGCAGGGCGACGAACCGTTTGCGCCGGCTGCAGGCATCCGTGCCGTTGCCGATCTGCTGCAGCACTCCGGTGCCCAGATGGCCACGCTGGCCGCGCCGGTGGACAGCGCGCACGACCTGTTCGATCCCAACGTGGTGAAGCTGGTGCGCACAGCCGGCGGCGATGCGCTGTATTTCAGCCGCGCGCCGATTCCCTGGCACCGCGACAGCTTCGCCAGCCAGCGCGATAGCGTGCCTGCAGAAGGTCAGTGGCTGCGCCACATCGGCATCTACGCCTATCGCGCAGGCTTCCTGCAACGCTTCGCGGCCATGCCGCCTGGCATGCTGGAGCGCATCGAATCGCTGGAACAACTGCGCGTGATGGAAGCCGGTTATCGCATCGCCGTGGCGGTGACGCCCGAGCCGTTTCCGCCGGGCATCGATACCCCGGACGATCTCGTCCGCGCACAGGTGCGGGTGGCATCGCCATGAAGGTGCTGGTCGTCTGCCTGGGCAATATCTGCCGCTCACCGATGGGCGAGGGTGCGTTGCGTGCGCGGCTGGATGAAGCCCGTTTGTCGCGGCGCATCCAGGTCGATTCGGCCGGTACCGGCGACTGGCATGCCGGCGAGGCGCCGGACCCGCGCGCCATCCGCTGCGCGCGCGGTCACGGCGTGGATATTTCCGGCCTCCGCGCGCGCCAGGTGAAGCACTCGGATTTCGAGCATTTCGATTGGCTGTTGTGCGCAGACGCCAGCAATCTGCGCGATCTGCAGCGGCTCGCCCCGGCGGCGCAGCGCGACAAGCTCGCCTTGTGGCTGCCCTGGGCCGGCATCGACGCGCGCGATGAAATCCCCGACCCGTATACCGGCAGCATGCATGACTTCGAGCAGGTATGGCAGCTGGTCGACACTGCCGCGCGCCTCACCGTGGCCAGACTCACCCGCGGCTAATCGCGCTTGGGCATAATCACCGCATGAACGCCCAGCTCACCCAGGAACTGCCGGAATTTCCCACCTGGCTCAATGCCAGGCCCTCCACCTTGCAGGAGCATCGCGGCCGTGCGCTGGTGCTGGCGTTCGTCAACGCCAGTTCGGTGTGGTGCGCCGAACGCCTGGCCGAGCTTGCCCACTGGCAGGCGCGCAGCCCTGGCCGGCTCCAGGTGATCGTGGTGCAGGTGCCGCGTTTCGACAGCGAGCGCCTGCCGCAACGCTCGCTTAAACAACTGCGCGGACACGGCGTGAGTGCGCCGATCCTGCTCGACAAGGACTGGGAAACCTGGCGTCGCTTCGGTATCGAATCCTGGCCCACGCTGGTGCTGCTGGATGCCTACGGCCGCGAGCGGCAGCGCCTGGTGGGCGTCACCGGCGATCTGGACAAGGCGCTGACTGCCCTGTGCGAGGGCCAGCAGCCGCCCTCGGACGCCGACCTGCACGGCGTGGCCGAGCGCGAGCCCGAGCCGCACCTGGCGTTGCGTTTTCCTACCGGCCTGGCCGCGACCGAAGACCGGTTGTATGTCGCCGATACCGGCCATCACCGCGTGCTCGAGTGCACGCACAGCGGACGCGTACTGCGCCAATTCGGGCATGGCAATGCTGATCTCATCGACGGCGGTGTCGGCGAAGCGGCATTCCGGCGCCCGCAAGGTTTGGCGTTGGAACGCGATCAGCTGTATGTCGCCGATACCGGCAACCATGCGCTACGTCGTATCAACCTGCGCAGCGGGCAGGTGGATACCTTGTGCGGCACCGGCCGTTCCGGCGAGCCGGTCGAAGGCCCGCTGGCGTCGCCCGGTGCCTCTGCGCTGAACTACCCGCAAGGTCTGGCCATCGCCGACAACCAGGTGTTGATCGCCATGGCCGGCGATAACCGGATCTGGAGTTATCACCTGGGCCGCGCCGCGCTGACCGCGCGCGCAGGCACCGGTGCCCTTGAAATTCGCGACGGCAGCGGCCATCTCGCTGCTTTCGCACAGCCGGCCGGCTTGGCGTCCGTGCAGCAGGTGGCCTATGTCTGCGACGGGCTGGGCTCGTCAATCCGCACCATGCAACTACGCGGCGATCTGGTACAGACCTTGGTCGGCGGGCAGGGCACCTGGCAGTTTGGAGATCAGGACGGCCCACGCAGCACGGCACGCCTGCAGTTCCCACAGGCCATTGCACTGGCGGCCGATTCGCCGTTGCTGTGGATCGCCGACACCGGCAATGGCCGCCTGCGCTGCCTGCGCCTGGGCGGCGGTGAATTGACCACGGTCGCGCTGCCGCGTCGTCTGCATGGCCCGGCCGGTCTGGCGGTCACCGCCGGTGCGGTCTGGATCGCAGAAACCGATGCACATGCCATCTTGCGGTACGACCTTGCAAGCGGCGCACTGAGTGATGTTTCGATAGACGAATGAGCGTCAGGCCCCACAACGATTTCGATGGAAAAGCGTTTGCTGCGCAACTGAGCACCGCGCCTGGCGTCTATCGCATGTATGCGGGCGACGATACCTTGCTGTACGTCGGCAAGGCCGGCGCGTTGCGCAAGCGTGTGGGCAGCTATTTCAACGGGACACCGAAGAACGCCCGGTTGACCTCGATGCTGTCGCAGGTCGCGCGCATGGACGTCACCGTCACCCGCAGCGAAGCCGAAGCGCTACTGCTGGAAAACCAGCTGATCAAATCGCTGTCGCCGCGCTACAACGTCTCGTTGCGCGACGACAAAAGCTACCCATACGTGTTGCTGACCCGCGAACAATGGCCCCGGATTGCCTTGCACCGCGGTCCGCGTGCGGTGCAAGGGCGTTATTTCGGCCCTTACACGGGCGTCACCGGTGTACGCGAGACGCTCAGCTTGATGCACAAGCTCTTCAAGCTGCGCAGTTGCGAGGACAGCGTATTCCGCAACCGTTCGCGGCCATGCCTGCAATACCAGATCGGGCGTTGCAGCGGTCCGTGCGTGGACTTGGTGGCGGCTCCGGATTACGCCGAATCGGTACGCCGCGCCACCATGTTTCTCGAAGGCAAGAGCGATCAGCTCGGCGAAGAGATCATGCACTCGATGCAGCAGGCCAGCGAGGCGCTGGAATTCGAGCGTGCTGCGCGTTTGCGCGATTTGCTCTCGTCGCTGCGCAGCATGCAGAACCGTCAATACGTCGACGGGCGTGCAGCGGATCTGGACGTGCTGGCCTGCGCCACGCAATCCAGCCAGGCTTGCGTCTTGTTGCTGAGTTTTCGCGACGGCCGCAATCTCGGCACGCGCTCGTTCTTTCCCAAGACCAACGGGGAAGACAGTGCCGACGAAATTCTTGGTGCGTTCGTATCGCAGTACTACGCCGAGCACTCTCCGCCGCGCGAAATCCTGCTCGACCGCGAGATCCCGGAAGCCGAGCTGATCGAAGCGGCGCTCAGTACGGCGGCCGAGCACAAGGTGGCGCTGAAGTGGAACGTGCGCGGCGAGCGTGCCGGCTATCTGCTGCTGGCCACGCGCAATGCGCAGCTGACCCTTGTCACCGAGCTCACCAGCCAGAGCGCGCAGCACGCACGCAGCGAAGCCTTGCGCGAGATGCTTGGACTTGCCGAGCCGGTCAAGCGCGTGGAGTGTTTCGACATCAGTCACACCATGGGCGAGGCGACCGTCGCCTCGTGCGTGGTATTCGACGCCAGTGGCCCGGTGCGTGGCCAGTACCGGCGCTTCAATATTTCCGGCATCACGCCGGGCGACGACTACGCAGCCATGCGGCAGGCGATCGAGCGCCGCTTCCGTCGCGCCGTGGAAGAGAACGGCGTGCTCCCCGACGTACTGTTGATCGACGGTGGCGCAGGCCAGCTGGCACAGGCGCAGGCCGCGCTGGCCGATCTCGGGGTCGAGAACGTGTTGCTGGTCGGCGTGGCCAAGGGCGAAGAGCGCCGGGCCGGGCATGAAGCGTTGATCATGGCCGACGGCCGCGAGCTGCGGCCGGGCGCGGCGTCGCCTGCGCTGCAATTCATCCAGCAGGTGCGTGACGAAGCGCACCGCTTTGCGATCACCGGCCACCGCGGTCGCCGCCAGAAGGCGCGCATGACCAGCAAGCTCGAGGATATCCCCGGCATCGGCCCTCGGCGCCGCGCGAGTCTGCTCAAGCACTTCGGCGGGCTGGTCGGGCTCAAGGCCGCCGGCGAGGCCGAGATTGCACGAGTGGAGGGGGTCAATGCCGCACTTGCCGCGCGAATCTACGCTAACCTGCACGGGCTGGCGCTTCCCGATGCGGCAGGCGAGGCAAGTCCGCAATGAAGTTGACCATCCCCACGTGGCTGACACTGCTCAGGATCGTGATGATCCCGGTGTTGGTCGTGGTGTTCTACCTGCCGTACACGTGGACGAATTTCGCGTCCGCCGGCGTGTTTGCGCTGGCCGCCATCACCGACTGGCTGGATGGCTGGGTCGCGCGGCGTTATCACCAATATTCCGCGTTCGGCGCATTTCTGGACCCGGTCGCCGACAAGTTGATGGTCGCCGTGGCGCTGTTCCTGATTGTGCAGGGCCACCCCACGCCGTGGATGGCGTTCTGGGCTGCAGTCATCGTCGGACGCGAGATTGCCGTCTCTGCACTCCGCGAATGGATGGCCGAGATCGGCCAGCGCGCCAAGGTACGCGTGGCGGCCATCGGCAAGATCAAGACCACGGCACAAATGATGGCCTTGCTGTGCCTGTTGTATTCGGTCACGCCTGGGCAAATGCCCACGCATGAAATCTGGCTGGGCAACCTGATATTTCGTGCAGGCTACTGGACACTCGCCATTGCGGCCTTGCTGACGCTGTGGTCGGGGTTTCAGTATCTGCAGGCTGCATGGCCAAGCCTGCGCGCCGACGAAAAAGCAGCGATCAGCAACAAGCCGAAAAAAATCGAAAGCAACAGTTGACAGCTATCCTGTTCGCTGTAGAATTTCGCCTCCCAAGCGGGAATAGCTCAGTTGGTAGAGCGCAACCTTGCCAAGGTTGAGGTCGCGAGTTCGAGTCTCGTTTCCCGCTCCAGATGTAGACAGGACCCCGCGTCAGGGGTCTCGTCGTTTCAAGGCAGGATGCCTTGGGTTTGATGTTTCGGCCTGGTGGTAGAGTGGTTATGCAGCGGACTGCAAATCCGCGTACGCCGGTTCAATTCCGGCCCAGGCCTCCACATCGCATGCGGTCTTCCTGCCATCGATAACGACGACAGGGCTGGCGCAACGAAGTAACACGCTGTACAATTTTGCTCCACGCGGGAATAGCTCAGTTGGTAGAGCGCAACCTTGCCAAGGTTGAGGTCGCGAGTTCGAGTCTCGTTTCCCGCTCCAAATTCGAACCCTGGATATCGATCGATATCCAGGGTTTTTTTATTGGTCGCGTGTTATTGCCGGGGGCGTCCACGCACTACGCGGCGGCTGCGAAATATGAGCGGTGGTGCTGCGGTGTCCGGTAATGAGCGCATGTGCCAGTGCGCACACCTGTGCTTGGACACTTGGACACGTGGGTTTGACTGATTGCGTTGGAGGAATGGCGCAACGCGATGTCGCGGGCACGCGTAATCGAAACGCATCCGGGCCAGGTGACCAGCGCGTTGGCTGCATGATGCGGATGGTCGTGCATGGACATCAGCCGGTAAGCGGCGCGCAGACGATTGCGTGTGCGCCGACTCGATTACCTTATATATCGTGTGCCCGGGGCGGGGGTCGAACCCGCATAGCCTTGCGGCTGAGGGATTTTAAGTCCCTTGCGTCTACCAATTTCGCCACCCGGGCATTGCGATAGCGTGCCTGATTGCGCGGCGATTGTGAATCTTTGCTGCGTCCTTCCTGCACTGCCTGGCGCCTGCGGCCTGCGTTATGCTGCCGCCGCATAGCGGGCCGCCACGGGCTGCGCACCATTTTAAGGAACCGCATGTCCGGCATCACGCTTCTCGCCCCCCCACAGGGGCGCATCGCCGTCATCGGCTTGGGTTATGTCGGCCTGCCGTTGGCGGTTGCATTCGGGGAGCAGCGCGACACCCTGGGCTTTGACATCGATGCGCAGCGCGTTGCGCAATTGCGCGATGGCCACGATGCCACGCTGGAACTGGACGATGCCGAATTGGCTGCCGCAACACAGTTGCGCTATAGCGCAAACGCTGCGGATCTGGCCGCGTGTCGCATTTTCATCGTGACCGTGCCAACGCCGATCGACAGCTTCGAGCAACCGGATCTGGAGCCGTTGCGTAGCGCCACGGCCTTGATCGCCGCCGCCCTCAAGCCCGGCGACCTGGTGATCTACGAATCCACGGTCTATCCAGGAACCACCGAAGAAGTTTGCGTGCCCTTGCTCGAAGCAGGCTCCGGGTTGCGTTTCAACCACGACTTCTTTTGCGGTTACAGCCCCGAGCGTGTCAATCCCGGCGATCGCCAGCGGCGTCTGCGCGACATTCGCAAGATCACCGCGGGCTCGACGGCGGACGCCGCTGATGCAGTCGACGCGCTGTATACCAGCATCATCACTGCCGGCACCTGGCGCGCTCGGTCGATGCGCGTGGCCGAAGCGGCAAAGGTGGTCGAAAACATCCAGCGCGACGTCAATATCGCACTGGTCAATGAGTTGGCGTTGATTTTCGACAAGTTGGGAATCGACACCCTGGATGTGCTCGAGGCCGCAGGAACCAAGTGGAATTTCCTGCCGTTTCGTCCTGGCCTGGTCGGTGGGCATTGCATCGGCGTGGATCCGTACTACCTGATGCACAAGTCCGAAAGCGTGGGCTATCACCCGGACCTGATCCACACCGCGCGGCAGGTCAACAATCGGGTCGGCCGACATGTGGCCGAGCGCGTGTGCGGCATGTTGGCCATGCGTGGCGTCGCGCTTGCGCAGGCGAGGGTGCTGGTACTGGGCGCCACATTCAAGGAAAACTGCCCGGATCTGCGCAACAGCCGCGCCCTGGAATTGGTGCAGTTGCTGCAGGCCGTGGGTGTGCAGGTGGACACTTGCGACCCGTGGGCAGACCCGGCTGAAGCGCTGCAGCACGGCGGTGTGCATTTAAGCCAGACCCCGGAAGAGGGCGCCTACGATGCCGTGGTGCTGGCAGTGGCGCACGCGCAGTATCGCGACTACGACGTCGCGCAGATCGCCGCGC
Source organism: Xanthomonas sp. NCPPB 1062 (assembly GCF_041481705.2). Lineage (NCBI taxonomy): Bacteria > Pseudomonadati > Pseudomonadota > Gammaproteobacteria > Lysobacterales > Lysobacteraceae > Xanthomonas > Xanthomonas sp. NCPPB 1062. Next base: position 2,507,408 of record NZ_CM192987.1, on the reverse strand, counting down.
TCGGCAAGCCGGGCGCGGTGGTGTACGACGTCAAATCGGTGTGGCCGCGTGCGGCAGTCAGCGATCGTCTGTAGCGTCTGCGTTGTGCTGCGCTAGCCACTGCACAGCGCCGCGTGCGGCGCGTCGGCCGCTGGCGAAGCAGGCGGTGAGCAGATAGCCGCCGGTTGGCGCTTCCCAATCGAGCATTTCGCCAGCGCAAAACACCCCTGGTTGCGACTGCGCCATCAGCTGATCGTCCAGCGCCTCCAGCCGCACGCCGCCTGCAGAACTGATTGCTTCGGCAAGCGGACGTGGCCGCAACAGTCGCAGCGGCAACTGCTTGAGCGTGCGTGCGACCAACGCCACGTCGTCGCCCGCCTGCTTGCCGAGTTCTTCGTAGAGCAGGGCCGCCTTGACACCATCGATGCCGACCTGGCGGCGCAGATGTTCGCTGAAACTGCGCCCCTTGCGCGGTTGGGCCAGTTCGGCATGCACGCGTTCGAGCGAGCGGCCGGGAACCAGATCCAGCACGAGTTCGGCGACGCCATGGGCGTCGATCTGCTCGCGCAGGTCCGCGGCCAAGGCATAGATCAAGCTGCCCTCGATGCCATTCGCTGTGGCCACGCATTCCCCCTGCAATGCATGCTGCATGCCGTTGCCATCCTGCCAATGCGCAACGACCGGTTTCAGCGGTGCACCTGCATGGCGCTGCACGAAGTGCGCACTCCAATCGATATCGAAGCCGCAGTTGGCCGGCACCAGGGGCGCTACCGCGATACCGCGTTGCTGCAGTGTTGCTTGCCACTGGCCGTCGGAACCAAGCTGCGGCCAGCTGCCGCCACCCAGCGCCAGCACGACTGCCTCTGCACTGCACTCCACAGCACCGGTGGGTGCGTCGAAACGGAGTGCGCCGTTTTCAGTCCAGCCCAGCCAGCGGTGCTGCACATGAAACGTGACACCCTGTTCCTTGAGCCGGCGCACCCAGCCGCGCAGCAAGGGTGCGGCCTTGCGGTCCATTGGAAAGACACGGCCGGAACTGCCGACGTAGGTCTCGACACCGAGCTCTCGCGCCCAATCGCGCAGCGCATCAGCATCGAAGTCCTGCAACCATGCGGAAACCGGTTGCTGACGTTGGCGATAGCGTTGCGCAAACAGCGGCATCGAATCGGAATGCGTGAGGTTCAAGCCGCCTTTGCCAGCGATCAGGAACTTGCGTCCCACCGAGCCCTTGGCTTCGTACAGATCCACCGCCAAGCCTGACGCGCAGGCCACTTCCGCCGCCATCAAACCGGCCGGCCCACCGCCGATCACTGCCAGCCGCTGCCTGCTCAGATCAGTCATCGTCAGGCACTCAGCGCGGCTGCACGCCCAGCAATTCCACATCGAACACCAGCGATGCACCGGGCGGTATCACGCCACCGGCGCCGTTGTCGCCATAGCCGTAATCGGGCGGAATCATCAAGGTGCGCTTGCCGCCGACACGCATGCCGGCCACGCCATCGTCCCAGCCGCGGATGACCTGGTGGCCGCCTAGTACGAATTGGAACGGCTCGGCGCGATCCAGCGAGCTGTCGAACTTCTTGCCGTGCTTGTCGGCGGCTTTTTCGTCGTACAGCCAGCCGGTGTAGTGCACGGTGACCATGGCGCCTGGTGTGGCCTCTGCACCGGTCCCCACGGTGCGGTCGATCCGCTCGAAACTGGCGATGGTGCCGCCGGAGGGCGGCAGGGCGGGCGCGCAGCTTGCGAGCAACAGGGCGACAACGAGCGTCAACAAAAGGCGCATGGCAGGGTCCATGGAGAAAGGCCGCCATTATCGCACCTGGCTCCCGGTATCATCGCGGCATGGCCAAGCTGCTGCTCAATCTGCGAAATGTTCCCGACGACGAAGCCGATGAGGTGCGGGCGCTGATGCGCGAGCAGCGCGTGCAGATCTATGAAACGCGCCCCAGCAACTGGGGGATTTCCGCTGGCGGTATCTGGCTCAGCGACGATGCCGACTATCCACGCGCCAAGGCGGCGATGGATGCCTACCAGGCACAGCGCGGCGCGATTGCGCGTGCCCAGCGCCAGGAGGAACTTGCAGCCGGCACTGCGGAGACCTTTGGCGCGTTGCTGCGCAGGCGACCGGTCTTCGTGCTCGTGACGCTGATCGGCATGCTGGTCGTCGCCTCGCTGGTGTTGCTGCCGTTTGTGCTGTTGCGCGGCTGAGTGCGCGGCATGACGCGCTTGCAGGCACGCTGCTGCACCGTGCTGGACGTCCCATCCACGGCGCTCGCTAGGGGCTGCCCGCGGCCCTAAAATAGCCGCATGATGATCAATACCGCCGCCTACCAGTTCGTCACCATCCAGGATCCGCAGACACTTGCCGACGGCGTGCGCGCGCAAGCCGAGCAGCATGCGCTGAAAGGATCGGTGCTGGTGGCCGAAGAGGGCATCAACCTGTTCCTGGCAGGGGCTGCCGAGCAGATCGGCGCGTTCTATGCCTGGCTGCAGGCCGACGCGCGGTTTGCGCAGATGCGCATCAAGTTCAGCGAAAGCGCGCATCAGCCGTTTGCGCGGCTCAAGGTCAAGATCAAGCCGGAGATCATCAGTTTTCGGCGCGACGATGCATCGCCGCTGCAAGGTCGTGCACCGTCGGTGACGCCTGCCGTGCTGCGCGAGTGGCTGCGGAACGGGCAGGATGATCGCGGCCGTCCGCTGGTGTTGCTGGACACGCGCAATGCGCAGGAAGTGGCATACGGGACCTTCCAGGGTGCATTGACGCTGCCGATCGACAAGTTCACCGACTTGCCTGGCGCGCTGGAACCGCATCGTGGCGCGTTGGCCGATGCCACGGTGGTCAGCTTCTGCACCGGTGGCATCCGTTGCGAAAAGGCCGCGCTGTGGATGCAGGCCGATGGCATGGACAACGTGCTGCAACTGGAGGGAGGAATCCTCGGCTACTTCGAAGAGGTCGGTGGCGAAGGCTACGAGGGCCGCTGCTTCGTCTTCGACGAACGCGTTGCGCTGGATCCCGAATTAAAGCCCTTGGTGGACGCCGACCGTACCGCCTAGCCAGTGAAAATCTGACCGAGCGCGACTGCATTGCCCGATGTCACCGGTCGGCCTGGCGCCCGCATCATCGGCACACGTTGCAACATCTTGCCTAGAGACATCGCGCCATGCGCACGTCATGCATGCTCTAGTGACGTGTCATAACGCTCTAACTTGGGCGTAATACGTCGCATCGAGCTTGCCCTGAATTATTCACGGAGATAGGCTGCACCAGCCAGCCGCTAGCGAGGACAACAAGGATGACCATCAGAGTTTTTCTGATCGACGATCATGCACTCGTGCGTACAGGCATGAAGATGATTCTGTCCAAGGAAGTGGACGTCGATGTGGTGGGTGAAGCAGAGAGTGGCGAAGCCGCATTGCCGCAGATTCGTCAACTCAAACCGGACATCGTGCTGTGCGATCTGCATTTGCCCGGCGTCAGCGGCCTGGAAATTACCGAGCGCATCGTCAAGGGCGACTACGGTACGCGGGTCATCATCGTCTCCGTGCTCGAAGACGGCCCATTGCCCAAGCGTTTGCTCGAGGCAGGCGCCTCCGGCTATGTGGGAAAGGGTGGTGACGCGCACGAGTTGCTGCGCGCGGTGCGTGAAGTCGCACTGGGACGGCGTTATCTCGGCAATACGATCGCGCAGAACCTGGCTCTGTCCAATCTGGAAGGTGGCGGTTCACCGTTTGATGCATTGTCGCCCCGTGAGCTGGAAGTGGCCTTGCTGCTGACCCAGGGCCTGCGCCAGGAAGACATCGCCAAGCGCCTGAACCTCAGCGCCAAGACCATCAACACGCACAAGGCACGCCTGTTCGAGAAGGTCGGCATCCAGGACAACATTGCGCTGGCGCGGCTAGCCAATCAATACGGTCTGACCGATCCCTCCAGGGTGCTGTGAACCGTTGCCTTGAGTGCAGTGCAGTGGCTGCGCTGCATCGCAAGGCCAGGGCGCACAACATCGCGTAGAGAAAGCTCATCACGTGCCTAGAAATGACGTGTCTCGCCCTCAGAAGCGGTTGCTGGATTGCGTCAACGCGTGAGTGGGGGAACTAGCCCGACCTTCTAGAGGCGCGCGGTATGTCGAACAAGACCCGGGCGTCAGGGCGCCCGGGGGGGGAGCGTAACGACACGCCGGGTACTAGGAGCTTTCCGCGCTGATTGTCGTCATGTGCCAGCAAGGCCTGGCCTCGCCGCACTTGCCGATCGAAGGGTCTTTGCACCCACTGACCACGAGTGACGACAAACGTCGCCGCTCATGTGGAAGAACGTGGAGCGTCGATGTCTCGCCGGGATCACAACCGGCGGATGCGGTTTGGCGTTAGTGCAGGCGTTGCACAAAAAAACAGCGGCCCGAAGGCCGCTGTTTCGATGTTGACGTGGCCTGTTATCCCAACAGGCCACCCAATCAAGTCACCTGGCGATCAGCGATCGCCACGCGGCTTGTTGCTGTCGTCATCCTGCACCTGGTCGGCTTCGGCCGATGGAGCAACCGGCTTGACTGCTTCGGACACAACCACCGTCGGTTTGGGCTTGCCTGCCTGCAACTCCTGCGGCTCCTGCGCTGCTGCAGGGTCTGCCGGAGGCTTGCTGGCCGAGGAGGCTGCTGGCGCAGCATCGTTCGGGCTCAACGCATCGAGCATGGTGGTCTGCACCGGAGCATACGGCTTGCGTGCGGGCGCGGTGTCCGCACTTGGGCTTGCCTGCACAACCGTCGAGGTCGAGGTCATTGCCACCTCGGCCGATGGCGCCTGCGAAGCAGACTGCTCGGCGTGCGGCGACGTGACCGTGACCACTGCGGCCTGCGATGCCGGCGTAGGCGCCGCAGGTGCCGGCAGGTCCTCAGCGGGCGTTGCCCGTGCCGGCTGCACCGAAGCTGCCTGCACCGAAGGCGCTGCCACGTCCGCCGACACAGCGCGCTGCTGGTGGTCGGCCTTCGCGGCCTCGGCGTCGGCGGCAGGTACAGCCGCACTTGCCGGCGCCGAGGGCGCAGGTTGGTGCTGGCTGCTTGTCGCCGCATCGTTGGTCACAGGCGATGCAACAGCCGGTGCCGAAGCCGCGGCAGCCGCCACCGCTGCCGTCGGTGCAGTCCCGGCAGCGGGAGCCGCTGCAGGTGCCGGCGTGGATGCCACTGGTGTGGGGGCGGCAAGCGGAGCCGGGCTAGCGGATGCCTGCTGTGCGACCGGCGCGGGGCGCTGTTCTGCAGCCTGCGCTGCAACACCCTCGGTGCTGGCAGCCGTCGACGCTGTGACAGCCGGCCCGGGTTTGGCTGGTGCGTCGGTAGCAGCGACGGGCGCAGCAGGGCGCTCGCGGGCGGCTTCGGCAACGGGTGCTGCCGAAGGCTGCGATGCCGGCACGGTATTGGAAACCGGCGCGGTGGTCGAAGCTGTGTCACTGCCGCCCTGTGGCTCTGCGCGCTCCTTGGGAACCGGACGCGGCTTGGCGGTTGCCTGGGCAGCGGATTCCGACTTGGCGCGCACCGCCGGTGCCGGTGCCTCATCGTCGAAATCGAACTCCGGCTGGCCGGCGCGCGGTGCGCCCGATACATGCGCATGAGCACCGGCGTCGTCGCCTTCGCTGTCGCCATCGAGATCGTTGTCGGCATCGCTGTCCAGATCGTCGCCTTCCAGGCCATCGACGCTGGTACCACCTTCTCCGTTGGCACCGGCGCCACGACGACGACGACGGCCACCACGACGGCCGCGGCGGCGACGGCTCCCGCCTTCGCCATTGGCTGCATCGTCGCCTGCGGCATCCTGGGCCGGTGCAGTTGCATTTGCGTCGGCGCCACGATCAGCGGTGGATTCGCTCACCATGACATCGACAGGATGCGCCTGCGCCGCTTCATTGGCGTTGGTCTGCGCATTGCTGGGTGCAGCGGCGTCGGCAATGGCGGCCACCACGCTCGACGTGGTGGCCGTTGCGGCAGTGGAGGTCACGGTTTGCGCCGCTGCCGTACCCTCTTCCTGGCGTGCCGGACGCGGCTGCCGCTCGGCTGGCGCGCCGTCCTGCTGTGCAGGCGCACGTGGCGGGCGTGGGCTCTGGTTCTGCGGCTTGGACTTCTGCTGCTGCGGTTGCTGCTGCTTTGGCGCCTGCGTTTCATTGCGCGGCGGCTTAGGCGCCTGCACCTGCTGCTGTGCCTGTGCGCCATTCTGCGCGCCCTGGGCGCTGGCAGGCTGGCGACGCTCGTCACGGCGTTCCTTATTGGCGCCGTTGCCATTGCCGCCATTGCCGCGTTGCTGGTTGCCACCATTGCCGCCATTACGGGCATCGCGACCATCGCGGCGCTGACCGCCACGCTCGCCGCGTTCGCCACGGTTATTGCGGCCGGCATCGTTCTGGCGCGGACGCGGGGTCGACTCCGGGGCCGGGGCGACGGGCTCGACCCCGCCGAAGATCCGCTTCAGCCAGCCCACAACACCGGTGACCGGTGCCGGAATGGGCACGGTCACCACTGGCGCCGGCGCAGCGACGGGCGCGACCGGGGCAGGGGCTTCTTCGCGAACCGGTGCCGGTTGGCTCGGCTTGATCGACGTGACCGCCGGGGCTGCGGGAATATTCAACTGCGCCTTGGTCAGTGCATGCACCGGCAGCTTGCGCGGGGTGCCGCGCTGGTAGCTCGGCTTGCCGCTCTCTTCGCCCAGCTCGTTCTCGCGCAGGCGCGTGACTTCGTAGTGCGGGGTGTGCAGTTGCTCGTCGGCGACGATGATGATCGGCGACTCGTGGCGCTGCTCGATTTCACGCAGTGCGCTGCGCTTTTCGTTGAGCAGGTAGTTGGCGATTTCCACCGGCGCCTGGACCAGCACCTGCCCGGTGTTTTCCTTCATAGCGTGCTCTTCTGCCACGCGGATGATCGACAGCGACAGCGACTCGACGCTGCGCATGCGGCCATGGCCATCGCAACGCGGGCAGACGATCTGGCTGGATTCGCCCAGGCTCGGTCGCAGCCGCTGGCGGCTCATTTCCATCAGGCCGAAACGCGAGATACGGCCCAGCTGCACGCGTGCGCGGTCGTACTTGAGTGCGTTCTGCAGCCTGTTTTCAACTTCGCGCTGGTGCTTGGACGAGGCCATGTCGATGAAGTCGATGACCACCAGGCCACCCAGGTCACGCAGGCGCAGCTGGCGTGCGACTTCTTCGGCCGCTTCCAGATTGGTCTGGAACGCGGTTTCTTCGATATCGCTGCCCTTGGTGGCGCGCGAGGAGTTCACGTCGACGGCGGTCAGCGCTTCGGTCTGGTCCACCACGATCGAGCCACCCGAGGGCAGGCGCACGTTGCGCTCATAGGCGCCTTCGATCTGCGATTCGATCTGGAAGCGATTGAACAGCGGGATATCGTCGGTGTAGTGCTTGAGCTTGCGCAGGCTCTGCGGCATCACCTGCTTCATGAATTCCTGGGCGTCGGCGTAGAGCTCCGGCGTATCGACCAGGATCTCGCCGATATCGGCGCGCAGGTAGTCGCGCAGGGCGCGGATGATCAGGCGCGATTCCTGGTAGATCAGGAACGCGGCCGGCTTGCTCAGCGCAGCTTCGGCAATCGCCTTCCAGGTCTGCAGCAGGTAGTCCAGATCCCACTGCAGTTCTTCGGCATCGCGGCCCACGCCGGCAGTGCGGATGATCACGCCCATGTCGTCAGGAATGTCGAGCTTGTCCAGCGCTTCCTTCAACGCGGCACGGTCTTCGCCCTCGATGCGGCGCGAAACGCCACCGGCGCTCGGCGAATTGGGCATCAGCACCATGTAGCGGCCGGCCAGCGAGATGAACGTGGTCAGGGCGGCGCCCTTGTTGCCACGCTCTTCCTTGTCCACCTGCACGACGATTTCCTGGCCTTCGCGCAGCAGCTCGCGAATGGTCGACTTGTTATGGTCGACGCCGGCCTGGAAATAATCGCGGGAAATTTCCTTCAGCGGCAGGAAGCCATGACGCTCGGCGCCATAGTCCACGAACGCCGCTTCCAGGGAAGGCTCGAGCCGGGTGATACGGCCCTTGTAGATGTTGGACTTCTTTTGTTCCTTGGACGGCTGTTCGATGTCGATGTCGTACAGGGTCTGGCCGTCCACAATCGCCACGCGCAGCTCTTCGGCCTGCGTTGCGTTGATCAGCATTCGCTTCATTGTTGCGTTCCTCACGCGCTCTACCGCGCGGAACGCCGTGACGTTTCGCCTCTGGAACAGCTTGTCGGCCCTTCGCGCAACGCGCGGACAGGCCTGACCAGAGTTTCCAGCGCTGCAACACCACGGCAGGCCGCGGGAGCGCTTGTTTAAGTTTTATAGGTGTTTCAGGGCCGGCAGCCGCGTCCGGACGAACCGGGGCAGCGCACGGGACATGTTCAGCGCAGCGGTCAAAAACCGCTGGCGATGGCCGGGTAGGCCGGTGAGCCGCTAACATGGCCGCCCCGGGGGCGGTGGTCGCGCACTGTGCCGGAATCATCGGAAGTCAGGCTTCTGGCCAATCAACTTCCAACAAAATCAAACCCTTATCTCGCTCGCCGAGTGTAACAGAATAAAGAGCCAGATGACCGACCCCCAGCCCCCCAAGCCGCCGGCCGACCGCGTCGGCGTGCGCATTCTCAAAGTTCCGGAAGACCGTGCTGGGCAGCGGCTGGACAATTTCCTGCTTGGCCAGCTCAAGGGCGCTCCGCGTAGCCTGATCTACAAGCTGGTGCGCAGCGGCCAGGTGCGCGTGAATGGCGGGCGTGCCAAGGCCGAACGCAAGCTCGAGGGCGGCGAAGAAGTGCGGATTCCGCCGGTGCGCATCAACGAAGAGGGCGACAAGGCCGCGCCGCCGTCATCATTCATGGCGCGGCTGGAAGCGGCAATCGTGTTCGAGGATGCGCGCCTGCTTGCCCTGAACAAGCCGTCCGGGGTTGCCAGCCATGGCGGCAGCGGGATCAGCTTTGGCGCCATTGAAACGCTGCGGGCGCTGCGGCCGAACCAGAGCCTGGAACTGGTGCACCGGCTTGATCGCGATACGTCCGGCCTATTGATCGTGGCCAAGAAGCGCTCGGCGCTGACCGAGCTGCAGGCCCTGATGCGCGAAGACGATCGCGTCGAAGGGCGCGGCATCACCAAGCGCTACCTGACCCTGCTGGTGGGCCGCATGCCCGACGGCGTGATGACCGTGGACGCGCCGCTGCACATCGGCCTGCGCCAGGGAGGGGAGCGGCATGTGCAGGTGAATGCGATCGGCAAGCCGTCGCTGAGCCATTTCAAGTTGCTGGAACGGCGCGGCGGCCATTCCTATTGCGAAGTGCGCATCGAGACCGGTCGCACCCACCAGATTCGCGTGCATGCCCAGCACCTGGGGCACCCGGTGGCCGGCGACGAGAAATACGGTGAGGCAGACGTCAACAAGCGCCTACGCGACCAGCTTGGTTTGAAGCGGCTGTTCCTGCATGCCGCATCGCTGGAATTCGCACTGGATGCCGGCAAGACGCCGTACGTGTTGAGCGCGCCATTGGCGCCAGAGCTCGCCGAGGCCCTAGACCAGCTCGGTCGCTGACGCAGCCATGGCGGCTGCGCCAGCGCGGCTGGCTCAGCCTTCGTGGCGATGGTCGTGATGTTGCGGCTGCGCCGACGGATGCGGGCGTTGCTGGTGCATATCGGCCTGATGGGTCGGAGCGGCACGCGGCGGGGCGAAGGACGCCATCCGCTGCATGCGCTGCTGCGGCTCTATCTTCATGACCGGGCGCGGTTCGTCACGCGGCTGCGACGGCTGCGCACGTTCGACACGCGGCACTGCCGCGGATGCAAACTGCTGGTGAGGCGCCAGCTGCCGCTGCTCTTGCACGGGCGGCTTCCATTGCGCAGGTTGGGCTTGGGCTCGGAACTGGCTGTCGCGGGCGTCGCGGCTCGCAAATGCATCGCGCGGCGGCATGCCGGCATGTGCGCGGTTGGCTGCAGCTGCCTGCTCTTGCGCTGCCCGCGACTGTGCGTGCATCTGCGCCATGTGCTGCTGTGCGGCCTGCAAGTCATTCACCCGTGCAGGCGTTGCAGCCGAGGCGAATGCCGGTGCTTGCACGCGCGGCGAACGCATCCCGGAGGGCAATGGCTGCATCGGATGGCCCGCAGTTGTCAGCGGCGCAGCATGCGGCGATGGCGATGGCGATGCGTTCAGCGTTACCGGGCGGCCTGGTTGCAGCATCTGTGCATTGAAATGCGGTGTGGCCAGATGCGCATAGTCGGGCGGGCGATGCAGTTGGGCGGGCGAAGGCGCTGGCGTGGCCGCTCCTGCAAACGCACCAAGCCCACGTGCGCTGGCGACTGCTGCCGGTAGAGCGGCCGCCTGCGCCGCATGGAAGTTGGCTGGGGACATCCCGGCCACAGGCGCGGATGTCGAAGTGGACCAATGGCGCTGATCCTGATTCACGTAGGAGCGTGAATCGACATACGTATTTCGGTTGTTGATGATGGTGGTACGCGGCGCATAGACATGGTTCTGGTAGACCACATAATGCGGTGCGGCCGGCGGCGCGTTCCAATCCACACCCCAGCTGTTCCAGCCCCAGCGGTGCCAGACAGGTGCCGGCTCGGCCCAGCCGAACCAACCGTGATGGTGCTCGAGTGCGCCGCCCACCAATACGCCGACGCCGAAGGACACCAGGCCGGTGGTGACGACGTCGCCTTCGTCGTACCAGCGGACCGGGCGGTAGCGATACTCCCTGTAGACATCGACCGGCGCGCCGTAGACCACGCCGGGATCGTAGCGCGGCACGTACACCACATCCGGTTGCGCTGGTTCGATGGTGATCACCTGCGAGGGCGGCGGGATGCGGCCCTCATCCAGAATGGGCGTCACCACCACGTGGCGCGCCACCTGCACTTGCTGTTGCGGCGTACTGTGCAGATGGCCGCTGGCCTGGGCGCGTTGGCGCATGATCTGCACCGCGTTGAGCACATCGTTGGGATCGTGGGCGTAGGCATCGCCGAGCGCACGCGTCCAATCCAGATTGCCAGCCAGTTGGGCCACCACGTCGGGAAAGGCGGTCAGTGCCTTGATGCTCGGGTCCCACGATTGCGACACCGTGGCCTGCGCGCGATCTGCAGCGCTCAAACCGCTATTGCTGCGTAGCCATTCCTGTGCGGTGACCACTTGATCGGGATACACCGACGCCGCCAAGGTTTGCGCCAGCAACTTGTCTGGAAACAGCGCAATCGGCGCGACCAGTTGGTAAAGCTGGTCCGCCGTGGGCGGCGTGTAAGCCGGCGCTGCCATCGCGCTGGGAGGAGGCGGAGGCTCGGCGGCGGCCGGCGCCGGTGCGTCGGTGCGTTGGCAGCCGCCGAGTGCAATCAGGCCAGTGGATGCGATCGACAGCGCCAAGGCAAGGCGCCCTTGTGACCATGTGCGTTGCATACGGCACCTCGCTGTGTGTGCGTTGATGACGCGCGTACCATGCGCCGGCTTGAATGTCTGGAACCTTTCTAGAACATGGCTTCAGTCGACCAGGCGCGACGGTGTTCAGCAGACGTGCGGGAAACCGCATGCCACGCAGGTGCGCTGCGTGGCATGCGGTAGATTTCAGGCGGGCGGGCGCATCGGCTCGTCACGGGCAACACAGCGATCGGGCTGCTGGAGCGGCATTGTCTGCACTTGCTGCAACAGACTTCGCGCCAGTCCATCACGAGTGGTGAAGCCCGCGCATAACGCGCTTCACGGCGTTGCGAAACGGAACAACACCAGGCTGATCGCCAGCGTTCCCATGCCCGAGACCAGGCCATACACGGTCTCGTGACCTTGGGCGTAGCGCTTGGCAGCCGGTAGTAATTCGTCCAGCGCCAGAAACACCATGACCCCGGAGATCAGCCCGAACACGGTGCCGAAGACCGCATCCGAGAGCACGCTGGACAAGGCCAGATATCCGATGCCTGCACCGACCGGTTCGGCCAACCCGCTGAGCAGGCTGGCGCCCACCGCATAGAACTTGTTGCGCGTGGCGAAATACACCGGCACCGCGATCGCGATGCCTTCGGGAATATTGTGGATGGCGATCGCGAACGCCAGCGGCATGCCGACCGCCGGGCTTTCAAGCGTGGCGAAGAAAGTCGCCAATCCTTCCGGGAAATTGTGCGCAGTGATCGCGACGGCGGTCATCAGGCCAACCCGGCGGATATAGGCCCGGTTGTCTTCGCGAAACTGCGGATCGTCGCTGGACAAGCTCTGGTGCGGATTCGGCACCAGGCGGTCGATCACCATGATCAGCAGCATGCCGCCCAGAAAGGTCAGGGTACCGAAGGTAAAGCCGAGCTTGTCGTTGTAGGCATGGGAAAACGCGGCGATCGACTTGTTGAGGATCTCGGTGAGCGACACGTACACCATGGCGCCGCCGGCGAAGGCCAGGCCGAATGCCAACAGCCGCGGATTGGGCTTTTTGGCGAACACCACCATGAGGCTGCCGAGCCCGGTTGCCAGCCCGGCCGCTAGCGTGACCGCAAGCGCGATCCAGAGATTGTGTGATGACACTGCAAGCATGTGGCGCGACGTCCTCGTGGAATGAAGAACTTCCTGCGGAGAGCGTGGCAACTGCAGCTCGCCAGATACGCACACCCCTCCGCGGAAGCAGGATGGCCATGCCGCGATGACGAAGACGTGGTGTCGAAGACGAAAAGCAGCGCCTCTGCGCCAGCGTCAGGCAGGGGCGACACTCAAGCGCGCGAACAAGGCGCTGTTGCTCATGCGCTGGTGTCGATGCGCTTGTGCCGTGCGGAAATAAGGCGTCACCGACCTGCGCGGTCCTCAGCCGCCGCGGCGTGAGCGTTCCTCGATGGCGAAACATTCGTTCGGACGCGGCACCGGCGGCTTGAACGAGACCGGCACCTGGATGGTCTGCGGCACGGCCTGGCCATTGCGGGTGGCGGCCTTGAACTGCCACTCGCGCACGCGCGTCAGGGCCGCTTCGTCGAGCACGGGCTGACCGCTGCTCTGTGCCACCGAAACATCGGTCGGCGTGCCCTGGGTGCCGACCACGACCCGCAGCACGGTCGTGCCGCCCACACCGGCGCAGGCCAGCTGCGGCGAATATTCCGGCGGTGGCGTCTTCAGGGCGGCCAGCTCGGTGGGCGCGACGGTGGGCGCGGCGGCCTGCTGTGGCGACTTGCCGCAGCCAGCAAGGCCGGTGGCGACGACGAGGCCGGCGAACGCGGCGCGATACATGTTCATGCAGTGATTCCCTGATCGTAGAGCTGCGCGGTCTTGGCCGCGCAGATGAAGTCGTTTTCGCTCAGTCCGCCCACGTCATGGGTGGAATAGCGCACCACGACGCGGTCGTAATGCACGCCCAGGTCGGGGTGGTGGTCTTCGCGATGGGCGATCCAGGCCAGCGCATTCACAAAGGCCAGGGTGCGGTAATAGTCGGCGAAGCGGAACGTGCGCGTGAGCGCCATGCCGGCCTCGGCCAGCTCCCAGCCGGGCACCTGCGGCAGCAGCTCGGCCAGGCGCGCCTCGCCCAGCTTGTGGTCGCTGCCTTTGCGCGGGAGGCAGTGGGCCTGCTCCAGGGGAATCAGATCGGTCATGACGGTCTCGCAGGGGTGGCGGACGGCGCGCCCACCAGGATCACGGTGTTCCATGAGCGAGGGCGCTTTGGGCGGTAGAATAACCCGCATGATCCAGATATCCGACAAAGCCCAGACCTATTTCCGCAAGCTCATCGAACGCGAGGGCGTGCCCGGCATGGGCGTGCGCCTGAGCGCGGTGGATGCGGGTACCCCACGTGCCGACGCCCGGCTTGAGTTCGCCGAACCGGCGGACCTGAGCGGCGACGAATGGGCGATCGACTGCGATGGTTTCACCTTGTATGTCGTCGCTGCCAGCGTGCCGTGGATGGACGGGGCCGAAATCGACTACGTCACCCAGTCTACCGGCAACCAGCAGCTCACCATCAAGGCGCCCAAGATCAAGGGCGAAGCGCCCGCAGAGTCGGCTTCGATGGTGGAGCGCGTGCGCTGGGTGGTGGAAAACGAAATCAACCCGCAGTTGGCATCGCATGGCGGGCGCGTGGCCGTGCAGGAAGTCTCTGCCGACGGCGTGGTGTTGCTGCGCTTCGGCGGCGGTTGCCACGGCTGCGGCATGGCCGACGTGACCTTGAAGCAGGGCATCGAAAAGACCTTGATGGGGCGCGTGCCCGGCGTGACTGCGGTGCGCGATGCGACCGACCACGCCACCGGCGACGCTCCCTACATTCCGCGCGACAGCGCGGCCTGATTCCGCGCCACCGGTGACAACGGCTGCCGATCTGCTGCAGGCACTGCGCGCGCGCATGCCCGGCAAGCTCATTCTGGATCGGCGCACCGGCCTTCCGTATGGCTGGGGCATCTGGATGGGCAACCGCAAGCACGCGGCTGCGCCATTCAACGATGACCATGTCATGGATGTGCTGTTGGCGCGTGGGCAGCCGACATGGGGTGCGGTGACCGGCGTCTCTGTGCTGTCGCCATTCCAGGCATTCCGCAGCCTGTGGTGGCAACACTGGGACCCGCGGCCGAAGGATCAGCGCCGGCAGCACTGGCTGGCGGTGCTCGGCAGTTTTCTCATCCACCTCGGTTTTGGTGCGCTGCTCATCTGGGTGGTCACCGTGCGCTGGGCGCCGGAAGAAACCAAGCCCGGCGACGAATCGCGGGTGCGCATGACCTTGATCGGCGATGGGGCTGAAGCGCAGGGCGGCGGGGAAGCTCAACCCACGTCTGAGGCATCGACGCAGCCGGCTGCAGCTGCGGCGTCTTCACCAGCGCACGCGGGTGCATCGGCGGCGAAGAGCGAACCAGCTGCATCGCCGGCACCGACACCGACGCCAGTGCCGCCAGCTGCCGATCCTGTCGAGCGCCCCGATACGGCCCAGGTATTGGAACATGCGCCGGAACCGGTGCAAGCGGCCAGCGAACCCGTCACCGCGGATATTCCGCAGGTGACGGTGCAGGTGCCGCCGGTGACGATCGAATCGCCGCTGCAGGTTACCGAAACCCCTGTCGCTAACGACTTCGTCGTCCCACCGCCGCCAACGATCACGCTGACGCCGCGTGCGATCGAGCGGGCGGCGCCGCAGGTCCAAGTGCGTCAACGCGACATCCAGACGGTGACCGAACGCCCGCAGGTGCGCGAACTGCAGCGTCCGGCCACGGATGTGGCGGTGCGCTCTGCCGCTGCGCCAACAGTGCGCGAGCGCGACATCGTCATCCCCGAGCGCCCGCAAATCGCCGCGCCGGCCGCGCGCCTGCGTGAGATCTCGCCGACCGTGCGCATGCCTGACGTTGCGGTGCGTCCCGCAGAGCTGCCGAACGTGCCGGATCCGGCGCCTGCGCCAGTGGCGGCGACGCCTGTCGTGCCAGCAACGCCTGCGACTCCCGACCCACCGCCGGCCACCGTGGCGGCGCCAGCCGCGCAAGCAGCCGCGCAACCTGCACAGTCGCAGGCCAGTCCTGCCCGGTCCGAACGTTCCAGCAGCGCGCCAGCCGCTGCATCGTCGCCCGCCAAGCCAGCCGCCAGCGGTCATGCCGGCCCGGCGCCTGCCGATCGCAGCGGCGGGTGGGACGTGGCCGCCAACGCCGACGACTGGAGCAAGTCCGACCGCAATCGGCAAGGCGACACGACAGGTGGCAACACCCAGCGCAACGGCATGTTCAATGCCGATGGCAGCATCAAGGTGGCCACCGGAGCCGGTGATGCCGGCCAGGGTGCAGGTGACCGCGGACCACCAGGCAGCGAGACCGATACCTGGACCCGCGACCAGATTGCCCAGGGCGGCACCTGGCTTAAACGTCCGCCGTACGGCTACACGCCGACATCGCTGGACAAGTACTGGATGCCGAACCAGACGCTGCTGCAGGAATGGGTGCGGCGCGGCCTGAAGAAGATCGAGATTCCGATTCCGGGCACGACCACCAAGATCAGTTGCGTGGTGTCCCTGCTGCAATTCGGCGGCGGTTGCGGCCTGAGCGACCCCAATCTCAACGATCAACCGGCTACCGCACGCCCACCGCCGGACGTGCCGTTCAAGCGTGAGTTGCAGGAAGACAAGGGCGCGCTGCCCCATAACGGCGGGTAAGCGTGACGCGCGATGAGGTGCGGCGATGTCTGCCCGAATGCACAGATCAGCCCTGCGCCCCTTCGCTTCACGGTGCGCTTGCGCGCCTCCGGGCGCGTGGAAATGCATTGTCTGCATCAGCCGCCGAGAGCGCATGATGCGGGGGGACGCTCGTCCATCGGCTGCAGACCGTGCCGGCCACCGGCGAACCGGTTTGCCGCCTCGATAAAACCGATCGCTCAACCTGCGGAAACGCGATACATCGCGTGGTGTTCCGGCTGGCGGTGACGGTGGCGCCAGCGGCTCGCGGCTAGGGAGATTGCACTCTCGAACCGGAACGTGCGCCTTCCAGGAACGAGGTCAGGACCGCACGCACGACCGATGCCTGTGCCAGACGGCCGGTGGCCACTGCCCAACCGGCTCCGAACAGGCACGAGAGGTAGAAGTCGCTCCACCAGGACGCCGGCATTTCGATACCGAACACGCCGCGCTGCTGGCCGTGCAAGAAGAAAGCATCCAGATGCGCCTGGAACGACTCCCACTCCGGCGCGGCGTAATAGGTGTTGCCGCGTTCGGCGCCCTCCATGCCCATCTCGTTGACGATGTAGATGACCAGATCCAGGTCTTCCACCAAGGCGTGCGTCATGCGTCGCAGGCTTGCCATGGGATCGGGCAGGGCGTCGTCGTCGGGCAGGGCCGCCTGCAGACGCAGCCACGCTTCGGCGGTGACCTTCTCCACGATTGCCGCGCGGGTCGGGGCAAAGCGGTACAGCGTCGCGCGGCTGATCCCCGCGCCAGCGGCCAGCTCGGTGAGATTGCTGCGTGGGCGGCGGGTCAGCGTTGCGGCCAGCAGGCGGATAAGGCGTTGGTCGTCCTGGCTCATACGCTTGAAAAACGAGTGAAGCAGGGATGATACAGGTTCTGTGGAAATGATCCTTATGAATCATATTTGATTCATAAGGATCTATGGCGCATCATTCCCGCGTCATCCATTGGACCCCGCGCTGTGACACCCCAACGCGCTTACCGTTTCTTTCCGCTGTGCGCCTTTCTCCCGTTCGCACTGGCCGCCTGCGGCAAAGCCGCTCCACCCGCTGAGTCTTCGGTTGCACCAGCGGTGGAAATCGCCACCGCGCAGGCGCGCAAGGTGTTGCAGACCACCGATCTGCCCGGCCGTGTTTCGCCGATGCGCGTAGCACAGGTTCGTGCGCGCGTGGCCGGCGTGGTGCTGGCACGCCGGTTCGAAGAAGGTTCGGACGTCAGGGCAGGGCAGGTGTTGTTTCAGATCGACCCCGCGCCGTTCGAGGCCGCGGTGGCACGCGCACGCGGGGAGCTGAGGCGTAGCGACGCCGAGCTGGAAAATGCCGCCGCCCAGTTCGAACGCAGCCAGCAACTGGTGCAGCGGCAGGTGATCAGCCGGCAGGATTTCGACACCGCCCGCAGCAATTTCAAAAGCACCCAGGCAGCCGTGGCGTCGGCGCGTGCGGCGCTGAAAACCGCGCAACTGGAGCTGGGCTTCGCCACGGTGCGTGCGCCGATCGACGGCCGCATCGGGCGGGCGCTGGTCACCGAGGGCGCGCTGGTCGGGCAGGGGGGCGAGGCGACAGACATGGCGCTGATACAACAGCTCGATCCGATCTTCGCCGACTTCAATCGTCCGGTCGCCGAAGCGCTGAAGTTGCGCGGTCGCGCCCGCAAAGGCGAGGCGCCGCTCAAGGTCGTCATCGACATTCCTGAGCTCGGCGAAACACGCGAGGGCGACCTGCTGTTCGCGGACATGCGGGTGGACGAAACAACCGATACGGTGTCGCTGCGGGCGCAATTCGACAATCGCGACAACCTGTTGCTGCCGGGGATGTTCGTGCGCGTGCGCACGCCGAACGGTACCGCCAGCGACGCGGTCTACGTGCCGCAGCGGGCGATTCAGCGGCGACCGGGCGGCAGCGCTGCGGTGATGGTCGTGGGCGCCGACGGCAGGGCCGAACTGCGCGATGTCCGAACCGGCGCGATGGTCGGCACCGACTGGCAGATACTCGAAGGCCTGAAGGCCGGTGAGCGCTACATCGCCTCAGGCGCGACGCGGATCCAGCCTGGTGCCGTGTTGAACGCCGCGCACTGAACCACTCCTTCATTCCGCCTGTGCGGGCGCGTGGCGCCCCGGTGACCGTCCATGTCCCGATTCTTTATCGACCGCCCCAACTTCGCGTGGGTGGTTGCGATTTTCATCTCGCTCGCCGGCCTGCTGGCCTTGCGCACCTTGCCGGTCGAAAAATATCCGGAAGTGGCGCCGCCGCAGATCAGCATTTCTGCCACCTATCCCGGCGCGTCGGCCCAGGTCGTCAACGACGCGGTGACCAGTGTCATCGAGCAGGAGCTCAACGGCGCGCGCGACATGCTGTATTACGACTCCAGCAGCTCCAACGGCAGTGCGCAGATCACCATCACGTTCCAGCCCGGCACCGATCCCAACATCGCCCAGGTGGACGTGCAGAACCGCATTCGTCAATCCGAATCGCGACTGCCGGCAGCGGTGACGCAACTTGGCTTGCAGGTCGAACAGACCACTGCCGGCTTCCTGATGCTGTATTCGCTGGTCTACAAGGATGCGACCGCCGCGCAGGACGTGGTGCGCCTGAACGACTACGCGGCCAGAGTGGTCAACGACGAGATCCGCCGTGTTCCCGGCGTGGGACGCGTGCAGTTCTTCGGCGCCGAAGCGGCGATGCGGGTGTGGGTGGACACCCAGGCATTGCGCGGCTATGGGCTGAGCATTGTCGACGTCAATAACGCGATCCGTGCGCAAAACCTGCAAGTGGCAGCCGGTAGCCTGGGCGAACGCCCAGGCGCGCATGATCAGGAATTGACCACCACGCTGGTGGTGCGCGGCCTGATGGAATCGCCGCAGGAATTTGGCCAGATCATCCTGCGTGCCCAGACCAATGGCGCGGTGGTGCATCTGTCGGACGTGGCGAAGCTGGAACTTGGATTGGAGAACTACCAGTTCGATGTGCAGGAAAACGGTGGCGCGGCCGCCGGCGCGGCAGTGCAGCTGGCGCCAGGCGGCAATGCCGTCGCCACCGTGGCGGCGGTGCGCCAGCGCCTGCAAGAACTCTCGCAGCGTTTTCCGGCAGACATCACCTACTCGGTGCCCTTCGATAGTTCGACCTTCGTCAATGTGGCAATCAGGAAGGTGCTTCACACCTTGCTCGAAGCGATGGCGCTGGTGTTTCTGGTGATGTTCGTGTTCCTGCAGAACATCCGCTACACCTTGATCCCGGCGATCGTGGTGCCGGTGTGCCTGTTGGGCACGTTCGCGATGATGAAGCTGCTGGGTTTCTCGGTGAACATGATGAGCATGTTCGCGATGGTGCTGGCGATCGGCATCCTGGTGGACGATGCGATTGTGGTGGTTGAGAACGTCGAGCGCCTGATGGCCGTGGAAGGCCTGTCGCCGCGCGATGCCTCGATCAAGGCGATGACGCAGGTGGGCGGTGCGATCGTCGGCATCACCCTGGTGCTCACCGCGGTGTTTTTGCCGCTCGCCTTTATGAGCGGTTCGGTCGGCGTGATCTACCGACAGTTCTCCGCAGTGCTCGCCGTCTCGATCCTGTTTTCCGGTTTCCTGGCGCTGACCATGACACCGGCGCTGTGCGCGACGTTCCTGGTACCCATCGACGGCCGCCATGAGAAGAAGGGATTCTTCGCTTGGTTCGACCGCAACTTCAGCGTGCTGACGTCGCGTTTCGATCAGTTGAACCATCGCCTGGTGCGCCGTGCCGGACGCTACATGCTGGTGTACGCCGTGCTGCTTTGCGCGCTTGGGCTGGCATACGTGCGGCTGCCGGAGGCCTTCGTACCGCAGGAAGACGAGGGCTACATGATCGTGGACATGCAGTTGCCGCCCGGCGCCAGCTACAGCCGTACGCGCGCGGCCGGGCAACAGGTCAACGATTACCTCGCCGCGCGGCCGAGCATGCAGGACGTGACGCTGGTGTACGGTTTCAGTTTCTCCGGAAGCGGCGCCAATGCGGCCATGGCCTTTCCGTCACTGAAAGACTGGAGCGAACGCGGCGACAGCGAATCGGTGGCCAGCGAAGTGGCGGCCGCCAACGCGGCGCTGGGACGCATCAGCGACGCGACCATCATGGCCGTGATGCCGCCACCGATCGAAGGCCTGGGCAATTCCGGCGGTTTCTCGCTGCGCGTGCAGGACCGCGGCAATCTTGGGCGCGACGCGCTGATGCAGTCGGTGAACCAGTTGCTGCATGCGGCCAATCAGTCGCCCAAGCTGGCATACGCGATGGTGGAAGGTCTTGCCGATGCGCCGCAGCTGCGCCTGGAAGTGGATCGCGGCAAGGCCGAAGCGCTGGGCGTGAGCTTTCAGAGTGCGATGGAGGTGCTGTCCAGCGCGTTCGGCTCGACGATCGTCAACGATTTCGTCAACCGCGGTCGTCTGCAACGGGTGGTGGTACAGGGCAATGCAAGCGATCGCGCCACGCCCCAATCACTGGACACGCTGTCTGTCACCAGCAGCACCGGCAAGCAGGTGCCGTTGACGGCGTTCACCACGCAACGGTGGGAGCAGGGGCCGGTGCAGATTGCCCGCTACAACGGCTATGCGTCGGTCAATCTCACCGGCGAGGCTGCGCCAGGCATCAGCTCAGGCGACGCGCTGGCGGAAATGGAACGCCTGGCGACTGCGCTTCCCCAGGGCATCGGCTACGAATGGTCTGCACTGTCGTATCAAGAAAAAGCTGCCGGCACACAGGCGCCACTGCTGCTCGGCCTGGCCTTGCTGGTGGTGTTTCTGCTGCTGGTCGCGCTGTACGAGAGTTGGGCGATTCCGTTTTCGGTGATGCTGATCGTGCCGATCGGCGCGATTGGCGCAACCGCCGCGGTGTGGGTGGCCGGCCTTTCCAACGATGTGTACTTCAAGGTCGGCCTGATCACCATCATCGGCCTGGCCGCCAAGAATGCGATTTTGATCGTGGAATTCGCCAAGGAACTGCATGCGCAGGGCGCGCGCGTGCCGGACGCTGCAATGCAGGCGGCCAGGCTGCGCTTTCGCCCGATTGTGATGACGTCGCTGGCCTTCATTCTCGGCGTGATTCCGCTGGTGATCGCACGCGGTGCGGGTGCAGCGAGCCAGAATGCGTTGGGTACCGGCGTGATCGGCGGCATGCTGGCGGCCAGTACGCTTGGTGTCGTGTTCACCCCGATCTTTTTTACCTGGGTGATGGCGTATGTGGCTGCCCGCAGGAGTGCAGCTGCAAACCCGGCGGAGCCCTCCACATGATCATGCCGGGCAACTGCATGCGGCATCGGTCGATCGTGAGAAGAGGGCGGCAGTAATCGCGATAGCGTTCGTGCCGACCTGACGGCGCCAGCAATCGACCGGCAGGCGCTCCAAAGCCCTGGGCCTGTTTGCGGGCGCTGAGCGCGTCTCAGCGCGGACGTTTCGTCTTTAGCTGGCCCGCAGCGCTGAGCAGTCCCAGCGCCCACTCCACGCGCTCTGCTGCGGAGTCGATCAGGCGTGCCGGGTGTTCTCCCAGCAGCGCACGAAGTTGATGCGGCGCAAACACCAGATCGACGAAGTGGCCTGCTAACGCAGAGGGATCGGCGGGTTGATCTTGGCCATCGAGGATCGCCATGCGCACACGTTGCAGCCCGCCTTCCCAGCCGATGCGGTTGACCTCCGCAGCAAGCTCCGGCGCCCGGATGGAGGTGCCGACGACCAAGCGCATCATTGCCACGGTCTGCGGCTGCAGCGCGTGCGCAAGTATTCCTCGACCTGCGAGCCTTAGCCGCCCCTCAAGATCCAGCGGGGCGCTGGGAGCGGCTGGCAGGGGCTGGGTCTGCACATCACGGCGAATCACTGCCTCGAAAATGGCGTCCTTGTTGGCATAGCGCGCGTAGAGGCTGGCCTTGCCGGCACCTGCCAGTCGCGCGATGTCGTCGCATGAGGTGTGCTCGAAGCCGCGTTCCAGGAAGAGCTGTAGTGCCGCATCCAGAAGCCGCCGATCGACATCGCCGGCTTTATCGGGTGGCGGCCTGCCGCCTTTGGATTTTTGCTTGACCGCCTTCATCGACGAAACGTTACACGCCACTTGTGCTTTCAACAACTGAACGATATCGTTCAGTTGTTCGCTGCATGGTCTTTCCCGCCAGCACGATGCATGAGAGCCGATGTAACAGGGCGCTGCTGCCCCCCTGGTGCGTTGGCTGCCCGCCGCTTTCGGCACCCGAAGACTCAAGCGAGAAGCACGTGGTGAACACACAGACGAGTTCGCAGGTCGTTGTTGCTGGAGCCACCGGCGATCTCGGTTACCGGATCGCGGTGGCCCTGAAAGATCAGGGCGCGGCCGTGGTTGCACTGGTGCGGCACGGGGCAGGGAAGAGCTGCGTCGCGTCGTTGGAGGGGCAGGGCATCCAGGTTCGACATGTTGAGCTCGACGACGCCGAGCGGTTACGCGAGGCGCTCATGGGCGCGGACTGTGTGGTTTGCGCACTGAACGGCTTGGAAGAGGTCATGTTGGGTCAACAGGGAAACCTGTTGCATGCAGCGGTTTCTGCGGGCGTCCCGCGTTTTGTTCCGTCCGATTTCTCGCTGGACTACACGAAGACGCGGCCAGGCGACAATCGCAATCTGGACCTGCGGCGCCGCTTCAGAGAGCAACTGAACGCCACGCCCATTTCGGCCACATCGATTCTGTGTGGCGGCTTTCTGGAATTGCTTGAGGGCAGTGCGCGCCTGGTTGTACCGGGCCGCCGGGTCCTGCATTTTGGCGACGCAGACCAGAAACTCGATTTCACTGCCAAAGACGATGTCGCCCGCTACACGGCAGCGGCGGCGCTGGATCCCAATGCTCCACGCGATCTGCGGATTGCCGGCAACAGCATTTCGCCCAACGACATCGCACACCTGCTCACCGAGCTCACGGGCGAGCGATATCGCACCCTCAGGCCAGGCGGAATCGGCACGATGTCGGCAATCATCCGCGTCGTGCGCGCATTGACGCCGACCAGCGATGACCCGTTCCCACCCTGGCAAGGCATGCAATACCTGCGCGACATGATGAGTGGACGCGGCAAGTTGATCCATCTGGATAATGATCGCTACGGCGCGCGCGCGTGGCAGTCAGCTCGCCAGACCTTGGCGAACACCTACGCACCGGAGGCTTGAGATGACTGACGGCATGACACCGTTTCGGATCAACATCGCGCAGGCTGAGCTGGATGATCTCAACCAACGTCTTGGGCACACGCGTTGGCCCAGTCAGGAAACCGTGCGTGATCACAGCCAGGGCCCAAAATCGGCGCGCATTCGACGCCTGGTCGAGCGCTGGCGGACGGGCTACGACTGGCGCGCCACCGAGCGATTGCTTAATGGCTGGAATAGCAGTCGCACGGCTATTGACGGGCTGGATATCCATTTCCTGCATGTGCGTTCACCAGAGCCGGGCGCGCTTCCATTGCTGTTGACGCATGGATGGCCGGGATCAATTCTGGAATTTCGCGACGTGATCGGCCCACTGACTGACCCGGTGGCCTACGGCGGGAAGGCGTCGGATGCGTTTCATCTGGTGATCCCATCGTTGCCCGGCTTTGGTTTCTCTGGGAAACCCACCTTCCGCGGCTGGGGAGTGGGGCGAACGGCTGCGGCATGGGTCGAACTGATGCGCCGCCTGGGTTATGGCGAACGCTGGACCGCCCAGGGCGGCGATTGGGGCAGCGCGATCACGACCGCGCTTGGGTTCATGCAGCCGCCCGGCTTGGTGGGCATCCATCTGAACATGGTGATGTTCGACCCGAGCGCCGAAGAAATTGCCAACGCCACGCCAGCAGAGCAGCGGATGCTCGACGATGCCAAGCGCTATCAGAGAGAATTTTCAGGCTACATGCACCTGCAAAGCACGCGACCGCAGTCGGTGGGGTTTAGCCTGGCTGATTCTCCAGCCGGCATTGCCGCATGGATCTATGCGCTCTTCCAGGATGTTTCCCAAAGCGGCGGCGAACCGGAAAACGTGATCGCGCTGGACCATCTCATCGACGACATCATGCTGTACTGGCTCCCCAATGCCGGGCCCAGCTCGGTGCGTTTTTACTGGGAAGCTGCGCAGGAAGCTGGGACAGCGATGCCCATGCACCCGATGCCCACGCCAACCGGGATCAGCATGTTTCCCGGAGAACAAGTACGCATTTCGCGGCGCTGGGCAGAACGACGCTTTGCAGATCTGCGCTTTTTTGCAGAGGCAGAGCGGGGCGGGCATTTTGCTGCGATGGAAAATCCGCCGGCATTTGTCGACCACCTCCGAGACACCTTTCAATCGCTGCGGTAATGGTTGCGGGATCTTATCGAGTCCGACTAGCTGATTGGGCTTTGCAGCGGCAATCCAGTGCATTCGGCTGCGATGAGCTATTTAGCGAAGGGAGGGCGGACAACTTCGAGCCAGCGGGACGTGGCGGCTGATGCAAGAGGCGGATCGTTAGCCTGAGGACATGCTTGGCTAGCGACCGCCTTGAAATGTAAAGGTGAAGCGCGCCGCAGAGCGGTCGGCGGTTTGCGGGGCGATGGGCACGGGCGTGGCCTCCACCAGCGTCAACATGCCATCGGCAATAGGCACCGGAATGCCTAACGTAAGGTCAACCTGTCTGGACCAGCCACCACCCAGCACCGTCGCACGTACGATCAGTCGGCCTTCCACGATGCATTGAACATCAGTAGGGCAACGGCTGTCTTCGACGACTCGGTCGGGCCGTACCCTGGGACCATCGACCGCTGCCATCTCGCCTAGGCGCACAGGGCCTTCAATGAGATGACCCGTCGCCGGGGGCGTGGTGGCGCATCCTCCAAGCGACATGACGGCGAGCACTGCCAGAGACAGTAAAGGGGCGCGATGAAGGTCATGCTTGCCGGCAGTCCTCGCCTGGCACGATTGAGGTTGCGGGTGGCTTTGGAGCGATGCGCGCATTGATCGACGTCCTTTAGATGAGATCCCGAACCACGTCTTCGGCCAGCCACTGCGACGCGTCAGCGTCTTCGCTCACCGGGCAGCGGATCGACTGACCTGCCAGCATGGCACCGCCGCGCCGAGGCGGCTTGAGCGTGCTGACCATGAACGCGCGTTGCCGCCCTGTATAATCAAATTGTAATGCCTGCATTGCTAATTGGTGCATCACACCCTGATACTGCGCTCGCAGCGATCTCAGGAGGAGCCGGCGCTGACGACTCTGCAGAAATGGACGTTGGAGCAGATCACCTATCGGGATGAGTTCTTGGCAAATCCACCGTTGCAGGCCATCGCTTACGTGAGCGAGGTGCGTCGTCCCATGTCGATGGGGGAGGTCGACCGGCTGCTTGTCTCTTCCAGTGCACACAACGCGCTGGCCGCCATCACCGGCGTCCTGCTCTACGACGGCGCTCGATTTTTTCAGTATTTCGAGGGCCCACCTGCCGGGGTGCAGCATACCTACGATCGCATCAAGCAGTCTGCGCGCCATCACGTGATCGCAGAGGTCTACAACGGCTCCATCGTCGAGCGTTACTTTCCCGACTGGCAGATGGCGTGCCGCAAGGTGCTTCCCGGGTCGATCGTCGAGCTCAGCGCACAACGCTGGTCGCGCACACGCCTTGCGTTGTGGTCTGCGGGAAATAAGCCGGAGCCTGTGTCCCGGTTGCTGGAGTTCTGGGAGGGCGCCATGCCGCCGACAGCTGATGTATGACCAGGCGAGCGTGAACGTCTACTGCATCGCTAGGGCGCCAGCCTGGGAGGCCCCCGCGACCGATTTGTGTCCGCCATGCCTTCAGTCCTCTTGATGCAAGCGATATCGAAAGCGACGTAGAGCGTTCTTTTCGGCGAAGAGCGAATGGCGAATGGCGAATGGCAAATAGCGAGCACGCTGTATCAGGCAGGCGCATCGAGCATCCGATTCGCTCGCATCACGGCGCAGCGCACCAGGCACTGAAGGGCGATGCCAGGGTCATTGCCCACATTGCAGCAATCAACAGGCACTCAAGGCATGAGCACGTTGCAGGATCTGAAAGAGGAGCTGTCGCGCTTTGGGGCCAACAACGATGCGGTAGAAACCGCACGTGGCAAACGCATGCTGAATATCACCCCCGAAACCGGCGAACTGCTCGCCCTGCTGGTACACGCGACGCGGGCACGGCAGGTGCTAGAGGTGGGTACTTCCAATGGCTACTCCACGCTGTGGCTGGCCGAAGCTGTCATCGCCGTCGGTGGACACGTCATCACGCTGGAACATGCCGAAGACAAGGCCGCCC
The DNA here is from genome assembly GCF_041481705.2 of Xanthomonas sp. NCPPB 1062. Taxonomy (NCBI): domain Bacteria; kingdom Pseudomonadati; phylum Pseudomonadota; class Gammaproteobacteria; order Lysobacterales; family Lysobacteraceae; genus Xanthomonas; species Xanthomonas sp. NCPPB 1062. Next base: position 2,481,092 of record NZ_CM192987.1, on the reverse strand, counting down.
TGGCGGCGGCGAACTTCGTGCGTGCCGGACTACAGGCGCACATCACGCAGGTGCTGGGCGATGCAGGCACGTGGTTGGAGACCGCCGACGATGGCAGCGTCGATCTGCTGTTTTTGGACTCGGACCGCAGCGCCTATGCACGGTGGTGGCCGCAGCTGCGCCGCGTGCTCAAGCGCGGCACCGGCCTGATGGTGGTGGACAACGCCACCTCGCACGCGACGGAGATGGCAGATTTCATGCAGGCTGTCCGTGCCGACATGTCCTTCCGATGCAGCGAGGTGCCAGTCGGCAACGGACAGTTCATGGCAGTGCGCGTCGCAGACTGAATCGCTAGCGGCGTTTGCGCAGCGGCTAGCGCCCGACGATTCCAACTGAGGCTGATGCACGCCTATTCTGCTGAGCGTTCGGGCCGTCGATTCTTTCCGGCTTGAAGTGACATTCGGTAGCACGACTGATTCTTCGCATCGGCTGAGTCCGGTTACAACGCTTGACCAAAACTCTGTTCCGCCTTTGAACGGACGCAAACACGGCGTGACATTCCTGACGCGTGGCATTGCGATCGGTGTTGATTGGCGAAGCCAGGCTTGCATCGACGACTTGCGCCCATCGTCAAGCGGCAAAGCATTGTTCTTTATCCAGCTGCCGTCGCGGTGAGGCACTTGGCCGTTGGCTCACTTGAGTTTGACGAGCCATCGCCTAGATTGACGTATGTATCAATCAGCACTCGCCCGCGACGATCTGCCGGGTACACCTTTGCTATCGCCAAATCCAGCGCTCGCGCAATGCGTGCGTGAGTACCTGCGACTGACGCCGCAACTTCCCAATCCTGGCGCAGGGCGCACGTACGCGCGATGGCAGGCGCTGAGCAAGCTGGGGGCTGCGAGCTTGCCGCTTGCCAAGGTGCTGGAAGCGCATTACGACGCGGTGTCGATTTTTTCCGAGGCCGGCCAGCCATTAGCTTCCAATGGAGCGGTGTGGGCTGTGTGGGCAGCGGGCGGGCCGCGTGACACCGTGGCGTATGAAGCGAGCTCAAGCACGGTGTCCGGTATCAAGCCGTGGTGCAGCGCGGAGTTGGACGTTGTGACGCACGCCTTGGTGACCGTCCGAAACGGCGATCGGCAGCCGCTTGCCGCGGTGACGCTGAGGCAAGGATGCTTCGAGCTTGATGCAAGTCAGTGGCACGGACCAGGCATGCTCGGCATTCCAACTGGCAACGGCCATTTCGCGAATGCGCCGGCACGTTTGCTGGGTGAGCCGGGATTCTATTTGCAGCGGCCGGGTTTTTGGCATGGCGGGGCGGGCATCGCGGCCTGCTGGTATGGCGCCGCCGCAGCCATTGCCGAGCATGTCCGCCGCTCGCCACGAGTGGCAAACAATCCTTTTGCCGCAGCACACCTGGGCGCAATCGACGAACGGCTGACGGGTGCACGGCTGATGCTGCAGGACCTGGCCAAAACGATCGACGACGCTCCAACCCAAAGCCATCAACTGCCTGTCATTCGGTTACGTAGCGTGATGGATCGCGTCTGCCGGGACGTGATCGAACGCGCCGCCTTGGCCCTGGGGCCTGCCTCGCTGTGCTGCGATGCCGGGCACGCGCAACGGTGCGCCGACCTGGCTGCCTTCATCCGCCAATCCCACGGGGAAAAAGACGAGCAGTGGCTGGGGGAACAACTGCATGCACGCGAGGTCAACCCATGGCGGCTGTGAGGGGCGAGCAGATCGCAGGGCAAGGCATCAGCGAACAGCGCTGGCGTGCATCGAGCCAGTTGAATGCGCTGCTCACCAGCAGCCTCGACCAGCTACTGGGCACCGCCACACGTGTCGTGGTGGTTTCCCCGCATCCGGATGACGAGGTGCTGGGGTGTGGCGGGCTGCTTGCGATGGCGATCGCATCGGGAAGGCAGGTCCTGATCATCTCCGTGACCGATGGCGAAGCCGCCTATCCGCAGGACGACGCATGGCCGCCCGCGCGGCTGGCAGCTGCGCGTCGTGAGGAGTTGCGTGACGCGCTGGCGTGCCTGGGTATCGATCCATCCAGCATCGTCAGGCTGGATGCGGGAGATGGCCAGGTACGTGCCGGAATTGACGCACTTGGTACACGGCTGGCCGACCTGCTGCAACCACGCGACGTGGTGCTGGTGACGTATGCGCGCGATGGCCACCCCGATCACGAAGCCTGCGCAGATGCAGCGAGTGCCGCAGTTGCACGATGCGGAGCGCGGTTGATCCAGTTTCCGATATGGGCATGGCATTGGGACGACCCCGACCACAGTCAGATGCTGGCATCGGCCACGCGTCTGGTGCTTTCTGCCGATGCTCACGTTGCAAAGCTGCAGGCGATGTCCGCGTTCAAGACGCAGACCGGCCACGTCACGCCTGCGCTGCGCAACCCCATCCTTCCCGACTGGGCGCTGGCGAGGTTTCGGCGCGACTTCGAGGTCTATCTCCCATGAACGCCCAGGCCAACGCCGATTATTTCGACAGCATCTACCAGCAGCAAGATCCCTTCGGCTATGGGACACGTTGGTACGAAAAACGCAAACGCGACATCCTGCTGGCAACCTTGCCTCGGCAGGGATTTGCACGGGGATGGGAGCTGGGGTGTTCCAACGGCGAAGCAACCTGTGGGCTCGCTGCCCGCTGCGAGCGCTTGCTGGCAACCGATATGTCCGCCGCCGCGGTACACCACGCCAAGCAACGCGTGGGGGAGCGCAGCAATGTCGAAATCGTGCAGGCTTGCCATCCGCAGCACTGGCCGGTGGGAAGTTTCGATCTGATCGTGCTGAGCGAGATCGGCTACTACCTCGCCGCCCCCGAACTCGACGAGCTGATCGCGCGTCTGCAGCAGGCGCTTACGCCGGAGGGACTGCTGGTGGCCTGCCACTGGAAGCATCCTTTCGAACAGGCACAGCAAGATGGCATCGCGGTCCATGCCTGTATTGCCCGACGGCTCACCTTGCCGCTGAGTTATCGCTATGAAGACAGCGATTTTCTGCTGGAAGCGTGGACCGCGCAGCCATTGTCGGTAGCACAGCACGAAGGCTTGCGATGATCGCCGTCATCATTCCGGCACATAACGAGGCCGAGTGCATGGCCGCCTGCCTTGCATCGGTGTTTCTCGCCGCATCGCACCCCGAACTGCACGAGGCTGTGGAGGTGATCGTCGCGGTGGACCGTTGCACGGATGCAACAGCAGAGCTGGCACTGGCGTTGGGCGCGCACGTGATCGACGTACCCGTGCCCGGCGGCGTCGGCATCGCACGGGCCGCCGCGGCCTCAAAGGCCATTGCACTGGGCGCCGATTGGCTGGCCGTGACCGACGCTGATTCGCGCGTCCCGGCCGATTGGCTGGTGGAACAGCGCAGGGCCGACGCGGACGTGTTCTGCGGTGTCGTGCAGGTGGAGGATTGGCTGGATTATTCCGATGAAATGCGTTGCAGGTTCGAACAGACCCAGGCAACTGGGCAAGGTCATGGCCGCATTCACGGCGCCAACCTCGGTGTGAGCACCGCCCTCTATCAACAATGCGGTGGGTTCTCTGCGTTGACCTGCAGCGAAGACGTTGCGCTGGTCCACGCGCTGCAGGCGATCAACGCGTCCATCGCCTGGTCGCCACGCTCGGTGGTGTGGACCAGTGCCCGCAGGCAGGCACGGGCAATTGGCGGATTCTCGGATTTTTTGAAGCAGCTGGAAGCCTCGACCTGCGTGCCTGCGTAGTCGGTAACGCAACGCTTTGAGCCGTCTTTGCAAGATGTCATAGCCATACCGCATGTCTTCGATTCGCCAAGCAGATGCGCTTTAGCTAAAACGTGTCTTTGCTTCAACGACTGCAGGGCTACGGCCAGGCAAGACCAGCGACTTGAAGCGCATCCGCGGCATCGCCGCAGTCGAACCACGGCATGTCGCGGCCCAGCGCCTGACACCTGCTGACCGGCTGTCGACCTCATCTGCACGGGGCGTGGACGAAGCGTACGCCACCATGCCGAACCGACTCACAAGGTGCGACATGGCCAAGCCAACGCTGTTCTTCCTGCATGCGCTCGGCGCCAGCCGACAGGAGTGGAGCCATGTCATCGCGCAGTTGGGTAGCCGCTTCGACTGTATTGCCCTGGACATCCCAGGATTCGGCGATGCACCTGCGCTGGACCACTTCGACACGAACGCGCTTGTTGACTGGTTTAGCGCTGAAGTCATCAGGCGGCAACCAGCATGCTGGTTTGCAGTGGGGCATAGCATGGGCGGAAAGATCGCTACCTTGACGGCGGCCCGGGCACGCGACGGTGTGGCGGGCCTTGCCGGGCTGGCTGGCGTGGTGCTGGTTGCCGCGTCACCGCCAGCCCCCGAACCGATGCAGGAACCGCGACGGCGCACCATGCTTGCCTGGTTCGAAACAGGGCAGCCTGCGCGCGTGGAGGCAGCGCAGTTCGTGGATGCCAACTGCGCCTGCCCGCTGCCTGATGAAATCAGGGACGCTGCGATCAACGACGTTCTGCGCACCGCACCCAGTGCATGGATGGCATGGCTCACACACGGCAGTCGCGAAGACTGCACGGCGCAGACCGGATGCATCGGCGTGCCGGCACTGATTGTCGCGGGCAGCCAGGATGGTGATCTAGGTGAGGCTGCGCAGCGGCGCCTGAATGCGCCGCACTATGCGCATGCGCAGTTCGCCATCGTGGCCGACGCCGCGCATCTGATTCCCTATGAACAGCCGCAGGAACTGGCGCGGTTGATCGCAACGCATGTAGACCGCTGCATTGAGAACTGCCTGCCTGAGGACTTCATTGCCTTGCTGAACTCCGAGCGCGTTGCGCCGCGCATGCGCAAGACCTTGCTCGCGCGGCACGCGGGGCCGCCGGCCTCGGGCGAGGGCGTGTTGAACCCGCGGCAGTTGAACGTGCTCGCCGCCGTGGCTGCACGCGTGCTGGATGGCGCGGGCGATGCGGCGCAGATTGCGCGGCGCATCGACCTGCAGCTTGCAGAAGGCACGGGAGATGGCTGGCGGTACGCAGACTTGCCAGACGATCGCCTGGCGATGGCGCTTGGCCTGGATGCACTCGATGCATTGGCCGGCGGCTTTGCCGAACAGTCGGCCAAGGACCAGGACCGCTGGCTGCAGGAGATCGCGCACTCGGTGGTGGGCAATACCTCTGCGCACGGCCTGGATGCGGGGCAATTCGCGCATTGGTTCGAGGATGTACGTGCGGATGTGGTGCGCACCTGGACCAGCCTTCCCGCCACCATGGCTGCGCTGGGCTACGACGGTTTTGCGGTCGGCAACGACACGGGCAGTGGCCCCGTCGGCTATGTAGAGACGGCAGCGGGCCGGGATGAGCACTGGCAATTGCGTGCGCCCGAGACTGCCCAATGAGCAACGCGGGTGGCCAGGACAGCGTCGATGTGGTGGTGGTCGGCAGCGGAGCGGGGGGCGGCCCGCTTGCGGCGCGGCTTGCGCGAGCCGGCGTCTCGGTTGTCGTGCTGGAAGCCGGCGCGGCATTTACGCCGGATTCGCATATTCCCGATGAGTTGACCACCGGCATCTATTGGATGGAGGAGCGTCTGAGCGGTGGGCAAACGCCCACTGCGTTCGGGCCGAACAATTCGGGCTGCGGACTGGGCGGTTCGACGTTGCATTGGGGCGCGTTCTGCCCGCGGCCGGACAAGCGCGATTTCAGCCTTCTGACCCAGACCGGGCAGGGCGCCGATTGGCCGATCCCGCACCATGAGTTGGTCGCTTACGTTCGTCGCGTGGAGACCTTCATCGGGGTCTCCGGTCCCGTGCACTACCCGTGGGACCCCGAGCGCAGCTATGCGTATCGGCCACCACAACGCAATGCGTCGGCCACGGCCATGGCGCACGGTTGCGGCGCGCTTGGCATCCGGACCACCGATGCACCCGCCGCGTTGGTCACCAGGCCGCATCAGCAGGCGCATTGGGGCCAACGTGCGGCGTGCAACAACTGTGGTGCCTGTCACCAGGGCTGCAGCAACGCCGCCAAGGTGAGCGTGGACACCACATGGCTCCCGCTGGCCAGGGCGCATGGTGCGCAATTGCGCACTGACAGCCGGGTGGTCGATCTTGAATGCGACGGCCGCAGCGCGGTGACCGCGGTGATCTACCGCCAGCATGGGCAGGAGTATCGCCAGCGCTGCAGCACCGTCTTCCTGTGCGCAGGGGGTGTGGAGACACCGCGCTTGTTGCTCAACCTGGCGCTGGCCAACTCCAGCGGGCAGGTGGGCCGCAATTTCATGGCGCATGTGGCAACCCAGGTGTGGGGCGAGTTCGACACAGACATGCGCATGAATCGCGGCTACCCGTCTTCGCTCATTAGCGAAGACATGCTGCGCCCGGCCGACGCCAACTTCATTGGCGGCTATCTGGTGCAGAGCCTGGGCGTGCAGCCGATCACGCTGGCGAACACGCTGGCGCGTGGTGCCGGCCTGTGGGGCAGGGACCTGGTCGCCACGCTGCGGCGCTACAACCGCCTGGCCGGTATCGGCATCAATGGCGAATGCCTGCCGCAGGACGCCAATCGCCTGACCTTGTCCGACGAACGGGACGCCTTCGGGCAGCGCAAGGCGCGCATCGATTTCAGTTACGGCCCCAATGAGCAGGCCATCGACGCCCATGCGCGCGCAGTGCTTGGATCGATCTGGCAAGCCGCTGGCGCCCGCAACATCTTTGCGGCTGCGCGCTCGGCCCACACGCTCGGGACCTGCCGCATGGGGACCGATCCTGCACAGGCCGTGGTCGATCCCGATGGCCGCACCTTCGACGTGCCGAACCTCTACATCTGCGACAACTCGGTGTTTCCCAGCGCACTGGCAGCCAATCCGGCACTGACCCAGATGGCACTCGCGCTGCGCACCGCAGAACGTTTCCTTGCGCGCTAGCGGTAGCTGCGCCAGCACTGCGCCATCACGTATTCAACGACCAGGAGCTCAACATGGATCTCGGAATCAAACAGCGGATCGCCCTCATCAGCGGCGGCGACTCCGGCATGGGCAAGGAGACTGCGCGCCAGCTGCTCGAAGCCGGCGTGCGCGTGGCGATCACCGATCTTCCCAATGGCACGCTCGACCAGGCAGTGGCCGAGCTGTCCGGCCTGGGCGAGATCATCGCCGTCGAAGGCGATGTGACGCAGGAACAGGATGTCGCCCACATCTGGACCCAGGTGCGCGCGCAACTGGGGGAACCGGATATCTACGTCAACGCCGCCGGCGTGACCGGCGCCACCGGCGATTTCCTGGAGGTCAGCGATGCCGGCTGGCTCGAAACGCTGGACATCAACCTGATGGGCGCGGTGCGCATGTGCCGCCAGGCCATTCCTGCCATGCGTCGCAAGCAGTGGGGGCGAATTGTGTTGTTCGCGTCCGAAGATGCAGTGCAGCCGTACGTGGATGAGTTGGCCTACTGCGCGTCCAAGGCCGGCATCCTGAGCCTGGCCAAGGGGCTGTCAAAGGCCTATGGCGCCGACAATGTGCTGGTCAACACGGTGTCGCCTGCCTTCATCGCAACACCGATGACCGACAAGATGATGCAAAAGCGCGCGCAAGAAAACGGAACCAGTGTCGAAGAAGCCATCGCCTCGTTCCTGGATGAAGAACGCCCCGGCATGGTGCTGAAGCGGCGCGGCCGGCCAGAGGAAGTGGCGTCCGTCGTCGCATTCCTGTGCTCGGAGCGCGCCAGTTTCATCAACGGCGCCGGCGTGCGCGTGGACTCGGGCTCGGTATTCACCATCGCCGGCTGAGGCGGGCGGCGCTGTGCAGCGGCAAGCACGTGCATTGCCCAACTGTCCGCCGCATGTCTTATCCAAGCAAATCCCCGTGCAATTGGCGAGGGCGGGGCAGATCGTCGGTGGCCGCTCTCGAACCGATGGTGAAGCTGCGTGGGGCTGTCAGATGAGACGACAACCGGTCAGACCACCCGCCACAACATGTAGCCCGCAGTGAGGAAGATCAGGCATGCAAATGCGCTATTGAGCAATCCCCGATGCCCGGCTAGCGCCGCTGCAGCACGTGCTCCCGCCATGCCACCTACGCTGCCGGCAACGATGAACGCGGCAGCCAGTGGCCAGTTCACCAACCCGGAGTACGCGTAGTTCACCGCGGTGGTCAGACCGAAGGCAGACACCGCCACCAGCGAGCTGCCTACCGCGGCCAACATTGGCATCCCGGTGGCGGTCATCAAGCCCGGCACGATCAGGAAACCGCCGCCGATGCCGAAGAAGCCGGAAAATCCGCCAGCGAGCGTTCCCAGCCCGACCAACGCGGGTGCATTTTCCTTGCTGATGCGCGCAGCCGCATTCTCTTGCGCGTTGCGCTTGCGCAGCATCAGCAGGCCAATCACCACCATCAATCCCGCAAACAGCGCCAGCAACCGTTGTCCGTCGACGGCCTTACCCAGACTCGAACCAAGGTAGGCGCCGGCAACGCCGGCCAGGGCGAAGAGCGAGGCGCACGGCCACCTGACATTGCCACGGCGGGCATGCACGAACAGGTTGGACAGCGCATTGGCAGCGACGGCCAATGCACTGGTCCCGATGGCCACATGCGGATTATCCACACCGACCAGATACAGCATCAGCGGGACAGCGAGAATGGAGCCGCCGCCACCGACCAGTCCCAGCACGAAGCCGACCAACACGCCGGAAAGCCCGCCCAGCACGAGCTGCAGCAATGAAAGGGTTTGCATGACCGGTATTTACTCAGGACTGGATGGCGCGTCGCGAATGAGACGCGGAGCGAGTGAGGAAAGGTCGTAACCTGCGCCGGCGGCGATCGACAGAACCTGGTCTGTGGTGAGCCCGAGGGTGCGGACTTGTGCCAGCGCCCACAACGACGTCGAGCGCGTTCCCGTCCTGCAATACGCGACGACGGGCGCGGGCAGTTGCTCCAGCATTTCGCAAAATTGCTGCACGTCGTCCTCCGAAATGGCGCCGGCGACAACGGGCAGATAAGCGAAACGCATGCCCGCCTGCGCGCAGGCCGATTGCATGGTCAGATGATCGGGTTGATCCGGCTGCTCGTTGTCTGGCCTGTTGCAGACAACGCTGGCGACACCCAGGCTGGCAAGGGCAGGAAGATCGGCAGGCAACAATTGGCCGGCCACCAGCAGGGCAGGCGAAAGCGATCGCAGTTTCATGCGACGTGTTTTCCCGCGCCGGCGCGATGGAGAAAGCTGTGGAGGAAGACGCCTGCCACCAGCGAGGCAGCGAACACCAAGGCGAACGCCTGGCCGGTCGCCAACAGCGCGATGGCGGGACCAGGGCAGACTCCGGCCAGACCCCAGCCAATGCCAAACAGCGCCGCACCGATTACCAGCTTGCGGTCGATTCGCCGCTGCTGCGGCAGCTGCAATGTCGGGGCGAGCAAGGGAGTGCGGCGTGCGCGCGCCCATCGGTAGGCGATGGCCGAAGGGATCAGCGCGCCTGCCATCACCAGGGCCAGCGAATCATCCCAGGCACCGGTGACATCGAGGAAGGCAAGCACGCGTGCAGGATTGGCCATGTCCGAAATCACCAGGCCCAACCCGAACAAGGCGCCGCAGAGAAAAGCCGCCACGCGGATCATGCGCCCGCTCCAGCGACAGCCCGCACGGCCGTCACTGTTGCCATGCCCAGCAGCATGAACACGGTGGTGGCGACGATCGAGCGCGGCGACAGTCTTGCCAGGCCGCTCACTCCGTGCCCGCTGGTGCAGCCGGCACCCAGACGGGTTCCATAGCCCACCAGCACGCCGGCCACGATCAGCACCGGCATGCTGGTGCCGCTCAGCGGCGCGAGCGTGATGGGCTTGAGCGCCAATGCCACACCTGCGCTTGTCAGAAGCCCGGCCAGAAACAGGATGGACAGCGAGCGCGCGCCGCCCGCGTGCAGACCGAGCGCATCGGCGAGCAGGCCGGAGATGCCGGCGATGCGGCCGACCAGCAGTAAATACGCGCCAGAGGCGGTGCCGATCATCAGCCCACCAATCAGCGGCCAATACCAGGCGAGGTGCGGGAGCGTCATAGCACGTCCAATGGCAGTTTCAGATAACGCACGCCGTTGTCTTCCGGCGTGGGCAGATGACCGGCGCGCATGTTGACTTGCACCGATGGAAGCAGCAGGCGCGGCATGGGAAGCGTGGCGTCGCGTGTCTCGCGCATCTTCACGAAGTCCGCTTCGGAAACGCCTGCATGCAGATGCACATTCGCGCTGCGTTGCGCGCCAATCGTGGTTTCCCATGCGAAATGGTCCCGGCCTGCGGCCTTGTAGTCGTGGCAGACGAAGACACGCGTGGCATCGGGCAGTTTCAGCAGCCGGTGGATGGAGCGATAGAGCTGGCGTGCCGAGCAGCCCGGAAAATCGCAGCGCGCCGTGCCGTAGTCCGGCATGAACAACGTATCGCCTGAAAAAACAGCGCATCGCCGATGAGGTAAGCCATGCATGCGGGCGTATGTCCGGGAACATGCAGCGCCACTGCGTGCAGATGCCCGATCGTGAATGCTGCGCCGTCGGCGAACAGATGATCGAACTGGCTGCCGTCCCGGCTGAATTCCTTGCCGGCGTTGAAAAGGCTGCCAAAGGTCTGCTGCACGGCCGTGATGCGCTCGCCGATGGCGAGCTGTCCGCCCACCTGCTGCTGCAGCCACGGCGCAGCCGACAGGTGGTCGGCATGGGCGTGTGTTTCGAGGTGCCATTGCACCTGTAACGCCTCGTCACGCACGTAGTGCGCAAGCGCTTCAGCGGAGCCGGTCGCAGTTCGGCCTGACGCCATGTCCAAGTCGAGCACGCTGTCGATGATGGCGCAGGCCGACGAGCCAGGGTCTCGGACCACGTGGCTGGCGGTAAAGGTCACCGGGTCGAAGAATGTCGCCACGTGCGGCGCGCTCATGCGACCGGAGCGGGTGTCTTCCACGACAGCGCAGGCCGCTGCCAGGCAGGTGTCGCGTGTTGGATGACTCACGATGGCAGCGTCGAGAGGAGTAAGGAAAAAATCTCATAGTTACATATACTGTGCAAATATCAAATTGGCGCTGGCCGTTTTCGTTCAGCCGCAGTGCCTAGCCGTTACCCTCTACATTCCTGATCCGCAGTCCCCACGCCTCGTGACCGAATCTGCTTTCTCCACCGATGCTCTTGCCGCCATGAAGGAGCGCGTGCCAGACGTGGCCGAGCTGCTCCGTTTCATGGCCACACCGTCACGCCTGCTGTTGCTGTGCCAGTTATCGCAAGGCGAATCCACCGTCAGTGGCCTGGAAGCGACGACAGGCATTCGGCAGCCTGCCTTGTCCCAGCAACTGGCCGACCTGCGTCAGCGGCAGTTGGTCCTGACTCGCCGCGAATCTCGATCCATCATTTATCGTTTGGCCGACCCAAAAGTGGCAGCCTTGCTGAGCGCCATGCATGCGATCTTTTGTGCGGAGGATGACCATGGCGATCGCGTCCCTGAGTAATGCGCTATGGATGCAGCTGCTCCGATCTGCGCAGCATTGCCGTCCGCGCCGCGCGACGCTGGCTAGCTCATCGCCGTAATCCAGGCGCATCTGACGGACGACCCCGGACACGGATTTGACCTGCCTATGGAGTCGGCGTGGCGGTCGCGGGGTCGGGGCAAAAACCGTGCCTGGCGGGTCCAGACCGCGCTGAACCTCACTCTTCCATGTCGCGGCAAGCGTCGGCGACCTGATCGCATCCGCGCCGCTGGAGATCCCGCAAGCGGCGAACCACACCTGGCAGGCAGACTTCATGTCCGACGCCGCCTCATGGCCTGGCCGCCGCTTCCGCACCTTCAACATCAACGATGACTGCAATCGCGGATCGATGAAGTTGAATCCACACCAGCTTGCACTCGGCACGGGTCATCCGCGCCCTGGACGAGTTGGCACGTTGAAACGTGGCACGGCTCAGTCACGGTTTCCTTCCTGACAGTTCAACGGTTCCTTGCCATCGTCTACCGGCCGGGCCAACTGCGGATGCGGCGGCCACAGAGCCATTCCGCTATCGCGCTTACTTCAGGTGTTCGCGTAATCCATCGCCGGCTTGGCGAATCGCATCACGGACTGCCGATACGTCCCGAAGCGCATTGAGCAGGCCGTAATCGTGGATCAGCCCGTTGTAGCGCGTCACGGTCACCTCGACACCTGCTTGATCTAGCGTGCGACCGAAGGCTTCGCCCTCATCGCGCAGTACGTCCAGCTCCGCCGTCTGAATCTGGGTCGGCGGCAAGCCTTCCAGCTGGGCGGCGGTAGCACGCAGGGGCGAAGCAGTGATCTCGGCGCGGGCCTTGGGGTCGGTGGTGTAGTTGTCCCAGAACCAGGTCATCATGTTGCGGCTGAGGAAGTAGCCGCTCTGGTAGCGCTGGTACGAGTCATTGTCGAACGCGGCGTCGGTGACCGGCCACAGCATCAGGTTGTAGCGCAGTGCCGGCGTGCCTGCTGCCTTGGCCTGCAGCGCCACTGCCGCCACCGTGTTGCCACCGACGCTGTTGCCGGCCAGTGCCAGGCGTTGGCCATCCACGCCGATCTCCATGCCGTGTTCGGCAACCCAACGCGTGGCGGCATAGGCCTGATGGATCGCCACCGGGTAGTGCGCCTCCGGCGAGGGCGTGTAATCGACGTAGACCGCCGCTGCGCCGGAGGCATTGACCAGGTCGCGGATCAGGCGTTCGTGGGTCGGGAAGTCGCCCAGCACCCAGCCGCCGCCATGGAAGAACATGAAAGCCGGCAGCACCTGGCCAGTGCTATGCGGCGGCCGCACGATCACCAGGTTCAGCGGCTTGCCGTTGGCCTGGATGGTCTTGGGGCTTACATCGGCCGCCGGCAGGGGTGTATTGGCCTGGGCGTTGGTCAGCACCTGACGCGCCTGCGCGGGGCTCAGCTGCTCGATCGGCGTGCCGCCACCGCTGTTGAGCGCCTTGAGGAAGTCTGCGACCGGGCGCAATGGCGCCGGCTGGTCGCTGGGTGCGGCCGCGACAGCAGTGCCAATCGATGCCGCCAGCAGCGTGGTGGCAATAAGGGCGAGGGGAGTCTTCATGATGCGGTTCCTGGACAAGCCGGGCAGGGTGCCGGCGACAGGAGTGACTTTGCGCGTCAAGGCGATACGATAGGCCGCAAATCGTCCATGAAACTTTACCTGGAGTCCAAGATGGTCGACCGTCTGGCCGCCTTGCTGAGCCATTTCTCGGTAACCGCCGAGGTCTTCCATGCCGGCGCGCTGTGCGGCATCAACCAGCTCGACAGTGGTGACCGGGGCCAGCTGCACCTGATTCGCCAGGGCGCGGTGGTGGTCCACAACGGCGACGGCAGCCACCTGCAGATCGACCGGCCCAGTTTGCTGTTGTATCCGCGCGCACTTGCGCACCGCTTCGACACCGACCCGGTGCACGGGGCCGACTTTGCCTGCGCGCACCTGAGTTTCAGCGGCGGCGCGGCCAATCCATTGGTGCGCGCACTGCCTGCGTGCATTTGCCTGCCGCTGGAAGCGCTGCGCCAAGGTGCGGTGCTGGTGCATGCCTTGTTCGAAGAAGCCTTCGCACAGCACTGCGGGCGGCAGGCAGTGCTCAACCGGCTCTTCGAAGTGGTGCTGGTGCACGTGATCCGCGAACTGATGGAGCAAGGCCACGCCAAGGGCGGCATGTTGGCCGGCATGGCCGACGCGCGGCTGCGCCTGGCCCTGGTCGGCATCCACGAACATCCCGCCCAGCCCTGGTCGCTGGAGTCGCTGGCCGCCCGTGCCGGCATGTCGCGCAGCGCCTTTGCCCGCAGCTTTCACGACACGGTGGGCTGCACTCCAGGCCAGTACCTGCAGGATTGGCGCATCGCGCTGGTGCAACGCGGCCTGCGCCAGGGCCGGCCGCTCAAGCAACTGGCCGACGAGGTGGGCTACGCCGGCGAGGCAGCGCTTTCGCGTGCATTCAAGGCGCAAGTGGGGCACTCGCCGCGGATGTGGCGGAAATCTAGCTTGTGACGGCTTCAGACCAGTCATGGGATTTTACATAATATACATTATGCGAAATCGGCTGTGGCGGCGATCAAGATGCGGGCGCGCCTTGTCTGGCTGTGGATCACCTCGTTGCTACCGTCCCGGGGTCCTTCTGATACGGAAATCGCAGCGTGATCGACACCTACGACCGCGTAGACCTTGCCGGCCCTTGGGCCGGTTTTGGTTTCCAGGGCCACCACTTCTTTACGCCTGAAGGCAAGACCATCGAGCCGTGCGATATGAGGTTCTGGTCGCTAACCTGCTGCATCGCACGTGAGTGGTCTTTGCTCATGGCCACCGAAAGGCACTGCCGGCGAAACCTACCGGGAACGCCTACTGCCACAAGGGTTCCAGGCTCTCGCATTTCTGCAGGAAACAACGTCATCTACCTACGCGAGGTGCTGCTGAAACGCCGGCAGCGACGCGATGAGCACCAGCAGGCCGAGGTGGCCAACGTAATAGCCGTAGAACGCCCAGCGCAGCCGCGGGAGTGGCCACCACACGTAACCGAGCGCCAGGACAGGCAACGCCGCCAACGCCCAGACGTTGCCGTTGTACCAACACAGCGCGGCAATGCTGGCCAGCACGCCGGCGAAACATTCCAAACGACCAGTACGGAACCAGCCCCAGGCCGCCAGCACCAACCAGACGCCCGACCACTGGTAATCGACAGCCAACGGTGCAATGACGCCGAACACGACCACGTAAAGCCAATGCCGAGCGTGCAACGTCCAGACCAGAAGCGCAGCGAGCGCGAAGGTCAGCAGCACGTTGAGCGGCAACCAGTAGCCGAACGCCCATACGTGGAATGGCTGCGCCAGCAACCCCCAGCCGGCAAGACGCAACACCGATTTCGCATAATCGGCCCGTGGCTGTGCAAGGTTGTAGGCCATGACCAACGCGAACACCGGGAACGCGATCCGCCCCAGTTCGGATAGGACCGGCACGTACCCGCCGAACAAAACCTTCGCCACGTGATCGCCGGTCATCAACACCAGCGCAATCCACTTCAATGCCTCACGGCCGCTGCTGGTCATGTCACATCTCCAAGGTCGTCGACGGCACGGTCGTACTTGTGCTGCCCTGCGGATGCTCTGGGAACGTGCCCTGTGCGCGTGTGCTGCGGCCGACAACAGTGCCTGCTATCGGGGTAGGTGCGCCCTGCCCCGGCGCGGCCTGCTGCTGCTGTGGCTGCTGCTGGGCGTCGTGCTGCCGCTCGCGATATGGGTTGTAGACGGGGCCACGCTTCGCAAGCGTGCGGCACTGCGGCTGATCGAGGTCGTACAACGTGCCCTGCTCTGTCAGGCAAGTGCAGGATGCCGCCTTGTAATCGCCCTGCGCATCGCGCCCGCCAGGCGAAGACATGCACACCAACAGCGGGTCAGCAGTGGGCGAACGATCATCGAAAATCGGCGCTGTCCACGGCATGGTGCCGAACCGGGGAAGGTGTTGCTGGGCATATTGCGTGGGGGATTCCCAGCGCGGTGCATCGCGCTTTGCGGTGTTCGCGGATGCGCCAGGGGCCGCATCGGCTGACGCCGATTGCGTCCCCTTTACGGTTGCCTTCGCGGCCATCGCGCTGGGCTTAAGCATCGTGTAGGCGAGCCATCCAAGCACGATGGCCAGGATGACCAATCCCGGCAGCGCCAACACTTTCCACGGAATGCGCGGCTTGATCGTGTGGACCTCTGCCGACTTGTACGCGCCGAAGATCGATGCAGGCAGTAACCGGGTCGTACGTTGGGCAAGATCGCGTTTCGCAGACGACTTGATTTCCTCGTTCAACTCACCCCAGCGGAACACATCGATCATCTTCGTACCGAAGCGACGCACGACATGCGTGTGTGCACCGATGAGGCCACGCACGAACGGATAGAGCTGGTTGGGTTGCTGTGTGGTCCACACGAAGTCGAGACCGCGATGCCGATGCTCAGCAAGTTGCAAAACGTGTAGCGGCGTCTGCTGCCGCGTTGCGTCGTGCAGATGGCCGAACCACTTCCAGGCCTCATCGACGAAGATCAGAGAGCCATTTGGCACGACATGGGCCGTGCACTCGGCTTGCACAGACGTGTCGTTGCAGGTGCAGACCTCGCCGCCCTTGACCGCGTTCCAGTGACGTGGATCTTCGAGCGTAGTTGCTAGGCCATCCTGCAACCCTGCGATGCCAGCTGCAAAAATCGGTCGATCGGCGCGCTTCGATTCTTCGACCAGACGCTCCATCATGAGCGCCGTTTTACCGTTGCCGGGTTGCCCGGTGTATAGCTCGATTGGCATTAGGGCTTGGCTCCGAATCCACGCTTAAACAGGAACAGGCGGCCCTGCATGATCGCGTGCTTAGCCGCAATGGCAGAGATCACCATCGTGAGTGCCTTGTCGAACTGCAAGACGCCGAACCATGCCATTGCATCTGCGCCGAGCTGGCCATTGCCATTACCCATGCTTTGGGCGTAGTTCTTGAGCAGATCAATGGCCGGCTCGACAACCATCTTGATAGTCCCGAAGTTGATGCCAAGCCACACAAGCGCGGTCATGATCCACAGGCCGATGCGGGACTTAAACAGCCACGCGAGAGCGGTAACAAGTTGTGCAATTAGAAACGGCATCAGGTGCTTCCCCCTTGACTCATCAGACGCAGCGACAGCAGCGCGGCCATCACCAACACAATTTGCCCACCTAACACCATCCACTGACAAAACCGAGAGGTATCAAAGTGGAGTGTCTGGCCGAATACGGCAACGTCGGGAATCGTGGGACAGCTGCGGCTATAGCCGAACCCTGACGTATCCAACTTGCCATCAGGCATGCCGCCCTGGCCGTAACCGGATTCGTCGGAAAACGCGCCTGCATTGCTGCCCTCCTCGCCAATGTTTGCCTGCCCATTGGTGCCAGTGATGGCATCGCGAATCGCTTTTACATCAGCGTTGTCACCACCTGTGCCGGGCTTGCCTGCGGCCTTCTCCAACGCACACGCCGTGCGCCACTGCATGAGCAGCTGGGAGTACTCCATCGCCTTGCAGTCTTTGCCAACACATACAGGCGCTGCGCCGCATGAGCCGCCTTGAATGTTGACATTGCGGCGGGTATTGCAATCAATGCGCCATTGAATACGCGCCTGTCCGCACATGATGACGTCGCCACTACAGGCTGGCGGCGCATCGCAGCTATCGCCACCGGAGAACGTGGGCTTCGTCTCGCCATCGTCTTCGCCCTCATCGGGTTTACCGTCACCATCGGCGTCACGTTTGCACGTACCGTCCTTACCCTTCGCCTCGCCTTCTGCGCATTGGCCTTCGCCGGGCAGACAACCACCGGCAGGCGACTTGATTTGACCGGCCGGGCACTCGTTCTCACTGGGCTTACACGTACCATCCTGCTGTTGCGTCATGCCTTCAGGGCAGGTGTTCGGCTGGCAATTGCCCTTGGCGTCTTTCACCTGTCCTGCTGGACACTCCTTAGGCGGTTCCGGCTCGCATACACCGAGCGCACCGTTGTAGTAGTAGCTGTTGCCGAACTTCGCCTTGCAATCAGCATCGTCACCCAAATCATCAGGGCCACAGGCGGCGGGCACTGATGTGTACTTGCCGTTGAAGGTTCCATCGCCGTTGTCGTACCACGCCATTTGACAGCCGCTGAAACACTGCACTGACCCGTTGCGAGGCGTACCGTACACACTTGGAAACGGACCGTTGTAGTCCGGCCGAGCATCACACCCTTGACCCTCATCCCACGGGTAATCGCCGTAGGTAGTCATCGCCCAGCCGTCAGAAAAATTGCGATCAATGCGACCTTGATAAACACGCCGGCCGGCGTACGCAACACAACGCGGGTTGCGCCACTGTTGCGGAGCGCTTTTGACCATCGCGTCGCCATCTTTCAGGCACTGCGCGTATGTCGTCGCCTGGTCAGCTGCACGTGCGTTGCTGATCCCAATCGCTGAAAAAATGAGCGCCACAATCACGTAGGCCACTCGACGGGCTATCGCGGAGGCAAACACGCGCACTAGCCAACGCATCACTCGAAATCCACAAACACAATCGCGCAGGCCACCAGCCACGCGCCTAACCAAATCCACCCTTCCATCGCCCGTTCCCCTGCCCTATGCCCATCAAAGACCGGCGGGAGGGTATTGGCCCTGTCCGCCGGCGGTCGTTACATGGCGCGACGCACCCACTTGTAGACCTTGATGCCGACCATCACGGTCAGCACTGCGCCACCGATGGCGGCAATCGGCGCTGCGGCGCCCTGGATAGCAGCAACCACGTCGCCGACATCCACACCGCCGCCGCCACTTGCGAAGGCCGGAGCGGAGACGAAAGCGGCCGAACCGACAGCGGCCAGTGCAGCGGTTTTGTTCTTGAACAGGGTCTTGAGCTTGCGCATTGCATGTCCTCCTAGGACTGTTGAATTTTCTTGCGGATGAGCCGGAACACATACGCCGTGGCCCACAGCAGCGCGATTGCACTGCCAATGGCCTGGGCACCCTCAACCGGCAGTTCCGGCAGCAATGACGGCTGAGGGATCCAGATAACGGCCGTGCACGTCCCCGATGCCGTGTCCAAGTCGGCCTCCAGGCATGCGGGGATCAGCACGGCCATCGGTTATGCCGCCTGCCGCTGCTGCGGCTTGCCGCTCTGCGGATCGACCAGCGTCATGCGGCGCGCCAGTTCGACACCGAAACGGCCCGGCACAAGATCGGTGACCAAATCCCATTCCTTAACCGTGCCGACCGGGTAGCCCTTATCCGGGCCATCACATTCGACTTCGATCTGGATGCGCATCGCTTCGGTTTCGAGCGTAGCGCGCTGGCTGTAAATGGCCTTCGGCATGCCCTTCGAGGTGGTGACGGTGCGGGTCTCGACGGCGCTATTGATCGTGATCTTCGGTGCGTTGCTCATGGTCTTCGTTCTCTCTGTGGTTGGGCTTGCGTCGGTTGGGTTACTGCGAAATTCGGGCGGTACTGTGGGGTCAAGCTAAGGCCCCCCTTACCCCCCATGCGGGGGGTGTGTGGTGCCGTAGCAAGGACCCTTGCGCGATGCTTGCATCAGACCGCCGGGGGCTGACTGTCACGGTGTCTGCCTACCGGTCGCTTTAGGTCGCCTGCGTTCGAAGGCGGGTCTTCAGGGGTGGATTCCTGACGTTGCCGTGCTGGTTGCGCGTAGGCGAACAGGCTGCGGCTTCGGTGCCTCCCAGACCGGGGGCGGTATTGCATGTCCCGGTGAGCGATCACCGGCGGTTTCGTTGACCAGTCCGTAGGGGCGCCGCCCCTACACCCCGGTCCAATGCGTCGATACTCCCCTTGCGCGTTGTTTGATCGAACTCGGGCTGCACAGGGCGGCGCGTGTAGTCGATCGGTGGTGGTGTCCAGGCGCCGAAGTTTTTCGACACGTCCACCACTCCCCCCTTCGTTACGTACTTCGACACGTAACCGGTTATATCCAGCTGGCTGCGTGGTGCCTCTATGCGATTACGTCCGAATTCCTTGAACCAAAACTCATGCCACTGATAGCGGCTCATTAGCCGGTTTAAATCATCGGTAGGTGCAGCTGCGACGGCGTGGAAATGCAATCGACCGTCTTTGTGGAACTCTTGCCCCCGTGCCCACTGGATGCCGCCGTGCGATTTGGTACTCCACTTCGGTCCGTATATCTCCCGGTTGATGCAGCTGGCGAAGAATCGGAACGCTTTATCAGCCTTTTCCGGATGGACACCACCGGTGCGGCCGGCTTCTTCGATGCGAAAGGTGAGGGTCCAGAACTGTTGCCACTGCATGCGCTGTAAGAGCTCTGCATATCCCTGCGCTTCGAGATCAGCACGCCGCAATCGGTGCAGACCGTCAACTTCGCATCCCACGCGTTCAACGTCTGAAACTGCGCTCCCCCGCACTGATAGCAAGGGCTGTTCGGGTAATGGGCTAGCCTGGACGGCTGCGTCTTCATGGCTCATCGCCCTGCCCCGAGCCTACCCACCTGATGCGTTCCTCTATCAGTCGGTCTAGCTCGGCGCGTTCGTCGTCGGTTTCGGCTTTCTTTTTCAGCTCGATCAGCTGCCAGAATTTCAATTCGCCCGGATTCATGCGCGGGCCTCGCGTAATGCCTTGCATTCGGCAAGCTGATCAATGGCGGCGTGATAAATACCCCACCACATGGCATTGATCTGGTCCAAGGGACCGTCATCACCATTGATATAACCGAATAAATCAGGCTGCAAGGAAAGCACGGCTTCTTCATAAGCAATGCGTGCGCCGCGTTCGGTGTCGGTTGGGCGGCTCATCTGCGGAACTCCATAACGCGGCAGGCGCCTTCGTTACCGTCGATGCAAAGCTGCTGAAGCGCCTCATCGCGCTGAACCTGATGTTCAACACTACTTGCAGCGCCTGTGCCAGCGATAAAGCCAGCGAATCCGCCGATGCCAAACCCGGTAGCACATGCCATGCAGACAAGCGGGCCGAGTTCACGGCAAAACTGGATAAATGCTTTCACGGTGTATCCCCTGCCCGGTGCCCGGTAGATCCCGCCACACCGGCACCGGGCGGGGCCGGGGGCGGGCTGTCTCTATTAGGAGACAGTTCTAAATGTACTCTTAACAGAGACAACTGTCCACCGAATGGAGACAACAGATGTACATAAAAGCACTCATTGGGCTGGCCGTTCAGCGTCTAGACAGGAAGAGTGTGCGTGCCCTAGCTGAACGTATGGGGATAGCCCACGGAGTGCTGTACGAATGGCGCGACGGCAAGAAGCCAGTGCCGGACGAGCGGATACAGCAAATCGCAAAAATCGCAGGTCAGGACCCAGGCGAGTGGCTACTGCTGATCCACTCCGAACAAGATCAGGGTGAGCTAGGCAGAGAATGGGCGAAGCTCTACAAGCGGCTCGGCATGGCAGCCATGGCACTAGTGGTGTGCATAAGCGCCGCCCTACCAGGCCGTGCAGAAGCGGCACTGCATCACGCTTTGGAGGCTAATAACGCCGCACCTTCTATACATTATGCGAAATGACATTGAGGGCGGTGCGGTTGCCGCTCCGCTGGATCTGGCTTTGGATCAAGACTTGCCTGCCGAGCCGTTCCCCTAGCGAAACGGAACTCGCCGCATGACTGACACCTACAATCTAGACCGTCGCCCACCATGCTGGCTGTTGGCGAGCAATGCCCAAACAGCTGCGCGGCAGATCTACATCGGCGCGGGGTCACGAACCATGTAGAACTGACCGGCCTCTGGGCGGGCTGGCGATTGGCTGGCCGCGATCTGGTTGCACCGAGCGGCGAACGGATCCCAGAACGCCGGCTGCGCGGATTGCTCTGGCATGCGAATGCCACCGACATCCGGGCTTCGGTGCGTAGGCGGAACGCCAAACGAAAAGCGGTTCAGCATTCATTGGTCAAGGTCGTCGTGGTGGATCTTGGCGAATGGCGAGAGCAGCACTTCGGCAAGATCGCAGGACAAGACGTTGGCGCTTTGAGATACAGATTCATTCGCACTGCTCACCAGCCGACGCTAGAGCCATCCCTCGCTGGGGACTGACCTTGAGCCCCCAATCGGCCGAGCAGCGGCGCGGCGATCGTGCTGACCCGCGCCGGTCATGCGCAGCTCGCGAGCTTGCCCGGAGCCACTTGCACTGACGTTTTGGCGCGCCGGCATAAGCAGGCCTGTGAGCGTCGGCAGGAACGCACCGCTCAAGCGTCACGAAGGCATGGGTCCGACACGGCCACGGCCACGACCAAATAACGTCGTCTTCAGATCAACTTGCCTGCTAGATTCTGCTTGGGGTCGGAATGGACCATCCCCGATTTCTCGGACAGGTTAATTAAGGAACATCCGTCCTTTCAAACTCGACCGGCGAGCGATAGCCCAAAGCACTGTGCAGGCGCTGGCGGTTGTAGAACACCTCGATGTATGTGAATAGCTTTGCGCGTGCCTCGTCGAGGCTTCCAAACTGCTCGTGGTGCGTCAGCTCCTGCTTGAGCGAACTGAAGAAGCTTTCCATCACTGCGTTGTCGTACGGCATGCCTTTGCGGCTCATGCTTGCCACCAAGCCCGCCGCCTGCAACTGCCGCTGATACGCGCCGCTGGTGTACTGCGAGCCCTGATCGCTGTGATGGATGGTGCCCTTTGATGGTCGACGGCGTTGTAGTGCCATCTCCAACGCCGCACTGGCCAGGGCCTGGTCGGCACGAGCGCCCATCGCCCAGCCCGCAAGGTGACGGCTGTGCATGTCCAGTATCGCTGCCAGGTACAGCCAACCGCCGCGGGTGGGCACGAAGGTGATATCGGCGACCCAGACCCGATCGCGTCCAGGGCTGACGAAGGGCCATGCCAAGCGGTTCGGCGCCACGATGGTGCGTTGGTAGGTGCTACGCGTGCGCAGATAGCGCTGACGGCGCTTGCTGCGGATGCCGTGCGCTCGACGCAGTCGCTCTACCCGATGCCGGCCACAGGTTTCACCTTGCTGGCGCAGGGCTTGCCACATGCGCAGGGCACCATAGGCTTGATACGTCTGCAGGTGCATGTCTTTGATCCGCTCCAATAGCCGCGCGTTCTCTTGCACACGCGTTCCAGGACGACGTCCGCGCCACGCGTAATAGCCGCTCGGAGATACCCCCAGTGCGTGGCAGAGCCGACGCACCCGGTATTCGCCTTGCTCACGGATCCAGGCGTACTTCATGGCAGTGCTCGCGCGAAATACGCCGCCGCTTTTTTTAAGATCTCGTTCTCTTCACGCAGGCGAGCCAACTCGCGCTGCAGCACGGCCAACTCGTCCTGACTTGCCTTGGGGCGCCCACTCCCAGCAAACGCCGAGGCCCCTTTCGCATCGAGATCAGTAGCCCACTTGTAGAGCCGGTTACGCGGAATCCCCAGCTCACGCGCGATCACGGCTGCTGGTCGATCGCCGGCCCTAAGCAGTCGAACGGCTTCGCGCTTGAACTCGGCAGTGAATTGCTGACGCTTCTGCATCGAACACCTCCGTGCGAGGATTGTCCTCGCTTTTGGGTGTCCGAGATATCAGGGGTAGCCCAGAAGCTACCCTTCCCTACCCCAAATAAACATCCCTAATCCCCTTCGCCGTCAGCATCCGCTGTTCGCGAGGCCGCCGCCGTCGAGGCGGAGCGCGGCGCCAAGCAAGGTATTCGTCGCGTCGCCCCTCCACTCTTGGCTGATCGCCTGGAAGTAGGGCCCGTCATGCGCTTCCGGTCGAAAAGGGTTATCACCCTAGTTTTTCTCGCAATTCAACAGCGCAAAGCCTCATTGCGGCCCTTGCGAGAGGAGCTGGATTTTTTCTTGAGCAGGATGTTTATCCTGTCTCCAAAATGGAACTATTGGTCTTTACCCATGCGGCCAAACCAACCTCGCCAGCCGGCCACCGCAGGCCGATACGCAATTTTTGCAGGAACCTGTAGTTCCACTTCGGTACCGGTGGCAACGCCATTTCGAAATGCGAGCGTGGCACCGATGCGTGCAGCGCGCTCGCGCATGCCGGCCAATCCCCAGTGACCGGGCCGCACGCCCGCGGCAAGCACTTCGGTCGCGATGCCGCGGCCATCATCACTGATACACAGGCGCAACGCCTTGGCGCCGTAATGCAGTTCGAGCGTTACGGTGCCCGCCTGTGCATGGTTGAACGCATTGATGAGGGCCTCGCGTCCGATGCCGAACATCTCGTCATGTACCAGTGGATCGAGCGGTCTCTGCGTACCTTCGACGCGCATCTGGAAGTTCGGTGCAGCGTCGTGCATCAGGTCGGCGCCCACGCTGGCCAACGCCTGCGGAAAGTCGCTGACCGGCGCGGCAGCGGCGCGCAACCCTTGCACGCGATCACGCCCTTCGCTCAGCACATCATCGGCACGCTCGAGCGCGCCCTCCATCGCAATGCGTGCCGGCTCCTTCACGGGGAGTTTTTCGATCGCCGCCTGGAAGCGCAGGATCAGGCTTTGGATACCCTGCAACAAGGTGTCGTGCAGTTCGCGCGCGATCCGTTCGCGTTCGAGATGGCGCTCGGCCAGCCGCGCCTGCAAGCGTGCCTCCATAACCCGCAGTCGGCGCAGGTAAATGAGCCAAAGCAGCCCGGTTCCAACGAGCACGCATAACGTCAAGAACCAGCTCGTCAGATAGAAGGGCGGTGGAATCTGGATCTCCATCGCTGCACCCTGCGTGTTCCAGACCCCGTCCTCGTTGGCGGCAAGAACGCGAAATCTATAGTGGCCAGGACGCAGATTGGTATAGATCGCCTCGCGCCGCGTGCCGGCGTCTTGCCAACCCTGATCGACGCCTTCGAGCCGATAGCGAAACCGCACCCGTTCTGGAATCGAAAGGCTCAGCGCGGCGTAGGCAATGCGTAACTGTTGTGCACCGACGGGCAATTGCAGCAACGCTCCGGGCAAGAACGTACGACCATCCACCTCCACAGCATGCAGATATACCGGCGGTGGCAACGGATTGTGGTGCAAGCGGTTGGGATCGATCCAGGCCAAACCGTTGTCGGTGGCGAACCACACCCGCCCATCGCTGGCTTCGGCTACGGTGAAGTTGGTCGGCGCCATCTGCGGGGCGCCAGGCAAGCCATCGAGATAGTCGAACCTTCGGTAACGCACCGGATGTGTCGGATTAGCGAGCACCTGCGAGACTTCTGCAGCCGGTATGCGAATCGCCCCTTGCACATCGCTGAGCCATAGGTCGCCAGAGGCAGTTTCGACCAGGCCAGAAATGCTGCCCAACGTGTCATTTTTTGCGGAAACAATCTTGGAAAAGCGCCCTTGGTGGTACAGCGCCAGTCCGAGTTCGCCGGCAACCCAAAGATGAGGTCCGCGGCCACCGATCGCCATCACCCGGCCCACCTGAGGCCCCTGTTCGCTCGTATAGGTATGGGTTTTGCCACCTTCGATGCGGTGCAAGCGATCGGGCAGCGTGCTCAGCCAGACGCGCCCCTGGGTATCTTCGAATACCGCACTTGTGGCGCCTGCAGGATATCCGCCCGGTGTGGTGTCTTCCCATTTGCCGTCGCGGAAGTGCTTGAACCCATGGCCTCCGATGTCGGCCCACAGTCCTCCACTGCCATCGCCGTGAAGCGTGTGCAAGAACCAATCGCCTCCACGCACACCAGCGGGCCAGGGCATCAGCACGAAACGGTCTTGATAGTAGCGCCAGAGACCAACATATCCTGGCCACCAAATGGCACCGACGGGATCACGATAGGCACTGTCGATATTGACGACCTGCGCATGCGGAATCACTGCGTTGCCGCGGATTTGCAGCAGAGGTCTGGCCGAGAAGCTGGCAGCCCAGATATCACCGCCCTCTCCCGCCATCAGGGTGAACCCGGCGTGTCCGCCAGGTATGCTCACCGGTACAACATCGCCATGGCGGAAACGATCGACTCCCTTATCGCTGCCAAACCAAAGATTGCCTTCGCGATCCTCCAGGGCGGCAATCAGCAAATCCGAACTGAGTCCGTTTGCTTGCGTAAACACCTCGACCCTGGAAGCCGGTTTGGGTTGTTCGGGGTGGCTGATCCTGCGCAGGCCGTCACCCACGGTGGCGATCCACAGCCCGCCATCTCGGTCGAACGTGATGGCCTGCGACCCCACCCAGATTTCTTCGTCCTTGCCGACACGGCCGCTGCTTGCCAACGCGAGCGGCCGCACCGCGCGCGCTGTCTCGGCAATCCAGTGGCGTCCCGCTGCGTCCTGAGCGATTTGAGCGGCATCATTCAATCGCTGGCCCGTATCCCGGAAGACCTGCTCGCCGCGCGGCAGGAACAGCAGCTTCTCGATGCCGGCGGCCCACAGCGTGCCCGTCCGATCGACGCCCAGCACCCGCGCGCGCTCGCCTTCCGGAAAGCCCTGCACTACGCCGACCGTCTTCCAGCGTTTGCCCTCGCGGACAGCCAAACCACGCGCGGTGCCGGCCCAGATAGCCCCGTCATGATCTTGTGCGAATCCGAACACGATGTCGGGTGGGAGCTCATCTTTGCCCGAATACACCTGCAAGGTCTTGTCTCGGAGACAGGCCACTGCGCCATTGCGAAAGCCGATCCAGAGATCGCCCTCTCGGGTCGCCAGCAGCGCGGTGACATTGGGCGACGGCAGCTGCGAGCCGCCAATGCTGTCGTAGCGTTCGAAGGTCACGCCATCGAAGCGGAACAAGCCGGTTGCTCCACCGATCCACAGGTAGCCATCACTGGTCTGGGCAAGCGCACGTACCTGACTCGGCGCGCCATCGCGCGCAGTCCAGGCGGTGTGATGCAGCTGCGCGAGGTTGCGCTCGCGGTCGAGCGCATGCGCATTTAGCGCAAACAGCAATCCTGCACCCGCGATGCAGCAGTGCAGGATGAAGCGCATCCATAAGGGTGTCAGACGACGCAACGCCGCCATCTCCTATCTCAGGGTGGATAGACCAGGCCCACTCCGAATCGGAGAGCGTTCTGCAGCCCTGGCCTCTCACGTCGATCGCGGTGATGGCCAAAGCGCTTCTGTGCGTCACGGGCTGCGTGACTGTATCTCATGCCGCCGGATTACGTGATATCACCCAAAGCCCTTGACTTGATAGCAAGCTCAAGCGCATTGCAAGATTGCAAGAGTTACCCGTGTAAAGCCAGTGAGTCGGGCATGGTCGACCATCTCCAGCTCAATCGTTTATCACCTGGCATGTGCGTGGTTCACCGCCTCAACGTTGGCGAAGCAGTGTCAGATGCGTTGTAATTCAAAGCAAAGCATGCCGACGTGACCGGACTCTCCGTAGGTAGGCATGTCCACCTCGCCCTGGTCGACATGGGGGCGCATTGAATGGCCCTGATCAGCCTGGCGTTCGATGCGCGACACGGCGCCGCTGGTGATGGACAAGCACGGTAAACAGTCCAAGCAGTCCGCCAAGGCAGGTCGCCAGCAGAGGCAGATGCGTCGGCATATAGGCCCCCCGATCGCGGTAGCTTTCTGGATAAAACGAGGGTTCCAGCAACCACCAGGCGACGCCGCCGCCGAGCAGCAGCGCGCAGAGCGCGGTCTGCAGCTTGACTGCAGGCGCAGCGACATAGGCAAGAATGACAACCGCCAGCGCGGCGCTGAAGCCTGCGCCAGGAAGATGCCAGACGCCAACCACTGCGGTCGACAGACTGCCGAGGACGCCGGCAATGAGAAAGCCGCCCAAGAGGATCGGCAGTAGCAATAACCAACGCAGCGCCATGATCTTTCCTTATGCCTTTGACCGTCAGGCGCCGCCCTCACGCCTAGGTGGAGTCGTCTTGCAGAGCAAGGCCCCTTCGCCTTGCCTCCATCTTGTTCTGGTGACCGATGGGTTGCAGGCGACGCAAGATCGCCCCGATTCACACCTCGAGAATGCCGCGTTTGAGGGCGAGTAACACCGCGTGCGTACGGTCCTTGGCACCAAGCTTGGACAGGATGCGCTTCATATGCGCTTTCACCGTGCCCTCGGTGACGCTGAGGCTTTCGGCGATTTCCCGATTCGCGTTGCCACGCGCCAGCTCTCGCAAGACTTCCATCTCGCGTGGTGACAGGTCGTCCTCGCCGGCATGCTGTGCCAGTTCCATAGCGATTTCCGCAGGCACCACACGCCGCCCTGCGTGGACTGCGCGGATCGTATCGCGCAATTCCTTGCGCATCATTCCCTTGAGCATGAAGCCCCTGGCTCCACTCTTGAGCGCGCTCATCGCCTGCGCGTCGCCGCGGTAGGTGGTCAGAATCACGATGCGCGCTTCCGGCCATTCGCTGAGGATGCCGCGCAGCGCTTCCAGCCCGCCCATGCCAGGCATCTGCAGATCCATCAGCGTGACGTCCGGCCCATGCACGCGAAACTGTTCGATCGCCTCGCGGCCGTTTGTGGCCTCGGCGATCAAGGCGATGTCCGGCTGCTCGCTCAACGCGGCCTTGATGCCGTCGAGCAGCAGCGGATGGTCGTCAACGGCCATGACGGTAATCAACGCTGGCCAGGTGTCTCTAGCCCGATTCACGTCGGGTCCTCCTGATGCATGCCAAGGAGCTTGCGCCAGTTCCAGCGCCGTCTTCGGGCGTCTTTATACGCCCAGCTGCCAGGCAGCTGCAATTGCACGGTGCTCCCAACACCCGGTTTGCTCGAAATGCTGAGATTGCCGCGCACCCTGGCGGCACGCTCGCGCAAGCCTTTCAGGCCCCAGTGCCCATCCTTGACTCCCGATAGATCGAAGCCAGATCCATCGTCGCTGACGCGTATCTCAAGTTGCCGGCGCCCGAAAACGGTGACGACCTGCACGCGGGTGGCACGCGCATGGCGGAAGGCATTGGCCATCGCTTCGCTGCCGATATGGAAGGCTTCATCCAGAACCAGCGGATCCAGTGCGCGTCGGCTGCCCTCCACCGAGGCCTGGAAGGCCACGCCATAATCGCGCGCCAGTTCGCTTCCGGACATCGCCAATGCATCCGGCAGGTCCATGCAGACCGAAGTGCGCAATTCGGCCACCTTGTCGCGACCATCGGCCAGAATTCTGTCCGCGCGATCCAACGCATCTTCCATCAGTTCGCGTGCGCGCTCTCCGTCCGGTATCCGTTCGGCAGCCGATTGGAATCTCAGCATCAGCCCTTGCACGCCCTGCAGAAACGTTTCGTGCAAA
This sequence comes from Xanthomonas sp. NCPPB 1062, assembly GCF_041481705.2. Taxonomy (NCBI): domain Bacteria; kingdom Pseudomonadati; phylum Pseudomonadota; class Gammaproteobacteria; order Lysobacterales; family Lysobacteraceae; genus Xanthomonas; species Xanthomonas sp. NCPPB 1062. The sequence continues at coordinate 2,452,531 of NZ_CM192987.1, read as the reverse complement.
TCGCGTGCGATGCGCTCGCGTTCCAACAATCGCGCCTCACTTCGCCATTGTAGCTTTGCCTTGACCTGGCGCATGCGCAGGAAAAACAGCACCCATAGGGCGCAGGCGATCGCTGCAATGCACAGGGCCAGGAAGGTGCGTGACTGCACGAAGGTGGGCGGAACGACAAAGTCCACGCTTGCGCCAGCGTTGTTCCAAACCCCCGATTCGTTTGCTGCAACAACCTCGAAACGATAGTTCCCGGGGCGCAGACCGGTGAAAAAGACCTCGCGCCTGGTGCCTACGTCTTCCCAGCCCATGGCCGATCCTTTTAGGCGATAGCGGAACTGCACGCGTTCGGGCATGGTGAAACTGGGTGCGGTATAGGCGAGCTGAATCACCCGCGGCTTGGTAGGCAGCGCTATCAGTGAGCGACTCTGTCCTTCGATACTGGTGCGCTGGCCATCCACCGTGATGGATTTTAGGTAGACGTTGGGCGTCACCATATTGCGTGGCAGTGGCCCCGGCGCAAGCGTAACCACGCCGCTGGAGGTCGTGAACCACAACCGTCCATCAGTACTTTCGATGGCAGTTGGCCATGTGCTCAGGAGCTGTACGGCACCTGGAAAGCCATCGTTGTGGTCGAACAGCCTGGACCTTGCCAGATGTGCCGGGTTTGCCACGATATTGCGAACTTCATTTGCATCGATGAAGACCGCGCCATCGCTGGTGTTCAACCACAGTTCCCCCCCTGCCCGCTGGATGAGCCCGGCGATGCTGCCGAACCGAAGTCCTTCGCTGTTGAGTACCGAGTGAAACCGCTTGCCATCGAAACGAGCGAGGCCTTTTTCGCCGCCGATCCAGACATCGCGACCCGACACGGCCATGACCTGCACCGGGCCTGTCGCCAACCCATCCGCAGCGCTGTATACCCTAACTTGGTCGCCATCGACGACCGCCAGGCGATTGTGCACATAGCCAAGCCAGAGCCGCCCAGCTGCATCCACGGTCATCGATGTCGCCGGCTCGCGCGGCAACGCGGCCAACCCGCCCCACAACATCCAGCGATTGTCGACGACCCGGTACACGCCTCCCCGGATCACCGACACCCAGAGCGTGCCATCCTTCTGGCTGGCAATCGCCTGGATGCCGCTGGCTTTGTGTGTGTGCTGGGGACGCCATTCGACAAGTCCCTTGCTGCTGCTGCGATAAATGGAACTGTGGCGTCCACCCAGCCATAAGGTGCCGTTGTGATCCCGGTGCAGGGCTGAAAAGTTCTCATGGGACGATGGCAGCGATTCTTGCCTTAATCCGTCCCGTAATCGGTGCAGTCCATGGTCCGAATCACTGACCCAGATCGAGCCATCTCCCGCTGCAGTCAATGCCGCGCCGCGTGAAGCGCGCTCAAGCCCAACTCGCAAGAAGGCAGAGCTACGAAATCGCGATAACCCACCATCAGAGATTACCCAGGCGTTGCCTTCGCGGTCCTGCATGAGCGCGATCGGCGTCTCGCCCAACAGACGGATGGGGGCAGTGACATCTTTGCTCGCCGGGGTGCTCTGTGTTGCCGTGCGGTCTTGCCGGAGCAGTGGAATCCGCTTGAGGCCATTGGAGGACGCATGCCAAAGCATGCGATCGCGGTCGATCATCAATACCAGCAGCTCAGCGGCAGACTCTGGAAAGTTCTGCCAGGTCATTGCCAATGCGTTTCCGACCTGTGGGGCTTTCAGTTCACTGAGCCCTAATCGATGCTGCGCCAACCAGACCTGCCCATCCGGCGATTTCAGCAAGTAACTCCATTTGGTATGGTTCGCCTGCCTCAGGCCAAGTTCGAAGTGACGCTCTCCACGCCGGCGAAAGTACAGCGAATCGTCCGTATAAGCCCACAGCGTGCCCGCGCCGTCGAGTTCCAGCTGGTTGACTTGCACCGGCGGAAACTGCCAGGCCGTTTCCGCCTGCGTCCACCGCCCGCCTTCTAACCGGAACAAGCCGCGTGAGGTCCCGATCCACATGCGGCCGCCATCCTCGGCAAAGCTCATCGCCGTGTTAGGTGGCAAGCCATCCTGAGTGGAATAGTGCTGCGATGTTCCATCCTCACCGATGAAGCTGGCGCCGCCGAACAGATAGCCGACCCACAAGCCCCCCGCTGGCCTTGCCCACAGTGCATAGATTTGCGATGTCGGCAAAGGAACGCCGGCAACCTGCCGGACGCGTTCGAACTTGACCCCATCGAATCGGAACAAGCCTCCACTGGCGACAACCCAGATATAGCCATCGCGCGTCTGGGTCATGGCGATCATGCCGCTCGGCGCGCCGGTCTGGACCGTCCAGTGCATCTGGTGCAACTGGAAAAGCGGGACCTCCGCCAGCTGTGCGAATGCCGGCAGACATGCGCACAGCGTCAGGGCCCACCCCAGCACAAGCCGAAATGCCAACGCTGGTGCACGAGACACGCTCACGCCGCGCGTGCGCCAAGCCGGCGTGGACGAGGTGGAACCCGTGCGTTGTGACGGTCGGGAGGCACGGGAGGGTGGCAAGCATCGCCTGATAGGCCCAGCAGATCGGCAATGCGCACCAGCTCGGCAAACGAACGCGCACCCATTTTATCCATGACACGCTTGCGATGGATCTGCAGTGTCGCCTCGCTGATGCCCATGGCTGCGGCAGCCTGCTTATTGAGCAGGCCATCGGTGACCAGCTGTAATGCTTGCCGCTCGCGCGGCGTCAATGCTGCGTAGCGCGCCATTGCGTCCGCGAACCTGGTCGCCGTCGCCACGATCCACTCGTCGAGCTGCGCATCGATGCCATCGAGATCGTCCGATCGCAACAACACACAGGGGGCGTGTGCGCCATCCCCCATCACCAGCATGGCCGGCTTGACTGCTGCATCGCGCCGGGCGGCCACCTCACCGCACGATAGCGGAAGTCCTGGTGTTTGCCAGCGGCTGGCATCGACCAGGACGAACATGATCGGAGGAGGCTGTTGCATGCGGATGGGTCCCGTTGGAACGCCTACTACCGTAACTGCGCGTCCCCACCCCCACAATGCTCTCAAGTCCAGCAGCTGCATTGCACCTTAGGGTAATAGCCGAGCATCGGATCGGCAGTGAGTGCTTCGCTGCGCGATGCGTCAACCCGTCCGGGCACTGCCCCAGCTGACGCGGAAGTCTTGCGCCGTCCGAATGCCGAACCCACCCTGGACCACGACCGGATTGCCGTCGAGTCGCATGTCCGGTAGCCGTTGCGCCATTGCAGCCAGGCCTTCCTCAAGCTCGATCATGGCCAATGCCTCACCGAGACAGCGATGGACACCACCGCCGAATACGAGTTGGCGCTTGGGAGCGTCAGTGCGATGAATGTCAAAGTGCTCCGGTTCCGCATACAGCGCCGGGTCGCGTAGCGCCGATAGCGTGGACAAAGACAGGATCTTTCCTGCAGGCACCAAGGTGTCATCCAGCACGATGTCCTCTAACGTGATACGCGGCACCGATGCCACCGCCGGCTGATAACGCAGGCATTCGCGTACTGCCGCCGGAATCAATGCTGAGTCGCGGCAGACCGCTTGCCACTGCTCCGGATGCTGCAGTAAGAGCGAGGTCTGGATTGCAAGTGCACTGCGCGTGGTGTCGCTCCCGGCGAGCAGGATGGACATCAATTGCGCCACGACTTCGGTCTGGGAGAGCTGCCCGGATGCATCGCTGGCAGCAATGTAGCTGGTGATGAAGTCCTCGCGTGGGTGACGCCGACGGTGGGCGATCAAGCCCCGCACATAGGCATCGAGCTCGCCTGAAGCTTGCTGTAGCTCGGGGACTTCGTCAGGGGTAAAGGTGGAATTGAACGCGCGTGACAAGCTGTAAACGCAACGGGTGAAGGCCGGGATATCCGTCTCGGGCAATCCCAGGATGTGGCAAATGACACGCGCAGGAAGCCAGCTTGCGAAGTCGCCGATGACGTCCATTGCACCCGCGTCGTAGCGCGCATCGATCAGTTGTTCGGCAACGCGACGCGCGTAGGGGCGTACGTCCTGGACGAAGCGCGACGCAAATGCCTGAACGAGCGGTAGGCGCCGGTTACGATGTGCCGTTCCATTGCTCAGCACCATGGTGTGCTTCAGGAACTCGAGCAAAGGACCATCGGTGACACCGCGCGCGGTGGCGATCTCGGTTTCCATCTGCCTGGTTCGCGGGTCGACGAGCAGCTGCTGCACATCCTGCGCACGTATCGCGACATAGAGTCCGTCGTCGCGCTGCAGGACGGGCGTCAGCGGACGCAAGCGTGCGAATACGATCTGAGTATTGGCCTGCAGTTCGGCGCTCGTACATTTCAGAGGTTGCTGCATGATCATCTCGTGTGGGGGGATGCGAGGGAATCCACTTCGATTGGACAGTGCTGCATGCACCGTCGGTAAGAGCCAGAGGGATACCAGCGGCGAACGCGTGTCGACCTGGGAACGACGCGAGCACTGAGACAGCCTGTAGGGCTGTGCGACAAGGCGGGCCGCCCGTGCGCCTCTTTTCCGATGGCAGCGGCATTGCAGCGGACGCGCATGGTAGTGCGCACGCAAAGGATGTCGCATCGCCCGGAAGTCGCGCGGTCGATTTACCCCTTTGGAGTAACGCGCGCTATACCGTACGCCTCGCGCTTCATACGATGAATATCGAATATCGCTCGGCACGCGCAGTGCAGATACTGCTGCGGCCGACCTGCCGTGGTGCGCTTGCAGTATCCGAAGCGGCATCGACATGCGACGTGATGCCGCGCCTTTGTGCCTTGGCCGTGCTGCCGCCATCAAGCGTCCTTGATCGCTCTAGCGCAGGAATTGCCTGGCGCATGCGCCGAGTCGACAGGATCGCGCCGTGCTGGCTTGCGCCATGCATGCATCCCCCACCCTTTTCGGAAGCGCAAAGGCACTGCGTTGCCGCTTCTCTACCGGATTCAAGAGATGCCAATGATTTTCGATCCAATCCGATTGACGGCCGATACACCGCAACTGACACGTCATTACGACTTCATCGTCTGCGGCGCAGGCCCCGCCGGCAGCGCTCTCGCCGCGCGGCTGGCAGAAAATCCGCAGGTCGAGGTTCTGCTGCTCGAAGCTGGCGGCAGCGATGAGGTTCCGGAGGTGATGACCCCGACCCAATGGCCGCTCAATCTTGGCTCCGAGCGCGATTGGCAATTCGTTGCCGAGCCCAATCCGCATCTGAACGATCGCGCGATTCCGCTCAACATGGGCAAGGTGGCGGGCGGTGGTTCGGCCATCAACGTGATGGTGTGGGCACGCGGCCACCAGGCGGATTGGGACAGCTTTGCGCAGGAGGCCGGCGACGAGGGCTGGAGCTATCGCTCGGTGCTGGATGTCTACCGCCGCATCGAAGACTGGCAGGGCATTGCCGATCCGCTGCGACGCGGGAGCGGTGGCCCGGTCCATGTCGAAACCGCACGCGATCCGCATCCGGTTGCCAGCGCCATGGTCGAGGCCGCCGCATCGACCGGCCTGCCGACGTTCGATAGTCCCAATGGCGAGATGATGGAAGGCCGCGGCGGCGTCGCCTTGACCGAACTGATCGTCAAGGACGGCAGCCGCGCGTCGATCTTTCGCGCTTACGTGTGGCCCAAGCGCCACCAGCCGAACCTGACCGTGCTGCTGCAGACGCAGGTGAGCCGACTGCTGTTCGACGGCCACTCGGTGGTGGGCGTGGAAGCGATCGTTGGCGATCGTCGCCAACGGTTCATGGCCGACCGCGAGGTGGTGGTGTCGCTGGGCGCGATCAATACACCCAAGCTGCTGATGCAGTCCGGGCTCGGCCCCGAATCGGAACTGCGTCCCCATGGCATCCACGTCGTCCAGCATTTGCCGGGCGTTGGCCGCAACCATCAGGACCATGTGGCCTTCGGCTGCATCTTCGAATCCAGGGCGCCGATCGCTGCGCAGTATGGCGGCTCGGAAGCCACGCTCTATTGGAAGACCGACCCGGCGTTGCAGCTACCGGACGTGTTCCACTGCCAGCTGGAATTTCCGGTGGCTACGCCCGAAACCGCGCACATGGGCGTGCCGGACCACGGCTGGATGGTGTTCGCCGGACTGTCGCATCCCAAGAGCCGCGGCAGCTTGCACCTGACCGGTAGCGATCCGGGCGCGCCGCTGCGCATCCACGCCAACACGCTCTCCCACCCCGACGATCTACGGGCGGCGCGTGCCAGCGTTGCCATTGCCCGGGAGCTTGCCCATGCACCGGCGTTCGACGCATTACTGAAGCGCGAAGCGATGCCCGGGCCGCTCTCGGGTGCGGAGATGGACCAATACCTGCGCAACTCCGCCATCACCTTCTGGCACCAGGGGTGCACGGCGCGAATGGGCCGCGATGCCCTCTCCGTCGTCGATGGCCAACTGCGCGTGCACGGCATCGACCGCCTGCGCATCGCCGATGCCTCGATCCTGCCCAATGTCACCAGCGGCAACACGATGGCCCCGTGCGTGGTCATCGGTGAACGCGCCGCCGACATCATCAAAGCGGCCCATCGCCTCTGAGCCGTCTGACGCGTTTACCCACGCTCGTTCAACCAAGGAGATCCACCATGCGCTTTCCGTTCCCGTTACTGCTGACAGCCACCATGGCTGCCGCCACCATGAGTGCTGCCCAGGGCGCTGCCCCCACTGAAGCGCTGCCGGCCGATGCTGCACGCAATGTCGTGTTGGTGCACGGCGCCTTCGCCGATGGCTCCGGTTGGCGCAACGTCTACGAGCGCTTGGTCAAGCGCGGCTATCGCGTGACCATCGTGCAGAACCCGCTCACCTCGCTGGCCGACGACGTCGCCGCCACCCGGCGCGCGCTTGATCAGCAAGACGGCCCAACGGTCCTGGTGGGACACTCCTGGGGCGGCACGGTGATCAGCGAAGCCGGCGTGCACGACAAGGTCATCGGCCTGGTCTACGTCTCTGCACTCGCGCCCGATGCCGGCGAGACCACCGCACAGCTGTACCAGGGCTTCGCACCAACGCCGGAGTTCGTGATCGACACCCGGCCCGACGGCTTCGGCTTCGTGCGCCCGGCCAACTTCAAGGCCGGCTTCGCCAATGATGTGAGCGATGCCGACGCCGCATTCATGGCCGCGTCGCAGGTGCCGATCAAGATGTCCGCATTCGGCGAGCGGCTGCACCATGCGGCCTGGAAGAGCAAACCGAGCTGGGCCGTGATCGCCACCGAGGACAAGGCGTTCGACCAGGCGATGCTGCTGCACATGGCCAAGCGCATCGGTGCGGACGTCACCACAGTGCCGGGAAGCCACGCGCTGTTCATCACGCAGGCGCAGACCGTGTCCGAGGTGATCGACCGCGCAGCGCGTGGTGCTGCGACAAAAGCCAAGTCGACCTCCAAAGCCAAGAGCAGCGCCAAGACAGGCTGACGCCAAGGTCGATAGCGAACGGGACCGTCGCCGACCATCGGCGACGGCCACCCGCTACAGAAGCAGACTCGACAATGCGGTTCATTCGAAAACCTCGTGGTCGGATCGGGCTGGCGATGGGATCGGCCCCTCGCCCATGTCGTCGCAGAGCGAGTGGCTGGTCACAAGATCGAAGAAAAGTCGTCATCGACCACGGCACGGAGCGTGACCACCCGCTTGTCGACGTGGCAAGCCGACACAAAAACACCCTAGCATCGTGCGTGAAGATGCTGTCCCCGCGACGGCGTATCGTGGCACGCCGCGCATGGACGCACTTCCCCAACGCGGTCGATTCGGTCACCCCAGCCGGTCGACACTCGGAATCTGTCCGCGAACGCGGTCATGCCGGGATAGAGAGTCGATGATCAAGCTGCATTCCAACTCCCCCTCCTCCTCTGACGTATCCGTTGCACGTCCCGCACCCGCCGCCAAGGTGCTGGTGGTGGACGACGACCAGGCGATGGCACACGTCGTCATGGGCCACATCCGCTCCCACGGCATGGAAGCCTTTGTCGCCACCAGCAGCAGCGAGGTTGCCGAGGCCTTGCGTCGGCGCGAACCGGATATCCTGCTACTGGACCTGATGCTCAAGCACGAAGACGGTCTGGACTTGTTGCGCGCCTTGCGCAAGGAATCCGACATTCCGGTGATCATCATGACCGGCCATCGCCGCGACGAAATCGATCGCGTGGTAGGGCTTGAGCTGGGCGCCGACGACTACCTGCCCAAGCCGTTCGGGCTGCATGAACTGACCGCACGGATCCGCGCCGTGCTGCGTCGCCATATCGCCTCCAAGGTGGCGGTGGCGCGTGACGCGGGCGAAGGCCGGGTGCGCTTCGCTGCCTGGGAATTCGATTTGCAGGCCCGCACGGTGGCGCGCGCGGGTACGCCCGCCATTCCGCTGACCAAGGGCGAATACGCGCTGTTGCGCGCCTTTGTCGATGCGCCTGGACGAGCGCTGAGCCGAGAGCACCTGATGCGTGCCACGCGTCTGCATGAGGACGTGTTCGATCGCAGTATCGACGTGCAGATCCTGCGCCTGCGACGCAAGCTGGAACAGGATCCGCGCGAGCCGACGCTGATCGTGACCCAGCGCGGCGCCGGTTATGTCTTCACGCCGCCGGTCGAGCACGCTCGATGACACAGCCGCCGGCGCGAGCCAGGCCAGACCATCGCAAATGGCGTTGGTCGCCGGCGCCGATCCTTAACGTCGCGCTCGCTTCTGCAGCGTTACTCGTCATGCCGCTCGTGCCGGCAGCTGAAATTGCAGCCCCGTCGGTGCGCACAGGCGAGCCCATCCACGCCATCCAGCCAGCGACCGGCCTGGATAGCCGCAAGGTCGCACTCGGCGCGCTGCTGTTCAATGATCGCCGGCTGTCGGGCGACAATCGCGTTGCCTGCACCTCATGTCATCACCTGGCCAGCAACGGTGCTGCCGCCGATGCGATGACCCGAATGCCCGGGCGCGCGACGCCAGCGTTCAACACACCGACCGTCTTCAATGCCACCGCAAATTTTCGCCTGGGCTGGCGCGGCAATTTCCGCAGCCCGGAAGCGCAAACGGCGTCGTTGCTGGAAAACCCCAGCGTCATGCGCGCCGATATCGCGACGGTGGTAGGACGACTGCAACAAGACACGGTGCTCAATCAGCGCTTTCGCGCGGCCTATGGCAGGCCACCGGATCGGGCCGCGCTGTTCGATGCCATCGCCGCCTACGAACGCTCACTGGTCACGCCGGGCAGTCGCTTCGATCTCTGGCTGCAAGGCAGCGACACTGCGCTCAGCGCACAGGAGTTGCGCGGCTACACCACCTTCAAATCGATCGGCTGCATCTCCTGCCACCAGGGCGTCAACGTGGGCGGCAACCTGTTCCAGCGCAGCGGCATCTTCGCTCCCGCCGCACGGCATGGCACCCCGATCCTGCGGGTTCCCAGCCTGCGCAATGTCGCGACCACCGCGCCCTACTTCCACGACGGCAGCGCGACCACCCTGCCCCAGGCAATCAAGGCCATGGGTACGGCGCAACTGGGCGTCACACTGAGCCCGGCGGATGTGGCCGACATTGCCGCATTCCTGCAGACATTGACCGGCAAGCACCAGGGCCGGCAGTTGACGGCGCCGGCGCCGTGAGGTGGGCGACGATCTTCAGCGCCGTGCTGCTGGCGGGGCTGATCTTCTTCAGCCTGTGCATGGCGGCGCTGGATCGCGACACGCAGCGTTACGGTCATGCGTTGGACGCACTGGACGCGCTGGACATGGTCGATACCAATCTGGACAACGACGTGCTGAAGGCACGCATTGGCCTGTTGCGCGACTACGATTCGCTGGTGAGCGGCGATGCCCGCGCACGCGACATCTTGCAGCACTTGCGCCACCTGGCCGATCACGACCCTGCGTTGTTCCGGGCGATCGCGGCGCTGGACGCCGACTACAACGAGAAATCGCTGCAGCGGGAACTGTTCAAATCGCAGAACTCGCTGCTGTCCAATTCGCTGGCCTACTTCTGGAGCGAGAGCAGCGCGCAGATCCGGCAAGGCGAAGATCCCGCTGAGGCGCGCGCAGCGAGCATGCTGGCGAGCGCGGTACAACGCCTGAGCCTGGACACGACCGGCGATGCAGTGGCACTGGCACGCCGACGCCTGGACGAAGCGGCACAACGCACAACAAGCGCGCCACTGCTCCCGCATGGACGCATGCTGTTGAAGCTGCTGCCGGAGACAGACACCACCATCCGCCGCATGCGTCCGATCGCTTCGCTGGCCTCGTATGGACAGCTCAAGACGTATCTGCAACAGCAGCATGCCAGCCAGCAGGCCACTGCACGCCAGGTTCGCTTCCTGTTGCTGGCATTGGCCGTCGTCATGTTGGGCGCCTTGCTGTACCTGGGCAAGCTGCTGCGGCAACGCGCGCGGGTGTTGCGTCGACGCGCGGAATTCGATCGCTTGATGGTCGCGGTGTCGCGCCGCCTGGTGGCCAACGATCGCCATCAGTTGGACGCCGGCATCGAGGCCGGACTGGTGCGGTTGGCGAAGTGGGCCAAGCTGCCAAGCGCTCGCCTGGGTCTGGTCCCGGTCGGCAGCGACGCGCGGATCTGGCCCGATCCGCAGGACGACACCTTCCGCGCGATGCTTGCCGCGATGGCGTCCACCCAACCGATCGCCGCCAGCGATGTGCTGGTCGTCGACGCCAACGGCACCGTCGCCGTGTTGGGCAGGCCCGAACGCGTGCGCGACGCGCAGTGGCTGTGCCTGCGGCAACACGCAGACGCCGGGACGGTTGCGCTGCTGTGCTTGCGGCTGCCGCCACGCGCCCCGCGCCGCGATCGCGGCCTGGCGACAGTGGCCGAACTGTTGCCGCAGCTGCATATCGCGCTCGACACCCTGTTCGATGCGCTGGAGCGGCGACGACTCGAAGACGAAGCGCTGGCGCTGGAACATCGCCTGGAACTGGCCCGACGGATGGAAACGCTGGGGACCATGGCCAGCGGTATCTCGCACAACTTCAACAACATCGTCGGCGCGATCCGCGGTAATGCCGAGATCGCACTGTCCAAACTGGACCCGCACTCGCCGGCCTCGGAGCACCTGCTCGAGATCAGCCAGACCACCGCCCACGCCTACGATCTGATCGAATCCATCCTCAGCTTCGGCCGCGTGCAGAACTACAACGTGCAGCCGGTCGAATTGAACGCCTTGCTGCAGGGCGCGGTCTCGCTGCTGTCGGTCTCGCTGCCCTCGACGGCGGCCATCGACCTGCAGCAGGAGCAGGAGCCGCTGCACGCGTTGGGCAATCCGGCGCAACTGCAGCAGATCATTCTGAATCTGGCCAGCAACGCCGCGCAGGCGATGGACATGCGCGGCACGGTCACGATCCAACTGTCCGCCGGAAAAGGCACTGCAACCGACGGCACGCCCCGGCGCATCGCGCAATTGCGTGTGAGCGATCACGGCATCGGCATCCCGCCCGACCAACTGGATCGCATCTTCGATCTGTTCTTCACTACCCGCAGCGGCGGCACCGGGTTGGGGTTGGCAACGGTTCGCAAGATCATCGATAACCACGACGGGCGGATCGACGTGGACAGCGCACTCGGTGTCGGCACGACCTTCGTGGTCGAGCTGCCGCTGCGCACGGGCATCACAGCCGCGCCCCAGGCCGCTCCCCTGCCGAAGACGCGCTCGCGCCATGCGAGCTTGCTGTTGTTGTGCGACGACGCGGCCGAGCTCGACCGTCTGGAAGAAATGCTGGCCGCACTCGGGCACGAACCGGTCGGCATGTTGGAGCTGCCGGCCGCCGTCGCGATGGCGGCTGCCAATCCGGCGCGCTTCGATGGCGTGTTGCTCAAACGCGATCGCGCCGGCGATGCCGAACAGGCCATCGGCGCGCTGCACGCCGCGGCACCCACGCTGCCGCTGATCCTCGCCACACGTGCGAGCCTGGCGACACGCAAGGGTTTGGGCGGCGCCATCGCCGAGATCATTGCGCAGCCGTTCGATCTTGGCGCGCTGGCCATGGCGCTGGAACGTGCACTGGGTCGCACGCTAGAAGTTACAACGCAGGATGAAGGCACCCCTGCTCTGTGACAAATGAAACACAGTCGCTGCGGATCGACACCGGAACGTAGCGCGGGCTGCCTAGCGTAGCGGATGCCCAGGCGCAGCAGACCGCCTGCATTCCACTACGAGCGATCCACGACATGAATATCCGACCAAGCGACTTACCTCTTCTGGTGTCCCTCGACGCATTGCTCGAGCTGAAGAACGTCACCCACGCAGCGCAGCGATTGCACATGAGCCAACCGGCACTGTCTTCGCAACTGGCACGGTTGCGCGTGCTGTTCAAGGATCCCTTGCTGATGCCCTCGGACACCGGGCGCGGCATGGTGGCCACGCCGCGTGCGGATCAACTGGCATCGCCACTGCGCGAAGCCATCGGCAAACTGAGTCTGCTCGGCAAGGACAGTGCGTTCGATCCGTCGACGTCTTCGGCGAGTTTCCGCATTGCCGCCGCCGCCGATGCGATCGGCACGCTGGGTGCGGGGTTGGCGGGATCGATCCAGGCCCAGGGCAATCCGAAGATGCGCCTGGAGTTCGTGCAGATCGGTGCCGACACCAGCCTGGACGCCTTCGAAAGCGGCGAGCTGGATCTGCTGATCGATCATGCGCAGGCAGTTCCTTCCGCGCTGCGTCTGCGCCGCCTGCGCGACGAACGTTACGTGCTGGTGCAGCGCCGTGGCCATCCGCGCGGTACCGCAGCGCTGAGCGCGGCAAGTTACAGCCGGCTGTCGCATGTGCAGGTGGCACACGCACAGGCCTGCAACCTCGCCATCGACGCGCAACTGCAGCAGTTGGGCCACACCCGCCAGATCGCGGTGACCGTGTCGCAGTGCGCGACCGCGCGCGACATCGTGCTCGGCACCGACATGGTCGCCACGGTGCCGGCCACGCTGGCAGCGGAGAGCGGGCATGCACCGCTGGACTGTTTCGACCTGCCCTTCCCGCTGCCGGACATGGCGCTGGCAATGGCCTGGCACCGCCGCAACGATGGCCATGCCGCGCATCGCTGGTTGCGCGAGCGCGTGCTGGAACTGCTGGTTCCAGCAGCGCCCGCCGCGCCGGTAGCGCCGCCGGCAGCGCGACGCACCGCCGGCCGTGGCGACCTCATGCTGTCCGTCTCGTGAGCGGCGCCATGCAGATCGACAGCGAACAGCTACTGCAGCCGGTGGACGCACAGGCGCCGTCCGGTCCGAACCTGGAATACACCCCGGAGTTCCAGAGCCTGGAAGAACTGGCGCGCCCGCGTCAGGAACGCGCACTGGGCGCGGGCGTGCTGGTGCCCGAGGCGCCGGAATGGCGTCAGGTCGCCGACAGCGCCGAGCACTTGTTGCTGCGCTCCAAGGACTTGCGGCTGGGCATCTTGCTGAGCATTGCCCGCCTGCACCAGGACGGGCTGGTGGGCTGGTCCAGCGGCGTCAGCCTGCTCCGGCAACTGCTGGAGCGGTTCTGGGACGACGTCCATCCTGGTCTGGATGCCGATGAGGACAACGACCCGACCGAACGCGTCAACGCCATCGCGGCGCTGGCCGACAGCGAGCGCACGCTGACGCAGCTGCGCAACGTCCGCCTGTTCAAGGGACTGCATCCTGGGCATTTTTCGCTGCGCGATCTGCGCATCGTGCAGGGCACGCTCAAGCGCGCTGCGGACGACCCCAGCGAAGCGCCAGAGCCGGCCGCCATCGATGCCTGCCTGCGCGACTGTCCGCTGGAGGTGCTGCTGGAGCTGGATGCGGCCCTGGCCGCTGCGCAGGACGATATCGCCGCCATTGCCGGCGTATTCGCCGAGCGCACCCCCGGATACGGCCCGGAGCTGGCGCCGTTGACGCACGAGCTGGGCCAGTTGCGCGCGTTCCTGCGGCCTTATGTCGCCGAGCGTTCCGGCTCCACGGCCGACCCGACCGAGCATGCAGCATCCGGCACCGATGATGCCAATGCATCTGCACCGCGGGCGCACGCCGTGGAGCATCCGGACGACGTTCGCCGCATGCTCGATCAGCTGTGCGATTACTACGCGCGGCGCGAGCCTTCCAGCCCGGTGCCGTTGTTGTTGCGGCGCGCGCAACGGCTGGTCGGCCTGGATTTTGCCGCGCTGATGCGCGACCTGGCGCCACGCGGGATCGACGAGCTGCAGGTGGTGTCGGGCCAGGACCATTCCGATTAGCGGCTGACAGAACCACCGCACCGCCGCCGGGCGGGCGTGGACGACGCTCTGGATCCTGATGCAGTACGTCTGCACTGTGGTTTTTGTGCGCCATCCACGCTCGCCTGGCGGCTGCTCGCGGCTGTCGGTCAAACGCGCTAGCCGCGTTGCCGGCCTGCATGGCGGGCGTCACAACGTAGAAAGGCCATGCCAGTACACCCAGGCCGCGCCCAGCAGCATCACCGCCGCCCATAAGCGCAGTTTCCACGAGCGCAACGCCGCCTGCAGGGCGTTCGGCGGCTGGCGATCGCGCCGTACCGTCACGATTGGGGTCGGCAAGTTGCGCGGCGCCGCGACACGCCGGCGGCGCTCGGTCGGTTGGCCTGCCGAGCGCACGATCGATTGCAGCAATTGCAGGCGCCGCCACCGATACTCGGCCGGATCCAGGCGGCGCTCCGCCTGTGCCGCGTTCAAGTCCTGCAGGACCAGGTTGGCCCGGGTTTCCCAGTCGTTCATTCCAGCTCTCTCACCAGGCGTGCACCGATCCCGCGCGCAGCCTCGCCGTCGGAGCTCACCGCACCGGGGCCGATACAGGCAGCCGCACCGCGCTGGCTGCCGCGCACGGCCACGCCCTCGCCGTCCTGGACCCACTCGGCGATGCCGCCGGCCATGTCGAGCAGCCCCCAGCTGTTGGAGACGGTCGCTGTGCAGGCGCGCTCGCCGGCGCGTGCCGCACGCAGCCACTCGGCATCGCGCGGCAGTCGGTATTTGCGGCCGCTGACACTGCTCAGCCAGGCGGCGTAATCGCCGATCAGCGCAAAGCGCACCTCGTCCACCGGCGCCGACCTGCGTGTCCAGCGCGAGACGCTGCAGCGCTTGGTGTCGGCGCAGAACAACGCGAAGTCGGCCACGCTGATTTCCCGCCGCATCATCGCCAGCGCACGCCCGGGCTTGGGCAGCACCACCAGCTCAGGACCACGGCCGTGCTTGCCGAGCTCGTCGCTGCAGAGGGCCGTACCGCCAGGCGGTGCCGAGACACGGCAGGGATCTTCCGGCTTCGTCGGCGGTGCAGGCGCAGCCGCCACCGGCTCGAGCTTCGGCAGCAGTGTTGCGGTATAGGACGCGCGTTGCCGGCCCGCCTTGGCGACATCGCTCTGGAAGGCGCGGAAGCCGTCGGCGTCCTGCGCTTGCAGCGCCATCCTGCGCTCGCGCAGACGCTGCAGCACTGCCGGCGCAGGCAGTGCGGTGCCGAGCTGTTCCAGCTCCAGCGCAAACTGGTAACGCGCCAACGCCTGACGCAGGCGCGGCGCGTCCTGTGCGTCCAGTCCCTGCCCAACGACGGCGCTGGCGTCTTTCCAGCGTCCCTCGCGGCAAAGCCCGCGTGCCAGCCCCAGATAGGCATCGGTCAGCCGCTGCGCGCCTTCGCTGCGCAGAAACGGATGCTCCGGGCTGCTGGCCGCGATCTGCGCAAGTTGATTCTTCACCTTAACGACGTCATTGGCGGCCGCTGCGGTACGCACCGACTCGATGCGCGTGGCGATCTGCGCGGCACGCTGGGCCTGCGCATCGTCCACCAGCGGCGCCGGCGGGACAGATGGCGCGACAGACGCGGTGACGGTTGCCGCGTCGAGCTCGTGTGCGCATTCCTGCAGCAGCGTGGAATGCGGGAACACGCGGCGCCCGGTCGCGAGCCAGCGGCGTGCTTCATCAACGCGACCTGCGCTGAGCGCATCGGCGCATCCACGCCGGTAGCGCAATTCGAGTTCGGCATGCCGCAGCAGGCCGCTGTCCGGTGCCAGGCGGCGCACGCGGTCGAGCAGCGCGACCACGTTGCCGGGTTGATCCTCGAACAGGGCACCGGCGTCGATTGCGCCGGTCAACGCGGTGTCCAGACCATTGAGCAGGCGATCGCGCTCCTGCTCCATGGCACTGCGACGCGCATCCAGGCGTGGCGAAAACAGCTTCCACTGGTCGCGCAGGATCAAAATACGCTGCGCGCCCACATAGTCTTCGCGGCCGCGTGCCGGCTGCCAATAGTGATCCAGCCGCCTCAGCAGGAAGGCCTCGATGGTGCTGCTGCGGTCCAGGATCAAGCGCCGGCGGTCGTCCTCTCCCAGCGCCCACAATGCCGCCCGTGCATGCGCCTCGTGCACGAACCGGTTCGGCGCTTGTGGCGAGAAGCGCTCGAGCACCCCGGCCACCTTCTCCCGCTGCGCATGCACCTGCAGCCACACCGCCGCACCGGCGCCGCCGGCCAGCAACAGCACGCCCGCCAGCAGGTACGGCAACACACGCTCGCTGCGGCTACGTGGGCGCAGTTGCTCCAGCAAGACCGTCATCGTCGGCCGTGCCGCGGCCGCGAACGCCAGGCTGCTGCGCATTGCGCGATTCTGCCGGCGGCTCAGCGTCGACAACGGCGCCACGCGCAGCTGCTGCGCCTGCGCCTGCGTCGCCGATTGCTTGCCGAACGGGTGGCGGCCGGACAGCAGTTCATACACCACGCAGCCGAACGCGTAGACGTCGTCGGCGAACGCCGGCTCGTCGCCGCGCAACATTTCCAGGCTGGCGTAGGCAGGTGTCAGTGCGCCCAGCGTCGCGGCGTCGAACAGCGTGTGGTCATCGCCGGATTCGGCGCCGGCCAGTTTCGCGGCACGGGCGATACCGAAGTCGAACACCTTGGCCACGTTTCCTGCGCCGACCATGACGTTGCCCGGCTTGAAATCCGAATGCACGATGCCGGCCGCATGCGCGCGTTGCAGGGCGCGCCCCATGCCTTCGATCAGCGGCCATGCCTCGGCCAGCGGCATGCCCTCGCCCAGCCGGCTGCGGATCAGCCCGCGCAGGTCGTCGCCCTCGATGTACTCCATCGTCATGAATACGATGGCGCCGTCCTTGTCGAAGTCGTACACGCGCACGATATGGTCGTGGGCCAGGCTCTGCGCGCGACGCGATTCGCGCTGCAGTGCGATCAGCGAATCCGGATGACGGCGAAAATCGTCGTTGAGCACTTTCACCGCGATATAGGGATGGCGGTCACGTGCCTCCACCTTGCGTTCGTCGCGCGCCAGGTAAACCACGCCCATGCCGCCACGGCCGATTTCGCGCACCAGCAGAAAGCGTGCCTTCAGCAGCATGCCCACGCCCACCTGGGACTCGCGCTGCAATTGCGCGACCCGCCGCCAGCTCGATGCGCCGGCACTGTCATCGCTGTGCGTTGGCGGGTTGACCCGGGTCGCCGCGTCCGCCGACGCCTGCGCGGCGCGCTGCTGGGTCAGCGGTGCGATGCGGGTGACATCGTCATCCACAGCCGGCGGCTGTGGTGGCGTATCGGCAAGGTCGCGGGCCGGTCGTACGCGGGTACGGTCGTCGTCCGGCGGCGAGGTGCGGCCGGTCGTGTCGTGATCGCGGGTGGTCATGGCAGAGCATTCCGTGGGGCCAGGCGCAGCCACGGCCGAGACGTTGTCGCGCCCGGCACGGCCGAGCGCGGTATCGAACAGGCGCGCCACCAGCGCAGCGGGCTGCTGCTCGCGCCGGCAGTGGGCGGCGATCTCATCGTCGCTGAGTTCCTTGTTGATGCCATCCGAGCACAGCAGGTAGTGCTGCCCCGGCCGGCGCGCGCGCACCATCCAGTCCACGTACAGCGCATCGTCGGCGCCGATCGCGCGGGTGAGCGCACCGCCGGCCGGCTGCGTTCGTCCCACCTGCGTCAACTCGTCCTTGTCGCCGGCCACGTGGTCGCGGGTCAGCAACTGCAGCCGGCCTTCTTCGAACGCATAAGCACGGCTGTCGCCCACCCAGCCGCACATCAGCAGGTCGTGGTCGTGCACCAGCACCACCACGGTGCTGGCGATCACGTCCACCCGCCGCGCGCGCGCCAAGGCACGCAGTTGCTGGTTGACCTGGCTCAGCCGCGCATCGATGGCGTCGACGAAGCTGGCCAGGTCACCGTCGCGCCGCAACGCGCCCAGTGCATCGACGACCATGCGACTGGCGAGATCGCCGGCACTGTGGCCACCCAGCCCATCGGCCACTGCCCACAGACCGAGATCGTCGCGCAGCAGGATCGCATCCTCGTTCTGGCGCCTGACATTGCCTTGCTCGGTACGCCCGGCGGACACGTAACAGGCGCTCATTGCATGTGCTCTGCAACGCATGCGTTCGCTGTTTGCAATGCGCCAAGCAGGACGTGTGCATGGCAGGCCGCAGGCCAGCCGGCGAACTGCATCCAGGCACCCGGCGCAGATCCTGTCATGGCCGTCCACCACAGGCTGCTGCCAGCGGTGATTGCGCCAGCAGGCGACGGCGGCGACGGCGGCGACGCCGACATGGTTGTCTCGTCGTGCGCCTGCTGTGCGAGTGTCACGCAGACGCGGTCCAACCAGGCACCGTCCTGCTGTCGCTCTGCCCCGATGTTGCACAACACTGTGTCGGCAGCATCCAGCCACGTTGGCAAATGCAGATAGGTCGGCATGACCGCAGCCGTCGTGCCATCGGCATCGCCTGCAGGCAGCGGTGCGGCGATGACCAGGGGAAAGGCGCGGCCGACCCGATCGACGCTGGCACGCATCGCCCCGGCCCATGCGGCCGTCCCAGCCAGGCCCGGCAGCAGCACGAAGCGCCACACCGGTGCCTGGCCCTCAGGCGCCCTGCTCACTGCCCCGGCGGCAGACAGCACGCCTTGCATCGCCGCGTGCCATGGGTCGACAAAGCTCTCCGGCAAGCGCCGATGCACGAAATCGCCAACCGCGGGCAGCTTGCCGTAGAAGCCCGGCGGGCGTTGCATGGCGCTCATGGGCAACTGAACCGCTGCACGGCCGACGCCGCAAAGGGATGCCGCAGGCTCGCCGGCTGGACGTCCATCCGTACCGTGGCGCTGGCCAGGGCGAGGCTGGCGGTGTAGTCCAGATCGCCGCTGCGGCGCAGCCGCCCGGCCTGCAGCGCCCGAAACCAGGCCCAGGGACCGCGGTATTCGAGCACCGGCAAGGCCTGCCCGCTGGCGTCCCACGCCGCGACACGCACCAGGCCCGGATTGGGTCCGGGCCAGGTCATCGACTGGCTGGCACGCGCGCCCTCGCGCACGTCCAGGGTTTGCCCATCCACCTCCAGTTGCAGCCGGCTGATTGACGCCTGCAGTGGGATCGAGACAGTGAAGGCGACCTGCGGCTGCGCGCCGCCGCCCGCGAAGAACGCTTGCTTGATCTCGTCGGCCAGTTGCGCGCGCTCCAGCACGTCGTCTGCACCGACCGCCGCCATGCCCGGATTCCATTGCCAGCGGCGCCCGCTGGTATCGACCTTGCCGAGCAAGGATTGCTGCGCAAAGCGGTCCATGCGCCCGCCGGGTCCGAACAGTTCGGCGAAGTCGCGCAACGGGATGTCGTTGCGGCTGCCCGGCACGAACGGAAAGCGCCCGCTCACCAGCAGCGCGCACTCGCGTCCGGCCGTCTGCCGCTGCGCGTTGCGTAGCGCCTCGCCGGCGCTGCTGGCAGTCAATGCGCGGCCGCGGCCGGATAGGGTCGCCATCCAGTTTCCCAGCGGCGGCGGCAATTGTTCGGCCTGTTGCGCGGCGATCAGCAACGCCGGATCGTTCTGGTCGGCGGCAACGCCGGCAGCAGCGCCCAACAGCGTACGGCTCATCTGGGTCAGCGCGGCCAGGGTTTCGTCCAGCGCGCTGGCGCCCGGGCCGCCATCGAGCAAGCGGTTGAGCGGCTCGAAATGGCGTTCGATCGGGTCGGCCGCCACATCGGGCTCGGCCGCGGCGGTGGCCTCTCCACCCGCTGCAGCACTCGCACCGCCCTTGGCCGGTGGCGTGCGCCCCAGTGCGTGGGTGTGTTCGCGCAGCAGCACCAGCAAGGCCTTCAACGGCGATGCCGGCCCGCCCAGCTTGGCGGCCACCGCACTCGCCTGCCCGGTCTGGGCGACCGGCCGCAGCACCAGGTCGGCCAGCAGGCTGTCCCAGGCAGCGATGTAATCGCGCTGATACAGCGCCAATACCTGGCGCTCCAGCTGCGAACGCGCCAGCGGGTCCAGCGGTGCCGTGCCCAGTACCCAATCGTCGGCGAGGAACTGCTGCACACCACGCGCGATGCCGCCACCGGTCTGTGCCTGGAACGCCTGGCGGGTAAACAGCGGCGGCAATGGCGCAGACAACGGCAGGCCACTGCGGCGTTCGAAGACATCGCCCAACAGGCCCAGGCGGCGATCCAGACGTGGCGCCTGGCCGGCATCGACGCCGGGTTGCGTCAGCTTGAGGCCACCGTAGACCAATGCCGGCAGTTCGGCGGTTCGCAGGCTCGCCCGTGTCTGCTCGATCTGCTGCCGATCCAGCGCGAGCGCGCGGGCACCGTCCACCGGACCCAGCAGGGCGCGCAGATGCCGGTTCAATCCCGCACGCACCGACGCATCGTCGGGAAATATCTGCCGCCAGACCGTGCCTGCCAGCGTGGCCAGATGCAGGACGTCGCGGCGCGCCGGGTCGCCCAGCATCAGGTAGCCCTTCAGCAGCGGATACAAGCGTTGCGGATCGTTGCTGGCCTGCTCCAGCTTGCGTCGCAGCGATTGCGCCAATGCCGGCAGCAACGCGCCATTGAGGTCGCGCAGATAGGCGTCCTGCACATCGCGCGCCAAAGCGCTGCCCTGGTGCAGACCGAAGCGTCGCGACCACGGGATCGACTGACCCGGTGGCAGTGCCACATCGCGCGCGCGCGCCAGCGCGTCGAAACGCTGCAAGGCCTTGGCATAGAAGGCGGCCTCGCCGGCATCGGCAGGCAGCGCGCCGGCAGGATAGGCGTCGAGCGCATCGCGCACCTGCCCGATCAGTTGCACGTTGCGGGCGTAACTGCCGGCCATGCCCGACAGCACGCCCAGGGTGGTGGCGGTCAACACGGCCCAGCAAGCCAGCTGCAGCAACCGACGGCGCTGCGCGCTGCCGGGTTGGCTGCCGGCCAGGCCCGCCTCGGCGAAGACGACGTCGTTTAGCAAGCGTGGCAGGAAGTAACTGCGTGGCGCGCTGATGGCCGGCGGCAGGCCGGCAGCGGCGACGCCGAAGTGTCGCGCCACTGCCGAGATGACGCGGTCGATCGGATGGCCTTGCTGCGTCCCCGAACTCAGATAGACACCACGCAGCCACGGCTGGCCGGCATAGCCATGGCGACCGAACGCGGTCTGCACGAACGCCATCAACGCCGGCTGCAGCAGCCACAGTTGCTGTGGGAAGGACAGCACCGCGGCACGCTCGCGCGCATCGCGCGCCCGATGCAAGCGCTCCAGCACACGGTGATCGACCCGCTCCAGCAGGCGTTCGAGTTCGGCGGGAAACAGCGTCAGCGGATCGGTCTCAGCGGCGGCCTGCGCCTGTGGGAACGACACTCCCCACACCTGCGCGCGGCCGGCGGCATCCAGATCGGCGAAGAACTCGGCAAAGCCCGACACCAGGTCGCATTTGGTCACGACCAGGTAGACCGGCACGCGGGCGCGCAGTTTGTCGACCAGTTCGTCCAGCCGATGACGCACCGCGCGCGCATGCGACAGACCGGCATCGCCATCGAGCTCCAGCAACTCGGCCACGCTCACGGTCACGATCACGCCATTCAACGGCTGCCGTCGATGCCGCCGCAGCAGATCCAGAAAGCCGTGCCAGGCACCGGCATCGGCGATGGCGTCCGAATCCTGGGTGGTATAGCGCCCGGCGCTGTCGAGGAACACCGCCTGGTCGGCGAACCACCAATCGCAGTTGCGCGTACCGCCAACGCCTTCCAGCGCAGCGTGGTTGCCATGTTCCTTGAGTGGAAACTCCAGGCCCGAAGACTGCAGCAAGGTGCTCTTGCCGGATCCGGGTGCGCCGATCAGCAGATACCAGGGCAGCACGTGCAGGCCGGGACCGTTGCGACGGCGTCGCCGCAGCACCGCCATCGCCTCGGCGAAACGCGCACGCAGGCGGACCTGTTCCTGCGCTGCACGTGCGCGGCTGTCGTTGCCGCTGGCGTCCTCGGCACTTGCGCCCTGCCCGACCAGTTCGCCGGCCATGCGCTGCTGCCTGGCGTTGTCGCGGCGCCAGCGCAGATAGCGCCACCCCGCCCACACCAGCAGCAGCACGGCCACGGCCAGCAGGCGCCCGCTCACGCTGGCCAGCGGCTGCAAGCGGCCCAGGCTGAGATAGGGTCCGCCGACCCAGACGAGCATGGCCAACAGCGCGAGGACGGCAGCACTGGCGACGTGGCGGGTGCGCAGGAAATCGAGCACAAATCGCATGGGTCAGGTCTCGGGAATCAACAGGATTTCGACGCGTCGATTGCGCGCACGGTTGCCGGGCAGCTGCGGCGGTAACGCAATGGGCTGGGAATCGCCCGCGCCGCTGGTCTGGACGCGGCGCGGGTCGCGCAAGCCGGCCGCCAACACGGCGCCCACGCTCTGGGCGCGACGCGCCGACAAGGCGAAGTTGTCCTTGAAGCGCAGCGAGCGCACCGGTTGGTCGTCGGTATGTCCCACCACCACCACCCGCCCCGGCACCTGTTTCAGCGCCGCAGCAACGCGTTCGAGCAGGCGGGTCTGATCGGCATCCAACTCCGCGCTCCCGCTGGGGAACATGGACGCACTGGCCAGGCGCACGGTGCTGCGACCATCGCCCTCGGTCTGGACGGTCAGCCATCCTGCGCGTTGCTCGGCGGCCAGCAGCGGTGCAAGCGCTGCGCTGGTTGCGGGTGTGGCCGCCGCCGGGATCGGCAACGTCACCCGCTCCAGGCCGATGCGCGCCAGCTGCGCGCTGATCGGCGCGGTCAGCGCATTGAGGCGCGCATGCAACCACACGAACGCCAGCAGCACGATGCACAACGAGGCCAGCGTCGCGATCCACAGCGGCGTGGCCGCCGTATTGCGCAGCAACGGTGCCTGCGCGCCTTGCCAGTTGGGCGACAGCTCGGCGGGCGCCGGCAGGCGCTGGCGCTGGATGAGTTGGTACAGCTCGGCCTGGCGATCGGCCAGCCGCGCGCGCCCGCCCTGTTCCACCCGATAGCGACCGCCAAAGCCGAGCGCCAAGGCCAGATACAGCAGCTCCAGCAGGTCCAGGTGCCGCGCCGGATCGCGCGCCAGCCGATCGAGCAGGTCGAAGACCTTGGCGCCGCCATAGGTCTCGCCGTGGAAGGTCACCAGCAAGGTGCGCTGCGACCAGCCGCTGCCCTCGCCCCACGGCGCGGCCAGCACGGCTTCGTCCAGCAGCGTGCACAGCACATAGCGCGCGGCGATGCCGGTCTTGTCGTCGATGCCCTGTTGCCGCAGCTCCTGCTCGAAGCGCTGCAGGCGCGTGCTGCAGTGTTCGCGCAAGGTGGCGATGTCCGGCGTCTGCGTGGAGTGTCGCAACTGCACCGCCAGCAACAGCAGCGGCGTGGCGGCGCGCACCACCGCATTGCCCTGCATCGCGCCCGGCGCCGCACGCATGGCGGCATCCAGGTCGGGCGGTGGCACGGTGCGCGTCGTCGCCTGGCGAGCCGGCGTGGCGGCAGCGGGCCGCGGCGCCGGCGTCGCGCTGCGGACCACGGTGGCATCGTCGTCGTGTTGGTCGACCGTATTGCTCATCTCAATTCCTCACCGCCCACAGCTCCAGTTCCAGGCCGGGAAAACCGCTGCCGAAATGCAGCGCCACGCCACCGGAGGTGCGCAGCGTCTTCCACAGCGACGATTGCCGATCGAGTTCGAAGTAGGCGCAACCGGCGTGATACGGCACCTGCCGCGGCGCCATCGCCAGCGCGCTCACGGCCACCCCTGGCAATTGCAGGTTCACCAGGTCGCGAATCTTCTCCACCGGGCCGATCTTCGATTCGGTGGGCAGCCGCTTGCGCAAGTCTTCGGCGCGCAGATCGGCCTTGACCGCCAGCACGAACGCCGCCGAGTCCAGCAAGGCCGGATCGGGCACCATGCCCACCCATACGCCGTACTTGCGTTGCTGCAAGGGCACGGCAATCGCCGACTGTTCGAGCACCGCGCTCAGGCTTTCGCGCAAGGACGCCACCACCGGCTCGAAGCTCGCCTGCAACGCATCGTGTGCATACGGCGGGAATGGCCCGCTGCGTTTGCTGGCACGGGTGAAGGTCGCTAGTTCGCCGGCCATCCCCAGCAGCACGCAGTACAGCGCTTCGGGATGCTCCAGCGGCGCGCTCGCCCAATGCGCCACCAGCGGTTGGTAGCGGTTGATCACCTGCAGCATCAGCACGTCGGCGATTTCCGCCACGCCACCCCGGTCGCTGCCGGCCACGCGTTCGGCCAGCGCCTGGCCGCGCTGGTGCAATAGCCCCAGCAACTCGGCCAGCAGCGTAGACAGGCGCGCTGCGCCTTCGATCCGGCTGGCGGTCGGGATGAAGGCGTCATCGAGAATCACCCGTCGATCGGCGCGGCATTCGACGATGCGCGCCATCGGCACCTCCACCAGCCCTTCGCCCGGTTCGGACTGCAGGCGCAGGCGACTGGCCAGCACGCCCACTTCCAGCAGCACGGTGCCGGCGATGCTGCCGGAGGCATCGCCGACTTCCGCTTCGCCCACGCGATAGCGCGCCAGCCGGCTGCCATCGCCATCAGGCCAGGCGCTATCGGGTTGGGCGGTTGCGCGCAGCGGCAGCGCCAGGCTCACCACCTGGTCGCGGCAGTTGGCCGGCACGTCCAAGGCTGGCGGCGCCGGATCGCGATCGGGAATGGAAAACGGCGTGCCGTCAGGAAAGCAACCGCGGGCGCGACGGATGCCGAGCTTGCCGATGGCCAGCAGTTCCGGCTCCAGCTCCAATTGGCTGAATCCCCACGCATGCGGCCGCAGCGCACCGGCCTGCAGTTCCATGTAGCGCTCGAGATAGCGCTCCTGTTGTTGCATGTGCTGCGGGCGCAGGAACAGGCCCTCGCTCCAGATCACCTTGTTGTAGGGGGTCATGCTCGGTCGCCGTTTGCGGGTTGGGCCTGCGTCTTGGCGCGGGCCAGCTGTTGTTCGTAGGCGCGGGCGAACTCTTCGCCGAACAGGCGGCGGAAGCGCTCGTCAGGATCGCCGAGCAGCTCGCGGTAGTGCTGCGCGTAGCGTCGCCAGGGCCGGTTGCCCCAGGCGGCGAGCGCGGAATGGCCGGCGGCGTCTGCCTCGAAGCGTGCCGGATCGAACTGGGTGAACACATGCTCGAAGGCCGCACGCATGCCGGCCAGCAAGGCCACCTGGTGACGCCCGATGTCCTCCATCGCTTCGTCGATCGCAGCCGCACCGGTCAGATAGCCGGGGCCTGCTGGCGCCAACAGGCGAGCGACCGCTTCGTCCACGGTGGCGGCGAACTTGAGCGGGTTGTTCTCCGTGCGCTGGATCAGCGTCACCGGCAGGCGCAGGCTGTTCTTCAGCTCGGCGCGTGCGCGCAATACATCCATCAGGCCTGCGGTCATGGCGGCGAACAGCGCAGGCAGTTCGGGTGCATCCGGCGACTGTGTGACGACAGGCTGCGCCGCGTCGGGGATCGCAGCGGACGTCGATGCCGGCGCGACTTCGCTTGCCGAGGCCGGCATTGGTGTCGGTGCTGGCGCCGCGGCGACGATGGAAACTGGCGCGGGCTGCAACGGCGTTGGCACGGCCGCGATTGCATCGATAGCCGGCGGCAGCGCGAATTCGCTGCGTGTCAGATCCCAATGCTCGGGCAACACGACGCCAGCGGCAGCCGACACGGCCACGGGGGCACGGTAGGCGTCAGCCGTTGCCGGCGCATGCCCCAGCCCGAACGCCGCCGCATCGCCCTGGCTGCCGGCCAGCGTGAACGAAGTGGCGAACAAGGCCAGCGGGTCGGTGTCGGCCGGTTGCGTCGACGCTGCCCCAAGTTCGGCAAACACATCGCGCTCGCGCTCCAGCGGCGGTTGCTGGGATGGCTGCGGTGGTGGCGTCGGCGACAGTGTCCACGGCTCGGCGTGATTCCAGGTCTGCGTGGCCGCCGGAACAGCGGTGACGCCTGCGCCTTCCACCGCCACGTCGATCTCGAAGGCATCGATGCGCAAGGCGTCGCCGGCATGCAGCGGCACCGGGAAGCCGGCACGCAGCGGCACGCCGTTATGCAGGACACCGTTGGTGCTGTGATCCTCGATGAAATACATGCCATCGAGATGGCGCACGCTGGCATGCAGGCGCGATACGCCTTCGCCTTCCAGCACCCAGTCGCAGGAGGCGTCGCGGCCGATGCGCCCGCCTTCTGCCGCGAAGCTGGCCTGCGCTTGCGTGCTGCCCGACACCGTCTGCGCATCGCGCACCGTCAGCGTCAGTCTGGGCGACGCCGCGCTCATGGCGTACGCTCGCGCACGCGCAATCCGGACAGCAGCCGTGCGGCATCTTCGCTCCAGCGCACCAATTGCGCTTCGAAGGTTGCAGGCTCGCGCCCAGCCAGATGCAGCAACGCCGCCACGGCCGCCGCCGCGGTCAGGTGATCGGCCACCGGCGGGCCGTCCTCCTCGCTCAGGCTGCCATCGCTCCAGGCCGCGGCCGCCGCCAGCCAGGCGCCGACCGATTGATAGTCGTCGTCGGCAGCGAATGCGCGTGCGCTCTCGCGCTGGCTGGGGCCCGGCTGCTGCACCCACGCCTGCGCCAACCGCAGACCTTCGCTGTCGTGGCCGCTGAGCGTTTGCGCGCGCATGCACTGGCACAACCACGCCACCGCATACGGCCTGGGCAACAAGCGCAACGCCAACGGCAACGCGTCCTGGGCAAGCCCGCGCGCCAGCAATTCGCGCACGGCAGTCTCCGGCGCCATCTCCGGCGCCAGGGCGGCATGCGCGCAGGGAGAGAGCCGCATCTGCCGCGCGGCGGGAAGAATCTGCAACATGGCGGTCCTCAGGCGATGATGGGCGGAGTGCCCTTGAGCACGGCCGGACCGGACGACTGCAACAGCAGCGCCGCGTTGGCGCGCGCGGTGGTCACGGCGTTGGATTGCAATAGCACCGACGCATTCGAGCGCAGGGTCAGGTTGGCCATCGCGCTGACATCGACACTGACGCCGCCCTGGATGCCGACGCTGACGCGTCCATCGAGCGTGAGCCGGGTGCCGCTGAGCACGATCTCGCCGCTGGCCTTCAGCTGCAGGCGGGCCATGCCGGTCACCAGCTCGATCTCGCTGCCGGCCTGGATGCGCAGCGCCTTGCCCACGTCCAGACGGTCGTTGCCGCCCACGATGTGGCTGCGTTCGCGTTTGACCTCGGCGGTCTCGTTGCGGTCGACAGTGACGAAATGGTCGTTCTCCACTTCGTGGCGCAGATCGCGCTGCGCATGCAGCAGCAGCTCCTCGTTGCCCTTCTTGTCGTCGAAACGGATCTCGTTGTAGTCCTCGGCGCCGCCCAACAAGCTGCGGCTCTTCACTCCGCTGCGGGTGCGGTGCTCGGGCAGTGCATACGGCGGCATCTGGTCGGCGTTGTAGACGCTGCCGATGATCAGCGGACGATCCGGATTGCCTTCCAGAAAGCTCACCACCACCTCCTGGCCAACACGCGGAATGTGCTGCGCGCCCCAGCGTTTGCCCGCCCACGCCTGCGCCACACGTACCGGGCACGAACAGTCGGCGTTCGGCGTTCCCGGCGGGCACCAGAAGAAATTCACCTGGACGCGGCCGTGCTGGTCGACCGCGATGTCCTCGGGCGTCTTGCCGTCGACCACCGCGGTCTGCAATCCGGCGATGCTGGGACGCGGTGTGGTCTGCGGGCTGCGGTACGGCTGCCGGCTGCGCAGCGCTCGGAAGGTGGACGCAAACGGCTCGGCAACCGTCTCGCCACCGGACACATAATCCACTTCGACCAATTCGGTGTTCGCGCTCGTCACCAGGTATTCCTGGTTGTGCTCGGCCAGCGGGAAGTCGCGTAGCTTGAACAACGCACCGACCTGCAAACCGCAGGCATCGGTCCAGCCCTGGTACTGCGCCTGCGCCACGTTGAGTGCTTCGGCACGCACCTGTGCGTGGCGGCGGCCGGCGGCGACATCGAGATGCTCGCCGGGATAGTCGAACACCTCCAGCTCACCCAACGCCGGTCCGGAGGACTCGGCAGGAGTCTCGTTCACCCGCAGCGACGCCTTGGGCTTGAGATAGTCGTAGTCGTCCAACCGCACGCGCGTGCTGTGCGCGCTGCGCGCCAGCGACCAGTCGGTGATTGCGTCCTTCATCCGGCTGCCCTTCTGTCCGGGCGGGCAGTACGGAATCTGCGCGAACGGCGCCACCGCCTCGTGGCCGCCAAGGCTATCGGCCAGCACCAGCGTATGGGTGCTGGCGCTGTGTTCGAAGTAGTAGTAGATGCCCTCCTGCTCCATCAGCCGGCTGACGAAGTCCAGCCCGCTCTCGCGGTACTGCACGCAATATTCGCGCGGCCGGTAGCTCGCGCTCAGGCGCAACTTGACGTCGGTGCAGCCAACGTCGGCCAGCAATGCGCGCACCAGCTCCGGCACGCTCTTGTTCTTGTAGATCCGGCAATCGCGGCGCTGCCCGAGCAACCACAGCTTGGGCACCAGCGAGAAGGCATAGGTGGCGTAGCGCAGCCCCTCGATCTGCTCGAAACCGGTCTGCTCGGCTTCGGCGACAATGCCGTGATAGTGCCGCACATAGCCCTGAGGCGAAGTGACCTTGACCGCCATCGGCTTGCCCAGCAGAGCGCGCAGGTCGATCGCCACATCGCGGCTGATGCCATGCAAGGCGAACGCATACGGGCGCCCCAGCGCCTCGTGCGCACTCATCCGCACAAAGCGCAGCGTCTTGCCCAGCGGCGACTGCAGGGTGATGGCGTGGGCCATGATCAGGCTCCCGGAGTGGTCTTGCGGTACATCGGCGCGGAGGTCGATGGCATGCGATGACTTTGCCGGCCGCGCTGGCTCGCAGGAAATCGAAAATCGCGATGCCACACATACCGGCGACGAGTAGGTCTTCCCGCTCACGCCATGGCATCGCCTCGATGCCCGGCATGCCCTCTCAACGGATCAGCTGCTGGATCTGGGCGAGCACCCGTGCATAATCCGTGCTCGACAGGATGTAGTCCCCTTTGTCCCAGGCCAGCCCGCAGCGCCCGCCATCGGTCTTGGCGACCGGTATCCGGGTCACGCCATCACCACGACTCCCAGGCAGCGTGCATGCATCAGTGGTGAATTCCAGTATCAGCCCGCGTAGCGGTCGATCTGCAGGACGCCCCGCCTTCTGACCGATGAACTGGTCCCATTCCTGCCGGCACCACTGGCTGTCCCTGAACTCGTCCGTGTAGCAAAACAGCATCAACTGCGCCTGGCGCATCGCCGCCTGGTACAGCGCATTCCAGTCCTCGCGCATCGCACCGATCGGCAGTGCGCCCGTCGGCGAACGCATGTGCGCGCGGGTATCGGGAGCGACCGTGGCACGATCGTCGATGGACCGCGACACGATCGAATCGACATACACCGCATCGATGTCGTAGAGCCCAAGGCTCTTCATCAACTCGCTACGCAGCCAGTGCATGAAGGTCGAGCCATGGTTGGCCATGGCGAAGCTGGTGAGGATTCTGCAGCTCATGCGCTTAATCGTCTTGCAGGATCCTGCACGCGCGATCGCAGCATTGCTCCACAGTGCTCCCGGAATCCAACTCGTCCGTGGCCTACATGGCCTACCCAATGCAAGCCGGCTTGACCGTGCGCCCCTGTCACTGCGTTGTCCATGTCGTTCTCCGTAATAGTCGTTGAATCGTGCAACGCATCAACCGAGGAATGCCCCGATCGGATTCAGCACGTGCCGCCGCCAGACGCTGCCTTCCGCGCGCAGGCCGGGTTTGATCCACTCCTCCACAAGGCCGTCCTCGCTGCTCAGCGCATAGCCGGACTCCTCGACGTAGCGCGAGCTGAAGTCCTTCGGCAGTCCCATCTGCGCCATGCCCGCGTCGTACTGGCTCTGCGTGATCAGATCCTTGTGTCTGTGTCGCCATCCTTGAACAGCGCCGTGTTCAGCGCCACGAACGGCAGCATCTTCTTGTCGTTGCGCGAACTGTCGATCCACGCATCGCCCTCACTCTGCGCATCACGCCAGGGGCGGAACGCATTAATCCCGCCAGAACCTCATCTTTTTAATCGCTGAGATGAACCTTGAGTTCGGCTCTTTACCTGAAACCACGGTAATTGCAGAGATGAACCTTGAGCTCGGGTCTTTACCTGAAACCACGGTAATGGCCAGACTCCGATCATCGTTTGTGATCAGTCCGTAGCACCCGGCCAAGGAACGTCCCTTGGTGTCGATGTAATCGGATGGACGAAACTCAAGGACGTTCGTCGAAGTACTCCTAATTTGGTCCCAGGCGCTCTTGCAATCATTTCCTTCACCCGTCGACACGTGGCAAACCATTCTCCGCCCGTCCTGAGCAGTGTAGGCAGCCATCAAGCAGCCGCTAAAGTTGTAACTGATCACATCCAGTCCTCCCGAATGGACTGCACTGATGGCATTCGGGATGAAAGGAAGGTACTTCGTGGCGTACCCCTCCAGTACCGTGCCGGGCACCTCTATCAAGCCACCGCTGCCTGTTAGCTCCCCTTCTTTTCTAGGAAGCCAGCTGGCGTCATCGCCAACCTTGATCTTCTTTTCCAACATGTAAGCCTCCTCTCATGTGCACATGTGTTCTTTGTCGCGGGGTATCGCCCTGCCTGGCAGCTATCAATGAATGTCGTCCACCGAGCTAAAGGAAGTTCACTCTGACCCAAGTTTTCCGGAGGGCGCTTTGCGGTATCGCTCTCTCTGCGGCGGGAAGATGCGATGCATGTCCGCTGGCGCGTTCTTTGTCTTGCTAGCTCCGGAGGTCATACGTCGACGAAATGGCGCCGCAGCGTGTGCCAGCGACTGACCGTGAAGTCCGCACTGCGGTTGTGAACGGGCAGCCCTCCATTCGGCACTCCGCTCTCGCCATTGGTGACGTTGCTTACTCCCACCTTCGTCGAATTCTTGAAGGTGATCTGCGGAATGTCGTGGCCGTTATGCTCAAAGAAGAGGTGGTACGCGACATTCGTCTCTGCCTTGCGGTGCCTGGTGATATCGAAAGACTGCGTGGGCAGGTCGACAGCCAGCTGAGCCCGCACCCAATCGCGCAGCGCCGTGGGGTCATGGTGGGTGACGTGACCCACGATGAGCAGCCTGCGGGGTGTCCCGCTTCTGGCATAGTCAAGAAACTTTGCGGCCCCCTGCGCGGCCATGCCCTTGTCGATCGAGTCGAGCGTCTTCACCGTGACGTGCCAACCGACGAGTTCATCCGGCAACACGACGACTACCGCCACGCATGAACTGACGTTCGGAAAGGCCAGCACGCGACCATGGGCTGCGGTTTCTTCTGTGATGTACTTTGCATTGACCATTTCGGATCCCGTTCTTGTTGATGCAGCGATGGAGAAGCGTCGAAGCACACCTTTTGCAGCCAACTATCACTAGACGCGAACCGACGTTTCGCGTCAGATGCGCGCTGCGCGACTGGGTCTGGCAGCGGACGTCCTCGGATCGCAGCTTTTCTGCAATTGCATGCACGGCCGGCGATCAAATGAGTACGCATCTATCCTCGCGTCTTTTCATAGATCACCTCGTGCTTTCGTACACGACCCATCTGCAGATCGCTTCGATCAGCCTTCCAAAGTCGGCATTGACCGACCTTCGCGTTCCATACCGTGTCACGCGCCACGACAACCGGCTTTTCCTTTCCCACCGTGGCATAAAAGGTAAAAGCTCG
Source organism: Xanthomonas sp. NCPPB 1062 (assembly GCF_041481705.2). Lineage (NCBI taxonomy): Bacteria > Pseudomonadati > Pseudomonadota > Gammaproteobacteria > Lysobacterales > Lysobacteraceae > Xanthomonas > Xanthomonas sp. NCPPB 1062. The sequence goes on along the minus strand of NZ_CM192987.1, from coordinate 2,420,728 downwards.
ACCCAACTGGCCGAGATGGCGACGAACTTCAACAATCATCCATTTCTGGCAGTCCGCGCAGATCGTCATGTTGACTTCGATGGTGATCTCGAATGGCGTTCCGTCCGCGGTCGCCCGTACTTCACGACAGATCCTTGGCCATGCTTCTCGCCAGGCTTTGCGTTCGGCGTGATCGGCGAGATCGTTGACCGGCCCTCCCCGCCTCCCGCCACCCATGGCGGCATCGCTGCTGCCGCGCTCGATACCATTCAGATACACCGTCGCCTTGGCCACCATGTTTTCTGCCCTCAGAATTCGTAGAAAAAGCCATCCGCCACGGCCGATACGCGCGAATGATTGATTTTTTTGCCCTCAATCACCCGAGTGAGAAACTGCCGACTGATCTCCGGCAACATCGAGTTAGTCAAAATCGCATCAATCATTCGTCCGCCCGACTCGCTTTCAGTGCACCGCGATACCACCAGCTCCACCACCGAGTGGTCGTACTCGAACGGAATCTTGTAGCGCTCTTCGATGCGTTTCTTGATGCGATTCAACTGCAGTCGCACGATCTGCCCGAGCATGTCGTTGCTCAGCGGGTAATACGGAATCGCCACCAGCCGCCCGAGCAATGCCGGCGGAAACACCTTCAACAACGGCTCGCGGATGGCCTTGGCCATGGCTCCCGGGTCGGGTATCAGCTCCGGGTCCTTGCACAGGCTGGCGATCAGGTCGGTGCCCGCGTTGCTGGTCAGGATGATCAAGGTGTTGCGGAAATCGATACGGCGACCTTCGCCGTCTTCCATCCAGCCCTTGTCGAAGACCTGGAAGAACAGTTCGTGCACGTCCGGGTGGGCTTTCTCCACTTCGTCCAGCAGCACCACCGAGTACGGCTTGCGTCGCACCGCTTCGGTGAGCACGCCGCCTTCGCCGTAGCCCACATAGCCCGGTGGTGCGCCCTTGAGCGAGGAGACGGTATGCGCTTCCTGGTACTCGCTCATGTTGATGGTGATCAGATTCTGTTCGCCGCCGTACAAGGTTTCGGCCAGGGCGAGTGCGGTTTCGGTCTTGCCCACGCCGGAGGTGCCGGCGAGCAGGAACACGCCGATCGGTTTGTCCGGGTTGTCCAGGCCGGCGCGGCTGGTCTGGATACGCCTGGCGATCATCTCCATGGCATGGTCCTGGCCGATCACGCGCTTGGCCAGCAGGTCGGGCAGGCGCAGCACGGTGTCGATCTCGTTGCGCGCCATGCGCCCGACCGGAATGCCGGTCCAGTCGGCGACCACGGCGGCCACCGCCTGGTAATCGACGGTGGGCAGGATCAAAGGCGATTCGCCCTGGAGTGCGGCCAGTTCGGCCTGTACCAGTTGCAGGCGTGCGAGCAGCGTGTCGCGATCAACTTGTACCGGTGCGTCGAGCACGACAGTGTCGCCAGACGCCGACTGCGCGACAGCGGCATCTGCGGCGGCATCTGCGTCGGTGTCGGCCTCTGCTTCCAACGCACTGCCGGTGCCTTCCACCGATGAATTACCGCTACGCAGTTGTGCGCGCAACGACAACAGCTCGTCCACCAATGCCTTCTCGCCAACCCAGCGCTGTTCCAGCTCGTGCAGGCGGCCGTGCTCGCTTTGCAGCAGGCTGGCGCAAGCTGCAGCACGCTCATCCACCACGATGCCAATCGCACGCTCGCGTTCGATGATGGCGTGCTCGGTCTCCAGCGATTCGATGCGGCGGCGACTGTCGTCCACTTCCGCAGGCGTAGCGTGCAGGCTCACCGCCACGCGCGCGCAGGCGGTGTCGAGCAGGCTCACCGATTTGTCCGGCAGCTGCCGCGCTGGGATGTAGCGGTGACTGAGCTTGACTGCCGCTTCCAGCGCTTCGTCCAGGATCTGCACACGGTGGTGCTGTTCCATCATCGAAGCGACGCCGCGCATCATGCGCACCGCCTTGGCCTCGTCCGGCTCGTCCACCTGCACGGCCTGGAAGCGCCGCGTCAATGCCGGATCCTTTTCGATGTACTTCTTGTACTCGGCAAACGTGGTCGCCCCCACGGTGCGCAAGGTGCCACGCGCCAGTGCGGGCTTGAGCAGGTTGGCCGCATCGCCGGTACCGGCCGCGCCACCGGCGCCGACCAGGGTGTGGGTTTCGTCGACAAACAAAATGATCGGCTTGGGGCTGGCCTGCACTTCGTCGATGACTGCGCGCAGGCGTTGCTCGAATTCGCCCTTCATGCTGGCGCCGGCCTGCAGCAGGCCCACATCCAGCGTGCGCAGCTGCACATCCTTCAACGCGGGCGGCACATCGCCGCGCGCGATGCGTTGTGCGAAGCCTTCCACCACCGCGGTCTTGCCGACACCGGCCTCGCCGACCAGGATCGGGTTGTTCTGGCGGCGGCGCATCAGGATATCGACCACCTGGCGGATCTCGTCGTCGCGGCCGATGATCGGGTCTAGCTTGCCCTCGCGTGCTTGTGCGGTGAGGTCGACCGTATACAGCGCGAGCGCGGCAGTCCCACCAGCGGCGGCTGGTCCGGCGGGAGCGCTGGCCGCCGCAATATCGGTGGCATCGTCCTCCGGCGAGCCGGCGACGATGGCGTCCAGATCGTCGGCCAGCGCCTCTGCGCGCAGCTTGCCGAACTCGCTGGACATGGCCAGCAAGCCGTTGCGCAGGCTGCGCGTATGCAGGATCGCCACCAGCAGGTCGCCGCCACGGATGCGTTGCCGGCCGTAGCGCAACGTGCAGTGCACCCAGGCGCGTTCCACTGCTTCTTCCACGCTGGCCGACAGATCGAAGTGCCCGCCACCGCCGCGCGGCAGCCGATCGAGCGCTGCGGTCAGTTCCTGCGCAAGTCGCGCCGCATCGAGCGAAAAATGACGCACGATGCGATGCAGGTCGCCGTCTTGCGCCTGCAGCAACTGATGCAGCCAATGCAGCAGATCCACCTCGCGGTCGCCACGCAGCCTGCAGAAGGCGGTGGCCGATTCGATGCCGCGATACGTGGTCTTGTTGAGCTTGCCGAACAAGGCGGCGCGACTGATGTCTGCCATGGGAACTCCAGAAAAGTGGATACAGAGGTCGATCAGGACGGTGCGAGTACAAGCTGGTCGGCATCGCGCGGGCGGCGATAGTGGCCGAGCCAGAGCGACAGGCCGATGCGCTGGCCCTGCCCCATCAGCGGCAGCGGGACGTCTTCGCGCGCCAGCACCAATTGCAGGTCCCAGGCCTGCTCGTCGCCGACGTAGCCGCGTACTGCGGCGGTCAGTACTTCCAGGGCCTGGCCGCCCGGCAGGAACTCGCGGTAACGGGCGATCTCCAAGGGACCGATCCGCAGGCGAAAGCGGTGTTGGGCGTTGCGCGCCGATGCGCCTAGCGTGGCGTCACGCCCCATGCGCGCAGCAGCACGTCCCATCCGCAGCCGTCCTTCTTCGGGTAACGGCAACCAGTTGGCAACGAATTCCTGCACCTGCACGGCGACATCGAACAGGCCGATCAGCACCGCACGCAGGCCTTCGGCATTGCGTGCCTGGGCGACGAAGCGGCCAGCGAAGTGCCGGCGTGCGGCCAACGGCATCGCATCGCGGCCGCGCAGCGCGGGTTGGTCCACGCCGGTCAGCGCATCCAGCCGCGCGCCAAAGCGGTCCTCGCCCGGACGATCCATCTGCACGGTCGGGCGCGCATCGGCCCAGGCGCGGTACCACAGCGCGATCATGCGGTGGTGGAAGATGTCGGCGAAGGCGGCGAAGGTCGGGTCACCAGCCCCTTCGCGTTCGATCGCGTGTTCGGTCAGATGCAGCGGCAGCGCGCCATGCGGGCCGAACAAACCCAAGGCCAGCGTCCGCAGCGTCGGCGGAAGACCGTCCGGGCCCGGTTGCAGGCTGTCGATATCGCGCGGCGGGAACTCCAGCGAGGCGCGCTGCCCCAAGCGCACCGGCTCCTCCAACGGCCGTGCTGCCTGGCCCAGACGCGGTTGCGCCGGATGCTCGCACTCCAGCCGCCGCAACGCTTCGAACAACTCGAAGTCCTGCGGCTGCGCCTCCAGGTGCGCCAGCAACGCTAGAGGATCGGCCGATTGCCGAGATGGGCTGGCCATCGGACGACCTCGTTACGTTCGAGCGTGCACAGCACGGTTTCGGTAAAGGAATTCAGCGATGCCTGGCGGGCGAAGACATGCCGCAGCACCGAGGCGAGCAGGTAGACGCCCTGCCCTTCGAACGCGGCGTCGTCGCAGGTCAAGGTGATCTCCAGCCCGCGGCCATAGGTGGCCGGGCCCGGCACCGGAATGCGGCGCACGATCGGGCGTGAGGCAATGCGGCGCACGCCCTCGACCTGGCGCCGCGCCGCGGCATCGTGCGGGTCGTGGTAGAGCGTGAGCATCTCGCGCACTGCGGTGGCGCCGTCGTCGCCGGCCTCCAGCAGCGAGAGATAGTTCAACTGAAGATGGCTGATCAGGCGCCAGCGGGTATCGCCGGCGGTCACGCCCGAGCGCGGTCGCGTTGGACCGGCCACGCAGCGGATCGCCGCCACCGGGCCGCCATCGTCCAGCACGAAGTCGGTGCTGGATTTGCCCACCGGCATATGCAGCGGCAGATCGCGGTTGCTGCACCACAGCTGCATGCCCAATTGCCGCAGCTGATGCGGATACGGCGCCTGATCGCCATCGACCAGCGACAGGAACACTTCGCTGCCGACGTAGCTCGAGCGCGGCCCGGTGCGGCGTTGCCCGGTCGACAGCCGCCGCGGCTGACGCCGCAGCGCATAAAACGCCGAGCGCCGCTCATGCCAGCTACGCGGCTGCGCGCCATAGAACGGCTCGAAACGCTGCATCGGCGTATTGCCATCGCCGAAGCCCTCGACCTGCTCCACGCCATGGATCTCGAAGTCCATCGGCCGCGTGCGGTCGGCCAGCACATGATGCTCGCAGATGCCGGGCTGCAGATGGATGCGATCGCCGCGCCTGGGGAACAGGTTGATGGCCGGGGTGCAATGCAGGCGGAAATTGCTCGCATCCACGGCATTGTCGAGCCGTTCGACGGCACGATCGAACCACACCACAATCTCGAACTCGGTGCAGGCCGCGCGCGGCAGCACCTGTGCCAGGCCATCGAAGGCGGCGAACAGGAAGCGCTCTGGGCAAGCGAAGTATTCCTGCAACAGACGATAGCCGCTGAAGGAGCGCTCACTGCGCGGCAGCAATGCCTGCTCATCGTCGAAGCCCTGTGGCTGCAGATGCTCGGGGCCGAAGTTGCGACTGAGCACCTGCCCATCCGCGGCGCGGGCACGCACCACGAATCCCAACGCATTGGCATGCAGTTGCTCATAGAGGCTGCCGGCCAGTCCGTCGGCGCCGGTGATGAAGATCGGCAGTGTGTCCAGCGCCAGCATGTCCAGACGCAGCCCGGCATTCACAGTGAAAACCAACCGCAGGCCGGCGCGCGCGCGCGACTCGACCGGCACGCCAAGCGTGGCCAGCGCCGCCGGCGAGGCCAGGTAGCTGGCGGCGGTCAGACGCAGCGGCCACAGCGTCACCGCATGCGCCGTACGATACTCGCAGGCCGTGCGGTCGCCGTGCCCGATCAACGAGCGCAGCGCGCTGCCACGCGGCACAAGATGCCCCGCCGGACCGATGCCCTCGCCCTGCTCCGGTTGCAGCTCCACCACGGCCATCGACGGCACCGGCGACAGGAAATGCGGATACAGCATGTCCATCAGGTGCTGGGCGAATACCGGTTGCTGTGCCTCCAATTCGAGTTGCACGCGCGCGGACAGAAACGCGAACCCTTCCAGCAGGCGTTCGACATACGGGTCGGCGCACTCGATGCCGCTCATGCCGAGCCGGCCGGCGACCTTCGGATACGCCTGCGCGAACTCCGCGCCCATCTCGCGCACATGCTGCAACTCGCGGTTGTAGTGGTGGAGCAGGCGCGGATCCATGCTCAGTGCGCTCCGGACGACAGACTGAAGCGACCGGTTTCCAGGTCGAGATCGGTGCGCAGATACAGCGCCAATGGCAATGGCTGCGCCCAGAGTTCGGAGTCGATGACGAAGGACAGCGACATGCGGTCCATGCGGCCGGTATCGACCTTGGCGGTGACCTGCAGGCTGGCCGCAGCGAGCCGCGGCTCGAACGCCACGATGGCGGCGTGGATACGGTTCTGCAGCTCGACCACGTCCAGTCCGGCCAGGCGCGCGCCGGCCAGATCGGGAATGCCGTAATTGAGCACCGAGGTGGCGACATGCGGATACGCTTGCAGTGCGTCCTCATGCCAATGGCGGGTGCAGTTGAGCAACCAGGTCAGGTCGCGCATGACGCAGTCGCGCAGCTTGGCCGGACCGATCGCGCGCGCGTCGCGGCTCTCGGCCAGCTCATGCCGACTGTCGTCGATCAAACGGTCCAGCAGCGAGGGCTGCAGCCGCTCTTGTTGGGTCAGTTCGGCCATGGCGCTGCCACCGCGGCGGTGTCGAATGCAATATGGCGAATATCGAGCAAGGGGTAGTCGTCTTCGCTGCCGGCCAGCAGGCGTTGCCCCAGACCGCAGGCAGACAGGTCTTCGCCCTGCCAGGTGGTGCGCTTGCCGAGACGGATCGCGCCGTCGTCGCTGTGGTGGCTGCCGGGGTAACGACAAGGCACCACGCCACGGCTGTGCGTGCCGTCGCGCCATTGAATTTCCACCGATTGCCACAGCATGTCGCGCAGACTGCCAGGCACCTCGAACAGCAGGCTGCGCAGTTGGGCGAACGGCAGCCAGGCGTAGCCCGCTTCGAGGATGACCTCCAGGCAAGGCCCAAACCGTGGATCGGCGTCCGCCAACCAGTCGAAACGTTCGCCATCGACGTGCCCCGCGATGGCATCGGCTTGAGTCAGCGCCAGCGCACGCCGTCGTGCGGCCTGCGCTGGCTCGCCGTCGCGATCGTGTTGCAATGCCTGCAGCAGATCGTGTTGCCACTGCGGTACCTGACCAGGCATCAGTGGCATCATCCGACCGGCCAGCACCTGCTCGCGCTCACGTTCGGCGTCGAGGATGCGCGCATACGCGCCAGCCACGCCGATCCAGGCCTGATCCAGGTCTGCCGCCAGCAGCAACTGCTGCCGCGCCCGCTCCCAGTCGCCCACCACGGCCAGCAGCTGGAACAAGCCGATGCGCGCTTGGGCATCGGCCGGGCATTGCCGCACCCACTCCTTGGCGGTGGCCAACGAGGCCTCGGGATTGTCTGCCTTGATCAGGCGGGCGCAGGCATGTTCGGGATGGACGGTGGACATCGACATTGGCGCTCCGGTCGGACTGCGTTGGCTCAGGACTTCTTCACTTCCTGCATGTTGAAGGTGAAGTCCTTGGTGCCGCCCTGCTTCTTGCCCTTGTCGTCCTGCGGCTGGAACGAGTACTTGAACTTGCCGAAATGCAGCGTCACGTTTTCGGTCAGACGATCTTCGCCACCGCTGCCGCCGGTGGACACCGAGGTGATCATCACGCCCTCGCTCAGCTCGATGGTGACGTAGTCGGTCTGCTCGCCGGTGGCGTTGGTCACGTACAACGTGGCCGAATCCACACGCGCACCCGTGCAGCAGGCATTGAGCAAGGCGTTGGAGCAGCTGTCGACGTACTTGGTGACGGAAATATCCTGCACGTTGGCCTTGCCGCCGGCCGCATAGCCGGCGCCGGTGTGCAGGTTGCCGGTGTTACTGGTGCCCCACGACCAGGCAATGATCGGCACTTGATCCTTGTGCTTGGAATGGTTGGACGCGCCCTTGATCTCGACGTCGCCCGAGCCGAATTTGAGATGCATATCGAAAGCCATGGAACTTCTCCAGTGGTGGGTGGTGCAGGAAAGGCAGAGCCGACCCGGCGGCTATGCCAGCCGCAGGTCGTTAGTGTTGAAAGCCAAGCCTGAAAGCGGTCAGGCGGCTTGCGCCGATGGCAAGCGCGAGACCAGGCGTAGCGATACCGTCAGGCCTTCGAGCTGGTAATGCGGGCGCAGGTAGAATTTGGAGGTGTAGTAACCGGGGTTACCCTCGACCTCTTCGACCACCACTTCGGCGGCGGCCAAGGGCTTGCGTGCCTTGGTTTCTTCGCTGGAATTGGCCGGGTCGCCGTCGACGTAGTTCATCACCCAATCGGTCAACCAGCTCTGCATTTGCTGGCGCGTGCTGAACGAGCCGATCTTGTCGCGCACGATGCACTTGAGGTAATGCGCGAAACGGCAGCAAGCGAACATATACGGCAGCCGTGCGCTCAGCGCTGCGTTGGCGGTGGCATCCGGGTCGTCGTACTCCTCGGGCTTGCCCAGCGACTGTGCACCGATGAAGGCGGCCATGTCGGTGTTCTTGCGATGCACCAGCGGCATCAGCCCCATTTTGTCCAGTTCCGCCGAACGGCGGTCGGTGATGGCCACCTCGGTCGGGCACTTCATGTCCACACCGCCGTCGTCGGCCGGGAAGGTATGCGTCGGCAGGCCTTCCACCGCCCCACCCGACTCCACGCCGCGAATGCGCGTGCACCAACCGTACTGCTTGAATGAGCGGTTGATGTTGACCGCCATTGCGTAGGCTGCGTTTTGCCAGGTGTAGCGCGACGAATCGGCGCCCTGAGTGTCTTCTTCGAAGTCGAACGCTTCCACCGGATCGGTCTTGGCGCCGTACGGCAGCCGTGCCAGCGTGCGTGGCATGGCCAGCGCCAGGTATTTGGCATCCTCGCTCTGGCGCAACGACCGCCATGCCGCGTAATCGGGTGTGGAAAAAATCTTGGCCAGATCGCGCGGGTTGGAGAGCTCGCTCCAGCTTTCCATCCCCATCAGTCCGGGACCCGCAGCGGCGATGAAGGGCGCATGCGAGGCGGCCGCAATCTGGCTGATGCCGCGCAACGTGTCGACATCCTGCGGGCTGTGGTCGAAGTGGTAATCGCCGATCAGGCAGCCATACGGTTCGCCACCCAGCTGACCATACTCGGCTTCGTAGATCTTCTTGAACACCGGGCTTTGGTCCCAGGCTGTGCCCTTGAAGCGCTTGAGGTTCTTGGCGAGCTCCTTCTTGGACACGTTGAGCACGCGGATCTTCAACTGCGTGTCCGATTCGGTATTGCTCACCAGATAATGCAGGCCGCGCCATGCACCCTCCAGCGCCTGGAACTGCGGTGCGTGCAGGATGAGATTGAGTTGCTCGGTGATCTTGCGGTCGATCTCGGCAACATACGCATTGATGGTCTGCGCGAGGTCGTCGCTGATGATGTCGCTGCGTTCCAGCACCTGTTCGGCCAGGGTGCGCACAGCCAACCGCACTTCTTCGCCGGCGCGTTCGCTGCGCGGACGGAATTCGCGGGTCAGCAGCGCCGCAAAGTCGTCGGATTGACGGGTTAGCGGCTGGGCATCGGCAAGGTCTTGGGCAGCGGAAGAATTCTGGGTCGCCATGGGGTTACTCATCCGTCGACTTGGGGGCCGCGACCAGCGAGCGCAGCAAGGTGGGATCCTTGATCGCATCGGCGATCAGGCGCTCGGCGCCGGCCTTGCCGTCGAGATACGTGCCCAGATTGGCCAGTTGCGTACGCGCTTCCAGCAGCTCGGCCAGCGGTGCCACTTTTGTCACCACGGCGGTGGGCGAAAAATCGTCCAGGCTGTCGAAGGTGATATCGACAGGTAATTCGCCGCTGCCGGTGAGGGTGTTGGAAACGCTCATTGCCACCCGCGGTTGCATGGCACGCAGCCGGCTGTCGAAATTGTCGACATCGATTTCCAATGCCTCGCGTGCTTCCAGCGCCGGCAGGTTTTCTGTATTGGCGCCGGACAGGTCCGACAACACCCCCATGACGAACGGAACCTGCACCTTCTTCTGCGAGCCGTAGATCTCGACGTCGTATTCGATCTGCACGCGAGGCGCGCGATTCCTGGCAATGAACTTCTGACTGCTGCTGCGAACGGACATGCGGCCTCCGATGATCTGCGTGGTTGCTGGACGCTGCGGTTGCAGCGGCCGTGTGGCAAAGGCGTATCCCTTGCACCGGATGTGCATCGTGTGCGTTGCCGTCGGCGGAATGAAATCGAACGCCGGGATGGCAGGTATGGGTGTGCGTGATGGGCTTTCCCGCAGGATCCAATGACAACCACAGCGCACGCCGGCGGAGCACTCGAATGCGCTGGCTTCTTCCGTGCGGCATCCAATCGCTGGCTAGCCGCTGCCCATTGCGTCAAGCGGCGAGGCAATCCCCACGGCCACGCATTCGTTCAGGTAATCGCAGTCCGCGCAGCCTTCGATGGGAGTCGGATCTTGCGCACAGCGAATCGCTGGCATATTTTCGCGATGGACACGCGTGGCACGCGCCGTGGTTAGACCGTGCGAGCAGGCGGCACGATGCGAGCATGCGTCATGGCATGGCGGCGAAGACGCTGATCACGCTGCGCAATGTCCGCTTGCCTGCATGCAGGCAAGCGGATATGGAACTGGGCATCAAGATGATCAGTGCACTATTGCGGGGCAGATAGCTTCAATCGGATGCGTGCATAGGTGCCATACGACCCCACCTCGTGCCGCCTAGGCTACGATCCACGGGCACTACATCACTTGTCCGCTACATACGGATGCAACACCGTCTCTGTCGGGTGCCTCTCATGTCTGATTTGCCGAAATACACGTCTGGCCCATTGGCAGGTTGCCTGTTGGCGTCTTTATTGATGTGTGCGAATGTCGGTTGGGCTGGCGCACCCGCGCCGGTCTCGGGTACGCCACCGAAGGCGGACGTCGATCTGTCCAGCACGTCCTTGCGCGCGCGGGTCCAGCCTGCACACGAAGACAGCCTGAGCGCCTTCTCTGGTAACGATCAGCGCGCACAGGTGCATCAGCTAAGCGACCGCGAGTGGGCCTTGGTCGAACGCGCGATTGACGCATTGCCTGCGTTGCACCGTCAGATCCTGCAACAGCGTCTGGCGCGACTGAGCTTCGTTGATGCGCCCTGGAGCCCGGGTACGGCATTGACACGCGAGTACGACGGCGCCGATGGCAAACCGCTCTTCGAGATTACCTTGCGTGGAGATGTCCTCGACACCTCGCTCAGCGACTTTCTCACCGGCAAGGATGCCCGCCTCTTCACTACAGACGCGTCGGGATATCGCATTCAACTGGATGCAGGTGCGGTTCCTGCTCTGGAGTATCTGCTGCTGCACGAAGCAACTCACGTCGTCGACAGCACCTTGAAGATCACCGCCGACGGCGGCCCTTTCCGCGAGATATGGACCGACTACCGCAGCTTGGCCGCTCCACTCGATCGCGGCCCGCTTGCGTCCTCCGAGCGACGTCCCCCCGCTCTGAGTAGCGGCCGGGTTTAGAGTCCGGGGTTGATGATATCGGTGTTGGCCAGCTGTTGGGCATACGCAGATGGCGTCATGCCGCCAATGGCCTTCTTGGGTCGCTCCTCGTTGTATTCGCGTCGCCAGCGTTCGATCTCGGTACGCGCATGCAGCAGGGTTGGGAACCAGTGCTCGTTGAGGCATTCGTCGCGCAGCCGGCCATTGAACGATTCGACGTAGGCGTTCTGGTTTGGCTTGCCAGGCTGGATCAGCCGTAACTGCACGCCACGCGCATGTGCCCAGGCCACCATCGCTTTGCCGCAAAACTCCTTGCCGTTATCTGTGCGGATCACCTGTGGCAAGCCGCGACTGTGCGCCAGCCGATCCAGCACGCGTGTCACGCCATGGCCCGAGATTGCGCGCTCCACCTCGATGGCGATCGCTTCGTGGGTTGCATCGTCCACGATCACCAGACACTTGATCACTCGGCCTTCGGCGCTGCGGTCGAACACGAAATCCATCGACCACACCTGATTGGCCTGCGATGGCCGCAGCAGCGGCTGACGCTCTCCTATCAGCACCTTTTTGCGCTTGCGGCGCCGGACCTGCAGCTGCTGCTCGCGGTACAACCGCTCCACACGCTTGTAGTTCACGATGCGTCCTTCCTGTCGTAATTTGAGATAGATCATCCCCACACCATAACGGCGATGGCGATGCGCCAACGCACAGATGCGTTCGCGCAGTTCGACGTTGCGATCTTCGCGCGGGCAATATCGCAGCGCACTGGCGCTCATGCCGATCACTGCCAACGCACGACGCTCGCTGGCACCACGCCCGATCCACTCGCGCACCAGCATGCGACGCGCCGGTGCGCTCACCACTTTTTTCGCAGTGCATCCTTGATCAGGTCGTTCTCGAACAGCTGCTCGGCCAGCAACTTCTTCAGCCGCGCGTTCTCGGACTCAAGGTCCTTGAGCCGCTTGGCATCGGGCACGCTCATCCCGCCGAACTTGCTGCGCCACAGATAATAGGAAGCCTCGCTGAAGCCATGCCGCCGGCACAGGTCCTTGATCGCCACACCGGCATCAGCTTCGCGCAGGAAGCCGATGATCTGTTCTTCAGAAAAACGCTTCTTCACGTCCAATCTCCTCGAGTTAGGGAATTGGACTCCAAACTGAGGTGCTACTCAAAATCGGGGGGGCGTCGCGTCTACCGGCGCAAACCAGCTCAGCCCCTGTCACAGGCACCAATGCTTTATCGGGCTCTGGCCGAATCTCCATTTGTGTCGTTGTACTCCACCGCTTCGGCAGGCGAAGACTTTGCGGAGCTTATCGCCTGGCGCGAGCTATCGAAGAGTTTAGGTGTCGGATTAACGATCTGGATACGCGACAGCTCCGGCAATGTCGTTGCGCGGTTCGACCCACTCGCCTCGACATCGGTCCAAGCGCGCATGGCCAAGGCAAATGCGCTCCTCATGAAGCTAGAGCGGCCGTGAGGCTTTGACCCATCTAACTTAGGAGATGGCAAATGGCCGCTGCTCCTGAGCTGGATGCCGGTCATCGGCGACCCGTTCACGCTCGCCGCCGGGTTCATGCGCGAGCCGCTGCGTGCGGTGGTGCCTCTGCTGGTCGTTGCCAAGACCGCACGCTATGCCGTGGTTGCATGGGCGACGCTTGCGGTTGCGCGATGACTGCCTGCCGTTGCTGATGCTGATGACCCGAAAGGGCCAGATTCCAGTGCCCACGAGCGCTTAACGCGAACCGCCTATGCTGTCGGCGCTGCAGGGTAGCTGCAGCGCATGAGCGACACGACAAAGGAGATTGTATGAAGCAGCTACAGACGATGATCCTGGCTGGTTGCCTGATGGGGCTAAGCTCGATGGCCTACGCCGAAGTTGCCAACCTGACCAACAGCGCCGAAGGCGCCAATCGCGATGCAGGCATCGCGGCGGTGAAGAAGAAATTGCAGGAAGCCTGCACATCGCGCAACGGCACGCCGGATCTTGGCTCATTTGAAGTGGTGTTCGAGAAGACCAGCAAGAATCCGGATGTTCCCAAGCCGTATTACGTCGACGGCAAACTCAAGTGCGATCTGCCGCAGTAAGTTCGGTTTCGATTGCTTGCACCGCAATATTGACTCACTGCAACGTGCAACTGGACTGGCGCCCCTGCTGTAGTGGGGGCGCCTTTTTCATGATCTTGAAATGCGTGACATGCGCCAGACGCTTTCTCGTCGCCACCAGGACAATCACAGGCCGTTCTACAATGTTCTTGGCTGAAATGGCCAATGCATGCGTGCAGAGAATGCGCGGCCATTGACCAGAGGTACGTGCTGCGATCCTCTGCCTGCAGTCCTCCAAGAGCAGATTCTTCCTGGATGGATGTCCGCCCTGCCCGCGCGTCGTACCGGGTGGCGCGGTCCTACACCATCCCTAGCTGCGAGCGCGCCACGTCCAAAGTCGTCATGATCTGAATGACTTCGTCGAGCGGATGCAGCGGCGATTCCATCAATCCCTGGCCGATGTAGCGAGCAGCTGCAGTGGCTTGCCAGGAGAGTGCGCGATAGCCGTCAACACCGGTGGGGTCGGTCCAGAGCAACGGTTCAATGGCGTCGCCGTTGCCGACCAGACGCAGCGTGGTCGGGTTATGGAAATCGCCTGCCAGATCGATGCGGCCGGCGCTACCGGTGACATAGGCGGTGGAGCTGCTACGGGCCACGATGGAACTGACCAGGGTGGATTGCGCGTGCCCGCCATGCGACAGCACCACGGTCGAATAGGCATCGACGCCGGTCTGGGTGAGCGCGCCCACGGCCGTGATTGCGCTGGGCGCGCCCAACACCATCGAGGAGAACTGCACGGTATAGACGCCCAGGTCGAGCAACGCCCCTCCCCCGAGTGAAGCATTGCGTTGCCGATGCAACGGATCGCGAGGCCCCGCTTGACTCAGGTCTGCGAACACGTGGCGGACATCGCCCAACGCTCCATCTGCCAGTAGCTTGCGCACTACCGAGGTGTGTGGAAGATAACGGCTCCACATGGCCTCCATCAGGAACAGTCCGCGCGCACGCGCTTCCTGCACCAGGATGCGGGCGTCCTGCGCGCAGGTGGTCATGGGCTTTTCGATCAGGACATGCTTGCCCGCACGAAGTGCGAGCAGGCCATGTTCCAGATGTTCGCTGTGCGGGGTCGCAATGTAGACGATGTCAACGTCCGGGTGATGGACGAGCGCCTCATAGCTGTCACAGGCGTGTTCCATCGCCCAGGTATCGGCGAACGTCTGGGCACGTTCGCGGCTGCGCGAGGCCACTGCGAATGGACATTGGCGGGTATTGCGACGCAAGGCATCGACGAATGCGGATGCGATCTTGCCGGGACCCAGCACGCCCCAGCGCAATGCCGGTTCGCCCTGGCCTGGCAAGAACAGGTCCGGCGTCGGGAATGTGGTCGGCAGCATGAGGATGTGCTCTGCATCGGGGGTGTGGTGATGCTAGCAAAGCGCCGACGATGTCAACGACGATGCTCTCCAGGATGCGTCACTTGCAGGGCATCGACACCTGAGTGAGCGCGAAGTCTTCATGGCATGACAGTGCACGCAATCGACATCGCGCCCCATTGGAAGCAGCAATCAGCATCGCCGACTGCAGCGACGATACCGGAGCTGCAACACCGGGATCGTCACTGCGCGGCTGGTCCTGCCTACTGGGGCGCAGCGGCCGCGGCGTCTGGTGTGACGCGCCAGACGATGTTGGCCAGATCATCGGCAACGATCAATGCACCACGCGGGTCGACCGTGACACCCACCGGCCGGCCGCGGGTCTTGCCATCTTCGCCATGGAAGCCGGACACGAAGTCGATCGGGTCGCCTGCCGGGCGACCGTCGCGGAACGGCACGAACACGACCTTGTAGCCAACCGGCGGATTTCGGTTCCAGCTACCGTGCTCGCCGACGAAGACGCCATCGGCGAACTTGGCGCCCATTGCGCTGGAAGAAAACGCAACGCCAAGTGCGGCGACATGCGAACCCAGGGCATAGTCCGGCACGATCGCCGATGCCACCTTCTGCGGATCTTGCGGCATGACGCGCGCGTCTACGTTCTTGCCCCAATAGCTGTAGGGCCAACCGTAGAAACCGCCTTCGCGTACCGAGGTGAGGTAGTCCGGCACCAGGTTGGGGCCGATTTCATCGCGCTCGTTGACCACTGCCCACAACGCACCGCTACCCGGCTGGATGGCCAGCGCCGTGGGATTGCGGATACCGGTCGCGTACGGCTTGTGCGCGCCGGTTGCGGCATCCACCTGCCAGATCTGCGCGCGGTCGAGCTCGACGGCCATGCCACGTTCGGTGATGTTGCTGTTGGAGCCGATGGCCACATACAGATAGCGGCCATCCGCGCTGGCTGTGAGCGCCTTGGTCCAATGATGATTGATGGCCGACGGCAGGTCGGTCACCTTGGTGGGCGCCCCGCTCGCCTGGGTCTGGCCCTGCCGATACTCGAAGCGTACCAACGCATCCTGGTTCGCTACGTACAGCGCCTCGCCAATCAGCGCCAGCCCGTAGGGCGCGTTGAGTTTGTCGGCAAACACCGTTTTCAGTTCGTAGGTGCCATCGCCATCAGCATCGCGCAACAAGGTCAGGCGATTGCCGCTCTTGGCCTTGGAGGTGCCCTTGGCCTTGATCGCGCCGGCAATGACATCCTTTGGCTTGAGGTTTGGCGCGCTGCCACCACGGCCTTCTGCCACCAGGATGTCGCCATTGGGCAGCACCAGTGTCTGGCGCGGAATGCCAAGATCCTTGGCGATCGCGGTGATGCGATAGCCTGCCGGCACGGTGGGCTTGCGCTCGTTCCAGGCGGTTGGCTCGGCAATCTTCATGTCGGGCAGCAAGCCGCGATCCGGCTCCGGCAGTTCCGGGGTTGCGCCGCGCTGACTGACCTCCGGCGCCTTGCCGCATGCGGCCAGCGCTGCAGCAAGAATGGAGACGGTGATGAGACTGGTGGTCTGACGCTTCATCGTGCACCTCCTACGCGCAGACCGGACAATCCTGCCCAGGTCGCAACCAATGCGAACAACGTCGCAATCGCGGACAGCGCCAGGGCTGCCGGCATGACGGCCCATGCGTCGCGGGCATGATGCAAGGCATCGAAAAAGCCCACGATCCACGTAGCAATGAGCGCAATGATGTAGATCAGGTTACGGCTTCCGCGCACCAGCGCGACGATGGCGCACACCAGCGCAATCGTGGTCAACACCATCGCGCCTACCAGCAGCCAGGATGCGAAGTTGCTCCACTGGATCTGGTAGCTGCTCCAGTAGGCGTAATCGCTGAGCAAGGCGCCGAGAAACAGCGGCCACACACCGCCGAGCACGGCTGCGTGGAACGGGTGGACGGCCCATGGACGGGCCGGAACGGTCGTTGAATTCATAGCGGACTCATTGGGGCAATGGCGAAACGTGCCCCCGATGCTGACAGCTTGCATGTGATGAGCAGCGTGATATTGGCGCAATTCGTGCCCGTGCAGATAACCGAAGCTGGCGCTGCCTGGTGCCTTTCGAACGCACGCAGGCTGCATCTATTGTCGCGTTCGATCCCTGGGCAGCCTGCTGCCGGGCTGCCTGGAGGTGCCACCGCATCCATAGCGCCCACGCCCTGACCCCACACGATGCCGGGCCACGTGCAGCGCAGATCGTCACTTACGGCTCACGCTCATCCGCTCCGTCGACCGTTCGATGCCTGTCTCGACCGCACGTCATGCATCGCTGGGCGCTGCACGGCTCCGCTTCCAAGCTGCGCTCCATCCACTGAAGGAGCAGGTGTATGAAGACAATTGCGATGATGCTGCTGGCTACCGCGCTGAGCATGGCCGGCACGACCCGCGCGACGGGAACCACACCGCCGGCGTCAGCCACGGCCGAATTGGCGCGCGAGGCCGCTGCGTTTTTCAAGGACAGCCAGCCGGGCGGCGTGGTGCTGGTGACGCGTGGCGATCAGGTGCTGCTGCGCCGGGCCTACGGCATGGCGGACATCGAAATGGCGTGGCCATGCAACCGGACGCGGCAATGCGGCTGGCTTCGGTCAGCAAGCAGTTCACCGCCATGGCGGTACTGCAACTGGTGCAGGCGGGCAAGCTGCAACTGGATACCTGCCTGGAGTCAGTGGACCCGGCGCTGAGCGGCCCGCTCGCCAAGGTCACCGTGCAGCAACTGCTCACGCATACCTCCGGCATCAAGAATGTCAGCAGCATCGCTGCCTCGCGCGCCGCGCGACGGGAAGACACCGATGCGCGGAGCCTGATGAACTATTTCAAGGACCTGCCGCTGGAGTTTGCTGCGGGCACGCGCTTTCGCTACAGCAACTCCAACTACATCGTGCTGACCTATCTGATCGAACGTATCACTGCTCAGCCCTACCCGGTCTATATGCAGCAGTCGCTGTTCCAGCCGCTGGGCATGCTGCATACCCGCTACGATGACCATCTCACCGTGATCGCCAAACGCGCGCATGGCTATCGCCGCGCGCAGGGCCAGTTGCAGAACGCCGACTTCATCAGCATGTCGCAGCCGCAAGGCGCGGGCGGTCTGATCAGCACGGTGGACGATCTGGCGATCTGGCACCGCGCATTGCGCGACGGCTTGCCGGTGTCGGCATCGCTGCTGGCGCAGGCGATGCGCACGACCACGTTGGCCGATGGCAGCGCCTCGCCCTACGGCTTCGGCTGGATCATCGGCCAGGTAAACGGCATGGCCGACGTGGAGCATGGCGGCTTCATCAACGGCTTCAACAGCTATGTGGTGCGGGTGACGCAGCCGGACGTCTTCGTGACCGTGTTGACCAATGCCGAGTTCCTGGATCCGACCAACCTGAGCGTGCGTTTGGCCGCCATCGCCGCCGGGCATGCCTATGCGGCGACGGTCGCGCTGCGCAGCCAGGACCGCGCATGGCTGGGCCGTTATCGCTTTGCTGCAGATGATGTACGCGTGCTTGCGGAAGTGGACGGCGCGCTGCAACTGCAGCGCGAGGGAGAAGACCCGGTTGCCGTGCTGCCGCATGCCGACGGCCGTTACTACCTGGACGAGAGCCTGGATGCGTTGAGCTTCAACAAAGACGGCAATGGCAACGCAGTCATGACCATGCACGACCGCTTGATGGGTGACAGCAGCGGCACTCGCGAACCGACCGGGGACAACTGACAAGCGGCTGCGCGGCTGCCCTCCGGCGGAATCGGTGCACAGAGTGGGCATATGCCACACGCATGCCCCGTGGCTCGCGTGCGCCATCGGCACTGATCTGGCAAATTGCCCCCACGTTGCCAGCCACCCAGAAACCGCCGAAAGCTAAAGGCTAAGCAGCTCTCTGAAGCGTGCGCTCTGGCGGCGGGACACTTCCACTTCCAGCCCACCGCGCAGGGTCAGCATCAGGCCGCCGTTGCTCCACGGTGCAACCTGCTCCACGAAGTCCAGATTGACGATGTACTTGCGGCTGGCGCGAAAGAATTTGTCCGGCGCCAGCTGCGTTTCAATCGCCCCGAGCGGCCGATACAGCAGTGGCGCGTGGTTCTGGAAGTACACCCGGCTGTAGTTGCCGACCGCCTCGATCAACCGCACATCGCGCGGCTTGACCAGGAAGCAGCGCTCGCCGTCCTTGATGAAGATGGCGCTGTCCATCGCACGCCGCACCGGCGGGGCGGCAACCGCGTCGCCTAGTTTCTCGATTGCCTGGGCAAGCCGCTGCGGTTCGATTGGCTTGAGCAGGTAGTCCACCGTGTTGTAGCCGAACGCCTTGAGCGCATGCGCGTCGAAGGCGGTGGTGAAGATGATGCGCGGAACCCGACTCAGGCGCTCCAGCACATCGAACGCGTTGCCGCCGGGAAGGTCGATATCCAGAAAGACCACGTCCGGCGTAGCCGATTCGATCAACTGCACCGCACTGTCCACATCATCGGCATGGCCCAGCACACGCAGCTGCGGGTAACCCTTGAGCTGATGCTCCAGTTCGAAGCGGGCCAGCTCCGAATCTTCCACGATCACCGCTTCAATCACGCGCCCTCTCCAATCCATACATGTGCCACCACACACGTGCCTTCTTCATGTAATTGCAGGCCGGCATGTGATCCGAACGAGAGTTGCAGGCGTTGCCGCAGGTTCGCCAGTCCCGTGCCGCCGCTGCCGCCGGCTTGCAATTGCCCGCTGTTACGCACATGGATATGCAGCGCATCATCCTGCACGGCAATGCCTACCTGCAGATCGCCGACGCTGCTGCTGAGCCCCAGACCGTGCTTGATCGCGTTTTCCACCAGCAGCTGCACGCAGAATCGTGGTACCCGTCGCAGCAATGCGGCTGCATCCACGTGTTCGGCATAGCGCAGGCGCTTGCCGAGTTGCATGCCGACCAAGCCCAGATAGTCGCGCACGACCGCCATTTCTTCGTCCACGGTCACCAGGGCTTCTTCGCCGCCGGTGAACTGGTAGCGCAGCGTGCTGGCGAAGCGGGTGATCTGTTCGCGTGCCAGCTCTGGATCGATGAGGATGAGCGCTCGAATATTGTTGAGCGTGTTGAAGGTGAAATGCGGGCTGATATGGCCGAGCAGACGTTGCAACTGCGCCTCCTTGAGCGCCAGCCGCAGATCGTTCTGGTGGCGAGTCGCTTCGGCTAGCCGCGTCTGTCTGCTGATCGACAGGTAGAGCAGGCTCCAGGCAATGTAGGCCGGCCATAGCAGGGCCGTGCCCGCGATCATCGGCTGCGCCTCGGACAGCGCCATCAACCCCGGGGAGAAGCCGCGCAAGCCCAGCAGTAAGCCGTGGACCGCCACATCCACGCCCAGCGCCGCCAGCAGGCTGGCGACCAGCAACAGGCCCAGCCAACGCACTTCGCCGTAGCCATCGGCTTGCAGTGTTCGATAGAGCCGGCGCAGCAGCAGGCTGCCCAGCAACCCGCCCACGCTGAAGCCAGCCACTGCGGCCAACTGCAGCCCATCGGGCACCGCTTCCTCGCTAGGCCGAGCCACGTAGGCAATCGCCAGGAACAGCGACCAGCCCAATGCCTGCATCAGCCAGAACATGCGCCCTACTCCGCGCATGCCGGGTCTTTCCTTGCCTCTGTCACGCAGCCTCATCTCCGTCCGGCATGCCAGCGACGCGTTGCCACCGATGCCCGGGCAGAGAATAGGGCCGAGTGAAGGCGATTGCACGATGTGGATGACCGCCGATGCTTTCTCGCTGCATCGCTGCATCGCACCGGGCGACAACGTAGCCGCCGTGTGCTGGCGTCTGCGCGCTAGCCCCGTGCGTTGCCGGGCGGGGTCGAGTGCGGGCGCGTTTGCTTCTTCAGCAATTCGCCGATGTATTGCCGGGCCAGTTTGCTGCCGATGTCCACTGCAGCCTGCAGCGAACCGAAGGTGGGAGAGCCCGTCAACGGCACCGACTGCCCGCCTACCTGCAAGGTGTCCAGTACCACGCGCTGGCGCTCTAGCTGACGGGCCACCACGGCATAGGCAATGCCATGCAGCGTGCCTTCCATCGTCAGCAGATCCTCGGGCGATGTGGTGCTCATCCCCAGCGAGCATAGCGACGATCGGTCAGCGCGGCAGCAGCACACCTTGAACCGTTTACGCGACCGCAGTCTGCGCTGCAGCGAGCATCGACAAACCTGTCGCCCGCACAGGTGGTGTTGCGCGGCGATCGGCCTTGTGTGATGTGGAACCGCGATGGAGCCTGGCAGAGCCTGGCCACCAGCGTGCGCCGAACGGCGACACCGGACGCAGCCGCGCAGCGGCAGGCGATGCGCTTCCCGCCCATGACGGTAAGCGTCATCGCTGGCGTTTGACCCGGCCTGCCGTCGGGGAATGCAGCTGCGCGTGTCGGAATTTAAATCCACACACAGGAAAAAAACACGCGCCATTCAGCTGCGCCCCCGTCTGAAAGATCAACGACCTGGCTGCGAGATTTATTCGAAATTGCTGCCCGATCTTTAAGCAAGGTGCCGAACTAGTGAATTTGACCCATCTGAAGTGCAGGATTACGCACAATGGAGGTTCGCGCCTGACCTTATTTATTATATTCCCGAGAATATATTCAATTAATCGGCAAGAGGAAATGAGCAAATTAGTATAATTTTGCCCGTATCAGTTCGGCCACGAACGTCCTGTGCTAGAGCCCGTTAGATCCGCTAACTCGCGCTTGAATTCGCTACCCAGCGTAGTGATTTCACCGACAAGGCGGATGCGATTCCCTGATTCACGAAGACCGCAGTCGCATTTAGGATTGTCGCCCCGCGAGATTTGTGACGTATTATTGTTGAGTACGCTCCGACAATAATCTGCAGGCTCACCTGCTGATGCGCCTCTAATTCGTTCTGGCTATGGATTAAATCGGCAGATCCTATTTGGGCGATTTCTCTCTGAATAGCAACTGTCCATTCAGATTTCAGAGATCTCAGATAGCGCCGTTAAACAATCTCGCAAGCACTGAGTAATACCAAACGTATTTTTCAGATGCTCCGCGGGCGCACTCGTGGGGAAAAAGCGCAGCGGTCGAGAAATGAATAACGCGTGAAATTAATGCCTTCGCTGGCGATCGCCGGCGCGGGGTCCTTCTGCGCCAAATTGAATCACCAGCAGTAGCGGCGCACTCAATAACTGGAACCGACCAACCAATGAATCGCTCGCTACTGGCAACCACCATCGCCTCCTGCCTCGTCCTGACCGCCTGTGGCGGCGGTGGTGGTGGAGGCAACGTGCGTAGCGACGCACCGCAAACCACGGTGATCGCGCCGACCCCGACGACCCCGCCGCCGGCAGCGGACCCGCTGCCCAAGACCACGCCCGCGCCGACGCCGGCCCCGCCACGCTATCAGGGCGTGGGCAGCAATCTGCTGGTGCCGACCAACGCGGATCTGGCGCAGCAGGCGGGCGCGCGGGGCCAGGGCGTGAAGCTGGCCGTGCTGGACGACAACCTGGTGCCCAGCTACGCACCGATCAGCGGCAAGGTCGACAGCTTCAACGATTACACCGCCAGCCCAGGCACGCCCGAGTCGTCGGCCAATGCCTTGCGCGGCCACGGAACGATTGTGTCTGCGCTGGTGCTGGGCTCCGCGCAGGACGGCT
This sequence comes from Xanthomonas sp. NCPPB 1062, assembly GCF_041481705.2. Taxonomy (NCBI): domain Bacteria; kingdom Pseudomonadati; phylum Pseudomonadota; class Gammaproteobacteria; order Lysobacterales; family Lysobacteraceae; genus Xanthomonas; species Xanthomonas sp. NCPPB 1062. Next base: position 2,398,381 of record NZ_CM192987.1, on the reverse strand, counting down.
TCGCCGGTGGTGTCGCGCCGGATGCAGACCTGTTCTATGCGCGCATCTGCGCCGAAAATTCCTGCGGCACGCAGCAGACCCGTCGTGCGGCGGTGGACCTGGCCGCGGCTGGCGTGCGGATCGCCAATCTCTCCATCGGTGCCTCCTACCCCGATGCCGCCTCCAGTGCCAACGCTGCGCTGGCCTGGAAATACGCACTGACCCCGTTGGTGCAGGCCGATGCGCTGATCGTGGCATCCACCGGCAATGAAGGCGCGGCAGAAGCTTCCTACCCGGCGGCAACGCCGGTGCAGGAAGCCAGTGTGCGCAACAACTGGCTGGCCGTCGGTGCGATCAACATCGATAGCGCCGGCAATGCCGCTGGCTTGACCAGCTATTCCAATCACTGCGGCGCCGCCGCGCAGTGGTGCCTGGTCGCGCCGGGCAGCTACACCGCCCCGGCCCTGGCCGGCACCGAATTGCAGGGCCAGATTGCCGGCACCTCGTTCTCCACCGCCGCCGTCAGCGGTGTCGCCGCGCAGGTGCTGGGCGTGTATCCGTGGATGAGCGCTTCCAACCTGCAGCAAACCCTGCTGACCACCGCCACCGACCTGGGCGACCCGGGCGTGGACGCGCTGTACGGCTGGGGCCTGGTCAATGCGGCCAAGGCGATCAAGGGCCCGGGCCAGTTCGCAAGCAACTGGGCGGCCAATGTGACCGCTGGCTACGACAGCACCTTCAGCAACGACATCTCCGGCGCGGGCAGCCTGACCAAGAACGGGGCCGGCAAGCTCACCCTGAGCGGCAATAACAGCTATACCGGCGGCACCAGCATTAGCGACGGCGTGCTCACACTGTCCGGCAGCCTGCGTTCGGATGTGATCGTGTTGAACTCGGCCACGTTCGAATCGCGCGGCGGTGTGATCAACGGCAACTACAGCCTGGTCAACAACACCGGCACCACCGCGCTCGAGTTGGGCAGGGGCCTCACCGTCACCGGCCGGGCCAGCTTGAAGGGCAATCTGCTGTTGCTACCGGAAGCGGCCGGTTACACCGTCGGCAGCACCGAGAAGATCGTCAAGGCCGGCGTCCTGCAAGGCACGTTCGACCGCGTGCAGTACGCCAACAATTTCTTCTGGACCGCGGCACTGTCCTACGACCCGACCACCGTCACCGCAACCCTGACCCGCAATGCCTCCGCGGCCAGCGCACAGGCGGCCGGTGCACCGCAGTCGGTGGTCAACGGTGCCAACCAGGCCGACGCGCTGGTCAAGGTGCTCGATACCCGGGTCGCCTCGGGCGACACCGACAACCTGGGTGGCCTGATCAGCGCCACCGGTTCGCTGATTGCAGCATCCGATGCGCAGGTTGCCGCGTCGCTGCCGACCCTGACCGGCCAGGTACACGGCATCGAGCGCATGCTGGGCTTCCAGTCCGCGCTCAACGACGCACGTGTGGCCGCCGACCGCCTGCCCTACCTGGCCGACACCACCACGTTGACCACCTGGATGCAGGGCAGCTACCTGGACGGCAATCTGGGCCGTAGCGGTTTCGCTTCGGCCGATTACACCCAGCAGGCCACCACCTTCGGCGTGGATCTGCCGATGGGCAGCGGCGGCACCATCGTCGGTGCGGCCGTGACCTCCGGTCAGGACCGTGCGCACATCGCCGCGTCTTCGAGCCGTCTGCGCTCGGACCGGTATGCGATGACCGCGTACCTGTACCAGCCGATCGGCCAGGCGTATCTGTCGGCGATCGGTTCGTACGGCATGAGCAACGTCCAGACCGAACGCAACGTGCAGGCCGGCAGCATCGGCGAGCGCTTGCAGGACCGTCGCCACGACACCAACTGGTCGGCGCGCGCGGAAATCGGCCTCATGCCGCATGCCGGGTTGTCGCCGTTCGTGGCCGCCGGTGCGGTGAGCCAGACCCAGGATGCCTTCAGCGAAGCCTCGGTGACGGGCCTGGGCCTGAGCGCGAACAGCGATACCCTGCGCGCAGGGTACGGCGAGGTGGGTGTACGTGGCCATCTGGCGCGCGGCAACTGGAGCTTCGATGGTCTGGTGGCGTATCGCTCGCTGCTGGGCAACCCGAATGCCGACTTCTCTGCGTGGTTCACCGGCCTGCCGGAAGCGCGTTTCACTGTCGCCGGCGAGCCGGTGTCCAAGCAGTCGCTGCGCGCCTCGGTTGGCCTGCGTTACCAGCTCAACGATGCGTTCTCCATCTACGGCAACGTGGGTGCCGAGCGCGCTCGTTCGGACACCAACAGCATCAACGCCAACATCGGTCTGCGCTGGCAGTTCTGATCGCAGCCGATGCAGAAGTGCTGCAGGCGATGCACGTGACGATGTCACGCATACTGCTGCGTGACAGTTAAAAGAAGGCCCCGGCATGTCCGGGGCCTTTTCGTTGACGGCCGCGTGCCAATGGCGGAACTGCCAAGCGCTTGGCTGACACGGCATCTTGCGTACCGGCCCCGCGCAGACGATACGAAAGTATATCGATGCGATGTCCATGGACTGGCGAAAACGCCCGAAAACCCCTGGTTTCGCGCGCTGACGGCTGGCACCATGCACGCCATCGACGCGGCTGCAGCACGCGTTGCAACTGCGCCGGCCCGGATGGCTGGCGCGCAACCTCACACCTGTGGCGATGCGCCATGGGTGCCAGGCGATGCCGATGTACGCCGCTGCCGGCAGCGCGCGTAGATCCATCGCCGATGCAACCGCGGCCTGCGTTCGCGCATCGCAGGCTGCGGGTGCAACGCCTTCCCTCTCCCCGTACGAGTCATCGCATGTCGTCCCCCTTCCTGCGTTCTACGCTGGCAGCTGCCTGTGTGTGCAGCTTGCTGGCCGGCTGCGGAGCCACGCCGCCGCCGGCTGCTCCCTCGCCGCTGCTGATCCACACCAACACGCAGGTGATGGTGCCGGCGCACTCGCCCCTGCGTGCCAGCCTGCGCGTGCAGGCGGTGCGCAGCCAACCCATCGCCCCGCTGCTGCAGATGCCGGCGGTGATCGACGTGCTGCCCGAGCGCCTGGTGCGCGTCGTGCCGCCGTTGGCCGGGCGCGTGGTCGCACTGCCCAAGACCCTGGGCGACACCGTGCATGCGGGCGATGTGCTGTGCGTGCTGGATTCTGCCGAACTCGCCAGTGCCTACAGCGATGCCGGCAAGGCGCGCGCCACGCTGGAACAGGCGCGCCTGGAACTGGCCCGGCAGAAGGCGCTGGCAGCGGACAGCATTTCCGCTGCACGCGATCTGCAGGCGGCGCAGCAGGCCTTCGACAGCGCGCAGAACGATACACGGGCGGCCAGCGATCGCCTGGCCCAGCTGGGTGTGGCTGCTCAGGCGAGCTCGCACCGGCGCTATGTCGTGCGTGCGCCCATTGCCGGCCGCGTGGCGGAGCTGAGCGCTGCGCTGGGCGGCTTCTGGAACGACACGTCGGCGTCACTGATGACGGTGGCCGATATCTCGCAGGTGTGGCTCACCGCCAGCGTGCCGGAACGCGAGATTGGCCAGGTCTTCGAAGGTCAGCCGGTCACTGCCAGCCTGGATGCCTATCCTGGCCAACGCTTCGTCGGCCACGTGCAACACCTGGACGATTTGCTCGACCCCGCCACCCGCACGTTGAAAGTCAGGGTGGCCTTGAATAACCGCGACGGCCTGCTCAAGCCGGGCATGTTTGCGCGCGCCCACTTCCAGTCGCGCCCGCAGCAGGCATTGGTGGTGCCCGATAGCGCGCTCTTGCAGATGGGACTGTACACGCGGGTGTTTGTCGAAACCGCGCCGTTCGCTTATCGCTCGCGCATCGTGGCCACCGGCCGCGCAATGGAGGGCTATACCGAAATCCTGTCCGGCTTGAAGGCCGGCGAGCGTGTGGTGATCAAGGACGGAGCCTTGCTCAATGATTGAGGCGATCATCACCACCTGCTTCCAGCGTCGCGGCATCGTCTGGCTGGTCTTCGTACTCATTGCGTTATACGGCACATGGAGCTGGACGCAGCTGCCGGTGGAGGCTTACCCGGACATCGCCGATGTCACCTCGCAGGTGGTCACGCAGGTCCCGGGCCTGGGTGCAGAAGAAGTGGAACAGCAGATCACCGTGCCGCTGGAACGTGCGTTGATGGGCACGCCCGGCCTGCATGTGTTGCGCTCGCGCAGCCTGTTCGCCCTTTCCTTGATCACGCTGGTCTTCGACGATGGGACCGAAGGCTACTTCGCGCGCCAGCGTGTGCTGGAACGCATCCAGGCGGTCACCCTGCCCTATGGCGCGATTCCCGGGCTCGACCCATACACCTCGCCCACCGGCGAGATTTATCGCTATACGCTGGAATCGAAAACACGCAGCCTGCGCGAGCTGTCGGACCTGCAATTCTGGACGGTGATTCCGCGCCTGCAGAAAGTGCCAGGCGTGGCCGATGTGACCAATTTCGGCGGCCTCACCACGCAGTTTTCGCTGGCGCTGGAGCCGGACCGCCTGACCCGGTACGGGGTGTCGTTGCAGCAGGTCAAGAGCGCCATCACCAGCAACAACGCCGATGGCGGCGGCAGCGTGATGGATCGTGGCGAACAAAGTTACGTGATCCGCGGCATCGGCCTGCTGCATTCGTTGCAGGACATCGGCAATGTGGTGGTGAGCAGCAGCAATGGCGTACCGGTCCTGGTCAAGGACCTGGGCCAGGTGCGCTACGACAATGTCGAGCGACGCGGCATTCTGGGCAAGGACGGCAACCCGGACACGATCGAAGGCATCGCGTTGCTGCTCAAGGACAGCAACCCGTCGGTGGCCTTGCAAGGCATCCACAGCGCCGTGGAGGAGCTCAACAACGGCGTGCTGCCCAGGGACGTCAAGGTGGTGCCGTACCTGGATCGGACCGCGTTGATCGACGCCACGCTGCATACGGTGAGCGCCACGCTGACCGAAGGCATGCTGCTGGTGTGCGTGGTGCTGTTGATCTTCCTGGGTAGCCCGCGTGCGGCGGCGATCGTGTCGCTGACCATCCCGCTGTCGTTGCTGATCGCCTTCATCTTCATGCACCACCTCAAGATTCCGGCCAATCTGCTGTCGTTGGGCGCGATCGACTTCGGCATCCTGGTCGATGGCGCGGTGGTGCTGGTGGAAAACGTCTTGCGCCTGCGCGAAGAAAACAGCCAGCGTGCATTGACGGCGCGCGATGCGATCGACGCCACCCTGCAGGTGGCGCGGCCGATCTTTTTCGGCATGGCCGTGATCGGCTGTGCGTACCTGCCGCTGCTGGCGTTCGAACGCATCGAATACAAGCTGTTTTCGCCGATGGCCTATGCGGTGGGCGCGGCCTTGATCGGTGCGCTGCTGGTGGCGCTGACATTGGTTCCTGGCCTGGCGTGGCTGGCGTTCCGCAGGCCGCGCAAGATGATGCACAACCGCGTGCTGGAAACACTGGGGCAGCGCTACCGCGCATTGCTGGAACGCAGCGTGGGCCGACGCGGCTGGCTGCTAGCTTGCGCGGCGCTGGCCCTGTGCGTGCTGGCGGTGTTGGGGGGCAGCATCGGCCGCGACTTCCTGCCGTATATCGACGAAGGATCGCTGTGGCTGCAGGTGCAGATGCCGCCAGGCATCACTCTGGACAAGGCCGCCACCATGGCCAATGCCTTGCGCAAGGCCACGCTGGAATTTCCCGAGGTTTCGTACGTGGTGACCCAGACCGGGCGCAACGACGATGGCACCGACTACTGGACGCCTTCGCATATCGAAGCGAGCGTTGGCCTGCGTCCCTACAAAGACTGGCCGGCCGGCATGGACAAGCAGGCATTGATCGCTGCGCTCGGCGCACGTTATGCACGGATGCCCGGTTACACGGTGAGCATGATGCAGCCGATGATCGACGGCGTGCAGGACAAGCTCTCCGGCGCGCACAGCGATCTGACCGTGAAGGTGTTCGGCGACGATCTGCAGCAGGTTCGCGGCGTTGCCGACCAGGTGGCTGCAACCTTGCACAAGGTGCCGGGCGCTGCGGACATCGCCGTGGATGTAGAGCCGCCCCTGCCCAACCTGCAGGTACGTTTCGACCGCGCGGCGGCAGCACGCTATGGCATCAATGCGGCCGATGTGTCGGATCTGATTTCCACCGGCATCGGCGGCAGCCCGATCGGGCAGATGTACATCGGCGAGAAGAGCTACGACCTCACCGTGCGCTTTCCGCAACGGTATCGCAACGATCCGCAGGCCATCGGCGCGTTGCGCCTGCGCACCGCTGCCGGCGCCGAGATACCGCTCTCGGCGGTGGCCAGCATCACCACCACCAGTGGCCAGAGCGTGATCGTGCGCGAGATGGGCCGGCGCAACATCATCGTGCGGCTCAACGTGCGCGGCCGCGACCTGTCCAGTTTCCTGAGCGATGCGCAGGCCACGCTCGCGCGGCAAGTGCACCTCGACCCGCAGCACATGCAGCTGGTGTGGGGTGGCCAGTTCGAGAACCTGCAGCGTGCCCAGGCGCGCTTGCTGGTGGTGCTGCCAACCACGTTGTGCATCATGTTCGTGTTGCTGTTTGGCGCATTCGGCAACCTGCGCCAGCCGACATTGGTGCTTGCCGCCGTGCCGCTGGCCATGATCGGCGGGTTGGCTGCATTGCACCTGCGCGGGATGACCCTCAATGTCTCCAGCGCGGTAGGTTTCATCGCCCTGTTCGGGGTGGCGGTCCTGAACGCGGTGCTGATGCTCGCGCAGATCAACCGGCTGCGCCAGGACGTGGGCATGTCCTTGCGCGAGGCGGTGGTGGCCGGTGCGGTGAGCCGCATGCGTCCGGTGCTGATGACCGCGACGGTGGCAGCGCTTGGCCTGGCACCGGCAATGCTCGCCACTGGCCTGGGCAGCGATGTGCAGCGCCCGTTGGCCACCGTGGTGGTTGGCGGCTTGGTCACCGCCACGGTGCTCACCTTGGTGTTGTTGCCATCGCTTTACTACCTGATGGAAGCCTTCGTCGCAACGCGCCAGGGCCGCCCGGAGACGACCGCATGACCGACGTTCGCAACGCATTGCTCGCCAGTGCCGTGGCGGTATCGCTCGCCGCCTGCGCAGTGGGACCGGACTTTCAGCGCCCCGCTCCACCTGATGCCGATCGCTATACCGCCAATGCGTTACCGGCAACGACCGTGGCCGCCGACGCAGCACATGGTGGTGCGCAGCAGTTCGAGCCCGGGCAGGACGTGCCGGCCGCCTGGTGGCGCGCCTTCGGCTCGCCGCAACTCAATGCTGTGGTGGAGCGGGCCTTACGTGCCAATCCGGACCTGCAGGCCGCCGACGCAGCGCTCCGGCAGGCGCAGCAGACGCTGGCTGCACAACGCGGTGCCTGGCTACCGCAAGCGGATCTGCATGTGGATGCCAGCCGGCAACGCGATTCGGTGGTGCCGGCGCCAGATGCCGGCATCGACACACCGTATGCGCTACGCACCGCCCAACTCAGCGTCAGCTACACGCTGGACGTCTTTGGCGGTACGCGGCGGCAAGTGGAAGCGGCCGGTGCGCAAGCACAGGCCCAGCGCGATCAGCGCGATGCGGCGTACCTGAGCCTCACCGCCAACGTCGTGAACGCGGCCATTGGCGAGGCGGCCGTGCGCGCGCAACTGGAGGCTGCGCGCGCCCAGGTCGCCATCGCCGAGCAGCTCTGCACGCTCACCGAACGCCAGCAGGCGCTTGGCGCGCTCGGTGCAGCGCAGGTGCTGGCCCAACGCACTGCGCTGGCACAGGCACAGGCCGCGGTGCCGGGGCTGGAAAAACAGCTGGAACAGCAACGGACCCTGCTCGCGATTCTGGGCGGGCAGTTGCCTGGCGACGCTGCGGGTGCGCCGTTTACGCTGGACACGCTGCAATTACCGGCGCAATTGCCGTTATCGCTGCCCTCGCGGTTGGTCGATCGCCGCCCGGACATCCGCGCCGCCGAAGCGCAGGCGCATGCTGCCAGCGCATTGATCGGCGTGGCGGCCGCTGCGCGCTTGCCATCCATTACCTTGAGTGCGGCCGGCGGCGGCTCTGCATCCAGTGTCGGGCGCATGTTCGCGGCCGGCAATACACAATGGTCGGTGGCCGGCAGCCTGCTGCAACCGCTGTTCCATGGCGGCGCGCTCGCGCATCAGCAACGGGCGGCCGAAGCTGGCTACGCGCAGGCCATGGCGCAATACCGCAGCGTAGTGCTGAACGCATTTGGCGAGGTTTCCAACGCGCTCACCGCGCTGCAGAGCGACGCGCAGAACCTGCGCGCCTGTGCCGATGCGCAGGCCCTTGCGGAGCGCACGCTGGCGCTGGTGCAACGCCAACAGGCGGTCGGTGCGGTGGGCATGGCAGATCTGCTGCAGGCGCAGCAGGCCTACCAAAGCACGCAGGCCGCCACGGTCCAGGCACAAGCCGCCCGCTACACCGACACCGTGGCGCTGTATCAGGCCCTGGGTGGCGGGCCGTGGTGGTCGCCAGCGGCCCAGACGCCCAAGCCCGCGGCTCCATGAATCACGCACCGCAGCCAGCGCCGGTTGTGTAACGGCGGCGCCGCCAGCTGAGACAATCGCCGCCATGCGCATGACCTCTCTCTTCCGCTCGCCACCCACGCGTACCGACCTGCTCGGCATGGTCGGGCTGGTGGCGGGCATGGCAGCGATCTTCGTGGCCGATACCTTCACCGACTATGCGGTGGCGGCAGCCTTGTTCTATACGTTGGTGGTGCTGCTGTCGGTACGCCTGCTGACGCGCACGGGCGTAGTGCTGCTGGCGGCCACCTGCCTGGCGCTGATCGTGCTCAGCTTCCATCTCACCCCGGCCGGCAGCTACCGCGTGGGCGTGATCAACTCCTGCATCAGTGCGGTGGTGGTGGCGGTCACCACCTATCTGGCGGTGCAGATGGAAGCGGCCAAGGCGAGCGCACATGCCGCACAGGCACGGCTGTTGCGGCTCACCCGCAGCGGCAGCATGGGCGGGCTAGCCGCATCGATCGCCCACGAAGTCAATCAACCCTTGGCCGCCATCGTGACCAGTGGCAATGCCTGCCAGCGCTGGCTGGCGCAGCAACCGCCCAACCTGGCCAAGGCCGATGCAGCACTGGAGCGCATGCTCGCCGACGCCGGCCGCGCCAGCGCCATCATCGCGCGCATGCGTGCATTGGCGCGTGGCGAAGCCAGCCAACGCCAGCCGCTGGATTTGAACCGCACCGTGCTCGACATGATTGCCCTCACCCGTGGCGAAACCGAGCGCCATGGCATCGCGCTGTCGCTGGAGCTGGACCCTGCCCTGCCCGCGGTGCTGGCCGATGGCGTACAGATCCAGCAGGTCATCGGCAATCTGTTGCTCAACGCCGTGGAGGCACTGGCGACCTTGCCGGACGAGGCGCGCAGCATCCATGTACGCTCGCACACCGATGGTGGGTGGGCATGCCTGTGCATCGACGACACCGGCCCAGGCTTGTCCGATGACGCACTGGCGCATGTATTCGAAGCATTCTGGAGCACCAAGGACGATGGCATGGGCATTGGCTTGAGCATCAGCCGCACCATCATGGAAGCCAACGGCGGGCAGATCTGGGCCGAGCCGGCCGGTGTACGCGGCGCGCGCTTCGGCCTGCGTCTGCCCCTGGTCGCGACGGAGCGCAGGCCATGAGCGAGCCGGCCCCGGTGGTGTATCTCATCGACGACGATGCCTCGATGCGCGCTGCACTGGAGGATCTGTTCGCCTCGGTCGGCTTGCAGGTCTACGCGTTCGGTTCCACCGATCAATTCCTCGCGCACCGGTTGCACGAGGCACCCGCCTGCCTGGTGCTGGACATTCGCATGCCGGGCCAGAGCGGGATGGAGTTCCATCGGCGCATGGTCGAATCCGGCGTTGCCCTGCCCACCATCTTCATTACCGGCCATGGCGATATCGCGATGAGCGTGGAGGCGATGAAGAACGGCGCGATCGAATTCCTGACCAAACCGTTCCGCGATCAGGCCCTGCTGGATGCCATTCAGGACGGCATCCGGCGTGACCGTGCGCGCCGCCAGAGCGAGGCGGTGGCCGCGCAATTGCGTGCACGTTGGGAGTCGCTGAGTAGCGGCGAGCAGGATGTCACGCGATTGGTGGTGCAAGGTCTGTTGAACAAGCAGATCGCCGCGCGCCTGCACCTGAGCGAGATCACCGTGAAAGTGCGGCGTGGCCAGGCCATGCGCAAGATGCAGGCTGGCTCGCTGGCCGAACTGGTGCGCCTGGCCGAACGCATCGGGCTGTGATGCGCGCTGTGTGACCGGTGCGCAGGCGTGCTGTGCTAGCTGCCCGCGCACGCGCCATCGGCGGGCATCCAGCCGCCATGACGGCCTGCGTGCTCCAGGATGACAGCGCCATGACGCAGCACCCACGCAGCGCTTTTTCGGCTCTCGATGTCATGCATTGACCTGGCGACGCCCCCCCGATTTTGAGTAGCACCTCAGTTTGGAGTCCAATTCCCTAACTCGAGGAGATTGGACGTGAAGAAGCGTTTTTCTGAAGAACAGATCATCGGCTTCCTGCGCGAAGCTGATGCCGGTGTGGCGATCAAGGACCTGTGCCGGCGGCATGGCTTCAGCGAGGCTTCCTATTATCTGTGGCGCAGCAAGTTCGGCGGGATGAGCGTGCCCGATGCCAAGCGGCTCAAGGACCTTGAGTCCGAGAACGCGCGGCTGAAGAAGTTGCTGGCCGAGCAGCTGTTCGAGAACGACCTGATCAAGGATGCACTGCGAAAAAAGTGGTGAGCGCACCGGCGCGTCGCATGCTGGTGCGCGAGTGGATCGGGCGTGGTGCCAGCGAGCGTCGTGCGTTGGCAGTGATCGGCATGAGCGCCAGTGCGCTGCGATATTGCCCGCGCGAAGATCGCAACGTCGAACTGCGCGAACGCATCTGTGCGTTGGCGCATCGCCATCGCCGTTATGGTGTGGGGATGATCTATCTCAAATTACGACAGGAAGGACGCATCGTGAACTACAAGCGTGTGGAGCGGTTGTACCGCGAGCAGCAGCTGCAGGTCCGGCGCCGCAAGCGCAAAAAGGTGCTGATAGGAGAGCGTCAGCCGCTGCTGCGGCCATCGCAGGCCAATCAGGTGTGGTCGATGGATTTCGTGTTCGACCGCAGCGCCGAAGGCCGAGTGATCAAGTGTCTGGTGATCGTGGACGATGCAACCCACGAAGCGATCGCCATCGAGGTGGAGCGCGCAATCTCGGGCCATGGCGTGACACGCGTGCTGGATCGGCTGGCGCACAGTCGCGGCTTGCCACAGGTGATCCGCACAGATAACGGCAAGGAGTTTTGCGGCAAAGCGATGGTGGCCTGGGCACATGCGCGTGGCGTGCAGTTACGGCTGATCCAGCCTGGCAAGCCAAACCAGAACGCCTACGTCGAATCGTTCAATGGCCGGCTGCGCGACGAATGCCTCAACGAGCACTGGTTCCCAACCCTGCTGCATGCGCGTACCGAGATCGAACGCTGGCGACGCGAATACAACGAGGAGCGACCCAAGAAGGCCATTGGCGGCATGACGCCATCTGCGTATGCCCAACAGCTGGCCAACACCGATATCATCAACCCCGGACTCTAAACCCGGCCGCTACTCAGAGCGGGGGGACGTCGCTGGTCACCGCAACGCACCTGACGCTCCGGTGCGTATCTTGCGGCGCGCGCGACAGACACAGGAATGCGGGCAAAAAGAACGCCCCGGTATCCGGGGCGTTTTTGTTTCCGGTGTCAGGCATGCCGCAAGACAAGACTTCAGAAGCTCACTCCCCAGGTCACCTGACCACCGTACGCCGTCTGCCCGTCGCCGCTGAGCCCTTGCAGCGACAGTGCCAGCCGGCTGCGTGGCGAGGTGACCAGGCTCACGCCCAGCTCGCCGATGGCCGCATTCTTGGCCAGGGTGACGCTTTGCACCGAGAACTCCGAGGCGGTGCCGACGAAGCCGGCCGAGCGCTGCACGGAACGGTCGCCGAAGGCATGCCGCCAGCCTGCCGACGCATACAACGCCGCCTTCTGGCCGAGGTCCCAATAACCACGTACGCCCAGCGTGGCGGTACTGAAGGTGTCGCTGGCACTGTCCACCGACAGCGCGGAGATGCCGCCGCTTTCGGTGAACCCGTCGGTCTTCAGGCGGGTGTAATCGGCCGCAATGAACGGGCTGTACACCGCACCTTCGGTGCGCAGATTCCAGGCCGCTTCCAGCGACACCGTTACGGCGGTGGCGTCGTAGCGGCTGTCCATGCGCTCTTCGAGCACGCCGGGCAACATCACCCGGCGCGTGCTGTCGACGCGATAGCTGGCGTAGTCCACCGCACCCTGCAGCGAGAACGCAGACCAGTCGGCCCGGCCATACACGCCGGCATGCGTGCCATCCACATCGGCACGGTCGCCCCATTCGCGCGACCAGCTCTCGATATCCTGGTTGCCGACCGCAATGCCCACCACGCTGCGTTCGCCGAAGCGGCGTTCCGCACCGGCCATCACGCCGTTGTCCTCGCGACGTACCGACACCGCATTGGCATCGCCATCGACACGGGTGGGCAGGCTGCGCCCGGTGATCCAGACCATGGTGTCGCCGACCAGCGTGTCCTGGCTGTCGCCACGCAGATGGTTGGCGATGCCGCTGTAGAGAAAGCGGCTGTCCAGCAGGGCCGTTGCAGTGCTGGCATGACTTTCGCCCGACAGCGAGGCAAACGCGGTGCGCACCGCCTCCGGGTCGTCGGGCAAACGCACCACGGCCTGATAGATCGGGCTGGTGTTGGGCAGGCCATCCACGGCCGCCGCCGTGGACTGCTGGTTCGGCGTGGTGACCGCGTCCACCATGCCTACCGTATTGCGCCCGAACGTCACCGACAACGCAGTGGCGGTGGTGCTCACGCTCGGCTCGATGAATGCGTAATCGGAAACGACGTTGGTGAACTGCCCGGTGAGGCCGCCGCCGGCGCTGATCACCGGAATTTCCGTAAACAGCGGCAAGTCGGTCGCCCGCACCAACTCCAGGGTGGTGCCGGTGGCCACGGTGGCTGCGCCACCGACCGTCACCGGCGTCACCACACCGCCGTCGCCGGGCGTCACTTGCAACGTGGAGCCTGGTGCAAACGTGGCATTGCCGCCGACGCTGATGGTGCCACCGGCGCCACCAATGGCGACCGTGCCCGATGAAACCAGGCTGCCGACACTGCCGCTGCCGGCGAGCGTGCCGCCCGGACCCACTGTGACCGGCCCGCCCAGCGCCGCGCCCGGGTTGGCCAGGTTGCCGACACTCAGGGTGCCGGCGTTGACCTCGGTCGGGCCGGTGAAGGTGCTGCTGTTGGCGGTGAGCAACAGCGTGCCGGTCCCCAGCTTGATGAAGCGACCGCCCCCGAACAACCTGCCTGCATAGCTGCCGGCACTGTTTTGCAGGAAGGTCAGCGTGCTGTTGTTGGTGATGTCGCCCTGCAGGCTGGCGGTGTTGCCAACCAGCGTGCCCGCGTTGACGGTCGTACCGCCCAGGTAACCGTTGACGCCGTCCAGGGTGAGCGTACCGGTGCCGTTCTTCACCAGCACGCCGCTGCCGGTGACGTTGCCGGCGTAGGTCCCATCGGTCGCCTGGTCGAACACCAGCACTGCATTGTCGACGATGTTGCCCTGCAGACTGTCGGTGGTGCCGATCAGGCTGCCACTGGCGACGGTGGTGCCGCCGCTGTAGGTGTTGGGCGCCACCAAGGTCAACGCGCCGGCACCTTGCTTGATCACGCTACCGGTGCCGCTGACCGCGCCGGCGAACACGCCGTCGCTGGCCTGATCGAAGATCAACGTCGCGTTGTCGACCACATCGCCCTGCAAGCTGGTGGTATTGCCGACCAAGCTGCCGGCGCTGATGACGGTGCCGCCGGTATACGTATTGGCACCAAGCAATTGCAGCACGCCGCTGCCGGTCTTTTCCAGCGAGCCAGTCCCGCTGACCGCGCCGGCATACACGCCACCGGTGGTCTGGTTGAACACCAACGCTGCATTGTTGGTGATATCGCCCTGCAAGCTGGCGGTGTCGCCGATCAGGGTGCCGGCCACAATGCTGGTGCCGCCCGTGTAGCCATTGGCACCGCTGAGCAACAACGCGCCGGCACCATCCTTGACCACGGTGCCGGTGCCGGTGATCGAGCCGTTGAACACACCATCGGCTACTTGGTTGAACGCCAATGTTGCGTTATCGACGATGGCGCCTTGCAGGCTTGCGCTGTCGCCCACCAGCGTACCCGCAGTGAGCGTCGTGCCACCGCTGTAGGTATTGCTGCCGTCCAGCGTGAGGGTGCCGGTGTTTGTCTTGATCAACGCACCGCTGCCGCTGATGTTGCCGGCAAGGGTGAGGTCGGCCGGGTTGTCGACGGTAAGCGCCGCACCCAGCGTGACCGCGTTGCCCAATGCCGCGGCAATGGCATTGCTCAGCACCGCATCGCCGGTGACCGACAAGGTGCCGCTCCCCAGGGCGGTGTTGCTGGCCACCGCCAGCGTGCCATCGCTGAGCGTCGTGCCGCCGGCATAGCTGTTGTTGCCGCTGAGCGTGAGCGTGGAGGTGCCGTTCTTGATCAAACTGCCTGCACCGCTGATTGCACCGGTCAATGCCAGGTCGTTGCTGCCCGGCAGCGTCAGCGCGCCGTCGAGCACCACCGCATTGGCCAGCGCCAATGCTTGATCGGTATCGAGCGTGGTGCCCGCTGCGGCAGTCAGCGTGCCGGTGCCCAGCGCTTGCGCATTGCCCAGCACCAGGCTGCCGCCGCCGAGCGCGGTGCCGCCGGTATAGGTGTTGGCACCAGTCAGGACCAGCGTGCCGGTGTCGAGCTTTTGCAGCGTGCCGCTGCCGCCGATGGCGACGTCGATGGTGCCGGTCACGCCGGGGTCGACGCGGATGATGGTGTTCGCTGCGTTGGCGCTCAATGCGCCACCGCCTGCATCGCTCAGCACATAGCCGTCGGTGATGAATTGCATGCCGGTGATGCCCTGGGTGCCCTGCACGCCCACGTTGCCCGCTGTGCCTGCGAAGACCGCAAAGCTGTTCTGCCAATCGCTGTTGATCAGCCCATCGACCGACGTCCAATTGGTGGTGCCGGCGGTCCATGTGCCGGTACCGCCCTCGGCGCTGCCGTTGGCGACGGTCTGCGCACCATCCCAGAACTGCACGTTGCTGCCAGAAGCCAACAACACCACGTTGACCTGCTGCGCCAGCGAGGTCTGCAGCGTGAGCTGGGCGGGGTCGACCGTGCCCGGCAAGGTGCCGAAACCCATGCCATTGTTGGTCAAGGTGCCGGTGTAATCGATCAGGCGATACACGCCGGTGCCGAAGCCGCCGATGTCGGTGATGTTGAGCGTGCCATCCAGCGTGAGGTCGCCGTTGACCGCAAGCACACCGGTCTGGCTGGGTATCCCCAAAAACGCATCGAGCGTGGCATTGGGCGCCATGTTCAGGCTGCCGGTGGTCAGCAGCGCACCGCTGGTCACTACCAGGCGGCCACCGTCATTCACCGTGACCGCGGCATTGACCACGCCGCTGCCGCTCAACGTGCCGCCGGTGCCCACGGTGACGCCACCGGCACTGCCCAGCGTGCCATCCACATCCAGCGTGCCCGCGGTGATCTGCGTGGTGCCGCCGATCGCGCTGGTGCCGGTGAGTTGCACGGTGCCGGTGCCGACTTTTTCGAGATTGCCGGCATCGTTCAACGCACCTGCGAAGGTGCTGCCGACGTTGCCAACGCCCAGTTGCAAGGTGCTGCCCCCCTGGATCGCGACATTGCCCAGGCCGGTCACGCTGCTCAATGCGGTATTGCTGCCGAGCGAGAGCCCCGCCCCTGCCGCAACGTCCACGCTGGCACTGGTCCCCAACGTGCCGGTGGCGGAGGTGGCCAGCACGCCGCCCTGCACCGACACCGGGCCACTGAACAGGTTGCTGCCGGACAGGGTCAAGGTCCCCAGGCCCGTCTTGGTCAGCGCGCCCGCGCCACTGAGCACGCCGGTCAACGCCAGATCGTCCGCACTGGCGATGGTCAGGTTGGCGCCCAGGTTGACGTTGTTGCCCAGGGCCAAGGCAATGGCATTGCTCAACGTCGCATCGCCCAGCAGCGACAGGCTGCCCGTGCCGAGTGCGGTATTGCTGCCCACCGCCAGGGTGCCGGCATTCAACACGCTGCCGCCGAGGTAGCTGTTGCTGCCTCCCAGCGTGAGCGTGGAGGTGCCGTTCTTGATCAAGCTGCCTGCACCGCTGATGGCGCCGGCCAATGTCAGGTCGTTGCTGCCGGGCAGCGTCAACGCGCCATCGAGCACCACCGCGTTGCCGAGGGCCAATGCTTGGTTGGTATCGAGCGTGGTGCCCGCTGCGGCGGTCAGCGTGCCGCTGCCCAACGCTAGCGCATTGCCCAGCACCAGGCTGCCGCCGCCCAGCGCCGTGCCACCGGTGTAGGTGTTGGGACCACTCAGCACCAGCGTGCCGGTATCAAGCTTCTGCACGCCGCCGGTGCCGGTGATGGCCACATCGATGCTTGCCGTGGCACCCGGATCGACGCGGATGGCGGTCAACGGGTCGCTCACCGCCAGTGCGCCCGCGCCGGCATCGGTCAACTGATATCCATCGGTCACGAACTGCAGGCCGCCGGTGTTCTGCGTACCCTGCACGCCCACCGTGCCGGCCGTACCGGAAAACACTGCGAAGTCGCCTTGCCACGTGCTGTTGGCGCTACCGTCCTGGCCGGTCCAGTTGGTGGCTGCACCCCAGGTGCCGGCGCCGCCATCGACAGCGCCATTGGCCGTGGTCTGTACCCCATCCCAGAACTGCACGATGCTGCCCGGCGCGGTCACCACCAGATTGAGTTGCTGGCCGATGGCGGTCTGCAGGGCGAGCTGGCTGATGTCCACGCTGCCCGGAAACAGGCCGATCAGCATGCCGTTGTTGGTGAGCGCGCCGGTGTAGTCGATCAACCGGTACACGCCGGTCCCGAAGCCGCCGAGATCGGTGATGTTGAGCGTACCGTCCAGGGTGAGATCGCCATTGACGGCCAGCAAGCGGGTTGCGCTTGGCGCGCCCAACGCCACATCGACAAACGCGCCTGGCGCGAGCGTCAACGCGCCCACGCTCAACGACGAACCGCTGGTGAGTGCGAGCCTGCCGCCATCGCTGACGGTGACCGCCGCACCCACATTACCGGCGGCGCCGGTGCCGGTCAGCGTGCCGCCCGATGCGACGTTCAAGGCGCTGGTGCCGAGACTGCCGACCACATCGAGCGTGCCCGCACTGACCTGCGTGCTGCCACCGATCGCGCTGGTACCGAGCAAACGCACGGTACCGGCCCCCACCTTGTCCAGGTTGCCGCCACCGCCGAGGCTGCCGGCGAAATCGCCGCCGCCTAGTTGCAGCGTGGCGCCGGTATCGGTGTCTACACCGCCCGCACCAGTGAGCGTGTTGATCAAGCCCCCGTTGGTCAGGTTCAACAGCGCACCTACTGCCACATCGACACTGCTGGCGTTGCCCAATGAGGCCGCGGTACTGGCCACCACGGTGCCGGCCTGAATCGCCAGCGGGCCGGTGTAGCTGTTGTTACCGCTCAAGGTCAACGTGCCCAGGCCGGTCTTGACCAGGCTTCCGCTTCCGCTGATGGCACCGCTTGCCAACATGTCTGCGGCGTTATCCACGGTGAGCGCGGCGCCCAGCGCGATGTCGTTGCCTAGCGCCACGGCGACCGCATTGCTCAATACCGAATTGCCGAGCACCGACAGGCTGCCGGTGCCGAGCGCATTGTCGGCTCCCACCGCGATGGTGCCTGCGGTCAGGCTGGTACCGCCGCTGTAGCTGTTGCTGGCCGTGAGCGACAGGGTGGTGGCGCCATTCTTGACCAGGCTGCCGGTGCCGCTGACGCTGCCGTTCAAGACCAGATCGTTGCTGCCCACCAACGTCAGTTGATCGTTCAACGCGAGGTTGTTGCCTACCGTCAACGCGGCAGTGGCATCCAGTTCGGCAGGGCCGTTGACTCGCATATCACCCACGCCAAGCGCGGCATTGTTCCCAAGCACCAGCCTGCCCGCATCCAGCGCAACGCCACCGGTGAAGGTATTGGCGTTGCTCAACGTCAGGGTGGCGCTGCCCTGCTTGTCGAGGCCACCGATGCCGCTGACGACGCCGTTGAGCGCAATATTCTGCGTGCCAGGCAGGGTCAGCGTGCCATTCAAGGCGACTGCATTGCCCAGCGCCACGGCGGTGCTTGCATCCAGCGTGGTACCGCCTGCGGCAGTCAAGGTACCTGCGCCCAATGCCGTGTCGCTGCCAACCAGCAACGAACCACCCTGCAGTTGCAGCCCACCGCTCCAGGTGTTGTTGCCATTGAGGGTGAGCGTCTGCGCGCCGGTCTTGATCAGGCTGCCCGTGCCATCGATCGCGCCATCGAGCGTGAGGTTTTGTCCATCGATCGTCAGCGCACCGTTGGTGGTGAGCGCGTTCTGCAAGGTCACCGCAGAGGCAGCGGTGAGCAGCGTGCCGTTGGCAGCAGTAAGTGCGCCGCTACCGAGTGCGGTATTGCTGCCCACGACCAGGGCACCGTCGTTCAACGCGGTGCCGCCGGTGTAACTGTTGTTTCCGTTGAGCGTGAGCGCTCCGGTGCCTTGCTTGACCAGGCTGCCGGCGCCGCTCACGGTACCGCTCAAGCCCAGGTTGTTGTTGCCGGTCAATGACAACGCACCATTGAGCACCACATCGTTGCCAAGCGTGGTGGCGGTGGTGGCCTGCAGTTGCGTTCCGCCGGCTGCGGTCAACACACCGCTGCCCAGCGCCGCGCCGCTGCCGACCGACAAGCTCCCCGCGTTGAGATCCACGCCGCCACCGAAGGTGTTTGCGCCGGTCAGTGTCAGCGCTGCTGCACCGTCTTTGACCAGGCCACCGATGCCGCTGATGCCACCGGTGAGGGTCAGGTCCTGGCTGCCGCCAAGTTGCAGATCCGCATCCAGCACCACGTTGTTGGCCAGCACGCGTGCAGCGGTGCTATCGAGCAGGCCGCCACTCACGCTCAGGCTGCCCGTCCCGAGTGCGCCATCGCTGCCCAGAATCAGGCTGCCTGCCGTCAGGCGGGTGCCGCCCAGATAGGTGTTGTTGCCGCTGAGGGTCAAGCTGGCCGGGCCGAGTTTGTCCAGGCTGCCGGCGCCACTGATGCCCCCGGTCAGCGTGAGCGCGTTGCTCCCAGCCACAGTGAACTGCCCTGCCAGTGCAATGGCATTGGCGAGCGTGCTCACTGCTGCGTTGTCCAGCGTCGTGCCGGCCGCTGCGGTCAAGGTCCCGCTCCCCAGCGCGGTATTGCTGCCCACCGTAAGCTTGCCGGTGTTGAGCGCGGTGCCACCGGTATAGGTGTTGTTGCCGCTGAGCGTGAGATCGCCGCCGGCCTTGACCAGGCTGCCTGCACCGCTGATGGCGCCACCCAAGGTCAACGCCTGCGCGCCATTGAGGGTCAGCGCGCCGGTGCTCAGCGTCACTGCATTGCTCAGCGTGGCAGCGGCGGTGTTTTGCAAGCTCGCAGAGCCAGTGACATTCAACGTACCGGTGCCCAGTGCGGTGCCGCTGGCCACCTGCAAGGTGCCGGCATTGAGGCTGGTGCCGCCGGTATAGGTGTTCAGACCAGCCAGCGTCAGCGTCCCGCCACCGAGTTTGTTCAATGCACCGGCGCCACTGATGGTGCCGGTGAGATTCAACGCGTTGCCGCTACTGCCGACGCCCAGGTTTCCGGTCAGCGCAATCGCGTTGCCCAGCGTGGACGCGGCCGTGGCATCGAGCTCGCCTCCGCTGGCGGTGAGCGTGCCGGTGCCCAGGGCCGCATTCGAACCGACCACCAGTCGCCCGGTGCTGAGCGTAGTGCCGCCGGTGTAGGTGTTGGCGTTGGTCAGGGTGAGATCGCCAGTACCGCTCTTGATCAAACTGCCGGCACCATTGATGGCGCCGCTGAGCGTGAGCGCTTGTGCGCCGGTCCAGTTCAACGGTGCGGCAAGGCTGATGCCATTGGTCACCGTCAACGGCGCAGTGGTGCTCAGGCTGGATGCGCCGGTGACATTCAATGCGCCCGTGCCCAGCGCGGACGCGGTACCCAGTTGCAGCGTGCCCGCTGCCAGCGTGGTGCCGCCGCTATAGGTATTGGTGCCGCTGAGTGACAGCGTTCCGGTGCCGGTTTTATTGACACCGCCAGCGCCGGCCAGCGTGCCGCTCAAGGTCAACGCGTTGCCGCTGGCTCCCAGGCCCAGCGCATTGGCGAGCGCAAAGTTGTTGGTCAGGGTCAGTGGTGCAGTGTTATCCAGCAAACCGCCTGCCGCAGTGACCGTGCCAGTGCCGAGCGCACCGGAAGTCTCCAGCAGCACGCTGCCTGCACCCAGGGTGGTGCCACCGCTGTAGGTATTGCTGCCGCCCAAGGTCAGCGTGCCGGCGCCAACCTTGTTGAGCGCCCCGGTGCCACTGATTGTCCCTCCGATTCGCAGCGCGTTTGCGCCGCCAATACCCACCGTGTTGCTTAGCGAAAACGCATTGGCCAGGTTCACTGCGGCACCTGCCAACAAGCTGCCGCCGGATGCGGTGACCGTGCCGGTGCCCAAGGCACTGTTGGTGCCCACCGTCAACGCGCCATCGACCAGATTGACGCCACCGCTGAACGTGCTGGTACCGGTCAGCGCCAGTCCGCCGGTGCCGGTCTTGGTCAATCCGCCGGTGCCGGTAATTGCGCTGCCAACGGTCAGGTTATTGGTGCCCTGCACGGTCAGGCCGCCCGCGCCAAGCGCAATGCCATTGGTCGGTGCAAGGGTCAGGCCAGCAGCCGTGGCTTGGAGCGTGCCGCCGTTGGCGGTGATGGTGGTGCCCAACTGCGCAGGATTGGCAAACTGCAACACGCCACCATTGAGCGCGCTGTTGGCGAAGTTGCTCGCCCCGCCCACCGACCAGGTGCCGCTATTGACGCGCAAATTTCCGAAATTGATGTATTGCGCGGTACTCAACGTTCCGTTGCCGGTGCTGCCGCTGCCGGTACCCACCGCAGAATTTTGCAGGATCAACGTGTTGTTTCCGCCCAGGCCTCCATCCACCACACCGGTTTGCGCGAAGCTCAGCAAACCGCCCGGGCCGAGCAATTCCAGTGCAAGGCCTCCCCCGCTGTTGACGCTGCCACCGGTGACCGCAGTGAAGCTGTTGGTGCTGCCCGCCCCCATCGAAACACTGCCGTTGATGGTGCCTGAGTTGACGAACGTGTTGCCGTTGGCCGAACTCTGAAAGCCCACCCGTCCGTTGATGGTGCCGGTATTGACCGCGTTGACGGTGCCTCCACCGGTCACCGCGATCACCGGGGTGTCCGACCCCAGAATTGACAATCCCAGCAACGGGCGACTATCGATCACGCCAGCGTTGTTGATCTGCACCGTTCCGTTGCTGGCCGACGTCAGCCCCAGCGCCATGCCGTCGAGATTGAGCAGATTGGCGCCCAGCAAGCCGCCGGTGCCGTAGAGCGTTCCGCTGGCAAGATTGTTGACGGTGACTGCAGTGGAGCTGGCATTGCCCATGGTCACGCCGCTGCTCAGTACCGAGAGCAGCCCAAGCACGGAAGGGTCGATGGTGCCGGCGTTGTTGAGTGTGGAATTGGTACCGCTCAGGGCGATGGCGGTGCCGCCCAACAGGCCTGCGGTCATCTGGCTGCCGGAGGCGACATTCACGGTCAGGTTGTTGGCGCTACTGGAAAAACTGTTGCTGGTGACCGGCGTACCCGAGCAGGTGACGGTTGCGCCCGCCGCGGGGATGGCCGGCGTGCATGCGCCCCAGGCCAGCATCGGTGCGGCGGCCCCCACCGCAAGGACCACCAGGGCCGGCAATTGACGACGGGTTGAGCCAGGCTTGCGACGCCGACGCACTAATTCATGCGTCACCACCCAATTGCCAATGGCTGCGTTCCAGACCAGCGCAAATGCACGATTCATTTGAATTCCCCCTGATTGCCGGGCAGAGACCAGCGCGCACCCATGCGCGCGCCTCCAAAGACGGGATTGGAATAACGGTAGAGCTGGTTTAAAGCAGCCAGGCCGCCTCGACGAATAATGGCGAGTAGCCGCGAACATCGCTTGCAGGGAGAAGTTGAGTTAATACCACTCTCCATTCGCCGCGCCATTAAATTAATAGGCGATTCAATACGATTGAAACTGTGCTGAATATCACTAACTCTCACCTCATCCATGACACAGGCCAGATCTGTGGACTGGTTTGCTCGTGCCCGCTAAATGCAGGTTTTGCAGCCTCATCTGTACTGACCCACACCATCTATGCCGGATTCATCACTTGCAAAGCGGCATTTTGGATTTTTTGAAGTGATTTGAACGGATGAGCCCGAGCTTGATAAAGCAGACTGATGCGCAATTGAGCTGGGCCGGCAACTGTGACTTATAACAATCGCGTTCAACGAAACTTGCTGCGTTGCAAAGCCCGACACACCCTCCAGCAGGGTGCTAATCAGTTTCGGAGTTTGCTTTAGAGATTAAGACCATTTTGTAGTCGACAGCGGACAGTGGAGTGCGGTATTTGTATATCGCGAGCGCAACAGCATGGTTTATTGTCGGGACTGCCAGGCTGCTCGACGTTTGCAGAAAAAATCGAAAGTGATTGGCTCGACACGTAGTTCGTGGAGTTTCCGTCACCTATCGATGACCTCGGTTTGTTTCTAGTAGCGGTGCAGTGTGTGATCTTCGACACGGAACCCGATGCCATGACGCTTGCCCCGGACGACAAACCGCAGGATCGCCACTTCGACTGGTCAGGCGTGCCGATCGACTTGGGCGGCATGGAGCCCCTGGAGCAAATCGCACGATTGCTCTGCCATGCCCTGGTGGCGCCGGCTGCTGCGCTGACCATCACGGAGGGCGGGCGCCTGCGTGTGCTGGCAGCGCGTGGCATCAGCAGCAGTCATGTCAAACAGGCCATGGAGCTGTGCCAGCAGGTTCCGCCAGCGCCAAATGGCGTGACCGAGTTGATCGAGCATGCAACGCTTGCGCAAATTCAACTCGGCGATGCCGCGTTCCCCGGCTTGCCCGCGCGCTTCATCGCCTGCGTGCCCGTGGGTGCGCCGCAGACAGGAATTTCCGGAACCCTGTGCGTGATCGACACGCGCGAGCGCCGGCTGGCAAGCCAGGAGCATCAGCAACTGCTGATGTTCGCCAACGTGGCTGCCGCACAGCTGGAACTGCAGTTCGGTGCGGGCCGACGCGAGCCGCACAGCGGCTTGCTCAATACGCGTCAGCTGCAATCGGATCTGGACGCCCTCGCCTTCGGCAGCCATAGCGTGCCTACCATTGCAGCGTTCATTGAGGTCTACGACACTCAGGCCGCCAACGAGGCGCGCCAGGCGCTGGGCATGCAGCCGCTGGAAGAGCTGGTTCGCCACGCCAGCTACGTGTTGACCCGCGCCTTGCGCGGCAAGGCCACCGTCTACCACGTGGCCTCGATGCGCTTTGCGTTCTTTCTGCTCAACTCCGCGCCGGACGAGATGGAAGACCTGCTGCTGGATCTGCGCGACATGCTGCACAAGCCGGTGGATGCCGCCGGCGTACCGATGTCGCTGACCTTTCATGCCGGTGTGGTGCGCTTCGCCCCGCAGCAGCCGGACACCAACGATGTGATGCGCAAGGGCCTGGTGGCGCTGGGCGATGCCATCAACAACCATGCCATCGTGTGCTGGTACAGCGCTTCGCACGACGATGCGATTCAACGCTCGTACCGCCTGGCGCTGGATGCCGAACAGGCCCTGAAAGCCGGCGATTTCCGGCTGGTGTTCCAGCCACGCATCAACCTTGAAGACTTATCGGTGACCGGCTTCGAGGCGTTGCTGCGCTGGCATCACGCCAGCCTCGGCCCGATCGGTCCCGACGAGTTCATCCCGCTCTTCGAAAAAACCGCACTGATGTGCACGGTCACCAATTGGGTGATCGAAAGCGCCTTGGTACAGCTGGCGGAATGGCGTACTCAGGGCTTGGATTTTTCCATCTCCATCAACCTGTCGTCGCGCGATTTCGGCAACATCAACCTGGCAGCGGATGTGATCAACCGCTGCAAGGACCTGGCGATTCCCACCACATGCATCGAGCTGGAAATCACCGAAGGCCGCTGGCTGCGCAGCAATGTCGAAGCGGTGCCGCGGCTGCGCGCGCTGCGCGATGCAGGCGTGAGCGTGGCCATCGACGATTTCGGCACCGGCTATAGCAACTTCGGCTATCTCACCGAGTTGCCGGTCAATGTGCTCAAGCTGGACCGGTCGCTGGTGACTGGCATCGCCACCAAAACCGGCATGCAGATGCGCGCCGAGGCGGTGGTGCGCCTGGCCAACGCGTTGGGTTATCGCACCGTGGCCGAGGGCATCGAGCACGCCGATGAGATTGCGTTGCTGCGGAGCTGGGGATGCGATGAGGCACAGGGGTATCTGCTCGCCAAACCCATGGAGGCGCATCTGGTGGCCGACTACGTCAAACAAACCGGGGCGCTGCAGCGTCTGCCGTAGAGCCGCGGCGGTGCGCGGATGCGCCGGACAGGCAATCGCACCACGCCGCGCCGTGCGGATGCATGCACGATGCCTTGCGATGCGATGCACGTCCAACCTGCTGCCTGCAATGCAGCAATGCTCCTAGCGCTCAACTGAGATCGTGCAGGTCCTTGCCCAGCGGCGCACTCAGTGCCCAATCGGAGAACCGCACCTTCAGACCTGAGCGCTCGGGCGTGCAGCACATCGGTCCGACCAGATAGGCGCTTGCCGGCGGAAACGGACACAGCCGCACCAGCGGCCAGTGACGGCCATCCGCAGAGACCTGCAGGCGCAGCACACCATCGGCAACCGTGGCACGGATCCAGAAATCCTTGGGGTCGGCTTCGTACGGCCCAGTTGCCCAATCTGAAACCGGGTTGGTCAACACGCTGCTGAGCATGGCGCGCCCGTCGCTGAGTTCGATCCCGGCCTTGACCCAGTGCTGCTCGTCCACCCGCACCATGATGCCGGCCTGGTCGTACAAGGCTTCGTATTGCGCGCGCACACGCAACTGCGCGGTGAAGCCTGCGCCCGCCTTGATGCCCAGAAAGTGCCCGCTGTCGCGGGTGAATCCGTAATGCGTCTTGCGCCAGAAGTCGGTCGCCTGGTCGGTCACCACATCCAACGTGTCGCCGTTGATATCGAGTGTCTTCGGCCGGTTGAGCCAGGTTCCGGCGTGCCAGCTGCTGTCCTGCGCCATGGTTTTCCTCGGATTGTTCTGTTGTGCAAACGCGCCACCACTGAGCGTCATCCCGACCATGCCAGCCAACACCCGCCTGCGTGCGCCATTGAATGCATCGTGTTGCATGGATCTGCGCTCCTGCGACTTATGAACGCGTAGTTTACGTGCTGTACGCGCAAGGCCGCATGGGTGCGGCCCCTCCTCTGTTCGCCATGCAGGCAAGGCGCCGGTTCGTGCTTCGACGATGCGCAGCCGTGCAGATGGGCCGCATACATGCGAAGTCGCCGCAAAACCCAGGCCCGAATCCGCGCGGGCAATTGCGGGCGCGCGACGTAAAGCGATTTGCCGGCCAACCCTGCCGCGTGGCGCCGAAGAGCGGCCAACAAACGTAGCGAACAGTCGTCAGGTGGGCCTGGCGGCTGTGCAGTCGTTTTGTTAGCTGCTCCAGGTGCCATGCCCTCAGTGCTGCGCCAGTGCGTAATCGATTGCCGCGCAGATTGCCGCCACCTGCGCAGCATTGCATTGGTCGGGTGTGGCGCGTGGGCTATCCGGATAGACCTCGGTGGTCGTGCGATACCGCGCATCGGTGACGCCGGCGCACAAGCCCAGTCGCCGCACCGGATAATTGATGACCCCATGCCCCACCACCGGTGCACCGATGAGCTGCCCATCCGCATCGGCAGGCGCGATATGCGTTACCTCGGCCACCGCTGCGATCACCGCTTGCTGGAAGGCGGGCTGCGGATCTTCACTGTCGCCGACCAGGTAAAACCCGTCCGGAATGCTCCCCGGCACAAACACCGCGCCGTCGCGCGCCGCCAACGCCGGGCGAAACTCGCTCTCGTCGCTATCGGTGGTTTCGTGCAGGTCGATATGCACCAGCATTCGCCCGGAGGTCGCGGCCACCAGCCGCATCAGCGCAGCCGACTCTTCGGCCGGGCTGTCGTGGCGAAACGCGCGATTCGGATCGACTGCATCGGCATTCCAACGCTGGATGCGTTCATAGCCCCAGGGATTGATGCACGGCGCCACCAGTAGATTGCATTTGCCTGCGTAGTCGGCAGCACGCTGTTGCAGGAATTGCAGCGCACCTTGCACGCCGCTGGTTTCGTAGCCGTGCACGCCGCCGGTGACCAACACGCACGGCAGGCTGTCGTCCCACTGCGCGCTGCGCAGTGCCAGCAACGGATACTCCCCTTGCGCATGGGTAATGGTGCCGTACTGCACGCGCTCGTACTGTTCGGCCAGTGCGGCGACCTGCTGCACGACATCCTCCGCATAGCTGCGTTGCTGCAGCTGGCGTGCGCGCCATAGGGCGCGTTCCGGCTCACCCCACGGTTGCCCGGGCGTGCCGATCGGATACGTTGGGTTTGTCGTCATTGCAGACACCGGTGCGAAGGAGCCGCCAAGGGTAAGCGCTCTGCGCACAGAAGCAAAAAGGCCCCGCGCTGCGGGGCCGATGAAACCTGCGTCGCTGATGTTTACTTCTTCGCCGTGACCCCTGGGGTGGCGTCGCGGACCAGGAACTCTTCGGTCAACTCCGGCAGATGCGCCAACAGCCAATCGGCCATGGCCTGTTCCTGGGGCAGGATCTGCTCGCACACGCGCTGCGTTTCGGTATCGCCCACCGTCTTGGCGGCACCCAGCAAGGCGGTGTAGGTCGCGATCTCCAGGTTCTCGAACACATAGCTGGCCATGGCACCCTTGACGATTTCGTCGGAGGTGGTCATGCCGCCCATTGCCTGCCCGAACGCGGCCATCTTGCCCATGGCGTCCTTGATGATCGACGGCGAACCGCCCAGGCGCTCGATACACGATTCGACCAGGCGCTGTTGCCCCAGCGTCTCTTCCAGATGCTGCTCGATGCGGGCTTTGAGCTGGGGGTAGTGCTCGATGCGTGCGGCCTGGGCCTTGAGCATCTGCTCGGCCTGCTGCTCCATCGCATGCGCATCGCGCAGCCAGTCCATCAGGTTTTCTTGGGGTTCGGCCATGGGGTTCTCCTGTGTGTTTGCGATATGTCCAGCCTGCAGCGGCGCGGATGAAAGATGTGACTGTTCCAAGTGAACGCTGCGTGCGACGTCTACGTGGCATTGACATGACGCGGAGGCACTGGCGGCTCCGCCTTCCACAGCCTGTCTGTATGTCGTCGCACGGAACCGAGGATCTGCGCGGCGATCGCTGAGGGATCTGCATGCAATGCGTGGGTCACTGACCGCGCTGACCATCTAAGGCCCCGGGGCCCTGCGAGCGATGGTGGGGACGCTTCATGCCGCCGTGGCGCAAGTGAGCCCCAAACCGGGTGGGCTGCAAATCCTGCCGATGTTGGAAACGGCATCGTGGCTGGAGTGAAATTTTTCCATGCAATCGATGTCGGACATCAATGCACGACTGCAAAAATTTCTCGCTTGCGCTTGATGCGTTGCACAGCAGGCGCTCATGAATCTTTCCAGGTGCACAGGCCATCACGCACGATGACGGCGTGCAAAAATCTGCAATCGATTGCGCATTACCGCGTGCAGCAATCGGCTTGCTTCAAACCGAAAACAGCACAGGCGCTAGCCGCATTGGCGTAGCGCCTGTGTCCAGCCTTCCGCAAGATTCGCTCCCAAACCGGCGCGCCATGGCGCGCCGATGGCTGGATTAAGCGGATTCTTCCTGCGGCTTGGCCTGCTTGGAACGCCCGCCCTTGCTGCCGATCCGCGACATGTGATCGCGATCGCGGCTCACGGCCTGGCCACCCTTGCGGCCAGCTTCGCGCGCTTCGTCGCTGGTAAATTCGTGTGCATTGCCGCTGGCATGCGCGGCTTTGCCGCCGCTACTCGCCAGCAGGCGGCGCTTCTCCGGATCCAATGCGGCAAAGCCGCGCCGGCTACGGGTCGTGTTTTGTCCGTCTTCCACTGTGCCTCCTCTCGATGCTTCGGTTACGCCTGGGTATTTGGCTAACCGCAACATTCGTGCCAACCCGGAAAGGCAGGCTCCGCGGTGCATTGCGGATGGATGCAGGAAAAAACGGCTGCGCTCGCTGCGCAAATCTTGCACACCTTCGCATCGCCGGACGATTCGGCCTACCTCTTAGGTGGATAGCGCTATCACGGGGCGCAGTCCGTCTGCAGCCGCTGGACGGGTTGCGCTGGCGTCGCAGGGATCAGCCGCTATGCCTGGACCAAGCGCCCGCCCCTGATGCAGGTGTGTTGCAATTTCGCGTAGTCCGGCTGCGACGCACGGTGCGGGAACAGCCGTCAGCGCACAGCTCACTATCGTCTGCGTGCGCCAGTTGCCTCGGTGCAGGCGTGCGCAGCGCCTCGCAAGGCGTGTGCTGCCGATGCCGCAGATCGCCCGGCCAATTCCCCACTGGACTGCCAGACAGCGGCGCAGCCACAGGTTGAAACAGGCAGGGCCCGCACACAGACTGCGCGTGGATCTGGGCGCACACTGATGCGCCATCAACGCCTCAGGCGTTGCTACCCGCCTTGCGAAAGACTTAGCGGTTGTGTGCAAGTGGGTACCACTGGCCGATGTTGACGCCGGGCCGGAACCATTAGCCGTGCCGTCCACGCCCGGATGCGGCTGCCCCAGAGGCTGGACAAGCAGTCTCCGGACGCGCACGTACCATGTCGGGCGGCAACCGTGAGCCCGAATCGCCCTGCCCCGCAGCCGCGTCAGCGGCGGTGCGCCGCCCTCACCCCACGGCCTGCACCACCATCGGCCCATCGCGGTCGTCGCACGCTGCCGCAGCTTCGGACAGAGCACCGCCCACCAGCAACAAGGTCGGCAGGCCCGGTGGCAGCGCGGCGGCTGTCATCCCCAGCTCGCCCAAGGTGGTGAGGCGACGTTGCTGCTCCGGCCGTGTGGCGGCCTGCACGATGGCGGCGGGCGTGCTGGCCGGCAAATGCGCCAGCAATGCAGCGGCCAGCGCATCCGCGCGGCGCAGGCCCATGTAGATACCCAGCGTCGTGCCGCTAGCCGCCAGCGCACCCCAATTCGGCTCGCCGTGGTCGTGCGTGTGCGCCGTGACGAAGGTGATGCCATGGCAATGGCTGCGATGGGTCAGCGAGACCTCCAGTGCGGCCGCCGCAGCGAAGGCCGCACTCACGCCGTTGATCACCTGCACGCCGACGCCGGCACGCCGCAGAAAGGCGATCTCTTCGCCAGCGCGGCCGAACAGCAGCGCATCGCCCCCCTTCACGCGCACCACGCGCAGGCCCTGCAACGCGTAGCGACGCATCAGCCGGCAGATGAACTCCTGCGGTGTCGAACGGCATCCGCCCCGTTTGCCCACCCGGATCACGCGCGCCTGCGGTGCAAGTTCGACGATCTCCGGGTTGGCCAGATCGTCGAGCAGCAGCACCTGCGCCGACGCCAGGGCCTTCACCGCCTTGATGGTGAGCAATTCCAGGTCGCCCGGGCCGGCGGACAACAACACCACATCACGTGCGCAGGAAGGTGTGACTGACATGGGAGTTCTCGTTGGGTGTGGAGGGACGGTGCATTCAGAGGACAGGTGCACTCACGCAAGCCGCGTTTGCCGGCACAGCCGAGTGAGTTGCGGCACGCAGGAGCCGCACACGGTGCCGCAGCCCAGGCGTTGCTTGAGCTGCGCAACATCGGCGCCGTCGTCGATGGCCGCGTGAATCGCGGCGGCCGAGACATGCATGCAGGTGCACACAATCGGGTCGCTCGGTGCGCTGTGGGTATGGGCGAAGACCGACAGCCGCGCACCCCGCCACGGTTCACCGGCCAGTGCGGTGGCAAGCAACGAGCGATCGGCGTCGCCGGGTTGCGCGGCAGTGAGCAGCACGCCGTCGATATGGTGATACCCGTCTTGCATGCGCCAGCCAACGCGGCGCATCAGCCCGCGGCGCAGGTCGCGGTACTCCAGCACATCCGCGCCGGCCGGCAGCTGCAAGGCGACGACCAGGCGATCCATCCAGCTGGCATCGGGTGCGCGTTCGCAGGCGGCATGCAACACGACCCAATCCCCGGCTGCACGGCGTTTGGTGCCGCTCGAGGGCTCGGCATGCAGGCGCAGAGAGGCATAGTCGCAGTCGCGCAACAGCGGTTGCAACGCCTGCTGCAAGGCGAGTGCATCCCCACGCCGCGCCGCCAGCAGATGCCAGCCGAACGCGGTCTTTTCCACCCGCACGGCCGTGTGTTTGAGTTCGGGCTGTTGCGAACGCGCATCCACTGCCGGCGTGCTGACTTCGTTGATGCCGCCGCTGGACAGGCTCTGCCCGCTCCAGTGCATGGGGGCAAACACCGTGCCCGAGCGCAGTTCGTCCGATAGTTCCAGCGGCAGCACCAGCGCACCGCGTTTGCTTGCGATCTGCACCAGTTCGCCGGCCACCAGCCCACGCCGCTGTGCATCGCCTGGATGCATGCGCAGCGCCGGCTCGGGACTATGCGCGAATGCCGCCGCGACCCGCCCGGTGCGCGACATGCCATGCCACTGGTCGCGCAGGCGTCCGGTGAGCAGCCGCATCGGGAACCGTGCCGAAGTGGCTTCGGCCACCTTGCGATACGGCGTGGCGTGGAAGCGTGCACGCCCGTTGGCGTGCGCGAATACGCCGTCGGTGTAACGCCGGGCCTGCCCTTGCGTGCTGCCTGCCGGAAACGGCCATTGCTGCGGGCCATGATCCAGCAGCGCGTAATCCAGGCCGCCGATATCCAGGTCGCGGCCAATCGTGAGCGCGCGATGCTCGTCGAAAATCTGCGCAGGGTGCTTGAATGCGAACAGGCCCTGCCCGCGCACTGGTGCCAGGCGCGCTTCCAGCCGGCGCGCCACCTCGTTGGCAATCCACCAATCCGCACGTGCCTGCCCGGGTGCTTCCACCGCCTTGCGCACGCGAGTGATTCGGCGTTCGGAGTTGGTCACCGTGCCGTCCTTCTCGCCCCAGCTGGCGGCCGGCAGCAACACGTCGGCATACGGCACGGTGTCGGTACCGGAAAAGGCCTCCTGCACGATCACCAATTCGGCGTTTTCCAGCGCGGCGCGAATGCCGGCAACCTCCGGCATCGAATGCACGGGGTTGGTGCACACGATCCACACCGCCTTGAGCGTGCCCGCGCGCAGCCGCTCGAACAATTGCACGGCCGGTGCGCCTGCCGTTGGCGAGATTCGCCCGGCTGGTACGCCCCACAGCCGTTCCAGTTCGGCGCGGTCGTCGGCATTTGCAATCTCGCGATGCGCCGCCAGCATGGTCGCCATGCCGCCGACCTCGCGTCCGCCCATCGCATTGGGTTGACCGGTCAGCGAAAACGGCCCCGCGCCCGGCTTGCCGATCTGCCCGGTGGCCAGATGCAGGTTGATCAGGGCCAGGTTCTTGTCGGTGCCGTGCACGGATTGGTTCAAGCCCATGCAGTACAGCGACAACGCTGCAGGGCTGCGCCCGAACCACTCGGCCGCCTGCACCAGATCCTCGTGCGCAATGCCGCAGATCTCGGCGCTCATGCGCGGCGTGTACTCGCGCAGCATCCGCTTGAGGGCATCGAACTCCTCGGTGTGTGCCGCGACGAAACGCGCGTCTACCAGGTCCTCCCAGATCAGGTGATGCAGCATGCCGTTGAACAAGGCGACGTCGGTGCCGGGCTCGATCGCCAGGTGCAGATCGGCCATGGCCGCCGTGTCGGTACGCCGCGGATCGATCACGATCCAGCGAATGTCGGGGTTGCGCGCGCGTGCCTCTTCCAGCCGGCGAAACAGCACCGGATGCGCATAGGCCATGTTGCTGCCGGCAAACAGCACGGTGTGCGCCAGCTCCAGATCGTCGTAACAGGTGGGCGGGCCATCGGCACCCAGCGCAAGCTTGTAGCCGGTCACCGCGCTGGACATGCACAGCCGCGAATTGGTGTCGATGTTGTTGGTACCGAGCAGGCCTTTGGCCAGCTTGTTGAAGACGTAATAGTCTTCGGTCAACAGCTGCCCGGAGAGATAGAACCCCACCGCGTCCGGGCCATGCTCCTGGATGATGGCGGCCAGCTTGTGGGCCACGTGGTCGAGTGCGTGCTCCCAACCCACTGCGGTACGCGGCGCCTGGCGATGACGGCGTAGCTGCGGTTGGAGCACACGCCCCTGCGTGCTGGCCACCGTCTGCGGCAGTGCCAGCCCCTTGCTGCACAGGCGCCCGAAATTGGCCGGGTGCAGCGGGTCGCCTTCGATGCCGACGATGCGTTCGCCATCGGCGTCATGCTCGCTGTGGATCAGCACACCGCAGCCCACCCCGCAATAGCAGCAGGTCGAACGCGTGATGCGGTGCATCGGTAACGCGGCCTGCGGCTGCGCGACTTCGTCGCTTGACAGATGCTGCAGGCCTTCGCTCATACGGCGGGCTCGGCGACGGCATCCGGCGCGGTCACCGGCTGCAACACGATCCATACCGCATCGGCTTCCACCTTCACCGGATAGCGCGGCGCGCAACCCACATCCGGTGCACATGCCTGCCCGCTCTGCAGCGCGATGGCCCAACCATGCAACGGGCAGGTCACGGTGTCGCCGGCAACAATCCCTTGCGACAGCGGTCCACCCTTGTGCGGGCACCGGTCGCGTAGCGCGAATACCTGGTCGCTGGCAGTGCGGAACAACGCGATCGGTTCGATGCCCTCGATCTCCAGCACGCGTGCGCCCAATGCGGGCAATTCCTGCAAAGCGCAGATGCGGATCCAGGCAGGCGGCTTATGCATGCTCATTGCTCCACCGTGGCGGCCGGCGCCGCAACGCGCAGCGGTTGGTATTCCTGTCGGCGCTCGCCGGCGATACGCGCCTTCCACGGGTCGACCAGACCCTCCAGCGAATACAGCAGGCGCTCGTACAGCGCACGCCGGTTGGCGGCGTCGTCCACCACTTGCGCACGGATGTAATCCAGCCCTACCCGCGCGATGTAGTGCACCGTGCGATCCAGGTAATACGCCTGCTCGCGGTAGAGCTGCAGGAACGCGCCGGTGTATTCGCGCACTTCGTCGGCGGTGGCCACCTTGACCAGGAAGCGTGCCACCTCGGTCTTGATGCCGCCATTGCCGCCGATATGGATCTCCCAGCCGGAATCCACCGCGATGATGCCCACGTCCTTGATGCCGGATTCGGCGCAATTGCGCGGGCATCCGGACACCGCCAGCTTCACCTTGTGCGGGCTCCACATGTTGGCGAGCATGGTTTCCAGATCGATCCCCATCTGCGTGCTGTTTTGGGTACCGAAGCGGCAGAATTCGCTGCCCACGCAGGTTTTCACCGTGCGGATGGACTTGCCGTACGCATGGCCGGAGGGCATGCCCAGATCGCGCCACACGTCGACCAGGTCTTCCTTCTTGACCCCAAGCAGATCGATGCGTTGGCCGCCGGTCACCTTGACCATGGGCACCGCATACTTGTCGGCGACATCGGCAATCCGGCGCAGCTCGCTGGCATTGGTCACCCCGCCCTTCATCTGCGGAATCACCGAAAACGTGCCGTCTTTCTGGATATTGGCGTGCGCACGCTCGTTGATGAAACGCGACTGCGGATCGTCGATGGCCTCATGTGGCCAGGTCGACAGCATGTAGTAGTTGATTGCCGGCCGGCAGGTGGCGCAACCGTTGGGTGTGCGCCATTCCATGAAGGCATAGGCCTGTGCATGCGTGAGCAGTTTGTGCTCGCGGATGGCGCGGCGCACCTCGCCGTGGCTGAGGTCGGTACAGCTGCATACCGCCTTGGTTTTCGGGGTTTCCTGAAAGTTGGAGCCCAGGCAATTCATCAGGATCTGCTCGACCAGGCCGGTGCACGAGCCGCACGAACTGGCCGCCTTGGTGTGCTTTTTCACCTCGTCCACGGTGAACAGGCCTTGCTCGCTGATCGCCTTGACGATCGTGCCCTTGCAGACGCCATTGCAGCCGCACACTTCATCGCTGTCGGCCATCGCACTGGCGCGGTCCTGGCCACCGGTGCCGGCATCGCCCAGCGCGCTTTCGCCGAAGATCAGTTGATCGCGCTGCGCCTGGATCGGCGTGCCGTCCTTGAGCAACTTGAAGTACCACCCGCCGTCGCTGGTATCGCCGTACAGGCACGCGCCCACCAGGACATCGTCGCGGATGACCAGCTTCTTGTAGACGCCACCGGCCGGGTCGGAGAGCACGATTTCTTCGCAGCCGTCGCCGCCCATGAAATCACCGGCAGAAAACAGGTCGATGCCGGTGACCTTGAGCTTGGTCGATGCCACCGAACCGCGATAAATGCCGATACCGAACTGCGCCAGGTGGTTTGCGCAGACCTTGGCTTGCTCGAACAGCGGCGCGACCAGGCCGTAGGCAATGCCGCGATGGTTTGCGCACTCGCCTACCGCGTACACGCGTGGGTCGAAGCTTTGCAGGCTGTCGTTGACCACGATGCCGCGCGAGCAATGAATCCCTGCTTCTTCGGCAAGACGCGTGTTCGGGCGAATGCCGGCCGCCATGACCACCAGATCGGCGGGAATCTCGCTGCCGTCGGCGAACTTCACCCCGATCACCTCGCCCTGCGCATTGCCCAGCAGCGCACTGGTGGAGGTGCTCAGCTTGAAGTGCAGGCCACGCGCGCGCAGGGCCTGTTGCAGCAGGTTGCCGGCCACCGGGTCGAGCTGGCGCTCCAGCAACCAGCCGGCCAGATGCACCACCGTCACCTCCATGCCGCGCAGCTTGAGCCCATTGGCCGCTTCCAGTCCGAGCAGCCCACCACCGATCACCACCGCGTGCTGCTTGGTACGCGCGGTATCGATCATGGTGCGCGTGTCCTGGATATCGCGATACCCAATCACCCCTTTCAGGTCGTTACCGGGAATCGGCAGCACGAACGGCACCGAGCCGGTGGCGATCAGCAGCCGGTCGTACTCGGCTTGCGTACCATCGGCCGCAATCACGCGGCGGCGCACGCGGTCGATGCGCGTGACTTCCTTGTTCAAATGCAGGTGGATGCCGTTGTCCTGATACCACTGCAACGGATTGAGCACGATGTCGTCGAATTCCTGCTCGCCGGCCAGCACCGGCGAGAGCAGGATGCGGTTGTAGTTGGGATGCGGCTCGGCGCCGAATACGGTGATGTGGTACATGCCCGGCATCAGCTTGAGCAGTTCTTCCACGGTGCGGATACCGGCCATGCCATTGCCGATGACGACGAGTCTGGGTTGCTTCATTGCCTGGGCTCCTGTCGACATATCAGACGCGCGCCGCGCCTGCGGTTGACCATTCGCTGCGCCACTGCGCCTTCACGCCGGCCAGCAACGCCCAGCCGCCGAGCGCGAAGGCAGCGAACAACCACATGCCGATCGCGTAGCTGCCGGTGTGCTGCTTGAGCACGCCCAGCCCTGCGGCAAGCGCAAATCCACCGATGCCGCCTGCCATGCCGATCAGGCCGGTCATCACGCCGATGTCCTGGCCGAAGCGCTGCGGCACCAGTTGAAACACCGCGCCATTGCCGGCGCCCAGGCACAACAAGGTCAGCACGAACAGCGCCAGCGTGATCGTGGCGCCGCCGGCACCAAATCCGGCGATTGCCACCAGCCCGGCGACCAGCAGATACACCGCCAACAGGGCGCGCGTGCCGCCGAGGCGGTCGGCAATCACGCCGCCGAGCGGGCGCATCACCGAGCCGGCCAGTACGCACGCTGCGGTGGCCCACCCCGCGGTACGCGCATCGAAATCGAACTGGTCGTGGAAGTAACCAGGCAGTGCGCTGGCAAAGCCGGAGAAGCCACCGAAGGTGATCGCGTAGAAACACATGAAGCGCCATGCATCGCGGTTGCCCACCAGCACGCGGCCATAGTCGGACCACTGCTTGCGCGCGACCGGCGTGGGTGCTTCCTTGGCGATGGTTGCGAACACGACCAGCGTCAGCACCAACGGAATGCACGCCAGGCCGAACACGTTCTGATAGCCGAAAGCGGCCGCCAGCATCGGGGCGAACAACGCCGCCAGCACCGTGCCGGAATTGCCGGCTCCGGCAATCCCCATCGCGGTGCCCTGATGCTCGGGCGGATACCAGCGCGAAGCCAGCGGCAATGCCACCGCGAAAGATGCACCGGCAATCCCCAATAGCACGCCCAGCAACAGCACCTGCCCCATGCTGTGCACGCCCAGTTGCCATGCACCGAACAGTGCTGCGATCACCGCCAGCTGCGCGACCATGCCGGCACGCTTGGCGCCGATCCGGTCGGCGAACATGCCCAGTACCAGGCGCAACACGGCGCCGCACAGGATCGGCACTGCCACCATCAAGGCACGCTGCTGCGTATCCAGCCCCAGCGATTGCGCGATCGGCACCTGCAGCGGACCGAGCAGATACCACACCATGAAGCTCAGGTCGAAATACAGGAAAGATGCGAACAACGTGGGCGTATGCCCTGATCGCCAGAACGAGCGCTGCATAGAGACCTCTTCGAGTGCGATGGCCAAAAAAAAACGGCGCCCTCCGGTAAACCGGAAGGACGCCGTTGTCCTGGATGCATGCGGCTCGCCGTTGAGCCGCTGGCATCGTCTGCATGTTGTTGCAGGCACGCCGTTGTACCTGCACGTGCGTCCTACGCAATCAACGTGCCAACTTTCTCACCGCGGCCTCACTGCGCTGCAAGCGCTTGATAAATTAAGGGTTGGCGGCTGGTTGCCGGTCTCGCGCGAGGTAACGGGTAGCCGCTGGCGCAGCTCACCATTCCCGGCTTTCGTGCAGCAATGCACCAACAACGTGCGTTGCTGGCGGACGCGATCGATCGATATTCCTGCGACACGCCGTCCCTCCACGCATGATCGTGGCGCCAGGCCGGCCATTGCGCGTCAGGGAAGCTAGACGGCGTGACTGGGTGCAGTCGAACGCATTGGCGCGACTGCCGAGATCAAACGCCTGGCCGATGGAGCGCGCGGCGCCCTCACCGCTCGCAGACACGCTGCAAGTACGTCCGTGCAGGCTCGATGGCCGCATCCATGCCGCAAGCGGCGAGGACACCGCACCTGGGAGTTGGCCGGCGGTTTGTGGAAGAGCGAGGAAACCGCCTCGTGCGGCTTGCTGTTTGCTCTGTTTGAAACCTGGCGCACCGACCATCTCCACTGGCCCTTGCCGGCCCACCGTCGCGGGAGCTTACGCGGCATGGATGCCGTGTAGAGCCTACATGGACGTACTTGCAGCCTGTCCTGCGCTGGTGGGCCGGCAAGGGCCCTGCAGCCAAACTGCAGACCAGCCGCTCTCCCTGCGATCCCTCTACGCTCTGCAGCCATCACCGCAGACTCCAGCACGCCTGTTCCATCGCGTTACGGCGTATCGAACAACCGATTGCTGCGATGATCGCTGTCCGGCGCGACGACACCCACACGTGCGGCGGCACGCCGATAGTTGTCGAGTCGGTGGATATCGCCGAGCCGGGCGATGTCGTCGTCTTGAACGTCATGCCATCCCCAGCGCTGGAACTGGCCCAGGAACCACTCGCCGTCCGACAGCCACGGCATATTCACCACCCCGCCGCGGTGAAAGGCCAGCGCAGTCGCATCATCGGCGGCAGCGACGCAACCAACATGCGACTCAACCTCGGGATGCGCCCCCAGACACACCGCCAGGCGCGTCGCCGGCACCCCGATATGCTGCGGCTCGGCCAGCCACTGCGCACAGTGCGCGCGATTGGCTGGCGCCGCGTCCAGCCAACGGCAGGCCTCCAGC
This sequence comes from Xanthomonas sp. NCPPB 1062, assembly GCF_041481705.2. Lineage (NCBI taxonomy): Bacteria > Pseudomonadati > Pseudomonadota > Gammaproteobacteria > Lysobacterales > Lysobacteraceae > Xanthomonas > Xanthomonas sp. NCPPB 1062. Next base: position 2,360,569 of record NZ_CM192987.1, on the reverse strand, counting down.
ACGCAAGCGGTCAAGCGCTCGCTCAACTCCGGCTGCAGTGCTGCAAATTCACGGCGGCAGGCGAGCACCTTCTCCGGATGGCCAGGCCACAACTCGCCGCTGCGGATCACACGCCGCCCCGTGCCCTGCGCTTCGGCCACCGCCGCCCACGGCTCGCCGGAGCAATAGCCGTCGACCAATCCGCTGGCCAACGCCTCGGGCATTTGCGGTGGCGGAATGCTGAGCACATCCACATCCCCGATCGGGTCCACCCCGCCTGCAGCCAGCCAGTAGTACAGCCACAGCGCATGCGTTCCGGTGGGAAAGGTCTGCGCGAACACCGCACGCCGCCCCAATCCTGCCAATGCCTGTGGCAGCGTGCGGCCGGCCGCCAACGCCTGCGCGAGTGCAGGCGCCAGCGTGATCGCCTGGCCGTTGTGATTGAGCGTCATCAGCAATGCCATCGGGCACTGCGGGCCGGCGATGCCCAGGTCGATCGCATACACCAAACTGGCCAGGGTGTGGGCTGCCTCCACTTCACCGGCCAGCAAACGGTCGCGCACGCCGGCCCAGGATGCCTGTCGTTGCAGCTCCAGCTGCAGACCATGTCGATGGTCCAGACCCAGGTGTTGCGCAGCGACCAGCGGCGCGCAGTCGATCAATGGCAGATAGGCCACGCGCAGGACGGGATATTCGGCTTGACTCATAGATTCATCCCAACAACTCGGCCATGGCCACGATGCGGCGCGCCACTTCGGCCAGTTTGACGCCCTGCTTCATCGCCTGCTGGCGTAATGCGGCATAGGCATCGGCCTCGCTCAGGCCACGTTTTTCCATCAGCAAGCCCTTCGCACGGTCGATCTGCTTGCGGTCCTGCAGCGCCTGCTGGACCTCGTCCAGGCGCTTGCGCATGCTGCTTTCCTGCGCAAAACGGGCCAGCGCCACCTGCACGATCGGCGCCAACCGCGCAGGCGCCAAGCCATCCACCACGTACGCCGTCACGCCCGCGCCGACCGCTGCATGGATCAACGCATCGTCGCCATCGCCGGAGAACATCACTACCGGCCGCGGCGCGTGCGCATGCAACATCGACAGCTGCTCCAAGGTATCGCGGGAAGGCGAATCCACGTCGATCACCACCACATCCGGCTGCTGGCGTTGCACGGCATGCAGCAGCGCGCTGACCGAGGCCACGTCATCGAGCACCGTGTAGCCGGCGCGCGTCAGTGCCTGGCGCAGTTCGCCGATCGGCTTTTCGGTATCGTTGACCAGCAAAACACGCATTGACAGCAGCGAGGCATGGACGTGGCCTGATGGTGCCATGCAACATGCCGCTCGTGCGAGCCATCTTTTCGGAGTGTCCGATGCCGTTGTTCCCGTTGTTCGCCAACCTGCAGGGGCGCGCTGTGCTGGTGATCGGTGGCGGCGAAGTCGCCACACGCAAGGTGCTGGCGCTGCTGAAGGCGCAGGCGCACATCCGGCTGTATGCGCATGCGCTTTCGCCCGAACTTGCCCAGCTGCTGCAGGCCGGGCGCTTTGAGCAAATGACAGGCGAGTTCGATCCTGCCTGGATCGACACTGTGTGGCTGGTCGTCGCCGCCACCGATGATGTGGATCTGAATCAACGTGTGGCCGCAGCGGCCGGCGCACGCCAGCGTCTGGTCAATGTCGTGGACGATGCCGAGCTCTCCACCTACCAGGTGCCGGCCATTGTCGACCGCGATCCGCTGGTGATTGCGATTTCGTCGGCGGGCGCGGCGCCGATGCTGGCGCGCCGACTGCGCGAGCGACTGGAGCGCGAACTGCATGCGTCGGTGGGTACGCTGGCGGCCTTGTTCGCCCGGCACCGCGAGCGCATTCGTCAGCAGTTGCCGGACATGAACCGGCGGCGCCGCTGGTTCGACCAGGTGATCGACGGGAAGGTGCCGCAATTGCTGCAGGCCGGCGATACCGTCGCCGCCGAAGCCGCCTTTGCCGCTGCGTTGGACGCGGTGGACAGCGTTCCGGCGCGCGGCAGCGTGCAATGGGTCGGTGCCGGCCCGGGCGATCCCGGCCTGCTCACGCTCAATGCCTTGCGTGCCCTGAACCTGGCCGACGTGCTGCTGCTGGCGTCGGACGTGCCCGCCGCGGTGATGGAACTGGCGCGCCGGGATGCGCAACGGCGCGCCTGGCCGGAGACGCCGGGCGCGCAGCAGGCCGTCGTAGTGGAGTTGGTTGGCGCCGGGCTGCAGGTCGTGGTCCTGCGCATGGGCAGCGGCGATGCCATCCCGGCGGAGCTGGACGCCGCGCTGCACGCGCAGGGCATCCTGTCGGTGCGGGTTCCGGGCTTGCCGCTCCGCTAGATTTTTCCAAGCGCGTTGCCGGATTCGACGCGCTTGAACGCGACTGCCTACCGCGCCAGCAACGCTCGGCGCGCCGTGTCCTGCTGCCAACCCGTGCGTTCGACACACCGATCGCCGGAGCACCCGCCGATACCATCCCAGGGAAATGACGGCCCGCGGCCGCGCAATGGCGCTCGACTGCTACCCGCCGGCGCATGCCATCGGCACCGCGTCACGGCGTGCAGCAAGCCAGGCAACGGCACCCAGCGTGACCGATTTCACCCCCTGCCTGGCCGAAAAAGTCCCCAGCACGGCGCGCGCATCCGCCTACAGTCGAGCACGTCATCCCGGTTCGGACATCGCCACACCATGCAGACGCCTTCGCCGTCCCAGACGTTCCCGCTCGACCGCAGCGATGCGGTCTGCATCATCGGTGCTGGCCCGGGTGGGCTCAGTGCGGCACGCGCGCTCAAGGCGCAGGGGCTGGACTACGACCAGTTCGAACGCCACGGCGACCTGGGCGGGATTTGGGACGTCAGCAACCCCGGCTCGCCGATCTACGACTCCACCCATTTCATTTCCTCGCGCGATCTGTCGGCCTTCATCGGCCATCCCATGCCGCGCCAGTACCCCGACTACCCGTCGCATCGGCAGATCCTGGCCTACCTGCGCAGCTTTGCCGAGACGTTCGGTCTGCGCGAGAAGATCCAGTTCGACACCGCCGTCCTGCGCATCGACAAACAGGCGGACGGGCGCTGGCAGGTGACGTTGGCCGATGGCTCGCAGCGCCTCTACGCCGCGGTGATCTGCGCGTCGGGCGTCAACTGGGACCCCAGCATGCCGCAATTGCCGGGCCACTTCGATGGCGAGATCCGCCACTCGGTGAGTTTCCGGCATGGCGACGAATTTCGTGGCAAGCGCGTGCTGGTGCTGGGGGCCGGCAACTCCGGCGCGGACATCGCCTGCGAGGCGGCCATGCATGCGCAACGCGCCTTTCTGAGCGTGCGCCGCGGATATCACTTCATCCCCAAGCACCTGATGGGGATTCCGGTCGACCAGATCGCCGAAACCGGTCCGCACCTGCCCCTGTGGCTGGCACGCCCGATCTTTTCGGCCCTGCTGCGGCTGGTCAACGGAGACCTGGCCCGGCTGGGGTTGCCCAAGCCGGACCATCGCCTGTTCGAAAGTCACCCGCTGCTCAACGCCCAGCTGCTGCACCATCTCCAGCACGGCAACATCGCCGTCAAACCCGATATCGACCGACTGGACGGCAGGCACGTGGTGTTCAAGGACGGCAGCCGCGAGCAGATCGACCTGCTGCTGTGCGCCACCGGCTACCGCTGGAGCTGCCCGTATGCCAGCGAGTATTTCCTCTGGAACGGCGGACGCCCGCAGATGTACCTGTCGATGTTCAACCGCACGCATCGCAATCTGTTCGGGATCGGCTACCTGGAAACCAATTCCAGCGCGTACAAGCTGTTCGACACCCAGGCCCACATGATCGCGTCCTACCTGACCGCGCAGCGCCGCGATCCTGCCAGCGCACGCCGCTTCGATGCATTGATCGAAAACGATACACCGGACCTGTCCGGCGGCATCCGTTTCGTGGCATCGCAGCGCCACGCCGTCTACATCGAGGCGCATGCATTCAAACGCTATCTGCATCAGCTGCGCAGGCGATTGGGCTGGGGCGAACTGGGCGAACACATGTACGACGCGCTCAAGCTCGACGCCGGTGGCGATCCACGCATGCGCACTACCGCCACCGCACGGCTAGCCGACAGCGAGGTTGCCCATGGCTAAGCCGCAGGATCTGCGCGGCTGGAATGCGGTGATCACCGGCGGCGCCGGCGGGCTGGGACGCGCGACCGCCGCGCGCCTGATCCAGCGCGGCGTGCGCTGCCTGCTGGTGGATATCGATGCCGATGCACTGGCACGTGCGGTGCAGGCGCTGGGGCCGTTGGCGTGCGCGCAGGTGGCCGACCTGACCGATCCGGCCGCGCGCGACCGTCTCGCCGAGCGGCTCGACACGGATTGGGGCCAGTTGCAACTGTTGGTCAACAATGCCGGCATCGTCGGCACCACGCCGTTCGAGCAGCGCACGCCGGCGTCGATCCGCGGCGAACTGGAGTTGAACCTGATGGCGCCGTTGTTGCTCACGCACCGGTTGCTGCCGCTGCTGCAGCGCAGTGGCGACGGGCGCGTGGTGAACATCGTCTCGCTGGGCGGCATGTTCCCGTTGCCGGAATCGACGGTCTACTCGGCCAGCAAGTTCGGGCTGCGCGGTGCCATGCTCTGCCTGGGACTGGACGGCGCACGCCTGGGTATTCGCGTCTCCATCGTCAACCCGTCGGCCACCGACACCCCGATGCTGATGCGCGAGGCCCTCAACGGCGGCAACAAGTTGCAGTTCATGGATCGGCCGCAACAACCGGACGAAGTCGCATTGCAGGTGTTGCGGTGCCTGGACGCACCGTGCCTGGAGCGCTTCGTGCGCCCCAGCGAATCGTGGACGGTGCGGCTGGCCATGCTGCTGCCCAACCTGCTGACGCGCGCCCTGCCGCTGTTCGCACGCAGCGCCGAGCGTGGGCATCGCAACTATCTTGCGTCGCTGCAGCAGCGCGGCCTGATTCGCCCGCGCCAGGACGGATGGGAAGTGGTGCCGCCCGCTCACCGCGAAGACCCGCACACCCTCGCCGCAACGCGAGCAACTACGCAGCGGACCTGAGCCGCTGCTGGCGCCCGCACACGCAGCGCATGCGGCGGCAGCGCTGTTGGAGGGCAAACCGGCGCGCAGTGCGGCCAAATACCGTGTCTGGTCGAACCCTCAGCGCGGATCGCGCGCCTGTCCGGGCGAACGACCGGACCACCGTTGAAAGGCGCGCCGAAACGCCCGTGCATCGGCGTATCCCACCGCTTGCGCCACCTCGGCCACGGTCATCTGCGAATTGCGCAGCAGATCCTGCGCACGTTCGTAGCGGGCGGCATCGCGCAGTGCCCGGTAGCCGACCTGTTGCGCACCGAGCCGACGCCGTAACGTGCGCTCGCTGCAATTGGCCTGGCGCGCCAGCTCCGGTTGCCGCGGCGCACGCTCGGCATCGCTGCGCAGCCGCAGTGCGATCGATTCGACCAACTCGTTGCGCGACGACGGCCGCTGAATCAGGGTCTCCAATTGTTGCCGCAACAGTCCGCAGGTGGTGCGGTCGTAGCCCGGCAACCGCGCGGCCAGCCACTTTGCCTCCAGCGTCATCCGGTTGCGACCAGCGCCAAACCGCACCGGGCAGCGAAAAAAACGCGTGTAGATCTCCAGCGGGGCCGATCGCGCGAAGGCCAGTTCCACCGCGCGCGGTCGGATGTCCGGCCCCAGCATGCAGCGACTGACATTGAGGGCACCGGCAAAGGCTTCCTCGATGAGGTAAGGCTCGATCTCCAGGTCGAATACATGCGGCACCAGTTCGATGCAGGCTTCGGGGCCTTGCTGTGCGAACAGGTGCTGCATCATCGCCCCGGCTTCGTGCTGATGCCCCAGGCCATAGGCGATCGCTTCGCCCAAGGTTTCGCAGGTGAGCATGGCCAGCCCGGTCAGGCCCCAGGACACCGGCCGTTGCCGCATGCCGGCCGCCAGGCCCATCGCCGGCTCGTCCAGCAGACGGCGTGCGCGCAGGATCAGCGCACGCACCTGCTGGTAGGACAGCAGCAGGTCGCGGTCGTGCAGGTCGCGGTCGGTGAATCCCAACCCCTTGCACAGCCGCTCCGGCGCGTGTCCGCGATCTTCGACCAGGCCCAGCAGCGAGCGCACGGTGTTGGGAACGATGTTGGCGGTGCGGCGGTTATCGGCCGGCGCAGGACGCGCGTTGCCGACCTCGGAGATGGGCTGGCTGCGGGTGACGGCCGCGCGCGCACGCGGCATGCTCAGCAGTGCTCCGCGGAGCGTTCGCGTTCGCCGCGGTGCCAGCGTGCCGTGCAGCCAATAACGCCACAATGCAGCGCGTGCCATGTGGCGGTACAAGCCGGCCGGAGCCGAACGTCTTGCATGCGTTGCGTCCTCGCGACAATGCGGCCTCAACCGCTCGGCCGCACTTTAGCGCAAGTGATGACGTGCAGGTCCAGCCAACAGCTGCCGGCGCGTCAAACCATCAATCCCGCAACAGACGCTTGCGCGTGCTGTCGCGCACATCCACGTCGAAGGTGACCTGCAAGGTCATCGCCTCGGCATGCCCAGCGCCCGCATCGAAACTGAACTGAAGCCCGTCACGGCGCGGTAGCTGGCGTGCGTGTTCCTCCAGCGCGTCGCGCGGGATCGCCAGTTGCCAATGATCGGTGGCGCAATTACATGCGGCGTGACCGCCGGTGAGGCTCACGCTGTGTCTCACCAACCGCGCGCCCTGCCCGCTCGGCAATCGGCTGAGATTGTCGACGCTACGCCCGGCCAGCAGGCTGGCCAGCTCGTCCTCGTCGATACGAAAGCGCAGATGTTGGCCTTCAATCTGGATTTTCATGGATCAGCCGGCTCCATTGCTCGGGCGTATTGCAATTGACGAACTCAGCGCGTTCGCTGGCAGTGACAGTCACGCGATGGCACTGCAGTGAATGCTGCAAGGCGCGCAGCGAGCGTGACGATGCAGCGCCCGCCATCAGCACCGTCAACGCCTCGCGCACGCTGGCATCCAGCCGCAGGCACATCGGCAGCATCTGGTCCTCGAAGGCCACACAGCAATGTTGCGACGGCGCAAGCAGCTTGCCCAGCAACGCGGCCGACAACAGCGGCATATCCACCGGCACCACCAACAGCGTGGTCGCGTCGGCCGCGTTCGCGATCACACTTGCCAGCCCGCCGAGCGGGCCCAGATCGGGATGGACGTCGGCAATGCCGGCATATTCGGGCCGGTTGCCGCTGACCACCACGTGCTGCGCACCGGCCTGGCGCAGCAGCGCCTGCATCTGTTCCAGCAACGGACGTCCATGCCAGGGCAGCAAGGCCTTGTCCTGCCCCATGCGCGACGAACGTCCACCGGCCAGCACCACGCCCGTCCACGGCTGCTGCAGCGTCATGCGACAGCCCCGGGATGGGCGGCACCCACCGGCGTGTTCATGGCTCGATGGCCGGCGCGGCCGGGTGCAGGTGGCCCAGTCCGAAGACCTCTGCATGCGTGCTCGCTGCGGCGCCTTCGTCCTGTGGCTCCAGTACCGCCCAGACGTTGGCCTGCAGCAACGGGGCCACACGAAAGGATTCCTGCTGCGGCAGGATCTGCACCGACAACGCGCCGGCCGCACTGCACAGCAGGCGTGCCCGCAGATGCTGCCGCCAGATCGGCCTGGCCTGCATCGGTGCCTCTAATGCGACGCGCACGCCATGCTCAACCGGCATGCCCAACAAACCGCGCAATGCCGGCTCGACGAAAAAGCGCAGACCGGCCGCGCTGGCCATCGGGTTGCCGGGCAAACCCATATACAGCGCGCCATCGCTAAAGCGCGCAAGCAGCACCGGTTTGCCCGGTCGCACTGCGACCTTATGAAACAGCACTTCGGCAGCGTGGCGTGCCAATGCCTCCGGGATGAAATCGTACCGACCACGCGAAACGGCGCCGGTGCTCAGGATGAGATCGGCACCGGCATGGCGGGCCTGTGCCAGTGACGCATCGAACGCAGCATCGTCGTCGCCTACCTGCCCACGCCACACGACATCGGCGCCGGCGGCACGCAACTGAGCCAGCAGATAACTGCTGGTGCCATCGCGGATCTGGCCCGGCTGCAGGGGTTGTGCAGGGTCGCCGATCAACTCGCGTCCAGTGGCGATCAAGGCCACGCGCGGCCGCCGCACCACCTGCACATGCGCGCAGCCCAGGCCGGCGAGCAGCATCAGATGCGCACCGCGCAGCATGGTGCCGGCGTCGATCACGCGATCGTGCAAGCGCACGTCTTCGCCGCGACGACGGATGTGCTGGCCCGCACGCACCGGCTGACACAGGCGGATGCGGCTGGGGCGCTCGCCGTCGTGCGCGAGGATCTGCACTTGCTCGATCGGCACTACCGCATCGGCACCCGGCGGCACGCCGGCGCCGGTCATGATTTCCCAGGCCGCACCGATCGCAGCCGCACCGGCGTCCTGCCCTGCCGCAACGGTACCGCTCACCACGTACTCGCGGTCTGCCAACGCCCCCCTCCCCGCGGTCGCCAATGCAAACCCATCCATTGCGCTGTTGTCGAAGGGCGGCAACTCGGCCTGGCTCGACAAGGCGTCGGCAAGCACGCGACCTTCGGCATCGGCGCTTGCCACCCACTCGCTGGCAAGGGGTGCGACGTGCGCGTGGACCAGCGCGAGTGCTTCGGCATAGCTGATCATGTGCAGGACAGTGCCGACCAATGGATGACCCGGCTAGGATACCGGCCCCTGGCGCAGCAGGTACAGGCGTGGCCGTGCGGGGCCGTCGTGTGTCCATCCGCCACATGATGGGCATCACCGTAGACACCACGCTTGAAGCTGCTCGAACGGTATGCAGACAGTGTGCGCTGCAAGGTTGCAGGCCTTCCTTGATCAACTGCACGCATGCAATTCGTCGACGTCGTGGGCTGGCTCGCCAGCATCATCCTGATCGCCACCTTGATCCGGCAGATCTACAAACAATGGCGCTCCGACGCCGCGCAGGGCGTCTCGCGCTGGTTGTTCCTCGGCCAGATCAGTGCTTCGGTGTTGTTTATCCTCTACAGCTATCTGGTTGGCAACGCGGTGTTTATCGTCAGCAATGTGCTGATCCTGCTGACGGCCCTGACCGGCTATGCATTGCAGCGGGTCAAGCGCCGCAGGCTGGAACGCGCAGCGTAGACAGGCTGCGTGGACTCCTGCCGGCCGGTCGAGCTTAGTCAGCCGTTCTTTTCGCCGACTTGTGTGGTCTTGCCGATGCGGCTGTGGCCCTCTTCGCAGCGATCTTCTTGGCCGCTTTTTTCGCGATGACACTGGGCGTCTTCTTGGCGGCCGCCTTGGGCACGGCCGCCTTTTTCGCTACGCCCGGCTTGCGCACCTTCGCGGCCGGCATGGCATCCGCCGCTGCTTCGGCGGGCGCATCCGGTACGCGCACGCTGATCCAGGTGGGTGCATGGTCGCTGGCCTTTTCCAGCGCACGTACCCACTTGTCGACGCCGGCGTCTTGCAGGCCGTGCGCCAGCGTGCGATTGAGTAGCAGATGATCGATGCGCAACCCACGGTCGCGCGCAAAGTGCTGACGGAAGTAATCCCAGAACGTATAGATCGGCGTGTGGCCATGGATGGCCAGCAGGCTGTCGGTCCAGCCCTGTGCCAGCAGGGTCTGGTAGGCCTCGCGGCTCTCCGGCTGCAGCAGGGCGTCCTTGCGCCAGCCCTTGGGGTCGTAGATATCCGCATCGGTCGGCACCACATTGAAGTCGCCGATCAGCGCCACCGGATGCGGCAGGTCCACCAGCGTTTTCGCATGCCGGATCAAGCGTTCGAACCATGCAAGCTTGTAGTCGAACTTCGGCCCGGGCTGCGGGTTGCCGTTGGGCAAATACAGGCAGGCCACCACCACACCATGGATCGCCGCCTCCAGATAGCGGCTTTGCGTATCGCGTGGATCCCAGGGCAACCAGCGACGAATCTCCACTGGCTCGGTCCCCCGCGCGAGCAGCGCCACGCCATTCCAGGACTTTTCGCCCTGCCAGATCACACCGTACCCGGCATCGCGGATTGCCTGCTCCGGAAACGCAGCTTGCGTCGATTTCAATTCCTGCAGGCCCACGATGTCCGGTTGCTCGCGCTGCAGCCATTCCAGCAAGTGCGGCAGACGGCTGGCAATACCGTTGACGTTGAACGTCGCGATCTTACGTAAGGTACCTGACATGGGTGCAAGTGGCCGCTTCCGTGGTGCAACAGCATGACCGCCGCTTGATTAAGCCGATGCTCAAGCGAGGTGAAGCTGCACTGCGTGCCCCGGCCCATACTCACGCGTGGCACACCACCGGCGCTCTTAGCTTGAAGCACATTCATTGATGGGAATTGCCATGCGACATTCCGCACTGTTGATCGGCCTTGCGCTCTGCGCCAGTTGCTCGCGCAGCCCACCGTCGGTCACCCCGCCCGGCGCACCGGAAACGCCCAAAACCAATGTGCTGGAAGCCGGCGCGAAAGTGCTGCAGCCCAGCGGCCCGGTCGGCAAGCTGGACATCTATCTGGTCGGCTTCCATCCGATGAAGGATGCGCCAGATGAGCAAATGGAGGCGCATCACTATTGCCAACAGGTCAATGAAGATCTTGCCCAATGCGCGCTCTACGACGGCAACACCGACCGTGCCAACCTCACCGGTATCGAGTACATCATCTCGGAGACGTTATTTGCGCAGTTGCCGGCACACGAGCGCAACTTCTGGCATCCGCATAACGGTGAAATTCTTTCCGGCCAGCTCTCTGCTCCCAACCTGCCGCAGGTCGCAGAGAAGGAACTGATGCGCAGCAAGATCAACAGCTACGGCAAGACCTGGCACACCTGGCATTCGCGCAAGGGCACCGCGCCTGGCGACACCTTGCCGCTGGGCGAGCCGATGCTGGCGTGGTCGTTCAATCGCGATGGTGAGTTGCAGCAACCGTTGATTGCGCAACGCGATCAGGCGGTTTCTGTATCCACCGCAGAGCGCCGCGCCAACCGTCAAGAGCTTGTGCCGCTGGCAAAGCCGCAAGAAGGCGTGGATGCATTACGTGCCCATTTTCCCAACGCCCAACCCATACCCGGGGTGACCGACGCAAGGGGCAATCACCCCTGAGCCCAGAAGACACCTTGCTGCACCAACGTGCAGCAGGGTCAGGCCTGGCGCGCCGTACTTGGCAATGCGTTAGAGCCTGGAAAAACGCGTGATGCAGCTAGCAGTACGCACGTACCCTGCCCTGTTGCACACGCCAGATGCCAAGCGATTCCCGGCAGCGCCTGCAGCGCAACTCAGTGCGACCAAGGTTCTCCGACGCTAGGGCACAAACCCCGCACGCACGCACCCATCGTGTTTGTGCTTGAACATGTCGTAGCCCCGCACGGCGTCTTCCAGCGGCATCTTGTGGGTCAGCAAAAATCCGGATTTCAAACGTCCCGCCTGCGCCAGGTCCAGCAACCTGGGCACGTATCGCTGCCCATGTTGCTGCGCGGTTCGCACCGTCAGACCTTTGTTCATCACGGCACCCAGCGGAAACTTGTCCATCACTCCGTACACGCCCAAGACCGACAGGATGCCGCCCTTGCGGCAGGCGAGGATGGCTTCGCGCAACGCCTGGCCGCGATCGGTGTGCAGGTGCAAAGCCTGCTTGACCCGATCGTAGGTATGGCCGATCCCGGTGCCATGCGCCTCCATTCCGACCGCATCGATACAGGCATCCGGGCCACGCCCACCGGTCATTTCGCGCAGGACATCCACCACGCTGTCGACCGCCGAATAATCGATCACCTCCACACCTAACACATCGCGCGCCATTGCCAGACGCTCCGGCAAGCGGTCGATGCCGATCACGCGTTCTGCGCCCAAAATACGTGCACTTTGCTGGGCCATCAGCCCCACGCCACCGCATCCCCACACCGCCACCGTGTCGCCGGGCTGGATATTGCAAAAGTCTGCACCCATGAAGCCAGTGGGCCCCGCGTCCGAGAGAAACAGCGCATCTTCGTCGGAGACCCCATCGGGCACCTCGAAACACCCCACATCCGCATGCGGCACGCGGATGTAGGTTGCGTGCGAACCTGCGTAACCGCCAAAGGCGTGCGTATAGCCGTAAATCCCGGCGGTCGCATGCCCAAGCAAGGGTTCCTGCATTTCCCAGTTGGGGTTGGTGTTGTCGCACAGCGAAAATTCCTTGCGCTCGCAATGCCAGCAACCGCCACAGGAAATAAACGACGGCACCACCACGCGCTGACCCACGCGCACATTCTTCACTGCGTTGCCCACCTCCACCACCGTACCCATGAACTCGTGGCCGATGACATCGCCCTCGCGCATGGTTGGCAGGTAGCCATCGATGAAATGCAGATCAGAGCCGCAGGTGGTGGTGAGCCCGACCTTCAGGATCACATCGCGGGGATTGACCAGCACCGGATCGGGCACGGTTTCCACGCGCAAATCGTTGATGCCATTCCAGCACAGTGCTCGCACAGAAAAGCCCTCCTCAAGAATGCGCGTGCGTCGACGCGCGCGCCGCTGGGGTATGCAACAAGGTCGGCACCTCGCCGGCCTCCAGCCATGCGCGCAATCGCCGTAGTCCCTTGCCGACCAGCACGTACGGCGCGGGATTCACCAGCTTGGTGAACACCTGCGCCAGCAGGCCTTCGACCGCATAGTGCAGGCTTAGCGTCGCTTCGCTGGCTTCGCGCCCACGTGCAGGGCGCACCTGCAATACGATAGCGAGCTGCAGCCCATGTTCGCCCTCGGCCTCGTAACGCACCGACTCGCCCAGCCGCGCATCTGCGCGGCGCAAGGTCACCTCCATATCCTGACGCAGCGGCGCGTGCAGCTTCCAGCGGGACGCATGGCCGTCGCCGGAGACCAGCTCGGCAGCACCTTCCAACACGCGTTGCTGCACATTCGCATCGCACCAGGCATCCAGTATCTGATGAGGTTCGGCACGGATGGTCATGCTGCGTACGATGTGCGTACCATCATCGTCGGTACGTACCGGATCGGTCGGTAATACAGCCATGGCTCAGCGGGCTCCGGCGTTCTTGTCGTCGGCCTGCAATGCCTTGGCGCTGCTCAGATGATCGGCGACGTGATGGCGCGTGGTCTGCAGGTGTTCGAGCACCGGCGATGTCTTTGCCTGCGGGATCAGCTTGCTGTCGAGCGCCGTTAATGCGTCGGTGTGGTCTTTCACCATCGCAGTGATATAGGCCGTTTCGAATGCATGACCGTCCAGCTTCTGCAGCTTGGCCAACTCCGCCTTGCCCTTCGTCATCTGCAGCTTTGCACCCGCGGCGGACGTGTCCGGTTGCCATTTGGCGATCTTCTGGTTGTTGTCGGTGTGTTCCTTGATCATGCGCGTGGCGTAGTCGCGTGCGCCGCCTTGCACCTGCTTCTGCAATGCCAGATTTGCCGCGTTGATTTCGCTGGTGTTGATGGCACTCAGCATACCGAGCGCCTCGCGCTCGTCCTCGCTGGGTGTCGCTGCACCCGCGGTTTGCTGCCCGGCGGGCATTGCAGACTGTGTCCGGTTCTGTGCTTGCGCAGATATGCTGGCGCCAACGCACAGGGCCAGGACAAGGATGATCGGGCGACGTGTGTTCATGGAAGTCTCCAGCTGGATGATGTAGCTCTATGCTGGGCTTGGCTGCGTGACTCGATCGTCGCGCTAGCGTCGAGAACTGGCGAAGGCTGCGTGCTGCAGCGCAACGCATCGTCACACTGTGTGAAGGTCACGCAGTCGGGGTTTTCCTCCAACTTTGAATTCGCTGACGACCATGCCGCTGCGCGGCAGCGCGGGATACCGCATCATCGGCTATCGAAAACCCTGTTTGGGAACGTAATCGCTCGCCGCCAGCGCCTGGCGCTGCAATCATCAAGGCAATGGTCGGCTTCCCCCGAGACATCGAGGATCGGCTCTACGTGCATTTTGTGCTGCAATCGTCCCACTGGCAGTGCTGTGGCGATGCACGCGCACCGCGAGCCGCTTTGTCCCGCAGCAAGGGCGTAATCACGGGCAAGCTGTCGCTGCAGCGCTTGGCGCTGCAACGTCGATTCACGGCATAGGGTCGAGCCTACCGCATCCCGTCAGCGTCCCGTGTCATGCGCCAGGATCCGCCGGCCCCAGCTGATTGGCGGCCAATATCTCGTCGATACGTTTGACGATCTGCGCTGCCTGCTCCTGCGATTGCGCCGCACCGGTGATCTTCTCGGAACGGGCCCGGAACACATCCCAAAAATCGTCCGGGTGCTGACTGCGCATCTCCGGCAACGCTTCGGCAAGCTGCTTCAATTGTGCATCGATGTCAGGTGTCATCACGGTCTCCTCTGCTGTGCTCACGCTACCGCTGCGCCGGTGAGCCCGATGCCAACGTGGTGCGCAGACCGCGTTATCCGCATCAACGTTATCCGCATCACAAACGGAAGCGAAAACCCAGGGTGTAAGTCCGCTCGGGCGATGCGATCTCGCGCGGGAAATCGCCATGCCGCTGACCGAAATAATTGTTGGTCGTGGTGCCGAGCAGATTGGTGGCCTCGGCAAACAAGGTCACATGCCTGTTGAGCTCGTAATTGAAGGCGGCATCCAGCCATTGCTCCCGCCCCTGATTGATTTGCTCGGGCTGATCGCCTGAGCTGTTGAAGCTCACCGCATAGTCGCCACGCCAGTTGTAGGCGACCCGCGCCGAGAACCGCGCGTATTCGTACATCAGGATCGCGTTATAGGAATTTTTGGAGACGTTGGTCAACGGCTGGCTGATCCCTTCCGGCGATTCGGCCTTCGCCGAGATATAGGTGTAGTTGAGCTGGCTGCCGAAGCCGGACCACCCACCCGGCAGAAAGTCGTAGAACTGCGTGTATCCCACCTCCACGCCCTTCAAGCTGCCCTCGCCGGTATTGCGCGGCCGGCTGATCGAATAGACGATGCCACCGATGGATTCATCGGCTGCGTAATTCTGGATATAGCCATCGATCTTGCGATGAAAGCCGGCAACCGACAGCAATGAGCCGGGACGGAAATACCATTCCAGCGACACATCGGCATTGCGCGATTCCACCGGACGCAGCTGCGGGTTGCCGCCATTGCCGCGCGCCGGCAACGATTCGGTGGACTGATACAAGGCCAGCTGCGGATTGAGATCGGCAAATTCCGGGCGCGTGATCGTGGTGCTGCCTGCCAGCCGCAGCATCAGGTTGTCATGCAAGGTGAGGTTGGCGCTGTAGTTGGGTAACACCTTGTCGATACGCCGATCGATGCTGACCGGGCTCAGCACGCCATCCACCGACTGGCTGCCCTGCAGTTGCGAATCCAATCGCGTCGCGCGCGCCCCCACACGCCCATCGACAGGAATGGACCCAAGCGAGAACCCGTAATTCACCTGCGCATAGATCGCATAGCTGTCTTCGCGATCGTCGAAGAACAAGGCAGGGTTTTCATCGGGCCGGCCCGGCGGCTGCCCCATCACGGTACGCAACCGGGTGCTTTGCTGCAGCAGGACGTCCTGGTTGGCCGATGCCCAGCGATCGCTGGTGAATGCACGCGCCCCGTCGAGCATGTTGCCGGGCGTTACCGATGCCAGGCCGGACACCTCGCTCAAGTAGATCGGTGCGCCGGTCAGATTGTTGCGCGCGCCGGTATCGCCGGAGTGATTGGTCGCCGTCCGCCGGCTTGCGCGCGCACCCACGTCCACCGATCGCAACGGCCCCAGCTCCAGGTCGAAGGTGGCATCGGCCCGCCATGCCCACTCTTCGCCTCTCTGCGTGTTCCAGCTGTCGTAGTACTGACTCAGCTCCCAATTTCCTGGCGCTGTGACGTCATAAGCGCTGCCATCGGCCTGGGTGATCCAGACATCTGCAGCGCCGCCTGACGAACGCATGTTCAATCGCGGCGCCTGCGTGGTCATGTCCAGGGTGAACGAGCGGTTCCTGGCAGTGCTATGGGTATAGGCGAGCTCGCTGCTCGCACGCATGCGCTCGCCGGTCCAACGCCCGCCCAGCGCAGCTTGGTAGGTATCGGATGCGTTCTTGTGCGCTTGCGTGCTGGAGAGCGTGCGCACCTCGCGCGCCACCAGGCCAGCCAGCACATCACTGCCCGGCCGCAGGCTGACCGCTTCGGTGTTCTCTGGCGTGGCCAGCCCCGGGAATGGCAACCAGTAATTCACTTGGGGCCGGTTGTCGTACCCGATGTACAGCGTGTCGAAATACACCTCGCTGTTCTCGCTTGGCGCCCATTGAAACGAAAAATTCGCCGATTTGCGCTTGCGATCGCCGCGCGCCATCAATCCGCCTGCGCTGTAAGGCACGTAAATCTGCTGGGCCGGATCGAGCGGGTTCGCCTTCCGGTCGTAAGTGCCGTACAACGTGTTGGATTCCTGATACGGGCGGCGTTGATAGGACACGCTTCCCATCCAGCCCATGCGGCCCAGCCCGGTGTCGCGGCGCTGGCTGAGGGTGAGGCTGCCATTGGGAACGGTCTTGCCTGATTGGTCGCCCCGCAAGGCGCTGATGCTGCCGGCAATGGTGCTGTCCTGATCGAAATCGAATGGCCGCCGCAGATGCACATCGACCACCCCGGCGATCCCACCTTCCTGAAATTGCGCGCCAGTGGTCTTATACACATCCACGCTGCGCAGCAATTCGGCCGGAACATCGGCCAACTCCATGTCGCGACCCACCGTTGTGAAGACGTTTCGCCCATCCAGGGTGGTGATGACGTTCGGCAAGCCGCGCACCAGCACCTGCCCCACTTCGCCACCGGCGCGCGCCACCTGCACGCCGGTCACGCGTTGCAGGGCCGCAGCCACGCTGTTGTCGGGCAGCTTTCCGATGTCTTCGGCGACAATGGAATCGCTGATTTCCGCGTTCGATTGCTTGATCGCGATGGCGCTTTCCACGCTGCTGCGCACCCCTTTGACCTGCACCGCTTCCAACGTGGATGTGGCCGGCGCCGCGGGATCGGGGTTGGGCGCGGCCTGTTGCGCCGCCGCGTTGCAACTCAGGACCAAACCGATGCACACACCCAGCGGCCGATACGTGATGGCACGCCGCGCGACAGACGCATGCTGCGACGGAACAAGCATGATGGCCTCCTGGGGCAGCAGTGCGATGACGCGCGGCTGGGCGCGCCCGCGCAAGTCAGGCAAACCGGGCCGGACGAGCCGCGAGGTGTTGAACAAGGCCGAATTACAGCGGTGCCGCTCGCAGTGCAGCGTGATCGCGTCCGCCATCGCGCCGCAATCATGACGCGCCTTTCATCAACGGCGAGGTGCGTGCGTGTCATGGGCAAGACTGCACATCGCAGCTGCTGCGTTTGCGCGACAATGGCCGCATGAGCAGCCACGACATCTCTCCCGCCGACGCCCGTGCCCGCGCCCTGCAAGGCGCCCTGCTGGTCGACATCCGGCAACTGCATGAGCGTGCCGGCGGCCAGGCCGAAGGCGCGTTGGCGATCGCACAGAACTCCCTGGAAACCGAGCCTGCAGCCCATCTGCCGGAGCAAACCCGCGCAATCGTGTTGATCTGCCAGAGCGGCAAACGCTCGGCACACACGGCCGCCATCTTGCGCGCGCACGGCTATGCGCACGTGGCGTCGGTGGCCGGTGGCACCAGCGCATGGGCCAGCGCCGGCCTGCCGTTGGTACGCCCGACGTTGCCGGCGGACGAGCAGGATTTTCTTGAGCGTTATTCACGCCATCTGCGTCTGTCCCAGGTCGGCCTGGAAGGTCAGCGGCGCCTGGCGCGCGCGCGGGTGTTGCTGATCGGCGCAGGCGGACTAGGCTCGCCGGCCGCGTTCTACCTCGCCGCAGCCGGTGTGGGGCATCTGCGCATTGCCGACGACGACGTGGTGGACCGCAGCAACCTGCAACGCCAGATTCTGCACACCGAAGACAGCGTCGGCACTGCAAAGGTCGACTCCGCCGCGCAGCGCATTGCCGCGCTCAACCCGCGCGTGGACATCGAGGCGGTGCAAACCCGCGTGACGGCCGACAATGTCGAAGCGCTGCTGCAGGATGTGGATGTGGTGGTGGATGGCGCAGATAATTTTCCTGCGCGGTATTTGCTCAACGATGCGTGCGTCAAATTCGGTAAACCACTGGTTTACGGCGCCGTGCAGCAGTTCGAAGGACAGGTCAGCGTGTTCGATGCCGGCCGCCACCGCGGTCATGCGCCTTGCTACCGCTGCCTGTTTCCCGAACCACCGCCGCCGGAATTTGCGCCCAGTTGTGCCGAGGCTGGTGTGCTCGGCGTACTGCCCGGAGTGATCGGACTCTTGCAAGCCACCGAAGCGATCAAGTTGCTGCTCGGCATTGGTGACGGCCTCACTGGCCGCCTGCTCAGTTTCGATGCATTGGCGATGCGCTTTCGCGACATCCGCTTGCCGCCGGACCCGCACTGCCCGGTGTGCGCGCCTGGCGCGGCATTTCGCGGCTATGCGGATTACGCGGCGTTCTGCGGCAGTGCGGTTGGTTGAGCGAGCCCACAGCGGCGTGTGGTGTCGGTCGCTGACTGATTGGCTTGCCACCGATGCAATGCGAGGTATATCGATACGTCAAGCACTTCGGCGACGTTTGCGTGGATGGCTGTCTTGCGCCCCACCTCACCACTCTCCCACCGGGAGAGCGGCTATCGAGCGATTGGCTCCCATTGTCGAGGCGTTCGCTTCCAGGCCACGCCCAAGACGCTTGAGCAGTTTGACGATCGCCCTACATGTTGAAACGCCGCGACACGCACGTCGCATGCGCTGCCCATGACGTAAACACTCCAACAGGGCGCGCATCATTCTGCCGGGCACCAACGATCGAGCAAACACTCACAACGCGTAAGGAATCACCCGCACGATCTCGCCAGCCTCAAAGCGCCGCGCCTGCTCGGGCAGCACGATCAATGCGTTGCTGTCGGCCGCGCCACGCAGTAGATGCGATGCATCGCCACGGTGCGGCAGCGCGGTCAGCCGCCCATCTTCGCCGCATTCCAATCGCCCACGCAGGAATTCCAGCCGTTCGTGGCGCTTGTCCCATGGGCTTGCCAACGCCGCATGCCAGACCGGGCGCGGCTCGCTGCGTCCCTGCAATCCATCCAGCAACGGGACGCCGTAGGCGATCAGCGTTGCCAGCACAGAGACCGGGTTGCCCGGCAAGCCTAGGACCAGGCAGCGGCCAATCTGCCCCAACACCGCCGGCATGCCCGGGCGCATCCGCACACGCCAGAAATGGATGCGCCCCAATTCGCCGATCAGACGCGGCAGATAATCCTTTTCGCCCGCAGAAACGCCGCCGCAGGTGATGACCACATCGAACGCTGCGGCCGCATCTTCCAGCATGGTGCGAATGCGTTGCGGGTCGTCCGGCAAGGTCGGCCACGCGGTCGGCGCATAGCCCAGTGCACGCAGTTGCGCCATCAGCATGTCGCGGTTGCTGTTGTAGATCTGACCCGGGCCGAGCGGCATGCCCGGCTCGATCAGCTCATCGCCGGTGGCCAGCACCGCAATGGTCGGGCGCGGCGCGACCGCAAGCCGCGACACGCCCAGCGCAGCGGCCAGGCCGATACGTGCAGGCGTCAACACCTGCCCGGCCTGGATCACCAGGTCGCCGGCACGCACGTCGCTGCCGGCCAGGCGTACGGCTGCGCCCGATGCAGGCGCGGTCTGAAACCGCACCATGCCATCGCGTTCGTCGGCATCTTCCTTGGGAATCACGGTATCGGCGCCATCGGGCAGTGGCGCGCCCGTGGTGATACGCAGGCATTGCCCGGCGCCCAGTGTGCCGGCCCAGCGCTCGCCGGCAAACTGTTCGCCAACCAGCTGCAGCGACGCATCGCCGCCAGCGACATCGGCGTGCCGCAGCGCAAAGCCATCCATCGCGCTATTGGCAAACGGCGGCAGCGCCAGCGGTGCGATCAGGTCGCCAGCAGAGATCCGCCCATCGGCACGCGAGGTGGCGATGTTTTCATCGGGCGAACGGTTGGTGGCAGCGACACTGCGCAGAATCTGCAGCGCCTGCGCGTACGGAATGCGGGAAGGATAATCGGTCATGCCGCGCAGGATACCAGCGCATCGCCAACGCGAAGGGTGGCCGCGCCACGCGTCGGCCAAAGGAGATGGGCTTTAACGACACGCCGCGCTGCGAGCGAATTCGATTGCACCTGCACGCGCCGCCACCCGCGCCAAAGAACGAACGCCTGCACGCGGCAGGAACTGCCTCACGTATCGATCGAGCGATCAGGAGGATGCGCGGAACGTTTAGAACCCTGCCTGCAAGCGGCGAACGCGCAGCCTGACCGATCTGCGCGCCTGCCGAACCGCCTGAACATCACACCTCAGGCAGCCTGGGGCCCTTACTTCCCTTTGACATGCCGCATCAGGCGCCGCTTGCGGGCCACCTGGCGATCGGAGAGCGGATTCTTCTTGCCCTCGTACGGGTTGGCGCCCTCGCGAAAGATGAAACGCACCGGCGTACCAACCAGCTTGAAACGCTTGCGGAAGAAGTTTTCCAGATAGCGCTTGTACGACTCCGGCAACACCTTCAGGCGCGTGCCATGCACGATGAAGGTCGGCGGATTCGCGCCGCCCGGGTGCACATAGCGCAGCTTGGAGACATGCCCGCGAATGCTCGGCGGCGGGTTGGTCTCGTAAGCGATTTCCAGTGCCTGGTTCACTTCGCTGGTGCTGAATTCGTGCGTCGCCGATGCGTGCGCACGATGGATGGCCTGGAACAGCTCGCGCATGCCCGAGCCGTGCAATGCAGAAATCCGCACCGCCTCTGCCCAATTGACGAAGCCCAGCTTGCGCGACAGCAGGTCTTCGGCCTGCGCACGCTGGTAATCGCTTTGCCCGTCCCACTTGTTGATCGCCACCACCAGCGCCCGGCCGGCATCCAGGATCGCGCCGAGAATCGTCGCATCCTGGTCGGTCACGCCTTCGGTAGCGTCCAGCATCAGCACCGCCACCTGGCATTGCTCGATCGCCTGCAGCGTCTTGAACGCGCTGAACTTCTCGACCGCCTCTTCCACCTTGCCGCGCCGGCGCAGGCCGGCGGTATCGATCAGGCGGTACTGACGGCCATCGCGCTCCAGGTCCACCGCGATCGAATCGCGCGTGGTGCCCGGCACTTCCGAGGCGATCATGCGTTCTTCGCCCAGCAGGCGATTGACCAGGGTCGATTTGCCGACATTCGGCCGGCCCACGAAGGCGATCCGCACGCGTGCCGGATCGTTGTCCAGCAGCTCGCCGGCACCTTCCTCGGGCAGCCGCGCCCCCACCTCGTCAAGCAATTCGTCGATGCCCTGCCGATGTGCCGCAGACAACGCCACCACGTCGGAGAAGCCGTAGCGCGCGAATTCCGAGCGCACGGTTTCTTCGTCGGTGCCGTCGATCTTGTTGATCACCAGCACGGTCGGCCGCGCCAATTTGCGCAACCAGGCCAGAATCTCGTCATCGAGCGAGGACGCGCCTTCTCGGCCATCGACCACGAACAGCACCAGATCGGCTTCGCCGGCGGCGGCCCGTGCCTGGCGGGCCGTGGCTCCAGCAAGACCTTCCTCGTCGCCGGCGATACCACCGGTATCGACGACGATGAAGGGCTGCTGCTCGTCGAGACGGCAGACCCCGTAGTTACGGTCGCGGGTGACGCCAGGCTGGTCGTGGACCAGCGCGTCACGGGTGCGCGTCAGCGCATTGAAGATGGTGGACTTGCCGACATTGGGCCGTCCAACCAGGGCGACCAGGGGCAGCATCGCAAGGTCCTTATTGTGCCAACCGGAAGGCGGTGAGATCGCCGTCGGTGTTTTGTACCAGCAAAATGCCGTCGACCACCTGCGGCTGCGCCAGCAGCGTATCGCGTCCGGCACGTGCGCGCGCAGCCAGTGCGCCGTCGCTGAGTTTCAGCCAGTGCAGATAGCCCTTGTAGTCGCCAACCACGGCGTAATCGCCCTGGATGGCCACACCGGTCAGCGAACGGCGTGCCAACGCAGCCTGCAACCACATCGCCGCACCGCTGCTCTTGTCCAGCCCCCACACCGATCCAGCATTGTCGGACACCACCACGACGGCCGACGACACACCGACGCCACCGGCGCCGCCGTGATCGCGCGTCCACAGCGGACGGCCGCTCGGGCCTTCCAGCGCGAGGGTTTCGTTCTTGAAGCTGGTCGCGTACAGCGTGGTGCCATCCAGCACCGGCGCACCATCCACATCGGACATACGCTCCAGCTCGGTACGGCCTTCCGGCACGCCGATGGCCTGCTCCCACAACGGGCGACCGTCCTGCAGCGCCAGCGCACTCAAGGTGCCGCTGTCGTTACCGACGAACACCACGCCCGGGCCGGTCACGATCGGCGCATTGCCGCGGACGGACAGGGTCGGGCCTTCTTCGGCATGGAACCAGCGACGCTCGCCGGTTGCCGCATCAAACGCAGTCACGCGACCGTCGTTGCTACGCACCAGCACCAGATTCTGTGCAATGGCCGGCGCAGCGATCACTTCGTTCGGCACCTTGGCCCGCCATTTTTCAGTGCCGTCGGCCTGGTTCAAGGCGATCACATCGCCGGACAGGCTACCGATCACCACCAGGCCCTCGCCCACACCGGGACCACCGGACAGGCGCTGCTTGAACTTGCGGTCGTTACGCTCTTCTTTCTTGGGCTTGTATTCCCACACGCGCTTGCCGGTCTGCAGGTCGAGTGCCTCCACGCCACCGGTGATCGCCGCTGCATACACCTTGCCATCGGCCACGGCCGGGCGCTGACGGACACCGATATGCCCTTCACCCTTGCCCACACCGGCAGACCAGATCTTCTCGACCTTGACCGACTGCTCGAACTTCACCAGCTCGGCAGGTTCCTGCGCCTTCTTGGCAGCAGCGTCCTTCCCGGCGAACCAGCCCTTCACGGTGCTGCAGCCAGCCAGCGACAGACCCATCACGGCAATCAACGCAACGCGCTTATACATATCAACCTGCTTCATCAAATCTGCTCCGCCGGATCGGGCACCTTGCCGCCCACATCCATCAGCTTGGTTTCCAGCAACCGGCGCTGCGGCGAAGCCACATCCACCGTGGTCAGGGCGCGGGTGTACAGCGCACGCGCCTCATCCGGCTTGCCCTGCGCGACCAATGCATCGGCGCGAATCTCCAGGCTGGCGTGGTCCTGCGCGTCGGCCAGCAGCTTGATCGCTTCGTCGGGCTTGCCGCTTTCGGTCAGTACGCGCGCCAGGCGCTGCTGCACGATCTGCTTGAGCTCGCCTTCGGCGGGCACGTCGCGCAAGGTCTTGATCGCTTCGGCATTCTTGCCGGCATCGACCTGGGCCTTGGCCAGCCGCAGCGCCGCCAGCTCGGCATAAATACCGCCCTTGCCGTCGTCCAGTGCCACGATGTCCTTGGCGGCCTTGTCCAGGTCCTTGGCCTGAATCGACTTCACCACCGCCTCGTAGCGGCCATTGGCCTCGACCAATGCGGTATTGGTGCGCGTCTGCCACCACTGCCAGCCCAGGATCAGTGCCAGACCAAGCAGGACACCGCCCACCAGACCTGCGCCATTCTTTCTCAACCAGGAACGAACGCGTTCGCCTTGTTCGTGTTCGTCCAGCAGATCGTCGATCGCCATGCGTACTCTCGCTCCGTCATCCCGGAGGCACGGAACATCAAAAGGGATAAATGAAAAACCGCAGTCCGCTTCACTCGGAAGCAGGTACCACGGAGCCGTCGGAGGATACCGCAAAACGGGCCACGTTAGCGCGCTGGAACGGTTTCACGTCGACGATACTGCCGCCTTGCTGAACCTGTACCGCCGAGGCATTACCGAGCACGATGCGCCCCACCTGACCGGGCGAATACGTGCGTTGTTCACCGGCACGTATCAGGGCTTTTTCCACCGCACTGCCATCCGGTGCCAAAATCTGCACCCAGCTGTCGCCGCTGAAACTCAGCGACAAACTGCCGCCGAGAGCAGCTGCCGCCGCAGGCGCCTTGGCGTCGGCGGTCGCACGCGGCACCGGGGTCATCGACGCGATATACGGCGCCGGCTGCTCGCGCGGCGCGGCGGCCGGCTGCGTTGCCGGAGTACCTGGCGCAGCGGACTTTGCAGCCTCCGGCATGCTGTCCAAGGACACCGTGCTAGGCGCCTTGCCATCCAGATGCGAGCGCGTTGCGTACCAGACCGGCACCGCAAACACGCCGGTGATGACCACGTACATGGCCTTGCGCGCGGTGCTTTCGAGAATGCGCCGCGCACGCGGCGTATGCGTGTGACTGACCAGCTTGACCGGCTCGATCGGCGCAATGGTGGCCTGCTGCAACAGCGGCTCCAGATCGACCTGCAACAAGCGCGCATAGCTGCGCAGCTGCCCGCGTACGAACACCGGCGCGCCCAGCCGCTGCCAGTCCTCCTGCTCCAACGCGTGCACCACATGGGCCGGCATGCGCAGCTTGCCGGCCACCTCGTCCACGCTCAGACCTGCTGCCTCGCGCGCTTCGCGCAAATGCTGTCCGCAGCCCTTTTCCTGCTCGAAAAGGTTCGGATTGGAATCACTGATCACAATGCATTGGCCCCGGGAGTAGCGGTCGCTGCGTCAGGGAATTCCTTGACCAACCGCTGTTGGTAACGGCCGGCAGCTACCTTGTCGCCTAGCCCTTGCTCAATCTGAATGGCGAGTTGTAACACGGAAGCAGTTGCCGGTGCAGCCGCAAGGCGGCGTTCGATAAAAGCGCGGGCTTCGAAATAATTGCGGCGCCCGGCTTCCAGACGTGCCATCGATTCGAGCGCATACGGATTATTCGGGTCGAGATCGAGCGCTTTGCGCAGATCGCCCGCTGCTCGCTCAGGCTGTCCTGCCTTGAGCGCGCAACCGCCGGCATTGCCCAAGGCAGACGCAGGCGAGGCATACGTCCGGTCGGCCAGCGCACGATCGAACCATGTCAACGCTTCGGCGGGCGAGCCATTCGCGCACAACCAGGCGCCATAGTTATTCAGCACGTCGCCGCGTTGCGGTGCGAGTTCTGCGGCCTGCCGGTACGACGCCCCGGCCGCCGCCGTATCGCCCCTGGCGCCCTGAATCAGCGCCAGCAGGCCGATGGCATCCACCGACTGCGCGTCTTTTTTCAAGGCGGCGCGCACTTGCTCTTCGGCACTGGCGTAATCGCCGGTCTGCAGCCGATTGCGTGCCAGGCCTAATTTTTCCTGGACAGCCAAGCGATTCTTGGTGGCTTTGTCGTCGCGGAACGAGTACACCGGCGCGACTTCCTCCACACTCTTGGCCGAGCCGGCCTTGGCATTGCGACCACCGCAGCCAACCGCGCTCAGCGCGATCGCCACGGCCGCCATTAACGCGAGTTCACGCTGCCGCATCTCGATCGGCCTGCCCTTCCAATGTGCGGCGGAACTCCGCCTGGCGACGGGTACGGTCCATGACCTGCCCCTTGAGCTGCCCGCATGCGGCGTCGATGTCGTCGCCACGGGTGCGGCGAACCATCGTCAACACCTGCGCATCGAGCAGGATCTTCTGGAACGCGCGAATCTCGGTCTCGCCCGAGCGCTCATAGCGCGTTCCAGGAAATGGATTGAACGGAATCAGATTGACCTTGCCGGCGTCCTTGGACTGCACGGCGTTGTCGAACTGCCGCATCAACCTGGCCAACTGGCGCGCATGCTCCGGCTGGTCGTTGATGCCTTTCATCAAGGTGTATTCGAAGGTCACCGAATCGCGTTTCTTGCTGCCGCGCAGGTAACGCGCGCACGACTCCATCAGCTCGGCGATCGGGTATTTCTTGTTCAACGGCACCAGGCTCTCGCGCAGCGTGTCGTTGGCGGCATGCAGCGAGACCGCCAGCGACACGTCGCTTTCGGTGGAGAGCCGGTCGATCATCGGCACCAGGCCGGAGGTCGACAGCGTGACCCGCTTGCTGGCCAGCCCGTAGCCAAGATCGTCGCGCATCACGCTCATCGCGCGCACGACGTTATCGAAATTCATCAGCGGCTCGCCCATGCCCATCATCACCACATTGGTGAGACGGCGCTGCTGGTGCGGCACATTGCCCAGATGGCGCGCCGCCACCCACACCTGGCCGATGATTTCGGCGGTGGTGAGGTTGCGGTTGAAGCCCTGGGTCGCGGTCGAACAAAAGGTGCAGTTCAAGCCGCAGCCGACCTGGGAGGACACGCACAGCGTGCCGCGGCCCTTGTCGGGGATATACACGGTTTCGATGGCGTTCTTGCCGTCGGCGCCCATGGCCAACAGCCATTTGTGGGTGCCATCGGCCGAAGGCTTGTCGAACACCACGTTCGGGACGAGGACCTCGGCATGCTGGTGCAACTTCGCACGCAGCGCCTTGCCGAGGTCCGTCATCTGGTCGAAATCGGTGACGTAGCGATGGTGGATCCACTTCATCACCTGATGGGCACGGTAACGCGCCTCGCCGAGCGTGTCGGCGAAGAAGCGCTCCAGACCCTCGCGATCGAGATCGAGCAGGTTCTGCTTGCGCGACTCCGGGGGACGGACGGAGCCGTCCTGCAGCACGGAAGGGATCACGACCTCATTCACAATTCGACTCACTCGGCCTCAGCGCGAGACCACTTCGGTGGCAGCAAAGAAATACGCGACTTCGTTGGCAGCGTTCTCGACCGAATCCGAGCCGTGGGCGGCATTGGCATCGATCGAATCGGCGAAGTCGGCGCGGATGGTGCCCGGCGCAGCGTCCTTGGGATTGGTCGCGCCCAGCAGGTCACGGTGTGCGGCAACGGCGTTCTCGCCTTCCAGCGCCTGGATCATCACCGGGCCGGAGATCATGAACTCGACCAGCGCGTTGAAGAACGGACGCTCGCGGTGAACAGCGTAAAAGCCTTCGGCTTCACGGCGCGACAGCTGCTTGTACTTGGCGGCCACGACCTTCAGGCCAGCCTTTTCGAAGCGGCTGTAGATTTCGCCGATGACGTTCTTGGCAACGGCGTCGGGCTTGATGATGGACAGGGTGCGCTCCAGCGCCATGGGAAGTTCTCCGTTGGGCGGGCCACTGAAGGCCCGAGGTTATCATGAAAAAAACCCGCGACAAAACGCGGGCTTAGGCTTCTTTGCGATGGTCAATTCTATCTCGTCAACGCTACGTTTGCACACCGCCCCCTGAATCGTGCTGCGTTGCGACATGACCTGCCCGCAGGCGAGCCCGTAGACTCAAACAATCGTTTGATTGAGTCCTGTCTTCACGCATGCCCAAGCCCGCCCACTTCTCCACCAAGGACCGCATTCTCGGTGCGGCCGAGGAGCTGTTCGCCCAGCACGGGTTCGCCGGCACGTCGCTGCGCCAGCTCACCACGCAGGCCGACGTCAATATCGCCGCGGTCAACTATCACTTCGGCTCCAAGGAAAACCTGGTCAACGAGGTGTTCCGCCGGCGCATGGACGAGATGACCGCCGCGCGCCTGCAGCAGCTGGAAATGGCGAAGAAGTCCCAGCCCGGCGAGCTCACGGCCGTGCTCGCTGCCTTCGTCGAGCCGGCGTTGGCCATGGCGCAGGACCGCCAGAACGGCGGCGCGTTCGTACGCGTGATTGCGCGCGCTTACGCGGAAAAGAACGACAACCTGCGCAAGTTCCTGTCCGACCACTACGGACATGTGCTGCGCGAATTCGGCAAGGCCATCGCCGGCTGCGTGCCGGGCCTGAGCAAGGAAGAGCTGTATTGGCGGCTGGACTTCCTGGCCGGCGCACTGACCTATGCCATGGCCGATTTCGGGCTCATCAAGCGGCCTGCGGGCGTCAGCGAGGCCGACCATCGTGCGCGCGCGGCGCGCGAACTCATCCGTTTCGCGGAACCCGGGTTCCGCGCTCATTCCACACCGTAAACGTTCCACAAGAGGCCTATCGCTATGTCCAACCCGTTGCTAGTCCGTCGTGCCGCCGTGCTCGGTGCCGGCGTCATGGGTGCGCAGATCGCCGCGCACCTCACCAATGCCGGTGTCGACACCGTGTTGTTCGACCTGCCCGCCAAGGAAGGCCCGGCAGACGGCATCGTACTCAAGGCGATCGCCAATCTCGGCAAGCTGAGCCCCGCCCCGCTCGCCAGCAAGGCGCTGGCCGAGGCGATCACGCCCGCCAATTACGAGAGCGGCCTGGAACAACTGCGCGATTGCGATCTGATCATCGAAGCGATCGCCGAGCGCATGGACTGGAAGCAGGACCTGTACAAGAAGATCGCCCCGTTCGTGGCCGATCATGCCGTGCTGGCCTCCAACACCTCCGGCCTGGGCATCAACAAGCTCTCCGACGTGCTGCCCGAGCAGTTGCGCCACCGCTTTTGCGGCGTGCATTTCTTCAATCCGCCGCGCTACATGCACCTGGCCGAGCTGATCCCGGCCAAGGGCACCGACAAGGCGGTACTGGAAGGCCTGGAAGCCTTCCTGGTGACCACGCTCGGCAAGGGCGTGGTGTATGCGAAGGACACCCCGAACTTCATCGGCAACCGCATCGGCGTGTTCTCGATTCTGTCCACCATCCACCACACGCAGGAATTCGGCCTGGGCTTCGACGAAGTCGATGCGCTGACCGGCCCGCTGGTGGGTCGCCCAAAGTCGGCCACCTATCGCACCTCCGATGTGGTCGGCCTGGACACCATGGCGCACGTCATCAAGACCATGGGCGACACCCTGCCCGACGACCCGTGGCATCAGTATTTCAAGTCGCCGAAGTGGCTGGATGCGCTGATCGGCAAGGGCGCGCTGGGCCAGAAGGTCGGTGCCGGCATCTTCCGCAAGGTCGGCAAGGACATCGTGGTGGTCGACCTGGAGAAGCAGGACTATCGCCCGGCCGATCGTAGCGCCGCGCCGGAAGTGGTCGAGATCCTCAAGATCAAGAACCCGGCCGAAAAATTCGCCAAGCTGCGCGAAAGCCAGCACCCGCAGGCGCAGTTCCTGTGGGCCAGCTTCCGCGACCTGTTCCACTACAGCGCCTACCACCTGGCCGATATCGCCGAGACCGCACGCGACGTGGATCTGGCGATCCGCTGGGGCTACGGCTGGTCGCTGGGTCCGTTCGAGACCTGGCAGGCCGCTGGCTGGAAGCAGGTGGCGCAGTGGATTGCCGAAGACATCTCCAACGGCAAGAGCATGAGCAGCGCGCCACTACCGAACTGGGTGTTCGACGGTCGCGATGGCGTGCATGGCGCCGAAGGCTCGTACAGCCCGGCGCGCGACGCCAAGCTGCCACGCTCGTCGCTGCCGGTGTACAAGCGCCAGCGCTTCCCCGATCCGTTGCTGGGCGAGCAGTTCTCGCCGGGCGAAACCGTGTTCGAAAATGACGGTGTGCGCATGTGGCACGACGGCGACGACATCGCCGTGGTCAGTTTCAAGACCAAGATGAACACCGTCTCCGACCACGTGCTCAATGGCCTGCAGGAAGTGGTTGGCCGCGCCGAGAAAGACTTCGCCGGTCTGGTGATCTGGCAGCAGAAGGAGCCCTTCTCCGCCGGTGCCGATCTGGCCGGCGCGCTTGGCCTGCTGCAGGCCGGCAAGGTCGATGCGTTCGAAGCATTGGTCGCCAATTTCCAGGCCACCAGCCAGCGCATCAAGTACGCGCAGGTGCCGGTGATCTCGGCCGTGCGTGGCCTGGCGCTGGGCGGCGGCTGCGAATTCCAGATGCACAGCGCCAAGACAGTGGCCTCGCTGGAGAGCTACATCGGCCTGGTCGAAGCCGGCGTCGGCCTGCTGCCGGCCGGTGGTGGCCTGAAGGAAATTGCGGTGCGTGCCTCGATCGCCGCAGGTCCGGGCGGCGACGTGTTCGCCGAGCTGAAGAAGACCTTCGAGACCGTGGCAATGGCCAAGGTCTCCAACTCGGCCGTCAATGCCAAGGAACTGGGCCTGCTGCGTGCCACCGACAAGGTGGTGTTCAACAGCTACGAGAGTCTGCACATCGCCAAGGCCGAAGCGCGCGCGCTGGCCGAGGGCGGCTACCGCGCCCCGCTGCCGGCACGCCGCATCCAGGTCGCCGGCGACGTCGGCATCGCCACCTTCAAGATGCTGCTGGTCAACATGCTGGAAGGCCGCTTCATCAGCGAATACGACTACGAAATCGCCAGCCGCATCGCCACGGTGATGTGCGGCGGCGAAGTCGATCGCGGCGCACTGGTCGACGAGGAATGGCTGCTCAAGCTGGAGCGCAAGCACTTCGTCGAACTGGCCCAGCAGGAAAAGACCCAGGCGCGGATTGGGCACATGCTCAAGACGGGTAAGCCACTCAGGAACTGAGAGTCGGGATTGGGGATTGGGGATTCGCAACAGCGGGTCCCCGCCCTCCAACTTTCTCGCTTCCACCAAATTCATCCGCCGGGCAGGAACATTCGGGCACGCGGATTCGCTTTGACGAATCCCAAATCCCGAATCCCGAATCCCGGCTATCGGAGATAGCCATGAGCAAGCAGATTCAAGAAGCCTACATCGTTGCCGCCACGCGTACGCCGGTGGGCAAGGCGCCGAAGGGCGTGTTCCGCAATACCCGACCCGACGACATGCTGGCGCATGTGCTGCGCGCCGTGGTCGCGCAGGCGCCGGGCATCGATACCTCGCGCATCGACGACGCCATCATCGGCTGCGCCATGCCCGAAGGCGAGCAAGGCATGAACGTGGCGCGCATCGGCGTGCTGCTGGCGGGCCTGCCCAATT
Organism: Xanthomonas sp. NCPPB 1062; assembly: GCF_041481705.2. Taxonomy (NCBI): domain Bacteria; kingdom Pseudomonadati; phylum Pseudomonadota; class Gammaproteobacteria; order Lysobacterales; family Lysobacteraceae; genus Xanthomonas; species Xanthomonas sp. NCPPB 1062. The sequence continues at coordinate 2,329,979 of NZ_CM192987.1, read as the reverse complement.
CGGTGGCCGGTCAGACCATCAACCGCTTCTGTTCGTCCGGTATCCAGGCCATCGCCATGGCCGCCGACCAGATCCGGCTGGGCAATGCCGACCTGATGCTGGCCGGCGGTACCGAGTCGATGTCGATGGTGCCGATGATGGGCAACAAGGTGGCGATGTCGCCAAGCGTGTTCGCCGACGACCATGTGGCCATTGCCTATGGCATGGGCATCACTGCCGAGAAGGTCGCAGAAGAGTGGAAGGTGTCGCGCGAAGACCAGGACGCTTTTGCGCTGGCCTCCCATCAAAAGGCGATCGCCGCAATTGCCGCCGGCGAGTTCCGCGACGAAATCACTCCGTACGAAATCCATTCGCACCAGCCCGATCTGGCAGGCAACGTCATCGCGCTGCGCAAGCGCCTGGTCGACACCGACGAAGGCCCGCGTCCGGATAGCTCGCTCGAGGGCCTGGCCAAGTTGCGCCCGGTGTTCCGCAACGGCCAGTTCGGCGGCAGCGTCACCGCCGGTAATTCTTCGCAGATGAGCGATGGCGCCGGTGCCGTGCTGCTGGCCTCCGAGCAGGCGATCAAGGATTACGGCCTCACACCGCTTGCGCGTTTTGTCAGCTTCTCGGTAGCCGGCGTGCGCCCGGAAGTCATGGGCATTGGACCGATCGCCGCCATTCCCAAGGCGCTCAAGCAGGCCGGGCTGACCAAAGATCAACTCGACTGGATCGAGCTCAACGAAGCCTTCGCCGCACAGGCGTTGGCCGTGATCCGCGACAGCGAACTGGATCCATCCAAGGTCAATCCGCTGGGTGGCGCAATCGCCCTTGGCCACCCGCTGGGCGCCACCGGCGCGATCCGTGCCGCCACGCTGGTGCATGGCCTGCGCCGTCGTCAGCAGAAGTACGGCATGGTCACCATGTGCATCGGTACCGGCATGGGCGCTGCGGGCATCATCGAAGCGCTGTGAAGCGCGTTGGAGCGCCGGGTCGGCCTTCCGGGTCGATCTGGTGTTTCCATCTGTGTCATCCATCCGCGGAGATCAGGTGTTAAGGATCACATCGCCATGCTGTGCCCAAAAGGGCGTGCGCAAGCACGCCCTTTCCTTTCTCGGTCAATGCGGTCTTGCCAAAGTCGCGGCGCTCCAACGCACATCCCCCGCGTGCCCAGTGAAACGCTGAGCGTTGCGTTCTGATGCATCGGTCATGTCGCTGCGGCCTGAAGCCGTCGATCCAGCTGTCGCAATAGGTACGCCGCAGATACCGCTAGCAAACGGCGACGCTCAGCGCGCCACCAACCATTGACCGGTCCGCGCCCCTGCAACGACCAGCGCCAGTCCAGCCAGCAAGGTCACCGCCAGATAGATGCCAATCATCGTCGAGCGGTCGGTGCGCGCAAACACCAGGCACTCCATCATCAGCGACGAAAACGTGGTCAGCCCACCGATCACGCCGACGATCAACAGGGCCCGCAGCGGCCAGCTCGAGGGCCCGCGTGCATCCAGCCAGACCAGCAACACGCCGGCCACGAACGACCCGAGCAGGTTCACCGTCAGCGTTCCCCAAGGGAAGCCGGTACCGAAGCGCTGGATCAACGAGGCACCGATCGCAAAACGCAAGCCCGATCCCAGTGCACCACCGGTCATTGCCAACAACAGCTGTTGCCACCACACCGGTGCGTTCATACGCGCACCCCGCGACCAGAGCGTGTGTTCGAAAAAAAAGTGTGCGACATCGGCGTCATCCTTTGTGAGTCAAAAGCGATGCCGGGGCACAGGCCTGCCGCCCCGGCGGGGTGGGCAGGCATCATCAGCGCGCAGGGTGCGTGCGGTTCGAGGAGGAATGCCATCTCCTGTGCGGCCGATTATGCCGTGGGCTTGCCGGCCTTGTCAGCCCGTGCCAGCGCGCGCGCCTCGCGCAGCCGATCGAGCTTTTCCTTCAGCTTGATCTCCATCCCGCGCGGCACCGGGTTGTAGTACACGCGCTCGCCCATCGCATCCGGGAACCCGGTCTGATCCAGCGCGATGCCGCCCTCGGCATCATGGTCGTACTGGTAATCCTGGCCATAGCCCAGCGTCTTCATCAGCTTGGTCGGCGCGTTGCGCAGATGCAGCGGCACCTCCTGCGTGCCGGTGGCGCGCACGTCGGCCTTGGCCTGGTTGAAGGCCGCGTAGCCGGCGTTGGATTTGGCAGTGCTGGCCAGGTACAGCACCAGCTGTGCGAATGCCAACTCGCCTTCCGGGCTGCCGAGGCGCTCGTAGATGTCCCAGGCTTCCAGCGCCATGCTCTGCGCGCGCGGATCGGCCAGGCCAATATCCTCGATCGCCATGCGGGTCAACCGACGCGCCAGATACGCAGGGTCGCACCCGCCATCGAGCATGCGCGTCAGCCAGTACAGCGCTGCATCCGGGTTGGAACTGCGTACGGACTTATGCAACGCCGAAATCTGGTCGTAGAACTGCTCGCCGTTCTTGTCGAAGCGGCGCGTACGGTCGGCCAGCACCTGCAGCAACGTCTGCGGCGTAATCTCGCCACCCTCGCCTGTCGCCAGTTCTGCGGCAATTTCCAACAGCGTCAGCGCCCGACGCACATCGCCGTCGGCGGCGCTGGCGATTTCCAGCAGCGACGCTTCGCTGACCTGGATCGTCTCTGCCCCCAAGCCGCGCTCGGCATCGCGCAAGGCACGCTGCAAGGCTTCGACAATATCCTGCGGCGACACGCCTTCCAGCACATGCACGCGGCAGCGCGACAACAGCGCTGAATTCAACTCGAAGGACGGGTTTTCAGTGGTCGCACCGACGAACAGAATCGTGCCGCGTTCGATATGCGGCAAGAACGCATCCTGCTGGGCCTTGTTGAAGCGATGCACCTCATCGACGAACAACACGGTGCGGCGGCCACCGGCAAAACGCTGCGCCGCCTCTGCCAGCACCTGCCGCACTTCCGGCAAGCCGGAGAGTACGGCCGAGATCGCCTTGAATTCGGCGTCTGCGTAATGCGCGAGCAACAAGGCCAATGTGGTCTTGCCGCATCCCGGCGGGCCCCACAGGATCATGGAGTGCACGCGGCCGGATTCCACCGCGCGCCGCAGGGCGCTGTCGGGAGCCAGCAATCGCTTCTGGCCCACCATCTCGTCAAGCGTGCGCGGCCGCATCCGCTCTGCCAAGGGCCCCATGGCGCTGCGATCGACGTGCAGCAGATCGGGTGTGATCGAGTCGGGACGTTTGGCTTTGCTCACCCCTTCATTCTACCGCCTGCGCCTGATGGACGTTCCACAACGCAGTGTTCGGCCATCGCTGGCACGCCGACGTTCTCTTTCCAAGCGACCACTTCGCGCAGGTGCAACGCATCGACTGCGTAGCGCAATACTGTTACTGAGTAACGAGTGACCGCAATCGCCTGCCGGCATTCCGCATCGGCCACGAGCTGCGCAAGCGCAAGCGGCAGGTTCAGCGCACGGATTCCACCATGCCTCGCATTCCGCTTCGCCCCTCCGTCATCGCCGCTTGCCTTCCAGGCATGGCCGAGACCATCGCGCATCCATCCAAGCCTTCTGCGCGGCGGCAGACGCACAACAAATTGGCGACTCCGGACCCATGCGCGTTCGAGGCGGAACTGATCCAGGCACAGGAAGATCCGCTGGGTTGGTCCGCGACGCTACTTGAGCAAGCAAGACAGCCAAGCGTCGTCGATCCCGGACTGAAGGCCGCTCCCAAACGCAAACACGCCCTCCCGCGTCCCTGCAGGAAGGCCGCAGAACGCTTGGGGCTCAGTAGCGGTTCGCCAGAACCACATACGAGCCTGCTGCGCTATTCCTCGGTGCAGTACGCGCGGGACACACCAGCCGGCCCATCGGATCGCAACGCCGATGCCCCCCGTGATCTGCGAGCAGCCCCGCTGCTGTCCAATGCCACCCAGCATCTCAATGAGGCCCTGATCGCCCGCCTGGAACAATCCAACAACGATCTGGCCGCACGCATCTGGCGGCGTCGCCAGGACGAGCTGAGCTACGCGCATGCACAAACGCTACAGGCTGCACGCGAGCAGTTGGCCCTGAGAGCCCGGCGCGCCGCCAACCTGAGCGACAGCATCAACGCGCTGACGCGCGAACGTGCCGAACTGCTGCAACAGCTGCATGGATGCAATGCGCAGACTGATGCAGTGGCGGCCGCGATCCACGATCTCGAGTCGGACATCCTCTCCGCACGCGCCGCATTGAACGCGCTACCGCACGATCAGCCGTCGCGAGGTTTCGCAGCGCACGCGGGCCCATCCTCGGCCGACGCGCAGCAGGGCGTTGATCGCTTACAGCTGCAGCGCGCCTGCACTCGGCTCGAGCACGCAGTGCGGCAGGCGCGCGCACGCGGCGATGCGTTGGCCAAAGCGGTCTTTTTCGGCCGCGGCTCGGCACAGGCAGCACAAGCAGAGCAAGCACTTGCGGAAGCTAACGCGGAAATCGATCGATTGCGAAGCGCGTATGCGCAAGCACGCGATGCGTTGCAGTCGGATCAAGCAGGCAACTCTGCCAACAGGCCGGCGTCGCGCACGCTCGGCTCGCACCTTGCTGCAGAGCGAAACCGAGAAGTCGAGGCACTGCGCACACGACTGGGACGCAACGAGAACATGCTGACCCTGCAACGCACGCATGCCGAGCGCTGTCGGCGGCATGCGCGGCGCCTACAGCAGCGCCTCGACCAGGTCGAGGCAAAACTGCAGCAGGCGCGGCATTCGTCGCGGATCAACACCGAGGAGGTGTGGCAGCACGAACAGACGGTCAACGCGCTGGAAGCTGCGAACGGCGACATGCAGCGCGTGGCGGAACATGCAGCCGCGCAGCCGCCGGCCGATGAGGCCCGGCCCGTCGCTGCCGAGATCGTCGCCGACACCATGGACGCACTGCTCGAGGTCCTGCCCGGCTTTCGCGAGGAAACCATCGACCCCGTGAGTCGACAGGTTCTGCGCGCCTGGGCTGACGCTCTGCATGGCCGCAGCGCTGCGTTCGGGAGCGACGCCTTGCAGCCGGTCGACGCGTTGCGCATCGCCCTGCAGGCATTGGCGATCGCCAGCGAAGGCGATGCCGCCGCAGCGGCCGACGTGCTGCGACGCCTGGGCGTGGTGCGATTGCGTGAGCTGATTCCGCGGCCACAGGTCTCCATCGCTGCCGAGGCGGCCCAGCCAATGGAGACCGTCACCGCCTGCGTCGGCCTGTTGGCCAGCGTTCCGCGGGGCATGCAGGTTCTTTCGCACATGCTGCGCGAAGAAGCCACGCCCCCCTCCAGGGAATGGTTGGAGGCGGCGCAGGTCCACCTGCGTGCCAGCCACCGGCTTGCACTGATGCCGGACGCAGAACAGGCTGAACGCAGCTGGCTGGGCGATGCGCAGATGGGAGCGCGCCATGCCGTGCATGGAGACTCGCCGCTGCAGGGCCTGCAGTCTGCAACCGATGCCCAGCGCAGCGCATTTCACGCATTCCGCAATGGCTACGAAACCACCAGGGCAGGTTCACCCTATGCGCGCGTCAACGCATGCCTGCAGATGTTTGCGCAATGGGCGGTCGCAGGCAGTGGACGGCGCGGCAGGCGCGCCCTCAATCCCTTCAACGCACTTGAGCTGGGAATGAAGGTCGGCGCCTCCGAAGCGCTTCCCACCGCCGTGCGGCGTGCCAACGACGCTTTTCGCGAAGCGGCCGGCCACCTGACCAGCTGGCTCGTCGCGCGCCGCCAGATCCAGCTGGCTGGCGGGCGAATGCCGTCGCAGGACGAGCTGGCAATGCAGGCGCTGTTGGAATACGTGCAATGGCTCCCACACGAGCAGAACGCAACCGACCTGACCTTCACCGCCAAGGTGCTGGGCACGATCGAACGGCGTGCCCAGGAGCTTCAGCGCTCGGTGGCTGCCTCCGTGAACGAGACCGACGACCTGCAGCCGGCGGCGTGCCATCCGGCCATCGCATCCGCATGGGGTGCATTACGCGCCGGCCGCATGCGTCTGCCCGAAACGCTGCGTCTGATCCAGCGTGGCCTGCTCGACCACGCCGGACAGCCGAGCGACCTGCCGGTCGGTGCAGCGACCCTGGATGAAGAACTGGCGTCGGACGCGCGCACCCACTTTCATCAGGCCATCGGTCATGCAAGTCGCCTTCTGCACGAGGGCGACACCTCCCGCGTCAGATCGCCACGTGCGCTGTTCGAATGCCTGCGCAACCTGATGGAACGGCTGGAATGGCGCGACAAGCTGCGTCTTACCGAGCAACGGGTGATCGGACTCAATACGACGCCGCTGTCGGCCGCACTTGCGATCATCCCCAGCGGCCTGGGACTGAAACTCTCCGCGGGCGGCCAGACCAGTTCCGATCGCTCGGTGGAGATTTACATGGGGCGGACCGGGTTGTCGCTGCAGATCGGGCGGCAGAAGGCGCGGCAGTTCAACGCCAGTACCGGCATTAGCGCGGGCGTGCTGCTGCCGGGCACCGAACACGCACCGGTGGGTATCACGGGCGCAGCCGAATGGCGCATGAAAAAGGAATCGGGCATCGAGCATGGCGTGCAAATCCGCGTACCACGACGGGGCAAGGGCCAGGAGCTGGAGCAGCGCGCGCAATTCCTGGCCATGTTCGAACACTTGCTGCAACTGGCCGAGCAATCCGGCGACGATGCAGGCCAGTTGAGCGAGCGCGACTTCCTGGGGGAGCTGCTGGCGCACCACCCCAGCATCACCGTTGGCTTGATCGGCCATGCCGAACGCAATACTTCGGCCACCGAATCCAGCCTCAGCGTCGCTGCCGGCGTGCGCGTGGGAAACATGGATGGCCAACCGCGTCGCGCCACCCTCGGCGCGTCGCTCGGCGTGAAAGCCCGGCGCGAAACCTCCCGGTCGCAGACGCCGATCGAAGGCTACATGACCATGGTGCTGAAGGATTCGAGCGCGCAATCCAGGGTAGAGATCGCAGGGCGCGCATCGGCCAGTGTCGTCGCCCGGCAGTGGACGCACCCCGGCACCGGCAATGCGCCGCCCACAGCAGTGGCGCGGCTGTCCATGGCCACGCTTGATCTCGGCTACAGCAGGGAACTGCGCTCGGCCGGCAGCACGACGTTCTCCACCTTGTGGATGTTCAACAACGAAATCGATCCCGTGCGCACCGATCGTGGCTTCGAATTTTTCAACTTCGCCTCATTCGAACGCGAAGTGAAGCGCAACTGGCAGTTATGGACCCACTACGGAATCTCCAAACTGCAGGGCAAGGTCGATGACCAGCGGCTCTATATGGTGGCCGAGCGCCAATTGCAGGACTTCATCGACCGGGTCCGCCTCCACATGCAAGACAACAAGTTCGCCTCGCTGATCGTGGACTGGGTGTTGCAGGCAGAGGCTGCACCACGCCTGGACGCGCTGCGCGCGCAGGCCCAGCTATTGCGGGTCGCCGGATGCGAAGCGCAAGCGGCAGAAGCCGATCGCGCGTTCGATGAGCTCATCAGCCACCCAAGCATTTGGGAACCGACCATTTTGATCCTGCGCGAAAAGGGCAAACGCCAGCGCGAACGTGGCCTCGATTTCTTCATCAAACGCCAGACCAACCAGGCAGCGGAGGCGAGTCGGACGGTTGGTCAGTGGATCCCGTACGAGCCAGTCCCGTAGCGTGGTGGCATCGCTCCTGTGCGGGTGCATCTGTCAGGTCACGACAACTGCTGCGCGCTCGCAGGCACAGCCGCTCGCTGCGCCATGCGTTCATCCCGAGAGCCCCGCAGACGCTTTACTGCGCGTCGCCCACCACATCCACGCCCTTGGCCGGCGTATAGCGGAAGGTGTCTGCAGCAAACGCCGGGTTGCGCTTCCAGCCGCTAAAGCTGATCGCGGTGCGTTGGCCGACTGCGTCCACCACTTCCATCCTGGCCAGGCCCTCCTTGCCGAACCCCAGCGAGGCGATCTGGAAGCTGGCGTCGGTGTCCACCTTGGGCGTCAGCGACAACCATTGCAGGCCGTCGCGTGGCGCGGCTTCTTCGCTGACATCGTACTTCTTGTCCAGAAGCGCCGGGTCGATCAATGCAACCAGCGGGCTGTTCTGTTCTTCGCTGCCCTGTGCGCGCACGGTGACCTGCTCCAGATCCGGATCCAATACCCAGACCTTCTTGCCGTCGGCCACGATCAGCTGCTTATAGGGCTTGGCGTATTCCCAACGGAACTGACGCGGTGTCGCCAGTGCGACCCGCCCGCTCGAAGTTTCCTTGACCCGGCCGTTCGCGTCGGTCACCCGCTGACTGAACTGCCCATCCAGTCCCTTCAACCCTCGCGTGAAGGTGTCCAGCTCCTGGCGCGCACCGGCAAACGCGGTACTGGCGAACAGAGCAGTGGCAAGGACGGCATAACGGAGCTGGCGATGCATCGCGGTCTTCCAGAAGGACATGCGTAGATTCTGATACTTCATAGATGAATGGGCGAGCGCTATCGCACGGCATGTTCAGATGGCGGCGTGTGCGCGGCAATCCGCCTCATCGTGCCGTCTGCACCCTGGACAGATCGCCATAGACAATCTGCCCGCGAAACCCGCGCCGCACCTGTTGGTAGAGCTCGCGAAACGCACGGTAATCCTGCGGCTGGCACAACGCCTGTGGCCCGCGCACGGCGGCACGCTGCAGGCGATGCACGGCGGTGACCGTCTGCCCCTGCCGTGTCCACTCAACCACGTATTCGCCGGCGGCATTGCGAAAGGTGCTGCTGCGCGGAATGGCGATGATCGGCACCGTCTCGGGAAAGCTCACCACGTAGGTTTCTTCGCGCACGCTGTCGTTGCAGTAAAACGGGGTCAGATTGTTTTCGGCCGAGGTGGTGGTGTAGATGGCGCGCGTTGACTCGGCACCTGGCATATCCGGCAAGGTCATGCCGCCGACCACCGAGAAATCCACCGCGTCCTTGGCCTGGAAGGTGTAGCGGTAGTTGAACGGTGCATCCAGATCCAGCGGGTCGCCCTGAATCAGCAGATCGCCGGTGCCGTCGAAACCGGACTGGGCAAGGATCGACTCTTCGATCCGGTTGCGATTCTGCGCATTGAGCTGCACGAACATCGCGCGCAAGCCCACTTCGCCGGTCTGCCCGCTGTCGAGCGTGGTGGTGCCCTGCAGATCGCCTTGCGGCGTGAACCGGTATTCGGTGCGGGCGACATAGCGATTGACCTTGCGGTCGTTCGGCGGCGTCTGCGTGACCTTGCCATCGCGCGTATGCACCACCGGCGCGCCGAGATCGCCGGCCGGCAACTGGCCGAAGCGTGCGTAGGGGTTGGTCGAGTCCACGTACAGATCGAATGCGGGAATGTAGGTGATGGCGTGGTTGAAGCGGCCCAGCACCGGGATCTGCGGCAAGATCGGGCCGCCCTCTGCCCCAATCAGCACCGGTGTGCTGGCAATCCCCTTGGCGGCAAGCAGGGCCTCCAGAATCACGGTGTGGTCTTTGCAATCGCCGTAATGGTTGGCCAGGATGCTCTCGGCGCTGTTGGGTTCCAGCCCGCCATTGCCCAGATACACCGCCACATAGCGGATGTTGCGCGCCACCCACGCATACAGCGCGGCAGCCTGCGCGCGCGGGGCATCGATACCGCGGGTGACCTCATCGGCCAGCGCCTGGATCGCCGGCGTCACCGCCGCAGCGCGCCCGCCTTTGACGTGGTACGCCAGGCCCATCTGCGACCAGCTGTCGAAGGTGCTGGCCATCAAGGTGGGGCTGAACTCCCAGGTCGCAGCGCTCCAGTTCTGGTTCTTCATCGGCGCGGTGCGCTGGTAGCGCCACTCCCAGCGTGCCTGGTCGCCGCGCACCACCGGCTTGGTGCTGCCCTGCAGCCCGCGTGCAGAAAGATGCATCGGCAGCCCCTTCGGCGCGACCAACGTAATCACCGCATCGTCGTACTGCGCGAAGACGCTGAAGGTCTCCCACAGGCTGAAGTAACCGGGGAAATACGGCGTGTTCTGTGCCCGCCGCACGCGGTACACAATGCGCGCGCCCGGCGCCAGATTCGGGAACACCACCACTTTCACCTTGCGGTCGGCATACATCGCTGCCGAGGCGCTGGAATAGCTTTCCTGGGTATAGATCTTGTCGGCCGCCACGTCCTGGCGCAGCCCTTCGGCCGTGACGGTATACGCCTGCAGCACATCGAGCGTTTCCATCTTCTCGCTATAGCTCAGCCGGACCTGGCTGAACTGCTCCACGGCCGACTTGGTCTTGAGCAGGATCTCGTATTCGTCGGTTTCGACGCTGCTGGCGTCGGCGCGCACCTCGTAGTCGGCGCGGTAGCGCACGAAACTGTAATTGGTGTCGGCCTGCGTGCGCGTTGCAGCACTGGCAGTGGGCGCGGGCCGTTGCTGTGCCTGGGCAAGCAGCGGGAGATAGAGGAGCAGCACGAACACTAACGAGGGACGATGCAACATGGGTCTCGATCACGGCGGGCCGGAGCGGCCCTCACCCACAGGGTAGCCGTTGTGCCGGGCAATGACAGGCACGGGCTTCCAACAATGCGGCATTGCTGCAGGCGCCCGATCGGAAGCTGCACATAAAACGCGCCACGACATCGCCGGCGCCTACTTCGGCGGCGGCGGTGCCAGCACGGTACGGTCGCCATTGTGCTCGGGCGGGCTGACGACGCCGGCCGCCTCCATCGCTTCGATCAGACGCGCGGCACGGTTGTAGCCGATCTTCAAACGCCGCTGCACGCCGGAAATCGACGCACGCCGGGTCTCGGTGACGATGCGCAAGGCTTCGTCGTACAAGGGATCCGATTCGTCGCCGCCACCGCCGCTGCTTTCCGGCAAGCCGGTGGCACCGACCACGGTGCCATCGCCCATGGTCTGCACTTCGTCCAGCACGCCCTCGACGTAGGACACCGGCCCGCTGGCCTTGAGATGCTCGACCACGCGATGCACTTCCTCGTCGCTGACGAAAGCCCCGTGCACGCGATCCGGCAGCGCGGTGCCGGGCGGCAGGTACAGCATGTCGCCGTTGCCCAGCAGCGCCTCGGCGCCGGACTGGTCCAGGATGGTGCGCGAGTCGATCTTGGAGCTGACCTGAAACGCCACGCGGGTGGGGATATTGGCCTTGATCAGGCCGGTGATCACGTCCACCGATGGCCGCTGCGTGGCCAGGATCAAGTGGATGCCGGCCGCACGCGCCTTCTGCGCCAGGCGCGCGATGAGCTCTTCGACCTTCTTGCCGACGATCATCATCATGTCGGCGAATTCGTCGATGAAGATCACGATGAACGGCAGCGTCTCCAGCGGCCGCGGCGCTTCGCCCAGCTCCGGGTTCGGCTTGAACAGCGGGTCCATCATCGGCTGGCCGGCGTCGATGGCGTCCTTGACCTTCTTGTTGAAGCCGGCCAGGTTGCGCACGCCCACCGCGCTCATCAGCTTGTAGCGGCGCTCCATCTCGGCCACGCACCAGCGCAGGCCGTTGGCGGCCTCCTTCATGTCGGTGACCACCGGCGCCAGCAGGTGCGGGATGCCTTGGTAGACGCTCAATTCGAGCATCTTCGGATCGATCATCAGCATCCGCAGTTCCTTGTGCGAGGCCTTGAACAGCAGGCTGAGCACCATCGCATTGACCGCCACCGACTTGCCCGAGCCGGTCGTACCGGCGACCAGCAAATGCGGCATGCGCGCCAGGTCGGCCACGGTCGGGCGCCCGGCAATATCCTTGCCAAGGGCCAGCGTCAGCGGGCTGGCCGACTTGTCGTATTCCTTGGAGCGCAGCAATTCGGAGAGGAAGATCATCTCCCGGCTGACATTGGGAATTTCCAGGCCGATCACCGATTTGCCCGGAATCACGTCCACCACGCGCACCGATTTCACCGACAACCCGCGCGCGATGTCCTTGTCCAGCGAGCTGATCTGGCTGACCTTGACGCCCGGCGCCGGCTCGATCTCGAAGCGGGTGATCACCGGGCCCGGATAGGCCCCGACCACCTGCGCCTCGATGCGGAAGTCCTTGAGCTTGAACTCGATCTGGCGCGACAGCGTTTCCAGCGTCTCTTCCGAATAGCCCTTGGTCTGCGGCTTGGGGTCGTCCAGCAGCGCCAGCGGCGGCAGGTCCGAGCCGTCGGTGCTGACGCCCTGGAACATCGGAATCTGGGTGTCGCGCTTGGCGCGCTCGCTCTTTTCCACCACCGGCGCCGGCGGCGGCTCGATCTTGACCGGCTCGCGCTTGGCCTGCTTGACCGCATCGACCTTGCGCACTTCCTCGCGTTCTTCGCGCATCACCCGGGTCTGCTGCCACTCGGTGGCCTGATGGGTCTTGCGCTGCATCAGCGGCCCCAGCGCCAGCACCCACTTGCCGATGCGCTCCATCACCGCAAACCACGACAAGCCGGTCGCCAGGGTGATCGACACCAGCAGCAGCACCAACACGAACAAGTTCGCGCCCAAGGCACCGAAGCCGGAACTGAGCGAGCCGGCGACCAACTTGCCCAGGATGCCGCCGGCCTCGGCCACCTCGCCCTGGAACAGGCGCAGGTGCAGGAAGCCGGTCGAGGAAATCAGGAACCCCACCATCCCAACCAGGCGCAGCGCCGGCCCCAGGTCGCTTTGGCTCTGCTCCTCGCGCTCGCCGATCAAGGCGATCCAGGCGACCGCTCCCAACAGCACCGGCAGCAGGAAGGCCACATACCCGAACAGCTGCAGCAGCACGTCGGCCGCCAGGGCGCCGAATCGGCCGCCCATGTTATGGATCGGCGCAACCAGATTGCCGGTGCGCGACCAACCCGGATCGGTCGCCGAGTAAGTGAACAGGCTGGCCAGCAGATACAGCAGCAACGGCGCCACCGCGATCAAGGCCAGATCGCGCCAGAGCTTCTGCCGCCGCGGATTGTCCGCCACCGCCGTCTTGCGCGACGACGGTTTGCCCTCTGCGGGCTTGCTGCTGCGTTCGGGAACCTGCTTTGCCACCTGTAGCCAGACCTTAGAAAAATGCTGTTAGTGTTTGATAATAAACGACTGAAGCCACGGTTTCAGCAGTTGCATGCGCCCTGGCCATCCAGCCAGGCGCCGCTCAACGAAAAACGCCGCACAAGGCGGCGTCGAGCACGTGGTTGGAGCGGAGCATGCCATCTGCGGTTCAAGCAGTTCCATCGCGCCGCCTTGATTCACCGGGTGGGGACCGCCACTCTATGCCGCCACGGGGGCGCGAATTACTTCGCCTGCCCCACCAATTCCTAGATCGCGAGTATACATGAGCGCCTCTTCTGCCAGCCCCGCCAAGCATTCCCGCCTGTTGATCCTGGGCTCCGGCCCGGCCGGCTGGACCGCCGCGGTCTACGCCGCCCGCGCCAATCTCAAGCCGGTGGTCATCACCGGGCTGCAGCAAGGCGGCCAACTGATGACCACCACCGAGGTGGACAACTGGCCGGGCGACCCCCACGGCCTGATGGGTCCGGACCTGATGAGCCGCATGCAGGCGCATGCCGAGCGCTTCGAGACCGAGGTCATCTTCGACCATATCCACACGGCAGATCTGTCGCAGCGTCCGTTCCGGCTGATCGGCGACGGGGCCGAGTACACCTGCGACGCACTCATCATCGCCACCGGCGCTACCGCCAAGTACCTGGGCATCCCCACCGAAGAAGCCTTCAAGGGGCGTGGCGTCTCCGCCTGCGCCACCTGCGACGGCTTCTTCTACAAGGACCAGGACGTGGTGGTGGTCGGCGGCGGCAACACCGCGGTCGAAGAGGCGCTGTACCTGTCCAACATTGCCCGCAAGGTCTACCTGGTGCATCGCCGCGATACGCTGCGCGCAGAGAAAATCATGCAGGACAAGCTGTTCGCCAAAGTGGCCGCCGGCAAGATCGAGACCGTCTGGCACCATGCCATCGACGAGGTACTGGGCAACGATGCCGGGGTTACCGGCGTCCGAGTGAAGTCCACCATCGACGGAAGCACCCGCGACATCGATGCGCATGGTTTCTTCGTGGCGATCGGCCATCACCCGAACACGCAGTTGTTCGATGGCCAGTTGGCAATGAACAACGGCTACCTGGAAATCCGCTCCGGCCTGAACGGCGCCGCGACCGAGACCTCGGTGGCCGGCGTGTTCGCCGCCGGCGACGTGGCCGACCAGCATTACCGCCAGGCCATCACCTCGGCCGGCTTCGGCTGCATGGCCGCGCTGGATGCCGAGCGTTATCTCGACAAGAGCGCCTGAGATGGCGCCTGATTGCCGGCCGCGCCACGCGGCCAGCATCGCCAAGGGGCTGCCCGCATGGGCATAACCGCACGCTGGTGTCGCCAGCTGGACGAGTTGCCGGCCGGCGCCTGGGATGCGCTGCACGATGGCACGCATCCCTTTATCAGCTACGCATTTCTGCAAGGCCTTGAACGTGAGGGTTGCCTGCGCCCGGATTGGGGATGGAACCCGCTGCACCTGACCTTGTGGGAGGGTGACACTCTGGTCGCCGCGGCTCCCGGCTACCTCAAGAACAACTCGCACGGCGAGTTCGTCTTCGACCATGCCTGGGCGCATGCGTACGCGCGCTATGGCCAGGACTACTTCCCCAAATGGCTGTGTGGGGTGCCCTACTCGCCCGTCACCGGCCCGCGCCTGCTCGGTGCGCCCACGTGGCGCGGCCACCTGCTGAAGGCGATGCGCGAGCTGGTGGAGCGCAGCGGACTGTCGTCGGCGCATGTGAACTTTTACCCCGCTGGTGAAGACGCCGCCTTCGATGCCGACTGGCTGGAACGCAACGACCTGCAGTACCACTGGCACAACGCCAGCGGCTGGGGCGACTTCGAGACGTTCCTGTCGGCGATGGATCACAAGCACCGCAAGAACATTCGCCAGGAACGCGCCAAGGTGCAGCGCGCCGGCGTGCAACTGCGCGTGGTGCACGGTGATGAGGCCAGCGATGCGGAGCTGGCCGCGATGTACGGCTTTTATCTCAAGACCTTCAACGAGTACGGCAACTCGCCCGCGCTGACGCCGCAGTTCCTGCAGCACCTGGCCACGGCCATGCCGCGCCAACTGGTGATGTTCCTGGCCGACCTCGATGGGCAACCCATCGCCGGTGCACTCTGCCTGCGCGGGCAGCACACTTTGTACGGCCGCTACTGGGGCGGTGAAGCCCTGCCCGGCCTGCATTTCGAGACCTGTTATTACCAGGGCATCGAATATTGCCTGCGCGAAGGCCTGGTCTGCTTCGAACCTGGCGCACAAGGCCAGCACAAGATCGCGCGCGGCTTTCTGCCGACGCTGGTGCGCAGCCGCCACTGGATTGCCGATCCGGGCTTTCGCGAGCCGCTGGCGGACTGGTGCGCGCAAGAGCGGGCCGAGGTCGAGCAGCACGCCGCCGCCCTGCTGCGCCATTCGCCGTTCCGCCAAGGGTGATCGCCCTGCGGCGGCTTCTCCACCCATCCCGGGCCGATACATCGCACCGCCGCCGCACAAATCCAGGCACCGCCTGACGTGGCAGGCCTCTGCGCCGTTGCGCGAGACCCGTTCATCAGTCCTCATCGTAGCCCTCGCAGGCCGCGCATTTGCCGTGCCTGGTACCCGATCATTCCGCACTTGCGGACGCTACCGCAGAATATGCTAGCGTTGACTATTGATTCGGGCATGTCGCCCGCACCGGAATCGGCCCATGAAGCAAACGGTGTTGGTCACCGGCGGTAGTGGCTATGTCGCCTGCCGGCTGGTGAAGCAGTTGCTGGAAGCGGGCGACACCGTGCACGCCACCGTGCGCAGCCTGCACGATTCGCCCAAGCTGCGGCCTTTACGGCAGCTGCAGGCGGACCACCCGGACCGATTGCGGTTGTTCGAAGCAGACCTGCTGGTACCCGGCTCCTTCGCCGACGCGATGCAGGGCTGCTCTGTGGTGCATCACGTCGCCTCGCCGTTCCTGATGCCGGAAAAGATCAAGAACGGCCGCACCCAACTGCTGGAACCCGCGCTGCAAGGCGTCAGGAACGTGCTGACCAAGGTGAACGCGACTTCCAGCGTCGAGCGGGTGGTGCTCACGTCCACCATCGGCGCGATCTTCGGCGACTACCGCGACGTGCTGGACATGCCCGGGCAAACGCTGTCGGAAGCCTTCTTCAACACCACCAGCAGCCTCGATCACAATCCCTACCACTACTCCAAGGTGGTCGCCGAGCAGGAGGCGTGGGCCATGTCCCGTGCGCAGCAGCGCTGGGACCTGGTCTGCATCAACCCCGGCCTGGTGCTCGGTCCGTCCCCGGCCGCAGGCTCGGATTCGGGCAGCCTGTTCCTGCTCGACGAACTGATGCGCGGCCTGTTCTTCTATGGCGTGCCGGACCTGAGCTTTGCCACGGTGGACGTGCGTGAAGTTGCCAACGCACACATCGCCGCGGCCAAGCGACCCAGCGCGCACGGCCGCTACATCGTCGCCTCGGCACAGATGATCTCGTTCCTGGAAATCGCGCGGTTCCTGCGCAAGGTCCACCGCCGCCCTTACCTGTTGCCGCGTCTGCAGATTCCCGGTTTGGCGTTGCGGCTGCTCGGCCCCTTCTTCGGGCTGAGCCCGAAGTACATTCGCAACCATCTCGGCATCCGCTTCGGCCTGGACAACCGGCGCTCGCGCCAGGAGTTGGGCGTGGACTACCGTCCGGTCGAGCAGACCTTGCACGCGCACTACGCCAGCTGGGAACGGCAGCGACGGGCCTGAGCCGGCTGGGTGCTCCGCAAGCGCACCTGTACCATCGCCGGAACCGAACCAGGCACCTGCCCATGCCCTTTGCCGCTCCATTTCCATGCATGCGTGGCGCGCCGTGGCGATCCGGCCGGTGGCCGGCGTGATGACGCCCTTTCGTCGTCCCACCGTGTTGGGCACTTCCGCCTCGGCCCCATTCCCGCCTGCCGAGGCCGCCCTGACCGATCCCGACGGACTGCTTGCCGTTGGCGGAGATCTGTCGCCCCAGCGCCTGCTCAACGCGTACGCGCACGGCATTTTCCCGTGGTATTCGGAGGGCCAACCGATCCTGTGGTGGAGCCCGGATCCGCGCATGGTCTTTCGCACTGACGGCGTGCGCCTGTCCTCTCGCTTCAAGCGCCAGCTTCGCGCAAGCACCTGGACGGTTCGCGCCGATACCGCCTTCGAACAGGTGATCGACGCCTGTGCTGCGAGTCCGCGCCCTGGCCAGGACGGCACCTGGATCACCGCGGAAATGCAGCAGGCCTATATCGCCTTGCACCGTCTCGGCCACGCGCATTCGATCGAGGTGTTCGACGGCGCGCGCCTGGTTGGCGGGATCTACGGCGTCGCGATCGGCCGGATGTTTTTTGGCGAAAGCATGTTCAGCGGGGAAAGCGGCGGCTCCAAGGTGGCACTAGCCGCCTTGGCCGCCAATCTGCATGGCCGAGGGTGGCCACTGATCGATGCGCAGGTGGAAAATCCGCACCTGCTGAGCCTGGGCGCCGAACGCTTGCCGCGCGCTGACTTTTTGCACCAGGTGCAACGCCAGGTTGCCCTGACGGAACCGCCGGGTAGTTGGTCTGCGCGTTACGGCGAACACGCCGCCAGCGAGCTGCGTGAGACCCGCTTAACATAAAATTTGCACCGCGGGGAGATGGCGCGTAAAATGCCGTCCCTTACGGCCCTGCCGGGCCAGCCGTGACTGCACAGGATTACATGTCGAAAGACGACTCCATTGAATTCGAAGGCAGCGTCAGCGAGACGCTTCCCAACACCACGTTCCGGGTCAAGCTGGAGAACGGGCATGAAATCATCGCCCACATCTCCGGACGTATGCGCAAGAACTACATCCGCATCCTGACCGGCGACCGGGTCAAAGTTGAGATGACTCCCTACGACCTGACCAAGGGTCGTATTACCTACCGCATGAAGTAAGCGGTTTTGGTACCGAGACGCGAGGCGGCCATTGGCCGCTTTTTGTCGTGCCCGCAATTCGAGCGCGCAGTGCAAGGCAGTCACCGAAACGCACTGCCCTGCTCCGCACCGGCGGCTGGGCGACTTGCCGGCAGCGTAGAAACGCATCACCCAGCAGCCATCCCCGCCAAGCGTGCCGTCGTCAGGGTGCGTGATCGCGATGCGCGCTGAAGACGTAAAAAAGCCGCTCTTTCGAGCGGCTTTTCCTTGACTGCCAAACAACCTTACAACGATCAATCCACCGTCGCGGGCAGCAGGCGTTCGGGTTCCGGATGCGCCTCGACCACCAGTTCGCCATCCTTGACATCGATGCTGACCCGGCCACCGTCCACCAGCTTGCCGAACAGCAGTTCGTCGGCGAGCGGGCGCTTGATCTTCTCCTGGATCACCCGCGACATCGGCCGCGCACCCATCAGCGGATCGAAGCCATGCTGGGCCAGCCAGTCGCGCGCGGTCGGGGTGGCCGACAGGGAGACGTGCTTTTCCTGCAACAGCATTTCCAGTTCGATGATGAACTTGTCCACCACCCGCAGGATGTGGTCGAACGCCAGGGGCTGGAACTGCACGATCGCATCCAGACGGTTGCGGAATTCGGGCGTGAAACCGCGACGGATCGACTCCATCGCATCGGTGGAATGATCCTGCTTGGTAAAACCGATCGACCGACGCGATGCCTGCGTGGCGCCGGCATTGGTCGTCATCACCAAAATCACGTTCTTGAAGTTGGCCTCGCGCCCGTTGGTGTCGGTCAGAATGCCGCGGTCCATGACCTGCAACAGGATGTTGAAGATGTCCGGATGCGCCTTCTCCACTTCGTCCAGCAGCAGCACGCAGTGCGGTGTCTTGACGATCTTTTCGGTCAACAAGCCACCCTGATCGAAACCGACGTAGCCCGGGGGCGCGCCGATGAGACGGCTGATCGAGTGCGCTTCCATGTACTCGGACATGTCGAAACGCACCAGCTCGATCCCCAGCTGCAGCGCGAGCTGCTTGGTGACCTCGGTCTTGCCGACACCGGTAGGGCCGGCGAACAGGAAGTTGCCGATCGGCTTTTCCGGATTGGCCAGGCCCGAGCGCGCCAGCTTGATCGAACCGGCCAGCGTCTCGATCGCCGGGTTCTGCCCGAAGATCACCATCTTCAGGTTGCGCTCCAGGTGCTGCAGCACGTCCTTGTCGGTCGCGCTGACCTGCTTGGCCGGAATGCGCGCCATCTTGGCGACGATGGTCTCGATCTCTTCGATATCGATCAGTTCCTTGCGCTTGCCTTCCGGCAGCAGACGCTGACGCGCACCAGCCTCGTCGATCACGTCGATCGCCTTGTCCGGCAGCAAACGGTCGCCGATATGCTTCACCGACAGGTCGACGGCGGCCTGTAGCGCGTCATCGGCGTAGGTCACGCCGTGATGCGCCTCGTACTTGGGCTTGAGGCCCTGCAGGATTTCGAAGGTCTCGCCCACGGTCGGCTCGACGATATCGATCTTCTGGAACCGACGCGCCAGCGCACGGTCCTTCTCGAAAATGCCGCGATATTCCTGGAACGTGGTCGAGCCGATGCAGCGCAGCTCGCCCGACGACAGCGCCGGCTTGATCAGATTGGAGGCATCCATGGTGCCGCCCGACGCCGATCCGGCACCGATGATCGTGTGGATCTCGTCGATGAACAGCACCGCATTCGGCACCTTCTTCAACGCAGCCAGCACGCCCTTGAGACGCTTTTCGAAATCGCCGCGGTACTTGGTGCCGGCCACCAGGGCGCCCAGATCCAGCGAGTAGATCACCGCATCGGCGAGCACTTCCGGCACGTCGTTGTCGACGATGCGCTTGGCCAAGCCCTCGGCGATCGCGGTCTTGCCAACGCCGGCCTCGCCCACGTACAGCGGGTTGTTCTTGCGCCGACGGCACAGGACCTGGATTGTGCGCTCGATCTCATCGCTACGGCCGACCAGCGGGTCGATCTTGCCGTTGCGTGCCTGATCGTTGAGATTGGTGGCGAACTCGGCCAGGGCGTCGCCCTTGGCTTCGCCCTCGCCGCCTTCGCTCTTGGACTCGCCGTCCGGCGCGGACGGCTGCTCGCCGTCCTCACCCAGCTTGGCGATGCCGTGCGAGAGATAATTGACGATATCGAGGCGGGTGATGTCCTGTTGGTTCAGGAAGTACACCGCATGCGAGTCCTTCTCGCCGAAGATCGCGACCAGCACGTTGGCGCCGGTAACTTCCTTCTTGCCCGAGGACTGTACGTGGTAGACCGCGCGCTGCAACACCCGCTGGAATCCCAGGGTGGGCTGCGTGTCGCGCCCGTCGTCCTCGGCCAGGCGCGAGACCGAGGCCTCGATCGCCTGTTCCAGGTCATTGTGCAGGCGCACCTGGTCTGCCCCACAGGCCTTGAGCACGGCCTGGGCGGAAGGGTTGTCCAGCAGCGAGAGCAGCAGGTGCTCGACGGTCATGAACTCATGACGCGCCTCGCGTGCTCGCTTGTAGCACTGGCCGATGGTTTGCTCTAGGTCTTTGCTGAACATTGGTAACTCCGAACGGCTGTTGCCAACAATATGCGGCTTTTGTTGGGATTTTCCACAACCCTATCGGATAGGCATGTTCAGACAGCGTTAGCACGTGATCGCAGCCACACTGTTGCGCTGCTGGAATGACCTGCCGGGCGCCTCAGGCCTGTTCCATCGTGCACAGCAGCGGGTGCTGGTTCATGCGCGAAAACTCGTTGACCTGGGCCACTTTCGACTCTGCAACCTCTCGGCTGTAGACCCCGCACACGCCGCGTCCGCGGGTGTGGACGTGCAACATGATCTGGGTGGCCTGCTCCAGATTCAGGTTGAAAAACTGCTCCAGGACGGTCACCACGAAGTCCATCGGGGTGTAGTCGTCGTTCAGCAACAGCACCTGGTAGCGCGGCGGTGGCGCCACTTCGGGCTTGCTGGCTTCGACCATCAGGCCGTGGTCGTGTTCGTGTGAGGTATTCCGAGGCATCCGGCCATTATACGGTTCAACCTTGCACGCATTGGACGATTTACGCTGCGCCCCGCACAATTTGTCTCCAATTCCCTGGCTGGCCCTTGATGACCGATCCCATGACCGCGCAGCTGCTGGCGCCGTCGTCGACCGCAGATGCCCCGATGCGCACCGCACACGATGGCGCAACCATGCCGGGGTGGCACCGCGATGCCGGCCCCGCCGCGCAAGCGGCGCACAGGTGGTCGACCGCGTTGGAGCAGATTCGATGAGTACGCCAGAGCAACGCTGGCATCCCGATGTGACCGTGGCCACCGTCGTGGCGCGCGATGGACGCTTTTTGCAGGTGGAAGAAGCCATCGGCGGCCGCCTGCTGTTGAACCAGCCTGCCGGGCATCTGGAGCCGAACGAAAGCCTGCTGGATGCGGCCGTGCGCGAAACCCTCGAGGAGACTGGCTGGGACGTGCGCCTGACCCAGTTCATCGGTACCTACCAATGGGTTGCCCCCAACGGACAGTGCTTTTTGCGCTTTGCATTCGTTGCCGATGCGCTAGCCCATCACTCCGAACGCAGCCTCGACACCGGCGTGGTGCGCGCGCTGTGGATGACCCCGGAGGAACTGCGCGCCTCCACCGAGCGCCTGCGCAGCCCACTGGTGTGGGAGGTGGTTGCCGACTACCTGGCAGGGCAGCGCTATCCGCTCTCCCTGGTGCGGCACGTCGCATGAGTACGCCACGGATTGTGGTGGGTGTGTCCGGCGGCGTGGATTCGTCGGTGGCGGCGTGGAAGCTGGCGCAGCAAGGCGAGCCGATCGCGGGACTGTTCATGCAGAACTGGGCCGACGACGGCAGCGGCGATTGCCGCGCCGAAGACGACCGCCGCGATGCCGTGGCGGTGTGCGGCGTGCTGGGCATCCCGTTTCATTTTCGCGATTTCTCCGGCGAATACTGGAGCGGCGTGTTCGCGCATTTCCTGGCCGAATATGCGGCCGGACGCACGCCCAACCCAGACGTGTTGTGCAACCGCGAAGTGAAGTTCAAGCATTTTCTGGATGCAGCACAGGCGCTGGGTGCCGAGCGCATCGCCACCGGCCATTACGCGCAGGTGGCGCATCGCGGCGGGCGGTGGCGGCTGCTGCGTGGCGCCGACCGCGGCAAGGACCAGAGTTATTTCCTGCATCAGCTGGGGCAGGCGCAGTTGGCCGCCACCCTGTTCCCGATCGGCGACCTGGAAAAAAGCACGTTGCGCCGGATTGCCCAGGATGCCGGCTTGCCGACCCATGCCAAGAAGGATTCCACCGGCATCTGCTTCATCGGCGAACGCGATTTCCGCGAGTTTCTGGGCCGCTACCTGCCCGCGCGCGCCGGCGAGATCCGCGACCCGCAGGGGCAGCGCATCACCGAGCATCCGGGGGTGTTCTATTTCACCCTGGGCCAGCGCGAAGGGCTGAACATCGGCGGCGTGCGCGGGCGGGCGGCGGCGCCGTGGTATGTGGTCGGCAAGGATGTGGCGAACAATGTGCTGTATGTGGACCAGGACCGCGACAGCCCGCTGCTGCAATCGCGCTGGCTGCAGTCCGAACAAGCCCACTGGGTGACCGGGGCGCCGCCGGCACGCCGGTTCACCTGCACTGCGCAGACGCGCTACCGTCAGCCCGACGAGCCCTGCACGGTGGAGGTGCAGGACGATGGCAGCGTGCAGGTGCGCTTCGAACGGC
This sequence comes from Xanthomonas sp. NCPPB 1062, assembly GCF_041481705.2. Lineage (NCBI taxonomy): Bacteria > Pseudomonadati > Pseudomonadota > Gammaproteobacteria > Lysobacterales > Lysobacteraceae > Xanthomonas > Xanthomonas sp. NCPPB 1062. The sequence continues at coordinate 2,307,447 of NZ_CM192987.1, read as the reverse complement.
CGCAACGGGCGGTGACGCCGGGGCAGTCGCTGGTGCTGTACGACGGGCAGGAGTGCCTGGGCGGCGCGGTCATCGCCGCCACCGACGCACCGCTGGAACGCCAGTTGGCGGGATCTTCTTTTTCCTCTGAGGTAGTGGCTTGATGAGTGTTTCCATGGATCACCGTGTGCTGGCGCTTGCCGGCGTCGCTCAGGCCCTGCAACAGGTGCGGCGGATCGCCGAGACCGGGCATTCGGAAGCGGCGACGGTGCGTACCGCCATGGACAGCGTGTTCCGGGTGGACGCCGCCTCGCCAGAGGCCGTGTACGGCTCGGCAGCGGCGCTGGCGCCTGGCCTGCGCCTGCTGCACAACTACTTCCGCAACCAAGGCCAGGACGAAGTGCTGCCGCGCCTGGCGCTGGCCGTGCTGCAGCTGGAGCGCCGGTTCGTGCGCGATGCCAGCACCGTCGCCACTGTCGCCAGCGGAATCGACGCGGCAGCGCGCCAGGCCCAGCAGCTGGGCGACAGCAGCCACCCCGATGTGTTGAGCTCGCTCGGCGGGCTGTACGCACAGACCATCAGCCACTTGCGGCCCAAGGTCATGGTCCAAGGCAACCCGCACTACCTGGGCCAGGCCGGCGTGGTCGCGGAGATCCGCGCGCTGTTGCTGGCAGCAGTGCGCTCGGCGGTGCTGTGGCGGCAGATGGGCGGCAGCCTGTGGGATTTCCTGTTCGCCAAGCGCGCGATGATCGAAGCGGTGGACCGCGCGTTGCGCTAAATGGCGCGAAAAAGCCGCCTGCATCTGCACGCTAGCGGCCGCTGACGCGCGCCAACGGCGGTTGAATGGGCCAGGCGATGTGGCGATCGTCGCTAAAGACAACGGGGGCAGTGCCGATACAGCAACCGTGACTCTGCCGAGAACGCCCATGTATTCACGTCCACTCATCCGTCTAGCCGCTCCTTTGGCTCTGACCTTGCTGTTCCCCTTCGCTGTCGGATTCGACTGGCCCGCTTCGGTGCGCTGGGCGATCCTGGCGACCATGACCCTCAGTTGGTTGGGTTTCGCTGCCTGGGTGACGTATTCCCAGTTCCGGCCTAATCCGGACCAGGCCCGCATCCTGCGCGAGCAGGACCAACTGCTCAACGAACTGCGCACGTTCGTCAGCAACGAAGTCGACGGTTCGCGCTCGGAAGTCGAGCGTGCCCGCGAACTGATCCGCCAGGCCGTGTCCGGCCTGGGTGGCAGCTTCGAAGCGATGAATCGCAAATCGCGTCAGCAAAGCCAGGCACTGGCCCGCATCGTCGACCGTGCCGGTGACGATGGCAGCGCCGGCGTCGACGTCGCCCGCTTCGCCCAGCACGCCAGCTCCCGCATGGAGCAGTTGGTGGAAGCGCTGGAACAGGTGAGCGGCCAAAGCACCAATACCGTCCATCACATCGACGAGATGGCGCAGCATCTGGATGGCATCTTCGCGCTGCTGGAAGACGTCAAGTCGATTGCCGACCAGACCAACCTGCTGGCCTTGAACGCCGCCATCGAGGCAGCGCGTGCCGGTGAAGCCGGTCGCGGCTTCGCCGTGGTTGCCGACGAGGTGCGCAACCTGTCCGAGCGTTCCACCACCTTCAACGAGCAGATCCGCAAGCTGGCACACAGCTCCAAGGAATCGATCGCCAAGGTGCGTGAAACGGTCTCGCAGCTGGCCTCGCGCCACATGGACCGCTCCCGCGAGGCGCGCCATGAATCGGCCGCCATGCTGGAGAACGTCGCCCAGATCAACGCCTCGTTGGGCGATGGCATGCGCGAGATCTCCGAATGCGCACGCTCGATCGATGGCAGCGTGGCCGAAGCGGTGCGTGCCCTGCAGTTCGAGGACATCGCCACGCAGACGCTGAGCGGTATCCACACCCACCTGGATCGCCTGACCGCGATCAACCGCGAAGCGGTCGCGCTGCAGGAACTGCTGCATCGCAATGGCGGCGTGTACGACAGCGACCTGGTCGCCGCGCTGGCCAAGGTGTCCAACCGCCTTCGCGACATGCGCGTGGAGTGGGAGCGCCCGCCGCACAAGCCGGTGGCGCAGCAAGGCATGGGTGCCGGCACGGTCGAGTTGTTCTAAGACCGATGCCGCCACGCAGCTGCTGATTCCGACATTCCCCGGCCTTCCGGGGATTTGTCGTTCCGTTACGACCTGGTGTTCCGCCCATGACGCTTGTTGCCCCGACCATCGATGCCCCTACCGCCGCACTGCAGGCCGCTGCATTGGCAGCCGCACAAGCCGAGCGCATCGCGCAAAGCGATGCAGCCAGGCCTGCATTGCGGCGCGTCCGCATGCCGGCCGCGCTGGAACGGCTGGAACACAGCGCACGCGCGGAGCTGCTGGCCCTGATCAACCCGCGCCGTGCATGCAGCGAAGAAGAACTGCTGTTTGCAACCGTGGCCTGGGATCTCGGTCTGGATGGTGCCGCGGTCAGCGGATCGGCGCGGTAAGCCCAGCGCCGCACAGCGGGGCATGCCTCGGCAGGCGCTCCGCCGTGTTGTTTGAACTGCCCGATCTCAGCTTTCTGAGCCGTCCACTGCTTTCGCTGCTCCCGGGAGCGCTGATGCCGTGCGCACGCGCTCCTTGTCCCCCTGCCCGGCCGAGACGCGCTCACACCGGCGGTGGTTTGTCAGGTCTGGCCAAGGCCTCTACCATCCACCTCTCCTCCTGAGCCCGTCACCAACCCGGGCGATCAGCATGCTGCCTTCTTCGGACTGAGCGCTGGATGTCATGAAAATCCGTTGCCTGGCGTTGTGTGCGGCAGCCTTTTCTCACTCGGCCACTGCGGCAGATGACAAGGTGTATCTCGAATTTCTCTGGGATGCCCGCCCACCTCATTCGATTGCCCGCCAGCAAACCATCCAGTTTTTGACCGATGGTCAGCACACTCACCAGGTGTGTGTCGCGACCAATCTCGCCGAGACCGATGTAGGTGGGTTGGTAGTGAAGGCCTTCGATGCCTCCGGGCAGGAAGTGTCGAGCCACCAGTACCCCGACTACCGTGGCGTCAAGCACTGTTACGATGCCGATCTGGGCCAGGGAGGCAAGCCTGGCCTATGGACGTTTCGCGCTAGCACAGGAGATGGGCGCACGGGGGAAGAGACGCTGCAGGTCCATGCCAGGCCGGCAGACTCACCCCTGTCGAATGATCCAGGAACACCGTATGTCGTCGGCCGCCCGAACTATGACGCAGCGATCCCGCCGGCCGGGTGGCATGGCCGCCTTATCTGGGAAATGCAGGTCAATCCGCAAGGCACGGTGACCGGGGTCACCGTGGTGACAGCGGAAGGCGTTGGCTTGAAACTTCGCAGCCGTGCGATCGCGGCCGGCTATCTGTCGCTTTTCTTCCCTGATCAACGGCGAGCGCGCACACCGCTGCTCTGGAGGCGCGAGCTGTTGTTCGAACCGGAATGACCGGTACGATGTCGATTGATCACACTGCATCAGTCGATGCTTACCGGGTGAAACGGCTACGCCGGCAGTCATGCATGCACGTACGGGACAACAGCCCTGGTTCTTCGTCGCGCCATCGAGCCATTCTGGATCCGTTCGGAGGATGCTCCAATCGCTTCCGGGGAGATCGATAACATCCCGCATTGATTCATTAGGCGATGCGTCTGGACCGGACTGTGCCCCTGTCCAGCAACGACCCCATCGAGGTGTCTGCAGCAGAAAGTGCCAATGCCCCCTGGATGAGCAGGCGCGATCCGCGCCGCTTGCGATGCACGTGCTGGACATCACGTAGGGATTTGGCTCAGATCGCCAGCAACAGGCAAGCAGCAAAGCTGTCGCCTGTCCTCGTACCGCAGCGGAGCGGCACAGAGCCGATCACATCACTGGGTGATCGTGCGCGACGCCACATATGCGCAGCAAGCAGGTCAGCGGCTTAGTTGGCAATCACCAGCCGTGCGCCCAACCGCATGCCGGCGTCGGCTTCGCGCAACCACTGCGCCATGTCGCGCGGCGACAGTGGGCGTGAGTAGAAGTAACCCTGGATTTCGTCGCAGCCCTGCTGGCGCAGCAGTGCATCTTCCTGCACGGTTTCCACGCCTTCTGCGACCACCTGCATGCCCAGGGCATGCCCCAGATGGACGATGGCCTGGGTGACTTCGGCCGTGTTGGCGTCGTCGAGCATGCCTTGCACGAAGCTTCGGTCGATCTTCAGACGCTGTACCGGGAACCGGTTGAGGTAATGCAGGTTCGAGAAGCCGGTGCCGAAGTCGTCCACCGCCAGCAGCACGCCGTTCTGTTCGAACAATTCGAAGCAGCGGCGTAGCGAATCGGAGTCGCGAATCAAGGCAGATTCGGTCAGCTCCAGCTCCAGGCGCGAAGGCGACCAGCCATTGTCGCGGCAGATTTCCAGCACGCGCTCGGCAAAGCCGCGTTCGCGCAATTGCACCGCAGACACATTCACCGCAACGCGGCTGAAATGCAGCCCGGCCCGATCCCAGACCACGGCCTGACGACACGCTTCGCCGATGACCCACTCGCCCAGACGCACGATTTCGCCACATTCTTCGGCAATCGGGATGAATTCGACCGGGCTGCAGGGTCCATGGCCAGGGCGATTCCAGCGCATCAGCGCTTCGATCGCCGGCGATGCATCGTCCACGGTGTTGACCAGCGGCTGGTAGACCAGCGTGAATTCTTCGCGCTCGAGCGCGCCTTGCAGCGCATGCTCCAGCTCCAGGCGGCGCTGCGCGCGCAGCAGCACGTCCTGGCTGTAGTAATGGTAGGTATTGCGCCCGGACTCCTTGGCTGCGTACATCGCCGCGTCGGCGGCACGCAACAGGCTGTCGAAATCCGACAGCCCTTCGCCCTGCAGCGCGATGCCGATGCTGGCGCCGAGCTTGAGGGTGACGTGCTCCTTGCGCAGCGGCTCGCCGAGCGCAGCAATCAATTTGCGCGCCACGTGGCCGGCATCTTCGGGCTCGGACATATCGCGCAGCAGCACGATGAATTCGTCGTCGCTGAAGCGGCCGAACAGGTCGCTATTACGCAGATGTTGATGCAGGCGCGACGAGGCCAGCTTGAGCAGGTTGTCGCCGGTGGCGTGGCCGAACGAATCGTTGATGCTCTTGAAGCCATCCAGATCGATCAGCAGCATTGCCAACGTCTGGCCGCGCTCGCTCGCTTCGCGAATGGCGTTTTCTGCCTGCTCGCGCAACAAGAAGCGGTTCGGCAAACCGGTCAGACGGTCGTAGTGGGCAAGCAGCTCGATGCGCTCGTTGGCTTCGCGCTCGCGGGTGATATCGCGGAACAAGGCAACAAACCGCGGCGGCAAGCCCTCACGACGATCCAGTTCGATCAGCACCTGCACCCAGACACGCTGGCCGGAGTTGCGATAGAAACACAGCTCCAGCTGCTCGGGCAGGCCGCCATCGGAGATACGCAGCAGCGCCGCCTCGAAAGCGTCGCGCGAATCCTGCGTATACAGCGACAGCGCCTGCTCCAGGGTGATGTTTTCCTTGCGCAGGCCGTGAATGCGATAGCACTCCTCGGTCCATTGCATGCGCCGGGTGTCGACCTCGATCTCGCAGCCGCCGATCTTGCCCAACGCGGACACGCGATTGAGCAGCTCGGTGCGCCAACGGATCAGCGCGTCGGTCTGGCGTTGTTCGGTGACGTTCTGCAGCTGGCCAAGCACGCGCACCATGCTGCCGTCGCCATCGAACACCGGCTGTGCCCACACGCGCAGATGATGCGGGTTGGCACCGAGCAGGCCGTTGATTTCCATCTCGAAGTGCACCGGCATGCCTTCGTGTTTGATCTTGCGCCAGGCGCTGCGCAGTTGCGCAACCGAAGGCCCAGCCAGCAGGCGCAGGATGTCGCGGATGCCTTGCAGACGAACCTGGGTCATGCCGAGTTGTTGCAGGAAATCCTGCGACACCCACAGCGCATCGTGATGCGAATCCCAGCTCCAGCTTCCCATGCTGGCAATGCGCTGGGCTTCTTCGAGCTGCGCCTGCTGATCGCGCAGCTGCTGCTCGAGCAATTTGTGATGGTGCACGTCGGTATGCGTGCCGACCATGCGCAACGGACGTCCGTCGGCAGTGCGCGATACCACGCGGCCGCGATCCAGGATCCAGCGCCACTGGCCGTCGTGCTGGCGTAGCCGAAATTCGGCCACATAGGTATCGGTGCGGCCTTCCAGATGCGCCTGCACCGCCGCGCTGACATGCGCATGGTCTTCCGGATGAATCAGCCCGGACAAGGCAGTGAGATTGTTCGGCAGCGGCTGCTCGGAATAACCGAGCATGCGCGTCCAGCGCTCGGAGCGATACACCACATCGGCCGGAATATCCCAATCCCACAAGCCATGATCGGCGCTGTCCAGGCCTATCTCCCAGCGACTGGTGCCATCGGCACCCTTGGGCTCGGGAATGCTCAGGGTGAATGCCATGATCTGGCCGTGCTCGTCGCAGACCGCACGCAGCCAGCCCTCCAGCCGCCCGCCGCCGGTGCCTGGCAATACGCAGGGCGCCATGCCCCCGCTTTCGGCCAGTTGGGCACGGCTGCTTTCCAACACATCGGCGTATGCGCCGAGGGTTGCCGGCAACCCGAGGGATTGCGCAACGCGGTTGGCCGCCAGGGGCTGGCCATGCGCATCCAACAACACCACCGCCGAGGTCAGCGGGTGCTGCAGCATGCTTGCAATGACGCCTGAGTCCACTCTGGAACACTCCGAAGAATCGACCCCGGCCTTCGGAGTCGCAATGGATAACGGCCGTGCCGGCCAATAGTTGAGCCACCTGTTGCGAGCTGGACCGAACCGGCCCGAGTTACGGCTAAGATGGCCGCATCGCCAGCACTCAAGGTCGTCCGCGGATCCATGCAACAGCCCGTCGCCGCGCCCGCATTTTCGTCTGCCCCCGTCTCCCGCCTCCGTCTGGCCGAGCGCCTGCAGCAAGGCTTGTGGACACTGACCGGCCTGTACCTGTTGGTTGGCGTGATCTGGCTGCTGCTGGGCAACCGGCTGCTCAACCTGGCCGGCGCCGCCATGCCGGAGCGCTGGTCGGACGCGAGCTTTCTGGTGCTGTCCAGCATCGTCATCCACCTGGTGCTGCGCCGCTTTACCGGCTTGATCGTGGACGAGTACGCCCAGCTGGCGCAGTCCGAGGCGTTGCTGCAAGCCAAATTCCTGGCATTGCCCAGCCCGGCCTTCATTTACGACCTGGCCACCATGCGCATCCTCGACGCCAATCCGGCGGCGCTGGAATTCTTCGGCTGGGAGCGCGACGAGTTCCTGCAGCAGACGCTGCAGGCGATCTGGCCCAATGCCGATGGCGAGCGGCTGGAAGAGATCATTGCGCAGATCCGTGGCAAGGGGGATGCCACCTGCGTGTTGAACGAAGACCTGATGACGCGCAGCGGCCCGCGGCATGTCGAGGTGCGCAGCAACCAGCTGCATCTGGCCAGCGGCCCTGCCCGCCTGGTCGTCACCGTGGACCGCAGCGAAGAGCGCCGGGCGCAGGATCTGCGCGACGAGGCGCTCGAACGCCTGGAAGAGGCGCAGAGCATCGCGCGGCTGGGCTCCTGGCAACTGGATCGCACCACCGGCCTGGGGCGCTATTCGCCGGCGGTCTACCGCCTTCTGGGGCGCAGCGTGCCGATGCACCGTCGTGAGCATCGGCTGGAAGAATTGCTGACCGCCTCCGACAGCGCGACCCAGGTGCGCATCGAACGCATGATCGAAGACATGTGTACCGGTGGCGAGGTGCAGATCGATGTGCTGCTGCCGCTGACCGGTGGCGATTCGCAACCGCGCACGGTGCATCTGCGCGCCGAAAGCGTGACCAGTCCCAGCGGCGTGCGCCATGTGCACGGCACCTTGCAGGACGTGAGCGAACGCGAGCAATCGCGCCGGCTGCTGCGCGAACGCGAGGAGCAGTTTCGCGAACTGGTGCGCGTGCTGCCCGACGGTGTGCTGATTCTCGCCGACGAGCATGTGATGTACGCCAACGCGGCCGGCTCGGCCCAGTTCGGCTTCCATGGCGAAACCATCCTGGGCGAACCACTGCAGACCCTGGTGGGCGACAACGACCTGCCGGTGGTGCGCGAATACCTGCGCGCAGGCAGCGATCGCAATGAGCCGGTCTCCAGCGCACGCGCCATGCGTCGTCGCGACGGCAGCACCTTCTACGCAGGTCTGTCGGCCGGCGACATCCGCTACGGCGGACGCAGCTGCAAGTTGCTGGTGGTGCGCGATCTGAGCGAACCCGAGCGCATGCGCGATGCCCTGGCCGAGAGCAATGCCGAACTGCAGGCGATGGCCAAACGTCTGTTTTCGTTGCAGGAAGATGAGCGGCGTGCCATCTCGCGCGACCTGCATGACGACATCGGGCAAGCGATCACTGCGATGAAGTTGTCTGCGCACGCAGCCCTGGATGAGCCGGACGCGGACGCGCGCCGCGAGGACTTGCTGGAAGTCGTGTCGCTGGCCGACACCACGGTGACCAAGCTGCGCAATCTGTCGATGCTGTTGCGCCCGCCACAACTCGATGCCCTGGGCCTGGAGGCAGCGCTGCGTTGGCAGGCATCGATGCTGTTCCGCGCCTCGCAGGTTCGGCTGGAGCTCGATATTCAGGCACTCGAGGAACGGCCGGGCAACGAGATCGAACAGGCCTGCTTCCGGATCGCGCAGGAAAGCCTGACCAATGCGTTGCGGCACGCCTGCGCCGGCGAAGTGCACCTGCGTCTGCATTCGATCGATGGCGACAGTTTCCGCCTGGAAGTCAGCGACGACGGCGATGGGTTCGAGCCGGAGGGTCCGCGTGGGCTGGGACTGATCGTGATGCGTGAGCGTGCGCAAACCGTCGGCGGCACGCTCGCGATAGAATCAGCCCCCGGAGCAGGCACGCGCGTGACGTTGCGCCTGCCCTATCACCCGGTCGGCGAGTCCGTCCACGACGATGGTGGACGTTGAGTCATGTGGAGTCCCGTAATCCCGCCCGGACTGGAAATCGTCAAGCCCACCCGGCTTGGCGCGGGCAACCCCGAATTGCTGCACCTGGTGGATGCGGCCGCGTCCGGCGGCCCGCCGCTGATGATCTTCCACGTCGATATCGATCACTTCGCCTCGATCAACGAGAACATGAGTGGCGAGGTCGGCGACCAGGCGCTGACGCTGGCAGCGCGCAGGCTGCAGGAATTTCTCGGCACGCGCGGCAAGCTGTGGCGCCACGGCAGCGATGAAATGGTGGTTGTGGCGGTGCGCCGCGACGACACGCCCCTGCCGGAAGATTTTGCCGAGGAAATCCGCCAGCAACTGGAACTGCCGCTGTCGGTGCTGCCGTATACCTTGTTCATGACCGGCAAGGTCGGCATCAGCCTGTGTCCGGAACACTCCACCTCATTGTCCACGCTGCTGGATTACGCCGAAGAAGCCAGCTACCAGGCCGCGCGCGAAGGCGGCAACACGGTGCGGCTGTACACGCGCAACTCGGCCACCAACGCGCACAGCGAAAGCATCATTGCGCGGCAGATCGTCGATGCGATTCCGCACGGCGAATTGCGTCTGCGCTACCAGCCGCTGGTGAGTGCGCGCGACGGCCGCATCGTGGGCATGGAAGCGCTGCTGCGCTGGCAATCCCCCACCCTGGGCATGCTGGTGCCGGAACGCTTCATGCGTACCGCCGAGCGCCTGGGCGTGATCGTGCAGATCGGCGAATGGGTATTGCAGAACGCAGTGCGCCAGGCGCGGCTGTGGCGAGACCAGGGTTTCGACGATTTCAGCATTGCAGTGAATGTTTCCACGCTGCAGCTGCTGCGCCCGGGCTTCTTCAACGAAGTGATGGCGATGCTGCAGACCGCCGGTGTGCCGGCGCAGTTCGTCACGCTGGAGATCAACGAAAGCGCGCTGACCAACAACGTCAATTTCGTCCACGAGACGATGGCCAATCTGCGCAACGAAGGCATCAGCCTGAGCCTGGACAACTTCGGCACCGGCGATTCCAGCCTGAGCGCGTTGGTGCGCTACCCGGTGGACCGGCTCAAGATCGACCGCAGCTTCATCAAGAGCGCACCGGCCGGCAGCCGCGAGGCGGCGATTGCGCGTGCCATCATCGCCATGGGCCACCAGCTCGGCATGACGGTGATTGCCAACGGCGTCGAATCGCAGGCGCAGCTGGGCTTTTTGCGCCGCAACGATTGCGACATCTTCCAGGGCTACCTGTTCGGCGAGCCGATGTCGGCCGAGTCGGCCGGCATGGCACTGCGTCGCCGCTACCTGCGCCCGGAATCATTTGCCGAAAGCCGCCCCGACCGCACGCTCTTGCTGCTGGACGACGAAGAAAACGTGCTGCGTTCGCTTGTGCGGCTGTTCCGCCGCGACGGTTACCGCATCCTGGCAGCCGGCAACGTGCGCGACGCCTTCGACCTGCTCGCCACCAACGATGTGCAGGTGATCCTGTCGGACCAGCGCATGAGCGACATGAGCGGCACCGAGTTCCTGGGCCGGGTCAAGATGCTCTACCCGGACACGGTGCGTCTGGTGCTCTCCGGCTACACCGACCTGGCCACCGTCACCGAGGCCATCAACCGCGGCGCGATCTACCGTTTCCTGACCAAGCCCTGGAACGACGACGAGCTGCGCGAGCACATTCGCCAGGCATTCCGCACGCATGATGAGTTGCGTAATGGCCGGGAATAGGGAATCGGGATTGGGGAATCGGTAGAGCAGACCTCTGCGTCTTGTTGCTGCTCAGACACGCAACCAGATCAAGCGAGCGAAAAGCTGCCTTACCGATTCCCGATTCCCCACTCCCAGCGCGTCAGCGCTACCGCGGCTGCCGGATCGGTAGCGTGATCCTGAAACTGGCACCCTGCCCTGGCGTGCTTTCCACGTCGATGCGGCCGTGGTGCTTGTTGATGATGCCGTAGGAAATCGACAGGCCCAGGCCGGTGCCGCTGCCGACCGGCTTGGTGGTGAAGAATGGGTCGAAGATGCGCTGCAACAGATCCGGGGCGATGCCGGCACCGCTGTCCTGGAACTGGATCCAGACGTTTTCTGCTTCGTCGCGACCGGTGGTCACGGTGATCGTGCCGCGCTCGACGATAGCCTGGCCGGCGTTGAGCAGCATGTTCATGTAGACCTGGTTGAGCTCGGATGGCAGGCACTCCACCAGCGGCAACTCGGCGTAGTTGCGCTCCAGCGTGACCTTGTACTTGAGCTCGTTCCAGATGATGTTGATGGTGGATTCCAGACCCGCATGCAGGTCGACCATCTTCCACGACTCGGACCGGTCCGAGTACGAGAAGTCCTTGAGGTCGCGCACGATGCGGGTCACCCGCTCGATGCCTTCGCGCGATTCGGCCATCAATTGCGGCAGATCGCGGCTGATGAAGTCGATGTCGGCGCGGTTGCGGATTTCGTCGATTTCCGGAATCAGCGCCTTGGGATCCGGCGCCTGCAGCGCGCGCTCGTAGGCTTCGATCAGGGTGAACAAGCTGCGCAGATATTCCTGCAGGCTGCCCAGATTGGAGTGCACATAACCGATCGGATTGTTGATTTCGTGCGCCACGCCTGCGGCCAGCTGGCCGATGGAGGCCATCTTTTCCGATTGCAGCAATTTGTCCTGCGCACCGTTCAGGCGCAGATAGGCCTGGCGTAATTCGGCATGGCGCTGTTGCAGCTCGCGCTCGTAATCCTGCTGGCCTTCGATGTTGTGGAACAGCGCCAGAAAATGCCCGGGCCCGGACTCTTCGTTGTAATACAGATGCGCGATGACCACCCGGTCGGCGACCGGCAGGCTACCGGTCCAGCTGCCCTTGCTACGCGCCTGATTGAGTGCGTCCGATGGCAATACCTGCGAAATGCGCTCGCCCAGATTGCGGTCGTCGGTGGGGTCTTCCTTGCACAGGCTCTGGCGTGCGATGGCATTGGCCAGAATCAGCTTGCCGTCTGCGCGGAACAGCAGCAGCCCCTCCATCATCTGGTCGCCGAAGGCGCGCAGGATATCCGGGGAAGGCAGTAAGGCTTGATTGAGAAAAAACTTGGCGGTCACGGGAGCAGGCGGCGTAGAGGATGCCTCAATATACGCCGAACCATTGACGCTCCGTATTGTCGTCTTGCATTACCCGGCGATGGGACGCAGAGCCAACGGCACCTGCCTGCTCGCCCACGCTTGCCGCACCATCTGCAACCCGGCGTGCTGCAGAACAGCGTGCACCTCAGGCCACTGCCAACGAACGCCCGCCGCGCAACACGCTCGATTGCCCCTTGGCATCGTAGGACGGCGCACTTTCGGTGCGGCCCAGGTGACGCAGCGCCCAGTTCACTTCGCGGCGCCGGCGTGCCAGCAGCGCGCCATTGGCGCGGTTGGCTTCGGCCAGCTCACGCAGCCGCTCTTCTTCGCCTGCAGGCATCGCCGCTTCCAGCGCTTGCAGCGCCGACAGCTTGTCCTGCGTGTGTCGCATCAGCCCATCGATGTCGTTCTCGAGTAATGCCTGGCGTTCGCCGGCCAGCGCATCGCTGAGACGTTGCAGGAACTCGTTCACGTTCATCCTTTCCGTCGGGGATCAACCCGCCAGTTGCTGATTCAGATCCATCATGCGGCTGGCGATGGCGTCCGGGTTGATGGAATAGCTGCCGTTCTGCAATGCATCCTTCACCGCCTGGACGCGACCGGTGTCGATCGCCGAGGACTGCGAAAGCTCGCGCTGCAGGTTCTGCAGGTTGGTGGCTTCGCCGGTCAACTTGACGCTGTCGGTCGGCGGGGTTGCGGCAACCGGAGACGCGCGGTCTTCGCCGGCCGAAGCGATCTTGCTGCTGGTGGCCGTGGTGCGAAGAGTGGCAGCGGTCGGTAGATTGCCTTCGATTTTCTGGGTCATGTCAGGAACTCCTCTACAGGTCGTAGGGGATAACGGCACCCAGAAAAAAAACTTTATAGAAATTTTTTACCTGGAGACCACAACGGTTCCGCTCGCTTCAACGATGCCCTGCACCACCCGGCGCGAGGACGAATTTTCCACCGATACGCGCTCGTTTTCGCCGGCGTCCGACAGGGCGCGACCACTCATGCGCACCTCCAGCCCGCCATTGCGCGAGACCAGCGGCACGGTGTCGCCGCGCCGGACCAGCCGCTGCGTCACCAGATCGTTGGCCGAGAGCAGCGAGCCGGCCGGCAGGACGCGGCGGGCGGTCTTGCCCACCGCAGCGACCGGGTCGGCCAGCACCGCGCCGACGATGCGGGCGGCGTCACGCTTCTCGATACTGATATCGGCCAGCGAGATGGTTTCTCCAGCGCTGATGCCGCGGCGCAAGACCAGCACGTCCTGGTTGCGACGCACCTTCAACGGCACGAACAGGCGCCAGCCGGCCGGCTGCGGGCACGCCACTTCCACCGTATTGGTGCCGGTGGGCTGCGCCTGCAGCGCGATCGGGCAAGCCGGCATGCGCAGGCCCGGATCGAGCGTGGCCTCGGCCTCGGCGTCCGGGCCGACGGTGGCCAGCGCCGCAGCACGAATGGAATCGACGGACTGATAGCTCTGGGCCCAGGCCGGAGCGGCAGCCAACAAGATGACAAGCAGGAGCAGGCGCATGGGACCAGATCCGGAGGAAGACGGGACAGGCGTTGCAAGCGGCGTGCCTGTTTTTGCCGGGATTGGGGAATCGGGATTGGGGATTCGTAAAAGCGGCCTTGCGGGTGATTCATTTATCCACTGCCGAAGCCCCTTCACCGACCGGATCTCTTCGACAACCATACCGAGCTCTCAAGGATGCAGAAGCAGCAGCGGCAGACAAACTCGCTAATGCACGCTTTAAGCGAATCCCTAATCCCAAATCACCTCATCCCGGCGCTTGAGCGAATCCCCAATCCCCAATCCCAACAGCGCCCCCGACCAACCATAAAGCCCTCAAGTTTCCCGAGGGCGCTGTCGATATCTGCCCCATGACCCACGATCTGCTCAACCGCATCGACCAGCGCACGCGACTGGCTGGCCACAACCGACTGGCCCTGCTGCTGTTCCGGCTGGGCGGACGCCAGCTTTTTGGCGTCAACGTCTTCAAGGTGCAGGAAGTGCTGCGCCGGCCGGAACTGTTCCAGGTGCCTGGCTTGCCGACCGAGTTCGCCGGCGTGGCCGACGTGCGCGGGCGCTCGGTGCCGGTGCTGGATCTGGGCCTGGCCATCGGCCACCCGGAACGCGATTCGCATTCGGAAAACGGCCCCGGCTATTTGGTCGTTGCCGAGTTTAACCGCTCGGTCCAGGGTTTCCTGGTCAGCGGAGTGGAACGCATCGTCAATATCGCGGTGGAGGATATCCACCCGCCGCCGGAACTGGGTGCCGAAGCCACTTATTTGACGGCGGTGACGCGTTTCCAGGGCGAGCTGATCCAGGTCATCGACGTGGAGAGCGTGCTGGCCGATATCGCCAAGGTGAGCAAGGACGTGCAGCTGGATCCCTCGCTGCAGCTGGTGGCCTACGACCGCCAGTTCCAGGTACTGGTGGTGGACGATTCGCGCGTGGCGCGGCAGCAGATCCGCAGCGTGCTCGACCAGTTGGGTGTTTCGGCCACCCTGCTGTCCGATGGCCGCCAGGCGCTGGATCACCTGCTGCAGGTGGCCGCCTCGGGCGAAAACCCGGCCGACCGCTACGCCATGGTGATCTCCGACATCGAAATGCCGGCAATGGACGGCTATACGCTGACGACGGAAATCCGGCGCACGCCGGGCCTGCAAGGCCTGTATGTGCTGTTGCACACCTCCCTGTCGGGCGTGTTCAACAACGCGATGGTCGAGCAGGTGGGCGCCAACGCCTTCGTGGCCAAGTACAGCGCCCATGAACTGGCCGACTATGTGCTGGCCCGCCTGAAAGTGGTCGCAGAAGCGGCCTGAGCAAGACCAAGCGGCTGCCGGGTCGGAGCCGATGGCAGCCACAAGGTGCTGCCCAGCTGCAGAAGCACTGCAGCGCAGAAAGGTGAGGCAAGCGCGTCCACGCGATTCCGACTTCACATCTGCTGATGCCAGACTGCGCCTCGGGACTGTCGAACCTTCCGGCCTGTCGAGTTTGACCGCGCCAATTCCGCGACGGATGGCGTGGCCATCGCGTTTCCGGACAGCAAGCTGCCGTGCGCCGGCAGCGTCGATCATTCTCCGCGTTCCATAGCCCGTACCACCTCGATTGGCACAAACATTGCTTCCTCCCTGGCAACACTTCGCGGGAGAGCACCGTGTCCAGCCCCTTCTCTTCGTTCCTCGGCGTCCATGGCGACGCGTTGACGCTGCGCGAGCAGCGCATGAAGCTCATTGCCAGCAATCTGAGCAATGTGGACACGCCCGGATACAAGGCCAAGGACCTGAACTTCGAGGCGGCGCTGAAGTCGGCGCAGGGCGAGCAGGATGGCGGTCTGCTGCAGACCACCGACGCCAAGCATTACGAAGTGGGCGGCGGCGCCGGGCTCAACCCCTTCCAGTTCACCCGCGAAGCCGATCAGCCCAGCCTTGACGGCAATACCGTCGATCCCGATGCCGAACGCGCCGCCTACGGCCGCGCCGCGCTGGAATACCGCGCGTCGCTGAGCTTCCTCGAATCCAAGGTGCGCTCGATGCTCACCGCGATCACGGGCCAATAAGTCATGAGCAATCTTCCCATCTTCGATGTGGCCGGCTCGGCGCTGCACGCGCAGTCGGTGCGCCTGAGCACCATTGCCTCCAACCTGGCCAACGCCGATTCGGTCGCAGGCTCGGCCGAGGCGACCTACAAGCCGATCGAGCCGATCTTCCAGGCCCAGCAAAGCCGCCAGGACCCCAGCCTGACCTCGGTGAACGTCAAGGAGATCACCACCACCAATGCGCCGCCGATCCGCCGCTACGAACCCGGCCACCCGCTGGCTGACGCCGACGGCTACGTGTTCTCGCCCGACGTGGATCCGGTCTCGCAGATGGTCAACATGATTTCCGCCTCGCGCAATTACCAGGCAGGCGTGGAAATGCTCAATACCGCCAAGGAACTGGCGCTCGCGACCCTCACCATGGGTCGCTGACCCTTCCTAGCTGACCCTTACCAACGGAATACTCCACATGAGCACGATCGGCAGCGATCTCTACAAAAGCCTTGGCCTGAGTACCAGCAGCACCGTCGCCAAGAAGGAGGAGGCACTCGGCCAGGCCGACTTCCTCAAACTGATGACCGAACAGCTGCAGCATCAAGACCCGCTCAAGCCGATGGAAAACAGCGCGTTTCTCGGGCAATTGGCGCAGTTTTCCACCGTGCAGGGCATTGGCGACCTCAATACCAAGGTCAGCAACTTTTCCGATTCGATGAACAGCGACCAGGTGCTCAAGGGCGCGGCGCTGGTTGGCCACAACGTGCTGGTGCCCTCGGCGCAGGTAGCGATCGATGCCACCGGCTCGGCCAAGGGCGTGGTGGCCGCGACTTCGGCCGGTTTCGTCAATTTCGAAATCACCGACGCCAACGGCACCTTCGTCAAACAGATCAGCGTGCCGGCCAGCGCCGCCGGTGAGGTGTCCTTCGACTGGGATGGCACCGACGCAAACGGCAATCGCATGGCGGCCGGCAAATACGGCGTGACTGCCACCCAGACCGACACCGCCGGCTCCAAAAGCAAGTTGTCTACCTATGTCCAGGCACCGGTGGACAGCGTCACGATCGGCTCGGACGGGTTGTATCTCAACCTGACCGGGCTAGGCACTTCCCCGCTCGCCAACGTGCTCCGCGTCAGCTGAGCCGGCAACCAACACCTAAAGGAACTCATCCATGGGCTTCAATACCTCGTTGTCCGGCATCAACGCAGCCAATGCCGATCTGAACGTCACCTCCAACAACATCGCCAACGTCAACACGACCGGGTTCAAGGAATCACGCGCCGAATTTGCCGACATGTTCCAGAGCACCAGCTATGGCCTGTCGCGCAATGCGGTCGGTTCGGGCGTGCGCGTCAGCAACGTGGCGCAGCAGTTCTCGCAGGGCAATATCGACCCGACCGGGCGCAGCCTGGACCTGGCGGTCTCCGGCGAAGGCTTCTTCACCGTCTCGTCCAACGGCGCCAAGATGTACACACGCGCCGGCAATTTCCAGACCGATGCCAACGGCTATGTGGTCAACCCGCAGGGCGCACGCCTGCAGGTGTTCGCGCCCAATCCCAGCGGCAACGGGTTTGACGTAGGCCGCCTGTCGGACCTGCAGTTGCTGACCACCGACAGCCCGCCGAAATCCACCTCCACGGTCAACCTGGCCTTCACCCTGCCCGGCAATGCCACCGCGCCGACGGTGACCCCGTTCAACCCGGCCGACGACAAGACTTATAGCCATTCCACCGGCGGCATCAATGTCTACGATTCGCTGGGCGTCAGCCATGTGCAGACCTCCTACTTCGTCAAGACCGCCAACCCCAACGAGTGGCAGGTCTACAACTACGTGGACGGCGCTGCGGTCGGTGCCCCGACCACCCTGCAGTTCTCCGATACCGGCGCGCTGACCACCCCGGCCAACGGCATCATCGCGATGGACCCGTTCACCCCGAGCACCGGCGCGGGCGTGCTGAACATGCAGCTCAACGTCACTGGCTCCACCCAGTACGGCGAAGCCTTCGCCCTGCGCGATACGCGCCAGGATGGCTACGCCAGCGGCAAGCTCAACGAAATCAGCATCGACACCAGCGGCGTGGTGTTCGCGCGCTATTCCAACGGTGCCGACAAGCCGCTGGGCCAGGTGGCGCTGAGCAGCTTCGTCAACCCGCAGGGCCTGCAGTCGCAGGGCAACAACATGTGGGCCGAGAGCTACACCTCCGGTGCCGCCCGCACCGGCGCGCCGGACACCTCGGACCTGGGCCAGATCGAATCCGGCTCGCTGGAAGCCTCCACGGTGGACCTGACCGAGCAGCTGGTGAACATGATCGTGGCCCAGCGCAACTTCCAGGCCAACTCGCAGATGATCTCGACCCAGGATCAGGTCACCCAGACGATCATCAATATTCGTTAAAAGCCGGGATTGGTGATTCGGGATTAGGGATTCGCAAACGCTGGTATCACGTCCATCGGATGCCAGCCCGCGGCCCCAACCTCACCGCCAGTCACAGCCCGCTTTTACGAATCCCAAATCCCGAATCTCAAATCCCGGTGTCCCATGGATAAAGCCCTCTACGTCGCGATGACCGGTGCCCGCGCCTCATTGCAGGCGCAAAGCACCGTCTCGCACAATCTCGCCAATGTCGATACGGTGGGATTCAAGGCCGCGTTGGCCAACACCGAGGCGTTCAAGATCCAGGGCAAGGGCTATCCGTCGCGGATCGATGCGCTGCATGTGGACCAAGGGTTCGATCGTAGCCAGGGCCATCAGAAGGTCACCGGCAACCCGCTGGACGTATCGCTGCAGCAGGACCGCTGGTTGGCGGTGCAGTCGCCCGACGGCAGCGAGGCCTACACCCGCAACGGCGAATTGGCGCTCACCGCCAATGGCCAACTGGTCACCGCCAACGGACACGCGGTGCTGGACGAAGGCGGCAACCCGATGACCATCCCACCGCACCAGGCGATGGAGATCGGCAGCGACGGAAGCATCTCCATCATTCCGCAGGGCGAAGGCCCGCAGACCATGGCCATCGTCGGCAAGATGAAGGTGGTGGATGCGCCCGCCGACCGTTTGACGCGGCGCCCCGACGGGCTGATGCGCAACACCAGCACCGACCCGGCACAGGCGTTTGCGGTGGCCACCGGCAAGACCGTCAACAGCGGGATGTTGGAAGGCAGCAACGTGGACGCGGCCGGCGCGCTGGTGGAAATGATCCAGTTGCAGCGGCAGTTCGAAATGCAGGTCAAGATCATCAAGAACGGCGACGACAATGCGCAATCGGCCAATTCGCTGTTGCGGGTGAGCGGCTAAGCGCCACTGGCGCCCACGGCCGCACCGTCGGTTGGCTCGCCGCTCTGCCGAGCACCTTGATGGCCGCCGCCCGGGTTCGCTGCAGAGCGGCTGGTTTGTGACTTGGCTGCAGGGTCCTTGCCCGCCCACCATCGCGGGACACGCCGCAAGTACGTCCTTGTAGGCTCTTACGCGGCATCCATGCCGCGTAAGGTCCCGCGACAGTGGGCGGGCAAGGACCTGTCGAGATGGTCGGTGCGCATGGTGCACACAATGCCTGACGTGGCTGCTGGGATCACGGCCCATCCAGTCATCTTCTCCATGCAGGCCTCAGGCCTGGCAATGGACAAGTTTTAAGGGAGGAACCGACAAACTCTCTGGTGCGGTGTCCTCGCCGCTTGCGGGACCGTTGGCGGCATGGATGCCGCCATCGAGCCCCCAGGGATGGGTTCACGGCGTGTCCCGCGAGCGGTGAGGGCACCGCACACTCGACCGACTCAGAGTTTGCCCTGATCCAGGACCACGCTAACAAGAAGCGGCTAACAAACTCCACCGCTCTCCGCCAAGCGAGCAAGACGCTACAACCGGCAACCTGCAACAGACCTCCAAGCGGATCTATCACGCAGCCCCACCGCTGCCGCTAGCTGCCGCCCCTGCCCCACGCAGCTCGCCCCCCCCCCACCCCACGTGACCCACTGCACACCCGGCAGAAATCCGACGCGGGTTTGGCACGGCACGTGCATATACCCACCCGTACCCGGAACACATCCCCGGGTCTAACGAGGAATCGGGTCATGAATCAGGCTTTGTGGGTCGCCAAAACCGGACTGGATGCGCAGCAGACGCGCATGTCGGTCATTTCCAACAACCTGGCCAATACCAATACCACCGGCTTCAAGCGCGACCGTGCCGCGTTCGAAGACCTGTTGTACCAACAGGTGCGTGCGCCCGGCGGCTCGACCTCCGCGCAGACGCAGCTGCCGACCGGCCTGCAACTGGGTACCGGCGTGCGCGTGGTGTCCACCTTCAAGGGGTTCGACCAGGGCAGCCAGCAGCAGACCGGCCGCGCGCTGGACGTGATGGTCAACGGTCGCGGTTTCTTCGAAGTGCAGATGCCCGATGGCACCTCGGCCTACACCCGCGACGGCACCTTCCAGATCAACGCGCAGGGCGAACTGGTCACCAACAGCGGCTACCCGCTGCAGCCGGGCATCCAGGTGCCGGAAGGCGCGCAGTCGCTGACCATCGGCAACGACGGCACCATCAGCGTGACGCTGGCCGGCCAGGCCGCCGCGCAGGAAATTGGCGCATTGACGCTGACCGACTTCATCAATCCCTCGGGCCTGCAGGCCAAGGGCGAAAACCTGTTCGTCGAAACCACCGCCTCGGGCCCCGCGCAGAACGGCACCCCCGGCCTCAACGGCCTGGGCACCACCGTGCAGGGCGCGCTGGAAGGCAGCAACGTCAATACGGTGGAAGAGCTGGTGAGCATGATCGAGACGCAGCGCGCCTACGAAATGAATGCCAAGGCCATCTCCACCACCGACTCGATGCTCGGTTACTTGAACAACAACGTCTGATCGGCTCGCCGCTCCTCGCCCTCTCAGGAATCAACGCCATGTCACGCCTGCCTTCTCTCTCCCGCCTGTGCCTCGCCATTGCCTGCAGCGCGCTGCTGGGTGGCTGCGTGGCCGCCGGCGATGTACGTCCGTTCGCCGAACTGGCGCCGATCGTGCCGGTGGTGGCACCGGTGGCGCAGCCGACGGCCGGTGCGATCTACGCCGCCGGCCCCAGCCTGAACCTGTATGGCGATCGCCGTGCCCGCGATGTCGGCGATCTGCTGACGGTGAACCTGGTCGAAAGCACCACCGCCTCGTCCACCGCCAACACCAGCATCAGCAAGAAGGACGCCACTACCATGGGCGCGCCGACGCTGCTGGGCGCACCGCTCACCGTGGGTGGCTTGAATGTGCTGGAAAACAGCACCAGCGGCGACCGCAGCTTTGCCGGCAAGGGCAACACCGCACAGAGCAACCGCATGCAGGGCAGCGTCACCGTCACCGTGATGCAACGCCTGCCCAACGGCAACCTGGTGATCCAGGGGCAGAAGAACCTGCGCCTGACCCAGGGCGACGAACTGGTGCAGGTGCAAGGCATCGTGCGCGCCGCCGACATCGCCCCGGACAACACCGTGCCCTCCAGCAAGGTCGCCGACGCCCGCATCGCTTACGGCGGCCGCGGCGCGATCGCGCAGTCCAATGCAATGGGCTGGCTGAGCCGCTTCTTCAATTCCCGTCTGTCGCCCTACTGAGCCTGCGACCATGAACCTGTCTTCCCTGCCCTTCCGTCTGCTGGCTGCCGCCGTCGCGCTGTGCGCGATTGCCGCGCCGGCCAGCGCCGAGCGCATCAAGGATCTTGCCCAGGTCGGCGGCGTGCGCGGCAACGCGCTGGTCGGCTACGGCCTGGTGGTTGGCCTGGACGGCAGCGGCGACCGTACCAGCCAGGCACCCTTCACCGTGCAGAGCCTGAAGAACCTGCTCGGCGAGCTGGGCGTCAATGTTCCGGCGAACGTCAACCCGCAGCTGAAAAACGTCGCGGCCGTGGCCATCCATGCCGAATTGCCGCCGTTCGCCAAGCCCGGCCAGCCCATCGACATCACCGTTTCCTCGATCGCCAACGCGGTGTCGCTGCGTGGCGGCTCGCTGCTGATGGCACCGCTGAAAGGCGCCGATGGCCAGGTCTATGCGATGGCGCAGGGCAACCTGGTCGTTGGCGGCTTCGGTGCGCAAGGCAAGGACGGCTCGCGCGTTTCGGTCAATGTGCCCAGCGTCGGGCGCATTCCCAACGGCGCCACCGTCGAACGTGCATTGCCGGACGTGTTCGCCGGCACCGGCGAGATCACCCTCAACCTGCACCAGAACGACTTCACCACCGTCTCGCGCATGGTCGCGGCGATCGACAGCAGCTTCGGCGCCGGCACCGCGCGTGCGGTCGACGGCGTGACCGTGGCGGTGCGCTCGCCGACCGACCCGGGTGCGCGGATCGGCCTGTTGTCGCGGCTGGAAAACGTCGAGCTCTCCCCGGGCGATGCACCGGCCAAGGTGGTGGTCAATGCGCGTACCGGCACCGTGGTCATCGGCCAGCTGGTGCGGGTGATGCCGGCCGCCATCGCGCATGGCTCGCTCACCGTCACCATCAGCGAAAACACCAACGTCAGCCAGCCGGGCGCCTTCAGTGGCGGCCGCACTGCGGTGACCCAGCAATCGACGATCACGGCCACCTCCGAAGGCAGCCGCATGTTCAAGTTCGAAGGCGGCACCACGCTCGATCAGATCGTACGCGCAGTCAACGAAGTGGGCGCCGCGCCCGGCGACCTGGTGGCCATCCTGGAAGCGCTCAAGCAAGCCGGTGCGCTGACGGCGGAGCTAGAGGTGATCTGACATGCGTATCGCAGCCTCGCCCATTGATCTCAACCCGAGCACCAAGGCCGATCCGGCAAAGATCGACAAGGTCTCCCGTCAGCTCGAAGGTCAGTTCGCGCAGATGCTGGTCAAGAGCATGCGCGATGCGAGCTCCGGCGACCCGATGTTTCCGGGCCAAAACCAGATGTTCCGCGAAATGTACGACCAGCAGATGGCCAAGGCGTTGACCGACGGCAAGGGGCTGGGACTGTCGGCGATGATCTCCAAGCAGCTCAGTGGCGACACTGGCGGCCCGGCCTTGAACACCTCGTTGAACACTGCCGAAGCGGCCAAGGCGTACGCCCTGGTTGCCGGCAAGCGCGACGCCTCGTTGCCGCTGCCCGCCCGCGACGGCGCGGCCACCGGCATCACGACCAGCAGCGTGGCGAAGGCGGCCCTGGGCGCAGGCAACTTGAGCGGCATCGGCATGAGCCAGGTGCTGGATCTGATTGCCGGGCGTACCGGCGCTGGCGAAGCCGGCAGCGACGATGCTGCAGCACTGAGCTGGCCGTCGGCCAACGATCGCTGGGCCGATGTGGCCGCCAGCGATGCAGCCGATGCCAATGCCGCGGTCAATGCGAGTGCCGCCAGCAGCGCCGCTGCCAGCCTGGGCGAGCGCACCCCGGAAGGCTTTGTCGCCAAGATCTGGACGCATGCGCAAAAGGCTGCGCGCGAACTGGGTGTGGACCCGCGCGCGCTGGTGGCCCAGGCCGCATTGGAAACCGGTTGGGGCCGTCGCGGCATCGGCAACGGTGGCGACTCTAACAACCTGTTCGGCATCAAGGCTACCGGCTGGAGCGGCGACAAGGTCACCACCGGCACCCACGAATACGTCAACGGCGTCAAAACCACCGAAACCGCCGATTTCCGCGCCTATGGCTCGGCCGAGGAGAGCTTTGCCGACTACGTGCGGCTGCTGAAGAACAACAGCCGTTACCAGCCCGCGCTGCAGGCCGGCACCGATATCAAGGGTTTTGCACGCGGCTTGCAACAAGCCGGATACGCCACCGATCCGGGCTATGCGGCCAAGATCGCGGCGATCGCCAACGGCCCGACCATCGACCGTGCGGTGGCCGCCATCGGCAACGCGGCGGCCGATCTGTCCAACCGCTATGCCAGTACCGCCGAGCCGGTCGGGCTCGGCACCATCCGTCGCTGAGGTAAACGCTCATGTCCATCATGTCCACCGGGACCAGCGCGCTCATCGCCTTCCAACGGGCGTTGTCGACCGTTAGCCATAACGTCGCCAACATCAATACCGAAGGCTATAGCCGCCAACGTGTGGAATTTGCAACGCGCACGCCCACCGACATGGGCTACGCGTTCGTGGGCAATGGCGCCAAGATCACCGATGTGGGCCGGGTCGCCGACCAGCTGGCCATCTCGCGCCTGCTCGACAGCGGCGGCGAACTCTCGCGCCTGCAGCAGCTGTCCTCGCTGTCCAACCGCGTCGACGCGCTGTACTCCAACACCGCCACCAACGTGGCCGGGCTGTGGTCGAATTTCTTCGATTCCACCAGCGCGGTGTCGTCCAACGCCTCCTCCACCGCCGAGCGCCAGAGCATGCTCGACAGCGGCAATTCGCTGGCGACGCGCTTCAAGCAGCTCAACGGGCAGATGGACAGCCTGAGCAACGAAGTCAACAGCGGGTTGACCTCCTCGGTGGACGAAGTCAACCGCTTGACGCAGCAGATCGCCAAGCTCAACGGCACCATCGGCAGCAGTGCCCAGGCGGCAGCGCCGGACATGCTGGATCAGCGCGACGCGCTGGTGAGCAAGCTGGTCGGTTTTACCGGCGGCACCGCGGTGATCCAGGACGGCGGCTTCATGAACGTTTTCACCGCCGGCGGTCAGCCGCTGGTGGTCGGTACCACCTCTTCCAAACTCGTCACCGTTGCCGACCCGTATCAGCCGACCAAGCTGCAGGTGGCGATGCAGACCCAAGGCCAGAACGTCAGCCTCAGCGCCAGTTCGCTGGGCGGCCAGATCGGCGGTCTGCTGGAATTTCGCAGCAGCGTGCTCGAGCCGACCCAGGCCGAACTCGGCCGCCTGGCCGTGGGCATGGCCAGCACCTTCAATGCCGGCCACAGCCAGGGGATGGACTTGTATGGCGCGATGGGCGGCAACTTCTTCAATATCGGTTCGCCTACCGTTGCCGCCAATCCGAGCAATACCGGCAGCGCATCGCTGAGCGCCAGTTTCAGCAACGTGAGCGCCGTTGACGGCCAGAACGTCACGCTCAGCTTCGACGGCACCACCTGGAAAGCCATCAACGCCAGTACCGGCTCTGCCGTGCCGATGACCGGTACCGGCACCGCCGCCGACCCGCTGGTGCTCAATGGCGTCAGCATGGTGGTGGGCGGCACGCCGGCCAGCGGCGACAAGTTCCTGCTGCAGCCCACCGCCGGGCTGGCCGGCAGCCTGTCGGTGGCCATTACCGATCCCTCGCGGATTGCCGCCGCCACCCCGGTCAAGGCCACCGCCACGGTCGCCAACCTGGGCACCGGCAAGATCAGCGACGTCAAGGTCACCAATGCGCAGAACCCCGCGCTGCTGACCCCCTCGTCGATCGAGTTCATCGACGCCAACCAGTACACCATCGATGGCGCCGGCCCGTTCGCCTACACCGCCGGCCAGACCATCAGCGCCAACGGCTGGAGCTTCGCGCTGGACGGCGCGCCCAAGGCCGGCGACACCTTCGGCGTCGGCCCAATGGGCGCAGGCTCCAGCGACAACGGCAATGCCAAATTGCTGGCCAACATCGACGATGCCAAGGCGCTCAGCGGCGGCACGGTCACCCTCAATGGCGCGCTCTCCGGCCTGACCACCTCGGTCGGTTCGGCCGCGCGTGCGGCCAGCTATTCGGCCGATGCGCAGAAGGTCATCAACGACCAGGCGCAGGCCAGCCGCGACTCGATTTCCGGCGTCAACCTCGATGAGGAAGCCGCCAACATGCTGAAGCTGCAGCAGGCCTACCAGGCCGCCGCACAGATGATCTCTACCGCCGACACCGTCTTCCAAGCCATCCTGGGTGCCGTACGCTGATGACCGACCGTATCTCCACCAGCATGATGTACAGCCAGTCGGTCGCCTCGATGGGCGCCAAGCAGTCGCGGCTGAACCAGCTCGAATCGCAGCTCTCCAGTGGGCAGCGCCTGGTCACCGCCAAGGACGACCCGGTGGCTGCGGGCACGGCGGTCGGCCTGGACCGTGCCCTGGCGGCGATCACGCGCTTCGGCGAAAACGCCAACAACGTGCAGAACCGGCTCGGGCTGCAGGAAAACGCGCTGTCGCAAGCCGGCGACAAAATGGCGCGCGTCACCGAATTGGCGGTGCAGGCCAGCAATTCTTCGCTCAGCCCCGATGACCGCAAGGCGATCGCCTCGGAACTGACCGCGCTGCGCGAGAGCATGGTGAGCCTGGCCAACAGCACCGACGGCACCGGGCGCTACCTGTTCGGCGGCACCGCCGATGGCAGTGCGCCTTTCATCAAGAGCAATGGCAGCGTCACCTACAACGGCGACCAGACCCAGAAGCAGGTCGAAGTGGCGCCGGACACCTTCGTCAGCGACACCCTGCCCGGCAGCGAAATCTTCATGCGCATCCGCACCGGCGACGGCACCGTGGATGCGCACGCCAACGCCGCCAACACGGGGACCGGCTTGCTGCTGGATTTCAGCCGCGATGCGAGCACCGGCAGCTGGAACGGTGGAAGTTACAGCGTGCAGTTCACCGCCGCCGACACCTATGAAGTGCGCGACAGCACCAATACGGTGGTCGGCACCGGCACCTACAAGGAGGGCGAAGACATCAACGCCGCCGGCGTGCGCATTCGCATCAGCGGCGCCCCGGCGGTGGGCGACAGTTTCCAGATTGGCGCCTCCGGCACCAAGGATGTGTTCTCCACCATCGACGACCTGGTCGGCGCGCTCAACTCCGATACGCTGACCGCGCCGCAGAAGGCTGCGATGATCAACACGCTGCAGTCGTCCATGCGCGACATCACCCAGGCATCTTCGAAGATGATCGATGCGCGCGCCTCCGGCGGCGCGCAGTTGTCGGCCATCGACAATGCCAACTCATTGCTTGAATCCAACGAAGTCACGCTCAAGACCAGCCTGTCGTCGATCCGCGACCTGGATTACGCCTCGGCGATTGGGCAGTACCAACTCGAGAAGGCCTCGTTGCAGGCCGCTCAAACGATTTTTCAGCAGATGCAGTCCTCGTCGTTGTTCAACATCATCCGCTGATTTTGCCGCAGAAAACCTGGGTTTTCTTCGCTCCTGCGCGTGAGCGCTTGCGCAGGCGGACGGAGTTTATTTTTCGAAGAGTTATACCAACGCTAAAGATTGGCGGGGTGCTGCCGAATAAACCAAACCCCTTGATACACAACGCTTACGTATTTCGTCCCGACGCAGAAAGACAGTAAAAAATACTGAATTTCGCTAAAGGTTCCCGACGCAACGCCGTTATTCATCTCAGCAGCGGCAACGGCCAACTTGATGGCCCCCCTGCGGAGGCTCCAGGCAAGTCCCCCTTGCCGGAAAAATCGCTTAGGAGAAATCAAAATGGCACAGGTAATCAACACCAACGTAATGTCGCTGAACGCTCAGCGGAACCTCAACACCAGCAGCGCCAGCATGTCGACGAGCATCCAGCGTCTGTCGTCTGGTCTGCGCATCAACAGCGCCAAGGACGACGCCGCAGGTCTGGCGATCTCCGAGCGTTTCACCACGCAGATCCGCGGCCTGGACGTTGCCTCGCGCAACGCCAACGACGGTATCTCGCTGGCCCAGACCGCCGAAGGCGCGATGGTGGAAATCGGCAGCAACCTGCAGCGTATCCGCGAGCTGTCGGTGCAGTCGTCCAACGCCACCAACTCGTCCACCGACCGTGACGCGCTGAACTCGGAAGTCAAGCAGCTGACCGCGGAAATCGACCGCGTTGCCAATCAGACCAACTTCAACGGCACCAAGCTGCTGGACGGCTCGTTCTCCGGCGCGCTGTTCCAGGTCGGCGCCGACGCCGGCCAGACCATCGGCATCAACAGCATCGTCGACGCCAACGTCGATTCGCTGGGCAAGGCCAACTTCGCTGCCGCCGTCTCCGGCGCCGGCGTCACCGGCACCGCCACCGCTTCTGGTTCGGTCAGCGGCATCAGCCTGTCGTTCAAGGACGCCAGCGGCTCGGCCAAGAGCGTCACCATTGCCGACGTCAAGATCGGCGCCGGCGACACCGCTGCCGACGTCAACAAGAAGGTCGCCTCGGCGATCAACGACAAGCTCGACCAGACCGGAATGTACGCCTCGATCAAGAGCGACGGTTCGCTGCAGATCGAATCGCTGAAGGCTGGCCAGGACTTCACCTCGCTGTCGGCTGGCACCTCCAGCGCCGCTGGCATCACCGTCGGCGCCGGCATCACCACCGCTTCGGCCGCTTCCGGCTCCACCGCTTCGACCCTGAGCAGCCTGGATATCTCCACGTTCTCCGGCTCGCAGAAGGCCCTGGAAATCGTCGACAAGGCACTGACCGCGGTCAACTCCTCGCGCGCCGACATGGGTGCGGTGCAGAACCGCTTCACCTCCACCATCGCCAACCTGAGCGCAACCTCGGAAAACCTGTCGGCCTCGCGTAGCCGTATCCGCGACACCGACTACGCCAAGGAAACCGCCGAACTGACCCGCACGCAGATCCTGCAGCAGGCCGGTACCGCGATGCTGGCCCAGGCCAAGTCGGTTCCGCAGAACGTGCTGAGCCTGCTGCAGTAACTGGTAGTTACCTGCCGCCGCAACGCGGCAGTGCTCCGCAGCACGTCCAAAGCCCCTCTTCGGAGGGGCTTTTTTGTGGCCGCAGCCCGTCCACGCCCGCCATGGACGGTTTGTTGACGGGCGCCGCCGGCCACCACGGGCATGGAACTTGCATCGATAGCCGTCGTGCGCGTGACCCCTCGCCGCCGCTAAAGTCCTCGCGGATGCGGCCGATACCCGTCACGTAATCCCATGCGTCCGTCTGTTTCGGGCGCCCAGACGAGGAATGCAACATGGCATCGGTGATCAGCACTTCTGGCTCCGGATTGGACATCCCTACCGTGGTGTCCACCCTGGTGTCCCGGCAGAAAGACCCCGAGCAGGCACGCATCAACAAGGCCGGCACCGCCGCGACCACGCAGTTGTCGGCGATCAGCCAGATCAAGAGCAGCATGACCACGCTCAAGTCTGCGCTGGACAAGGTGATCAGCAGCGCCGACACCAACGCCTACAAGGCCACGGTGCCGACCGATGCCGGCTTCACCGCTACCACCACCAGTTCGGCGGCGCCGGGCAACTATTCGGTGGAAGTGGTCTCGCTGGCGACCTCGCAGAAACTGGCCTCCGGTGCATTCGCTGCCGATGCCACCGTGGGTAGCGGCACGCTGACGATCGGCTATGGCGATCAGAGCGTCACCGTGGACATCAGCGGCACCGACAAGCTCACCGACATCGCTGCAGCCATCAACAAGGCCGCCGGCGGCAAGGGCGTGACCGCCAGCGTGGTCACCGCCAACGATGGCCAGCACCTGGTCTTCAATGCGGTCGACTCCGGTACCAAGGGCGCCCTGACCATCAGCGCCAGCGACCCCAGCCTGAGCAGCCTGACCTACGGCCCCGGCGTCACCGGCGGGCTGAACCAGACCGTCGCTGCCGCCGACGCGCTGGTACGCGTGGACGGTTTCGAGCGCACGTCCAGCTCCAACACCGTCAGCGACATCGTGCCCGGCGTGGTGCTCACCCTGACCAAGGCCGCTGAAGGCACCAAGTTCAATCTGGGCGTGGCCGCCGACACCAGCGGCCTCAAGGGCAACCTCACCGCGTTCGCCGCGGCCTACAACACGGCCAACACGCTGCTGGCCAAGAGCAGCAGTTATGACGCCACCACCAAGACCGCCTCGGCGCTGACCGGCGATTCGCTGGTGCGCAATCTGCAGCAGCAGCTGCGCGGCCAGGTCAGCGGCAACGTCAACGAACTCAAGGCCCTGGGCCTGACCATCGACAAGGATGGCGTGATGAGTTTCGACGGCGCCAAGTTCGACACCGCCATCGCCTCGGACGGTGGCGCCGCGGCCGAGGTGTTCGGCAAGGACAGCAAGTTCAGCGGCACGCTGAGCAAAGTGCTGGACAGCAACGTCAATGTCACCAACGGCACGCTGACCCTGCGCTCGGACAGCTTGAACAAGACCATCAAGGGCTATGAGTCGGAGCTGGACGATCTCGATGCGCGCATGGAAAAACTCAGCGACCGCTACACCGCCCAATTCACCGCAATGGAAACCATGATCAGCCAGTTGCAGAGCAGCACCAGCTCGCTCAGCAGCCTGCTGACAAGCTGATTTCCGTGATGACGATCCTCAAGTCCTGTCAGGGTATTGCCGATACAAGTAGGGCCTATCGTGATTTCGGCCTTGCCTTCCGGCAGGAGCGTCGTCGCAGGAGCGCAGCGCTCCGGGACCAGCGAAGGTCAGCCCATTGAGGAGTCATCCATGTACGGTTCCAATCGTCAGTATGCCGAGCAATATCGCAAGGTCGGCGTGTCCACCAGCGTGACCGAAGCCGATCCGCACAAGCTGGTCTCGCTGCTGTTTGCCGGTGCTTGCCAACGCATCCGTCTGGCCCAGGCCTGCCTGGCGCAGGGCGACCAGGCGCGCAAGGGCAAGGCCATCGGCGAGGCTTGCGCGATCGTCGGTCACTTGAACGGCTCGCTCGATCACGAAGCCGGTGGCGAGATCGCTGGTAACCTCTCGGCCCTGTACGACTACGTGATGCAGCGGCTGACCGCAGCCAACCTGCACAACGACGAGACCGCGTTGACCGAAGCGCTGGGGTTGCTCAGCGAAATCGACTCGGCGTGGAACTCCATCCCCCTCGAACAACGCGGCCTTTCCGCCGTTTCGTGAGTCCTGCCATGCATAGCGTGCAAAGCCTTCAAGCAGAAATCGCCGACCTCCGCCTGGCCATGGCGCAAGAGGAGTTCGAGGCGATGCCGCAGATGCTGGACAACCACGACCTGCACCTGCGCGAATACGCGCAGCAGGTGGACATCCAGCAGGACCGCGACGCGCTGCAGGCCTTGCTCACCATGCATCAGGACTTGATGCGGATGATGCGCGAGCGGCAGCGCAAGCTGCTGGAACTGATCCGCGCACAGCGCACCTCATCGTCGGCCAGCCGCGCCTACGCGCGGGTCGGACGGATCTGATGAGCGCGCTCGGCACACTCGCGCCATCGGCCGATGCCGAGCTGTTTGCCGACACGCTCAGTTGCCAATTGCAGTTGCCGGCCGGCTTCCGCGCCGGGAGCGATGCGGGCGCGCACAGCGCCGCTGAAACCCTGTTGCGCAGTCTTGGCCAGGTCGAAGACCTGCGTAGCGAAGAAACCAGCGAGGACCGCGGCGAACTGCCGCTGCTGGTGCAGCGCATGGACGCCAAACTGGATTTGATGCTGGCGCTGATCGGCCGCCTGGTGCGCCAGGGCGACAGCGGCCTGAGCCAGGGAATGGTGCACTGGTCGGTGCGCGGGATCCGCCTGAGTTGCGCAACCAGTCACCCGCCCGGCACAACCGGCGCTGTTTGCCTGCAGCCGTCCGACTGGCTTCCTGAACTTGTACAGCTTCCTGCCACCGTGCTGGCGAACGCGAGCGATGGCCACGATGTCTGGCTGTGGCTGCAGTTTGCCCCGCTCGCGCCCGGCCTGCAGGATGCGCTGGAACGCCACCTGTTTCGCTTGCACCGCCGTCAGATCGCCGACGCCCGCCGCCAGCGTTGATCCGATAGTTGGCGCCGGGCGCAGGGTCAGCTAAGGTGCCCTTTACTGAAAAAGGTCTCTTCTGCGCCGTGCGAGTCATCATCGTCGACGATCACACCCTTGTCCGTGCCGGCCTGTCCAGGCTGCTGCAAACCTTCGCCGGCATCGATGTCGTGGGCGAAGCCAGCAATGCGCAACAAGCCCTGGACATGACGTCCCTGCACCGGCCCGACCTGGTGCTGATGGACCTGTCTTTGCCCGGCCGCAGCGGCCTGGATGCCATGACCGACGTGCTGCGCGCCGCGCCGCGCACGCACGTGGTGATGATGTCGATGCACGACGACCCGGTGCATGTGCGCGATGCGCTCGATCGCGGCGCGGTCGGCTTCGTGGTCAAGGACGCCGCACCACTGGAACTGGAATTGGCGTTGCGCGCCGCCGCCGCCGGGCAGGTGTTCCTGAGCCCGCAGATCTCGTCCAAGATGATTGCGCCGATGCTGGGCCGCGAAAAGCCGGTCGGCATTGCCGCGCTGTCGCCGCGTCAGCGCGAGATCCTGCGCGAAATCGGCCGCGGCCAGAGCAACAAGGAAATCGCCGCCGATTTGGGCATCAGCGTCAAGACCGTGGAAACCCACCGCGCCCGCATGATGGAATCGCTCGGATGCCGTCGCGCCAACGATCTGGTGCTGCTGGCCGCCAAACATCACAACGAGTTGGTCTGACGCGCTATCCGGGCACGCGTGGGCCAGCGACGCTGAAAACAGTGACGGGATTCCGGCGGGCACGCTTGAGCCCGCCTGCAACGTCAGGAAGTTCCTGACAAACTGTCGGGAAAATCATGAGTCACCTCACCTGACTCCCTGATTAGAAACCCGTCGCGTTGTCCTGCAAGATGCATTCCATCGCTGCTGCGTGCAGCGCCCATCGGAAGCGCTTCCATGAAGACGACCATTTCCGCCCAGCTTGGCCAGCAACTGCACCTCACCCCGCAGTTGCTGCAGTCGATCCGTCTGTTGCAATTGGACGGCATGCAATTGGAACTGGAAATCCGTCGTGCCCTGGAAACCAATCCGTTGCTGGAGTTGGAAGAGCTGGCCGATAACGGGGATCAGGCCGCCACCGACAACGATGGCGCCAGCGATATCGCCGCGTTCGACGAACTGCCGGAAAGCACGATGTGGGACGTGCAGGGCGGCAGTTGGAACGATGGGGACGACGATCGCATGCAGCGCGTGGCCGCCGGCGAGTCGACCGACCCGCATGTGCGCATCCTGCGCGAGCTGGCGCTGGACCTGGACGAGGCGGCATTGGGGGCCGCTGCGTTCTGGCTGGAGCAGACCGACGACGCCGGTTATCTGACCGAAGCGCTGTCGACGCTGCAAAAGCTGGGCGCCACCCGTCTGGGCATGACCGTGCAGGCGGTGGAAGCGATCCGGCAGCGGTTGCTGCACGGCGACCCGGCCGGTCTGGCCGCCTGCGACCTGCGCGAGTGTCTGCAGGCCCAGTTGAGCGCCCTGCCCGGCCGCGTGCCGGCACGCCACCTGGCTGCGCGCATCCTCGACGGCGATCTGGAGCTGCTGGCCGCGCACGACTACACGGTGCTGGCACGCGCACACGATGCCGAAGTGGACGATGCCCGCGAAGCGGTGCGGCTGATCCTGTCGCTGCAACCTCGCCCCGGCGACGACCTGCTGCAGGAAAGCAATGCCAGCGTGATTCCGGATGTGCTCGCCTGGCACGCCGACGACAGCTGGCGCGTCGCACTCAACCCGGCCACCACTCATCGCGTCAGCATCAATCCGGTGCACGAACGCGCGCTGGCCGACGCCGGCGAGACCGCGCAGCCGTTGCGCGACATGCTGCAGGAAGCGCGCTGGCTGACCCGCGGGCTGTCGATGCGCTATGAGACCCTGCTGCGCGCCACGCGTGCCATCGTCGAACGCCAGGCCGCCTTCCTGGCGCGTGGCGAAGAAGCGATGGCACCGCTGACGCTGAAGGAAATCGCCGACGAGATCGGCATGCACGAATCGACCATTTCGCGCATCACCACCGGCAAATACATCCAGACTCCACGCGGCACCTTCGAGCTCAAGCACTTCTTCGCCGTGCGGCTGGAAGGCGCCAGCGTCTCCGGCCAGGCCGTCAAGGCGATGGTGCGCCGCTTGATCGAAAGCGAGCCGGCCGGCCGGCCGCTGGCCGACGAGGCGATTGCCGGATTGCTGTCGCGGCAAGGCGTTAACATTGCGCGCCGCACCGTGGCCAAGTACCGCGAACAACTTGATATCGCACCGGCACGCGAGCGCCGCCGCACCACTAAACCGCTGCTTGCCCGGGCAGGATAAGGACTACTATGAGCAAACTCACCGTGCTGCTGGTCGACGACCACGAGGGCTTCATCAACGCTGCGATGCGTCATTTTCGCAAGGTCGATTGGCTCAATATCGTGGGCAGTGCCGCCAATGGGCTGGAAGCGATCGAGCGCTCTGAGTCGCTGCGCCCCAATGTCGTGCTGATGGACCTGGCCATGCCGGAGATGGGCGGGCTGCAGGCCACGCGTCTGATCAAGACGCAGGACGATCCGCCGTATATTGTCATCGCGAGCCACTTCGATGATGCCGAGCATCGTGAACACGCTCTTCGCGCGGGTGCTGACAATTTTGTCAGCAAGCTGTCCTATATCCAGGAAGTCATGCCAATCCTGGAGGGCCTGACGGAAGGAGCCAGGAATGAGTGAGTCCCGCATTCTGTTGATCGACAGTGACGCCGTGCGCGCCGAGCGCACCGTGTCGCTGCTCGAGTTCATGGACTTCAATCCCCGCTGGGTCACCGACGGCGCCGACATCAATCCTGGCCGTCACCGCCACGATGAGTGGATGGCGGTGATGGTGGGCTCGGCGCAGGACGCCGCACAGGCCGACAAATTCTTCGACTGGCTGGCCGATGCCAAGCTGCCGCCACCGGTACTGCTGATGGAGGGCAGCCCGAGCGCGTTTGCGCAATCCCACGGCCTGCACGAAGCCAATGTGTGGGCGTTGGACACTCCCCTGCGGCATGCGCAGCTGGAAGCGTTGCTGCGCCGTGCCAGCCTCAAGCGGCTGGACGCCGAGCACCAGGCCGGTGTGCAGCAGGACTCCGGCCCGACCGGCAACAGCGAGGCAGTGACCCGCCTGCGCCGGCTGATCGACCAGGTGGCCGCGTTCGACACCACCGTGCTGGTGCTGGGCGAATCCGGCACCGGCAAGGAAGTCGTGGCGCGCGCCATCCACCAGCATTCGCCGCGGCGCGACGGGCCGTTCGTCGCAATCAATTGCGGCGCGATCCCGCCGGATCTGCTGGAAAGCGAACTGTTCGGGCACGAAAAAGGCGCCTTCACCGGCGCGCTGACCACCCGCAAGGGTCGCTTCGAGATGGCCGAGGGCGGCACGCTGCTGCTGGACGAGATTGGCGACATGAGCCTGCCGATGCAGGTCAAGCTGCTGCGCGTGCTGCAGGAGCGCAGCTTCGAGCGCGTTGGCGGCGGGCAGACCATCCGCTGCAACGTGCGCGTGATCGCCGCGACCCACCGCAATCTGGAATCGCGCATCAGCGATGGCCAGTTCCGCGAGGACCTGTTCTATCGCCTGAATGTGTTTCCGATCGAAATGCCGGCACTGCGCGAGCGCGTGGACGATCTGGCCATGCTGGTACAGACCATTGCGGGCCAGCTGGCACGCACCGGTCGCGGCGAAGTGCGCTTTGCCGACGAGGCCCTGCAGGCGCTGCGCAGTTACGATTGGCCGGGCAATGTGCGCGAACTGACCAATCTGGTCGAGCGCCTGGCGGTGCTGCATCCCGGCGGGCTGGTGCGGGTGCAGGATCTGCCGGCGCGTTATCGCGGCGATTTCGCCTCGTCCAGTCCGGTCGAGTTGCCGCCGGAGCCGGCGTTGGTGGCCGCACCGGTCGAAGTCAGCGCCCTGCCGAGCAATGTGGTGACGCTGCAACCGAAGACCGCCGATGCCGAACCGGCCGCCACGTCCAGCCTGCCGGACGATGGCATCGATTTGCGCGGGCATATGGCCAATATCGAGTTGGCGTTGATCAACGAAGCATTGGAACGCACGCAGGGCGTGGTGGCGCATGCCGCTCAGCTGCTGGGCCTGCGCCGCACCACGTTGGTGGAGAAGCTGCGCAAGTACGGCATCGATCGCGAGCAGACCGAGCTGGCCAACTGAGCCAGCACACGCTCGGGTTCCGCTCGCTGGCATAGCGCTTGCTTCAGCAGGATCACTCCGTTCGCAGCTGCCGGCTGCGGCGGAATCCCGACATCCACCCGCACCAGCGAGGCATTGATGCCCATTCCCGTCACCAGTCCGCTGCTGCCGCCGCTGGAAGAGTTCCTGCCCTATCTGGAACGGATCTGGACCAGCCGCATCGTCAGCAACGGTGGCGAGATGCACCGGGCGTTGGAGCAGGCGTTGTGCGATTACCTGGGCGTTCCGCACCTTGCACTGCTGACCAATGGCACCACCGCGTTGATCACCGCCCTGCAGGCGCTGCGCATCACCGGCGAAGTGATCACTACGCCCTACTCGTTCGTGGCTACCGCGCATTCGCTGCTGTGGAAAAGCATCACCCCGGTGTTCGTGGACATCGATCCGGTGACGCTCAACATGGACCCTTCGAAGATCGAAGCGGCCATCACCCCGCAGACCACCGCGATCATGCCGGTGCACTGCTATGGCACCGCCTGCGATACCAGCGCAATCACCCGCATCGCCGATATCTACAACCTCAAGGTGATCTACGACGCGGCGCATGCCTTCGGGGTGCGCGATGACGGCGGCTCGATCCTGCGCCACGGCGACCTGAGCGTATTGAGCTTCCATGCGACCAAGGTCTTCAACACCTTCGAGGGCGGCGCGATTGTCTGTCCCGACGAAAGGACCTATCAGCGCATCGGGCATCTGAAGAACTTCGGCTTCGTCGACGAGACAACCGTGGTGGCACCGGGCATCAACGGCAAGATGAACGAGATCAGCGCAGCCTTCGGTCTGCTGCAGCTCAAGCACATCGATGAGGCCATTGCGCAACGCAGTACCATCGATGCGCAGTACCGGCAACGGTTGAGCGATGTGCGCGGCATCCATTGCGTTGCGCGGCTCGATCACTCCACGCCCAACTACGCGTACTTTCCGATTCTTGTGCAGGACGACTACCCACTGGCGCGCGATGCGCTATACCAATTGATGCGCGAGCACGGCATCCTGGTGCGGCGCTACTTTTATCCGTTGATCAGCGACTTCCCGATGTATCGTGCCCTACCCTCGTCGGCGCCGGCATGGTTGCCGGTGGCGCGCTCAGTGGCCGCGCAGGTGCTGTGCCTGCCAATCTTTCCGGGCTTGAGCAGCGATCAGGTGGATACCATCGCCGATCTCATCGCCGGCCAACAGGCGACGTGACCGTATAACGCTGCAGCTGCATTTCAACCTCACATCTCTACAACAGGCAACCAGGCGAGCTCGCATGACCCAGGCAACATTTATCGAGAACTTCCTCTCCGCCACCGACTTCCAGGAGCCGGTGGAAGTGACGATGGACACCGTGCTGCTCGAGCTCCCGGAATGGGATTCGCTGGCGGCGCTGGGCGTGATCGTGATGTTCGACATGGAATACGGCAAGACCATCACCGGCGAAGATCTCGCCGTTGCCATCACCGTCGGCGATCTTTACAAACTGACCGAGGCGTAAGCACCATGCCGACCTCCACGCTGCATAACGTCCGCTTTGCCGGCATGGCGACATGCGTGCCAAAGCGTGTAGTGTCCAATCTCACCGATTGCCGTCCGCAGATTCGCTCCGAGCGCGAGCGGCTGGTGCGCAACATCGGCATCGAGACCCGGCGGATGGCATCGGAATGGCAGTGTTTTTCCGACCTGGCCTTCGATGCGACCGAGGTGCTGCTGGAAAAGCTGCAGTGGAAGCGCGAGGAGATCGATGCATTGATCGTGGTGACCCAGTCGCCGGATTACCCGATTCCGGCCACCGCCATCATCCTTCAGGACAGGCTGGGGCTGTCGCATGCCACGGTCGCCTTCGACGTCAACCTGGGCTGCTCGGCCTACCCGTTTGGCATCAACCTGCTCGGCTCGATGATCGCTGCCGGTGGCGTCAAGAAGGGCCTGCTGCTGGTCGGCGACCGCAGCGCCAACCTTGAAGACCCGATCTTCTCCGACTCCGGCACCGCCACGGCGCTGGAGTTCAGCGCCGACGCGCCGCCGATGTATTTCGACCTCAACAGCGATGGCAGTGGCTACAAGGCCATCATCCTGCCGGTGGGTGGTCACCGCGAACCGGTCGGCATCCAGCACTTGGTGCCGTATCGCGACGAGGCGGATGGCGCCTGGAAGCGTGGCGTGGACCTGATCCTGGACGGCGTGGCAGTGCTGAGCTTCTCTACCCAGCGCATTCCACCTGCCGTGCAGAAACTGCTTGAGTACACCGGCGTGGCCAAGGAAGACATCGATTACTTCGTGTTTCACCAGGCCAACCGCATGATCAACGAGACAATTCGCAAAAAGCTCGGCCTGCCGGTGGAAAAGGTGCCTTCGACACTGCGCGACTTCGGCAACACTAGCGGTGCCTCGTTGCCGGTCACGATGACTGCGCGGATAAACAAGGAACTCGAGTCAGGACCCAAGCGCGTGCTGCTGTGCGGCTTCGGCATCGGCTTGTCGTGGGGCACGTGCCTGGTGGATATCGACGGCGCGGTGTTTCCTGATTTGATCGAGTCGTGAGCATGACGGCTGCGAGCACTGACACATTCGGGCTGCAAGACAAAACCATTTTGGTGACCGGTGCCTCCTCCGGCATCGGAGCGGCGGTCGCGGCAATGTGCGCCCGGCTTGGCGCTACCTTGGTACTGACCGGACGCGACGAAGCCCGCTTGACTACCGTGGCCTACGCATTGCACGGCACCGGTCACAAGGTGCTGGCAGGCGACCTCACCGACGAAGCGACCCGCAAGCGGCTGGTAGACGCGACGCCGGGCTATCACGGGCTGGCGTCGTGCGCAGGTATTGCCGCCTTGGTGCCGTTTCGGATGGCTGCCGAAAAACACTTGCAGCAGATGCTGTCGGTGAATTATCTGGCGCCAGTCAGCCTGACTCAGCAGTTGCTGGCAAAGAAGCGTCTGCTCGGCTCCGCGTCGCTGGTCTATGTGACTGCACTGTCGGCACGCGCCGCTCCGCAGGCGGCAGCAGGCTATGCCGCCTCCAAGGCTGCGCTCGAGGCGGCGGTGCGCACGCTAGCGCTGGAGCAGGCCAAGCACGGCATCCGCGCCAATTGCGTCGCGCCCGGGTATGTGGACACGCCCATGCTGAAAAAATTGGGCACTGCCGCGGACATGGACGACAAGATCGGGCTGACCCCGCTGGGCCGCATCGATCCGGATGACGTCGCAAAAGGCGTGACCTATCTGCTCTCGGCTGCCAGCCGCTGGATCACGCGCAGCACCTTGACCATCGATGGCGGCATCTCCCTGCCGATCCGCTTATGAGCCTTGACACATCCATGCCCGCTTCGGACACCGTCTCCGCCCTGCTGCGCGATCTGTATGGATTGCAAGGCAAGACCGTGCTGGTCACCGGTGCGTCCAAAGGCATCGGTGAAGCAGTGGCGCTGGCCTGCGCCAACGCGGGCGCGCAGCTGCTGATTGCCGGGCGCGACGAAGAGCGCCTGCAGACCACCCTGGCCGCGTTGCCGGGCGATGGGCACCGCCTGTTCGCTGGCGACCTGAGCGATGCGACTGCCGTGCAACAGCTCGCTGCAGACTGCGGGCCCGTCGACGGCGTGGTGCACAGCGCCGGCATTCGCGGGCTTTCGCCGATGAAGCTGGTCAGCGACAAATTTCTGCGCGAGGTGATGGACATCAACTACATGGCACCGGTGATGCTGACACGGCATCTGCTGGCGCGGCAGTCGCTACGCCCCAGCGGCTCGGTGCTGTTCATTTCATCCATCGCCGCGCTCACCGGCACAGTCGGCGTCGGCCCCTACGCAGGCTCGAAAGCCGCTCTGATCGGTACCTTACGCCCGTTGGCGCTGGAACTGGCACGGCGAAAGATTCGCGCCAATGCGCTGTGCCCTGGCCTGGTGGAAACATCCTTGATAAATGAGGACAAGGCCTGGTTCGAGGAAAGCCGCAAGCGTTATCCGCTGGGCATCGGCGACCCGAACGACGTGGCACTGGCCTGTCTGTATTTTCTCTCCGACGCCAGTAGCAAAGTGACCGGCCAGGCGTTCAGTATGGATGGCGGCGTGGAGTTCGCGTGAGCAGTCGACCACGCTATCAGGTGTTGATCATCGGCGCGGGCGGCTTTGGCAGGGGTGTGGCAGCCATGGCCTACAACGACGATCCCGAGTACGGAACCGATTGGGAGATCAAAGGATTTCTGGATAGCCGTAGCGAGCTCGGCACTACGACGCGATGGCCGATTCTTGGAGATCCAGACAGCTACCAGGTCGTCGAGAACGATCACTTCATCTGCGCGCTGGGCGATCCTGCCGCACGCCGTCGCTACACCCGCCCGTTGATCGAGCGTGGCGCTCACTTCATGGTATTGCGGCCGCGCCTGCGTGAAGCATCACCCACACCGATCGGACGCGGCAGCCTGTTCGAGGTCGGCGTGTCCATCGGCGCCGACAGCCGCATCGGTGAGTTCGTCATCGTGCTGTCGACAACTATCATCGGTCATGATGTGGTAATCGGGAATTTCGTGCAGATTGGCAACTTTGTCTTCATCGGCGGTGGTGTGAGCATCGGTGACGACGTGATCATCCATCCTCACTCCACGCTAGCTCCTGGCGTCAAGGTCGGCGATGGAGCGATCATCGGCGCAGGCAGTGTAGTGGTGAGGGACGTGCCTCCCAACAGCACCGTAGCGGGCAATCCGGCGCGTGTCATCTTCACCCGATAGGGCTGACTAGTTATGACACGTAACGCACTCGACTCCACGTATTGCACGAGCACGAAAACTTTCGAGCTGGAGTGCACGCGGCGTTTCAGTCGCATTCGTCCCGGTACTGGTAAGCGCGTCGCTGCGAGTATTCGTGCATTACATCCACATCGACGACGGCGAAGTGGTCGGCGCCGGTTCGGCCCTGGTGAAGGACGTGCCCTCCGGCACCAGCGTGTTCGGCAACCCTGCCCGCATCGTGTTCCAGAAAGACATTTAACAAGGCAGTGACTCATGCGCTCGCGAATGCACACCAGGTACTACCTGTCACCAGAGATTTTTGCCCGTGAGCAGGCAAAGATTTTTCGCAAGGTCTGGCTCTTCACTGGCCTGAAGACTCTACTGACTGAGAACAACAACTTCATAACTCGCAAGATAGCGGGCATTCCCCTGGTGATCCAGAACTTCCACGGCAAAATCCGTGCGTTCGAGAACGTCTGCCTCCACCGCAGTGCATTGATTCAAACCGGTGCTATCGGTTGCCGGCCTCTTGTGTGTCCCTACCACGCCTGGAGTTACGACGACCAAGGCCGGGTAAAGAATATCCCGGACTGCGAGGCGATTTACCGCTTGGACGATAGTGAAAAGGACGAGCTGAAGCTGCGCGAATTCTCATTGCGCGCCATCGGCAACCTGCTGTTTGTCAACCTCGATCCCAATCCAATGCCAATCGAGGAGCAGTTTTCGCCTGACTTTATCGCCTTGCTGGAAAGTAGTTCCAGCGCCTATGACACCGAGGTCATGGTGACCACATGGCGTGGCCGGTACAACTGGAAACTCGCTTACGAAAATCTTCGGGATGCTAATCATCCGCGCTTCGTCCACCCCAAGACCTTAGCCAAGAGCGTCAGCTTCGTTGCCGAGGTAAACGAAGAACAAGCCAAGCAGTCCATGGAAGCGTTGCAAGACAGCTCGCCCGCTGCCTTGAGACGCGAGATGCGCCGCTTTAGTTTCGGCGGCCCGGACGCCCCCATACCCAACCTTCAACACTTCGGCTGGCACGAGAAAGTGGAACGCTGGGGCACGCAGGATGCCTACTTCAATTGGTTGGCCTTCCCGAACATGCACATCGCCAGTTCCAATGGCGGGTATTCCTTCACGCTGGAACACCACATTCCCGTCGCACCGGACCGCACCGACCTGGAAATCTATTGGTTTAGCGCCCGCAAGAAACAGCCTTACGGCTCTTCCAGCCAAGTTCTACTGGCACAGATGCACGGCAGCAAGGTGGTGGTGGGCGAAGACGTGGACATCATGGAGCGTGTGCAGGCGGCATTGCACACGGACGCTCCGCTACCCACCCAGGGTGCATATGAATCCATGAATCGCCTGGTCGAACGCTGGTACACGCAGCTGATGGAAACCGAACATGAAATCTAGGTGGATCATCGGCAGCAGCGACTACCTCGACCTGGCCTTTTACGCCTGGAAGCAGGCGTACCAGGAAGAAAACGTCATCAGGATCGAGGTAACACAAGATTCCGAACACGAGTTCGATCTTGGCGTGCTGGATGGACTGAGTCCGGCCGACGGGGCCATGTTCGTGGCTTTCGACGAACGCTTCGGCAATTTCAAACGCATGGAGCTGATGCAGCTGGTGATGGCGCGCGGCTTCAGCCTGGAGCCTTTCGTCAGCACTTCAGCCGTGATCGCTGCCGCCACGGTGATTGGCCGCAACTGTTTCATCGGCGACGGCGTGGTGGTTGGCGCGGGCAGCCGTATCGACTACAACACCGTGCTGCATAGCGGGGTCAAGATCGGTGCTGGCGTGCATCTGCGCCCGTCATGCTGGTGCGACATCGGCGTCAGCATCGGCCACGGCACCGAGATCGGCGCGCACGCCATCCTGCGCATGGGAACGGTGGTCGGCCCTGGCGTCAAGATCGGCCGCCACTGCGAGCTGGGCTGGCCACGCCTGTATGACCGTGACGTGCCCAGCCGCACGGTGTACGACACCCGCTATGACGAACCCATCCTGGTCTACGGACAGTAACGGAGGATCCAGGCCGCATGCCTGTCGCACGATGAAAACGAACTACATATTCCTCGCCGGCATGGCGAAATGCGGGACCACGCCCCTGGCCGGCTGGCTGACCAAAAACGGGATCGCAAAGTATCTGGTCGAGGACATCAAGGAACCGCATGGCTACCTGTTTCCCGGTACGCAGCCGCAACTTCCAGCACCAGCGAAACTGCCGTGGCTGGATGCCAGCTCCGGCTACGCTCTCAGCCCTTATGCGATCTCGAGGTTGCCCGAACATGGCACCCGGATCGTGCTGTGCCTACGCAATCCCTTCGAGCGAACCTGGAGTTCCTATCGCATGAACAAGATCAACGCCCTCCAGGACGGCGAGGCGCTGGCGCTTTCCAACAGTTACCTGAAAGCCTCTGGAACCACCACGGCCCGGAATGGGACGCCAATGCCAAAGATCACCGCGTCCACTCCCTACCAGGAAGAGAAGGACCTTCAGCTACGCATGTTTCCTCGGGTTTCCTCTGGTTACGTCGAGCGTCATTTCGATGCGGAGATCGATAGACTCCGAAAGGGAGACTTCGCAGGCCGGCTGGATTACGAAACAGCGTTCCTGATGACTCGCCGGAACTTCCCTTTCATGTCTGTCCTGGTGGCGAGCTTCTACTACGCCGGCATTAGGAGCTTTCTCGATCGGTACCGCCCGGAAGACTTGATTCTGGTCTCACTCGACAAGCTTAAAGAAGAAGCGAACCGTGTGAAGTTCCTATCGAGGCTGATCGGTGAAGTACCTGAGACGGATGACGTGAAGTTTGGCTTCACCAGCCGCGACCTGTCCTTCGATGAGCAGAAACCCGACTTCGATGCACCGAAGTTCGACTCACTGCGGTCAGCGTTGTCCTACGATTTACAGCAGTACTCAGACCTACTGGCCGCGCGCGGTGTGGCCACGGACCTGCTGGACTGGGACGATCTACGCCGGCACTTGCGCTAAGCATGCGCTGCCATTGCCGGTACCGATCCGAGAAGATGACACTCCCCTTCCAGCGGACCGGCGCCGTCGTACGCGGGGCGTCACGGCAGGACGAAGCTCTGAACTTGGCTGGCCGCATGTCCACTGCGAGAACGTCCCTGCCAAGATCTATTTCGACGCCCGCTACGACACCCCCATTCATACTTACGGGACAGACGTTCATGAACTCCAGAAATGAGCAGCTTCGCCAGCGGATTCTAAGTATTGCCGAGCAGGAGCGCCCTGTACTTGACGGTGTCGTTTCAAGCCTATCCGCGATTGCAAACCGCCCTGTATTCCTCGTCGCCCCCGAGTCCTATGCAGGCATGGTGCATGGTCCCAGTGTCGTTGCCGGCCTGCACCATGTCGTTGCCGCAATTGATGACCAAAGCATCCACCTGGACCGCATCCACGGCGCGCCGCGCTGGAGCAGTCAGGAGTTTCTTGCCAAGGCGGGGCAGTATGCCGAAGCGATCGCTATCGACTTCTCTTGCAGCCCACGCGGACGCGCATTTGCACATGACCTCTGCACCAGCGCGGGCATTGAGCAACTGAGCGTTGCGCCTTCCGTTGATCCGCTGATTCCACGTTTCGAGCAGCGCCCCCTGTTTCTGCTCCAACCGCGCTCGGGTATTGGCAACATCTATGGCCCACAGATCGTCCAACGCCCCAGCCATGTCATTGCAGCCGTTGATGACCAACCGAGCGACGGCGACTCCATTCATGGAGCGCCGCGGTGGAGTTCGCGCCAGTTCATCGAACAGGCGGCTCAGCATCCCCAGGCATTGGCCATCGATTTTTCTTACAGCCCAGGAGAGTCGGGCTTGACCCGCAAGCTCTGCGAGCAAGCAGGCATTGAAAGGGTCGATGCCTGCCTCGCAGTTGCGCATTGCGGGCTGTTCGCCGTGTACGAGCCTGCGCAAGTCTACCGCCAGCGGACGCTTCTGCGCCTGGACGAATTTCTGCGTTTTGCGGATCGACTGGACGACGATTTCAGTGTCTTTACGCTCTACAGCAACCTGTTGTTCCGCCTAACCTACGATTCCAGCCTTTTGTTGGACTGCTGGGCGACGCCGATCAACGAGTACTTTTCGGAATACGCCGACAGCAGCACATTCCAGCTAGGCCAGCGTGAACATTTCTGCGATGGCGGCGCCTTCCAGGGCCCTATCGTCCGCAAGTTTCTAGAAGCATCCCGCTATCGCTACGAAAGCATCACCGCCTTCGAACCCGATGGCATCAACTTTCAGAAACTGGAGGGCATCGCGAGCGCCTCCCCCCTTCCCCCGCATAATTTCAAGGCCATCAGAAAAGCTATCTCCAACGAACATGCGACGCTGCGCTTCGAGGAGACCGGCACCGTCTCCAGCCATGTATCGTCCCATGGCGGAATCTCCGTGGCGACCACACGCCTGGACGACGAATTGGAGAAGCTGACGCTACTGAAGTTGGACATCGAAGGATTTGAAGCAAGGGCATTAGAGGGCGCATCTCACCTCATCCGAACCCAGCGCCCCCGTATGGCCATTTGTGTCTACCACTACGCCCAGGATTTACTGGATATCGTCGAACAACTGGACAAATTGGTGGAGGGCTATCACTTCCGTCTACG
Source organism: Xanthomonas sp. NCPPB 1062 (assembly GCF_041481705.2). Taxonomy (NCBI): domain Bacteria; kingdom Pseudomonadati; phylum Pseudomonadota; class Gammaproteobacteria; order Lysobacterales; family Lysobacteraceae; genus Xanthomonas; species Xanthomonas sp. NCPPB 1062. Next base: position 2,262,781 of record NZ_CM192987.1, on the reverse strand, counting down.
CCAGCACTCTCCCGGCCACTACTACGACCTCGTTTTATATGCATCGCCTGTCGCCGGTTCCGCACCGCCGCCCTGGGCGGAGTAAGCAGAGGAAAATTCACGACTTGTTAGGGGCTGCGCACAGTGCCATCGCAGCCATCGCTCCCGATGGCGAACCAGCTGCGGATCTGATCGGGAGAGACAAAGGCGGTATCGAGCATGGGCTGGTCTTAGGCAGGCGCCGACACAACGCCAGCGACACCACATTCTTGACGCGCCATACTTCGAGCGGCACGCATATTGCATTGGCGTTCGGCCAGTTCGATGATCGCTGCTTCCGCGGCGATCGGGCCTATTCGCGCCGGCATAGCGTCTACATCGGATAACTCTTGAATGATCAACTCGAACCACCACCCGTGAGCTCTCCTGCCCTCGTCAGCATCGTCATGCCGACCTACAAGTCGCGCTACTTTGCGCAGGCGCTGGAGAGCGCGCTGGCGCAGACCTATCCGGCGTTGGAGCTGGTGATTTGCGACGACAATGCCGATGGCGCCATCGAAGCGCTGCTGGCGCCAAGGTTGGCGGATGCGCCCTTCCCCATTCGCTACCACCGCAACACGCCACGGCTTGGCGAGCTGGTCAGCACGATCAAGGGGATTGGCCTGGCACAGGGCGAGTACGTCAAGTTTCTGCACGACGACGATGTGCTGGCGCCCGATTGCATTGCGCAGCTGGTGGAAGCAATCGAGCGCAACCCGGGTACGGCGATGGCCTCCTCGCGCCGGCAGCGTATCGACGGCGATGGCCAGCCACTGCCGGACATCCTGGCCACCTGCTTTCCGTTTGCCGACGACGTGCTGATCGACGGGCCGGAACTGGTGTCGTTCCTGGCCGACCACACCATCAATTTCATCGGTGAGCCGAGTTGCGTACTTGCGCGGCGCGCCGATCTGTTGGCGTTGGGCAACGGGTTGATGGCGTTGAACGGCAAGGCCATCGATTGGGTGGGCGATCTGGCGATCTACGTCAAGCTGCTGCGCCACGGCAACCTGGCGTTCCTGGCCAGCCCGCTGACGCAGTTCCGCGTTTCCAGCGCGCAGTTCAGCCAGGGCGGCCGCGATCAGGTCGGGGTCGGCGACCAGGGACACGACGACCTGCGCCAGGGCATCCGCCAGCTCGGCTGGCGACGCGAGACTGGCGACAATCGACAGGTGCGCGTGGCCCCGCTCAGCCCGCACAAGGCGCGCGTCTTCAAGCCGGTGGATCTGGTCAATGCGTTGATGCAAAGCGCCGGCATGGCCGAGCGCGTGTCGCCGACGACTTGGTTGGGCGTGCGCCATCCGAGCATGGTGCAACGTGCATTGATCCAGGCGCGCCTGCATGCGCATGCCGGCGGGCCGCGCATCGCGGTGCTGCTGATCGACCGTCACGGCGATGCCGCAGCGGTCGCTGCAACGCGCGACAGCCTGGACGCGGTCGCTTGCTATCAACAGCATCGAACCTGGGTCATCAGCAGCTCGCCGCAGCAGGTTGCCGCGCACGGCGAGCGTGGGGTGCTGATCGAGGCGCACGGCCTGGCAGCGACGCTCAACCGGGTGATCGCCGCACAGGATGCGACCGATTGGGTGTTGCTGGTTGATGCCGGCAGCCTGTTCACTGCCAGCGGCTTGATGATGCTGGCGCTGGAAATGCTCGCGTTACCCGACGACTGCCAGGCCGTCTACGCAGATGAAGTGATGGCGCTGGACAATGGCCAGTTGGGGCTGGCGCTGCGGCCAGCGCTGTATCTGGACATGCTGTTGAGCGCACCGGCGACGCTTTCGCGGCACTGGGCGTTCCGGCACCGCACGCTGTTGGCCGATGGCGGCTTCCCCACCGGGCCCAGCGCGGCATTCGAGCTGGATTACCAACTCGGCCTGATCGAGCGTTACGGGTTGGCCTGCATCCGTCATATTGCAGAACCCATCCTGATCGCATCGGCCACGCCGCAGCACGACGACGAAGACGAACGCCAGGCGATTGCGCGCCATCTTGCCGCACGCGGTTACGTGGACGCCGTGGTGCACAGTGCCGGTCCCAGCCGGCACGCGCTGGACTACCGCCATGCGCAACAACCGCTGGTGAGCATTCTGGTACCGGTCGATGGCCGTCTGCCGCAGGTGCAGCGCTGCCTGGAAAGCATTCTTGCCAATACCAGCTACCCGCATTACGAGGTGTTGCTGCTGGATCGCGGCACCACCGAGCCGGATCTGCATGGCTGGCTGAGCGGCATCGAGAATCTGGGCATGCAGCAAATCCGCGTGCTGCGCTTTGCCGCCGAACCGCCGCGTGAGGCGGTGTGCAATGCCGCGGTCGAGCACGCGCATGGAGAGGTGTTGTTGTGGCTGGCAGCGGGCGCGGCGGTGATGAAAGCCGATTGGCTGGAGCAATTGCTCAACCACGCACTGCGCCCGGAGGTCGGTGCGGTTGCGGGCAAGCTGCTGCGCGGCGACGGAACCGTGCATCACGCCGGACTGCTGCTCGGCCTGGGGGCACCTGCAGCGCGTGCGTTCGAAGGTGCGGCGTTCGATGAATCGGGCTATCTGCAGCGCCTGCAATTGGACCAGAACTACAGCGCGTTGAGTGGCGAATGCCTGATGCTGCCGCGCCAGCTGTTTTTGGACGCCGGTGGTTTCGACCTGGAGCCGGCGCTGGCGCAGTGGAGCGATGTCGACCTGTGCCTGCGCCTGCAGCAGGCCGGCTACCTCAATGTCTTTGCCGCACGTGCGCAGCTGCTGATCGACCCGCTGGACGCGCCCGCCGCCACGGCGCTGGACGAAGAGGCAATGTATGCGCGTTGGCTGCCGCTGATGGCCAACGACCCGGCCTACAGCCCGGGATTTTCGCTGGACCCGGGCGCCGGCTTCCAGCTGGCCGACCCGCGCGCCAGCTGGCGGCCGCTGCAGTCGTGGCGTCCGCTGCCGAGCGTGATGGCGCTGCCGGCCGATATCGAAGGCTGCGGGCATTACCGGGTGATCCAGCCACTGCGCGCCTTGCGCGAGGCCGGGATGGCCGAAGGGGTGTTGTTCAACGGCTATCTGGAGATCAGCGAGCTGGCGCGCCAGGATCCCGACGTGGTGATCCTGCAACGCCAGGTCGGCGAGCCGCGGCTGGAGGCGATGCGGCGGATGAAGGCGTTGTCGCGCGCATTCAAGGTGTACGAGCTGGACGATTACCTGCCCAATTTGCCGCTGAAGAATGCGCACCGCGAGCACATGCCCAAGGACATTCTGAAGACGGTGCGGCGAGGGCTGGGCATGGTGGACCGCTTCGTGGTGTCCACCCCCGCCCTGGCCGAGGCGTTCGCCGGGTTGCATGGCGATATCCGCGTGGCCGAAAACCGCCTGCCGCCGCATTGGTGGGAACAGCTGCCCGTGCGGGCCGAACGCCAGGGTGGCAAGCCGCGGATCGGCTGGGCTGGCGGCGCCAGCCATACCGGCGACCTGGAGCTGATTGCCGACGTGGTGAAGGAGCTCGCCGGCGAAGTGGAATGGGTGTTCATGGGGATGTACCCATTTGCGCTGCGCCAGCATATTCACCAGTTCCAGCCGGGTGTGCCGATCGATGAGTACCCCGCCGCGCTGGCGGCGCTGGACCTGGATCTGGCGCTGGCGCCGGTGGAGCAGAACCTGTTCAACGAATGCAAGAGCAATCTGCGGCTCCTGGAGTACGGCGCCTGCGGTTACCCGGTCATCGCCAGCGACGTGCGCTGCTACCAGGGCAGCCTGCCGGTGACGCTGGTGAAGAACCGCTACCGCGACTGGATCGGCGCCATCCGCGAGCACTTGGCCGACCTGGACGCAGCACGCGCCAGGGGTGCGGCCTTGCGCGAGGTGGTGCGGCGCGACTGGATGCTCAGCGGCAGCAATCTGGACACCTGGCGGGCCGCCTGGTTGCCGGACTAATGCGGATGCGCTGCTTCAGCTGACCACCCACCGGGTTGCCCTCATCCGGCGCTGCGCGCCACCTTCTCCCGCAGGCGGGAGAAGGACAGCCTGGGTACTTTGATCTGGCGGTCGCACTGCAACTGGCGGCCTTCTGTTCCCTTCTCCCGCTTGCGGGGCAAGGTGCCCGAAGGGCGGATGGGGGGGCGCGCGACACTCCGGCGCCCGCGGTTGCCATGCCTGCAGCGCGTGGCACCGAGGGTAGTGCCCTCATCCGGCGCTGCGCGCCACCTTCTCCCGCAGGCGGGAGAAGGAACACCTGGCTGCGGGAGAAAACAAGCCAATCGCTGCGACGCGGCCGCGACCGGAACGCCCCCGCGCCGGAATCCCGGCGCCATTTCGGCACGCCGCTTGCATTGGTGTGGATGCCTCCCTGGCTGACCGCACCCATGAGCGATTCCGTCACCTCCATCCTCTCGCAGATCCGCAGCTACCAGACGCAGATGGGCCAAGGCCCGATGGGCGCGGTGGGCGATGCGGCGCATGGCAACCAGATCCAGGGCCTGGCCGGCGCACAGGGAACACCGGCGACGCAGGCACCGAGCTTCAGCGAGACCTTGCGCGGCGCCATCGGCGGCGTCAACGAGGCCCAGCAGAAGGCCGGCGCGCTGTCCAAAGCATTCGAAATGGGCGACCCCAATGCCGATCTGGCACGGGTCATGGTCGCCTCCCAGCAGTCCCAGGTGGCCTTCCGCGCCACCGTGGAAGTCCGCAACCGTCTCGTCCAGGCTTATCAGGACGTCATGAACATGCCGCTGTAAAGGTTGACGACACATGGCACTCGCGATCAGCAAAGAAAACATGAACCAGAACGCCGAAAAGGCGGGGCAATGGTTCGACCGTGTCCGCAGCCTGCAGATCACCCGCAAGCTGACCATGATGGCGATGATCGCCCTGGCGGTCGCGGCCGGTCTGGCGGTGTTCTTCTGGTCGCAGAAGCCTGGCTATCAGTCGCTGTACACCGGCCTGGATGAGAAGGGCAATGCCGAAGCGGCCGACCTGCTGCGCACCGCGCAGATTCCCTACAAGATCGACCAGGCCACCGGCGCCATTTCGGTGCCGCAGGACCGTCTGTACGACGCCCGCCTCAAACTGGCCGGCTCCGGCCTGACCGGCAAGGAAACCGGCGGCGGTTTCGAACTGATGGAAAAGGACCCGGGCTTCGGCGTCAGCCAGTTCGTGGAAAACGCCCGCTACCAGCACGCGCTGGAAACCGAACTCTCGCGCACCATCGGCACCCTGCGCCCGGTCCGCGAGGCCCGTGTGCACCTGGCCATTCCCAAGCCCAGCGCCTTCACCCGCCAGCGCGATGTAGCCAGCGCCTCGGTGGTGCTGGAATTGCGCGGCGGCCAGGGCCTGGAGCGCAACCAGGTCGATGCCATCGTCAATCTGGTGGCGTCCAGCATCCCGGACATGACCCCCGAACGCGTGACCGTGGTCGACCAGAGCGGCCGCATGCTCTCCATTGCCGACCCGAACAGCGACGCGGCCCAGCACGCCGCCCAGTTCGAACAGGTGCGCCGCCAGGAAAGCTCCTACAACCAGCGCATCCGCGAGCTGCTGGAGCCGATGACCGGCCCGGGCCGGGTCAATCCGGAAACCAGCGTGGACATGGACTTCTCGGTGGTCGAAGAAGCCCGCGAGCTCTACAACGGCGAGCCGGCCAAGCTGCGCAGCGAGCAGGTCAGCGACACCAGCACCAGCGCCACCGGCCCGCAGGGCCCTCCGGGCGCCACCAGCAATAGCCCCGGCCAGCCGCCGGCACCGGCCGTGGCCGGCGCGCCGGGCACCCCGGCGGCCGCCAATGGCCAGGCCGCGGCCCCGGCCACGCCGACCGAAAGTTCCAAGAGCGCCACGCGTAACTACGAATTGGACCGAACCTTGCAACACACCCGCCAGCCGGCCGGTCGCATCAAGCGCGTCTCGGTGGCGGTGCTGCTGGACAACGTCCCGCGCCCCGGCGCCAAGGGCAAGATGGTCGAACAGCCGCTCACCGCTGCCGAGCTCACCCGTATCGAAGGCCTGGTCAAGCAGGCAGTGGGGTTCGATGCGGCACGCGGCGACACGGTGTCGGTGATGAATGCCCCGTTCGTGCGCGAAGCGGTGGCGGGCGAGGAAGGCCCGAAGTGGTGGGAAGACCCGCGCGTGCAGAACGGTCTGCGCCTGCTGGTCGGTGCGGTGGTGGTGCTGGCGCTGTTGTTCGGTGTGGTGCGCCCCACCCTGCGTCAGCTCACCGGCGTGACCGCGGTCAAGGACAAGCAAGGCAAGGCTGGCAAGGATGGCACTCCACAGAGCGCCGACGTGCGGATGGTCGACGAAGACGACGACCTGATGCCCCGCCTGGAAGAAGACACCGCGCAGATCGGTCAGGACAAGAAGACCCCGATCGCTCTGCCAGACGCCTACGAAGAGCGCATGCGCCTGGCGCGCGAGGCCGTCAAAGCCGATTCAAAACGTGTCGCACAAGTCGTGAAGGGATGGGTCGCCAGTGAAGCCTGATACACAACCGATGACTGGAGTGCAGCGCGCCGCGGTGCTGTTGCTGTCGCTGGGTGAGAGCGACGCGGCCGAAGTGCTCAAGCACATGGACCCCAAGGAGGTGCAGAAGATCGGCATCGCCATGGCCACCATGACCGGCATCTCGCGCGACCAGGTCGAGAAGGTGATGGACGAGTTCAACGGCGAACTGGCCGGCAAGACCTCGCTGGGCGTGGGCGCCGACGACTACATCCGCAACGTGCTGATCCAGGCGCTGGGCGCCGACAAGGCCGGCGGGCTGATCGACCGCATCCTGCTGGGCCGCAACACCACCGGCCTGGACACCTTGAAGTGGATGGACCCGCGCGCGGTCGCCGACCTGGTGCGCAACGAGCACCCGCAGATCATCGCCATCGTCATGGCGCACCTGGACAGCGACCAGGCCGCCGAGGCGCTGAAGCTGCTGCCCGAGCGCACCCGCGCCGACGTGCTGCTGCGCATCGCCACCCTGGACGGCATTCCGCCGAATGCGCTGAGCGAGCTCAACGACATCATGGAGCGTCAATTCGCCGGCAACCAGAACCTGAAGTCGTCCAACGTGGGCGGCATCAAGGTGGCGGCCAACATCCTCAACTTCCTGGACACCGGCGCCGACCAGGGCGTGCTGGGCGAGATCGGCAAGATCGACGCCGACCTGGCCGGCAAGATCCAGGACCTGATGTTCGTGTTCGACAACCTGGTGGACCTGGACGACCGCGGCCTGCAGACGCTGCTGCGCGAAGTCTCCGGCGAGCGCCTGGGGCTGGCCTTGCGCGGCGCCGACGTCAAGGTGCGCGAAAAGATCACCCGCAACATGTCCCAGCGCGCGGCCGAAATCCTGCTCGAGGACATGGAAGCGCGCGGCCCGGTGCGCCTTGCAGACGTGGAAGCGGCGCAGAAGGAAATCCTCACCATCGTCCGCCGCCTGGCTGACGAAGGCGCCATCAGCCTGGGCGGCGCCGGTGCGGAGGCCATGGTATGAACGAGGTGGTCACCCGCTGGCTGGCCCCGGACCTGCAGCTTGTCCCGGCCCTGCCGGAACCGGACTACGAAGAACCGGCCATGCTCGAGCCGGTGCTGCGCCCGCCGACCCTGGAAGAGATCCAGGCCATCGAAGATGCCGCCCAGCACGAAGGGTTCGCGCGTGGGCATGCCGAAGGCTTCGCCCAGGGCCAGTCGGAAGTGCGCCGCCTCACCGCGCAGATCGACGGCATCCTGGACAACTTCACCCGCCCGCTGGCGCGGCTGGAAAACGAAGTGGTCGGCGCGCTCGGCGAGTTGGCCGTGCGCATTGCCGGCCAGCTGGTCGGCCGTGCCTACCAGGCCGACCCGCAACTGCTGGCCGACCTGGTCGGCGAGGCGGTCGATGCGGTTGGCGGCGCCGGCCGCGAGGTCGAAGTGCGCCTGCACCCGGACGACATCACCGCGCTGCTGCCGCATCTGGCGCCCAGCAGCACCACCCGCGTGGCCCCGGACATGAGCCTGAGCCGCGGCGATCTGCGTGTGCACGCCGAAAGCGTGCGCATCGACGGCACCCTGGACGCGCGCCTGCGGGCTGCGCTGGAGACGGTCATGCGCAAATCCGGAGCGGGCCTGTGAGCGCCCTGTTCGGTGCCACCCCGGCCGATTGGCTGGATGCACGCAATCTGCGCCTGGCCACGCGCCTGGGCACCCTTGGCCTGGAGCCCACCGCCGGTCGCACCCTGATCCGCGAAGGCATCCTGCGCCGCGCGGTCGGCCTGACCCTGGAAGCGACCGGCTGCGAAGCGCCGATGGGCGCGACCTGCAAGGTCGAGGTCGATGGCGGCTGGGTCGACGCCGAAGTGGTCGGCTTCGCCGGCGAACGCACTTACCTGATGCCCAGCGCCGAACTGCATGGCCTGCTGCCCAATGCCCGGGTGGTGCCCTCGCGGCGCCGCGGCGGCGTGGAAGTGGGCGAAGGCCTGCTCGGCCGCGTCATCGACAGCGACGGCACCCCGCTGGACGGCAAGGGCCCGATCCGCGCCGAAGGCAGCATCGGCATGGCCGGCGTGTCGATCAACCCGCTGGCGCGCGAGCCCATCACCACCTCGCTGGACGTCGGCGTGCGCGCCATCAACGCCATGCTGCCGATCGGCCGTGGCCAGCGCGTAGGCCTGTTCGCCGGCTCCGGCGTCGGTAAATCGACGCTGCTCGGCATGATGACCCGCTTCACCTCGGCCGACGTGATCGTGGTCGGGCTGATCGGCGAACGTGGCCGCGAAGTGCGCGATTTCGTCGAAACCACCCTGGGCGAAGAAGGCCTGCGCCGCGCCGTGGTCGTGGCCGCACCGGCCGACCGCCCGCCGTTGGCGCGCCTGCATGGCGCCTACCGCGCCACCGCCATCGCCGAATGGTTCCGCGACCAGGGCTTGAACGTGCTGCTGCTGATGGATTCGCTGACCCGCTTCGCCCAGGCGCAGCGCGAGATCGGCCTGTCGGTGGGCGAGCCGCCGACCACCCGCGGTTACCCGCCGTCGGTGTTCGCCAAATTGCCGGCGCTGGTGGAACGTGCCGGCAACGGCGCCAAGGGGCGCGGTTCGATCACCGCCTTCTACACCGTGCTGACCGAAGGCGACGACCCGCAGGACCCGATCGCCGATGCTGCCCGCGCCATCCTGGACGGCCACATCCTGCTCTCGCGTCGGGTGGCCGACAGCGGCCTGTATCCGGCCATCGACCTGGAATCCTCGGTCAGCCGCGTGGTGCAGGACATCGCCGACGACACCTGGCGCCTGCGCATCCGCAAGCTCAAGCGGCTGCTCTCGGCCTACACCGCCAACCGCGACCTGATCGCCATCGGCGCCTACCAGCGTGGCAGCGACCCGGCCACCGACGAAGCGCTGGCGCGCTGGCCGGAAATCGTCGAATTCCTCGGCCAGGACGTGCACAAGGCCTCGCTCCTGAGCGACAGCCTGTCCGCCCTGCAACAACTGGTCGAACCCGAGAACTAATCCATGATGCAGTCCAAACGGATCGACCCACTGCTGCGCCGCGCGCAGGAACAGGAAGACAAGGTCGCCCGCGATCTGGCCGAGCGCCAGCGCGTCCTGGAAACCCACCAGTCGCGCCTGGAAGAATTGCGCCGCTACGCCGAGGAATACGCCAACAGCCAGATGGCCGGCACCAGCGCGGTGGCGCTGAGCAACCGCCGCGCCTTCCTGGACCGCCTGGACAGCGCCGTGCTGCAACAGGCACAGACCGTGCAAAGCAACATCGCCAAGGTGGAAGCCGAGCGTACCCGCCTGCTGCTGGCCAGCCGCGAGAAGCAGGTGCTGGAGCAATTGGCCGCCAGCTACCGTGCCCAGGAAAACAAAGTGATCGAACGCCGCGACCAGCGTGAGATGGACGACCTCGGCGCGCGTCGTTCGCGCCTGGCCCGCAGCCAAGACACCCACGGAGAATCCGCATGAACCCCTTGTCCGCCTTCGCCGCCGGCCTTGGTGCGCTTGCCGGCACCGGCAAGAAATCCAGCTACAGCGATCCGTCGTCCGAACCGGACGCGGGCCAGGACCAGTTTGCGCGCATGCTCAATCCGGCCAACACGCCGAACCAGGCCCCGCCGCAGGCACCCGAGCGCGTGCCTGCCAAGCAGGCCGCGCCCAAGCCCAACCAGCCCGACAAGAACCGCGGCGACGAGGACAGCCACGACGATGCAGCCGGCGATGCCACTGCCCGGCCGCGGGCGCAGGACGGCGATGCCAAGCAGGCCAAGCCAGGTGCCGCCAAGGACGCGGCAACCACCGACAAGAGCACAGCCGCCACTGCCAGCAAGACCGGCAAACCGGCCAAGGCGGCCGCGACCGGCGAAGACGCGCCCGCAGAAGCGGCCACCGCGACCGATGCCGGCTGGCCGCCGGCTGGCCTGGGTGGCTTCGGCATGGGCCTGCTGGCGCAGGCGCTGCCGGGTGGCGACGTGCTGGCGGCCGCAGCCGCCGCACTGACGGCCAGCATGGCCGGCGCCAACGGCGCTGCGGCGACCGCCACCGCCCTGCCCACCGATGCAGCCGCAGCCGCCGCCACTGCAAACGCCGGCGCCGCCCTGCCCGCATTGGGAGCGCCGGTGCCGGCCGCTGCTGCAGGCGCCAAGCCGACCTCGACCACCGCCGTAAGCGGCGATGCACAGACGGCCGCGTTGATGAGCATGGCCGCCAAGGCGCTGGAGCCGGCCGCCGACGACAGTGCCGCTGCCGCAGCGCCGGACGCCCCGGCGTTCGTGTTGCCGACCACCACCGCGCCGGCACTCACCCGCCTGCAGGACGCCGCACCGATCTTCAGCGCCTCGCCCACGCCTACCCCGGACCTGGGCAGCGACACTTTCGACGATGCCATCGGCGCGCGCATGAGCTGGCTGGCAGACCAGAAAATCGGCCATGCCCACATCAAGGTGACTCCAAACGAGATGGGTCCGGTCGAGGTGCGCCTGCATCTGGAGGGCGACAAGGTCAATGCCAGCTTCACCGCCGCCAACGCCGACACCCGCCAGGCGCTGGAACAGAGCCTGCCGCGGCTGCGCGAAATGCTCGGCCAGAATGGCTTCCAGCTTGGCCAGGCCGACGTCGGCCAGCAACAGCAGCAGTCGGCGGGCAATCGCAATGGCGGCAACGACAGCGGCAACGGCCTGACCCTGGACGACGCCCCGCCCGTCGGAATTCCGTCGGTGGTGTTACGCCAGCGTGGATTGCTGGACGCCTACGCCTGAGACGACGTGCCGGGCACACCCCGACGCCGCCGATCCTCGCGCTCGGCCGCTGGCCGATGACGCCCTCCCACCCCCGCGGCGCAAGGCCTGCGGGGGTATTCTGGTTTCCACGCAGCCCGCGCCAGGAAACCGACGCGGTTTTGGCATGCCAGTTGCATTGACAGGGTGAGCATTCCCCTGGAGCAGACTGTGGCAGCGGCCGAAAAAACCAAGAAGACCGACGACAAAGACGACAAGGGCGAGAAGAAGAAGGGCGGCAAGAAGCCCATCCTGCTCATCGCCATCGGCGTGGTGGTGCTGGCAGCCGCTGGCGGCGGCGCCTGGTTCTTCCTGGGCCACAAGGGCGAGGAAAAAGGCGGCAAGCACGACGCCCCCAAGGTGGCCGAAGTGCCCAAGCCGGCGCAGTACTTCCCGATGGACCCGGCGATCGTGGTCAACCTGGCCGACCCCGGCGATGGCCCGCAGTACCTGCAGGTCGAAGTGCAGCTGGTCACCCGCGACCCCGAAGAGCTCAAGCTCATCACCGAGAACGCGCCGGCCATTCGTGCGCACCTGCTGATGCTGCTGTCGCAGGTCAAGGCCACCGACGTGGCCGACCTGGCCGGCAAGCAGAAGCTGCAGAAGTCCGCCCTGGCCGAAGCGCAGAAGGTCATGACCAGCGAGACCGGCAAGAAGTGCGTCGAAGAATTGCTGTTCACCAGTTTCGTGACCCAGTAAGGCCTGCCCGATGAGCGTCAGTGATCTGCTTTCCCAAGACGAGATCGATGCCCTGCTGCATGGCGTGGATTCGGGCGCGGTCAACACTGAGCCGGAGCCGCTGCCCGGCGAGGCGCGCCAATACGATCTGTCCAGCCAGGACCGCATCATCCGTGGGCGCATGCCGACCCTGGAGATGGTCAACGAGCGCTTCGCGCGGTTGTGGCGGATCGGCCTGTTCAACCTGATCCGGCGCTCGGCCGACCTGTCGGTGCGCGGCATCGACCTGGTCAAGTTCAACGAGTACATGCACTCGCTGTACGTGCCGACCAACCTCAACCTGATCCGGTTCAAGCCGCTGCGTGGTACCGGGCTGATCGTGTTCGAACCCACCCTGGTGTTCACCGTGGTGGACAACTTCTTCGGTGGCGACGGCCGCTTCCACACCCGCATCGAAGGCCGCGAATTCACCGCCACCGAGATGCGTGTGATCCAGCTGATGCTCAAGCAGACCTTCGCCGACCTGAAGGAAGCCTGGGCACCGGTGATGGACGTGGACTTCGAGTACATCAACTCCGAGATCAACCCGCACTTCGCCAACATCGTCACCCCGCGCGAGTACGTGGTGGTGTGCCGGTTCCATGTGGAGCTGGAAGGCGGCGGCGGCGAGATCCACATCACCCTGCCGTATTCGATGCTGGAGCCGATCCGCGAACTGCTCGATGCCGGCATCCAGAGCGACCGCAACGACCGCGACGACTCCTGGAACGTGATGCTGCGCGAGCAGCTGGACACCGCCGAGGTCACGCTCTCCAGCGTGCTGGCCAGCAAGCGCATGAGCCTGCGCCAGCTCACCGGGTTGAAGGTCGGCGACATCCTGCCGATCGACCTGCCCGCCCAGGTGCCGCTGTGCGTGGAAGACATCCCGTTATTCACCGGCGAATTCGGCGTTTCCAATGGCAACAACGCCGTCAAGATCACCGCCGTACGCCCGCCCGGCGTGCAAGCCCCACGCGCCGTTCCCTCCCAGGACCCCAGCAAATGATCAACTCCGACATCCTCGACGCCTCGCCTGCCACCTTCGACAGCCTGCAGGCCGAGCAGGACCAGAACGCCGCCGACCTCAACCTGGACGTGATCCTGGACGTACCGGTGACCCTGTCGCTGGAAGTGGGCCGCGCACGCATCCCGATCCGCAACCTGCTGCAGCTCAACCAGGGCTCGGTGGTGGAACTGGAACGCGGCGCCGGCGAACCGCTCGATGTCTACGTCAACGGCACCCTGATTGCGCACGGCGAGGTGGTCGTCATCAACGACCGCTTCGGCATCCGCCTGACCGACGTGGTCAGCCCCAGCGAACGGATCCGGAGGCTGCGGTGATCGGCCTGCTGGCCACTGCCGCGCCGGTCGCGGCCAAGGCGACCGGGGTCGGCGCGCAGGCACCGTCCTCGCCCAGCCTGTTTGGCGCAGTCTTTGCATTGCTGTTGGTGCTCGCGCTGATCGTCGGCCTGGGCTGGTTGCTCAAGCGCATGCCCGGCAGCGGATTCCGCAGCACCGAGGGCCTGCGCGTGGTGACCAGCCTGGCAGTCGGTGCCAAGGAACGTGTGGTGGTGGTGGAGGTGAACGGCCAGCAGTTGTTGCTCGGCGTCACCGCCGGCGGCATCAGCACCTTGCACACCTTGCCCGAACCGCTGCCGCCCACGCCCGCACCCACCCTGCCCACTTTCAAGCAACTTCCCAATTTCGCCCAGCTGCTCGCCCAGAAGCTGCGCAAGGACCCGTGACATGTTGAGCCGTTGGAATCGTTGGGGGCGCAGTGTGCGCCTGGTGCTGATCCTGCTGGTGATGAGTTGCCCGCTGCTGGCCGCGGCCAGCCCGGCCGCGCTGCCGGCAATGGCGCAGGCCGCGGCACCGGGGGCGACCGCTGCCGCGGTACCGGCCGGTTCCAATCAGTTGCCCTCGCTGCCGAACGTGAGCGTGGGCCGCATCGGCGACCAGCCGGTGAGCCTGCCGTTGCAGACCTTGCTGCTGATGACGGCGATCACCCTGCTGCCGTCGATGCTGCTGGTGCTGACCGCCTTCACCCGCATCACCATCGTGCTGGGCCTGCTGCGCCAGGCGTTGGGCACCGGCCAGACCCCGTCCAACCAGGTACTGCTGGGCCTGGCGATGTTCCTGACCGCGCTGGTGATGATGCCGGTGTGGCAGAAGATGTGGGGCGCCGGACTGCAGCCGTATCTCAATAACCAGATCGATTTTTCCACTGCCTGGACGCTCACCACGCAGCCGCTGCGCGCCTTCATGCTGGCGCAGATCCGCGAGACCGATCTGATGACCTTCGCCGGCATGGCCGGCGACGGCAAGTACGCCGGCCCGGACGCGGTACCGTTCCCGGTGCTGGTGGCCTCGTTCGTGACCAGCGAACTGAAGACCGCGTTCGAAATCGGCTTTCTGATCTTCATTCCGTTCGTGATCATCGACCTGGTGGTGGCCAGCGTGCTGATGTCGATGGGCATGATGATGCTGTCGCCGATGCTGATCTCCGCGCCGTTCAAGATCCTGCTGTTCATTCTGGTGGATGGGTGGGTGCTGGTGGTGGGGACGCTGGCTGCGAGCTTTAATGCGTCGTAGGTGTGGACGCGCGGTGCGCGCGGTAGCGCTTGTCAATCGACTGATTTTTGCGCATTGCGGGGTTGCATTGCTCAACCATCAGCTCCGCTTGCCGCTTTTTGCCTTCCGCTTTTTGCCTTTGTGCTTCGCTTTGGCTTCTAGCTTCTCCAGGGCCCCATACCGCAGCGGCAAGGCCGGCAGATACAACCCGCAGGGCGGCGCGCATGGATGCGCGTCGTTTTTGTAAGGGACATGGATGTCCCTTACAAAAATTTCTGCCGGACTTGCGCACCCGCAGCGCCGTAGGCGCGGAGGGCGCGAGGACGGGGTGTGCTTTCTTTTGGTTACTTTTCTTTGCACAAGCAAAGAAAAGTGACTCGCGCCCGCAGGGCCTGAAAGCCGTTGATTTCTCTGTCTCACACCAAAAACGAAACTGCAAACCGAGCAAACTCAAGTACAGGGCTTTCGCTCCCCTTCGGGGAACGAGTCACTTTCTTTGCTTGTGCAAAGAAGCGCTTTACAGCAGCCGAAGGCTGATCAAGTAACCAAAGAAACACACCCCGTCCTCGCGCCCCTACGCGCCAAGGCGCTACGGGTACGCAGTCCACGTGGGAATTTTTCTAAGGGACATCCATGTCCCTTAGAAAAACGTCGCGCATCCATGCGCGCCGCCCCTTCGGGTTTGACCCACGCGGCCCGCCGCTGCGGTATGGGGGATGAAAAGCGAATTGCAAAAGCCAAGCAAGAGCGACAGCGACAGCGACAGCGACAGCGACAGCGACAGCGACAGCGAGTGCAACACGAGGCAACTCAGATCCCCGTTCGCCAACCAATCCCGAACCACGAATCCCGAATCCCCGCCCCTTTGGCACCCCACTTGCATCAGCACCTCCCATGAGCCCTGAAATCGCCCTGACTGAATTACGTGGTGGCCTGGTCACCGTCCTGTGGATCGCCGGGCCCATGTTGCTGGCCGTGCTGGTGGTCGGCGTGGTGATTGGCGTGGTGCAGGCCGCCACCCAGTTGAACGAGCCGACCATCGCCTTCGTGGCCAAGGCGGTCGCGCTGACGGCCACGCTGTTTGCCACCGGCAGCATGCTGCTGGGGCATCTGGTGGAGTTCACCATCGCGCTGTTCCAGCGCATTCCACACCTGATCGGCTAGCGGGCCAGACCGGATGGATTCTGCAACCCAGATGGTGATCGATGGCCAGCGCGCGTTCGCGATGGTCGGGGCGATCATGTGGACCATGTTGCGCACCGGTGCGTTGCTCACCGCCATGCCGTTGATCGGTACGCGGGCGGTGCCCGGACGGGTGCGGGTGATGCTGGCCGGGACGCTGGCGATGGTGCTGGCGCCGATCCTGCCGCCGGTGCCGGAGTGGGACGGCTTTACCGCCCAGGCAGTGCTGAGCATTGCGCGCGAGCTGGCGGTCGGGGCCAGCATGGGCTTCATGCTGAAGCTGATTTTCGAAGCCGGCGCATTGGCCGGCGAACTGGTGTCGCAGTCCACCGGCCTGTCGTTCGCGCAGATGTCCGACCCGATGCGCGGCGTGACGTCGGGGGTGATCGCGCAGTGGTTCTATCTCGGCTTCGGGCTGCTGTTCTTCGCGGCCAACGGGCATCTGGCCGTGATCGCATTGCTGGTGGACAGCTACAAGGCGTTGCCGATCGGGACCGCGTTGCCCGATGCCGGCGCATTCGCCGAAGTGGCGCCCACCCTGTTCCTGCAGATCCTGCGCGGCGGGTTGACCCTGGCCTTGCCGATGATGGTGGCGATGCTGGCGGTCAACCTGGCCTTCGGCGCGCTGGCCAAGGCGGCGCCGGCATTGAATCCCATGCAACTGGGCCTGCCGCTGACGGTGTTGCTGGGGCTGTTCCTGCTGTCGAGTTTCGCCAGCGAGTTCGCCCCGCCAGTGCAACGCATGTTCGATACCGCCTTCGATGCCGCCAGAGAGCTGACGGCCTGACCCACACTAGACAATGGCCGACCACTGCAAGCACAGCAGGCCGCCAACTTGCCGGCGCCGCCGCCACTGCGACGGGGCCGCCCCGCCTGCACCCTTCCAAACCGTGACACGCCTCAAGTTTCTGGCCGCGCAGCCGTTAAAGCCCCTACACGATTGACGCTGCGTATCGTCGTCCAACACTTACCCATCCCACGGGAATCGATGCTTACTGTGCCTGCGCTGTTGGCCCCGATGCGATTGCAAGGCGCTCGCCTGCGTGCAAGGGCATGGCTGTTGCTGGCGGCGGTGCTGATCTGCGGCACAAGTTGGGCGCAAACCTACAGCTTCCGCGATTACGCCCAGGCCGATGGCCTGCAGGGCATGACCGTCAACAGCCTGCTCGAAGATCGCCAGGGCGTGGTCTGGGTCGGCACCGAGCTGGCGCTACACCGTTTCGAACGCGAACACTTCACCCCGGTCGGCAAGGAGAGCGGGCTGGATGCGCGCTATATCCGCGCGCTCGGGCTGGATGCGGCCGGACGTCTGTGGGTGTCCAGCGCCAATGGCCTGTTCGTGCGCGAGGGCAACGACTTCGTGCAGGTGCTGCGCGAGGGCAAGCCGATCCGTGCCGACAGCGGCAATGTCGTTGCCGCCTACGCCGATGGCGTGGTGGTGGTCAGCGAAAACAGCCTGCTGCGGGTGTCGCCCAATGCCGCAGGCGGCTGGTCGGTCAACCCCCTGCCCTTGCAGATGGACGATGGACGCCTCTTGCCGGCCGGCAGGGCCTTGCTGGCCGATGGAACCGCGTTATGGGCCAGTTGCGGCCAGCACGTCTGCCGGATCGATGCCGGCGGCAGGATCACCCTGCTGTCCGAGGACGATGGCGTGCCCGAACGGCAATGGCGCGCGATCTTTCGCGATCACCTGGGCACCTTGTGGTTGCGTGGGGGCGGGCTGGTGCTCTCACGCGCTGCCGGCGAGCGCGTGTTCCGCAATCGTCCGGCGCCGGCGGGCACCCGGTTCAACACCCTCTCCGGTGCCACGACGCTGTCGGAAGACGCGCAGGGCCGCCTGCTGACGCGTTCGGACCGCGGCCTGGTGCGCTGGGAAGGCGACCACTGGCGCTACTTCGGCCAAAGCCAGGGGCTGCAGATCAGCCCCATGGTTGGCCCGTTGATGATGCAGAGCACCGGCCACCTGTGGATCGGCACGCGCGGCCTGGGTGTGCAGCGCTGGCTGGGCTACGGCACCGTCGAACACTGGGACGAAAGCCAGGGGCTGGCCGAAGCGCCGACCTGGGTGAGCCAGCGACTGCCCAGCGGTGAGCTGTTGGTCGGTGGCGATGCCGGTTCCAATATGCTCGATCCGCGTAGCGGGCGCATGCAGCCGTGGACGCTGGAGAACGGCCAACCCCTGCTGCAATCCATTTCCATTGCACTGTCGCCGGACGATGGTGCGGCCTGGGTGGCGCGCTCGTCCGGAGCCGTGGCGCGGCGCGACCCGCGCAGCGGCAAGACCACCGATGTGCTGCAGCTCGACCTGCCGATCAACAGGCTGATGTTCGATACGGCCGGCACCTTGTGGATCACCACCCCGCGTGGGCTGTACCGCGTACAGCGCGGCACGCCGCTGCGGGCCGAGCGCGAAACGGCCCTGCCGGCAGCCTTCGTGGGCGATATCGACCTGGATCCGCAGGGGCGGCTGTGGGCCAGCACGCGCGAAGGCCTGTTCCTGCAGGCAAAAGACGGCAACTGGCAGCGCGTGCAGGTGCGCGGCGACCTGCCCAGCCAGGATTTCTTCCTGCTCGATTTCAGCGCCGATGGCGAGGTCTGGCTGTCGCTGCGCGATACCGGGCTGTGGCATGGCCGGCTGCAGGCCGACGGCGTGCTGACGCTTGCCGCCGTGGACGACCCGCTGGTGGCGCGGGTGATGCCCTTCATCCTGCGCCACGACAGCAAGGGCCGGCTGTGGCTGGGCAGCAGCCAGGGCCTGGATGTGTACCAGAACGGTCGTTGGTCGCGGGCCACGCGCACGGAAGGGCTGTTGTGGGACGACATGTCGGCCAATGCATTTTTCGAAGACACCGATGGCAGCGTCTGGCTCGGCAGCAGCCGTGGCCTGACCCACCTGCTGGATCCGATGCGCCTGTTCGCCGCACCGCCGCTGCGGGTGGACATCCTGCATGTGCGCCGCGGCAGCCAACCGCTGCTGCCGCAATCCCGGGTGGAGTGGTCGCAGGTGCCGCTGGATGTGGAGCTCAGCACCCCGGGGGCGGAAGGCGGCCCGGACCGCATCAGCTTCCGGTACCGGGTCGAAGGCCATCAGGCCAGTTGGACCAGCACCTCGCTCAGCCACCTGACCTACCCGCTGCTGCCGCCAGGCAGTTACACGCTGGAAGTGCAGGCAATGGATGCCTACCAGCGCAGCAGCAGCCCGATCACCCGCTTCGGGTTCGAGCTGGTGCCACCGTGGTGGCGGGGCGTTCCGGCGATTGTCGGGTACGTGCTGCTGAGCATCGCGGCGGTGATCGCGCTGCTGCGTTGGCGCACCGCCAAACTGCTGCGACGCAAGCGCGAACTGGAGCAACTGGTGGCCAAGCGCACCGCCGAGCTGGAACAGGACAAGCGCGATCTGGAAGCGGCGCGCGCCGAACTCTCGCTCAAGGCCACCCACGACGAACTCACCGGCCTGCTCAACCGCGCCGGCATCCTGGCCGCGTTGCGCGAGATGCTGCTGCACGCCGAACACACCGGGCGTCCGCTGGCGGTGGTGTTGATCGACCTGGACCACTTCAAACTGGTCAACGACCAGCATGGCCATCTGGCCGGCGACGCCGTCCTGGCCGGGGTCGGCCGCCGCATGGACACGCTGATGCGCGGCGACGACCGCATCGGCCGTTACGGCGGCGAAGAATTGCTGGCGCTGCTGCCAGGCCTGAACCTGGATGCCACCCATCGGCTGGACGCCCTGCACCACGGCATCTGCGGCGACTACCCCATCGATGGCGGCTGGCTGCATGTCACCTGTTCGGTTGGCGTGGCCTGGTTCCAGCGTGGCGAAACGCTCGAGCAACTGCTGGCTCGCGCCGATGCGGCGCTGTACAGGGCCAAGCGCAGTGGCCGCAATCGCGTCGATTACGACCACGTGCCGCTGGATACGTTCGATCAGGTGTGACGGCAGCGCAGCTGAGCTTGCCGCGCGTTGCACCCGTTCGACCCGCACGCCGGAGACGCACAAGCGCCGACAATCGATTGCAACGCCTGGTCAAGCGCAAGCCTGCGCCCGCCCAGTACCGCGCCGTGCAAAGCCCGGCAGGGACGACAGGTGAATCGCGCTTGCGCACCCGTGTGACCTGCGTCCTACAACACGCCAGCAACCAGCCGCGTATGCCAGTTCCTCACGCCGTCGTGCTCGCTGAAGCATTAAAGGATTACGCGTCGGCAGCCGCTAGTGATTCCAATGCGGCCTGCAACGGGGGGCTGCCAAGGCAAGCCTGAGACACCGCGCGAGGGGCGCGGACCGCATTGCCGATGCGTGGGAGACTGCAACGTCCGTGGGGTTTGAGCACCGCCAATGGAGGTCGTCGCACCGGCGTGCACCGTTTGCCGTCGTGGTGCTGTTGGCATTGCTGTCGTTGGCCGACCTGGCCGGTGCGCAAAGCGCCAGCATCCGCCGCTATGCCCACGACCAGGGCCTGCTCGGGCTTGCCGGTACCTGCCTGCTGCAGACCCGCGCCACCTTGCTGTGGGTGTGCACCGAGAGCGGGCTGTATCGCTACAACGGGCGCATCTTCCAACAGGTGCCGCTGGATGGCCTGCGCAACGAGCCCACCACCTCGATCGCCGAAACCGCCGATGGGCGGTTGTGGGTGGCCGGCTTCCAGGCCCTGTTCGTCGGCGACGAGCACGGCTTGCGCAAACTGCAGCCCGATGAAGCCGAGCACCTGGGGGACCAGATGCAGCTCGCCAGCCTGCCCTGGGGCACGGTGCTGGCCAATGGCGGCACGCTGGAAATCCTGCAGGGCCGCGCCAACGATCGCTGGCACAGCCAACCGTTGCTGGACACCGCAACCCGCGTACGCGTTCCCGAGTTGTCCAAGTCGCTGAGCCTGTCGGTGGACGGCGACACGCTGTGGGTGGGCTGCGCACGCAAGCTGTGCGCCATCGATGCGCAGCGCAAGGTGCAGGTATTCGGACCCGAACACGGGGTGCCGGACGACCGGTGGTACAGCGTGTTGCGCGACCACGACGGCGGGCTGTGGGTGCGCGGTGCGGGCACCCTGCTCTATCGCGCACGCGGGGCGAGTGCCTTCAGTGTTCGCTCGCTGCCGCTGCTGGATGGCAGCACGGTCGGGCGGCCGGCGGCACTGGTGATGGACAGCGAAGGACGCGTGCTGGTGCGTCGTAACGACGGCCTGGCGCGTTGGGAAAACGGCCACTGGCGCACTTTTGGCGCGGACAATGGGCTACCGCCCGGCAGCAGCGACGCGATCCTGGTGGACCGCGATGGCGATATCTGGATGACCGTGGACGGCGAAGGTCTGGTGCGCTGGGCCGGCTACGAATGGATCGAAAACTGGGACGCCTCGCAAGGCATGCCGGCCGCGCCGACCTGGTCGATCGCCCGCGACACGCAAGGCGCACTGCTGGTCGGCAACGAGCACGGCATCGGCCGCCAGGCCGAGCCGGACAAGCGCTTCGTCCCGGCCCTGCAAAGCGCCGGGATCCAGGTCGTGGGCATGCAGCGCAGCGCAGACGGCAGCTTGTGGACGCTCAATTCGGCCGGTTTCCTGCGCCGCACCTGGCCGGATGGGCGCAGCGCGCAGATCGCCAAGTTGCCGCGCACTGCGCGTCGCCTGCTGATCGACCGCCAGAGCCGGCTGTGGATGCTCAGCGCCGGCGGCTTGTTCGTGATCGAACACCCGCTCGACGGCGGCAGCATGCAGGCCGTGGCCGATGTGCCCGCCATCGCCTACACCGACATCCAGCAAACCGCCGACGGCACGCTGTGGGTTTCCAGCTCCAACGGCTTGTTCCAGCTGCGCGATGGGCGGTGGTCCAAGGTCAGGGTCAAGGTCAACGGCGGCGCGCCGGAGCCATGGATCGCCAAGTTCCATATCAGCGACAGCGGTGAGGTGTGGCTGGCGTTCTATCGCCCCGGCCTGTGGCACGGCATGTTGTTGCACGACGGCCTGGACCTGCAGGAAATCAGCGACGAGGCGCTGCGCGATGTCGGCGTGTACCTGCTGCGCAGCGACAGCTTAGGCCGGGTCTGGGTGGGTCATGCGCGCGGCGTCGAGGTCTACGACGGCGAGCGCTGGGCGCATCTGTCGCAGTCGCAGGGGCTGATCTGGGATGACGTTTCCGAGGCCGCGTTTGCCGAAGATCCGGACGGTTCGGTGTGGATCGGCACCGCACGCGGGGTGAGCCACGTGAGCGACCCGGCGCGCCTGTTCGACGAACGCCAACCCAGCGTGCGCATCGACAGCGTCAGCCGCGGCGGCATGCCGGTGCAGCGCGGGCAGCTGCTGGGCTGGAGCGACAAACCGTTGCACATCGAGCTGTCGACGATGGAGGTCTACGACGACCCCAGCCGCCTGACGGTGCGTTATCGCCTGCTCGGCCTGCATGACCAATGGATCCAGAGCGACAACCTGTCCATCGACCAGCCACCGCTGCCTTCCGGGCACTTCCGCCTGCAGGTACAGGTGCTGGACCGCTACCGTCGCACCGCCTCGCCGATCGCCGACCTGCCCTTCGCGGTCGCGCCACTGTGGTGGCGCAGCCCGCCGGCGATCGCGCTGTATGTGTTGATCGGCGGCGGCCTGCTGATCGGCCTGTGGCGCTGGCGGCACCGCCATCTGGTGGCGCGCGAACGCATGCTGGCCGAATTGGTGTCCGAGCGCACATACCAGCTGGAGCGCGAAAAACGCGAACTGGAAAACGCACGTGCGGCGCTGGCCTTGAAGGCCAGCCACGACGCGCTGACCGGCCTGCTCAACCGCTCCGGCATCCTGGAAGCGATGGCCGAAGAACTGCAGGGCTGCGCGCACGGCGAGCATCCGCTGGCGGTGGTGTTGATCGATCTGGACCACTTCAAACAGGTCAACGACGAACATGGGCACCTGGTCGGCGATGCGGTGCTGGCCAAGGTGGGCGCGCGGCTGACCGCCTGCCTGCGCGATTCGGACAAGGTGGGCCGCTACGGCGGCGAAGAATTGCTGCTGTTGCTGCCAGGCATGAGCCAACAGAGCCAGCACCGGCTGCGCGCCATCCACGAAGCGCTCAGCATTGCGCCCTACGAGGTGGGCGCCGCACGCCCGCTGCAGGTGACCTGTTCGGTGGGCGTGTCCTGGTTCCGTGTCGGCGACACCGCCGCCTCGCTGCTGGCGCGTGCGGACGAGGCGCTGTATCGGGCCAAGCGCTCCGGCCGTAACCGGATCGAGCCGGAGGAACCGGAAAGTTCGGTGGCATGAGCCGCGCAGGCGGCCAGGCCCGGCGGGCACGCGCAGGCAGGCAGCGCACGCGTCTCATCGGCAAGCCACGGCGCGCCGGCAGTCGATGCGCGACCATGCCGTGATTGGGTACGCCGACAGCGCACGCAGGGCGGCCGCAGGACCTTCGAGCGTGCCGTCTCTGGCGGCAACGCTGGGTTGATGGCCTTGGCCGCTTCCCCGCGCTCAAGAAGTCGGCCAAGGGGTCGCTAGGTCTTGGGCAACGCGTCTTTCGACGTGGGAAGTGGATAGGTGGTCGGAACCTACAACCCTGGCATGGTGATGCTGTCGCTGGTAGTGGCCGTGCTGGCTTCCTACACCGCGCTGTATCTGGCCGCACGCACCACTGCCAGTCGTGGCGGCATCGCAGCCGCGTGGCTGGTGGGCGGCGCCATTGCCATGGGCATCGGCATCTGGTCGATGCACTTCGTCGGCATGCTGGCGTTTCGCCTGCCGATTCCGGTCGGCTACGACCTGGCGCTGACGTGCTATTCGATGCTGGCGGCGATCCTGACCTCGGCGCTGGCGCTCTGGCTGACCTCACGCGCGGACCTGCCGTCGCTTCGGTTGGGCCTGGGCGCGCTGTTGATGGGACTGGGCATTGCGCTGATGCATTACATGGGCATGGATGCGCTGCGCATGGTGCCGGCCATTCGCTACGACCCGCTGCTGTTCGGGCTGTCGATCGCCATCGCCATCGGCGCCTCTGCCGCCGCGTTGTGGATCGCGTTCCGGCTGCGACACGATGGGCAGCGCTCCAGCCTGCGCCTGATCGCCGCCTCGATCATGGGCGTGGCGATCGTGGGCATGCATTACACCGGCATGGCCGCCGCCCGGTTCGCGCCCGGTAGCGTGTGTGGCGCGGTGGCCGATACGCATTTGCCGTTGTCGTGGCTGACGGCGGTGGTGGTGCTGGTGACCTTGGTCCTGCTGATGCTGGCGCTGGTCATTTCGTTGCTGTCGCGCCGCTTTCAGCAGCGCACCGATGTGCTGGCGCAGTCGCTGGCCAAGGCCAATGCCGAACTGGCACTGGCCACGCTGCACGACCCACTCACCCGGCTGCCGAACCGCATCCTGCTGCACGAGCATCTCGTGCAGAACATCGAACGCGCCCAGCGCCAGGGGCAGCGCTTTGCGGTGATGCTGATCAACCTGGACGGGTTCAAGGTGATCAACGACGGCTATGGTCATGCGTTGGGCGACCGCCTGCTGGTGGTGGTGGCCGAGCGCTTGAACGCGCACCGGCGCGCGCATGGCAGCCTGGCGCGGCTGGGCGCAGACGAATTCGTGCTGGTGGCCGACATCGCCGACCCGGAAGATGCCGCTGCGCTGGCCGCGCACCTGGTGCAGGCGCTGGCGGTGCCTTTCCTGGTGGCCAACCACGAGCTGCGCCTGAGCAGCAGCATTGGCATTGCGCTGTACCCGGAAGACGCCGGTAGCGAGCACCAGCTGCTGACGCATGCCGATGCGGCAATGACCCATGCCAAACATGCCGGCCGCAACCGCTACAGCTTTTTCGAACGCTCGATGACGGCCACCACCCGCGACCGCCTGCAACTGCTGCAGGAACTGCCGCGCGCGCTGGAACTGGGGCAGTTCGTGCTGCATTACCAGCCCAAGTACTGCGCCGAGGACGGCCGCCCGATCGGCGCCGAAGCGCTGATCCGCTGGCAGCACCCCGAGCGCGGCCTGGTGCCGCCGGACAGCTTCATTCCGCTGGCCGAACGCAGCGGCATGATCGGCCTGCTCGGCAGCTGGGTGCTGCGGCAGGCCTGCCGCCAGATGCGCGACTGGCGGCAGGCTGGGCACGGCGACTGGCGGGTGGCGGTCAACCTGTCGGCCCTCCAGCTGGCCTCGCCCAGCCTGCTGGACGAAGTGGCCACCACGCTGAGCGAATATGCGCTGGCCCCTGGCCAGCTCACCCTGGAAATCACCGAAACCATGGCCATGCGCGACGCCGAGGCCTGCCTGCGCACCCTGGGCCAGCTCAACGCGCTGGGCGTGCGCATTGCCATCGACGACTTCGGCACCGGCTATTCCAACCTGCTCTACCTGCGCAAGCTGCCGGCGCACGAGCTCAAGATCGACCGCAGTTTCGTCCAGGCCATGGACGGCAGCGCCGAAGACATCGCCATCGTGGCGGCCGTGGTCGCGCTGGCGCACACCATGCGCCTGCAAGTGGTGGCCGAAGGCGTGGAAACCCTCGCCCAGCGCAACACCCTGGAACGGCTGGGCTGCGACCAGCTGCAAGGCTATCTGCTGGGCCGGCCGATGGACGCCGAACGCTTCATCGCCACCGTGGTCGCCCAGCGCGACGGCCCGCGCCGCCTGGCCAGCTGAGCCGCTCGCTGCAGCCCCGGCGTCTGGCCTACGGTGCAACCCGCAGCCACCGCTTTTCCGAATCCCGAATCCCGAATCCCGAATCCCGAATCCCGAATCCCGATTCCCGATTCCCGATTCCCGATTCCCGATTCCCAGCTCCACAAACTGGAACGCCGCTTGCATCGGTTGGATTAATCCCCCACCGGCACCTCCATGTCCGAGTCCGAAGACGGCGGCGAGCGTACAGAGCTTCCCACCGAAAAACGCCTACGCGAGGCCCGTGAGCAGGGCAACATCCCGCAATCGCGCGAGTTGTCGACCGCAGCGGTGTTCGGTGCCGGCGTATTCGCGCTGATGGTGCTGGCCCGCGGCATCGGCGATGGCGCTGCGGTGTGGATGAAGACCGCGCTCAGCCCGGACCCGAAGCTGCGCGAGACCCCGATGGCGCTGTTCGGCCATTTCGGCGATCTGCTGCTGCAGTTGCTGTGGGTGATGCTGCCGCTGATCGGCATCTGCCTGGCTGCCGGGCTGGCCGGCCCGCTGATGATGAGCGGCCTGCGCTTTTCCGGAAAAGCCATCATGCCCGATCTCAGCAAGCTCAACCCCGCCAACGGGATCAAGCGTATGTGGGGCAGCAACAGCCTGGCCGAGCTGATCAAGTCGGTGCTGCGCCTGCTATTTGTCGGGCTGGCCGCCAGCTTCTGCATTTCCAAGGGCCTGCACGGTCTGCGCTCGCTGGTGAACCAGCCGCTGGAACAGGCCATCGGCAACGGGCTGGACTTCACCAAGAGCCTGCTGTTCTACACCGCTGGCGCGCTGGTGCTGCTGGCCGCCATCGACGCGCCGTACCAGAAGTGGAACTGGCTGCGGAAGCTGAAGATGACGCGCGAAGAGATCAAGCGCGAGATGAAGGAAAGCGAGGGCAGCCCGGAAGTGAAGGGCCGCATCCGCCAGATGCAGATGCAGATGTCGCAGCGCCAGATGATGGAAGCGGTGCCCAAGGCCGACGTGGTGCTGATGAATCCAACCCACTACGCGGTGGCGCTCAAGTACGAAGGCGGCAAGATGCGCGCCCCGATCGTGGTGGCCAAGGGGGTGGACGAAATGGCCTTCCGCATCCGCGAAGCCGGCGAACAGCACCGGGTGGCGATCGTCACCGCCCCGCCTTTGGCACGCGCCTTGTATAGGGAAGCGCAAATCGGCAAGGAAATTCCCGTGAGACTCTATTCGGTCGTGGCCCAGGTGCTCTCCTACGTCTACCAGCTGCGTGGCTGGAACGGCGGCCCGATGCCGGAACTGCCGTCGCTTGAGGTGGATGAGTTCGGCAAGGGAGCCAACGCATGAGCGCCCGCCCCGCCCCCATGAACGCCCGCCGCGTGATGGAGCTGCTGCGCAACGGCCTGGGCGCCCCGCTGGCGTTGATGGCCATGCTGGCCATGCTGATGGTGCCGCTGGCCGCGCCGGTGCTGGATGCGCTGTTCACCTTCAACATCGCCATCTCGCTGATGGTGCTGCTGGCGGTGGTGTACGTGCAGCGCCCGCTGGAATTCACCATTTTCCCGATCGTGCTGTTGATGACCACGATGCTGCGGCTGGCGCTGAACGTCGCCTCCAGCCGCGTGATCCTGATCAACGGCCAGGACGGTCACGCCGCCGCCGGCAAGGTCATCGAGGCCTTCGGCCAGTTCGTGATCGGCGGCAATTACGCCGTGGGTATCGTGGTGTTCGCGATCCTGACCATCATCAACTTCGTGGTCATCACCAAGGGTGCCGGACGCGTGTCGGAAGTGACCGCGCGCTTCATCCTGGACGCCATGCCCGGCAAGCAGATGGCCATCGACGCCGACCTCAACGCCGGTTTGCTGACGCGCGAGGAGGCCAAGGCCCGCCGCGAGGAAGTGCGCGAGGAAGCCGACTTCTACGGTGCGATGGACGGTGCCAACAAGTTCATCCGCGGCGACGCCATCGCCGCCATCCTGATCCTGTTCATCAACCTCATCGGCGGCATGGCGGTGGGCATGCTCCAGCACGGCATGAGCTTCATGGATGCCGCCTCCACCTACACGTTGCTGTCCATCGGCGACGGCCTGGTGGCGCAGCTGCCGGCCCTGCTGGTTTCGTCTTCGGTCGCCTTGCTGGTGACCCGCGCCTCGCGTGCGCAGGACATGCGCGGGGCCATGGTCAGCCAGGTGTTCGGCCAGCACCGCGCCTTGGCGGTGGCTGCGGCCATCCTCGGCCTGGTCGGCCTGGTGCCCGGCATGCCGAACGTCGCGTTTTTGACGCTGGGCCTGGTCCTGGGCGTGATCGCCTGGAAGCTGTACAAGCGCAGCCTCGCAAAGCCGGCGTCCGGCGATCCGGCGGCCGATCCGCAGGCGGCGGCCGCGGCGACCGCCGCCCAGGCCAGCGCCGAGCTGAGCTGGGACGAGCTGCGCCCGATCGACCCGCTGGGCCTGGAAGTGGGCTACCGGCTGATCCCGCTGGTGGACAAGAACCAGGGCGGCGAACTGATGGCGCGCATCAAGGGCGTGCGCCGCAAGCTCACCCAGGACATCGGGTTTCTGGTGCCGCCGGTGCATATCCGCGACAACCTGGAACTGTCGGCCAATGCCTACCGGCTACTGGTGCATGGCGTGCCGGTGGCCACCGCAGAAATCTATTCCGATCGCGAACTGGCACTGGACCCGGGCGGTGCGCTCGGCCAGCTCGACGGCATCCCCGGCAAGGACCCGGCATTCGGCCTGGACGCCACCTGGATCCAGCCGCACCAGCGCGCCTATGCCGAATCGATGGGCTACACCGTGGTCGACCCGGCGACCGTGGTCGCCACCCACCTGTCGCACCTGATCCGCGAGCATGCGCCCGAACTGCTCGGCCATGAAGAAGTGCAGCAGTTGCTGGCCACGCTGGCCAAGACCGCGCCGAAGATGGTCGAAGACCTCACCCCGAAGGCACTGCCGCTGTCGGTGGTGGTGCGCGTGCTGCAGAACCTGCTGATCGAGAAGATTCCGGTACGGCAACTGCGCAAGATTGTCGAAGCGCTGGTCGAACACGCCCCGCATAGCCAGGACCCGGCCACCCTCACCGCCGCGGTGCGTACCTCGCTGGGCCGCTTCATCGTGCAGGAAATCGCCGGCATGTCGGCCGAGCTGCCGGTGTTCACCCTGGCCCCGCAGCTGGAGCGCGTCCTGCAGGAATCCACCCACGGCAACGGCGTGGCGCTAGAGCCCGGGCTGGCCGAACGCCTGCACCAGAGCCTGGCCGATTGCGTGGGCAAGCAGGAAGCCCGCAACGAACCGGCGGTGGTGCTGGTGCCCGGCCAGGTGCGCGCCGCACTGGCCCGCCTGGTGCGCCACAGCGTGCCCAGCCTGTCGGTGCTGGCCTACAGCGAAGTGCCGGAAGACAAGCGCTTGAAGCTGGTCGGCACGATCAGCTGAGACCGTCCAGCAACAACGCACCCATCGCCCGCCGGGCTTGCCGGGACGGCCCGTCGCGCCCGGGTGCGCTCCTACGACATCCAAGGCGATCCGGAAACATGCCACCCACGCCAACACCGCCGTAGGAGCACACCTGGGCGCGACCGCCTTTACCGGACAGCCCGTCGCGCCCAAGTGCGCTCCTACCAAGCCGTTCCCGCGCCCGGCCGACATGCCAGCCAGCGATGGATACCTGCCGCAACCGACCACCGCACCCGGCGTCGGAAAGCCGCCACCGGCCCGGATCTCCAATCGATTGCATGGCGCTGGCTGCTGCGAGGCGTTCCCGATGCGCCCGGCCGGACGTCCGGCCTGCGAGTGCAGCGGTCCGCAGAAAGACGCCAGCGCCGTACCGCCCCGGAAAAACATCAATCAATTCAGTGACTTGACACCTTCCAACCGGGCCAGACGCACAGCACCCACCCCGCCCTGATGCTCCGGCGCCACGCGCCGGAACGCTGGCACCGCGTTTTGGCACACCGCATGCATTAGCTCTGCCGAGACCACAGCCAGCACCACCGCTGCGGAACTGGACGAACGAACGGGACAGGCAACTCATGACGCTGGCAACACACCCACATTCATCGCACACCCGTCCGGCGTCCGGCGGGTCCCGTTCCTGGAGGCACTTCGTATGAAAATCAAACGCTTTGTCGCCCCGGACATGCGCACCGCATTCCGCATGGTGCGTGAAGAACACGGCCCGGACGCGGTGATCCTGTCCAACCGTCGCACCGCCGAAGGCATCGAGATCGTCGCTGCCAGCAATTACGACGAAGAGCTCGTGCAGCGCGCCCTGGAAACCGCGCGCTCCGACACCCCGGCCCCCGCACAGCACCAGCAGGCTCCCGCTCAGCCGGCGCCTGCCCCGCAAGCCCCGGCCAAGCCCTCGGCACCGGTGCACGCCCTGCTCAAGCCGTCTGCCGACACCGAAGCAAGCCAGCGCCAGCGCGTCGCCAGCGCCGCCGACGACATGATTGCCGCCATGGCGCTGCGCCAGCCGGTCAGCGTGCCGCGCCAGGCGCCGGTCGCCGCGCCGGTGCGTACCGCCAGCATCCCTTCGCCCGCTGCCCAGGCACTCGCCCACGCGGTTGCCGTCACCGCCGCGCCGCGCCAGGAACACGCGCTGTCGGCCGTGCCGGAACAGTTGTTCGCCGACTTTTTGACCACGGCCCCGGTGCAGCGCCCGGCCGTCCCGGCCACGGCGGTGCAGGCGTCCGCGCCGGTCGCGGCGGCAACGGTCACCGCCCCGGCGTTTGCTGCCGCAGGCCAGGACGACGACGCCTTCGCCGATGAAGCCGACTTCGATCTGGACGACGCCCTTCCGCAGATCCTGCCGCCGGCCGCGCTGCCGCCGATCGTGGTCGCCCCGCCCGCCCCCGCTGCGCTGGCCGCAGTGCCGGTGGCGGCCGCGCCGATCCCGCAGAACGACGAAGAACTCAAGCAACTGCGCGGTGAGCTGGCGCTGATGCGGCAGATGATCGAGCGCGAAATGAACCGCCTCACCGACGAGCGCCTGCGTGGCTCGCCGGTGCGCGCCCAGGCGCTGGAACTGATGGACGACTACGGCTTCGACGCCGGCCTGACCCGCGATATCGCCCTGCAGATCCCGGCCGATACCGAATTGCACCGTGGCCGCGGCCTGATGCTGGGCCTGCTGTCCAAGCGGCTGCCGGTGGCCCCGGTCGACCCGCTGGAACGTGGCGGCGTCATCGCCCTGGTCGGGCCGACCGGCGCCGGCAAGACCACCACCATCGCCAAGCTCGCCCAGCGCTTCGCCGCCCAGCACGCCCCGCGCGACGTGGCCCTGGTCACCACCGACACCCAGCGCGTGGGCGGCCGCGAACAGCTGCACAGCTACGGCCGCCAGCTCGGCATCGCGGTGCACGAGGCCGACAGCGCCGAAAGCCTGCTGGACCTGCTCGAGCGCCTGCGCGACTACAAGCTGGTGCTGATCGACACCGCCGGCATGGGCCAGCGCGACCGCGCCCTGGCCGCCCAGCTGAACTGGCTGCGCGCCGCCCAGCAGGTCACCTCGCTGCTGGTACTGCCCGCCAACGCCCATTTTTCCGACCTCGACGAGGTCGTACGTCGCTTCGCCCACGCCAAGCCCCAAGGCGTGGTGCTGACCAAACTCGACGAGACCGGCCGCTTCGGCAGCGCCTTGTCGGTGGTGGTCGACCACCAGATGCCCATCACCTGGGTGACTGACGGACAGCGGGTCCCCGACGACCTGCACCGCGCCAATGCCGCCAGTCTCGTTCTTCGCCTTGAAGATTTGCGGCGCGCTGCCGATAAGCCCTGTACTCCGGAGCACAACCATGCAGTCGCGTGAATACGCCAAGCTGACCAACGCCTTCCCCCTGTCGGCGACCCGTCCCGAGCCTTTGGGCCCGGTGCGCACCATTGCCGTGACCGGTGGCAAGGGCGGCGTGGGGAAAACCAACATCTCCGCCAACCTGGCCGTGGCGCTTGCCGACATGGGCAAACGCACGCTGCTGCTGGACGCCGACCTCGGCCTGGCCAACCTGGACGTGGTGCTGGGCCTGGCGCCCAAGTACACCCTGGCCGACCTGATTGCCGGCCGTTGCACGCTCGATGAAGTCATCATCGAAGGCCCCGGCGGCGTGCTGGTGGTGCCGGCCGCCTCCGGTCGCCGCCACATGGCCGAACTGGCCCCGGCCCAACACATCGGCCTGGTCAACGTGTTCTCCGAACTGGAACGCGACCTGGACGTGATGGTCATCGATACCGCCGCCGGCATCACCGACAGCGTGCTGACCTTCTGCCAGGCCGCCCAGGACACCGTGGTGGTGGTCTGCGACGAGCCGGCCTCGATCACCGACGCCTACGCGCTGATCAAGGTGCTCTCGCGCGAACGCGGCGTGGACCGCCTGCAGATCATCGCCAACATGGTGCGCGACCCCAACGAAGGTCGCTTGCTGTACGACAAGCTCTCGCGCGTGTGCGAAAAGTTCCTCGGCGATGTGTCGCTGAACTATCTCGGCCATGTGCCGCAGGACGACTGGCTGCGCCTGTCGGTGCAGCGCCAGCAACCGGTCATCAAGGCCTACCCCGCCAGTCCGTCGGCGCAGGCCATCGCCGAAATCGCACGCCGTACCTCGCGCTGGCAGGCCCCGACCGTGCCGCGCGGCAACGTCGAGTTCTTTGTCGAACGCATCATCCAACGGGGAGTGGCCGCATGAGCACCGCTACCGCAACCACGGCCAGCGCGCAGTACCGCGCCGTGCAGCGCAACAACGCCAACGACGTGGTGACCCAGCACGCCGACCTGGTCCGCCGCATCGCCCACCATCTGGCGGCGCGCCTGCCGGCCAGCGTGGAAGTGGACGACCTGATCCAGGCCGGCATGATCGGCCTGATCGAAGCCTCGCGCAGCTACGACTCCGAACAGGGCGCTTCGTTCGAAACCTATGCCTCGATCCGCATCCGCGGCTCGATGATCGACGAGATTCGCAGGGGCGACTGGGTGCCGCGTTCGGTGCACCGCCGCGCCCGCGACGCTGCCGCCGCCGTGCGCAAGATCGAACAGAACACCGGCCGCGCCGCCGCCGCCACCGAAGTGGCCGCCGCGATGGAAATGCCGCTGCCCGATTACCTGCGTCTGATGGAAGATGCCGCACGTGGCCAGGTGCTGAGCCTGGAATCGCGCATCGAAGATCACGGCGAGCTGGACACCACCGCCAAGGGTGGCCCCAACCCGCAGCAGATGATGGAGCGCGGCGAATTCGGCCGCGAGCTGGGCAAGGCCATCGGCCAATTGCCCGAGCGCGAGCAGCTGGTGCTGTCGCTGTACTACGAACAGGAATTGAACCTGAAGGAAATCGGCGCCGTGCTGGGCGTCAGCGAATCGCGCGTGTGCCAGATCCATGGCCAGGCGGTGGTGCGTTTGCGTGGCCGCCTCAAAGTCTTCGAACTGGCCGATGCCGGCGTCGAAGTCGACGACTGAATTTTTCGCGTAATTTTTCGTGTTAGGAGCTTGATGTGAACAAGAACATGCGGATCCTGATCGTGGACGACTTCTCGACGATGCGACGTATCGTCAAGAATCTGTTGGGCGATCTCGGCTTCACCAACACCGCAGAGGCCGAAGACGGCAACAGCGCCCTGGCGGCGTTGCGTGCCGGCCCGTTCGATTTCGTGGTCACCGACTGGAACATGCCCGGCATGACCGGCATCGACCTGCTGCGCAACATCCGCGCCGACGCCAAGCTCAAGCACCTGCCGGTGATGATGGTGACCGCCGAAGCCAAGCGCGAGCAGATCATCGAAGCGGCCCAGTGCGGCGTGAACGGCTACATCATCAAGCCGTTTACCGCCCAGACGCTGGAAGAAAAGTTGGGCAAGGTGTTCGAACGTCTGGCGGCGACCGCCTGATGAACGCGACCATGGAAACCGATGCCGAACGTGCCGCGTTGATCGAGCGCCTGCAGAACGCACTCGATGCACTGGAAAGCGGTGACCAGGTCGCCTGGCGTCGCGAGGTGGATCATCTCGCCGCCCTGCGCACGCGCCCGATGATGCAGAGCCTGAGCCGGCTCGCCCGCGAACTCGGCCAGGCGCTGGGCGAGCTGCCCACCATCCCCGAAGAAGCCGGCGAACTGGACGATGCCTGTTCGCGTCTGGACCACGTGGTGGAAATGACCGAAAAGGCCAGCCATCGCACGCTGGATCTGGTCGAAGAATGCCGCGAGCTAGCCAACCAGCTGCGCAACGGCGGGCTCAATCAGGACCAGGGCGCGCTGCTGGAAAAGATGCGCCACAACCTGACCGAGCTGTCGCTGGCGCAGAGCTACCAGGACCTGAGCGGCCAGATCATCCGGCGCGTGGCCGGTATCGTGCGGCGCGTGCATGAAGGCTTCGGTGCGCTCGGCCTGCCGCCGAAGAACATCGAACCGAAGAAAGACGACGGCGGTCTTGCCGGTCCTGCAGTCAAGGGCCTGGACCGTCACGCGGTGTCGCAGGACGATGCCGACGACCTGCTGTCCGGATTGGGGCTGTAACCATGAGTGCTGTTCCAGACGATATTGCTGCCGATTTCATCGTCGAGGCCCAGGAAATCCTGGATCGCCTCGGCGAACAGTTGGTCTCGCTGGAACAGGCGCCAGAAGAAGCCGACCAGCTCAACGCGGTGTTCCGCGGCTTCCACACGCTCAAGGGCGGCGCCGGCTTTCTGGCGATCAAGCCCATGGTGGAGCTGTGCCACGCCGCTGAAGAAACCCTGGGCATGGCGCGCTCGGGCCAGGCGGTGCTGCAGGCGCATCACTTCGATGCCGCGCAACAATCGCTGGATTATCTGCAGGCCATGCTGGATGCCATGGGCTCGGGCGAAGCCGTGCCGCACGCACCGGCCACGTTGATCGCGCAGTTCGACGCCAAGAGCGCCCCGCCGGCGGTCAAGGCCGCGCCGCAGGCGGCCGCGGCCAAGCCGGTTGCCGCCGCACACGGCGACGATGCGCATGCGCCCGCCCCCAAGGCGGCCGGCAAGGGCGCGGCCAAGAGCGGCGCCGAAGCCGAACAGACCGTGCGCGTGGACACCAAGCGCCTGGACGCCATCGTCAACCTGATCGGCGAACTGGTGCTCTCGCGCAACCGGCTGAAGACCTTGCGCACCCGCCTGCGCGACGAAGAACTGGACCGCGCGGTCAGCACCCTGGACATCGCCACCGCACGCCTGCAGACCGCGGTCATGCGCACCCGCATGCAGCCGGTCAGCAAGGTGTTCGCGCGCTTCCCCAAGGTGGCCCGCGACGTCGCGCGCACCCTGTCCAAGGAAGTGGAGCTGGAACTGATCGGCGCCGAAACCGAGCTCGATCGTAATCTGGTCGAAGCCCTGGCCGACCCGTTAGTGCACCTGGTGCGCAACGCAATCGACCACGGCATCGAATCGCCTGCCCTGCGCGAAG
Source organism: Xanthomonas sp. NCPPB 1062 (assembly GCF_041481705.2). NCBI lineage: Bacteria > Pseudomonadati > Pseudomonadota > Gammaproteobacteria > Lysobacterales > Lysobacteraceae > Xanthomonas > Xanthomonas sp. NCPPB 1062. The sequence continues at coordinate 2,228,113 of NZ_CM192987.1, read as the reverse complement.
CCACCGGCAAACCGCGCAGCGGCCATGTGCGCCTGTCGGCGCAGCAGGAAGGCGACTACGTCAGCATCGAAATCCAGGACGACGGCGCCGGCATCGACCCGGAGCGCCTGCGCGAAATCGCCCGCAACAAGGGCCTGATCGACGCCGAAGCCGCCGCGCGCCTGAGCACCGACGAGTGCTTGCATCTGATCTTCATGCCGGGCTTCTCGACCAAGGTGGAAGTCACCGACATCTCCGGCCGTGGCGTGGGCATGGACGTGGTGCAGTCGCGTATCCGCGAACTCAGCGGGCAGATCCAGATCCAGTCTGAACTGGGCCGCGGCAGCCGCTTCATGATCCGCGTGCCGTTGACGCTGGCGATTCTGCCGACCCTGCTGGTGCAGGCCGGCGAAGCGGTCTACGCATTGCCGCTGGCGCGCGTGGTGGAAGTGCTGCATGCACCGCAAACCTCGCTGGGCTGGTTCGACGGCCGCGCCGTGCTGGACCGCCGCTCGCACACCCTGCCCCTGATCGACCTGCGCCGCTGGCTGGGCGTACCGGCCGAACAACCGCCGCTGCTGACCGTGGTGTTGCTGCAGGCCGGCGAAACCCGCTTCGGCCTGGTGGTGGACCAGGTCCGCGGCCGCGAGGAAGTGGTGATCAAACCACTCCCCCGCGCCCTGCGCGGCCTGCCCGGCTACGCCGGCGCCACCCTGATCGGCGACGGCCGCATGGCGCTGATCCTGGATGTGGATGGATTGCGCTCCAGCGATCATTGAGGTTCGGGATTCGGGAATCGGGAATCGGGAATCGGGAATCGTCAAGACGATCCTGGCTGCCTGATCCAACGACAACGGCCGCGTACTGCGGCCGTTGTCGTTTCACTAGCAGCATTGCTGCGCGCGCCGGTAAGTTGGTGTGCTGGTCTAATGCTCGTAGACACCTCGATGGGGTGATCCTCCTCGACGAGCCCCGCACCGGGTAAAAACTCCAGACGTCGATAACGCCTTCAACCTGAAGGTAATGCAGATGATCCGAGAGCCGGATCGTGCGCCCATACCGCCGTGTGGCAGGCATGGGCGCGATGGTTTGGTGACGCCAATGCTGCGTGGAAGTGAACCTGGAACTGCTATTTCCTATAACACCTTCCGGCTGCACTCCGCGCTCGGCAACCGATCACCCGCCGACTACTAGAAAGCCACTACCTGAAATCACCTATCGCGCTGTCCACCAAAACTTGACCACGACAGCTGGAGTGCAAGTCGTCATGACCTACATCACTGGCTATATCCGCAACCATTTGCCTGTAGGCACACATCGTCCCTAACCAGCTACTTTTCAAAGGGATGAGCCGTTCCACCGGCGAACAGAGTCAACTATTCAGCCGTTTTATGGTCATAAACGCATTTGCGCGCTTGTTCGTAAGCGGTGGTAGGAATGACCACATCGAATTGCTTAGTGGTTGGGATAAGCGTAGCGGGCTCCGAAGAGCGCAGCAGGAAGGCATCGCCGCCTCCCTCTCGACGGAACCAACCGACGTGCATCCCGGGAAGGCCGGTCCCCGCCTTACGGAAGGGAAAGCGCATAGCGCTAGCGTCTGCTGCTTCGTCCCAACGCAAGGCGCCCAATGGCACAACGACACTATCCGTCCCGGCCCGCAGCATGAGGGCATTCCCACTGATGCTCACGCGTGCGCTCCTAGCTTGCCAGACCAAGAAACCGGCTATCGCTACATTGGCCAAGACAACGATCACAAGAGCCCCCTTCTTCAGCGGTGTCGGGGCCTTGCCAGCAAAGTAGAGAAACGCAACGAAAGCCAGAGCGAACACGAATGGGCCAAAAATACTTAAGTATGTTTTCCCATTGGCCAAGTGCAGCGGGATGTCACAGTTCATAGCTGACTTCCTATTTAAGCTGTAATGGTACGCATGCCGTATTGATGCACGGCATCCACTATCGTCTCGAATGACGATTCCTCGAAGCCAATCAATCCAACCTGCTGCATGGCGCGCAGAAAAGACGCCACCTCGTTGTGAATGACCAGCTTGGCATGCTCTGAGTACAACTCAGGCGCGCCAAGCATTGCAGCGGCACGCTGCGCCACGGTACAACTGTCGCAAATATCCGGGTCGAGCCTACTCATCTGCCCCGTGAATATTCCAGTTGACATTGACTGCGATGTTTGTGGCTGTCCCGGCGATGGCGTTGCTCCCGTCACTGAAGTATGCGTAACGAACGTGACGTAATTGAATAGCACAGCCACCACTTGCACGCCCACCGCCGCCTCCACGGCAGCCACAACTGCAGCAATCGCGCCCGCAACCGCCTGCCCGGGCGCCACGCGGACCAACTGGGCAATATTGCCAATGGCAGCGAGATCCGCAGCGGTCGGCACTGAAGCTGACGCACCCACGAAACGCTTAACAGTCTCGGCATCAAGCGGCGCGTCGGGTGCTAAACCTAACGTATCTCTGATTATCGCAAGGTTGCTGGACAGCACCTTGGACATTTGCTGGGTCAGGACGTCCGACTTGGGCTTTTCGAGTGCGCCGGCCACATGCAGGTAATTGAGCAGCGAAATATAATCCTTTTCGAGCGCTGCGCTCTGCACCAGCGGATCAGACAACGCAACAAGCAATGCTAGGGTTGGTGCCTCCATCGCGCTGCTGTCGTAACCAAGGTTGGCCAAGAATTTATGCGGGTTGTTGTTGAAGGCTCTTCGCTGCGAAGGATCAGAGAACATTTCGACTACTGCGGCCGTCAACTTCGACCACCTGTCCCAACCTTCGGTCGGCATACCGCCACGGGAGAGCGGAAGCAGCATCTTCGTGGCAGCGCTGTTAGCGGTGCCGCCGGTTAGGCTAGCAGGCTGACCAAATACACGCATAGCTTGATCAGCAGCCACGACACCACCAGAGGACGATGCGACTGCACCTGCTGCCAAGCTTGATTCAATGAACTTGCGTCGCTTCATCGTTGCGCTCCCTGCTTTTCCACGATTTGATCGACCGCTGATGCCAAGGCATAGCGACTCATCACTTCCGGTACGAACTGCTCATAGGTGGCGGAGATCTTTTCGCGGATCTCCGGGTTCTTATGCAATACCGCACAGTCATGGCATATGTGCACCGACCCGGCTAGCAATTGATCAGCGCGCTCTATTCCCATGACCTTACGCACGATCTCCGCAGGCCCATCCATGCGCAGCCAGTACTTCATAAAGTCGTCATATTGACGGAGGTAGATGTTGGACACACCTTCGGCCATCGTTCCCAACTTCATTTCGGGGATGTGCTCCAAGGTCAAGCCACAGCAGGCGGACACCTCTCCATAGGGTGTGATGGCGATATTGTTGTGGATTTGCTCGCAAGGCGTTGCGCGGCGTCCGGTATGCAGAACGTGCTCGCGCTCCTCCCCCTTGGCAATGAACGACATCCAGCTGTTCGATTGCAACAGTAGGCCCCTGTCACGGAGACTCTTTACAGTTGGATCGCGCGCAAGAGCAGACAACTTATCGCTTTCTGCTGTGTCCGCCTCAACCGTCAATAAGGTCAGCACGCCCGCATTGAAGGCTGCTTCCGCGGCATTGACAACCGATTCGTGCGGCACCCACTCTTGATGGTCCTTACCGGTACTAATGTTCAGTTCGCGTAGCCCAGCGCCGGCCAGTTTTCCGGCCATCCGTGTGGCAGAGGCCTTGGTCTTGCCCCAAGAACCATTGGAAACAATTCGCGTAACCAAATCGAGCGAGGCAGCTTCTGCAATCACGGCTATTAAGTCGTCCTTTAACAGCGTGGCTTCGCCCCCGGTGAATACCACCACGCGCAGTGATGGGAAGCTGTCCTTCACATCGTGAAGGGCTTGCATCATTTCGTCGCGACTGAGACGCCCTTTAACATTGGGGCTGGATTCGAAGCAGCACTGTGTGCAGGCTGCTGTGCAACGGTACGTTGTGATGAAGGTAAGTGTCTTTGGTAGCAGCGTTGAGCACAAATCCATGTGATCTCCTTAAGTTTTGCTTCTTAAAAAGCGAGCTTAACCGTGGCTTGCCGACACTATCAGTGCAGACTCAAGCGGTCAAAGGGTTTTAAGGTTCGCGTCGGCTTCCTTCTGCAAGTTGCGGTAATACGTCGACTGACCTAATCCATATAATTTGGGCCGGCCCGAACCAGAAAATTCGGCGACACTCAGGCCCAAGGAGGCCCGTCGCCATGAAGAAGTCGAAGTTCACCGAAGCGCAGATCGCGTTCGCCCTGAAGCAGGCCGAGATCGCACCACGTTCGATGAGATCTACCGCAAGATGGGCATCAGCCAAGCCCACGTTCTATGCGTGGCGCAAGAAGTTCGGCGGGCTCGGCGTCGCCAAACTGCGCCGGCTAGGCCAGCTTGAGGAAGAGAACCGCAAGCTCAAGCAGCTCGAGGCCGATCTGAGCCTGGACAACGTGATGTTGCAGGACGTGATGTCAGAAAAGCTTTGAGGCCCGCGCAGCGCAAAACGCACGTGGTCCATCTGATTGACCGGCATCGCGTTGGCATTCGTGGAGCCTGCGCGGTCGTCAAGCAGAGTCGATCGACTTGGTATTACCAGCCTCGGGATAATGATGACGCGCCACTGATTCGACGGATCGAAGAGATTGCAGCCGTCCGGGTCCGCTATGGTTTCTGGCGGATTTTCGTCCTGGTGCGCAGCCTCCCGATGCAAGCATTGCGTCGGCCTTTACCTGCAGGATGCAGGCACAAAAGACCCACCGGCTTGACGGAGGTGGGTACCGCTACGTGAAGAGTTTCGACATTACTTGGGCCTAGATTGCAAGTACGCGGTCTGGCGTGTCGATACATGCTGGTGGTTCTCGCGCGGCTGTGTGCGCCGCTGGCGCTTCCATAAGGGCCACGCAAGCCGAGCGCCGTCGCCTGATAAGTGCACCTGACCCAATCATGGTCGGGCGCATGACCTGGCGACGGCCAGGCTGCAGTGGAAGTGAACCTGGAACTGTTATTTCGGGAATCGAGAATCATCAGACGATCCCGGCTGCCTGATCTAACGACAACGGCCGCGTACTGCGGCCGTTGTCGTTTCACTAACAGCATCGCTGTCGATCTATGTCGCTACGCGCGCAGGCATGGGCGCGATGGTTTGGCGACGGCCATGCTACATTGGGAGTGAACCTGGAACTGTTATTTCAGATGGCAGGGATTTGGGTTCTTCTTTGATGCCAGCTGCCGCACGCTGAAAGGTCCAGGCGGCTGGATGACATGGGCAACTCCACTCGGCTGTGAAGTCGCTCAGGTCAGGTCTTCTGGACCACTTCACACCCTTTGGTGTTGCGATCCAGAGTTGAATCCGTCGCCAGCGATGCGGTGCTCAGTCGGACTCGCTGAAAGAAGTGAACCTGGAACCGTTATGCTGAATTTGATGACAACGGCCGCCTCGCGCGGCCGTTGTCGTTTCACTACCAGCATCGCTGCCGACCTATGACGCTATGCGCGCAGGCATCGGCGCGATGGTTTGGCGACGGTCAGGCTGCCGTGGAACTGAACCTGGAACCGTTATTTCTTGGAACCGTTATTTCTAATCTCTCTGCCGAACATGCATCCGTCCTCGCGGGCGCGCGGATTGCTCGCAATCGACGTCCCCCCGCTCTGAGTAGCGGCCGGGTTTAGAGTCCGGGGTTGATGATATCGGTGTTGGCCAGCTGTTGGGCATACGCAGATGGCGTCATGCCGCCAATGGCCTTCTTGGGTCGCTCCTCGTTGTATTCGCGTCGCCAGCGTTCGATCTCGGTACGCGCATGCAGCAGGGTTGGGAACCAGTGCTCGTTGAGGCATTCGTCGCGCAGCCGGCCATTGAACGATTCGACGTAGGCGTTCTGGTTTGGCTTGCCAGGCTGGATCAGCCGTAACTGCACGCCACGCGCATGTGCCCAGGCCACCATCGCTTTGCCGCAAAACTCCTTGCCGTTATCTGTGCGGATCACCTGTGGCAAGCCGCGACTGTGCGCCAGCCGATCCAGCACGCGTGTCACGCCATGGCCCGAGATTGCGCGCTCCACCTCGATGGCGATCGCTTCGTGGGTTGCATCGTCCACGATCACCAGACACTTGATCACTCGGCCTTCGGCGCTGCGGTCGAACACGAAATCCATCGACCACACCTGATTGGCCTGCGATGGCCGCAGCAGCGGCTGACGCTCTCCTATCAGCACCTTTTTGCGCTTGCGGCGCCGGACCTGCAGCTGCTGCTCGCGGTACAACCGCTCCACACGCTTGTAGTTCACGATGCGTCCTTCCTGTCGTAATTTGAGATAGATCATCCCCACACCATAACGGCGATGGCGATGCGCCAACGCACAGATGCGTTCGCGCAGTTCGACGTTGCGATCTTCGCGCGGGCAATATCGCAGCGCACTGGCGCTCATGCCGATCACTGCCAACGCACGACGCTCGCTGGCACCACGCCCGATCCACTCGCGCACCAGCATGCGACGCGCCGGTGCGCTCACCACTTTTTTCGCAGTGCATCCTTGATCAGGTCGTTCTCGAACAGCTGCTCGGCCAGCAACTTCTTCAGCCGCGCGTTCTCGGACTCAAGGTCCTTGAGCCGCTTGGCATCGGGCACGCTCATCCCGCCGAACTTGCTGCGCCACAGATAATAGGAAGCCTCGCTGAAGCCATGCCGCCGCCACAGGTCCTTGATCGCCACACCGGCATCAGCTTCGCGCAGGAAGCCGATGATCTGTTCTTCAGAAAAACGCTTCTTCACGTCCAATCTCCTCGAGTTAGGGAATTGGACTCCAAACTGAGGTGCTACTCAAAATCGGGGGGGCGTCGCAATCACGGCAGAGTGAAGTCAGACTTGAGATAGGTGGCATCTCCATAGAACGCTACTGACTGTTGAGGCCCGGCGTACAGCCTCATTTCTCGCTTGACCAATGATCGTTTTAGCTCAAGCTCCATTAGGCGCCTCGCGCACCATCGAGCCACAAGAGTCTGCTTCGCAATATCAAATGCAGTGTCGGTGTCCAGAAGCCCCTTAAGGTACTTGGGATGCGCGTGGCCAAAGAAGCGGTGACGCGCTAGGTACAAATGAGACACGATCGACTGAAGATTCGCGTCGAACTCGACGCCGAATATCTGAGCGCCTGCTTCAAGTGCCTTGTCCTTCTCATGCCGTTCAAGAATCGCCTCTGTTGCGAGATAGAACTGCATAAAAGCAGCATCAACGAGACCTGAGATTGAGTCCTCTCCTGCGAGCAGGGACATGCCGGTGGAGTAATGCTGTTGCGCCACCTTGGCTTTATCCGACATTTCGAAATCGCCGTCCCCTAGTGATGCTGCGGTGGCACCACGCTCGTCGATTTCGAACGCAACTCCCCTGGTGAATGGAAGTCTCGACAATATCCACAATGGCAATTCCGGGCCGCGCCCGATATCGGCTAAGTAGGTGACTCGGCCAAAGGTGAGATTGATGTCCGTATGGACTTCAAGTTGCCGAATCGCCTCGGAAAGGACCTCGGGATCGGACGAGAACAACTCTTCATGATCTCGGAATTGCTTCCAGAAAAGGAGCGCAGGCCTACCCTGATCGAAGTGGCGCATGCCCTTCAGGAACGCGGATGAGATTTCGCCCACGCCACTTAGCGGGTGATTTGCGCATTCGGCTAGGAACTGCAAAGTCTGTGGAACCATCAAAGTTTGGAGGACTTCGAAGGAGAAAACTCCGTGTATTGGGGCGATTACTTCCGCTTGTGATGACCTCCATATCTCGACTGCTCTTGCTGGAAACGATGACATTGGTACCTCCTTAGGTTTCGTTTAAAGCAAGCCTCAGTATTACCTATCGGCGCGAGCGCCGGCATGGCCAGTTTGCCATCGACCTTCACCGAGGAACTCAATTTCTCGTAGCTTCGATAAACACCCCTAATTCTAATATTGGATAGCAGTTCCCCTACCCTACCGACAAGCCCCGTAGCGGAGCGTCGATCGGCCCACCGAGCGCTAGCAGACGCTCCATTGCGTGGTCGTCGCCGGTACGGCGCGAACCAGCATCCGATCGGCAAGGGCCCGGACGGGGCGATGCCGCCCGGGCAGTGGCGTTATCTGCTGGTCTGCGAGAAGTTCTGAGCTCCGCGCGTCGTTCGCCACTGGATCCACGCGATCGCGGCGACGAAGAAGACGCTGCACAGGTAACTGCCTTCCGGCCCTTCCGCGCCACCGGTCAGGGTGTCGAGGCCTTGCGGGCGCAGCGCCACCAGCAGCGCCGGCAAGTGCACATTGATGCCGGTGACGGGCAGTTCGAAGCCGGTCGCGAGCAACCAGTTCCACCCCGCGTGCCAGCCCATCACGCCCCAGATATTGCCGGTCCGCAGCGCCCAGGCGCAGGCGAACAGCGAGAACAGGAACTTGCCGAGCATGACCCGGGGCGGCTGGTGCGGACTGAAATGCAGGAAGCAGAAAACAAGCGACACCAGCAGCACTGCCACCGCGACATTGGTCTTGCGCGCCACCACCGACAGCATCCAGCCGCGGAAGATGACTTCCTCCACGCTCGCCTGGAACATGAAACTCAATAGCAGCAGACCGATGTGCAGCAGACTGATGGGCGAACGCCAGGCCTGCCCCAAGCCCGCCGCCTGCATGCCGCCAGCCATCCAGATCGCGACTGCGACCAGCGCGATCGTGCCGAATCCAACGGCCAGTCCGCGCAGGAAAGTCTTCAGCGGCGCCGGACCGGTCAGCCCGATACTCGCAAGCGAGCGCCCTTCGACGAAGCGTACCCAGGCGAGTACGGCCGCCAGCGTCGGCGCGAAGCCGATCCACAGCAGCGCATACAAGCCAGCTAGGCCGATCGGATCGCCGCGAGGAGTCGACCAATGCTGCGACTGCATCCACTCGTCCAGCGCGATCACCGGTACCGCGTTGAGCAGGATCATCAGGATCGGCGTCAGCCAGGCCCAGGGCAGCCAGCCGCGGGCCGGATCGGGCGAATACAGGGCAACGGGGGTCATGGGGGCTCTAGGTCGACGTGATCGCCGCTGCAAGTTGCCATCCGCGCGGGGGCGTGGCAACCCGTTTGCGACCAAGCCACAGAAGCCGCCGATGAATCGACAAATAACGCTTCCAGGTTCACTTCTTCAGCAAGTTCCGGCTCCAGACCGCATCGCCGGATGGTTCGATTGAAAGAAGGTTTCGTAGAACGCCGTAGCCGGCCCCGCGGCCCTTGCGCACACCGGCGATGGACGCACAGTTCCCTTTAGGTGCGGATGACGAAAGAAGTGCACCTGGAACCGTTATTTATAAACGCATTTGCGCGCTTGTTCGTAAGCGGTGGCAGGAATGACCACAGCGAATTGCTTAGTGGTTGGGATAAGCGTAGCGGGCTCCGAAGAGCGCAGCAGGAAGGCATCGCCGCCTCCCTCTCGACGGAACCAACCGACGTGCATCCCGGGAAGGCCGGTCCCCGCCTTACGGAAGGGAAAGCGCATAGCGCTAGCGTCTGCTGCTTCGTCCCAACGCAAGGCGCCCAATGGCACAACGACACTATCCGTCCCGGCCCGCAGCATGAGGGCATTCCCACTGATGCTCACGCGTGCGCTCCTAGCTTGCCAGACCAAGAAACCGGCTATCGCTACATTGGCCAAGACAACGATCACAAGAGCCCCCTTCTTCAGCGATGTCGGGGTTTTGCCAGCAAAGTACAGAAACGCAACGAAAGCCAGAGCGAACACGAATGGGCCAAAAATACTTAAGTATGTTTTCCCATTGGCCAAGTGCAGCGGGATGTCACAGTTCATGGCTGACTTCCTATTTAAGCCGTAATGGTACGCATGCCGTATTGATGCACGGCATCCACTATCGTCTCGAATGACGATTCCTCGAAGCCAATCAATCCAACCTGCTGCATGGCGCGAAGATAAACGCCTAGCTGGCGCCCGAAGTCGTCAACAATCGCTTGCGCCTGTGGACTCAATGGTATGACCGTCCCTTGGATTAACGAATGTAGATCCATTCAACGCAGTGGTGCTCCACCCGCTCCTGCGTTGCATCAGCCTCACCTCGTGGAAACACCTCCACGCGCATGCCTGGGCGGCTGAAGAAATCACTCATCCATCGCCCGTCTTCCACCATGTTGCGTTGACGTACAAACCCGATGTTTTCCAGTTTCTTGGTAAATGCATCGAAATCGATCCCGCAGATCTCCGTCATGGATGGGGAAGCACCCGCTTGCGCTGGAATAAAAGTGAACTCGAACCAGCGCCCTGCAGTAGGCGTCTGGTCCATGCCAAAGCTGTAACCCCACTCACCGGTAAGCGGAGCACTGCCGCCATAACGCTTGGGATCAGCTGCCGCACGCGTCACCGGGACCCCCATTTTGGACTGCAGATAGTCAGGTGTCAGATCGTCCAGTCCGTCAATAGCTTGAATCAACGCAAGCATGCGCGTGAGTGCATCTTCTCCCGTTCGTATCGGCCCGCTAGGCTCGCTGCCAGCGGGAGTGAGTGCGGAATCAGATGAGGAACGCATGGGAGATGTCTCGGTGACGGTTGCCGGGGCTGGCGTGGCCGCCGTGTGGGCGCATGCGCCCAGGGCGAAGGCGGCGAGCAAGGCGTAGAGGGGGCGCGCGAGCATGAAGCGTCCGTTGTGCGCTGGTATGGCTGCGACGCTAGTGGCCTCCGGCACTCAGGTCAATCGCAAGGTCTCTGGCAGCCGCACCATCATCGCCGCACGCTGCGTGGCTTGGCCGGCATCTCCACCGGCGGCAACACCTCCATCAGCAGCTGCCCTTCGCTGGCGGTGATGCGCAGCTTGGTGCCGATGGCAAAGCCCAGTTGTTCCAGCCATAGGCCGCTGAGGCGGACGTGGGGCACGTGCTGGTCGCCGGCGTGGTCGTGGGCGCCGGGGTAATGGGTGTAGCTGACCGTGCATTGGCGCGGGCGGCGGGCGCGGCGGGGTGCGCGCAGCGTGCCGGGGCCTTGCGGGGAGGCGTCCGGGTCGGGCGGCAGCATCGGTGGCAGCTTGGTGCGGTCGGGCTCCACAACGACCCACTGCACCCGTTTGGTCGGCGTGGGGCGCGTACGCGTGCGGGTGGGCCGTGCGCTGGCAGATGTGGTGGGTGAGCGGTGGCGTGTCATGGCGCCTCCGATTGGCTGCGGGTAGCGCTACTAGGTGCAGCGACGCACTGCTGCAACGCCACGTCGATGCGTGCAGAAAGGCGATGCAAGGCCTGCGACAACACGCCGGGCTGGTTGAGCAACTGCTGCGCAAGATCGTCGCTGGCCTGCTCAACGGCCGCGCGTGCGGCCAGTCGGCGCAGCACTTCGCCTACCTCGCTCAGCAAGCTGTGGGCGAAAGCTGGCAACAGATCAACCGGCACAGATGCCGGCATGGATGGTGCGGTAGACATGGCAATGCCCTCCTGGAACAACCCAAGAACCGCCGCCAACGGCGACGGGATGTCGGGAGGTTCGAAACCGCTAGTAGCCGGCGGGCGTATTCCCCTTGCGGGTGTTGTATTAGCCGCCCTCCCGACACAGGCATTGCGTCGGCTTGCACCTGCAGGATGCAGGCACAAAAAACCCACCGGTTTGACGGAGGTGGGTACCGCTACTAGAGGAGTTTCGACGCTCCTTGGGACTAGATTGCAAGTACACGGTCTGGCGTGTCAATACACGCTGGCGAGTCTCGCGCGGCTGTGTGCGCCGCTGGCGCAGTTCCATAAGGGCCACGCAAGCCGAACGCCGTCGCCTGATAAGTGCACCTCCCCCCGTTACGGTCCAGACGCGTGGCAGGCATGGGCGCTAATGGTTTGGCGACGGCCATGCTGCGTGGAAGTACACCTGGAACAGTTATTTCTTGGAACAGTTATTTCTCGGCCTCAAGGGCTAGCGATCACGCGCAGGTCGACGTTCGCAATATCACGCAGATACATGTAACTAGTACCAAGCACAGTCATTACACTGTCGGTAACACTAGCGGCAGAAAAAGCAGGCTGCACAATGAAGAACCCCATCCGCATTTCAATATCCCGCGCTTTGAGCCTCAAGACGTCGATCTGCGGCGGCGTGCCCTTCAGTAGTCGTTGGGTACCACTGACTTCGCCCGCGCTGTAACGATCTAGCAGGCGCTGGAAGAGCGCGGGGCCCTTATGAAGCCATTTCGCAGACCTGCTTGCCTGCCCAGCCACCACATACGCGTCGTCCACACGCGCTCCCGGTCGTTGACCGCTACCGCAGTATTTGCAGTGGTAGAGATCCACCGCGATGTGATCGGGTGCTTCCCGGATCGCGACAAGGTCGGCAATCTCACCGGCGCCGTCATCGTTGAAGATGATGTCGTAGCTATCGACAATCTTTTGAAGTGTGAAGCCTTGGACCGAATCGAAGTCCGCGGGATGAGCCATCGACTCCCTATGGATGTTGGTGCTTCCCCAGTTCCAAGTCGATAGAAGAGTGGCCGGCAGCGGGACATTAAGCGTGGCGTGGGTGAAATAGCGATAGTCGCCAATGAGGATGGACCCGTCGGCCTGTAGTAATCGCATGCGCTCGCGATCCAGGTAGTCATTGAGATCGTGTTCTTTACTGCCGATAAGCAGAGTGGCGCGATCACTCGAGTATCGGTAGCCATCACTCTGAAGGTGTATCCGAATGGTTGTCAGAGCCCGCTCGTCGCCGTTGGGCGAAATGGCCGACAATGCAATGGCTAGGGTGTCATCACTCTCCTTGACCGGCTGTCCCAGTTTGGTGTTGAGCAATGGGTAGGATTCCCCATTGACGGTGATCGCGCAGCGCCCTTCGGTTTCGACACCTAGCGCATCCGGCCAGTCGGCGAAGAAGATTCCGTCCGGCCAACGGCCGCTTAGCTTCTCAGCTCGCATGACGTTTCGAAGGATGGCGGCTGTATCGATTGCGGAGTTGTTGATCTTCGAGGCGACGACGTCGCACCAACGCACCCAATCGTCAACGGCGCCGGAATCCATCTTCCAGAGCTTGCCCTTGGCCGAACATCCTGCGGTAGTGCTCTCCCCGTCTGCGTGTCCAACGCCAAAAATGTTGGACTTGATAGACCGGCCACTCTCAAGGTCGTCCATGACCCGGTTGACGTCTTGCCCAACGTGCATGGTAAACCGTACGTCACGACCAGATCTGCTAAGGCCAACGTTCTGTAGCTTCAGTCGGTTAATCCCATACATGATGCGAAAGACGTCGTCGCCGTTGATGCGACGTGCCGACGGTGCAACAAGAGCCTGAAAACGAGAGGTCTGCCGCTCGTCCCCGGTGCATGAGATGAAAAGGGTTGAATCGCTTTGCCGGTAGTAGGCGAGATATAGGTGCCAAGTCGAGCCATAGATAGACTCGCTTCTCGCCCAGGCAACCGGAGCGGTCTCATGGGAAACAGCCATTACAATCGATTCGTCGTCGCTCACTGAGTGCAACTGAAGCGTCTCGCTCGGCGAGCCTAGGCTTTTTACGGCACGGGGACGCCAGTTCGATTTCGTCAGGCGGTAGGCGAGGCAGCTGATGTTAGGTGCTGGATTGAGAGCCGCGATCTTCGCTCCCTCAGAATCGCCTTCGAACCTTGATTCAAATTCCTGGCGCTGCAGCTCTCGTCCGATACGCTCAGTGCTGACTTCACGAATGATCAAACTCCAGTCCGCGTTCTCTTCAAAGAGACGCTTCATGGGGCTATCCGCACGCTGGTTAGCGATGTTGGCGACGAACTTTGCGGTTCCCAGTCGCGTGTCCGTTCGGGTCAGGCGACCAATAAATTGCAGTGTGACCGCTGGGCTTTGATGCTGATCGTGGATTGCGGCGATCTTTAGCTCAGGCAAGTCAAAACCCTCGCCGAACATGTCGACGCAGACCACGATACGACTTTGCCGGGTTCGTATGCGCTCTAGATCCCGCTCCTTCGTTCGATTGCTCTTACTGTGGATGACAACTGGCTCAAATTCCGGTCCCAATTCACTGTACAGCTCAATTATCCGGTTAGCCTTGGATATCTTGGCGCATCGCGCCATGAGAATGTGATCGAAACCCGCTTCCAGGTCATTGGTTAGCAGCTCAACGGCTTTGGCTGCGATGGTCCGATCAATCTCGCTGGTTACATATTCACGAACAGGGAAGAAATCAATCTTCTGGAAGTAGTTGTCTCGCTGCGCTTGGCTCAGGCTATAGTTGAAGATGATCTTGCCTTCCAACCGTTGCTGGTCGAGGCGGAACGGCGTCGCAGTGAAGTAGATTGCCGGTTTGGAGCCGAAAGCATTTCGAATGCGTCCCCACGTCACGGCGGCAACATGGTGAGCCTCGTCAAAGATGAGGTGACTGAAGTGCGCTGCAAAGGCTTCCAGTTCGTTGTCACCCAGTTGGGCCAACGCGGCAGGCGTCGCGATGGTGACGTTGGAGGCTTCGATGGCTTGCACGTCGACTGCAGCACCGCGACCATCAATGCGATGGACTATCGGTGAAAGAATGTCGTCGGAAATCGCATTGATGGTCCGTAGGCGTTGCAAGCTGGTTAATCGATCGCCTATCTGGGTGCGAAGCGCATCAGATGGCACGATCAGCAGTGTGCGTCGGAACCGACCCGCTATGATGATTGCGAAGATCGTGTCCGTTTTTCCCGTGCCGGTAGGCATAACAACGGTCCCTGGCACTCCGGGATCGGAATCGAGATGGGAAAAAACAGCAAACGCAGCAGCGCGTTGGGGCTTCCGAAATCCAGCGAACCCATTGGCTGGCCCCATGATAGCGAAATTCAGGTTGTGGTCGGCCCAACTGCGGTAAACCACGTTCTCGCGGTAAAACTCGACATCAACATCCATTGATCTACCCCTGACAAGTCGACTTCAAATAACGGCTCCAGATTCACTTCTTTACCATCGCGCCCACACCGCCACGCGGCAGGCATGGGCGCGACACGCTGGGAACTAGAACTTATAGGTCAGCCCCAGGTACGCCAGCCGGCCTGCGTATCCGCCGGTGTAGAAACGGGCGCGGGTGTCCTCGCCCAGGTGCGAGCGGGACTCCTGCTTGGTCAGGTTCAGCACCGAGGCGGTGAGGCTGAGCGCCGGGGTGATGTTGTACGCGGCGTTCAGATCGATCTGGTAGTACGGCTCCTCAAAGACGTTCAACCCGTTGACCAGGCCTTGCACCAGCTCACCGCGACGGTTGTACGAGGCGCGCAGCAGCAGGCTGTCGGTCTCGTAGAACACGGTGAGGTTGGTCTGGTTTCTGGCGCTGCCCGGCATGGCGGTCTCGCCGGCCTCGGTGCCGTCCTCCAGCCGCACCGCCGCCTTGCTGGCATCGTTGTAGGTGTAGTTGAACTGCACACCAAGACCGAATGGCAGCGTGTGCTGCGCGTAGAGCTCCACACCCTGCGAGACCGCGTCCTGGCCACCGGCCTGGGTGCTGTAGTTCTGCACGGTGACCGGTTGCCCGTCGACCATCATGTTCACGTCGCTGATCACGTCGACCGCGAAGTTCTCCACGTTCTTGCGGAACAGTCCCACGCCCGCCACCGAGCCCGGGTGGAAATACCATTCCAGCCCCAGGTCGAACTGGTTGGCCTTGTACGGCTCCAGGTTCTTGTTGCTGCCCGAGCCGTACCAGCCCTGCTCGCTGGCACCGCCGGTCAGGCGCCGGTCGGCCACGTACTCGGGGCTGTAGAACTCCAGGCTGCCAGGCGCGGCGATGTCGTTGTAGCTGGGGCGTGCGATCACCTTCGACGCTGCCGCGCGCAGCAGCAGGTTCTCGGTCAGGTCGTAGGCCAGGTTGAAACTCGGCAGCACGTCGGTGTAGTTGCGGTCCAGCCCGCTGACCACGAACGACTCGGTGCGTTGCACGCTGTCGGACAAACGCCAGTAGCCTTCGGTGCCGCAATAGGTGTCGGCCGGGGCGCCGCCGGGCATGGCGGCGCCCTGCTGGCAGGCCAGCGGATTGCCATCGGCGCCATCGAAGAAGTAGTCGTTGTAGGCGGTCACCTTGTCGGTGGAATCGGCACGCTGGCCGGTGCGCGCCACCCGCACGCCGACGTTGCCACGCAGCCGCTCGGTGTGGAAGTTGAGTTGCAGGTAGGTGGAATAGATCTCCTCGTCGACGTTGTAGACGAAGTTGTCTTCGCTGCGGGTCTGCATCGCGCCGTAGGTCTGGTTCAAATAGCCGATGTAGCCGGGGAAGTTGATCGACGGGAACGCGCTGGCGTTGAATCCACCGGCCAGGTTGTCCTGCGCGAACAGCAGGCCCGGCGAGAACTGCGTGGCGATGGCATTGCAGCGCCCGTTCCAGTAGCGGTTGTCGTAGTCGCCCGGGTCGGTGCCCGGGCACACCCAGTAGTTGTTGCCGGTATTGCGGTGGATGCCGCCGTCGCGCCGTTTGATGCCGAACTGCAGCGAGTCGAAGACCTCGCCATCGAAATGCCAGGTGGTATCGATCTGCGCGTACTGCTGCTGGTTGGTGTTGCGGGTCCAGGACGAGCCGGTCGAGCCCAGGTCGACCTGCAGGATGCCGTCGCGCAGGTTTTGCATCAGCTCCGGCGAGAAGGTCATGCTTGGGGTGCCGGTCAGGTCCCAGGCGCTGGCGAAATTGCCATTGGTCCAGCTGCCGTCGGCGTTCTGCAGGCGCGGCTTGATCGGCAGGGAAAACTGCAGCTCCGGCCCGCCCTTGGCCCAGGTGCGGCCGGCCTTGAACGCTACGTCCACCTGCTCGCCACGCCATTCGCCGCCCAGGTCCACTGTCTGCGACTGCGATTTTTCGATGTTGTAGCTGCCGGTGATCTGCGGCGTCGGCACGGTGCAGTCGTCCGAGCCCCAGCCGCCCGGCGGTAGGCCGGCCGCCGCGGCCTGCGCCTCGCTGCAATAGTAGGTCTTGCCCGGCCGCAGGCTGTAGGCGGCGCCAGTGACAATGGTGCCGCTGGGATCGAACTGCAGCCCGTCGAGCAGGCGGCCGCCGCGCCAGTTGCCGTCGCCGTAATAGCGGGCAATGTTCCACTCGGGAATCTTGATGGTATTGGTCTGCGAATTCTGCGACAGGTCAAAGCGGAAGTAGTTCGCGGTCAGGGTCAGGTCGTCGGTGGGCTTGAACTGCAGGGTCAGTTGCCCGCCCTTGCGCTCGCGCTCCTCGCGCTTGGCGTCCAGGCTGACCGCCGTCGGCATCATGAAACCGGTGGAGTAATTGCCGTCCTGGTTCCAGAAACCGGTGCCGCCCCACCAGTTGGCGTTGAAGTCCGACGGATTGCCGTTGACGTCGACCGCCGGGCCGCCTTCGTCGCGGCCGTACCACTGCCAGCTCTCGGTACTGGCATCGAGCGTGCGTGCGGTGCGCTTTTGCTGCGTGTAGCCAACGAAGACACCGAAGCGGTTGTCCTTGTCATGCCAGGAGTACGAACCGGAGAACTGGCCGTCGGTCTTTTTGCTTGTATCGGACCAGGTGCCCTCGGCGGAGACGAAGCCGGAATGTGGCTCCAGTTCCAGCGGGCGCCGCGTCTGCAGGATCACCGTGCCGCCGATGCCGCCTTCGTCGATGCGCGCTTCCGGCGTCTTGTACAGCTCCGCGCTGCCCAGCAGGTTCGACGGCAGCAGCGTGTAGTTGAACGAGCGCGTCGGGTCGCCGTTGGATTCGGCGGTGGCGATGTAGTTGCCGTTCAATTCGGTCAGCACCAGCTCCGAGGACAAACCGCGCACGCTGACGTTCTTGCCCTCGCCACCGTCGCGGCTGATGACCACGCCGGGCACGCGCTGCAGCGCATCGGCCACGTTCTTGTCGGGGAACTTGCCCACGTCCTCGGCGGTGATGACATCGACCACGGCGTTGGCGTTGCGCTTTTGCTCCAGACTTTTTTCGATCGCGTAGCGGTAGCCGGTCACCGTCACTGCGTCCAGGTCCGTGGCCTGCATCGCGGCCTGGCCCGTGGGCGCCGGCGTGCCGTCGGCCTGCTGGGCGGAGACAGTGGTGGAGGCGGCGCTCGCGAACAAGGCGATGGCGATACCGGCGTACAGCGTGCTGCGGTTGCGTGCGAATGGCGTGCAGTTCATTTCGGTCGTGCTCTCCCAATGGTGATCGGCCTCGGCGGCTTTGTATCGATCCAACGACCGGACAACAACGCCGCGCGAAGTAACGCAAAAACATCCAGCACCGTTGCGGCGCCCGGTTTTACTGGTCCTCTCCCCTTTTCTGCGCGGATGCGATTAGATCGTTCTAATGCCGTGCAAACCTAAGTAGCACAGCCCATGCGCCAACGCATTCTGCCGCGCAGCAGGCCGGCGGCGTTGCAAGCGCCACGCTTGCACGCGACACGCTACAGCTTGCCTGCTGCAGCAACCGCTGGATCACGGCCCGCAAAGCGCCCTCGCCTGCAACCAGGCGCAAGCGGTTTACCGTGGCGCCTGCGCGCGTTCCATCACCCACCGAGCTCAGCGAGAAGCAGGGTCGAACTGCGTGTCGGCACCTCTTGCCCATGGCCACAGCACGTCGCTTGCCGGCTATCGCCATTACAGGGACGTGCGGTGATGGCGAGTTATCAAGAATGTTGCAGAGTCGAAGAGACGGTTCCCGGCCGCGCTCGCGCCCTCACCTAAGCCGGGGACCAGAAGCTGCGCATGGACGTACCCTCACCCCAACCCCTCTCCCGGCGGGAGAGGGGCTTTAGTGCCGCGTCGGTCGTGTCTTCCTGTGTCCGCCTCGGTAACGCATGGGCTGACCTGAGGCACCACTGAGTTCACCGAGACCTTCTACGACCGGGGAACCGGTCCCCGCCCGCGCGATTGCCCGCAACGACGTCGGCAATTCGCAGACCCATCCCCCGGAACGACAACTTTCTGGCGCGCCAACCGGGCGCATCTATCAAGTCCGCCGGGCCTGGGCCGATACCGCATGCATGGACAGACTCAGCGTAATCGGACTGGTGCTGGCGATCGTGGCGATCGTGGGCGGCAGCGTGTTGAAAGGTGCCGGCATTTCGTCGCTGTGGTCGCCGGCTGCCTTCGTGATCGTCATCGTCGGCACGGTGGCGGCGATCCTGCTGCATACCTCGCCGGCGGTTTTCCGGCGCGCGTTCAAGATCCTGCGCTGGGTGATCCAGCCGCCGGCCAGCGATCGCCCGCAGTTGGTGGCGCGTATCGTCGAGTGGAGCAATATCGCCCGTCGCCAGGGCCTGCTGGGCCTGGAAGACCAGTTGCCGCGTCAGGACGATGCCTTTCTGCGCAAAGGCCTGCAGATGCTGGTCGATGGCGTGGAGCCCGAATCCATGCGCCACATGCTGGAAATCGAAGTGGACAACCAGGAGCGTCAGGATCTTGCCGCGGCCAAGGTATTCGAGGGCATGGGCATCTATGCGCCCACCCTGGGCATCATCGGCGCGGTACTGGGCCTGATGGCGGTGATGAAGAACCTGGCCGACCCGGCCATGCTCGGGCATGGCATCGCCGCAGCCTTCACCGCCACCATCTACGGCATCGCCTCGGCCAACCTGCTGTTCCTGCCGGTCGCCGCCAAGCTCAAGAGCGTGATCCATTGCAGCACCAATGAGCGCGAAATGGCGATCGAAGGCCTGATCGCCATCGCCCAGGGCGAGAACCCGCGCAACATCGAGTCGAAATTGGCAGGCTACTTGCATTAGCGCGTTATGGCCCGTCGTCGCAAACACCACGAAGAACATGGCAACCACGAAGCGTGGGCGATTCCGTATGCCGATCTGATGACGCTGCTGCTGGCGTTCTTCGTGGTGATGTACGCCATCTCTTCGCTCAACGAAGGCAAATACAAGGTCATGGCGCAAGCGCTGACCAGCGCCTTCGGTGGCTCGTCGAACAAGGCCAGCCCGGTGCAGCTGGGCAAGACCCAGACCCTGGGCGCCGATTACGACCGCCCATCCGTGATAAAGGCCGGCGCGCCGATGGCGGCCTCCAATGGCCCGACCGACCCCACCCTGCTGCCGTCGATGGCCGCGCAGATGCGCATGCCGGTGTCGCTGCGCAACCAGGCGCAACTGGCGCGCGCACAGCGGCAGATGGATGCAGTGGAGCAACAGCTGAGCAAGACGCTGGCCCCGCTGATCGACAAGCAACTGATCACCATCCGCCGCAACGATCTGTGGATCGAGGTGGAGATCAACAGCGACATCCTGTTCGGCACCGGCTCGGCCACCCTGGCCGGCGGCGCCCGCGGGACGTTGTCCACGCTGGCCTCGGTGCTGCGCGATGCGCCCAATGGCGTGCGCGTGGAGGGCTATACCGATAACCAGCCCATCGCCACGGCGCAGTTCCCCTCCAACTGGGAGCTGTCGGCGGCGCGTGCGGCCAGCGTGGTGCACCTGTTCGCCGACGACGGCATCGCCCCGCAACGATTGGCGATGGTGGGCTATGGAGAATTCCGCGCACGTGCCGATAACAGCACTGAGGCGGGACGGAATGCGAACCGGCGTGTGGTGTTGATCATCCTCGCTGACTCGGCTGGCTCACTCGCACCCGATCCGCCATCGCAATTAAATGCGACCGCCGCCGGGGCGCCCAAGCTTCCCAAGTCTGACGGCGGCCAAACGGCCGTCACCACCGAAAGCGGCACAAGTTCCGTCCCCGCCGTAATTCAAGGAGTGCAGTGACATGCGTATCTGGGCAATCGCCAACCAAAAGGGCGGCGTCGGCAAGACCACCACGACGCTGGCATTGGGTCGCGGCCTGGCCGCGCTCGGCCACCGCGTCTTGTTGATCGACCTCGATCCGCACTCCTCGCTCACCCGCGCCTTCGGCGTGGCGATCGACCCGCCGCCGCGCGGGGTGCTGGACCTGTTCGGCACTCCGCCAAGCGACCTGGCCAGCCTGGCGCATGAAAGCAGCATTCCGGGCCTGTCGTATGTGTGCGCGCAAGCCGCATTGGCCACGCTGGAACGCCGCAGCGCCAACCAGCCCGGCCTGGGCCTGGCGCTGCAGAACGCCATGACCCGGCATGCCGGCCAGCACGACTACATCCTGCTGGACTGCCCGCCAACCCTGGGCCTGCTGATGATCAACGCACTGGCCGCCTGCGACCGCGTGGTGGTGCCGACCCAGGCCGAGCCGCTTGCCCTGCATGGCCTGGCCAGCATGGTGCGCACCGCCGACATGGTGCAGCGCTCGCGCCGGCGCGAGCTGCCGGTGTCGATCCTGCCTACGCTGTTCGACCGCCGCACCCGCGCCGGCACCGAAACGCTGAAGGAAATGCAGGCCACCTACGGCCCGGTCGTCTGGGAAGACGCGGTGCCGGTGGACACCCGAATCTGCAACGCCGCCGCCCTGACCGTGCCCGCCGTTGGCGGCGACTATCAGGGCCGCGGCCTGTCCGCGTATCGCCGCGCGCTGGAATGGGTGCTGGCCGATGACGCGATGCGTATGGAGCAAGCCGCATGAGCAACCCCACCGCCAACGGTGAATTGGACGATTATCTGGAAGGCCTGCTGCACGATGCGGGCGTGGAGAGCGTTGCCCCACCTGCGGCCACCGCAGCCACGGTCGAAACGCCGGCACTTGCGCATGCAGATCTTGCGCTGGCCGAGCCGCCGGTCGAGACGGCCGCACTTCCCGAAGCCGCTACCGTCTCCGAAGCTGCCACCTCCAACGCGATTGCCGCAGCGCGCAGCGCCGATGCGATCGCCGCCGATTTCCTGGCCGAAATGGATGCCGACCCGGCCTTCGCACCGCCGGTCAAGGCCACGCCCAGCGCCGCCGACATCGCCGCCGACTTCCTGGCCGAAATGGATGCCGACCCGGCCTTCGCACCGCCGGTCAAGGCCGCGCCCAGCGCTGCCGACATCGCCGCCGACTTCCTGGCCGAAATGGACGCCGACCCGGCCTTCGCCCCGCCGGTCAACGCCGCGCCCAGCGCCGCCGACATTGCCGCCGACTTCCTGGCCGAAATGGACGCCGACCCGGCCTTCGCCCCGCCGGTCAACGCCGCGCCCAGCGCCGCCGACATCGCCGCCGACTTCCTGGCCGAAATGGATGCCGATCCGGCGTTCGGAACCGCGCCCACTGCAGTGGACCTGATCACCGCCGATCTGCTGGCAGAAATGGATGCCGACCCGGCCTTCGGGCTGGAGGCCGCACCGGTCGCGGTGCCTGCACCCGCCCCGGCACCGGCGCCCGCCCCGGCCCCCCGTGCGGCACCGGCGCCGGCACGCGCGCCGGCACCGACCGGGCTGCAGGCACTGCTGGCGCCCGGCCAGGCCGACAAGATTCACGCCGAACGCCGCGCCAGCGAACGCAGCACCCGCTGGCTGCGTCTGCGCTGCGGCGAGCAGACCTATGCACTGGAATTGCTCAAGGTGCAGGAAGTGGTGCTGCCGGTGCCGCTGCTGCCGCTGCGCGGCACGCCCAGCGCCATGCTGGGCATCATGAACCTGCGGGGCCAGGTGGTCCCGGTGATCGATCTGGGCATCCACCTGGGCTCTTCGCCGGTGGACATGGACCTGCAGACCCGCGTGGTGGTGCTGGAAGAAAACGGCGAAACCATGGGCCTGCGCGTGTCGGCCGTGGAAGACGTCACCAGCCTCACCGATCAGCAGATCGAGCCGCCGGACAACGCCCGGCTGTGCCGCATCTACAACAACCTGTTCCGCGGTGTCGCACGTCTGGGCCATCAGCCGATGATCCTGCTCGATGCCACCCATCTGCTGCATTGATGCGCGCCTAGCTTGCTCGCACCTGCACGCACAACGATTCACCGTTAAAGCTTTTCCGCCCCCCGCCGTTAGTACGCATAGAACCATCCGTTCGGAGCAACAATGAGCACAGTGACATTGGGTGAGGATCTCGGCATCGAGACCAGCGCCGACCTCAAGCAAAAGCTTGCCGGATTCCTCACCCAGGACGGCGACCTGGTGCTTGATGCCGGTGAAGTCCGACGCATCCACACCGCCAGCGTGCAGTTGCTCTGCGCCTTTGTGCAGAGCCGCCGCCAGGCCGGCCTGCACACCGAATTCGATGGCTGCAACGACACTTTTAGGGATGCAGCGCGTCTGCTCGGCGTCACCGACGCGCTCGGACTCCCCGCATCCAATGACAACCTGAAATCTGTGGAGAACGCCGCATGAGCGCACGTATCTTGGTGGTGGACGATTCGGCGTCGATGCGCCAGATGGTCTCTTTCGCCCTCACCTCTGCCGGCTTTGCCGTCGAAGAAGCCGAAGACGGCGCCGTTGCGCTGGGCCGCGCGAAGGGCCAGCGCTTCAATGCGGTGGTCACCGACGTGAACATGCCCAACATGGACGGCATCTCGCTGATCCGCGAGCTGCGCCAGCTGCCGGACTACAAGTTCACCCCGATGCTCATGCTCACCACCGAGTCGGCGGCCGACAAGAAATCCGAAGGCAAGGCAGCCGGCGCCACCGGTTGGCTGGTCAAGCCGTTCAACCC
Organism: Xanthomonas sp. NCPPB 1062; assembly: GCF_041481705.2. Taxonomy (NCBI): domain Bacteria; kingdom Pseudomonadati; phylum Pseudomonadota; class Gammaproteobacteria; order Lysobacterales; family Lysobacteraceae; genus Xanthomonas; species Xanthomonas sp. NCPPB 1062. The sequence goes on along the minus strand of NZ_CM192987.1, from coordinate 2,204,757 downwards.
AGAACAGCTGATCGCCACCGTGCAGAAAGTTCTCGGTTAAACCCTCCTCGCTTCAGCTTCGGATTTCACGCCCATGAGCATGGACCTGCAACGTTTCCACGCCACCTTTTTCGAGGAAAGCCGTGAAGGGCTCGACGCGATGGAGGCCGGGCTGCTGTCGCTTGAAGAAGGCAACCGCGACCCGGAAATCATCAACTCGGTGTTTCGCGCCGCGCACTCGATCAAGGGCGGCGCTGCCACCTTCGGTTTCGACGCCGTCGCAGGGCTGACCCACGTGCTGGAGACGCTGCTGGACGAGCTGCGCTCCAACAAGCGCCAGCTCGAACCCAATGCGGTCGATGCCATGCTTGGCTCGGTCGATGTGCTGCGCGCCCTGTTGCGCGAAGCCGAACACGGCACCCCGGCCGATCCGGCTGCGGTCAAGGCCGTGCACACCCGGTTGAATGCCGTGCTCGCTGGCGAAGCGCCGGCCGCCGCGGCGGTCGCCAAGCCCAAGGAAGAAGAACCCGAAGCCTGGCACATCGGTTTCACGCCGGCGCCGTCGCTGTTCATGAGCGGCAACGACCCGCTGCGCATCATCCGCGAGCTCGAACACCTGGGCCCGCTGCAGATCGCCGCGCGTCTGGAGCGCATGCCGGGTTTTGAAAACATCGATCCGCTGGAAGCGTATCTGGCGTGGGACCTGGGCCTGATCGGCAAGATTCCGCGCAGCAAGATCGAAGACACCTTTGCCTGGGTGGTGGACGACTGCGAACTGGACATCCGCCCGATGGCCGTGCCCGGCCCGCCGCCGAGCCTGGCCGTGGACGCTCCGGCGGCCGCACCGGTTGCAGCCGTTGCCGCTGCACCGGGCGCCGCTGCCGAACCTGCTGCCGCCGCGGCGACACCGGCCAAGGCCGCCGCTGCCGAAGCCGAAAGCTCGATCCGCGTCAGCGTCGACAAGGTCGATGCATTGATCAATCTGGTCGGCGAACTGGTGATCACCCAGGCCATGCTCAAGCAGGTCTCCACCGGCCTGGACCCGGCGCATGCCGAACAGCTGTTCGCCGGCCTGGATCTGCTCGAGCGCAATACCCGCGATCTGCAGGAAGCGGTCATCGGCGTGCGCATGCTGCCGGTGGATGCGGTGTTCCGCCGCTTCCCGCGCCTGGTACGCGACCTCTCCAGCCGCCTCGGCAAGCAAGTGCGCCTGCGCACCATTGGCGAAAGCACCGAGCTGGACAAGGGCCTGATCGAAAAGATCGCCGATCCGTTGGTGCACCTGGTGCGCAACTCGATCGACCACGGCCTGGAAATGCCCGATGCGCGCCGCGCCTCCGGCAAGGACGAAACCGGCACGATTACCCTGGCGGCATCGCACCAGGGTGGCCACATCGTGATCGAAGTCAGCGACGACGGCCGCGGTCTCAATCGCGCCAAGATCCTGGAAAAAGCGGCCGAACGCGGCATCGCCGTGCCGGACAACCCGACCGATGCGCAGGTGTGGGACTTGATCTTCGCACCGGGCTTCTCCACCGCCGATGCGGTGACCGACCTGTCCGGTCGTGGCGTGGGCATGGACGTGGTCCGCCGCAACATCCAGGGCCTGGGTGGCGAAGTGCAGCTGGAAAGCAACGCCGGCAGCGGTACCCGCGTGTTGATCCGCCTGCCGCTGACCCTGGCCATTCTGGACGGCATGACCGTTTCGGTCGCCGGCGAAACCCTGATCCTGCCGCTGTCCTACGTGCTTGAAGCCCTGCAGCCGGCACCGGAAGACGTCCGCGCGATGGCCGGCGACGGTCGGGTATTGCGGGTGCGTGGCGAATATCTGCCGATCCTCTCGCTCACCAATTACTACGGCTTCGGCGGGCAACAGTCCTCCAAGGAATCGCTGGTGGTGGTGGTCGAAGGCGACGGCCAGAAGATCGCGCTGGAAGTGGACGAGTTGCTCGGCCAGCAGCAGGTGGTGGTCAAGAACATCGAGAACAATTACCGCCGCATCCCGGGCGTTTCCGGCGCCACCATCCTCGGCGATGGGCGGGTCTCGCTGATCGTGGACATCGGTGGACTGGTGCGCTCGCTCAAGGTACCGCAAGCCGCGTAATGCACTCGCCGCGGCGTGGATGCCGCGGCGCAAGGCTCCACCACGCCATCGATGCACGATGGGTGCTGGAGCGATCGCCGGCAGTATGGGGACTGCCGGCATTAGCAACACCCGTCCGGCCCGACACGACCGGCGGAGATTCTGGCCCTTTGTCCGGATCTTTCGACGCTGCCATCGTCATTCGCCCAACCACTGACGGGCGCCCACGAGGCCAGTCGTTCTCTGCAATACGAGAAGACCGCTATGAACTGGTTCCGCAATCTTGCCGTTGCCCGCAAGTTGGCCGTGGCGTTTTCCTTTACCGCGTTGATCACCTTGAGCCTGGGCGGGTTTGCGCTCGTGCGCATGCAGTCCAGCGCACATCTGTTGCGCGAGATCGGCACCGTGTGGGCACCGGCCGTGCAGCAACTGAGCGAAATGCGCGCATTGCTCGGCGAATTCCGCACCTACGAACTTGCCCAGCTGGCACACGCCGACGATCCGAAGGCGGTGCAGAATTATTTCGAACGCATGGACAAGGCGCGCGCCGACGTCGCGACGGCGCAGGACGCCTACGCCAAGACCACCACGGCCGGCAGAGAGACCGAGTTGTACGACGAGGTCAAACTGAAACTGGACGCGTACTACAAGGCCAACGCCGCACTCAGCGCCGCGGTGCGTGCCGGCGATCTGGTCACTGCCAATCGCGTTTCCGATGAGCAATCGCGCCCGGCGCGGCGCGACCTGTTCGCGAAATTGGTCGAGCTGACCAAGTTCAACGTCGCCCACATGGACAGCGAGATCGCGCAGGCCGAGGCGACCTATCAACGCTCGGTGCAGGTCATGCTCGTGGCGATGGTGCTGGTCGTGCTGCTGGCTGCATTTGCCGGTTGGTTCATCGCCCGCAGCATCGCCGGCCCGCTCGCTCGCGCCACGCGGGTGGCCAGTGCCATCGCACAGGGCAAACTGGATAACGCCATCCACGTCGACAGCCGCGACGAAGCCGGGCAACTGCTACACAGCATGGAAGGCATGCAGCGGCAATTGCAGGCCGTGCTCGCAGCGCAGTCGGAAATGGCCAAGCGCCACGAAGCCGGCCAGATCAGCTACCGCATGGAACACGATGCGTTTCCAGGCGACTACGGCACCATGGTGCGCGACACCAACAGCCTGGTCGGCTCGCATATCGCGGTCAAGATGAAACTCGCGCAGATCATGTCGTGCTACGCCATCGGCGACTTCAGCCAGGACATGGACCGCCTGCCCGGCGAGAAGGCCGTGCTCAGTTCCACCATGGATACCGTCAAGGCCAACCTGTCGGCGATGAACGGCGAGATCAAGCTGCTGGCGCAGGCCGCTGCCAACGGCGACTTCAGCGTGCGCGGCGACACCGCACGTTTTCAGTACGATTTCCAGGCGATGGTGGAGAGCCTCAACCAGTTGATGGCGACCGCCGATGCCAACCTGAGCGCGCTGTCGAAGCTGTTGCAGTCCATTGCCGCGGGCGATCTCACCGAGCGCATGCAAGGCCAGTTCAATGGCGTGTTCGCCCGGATGCGCGACGATGCCAATACCACCACCGCGCAACTTGCCGATATCGTTGGGCGCATCCAGCACGCCACCTTGTCGATCAATACCGCGGCCAGCGAGATTGCCGCCGGCAACAACGATCTGTCGCAGCGCACCGAGCAGCAGGCGGCCAACCTGGAAGAAACCGCTGCCTCGATGGAGGAACTCACCTCCACCGTGCGCCAGAACGCCGAGCATGCGCGCCAGGCCAACCAGCTCGCCATCGGTGCGGCCACGGTGGCCTCGCAAGGCGGCAGCGTAGTGGCGCAGGTGGTGACCACCATGTCCGGCATCGAAGTGTCCTCGAAGAAGATCGCCGACATCATCAGCGTGATCGACGGCATCGCCTTCCAGACCAATATCCTGGCCTTGAATGCCGCCGTGGAAGCAGCGCGTGCCGGCGAGCAGGGCCGTGGTTTTGCCGTGGTCGCCTCGGAAGTGCGCACGCTGGCGCAGCGTTCGGCCGGCGCGGCAAAGGAGATCAAGCACCTCATCGACGACTCGGTGAGCAAGGTCGCCGAAGGCTCCGTCCTGGTGGACCAGGCCGGCAAGACCATGGCCGACATCGTCGCCAGCGTGCAGCGCGTCACCGACATCATGGGCGAGATTTCTGCCGCCTCGCAGGAACAGTCGGCCGGGATCGAGCAGGTCAACCTCACCGTGACGCAGATGGACGAAGCCACCCAGCAGAACGCAGCGCTGGTGGAAGAAGCCACGGCCGCGGCGCGTGCGATGGAAGAGCAGGCCGGTCAGCTGTCCGATGCGGTGTCGATCTTCAAGGTGCAGCAGGTCGCTGCCGTGGCCACTGCAGCCAAGCGCCCTGCTCCGCCGCGCCTGGCCGCCGCCAAGCCAGGCGCTGCCAGATCGGCCACGACCAAGCGCGCCCCTGCATCGGCCGGTGTCGCGGCCACGGCCACAGCAACGCCACGCCCGGTGATTGCCGCAGCCGCCAACGGCGAGTCGAGTTGGCAGGAGTTCTGAGCGCCACCTCTGCGTGGAGCAGGCGATAAGGCGACCAAGCATGAGCAAGCCCCGGCAGCGATGTCGGGGCTTTTTTTTTGGCGCGTGCGGGTTGTAGCAACGCTCACGCGCACGCATCCCTGCATCCAATACGGCAGCAGATTCTCGCAGCCGGGATGCCTGCGCGATGCATCGCTTGGCCATGCCTCGCGCTGGCCCCACCGAGCACCATGAACGCCAGCATGCTGCAATGCAACATGCGACTTCAGAATTCCGGGTGGCGAACGCTACCGGTGTATCTCTTTTCCACCCTCCCCAGAGAGAAACACCATGAAATTCCTGCATTCCATGACCGTCGGGCGACGCCTGGCGGTGGCATTCGCGTTGCTGATCGCGTTGCTTGCCGGCTCCACCGCCCTGGCGCTGTCCCAGTTCAAGACCGTCCAACATCAGGTCGCGATCATCGTCGAGGTCAATAACCGCAAGGCAGCGCTGCTCAGTCAGATGCGCGAGAGCAACATGCTCGGCGAGCGCTACATCCGCGACTTCATGCTGGCGAGCCCGCAGCAGCGGCCCGCTGTCGATGCGCAGCTCAAGGCCAATCGCGAACATTACGCACAACTGTGGACCGCGTTGAAACAGCTGCCGACCAATAGCGACGGCCTGCGTGCACGGCAGGCCATCGAAGACAGCCTCACCGCTGCCCGCACCACCAACAACCGGCTGCTGGGCCTGGTACGCGAAGGCCACCTGGAGGGCGCAAAGCAGCTGCTCAGTGGGCAGGCGCAGCCGTTGCTGGAGCGCCGCTCCAAGGCGATTGCTGCCGCGGTGGAATTGCAGAATCAGCAGAATGCCGCCGGCGCGGCCACCATCCTGGGCAGCGTGGCGCTGGCAAACCGTGCCTTGATCGCCTTCGGCCTGCTCGCGGCCGGCCTGGCCGCCGCGTTGGCGTGGCTGATCTCGGCCAGCCTGGTGCGGCCGCTGAAGCAGGCCACGCAGGTCGCCGATGCGATCGCCCACGGCGATCTGGATCACCCGATCGGCCCGCAGCCGGGCGATGAGCCCGGCCAGTTGTTGACCAGCATGCGCGGCATGCAGGAGCAGCTCAAGGCCGTTGCCGCCGCGCAGCAGGAGATGGCCCGCCAGCACGACAGCGGCAAGATCAGCTTCCGCATGGACCAGGATGCGTTTCCCGGGCAATACGGCAGCATGGTGCGCGATACCAATGCTCTGGTAGATGCGCATATCGCGGTCAAGCTCAAGCTCGCGCAGATCATGTCGCGCTACGCCATCGGCGACCTGAGCCAGGACATGGACCGCCTGCCGGGCGAAGAAGCCGTGTTGAGCGAGACCATGGACACCGTCAAATCCAACCTGACGGCGATGAACAGCGAGATCAAACTGCTGGCCCAGGCTGCGGCCGATGGCGACTTCAGCGTACGCGGCGATACGGCGCGTTTCCAGCACGATTTCCTGGCAATGGTGGAAAGCCTCAACCGGCTGATGGCCACCGCCGACGGTAATTTGGGCGCGCTGTCGAAGGTGCTGCAGGCCATTGCTGCAGGTGATCTCACCCAGCGCATGCAGGGCGAGTTCAACGGCGTGTTCGCGCAGATGCGCGACGATGCCAACGCCACCACCGAACAGCTCTCCAGCATTGTCGGGCGCATCCAGCACGCCACGGTGTCGATCAATACCGCGGCCAGCGAGATCGCCGCCGGCAACAACGATCTGTCGCAGCGCACCGAGCAGCAGGCCGCCAACCTGGAAGAAACCGCGGCCTCGATGGAGGAGCTCACCTCCACCGTCAGGCAGAACGCCGAAGGCGCACGCCAGGCCAACCAGCTTGCGATCGGCGCGGCGGCTGTGGCGTCGCAAGGCGGCGACGTGGTCGGCAAGGTGGTGTCCACCATGGCCGACATCGAAGTCTCGTCGAAGAAGATCGCCGATATCATCTCCGTCATCGACGGCATTGCCTTCCAGACCAACATCCTGGCGTTGAACGCCGCAGTGGAAGCGGCACGCGCGGGCGACCAGGGCCGCGGATTCGCGGTGGTGGCCAGCGAAGTGCGCACGCTCGCCCAGCGCTCGGCCGGCGCAGCCAAGGAGATCAAGCACCTCATCGACGACTCGGTGGGCAAGGTCGCCGAAGGCTCCGTCCTGGTGGACCAGGCCGGCAAGACCATGGCCGACATCGTCGCCAGCGTGCAGCGCGTCACCGACATCATGGGCGAGATTTCTGCCGCCTCGCAGGAACAGTCGGCCGGGATCGAGCAGGTCAACCTCACCGTGACGCAGATGGACGAGACCACCCAGCAGAACGCGGCGCTGGTGGAAGAAGCCACGGCCGCGGCACGTGCAATGGAAGAGCAAGCCGGTCAGTTGTCCGATGCGGTATCGATCTTCAAGGTGCAGCAGGTCGCCGGTGTGGCACCTGCGGCCAAGCGCCCTGCGCCGCTGCGCCTGGCCGCCGCCACGTCGGCCAGCGCTGCCAAACGGGTGACCGGCTCGGCTGTTACAAAACCCAGCGCCACCCCCGCCCCAGCGCAACGCCGGCTGGCTGCCGCGGCCGGCAACAGCGAGTCGAACTGGCAGGAGTTCTGAGCCCACTGCAGATACACGGCCGCCGGATCAGACGGCAGGTGGTCCCCAGGCCCCGGCAGCAATGTCGGGGCTTTTTTTTGGCGGGGAAACCCTGCCGAGGCAGTGTCGCGTTCGTTGTCGACAGCTTGCGGTGGGCGCATGAGGCTGTGCGCGTGCCTTCATCCGGCGCTGCGCACCGGCTTTCCCCGCAGGAGAAGGAAGTCATTGCGACGACCATGCAAGCGTGCCGCTGGTCGAAAATCGGTCAAGCGCAGGCTCGTGCGGCCGATACAACAAGCACTGAGGGCCGCATTGCCCGCGCTAGATCGAAGGACGTCCGCATGCACACCGCCAACTCCAACCGCTCTGCCCGCACCGTGCTGGGCTGTGTGTTCACCGTCGCGCTGCTGGCTGCGGGCGTCTCGTTGCCGCCCTCCTTCGCCGCCCCGGCAGCGCCGGTCTCGGTGCTTCTGGACAATGTGCCGGTTACTGCATTGCAGGCGCTGGCGGTGGATCTGGCGCAGTTGCGCGACGATCAACGTGCACAGCTTGCCGCCAGGCACGATGCGGCGCGTATCGAAGCCTACGACGAGCGTCTGGGCAATCTGCACCAGCGGATCGCACGGCATGCCGGCTACTTCCAGGCCACCGCGCCGCAGGGCGAACAGGCACGCAAATTCGCGCTGGTGCAGCAGCAGCTGGGCAAGTACCTGGCACAGCACCGTCAGGCCAATCGCGCCCTGCACGAAGGCGACCTGCAATACGCACAAGCCTTGTCGCTGGGCCATAGCGGCGATACCCGCCACGTCTTGTGGACCGAACTGCAGAGCCTGCAGCAATCGGTCGCCAGCGTGAACGTTGCGCAGCGCAACTGAGCCGCTGCAGGCAAACCTTGCCACGCAGCGCCCGGGCAACATCACGCGTAGCACGCGCCAGTTCACGCTGAACCATCACGCCTTGTGCGGCTGAGTTCATCGGCGCGGCGACTGCACAAACGCCCGGCCCGCCCGCCGGTGCCGTTCACACCGTGCGCGCTGCCCGGTGCTGCATGCGCAGCGCCTGCGCCAGGACGCTGAGCGCCGTCACCGCATTGCCTGATGAATTCGCCGGGCAGCTGTGAGCCGTTCAATGGTCGCCGAAAGTGCAAACCGCCACCGTGCCCACGCCGTCGGCGATCGCGTGACAGCATGTCTTTCAGGCACTGTCTGGTTCGCTGTCATGCCCAGCGCGCTGCCACTGCGCCGAGCACGCAACGCGCCGAGCACGCAACGCGCCGTGCCAGCGCGTTAACGCACTGAGCAGAGCCACACCATTCGCAGGTCGACTCCGCCACGAATCGGCCGCCACCTGCGTTGTGTCCGGCTCAACATTTTCGGAATCAGGTCGCTATCCGACTTACACCGGTCACATTCCTTTGCTGGATATCTGCCATGACGCTGAAGACCACGGTTGCGAAAACACTGGCCAATGTACCGCTCAAGCGCAAGTTCTTCGCCCAGACTGCCCTGGTTGCGCTGGGCATCGTTGCGTTGGCAGTGATCGCCGCACGCATGCAGTACGTCGATCTGACCGATACGCGCCGCGATGGGCTCAAGAGCCAGATCGAGATGGCGATTGCGGTGGTCAATGGCTATGCCGAGCGCGCCGAAAAGGGCGAGATCGACGTGGAGACCGCAAAGAAGAGTGCGCTGCATACCCTTTCGACCATGCGCGCACGTGGCGGTGTGGATTACATCTACGTCACCGACCAGACGCCGACGATGCTGATGCACCCCACCCGCCCGGACCTGGTCGGCAAGCCGTTGAGCGATGTGCTCAGCCCGGACGGCAAGCGCGTGTTTCCAGCATTCGTCACCGCAGCGCAGGCCGGCGGCGGCTATGTCGACTACACCTGGGCCAAGCCAGGGCAGAAGGATCCGGTGCAAAAAACCTCGTACGCGGCGCTGTACAAGCCGTGGGGCTGGGTGATCGGCACCGGCGTGTACCTGGACGACACCCAATCGCAGGCGCTGGTTTTCACCGGCATCGTTGCGCTCGCCGGTGGCGCCCTGGTGCTGATCAACCTGCTGGTGGGCTGGCTGATCGGGAACTCCATCCTGGAGCCGGTGTCGCGTGCCCTGGCGGCCATCAAGGGCGTGGCGCGCGGCGACCTGAGCGTGCGTACAGCCGAACACGGCACCGATGAAATCGGCCAGATGCTCAAGGCCACCGACGAGATGGTCCACACCTTGGAGCGCTTCTCCGCGCAGACCAAGGTGATGGTGCACATGCATGCCGGCGACGATGTCACCCACCGCATGCCGACCAATTTCCCGGGCGTCTACGGCGAACTGGCCACCGGCATCAACACGATGATCTTCGAGCACCTGGATGCCATCGTCGATGCGATCGGCATCCTCAACGAGTATGCGCAAGGCGACCTGTCGCGCAATGCCGCGCGCCTGCCCGGCACGCGTGCGGTGCTGCACGAAGCGATGGACGCGGCCAAGGCCAGCCTGCTGGCGATCAACACCGAGATCAAACGCCTGGCCCAGGCCGCGGCTAACGGCGACTTCAGTCAACGCGGCGATGCCACGCGCTTCAAGCACGACTCGGCGCGCATGATCACCGACCTCAACGCGATGATGGAGGTCAGCGACCGCAACCTGGGCAAGCTGTCCGAGCTGCTGGCATCCCTGGCCGAAGGCGACCTCACTGCGCGCCTGGATGGCCAGTACCATGGCGTGTTCGCGCGCATGCGCGACGACGCCAACACCACGGCCACCCAACTGGCCGGCATCGTCGGGCGCATCCAGCAGGCCGCCAGTTCCATCACCGGCTCGGCCAGCGAAATCGCCGCAGGCAACAACGATCTGTCCCAGCGCACCGAACAGCAGGCCGCCAATCTGGAAGAAACCGCCGCCTCGATGGAGGAGCTCACTTCCACCGTCAAGCAGAATGCCGAAAGCGCACGCCAGGCCAACCAGTTGGCGATCGGCGCCGCCAGCGTGGCCACGCAGGGCGGCCAGGTGGTGAGCCAGGTGGTGGACACCATGTCCGGTATCCAGACCTCGTCCAAGAAGATCGCCGAGATCATCAGCGTCATCGACGGCATCGCCTTCCAGACCAATATCCTGGCACTGAATGCCGCGGTGGAAGCCGCACGTGCCGGCGAACAAGGCCGCGGATTTGCGGTGGTCGCCTCGGAAGTACGCACGCTGGCCCAGCGCTCGGCCAACGCGGCCAAAGAGATCAAGCACCTCATCGACGATTCGGTGGGCAAGGTTTCCGAGGGCTCGCTGCTGGTGGATCAGGCCGGCAAGACCATGGCCGAGATCGTCTCTTCGGTGCAGCGCGTCACCGACATCATGAGCGAAATTTCTGCCGCCTCGCAGGAACAGTCGGCCGGGATCGAACAGGTCAACCTCACCGTCACCCAGATGGACGAGAGCACGCAGCAGAACGCGGCGCTGGTGGAAGAAGCCACCGCAGCGGCCAATGCCATGCAGCAGCAGGCGCAGCAGCTGGATGAGGCGGTGTCCAGCTTCCGGATCGTCGCTGCCACCTCCAAGACGTTCGGCCACGCCGGCACACGCGCGCCGGCGCGGGTTGCGCTGGCCGCCTACTGACCGCACATGCCCCGCTCCGGCGGGGTTGTCTTCTCCCCTTTCCTTTTTCCTTCCGCGGCTACGCCCATGACCTCGCCTTCCACCCACTCACGTTTCAGCGGACGCCTGGCGTACCGCCTGATGTTCGGTACGGCAGTCATTGCGTCGCTGTGCTTCGGTTTGACCGCAGCCATCACCTATTGGCAAAGCAGTCGCGCATTGAGCGCCTCTGCGCAGGCCACGATGCAAAATGCCGCGCGCTACCAGGCCGAGCAGATCGGCAGCGAGCTTGGCCAGGCGTTGACGACCGGCCAATCGCTGGCCACCACCTTGCTGGTGCAACGCGCCAATGGCGGCATCAGCCGCGACAGCGCCGCGGCAGTGGTGCACGACCAATTGCTGGACCACCCCGAGTGGGTCGGCATGGGCACCTTGTGGGAGCCGCAGGCCTTCGATGGCAAGGACAGCGCATTTGCCAATGCCAAGGGCCACGACGCCACCGGCCGCTTCATGACCTACTGGGGACGCAGTGAGCAGACACTGGTCCGCGAGCCGCTCACCGATTACGAAACCCCCGGCCTGGGCGACTGGAACCTGAAACCGCGTGCACTGCTGCGGCAGACCGTGGCCGAACCCTACGATTACAAGATCGGCGGCAAGACCGTGCTGATGACCACCTTGTCCACGCCGATCCTGCAGGACGGCAAGTATCTGGGCGCGGTCACCGTGGACGTGGCACTGGCGGCATTGCAGCAGCGCCTTGGCGCCTTGCGCCCGATGCAGGACGGTTATGTCGAACTGCTCTCGCCTGCCGGCGTGGTGCTGGCATCGCACGACACCACGCGCATCGGCAAGCAGGTCACCGACGCACGCCACCGCACCATGCTGGAGGCGATCAAGGCCGGCAAGGACGCGTTGGATTTCACCCCCGATGCAGACGGCGCAGTCAGCGCCTACGTTCCGCTGCAGATCGGCAAGGCGCAAGAGCGCTTCGCGCTGGGCGTGGTGGTGCCGTATGCCACGATCATGCAGCAGGCGCATCACTTGCTGTGGACCATCCTTGCCGTTGGCCTTGGCTCGGCGCTGGTGCTCAGCGTGGCGCTGTTTGCGCTGCTGCGTCGCCAGGTGGTGCGGCCGCTGGAGGCCGCCGCGCACGTGGCCGATGCGATCGCCTCGGGCAAGCTCGACAACCAGATCGCCGTGCAGCGCCAGGACGAAGTGGGCCGCCTGATGGGCGCCATGCAACGCATGCAGAGCGACCTGCGCGAGCGCATCGAGCGCGATGCACAGGTGGCCAACGAAAACCTGCGCATCCGCACCGCGCTGGAACACTCGGAAATGGAAGTACTGCTGGCCGACGAACAGCACAACGCGGTGTTCATCACCCAGGCGCTGCACACCTCGTTCAAGCAGGGCGAGCCCGCCTTCCATGCCAAGGGCCAGACCGGCTTCAGTGCCGATGCGGTGGTCGGCAAGCCGATGGACTACGTGTTCGGCAACGATGGCGAAGGCACCGCGCGCACGCAGCGTCTGCGGCAGCTGCAGTCCACCACCACCGAGCGCTACCGCTTCGGGCCGGTGACGCTGGATCTGACCATGACCCCGCTGTATGCCCCCGATGGCCGTCGTAGCGGCAGCATGCTGCTGTGGCGCAATATCAGTGCCGAAGTCAGCACCCAACAGGAAGTGGCCGAGCTGGTGCAGTCCGCCTTGATGGGCGATTTCGGCCAGCGCCTGGCGCTGGACGACAAGCATGGGTTCTATCTGGAATTCGGCCGCCAGCTCAATGGCCTGCTGGAAACCACTTCGCTGAGCCTGGAGCGGATTTCCAGCCTGCTCAGTGCGCTGGCCGAAGGCGACCTCACCGTGCGCATGGACGGCGACTTCCAGGGCGTCTTCGCCCGCATGCGCGACGATGCCAACGCCACGGTGGCGCAGCTCACCGGCATTGTCTCCGGCATTCAGACCTCGGCCACGCAGATCAGCGCAGCCGCCAGCGAAATTGCTGCCGGCAACAACGATCTTTCCCAGCGCACCGAACAACAGGCCGCCAATCTGGAAGAAACCGCGGCCTCGATGGAGGAACTCACCTCCACCGTCAAACAGAATGCCGAGCATGCGCGTCAGGCCAACCAGCTGGCCATCGGCGCAGCCGACGTGGCATCGCATGGCGGTTCGGTGGTGGCGCAGGTCGTCACCACCATGTCGGGCATCGAGACCTCGTCCAAGAAGATCGCCGAGATCATCAGCGTCATCGACGGGATCGCGTTCCAGACCAATATCCTGGCCTTGAATGCCGCCGTGGAAGCGGCGCGTGCCGGCGAACAGGGCCGCGGATTTGCCGTGGTCGCCTCCGAGGTGCGCACGCTGGCGCAGCGTTCGGCCGGTGCTGCCAAAGAGATCAAGCACCTGATCGACGATTCGGTGAGCAAGGTGGAACAGGGCTCGTCGCTGGTGCATCAGGCCGGCACCACCATGAGCGAGATCGTCGCCAGCGTGCAGCGCGTCACCGACATCATGGGCGAAATCTCCGCCGCCTCGCAGGAGCAGTCGTCGGGCATCGAGCAGGTCAACCTCACCGTGACGCAGATGGATGAAGCCACGCAGCAGAATGCCGCGCTGGTGGAAGAAGCCACTGCCGCAGCGCGTGCGATGGAAGAACAGGCCGGCCAGCTGACCGAGGCGGTGGCGGTCTTCAAGCTCAATCATGCGGTCAAGCCCGTGCTGGCTGCGTCCACTGTCAAACCAGCGGTGCGCGCGGTGGTCACCACCAAGCCGGCAGCCGCCCGCGGCAAGCGCGTGGCGACACTGCTGCCTCACTCCGTGGGCAAGTCCTCCGGCACTGCCGGTCACGACAGCCAGTGGCAGGATTTCTAACCGCCCTGCGCGCAGTGGATTGCAAGCGAACACAAGCGTAATCGCACGCACGCAGCGTTACTTGCATTCCACAACTGCATCCCGCACGGCGCGTCATCGGCGCGCTGTGCATGCCCTGCCCCTTCCGATCGTCCGACGCGCATCAAGAATCATGCAGCGTTGCCGTTAGTGTGGATGACATCGACTGCCTGCGCCACACCGCAGCAGCCGGTCCAGCAGTGCATGCGTGCTGTCGCGACCAACGCAGCCAGCGCATGCATCCGGATAGTTGTTTCCGCAGGTCGCCACGCAAGGGATGCCATGAAGCCGTCTGTTATCGCCAGCTGTTTTGTGCTGTTGGGTGTGATGGGTCATGCCCGCGCTGAAGACCCGATCGCGACCGACCGCCCCGATTTCGTGGAATCCAGCCTCACCGTCGGCGACCGCCGCGTGCAGGTGGAAACCAGCGTCGCGTGGGAACGCGATGACGCGGTGGATGCGTATTCCACACCCACCCTACTGCGCTACGGCCTGGGCCAGACCTGGGAACTGCGGCTGGAAACCGATGGCTGGCAGCGCATCGACCTGCCCGGCGATGCGCAGGTGAGCGGCATGTCCGACGTCTCGCTCGGCATCAAGCACCACCTGGCCAGCTCCGACGATGGCAAGACTTCGCTGGCCTGGTTGCTGCATGTGGATCTGCCCAGCGGCGCGCAGGCGTTGCGCGGCCATGGTGCGCGCCCCTCGTTCCGGCTGGTGGCCGAATGGGAGCTCAGCGACAGCATTTCCGCCGGCATGATGCCCGGAGTGATCTGGGACGACGATGGCCAGGGCAATCGATATACCGCCGGCATCTTCGGTGCCGTTCTGGGCAAGGCCTGGAACGACCGCGTGCGCTCGTTCGTCGAAGTGGCGTTGCCGCAGATCGCCAACAGCGACGATGGCGGCACCGTGGCCCTGCTCGATGTCGGCTCGGCCTGGCTGCTGAGCAACGACGTCCAACTGGACGCTGTCTACAGCCGCGGACTCAACGACCGCTCACCGGATCACGCGCTCGGCGTGGGCCTGTCTTTCCGCTTCTGACACGGGTTGCACCATGAAGATCATGCACATGCTGGGCGTCCTGGTGCTGGTGGCCGCATTGGCCCTGCTCGCCTTGGGTGGCGTGGGCTATAACGGCCAACGCGGCCTGCTCGATGCGATTGCCGCACAGGTCATCTCCTCCGATGCGCTGCGCAACCATATGCAGGCGGACATGATGCACGACGCCCTGCGCGGCGATGTCACCGCAGCGTTGCTTGCTGCCTCCACGAAAGACGATAAAGCCGTGTCGGCCGCGCGCAGCGCATTGGGCGAACACGCCGGCGAATTCCGCCAGTCGCTGGCAGCCAACCGCAAACTGCCGCTGGCCCCCGCATTGCGCGCCGATCTGGACGCGGTGACGCCGGCACTGCAGGCCTATATCGCATCCGCCGACCAGGTGGTGAAGATGGCCGAAACGCATGCGGACAGCGCAGCGCCCTACGCGGATTTCAACGACAAGTTCGGCCAGCTTGAAACCCGCATGGGCACCATCAGCGAGCGCATCCTGGCCTTGAACGAGGCCAGTCGCCGCCAGGCCGAGCAATACAGCCACCGCGTGATGTGGCAGCAGGGTAGCGCCGTGGTGCTGGCATTGGTGTGCCTGGCGCTGGCGGCCGGCTGGATTCTGCGCTCGGTATTCGGCCTGCTTGGCGGCGAGCCGCAACTGGCCATGGCGGCCGCGCAACACATCGCCGAAGGCCGCCTGGACCAACCGATCCCGGTCGCCGCAAAGCACTCGCGCAGCCTGATGGCCGCATTGGCGCGCATGCAGCGCGACCTGCGCGAGCGCCTGGAGCGCGAGCGTAGCATCGCAGCCGAAAACCTGCGCATCCGCACCGCACTGGATAACGCTTCCACCGGCATGTACATCGCCGACCCGGACCTCACCATCATCTACGCCAATAGTGCGCTGCAAAACCTGCTGCACACCTACGCAGACGATATCCAGGCCTGCGCGCCCGCGTTCAATCGCACCGCCAACCTGGTCGGCCAACCGGTCTCGCTGCTGGAAGTGGGCAACGCACAGGACGCGGAGATCTATCAGCGCCTGGACCGCCAGGGCGCTGCCCAGCGCGAGGTGCAGTACCGCAGCGCCTGCATCGCTCAGAACGTTTCGGCAATTCGCGACGAGGCCGGCGCGCATCTGGGCTTTGTCTGCGAGTGGCGCGACCGCACGGCCGAGGCGCGCGTGGAAATCGACGTTGCCGACGTGGTGCGTAGCGCCGCTGCCGGCGATCTATCCAAGCGCATCGACAGTACCGGGAAACAAGGCTTTTTCCTGCAACTGGCGCAACAGCTCAATGCCTTGCTCGATGCCAACGCGGTCAGCATCGCCGAAGTGTCGCGCCTGCTCAGCGCGCTGGCCGACGGCGACCTGAGTGCGCGCATGCAGGGCCAGTTCCATGGCGTTTTCGCCACGATGCGCGACGACGCCAATACCACCGCCGAGCAACTGGCGCTGGTGATCGGGCGTATCCAGCAGGCCGCCGGCAGCATTCATACCGCCTCCAGCGAAATTGCCGCCGGCAACAACGACCTGTCGCAGCGCACCGAACAACAAGCGGCCAATCTGGAAGAGACTGCCGCCTCGATGGAAGAGCTCACCTCCACCGTCAAACAGAATGCTGAAAGCGCACGCCAGGCCAACCAGTTGGCGATCGGTGCGGCTGGTGTGGCTTCGCAGGGCGGCGCGGTGGTGGCCCAGGTGGTCACCACCATGTCCGGCATCGAAGTCTCATCGAAAAAGATTGCCGAGATCATCAGCGTGATCGACGGCATCGCGTTCCAGACCAACATCCTGGCGCTCAACGCCGCCGTGGAAGCGGCGCGCGCCGGCGAGCAGGGCCGCGGTTTCGCAGTGGTCGCCTCCGAGGTGCGCACGCTGGCGCAGCGGTCGGCCGGTGCCGCGAAAGAGATCAAACATCTGATCGACGATTCGGTGAGCAAGGTCGCCGAGGGCTCGCAGCTGGTCCATCAGGCCGGCACCACCATGGCCGATATCGTCGCCAGCGTGCAGCGCGTCACCGACATCATGGGCGAGATCGCTGCCGCGTCGCAGGAACAGTCGTCGGGCATCGAGCAGGTCAATCTCACCATCACCCAGATGGATGAGGCGACCCAGCAGAACGCCGCATTGGTGGAAGAAGCCACTGCCGCTGCGCGCACCATGGAGGACCAGGCCAGCCAGCTGGCGCACGCAGTGTCGCGCTTTACCCTGGCCGATGCGCCGCAGGCGCAGGCTGCAATGCCTCTGGCCACAACGCCCACCGTGGTCGCCGTTGCCCGGGCAAGCAAGCCCAGCACGCGTGCGCCGAGCGCTCGCAAGCCGGCAGTGAACGCGTCCGCCGCCACCGCCGGCAACGAGAGCCAGTGGCAGGACTTCTGAGCAAGACCGGTGCGCGACGGCGGCCCGGATCTGGCGCCGTGACGCAGAGCGCTGTTTAGCGGCCCTGCGACTCGGCCACATCGCCGCGACTGCTGTATTGCGGCGTTTTCGCGTAATCGGCAGGCGCTTGCCTGCCCGTTAATACTTCACAACTAAAGAAGTTGGGGTTTCAGCCGTTAGCTTGCTGGATAACGCCACTAGGCAATGTTCCGGAGCAAGTGATGAATAAGTTCAACGACTGGCCAATCCGCCGCAAACTCATGTTTGCCTTCTGTCTGAGTGCCGTGCTCACCGCATTACTGGGCGGTTTGGGCTTTTCGCGCATGAAGCAGATGCAGAGCGAAACCACCTTGATCAACCAGGACGTGGTGCCGGTGTTGAGCCGCCTGTCCGAGTTGCGCGGTTTTGCCGGCGAATTCCGCGTCTACGAAGTGGGCCAGTTCCTCAACCTGGAAGACCCGGAGCGCTACGCGTATTTCTTCAAGCGCATGGATGAAATCCAGGCCAAGTACGCCGACACCCAGAAGCAGCTGGACGCCAAGATCGATGCGGCCTCGCCGTTGAAGGCCGAGTACGCCAGGCTCACCGATGCCAGCGCCCGCTATTTCGCCGCCAACCAGCAGCTGCGCAAGCTCTATGCAGAGCCCGACCGCGCCGCTGCGATGGAGTTCTCGCGCAAGCAATCGGGCGAGATCCGCAAGGAACTGTTCGCCTCGGTGGACAAGCTGTATGCACAGCAGTCCAAGGCGCTGGGCGACATGGTGACTGCCAGCGCCAGCTCGTTCAAGCTGACCAGCGCCGTGCTGCTGATCGGCACCTTGCTGATGGCCGCCCTGTCGGTGACCTTCGGTTGGTTGATCGCGCGCAGCATCACCAGCCCGCTTGCCAAGGCGCTGGGCGCCATCCAGGCGGTCTCGCGCGGCGATCTGGGCGTGCAGGTCGGCAAGACCAGCAAGGACGAGATCGGCCAGATGCTGGAAGCCACCGGTGGCATGACCCAGATGCTGCGCCGTTTCTCCGACGAAACCGCGCGCATGTCGCACCTGCATGCTGCCGAAGACATCACCCACCGCATGCCGGAAGATTTCCCCGGCGTGTACGGCAACCTTGCCACCGGCATCAACACGATGATCTTCGAGCATCTCGACGCCATCATCGATGCGGTGCGCATCCTCAATCAATATGCCCAGGGCGACCTGAGCGAAGATGCGCGTCGCCTGCCGGCCAGCCGCGCGGTGCTGCATGAAGCGATGGATGCGGCCAAGGCCAGCTTGTTGTCGATCAACACCGAGATCAAGCACCTGGCGCAGGCGGCCGCCTCCGGCGATTTCAGTGCGCGTGGCGATGCGCAGCGCTTCAAGTACGACTTCGCCGTGATGGTGTCGGATCTGAACTCGATGATGGAAGTCAGCGACCGCAACCTGGGCAAGCTGTCGCAGCTGCTCGGCGCCGTGGCCGAGGGCGACCTGACCGCGCGCATGGACGGGCAATTCCACGGCGTGTTCGCACGGCTGCGCGACGACGCCAACGCGACCACCCAGCGCCTGACCGACATCGTGGGCCGCATCAAGCACTCCACCCTGGCGATCAACACGGCCGCCGGCGAGATTGCCGCCGGCAACAACGACCTGTCGCAACGCACCGAGCAGCAGGCGGCCAACCTGGAAGAAACCGCCGCTTCGATGGAAGAGCTCACCTCCACCGTCAAGCAGAACGCCGAGCACGCGCGTCAGGCCAACCAGCTGGCCATCGGCGCGGCAGGCGTGGCATCGCACGGCGGCAACGTGGTCGGCCAGGTGGTCACCACCATGTCCGGCATCGAAACCTCGTCCAAGAAGATTGCCGAAATCATCAGCGTCATCGACGGCATCGCGTTCCAGACCAACATCCTGGCCTTGAATGCCGCGGTGGAAGCGGCGCGTGCCGGCGAGCAGGGCCGTGGCTTTGCCGTGGTGGCCTCGGAAGTACGCACGCTGGCGCAGCGTTCGGCCGGTGCAGCGAAGGAGATCAAGGGCCTGATCGACGACTCGGTCAGCAAGGTGGCCGAAGGCTCGGCACTGGTGAATCAGGCCGGCAGCACCATGGCCGAGATCGTTTCTTCGGTGCAGCGTGTCACCGACATCATGAGCGAAATCTCTGCCGCCTCGCAGGAGCAGTCGGCCGGCATCGAGCAGGTCAACCAAACCGTCACCCACATGGACGAGGCCACCCAGCAAAACGCCGCGTTGGTGGAAGAAGCCACCGCCGCTGCACGCTCGATGGAAGAGCAGGCGCAGCAACTCACCGAAGCGGTAGCGCTGTTCCGCCTCTCGGCCGAACTGGAAGCGGTCACCCGCGCAACGCCGGTGGTACGCCAGATCGCCGCCAAGCGCCCGGTGGCGGCCAGCACGCCTGCCACCAAGCCGCACGCCGCGCGCCCGACAGGCCGCGCCGCAGTGGCAATGGCACCGTCCAACGAATCCGACTGGTCCGAGTTCTAAGCGCGCGAGACGGCTGCGCTCACCGCCAGGTGGGCGCGACCGGTGCCGGGTTTGGCAAGTACCACGTAGGTATGCGGATCCTGAAGTCTGTCTCCGAGCGCAGGACTATTCGCCATGTTGTACGGCCATTCAATCAGCCGCATGGCCTTGGAAAGGTAACTGTTATCGAAGCCGCGCCCTCAAAAAGCGCGGCTTTCATTTTGGCGCACACTCGAAAACAGACTCTTCAGTACGATTCAATATAATTTTAGATAAATTTTATATTTGAATTAAATTTATACTGTAGAGCCCGCATTGCCGACCATAATCCACGGGAAAACTCCGACAGAATAAAAATTTATTTCACAAGCCTAACTTGAGTTATATTTTTTTTGATATCGAGGTATTCAGTAGATACCCTCAGGCGCCGTTATTGGGCATAGCGAGACGTCAGATTGCACTCGACTGGCGTTTCTGCATCGCTCGCTTTTATCGCGCAACGCTTGCCAGGAACCTTGTCATGACCTCACTTCTTCAACGTTACAACGTCGGCCCACGTCTAGCGGCCGCCTTCGCTGTGCTGATTGTGCTGTCGGGCCTGATCGCCTTGATCGGTTATCGCGGATTGACGTCAGCACGTGCTTTGGTCGACGGCATCGTGAACCAGAACATGGCGAAGATTCGCCTGTCCAACGACATGATGAACGCCAATTTCATTATCGGCACGCAGCTGCGCAATCTGGTATTGCCTACCAGCGATGAAGAGAATCGCCAGTTCGTTGCCAAGATCCAGTCTGCGCGTGCCGACTACACCAAGGCGCGCGAAGCGTTGTATGCCATGCCGGCCTCGGAGCAAGGCAAGATCCTGCGTACGGAGATCGACGCCCGCCGCGCCGAAGTCAAGGGTTTGAATGACAAGGTCATGGATCTGGTGATGACCGGTCACAGCGACGAAGCACTTCCCTTTCTGCTGAACAAGGCGGCGCCCGCCATGCAGGTCTGGCAGGACAAAATTGCCGAAAACATTGCCCTGCAGGAAAAGCAGGCAGCCGATGCATCGGCTGTCGCATTCAAGTCCATGGACGACTCGCGCAAGCTGCTGATCGGCGGCTCGCTGCTGGTCGTGCTGCTGAGCGGCGCGCTGGGCGTGCTGATCACCCGTAGCCTGACCCAGCCGCTGAGCCGCGCGACCCGCGCCGCCGAATCCATCGCCGGCGGCCAGCTGGACAACGACGTGGACACCCAGTTCAACGACGAGGCCGGGCGCCTGCTCAAGGCGATGAGCAAGATGCAACAGCAGTTGCGCAATCTGCTCAGCGCGCAGACCGACATGGCCCGTCGCCATGATGAAGGCCAGATCAGCTTCCGCATCGATGCCGAGGCGTTCCCAGGCGAATACGGACGCATGGCCAGCGATACCAACAATCTGGTCGCATCGCATATCGCGGTGAAGTTGAAGCTTGCGCAGATCATGGGCCGCTACGCGATCGGCGATCTCAGCGAGGACATGGACAAGCTGCCCGGCGAAAAGGCCGTGCTCACCGACACCATGGCGCAGGTCAAATCCAACCTGTCGGCGATGAACCATGAAATCAAGCACCTGGCGACATCGGCGGCCAATGGCGACTTCAGTGCCCGCGGCGATGCAGAGCGGTTCCAGTACGACTTCCGCGTGATGGTGGACAGCCTCAACACCTTGATGGCTACCGCCGACGGCAACCTGCAATCGCTCTCTGGCTTGTTGCAGTCGATCGCTGCCGGCGACCTCACCGCCCGCATGAGCGGTGAATTCCACGGCGTGTTCGCGCAGATGCGCGACGATGCCAATGCCACCGCCACGCAGCTGGCCGAGATCGTCAGCGGCATCAAGGCCTCGGCCACGTCGATCAGGGGTGCGGCAAGCGAAATCGCCGCCGGCAATCAGGACCTGTCGCAGCGCACCGAGCAGCAGGCTGCCAACCTGGAAGAAACCGCTGCCTCGATGGAAGAGCTCACCTCCACCGTCAAGCAGAACGCCGAAAGCGCACGCCAGGCCAACCAGCTCGCCATCGGCGCGGCCAGCGTGGCCTCGCAGGGCGGCGAGATCGTCAGCAAGGTGGTCGGCACCATGAGCGGGATCGAAGCCTCGTCCAAGAAGATCGCCGACATCATTTCCGTCATCGACGGCATCGCGTTCCAGACCAATATCCTGGCCTTGAACGCGGCAGTGGAAGCCGCACGCGCCGGCGAACAGGGCCGTGGCTTTGCGGTCGTGGCTTCGGAAGTGCGCACCCTGGCGCAGCGCTCTTCGGGCGCGGCGAAGGAGATCAAGGACCTGATCGACGACTCCGTGCAGCGGGTGGCCGAAGGCTCGGTACTGGTACACAGCGCCGGCACCACCATGGGCGAGATCGTGGCCAGCGTGCAGCGCGTCACCGACATCATGGGCGAGATTTCCGCGGCCTCGCAGGAGCAGTCGGCCGGGATCGAGCAGGTCAACCAGACCGTGACCAGCATGGACGAAACCACCCAGCAGAACGCCGCGCTGGTGGAAGAAGCCACCGCTGCAGCACGCGCAATGGAAGAACAAGCCCAGCAACTGACCGAAGCGGTGGCACTGTTCCGTCTGTCGGCGGACATGGAAACGGTAACCCGCACCGCGCCGGCGGTGCGCCAGATTGCCGCCAAGCGTCCGGTTGCGGTGAGCAAGCCTGCAATCAAGCCGCCTGTCGCACGCCCGACGGCACGCGCCGCCGTCGCGTCGGTCGCAAACGACGCGTCCAATTGGGCCGAGTTCTAATACTGGCCCAGGGGCTGCACCTGGACACCGCGCTCGCTGGCGAGCGCGGTGTTTTTTTATGGGCAGTGTTTCTGGCGCCAGGCGCATTGCCGGGCATCACATGCGTCGCGGCAGCACGGCCGCATGGGTCTTGCGCACACGCAAAAAAACCTCCGGTGGCGCCTGCACTGACGCCCCGTCCCGGCTTTGCATGCGCTTGATCAGACCGGGGTGCCATCGCCAACAGCCCGCATCGGCAGAGTCCCGGTTTTTTCGAACATAAATGCCATCGAAACCGTGTGATTAATTTGTGACGACGCCCTTCAGTCGAGCGTGGTTGCGCCGCTAGCTATGTCAGCAACGAGGCACGCCTGCGAGCGCGAAAACGCCTCACTGCACTATGCCACCACACGGCCGATCGCGGGGGGCCGAACGGATGGCTCCCCACTACTCAGATTGTCACCAGCTCAAGGCACATTCGATGAAACAGCTAAGTCTTTCGACACAACTGGCACTGGGTTCGGCACAGTTGTTCTTGTGCTCTTGATCGTCGCAACGGTAGGGCTACGTGGGCAGTCCCAGCTGTCGGACGCGGTGGCCATGAACGACCACACCTATCAGGTCATCGGCACCGGCCGCGCCATGTCCATTGCCACGGTCAACATCGAGACGGGCGCGCGCGGCTTTTTGCTGTCCGGGCAGGAAACGCATCTCACGCCGTACAACAACGGCAAGGTGCAGTTCGAACAGGAATTCACCAACGCCAAGACCTTGACCGCCGACAACCCGGTTCAGCAGGAACGCCTGCAGCGCCTGCATGCGGCGTATGAGCAGTTCATGGGCTTTGAGGACAACCTGATCGCGCTGCGTGGCAAAAGCAGCGATACAGAGCTGTCCGCATTGCTGACGCAATTCAAGGCCGGCCATGAGCGCGTGGCGATGGGGCAGATCCGTCAGCTGCTGGTCGACTTCGAAGCGCAGGAAAACGAATTGCTGGTCAAGCGCAGCGCAACCTTGAAGGCCGCCAAGGCCAGCAGCCGTTGGTCGATGATCATCGGCAGCGGCGTCGCGGTGCTGGTGGCGCTGGCCAGCGGCTGGCTGATCCGTCGTCGCCTGATCAATCGCCTGGGTGAGGCCTCGCACGTGGCCGATTCGATTGCCGCCGGCAACGTGTCCATCAGCGTGGACAGCAGCGGCACCGACGAGACTGGTCGCCTGCTCGCCAGCATGAGCAAGATGCAGCAGCAGTTGCAGAAGGTCTTGCACGGCCAGCAGGAAATGAAGCGCCGGCACGATCAGGGCGAGCTGAACTTCCGCCTGGACGAAGCAGCGTTTCCTGGCGACTACGCCACCATCGTGCGCGGCAACAACGACCTGGCCGCCTCGCATGTGGCCGTGATGATGCGGTTGGCGCAGATCATGGGCCAATACGCTGTCGGCGACCTGCGCGAAGACATGGAAGCCCTGCCCGGCGACAAGGCCGTGCTCAGCGACACCATGGCCAAGGTCAAGGGCAACCTGTCTTCGGTCAATCACGCCATCAAGCACCTTTCCCAATGCGCCGCCAATGGCGACTTCAGCGCCCGCGGCGATGCCGAGAATTTCCAGCACGACTTCCGGGTGATGGTGGAAAGCCTCAACACCTTGATGGCCACTGCCGACGGCAACCTGCAATCCCTCTCGGGCTTGTTGCAGTCGATCGCTGCCGGTGACCTCACCGCCCGCATGAGCGGCGAGTTCCATGGCGTGTTTGCACAGATGCGCGACGATGCCAATGCCACCGCCGTGCAGCTGGCCGAAATCGTCACCGGCATCAAGGCGTCGGCCATCTCGATCAAGGCCGCTGCCAGCGAGATCGCTGCCGGCAACAGCGACCTGTCGCAGCGTACCGAACAGCAGGCTGCCAGCCTGGAAGAAACGGCCGCCTCGATGGAAGAGCTCACCTCCACCGTCAAGCAGAACGCCGAAAGCGCACGCCAGGCCAACCAGCTCGCCATCGGCGCGGCCAGCGTGGCCACCCAGGGCGGTGAGATCGCCGGCCAGGTGGTCGAAACCATGGCCGGCATCGAGGCCTCGTCCAAGAAGATCGCCGATATCATCTCCGTCATCGACGGCATCGCCTTCCAGACCAATATCCTGGCCTTGAACGCGGCGGTGGAAGCGGCACGTGCCGGCGAGCAAGGCCGCGGCTTCGCCGTGGTGGCTTCCGAAGTGCGCACGCTGGCGCAGCGCTCTTCCGGCGCCGCCAAGGAGATCAAGGACCTGATCGCCGACTCGGTCGAACGTGTGGCCGCCGGTTCGGTGCTGGTCAATACCGCTGGCAGGACCATGGGCGAGCTGGTGACCAGCGTGCAGCGGGTCACCGACATCATGGGCGAGATCTCTGCCGCCTCGCAGGAACAGTCGGCCGGCATCGAACAGGTCAACCAGACCGTCACCCAGATGGACGAAACCACCCAACAGAACGCCGCGCTGGTGGAAGAAGCCACTGCCGCCGCGCGCTCGCTGGAAGAACAGGCGGTCGGATTGACCGAGGCCGTGGCGGTCTTCAAGACCGAGCAAGGCACCACCAGCACGGTCCGCACGGCATCCGTCGCCAAGGCGGCGCCGGCCGTGCGCGCCAAGCTGACCTCGATCGGCGGCAGCGCTGCCGCCAAGCCGCGCGCAGTTGCTGCATCGACGACCGTCGACACCAGCTGGCAGGAGTTCTGATCAGCACGCACTGGCGTCGGTGGGAGTGCTCACTGATGCCGTGCGCCAGGCAGCCGCTCCACACATCAGTCGTTGCAACACGCAGGGCCCGAGCCAGCATATGCAACCCGCATGCGCTGGCTCGGGCCCTCATTGCATTGATGGGCGCCGCTGGCGATGGGCCAGACTGCTGCGCCCTGGAGGGCGTCGACTGCCAGCGCGAACCGCCAGGGCGACACGCGCCTGCAGCCGGCACGCGTCGGCTGATTTGACCCTTTCTGATCGGTCGCTTCCCAAAGACCCACTGGAACATCAGCCGCAAGGTGGCATTGGCGCCCCGACCGGCGTGCATGTCGAGCGCCCTTCCCTTCGCGCGCGTTCATCGCCGCTGCACCTCGCCCGGCAGGCCTTGCATCGGCAAGCGTCGCTGCCCGCTTCCGTGAACGATGCCAGCTATAACAAACGCTAAATAGCGAGCTCAAGTATACGACCAGGTCGCCGCTACCTGCCCTGCAATCGGGACGGAGCCGACGCGCGCCAGCAGCGCCAGCGCCAGGCGTCGTGCGGCCGACCTAGCTTGCAGCGGGTGCCGACCGTGATCGCGAGGCCGCCGCCGTTGCCTCCAAGCGCCTCCCTCTCCTCCTTCCCGGCAGGTATGTTTCATGATCGGCTTTCTCCAACGCTATAACGTCGGTACCCGCCTTTCCGCAGCGTTCGGCTTTCTGATCCTGTTGTCCTGCGGCCTGGTGGTCGCGGGCCTGATGACCTTGGCGCAAGCGCGCGGGCGCATGGATTCGATCGTCAAGCGCAACATGACGATCCTGGAATATGTCGGCGAGATGCGCAGCGCCAGTGCGGACATTGCAGTCAACCTGCGCAACATCGTGCTGCCGACCACGCAGGAAGAGAACATCGGCTTCGCAAAAATCGTCGAGCAGCAGCGGCAGTACTACAGCGACATCCACGACAAGCTGTACGCCATCCCGCCGTCCGACGCCAATGGTGCGGCAATGCGTCGGCAAATCGATCTTGCCCGCGAAAAGGCGCGTGTCGCCAATCAGCAGGTGCTGGACCTAGGCATGAACGGCAAGCCCGACCAGGCGCTCAGGGCGCTGATGCAGCAGGCCGCACCGGCAAACCAGCAATGGCAGGACGCGCTCAATGCATATGCCGCACGCCAGCGCAGCCGTGGCGCGGCGGCCTATGCCGATGCAAACACCGCGATGGATCGTGGCCGGGCATTGCTGATCGCCGGCGGCCTTGCGGTGATCTTGGTCAGCAGCCTGCTGGCCTGGTGGATCACCCGCAGCCTGACCCAGCCGTTGAGCCGTGCCACCCGTGCCGCCGAGGCCATCGCCGAAGGTCGCCTGGACAGCGACGTGCACACCACCGCCACCGACGAGCCCGGCCGGCTGCTCAGCGCCATGGCCAGGATGCAGACGCAGTTGCAGCGTTTCTCCGGCGAAACCACGCGGATGATCGCGCTGCACGCCGACAAGGACATGACGCACCGCATGCCGCAGGACTTCCCCGGCGTGTACGGCGAGCTGAGCAAGGGCATCAACACGATGATGTTCGAGCACCTGGACGCCATCGTCGATGCCATCGAAGTGCTCAACGAATACGCCCGCGGCGATCTGCGCCGCGATGCACGGCGCCTGCCGGGCAGCCGCGCGGTGCTGCACGAATCGATGGATGCTGCCAAGGCCAGCCTGCTGGCGATCAATACCGAGATCAAGCGCCTGGCCAGCGCGGCTGCGGCCGGCGACTTCAGCGCACGCGGCGATGCGCAGCGGTTCGAGCACGATTTCCTGCGCATGGTGCAGGACCTCAACGCGATGATGGAGGTCAGCGACACCAGCCTGGTCACCTTGTCGTCGGTGTTGCAGTCGATCGCCGCCGGCGATCTCACCGCCCGCATGCACGGCAACTTCCACGGTGTATTCGCCAAGATGCGCGACGACGCCAACGCCACCACCGAGCAGCTCACGCGCATCGTGGTGCGGATCCAGGGCGCGGCCGGCAACATCAGCGCAGCCACCGGCGAAATCGCCGCCGGCAACCAGGACCTGTCCCAGCGCACCGAACAACAGGCCGCCAACCTGGAAGAAACCGCTGCCTCGATGGAAGAGCTCACCTCCACCGTCAAGCAGAATGCCGAAAGCGCACGCCAGGCCAACCAGCTTGCCATCGGCGCCGCCCGCGTTGCAGCGCAAGGCGGGCAGATCGCCAGCAAGGTGGTCGAGACGATGAGCGGAATCGAGTCTTCGTCCAGGAAGATCGCCGACATCATCAGCGTCATCGATGGCATCTCGTTCCAGACCAACATCCTGGCGCTCAACGCCGCGGTGGAGGCGGCGCGCGCCGGCGAACAAGGCCGCGGCTTTGCCGTGGTGGCCAGCGAAGTGCGTACGCTTGCGCAGCGCTCCACCGCAGCGGCCAAGGAGATCAAGAGCCTGATCGACGATTCGGTGCAGCGCGTGGCCGAAGGCTCGCTGCTGGTGCACAGCGCCGGCACCACCATGGCCGAAATCGTGACCAGCGTGCAGCGCGTCACCGACATCATGGGCGAGATCTCCGCGGCCTCGCAGGAGCAGTCGTCGGGCATCGAGCAGGTCAACCAGACGGTCACCCAGATGGACGAAACCACCCAGCAGAACGCCGCGCTGGTGGAAGAAGCCACTGCCGCCGCACGCGCGCTGGAAGAACAGGCGCTCGGATTGACCGAGGCCGTGGCGGTCTTCAAGACCGACAGCAGTGATGCATCGCAGGCATCGCGTGCAGCCTCACGACGCCCGGCAGCAGCGCCCGCGCTTTCGGCCAGGGCGGCGGCAGCCGGCCGCGCTCCTGCCGCCACGCTGCGCGCCGTCGTCGCTGCGCCCAGCAACGACAGCAGCTGGCAGGAGTTCTGAACAGATCGCCAGCACTGACTGAACCGGACGGGTCGGCAGCGCTGCCGACCCGTTAAAGGCGTACACGTCGTTAGCCGATAGCCTGCTTACATCCATGAGACGCATCAATGACCACCTCACCCACGCTGTCGCCGCAGACCATTCCCGCTTCGCCACGCCGCTGGACCAGCCGTTGGGACGACCTGGCCATCGCCAGGAAACTCGGCATCATCGGCGTGCTTGCGTTGGTGGGGCTGGTCATTCCGGTGCTGCTCTATAGCGGCAAGCTCAATGAAAGCGTCGCCATCAGTAGCAACGAATTGCGCAGCTACGCGCCGCTTGGCCAAATGCTGGGCCTGATCACCGACCTGCACGCAGCCCATGTGGATAGCGGCAGCGCCGCCAAAGACGCCGCGCAGCGCGCCGAGCGCGATCTCGCCCAGCTGCTCGCCACCACGGCCGGCATGCCCGGCTTCGAACGCAGCCAGAAGCAATTGCTGGCCTTGCAGCAGCGCCATGTTGCCGGTGCCGCCGCAGAAGGCTACGCCGCCGTGAGCGAGCAGGCCTTCGCCGCGCTCGATGCATTGCGCGACGACAGCCAGCTGGTCTACACCCCGTACATCGAGAGCTACCACCTGGTGGTGTCCACGCTGATCTACAGCCCCGAGACCACCGAATCGCTGACCCGTCTGGACGCCGCCAGCGACCCCTCGCAGGCGGGCGACAGCCGCGCCATGCTGCGCGAGCAGCTCGATCAACTTGACCGAAACCATGTGCGTTTCCGCCATGAACTGGACAAGGCGATGGGCTTGTTGGAACAGCCCGACCCTGCGCTGGCCGATGCCGCCAAGGCCGAAGCGACCCAGGCAAGCGCCGCACTGGCTGCACTGGGGTCCGCCCTGGACGGCAGCGATGCCAAGGCAGACGCACAGTGGAATGCCGCACTCGATGCGCTGGGCCAGACCATGCGGGACCTCAGCAACGTGTCCCTGCAAGCGCTGCAGCGGCAATCCGAACGTCACCTGGTCGACGCACGCAACGCGATGTGGCAAGCGATCGCCGGCCTATCGGTGCTGGCGCTGCTGATCGCCGCGCTGTGCTGGTACACCTTGTCGCGCCTGACCCGCAATGTGCGCCGCGCCGCGACGGTGGCCGCCAATATCGCGCAGGGTCGGCTGGACGATCAGGTCAGTGCCGCCGGCCGCGACGAAACCGGTCAATTGCTCGACACCATGCGCCAGATGCAAGGGCAACTGCAGCGCGTGCTCAGCGCGCAAAGCGAAATGGCGCAGCGCCACGATGCCGGCCAGATCAGCTACCGCATGCAGGCAGACAGTTTCCCCGGTGCCTACGCCACCATGGTGCACGACACCAACGCGCTGGTGGGCTCGCACATTGCCGTCAAGATGAAGCTTGCGCAGATCATGTCGCGCTATGCCATCGGCGACCTGAGCCAGGACATGGAGCGCCTGCCTGGCGAAAAGGCCGTGCTCACCGACACCATGGATACCGTCAAGGCCAACCTGTCGGCGATGAACAGCCAGATCAAGCTGCTTGCGCAGGCCGCAGCCAATGGCGATTTCAGCGTGCGCGGCGACGCACAGCGCTTCCAGTACGATTTCCGCGCGATGGTGGACAGCCTCAATCACTTGATGGCTACCGCCGATTCGAATCTGCACGCGCTCTCGACGGTGTTGCAGGCGATTGCGGCGGGCGACCTCACCGCCCGCATGCACGGCGATTTCCATGGCGTGTTCGCGCGCATGCGCGATGACGCCAATACCACCGTGACCCAGCTGGCCAATATCGTCGGGCGCATCCAGCAGTCCACCAATGCCATCAACGATGCCGCCAGCGAAATTGCCACCGGCAATCAGGACCTGTCGCAGCGCACCGAACAGCAAGCGGCCAATCTGGAGGAAACCGCTGCCTCGATGGAAGAACTCACCTCCACCGTACGCAACAACGCCGAGCATGCGCGCCGCGCAAACCAGCTGGTGGTCGGTGCGGCCACGGTCGCCTCGCAAGGCGGTGCGGTGGTGGGTGAGGTGGTGGGCACCATGGCCGGCATCCAGACTGCATCCAAGAAGATCGCCGACATCATCAGCGTCATCGACGGCATCGCCTTCCAGACCAATATCCTGGCCTTGAACGCGGCGGTGGAAGCGGCACGCGCCGGCGAGCAGGGTCGTGGCTTTGCCGTGGTGGCCAGTGAAGTGCGCACGCTGGCGCAACGCTCGGCCGGCGCGGCAAAAGAGATCAAGCACCTGATCGAGGACTCGGTCAGCCGGGTCGAACACGGCAGCCAGCTGGTGGGCCAGGCCGGTCGCACCATGCAGGACATCGTCGATTCGGTGCAGAACGTCACCACCATCATGCATGAGATCAGCGAGGCCTCGCAGCAGCAGTCGCAAGGCATCGAACAGGTTGGCCAGACCGTCGCGCAGATGGACCAGGCCACCCAGCAGAACGCCGCGCTGGTGGAAGAAGCCACCGCCGCCGCCCGGTCGATGGAAGAACAGGCGCAGCAATTGCGCGATGCGGTCTCGGTGTTCCAGTTGCAGGCCGGGTCTGCGCATCGCCGCCTGGGCCACGCTGCCTGAGGCAACGCCTGGCGGTCGATCGGCCCCTGGGACGCTGCGCGCACGCCTGCGTCCCACCTTGGTCACTGCCCGCTGCCTGCATCGGTCAGGCACGGCGCAACGGCCGCACATCCTCAACGTGCACGCGCTTCGCCCAGTGCGATCGGCAGAGCGCTATTGCCAGCGCGCCGGCGTCGAGCGGCCCTGCGCGGGCGCAGATCCAAGCCACACATGCCAAACCGCCCTGGACCCAGACACCTGATGGGCTGTCAGGCCTGTGAGCAGGAAGTGAAGGCGCGATCTTCCAGAGCCCCAGGGATGCCCCGTTTGACAGGCATTTCCAGGCGGTTGTGCACACCAGGCTCACCTCGGTGACGCCAACCCATACGCGTCCGGGCTAGCGAGTTCAGCAGCACCGACAGGGCGCCGTTACCAACCTCAAGCACGTGTACCTGCCCTGCAATCGCTGGCGTTGCGACCTTTTGATGTCGCAACGCTCGATGGATCGGTTCGACGCATGCCCGCATCGGCGCCACCAGCGTACCCAGTACGCCTCCCCGCCCTGCGCACTGCCCCTTTCCTGCCCATCGCCCTCGAGATCCCAACATGATTGCTCTTCTTCAACGCTACAACGTCGGCAAGCGCCTGGGCTTCGCCTTCGGCACGCTGATCCTGCTGTCCTGCGCCCTGGTCGTCGCTGGCCTGTATACGCTGGCGCAGGCGCGCCAAAGCCTGGATACGCTCGCTAATCGCAACATGGTGATCGTCCAGCGGCTGCAGGAAATGAACAACGCGGTGTCGGTCATTGCCGTGCAGCTGCGCAACATCGTATTGCCGACGCCAGACGAAGAAAATCAACACTTCGTGGCGATCATCCAAGAGCAGCGCCGCATCTACAAGCAAGCACACGACAAGCTCTACACCTTCTCGGCAACGCCTGTAGCTCAGGCGCTACGTGAGAGGATCGATGCCAACAACCAGGCCGCCCGCGCGCTCAACCAGCAGGTGATCGACCTGGACCTGGCCGGCAAAACCGACGAAGCGATGCCCTTGCTGTTGCAGCGTGCCGCACCGGCCACGCAGGCATGGCAGGACGCGCTGCTGGAGTATTCGGCGCTGCAGCGCCAACGTGCCCAGGAAGCCAATGCGCTGGCCACCACGGCGATGGCCCGCGGGCGAGCCATGTTGATTGGTGGCGGCCTGGCGGTGGTGCTGATCAGCGGCTTGCTGGCATGGCTGATCACCCGCAGCCTGGTGGTTCCGCTGACGCGCGCCACGCGCGCGGCCGAAGCCATTGCCCAAGGCAACCTGGACAACGACGTCAGCGCGAACTCCAACGACGAGACCGGTCGCCTGTTGCATGCCATGGACAACATGCAGGGCCAGCTGCGCAATCTGATTGCCGCACAGCTGGGCATGGCCAAGCGCCATGAAGAAGGCCAGATCAGCTTCCGCATGGATGCCGGCGCATTCCCGGGCGATTTCGGCCGCATGGCCAATGACACCAACGAATTGGTGGCCGCGCACATCAAGGTGAAGATGCAGACCATCCACCTGATCGAGCGTTATGCCATCGGCGACCTGTCCGAAGACATGCAGCAGTTGCCCGGCGAGAAGGCGGCCATCACCGCGGCAATGAACCAGGTCAAGCACAACCTGTCGACCATGAACACCGAAATCAAGCAGCTGGCGCAGGCTGCGGCCAACGGCGACTTCACCGCGCGTGGCAATGCCGAGCAGTTCCAGTTCGATTTCCGCATCATGGTGGAAAGCCTCAACACCTTGATGGCCACCGCCGACGGCAACCTGCAATCGCTTTCTGGCTTGTTGCAGTCGATCGCTGCCGGCGACCTCACCGCCCGCATGAGTGGCCAATACCAGGGCGTGTTCGCGCAGATGCGCGACGATGCCAATGCCACCGCAGAACAACTCGCCAGCATCGTCGGCCGCATCCAGATCGCAGCCGACGCGATCGGCCTGGCCTCGGGCGAAATCGCTTCCGGTAACCAGGATCTGTCGCAGCGTACCGAACAGCAGGCCGCCAACCTGGAAGAAACCGCCGCCTCGATGGAAGAGCTCACCTCCACCGTCAAGCAGAACGCCGAGCACGCCAGCCAGGCCAACCAGCTCGCCATCGGCGCCGCTGCGGTGGCCTCGCAAGGCGGCGATGTGGTGGCCAAGGTGGTCACCACCATGTCCGACATCCAGGGCTCGTCCAGGAAGATCGCCGAGATCATCAGCGTCATCGACGGCATCGCATTCCAGACCAATATCCTGGCCTTGAATGCGGCGGTGGAAGCGGCGCGCGCCGGCGAACAGGGCCGCGGCTTCGCCGTGGTCGCCTCCGAGGTGCGCACGCTGGCGCAGCGTTCGGCCGGTGCTGCCAAGGAGATCAAGCACCTGATCGACGACTCGGTCGAAAAGGTCACGCAAGGCGCAACCCTGGTCGATCAGGCCGGTACCACCATGGCCGAGATCGTCGCCAGCGTGCAGCGCGTCACCAACATCATGGGCGAGATCTCCTCGGCTTCGCAGGAACAGTATGCAGGTATCGAGCAGGTCAACCAGACCGTGACCCAGATGGACGAAACCACCCAGCAGAACGCCGCATTGGTGGAAGAAGCCACCGCCGCCGCACGCGCAATGGAAGAACAGGCGCAGCAGCTGACAGAAGCGGTGGCGGTCTTCAAGGTGGCTGCGCATGCACCGGTGGCACGTCGGTTGTCGGCCATTGCCAGCGCACCGGCCAATGCCCGCTTCGCGCCGCGCCCGGCAGCACGCGTCACCCCGGCGGCCGCATCGCCACGTCGCACTCCTGCGGGCAACGCCACATCGGCCGCAGAGTTGGGCGATTGGCAGGAGTTCTGATCGCAAAGGCAGCGTCACGCACGGCAGTCGGTTGCGAACGACTGCCGTGTTTATTCCTGAGAACCAGCTGTATCAAGCGTCCGAGCTCACTCAATCGATTGCAGGCAGCGCCGATAACGCTGCTTTGGCGACAAGCAACGTGAGCGCAATGCGTTTTTCCAGCCTGTCAGCGCAACCGCATTCCACCTTTTAGAGCCGAGCGATTCCATGAACTCTCTTCTGCTGCGTTTCAATGTCGGGCCGCGCCTGGCTGCCGCCTTCACCGTGCTGATCCTGCTGTCCGGGTTCATCGCCTTCATCGGCTATCGCGGGCTGACCTCTGCACGTGCGCTGGTGGATGCCCTGGTGCACCAGAACATGACCAAGATCCGCCTCTCCAACGACATGATGAATGCCAACTACGTCATCGCCGCGGAGCTACGCAATGTCGTGTTGCCGACCAGCAACGAAGACAATCTGAAATTCATCGAATCCATCAAGCAGGCGCGCGCCGACTACGCGAAGGCGCACGATGCGCTGTACGCCATCCCGTCTTCGCCGCAGGGCATCGGCATCCGTACCGAGATCGACCGCCTCGGGCAGCCGGTGCGTGACTTGAACAACCAGGTCGTCGACCTGGTGATGTCTGGCCACAGCGATCAAGCATTGCCGCTGATGCTTACCCAGGCCGCACCGGCGATGCAGAAATGGCAGGACAAGATCGGCGAGAACATCGCCCTCCAGGACAAGCTCGCCTCCGAAGCAGCCGAAGTGGCATTGCAGTCCATGGACGATTCGCGCAAGTTGCTGATCGGCGGTTCGCTGATGGTGGTATTGCTGAGCGGCACTCTGGGCTTGCTGATCACCCGCAGCCTCACCCGGCCGCTGAGCCGCGCCACCCGCGCTGCCGAAGCGATCGCCGAGGGCAAGCTCGATAACGCCGTGCATAGCGATGCCAGCGACGAAATCGGCCGTCTGCTCCAGGCCATGGACAAGATGCAGTCGAAGGTGCGCAACCTCATTACCGCCCAGCTGGACATGGCCAAGCGCCACGATGCCGGCCAGGTGAGCTTCCGCATGGATGCCGGCGTGTTCCCCGGCGACTACGGCCGCATGGCCGGCGACACCAATGCGCTGGTCGACAGCCACATCCAGGTCACCGCGCGCCTGGCGCAGATCATGGGCCGCTATGCGATCGGCGACCTCAGCGACGACATGGACGCCCTGCCCGGCGAACAGGCCAAACTCACCGAGACCATGGCGCAGGTCAAACACAACCTGGCCGCGATGAATCGGCAGATCAAGCAGCTGGCGCAAGCCGCTGCGGCCGGCGACTTCAGTGCGCGTGGCGACGCAGCGCGGTTCCAGTACGACTTCCGCATCATGGTCGAGAGCCTCAACCAGCTGATGGCCACTGCCGATGGCAGCCTGCAAGCGTTGTCGGGCATGTTGCAGGCCATTGCTGCGGGCGATCTCACTGCGCGCATGGATGGCCAATTCCAGGGTGTGTTTGCGCAGATGCGCGACGATGCCAATGCCACGGTCACGCAACTGGCCGGTATCGTCGGGCATATCCAGACCTCGGCGGTCTCGATCAATGCGGCGGCCAGCGAAATTGCCGCCGGCAACAACGACCTGTCACAACGTACCGAACAGCAGGCCGCCAACCTGGAAGAAACCGCTGCCTCGATGGAAGAACTCACCTCTACCGTCAAGCAGAATGCCGAAGGCGCACGCCAGGCCAATCAACTGGCGATCGGTGCGGCCAGCGTGGCGTCGCAAGGCGGCGAGGTCGTCGGCAAGGTCGTCGATACCATGGCGGGCATCCAGGCCTCGTCGAAGAAGATCGCCGACATCATCTCCGTCATCGACGGCATCGCGTTCCAGACCAATATCCTGGCCTTGAATGCGGCGGTGGAAGCGGCACGTGCCGGCGAGCAGGGCCGCGGCTTTGCCGTGGTGGCCAGTGAAGTGCGTACGCTGGCGCAGCGTTCCTCAGCCGCCGCCAAGGAGATCAAGGACCTGATCGGCGACTCGGTGCAGCGCGTCACCGACGGCTCGCAGCTGGTGGACCAGGCTGGGCGCACCATGGCCGAAATCGTCTCATCGGTGCAGCGCGTCACCGACATCATGGGCGAAATTTCCGCTGCCTCGCAGGAGCAATCGGCCGGCATCGAACAGGTCAACCTCACCGTCACGCAGATGGATGAGGCCACCCAACAGAACGCTGCCCTGGTGGAAGAAGCCACTGCCGCCGCGCGCGCGATGGAAGAACAGGCACAGCAACTCACCGAAGCGGTGGCGGTCTTCAAGGTCGATGCGAACGCACCGGTGGCACGCAAGTTGTCAGCCATAGCCAGCGCTGTGAGCCACCAGCGGCCGGCGACGCGCCCGGCTGCACGTGCCGCCGTGGCCGCGGCGACACCGCGGCGCGTGGCAGTGAGTGCAACCACGTCGACCGTTGGCGATGGCAATTGGCAGGAGTTTTAAGCGACGGCGCCGGAGCCCACCGGTCGCCGGCAGTGGCGGGCGACCGGCACCGCCAGCGGGATCGTTTTTAGTCGCGGTGGTGCATTCGGCCGCCGTACTCATCGTCAACCGGTCGCAGCTGCCGATGCGCGTTTCACGCAACACCGTTGTCCAGCAACACAGACGTTTCGAGAGCCTTTGATCCGCGCTCCGCAGATCTTGTGGGCCGCTTCCCTTGCGAGGGGAAGCGGCCCTTTTTTTTTGCTGCCATCCCGGAGTAAGACCGACAGACCGCACCAGCGCTCTTCAGGCGAAGCGGTGCGTAGCAACCGAGGATGTGAACCAATTCCGGCTCCGGCCATAACCGCCTGGCGACTGCGCACCATCGCATTGGTTGCCCAGGATGTTGCTCGGATAGGCGGCCGCAAGGCGCCATTTCGCCCGCCGTATGCGGCCCGTCGCCTCCCTCAAGGACACTTTTGGTTTCACCCAAAATTTACAATCGTCGGTGACAAGGTGGACGATGTGAAACCGCTTTCAGCCAGCGAATGCTGAATGGAATGCCTAATTTTGTGCTGATTTCAACGGGAACAATCAATTTCGAGCATAAACGGCCGCTACCAAGCTCACGCATTCGTAACGCCCTCCCCCGGGGCAAGGTCGATTCCTCATGCATTCCTTCAACCGCCTCTCGGTCGGTACGCGGCTCTCCGCACTGCTCACGCTGGTCATCGCCATTTCGCTGGGGCTGCTGGCCCTGACCATCTATCGCCAGTCCGCTGGCGATATCGAATCGCAGGTCAAGGCCGAGCTGCGCTCCAGCACCCGACTGATGCAGCAGTCGGTGGCGATGTACGACGTCACGCTCAGCGAAGGCACCCAGCGTCTGGGCAGCGTGTTCGACGACATGCTCCCCACCGGCGCGCGCGAACTCGATAGCGCCAGCACGGTCACCATCGGCGAGCAGAACACCCCCTCGCTGCGTGCCGGCAAGCAGGCATTGAATCTCAATTTCGACGCCGTGGACCGCTTTGCCAAGGCAACCGGCGGCGTTGCCACGATCTTCGCCCGTACCGACGCCGACTTCGTGCGTATCACCACCTCGCTGCGTAACAAGCAGAACGAACGCGTCATCGGCACCCTGCTCGATCGCAAGGGCAAGGCCTACGCCGCCCTGTCGCAAGGCAAGAGCTTCACCGGCCAGGCGCAGCTGTTCGGCGAGCAGTACATGACCCATTACCAGCCGCTGCGCGATGCCGCCGGCGAGGTCATTGGCGCGCTGTTCGTCGGGCGCAACTACAGCCAAGGCCTGGCCGCGCTCAAGGCCCAGGTCAGCACCACCAAACTGGGCCAGGACGGCTATTTCGTCATTGCCGACATGGCGCCGGGCGATCACCAGGGCCAGATCATCGCGGCTCCGCCGGGCACCCCGGCCACATTGGCGGCACTGGTGCCGGCCCAACAGCAGGCCCTGTTGCAGGCAGTGCTGGACGGCAAGCAGCCCAGCGCCAACCTGCAGCTGCGCGATGGCAAGGGCGCCAGCCAGGCCTTCGAAGTCACCGCACAGCGCTACGCGCCGTGGCAGTGGGCAGTGATTGGCGCGCAGCCGCGCAGTGCCATCGACGGACCGCTGGACGCGCTGATGGGCAGCATGCTGCTGTTCTCGCTGGTGGTGCTGGCACTGTGCATCGCGGTGGTGTTCATTGCCGCGCGCAAGATGGTCACCCGCCCGCTGCTGGCAGTGGAACGCGTGCTTGGCGACGTGGCGGCCGGCCGCCTGGACAACGCGATTGACATCGACCGGCATGACGAACTGGGTCGCCTGCTGCTCAACGCGCGCACCATGCGCGATGACCTGCGCGCGCGCCTGGAACGCGACCACCTGATCGCCAGCGAAGCACTGCGCGTACGCACCGCCTTGGACGACGTCAGCACCAATGTGATGATCGCCGACGCCGAGCGCCGCATCATTTACGTCAATCGCCCGCTGCAGCGCATGCTGTCGGAGATGCAGGACGTCCTGCGGCACGATCTTCCCAACTTCGATGCCGCTGCACTGGGCAATACCCGCATCGACCAGTTCCATCGCAATCCCGAGCAGGCACGCCTGCTGGATCAACTCAAGAGTACGCACACCGCACAGGTCGAAATCGGCGGCCGCATCGTGCAGGAAGTGGTCAGCCCGGTCGTGGCTGCCACCGGCGAGCGCATGGGCTATGTGGTCGAATGGAGCGACCGTACCCAGGAAGTGCAGGTGGAACAGGAAGTCGCGCACGTGGTGGAAGCCGCCGCGGCCGGCGACCTCAGCGAGCGGATCGACGTGCGCGGCAAGCAGGGCTTCCTGTTGCTGCTGGCCCAACAGCTCAACACGCTGCTGGACAACAACGCCGACGGTCTGTCGCGCGTCTCCGCCCTGCTCTCGTCGCTGTCGCAAGGCGACCTGACCGCACGCATGGACGGCGCGCTGCAGGGCGTCTTCGCCACCATCCGCGACGACGCCAACGCCACCGCCGACCAGCTGGCCGGTATCGTGCGCCGCATCAAGGACTCGTCGCTGACGATCAATTCGGCCGCCACCGAAATCGCCACCGGCAACGGCGACCTGTCGCGTCGCACCGAACAGCAAGCGGCCGCGCTGGAAGAAACCGCAGCCTCCATGGAAGAGCTCACCGCCACCGTCAAGCAGAACGCCGACAACGCCGACCAGGCCAACCGCCTGGTGCTGGATGCTGCCGGTGTGGCGGCAAAGGGCGGCGATGTGGTGAACCGCGTGGTCACCACCATGGCCGATATCGACGCCTCGTCGAAAAAGATTGCCGAGATCATCAGCGTGATCGACGGCATCGCCTTCCAGACCAATATCCTGGCCTTGAACGCGGCGGTGGAAGCGGCGCGTGCCGGCGAGCAGGGTCGTGGCTTTGCTGTGGTGGCCTCGGAGGTCCGTACGTTGGCACAGCGCTCGGCCGGCGCGGCCAAGGAGATCAAGCACCTGATCGAAGACTCGGTCACCCGCATCGGCAACGGCGCGGCACTGGCTTCCGAAGCCGGCAGCACCATGCAGCAGGTGGTGACCTCGGTACAGCGCGTCACCGACATCATGGGCGAAATCACCAGCGCTTCGCGCGAGCAGGCCGCAGGCATCACCCAGGTCAACCAGACCGTCACCCAGATGGACGAAACCACCCAGCAGAACGCCGCGCTGGTGGAAGAAGCCACTGCCGCCGCGCGCTCGATGGAAGACCAGGCCGCACAGTTGGTGGATGCGGTGGCAGTGTTCCGCCTGGAGCCACAGGACCGCCTGAGCACCCTGCTGGCCAACGCACGCCATGCCTACAGCTGAGACGGCAACGACGATTCATTGCAGCCAGATCACAGCGTCGAGGGCGCGCTACCCTCACCGCCCGCGGGACACGCCGTGAACCCATCCATGGCGGACCGTTGGCGGCATCCATGCCGCCAACGGTCCGGCAACCGGCAAGGACACCGCGCCAGACAGTTTTCTGCTGGCGCTGCTGAAGTGCTTAGGACACCGCTTCGCGCGGCTTGAGGTTGCTGGTTGCTGTGTTGAAACCCTGCACATCGACCAACGCGACTGGTCCTTGCCCGCCCACCGTCGCGGGACCCTTGGCGGCATGGATGCCGCCACGGAGCTTACAAGGACGTACTTGCAGCGTGTCCTGCGATGGTGGGCGGGCAAGGACCCTGCAGCCAGCACAAAGACATTGAAGACGCGGAGCCTAACCCGCTAGTTCGCTGGTGGCGTATTGAAGAACGAAGACCTCGCGCCAGACGTTGACGCTTGCTTGGCTGAACGCGCTGCACACAGACCATCGCGGCTGCGCCTGGCCACCGATCGGCATAGAGTTTGGTCGGCCGCCTTAAAGATTTGGCTTTGCCGCCGATATCAAGGCGACGCCGGGACAACCCGCCAGGCGCCTTCCCGCTTCTACTGTGCTTGTGCCCATGTCCCAAGGCGATACCTCAGAGCTGGACCACGACGCCGATCACCTCGCCGAAGGTGACGAGCGCTACCTGCTGCGCAACAAGCGGCAGATCCGTGGATTGCTGCGCCAGCTGCTCGACCAACACGCCATCGTGACCATGCATGTGGCTGGCCGCGACATGGCCGTGCCCACCGCCGTGCTGGAAGTGGACGAAGACGACGACTGCGTGATCCTGGACGGCAGCCATAACGATGCCTCCAACCGCGCCATCGAAGGCGCCAAATACCTGCTGTGCTACGCCCAACTGGAACGGGTGAACATCCGCTTCCGCCTGGAAAAGGCCGAACGGATCGAGCGCGACATCCACGTCGCCTTCCGCGTCGACCTGCCTGCCGCGATGTACCACATGCAGCGGCGCGAATCGTACCGGCTGGAAACGCCGATCACCGATTCGCCCGTCTGCACCATCCGCCAGGAAGCGGCGCAGGGAAACGAGTTCAACCTGCAGCTGCGCGTGATCGACATCAGCAGCGGCGGCCTGGCGGTGTCCCTCACCGACGGGATGCCCTTGCTCGAATTGCAACGCACCTACCGCAACTGCATCCTGCAATTGCCCGACACCGCCCCGATCACGCTGCCGCTGACCGTGTGCAGCCAGCACAAGCAGGCCCTGCCCAACGGCAGCGAAGGCTTCCGGATCGGCATGCAGTTCAGCGACCTGCCGCGCGGCGCCGACGAAACCATCCAGCGCTACATTTTCCGTGTCGACCGCCAGCGCAATGCGCGCAAGAGCGGCGTGTTCTGAACCCTCGCGTACCACGCGGGGCCGGCACCTAAAGTTGCCGCCTACCCCGCCGATGTTGCTAGGGCATCCCGCATCCGTCTCTGCTGCCGCAGTCCTGCCTAACCCGACACTTAGCCGCAACGCCCGGAGTTTCCATGAACGATAAAAGCACTGCCACCGGCACAGGTGGTGAATTCCTCAGCTTCGCTTTGGGCGAAGAACACTACGGCGTGGATATCCTGAAGGTGCAGGAAATCCGCGGCTACGATTCGGTCACGCGTCTGCCCGACGCGCCGGACTACATCAAGGGCGTGATCAACCTGCGCGGCACCATCGTGCCGGTGATCGACCTGCGCCTGAAGCTGCGCCTGAAAGAAGCGCGCTACGACGCTTTCACCGTGATGATCGTGCTCAACGTCGAGGACCGCGTGGTCGGCATCGTCGTGGACAGCGTGTCCGACGTGATTCCGCTCAACGACGACCAGATCCGTCCTACCCCCGAATTCGGTGCGTCGGTCGACACTCGTTTCATCTCCGGTATCGGCACCCAGGACGATCGCATGTTGATCCTGCTGGATATCGAAACGCTGCTGGACAGCACCGAGCTGGGTCAGCAGCTGGTGGAAGAAGCCGCCTGATTCAAACGGCTGCGTTGCCTCGCCTGCGGTCGCCGGAGAGGTGTAGAGGAATGCAGGAGCCGCCATGTACGACAAGCGGCTACCAAACGACTGCCAGGCCGCCAGAACACGCGTGGTCGGCGCTCCGAATCCCGATGTCGCACATGTGCACTCCGGCTTCTGCGCCCCCTTGCCACTGTTGGCTGATTCGCTCCGTTCGGTAGCCGCTTTTCAGCGTATGCGGTGGCGCCGTGCACCCACTGCACCGCTCCGGCGGCCGCAACGCTTTTGTGCGATCGCATCTACGACGATCGCGTGTCAGGAAGCTCCCGACACGCGACGCACCACTCGATGGAAATGAGATAAAAATCACGTTTTCCGGATTCAAGTTGAACGGCGGTTAGCCGATAGCTGAATGAAGCCCGCGTCCACACAACGGGTCACCGTTCGACTTTTGATTTCTGGAGAATCCCAATGAAGTTCCTGCTCTCGCTCCTCCCCGTCGCTGCTCTCGTGATCGTTGCTCCCACGCTGTCGGCCCAGTCGCAGGAAATGATTCCGCCGGAAATGGCGACGCGCTTCGTCGGCAAGGACGGCATGGTGTGCGGCAAGGTCGAAAAGGCCAAGTACGCGCAGAGCTCGGAAGGCGAACCCACCTTCCTGTACATGGGCGGCATGTTCCCGCGCCACACCTTCTCCGCACGCATCGACGGCGCCAACCGCGGCAAGTTCAGCTTCGCCCCCGAAACGCTCGAAGGCAAGGACGTCTGCGTCCTCGGCAAGATCCAGCGCGACAGTTCGCGCGCCGAAATCGAAGTCAGCTCCCCGGCCAGCCTGAAGCTCGCCACCATCAAGTAATCGCCTCGCACATCGCCACGCCCTCGCGCGTGGCGATGTGCTGTTGCGGCTATGCGGACTGACTTCTACGGGGAATCGTGTCAATGCAATGGATCAACAATCTGAAACTGATGCCCAAGCTGATGCTGGCGTTCGGCATCGTGCTGCTGATCATGCTCGTCCAGGGCGTCATCGCCTATTCGGGCCTGGCGTCGCTCAATAACGTCACCCGCGACCTGGCCGGCAACACCATGTCCAGCGTGCGCGAGGCAGGCGATCTGCGCGGCATGCTCGGCGAATACCGGAATGCGGCCTACCAGAACCTGGTGCGCGCCAGCGATTCGGTCAAGCAGGAAGCCAAGGTCCGCGCCAAGAAGCTCAATGGCGAGATCGAAGCCACCATCAAGGGCTACCCGCGTCTGATCGAAAGCCCGCAACAGAAGAAGCTGTTCGACGTGTTCGTGGCGGACTGGAAGAAGGCATCGGCCTCCTATGCCAGCGTCGACGAAATGATGGAGCTGAATCTGCCCGACGACGCCATCGACACCTTCGTCGGCGAGACCCGTACCCTGCACAACAAGGCCAAGGATTCGCTGGCTGCCTTGATTGCCGAAGACAACCTGCTCGCGCAGGCGGCCAAGACCAAGGCCGAAAAGGTCCACGCTACCTCCGTCACGCTGACCCTGGTGGTGTTGTTGATCGGCATCGCCGGCGGCCTGGGTCTGGCCTTCCTGTTCGCCCGTTCCATCGTCAAGAGCATGCGCGGCGCGGTCACCACGGCCACCGAAATTGCCGGCGGCAAGCTGGACGGCCAGATCAACGTACAGGGCCAGGACGAAGTGGGCGAGTTGATGCGCTCCATGCAGCGCATGCAGCGCGACCTGAAGGAACGCATTGAACGCGACCAGGAGATTGCCGACGAAAACCTGCGCATCCGCACCGCGCTGGACAAGTCCTCGACCGGCACCTTCATCACCGAT
Source organism: Xanthomonas sp. NCPPB 1062 (assembly GCF_041481705.2). NCBI lineage: Bacteria > Pseudomonadati > Pseudomonadota > Gammaproteobacteria > Lysobacterales > Lysobacteraceae > Xanthomonas > Xanthomonas sp. NCPPB 1062. The sequence goes on along the minus strand of NZ_CM192987.1, from coordinate 2,161,812 downwards.
CCAGAGCGCGTGATGATCTACGCCAACGACGCCTTCAAGAAGATCGTGGCGCAGTACGAAAGCAGCATCCGCCTGGCATCGCCCGAATTCGACGCAAGCAAGGTCATCGGCCAGCACATCAGCTACCTGGGTTTGTCGGATGCGACCGTGCGCAAGGCCATTGCCGCACTGGAACGCGATGGCGTCACCAGCTTCGAAGAGCGTTTCGGCGAAGTGGTGCTGGCGCAGACCGTCACCTCCATCAAGAACGAACAGGGCGAGACCAGCGGCGAAGTCTGCGAATGGCGCGACCGCACCATCGAAGTGCAGGTGGAAGAAGAAGTGGCCCGTATCGTGCGCGCTGCCGCCAGTGGCGACATGAGCGGGCGTGTGGAAACCGACGGCAAGCATGGCTTCTTCCTACAGCTGGCGCAGCAGCTCAACGGCTTGCTGGATGCCAATGCCGGCAGCCTGGAACAGATTTCGACCCTGCTGTCCGCGCTATCGCGTGGCGACCTGACCGTGCGCATGCATGGTGAGTTCAGCGGCGTGTTCGCGCAGATGCGTGACGATGCCAATGCCACCGCCGAGCAGCTGGCCGACATCGTCGGGCGCATCAAGATGTCGTCCACTGCGATCAATTCGGCCGCTGGCGAAATCGCTTCGGGCAACAGCGACCTGTCGCACCGTACCGAGCAGCAGGCCGCCAATCTGGAAGAAACCGCCGCCTCGATGGAGGAGCTCACCTCCACCGTCAAGCAGAACGCCGAAAGCGCCCGTCAGGCCAACCAGCTTGCCATCGGCGCCACCGGCGTGGCTTCGCAAGGCGGTGAAGTGGTGTCGCAAGTTGTCACCACCATGTCCGGCATCGAAGCCTCGTCCAAGAAGATCGCCGACATCATCAGCGTCATCGACGGCATCGCGTTCCAGACCAATATCCTGGCGTTGAATGCAGCGGTGGAAGCAGCGCGTGCCGGCGAACAGGGTCGCGGTTTTGCCGTGGTCGCCTCCGAGGTGCGCACGCTGGCACAGCGTTCGGCCGGTGCGGCCAAGGAGATCAAGGGCCTGATCGACGACTCCGTGCACAAGGTGGCCGAAGGCTCGGCACTGGTGCGCAAGGCTGGCGCCACCATGGCCGACATCGTGGCCAGCGTGCAGCGCGTGACCGACATCATGGGCGAGATCTCTGCCGCTTCGCAGGAGCAGTCGTCCGGCATCGAGCAGGTCAACCAGACCATCACCCAGATGGACGAAACCACCCAGCAAAACGCTGCGCTGGTGGAAGAAGCCACTGCCGCCGCCCGCTCGATGGAAGAGCAGGCAGGTCATCTGGCCGAAGCGGTGTCGGTGTTCAAGCTGGACGACTCGGCTACGCAGGCGCCACAGAGCGCACGCGTCCGGCCGATCGCCTCGCGCCCGGTTGCAGTGAAGAGCGCCGCCAAGCCGGTGGCACGCGCAGCAGCAAGCGCGTCGCGGCCAGCCAAATCCCAGGCCGCACTGGCCGACGGTAACTGGCAAGAGTTCTGATTCACCGCTGTCACCACAACGCCCCGGCACTGCCGGGGCGTTGTGCATTTGGGCCAGGCACCTGCGTTGATCCCCGCGTACGCTGCGGCAGCACGCCGATGGGGCATCTTTGCCTCTGAGCGCCCATCGCCAGCCGCCGTCCCCATCGGACAAGTTAGCGAACCCAACCGCGCCTAATCCACGCATTGGCGCTTCAGTTGCGCGGCTCCGTGGCCGATATCCAGTTATAGCTCACGACGCGTATGGATATGACGACAACGACTTCCGCTTCAGACACACGCGAATTTGATTTCGGCGACCGCGACTTCAAGCGTGTCTGCGACCTGATCTACCAGCGTGTCGGCATCGCACTGGCGCCGGCCAAGCGCGACATGGTGTATGGCCGCCTGTCGCGTCGTCTGCGCGTGCTCGGCCTGCGCTCGTTCCGCGACTACCTCGACCAGCTCGAAGCCGGCAACGATGAAGAAGAGTGGCAGGCATTCACCAATGCGCTGACCACCAACCTGACCTCGTTCTTCCGCGAGCCGCACCATTTCGACAAGCTGCGCGAAGAACTGCAAAAGCGCGCCTCGCAGGCGCCGTTGAAGATCTGGTCGTGCGCCGCCTCCACCGGCGAGGAGCCCTACTCCATCGCCATCACCGCCTGCGAAGCCTTCGGCACGCTGACCCCGCCGGTGAGCATCGTCGCCACCGACGTCGACACGCAGGTACTGGAAACCGCCTCGCGCGGTGTCTATGCCATCGACCGTGTCGCCTCGCTGGATGCAGCGATCAAGCGCAAGTACTTCCAGCGCGGCAGCGGCCCCAATGAAGGCAAATGCCGGGTCATTCCAGCGCTGCGCCAGCTCATCGAATACCGCCAGTTGAATCTGCTGGCACCGCGTTACGACGTCGGCGGTCCGTATGCGGCACTGTTCTGCCGCAACGTGATGATCTACTTCGACAAGCCCACCCAGCGCGGCATCCTGTCGCGCCTGGTCAGCCACATGGGCGAGGACGGCCTGCTCTACACCGGGCACTCGGAGAACTACCTGCACGCGGCCGATCTGATCCAGCCGTGCGGGCGCACGCTGTATCGGCGCGCACCGCGCGCAGGAGCCTGAGCATGAGTACTGCCGTGCAAGTCGACGACGTCATGCGCTACCGCGATTCGCGGTTCCAGACCATTGCCGCCAAACTGCTGCCCACCCAATACCTGGTGGTGGACGACGACACCGCGTTGACGACCACCTTGGGATCGTGCGTTGCAGCCTGCCTGCGCGACCCGGTGCTCAAGATCGGCGGCATGAACCACTTTCTGTTGCCCGAAGGCCAGGTCGGCGACGGAGCGCCCACGCGCTACGGCAGCTATGCCATGGAGTTGCTGATCAACGACATGCTCAAGCGCGGCGCGCACCGCAAACGCATCGAAGCCAAGGTCTTCGGTGGCGCCAACGTGCTGAAGGGCTTCACCAGCAACCCGGTCGGCACCCGCAACGCCGAGTTCGTGCGCCAGTACCTGCAGGCCGAACATATTCCCATCATCGCTGAAGATCTGTGTGGCATCCATCCGCGCAAGGTGTGGTTCTTCGCGACCACTGGCCGCGTCGTCGTGCAGCGCTTGCCGCACGCACACGAAGCCGAAGTCGCCGCCACCGAATCGGCCGTGCGCGCCCGTCTGTCCAAAGCACCGGTTACCGGTGGAGTGGAGTTGTTCGAATGACGCTGGAAACCCCTGTGCGTGTATTGATCGTCGACGATTCGGCGGTCGTGCGTCAGATGCTCACCGAGATTTTATCGCGCGACGCCGGCATCGAAGTGGTCGGCTCGGCCGCCGACCCGTTGCTGGCGCGCGAAAAGATCAAGCGCCTCAATCCGGACGTCATCACGCTGGATGTGGAAATGCCGCGCATGGACGGCCTGGTATTTCTGGAAAACCTGATGCGCCTGCGCCCTACCCCGGTGGTGATGATTTCATCGCTGACCGAGCGCGGTGCCGACACCACCTTGCAGGCCCTGTCGCTGGGCGCCGTGGACTTCGTGTCCAAGCCCAAGATCGACGTCGCACGCGGGCTGGAAGGCTACGCCGAAGAAATCGTCAGCAAGGTCAAGATGGCCGCCAAAGCCAAGGTCAGCGCACTCAATCGTCCGAGCGCGCCCAAAGTCACGCTGGATATGCAATCGGCACCGGTGGCCGGCAGCGCGCTGCGCTTTCGCACGACCGACCGCTTGATCGCCATCGGCGCCTCCGCCGGTGGTACCGAAGCGCTGCGCGTGGTGCTCGAACACATGCCCGCCGATGCGCCCGCGGTGGTGATGACCCAGCATCTGCCTGCCAGCTTCAGCACCGCATTCGCCGAGCGCCTCAACCGCCATTCGGCCATGTCGGTACGCGAAGCCACCGATGGCGAGGCCATCCTGCCCGGCCATGCGTATCTGCCGCCGGGCGGCCAGCATCTGCGCATCATTCGCGACGGTGCGCGCTGGCGCTGCCGCATCGACGATGGCCCGCCGGTCAATCGCCACAAGCCGGCAGTGGACGTGCTGTTTCGTTCCGTTGCCGCCAATGCCGGCCCGAATGCGGTGGGCGCCATCCTCACCGGCATGGGCGACGACGGCGCACGCGGCCTGCTGGAAATGCTGCAGGCCGGCGCGCCGACGCTGGTGCAGGACGAAGCCAGCAGCGTGGTCTGGGGCATGCCCGGTGCCGCGTACAAACTTGGCGCCGCGCAGGAAGTGGTGCCGCTGGACCGCGTGGCCGAGCGCTTGCTCGCATTGTCGGCGCAGGCGCGCTGATCCGGCATGGCCGCGCATCCCTCGCACCCGACCAACCCAACGCTTCCTCCGGCACCGGGAAGCGCGGTGGGCGCTGGCGTGGATGCAGCGATGGACCGCACGCCGCTGACGGCTGAGCCGATCCATGCCAACGCCCCAGGCACGGGCCAGATCAGGCCCGGCCCGGTCACCGCCGGCATGGCCAAGGCTGGCGAACAACCCGACCAACGCCGCGCGCGTCTGCTCGCCGAGGCCCTGGATGGCAGCAGCAGCGCCATTCTGATCTGCGACCTGCAATCGCGCCTGCTGTACGCCAACGACGGCTTCCAGCGCATGTTCGGCTACACCGAAGCCGAGCTGGTCGGTCTGCGTCCCTCCGATGTCCTGACCCGTGCGCAAAGCGACCAAAGCGAGGTCGCTCGCGTTCGCGATCGCGCCGATGCCTTGCAGCACACCCGTGCCGACCTGCTGGTCTATCGCAAGGACGGCACGCCGCTGTGGATCTCGCTGAACTTCAACCCGATCTACGACGCCAACCACGCTCCCTCGCATTACGTGGCGGTACTGACCGACATCACCGACACCAAGATGCACGAGGTGCTGCAGCACCGCGTGCTGGAGGCCCTGGTGCAGGAACGCCCGTTGATCGAGGTGATGACGCTGATTTGCACCGAGGTCGAACGCATCGCACCGGATGTGCTGGCCACGGTGATGAGTGCGGACAATCAAGGTCGCCTGCATTCGCTGGCTGCGCCCAGCCTGCCGCCCGAATACGCCGACGCAGTCAACGGCTTGAAGATCGGCCCGGGCACCGGCGCCTGCGGCACCGCGGCCTGGCGCGGTCGCGCGGTGATGGTGGAAGACATCGCCACCGACCCATTGTTCGAGGCGTATCGCGACACGCTCTTGCCTTGGGGCCTGCGCGCCTGCTGGAGCACGCCGATCCGCTCCAACAGCGCGCGCGTGCTCGGCACCTTCGCGCTGTATTACCGCAAGCCGCAACGTGCCGATGCCTGGCATATGCGGCTCACCGATTTGTGCCAGCAGCTGTGCACATTGGCGCTGGAACGCGAGCAGATCCGCCAGCGCGTGCATCAACTGGCGTTCTACGACACGCTCACGGGCCTTCCCAACCGCATCATGTTCAGCGCGCGTGCCGAGCAGGCACTGACCCAGGCCGAATACGCCGGCGAACCGACCGCGTTGATGTTCATCAACATCGATCGCTTCAAGCTCATCAACGATAGCCAGGGGCACGCCGCAGGCGATGGCCTGCTGCGCGATATCGCCTTGCGCGTCAACGACCAGATCACCGCCACGGCGATGCTGGCGCGGCTATCCGGCGACGAGTTCGCGCTCGCGCTGCCGCAATGCAGCGCAGAGCAGGCCAGTGCCGCCGCCGAGCGTTTGTTGGTCAGCATCGCCAGCCCGCTGCCGGTTGGCCATATGACCGTGCATCCCTCGGCCAGTATCGGCGTGGCGATGTTTCCCGAGGATGGCCACGACATCAACATCCTGCTGCGCCATGCCGACTTGGCGATGAATCGCGCCAAGAAGGAAGGCGGTGGGCGCTTCCGCTTTTTCAGTTCCGACATGAACCGCATGGCGCAGGAACGCGTGGCCTTGGAGGCCGAGCTGCGCCAGGCCATTGGCCGCGATCAATTGCAGCTGCACTACCAGCCGCAGATGCACAGCGCCGCGCCGCATGCCCTGTATGGTGTGGAAGCGCTGCTGCGCTGGAATCATCCGCAACTGGGCGCGGTATCGCCGGCGCGGTTTCTGCCGGTGGCTGAAGAGCAAGGCATGATGCCGCAGCTCAACGCCTGGGTACTGCGACGTGCCTGCGAACAGGTCGCGGACTGGCGCCAGCGTGGCGTGCCGGTCGCGCGCGTGTCGGTGAATCTGTCGGCAAGCGGCTTCGAAAGCCCGCGCATGCTTCCCGACCTGCTGCAGCTGATCGCCGAACTGGGCGTGCAGCCGTCCGATCTCACCCTGGAACTGACCGAAAGCGTGATGCTGTCCGGGCAACCGGGCGTGCTGGAAAACCTGCACGCCATTCGCGAAGCCGGCATCTCGCTGTCGCTGGACGATTTCGGCACTGGCTATTCCAGCCTGAGCCACTTGCATCGCCTGCCGATCGACGAACTCAAACTGGACATGAGCTTCGTCCGCGATATCGAACACAGCGAAGACGCGCGCGCGCTCACCACCTCGGTGCTGCGCATCGGCGAGCACCTGCGCAAGCACGTGGTCGCCGAAGGTGTGGAAAACGAAGCGCAGCGCCTGTTCCTCGCCGACCTGGGTTGCGAGGTGCTGCAAGGCTATCTGTTCTCGCGGCCGCTACCGGCCCAGGCACTGGAAGCCTGGCTGGGCGCGCAACCGTCATAACGCAACCGCCGAACGATCACCGCTTCGAACTTCCTTCCAGCCAGGAAAGGCGGGCCATGGCGTGGCAAGTCATGAGCCTCCTCACCCTCATCCCACTCGCATCAGCTCCACCTCGGTCTCACCCACCGTCCGCTTCAGCCATCCCAGCAACTGCGCGTTGACGAAGGCCGGGTTTTCCAGCGAGGCGATATGGCCTGCGTCCGGGATCAGCTCGTAATCGCAACAGATTGCCTCGGCCATCATCCACACCTCTTCGGGCGGGCGCGGAATGTCCTCGGCGCCACCGAGCAGGAAGGTGTTGGCCGGATCCAGCGTGGACAGGGCATCCAGTCGATCGGCTCGGCCGAAGATCAGCCGGCCCAGCGGCACGATGGATGCGCGCAACTGCTCGGCCGACATCGCCGCCAGACGCTGCGCGAAGGCGGCCGGCAATGCCGAGCTCAGATCGATACCAGGGCGGAAGAAGATCGGCACGATCGCCTCGATCAGCGCAGGCGTCACCTGCCCGGCCGTCTCGATCGCATCAAGCAGGCCGAAATAGCGCGCACGCGTGGCGGCTGGCTCGGCGCCCAGGAAAGTATCCATCAACACCAGGCTGCGCACGCGCTCCGGCGCCATCAGGGCAAGCTCGGCGGCCCACATGCCGCCCACCGACAGGCCGACCACCGCGCACTGCGGCAACTTCAGTGCGTCCAGCAGGGCCAGCATGTGCCCGGCAAGATCGCCGATCTGCTGCGTGCCGTGCGGCAACGGACCTGACTGCCCATGTCCCCATAGCTCGGGAACGATGACCTGGTAATGCTGCGACAGCGCCTGGATCTGCGGCTCCCACATCGCAGCGTCCCAGAGATAGCTGTGGCCAAGCAAGACCGGGAAACCGCGGCCATGTTGCGTGTAATGCAGGGTTTGACCGGAGATTGTGCAAGTGGGCATGGGCATCAACGGGCAGTGGTAGAGCGGCGGGACTCTAGACCTGCGCACTTCAGATTTTTGTTGCAATGCCACAATCCAGTCAGCTGGTATTTGCTTTAACGCCGGGCATCGTGACGACTACACGAAACCATTGCCCGAAAAGCGAAATGCCCGGCAGTGCCGGGCATTTCGGGACAGCAAACCTGCCGGAAGAATCAGGCGGCGACGGTCTCTGCCACGTCCTGATATTCCTGGATCTGATCGAAGTTCATGTAGCGGTAGATCTGATCGCCACTGGTCTTGATCACGCCGACATCCGCCATGTACTCGTCCTTGGTCGGAATGCGGCCCAGGCGCGAGCAGATTGCCGCCAGTTCCGCCGAGCCCAGGTACACGTTGGTATTGCGGCCCAACCGGTTCGGGAAATTACGCGTGGAGGTCGAGAACACCGTGGCGCCCTCGCGTGCCTGCGCCTGGTTACCCATGCACAGCGAGCAGCCCGGCATTTCCATGCGCGCACCGGCCGCGCCGAAGGTGCCGTAATGGCCTTCCTTGGTCAGCTCGGAGGCGTCCATCTTGGTCGGCGGTGCCACCCACAGGCGGGTCGGGATGTCGCGCTTGCCTTCCAGCAGCTTGGCCGCGGCACGGAAGTGACCGATGTTGGTCATGCACGAGCCGATGAATACTTCGTCGATGGCCGCGCCGGCCACTTCCGACAGCGTCTTCACGTCGTCCGGGTCGTTCGGGCAGGCCACGATCGGCTCATGGATATCGGCCAGGTCGATCTCGATGACCGCCGCGTATTCGGCGTCGGCATCGGGCTGCAGCAGCTGCGGGTCAGCCAGCCAGTCTTCCATCTTCTTGATGCGGCGGCCCAGGGTGCGCGCATCGGCATAGCCCTCGGCAATCATCCAGCGCAGCAGGGTGATGTTGCTGGTCAGGTACTCGATGATCGGCGCCTTATCCAGGTGCACGGTGCAACCGGCAGCCGAACGCTCGGCCGAGGCGTCGGAGAGTTCGAACGCCTGCTCCACCTTCAGGTTCGGCAAGCCTTCGATTTCCAGGATGCGGCCGGAGAAGATGTTCTTCTTGCCCTGCTTGGCCACGGTCAGCAGGCCCTGCTTGATCGCGTACAGCGGGATCGCGTTGACCAGGTCACGCAAGGTCACGCCCGGCTGCATCTGCCCCTTGAAGCGCACCAGCACGCTCTCGGGCATGTCCAGCGGCATCACCCCGGTGGCGGCGGCGAAGGCCACCAGGCCGGAGCCGGCCGGGAACGAAATGCCGATCGGGAAGCGGGTGTGCGAGTCGCCGCCGGTGCCCACGGTGTCGGGCAGCAGCATGCGATTGAGCCAGCTGTGGATCACGCCGTCGCCCGGACGCAGCGAGACGCCGCCGCGGGTGGAGATGAACTCGGGCAAGGTGTGGTGGGTCTTGACGTCCACCGGCTTCGGATAGGCGGCGGTGTGGCAGAACGACTGCATCACCAGGTCGGCCGAGAAGCCCAGGCAGGCCAGGTCCTTCAGCTCGTCGCGGGTCATCGGGCCGGTGGTGTCCTGCGAACCCACCGAGGTCATCTTCGGCTCGCAATAGGTGCCCGGGCGCATGCCCTGGCCTTCCGGCAGCCCGCAGGCGCGGCCGACCATCTTCTGCGCCAGCGAGAAGCCCTTGCCGGTGTCCGGCGGGTCCATCGGCAGGCGGAACAGGTCCGACGCCGGCAGGCCCAGGAATTCGCGCGCCTTGGCGGTGAGGCCACGGCCGACGATCAGCGGAATGCGGCCGCCGGCGCGCACTTCGTCGAACAGCACCTCCGACTTCATCGCGAACTCGGCGATCACCTGTCCGTCCTTCAGCGCCTTGCCGTCGTACGGACGCAGCTCGACCACGTCGCCGTGCTCCATCTGCGAGACGTCCAGCTCGATCGGCAAGGCGCCGGCATCTTCCATGGTGTTGTAGAAGATCGGCGCGATCTTGCTGCCCAGGCACACGCCGCCGAAGCGCTTGTTGGGGATGTACGGAATGTCTTCGCCGGTCCACCACAGCACCGAGTTGGTCGCCGACTTGCGCGAGGAACCGGTACCGACCACGTCGCCCACGTAGGCCACCAGATGGCCCTTGGCCTTGAGGTCGGCAATGGCCTGGATCGGGCCGCGCTTGCCGTCTTCTTCCGGCTCGAACGCCGCGCCGTCGCGCTTGTTCTTCAACATGGCCAGCGCATGCAGCGGGATGTCCGGACGGGTGGTCGCATCCGGCGCCGGCGACAGGTCGTCGGTATTGGTTTCGCCCGGCACCTTGAACACGGTCACGGTCAGGCTCTGCGGCACTTCCGGCTTGCTGGTGAACCACTCGGCATCGGCCCAGCTCTGCAGCACGGCCTTGGCGTGCGCGTTACCGGCTTGCGCCTTTTCCTGCACGTCGTGGAACGCATCGAACACCAGCAAGGTGTGCTTGAGCGCTTCGGCGGCAGTGGCGCCCAGCTCGGCGTTGTCCAGCAGGTCGATCAGCGGCTGGATGTTGTAGCCGCCCAGCATGGTGCCGAGCAGCTCGGTGGCGCGTGTGGGGCTGATCAGCGCGGTGGTCTCGGTGCCGAAGGCAACCGCGGCCAGATACGAGGCCTTGACCTTGGCAGCGTCGTCGACGCCGGCCGGCACGCGCTGGCTGAGCAGCTCGACCAGGAATTCTTCCTCGCCAGCCGGCGGAGCCTTCAACAGCTCGATGACCTCGGCGGTCTGCTGCGCGGTCAGCGGCAGCGGCGGGATACCGAGCGCGGCGCGCTCTGCAACGTGGTGGCGATAGGCTTCCAACATGCGGGTTCTCCAAAAAAGCAGCGGTGAAGGTGGTAAAGCGCGAACGTGGATCAGGGTGCGGGTTTGGGAACGATGATCTTCAAACCCTTGAAGTAATCGCGGAAGAAGCCCTCGTCGCGGGTGATCAACCCGTCGCACTGGAGCATGGCGTGGGCGCCGATCAGGAAGTCGGCCACCACCCGCTCACGCTTGCCGCCGCGCGCGCGAAAGCGCTTGTTCATATGGCCGGCGCGCACTGCCGCCGCTTCCTGGGTGGCCTCGTAGCGGACGCCGATCGAGGCCAGGGTTTCCATCAGGTCGACCTGGGTGTCGAGCATGGCCAGCACCTCGGCCACCACCGCGTCGCAGACCACCACTTCGTCGCGCGCCAGCGCGTCGCCGATGCAGACCTCCGACACTTCGCCATAGACCGGGTCGCCGATCAGGATGTCCAGCAGGACCGAGGAATCCAGGGCGATCATGGGTCGAACGGGTCCCCGGGGGCGCGGCCACGGATCACGCGCATGGCCGCATCGGTGCTGGTCAGGCCGTCGACCAGCTTGAACTTGCCGCGCACCTTGCGCAGCGCCTCGCTGACGTCCTTGCGCAGGATGATGCGCCCGCCGTCGAGCTCGATCTTCAACGTGGTGCCCTTGGTCAGGCCCAGGGCATCGCGCACGGCCTTCGGCAGCGTGATCTGTCCGCGTTCGGCAACGGTGGCTTCCATGAGCATGCTCCAGAAAGTATGCACGCATGATACGTACTTGCACCGCCCTACTCAAGTTGGCAGATCGGTCTGGACACACCGTACGTACACACTGAATCGCTCAGAATGGGCACCTACCTAAAGCCTTCGATGCCATAGGAGTGATGCATGAGCGATTCCTTTTCCACTCGCACCTCACTTGAGGTCCACGGCAAGCGCTACGCGTACTACAGCCTGCCGAAGCTGGGCGAACGCTTCGATATCGGCCACCTGCCCTATTCGATGAAGATCCTGCTGGAGAACCTGCTACGTCATGAAGACGGCGGCGTGACCGTCGGCAAGGACCACATCGAAGCGGTTGCCAAGTGGGACCCCACCGCCGAGCCCGATATCGAAATCGCCTTCATGCCGGCGCGCGTGGTACTCCAGGACTTCACCGGCGTGCCCTGCGTGGTGGACCTGGCCGCCATGCGCGATGCGGTGGTCAAGCTCGGCGGCAATGCCGACCAGATCAACCCGCAGATTCCTTCCGAACTGGTCATCGACCACTCCGTGCAGGTCGATGTATTCGGCAAGCCGGACGCGCTCGACCTCAACGGCAAGATCGAATTCCAGCGCAACCAGGAACGCTACGGCTTCCTGCGCTGGGGCCAGAAGGCGTTCGAGAACTTCAAGGTGGTGCCGCCCAACACCGGCATCGTGCACCAGGTGAACCTGGAAAACCTGGCGCGCGTGGTGATGAGCGCCGAGAAGGACGGCACGCTGGTCGCCTACCCCGACACCGTGTTCGGTACCGACAGCCACACCACCATGATCAACGGCATCGGCGTGCTGGGCTGGGGCGTGGGCGGCATCGAGGCGGAAGCGGCCATGCTGGGGCAGCCGTCGTCGATGCTGATCCCGCAGGTCGTGGGCTTCAAGCTCACCGGCAAGTTGCCCGAGGGCGCCACTGCCACCGACCTGGTGCTGACGGTCACCCAGATGCTGCGCAAGCTCGGGGTGGTGGGCAAGTTCGTCGAGTTCTATGGTGACGGCCTGCAGCACCTGCCGCTGGCCGACCGCGCCACCATCGGCAACATGGCGCCCGAATACGGCGCCACCTGCGGCATCTTCCCGGTCGATGAGGAGTCGCTGACCTACCTGCGCCTGTCCGGCCGTAGCGAGGAGCAGATTGCATTGGTCGAGGCCTATGCCAAGGCGCAGGGCCTGTGGCACGACGCCACTACCCCGCCCGCCCGGTACAGCGCCACGCTGGAACTGGACATGGGCCAGGTCAAGCCGTCGCTGGCCGGCCCCAAGCGCCCGCAGGACCGCGTGCTGCTGGAAGACATGCAGTCCAACTACCGCGAAAGCCTCAAGCCGTTCGCCGACGCGCGCAGCAAGAAGCTGGCCGATCTCAAGCAGGAAGACCGCCTCAAGAACGAAGGCGGCGGCGGCACCGCCGTCGGTGCGAAGGCGTCGCAGGCAGAAAGCGCCGGCGCCAGCGGTGCGGGTTGGCAGCTGCGCGATGGCTCGGTGGTCATCGCCGCGATCACCTCCTGCACCAACACCTCCAACCCCGCGGTGATGCTGGGCGCCGGCCTGCTCGCGCGTAACGCGGCGGCCAAGGGCCTGAAGGCGCAGCCGTGGGTCAAGACCTCGCTCGGGCCAGGTTCGCGCGTGGTCACCGACTATCTTGAAAAGGCCGGCGTGCTCACCGACCTGGAAAAGCTTGGCTTCTACGTGGTGGGCTACGGCTGCACCACCTGCATCGGCAACTCCGGCCCGCTGCCGGAAGACGTGTCTGCGGCCATTGCCAAGGACGATCTGGTGGTGACCTCGGTGCTGTCGGGCAACCGCAACTTCGAAGGCCGCGTACACCCCGAGGTCAAGATGAATTATCTGGCCTCGCCGCCGCTGGTGGTGGCCTATGCCATCGCCGGCACCACCGACATCGACCTCACCACCGAGCCGCTGGGCACCGGCAGCGATGGGCAGCCGGTGTATCTGCGCGACATCTGGCCGAGCAACAAGGAAATCGGCGACACCATCGCCGCCACCGTCGGCCCGGAGATGTTCAAGCAGAACTATGCCGACGTGTTCAAGGGCGACACGCGCTGGAACACCATCGCCTCGCCCGATGGCGCGCTTTACGCGTGGGACGAAGCCTCGACCTACATCAAGAACCCACCCTACTTCGACGGCATGACCATGCAGGTGGGCAACGTGGACGACGTGCACGGCGCACGCATCATGGGCCTGTTCGGCGATTCGATCACCACCGACCACATTTCGCCGGCCGGCAACATCAAGAAGGATTCGCCGGCAGGCCGCTTCCTGCAGGAACGCGGCGTGCAGCCGGCCGACTTCAACAGCTACGGCAGCCGCCGCGGCAACGACGATGTGATGGTACGCGGCACCTTCGCCAACATCCGCATCAAGAACCTGATGTTCGGCGGCGAAGAAGGCGGCAACACGCTGTATTACCCAGCCGGTGGCGGCCAGCCGGAAAAGCTGGCCATCTACGATGCCGCAATGAAGTACAAGGCCGACGGCGTGCCGCTGGTGGTGCTGGCCGGCAAGGAATACGGCACCGGCTCCTCGCGCGACTGGGCCGCCAAGGGCACCAACCTGCTCGGAGTCAAGGCCGTGATCGCCGAAAGCTTCGAGCGTATCCATCGCTCCAATCTGGTGGGCATGGGCGTGCTGCCCTTGCAGTTCCTGGAAAACGAAAATGCACAGACGCTCGGCCTGGATGGCTCGGAAGTGCTGGACATCACCGGCCTGCAGGACGGCGCCAGCCGTCGTGCCACCGTCAATGCGAAAAAGTCCGACGGCAGCGTCAAGCAGTTCCAGGTCAAGGTGCTGCTGCTGACACCCAAGGAAGTGGAGTACTTCAAGCACGGCGGCTTGCTGCAGTATGTGCTGCGGCAGCTGGCGGCACGCAAGGCAGCCTGACCACAGCGCGCATTGCGCTGCAACGATGCAACGCACTCCCGCCGCTCGGCGGGAGTGGCGTTTCCGGCCTCTCAAAAAAAACGGCGATCACGCGGTGGTGAGCAAAGGACGCGTGCATCCCGACGTCGAACTGAATTCCCTCCCCCGCCGTTGGTGGTGACCGATACCATCGCCGGCACACGGACATCGATCTCACCACCGAGATATTTGGCGCAGAAGAAGGCGGCAACAGGCTGCATTGCCCAGCCAACGGCAGCCAGCCGGAGGGCCACCTTCCACCTTGTCGCAACGCAACGGCGTCACCGGGCGATGCGCGCTTCGGCCAGATGCCTCACGCCCCCCATCCATGCCCTGGCGCCATGCGTCCGGCCGCACCAAGCGGCAGCCGCGCTCCACTGCATCTGCGCGGTCAACGCGCCGCCGGCACCCATTGCGCGTGGTACAGCTGCCAGTCGCTGCCCTGCAATCGCCAGCCGGTGGTGACCTGATAGGTCTGCGCCTGATCGGGCACCCAGCGCCCGTTGCCGCCGGTCAACAGCGCGGTGAAGCGCACCGTGGCGGTATCACCGCGCAGTGCCACATCGACCGGCCCCATGGTCACGCCGAGCTGTTGATTGCCCAGCATCTGCACTTGCATCAAGCGCCGTAACCCGGCGGCGTCCAGCCCATGTTCGCCAACAAAATCCTCGGCCACCGGCGCCATCGCATCGCCGATCTCACGCGCCTCGATCGCCTGATGCATCTGCTCCAGCGTGGCGCGCAGACGTTGTTCCGGCGCAGCACGCGTGCACCCGAGCAAGACCAGCATGCAAAACCCCATCCACGCCAGGCGCCACGACACTTGAATGCTGCTCTGCATCACGCTTCGCCTTTTCCATCCATGACGGTATGCTGCCAGCTGTTGTAACGCCGTGGAACACACTGCGGCGCGTCGAGAACACCCTGGAGGGGGGCAGATGAATCAGGCACGTCCTTGGTTGCAAAGTTATCCGGCCGGCGTTGCCGCCGAAATCGATCTTGAGCAGTTCCGCACGGTGGCCGAGGTGTTTGCCACCTCCGTGAAACGCTTCGCCGACCGGCCTGCGTACCATAGCTTCGGCAAGACCATCACCTACCGCGAGGCGGATCAGCTGGTCGAGCAATTCGCCGCCTACCTGCTTGGCGAGCTGCAGTTGAAGAAAGGCGACCGCGTCGCCTTGATGATGCCCAACTGCCTGCAATACCCCATCGCGACCTTCGGCGTGCTGCGTGCCGGTCTGACCGTGGTCAACGTCAATCCGCTGTACACCCCGCGCGAACTCAAGCATCAGTTGATCGACTCCGGCGCCAGCGTGCTGGTGGTCATCGACAACTTCGGCACCACCGTGCAGCAGGTCATCGCCGACACGCCGGTCAGGCAAGTCATCACCACCGGCCTGGGCGACATGCTGGGCTTCCCGAAGGCGGCACTGCTCAACTTCGTGGTCAAGTACGTCAAGAAGCTGGTGCCCGATTACCGCATCAACGGCGCGATTCGCTTCCGCGAGGCGCTGGCGCTGGGCCGCAAGCACCGCGTGCCGACGCTGCAGATCGAACCCGACGACATCGCTTTCCTGCAGTACACCGGCGGCACCACCGGCGTGGCCAAGGGCGCAATGCTGACCCACCGCAATCTGGTCGCCAACATGCAGCAGGCGCACCAGTGGCTGGCGGGTACCGGCAAGCTGGAAGAAGGCCACGAAGTGGTGATCACCGCGCTGCCGCTGTACCACATCTTCGCATTGACCGCGAACGGCCTGGTCTTCATGAAGATCGGCGGCTGCAACCACCTGATCAGCAACCCGCGCGACATGCCAGGCTTCGTCAAGGAGCTGAAAAAGACCCGCTTCACCGCGTTCACCGGCGTCAACACGCTGTTCAACGGGCTGCTCAATACGCCCGGATTCGATCAGGTGGATTTCTCCTCGCTCAAGATGACCCTTGGCGGCGGCATGGCCGTCCAGCGTTCGGTCGCCGAGCGTTGGAAGAAAGTCACCGGCCTGACCCTGGTCGAAGCCTACGGCCTGACTGAAACCTCGCCGGCCGCGTGCATCAACCCGATGGACCTGAAGGACTACAACGGTTCGATCGGCCTGCCGATTCCGTCCACCGATGCCTGCATCAAGGACGACGCCGGCGCGGAACTGCCCGTGGGCGAGATCGGCGAGCTGTGCATCAGGGGCCCGCAGGTCATGAAGGGCTACTGGAAGAAACCCGATGAAACCGCCAAGGTCATGGATGCCCAAGGCTGGCTGCATACCGGCGACATCGCGCGCATGGACGCACAGGGCTTCGTCTACATCGTCGATCGCAAGAAGGACATGATCCTGGTGTCCGGCTTCAACGTGTACCCCAACGAGATCGAGGACGTGATCGCCGAAATGCCCGGCGTGCTGGAAGTGGCCGCCGTGGGCGTGCCGGATGACAAGTCCGGCGAGATCGTCAAGGCGGTCATCGTGAAGAAGGACCCGGCCCTGACGGCCGACGATGTGAAGGCGCATTGCCGCGCCAACCTCACCGGCTACAAGCAGCCGCGGGTGATCGAATTCCGCAAGGAGTTGCCCAAGACCAACGTGGGCAAGATCCTGCGCCGCGAATTACGGGACGCACCGAAGACGTAATACCGCTTATACCGCAGCCCGAAGGCGTTCAGCCTTCTTTGACGCCCGCATTGCCGCAAGGCCTTGCGGGCGTTCGCTTTTGCACGCATAGAATCCGATGTCGGCGCACGCTCACGCGTTCAACCTCATCTCCGTCCGAAAGGCGGCCGGCCGGACGGTCATCACGGAGAACCACCATGTCTGCAGTTCAACCCTTCATTCGCACCAACATCGGCTCGACCCTACGCATCATCGAAGAACCGCAGCGTGACGTGTACTGGATCCATATGCATGCCGACCTGGCCACAAACCCGGGGCGTGCCTGCTTTTCGACGCGCCTGGTCGACGACATTACCGGCTATCAGACCAACCTTGGTCAACGCCTGAACAACGCCGGCGTGCTGGCTCCGCACGTGGTGCTGGCATCGGACAGCGATGTGTTCAACCTGGGCGGCGATCTGGCGCTGTTCTGTCAACTCATTCGCGAAGGCGACCGTGCTCGACTGCTTAATTACGCCCAACGCTGTGTACGCGGTGTGCACGCGTTCCATGTCGGCCTGGGCGCACGCGCGCACAGCATCGCCCTGGTGCAGGGCAATGCCCTCGGCGGCGGATTCGAAGCGGCGTTGAGCTGCCACACCATCGTCGCCGAGGAAGGGGTGATGATGGGATTGCCCGAAGTGCTGTTCGACCTGTTCCCGGGGATGGGCGCCTACTCTTTCATGTGCCAGCGTGTCAGTGCGCAACTGGCGCAAAAAATCATGCTCGAAGGCAATCTGTATTCTGCCGAGGAGTTGCTCGGCATGGGCCTGGTCGATCGCGTCGTGCCGCGCGGTCAGGGCGTGGCGGCGGTCGAACAAGTGATCCGCGAAAGCAAGCGCACGCCGCATGCCTGGGCGGCAATGCAGCAAGTGCGCGAAATGACCACGGCGGTGCCGCTGCAGGAAATGATGCGCATCACCGAAATCTGGGTCGATACGGCGATGCAGTTGGGCGAAAAGTCATTGCGCACCATGGACCGTCTGGTTCGCGCGCAATCGCGCCGCTCAGGGCTTGACGCCGGCTGATGCGTCGGCGGGCTATTCACTACTCCGGGGGGAGCGCTCGTCGTCGTTGGCGCTTTGTACGCGCGCGGCGAGTGCATCCTTTCCGGTCTGCAATTGGTCGCGCAACGCCGACAGCCGCTGTCGCCATTCGGCCTGCAGCTGCCAATCGGCCATGCGCATCAGCTCACCGCCACTGCCGGCCAGTTGGGCCAGCCCCAGATTGCTGGCAACGCCGCGCAATGCGTGGGCGCTTTCGCGCAATTGTTCCCAATCCGAGCGCGTGCCATCGCGCTCGATCGCGCCCACGCAGTTGTGCGCATCATCCAGACACTGCCGGACGAACTGACGTTCGAATTCTTCGCCCATGCCCAACGCCGCCAGTTCGTCCAGCACGCTGGCATCGAGCACGCCTTCGAAACTGGTCGATGCCTGCACCACCGTCGCCGGCGTCGCCAGCGCACGGGTGCTGACGGCGAGTTCGGCCAGCGTATCGAGCAGCTTGGCAGCCACCACGGGCTTGGCCAGGAACGCGCGTGCGCCAGCTTGTTCGCAGGCGCGGATCGCTTCTGGCGTGACGTCGGCACTGAGCACCACCACCGGGGTGTAGCGCATGCCGCTGGCCTGCATCACGCGCAACTGCTTGAGCATGTCCAGGCCGCTCATGCCCGGCATATGCAGATCCACAATCACCGCATCGAAATCCTCCTCGGCCATCGCGTCCAGCACCTGCTCGGCGCCGTTGACGCACGCCACCTTATGCCCTGCCTTCTCCAGCAATCGCTGCAACACCATGCGATTGGCTTCATGGTCGTCGGCCACCAGCATGCGCATACTGCGCACGCGCGCGCGGTGACGCAGAAACGGGTTGGAAAAGGCGATGACGTTGGAGGCTTCCAGCTCGTCGGGAGTCTCCAGCAACGCCCCGACCGGCGAGCGAGCCGGCGCCGCCGTCTCCAATACGCCGATCTCCAGCGGTAGCTCGAACCAGAACACGCTGCCGCCGGATGGATTGGGCGCAAAGCCAATCGCGCCGCCCATGGCCTCAACCAGGCCCTTGGCGATCGTGGTCCCCAGGCCGGTACCTTCATAGCGGCGCGACAAACCCACGTCCGCCTGCTCGAACGCCTCGAACAGGCGCGGACGCATGTCCATCGGCACGCCGATGCCGCTGTCTTCGACATCGAAACGCAGCCGCATCGTGTCGGCACCATTGCCGGAAACCCGCGCGACCCGCAGCAGCACATGCCCGTGCTCGGTGAACTTGACCGCATTACCCAACAGGTTGAGCAACACCTGGCGCAGATGGCCGGTGTCGCCCTTGAGCAGGTCCGGTACGTCGGTGGCCACCTCGGTAGCGTAATCCAGTCCGCGTGTCTTGGCCTGCGGCTGCAGAATCATGTTGACCGAGCCGATCATCTCGCGCAGCGAGAAATCGCGGCGATCGATGCGGATCTTGCCCGCCTCGATCGCAGAAATATCGAGCACTTCTTCCACCAGCGACAGCAGGCTGCGCGCCGAGGCCTGGATGGTATTCAGGCATTCTTTCTGCTCTGCATCCAGACGCGTGGTGGCCAGCACTTCGGTCATACCCGACAACCCATTCAACGGGGTGCGGAATTCGTGACTCATATTGGCCAGGAAACGGCTCTTGGCCTGGTTGGCATGCCGCGCCTCGCGTACCGCGCGCGTCATCGCACGCAACAACGAGTCGAAGTACAGCGGCACGGCGATCAAGCCCAGCAACAACCCCCAGCTCAGATAGGGATTGGCCTTCCAGTAAGGCGAAATCAGGATCGCGCTGAGAAAACTCAGGCTGGCCATCGCCGTGGCGGCACGCAGATAGGGACTGCCGTAGCGCAAGCCATTGCCGATGGTCACCCACATGCAGACCGCATACAGCGGCGAAGCCGGTTCGCCCTGGATTGCCATGATTGCGCCGGTGCAGGTGTAGTCGAGCACCATGCCGATCAGGCGACGCGTGTGCGACACGTGCGGCCGCAGCAGGATCGCCACCATCAGCCCCAGCGACACCACCAGCTCGCCGACCAGGATCAACCAGGTGGCCATCAGCGTATCGCCATGGGTGTGGTGGTAGCGCCACCCCAGGTAAGAAATGAACAGCGTGGTGATGATGATGCGGATCAGGTTCTGCGCGTGTTCCGAATCCGCCCGCCCCGAAAGACGCCGCTTCAACCATGGCAATGGAGACTTCATAGACGCCTCAGACCTGCGGTCGCTTCGATGGGGATGAAAGTGGGCTGCGCGGTCCTGCAGCATCGGCGCCATGGGCATACGCGGCGATACGCGCAGCGGCATCGGCACTGTCCTGCATCAGCCGCAACAACGACAGAGGAATGACCACCAGCGCCGCCAACAGGGCGATCCCGAGCTCGATCCGCTGTTGCCAATACGGGCTATTGGCAAGCGTCGCCCCGAAACTAAGCATAGCCATGGCCACCGCCGAGTGCAGTGCATGCCTGCCAAAGCGCAGGCCATTGCCGATCGTGACCCACATCACCACCACGTACAGGCAGGCCATCGGAGCGGCGAACCAGGTCATCGCCAGACTGAGCAGGCCATAGTCCGCCAGCATGCCGAGCGTCCGGCGCAGGTGCGAGGGCCGCGGCTTCGCAACGATCCACGCAAATAGCAGCAATGCCCCACCGTGCCCGATCGCGACCAGGCACAGCAATCGCTGCAGATGGTCATCGCTCAGTTGCCAATGCGGGGCGCAGACCAGCGTGTAGGCCAGGATCAGCCAGAGCATCACGATGCGCACCAACGCCTGACCGTGCTCGCTGTCGGGGCGCCGTGCGAGTCGCCGACGCAGCTGGGCAAGCGCCGCCCTCACCTCACACCCCGGGTCGCGCCGATGCGGTGGAGAACTCGCCACAGATCTGCTCCAACTGCGCGCGGCCGCGCAACAAGGCATCCACGCAGCGCGGGTCGAATAGGCGGCCACGTTGGGCATACAGATAGGCCAGCGCGGCGTCCATGGTCCAGGCCTCCTTGTACGGGCGCGGCGACAGCAAGGCGTCGAACACATCCGCCACTGCAACGATGCGCGCTTCCAGCGGAATCGCCTCACCGACCAGGCCATCCGGATAACCGGTGCCGTCATAACGTTCGTGATGACGCAGCGCAATCAACGCGCCGACCTGGATGAAACGGTTCTGGCTGCCGCTGAGCAGCTCGTAGCCGATGCGCGGATGGCGCCGCATCACGCTCATTTCGTCATCGGTAAGCTTGCCGGGCTTGAGCAGCACCGAATCGGGAATGGCGATCTTGCCCATGTCGTGCAGCGGTGCGGCCATCTCGATGATGCGCACCTCCTCTTCCGACAGCCCCAGTTGCTCGGCGATCAGGCCGGCCACGTGCGACATGCGCTCCAGGAACGCGCTGGTGCCCGAATCGCGATACTCGATCGCGCGCGCAAGCCGCGACAGGGTTTCGCGCTCGCGCTCTTCGACCTCGTTCATGCTGGCCAGCAGGCGCTGCTCCAGCGACAACGCGCGTTGCTTGACGCTTTCGCTCTGCTGGCGCAGCTGCAGCAGGTTGGAGCAGCGCGCCCGCAACTCGCGCGGACGGATCGGCTTGACCAGGAAGTCGATCACGCCGGCTTCCAGCGCCGCCTGACGAATCGGCTCGTCGCCCACGATGGTGATCAGGATGATCGGAATATCACGATGGCTGGGCAGCCGGCGCAGCCGACGCGTGAATTCCAGACCGTCCATGCCCGGCATGCGGTAGTCCAGCAGCAACAGGTCCACGCGCCCGGCTTCGCACCAGGCCAGGGCGTCGAGCGGATCGCCGAAGTCGTAGACCTTGAGCTCCGGCGCAATGTCCTCGATGACATGGCGCAGCATCGTTCGCGCGGACATCTGGTCATCGACAATGACGATGTTCAATCCCAGATCCGCCTTTTCCGCCCAGCTTCCCCATGTATCCGTCGACAATGCGCCGCCCGGACCCCCTAAAACATCCTGCATAGCCGTTGCTCCTCTATCTCGAGAACGGAAAAGCGATGACGCCGGCCCCTGTGCCGACTCCCCCGAACGATACGCTGTTCGAGGCTCCGCCCTAGCATATGCAGTATCTGTGCCGTCGGCACACCGCCAGCACAAAAAAATCAGGCTTCCGGACGCATATACGGGAACAGCAGGACATCGCGGATCGAGGTGCTGCCGGTCAGCAGCATCACCAGACGGTCGATCCCGATGCCCAGGCCGCCGGTCGGCGCCATGCCGTACTCCAACGCACGGATGTAATCGGCATCGAAATGCATCGCTTCGTCGTCGCCACCGTCCTTGGCCTGCACCTGCGCCTGGAAACGTGCGGCCTGGTCTTCGGGGTCATTGAGCTCGGAGAAGCCGTTGGCCAGCTCCTTGCCGTTGATGAACAGCTCGAAGCGGTCGGTGTACCCCGGCTCGGTGTCGCTGGAACGCGCCAGCGGCGACACTTCGACCGGGTGGTCGGTGATGAAGGTCGGCTGCACCAGGGTGTGCTCGACGGTGGCTTCGAAGATCTCCAGCAGCAGCTTGCCCCAGCCGTAGGACGGCTTGACCCGGATCTTCAGCCGCTCGCAATGGCGCAGCAGCGCCTCCCGGTCGGTGCAGTCGGCGGCGCTGATCTCCGGATTGTGGTGGCGAACGGCCTCATCCATGCGCCAGCGCCGGAAAGCCGGCGCCAGATCGATATCGGCGCCATCCCAGCTCACCTGGGCGGTCCCCAGCACCGTCTGTGCGGTGTCTCGGATCACCTGCTCGGTCAGGTCCATGATCTGGTGGTACGTGGCATAGGCCTCGTAGAGCTCGAGCATGGTGAACTCGGGGTTGTGCCGGGTCGACACGCCTTCGTTGCGGAAGTTGCGGTTGATCTCGTAGACACGCTCCAGCCCACCGACCACCAGACGCTTGAGATACAGCTCGGGGGCAACGCGCAGGTATAGATCCAGGTCCAGCGCATTGTGGTGGGTGGTGAACGGCTTGGCCGTGGCGCCGCCGGGGATGTAATGCATCATCGGCGTTTCCACTTCCAGGAAGCGGCGCGCGTCCAGCCAGGCGCGCATGGCGCGGATGATCTTGGAGCGCTTGATGAAGACCTCGCGCGCTTCGGGCGTCACGATCAGGTCGACATACCGCTGGCGGTAACGCTGCTCCACGTCCGACAGGCCATGCCACTTGTCCGGCAACGGGCGCAGCGACTTGGTCAGCAGGCGCAGCGCGCCGGCCTTGACCGACAGTTCGCCGGTCTTGGTGCGGGTGAGCCCACCCTCCACCGCCACGATGTCGCCCACATCCCAGCCCTTGAACGCGGTATAGGCATCGCCGAGCACATTGCCCTGCAGGAACAGCTGCACACGCCCGGATTCGTCCTGGATCTGCGCAAAGCTGGCCTTGCCCATCACCCGCTTGGCCATCAGGCGGCCAGCCATCCTGACCGTGCGCCCGCTGGCTTCCAGCGCTTCAGGGGTCCAGGTGTCGGCGTCGGCGAATTCTGCCTGCAGGTCGCCGGCGAAGTGTTCGCGCACGAAGTCGTTCGGGTAGGCGATGCCCTGCCCGCGCAACGCGCCCAGTTTCGCGCGACGCTCGGCGATGAGGCTGTTCTCGTCGGCGGGGATCTGCGGCGCGGGGGTCTGCTCGGTCATGGCGGGGATCGGTCTGCTTGGGTCGGGCGGGTGCCCGGGGGAATGAGGAACCGGCGGTGCCGGCACGCTTATTTACAACGATGACGTGACGAAGGCACGCGGTCACCGGGTTACCCGAAAGCCGCATCGCATTGGCAACGCTGCGTCACAGGCACTGCAGCGATGCGCCAGGATGCCGTCGCAACGGCGACCTGGCGCGGCGGTCAGGCGTCCAGGCGTTTGGACCCTGCTGCCAGACCGGCCTTCAGGCTGGCCTCGACGAATTCGTCCAGGTCACCGTCGAGCACCTTCTGCGTATCGCTGCGTTCGATGCCGGTGCGCAGGTCCTTGATGCGGCTCTGGTCGAGCACGTAATTGCGGATCTGGCTGCCCCAGCCGATGTCGGACTTGGTCGCTTCCAAGGCGTCCTTCTCGGCGTTGCGCTTCTGCACTTCCAGTTCGTACAACTTGGCGGCCAGCATCTTCATCGCGTTGTCGCGGTTCTGGTGCTGGCTGCGACCGGTCTGGCAAGCGACCACGGTATTGGTCGGGATGTGGGTGATACGCACCGCCGATTCGGTCTTGTTGACGTGCTGACCACCGGCACCGGAGGAGCGATACACGTCGGTACGCAGGTCGGCCGGGTTGATGTCGATCTCGATGTTGTCGTCCACTTCCGGCGACACGAACACCGAGGTGAAGCTGGTGTGCCGGCGGTTGTCCGAGTCGAACGGCGATTTGCGCACCAGCCGATGCACGCCGATCTCGGTCTTCAACCAGCCGTAGGCGTATTCGCCCTCGATGCGCACGGTGGCCGACTTGATGCCCGCCACTTCGCCACCGGAGACTTCCATCAGCTCGGTTTTCCAGCCGCGCGATTCGGCCCAGCGCAGATACATGCGCAGCAGGATTTCGGCCCAGTCCTGCGCCTCGGTGCCGCCGGCGCCAGCCTGGATGTCGACGAACGCGTTGGCGCTGTCCATCTGGCCGGAGAACATGCGCTGGAATTCCAGCTTTTCGACATGCGCCTGGTAGTTGTCCAGATCGGCGATCACCGCCAACGCAGTGTCTTCGTCCTGTTCGCTCTCGGCCAGCTCCAGCAGGTCGCCCGCATCGGCCAGGCCCGACAGCACATCGGCAATGCCGATCACGGTCTTTTCCAGCATCGACCGCTCGCGGCCCAGGGCCTGCGCACGTTCGGCGTCGTTCCACACATCCGGGCTTTCGAGCTCCCGGCTGACTTCCTCTAGACGCTCTTTCTTGGCGTCGTAGTCAAAGATACCCCCTGAGCGAGAGCACGCGATCGTTGAGATCGGTGATGCGCTGGCGGATCGGATTGGTTTCGATCATGACGGACTTCCGGCAAACAAGCGGGATAGTTTAGCAAGCGGGCGGCGGCGGCGGAACGCGGTGGAACCGTGGCCGCGCGCGCTGCAACACCCGCCACACCCCAGGCGCCTGGCTGCCACGCGCGACCGCAGGTTCCGCCGATGGCCACCGTCGCGCGTCGGTGTCGCAGCAACTGCGACCTGGCGGCGCCTGGGCCAGGGACGAAGTTGGGACCAGACGCTGGTCACCCCGGGCGCGCAGCAGGGGTTAGACCACCAGTGCGTCAGGTCTCGGAGCAGCAGCGCCCTGCCCGGCATGGGTCCGCAGACCTGCCAGGTGGCTGCGACTGCACGGCAGCACGCTGGCATCGCGCAGATGGACGCGCGCGTCGCCGGAATCGGACGGCTCGATCGCCTGCACCTGCCCCAGATTGACCAGATAGCTGCGGTGGATGCGCACGAACACGGCCGGGTCCAGCTTTGCCTCGATTGCCGCCATGGTGCTGCGCAACGGGTAATCGTGACCGCGCACATGCAGGTTGACGTAGTTGCCCGAGGCCTGGATCCACTCGATATCGGCAGTCGCGACCAGGAAATCGCGTCCCAGCTTGCGCACCAGAAAACGCTCCGGGCGATCCAGCGGCTCCACTGGTGGGCCTTCGTCAGGTGCGGCGAGCAGGTGCGCCTCGCCCTGACGGCGCCGTGCGTACCAGGCCAGTGTGTGCTGCACCGCCACCAGCAGCGCAAAGGTGCGCAGGTCCTTGGACAGCTCGTAGACCCACTGCAGCCAGCCGCCGAAATCGTAGTGTGCGCCGGCCAGGGCATAGACCAGCATGCGCAGCACCACCATGCCGGCGACATGCAGCAGCCACCAGCCCAATGCAGCCATCACATACGCCGGCAGGCGTCGCACCCAGACATCGGCATGCAACGGCCAGCGTGCGCACAGCCACACCACCGCCGGCAACAGCAGCAGCGCTGCGGTGGCGCTGCTCAGCTCCCAGCTCAGCACCTGCCACACCACGATGGGCTGGCCATCGCGGCGCGCGGCAAGCCAGGCGGTCCAGACGTTGCCCAGCGCGCTCAGATAGAACACCAGCGACCAGATCACCACCGCCCAGCGTGTGGCAGCGCGGCTGGCGCTGTCGTGGAGGATTGGCGGGCGCGTCCCGGTCGATTGCATTGCACACGTCCGCTGTTGGCAGCTGCCGATCATAGAGGCCTGCGCGGCAAGGCGAAACCGCCATCCCTGCCATCCCGATTCGTCCCCGGGTGGGCACGACTGGTCACTGTGGGCCCGGCTTTCCACCCCTGACACCACTGCTGGAGCGGGGCCGCGGGCAGGATGCATCCACTTCTTCACCAGCTACCGACCATGACCGAGCGCCGCCACGATATCGACGCCTTGCGCGTTTTCGCCTTCGCCCTGCTGATCCTCTACCACGTGGGCATGGCCTATGTGTCCGACTGGGGGTTCCACCTCAAGAGCGTGCACACGGCTGAGTGGCTGCAGTGGCCGATGATCGTGCTCAACCGGTGGCGCATGCCGTTGTTGTTCATGATCTCCGGCATTGCGATCGGGTTGTCGCAGCCGCAAGCCGCGCCGTGGCGCTTCGCGTTGCGTCGTTGCGGGCGGTTGCTGCCGCCCTTGCTGTTCGGCATGTTCGTGGTGGTGGCGGTGCAGGCCTACTGCCAGGGCGTGAGCAACGGCAAGGTCGCCACCGGCTTCGGCAGCTTCCTGCTGCGCTACTGGCAGGTGCGCCCATGGCCGGCCGGCAGTTTCGATGGCTGGGAACACGGCATTACCTGGAATCACTTGTGGTACCTGGCCTACCTGCTGCCCTACACGGTGGCCCTGATGGCGCTGGTGTCGCTGGCCAGGCTGGTGCGGCTGCCGGCCTTACCGCCGCTTCCCGCCGCAGTGGTGGTGCCCGCCCTGCTGGTGTTGCCGATCCTGTGGGAAGCGTTCTGCGTGATGTGGGTGATGCCGCGCCATCCGCCGACCCATGCGTTGGTGGGCGACTGGTTCGTGCATGCCGAATCGTTCCCGCTGTTCCTCTTGGGCTATCTGTTGGCACGCAGCGAACGCTTCTGGCAGCTGGCCGTGCAACTGCGCTGGCTCACCCTGGTCACTGCGGTGCTGGCCATCACCACCGAGTTGGGCATTCGTTATCTGGGCATGCACGTGCAGCCCGCGCAGCTGCCGCCGGCATTGGCCGCGCTGCCATGGGAAGGCCTGGAACACGCCGCACGCGCGGCCTATACCTGGCTGGCGCTGCTGACCCTGCTGGGCTGGGCCAGGCAGCGTTTGAACCGGCCGTTCCGCTGGCTGCCTTATTGCGCCGAAGCGGTGTTTCCCTGGTACATCCTGCATCAGAGCCTGATCATCGTGACGCTGTACTGGTTGATGCCGTTGCAGTTGAACGCCTGGCTGGAACCGGCGCTGGTGATCGCCGCCACGGTGATCGGCTGTCTGGCGCTGCATGAGTACGTGATCCGGCGGGTGCGTTGGTTGCGGCCGTTGTTCGGCTTGCGTGGGCGCACGCAGGCTGCGCCGCGCCAGCTCGGTGTTACGGCAGTCGCGTCGTAACACTCTCGCCAATCGCACGTTCGAGACGACGCCAAGCGACTGTCACAAACCTGGGCGGCGATCAGATCGCAGATCAGCCAGTGACGGTCACCGGCTCGCAATGCTCCACGATCAACTGCACCGCCGTGCCGCCGCGGTAGTCGTCGGCGACCAACCGATACGCCAGCCGCACCAAGCGCGCTGGGTCGCTGCCGCGCCAGCCGTTGAAGTGGATGGCATTGAGCGGCTCGGCGCGCCCGGGGCACCGCAGGGTCAACTTGAGGTGGCGGTCCTTGAGTACGCGGTGCTGCAGCACCTCGAACTGACCATCGAACAGCGGTTCTGGAAAGCCCTGCCCCCACGGACCGGCCACGCGCAGCGCTTCGGCATGCAGGTGATCGAGTTCGTGCGCGGCCAGTTCGCCGTCGCTGTGCAATTGGGCATGCAGCAGCGAGGCATCCACCATCGCCGTCACCTGCGCCAGGAAGGCCTGCTCGAACGTGGCCAATACCGCATGGTCGATACTCAACCCGGCCGCCATCGCATGGCCACCGAACTTCTGGATCAGCCCGGGATGCCGCGCGTCCACCGCCGCCAGCACATCGCGGATATGCAGGCCGGGAATCGAACGCGCCGAGCCACGCAACTGGCTGCTGCCCGGCTCGGCCGGTGCCAGGGCGATCACCGGGCGGTGCAGGCGGTCCTTGAGTTTGGAGGCCACCAGACCGATCACGCCCGGGTGCCAGTCGGCATCGAACAGGCACGCAGCGATCGGCAATGCACCATCGCCATCCAGCACCACCTTGGTGACGGCGTGCTCGGCATCGTCGGTCATCAACTGCTGCACCGCGCGGCGCTCGGCGTTGATCTCTTCCAGCGTGCCGGCGATCTCGCGGGCCTGGCTCCAGTCTTCACTGAGCAACAGTTCGATGCCCAGCGCCATGTCCTCGAGCCGACCGGCGGCATTGAGGCGCGGCCCGAGCGCAAACCCGATATCGCTGGCGCTCAGCCGCGCCACATCGCGGCCGCTGGCATCGATCAAGGCCCGCAACCCGATGCAGCCCTTGCCCTCACGCAGGCGACGCAATCCGGCCGACACCAGCGCACGGTTATTGGTGTCCAGCGGTACCAGATCGGCAACGGTACCGACTGCGACCAGATCCAGCAGCACCGACAAATCCGGCTCGGGGCGCCCGGCGAAGGCGCCGCGTTTGCGCAACACGCTGCGCAATGCGAGCAACACATAGAAGATCACCCCGACCCCGGCCAGGGTCTTGCTGGGGAAGGTGTCTTCGGCCAGGTTCGGGTCGACGATCGCATCGGCCGGCGGCAGCATCTCGCCCGGCAGGTGGTGGTCGGTGACCAGCACCGTCCAGCCGCGCGCCTTGGCTGCGGCCACGCCGGCGTGACAGGCGATGCCGTGATCGACGGTGACCAGCACATCCGGCTGCAACGCCGCCAGTTCGTCGACCAACGCAGGCGACAGGCCATAGCCGTGCACCATGCGATTGGGCACGGCGTGGTGCACATCCAGCGCACCGAGCATGCGCAGGCCGCGCACACCGACGGCGCAGGCGGTGGCGCCATCGCAGTCGAAATCGCCCACCACCAGAATGCGCCGTTGCTGCGCGATCGCATCGGCCAGTAGCTCGGCGGCCACGCCGCTGTTGTGCAGCAATTCCGGCGACAACAACTGGCCCAGTCGCGGCTGCGCGCCTTGCGCATCGGTGACGCCACGCGCTGCATAGATGCGACGCAGCAGCGGCAACATGGTATCGGGCCAGCTGCCGGCCTGCCCGGAGGGGCGCCGGACGATCCGCGGAGGCGACGTCATTGCGCCAGCTGCACCCGCGGCTTGCGCCAGAAACGCCAGCGCTGCGCATGCGTGAGCGCTACGCTTTCGCCGTCCTGGAAGTCCAGCACCAGCCGATCCAGTTCGCCGCGCGCCATCGCCGCCAGCAGCGGCGCCACCGCATCGTCGCTGAACTGCTGCAGCGAACGCAGATGACGCAGATCCACCAGCGCATCGACGCGTTGTTCGCCCTGCGCATCGGCACCTGCCGCCAGCGCCAGCGCGCGCAGCAGCGATTCGCGACTGCGCACCTGGCGATGCGGCGAACTCACCGCGTGCGGCAGGACGCCGCCACCCCAGAACCACAGCGAATTGATGGCCGGCTTGCCGCTGGCGACGCGACCTTCATTCCAGGGATGTTGATGCAGCAGCACCTGCGCTTCGGTCAGCAAGGCCCGCCAGCGGCGCCCGCTGTCGCCGGCCGGCAGGTGCTCGAACAAGTCGTCGCCAATGGCGACATCGGGCGGTGCGAAGTCCGGCAACTTCGCATCCGGCGACAGGCGCAGATACCAACGCGAGGGCGTGGGCGCATCCAGCAGAAAGCCAGCATCGCCGAACATCGGCTTGAGGATGGGCAAGAGCACCGCCAGATCGTCGGCGGTGGGGCCGAGCGCCTCGCCGTAGCCCATCAGCCGCGCACCCTGCATGTCCGGCACCACATAGGCCGGATCCGCGCGCACCCAGGTGGCGCCGGCGGCATCGCCGGCATCCAGCTGGCGCGTCAACGCCGCCACTGGCCAGTGCGCCGGGGTCAGGCTGAAATGGCGCTGCAATTGCGCCACTTCGCCGGCATCGGCGCTGTGTCCGTCGGCGCGCGCAAGCGCACGCGCCACTGCCGTGTCGCCCAGGGTTCCGGGCAGACGGCGTTTTTCCGGCAGCAGCAGCGTGGCGGTGGTCATCGCGCAGTGATGCCGGTCAGTCCAGGTAGGCGACGCTGACGACTTCGTACTCGCGCTGGCCGGCCGGCGCATCGATGGTCACCGAATCGCCTTCCAGCTTGCCGATCAGCGCGCGCGCCAGCGGCGAGGAGATCGCGATCAGGCCCATCTTGATGTCCGCCTCCAGATCACCAACGATCTGGTAGCGCTTCTCTTCGTCGGTTTCGGTATCGGCCAGCGTCACCGTGGCGCCAAACACGATTTTGGTGCCGGCCGACAACTTGGTGATATCGATGATTTCGGCATGCGAAAGCTCGCTTTCTAGCTGCTTGATGCGGCCTTCGATGAAGCTCTGCTGCTCGCGCGCGGCGTGGTATTCGGCATTTTCCTTCAGGTCGCCGTGCGCACGCGCTTCGGCGATCGCATTGATCACCTCGGGGCGCTTGACCGACTTCAAATGCTCCAGCTCTTCGCGCAGGCGCTGCGCGCCCTTCGATGTCATGGGTGCTCTCATGCTTCCAGCTCCTTGTGCAGTTCCTGCAGCGACCACACAGGGCCGGTGCCGCGGAATTCCAGCGATTGCACCAGCGCCTTGGCGCCGGCGACAGTGGTCGAATAGGTCACGCGATGCTGCAGCGCTTCGCGGCGGATCGAGAACGAATCCGAAATGGCGGCGCGACCTTCGGTGGTGTTGACGATGTAGACGATCTCGCCGTTCTTGATCGAATCGACGATGTGCGGGCGGCCTTCGGCCACCTTGTTGACGATTTCGCAGCTCAGCCCGTTCTGCTGCAGCCACGCACCGGTACCGCGCGTGGCCACCAGCGTGAAGCCACGCTCCACCAGCGCCTGCGCCACCGGCAGCACGCGCTGCTTGTCCGGGTCGCGCACCGAGACGAAGGCCTTGCCGACCGGCGGCGCCTTGATGCCACCGGCTTCCTGCGCGCGTGCGAACGCGGCGCTGAAGCTGCGGCCCACGCCCATCACCTCGCCGGTGGAGCGCATCTCCGGCCCGAGGATCGGGTCCACACCCTGGAACTTGGCGAACGGGAAGATCGCTTCCTTCACCGAGTAATAGTCCGGCACGATTTCCTTGGTGGCGCCCTGCTCGGCCAGCGTCTTGCCGGCCATGCAACGTGCAGCGATCTTGGCCAGCGGCATGCCGATCGCCTTGGACACGAACGGCACCGTGCGCGAGGCACGCGGGTTCACTTCCAGCAGGTACACGATGTCGTCGCCCGCTTCGTTGACCTGCACCGCGAACTGGGTGTTCATCAGGCCGACCACGTTCAAACCTTCGGCCAACATGACCACCTGGCGACGCAGCTCGGCCTGGGTCTGGGGCGAGAGCGAATACGGCGGCAGCGAGCACGACGAATCGCCCGAATGCACGCCGGCTTCTTCGATGTGTTCCATCACCCCGCCGATCAGTACGTTACCGTCCTTGTCGGCAATAATGTCCACGTCCACTTCCACCGCGTTATCGAGGAAACGGTCCAGCAGCACCGGTGAATCGTTGGAGACCTTGACCGCATCGCGCACGTAGCGCGCCAGGTCGGACTCGCCGTAGACGATTTCCATCGCACGGCCGCCCAGCACGTAGCTCGGGCGCACCACCAGCGGGTAGCCGATTTCGCGTGCCAGCACCAAGGCTTCTTCGGCATTGCGGGCGATGCGGTTCGGCGGCTGCTTCAGGCCGAGCTTGTCGACCAACTGCTGGAAACGCTCGCGGTCTTCGGCCAGGTCGATCGAGTCCGGCGAGGTGCCGATCACCGGCACGCCGTTGGCTTCCAGCGCACGCGCCAGCTTCAGCGGAGTCTGGCCGCCGTACTGCACGATCACGCCCTTGGGTTTTTCCAGCTCGACGATTTCCAGCACGTCTTCCAGCGTCAGCGGCTCGAAGTACAGGCGGTCGGAGGTGTCGTAATCGGTGGAGACGGTTTCCGGATTGCAGTTGACCATGATGGTTTCGAAACCATCATCGCGCAGCGCCAGTGCCGCGTGCACGCAGCAGTAATCGAACTCGATGCCCTGGCCGATGCGGTTGGGGCCACCGCCCAGGATCATGATCTTGTCGCGATCGGTCGGCAGCGCCTCGCATTCGTCCTCGTAGGTCGAGTACAGATAGGCTGTGCTGGTGCCGAATTCGGCGGCGCACGAATCCACGCGCTTGTAGACCGGGCGCACCTTCAGCGCGCGGCGCAACGTGCGCACCGATTCTTCGTTGCTGCCGATCAGCTGCGCCATGCGCGCATCGGAGAACCCGGCACGCTTGAGCATGCGCAGGCGCGGTGCATCCAGCGCCGCCATGCCGTCGTCGGCCAGCTGCTGTTCGTGGCTGATGATTTCTTCGATCTGGTCCAGGAACCAGGGGTCGATGAACGACAGCGCATACACATCGGCCACCGTCATGCCGGCACGGAAGGCATCGGCCACGTAGAACAAACGCTCCGGGCCCGGTGCCTTGAGCTCGCGCTTGAGCGTGGCGATGTCGTCTTCGCTGCTCAGGTCCAGGCCGGTCGGATCCAGGCCGATCTTGCCGGTTTCCAGGCCACGCAGCGCTTTCTGCAGCGATTCCTGGAAGGTGCGGCCCATCGCCATCACCTCGCCCACCGACTTCATCTGCGTGGTCAGGCGCGCATCGGCCTGCGGGAATTTTTCGAACGCAAAGCGCGGAATCTTGGTGACCACGTAGTCGATCGACGGCTCGAACGAGGCCGGGGTCAGACCGCCGGTGATCTCGTTCTTCAATTCGTCCAGCGTGTAGCCCACGGCCAGCTTGGCGGCGACCTTGGCGATCGGGAAGCCAGTGGCCTTGGAGGCCAGCGCCGAGGAACGCGATACGCGCGGGTTCATTTCGATGACGACCACGCGGCCGGTGGTCGGGCTGATGCCGAACTGCACGTTCGAGCCGCCGGTATCCACGCCGATCTTGCGCAGCACCGCGATCGAGGCATCGCGCAGGCGCTGGTATTCCTTGTCGGTGAGCGTCTGCGCCGGCGCCACGGTGATCGAGTCGCCGGTGTGCACGCCCATCGGGTCCAGGTTTTCGATGGCGCACACGATGATGCAGTTGTCGGCGGTGTCGCGCACCACTTCCATCTCGAATTCTTTCCAACCCAGCACCGATTCTTCCACCAGCACTTCGGTGGTCGGCGACAGTTCCAGGCCGCGGCCAACGATCTCGATCAGCTCTTCGCGGTTGTAGGCGATGCCGCCACCGCTACCGCCCAGGGTGAAGCTGGGGCGGATGATGGTCGGGTAACCGACGCGGGTCTGGATCTCCAGCGCTTCTTCCAGCGTGTGGGCAACCGCCGCCGTCGGGCAATCCAGCCCGATCTCGCCCATCGCCACGCGGAACAGCTCGCGGTCTTCGGCCATGCGGATCGCTTCGCGCTTGGCACCGATCAGCTCGACGTTGTACTTCTCCAGCACACCGTGGTCGGCCAGGTCCAGCGCGCAGTTCAGCGCGGTCTGCCCGCCCATGGTCGGCAGCAGGGCATCGGGCTTTTCCTTGGCGATGATCTTTTCGACCGTCTGCCAGTTGATCGGCTCGATATACACGGCGTCTGCCATGTTCGGGTCGGTCATGATGGTGGCCGGATTGCTGTTGACCAGCACCACGCGGTAACCCTCGTCGCGCAGCGCCTTGCACGCCTGCGCGCCGGAGTAGTCGAACTCGCAGGCCTGGCCGATGACGATCGGGCCGGCGCCGATGATGAGGATGGTTTTAAGGTCGGTGCGCTTTGGCATGGGGGTCCTCAGTAAAGTCGGTCCTGCCACGCCGTAGCGGCGAGCCAGGTAATTTGGTCGGGCGATCGGGCATCGATCGCGCCATGGTCGACCGCGGCGCGAACCTCTCGCTGCATCGCGGCCCAGCTGGGAGCGGCGGCGCCGATGCGCGCGCCAATCCCGTTGTTATGCGCATCCATCGCGCGGCTCGGCGTGCCAACGCCACCGCGTTCCATCACGGCAGTCACCCAATCCACGCAACGCGGGGACAAGCTGTAGGCGACGATGGCGCTCGCAAGGCTGTGTCGGTAGGCATCGGCCGGGCCGTTGCGCCCGCCGGGGAGGCCCGAACCCAGCCACTGCGAATACACCGCAATCAACACGAAGGCCGGATACGCGGACAGCGCCAGCATCGCCAACGCAAACACCCGCCAATGGCGTGTGCGCGGCAGCGAGGCCAGCCCCGTTTTCATCAGGCGCGTGCCGCCATCAGATCCACGAACCGATCGAACAACGGCCCCACATCGCGCGGTCCCGGCGAGGCTTCCGGGTGGCCCTGGAACGAGAACGCCGGTGCGTCGGTGAGCGCGATGCCCTGGTTGGTGCCGTCGAACAACGACCGATGGGTCACCCGCACATTGGCCGGCAAGGTGCTTTCATCCACTGCAAAACCGTGGTTCTGCGAGGTGATCATCACCCGGCCGCCGTCCAGATCCTGCACCGGGTGGTTGGCGCCGTGATGGCCGGTGCTCATCTTCAGCGTCTTGGCGCCGGCGGCCAGCGCCAGCAACTGATGGCCCAGGCAGATGCCGAAGGTCGGCACCTTCTGCGCGATCAATTCCTTGATCGCATCGATCGCGTAGTCGCACGGCTCCGGGTCGCCCGGGCCATTGGACAGGAACACGCCATCGGGTTGCAGCGCCAGTACCTCAGCCACCGGCGTGCGCGCCGGCACCACCGTGACGTCGCAGCCGCGTTCGGCCAGCATGCGCAGGATGTTGAGCTTCACGCCGTAGTCGTAGGCCACGACCTCGTATTTGGCCGGCACGCTGACGAAGGCGTTGGCATCCAGATCCAGCTGGCCCTCGGTCCACAGGTAGGTCTTCTCGGTCGAGACCACCTTGGCCAGATCCATGCCTTTCAGGCCGGGGAATTTGCGCGCGGCTTCCAGTGCTTTTTCGACGTCGATCTCGCCGGCCATCAGCGCACCGTTCTGGGCGCCCTTCTGCCGCAGCAGGCGGGTGAGCTTGCGGGTGTCGATGCCGGAGATGGCGACTACACCGCGGGCCTGCAGCCATTCCGGCAAGGCCACCTGGCTGCGCCAGTTGCTGGGGCGGCGCGGCACATCGCGCACGATCAGGCCGGCCGCCCAGATCTTGCGGGCTTCGTCGTCCTGATCGGTGAAGCCCGTGTTGCCGATATGCGGATAGGTCAGCGTGACCATCTGGCGGGCGTAGGAGGGATCGGTCAGGACTTCCTGGTAGCCGGTCATGGCGGTGTTGAACACCACTTCACCGACGGAAAGCCCGTTGGCGCCTACGGATTCGCCCTCGAACACGGTGCCGTCTTCGAGGACAAGGATTGCGGGTTGGGTCACGTGGGGGTCTCGCTCTGGCTGCCTGGGACTCCGATGCGCTCCCGGCCAAATTCCGGTTGCAGCAAAGCGCGGACGCGGTGCTGGGGACCGGTCCGACGCTGGTTCGGGCAAGCGAGAATTGTAAAGGCAACTGCCCCGCCATGCCAGTCTGAAGAGCACCGGATGCAGTCGCGGCAGCAATGCCGAGGCATGAATAGGCCGCGGCGTGCGGCTACCGTTCATGCATGGCTGCAGGCGTGCTTACAGCACCAGATCGCGCACGCGGTAGCTGCCTGCCGGCTTGCCGATCAGCCGCTTGGCCGCATGCAAGGCACCGCGCGCGAAGATGTCGCGGTTGGTTGCGCGATGTACCAGCTCGACCCGCTCGCCCAGCCCGGTGAACTGCACGGTGTGTTCGCCGACGATGTCGCCGGCACGCAAGCTGACATAGCGCGGCTGGGCGCCGCTGCCGGTCGCCGCTTCGCCCAGCGTCAACGCGGTGCCGGAGGGCGCGTCCTGCTTGTGCACGTGATGCGCTTCGAGGATGTCGCAGTCCCAACCCGGCAAGGTGCCGGCCGCGCGCTCCACCAGCTCTGTCAGCACCGCAACGCCGAGACTGAAGTTAGACGCCCACACCAGCGCGATCTGCTGGGCGGCATCGCGCAAGGCCGCACGCTGCGCCTCGTCGAGCCCGGTAGTACCGGACACTAACGGCTTGCCGCGCTGTGCGCACAACGCCAGGATCGGTGCGAAGCCCTGCGGCAGACTGAAATCGATGGCCACATCGAACGCAGGCGCGCCGCCGAGTTCGCTGGCAGCGAAGAACGGCACCCCATCGACCACGCGCTGGGAGGGCGAGCGGCCCACCACGGCGCCAACCACCTGCAAGCTCTGGTCTTCGGCAGCCAATCGCAGCAACGCCTTGCCCATCCGCCCGGAGGCCCCGTGGATCAGAACTTTCACAGCAGAGGTTGTCATGGCGGCGGCTGGCTTGGCGATGTGGGTGGTACACGATAGCCGGGATTGGGGATTTGCGATTAGCGAGTCGTCACCGCGGCGCCGCATTGCGCACGATGCGGCATTGCGTGGTGAGGCGACCGGTCGCCTTCGGGGTGGGCGACGAGGCCTGGCGAACGGCTCCTGGATGGGTGCTGAGAAGTAGAGAACCGCGGGAATGCAACCGGACTTTGCCCACTCCGCACCCGGCATGCACCCAACCATGTAGGCGGTGATGTCGGCCGCTCTACGCGTGGCTATCGCAACGTAGCGCGCCATCGTCACCCAGGCCTGGAATGCGCGGCGCAAGCGCATAACGGTGCTGTACTAGCCAAGGACGCAGCGACCACATCCGCCTGGCACTGCGCAGCAGCTTTGTCAGCCGCGCTTAGAGCGTTTTATGCGCCTTACGGTGAGCGCGAAGCGTCCTGTGGCGCGTTAAGAAGGCGTGCGCCTTACCAAGGCTGGCCTCCTGGGCAAGGCGCGCAACGCGGCATCGGCGCGTCACAGGGCGCTTCCCCGAGGGTTGGCCGCCAGCGGCACGGAGCGCGCGCCGCGCGGCTTGCGTTGGCGCCAGCCAAGCCGGCGCCGCTCCGCATTTGCTCCGTGCCGCTGGCGGCCGACGCACCCCATCCCAACGTGCATAACGCGCTCTAATCGCCGACACCGTCCAGCCGCTTGCTCCAGCTTTCCACTTCGCTACGCTGCAGGCGGCGTTCGAAAAGCGTGCGCCAGGACGGCACGAGCGGCAGCTGCAATACCGCGGTGACAGCTGCAACATCGACCTGACGGGCGTACAGCACCTGCTGAAGACGCGACAGCGGCCAATCCGGATGCGGCCGCGCCTGCAGGGTCAGCAGGTCGCCGGCCGCGACGCTGCCCGGCTGCAGTACGCGGTAATACCAACCGGTTCGGCCGGTTTCCTGTACACGGCGCGCCAGCTCGCGCACACCAAAACGGTCCGACAGCTTCCAGCACGGCTGTCGCAACTGCGACACCTCCACCACCGCCGTGCCCAAGGTGAAGCGATCGCCAAGACAGACATCGGCTTCGGTCACGCCCACACTGCTGAGGTTTTCGCCGAAGGCACCTACCGTCTCCAGCAGCACGTGCGGACCAAGTTCGTCGCGCCAGGCGGCGTAGTGATCGCGCGGATAATGATGGATGGCCTTGTCCGGCCCGCCATGCACGCGCCGGTCGCCCTGCTCGTCGCCCTCCAGGCCTTCGAGGCCGACCTGCACCGCTCCCTGAAGCGGACGTTTGTCGATCGCACTGCGGCTGCCAGGTCGAGTGAAGTCGCGCGCGCTGCCGATGGCGACGTGGTCGATCCTGATCGCGATCGGCGCACCCTGCTCTGCGGTCGCCATCGTCACGCACCCAGCCCTGGCAATTCGGCCAGCGCCTCGCGCAGCAACTCGCCCAGCACCTGGATGCCGGCATCGATCTTCTCGCCGGGCACGGTGACGAACGACAGACGCAGCGTATTGGTCTGCGGCAAGGTGGCGAAGAACGGCGCGCCGGGTACGAACGCGACATTGCGTGCGATGGCCCGCGCCAGCAACGCGGTCCCATCCAACCCCGGCGGCAAGGTCACCCACAAGAACATGCCGCCTTCCGGGCGATTCCATTGCACCTGCGACGGGAAGTGCCGGTCCAGTGCCTCAAGCATCAGGCTGCACTGGCGCGCGTACAGCGCACGGATCTGCGGAATATGGGTCTGGAGAAAATCGTCCTGCAGTGTCTGGTACACCACGCGCTGGGTAAACGATGGGGTATGCAGATCGGCCGCCTGCTTGGCCTGGATCAGCTTGCCCAACACCGCTTCGGGCGCCACCACGTAGCCCAGCCGCAGGCCGGGCGCGAGCACCTTGGAAAAGGAGCCCATGTAGATGACGCCTTCGGGGTTCATCGACAACAGACTCGGCAACGGCTGCCCGCTGTAGTACAGCTCGCCGTACGGGTCGTCTTCGACAATCGGCACGCCTGTCTCGGCAGCACGCGCCACCAAGGCCTGGCGACGCGCCAGCGGCAAGCGCCGGCCGGTGGGATTCTGAAAATTCGGCAGGCAGTACAGAAAGCGCGCATCGGCCAGCAGCGCCGGATCCAGCGCATCCACCACCACACCGTCCTCGTCCGAGGGCATGCCAACGAAGGCGGGCTGGAACAACGAAAACGCCTGCAGCGCGCCCAGGTAGCTCGGCGTTTCCACCAACACCTTGCTGCCTTCGTCGATGAAGACCTTGCCGAGCAGGTCCAGGCCTTGTTGCGAGCCGGTGGTGATCAGCACCTGGCTGGGCCGAATACTGGCGCCATCGCGACTCAGTCGCGCGGCCACCCATTCGCGCAGCGGCGCGTAACCTTCGGTTGGGCCGTATTGCAAGGCCGCCTGCGGGGCGTCGCGCAGCACCTGGTCGCTGGCAGCGCGCATGCGCTCCACCGGAAAGGTGGCCGGCGACGGCAGGCCGCCAGCGAAGGAAATGACCTCCGGCCGTTCGGTCACCTTGAGGATTTCGCGAATCGCCGAACTGGTCAGCGCCTGCGCACGTCGGGAGATCTGGAAGGAAGTCGTCATGGCGCAAGCATAGCGAACGCCAGTGGTTGCGGCGCTGTGCAGTGCAGCGACGGAGCGCTGGCCGCTCGCCTGGCCCGGCACGGAACCGGGAGACCGGCAGCACCTCGCCGGCAATCGCCAGCCAACCGTGGAGCGCGCATTGCAACTGCCCTGTCCGCATCGCACAGGCCGCATCCAGCGACGACCGCGCCGCTGGGGCAAGCGCAGTCGCTTGGTCAGCTGCGCTTATTGATACGCCGGGCCGACCCAGGCCGTGCCTTCGCTGTGGGCGATGAGCGTCTTCCAGCGCTTGCGGATCACCTTGTCGCGTGTGCGAAAGGTCATGCGCACGCCCGGCAGACCGAGCGTGGCACGCGTTTCGACCATCGCCGAATGTTCGTCTGCGGCGATATCGATCTTGGTGATGGACTGTTTGTAGTCGATCAGCTCTTCCGGATCGGCCACGTGGCTCATCTGCCGCAGCACCTGAGCCCATTCGCCGTTGGATTTGCAATATTTCTCGCGGTTGGCGGTCTGCCGCTGCTGATGGGAATCC
This sequence comes from Xanthomonas sp. NCPPB 1062, assembly GCF_041481705.2. Lineage (NCBI taxonomy): Bacteria > Pseudomonadati > Pseudomonadota > Gammaproteobacteria > Lysobacterales > Lysobacteraceae > Xanthomonas > Xanthomonas sp. NCPPB 1062. The sequence goes on along the minus strand of NZ_CM192987.1, from coordinate 2,122,495 downwards.
ATGCGGTACAGCACCACCATTTCGAATTCCGGCGCGGTCATTGCGCAGAGCGCCTCGCCGTCCTGGCTCAACATCGCCTTGTCGTGCGCGGCATAGAAATCGCGCACCTGCTTCTCGTCGAGCGCGTTGCCGCCATAGTTATAAAGACCCGCAACGGCGGCCAGCACCGCCAACAACACCAGCAAACGCATCACCGCCCCCTCGTCTGGCCGCGTCCTGCGGCCGCGCAAGTGTAGACCAGACGCCGGGGGTCAATGGCTGCGGGGCGGTGTCGGGCCGCAGCTGTCGCAACCACCGCAGGCGGAGACGTTTTGGGCGGCAGGCGGTGCTACGCGACGCCCCAGTGCCTGCACCCATGCCGGCCGCCCGCTGCGCAGCAGCCCAAGCGCAAGCGCGCCACGCAGGCGACGCAGCACACCGGGAAACTGTTTCTTCATCACCACCCACAGGCTGACCAGCACTGCGATGGCGATCACCAGGTATTGCAGCGTGAGCGAAAGCGTCATCTCAGCCGGCCCCCAGCAACACGGCCAGCTGGTAGGTCACCAGCGACGCCAGGTAGGCCAGCGCGAACAGGTACACCGCGCTGATGGTCATCTGCTTCCACGAGTTGGTTTCGCGCTTGATCGTGGCCAGCGTGGAGATGCACATCGGTGCGTAGATGTACCAGACCAGCAGCGACAACGCGGTGGCCAGCGACCACCCGTCGCTGATCAACGGCGACAACGCCTGCGCTGCCGCGTCGTCGTCGGCAGCAGACAACGCGTATACCGTGGCCAGCGAGGCCACCGCCACTTCGCGTGCGGCCAGGCCGGGAATCAACGCGATGCAGATCTGCCAGTTGAAGCCCAGCGGTGCGAAGAACACTGCCATTGCGTGGCCGATACGACCGGCGAAGCTGTAGTCGATTGCCGGCAAGGTGGCATTGGCCGGCGCCTCGGGAAACGACAGCAGGAACCACAGCAGGATGGTCAGCGCCAGGATGATGCCGCCCACGCGCTTGAGGAAGATCCAAGCGCGCTCCCACAGCCCCAGCGCCAAGTCGCGTACCTGCGGCACGCGGTAGGACGGCAGCTCCAGCATCAACGGGTGCTCGCTCTTGTCGCGCCGCCATTTCTTCATCGTCCACGAGACCAGCAGCGCACTGACGATGGCCGCAGCGTACAGACCGAACAGCACCAGTCCCTGCTGGTTGAAGATGCCCCACACGGTCTTCTGCGGAATGAAGGCGCCGATCAACAACGCATACACCGGCAACCGCGCCGAACACGTCATCAGCGGCGCGACCATGATGGTGGCGAGCCGGTCGCGCGGGTCCTGGATGCTGCGCGTGGACATGATGCCCGGCACCGCACACGCAAAACTCGACAACAGCGGAATGAACGAGCGCCCCGACAAACCGGCCACCGACATCATGCGATCGAGCAGAAACGCCGCACGCGGCAGGTAGCCGGATTCTTCCAAGGCCAGGATGAAGGCGAACAGGATCAGGATCTGCGGCAGGAACACGATCACCCCGCCCAGCCCGGCGATGACGCCATCCTTGAGCAAGCTGTTGAGCGGACCTTCCGGCAACGTCGCGCCGACCCATTCGCCCAAGGCGGCGGTGCCGCCGTCGATCAGGTCCATGACCGGCGCAGCCCAGGCATAGACCGCCTGGAAGATCAGGAACATCACCACCGCCAGCGTGACCAGGCCCCAGATCGGATGCAGCAGCCAGCGGTCCAGCGCATCGTCCACGCGCGAAGTGCGGGTGGGCATGGTCACCGCTGCGCCCAGGATCTGCCGCACCAGCGCGTGATAATTACCGTCGGCCGGCGGATTGGCGGCGGGCGCCGTCAGGCGTGCCGCCTGCGCGTCGAGCCGCTCGACCAGCACCTTGGCACCACCGCGCCGCACCGCCACCGTTTCGACCACCGGCACGCCGAGCGCCTGCTCCAGCGCCGGCAGGTCGATGACAATGCCGCGTCGCTGTGCGGCATCCATCATGTTCAGCGCCACGATCATCGGCCGGCCGAGCTCGCGCAGTTCCAACGCAAAGCGCAGATGCAGGCGCAGATTGGTCGCATCCATCACATAGACCAGCACGTCCGGCGCCGGCTCGCCCGGATAAAAGCCACGGCACAGGTCGCGGGTGATCGCCTCGTCCAGGCTCGCCGGTTGCAGGCTGTAGGCGCCGGGCAGATCCAGCACCGCAAAGTCGCGCCCGGACGGTGCGCGGAAGTGGCCTTCCTTACGCTCGACGGTGACGCCGGTGTAATTGGCCACTTTCTGCCGGCTGCCGGTCAGCTGGTTGAACAGTGCGGTCTTGCCGCTGTTGGGGTTGCCAACCAGCGCCAGACGCAGCGGAACGGTGGCCGCGCTCATGCCGATCCTCCCGCATGGCGCACCTGCACGCGCGCAGCCTCGCTGCGCCGCAGGGCAAAACGCGTATAGCCCACCTGCACCAACAACGGTTCGCGGCCGACCGGCCCGGTGGCCAGCACCGTGACTTCCTCGCCTGCGACAAACCCCAACTCCCGCAAGCGCCGGGCGATCGTGTCGTTGGGGAGACGATCCTCCACGGAGTCCACGATGGCGGCGCGATGCAAAGGCATGTCGGACAGCGTCACAAAGACGGCCTGATTGTTAGGAATGGTTCTCAATTCTAGCATCGACGCACCGCGTCATGGCTCCGGCGACCCGGCCCGCTATCATGGTTCGCATCCCATTCATGGACGTACGCAATGCAGGACACCGGCTTGATCGTCGAAGACCACGGAGCGGTCCGCACCTTGCGATTGCATCGGCCCGCAGTACATAACGCCTTCGATGCGACGCTGATCGCGGCGTTGACCGATGCATTACGCGAGGCGGGCCGGGCGTCGCAGGTCCGCGTCGTCGTGCTGACCGGTGATGGCGCGGCCTTTTCGGCCGGCGCAGACCTGAACTGGATGCGCGGCATGGTCAGCGCCAGCGAAGCCGAGAACGCCGCCGACGCACTGGCGCTGGCGCAGCTGATGCGCACCCTGGATGAACTGCCCAAGCCCACCATCGCGCGCGTCAACGGCGCTGCTTTCGGCGGCGGTGTCGGCCTGGTGGCGTGTTGCGATATCGCCATCGGTTGTACCGAGGCGCGCTTCGGCCTGACCGAAAGCAAGCTCGGCCTGCTGCCGGCGGTCATTTCGCCCTATGTGGTTGCAGCGATCGGCGCGCGCCAGGCGCGGCGCTGGTTCGCAACCGCCGAGATCTTCGATGCCGGCACCGCGCAGTTGCTGGGTCTGCTGCACCAGCTGGTGGCCGCCGACCAGCTGGATATCGCAGTGGAACGCCAGGTTCGCCTGTTGCTGGCAGCGGCGCCGCTGGCCACCAGCAGCGCCAAGGCGCTGGTGCGCTCGGTGCTGCCAACTGCCGACCGCGATGCCATCGATGCCGCCAATGCGGCCTTGATTGCCCGTCTGCGCGTGTCGCCCGAAGGCCAGGAAGGCCTGGGTGCGTTTCTGGACAAGCGCAGCGCCGCGTGGATGCCGGAGAGCATGGCGTGAGCGCGATCGACCATATCGGCCTGGCCTGCAGCGACCTGCAAACCAGCACCGCGTTCTACCGGGCCGCGCTGGCGCCCCTGGGCATCACGCTGCTGGTGGAACTGACGGCCGCGCAAACCGGCGGCCGCGCGCATGCCGGCTTCGGCACCGAGCGCCCGTTTCTCTGGCTGGGCTCCCACGCGCAGGCGCCGGGCACCACCCATGTCGCGCTGACGGCGAGCGACCGCCACAGCGTGGATGCGTTTCATCGTGCTGCGCTGGCCGCCGGTGGCCGCGATCACGGCGCGCCCGGGCTGCGCCCGCATTACCACCCACACTATTACAGCGCCTTCGTGCTCGATCCCGATGGCCACAATTGCGAAGCGGTCTGCCACCTCCCCGCATGAGTCTCTTTCCGATGTCCCTGGTTTCCTTGTCCACGCATTCGGCCGCCACCACGCACGCAGTTGCGGCGATGCCTGCACGACGTCATGCGCGCCGCGATGTGAGCGCATGAGCGACTTCGTCCGCATTGTCGAAGTTGGCCCACGCGATGGCCTGCAAAACGAAGCGCAGCCGATCGCCACTGCCGACAAGATCGCGTTGATCGATCAACTCTCGGCCACCGGGCTGCGCACGATTGAAGCAACCAGCTTCGTCAGCCCGCGCTGGGTACCGCAGCTGGCCGACGCCGCCGAGGTGTTTGCCGGCATCGCGCAGGTGCCGGGCATCGCATATCCGGTGCTGGTGCCCAACCTGCAGGGCTACGAACGCGCACGCGCGGCCGGGGCGCAGGAAGTGGCGGTCTTCACCGCGGCGTCGGAGGCGTTCAATCGCACCAATACCAACGCCGGCATCGACGAATCGATCGAACGCTTTCGGCCGATCCTGCAGCAGGCCGCGCTCGATGGTGTGCGCGTGCGCGGCTACGTCTCCACCGTGCTGGGCTGCCCGTACCAGGGCGAAGTGCCGGTGGCCGATGTGGTCGATGTGGCGCAACGTCTGCACGCACTCGGCTGCTATGAAATCTCGCTGGGCGACACCATTGGCGTAGGCACGCCGGTCAAGGCGCGTCAGATGCTGGCCGCGGTGGCGCAGGCGGTGCCGATGCAGGCGTTGGCGGTGCATTTCCACGATACCTATGGGCAGGCGCTGGCCAATATCGCCGCATGCCTGGAGCAAGGCGTACGCGTGATCGATGCGGCCGTGTCCGGTGCGGGCGGCTGCCCGTATGCCAGGGGCGCCAGCGGCAACGTCGCCAGCGAAGACGTGGTGTACCTGTTGCAGGGGCTGGGCATGCCCACCGGCATCGACCTGCCTGCCCTGGCCCGCACCGGCCGCTGGCTGGCGCAGCTGCTCGGTCGCGACACCGGCAGCAAGGTCGGCAAGGCGTTGGCTGCCGCCGGCTGAGGTTTTCCTGCCCGCGCAATCGTGCATCACCGACCACCGCGATCACGCAGGGGCTTGGGCTAGAATTGCAGACCGCTCCGCCGATCGTTCGTTTGCCGCCAACACCGGCCACCAACGCTATTTTAGGGAACCACCGCATGCAGCCCTCTTCTGTTCTTGCCATCGTCACCGGCGGCGTTTCCGGCCTCGGCCTGGCGGTCGCACAGCGTCTGGTGGCCGACGGCGGCAAGGTCGCGTTGTTCGATGTCAACGCCGACAAGGCCGAGTCGGCGCTGGCGCTGCTCGGTGCCGGCAACGCGCATTACTTCGCCACCGATGTCACCGACGAAGCGCAGCTGGCCGCCAATGTGGCGCAGGCTGCACAGGCGCTGGGCGGGCTCAACCTGGTGGTGAATTGCGCCGGCATCCTGGGCGCCGGTCGCGTGCTGGGCAAGGAAGCGCCGATGCCGTTGGCCACCTTCCGCAACACCGTGCTGGTGAATCTGGTCGGCAGCTTCAACGTGGCCAAGGCCGCTGCCGATGTCATGCAACACAACACCGCCGGCGATGACGGCGAGCGCGGCGTGATCGTCAATACCGCCTCGGTGGCGGCATTCGAGGGCCAGATCGGCCAGGCAGCGTATGCGGCAAGCAAAGGCGGCGTGGTCGGCATGACCTTGCCGATGGCACGCGAACTGGCGCGCTTCGGTATCCGCGTGATGACGATCGCGCCGGGCGTGTTCTGGACCCCGATGGTCGACGGCATGCCCGAGGCCGTGCAGCAATCGCTGGCCGCCTCCATCCCGTTCCCCTCGCGTCTGGGCCAGCCCGACGAATACGCCGACACCGTCGCCTTCATCCTGCGCAACCGCTACCTCAACGGCGAAGTGATTCGCCTGGACGGCGGCGTGCGGTTGGCACCCAAGTAGCGGGGATTGGGGAATCGGGAATGGGGAATCGTAACGGCGCCCTGCTCTCAGCACCCCGGCCCCGGCTTTTTCGATTTCCCATTCCCTACTCCCGATTCCCATGAAAGCCAACGACATCAAGAAAGGCAACGTCGTCGAATACAACGGCGGCATTTACCAGATCCGCGACATCGAACGCAGCTCGCCGCAGGGCCGCGGCGGCAATGTGCGCTTTCGTTTCATCATGTACAGCGTGCCGGGCGGGGTGAAAACCGACGCCAGCTTCGATGCCGACGACAACCTGCCGGAAGTGGAGCTGCTGCGCCGGCAGTCCACGTTCTCGTACAAGGATGGCGAAGCGTTCGTGTTCATGGACGACGAAGACTTCACCCCGTACACGCTGGATGCGGACGTGATCGGCACCGACGCCGGCTACATCACCGATGGTCTGACCGGCATCTACGTGCAAGTGATCGACGACCAGCCGGTGGCCGTACAACTGCCGCAGACGGTGACGCTGGAAGTGGTGGAGACTCCGCCGGAATTGAAGGGCGGCACCGCCACCAAGCGGCCCAAGCCGGCCAAGCTCAACACCGGCATGGAAATCATGGTGCCCGAGTACATCACCAATGGCGAACGCGTGCTGGTCAACACCACCACGGGCGAATTTGCCGGTCGCGCCGACTGATGCGTCGCGTTGCTGTTGTCGTGGCCGTGGGTGTGCTGGCGGCCTGCAGCGTGCAACAAACACCGACGCAGGCCGCAACGCCTGCGCCGGTGGCCTGCACCGATCCCAAGGTGGAAGACGAATGGCTGCAGCATCCGGCAGGCCTGTGCGGCATGCCGGAGGATGTGCGCAAACTGGTCGACGACTACGACACCTGCGAGCACTTCGCCGGCGAAGAGCCGTATGACGCCGACCGCCGGCACGAAATCGAAGTCGCCGTGGCACAGTTCTGCACGCCGGCACCGGAACGCCTGGCCAAGTTGATGCGGCAGTACCGCAAGGATGCGCATGTCAGCCAATGGCTGCGCCAGTATTCCAAGCAAGCGGATCTGCAACCGGCCGGCTGAGATGCATCGGCTGATCTGACAGCTGCGTGCCAGTGAGGTGGATTACTCCTGCTAGTGGCAGCGTCGCCACAACTCACGGCTGAAGACTGCAGCCGTTCCGTTCTCGCCAAGAGAGGGTGGCGCGCCGCCCGCTCGATGAGGGCGAGGCAATTCGGAGAATCCGGGCTGCCCCTGCCCTCACCCCAACCCTCTCCCAGCGGGAGAGGGGCCGGCACGCGTGCTATTGCACCTGCATAGGGATGCGCACCTCCGAGTGCGCTTTGTCGGCGGCGGCATCACCGCGCGCAAGCACGCGCAGGCGCGCGCGCAAACGCTCCACATTCGCTTCGCCCTGCTGCAGTCCATTGCGCACGTTGGCTGGCAATTGCTTGCGTCCAGCCAGCTGCAGCTGTTTCCAGCCATCGACCAACACCGCGCTTTCCTGCGCCACGCGCGCGCTCAGCTGTTGCTGCTCGTCCGCTTGTGGCAAGCCATACCCCGCGCTGCCCAACAGCACCGCCGGATGACTGAGTTGCGCCTGGCGCGCGAACAGCGCTTGCAGCTGTCCCTGCACCGCGTCGCGCGCGCCCATGCCCGGTTGCAACAGGCGCTTGAGCGCATCGCGCGCCAGCAATTCCTCTCGACGCAGGGCCGCCTGCTCCAGCAACAATGCCGCTGCAGTTTCGCGCAGACCACCGCGATCGAACCATTGCGCCCGCACCTCGGGCGCGGCCTCCAGCCACTGCGCGACGGTTGTTTGCGGCACTGCGATGCCATGCCGAAGGACGTCGAACATGGCCTGGTAATGCGCTGCCGCCGATTCGAAGTAATAGCCCTGGCGGATGGCTTGTGCAGGGTCGTCCAGCACCTGCAGATCGGCGATGCCGGCACGCTGCAATCGTTGCCGCAGACCGCGCGGCGTGATCGAGGACAAGTTCGCTGCAGCCAGACGCGGCACCCCGTCATGCAGCAACTTGTAGGTTTCCACCGCGCAGTTGTTGCCGATGAAGTAATAGCGCCCGTCGTAACTCCAATGCACCTGCGCGGCGCGCTCGAGCAGGGCCGCGACCTCGTCGGGCGTCAGGGCCAGCGGCACCGACGACAGGGCGCGCAATTCCACCTTGGTGTATTCGTCCACGACCTGGTTCAACGGCAGCACGAACAGCCGCGACGGGTACGAACCCGTGAGCCCGCGCCAGCTGGAAATCTGCACATCGCCCACGAACGCGCGGAACGACAGCACGCGGTGGTATTGCAGATCCAACCGGCATGCGGGGCCCGGCGCACGGCCGGGTGCGCAGATCACCAGGCGCAACATGCTATGGCCCCAGCGGCTCATCGGCTGCTCGTTACCCTCGGCAAGCAGATAGTCCACCGCATACACGCGTGCCGGATCCAGCGTCAGCAACGACATCGCACCGGCGTCGTTATCGGCCTGCAGGTACGGCAGCGCGGCCCCGCAGGGCGTGACACCCTGCGGCGGACCGATGCGTTGCGCAAACCAGGCCGCCAGCGCAGGGCGCCGGCAGGCGTAGTCGGCGTCCAGCACGTAATGCTCGAGATTGACCGCAACGAACTCGGCCGGGCTGCGGCGTTCGTATTCGTCTGGGCTGCGGTCGCTGAACCGATTGTCGCTGCGCCCCACCCGCCACGGCCGCACCTGCCAGCCGGCAAGGTCGCGCAGGCGCCGATCGCGCGACCACGCGCTGCGTGCGCCGCGATCGAACACATGCGCCAGTTCGTGTATGAGCGCTGCCATCGCCGCGCGCGTGGCAGTTGCGTTTTGTTCGGAACGTGCGTCGTCGGATTGCGCGCTCCACGCCTGCAGCAGCGCGCGATCGAGCAGGATGCGATTGCCGATTGCACGGCCGTGTACCTGCGCCGGCAGATCGGTGCGCCATTGCAGCTGGATCGGGGCGGTCATCCGCTGCGTCCAGCCCTGCGGCAATCGCCGTGCGACCGACTGCACCAGCGCGTTGCTTGCTTCGATCTCCGCCGCAGGCAAGTCCGAGCGAACCACCTCGACCAACAATTCGGCCTGCGCCTGCGGTGCGACCAAGGCGGCCAGCAGCAGCCAGCCGCACCGCCGGCGCAGACTCACCGGGCCAGGATGGACTGCGCCAGCTCCAGGTCGCTGGCCAGCCGCGCCGCGTCGCTACGGCTGCGCAACTGCAGCAACGCCGCTTCCAGACGCGCACCGCGGATGACGCCGTCGCTGGCAACAAAACCGGCCGCATCTTCCCGGGCGTCGGCCACCACCTTGTCGTCGCCGGAGCTGCTGCCGGACGAATTGGACGAGCCAGCCGACGAGGCACCTGCCGAAGTACCGGCCAGGCTGGATGCGAACGCTGCCAGCGGCAGCAGCGTCAAAGCGCAGAACACGAGGGAGCGCATCATGGGCTGATCGATTCCGTGTGAAGGTGCGGGAAGACTAACCGGCAGGCGTGTTGGCAGGTGCGTCATGCATCTCGAACAGCTTGCCGGGATTCAGCAAAAGATGAGGATCGAGCACATGTTTGATGCCGCGCATCAAGGCGATTTCCTCGGCAGAGCGCGTGCTCCACAGATAGGCCTTCTTGACCAGGCCGATGCCGTGTTCGGCGGAAATGCTGCCGTCGAAACGCTGCAGGGCCTGCGCCAGCAACTTGGTGACCTGATCGCAGGCCGCAACGAAATCGGCCTGGCTGGTGCCATCGGGCTTGAGCACGTTGATGTGCAGGTTGCCATCGCCGATATGGCCGAACCACACCACATCGAAATGCGGATACGCATCGTGCAGCAACGCCTGGGTTTCGGCCAGGAATGCCGGCATCGCCGAGATGCGCACCGACACGTCGTTCTTGTACGGCGTGTAGCGCGCCAGCGCTTCGGTGATGCCCTCGCGCAGGCGCCACAGTTGCGCGGCCTGTGCATCGCTCTGGCTGATCACGCCATCGCTGACCCAGCCCTGCTCCATGCAGGTCTCGAAGGCCGCCATCGCAGCCGCCTCCTGCGCCTCGTGGCCTGCGGCGAATTCGGTGACCACGTAATACGGGTGAACCTCAGCGAACGGCGCCTGCGCGCCATGCGCAAGCACATGTTCCAGCGCGCGATAGGTGAAAAATTCGAACGCCTCCAGGCGCAGCTGCGCACGGAACGCGGCGAACACCTGCATCAGCACTTCGAACGAGGGCAACGCCAGCAACATCACGTTACTGGGCGGCGGCGGGTCGGTCAGCCGCAGCGTGGCTTCGACCACGATGCCGAGCGTGCCTTCGGAGCCGATCATCAGATGGCGGAAGTCGTAGCCGCTGGAATTTTTCACCAGCGCGTTGTTGAGTTCCAGCAACTCGCCGCCACCGGTGACCACCTTCAACCCGGCCACCCATTCGCGCGTATTGCCGTAGCGGATCACCCGGATGCCGCCGGCATTGGTGGCGATATTGCCGCCGATCGAACACGAACCGCGCGCCGCAAAATCTACGGGGTACACCAGCCCATGCTCGCGCGCGGCGTTGTGCACCGCTTCCAGCGGCATGCCGGCCTGCACGGTGAGCGTGCGATCCACTGCGTTGAAATCCAGCGGTTTGTTCAAACGCTCCAGGCTCAACACCAATTCGCCGTTGGCCGCCACTGCGCCGCCGGACAAGCCCGTGCGCCCGCCCGACGGCACCACCGCCACGCCTTGCGCATTTGCCCAACGCACGACCGCCTGCACTTCCTCCACCGAGCCCGGCAAGGCGATCGCGAGTGGGTTCGGCGTCCAGCGGCGTGTCCAGTCGCGCCCGTAATGCTCCAGGTCGGCCGGGTCGGTCTTCACACGCAACGCAGGCACGGCCTGTTGCAACGAAAGGAGGCGGGGATCGGTCATGGCACGCGGCGCTGCGGTAGGAACCGCACAGCGTGCCAGCGCCGGCCTGCCTCGTCCAGCCGGCGCACTCACGGCCGACGCAGCGTTGGATTCAGCTGAAACCGTTGCGCCGCAAGGGCTTCGCCGGTGCGAACACCACATCGCGTCCACCCAATCGCGCACCCCATCTGGCATAGTTGCCGGCCCGATTGCTGCATTGCGTTCCCCCATGTCGCCGAAGAAAACCTCGTTTCCCAAGCAGGACATCCGCGTGCTGTTGCTGGAAGGCATCAGCCCGACCGCCGTGGACGTGTTCCGCGCCGCCGGCTACTCGCAGATCGAACTGCACGCCAAATCGCTGCCGGAAGACGAGTTGATCGCCCGCATCGCCGACGCGCATATCGTCGGTATCCGCTCGCGCACGCAGCTGAGCGCCGAGGTGCTGGCGCATGCCAAGCGCCTGATCGCAGTCGGCTGCTTCTGCATCGGTACCAACCAGGTGGACCTGGACGCGGCCGAGCTGGCCGGCATCCCGGTGTTCAACGCGCCCTACTCCAATACCCGCAGCGTGGCCGAACTGGTCATCGCCGAAGCGATCCTGTTGCTGCGTGGCATTCCGCAGAAGAACGCGCAATGCCATCGCGGCGGCTGGTCGAAATCGGCTGCCGGCAGCCACGAAACGCGCGGCAAGGTGCTGGGCATCGTCGGCTACGGGCATATCGGCACCCAGGTCGGCGTGCTGGCCGAAGCGTTGGGCATGCAGGTGATCTTCCACGATATCGAAACCAAGTTGTCGTTGGGCAACGCACGCGCGGCCGTCGACCTGGACGAGCTGCTGGCGCGCTCGGACGTGGTCACCTTGCACGTGCCGGAAACCCCGTCGACCAAGGACATGATCGGCGCGCCGGAAATCGCCCGCATGAAACCCGGGGCGCATCTCATCAACGCCTCGCGTGGCACCGTCATCGACATCGACGCGCTGGATGCGGCGCTCACCTCCGGCCACATCGGCGGCGCGGCGGTGGATGTCTTTCCAATCGAGCCCAAGGGCAATGGCGATGCGTTCGAATCGCCGCTCACCGCGCACGACAATGTGATCCTGACCCCGCACGTGGGCGGCAGCACGCTGGAGGCGCAGGACAACATCGGGATCGAGGTCGCCGCCAAACTGGTGCGCTATAGCGACAATGGCAGCACCTTGTCGGCAGTGAACTTTCCGGAGGTCACCCTGCCCGAGCACGCTGAAAGCCTGCGGTTGTTGCACATCCATCGCAACGTGCCGGGCGTGCTGTCGCAGATCAACGAATTGTTCTCGCGCCATAACGTCAACATCGACGGCCAGTTCCTGCGCACCGACCCCAAGGTGGGCTATGTGGTCATCGATGTCAGCGCCAGCGAGGAGCTTGCCGGCGTGCTGAAGGACGAGCTGGGACAGATCACCGGCACCTTGCGGACGCGGGTCCTGTATTGAGCGGGATTTGGGAATCGGGATTCGGGATTGGTAACAGCGGTTCGCCGCAACCGGTGGGTTCATCGGTCCAACCACGCTGTGGGAAGCAGACATGGCCCGCTAGGTGGATCGGCGCCGGCCCACCGCTTCTGCCAATCCCGAATCCTGAATCACCACGCCCGGCTCGCCAGCCACTTTTCCGCCATCCGCCGCAGCGATGGATCGAGCTCGGGATCGGCAAGCAGCTCGGCGATCGGGCGCCAGGCCAGCGCCAGCGATTCTTCGCTGACCTTGAACGCCTCGTCCGCACCGGCCAGCACCACGTAGCGCGCATCGAAGTGCCAATGCCCGGCCACGTCGCCGCGCGCCGGAATCCAGTGACGGTCCAGGTCGAACAACTCTCCGTCGGCCAGCCGCAAGCCGACGAGTCCGGATTCCTCCTCCGCTTCACGTAATGCCACCTGCGCCAGATCGCGGTCGCCATCGGCGTGCCCGCCCAGCTGCAGCCAACGCTGCAGCTTGCGGTGATGGGTCAGCAAGGTGCGTGTGCCGTCGGCGCTGACCACCCACGCCGAGCCAGTGAAATGACCTTCGACACGCTCGCGCACGAACGGATCGGTGGCATCGTCCAGCAATTGCACGAACTGCTCGGCCAGCGCGGCCTCCTCCGGCCAACGCAGGCGGTACGCCGCCAATTGCTGCTGCAGGGTTGCATCCACCATCTGTCGTTCTCGGTCGCCCGGTGCGGGCCAGGCGGCCATTATCGCCATTCATGCTGCGTACGCGCTTGTCGTGAGCGTGTAGCTTTGGCAAGGTAGGCCGCTTGCCTGTCCCACCGGGATGCGGCGCACCAATTCGTCCGGGCGCCCGCGCCTTCAAGCTTTGCCACTTAGGGATGTACCGAATGCTGAAGTCTCTGTTGAGGGTCAAACCGATCGAGCCCGCTGGCCACGTCGATGCAGGCGAACCGGTCGAAGGCAGCCTGCAAGGCGAAGCGACGCTGCAACGGACCCTCACAGCCAAGCACCTGATCATGCTCGGTATCGGCGCGGTGATCGGCGCCGGCATCTTCGTGCTGACCGGCCAGGCCGCGGCCAATCACGCCGGCCCGGCGGTGATGCTGTCGTTCGTGTTCGCCGGTATCGCCTGCGCCTTCGCCGGCCTGTGCTACGCCGAATTCGCCGCGATGATGCCGGTCTCCGGCAGCGCCTATTCGTATTCATACGCCACGCTCGGCGAAGGCATCGCCTGGTTCATCGGCTGGTGTCTGGTGCTGGAATACCTGTTCGCCGGGTCCAGCGTTGCCGTCGGCTGGTCTGCCTACCTGATCAGCTTCATCACCGGCACCCTGGGGTTGCCGTTCCCCGCAGAGTTGGCGGGTGCGCCGCTGGCCTGGGACGGCCACGGCTTTGTCAGCTCCGGGAATCTGGTCAACCTGCCGGCCGTGCTGATCGTCGCGGCGGTGAGCATCCTGTGCTACGTCGGCGTCACCCAGTCGGCGTTCGCCAACGCGATCGTGGTGGCGATCAAGGTCGTGGTGATCTGCCTGTTCGTGGGCTTTGGCATTTCCTATATCGACCCGGCGAACTGGCACCCCTTCATCCCGGAAAACACCGGCCCTGGCCAGTTCGGCTGGGACGGGGTGTTTCGCGCCGCGTCCATCGTGTTCTTCTCCTACATCGGCTTCGACGCGGTTTCCACCTCGGCCGGCGAAACCAAGGATCCGCAGAAGAACATGCCGATCGGCATCCTGGTGTCGTTGGCCATCTGCACCGTCATCTACATCATCGTCTGCGCGGTGCTGACCGGCCTGCTGCCCTATACCCAGCTCGGCACCGCCAAGCCGGTGGCCACCGCGCTGGAAGCCCACCCGCAACTGACCTGGCTCAAGACCGCGGTGGAAATCGGTGCCATTGCCGGCTTGTCGTCGGTGGTGCTGGTGATGCTGATGGCGCAGCCGCGCATCTTCTACACCATGGCCAAGGATGGGCTGATGCCCAAGCTGTTCGGCAAGGTGCACCCGAAATTCCGCACGCCTTACGTCGGCACGCTGTTCGTGGGCGTGGTCGCCGCGCTGCTGGCCGGGGTGATCCCGTTGAACGTGCTGGGCGAACTCGTCTCGATGGGTACCCTGCTCGCCTTCGCCACGGTCTGCGCCGGCGTGCTGGTGCTGCGCTTCACCAAGCCCGACCTGCCGCGCCCGTTCCGGGTGCCGCTGGCGATGGTGATCTGCCCCCTGGGCGCGTTGGCCTGTCTGTTCCTGTTCTTCCAGGCCTTCCAGGAACACTGGAAGGTGTTCGTGGGCTGGACCGTGATTGGCCTGGCGATCTACTTCGGCTACGGCATCCACCACAGTCGCCTCGCGAAACGGGCCTAAGTTTCTCTCAAGACCGGCGCGCGACGCCGGTCTTCTTGTTCAATGACCGCGCGTAGCGCCAAGCCGGAACCGCTTCATGTTCAAACAACTTTGGGCCACCAAACACCCGCACGCCAGCCATGAGGCGGCCGACGGGCTGGGCCTGCAACGCGCGCTTGGCCCCTGGGGGCTGACCGCCCTGGGAATCGGCGCGGTGATCGGCGGCGGCATCTTCGTCATCACCGGCCAGGCGGCGGCCGACCATGCCGGCCCGGCGATCATGCTCTCGTTCGTGCTCGCAGCGGTGTGCTGTGCGTTCTGTGCGATGGCCTACGCCGAATTCGCTGCGATGGTGCCGGTCTCCGGCAGCGCTTACACCTACACCTATGCCACCTTCGGCGAGCTGGCCGCGTGGTTCATCGGTTGGATGCTGGTGCTGGAATACGGCGTGTCCGCCTCGGCAGTGGCGGTCAGCTGGACCGGCTACTTCTTGAGCCTGCTCGAGCATTTCGACATCCACCTGCCGGCCGCATTCGTCAGCGCGCCGCTGGACGGCAAATTGCAACCCACCGGGGCGATCGCCAACCTGCCGGCCGCCGGGATCGTGCTGCTGCTGACCTGGCTGTGCTATGTCGGCATCCGCAAGTCGTCGGCAATGAACATGGCCATGGTGATCCTCAAGACGGGCTTGATCCTGCTGGTGATCGCGGTAGGCTGGAAATACGTGGACACCTCCAACTGGCACCCGTTCATCCCGGCCAACGAAGGCCCGGGCAAGTACGGCATGGAAGGCGTGCTGCGCGGCGCAGCGATGGTGTTCTTCGCCTATATCGGCTTCGAAGCGGTGTCGGTGGCGGCGCAGGAATCGCATCGCCCGCAACGCGACCTGCCGATCGGCATGATCCTGTCGCTGGTGATCTGCACCGTGCTCTACATCGCGATGGCGGCGGTCATGACCGGCTTGGTGCCGTACACCCTGCTCGGCACCGACGAGCCGGTGGTGACCGCGGTGGCGGCGCATCCGCAGCTGGCCTGGTTGCGCGTGGTCGTGGAAGTGGGCGCGTTGATCGGGCTGTCATCGGTGGTGCTGGTGATGATCATCGGGCAGCCGCGCATCTTCATGATCATTGCGCGCGATGGCCTGCTGCCCTCGATCTTCACCCGTATCCACCCCAAGTACCGCACCCCGCATGTCAATACCGTCATCACTGGTGTCGGCATCGCGCTGCTGGCAGCGGTGTTCCCGCTGGATGTGCTGGGCGAATTGACGTCGATGGGCACGCTGATCGCTTTCGCGGCGGTCTGCGCCGGCGTGCTGATCCTGCGTCGCACGCACCCGGAACTGCCGCGTCCGTTCCGCATGCCGGCCGCCTGGCTGATCTGCAGCGCCGGCGTGTTGAGCTGCCTTGCGCTGCTGTCGGCGATGACGCTGCACAACTGGATGCTGATGGGCCTGTGGACGCTGGTTGGGCTGGTGATCTACTTCGGCTACGGGTATCGCCACAGCCGTCTGCGCGACGGCCGCTGAGCCCACGCATGATCGGGCGTCTGGCGCGGCAGGACGATGCCTGCTGCGCTGCACCTGCCCATGCACCGGGGGCGCAGTAGAATAGGTCCATGAATGCGACCACTGCCCCCCTGCCCTACAGCACCACGCGTCTGCACGAGCTGGCGCACCTGCTGATCGCCAATATCCGCGAGCTGGCCCATGCCGGCTGGACGCCTGCGACCAGCAGCAATTTCTCCCACCGTCTGGACGAACAGCACGCGGCCATCACCGTCTCCGGCCGCGACAAGGGTCGCCTGGTCGAAGAAGACATCATGGTGGTGGACTTCGATGGCCTGGCCGTCGGGCGCCCGTTGCGCCCGTCTGCCGAAACCCTGCTGCACACCCAGCTGTATCGCCGGTTCCCGGAGATCGGTTGCGTGCTGCATACGCACTCGCCGGTGCAGACGATTGCCTCCCGCCTGTATGCAGGCAGCGGTGTGATTCGGCTCGAAGGCTACGAATTGCTCAAGGCCTTCGATGGCAACACCACCCACGAAACCGCAGTGGAAGTGCCGGTGTTCGCCAATACCCAGGACATGCAGGTGCTGGCCGCGCAGGTCGATGCCTTGCTGGACAAACAGAGCATGTGGGGGTATCTCATCGAAGGACACGGCCTGTATGCCTGGGGCCGCAACATGGCCGAGGCACGTCGTCACCTGGAAGCGTTCGAATTCCTGCTGCATTGCGAACTCGAACTGCTGAAACTGCGCGGCACGCGCTGAGTACTGTCCGTCCCCCATTCGTGAGCCAGACCGCCATGAGCCGACTGCGTATCTTTGCCGACACCAATCCCGCCACTCCCGAGTTCGATAGCCGCGACGGCGATGCGATCGCCGCTCAGTTGCAGAAGATTGGCGTGACCTTCGAACGCTGGCATGCCAGCGCGCCGGTCGAACCGGGCGCCACGCCCGAGCAGGTGATGGACGCCTACCGTGCCGATATCGATCGCATCAGTGCCGAGCGCGGCTTCAAGACCGTGGACGTGGTCAGCATCGCGCCGGATAACCCCAAGCGCGAAGAAATGCGCGCCAAGTTTCTGGACGAGCACTTCCACAAGGAAGACGAGGTGCGGTTCTTCGTCGCCGGCTCAGGCCTGTTTACGCTGCACGTAGATGCCAAGGTTTATGAGATCGAATGCGTCAAGGACGACCTGATTGCCGTGCCTGACGGCACCCTGCACTGGTTCGACATGGGGCCGGAACCGCACTTTGTGGCGATCCGCTTCTTCACCGAGCCGGACGGCTGGGTCGGACATTTCACCGGCACCGAAATCGCCAAACAATTCCCCCGCTACGCCCCCGAGAAACCTCACAAGGCCAGCTGACGATGACACGACCGCAAGCGATCCTCACCGATATCGAAGGTACGACCAGCAGCATTTCGTTCGTCAAGGACGTCTTGTTCCCGTATGCGCGCCGCGCCATGCCGGCCTACGTGCGCGAACACGGCAATCATCCGCAGGTGCGCCACTGGCTCAACCAGGTGGCCGATGAAATCGGCGAGGACGTGCCTGACGAGGTGCTGATCACCACGCTGCAGACCTGGATCGACGAGGACCGCAAGCACACCGCGCTCAAGGCCTTGCAGGGCCTGATCTGGGGCGACGGCTACAAGACGGCCGACTTCACTGCGCATATCTACGCCGATGCGGCGATCCAGTTGAAAGCCTGGCACGCAGCAGGCATTCCGCTGTATGTGTATTCGTCCGGCTCGGTGCCGGCGCAGAAACTGTTCTTTGCGCACAGCGACGCGGGCGACCTGAGCGGACTGATCACCGACTGGTTCGACACCGAAGTCGGCCCCAAGCGCGAAAGCGCCAGCTACCGCCGCATCGCCGAGCGCATTGGCGTGCCGGGACCGGAGATCCTGTTCCTGTCGGATGTGATCGAAGAGCTCGATGCCGCCAAGCGTGCCGGCATGCGCACCGCGCTTCTGGACCGCCGGGAGGACTATCCCACGCCGCGTTCGGCCGACGATGTCGGCAGTCACCAGCGCGTGGAGAGTTTTAGCCAGTTGGTGCTGTAAGCACGATCTGCAAGCCGATTGCGCTCGTTGCCGTTTGAGCGCAATCGGTGGTTGGCGCCGCGCAGGCCGCTGATATGCTCCGGCTGCGACGCGCCGCATGCAGCTATCTGACGGGATAATGGCCTGCACTGCGGGCACCGCGCTCGGCCACCCCACCCGTCTTTCCTGGACTTCTGCGCACGCCATGTCGCTGCCTTCCCCTTTCGCACCACATGCAGTATGGCGACGACTTTCCACGCTGATCGTCGTGGTGGCGTTGATGGCCGGCTGCCATCCGGACGCTGGTGCTGCGCTGCAGGCCCAGCCTGCCGAGAGCCACGATGCAGGCGATCCGGTCGATCAGGCCGCTCTGGCGCACGCATTGAAAGCGTTGCAACCGCAGCGCCCCGGCGTCACCGATCTGTACGTGGTCGGTTTTGCCGGCGATGCCAGCGACGATGTCTTCCGCAACGAGACGCTCTACCTCAAACAGCTGTTCGAGCAACGCTTCGATGCGCGCGGGCGCGTGGTCACGCTGGTCAACAACCCGGACAATCTGGGCGAGCATCCATACGCTCCGCTGGCAACCTACGACAATCTCTACGACACGCTGGCCGCGATCGGCAAGCGCATGGATCGCAAGGAAGACGCGCTGTTGCTGTTCGTCACCACCCACGGTACCGAAGACCACAGCCTGTACGTGCAGGTCGACGACAAGGAAGAGGATTTCATCAGCCCGCAGGATCTGCGCCAGGCGCTGGACGATGCCGGCATCGACAATCGCATCATCGTGCTGTCGGCCTGCTATTCGGGAGGTTTCATTCCCGCACTGCGTTCACCGCAAACGCTGATCCTCACCGCTGCACGTGCCGACCGGCCCTCGTTCGGCTGCGGCAATACCTCCAACGCCACCTATTTCGGGCAGGCGTGGTTGATCGATGCGATGAACCAGAGCGACGACCCGCTGGCCGCATTCGACATTGCCAAGGCCGCCATCACCGCACGCGAGAAGCAGGAAGGCGAGCTCCCCTCGTTGCCGCAGCAATCGCTGGGCAAGCGCATCGCGCCGGTGCTGGCGCGTTGGCGTGCGGGCGTGCATCTGGGGCCGGCGGTGGCGTATCCGTATCCGCCGGTGGAGATGGATGCCGCGTCGGACCAGGGCGTGGATTCAACCGACTCAGCGGACGCTGCGCCGGTGAGCGACGTGCCGCGTTCGAATACCCCGGCAACCGCAAAGCCCTCAAGCACGCTCCCAGCTGCACCTGCAGCATCCAATCGATAACCCAGAGCGGGTGCTGAGACTAATTCTCATTTCGTCAGCACCAACCAGGCCTCGCTACACTCGCCCGGCCAGCCAGCCAGCAACCGCCAGCCAGCACGATCTTCGCCAGCGCGCCAACGCCTGCCAGCCCGGATCCCAAAACGCCTCCCTTGTGGAGGCGTTTGTGTTTGTGGCGATCAGGAGACTGCGGCGCAGCTGACACATGCTTGACCGTCGCGCTATCGCAGCCGCGCTTTTGCCCGTGCCGGATACCACGACGACATGGTTCCGTATCGTTGCTCAAGAGCCGCTACACAACGTCACCAGCAATCGCTTGGTGCGATCTAGATTTTCTTGGCGCCAGATACCCCAACCCCAGTATTGGGCGATGTCAGGCACTGTGTGCACCCTCATCCATCCCTGTGAGCACCTTCTCCCGGTGCCAGAAGGGCGGCGTTGGACGACCGACATCGTTAACCGCCTCAGGGCTCAGCAGTTTGCAGGCGATACACGGTGCTGGCGTTGTACTGCCCGGTGGGTAGGTTTGCGCGCACCTGGACGGTGTGTTCGCCCACCGCCAGGGTGGTCGGCAATGCACCGCGCCAGAGATGCGTGGACGGCGTGGCCTCCGGCGAGCGGTCGTAACCGCGCAACGCGTCGGCCGCATCATCACGCACATTCTCTGCCAGCACACGCGGATCGCCACGCTCTACACGCTTCATCGGCTGCCATGGGCCGTTATCGATGCGCATCTCGACGACGGTGTCGTCCTGGCCCATGAAAACATTGGCGTAGACGCCCCACGCCGCATACGCGCCCTTGCGCAGTACCTTGGGCGCGTGCAGCAGCAATTGCGCATCGTCGGCCGCGCGCGCAGCGTGATAAGCCAGCGTGTAGCTACCGCTGGGCGCAACCTGCAGCACCGCATAGCCATTGGGAGTGCCATCGCTCATCGTCGCATCGGGAATGCCGTCGGCATCCTTGGCGCCCGACCAGAACGCGCCGCAGGCCGCACCCACGTTGTATTCGTGCAACGGTCGTGCACCCTGCCAGCCCTCGTCGGCACCGTGATCCACCTGGCGCTGGGTGTGGCTATGACCACTGAGCACCAACACATGCGGAAATTCTTTCAGCAATGCGAACAGGCGGCGGCGATCGGCATGCCGAAAGGTTTCCTGCCCCGGCACTGCATCGAACAGGTGGATATGCATGCCCAGCACCAATAGCCGGTCGCGTGGCAGCTGCGCCAGGTAATTCTGCAGGAACGCGAATTGATCGTCGCGCAGGCCACCGATGTAGGCCTGCCTGCCGCCCGGCGTATAGATCACATCGTCCAGGAACACGAAGCTGGCATTGGCTTCTTCCACCGCATAGGTGTCCGGGCCGTAGACTGCGTGCCAGCTGTCGAGCGACTGCGCATCGTCGTGCGCGTCCAGGTTGAGATCGTGGTTGCCCGGCAGATGGAACCACGGCACGCCCAGCTGCGTGGTGACCTTGTTCAAGGCCGGATACAAGCTCAGATCGTCGCTGACGATGTCACCCAGCGTAGTGCCCAGCCTGGCGGTGGTCTTGCCGATGATCGGTTCCACGATGTCGCGCTGGTAGTAGCCAACGTCGGCAAGGCTGGCGGTCTGGCTGTCGGCAAACACCAGCATCTGGAAGCCATCGGCCGCGGTGTCTGCGCGTGGCGTCAGCGCGAAATCCCAGTTGTGCGTGTTGCGGCCGGTCGCGGCGACACCGCCGTATTGATGCTTGGCCGAGCCACGCGGTGCGTAGTGGCGCCAGAATGCAGGCAGGCCATCGGCGGCGGGCAAAAAGCGGCGGTCGCCAGGCTTGATCACGAATACCGTCTGCCCGTCGCGTACCGGCAGGCGGTAGCGGCCCTGCGCATCGGTACGCACGATCTGCTCGCCATTGGAAACCGCCACATCGGCCACCCCCGGCTCATCGGCGCTGCGGCCGGCGCGCCCGTCGCGTTCTTCGTAGACGATGCCATCGACCGCGGTGTCGCGCGCGTATGCGCTTCCCGCGAGCAAGCCCAGTGCCAACAAAGCGAAGCGACGATGCATGCGTTTTCCCGCGCGAAGATCCGCGGAAATTGTACATGCCATCGCGAGGCGCACAGCGCGAGTACGCAGGTCGGAAGGCATGACCGCATATCCGTAGGAGCGCACCGGGGCGCGACGGGGCGTTACCAAGGACGCCAATCGCGCCCGGGTGCGCTGCTACGCGGCTACGTTATTGATGCCGCGACTCCAGCAACGCCACTGCATCGCCAAGGCCCAGCCCACGTGCGCGCAGCAGCACGATCAGGTGGTAGAGCAGATCGGCCGATTCGCCGAGCAACGCGTCATCGTCTTGCACCACGCCGGCCAGCGCGGTTTCCACGCCCTCCTCGCCCACCTTCTGCGCGATGCGGCGGATGCCTTGTTCGAACAGCTTGGTGGTGTAGCTACCGTGCGGCCGCTCGCGCTCGCGCTCGGCCACCAGGGCATCCAGGCTACCCAGGAATTGCCCGGGCGCAGACGGGAAACAGCTGGTGCGGCCCAGGTGACAGGTCGGGCCATGCGGGCGCGCCTGCACCAGCAATGTGTCGGCGTCGCAGTCGGTCTGGATCGACACCACGCGCAACACGTTTCCCGAACTCTCACCCTTGGTCCACAAGCGCTGCTTGCTGCGGCTGAAGAACGTGACGTCACCGCGCTGCCGGGTGACGGCCAACGCTTCGGCATTCATGTAGCCCAGCATCAGCACGCGCAGGGTGTCGGCGTCCTGCACGATTACCGGCAACAGGCCATCGCCCTTGCTCCAATCCAGGCTTGCGAGCGCGTCGCCCGTCGCCACTTCGTCACTGCCCATCGCGTACCTCGATCTGTTGCGCGCGCAAGAATCGCTTGAGTTCCGGGATCGGAATCGCGCCGCTGTGAAACACGCTGGCGGCCAGTGCGCCATCCACATCGGCCTGGTCGAAGACGTCGGCAAAGTGCTGCATCTCGCCTGCACCGCCGGAAGCGATCAGAGGCACCCGGCACAACGCACGCACCTGGCGCAGTTGGGCGATATCGTATCCGCGGCGCACGCCGTCGTTATCCATGCAATTGAGCACGATCTCGCCCGCGCCGAGCCGCTGCGCTTCGGCCACCCAGTCCAGTGTACGCATCGGCAACGCCTGGGTCTTGCTCGGGTCGCCGGTGTAGCGGCGCACGCGCCATTGACCATCTTCCTCACGAATCGAATCGATGCCGACCACGACACATTGCACGCCAAAGGCATCGGCCAGTTCGGAAATCAATTGCGGGCGGCCTAACGCGGGCGAGTTGATGGAAATCTTGTCGGCGCCGGCATGCAATACCGCTCGGGCCGTTTCCACATCGCCAATACCTCCGGCCACGCAGAACGGAATATCGATCAGCCGTGCCACTCGCTCGACCCAGGTGTAGTCGACCGAACGCCCTTCCGGGCTGGCACCGATGTCGTAGAACACCAGTTCGTCGGCGCCCTGCGCACGGTAGCGCAAGGCCAGCTCGACAATGTCGCCCATGTCGATGTGGTCGCGGAACTTGACGCCCTTGACCACGCGGCCATCGCGCACGTCCAGGCACGGAATGATGCGACGGCTCAGCATGCCAGTGCCTCTTCGAGATCCAGATGCCCTTCGAGCAGCGCCTTGCCGAGCACGATGCCGGCGCAGCCTGCGGCCTTGGCCGCGGCGACATCGGCAAGATTGCGCGCGCCACCGGAGACCTGCACCTGCAACTGCGGCGTCAGCGCGCGCAGATGCGCATACAGCGCCATGTTGGGACCGGACAGCATGCCGTCGCGCGCGATGTCGGTGCACAGTAGATGCTGCAGCCCGGCCTGCGCGTAGCGCACGGCCAATTGATCCAGCGTAGCGTCTGCAGTTTCGGTCCAGCCGTGCACCGGCAACTGCCAGATGCCATTGGCATCCTGGCGCGTGTCCAGTGCAATGGTCAGGCGGTCGGCACCGAATTCCTGCAGCCAGCCAACCACCATCTGGCTATTGCGCACTGCCAACGAGCCGATGACCACGCGTGCGGCGCCGGCATCGAGGATGCGCGCCACATCCTCGCGCGAGCGCACACCGCCGCCGGTCTGCACGCGCAAGCCGGTGGCATGCGCGATCTCGCCGAGCGTGCCGGCCAAGGTGTAGCCGCCCGCCTTGGCCGCATCCAGATCGACCAGATGCATCCACTGCGCACCGGCATCGGCGAACGCCTGCGCACGCGGCAGCACGTCGTCGCCGTACTGCGTCTCGCGCGCGTAATCGCCTTGCAGCAGGCGCACCACGCGGCCGTTGCGGATATCCAGCGCCGGGTAAACGGTGAAACTCATGGGAAGCTCATCTCAAGAAAATTGCGCAGGATGCGTGCACCGGTGTCGGCCGAACGCTCAGGGTGAAATTGCGCGCCGCAGCGCAGCCCGTTCTGCACGACGGCAGTGAACAACCCGCCGTGATCGCAGGCGGCCACGGTGTCGGCGGTCACCGGCGCAGCGTAACCATGCACGAAATACGCACTTGCGCGCTCGGGCAGACCGGCCAGCAACGCGGATTCGCGCATCGGCACCAGCTGGTTCCAGCCCATGTGCGGCACACGGATACCGAGTGCCGGCGTCATATGCCGTACGATGCCCGGCAGCAGGCCCAGGCACTCGACATCGCCTTCTTCGGAATGTTCGAACAGCAGTTGCATCCCCAGGCAGATACCGATCAACGGCACCTGCAGCGCGCGCAACGGCTCGACCAAGCCCTGCGTGCGCAGACGCGACATCGCTTCTGGCGCCGCACCGACGCCGGGCAGGATCACGCGCTGTGCGCTGTGCAGACCTGCCGCATCGCGCACCACGCGTGCGTCCACGCCCAAGCGCTCCAATGCATAGCGCACCGAGCCCAGGTTGGCGCCACCGGCATCGATCAACGCAACATCGGTCATAGCGCACCCTTGGTGGTCGGCAACGCGGTGCCTTCGCGGCGGATCGCCTGGCGTAATGCACGCGCCAGGGCCTTGAAGCAGGCTTCCACCTTGTGGTGATCGTTCTCACCGCGCACGGTCAGATGCAGATTCAAGCCGGACGCATCGCAGATCGAGCGGAAAAAATGCGGCACCAGCTCGGTCGGCATGTCGCCGACGCGCTCGCGCTTGAACTCGCCGTCGAAGACGAAATACGGCCGGCCGCTGAAATCCAGCGCCGCGCTTGCGATGGTTTCGTCCATCGGCAACGTGAAGCCATGCTGCGCCTTGTCGCCGGCGACGCGCCAGGGGCTGCTTTCCGGATCGAAGCCATAGCGGCCGATGCCACGCTTGTCGCCCAGCGCTTCACGTAGCGCCTGACCCAGCGCAAGGCCGGTGTCTTCGATGGTGTGGTGCTCATCGATATGCAGATCGCCTTCGGCCCGGATCTCCAGCGCAAAACCGCCGTGCTTGCCGATTTGTTCCAGCATGTGGTCGAAGAACGGCAGACCGGTGGCGGTCTTCGGTTCGGCCACGCGATCCAGATCCAGTTCGACGCTAATCCTGGTTTCCTTGGTGTTGCGCTGGACCACCGCGCGACGCGGTGCGTCGGCCAGTTCATGGGCGATGCCGGGCCAGTCCCACTCGCCGCCGAACTCGTCGGTGCGCAGCTGAAACCCGCGAATGTTGAGGTTGTGCGCGAACTGGATGTCGGTGATGCGGTCGCCCACCATCGCCGAGCGCGCCCAATCGATGCTGCGGTCCTGCAGATACGGCACCATCAGGCCGATACCGGGCTTGCGCGTGGGCGCATTGTCGGCAGGCCAGCTGCAATCGATCAGCACGTCGCGGAATTCGATGCCCTGGCTGGCGAAGATCTGCAGCATCAGGTTGTTCGGGCCGTCGAAGGACGCGCGTGGGTAGCTCTCGCTGCCCAGCCCATCCTGGTTGCTGACAATGACGAACTGATAGCCGGCATCGCGCAGCTTGAGCATCGCCGGAATCACGTGATCGACAAAGCGCAGTTTCTCGTACGCGTCGATCTGGTAGTCGGCCGGCTCGGTGATCAGCGTGCCGTCGCGGTCGACAAAAAGAATCGGGGTCATGGGGCGGCCTCCTGCATGCGTTGCAGCGCGCTCAGCACGCGTTGGTTCTGTTCGTGCGTGCCCAGCGTGATGCGCAGCGCGTCGGCCAGGCGCGGCACTGCGCGTTGATCGCGCACCACCACACCGGCATCGAGCAACGCCTGGAACGCCGCCTCGGCATCATCGAAACGCACCAACAAGAAGTTGCCTTGCGAGGGATAGACCTGCCGCACACCGGCCAGCTGCGCGAGCGCCTCGTGCACGCGCTCGCGCTCACTGCGCACCTCGGCGATACGCCGGCGGGTCACCTCCAGCGCCGGCGCAGACAAGGCCTGCTCGGCCATGGCTGCACATGGTGTGGGCACCGGGTACGGCGCTTGGCAGCGGCGCAGCAGGGCAATCAACTCGGCATTGGCGATCAGTGTGCCGATACGCGCCGCCGCCAGCGCATGCGCCTTGGAAAGCGTACGCAACACCGCGAGATTGTCGTAACGCCCGAGCAGACCGACCGCCGAAGGCACATCGGAAAATTCGCCATAGGCCTCGTCCACCACCACCAGCGCCTTGCCTTGCAAGGCCTGCAGCGCTTGTTCGATCTGGTCTAGCGCAATGGCCGAACCAGCGGGATTGGATGGCGAACACAGAAACACCAGCTTGGCGTTCGAGGCCAATGCCCTCGCCACTATTGCAGGGATATCTGCATGGAAACCATCTGGCCCATCGACCAGCGGCACGTCCACCAACGGTGCGTTCTGCAACCGCGCGCACACCGCGTACATGCCGAATACCGGCGGCGTCACCAGCACTGCATCGCGCTCTGGCACGCACAGGCCGCGTACCAGCAGATCGATCGCCTCGTCGCTGCCGCGGCCGATCAACAGCTGCTCCGGCGCGCAACCGTACAGCGCCGCAAGCGCGCTGCGCAGGCCCCTGGGTTGCGGGTCGGGATAGCGCCGCGTGCTGGCGTCGGGATCGGCGGGATTCGCCCACGCGGACTCGTTGGCGTTGAGCCACACATCGCCCTGCAACGCACTGGTGCGCGCCGACGAATAGCCCGCAAATGCACGCAGATCTTCGCGTACCAGATCCAGAATCGACGACGCGCTCATGCCGCCACTCCCATGCGCAGCGCCACCGCGTTGGCATGCGCATCCAGCCCCTCAGCGCGGGCAAGGATCAATGCGCATTGACCGATGCCGTCGATGCCGGCCTTGCTGGCTGCCTGCACGCTGACCATATTCTGGAAGCTGGCCACACTCACCCCGCTGTAGGCGCTCGCCGCACCGCTGGTCGGCAGCACATGATTGGTGCCGCTGCAGTAGTCGCCAAGCGCTTCGGGCGTGTAATCGCCAAGAAACACCGAACCGGCCGCTTCGACTTGCGCCAGCCACGCGCGCGGTTCGCGCAGCGCAAGAATCAGGTGCTCCGGCGCATAGCGATTACTGATCGCAAACGCCTCATCCAGCGCCTGCACCTTGATCATCCGCGATTGCGCCAGCGCCTGGCGCGCGATGTCGGCACGCGACAGTTGCGCAAGCTGAACTTCCAGCTGTACTTGCACCGCATCGATCAACCCGTCGCTGTCGGACAGCAACAGCACCTGCGAATCGGGCCCGTGTTCGGCCTGCGACAACAGATCAGCAGCCACGAAGGCCGGCTGCGCGCCCGCATCGGCGATCACCAAGACCTCCGAGGGGCCGGCCGGCATGTCGATCGCCGCCGCTCCGGACTGGGCCACCTGCTGCTTGGCTTCGGTGACATAGCTATTGCCCGGGCCGAACAGCTTGTCGCAACTGGGTACCGACTCGGTGCCATACGCCATCGCCGCGATCGCCTGCGCGCCACCGAGCTTGAACACGCGGCGCACGCCGGTGAGTTGCGCGGCCACCAGCACCGCCGGGTCCACGCTGCCGTCCTTGCGCGGCGGCGTGCACAACACCACCTCGCGGCATCCGGCCAGACGCGCCGGCACACCCAGCATCAAGGCGGTTGATGGCAACGGCGCGCTGCCTGCCGGCACGTACAGACCCACACGTCCGATCGGCCGCACGATCTTTTCGCACACCACGCCGGGCGCGGTTTCCACCGCATAGCCCTCGCTCATGCCGGCGCGGTGGAAGGCGTCGATGCGTGCGACCGCATCTTGCATGGCCTGGCGCAGCTCCGGCGCCACGGCCGCTTCGGCGGCAGCGAAGTCGGCTTCGCTCACGGCGAAGCTCTCCAGCGATACGCCATCGAAACGCGCGGTGATCTCGCGCAAGGCGGCATCGCCGCGTGCACGCACATCGGCAATCAATGCAGCCACTGCGTCGCGCGTCTGCGTGGCCACGGTCTGTACCGGGCGAGTCAGTGCATCGGTTCGCGCGGCACCGTCGAGTTGGGACCAATCGAGAATCTTCATGCCAGCGAGCGCTCCACCGTCAACACCATCAAGCCTTGCGCACCTGCGCGTTCGAGTTCTTCCAGGCGCTGCCAGGTCACCGCGCCATGGCACATGGTCTGCAAGCGCAGCGCGCCGTTGCCATCGTCGGGCAACTGCACCAGCGGGTCGGCGTCAGGCAGCAGGCGGCGCAGCGCATCGACATTGGTCTGCTCGGCGCGGAACATCAGCAGCTTGCTGTCGCGCAATTTGAGTACGCCGTCCATGCGCCGCAGCAGCATTGCCAGCAGGCCGGCGCGCGCATCGGCCGGCTCGCGCACTGCGCCGGCCAGCACCGCTTCGCTTTCCATCACCAGCTCGACCGGCTTGAGCTGGTTGGCGGCCAGGGTGGCGCCGCTGGAGACCAGATCGCAGATCAGATCGGCAGTGCCCAGGCGCGGTGCGATTTCCACCGAACCGGACAACTCCACCACCGTCGCGTCGATGCCCTGCCGCTCCAGCCAATCGGCCAGGATCGCCGGGTAGCTGGTGGCGATACGCTTGCCCGCCAGTTGCGCCACGCCGTGCCAGTCCCATTCTTCCGGCACGGCGAGCATCAGGCGGCACTGGCCGAAGCCGACCCCACGCACGGCGTGATAGGCAGCCGGCAAGCCGTTGCGGCGACGCTCGGCGGCCTGCTCTTCCAGTTCGTTCTGGCCGACGATGCCCAGATCGCAGACGCCATCGGCGATCAGGCCGGGGATGTCGTCGTCGCGCACCAG
Organism: Xanthomonas sp. NCPPB 1062; assembly: GCF_041481705.2. Taxonomy (NCBI): domain Bacteria; kingdom Pseudomonadati; phylum Pseudomonadota; class Gammaproteobacteria; order Lysobacterales; family Lysobacteraceae; genus Xanthomonas; species Xanthomonas sp. NCPPB 1062. The sequence continues at coordinate 2,093,997 of NZ_CM192987.1, read as the reverse complement.
CAGCAGGTCCACCGGCAACGATTCGCCGTAGCAGAACAGCTTGTCGCGGCTCTGCCGCCAGCTCAGCCCGCAGGCGGCCAGCAGGCTGCGCGCCGGCTCGGCCAGGCGGCCGCTCTTCTGGATGGCGATACGCAGCCGGTCACGTGCCGGCGCTGCCGTGGAAGCACTCATCTCGTTCTCTCAATGGGAGGCGTCAGGGCGCGAAGACTGCTCGCGCAAGGCCGCGGCATAGCCGCCGGCACCGTGGTCCAGGGTGCGCGCAACGCGCCCGATGGTGGTGACGCTGACCTGGGTCAGCTCATGGATTTCGCGATACGGCACGCCCTTGACCAGCAGCGGCACCACCCGCCAGCGGTCGGCCATGGCTTCCAGCTCGGCAGGCGTGCAGAGGTCACGCAGAAACGCTTCGACCGCCTCGGGCGCGCGCAGGCATGCCAGCGCGTCGGCCAGCATCGTCAGAGATGCCGCAATGTCGGTGTTCTCGCGGGGGGCGGGTCGTTGTTTCATTGCGTTAATGTAATAGCGTGTTAGTACATTAACGCAAACACCGGCCTCGGGACAAGTCGACCGCATCGAAGCATTCATGAAGAAACTGCTCGCCCACCTGCCTGTTACGAAAACGCCCACTGACATCTGATGTCAGTGGGCGCGTTCTGCGCTACGGCACGTGGGTCGCCGGCGAAATGGTCACCAAGCCTGTGACGTCTTCAAACTGACGATATCAGTCGCCCTGGACGCCGCCAGCCACCAGCATTGCCCTGGCCTGTTCCAGTTCCACCTGCAAGGTGCTGGCCAGCTCATCGCGGGCGACGTCGAACTGCTGCTCTCGCACCAGGTCTTTCACCGCCACCACGCCGCGTGCCAGTTCGTCGTCGCCGGCCAGCACCACGAAGCGGATGCCGGCACGAGCCGCATACTGGAACTGCTTGCCGACCTTCTTCGGCTCCATCTGCACCTCGGTGTTGATGCCACCGATGCGCAGCCGGCGCGCGATATCCAGCGCGTCGTCCAGGCGGGTCTCGTCCATCAGCGCCACCATCGCCTGCACGCTGCTTTCGGCGATGCCCTGGATCAGGCCGGCCTCGCGCAGCTGCCAGAACAGGCGGGTCAGGCCGATCGAAATGCCCACGCCCGGCAGCTTGGACTTGGTGTAGTGGCTGGCCAGGCTCTCGTAACGGCCGCCCGAACAGATTGAGCCGATCTGCGGGTGGTCGATCAGCGTGGTTTCGTAGACGGTGCCGGTGTAATAGTCCAGCCCGCGCGCGATGGAGAAATTCAGGCAGTACGCGCTCTCCGGCACGCCTAGGGCCTTGACCAGCTCCAGTACTTCGCGCAACTCGGCGATGCCCTCGCCCAGCGTCGCGCTGGCCCCGACCGAGGCTTCCAGCGCCTGCAACTGCGCCAGCGCATCGGCATGCCCGTCAGAGCGCACCGCCACGAAGGCGAGGATCTTGGCCACCTGCTCGGCGGCGATGCCGAAGCCCTCGCCCACCAGCGTGTCGCGCACGTAATCGGCGCCACGCTTGTCGATCTTGTCGACTTCGCGCAGCACGGCCAGCTGCAACTCGCCCTCAGCCACGCCCAGGCTTTCGAAGAAGCCGCGCAGCAGCTTGCGGTTGTTCAACTGCACCTTGAAATCGCCGATGCCCAGCTCGGCGAACACCGCATGGATCACCGCCAGCACTTCGGCGTCGTAGCGGATGCTCAGCGCATCCTTGCCAATGACGTCGATATCGCACTGGTAGAACTCACGGAAGCGCCCGCGCTGCGCACGTTCGCCGCGATACACGCGCTGCATCTGGTAGCGCCGGAACGGGAAGCTCAGCTCGTGCTCATGCTCGGCGACGTAGCGCGCCAGCGGCACGGTCAGGTCGAAGCGCAGCGCGAGCTCGGGCAGGCCACCGTTCTCGGCGCCCGCATCGGCTGCCGCAGCAGCATTGGCCAGCGCGCCGGTGGACTGCACGAAATACACCTGGCGCTCGGTTTCGCCGCCGGATTTGGTCAGCAGCACATCCGACAGCTCGAACACCGGGGTCTCGACCGGCAGGAACCCGAACCGCTCGTAGTTGCGGCGGATGACGTCCAGCATGCGCTGGAACGCGATCTGCTCGCGCGGCAGCAATTCCATGATGCCGGGCGGCGTACGGGGCTTGATCACGAGCGAAACTCCTGCAGGACAATGTGGCGAACGCACAATTCTACCGGCTGGGCGGCCGCGCTGACCGCATGGCGTATCATTCAATGCGTCCCAGCAGTGCATGGCCCATGTACCGGCAGCTTTCCGACCCCAGCGCGACCTGCCCGGCGCCCAGCACGGCATCCGCCAGTGGCACGCCCAACTCAGATTGCGCCCTTTGCGCCGTGCGCGGCCGGGCCATTTGTGCGGCGCTGTCGGCGCAGGAGATGGACGCGCTGGACCAGGTCACCCACGCGGCGGCCTACGCGCCCGGCAGCACCCTGGTGCGTGCGGGCGAGACCCGGCACAACGTCTATACCGTGACCTCCGGTGCGTTGCGCATGGTGCGCACGCTGGCCGACGGGCGCCGCCAGATCACCGGCTTCGTGCTGCCCGGCGACTACGTCGGGCTCACCGAAACCGCGCAGCACCGCCACGATATCGAAGCCATTGTCGACAGCCGGGTGTGCCGCACGCCGATGGCGCAAATGCGCCAGCTACGCGAGCGCTACCCGCAGCTGGAACGCAAGCTGCTGCAACGTGCCAGCATGGAGCTGGCTGCAGCGCAGGACACCGGCCTGCTGCTGGCACGCCTGCAACCGAGCGAACGGCTGGCGCATTTCCTGCTGCGGCTGGCCGCTCGCTCCACCCAGCCCGGCGCCAGCGGCGACACCGTGGCGCTGCCGATGAGCCGCGGCGATATTGCCGACCATCTGGGGCTGACCGTGGAAACGGTGAGCCGCACCTTCACCAAGCTGCGGCAGCAGCAGTTGATCGCGCTACCGCAACTGCAGCTGGTGCAGATCCTGGATTACGCCGCACTGCGCCGCCTGGCCGGCGATACGGTGTAAGGGTTGGCGGCTGATTGATGGATTTCATTGATGCGTCGGTGCGTGGCTGTCGACGCAGTCGGCCGGGTCGGTGACGCGCGATCACTCAGCGCCCGGCCACTGCACGCGCTGCCGCACCGCCACAGCCACTACTCAGCAGCCGCGACTGGCGCAGCCAGGCCCGGTCCGGGTAGTAGGCAAACACGAACGCACCGTCGCGCAAGGTATCGATCAACTGCTTGGCCACCGCTGGCCGCACCGCCGGGCAGCCCAGGCTGCGGCCGAGCCGGCCCTGGCTGCGGATGATGGCTTCGCTGACATAGGGCGCGCCGTGGATCACGATGGCGCGATCGCGTGCGTGGTCGTTGAATCCCGGCTCCAGACCCTTGAGCCGCAACGAGTAACCGTTGTGCCCGGTGTACGACTCCTGCGCGGTGAACGCGCCCAGGCTGGACTGGAAGCTGCCATCGTCATTGGAGAACTTCGCCGCCAGGTTCTCGCCGGTATTGCGCCCGTGCGCGACCCATTCGCGAAACAACAGGCGCTGCTTATCCAGATCGAACACCCAGAGCCGGCGCTCGGTCGAGGGGCGGCTGTAGTCGATGACGCTGAGCACCCGTTCGGCACCCACCTGCTGGCGCTGGCGGGCGCATTGCAGCGCCTCGGTGGCCAGGGCCAGCACCTGACGGTCCAGCGACGGCGCCTGGCGCGCCAGCGCCTCGACCAGACCCACACGCGGAGCGCCCAGTGGCGCGACCGGTGATCCAGCCAATGCATCGGCCGCACTGGCCGCACCAGCCGCTGCCCACCCGCACAAGAAGCCGGCAACGGCGATCATTCGATAAGACATGCAACAACCCACAGCGGACGCGGCGCCACGACGGGGCCGCACCCGGCTAGAAATAGCCGCATGCGGGCCACTTTCCAACCCCGGTGTCTGAACGCGTTGGGTCAGGCGGCATCGGCAAGCAAGCGCTGCCGAAGGGCTGCGTAGTCCGGCGCCAGTGCTTCGGCATGCGCCGGGCGCTGCAGCAGCGCGGCCAGCGCCGGCGGAACCTCCACCGCGCGGCCGATCAATGGCTCCACCACCCCCTCGAACTTGGCCGGATGCGCGGTGGCCGCTACCGCCCAGTCGCCAGTGCCGCCCTCCGCGCCTTCGGCACGCAGTTGTTCGAGCACATGCACCGCGGTGGCGGTATGCGGGCAATGCACCTCGCCGTAGCGGGCGAAGCGCTGCTGCACGGTGTTGCGAATCGCCGCATCGTCCACCGACAAGGCCCGGAATTCCTCGCGCAAGGCGGCATCGTCGCCGTTGTAGAGCCAACGCAGCCGCTCGAAATTGCTCGGCGCGCCCACGTCCATCGCATTGGCCAGCGTGGCCACGCTGGGCTGCGGTGCGTAGGCATCTCCCGCGAAATAGTCCGGCAGCACGTGATTGGCGTTGGACGCCAGCGCGATGCGGCCCAATGGCACCCCGAGCGCGCGCGCGATGATCGCCGCCAGCGCGTTGCCCAGGTTACCGGTAGGCACGACCAGGTTGAGCGCGCTGCCCGAGGCTGCATGGTGTTCCAGCGCGGCATGTGCGTAGTAACTCATCTGCGGCAGCAACCGGCCCAGACTGATGCTGTTGGCCGAACTCAGCGGCACCTGCGCCTGCAATGCGGCATCGTTCAAGGCCTGCTTGACCATTGCCTGGCAGTCGTCGAACGAGCCGGCCACGCGCAGGGCCTGGATGTTGTCGCCGAAACACCCCAATTGATGCGCCTGCCGCGGCGACACGCGGACGTCCGGATACAGCACTACCACGCGCAGGCCGGGCTGGCGATGGAACGCGGCGGCCACGGCGGCGCCAGTGTCGCCGGAGGTGGCGACCAGGATGGTGAGCGGGCGATCTTCGGCACGGCGCAGGCGGGTCAGGCAGGCGGCCAGGAAGCGCGCACCGAAATCCTTGAACGCGGCGGTGGGGCCATGAAACAGCTCCAGCGCGTAATCGCCCGGCGTACCCAGCTCAACCAGCGGTGCCGGGAAGTCGAAGGCTTCAGCGCAGATGGCGGGCAGCTCGGCGGCCAGCGCATCACCTTCGAAAAACGGCTGCAGCAGCACGGTGGCGGTGTCGGCCAGGCCGGCGCCCGCAACCAGCGTACGCGCAGGCGGCAGGGTCTGCGGCACGTAGAGGCCGCCATCGGGCGCCAGCCCGGCGGCGATGGCCTGGCTCAGGCTTGCGGCGGGGGCACCGCCACGGGTGGAGATAAACATCAGCATGACTCCAGATAAAGCGAAGGCTGGGCGGTACCCATGACAAGCGGTGCCGCGTGTGACGGAGCCGGGCGTCGGGCTGCGCCGGCATTTGGCCGAAGGGGTGCGCACGGTCGATGGCGCGGGGCTATGCTGCGCGCACCCTTCCGTGGAGTCGGCAGATGATCAAGGTCAGTGTGATGTACCCGTACCGCGACGGCGCTCGCTTCGATCACGCCTACTACCGCGACCAGCACATGCCGCTGGTGAGCGCGCGCATGGGGCCGGCCTGTTTGAAATATACGGTGGACAAAGGCATCAGCGGCGGCGAGGCCGGCAGCCCGCCGGCGTTCATCGGGATGTGCCACATCTTTTGCGCGTCGCAGGAAGCCTTCAATGCCAGCTTCGGCCCGCATGCGGGCGAGATCCTGGGCGACATCGCCAACTACACCGACCTGACCCCGGTGATGCAGATCAGCGAAGTCGTCGTCGACTAAACAGCGCCTGGCGAGCTGCAGGCCAGACCTGCTGCCTGCTGCCTGCGGCGCGTTTTCATTGCATGCGTCCCGATTCATCCGAGTAACCGCGCCGCAGGACTTGCGATTGGCGAGACCCAGGCCTGGCTATCGAACCCTGCAGCCGCAAACCCGGCCTGCACTGCGGTTGCCGCAGCCTCTGCAGCGGCACGCGATTCAAACCAGGCAAACACACTTGGCCCGGCGCCGGAAATGCTGGCGCCGAGGGCGTTGTGGTCCAGCGCTGCCTGTTTGGCGTCTGCGAAGCCGGCGATCAATGGGGCGCGACGCGGTTCGATCAGGACATCACGCAGGCCTGCGCGTACCAGGTCTGGATCGCCGGCATGGCAACCGGCCAACACCAACGCCAGATTGGTGCTCTGCGCGACGAACTCGCGCAATTGATAATTGCCCGCCAAGGCTTCGCGCGCGCGCCGCGTTTCCAGCACTGCATCCGGATGCACCAGCAGGCTATGCCAAGCGGGTGGCACCGCGATTGGCACCAGGCGTTCCAGCGTGCACAACACCAAACCACCTACAAACAGCGGCCCCAGATTGTCGCCGTGGCGGCTGCCGCTGGCTACCGCTTCGCCATCGAGCGCGTATTGGTAGAGCTGGTGGTGATCCAATGGCGAGGCCAGTAGCGCGTTTGCCGCAACCAGGGCCGCGACGCATGACGCGGCAGACCCGCCCATGCCCGAGCTCAGCGCGATGCCTTTGTCGATCTCGACTTCGAACCCATAAGGCAGCTGCAAGGCGGCACGTAGCGAAATGAGTGCAGCGCCTGCAGTGTTGCGCTCGGCATCCAGGGGCAGCGCCACCGTCGTGCCGCGAATCGCAGCGATGCGCACCACCGGCGCTTCGATACGGCGCACGGTCACGGTGTCGCCGATGCCATCGATCGGATAGCCGAGCAGATCGAATCCCACCGCGACATTGGCAACCGATGCTGGTGCGAAGGCGCGCGCTTCGTGCAGGCCGTGTTTGTCCAAAGATGCGCGATCGCAGCGATGCGCCTGCGCCACCGCTGCCTGGCTCACGCCGGCATGGCTGACAACAGTCTGCGTCATAGTCGCGCGCCCTCGCCTGCCGCCACGCGCAGCAGGTCGGCGAACACGCCTGCCGCGGTCACTTCCGGCCCCGCGCCCGGGCCTTGCACCACCAGCGGGTTCTCGCAGTAGCGACGCGTGGTGAACTGCACCACATTGTCGGTGAGGCGCAGATTGGCGAAGGCGTGATCGGCGGGCAATTCCACCAGGCCCACGCTGGGCGCGCGGTCCGGCGGCAGCTGCGCCACATAGCGCAGCACGTTGCCGCGCGCACGCGCATCGCGCAGGCGCTGCGCGAACACCGCATCCACTTCGGAGAGCCGCGCCATGAAATCGTCCACGCTAGCCTGACGCAGCCCTTCCGGCACCAGGCTTTCAACCTGCACATCTTCCAGGCTGATGGAGCGCCCTGCTTCGCGCGCCAGGATCACCAACTTGCGCGCCACGTCCACGCCGGACAGATCGTCGCGCGGATCCGGTTCGGTGTAGCCCATGCCGCGTGCCTGCGTCACCAGTTCGGCAAAAGGCACGCTGCCGTCGTATTTATTGAACAACCACGCCAACGTGCCGGAGAAGATGCCTTCGATGGAGGTGACCGCGTCACCGGTATCGACCAGGTCGCGCAGCGTGGTGATCACCGGCAACCCGGCGCCCACGGTGGCTTCATAACGGAAGCGCGCCCCACTGGCATCGGCCGCTGCGCGGATCGCCTCATAACGTGCCAGCGGGCCGGAACCGGCCTGCTTGTTCGGCGTGACCACATGGATGCCGGCGGCCAGCCAGCCCGCATAACGGTCGGCCACTTCGGCGCTGCCGCTGCAATCGATGATCACCGCATGCGGCAGATGCGCAGACAGCAGATGCGTGGTGAAGCGTTCCAGATCGGTGGGCGTGGCGGCCGATGCAAACGCATCGCGCCAGTCGCCGACCAGGCCGCGTTCGTCCAGCAGCATGCGACCGCGTGAGACCACCGCACGCAGGCGCAGATCCAGATTGGCCTTGCCCAGCAACTGTGGCTGCGCAGTGCGCAATTGATCCAACAGCGCTGCGCCCACATTGCCCGGCCCGATCACGCCCACAGAGAACGTCTGCGGCGACAACCAGAAACCTGCATGTGCCGCCCGCAAGGCCTTGGTGGCGTGCGCCGCATCGATGGCCACCGAGATGTTGCGTTCGGACGAGCCCTGCGCAATCGCCAGGATATTGACTTGCGCGCGGCCCAACGATTCGAACAGCCGTGCCGCCACACCCGGCTGGCCGGCCATACCATCGCCCACCGCTGCCAGCACGCTGATGCCGGTGGTCAGCTGCACGCGCTGCACCTGGCCGACCGTGAGTTCATGCGCGAACGCCTGCAGCAATGCATTGCGTGCACGCTCGGACTCGCGCTGCTTGACCACGCAGCAGATCGAATGTTCCGAGGAACCTTGCGAGATCATCACCACCGACACCTGCGCGGTGCGCAGCGCTGCAAACACGCGCTCGGCCGTGCCCGGCACCCCGATCAGACCGGTGCCTTCCAGATTCAGCACCGCCAGATCCGGGCTCAACGTCAGCCCCTTGATCGGCCCGCTCACCGCACTGCTGGCAGTGATGCGCGTGCCGGGATGCTCGGGCTGGAAGGTGTTGCGGATGATGATCGGCAAGCCGCGTTCGATCGCCGGCGACATCGTTTGCGGATGCACCACCTTCGCACCGAAGTACGCCAGCTCGCAGGCCTCGTCGTAGCTCAGCGTTTCCAGTTGCACCGCTTCAGGCACCACGCGCGGGTCGGCCGACAGCACGCCGTCCACGTCGGTCCAGATATGCAGTTCGTCGGCATCGAACAACGCGGCAAAGATGGCACCCGAATAATCGCTGCCGTTGCGGCCCAGCGTGGTAATGCGATCGGCGCGGTCGCGCGCCACGAATCCGGTGACCACCACGCGCGTTTGTGGATGCGCCTGCCGCCAGGTTGCAAGACGTTGCGCACTCGCCTCCCAGTCCACATCCACACCGAGTTCGCCGCGATTGACCACCAGCACGTCGCGCGCGTCCAGCACCGCACAGTCCTCGCCGATCGCGCGAAAGTGATCGCCTAGCAGCTGCGCCGAATACACCTCGCCAAGGCCCTGTACGCGGTCGAGCACTTCGCGCGGCAATTCGCCGATGACCGCCAGGGCCCCGAGGATCTGCGACAGATGTTCGAAGCGCTCGTCCAGCCACTCCACCGTCGGCCCGGAATGCTCGCCGAGCAACGCCACTGCCGCACCGCGATGGCGTGCGCGTGTTTCGTGCCAGCGCTCGCGCCATTCGGGGCGATTTTTCGCCGCAAGTTCGGCCAGTTCGATCAAGGCATCGGTGACGCCCTTCATTGCCGAGACCACGGTGACCTGCACCGTCTCGTTGCGGGCAAGCAGCAGCTGCGCCACATGCCGATAGCGCTCGGCATCGGCCACCGAGGTGCCGCCGAATTTGTGCACGATAGTGCGCGCAGAGGACGCAAGAACAGAAGCGGGTTCGAACGAAACAGCGGGCGATGACATCGACAGACCTCGTTAGGGGAGGCCCCGTCCGCATCGGATGAGAGAGGGAAGTCCCCGCATCCTGGTCCGGGTGCGGGGCCGTTGTTTTCGGAAGTTACGCGAAGACGACGGACCGCACCGGGCGAATGGTGGCGGTAGTAATGATGGTGGTAATGCCGGCCACGCCCGCACCTGCCCGCAGTAGCGGCTGGCAGAGAAGCGAAGCGGTGGCGGAGGCGTTACCCATGCATGCAAAAGACATCACCGGGCCGAGGCCTGTCAAGCATTGCGTGAATGGGCAGGCGCATGCGTTGGGCGCACGGAACAGAAATCCTTTTTGCTCAGGGATTTAAGCACTGTGCGTGCAAGCAATTGATTGCTATGGAAACTTTTGGATCGGCCTTGCAGAGCCATGCTGCGCAGCTTTCTAACCTTCATTGCTCGAGTCGTGTGCTCGGCCGACGCGATAGGCTGACTGGATGGCCAGCACTCGATGCATCACATCGCTGCAGGCAGCACGTCGCATCAAGCAACAGACAACTTCGCATCAAGCAACAGATCGTCGCTATCGCAACCCCGAATCGGTGCGAACCAAGGTCAGCAGCGCAGATCAGCCAAGCACCCGAGGGTTGAGTTGCCAGACCGAAAAATTGAGCGCCGCCGCAAAGCTCACCCACGCCAGATATGGCACCAACAACCACGCCGCCGAAGCTTGCCTCTTCCCAAACACACCGATGGTCGCCGCCAGCACCAGCCACAGCGCCACGATGTCCGCAAACGCCCACGCTCCCAAGTGCAATGCAAAGAACAACCAACTCCACAGCCCGTTGAGCGCCAGCTGCACCAGGAAAAGTGTCAGCGCCACACGCGCGCCAGCCCATCGCCCACGGAGCCACACCAACCACGCCGACAGCGCCATCATCCCGTACAGCGCCATCCACACCGGCCCGAACAACCACCCCGGCGGCGCCCATGCCGGCCGCTGCAGCTGCGCATAAAAGCTGGCGGCCTGGATCGATGCAGTTGCGCCCAGCGCGGCTGCGGCATAGCAAAGCACCAACCAGCCGAGAAGGCCGAACCATTGCGATTTTTTGAAACGATCTTGGGTCATGACTGCTGTAGCCTCGCATCAGCGTTGGTCAGCGTCGCGCCATCAGGTCGGAAAATCTTCTTAACTCACCATCAACGAGATCTCGCTGTTCCGGAGAAAGCAGCACACTGATTTCTTGGGTTCCAGAAACGCAATCGACAAGATCAATTCCTACCCAGCCTGAGGACCAAAATTCAACTGCCCCCATTTTGTTAAAACTTTCAACCTCCACTCTCTGAAGATCTCCGAAATCACCATTCTTGAATTCACTGTAGATAAATTCGCAACCTTTCATAAAAGATAAGAAGTTCTCTTTAAACCAATCTGTGTTCATTGCCAATTTCCGTCGACGCCAACAACCTTAACACTGCCAGGGCAGTGGAATTTCCTTACCACCCTGTAAGACGAACGCTACGATTAGCCTGCATCTGGCCCAGGCATCTTGCCCCATACTTTGCGCCTTGTTGAAGACTGCTAAGTCGTTGCCCGCCTGCATAGCGAGGTTGCCGCCGGCACTGAACTCGGTGCTGTGGACGGTTTCGTCGCTCGTGCTGGTGGTTTGCTTGAAGCGCTTGCGCGTTTCCAGGACATCGCTGGTGTCCACCGTGGTCAGCGTGCTGGCGTTGATGCCGTTGCCGGCGCTGATGCCCAGACCCTTGCCTGCATCGAGCTTGGCGGCGACCAGATTGACGTCGTTGCCGGCGCTGAGGATCAGTTTGCCGCCAGCGGTGAGCGCCTGCTGATCGATGCTCTGCGTGGTCGTGGTGGTGGTAACGCGGGTCTTGCCGTTGCGGTTGTTATAGCTGTTGGTCTCGGTCTCGTTGAGCACGGACTCGACGTTGAGGTTGTTGCCCGCTGCGGCGATCAGATCGCCGCCTGCCTTCACCTCGGCCTGGCGGATGGTCAGGTCGTTGCCCGCGGTGAGTTGCAGGCTGTCGCCGGTGCTGATGCTGGTGCGGGTGGTGGGCTTGCCGTCGAGACCAGTGGCCGGCGTCAGCGAGAGGTCGTTGCCCGCCTGCAGTGCCGCGCTGCCGCCGGCCTTGATGGTCACGCCATGCAGTTGCAGATCGTTGCCGGCCGAGACGATCAGGTCCTTGCCCGCAGTCACCGACACGGCGTCACCGCCACGCAGCAGGCCGTTGTCGTCACGCAAGGCGCTTGGCGTGAGGCTGAGGTTGTTGCCCGCGATCAAGGCCGCGCTGCCGCCCGCCTGCACGCGGGTGCCGGTCAGGGTCATGTCGTTGCCGGCGAACAGCTGCAGGGCGTTGCCCGCACTGATGCCCGACAGGATGCCCGCACCATTGATGGCCCTGGACGCTTCGCTGACCAGGTTGTTGCCAGCGGCCAGCGCGACATCGCGGCCCTGGATCTGGCCCTGGTTGAGCAGGTCGTTGCGCGCTTGCAGCGACACAGTTCCGGTGCCGCTGATGCGGCCCTGGTTGAGCAGGTTGCCGGCGGTGACGCTGACATCGGCACCCGCGATGACGCCCTGGTTGCTCAGGGCGTTGGTGGCGTTGAGTTCGACGTTGCCGCCGGCGATCAGCGCGCCGTTGCCACGCAGCTGCAGCGAGTTGGACGCCAGGTAGACCACCGGCACCAGCACGGTCTGGCCCTGGTACTCCTGCTCCACCATCCACACGATGTCCTGCGTCAGTGCAGCGGCCTGGGCGGCAGTCAGGCCCACGCCCATGCTCAGCTGCAGCTGGCCTGCAGCGGCCACGCCGGACTCGAGCAAGGCGCGGTATTGCGCCACGCCATCGGCGTAGTTGCTCAGGTAGCGACGACCGGTGAGCTGGGTGATCTGGTCCAGCACCAGGCGCTGCTCATAGAAGCCGTCGCCCAGGCGGGTCTGGGTCCACTCCGGGTCCACGCCCAGCTTGTCCAGCAGGAAATCGCTGCTGATGAAGTTGTCGTAGTTGACGAAGCGCGGATCGGTCTCGATCAGGTAGCGACGGCCCGGGCCGTTGCTGCGCCAGGCGTTGATGCCGCCCAGGCTGGTGGCCGCGCGGCCCATCGCGGTGCGGTCGGTGGCGGTGCCGTTGGACAGGCGATACAGCCCGCCGATGGGCAGATCGATCTGCGCCAGCGAGGTCTGGCCGCCGCCCACAAGCTCGGTTACCGGGATGCTCGATGGATCGACACCCACCCGGCCCTGGTTGGCACCCACGACGATGCCGGTGCCGGCCGCGGTGGTCTGCACCGTGGCCTGATCGACCGTGCTGCGCGCCAGGCCGCTGTCGTTGGACATCACCGGCGCGACCGACACCGCGACGATGCCGCCGGAGGTGGCCAGCGTGGCGTCCTGGGTGTTCGCACCGACCTGCGCACCCGCGCTGCCGGAAGTGCCCGTGGCGACCCGGATGCTGCTGGCGCCGCCATTGGCGCGCCCGGTCACGGCCTGCTGACCCGCGCTGGCTGCGCTCTGCCTGCCGCGGCCGCTCAGGCCACCTTGCGCGCCGACCGATGCCGTTGAGCGCGCTGCCGCTGATGCTGCGCCTTGCTGCAGGCCAGGCTGGCGGTCAGGACCGCCGCTTAATTATCTCCGTCCCTGATGATCCTGATGATCTGATTTCTACTCATTCAGACCAAGTGAGCTTGGAAGATTTTTCACAAAATCGGCAACCTCACCCTCATAATTTAAGGATTCCGAAACCAAATCAGAACACAATAGAACCCTTTCAATATCAGGAAGTTCCTGCAGCTCAAAGGCCAACTGCTCCATCATCTGAACAGCCGCATCTTGATCGACAATTTTAGCACCAGAAAACTCTAGAAAATTACAAAAATTAGCTATAACTTTGGCAAAAGTTTTATTAACTTCACTCACGGCTTAACCACCTCTACAGTTATGTTTTTAATACCAAGCTCTTCGAACATTTTCTTTGCACGATTAGCCTGCGCCTGTGTGGGCACTTCCCAGCGACCAGTTAACCCTGTTCTGACAAAGCTTGAGATTGACGTAACGCCTGATCTTTCGCCTTTGGCGTGGTAACTACTGATATTTTACGATCCACCAACACATCTGCGTCAACACCGTCGAATTTTACAGGGCGTTCCGTTCCATCTGGCATAGTCCTCGTGATTGAAGGCGCTTGCGATGCTTGGGTTTCCACATTTGATCGCGCGCCTGGGGCAGAGTCATTATAATCGCGTGCTTTGGGACTCATCGACGCCTTTTCGTCAACCCAAACAACCTCCTGATTAGCCCTGACCTTCAGCCGCCAGTCGCAGGATCTGCGCCGCGCTGGGTGGATGCTGCTGTCACTCTGAAGCCAACGAGGTGACGTGATGAGCATCAATGCGGTGCAGTTCCAGGCTGGATTGTCGATGCCTGAGTTCTTCGCGTTCTACGGCACCGAGGCCAAGTGCTATCGCGCGCTCTACACGTGGCGTTGGCCGCAGGGCTTTCGTTGCCCTGTTTGTGCCGGGCGCGTGCGCTCGCGTTTCAAGCGGCGTGCTGCGATCTACTACCAATGCAGCGCGTGCCGGCATCAGACCAGTCTGATGGCAGGCACGATGTTCGAAGGCACCAAACTGCCGCTGCGCACCTGGATGCTGGCCTTGCACCTGTTGACCTCGACCAAAACCAACATGGCCGCACTGGAGCTGATGCGTCATCTGGGGGTTAACTACAAGACGGCCTGGCGGATGAAGCACAAGATCATGCAGGTCATGGCCGAGCGTGAAGCCACGCGGAAATTGGCGGGTTTCGTGCAGATCGACGATGCCTATCTCGGCGGCGAGCGTAACGGTGGCAAGGCCGGACGCGGATCAGAGAACAAACAAGCGTTCCTGATTGCGGTGCAGACCGATGCCACCTTCACCGCGCCGCGCTTTGTGGTGATTGAGCCGGTGCGCAGCTTCGACAACACCTCGCTGCAGGACTGGATTGCCCGTCGCCTCGACGTCCCCCCGCTCTGAGTAGCGGCCGGGTTTAGAGTCCGGGGTTGATGATATCGGTGTTGGCCAGCTGTTGGGCATACGCAGATGGCGTCATGCCGCCAATGGCCTTCTTGGGTCGCTCCTCGTTGTATTCGCGTCGCCAGCGTTCGATCTCGGTACGCGCATGCAGCAGGGTTGGGAACCAGTGCTCGTTGAGGCATTCGTCGCGCAGCCGGCCATTGAACGATTCGACGTAGGCGTTCTGGTTTGGCTTGCCAGGCTGGATCAGCCGTAACTGCACGCCACGCGCATGTGCCCAGGCCACCATCGCTTTGCCGCAAAACTCCTTGCCGTTATCTGTGCGGATCACCTGTGGCAAGCCGCGACTGTGCGCCAGCCGATCCAGCACGCGTGTCACGCCATGGCCCGAGATTGCGCGCTCCACCTCGATGGCGATCGCTTCGTGGGTTGCATCGTCCACGATCACCAGACACTTGATCACTCGGCCTTCGGCGCTGCGGTCGAACACGAAATCCATCGACCACACCTGATTGGCCTGCGATGGCCGCAGCAGCGGCTGACGCTCTCCTATCAGCACCTTTTTGCGCTTGCGGCGCCGGACCTGCAGCTGCTGCTCGCGGTACAACCGCTCCACACGCTTGTAGTTCACGATGCGTCCTTCCTGTCGTAATTTGAGATAGATCATCCCCACACCATAACGGCGATGGCGATGCGCCAACGCACAGATGCGTTCGCGCAGTTCGACGTTGCGATCTTCGCGCGGGCAATATCGCAGCGCACTGGCGCTCATGCCGATCACTGCCAACGCACGACGCTCGCTGGCACCACGCCCGATCCACTCGCGCACCAGCATGCGACGCGCCGGTGCGCTCACCACTTTTTTCGCAGTGCATCCTTGATCAGGTCGTTCTCGAACAGCTGCTCGGCCAGCAACTTCTTCAGCCGCGCGTTCTCGGACTCAAGGTCCTTGAGCCGCTTGGCATCGGGCACGCTCATCCCGCCGAACTTGCTGCGCCACAGATAATAGGAAGCCTCGCTGAAGCCATGCCGCCGGCACAGGTCCTTGATCGCCACACCGGCATCAGCTTCGCGCAGGAAGCCGATGATCTGTTCTTCAGAAAAACGCTTCTTCACGTCCAATCTCCTCGAGTTAGGGAATTGGACTCCAAACTGAGGTGCTACTCAAAATCGGGGGGGCGTCGGGCCATCAGTTGCAAGGTGTTGCTGGCAGTGATGCCCGACAGGATGCCGACGCCATTGATGGCCTTGGACGCTTCGCTGACCAGGTTGTTGCCGGCCACCAACGCGACATCGCGACCCTGGATCTGGCCTTGATTGAGCAGGTCGTTGCGCGCTTCCAATGCCACGGTGCCGGTGCCGCTGATACGGCCCTGGTTGAGCAGGTTGCCGGCGGTGATGCTGACATCGGCACCGGCGATGACGCCCTGGTTGCTCAGGGCGTTGGTGGCGTTGAGCTCGACGCTGCCGCCGGCAATCAAGGCGCCGCTGCCACGTAGCTGCAGCGAGTTCGAAGCCAGGTACACCACCGGCACCAGCACGGTCTGGCCCTGATACTCCTGCTCCACCATCCACACGATGTCCTGCGTGAGTGCAGTGGCCTGCGCGGCCGTCAAGCCCACGTCCATGCTCAATTGCAGCTGGCCTGCAGCGGCCACGCCGGATTCCAGCAAGGCGCGGTATTGCGCCACGCCATCGGCGTAATTGCCCAGATAGCGACGACCGGTGAGCTGGGTGATCTGGTCCAGCACCAGCCGCTGCTCATAGAAGCCGTCGCCCAGGCGGGTCTGGGTCCACTCCGGGTCCACGCCCAGCTTGTCCAGCAGGAAATCGCTGCTGATGAAGTTGTCGTAGTTGACGAAGCGCGGATCGGTCTCGATCAGGTAGCGACGGCCCGGGCCGTTGCTGCGCCACGCGTTGATGCCACCCAGGCGGGTGGCCGCGCGGCCCATTTGCGGTGAAATCGGTGCCAAGTGGTCAATGCACGCGCCGCAAACGGAGGCTGCAATTTACAGACTCCGGCCTCAGCGATCAGATTGATGGCTAGAGCCGTACCGATCATAACCACACCCACCGATCATAATTTTGAGCTGGCTATTACTAAATTTTCAAAGATCAAATTTCGGAGGAACTTTACTTGCTGGGTCCAGCACTATGAATTCCATATCTAACCAATATCAAATCCACCACCGTCTCACTATCAAGGACGAAATGGCTCGCTCCAATCGATGAAATCAAATTGACCCGGTTTGCGGCGCAGTACATGAGCGCAGTAACGATCTATCGCATCCTCCGGATTACGCAACACGCGTAAATTTTCAACATCCCCTTCATGGACATGGTAGACCACCTGATCCTGACGGGTCGAGCAAACGAAGAATTGATCTCCCTCTGGACCACCGACGCCTACCGGCCTTGTATCCAAAAAGCATCTAAACTTAATTCTTTTTACGCCATTTACATTAGTCACCGCATCAGGGAATAATTCTTTTATTTTCGGTAAATACTTCTTTTTCCACCCTTTACCCAGGCTATCCAAATAAGTATCCGCATCCCGCCACCTTGATGAAGGATGCCCAATCAACTGACGATTGGTCATAGGACCTTCACCTACACTTCCTGGAATACGCCATCCGTCGGTTCGCCACAACCAGGACTTCGCCAAGCCATCCGGCAAGCTGAGCAAAGAACCGAAGCAGTCGTTACCGTCCTCGTAAGTCGAGCTTGGGAACGTTGCGAAGACTTCCACCATCCTACCATGCACCTCTAGGAACAAAATTGGCCGAACCATCGGAGGACCTCCTGGGTTCCTCAAATCCTCGATTAACATAACACCGAGCAACAATGGCTCCGCAGCTTCTTGAAAAGCTTGATAGGAGTTCGGCTGGAGCAGCCGCAAAGGCTCTAGAATCCAGCTCTTACCATTTAAAAGCAATCCAGAATAGTCAACATTTCTATATCCAGCACCATCTCGCTCATGCAAAAAATTATATTTATCACAAATACCATCCACATCAGAATAAATACCCCCATTGAATTCTAAAATAAACTCATCTTTGAAGACACCCATCAACTCCCATGGCCGATCGCTTCGACCCGACAAATTCTTCATTTACTTTCCTTTTAACGCATTATTATCATCAATAATCTTTGAAACTTTCGTCCGAAAATCTTGCTGCGCCTCTTCCAAGTACATCTTGTACTTTTCACTAACCGGCTTTCCATTCCACGTCATCCACCCCGCACTCTCGGCCTCTACCTTACACCCCTTTGAACAGTTCGCTGATTTGATCATTGGTTGCAGGTTCGCAGGATCTTTCAGAATCTCATTCTGAACGCTTTTTGGCAAAGAATCAAAACCTTCAATTTGCCGAATAGCATTTTGTGGCAAGACGTGATCAACATGAATTTTAGCCGTTGCAGGCACCGCTTCCTTCACACCAGTTAGTGGATTGATCC
This sequence comes from Xanthomonas sp. NCPPB 1062, assembly GCF_041481705.2. Lineage (NCBI taxonomy): Bacteria > Pseudomonadati > Pseudomonadota > Gammaproteobacteria > Lysobacterales > Lysobacteraceae > Xanthomonas > Xanthomonas sp. NCPPB 1062. The sequence continues at coordinate 2,076,218 of NZ_CM192987.1, read as the reverse complement.
AAGTCAGCTCATTCTTGGCATTCATCCAAGTACTACTAATTACTTGACCATTTAGCCAGAGCGTCTCATCAGCCGCCTTCGCCAGTGGGCGCAACAGGGGACCAACTGTTTTGCCTACAATTGTCGGCATCGCCGCAAGAGCGATGCTCGTGCCGGCAGCCTGGGTGTCGCCTTGTGCAATATTACGGATGATGCCTGCCGCCATCCCTACATCACCGGTAAACGTCTCGAGCATGGCCACACCGTCCGACCCACGCGTCGCAGTAGACCAAGCCAACAGCTCGCTCTGATACACCTGCTGTAAGGAGTCCTTCGCTATTCCAGATGCGCCAAGAGCGTTATATAACTCGCGAAACTGATCAGGATTATTCGCAAGAATATTTCCATATTGGTGGAAGTTCGCATACTCGTCATCAGTTGCCTTGAAGGCCTGACCCCACTTGTATTGATTTTTATTGGAATTCAGAAACGCTAGCGCTTCTGTGTCGATATTTTCGATACCGACCTTCTTTGCGATCACTGCATCCACTTGCGCCGCAGCTTCCACAGTCAGACGCTGCTTCGCTTCAATGACACTAATGCCTTCCTGCAATGCGAAAGCTTCAGCGTTCTGGCGAATCCATGTCACTTCATCAGGATGCAGCTGCCGATTAAACTGATCTCCCGCCAGCGCGGTTGTTGCGCCAACCTGCCCACCCGCAATACCACCAAGCGCCGCACTTCCTAGCTCCATAAGTGCGTTGTAAGTGGCTGGGTCGGTAACGCCGTTCTTGACCAAATAATCCGACATCGCAACCTTGGCTGCTTCAGCACCCGCTGCACCAGCTGCTGTTTGCAGGACGTTTTCGCCGCCGAGTGCCGCAATCGCCGCACCTGTCAGGCCATGCAGCAAAATCTTGTTCGTACCCCCATCGCTCCATGCGTCCAGACGTGCCAGTGCCTGAGCTTTCGACGCTTCATCCGGTGCGCTAGCCAAATCAAGCTGGGCTTTCTGATACATAGCCGAGGCAACATCACCCGCTACCCGGAATCCAATCTCCCCAGCCAGCCCCATCAGCTCTTTCTGATCTTCGATCTTCTTCTGATCGAAAATCTCTTTCAGCCCAGACTGCTGCAACTCGGTGGCACTGCGATCCAACCCTGCTAGTGCGGATTGGTCCCCATTGCGAATCTGGATCGTGCCGGCGGCGATGTCGCTCTTGGTCGTGCTGCTCGAGCTATCGCTGGAATTGCCCAGCATGCTCAGTCCCGTACCGATGGCCATGCTGGCCATGCTGCTGCCCGTGCCACCAGCCACCGAGACGCCGCTGGTCTTGTAATCAGCCTTGTTCTGCAGGTCCTCGACCGTCAGGCTCCCCGTAGACAGCCGATTGAGGCTGGCATCGGCCGCACTTGCGATAGCGCCGCCAACCAACTTGGTGTTGCCGCCTACCGTGATGTCGAAGCCCCCATTGCCGGCCTGGATGCCACTTTGCTCGGTCACGCTGGTGTAGCTGCTGTTGACCTTCTGCTGGCTATAGCTGCCGCCGCTACCAGAGCCGGTCGCCAGGGTCAGGCTGGCCTGTTGCTGCTTGCTTTTGTACTCATTGGTGTCCTGCTCGCTTTTGATCAGCAGGTCGCCGCCGACATTGGCGAGCACCTTATTACCCACGGCCTGTGCGCCCTGGATCGTTGTGTCGTTGCCGCTCACCAAGGTCAAGGTGTCATTGGCAGTAACCACGCTTTCGGTGCGCAGATCGCTATTTCCCTTGGCGCTGCCTTTGCCAGCGGACACCGATAGGTAATAGCCCGTGACCGCACCGACACTGATGCCGATCTCGCCGCCGGCATTCTTGTTTTCCGATTTGGTGGTGTTGGTTTCCTGATTGCTGAGCAGGTTGAGGTTGTTTGCTGCGGCCAATGCAACGTTGTTGCCGGCAATCTTGCTGCCGATGACGTTGAGATCGCCGCCGGTCGCGGCAATGGTGACATCGCCGTTGCTGATGATGCGGCTACCTCCCGTGCTTTCTTCGTGTGTACTGGTCTTGCTTGACGAACTGCTGGCGCCGATACCCACACGAAAGCTCATGCCGGTTGCGGCGCCCGCGCCTTCAAGGCCACTCGCTGGGTCCTTGCCAGGCTTGGCCACATTTCCACCAACTGCTTGCCCGTCGTATCCAGCCAGGAAGTTGTCGGGCGTGGTTTGGGCTTGATTGACCGTCGCACCTGTCGCATAAGCAGCACGCGCCGCATAGAGCGCTTTCAACCTATCGTCGTCCACATCGGAAATCCGCTTGGCTGCACCATAGGCCGCCAATGCGGTATCGACCACGCCTCCACTGATACCCAATGTAATGCCTGCACTCTGCTGCTTGGACGTCTGCACTGTGTCCACAGTGTTTTCCGCCGCGGCAATCGTGACGTCCTTACCCACGATGGTGGTGCTGGTGGCGCTCAGCACGTCGCTCCCTGTGATGGCGACCTTGTTGCCGGCCGTCATCGTCACCGAGCCATCCGTGCTACCGACCAGGCTGCCTGTGTTGGTGACCTCGGTGACATCCAGGCCGTCGGTCTTCTTGGTCACGCCCAAGGCGACACTGAATCCACCACCGCCATACAGGCCGGACTTCTTGACGGTCTTTTCGTGTTCCTCGCTGTGCGTGTTCTGCACCGTGTCCAGCGTGAGGTTGTTGCCGGCGGCCAGCACCACATCGCCCGTACTGGCCACCTGCGCACCTTGCGACAGCAGGTCGTTGCCTGCCGCGATCTGCACCGTGTCGCCGCTGAGCGTGGTGGTGACCGCCACGGTGTCCTGCCACGCATCATGGGTGGTGGTGGTCTTGCTGCTGAACGTGCCCTTCTTCTTTTTGGTCATGTCCTGCACGGCATCGTGCTGCTCGCTGGCGGCGAGCAGATTGACGTCGTTGCCGGCGGCCAGGGTGATGCCGCCTTCCTTGGTGGCGGCCGATGCGGCGGTCAGGGTGATGTCGTTGCCCGCCTGCATGGCGAGGTTGCCGCCGGCGGTGAACTCGGTGCCGTGGACGGTTTCGTCGCGGGTGCTGGTGGTCTGCCTGAAACGCTTGCGCGTCTCCAGGACATCGCTGGTGTCCACCGTGGTCAGGGTGCTGGCGTTGATGTCGTTGCCGGCGCTGACGCCCAGCCCCTTGCCTGCATCGAGTTTTGCAGCGACCAGGTTGACGTCGTTGCCGGCGCTGAGGATCAGGTTGCCGCCGGCGGTGAGTTCCTGCTGGTCGATGGTTTGGGTGGTCGTGGTGGTGCTGACGCGGGTCTTGCCGTTGCGGCTCTTGTAGCTATCGGTTTCGGTCTCGTTGAGGACGGACACGACGTTGAGATTGTTCCCCGCGGCAGCGATCAGGTCGCCGCCGGCTTTGACCTCGGCCTGGCGGATGGTCAGGTCGTTGCCGGCGGTCAGCTGCAGGCTGTCGCCGGTGCTGATGCTGGTGCGGGTGGTGGGCTTGCCGTCGAGACCAGTGGCCGGCGTCAGCGAGAGGTCGTTGCCCGCCTGCAGTGCCGCGCTGCCGCCGGCCTTGATGGTCACGCCATGCAGTTGCAGATCGTTGCCGGCCGAGACGATCAGGTCCTTGCCCGCAGTCACCGACACGGCGTCACCGCCACGCAGCAGGCCGTTGTCGTCACGCAAGGCGCTTGGCGTGAGGCTGAGGTTGTTGCCCGCGATCAAGGCCGCGCTGCCGCCCGCCTGCACGCGGGTGCCGGTCAGGGTCATGTCGTTGCCGGCGAACAGCTGCAGGGCGTTGCCCGCACTGATGCCCGACAGGATGCCCGCACCATTGATGGCCCTGGACGCTTCGCTGACCAGGTTGTTGCCAGCGGCCAGCGCGACATCGCGGCCCTGGATCTGGCCCTGGTTGAGCAGGTCGTTGCGCGCTTGCAGCGACACAGTTCCGGTGCCGCTGATGCGGCCCTGGTTGAGCAGGTTGCCGGCGGTGACGCTGACATCGGCACCCGCGATGACGCCCTGGTTGCTCAGGGCGTTGGTGGCGTTGAGTTCGACGTTGCCGCCGGCGATCAGCGCGCCGTTGCCACGCAGCTGCAGCGAGTTGGACGCCAGGTAGACCACCGGCACCAGCACGGTCTGGCCCTGGTACTCCTGCTCCACCATCCACACGATGTCCTGCGTCAGTGCAGCGGCCTGGGCGGCAGTCAGGCCCACGCCCATGCTCAGCTGCAGCTGGCCTGCAGCGGCCACGCCGGACTCGAGCAAGGCGCGGTATTGCGCCACGCCATCGGCGTAGTTGCTCAGGTAGCGACGACCGGTGAGCTGGGTGATCTGGTCCAGCACCAGGCGCTGCTCATAGAAGCCGTCGCCCAGGCGGGTCTGGGTCCACTCCGGGTCCACGCCCAGCTTGTCCAGCAGGAAATCGCTGCTGATGAAGTTGTCGTAATTGACGAAGCGCGGGTCGGTCTCGATCAGGTAGCGACGGCCCGGGCCGTTGCTGCGCCACGCGTTGATGCCGCCCAGGCCGATTGCTGCGCGGCCCATCGCGGTGCGATCGGTGGCCGCGCCGTTGGACAGGCGATACAGGCCGCCGATGGGCAGATCGATCTGCGTCAGCGAGGTCTGGCCGCCGCCAACGATGTTGGTGACGGGAATGGTGGCGGGGTCGACACGCGTGCGGGTTTCGTTTGCACCTGCCGTGACACTGCTACCAGCTGTGGTGGCTTGCACAGTTGTCTGATCGACGCTGCTGCGCACCAGGCCACTGTCGTTGGACATCACCGGTGCGACCGACATCTTGACGATGCCGCCCGAGGTGGCCAGCGTGGCGTCCTGCGTGTTGGCGCCGATGTGCGTGCCTGCGCTGCCGCTGGTGCCAGTGGCAACTTGGATACTGCTCGCGCCGCCGTTGGCACGGCCGCCCACTGCCTGGCCGCCCACTCCACCGGCGCTTTGCGCGGTGCGACCATTCAAGCCACCTTGTGCGCCTACACCACGCAGTGCAGCGCCACTGATAACGCGACCATCGCTTCCGACAGCGCCGTTGCTGATATTGGCGCCATTGATGCTGACGCCTTGGTTGCCGGTCATGCTGGCGCCTAGGGCGATATAGCTGCTATTGGTCGTTGAGGAGCTCAGCCTCTGGTCTTCTTCTTCGTAATAACAAACGACCTTCTGCCCAACAGGCTGCATACAGTCATTGGTGATCGCGGTGACGATATGTTCCACATCGCTTTGTCGAACCGTTTGATTCAAGGCCAGCGCTTGGTTGAGCAGCTGCTCGCTTCCCAAGATCATCCCATCCGAGAGTCCGCCAAGACCTCGCTGGTTGGCAGCGAACAGGCCTGCCGCAGCGATTGTCGAGGCATTATTCGTGACGCTTCCCGACAACAGGATGTTCCCGCCCGCCGCGATGCGTCCCTCAGCGCTTGCCGAAGACAATTGCTCCTGTTGAATGACCTGATAGTTGCGATAAATTCCCGGCGCGAGCCCCTTGTAAGGATAAGGTGCCCGGGCTCCCTGGAGGTTCCTAATCGCTTTGCCTTGGATGAGTTCACCACCCGAATACACGCCGTCGTTGCCGGGATCGGTAGAGACGCTGGTGGTGTTAATCACGCGACGCCGATTATTGAGCTGCTGGGCCGCAATCAAAATACTGCCATCAGCCTCAATACTACCCGAGAGGTTATTCACCATCCCGGTCCGCGCTACCAATGTGCCACCACCATCCTGCGCACCACCGATGGCGATATTGCCCAAGCTGAAGATGCGCGCATCGCGATTGAGCAGCTGATCGCGCACGATCAGGTTCATATTGCCGGTGGAGCCGAGCAATGCCGAACCGTAGGCAGCGTTGCCCGTCGCACCGCCAAAATCTGCGCCATTGACCAACGTACCGGTATTCACCGAGACATTGCCGCCGACGATGCTGCCGGTGTTGTAGACGCTGTTGGCAACAAGCGACAACGCCCCGTTGCCGGAAATGCTGCCGGCGTTGTCGATGACGTTGCCGCCGTTGAGGCGGGTATCGTTGGAGACGATGTTGGCGCCGCCGCGGTTGGTGATGCTGCTGGCGATGATATCGAGTGTGCGCGCCGCCTTGAGCGTGGACTCGTTGACCAGGTTGCCACCCACACGCAGGTTGAAATTGCCGTTGCTGACCAGGTCGGCGCCGGCGCGGTGCGTGTAATCGCTGCGCAGGGTCAGATCCAGTAGGTTTTGCGCGAGAATACTGCCGCCACCGTCGAAACCGACCGTGTCGATGACCACATCGCCGGCACCGCCGGTGACGCTGCCTGCGCCAATCTGGCCACCGGCATTGCTCAGGTTTTGCAGATTCAGGCGAACCGATTGCTCGGCCTTGATCTTGCCGTTCTGGTTATCGAGCGTGGCACCTGCGCGCTGCAACAGGAAGTTGGCGCCGGCATAAACGCTGCCGCCCTGGTTGTTCAAGGCATTGGTATTGGCGATCAGGTCGCCGCCTGCCACCAACTGGCCGCTCGTGTTGGCGATGCTGGCCGCATCGATCACCACACTGCCGCGCCCACCCAGATTGCCGTTGGTGTTGGTTAATGCGCCGCCGGTGGTGATGCGGGTCAGGCCACCGCCATTGTTGACGATGCTGCCTTGGGTGTTGTCGATCCGTCCAGCGGATGCAGTCAAGGTGTTGCCCGCATCGAGCTGGCCACCGCTGTTGAGCAAGGCACCGGTGACCGCCACATTCAGATCACGGCCGGCGCTGAGCTTGCCGGCTTGATGATTGTCCAACTGGCCCCGTGCAGTGATGCCGAGGTCGCGGCCGGCCTGCAGATTGCCGCCGGCACTACTGATGTTTTCTGCAGTGATCACGGCATCGGTACTGGCACCGATCGTGCCATTGCCATTGTCCAGACCGCGGTTCAATTCAACGCGTAGCCCCCCGCCCACGCCCGCATTGGCAATCGCCTGCACGGTACCGCCAGCATTGCTGAGGCTGTCGGCACGCAAGGTCAATGCACCGCCGCTGGCCTGAAGCAGACCGTTACGGTTATCGACCGTGCCGCTGGTTTGCACGTTCAATGCCCGGGCCGACACCGAGCCGGCCAGATTATTGAGACTGGCTGCGCTCACGCCTGCGTCGCCTGCCGCAGCGATGGCGCCATTCTGGTTGTTCAGGGCGCCGCTGGCGCCGAGTGTCAACTGGCCCTGCGTCAGGATGCGTCCGCCGCCGTTGCCGAGTGCACCGCGGCTGGTCACCGACAGCGTGCCTGCGCCGGCATGCTCGATACGGCCCTGCGCATTTTCAATGCTGGCAGCGGTGATGGTCAGATCCTGACCGTTACTGGCCAGCGTGCCGGTGGTGTTGTCGATGGCACCCCCAATCACCACGCGCGTCGCACCCGCGCCGCTCTGCACCAGACCACCGCCGACATTGCTGAGGCTGCCGCCGTCGATACTCAGCTGGTTAGCCTGAAGTTGCCCGCCGACAGTGTTGAGGCGGCCATTGTCGATAGCGCCGGCGGCCTGCACGGTGAGCGTTCCGCCCGCGAGCAGGTTGCCGCCACGATGATCGAGGCTACCGCCAGTAGAGAGTGCGACATTGCCGGTGGCACGCGTGGTGGTGCCAGCCAACTGCAGCTGACTGCCCTGCGCGGTGAGATTACCGCCTGCCAGCAGTGTGCCGGAGGCAGTGAGCTGACGATCGGCAAGCAGGCTGAGCGTGCTTCCGCTACCCAGGCTGCCGTCTGCGTTAATGCCGGCACCCACCGTACCGGTGATGCCGATCTCGCCTGCGCGAAGGCTTAGATTGCCTGCTGCGGTGGTTTGCCCGGCGTTGTCGATGCGCGCACCTTGCACAGCGACGGTCGTCCCGCTGACAGTGCCCTGCTGGCGTACGAGCGCATCACTGACCAGCGTGAGTTGTTGGCCCGCGACCTGCCCGGCAACCGTCAGGTCGCCTTTGGAGCGCAGGTCGAGTGTGCTGGCCGCGCTCAGATTGCCGCTTTGCGTCAGCGCACCATCGGCCTGTGCCGTGAGCGCCCCTGCTGAGGCCAAGCGGCCATCGAGCTGCAGGTTGCCACGACTGATCAATGCCACATCGCCACGCTCGCTGCCTAACTGGCCACTGCTGCTCAGCTGCCCTGCTTCCACACGCAAACCATCGCCGCCGATCAGATCGCCGCGGTTATCCACTGCACCGTTGGCGGTAACGCCAAGCCGCTGCAGACCATAGGCCTGACCGGTCTGGCGTAGCGATCCGACACCAAGCGAAAGTTGGTTGCCGGCGCGCACGGCACCGGCATTGTCGAGCAGGCCAGCGATGGACAGCGTGGCATCGCCTTGCGCAAGCAGCACGCCCGTCGCGGTGTTACTCGCACTGGCAGCAGTCGCAGTCAGACTGCCACCGGCCGCGACCTGCGCGGCGTTGGTCAACGCACCGGCTGCGCTCAGCACCACGTTGCGGTCTGACTGCACCACACCGGCAACCGCCAGATCGCCGGTGCTGCGTAGATTGATGTCGGTGGCGGCAGCGAGTGCACCACGGCTGTCGATCGCTGCGCCGTCAAGGCTGATCGCGGCGCCGCTTTGCAGCACTGCCGCTTGCCCGGTCGCGATCTGCGCGCCACGCAGGGTTGCGTTCGCTGCGGATACCGCCTGGCCGTTCAACGTGAGTACGCGTTGCGCCTGCAGATCCAGCTGCGATGCCGATTGCAGCGTGCCTTCAGCAGCGAGATCGCGCCCGGCCTGCAGCGCGACGGACTGCGCCTTGAGCGAACCGGCCTGTTGCAGATCGCCGCCTGCGGTGGCGTGCAGCGTGGTGGCTGCTGCGACCACGCCCTGCAAGGTCATATCGCCCTGGCTGGTCAACGTCACGTTCGCCGCTTCGCTGCCGAGCTGGCCGCTGCTACGCAACGTGTCCGCTTCCACCAGCACTGCATCCTTGGCGATGAGACTGCCGCGGTTGTCCAACATGCCAGTGACTGTGGCAGTCAACGCCTTGCCGGCGACGGCAGTGCCGCTCTGGTCCATGCTGGCTGCGGTGATACGCAAATCGTCGCCGCTCTGCAGGCTGCCTGCATTCTGCAGTGCACCTGTCGCCAGCGTGATGCCCCCCGCTGCGGCAAGTACACCAGCTGCTGCGTTGTTGATCGAACCTGCCTGTAGCGAGAGGTCGCGGCCCGCGAAGACCTGGCTGGCGTTGCCGAAGGCACCGCTGGCGCTTAGCACGACATCGCGATTGGCTTGCGCAACACCCGCCAGGGAAAGATCACCGGCGCTGCGTACCGCAAGGTCAGTGCCAGCATCCAGCGTGCCGCGGCTATCGATTGCCGCACCGTCCAGGGTGATGGCGCCAGCACTTTTCAGCACCGCATCGCGAGCGGTCGCGATGCTGTTGCCACGCAAGCTGGCGTCGGCGCCAGCCTGCGCCTGGCCGCTCAAGCTTAGCGTGCGCTGTGCCTGCAAGGCCAGCGTGGAAGCCGATTGCAGGGTGCCACCGGCAACGAGATCACGGCCGGCCTGCAGCGCGACGATCTGTGCGCTGAGCGTCCCTGCCTGTGAAAGGTCGCCCCCTGCAGCGGCTTGCAACGTGGTCGCGGCAGATGCCACGCCCTGCAACGCGATGTCGTTCTGGCTGGCCAGTGTCAGCGCGCCGGTCACCGAGCCCAGCTGGCCATTACTGACAATGCTGCCCGCGGTGATGCTCAAATCCTTGCCGGAGACCAACTGGCCTGCATTCTCGAATGCGCCGGTAGTGGCGATCGACAGCGCGTCGCCGCTATAGACACGACCGCGCTGCAGCAGCGACCCGCTATTGAGCGAAAGGCCTTGCTCTCCATGCAGGCTGCCATGATTGTCCAATACCCCGGCAACGTCGACACGAAGATCGCGCTTGGCGCCCAGGGTTGCGTCTGACGCATTCATGGCACTGGCAGCCTGCACGCTCAGATCGCGCGCGGCGATCACTTGGGCACCGTTGTTCAAGTTACCTGCTGCGGTCAGCGCAATGTCGCGGCCGGCCTGCGCTACGCCGCCCAGCATCAAGTCGCCGCCACTGCGTAGAGTCAGATCATTCGCTGCATCGAGCGCGCCACGGCTCTCGATGCTGTCGCCTGCCAAGCTGATCGACGCACCGCCCTGCAGCACCGCCGCAGCGCTGGTCGTGATGCTTGCACCATTGAGCGTGGCATTGGCAGCACTGGATGCCTGGCCGTTCAATGCAAGCGTGCGTCGTGCCTGCAGATCCAGCGTGGATGCAGACTGCAGGCTGCCATTGGCAGTGAGGTCTTGCCCGGCCTGCAAGGCAATCGACTGCGCCTTGAGCGAACCAGCTTGCTGCAGGTCGCCGCCAGCCGATGCCTGCAAGGCAGTCGCGGCGGCGACCACACCGTCCAGCTGCATCGCGCCCCGGCTGCTTAATGCAACACTGGCCAGCTCGCTGCCCAATTGGCCGCTGCTGCGCAACGTGCCTGCATCGATCTGCAGCGCGTCCCTGGCGATCAGGTTGCCGCGGTTGTCCAGCGTGCCGGCGACTGTGCCGCGCAAGATCCTGCCGGCAGATGCACTGCCACTTTGATCGAGACCTGCCGCCGTCATCTGCAGGTCGCAGGCTGCCTGCACGCGGCCGGCGTTGTTCAACTGTGCTGCCGCGGTGAGTGCCACATCCCCATCGCCCGCCAATACGCCGGCAGCGGTGTTCTCCAGGCTATGTGCCTGCGCGGTCAAGGTGCGCCCGGCGAAGACCTGCGCTGCATTGGTCAGCGCCCCGGTAGCCGTCAGCTCAACATCGCCGCTGCCCTGCGCAACGCCCGCCAGCGTCAGGTCGCCCAGGCTACGCACACGCAGACCGCTGCCTGCATCGAGCTTGCCGCGGCTATAAATCGTGCCGCTATCCAATGCAATCGCACCGGCGCCCTGCAACACCGCATCCTGGCTTGTCGTCAGCGTGGCAGCACGCATGCTGATGTCGCCACCAGCCTGGCCTTGCGCAGCGAAGGTCAATGCTCGTTGCGCCTGTAGGTCAAAAGTCGAGGCAGATTGCAGCGTGCCGCTCGCGGTGAGGTCGCGACCGGCACGCAACGCCAGCGATTGCGCCTTCAGCGAGCCGGCTTGCTGAAGATCGCCCGCGGCGGTGGCCTGCAAGTTGGTTGCGGCAGCCACCACACCTTGCAATGCGATATCGCCCTGGCTGCCCAATACGACGCCTGCAGCTTCGCTGCCGAGCTGGCCGCTGCTGCGCAAGTGACTAGCATCGATCTGCAGCGCATTGCGGGCCACCACATTGCCGGTATTGTCGAACGTGTCGACAACCCTTGCGGAAAGCGTGTTGCCGGAGCTGACGCTTCCACCCTGGGTGAAGGAATCGGCATTGATCTGCAATGCGTTGGCAGCGTACAGGCTGCCGGCATTCTCAAGCACGCCGCCAGTACGCAGCTGCGCATCGGCGCCAGACGAGAATGCCGCGCCTTGCGCGTTGCGCAGGCTGGCCGCATCCACCTCCAGTGGACCAGCAGCGATCACCTTTGCGCTGTTATCCAGCGCGCCGACCGCTTGCAAGGTAGTACTGCCTGCGCTCTGCACGGTGCCGTCCAATGCCAACGCCCCAGCGCTGGCGATGCGCAGGTCGCCGCCAGCATCGATGACGCCGTCGTGGGCGACACTGCCGCCACGCAGTTGCAACGCGCCATCGCTGTGCAGTTGGCCGCGCTGATGCAGCGCGCCATCGGCCTGCAGATCGAGCGCGCCTGCCGAACGTACGACGGCATCGCTTGCAAGCTCACCTGCCACGACAACCGTCAGCGCGCCACGCGTGCTCTGCAGCGTGCCGGAGAAGCTGGCATCACCGCCGCTACGTAAGTCGACGCTGGCCGCGTTCACGGTACCAGACACCTGGGCGCCGCTTGCGGCATCCATTGCTAATGCGCCGCCTGCGACGGTATTGCCGCTCAGGCGCAGATTGCCGCGACTGCGCAGCGTGGCATCGCCACGCTGGCTGCCGATATCGCCGCTGCTTGCCAGCTGCGCAGCGTCCACGGTCAATGCGTCGCCTGCGACAACGGTGCCGCTGTTGAGCAGCTGGCCGGTAGCTACCACTTGCGCATCGCGTGTCGCAGACAGGCTACCCGCAGTGGTGAGGTTGGCAGCCTGTAGCCGCAGATCGCGGCCGGCATACGCACTGCCTGCGTTGTTGACTGCACCGGCGCTACGCAGGTCCAGATCGTTGCCTGCAGACACCGCAGCGCGCTGTGCGATGTCGATCGACGCTGCGTTCAACGCAAGCGCATCGGCTGCGATCAGCTTTCCCTGCAGTTCCAGGCGCCCACCCGCGCGCACATCAGCCCCCTGCCCGGCTTGCGCCAATCCAGCCACACGCACGTTGCCATTGCCGTTGATCTGCAGCGCACTTGCCGCATCCAGCGTTCCCAGTGCGTCGACGGTATTGGCGTTCAGTGCAATCGTCGCGCCGCTCTGCAAGGTACCGGACAACGCAATCTGCGCTGCGCGCAGATTCGCGCTCGCGCCGCCATAGGCCACGCCACCACTGCGCAAGAGCCCATCGGCGCCTAGATCCAGGGCGCCGGCGGCGTGCAGGCTGCCATCGGCATTCAATTCCGAGCCGAACAGACGGATCGACCCCGCGCTACTGCGGCCAACATGGGTCACCCCACCACCGGCTTGCGCATCCAGTGCACCGGCGGCCACCAGGTCGCCTGCAAGCGTCATGCTTGCAGCACGCAGGCGCACGTCGCCTTGTTGCGAGCCAAGCACTCCACGCTGATCGAGCGCGCCGGTGGCACGCACATTCACAGCATCCCGCGCGACGGTGGTGCCTCCCAGGCTCACTTGCCCTGCGCTGTCGATCTGCAGATCGCCACTTTGCGCAGCCAATGTGCCGCGGCTCACCACGCCGACCCCGGCTTCGGTTGCGATCAGGCGAATGCGTTCGGCATACATGCCGCCCAATTGCGCCACATCGATGCCGATCGCAGGAAGGCCGCCGTCGGCACCTGGCAGGACGTCCAGCAGCATGCCGTCGTAGCTCACCCGTCCGGCACCAGCGGCGGCGACCAGCTCCTTGGTCCAGATCGAGCCGTCTACGCTGAGCTGACGCGACAGCAGATCCAGGCGATCCACATTGAATGCGTCCAGACCGTTGCGACCGATGCTCAGCGCACCGCCGGTGATACTGAAACCGTTCAACGCACCATCGCTGCCCAGGTTCGGCGTGCCGGTGGTCAGGGTGACGCGCGAGGTATTGAGAAAGCCGCAGCCATCGCAGGAAATGCCGTTGGGGTTGGCGATCACCAGCTGCGCTTTCGCACCGGCGATTTCGGTATAGCCCTGCAGTCGGCTGCTGGCCGAGGTGACTTCATTGAGGATCAGCGACGCGGCACCGCTACGCTGCAGGTTGTTGTTGCCGGCAACGTAACCGCCCAGCTCGGTCTTGGAGATCTGCGCACTGTTGTTGAGGATCAACCCATTCGGGCCGACATTGAAGTTGCTGTAGCGGTTGTGCGAAATGCCGCGCGCATTGGGCGCGACGATGTCCACCACCGTCACGCCATTGGCAGCAACCTGCTGGCCTGGCGTTTGCCCTCCAGGGTTGGCGGTTGGCGCAACCTGCGCCCATGCCGGAAACGATGTCCAGGTGATCGTGCAGCACAGCAACAGTGCAAGCGCCCGCTTGCCCTGCTCGGCCAGGTAACCACGCACGCGCATCGCTTCGTTATCCATCGTTTCTCTCTCGCCGCCTGTTGGCGTCATCAATCAACAAACGCGTAGCCGGCTGGCGACGCGATCCGTGTCAGAACTGGTAGATCACACGCACGCCATAGGCCGGCTGCGCACTTGCAAATCCGTCGGGGCGGTGGATCGCCCAACCGGCAAACGCATCGACGCTGGCACCGAACCAACCGCCACGCAGGCCCACCGCGCCGCCCACCAAACTGCGACCGCGCAGCCCGCTGGCGCTGGTGCCATCGATGCGGCCGGCGTCCAGGCCCAGATACGGGGTCAACCCAATCTGCTGCACTGGGAAACTCAAGGTATTGCGCCAGTACGCGCCTTTTTCGGCGCCAAGCGTCGCTTCACCGTCGAAACCACGCACGCTGTAACGGCCACCAATGGTGACGAACTCGGAACCCAGTAGCGGTTCGCCGGCGGTCTGTGCACGCAGGCTGCTTTCCCACGCCATCGGCACGGGGCCCAGCTTGAACGGCAGCGCCGTGCTCACGTCCAGCGTGGTCACGGCATAGCGAAACGTTGGGAAGCCGATCTGCGGGTCGTAGCCGGTCCACTGGCTGTTGAACCACGGGGTGCCGCGCCGATGCGCCAGACGCATGTCCAGCTGCATCGCGCCCAGATAGCGCCGATGCGTGAAGTAAAACTCCGCGCTGCTGGTATCACGGCGCTGGATGCCGATCTCCACGCCATCCAGATAGCTGCGCGCACGCCGACGGCCAATCACCACACCGGCCGAAGTCTTGCTGGTGCCGTCGCGATGCAGCACGCGCTGAATATCCAGCTGCGCATTGCTGGACTCGCCACTGGACTGGAAGGTTTGTAAAAAACCGTCTACGCGCTGGTGATAGCGGTACGACGATGCCGACAGCGCGAACGTCCACCATCCCCAAGGCAGGTTGTAACTCAGGCTGTTGCCGCGTGTGCCGCGTTCTTCGTCGCGTGTGGCCAGGTCATGGCTGTAGCCAATGCTGAGCAGATCGTTGAGCCCCAGTGGGTTATCCAGCGAAACGTCCAACCCACCTTGCACACGGCCGGTAGCCTCCACACCGGAATCGTCGGCGTTAGCCACACCGCGCCAGCGTCGCCCATGCTGCAGGGTGATCACCAGATCCGATTCGCCTGGTGCTTCGCCCGGGGCGATATCGATCTTTGCGTCCTGCGACGGCAGACGCTTGAACTGCTCCACCGCCTGCTCGATGGCACGCAGATCCAGCAAGTCCCCCCTGCGGAGCGGCAATGCCGTTTTCCAGTGCGCGCCTTCGGTGTCGGACACCACGCGCACCTCGCGCAAGCGGCCGGGCAGCAGTTCCAAACGGAGTTCGCCACGCGACAGATCCTGTTCCGGAACGCCGATGCGCGTGGTGACCAATCCGCGTGCGACCAACTGATCCAAGGCGCGGCGCCGGATGATGTCGATGCCGGCACGCCCGATGCAGCGACCTTGGTAACGGCGCAGAGACTTCCATAACCACGCAAAGCGCGTTGCATCATCGCCTGCGCCCGACAGGCGCAAGCGGGTGATCGAAAAACACAGGTCTTCCTTGGGCAGCACGGTGCTGCGCGCGTCCACGCGGTCGGCGTCCTCGCGCGGGCCGGCAAAGGGCGCTTGGCGCTCCTGTTCCTGGCGATGCTGAATCTCCTCGGCCTGGCGCAATTGCTCCTGCCGATCCAGCGTTGTCGGTGCCGACTGTTGTGCAGCCGCCAGCCCGGCGACCGCCCACAGGCAAACCGCCAGCGCCAAGGGCGCCGATCGCATCCACATCTGTCATGCCCCCTGTGCGGCGGTCGCGCTACTGCACGCCGTCACCCGCATCAGCGTGCCTGGCCACCAAAACGGCGGCGCCACCCTTGAGCACGCTGAGTGCGGTGCGACTGTGACGGAATGTTAAAAAACGGTCAATGCGTAGTGTCGGGGAAACCCTGTAAGAAAAACCCGAGCGTCAGTGTTTTGTGATGAAAATCACTAAAAAAACGGATCCATTGATTGTGAAGGCTCCGAGTTATGTCGTAAAAAGCCAGCACTTTTGGCCTCAACGTCTTCTATCGTGCCGCCAATTGGATGCGCTCTCGGATGTCCTGTGAGGCATATGAAGGACTACGCGCGTCGCCACTTGGTTGAATTTTGATGAAGTGGGCAATGCCGCATTGGATCTGAGGGATCAGCCGGCCTACTTTAGTTCGCTTCGTTCGCCGCATGCGTGGCCCAGGCGCATCGCGCTGAAGTTGGGCCTGCACTGAATCGTGCCTTCACACCGCTTACCCCATTCGCCTAGACCGAGCAACGACGCGGCCAGCAGATCTACACGGACGCCCCAGCCATCTACGAACAAGTCTTGCTTGCCAACCCGCGCGACCAAGGGGCCAGCACAATGCACAGCCTCATGCCCAGCGAGCTGGGCGTCGCGCCGCTTGCTGCAGATCAAGCGGCGGCAATAACCGCTGGCCAGGCTTGAAAAGTGGTGAGGATGCGGCCGCTGGGACCGCTGTGAACTTCAAGAATTCACTTCTGAATCTGACTCACTAGAGCTGGGTGTCCCAGTCCGTTGTCATTGATCCCATCCGCCCGGCGCAGTTGGGACACGGATGGGAATTTGACATGCCAATTCGAAATGCTCGGCACCGTGCGCGTAAGGAAGACCCAACCATGCCTCGAACGCTGGCAGGTCTTTCGGCAGATATCCGCTGGCAGGCAGCCATGTATCGCGTAACCAACCAAACGCGCGCATTTCCAGCGCCAGTCCTCCCCGTATCACGACCTCGGCCACCTTCATGGGTGGAAATCGGAAAACGCCGATCTCACCGCAATGACGCCCATGCGTGACCTCCACCGCGACGTCGTACCGGCAATCCCCTGCAGATGCCAGACGAGGTTGATCCCAGAGGTAGCCCAACCACTGATGATGCTCGACGCCGGCGTCTTGTGCCCATGCCACCAAGCGCATGGCTGCTGCTTGGACGGAGCCTTCCTCAAAGGGGCGGTGCACGCGAAGGTACTGGACCGTGCGCTCCGGGAGATCGCGCAGCGTGACCGAAAATTCCTGTGCATCGTCTGCAGCACTACCACCGAGGCCCGATACACCTGCCAAGGTGTCGTCCAGCGCACGCCGACGGCCGGCCAGGCACGTCTCCAGATCCAGTTTTCTTGGAGAGCATCCAAAGTGTCTTCGGAAGTTCCTGGAAAAATCCGATAACGACGAAAATCCCCGACCCAACGCGATGTCTGTCAAAGGTTGACGATTGCCTTGGGAAATATCGCCCAGCGCATTTTCCAGCCGTCGGCGCAGCACGAATGCATGCGGGGTTTCGCCCATCACGGCGCGAAACATGCGCTGAAAATGGAACGGCGAAACACAAGCCGCACCTGCGATCAGAGACAGCGACAGCTGCCCGGCAAGGTTGACCTCGATGTAGTCCAGCGCACGGTTCACGCTCTGGACCACGGTAAGGGGCACCGTTTCGCTGATCGGCATGTGCGCAAGATCCGACAAGTGGCGGCAGTGACGATGCTATATCTTGATCCCGTGGGCAATGCATTTTCCATCAGGGTTGGCAGCGTTGCCTGCCATTCAATCCACTGACGAAGGCTGGCAAGGGATCAGACATGCACGGAGTGACAGGGATCGGCGGAATCATCATCAAATCCAAGGACGCGCCTGGATTGCAACGGTGGTACGCGGCGCAGCTGGGGATCGAGGTGCAAACGTGGGGAGGCACAGTGTTCGACACCAGCGCGGGTGTGGAAGGCGCTGAAAACGCATTGGCCTGGGCTGTTCAGGACGAAACAAGCGCCCAATTCGAGAACACCACCGCCCCGTTCATCGTGAATTACCGGGTCGACGACCTGGAGTCGCTGATTGCCAAGCTCAAAGCTGCGGGCTGCCGCGTGTCAGAGAAGATTGTGAAGTCCGAATTCGGCCTGTTTGCCTGGGTCATCGACCCGGACGGCAATAAAGCGGAATTGTGGCAAGCGATTTGAGAGCTGGCGAGATCACTGAAAAAAAAAGATCGGAGTGCGCATCGATCTTGCATATACCAAGTCCGCGCTGAGACAAGTGCTGAAAAGTCATCGTGTCGTTTGGCACGGTCTTGCCGACCGACAGCTCGCTACTATCGGATGCCCGTGACGTATCTGGTCGACATGTCTCAATCAAAGTGGTCTGCTCTTGCTAGTCGCAATGCCCCGTCCGTTCTAAGCCATCCACTCGCCAGGCTGGCGATGATCTGCGTGGTGATGGCGCTCGCCTACTTCCCTTGGATGCCCTTTCCTTGGCGCATGCCAGCGGTTGGCCTGATGGGGGCCGCACTTGTGTGGCAAGAGACCCGCAGCCGTTGGGCCTGCGGCCTGAGCTGGAAACGGTTTGGTCCAACAGTTGGGTGGACAGCTATCCTGGTGCTGCTGGTCACCGCTCTCATCACGCCAATCTTTCAGCCGCTCATCGACTATCTGACAGACACGAAGACCGACTACAGCGCCTATGGCGCGCTTCGTCATAACGCACCGGCTGCACTGCAGCTAATCGGCTCTGCATGGATCAGCGCAGCCATCGGTGAGGAGTTGGTGTTTCGGGCATTTTTGATGCATCAACTGGAAGCCTTGTTCAAGCGCAGCAGTCTAGGTCGCCTCACCGCAGCCATTGCTGGCGGTGTCGTGTTTGGCGCCATGCATGCGAGCCAAGGCATCTCGGGAATCGCGCTGACGGGTATCGTCGGCGCAGCATTCGGCTATGCGTATCTGCGCTCAAACCGCAATCTGTTGGCGCTCATCCTGGCGCACGGACTCGTCGATACCTGGGGCGTGACGACGCTCTATCTTGGGTGGTATTGACTGCCGCATGCGTTAATGCCCGCGCGGTAAATCAGGCTGCGGCACTGGACCGTTCGATCATGCCAACGGCTGCGACGTCGGGCTCGGTATTGCCATTAGTGCATGGCGGCATGGCCTATCAACTTCGAGCGAGCGAGCAAGCGCGGCAGCGGCGGCGCCCTCGACCAGAGCAGCACCTTGCCGGATACCGTGGCCCACCTGGGCGAGGCGAGAGTTGACTTGCTCGATGCCAGCCGACCACTCCTACGAATGTGCTCCCATCTTGCGCATCAGCCATCGATTGCTGGTGACCCCGGCCCGATTCGAACGGGCGACCTTCCCCTTAGGAGGGGGACGCTCTATCCAGCTGAGCTACGGGGCCAAGGGCGGCATTGTCGCACGATCGTTGCGATTGCCAAGCCGGTAGGTGGCCGGCGGAGCCTGCTAAAATCGCCGGCTACCGTGTTGCGGATGGCTCGGCCACCGTGACCGCCACTGTTTCCAGGAGATCCCATGTCCGCTGACCTGCTCAAGGCGCTCGACCTCGCTGCGTCCAATTCCGGCACCTATCTTGGCGAGGCGACCTGGTCGCAGGCCGCCGGCGCCGGGGTGCTGCAGCCGCTCAATCCGACCACCAATGCGGTGATCGCCGAGGTGCAGGCCACCACGCCGGAAGATTATGAGTTGATCGTCCGGCGCGCGCAGGCAGCCTTCAAGGTGTGGCGTACCACGCCGGCGCCGCGTCGCGGTGAGGCCGTGCGCCTGTGCGGCGAGGCGCTGCGTGCGCACAAGGATGCGCTCGGTTCGCTGGTGGCGCTGGAAATGGGCAAGAGCAAGCCAGAAGGCGACGGCGAAGTGCAGGAGATGATCGACATCGCCGACTTTGCCGTGGGCCAAAGCCGCATGCTCTACGGCTACACCATGCATTCGGAGCGCCCCGGCCACCGCATGTACGAGCAGTACCAGCCGCTGGGGCTGGTGGGCATCATCAGCGCGTTCAACTTCCCGGTGGCGGTGTGGGCCTGGAATGCGTTTCTGGCGGCGATTTGCGGCGATATCTGCATCTGGAAGCCGTCCAACAAGACGCCGCTGACCGCGATCGCGACGATGAAGATCTGCAACGCGGCACTGAAGGACGCCGGCTTCCCGGACATCTTCTTCCTGATCAACGATGCCGGCACGGCGCTGTCGGAAAAGCTGGTCGAAGACACCCGCGTGCCGCTGATCAGCTTCACCGGTTCGACCCAGATTGGCCGCGTGGTGGCAGAGAAAGTCGCCCGTCGCCTGGGCCGCTGCCTGCTGGAATTGGGCGGCAACAACGCCATCATCCTGGACGAAACCGCCGATCTGAAGCTGGCCATCCCGGGCATCGTGTTCGGTGCCGTCGGCACTGCCGGGCAGCGCTGCACCACCACGCGCCGCCTGATCGTGCACGCCTCCATCTATGACACCGTGCTGGCGACGCTGGTCAAGGCGTACAAGCAGCTCGACAGCAAGATCGGCGACCCCACCGACCCGGCAAACCTGATGGGCCCGCTCAACAGCCAGGGCGCCGTTGCGCAGTTCCTGGACTCGATCGCCAAGGCCAAGGCGGCCGGCGGCACCGTCGAAGTGGGCGGCACGGCGATCGATCGCCCGGGCAACTTCGTGCTGCCGGCCATTGTCACGGGGCTGCAGAACAGCGACGCAGTGGTGCAGCACGAGACCTTCGCGCCGATCCTGTACGTGATGAAGTACAGCACGCTGGATGAGGCGATCGAGCTGCAGAACGGCGTGCCGCAGGGCCTGTCGTCGTCGATCTTCACCCAGAACCTCAAGGCCGCCGAGAAGTTCCTGTCGGCGGCAGGCAGCGACTGCGGTATCGCCAACGTCAACATCGGCACCTCGGGTGCGGAGATCGGTGGCGCGTTCGGCGGCGAGAAGGAAACCGGCGGCGGGCGCGAGTCTGGCTCGGATGCGTGGAAGGTGTATATGCGTCGTCAGACCAACACCATCAACTACTCCGATTCGCTGCCCCTGGCGCAGGGCATCAAGTTCGATCTTTGATCGAGATTGCATGGCGCGCCGGGCATATGCTCGGCGCGCCGCATGGTCGCAACGAGCCTGTTGCAGCGGCCCGCGCTGCGTAGCCGACGCACACAATCCGGTGGTTCTCGCCATCGCAGCGGCAGTGGCAGCCAGGAAGCGCCGGCGGCGGCAGCCGACGTTCGCCGATCCGGCTCTGTGCAACGTACG
Organism: Xanthomonas sp. NCPPB 1062; assembly: GCF_041481705.2. Classification (NCBI taxonomy): domain Bacteria; kingdom Pseudomonadati; phylum Pseudomonadota; class Gammaproteobacteria; order Lysobacterales; family Lysobacteraceae; genus Xanthomonas; species Xanthomonas sp. NCPPB 1062. Next base: position 2,055,501 of record NZ_CM192987.1, on the reverse strand, counting down.
CCACCTCTGCACGGGGCGCAGCGTCCGCCGGCGATACAACGCAGGCGCCCCGTGGCACCGGCCCGGCTTGAACCCGCCGGGCCACATGGCGCCCGTTCGGCACCACCGACAGCCAGCGTCCGGCAGGACGCGTCTCGACGGGCATGACCACGCCCTACCCGCACGAGCAGCCATTTCAGCCGCTCCCGCCCGCAAAACCAGCCCCGCAACGACGTTTGGCCGCAAACGGCACGCCTTTTGCCCGGCGGCTCTGGGATAATCATGCGACGCCAGCCTTCGGCTGCCCGCCTTTCAAGGAGTTCATGATGAACGTTGTCGTTCGACAGACCAGCGCCATGGCGATCGTCAGCCTGGTTGCGGGCATTCTCGGCTGGACGCTGATCCCGTTCCTGGGCAGCATCTGCGCCATCATTACCGGGCATCTGGCCCGCGCGGAAATCCGCCGCAATCCCCAGGGTCTGGACGGCGACGGCCTGGCCATCGGCGGCCTCATCATGGGCTGGCTGGCGGTGGCGCTCTGGGTGGTGGGAATCGCGTTTTTCCTGCTGTTCTTTGGCGGCATGGCCTGGCTTGCGGCCGCCAACAGTTGAGCATGGCCACGCCCTCCTCCGCCCAGCGCTTCAACGACCGCGTAGCGGCCTATGTGCGCTACCGGCCCAGTTACCCGCCGCAGCTGCTGCGTTGGCTGCATGACGAACTGGGCGTGACGCCCGCAACGGCAGTGGCCGACATCGGCGCCGGCACCGGCATTTCCAGCCGCCTGTTTCTGGAAGCCGGGCATGCGGTGACGGCGGTGGAGCCCAACCAGGCCATGCGTGACGCGGCGCTGCAGTGGTTGGCGGAATTTCCCAAGTTTCAGGCGATCGACGGCACCGCCGAAGCCACCGGGCTGGCCGATGCCAGCGTGGGCCTGGTGTCTGCGGCGCAGGCCTTCCACTGGTTCGACATGCAGGCCGTGCACGCCGAATGGGCGCGCATCCTGCAGCCCGGCGGGCTGGCGGTGGTGTACTGGAATTCGCGCGAACTGGACAGCACCGCGTTCCTGCGCGGCTACGAGCAGTTGCTGCTGGATTACGGCACCGACTATTCCGCAGTGGCCGAGCGGTATCAAGACGATGCCACTATGCAGGCGTGGTTCGGCGATGGCTTCTGCGCGATGGCGCGCTTTCCGAACGTGCAGCGGCTGGACTTCGAGAGCTTGCGCGGCCGCCTGCTATCGTCCTCGTACGCCCCGCTTGCGCACGACCCACGTCATGCCCCGATGCTCGCCGCACTCCGCACGTTGTTCGATGCATATGCGCACGATGGGCTGATCGACTTCCAATACCAAACCCGCGTGTTCGCCGGGAGATTGAACTGACCCGCATGTATTCGCTTGCCCGCCCCTTCCTGTTTTCCCTGGATGCCGAGCGCGCCCACGCGCTGGCGTTGCGCTCCATCGACACCGCCTACCGCACCGGCACCACGGCATTGCTGGCCAGGCGCCCGGTGCCGCTGCCTACTCCGGCCTTCGGCCTGATGTTCCCCAACCCGGTCGGGCTGGGTGCCGGGCTGGACAAGAACGGCGAGCACATCGATGCGTTGTTTGCGCTGGGCTTCGGCTTTGTCGAGATCGGCACGGTGACGCCGCGCGCGCAGGAGGGCAACCCGAAGCCACGCATGTTCCGATTGCCGGAATACCAGGCGGTGATCAACCGCATGGGCTTCAACAATCTGGGCGTGGATGCGCTGGTGGCCAACGTGCAGCGCGCACGCCGCACGGGAGGCCTGCTCGGCATCAACATCGGCAAGAACAAGGACACGCCCAACGAGGAGGCCACCAGTGACTACCGTTACTGCATGGAGCGCGTGTATCCGCTGGCCGACTACATCACGGTCAACATCTCCTCGCCCAATACTGCGGGCTTGCGCGAGTTGCAGGAAGAGCAATCGCTGCGCCGTCTGATTTCCGACTTGCGCGAAACCCAGGAAGCGCTGAGCGCGCAACACGGCAAACGGGTGCCGATGCTGGTCAAGGTGGCGCCGGACCTCAACGACCGCGACATCGATGCCGCCGCACGCGTGCTGGCCGACCTGGCAGTGGATGGCGTGATCGCCACCAACACCACGGTGACGCGCACGCTGGTGGCCAATCACCCGCTGGCTGCCGAAGCCGGCGGTCTGTCCGGCGCGCCGCTGCTGGGGCAATCCACGTTGGTGCTGCGGCGCCTGCGCGCGCGCCTGCCCGAATCGATTCCGTTGATTGGCGTAGGCGGCATCAACTCCGGCGCCGATGCGGTGGCCAAGATGGCAGCCGGTGCGAGCCTGGTGCAGTGCTACAGCGGGTTGGTGTACCGCGGCCCGCAGCTCATCGGCGAATGCGTCAACGCCATCCGACGCCGTCGCGAAGCACCCAGCGGCGGTGCGGTGTCGCCGTTATGAGCGATGCAGTGCACACAGACTGGCAGCTGAGCGAACAGGCGCCGCTGCGCGCGCTCAACACCTTCCATGTGGAGGCCACCGCGCGCTGGTTGCTCAACGTCCACGCGCCCGAGGCATTGCCGCAGGCATTGGCCGCGCCCGAGATCGCCGGACAACCGTTGCTGGTGCTGGGCAGCGGCAGCAATGTCTTGCTGGCCGGCGATCCGCCCGGCTGCGTGCTGTGCTTCGACAACCGCCAGACTTCCATCATCGCGCACCGTGCCGACCACGCCATCGTGCGGGCCGGCGCCGGCGTGAACTGGCATGCGCTGGTGCTGTACTCGCTGCAGCAGGGCTTGTCGGGGCTGGAAAATCTGGCACTGATTCCGGGCACCGTGGGCGCCTGCCCGATCCAGAACATCGGCGCGTACGGCGCGCAGGTGGGCGACTTCATCCACGTGGTGGAAGCCTTCGACCGGCATAGCCAGCAGTTCGTGCGGCTGGATGCGGCCGACTGCGCGTTCGGCTACCGCGACAGCGTGTTCAAGCAGCAGCCCGAGCGTTATCTGATCGTGGCGGTGGAATTCAATCTACCGCTGCTGCACGAACTGCGACTGGACTACGCCGGCATTCGCGAGGAACTGGCGCGCATGGGCGCCGAACTGGCGGGCGCGGCCGATGTGGCGCAGGCGGTGATCAACATCCGGCGCCGCAAGTTGCCGGACCCGGATGTGCTGGGCAATGCGGGCAGCTTCTTCAAGAACCCATTGCTGCCGAGCGAACAGATTGCCGCCTTGCAGGCCAACTTTGCCGACATGCCGGTGTATCCGGGCGAGCAGGCCGGCCAGGGCAAATTGTCGGCCGCCTGGCTGATCGAGCAATGCGGCTGGAAAGGCAGGCGCGAGGGCGATGCCGGCGTGTCGCCCGAGCATGCGCTGGTGCTGGTCAATTACGGCACCGCCACGGGCGCGCAGTTGCTGGATTTCGCGCGGCGCATTGCCGAGTCGGTGCGCGAGCGCTATTCGGTGATCCTGGAACCGGAACCGCGCATCATCGGGGCGCATTGGTGACCCCAGCGCAGGTATCGCGGCGAGCCGCGCTGTGGATGCTCACCAGTACCTTCGCCTTCGGGTTGATGGCAATCACCATCCGCCTGGCCTCAAGCACGATTGCGACGACCGAGATCGCATTTTTTCGCAATGCGTTCGGGTTGCTGGCGTTGTTGCCGTTGATCGTGCGGCCGGGCAAGCCGCTGCCGCGCACGCGACAATTGCCGCAGTATTTCGCCCGCACCTTGATCGGCCTGGCCTCGATGCTGTGCGGGTTTTGGGCGATCGGCCATCTGCCCCTGTCGCAGGCCATCTCGCTCTCCTACTCCACGCCCTTATTCGTCACCGTGCTGGCCGTGGTGTGGCTGCATGAGCAGGTCCGGCTGCGGCGCTGGCTGGCGGTGGCGGCGGGTTTTATCGGCGTCCTGGTGATCCTGCGACCCGGCTCGTCCACGTTCACGCCCGGCTTGCTGATTGCGCTGTTGGCTGCGGTCATCAGCGCCATCGTCGCGATCCAGATCAAACAGCTCTCGCGCAGCGACGACTCCGACACGGTGGTCTTCTACACCTACGTGTTCTGGGTGCCGATGTCGCTGATTCCGGCGCTGTTCCAATGGAACTGGCCGCAGGGCATCGGCTGGGTATGGCTGGTGGCCACCGGCATCTTCGGCACCGCCGGGCAGTTGTTCTGGACGCGCGCACTCAAGCTGGGCGAAGTCTCTGCGTTGCAGCCGATCAGTTTCATGCAGCTGCCGTTGGTGGCGTTGCTGGGTTGGTGGCTGTTCGGCGAGGCGATCGAACGCCACACCGTGATCGGTGCGGCCATCATCATCGGCGCCAACGTCTATATCGCCCATCGCGAAACGGTGCTGGCGCGTCGCGCCGCTACGCATGCACCAGTGGAAGGCGCCAAGCCGGGCGAGTGAACCCGGCATCCCGACCTGCCTGGGCATGATCGCGAATACATCTGGTCCGGACGCCGACATACACTCCAGTCCCAAGCGCAGCGCACGCTGCGTGGCGTAGCTCTGGCAACCTCATCCGCTGTCGTATCATGGAGTTCGCATGCCGGTTCCAAGCAAGACAATCGGTTTGATCGGTGGAATGAGCTGGGAATCCACGCTGCCCTACTACCGCATCATCAATCAGCGCGTCCGCCATGCATGCGGCGGCCTGCATTCGGCGAAGCTGCTGCTGTATAGCGTCAATTTCCACGAGATCGAGCGGCTGCAGCATACCGGCGATTGGGATGGCGCTGGCCAGGCGATGGCAGCAGCCGCGCGTGCGTTGCAGGCAGCAGGCGCCGACTTCATCGTGCTGTGCACCAACACCATGCACTGCGTTGCCGACGCGATTACCGCCGCGACGCCACTGCTGCTGCTGCATATCGCCGATGCCACCGCCGACGCGCTGGTCGCAGCTGACATCAGCCGGGTCGGATTGCTCGGCACGCGCTTCACCATGGAGCAGCCGTTCTATCGCCAGCGCCTGCAGGCACGCGGCCTGGACGTGCTGGTGCCGCCGGCGGAGGCACGCGCACAACTGCATCGCGTGATCTACGACGAACTCTGCCAGGGTGTGATCAAGCCCGAATCGCGCGAATACTTCTGCAAAGTCATGGGCGAGCTCGGCCAGCACGGTGCGCAGGCGATCATCCTGGGCTGCACCGAGATTTCGCTGCTGGTGGACAGCACCGATGCACAGTTGCCGTTGTTCGACACCACCGCACTGCACGCCGAGGCAGCGGCGCTCGCGAGCGTATCCGGCTGATGCGCAGCGAACGCCCGAACGCGCGCGGTAACCGAAGCCCGCAGGCGTGTTTGCGCCAGGCCTGATGGGTGCCATCGGCAATTGATTGGCGAAACGGCGTAGCGACGGCCCCGCCCGGCAGCTAGCATTGCCTGCTCGGCGCATCAGCAGGCTTCAATGGCAATGCGCGCCACCCGCGACAGGATGCGACTGCATGACCACCCATGCCCCACCGACGCAGCTCACCCGCAGCGATTACAGAACCCTGGGCTTGTCCGCGCTGGGCGGCGCGCTGGAGTTCTACGACTTCATCATCTTCATTTTTTTCGCGAAGGTGCTGGGCGACTGTTCTTTCCGCCCGGCATTCCGGAGTGGACGCGGCAACTGCAGACATTCGGCATCTTTGCGGCCGGCTACCTGATCCGGCCGTTGGGCGGCATTGTGATGGCGCATTTTGGCGATCTGCTTGGTCGCAAGCGCATGTTCGCGCTGAGCATCGGATTGATGGCGCTGCCCACACTGGCCATCGGCGTGCTGCCGACCTACGCGCAGATCGGCCTGGCCGCGCCGCTGCTGCTGTTGACGATGCGCCTGCTGCAGGGCGCAGCCATCGGTGGCGAAGTGCCCAGTGCGTGGGTGTTCGTGGCAGAGCACGTCCCCGCGCGGCGCACAGGGCTGGCCTGCGGCACCTTGACCGCTGGCCTGGCTGCCGGCGTGCTGCTTGGTTCGCTGAGTGCCGGCGCACTGAATCGTGCGTTTTCTCCGGAGGAAATCGCCGAGTACGCCTGGCGCCTGCCGTTTTTGGCCGGCGGCATCTTCGGCCTGCTGTCGGTGTACCTGCGGCGATGGCTGCATGAAACGCCGGTGTTCGCCGAACTGGTCGCCATGCGCGCGTTGGCGCGCGAGACGCCACTGAAGGTGGTGCTGCGCGATCACCCGCGCAGTCTGGCAATGTCGCTCTGGCTGACCTGGGTGATCGCCGCTGCAGTGCTGGTGGTGTCGCTGATGACACCCACGCTGCTGCAGAGTGCGTACGGCTATCCGGCACCGGTGGCATTGCAGGCCAATCTTCTGGCAGTGCTGCTGCAGGCGATCGGCTCGGTGGTGGCCGGGGCACTCTCGGACCGTTGGGGCAACGGGCGTGTGCTGCTGGCCGGCAGCGTGCTTCTGGGTATCAGCGCATGGCTGTTCTACCGCTTTGCGGGCGACCCGCGCCTGCTGTTTCCGCTCTATGCCCTGCTCGGCGCTGCGCTGGGCGTGCTGGGTGCAATTCCGCGCGTGATGGTCGAGGCGTTTCCACCGGTGGTTCGGCTGTCCGGCGTGTCGTTCGCCTACAACCTGGGCTATGCCGTATTCGGCGGCCTGACTCCGCTGCTGGTGGTGATGCTGCTCAAGCAGCACCCGATGGGGCCGGCGTACTACGTCATCTTGCTGGCTTCCATCGGCGCCATGGTTGGCGCCCGGTTATCGCAACGGGAGCGGATCGGCCGCGGTTAATCGGCAAACGGCACGCGCCCGGGCTGCTCCGCCACCGCTCCAGCCGGCGTGCGCCAATGCGGCCGCCGCGCGCCGCGGAACATCACCAGATACAGCCCGACCACCCATACCAGCGCGGCCGACCAGCCGCCCAGGATGTCGGACGGGTAATGCACGCCCAGGTAGATGCGCGAGATGCCCACCAGCAGCGCGAACACGCTGGCGACAATGGTCACCGGCCAGCGCCAGCGCGTGTTCCAGGCCAGCGCGATGACCACCGCTGCCAATGTCATCGAGCCCATCGCGTGGCCGCTGGGAAAACTGAACGTGCTCTCCGGCGCGATCGATTCCCACAAGCTGGGGCGGTCGCGCTGGAAAAACTGCTTGGCGCCCATGTTCAACAGCGCCGAGCCGCTGAATCCCAGCGCGGCAAACGTGCCCTCGCGCCAACGCTGCAAGACCAGCAACACCAGCACGATGGCGATATCGGCCGGAATCACGCCGTACTGGTAGCCCGCCTTGGAGATCGCACCAAAGAACGCATCCAGGCCGGGCGTGGCGATGCTGCGCATGCTCCACAGCAGCGGCTCGTCGAAGTAGACATTTTCCAGCGCGTGGACTTCATCGGCCAGGTCCACGAACAGCCCGAGCGGCAGCAGCACCCCGGCAAACAGCAACGCCATGCGCCACGCATTGCTACGCAACCATCCCTTGAACCCGGCCGGCGATTCAGCCGGCGCGGCGGACATAGGTACGTTCGACGTATTGATCGATCAATTCAATGAATTCGTAGGCGATGTTTTCGCCGCGCAAGGTGACGCTCTTTTCGCCATCGATGAACACCGGTGCCGATGGTGCCTCGCCCGTACCCGGCAGCGAAATCCCGATATTGGCGTGGCGCGATTCGCCCGGCCCGTTGACCACGCAGCCCATCACCGCCAGGGTCATGTTTTCGGCGCCGGGGTTGGTGATCTTCCATTCCGGCATCTTGGCGCGCACATGGTTCTGCACCACGCCGGCCAGCTCCTGGAAGAACTCGGAGGTGGTGCGGCCGCAACCCGGGCAGGCGGTAACCATCGGGGTAAACGCACGCTGGCCGGTGGTCTGCAGCAGTTCCTGCGCGACGATCACTTCCTGGGTGCGCGACTGGCCAGGCTCGGGCGTCAGCGAGATGCGGATGGTGTCCCCGATGCCTTCCTGCAGCAGCACGCTCAGTGCCGCCGCCGAGGCCACGATGCCCTTGCTGCCGATACCGGCCTCGGTCAGGCCAAGATGCAGCGCGAAATCGCAGCGGCTGGCCATGTCGCGGTACACCGCGATCAGCTCCTGCACGCCGGACACCTTGGCCGACAGGATGATGCGCTCGCGCGGCAGGCCCAGCTCCACCGCACGCTCGGCCGAATCCACCGCCGAGCGGATCAGCGCCTCGCGCAGCACCCGGCCGGCGTCCCACGGGGTGTCGCGTTGCGAATTTTCGTCCATCAGCTGCGCTGTCAGCGACTGGTCCAGCGAGCCCCAGTTGGCACCAATGCGCACCGGCTTGCCGTACTTGATGGCGAACTCGATCAACTGACCGAACTGCAGATCCTTCTTCTTGCCGAACCCGACATTGCCCGGATTGATGCGGTACTTGGCCAGCGCCTCGGCACAGGCCGGCTCGGCAGCGAGCAGTTGATGGCCGTTGTAATGGAAGTCGCCGATCAAGGGCACTTCGATGCCCATCATGCGCAGCTTGTCGACGATGCGCGGAATGGCGGCAGCGGACTCGGCATTGTTGACGGTCAGGCGCACCATTTCCGAGCCGGCGCGCCACAGATCGGCGACCTGCTTGACGCTGCCGGCGATGTCGGCGGTGTCGGTGTTGGTCATCGACTGGACGACGACCGGATGGCCCCCGCCCACGGTCACGCTGCCGATCTTGACGGCCTGGGTGATGCGACGCGGCCAGGCGGTGGCGTCGGCGGGAGGGGTTGGGCGGGTCACGGCGTCATGCATCGCGCTATTTTAGCCTGTCCGCCGTGCGCTCACAGCTGAAGCGAGAGGCGCACCGATCTCTAGAGCGTGTGATGTACGTTGAGGTGAGTGCGAAGCGTCCGGTGGCGCGTCGAGACAGGGCGTGCGCTGCGGCCCAGGATGGCCGCCTGGGCAAGGCGCGCAACGCGGTATCGGCGCGCCACAGGACGCTTCCCGGAGGCTTGGCCGCCAGCGGCACGCAGCGGGCGGCCAACGCATCTCATCTCAACGTGCATCACACGCTCCAGGCCGATGCGACGGTTTGTCGCAGGCCACCATCTTCCCAAGCGCATAGCATTGCCGTGATGAACAGCTCCGACGCTTCCTTCCTGCGGACCCTCTGCAGCCTGCGCTGGCTGGCCACCGCCGGCCAGGCCGCCACCATTCTGGTCGCCACCGGGCTGATGGGCCTGAACCTGCCGCAGCAACCCCTGTGGGCCGGCGTAGCCGCGTTGGCGGTCTTCAACCTGTATGCGCAGCTGCGGGTGGCGCACCGCGGCGCGGTGAGCCCGGCCACCGAGTTCGGCCACATCCTGGTCGACGTGACGGTCCTGACCTGGATGGTGGGCTGGAGCGGCGGCATCGCCAACCCGTTCGGTTCGTTGTTCCTGGTGCTGATTGCGCTGGCCGCGTTGGCGCTGCCGCTGAGCTGGGCGATGGCGGTGGCGGCATCGTGCGTGGCCGGCTATGTGATCAGCGCAGCGTTCGGGCTGCCGCTGCCCTACGGTGGCTTCGACCCGCTCAGCCTGCACATGTGGGGCATGGCGGCCAACTTCCTGCTGTCCACCGTGGTGGTGCTGGCGTTCGCGACACGGCTGGCTTTTTCGATGCGCGAGCGCGAACGCGAGATCTCCACTTTGCGTGAGCGCTTTGCGCGCAACGAAGGCATCGTGGCGCTGGCCACGCACGCGGCGTCGGTGGCGCACGAATTGAACACGCCGCTGGCCACCATGACCCTGCTGGTGGACGACATCGCCGACCAGTGCGAGCAAGGCGAATTGCGCGAAGACCTGGACACCTTGCGCGAGCTGCTGGTGCAGTGCCACGAACGCGTCCTGGCCTTGGCGGCACCTGCCGACAACGGCCATCTGAGCCGCGAGGTGGCCGTGAAAGAGGTGCTGGAACAATGGCGCCTGGTGCGCCCCACCATCGAACTGCGCCGCAACGAGGACGCGCCCATGCGCCTGATGCTGCAGCCCGGCGTCAGCCACCTGCTGATGGTGTTGCTCAACAACGCCGCCGATGCCGGCGAACGTGTCGGGCGCCCGCAGATCGATCTGACGCTGCGGGTGGAACACGACCATCTCAGCGGCGAAGTACGCGACTACGGACCCGGCTTCGACACCGCGCAAGCGATGCTGCCTGGGACGCTGTTCAATAGCGGCAAGCACGACGGCATGGGCGTGGGACTGGCGCTCTCGCATGCCACTGTCGAACGCCTGCAGGGCGAGTTGTGGATGCTGCCCGCCGAAGGCAGCGGCGCGCGCGTCGGTTTCCGTCTGCCCCTCTCCGACCACGAGGCACTCGCATGACAAGTCCCCCGATCCGTACCGGTCTGCTGGTCGACGACGACACCTTGTACCTGCGCACGCTGCAACGCAGCCTTGCACGCCGCGGCGTAGAAACGCTTACCGCCACCGATGCGGCCAGTGCGTTGTCCACGGCACGCAGCGCGATGCCGGATTTTGCATTGATCGATCTCAAGCTCGGCCACGATTCCGGCTTGAGCCTGATCCAGCCGCTGCGCGAGATCCGCACCGACATGCGCATCCTGCTGGTCACAGGGTACGCCAGCATCGCCACGGCGGTGGAGGCGATCAAACTCGGCGCCGATGACTACCTGCCCAAGCCGGCCAATATTCCCACCATCATGCGCGCGCTGGGCGAAGAGGATGACGAGTTGCCAGAGCCGGACGAAGAAGAAAGCGCGCAGGAAATGATGACGCCGCTCAGCCGCTTGCAGTGGGAGCACATCCAGCAGGCGCTGCACGAAACCGGCGGCAACGTGTCGGCGGCCGCGCGGCTGCTCGGCATGCATCGCCGATCGCTGCAGCGCAAGCTGACCAAGCGCCCGAGCCCCGGGCCGTTACGCTAGCCGTTCCGCCCTGTCGCCGAACCCCACGCGGCATGGACGCTGGGTGGGGAGGCTGACAAGGACGCACCTGCAAGCGCGTTCCGCGCCCGTGCGCCGGCCCTGTAGCGGCGCGCAGACCGCGTTGCAGTGCCCTTGTGCGTGCCGAAAAACTACCGCGGCCGACTGCAGGACTTCATCTCACAACGGGCCGAACACGCTTGCCCGACGCGAGGTTGCTGTGATGCCGTCGGCGCCCAGGATCAAGTTGCGCCCCCAGGTGCTCAGTTGTGCCGCATTCCAGCCGATCGCGATATCCAGCGACTTCGTGCTGCTGTCGTTGCCCGACCATGACCAGCCCATGTAGCCAACGTTGTAGTCGCGCGCGCGGCGCATGATCGCCGCTTCGTCCACATGTGCACCGCGATGGTCGCCACCGAATTCGCCGATCACCAGCGCCAGCTTTTTATCGTTGAAGGCACGCAAGTAATTGTTGATCGTGGCATCGCTGCCGAACACTTCGTACATGTGCACGCTGAACATCAGGTTGCGGCGGCTGTCGCGGGCCAGCAGCACAGCGGCGTTGTCGCGCATGTAGAACTGCCAGTCCTGGCCCCAGTTGGGCGCATCCACCATCAAGGCGTGGGTCAATCCATTCTTGCGCAAGGTGGCGATGGCGGTGGCATGGCCGTTGACCCATTCGCTGGCAGTCAGGCTGTTGCCGAACGGTTCGTTGGCGATATTGATGACCACATGGTCTTCGTTGCCGATCAGCGCCTTGCGGATGCCGACCCAGTAATTGGTCGCATTGACCAGATTCGCAGCGGCGGTGTCTTCGCCGTAGCCGGTGGTGTCGTGGACCTCCAGCACGGCGATCAAGCCCAGGCTCTTGCAGCGCGCGATGATGCGGACCACATCGGCCTCCGGTGTGCGCGTCCAGCGGTAGCCGGAACTGAGCACGACGCGCACGCTGTTGGCGCCGGTGGCCGCGATGGCTGCCAAAGCCGCATCGGTGCGGCCCGCATACCAGGCATGCGGAAGGTTGACGCCGCGCAGCACCAATGCGTTGCCATTGGACTCGCGCAACTGCGTACCGGACACCGTAAGCCCTGCATGGGCGGCAGACGACAGCGCCAGACCGGCGACGACGAGGAGCGTGCGTTGTGCAAAAGACAGCAATGAATTCACGATGATTCCAAAATAGAAATGACAAGAGCCGCGATGGCGAAACTCACAGCGCGAGTGAAGACTGTGTCAATTCGTGACACGCATAAGGCGAATGCACATCACAAAAGCAGACATCGGCGAAAGAGCATTGGTTGCATGCGCGATGCAGATGGTTGCGTTGCGTCGGCACCGCTGCGGTCAAAAGGTGATCGGCAGCGCGCGCGGGATATTTAGGCGCTGCCACCGGACCACACATGCGCCTTGCGCGTGGGTGTTGGCACGCATTCCAGCCCCGGCAGACGGCGCACGGCCTGCGACAGCGCCGCGCAGCTGGCCTTGGAATCGCGTGCGACGCGCGTCTGGCGCGGACACGGCACTGTTCAAGCGTCCCAACGCGGCCTGGGCCGCGTGCTGCAACTGAACGGCGCCAATCAACGCCAATCAAGGGATCACGCTTCAGGCCGATACGAGCGCATGCCTTCCCTGCCTGCCTCTGTCGCGTCTCTTCTTCCGCCCACGCTCGACGAGTCCACCCGGCTCGAAGTGCTGCGCGGCCTGTGCCTGCTGGATTCGCCGCCAGACCCGGTGTTCGACACCGTGGCCGCCATGGCCGCGCGCAGCCTGGACGCGGAAATTGCGTTGGTATCGCTGGTGGACGAGCACCGCCAGTGGTTCAAGGCACGCATTGGCCTGGAAGCGCGCGAAACGCCGCGGAGTCAGGCATTTTGCGCGCATGCGATCCGCTCGGACGAAGTGATGGTGGTGCCGGATGCGCGGCTGGATCCGCGCTTTTGCGACAACCCGCTGGTGCTAGGGCCGCCGTTCATTCGCTTCTATGCCGGCGCACCGCTGAAGCTGCGCGATGGGCATAGCATCGGCACCTTGTGCGTGATCGGCACCAGCCCGCGCGAGGAACTAGATGCAGCGGCAATCACGCAACTGGAAGGCCTGCGCGACCTGGCCGTGCTGCGCGTGGAAAACCTGCGCAGTACCACCTACCGCGATGGTCCGACCGGGCTGCCCAACCGCGCGCGCTTTAGCGAAGACCTGGATACCTGGCTGTCGCAACGCGACACTGCACCGGCCACCACGGCGGTGGCCATCGATGTCTGCGGCAGCGATTATTTCCGCGATATGGTTAAGGCGCTGGGCTGGGAATACGCAGACGGCTACGTCGCCCTGGCACAGCGTCGCCTTGCCGCCTATCTGCCCGGCGGCACCCTGTTGTATCGGTTGGACCCGACGACCTTCGGCTTCCTGGCGCAGGCGGAAGGCCAGCGTCTGGCCACGCTATGCACCAAGGTCGCCAAGGCGTTCACCGAGCCCTTGGAACATCAGGGCATCCCGCACACCGCGGTGGCTTCGATCGGCGCGGTCTCGCTGCAGTCCAGCTACGGCGCCGCCGATACCATCCGCTCGCTGACCACCTCGGTGGATATTGCGCGCGAGCGCTGCCTGCCGTGGAGCCTGTACGAACGCAAGCACGATGTTGCCCAGCGCAATACCTTCCGCCTGCTCGCCGCCCTGCCCGCGGCCCTGGACAGCGCCAGCCAGCTGCGCCTGCATTTTCAACCGCGCGTGGATCTGCACGACCACCGCTGCGTCGGCGTGGAAGCCTTGCTGCGCTGGCAGCACCCGATGATCGGCCCGGTGGTGCCGTCGGATTTCATTCCGATGGCCGAGAAAACCGCGCTGATCAACCGCATTACCGCCTGGGTCATCGACAACGCCATCGCGCAGGCAGCGCGCTGGCAGCAGCAAGGCCTGGACTTCAACCTGGCCCTGAACGTGTCGGCCGCCGATCTGGATCGCCCCGGCTTTGCCGGCCTGCTGCGGCGCGGCCTGGATCGTCACAAGCTGGACCCGCGCCGGCTGGAAATCGAATTCACCGAAAGCGCGATGATTCGCCACCCCGACCACCTGGCCGAACAACTGGCCGCCATTGCAGCGCTGGGCGTGCATATCGCCATCGACGACTTCGGCACCGGCTACAGCAATTTCAGCTATCTCAAGCAGCTGCCGGCCAGTTCGTTGAAGATCGATCAATCCTTCATCCGTTCGCTGCCGGACAGCCGCACCGACCGCACCCTGGTGCCGGCGATGATCCAGCTTGGCCACAGTCTGGGCCAGCGCGTGGTGGCCGAAGGCATCGAATCGGCGGAAGCGTACGCGCAATTGCGCGCCTGGGGCTGCGACGAAGGCCAGGGCTACTGGATCGCCAAACCGATGCCGGCCGCCGCGCTGGAAACCTGGCTGGAAACGCCGTGGCACGAGCAACATGCCGCGCCGGTCAACCTGCTTGCCGCCAGCTTGGCCGCGGCACGCGTCTAAGCGCAGCCAGCACACCAACCGCGTCCACCACTCGGCGGCGCAGGCGGTACTTGAGTGGCATCTGCCACGCGGGCGCAGTGGCTGCTGCGGGCCATCCAAACGCGCTTGACGAGGGCTCGCGCCGCCGAAACGGCAGGCTGTCAACGCAGCGCGGCGCGACACCGAGGTGCCGCGCCGCGCTGCGCTTCAAGACATCAACTGCTTACCAGAACACGGTGTACAGCACGATCAGAATTGCGATCACGCCCGCCGCGCCGATCTTGAAGCTCAGCGTGGTGCCGTAGGCAACGTCGTTGGTACGGATCAGATCGCGTGCCTGGGTGGCCGGCGTCAGCAGCGACACCACCACCGCCAACACCAGCGCGGCCACGAACACCACGCCGATGCGGTCCATGAACGGCAGTTCGGGCCAGGCGAACTTGAGCGCGAACGACAGCACCACCGAGCCGATCGCCGCGGTGAGTGCGCCGGCTTCGTTGGCGCGCTTCCAGAACAGGCCGAGCATGAAGATCACCACCACGCCGGGAGTGAAGAAGCCGGTAAATTCCTGGATGAACTGGAAGCCCTGATCGAAGTTGCCCAGCAACGGCCGCGCGGTGAGGATGCCGATCAGCACCGACAGCGCGGCCACGATACGGCCTACGCGCACCAGCTGTTTCTGCCCGGTCTGCGGGCGGAACTTGGCGTAGAAATCCAGGGTGAAGATCGTCGCCACCGAATTGATCTTCGAGGCCAGCGAGGCCACGATCGCCGCAACCAACGCGGCAAACACCAGGCCCAGGATGCCGGTCGGCAACAGCTGCATCATGGTCGGGTAGGCCTGATCGGGCTTGGCCAGATCCGGCGCCAGCACCACCGCGGCAATGCCCGGCACCACGATCACCAACGGCATCAGCAGCTTCAGGAACGCGGCAAACACCATGCCCTTCTGCGCCTCGCCGATGTTCTTGGCCGCCAGCGCGCGCTGGATGATGTACTGGTTGAAACCCCAGTAACTGATGTTCATCACCCACAGCCCGCCAAGCAGCACGCTCAGGCCCGGCAGATCCTTGTAGAACGGGTTGTCCTTGGTCAGGATCATGTGGAAGTGCTCCGGGTGCGCGCTCCACAGGTGCTGGAAGCCGGCCAGCACGCCGGCACCGTCGCCGATCCGCGCCAGGGTCAACCCGGCCACCAGCAGCCCGCCCAGCACCAGCAGGGTGACCTGCACGATGTCGGTCAGCGCCACCGCCTTCAGCCCGCCGTAGAGCTGGTAGACCAGCGCAAACACGCCGATCAGTGCCAGCGCCAGGGTCTGGTCCATACCGGTGACCTGGCTGACCGCGATCGATCCCAGCCACAGGATCGAGGTGAGATTGACGAACACGTACAGCAGCAGCCAGAACACCGCCATCAGCGTGCGGATCCACTTGCCGTAACGCTGCTCCAGAAACTGCGGCATGGTGTAGATGCCATTGCGCAGGAAGATCGGCAGGAAGAACTTGCCGACGATCAGCAGCGTCAGCGCCGCCATCCATTCGTAGGAGGCGATCGCCAGGCCGATCGCATAGCCGGAACCGGCCATGCCGATGATCTGTTCGGCCGAAATGTTCGCCGCAATCAGCGAGGCGCCGATCGCCCACCACGGCAGCGACTTGCTGGCCAGGAAGTAATCCTCGGCGCTCTTGCTGTGGCCTGCCTTCTCGCGCGAGACCCACTGCGCAAGCACGAAGATGCCGGTCAGGTAGACCAGCACGATCACGATATCCAACGTCGCCAAACCCACTGCACTCTCCTGTCTGGCTCTGGGATGTGCATCGAACGCCAGACAGGCCTGCAGAATGCCGCCGCAACGCACGGCGTGCGTCACGGCAGCGCGGCGAACCGCAGCTGCAGGCCATCCCGGCCGATCGACGCGCGCGTCCCGCGGCGGCTGATGACACCACCGATCAGGGTGGCCGCTATACCGCGCCGCCAGCACTGGCGACGCGCCTGTTTCATCCGATCCCCCGCAGGCGCGACTACGCCTGCGGGAATGCTGCTTACTTGACCGGGCAGTCGACGGTAACTTCGGCTTCGTTGAGCGCGCCCAGCGCCACCTTGGACACCGACAGGTCCAGCGCGGCGGCGCTTTCGATGCTGGCGACCTGGGTCAGCTTACTCACATCCGCACCGGCCACTGCAAAGCACTTGAGCGGCACGCCGACGACTTTCCACTGGCCTTGCGGCAGCGCGGCCAGGGTCTTGCGCACATCCACGCGACCACCGCACTTGTCGCCACAGCCCACGCCCAGCCACACCGACGCGGTCACGGCGCTGTCGCGGCGCAGGGTCAGCTGCAACTGCACATCGCCGTTGCTCTCACGCGAGACGTCCACCGGCTTGGCGGACACCAGCAACACGCTGGAGGCGGTGCTGCCGGACCACACCAGGCGGCGCGCATCTTCCTGCGCCTTGTGATCGACTGCGCTCATCTTCAGGCTGCCATCGGACAGGCCCACCGGCAGCGTGGTTGCCGGCATGTTGGCCTGGCCGGCGTTGGACAGCTGCATCGCGATACCCAGTGCCGGCTTGCCGCGCACGAAGTACATCCCGCCTACCGACTGCTCGCCGGACACGCCCGACTCTTCCGGCAACGCCGCCAGGTCGCCCTTGTCGGCATAGGTCAGGCCAAAGCCGAACTTGAACTGCGGGTCGTAGTCCTTCTGGCCGACGTTGTTGGCGAACTGCACCGCGGTCTTGGGCCAGGAGAAGCTGAGCTTGCCCTTGAAGTCGTTCTGCACCGAGCCATCGGCCTTGCGCAGCAGCACGTCGGCAATGCCCTCGCCTTCGGAACCCGGCAACCAGGCAGCGACGAACGCATCGGAGGCGTTGATGTACTGGTTCATCCACAGCGGACGCCCGCTCAGGAACACCGCCACCACCGGGATGCCGTCGGCCTTGAGCTTCTTGATCAGGGCCAGTTCGCTTTCGTCGCCCGGCTTGTACAGCAAGGTGGCGATATCGCCCTGGAATTCGGCGTACGGGTTTTCGCCGAATACCACCACGGCCACGTCCGGCTTGGTCTTGTAGGCGCCGTCCACGGCCAACTCGGCGCTGCCGCCGGCGGCCTTGATCTGCTTGTCCAGGCCTTCCCAGATGGTGGTGCCGTTGGGGTAGTCGCTGCGCTTGGTGCCGGTGCCCTGCCAGTTCAGGGTCCAGCCGCCGGACTGCTTGCCCATGTCGTTGGCGCCATCGCCCACCACCAGCACGCGCTTGGTCGGATTCAGCGGCAGGATGCCGGCCTGGTTCTTCAGCAGCACCAGCGACTCACGTACCGCCTGGCGGGCGATCGCACGGTGTTCGGGTGCGCCAAGCAATTCGTACTTGCCACCGAGTGGGCGCTTGGACGGCTTGCCGGCCTCGAACAGGCCCAGGCGCATCTTCACACGCAGGATGCGGCGCACGGCATCGTCCAGACGCTCGGCCGAAATCTGGCCGGACTTCACCGCCGCCAGTTCGGTTTCGTAGATACCCTTCCAGCTGTCGGCGGCCATCGCCATGTCGACACCGGCAATGAACGAGGCCGGGCAGTTCTGGTTGGTGCAGCCCTTGACCTGGCCGTGGCCATTCCAGTCGCCGACCACGAAACCGCCGAAATTCATCCGGCCCTTGAGCACGTCGGTCAGCATGACCTTGTTGCCGTGCATCTTTTCGCCGTTGAAGCTGTTGAACGAGGCCATCACGCTCTGTGCGCCAGCGGCAATCGCAGGCGGATAACCGGCAGCGTGGATATCGCGCATGGTGGCTTCGGACACCTTGGTGTCGCCCTGGTCCTTGCCGTCGGTGGTGCCGCCATCGCCGACGAAATGCTTCACCGAGGAAATCACGTGGCTGCCGTCCAGGAACTGCGGCGTGCCGGGCACGCCCTGCACGCCTTCGACCATCTTGCCGGCAAAGCTGGCCACCACGTCCGGCGACTCGGAATAGCCTTCGTAGGTGCGGCCCCAGCGATCGTCCTGCGGCACGGCCACGGTGGGCGCGAAGGTCCACTCCATGCCGGTGACGCGGGTTTCGGCAGCGGTGACTTCGCCGATCTTCTTGATCAGGTCCGGGTTGCGCGTGGCGCCCAGGCCGATGTTGTGCGGGAACAGCGTGGCGCCGACGATGTTGCTCTGGCCGTGCACCGCATCGATGCCGAAGATGATCGGAATCGCGTTGCCACCCTTGGAAGTGTCCATCGACGCCTCATAGAACGCGTCGGCCAGCTTCAACCATTCGGCCGGGCTGGCGTTGTACTTGCCGCCCGGATCGGAATTGCCGCCGGCCAGCACCGAGCCGATGCGGTACTTGCGTACGTCATCCGGGGTCATGCTGGCGATATCGCCCTGGATGGTCTGGGCGACCTTCTCTTCCACGCTCATCTTGGCCATCACATCGGTGATGCGCTGCTCCAGCGCCGCGTCCTGCGGGAACGGCCACTTCGGCGACGGCCACTGGTCCGGATGGATGGCGGTCGACGCCTCGGCAGGTGCGGCAGCCGGGGCGGTCTTGCTCGCTTCGGCAGCAGTGTCCTTGCCTTGGCAGGCGGCCAGCATCAGCACCGCCGCAGCGGTGGCCAGGCAGAGGGCGCGACGCGCGACGGGCGCGGCGGTACGACGGAGCAGCTTGTCCAAGATTCGTTTCTCCAGGGTGGTTCTCCCACGGCGATGCGTTGCGCCGCAGGCCATTAGGCGGCGTACGCTTGCGTGATTCCCCTACCCTGTCAACCACAGCTGCCCGTATGCCGAATACCGGGCAACTTATTGGCCGCGGCTATAGCATTGGAATACCGGCAGCACCTGTGAAACCGCGCAAAACCACCCAATCCGCTGCCGCGTCTGACAGCGCGAGCAGATGCACTTTGCTGCATCGCACCACCCGCCGGTCTGACCAATGCGCAGCATCGGCGTGTCAAGGGAACCTGGCAGCGCTCGCTTGCCACGATGTGTCCGAACCCAGGCCAACGGGTGAGCCTGCTGTCAAACAAGTGTCATACCAGCGACCTAGCGTGACCGGCTTGCCGATGCGCCATTGCCATCGTCGATCGTCGCCTTTGCCTGGAGTTTCGATGTCCCCCTCCCCCGACCCCTCCCGTCGTCGCCTGATGCAATTGCTGGCGGCCGTTCCCCTGTTGCCGCTCGGCAACGCCAGCGCTGCCGCCCTGCAACAGCTTGGCGGTGCGGCGTGGGCCGCGCGCCCGTTGCGGCCATCGGAGAACCCGACCCGCCTGGTCTCGGCCACCTTCCACGGCATGCCGGCGCCGAGCCTGGCCGACCCGGCGGCAATGGCCACCACCACGGTCGGTTCGGCACTCAGCGTGACCCGCAGCGACGGCAGCACGCAGCGCTACGCACTGGCCTACCACCCGTTCTTCATCACCGGCGATCAGGTGCCGGACGGCAACGGCGGCACCGTGCTGGCTGGCGGGTACTACGACATCCAGCATCGCCCGATCATCGACCGCTCCAAACCCGGTGCCGAACGTCCGTTCTTTTCCGATTGCCCGGACGGCTCCTCGCTACTGACCCTGCCCAATGCCAAGGTGCCGGGCGTCAAGGGCAACCACGTGTTCGCAGTGGTGCAGTTCGAATACACCACCCGCGACCAGGCCGGCAACGACACCAACCGTCACCTGCCTGCGCCGATCGCCGTGTTGACGCTGGATCAGGACCCGGCCACCGGCAAGCTCTCGCTGGTGAAGTACCACAACGTCGACACCGCACCGGTCCATGGGCTGTGGACCACCTGCGGCGCCAGCCTGTCGCCGTGGAATACCCACCTGTCCAGCGAAGAATACGAGCCCGATGCCACGGCATTGGCCGGCAACACCCAGTTCCGCAGCTACAGCACGCATCTGTACGGCGACCCGAATAAAGCCAATCCGTACCACTACGGCCATCTGCCGGAAATCACCGTGCACCCGGACGGCACCGGCAGCGTGCGCAAGCACTACTGCCTGGGCCGCATCTCGCACGAGCTGGTGCAGGTGATGCCCGACCAGCGCACCGTGCTGATGGGCGACGACGCGACCAACGGCGGGCTCTTCATGTTCATCGCCGACCGCAAGGCCGATCTCTCCGCCGGCACGTTGTATGTCGGCAAGTGGCACCAGACCTCGGGCATCGGCCCGGGCGCGGCCACGCTGCGCTGGATCAAGCTCGGCCACGCCACCAGTGCCGAGATCCAGGCCATGGCCGACCGCCTTACCGCCGCCGACATCCTCGACGTGCACCTGAGCGACCCGGGCGATGCCTCGTTCACCAAGATTCCGTTCAACGGCACCTTCAACTGGATCCGCATCAAACCCGGCATGGAGAAGGCTGCCACGTATCTGGAAACCCATCGCTATGCCGCGCTGGCCGGCGGCAGCCTGGGCTTCACCAAGCTCGAAGGCACCACCGTCAACGCACGCGACAAGGTCGCCTACATGGCGATGTCCTACATCGTCACCAGCATGCTCAACGGCTCGGGCGATGTGAAAGTGCAGGGTCCGGAAGCTGGCGCGGTGTACGCCTTGAACCTGCGTGGCGGCCAGCGCGACAGCCAGGGCGCCCCGATCCACAGCGATTGGGTGCCGATCGACATGGCCGCCCCGGCTGCCCTCACCGGCCACAACCTGGCCAAGGCCGACGCACTAGGCAACCTGGCCGACCCCGAACGGATCGCCAACCCGGACAATCTCAAGTTCTCCGAATCGCTGCGCACCTTGTTCATCGGCGAAGACAGCAGCCTGCACGTCAACAATTTCCTGTGGGCCTACAACGTGGACAGCGGCACGTTGACGCGCGTGCTGTCGGTGCCGGCCGGCGCCGAATCGACCGGCCTGCACGCCGTCGACGAGATCCACGGCTGGACCTACGTGATGAGCAACTTCCAGCATCCCGGCGACTGGGAAAGCCCGCTGCACGACACCGTCAAGGCCACGCTGGATCCGTTGGTCCGCGCCAACTACAAGGACCGCTTCGGTGGAGCGGTGGGTTATCTCACCGGCGACCCGGTGGCCGTGCAGTTGAGCAAGGCGTAAGCGCTGCCGTTTCCAGTTACGGCCCTGAGTGACGCTACAGCCGACGCGTGCAGCGGGGCATTCCCGCTGCTGTCGCAGACCGGTAGGAGCGCGCCCGGGCACGAGGAGCGTTGCCGATGTGCCTGTCGCGCGCCGGTGCGCTCCTACGGGTACGGTCGATGGGTCTCTGGCTACGTCGGTGAGACGGATCTGACGCACGTGCCTGAGTGCGCCGCTCAGCACTGCCGTAACTCCAGCGCCGTCATCACGATGGGCTTGGCCCAATCGGGTACCTGCGCCAATTCGTCCGGCGTCTGCGGGTATTGCAGGCCGCTGCGGTCTAGTTCCAGTACCAGCATGGGCGATGCCTGACCCGCGGCATCGGCCGGTGCGCTGTTGTCGTAGACATGCAGCACGGCCAGATCGGGCAGCAACGCGATCAGGTTGGCCCGCGAGGCATCGTAACGCTCGCGGATCTTGTGTTCGGGAATGGCATGTCCGCCAGCCGCAACCCGCGCCGCCACGCGCTCGATGTGCAGCTCCACCGTCGCCAACCCGCAGAACCAGACCGCCACCGTGTGCTGGGCGCAGGCTTCGCGCAGCAGGCGCGGAATGGTCGTCGCGCCCAGCGTGGTTTCGAAGGCGAAATCCCTGTTATCGGCCATGGCCTGGCGCAGCCGCCGTACGCCCTCCTGCCAGGCCTGCGCGTTCGCCTCTGCAGGCGCCCAGCCCTGCTCCACCAAGTCCCTGGTGAAGGCGTCCGGGTTGAACCAGGTGGCGCCGTCCTCTTGCAGAAAACGACCCAGTAACGAACTCTTGCCTGCGCCATTGACGCCAGCCAGCACCAGAAGATTGCCCATCGCTTACAGCGACGGGCCCAAGGCGACCTTGCGGCCGCGGCGTGCCGGCGTGGCGATCGCCCTGGCCACGCCCGCACTCTCGGTCGCTGCCGCAAGATGCGCGTCGAACTTCGCCTGCAATGCCTGCAGCGACTGCGCGCGCGCCGAGGTTGCGGCCGCCGCACTCGCCTGATTGACCAGGCGCCGATACGCCTCGGCATCCACCACCACCGCTTCGGGATGATTGTGGTTGGTGATCACCACCGCCCCGTGCGAGCGCACCTTGCGCATCAGGCTGGGCCAACCTTTTACCTTGATGTCGGCAGCGGGGGATTTTTCGAGATCGGGCAGATCCTGGAAGCGCGACATGGGGGCAGTCCGGGCGGAGTGTTGGCGATCAGCCTACTCTCCAATTCCCAATTTAGGAAATTTGTCCATTTTGACCTCAACGCAGTCGGCCACGTCGTCCAAAACAAGACGGGGCCCGCAGGCCCCGTTCTCTGTCTGTACGATGCGCAACTGCTCAGCCGCGCAACTTGCTCAGCAGCTCGCGAGTCACCGGGTCGGCCACATCGGCCGCTTCGCCCTTCAGCGCCGGCAGCAACTGGCTGGCCAGCTGCTTGCCCAGCTCCACGCCGAACTGGTCGAACGCATTGATGCCCCACATCACCGATTGCACATAGACGCTGTGCTCGTACATCGAGATCAGCCCGCCCAGCGCCTGCGGGGTGAGCGCATCGAGCAGGATCACCGTGCTCGGGCGGCCGCCCGGGTAGCTGCGGTGCGGGTCGCTGCTGTCCTGGCCGTTGGCCAGCGCCTCGGTCTGCGCCAGCACGTTGGCCATCAGCGCGACATGGTTTTCCGCGTACGGGTCGTCGTTGTGCACGGTGCCGATGAAATCGGCCGGCACCACGCTGGTGCCCTGATGCAGCGCCTGGAAGAAGCTGTGCTGTACATCGGTGCCCGCGCCGCCCCACCACACCGACACGGTATCGCTGTCCACCGCCGAGCCGTCGAGCTTGACGCGCTTGCCCAGGCTCTCCATTACCAGCTGCTGCAGGTACGCCGGCAGCAGCGCCAGGCGCTGGTCGTAGGTCATCACCGCGTGCGTGGCGCTACCGAGCAGGTTGCGGTTCCACACTGCGGTCAGGCCGTGCAGCACCGCGACGTTTTCTTCTAGGGGCGTGTTGAGCACATGTGCATCGAACTGCGCGGCGCCTTCCAGCAGTTGTTCGAAACGTTCGAAACCAATGGCCAATGCAATCGGGAAACCCACTGCCGACCACAGCGAGTAGCGCCCGCCCACCCAATCCCACATCGGCAGCACGCGGCCCGGTGCGATATCGAAGGCCTTGGCGGCGCGCTCGGGGTTGGCGCTGACTGCGTACAGCCGCTCGCTGCCACCGAGCCAGGCATGCAGGATGCTGCCGTTGAGCAGGGTTTCCTGGGTGCCGAAGGTCTTGGAGATCAGGATGCCGGCGGTGCGTGCCGGATCCAGCGTGGCCAGCGTGCGCTGCATCGCCGCACCGTCGACGTTGGAGACGAAGTGCACGCGGAACCGCGCCCCACTCACCGGACGCAGTGCATCGGCCACCAGACGCGGACCCAGGTCCGAGCCACCGATGCCGACACTGACGATGTCGGTGACCTCGGTCGCTTCCAGCTGCTGGATCAACGCACCCATGCGTTGGCGCACTTCTGCAGCGGTGGCGTAGGCCTCCGATGCCACGGGCGCGTCGGTCAAATCGCCGCGCAATGCGGTATGCAAGGCCGCGCGTTGTTCGGTGACATTGACCTGCTCGCCACGGAACAGGCGCTGGAACGCGCCGGCCAGATCGCGCTCGCGCGCGATGGCGAACAAGGCATCGAGCGCGGCGCGGTCGTACTTCTGCCGCGCGAAGTTGAAATACAACGGACCGACTTGCCTGGCGTACTGCGTGGGCCGCTGCGGCTCGGCGGCAAGCAATGCGGGGATGGCAGCGCCGCGCAGGCGCTGGGCGTGGGCGTGAAGCGCGTCGAATCCGTTGGTCTGTGTCATGCGGCCTGCGTGGGGATGCTGTGGTTGGTGTGGGAGATCGCGTTGTGCGCGTTCACATATACCAGATTGGGCTTGAAGGTCTTGGCTTCGTCTTCGCTCATGCTGGCGAACGCCGCCACGATGATCAGATCGCCCACCTGCACGTGACGCGCTGCGCCGCCGTTGAGCGACATGATGCCGCTGCCCTCTTCTGCGCGGATGGCATAGGTGCTGAAACGCGCACCGTTGGTGACGTCCCAGATATGGACCTGTTCGAATTCGCGGATGCCGGTCGCTTCCAGCAGCAGGCCGTCGATGGCGATCGAGCCTTCGTAGTTGAGCTCGGAATGGGTGACGGTGGCGCGGTGGATCTTGGCTTTCAGCAGGGACAGATGCATGGACGGAAGGCAACGACAAAAGGAAAGCCGGCATTTTAGCGGAAAGCGCCCGCCCCTACCGGTTCGCGCGGCCGCCGGTGGTGAGGGCTTCAGGCCCGCGCAGCGCGAACAAACGCGCGCCCCCGTTCGCTGGCGCTCCGGACCGCTCAGACGCCGCATCGCAGCGTCGGCCTGCTCAGAATTCCAGATTGTCGATCAGACGCGTGTTGCCCAGGCGAGCCGCGATCAAGGCCACGCGCGCGCCGGTGTAGCTGTCGCCCGGCTCGCTGAGGTCAGGCAGCCGCACCACCGCGTAATCGACCCGGAAACCGGCCTGTTCCAGCGCTTGGCTGGCGGCATCTTCCACCTGCGCACGCGGCGTGCCGGCGGCATAGCTGTCGCGCATCTGCAACAGCACCTTGCGGATCGTGGCCGAGATCGGGCGATCTTCCGCCGACAGATACTGGTTGCGTGAACTCATCGCCAGGCCATCGGCCTCGCGCACGATGCTGCCGCCCAAAATTTCGATCGGAAACGCCAGGTCGGCCACCATCTGCCGGATCACCGCCAACTGCTGGTAATCCTTCTTGCCGAAGGCGGCCACGTCCGGCTGCACCTGGTTGAACAAGCGCGCCACGACGGTGCACACGCCATCGAAATGCCCTGGCCGGCACTCGCCTTCCAGCACATCGCTGACACCGGGCGCGTGGATCGGCGTGGCCAGCGCGGTGCCGAGCGGGTACATGGTGTCCACATCCGGCAGCCACAGCGCATCGCAGCCGGCATCTTCCAGGCCGCGCAGGTCGGCCTCGGGCGTGCGCGGGTAGCGGGCAAAATCTTCATTCGGGCCGAACTGGGTCGGGTTGACGAACACGCTGGAGACCACGCGGTCGGCGTATTGGCGCGCCAGCATCACCAGCGAATAATGCCCGGCGTGCAGGTTGCCCATGGTGGGCACCAGCGCCACGCGCAGGCCCTCGCGCTTCCAGCCATTGACCAGGGCGCGCAATGCGGAAAGATCGGTCAGGGTCTGGATCATGCGGCGTACGCGTGCTCTGCATCGGGAAAGCTGCCGTCGCGCACGGCCTGCGCATAGGCGCGCACCGCGCCGGCGACCGAGCCGCCTTCGGCCAGGAAATCCTTGACGAACTTGGGCCGGCGGTGGCCACTGTCCAGCCCAAGCATGTCGTGCATCACCAGCACCTGGCCGTCGCAGCCGGGGCCGGCACCGATGCCGATGGTGGGAACGCTAAGCTCGGCGCTGATCTGCGTGGCGATCGGTGTCGGCACGCATTCCAGCACCAACAAGCTCGCACCGGCATCGACCACCGCCTGGGCGTCACGACGCAGCTGCTCGCCAGCTTCGCCGCGGCCCTGCACCTTGTAGCCGCCAAACCGCAGCACCGATTGCGGCGTCAGGCCCAGGTGCGAACAGACCGGGATCTCGCGCTCGACCAGGTAACGGATGACTTCCAGCTTGTGCCCGGCGCCTTCGATCTTGACCATTTCCGCGCCGGCCTGCAGCAGCTGGGTGGCGGCATCCAATGCACGTTCAGGGGTGGCATCGGCTTGGAACGACAGGTCGGCCACCAGCAAGGCGCGATCGAGCGCACGGGCCACCGCGGCGGTGTGGTAGACCATGTCGGCGGTGGTCACCGGCAAGGTGGAATCGTGTCCCTGCACCACCATGCCGAGCGAATCGCCGACCAGGATCAGGTCCACGCCATGGGCGTCGAAGGTGCGCGCGAAACCGGCGTCGTACGCGGTCAACATGACCAGTTTTCGACCCTCGCGCTTGGCCTGCGCCAAGGCGGGCACGGTCCAGGGCTTGCTGTCGGCGTGGCTGCTCATGAAGTCATTACGTGGGGTGATAAGCCGGCCATTATCTACCCAATCGGCTCCAGCCCGCAGGTATCGATGGCGCGCAGGGCGCGCCGCACTGTTCCATGCCCCGGAATGATCGCCTCCGGCGCCAGCTCCGACAGCGGCAGCAGGGCGAAGGCGCGCGCGTGCAGATGCGGATGCGGCACCTGCAACTGCGGCAGGTCGATCACCTGATCGGAGTACAGCAGCAGGTCCAGGTCCAGCGTGCGCGGGCCCCAGCGCTCGCCGGCGCGACGCTCGCGGCCGAACGCCTGTTCGATGCCGAGCAAGGCCTCCAGCAGCGGCAGCGGCGCAAGATCGGTGCGCAGCTGGGCCACGGCATTGATGAAATCGGGCTGGTCTTCGCGGCCCCAGGCTGGCGTGCGATACAAACGCGAAGCGGCGATCAGCGTGGTCTGCGGCACGACGCCCAGCGCGGCGATGGCCGCGCGCACGCTGGCCTCGGCCTGGCCCAGGTTGGCACCCAGGCCGACAAAGGCGGTCTGCATGCCCTACTCGCCTGCGGGCGCGCCGGTCCGACGGCGGCGTCGGCGACGCTTGCGCGGTGCGCCCTCATCGCCGTCTTGGTCGGCCTGCGCCGATTCGATCGCATCCACCAGCTCCTGGCCGGACGACTTCTGCGCCTCGCGCCAGAACTCCACATCGGCCGCGTGATCGGGCGATGCGAACTGACGCAGCACCAGGAAATCGAACGCCGCGCGGAAGCGCGGATGCGACAAGGTGCGGAACACCCGCTTGCGCTGACGCGAGGAGAAGCGCGTCTGCAGCAACCAGATTTCCTGCATCGGCAGCGAGAAACGGCGCGGCAACGCGACGCGCTCCAGCTGATGCAAGGTGACGCGATCGGCCGCACGGCGCTGCGCATCTTCCGGTTGCACGCCTTGCGCCTGCAGAGCCATCAGGGTGCGGCAGAACGCCGGCCACAGCAGCAATGCAAACAGGAAGGCCGGCGACACTGGCTCGTCGTTGGCCACGCGTGCATCGGTATTGCGCAGGCCTTCCAGCACCATGGCGCGCAACGCACCACTGCGATTGGACTTCAATGCCGCCGCGCTTTCGGGAAACAGCACGCCGAGCAAGCCATAGCGCTCCAGGCCTTCGAAGCTGGCCACACCGTGCCCGGACAGAAACAGCTTGAGGATTTCTTCGAACAACCGCGCAGGCGCAGCTTCGGACAGCAGCCCGGCCAGACGCGGAATGGGTTCGGCGGTGCCGGCTTCGATGTCGAAATTCAACTTGGCCGCCAGGCGCACCGCGCGCAGCATGCGCACCGGATCTTCCTGGTAGCGCAACTCGGGGTCGCCGATCAACTTCATCAGGCGCGCCTGCACGTCTTCGAAGCCGCCGCAGTAATCGCGCACCGAGAAATCCTCGATGGCGTAATACAGGGCATTGCAGGTGAAGTCGCGGCGGATCGCGTCGTCTTCGATGGTGCCGTATACGTTGTCGCGCACCAGCCGGCCGTTATCGAGTTCGCGGTCGCCGCTGCCATCGTCGACGTTGGCGCGGAAGGTGGCCACTTCGATGATTTCGCGACCGAACACCACATGTGCCAGACGAAAACGGCGGCCGATCAGACGACAGTTGCGGAACAGCGCCTTGACCTCTTCCGGCGTCGCATCGGTGGCCACGTCGAAATCCTTCGGGTGGCCGCCGACCAGCAGGTCGCGCACCGCACCGCCGACCAGATAGGCGCCAAAGCCCGACTCGCGCAGGCGGTACAACACGCGCAACGCGTTGGGGCTGATGTCCTTGCGCGAGATGGTGTGCTGGTCGCGTGGAATGACGCGCAGCGTGAACGGAGATGTAACTGAGGGTTCGATGATGGCGCTTCCGTCTTGTGTTGCAGGATTGCCCAACGGCTATTACCTCACTATACTAGCGCGCTGCACAAGACGTGACAAAAGCGCTCCCTTCGTCTAATGGTTAGGACGTGGCCCTCTCAAGGCTAAAACAGGGGTTCGAGTCCCCTAGGGAGCACCACGATCGGTCTGACTGCTAGACGCCAGAGCCCCGCAATGCGGGGCTTTTGCGTTGTGGCGCAGGCCCTTTGCATGTGCATTGGCCTGCGTGCCATCGCGCAGGCCGCGACCATCTCCGCCTCGCATCTAGCCCGGTCAGGACCGCAGGGGCCCGGGATTGGTCGAGGTTGGTTGCCACCTCCACGGCGCCGGATTCCATCTCAAAAATCCGCAATGCGGCAGTGCGTTGTCGGGATGCAATACGGCCAAGGCCCCCAACGCGCCCCAGCCAACACGCATGCAGATTCGCGGCATCGCACGGCAAGCGTCAGACGATGTGTCGATCTCAGGGACGCAGCTCAGAGCAGCCACATCAGCACACAGAGGACGGGCCTCATCGCTGCGCGCTCGCCGGTACGCATTCGCTGCGCGGTGACGTGAGTGGAGGTGTTTCGCCCGTGCAGCATGCGTGCCGGCCGCCCTGGGAATTTGCAGTGCATCGCGTCTGCTCACATGGTCGTCGGCCCAAGCACCGCGTCGTCGCTGTCGGTTTCGGCGACGGCGTCGTGGGCATGCAGGCTTTCCAGATGGCGTACCGCCACATGGAAGGCCGCGTAGTGCTCTGCCAGCTGCTGGCGCAGGCGTCGCGCTGCATCTTCGACATACATCAGGTTTGCGCCATTCAAGCGCGCAAATGCCTGTTCGTCGGGTCGCCGCACTGCAGCCTGCACCGGCGTCGCCAACGCCTGCTCGCACAGACCGACCAGTTGCCGGATGGCCAAGCGCTGCGCATCGGCGGGCAGCTCAACGCGTACCTGCGCCACGCTGCGTTGGCTATGCGGCGTGGCGTAGGAACCGTGGTCCTGCAGCCATTGCGCAACCTCGTCCAGCGCCAGCGCATCGCGCCCGGCATGTTGCTGCACGAATGCATCGCTCAGCAGCTGCCGCGACAACGCTGCCGAACAGGGGCAGGTAGAGGCGTACAACACCTCCACCTGGAGCTGGATCGTGGTGCGCCCTGCACTGCATTGCGCGGCGATGTGCACTGGATAGGCACGCCAGCCACTGAGCCCCTCACTGCGCAATGCCGGCGTGCGCAACATCAGTTCGAAGCTCAGCGTCAGCCGAGCGGCGCGGCTCGCGCAATCGGCATGACTGTCGATCAGCGCCTGCAATAACCCCGAGAGCATGGCCGGCGACACTGGTTGCTGCAGCTGCGTATCCAGCAGGCGGTACAACCGCGACATGTGGATGCCTTTCAGCTCTGCCCGCGGCAGATCGACCTGCACGCTGGCGCGTGAGGCAAGCTGGCCGCCACCGGCCTCCAACTGCACGGGAATGGCGATGTCCTGCATGCCCACCCATCGCAGGGGCGCGCTCAGCGTTGATGGTTCGGTCACAGCAACATCGGGAAGCGTAGCGGACATCGGGATCTCGTCGAAGATAAAGGTGACGACCGCGCCTCAGGCGCGACCAGGAAACGCAGCGAAGTAGTCGTCGATTCCCGCATGCAATGTCTGCGCGAGTTCGTCCTGATGCGTATCGCTGCACAGGCGGCTGCAATCGTCGCGATTGCTCATGAAGCCGGTTTCCACCAGCAGCGACGGAATGTCCGGCGACTTCAACACCGCAAAACCGGCCTGCCCCACCTGGTTCTGATGCAGGCGCGTCACCTGCTGCAGGCGTTCCAACATCAACGTGCCGAATGCCAGGCTGCTGGCGATGGTGCCGCTCAGCGACAGATCGGCCAGCACCTGCGACAACACCGGATTGCTCGGCACCCGCAGCCGGCGCGCGGTGTCTCCCATGTCGTCGGCAGCGTTTTCGCTATCGGCGATCCAGCGCGCCAGTGCGGAGCTGGCGCCAGTCTGCGACAGCGCAAACACCGAGGCGCCCCGCGCTTGGCGCGATGGTGCGGCATCGGCATGTATGGAGACGAACAGGTCCGCATTGTGGCGATGGGCGATCAACACGCGCTCGTGCAATGGCACGAAGCGGTCATCGCTGCGGATCATGGTCGGCCGGTAGCGCGCATCGGACGCCAGGCGTCGATGCAACCGCCCGGCGACCGCCATGGCGACATGTTTTTCGTAACGCGCATCGGCACTGACCGCCCCCGGATCCTTGCCGCCGTGGCCGGCATCGATCGCGACCACGTAAGGGCGCAGGCGTGAATGAGCCGGCTGCGGTGGCTCTGTCTGCCCCATCGCCGTTGCTGCTGCCGCGCCATCGCTCGTGGACAACACTACGCTGCCAGGCATAGCGGCAAGCTCCAGCACCAGCGCGCCGGCTTCCCAATGCAGGTTGGTCGAACATGGCTGCTGCAGGTCGAGCACGATGCGCAGGCCATCCAGATGCGGCGCACTGCGTATGCGGGTCACCGCAGCACCGGCAGGCATCGCATCGATGCGCGGGGACTGCGGCGACACGCCAGAGAGGTCGATGACCACCCGCTCCGGATCGGTCAACCGGAAACTGCGATAGACAACCTGTGCGCCCAGCTCCAACCGAAGGCGCAGCAGCTCGCCCTGCTGCCGCATGCTGCATGCCCGTAAGACGGGAAGTCCTTGTGCAGACCCCAACGCCGGCGAAAGCATCAACACTGCAGCGGCGCCCTGCAGGAGGTGACGGCGCTTCATGCGCGCACCTCAAGACCCGAGCAATCGACCGGACACCGCAGACCGCAGCACTGACTGCGGCGCGATTCCAGACAACACATCCAACACAACGGGAGATAGGACACGGGAGGCAAGACTGCGCGGCGGCGATGATTTGTTATAAAGTAACATTAATTCCGCGAAAGAACGTCAGCTCTTCCTATCCTGCGCGCTTGCGTTCATCTTCTTGTCCCACAACCGGAAGGCGCGCACCACCCGCGACACTCGATTTCTTTAGCACTGCAATGAGTCGCTTATGCACCCCGGTGACCCATTCGATCCGAGACGACTCGCCGACTATCGTGCATTTAAATGGCAAACCTAATAATTTCCAGGTGGGCGGGTTACGCATTTCGAATAAACCGCTACTTGCCACAGAGTTATATGACTTTAAAAACCTGCCTTCTCAATTTCTACAACCGTGGCATCAAGTCCATGCAAGTGGGGACACACAATGTATGACGAATCCTGTCAGCTCTCGGCATTCCACAGTATACAAATAAAAGGTAGCAAGAATTATGGAAGTCAACCAGGAGAGTTGACACCCAGATAGCGTCAACACATTGACGCAAGGCAAGTGCAGCAACTTTTGACTTAGTCACTCACGAAACTACGGAGAAACACGTACCGTAGGCATGCCTGAATTGCAGGCGAATGTTTCCCGTGAACGGGAGAAGGCGAAGTCATGGAAGTGAAGGCAAAGCTGGCATTTAAGACCCTAGGCGCCGCCGCCATCGCGATGCTGGCGGTTACCGGTTCAGCAAGTGCATGCTGCCCAGGCGATGGAACAGTTGCCACGCTGGCTGCCACGGGCCTGGGCGAGTCCGTGCCCGACGCAACCAATCTTGCAGTAGATCCAACCTGGCGGATTTACGAATTTCAACGCGAGGGCATGCTGTATCTACAGATCAACGATGCAGCTGGCGTAGTGCGTGGCGCGGTTGGTCGCGCAGGCGAGGCTCTGTGGGTGCTGCCGATGGGTAAGGACGTCAATCGTGTGATGGTTTCGACGTTGACGGGACCAACGCTCGCAAAATTGGTTTATCAGACCGATAACTTCACGGTGCATCTCATCCCGGGCACTGCTGGAGAGCGCTGGATTGTCACACGGACGAAGTGATCGAGACGGGCTCGGCGACTAGCAGACTCAGGGCTCGCGTATGGCGGCGGCGAAACATGCCGCCATGCGCTTTCAGTCGCGCCCGCAATTCGGCACCCGCTTCAGTTGTGTCGCGCTGCACTACATCCAGCAATGAACTGTCAGCGAAGATTCTGATAACAACGCCCTGTGAACCACCACTTTTCCATGTGCGAGCTTGCACAAGGTGCCGCTTAGCTTGGGGAAGCATTTCGAACGCGTTGAGAGCGCACCTATACGCTGCCAGCTGCAAGCCAAGTGATAGATCGCCACAATTACCACGCAGCGCGTGATGGATCTCAGTGTTATAAAACCGTGCCAGTACGGGTGAGCGCAGCGCCTGGTACACCCCATGCGTTTCGATTTCTAGCGGATATAATCCCCCGACATACTCATGCAGCAATCGCGACTCGATGACTCCTGCTCTGGTCATTTCCATGGCTGCTGCGTGATGCCCACGCTCACGCAGTTGAGCGACACAATCCTTGCGTAACCGGTTTATATGAACATTTATATCCGAATAATCCACAACGCGATTGCGAAGGGTGCGCTCTGCAGCCAGATAGCCCGCCTGAGCAAACTGCAATGCGGCCAGTTGTGCCTGCTCCTGGCTCCCTGCCTGCGTGTATGCGGAGGCCAACCGTGAACCGAGGACAAAGAGTCCCGTCGCAATCACTGCAATCAGTAGCTGAACACTGAACAATTCGGAGTCATATGCGGCGATTCCGTACTTCGACCTAGACAACGCTGCAATCAGGTTTGCCAGCAAGGCGCCAGCCGCGGCTCCCCGCCAGCCATGACGGAGCGTCAGAACGATTGCTGGCCCAGTAAGCGACGCCATCAAAACCTGTCGCAGGAGTGGCTCAGGGACAACATTGGCGGTGCAAAACAATGCTGCCATCGCAAATCCGGCAACTGCACTGTCACGCACCAAATCGTCGCGAAGATAGCTTTCAGCACGCCGGTACCAAAGCAAACCCGGCAGCAAAAACATCAAAATTCCGAGGTATGAACCCAGCCAAGTCCTCAACAGAATCTCAAGGGGAGAGCTAGCTATCGGGCCACCAAGCGTGACATTCAACGCCATGCCACACAGCGTACTCCACAAAGCGAGAATCGCCATGATGGGAAGAATGCGATTACGGGTAATGACGTCTGGTGTATGACGGCGAATTCCCGACACAGCGAGGGCGACCGCAGGCGCGAATAGGAAAGGACTCAGGTATGCCCAAATCGGGGCGTAATCCCTTGTCTCCAACATCGGGACACGCAACCAGAGCATTGCGGCGGCATCGCCCACTAAGAGAAACGGCCAACGACGGTATGGCATGAATAAAAGCGACGCAGCCCTCAGGCCAGCCGGTAGATACCATTGATCAACAGACAGATGCCAGACAAGCAAGTAGACAACGCAATAACCCAGACTGAGCAGAAGCCCTTCAGCCAGCTCTCTTGCTACTGCCATACAACCACTCCCTGGTTCGTCGACGAATTTTGTCTAGTGTGAAGCCATTTGCCACGCCGCGTATAGCTGAAGCGCACAGATCGCGAGAGTGATAAGCGCAACAGCTCTTTGCGCCATCCCTGCCCAATATTCTTGCACTTCAGTGGTGCGATTGGTGACTGTCGTTACCTCGCCTCTCACTTGACTCACTCAACAAAGAAGGCCGCGCAGTGCGCGGCCTTCTTTGTTTTCGATGCCGATATCGGCATAAATGCCATCAGCCCTCCATCTGCTCCAACTCCTTGCCCTTGGTCTCGTAGACGTACTTGAGCACGAAGAACACCGAGATGAAGGCGGCGACGGTGTAGATGCCGTACGCACCGGCCAGACCGATACTGCCGAGCAGGATCGGGAAGCTGACGGTGATGGCGAAGTTGGACGTCCACTGCGCGGCACCGGCAATGGCCAGGCCCGAGCCGCGGATCTGGTTGGGGAACATTTCACCCAGCATCACCCACATCACTGGGCCCCACGAGGCGTTGAAGAACACCACGTAGACGTTAGCGGCCACCAGGGCGAGCATGCCCATGGCATCGGACATCGCAAGCTTGCCGTTGGGATCCAGCGAGGCAGTGGCAAAGGCGTAGGTCACCAAGGCCAGCGAGACGGCCATGCCGGCCGAGCCGATCCACAGCAGCGGCTTGCGGCCGATCTTGTCCACCAGCATCACCGTAACCAGGCAGGCGCCGATGCTGAGGCCGCCGGAAAGCACGTTGATCAACAGCGCATCCTGCTCGGAAAAGCCCACTGCCTGCCACAACACCGCGCCGTAGTAGAACACCACGTTGATGCCCACCAGTTGCTGGAACACCGCCAGGCCAATGCCGATCCAGACGATGGGGCGGATCTTGCCGGTGGCCTTGTTGATCAGGTCGGAGAACTTGGGCTTGTGCTGGTCGGCCGCCATCGAGGCGGAAATCTCGCCCAGCTTGGTCTGCGCGGCGGCGTTGCCGTACAGGCGCTTGAGCACCACCAGCGCCTGCTCGCGGCGCCCCTTGACCACCAGGTAGCGCGGGCTTTCCGGGATGACCAGCAGCAGCAACAGGAACAGGATGGAGGGAACCGCCTGCATCCAGAACATCCAACGCCAGGCGGCCTGCCCGGCCCAGAGCGGCTCGGTGGAAGCGCCGGCGGCGTTGGCCAGCAGGTAGTTGCTCAGAAACGCGCAGAACAGCCCGCTGATGATGGCGATCTGCTGCATCGTGGCCAGCCGGCCGCGATAGCGCGCGGAGGCGACCTCGGCGATGTAGGCCGGCGAAATGACGCTGGCCGCCCCCACCGCGAAGCCGCCCATCACGCGGGCGAAGATGAAGAAACCGGAACTGTGCGAAGCACCGGCGCCGATGGCCGAGAGCAGGAACAGCGCAGCGGAAATGATCAGGACCGCGCGGCGGCCCCAGCGGTCGGCCAGGCGGCCGGCAAAGAAGGCGCCGATGGCGCAGCCCAGCAGCATCGAGGCGACCTCGAAGCCGGTCTCGGCGGCGGTGGACTGGAAGGTCTGTTTCAGGCCGTCGACGGTGCCATTGATCACGCCGCTGTCGAAGCCGAACAGGAAGCCACCGATCGTGGCCACGCAACTAATCAGGATGATGAAACGGGTGTTCTCGCCGGCATCGGGGGCGCCGTCAATGGAAACACTGGACATGGGTTCACCTGGGAACGTGCAAGGGAGCGTCCACGGGGGTGGCCGCCATCGGCCGGCGACGCAATGCGCCGCCGGCCACGGGACATCAACGCGTCAGATACTGATTGATCAGGTTTTCATACGCTTCCTGGCGGCCGCTGAGCTGCAGGGGCGCATTGCCGGCCGCATGCTTGGCCAGATCGGCCAGCGTGGTCTTGCCTGCGGCAAAGTCCGCGCCGGCGCCGCTGTCGAAGCTGGCGTAACGCTCGGCACGCCACTGTTCCAGCGGCGAGGTGGTCAGCAGCGCGTTGGCCACTTCCAGCCCGCGTGCGAACGCATCCATGCCGCCGATGTGGGCCAGGAACAGGTCCTGCGGGTCGGACGATTCGCGACGCACCTTGGCATCGAAGTTCAAACCGCCCGGTGCCAGGCCACCCTGCCGCAGTACCACCAGCATGGCGCCGACGGTGTCGTACAGATCGGTCGGGAACTGGTCGGTGTCCCAGCCGTTCTGCGGGTTGCCGCGGTTGGCGTCGATGCTGCCGAGCAGGCCGGCATCGGATGCCACCTGCAGGTCATGCTCGAAGCTATGGCCGGACAGCGTGGCGTGATTGGCCTCGATGTTGAGCTTGAAATCCTGGTCCAGGCCATGCTGGCGCAGGAAGCCGATCACCGTGGCGCTATCGAAATCGTACTGGTGCTTCATCGGCTCCATGGGCTTGGGCTCGATCAGGAAATTGCCCTTGAAGCCAATCGCGCGGCCGTAGTCGCGCGCCAGGGTGAGGAAGCGCGCCATGTTGTCCTGCTCGCGCTTCATCTGCGTGTTGTGCAGGCAGGCGTAGCCTTCGCGGCCGCCCCAGAACACGTAGTTTTCGCCACCGAGTTCAACGGTCGCATCGATCGCGGCCTTGACCTGCACGGCGGCGCGCGCCACGACATTGAAGTCCGGGTTGGTCGATGCGCCATTCATGTAGCGCGGATGCGAGAACAGGTTGGCCGTGCCCCACAACAGCTTGATGCCGGTGTCGGCCTGACGCTGCTTGGCGATGCCCACCATGTGCTTGAGGTTGCGCTCGTACTCGCCGATGTCGTCGGCATCCGGTGCCAGGTCGATGTCGTGGAAGCAGTAATACGGCACGCCGAGCTTGGTGAAGAACTCGAACGCCGCATCGGCCTTGGCTTCGGCACGGTTCAACGCGGTAGTGCCCGCATCCCACGGATACGCACGCGTGCCCGGGCCGAACGGGTCGGCGCCATTGCCGCAGAAGCTGTGCCAGTAGGCCACGGCAAAGCGCAGATGCTCGGCCATGGTCTTGTCGCCGATGGTTTTGTTGGCGTCGTAGACCTTGAACGCGAGCGGGTTGTCCGAATCGCGGCCTTCGAAGCCGATCTTGCCGATGCCGGGAAAATATTCTTTCGCGCCGATGTACACGGTGTTGCTCATGGGGTGTGAAGTCCTTGCTGCTGGGGGAGTTGTAGAAAACTATCGATCAACCGGCATAGAGCGGACTGACGACATGCAGGTGCTTGAGGAAGGTCTGGTAGTGCTGCTGATACTGGGCCACGCGCTGCGGGTTGGGCTGTGCGGCAAGCCCATCGTCCACCTGCAGGTGCTCCAGCACCACGTCGGCCAACGCGGCATCGCCGCCATCGGCGCGCTCGCAGGCCCACAATGCCTGTAGCGCGGCACCGAACGCAGCGCCTTCGGGCTGGGTCGGCACGACGACCTGCAGGTTGAAGATGTCGGCCACCATCTGCCGCCACTGCGCGCTCTTGCTGCCGCCGCCGGTGAGCAGGATGGTATCGAA
Source organism: Xanthomonas sp. NCPPB 1062 (assembly GCF_041481705.2). Lineage (NCBI taxonomy): Bacteria > Pseudomonadati > Pseudomonadota > Gammaproteobacteria > Lysobacterales > Lysobacteraceae > Xanthomonas > Xanthomonas sp. NCPPB 1062. Next base: position 2,018,433 of record NZ_CM192987.1, on the reverse strand, counting down.
CTGCAACCCCGCAGCAACGAAGGCATCGAAGCCGTTGCGCAGGCTGTAGGTCGCACCTTCCATCGCGGCGCGATAGAAATGCGCGGCGGTGGTGTTGTGCAGATCCATTCCGAACAGGCAGCCGCGCGCGGCCGGCAGATCCGGGGTGCGCTCACCGTTGAAGAACGGCAGCAACACCAGACCGTCGGCGCCCGGCGCGGTGTCGGCGATCATCGCTTCGGTCTGGTCGCGGGTGATGGAGAACATGCGCATTACCGCCTCGGTGGCGACGGTGCAGTTCATCGTGCAGATCAAGGGCAGCCAGCCGCCGCTGGAGGAGCAGAACGCGGCCCAGCGCGCCTCATCGTCCACTACCGGATGATCGGCATAGGCGAACAAGGTGCCGGAGGTGCCCAGGCTCATGGTCAGACGTCCGGGCACCACGTTGCCGGTGCCGATGGCGGCCATCATGTTGTCGCCGCCGCCGGTGGTGACACGCACGCCGGCGGGCAGATTCAATGCCTGGGCGGCGACATCGGACAACGCGTAGACCGCGCCCGTGTCCACCAGCGGTGGCAACGCATCGCGCAGGTCGCGTTGGGCATCCACTGCGCTCAGCATGCGCTCGGACCACTGCCGCGTACGCACGTCGAGCCAGCCGGTACCGGAGGCATCGCCCACTTCGGCAAAGCGCTCGCCGGTGAGCCAGAAGTTGATGTAGTCGTGCGGCAGCATCACCGTGGTCATCGCGGCATACGCCTCGGGGCGATGCTTGCGCGTCCACGGCAATTTGGAGGCGGTATAGCCGGCCATGATCGGGTTGCCTGCTGCGGCCACGCTGCCTGCGGCGCCGCCGACGACGTCCATGATTTCATCGCATTCCAGCGCAGTGCTGGTATCGCACCACAGCTTGACCGGCGCGGTGACGCTGCCGTCGGCGGCCACCGGCACGAAGCCATGCTGCTGGCCGGAGACGGAAATACCGCGCACGCGTGCACGCTGTTCGCCATCGAGCTGCGCAAAGCAATGCACGATGCCGTCGATCCACCACTGCGCCTGTTGTTCGCGGGTGCCGTCGTCGCGGCTGATCAGCTCCATGGGCGCGGCGATGGTGGCGACCACGGCGCGATCCTGCGGATCGTAGGCCACCAGCTTGACGCTCTGCGTGCCCACATCCAGTCCTACATACAAGCTCATTGCGTCACCAATCGGTTGTTGTTGAGTCCCACCTGCTGGGTGCGGCCTGCGCCCAGTTCCAGGTCCAGGGTCTGCCCTGCGTAGGACAGTTGATAGCGCCCGCCACGATCGCTGTGCAAGCGTGCCTGCTGCAAGCGACCGCCCTCCCATTCCAGCTCCACGCTGGCGCCGCCACGCACGCGCAGACCGCGCACGCTGCCGCGCGGCCAGGCCTTGGGCAAGGCCGGCAGCAGGAACACGCTCCCGCCCCAGCTTTGCAGCAGCATCTCGGTGATGCCGGCGGTGCCGCCGAAGTTTCCATCGATCTGGAACGGCGGATGCGCGTCGAACAGGTTCGGATAGGTGCGTTCGGGCGAGATCAGCAGTTGCAGGATGCGGTAGGCATGCTCACCGTCGGCCAGCCGCGCCCACAGGTTCAGCCGCCAGCCGATACCCCAGCCGGTGGCGTTGTCGCCGCGAATTTCCAGCGAGCGGCGTGCGGCCGCAGCCAGGTCCGGGGTATCGCGCAGATTGATCTGACTGGAAGGATGCAGGGCGTACAGATGCGAGACGTGGCGGTGGTGGATCTCCGGCGCCTGCATGTCCCAGTCCTGCTGCCATTCCTGCAACTGCCCTGCCTTGCCGATGCGGTTGGGCGGCAACTGCTCGCGCAAGGCGGCCAATTGCTGGGCGAACTCCGCATCGATGCCGAGCAACTTGCTCATGGCGATGCATTGCGCGAACAAATCGCGCAGCAGCTGCGCGTCCATGCTGGGACCGGCGCACACGGCCGCACCGAAGGGATGCTGGTTTTCCGGCGACATCGACGGATTGGTCACCATCGCACCGGTCTGCGGATCGCGCATCAACGTGGCAACGAAGAATTCGGCGGCGCCCTTGAATAACGGGTAGACCTTGCTCAGGTACGCGCGGTCGCGGCCGTAATCCCAGCGGTCCCACAGTTGCTGCAGCAGCCATACGCCGCCCAGCGGCCACAGGCTCCATTGCGCGCCGTCGATCGGGCCGGCCTGGCGCCACAGATCGGTATTGTTGTGGACCACCCAACCCGGCGCGTCGTAGATCGCCCTGGCGGTGCGCGCGCCGGTCTGGGCCAGATCGAACAGCATGGCTTCCAGCGGCTCAACGCATTCGTGCAATGCGTTGGCCTCGCTGGGCCAGTAGTTCATCTCGGTGTTGATGTTGATGGTGTACTTGCTTTCCCACGGCGGCTGCATCAGGTCGTTCCAGATGCCCTGCAGGTTGGCTGGCTGGGTGCCGGGCCGCGAGCTGCAGATCAGCAGGTAACGTCCGTATTGGTGATACAGCGCAGCCAGTGCCGGATCATTGCCTTCGGCGAACCGCTGCACGCGTTCGTCGGTAGGCAGCTGCGTGGCCGCGCTGCTGCCGAGGTCGATCGCCACGCGCCGGAACAGGCGTTGATGATCGGCCAGGTGCGCGCGCAACAACGCGGGAAAATCCAGCTTGGCAGCCTTGCGCAGGCATGCGGCGGTCGATGCGAGCGGATCGCCATCGACCGCATCGAAACGTTGGTAACTGGTCGCGGCGCTGAGTAGCAACACCACTTCGTCGGCCGCGTCGATGCGTAGACGGTCGCGCACTTGGCTGAGTTTGCCGCCGCGCACCTGCGGCAGCACCCGCAATGCAAATCGCAGCTTGCCCTCGATGCCGGCAAAGCTGCCGTTGCGACCACTGAACAGCAAACCGCCCTGCTCGGCGGTGACCTCGCCGGTTTGCGGGCTATCGATGCCCACACGCACCGAAATACCGCCGGGGCGGTCGCACGACAGCCGCACCACGATGCATTGCGCCTGCGCAGAGACGAACACCTCGCGCCGATGCACCGCGCCGCCGGAGCGGAACGTGGTGGTGGCCACCGCCGTGTCCAGATCGAGCTGACGGCGATAGTCGCTGATGCCGTCGGCGCGATCGAAATCCAGCAGCAGATCGCCCAACGGTTGGTACGGCATCTGCTTGAGCGGGCGCGAGAGCAGTTTGGCATCGGCCAGTTGTTCGGCCTCTGCGTAGCGCCCGGCGAAGATCAGCGCACGCACCTGCGGCAACGCGGCCAGTGCGTCAGGGCTGGTGGAATCGTAGGGCCCGCCTGCATACAGCGTGTCTTCATTGAGCTGCAGGCGCTCGTGGGCGATACCGCCCCACACCATCGCGCCCAATCGCCCGTTGCCGACCGGCAAGGCTTCCACCCATTGATTGGCCGGCTCGCGATACCACAGCTGCAGGGCCTGCGCTGCCGCGACGGGCGGGAGCGCGGTTTTTTTCGAAGCCTGCGCGGCCTGTGCAGCCGCCGGCACGGCGCCAAGGACCGCAATGGCGGCCCCGGTTGCCTTGCACAGCTCACGACGGCTCAGCACGGCAACCGCCGTGCTGACTGACCGGAACCGCGCGCGCCTGCCTTGCGGCGTTCCGGCATCTGGGTGCTCATTGACTGAAGACAGCCTGCGATCATCGACGACGCGCTTTGCCCGACGCAATCTTGCGCTGCAACACGCTGACCGGCTTGCCGTCGTACTGGATGCTGGTGTCGGTCGCAGGTTCCAGCGCACCGGCATCGGCGCGCGGGCCGTCGACGAAGCGCACGTTGATGGTGCGTTTGGCCTGCATGCCGGTCCAGCTGCCTTCGCGCTTGCCGATGCTCAACTCGCCCTTGGCCTGGTTCCAGACCAGCGGGATGCGGCTGAACTCGCCCTTCTCGTAACCGTAGCCTTTGCCATCGTCTTCATACAGCGAGAACTGGCCATCGGCGCCGGTGTAGACCACCACGGTGAGCGGTGCATCCGGCACCTGGTCGACGTATTCCTGCACCGGGCCGGTGGGCACGATGGAACCGGCACGCACGAACAACGGCATGCGCTCGATCGGCGCGGCAGCTTCGATGCTCTGGCCGCCCTCGTAACGCTTGCCGGTTGCGAAATCCAGCCAGCTGCTGCCGGCCGGCAGATACACCTGCCGCGAGGTGGCGCCGAAGCGGGTCACCGGTGCGACCAGGAACGCCGGCCCGAACAGGTACTGGTCGTTGATGTCGCGGACCTTGGGGTCGTTCGGGAAGTCCATCATCATGCCGCGCATGATCACGCCATCGCGCTGGTAGGTGTCGCCGGCCAGGCTATAGATGTACGGCAGCAACGCATAACGCAAACGGTTGTAGTAGGCCATGCTCTCGTAGAACGGCGTACCTTCCGGTGCGATGTTCCAGATTTCGCGGTACGGGAACTGGCCGTGCGACCGGAAGATCGGCACGAACGCACCGAACTGGAACCAGCGCGTGTTGAGCTCGCGCCATTCCGGCAGGTGGGCCGGATCCTGGTCTTCATAACGCTTCTCCACCGCAAAGCCGCCGATGTCGAAGGTCCAGTTGGGCAGGCCCGACAGGGCCATGTTCACGCCACCGGAGATCTGGTCGCGCATGTCGTCCCAGCGCGACACGATGTCGCCGCTCCACACTGCCACCGCATTGCGCTGGGTGCCGGCATAGCCCTTGCGCGAGAGGATGAACACGCGCTTCTCGTCGGCCGCACGGTCGCCCACGTACACGCCATGCGTGTGCGGCAACGGGTAGGAGTTGAAGTATTCGGTGGACGAGCCCAGCGCGTTGGGCGTGGTGCGGGCCTTGCGCTCGGCGATGTCCAGGTTGGAATGCACGTCCGGCTCGTCGGCGTCCATCCACCAGGCATCGAAGCCCTTGCTGTTGAGCTTTTCGTTGATCTGGCGCCAATAGATCGCCTGCGCCTTTTCCGAATACGGGTCGTAGAACGAGTTCTTGTAGCCCTTGCCGATCCAGTCCAGTTCGCCCACTTCCACGTTGCGCTTGAACATGAAACCGGCAGCGTCCAGCTCCTTGTAGTTGGCGGTGGTGGGATAGAACTTGGGCCAGATCGAAATCATGATCTGCGCATGCATGTCGTGCACGGCCTTGACCATGCCGTCCGGGTCCGGGAAGTGCTGCTTGTCGAAATCGTGCGAGCCCCAGGCGTCTTCCGGCCAGTACGACCAGTCGAGCACGATGTTGTCCAACGACAGTTTGCGCTTGCGGTATTCGGCCACCGCGCCCACCAGCTCGTCCTGGCTCTTGTAGCGCTCACGGCTCTGCCAGAAGCCGTAGGCCCATTTGGGCAGCATCGTCGACTTGCCGGTGAGTTCGCGATAGCCGGCCACTGCCTGGTCGTACGAATCGGCGGAGACGAAGTAGTAGTCGATCATCTGGCCGGCTTCGGACCACAACGACAGATCCTTCGCTTCGGCGGCCGGCAGCGGGTCGCGATGCAGCAGCGCGATGTAGCTGGGGTCGATCAGGTCCCATTCGATCTTGACGGTGTGGCGCTGGCCCGGCTCGAGATCGAGCTTGAATTCGTGGTTCCACGGGTTCCAGTTCTGGCGCCAGCGATCGATCACCAGCTTGCCGTCCACATACAACTTGGCGTATTCGCTCGAATACAGCGAGAAGGTGTGTTCGCCACCGGTGAGCGCTTCGATCTCGCCCTCCCAGGTCACTTGCATGCGGCTGTTCTTGTCCTTGGTGATCGCCTTCTTCGGGTACTTGGGCAGATCGCTGAGGTATTGGTAGTTCACCTCGCTCTCGCGGCGTTCGAGGATTTGCTTGCCGTTGATCGCATAGCGCGCGGTCAGTGCGCCGGCCTTGCCCTTGGCGTCGTACAACTTCAGCGTCTTCGGCAGCGGCTGCAGGCCGCGCGGGTCGCCCAGGCGGGTGATCGAGTTGTTGTCCCACAGCAGGCCGTAGTTGCGGCTGGACACCAGGTACGGCACCGCCATGTCGATGTTGTTCTGCTGCAACTCGACGTTGCGCCCCTTCTGGTTCATCCAGCCCTGCTGATGCTGGCCGAAGCCGTACAGCGCTTCGTCAGCGGGCGACTGGAAGCGCTGGCGCACGCTCAGGTACTGCTTGCCCTCGGCCTTCAACGGCGCAAAGCTGCGCCCGCCGGCCACTTCCGACAGCACCGGCTTGCCGTTGGCATCGGCAAAACTGACATGGCCATCGACGGTGGAGATGCTGGCAGTGACCTTGCCGGTCTTCAGCTGCACGCTGTCGCCCTGCTCGGCCATCTGGAACGCGGTGTCGCCCTGCACCGGCACGCGCATCAGGCTGGGGCTGCGCGCGAAATCGCCGTCCGGGTCTGCGCTGACGCGGATGATGCCGCTGTCGACCACTTGCAGGCGCACCGGCGCGGCGCCCTTGGCGCTCGGCACCACGGTGACGCCATCGGCGGCCTTGCGTACTTCCTGCGCATGCGCGGCGTTTGCCAACAGGGCCAGCGACAAGGCCAGGCACTGGGCCAGTGGCGTACGTCGGTTGGCAGGCACTGCACCGGCGGAACGGATGGTGGTTTGCATGATCACTCCCTTTGAATGACGAAACGGTGCCGCGGCGGCGGCAGCGCATGGGTAAGGCGAGGCGATGCCGTCGCGGCATCGCGGCGTTGTGGCAGGCGCGATTATTTGTAGGTTGCCAGCTTGATCTTGAGCAGCTGCGGCACGCTGGAAAAATTGACGCCGTAATCGGTCTGGTCGCCATTCCAGTTGCGCTGGAATTTCCAATCGTTGCCTTCGTACACACCTTCCTCGACACGGTCGTAGATCATGTTGGCGGTGGCATCGCTGGCCGGATGCAGGGTCACGCGCGCGTGATAACCGGTCACCAGGAATTCGTCCGGGCTCAGCTCGGCGATCAACGCGGCGCCGATCGGTTCGGGGTTACCCGGCGGGTCACCCTTGAACCAGAACTGCGGCACGCCATAGGTGATGGTGGCGCTCCAACGGTCGTTGAGCTTGAGCTCCTGCACGGCCTGGCCGGGTTCTTCGGCAGTGCCATGCAGCTTGCCTTCGGAAGCGGCCTTGGCGAACGGTCGCATGCCCATGCTGACCGCCTGAAACCCGAGCGCGAACGGCGCCAGCGTCTCTTCGTTGACGTGCTTGGCACCGAGCGGATAGTTGGAATAGCGGGTGTAGTCGATGCCGAAGGCCGACCAGCCGATGCCGTCATGGCCCAGCGTGGGGTACAGATAGCGCGCGTATTCCGGGCGGTTGCCGGTTTCGGCCACGAACAACGCGTTGTCCGGGCGTGCGTAACGTTCCAGCACCGTGGTGTACATGCGGTATTCGGGCATGTAGATGTCCGGCGCCAGCAGGTCGATATGCGGGCCGGCCGCCTTCCAGACATCCAGCACGTTGTCGGTGGGGCCACCGCTGGCGTACTGGCCGGGCTGGCCTGGATTGAACGGGCCGCGCAGCGCGGCATTGACGTACATCGGCAACGGATACTCGGCCTTGCCCGCTTCGGCTACCTGGTCGATGTAACGGCCGATCGACCACGCGTGGAAGATTTCGTCGGCATCGGCACCGAACACCTGCGCCCAGGTGCCCGGCTGCTTGTTCATGCGCTTGATCAACTCGTCCGGCACTGCGCCGTCGAACAGCTCCTGCGCCATCGGCGAGAAGTCGCGCACGCTGCCGTAGGTGCCCGCCTCGTTCTCCGGCTGGATCATGATCACGGTGTGCTGCGGGTCCACCTTTTTCAGGTGCCGCATGAAGGCGACGAACGCCTTGCGGTCGGCATCCAGCGTGGCCTGCGCATGCGGCGACAACGAACCGATCGACTTGCCTTCGCGGGTGACCACGCGCGGGAAGCGCTGGTTATCGGTCTTGACCCAATGCGGCGCGTACTGTGGGCCATTGTTCTTCCAGGTTGCGAACCACAGCAGCACCAGGCGTACCTTGTGCTCGCGCGCCTGGCCCAGCAGCGTATCGACGAAGGAGAAATCGAACCTGCCTTCTTCCGGCTCCACCTGTTCCCAGGCGATCGGTACCTGCACGGTGTTGGGGCCGAGCACCTGCATGGCCGGCCACACCTTGTCCATGATGCCGGGGTAGTTGCTGGAGTTGTTGACCTGCGCGCCCAGGATCAGGAACGGCGCACCGTCGACCATCAACGCATGCTTGCCGTCCTTGCTGACGAACTGCGGCATGGGCGTCTGTGCAGCCGGCGCCTGCGCGTTGTCCGGCGTTGCCGCAGCGGTGCTTGCAGCAGCGTTGGTTGCAGCAGGTTTGCCGGCATCGCCCTTGTCGCCAGATTGGCAGCCAGCCAGGGCCAGCGTCAGCGCGGACAGCAGCAGCGGGCGCAGGCAACGCCGTGCGCTGGAATGGGACATGGCACGTGCAACGGGGGAATGCATGGACATAAGACTCCGTGTCACCAGGTATCGGTGCGGAAGGGGGAAACAGGAAGGGCGTCGCGATTGATCAGGTTGGCGTCGTCCGGGTTTTCGCTCCAGCCGTAGCGCACCGCGACCGGTGTGGCGACGGCATCGCTGCGCACGATCACGCGGTCGCCCTCGATCTGCGCGCTGGCCGGGTGAAAGCGGTGATCGGCGCCGGCAATACGAAATCCCTGCACGGCACCGCCGCCACGCACCTGCAGCGCACTGCCCTGCAAGTCGAAGCTCAGCACCGCCTTGCCGCCGTCAAAGCGCGCGCGCTTGAATACCGGCGCGCTGTACACCAGCGTTTGGCCGTACGCCACATGGCGTGCAGCAAGCGCAAGGCGATGACCGACATCGCGCTTGTTGGTGGGATGGATGTCGGTGGGGTTGCCGATGTCGATGATCACCGCCTGCCCGGTTGCCGGCAGCGCCAGCGTCTTGGACTGCGACTCGCGCAACAGTGCCCACGGGCTCAGCTCACCCGTGTCGCCACCGGCCTTGAAGTTGGCCAGCTGCACCCACAGGAACGGCAGCGTTTTGTCGCCGCGCTCGGCACGCCATTGTCGGATCATCGCTGCGAACTGCTCGCGGTATTTCACCGCGCCGGTGTCGGTGGCATTGGTTTCGCCCTGGTACCAGATCACGCCCTTGACCGGGAACGGCTGCAGCGGATGGATCATCTGGTTGTACAGCAACGTGGGCAGCTGATTCTTGTTGTCGGTCAACGACACCCGTACCGCGGCCGGGCGGAATTTCCAGCCGCCCAGCGCACGCTTGGCACCGGCACTGGTCTGCACGAAGCGTTGTTCATCCGGGCCATGCATGCCGCCACCGCCGCTGAGGTCTTCCACGCGGACCGCAATGTGGTTGACGCCGGCCTTGAGCGCTGCAGCCGGCACCTGATATACGCGTGGCAGGTTCCATTGCTTTTCGGTGCTGCCGACCTGCTGGCCGTTGACGTAGGTGGTATCCGAATCGTCGATCTGGCCCACGCCCAAGGTGATGCCGGCCTTGGCCTCGGCAGCGCTGAGCGTCATGGTCGTGCGATACCAGGCGATGCCGTCCATGCCGTCGTAGCCGCTGGATTCCCATTGCTTGGTGACCGGGATGCTGTCCCAGTCGCTGTCGTCGAACGCCGCTTCGCGCCATTGCGGCATCTCGCCTTCCACCTTGGGCCAACGCGCGATGCGCTTGCCGGTGGCGGCCTGCGCTGCGGCGTCGCGTTGCTTGATCGCCTCGATCGCGCCCTTGTTCTGATCGGCGCTCAGGCCCAACGACGTAGCGTCCATCCACGCTTCGATCGCGCTGCCGCCCCAGGTACTGTTGACGATGCCGATCGGCACGCCGGTGCTGGCGCGCAGCTCCTTGGCGAAGAAATAGCCAACCGCAGTGAATTCACCGGCGTTGGCAGGCGTTGCGGCCTTCCACTCGCCGCCGGTCAGGCGCGTCTGCGGCTGCACCGACCACGATTTGGGCACCTTGAAATGCCGTAGCTGCGCATCGTTGGCAGCGGCCACCGCTTGCGGGCCGTCGCTGGCCTGGGCCAGCGGCCATTCCATGTTCGATTGCCCGCTGGCCAGCCACACATCGCCGACCAGCACCTCGCGCACCTGCAGCTCCCCCCCGTCGCCCTGCACACGCAGCACGTAGGGGCCACCGGCAGCGTGCGCAGGCAGCCTGACCTTCCATTGCCCTGTTGCGTCGGCCTTGGCGGTGGCGCGCTTGCCGTCGAAGCTGACCGTGATCGCGGCGTTGGGCGAAGACCAGCCCCATACCGGCATCGGCTGATCGCGCTGCAGCACGGCGCCATCGGCGAACAGCAGCGGCAGCGTTGGCACCGCCCAGGCCGCCGGACTGACCAGCACCAGGCCCAGCAGGCAGCCACGACGAACGAAAGAAGCGGTCATGCAGTGATCTCCAAAGTCGGCGCAGCCAGGCGGCGCGCAGCGCCGTACACGGTAAGACAGCGCGATGACGCGCGCAGCGACGCGGCGCTCATCGTGGATCGCCATAGAAGATGCCACGGCCACCGGTGGCAAAGTACACGCGGCCGGCAATCCGCGGGTCGCCGGTCACGCCATACGGTTTGCCGAAGCGATGGGCATCGTCGTTGATGCGTCGCCAATGGGCGCCTTCGTCGTCGGAGCGGAAGATGCCATCCACGCCCGCCACGCGCCCGGCCAAATACAGGGCCGCCGGCGCGCCGGCACGCAGCGCCTTGCCGATGCCCAACGAGCGCGCTTCATCGGGTTTGGAAAGCGTGCGCAACTGGCCGTTCTGCCAACGCATCACGCCCAGCGTCGGGCTGGCCAGATACACCACGCCCGCACGCCATGGGTCGGGCCGCAGTTGCGGGCGCGCACGTTCATCGCGCGCCGGGGTGCCGACCCGCTGCCCGGTATCGCGAAAGCTGGCCGCACCATCGCTGCTTTCGTACAGGCGCCCACTCACCCGATCGGCCGCATACCAGCGCTGCGCATCGACGCGGTCGGCCACCACCACCGCGGTATCGGGCAAGCCCTGCACGCGCTGCCAGTGCTTGCCGAAATCGCCAGTGCGCCACACCCCGCCTTGGTCCGGCACCCACACCACTTGCGATGCATCGGCGGCAATGGCAATGGTGCCTGCCCCCTGCCCGCGCGGCGGTTCGCTGGCGAATGCAGCCCAGTGCGTGCCACCGTCCTGCGAATACAGCGCGCGGATCTCGTTGTTGCGGCGATCGCGCACGGTGCCGCTGCGCACCACCCACTGCGGTGCCTGGCCGGCGGCGTCGATGCTTTCGCCATTGGTCAGGCGCGGGCCCAGATACTGCAACTGTGCGGTGTCCAACGCGTCATGCCGGAAGCCATCGATATCGCCCAGCGCGCTGAGCAGGTGCGCACCGGCCATCGGGCTGAGCAGATCCAGCGGCACGGTTTCTTCCAGCCCACGGTCCTGGAACCACCACTGCAGCGGCGGCTGCGTTGAAAACGTCTGCAGGTTGCGCGAGGCCCAGATGCCGTAGCCGGTGACGAACAGGGCGTGGTTGCCGTCGAACGGATCGATCGCCAGCGCGCCTATCCAGTGCGGCGTTGCGTGCGCGGTCCACGGCGCGGCGCTGTGATCGAACTGCGCACCCGCCAACAGCGGAACCCAGCTGCGCCCGCCGTCATCGCTGCGGAACACCTCATCGCGCGGCGCGCGGCGGCGGAAGGTGCTGGTCAGCAGCACCTGCGGATGTTGCGGATCCACTGCCACCGCCCCCCAGCCGAAGCCATCGCCACTCGCCGGTTGCGGGATCGGGCTGATCTCGCGCCAGCGGCCCTGCGTCGCGTCGTAATTCCACAGCGCGCCACCGGCCATCAGATCCGGGCCAGGGTGATCGCCATAGCTCAGGTACCACTGCCCAGCGTTGTTACCGGCCATGTGGTTGGGGCGCAGCCCCTTGGGTTGCCCGGCCACGGCCGCCCAGGTGCGCCCCGCATCTTCGGAGACGTACAGGCTGGTTTGCGCAGTGGAAACGCCCACATAGATGCGTGGTGTCGGATTGCCAGCACGGCCGCTGGCGGCGTCGAAGACGACGAAGGCGATGCCCACGGCCTGTTCGTTTCCGACATGGTTGCGTGCCGTGGCCCCTGCCAGTGCATCGGCTGGAAAGGTCTCCACCCGCGTCCAGTGCGCGCCGCGATCGTCGCTGCGCCACAGGCCTGCATCACGCGAGCCAAGCAACAGCACACGGCCGTCGTGCGGGTCCACCGCCAGCCGCTCGCCATTGGCGCGGCCCAATTGATTGCCACCGAGCTTGAACGGCAGATCGGCGCGTTCGAAATGCTTCCCGCGATCGAACGAACGCAACACAGCCGCATTGCCGGCGCGTTCGTGCATGTAGGTGCCAGCAGCCAGGTACAGCGCGTTCGGGTCGGCAGGATCGACCGCAAAGGCGTCGATTCCCATCAGATTCCAGTCGTCGGCCCCCAACCAATCGGTCAGCGCGACCCACTGCTGCGCCTGCGCGTCCCAGCGATAGGCACCACCGACATCGGTGCGTGCATAGGCAAGATCGCGTTCGGCGGGATGAAACAGCACGCCGGTGACAAAACCGCCCCCCCCGATGGCCACGCTGTGCCACTGATACGGTGCCGGCGTGCCGGGCTCGTCCGCAGATCCCTCGGACGGCATGAAGAGCACCACCAGCGTCAGGCAGACAGCAGTCAGCCACGCATGTGCTGCGGAAAAACGGCGCTTAGTAGGCGGATCGATCACGGCGATCATTCCTCCGGCTCCCCTCGCGATCGATGGCCTGGCCATCGATAGGAAAAACACCGGCCCAACGAGCTGCCTGCACAGCTCGCCGGACCGGCGACGCACTTCCTACGGCGCGTTCTACAGGCTGGCCCGCAACGTCAGGCCATACCGACGATCGTTGATCACGAAATCGCGGTAGCGCGACTCGGTGCCCAGATAGCTTTCGCGACGGGTATCGAGCAGATTCACGCCATCGAGCGAAATCGACCACACATCATTGATGTTGAAACGCAGCGAGGCATCCAGCTGGCCGAAGCCCTTGTTGTAGACCGGCAGGTTGCCGGTGCCGTTGCCCGCTGTGGTCACCAGCCAGTCGCTGCGCCAGTTGTAGGCCACACGGCCCTGGAAGCGCGCCGTTTCGTAGCTGAGGATCGCGTTGTAGCTGTTCTTGGACAGGCCCTCCAGCGGCACCGTCAGCGACTGGCCGTTGGTGTCGGTGGCGGTGGGGCTCGGCGCCTCGCTGTCGACGTAGGTGTAGTTGGTCTGCAGGCCGAAGCCGCTCAACCAGCCCGGCAGGAAGTCGAAGAACTGCGTGTAACCCAGTTCGGCGCCGCGGATCTTGCCCGAATCGCCATTGACCGGACGGGTGATCTGCCACACCTGGCCGTCGTACACCTCGTTGAAGACGGCGTTGGCGATGAAGCCTTCCACCTTCTTGTAGAACAGGGTGCCGTACATCATCGAGCCCTGGCCGAAGTACCATTCCAGCGCGGTGTCGAACTGGTCGGCCTTGACCGCTTCCAGACTCGGGTTACCCGCGGTGCCGGTGAAAGTGGAAGCGCCGTTCGAGGTGCCGGTGCTCAGGCTCAGGTTCGGGTTGAGCTTGTCGAAGGTCGGACGCGAAATACCGCGCGAGGCGGCAAACCGCCACTGCAGCTGATCGCTCAGCATCCAACGCAGGTTCAAGCTGGGCAGCACGTCGGTGTAGGTCTGCTGCGCATCCACCGGAATCAGGCCACCACCTTCGGCATCGGTGCCGGTGCGCACGCCTTGCGAGCCCACTTCGGTACGCACCACGCGCACGCCGATGTTGCCATCGAACGGAATGTCGCCATCCACGCCAAAGCGCAGCACGCCATACGCCGCGTAGGTCTTCTCGTTCTGCGTGTTGATGTTGTTGGGGGCAAATTCCAGCGGGCTGGCACCGAAGGCAGCCAGGGTCTGCTGATAGTTCGCCACTGCCGCATCGGATGCCGTCAGGGTCGGCCCGAAGGCATGACTCTGGCCGCGGAAGAAGTCGGTGATCGGATTGGTCATCACACCGATGCCGGGGTACTGCGAAAACGGTGCGCCGTCGCAGTTGTTGATGCACATGAAGCGATAGATGTTGCCCTTGGTCTCGGCATCACGGTCGGTGTAACGCACGCCGGCCTTGAAGCTGCGCACGAAGTCGCTGTCGAAGGCCAGATCCATATCCGAACGCCAGGCGAATTCGGTGCCCTTGTTGTCGTCCTTGTTGTCCAGGTGATAGCGCCAGCCGTTGTAGTTGTTGACGTCGGCCAGGTAGCCTTCCGCACCGCTGGCATCGGTCACCGACAAGCGCGGCAGATCGCCCCGGAAATCGACGTTGAACTGCGGGCTGGTGACCTGACCGGTGGACAGGATGTAGCGCGTGCCGGTGGTGGTGGCATCGACATACTGGAAGTCGGTGCTCAGGGTCAGCTTTTCGTTGACCGTCCACTTGGCACCCAGCGAGTAATCGGTGGTCACCGAGTGGCGCTCGGTCAGGCTGGTATTGGATTCGGTCGGCACATTCTGGAACGAGCCGTTGACGAACTCGTTGCGGTTATTGACCTGGATGCCAGGCAAGCCCTGCATCGGGTTGGCGCCGGTCAGCGCGAAGAACGAATAATCGTGCCAGCTGAAGTCGTAGTCCGAACGCAGCACCTGCGTATAGACCTCCACTGCATCGTTCGGACGCCACTGCATCGCAAAGGCGCCGGTCTTGCGCTCGCGCTCGCCGACGGTGGTGTTGATGCCGGCGCCGTGCGGCACCGACACGCCCTGCCCTTCGTAGCCCGGCAGATCGGTCTGGGTGTACCACGGCTCGATCGAAATGGTGTCCTGGCGGAACGGGCTCTTCTGCTGCGAGTAGTTCACCAGGATGCCGATCTCGCCGATGCCGGTCTGCCAGCGATCGCTGAACAGGCCCGAGAACGCCGGCTTGCCGTCGTCGGCGAGGTCGTAATAGTTGTATTGCACGCTGCCGGCGATCTTGCGGCCGTCGTAGTCGAACGGCAGGCGCGTGCGCAGGTCCACGGTGCCGCCCAGGCCACCTTCGATCATGTCGGCAGACGGATTCTTGTAGACGTTGACGCCGCCGAGCAATTCGGCAGACACGTCTTCGAAGCTCAGGCCCCGGCCGTCGTTGGCGGTAAAGATGTCGCGACCATTGAGTTCGGTGCGTACCTGGGTCAGGCCGCGGATGGCGATCGCGCTGCCTTCGCCATAGTTGCGCGAAATCTGGATACCGGAGATGCGTTGCAGCGCTTCGGCCACATTGTTGTCGGGCAGCTTGCCGATGTCTTCGGCAACGATGGAATCGACGATCTGCTCTGCGTTCTGCTTGACCAACTGCGCCTTGGTCACGCTGCTGCGGGTACCGGTGACCTGCACGGTGTCCAGCTGTTGCGTGGTCGCAGCCGAGGCCGGCGTAGCGGTGGTGGTCGCATCCTGCGCATAGGCCTGCGCGCTCAGCAGCGTGGCCACGCTGATGGCCATCACGGAGCGGCGGAAATCACGGATCGAACGCTGACCCACAGTCCGGCCTGCCGGAATGTGGCGATGTTGCACTGACATGGTGCTCCCTCCCAGGACGCATGTACTTCTAGTTTTTAGCGGGCCGGTGCGCGAGCGCCCGACCCGTCGTTGGTGCTGGCTTGGCATCTGCCGACGGCAAGACCGTGGCTGCGTAGATGCGGTGTAAACCCGAGCGGGCTTACCTGGTAGCTGCGGCCGGAGCATAGGGCGCGGCCGTCATGCCAGACCAATGAAATATTCCTGGAAAGGTATTCGCTAAAACTATAACAACCCCAGAAAACCCGGCAACTCTGGCATCGCAGGGTGACGGCGCAAGATTGAACGTGGCGGGCTCAACTCTGAGAGCCCGCGCACGTCGCCTGCGTGATCGCCCGCACTTACCAGTTCATGCGCAGCACCAGCGAGTAGCGCCGATCGTTGACGAACCAGCTGCGCGTATACAGATGGTTATCGACCTCGCCCCCCGTGTAGGACGTCGGCCCCATCAACACCTTGGTCACCGTGTTGGTCAGATTGTTGGCCTGCACGCCGAGCTGCACATGCGGGTTGAAGCGATAGAACGCCGAGGCGTCGAGCTGGCCGTAATCGTCCGACCAGGTCGGCAACTTGGTCGACACGTCGCTGGCGGTGAGCAGATAGCGCGAACGCCAGTTGTAGGCCAGGCGCAACGAAAGCGGCCCTTTTTCGTAGATGCCGGCCAGGTTGTAACTGCGTCGCGACAAGCCTTCCAGCGGCAGGCTCACACCGGTGACGGTGGTCTGGGTGTATGGGTCGGTGGCGGTGTTCGCGCCGCCGCTGCTGTCGACGAAGGTGAAGTTGGCATTGACGCCGAACCCGCTCAGCCAACCCGGCCAAGAATCGAAGAACTGCGTGTAGCCGTATTCGAAGCCGCGGATGCGCCCCTTGTCCATGTTGTACGGACGCGTCACCAGCCAGTCCTGCCCACCGTAATTTTCGGTGACGGTCTGGTTGGAGAAGTAATCCTTGACGCTCTTGTAGAACAACGTCAGGTACATCATGTCGCTGGTGTCGAAGTACCACTCCAGCGCGGTGTCGTACTGATTGGCCTTCATCGGCTGCAGATTCGGATTGCCGGCAGTACCGGTCCACCTGGAAACGGTGCCGTTGGACTCGGTGTTTGCCGCAAGCAGCAGGTACGGCTGCAACTGCGTGTAGTCCGGGCGCGCCATCGCCTTGGATGCGGCGATACGCCACTGCAGCGCGTCGGAGAACTTGAAGCGCATGTTGAAGCTCGGCAGCACGTTGGTGTAGCTGCCCTTGGCGTTGTTGGCGAAGTACTGCCCGGTGTACTGCTCGCGCAGCTCTTCCGAACCCGCGCTTCCCGACAGGTCGGGGAACTGGCCGTAGCCATTTGCCTCGGTCTTGGTCTGCACGATGCGCACGCCGATATTGCCGTCCACCGGCACGCCCAGCGCTTCGTCGTTGCCGAAGTACATCACCGCGTAGGCGGCCTGGGTGCGTTCGAACTGGCGGTTGATGTCCTGCAGCTGGTACTTGTCCGGCGCCCAGCCCGACCCGCGCAGCGCCACGATCTGCTCGATCATCTTCGAGGTACCGGCGTAGTCCTTGACTGCGGCGTTGCTCGGAAAATACAGACTGTTGGGCACATCGATCTTGCCGCGGAACAGATTGGAATACGAATACAGCTGCGAGGTGCCGGTCATGTAGGTGGCCAGATCGGCCAGTCCGGTCCCATTGGCGGTGTCGGGAATCTGCGCCCAGTTATCGCTGATCACACCCCAGTTGTAGCCGGAGTTCTTGTTGATCTGGGTGCGGTCGGTGGCGCGGATGCCGGCACGGAAGGTGCGCAGCCAGGCACTGTCGTCGAATGCGTATTCCAGGTCGAAGCGCGTGGCCAGTTCGCGGCCGCGATTCTTCGCCAGATGGTCCATGGCCGCACTCCAGAAATAATTGGAGGGGTTGCTGGTGTAGGTGCTGTCGGCAATCCCGACCGATGGATATTTGCCGCTCAGATCGAAGGTCAGGCCCGGCAGGTAGATCGAATCGAACAGGGTGAAGTCCAGCGAATCGCTTTCCGAGCGCACCAGCTGCATATCGCCGCGCACGGTGAGGTTGCCGGTGAGCTTGTGGGTAAAGCCGCCGGACAAATCCGAGGTGGTCGTGCTCTGCTGCGCGTAGCGGTTGTTGGTGTAGAAGCGCACGCCATCGTTGCCGGTGACGTTGCCGCGCCAGGAACTGGATGCCGGCGAGCCACTGACGAAGCGGCCGTCGGCATCGTAGGTAAATTGCGTTCCGGGGGCCGGGCCAATCGCGTTGGTGTCGTCGTTGAAGAACGCCGCGCGCTCCTGCCAGTTCATGTCGTAACTGGAGCGCATGTACTGCACGTAGATCTCGGTGTCGTCGCTAGGCCGCCACTGGAACGCGCCGGCCACGCCATTGCGCTTGCGCTCGAAATCGAGCTGCCGCCAGTTGACGCCGCCAGGCACGTAGACCTTGTCGAAGCTGGTGCCTTCCAGCAGCGCCGCATCGGTGCGACGCACGAACGGCTCGACCTGGATGCCATCGCTGCGCGTGGCCAGTTCCGAATGCGCCACATCCACCATCAAGCCCATCTCGCCGAGGCCGGTGTTCCAGCGATCGCTGAAGAGAAACGAGCCCGATGGCTTGTAGGTCTTGCTGAAATCGCCGTAGTTCACGTCGGCGGTCGCACCGATCACCCGGCCCGGCTGGTCGAACGGCATGCGCGTGCGCAGGTTGACCGTCCCGCCCAGACCGCCTTCGATGATCTCGGCCGACGGGTTCTTGTAGACGTCCACGCCTGCCATCAGTTCGGCCGGCACATCCTCGAAGCTCAGACCGCGGCCGCTAGCGGCGCTGAAGCTGTCGCGGCCATTGAGCTCGCCGCGCACCTGGGTCATGCCGCGAATCATCACGCCGCTGCCTTCGGCAGAGAAGTGGTCCGGATCGTTACGCGCCATGAAGTGATCGATGGTCACGCCGCTCACCCGTTGCAGGGTTTCGGTGACGCTGCGGTCGGGCAACGCACCGATGTCCTCGGCACTGACCGAATCGACGATCTGTTCGGCATCGTGCTTGATCGACTGCGACTTGATGAGGCTGGCGCGCACGCCGCGCACTTCGACCGCATCCAGGTCGGTGGCCTTGCTCGCGGTGCTCGAGGAAGCATTCTGGGACGACTGCGCCTGCTGCGCATAGACCGGCGCAGCGAGCAAGAGCCCGATGCTGATGGCCATGGCGGAACGGCGCAACGAAGGCAAACGACGGGCGAACACGCCCGTACCTGCCGAGGCATGGCTGGAACACTGGTACATCTGAATCCCTCCCAGGACGCAAGACGATTGAAACGGGTTGTCGCCGCGCAGACGCGCGGCGTGATCACGCAAAAAACGGGCGATGTCGCCCGTCAATTCCCTCCAGCAGGCGGCTTGGCCGCCGATCGCGTGCCCGACGTTACGTGCGCTTCAGCATGCGATCTGGCTCACACGTATAGGCGCACCACGCAGCGCCAGCCAATGAAAATTTCACAGGCTGCTATTCCGCTGCGGAATAGCGAGGGACGCATTGGTCAGGCAAGGGAGTCCGGCACGCGTAGCGCGGGATACAGACGTCGGGCCGTGGTGCGCAACGCCTGCAAGATGCGCTCGGCACCGGGCGGCAGGATGTAGTCGCGTCGTCGGATGATGCCGAACGATTCCATCCGCACGCCCAGTTCGATCGGCAGCACGGTGAGCAATTTCGCCTGGATCAACGGCGCCACCGATTCCACCGGCAGGGCGGTCAGCATGTCGGTGCCGCGCAGCAGGGTCGAGGTGACCGGCAGGGATGAGGTTTCGATGGCATTGGTCGGCGTCTGCACGCCGTGCTCCATGAACATCGAATCCAGGCGCGCGCGCAACACGCTGTCGGCGGGCGGCAAGATCCAGCCATGCCGTACCAGATCGGCATGCTGCAGGCCGGCGCGGCTGGCCAGCGGGTGCCCGGCACGCGCGATCACCGAATGCGGCTCGTCGGCCAGCGGTTCGAACTCCAGTTCGCCCACCCCTTCCGGGCCGAGGATGCGCCCGATCACGATGTCCAGCTGCCCGTCCAGCAACTTGGCCACCAGCGGACGGCTGTAGTCCATTTCCACACGCACCAGGATGTCCGGAAACTCGCGCTTGACCTCGGCGATGGCCTGCGGCACCAGGTTGGTGCCCGGATTGACCACCGTGCCGATCGAAGCCTGGCCCATGCGCCCGGCGCGTAGCGCGGCGATTTCTTCCTGCGCCCGCCCAATCTCCGACATGGCCGCGCGCGCGCGCCGGATCAGCACATGGCCATACCAGGTGGGCTCAACGCCACGGGCATGCCGCTCGAATAACTTCACCCCCAGCATGTCTTCCATTTCTGCCAGCAGCTTGGACGCGGCCGGTTGCGTCATGCTAGCGGCCTCAGCCGCGCGCAATACCGAGCGCTGTTCGTGCAAATGCAGCAGCAGCAGGAGCTGGCGCGTCTTGAGCCGGGCTGCGTTGAACCAGGGAGTACCGGAATTTGCCATAGCGTGCGGTTGCGGCCGTGTATTCGTCGGAGGAATAGAATATGCCGAAAATTTCATTTGCAGCACATATCTCCCCGCGCGAGGCTATCGAACGCCGCAGCAGGAGCCCCTACCTCCCGGGCGCGGTCAGAACAGACGTGACCTGCCCGTCCGCGGGCGGCAACACGCGGCCAAATATGCGGAGGTGGAGAACGATGACGGCATCATGCCCGCCGATTGCAGGCCGTAGGACGGCGCACGCGTGTCCAGGCGGCGCTCCCTCAAGGTCGGAATCCATCGCCTTCGTCGTTACACGCTCTCTTGCCATATTGCGCATCGGCCGCCATGCCACGACCCGCAGTCGCGCAGCCTCCCCCGACGTTGCCGGCCACCCGGTCGCCAACCGCCGCTTTCCGCTCTACCGCGAGTAACCGCATGACTTCAGATACCACCGCCAGCCCGTTCGTCCTGCCCCTGGTCGCCATCCTGCGCGGCATCACGCCGGAAGAGACGCTCGACCATGTCGGCGCACTGATCGACGCCGGCTTCGATGCGATCGAAATCCCGCTCAACTCGCCGCGCTGGGAGCAGAGCATCGCGCTGGCGCAACAGGCCTATGGCGAGCGCGCCTGGATCGGTGCCGGCACCGTGTTGCGCAATGACGATGTCGACACCCTGGTCGAGATCGGCGCGCGCTTTATCGTCACCCCGAATACGCGCCCCAGCCTGATCCGTCACGCGGTGTCGCGCGGCCTGACCGTGGTGGCTGGTTTCGCCACCGCCAGCGAGGCGTTCGACGCCATCGACGCCGGCGCAACCATTCTCAAGCTGTTCCCGGCCGCGACCTATGGCGCCGCGCATGTGCGCGCGCTGCGCTCGGTGCTGCCCACGCACATCCCGGTCTACGTGGTGGGCGGCGTCAGCCCGCAGACCCTGGCCGGCTTTATCGCCCAGGGCGCTGCCGGCGCCGGCATCGGTGGCGAACTGTACAAGCCCGGCCAATCGCTCCAGACAACCCAGACGCATGCACGCGCCTTCGTGCAGGCCTACCAGGAACTGCAAGGATGAAGATCACCCGCCTCACCACCTACCACGCCGCGCCGCGCTGGCTGTTCCTCAAGGTCGAGACCGACGAGGGCATCACCGGATGGGGAGAGCCGGTCATCGAAGGCCGCGCGCGTTCGGTGGAGGCCGCCGTGCACGAACTGGCCGGCTATGTCGTGGGCAAGGATCCGGCGCGCATCAACGACCTGTGGCAGACCCTCTACCGCGCCGGCTTTTATCGTGGCGGCGCCATCCTGATGAGCGCCATCGCCGGTATCGACCAGGCGTTGTGGGACATCAAGGGCAAGACGCTGGGCGTGCCGGTGTACGAGTTGCTGGGCGGGCTGGTGCGCGACCGCATGAAGACCTACCGCTGGGTGGGCGGCGACCGCCCCGGCGCCATCATCCAGCAGATCACCGACTATCGCGCGCTGGGCTTTGACACCTTCAAGTTCAACGGCACCGAAGAAATGAAGCTGATCGACAGCGCGCGCGCGGTCGATGCGGCGGTGGTCAAGGTGGCGGAAATTCGCGAGGCCTTCGGCAACAGCATCGACTTCGGCATCGACTTCCACGGCCGCGTCGGCGCGCCGATGGCCAAGGCCTTGCTGCGCGAGCTCGAACCGTTCAAGCCACTGTTCGTCGAGGAACCGGTGCTGGCCGAACAGGCCGAGTATTACCCACGCCTGGCCGCCAGCACTTCCATTCCGCTTGCCGCCGGCGAGCGCATGTTCTCGCGCTTCGAATTCAAGAACGTGCTGTGCGCCGGCGGCATCGGCATGGTGCAACCGGACCTGTCGCATGCCGGCGGCATCACCGAATGCGTCAAGATCGCCGCAATGGCCGAAGCCTACGATGTGGGCTTTGCCCCGCACTGCCCGCTCGGCCCGATCGCACTGGCCGCGTGCCTGCACGTGGACTTCGTTTCGCACAACGCCGTGCTGCAGGAACAGAGCATCGGCATCCACTACAACGAAGGCGCCGACCTGCTCGATTACGTCATCAACAAAGACGATTTTCACTGCGTGGATGGCAGCATTGCGGCCCTGCCCAAACCCGGGCTCGGTGTGGAGATCGACGAAGAGATGCTCAAGCGCGCAAACGAAAATCCGCCGGACTGGCGCAACCCGGTGTGGCGCCACAGTGATGGCAGCATCGCCGAATGGTAAGCACGCCCGAACACACCGCCGTGCTGGCGGTCGACAGTCGCTGCACGCATGGCGAAGGCGTGCTGTGGTGCGAGCAGCGCCAGGCGCTGTACTGGGTCGACATCAGCGAAAAACGCCTGTGGCGACACCACCCGGCCAGCGCGCAGTCGCGCTACTGGACGCTGCCCGACCGCCCCGGCTGCATCGGCCTGATGGACGACGGCCGCGTGCTAGTCGCGCTGGCCAAGGCGATCGGCATTGTCGATCCGGACAGCGTCGAAGAAGACGCGCTGCCCTTCGAAAAACTGGCCGACGTGGAAGCGGACAACCCGCTCACGCGCAGCAACGATGGCCGCGTCGACCGGCATGGCAACCTGGTGTTCGGCACCATGGACGAGCACGACAGCAAGGCCGCACGCGGTGCGTTCTACCAATTTTCGCTGAAGCACGGCTTGCGCGCCCTGCCGCTGCCGGGCGTTTCGATCCCCAATTCGATCTGCTTCGGCCTCGACGGCCGCACCATGTATTACTGCGATTCGGTGCGCCCGCAGATCCTGTGCTGCGATTACGACCCGCAGACGGCGCAAACCACCAACACGCGTGTGTTCACCACCCTCGATCGCGATGACGCCGAGCCGGACGGCTCGATCATCGACAGCGAAGGCCACCTGTGGAACGCGCAATGGCGTGCGTCGCGCGTAGTGCGTTATCGCCCCGACGGCAGCGTGGAGCGCATCGTGCAGCTGCCGATCAAGCATCCCACCTGCAGCGCCTTCGGCGGCGCGGCACTGGACCGCCTGCATGTGATCAGCTCGCGCCTGGACCATAGCGCCGACGAACTCGCGCGCATGCCCGAAGCCGGCAGCCTGTTTGTCTGCGACCTCGCCATCGCGGGCCTGCCCGAAAGCCGGGTGGCGAGCGCATGATCGCCATCGATTGGGGCACCAGTAGCCTGCGTGGCTATCTGCTCGATGCCGACGGCAAGGTCGTTGCGCAGCGCCGCGGTAGCGACGGCATCCTGGCCTGCCAGGGCCGCTTCGACGCAGTGCTGGCTGGCCTGGTCGACGGCTGGGACGGCCCACTGCTGCTCTCGGGCATGATCGGCAGCCGCAATGGCTGGGTCGAGCAACCTTACCTGCCCTGCCCGGCCGACACCGCCGCGCTCGCCCAGGCGATGCGCTGCTACGACGCCCTGTTGCCCGGCCGCGCACTGTGGTTCGTGCCCGGCGTCAGCACCGGCGAACAGGCCGGCGTGCCCGATGTGATGCGTGGCGAAGAAACCCAACTGGTCGGGCTGATCGCCGCGCTCGGCGACGGCGCGCATGTCGCCTGCCTGCCCGGCACGCACAGCAAATGGGCGCAGATCGCCAACGGCCAGCTGACGGGTTTTGCCACCGTCATGACCGGCGAGTTGTACGCCGTGCTGCGTCAGCACAGCATCCTGGGCAAGCTGATGGACGACGATCATGCCGCGCTGGACGCTGACGCATTCCTCCAAGGTGTCGACCGCAGCAACGACCCCGGCGGCCTCAGCCACCACCTGTTCGGCACCCGCACGCTCGGCCTGTTCGAACGCCTGTCCTCCGCGGCGCTGCCGTCCTACCTCTCGGGCGTGCTGATCGGCCACGAACTGCGCGCGCACCGCGGCGCCCACGCCATCGTGCATCTGGTCGGCAGCCCTGCGCTGGCGCAACGCTACGCATTGGCACTGCAGCACCTGGGCGTCGAAAGCCGGCTGCATCCGGAAGATCTGGCTGCAGCAGGGTTGTTCGCGCTGGCCAGGCAGCGCGGACTGGCCTGACAGCCCGGCACGAAAAGCGCCGACAATTCCACACCCATCACGCGACTGCTTTAGAATTGGAAGGCTAAACGCCGGATTCCGCCATGCCTTTTGTTGTCACCGAAAACTGCATCAAGTGCAAATACACCGACTGCGTCGAGGTTTGTCCGGTGGATTGCTTCCACGTCGGCCCGAACTTCCTGGTCATCGACCCGGACGAGTGCATCGACTGCACCCTGTGCGAGCCGGAATGCCCGGCCAACGCGATCTACCCCGAAGACGACGTGCCGGCGGGCCAGGAAGCCTTCGTGGCACTCAACGCCGAACTCGCCAAGGCCTGGCCGGTGCTGACCGTGCGCCAGGAGCCGGCGCCGGATGCCGCCGAATGGGATGGCAAGCCCAACAAGTTGCCGCTGCTGCAGCGCTGAGCTGCACGACCGGGCGCGGCCCGGAGCTACACCGCTGCACGCACCTCACAGTGCACTCGGCACTAACGCAAAACGGGCGCCCAAGGCGCCCGTTTGCCATCCAGCAAACCGAACCGGCCTCAGCCGCCCAATTTGCTCTTCAGCGAGGAGATCACCGCCACCGGCGCAGCCGCCGTGGCCGGCATGCCGCGCGGGTCCACGGCCGACACATAGCTGCCCGCATCGACCTTGACCACGCGCACCAGGAAGCTGGAACCTTCGTAGCTCACATCGTAGGAACCGAGCATCTGGGCCTTGCTGGCAATGGTCAGGCCCGGGATATCGGCCAGCGCCGCGCCCACCTTGGCAAACACCTCGTCGCGCTCGCCCGGCACGGTGAAACCGCTGTTGGCGCTCGCCGACGGCGGCGTGTTGCTGTTCTGCTGCGTGGTGGAGGCCAGCGTCGGCACCTTCATCGCACCGGAGGTGTCGGGCAGGTTCAGGTCCGGCGGCACTTCCAGCGGACGGGCTTCCGGCGCCAGCGCATAGTCGCCGCGCGCGCCCTTGTGGAACCAGCTGCAACCGCTCGTGGCAGCGACAGTGGCGGTCGCCAGCAACGCGAGCGACAGCACGCGGACGGGGGAAACGGAATGACGCATCGATAGATCTCCTGGGTCAGGCCGCGAGCATTTCGCGGCTGGAAAGCGCTTCCAACGCAATGGCGTCGGCGGCAAGGCGGTCGGCAGCAGGCTGGTGCGCCGCAGAAAGAGGCAGCAGCGGCAAGCGCAGGCCGTGGCCGATCCCGGCGCGCTGCAGCAGCGCCTTGACCGGAATGGGATTGGATTCGATTCCGCAGAAGCTGTGGTATTCGCTCAACCGCGCGTCCCAGGCGGTGGCAGCATCGCGCTGTCCATCGCGGGCCAGATCGCACAGGCGCCGGTACGCCGCCGGCAAGGCATTGGAAGCGACCGAGATCAGCCCGGCAGCGCCGGACAACATCGCGTGCGCCGCGCTGCCATCGTCGCCGCTGAGCACCACAAAACTGTCGCTGCGTAGCGCCACCAGTGCAGCGATGCGCTCGGGCTCGCTACGTGCTTCCTTGATGCCGACGATGTTCGGATGACCCACCAGCTCGGCCACCGTCTCCGGCAGCAGGTCGCAGCCGGTACGGCCCGGCACGTTGTACAGCACCACAGGCAGGCCACCTTCGTTGGCCACCGCCAGAAAGTGCGCCTTCAACCCGGCTTGGGTCGGACGCACATACGGCGGCGTCACCACCAGCGCGTACTGCGCGCCCAGCGCCGCAGCGCGACGTGTCTGCGCAATGGTCTTTGCCGTGCCGGACAAGCCGGTGCCGGCAAGCACCGGCACCCGGCCGGCGACCTGTGCCACAGCCGCGCGCAGCAGCGTGTCGTATTCGTCGTCGCTCAGTGCGGCCGCTTCACCGGTGGAGCCGGCAACCACGATTCCCTGCACGCCGCCGTGCAACTGCTGCTCCAGCAGCCGCCGCCAGGCATCCAGGTCGAGTGCGCCATCGGGACCGAAGGGGGTCGCCAGCGCGGTGATGATGCCGGAAAGGGACAAGATTCTGCTGCTCTTACGTGACAGGAAAAGGCCCGCGCGCACGCGGGTTGCGACCGCCTGCATGTTACTTGCGGCGCGAAACCACGGGCAAGTATGCTGGTCACCGCCAGGGCGCCTGCCCGGGCGGCCATTCAGCCTGATGCAATGCCGGAAGCCCCTTTGACCGACTCTACACCCCGGCCTTCGCCGACCGAAAATCACCTCCTGATCAACGCCTACACGACGCATCCGGAGTCCCCCCTGTTGCCCGTCACTCGCCGCATCGCCGACAGCGGCTGCAATCTCGTGGACGCCCGTCTGGCCACGGTGGGGCGCGACGTCTCGGTCACCGCACTGGCAACCGGCTCCTGGGATTCGGTCGCCAAGCTCGAAGCCATGCTGACCCGGCTCGAACGCGAAGAAGGATTGAAACTGGTGTGGTATCGCACCGGCCCCAAGCAGACCCAGTCCAACCTGCTGCCTTACATCGTCGAAGTGATCGCCGCCGACAAGCCGGGCATCCTGTTCCAGCTGGCCGATTTCTTCGACCGCCAGGGCATCACCATCGAAAACCTGCAGAGCACGCGCTACCGCGCCATGCAGACCGGCGCGGAGATGTTTTCGGCGCAGGTGACGATCGGCGTGCCGGCCAACATGCACATCGCCGCATTGCGCGATGATTTCCTGGAATTCTGTGATCACCTCAATCTCGACGCGATCATGGACCCGATGAAATTCTGAGGCACCCATCAATGGCCATCGCGATCTCTGCGCTAAAACAGATGTTCGACCACATCCGCTCCGAGACCGATTGGAATCTCGACGGCCCGCTGCGCTGGGAATACTTCTTCGCCGATCCTGCGCAGGAGCCTCTGCAGAAGCTCGCCGAGCAACTGAACCAGGACGGCTATCGCGTCATCGACATTTTCCTCGGCGAACGCGACGAAGACGACGGCGATGACGAAGAGTCGTACTTCCTGCATGTGGACAAGAAAGAACACCACACCATCGAGTCGCTGAATCAGCGCAATGTGCAGTTCGACGCACTTGCCAAACGCTTCCATGTGGCTGCTTATGATGGGATGGACGTCGGCCCGGCCTGACCGCGCCGTCGCCCCTCCACTTTGGGCTGAGCAACGATGACCGACGCTGTGCTGGAATTACCCGCTGCAACCTTCGACCTGCCGCTGGCGCTGTCCGGCGGCACCCACACCACCTTGCGCGACCATGCCGGCACATGGCTGGTGCTGTACTTCTACCCGAAGGACAGCACGCCCGGCTGCACCACCGAAGGCCTGGACTTCAATGCCTTGCTGCCGCAGTTCAAAAAAGCGGGCGCGATGGTGTTGGGCGTTTCGCGCGATTCGGTGAAGTCGCACGACAACTTCTGCGCCAAGCAAGGCTTCGCCTTCCCGTTGATCAGCGACAGCGATGAAGCGCTGTGCCGCGCCTTCGACGTGATCAAGGAAAAAAACATGTACGGCAAACAGGTGCTCGGCATCGAGCGCAGCACCTTCTTGCTGTCGCCCGAGGGGCATGTCGTGCAGGAATGGCGCAAGGTCAAGGTCGCCGGCCATGCCGAGGCCGTGCTGGCCGCAGTAAAGGCGCACGCCAAACAGTGACACCCCTCGCTTCCCGCGTCCTCCATCACCCTGCAGCTGCAGGCGTGATGGCTCGCCCCTGCTCCATCACTTGGAAGACCCAATGACCCGAGGCAAGCGCATCTACGTGCTGGACACCAACGTGCTGATGCACGATCCCACCGCGCTGTTCAAGTTCGAGGAACACGATGTGTTCCTGCCGATGCAGGTGATCGAGGAGCTCGACAACGCCAAGAAGGGCACCTCCGAAGTCAGCCGCAATGCACGCCAGGTCAGCCGTTTCCTGGACGAATTGCTGGAAAACACCAACGCCGAGCAGATCCAGGCCGGCATCCTGCTCAGCCATCCACAGGGCATCCAGCTCAAGGGCCAGGCCGCGATCGGACGGCTGTTTTTCCAGATCAAGCCGATCGACCCGGGCCGCACCTTCGGCGAAATGCTGCCGGACAACAAGATCCTGGCCTCGGTGCTGGCGCTGCGCGAAGAAAATGCGGATGTGCCGGTCATCCTGGTGTCCAAGGACATCAACCTGCGCATCAAGGCCTACATCAGCGGCCTGGTCGCCGAGGACTATCAAAACGACCGTGCGCTGGACGATTTCAGCCTGCTGTTCACCGGCGCCATCGAGCTGCCGGAAGATTTCTGGCAGAAGCACAACGAAGATCTGCGCAGCTGGAACGAACGCGGCCGCACCCATTACGAAATCGTGCTGGCCGAGGACGAAGACTGGTATCCGAACCAGTACCTGTACCTGCCCGGCGAAGATGAAGTGGAGCTGCGCGTGGCCAAGGTTGGCGGCGGCAAGGCCACCTTGTGCCTGGTCGACGATTTCCGCAGCGGCCAGCATGCGGTCTGGGGCATCGTGGCACGCAACCGCGAGCAGAATTTCGCGCTCAATGCGCTGATGGACCCGGAGATCGACTTCGTCACCCTGCTCGGCACCGCCGGCACCGGCAAGACCTTGCTCGCACTGGCTGCAGGCCTGGCGCAGACCATGGACCAGCAGCGCTACCGGGAAATCATCATGACCCGTGCCACTGTCAGCGTGGGCGAAGACATCGGCTTCCTGCCGGGGACCGAAGAAGAAAAGATGACCCCGTGGATGGGCGCACTGACCGACAATCTGGAAGTGCTCACGCACAATCAGGAAGGCGGCTCGTGGGGCCGTGCGGCCACCAACGACCTGCTCGCCAGTCGCATCAAGATCCGCTCGATGAACTTCATGCGCGGTCGCACCTTCCTGTCGCGCTATCTGATCCTGGACGAGGCGCAAAACCTCACGCCCAAGCAGATGAAGACGCTGATCACCCGCGCCGGCCCCGGCACCAAGATCGTGTGCCTGGGCAATGTCGAACAGATCGACACCCCGTACCTCACCGAAACCACTTCGGGGCTGACCTACGCGGTGGATCGCTTCAAGGCATGGCCGCATAGCGCGCATATCACGCTGCGTCGCGGCGAGCGCTCGCGTCTGGCCGACTTCGCTTCGGAGGTGTTGTGATGCGCACCTATCGCGGCGCGGTGGCGCTCGCCGTGATCGCGCTGGCCGGCTGCGCCAGCACGCAGGGGCCAGCCAGCGTGCCGACCAATCTCAAGAACGGCCAGTCATGGATCATCACCCGGCAGAGCGTGGCCGAACAGGTGTTGCAGACCTGCTCGCGCGACAGCCCGGCACGGCATCCAGGCCAGATCAGCGGCTATTGGGCGCCGAGCCATCAGCAGATCGAACAGCTCGAAGCGCGGCAGGATGCGTTGACGCCCACCATTGCCGAGCCACGCGAGTTCGACCGTCAATACGTGGGTGTGGTGATCCAGGGCCAGCAGTTGATCTACGTCAACGCGTTCAAGCTTCCCAACGACCCGCCGGTGAAACCGGCGCGGGAAGCGATCCAGGTCTGCGACGGCGGCAGCATGTTCTGGGGTGCGCTGTACGACCCGCAAACCGGCGCGTTCTCGCAGATTGCGATCAACGGTAGCCCCTGACCCGCGATGGGAATCCTGCTGCCGCGCTGGGTCTGGATTGGCGCGGTGGCATTGTCGGCCGTGGCCGGCATGGTCAATGTGGTGGGCTACCTGGGATCCGAGCACCAGGTGGTCAGCCATCTCACCGGCACGACCAGCCTGCTCGGCGTTGCCCTGGCGCAAGACGCCGCCCCGGACATCGGCTTTCTTTGCGGCATCCTCATCGCCTTCTGCGCAGGCGCCATGCTCAGCGGACTGATCATCCAGGACGATGTCGTGCGGCTTGGACAGCGCTACGGCGCCGCGTTGCTGCTCGAGGCGCTGCTGTTGCTGGGCGCGATTGCACTGTTCAAGTTGCATCATGTCGGCGGCGTCCTGTGCGCCGCTGGCGCCTGCGGCCTGCAGAATGCGATGGCGACCACCCTCAGCGGTGCAGCGGTCCGCACCACGCATTTGAGCGGCATGTTCACCGACCTGGGCATCGGCCTGGGGCACCTGCTGCGTGGGCGTCCGCTGCAGGTGCGGCGCCTCACGCTGAGCGCGCTGATCATCAGCGGTTTTCTCGGCGGCAGCATCCTCGGAACCTTGCTGTTCCAGCGCTGGCAGTACGACGCGCTCTACCTGCCCGCCAGCCTCACCGGATTGACCGGCGCCGGTTATGTCGCCTACCTGCAGTGGCGCCGCTGGCGCACAGGATGATGCGCACATCCTCCGGCCAGCAGTGCAGAATCGCCACATGACTACGCCCAGTACGCTGTCCGCATTGAGCATCGCCGGCTCCGACTCCGGGGGCGGCGCCGGCATCCAGGCCGATCTCAAGACCTTCGCCGCGCACCGCGTGCACGGCTTGTCGGCGATTACCGCATTGACCGCGCAACACACCCGCGCCGTCACCGCCGTGCATCTTCCACCGTTGTCGTTTTTGCAGGCGCAGGTGGACGCCTGCTTTGCCGATTTCGAGATCCAGGCGGTCAAACTCGGCATGCTGGCCAATGCCGACGTCATTCATTGCGTGGCCGACCTGCTTGAGCGATATCGCCCACCGTTCGTGGTGCTCGACCCGGTGATGGTATCCACCAGCGGCGCGCGCCTGCTCGAAGATGCGGCACTGGATGCGCTGCGCACGCGCTTGCTGCCGCTGGCCACCCTGGTCACCCCCAACACGCCCGAGGCCGAGTTGCTGACCGGCCGCCGCATCGACAGCGCCGACGCCGCCGAACATGCCACCGCCGCCTTGCTCGACCTGGGCGCCAACGCCGTGCTGCTCAAGGGCGGACATCTGCACGAAGGCGCACGCGTGCTCGACCGCTTCGATGACGGCGTGACCCAGGATGTGTTCATGCACCCGCGCCTGCAGGTCGATGCGCACGGCACCGGCTGCAGCCTATCGGCGGCGATTGCCGCACAGCTGTGCCAGGGCCTGTCGTTGCTCAATGCCTGCGAAGCGGCGATCGATTACGTTGCACGCGCCATCCGCATTGGCCAACGCCCCGGCCACAGCGATGTGCTGGTGCTCGACCACTTCGGCGCCGCGCCCGGCGCATGAGCGTGCAGACCGACACCCTGCTCGCCAGCGCTGCAGATGGGCATCGCTGGCAGGTCATCCGTTGCGCACCGCCGCACCCGACGACAACGCTGCTGTGGCTGCCGGCATTGGGCGTGGCAGCGCGGCATTACCAACCCTTCGCACAGGCGCTCGCGTCCACCGGCGTTGCGGTGTATCTGCACGAATGGCGCGGCAATGGCAGCAGCACGCTGCGCCCGTCGCGTGAGCACGATTGGGGCTATCGCACGCTGCTTGCAGACGACCTTCCCGCCAGCCACGCCCTGCTCGATATCCACGACCCGCAGCTGCCGCGCATGGTCGGTGGACACAGCCTCGGCGGTCAGCTCGCGTGCTGCTACGCCGCGCTGCATCCGGTGCAATTCGCCGAGCTCTGGCTGGTGGCCAGCGGCTCGCCGTACTGGCGCAATTTTCCCGTGCCGATGCGTTACGGCCTGCCCCTGGCGTTTCGGTTGTTGCCTTGGCTGGCGCGCAGGCAGGGCGTGCTGCACGGGCGCAAGCTCGGTTTTGGCGGTACCGAAGCACGCAGCCTGATTGCCGACTGGGCGCAGGTCGGCCGCAGCAATCGCTATCGCGCGGCAGGCGCGCCATGGGACCTGGAACGGGCACTGGGCCAACTGCGCGTGCCGATCCGCGCAGTGACCCTTGCGCGCGACACGTTGGGTCCGGCAGGTGCGCTGCGCGCATTACTGGACAAGATGCCGCAGGCACACCCACGCCATGTGCGATTGGACGATGGGCACCTCGGCGCACGCAGCGATCATTTCGCGTGGATGAAAACGCCTGCGGCCGTGGTCGCTGCGCTGCGTGACGCGCCTGACCACGACCTCGACGGCGCTGGAATTTCACAAAGGGATTGACGGCCCCGTCGGTCATCCGCATAATTCCGCTCCTGACGAGGCGCCCGTAGCTCAGTTGGATAGAGTACCTGGCTACGAACCAGGCGGTCGGGAGTTCGAATCTCTCCGGGCGCACCATCCTCAGAACAAGAAGAATAAGAAGACAGCACGCACGCGCTGATTTTCAGTTAAAAAGATCCGATCGCCCTGCGTCAGATCTGCAAGTCAAAACAAGATATGCGCCCGTAGCTCAGTTGGATAGAGTACCTGGCTACGAACCAGGCGGTCGGGAGTTCGAATCTCTCCGGGCGCACCAATCTTGAAGAAAACGACCAGCTTGCTGGTCTTTTTTTTGCCCGTCGTTTTTGCCGAAGCAGACGATGGCGCGCATTGCGTTGCATTGAGTGTGCTGTTCCATCGCGCGATGCCGATCTCTGAGCAACGCGCTCGCCGACCTCACCACAGGCACCGCCTCCAGGGCAATCAGGCCGTGGCAGTAGCCGCGTTCGCGTCGGCAACCACCGTCACCGGCACCAGCGATGTCACCGGATGCCCGGCATCGCGCCATGCATCCAGACCGCCCAACAGTGGCCGCACATCGCGGTACCCGCGCTCGCGCATCCGCGCGGCCAGCCATGCTGCAGACACCTCGTCCGGACACGCGCAGTAGATCACCACACTACGATCGCGCGGCACGCTGGCAAGGATCTGCGCCAGCTGACGCTCATCGGCGAACACGGCGCCAGGAATCGTGTATGGCTGCAACTGGCGATAGCCCGGAGCGCGGATATCCAGTACGGTCGGTCGCAGGCTTTCTTCGCCATCCAATAACGGCACCAGCTCCTCTACCGCGATGCGCGCATGCTCCAGCGATCGCAACAGGCTCTGCCGTCGCCACCAGCGCCAACCGACATAGCCGGCCAGAAAGGCCGCCAAGACCACGATCGCGCCCGAGCCGAGTTCGGACAGCAAGGCGAGCACGTCCTGCACCTGACGCGCGAACACAGCACCCACACCCAGGCCGACCAACGCCCACAACGATGCACCGAAGGCGTCGTATCGCAGGAACGCCGCAGGACGTACCCGCATTGCTCCGGCCATCGGCACCGAGACCATCGACAAGCCCGGCACGAACTTGGCGACCGCCAGCACGCGCACGCCCCAGCGCGAAAAAAAGCGCTCGGTCTGCTTCATGCAGCTGTCGCGCGAGAGCGACAGCCGACACAGCGACTGCAAGGTGCGGTTACCGAAGCGGCGACCGGCCAGATACCAGACCAGATCGCCCAAGAGACTTGCCGCGACAGACACCGCCAACGCCGCAAGCCCGGCCAGCCAGGCATCGCCGCCCCCTTGCAACGCATAGCTGGCACCGACCAGCACCAGGGTCGGCAGCGCTGGCACCGGCAGCCCCAGCGACAACGCCAGCACGTTGGCGAACACCAGCGCCAATCCGTACTGTTCGATCAAGCCTTGCATGCGACGACCCTGCGCGACGGCGGGGCACCATTATCCGCCCTCCCTCACGGCGGCGACTGCCCGGCAGCGACGGAACGATACGTTGCGGCCAAGGCGTGCAACCAGCGCTCGAACAGGCCTTCGCTACGCAAGGCGCGCCGCCACCAGCTCAATGCCTCCCCTTCTTCGCCCGGCCGCCATGCCAGATAAAAGGTTTCGTCGGGCTTGCGGGTGTCCACCTGCACCTCCCGCAGCCGGCCCTCCTGCAGCGCCCCGCGCGCATACGGTTCGGGCAGAAAGCCGTAGCCGGCGCCGGCCAGTTGCAGCAGCAGCTTGGTCTGCATGTCGGGCACGGTGAGCACATCGCGCCCGGAGAGCAGCCCGACCGTGCGCGGCAGCAGGCGCCGCGCCGAGTCCGCCACGGCAATTGCACGGTGTTCGGCCAGCTCCGCCGCGCCCAGCAGGCCGGCTTCCGCCAGCGGAGACGTGGATGCCACGGCAAACACGAACCGCAACGTGCCGATCGGCTCGGCCACATAGCCGCCGCCACTGGGCCCCTCGCCCGCCGCCACGATCAGGTCCACGCGCCTGTCCAGCAGCGCCTCCCAACTGCCCGACAACGACTCGCTCAGCACGCGCAGCCGCGTGCTGTCGGCCACGGTGTAGAAGTCCAGGATCTGCGGCTGCAGCAAGGCCGCAGGCAGCACCCCATCCAGCCCGATCGCAAAATCCGACTCCCAGCCGGAGGCCACGCGCCGCACCCGCACCTCCAGCTCTTGCGCGGCACGCAGCAAGTGGCGCCCCTCGCGCAACAGCTCGCGGCCCGCCTGGGTCGGCGTGGCCTTGGGTCCCACCCGCTCGAACAGCTGCACGCCCAGATCCTCTTCCAGTTTGGACACCGTGTAGGAAATCGTCGAAGGCACCTTGAACAGCACCTTGGCTGCGGCCGCGAACGAGCCACGCCGGTCGATGGCATCCAGGATCTGCAGTGCTTCCAGGCTGATTTTCATTGTTCGAAATTTTCGATGATAGCGGCCAAATCTACTCGCTTTTTGTGCCGGACGCAGAGGTGGAGACTACGCATCAAGCCGCTGGACACCGATCGCCCAGCGCCAATTTCAAACCTTCCAGGAGAAGCAGCATGTTGAATGTCCGCAAGAGCGAAACCCGTGGCCGCGCCGAACATGGCTGGCTGTCCTCGCGCCACACCTTCTCCTTTGCCAGCTATCACGATCCGCGCCATATGGGCATTGGCCCGCTACGGGTGATCAACGAGGACAAGGTGCAACCGGGCGAAGGCTTCGGCACCCACGCTCACCGCGACATGGAGATCATTTCCTATGTCCTGGGCGGCGCGCTGGAACACAAGGACAGCATGGGCACCGGCTCGGTCCTGCATTATGGCGACGTGCAGCGGATGAGCGCCGGCAGCGGCGTGACGCACAGCGAGTTCAATCACTCGGCCAGCGAGCCTGTGCACTTCCTGCAGATCTGGGTAATGCCCGAGCGTGCCGGCATCGAGCCAAGCTACGAAGAAAAGCACTTCGATGCCGAGAGCAAGCGTAACCAGTTGCGCTTGATCGCCTCGCCAGGCGGTGACCATGGCTCCCTGCGCCTGCACCAGGACGCACGCCTGTATGCCTCGATCCTGGATGGCCAGGCGCGTTTGCAGCAGCCGCTGGCCGAAGGCCGCATCGGCTACGTGCAGGTGGCCCGCGGCAGCCTGAGCGTCAATGGGCAAGCGCTATCGGCTGGCGACGCGGTGCAGATCGTCGGCGAGCCGGAAATCGTACTGGCCGATGCACGCGATGCCGAAGTCCTGGTGTTCGACCTGCCCAAGTAAAGCAAGGCTGGCTGGATGGCGTACCTGCGCAGGATGGTGTGCGATGCGCTGGCCAGTGCCGAAACAAACAAAGCCCGCTTACGCGGGCTTTGTCTTGTGCGCAGCTTCTTGGGAGCTGACCAACCCTGACGCGGCAGCTGATGGCACGTGGCTTACGCCCTATGCCTTGATGCCCAAGATCCGCGACACGGACATGCGATTTGCGACTGCCGGTTGCGCGCTGCGATCGATGTGTTGCCAATCGCCGCTCGCATCTTTACTGCGGTCGATAGGTCGTCGCAGCGGCGCTGATGGCAGCGACTGCCTCAGCACCGCAGGTTCGGGCACTTGCGCCCAGATCCACTACTAAAGGAAGTTGCAATATGTGAGGGCACATCACGACGTCGCTTGCGAAACGCAGTGAACCATCATCACGCCACTTTCGCTGTCGCGCGCCGCGCAGCCTGCGCATCGACCTGCACTGGCGCGCGATCCGCCCCGCCATCTGCATCGCCATTGACCAAGGCGAACAGCGCATCCGCATCGCCTTCCAGCACGCGCGCTGAACGCGCCAAGTCGCCCACCATCTGCGCCTGGTCGCGCGCCTGCACGCCGATCGACTGCAACGCGGTATTGGCGCTGGAAATGTCCAGCGCCTGATCATGGCTGGCAGCGGCGATCTGCTCCACGGTCGCAGTGACGCGCAGGACCGACGTCACCATGTCCTGCATCACCACACCGGCCTGTTCGGCCAGGCGCGAGCCATCGCCGACCTGATCGGTCGCGTTGTCGATCAGGGACCGGATCTCCCTGGCCGACACGCTGCAGCGCTGCGCAAGGCTACGCACTTCGGTCGCCACCACCGCAAAACCGCGCCCCTGTTCGCCCGCACGCGCCGCCTCGACCGCAGCGTTCAGGGCCAGGATGTTGGTCTGAAACGCGATGCCGTCGATCACCTCGATGATCTGACCGATGCGGTCGGTCGCCGAGCGGATGCCGGCGGTGGTCTTGACCACATCGGCAATGACCTCGGCACCGCGCCGCGCCACCGTGGCCGAGTCTTCGGCCATGCGCCGCGCCGAACCGGCATTCTCGGAATTGGCCCGCACCGTTGCGGCCAGCTGATCGATCGTGCTCGAGGTCTGCGCCACCGCAGCAGACTGCGTAGACACGCGACTGACCAGCTCCTGGTTGCTCACGGAAATATGGTGCGCCTCGCGCTGCACGTTCTGCGCAATGCTCATGGTCTGCAGCATCAAATCGCGCATCCGTTCGGCCGAACGCACCTGGTCAGTGACGTCGGTTGCGTATTTGACCACCTTGTAGGGTCGCCCGGAGACGTCCAGGATCGGGTTGTAGGAAGCCTGGATCCATACCGTGCTGCCATCCTTGCGCAGTCGGCGATAACGTCCCGCATCGAACTGGCCGCTCGCCAGTTTTGCCCAGAACTGCCGGTACTCCTCGGACGCGCAGTAGGCCGCATCGACGAACACGCTGTGGTGTTGGCCGATCGCCTCGGCCGCCGGATACCCCATGATGGTCAGGAAGTTTTCGTTCGCACCGAGCACGTTCCCTTGCAGGTCGAACTCGATCACCCCCATGACCTTGTCGATCGCCCGGATACGCCCGTCCGCATCGGCCGAATCGATCACCTGGCGGGTCACGTCGGTGGCGTACTTGACCACCTTGTACGGTCGCCCGTGCTCATCGAGCACCGGGTTGTAGGACGCCTGGATCCACACCTCCCTGCCGTCCTTGCCGATGCGCCGATAGCGGCCCGCATCGAAGGCACCGCGCCCGAGCGAATCCCAGAACGCGCGATACGCAGCTGACTGGCGCGTGCCGGCATCGACAAACATGCCATGGTGCTTGCCGCGAATCTCCTCGAGCCGGTAGCCCATCACGTGCAGGAAATTCTGGTTGGCCGCGAGCACGGTGCCGTCCAGCGAAAACTCGATGACCGCCATCACCTTGTCGATGGCGTCGATGCGCCCCTCGAAGTCGGCTGTCTGGCGTACCTGCGCAGTGATGTCGGTGGCGTACTTCACCACGCGATATGCCTTGCCGGATCGATCCAGCAACGGGTTGTAGGAGGCATTGATCCACACCTCGTGCCCGCGCTTGTCCAGCCGGCAGAAGCGCCCGGCATTGAAGTCGCCGCGCCGCAGCCCTTCCCAGAAGTGCCGATAGCTTTCGCTGTCGCGATCTGCGGCCGTCACGAACATGCGGTGGTGCTGGCCGACCACCTCGTCCAGCCGATACCCCATCAGGGCCAGGAAGTTCGAGTTTGCATCCAGAATGCGACCGTCCAGATCGAACTCGATCACCGCCATCACCCGGTCCACCGCTGCGACCTTGTGTTGCAGCCCGCGACCCCAGAAGGAGAACACACGTCCAAGCAGGTGCGATAGGCGCATCACGTCAACATCCGAGATATGGTTCACGTCCTTAGCGACCCATGCGCCGGTTACTTGACCCCCACCACGTACCGCATCTACAAGGCGGTTCAGATGCGTAAGGCAGCGGCGACGCGCTCCGGCGCGAAGCGGCAATGGCACTGGCCCTGAGTTGCCTTTATGGCATCCCGGGCAGGCGATCCAACGGGGTGCAAGACCTCAATAGCTGCGCTGCCAGCCTCGACTGCCGAATATCGATAGGCACTTCACGCCGGGTCTTCGGCCCCGGTTCTGGCTTTGGTTGGTTTTGGTTTTGATCCTTATTCCTTGGATGGTTCGCTGGAGTGCAGTGGCGCATCGCTCCAGTTGCAGCAGCGACAAATCCAACGCTGTACTCTCGCGCGCAGAATCAGCGCCTTCGTACACCACCCGCCTGCATGCGCAAGGCGGCAAAAAACCGAAGTGCCCAAGACGCCATCGATACGAGGCTCATTACTGACGTCGATGCGCCTGGCTCGATGCGCTGCACGGCGCGTTGGCGTACACGACACTGGAGAGTGCTGCTTCGCCAGGTGTCGCGCCCTCTCCGCAAGCGCATGCCACCACCATGCCAATGGAATGACATGTCAGAGATGCGCCGAAATCCGGCGGAGGGGCAGCGAGCACGCAGGACGCGACCTCTTCGCAACGCGACAAGGAATCTCACGCTCGCGCTGCAGGCGCCTAAGGCGTCACTATCGACTGTCGAGCGATGCGAGCAAGACCAGGGCCTTCGCTAGCTGGCAACTCTCATGCTTGAGATGCAGCCGGTGAGAGACGCAAAGAATCGTTACCAGCCTCCGGCTAGCAACCGAGCTCGGAGGCGATACTCCCTGAAGCACTGTGGCCGCTGGCGACGCGCGCACAGCGTGACCCTTTCGCCGTCCTCACTGATGGCCTGGGTACTGTTGGCAGGAGTGTGCTCCAGGGCGTCTGCAGCGTTGAACCAACGCCAGCGAGCACCCACGGATATCGCAGATTCGACGACACGCCTTGCCGCAGGCGACGCTCTCAAGCAGTATCGCCTTCTCGACGAACCCGCAGCACAAATAAAAACGCCCACAAATCAGTGATTTGCGGGCGTTAGAACACTGGCGGAGCGAGAGGCCGATATTACTCTCTCAACCAGTCTCATACGGCATCAAGATCCTTGCGTCGCAGCATGGGCGACGCTCAATGGGGATCATGCTGACTCACGCAATCGCAGGTAGAAACATGGGGCAAAGCATGGGGCAGCATGGCTAGGCCCACCAATCGATTGAGCGCCAGGGCAGCCCAAACCATCACAGGACAAGGCTACCACGCTGATGGAGGCGGTCTCTATCTGCTCGTGGGTCCAACCGGGGCCAAGTCATGGGTCTTCAGATTCCAACTGCGCGGCCGCCGTCGGGAGATGGGACTGGGCTCCACCGCTCTGGTCAGTCTGCAAGAAGCGCGGCGCGCGGTCGTCGAGCACCGGCGCACGCTGCTGGAAGGCCGCGACCCCATCATCGCGCGCGTGCAAGCTAGGTCGATCGGCCTGACGTTCGGCGAGTGCGCGGATGCGCTCATCGAAAGCCAGAAGGCCGGCTGGAAGAACGACGCACAGGCTGAGCAGTGGACACAGTCGCTGCGCGACCACGGGCCAGCGCGGGACATGCCGGTGGCGGATATCGACACGGCGCACGTGATGGCCTGCCTGCGGCAGATCTGGACCACGAAGACCGAGACCGCGTCGCGCCTGCGCGCGCGCATCGAGCGCGTGCTCGACTGGGCGAAGGTGCATGGCCACCGCCAGGGCGACAACCCGGCGCGCTGGCGCGGACACCTGGACAATCTGCTGCCCAGGCCGAGCAAGGTGCGCAAGCCCCAGCACCACGCGGCGATGCCCTACAGTGATGCGCCGGCGTTCATGGCCAGGCTGCGCGAGCGCGACGCCCGTAGCCGGCGCGCGCTTCAGTTCACCATCCTCACCGCGGCGCGGACTGAGGAGGTGACCGGATCGAGCTGGGATGAGTTCGACCTGGCCGCCGGTATCTGGTCTATCCCGGCCGAGCGCATGAAGGGCGGCCGGGACCACTTCGTGCCGCTGTCGACCGCCGCACTGACGATCCTGCGCGGCCTGGATCGCAAGCCGCCGCCGTTCGCGATGTCCGAGAACACCATGCTGTACCTGGTGCAGAAGCCGGCGCCCAAGGGCTTCGGCCTTCCATTCACCGTGCACGGTTTCCGGTCTTGCTTCCGCGATTGGGCAGCCGAGACGCAGGACACGCCCGGCGAAGTGGTGGAGATGGCGCTGGCGCACGCGATCCGCAATAAGGCCGAGGCCGCTTACCGGCGCGGCGCACTGATCGATAAGAGGCGGTTGCTGATGCAGGCCTGGGCCGACTACCTGCTCGGCCGCGCAACTAAAGGGTGAAGCGCCTGGCCGTTCTCAGATTCTGAAACCGGCCGGCGGCATGCTGACAGTATGCCGCCGCCCCTCCCTCCTGCCTGCCACTGGGTCCATGTGTCCGCCGACGAGGCGCTGATGCACTTCAATTACGGGTCCGTAGCGCACGTGACTCCGGGGCAGGTATGGCTGTGCTGGCGCGGCTGCACTGTCAAGGCGCCCCACCGAGGGAGCCTGCGACAGGGCATGCGCTTCGCTGAGCGCTGGATCTCCGCACGGACAGGCCTGCCAGGCGCCAGGAAGCCACCGAGGAAAACTGGCGCGGGAGAACGCATCGCGTGGAGCGTGGCGCCGCGTGCAACCACTGCGACGGCTCCGCTGGCCGCGCCCGACTGGGGGCCAACCGAGGCCGAGATGGATGCGATGGAATCCATCGGTTCAACGACGATCACGTGGAGATAGGTGCCGGCTGGGCGCTGCTCTGGCGCCTCCGGGTTGAGCGACCAGCGGTCCCGGGTCCGGCAGCTGCAGATTGGCAGCGACATGGGATTCACCATATCGGCATGGTCCCCACAGCCGCGTCGGATTTCTCCGACCGCGCGCGGCGTGCAGGCATAGCTCAAATGAACGTTTTTTTGCGTGCGCTGGCCATGCATCTTGGCCTTGCGCCGAGATGACCTCGGGCCGCCGGAAGTGACCGGCGCAGCACATTCGGAGAACGTAATGCACGCACTACTGATCCCCGTAGCCGCGGCCCTGCTTGGCGTCGCCCTCCCAGCCGCCGCCGGCGAACGCAGCCAGCTCGGCCGCACCACCGATCTGTACCAGGAAACATCCGACGCCGGCGAGACGCTTGACGCGTTCGTGACCCGCCTCGCGCCGCGCGCACGCGCCGCCTCAGTCAGCGCACGCGCCGTGGTTTGTGGCCAGATCCAGGGCGCCGGCCCGTATACCTTGACGCTCAAGACCGATGGCCACCAGGATTGGTGCGAGGTACCGAAAACCGTCGCGCCATATGTG
Source organism: Xanthomonas sp. NCPPB 1062 (assembly GCF_041481705.2). Classification (NCBI taxonomy): domain Bacteria; kingdom Pseudomonadati; phylum Pseudomonadota; class Gammaproteobacteria; order Lysobacterales; family Lysobacteraceae; genus Xanthomonas; species Xanthomonas sp. NCPPB 1062. Next base: position 1,977,454 of record NZ_CM192987.1, on the reverse strand, counting down.
CTCGTCAACGGCATCGCAAAGGATGCGCGCGAGGATCACATCCCAGCGATCTACGCGCGCCGGGCGGGCTACTTGATCACTCCGTGGAGCATCAAGTTTCAGGACCGAATTGCTACCCGACAGATCGGATCGACTAGCCGTTGAACCTAAGTTGCAACTTCACAGGCCTGTCGCCGGGCGGCAGTAAGGCGGATGCGATCCAGACGTGAACGGTTACTTAAAAAGGCGCAAAATCTGATCTGCCACCAGCCGGTGCCCCTTCGCGTTTGGATGATTTGGTTGCGCCATCAGATCCATCCTGTCCCGGCTGTAATCGCTGAACGCAGCAAATGCATCGGCCACGGGCACGTCCTCGGCTCTCGCTAAATCGCGAATCATCGCAACTTGCGCCACAAGCGATGATTTCGACGAGGGCGTGTCCCCTCCTAGATCAGGGGTAGCGGTAACCAGGACAACACACGCATTCGCTTGCTTGGCTTGATGAACCATCTGGGTCAAGTTGCTGCGGGATTGCTCAATGCTAAGACCTCGATCATTTAGACCGTAGTCGATCGTTACCACACGCGGAAGATGACCCAGCGCCTCCCGCTTAAAGCGGGCCAAGCCGGCGCTGGAGTTTTCCCCTCCTACTGCTGACGTAATCACATTGACCACGGCAGTGGGATACCTCGCCGCCAGACCATCGGCAACCAGGCGCGGATAAGCTTCGCGAGTGTTGACGGCAGGGGTCACAAAATAGCCAGCGGGAACACTGTGCCCGAACGCCACAATGTTCACGGTCCTGTTGTCCGGCCACTTCTTCAGCAAGTCAGCCCTGACCAAAGAGAGGCAGCCGCTTGTATTTCCTGCAAAGGCAGAACTCGTGGCGAACATAGCAGCCGCAAGCAGAATGGATCTGATCTTCATTGAGCCATTTTGCGCACTTACCCTCAATTGCGCCAGCCTGGCGATGAGCAGCAGCTCAATAATTGCGCACGTTGAGCAGCAGGCAATCGACCTGCATGGTACCGAATGTGCCAGACGGTGCCGGTGGGTTACCCTGCGTTCCTTCAGCGTGGTCGTAGTACGTGTTGATGCCTTTCGCTGAAGCAACGCCCGGTGTATACCGCACGCCGGCGACGTAACCCAGTCGGTCCATAATCCATCGTGGCCCACCACCAATCAGACCGCTCACGATGGTGTATGACGCTCCCGTGTGCCCTAGCGCGATGGCCACTCCATCGGACTGGGTAGGGAAGTCCGTCTGACTGGTGCCAGCGGTGGTGCGCATGCGGCCTATCACGCGCATGTACTTGTAGCGCGAATCGAAAGCGATACGGCCGGTGGCAGGGTCACGGAACCGCACACCTTTGCTCATCACAAAGGCCATCTGTGCCACGTCGGTCGTGTCGAAGACGTAGTACTGAATTGGCGTGTTGGCTGTCTCGCACACAAGCTCGAAGGTGAAAGTGTTCCCACTCTGCGACCTACTCCGGAGCCCAACGAAAGCCGGGCAGGTGACGGCTATCAGTGGGGAATTGCCACCGCCGACAGTCACGGTAGCGAAGCCGATGCCCTGGCTCGTGTTAGACGCATTGGTGCCAGCAGCCGTGACGGTTCCCTTCTGCTTCAGTGCAAGGTTTTCGTAGCGAGTATCGATCTGGATGATATTCCCGCCTTCCGGCCGGATCCGCACGCCCAAAGCCATCAGTATCTCCCGTAGGTGAGCACGCCACCGACCTGTGTGCCCTGGTTGCTGCCGCCGCCGTAGTTCCAGCTGATCGTCCCGGCCTGCTCGTCGACGGTGAACAGCGGCGCCTGCGCGTACTGAGCGCTACTGCTGGCGGAAAACCAGAAGTAGATTTCGTTGGTGCCCAGTGGCGGCACTGCCACCGAGCCACTGGCGCCGGCGGTGACCATCACGGCGCCGAACTTGCTGGTGATGCGCGTGGAGATGTCGATCAAGATGTTGCCGTCCAGGTCGCGCTGGCGAATGCCGCGCGCCATCAGAGCAGCTCCCCGGCTTCGAACAGCGCAACGGTTCCGGCGGCATTCCAGAAGCGCAGCGCCTGCTCGTTTAGCGTCATGAAGCCGCCGTTGTTTGCGCCGTTCATCGACAGGGTGCCGTTCTTGTCCAGCTTCCAACGCGGCTGCCCATTGGCACCCACGCCGTTCGACTGGATCGTGTCGCCGATCATCGCGTTGGTGATCCATGCGTTCCCAATCAACGCCTGGTTGATGAAGGTCTGGCCACCCTGAATCACAAATGGTGAGACCACCTGTCCATTGACGACGTTGATCACGCCGACCCGATCACCCTGCAGCAGGATCTGGCTTTGGTAACTGCCGTCCGGTTGCTGCTCGACACCGACACCCAAACCGGCCAGGTAAATCTGACCTGCGCTGGTGATCTGGGCCTTGACCGTGTACGTGGCGCTGATCTTGCCGTTTAGGGCGACGACGGTCTGACTTGCCTGCTGAACACTGGCCGAGATGCCACCGACCGACGCTTCGACGGTATCCACGCGCTGCGCTTGCGCGCGATCTCCCTCAGTGATGACCGTCTGCCACGTCCGCGTGCCGGCGAACACCGTGCGATCCCCTGCATGCCAATCCCGATCGCCCGCGTGACGATTGCTGATCTGCGCAACCAGCCCATCGGTGCGTTCCCCGATCGCGGCTAAGCCGGTCTCAGGGTTGTTGATCTGCAGCTTGAGCGAGTTCACCTCGCCTACCACGGCGCCCGCCTGGGCGATTGCGGTACCGACGTTCTGCCAATTCGTCCCCGGCGGCTCCTCGTTACCGGCAGCGGCACCCGTCCAACTCCAAATGATGCCGCCGTACACGACTGTCTGCCCGGTCGCGTAGGTTGCGTCCGCACTCCACACCAACGGCACCAGGTCGGCGATCGACTCGATCGGCTGGCGCAACTCCTGCGAGAGTTCTGTCAGCGTGATCTTGCCGGCGAGGTATTCGAGGATGGCGGTCGCGTCGGTGCTGCTTTCGCCCATCACGCCGTTGGTCAATGGATACCACGGGCCGATGTTGCCGCTGCGGTCAACCAAGCGCCCCCAGAAGAAGAAGCGCGTGCCGGCGGCCAGGCCGAGCATGGAGTGCCGCGCCTGCGGATAGGCGAAGTCGCCCAGCTTGATCGCGCCGGCGAGGTTGTTGGCCGGGCTGTACCAGATTTCCGTGCGCTCGGTGTCCGTCGCTCCCTGCGGGAACGACCACGACAGATCGATACCGAAGATGATGCCAGCAGCGGTCAGGCTGGCCAGCGCCGGCGGCGGCTCCACCTTGCCTGTGATCTCGGTCAAGGCGGACAGCGCCGGCATAGAGACGGCATTGAGCGCATTCACCGCGCGCACGCGCGCCAGGTACTGACCCGCATAGATGCCACGCACTTCCAGGTTGGCGGTGGTCGCGCGGCCAGCCTTCACCCAGGCCATGTCATCGCGGCGCCACTCCACATCGTAGGCGATGGCCTTGTCAGCCGGATCCCATGCGATCGTGAGCACGTGCTGTGCGATGCCCTGTTCCACGAAGCTATGCGACGAAAGCCGCACGTTCGTGGGCGGTTGCTGCACGCTGGGCGGGATGATGCTGATCGGCGGCAGCTCGATGCGTGCGCCATCGTCGATCGCAGCGAACTTCTGCGGCACGTGTTTCAGGGCGGTGATCTGGTAGGTGATGGCGTTCTCGGCCCCGTCGCCCTCGGTGACGGCAAGCACCCGGAAGGTCTGCAGCGCCAGCTCGGCGGTGGAGACCGCCCATACCGACGTCGCGACCGGCACGGTGGTCCAAGGCGCCGACACTGATACCGTCGAGCCGGCGATGCCGCTGATCGTGCGCGCGTGGCTGCGGCCGTTGCTGCCCAGCACGCGGATGGTGTCGCCTGCGCTCAGGCCGGGCGGCACTAGATCGAGATCCACAGATTGAAGGCTGGCTCCCTTGATGCGCCCGCCGTGGCGGCGGCCCGCACGCTTCGGGTCGGCCACCTCGATGATGTCGCCGGGCTGCGGCACGACGCCCTCGAGGCCGACACCAAACGTGACGGTCTCCGTCTCCAGGTTCTCGGTGTAGAGAATGTGCAGGCCAATGCGCTGTGCCTGCGCGCGCGACGTGCATCCCATCGCTGCGACTTCGACCGGCTGAATTCCGTAGCGCGCGATTCCGGGGCGGTAATCGACCGGCTCCACCTTGGCGCGGCCGAAGTCGTCGGGGTCGTTCCACGAGACCAGCGCCACCGTGTGACGCACCTTGCGCGCCGAGCCAGAATAGGTGAACCGACCATTGATTACATTGGCCTGGTTGAACGCGTAGACCGGGTCTTGCGGCATGTCTGCCGAGGCCAGCACCTGCCCCGCGGCGTAGTACGTGATGCCGCGGAACACCGCAGCCATGTCCTGCAGCATCTTGTAGGCATCTTGCCTGGTCTGCAGGTAGGCATTACAGGTGAACCGAGGCTCCTGCCCACCTTGCCCGTCGCTCACCATTTGGTCGCAGTACTGCGCGATCTGGTACAGGCGCCAGCGATCGACCCAGGCGGCTGGGATGCGATGACCGAGGCCGAATCGGTCGTTCGTCACCAGGTCGTAGAACACCCAAGCCGGATTGTTGGTCCAAGCCGGCTTCATGGTGCCGTCCCAAATGCCGGCATAAGTGCGTGCCTGGGGGTCGTAGTTGCTCGGCACGGCCACGATTCGGCCCAGCACGCGATAGGCCCGGGTCGGGATGGCTTGAAATTGGCTGGCGTCCACTTCCAGCGCAGCCAATGCGCAATTCGGATAGCGCAGCTTGGCGTCGATAACCTCGGTCATCGACTGCACCAGCGTGGTGTCTGCGATGGTCGCGCTGTTGGCGTTGGGCGTCAGGCGGCGGACGCGAATTTGCCACTGGCTACCCTCAGGCAGGTCGACGCGGTGGCTGCGCTCGTACAGCGTGGTCGTCTTGCCGGTGAAGGCATTGGAGATCACCGTGTTGAAGGCGCCGCCGTCGGTGGCCACGTCGATCGCGTAGCTGACGCTATGGCCCTCAATGTCGCCGTTCGTGGTGTTGGTCTTCTGCAGCGCCTGCACCGCGATGCGCACGCGAATCGCGGACAGGTCTGGATTTGTGAAGCTCCGCACGACCGGCTGGTCGCTGCGCAGCTGGACGTTCACCGAGTTCTCGTTTTCCACGCTCGGGAAGCCGGCCAGGTGCTCCTGCTCCTGGGTGCCGGCACGAGTCTCGAATCGCACGTTCTGGAAATTGAAGCCGCCATCCTCGCCTTGCAGCGGGGTGCCATCCAGGTAGACCGAGCGCAGGCCATCCTTGAGCCCTGAAATCTCACCTTCGCTGATGAGGTCGATGATCTTGGCGAAGGCGATCGACTGCAGGCTGTCCGGCGTTTCCACCGGGGTACGGGCAGAGCTGGCCCCCTTCTTGGCACCGTGCAGCGCTGGGGCGCGCTCCTGCGCGTCGCCGCTCACTGCTGATCCTCGGCAAAGATGCCGCCACTGATGACTGCCGAGCCAGTCCATGTGTCGCCGTAGGCCACCGGTACTGGGTTGCCCTGGGCCTGGGTATTCACCGGCCCGTTGAATGCGTAGCTCGGGCGGTTGTCCGGACTGTCCTGCGTGCCGAGCCCCTTCTGCGTCGGCGATAGCATCTGCACGACACCGCCGATCACCATCGCAATACCCGCATTCGTCAGCGGGACGCCGATGACGCCAAGGCCGTTGGCGCTGAGGACAACCCCGACAACAACCAGAACCGCACCGAGGACCGTCTGCAGTACGCCGCCGCGCTTTGAACCCTGCAGCACCGGCGCGATGCGGATTGCGTCATCTCCAGGCGGGTCATGCAGCTGATCCTCGGCAAGGTTGCGCCGCCCGTTGAACACGGCGAACGTCAGGCCGCGGTCCTTGGCTCCCATGAGGAATGCTTGAAATCCTGGCAGCTGCACCGACAGCGCGCGGATTGCCTCCGCCGGCGACGCCACGGCCAGCCGGAACTCCTTGCCGAAATTGGCACGCAGCACGCCGTACAGCCGCACCACGCGGACCTTGGGGACTGCATGCATGCTCATGCCGCACCGCCCGCAGCGAGCTTGTGGCGCACGACACGGACGGTGCGGTCAGCCCAGTAGCCGCCGTAAGGCACGCGTGCCGACAGCCGGTCTGCGAGGTGGTGCAGCATCTGGCCCTCGCCCAGGTACACGCCGGCATGGTTCGGCACGTCCGCGCGGATCTGCATCACGATCATGTCGCCGCGCTGCGGGTCGTCCTGAATCTCGTAGAAGCCCTCGGCTTGCAGCTGCTCCAGCGCGTAGAGATCACCGCCGTTGTTCCACCACTCGTCGGCGCGCTCGTACTGCGACAGCTCGATGCCCATCTCGCGGGCATAGAAGCGCGCACCAGCGTGTAGCAGTCGAGCACGCCGTGGGCGAACTGGCGACCCACCAGCGGCGCCACGTAGCCGCTCGGCTGGATGGTCTGCACCTCGCCGCACTCCGGCGCACCGTCGACATGTCCAACGCTGATGATGTGCCAGGTCAGGCCGCTGGCTTCGCACATCGCCTTGTCCGCATCCGAAGCATGCGCTGACGCATTCGGATGGCTGTGCACCAGCGCGACAATCTGGCCGGCATCCTCTGCGGCCGCATAGTCATCGGCCGGCAGAATGAAGTGCTCGCTGGGCGTGGTCGCCACGTTGCGGCATGGCCGGTATTGCTCACCGGTGTCTGAGAGCACGACCAGCCCGCAGCACTCGCGGGGATACTCAGCGGCAGCGTGCGCCTGGATGGCCAGAAGGGTTGCGTGTTCCATGTGGTCGCCCATAAAAAAGGCCCGCACATGGCGGGCCTCGGAGTGATGGATGGTTGGCCGCGCGCTACGTTCGCAGCAGGCCTGCGGCAGGAAAGCCGCCGTAAGGCAGCGGGTTGTTCGCTCCAAAGCGCAGCTTGCAGGACCGAACTTTGCCGCCGCAGACATCCTGCGCCGGGTCGCTCACCGGCCTGTCGTTGATGTCGGCCACAGGCGGGCCGTTGTACCCGCAGTACGGACCACGGTAGCCGCCGCGGATGATCCAGCTGCAGGTATTGGCGATGATCTGGCGGCCAGGCAGCTGCTCTCCGTTGAGGTCCGCCGCAGTAGCCAGCTCGAACTCCACCTGCATGTCGTCTTCGCTGACCTTGCGCTCGATGAACCAGATCTCGTCTGGGAAGTGCTCATCCGGATCGGCGGTTGGATTGCCGCCGGCGAAGTTGACCGGGTCGAGGTACTTGGCCAGGGTCTGCCGGCGGATCACACGGGCGCCTACCAGGTCGTCGAAGAGCAGGCAGAGCGCAGTGATGGTGCCGTCGATATTGCCGACGCGCAGGCGCGGATTGGGCGGCTGGTCGCTGGTGCGCTCGAAGCCTGTCGCCTCGACCGGCCAGGGATCGTAGACCTCCCCCTGCCACACGATCGGAGTGCTCTGGAGGTGAGCGTGGAACAGTAGCGAGTCTGCACCCAGCGATGTGGCATCCAGTTCGAATACAGTCACCCGCGCGCCTGGCTCCAGGGTCTGGATGTCGGCGAGGATGCTCATGCCGACCAGCCGGTGGCCACGTCGTAGGCCCGCAGTTCCTCAATGCTGGTCATCGCACCGATCGCCTCGTGGTGCGCACGCTCTGCAGTGAAGCAGGCCTGCACGTGGGCGCTAATCGCCGCGGCTATCCCACGGATCTCCGCGAGCGTCAGCGTGACCCAGCCGCTAATCGCCTTGAAATCGACTTGCTCCACCGTGCCAAGGTCAGCCGCAGCAAGCACCGTGCTGATGCGGTTCTGATCTTCGGTGGATGTTCCGACCTGCACGCCACCGATCGTGATTCCTCCCGTCTCGCACTCCCAGCGGCGCTGCGTTGCCGCTGCACGCAAGGCAGTGCGCAGCGTCTCCAACGTTTCCGGCGCGGCGTTGGGAATCGGAATACCACCCGCAGCCCGCCAATTCTCATACTCATCCCACCATCGATGGCCAAGCGGGATAACCGCGCCATCTTCAAGGCGAATAACGCGATCTGGATCATCCGTCAGTTGGTAGCTCATGACGTAATCTCCGCATCAAAGAAGTAGCCCGCACCGAACGCAAATGCCTGATTCGCGTTCACGAACACCTCAACGCCTGATTTATAGGAGCTCGATCCAATGCCGGAACATCCGTAGACATAATTAACGTTGGAAAAGGTAACTGCGGGGACAGCTCGCATAGCTGCAGGAATATACAAGCCGACACCTGTTTGCTGGGAAGCGGCACCGCGCATAAAAAGGTTCCCGCCCACTGCGTACCATTGACACAGGGCCAATTGCTCCCCGGGCGATCTGTAATGACATCCCGCAAAATCAGCACCGCGAACGATTGCAGGGTTTCGGTAGGTGACGTTTGCGGCGGTGAACTTCACCAAAAGATTTCCGGTGCTGCCGCTGGCGGGAGCGAGGACGTTTACGTATCGCCGCCCTGCCCCAGGCGTGATCACGGCGACGACCCCGCCGACATCCACACTCAGGTTTGAGCCGCTCAGATCATCGACTGCAATGCACAAGGTTTTTCCGAATGCATCGCGCGGCGCCTCGATTGCTTGGCACCAGGTGCCGCTGGTGTGCGTGATGACACCTGTCGACTGGTTGACGCTGACATTGCAGCCACCAGTTCCCGCGAACATGCGGTCGTAGCCGAAGGCGCCGGCACCCAGCGCTCCCCCGCCGAAGCCGCGTTGACTGATTCTGAAGTCGCTGTTGATCAGCATGTTCTGCCCGACGGACTGGTATAGCTCCGTGAACATCGCATTGCCCTTTGAAAAAGCCACGAACGCGTCGTCACCGATGCTTCCATCAGGATTCGTTGTTGATTGATCGATTAATTGCCGTGCCATGAATTGCCCTTAGGGCTGAAAGTGTTGTTCGAAGGTTGCGGACAACGTGTAGTTGCCTCCGCCGTGGGCAACCGGGTTGTAAGCGGTGCACTGGTAATAGGCCTGCACGGAAAGCGGTGGCGCCCACAGGAAGGAGCGACCAGCATGCGCGTCGAGGAACGCAATGATCTGAGCGATCAGCTCCTCCTTGCCGACGCGCGAGATGTTCCAGATCTGTCGTTTGGGGTTGATTCCGTCCGGCGCCGTTTGCCGGTAGCCATCGCCAAACTGCGCAGCGCGCACCGCGAGCGTGACGTTGCCGCTGGCTTCTGTCCGTACAGGCCAGGCGAAGACCTCAGCCACGGGCGCCACCTGGCGCAAACAGCCCACCTGGGCGCATCTGCTGCTGGAGCACGCGAAGCACCATCGGTTGGATCATCTGGTTCAGCGCGCGCAGCATGTCGTTCTCGTTGCCCTGCGTGCTGGTGCTGGACGTCCCATCGTTCTGGATGACGTTGCTGATGTGCAGACTTACGCCGCCGGCAGCGCCGGTTGCCGCCTCTGTCACCGGCCGGCCTGCGGTGATCGGCACCACGCGACCGCCCTGGTTGCCTGGGATCATGTAGGTCTTGCCGCCGGCCTCGTACATCTCCGGCCGGCCACCCTCGCCCACCTCGTAAAGCGCGCCGGCGGCAACAGGCCCACCGCCTGCTCGCTGGCCGGCGACGGCAGCGCCAATCGCCGCCACCCAGCTGTTGCCGGAGCTGGCCGCCATGGTGCCCAGCGCTTTCAGCAGCTGCGATGCCGCGAGATCCGCCAGCATCCGCTGGATGGTTTTGGCGAAGCCCTTGACCATGCCGCCCAGCCCTTCCTCGAAGGGGTCAAACAGGAAATCGGAGAATGCACCCTGCATGCTTCGGGCGGCCTCCAATCCGAACTCCTTCATCATGTCGCTGCCTTCCTTGGTCTTGGCGATCATGCTTTCGTAGCCTTCGCCGTAGATCGCCGCGTAGTCGTCCATGGCGTCCTTGGTCTGCGCATAGCTCTCCAGCAGCCGCGCCTGCTCCTCACTCAGCGCGCCGAATGCTCCGGTGCGAATGTCATAGGCAACCTTGACGGCCTCGCCGATCTGGCCGTGCAGCGCCAGCTCGCGCTCCAGGCTCGCTAGGTAGGTGCTGACCTTTTCGTCCGTCGCGCCGTAGATGGCCGCGATGTCCTCGTTGACGTCCTTGATCTCGGCCAGCTGCAGCAGGCTCTGCGCCTGCGCGCCGGTGATGCCCTTGAGCGATCCGCTCTGGAGCTCGTACAGAACCTTGGCGTATTCGGTATTCTGGCCGGTGAGCGCCAATTGCTTGGCAAGCTCCGCCGACATGGCGGCGTAGGTCTTCTGCAGCTCAGCCGCGACCTTGCCCGCCTCCTTGTCGGCGTATTCGAAGGTAGCGGTCTTGGCGGGGCGCACCAGCGCGTCATCATCCGGCAGTGCACCGTTCTCCAGCAGCTTCACCTCCGGGCGATACCGCGCGGTGAGCTCACGCTGCAGCTTCACCCGTTCGGCAATCAGGCCATTGATCTGCTGCTGGCGCTTCAGCTCCTGCCCTTCGGTTAGCGGTAGCCCGAAACTTCCGGTACTGCGGCTGCGCGCATTGTTCAGCCTCTCTTGCACGCTTGCGAGCTGATCGTTCAGGCCTTGGGTGCTTGCGTCCCCCAGCGCGCCACCGGCGTCCAGCGCACGCAGCTCGCCGACCTTCCCGATGTAGTTCACAAGCATGATCACGCCATTTGCCATCTCGGCAGTCAGGCCGCCTATCCACTTTGTCAAGTTAACGACGGCGTTCTTGGTGCTGTCGCTGCTCATAAAGGCCGTCAGCTCCTTGACCTGCGGCAACAGCTCGGCACCGACCTGATTCTTCAGGCCCTGGAACGCCAGATCCATCTCGGCGGTCTGGGCACGCAGCTCCTTGATGGACTTCGTGGTCTGCGCATCCAGCACGACGCCAAGGCGCTCGGCCTCGTCGCCCCACTTCCGGAAGCCCTCGCCGTTGTTGGCGAGCAGCGGGGCCAGCAGCGACGCGTCGTTCGCGATCGCCTCGAGGTAAAACACCATGTCGCCCTGCGACACGCCAGCCTTCTCGAGCGCGCTGTAGTACTTGCCCAGCGCCTCCGGCCCGCTGAGGTTGCGGAACTCCTTGGCGGTCAGCCCTACCTTGGGCGCGATGTTGGTGAAGAAGTCCTGCAGCTCACCGCCGCCGTTTTGGAGGAAGTCGCCGACCTTGTCCTGCGTGTCTTTGAAGATGTCGGACAGCTTGTCCTGCTGGATACCGACCGTCGACGCGCCAGCTGCGAGGCGCTGGAACGTCTGCTCGCTGGTGCCAGACAGGCGCGCGAAGCGCTCGATCTCACCGGAAGCGGTGGCCAGCTGCCGCGTCCAGTTGAGGATCGCAGTGCCTGCCACGGCCAGGCCGCCCACTACCGCGCCGCCGATCTTTCCGAAAGCAGCGCCCACATCCACGGCGGCGCTCTGCGAGTCCTTGCCGAACTTGCGCACCTGCTTGCTCGCGCGGTCGGTTTCGGTCTCGAAGGATCCTGTCCGCATGAGCAGATCAACGACGATTGAACCTGCAGTTGCCATGGTCGTCCTATCAGCGGTCGAAGCCGAGCGCGCGCACCATGTCGCGGTCGGCGTCGCTCAGCTCGGGGTCGGTGGGTGTGGGAGCGAGTGCCGTCAGCACCTGCTCGAACTTGCCGCCCATCGAGGCGGCGATGATCGCGGCCGGGCGGTGGTGCCGGTGCAGATCGTCGAAGGGATACAGCGTGTAGTAGGTGCGCCAGCCGGCCATCTCTGTTTCCGGCATCGCATCAATTTCGGTGAGCGTCTTCCCCAGCGCTAGAGCGAGGGTGTATCGGAACCACTCTCCGGTGCCTCGCTCGGCGAGCTGACGTTTCCCTGGTAACTGTGCACCCCGCTAATTGCGGCAGCGAGCGCGTACTGCACGCTGATCTTCAGGTTGCGAGCCTGCTCCAGCGTCAGTGCCGGCTTGCCGTCCTCGGTGCAGATCGCCTTGGCAATGAGGCGTGCCATGGATTCGGATTGCTTTTCCGGGTCGTCGCTTTCTTGGCCAACGGCGAAAGCGCGCACGACGCCTGCCTGCTGCTCGCGAATGTGAAACGTGTGCTCCTTGCCGTCGGGCAGCAGCACCTGACGCGTCTGCACATCCGGCGAAACGAACAGCGATGAATCGAACAGCGGCGGCGCGGTGGGAATGGGGTTGGTCATAGACAGTTCCGGTCAGAGAGAGCGGGCCGGCGCTGGGCCGGCCCTGCAGGTTGGGATCAGGCCGCCAGCGGCTTGCCGTAACGGGTCACACCACCACTGCGCTGCACGGTGACCGTGCCGCGCACGATTTCGTTGGTCGCGATGTCGATGTTCACGTCGGCCACGTAGCCCTTGAACGCGAACCCGGAGCGAGCGCTGGCCATCGGCGGCACCAGCGCGTCGTCGACGCTCAGGGTCGGGGCGGCAGTGCCATCGCTCAGGCCGATGTACCAATCCACCACCTTGCCGCTGTCCTTCAGCGCGAACAGAGCATCGTGCGATGCGTTGCTCGGGATGTAGTTGAACGGCATGGACACCTGCCCCGGGTTGCCGAGGCCGCGCTGATAGGTGCGGTCCGTGGTCGCATCGAGGCAGGTGTCTTCGATCTGGTCGGCGGCACCGCCCAGGCCGGACGCACCTGTGGGGCATGCGAACTTGGTGATGGCCGGGCCGCCAGCGGCGTCCGGATCGACGAAAAACAGGTGCGTGCCCTGGGTCTTTACGACGCCCTCGGTCATGGCTGAATCCTCATGTGTGCCGCGCGAGGGCGGCTGTGTAGAAGCGACCAGGCGTCAGCGCTGGTCGATGAAATCGGCCTCAAGGCCGATGCGGTAGAGCCTCGTTTCCGAGTCCCGGTTATTGATGACCACGCGATTGGCGATCAGCACTGCGTCCAGCGCAGCGCGTACGACCAGGGCAAGCTCTTCAATGCCAGCGTCTGTCGCGTGGTAACAGTCGATCTGCACGCTGGTCGCGTCGCCCTTTGGCGCTTCGCTCAGCGTGTCGTACGGCAGGCCGGTGACGATCTGCCAGACGATGTAGGGTCGCTGCTCGTCCTGCGGCACCTCGCCGTGTCGGCCGATGCGATCGTCGACGATGGCGGCGACCGCAGGCGTGTGGATGGTTCGATAGACCTTGGGCAGCATCAGCGCACCACCCTGCCCTTGGCCAGCTTCTTCGTCAGCCGATCCAGTCGCGTCAGCAGATCCTCGGTGACGATGTCGATCACCTGCGAACCGCGTCGCTGCACGGCCGGACGCAGCCATGGCCGAGCCGGCTGGAGGGCCGAGCCGTATTCCATCAGCTGCGCGGCACGGCGCGTGCTGGTGCGGGAACCCTTGGCATTGACGAAGGACACGCGGCGCACGCGCACAAGCTGGCGCTCACCCTTGGTGCCGGTCGGCGCCTTGCCGCGGCTGGCGATCACCGCCTTCACTGTGGTGCCCGTGCTGTCGTCGCCCTCGGCGGTGATCTGGCGTTGCAGGTTCTCCTTGGCCCGGTCACGCAAGAACCGCGCGCCCTTGGCCAGGGCCAGCTTCACCGGCCCGCCGCGCTTGCTCACCACTTCGGCAGGTAGCGACTGCAGCAAGCCGACGACATCGCCGATGCCGTCCAGCTTGATATCGACCTTCATGCCTACTGCCCGTCGTTGGTGCCGGTCGAAACCGGCAGCGTCAGATACTCCAGGCCACTCTCGCGATCGGCGAGTGCACCCTGGATGTTGTAGATCTCGGCATCGGCGCCGTTGCGCACGTGCACCGCGCGCATGCTGGCCAGAATGCCGGCGCGGTATCGAATGGTGATGCGAGTCGAGACTTCACCCTGGCCGGCGCCGGCGGCGATGAACTCGCGCGCGGACAGCGGCTCGATCGCCGCAGCGAGCGTGCCGGCATGCACCGGCTGCCAGGTGGTCACCAACACGCCGTCGTCGTCGCGCTCGGTAACCTGCCGTTCGATGCGGATTCGGTGGCGGAGCTTGCCGGCGGCCATGCTCATACGCCGAGGCCGACCCTGTGCGGCCAGAGCAGGGCATGCGCACCCAGTGGGAGCTGGTTTGCGGTCTCGCTGGTTACGGCCTCGCGGTTCCGGAATAGGTGCCCAGCGATCAAAAGCACTGCTGCGTTCACTGAGGGGTTGGTGACGATCGGGTCGTCTCCCGCGGTGCCATCGAGGACGGCCGCCGCCAGCGCATCCGCGTCGGGATAGGCACGTCGGTTGAGGAAGTCTTGGGCGGCCTGCTCAGCAGCGTCAACGTAGACCGCTAGCAACGCGTCGTCGGCGCTATCGGCCCGGCAGTGCTGCCGGACCTGCTCAATGGTCAACAGATGCACGGCTCAGGCCCTCTTCTTCTTCACGGTTTTCCCGGGGGCTGGTGCGCTGCCCGCATCTTCAGAAGGCGGGGCGGTATCCAGCGCAACTTCTGCGCCTTCTGCCACCTTGCTGGCCCGGCCTTCGTCGACGAACTTCTGCGCGAGGCTGGAATCAAGCCGCGCGGTCAGTCCAGCACGCGGGTCAGGCTCCTCGAACTTGATGAGCATGTCGTTCTCCTAGAGAGGGGCCAGCCGGAGCCGCCCCCGTTTATCAGGCGACGTTGCCGAAGTCGCCGTAGATGAATGCCTCGGGGCGATACACGGCCAGGGCCAGGCGCTCTTCGGCCAGGATGGTGACCATGTTCTTCACGAAGTCGTCTTCGTTCTCTGTAGCCACTTCGACGCGGGCCTGCCAGCGATCGAAGACCTGCGCGCCCAGGCGGAAAGCGCCGGTGAGGAACTTATCCTCAGCAATGGCGGCGGTGGCGACCACCGGCAGGTTCCACAACGTGGCGCCGATGGTGCCCTGCGGGTTTCCGATGATGTAGCGGCCCGTGGTGTCCTTCAGCAGCTCGATGCGAGCCCAGTCGATCGGGTTCATGACGATGCCGCTGGCCGGGAACTCCGCCAATTGCGCCTGCAGCATCGCCAAGCGCACTTTGTCGATGATGGTGGCATCGGTAACGGTGAGAGGCGCGGCGTAGGCCGATGCCTGCGGGATGATACCCAGTAGATTCTGGCCAGTGCCGTCGCCGCTGAGCAGCTGCTGCTCTTCCTTGAAGGCCAGGCCGTAGCGCAGGCGGCCGTCGATGTAGCTGGCCAGCTGCGATGCATCGCTCAGAATCTGGCGCGACGCTTTAATGTAGTGGGCGATGACCTTCGCAGTCGTGTTCACCAGGTCGAACTTCAGATTGGACTCGGGCTTCTTCGCGGTCTCCGCGACCATCCCGGCGTTGTTGGTGAAGCCCGTTTCCTTCACATATTCCAGCGCGTTGCCGTCCATCCGGCCAGGGGTGATCAAGTCACGCACCGTCAGGCGGCGATCTGGGGGCGCGATCACACCGGGCACCCGAGTGGTTTGCACCACGTCGCCGGCCGAGCCATCGGCGTCGGTCGTGAGCGAGGTGATGGCGGCCTGGAAGGTCATATCCACGCGTCCGCGCGGCGAGCTCTTCGCGGCGAACGCCTTGAACTCTTCACTGCCAATGAACTGCTGGCCGTAGGTCTGGTGCTGAACATCTCCGCCGGCGCCGTTGGCTTCGATCTTGGCGATCTGCTGCTCGGCATTTTGCAGGTTGGCCTGCAACTCGCCTTGCTTCAGCAGCAATTCGTCGACCTTGGCGCGAGTGTCTTCGGCCATCTTGGAGCTGGCCTTGATTTCGGAATTGGCCTTCTCGGCCATTGCCTTCACGTCATCGCCGATGCGCTTGAGTTCGGCCTGGATTTCGTTCGTCATTACTGTGTTCCTTTATGCAGAGAGGGAAAAATCACGGAGTGCGGACAGCGCCGCAGGTGTAGCGGCGTTGCTGCCGCGTTCGGTGGGATCTCCCTCACCGCCGCCAGCGGGATCACCCGCGCTGGACTTGAACTCGCTGATGAGACGCACTGCCTCACTTTTAGGCATGCCGCCAGCACGCAGCGCCGACTCGATCCGTCGCACGGCCGATGCGCTCGCTTTCGCCGCACCTCGCTCGACCTGGTCACTGGCCAGCAGCTCGTCAGCGAAGCCATCTTCGATCGCTGCTTCGCCGCCGATCCAGGTCTCTGCATCCATGAGCTTGGCCATGGCTTTCCGGTCTTGGCCGGTCCGGGCGGCGTAGATACTGGCCATGGCGTCGTCGAAAGGCTTGAGCGTGTCAGCCACCTCGATCAGGTCGTTACGATTGCCGACCGCCATGACCCATGCGTTGTGGATCATCAGGAAGCCAGCGCGCGCGATCTGCACGGTGTCGCCAGCCATCGCGATGATGGAAGCTGCGGATGCGGCCAGGCCAAGGACCTTCACCGTGATCTCGCCCTCGTGCTCGCGCAGCAGGTTGTAGATGGCCAAACCCTCGAACATGTCGCCGCCGGGGGAGTTCACATTGACCGTGACCGGTCCCTTGCCCATCGCGCGCAGCGCGCCAGCGACACGCCTGGCCGTGACGCCCTCGCCCGTCCAGTAGTCCTGGCCGATGACGTCATAGACGCTGATGGTCCGCTCCTCATCGGATTCGGCTGCGGCGCGCACGCCCGCATTCCAGCGATCCATAGCGCGCGGCTGGATCTGGCTGCTGACTGCGGCGCAGGGCCGACCCTCCGGAGCACCCGGCAGCGTCTTTATCGTCATCTCTGTTCCTCAGTCCCGCGCGGTGGCGGGTTCTTCAATGCCCAGTAGGGCGCGGAGCGAGGCGCGGACCTGCTGCGCCTGCTGATCGTTCTGTCCCAGCGCGTCGAGCGGCAACATGGCCGATTGCACGGTCAGAACCGCAGCATTGCCGCCCATCGGCTCCCGGTCCTCTAACTCGCGCACCTCGTCGCGGGTCAGGATGCCGTTGTTCACCATGGCGGCGTAGAAGGCAGCACGGCCGGCGCTGTCCGCGCGCAGAAGGCCTTCGACCGCGAATTTCGCGTAATAGCGCGTGCGCTCGCCGGCGCTCAGCAGATCCTTGCTGATGGCCTGTTCGATACGGCGGAGCCAAGGACCAAGCGTGAAGGTGAGGAAGCCGATCATCTGCTGCTCGATGCCACTGCCCCAGCTCGTGCTCTTCTCGGTGTGGCCGACCATCCATGGCGGAACACGGAACCAGCGGCAGATCGATTCCACCGAGAACGCCCGCGACTCCAACAGCTGGGCGTCGCTCGGCTTGATCCCCAGACTCCCCGCCTCGGTGCCTCCCTCTAGCAGCGGTGTTTCGCCTCGCTCGATCGTGCCCATCAGGTTTTTCTTGAACTCGTCGCGCTGGTCCGGCTTCAGGAAAGTGGCGACCTTGTAGTAGACGGTTTGCAGCAGGCCATTCTTGAAGGTGCGGGCTGCGGCCCTGTCAGCGGCGATTGCCGCGCCGAACACCTTGGCGCCATAGCTGATCACCGAGACCTCGTTCAGGCCGTCGAGCGTGAAGCCGGGAATGATCCAGATGCGCTCGCGCGGGATAACGCGGCGAGACCCGTCAGGCCGCGGATACACAAAGATCTTGCGGCCCTGGATGTCGCGGTTCACCACCAGCTTGTCGGGGTCCAGGAACGACAGGCCGATCAGGCGAGTGCCGGCGTAGAGCTTCTCGGCATGCGCAGCGCCGCGCAGCAACATGGCGGCCACCATCGCCTCCCAGAAAACAGAGGCCGTCGAATCTGCGTTTGGCTGCTCATGGATGACGAAGTGGAGAGGGTGTTGGCCAGCAACGCGTTTACCGCCCGATGTTCGTTCGAACATCGATAGCGGGAGCGTTGCGATTGTTTCGGAGATCAGTCGGACACAGGACCAGGCTGCATCCACCTGCAAAACTGTCTTGGGGGTTACCTCTGCACCTGTCTCTGATTCCGTCTGCCGGGCGACATAGAGCTCCTTGTCCTTGGGCGAAAACGAACGCACCCAGCCGTCGACAGCTGCAGCAATCCGCCGCATCACGCCGGTCTTCGGTTGGTTCTTCATCGCGTTCCAGTCCTCACCGGGTTGCTTAGCCAGTTATTGAAATCGACCTCTTCGTTACCTTCACTGGCGAACGCCAGACCTACTGCCATCAGCAGAGCTGTCATGTCATCGATCTTCTCTGCCGAGCGCTTCTTATCCGGCGCCATATTCAAGTTCTGATCGGTACGCGCTACGAGGTTCGAGGCGCACCAGGTGAGCACTGGGTCGCCGTCGTGCACCAGACGCCCGCCGATGTATGCGCGCTCTAGCTCCTGCATGGCCGGGTGATAAGACTTCGTGCCCTGAATGAATTCCACAAGCGGCACCTCTGCAGCCACCAGACGGCTGACCATCTCTGTCGCATTCCATCTATCGAACGCGATCGACTGCACATTGAACCGTTCCACCACCTCCAGCACCGCCTGCTCAATCGTGGCGTAGTCGGTCACCTCTCCGTCGGTCTGCTCCATGAGCCCGCTCGCGACCCAGCCCGCATATGGCACCGTGCCGCGCTCAGTGCGCTGCGCAACCGCAGCAGCAGGAACCCAGCGTCTACCCCAGGTATAGAGCTGATCGCCCACCCGCCACACCAGCCGCAGGGACGTCAGATCTCGCGTACTCGCCAAGTCGAGCCCGCCCCAACACGGCACATCCCGCAAGGCCTCCAAGTCCACAACGCCAGCACACGCGTTCCACTTCGGCAGCGCCACCCAGCTGTTGGCCGAAGCCGCTGGCCGGTTGACGCGCTTGATCTCGAACTCGGCCAGCTTCGACGGCATCCGCTTGGCTTCTACCGCCTCTTTGCGGATGGCTGCCAACAGGTGCGGATTGGAGTCGATCAGCGGATTCGCTTTGATCCACTTCGACTCGTCGAACGTGTCGTCTGCCTTAGCGCCTGTTGCCTTGTCCTCCTCGTCGATCGCGAAGAACAGCGCGAGGTAGTGGTCGGCCTCGTGTCCGAACACGCCGGCCAGCAGCTGCTTCACGAACTGCCGGATCTCCGCCCAGGGCCCGGGGTTGGTGTAGCCCTCGGTGGTGGTGAAGAGCCAGAGCGGGTTTTGCCGCGCGCCGGCAGCCGACTGCAGCACGTTGAGCAGGTCCGGCGTCTTATGCGCGTGGATCTCATCCAGACCGACATGCGACGGGTTGAGCCCGTCTTGCGTGCTGGCCTTCGCGTGGATTGGCTTAAAGCTCGCGCCGATCTCCATCCGCGTGATCGACTTCGCCCAGGTCTCCAGACCATAGGCCTCGCGCAGGTCGTGCGTTTTCTCCACCATCCGCTTGGCGACGTTGAAGATGATTGACGCCTGCGGGAATGTCGTTGCCGCCGAGATGACCTGCGCGCCCTCCTCGTTCTCGCAGCACTGGCAGTACAGCAGGATTGCCGACGCCAGCGTCGATTTCGCATTCTTGCGCGCCACCGCGAACAGCGCGGACGTGAAGCGCCTGGATCCGTCAGGCTTTCGGAACCCGAACAGCTGCACGACGAAGAACACGTGCGATCGGTGCATCCGGATCTCTGGCGTCTCCCACTTGCCTTCGACGTGTGGCAGCAGCTCAATGAACCCGCATGCATGGCATGCATGCTCCGGCGAGAACCGGAAGGGTGCGCCGCGCTTCTTCGCGCGTGCCAAGTCATCGATAAACCGCTTCGCGGCCTGCCGGATCAACTTGCCGAACCGCAGCCCCTTCTTGTCGGCGATCGCTTCCTGCGCGTACGCAATGGCCACGCCGACATAGTCGGAAGGATCCAGCTTGCGGGCGCGGGGCGCGGCCCCGCCCTGCTTCTTCGCTGGCGCCTTCTTGGCAGCCGGCTTACTTGCTCGGCGCGGCGAGCGCGGCGAACTTGTTGCCGGGCTTCTTGCTGTCGCCACCCGAACTCACCTTGCGCCTGCTGGCGGGAGTCATGCCGAACTCGGACATCAGCGCCTTGAACGCTGTGTCCTCGGCGGCCGTTATGTCCATCCCCGCCTTCTGCTTCATCACCATGCGTTGCCAGGCGTAGCAGAGTTGCTGGAGTGCGTAGAGGTCGACTACCTGCAGCACCTTCGCCGCGACCAACTGCGGGCCGAGATCACGCCACATGGCGGCGCCATCGGCGTTCAGATGCTGAGGCGCGTCGGGAAAATCATCGATCAGGTCGAACTCGGGAACGTCCGGCACCTCGCGGTCCGGCCGGGCCGTCCCGGCGATCACCTTGAGGGCCGGAGCTGTCGGCTTCCGTCCTCTCATTTTTCAAATCCTAATTTTGACCGTGCGAAAATTTGGCTGAGCGGCCGGTGTCCGATCTGGTTGCCTTGAGGTTTTTCCCTTCCCCCCCGGGTGTCGCTGCATTCCGTTCAGTTTCACGTTCATGAACGGCGTTCAAGCTTTTCTTCAACATATCCATTCAGCTTCGCGTTCAGAATTCAGTTTCACGCGGTCGGCCGCGTCGCGGATGCGAACGGTTCGCGCCGCGCGCCGCTTCGGCCTTGGTCTTGGCGATGTGGCAGTCAACGCAGATCGCCTGCAGGTTGTTGTCTGCGCCCGTGCCGCCTTCTGCTTGGGGGACGATGTGGTCGACCTCCTCGGCAGCCGTGACGCGGCCAGCAGCGCGGCATGGGACGCAGAGGTATTGGTCGCGCTTCATGATCGCGTCGCGCTTGCGGCGCCACGGGCGGCCACCGCGTCCTTGCCCGTAGTTCTCGGGCTGCGCCTGGGCCACGTGGACCGGCGCGACCTGCTGCAGCGGCTTATGCCGCGACGGAAAGCCAGGCATCAGTCGAGGCTCATGGATTGGTCACGCTCGCCGCCAGACAGCTCGCCATCGAGCGTGCGGGCAGGCTCTTCCGCCTCCTCCACATCGTCGGCCAGCGCATCGAGCAGCGCATCCAGCTTCTGCTCGATGCGATCCAGCTGTGCCGGATTGGTGGCCATTCGCACACCAGGCGGTAGCACGACGGCAGTCGCCGGGCTATCTAAACCACGCTGCAGGCTTTCCCTCAGAATCTCGTACTCTTCGCGTGACAGATGCCGGTCGATCTCGAACAAGACCTTACCGTCGGGCAGGCTACCCAGCAGGGTGATTTGAATTTGCTCGCTCATTGATCCACCTGGATTCGGTCGGCCAGCACTACGGCTTGGCAGGCACTGAGCTGGTCATCGGCGTCACGGCCGACTCGAACAACAGCGCCTGCAAACTCTTCTCGGCGCTGGGTTGCCGCATCACGTTCGCGGGTGCCGGCGGCAGTTTCGGCGAGGCGCTGGGTTTCACAGCTGGCCCAACCGTCCCGCAGCTTGAGAGCACCGTTGCGCAGGTCAGCCACAACAGCATCAGGGACGGCCTGGGCCGCCTGCCGGTCTTCTTCATGCTTGGCTCCAATGTCGGCCAGCACCTCGGCCTGTTTGTGTTCGGTGGCGCGCGCGGCCTGCTCAACCTGTAAGGCCTGCTTACCAGTTGCCGCCTCACCGGTGGCGACTGCCGTCTCGGCACGGTCGCCGCGCCAGCTCCAGCCGGCCCAGAAGCTGATAGCCAGCAGCCCGACGGCGATAGCGATTTTCAGTTGTGTGGGCATGCTTGGCCGCTCCGGTAATCCACGATCCCATCGGTCAGCCATCAGCTGCCGGGGCCTCGCCCTTTGTTGGTGAAGTAGTACTGCCCGATCGAGCCCATCAGCAGAATCAGGGCACCAAGCAGCATTTGGAACGCATCCCTGTTCTGATCCGGGATTGCCTCGGTCGTCAGCAGGAACATGCTGGCGCCGAACAGCGCAAAGGTGATCAGCGCCAAGCCGAAACGCGCCGCACCGGTGTTGCGCGTACTGAATGTCATGCGGGCAGGCTCGCTGCGCCCATCGCGAGGCGCATCACCAGCCGCGACACCGCGCGCTTATCGCGCTCGGTCGCGTCGCTGAAAAGCTCCCAGCGGAATTCCTGGATGACCGATCCGAACTCCAGCCAGTCGCCGCGCCGCGCCGCAGCCCACAGGTCCGTGGCGTCGCGCACCAGCTCGGCGCCGATGATGTCGGCGATCGCGATGATGTACGGCAGCGAGCGGCGCATCTCGGGGTGCACCGCCAGCAGTTCGAAGAAGCGGCCGCGCAGCGTCTCCTGCGCTTCCATGACGTCCTCGGTCAGCTCCAGCGTGGCCACCCGTTCGCTCTGTTCGCGCGTCTCGATGGCACGGCCGTAGCCGAGCCGCAGGACGTTGCGTGCATCGCGGCGCGGGCGCGACGTTCGCCCCCAGCACTCCTGCAGCAGCACCACTGCCTCATCGAGCGATTGACGCTCCGCAGCCAGCAGGGTGGCGTCGTCGAGGTCCGGCACTATCATGCTCCGAGCGCCTTCAGCGCTTTCGCGTAGCGCGCGCGCCGATCGGCGGCGCCGTTCTGCCCACCGTTGACGCGCTCGGTGATGTCGTCGAAGCGGCCAGCATCGGCCAGCGGGTTGAGGTTGCGGGAGTCCCAGAACGCGGCGGCAGCCAGTGCGCCCCACTTGGGCTGCTCCAGCGCCTCCGGCTGCTTCTCGAAGTCCGGCACGTCCCGCACGCCCTTGGCGCGCAGCGTGTCGCGCATGCCGGCGCAGTTGGCTCGACCGGTGTTCTGGATCGGACCGCGGCCGCGGAATCGATAACCGTCGCCGCTCGCTTCGTCGCCATTGCCCAGGCGGTTCGCATACGCCGCATTCCCCAAGCCAACCGAGTTGCGAGCCAGCTCCTTTACCCGTGGCAGCAGTGAGCGCCAGCGGCTTCCCGGCGCCGCGCGCTTGCACACGGCCGTCAGGTTTCCCAGGCTGTAGTTCAGCCCTTCCACCACTGCGGCCAGGCCTGCGGACTCGTGGCCAACCTGCGCCAAAAACGCGGCCATGCGGCGCGGCGTGCTGATGCCATACAGGCGGCACGCCTCGCTGATCGGCTCGATCCAGCGCTCCGCAGTCTGGTCGGAGCAACCCACCGCCTGCTTCAATTGTTGGGCGGTAAGCTGCATTCGATGCTCCAGAAACGCGAAAGCCCCACCAGATGGCGGGGCTCGAGAATTTGCAGGCGGCCGTCTCCAGCCCTTCGGCGGCCGGCATCCGCCAACCCAACCTGCGTGATTGTTGAGCCGGCACAGCGGATGCGTCGCTGAGGCGCCGCCGTCACGGAGCGCCCCTTCTATGCGACTCCAGCGGGAAGCCTCTCGGCTAGCCGATCGCCTGGATTCACACCCACTGTGATTACCGACTCGTAAAACGTAGCGAAGCATGCCAACCGCCCCCAAATTCTCGGAGGCCGCGTTGTAGACTCCTTGGAGCGCAACCGCGCTCAAGGGAGAGATTAATGAGCCAACACGAATATGGTCACCAGGGGCTTTTCATCAACCCGCGTTTCGTGACCTCAATCAGTGCAGTTAGCTCTTCACCGATGACGGGGAAAAGTACCTTTGTGGTCTATATCCAAGGCGAAGGCGACGGCACAAAGCTATTTTATGAATCTGCCTCAGAGGCTGAAGACGCCCGAGAGCAACTGATAGCCGCAGCCCTTCGTTGAGATGCAAAAAAGCCCCGGCATCTCTGCAGGGGCTTTTCTCACCAATGCGCTTATTTTGGATAAAGACCCCTGGGTGTCAAGCATATTTTTCATCCGTCCATTCGAAACTCGCGCCAGTGCTTACCGCCGGCTCCGTCGGGCCAGTCCGCATGCGCGCCGGCAGCCTCCATCGCGCTGCGCATTGCGCCCTTGTCGGCCTCCTGATCCGTGCGCATGTGCAGCCATGATCCGTGCTGCCAGTACTCGCCGAGCGCGGACGCCATGCCGGCAACAGCCGCGTGCGCCGCACGTTCGCTGCAGGTGGGCATGGTCCAGACCTTTGCGATGCGCGATGGACATGCTTCCTGCACCTGCTTCAGCGTGGCCGCCAGGTCTACAGCCCGGCCGAGGCGGAACGCGCTCTTCCCGTCCGCCAGCGGCACCGCCGCCAGGTACACCCACCACCGCTTCAGCGCGCGCTTCATGCCATCACCAGTTGTCGTTCAATCCATTCGGTCTGCAGCGCGATCAGCTCGTCGTCGCTGCCGTAGGTCTCGTGGAACAGCGCGCTCCCGTCCATCAGCGATGGGCCGTAGCGATCGCGGGTGCTGCTGGTCGTCTGCCTGGGCATCGGGTGCGCACGGTGGTGCCACACGCACAGCGCGTAGCCGAACAGGTGACCGCGCCGGCGGTTGCCGCTCTTGCAGTGGTTGTAGTCGCAGCCCACCACCACCAGCTGCTGCGGCAGCAGGCCGGCTGCCATGCGGACCACGCACGCCATGCACGGCCCTTCCTTCGACAGCTCGAACCGCACCACCTCCTCGGCTGTCGGCGTGCCGGTGCTGTGGCGCATCACCACCACCTCAGGGCTAGATCCGCCTCTGCTTCCGACTGCAGGAGCCGCACCGGGCGGATGCATATCGCTTCGCCGGCGATCTCCTCGTGGTGCTGGAGCAGATACTCCAGCGCTTTCGCTTCCTCACCATGGCGGAAATAGGCGACGATCAGGCCGCAAGCCTCGACACGAAGCGCCGGGATCCGATCCTCGTCTTTCTTTACCTGGAGAGCTCTGTCCAGCGCCTCTTTGGCCTGAATCAGCTCCCCCATGTCTGCGCCGTGCAGCCATGCCCCTACGTCGGCGAAGTTCGTCATGCGACCACCTGCAGCAGCGGGCGCACAGCGTTCGGGCGCAGGCGCCGGCCGACCAGCTCGAACCCGGCCGCGCGCAGGGTCAGGTAGGCGCCCTGGCGCAGCGGCGCGTGCCCGGCGTTGGCGATCAGGTTGTTCGCCGTCTCCATGCGCTCGAAGTTCTTGCGGCCGCGCCCGCAGTAGTAGCCGCGCAGCACGCAGGCCATCACCACGTCCTGCCGGGCGATGCCGCCAATCACGTCCTCCACGCGCTGGGCGCGGGCGTCCACCTCCAGCGGCTTGAACCCCACGTTCGGCGGCGGCATCTCGCCGCGGTGCTCGATCAGCACCTGCAGCATGTTCTTGCTGGCCAGGCCCAGATAGTCGAAGCCGCGGTGCAGCGCGAACTCAAAGCCCCACCATTCTAGGTCGGAGCGCGTCGCCTCGGTGAAGCTGTCGAACTCGGCCATGTCAGGCCCTCCCCTGCACCGGCTCTGCGCTGCCGTCCCGGCCCAAGCACCACACCTGGCCGTCGACGTGCACGTTTGCCCACCGGGCGCCCTGCAGCAGCAGCCAGTGCGTCGCGTCGTCCAGCGACTCGAACTCGTGGCGCGTGGCGCGCGGGTCGGCTGCGTTGGTTTTCGTGTCCATCAATTCCCCCTCTTCTCTGCTGCTGCCGCGATGCGTTCGAACTTGCGGGCCTGGTACTCATTGGCCTGGATCGCCGCGCTTTTGCTCCTGCGCTCGCGCTCGCCAATGGCCGGCTTGCTGTGGATGCCGTCGAGCCGCGCACGGATCTGGCTGGCTTGGCTGCGCGCCCAGGCCGAGCGCTTGGCCGGCGCGCTCATGCCTGTCCGTTCCCGCCGCGGCCGAACGCGGTGCGCACGCGCTGCGTCCAGACGTACAGCGGCCAGCACCAGCTCGCGCGGAACCGCGCGTTCTCGCTGCTGACCTCGATCAGCTTCTGCAGATTGCTGCCCAGGTTGGCGCGGAGCACGTCCTTGGTCGGCTGCTTCATGCGGCGCGGCTGCGGCGCGGGCTGGTTGGAGATCAGGTCTTCGCTCATCGGGGCCTCAGTGGTGCGTAACGGTGGAAAGCGCGGCCGGCGCGCTGAGCGCCTTGGCCAAGTTGGTGAGGCCCTTAGCGGTGACGCGTACCTGCGTGCGCACCCACTCGCTGCCGTCCGGCTTGGCGCCAGTGGTGACCTTGTGCTCCAGGCAGCCGCTGTGCAGCCGGCTGGCGTAGGCCAGCCAGGTCGAGGCCAGCGGATGGCGATAGATCCAGTGCTTCTGCTCTAGCAGCGACAGGAACTCACGCTCGGGGATCTGCAGCGCCTTGGCCGCCTCGCGTAGCGGCACCGATCCGCGCGCGGTCGCGATCCGGTCCAGCGCGTCAGCTTTGGGCGTCAGCTCCTCGACGCGGCCGGCGTAGCTGGCCAGCAGCCCGCGCAGCGCGGCCGGGTCCGACAGCAGCGCCAGCGGGTCGGCCGGCGCGGCGACGCGGCGCTCCAGCTCCTGCCAGCGGTCGACCAGGCGCGCAGTGAACTCCGGCGACAGCTGCGCGACGACCACGATGCTGTCGCGCTTGCCCTGCTCACCGGTGAATACGAAATCGGCGGCGGGACGGCCGGCAGTGGGCTTTTCCTCAATTTGAGGAGAAGCAATCACGCCCTGCTGAACCAGGGTTTCGATGGTCCGCTTGACGTTGTCGTGGCGCTTTTCGACGAGCTCGGCGATCTCGCGGCTGGTGATCGCCGGCGCATCGCCGGCAATGGTGAGTTGGCTCATGGGTGCACGTCCTGGCTCGCGCCGGTGATGATGAAAACCACCTCGCCGCCCTTGCGCGGCTCTGCGCGCACCAGCGGGTGGGAAATGAAGCGCTGGTCGTCGATGCCCAGCACCTGGGCCAGGCCATCCCGATACGCCTTGCAGCGGCCGAGCATGTTGTCGTCGTCCGGCATCTGCCTCGTCGGCGGGTAGAAGTCGATCCACAGGTGCAGACGGCCTGCCGGCAACTGCATGCCCTTCCAGCCAGCCTGTAGCGCGGCGAGTACTGCGTGCTGGCGCGCGCTCTTCGTCGCCTTCGCCTTGCGGGACCAGTGCACACGCGCGTTCGGCGAGAGATCCTTGCTCGGCCACGGGAGCGTCAGGGAAATCACGCGCGGCTCCGATCGGGGACGTACTGCTCGATGCCCGGCAAGCGAATCACCCGGCCGCCAGAACGCAGGAACTCGTCGACGGTCTGGGCGCGAGGGCGCGGCGGCAGCGCGGAAACCGGCTTCGCGGCGGCCAGGCGCGTCGCGATCACGGTGTAACCAGCCGGCGACACCTTCGGCCGCGGCTTCGGCGCTGGTCGCGCTCGCACGCGCTGCGCTTTCCGGCGCTCGCGGATCTTTGCGCGCTCTGCCTTCTGCGCCGCGATCCGGTCCAGACGCAACGCCTTGCGGAGCGCATCGTCTTCCCGCCGCTCCGCCATCGTCCGCCCGCCATTGTTGATATGACGCTGCCGCATGTAGGCGCGGTGCTTCTCCACCCTGGACTGGCTCGGGCCGGTGTTGCGCGCCGGCGGCTCGCTCACGAATGCGTACGCCGTGCGGCGGCCACGGCCGGTGCGCTGCAGGTAGCCAGCATCCGTGTTGTCCTTCATCGCGCTGTAGTACGGGCGCCGTGGCTTGGCGCCGGCGGCGATGCCCATGCCGTCCAGGATCACCTGCGGCGTATGCGCACCCGGGTGCGCCTTCAACCACTCCCGCACGCGGCCCGGATAGTTCTTCATGCCGGCACCGCCGTGGCTTCGCCCAGCTCCATAGCTGCCCGCGCAAGCGCGGCGCGGGCCGATTCGCGGTCTGCAACTTCCGGCGCCTTCGCCGGCGGCGGCAGCGCCGTGGTGGCAGGCTCCGGGACCTCACCGCCGCGCATGACGTGCTCGCGCGCCAGTTCGTACGCCTCGCGCACCATGCGATCGGCATCGCTGGCGCTGGCGCCGCGGTAGCGATAGCCGTCCAACTTCAGCCCCACCAGCACGGTGAAGCCACTGCGCTCACCGCCCCCGCGCAGCTCGTTCGACACCTGTGCCAGGCTCGGCACGCCCAGACAGCGCGCGCGGAACTCCGGCAGCGTGGGCGGCCACGGGTCCGCCGCGGCGATGCATGCCGTCAGGCCTGCGCCGAGCTGCTGCGCCGTGACGCCGGCCAAGCCCTTCGCCCAAGTGCTGCCCGCGCCGGTCGAGGGATCCGCGCCAAAGCCGCTGGTCCAGCGCGTGCCGTAGATCTCAGCCATGCGCGTCCACACCGTGGCGATCGATGTGATCGAAATCGGCGGCGGCGTGGCCGGCGGCGACGCGTTGGACGGCTTCGCGGGCAAAGCGTTGGGTGCGCTCGGCAGCGCTTTCGCGAGGGATTGCATGGGCGGATGCTCCGGAGGTGATGGGGTTTGCGCCCGTGGCGCGCTGACGGCGGGCCGTGGCGATCAGGTAGGCGGCTGGCTTGTCCGGGTACACGTCGGACAGTTCAAGCAGGTGCTGGGCGGTGACGCCCTCGCCTGCTGCGGCGATCAGGTCGGGGTTCTGGCTGGTGATGCGCAGGCCGGGGCGGTTCAGCGCCAGGGCGCCGCGATTCAACGCTGCTGCGATGGAACCTGCCGGTGTTCCACACACACCATGCGCAGCGTCAGCGCCATTGGTGTGTGGTGTATTGGTTCCCTGATGGTTATATGACGGTTCCGTGTCCCGTTTTTGGGACTGTTCCGGCGGAAAAACGGGACTGTTTGCAGGGAAAACCGGGACTGTTACCTCTTCGAAAGAGTCCCAATTTCGGGACTGTTCTTCGCCAAAATGTTCCACGCAATAACGGTCCCGTTTTTGGGACTGTTCGATTTGATGTTCCACGGGCGAAGAAGGCACCGATGCATCGGCCGGCTGAGCGGCAGCACTCGGTGGGTTGAGGCGGTAGACGATCACCTGGCTGGTGGTGCCGCGGCGGTGGCCGGTGTCGCGAATGAGGCCAGCCGCCACCAGGCGCGCCATGTTCGTCAGCACCGTCTTGCGGTCCTGACCTGTTGCCTCGGCGAGGTATGCGACGGACGGGTAAGCCTCCCAGTTGTCGCCGCCGGCGCAGTTGGCCAGCACCACCAGAACGAACTTGGCGGACGACTTGTCCATGGGCTGCTTCAGCGCCCAGGTGATGGCCTCGACGCTCATAGGCTGATCACCACGCCGCCAAGGGACTGGCCGCGCCAGCTACGAAACGCGCGTGCAATTGCTCCGTTCCGCTTCCGGCGGATGTGGAACTTCGGCTGGGAATCGGACCATAGGAAATTCTGCACCCTCTTCACTGGCAGATTGAGCGCGGCCGCGATCTCAGCCGGGCTGCAGCTCTCATCGCGAAGCAAACGCATTTGGGCAGCCATGCTCACTGCTCACCGCCCTGCGCTGCTGCCTGCGCCGCTTCCTTCTCCGCTTCCTCGGCGACCGCTTCCCAATGGGCAACTCGCTTGTCGAGCGCCTTGATGCGTGCGGTGAGCAGAGCGCGCAGGTGCGGGTTCGTGGTTGCCCGGCGTGTGAAACCTGCGGTTTCCCTCATGAGTTGCGTGGAGTCGGCCATTGAGCGGGCACGCGCTGCCTTGTCCAGCGAAGGACCTTTCAGACCGTCCGGTGTCGCCTGCAGCGACTTCAGCACCAGCGGATGCTTCGATCCCCAGGACATCAGTGCGCTCCCGCCTGGGCCGCTGCGCGTGCACGAGCGCTCAACTGCACGAGAAACGCTTGGGCCTTCAAGCAAAGCTGATCAACTTGATCGGCTTCATTGGGGCTAACCTTGTGGTCGGCCAATACTTCCGAAAGCAGCATTGCGAGCGCACCCTTCGCGCCGCTGGCGGCCAGAAAGCTGTCCATCAATCCACCCGCTTCACCTGGTTCGAGCAGCACCAGGCCGAATCCGTGTTCCGCCGCCAACGAGTGCAGCACACGGAAGTCGCCCGTCAGGCCCATGATTTCGCTTGCTTCGAGCAGCCCGTAAATGTGGGTGCGTGTGTTCGGGTTGACCTTGCTGTTGAGCACGGCTTCCGACATCTCGACGAGCTCGCCCCTTTGATTCTGGCGAGGAGCCATTCGCTTCACGAGCGCACCAGCGCCGCCGGGGTAATCGTGAACGGTGTGATACGCAGCGTCGGCAATGTTCATAGAGGTGATCCGAAAACGTGGTTTGAAGTGACGGCGGCCGGCAACATCACGGCCATGGAGAACAACTGCTCTGGAACAGCACCGGCCTCAGCCGGAACGCATCAAAATGGCGTCGCCCTCACCGCGGTACGCTGGTGCCCCCACGGCTCCAACGACTGCCCGCAAGGAGGGCGACATGGAAATCACCCGGAAGTACTTGTTCGTGATCGAACTCGAGGACCCGAAGGCTGCAGTCGCCAGGGGACCTGCAATCAAGGCAGAGCTGGTCAAGTACTCGATCAGGCGGCCGCCGATGGTTTTCGGAACGGCCAATCGCATGGGCTTCTTCATCGAGACTGCTCTTCCGTTGAAAGAGCTGAAGCTGGATGGTCACCTTTTGAACGGCGACTCGTGCTTGATAGTGGAACTCGGACAACGGCACGCAGTGGAGGGATACGCACTGCGCGATCTTTACGCCTGGCTCTGATCAACTCCTCGCCAAACCCGGCCCATGCCGCGTCTTGCAGCCGGTGGTACGGCCAAGCAATCAGCCAGCCGAGCAACCCGAACGGGAGCAGCAGCCACTCCAGCGCGCGCATCTCAGGCCACCTCCACGGGGACGATTCGCTCTGCGTCCAGATCGGACGGAGCCTTTGGTTCCTCGGTCGGCTGCGTGGCGACCAGCGCCAGGACGGTGGGCAGCGCGGGCAGCGGCGCGTCCTCGCC
The DNA here is from genome assembly GCF_041481705.2 of Xanthomonas sp. NCPPB 1062. NCBI lineage: Bacteria > Pseudomonadati > Pseudomonadota > Gammaproteobacteria > Lysobacterales > Lysobacteraceae > Xanthomonas > Xanthomonas sp. NCPPB 1062. The sequence goes on along the minus strand of NZ_CM192987.1, from coordinate 1,947,094 downwards.
CCAGGCCTCAACCCTGTCGCGCGGCAGCTTCAACAACACGGCCAGGCCGGTTTCGTTCGAAAGGCCGAGCTTTGCGCGCAGCTCTCGCTTGGTGAACGACACTGCGCCCTGCGCTTCGCTGATGCTGGGCTCAGCGCGCGCGGAAGCGGCGGCGCCCACGATCGACAGATGAAGGTGATGCAGGCGAACTGCGGCCATACCTCCAGGCTCGCGCGTGCGTCCCTGCTTGATATCGCTCACGGCCTGCGGTGACTTCCCGATGAGCCGCCCGATTTCCGTCAGCGACTTGCCGCTCTCTTCGAGCCCCTTGATGCGATCCGACCAGGTCATCTCCATGGAACCCATGTTATGGGATGCCATAGATACAAGTCAACGGGATGCCATAACGCTATCCCGTAACAATTCCTCGATGACCATAGGCGAACGAATCAAGCAGGCACGTCAGCTCAAGGGCATGACGCGACCCCAGTTGTCCGAAGCGTCAGGCGTGAAGTACCCAACGCTTGCTGGCATCGAGAATAATGACCAGGCAGGCACAACGCAGTTGCCGGCCCTTGCGGAGGCGCTCGGCGTCAGTATCAGGTGGCTGCAAACCGGAAAGGGACCGAAAGATCCAGGGGCACCGCTGGTTGATGAGTCCGACTGGACTGACGTAACAGGCTGGTCCCAGGCAGCTGGCCTGGGCGCCGGCGCGGAGGCGCAGGAATACGCCGAGACCCACAGCCTCAAGTTCAAGAAGAGCAGCCTCCGCCGCCGTGGCATCCTGGGGCGCGACCTGGCCGTCTACTACGGACGCGGCGACAGCATGGAGCCGACCATCCAGGACGGCGACGCCATCCTGTTCGACACGTCGGACACCCGGCCGGTCGACGGCAGCCTCTACGTCATCCAGGTCGACGGCATGGCCAACCCCGAGTACTACGTCAAGCGCGCGATCATCCTGGACGCCGGGGTCTACTTCCAGAGCGACAACCCTGCCGGCGACCACCAATGGCGCAAGCCGAAGCCCATGGTCTCCAAGAAGCACCCGATCACCATCATCGGCCGCGTCCACTGGGTGGGCGGCTGGCGTGACTAACTTGCCCGACTAACTCAGTCTCTCTGCTCCTCGCACAAGGAAGAGCCCAATGAAGAAAGCCGCCCTAGTAATTTGCATCTCCCTGCTGGCAGCATGTGCCACCAAGCCTGTGTCAGATCAGACTGCTGTGCAGGCGCCAGCCGACAGGGTATTTGCTCACCAAAGGCCCGTGACAAACGGCGCAACCTTAATTGTCAGCAGGGACGCTGGCTTTGCAGGTAGCGGCTGCTCCGTGTTGGTGATGATTGACGGCGAAAAGGCTGCCGTACTCAAGCCAGGAGAGAGAGCCACGTTCAATCTGAGCAGCCCAGAAGTAGTGTTGGGCGCGCAGGCAACAGGTGGCGGAATATGCGGAGTCGCGCCGGAACGAATGAGGCGTGAAACTTCAGTACTGCTTCCAGCCGGCAGCAAGAAGAAGTATCGGATAGGCATCGGCGGATCCGGAGAACCCTTCATTTCCCCAACCACTCTGTGACACATGACCGCTAAATCAGATGCGTGACCCAATGCGCCTCGCTGACAATCGACAAGGGGTGCCCAGCATCCCTTACCTCGACAGCTTTCAGTATTTTTGTGCCTGCGTTGCTGTTTATCCAGTCGCGTGAACCCAGTTCGCCGATTATCAAATAGTGAGCCTTACGAGACGGTGCAGCACACAACTGCCCACCCCGCTTCTCGATCTCGGCTTTCACGTTTGCACGTGTGCCATAGGCAAAAGTCCCCGTCACTACGAACAGTGACCCTTCGTGAACGATGTCCGGCTCGGGTGTATCTATCGGCAAGTGGGTGGACAACGAGGCTGTCTGGGCAACAACATCGAAGGCTTCTCCGCCTACAAACCTGATCAACGTGTCATGCAGGTCGGCTGATTCATCCTCATCGATCACCCCATCCTCAAGAATGGTAGCCAGCAAGCTGTAGATCGGAGCAAAGGGATATTCGCCTACAAACGCTGAGTTGCGTTCGATCCAGCCTTTCAAAAACTCCGCCTCCTGCTGGCTCACGTGGCCATCCGCCAAGAGACCGCGGCATATTCCCACAAGCTCGCTTGAGGTCCTATCGATGCGCCTGCCAATGCTGATTCCGGCGCCTGGCGCCCTGTCGTCTAATACGCTCATTCCGTTCCCCTGACAGATGTCCGTTTGGTCAGAGCAGTGTCGAAGAAAAATTCTATGGAATCCCATTGACACTGGTCTATGGAATCCCATAGAGTTGCCCCGTCGCCCCAATAACACGGCATCCCGCCGCGGGGCACGGAGACTCCGATGGACCGTCAGGCCCAGCGCTTCACCCAGACCCATGGCGGCGTCCTGACCGTCATCGACGCGAACACCGGCCTCGAGTGGTCCGCACACCCCGTCGCCAAGAACGTCACCCACGAAGCCGCCGAAAAAGCCTGCACCGACCTGCAGCTCGGCGGCCATAGCGATTGACGCCTCCCCACCCGGCAGGAACTGCTCTCGCTGGTGGATCTGACCCGGCACGCGCCGGCGATCGACACCGATGCGTTTCCCGGCTTTCCCTCCGAGTGGTTCTGGACCAGCGACCTTTGCGCCTGGTCTTCGGCGTCCGCGTGGAGCGTCCATTTCGACTACGGCGACGTCGGCAGCTACGGCCGGGACGGCCTCGGGTTCGCGTTGGCGGTTCGCCGCGCCGGTCAGTAATCGGCTCTTTGCCGCTCTTCCTTCGAGGCATCCTCATGTCTACCTCTCGAGCAATCCTACTGCTGGCAGTTGCTGCCGCGATCAGTGCCTGCGCCGTCACCGGCCAGCCCGCTGCAGGGCCCACCACCGCCACCGGTGAGGGCATCCCCGAACAGCTGTCGATCACCTCGCCGCGCTTCTGCGCCGCCCTGGCCGTCTACGAGCTGGCCACCGTCGACGACTGGGGCCTGCGCGCCGGCATCGCCCGCGCCGCGCTCAACGGCTTTGCCGCCGCGGGCCGCGTGCCGGACTGCGCCCAGGGCGTGGCCGCCGCGCTCACCGATGGCGACTTCACCCCGCGCCGCTGGCAGGAAGCGCTCGACGCCGTGGACGCGGTCGACTCCGGCGACTACGCCCTGCCCGACGCCTGCGCCCGAGCCAACGCCATAATCCCGGCCGACGCGCACGTGGCAGCCCCGTGCGTCATGCACGGCCTGGCCTTCGTGGAGGTGCAGCCGTGAGCGCGTCCGTCGATGTGCTGGAGGTACTGGATCGCGCGACCGGTCAAGCAAGGATGGTCGCCGGCTTGGCAGGCGATCCGCAGGCCCGGAAGCTGCTTCAGGATCTCGCGTCTATCCGGAACGCGGTGGCCGACCTTCTCGATTTTGTCAGGGCTTCTACCTGCCACTGCAGCGCGTCCACGCAGCTCAGCTCCGGCCAAACACTGCCTGCAATCATCTGTGCACGATGCGACGCGCTGTCACGCACAGGCGGTGCCGCATGAGCCGCCAGTCCTACCGCCACACGGTGAAGGGCTTCCACAACGACGTGCAGCTCGCATGGTCCGACACCTCCCGCAGCTGGCTGCTGCAGGTGCTGGTGCGTGGCGTGCCGGTTGCCTCGATCGTCGCAGGCCGCGAGCCGGGTCTCAAGTTCGTCGCGCCTGAGACTGATGTCGCCGAGGGCCACCACGTCTACGTGCGCGGCGCCTTCATCGACCTGCCGGAAGAAAGCTGGCGCGAGCTCAAGTGCTGGTACGAAGCGATCGCCGATGCCGTCGCGCCGGCGCCGCCCGTCGAAGACCTGCCCCGCAACCTGCCGCCCATCGCGCCGCCGCTGGCGCCCTACGTACAGCGCGCGCACGCATGAGCACCAAGCAGACACCCGAACAGCGCGCGGCCCTGGCCCGCGCCAAGAAGCCCGGCGCGCACCCGTGGCGCATCTGGCAAGGCACCGCGAGCCAGGAGCGCGCCGTCGCGCGCCGCGCCGAAACCATCGTTCCCTACACCACCAGGTTGATCACGAAGTGAGCCAGTCCAAGCTCCAGTCGTTTCTCGAGGCCAACGTCAGCACCGCGATCGGCTTTGCCATCAGCTGGGCAGTCACGCCGCTGATCCTGGCCGCGTTCGGCTACTCGGTCGGCGCCGGCAAGGCCTTCGGGATCACCGCGGCCTACACCGTCATCTCGATCGTGCGCGGCTACCTGGTCCGCCGCGCTTTCAACCGCATGGAGGCACGCCGGTGATCCACGTTGGCGACTGCCTCAGCATCCTTCCCACCCTGGCCGCAAACTCGGTCGATGCGATCGTGACCGACCCGCCCTATGGAATTGGCTTCATGGGCAAAGCATGGGACGGGGCGGACATCACTGCGCGCCATGGTTACCGGCGCAGCATGCCATCGGCGGATCCAAGCGCCACCGAAAACGGCGCGCACAACAGCGCGGCCGCCGCAGCCGGCACATACGACATGAGCCCGGCAGCAATGCGAGCGTTTCAGCAATTCAGCACTGCATGGGCGACTGAGGCGCTGCGGGTGCTCAAGCCTGGCGGGTACCTGCTGTCCTTTGCTGCGCCTCGTACCTACCACCGCATGGCCAGCGGCGTCGAGGACGCTGGCTTTGAGATCCGCGACCAGCTTATGTGGATTTTCGGTTCTGGTTTCCCGAAGTCATACAACGGCCCGTGGGGCGGTACCGCGCTCAAGCCGGCACACGAGCCGATTCTGATGGCGCGCAAGCCGCTCATCGGAACCGTGGCGGCGAATCATTCGGCGTACGGCACCGGTGCTTTGAACATCGATGGGTGCCGGATCGGCACCATGGGCGAGCAGCTACGCGCGGGCGCTGGCGGTATCCCATGCCGCAACGACGTCGATACGCCGCGCGTTCGAACTGGCGAACCAAGCGCAGAACGCCGCTACACCAGCTGTGGCGCAAGCAACTTTGCAGCAACCCCTGGCCCGCGTGGAGGAGACCCGGCTGGCCGCTGGCCCGCCAACGTGATCACTGACGGAAGCGAGGAAGTTATTGCTGCCTTTCCGACTGCTCCGGGTCAACAGGGCGACCTACGTGGACACAGCCGGGACCGCAAGTCGCTGGGAATTTATGGGGACATGTCAGCTGCTCGCGATGCCATCGCTCGCCGCGACTCAGGCAGCGCTGCTCGCTTCTTCTACTGCGCGAAGGCCAGCAAGGCCGATCGCGATGAGGGCCTTGAGGGCTTCGCCAGGATCAGCGGCGGCATGGTGTCGAACACTAGCGGCCAACACATCACCCGCCGCGATGAGGGTTACGAACCGGCGGCGCGCGCGAACAACCATCCGACGGTGAAGCCGACGGACCTGATGCGCTACCTCTGCCGCCTGGTCACGCCGGCTGGCGGCACCGTGCTCGACCCCTTCATGGGGAGCGGCAGCACCGGCAAGGCAGCAGCGCTCGAGGGCTTTGCCTTCGTAGGCATCGAAATGGACCCCGCCTATGCAGCGATCGCGGAGGCGCGCATCGCCGCCGCAATCGAGGCAGCCGCGCGCGAGGCGGCACTGCCGACACAGATCGGCCTGCCGCTGGGAGACGTCGCATGACCATCTCCCTCCTCGGCCGCGGCCTCGACGCCATCCTGCAGCACGACCTCGCCGGCATGCCGCGCCAGATCACCGACGCCGCGCGCCTGCAGCGCTACGAGCGCGCCTGCCAGCTGCGCCGGGCCCAGCTCTCACCCGAAGCCCGCGAGATCGACCAGCTGCGCGAGCAGTTCGGCCGCAACTACCAGACCGCCTGGCGCAACGGCCAGCGCCCAGACCTCACCCAGATGCCGCGGCGCTTCGCGGCGATCGACAAGGAGCACAACCATGCGTGAGACCGCCACCTGTTTCACCATCGCCGCAAACGGCGAACACGGCCGGTTCTACCTCACCGAGGGAAATGAGCCAGACCGCCGCGGCGGCACGACGTATTGGTGCGTGCTGGTCTGCCACACCACGTTCGGCACCGTGGGCCACACATGGAACAGCATGGGCGGCCCTGCCTCATGGTTCCTTGGCAAAATCGGCCGCGACTACGCAATTGGCAAACTCTGGGGAGCGCAGAGCCAAATTTTCTGTGGCGAGAAAGCGGTAGCCGACATCCGCCGACTGATCATCGACGACCGACGCCAGGACGAGGTTTCTCGGGATGAGGCACGCGAGCGCTATGACTTGCTCCGCGATGGGATCGACAGCGAGTCGCATCTCGGCATGCTGGTCGAGCGGGAGGACTGGCTCTACGAAAGCCTGGTGTACGGCGGGCACCAGATCGGCAAGGTCGACAACCCGCAGGCCCTTGGGTTCTGGCAGAACTTGTGGCCGGCCTTCATCGCTGAGTTGACCTCCGAAGTGGGGGCGTGCCATGCGTGAGCGCCCCATCCGCCTCAAAGCGCACGAGGTGCGCGCCATCCTGTCCGGCGTAAAGACGCAGACGCGCCTCGTGGTGAAGCCGCAACCTCCTGCTGGTCACAAGTTCGCCGGCTTCACCACCTACAGCACTCATCGCGCGGACGAAGGGAAAGCTGTCTGGGCTGCCGGAGAAGTGCGCGCTGCGCTCATTGATGCGCATCGAGTGGCATGCCCTTTCGGCCAGCCCGGCGACCGGCTGTGGGTCAAGGAAACGACAGTGCGCGTGGAAGAGCACGGGTACATCGGACCGGTCTACGTAGCCTCGCAGGAAGGCCAGGATGTAATCAACTGGGGGCTTGCGCCGGCGCCCGATGACTGCACGGACGTCGAGCCGTACGAGATCAAGCTGCGCCCGTCGATCCACATGCCGCGCTCAATGTGCCGCCTCGTGCTGGAGATTACCGACGTGCGCGTCGAGCGGCTGCAGGCAATCAGCGCTGCAGATGCCGAGGCTGAGGGCCTGCGCAAATTCCCGTTTGAGGACAGCAACGCATGGGCGTGGCGCGACGGGGACCGGTGCGGCCATGCCTCGCCTACCGGCGCGTTCCGCAGCCTCTGGACCAGCACCGGCGGCGACTGGGACGCCAACCCCTGGGTGTGGGTCATCTCCTTCCGTCGCCTCCCCTAATTCTCTCTCCAAGGACCAACCATGTTCTTTCGCAACCTCACCATGTTCCGCTTCCCCACCTCCCTCGACCTGTCCGCCGTCGAGGAGCTGCTGCCCCAGTGCGCGCTCAAGCCGATCGGTCCGCTCGAGATGGCGTCCCGCGGCTTCGTCTCCCCGTTCGGCCGCGCGGAGACCGAGCAGCTCAGCCACCGACTGGGCGACTTCCTCTGGCTGGCCGTCGGCGGCCAGGACAAGATGCTGCCCGGCGCCGTCATCAATGACGCGCTCGAGCAGAAGTGCGCGGAGATCGAGAAGCGCGAAGGCCGCCGGCCGGGCGGCAAGGCGCGCAAGCGCCTGAAGGACGACCTGATCCATGAACTGCTGCCGCGCGCCTTCGTCAAGAGCTCGCGCACCGATGTGATCCTCGACCTGGCGCACGGCATGGCCATCGTCGACACATCCAGCCGCAAGGTCGGCGAAAGCGTCGTGTCGGAGATCCGCGGCATGCTCGGCAGCTTCCCGGCCCTGCCACTCAACGCCGAGGTGGCACCGCGCGCCGTGCTCACCGGATGGATCGCCGGCGAGCCGCTGCCGGAATCGCTGAGCATCGGCGAGGAGGCCGAGCTGCGCGACCCGATCGAGGGCGGCGCCATCGTGAAGTGCCAGCACCAGGAACTGCGCGGCGACGAGATCGAGAAGCACCTGGAAGCCGGCAAGCAGGTGACCAAGCTGGCGCTGGTGCTGGACGACAACCTGTCGTTCGTTCTGGGCGATGACCTGGTGATCCGGAAGCTCAAGTTCCTGGACGGCGCGCTGGACCAGCTCGACGACGTCGAGGGCGACGGTGCGCGTGCGGAGCTGGATGCGCGCTTCGCGCTGCAGTCGGCCGAGATGCGCCGCCTGTTCCTTGTGCTCGAGCAGGCGCTGCGCCTGTCGAAGGTGGAGGCCTGAGCCATGTCTACCGAGGTTGAGCTGTCTTCCGAGCTACTGCACATCCTTCGACACGCCTTAGGAGTCGGTGATGATGGCCGGCGCGCCGCGTATCGCAATCACTTCGTGACCGGCCAGGGAAGCACAGACTATCCGCTCTGCAAGGAGTTGGTGGCGCGTGGCCTCATGACGCAGCGGAGCGGTAACGAGCTGACGGGAGGATGCGACCTATTCGTGGTAACCGAGGCCGGACGGTCGGCGGCACGCCCGGCACCAGCCCCAAAACTAACTCGTTCCCAGCAGCGCTACCGAGCCTGGCTCGACTCCGATTCCAGTCTTCGTTTCGGTGAGTGGATCCGCATGCGGGCACCGAGTGCGCCACAGGTAGGTGCGCATGGCTGACGGCTCCCGCTCCCTGCCCCGCCAGGCCCGCAACAACGGGCTTGCCGTTGGCGGCCGGCCCATCCGCGTGCCGGTCGGCAAAGCCACCGTGCGGCAGCTGTTGAAGCGTCACCTTCGCGAAGAGGGCAAGCGCATGCAGGACCTTGCGGAACCGTGGCAGTGCTGCAGACAGAACGTCTACGACCGGTTCTGCAGCGCCTGCGCCATTGCGCCTGGCCACATTGAAGCGGCGATCGCTTTCTTGGGTTTGGACGAGTTCGACGCGGCCGAGCTGCTACTGCTCGGCGCGCGCGAGGCCGGCTGGAACATCGACACGAAGTACCTGCTGAAGGAGACACCCGATGCCTGACACCGAGACCGAGCTGCGGCTCCTGCCCATCAAGGACGTGCGCGCAAAGGTCGGGCTGAGCCCGGCGACGATCTACCGGCAGATGCAGGCCGGGAAATTCCCCAAGCCGCACAAGGTCTGCTCCCGTTCGCTCTGGCTTTCGACAGAGCTGGACGGATGGATCATCCAGCAGACCGCTTCCGCAAGTGTGGGGCAGAACATGGGGCATGCAGCCTAGAAAACGAAAAAAGCCCCTTTTTACGGGGGCTTTCTCCTTGACATTGGCGGAGCGAGAGGGATTCGAACCCTCGATAGAGCTTTTGACCCTATACTCCCTTAGCAGGGGAGCCCCTTCAGCCGCTCGGGCATCGCTCCAGTTTTTGCTGCCTGCCGCGATGTCCGTGGCAGGCCGCGAAGAATACCGGGTAAGAGGGGCTAACGTAAACCCTTGACAACGATCAATTCGAAGAATCGTCACCGTGATGTGCGCCGGAAGCGACCGGCTCATCCCCACGCTGGATGCGCTGATAGATTTCTTCGCGATGCACAGCCACATCCTTAGGTGCGGTGATACCGATACGCACCTGATTGCCCTTGACGCCGAGAACGGTCACGGTGACCGAGTCGCCGATCATCAAGGTTTCGCCTACCCGGCGAGTGAGGATCAACATTTTGCAAATCTCCTGGAACCGGTGGATTTCCCACCAGCATCGACGGCCTCCTGACTGAGACGCGCCCTACGTAAAGGGAATAGACCAGAAATGGTAGCGGGACATCCTGCTAGCCAGCAAGGCATAGCAGGACAAGTGTTCAGCCCAAGTGTTGCTTGACCCAGAGGGGCACACCGTCGAGTGCGGTCGCAAGGGCGGGCCCGTCCTCGCCACCACCCTGGGCGAGATCCGGACGGCCGCCGCCCTTGCCGCCGATCTGACTGGCGATGTGACCGAGGAGTTCCCCTGCCTTCACCTTGCCAGTTGGGCTGCCGTTCACACCGGCGACGAGCGCCACCTTGCCGCCCGAAGCGCCAGCCAGCACGATGACCGAATCGCCGAGCTGCTGCTTCAGGCGATCCATCGCATCGCGCAGCGCCTTGGCATCGAAGCCCTCCAGACGCACCGCGACAACCTTGACTCCGACAACATCGATCGCGCTAGCGCCCAAATCGGCAGTCGCACCCGACGCCAACTTGGCCTTGAGCGATTCCAGCTCGCGCTCCAGCCGCTTCTGGCGCTCGGTCAGTGCGCGCACCTTGTCCACCACCTCGCTGGTGTTGCCGCCGAGCAGATTGGCCGCTTCCAGCAGGCGACGTTCCTCGTCAGCCACATAGTCCAGCGCGCCCTGCCCGGTCACCGCTTCGATACGACGCACGCCCGACGACACGCCGCCTTCGGAGGTGATCTTGAACAAGCCGATGTCGCCGGTGCGGGTGACGTGGGTACCGCCACACAGCTCAGTGGAATAGCCGCCCATCTTGAGCACGCGGACGTTTTCTCCGTACTTCTCGCCGAACAGCGCCATCGCGCCGAAATCCAGCGCCTCCTGCATGGCCATGTTGTGCACTTCCACGCCATGGTTGGCGCGCACTTCGGCGTTGACCTTGCGCTCGATCACAGCGAGCTCGTCGGCAGTGATCGGCTGGAAGTGCGAGAAGTCAAAGCGCAGACGATCAGGCGCGACCAGCGAACCCTTCTGTTGCACATGCGTTCCCAGGACTTCGCGCAGGGCGGCGTGAAGTAGATGGGTGGCCGAGTGGTTGAGGATGGTCTTGCCGCGACGTTGCGTGTCGATCCCGCCGGCAAGCACATCGCCAAGCGCGAGCGCGCCTTCGCTGATGCGCCCCACATGCCCGTGGAACTGGCCTGCGAACTTCTGCGTATCGGTAACGTTGATCGACACGCCGGGGCCGCTCAGCTGGCCGCTGTCGCCGACCTGGCCGCCCGACTCGGCATAGAACGGCGTGCGGTCGGTGAACACGATCACCTCATCGCCCGCTTCCGCACGTTCGACCGGACGGCCCTGCTTGAGCAGTGCCACGACCTTGAGGGCATCGGCATCGTACGCTTCGTAGCCCAGGAACACGGTCGGCGACATGCTGGCGACCAGGTCCGCCGGCAATGCGACGCCACCGCCGAACTTGCCAGCCGCGCGCGCCGTCTCGCGCTGGCGCTCCATCGCGAACTCGAAGCCCTCCATGTCCACGCGCATGCCGCGCTCGCGCGCGATGTCGGCAGTCAGGTCGACCGGGAAGCCGTAAGTGTCGTACAGCCGAAACGCGTCGGCGCCCGGGATGATGTCCTGCGAGCGCGATGCGACCTCGTCGAAGATCTTCATGCCGGCGTCCAGCGTCTCGGCAAAGCGCTCTTCTTCGGCCAACAGCGCGCGCGCCACAGTGTCCTGCGCCACCACCAGTTCGGGATAGGCTTCGCCCATCAGCTCCACCAGCGTGGGCACCATCTTGCTGAAGAACGGCTGGCGCACGCCCAACATCCAACCATGGCGCAGCGCACGCCGGATGATCCGGCGCAGCACATAGCCGCGGCCTTCGTTGGAGGGCAACACGCCATCGACGATGAGGAAAGAACAGGCGCGGATGTGATCAGCGATCACCCGCAGCGACTTATTCTCCAGATCGGTGATGCCGGTCAGCGCACTGGCCTTGCCGATCAACGCCTGGAACAGGTCGATTTCATAGTTGGTATGGACGTGCTGCAGGATCGCAGCCAGACGCTCCAAGCCCATGCCCGTGTCCACGCACGGCGCCGGCAGCGGCACCAGGGTGCCGTCGGGCTGGCGATCGAACTGCATGAAGACCAGGTTCCAGATCTCGATGAAGCGGTCGCCGTCTTCATCCGGGGACCCCGGTGGACCACCGGCGATGTGATCGCCGTGGTCGAAGAAGATTTCGGTACACGGGCCGCAGGGGCCGGTATCGGCCATCTGCCAGAAATTGTCCGACGCGTAGGGGGCACCCTTGTTGTCGCCAATGCGTACGATGCGGCTTTCCGGGATGCCGATCATGTCGCGCCACAACGCAAAGGCTTCTTCGTCGGTGTGATAGACGGTGACCAGCAGGCGGTCGGCCGGCAGCTTCCAGACCTGGGTCAACAGTTCCCATGCCCAGGCGATGGCGTCCTTCTTGAAATAGTCGCCGAACGACCAGTTGCCGAGCATTTCGAAGAAGGTGTGGTGGCGTGCGGTGTAGCCAACCGAGTCCAGATCGTTGTGCTTGCCACCGGCACGCAGGCAGCGCTGCACGTCTGCGGCACGGACGTAGCTGCGCTTCTCCGCGCCAAGGAAGACGTCCTTGAACTGGACCATGCCGGAGTTGGTAAACAGCAAGGTGGGGTCGTTGCCCGGCACCAGCGGCGCGGATGGCACGATGGTGTGGCCCTTCCCCTCGAAGAACGCGAGGAAGTCACTACGAATCTGGGAAGTGCTGAATTTGGCGGGTGCGTTCATGTGCTGGCATTGGGCGGGCGGCAGTCCCGGTCACCCAATGACATGTGGGCGCAGATGAGCGGAACAACCTGAAACCACGAAGGGTAGCAGGCCTGACGCCCTCAGTCCTCAAGGTCGAAGCGCGTGGCGGCGCGAATGCTGTTGCCGTCGAAACCCCGCCGGGCCAGCAGATCGGCGGCCTTGCGCCGCTGCGGAAGGTCGGTTGGGCCTTGTTCGCCGAACCGACGGCGGATCAGGTCGCGCGCGTTTTCGGCCCAATCCCCTTCGAAGGTCGCCAAGGCGGCACTGATGGCCTCGCTATCCAGGCCATGGGTCCCGAGCTCGGCACGAATATGCAGCGGGCCATAACCAGAACCGGCGCGATTGCGCACCACTGCAGCAGCGAAGCGGGTGTCGTCCTGCCACCCCTCGTCCGTGAGCCGATCGACGGCCGCCTGCGCCGCATCTGGCTCGATCCCGCGGGCCAGCAGCTTGCGGTTCAATTCCTTGCGCGAATGTTCGCGCCGCACCAATAGGCCGAGTGCGCGCTGGACCGGCGTCTGTTCCTTGAACCGGCGCCCCCGGTTTGGTGCGGGCTCTTGCTCGTCCATCGTTGAGGTGTCCCGAATGGCCAAGATCAGTTACGACATCAATGCGCCGTCCATGGCGCCTGCCCTCCTGGCCTTCGATAGATCTACCGCGAGAAGCGACGGCACTGACTCCGCCGTCCTCGCGATAGAAAAACTTCAACACGCTCGAACCTGCTGCCCCAGCGCCGGGCGGACGTGGGCGGCAATGGAGCGGTGGCGTACCGTGCGAGGTTCCGCCCACCGCTCACCAACAGCATCAGCATCAGCATCACCGTCACCGATTCCCGGCAAACCGACTCCGGCGACTGGTGATGTTGTGCGGCTGCAACTTATTCCTTGTCTTCGTCGTCGCCGGCCTCGCGCGGTGCTTCGGCAGGCTGGAACTTCTCACGCAACTCGGCTTCCAGCCGGGTCGCAACCTGCGGGTTGTCGCGCAGGTAGGTCCGCGCGTTGTCCTTGCCCTGCCCGATGCGCTCATCGCCGTAGCTGTACCAGGCGCCGGCCTTGTCGACCAGCTTGGCTTCCACGCCCATGTCGATCAATTCACCCTCGCGGCTGATACCTTCGCCATACAGGATTTCGGTCACGACCTGCTTGAACGGAGGCGCCAGCTTGTTCTTGACCACCTTGATCTTGGTCTGGTTGCCGATGATCTCGTCGCCCTTCTTGATCGCACCGATACGGCGGATATCCAGACGCACCGAGGCGTAGAACTTCAGCGCGTTGCCGCCGGTGGTCACTTCCGGGCTCTGGCCCGGCATCATGACGCCGATCTTCATGCGCAGCTGATTGATGAAGACCACCAGCGTGTTGGAGCGCTTGATATTGCCGGTGAGCTTGCGCAGCGCCTGGCTCATCAGGCGAGCCTGCAAACCAGGCAACTGGTCGCCCATCTCGCCTTCGATTTCCGCCTTTGGCGTCAGTGCGGCAACCGAGTCGACCACCACGATATCAACCGAACCCGAGCGCACCAGCATGTCGGCAATTTCCAGTGCCTGCTCACCGGTATCGGGCTGCGACAGCAGCAGGTCGTCGACGTTGACGCCCAGCTTGGCCGCATAAATCGGGTCCAGCGCGTGCTCGGCGTCGATGAAGGCAGCGGTGCCGCCGTTCTTCTGGCACTGGGCGATGGCTTGCAGGGTCAAGGTGGTCTTGCCGGAGGATTCCGGGCCGTAGATTTCGACCACGCGGCCCTTCGGCAGGCCGCCGATCCCCAGGGCGATATCCAGCATCAGCGAGCCGGTCGGGATGACTTCGACTGCCTCGATGACGCGGTCGCCCATGCGCATGACCGAACCCTTGCCGAATTGCTTTTCGATCTGGCTCAGTGCGGCGGAAAGGGCGCGCTTCTTGTTCTCGTCCATCTGGGTGATCCTCGTCAGTGATTTCGGTATGGGGCTAATGTAGCGGCGGTGTATCGCACAGGCTGAGACTGCAGGCGACACACTCAGATTAGGGAGGCGGAAGGTCCCGCGGCAGCGGGAAATCCTGCGGTGCCAGCTCGGAGAAACGCCGGCACGGCCATCGGCGCAGACCTCAGCGGTTAGGCCTCAACAGTCCGCAATACAGTCCTTCAATCGCGAAATCCTGATCCGGTAGCACCTCAATGGGCGCGTAGTCCGGATTGCGCGGCAACAGCCGGATGCGGTCCTTGCCGATCTTCAGCAGCTTTACCGTGATTTCCTCATCGATCCGCGCCACCACGATCTGCCCCGAGCGCGCGTCGCGGGTACGGTGCACGCCGATCAGATCGCCATTGAAGATGCCTTCGTCGCGCATCGAATCGCCTTGCACCTTGAGCAGATAATCCGGCGAGGGCGAGAAAAACACACGATCCAGTACAACGAAGTCGTCCGAGCCGATATCGGCACCGATCGGCAAACCCGCCGCAACGCGGCCCAGCACCGGCAGGCGCAGCACATCGTCGCGGGCCGCCTCGCTCACCGGAGCCGTGCGTGTCTGCGCACCCTGCCCGGCCAGCCGTATCCCGCGCGCCTGGCCTGGAACGCGGCGGATCGCCCCCGCATGCTCCAGCGCTTCCAGGTGATATTGCGCCGCGCGGACGCCCTTGAAGCCGAACGCGCGCGAGATCTCGGTCTGCGACGGCGGAACACCATCGGCATCGATGCGCTCGGCGATCAAGGCCAGGATTGCTTGCTGGGTATCGGTCAGGTCCATGGTTAGTAGTATTACTACTAACGAGCGCCCGCGCAAGTGTTCGCCGCGCCCTGCCTGTACGCCACCACGATGCCCACGCGTCGCGCGCTAGCGCCGGCTTCGCCAGATCGAAAACAGGATCCAGATACCGCACAGCGCCGCGCCGATGAAACCGCCCACACCCAGCGCGAGCAACCAGCGGCTGGCGCTCCCGCCGACGCTGTTCATGACGATCGAGGAGCCGATCACCAACGCGGCAGTCACGATCCCCATCGTGAGGCGATTGGCCGCGCGGTCGACCTGCTCGCCGAACTCGCGCAATGCGCGTGTTTCGATCTGAAGCTGCAGCTTGCCGCGGCGTGCGGCTTGCAACAGGCGCTTGAGGTCGCGCGGCAGATCGCCGATCAGGTCGATCGCGCCAGTCACGGTCCGCCGGCCGCGCCGCACGATGGCGCGCGGCGCATAGCGCTGCAACACCACGCGTTCCAGATATGGGCGTGCCTCGGTTGCCATGTCGAAATCCGGATCGAGCTGGCGCCCCATGCCTTCCAGGGTGAGAAAGGCCTTGATCATCAGCGCCAGATCCGATGGCAGCGTCAGCCCGTGATCGCGCAGGATGGAGGTGACGTCGCCAAGCATTGCGCCAATACGCAATTCTTTCAGCGGCACGCCGCGATACTCGTCGACGAATGCGCCGATGTCTTGCTGCAAACGCGCCTCGTCGATCTCCAGGCTGGTGCCCGCCCATTCCAGCAAGACGTCGATCACTGCTTCGGCGTCGTAGCTGACCATGCCGTGCAGCAGCTGTGCGACCTGAAACCGACGCTGCTCGGAGACGCGCCCGACCATGCCGAAATCGATGACCGCGATGCGCCCATCGCGCAGGTAAAAAATGTTCCCCGGATGCGGGTCGGCGTGGAAGCAGCCATCCTGCAACACCATCTTGAGCACGATGCCGGCACCGGCACGTGCGAGCGCCCTGCGATCCAGGCCGGCCGCATCGACGGCGAGCAGATCGCGCCCCGGAATTCCATCGATGAATTCCTGCACGTTGAGCGACTCGCAGGTCCACTCCCAGTACACCGCCGGCACCACCACCTGCGTATCGTGCGCGAAGTTGGCGGCGATGCGTTCGGCGTTGCGCCCCTCCGCAGCGAAGTCCAGCTCGCGTCGCAGCGAAACGGTAAATTGCTGCACCACCTCGGAAGGACGGTAGCGCTTGAGATCCGGTGCGCGGGTTTCGACGATTTCAGCAAGCCGGGCGAGCAGGCGCAGATCCGCGTCGATGGTGTCACCGATATCGGGACGACGAATCTTCAATACCACCGGCGTGCCATCGACCAACCACGCGCGATGGGTCTGTGCCAGCGAGGCGGCTGCCAGCGGCTGTTCGTCCAGGCGCGCGAAGACGGTTTCCGGCTCCATGCCCAACGCAGCGACCAGCTGTGGGCGAATCTGCTCGAACGGCAGCGCCGGCACCGCGTTCTGCAGCTCGCTCAATTCTTCGATCCACTCCGGTGGCAGCAGATCCACACGCGTGGCCAGCACCTGGCCCAGTTTGACGAAGGTGGGTCCGAGCTCTTCCAGTGCACGCCGCACGCGCATCGCTGCGGACATGCGCAACCGGCCCTCGGCGTTCTGCCAATGCAACAGCCTGCCGGCGCGCTCAAGCACATCGGCCATGCCGATACGACGCACCACATCGCCGAAGCCGTAGCGGATCAGGACCGAGGCGATTTCCTGCAGCCGCCCAAGATCACGTACCGTGCCGAGTGCTTCCCACATCAGCGCACCGCCTGCGAGCGCGTTGCGCTCAGGCAATGCGTGACACTGCAGTAGATAGCAGCCTGCAACGCGGCGATCGATGGGACAGGAGCAAGAAACGAATGCATTGGCACGCGGGGCGGTGAGCGGACCTTGTTTGTAGCCGATCTGCCCTCCGCTGTCGCGCTCTCGCCTCGTCCAAGCTCAGCGCAGGTTGCAAGGCGCGCGGTACATGCGCAACAGGCAGCGTTCGCTGATGAGCTGCCTGCACCCGGGTTGCGCCATTGTCGCTTCGCAGCCTCGTTGCCGCATGTGCCAAGTAACGCGTCCGCTCAGCGTGCTGCAGCGGCGTGTCGACAACGAGGCCAAGCCAGCTCTTGGGACGGCGCTCGGTTACGGCCTTGGGTTTCCAGGCTGTGCGAGATTGCGCCGGAAATGGGGCGCCGCGGATCTGCTGCCGAACGCCATCAGCGGACCCGACGACCGCTAAAGCAGCGCGCTCAACCCGCGCAATGCTGCGACGACGGTCTGACGACGCACAGCATCGCGGTCGCCATTGAACTGGAACAGTTGTGCGGTGGCATAACCGCCACGGCGTTTCCAGCCGATCCAGACCGTGCCGACCGGCTTGTCCTCACTGCCGCCGCCAGGCCCGGCGATGCCGGTCACCGCCACCGCGATGCTTGCGCCGGAATTCACCAGGGCGCCAGAGACCATTTCGATCACCGTTTCGCGACTGACCGCCCCGTGCACTTCCAAGGTCTGTGGGCGGACACCGAGTAGCGCCTGCTTGGCCTCGTAGCTATAGGCGGCCATGCCGCAATCGAACCAGTGCGAGGAGCCGGCGACATCGGTCACCGCCTTGGCGATCCAGCCACCCGTACAACTCTCGGCAGTGACCAGGCGCTCGCGCGCGGCAAGCAATTGCTGCCCGAGGGCTTCGGCCAGCTGCTGCAGTTCGGAATCGGCGGAAAAAGACATGGGCACGGCAAGGAGGGGGCAGCGGACGTTTTAGCCCAATTCGTCGCGCCTGTCTGCCGCTGGCGCCGATTCCGGCTGGGCGCGAGGTGGCCAGGGTTCAGTGGCGATGTGCGGCCAATATGCGGTACGACGGGTCTGGACGGGCTTGCATGTGCGCCGCTGTGCCGGCCGCACGTGGTCAACGTGCAGCGCCGCCTCCAAGCACCGAATCACCGCACCCAGGGCGTCATTCCTGATCACAGGTGTGATGCGCCACATGAGCGCACCACTGCACTCTTGCGCAGCACCCACTGCTCATATTGATTTTCTGTGAGTTCCGGCTGGCCGGGACGAGGCCTGGCAACTGCCGCACAGCGACGCGCTCCACCCTGCCCCATTCGCCTTGAAGCAGCAGCACGGTCGTGTGCGACCGACCGTGCCGCGTCTATCACGCTTCCCAGTCTTCGCGACGATCCGGCAGCATCGCGCGCAGCGGCGCACCGTCCTGCCCGGCGGCCAACCGCTCGGCCTCGACCATCGGCAGATCGACCTCGAGCAACCAACCCTCTTCGTCGGATTGCTCACTGCGCACCACTTCCAGCTGATGCAGCCTGGAACGCAGGCGACCGGCAGACGGTGGTAACCGTAGCTGGCCGGTCAGGTGGCGCAGATCCAGCCGCTGGCCGAGCGCATGCTGCAATTCTTCCAGCCCGCGTCCGTCGCGCGCCGACACCCAGACACGCTCGCGGCGTGCCGGGTCAGGAATGCCGTCCTGCGCGTCGTGGCGCACTTCGGCGCCCTCGATCTTGTCGATCTTGTTGAATACCAGCAGCTGCGGCAGATCGCCGGCACCGACGGCCTGCAACACTTCATCGACCTGCAGGATGCGTTCTTCGCGCAACGGGTCTGCTGCATCGACGACGTGCAGCAACAGATCGGCATCGCGCGCCTCCGACAGCGTGGAGCGGAATGCGGCGACCAGCTCGTGCGGAAGATCGCGCACGAAGCCGACCGTGTCGGCAAGAATCGCACTTCCACCCGGCAACGCAATGCGTCGCACGGTGGGGTCGAGCGTGGCGAACAATTGATCTGCCACGTAGGCCTCTGCACCGGTCAACACATTGAACAATGTCGACTTGCCGGCATTGGTGTAGCCGACCAGTGCAATCCGTGGCAATTCGCTGCGCATCCGCGCACGACGCATCTGGGTGCGCTGCACCTCGACCTTTTCCAGCCGCTGCTGCAACTGTTCGACGCGTTTTTGCAGCAGGCGGCGGTCGGTTTCCAGCTGGGTTTCGCCGGGGCCGCGCAGGCCGATGGAGCCACCGCGCTGACGCTCCAAGTGCGTCCAGCCACGTACCAGCCGCGTGGCCATGTGACGCAACTGCGCCAGCTCCACCTGCAGCTTGCCTTCGTGGCTACGCGCACGTTGCGCGAAGATGTCCAGGATCAACCCGGTGCGGTCGATCACACGCCGCTCCAGATACCGCTCCAGGTTGCGCTCCTGGCCGGGCGACAAAGTGTGGTTGACCAGCACCAGATCGGCACCGGTGGCCTCGGCTGCGGCCTTGACCTCTTCCAGCTTGCCGCTACCGATCAAGGTCGACGGGCTGGGCTTATCGATGCGCGCGGTGAGCGTGGCGGCCACCGTGGCGCCCGCCGACTTTGCAAGGTCGGCGAACTCCTCCATCACATCGTCTTCGGCAGGCCCGCCGGAGTGGGTCTGTATCAATAACGCGTGTTCACCCTTGCGGGACCGATCAAACACGCACTGCTCCGTTACTGCTCGACGTCGTCATCTTCCGCCTGATTGCCTTCATTGGATTGCACATACCCACCACCGGGCCCCACGCGCACATTGCGCGCCGGCACCACCGTGGAAATGGCGTGCTTGTACACCATCTGACTCACGGTATTGCGCAGCAGGACCACGAATTGGTCGAACGACTCGATCGTGCCCTGCAGCTTGATGCCATTGACCAGATACACCGACACGGGCACCCGCTCGCGCCGCAGCGCATTGAGGAATGGGTCCTGTAAAGATTGCCCCTTAGCCATCGAAAAATCCTCTTCATTATTGTTCTTATTGTTCCGGTCGACACCTGCTATCCCCAGCCGGTCCCGGAAACGGGATGTTACACGCCTGAAGCCTGCCGTACAGCGGGACGATCAGCGAGGAAGCCGACAATTGCGTCCTCCAATTGATGGCGGTCACGCTCCGGGTCGAACCAGCGCGCGTCCAGCTCGCCGCGCAGCCAGGTGAGCTGCCGCTTGGCCAGTTGCCGGGTCGCCTGGATCGCCTTGTCGCGGAACTCGGCCAGGCCGCCAGCCCCATCCAGGTACTGCCAGGCCTGGCGGTAGCCCACCGCGCGCACGGCCGGCAAATCCAGCGGCGCTGCCACCGCCTGCATCTGCGGCAGCGCCCGCAGACGCTGCACTTCCCCCAGAAAATCCTGCGCCAACATCGCATCCAGCCGGTGTGCGATCCGTGCATGCAGCACCGCGCGCTCGCGTGGGGCCAAGACCACCTTCAACACGCGTACCGGCAGGCGCGGCCCTGGCGGTAGCGCCTGCCACGCGCTGATCGGCCGCCCGCTGATGCGGTAGACCTCCAGCGCCCGCTGGATCCGCTGCGGGTCGGTCGCATGAATGCGCGCTGCCGCAACCGGGTCCACACGTGCCAGTTGTGCGTGCAAGCCGGCCCAACCGATATGCTGAGCTTCGGCCGCGATGGATGCACGCACCGTTTGGTCGGCCTCGGGCAGGTGCGACAAACCTTCCAGCAGTGCACGAAAATACAGCCCGGTGCCGCCGGCCAGAATCGGCAATTTGCCGCGCGCCACGATTTGCGCGATCGCCTGGCGTGCATCGGTGGCGAACTCCGCTGCCGAATACACCTGCCAGGGATCGCGCAGGTCGAGCAGATGATGCGGCACCGCCGCGCGCATTGGCCCGTCCGGCTTGGCCGCACCGATCTCCAGGCCGCGATACACCAGCGCCGAATCGACGCTGACGATTTCCCCGTTCCAGCGCTCCGCAGCTTCCAGCGCCAGCGCCGTCTTGCCGCTGGCGGTGGGGCCCATCACGGCGATCGCCAGCGGGCGTTGGTCGACAGGCATCAGTCCTCGTCCGGCCAACGGATCGTGGGCGCAGCGGGCGCGCTGACACGCGGTACCGGAATCGCCGCCATCGCCTTCCACACCTTCAACGCATCCACGGTTGCCGCCACATCGTGCACGCGCAGCAGCAGCGCGCCATGTTGTGCGGCGATCAGATGCGCGGCCACCGAGCCGTGCACACGTTCGGCGGCGATCTGGCGCCCGGTCAGTTCGCCGATGCTGCGTTTGCGCGACAGCCCGGCCAGCACCGGCAAACCGAATTCCTGCAGCCGCTGCAGCTGCGCAAGCAGGGTGAGGTTGTGCGGGGTGGCCTTATCGAAGCCAAAGCCCGGGTCCAGGACCAGCCGGCGCTTGTCGATGCCGGCCATCTCGGCAGCGAAGATGCGCTCGGCCAGAAACCGGTGCACTTCACCCACGATATCGTCGTAGTGCGGCGCATCCTGCATGGCGTGCGGCGCGCTGCGCGCATGCATCAAGACCACAGGCACGCGCAGGTCCGACGCCGCTTCCAGCGCACCGGGCGAACGCAGGGCATAGACGTCGTTGACCATGCCGGCGCCGGCCGCGACCGCCGCGCGCATGACCTCCGGTTTGAACGTATCCACGCTGATCGGCACGCTGGTGCGCTGGGCCAGCGCCTCGATCACCGGAACGACCCGCTGCAATTCTTCTTCAACCGAGACCGCCGCAGCGCCCGGGCGGGTGGATTCACCACCGACATCCAGCACCGCAGCGCCCTGCTCCACCAACGCCAGCCCATGCGCGATCGCCGCTTCGCAGGTCGCATGCTGGCCGCCGTCGGAGAACGAATCGGGTGTGACATTGACGATACCCATCACCTGCGGTGCATCCAGTCGCAGGCTGCGGCCGGCGCAATCCAGTGTCAGGGTGGTATCGAACATCGGCAGTGTCTCCTGGGTTGGTGATGGTCGCCCATACGTGGGCATCGATGCGGCCCGATAACGCATCAAGGCCGGGAATTGCTCCCCGGCCTTGATGGATGCCTCGCAGATCAGTGCATGGCCGGCTTAGAGTTGCTCGGCGGGTCCGGCGATGGGCGGCAATGGACGCGGGCTACCCTTGTCGTTGTTGTTGCCACCGTCCTTGTCGGACTTGCCCCAACCCGCCGGCGGCGGCGGCTCGCGGCCTTCCATGATGGCGTCGATCTGAGGCACGTCGATGGTCTCGTACTGCAGCAACAACTGCGACATCGCGTGCAGCTTGTCCAGATTCTCGGTGAGGATGGTCTTGGTCTTGCTGTAGGCCTTGTCCAGGATCGAGCGCACGACTTCGTCGATCTTGCGCGCGGTTTCGTCGGAGACGTTCTTGTGCTGGGTCACCGAACGGCCCAGGAACACCTCATCCTCTTCCTCGCCATAGGCCACCGGGCCAAGCTCGTCGGACAGCCCCCACTTGGTCACCATGTTGCGCGCCATCTTGGTGGCCCGCTCGATGTCGTTGGACGCACCGGTAGTGACCTTGTCGCCACCGAAGATCAGCTCTTCGGCAACGCGACCACCGTACAGCGAGCACAGCTGCGATTCGATCGCCACGCGGTTCATCGAGTAGCGGTCGCCTTCCGGCAGATACATCGTCACGCCGAGGGCGCGGCCGCGCGGAATGATGGTGACCTTGTAGACCGGGTCGTGCTCCGGCACCAGGCGGCCGACGATGGCGTGGCCTGCCTCGTGATACGCGGTGAGGGTCTTCTCGTCCTCGCTCATGGCCATCGAGCGGCGCTCGGCACCCATCAGAATCTTGTCGCGGGCACGGTCGAAGTGGTCCATGCGGACTTCCTTCTCGCTGCCACGCGCCGCGAACAACGCTGCTTCGTTGCACAGGTTGGCCAAGTCGGCGCCAGAGAAACCCGGGGTACCGCGGGCGATGACCATCGGCACGACATCCTCGGCCAGCGGCAGCTTGCGCATGTGCACGCGCAGGATCTGTTCGCGGCCCTTGACGTCCGGCAGGCCGACCACGACCTGGCGGTCGAAACGGCCAGGACGCAGCAGCGCCGGATCCAACACGTCCGGCCGGTTGGTCGCCGCGATCACGATCACGCCTTCGCCCCCTTCGAAACCGTCCATTTCGACCAGCAACTGGTTCAGGGTCTGCTCGCGCTCATCATGCCCGCCGCCGAGACCGGCACCGCGATGACGGCCCACCGCATCGATTTCGTCGATGAAGATGATGCACGGCGCGTGCTTCTTGGCCTGCTCGAACATGTCGCGCACGCGGCTGGCACCCACGCCGACGAACATTTCCACGAAGTCCGAACCGGAGATGCTGAAGAACGGCACCTTGGCCTCGCCGGCGATCGCCTTGGCGAGCAGGGTCTTACCGGTACCCGGCGGGCCGACCATCAGCACGCCGCGCGGAATCTTGCCGCCCAGCTTGGTGAACTTGGTCGGGTCGCGCAGGAAGTCCACCAGTTCGCCGACTTCTTCCTTGGCCTCGTCGCAACCGGCAACGTCGGCAAAGGTGATCTTGATCTGGTCTTCGCCCTGCAGCTTGGCGCGCGACTTGCCGAAGCTCATCGCCCCCTTGGCACCGCCGCCACCGCCCTGCATCTGGCGCATGATGAACAGCCAGAAGCCGATGATCAGGATGACCGGGAGGAAATTGAGTACCAACGACCAGAAACCAGGCCCGGTCGAGGGCTTCTGGCGGGTCATTTCGATGTTCTTGCTGTACAGCACGTCGACCAGCTTGTCGTCGCGCGGGCCGTAGACGGTGGCTTCGCTGCCGTCGGTGCGCTTGAAGCGGATCGCGTTGACGGCCAGGTTGGTTTCATCGGTGTAATCCACCGATTTGACACGCCCGGAGTCCACTTCCTTCAGGAACTGGGTGTAGGTGATCGAGTCGGCACCGACGCCGCCCGCCATCCGCGGCGAGAAGCTCTGGAAGACAACCATCAGCACAACTGCGACGACCACCCACAGCAGCAGATTCTTGGTCAAGTCGTTCATCCTCATTGGCTCCGGTGCCCTCTACTCTTCGATGCTTGAAATACGATGGTCATTGGCAGCTTACTTGATCTGGACACGCTTGCCCTGACCGAGCGCATAAACTTCCGGGGAGCGCTTGCGCGAGGCCGCCGGCTTGCGAATCGTCACCTTCTCATAGCGGCGGCGAAGCTCGCGAATGTAGTCGTCGGACCCGACACCCTGGAACAGCTTGATCAGAAATGCCCCGCCCGGCTTGAGGTGGGTGTCGGCAAATTCCATGGCCAGTTCCGCCAGGTGCATCATCCGCGGTTGGTCGACCGCATCCATGCCACTCTTATTGGGGGCCATATCCGACAGCACAAGGTCCACCGGCACATCGCCCAGCATCGCTTCGAATTGGGATAGGACGGCCTGCTCCCTGAAGTCGCCGTGAAGGAACTCCACGCCCGCCAGGGCCGGCATGTCCAGGATATCCAGCGCCACCACCCGGCCGCTGTCGCCCATGGATTTGCGCACCTGTTGCGACCACCCGCCCGGGGCCGCGCCCAGATCGACCACCACCATGCCCGGCTTGAGCAGGCGGTCGCGCTGCAGCAACTCTTCCAGCTTGTAGGCCGCGCGCGAGCGCATGCCCTCGGCCTGGGCCTTCTTCACGTAAGGGTCGGCGAAGTGTTCCTTGAGCCAGCGCTGGCTGCTTTTACTGCGGGAAGGCATTGGCAAAGGGGTCCGAACGGGTCGCCATGATACCCTGAACACCCTTTGCTTCCCTTCGATCCTGCATGTCCATTGTTCTCACCTCCGCCCAGAACCGTTTCCTGCGCGGCCAGGCCCACGACCTCAAAGCCTTGCTGCAGACCGGCGGCAAAGGGGTCACGCCGGCATTTCTGGCTGAACTCGAGGAAGTGCTCGAGCGCCACGAACTGGTCAAGGTGAAGGTGGCATCGGAGGATCGCGAGACACGTGATGCGCTGATTGCCGAGCTGATCGAACAAACCGGCAGTGCGTTGGTACAGCGCATCGGCCACGTCGCCATCCTGTACCGCCCCAGCAAGGAAAAGCGCCAGATCGTGCTGCCGCGCGGCTGAGCCAGCGAGTTCGTCATGCCTTTAAGTCAGGAACACCCCGATTACGCCTACGCGCTGCGCGCGGCCGACGGCCGCCATGCCAAGGTGAACGAGCAGATCCTGCAGCAGAGCTTCATCCTGATGCCGGATGAGCTGGTAGAGCACTGGCCGGTCCAGACGCTGGAGCAACTGCAGGCCGGTCACATGGAGGCGGTGCTGGCGCTCAACCCGGCCGTGATCCTGCTCGGCACCGGCGAACGCCAGTTATTCCCCAAGACCGACGTGCTGGCGGCCTGCCTGACCCGCGGCATCGGCCTGGAGGCGATGACCAATGCCGCCGCCGCACGCACCTACAACGTGCTGGCCAGCGAAGGCCGGCGGGTGGCCTTGGCGATGGTGTTGCCGGGCTGATTGTCTTGGGACGGGATTCGGGAATCGGGATTGGGGATTCGTAAGAGCGGGCTTCCGCAAGCTGCGCCTTCAATCGCCAAACCAGGCTAGAGCGTCAATTGGTCCAAGTGGTGAGTCCGAAGAACCCACTCTCTGTCCGGATACGAACAGCCCAGGGCCGTTGCGAATCCCGAATCCCAACTCCCCAATCTCATTTCTTCGGCAAATACAGCAGCGGATCGACCGGCTTGCCGTTGTAGCGGATCTCGAAGTGCAACATGTCGCGGGAGGCGCCGCTGCGGCCCATTTCGGCAATTTGCTGCCCCGCCTTGACGCTCTGGCCCTCGTTGAGCAGGCGCTTGCGGTTGTGACCGTACGCGGATAGCCACTGGTCGTTGTGCTTGATGATGATCAGCTCGCCGTAGCCGACCAGGCCGGCGCCGGAATACACCACCACGCCATCGGCGGCGGCACGCACGGCCTGACCGCTGGTGCCGGCGATGTCCACGCCCTGCTTGGTGGTTTCGCCAGTGACGAAGGTGCCCACCACGACGCCATCGGCCGGCCAACGCCACGAAAATCCGCTACTGACCGGTGCGGCGATCGGCGCGACGGGGCGCGGCGGGGCCACGGTGCCGCCAGCCACCGGCGCGCTGCCACCCGGCTTGCTGGTACCGGGCGGATACAACTTGAGCGTCTGGCCGGGATAGATGGTGTTTGGGGAAGACAGGCCATTCCAGGCGGCCAGATCCGCGGCGGTGATATTGGTCCGGCGCGAGATCGCGTACAGGGTGTCGCCGCGCTGCACGGTGACCGTGGCACCCGGACGCGGCACCGAAGGACGCGGCGCGGCGCTGGGGCGCGACGACGACCCGCCACCGCTCGCTCCGGGCGAACGCACCACCGTTGCGCTGCTGCAGGCGGTCAGTCCGATGGCCATTGCGAGCATGACTGCTGTCTTGCGTGCCGAATTCATCTGCGTCTTGCTCATCCGTTCGTTGTCTTCCACACCAACCAGCCCGCACCGACCGCCAGCACCGCCATTGCAACCCAGCCCAGCGGCTCGATCCAGCGATGCAGCGCCGCTTCGGCCCGCGCACCGCCCAGGCGGATCGCGCCGGCCACCAGATACACGCGCTTGCCGCGCCCGACCAACATGCTGGCGATGAATGGCAGGATCGGCACGCCGACCACGCCCGAGGCCCAGGTAAAGATCTTCAGCGGGATCGGGGTGAACCCGACCAGGACCAGCGCCCAGAACGCCTTCCACGGCGAATCGGCCACCAGCGTGCGCAGGGTTTCGATCTGCTGCTGGATCTTCGCGCTCCAGCCCAGCCATTCGATCAGCGGCTGCAGCGCGGCGAAGGCGAAATGGCCAAGCAGATAACCGACCAGGGCGCCGCAGATCGAGCCGATCAGGCTCAAGGTCGCAAACCAGAGCGAGCGCTTGGGCTCGGCCAGCGACATCGGTGCCAACATCACTTCCGGCGGTACCGGGAAAATGAAGCCCTCAACGAAGCTGAGACCGGTCAGCAGCGCGGGTGCGCGGCGATGGCGCGACCAACGGATGGCCACGTCGTACAACGGCCCAAAAATCTTCATCGAAGAACTCTCATGGATTCAATCCAGCATGCCCGACAACAGCGGGACGAACGTGACCGGCGCCAGAACCTGTTGTTCGATGGCGCCATCGGCCCCGCGGGTGAGTTGCACCAACGATTGCGAGGAAGGCCCTCCGACCGGCGCGACCAGGCGCCCGCCGACCGCCAGCTGGTCGACCAATGCATCGACCAACGCCGGTGCGGCAGCGGTCACCACGATGGCGTCGTACGGCCCGTGTTCGGGCCAGCCGATGCGGCCGTCGTCGTGCTTGCTGCGCACATTCATGCCCAGGTGCCGGAAGCGCTTGCGCGCCTGCCGCAGCAGGTCGCCGATGCGCTCGACGGTGTAGACCTCCAGCCCCAGCGCCGCCAGGATCGCGCCTTGGTAGCCGGAGCCGGTGCCCACTTCGAGCACCTTGGTCGGGGTCACCTGCAGCACCGCTTCGGTCATGCGCGCCACCACCCAGGGCTGGGAGATGGTCTGGCCATGGCCGATCGGCAGCGCAGTGTCTTCGTAGGCGCGCGAGGCCAGCGCTTCATCGATGAACAGATGCCGCGGCACGGTGCGCATCGCGTTGAGCGTGGCCTCGTCCTGGATGCCCGCCTCGCGCAAGCGCTCGACCAGGCGGTCGCGCACGCGTTGCGAGGTCATGCCGATCCCGACCGACTCCGGTTGCAGGCGCAGCCTCGGCGTCATGCCGGGCCGTCCAGCGCTGCGGTCAGCCCACCCACCCAGCCGGCAACGGTGTCCAGTGCCTGGTAGCGGGTGAGATCGACGTGGATCGGCGTGATCGAGATATGCCCGGTACGCACAGCGTGGAAATCGGTACCGGCGCCAGCGTCCTGCTCGGGACCGGCCGGGCCGATCCAGTACACGGTGCGGCCGCGCGGATCGCGCTGCGGCACGCACGGCTCGGACCGGTGGCGGTTGCCGAGCCGGGTGACTTCGAAACCGAGCACATCCGACCATGCCAGATCCGGCACGTTGACGTTGAGGATGGTGTCGGCGGGCAACGGGTCGGCCTTCAGCCGCGCCACGATTTCCACCGCTGCGCGCGCGGCGGTGTCGTAGTGATGCGCCTGGTGATTGTGCGTGACCAACGACACCGCCACCGCCGGCAAGCCGAGGAAGCGGCCTTCCATGGCGGCCGACACGGTGCCCGAATAGATCACGTCGTCGCCCAGATTGGCCGAATTATTGATCCCGGAGACCACGATGTCCGGGTCGTAATCGAGCATGCCGGTGAGTGCCAGATGCACGCAGTCGGTCGGCGTGCCGGCCACTGCGCAGGTCTGCGCATCGACGCGGCGGGTGCGGATCGGCACGTCCAGCGTCAGCGAATTGCTGGCGCCGGAGCGATCGCGGTCGGGCGCGACCACCATCACTTCATGACCGGCATGGCGCAGCGCCTCGGCCAAAATCTGGATGCCGGGGGCGTCGACACCGTCGTCGTTGCTAACCAGTACGCGCATGGGACTCCTCGGAAAACCGGGCCATGATACCGGATGCGTCCCGCGCCTTCGCGCTTGATCTTCGCGTGCGTCTGCGCTTGGACCGGGTACGCTGTGCAGATGTCGCATCCTGAAGACGAAGACGACGGCGCGTTGTTCCGCGCAGCGATCGGCGCGGTCAAGCCGATTCGTGAAGTCGCCCCACCGGCCAACGCCAAGCCACGCCCCAAGCCGCGCGCGCGCATGGCCGAGCGCGACGACGCCCAAGCGCATACCGAATTTGCGCGCCTGCTGCGCGACAGCGCGCCGTTGGAAGCGGGCGATACCGCCAGCTATCGGCGCGAGAATCTTCCCACCCGCTTGTTTCAACGGCTCAAGCGCGGGCAATTCTCGGTGCAGGACGAACTGGATCTGCACGGCGCCACCGCAGCGCAGGCCGAATCGTTGCTGCGCCAGTTCCTGCTGGACGCACACGCGCACGAACATGGTTGCGTGCGCATCATCCACGGCAAGGGACTGCAATCGGACACCGGTGCGCCCGTGCTGAAGAACCTCATGGACCGGCTGCTGCGTCAACGCAACGATGTGCTGGCGTTTCATTCGGCGCCGCCGACGCAGGGCGGTACCGGGGCGCTGCTGGTGTTGCTGGCGCGGCGGCGATAGGCCGATGATTACGCGCGAGTGATGCTAAACGGCAGCCATTGCGCATGGCGACGTGTTGTCTGGAAGGTCTGTCGCGCATGCTCGTCGGGCACGAGCCGATTCCTGTTGCGCGCCTTGTGCAGCTGGCCATCGCTCGTGGCGCCGCGACCGGCCACTATCGCCTCAGCGACCGCCGAGGCCGCTTTTGCGCGCATCGCATGATTGGACCGTCCATGCTGCCCCGCGCGATCGGCCGGCGTTTGTGCGCGATCATGCGTCGGCGCGCATGCCGACGTTGAAGCGACCGGCGTCGGTGACATCTCCCAGTTCCCACAGCACCGCGGTGGCATAACAGCCAGGCGGCAGCGCGAACTCCAATTGCAGGGTCTGTGCCTCCAGCCATCGATAGTCCAGACCCTGCGGGCGCAAGCGCAGCGCGCGGCGCTCCTGCTTCAGCCCCGCTGCTTCCAGGCCTTGGCGCAATGCTTCGGATTGCGGATCGGACAACGCGCCCTGCTCCAGCGCTGCCGCTTGATCGGTCGAGCGCAACGCGCCAATGCCCCACAACGGCCCGCTGGGATGGATATCGAAACGTGCCAATCGCTCTGCCAGGGCCTCGCTCCACGGCTCCGGGCCGAAGACGCTGCGCGAGCCGTCCAGCATCCACGCCTCGCCCTGCAGTGCGCTATCCCAACTGCCCTGCGCCACGCGTGCGCCAAGCACGCGATTGAACAGGACCGAACGCGCTGCCGACAGCAACATCGAGCGCTGATCGTTGCGCAGCCGCCGCCTGGATGTGGGCGCCGGCAGCAACGTTCCGTCCTCAGCTTGCACATGACCGAACATCGCCAGCGCAGCCGCCACATTTGCGCCATCGCGACCGAAGCGTTGTTCGCCGAACCAATTGGGAATGCCACGCGCAGCAATCGCCTGCAGCCGTTGCTCGATCGCCTCGCGCTCGCCCTGCACCTGGCGCAGCGTCAGCACGAAGCGGTTCCCGTGCAGCGCACCGCGTTGCAGCTTGCGGTTGTGCCAGGCGCTCTGGACCACCTGCATCTGCGCATCATCCAGCGCGGCGATATCCGGCGCGATGCGCTTGGGCAGATGCACGCTGAAGCGCTGGGTGGTCACTGCATGGCGATCTTTCAGACCCGCATAGCTGACGCCCATCTCGGCGATGCCGGCCCAGTGCGCAAGCTGTTTGGCGATATACGCGGTGTTCTGGCCACGCTTGCGCACGGTGAGCAGCAGATGCTCGCCTTCGCCGGAGGGCTCGAATGCCGGCAGCTCGTCGACCTGGAAATCGTCCGGGGTGCTGCGCATCGCCGCGCTGAGCACGGCAGCGCCATGCGCGCGCGGCGGCAAAGAGGTCTCGCTCATGGTGTGGTTCGCCTTCGCGCCGGACGTGGCGCGCTGTGCGCCGAATGGTTCGGCGCGGTGATTGCGTCGGGCAGCATCGGCGCCGGCTCCGGCCCCAAGCGCTGCCTGTGTCGCTATTGTTGAGGCACAGCGGACCTGCCCAGCAACACCGCGGCCTGTGCAGCGATCCCTTCGCCGCGGCCGGTGAAACCCAACTGTTCGCTGGTGGTGGCCTTGACGCTGACCGCATCAAGTTCGATCGCCAGCAGGCCGGCAATGCGCTCGCGCATGGCCACCGCATGCGGGCCGACCTTGGGGCGCTCGCAGATCACGGTGATGTCGGCATTGCCGACGCGCCATCCGCGCTCGCGCAGCAAGCCATCGCAATGCTGCAGGAACTGTGCGCTGTCGGCGTCTTTCCAACGCGCATCGGAAGGCGGGAAATGCTGGCCTATATCGCCCAGCGCCAGCGCGCCCAGCATCGCATCGCACAGGGCGTGCAACACCACATCGCCATCGCTATGGGCGAGCACGCCGTGGCTGTGCGCCACGCGCACACCGCCAAGCATCACGTGGTCGCCAGGGCCGAACGCATGCACGTCGTAGCCTTGGCCGATTCGGAATTTGAAGGACATGGATTAGATCTCTTCGGGCCCGGAAACCCGGGACCCCGGGCCGGAGAAAGCAGAAGCCAGAACGGACGACTGGGGATGTGCGCTTTCCGGGTCCCGGGCTCCGAGCCCCCGGTTGACCAGTTCAAATTCGAAGCGCGCCAGATCCGCAGGGGTCGTCACCTTGAAGTTGTCTTCGGCGCCTTCCACCAGCAAGGGGCGCAGCCCCATCCGCTCCATCGCCATCGCTTCATCGGTGACCTCGACACCGGCCGCCGCGGCCTCGGTGAGTCCACGGATCAGTTGATGGCGACGAAACAGCTGCGGGGTGAGTGCGCGCCACAGGCGTTCGCGCGGTTCGGTGCCGTCGATACCTCCATCGTCGCCGGCACGCTTGAGCGTATCGCGCACCGGTGCAGCCAGGATGGCGCCGACCGGGTCGCCACGGCCGATTTCCAGCAGGCGGTCCAGATCGGCCAGGGCCAGATTCGGCCGCGCGGCATCGTGGACCAGCACGAAATCGTCGGCACGTACGCTCTCGGGCAAGGCCAGCAAGCCAGCCAGCACCGAGGCTGCGCGACTCGCACCCCCCAGGCAGGTCAGCACGGGCGTGGACTGCACCGCGGTCCAGCCGGGCCAATCGGCATCGCCGGGGGCGATTGCCACCATGATGCCGGCCAGCGCCGGATGCGCCGCCAGCGCAGCTAACGTATACGCCATCAGTGGCTGACCGCCGGCCGGCAAATACTGTTTGGGAAGCGGCCCGCCAAAACGGGTGCCGCGCCCGGCGGCCGGCACGATTGCCCAGATGGACCCGGTCATGGGTGATCCACCGGATCGATCGGCTCAGGCGCTTGCTGTGGGGGGGCCGGAGCCTCAGGCGATGCAGGTGCCGGCAGCGGCGCATCCTCGACCACGCGATAGAACGTCTCGCCCGGCTTGATCATGCCCAGCTCGCTGCGCGCGCGTTCCTCGATTGCCGCCTCGCCGTCCTTCAAATCCTTCACCTCTGCTGCCAACGCCTGGTTGCGTTGGCGCAGACCTTCGTTGTCCTGTGTCTGATGCGCGACCTGGGCTTCCAGCATCATCACCTCGCCGGAATTCCCAGGCCCGAACCAGAAGCGGTACTGCAGCCAAGCCAGCAGTACCGCCAGCACCAGCAGTAGCCAGCGCCAGTTGCGCACGGCTTATCGCTTGAGCGACACGAACGCGTCGCGACCGGCGTAGCGCGCGCCGGAGCCCAGCGCCTGCTCGATGCGCAGCAACTGGTTGTACTTGGCCACGCGGTCGCTGCGGCACAGCGAGCCGGTCTTGATCTGGGTGGCGGTGGTGGCCACGGCAATGTCGGCGATGGTGGTGTCTTCTGTTTCGCCGGAACGGTGCGACACGATCGAGGCGTAGTTGGCCGCGTGCGCCATCGCGATGGCTTCCAGCGTTTCGGTCAGCGTGCCGATCTGGTTGACCTTGATCAGGATCGCGTTGGCGGTGCCCGAATCGATGCCCTGCTTGAAGATCTTCGGGTTGGTGACGAACAGATCGTCGCCCACCAACTGCACCTTCTTGCCGACGCGCTCGGTCAGCAGCTTCCAACCGGCCCAGTCGTCCTCGGCCAGGCCATCTTCGATGCTGATGATCGGGTACTGCGCCACCCAGTCGGCCAGGAAGTCGACGAACTGCTCGCTGGTCAGGCGCTTGTTCTCGCCGACCAGGTTGTACTTGCCGTTGTCGTAGAACTCGCTGGAGGCCACGTCCAGGCCCAGCAGGATGTCTTCGCCCGCGGTGTAGCCGGCCTTGCCGATCGCTTCGAGGATGGTGTCCAGCGCTTCGACGTTGCTGCGGAAGTCCGGCGCAAAGCCGCCTTCGTCGCCCACCGCCGTGCTCAGGCCATGGCCCTTGAGCACCGACTTGAGCGAATGGAAGATTTCCGTACCGGCGCGCAGCGCTTCGGAGAACGAGCTGCAACCGACCGGCAGCACCATGAACTCCTGGAAATCGACGTTGTTGTCGGCATGCGCGCCGCCGTTGATGATGTTCATCATCGGCACCGGCAGCGCCACGTCGGATTCGGTGATGGTGGACAGGTACTGCCACAACGGCTGCTTGCGCGAGGCGGCTACGGCATGCGCGGCGGCCAGCGAAACACCCAGCAGCGCGTTGGCGCCCAGGCGGCCCTTGTTCTCGGTGCCGTCCAGATCGATCAGGCGACGGTCCAGGCCCTGCTGGTCGGCCGCATCGAAGTTCTTTAGCGTCTCGGCGATGGTCCCGTTGACGTTGTCCACCGCGTGGCGCACGCCCTTGCCCAGGTAGCGGGTCTTGTCGCCATCACGCAGCTCCACCGCTTCCTTGGTACCGGTCGAGGCACCCGACGGCACGGCCGCGCGGCCGAACGAACCGTCGTCCAGCGTGACTTCGGCCTCCAGCGTGGGATTGCCGCGGGAGTCGAGGATTTCGCGGGCGAGGATCTTGGCGATAGTGGTCATAGGTCCGTTCGGTTACCAGTAAGGGGGGAAGTACACCGGAAACAAGCTGCCGGATTATCGCTGCACACCGGTCCATTGCCAAATCGCATGTCGCCGCTACACACAGCACGTCGCGGGCGGACCGCTACGCCATCAAGCCCAACAGCGACAAACCAGACAGCAGCAGCAAGACCAACAGCAGGATCAGCGCGGCGATCGCCGCACCAGGCTGGCGACTCAGCCGCAATGCAGCCGAGCCCGTGGCCAGGCTACTGACAACGGCCATGGTGGCCATGATCAGCGTGATGCGCATCGGCAGCTGCGTGGCTTGCATGGCATGGTCGCCATCGCCCGGCATGCCGATGCTGGCGGTAAACAGAACGGCCATGACCGCCATGCATGCCCACGCCGCGATCGACGCGGCCAGTGCCCACCAGCCCCAGGGCCACTGGCGCCACCGCCGCTCCCGGCGGCGCGCTGCAGCGGCCGCGCGCTGATCAGAACTCACGCAAAGCGCGCAAACCCGTGCTTCTTGGTGACGGTGTCCAGCTCCATCAGGGTTTCGAGCAGTTCTTCCATGCGATCCAGCGGCCACGCATTGGGACCATCGGACAGCGCCTTGGACGGATCCGGGTGGGTTTCGGCGAACAGGCCGGAAATCCCGACCGCCACCGCCGCGCGCGCCAGCACCGGCACGAACTCGCGCTGACCACCGGAGCTGCTGCCCTGCCCGCCCGGCAACTGCACCGAATGGGTGGCGTCGAACACCACCGGACAGCCGGTGTCGCGCATTACGCTCAGCGAGCGCATGTCGCTGACCAGGTTGTTGTAGCCGAACGAGGCGCCACGCTCGCAGACCATGATCTGCTCGTTGCCGGTGGATTTGGCCTTGTCCACCACCGGCTTCATGTCCCATGGCGCCAGGAACTGGCCCTTCTTGATGTTGACCGGCTTGCCGGCGGCGCAGACGTTCTTGATGAAGTCGGTCTGGCGCACCAAAAATGCCGGGGTCTGCAGCACGTCGACGACGGCCGCGACCTCGTTCATCGGGGTGTATTCGTGCACGTCGGTGAGCACCGGCACGCCGATCTGCTTCTTCACCGCATCCAGCACCTTCAAACCCTCTTCCAGGCCCGGGCCACGGAAGCTGGTGCCGGAGGTGCGATTGGCCTTGTCGAAACTCGACTTGAAGATGAAGTTGACGCCGAGCTTGCCGGTGATCTCCTTGAGCTTGCCGGCCACGTCGAGCTGCAGCTGCATCGATTCGATCACGCAGGGGCCGGCAATCAGGAACAGCGGCTGGTCGAGGCCGACTTCGAAGTCACACAGTTTCATCAGGTCACCTAAGTAATTAAGCCCCTCTCCCGTCGGGAGAGGGGTTGGGGTGAGGGTACGGGTTGCAAGCGCTTGTAAGGCCAGATGGTTTGCCATGGCTGGCGCGGGGCGACGCGTTCATCACAGCTGCCATCTTCCAGTGCGTCGCGGCGCCCCTCTCATCCGCCCCTAAGGGCCACCTTCTCCCCATGAAGGGGACCGAGGTCCCGATGGGAGAAGGAACTCACGCACGCGCTTCTTTGAGCAACTTGCCGCCAGCCTTCTTCTCGCGCGCCGCACGCACGAAGCCGATGAACAGCGGATGGCCGTCGCGCGGGGTGGACAGGAATTCCGGATGCGCCTGGCAGGCCAAAAACCACGGGTGCGTGTCGCGCGGCAACTCCACCACTTCCACCAGGGTGTCGTCCATCGACTTGCCGGAGATCACCAGGCCGGCGTCTTCCAACTGCGTGCGATAGCGGTTGTTGAACTCGTAACGGTGACGGTGCCGCTCGGCCACCACATCCTTGCCATAGACCTCGCGCGCCAGCGTACCGGGCTTCAGGCGCTGCTCCTGCAGGCCCAGACGCATGGTGCCGCCCAGGTCGGATTTTTCGTCGCGCTTTTCGACTTCACCGGTGGCGGTGCGCCATTCGGTGATCAGGCCGATCACCGGGTGCGGCGACTGGCGATCGTTCTCGGTGCTGTTGGCTGCATCCAGGTCGGCGACGTGGCGGGCATAGTCCACCACGGCCGCCTGCATGCCGTAGCAGATACCGAAATACGGCACCTTGTGCTCACGCGCGAACTTGGAGGTCTGCACCTTGCCTTCGAAACCGCGGTCGCCGAAACCGCCCGGCACCAGGATGCCGTCGATGTCCTGCAAGGCAGACATGTCGCTGCCCTCCAGATCCTGCGCTTCCAGCCACTTCAGGTTGACCTTGGTGCGCTGACGCAGGCCACCGTGACGCAGCGCTTCTGCCACCGACTTGTAGGCGTCCTGGTGATCGACGTACTTGCCGACCACGGCGATGTTGACCTCGTCCAGCGGATGCTTGACCGCATCCACCACCGCCGCCCATTCGGACAGGTCGGCCGCGGCGACCTTGTCGCGCAGCTTGAACTGCTCGATGACCAGTTCGTCCAGGCCTTGGCGCAGCAATTCCAGCGGCATGCCGTACAGCACGTCGATATCCGGGCAGCTGATCACCGCACGCTCGGAGACGTTGGTGAACAGCGCGATCTTGCGGCGCTCCGAATCCGGCACTGCCTGCTCGGACCGGCACAGCAGCACGTCCGGCTGGATGCCGATCGAGCGCAGTTCCTTGACCGAATGCTGGGTCGGCTTGGTCTTCAGCTCACCGGCCGCCGCGATGTACGGCACCAGCGTGAGATGCATGAACATGGCCTTTTCGGCGCCGCGCTCGGTGCGCACCTGGCGAATCGCTTCCAGGAACGGCAGCGATTCGATGTCGCCGACGGTACCGCCGATTTCGATCAACGCGACATCGAACCCGGCGGTGGCCTCGTCGATGCAGCGGCGGATCTCGTCGGTAATATGCGGAATCACCTGCACGGTGGCGCCCAGATAATCGCCACGACGCTCCTTGCGGATCACGTTCTCGTAGATGCGGCCGGTGGTCACCGAATTCTTGCGCGACAGGCGCGTGCGTACATAACGCTCGTAGTGACCCAGATCCAGGTCGGTTTCGGCACCGTCGTCGGTGACGTAGACCTCGCCATGCTGGAACGGGCTCATCGTGCCCGGGTCCACGTTGATGTACGGGTCCAGCTTCATCATCGTGACCTTCAGGCCACGCGCTTCAAGAATGGACGCAAGCGAAGCGGCGGCAATGCCCTTGCCTAGCGAGGACACTACGCCGCCGGTAACGAAAATCAGGGGGGTCATGGGGCTTGAAGCCTCCCGGAAAGCCATAGTTTAGCGGGTGACGGGCGAATGCCCAAGGGTTGCGTGACGACGAGGTCATCACACGTTGAAACAGTGCATGTCGCGCAGGCCTTAGCGGCTGGCAGACATGACGGGCACTGCCAGGCGATTGCGGGCTTTCTGCGGGGGCCGGCATGCATGCGCGTTACATGCCAGCCCCATGCACCGGCTACGCCAACAGGGCGAATGCTGCGTGGTCTTACACAGCTACCCCAAAAGCGAACGCCCCGGCAATGCCGGGGCGTCGGTAGCACCTGGCCGCTAGGCCGCGCGATCAGCGTGCAGGCTTTTCTTCTTCCTCTTCCTCGCGCGGGGCGCTGTCGGCCTTGGGCTTCTGCGCAGCGGCGGCAGCGCGGCGTTCGGCTTTGCGTTCGGCTTCGGTCTTGGCCTTCGCGTCATCGGCCTTTTGAGCCGCGGCGCCCTGTCCGGTCTGCTGCGGAGCGGCCTGGGCCATGGCGGGAAGCGCTGCGACTGCGGCCGCACCGAGGGTGAGCATCAGGATGTGCTTGAACTTCATGGCGTCCTCTTTGGCTTCGGTGACATCCTCAGGTGGGGACGTTTGATTGCGAAACCAACGCCAGGGTAGCCAATGCTGCCCGGCCCCCCACTGAACGCCGGTCGCGTGCAAAAAATCGGCTCAGCCCCCACACTTGCGCGTCGTTTCACGTGCCAACGAGATGCATGAACACCCGTTATAACGCCGCCGATATTGAAGTGCTGTCGGGCCTGGACCCGGTCAAACGCCGCCCCGGCATGTATACCGACACCGCGCGCCCGAACCATCTGGCGCAGGAAGTGATCGACAACTCTGTCGACGAGGCGCTGGCCGGCCACGCCAAGCAGGTCGAAGTCACGCTGTACAAGGACGGTAGCTGCGAAGTGTCCGACGACGGCCGCGGCATGCCGGTGGACATCCATCCGGAAGAGAAGATTCCGGGCGTGGAGCTGATCCTGACCCGGCTGCATGCCGGCGGCAAGTTCAGCAACCGCAACTACACCTTCTCCGGTGGCTTGCACGGTGTAGGCGTAAGCGTGGTCAACGCGCTGTCGACCAAGGTCGAACTGTTCATCAAGCGCGAAGGCAGCGAGCACCGCATGGAGTTTCGCGATGGCAACGCCGCGTCCAAGCTGGAAGTGGTGGGTACCGTCGGCAAGAAAAATACCGGCACGCGGCTGCGTTTCTGGGCCGACCCCAAGTATTTCGATACGCCCAAATTCAATGTGCGTGCGTTGCGGCACCTGCTGCGCGCCAAGGCGGTGCTGTGCCCCGGCCTGACCGTCAAATTGCACGACGAGGCAACCGGCGAGCAGGACAGCTGGTATTTCGAAAACGGCCTGCGCGATTACCTGAAGGGTGAGATGGCCGAGCACGAGCTGCTGCCGGCCGACCTGTTCGTCGGTAGCCTGAAAAAAGACACCGAAATCGTCGACTGGGCCGCGGCCTGGGTGCCGGAAGGCGAGCTGGTGCAGGAAAGCTACGTCAACCTGATCCCCACCGCGCAGCATGGCACCCACGTCAATGGCCTGCGTTCGGGCCTGACCGATGCGCTGCGCGAGTTCTGCGATTTCCGCAATCTGCTGCCGCGCGGCGTCAAGCTGGCACCGGAAGATGTCTGGGACCGGGTGACCTTCGTGCTCAGCCTGAAGATGACCGATCCGCAGTTTTCCGGTCAGACCAAGGAACGCCTGTCCTCGCGCCAGGCTGCCGGCTTCATCGAAGGTGCTGCGCACGATGCCTTCAGCCTGTATCTCAACCAGAACGTGGAGATCGGCGAGAAGATCGCGCAGATCGCCATCGATCGCGCCAGCGCACGGTTGAAGACCGAAAAGCAGATCGTCCGCAAGAAGGTCACCCAGGGCCCTGCCCTGCCCGGCAAGCTGGCCGATTGCATCAGCCAGGATCTGTCGCGTACCGAACTGTTCCTGGTCGAAGGCGATTCGGCCGGCGGCTCGGCCAAGCAGGCGCGCGACAAGGATTTCCAGGCCATCCTGCCGTTGCGCGGCAAGATCCTCAACACCTGGGAAGTGGCTTCCGGCAGCGTATTGGCCTCCGAGGAAGTGCATAACCTGGCGATCGCGATCGGTTGCGACCCGGGCAAGGACGACATCACCGGGCTGCGCTACGGCAAGGTGGTGATCCTGGCCGACGCCGACTCCGATGGCCTGCATATCGCCACGCTGCTGACGGCGCTGTTCCTGCAGCATTTCCCCGCGCTAGTGGCCGCCGGCCACGTGTTCGTGGCGATGCCGCCCTTGTTCCGTGTCGATGTGGGCAAGCAGGTGTTCTATGCGCTGGACGAAGAAGAAAAGACCACGCTGCTGGACAAGATCGCGCGCGAAAAGATGAAGGGCCAGATCAGCGTCACCCGCTTCAAGGGCCTGGGCGAAATGAATCCGCAGCAGCTGCGCGAATCCACCATCCACCCGGACACGCGTCGACTGGTGCAGCTGACCATCGACGACGGCGAGCAGACGCGTTCGTTGATGGACATGCTGCTGGCCAAAAAACGCGCAAGCGACCGCAAGCAGTGGCTGGAGACCAAGGGCGATCTGGCCTCGCTTGAAGTCTGAGTGCTGAAACCGATAGCCCCTCTCCCGTGGAGGCGAGAAGGCACGGCCTGCGCGTGCTAGCGGCGCGCGACTTTGAGCGCCCGCGCCGCAAGCGCGGGCGGGGCGCAGCGCGGCGTTTGGGTGCGGGCGTATGCACTTGCGAAGTGAGTAGCACGAGGCTTCGCCCGCACCCTCATTCCCCTTCGGAGCACCGTCCGCATCAGGCGGGACAATGTCTCGACGGGAGAAGGAAGCGCCTTGCATAGGCGCTCATTTCGGCGGGCCGCACACACCTGCCTTTGCGTACCACCTCGGTCCGCGCGACATCCATGCCTTCCTGCACATCCACCGGACTCTGCAGCAGCCTAGCATCGGCGCTTCCCTGCAACCACGTCGATGCCCATGCCCTTCTTTCTCCGTGCCGGCCTGCTGGCCTGCGTGCTGTTCAGCGGGACAGCGCTGGCCGAAGCGCCAGACAAAACCGATAAAAGCGATGCCAAACCCGATGCCGCTGCCGCTGCCGCCAAACAGGCGCCATTGCCGGCCGACGCCAGCGTGCGCCAGAGCACACGCGTGGCTGGCCGCAACCTGAGCTATACCGCCACGGTCGGCACGTTGCCGGTGCGCGATGCGCAAGGCAAGACCACGGGGGAAGTGGTATTCACCGCCTATACCGTCGATGGCAAGGACCGCCCGGTGACCTTCGCCTTGAACGGTGGGCCGGGCGCCGCATCGGTGTATCTCAACATGGGCGCGATCGGGCCGAAGATCGTCGGTTTCGGCGCCGAGGGCGACAGTGCGTCGGCACCGGCCACACTGCGCGACAACCCGGGCACGTGGCTGGACTTCACCGACCTGGTCTTCATCGACCCGGTGGGCACCGGCTTCAGCCGCGCGCTGATCGGCGACGACGATGCCAAGAAGCAGTTCTACAATCCGCAGGCGGATGTGGAATATCTCTCGCGGGTGATCTACGACTGGCTGCTCAAGAACCGCCGCCTGCAGGCGCGCAAGTATCTGGTCGGCGAAAGCTATGGCGGCTTCCGCGGCCCGCGCATTACCCATTACCTGCAGACGCAGCTAGGCGTGGCGATGAACGGCGTGGTGCTGGTGTCGCCGTATCTCAACCCGACCCTGGACGACAACGGCGATGTGTCGCCCCTGGCATGGATGCTGACGCTTCCCTCGATCGCCGCTGCGCACCTGGAGCGCCAGGGCCAGCTCAGCGACAGCGCGATGCGCCAGGTGATCGACTACACCCGCGGCGATTACGCGGTGGCGCTGATGAAAGGACGCACCGACCCGCAGGCCACCGAAGCGATGCTGCAGCAGGTCACCCGCATGACCGGGCTGGACCCGGCATATGTGCGGCGCTCCGGTGGACGCCTGGAAACCCAGGCCTATCTGCGCGAAGTGTTTCGTGACAAGGGCGAATTGGGCAGCCGTTACGATTCCAACGTGACCGCCTTCGACCCGTTTCCCAACGATGCCGAACAACGCGCCAACGACCCGCTGCTGGACAGCATCATTGCGCCCACCACCACCGCAATGGTGGACTTCGTCACCCGCGTGGTCGGCTGGAAGATCGATGCGCAGTATCGCGCGCTCAACTACGACGTGAACAAGCTCTGGGACTGGAACGACGAGCTTCGCAAAGGCGCAGTGACCCAGCTGCGTCAGTCGGTGGCGATCGATCCGAAGCTGCGCGTGTTGATCGCGCACGGCTGGAACGACCTCTCCTGCCCGTTCATGGGTTCGGTCCTGACGGTGGACCAGATGCCGGCCATGGGCAGCGACAGCAAACGCGTGCAGGTACGCGAATATCCCGGCGGCCACATGTTCTACAACCGCCCCGACAG
This sequence comes from Xanthomonas sp. NCPPB 1062, assembly GCF_041481705.2. Taxonomy (NCBI): domain Bacteria; kingdom Pseudomonadati; phylum Pseudomonadota; class Gammaproteobacteria; order Lysobacterales; family Lysobacteraceae; genus Xanthomonas; species Xanthomonas sp. NCPPB 1062. The sequence goes on along the minus strand of NZ_CM192987.1, from coordinate 1,906,170 downwards.
CCAGGCCGCGTTCCGTGACGACGTCAAGGCGATGTACGAAACGCGCTGAGCGCAGCCAGCGCCGGCCGCACACGCGGCCGGCGACCAAGCCGTCGGGCAGCACCATCGTTTCCGAGTGCCGCGCATCTGCGTTGCCATCGTCAATCTGGAACTGGCAAGCACCGTCGCAAGTACATCAGCCAAGCAGATCTAGCAGCGCACCAGCTGTTACCAATCCCCAATCCCAAATCCCGGCTCCCCAATCACAACGCACCAGGCTCGCTAGCCTTCACGTTCCACCCCAACCACTGGTAGACCTGATAGCGCGCAATGCCCAGGTATTCGTGCAGGGCCACATCGGCCAGCGTGAAGTTGTAGCTCTGCGGCAGGATCGACCAGGTGGCGGTCAGCCAATCGGCGCGCACCGGTGTGGCATCGATGCCGAAATGGCGAAAATACAATTCGGCGCGACGCAGATGCGTGGCCGAGGACACCAGCGCAATGCGATCGGGCCGGTAGGCGCGCAGCAAGGGCTGGCTGAACTGCGCGTTCTGCCAGGTGTTCATGCTCGACGGCTCCATGATCAGATCTGCCCGCGGAATGCCCAGGCCCAGCAAGACACGCTGGTAGACCACCGCTTCGGACAGGCCCAGGCCGCGTGCATCGCCGCCGCTGATCTCGATCTTGCAATCGCCCCCGCTGTGCCGGCATTGCCAGTACAGCCGTGCCGATTCGACGATGCGGCCGTAGGCGAACAGATTGGCTTCGGCCACCGCATCGCGGCCTTCCGGGCGCACGGTGCCGGCACCCAGCAGCACGATGACGTTGCGCGCGCCCCACGCGTTGAAATCGTTGACCCCGGTGCGTTGCAGGTGTTGCAGCATCCAGGAGGGCAACGGACCGCAGCCCACCGCGAACACCAGCAGTAAGCTGGCCAGGCCCAGCACGCGGGAGAACCGCCGCAATCCGCGGCGGTCGATCAACCAGGCAAACCCGAACAACACGCACACCAGGGCAAGCATCATCGGGAAAGGGTCTCACTCATGGCATGCGGGCAACCTACCGCAAACAGGTCGATACGGCAACGGCGGCGCAGTCTGCCGACGGTGCGTGAGCGCACCGCGGCATCGCTCAGGTCCAGCCGAACAGCTCGAACAGCGTCAGGATCAGATACGCCACGCCGCCAGCGGCCGGGATGGTGAGAATCCAGGCCCAGACGATGCGCTCGATCACCCCCAGCCGCAGCGAACGCGGGTTCTTGGCAAAACCCACCCCCATGATGGCGGTGGAAATGCTGTGCGTGGTGGATACCGGCATGCCGAAATGCGCCGCCACGGTGAGCACCGTCGCCGAGCTGGTTTCTGCGGCAAAGCCGTGGATAGGATGCAGCTTGACCATCTTGTGGCCGAGCGTCTTGATGATCTTCCAGCCGCCCGACGCCGTCCCTGCGGCCATCACCACCGCGCAGGTCAGCACGATCCACATCGGGATACCGGCGCCGGCGGCAAGGCCGGTGCCCGGATGCAGGAACGACAACCAGCTCGGCAAATCGTCCAGCGCACCGGCCGACTGCGCGCCGATCAGGGTCATGGCGATGATGCCCATGGTCTTCTGCGCGTCGTTGTGGCCGTGCGCGTAGCCCATGTACGCGGCCGAGGCGATCTGCGCCTTGCCGAAGAACGCATTGACCCAGCGCGGGCGCGCCAGCCGCCCGATCGGGCCGCCGAGTTTGGACATGCCGGCGATGATCGCCCACAGCAGCACCATCACCACGATGCCGAGCACGAAACCGGCGATCGGCGAGGTGATCATCGGGACGAACACCTTCCACAACAGGCCCTTGTTCTTGGCCCAGTTGCCGATGTTTTCCGACCAGATCAGCGCGTCCCAGTTGTTGTGCGCCGCGGCCAGGCCGGCGCCGCACAAGCCACCGATCAAGGCATGCGAAGACGACGACGGCAGGCCCTTCCACCAGGTGATCAGGTTCCAGATGATGCCGCCCAGCAGGGCGCACAGGATCACCTGCGGAGTGACGTCGACCACGTTGGTGTTGAGCAGGCCGGAAGCAATCGTCAGCGCCACGGCGGTGCCGGTCAGCGCGCCGATCAGGTTCATGCCGGCGGCCAGCATCACCGCCCAACCGGGCGAGAGCACCTTGGTGGCGACCACGGTGGCGATGGAGTTGGCGGTGTCGTGGAAGCCGTTGATGAACTCGAACACCAACGCGGCCAGGATCACCACCAGAACTAAGGTAAGCACGCGGCGACCTCAGCTGTTCTTCAGCACGATCTGGTAGACCACCACACCGGCCTCGCGGCAGCGGTCGATGGCCTTTTCCAGAATCTCGAAGAACTCCTTGAGCAGGAACATCTGCAACGTGTCCAGCCGGCCGGAATAGATGTCGCGATACAGCTCCAGCATCAGCCGGTCGGCTTCGTTTTCGAGCATGCGCAGCTTGTCGTTGAGCGCGGTCATGCGGTCGATGTTCATGTGCGGCAGGTCGGCCACCATCTCCACCACCACCGCGGCGGCCTGCTCCAGCATCGCGGCGCGCGGAGCGAAGTCGATGTGTTCCAGGTGCTTGGTCGCCAGCGAGTAGCGGTCGGCGAATTTCTCGACCTGCTTGGGAATCTTGTACAACGCCGAGCCCAACGCCTCGATGTCTTCGCGTTCGATCGGGGTCATGAAGCTATCCACCAGCGCCTGGCCGATCTTGTCGGAGGCGGCGCGTTCGCGCAGGCGGGCCAGCTTGAAGGCGTCCAGCGCCGGTTGGCGGTCGGACTCGCGCATCATGGCGTGCAACGCCCTGGTGCTGTCGTAGGCGGCCTGCGCCGCTTCGTTCAGAAGCGCATAGAACTGCTTGCCGGAACCGAAGATGGTCTGCAACGAGAACATGGGTGGACAACTTCCTGCCGTCGAGGGAGAGACGGCGCCAGACGCGAATTATGACCGTTCCATGACCTCTCTGGGTATCTCGCGCCGGGAGCGGCCTTCACATCGACATTTCCCGGCTCGAACCACCCTGTGGTTTGCTACCATGCCCCCGCGCCTTCGGGCGCACCCTATGGAAGACGACCCTATCCCCCCGTGTTGCCGCCCGGCCTGTGCGCCCGCCGGTAGCCCCAGTGCTCCCCCGCCCTCCCCTTCACTAACCGGGGAAGACGCCCGTGGTTGAGTTTTTGATCGTCATCGCCCTGATCGTGCTGAACGGCTTCTTCGCCATGTCGGAGATGTCGTTGATGACCTCGCGCAAGAGCCGCCTGAAGCAGATGGCCGGCTCCAGCAAGCGCGCCGCGCGGGCCCTGGCCCTGGCCGAAAGCCCCGAAAACTTCCTGTCCACGGTTCAGATCGGCATCACCCTGATCGGCATCCTGACCGGCGTGTTCGGCGGCGAGGCGATCGGCGAAGCCATCGCCAGCTGGCTGCAGGGTGTGTTCCCGGCCTTGGCGGGCACGTTCGAACTGGTCGGCAAGCCGCGCCCGTATTCGGTGGTGATCGGCAGCACCCTGGCGGTGGCGCTGATCACGTTCCTGACGCTGATCTTCGGCGAGCTGGTGCCCAAGCGGCTGGCGCTGCGCAATTCCGAAGACATCGCAGGCGTTGTCGCGGTGCCGATGGCCTGGCTGGCCAAGATCGCCGCGCCCGGGGTGTGGGTGCTGGCGCGCTCCACCCGCCTGGTCCTGCGCATGCTGGGCATGGGCAAGGACGAGTCGGCCTCGGTGACCGAAGAAGAGATCCGCATGCTGGTGGCCGAAAGCCACGAGGCCGGGGTGATCGACGCGCACGAGCGCGACATGATGAATCGCGTGATGCGGCTGGGCGATCGTACCGCCGACAGCCTGATGACCCCGCGCAACCGCATCGCCTGGCTGGACGCCAACGCCGAGCCGGAACGCAATCTGCAGGTCATGCGCGAGCACGAATTTTCGCGCTACCCGGTGTACCGCGGCAGCGACCAGGACATTGCTGGGGTGCTGGAAGTCAAATCGCTGGTCACGCGCATGGACGGCCACGGCGCGCACCTGTTCCAGGCGCTGCGCGACACCTTGTTCGTGTCCGAATCCACGCACGCGATGAAGCTGCTGGAAATCTTTCGCGAAGAACAGCAGTCGATGGCGCTGGTGGTGGACGAATACGGCGAAATCCGCGGATTGGTGACCATCAGCGACCTGATGGGCGCAGTGGTCGGCCGCCTGCAGGCGGTGGAAAATACCGACGAGGACGCGCTGGTGGTCACGCGCGCGGACGGCTCGCTGTTGATCGACGGTTCGCTGCCGGTGGAAGAATTGCGCGAAGTACTCGGTGCCGAACTGCCCGACGCCGACGAGGGCGATTACCACACGCTTGCGGGCTTGTGCATTTACTATTTCGGGCGCATTCCGCAGGCCGGCGAGTTCTTCGATTGGGCCGGCTGGCGCATCGAGATCGTCGACCTGGACGGTGCGCGCGTGGACAAGTTGCTGCTGAGCCGGGTGGGCGACGAGGACAGCGATGACATCGTCGGGTGACGGCGGTGCGCCGCACGATGATGCCAGCGAGCAGATGCGCTACCGCAACGAAGGCATCCGCAGCCTGCTGGCAGCCTTCAGCGAAGGTGATCCGGACCAGGTGTTGCGCGTTCGAGAGATCTTGGCCGACCTGCAGCAAAGCGCCTTCGGCGTGTTTCTGTTTCTTGCGATCCTGCCCTCGTTCATTCCGATTCCCGGCGTTGCCGGTGGCATCAGTGGACCGTTGACCATCCTGATCGGGCTGCAGATGATGTGCTGCCTGCGCAAGCCGTGGGTACCGCGCTTCATCGGCGAACGCGGGCCGCGCCGTCGGACCAGCCAGCGCTTCGTGGCCAAACTGGGACCGACGCTGCAACGCCTGGATCGCCTGCTCAAACCGCGGTTGCATGGCATGCTGGACCGGATGCCGGCGCAGCTCCTCACCGGCTTGCTCCTGGTGCTGGTCGGCATCCTGCTGACGCTGCCGATCCCCTTCACCAACTACATCTTCGGCCTGATCCTGCTGCTGTTCGCGCTGGCCCTGCTCGAGCGCGACGGTGCGCTGATGCTGGTGGGCTGGGCAGCTGCGCTGATCTCGGTGGCCGTGTTCGGGGTCACCTCCGACCAGCTGGTGGATCTGATTCGCGATTGGTGGCCGGACGCCTGGCGCTGAGCGCAGCGCGTCCGGCGCGTCGCTTGCGACGCAGTTATTTCAGATCGACCACGCGGTTGTCCGACAGGCTGCCGGTATCGTCGGTGACCGCCGTCATCACGAAATACAGCGCCTTGCCGAGCAGCCCGCTGGGGCCGTCCCAGTATTCGGCCGATTCGGCGCGCACATGGATCAAGCGCAGGTTCGGGTCGTCCTTGCCGCCGGGGAAGAACACCTTCATTGCCGGCGACCACAGCTCTTCGATCTTGGCGCGGTCGTGGACCACGCGTGCGGTGCCGGCTACCGAGACATACGTGTTCTTCGAGGCCGACGCATAGGCCACGTTGACGCGCGGATCAGCGGCGATTTCCGCCACTTTCGGGCTGTCGGCGGCGGTGGCGAACCACAGGTCGCCATCGAACTCGACTTCCTGCGTGCCCAGCGGGCGGCTCACCAGTTTGCCGTCGGCCGAGACGGTGGTGAACATCGCGATGTCCACCCCGCGGATCAATTCGGCCAACTGTTTGATGCTCTCGCTGCGTTGCTGAAATTGCATGCTGGTCTTCCCAATGGATGTGCACGCATCACAGCCGATCGCCGCGCAAAGCGACGTGAATCACGCCAAGGTCACGTCCAGCTCGCGGCACGCGGCCGCGGCAATTTCGAAGGAACGCAGACGCGCGGCGTGGTCGTAGATGTTGGCGGTGAACAACAGCTCGTCGGGCGTGTGACGCTCGATGAACTCTGCCACGCCGCGCGCAATCTGCTCGGCATCGCCGAGTACCGTGCAGGCCAGTGCACGCTCCACCCCGGCACGTTCATGCGGCTGCCAGAAGCTGTCGATATCGTCGATGGGCGGCGGGATCTTGCCCGGCTTGCCGCGGCGCAGATTGACGAAGCTCTGCTGCTGAGTGGTGAACAGACGGCGTGCCTGCGCCTGCGTCTCGGCCGCCACCACATTCAGGGCCAGCATCACGTGTGGCTTGGCCAGCTGTGCGGACGGGCGGAATTCGCGGCGATAGATCGCCACCGCGTCGTCCATCGCGTCGGGGGCGAAATGCGAGGCGAACGCGAACGACAACCCCATCGCGGCGGCAAGGCGTGCGCTGAACAGACTCGACCCCAGCAGCCACACCGGCACCTCCAGCCCGGCGCCGGGCACGGCCTGCACCAGCTGCCCCGGCACCGCCGGCGCGAAATAGCGCATCAGTTCGGCCACGTCCTGCGGAAAGTGATCGGCGCTGTCGAAATAGCGGCGCAAGGCGCGTGCGGTGGGCTGATCGGTGCCCGGCGCACGGCCCAGGCCCAGGTCGATACGCTGCGGATACAACGAGGCCAGCGTGCCGAATTGTTCGGCCACCTGCAGCGGCGCGTGGTTGGGCAACATGATGCCGCCGGCACCCACGCGGATGGTCTTGGTGCCGCCGGCGACGTGACCGATCAGCACGGCAGTGGCGGCGCTGGCGATGCCTGGCATGTTGTGGTGTTCGGCCAGCCAGTAGCGCTGATAGCCCCAACGCTCGGCGTGCTGGGCCAGATCGAGCATGTTCGCGAAAGCGTGGGTGGTGTCGCTGCCTTCGCAGACCGGCGCCAGATCGAGCACGGAAATGGGGGTCATCGAATGACTCCGAAAAGAGTGATATGCCAGAGATGGGGCTGGCCCGGCGGCATTGCCAGCGGCCTGTTGGTGCCGTGAGGGATTACAGCATTCCAGCAGTCGGACAACGCATGAGGTGCACGTGCTTGGTTCCACTCGCGACAGCGGCGTTGTTGAGCTTGCTGCTGACAAGGGCGGTGCGGGCGCGATTGTGAGGAAGAGTGCTGTTGCCTGGTCGGCTGCGCGCACCTTGGATGCCCAGTGCCCTCTTGCCACAGACGAACGCATTGACCGTGCGACGAAGTGTGCCCGCTGCGCCATCTGGACGCTGGCTATGATGAGACCGCCCTACCTGCGCCTGCCTGCCCATGTCTCCGAGTGTTTTAGCGCCCCCCGAACAGCCCTCGCCTTCCGCGCAGATCGCCGCCCGGATCGACCGGTTGCCCGCCAGCGCCACGCTGTGGCGGCTGGTGGGGTTGCTGGCGCTGGGCGGGTTCTTCGAGTTGTATGACCTGTTCCAGACCGCCTACATCAGCCCCGGGCTGATTGGCGACGGCATTTTTGCCAGCGGCGCCGATGGCGCGTTCGGCATGTCCGACCAAGCGGCATTCGCGGCGGCCACCTTCCTTGGGTTGTTTGTCGGTGCCGCGCTATTGAGCCCGTTTGCCGACCGGTTCGGGCGTCGCCCGGTGTTTACCTTCGCCTTGATCTGGTACACCGCTGCGACCGTGGCGATGGGTCTGCAGAGCACTGCCAGCGGTGTGATCGTGCTGCGCTGTGTGGTCGGCATCGGGTTGGGAATCGAACTGGTCACCATCGATACGTATCTGTCCGAACTGGTACCGCGGCACATGCGCAGCGCGGCGTTCGCATTTGCCTTTTTCGTGCAATTTCTGGCGGTTCCGACGGTCGCGCTGACCGCGTGGATGTTGGTACCGTCTGCGCCGCTGGGCGTGAGCGGCTGGCGTTGGGTGGTGTTGCTCAGCGGTGCGTTTGCGCTGGCGATCTGGTGGCTGCGCAGCCGCTTGCCGGAATCGGCGCGCTGGCTGGCCGCACACGGCCGGCACGCAGAAGCCGATGCAGTGGTGACCGAACTGGAAGCGCGCTGCACGCGCGATGTGGGTGCGCCACTGCCCGCGCCGCAGGCGGCCACACCCGCGCCGGCCGGTGTAATGCCCAGCGCACTGCTGTGGCGTGCGCCGTATCGCGGGCGCATCGGGATGTTGGTGGTCTTCCATGTGTTTCAGGCGATCGGCTTCTTCGGTTTCGGCAACTGGTTGCCTGCGCTGATCTCGGCGCAGGGCACCGGGGCCGGGGTGACCAAAAGCCTGGCGTACTCGTTTGCGATCTCGTTGGCCTACCCGCTGGCGCCATTGCTGTTGCTGCGTTTTGCACAGCGCTGGGAAAACAAATGGCAGATCACCGCATCGGCGCTGGGCGCTGTTCTGTTCGGTGGGCTGTTCGCGTTGCAGCATCAGGCAGTCGGCATGGTGCTGTGCGGGGCGATGGTCGCGTTCTGCAACGCCTGGATGAGCTTTGCCTATCACGGCTATCAGGCGGAGCTGTTCCCGACCGGCTTGCGTGCACGTGCAGTGGGCTTCTGCTATTCCTTCAGTCGCCTCTCCACGGCGGTGAGCAGCGTGCTGATCGGCTGGTTGCTGACGCAGGTTGGCAGCCACGGGGTGCTGGCCTTCATCGCGCTCAGCATGTCGATCGTGGCGAGCGTGATTGCCGCGTTCGGGCCGCGCACGCGCAATCGGGCGCTGGAAGAGATTGCGGGATAAAACGGCTGGCCCAGTGACCAGGCGCACCTGGCGTGCGCAGCCGGTGCGCCGCGTGACCGACCCATCCGGTGCCTGCGTGTCTTCGACTCGAGCCCGATGATTGCGCGCTATGTACTGTCAGCGACTTGCAGAGCCACCGACCCGCCAGCGTGTGACCGGCCTAGCGCACATCGTACGGCGTGGCAATTTCCGGCGAACTGATATGCACCCGCCGAACAGGCGCACCATCCAAGTTCACCGTGCGATCGGCCACGGCGGCCAAGCTGGTGCGATGCGAAACCACCACCAGCACGGTATCCGGCAAACGCGCGCGCAAGGTGCTCAGCACCTGATGTTCGGCATCGGCGTCCAGCGCGCTGGTTGCTTCGTCCAACACGGCCAGGGTCGGCCGACGCAGCAGCACCTGCGCCAGCAACAGGCGTTGCGATTCGCCGCCCGAGAGGCGCCCGTCCTGTGCATTGATCGGCGTGTCCAGACCTTGCGCATCGCGCTGCAGCCGCGAACATAGGCCCACATCGGCCAGCACCTCCCACATGCGTGCGTCGGACGCTGCGGGCAGCACCCACTGCAGGCAGTCGCGCACCGTGCGCTGCCACGGCCGCACGCCCTGGCCGATGTAGGCGCTGTGTCGCACCAGATGTCGATATGCCGAGAATGTCAGCCGTCGTCCGCCCATGTGCGCCACGAACTGCGCCGGCGGCGTCTGCCCGGAGAGCACATCCATCAGACTGCTCTTGCCCACGCCGGAGGCACCGACCACCAGGGTCATCTGACCTGGTACCAGCAATATCGATTCGATCGCGCATTGGGGCAGTGGCGGCGCCAGCCCGATGTGTTCGATATGCAGCGCAGCCGTGAGTGGTTCGGCCATTTGCTCCGGAACGTGTACCCGCGCAGCGCCCAGGTCGACATAGCGGCGCCACAGCTGCAGCGCCGGCCACGCCGAACGCAACTGCTGAAGGCTCTGCCGCGTGGTGACCAGGTACGGCAGCAGACGGCCGAGCAATAGACTGACGGTGATCAGCGCAGCACGCTCGCCCCCCTGCCAGCGATTGGCCAGCATCAGGATGCCGGCGATGGCGACCACCGCGGCAAGTTCCAGCAGCAGGCGGCTGCCGGCAACCAGTGCTTGCTGTTGCGCATACCCGTGCCCCAGTCGCGCCGAAATGCGCTCGTAATGGCGGGTTTCGAGGCCTTCGCGCTGAAACGAGCGTACGTGGCGCAAGCGACGCGGAAAATCTTCGCTGAGCCAGAACAGTTGCGTCATGTCGGCCACATACGCGCGGCTGATGCGTGCCTGTGCGCGACTGCTGGAGAAGCGCAGACCCAACCCTGCCAGCACCGCCAGCAGTGGGGTGGTGATCAACAGCACAGGTGCAATCAGCACCGCGATGCACACGCTCACCAGCGCAGTGATGGCCGCGACCAGCAGCTGCAGCACGGCGCCGAAGCCTTGCGTGGCGATCTCGATGTTGTACGTGAGCACGTTGGCGATTTCTGCTGAGCTGGCCCCGGACAGGGCCGGCAACGGCGCATCGATCAGTGCCGCATGCACGCGTGCGCGCAGAACGATGGCATAGCGGCTGGTCAACTGCGCGGCCAGTCGCGCGCTCTGCCAGCGCAACACGGCAAACAGCAGGCTCACCGCAATGAACAGGCACGCCTGCATCGCCAGCCCGCCCGGCAAGGCCAGGCGATAGCCCGCCAGTTGCACGCTGTGGCCTGGCTGCACCAGCGGCAGCAGGCACACCGCCACCACGCTGCCGGCCAACGCGGCAGCCAGCGACAACGCGACGTAAAGCGCAATCATCGGCATGTCTGCAGGCACCAGCGTGCTCGCGAACTGTTGCAATGCAACGCGCATGCGCCGGATGGCGGTCATCGCCAGCGGCTCATTCGTGCGCAACATGCAGGCGCCAGTGCGCGATGCGGGTCTGCGGACCGGTGGCGTTCCAGGAGGCTTGCATACGGCCACTCATTGCAACAGCTGCAGCAGCGCATCCACCGATGCCTGCGGATGCGTGCCACGGTGCAAGGTGAACATGCCGATGCGCCGCACCTGTTCGACGAAGCGCTGCCAGCCGGGCTGACCGGCGGCGTACGGTTGATCATGGGCCAGGCAGGCGGCGACTTGCTCGCCAGGCACCGCGACCAGGCGCTGTGCCGATGCGATGGCCGGCGACCTGGACACCATCACGACCGCATGCAACCGCATCGGCTTGGGCGCGAGATGCGCGTGGCGATGGCGAAGATCGACCTCGAATTTTTCCACGCCGCTGCGACGCCGGATCACCGGCGATGCGCTGATCCATGCGCGCGTGGGCGCGTCGACCAGACCCAGCGCTTCGGCACGCAGATGCAGGAAATTGGCCACACCGGTGGTGAGCAGGCTATCGGGCGCCACAAAGACACCGTCTTCGGCGACAAAGTCCAGGCCATGCAACAGGCTGTGCAAGGCCAAGGTCGATTTACCCGCACCGCTGGCGCCAAGCAGCAACACGCTGCGTCCGCGTCGACCTACACAAGCGCCATGCAGCGGCACCAGCCCAATGCCACGCGCAGCCAGCAGGAATACGGCGAATTCGATCAGTTCGTAACGCACGTGATACGCGCGGGCAAGCATGTCCTCGGACACCACCAGCATCGCGCGGCGCTGTGGCACCGAGAGCATCAGGTAATTGCACGCATCCACGACGCCGCACAGCAGGCCGCCGCTGGCGTGCGTGCGCACAGGCGGCGGCTCGGCATCGGTGCGTCCCGGCGCACGCGGCAGCAGGTCCAATGTGACATGAAATTCCGGAGCGCCCGGCAGCCGATGCGCGGGCAAACCCGCGTAGGCGGCATCGACCAGCGCCAGCAGTGCTTGGCTATCGCTGTGGAAATGAAACAGCGCGCCGAGAATCTGCCGGCGCACGCCCAAGCGCCGCGGGCGATGCTCGCCGAACGGATCTGCCGCTACTGCGGCCCCTGCTGCGATGGCGGCTGAGCCATCGTTCAGCGGCGTGTGTTGCGCCCATGCAGCCGACTGCGGCATGCCTTCATCCGATGCACTGAATCAGCCGATGGGTGCCGCTTTCCTACAGAAAGGTTGCCTCGCCGCAGCCTTGCCCGCATGCAACGCGACGCAACCAAAGCGGCCTGCATCCGCACCTACTGCCGAGCCGAATGCCGGTGTCTGCGCACGCCGCTGCTGCGCCCGCCTGGCGAGAGAACGAGAGCCTTGTGCCGATGGTAAAGATCCAGGTCAGTCATTCGTATTTCCTGCGTTACGACCCCAAGCAATGGGAGCGCGGCAAGCCGTATCCGCCATTGGCGACGTTGCAGATCGCAGCGCTGCTGCGCGAGCGTGGGCATGCAGTGAGCCTGTTCGATGCAATGCTGGCCAACGATGTGGAGGACTACACCGCCGCACTGCGCGCTGCGCAGCCGGATCTGGTTGTTTTCTACGAAGACAACTTCAACTTCCTCACCAAGATGTGCCTGAGCCGGATGCGCGAGGCCGCCTGCCGCATGATCGCGCAGGCCCGTGCCGCCGGCTGCCGCGTGCTGGTGGCCGGCTCGGATGCGTCCGACAACCCGGATGCGTTCCTGGCCGCAGGCGCGCATGCGGTGTTGATCGGCGAAGGCATCGCCCCGTTGATCTCGTTGCTGGAGCGCATCGAAGCGAAGCCGGATATCACCACCGACCACTGGCTGGAGGGAGTTGCGCAGATCGCCACCAGCCAGCCTGCGGCAGTGCGCGTGCATCCCGGCGCGCAACCACCGGACGCACGGCTGAGCGGCCTGCCGGCATGGGACCTGGTGGATATGCCGCGCTACCGGCGCTTCTGGCAACAACGGCATGGCCATTTCAGCTTGAACATGGCCGCCTCGCGCGGTTGCCCGTTCCGTTGCAACTGGTGCGCCAAGCCGATCTGGGGCAATCACTACAAGCGGCGCGGCGCCGAAGAGGTGGCCGCAGAGATGATCCACCTCAAACGCACCTTTCGGCCGGACCATATCTGGATGGCCGACGACATCTTCGGCTTCCATATCGATTGGGTGGAGACCTTTGCGCAGCAATTGAGCGATGCCGACGGCGCGGTTCCCTTCACCATCCAGACCCGTGCCGACCTTGCCAGCGAACGCATGGCCGCAGCGCTGGCGCGCGCCGGCTGCGTGGAGGCCTGGCTCGGTGCGGAAAGCGGCAGCCAGCGCATTCTCGACAAGATGACCAAGGGCACCCAGGTCGGCGAGGTCATCGCCGCACGTGAGCGCCTGGGCACGCAGGGCATCCGCGTGGGCTTCTTCATCCAGCTGGGCTATCTGGGCGAGGAACTCGACGACATCCTGGCCACGCGCGCATTGGTGACGCAGGCCAATCCGGACATCATCGGAGTCAGCGTGTCGTATCCCCTGCCCGGCACCAAGTTCTACGAAGAAGTAAAGAATCAGCTGGGCAGCAAGACGCACTGGCAGGATAGCGACGACCTGGCGATGATGTTCCGTGGCGCGTACGACTCCGAGTTCTATCGCAGCGTCCGCGATCTGCTGCACAGGCAGGTCGATCTGCAACAGGCGCGTGCCACGATCACGGCCGATGCGTTCGCGCAGGCGTCGGAGCAACTGGAAGCACGCTGGTCTGCCTTGATCGCCAGTGAGGCCCGGCACCGCAGCGAGCCGATGCCCCCCAGTGCTGCGCGTCAGCCACGCCACCTGAGCACCGTCCTGGTGGGCTAGCGCGCGATCGTTTCCACACTTTTCTATCGACACCTTGCCTGACCGGACCACGCGCATGCAGCCTTCCCTTCGCACCATCAAGCACCGCCTGCACACGGCGACCGAACGGCTGGCTCTGGAGCTGGCCCAGCCAGGCGATGCACTGCCGCAATGGGACCGGCTGCAGTGGCAGCTGGCGGCAGCGGCAGCGGCCGCGCACGGCGTTTCGCCGCTGTTGCAGCGCCGCTCGTTGTGGCAGGACGCCGAATGGAATGCCTTCCTGAGCGAACAGCGCAGCCATGTCGAAGACCGCCATCGGCGCATCGCGCTGCTGCTGACTCGTATCGATGCCGCTGCCCGCAGCGTGGGCGTCGCGCTGGTGGGATTGAAAGGAACCGCCTTGCATCGACTGGGTGTGTATCTGCCTGGCGACCGCCCGATGGCCGATATCGATCTGCTGGTGGAACCCGACGACGCGCCTGCAGCGGCGGCGTTGTTGTGCGAACTGGGCTACGTCGCTTCCTTCGAGCAGTGGAAGCACCAGGTATTCAAGCCGCAGCACGGCGAGGCAGTGGCCGGGCTGGGCGAACACCGCGATGCGCCGATCAATATCGAGCTGCACACGCGCATCCAGGAACGTTTGCCGGTGAGCAGCGTGGAGATCACTGCCCGAATCCGGCCGGAGCGGCCGCAACCGGGCTTGAATCCCTATCCATCGATCGGCGCATTGATGTGTCACTTGCTGCTGCATGCTGCAGGCGGCATCTGCCACCGCACCATTCGCCTGATGCATCTGCATGATCTTGCCTTGCTGGCAACGCGCATGGGCCCGCGCGATTGGGAGCAGTTGTGGGAAGACAGCGCCATGCCACCGTGGTGGGCGTTGCCGCCACTGCTGTTGCTGCAGCGCTATTACCGCGCCGTGGTGCCGGCCGCGGTGATGGCGCGCCTGCATGCTGACTGTCCTGCGCTGCTGCGCATGCGAGCAGCCCGGCAAACGCTCACTGCCGCATCGTGCTCGAACCTGTGGCTATCGGCGCTGCCTGGCATCGAATGGTCGCGCTCGTTGGGCGAAGCGCGGCAGTATCTGCACAGCCGTGTGGTGCCTTCGGCAGAAAGCCGCAAGGAGCGCGCGGACATGCTGCAGACCCAGTTATGGCTGCAGGATCAGCCGTGGGTGCGCCAAACCCAGGCGCGCCGCCTGGTGACGCGCCTGACCAGACCGGTGCCGCGCACGGACATGTTGTACGTGGTGCGTGCGGCGCTGGATGGCTATCTGCAGCCGGCGTGAGGCTGCGCTAAGCGCGGCAACAAAAACGTAGCGAGCAGCGGTCAGGTGGGCGCGGAAGGCGCGCTCAGAACCGCAGCGTACGCGTGGCACATGCCGATTCCGAGCACCGGTGGCACCCGCGTGGCGGCTGCACAGTCGTTTTGTCAGCTGCTAAGGAGTTTTCCTCGCTCAAGGCACGAGCGCACGAGATCACCGACGATAGCGCCCTGCCTTGCCGCGCACATCAACGCACTTCAGGCAGCGGCCGCTGCTCGCACAGCTGGCGATACAACTGCTCGAACAGGCGCGTGGTCAATGCAGCATCTTCGCGGACGGCGCGGCACTGCGCCGCCCAGGCAAGGCGCAAGCGCAGTTCGTCATCGCCGAGCACCTGGCGGATGGCCTCTGCCATTCCGGCCCAGTCGCCCGGCGGCACCGCCAATGCGCACACAGGGGCCCACTCGACCAGATGCCCCACCGCAGTTCCCACCGTAGGAACCCCTGCAACGGCAGCTTCCAGCAGCACCAGCGGCCCGGCTTCGTGCAGCGAGGACAGCACCAGCAGATCGGCCGACAGCATGATCGGGCGCAACTCGCGCTGGGTCTTGAAGCCGAGAAAACGCACCTGTTGCTGCAAGCCGAGCTGCTGCACCAGGCGCTGCATGGCACCGCCCAATGTGTCGACGCCCACTATGTCCAGGGTGAAGGCAACGCCGGCGCGCTTGAGTGCGGCCATTGCCTGCAACAAGGTGGCCTGATCCTTGACCGGATTGAGGCTTGCCACATGCAGCAGGCGCGCGGTCGGCCCGGTACGGGCGCGCGGCGCTGCCGGCGGCCAGGCGCGCAGATCCACGCCCAGCGGTACGCGTTGCGCAGCAATGCCCAGTGCCTGCAGCGAAGCGATGATGGGCGCGCTGGCAGCCGTTACCTGGTCGGCAAGCCGCAGGATCACCGCCTCGCGCAGACGCCCTCGCCATCTGCGGCGGCCGCCGTAATCGATGCGATGCAAGGCCACCAACTCGCCGCCGGCGATATGCACCATGCTGGGACGGCGTAGCAGCTTGGCGGCAGTGACCGCGATCAAGCTGCAATAGCCGGAAAAAATCGCCTGAATCACAGCGAACGGTTCGCGCCGGTGCTCGTCGCAGATGGCGGCAATTGCGCGCAGCCGCGTCCGACGCGCGCCGATGTTGTGCACCGTGGCACCGCGCAGGCGCCAGATGCCCGGCTGCGGCTCTTGATGCAGCACGAACACGTGCACGTCATGGTTGCGTGCCAGCCACTCGATCAAGGTCAGGAACACCGGGATCACGCGGACTTCCCCGCTCCGATCCACACCACCTGGCACCACCAAGGCCAGCTTCATGCGGTGCGCTCCGGCGTGGTCGCGCGCAAGTGCGTATAAGCCTGCGCCCAGCGCCGGCCCACTGCGGCAAACGACAGGCGCGCGTCGAAATGGGCACGCACCTGTGCGCGCGAGGGGCGTTGCCGACTGACGCGCAGCAACAGTTCCGACAATGCCGATGCATCGCCGACCGGCCACAACTCGCCCATTGCGCCGTCATCGCTGAGCGCACGAAACGACGCAATGGCCGTCAGCAGCGGCAGGCAACCGCAGGCATAGGCTTCCAGTGCGGCATAACCGCAACTTTCTGCATGGCTGGCAGAAACAAACAAATCCGCCGCACGCAGCAGCTCCTGCACGTGTGCGTGCTCGACCTTGCCGAGCAAGTGGACGCATCTGGCCAGCTGTGGGTCGGCGCGCAGGCGCTGCTGCACCTGCGCCATCAGTGGCGCCTGGTCGAACACGCACCACAACCGCAGACCGGGCAACGCACGCGCAGCCAGGGCCACTGCATCGAGCACACAGAGCGGGTCCTTGGCTGGACTGAAATGGCCGATCCACACCACACAAGGGTCACCGTGCACCCGCGTCTGCTCGCGTGCCTGCAATCGGTCGCCCGGGGTGAAGCGGCTGCTGGATTCGGGGATGGCATACAGCTGCGTGCTGCGGCGAAACAGGCGCGCACGCACGAACGGCCGCGCCAGCTCCAGCGAGGTGAACGCGATGCCGGCTGCGGCCGCGTAGCGTGCGCGCCACAGGCGCCTGGCCCACCAGCGTGGTGGCCGGTTGGCATGATCCTGCAGCAGAATCGGCAGCTGCGGCAGCAGGCGCGCCAGACGCCGCGCGTCGCCGGCGAATTCCAGACCATGTACATGCAGCACATCGGCATCGATCTCGTGCAGCAATGCGGCTAGCGTACCGGCGCGGACTGCGCTGCCACGCTGGTGCAGATCGACGAAGCGGTAATCCACGCCCTGGTGGCGCAACCTGGTGTTCAAGGCGGAGGCCTGGATCACCGACACCTGCACGCCAGCACTGGCGACAGCTTCGGCGATATCTGCCAACGTCGGCCATTGCGCGAACACCTGCTCCACGTTCAGGCCATCGGGCGTGGGAACCAGATTCAGCTGTGCGACGTGCAGGCTCATAGGGCCGGCAGCGCCTGGATGGCGATCGACGCAACGTCGCTGCTGCTTGCCGCTGCGACCGCAGCGTGCCGCTGACGGGCAGTAACCCACGCGCAGACAGCCACTGCGGTGTGCAAGATCTTGCTCACGCGACCCGTCGCAGCCGTAGCACCAGCGCAACCGGCACCTGCAGCGCCATCTGGTCGAAACGTGCCCCGGCCGGGATATCCGCGGGATCCAGTATCGGCTCGGACACGGCTTCGATCGCGAACCCGACTGCGGTGCATGCCGAATGCCAGTGGCTATAGAGATGCGGGGTGTGGCGGACCGCGTAGTGCTGCCCATCGGCCTTGAAGTCGCGCCGCCAGCCCAGCGCGTGGCCGATCGGGTGGACGTCGCTGCACAGCACGATGCCGCCGACGCGGGTGACGCGATGCAGTTCTTCCAGCGCCGGCCATAGCTGTTGCAGGTGCCCCAGCACCAGACCGCACACGCTCAGGTCGGCCACCGTATCGGGCAACGGCAGATGATCCAGGCTGCCTTGTTGCAGAACGATGCGTGCGGCCGGCCAGTCCTGTGCGAGCTCGGTACCGGCACGGTGCAGCATCTGCGGCGACAGGTCGACACCGGTCACTTGCCGGGCCCCACGGTGCAGTGCGTGCAGCATGTAGCGGCCGCTGCCACAGCCGGCGTCCAGCACGTGCTGGCCCTGCAGGCTGGATGGCAGCAGTGCGAGCATGGCGCGCTCTTCGGCCAGCATCACCGGGTTGTGCGCGTGCGGTGGATACGCCTGCGCCCACAGTGCGTAGGCAGCAGCGGGCTCGAGCACCGGCACTGCGCTCACGAAAGCGCTCCATTGGCAACCGGCGCATGGGTAACCTGCGCGGCGGCCTGCGCCGGCTGCTCCTGCGTTAAACGCTGAAGACCGGGTTCGAGCGCCAGCACCGCCGGGTCGGCCAGCGTGGCATCGAGCAATTTGGGCCGTCCGTCCAGCAACACCGGCACGGTCCGGATGCCGGCCGCGCCGAACCACGGCGCAAAATCCGGATCGGCGATGCGCGGCTTGCCATCGCGAATCACCGCACGCAAGTCGCTGCGCGTGCAACCGATGATGCTGCTGGCAGGTTCGCCGCCGCGGTCGCGCACGATCAACACATCTGCAGCGGCTCCAGGCGCGATCCGCCCACGCGTTGCCATGCGCAGGATACGCGCACAATCACTGGTGACCATGCCAAGCAGTTGGTCCGGTGCCAGTCCGCTCCGGCTGGCGACCTGCAGTTCTTCCAGCAGGTCGCGCGCGCCGCTGATGCGCGAATCGTTGCCCAGCGCCAGCCGGCCGGCCATGCACAAGCGCCACGGATCGAGCGTGCGGCCGAGCAGCGCCTGATTGCTGGACGGACACCACACCACGGCTGCGCCACGCGCGATCACGCGCTCGATATCCTGCTCACCCATGCCTACGCCGTGGATCAACACCGTGTTGGCGGCCAGGCAGCCGAGCCGGTCGAGTTCATCGAGCTCGGCACGCGCCACCGCATCGGTGCCTTCGGCCAGATGGATCATCCAGGGATGCGCTGGCAGGGTCGCGGCAAAGCTGCTTTGTACGGGCGGGCCGTAGCCTGTCCACCCCAATGCGTAGCTCCAGCCGAAGTCGCGCAGCAGGCTCACCGGGAAATTCGCTTCGTCCAGCGTGGCGTGCCATGGGTCGTGCTGGGCCACGCACGTGACGCCGGCCAACAGGTTCTTCAAACCGCCATGGCGCAACCGCACTGCCTTGGGCACACGCAGTGCGGCAGCCACGTCCGGATGCTGGAAATGCGCCTGAAATGCCTGGATCCACGCGTAGCTGTTGCGAAACGGCGCGACCTGCGGCAGCGGCGGTACGCAGTTGACCTGCAGATGTTCGTGCGCATTGATCAGGCCCGGCGCCAGCACATGCCCTTGCAGATCCATGCGCACGGTGCCGGTGCCGAGCGTGCCGCCGAAGCGCCCCGCGCGGATCGTCACTGCGGCACGCGACGGACCGGCCTGGGTGATCGCACGTGCGCCTTGCAGGCAGACATCGGCCATGGCCATCGACTGCTCCACTCAGCGCTTGCGCATCACGATCAGAAAGTGATCGCCCATGTCGCGCAGCAGCGGCAGCCCGCCCCACCGGTCGTCGCAGCGCCCCAGGCGCTCGGACAGGCGTGGATTGCGTTCGCAAAACTCCACCAGATACGGCGGCGGCAGGAACAGGCTCAAGGCGCGGTAGCTGTCCAGGGCGAAGTGCGTTTCGAATGCACGGTAGAACTCGCGCGGCAGGTGGTACCAGGTCCAGATGGTGTGCCCATTCATGCCAACCGCAATTGCGCCTTTGGCGGCACGCACCGCCGCGCGCCTGAGGCGCCCACGCAAGGCGTAATGGCCAATTTCCCACGGGCAGATCCGCCCGATCACCGAAAACACCAAGCAGCCGTCCGGGCGCAGCAGGCGCGCGCACTGTGCGGCAACGGCCGGCAGATCGGGCGCGCAATTGAGCGGGCCGAAGTTGGAGTACATGCCATCGAAGCTGCCTTCCAGCCGATCGAGTTGCTGGATGCCGACATGCGCGGTGGTGAGGCGTTCTTGCAGGCCGTGCGTGGCAGCGCGATGGCGGGTGCGCTCGACCATGGCCGGCGACCAGTCGGTGGCCAGCACGGAATATCCGCGGCGCGCGAATTCGCCAGCATCCAGGCCGGTACCGCAGCCCAGATCGACCAGCCGCGACCCCACCGGCAACTCGCTCGCTACGGTGTCCCACAGCGTGGTGCGCATGCGCTGGATCAGCGCGTTGTTGCCGCGGGGACCATCGTAGTCGGGAGCAACGCTGTCGAAAGCACGTTGCGTTTCCAGCAGTTGCTCCGGCGCGACCGTGCCGCCCCGCGCCGCATGCTCACTGAGTGACGACATGCGCAGCCTCCCACACCCGTCCTATTGTTTTCACCACACACTCTCCGGTCGCAACGCCACCGATGCGGCATCGCTTGATAGACCCGTGAGTGCGCGATGTTGCCGGTTTGGTTGCAGCGCACTGGATGGTGGCCGAGCTGGCACAGGCAATCACACCCAAGATGCATGCATTGGCCAAACGCGCCGCACGCGATGCACGGTCTCGCTTTCGCTCGCGTATCACCCGGCGCCTGCTGCATGCGAGAACGCATTCCCCAGATTGCGCCGAGGCACCACTGCAGCGTCACACACCAGCGTGTGCAGGAGTCCGCGCACGACGACGCACCGCATTGCGCAGCACCGCGGCCAGCACGCCCAGCCCTGCGCCGGCCAGCAGGCCGGCCGCCCAGACGGTGATCGCATTTGGATACGCCTGGCGGTCGGGCACGTACAGCGGCCACGCCAGCGAGGTCTGGTAGGTGTAGCGCGCGGTGAGCCGGGCGACGAGGTCGTCGCGCTCGGTCTTCAAGGCGCGAATCGTGGTGTTGCTGTCGGTGAGCAACACGCCCGCCAGCACCTGTGTCGGCGTGGCGGAAGCCCCTCCCTGCCCGGCCTGCAATTGCCGCTGCAGCTGCTCGCGATGGCTGGTGGCCGCGCGCAGATCCTCGCTCAAGCCCTGCAGGCGGGCGCGCGCAAGATCGAGCGCAGCTGCATTGGTGTCACCGTGCAGTATCTGCAGTTGCGTCACGGTGGCCGTGGCCAGCGTGCGCGCCTGCTGCGCCGATTCAGCCCGGATGGTCACACCGATCAGATTGGCGTAAGGGTCGGGGTCCGGCTTCAGGCTGCCGCGATACAGCTGCGCGGCGCGGCTATCGAGCGGCACCTGCGCCTGACGCAACACCGCATCCTGAAACAGCCGCGTTTTCATGCGATCGATCACGCGCTGAAACGGTTCGACCTTGGGGTCGCGGCCAGCAGGAGTCGGGCCGATTTCGCCAACCTGGATCCACGCGGTTGCCTCCCATTGCGGTTTGGCCAGGCGGGTGAAGGCGAAGGTCAGGCCCAGCACCACCACCAGCGCTACCACTGCCCAGCGCCATTCCCGGCGCAGGATGCGCCACAGGTCGATCAGATAGATTTCGTCGTGTTGATTCATGGGCGTGGCTCTGCAACGGGGCGAATAATGACGTGCTGCCCGCTCACGCGGCAGACGGATGTGCGGACAGGCGGTTGGGCAGCAGCACCGTGCAGGCATGCAGCACCAGGCACAGCGCGATAAAGCCGAAGTTGGTCCATGTGAACGCCTGTGGCGCGAAGGGCGACATCAGGCAGGCGTAGGCCATACGCAGGAAGATCAGCACATGGAAGATCGACAGCGAGCCATTGAGGCGGCGCACGCTCCAGACCAGCCCGGCGTACAGGGCCAACATTGCAAGCAAGGCACCGGCAGCGCCCCACGCCATCAAGAACGGAAAGAACTCGGTACCCACATTGATGTTGGGTGCATCCAGCGGAATGCTGGTCCCGGCGGTGGCAATCGAACCACTGAACGGCACCAGTTGATTGATCAGGAAACTGGCGTTGACGTAGCCCTTTGCCAGCATCGCACCGAAGTTATACGGCCCTGCGCTGATGTAGAGCAGCAACCATTGCACGCCCTGCGGCATGGCACGGTAGAACGCGCTGAACGGCAACGCCACGGTGGCCAGGGAACCGGAGCGCAACGCGCCAAGGATCGAAAACACGCCACCGCCGGCCAGCACGAGCAGGCCAATGGTCTTCCACGGCAGCCGACGCGCCGGATCGCGCCGCAGCAGCATCACCAGCACGAACGAAAACAGGCCAGCGAAGATGCGGTTGCGATCGATCACCACGATCGGAAACACGAATCCCAACGTCACCATCGCCGCACGCAGCCCACGATGGCGTACGCACAGCAGGGCGATCGGCGGCAGGATCCAGCACATATTGGAGATGTGCCGCACGTGCGCACGCAACGGGCTCAAGGTGGCGTACGACGCTGGATCGCTGAACAACGGAATCGGAAACAGCACCAGGTCGGCGATGCAGAACACCGTCACCGCCGCGGCCAGTACCATCGCCAGGAATGCATCGCGGGTACCGGCGTAACGGTAGTGGCGAAAGCGCTCGACCGACGGCACCTGCGTGCGTAGCACCGTATCGAGCGAGAAGGTGGCCGCTGCCGCGAGCGCCAGCAGCACGATGCCTTCCAGGTAGCCATCGGGTAGCGCATAGGTCAGCCACGTCAGCGCGCAGCTGAGCAGCATCGGCACGGCCAGATACGTCGCCGGGCGGCGCAACAGCGTGCTCATGCAAGCTCCACCGCACGCGCAGTACGTTTCGGACGCCATCTGGCAGACAGCGACAACCATGCGTAGGCCACCAGATGCACAGCCACCCGGTGCGGCCGGCGCCGCAGGAATTCCACCTTGGCAGCGATGTAGCGCGCCTGCGCATGCAGCAGTGTGCAATCGGGCTCTTCGAATAACGGTGCGCAGCGCAACGCCACTTGCCGCGACTCGCGCAGGTTGGCGATGCGTGCCGGCACGTTTGCGGTCTTGCTGAGGTTGCTGCCATGCAAGCGGTAGGCGCATACCGGCAGATCGATGAAACCCAGCGCATCGGCTGCAACCAGGCGCAGGAAAAAATCCCAGTCTTCGATTCGGAGCAACTCGTCCCACCCGCTGCGCGCGTCGAAGGCGCTGCGCCGCAGCAGCGTCACCGCGCCACTGACTGCCCACCGCCGTATCACCGCATGCCGGATGCCGGATTCGCAGCGATACAAGCCCTTGTCGACCTTATGCAGATCGCGCATGGCGCTGCCATGCAACAGTCGCCCATGCGCGTCGACCACGCAGGCATCGCCGATCACCGCAAGTTTTTGCGGATGTCCGCGCAGATAGCGCACCTGCGCGTCCAGCCCGCCGGGCAACAGATAATCGTCGCTTGCGCCAAGCCGCAGATACTCTCCCCGCGCACGCAAGGCCAGTTCATTGAGCGTGGTGGCAACTCCCCGATTCTCGCGTTGCACGAAGTGCACCGGTAGCCGATGCCCATGATCGCTGATCCATTGGCTGATCTTTTCGCCGGTGGCATCGCTGGAGCCATCGTCGATGATCACGATTTCCTTGCATGGATACGGATCTTCCAGGACGCTGTCCAGGCAGCGCTGTACGAAATGCTCATGGTTGAACGCCGGAATCAGCACCGACACCAACGGCCAGCGTGCACGTGCCGATACAGGTGCCTGATCGTTCATGCCGCCCGCTCCAGGTAGCGCCGCACCACCACGATGTTGAACAACAGATACAGCACGTAGTTTGCTGCAAAGGCGTACATCGCGCCGATCAGCCCGAACTGCGCGGTGAACACGTACACCAGCGCCAGATAGCTCGCTGCAAACACGCATTCGGAAATCACGAACAGCCGCGTCATCGCCTTGGCCAGCATCACATACGACAGCACGAACGCCGCGATCTTGATCACATCGCCCAGCAGCTGCGGGCCGTACAAGGGCGCCGCCGCGGCGAATTGGGGATCAAACAGCAGCCGGGTCGCCCAATCGCGGCATACATACACGCCCAGCGCCGCCACGATCACCGCCGGCATGACATAGCGATATGCACTGCGCAGCTCGCTGCCCAGCCCCGCAGCGCCTTGCAGCGAGGCCAATTTGGGCAGGTAGTACACGTTGATGGCGGTGGTGAAGAACAGCAGATAGGCATCGGAGACCCGGCTCACCGCCTGCCAGTAGCCCACTTGCCCCCAGCCGAATTGCAGCGCCAGATGATCGCGCACCAGGATGGTCGCCAGCTGCGGCACCAGTGTCGAGGTGAGCGTCATCAGCGAAAATGCCGCCAGCCGACGGGTCATCTCCGCATCGAAGCGCATCCGCCACATGGCAGGCTGAAAATAGGGGCTACGCCGCAGTGCCGGAACAGCAGCCAGCAGCCACAGTACCTGACCCAGGACCAGCGCCAGCAGCGCCCCGTATAGTTGCACTTGGCTGGAAAGCCACGTCACCAAGGCAACGCTCAGCACGGCGCCTGTCACTTGCACGAAGGCGAGCCGCCGCACGTCCATGAAGCCGTTGATCAGCGCCAGTATGTAGTTGAGCAATGCGATTCCCAGCTGCGCGATTGCCAACACGCAGATCAGCGGACGGTAGCTCGCATCGCCCAGCAGGCGCTCGGCAATGGCTCCACTGAACACCATCGCCAGCAGCGCGATCACGCAGGCCGCGCAGAATGCGTACAAGAGCGCCGCACTCAGCAAGCGCGCCAACGTGGGCGCATCGTCGCGGTACTGCGCTACATGCTTGACGATGCCGGCACTGATGCCGCCACCGGCCAATACCGCCAGCACCGACATCAGGTTGAGGAACTGGCCAAGCCGGCCCACGCCCTGCGGCCCGGCGTAGACGGCGACCAGCTTGACCACCACCAATGCCGCCAGCAGCTTGGCCAGCGTCGCAACGCCGGTGTAGGCGCTGCTGCGCACGAGATTCATGTGTTGCTGCCGAACGATTGACAGGCCGCGATCACGTGCGCAACCGCTGCATCGTCCAGCGCCGGCCCCATGGGCAGGCTCAGTACTTCCCGATGCAGCTGTTCGCTCAGCGGCAGGCACGCCTCGCCCAGGGTGGCGTATGCCGGCTGCCGATGCGGCGGCACCGGATAATGAATCTGCGTGTGGATGACCTGCCGCAACAGATGTGCCTGCAAGGCATCGCGCTGCGGGCTGCGTACCACGAACAGATGCCAGACGTGCTGCTGCTCTGCCACCGGCGCAGGCAGCACGATCAGCGGGTTGCAGATGCCGCGCAGATACCGCTGTGCCACTGCACGCCGCAGCGCGATTTCGTCCTCCAGATAGCCCAGCTTGACGCGCAGGAAAGCAGCCTGCATTTCATCCAGACGCGAGTTCACCCCCTGGCAGAGATGGTGATACTTCACTTCCGAGCCATAGTTGCGCAGCGCGCGAATGCACTCGGCCAGACGTGCATCCGACGTCGTGACTGCGCCGCCATCGCCCAGTGCACCCAGGTTCTTGGTCGGGAAGAAACTGAAGGCCGCCGCATCGCCGAAGGCACCGGCGCGACGTCCCTGTGCGCGTGCCCCGTGCGCTTGCGCGGCATCCTCGATCAGCAGCAGGCCGTAGCGATGGGCCAGGATCTGTAGAGCCTGCATCTGGGCCAATTGCCCATACAGGTGCACTGCCATGATGGCGCGCGTGCGTGGCCCGATCGCCTTCTCCACCCTTGCCGGGTCGATGTTGAAAGTGACCGGGTCCGGCTCGACCGGCACCAGCACCAGATGGTTCTGGCTGATCGCCAGGAATGTCGCGATGAAGGTGTTGGCCGGCACGATGATTTCGTCGCCTTCGCGCAAGACCCCCAGCTCACGATAGCCGCGCAGGATCAACGCCAACGCATCCAGCCCATTGCCCACGCCGACTGCATGCGTGGTGCCGCAATAACTGGCGAATTCGGCTTCGAACGCGGCCAGCTCTTGACCGAGCACATACCAGCCGGCATCGATCACGCGTGCCGCTGCGAGTTTGAGTTCATCCGCATAGCGCGCATTGACTGCACGCAAATCCAGGAAAGGCACATCCATTACATCAACCATCGATAGACATCCTGCACCACGGCGCGCGCGCCGAAGCGTTCCTTTTGTTCCACCAGGCCTTCGTTGAGCACCTGCCCGCCCTGTTCGGTGGAGATACCGAAACTGAAATATTCGCGCTGCGCATAGACATCGGTAATCAGGTCGGCCAGCAGCAGGCTCAACGCATCCAGCTGGCGCCCCTGTTCGGAGACCGCCAGGTATTGGGTATGCACGCAGCGGCCGAAGTCGAAGACCAATGCGGCTGCGACCAGTTGTCCATCAGCGCGCGCTTCATGCAACACGATCTGCTGCGCGAACCGGCGTTGCAGCAGTTGAAGCTCATCCAGCCGGTGCGTCGGTGCCACGCCATGCCGCTGCAGCACCTGGGTCAGCAGCGCATGGAATCCATCGAGCTGGGTCCCGCGCTGGATCTGCACGCCGGCCTTGCGCGCCTTGGCAATGGAACGCCGCCGCTCGGTGCTTAATGCAGGCCGCTCGCGTAGTGCAATCACCGACGACAAGTCGCGCCGGCACAGCTGCGCGCCAAGCCGATGCAGTGCGTAGAGCTCTTCCTCGGCCGGGTACGCATGGAAGATATGCGGCACCGGCTTGTAGATGACCTCGCGCACGCCAAGCGCGCGGTAGTGCGCGGCAATCTGCTCGAACACCTGCAAGGTGGCGCCGGCACGTAGCGCCATCGACGACAGCAGCCCGGCATAGGTGAGCCCGGCGTGGCTGCTGACGCAACTGCCCCGCACATTGGCCGGGAGCACCGCCACCACCGTGTCCCTACGTTGGACCAGCAGGGACGCATCCACAAAGCGCTCGGCGTGATAGTCCATATAGTCACGCCGATGCAGCAGATTGCCATTGCGCGATGACGCCACCAGGGCATCCCACGCGGACGCATCGCCCGGCATGTAAGACCTAACCGAAAACATGACCGCCCTGTAACGCAACCGGCAACGCCGCCTCTGCCAGGCCGAAGCCTGCCTGCCCCATCGCGTTGCCGTTGTAGAACATCAACAGGCGCTGGCCGTGCTGAATCAAGGCGGGGTAGCACAGCGTTTGCGCATCCCAGCCGTCATCGGACAATGCAAGCCCCAACTGGCGGTCGTCGCGTTCCCAGTGCACCCCATCGCCACTGAAGGCGATGCCGGGAAAGTAGCCGCCCTGAAGGTCGCCACGGGTGAAATACATCAGATAGCGCTCGCCGAGCCGGTACACGCGCGGACGCCCGATACGGTATTCGTCGCCGCGTGGACGCAGGCACACAGCATCGTCGGCGGGGATGCAACGCAGGTCGTCGGTCTGGGCGTAGCGGATGTGGTAACGCGGATATGGCTGGCCGCCGATCGTTTCCCAGTCATCGCCCACCGCGTACCACAATCGCCAGCGGCCCTCTTCGTAGCGTGCCGAATGCACCGCGGCAATCGTGCTGCGACCGGGGGCGCGATCGAGCAGCGGCGTTTCCTGCCGACGCTGGAAGCTCTCGCCCCCGTCGCAGGAGACCGCCAGACCGGTGAAGGCGAGGAACTTGGCCTTGGCCACGCGCTGGAAGCCGACATAGAACAGGTACAGCCCGTCCGGCCCGGCCACCACATCGCCCAGGATCATGCCGTTGTCGTCGAAACAACCGTCACGGCCGATGTCGAGCACCGGCTGCTTGCTGACGCCGACGATCTGCGTTGGCGCATCGGCGCGCACATCCACGTAGCCGATCCGGCTCACGCCCTGCGCATCGCGAAAGCCGGCGTACACCCGCAGCACCTGAGCAGACAGGCGATGCGGTGTTGGCGTCAGTGCGGCATGGTGCATCCAGCCGCCCACCCCGTGGCGTGCGACGTCGAACACCAGTCCGCGCTTGTTCCAGGCGAACACCGTTCAGAGCTCCACATCGAAGCTGGATCTGCCCGCCACCGCGCGTGCCGGCGAACCCACGTACACACGCTCGGCTTCGGTATGTCGCGTCACCAGCGCGCCGGCACCGATGACGTTGTCCGCGGCAATCCGCACCTTGTCGCTGAGCGTGGCGTTGACCCCGATGAAGCTGCCCTGCCCGATCTCGCAATAGCCGGAAATCACCGCATGCGAGGCGATGAACACATGATCCTGCACCACCGTGCGGTGGCCGATATGGTTGCCGCTCCACAACACGCAGTTGTCGCCGATGCGGGTGAACGGCTGGACGACGTTGCCCTCGAAGATGAAGCAGTTGGCGCCGATCTGCGCGTTCTGCCAGACGAACGCGCGTGAGCTCACGTACGTCGCACAGCGATAGCCGCGCCGCACCACATCCTGAAAAAAACGGGTGCGCAGGCGATTGAGTTGCGTTGCCGGAATCGCCACGAACACCGCATAGTCGTGCGGCGGATAGCGTTGTTCCAGTTCTTCGTACGCCACCACCGGCAAGCCGGCCACGGTGGTCTGCAGCAGAAAATCGCGCTCCACACTGAAAGCGACCACTTTGTAGTGGCTGTCGTGCTGGAAGTACTCGCACGCGATCTGCGCGAACTCGCCTGCGCCGACAATCACCAGTTGCCTCGGTACGCTCATGCTTCCAGCCTGCAGGCTTGCAGCGCGGCGCCAGTGCGCACTTCGCTCACGAACTGGTCGTAATCCAGGATGTAATCGCCAGGGTCGTAAAACTGGTCGGCCAGCACCATCAGCACGCAGTCGGCACTGAAGCGGTACAGGTCGCGCCACACCATGCGGCCGAGCAGCAGGCCTTGCGACGGGTCGTCCAGCACCACTTCGCTAGGACCATTGCCGTTGCCTTCGTCGAGCAGAATCGTCACCGAGCCGTGCAAGGCCACGGCGAATTGATTGAGCTGGCGGTGCGCATGCTGGCCGCGGTGCACGTCGTGGCGCGTGCCGAACAGGTAATACACACGGCGGATCTCGAACGGAACATTGCGCTGCTGCTCCAATGAAATGAGCAGCCCGCGATCGTCACCGTGGGTATGCAACTGGATGCGTTCGATAGCCATGATCGGAGAGGCGTAACCGCTGACTGCACGTAGTGCGACATGCCTGAGTGCGTCGGGTTGCGCGAAAGGTTGCGCGCGCTCGGGGCCATGCGAAGCGCTGTGCGCGCAAGCGCAGCCGACCGCATCGCAGCGCTTCGGTGTGCAGCACGTGCGAACCAGGTGCCACGGCGACGCAACCTTTTTCCGACATCGCCGCACCCATCGGTGCACGTTCACCTGGCCGCCGTTCGGCCGGCGTGGGGAGCCAGGCCTGGCCGCGCAGCGCGCAGCCGGAACCAACGACCACCACCGGAAGACAGATCAGATGCGTTCCTCCCCCCCTGCGCCCGCCAGCGCTCCCGTCAACGGCACAGACACCGCGCCCCTGCCAGAACAGGCGCCCGCAGCTGCGCGCGTGCTGCCCTTGCCCAAAGCGATGCGCGTGCTGCACTGGCTCACCGTGCTGTGCCTGGCCATGGCGGCCACGCTGATCCTGCTGCGTGCCGAGCTGGATGGCCGCGCACTGCGTCAGTGGCTGCTGGAAGGCCACCGCCACTTTGGCTTGCTGGTCCTGGTGCTGTTTGCGTTGCGCATCGGGTTGCGCCTGCGGTTGCGCAGATTGCCGCCCGGTCCACCCGCATCCCTGCCGATGCGCCTGGCCGCCGGTGCCACGCATGTGGCGATGTACGGCCTGATGCTCGCGCTGCCATTGCTGGGCTGGTCGCTGAGCAGCGCCTACGGCAAGCAGGTGTATTTCTTCGGCATCCCCTTGCCCGCGTTGGTCGCGCCGGACGGCGACCTCGGCGACACCCTGGGCACCTGGCACTTGAACGCAGCCTGGGCGCTGCTGGCGCTGGTGCTGCTGCATATCGGCGCCGCGCTCTGGCATCACCTGGTGTTGCGCGACTGCCTGTTGCGCCGCGTGTTGCCGGGCAAGCGCGCATGAGCCGCCGCACCCCGCCGTCTGTCATTCGTTTCCTCGCCCGTTCCCGCACCGCTGCCTCCCGCACCGTCGAACAAGGACTTTCCATGCCCATGCCCCAGCCCGCTCCGCGTCGCACTGCCGCGCGTACCGCCTCCCTGACGTCCTTGTTGTGCGTGTCCGGCCCCTTGTTGCTACTGGCCAGTACGCAGGCGCAGGCGATTCCCTCGTTCGCGCGCCAGACCGGCTCGTCCTGCGCCGATTGCCATGTCGGCTCCTATGGTCCCTCGCTCACGCCCTACGGCATGCGCTTCAAGCTCGGCGGTTTTACCGATACCGATGGCGAGGGCACCAAGATCCCGGTGTCCGGCCAGCTCACCTGGTCGCGCAACAACCCCAGCCGCGGCGACAGCACCTCGCGCCTGCGCGAAGCCGATCTGTATCTGGGCGGCCGCCTCAACGACAACATCGGCGGCTACTCGAAGATCCGCTCCAACAACAGCGGCAATGCGACCTTCGATACGCGCCTGGACGATGTCGATCTGCGCTTTGTCAGCAAGCCGTTCCAGATGGCGGGCAAGGACACCATGATCGGTGTCAGCGTCAACAACAACCCGGGCATTTCCGACCCGGTGCACGTGTTGCCGAACGCCTCCACGCTTACCCCTGCCTCCAATGGCGGCGCCTCCACCATGCTCAGCTCCTCGGCGCTGTCCAACCGCGTCATCGGTGCCAGCGTCTACGGCCTGTATGACCGCAATTGGTACGGCGAAGTGGGTAGCTACAGCGCGCTGTCGCCGTCTGCGCAGGACCGCCTCGGCTGGCCGGTCAACGGCGACCCGGGCAAGCTCAGCGACACCAGCTATGCGCGTCTTGCCTACATGAAGGACATGAAGCGCCAGTTCTTCTCGGTGGGCCTGACTGCGCTCACGACCCGCCGCCAGCCGCTGCGCACCGGGCCCAGCGACGACCTCACCGATTTGGGCTACGACCTGACCTACCAGTTCCTCGGCACCCGCGAGCACGTGCTGTCGCTGGCCTACGTCAACATCTACGAGCGTCGCAAATACGGCAGCCCGCTGATGTCGACCGACCCCACCATGCCGGCGCTGGACCGGGGCAGCGTGCGCGATCAGACCCTCAGCATGAACTACGCCTTCAAGCAGACCTACGGCGTGCTGGCCGCGCACATGATCAACAGCGGCTCGTTCGATGCGGCGCGCTATTCGCCGGTGGGTATCCCGGACACCACCAGCAATCTGATCCTGCTGTACTGGACCCCGTTCGGCAAGGACGGCACCTACACCTCGATGGCCAACCTGCGCGTGTCCGCCGGCTGGTTCCGTTTCGACAAGTTCAACGGCAGCACCTCCAACGTCTTCCGTGGCCCGCCGATCACCAATCCGCGCGATCTCGACAGCTTCACCCTGTCGGTCAATCTGGCCTTCTGATCCCTCCCGCACCTGTACGGATCCACATGAACCCACCACGCAAACTCTCCGTGTTGTGCGCCCCGTTGGCCGGCCTGATGCTGGCGGGCGCACTGACCATGCCCTCGGCCTACGCTGCCGACGGCGCCGGCGTCTTCCTCACCGAATGCGGTGAATGCCACAGCGTCAAACCGGGCAAGAACAAGAAAGGTCCGTCGCTGTTCGGCGTGGCAGGCCGCCCTGCCGGTACCGTCGCAGACTTCGGCGGTTATTCCGATGCGCTCAAGAACAGCAAGTGGACCTGGACTCCGGCCCAGCTCAAGACCTATCTGTCGCAATCCTCGTCCAAGGCGCTGCCGGGCACCAAGATGAAGTACGACGGCCTGGACGACCCGAAGGAGCTCGACGCACTGATCGCCTATCTCAACACTTTGAAGTAGGCGCGGCCACTGCGGCATGGCGCGTCCTCGCCCGAGGGGGCGGACGCATGGCGCGCCAATCGCCCAGCCGTGGCAGCCTGTCCGTCGGCCGCCTGCACAGCCAGGCGTTGCAGGCGGCCGCGACCGGCCGGCCCGGATGGATTCGCGTTGCCCGACGCGGTGCCTTCGCGTATACGGACGCAATCGCCGCCGCCGCGGTGGTCTCGTTCGCCGCCCTGGGGCACCATCGCGTCCCTGTTTGACACCCGCCCACGCCATTGCCGACCGTTCCAGCTTCCAAGCCGCTCCCCTCTCGACCGCGACGCCACTGCGCACGCGCGGTCTTCTGCGTGGGCGCACTGCTGGACAGTGCCGCACGCCACCCACGGTGCGAAGCACAACCGGCCTTATCCGCCCAGCAACCAGGCCAACCGCGGGTGCGCCGCCCACCACACAGTCACCGCACGCTGGTGCAGTGGCTGCTGCTCGCGCTGGCAGCCGGCTCCTGCGGCAGCGCCCTGGCCAAGGACTTCGGCGGTGCAGTGGCGCTGACCTCCAGCCTGATCGACCGTGGTATCTCGATCGCGCCCAACAAGGTCACCGTGCAGGCCGCAGGCTACTGGCTGCCCGCCCCCGGCTGGTCGGTTTCCACCTCGGTGGCGCTGCAGTCCCCCGCCTGGAGTGATCCGGTCGCGGTCACCGCCCAGGTCGGGCGCGCCTGGATGCTGGACGATCGCTGGCAGATGCAGGCCAGCCTGCTCTACTACGGCTACCCGACCGACCGCGCCACGCGCACCTTCGACCGCCAGGAAGCCAGCCTGGCCTGGTCCTACCGCGACCTGCTGACGTTTTCGCTGTCCACCTTCAATTTCCCACGGGCCGACCGGTCGCCGTGGAACGTGGCGTTCGACATCACCGCCAACGTCCCGCTGCGCAACGATGTCAGCCTGTCGCTCGGTGCCGGTTCGTCGCGCTTTCCGGCCATGGCCTACGGTGCAGCGCGCTCGGGCCGCTATCAGTACGGCCAGGTGGGCCTGAAGTGGAACCGCGCCGGATGGACACTGAAAGCCGAGCGTATCCTGACCAGCGGCAATACCCCGCGCATGCAGGGCGGCCCCGGCGACATGCCGTGGCTGGGCACGGTCGCCAGAACCTTCTGATCAACACGCAACCTTTTGCCTGCCTGCGCGCACTGACGTGGGTTACCCGCCATGCCTGCACCGATGAATGACACCGACACCCTGGGCGATGCCACCGACCGCATGCTGTTGCGCCGCATGGCCGGGGGCGATCGCGACGCGCTGGCCAGCATGTACCACAGCTATCACGGACGGCTGTGCCGCTTCCTGTCGCGGCTGACCCGCCGCCCGGACATCATCGAAGAGGCCATCAACGATTGCTTCTGGATCGCCTGGCAAAAGGCCGGCGACTTCCGCGGCGACTCGCAGGTCTCCACCTGGATCATGGGCATCGCCTACCGCTGCGGACTCAAATGCCTGCGCCAGCATGACGGCGAAGCCATCGACGACACCGCCCTGGTAGAAGACCACGCCCCCAGCGCCGACGACAACGACGACCGCGAACTGCGCGACTGGCTGGACAAGGGCATGGAGCGGTTGTCGCCGGACCAGCGCCTGGTGGTCGAACTGGTCTACGGCGTCGGCCACAAGCTCGAGGAAGTGGCCGACATCATGCAGTGCCCGGTTGGCACCATCAAAGCCCGGCTGTTCCACGCCCGGGTCAAATTACGCAATGTGCTGCCCGGCCTGGCCGGCAGCGCCCCTTACACGGAGACCATGCAATGAAGACGTTTTTCATCGCGCCTGGCAAGGAATGCTCGCACGCCTGGGAATTGATGCCGGCGGTGCTGCTGGACAGTGCCACCGAGGAAGAAAACACCTGGCTGATCGCGCACGTGGCCAAGTGCGCCTCATGTAGCGCCGAATTCGCCCAGCAGAACCGCCTGCGCCAGGCCTTGGCGCTGCCGTCGACAGTGCAACTGGACCCGAACGCCGGTCTGCAACGCCTGCTCGGCCGCCTGGATGCACCGGAGCAGCACAGCGCACCTGCGCGCGTGCCGGCCGCACGCCGCTCCGGCAGTTGGACGGTACGCGCCCTGGCCGCCGCGGCGCTGGTCCAGGCCATCGGGCTGGGCGTGATGGGTGTCAAGCTGGCCTCGCCCGCGCCATCGCACGACTACCGCACGCTCAGCAGCGTGGCGGCCCTGCCGGTGCCGCAGGGCGCCATCCGCGTGGTGCCGGATGCAAAGATGACCGTGGCCGACTGGGACCGGCTGCTGCATGCGCAGCAGTTGCAGGTGGTCGGCGGCCCCAACGACATGGGCGCCTACACCGTGGTGCCTGCCGCACCGCAGCCCCCGGTCCAACCGCAGCAGACCGTGCAGCAACTACGCGCCACCCCGGGCATCCGGCTGGCGGAGATCGTCTCGGCCCCATGAATCGTCTGTTCGCCATCGGTCTGATCGCCGCGCTCGCCGGCCTGGGGGCGCACGCCAACGCACATGCTGCCGCAGCGATGCAGGAGCCGGCCGCCGAGGGGGCCGATCCTGCCATGCCGCCGGCCGATGCGCAGATGCCCGACAGCAGCCGCGACATCCTGCTGGCGGTAGCCAACCCGCTCGCCGCACCGCCGGCCCGCGCCGGCTCCAGCCTGATCGGCTACGCATCCAGCTATTACGGCGCCGGCCAGAAGGCTGCCGCGCGCATGGACAGCATCAAGCAGCGCTACAAATTGCGCGAAGTCTCGGCCTGGCCGATCACCTCGCTGGGCCTGTATTGCGCTGTGCTGCAACCGCCGTCGGGCGTCTCGCGCGATGAACTGGTCAGTGCGCTGGCCGACGACGAAGGCGTGGAGCTGGTGCAGCCGGTGCAGGATTTTTCGGTGTTCTCCGCCGATGCGTCGGAAAACACGACCGCGCTGTCCAGCTACAACGACCCGTACGTGGACATGCAACGCGGCTTCATCGACACCGATGCCGCCAGCGCACAGACCGTGACCGAGGGCCGCGGCGTGGTGATCGCGGTCGTCGATACCGGCGTGGACACCAACCACCCCGATCTGAAGGCGCGCATCCGCGACGTGCACGATCTGGTCGACGACACACCGGTGAAGACCAGCACCGATCCGCACGGTACCGAAGTGGCCGGCATCATTGCCGCCGGCAGCAACAATCACCAGGGCATCGTCGGCATGGCACCCAAGGCCATGCTGAGTATCTACAAGGCGTGCTGGTACGCGCCCACGGTCGGCGCCACCGCACGGTGCAATACCTTCACCCTGGCCAAGGCGCTGGCGGCGATCGACAACAGCTCAGCGCGCGTGATCAACCTGAGCCTGGGTGGCCCCGCCGATCCGCTGCTGAGTAAGCTGCTGCAGCAGCTGGTGCAACAGGGCCGCATCGTGGTGGCGGCAATGCCACCGAACGGGCGCCTGGATGGCTTTCCCAATGACGTACCCGGCGTGCTGGTCGTGCGCAGCAGCAGCGCAACACCGGCCATGCCCAGCGTGCTTAGTGCGCCCGGCAAGGACATCCTGACCACGCAACCGAACGGCCGCTACGACTTCACTTCCGGCTCGTCGATGGCCACCGCACATGTCAGCGGCATGGCCGCGCTGCTGTTGTCGCTGCAACCGTCGATGGATGCCAGGGCGTTGCGCGAACTCATGCAGCGCACCAGCAAGGTTTCCGACGGGCAGTTGCAGGTCAACGCCGGCGCCGCAGTGCAGGCGCTGGCGCCTCACGCCAAACACTCCAACTGACGGCACCGGCATGGCCAAGTGGATTCCCTTGTGGCTGCATCGACTCAGCTCGCCACCGACGTTCTATCGTGTCGCCGGCAGCGTGCGCCTGTGGGCGCTGGGGCTGGCCGCGCTGCTCGGCGCGGTCGCAGTCTACGGCGGCCTGGTACTGGCACCGCCGGATTACCAGCAGCACGATGCCTACCGCATCATCTTCATCCATGTGCCCAGCGCCTGGATGAGTCTTTTCATCTACGCGGCAATGGGCGTTTCGGCGTTCATTGCGCTGGTGTGGCGCATCAAGCTGGCCGAAGTGGTCGCCATGGCCTCGGCGCCGATCGGCGCAGCCTTCACCTTCATCACCCTGTGCACCGGCGCGCTGTGGGGCAAGCCGATGTGGGGCACCTGGTGGACCTGGGATGCGCGGCTCACCTCCGAGTTGCTGCTGCTGTTTTTGTACCTGGGCGTGCTGGGCCTGTATTACGCCGTGGAAGACCGCCGCCAGGCGATGCGCGCGGCCGGCTTGCTCGCACTGGTGGGTCTGGTGAATCTGCCCATCGTGCATTACTCGGTGGTGTGGTGGAACACGCTGCACCAGGGTTCCACCGTGCGCCTGCTCGGCCCCTCCAAGATGAGCGCAGACATGCTGTGGCCGCTGCTGACCATGATGCTGGCAACCAAGTGCTATTACGTTGCGAGCCTGTTCGGCCGCGTGCGGGTGGACTTGCTGGCGCTTGAAAGCGGCAAGGACTGGGTCCGCCGCATCGTGTTGACGGAGCGCAGCGCATGAGCGCCTTTCTGGCGATGGGCGGCTACGGCCAATACGTGTGGACCGCTTATGCAGTATTCGTGCTGGTGCTGCTGGCCGATCTTGCAGCGCCCTGGCTGCGTCGCCGCCGCTTGCCGCGTGAACTGCGCGGCCAGTTGCAGCGGCAGGTGCCGCGTCGTGCACGCGATCAACCGGCACCGGCACTGGAGCGCGACGCGCCATGAACGCCACGCGTAGACAACGTCTGTGGTGGGTGATCGGTGTACTCACCGCCGCCGCGTTGGCCGTCACGCTCATCGTGTTCGCTTTGCAGCGGAACATGAGCTACCTGTTCACGCCAAGCCAGGTCAGCGCGGGGGAAGCCGCCGGTTACCAGCAATTCCGGCTCGGTGGCATGGTCAAGGCCGGTTCGATCCAGCGTGCCGGTGATTCGCTGAAAGTCAGCTTCACCGTCATCGATAAAAACGCGGCCACCCAGGTGGAGTACACCGGCATTCTTCCGGATCTGTTTCGCGACAACCAGTCGGTCATCGCCAACGGGCGCATGCAGGGCGGGCACTTCGTCGCCAACGAAGTGCTGGCCAAGCACGACGAGACCTACATGCCGAAAGAGCTGAAGGACGCCATGGCCGAAGGCCATGCCGGAAAACCACTCCCCGCCACCGCCACGCCGCTGACCGCGCCGCGTTGATGCGCTTTCGGTCGCTGCCACGCACCTCATGACTTCCCTTCCGTTTCGCCTTGCGATCCGCCCATGACGCCTGAACTTGGCCAGATCGCACTGATCCTGGCACTGCTGTTATCGCTCGCCCAGGGTGTACTGCCCTTGATCGGTGCGTGGCGCGGCAACACCGCGTTGATGGGTGTCGCGCGGCCTGCGGCGGTGGGCCAGGCGGTGTTCGTGTGGATGGCGTTCGGCCTGCTCGCCTGGTCGTTGTTGTCGCTGGATTTTTCGGTGGGCTACGTCGCCGCCAACGCCAACATTGCCCTGCCCTGGTACTACCGCGTTGCGGCGGTGTGGGGCGCGCACGAAGGCTCGTTGCTGTTGTGGATCGCCATCCTCGGCACCTGGACGGTGCTGCTTGCCGCCTTCAGCCGGCACCTGCCGCAGCACTTCGCCGCCCGCGTGCTGGCGATCTTGGGGCTGATTTCGGTGGGCTTTCTGGCCTTCATCCTGCTGACCTCCAATCCGTTCGGGCGGCTGTCGCCGATTCCGCTGGATGGCAACGAACTCAATCCGGTGTTGCAGGACCCCGGCATGACCTTCCACCCGCCGGTGCTGTACACCGGCTATGTCGGGTTTTCGGTGGCCTTCGCATTCGCAGTGGCGGCATTGCTCGGCGGCGAACTGGAACAGGCCTGGGTGCGCTGGGCACGGCCGTGGACCAATGTGGCCTGGGCCTGCCTCACCGCCGGCATCGTCGCCGGCAGCTGGTGGGCCTATGCGGAACTGGGCTGGGGCGGCTGGTGGTTCTGGGACCCGGTGGAAAACGCAAGTTTCATGCCCTGGCTGGTCGGCACTGCGTTGATCCACTCCCAGGCGGTCACCGAAAAACGCGGCAGCCTGCGCGCGTGGACCATCCTGCTGTCGATCCTGGCGTTTTCGCTCTCGTTGCTGGGCACCTTCCTGGTGCGCTCGGGCGTGCTGACCTCGGTGCACGCGTTTGCGGCCGATCCGCGCCGTGGCCTGTACATCCTCATTTTTCTGGTTGCCGTCGTCGGCGGCTCGTTGTTGTTGTATGCACTGCGCGCGCCCAAGATCGCCAGCGGCAAACCCTTTGCCGCCGCCTCGCGCGAAACCGGCATTCTCATCGGCAACCTGCTGCTCACCGTGGCCGCGGCCATGGTGTTGCTGGGCACCTTGTTCCCGCTGATCGCCGACGCGTTTGCGCTGGGCAAGGTCTCGGTCGGGCCGCCCTACTTCGGCCTGCTGTTTCCGTTGTTGATGTTGCCGGTGGTGCTGTTGCTGCCGTTCGGCCCCTACCTGCGCTGGGGCAAGGCCGAAGCCGCACCGTTGAAAGCACTCGGCACACGCGCAGGCATCGCCGCGATCGCCTGCGCCCTGGTCGGCAGTGTGTTTGCCGATGGCCAGGCCAAGGCGATCGCCGGCATGGGTGTGGCCGCATGGGTGGCTGCGGGCACCGCGCTGTACGTGGTCAAACGCTGGCGCGACATGCCGCGCGGGCGGCGCTTCCCGGCGGAAATGGCCGGCATGCTGATCGCGCATGCGGGCGTGGCGGTGTTCGTTGCCGGCGTGCTGGTCTCCGAAAGCCTGTCGGTGGAACGCGATGTACGGCTGTCGCCCGGCCAGAGCGCGCAGATCGCCGGCTACAGCTTCCGCTTCGATGGCGTGCAGTTGGTGGATGGGCCGAACTGGAAGGCCGAACAAGGCAGCGTGCAGGTCAGCCGCGACGGCCAGGTGGTCGCGCAACTGCATCCGCAAAAACGCCTGTACAGCAGCGAGCGGATCCAGACCGAATCGGCCATCGATCCCGGCATCACCCGCGACCTGTATGTGGCGCTGGGCGAGCCCTTGGACGATGAGCACATCGAAAACGACTGGACGCTGCGCCTGTACTACAAGCCCTTCATTCGCTGGATCTGGGCCGGCGGCCTGCTGATGATGCTCGGCGGCTTCGTCAGCGCCTGCGCACGTCGCTTTCGTGCGCCGGTGACTGCACACCCCTTGGCCGCTTCTCCGGCGCAACCAACGCTCGTCATCGCACAGGAATCGCACCCGTGAATCGTCTGCTGCCCTTGCTGGGCTTCGTATTGCTGGCGGCGCTGTTCGGCGTCGGCATCCTGCGGACCATGCAGCACAATCCGCGCGACGTACCGTCGCCGTTGATCGGCAAACCGGCGCCGGCGTTCTCGTTGCCGCGGCTGGACCACCCCGCGCAACGCGTCGGTCGTGACCAGTTGCTGGGCAAACCCTACGTGTTGAATGTGTTCGGCAGCTGGTGCGCCGAATGCGTGCACGAACACCCGGTGTTGATGGCCCAGGCCAGCCGGCTTGGCGTGCCGCTGATCGGCTACAACTACAAGGACGTGCCTGCCGACGCCATCGCCTGGCTCGCGCGACTCGGCAACCCGTATGCAGTGGTGATCGCCGATGAAGCCGGCCAGACCGCCATCGACTTCGGTGTCTACGGCGCACCGGAGACGTTCCTGATCGATGCGCAGGGCGTGATCCGCTACAAGCACATCGGCGTGCTGACCCCGGATGCCATCAACGACGAGTTGCTTCCTGCCATCGCCGCGCTGCCCAAGGGCACGCCGTGATGGCGGCGCGTCACACACGACGCTGGTATTGGCGCTGGCATTGGCGCGCGCAAGGCCGCCGTGTGCGTTTGTTGCTGGTGTTGCTGCTTGGCATGCTGCTGGCGCCCTCGTTGGCAGCGCAGGCCGTGGATCCGCTGCCGTTCAAGAACCGCAGCGAGGAGGCGCGCTACCAGCGCTTGACCGCGCAACTGCGCTGCCTGGTATGTCAGAACGAAAACCTGGCCGATTCCAACGCGAGCCTGGCGCGCGATTTGCGGCATCAGGTGTTCGCGCAACTGCAGGCCGGCAAGAGCGATGCGCAGATCAAGCAGTACATGGTCGATCGCTATTCGGATTTCGTGCTGTACGACCCGCCGGTCACACGCGGCACCTGGCTGCTGTGGTTCGGGCCGGCGCTGATGTTGCTGGCAGGTGCCGGCGTGGTCATCCACACCGTGCGCACCCGTGCGCGCGCCGGCACGCCGGTGGCGCCGCAAGTGGAGGACCAATGGTGATGGCGGGTTTTTATATCGCAAGCGCCGTGCTGGTGGCGCTGGCCTTGCTGCTGTTGCTGGTACCGCTGCTGCGCCGCCCCACCGGCAGCGGTCGTGCGCGTTACCGCTTGGCAATTCTGCTGGGACTGGGCCTGCCGCTGGCCACGGCCGGGTTGTACCGGCTGGTGGGCGCGCCGGAGGCGATCGTCACGCAGGTGTATGCAGCGCAGCCAGCGCAAGTCGCCTCGCTGCCACCCTCTGCGGATGCAGGGCAGGCGCAAGCGGCAAGCACCCCTGCCGATGCGCAGGCGCAGGCGCTGGATCGCTTCATGCAGCAGGCCAAGACATTCGAGCAGAACGACCGACCCGCCGAGGCGCGCGAGGCGTATGCACAAGTGCTCAAGATAGCTCCCGACATCAGCGCCGCCATTGTGGGCTGGGTGGCGGCGGATATGGCCACGCACGCCGATTTCGCCATCGACGCCGCATCGCGCACACGCCTGCAGCAGGTGATCGCACGCGAGCCGGACAACCAGCGTGGACTCTGGTTGCTAGGCATCAGCGATTTTCAGCAGCAGGACTTCGCCGCCGCCACTGCGCACTGGCGGCATCTGCACGGTTTGCTGGAAACCGGATCGCCGATGCAGAAGGCGGTGGCAGACAAGATCGCGGTGGCCGAATCGATGGCCAGCGCGCGGCAATCCGCGCGTGGGACGCGCTGAGCAACGCATCCTGCGCGATGCGGCTTGATTGCGATGGCTGCACTGCAGCGCAATTGCACAGCGCGTGCGCAATGCCAAGCAGCCGGTTCACGCGCGAGACGCGGCACCTGGCGCAAACACTCCGCCTCAGCGCATCGCGCAATCAAGCGCGACGTATCGTGCCGTGCAGTTGCGGCAAATCGCCGTCACCGCATTGCAGCCTCGCGCGCCAGCGTGCCAGCTGGAGCGCATCTACCGAAAAGGCCGGCAATCGCGAGGCAGACAGATCGCCACGCAAGAGCGAAAGCGAGCACGCGTACACGCCGCTCCACTGCATCATCCACGTTCAACCGGCTCGCTACATCGCGTTAGCTGCACTCAGGCAGAAGGCCCCAGCACATCGTGCAGCTTTCCACTGAACTCGCCCAGCGTGAATGGCTTGGCGATCATGCTCATGCCTTCGCCGAGAAATTCGCCACGGTCGCGTGCCGTTTCTGCGTAGCCGGTCATGAAGATCACCGGCAGATCGCGCCGCGACTGCCGCGCGATCTCGGCCAACTGGCGTCCGTTGAGGCCCGGCAGGCCGACATCGGTGACCAGCAGGTCGATCCGCCGTGGCGAGGCAAGAATCGGCAGTGCCGCGTCCGCGTCGGCCACCACGTCGGCCTGGTAACCCAGCTCGCTGAGCAGTTCGGTGACCAGCAGCCGCACCTGCTCGTCGTCTTCCACCACCAGCACATGCTGGCCCTGCCCTGCCAGCACCGCATCGCTCTGCGTCTGCGGCACTGCAGTTTGCGTCGCAACCCCGGCGGGCAGATACAGGCTGACCGTGGTGCCCGCGCCCGGCTGCGACTCCACCCACACCTGCCCGTTGGACTGCTGCATGAAGCCGTAGATCATCGACATGCCCAGGCCGGTGCCCTGGCCGATCGGCTTGGTGGTGTAGAACGGCTCGAACACGCGTTCAAGCACGTCGGCGGGCATGCCGGTTCCGGTGTCTGCAACCGACACCACCACGTAATTCCCCGGCGCCAAGGCGATGCCACGCCCGAGTTCCAGCGGCTGATCTTCCACCTGCAGCTGCCGGGTTGCGATACGCAGCTGCCCACCGTCGGGCATGGCATCGCGCGCGTTGATGGCCAGGTTGATCAGTGCGCTTTCCAGCTGATTCTCGTCAACGTACGCCTGCGGCAGTTCCGCACAGAGATCGATCTCCAGGCGCACCGATTCGCCCAACGTGCGCGCCAGCAACTCCTGCAGCGACACCACCAGATCGTTCAACTGCAGATCCCGCGCCTGTAGCGACTGACGCCGCGAGAATGCCAGCAGGCGCTGGGTGAGCGCAGCTGCACGCAATGCCGAGGCAGAGGCCACATCCAGAAAGCGACCCAGCCCTTCGGTACGCCCCTGGTCGATGCGCAGCCGCGCCAGATCCAGCGCAGACAGGATGCCGGTGAGCATGTTGTTAAAATCGTGTGCGATGCCGCCGGTGAGCTGGCCCACTGCTTCCATTTTCTGCGCCTGGCGCAGTGCCGCTTCGCTGGATTCGCGCGCCAGCATCTGCTGCTGCAACTCGGCGGTCCGTTCGGCCACCTTGGCTTCCAGCAGGTTGGCCTGTTGCTGGATCGATTCCAGCGCCAGCGCACGCGTGGTCACATCGGTGGCGAACACATGAAATCCATCCACCTTGCCATCTGCATCAAAGCGCGGCATGTAGCGGATTTCCGCATCGCGGCGCCGGCCATCGGCATGCGGCCAACTGGTCTCGATGGTCAATGTCTGCCCGGCCAATGCGGCCTCGATCCAGGCGCGGCGCTGTTCGACCACCGCAGGCCCCACCACATCCACCAGCGGCCTCCCGATCACATCGGCAGGCGGCACACCAATCCAGTCTTCGTACGAACGATTGGCAAAGCGGTAGATCAGGTTCTTGTCGATGAAGGCGATCAGCACCGGCAGCGCATCGGTGACCCGTCGCAGTTCGGCCTCGCTCTGCGCCAGCGCGGCGCGGCTTTCGGCCAACTGCGCCAGCTGGTCGCGGATGACGAACTGCTTCTGCCGTGCGCGCAACGCAGTGGAGATGGCGCTCAGCAACGAAGCCGAGCTCAGCGGCCGCTCCAACTCGATGACGTTGGTCATGTCGGCCGGCAGCCGCACCTGCCGGCGGTTGTGCGCACCACGTGGCGTGCGCAACAGCACGAACGGAATGTCCGACCAGGCCTGCTGGCCTTGCAGGATGTGCGACAGCGCGTGCAGGTCGCCGCGAATCGCTTCTTCGGTCAGTACCACCACGCCGGAACCATCGTGCAGGTCGCCTGCCAGCGCGTCCAGCGTGGCATGGACCCGGCGTGTCAGCCCGCGTTCGCCAACGATGCCGGCAATGCTCTGCGCATCGCGGCCGAACGGCGCGATGATGTGAACGATGGAGCCGTCCGCGTCACAGATAGTCAAGGGGACGATCCAGCAACGGGCCGTCGTCTCCGACAAACTGCGGCGTACCGGTCAACACGCCGTGGAATTTCTCCAGCGGCTCGCTCAGTTGCAGACCGCTGCTGCCGATGCGCAATTCGCGAATCGCATCTTCGTGC
This sequence comes from Xanthomonas sp. NCPPB 1062, assembly GCF_041481705.2. Classification (NCBI taxonomy): domain Bacteria; kingdom Pseudomonadati; phylum Pseudomonadota; class Gammaproteobacteria; order Lysobacterales; family Lysobacteraceae; genus Xanthomonas; species Xanthomonas sp. NCPPB 1062. The sequence goes on along the minus strand of NZ_CM192987.1, from coordinate 1,863,379 downwards.
GCGCCACTGCGATTCTTGATCACCGACAACGCCTTGCGGATGCGTCCTTTCGCCTCGAAAAAGCGCAGCAGGACAACGGTGTCGGCCATGTAGGAGACATTGAGGGTGCTACTGGTCGCCATGCTGCCGACCAGCCCCTGCTGCGGGTTGATCAGGAACGTGGTCACCCCGCTCTGGTTGAGATACGACAACAGCTCGTGCATCTGCAACATCAGCTGCTTTTCCTGCGGCATCGACGCCAGATACCCGTTGAGGCTGTCGATCACCAGAATGCGGCAGGCGCGCTCTTCCACGCTGCCACGCACCGTCCAGGCGAATTCGCCTGGCGTGACGTCGGCCGGATCCATCTGGTGCAACTCCAGCAGACCGGCGTCGATATATTTGCGCAGATCCATGCCCAGGCCTTCGGCACGCTTCAACAAGGTGCCGGTGCGCTCGTCGAACTCCAACACGCAGCAATGCTCGCCGCGCTCGCACGCGGCAACCACGAACTGCAGGGCCAGGTTGGTCTTGCCCGAGCCGGCTGGCCCGGTCAGCAGCGTGCTGGTCCCGCGCAACGGGCCGCCATGCAGCAATGCATCGATGCGTTCCACTCCGCTTGGTACCGGTTCGCCGACAAATGGCAGGTGGTGGTCGGAGGCGATTAAACGCGGATAGATGCGCATGCCGCCGGTGACGATGGCCAGATCGTGATAGCCGGCGATGAAATCCACACCACGTAGTTTCTGCACCTGCATGCGGCGCCGCGCCGCACCGAACTCCAGCGTCATGCGCTCCAGCGAAATCACCCCATGGCACAGGCTGTGCAGATGCGCATCCCGCTCGCCGTGCTCGCCGGTCAGATCGTCCACCAGAAACACCGTGATGTTGCGCGGCGCGAAATACTGCTTGAGCGCCAGCACCTGGCGCCGATAGCGCAGCGAATCCTGCGCGAGCAGGCGCAACTCGGACAACGAATCGAACACCACCCGCGTCGGTTTGACCCGATCCACTTCGGCCTGGATGAGCTTGATGGTGCCATCCAGCTCCATCTCCCACGGATGCAGGATGGATTGCTGCCGCCGTTCGCCCAGGAACGCCTCGGCGGATGCCAGTTCAAAAATATGCAGGGACTCCAACGACCAATGGTGCGAAGCAGCCACTTCGGTGAGCTCGTCAATGGTTTCCGACAAGGTCACATACAGGCAACTCTCGCCCTTGGCCGCAGCATCCAGCAGGAACTGCAGTGCAAGGGTCGTTTTGCCCGCACCAGGCTGGCCTTCAAGCAGGTACAAACGGTTGGCGGGCAGCCCACCTCGTAAGATAGTGTCGAGCCCGGTGCTGCCAGTGGTGATGCGGTTTGCGATCATCGGCGTCACGTTCTTCATAGAGCTGAATTTAACACGTGCGCGTTATTGGCCGGTGGGCGCGACTGAACTGATCAGCTTGCTTTGCTTGACGCGATTCACGGCATCGCTGCTGCAGGTATCGCAGATCAGCAGAATTGCGCTGTTTTTCGATCATCCGACTGGTGACGCATGGCGTTGGCAACAGCGGTGAACGCATCGTGTTGCAGCATCGCACGCCGCCGTCACGCAGGCGCGCCTAATGTGCATCTCGAAGCATCGCAGCATTGCGATCGCTCGAGGACCGCAGTGGCTCACGCATTACCCAACGCACGCATCCTGTTGGTCGAAGACGACGATGCAATCCGCGAGATGGCTGCAGACATTCTTGGCGACGAGGGCTACCACGTGGTGGCGTCTGCCGACGCCGAACACGCGCTGACGCAACTGACCAGGGCATGCCCGTTCGATCTGCTGCTGTCGGACATCTGCCTGCCCGGCATGAACGGGCGCGACCTTGCCGATCAGGCGCGCATGCTCTACCCCGCAATGCCCATCGTCTTCATGACTGGCTACGCAGGCGAAATCGCCAAACGTGCCGACTTTCTGGATACCGGCATGCGTCTTTTGACCAAGCCATTTTCCTTGCGCGATCTGCTGGGCATCGTACAGACGGCGCTCTAGGCAGGCCCAACCGCGCAAGCCCGCTGCGTCTTTGCGCCACGTTCGCTGCGATACGCATGTCTCAGGCGATCGATGCCGGTGCAACGAGCGGCTCGCAGCAGCACCGGCACCTGATTAGCGCGCGCGACGCTCCAGCAACTGCGCCACCCGCCGCTCCAGCTCGATGGCCTGGAATGGTTTGGTCAACACTTCCATGCCATCGTCGAGCTGGCCCGCGCCCACCGCGGCGCTGGCCGCATAGCCGGTGACGAACAGCACCGGCAGTGCAGGACGCGATTGCCGCCCGGCGTCGGCAACCTGTCGCCCATTGAGGCCGCCGGTCAGGCCGACGTCGGTCACCAGCACATCGATGTGCTCTTGCGAGCGCAAGCGCTCCACCGCCGCACTGCCCTCGGCGGTTTCGATCACGCGGTAGCCGGCTTCGGTGAGTACTTCGGAGATCAAGACACGAATCGCGGTTTCGTCCTCCACCAGCAACACGGTGCGACTGTGCGCAGCATTGCGCTGCAGCGGCGCATCAGCAGGTGCCACGTCGTCTTGCGCCAGCACGCCGGTGAAGCGCGGCAGGTACAAGGCCATGGTGGTGCCCACGCCCACTTCCGAATCGATGCGCACATGCCCGCCGGACTGTCGAGTGAACCCATAGATCATCGACAGGCCCAACCCGGTGCCCTGGCCGATGGGCTTGGTGGTGAAAAACGGTTCGAACACCTTGGCCATGACCTCGGCCGTCATGCCGGTACCGGTGTCCTGCACACTCAGGCACACGTAATCGCCAGGCGGCAGCTCCAGCTGCTGGGCGGCAGCGGCATCCAGCGCGCGGTTGTGCAGGCTGATGGTGAGCTGCCCACCATCGGGCATGGCATCGCGCGCGTTGATGCAGAGATTGAGCAGCGCGTTTTCCAGCTGCGGCGCGTCCACCAGCACCTGCCACGCTTGGTCTGCCGGACGCAGCTGCAGCGCGATCGACGGCCCCAGCGTGCGCGCAATGATGTCGTGCATGCCACGCACCAGCTCCTCCACATCCAGCGCGGTGGGCGCCAGCGTCTGCCGGCGCGAAAACGCCAGCAACCGCTGGGTCAAGGCAGTGGCGCGCGCCGCGCTGGATTGCGCCATTTCCACATAGCGCTCCAGCCGGTCGTACTTGCCCTGTTCGATGCGCGTCTGCAGCAACTCCAGGCCGACACTGATGGCAGTGAGCAGATTGTTGAAGTCGTGCGCCAGCCCGCCGGTCAGCTGCCCCACCGCTTCCATCTTCTGGCTCTGACGCAGCTTCTCTTCGGCAAGCAACAACGCCGCGCTGCGTTCGCGCACGCGCTCTTCCAGCGTCTCGGTCAGTTGCCGCAGCTGCTCTTCGGCCACGCGTTTGTCGGTGATGTCGGCAGAGGTGCCGAACCATTCGGCGATCTGTTCGCGCTCATCCAGCAACGGAATCGCGCGCATCAAGGTCCAGCCCACCTGCCCATCCGCGCCGAGCACCCGGTATTCCACATCCACACCAGACTTGGTGGCAGTCGCCTGCGCAAGCGCTTGCGCCAATCGCGCGCGGTCGTCCGGGTGCACCATCGCCTGCCAGTCGGGCGTGGCCGACACCGCATCGCTCAGCACACCGTCGCCGACCAATTGGCGCAATTCGCGCCAGTGGGCACTGGCGGAAAAAATCGATTGCGATGACGCGCGTACCAGTGCGTCCAGGCGCCGCTCGCTCTTTTGCAGCGCTTCGCTGGCCAGCCGCTCGGCGGTGCGGTCGCGCAACACCTTGACGAACCCGATCGCCTCGCCGGTTTCTTCGCGCAACACCATCAGCGAGCCATTGGCCCAGAACCGCTCGCCGGATTTGCGCACGTGCCAGCGCTCGTCCATGCCGCTGCCGCTTTCCAGCGCGGCAGCGGCCTCGATCAGCATCTGCCGCTGCTCGACGTCTTCCGGCGTAAAGGTGCGCTGCAGCGTTTGCCCGAGCATCTCGGCCTCGCTCCAGCCCAGAATGCGCCGCGCACCCTCGTTCCACGACGTCACCCGCCCGTGCATATCGGTGGCGATGATGGCGTAGTCCATCACGCTGTCCAGGATCTGCCGGTTGCGCACTTCGGCCTCGCGCACCGCGCGCTCCAGGCTGATGCGGTCGGTGATATCCAGGCCCTGCACGAAGATGCCGGAGATGGTGCCATCGGCGCCTGCGATCGGCTGATAGACCAGATCCAGCAAGCGTCGCTCGGTGGGACCACCGGGCACCGCCTGCACGTTGTACGGCAGCGCATTGGCCGAAAACGCGCGCCCGGACCGGTACACCTCGTCCAGGCGACGCACATGTCCCTGTTCCACCGCATCCGGCAGCGCCTCGGCCAACGGCCGCCCGATCACATCGCGGTGGCCGATCAGGCGCGAATAACACGGGTTGGCGAACTCCACCCGGTGCTGCGGCCCGCTCAGGAACGCCATGAACATCGGCGCCTGCTCGAACAAGCGGATCAGGCGCTCGTGTTCGTCGGCCAGCCGCGCCTGCGCCAGCTTGCGCGCGGTGACTTCATTGGTGACGCAGAATGCGCCGCCCACCCGGCCATCGTCCAGATAGATCGGCGAGAACGAGAACGTCCACCAGGTCTGCTCCGGCACGCCGTAGCGGTTCATGCCGATCGGCACTTCCTCAAAGCGCGATGCCTGCCCTGCGAACGCCGCTTCGATCGGCTCGCGCACCGCCTCCCAGGCATCGGCCCACAACACGCGCAGCGGCGCGCCCAGCGCCTGCGCCTGGCGCGGCCCCAGAATCGGCGTGTAGGCGTCGTTGTAGAAAAAGGTCAGCGCATCGCCCCACACCACATACATGCTTTCGGGCGAACCCAGCATCAGATCGACCGCATTGCGCAACGGCGATGGCCACTGAGCGGCGGGTCCCAGCGGGCTCGCCGCCCAGTCGTGGCTGCGCACCGCCTGCGCCATGACGCTGTTGCCGTGCGGAAATCCCGCATTCATAGAGGGCGTACCTGCATTGCGTCCACACGCAGGTCGCCGCTCCAGCACGCACCGCGCACGACCGCGAGGTCGCCTGCTGCGCGCTTCTCCATCATCCATCCGTACATCATGTCCAACCGTTGAAAAGACCAGGTCGCCGCAGGCGCATGACGCGTCGGCAAGACCGAGCCGCGCGCTCGCGCCCATCATCTGGCCTACGGCTGGTGGCGTCCAGCCACGCCCGCAAGCGATGGCTGAACCAGGCAGCTTGCGCTCCTGCGTTTGCGGCAGCGCGCAGCCTGCGCCACGGCCGGTACAGCCGTCGGCCCGCGCACATGGGGCCGTGCCGTCTTCGGGCCGCGCAGCAACGCGATATCGCCCCGGCAGCCAGCCACCGGGCGTGCACGCGGTGGCACGCGGCAACGAGCGCCATGCCGCACTGCAGGAGACGTACCATTGCCCGATAGCCACAGGGCAACGCACGGTCTTACAGATGCTTGATCAGAATGAACTCATCCATCCGCAAGCTGCGGTCGCGCCGGGGTATCTGGCCAACCATGCAGCGCGGGTCTTCAACCGCCTGGTGGACGCCGAGCTGCGGCCGCACGGCGTGTCGCTGGCGCTGATCGGCCCGATCATGCTGCTGTCCTGGAAAGGCCCGATGCTGCAGCGTGACCTGGTCATCGCATCGGCCGTGAAGCAGCCGGCCATGGTGGCACTGCTGGACAAGCTGGAGGGACTGAAGCTCATCAAGCGCACCCCGACCCCGCAGGATCGCCGTGCCGCGCTGGTGGCGCTCACCGCGCGCGGGCGCAAGATGGCCGAACTCGGTGGGCGTGCGCTGCTGGATATGAACGCAGTGGCGCTGGAAGGCTTTTCCGCTGACGAGGTGCAGCAGACCGTCGCGTTGATGCACCGGCTGATCGCGAACATGGAGCGTCACGGCCAGGACGTGTAATATCACACCTGATATTTCCTGCCAGGATGACAGCAATGCCGCGTCGTATCCTCATCACCGGCGCCAGCATCGCCGGCAACACTGCCGCCTGGACACTCGCCCATCGCGGCTTCGATGTGACCGTGGTGGAACGCGCCACCCGGTTTCGCGATGGCGGCCAGAACATCGACGTACGTGGTGTCGGCCGTGAGGTGCTGCAACGCATGGGCCTGGAACAGGCCGCGCTGGCCCAGGGAACCGGCGAAAAAGGCACCGCCTGGATCGACGCGCACGGCCAGGCCGTCGCCACCTTCAAGACCGAAGACATCGATGGCGATGGCCCGACCGCCGAACTGGAGATCTTGCGCGGCGATCTGGCCCGCCTGCTCTACGATGCCGCGCGCGGCCATGTGACGTACCGCTTCGGCGACCGCATCGCCAGCATCGAAGACGCTGCCGGCAGCGATGCCGCTACCGTCACCTTAGAAAGCGGTTGCAGCGAACGCTTCGACGCGGTGATCGTCGCCGAAGGCGTGGGCTCTTCGACGCGCGAACAGGTCTTCCCGGGAGAAAACGATCCGCGCTGGATGGATCTGACCATCGCCTACTTCACCATCCCGCGCAGCGCCGACGACGACCCGCTGTGGCGCTGGTACCACACCACCGGCGGGCGCAGCATCTCGTTGCGACCCGACCGGCACGGCACCACGCGCGCCATGCTCTCGCTGCAGAAACCGCCCGAAGGCGAACAAGACTGGAGCATCGACGTCCAGAAGGCCTACCTGCACGAGCGCTTTGCCGACGCCGGCTGGCAGGCGGCGCGCGTGCTCGATGGCATGCATGGCACCGACGACTTCTACTTCGATGCCCTGCGCCAGGTGCGCATGCAGCGTTGGCATAGCGGTCGCACCGTGCTTACCGGCGATGCGGCCTGGTGCGCGACGCCACTGGCCGGGATCGGCGCCACCCTGGCAGTGACCGGCGCGTATGTGCTGGCCAACGAAATCGCCCAGGCCGCCACGCTGGACGCGGCCTTCGCTGCCTACGCCACGGCCATGCGCCCGATGGTCGAGCAGGCCCAGGGCGTGCCGAAGATCGGCCCACGCCTGATGAACCCGCATAGCCGGCTCGGCATCCACCTGCTGCATGGCGCACTCAAACTCGCCAGCCAGCCAAGCGTGCAGAACCTCGCTGCAAAGTGGATGACGCCGGCGATCAAGGCGCCGGATCTCTCGCGTTATCCCTAAGCGCCGTTGCAGGCGCCGGTAAGCCGCCGGCGGCAGCGTTGCAGGCAGGAACGACGAGTGTCCCGGCGCATTGGGCAGCCCCACCAGCACCTGAACCGGCAGACGCTACGTCTTCAGTTCCACTGCTAGAGGTCGCTAACGAACACGTCGAGACACCACTTGAGCGGCGGCCGTTGCGCTGGCTCTTGCGCTGTCGCGTGCGTATTCGTCTCCCTGCCGTTGCCGGGACTCCCCCGCTCTTCCGCCAGTCGGAACACCGATCGAACCCCTATGCATTTCTTCCCGAATCTGCGCATTGGACAGCGCCTGGCCCTGGGCTTTCTCGCGATCATCGTCTTGATGGTGATCTTGACCGTGGTGGGCATCCAACGCGTTCGCAGCATCGACCAGCAACTCACCGCCATCAATGAGGTCAACAGCGTCAAGCAACGCTACGCGATCAATTTTCGTGGCAGCGTCCACGACCGCGCGATCGCTCTGCGCGACGTCGTACTCATGGACGACCCCGCAGACCGCCACGCCGCCGAACAATCGATCGACAAGCTCGCTGCCGACTACGCACGCGCTGCGCAACCGCTGGACGACATGATCGCCAGCTCGACCGATGCAAAAGAGAAAGACATTCTCCAGCAGATCAAATCCATCGAGCAGCGCACCCTGCCGCTGATCGCGCAAGTGCGCGCGTTCCGCGATGCGGCCGACAAGGCGCAGGCAGAACAGCACCTGCTGCAGCAAGCGCGCCCGGCCTTCATTGCCTGGCTGGCCAGCATCAACGCCTTCATCGACCTGCAGGAAGCCAAGAACCGCCAAGCCGCCAGGCAGGCCGTTGCCACCGCGCGCGGCTTTGCGATGCTGATGGTGATGTCCACCGTCGTCGCCCTGCTGTTGGGCGCCGCCATCGCGTTCCTGCTCACGCGCAGTGTGGTGCTGCCGCTGCGCCAGTCGCTGCGCTTGGCCCAGCGCATCAACGACGGCGATCTGCGCAGCCAGGACGCAGCAACCAGCAACGACGAATCCGGGCAACTGCTGCGCGCCATGCAGCAGATGCAGCGGCGCCTGCAGGAGGTGATCTGGGCGCAACGCAGCATGGCTGCGCGCCACGACGCCGGCGAAATCAGCTACCGCACCGACCCACAGGGTTTTCCCGGCGAATATGGCGACATGGTGCAAGACACCAACGCACTGGTGCACGCCCACGTGCAGACCCAATTGCGCATGACCCAGGTCATGGGCAGCTACGCCATTGGCGATCTCACCCAGGACATCGAGCAATATCCGGGGGAAAAATCCGCCATCACCGCCACCATGCAGCAGGTCAAGCGCAACCTGCAGGCCATCAACGCGCAGATCCAGGAACTGACCCAGGCCGCCTGCGCAGGCGACTTTGCACTCCGCGGCAAGGCGGAAACGTTCGAGCACGATTTTCGCCTGATGGTGGAAAACCTCAACACCATGATGGCCACCTCCGATACCAACCTGGCCAGCTTCTCCGGGCTGCTGCGCGCGATCGCCGATGGCGACCTCACCGTGCGCATGTCCGGCAACTTCCACGGCGTGTTCGCCTCCATGCGTGACGATGCCAACAGCACCGTGCACCGCCTCACCGACATCGTCACCCGCATCCAGACAACCTCCAACAGCATCAGCTTCGCCGCAGAAGATATCGCCAGCGGCAATCAGCAGCTGGCGCAGCGCAGCGAACAACAGGCCGCCAGCCTCGAAGAAACCGCTGCATCGATGGAAGAGCTGACCTCCACCGTCAAGCAGAATGCCGAACATGCCACCCGCGCCAACCAGCTCGCACGCGGCGCCGCCGCCATCGCCTCGGAAGGCCGCGACGTGGTCGGCCAGGTGATCGAACAGATGTCCGGCATCGAAGCCTCGTCCAGACGCATCGCCGACATCATCTCGGTCATCGACGGCATCGCCTTCCAGACCAATATCCTGGCCCTCAATGCCGCGGTAGAGGCCGCACGCGCCGGCGAACAGGGCCGCGGCTTCGCTGTTGTTGCATCGGAAGTGCGCACGCTCTCGCATCGCTCCTCGGATGCGGCAAAAGAAATCAAGCGGCTCATCGACGATTCCGTACAACGCGTCGCCGACGGCTCCACACTCGTGCACAAGGCCGGCACCACCATGGGCGAAATCGTCACCAGCGTCCAGCACGTCACCGACATTATGGCCCATATTTCCGCCGCCTCGCAGGAACAAGCCGGCGGTATCGAACAGGTCAATCACACCATCGCGCAGATGGACGAGACCACCCAACACAATGTGCGCCTGGTCGAAGCCGCCAGCACCGCCGCGCATGCGTTGGAACAGCACTCCGCGCAACTCACCCGCGCAGTGGAAGTCTTCAAGGTCAACGCAACGGTGCTGTGAGTCCGCGAGATAGCATTCGACGCACAAGCGACGGTCGCGGCGATCGTCTGGGGCTCGACCTACCGCAAGCGCCTACTCGGCAGAAAACAGACCAACCTGTCGCGGCGGATAGATCAGATCGCGCCCAACCGGGCGCGCATCGGCATTCAACTGATGCGGCTGCACCGCGGTCTCGCCAAGAATGTGCAGCACCTGCCAATGCCGGTGCAGCAACAGATCCGCGATCAGGCGGCGATGGCACGTCGGAACAAGATGAGGGCGACCGCGTTGAGCTCCGGCGCGCGCTTGGCAATGACTCGGGGATGGACTTCGCAGCCGTCGAAAATGCCGGTGAACAAGTGCTCGATAGAAATGCTGTGGTGCCGGTTGTCCAGGAAGACGACCCCGAAAACTTCTTGGCTCAAATGTGCGCAGCGGGCGACCAGGTAGCTGCCGGCTTGGTCGGGGCTGTGGATTTTGCCCAACCTTTGGAGGCGCTGCTCCAAGATGGTGGCTGCTGCGAACAAGATACCCTCCTCGTCCATCTGGAGTTGGTCTTGGGCCGTGCGGTCTTGGGTGCGCTTCATCGATTCTTCTCCACCAGCGCGTTGTGCGCCTCGTGGAAACCGGTAGGCGGAGCGCCAACCCCTACCGCACCCGGGAGCGAGCACCGCGCAAGCGGCGAACAGCGAAGGGCCGCAACAGAGCGCGAGCGCCGAGAAGGAGGCTAGCCTCGCGGTCGGGACAGCGGAGCCAGGATTCCCTTCAAGCGACCCAGCGCTGGTGGAGACCGCACCATGCATGCCCTACAAAGCTTGTGAGCTGTAGACCGCCGCGAATTAACTCACGGAGTCCGAATTGGATCATCCATTCGCCATTGATGACAGGATTTCACATACCGGCAGTGTGTTTGCCTTCTCACAATTACCATTCGAGTGGCAGTCCCATAAAAACTTTAACGACACATACTCGACATGCCAATCGGTCAAACAAACTTTCCAGGAATCTATATTTCCACTCAGACAAGCGCTCGAGAAGAGCCATACAAGAATCAGGTTGAGTCAGCGCTTGAAAAGATTGCGGCCGGCACCTCGGGCAGCGCCCTGCTTCAAGGCCTGAGTGCTATTAGCGCTCGCAAGAATCGAAAAGTGACCATAGCGGAGATAGGCGCTGAAGCGCAGCCCAATACCAGAGCTGCCCTCAGTGCGAGCGAGGCTGAAAAATATAAGCCGAGGACTTTCGCCGATAACTTAGCGCTCGCCAAGGAACGAGCAAGAAAAGGAAAGGGATGCAACGCCATCATAGAATGGAGCCCGCAGAGTCATATCGAACTGAACGCAAACGGCTCCCCTCTTCGTCTTGGATCGAATCCCGAGGAGTCGTTTGTCGTTCTTGCGCACGAGCTCATCCATGCTCAGCATCTATTGGCAGGCACGTCGAGAGCCTACAAGGGTGGACATCGCTACGACGAAAAATCCGAAGCCGGGAAAGAGGAACTCAGGGCCGTCGGCGTCGGAAAATACGAATATCAAAAGACCGGGCAACCGAGCGAAAACTCAATCAGGCAGGAGCATGGGCTGCCTATCCGCAAAAAGTATAAGCCTCACGGAATGTGAGGCTGCAATGGTCAAATGCTTGATTAGGTCGCCAAACCATCTCAGATCCACGCATCACCCGCTGCACGAGTGCTCGGCATAGACACTCATCTGCGCATTTGGAGCGACATGCTGTGTCGTATTCACTGAGCAAAGCGCCGCTTATGGCCAAGCCGAGCATCGGAGGATCAGATTCCACGTGTCGAGCACAGGCCCGGCATGCGAGTGATTCCTCCGCATTCCTCCTGCCTTCCAACCAAAAAAAGATTCTTAAACTAAAAATCAATGCCTTGGAAGTAACTGGCGGAGAGAGTGGGATTCGAACCCACGGAAGGTTTGACCCTTCGCCGGTTTTCAAGACCGGTGCCTTAAACCGCTCGGCCATCTCTCCGATGCTGCTGCACGTGACCGCCGAAGGCGCCGGATGTCACGCGGGCAACCCGCCTTGCGCGGGTGGCCCTGTCTGTGGCCGCACGAACATCTGTGCGGCCGTTCTCCCAGGATCGCTCCCGGGCGCGCATTCTCGCATGCCCGGGCGCGTTTTGCTCAATGACACCAACGCCGTCAGCTGGCGCAGCGTGCCGCTCCCTTGATGGTACTCGGCCACTACCCCGCATGGTCGGCGAAGATGCCTGAGCACACAGGCAACCTGCCGAACATCTGCAGCGCACTGGCTGCGCAGCAGCTAGCGAACTGCCAACGTACGTGCCGGCCAGCCTCGACCGCCAACCCAGCCTTGGCCAGCTTTGTCACGGACGCTCAGCCCGCCTCGGCCACCACCAGGCGCGGCGCCGTGCCTGCGGCACGCTTGAGCTTTTCAGCCAACTCAGCGCAATTGCCGCCGCAATCCAGGCGCGAGCGTTCGATTTCCTGCGGCAGGTGTTCGGCCAGGAAGTCGATGAACACCCGCACCGCCGGCAGCAGGCCGCGACGCGAGGCGAACACGGCATGGCAGATGCCCTGCGGCAGCGACCAGTGCGGCAGCACCACTTCCAGCTCGCCGCTGCGCACCGCTTCGGCGCACACGGTTTCCGGCAGCATGGTGATGCCGAAGCCGTCGCGCGCCATCGATTGCAGCAGCGGGAAGTCGAAGCCGGCCAGGCGTGGCTGCAGATCGACGCGGCGCATTTCGCCGTTCGGGCCGTGCAGCTCCCAGCGCTGATGCGCTTCGTCTTCGCTGGTGCTCATGGTGGTGTGGTTGGCCAGCTCGCTGGGGTCCTTGGGGCGACCGGCGCGATCCAGGTATTTGGGGCTGGCAACCAGCAGTTCCTGCACCTGTCCGAAGCTGCGCATCACCAGGCTGCCGTCGTCGTCCAGGCGCGAGCGCACGCGCAGCGCAATGTCGTAGCCCTCGTTGATGACATCGACGCGGCGATTGCTGATATTGAGCTGCAGCCGCACCTTGGGATACTTGGCCAAAAATTCCGGCAACAACTTGGGCAACTGGATCTGCGCGAGCGAAACAGGAACGCTCACACGTACAAGACCGCGCGGCTCGGCGCTGAGACGATCCACCACCTCGCGCGCGGCCTGGGCTTCGGCAAGCATGGTTTGCGCGTGCCGGTGCACGCTGGTGCCGACGTCGGTCACCGCGAAACGGCGTGTGGAGCGCTGCAACAGGCGCACACCCAGGTCGGTCTCGAGCTGGCTGATGCGCCGGCTCAGGCGCGATTTGGGGATGCCAAGCGCACGCTCGGCAGCGGCAAAGCCGCCGTGATCCACCACCATCGCAAAGTAATACAGGTCATTCAGGTCGTGCATGGCGCAGGCATCCATGGATAGAACGATACGTGATATTTAACCACCTTTATTCCAACAGAGCAACGACCTAGGCTGCACACCTCCGCGGCGCTGCCGCTTGCCACAGGTCATCGTCATGAAACTGCTTCACCTCGATTCCAGCGCGCTGGGCGCCAACTCCGTCACGCGCGTGCTCAGCGCCGCCGTCGTGGAGCAGCAGCGCCGGCGCCATCCCGAGGTGGACGTGTCGTATCGCGACCTCGACCGCGACCCGATTCCGCATCTGACCGCGCAGACGCTGGCGCAGACCGATCCGGCAGAGGCCGCGGCCGCCGAAGCGGTGATGCAGCAGTTCCTGCAGGCCGATGTCATCGTGATTGGCGCACCGATGTACAACTTCGCCATCCCCTCCACGCTCAAGGCCTGGATCGATCGCATTGCAGTTGCCGGGCGCACCTTCCAGTACACCGCCAATGGTCCGGAAGGCCTGGCCGGCGGCAAGCGCGTCATCATCGCCAGCGCGCGTGGTGGCCTGTATGCCGATCCGACGAACGATTTTCAGGAGCCGTATCTGCGCCAGGTGTTGGGCTTCCTGGGCATCGACGACATCAGCTTCGTGCGCGCAGAGGGCGTGGCGTATTCGCCGCAGCATCGCGCCGATGCGCTGGCCTCGGCGCTGGCCGGGCTGGGTGAGGAAGAAGAGGCTGCTGTGAGCGCGTAAGCCTGCGGCGTGACGGGTTGACGCGTTGAAAGGTCGTCATGACTGCGAGTTGCCATAGCGAAAAACGGGACCACCGCTGGTCCCGTTTTCTTGTGTCGATTTCCAATAGCAAAGAAGCTCGCGCTCAAACGCCCTCGCACCATGTGCGCCAGACATCGCAGACTCCATTCGACACTCGCATGTGTGGAAGCTGCCAAGCGTAGCGAGCACGCGTCTGACAAGTGTCGATCTAACCGGGCAACCGCAGCGCACGAAGCGATATGCGCACCGAACGCCGCCCGCGCCGCGTCGTGATGAGCGCCGTCCTCCTGTTACCTGCACTCAGCCGATCCGCTCGAGCCCGCCCATGTACGGACGCAGCACCTGCGGCACATCGATCGAGCCATCGGCGTTCTGGTAATTTTCCATCACCGCGATCATCGCGCGGCCCACGGCAGTGCCGGATCCGTTGAGCGTGTGCAGCAACTCCGGCTTGCCGCTGACCGGGTTGCGCCAGCGCGCCTGCATGCGCCGCGCCTGGAAATCGCCGCAATTGGAACAGGACGAAATTTCGCGATAGGTGTTCTGCGAAGGCAGCCATACCTCAAGATCGTAGGTCTTGATCGCGGAAAACCCCATGTCGCCGGTGCACAGCAGCACCTTGCGATACGGCAGGCCGAGTTGTTCCAGCACCACTTCGGCGCAGCGCGTCATGCGCTGATGCTCGGCATCACTGTCTTCCGGCGCGCAGGCGGTCACCAGCTCCACCTTTTCGAATTGGTGCTGGCGGATCATGCCGCGCGTATCGCGGCCACCACTGCCGGCTTCGGCGCGGAAACACATCGAATGCGCGGTCATGCGCAGTGGCAGACGCTCGGCGTCGATGATCTCATCGCGCACGATATTGGTCAGCGGCACTTCGGAGGTGGGGATCAGGTAACGGCGCGACTCGCCCACTTCGGTCTGGAACAAATCGTCTTCGAATTTCGGCAGCTGACCGGTGCCGCGCATCGAATCGGCATTGACCAGCAGCGGCACGTTGGTTTCTTCGTAACCGTGCTCGCCCACATGCAGGTCCAGCATGAATTGCGCCAAGGCACGGTGCAGACGCGCGACCGGACCACGCAGCACGGTGAACCGCGCGCCCGACAATTTGGCTGCCGTTTCGCCATCCAGCCAGCCGTGGGGCGCGCCGAGTTCCACATGGTCCTTGACGGCGAAATCGAATTGACGCGGCGTGCCCCAACGCGATTGCTCCACGTTCTCGCTTTCGTCCTTGCCAAGCGGCACATCCTCGGCCGGCAGGTTGGGCAGGCCAAGCGCGATACCCTCGAGCTTGGCGCGAATCGCATCCAGCGCCTCTTCGGACGCCTTGAGTTCATCGCCGAACCCGGCCACTTCGGCCATCAGCGCGGCCACATCTTCGCCCTTGGCCTTGGCCTGCCCGATCGCCTTGGATTTGGAATTGCGCTGACTCTGCAGTTCCTGCGTGCGCACCTGGATACGCTTGCGCTCGCTCTCCAGCGACTCCAGTTCCGCAGTGTCCAGGGCGAAACTGCGCGTGCTGCGCAGGCGCTCGGCAAGGTCGGCGGGGTGTTGGCGAAGCAGGGCCGGATCTAGCATCGGAATAGGTGCGTCAGTGGAATAGCGCGAGATTATCGCCTGTTCCGGCACCTGCTGCGATCGATTCACTACGGCTATGCCAGAATTGCGACGATTCTTCAGGTGAGCCCTATGCCCGCGCCCCGTCCTGCGTCCGATCGCCACATCGTTCTGCGTCTGCCCCGCCACACGCTGAAAATCGCCGGCATCGCCTTCGCTGCCGGCCTGCTGTTGTTCTTGTTGGTCTGGGCCACCGGCCGCAAGGACGACTTCTACAAGGCCTCGCCAGCGCAGCCGACCACAGGCACGCAGACCGACGACACCATTGCGCCGCTGCCGGCACCGTTGCCGGCCCAGGACGGCGCAAGCGACATGCCGCAGGCCAAACCGCCGGCCGAAACCCCCACCCTGGTGGACACCGCGCCCCCCGCCCCGCCCGCGCCGACGCCGCTGCCGGAAAATGCGGCACCCGGCGCGCCAGGTGCCGCTGGCAGCGCCGCGCCGGTCAACGCACCGGTCGCCGGCGGCGATCGCCCGGTACCGATCCAGGGCCAAATGCCGCCGCCACGCTATCCGTCGGCTGCGCTGCGTCGCGGCGATGCTGGCGATGTGGTGGTGCGGGTCGACGTGGATGCCGCCGGCAATCCCGGTGGCGTGACCCTGGTGCAGCGCAGCGCCTCGCGCGACCTGGACCGTGCGGCCATGGAAGCGGTGCGGCACTGGCGCTTCCACCCGGCGCAGCGCAATGGCCAGCCGGTGGCCGGCAGCATGGACATCCCGTTCGAGTTCAAGCCTGCGCAGTAAGTACAGCTAACCCTTCGCGCGTGTTGCTTGTCACTGCCTTGCCGGCGTCCGGGTGCGAGGTGGCAGGCCTTGGCTGACGCCACGCAGCCACAAACAGCATGCAGTTTTAACCGGGCCGCAATGTCAGCTTGACTAAGCTGAACTTTCAGCAAGCTCGAGCGCTTCATTCGCCGTCCGCCTTAGCTGCCCCTCAGGTAGCGCCAACCAGACTGGTCTCGTCATCCTCAGATGCGCCAGGAGGTCGGCCATGTCCGTCACTTCAAATCCTTCATCCGCTCACCCGTCGTCGCTGCCGCAGCACGGCAGGCGCTCGATGGAGCGGCAGCAGAATGCAGCGAGCGACGGCGCTTCGCCCTGGATGTGGGCAACGCTGGTGGCGTTGCTCATCGTGGTACCCAGCTGGTGGTGGGCACGCCACAGCGACGAGTCACTGGCGACCGATACGCGGCCGCTGCCGGCAGCGAGTCGGCAGATCCTGCCGACGACCGATGGCCCGCGTGCGATGACGATGGTGGCGCACCAGCCTGCTCGCCCAGCGGTCAGCAGCGTGGAAGCCAAGCCGCTGCCGGGCAATGCCATGCCGAGCTACCCGGCCGCCGTGGCGCGTGCCGGCATCCAGGGCAGCCGCACCGCACGTTTGCAGCTGGATGTGCAGGGCCGGGTGAGCGATGTCACCATCGTCGACCGGAGCGGAAGTGACGACCCGCGGCTGGATGCAGCGGTGATGGAGAGCTTGCGTCGGTGGCGCTTCGAGCCCGCCACGCGCGACGGCCATGCGGTGGTGAGCAGCGTGCAGGTGCCGGTGGAGTTCACCGCGCAGCGTTGAGGATTTGCTCAGCGCTGCGGCGCTTGACGGACGGCAACGCTCGCGATGTCGCGGCGCGTCGTCCGGCTCCTGACTCGCAAACAGGCATGGTCTTTCCGGACCCGGCGAGATCCAGGCCATCCGGCAACGTAAAACGCGTCACCGACGCCCGGCGGTTTCCAGCCCGAATCCGGCGCCCTGCGCCAGCGTGTCGAACCCCGGGAACGAGGTCGCCACATTCGCCACATCGTTTACCTGCACCTGACCGGTGGACAGCTGGCCGGCGATGGCGAACGCCATGGCAATGCGATGGTCGCCGTGACTTTCGATCACGCCGCTGCCGATGCTGCCCCCGTGGATGGTGGCGCCATCCGGTGTTTCGTCGACCTGCACGCCAAGCGTGCGCAGGCCGGTGGCCATCGCCGCCAGGCGATCGGACTCCTTGACCCGCAGTTCGGCGGCGCCGGTCACCACGGTCTGCCCGCTTGCGGCAGCCGCGGCCACGAACAAGGCCGGGAACTCGTCGATCATGTCCGGCACCAGCGCTTCTGGGATCTGCGCACCGCGCAATGGCGCGTAACGCACGCGCAGATCGGCGACTGGCTCGCCGCCGTGTTCAGCGTGGTTTTCTTCGCTAATCTCCGCGCCCATCAGGCGCAACGCGGCCAGCAGCCCGGTGCGGCGTGGATTCAATCCGACCGCGCGCAGCACCACCTCCGAGCCGGGAACGATGCTGGCAGCGACGATGAAGAACGCAGCCGACGAAAAATCCGCAGGTACCGCGATATCGGTCGCGCGCAGACGCTGCCCACCGCGCAGACGGGCCTTACCAGGCGAAAAATCGATCTCCACGCCGAATGCCGACAGCATGCGCTCGGTGTAGTCGCGGGTGGGATGCGGCTCGGTCACCGAGGTCTCGCCCTGCGCATAGAGACCGGCCAGCAGCACCGCTGACTTGACCTGCGCGCTGGCAACCGGCGAGACGAAATCGATGCCGTGCAGTGCCTGCCCACCGTGCACGTGCAGTGGCGGCGTGCCATCGTCCTGCGTTTCGATCCGCGCGCCCATCTGCGCCAGCGGGCCGGTCACGCGCCGCATCGGCCGCTTGGATAACGACTCGTCTCCCACCAGCACGCTGTCGAAGCGCTGCGCCGCCAACAGGCCGGCCAGCAGACGCATCCCGGTGCCGGCATTGCCGCAATCCAGCGCCTCGGTCGGCGGCTGCAGACCATCCACACCCACACCGTGCACGATGCGCTGCGACGCCGACGGCGTTTCGATGCGCACGCCCAGCTTGGCGAAAATGGCAGCGGTAGAACGCGTGTCTTCGCCTTCGAGAAACCCATCGATCTGCGAAACGCCGTCGGCGAGCGCGGCGAACATGACCGCGCGGTGCGAAACCGATTTATCGCCAGGAATGGCCAGGCTGCCCTGCAGTGCGGTGCCGCGACGGGCAATCCAGTGGTGCGTGCTGCTGCTCATGCATGTGATCCGATGGCTGCGGCATCGCCAATGCTGACGATGCGCTTTGAAGAAGGTTGTGGCGCTGCCGTCGATACAAGGTCGCGGCGCTCCGGCATGGATTGTCGTATCGAGCTTCGATGCTCAGGGAATGGCCACCGGATACGAACCCAGCACCTTGATCTGTGCCGAGTGCGCTTTCAGTTCGGCCAGCGCCTGCTTCATCGCATCGTCTTCGACATGACCGATCAGATCGATGAAGAAGCCGTATTCCCACTTGGCCTGATGCGAGGGCCGCGATTCGATGCGATTCATGCTGATGCCGTGGCGTGCGAACGGGCTCAGCACGTCGAACAACGCACCTGGCTTGTCGTGGATGAACACCAGCACCGACGTGCGGTCGTGCCCGGACGAAGGAAAGATCTGCCGCCCGATCACCAAAAAGCGCGTGGTGTTGTCGTCGTCGTCCTCGATCGACTTCATGATGACCTTCTTCAAGCCATACACGTGGGCTGCGCTTTCGCCGCCGATGGCCGCGGCATCTTCAGCATTGCGTGCGCGGCGTGCGCCTTCGGCGTTGCTGGACACCGCGATCTTTTCCACCTTGGGCAGATGCGAGCGCAACCAACCTGCAGTCTGCGCGAACGATTGCGAATGCGCGTAGATGCGTTCGATATCTTCCAGCCGGCCGTTGCGCGAAAGCAGGTACTGATGCACGCGCAGCTCGACTTCGCCGCAGATTTTCAGGTTGGAGGTCAGGAACATGTCCAGGGTGACCTGGATGGTGCCCTGCCCCGAATTTTCCACCGGCACCACGCCGAAATCGGCGTTGCCGGCTTCCACTTCCTGGAACACTTCTTCGATGGTCGCCATCGGCAACCCCACCGCCGAGCGGCCGAAATGCTTGAGTACCGCCTGCTGGCTGAAGGTGCCTTCCGGGCCGAGGTAACCGATCTTCAGCGGCTCCTGCTGGGCCAGGCACGCCGACATGATTTCGCGGTAGACGTGCACCAGCACTTCGTCGCTGAGCGGGCCTTCGTTGCGGTCCACCACCATGCGAAGCACCTGCGCCTCGCGCTCGGGGCGATAGTAATCCACCGCCGCCGCAAGCTTGCCCTTGGCCTTGCCGACCTGATGCGCGAAGTTGGCGCGCTCGGCAATCAGCGCCTGGATGTTGCGGTCGATCTCGTCGATCTTGGCACGCACATCGGCCAGCACCGGCGCGGCGGTCTTGATCGCGGCCTTTTCAGCCGGCGTGTTTGCAGGTTTGCTGTCTGAAGCACGCACCGATGTCTTGGTCGGCTTTTTCTTGCCGCCTGTGGCGGCCGTGGACTTGTCGGACTTGGGGGCCATCGCTGGGCATTCCTAAAAAATGGCGGCGCATGTGCGCTGTCAGCGCATGCGCCTGCGCGGCAGACGCCGCGGGTAGATGAAGACTCAGCCGTGACGCTGCTGGAAGTCGTGCATGAACGCGGCCAGCGCTTGCGCGCCGGCCACCGGCATCGCGTTGTACAGCGACGCCCGAATGCCACCGACTGCCTTGTGCCCCTTCAACGCGAGCAGCCCGGCTGCCTTGGATTCGCTGACGAACAGCGCATCCAGCTGCTCGTCCGGCAGAAAGAACGGGATGTTCATGCGCGAACGCACTGCCGGTTTGATCAGGTTGCGATAGAAGCCGCCAGAGCCATCGATGGCGCCATACACCAGCGCGGCCTTCTCGGCATTGCGGCGCGCGAACTCCTGCACTCCGCCCTGTTCCAGCATCCACTTGACGGTCAGCCCGAGCACGTACCAGTTCCAGGTCGGCGGCGTGTTGAGCATCGAATCGCGCGCGGCATGCGAGGCGTAATTGAAGATGTCCGCACGCGGTTGCCCGGCGCGCTCCAGCAGATCGCGCCGCACGATCACCACCGAAATGCCCACCGGGCCAAGATTCTTCTGTGCGCCGGCGTAGATCAGGCCGTAGCGCGAGATATCCAGCGGCTCGGAGGCGATCGACGAACTGAAGTCGGCAAACAACGGCAACGTGCCCACGTCCGGCGTGTCGCGAAATTCGACGCCATGGATGGTTTCGTTGGCGGTGATGTGCACGTAGGCCGAATGCGGCGACAAGGTCCAGCTGGCCGCCGGGGGAATGTCGACAAAGCCATCGGCCTGCGCGTCGGCGGCGATGCGCGCATCCACAGACGTGGCCGCCTGCTTGATCGCGGTCTTGCCCCAATGCCCGGTGATCACGTAGTCGGCCGCCTGGCCGGGCGCGGCAAAATTCAGCGGCAGCAGCGCCTGGATGGTGGTGGCGCCACCGGCGGTGAACAGCACCGCATAGTCGTCGGGAATCGACAACAAACTGCGCAGATCGGCTTCGGCGGCAGCCGCCACCGCCATGAAATCGGCGCTGCGGTGGCTGATTTCCACGATCGAGGCGCCGACGCCGTTCCACTCGACCATCTCTGCCTGCGCCTGCCGCAGGACCGATTCCGGCAATGTCGCAGGGCCGGCACTGAAATTGAACGCGCGTGTCATGGCACACCTTGGTCGAGCTAGCCTTCTAGTATGCCGCAGCGCATCGGGCTTGGCAGCGGACAAAAAAGTTGCAGCTGCATCCTTTTGACTGAGCCTGACGTAACGTAGACAGGTGCCCAGGCGAACTTTTGTCTTGGTTCGTTACTCTCACGCTGCAGCCACTGCCGGAGCCTGCCATGTCGTTTCGCGATGCTTTCAACTTGCCGTCCAGCGAGATCACCGATGAGGCCGTTTACCGCGACCGCCGCCGGCTGCTGCAGTTATTTGCGTTGACCCCCGCGCTGGGCGTGGCCGGATGTGCCGAAGCCGACCCGCCCCCGCCTCCCAAGACCGTGGTGACGCCGGCGCAGGCGCGCAGCGGATTTCGCACGGCCGAGGAACTGACCCGGCTGGAAGACGTCACCAGCTACAACAACTTCTACGAGTTCGGGACCGACAAGACCGATCCGTCCAAGGCGGCCAAGACCCTGAAGCTGTCGCCTTGGACGGTGAAGGTAGGCGGTGAATGCGAGAAGCCCGGCAGCCTGTCGCTGGATGAGCTGCTCAAGGGCATCGCGCCGGAAGAACGCATCTACCGGCTGCGCTGCGTGGAAGGCTGGTCGATGGTGATCCCGTGGACGGGCGTGCCGCTGGGCGAGGTACTCAAGCGCTTCGCGCCGACCTCCAAGGCCAAGTACGTGGCATTCACCACCCTGGCCGACCCGCAGCAGATGCCGGGCGTACGCTACCGCTCGATCAACTGGCCGTACCGCGAAGGCTTGCGCATCGACGAGGCGATGCATCCGCTGACCCTGCTGGCCACCGGCCTGTACGGCAAGCCGCTGCCGCAGCAGAACGGCGCGCCGTTGCGCCTGGTGGTGCCGTGGAAGTACGGCTTCAAGAGCATCAAATCGATCGTGGAAATCCGTTTCGTCGAAAAGATGCCCGAGACCGCCTGGCACGATCTGCAGCCGTCCGAATACGGCTTCTTTTCCAACGTCAATCCGGCAGTGGATCACCCGCGCTGGAGCCAGAAGACCGAACGCCGCATCGCCGGCACCGCCAGCAAGCTGTTTGCCGAGCGCATCGCCACAAAGCCCTTCAACGGATATGCCGATCAGGTCGCTTCGCTGTATGCAGGCATGGATCTGAAGAAGTGGTTCTAGGCAACACACAATCTGGCATCGACCCGGCGTAGGAGCGCACCCGGGCGCGACGGGCATGACCACCAAAGCCAGTCGCGCCCGGGTGCGCTCCTACGCTTTAGCATCGTTTCCTTCTTCGAGATCGCATGGCCAAGACATCCACTTCCGTGATCGCTGCCAAGACGCTGGTGCATGCCGCGGCGCTGGCGCCGATCGCCCTGCTCGGCTGGCAATTCTGGCAGGTGTGGCAAGGCGGCAGCGACGCGCTGGGCGCCGACCCGGTGGCCGAGATCGAACACCGCACCGGGCTGTGGGCGCTGCGTTTCTTGCTGATCACCCTGGCGATCACGCCGTTGCGCCAACTCACCGGGCAGGCCGTGGTGATCCGCTTCCGCCGCATGCTGGGCCTGTACGCGTTCTTCTACGCCAGCGTGCATCTGGCGGCCTACCTCACGCTGGACCTGCGCGGCTTCTGGACGCAGATTTTCGAGGAGATCCTCAAACGCCCGTACATCACGGTGGGGTTTGCGGCGTGGTTGTTGCTGATGCCGCTGGCGATCACCTCCACCCAGGGGTGGATGCGTCGGCTCAAGCGCAACTGGGGCCGCCTGCACACGCTGATCTACCCGATCGGCCTGCTGGCGGTGCTGCATTTCTGGTGGCTGGTGAAATCCGATATCCGCGAGCCGGCCCTGTACGCCGGCATTCTTGCGGTATTGCTGAGCTGGCGCGTCTGGAAAAAACTCAGCGCGCGCCGAACCATAGCAAGGCGCTCAACGCCGCCGCCAGCAACACCGCGCTGAGCAGCAACCAGGGCCAGCGGGCCACCTTCACCGGTGCGCGCGTCGGCTCTGCAACCGCACGCGGCGGCGGCGGGGGTTCGGTATCGGGCAGATCCCAGGTGGTGCCGTGGTGCGTCCGCGGCACCTCCACCACGAAACGGTGGCGCGCATCGAAGACGACCTGGTCGCCAGCCTGCAGCCAGCCGTCGCGCACCTGGACGCCATTGATCCAGCTCCCCTCTTCCGAACCCAGATCGCGGATCAGCACACGGTCGCCGTGTCGTTCCAGACGGGCGTGCTGCGCCGCAAATGCCGGGTCGTCGATGACGATATCGGCGGCAGCATCGCTGCCGACCAGACGCGCGCGATCCAGGGTGAAACTGCGACCATGATGGCGCCCGCCGATGCCGCGCAACAACAGGCAGACCTCGCCGAGGTTGGCCGTGTCGTCGTGGATATCGTTGGCCGGCGCACTGGACGGGGCACTGCGCAGCAGCATTTCCACGCCATCGGCATAGATCGCATCGCCCGCCCGTAGCAGCGCCATGCGACGCACCGGGCGCCCATTGACGTGGATACCGCGAATGCCGCTGGCTACCTGCAGCCACAGGCCGCGTTGGTCCAGGCAGAACTGCGCCAACAGCAACGCGCCCTGCGCATCGCCGACCACCCGCACGCTGCCGGAGGCATGACGGACGATCCGGTGGACGCCGGGCTTGAGGGAATGATCCGGCTGCTGCCGGTGGGTGAAATGAACTTGCAGGTCGCGCACCCGCCGCAGCCTAGCAGGTTTGCCCCCATGCGCGGCCATCGGTGGTGATCGGAGCCGTGCTGGATCGCTGGCGCGGGCGCGCCAGGATCGCGCTGCCGTCGGCTGAGCAGGCGGCAGCGCAGCTTGCAGACCTGTGTTTGCGACACGGACAGCAAGGCCACATACGGCCGCACTTGGAGCTGGGGCCTGGCATGCGCACAATGCGCCCTCACTTTTCGCATGACCCATCGCACCCATGTCCAGCATCGATATCCGCCACGACCATTCCTTGACGCCGGCCCAGGCCCGCGCGGCCATCGACGAGGCGGCGCGCAAGCTGACCGATCGCTACGGCGTCGCTTCGCATTGGGAAGGCGACACCTTGCGCATCGCACGTGCCGGCGTGGACGGAGCAATCGCGCTGTTGCCGCAACAAGTGCACGTCACCGCCGAACTCGGCTTTTTGCTGTCGGCGGTGCAGCCGATGGTGGAATCGGAAATCCGGCGCTTGCTGGCCGAAAAACTGGCCTGATCGCGCGATTGGCGCTGCGCTGCTTCAGCGTCAAGTCACCTGCTCGGGCGCTTGCGGGTAGATGCTTTCGGCACGCCTGATCGGGCAGTGCTTCACCTGCCCGATGCAGGGTCGGCACTAGGGTGAACGCAATGTCACGTTGGCAACCTACAGGAGCATCGCATGACGACCGGATACGATCAGAACGGTAACCGCGGTAACGCGGCCCAGGGCTTCCAGGCGCAGGCGGAACAGATTTCGCGCCGGCTTGGCGAATCGGCTCAGACCGTATGGCTTGCCGGCCTGGGCGCGCTCGGGCGCGTGCAGAACGAAGGCAGCAAATTGTTCGATTCGCTGGTGCGCGAGGGCGCCGCCTATGAGCGCACCGGCCAGCGCAGGGCGGCCGAGAGCGTCGACGAATTGCGCGAAGAGGTGGAAACCCAGTTCGAGCAGGCACGCGATACCGCGGTGCGCGGCTGGGACAAGCTGGGCAAGGCCTTCGACGAACGCGTGAAGGGCGTGCTGCGCACGCTCAACATTCCCGAGCAGGAAGAATTGGAAAACCTGCGGCGCGAGGTCGAATCGCTGAAGGCCCAGGTCCGCGCAAATACCGCGGCCACCAAGCGTGCCAACCGTACCGCCAACCAGGCGGCGCAGGCGGCCAGCGAGACGACCGCTGCCGGCGGCGCGGGTGCCGGGGCGGCATCGTCGTCCAGCAACCCCGGTGCGTTCGACCCGGAATGAGCGCAACAGTGAAAGCAGCCGCGCTGTCATGAGACGGCGCGGCTGTTGCCCGAGATGGTGAAGGGAGTCATCGCCGAGGTGCAGCTGCGCACCACGTTTTCTGCACGCCGGCCAAGCGCGGCGCCCCAGCCACCTCGAGCGGTTTCATCGGCTGGTGCTACCCGCGCCGATGCGTGCAACTTACCGTGGGTGGTGTATTGGCTAATCCGCAGCCGCGCGTTGGCGATGGACCGGCGTGAGGATGCAGCGTCGCTGACGTGCGATTTGGCTCTGCGCAGCCTTTTTGAATCAGTGGCTTAGCGCCAAAACGCAGCTCTTCCGGCCCGATGTTGCAAAGCAACATGATTTTTTGGACAATCGGGAACGACCCGCCAGTCCTGCGTTACGAAGTCCGTTTGCTCCCCTCCCCTCACGGCTTCGGACTGGCGGGTCTTTCGCTATCTGGATCACGGCTCGCGATATCACCGCGCACGATCCATTGACGAATCTTTCGCGAAGGATTCTTCTACACGCACGATTCGTTATACGCGCCATTGCTTGATGCTCATGCCTTCCTGGATTCTGGCGCCCTTGGCCGCACTGCTGCTCTGGCTGGCGGTGTCTGCCTACCTGTGGCTGGTACGACGACGCGCCAATGAAGTGCATGAAGGCGTCCGTGCGCTGGCCATCATGCACTGGCGCGATTTTTCAGCCGTGGTGCTGCGCGTCCTGCAGGATCAACGCGGATGGCAGCCCACCCAGCTGCCGCAGGATGGCCTGCCCACCGCCGACTTCATGATGCAGACCGAGCATGGCACTCGGTTGGTGGCCTGCAAGCACGGGCGCGGTTATCGCATCGGCGTGGCGGCGGTGAACGAGCTGGGCGCGATGGCACGGCTGGCTGGTGCAAACGGCGGCGTGATGGTGACCGAAGGCCGCATGGAGCGCGAAGGTATCGCCGCCGCGGAGAAACAATCGATCGAAGTGCTGGACGGTGTGCGTCTGTGGCCGCTGCTCAAACCCTATCTGCCTGGCGATGTGGAAGCCGGCGTGGTTGGTGCGGCGCGCCGCCGCGCGATCCGCCATAGCATCATCGCCGGCGCCGCGCTGGCGACGCTGGCCGTCATGGCGGTGCTGGCGCTGCGCCCGCCGGCTCCGACGCCGGCCACACCGCCCGCTGCGGCGTCTGCACCGATTCCCGCACCGGCCCGCGTGGTCGCACCGCCCACGCCCTCCGCCAGTACCGCCCAGCCGGGCCCGTCACCTACTGCAGTGGCCCCGGCCGCGCCGGCAGCCGGCGCAGAACCGGATGCAGCCACCATCCAGGGCTATCAGCGCGAGGTTTCCAAGGCGTTGGCGCAGACACCGGGGCTGGTGCGTGGCATCTGGCTGACCCAGGCAACCCTGGTAGTGGATCGGACGGTGGAAGACAGCGCGGCATGGCCGCTGATTTGCCGAGAGCTGCAACGCTACCCGTACCTGCGCACGGTGCGCGTGCAGCTCAACCCGCGCCCGGGCACCGCCGAGCCGGTGCGCTGGCGTCAGTGCAGCACGATTTGATACTGGGGCGTTGGCTGCTGTCGTCGTGCCGCGTCGCCTGCCTGCCCAGCCGGGCACCTGATCGTGAACACGCAGTCGCCTGCATCCCGGCGTGCAGCGACTGCAACACGGCCGGTACCGTTCAGCGAGCCCCTGGCGACTTGAGCGCTGCGGTACCGCGCCCGTCGCCTGCCGACATCATCTCAGCGCAGTCCCGGCGCGAACCGTGCCACCAGATCGTACGAACCGCCTAGAAACATCTGGCGCACGTAGGTGACCGGCAGCTCGCCGCGCCAGGTGTGGCGGTCGATCACCAGGCAGGCCGCGCCGTCGTCCGCCTGGAGCTGCTCGGCCTGCGCGGCGTCGGCACTGGCAGCGCTGATGCGGTGTTCGGCGCGCGTCCATGGCACGTTGCGCAATAACCAGCTGCCCGGCGCCACCTCCGTGAACGGCTGGTCCAATGCGTCGGGCACGGTGTTGATGTCGATCACGCGGTGCTCCAGCGCAAACGGGCGGCCGTCGGCCAGGTGCACGCTCTGCAATTCCAGCACCTTGCCGGTGCTGCCCAGCACACGTTCCTGCGGCACGCGCTGCCGCACGTTGCGCAGCTGCCGCGACAACAAAGAGAACCGGTACGCATGGCCGCGCGTGGTCATTTCCACTTCGATGTCCGGGATCGAGAGCGCCACCTGTTCCAGATGCGGGTGCTGCCGTGCCACGAACGAACCAGTACGGCGGCGGCGTTCGATCATGCCGGCATCGGCCAGCAAGCCGAGCACCTTGTTCACCGTCATGCGCGAGCAACCGTACTGCGCCATCAACTCGTGCTCGGGCGGCACGCGGTGCCCGGGCGGCCAGTCGCCGCTATGGATGCGTTGTTCCAGATCCTGGCGGATGCGCTGATGCAAGGTGCCAGGCACGATGGTGGTGGTGGCGGTCAAAGCGCGGGTCTCCGAAAAGAGCGGCTATTCAATCGGCATGCCGCATGGTCGGCAGCGTGCGCCAGCTGCAGGTTGCGGCATGCACCATGCACGCTGCATGGACGAGCGCACTGCGTGCACCTGCTCCGGCGACGCAGCTGCGTCTGCGGTGGCTCCACTGCGCGCGCATCCGCTTGGAGCGGTGCAGGCGCAGCCACTGGCGGTTGCGGCCGGGGCCCGTCATCGGCAGGTGCAAAGCGTACACCACGACTCCTGCGCGCCGTTGGGCAGCCACCTGACCGCTCCCGCCACCGTGCGATGAGGAATGTCACTGGCCCAGCAGGCTGCGCAACACCGCGGCAAACCGTGTGGCGATACGGGCGCGGTCGACATGCTGCCCCTCGCGCACCACCCAGCGCCCGCCGCGCCAGACGTTGCGCACCGCGGTGCCACGCGCGGCGAACAGCCAGCTGTCCAGCAAGGCGTCGTCGCTGCGCGCCAGCAGGGCCGGATGCGCGGTGTCCAGTTCGATCAGATCGGCTGCTGCTCCGGCAAGGATGCCGGTCTGCGCGAGGCCCAGCGCCTGCGCGGCACCCATGCCGGCCTGATCGTAGAGCCAGCGTCCGCTCGACACCGGCCCCTGCGCCACGACATTGCGTGCCTGCAGCGTCAGGCGCTGGCCGTATTCGAGCAGGCGCAGTTCTTCGGCTGCATCGATCAGCACATTCGAATCCGAGCCCACGCCGAAACGCCCGCCCGCAGCAGCGAAGGCCTGCATCGGGAACACGCCATCGCCCAGATTCGCCTCGGTGATCGGGCACAGACCGACGACCGCGCCGCTGGCGACAATTGCCTGCAGTTCGTGTGCATCCACGTGCGTGGCGTGTACCAGGCACCAGCGCGCATCCACCGGCGCGTTGGCCAGCAGCCACTGCACCGGGCGCTGCTTGGACCAGGCCAGGCAGGCATCCACTTCACGCTGCTGCTCGGCGATATGGATGTGGATGGGGCCATCGGTAAGCGGCACCAGCGCTGCCAGTTGCTGCGGAGTGACCGCGCGCAGGCTGTGCGGCGCCAGCCCGAGTACCGCGTCCGGCAGCGCTTTCAGGCTGTGTCTGCAGTCGTCCAGCAAGCGCGCGAAGCCGTCAATGTCGTGAATCAGACGGCGTTGCGCCGGGCTGGGGGTGGCACCACCGAAATCCGAGTGCGCATAGAACACCGGCAACAGGCTGAGCCCGATGCCGGTGTTGGCGGCAGCGGCGGCAATGCGCTCGGACATTTCGCCGGGCTGCGCATACGGCGCACCGCTGGCCGCGTGATGCAGGTAATGGAATTCGCCGACCCGGGTGAAGCCGCTTTCGAGCATTTCAACATATGCCTGCTCGGCGATTGCCTGCAGGCTGTCCGGGTCGAGCCGGTCGACGAAGCGGTACATCAGCTCGCGCCAGCTCCAGAAGCTGTCGCCGCTGCGCCCGCCGACTTCGGTCAACCCCGCCATGCCGCGCTGGAAGGCATGGCTGTGCAGATTCCCCAAGCCAGGCAACAGCACGTCGCAGCGCGTGTCGGTAATCGCAGCAGCCGCATTGGCCTCCACCGAAACGATGCGGCCCTGCTCTGCCGCGACCCGCACCTTGCTCGCCCAGCCGTCGGGCAACAATGCCCGGGCTGCCCAGAACACCTGCGTCTGTTGGTCTGCCACTGGACACCCTCGATCGCCGAACTTATTGTATATACATATCAGACACCACGAGCCTGCGCCATGCATTGCGACGTTCTGTGGCACAACGCGCAACTGATGACCCTGGATGCGGCCGATGGCGGCCTGGGCATCGTGGACGATGGCATCGTCGCCTGCCGGCACGGCCATATCGTCTACGCCGGCGCGGCCGCACAGGCCCCAGCGCTGCAGCCCGACAGTGCGCACGACTGCCGGCGCCGCTGGATCAGCCCCGGCCTGATCGATTGCCACACGCACCTGGTGTACGCCGGCAATCGTGCCAATGAATTCGAGCAACGCCTGCGCGGCGCCAGCTATGCCGACATCGCCGCAGCCGGCGGCGGCATCGTGGCGACGGTGCGCGCCACCCGCGCCGCCGACGATGCGGCGTTGCTGGCCGCCAGCCTGCCGCGCCTGGATGCGATGCTTGGCGAAGGCGTCACCACGCTGGAAATCAAATCCGGCTACGGGCTCACCCTGGACGATGAAATCAAGCAGCTGCGCGTGGCGCGCCAACTCGCCGCGCTGCGCAAGGTGGAAGTGGTGCCGACCTTCCTGGGCGCGCATGCCGTGCCGCCTGGCGGGCAGGCGCAGCACTACATCGACCAGGTCTGCACGCAGATGATTCCGGCGATCGCCACGCAAGGACTTGCCGAGGCGGTGGACGTGTTCTGCGAGCATCTGGCGTTCTCGCAGGCGCAGGCCGAACAAGTCTTCGTTGCGGCGCAAGCGCATGGTTTGCGCATCAAGATCCACGCCGAACAATTGAGCAACCAGCACGGCGCCGAACTGGCCGCACGCTACGGCGCGTTGTCGGCCGATCACATCGAGTACCTGGACCAGGCGGGCATTGCGGCGATGGCCGCTGCCGGCACCGTGGCAGTGCTGCTGCCAGGCGCGTTCTACTTCACCCGCGATACCCAACTGCCACCGATTGCCGCGCTGCGCACGGCCGGCGTGCCGCTGGCGTTGGCCACCGATTGCAACCCGGGCACCTCGCCGCTGACCAGCCCGCTGCTGGCGATGAACATGGCGGCGACGTTGTTCCGCATGACCGTGGACGAATGCATCGCCGGGTTCACCCGCGAGGCTGCGCGGGCGCTTGGCCGCAGCGAGCGCCTGGGCCAGTTGCGCGCCGGCATGGACTGCGACCTGGCGATCTGGAACATCGATGCGCCGGCCGACCTGGTCTACCGCATGGGCTTCAATCCTCTTCATGCCCGCGTCTGGCGCGGGCATCTGTGCTGAATCCGGAGTCGTCATGAGTGTTTCTGTTGTCTTGCAACCCGGCCGGGTCACGCTGGCGCAATGGCGTGCGCTGTATCGCGGTGCCGACGTCGCGTTGGACGATGCATGCGCTGCCGCGGTGCTGCGCAGCGCGCAAACGGTGGAGGCCATCGTGGCGCGTGGCGAGCCGGTGTATGGCGTCAACACCGGCTTCGGCAAGCTGGCCAGCGTGCGTATCGAGCCCGAGGATCTGCAGACCCTGCAACGCAATATCGTGCTCTCGCACGCGGCAGGTGTGGGCGAGCCCACGCCGGTACCGGTGGTGCGGCTGATGATGGCGCTCAAGCTCACCAGCCTGGCCCAGGGCGCGTCCGGCGTGCAGCCGGGCACGCTGGCGTTGCTGGAAGCGATGCTGCGCGCCGGCATCACCCCGGTGGTGCCGTGCCAGGGCTCGGTGGGCGCTTCCGGCGACCTGGCACCGCTGTCGCATCTGGCCGCGGTGATGATCGGCGTTGGCGAAGCCTTCGTCGGCGCGCAGCGACTGCCTGCTGCCGACGCGCTTGCACATGCGCAGCTGCAGCCGCGCGTGCTGGGCGCAAAGGAAGGGTTGGCCCTGCTCAACGGCACCCAGTTTTCCACCGCCTGCGCCCTGGCCGGTCTGTTCGAGATCGAAACCGTCCTGCAGGCCGCGCTGGTCACCGGCGCGTTGTCGGTGGAAGCGGCCAAGGGCTCGGATACGCCCTTCGATGCGCGCATTCATGCCTTGCGCGGGCAGCCCGGGCAGATCGCCACCGCGGCGGCATTGCGCGCCCTGATGGCCGATTCGGCCATTCGCGAATCGCATCGGCTGGGCGATGTGCGCGTGCAGGACCCGTACTGCCTGCGCTGCCAGCCGCAGGTGATGGGGGCGGCGCTGGATGTGATGCGTCAGGCCGCGCGCACCCTGCAGATCGAAGCCAATGGCGTGTCCGATAACCCACTGGTCTTCAGCGACACCGGTGAAGCGCTGTCTGGCGGCAACTTCCACGCCGAGCCGGTCGCCTTCGCCGCGGACATGCTGGCGATGGCGGTCTGCGAAATCGGCTCGATCAGCGAACGCCGCACCGCGATGCTGGTCGACCCGGCACTGTCCGGCCTGCCCGCCTTTCTCACCCCGCGCCCGGGCCTGAACTCCGGCTTCATGATTCCGCAGGTGACCGCCGCCGCGCTGGTGTCGGAAAACAAGCAGCGCGCGTATCCGGCCAGTGTCGACTCGATTCCGACTTCGGCCAATCAGGAAGATCACGTGTCGATGGCTGCGCACGGTGCGCGCCGCTTGCTGGCGATGGCCGAGAACGCCGCCAACGTCATCGGCATCGAGCTGCTGGCCGCCGTGCAGGGCTGCGATTTCCATGCGCCACTGCGCTCCAGCACTGCGCTGGAAGCGGCGCGTGCCCTGTTGCGCGCGCAGGTGCCGACACTGCAGGACGACCGCTACTTTCATCCGGACATGCTGGCTGCCAGCGCATTGGTGCGCTCGGGCGCGCTGGCGCAGGCAGTGGCGATCCCGTTGCCGGGTGTGGAGCAGGACATATGAGTGGGCAGCGCTTGTGCAGCGCGTCGATACCTGCCTCGACGCGGCCGCAACTGCAGTCTTTCGCGATCTCTCCAAGCATACGCACTTGCGATGACGCCGTGCCGCGCACGCGAGGCATCCGCAACGCCCAGCTGCGCAACGCATGCCGCACGCACGCTGCACGCGTGCATGGAGCGCAGCGATGAACGCCCTGCCCGACTGGCTGGAACTGCACCGCGGCGACGCGCCGTTGATCGTCAGTTTTCCGCATACCGGCACCGAGTTACCGGAAGACGTGGCCGACCAGTTCGTGTCGCCGTGGCTGGCGCGCCGCGATACCGATTGGTGGGTACACCATCTTTACGACTTCGCACAGGCGCTGGGCGCCACCACGCTGCGGACTGCCATCTCGCGCTCGGTCATCGACGTCAATCGCGACCCGAGCGGGGCCTCGCTGTATCCGGGCCAGAACACCACCGGTCTGTGCCCGCTCACCACCTTCGACGATCAGCCGCTGTATGCCGATGGTGCGGCACCGGATCAGGCGCAGATCGCGTTGCGTCGCACGCGCTGGTTCGACCCGTACCACGCCGCGCTTGCCGGGGAAATTACGCGCCTGCGCGCGCAGCACGCGAAGATCGTGGTCTACGACGCACATTCGATCCGCTCCTTCATCCCGCATCTGTTCGATGGCGAATTGCCGCAATTCAATATCGGCAGCAACGAGGACCGCAGCTGCGACCGGCGCCTGGTCGATGCGGTGGAGCGCCTGTGCCGCAGCAGCGGCTCCAGCACGGTGCGCAACGGCCGCTTCAAGGGCGGCTGGATCACCCGCCACTACGCGCAGCCCGCGCATGGCGTGCACACCTTGCAGATGGAACTGGCCTGTCGCGGCTACATGCGCGAGCCCGACAGCCTCACTCCCGAAAACTGGCCAACGCCGTGGCAGCCGGTACATGCCGTGGTGCTGCGCGCGGTACTGCGCCACGTGCTGCAGGCCTGCCTGCACTTCGCCAATGCGCCCTCTTCCGACACCGCGCCGCCTGCGGCCAACCGCTGATTGCAAGGAAACCGGCATGACCCGTCACGATGCAACCCGCGTCATCCGCGCTGCCACCGGCACCACGCTCACCGCCAAGAGCTGGCTCACCGAAGCGCCGCTGCGCATGTTGATGAACAACCTGGACCCGGACGTGGCCGAGCGCCCGCAGGAACTGGTGGTCTACGGCGGTATCGGCCGCGCCGCGCGCGACTGGGAATCCTTCGATGCCATCGTCGCTGCGCTCACGCGGCTGGACGAGGACCAAACCTTGCTGGTGCAGTCCGGCAAACCGGTGGGCGTGTTCCGCACCCATGCCGATGCGCCGCGCGTGCTGATCGCCAACTCCAACCTGGTGCCGCGCTGGGCCAACTGGGACCACTTCAACGAACTCGATCAAAAGGGCCTGGCCATGTACGGCCAGATGACCGCCGGCAGCTGGATCTACATCGGCGCGCAAGGCATCGTGCAGGGCACCTACGAAACCTTCGTGGAAATGGGCCGCCAGCACTACGCCGGCAATCTGGCCGGCAAGTGGCTGTTTACCGGCGGTCTCGGCGGCATGGGCGGCGCGCAGCCGCTGGCGGCGGTGATGGCCGGCGCCTCGTGCCTGGCGGTGGAGTGCCGCCGCTCCAGCATCGACATGCGCCTGCGTACCGGGTATCTGGATACGTGGACCGACTCTCTGGACGAGGCGCTGCGCCTGATCGAGGAGTCGTGCACCGCGAAAAAACCGCTGTCGGTCGGCCTGCTCGGCAATGTCGCCGACGTGCTGGACGAACTGCTGCTGCGCGGGATCAAGCCGGATCTGTTGACCGACCAGACTTCTGCACACGACCCGGTCAACGGCTACCTGCCGCAGGGCTGGAGCGTGGAAGAGTGGGACGCAAAACGCGTGAGCGCGCCCAAGGAAGTGGAAGCCGCTGCGCGCGAGTCGATGGCCAACCACATCCGCGCCATGCTCACCTTCCACGCACTGGGCGTGCCTACCGTGGATTACGGCAACAACCTGCGCCAGATGGCGCTGGAAGCCGGCATCGACAATGCATTCGATTTCCCCGGCTTCGTGCCCGCCTACATCCGCCCGCTGTTCTGTCGCGGCATTGGCCCGTTCCGCTGGGTTGCGCTCAGCGGCGACCCGGACGACATCGCCAAGACCGACGCCAAGGTCAAGGAGCTCATCCCCGACGATGCGCACCTGCATCGCTGGCTCGACATGGCCGCCGAAAAGATCGCCTTCCAGGGCCTGCCCGCGCGCATCTGCTGGGTGGGCCTGGGCGATCGCCACCGGCTGGGCCTGGCCTTCAACGCGATGGTGCGCAGCGGCGAGCTGAAGGCGCCGGTGGTGATCGGCCGCGACCATCTGGATTCGGGCAGCGTGGCCTCGCCCAATCGCGAAACCGAAGCGATGGCCGACGGCTCGGACGCGGTCTCCGACTGGCCGCTGCTCAATGCCCTGCTCAACACCGCCAGCGGCGCCACCTGGGTGTCGCTGCATCACGGCGGCGGCGTCGGCATGGGCTTTTCGCAGCACGCCGGCATGGTCATCGTCTGCGACGGCAGCGAGGCCGCCGACAAGCGCATCGAACGCGTGCTCTGGAACGACCCGGCCACCGGGGTGATGCGCCACGCCGATGCCGGTTACGCCATTGCAACCGATTGCGCGAAGGAAAAAGGGCTGGATTTGCCTGGCATTCTTCGCTGACCCGGCCGAACAGCGCCACGCTTTGGGGGCACCGCTGCAGCATCCGGGCCGCTCCCGCCCGCAGCCTTGTTCATGCCTTCCGCGGTCCCCCGCAAGGGCCTGCTGTCGGGCCTCTTACGGCTGCCATTGGCCACATCAGATGCTGTGCGCCGGCACCATGCAGTTGCCGTGTCTGGGCACGATGTCCCGGATCGGGGCATGCGCCGGGGATCAGCCTCAAGTCTGCGCGTTGCAGGCCGACAAGATATGCAACGTTTCGAGGAATCCCCATGGGCATCCTGATCTACCTGGTGCCTGCATTCGCACTCTGGGCGCTGATCGCGACCGGGCTGGCATTCGTGCGTGGCCGCCAGCTGCGTGCCGAATCCGGCGAGCTTGCCAGTACGCAGGACAGCCTTGGCCGCTATCAGGCGGCGCTGTCGCAACTGAAGGCGCGAGCGGCGGCCACCACGCTGGAACTGGAATCGCTGCAGCGTAGCTATGCCGTGCTCAAGCAATCGCTGGAACAGCATGAGCAGAACGCCTCCGAGCAGCAGGCAGCCGCTGCCGGCCAGGTGATTCCCATGGTGCTGGTGCAGCGGCTGGATATCGCCAGCGAGATCGGCACGCTGTTCGCGCATGTGGCGCGCGTGGCGCGCAGCCTGCGTCGCTACAGCGCCTACAGCCGCGGCCACAACGCACCCGAGCCTGCCACCGCGCGCTACGACCTGCACTGGCTTGCCGATTGTCTGCACAGCTTCGATCAGATCGGTCATGCGCTGGTACGTGGCAATGTCGCTGCGCTGATCACCGCCTGCCAGGATCTGCTATCGATGTACGAGCACTACCTGAAGGATGGCTCCGGCTACAACAGCCGCGACACCTTCCAGCGCCTGAGCAACGATGTGCCGCTGTCCGAGGCCACTGATGCGATCCGCTCGATCATCGTCAAGGCGACGCTGGCGCAGGATGTGCGCGATGCGGTGCAGGACGACGAGGTGGCGGCGAACGTTGGGTGATTCAGGAATCGGGAATCGGGAATCGGGAATCGGGAATCGGGAATCGGGAAAGCGTGCGGCCTGATGCATCATGTGGGCAAGCACTAGGCAAGATTAGCGTTGTCTTGCCGAGATAGCTGAGCGCTTGCCAGATGTGCTTCAAGAAAAAAGCGCACCGCTTGCGGTGCGCTTTTTCGTGCTTCAACGTCCTGAGTCACTGACGAATGGTGCGATCCCTCGTAGCTGCCGGAGGACGACTCACGGGCGACATCAGCATGTCTGCCTGCATTGCACACCGATTCCAGCCACCAACCACGTGGCATGGCGTCTGCCTGTCTTTAGCAGCCGCCCCCGCTCGTCTCCGACATCATTGCGCCTTCTGCGGTAACGCGTAGGCGATCAACGCATCGCCTGCCGGGGTCTCCATGAAGTGGTGCCCGCCGGCCATGATGACCAGATACTCGCGTCCATCGTATTCGTACACCATCGGGTTGGCCTGGCCGCCGGCCGGCAACTTGGCATGCCACAGCTCCTTGCCGGTGGCCAGATCGATCGCGCGGATCAGGTCGTCGGTGGCTGCGGCAATGAAGATCAAACCGCTTGCCGTCACCACCGCGCCACCATTGTTCGGTGTACCGATTTCGATCGGCAGGCCGGAACGGATGCCGAACGGGCCATTGCCGCGCGCACTGCCGAACGGGCGGTCCCACAACGTCTTGCCGCTGGCCAGATCGATGGCGCGGATGCCGCCATACGGTGGCTCCTTGCACAGCAACTTGGTGAACGGCAGACGCCAGCCGGCATTGACGTTGACTGCATACGGCGTGCCGGTCTGCGGGTCGCCTGCGCCTTCCGCACCGCCCGCATCGCCACGCACTTCATCGCGCGGTGCCCAACCCAGCTTGTCGGCCTTGGCGCGCGGCACCAGCAGGTTGTAGTTGGGCATGTCGTTGTAATTGGCCACGATCACACCGCGGTGCGGATCTACCGCCACGCTGCCCCAATCCGAACCACCGTTGTAACCGGGGTACTCGATCGAATGCCGGTCCGCTTCCGGCGGCGTGTAGATGCCCTTATAGCTGGCCTTGCGGAACTGGATACGGCAAACCAGCTGGTCGATCGGGGTCATGCCCCACATGTCGCGTTCGGTCAGATCCGGCTTGCGCAACGTGTGATACAGCGAGAACGGCTGCGTCCTGGCACGCATCTGCGGCTCCACGCCACCGCCTGGCACCGCACGCTCTTCCACGCCCACCAGCGGCTTGCCGGTGCGCCGATCCAGGACGTACAGCTCGCCCTGCTTGCTCGGCAACAGCACCGCCGGCACGTTGACGCCGTCCTTGGGGAAGTCGATCAGGCTCGGCTGCGAGCCCAGGTCGTAGTCCCATGCATCGATGTGGGTGGTCTGGAAATTCCATGCCGGCTTGCCGGTGGCGACATCCAGCGCCACCAGCGAGGTCGCGTAACGGTTTTCCTGCGGCGTGCGCGAGCTGCTCCAGTAATCGGCTGTGGAATTGCCCATCGGCAGATAGACATAGCCCAACTGCTCATCGGCTGCGGCGGTGGTCCACATATTGGGCGTGCCGCGCGTCCAGCTCTGGCCCGGCGGCGGTGCGCCGTTCCATTCCGGATGCGTCATGTCCCAGGCCCAGCGCAACTGGCCGGTCACCGCATCGAAGCCTTCGATCACACCGGAGGGCTCGTAACGCTTCTGCCCGTCGAGCACTTGATGCCCGGTGACCACCACGCCGCGCACGATGGCCGGCGGCGAATTGATCGACACATAGCCCGGCGGCGTCTGGCCCATACCGACGGTGATGTCGACCTGACCGTTGCTGCCGAAATCCGGGCATGGCGTGCCGCTGCGTGCGTCCAGCGCAATCAAGCGCCCGTCGAGCGTGCCTTCGATCACGCGCGTGCCGCACAGCTGTGCGGTTGCTCCAGCATCCGCAGCGGTGGCAGCCGCCGGCACTTCGTAATACGAGACGCCACGGCATGCCGCCGTGTACGGAATCGCCTCGTCCTTGACCTTGGGATCGTAGCGCCAGCGCTGCTTGCCGCTGGCGGCATCCAGCGCAATCACCTGGTTGCGTGCAGTACATAGGTACAGGCTGTCGCCCACCTTCAGCGGCGTGGTTTCCGCACCCCAGCGCTTGTCCGGCAGATCGCCGGTGTGGAAAAGCCAGGCTTGCTGCAGCTGCGTCACATTGTCGCGATTGATCTGCTGCAGCGGCGAATAGCGCTGGCCGGCCTGGCTGCGTCCGTATGCGGCCCAATCGCCGTCGGCCGGTGCATTCGCCGGCTGTACGCCGGACGCCTCGACCGGGGCGGAGGTGTCGCGGTTGACCAGACCACCGAGCATGCCTGCCGCATGCGCCAGCGCGCCATCGGCTTCAGTCACGCCATGCGGCATGAACGCCAATGCGAACGCCACCACAAATACCATCGCCAGCGCACCGGCCAGGCTGCGCGATACCGTGCGCGACACAGGGCGATGCAGTTTCGGTAGCAACAGCGCAAGCACGAATGCCAGACCCACGATCAGGCCCAGACGCGGCACCCAGCGCCAGTAATCGCTGCCTGATTCCCACCACGTCCAGAGCAACGAAACCGCCACTACGCCGGCAAACCACCAGGCGCCCGCATTGCGGCCACGAAACAGCAGCACACCAGCAATCAGCATCGCCGCGCCGGCCGGTGCGTAATACCAAGAGCCGCCCAACGCAGCCAGCCACACGCCACCGGCAAGCAGCACCGCGCCCAGTAAAGCAATCACGCCTCCCAAGGTCGCCAGCGCCCAATGGCCGCGACCGGAAGGACGATCCAGAATCGTCATCCGTTGTTCCTCTTCGACTCAGCGGCGACGCAACGCCGCCGCACCACCCACAACCTTCGACCCGGGCCAGTGAAAGAGCCGCGATCTTTGCGGCGAACGCATGAAGACACTGCGTTGCAGATGTCAGCACTCGCCATAAAGCGTGGCGCCCCAAACCTTCGCGCATAAAAAAACGCCGGTTTTCACCGGCGTTTTTGCTCAACTGCGTCGCGTTGGCGCTGCGATCATGCGTCAGTTGGCGGCGCCTCGCTCACACTTGCGCCTGCTTCGTCCACCACCTCATCCACTTCATCCAGCGACGCGTCCAGGCGTTCCACCGCCTGCAACTTTTCGCCCTTGGACAAGCGGATCAGCGTGACGCCCTGCGTATTACGGCCAACGCGCGAGATCTCCGAACCACGCGTGCGCACCAGCGTGCCGCCATCTGAAATCAACAGCACTTCGTCGGTGGCGCCCAGCAGCACTGCACGCACCAGCTTGCCGTTGCGCTCGGTGGTCTGGATGCCGATCACGCCCTGGGTGCCACGCCCCTTGCGCGGGTACTCGGTCAGCGGGGTGCGCTTGCCGTAGCCGTTCTCGGTGGCCGTCAGGATGTAGGCCACATTGCCGTCGTCGGCGACCTCGATCACGGCAGACTCGCCGCCATCGGTGGCTTCCACCACGTCATCGACCTCCTCGCCTTCGATCTCTTCTTCGACACCGCCAGCACGCTCGGCCACGATCAGGCTGACCACTTCCTCGCCCTTGGTCAGACGAATACCGCGCACACCGGTGGCGGTACGGCCCATCGAACGCACGGTGGATTCGCCAAAGCGCACGGTCTTGCCGTTGGAAGCGAACAGCAACACGTCGCGGTCGCCATCGGTCAAGGCCACCCCGACCAGCGCATCACCCTCGTCCAGGTTGATGGCGATCTTGCCGCGCGCCAGACGGAAGGCGAATTCGCTCAACGGCGTCTTCTTGACCGTGCCGTTGCGTGTGGCGAAGAACACGTAGCGGTTGTCGGCGTATTCGCGCACCGGCAGCACCGCCTGCACGCGCTCGCCGGCTTCCAGCGGAATCCAGTTGATGATCGGCCTGCCACGCGCATTGGAGCCGGCTTCCGGCAACTGGTGCACCGGCAGCCAG
Organism: Xanthomonas sp. NCPPB 1062; assembly: GCF_041481705.2. Classification (NCBI taxonomy): domain Bacteria; kingdom Pseudomonadati; phylum Pseudomonadota; class Gammaproteobacteria; order Lysobacterales; family Lysobacteraceae; genus Xanthomonas; species Xanthomonas sp. NCPPB 1062. The sequence goes on along the minus strand of NZ_CM192987.1, from coordinate 1,824,112 downwards.
AACACCTTGCCGCTGCTGGTGAAAGTCAGCAGCGTGTCGTGCGTGTTCACCAGCCACAGCTGGTCGATGAAATCTTCTTCCTTGGTCGCTGCGGCAGAGCGGCCACGGCCGCCGCGGCGCTGCGCGCGGTACGCGCTCACCGGCTGGCGCTTGGCATAACCGGCATGCGACAACGTCACCACCACGTCCTCCGGCGCGATCAGATCCAGGATGTCCAGATCTTCTTCGCTGTGACGGATTTCGGTGCGGCGCTCGTCGCCGTATTCCTCGCGGATATTGATCAGCTCGTCGCGGATCACCTGCAGCAGCACGTCCGGGTTTTCCAGGATGCGGATCAGGCCTTCGATGACGCCGAGCAACTGCTTGTACTCGTCGGTCAGCTTTTCCTGTTCCAAACCAGTGAGGCGATGCAGACGCATTTCCAGGATCTGCGAGGCCTGCACTTCGCTGAGCTGGTAGAAGCCCTGGATCAGGCCCACGCCCGGCGGCAGATCTTCCGGCTTGGAGGCTTCGGCGCCGGCGGCGCCCAACAGCGCGCCCACCAGGCCCGGTTGCCAGGTCTTGGCCAGCATGCGCTCGCGCGCTTCCTGCGGGTTGGCCGAGGTCTTGATCAACTCGATCATTTCATCGATGTTGGCCAACGCAACGGTCAGGCCTTCCAGCACGTGCGCACGCGCACGCGCCTTGCGCAGTTCGAAAATGGTGCGACGGGTGACCACCTCGCGGCGGTGGCGGATGAACGCCTCCAGCATCTGCTTGAGGTTCATCAACTGCGGGCGGCCGTCGATCAGCGCCACCATGTTGATGCCGAACACCGCCTCCATCTGGGTCTGCTGGTACAGGTTGTTGAGCACAACCTCGGCAGATTCGCCGCGCTTGACTTCGATGTAGATGCGCATGCCGTCCTTGTCGGACTCATCGCGCAACTCGCTGATGCCTTCGAGCTTCTTTTCCTTGACCAGCTCGGCGATCTTCTCGATCAGCCGCGCCTTGTTGACCTGGTACGGGATCTCGGTGACGACGATCGCCTCGCGACCGTTGTCGGCCACTTCCACATCGGCCTTGGCGCGGATGCGCACACGGCCACGGCCGGTGCGGTAGCCGGCCGCGATGCCGGCGGTGCCGTTGATGATGCCGGCGGTGGGGAAATCCGGGCCGGGGATGTATTCCATCAGGCCTTCGACATCCAGCTCGGGCGTGTCGATCAGCGCGATGCAGGCGTTGATCGCCTCGGTCAGGTTATGCGGCGGGATATTGGTGGCCATGCCCACCGCGATACCGGCCGAGCCATTGACCAGCAGGCTCGGGAACCGGGTCGGCATGACCGTCGGTTCCTGTTCCTTTTCGTCGTAATTGGGCTGGAAATCGACGGTTTCCTTGTCGATGTCGGCCATCAGCTCATGCGCCAGCCGCGACATGCGCGACTCGGTGTAACGCATTGCCGCAGCGGAGTCGCCGTCGACCGAACCGAAGTTACCCTGACCGTCGACCATCATGTAGCGCAGCGAGAACGGCTGCGCCATGCGCACCAGCGTGTCGTACACCGACTGGTCGCCGTGCGGATGGTATTTACCGATGACGTCGCCGACGATACGCGCCGACTTGAAGTAGGCCTTGTTGCTGTGTGCGCCCAGCTCGTGCATCGCGTACAGCACGCGCCGGTGCACAGGCTTGAGGCCATCACGGGCATCGGGGAGTGCGCGGCCCACGATCACGCTCATCGCGTAATCGAGGTAGCTCTTGCGCATCTCGTCTTCCAGGTTGACCTGGATGATTTCCTTGGCGGTTTCTGCCATTCGGGTTCCGTATGTGAGGTGGCGGGCGAGCCGGAAAGCCGCGTCGGGAGCGCCCTTGCATCAGGCTGCCGACCCCACGCTCCCGCCGATCGATTCAAGCGCCGGATTGTACCACGGCAGGGCATCCCGACGCCTCCGCTTTACCAGCCAGAAACAAGCACTTGCAGGGAGTTTGGGCGGCGTTGGAAGCCGGGCGGCCGGCCCCGGGCTCAGGCGCCGAAGGCGGCCTGCATCCGCGCCAGGTCCGGCTGCGCGATCACGCCGCGTTCGGTGACGATTGCGTCGATCAGATCGCCCGGAGTGACGTCGAAAACCGGGTTCCAGGCATGGATGCCATCGGCCACCGTCCTGACCCCGCCCACGCCGAACAACTCGCCGGGATCGCGTTGCTCGATCTCGATCTGGTCCCCGCTGGCCGTTGCCATATCCACCGTGGACGACGGCGCCACCACCATGAATTTGACCCCGTGGTGGCGGGCGGCGATGGCCAGCTGGTAGGTGCCGATCTTGTTGGCGGTATCACCATTGGCGCAGATGCGATCGGCGCCGACGATCACCCACTGCACCAGTCCGGATTTCATCAGATGCGAGGCCGCCGAATCGGCGATCAGGGTGGCGTCGATACCGTCCTGCTGCAGCTCCCACACGGTCAGGCGTGCGCCCTGCAGCCACGGCCGGGTCTCTCCGGCGAACACCTTGGCAATGCGCTGTTGCGCCATGCCGGCGCGGATCACGCCCAGTGCGGTGCCAAAGCCGGCGGTGGCCAGCGAGCCGGTGTTGCAATGGGTGAGCACGCCGCTGCCAGGTGCGATCAACGCGGCGCCAAGCGCGCCCATGTGGCGGTTGGCGGCCAGGTCTTCATCGGCGATGGCCTGCGCCTCGCGCGCGATCACCTCGCGCCAGTCGGCGCCGGCCGCGCCCAGTACGCGGCGCATGCGCATCAGCGCCCAGGCCAGGTTGACGGCAGTCGGACGCGCCGCGTTGAGCCGCAGCAGCGCCGGCTCCAGCTTCTGCAGCGCAGCGCTGCCGTCGTCGGCAGCGATGTCGCGCGCGGCCAGCACCACGCCCCAACCTGCCGCGATGCCGATCGCCGGCGCACCGCGCACGGCCAGGGAATGGATCGCCTCGGCCACCGCGTCGCTGCTGTCGCAACGCACATGCGCCACCTCGAAGGGCAGCTTGCGTTGGTCGAGCAACTCAAGGGCATCGCCGGTCCACAGCAGTGGCCGGATGTGGTCGTAGCGGGCGTAATCGATATGGGCGCTGTCGTTCATGCGCCCATTGTAAGGCGCGCGCAGCGCCTGCGCCGTTGCACGACCGCGCGGCCTTGGCGCGGCGAACAAACCCACTGCGCAGCCGGCAGGCGGCCGCGGCCGGTGCCCGGAATCGGCAGGTACCACTCGTACACCTGCGCTGACGGCGCGTCGTCCCGACCCGCATGACGACTGCGCGCGATGTCGTGTTGGCCGCTCTCAGTCGACGATGAACTCGGCGCGGCAGCCGTCGTTCACCCACACCCCGTCGCGGCTCCAGCCCCAGGTCTGGCCTTCCACGCAGGGCGTTTTGGACATCTGCCGGCCCAGGCGCACCGCACGTTCCACCGACACCCCGCAGGTGCGCCGCGCGCTTTTCTTCGATTCGCAGGTAACCATGCGCGGCACCGCGACGAAGCCGGAGCCATCTTCTGCGCCCACTTCGAATTCGCCGTCGCATCCACGCGAGACCCAGATTTCGTTGCGGCGAACGCCCCAGGTGCGCCCTTCCTTGCATGGCCACATCGAGCGTTGCCGCAGCAGCCGCACCGGCGCGCCCCGCAGCACCACCGGGCAGGCCACCGTGCCGCCGTTGGAATCGCAGCGCACCACGCGGCGCATCACGGTTGCGGTCTTCGCACGGGTCGCTGCGAATTCGGCGCGGCAGCCTTGTTCGACCCACACGCCGTCGCGTTCGACATCCCATTCGCTACCGCGGATGCAGCTGGTTTCGGAGAGCTGGCGCACCAGTTGCACGCCTTGGGCGGTGTCCATCGCGCAGTGCACGCGCGCCAGGTCCTTGGACTCGCAGCGCACCACGCCGGCTGCGCGGTCGGACGCGCGCGCATCGGCGAGCAGCAGCAGCGGCAAGCACCACAAACCGCATAAGCTGACCAGCCACTTCATGCCGACAATCCTCACCCCGAACGATCTTCGTCGCGCCCCCGTGGACGTGAAGATGAGAGCATCATCGATGTGAAGATAGCAATACGGCGCCGATGACAGCCAGATGACTCAGGCGCGGGCGAAGTCGAACGCCAGCACGTCGGCGATCTGCGTCGTGCCGCGCAAGGCCATCAACAGGCGATCCACGCCCACCGCCACACCGGCGCAGTTAGGCAACTGCGACAACACCGCCAGCAGGCGCTCGTCCAGCGGCAGCTGCGGCAATCCACGTGCCGCACGCAAGGCGTTGTCGCGCACGAAGCGCGCACGCTGCTCCTGCGCATCGTTCAGTTCGTGATAGCCATTGGCCACCTCGAAACTGCCCAGATACAGCTCGAAGCGCTCGGCGACCGGCGGGTCGTCGTGGCGGATCCGCGCCAACGCACACTGACTGGCCGGCCAATCGTGCACCACCGTCAGAGTGTCGGCGGCAAAGCCCGGCTGGATGCGATGGGTCATCAGCAGGTCCAGCCAATCGTCGCGGGTCAGACCCACAGGATCGATCGCCACGTCATGCAAGGCAGCGCGTAGCGTTTCGATCGGGTCGCACAATGGGTCGATGCCCAGCGCCTGCACAAAGAGCGCGCGATACGTCAGCACCTGCACCCTCGCCTGGCGTCCGACCAGCGCCAGCGCGCGACGCACCAGTTCGATCGTCTCCTGCGCCAGGCTGCGATCGTTCCAGCCCACCCGATACCATTCGAGCATGCTGAACTCGGGGTTGTGACGGCCACCGGCTTCGCCGTTGCGAAACACCCGTCCCAGTTCGTAGCAATCGCCCAGGCCGGCGGCAAGCAGGCGTTTGAGCGGATACTCCGGCGAGGTACGCAACCAGCGCAGCGGCGCGCCGGCATCGACATGGCCGGTGAAGCGCGTACTGAAACTTTCGATATTCGGTTCTGTATTGCCGGCCTCCGAAAGCACCGGCGTTTCCACTTCCAGCACGCCGCGTTCGGCGAAGAAGTCGCGGATCGTGGCGTTGAGCCGCGCCCGCAACTGCAGCGCGGCCAGATCCAACTGCGCCGTGCTCACGGCTGTTGGCCGTGGTCGCCCAGGAAGGCCAGCAGACGCGCTTCGTCCCAGATCTCCACGCCCAGCGACTGCGCCTTGTCGAGCTTGGAACCGGCTTCTTCGCCGGCCACCAGAAATGCCGTCTTCTTGGAGACGCTACCGGCGACCTTGGCGCCCAATGCTTCGAGCCGCTGCTTGGCCGCATCGCGTGTCAGCGCAGCCAGGGTCCCGGTGATGACCACGGTCTGGCCATCGAGCGGGCCGGTCTGCAGCGCATCGGCTTGGGGCAGACGCGCCAGCACGGTTTCCATCGCCTGCTGCGCCGCATTCGCGAGCGCAGTGTTTTCGGGGCGATCCAGCCATTGCAGCAACGCGGCCACCACGGGTGCCGGAACGCCGGCTTGCTGCAAGGCATCGGCACCGGCCGTGCGCAACGCAGCGAACGAATCCACCGCCGCGGCAAGCTGCTGCGCACGCACCGGCGTCACCTTGGGAATGTCCATGTCTTCCAACACGCTGGCAAAACTCAGCGCCTCGCGCAGCTTGGGCGAAGGTGGATGCGTATCGCCGATGCGCACGCCACGCTGCAGCAGGTCATCGATGGCCTGCTGATTGCCGGCCTGATCGAAGAAGTGCCCAAGCGAACGCGCCACTTCGCCGCCGATGTCCGGCACGCGTTTGAACAGCGGCCACGGCAGATGCCGGATCAATTCCAGGTCGCCGAACCAGGCCGACAACGCCTTGGCCGTGCTTTCGCCCACATGCTCGATACCCAGCGCAAACAGGAAACGCTCCAGCGTGGTGTCGCGCGATGTTTCGATCGCCTCGATCAGATTCTCCGCCCACTTGGTGGCGATCTTCTTGCGGTTCCAGTCGAAGCGCGGCAAGCCTGCGCGCAGCAGATCGGCCTGCCAGGTCTGCGGCACGTCGCGCTCGCCCGCCAGGTCCACGCCGATGCCGACCACGCTGGTTTCCAGCTGCGCATATGCGCCGCTGGCCAGATGCTCGCGCGCCTCGCGCAAGAACGCGTGCGGACTCTCGGCCGTGCTGATCAGGCGCAATTGCAGCAGCTGATCCACGCTTAGCAGATACAGGTCGGCCACGCCTTTCACCAGGCCACTGTCGACCAGCACTTCGATGAATTTTTCGCCCAGGCCGTCCACATCCATCGCGCGCCGCGAGACAAAATGCCGGAACGCCTCCTTGCGCTGCGCCGGGCAGGTCAACTCGCCGGAACAGCGCCAGACCGCCTGACCTTCTTCGCGCACGATCTGCGAACCGCACACCGGGCATTGCGTCGGCATCTGCCAGGCCTGGGTACCGGGCGGGCGCTGGTCGGCCACCACAGCGGCCACTTCAGGAATGACGTCCCCGGCGCGGCGCACGATCACCGTGTCGCCCACGCGCACATCCAGCCGCGCGATCTGGTCGGCATTGTGCAGCGTGGCATTGGTGACGATCACCCCGGCCACATGCACCGGCTTCAGGCGCGCCACCGGCGTGGCCGCACCGGTGCGGCCGATCTGGATCTCGATCGCCTCGACCGTGGTGGACTGCTCCTGTGCGGGGAACTTGTGCGCAATCGCCCAACGCGGCGCGCGCGAGACGAAGCCCATTTCCCGTTGCCCGGCCAGATCGTCGAGCTTGTACACCACGCCATCGATATCGAAGGCCAGCCCATCGCGTGCGGCACCGATGCGCTGGTAATACGCCAGCAGACCATCGCTGCCCTGCACCACCTCGACCAGCGCGCTGACCGGAAAGCCCCACGCACGCAGTTGCGCCAGGATCGCCGAATGGGTCTGCGGCAATGCGCCTTCGCTCACTTCGCCGACGCCGTAGGCAAAGAAGCTCAGCGGGCGCTGCGCGGTGATGCGCGCATCCAGCTGGCGCAGCGAGCCGGCCGCGCCATTGCGCGGGTTGGCCAGCACCTTGCCGCCCTGCGCACGCATCTGTGCGTTGTAGGCTTCGAACGCGGCGCGCGGCATATAGACCTCGCCGCGCACTTCCAGCACCTGCGGCCAGCCCTCGCCGCGCAGCCGCAATGGAATCGCCTTGACGGTGCGCAGGTTGGCGCTGACATCCTCGCCGGTGGCGCCATCGCCGCGCGTGGCGCCCTGCACGAACTCGCCATTCTCGTAGCGCAGGCTGATCGCCAGGCCATCGAGCTTGGGTTCGGCCGAAAACAGCGGTTGCTTGACCTCCAGCCGCTCGCTGATGCGCCGCACGAACTCGGTCACTTCCTCCTCGCTGAACGCATTGCCCAACGACAGCATCGGCAAGGCATGCCGCACTTCGGCAAATCGCGAGGCGGCCAGATGGCCGACGCGCTGGGTTGGCGAATCGGCACTGGCCAATTCCGGGTGCGCGCGCTCCAAGGCCTCCAGCTCGCGCATCAACTTGTCGTAATCGGCGTCGGCCATCTGCGGCTCGTCGAGCACGTGATACCGGTAGTTGGCGTCTTCGATGCGACGGCGCAGGGCATCGATGCGCTGAGCGGGATCCGGGCTGGCAGTCATACGATCGCAAGGCTGGCTCTGGGCCGCCTATTCTAACGGGCCATGCCGATGCCAAGGTCAGCGGTGTGGGTGCCGTTCGCGATGATTGAGCGATGCCTGCGATGGATGAAGTCGTTTGCGTCGATGCGCACCGGGCGCCAGCACCCATTCGCATCCGGGCTGGACAACGGGCCCGGCAGGAGCACGGCCATTACAGCCAGCCACCGTCACGCCACCTGTCTCTGCCGTCCAACGCCTGCAAGCATGCGTCGAACAGTTTTATGGCAATTCCCCGATAGGCAGATAGACACAAACCCGCTAGCGTGGCGCCCTCTTTGCCCGCCGCCTATGGAGTTCGCCGTGTCGTTGCCCGTCTCGCGCCGTTCGTTTCTCAGCCTCGCTACCACCGGCGTGGCGGTTTCCGCACTGGGGCTGGCACCCGCAGCCGAAGCGGCCCGCAAGCGCGCCGCGGCGCCGGCAACGCCGGGCGTGGCCGCGGCGGCCGGCACGGTCTACCTCAACCTCAACGAGCATCCGCTCGGGCCTGCCCCGGCCGCCTTGGACGCTGCCACCCGTTCGCTGGCACGCTCGGGCCGCTACCTGCTCGAGATGGAGCAGGATCTGCGTAACCTGATGACCGGCGAGCTGCAGCTGCCCAACGATCATCTGTCGTTATTCCCCGGGTCGCGGGACGCGCTGAACCGTGCCGGCAGCCTGTTCACGTCCGCGCGTGCAGGGCTGGTGGTGGCCGACCCGAGCTTCGACCCGTTGATCGAAAGCGCCACCGCCCGCGGCGTGGCCGTACGCAAGGTGCCGCTGCGTGCCGATGGCGCGCATGACGTCAAGGCGATGGCCAAGGCCGACCCGACTGCCGGCATGCTGTATCTGTGCAACCCCGGCAACGCCACCGGCGCCATCACCCCGCGCGCCGACATCGAATGGTTGCTGGCCAACAAACCGGCCAGCGCCGTGCTGGTGGTCGACGAGGCGTACATCCACTACAGCAACGAGCCCTCGGTGGCCGATCTGGTGCGTCAGCGCCAGGATCTGATCGTGCTGCGCAGCTTCTCCAAGCTCTACGGCATGGCCGGCCTGCGCCTGGGCGCCGCCCTGGCCCCGCCCGGCCTGCAGACCAAACTTGCCGCTTTCGGCAGCAACCCGGTGTCGGTTCCGGCAATGGCCGCCGGTATCGCCAGCCTGCGCGACCCGCTGCTGGTGCAGACCCGCCGCGCCGAGAACGCCCGCGTGCGCGAGGAGACCATCGCCTGGCTCAAGGGCAAGGGCTACACCTGCCTGCCCTCGCAAGCCAACTGCTTCCTGCTGGACGTCAAACGCGATGCGAGCGTGTTCGCCGATTCGATGCAAAAGCAGGGCGTCATCGTCGGCCGCAGCTGGCCGATCTGGCCCAAGCGCGTGCGCGTCAGCGTGGGGACCGAAGCGGAAATGCTGCGCTTCCGCGAGGCATTCGGGAAAGCCAAGCGTTGAGCACTCAGCACTGAGTGGTAGATCCTTCTCCCTGGGGACATTGTCCTCCTTCATGGGGGAGAAGGTGCTCCGAAGGGGTGGATGAGGATGCGAGCGACGCCTGGCGTTGTCCGGCTGCACGAGGGCTTCGCCCCGTACCCGCACCCCACCCCCTCTCCCGCAGGAGAGGGGCTTTAAGTTCCTAGCGATCCAATCCATCAGGCTCCGGTGCGCGCAGCGTGCGGCGGATCCACAGATAGCTGATGACGAAGGTCAGCGCCATCGAGCCGGCGTTCCACAACAGCAGCTCGTGCAGTAGCGGCGGGCCTTGCAGGATGTGCAGGTAATAGCGGCGATCCAGCAGCGCGATGGCGTGCGGCATGAACACGCTGACGAAAGGCGTCGGCACCGGCGCGACCAGCAACGTGATCGCGGCAGCAAAGCCCACGACCACCCAGGGCGAATGTCGCGGCCTTTTGCGCAGACGCGCGGCGATCCTGGTGAAGATCCACAACAACGGCATCGCCAAGATCGCCCACAGCACCAGCAGCAACGCCACCGCCAACACGCCCCGCAGGCTCAACATGTCAACTCACCAGCGCGGCGACTTGGTCAGCGGCGGTGCCTGGTGCTGGCGATCGTAGGCGCGCAGTTCGTCGCGGATATGCGCAACACGCTGGCGGCCCAACGCATTGCGGCTGTCGTCCAACACCACGCCATCCAGCAGCTCGGCCATGCGCTGCACGGTGGGCAGCATTTTTTCCCAGGCGTCGAGCGCAGTCATCGGTGCCGGCAGCGTGAGGAAGAACGCAATCGCCGGCGTCTGCATCTCGCGGATGTTGGCCATGTCGAAACTGCCGGGCTTGAGGATGCTGGCCATGCTGAAGATCGGCCCGCGCTCCGGGTAGCCTTCCACCAAGCGGTGGAACACGTTCATGTGGCCGAACACCAGCCCGGTCTTCTCTGCGGCCACCACCACATCTTCGCCGCGCAACACCTGGCCCGCCTTGGCGGCCACGAACAACGACACGATCTTGTCGAAATCCTGGTTCGGGCGCTTGCCGACCTCGTTGCCGCCGGAAGCATCCTGCCCTTCCAGGTTGAGCTCGCTCTGCTCGACGCCTTCTGCGCGTTCTGCAGCGTCACCCTCCACACCAAACTCGCTGGAAATCACCGGCTCGCGCCGTTCGCGCTGCTGGCCTTCGTCCTTGTCGACCCGGCGCCCTTGCGGCGATTTCTTCGGGCGACCAAACAGGAAGATGGCCGCGACCAGCAGCAGTCCAGCGATCAGGATCCCGATCCGGATCATGGCCATGTCGGACATTCAGCGTGCCTCCGCATAAGAGTGACAGGTGTCGTTATTCCAACAAGCATGGCACGTCATGCCGCACCCGCCAAACGTGCGGCCTCTTCCAGGTCCACGCTGACCAGACGGCTGACGCCCGGCTCGCGCATGGTCACGCCGGAGAGCTGGCGCGCGGCTTCCATCGTGGCCTTGTTGTGGCTGACGAACAGGAACTGCACCTTTTCGCTCATCTCGCGCACCATGTTGGCAAGACGGCCGACATTGGCTTCGTCCAGGGGCGCGTCCACTTCGTCGAGCAGGCAGAACGGCGCCGGGTTGAGCTGGAAGATCGCAAACACCAGCGCCACCGCAGTCATCGCCTTCTCGCCGCCGGAGAGCAGCGAAATGCTCGACACGCGCTTGCCCGGCGGGCGCGCCATGATGGTGACGCCGGTGTCGAGCAGGTCTTCGCCGGTGAGTTCCAGATACGCATGGCCGCCGCCGAACAGGCGCGGGTACAGCGCCTGCACGCCGGAGTTGACGCGGTCGAAGGTATCCTTGAAGCGGCCGCGGGTCTCGCGATCGATCTTGCGAATGGCTTCTTCCAGCGTTTCCAGCGCGGTGTTGAGATCCAGGTTCTGCGCGTCCAGGTATTCGGAGCGTTGCGCGGCCTCGCCGTATTCCTGGATGGCGGCCAGGTTCACCGGCTCCAGGCGACGCATGCGCGCGTCGATCTGGCCAACGGCCGCTTCCCATTCGGCCACGTTGGCCGCCTCGGGCAACCCGTTGACCACGTCTTCCAGCACGAAGCCCGCCTTGACCACCGCCGCTTCCAGTTGCTCGGCATTGAGCACCAGCGCCTGTTGATCGAGCTTGCGTTGCGAAATGCGCTCGCGCTGCGCCAGCGCTTGTTCGTCGCGTTGTTGGCGGGTCTGTTCGAAGCTGCGCAGCTCGCTGTCGATGCTGTCGAGCAGGGTGCGCGCTTCGCCCAGCGCGCGCTCGGTGCGCACGCGTTCGCTCAACGCGGCCTGATGTTCGTGTTCCAGTGTTTCCACCGGCGAATCGCCTTCGCTCAGCTGGGCGACCAGATCTTCCAGGCGCGTATCGAGCTGCCCGCGCTGGCTGTCCATGCGTTCCAGGGTCTGGCTCAGCGATGCGATCTGGGTGCGTTGCGACTCCAGCGTCAGCGCCAATGCATGCATCGCATCGCGCACGCCGCGCGCGGCATCGCGCGCCTGATCGCGTGCATCGGTGAGTTGACGGCGCTCGCTTTCCAGCGCTTCGCGCGTACCCTGCAGATCGCCCATCAAGGTGACCGCATCTTCGAGTTTTGCGCGCGCCTCGCGGGCCTGCTCGCGGCTGGTGTCCAGCGTTTCCAGCAGTTGCGCCAATTCGGTTTCGATGCGCTCGATGCGCGTGCGCGCCGCCTCGACCTTGCCCTGCTGACTCTGCAATTGCCCGGCCAGTTCGGAAACGCTGCGGTGCGCCATGTACAGCTGGCGCTGCGCGTCTTCGCGCTGCTGCTCTGCCGCCAGCGATTGTTCGCGAAAGCTGGAGAGCTGATGTTCAAGCTCGGCTTCGCGCTCCTGCAAGGTTTCGATCTGCGTACGCAGTTCTTGAATCTCGCGCTCACGCAGCAACGCGCCCTGCTTGGCCGCGCCCGAGCGCGAGACGCGCACCCAACCCTCGCCCAGCCGCTCGCCAGTGCGGGTGATCACCGAATCGCCTTCGGGCAGGCTGCGTTGCAGCGTGCGCGCAGCGTCCAGATCCTCGGCGGTGTGCAGACGCGCAAGCAGGCGACGGATCGCGATCGGCCCCTGCACCTTGGCAGCCAGCGAGGTCGGCGCGAAGCTCGCATTGTCAGTGGCACTGGACACCAGCGCGATGCGACCATCGCCCAACTCGCCCAGCGCGTCGACCAGTTGCTCCGGCGCCTCCACCAGCACGCCTTCGATCAACTGCCCCAAGGCGCCTTCGACTGCATTTTCCCAGCCGCTCTCGACGCTGATGCGCTCGCCCACGCGCGCGGCCGAATCCAGTCCGCGCGACTTCAGCCAGGCCACTGCGGCTCCCTGCTCCTGGCCGAGCGCGGCCTGCTGCAGGGTTTCCAGCGACGACAACCGACCACGCGCGGCCTGCGCCTGTTTGCGCACTTCGGCCAGTTCGCCCTGGCTGGCGCGTTGCTGTTCCTGCAGCCCGGCGAGCGCGTGCTTGCGCGCCTCGACCTGCTCGGTCAGGCCGTCCAGCGAGGTCTTCTGGGTTTCATGGCGCAGTTCGATCTGCTCGAACGCCTCGGCCAATGCGTCCAGGTCCAGCCCGGCACGCTCGTTGACCAGTGCTTCGCGGCGGCGGTCGGCTTCCAGTGCCTGGCGGTCCAGATAATCGACGCGCGTGCGCTCCACTTCACCGGCACGCGAGGCTTCGCCGGTGTCGCGGTTATGGGTTTCCCAGCGCTGCTGCCAGTCGGCCAGCCGCGCTTCGGCTTCGCGTAGCGACTCCTGGCGGAATTCGTGGTCTTCGCGCAGTTGCTCCAGTTGCGGTTCGGCGGCGGCGACCGCTTCGCGCAGCACGCTCAATTTGGCCGAGTCGCCGCTGATGTGCTGGGTCAATTCCTGCAGCTGGCTTTGCGCCTCATCGCGCGCCTTGTGCAAGCGATGCGAGAGTTCGCGTTGGTGCTGGATCTGCTGCTCGATACGCGCCAACGCGCCACCGACCTGGTACACGTCGGCTTGTGCCTTGGCCACCGCTTCGGCGGCTTCTTCGCGGCGCACGCGGCCGGTCTCGATGCGTGCTTCGGCATCGCGTTGCTCGGCAATCAATTGTTGCAGGCGTGTCTCTTCCTGATTCAACTTCTCGCGCAGGCCCTGCAACCGACCATCCAGACCGCGGTATTCCAGCGCCTTCCACTCGGCGTCCTTGATCCGGCGCTCTTCCTGCAATGCCTGGTATTGCTCGGCCTGCCGCGCCTGGCGCTGCAGATGCGCCAGCTGCTTGGTGATTTCTTCGCGCAGGTCGCTCAGACGATCGAGGTTTTCGCGCGTATGCCGAATACGCGTCTCGGTTTCCTTGCGGCGCTCCTTGTACTTGGAAATGCCGGCGGCTTCTTCCAGATAGACGCGCAGGTCTTCCGGGCGCGCTTCGATGATCTGGCTGATCATGCCCTGCTCGATGATCGAGTAGCTGCGCGGCCCAAGGCCGGTGCCCAGGAACAGATCGGTGATGTCGCGGCGCCGGCACTTGGTGCCATTGAGGTAGTAGGCGCTATTGCCGTCGCGGCTGACCAGGCGCTTGACCGAGATCTCGTTGAACGAGGCGAACTCGCCACTGATGGTGTGGTCGGAGTTGTCGAAGATCAGCTCCACCGTCGCCTGCGATACCGGCTTGCGCGCCGAAGAGCCGGAAAAGATCACGTCGGTCAGCGAATCGCCGCGCAGGCGGCTGGCCGAGCTTTCGCCCATCACCCAGCGCACCGCGTCGATGATGTTGGACTTGCCGCAACCATTGGGGCCGACGATGCCGGTCATGTTGGTGGGCAGGTGCAAGGTGGTCGGGTCGACGAACGACTTGAAACCGGACAGCTTGATCGTGGACAGGCGCATGGGGGCTGGAGATTCCGGGCACCGCGCGGACGAGGCCGGCAGGTACTTTTCCTGTGAAGCCAGCGCCCAAGCCCTTGATCCATAAGATCCGCGGGCCGTGGAACCGGCAATGGGGCATGAGTATAACGGGCATGCCAGCGCTGGCGGCGGCGCCCCAAAAACGAAGGGCGCCTAACAAGGCGCCCTTCGGGTGACACATGTGGCCTGGATCAGGCGTCGGATTCGACGATGACCTTGACCGTGGTTTCCACATCTGCGTGCAGGTGCAGCACAACGTCGTATTCGCCGACATTGCGGAATGCGCCTTCGCCCAGGATCACTTCGCTCTTTTCCAGCGGCAGGCCGGCGGCGGTGAACGCCTCGGCGATGTCGCGCGGGCCAACCGAGCCGTACAGCTTGCCTTCGGTCGATGCATGCGCACCGATGGTGACGCTGGCGCCCTCGAACTTGGTGGCGCGGCTCTGTGCCTCGGCCAGGATGCTGTTGGCCTTGGCTTCGTACTCGGCGCGCTTGGTTTCGAACGCTTCAACGTTGGCAGCGGTAGCCGGCACGGCCTTGCCCTGCGGCACGAGGAAGTTGCGGCCGTAACCCGGCTTGACGCTGACCTTGTCGCCCAGGTTGCCCAGGTTGGTCACTTTCTGCAGAAGAATCAGATCCATGGTGTTACTCCGTTATTCGTTAGCGCCGGCATGTGGAGGGCGCAACGGGTGCTGTCCGAATAGGAGAAGCCGGGAATCGGGATTGGGGAATCGGGAATCGTAAAGCCCCGACTGACACTGCACACCGAACCACCAGCCTCTATCAATTTAATAACCCGCACATGGACGTGTGGCCTCTTGTGAGGGACCCACATACAACCTGCCGGTTTTGCCTGTGACCCACACAAACCCGTGCGGGTCGTGCGCAAGGAGCCGCAACAATGCGGACTCCTGCGCGGAACTGCTTAGACGTCGTGGTTGTCCGTGTACGGGATCAGCGCCAGGAAACGTGCGCGCTTGACGGCCGTGGCCAGCTGGCGCTGGTACTTGGACTTGGTACCGGTCACGCGGCTCGGCACGATCTTGCCGTTCTCGGTGAGGTACTGACGCAGGGTGTTGAGATCCTTGTAGTCGATCTCTTTGACGCCCTCGGCGGTGAACTTGCAGAACTTGCGACGACGGAAGAACTTGGACATGACAGCGCTCCTTAAGCGGCTTCGGCGTTGTCGCCGTCGTTATCGTTGGCGGCGGGCGCTTCGCCCTCTTCGTCGTCACGACGACGACGCTCGCTACGCTCGGGCTTGTCGCCCTTCTCGTCCTTGCTCTTCATGATCAGCGACTGCTCGGTGTCGGCGCCATCGCGCTTGACGACCAGGTGACGCAGCACCGCATCGTTGAAGCGGAAGCTTTCCACCAGCTCGCTCAGCACGGCCTGGTCGACTTCGATGTTGAGCAGCACGTAGTGCGCCTTCACCAGGTTCTGGATCGGGTAGGCCAGCTGACGACGGCCCCAGTCTTCCAGGCGGTGGATGGTGCCGTTACCGCCCTCGATCAGCGACTTGTAGCGCTCGATCATGGCCGGGACCTGCTCACTCTGGTCCGGATGGACCAGGAACACGACTTCGTAATGACGACTCATGTTGTTTTACCTTTCGGATGTGGCCACGTGGGCCGGACAGCTCCCCGGTGGTCCGCGCAAGCGGCCGGTGGAGCAAGGGTTCCCGCCCGGAATCGGGCAGGAAGCAGGAAAGTATGGCAGATCAGATGCTTAGCCGCAACAGACCGGGCAAGGGGTACTTTCAAAGCCCCTCTCCTGCCGGGGCTCCAAGGCGCGGTCTGCGCGCCACTGGCGCGCGTGGCTTGGAGCGGCCGCGCTGCAAGCGCGGGCTGGGGCGCAGAGCGGGGGTTGGGGTGAGGATACGGGGCAAAGCCATTCGTGTCGTTCAACCACGCGAAGCTTCGCCCGTACCCTCATCAGACCCTTTTTGGGGCAGCCTCTCCCGGTGGGAGAAGGAAACACTCCAGCGCCGCTTGGCTCAGGTCGCGCTCAGCGATGCTCGTCCGCGGTGGTGAAGCTCTCCCCGCAGCCGCATTCGGCCGTGGCGTTGGGATTGCTGAAGGTGAAGGTCTCGCTTAGGCCGTGCTTGCCGAAGTCGATGCAGGTGCCATCCACCAGCGGCAGGCTGGCAGGGTCGACGAAGATGCGTACCCCGCCCTGCTCGAAGACCGCGTCGTCGTCGCGCGCCTCGCGTGCCAGGTCGGTGACGTGGCCCCAGCCGGAACAACCGGTCTTGGTCACGCCAAAGCGCAGACCCAACGCACCCGGGGTCTGCTGCACGAAACGCTGCACGCGCTCCAGCGCGGCGGGGGTGAGGCTGACGGCCATGAGGGCACTCCGAAACAGTGGTGGCAAGTATAGCGAGGCCGCAACAACCGGGCAGAACGCTGAGTGGCGGCGTCCGCAACAGATGGGGGCAGCCTGCGCCTGCGACAAGCGCCGCCGTCGGCACGCGGTTCAGATGCTCGCGCCGGCGCGGCCGCAGCCAGTAAACTCGCAGGCCATTCAAGGTCGCTACGGCGAGGAACAGTCATGACGGTGGTCAGCGTTGAACATGCGCTTGCGGGAAAGCTCCCGGAAGGCGGCGAAGTCACGGTACGGGGGTGGGTGCGCACCTTGCGCGGATCTGCCGGACTGGCCTTCATCAACGTGACCGACGGCTCGTGCTTCGCTCCGATCCAGGTGGTGGCCAACGACACCCTACCTAATTTCGACGAGATCAAGCGGCTGACCAGCGGCTGCTCGCTGATCGCCAAGGGCGTACTGGTGAAATCGCAGGGCAAGGGTCAGTCGTTCGAGATCCAGGCTAGCGGCGTGGAGATCGTCGGTTGGGTCGAAGACCCGTTGACGTACCCGATCCAGCCCAAGCCGATGACGCCGGAATTCCTGCGTGAAGTGGCGCATCTGCGCCCGCGCACCAACCTGTTCGGTGCGGTGACCCGCATCCGCAACTGCCTGGCGCAGGCGGTGCACCGCTTCTTCCATCAGAACGGCTTCAACTGGATCAGCACGCCGATCATTACCACCTCCGATGCCGAAGGTGCCGGGCAGATGTTCCGCGTCTCCACGCTGGACATGGTCAACCTGCCACGCGATGCCAGCGGCAATGTGGATTTCAGCCGCGATTTCTTCGGCAAGGAAACCTTTCTGACCGTGTCCGGCCAGCTCAACGTGGAGGCGTACTGCCTGGCGCTGAGCAAGGTCTACACCTTCGGCCCGACCTTCCGTGCCGAGAACAGCCACACCACGCGCCATCTGGCCGAGTTTTGGATGATCGAGCCGGAAATCGCCTTTGCCGATCTTGCCGAAGACGCACGCCTGGCTGAGCAGTTCCTCAAATATCTGTTCCGCGCGGTGCTCGATGAGCGTGGCGACGACCTGGCGTTCCTGGCCGAGCGCGTGGACAAGAACGCAATCACCAAGCTCGAAGCGTTCATCAATGCACCGTTCGAGCAGATCGACTACACCGAGGCGGTAAAGCTGCTGCAGAACTCCGGCAAGAAGTTCGATTTCCCGGTGGAATGGGGCCTGGACCTGCAGACCGAGCACGAGCGCTGGCTCACCGAAGAACACATCGGCCGCCCGGTGGTGGTGACCAATTACCCCGAGCACATCAAGGCGTTCTACATGCGCTTGAACGATGACGGCAAGACCGTTGCGGCGATGGACGTGCTGGCGCCGGGCATCGGCGAAATCATCGGCGGCAGCCAGCGTGAAGAACGCCTGGACGTGCTGGACGCGCGCATGGCGCAGTTCGGCCTGGATAAGGAGCACTACAGCTGGTATCGCGATTTCCGTCGCTACGGCTCGGTGCCGCATGCCGGCTTCGGTCTGGGCTTCGAGCGGCTGGTGGTGTACGTGTGCGGGTTGAGCAACATCCGCGACGCGATCCCCTACCCGCGTGCGCCAGGCAGCGCGGAGTTCTGAGGTGAGCTTGCCGGCCGCCGTCCCCCTGCTGCAATCGCTGGCCTTCTGGCTAGCGGCGATCATGGCCGGGCTGACGGCGGTACGGAGCGTGTTGCTGGCGCGGCTGGCAGCGCGCCAACTGGAGCCGCAACGCTGGTGGCAGACCGACGCCGCGCGCGCCGCAACCCGGCATGCCACCGGTCCAATGCGTTGGTCCATCGCCGCGTTGGTCATCGGCGCGACACTCCCCAAACTCGCACTCCTGCTGGCGGCCACATGACCCTGTTCTTCGCACTGTGTTTTGTGGGTGTCGCCGTCGCCGGGTTGACCGCGCTGCTGATCTTCTGGCCGCTGACCCTGGTGCACATGCGCGACCGCCACCCGGAGGCATTGGCCAGCTTCGGCGACCCGGCCTTCATCAGCCCTGTGGCGTTGCGCTGGTTATTGGCGCGCCGTTACCGCAGCTACCGCGACACTGCACTGTCCGGTCTGGCCACACCCGCCTGGCTCTCGCTGCTCACCATCTTTTTCGGCCTGGGCATGGCGGTCCTGCTCGGCCTGCTTTCCAAGGTAATGCAATGACTACTTACGAAGACACCCTGCAGGGCGCCCGCGACTCCTGGTGGCTGGCCACGATCGGCCGCACGCTGATCTGGGCGCGCCTGCGCGTCAACGAAGCCGGCACCGCCGAGGTACTGGACAGCGACGGCAAGACGCTGCCCTACGACAGCGAAGATAGCGCACGCGCAGCCTTGTTCGACGCCGAATTCGTGGCACTGGATGGGCTGGACGAGGAAGACGCACTCATCCGCGGCTTTTCGCTGCATGAAGTCTCGCCGCCCCAAGGTAACGACGATGCCGAGCTGCGTGCGCGCATGGTCGTGAACATGGGCGGCCGCGCCTGACATGTACGCCCCGCGCGCATTTGCGCAGACCGATCTGGCCTTGCTGGACTGGCTGTTCGCGCGCGATGCGTTCGTCACCCTGATCAGCCAGGACGAGGGCGGGCAGCCGGCGATCTCGCACCTGCCGGTGCTGTATCAGCGCGATGGCCAGGATGTCGTGATCGAAGGCCATTGGGCACGCCCCAATCCGCAGGCGCGCACTGCTGGCGACGCGGTCATGGTGTTGCAGGGCCCGCATGCCTATGTCTCGCCCACCTGGTACCTGGACAAGGACGCAGCTGCGCGTGTGCCCACCTGGAACTACGCCGTTGCGCACCTGCATGGACGCTGCAACCAGGTGAGCGATGAAGACGCGCTGGGCAGTTTGATTGCGCGCATGAGCGCGCACTTCGAGCAACGCGTGGGCAGCGATTGGCAGTTCGAAATGGAGCGCGACAGTCATCGCCGGCAATTGCGCGGCCTGGTCGGCTTCCGCTTCGTTCCAAGCCGCATCGAGCTCACCTTCAAGCTGAGCCAGAACCATCCGGCCGGCAATCAACGCAGTGTCGCCCAGTTCCTGACGCAGCAAGCCGACCAAGACGCGCACGCCATCGCGGCATTGATGCAGGCGGCGCTGGACGCCGATAAGACGCGCTGAGGCAGCCGTATTCGTACCCCGAACGGCTAGTCACCAAACGGCTGGGGCGCGTCGGCCACACTGCGGCCGACGCCTGCATCGGCCCGCGCACAGGTCATTGCAGGTGTCCCCACTTCGCAAGGAATTGCCCTTCGCGACGCTCATGGCATGAGCAGTAGTTTGCCGGTGCGGTCATGTTCGAGCATTCGCTTCAGCCATTGAATCGACTCCAGATTGCCGCCTCGCGCGCCGGCAACGGCACCATTGCCGGCCTTGGACAGCGCGCCAGCCAGATCGGCGCTTTTGGCGCTCAGAAATGTGCCGACGCCGATGTACCGCAGTGCATGCCGACACGCCTCAGCCGGCACGGCGCATGTGCTGCGCTACGCAGCCATCGGATGACTCACTGTTATCGTCGATTGCCGCTTCAAGCGGAGAAAGGCCCTGGGCGATCGCATAACGGGTCAGCTGAGCGATGCTTTGGATATTGAGCTTCAACATGCAGTTTTCGCGATGCGTCCCCACCGTTTTCACGCTCAGGTGCAAGCGGTTGGCGATCTGCCTGGTGGACAGGCCTTCCGAATAGAGCTGCACGATTTCGCGCTCGCGTGAGGTGAGTCGGGTGTAGGCAGAATCGGCCTTGGCGGCTCGACGCAGCCCGGCGATCAGCGAACGCGACATCTGCGGGCTGATATAGGTCTGATCCTGGATGACGCATTGAATCGCCCGCAGCAATTCGGCAAAACGGCTGGTGCGCGCCAGATATGCTTTGGCGCCAGCTTCGAAGACTGCGCTGGCCTGGGTACAGGCATCGGACGGAGCGATACAGATTGCCCGGCTGTTGGGGCTGCGCTGCATCAAGCGCCGCGTCAGATCGATACCATTGAGGCCGGGTAGGAGCACATCCACCAGAACGATATCAGGCCGCTCTCTGGCGGCGATCTGAAGACATGCCAGCCCGTCTTCTGCATGGCCTACCACTTCGATACCGGGAACCTTTTGCAGCAAAGCGACCATCCCTTCCACAAGGATGGTGCGATCGGCAGCGACGACGATACGTGTCTTCATCATACCCTCTGGTGCACGAATGGGGACCGCGCTGTGCAGCGGCTTGCACGCGGCGCGCTGCAGCGAATCGGCAGATGCTCGGCAGGAGCACTTGAGCGAGCTTGTCACACGCTTATCTCCGGGCCATCGGTCTTGAACTGATTTGGCGAGCATCAGATGCTGGTATCGACAGCGCCGCTAATGTCGCTGAGGCGCCGTGTCGGGTGCGCCTGCCTGAAGCGTGTTACGCAATTTGCGCCGACGCCGAAGCGAGCTATGCCGCACGATGCGAACGCGCGCTGCCACCTGATGCCCGGCAGGCCGTGCCAAACCGCACTCTACGGACGGGCAAAGAAGGACGCACGTGGGTCTGAGCGCATTTCATGCGCGAACGATCAGGACTCGTCTGACATCATCTGCCTGGCAAGGCCGGTCAGTTGCTGGCGCACCTGATCCAGGCGCGGGTCGGCCTGCATCTCACGCTGCAGGTCCAACAGACCCGCGGCAAGTTCGCCACGGGCGCGGATGCTTTCGGATTCGGCAGACGCCCGCTGCGACTGGATCGCGGCAGCGGCTTGTTGGCCGGAATCGCCGCGCACGACCGTTTCCATGACCTCGACCATGCGTTGCAGCAGGCGATACACCGCGCTTGCCGAGAAGCCGCCCATCATCGCCAATGCGGGCTTTCCGAACGCGCCCAGGCTGCTGTCAGCAAAAAGATTCTCCGGCAGCAACTCCACCAGGATCAGGCCAGCGATGAGACCGAGGATCATGCGCGCGGCATAGGAGGAATCGAAGCGCGGATCGTATGTTGCGTCGGCAACGTAACGATGGGCTTGGAACAACGCGGAGAACGCCGCACCGAGTCCGGCACAGGCCAGGATGAACATCACGTTCCAGCCCAGCGTGCTCCCCGAGGAAGCGAGGAAGCCCAGCGTGATGTTGTGCTCGTTCACCAGGCTGGACATTGCCAGACCGACCACTGAGGCCAGGCAACCGACCGAGGTCAAGGTCAAGGTGCGGATCAACGGAATCGGCCCCAGCCAGCGCAACCAACCACCGCGCAGGCGCTCGCGCTCGATCAGCACCACCGCCTGCGGCGTTGCCGGCTGGATCGCACGCACCAGCTGTCGGTGCAGACCGGCCAATTCGCGCGCGCCGGATTCGCCGTGCAAGGAGGCGCCAGGCATCACGCGCAGCTCTGCCAGCCGGCCAGGCAGATCGGGAGACATCGCCAGACCTTGCTTCAGTGCGTAGGACACCATCGCCCGGCATTCGAGCTCCAGTTGTTCGAGCACGCTGGAAAATGCCGGCCCGCCGAAATCCGCCGGCGGGACCGGCTGGGCCACTGCACGTCGTCGTAGGCCGGCGCGCCGACTGGCTCGCTTCCACATAAATGACGTCCTTACTGGCAGCCAGGCGGCGACGACACCTCAAGGCATCCGCTCGAACAGCGCCGTCTCTCGCTGTCCCTTCAACAGCAATGCAAGCTCGGCACTGCCATCTGCACGAACCTGCAGACTGGCCTGGGCATCGCTGAGCTGACGGCAATAGCCTCTATCGTTGGCCACGACCCAGGCATTCAACGCACCTGCTGCACGCCCGGCATAGCGCAATTCCACCTGGCAATCCCGTGGAGCACCGTAACGCAGGCGACCGAGCACGTCGCCGGGACGGATCGTGGTCGCCACGATCTCCAGCTGTGCGGAAATCAGCCCCGCCCCACGCCAGCGCCCGGCTTCGGCCAATCCAGCACTGCTCTGACTCAGGGCAACCACGAGCGGCGAGGCGCCGCCAGACAAGGTGAGCTGCATCCCGTGCGCCCCACCATCTGCGATCTGGAGTTGGGCAAGCCCGCCGGTCAGCGCCTCGCAGAACTTGCCGCCATTGCGCGACAGCAACGCATACCCGTCCGGCTGCGCGCGCAACTCGAGCGCGCAATTGTAGGGAGGCCCGAATCGCAGATCCGCCACCTGGGTGCCCTCGCCTCCAGCCGCGCGCGCACTCAGACGGACGTAGACCGGCCCGGCACTGCCGCTGGCGGACAGGATGCCGCGCCAGTCACCAGCCGGAATCCCGCCCGCCGGAGCTGCCTGCGCTGCGGTCAGCGATACACACAAGGCAAGTGCCGAGGTGATGCGCAAAATGTGATGTCGATAGCGATGTTGACCAGCCATGAAAAAGCTCCGATAAGAAATTGGAAAGCATGGAGAGATCGATCACGCTGCCGCTCAGCACACCGAACGCAGCGATAACCAGAACAACGACCAGGCAGATGACGAAGCTGGATCGCAGCTTGCGCCGGGACTGCCGACAGAGATCTGCATGCAAGGCGGCCACATCGGTTCCCAGCCGCTCGGCGAGCGCCCGGGCATCGGCATTCGACAGCAGCAGCCTCACCGCAGCGCTCCTGGATCGGATAGTGGCACGTCCATGAACGGGTGCAGCGTCCACTCCTTCAGTGCGACACCATCGAACCAAAGCACGCCACGCGGACGCTCGGCTCCTTGATAGCTGATCTTCAGCGTATGCCCAGGCGTACGGCCATCTGGCGGCGCAAGACGCAATGCCAACCCGGGTGCACCGTCAGCCTGCGTGATCGGCTCGATCTGCACTTGCAGCGTCAACGAAAGCTCGCTGATTTGCTGCAGCCGCAGCGCACGCAATTGGCATACAGGAATGGAGAACAGGGTTGCCGTTTCGGCCTGCGCCGTTTGCTCTGCATCCATGCACTGCACCCACAGGTCGCATGCGGCCGCCGCGGCATTTACGACTGCAGCGTGCCGCTGGCGGCACCGCTGTTGCGCGCGTCGGACGGCCTGGTCGAGCAGCTCCACGAAGGTGTCGAGGCAATAGCTCGCACGTGCCATCTATGCCTCCGTCAGCCAGACCGGCTTGCGCTTGAACCCGACGTGGTAGCACAGCCATTGCAGCACGACCTGGTGCTCGCCCAACTGCAGGATATTGAAGCTCTTCTCGATTCCGAGAATTGCCCCCCTGGGCGCTTCGCTGAGGCAGCGATTGAGCAACTGCTGCGCGGCTTCGACCTGCTCGGCAGTCTGCATTTTTGCCGGGTTGTCGCTGCCGACGACGATGCGCTTGATGAAACTGACTTCTGAAAAATCCATCATCGGCAACGACTCGGGTTAGGGAAAGTACGGGACGCACTAGCGACGTTACGGCACCGGCACAGGTGCGGTGATTTTGCGAGGGGCCGCAGCGGTCTGCAGGATGTCGAGCACACGCGACAGGCCTTCGGGCGTGCCGCGATCTTCGGCGTGCAGCGCGACGTGATACTTGGCCGAGTTATCCGAAGAGCGGGTATTTTCCTTGTGGCTGGACACGGAGCCCTGCACGTTGACCTTGGCCTTGAAGACGCCCCAGCCGACGCTGGCTTCCAGATCCACCTTGAGGCTCTTGTCTTCGGCTTCCTTTTCCGAGAACGAGGATTTGACTTCCATATCGAAGGTGACGTCCACGGTCTGAATGCTCAGGTTGGGGACGTTGACGAGGGTCAACAGCGGTACAACGATCTCCACTTCCTCCTCCGCCATGCCGGTACCGCTAGGGTCTTCGACCGGGCGCTTGAACTTGAACTGCGCGGTGCGCGTGCCGCCGTTCCCGTTGGGATCGGCAGGGTCGGTCGGCGGCAGAAAGCCGATGACCTTGATGAAGTCGGCGGTGGCCCGTGCCAGCATGACCTGCGCATCGCAGGCTGCACGCAACGGGGCGCCGATCAGGTCTGCCATCGGCAGGCCCTTGAACTGGTCGGACATGTTGACGATATCGCTCATGATGTTCTCCTGAAGAACGGTTGTTTAAGAAGAAAGCGATGACGGCGGGCGTTACTCTCCCTTGACCGTCTTGAACACACCTTGCGACTGCGCAAGGCGATTGATGAGACGTGCCACGCCCTCGGTCGGCTCGCTGCCTTCCACGCGCAACACGACGTGCACCGCACTGTTTCGTGCATTTTTTGCGTTGGAGCCGAGATCGATGCCGATCTGGCCTGGCAGCGCCGGCGGCTTGGGATGCCAGTCCTCGACGACGGATGCAACCGCCAACGCATCCGGCACGCCTGCTTCGTCCAGCTCGCTGAGTTCACCGAGCTGTGCATCGAAACTGATTTCTACATCCTTGATCCGCAGGACGTTGGACGACACCAGCGGCAACAGCGGTGCCCGATACAGGTCTTCGTCGTTCTCACCCGCTTCCGGGTGCTGCGACGGCAAGCGGATCAGGACGCTTCTGGGACGGTTGTCTTCGTCGAAGAACGCACCCAGGTTGGCCATCTGGTGTTGCTCGATCCGGTCCTGGGCGTCGATGACCGCGCCGGCCAGTGCTTCGATCAGATCATTGAGGGATATCTGCGCCATGTCGGGCTCGTCGGTGGGAAGTGTCGCTGGGCCGCTGCCGGCTCAGACCGAGTCGGGAAAGGAATCCACGCGCGCCAGCCAGCCCTTGAGAAACTTGCCAAGCGCCGGTCGCGCTGCGACGAGCCTGTGGTAATAGTCCCTGCGGCCGGCCTTGTAGCGTGCATACAGGTCTTGCTGGTTGCTGGATGCCAGCGCCGCGAAGGTGGCCGGCCCCATGCGGCCGTCAGCGACCAACTTGCCGCCGGTCTGGCTGTTGAGCACGGTCTGCAGCAGTTTGATGGCGTTGTTACCGGCGTTGACGTAGAAGTCGAACACGATGTTGGCTAACGGCTGCAGCGCGATCTGATCGGCGCGCAGCCGGTCCCAGTACTGCGCCTTGTAGATGACACCAGCCTGGGCGTCGGTCAACGCACGCAGGTTCGCCAGACTTGGCTCGATGCCCAGCAGGTTCTGCGCGTAGGCCTTGAAGGTCGACAGGGTGATGCCCTTGTTGGTGGCTCCGCCCGGATCGACGGGATCGTTGACGAAGCCGCCTTCGTGTTTGAGCAAGGTCGGAAAGAATGCGTTGAAGTCGGCCATCGGCGCCACCTGTGGAGTTGATCGGTGGCGCCAGTTTCCCCAGGGGTGCACTGGCCGCACATCGGTCGTTCGCCGAGACCGGGAAGCCTGAAAGCTGATTCATCCTGGGCGCTCATAGAAGCCGCCACCGCCACGTTTTCTGGAATACTGCACGCATGAACGAGCTTAACCACTTGCTTGAAAACAACCGCGCCTGGTCCGAGCGTATCCGCCGCGAGGATCCGGAATTCTTTTCCAAGCTCTCGACCCAGCAGACGCCGGAATATCTGTGGATCGGCTGCTCCGATTCGCGCGTGCCGGCCAACCAGATCATCGACATGGCGCCGGGCGAAGTCTTCGTCCACCGGAATATCGCCAACGTGGTCGTGCATACCGATCTGAATTGCCTGTCGGTGATCCAGTTCGCGGTGGATGTGCTCAAGGTCAAGCACGTGCTGGTGGTCGGCCATTACGGCTGCGGCGGCGTGTTCGCCAGCCTGACCCAGAAGCGCATGGGCCTGGTCGACAACTGGATCCGCCACGTCACCGACGTGGCCGACAAGCACGAAGCCTGCCTGCACAACGCCGGCGAGCTGTCGGTGCAGCACGCACGCCTGTGCGAGCTCAACGTGCTCGAACAAGTGGTCAACGTGTGCCGCACCACCATCGTGCACGATGCCTGGGAGCGCGGCCAGCAATTGAGCGTGCATGGCTGGGTATACAGCCTGCGCGATGGCCGCGCGCACGACCTGGGCATGTCGATCGACCGCCCCGAGTTGCTGCAGGAACGCTATGACGCAGCGCTGGCGCGGATTCAGGCCGATCGCGCCGAGCGCTGAGCCGCACGCACACCTGGCCGGCCGCAGCGTCCATGGGACATAGGAGGCCGGCTGAGCCGGATACCTTACTTTGCCGAGGAACGTCGATGCTGATCCCGCCGATCAACCTGCACGCCTGGATCGAGGAACACCGCCATCTGCTCAAACCGCCGGTGGGCAACAAGTGCATCCAGCAGGATGGCTTCATCATCATGGTGGTCGGCGGGCCGAACGCGCGCACCGACTATCACTACGACGAAGGCCCGGAGTGGTTCTTCCAGCTCGAAGGCAAAATGGTGCTGAAGGTGCAGGACGAGGGCGTGGCGCGCGACATTCCGATCCGTGCCGGCGAAGTCTTTCTGCTGCCGCCCAAGGTGCCGCACTCGCCGCAACGCGCGGCCGGCTCGATCGGCCTGGTGATCGAACGCGAGCGCCTGCCCAACGAGCAGGACGGCCTGCAATGGTATTGCCCGCAGTGCAATCACAAGTTGTATGAAGCGATGTTTCCGCTGAAGAACATCGAAGCCGACTTCCCGCCGGTGTTCGATCGCTTCTACCGTTCGCTGGCGCTGCGCACCTGTTCGCAGTGCGGGCATCTGCATCCTGCGCCCGAGCGATATGCCACGATCGAGGACTGACAGCGCGATGGCATGCGGCTGCGCGCAGCAGGTTTGCCGCTCGCATGCTCTGAAACCGGCACCATGCTGCGCGCACTGATCGACCTCAAACCGCGCGACGTGCCCTTGCGCGTCGCGCTGCGCAACACCGCTGCAGTCGTCCTGCCGCTGGCGATCGGCGTGGCGACCGGGCAGGTTGCCGCCGGCCTGGCGGTGTGCAGCGGCGCGCTCAATACCATGTTTTCCGACCAGCCCGGGCCGTATCGCGCGCGTCTGCAACGCATGTTGATGGCAGCCCTGGCGGCCGGCCTGGCTGCCTTGCTCGGCATCTGGGTCGGCCACAATACGCCGGCGCTGGTGCTGGCCGGCCTGTTGCTCGGCCTGGGCGGCGGCTTGCTGGTGGCGCTCGGACCGGTGGCCGCGCGGGTGGGCCTGACCAGCATGATCCTGCTGGTCGTCAGCGCAGACATGCGGCTACCGGTGCAGCAGGCACCCGGTGTGGCGGCGCTGATCTTCGCTGGCGGACTGCTGCAGGTGGTGCTGGCGTTGGCGGCGTGGCCGCTGCAGCGTTATCGCCCGGAACGCTTTGCATTGGCGGACCTGATGCGCCAGCTGGCCGGCATCGCGCGGCAGCGCCCGGACGCCAGTGCGGCGCCGCCGGCGACGCAGGAAGTACTCGACGCGATGGTGATGCTGCACGGCGAGCATCGCTCGCGCGCGATCGCGGTGCAGAGCTTTCGCATCATCGCCGAGCTGTGCGATCGGGTGCGGCTGGAGCTGCTGTCGTTGGCCGATGCCGAGACGCGCCTGACCGACTCGCAGGCGCGACCGGCGATCGAACGCGTGCTCGAACGCAGCGCCATCGTGCTGGAACAGCTCGCGCACGCGATGACCATGGGTGAAGACCCGCAGGCCGCCAATGCCTCGATGACCGGGTTCGACGATCTGGTCGGTGCATTGGCACAGTTTCAGCACGACAACGCCGACACGCGCGAACGCCGCCTGGTGCGTGTCGCCGTCGCGCGCGCGCAAGGCCTGGGCGGCCAGCTGCGCGCGCTGATCCGCAACGCGCACTGGGCCAGCAGCCGTGGCGAAATCCAGGCGCAACTGGCCGAAGCGCGGCTGCCGTCGGCGTTGCGCCCGGCCGCGACCTGGGCCACGTTGCGCGCGAATCTGGACCTGTCGTCGGTCGCCTTCCGGCACGCGTTGCGTTGCGGCGTGTGCCTGGCGCTGGCCATCGCCTTCCAGCGCTGGCAGCAGATTCCGCACGGCTTCTGGATTCCGATGACCACCGCCATCGTGCTCAAGCCCGATTTCGGTGGCACCTTCAGCTTTGGCGCGTTGCGCGTGGCCGGCACCTTCGTCGGACTATTGCTTGCCACCTTGCTCGCGCACCTGGCCATGGACGGCGCCAGCGTCCGCATGGCCCTGCTGGCGCTGTTTTGCCTCGGGTTTCGCTTGCTGACACAGGTGAACTACGGCATCGGCGTGGCGTTTTTGACCGGCATGCTGGTGCTGCTGCTGTCCTTCGAAGGCGTTGCACCGGGCGAAGCGGTCGGCGCGCGCCTGCAGGCGACAGTGGCCGGCAGCGCGCTGGCGCTGGTCGCCTATGCGTTGTGGCCCACGCGCGAACGCCGGCAGATTCGCGCCTCGCTGGCGCACTTGCTCAGCGCATATCGCGACCATCTCCGCCATGTGCTGCTCGGCCAGATGGAGGGTCTGAGCGATACGCGTGCCGCCGCGCGTGTTGCCCGCACCAATGCGCAGGCCTCGATCGAGCGTCTGCGCGGCGAACCGCGCAGCCGCCGCAACCTGCAGGAGCTCAAGCTGGCCGAATCGCTGCTGGCCAATGGCAACCGGCTGATCCGCGCCAGCTTGTTGCTGGAAGCGGCGCTGCGCGATGGCCATCCGTTGCCCACGCTGGACGCGCTGCCCATCTTCGCGCGGCAGGCCGATGAGGCGCTGTCCGCGGTGATCGACTGCCTGCGCACTGGC
Source organism: Xanthomonas sp. NCPPB 1062 (assembly GCF_041481705.2). Classification (NCBI taxonomy): domain Bacteria; kingdom Pseudomonadati; phylum Pseudomonadota; class Gammaproteobacteria; order Lysobacterales; family Lysobacteraceae; genus Xanthomonas; species Xanthomonas sp. NCPPB 1062. The sequence continues at coordinate 1,795,387 of NZ_CM192987.1, read as the reverse complement.
GGTATTCCTGCCGCGACCACCTTGCGCAACGCCGAGCGCCAGCTTTCCGATGCGCTGGCCGCATTGCCCGACAGTTCCCCAACCACCGCCGCGCTGGCCGACACCATCGACCGCGTCACCGACAGCATCGGCACGCTCACCCACCTGCTGCGCCCTGCCCGACCGGCCTCGGCCGATGCGCCGGCCGTGCATGACGGCGTGCACGATGCGGGCAGGTAAACTGCCGCCCTGATCCGTGTTGCGAGCCCGACGATGACCGACCTGCTGTCCCGCGCCCATGCTGCTGCCCTGGATGCCGCCGACTCGCTGCGCGGCCTGCGCGATGCCTTCGTGTTCCCGCAGCACGGCGATGACGATCAGACCTATTTCGTCGGCAATTCGCTCGGCCTGCAGCCGCGTGCGGCACGTGCGATGGTGGACGAGGTGCTCGACCGGTGGGGCGCGCTGGCGGTGGAAGGTCACTTCACCGGCCCGACCCAATGGCTGACCTACCACCAACTGGTGCGCGACGGGCTGGCGCGCGTGGTCGGTGCGCAACCCGGCGAAGTGGTGGCGATGAATACCCTGAGCGTCAATCTGCATCTGATGATGGCCAGCTTCTACCGTCCCACTGCCGAGCGCGGCGCGATCCTGATCGAGGCAGGCGCATTTCCATCCGACCGCCACGCGGTGGAATCGCAGCTGCGCCTGCACGGGTTGGACCCGGCCACGCATCTGATCGAAGTGGACGCCGACGAACCCAACGGCACCGTCTCGATGACGGCCATTGCCGAAGCCATCGCGCAGCATGGCCCGCGCCTGGCCTTGGTGCTGTGGCCGGGCATCCAGTACCGCACCGGGCAGGCCTTCGACCTGGCCGAGATCGTGCGGCTGGCGCGCGCGCAGGGCGCGGCGGTGGGTTTCGATCTGGCGCACGCGGTGGGCAATCTCCCGCTGACCCTGCACGACGACGGCGTGGATTTCGCGGTGTGGTGCCACTACAAATATCTCAACGCCGGCCCCGGCGCGGTGGGCGGTTGCTTCGTGCACGCGCGGCATGCAAATAGCGACCTGCCGCGCATGGCCGGCTGGTGGGGACATGAGCAGCAGACCCGCTTCCGCATGGACCCGCAGTTCGTGCCCTCGCCCGGTGCCGAAGGCTGGCAGCTGAGCAATCCGCCGGTGCTGGCGCTGGCACCGCTGCGCGCGTCGCTGGCGTTGTTCGACCAGGCCGGCATGGCTGCGTTGCGCGCCAAATCCGAACAGCTCACCGGGCATCTGGAGCAATTGATCCACGCGCGGGTGCCGCAGGTACTAAAGATCGTCACCCCGGCCGAACCTGCACGACGCGGTTGCCAGCTGTCGCTGCGGGTGGCCGGCGGACGCGCACGGGGCCGCGCGCTGTTCGAGCATCTGCACGCGGCCGGCGTGCTCGGCGACTGGCGCGAACCGGACGTGATCCGTATTGCGCCGGTGCCGCTGTACAACCGCTTCAGCGATCTGCATACCTTCGTCGAGCAGGTGGAAGCCTGGGCGGCTGCTTGAGCGCGGCAGTCTGACTGCAGTGCCACCAAAGCACTTGTACGGCACGCGGAATCGCCGCGCGCCCACGTAAACTCCCAGCCCGCCCGGCGTTGCTGCCGGGGCCACCGTCGTTGCCAGTCGCTGTCTTCCCCTTTTCGCCGGCGCTGCGTCCGGCTGCTGCCGGACATTGCATTGAGCCCAGTTTCTCCGCGTTCCCTGACCCTGATCGGCGCCGGTCTGGCCGGTTGCCTGCTGGCCATCCTGCTGTCGCGTCGCGGCTGGCAGGTCACCGTATACGAACGGCGTGGCGACCCGCGCATCAAGGGCTACGAGTCCGGCCGCTCGATCAACCTGGCGCTGGCCGAGCGCGGCCGGCATGCGCTGCGCCAGGCCGGCGCCAAAGATGCGGTGATGGCCAAGGCGGTGATGATGCGTGGGCGCATGGTGCACCCAATCATCGGCCAACCGCAGCTGCAACGCTACGGGCGCGACGACAGCGAGGTGATCTGGTCGATCCACCGCGCCGCGCTGAATGTCGCGCTGCTCGACCTGGCCGAACAGGCCGGCGCGCGCGTGCATTTCTACCGCCGCCTGCATACCGTGGACTTCGACGCCGGCTATGCGCGCTTCATCGACGACCGCGACGACCAACCGCACGAGATCCACTTTCAGAGCTTGATCGGCAGCGATGGCGCCGGCTCGGCCTTGCGCGCGGCGATGCAGCGCAAATCGCCACTGGGCGAACGCACCGAATTCCTCGATCACTCGTACAAGGAGCTGGAAATTCCGCCGCAGCCGGGCGGCGGATTCCGGATCGAAGGCAACGCGCTGCATCTCTGGCCGCGCGGGCGCTACATGTGCATTGCGCTGCCAAACGATGGCGGTACGTTCACCGTCACCCTGTTCTTGCCCAACGCCGGCGAGCCGAGCTTTGCCACCACGCGTACCGGCGATGAAGCATTGGCCTTGTTCGCACGCGATTTCCCGGACGCATTGCCGCTGATTCCGCAGCTCAGGGAGCATTGGGAAGAGCATCCGCCCGGACTGCTCGGCACGCTGACCCTGGATCGCTGGCATCTGGATGGCCGCGCATTGCTGATCGGCGACGCCGCCCATGCGATGGTGCCATTCCACGGGCAGGGCATGAATTGCGCATTCGAAGATTGCGTGGCGTTGGCAGATCAGCTGGACGCGCACGACGACCTCGCCAGCGCGTTCGCGGCCTTCGAGGCTGCGCGTCGCGACGATGCGGCCGCCATCCAACAGATGGCGCTGGAGAACTACCTGGAAATGCGCGACCGCGTCGACGACCCCGACTTCCTGCTGCAGCGCGAGCTCGAACAGAAATTGCAGGCGCGCTGGCCCACCCGCTTCGTGCCGCACTACACCATGGTGACGTTCCTGCGCACGCGCTATTCGATTGCGCTGGCGCGCAGCGAGATCCAGCGCCAGATCCTGGTGGAGGCCACGCGGGGACACCGCGATCTGTCGCGCATCGACTGGGCTGCCTTGGAAGCGGTTGTGCACGCACGCCTGGAGCCGCTGGACGGCGCGCATTGACCTCTGCGGAAGACACGGAGGACAGCCTTAGAGCGGCTAACAAAACGTAGTGAGCAGTCGTCAGGTGGGCGCGGACGGCGCGCTCAGAACCGCAGTGCACGAGTGGTACATGAGGATTCCGAGCACCGGCCGCACCCGCCTGGCGGCTGCGCGGTAGTTTTGTTGGCTGCTCTTAGCGTGACGTTGCCGCGATGAGGGATACTGGGCGGCACCGGCAGCGCATACGCCGTGCGCCGCGCATCTGGATGTCGTACCCGCATGCCTGACAGCTTTCTCTTCTACGACCTGGAAACCTTCGGCCAGGATCCACGCCGCACCCGCATCGCACAGTTCGCTGCGGTGCGCACCGATGCGCAGTTGCGCGTGATCGAAGAGCCCATCAGCTTTTTCGTGCAGCCGGCCGATGATCTGCTGCCCTCGCCCTATGCCACCATGGTGACCGGCATCACCCCGCAACATGCGCTGCGCGAAGGCGTCACCGAAGCAGAGGCGTTCGCGCGCATCGCCGAACAAATGGGCCGGCCCCAGACCTGCACGCTGGGCTACAACTCGATCCGCTTCGACGACGAATTCATCCGCTGCGGCCTGTTCCGCAATTTCTACGACCCGTACGAGCGCGAGTGGCGTGGCGGTAACTCGCGCTGGGACCTGCTGGATGTGCTGCGACTGGTCCATGCGCTGCGCCCGGACGGCATCGTCTGGCCGCAGCGCGAAGATGGCGCCACCTCGTTCAAGCTGGAGCACCTGGCCGATGCCAACGATGTGCGCGAAGGCGATGCGCACGAAGCCTTGTCGGACGTGTACGCCACCATCGGCATGGCGCGCAAATTCCAGCAGCACCAGCCAAAGTTGTGGGACTACGCGCTGCGCCTGCGCGACAAGCGCTTTGCCGCCACCTTGCTGGATGTCATCGCCATGCAGCCGGTGCTGCATATCTCCCAGCGCTACCCCGCCTCGCGCCTGTGCGCCGCAGCGGTGCTGCCGCTGACGCGCCACCCGCGCATCGACAGCCGCGTGATCGTGTTCGATCTGGAGGGCGACCCGGAGGTGTTGTTGCGGCTGAGCCCCGACGATATTGCCGACCGCCTGTACATCCGCGCCGCGGATCTGCCGGAAGGCGAACAGCGCATTCCGTTGAAGGAAGTGCATCTGAACAAGTCGCCCGCGCTGGTGGCCTGGCAGCATCTGCGCGCTGCAGATTTTCAGCGCCTGGGTGTGGATCACGACGCGGTAGTGGCCAAGGCGGCACGCTTGCGCGCCTTGGGCCCTGAACTTGCCGAGAAGGTGCGCCAGGTCTACGGCAGCGAACGCGCCGCGGCAGCGGCGGTCAACGATGCCGATGCCTCGCTCTACGATGGATTTCTGGCCGAAGGCGACAAACGCCTGCTTGCACAGGTCCGCGCCAGCGCGCCGGACGAACTGGGCGCGCTGGAAGCGCGCTTTCGCGACCCGCGCCTGATCGAGCTGCTGTTTCGCTACCGCGCGCGCAACTGGCCGCAGACACTCTCGTTCGAGGAACAGGAGCGCTGGAACGTGTATCGCCGCCAGCGCCTGTTCGAAGACCGCGGCCTGGGTGAAGTCACCCTGGAGCAATACCACGCGCAGATTGCGGATTTACGGCGTACTCACCCCGACGATGCTACCAAGCAAGCCCTACTCGATCAGCTCGCCGCCTGGGGTTCGGACCTCCAACGCACGCTATGACCACCTACTTTTCCGACGCCAGCTTCAAGTTCCTGCGCGCCCTGGCCCGCCACAACGACAAGACCTGGTTCAACGACCATCGGCATCAGTATGAGGCGCATGTGCGCCAGCCGTTTCTGCAGCTGATCACCGATCTGCAGCCGGCACTGGCACAGGTCAGCGAACACTATCGCGCCGATCCAAAAACCCAGGGCGGCTCGCTGTTTCGCATCTATCGCGATGCGCGGTTTTCCAACGACAAATCGCCTTACAAGAACTGGCAAGGCGCGCGCCTGTTCCATGAACGCCGCCGCCAGATGCCGGCGCCATCGTTCTATATCCACCTGCAGCCGGGCGAAAGTTTTGTCGGCGCTGGCCTGTGGCATCCGGAGCCGGACACGCAACGCAAGCTGCGGCAATTCATTTTCGACAATCCCGGCAGCTGGAAGGCCGCCGCGCATAACCCGAAACTGCTGCGCAAATTCACCATGGACGACAGCGAAAAACTGGTGCGCGCACCGCGTGGATTCCCCAACGACTTCGAGTTCATCGAGGATCTCAAGCACCGCAACTGGGCGTACTTGCGTCACCTAGACGACAGCATCATGACCGGGCCGCGACTGCGCCAGACTATCGAGACGGACCTGGTGATCCTGGCCCCGTTTGTCGATTACCTGTGCGCGGCTTTGGACCTGGAATTTTGATGACACAGGATCTACCGCTTGGCCGGCAGCGCCGGACGCTGGGCCGCACCAAGCTATTGGTCTCGCCGATCGGTCTGGGATGTTCCGGTTTTTGGGGCCACCGGCGCTTCGACGAGGGCGCCGCCGCACGGGTGGTCGAGCACGCGCTGGCGCAAGGCGTGAACCTGCTCGACACCGGCCACAATTACTCCGCTTTCCATGCGGAACCGCGCCTGGGGCGGATCCTGCGCCCCCTGCTGGCGCAGCGTTCGCGGGATTCGCTTGTCGTGTCCAGCAAGGGCGGTACGTTGACCGGCCAGGCCGGTATCAGTGGTGCCGAACAGCGTGATTTCTCTGCTGCAGCGATCACGGCCAGTTGCGAAGCATCGCTGCGCAATCTTGGCTTGGACTATCTCGACATCTACCAGCTGCACGGCGCCAGCGAGCACGACATCAATGACGACCTGCTGCTGGCGATGCAGCGTCTGCGCGAACGCGGCCTGATCCGCCACACCGGCATCAATACGCATTCGGCATCGACCCTGCGCTGGATGATCGCCAACCCCGACGTCTTCGATGTGGTGCTGCTGGACTACAACGCGCTGCAGCAGGACCGTGAACCGCTGATCGACCAGCTGCATAACGCGGGCATTGGCGTACTGGCCGGCACCGTGCTTGCGCAGGGCCACCTCTTGCCCGCGCGTGCGCGCCTGCCGCATCTGGCCGACGCCTGGTATCTGGCACGCGCCTGGCTGAAGCCCAGCAGCCGCGCGTTGATGCAGTGCTCACGCAACATGCGCAATGCAGTGGCTTCGATCGATAGTCAGCGCCCGGCGCAAACGGCATTCGCTTATGTGCTGCAACACCCGGGTGTGGCCAGCGGCATCCTGGGCACCACGCGCATCAGCAATCTGGATGAAGTGCTGCAGACCCGCATACACGCGCTGGACGCCGTCCAACGGCAACGTCTGGTCACCGCCTTCGGCGATGGCCGCGGCTCTCCCAGTCACTGATCTTCACCTGCGGCGGCGGCGATTGCGGCAGTCTGGGCGCCATGAAAAAAACCATCGGCGTCCTTATCGCTTTCCTGCTGACCGTCACTGCGTGGTGGTTCGGCGGGCCGTATATGACCATGCATGGCCTGTCCAAGGCCATCGAGCAACGCGACACCGCTGCACTGGAACGTTATGTCGACTTCCCGCGTGTGCGCAGCAGCCTGCGCGCCCAGCTCAACGATTATCTGGTGCGGCAAGCCGGTCCAGACATCGCCACCGGTCCGTGGGGCACGTTGCTGTATGGCCTGGGGAACCAGCTCGGTGGTGCGGCGGTGGATACGCTGGTGACGCCGATCGGCATCGGTGCACTGTTGCAGGGGCATGTGCTATGGAAGCGCGGCCGCAATGAACTGCAGGGCGGCGATCCCTTCGGCCCCACCGAACCCGCGCGACCGCTGAAAAACGCCAAACACCGCTTCGAGACGCTGGACCGCTTCGTGATCGACGTCGAACGCACCCCCGGCGAACCACCACTGAAGGTGGTGCTGGAACCACAAGGGTTGCGCTGGAAGGTGGTGGACCTCCAGTTGGCGTTGTCACCGGCGCCATGATGCCGGGTGAGCAACGCAGCCGCCTTCGCCTTATCCTTCGTTGGCCACGCCGTGCGGCACATGTCCGGCGGCCACGTGCTGATGCTGGCGCGCACTGTCGATGTTGTGCTGCGAATCGTCGAAGAAGATATCCGCACCAAACGCTTGAAGAAACGGGCCCTTGTGACGCCCGCCCAGGAACAGCGCCTCGTCCAGACGCACGCCCCACTCGCGCAAGGTGCGGATCACCCGCTCATGCGCCGGCGCCGAGCGCGCAGTGACCAGCGCCGTGCGGATCGGCGAGGCCTGGCCGGGCGGAAACGCCGCCTGCAAGGTGTGCAGCGCCGCCAGAAAATTACGGAACGGCCCCACCGACAACGGCTCGCGTGCGCGCTCGCGCTCGTGACGCCCGAAGGCTTCCACGCCCTGCTCGCGCGAGATGCGTTCGCTCTCGTCGCCGAAGATCACCGCATCGCCATCGAAGGCGATCCGCAGCTGCGTCGACAAACGGCTTTCGTCGTTGTCCACGATTGCCGCCGCGGCCTCGGCGCGTTCGCCCAGTGCGCGCGGCATGATGGTCGCCGCCGCGATGCCATGGCTCAGCGCGCGCCGTACCGATTCCGGATTGGCCGAAAGAAACAGATCGGTCCCGAACGGCTTGACGTACGGCCAGGTCGGCTCGCCCGAGGTGAAGGTGGCACGCACGATGCCCAGGTTGTAATGCTGGATCGAGTTGAAGATGCGCAGGCCGGTATCGGCGGAATTGCGTGACAGCAGGATGACTTCCACCCGCGGCGCGTCCTCGGGCACATCGTGATTGAGCGCCAGCAGCTTGCGCACCACCGGGAACGCAACGCCAGGTTGCAGGATGTCGTCCTCATGCTCGCGCTGGAATGCCGAATACGCCTCCACTCCGTCGGCCTCGAACAGTGCATGGCCTTCTTCGAGATCGAACAGGGCGCGCGAGGTCACCGCGACGGTCAATAACCTTGGGGAGTTGTCGGGCATTGGGGAGGCCGGGATTGGTGATTGGGAATTGGGAATTGGGAATTGGGAATTGGGAATTGGGAATTGGTTTAAAGCAGGAACTGGAGGTCGGGATTTGATCGCCCATCCGCGCAGCATCGTAGCGCGTGCGCGCGATTCTAAAGACGACGTGGCACGCTGCTGCCGTTGCCAATCCCGAATCTCGAATCCCAAATCCCCGCTCCTCAAACCGCAAACTGCTCGCTGAAGATGCGCTCTTCCAGATTGTGTTCGGGATCGAACAACAACGTGACCTGGCGTTGCGTGGATTCGCGGATGGTCACTTCGACCACGTCGCGAATTTCGTGCGAGTCGGCGGTGACGCTGACCGGGCGCTTGTACGGGTCGAGCACGCGGAAGCGCACTTCGGTATCTGCCTTGAGGATGGCGCCGCGCCAGCGCCGCGGACGATACGGCGCGATCGGCGTCAGCGCCAGCGTATGCGAGCCCAGCGGCAGGATCGGCCCGTGCGCCGAATAGTTGTACGCCGTGCTGCCGGCCGGCGTGGCCACCATCACGCCGTCGCCGATCAGCTCGGCAATGCGGGTCTGGCCGTTGAGATCCACACTCAGATGCGCGGCCTGCCGGGTTTGCCGCAGCAGCGAGACCTCGTTGTAGGCCAGCGAGCCGGCACTGGCACCGGATTCGGTCTGCACCTGCATTTCCAGCGGCCGCAGATACGCCGGCTCGGCGCGCTGCAGGCGCTCGAGCAGGTCGTCTTCGTTGTCGCGGTACTGGTTCATCAAAAAGCCGACCGAGCCCAGCTTCATGCCGAACACCGGCTTGTCGGAGGCGCCATGCCGGTGCAGCGTCTGCAACATGAACCCGTCGCCGCCCAGCGCACAGACGATGTCGGCGCTGTCCAGGGCATGGTCGCCATAGCGCTGCGTAAGGCGTGCGCGCGCGGCCACCGCCGGCTCGGCGGGGCTGGCAAGAAAAGCGATGCGAGGTGGTGCGGTCATCGTTGACTCCAGAGCATGCGAATCAGCATACCGCAGCCCTGTGCTGGGCTTGTTGTGGGTGCGTTGCGATCATGCCCACGCCTTCTGCGCGTGCACGGCAGCGGTCGCGTCGTGGCAAGCACGCGCTCCCGCGCCTGCGACGCATGGCACTTTGGCAACCGCGTCTGCTGGCGTCTACGCGAGCCGAGCCGGCGCGCCATCGGACGCAACCGGCGCGAGCTCAGGCCGTCAACCGCCAGGCGCGATGAATGCGCGCATGCCGCTCGAAATCCGGGTCGATGGTGCGCGGGCTGATTCCTTCGCACTGCGCGAACTCCGCCACCCCTTCCTCGTCCAGCTTGAAGCGACGGAAGTTGTTGGAGAAATACAACACGCCCCCCGGCGCCAACCGCGCCACGGCCGCGCGCAAAAGACGCACATGCTCGCGCTGGATATCGAAATCTTCCGCACGCGCTGAGTTGGAGAAGGTCGGTGGGTCGCAGAAGATCACATCGAAGTGTGCACGCTCGGCTTCCAGCCAGGCCAGCGCATCGGCCTGCACCAGTTTGTGCTTGCTGCCGGCCAGCCCGTTCAACGCAAGATTCTCGGCGCACCACTGCAGGTAGGTTGCCGACAGATCAACGCTGGTGGTGGACGCCGCACCGGCCACCGCCGCTTCCACGCTGGCCACGCCGGTGTAGCAGAACAGGTTGAGGAAACGCCGGCCCTTGCTCTGCTGCGCCATGGTGCCGCGCAGCGGGCGATGGTCCAGGAACAGCCCGGTATCCAGATAATCGAACAGGTTCACGCGCAGCAACGCGCCGTGTTCGCGCACGTGGACGATTTCGTTGCGCTGTTCGAAACGGCCGTACTTGCTGCCGCCCTTGCCGCGCTCGCGCGACTTCAGCGCCACGCGCTCGGCCGGCACCTCGAAGACCTCGCGTGCGGCGGCCAGCAATTCGTTGAGACGACGGCGCACATCGGCCTCGGGAATCGTCGCCGGCGCCGCGTATTCCTGCACATGCAGGAAGATGCGCCGGTCGCCGTCGGCTTGCTGGTACACGTCGATGGCGGCGGAATATTCCGGCAGGTCGGCGTCGTAGGCGCGGAAACATTCGATGCCTTCGCGCGCGCGCCACTTCTTGAATTTCTGCAGATTCTTGCGCAGCCGGTTGGCCACCATCTGCGCGCCCTCGCTGAGCGCGGTCGGCGCTGCCAGCGGGGTGCGTCGCGGCACTGCGATCGGGTCGCAGACGATCAACGCGCATTCGATCGCACCGTTGAACAGCTGGTATTTCTTGCCCGCGCGCAGACCGGTGGCATACGCCAGCTCGGCATTGCCGCACAGCAGGCTGGCACGCCACTGGGGCACGACGCGCTGCAAGGTATCGCCCAGACGGCGATACAGCGCCGCATCGGCGGCCAGGCGCTCGTCGTACGGCGGATTGCACACCACCACGCCGATGGCCTGCGGCGGCGTCTGCAACTCACCGACTTCGCGCACGCCGAACCAGATCGCCTCGGCCACGCCGGCCACCTGCGCATTCTCTTTCGCGGCGCGGATGGCGTGCGGGTCCATGTCGCTGCCATGGATCACCTGTTTGAGCGCAGCACGGCCGACGCTGTCGCGTTCGCGCGCCTCGCTCACCAGCTGCTGCCAGCTCTCGCGATCGAAGCCGCGCCAGCGGCTGGGCACATCGCTGCCGTAGCGCTGCAGACCGGGCGCGACATCGGCGGCCATCAGCGCGCCTTCGATCAGCAGCGTGCCGCTGCCGCACATCGGGTCGAGCAAGCCGCCGCCATCGGCATAGGCGCGCGGCCAGCCGCCGCGCATCAGCACCGCTGCGGCCAGATTTTCCTTCAACGGCGCCTCGTTCTGCGCCATGCGCCAGCCGCGTCGATGCAGCGGGCCGCCGCCCAGGTCCACCGAAATGGTGGCGCGGCCCTTGCGCAGCGACAGGTTCAGGCGCAGGTCGGGGTTTTCCACGTCCACCGACGGGCGCTCCAGGCCCTGCCGGCGGATGGTGTCCACCACCGCGTCCTTGATGCGCTGCGCCGCGTAGCGGGCATGGGTGATGGCGGTCCCGGACACATGTGCGTCCACCGACAGCGTATGCCCAACCGACAGATGCGCGTCCCAGGGCAGTTCGGCGACGCCGGCGTACAGCGCGTCTTCGTCCGGGCAATCGAATTCGGTCAGCGGCCACAGCACGCGGCTGGCCAGGCGCGACCACAGCACGGCGCGCTGCGCATCGCGCAGTTCGCCTTCGACGTTGACGCCGGAAATAGTGGCGGTGGCCTTGCTGGCACCGAGCGCAAGCAGCTCGTCGGCAAGCAGGTATTCCAGGCCCTTGGCGCAGGATGCGAAGAATTTCACGTAGGCAGGTATCGATAGAGACGCTGGCCGCGGCGGCGAGCGTGAAAGCAGGACAGCGGGCCGGCGCCTGGGTGGGCAATGCCGCGGCCGCGGTGGACGGGCCGCAAATGGTCGGCCATCGCGGCCGGCATTACCAGCCCGGCGCCCGGATCGCCCGCCGCACGGTTCACCACGCCGCCAGCCCCTATTGCGCCTGTGCCGTGTCCAGGCGCTGCTGCAGGCCCAACCGCTGCAGGAGGGCGGCATCATGCGAGGCGACGATCAGCGCCCCCTGATGGCCACGCAGCAGCGCCTCGATCGCTTCCACCGAGGCCAGATCCAGGTGGTGGGTGGGCTCGTCCAGCACAGCAGTTGCGCCGGCTGCGCCCGGTACAGCGCGCAGGCCAGTGCCGGCTTGAGCCGCTGGCCGCCGCTGAGCTGGCTGCAGGGCAGGTCGGCACGCGCCCGGTCCAGCCCCAGCAGCGCCAGGCGCAGCCGCTGTGCGTGGGCCGGCGCAGCCGGATCCGCGTCCTGCAACTGCGCAACGACCAAGCGCCGGGTCCAGCAGCGCCAGGTGCTGATCCAGATAGGCGGTCGGCGCATGCACCTGGCAATGCCCGGCGCCGGGCTGCAGGCGCCCGGCCAGCAGCTGCAGCAATGTGGACTTGCCGCTGCCGTTCGGGCGACCAGGCCAATCCGCCCGACCAAGCCGGTCGCGCGTTGGTCGATATGGATGTTCAGATCGGAAAACAGCGCGCTGCCATCGGGCAGCGCATGCGCCACGCTTTCCAGCGTCAGCGACGGACAGTCATCCGGGTCTCCATTGCATGCCAGCACACGTGCCGATCCAACCGGTCCAGCAGCGGGTAGGCCGTCATCACGACGGCGGCATCAATGGCGCATCGGACCAATCCTCAGGTGAAGTGCAGCCAGTCCAACCTGCCGCACTGGCAGCGACACCGGCGCAACAGGCCGGGCCAATGCAGCCGGCGCTCAACCCAGCCCGAACGCCGGGTGGTAAGCCACATCGGCCAGCGGCAGCAGCCGGTCGCCGAACGCCAGGGCTTGCAATTCCGATGCAGGCACCTCGGGCAACACCAGGCCAGGTTCGACCGCAAAGCCCAAGCGCCGGAAAAACGCCGGCTCGCCCAGCGCCAGGCAGCCTGCGGCGCCGCGCTCGCGCAACGTGGCAAGCGCGGCCTGCACCAGCCGCGTCCCCAGCCCTTGCCGTTGGTGGCCGGGCCCCACGGCCAGCGGGCCAAGCGCGAACCAGCCGGGCGAATCGTCCGACAGCGCCACCGGCGAGACGGCCAGATGCCCGACCACGTAGCCGTCGTGGTCGGCGACCAACGACAACACGAGTGCGCCGTCCTGACGCAATCCTGCAATCACCTGGTGCTCGTCATGCCGGCTGTGTTCGGCGCGCATGAAGGCCACCATGGTCAGCAGTTCGATGGCAGCGGCGTCGCCTTCGGTGGCTTCGCGGATCAACACGTTCATCGGTGGCACCGCGCGCAGCCATGGCTGGCAACCGTCCGCATCACAGGCCCTGCAACAACGCTGCGAACGCGCGCGCCGACGCGTCGACGTGCGAGGCCAGACGATGGTCATCGTCGACCAGCAGCAGGCGCGCATGCCGGGCCTGCGCCCAGGCGATCACGTCGGCGGCCGGAATCAACGCGTCGCGCCAGGCATGCACGATCGAGATCGGCACCGATGCGGCGTCCAGCGCCGGCATCGGGCCCATCTTGGTCGGCGGCACCATCAGAAACAGGCCGCGCGTGGGCACCTGCAACGACACCATCCCGGCGATATACGAGCCCAGGCTGGAGCCGGCCAGCACCACCGGCCCCTTCTCGGCCGCCGCCCGCGCAATTTCCAGCAGGCGTTGCAGCCGGCCTGGCACGTCGCCCAGCGTACTCACCTCGCGGCGTGCATCCAGGTCAGTGTAATCCGGGCGCTCATGGGTCCAGCCCAACTGCTCGGCCACGTTGGCCAGCGCGGTCACCTTCAAGGCGTCCGGGCCGCTTTCGAAGCCGTGCGAGAGGATGCAATGGCCGCGACTCATAGCGCCTGCACCGTATCGCCGATGCGCAGCACGCCGCCGCGCAGCACGCGTGCGCACAGCCCACCGTGGCCGCGCATGGCGTTATAGCCGCCCGCACCCAGGGCATCTTCCATGCGCGAACATGGGTCGCACGGGTCGGTGCCTTCCAATTCGATTTCGCCGATTCGGAATCGCCGCCCTTTCAGCGCGATCAACGCAATTCCGGACACCACCAGGTTGCGCCGCAGCGTCGCCGGCGCGATGGTGGCGTGTCCTGACAGCGCCGCGATCACCGGCAAATGCTCGGCCTGGATCAGGGTCACGCCGCGCTTGCCGCTGCCACCCTTGTAGCGGTCTCCCACAAGACCCATACCGGTGCTCACCTGCGCCGCGTCCACTTCCTGCATCGCCACCTCACGCGCCGGGCGCACGCCGATCCAGGTCACCTGACCGGTCTGTGGCAGCGTCGCCATCAATTTGCCCAGAGGGCTGTCGGGATTCAAAGCCATCGGGCAATGCTAGCATCCGCTCCATGTCCGATGCCGTCTTGCCGTCGCCGCCAATCACCTATGCGCCGTTATCCTACGAATCGCGGTTGGCCAGGCGCGCGCTCACCCAGATCGACATGGTGGTCATCCATTGCACCGAATTGCCGGACATGGCGATGGCGCGCGAATACGGCGAACGCGTGCTTTATGACAGCGGCACCGGCAACAGCGGGCATTACTACCTCGATCGCAACGGCAGCATCCAGCAATACGTCGCCCTGGAGCGCGTTGCGCATCATGTGCGCGGGCACAACCCGCATACGCTGGGCATCGAACTGGTCAACCGCGGCCGTTATCCGCACTGGCTGGATTCGCGGTATCAGCAGATGACCGAACCGTATCCCGAAGCGCAGATCGCCGCGCTGATCACCTTGTTGCAATGGCTGCAGCAGCAGCTGCCCTCGGTGCGGCGCATCGCCGGCCATCAGGCGCTGGATACCACCCAGGAAGCCGCCAGCGACGACCCGGCCCGTAAAATCCGGCGCAAGCTCGACCCCGGCCCGCTGTTCCCGTGGCCGCGCATCGAAGCGGCGGTGAGCTGGTCGCACACGCCGCGTTAGGAGGCGCTTTCTTGCCACTGCCGGTGGGCGAGTCACTGCGTTACGTCGGTCATGCCCGGTCGCGCCCGACAGGGCCGAGAAGCGATCCAACCTGCGTGCCAGCCGCGCCGTCGAAAGACAGCGTCGCCCGGAGAACACGCACGTGACCGCTCCCGGATGCTGTGATGAGCCATCGAAAACACCTCTTGCCTCGCACACCGTCCACCCGTTGCAGCACACTCAACGTTCGGTCGCACGGTAAGTCTTCTCGCCGGCATTCACTGCCACGTCCAACCGGTTTTCAGGCTGCGCGATGGGGCAGACCACATGGGGCGTCAGTGCGCATGGCGGGTTTTCGGCCAGATTGAAATCCAGGACCACCTGACCGTCGCGGGGCGAGGTGGCAAACAGATACCGCGCGCCGCCATAACTCTCCTTGCCGCTGGTGCGGTCGGCGAACAGGAAGAACAGGCCCTGGCCATCTTCCTGCAGCAGCGGCCGCAAGCGGTATTCGTGGCCGTTGCGCGAGAACACGGCTTCTCCCGGCACCTCCACGGTGAGCGGCGTGCCGATCGAGGTCAGCAAGGTGGTCGTGCGCGGCGTTGGATAGGGTTGCCACTGCGCCTGGATGCGCCACTGCGGATCGGTCGGGAAATATTCCAGCCCGTCGAACTGCGTCAGCGCCGGCGCTGCCGGGTCGCGGAAGCGCCAGCCATACAAGGCGCCGGTCTGCACCAGGTAGAACTGTCGGCCCCCCACGTCCAGCCGGTCGCCGCGCTGCCCTGCCCGCTCTGGTTGCAGGCGTACGTCGCCGATGCGCTGCCCGTTGAGCGTCACCGCGGCAGAGCCATCTGCGCGAAAGCGTATGTGTCCTGCAGCATCCAGCGTCAGTTGCCCCAGCTGCGCAGGGCCGGCAGGCAGGACGATATCGCTGAGCGGGTCGCTGCCCACACGGTACTGGCCGGCGCGCACGCGCCCCGAACCGGTATAGCTCAACCACCCATCGGGCGCCCGCAGCTGCCTCAGCCGCTCCGCGCGCGCGCGTTCCAGCGCGACTTCGTACACATCATGCGGCGCCGCATTGCGATGAGCGACCGCAGGCGTATCGCTGACATCGGCGGACGACTCCGCCGAACAGGCAGCCAGCGTCCACACCGCGACGCACAGCGCGCCAATCCGTAACTGCAACCGCATGGCTCACCCAGCACTGCAAGAAACTGCGCTCCGCGCAGCGAACCTGCGTCCCCACAGGTCACCGTTCCTGCCGCCATTGTGCCTGCAATCAGGCGCCGGTCGCGACCGGGCGCGAGGCATCTTGCAGCCAACCACTCCAGGAACCGGCGTAGACGCGTGCACCGGACAACCCGGCCACTTCCAACGCCAGCAACAGATGGCAGGCCGTCACGCCCGATCCGCACATCACCACCGCCTGCTCGGGCCGGTACGCACCCAGCAACGCGGACAACTCGGCGCGCAGTTCGGCAGCTGGTTTGAAGCGACCATCACGCAGGCTCAGTCCCAGCGGGCGACTCACTGCACCGGGCACGTGCCCGGCCACCGGGTCGATCGGCTCGACTTCGCCACGGAAACGCTCGCCTGCCCGTGCGTCCAGCAACCAGCCCGGCGCCTGTTGCAGGCGCTGCGCGATCTGCTCGGCATCCACCACCGCCGTGGCGTCAAAGTGGCCCGGATACGCGGTGCCGCTGCGCAAGGCAGGCGACTCGGTGCTTTCCGCAAAACCGGCCGCACGCCACGCGGCCAAGCCACCGTCCAGCACCGCCACCCGGCGATGGCCCATCAGCCGCAACATCCACCACGCGCGCGCGGCCGCCATGCTGCCATCGCCTGCGTCGTAGACAACCACCAGGCTCTGCGGATCAATGCCCCATTCGCCGAGGCGGCTTGCAAAAGCCTCGCTATGCGGCAACGGATGCCGCCCCTGCGCCGGCCGTGACAGATCTGCAAGGTCGTGGTCCAGATCGGCATAGTGCGCGCCGGGCAGATGCCCCTGCGCGTACGCCTTGCGCGCTGCGTGCGGCTCTGGCGCGGTCGGTGGCGCGGCACGCGCATCCAGCAGACGCAGCTGTGGATGCTGCAACGCGGCCGAAAGCGTGGCGGCATCGACCAGCGTGGTCCAGTTCGGATCTGCACTCATGCAACCTGCTCCAGGCGACGACGAAGATTGAGAAGAATGGCGGCGGTGGCGCCCCAGATACGGTGGGCAGGCCAGTCGTATTCGAGCACGCGTCGCGGGCGTCCGCGGAACTCCAGTTCCACACTGCGCAGATTGTCCGGGTCCATCAGATAGGCCAGCGGCACTTCGAAGACGTCCGCCACTTCATCCGGCTGCGGCACCGCCACGAACGCCGGGTCGATGACCGCCACCACCGGCGTCACCCGAAATCCGCTCACCGTCACAAACGGATCCAGGTACCCCAAGGCATGCACGTGCTGCGCGCCGAGCGCGATTTCTTCGCAACTCTCGCGCAGCGCTGCAGCAGCGGCATCGGCATCGGACGGCTCCATCCGCCCGCCGGGGAAGCTGACCTGCCCGGCGTGATGGCGCAGGCTGTCCGTGCGCCGGGTCAGCAACACCGTCGTGCCCTGTTCGCGCGGCACCAGCCCGCACAGCACCGCCGCTTCGGCAGACGGGTCGCCGTCGGTCAGGTCGATCAGCTCGGCATGGTTCCAACCCGGCCCGGCCGGCGCGGTATCCAGCGGATACAGCGCCCGCCTCAACTGCGCGTATTCGGGCAGCCGCGCTGTCAACGCGCGTGCGGGCAGCACCGTGTGCAGATAGTCCTGGCGTTCGGCGTCGCTCATGCTCATCCAGCGTGCAATTTCATCCAGGCTGCGCAAACAGCCGACGCAGTGCGACTGCGCGTCCAGCGAACATACACCGATACACGGACTGGGCAGAGGGCCTGCCTCGGATCCGACATCGTTGCCACTCATCGCTGGGTCCTGCAGCCGCTGCATCGTTGCATCGTTCTCTTCAGACAATCGCTGGACCAAAACGACAACGCCGGCCTGGTGGCCGGCGTTGTCGCAACAACATCACATGCAATTACTTGACGCTGACCAACTTGATCTCGAACTGCACAGCCACGTTCGGCGGGAACGGGGTACGCGGGTCGGCACCGTAGGCCTTTTCAGGCGGCAGGGTCACTTCCCACTTCGAGCCGGCCGGCATCTGCAGCAGCGTGTCGCGCATGGCCTGCATTTCGACTTCGCTGACCTTGATGGCCGGGATCTGCTGCGCCGGACGTGCCTTCTCGCGGTCGCCGAACGGGAACGGACCGGCCACCTCCAGCTGCACGGTGCTGGCCTGGGTCGGCTTGGCGCCCTTGCCGGCTTCGATCACGCGGTACTGCACGCCGCTCGGCAGCGTCTGCACGCCGGCGGTGCTCTTGTTCTTGGCCAGGAACGCATCGCTCTTGGTCTTGTTGGCTGCAGCGGCCTTGTCGTACTCGGCCTTGGCCTGCTGGGCACGGCCCTGCTCGCGCTTCTGGAACGCCTCAACGGCCGGCTTCAGCTGGTCGGCAGTGATGGCCGGCTGCTTCTTGGCATAGGCGTCCTGCAGACCCTTTACCACCGAGTTGATGTCGAGCTGCTCGCCGCGGCCGGTGAGCTCGGCAAGGTTGTTGCCGTAGTCGTAGCCGAAGTAATAGCTCAACTTGCCCTTCTCGGACGTCGTGTCCTGGGCCAGTGCATTGCCCGTCAGGGCCAGGGCCGCCACAGCGACCGCGATAGAACGCAACTTCATCAAACAATTCTCCAGGGTGGTGGCACAGGACGGGTCTGCCGCCTGAGATGACGCGCTAGGATAGCGGCCGCGATACCGAACCGCTACTTATCGCGAAAGCTAGGACCAGCAAGGGTTTTGGAAGTTCCGTGTTTACTATTTTTTTACGTTCGCAAGGGTTCACATGTCCAATCACGTCATTCTGATCGCCGATCACGCCAGCGTCCGGACGATTACGGTCAATCGGCCGGACAAACTGAACGCATTGAACCGGCAAACCATGCAGGCCCTGGATCAGGCGTTCCAGGACGCAGCCAATGCGGACGATGTACGCGCCGTGATTCTCACCGGCGCCGGCCCCAAGGCCTTCGTGGCGGGTGCCGATATCGCGGAAATGAGTGACCTGTCGGCAATCCAGGGGCGCGAATTCTCGTTGCTGGGCCAGCAACTGATGCGCCGGATCGAGCGCATGCCCAAGCCGGTGGTCGCGATGATCAATGGCTTTGCGCTGGGCGGCGGCCTGGAGCTGGCAATGGCGTGCCACCTGCGCATCGCCGCAGCAACAGCGCGCCT
The DNA here is from genome assembly GCF_041481705.2 of Xanthomonas sp. NCPPB 1062. Classification (NCBI taxonomy): domain Bacteria; kingdom Pseudomonadati; phylum Pseudomonadota; class Gammaproteobacteria; order Lysobacterales; family Lysobacteraceae; genus Xanthomonas; species Xanthomonas sp. NCPPB 1062. The sequence goes on along the minus strand of NZ_CM192987.1, from coordinate 1,776,598 downwards.
GGGGCAACCGGAAATCAATCTCGGCCTGATCCCCGGCTTTGGCGGCACGCAGCGCCTGCTGCGCCTCACCGGCCGCGCCGCAGCGCTGGAACTGTGCCTGCTCGGCCTGCCGATCGACGCGGCCCGCGCACTGCAATTGGGCCTGGTCAATCGCGTGGTCGAAGCGGATGCCCTGCACGAAGAAACGCTGGCGCTTGCGCAACGCCTGGCAACTGCAGCGCCGCTGGCACTGCGCGGCATTCTGGATGCGGTGGTGTTCGGCGGCGAATGCGCCATCGAGGAAGGCCTGCAGCTGGAAACCGCGCAATTTGCGTTGTTGTTCGCCACTGACGACATGCGCGAAGGCACTCGCGCATTCCTCGATAAACGCCCCGCCCAGTTCCACAACCGCTGATATCGCCATGACGCTCGAGCTCATTCCGGCATCGCGTCCGTTGCCGCTGCGGTTGTTCGATTGTGTGCAGGCCGACGACCTGGATCGTGCGCTGGCACTCGGCTTGATGGCCTATCTGCCCGACCCGCAGCACGATACGCTGGACGCCGACTGCCCGCAGGTCTGCGCCACGTTGCTCAGCGCGCAACGCCGTCTACAAGACGCCTGGGCCGCGCGCGAACGCTACCGCGCGCGCTCGGCGCGCCTGCAACGGCGCGCCACCGAACGCGATGCGCGCAGGGCGCCCGCCCCGGCACCCAGCCAACCGGCAACGCCCGCACTGCCGCCGCTGGCCGCTGCCATCCTGGCGCGCGCGAAGGCGAAAGCCGCTGGCGGAGCGCAGCCATGAACACACCCCAGGCAATGGTACCGGCGCGTCGTGGCAGCAGCATGCGCAAGCCCGAGATACAGGAGATGTTCGAGCGCCTGCGCGAACTCAATCCGCACCCCACCACCGAGCTGGAATACACCACCCCATTCGAGTTATTGATCGCGGTGCTGCTGTCGGCGCAAGCCACCGATGTCGGCGTCAACAAGGCGACCCGCAAGCTCTATCCGGTGGCCAACACCCCGCGCGACATTCTCGATCTCGGCGAAGAAGGCCTGAAGCGGTACATCTCCACCATCGGCTTGTTCAACGCCAAGGCCAAGAACGTCATCGCCACCTGCCGCATCCTGCTGGAGCGCTATGGCGGCGACGTGCCGCATGATCGCGCCGCGCTGGAAGCGCTGCCCGGCGTGGGCCGCAAGACCGCAAATGTGGTGCTCAACACCGCCTTCGGCGAACCCGCCATGGCCGTGGACACGCATATCTTTCGCGTTTCCAACCGCACCGGCCTTGCACCAGGCAAGGACGTGCGCGCGGTCGAAGACAAGTTGGTCAAGGTGATCCCGGCCGAGTTTCTACACGATGCACATCACTGGCTGATCCTGCACGGACGCTACGTCTGCAAGGCACGCAAGCCGGATTGTCCGGGCTGCGTGATCCACGATCTATGCCGCTACCGCGACAAGACGCCACCGGCGCCTGAGCGGCAAACAAAAACCAAGAATTGAGGCAGCAGTGGCGCCGGAGCAACGGCGCAACCGCGCAACCTGATCCCACTCAGCAAACCACAAGGTCGCAGGCTTTCACGAATCCCGACTCCCGAATCCCCACTCCCCCCAAAAAAAAATCGTGACCGGATGATGCGTCTTTTGGCGCCATGCATCACCCGATCACGATGGGGGTCACCCGGCGCGAACGCCGGGCGTTTACAACACTTTACGCAGCTTTCGCTTGCTCGACGCGCTGTTCCACCAGCACGCCATCCACTGTGGGCTGGCCTTCGACACGTCGATCCAGCTCCTTCCAGTCCACCACCAGTTCGCAGCCGCGTGAGGCCGCATTGCGGCTCCAGTCGCGCAACAACTCGATGCAGGCATGATCGACGTGGTGCAGCTTGGCCACATCCAGATGCAGCGCAGTGTTCGGCGGCACGCTTTCCAGCGTACGTGCCATGGCCGGCACCTTCAGGAAGGTGGCCGAACCCTGGAGGGTCAGATGCATTTCGTCCTTCTTGTCGGCGTGCTCGCGCACCTCGACCTTCAGACGCGACGAATGCAGTGCCAGACGGAACAGCGACAGACCGAAGCCGATCAGCACGCCGGTCAGCAGGTCGGTGGCCACGATCGCGAAGGTGGTCGCCAGGTAGATCGCGGCCGTTCCGCGGCCATAGGTCGCCAGTTCCTTGACCTGCCCGATCTTGATCATCTTCACGCCGGTATAGACCAGGATGCCGGCCAGACAGGCCACCGGCGTCATCCGCAGCAGCCACGGCAACAGCATGGCGAACACCAGCAGCCAGCTGCCATGCAGGATGGTCGATGCACGCGTTGCCGCACCGGCCTGCACGTTGGCCGCGCTGCGCACGATCACCCCGGTCATCGGCAATGCCCCCAGGAAGCCGCAGAGCATATTGCCCACGCCCTGCGCCGCCAGCTCACGGTCGTACTGCGTCCGCGCCCCCTGATGCATGCGGTCCACCGCCGCCGCCGACAGCAAGGTCTCGGCGCTGGCGATGAAGGCGAAGGTCACTGCCGAGACCAGCAAGGTGTGGTTGAACACGCCGAAGATGTCGGAAATGCTGGGGATGCTGATCGCAGAGAACAGATTGGTCGGGACATCGACCTTGTTGACGTTCAAGCCCTGCAACTGCACGGTCGCGGTGACAACCACCACCGCGATCAATGCACCCGGCAAAAACCGCAGGCGCTGAGGGCGCAGTTTGTCCCAGGCCAGGATGATACCGATCGTCGCCAGACCCACGAACAGCGCATTACGGCCGGTCCCCTCGCTGATGGCCTGCCACAACACGCCAGGCAATGCAGCGAAGTTTTCCAGACCGCGGGCCTTGGGCGCGGCATCCATCAAGACGTGCGCCTGCGAGGCCACGATCAGGATGCCGATGCCCGACAACATGCCGGCCACCACGGCCGGCGATGTCATCCGGAACCAGACGCCTGCGCGGCACAGACCGGCAATCAGCTGAATTGCGCCGGCCACCAAGATCACCGGCCCGAGCGCAACAGCGCCGTGCTCCCGCACCAGTTCGAACACCAACACAGCCAGGCCGGCGGCCGGCCCGCTCACCTGCAGCGGAGAACCCGCCAGAAAGCCGACGACCAGACCACCCACGATGCCGGTGATCAGGCCCGCGGCGGGCGGCATGCCGGATGCGATCGCGATACCCATGCACAGCGGCAGCGCGACAAGGAAGACCACCACGGACGCCAATAAATCACGCCCAAACAGTCCCTGGCGGAAATATCCGCCGATACCTGATGTGTTCATGGCAGGCTCCGTCAGGCGAGTTCAGCGCGCACGACTTGTTGCAGTCGCGGGCGTGGAGTGGCTTCGGGGGTGCTTTCGGCCAGCAGTGGCCGGAAGCCACCCTTCTCGGCATCGAAGGCGCGGATCTCCCCGTGCGCGATATCGTAGATCCAGCCGTGGATGCGCAACGTGCCCGCCGCCAGGCGCGCTGCCACCACCGGCTGCGTGCGCAGGTGGTCCAACTGCGAGACCACGTTCTCTTCGGTCATGCAGCTCAGCGCTTCATGGCTCTGCGGATCGTGCCCGTGATGCGCGGTGACATGGCGCGCCGCATCGGTGTGCTTGAGCCACGCTGCCACGGAGGGCACGTCTTCCAGCGACTCCGGCTTGAGCACGGCCTTCATCGCGCCGCAGTCGGTGTGCCCGCAGATCACGATGTGGCGCACGCCCAGCACTGCGATGGCGTATTCGATCGCTGCCACCACGCCACTGACATGTTGCGAGTACGGCGGCACCACATTGCCGATATTGCGATAGACGAACAATTCGCCTGGCTGTGCGGAGAAGATCAGCTCCGGCATGACGCGCGAGTCTGCGCAGGTGATGAACAGCGTGTGCGGGCTCTGGCCGCCTGCCAGTTCCTGAAAGCGCGCACTCTGACGCGGATAGACTTCTTTACGGAAATGGCGAAAACCTTCTAGCAAACTTTCCATGGGAGATTCCTCTAGGCAACGAATAGCCATCCGCGGCGCAAACCGCGAATTGCAAGACAAACAAATCAATTGGGAATCCGGCGCGGAATGCACCGGGTGCAGCGACAGCGGGGATCAGCCAAGCAGTGCGTTTGGAGGGCGCAGCTGTGGGATCAGGTCGCGTTTTTGATTTGCCGGCGCGTGATGCGCGTGCCAAGAGGGGGAATACCGCGCCAGCATCGGCCATGCTTGGGAGAGCAAGGGGATATCGTCTGCAGGCTGTGTGTCGACTTGGCTCTGTGTATCGCCGTCGTCCTGCGGATCTTCTGCTGCATCGCGTTCTTCGCCAGCATCCACCATTACCGCCAGGCCGTCGCCCACGAACGCATGATGCATGCGCGCGTGCGCATTGGCTGCCGACCACGCGGAAAGCGCGAGCAGGCAGACCAACAGCATTTGGAGGAATCGAGGAAACATGGCCTCGAAGCTAACAATTTTGACGCCGCGTATGCAAGTGGTGCGCCGCACAAACTGACGCATGTGTTCAGGCTGACATAGCGCCAGTTCAGCCCGTCAGCGCCACAGCTGGGAAATTCAAGGCGTTGAGGTTGGCACCGAGTACTGTCATAAAACAGCGCCGTTCAGTTTTTTGACACACACTGACATAGTTGAAACGCACGTAAACTCTTGTCTTTATTGGCAAAAATGACGTATTACGTTTCTGTTGTTTTGTCACATTAACGCAACCTTCACACCCTAGCCTGCGCCCACTTTCTCAGGTCGCAAGGCATCTATGAAACTCGCTCCCACCCTGCTTGGTTCCGCGCTGCTGCTGGCACTGGCCGCCCCTGCAGCACACGCCGAGATCGCCATCGATGTAATCGGTGGTTCGGAAATCTCGCTGGAAGGCCTGGTCCAGGCCGACGGCAACTGGTTCCACAACGATGTGCAGGACCTCAATGGCCCGATCGGTGCCAATGGCGACAATTCCGAATTCAGCATCCGGCGCGCCGAGCTGGTCCTCAAGGGCAAGGGCCCGGGCAACTTCGAATGGGTCGCCGGCTATGACCCGAGCGTGCTGAAGGAGGTCACCATCCGTGGCACCACCATTCGCAGCACGGGCCGCTTCCTGGATAACAACATCAAGTACAAGTTCGGCGGCAACGCGAACAATTACCTGCAGATCGGCCAGTTCAAGCAGCCCAACAGCCTGGAAGAACTGTCCAGCACCAAGAACAACGACTTCGTCTCCAAGGCGTCGGTGACCAACACCTATGGCATCTCGCGCCGGTTGGGCGTGGCCTATGGCATGGGCGACAACAATTGGAGCGTGACCGCCAGTGCATTCGGCCGCGAGCTGACCCGTAACCAGGCGCACGGCAACGGCTATGGCGCGCGCGGCACCTGGGCGCCGATCAACGAGACTGGCAACGTGCTGCACTTCGGCCTGAGCTACCTGGCCTACGACACCGACGACGACACCTTGCGCCTGCGCGCACGCCCCGACGCCGACCTGACCACCGTTCGCCTGATCGACAGCGGCGCCATCACCAATGTGGACAACGTTGGCGTGGCCGGTGCCGAGGCGATGTGGATCACCGGGCCGTTCAAGCTGCAGAGCGAGTACTTCCAGGAAAACGCCAACCGCATCGGTGCCAATGCGCACGACTATAAGAGCGACGGCTGGTACGTGAGCGGCGTCTGGAACCTCACCGGCGAAACCTGGGGCTACAAGGCTGGCGTGCCGACCACCCCGCTGCCCAACGAGCCGGCATCGGGCATGTGGCAGCTGGCGGTGCGCTACGACACCCTGGACCTCAACGATGGCCACCTGGTCGCCAACGGCAACACACCGTTCGTCGATGGCGTGCTGGGCGGCAAGATGAACATCTGGACGGTCGGCGCCAATTGGTACTGGCGCTCGAACTTCAAGTTCGCCCTCGACTACGCCAAGGTCGACAGCACCCGCTACAACAGCACCACGCGCGGCCTGGTCGACGATAACCCGTCGATCATCGAAGCACGCGCGCAGTTCTACTGGTAAGTGCGTCGCTGCCGCGTGCGATCGGTCGAGCGCACGCGGTGGCAGCGCCGCCACTTCCTGCCGGCCTGAACATTCGACGGCGCAACGCCGTCATCGCCCTGTCATCTCCCAGACACCGCATAGTCATGCCATTGCCCTGCAATGGCACCACGGCGGGACGTCCTCATCCCTTCGCTACAGGAGCTGTTCCGTGATCCACTCCTTCAAGACCCGTCTGGCCGTCGGCGTACTCGCCGCCTCGCTGGCACTGTGTGCCCAGGCTGCCGATGTCACCGGTGCCGGTGCGTCGTTCATCTACCCGGTGATGTCCAAGTGGTCGGCCGACTACAACGCCGCCACCAAGAAGCAGGTCAACTACCAATCGATCGGTTCGGGCGGCGGCATTGCCCAGATCAAGGCGGCCAGCGTGGACTTCGGCTCGTCCGATGCCCCGCTCAAGCCGGAAGAATTGGCCGCTGCCGGCCTGGCGCAGTTTCCCTCGGTGATCGGCGGCGTGGTGCCGGTGGTCAACGTTCCGGGCGTCGCCGCCGGTACGCTCAAGCTGGACGGCAAGACCCTGGGCGACATCTTCCTGGGCAAGGTCAGCACCTGGAACGACCCGGCCATCGCCGCGCTCAACCCGGGCATGAAACTGCCGGAAGGCAAGATCACCGTGGTGCACCGCTCCGACGGTTCGGGCACCAGCTTCAACTTCACCAACTACCTGTCCAAGGTCAACCCGGACTGGAAGAGCAAGGTTGGCGAAGGGACTGCCGTGCAGTGGCCGACCGGCATCGGCGGCAAGGGCAACGAGGGCGTGGCCGCCTACGTGAAGCAGATCAAGGGCGGCATCGGCTATGTCGAGTTGTCGTACGCGCTGCAGAACAAAATGGCCTACACCGCAATGAAGAACGCGGCCGGCAAGTTCGTGCAACCGTCGGATGAAACCTTCGCCGCCGCGGCCAACAGTGCCGACTGGGGCACGGCCAAGGACTTCTATCTGGTGATGACCAACGCCGCTGGCGATAACGCCTGGCCGATCACGGCGACCAATTTCATTCTGGTGCAGAAAAAGCCGAAGAACCCGGCTGGCCTGAAGAACACGCTGGACTTCTTCCGCTGGGTCTACACCAAGGGCGATGCGCAGGCCAAGCAGTTGGACTACGTGCCGCTGCCGGACACGCTGGTCACCCAGATCGAGGCGTATTGGGCCAAGAATCTGCCGCACTAAGGACGGCGCAGCCTCTGGTGCAGCGCCAAGGTGGGCAAGCCATGCCTTGAACGGCATGGGCGGTTGTCTGGTCCATGCCGGCGACCTGCAGGGCCGCCTGAAATGGCAACTAGGTGCCCCGCACCGAGGCTCGGCAGCCAGCACGAAAACGCGTAAAGGAACGACGCCGTCTCTCTCCCCGGCGTCGGCCCCGGGACGCGGATCCCGGAGGGTGCCACGCCCTCCGCGGTCCGCGTCCTTTTTTTGTGATGCGTTGGCCAGAAGGCACTGTCATGCAGGTGTAACAAAAACATCATTTCATAGTGTGGTCTGCCGGAGACACCGGCCAATCCAGCCTCGGAGCTTCCATGAAATTGCAGTCGGCCAGCCTGACCGCCCTGTCCCTCACCATCGCCCTCGCCCTGGCCGCGTGCTCGCCCGGCAAGGACGCGCAGTCCGCAGACGCCGCAAAGGGCGCGCCGACCGCAGGCGCCACCGCCAGCGACAGCAAGGGCGCTGAAATTTCCGGCGCCGGTGCGTCCTTCATCTATCCGCTGGTGTCCAAGTGGTCGGCCGACTACAACGCCGCCACCGGCAACAAGGTCAACTACCAGTCGATCGGCTCCGGCGGCGGCATTGCGCAGATCAAGGCCGGCACCGTGGATTTCGGCTCGACCGACAAACCGCTGGACAGCACGGAACTGCAACAGGCTGGCCTGGGCCAGTTCCCGTCCGCCATCGGCGGCGTGGTGCCGGTGGTGAATCTGGAAGGCATCGCGCCGGGCAAGCTGCGCCTGACCGGCGCCCTGCTGGGCGATATCTTCCTGGGCAAGGTCACCATGTGGAACGACGCGGCCATTGTGGCGGCCAACCCGGGCGTGACCCTGCCGGCCACCAAGATCAACCTGGTGCATCGCTCGGATGGTTCGGGCACCACCTTCAACTTCTCCAACTACCTGTCCAAGGTCAGCCCGGAGTGGAAGAGCAAGGTCGGCGAAGGCACCTCGGTGCAGTGGCCGGGCGGCGTGGGTGGCAAGGGCAACGAAGGCGTTGCCTCGTATGTGCAGCAGATCAAGGGCTCGATCGGTTACGTCGAGCTGGCCTACGCCCTGCAGAACAAGATGCCGTACACCTCGCTGCAGAACGCGGCCGGCCAGTGGGTCGAGCCGAACGCGGAAAGCTTTGCTGCCGCCGCTGCCAGCGCCGACTGGGCCAACGCCCGTGACTTCAACCTGGTGATCACCAATGCGCCGGGCGAGAAGGCGTGGCCGATCACCGCGACCAACTTCATGTTGATGCACAAGCAATCCAAGGACGCCGCGCGCAGCAAGGCGACGCTGGACTTCTTCAAGTGGGCGCTGGAAAACGGCCAGGCCCAGGCCAGCGAATTGCACTACGTGCCGCTGCCGCCGGAGCTGGTGAAGCAGATCGAAGCCTATTGGGGCAGCGAGTTCAAGTAATGCCCTGCACCCGCCCATGCGGCGGGCTGCGCTGCGGCGAGGTACCTGAAGGTGCCTCGCCGTTCCTGCTGTCTCACGCTCCCGCCATTGCGCGGGTGACGAGTCCAATCGAATGAATGCCACCGCCATTCCCGAAGCGATGACCGCGCCACGCGGCCGCGACCTGCGCGACGCACGTGCCGATCGCCTGTTCAAGCTTGCGCTGGCCGCTACGGTCGTTTTCGTCCTGTTGGCGCTCGGCAGCGCGGCACTGTCGATGCTGTGGGGCGGACGCCATGCCTTGCAGATGCAGGGCCTGAGTTTCTTCTACTCGGCCGACTGGAATCCGGTCGAAAACAAATACGGTGCGCTGGCACCGATCTACGGCACCCTGGTCACCGCGGTGATCGCGATGCTGATTGCGGTGCCGGTGAGTTTCGGTATCGCGTTCTTTCTGACCGAAGTGGCACCGCGCTGGCTGCGTGGCCCGGTGGGCACTGCCATCGAACTGCTGGCCGGCATCCCCTCGATCATCTACGGCATGTGGGGCCTGTTCGTGCTGGTGCCGGTGATGACCGAACATGTCACACCATGGCTCAACGATCATCTCGGCACGCTGCCGCTGATCGGCCCGTTGTTCCAGGGCCCGCCGTTGGGCATCGGCCTGCTGACTGCCGGCTTCGTGCTGGCGATCATGGTGATTCCCTTCATCTCCTCGGTCATGCGCGAAGTGTTTTTGACCGTGCCCACGCGCTTGAAGGAATCGGCATACGCACTGGGCTCGACCAAGTGGGAAGTGAGCTGGGACATCGTGCTGCCCTACACCCGCTCGGCGGTGATCGGCGGCGTGTTCCTGGGTCTGGGGCGTGCGCTGGGCGAAACCATGGCGGTGGCCTTCGTGGTCGGTAACACGGTGCGCCTGTCGCCGTCGCTGCTGGAGCCTGGCACCACCATCGCGGCGTTGATCGCCAACGATTTCGGCGAAGCCACTGAGACCTACCGGTCAGCATTGCTGCTGCTGGGCTTTGTGTTGTTCATCGTGACCTTTATCGTGCTGGCCATCGCACGCTTCATGCTGATGCAGCTGTCGCGTCGGGAGGGCAACTGATGTCCGCCGCTTCGGTGTCGCAATCGCTGTACAACCGCCGCCGGGTCGTCAACGCCATTGCGTTGCTGCTCTCCTGCGTCACTGCGTTGTTTGGTTTGTTCTTCCTGGCCTGGATCCTGTGGACGCTGGTGTCCAAGGGAGTCCCGGGCATCGACCTCAACCTGTTTACCAAGATGACGCCGCCGCCGATGCAGGAAGGCGGCCTGCTCAACGCCTTCTTCGGCAGTGCGGTGATGTGCGGGCTGGCGCTGGCCATCGGCACGCCGCTGGGCATCGCCGCAGGCACCTGGCTCGCGGAGTACGGCAATGCGCGCAAGGCCGGCGTGGTGGTGCGCTTCGTCAACGACATCCTGTTGTCGGCGCCCTCGATCGTGCTGGGCCTGTTCGTCTACACCTTGTACGTGATGCAGACCGGTGGGCGCTTTTCGGCATTCGCCGGCGCACTGTCGCTGGCCTTCATCGTGCTGCCGGTAGTGGTGCGTACCACCGACGAAATGCTGCGATTGGTGCCGGCGCAGATGCGTGAAGCCGCATTGTCGTTGGGCATTCCGCAGTGGAAAGTCACCGTGCAGGTGCTGTACCGCAGCGCCTCGGCAGGCATCGTCACCGGCGTGCTGCTGGCACTGGCGCGCATCAGCGGCGAAACCGCACCGCTGCTGTTCACCGCATTCGGCAACCAGTACTGGAACAGCAACATCTTCCAGCCGATGGCCAGCGTGCCGGTGATCATGAATCAATTCGCCGGCAGCCCGTACGACACCTGGCAAACGCTGGCCTGGGCCGGCGCGCTGGTACTGACCGTGTTCGTGTTGCTGGTGAGCCTGGGTGCGCGTGCCCTGCTCTTGCGCAACAAGATTTCCAATGACTGACCTTTCCCTCCGGACACCCGACATGAACGATCTCCAAAACGCCAAGCCGATGCATCGCATCGCTGTTCCGGCCGCCACGGGGGCGCCGACGGCGCAGGCGCCGGTGAAGGTGGCCGCACGCAATCTGGATTTCTATTACGACAAGTACCACGCGCTCAAGAGCATCAACATCGAGATTCCCGAAAAGCGCGTCACCGCGTTGATCGGTCCCTCCGGCTGCGGCAAGTCGACCTTGCTGCGCATCTTCAACCGCATCTATGCGCTGTATCCGAAGATGGAAGCGCGCGGCGAGGTGTTGCTGGACAACGAAAACATCCTGTCGCCGAAGTACCCGATGAACCGCCTGCGCAGCAAGGTGGGCATGGTGTTCCAGAAGCCGGTGCCGTTTCCGATGACCATCTTCGAAAACGTGGCCTACGGCATCCGCCACCACGAAAAGCTGTCCAAGGCCGACATGCAGAACCGCGTCGAGCAGGCCTTGCGCCAGGGCGCGCTGTGGGACGAGGTGAAGGACAAGCTGGGGCAGAGCGCACTGGGGCTTTCCGGTGGCCAGCAGCAGCGCCTGTGCATCGCACGTGCGGTGGCGCTGCGCCCGGATGTGCTGTTGCTGGACGAACCGACGTCCGCGCTGGACCCGATTTCCACCAGCCGCATCGAACAGTTGGTGGAAGAGCTCAAGCGCGACTACACCATCGTGATCGTCACCCACAACATGCAGCAGGCCGCGCGCGTGTCCGACTATACCGCCTTCATGTACCTGGGCGACCTGATCGAGCATGACCGCACCGAAACCATTTTTTCGCAGCCATCCAAGCAACAGACCGAGGACTACATCACCGGCCGCTTCGGTTGATGTAAGGCGCGCCAGCGCAACGCCGCATTGACGCAGTTCCGCCGCACCGCCCGGCACGACATTTGCATCATCTGCCATGTCGCCAAGGTTACGGCGGACATCCACCACTGCCACGAATCGAGACCACGATGAACCAGCACCTCAACGACCATATCGTCAAAAGCTACGACGAGGAGCAGCACCGTCTTGTCGCCGAGATCGTGCGCATGGGCGAGACGGCGGTGGCGCAGCTGGAAGCCGCGCTGGATGTGGTGGAGCGTCGCGATGACAACGCCGCGCACCGCATCGTGGTCAACGACGAGGCGATCGACGCACTGGAGCATGCGATCAGCCACGACGTGATGCGGCTTGCATTGCGCGGCCCGATGGCGCGCGATCTGCGTGAAATTCTTGCAGGCCTGCGGATTCCGGCCGATATCGAACGTATCGGCGATTACGCGGCCAACGTGGCCAAGCGCTCGATCGCGCTCAATTCCGCACCGCCGCTGCCGCAGACCGTGGGCCTGCGCGCGCTTGGCCAGATGGCGGCCGATGCCGTGCGCGAAGCCGTACAGGCGTATCGCAACAAGGATGCCGATGCGGCGATCCGTGTCCGCGACGAAGATGCACGCCTGGATGCGCAGTACACCGCGTTGTTCCGCGAGCTGCTCACCTACATGATGGAAGACCCGCGCAATATCACCCCGTGTACGCATCTGCTGTTCATGGCAAAGAATCTGGAACGCATTGGCGACCACGCCACCAACATCGCCGAGAACGTGTGGTTCCTGGTGCATGGCGAGCAGCCCTTGCCTCCGCGCGTGAAGCGCGACGACACCAGCAGCACCGGCGTCATCTAGACCGCGGCAGCGTGGCCGTAAGGCGCCGCAAGGCCTTCTCATTACGTATTCAGCTTGAAACTTCTACGGTGCAGCTGCACAGGCATTTCCTGTGACCCAGGAGTCCGCTGATGAAACGTTTCGTTGGATCCTTCATGGCCTTGACGCTGCTGACCTCTGGCGCAGCGTTTGCAGCACCGCAGCAGCACGAGCTGGATCACGACCGTGACCGCAATGCGCAGCGTCACGACGACCATGGTCCTGACCGCCATGACGATCACCGCGACGACAGGCATGACGACAGGCGCGACGATCGCCGCAACGCGCATCACGAGGATCATCGCAACGAGCGCCGCGGCCCGCCGTATCGCCGCGGCGAGCGGCTGGCACCGGACCATCGTGGTAGCCGCGTTGCCGACTACCACAAGCACCATCTCAAGCCGCCGCCGCGCGGGCACGAATGGCGTCGCGTGGATAACACCTACGTGCTGATCGCAGTGGCCACCGGGCTGATTACCAGCGTCGTCGCGGGTCGCTAAGGGCTCGCTCACCGTGTCGTTAGGGAGGCCCGGTCCGTGGCAACGCGGATCGGGCCTTTTCATTTCGGTGTATGGCGACTGTCGCTGTGTGGTCTGCAGTCGCCCGGTTCGGGGAAGACGCGCGCAGACAGTGGGCCGGCAATGCACGCCGACGCCACTCGAGTGGCCGTGCACCCAATCGTCGCGGCGTCGCTGCGCCGTTGTGAGCGTGCCAGCCTGCAGCCAGGGCAGAGCACGGCGTGCGACCTGCTAGGCTATGCGGATGAACGAACCGGTCGATGCACAGCCTGCCCCCTCTTTTTTGCCGATGTCGCGCCGCTTTCGTGGCTATCTGCCCGTGGTGGTGGACGTAGAAACCGGCGGGTTCGACTGGAACAAGCACGCCCTGCTGGAGATCGCCTGCGTGCCGATCGAGATGGATACCGACGGACGCTTCTTTCCCGGCGAGACCGCCAGCGCGCACCTGGTGCCGGCGCCCGGGCTGGAGATCGACCCGAAGTCGCTGGAAATCACCGGTATCGTGCTCGACCACCCGTTCCGCTTCGCGAAACAGGAAAAGGACGCGCTGGACCATGTGTTCGCGCCGGTGCGCGCAGCAGTGAAGAAATACGGCTGCCAGCGCGCAATCCTGGTCGGCCACAACGCCCACTTCGATCTGAATTTTCTCAACGCCGCCGTGGCGCGCGTGGGCCACAAACGCAACCCGTTTCATCCTTTCAGCGTGTTCGACACGGTGACGTTGGCTGGCGTGGCCTACGGCCAGACCGTGCTGGCACGCGCCGCCCAGGCCGCAGGACTGGACTGGAATGCGGCCGACGCCCACAGCGCGGTCTACGACACCGAACAGACCGCACGCCTGTTCTGCAAGATCGCCAACGCCTGGCCCGGGCCGGTGTGAGGACGGGATTCGGGATTGGGCATTCGGGATTGGCAAAAGCGTCGTGGTTTCTGGATTGAAGCGGCCAATCGCGTACGTTTACCAAGCACGAGCCGCAACCGTCTGATCACGACGCGGCACTGCTGCTTGCTGCCGTACCCTCATCCGCCCCTCTGGGCACCTTCTCCCGCAGGAGAAGGAACGCCTGCACTGCCGTTGCCAATCCCAAATCCCGATTCCCGAATCCCGGCGTCTAACCCACACAGATCCGATCGCGGCCGGCGCTCTTGGCCTCGTACAAGGCGTGATCGGCGCGCTGCATCAGCGACGAGCCGGTGTCGTCGTCGCGCAGCGCGGCAACACCGGCGCTGAAGGTCACTTGCAAGCCCTCGACGCTGGCCCAGTTGTGACGGGCGTGGAAGAGCGCGCGGATGCGCAGGCAAAGCGCCTGTGCCTCGTCCAGCGTGGTGTCGGCCAATAGCAGCGCGAATTCTTCGCCGCCCAGGCGTGCCGGCAGATCCGAGGCGCGCGCAGCCGCCGTCAGGAGCACTCCCACCTCGTGCAGGACCGCATCGCCGCTGGCGTGCGAATAATGGTCGTTGATGCGCTTGAAGTGATCGATATCCAGAATCGCCAGCACCAGCGGCCGCCCACTGCGCCGTGCACGGCTGATATCGCGCGCCAGCGCTTCGTCGAAATGACGACGGTTGGGTAGCCCGGTCAATGCATCTTCGTGCGCCTGGCGCTCGAACACATCGGACTTGATGCGCAAACGTGTCAATAGCTCGCTCTTTTCCTGATTGGCCTGCAGCAAGCGCTGCGCCTGCCGTTGCAGGTCTTCGGTGCGCTTGCGCACCAGCTCGGCCAGGCGCGCGTTATGGGTCTTGTAGCGATGCAGCAACACCCGATACAGCAGGGCCAGCAGCAAGAGCGCCCCCAGCGCCGCGGCAAAGCGCACATCCTGGCGTTGCCACCACAGCGGCAATACCTCGAACGCCCACACCGCTTCGTGCGGGCTCCATGCCCCGCCCGGATGGCGCGCAGCCACGTGCAGACGATATCGGCCCGGCGGCAGGCCGATGAATTCCACGCTGCGCTGCCGGCCGCGTTCGGTCCAGGTGTTGTCCAGGCCTTCCAGCCGGGTGCGGTACTCGATTCGCTCCGGCAGCAGAAAGCTCATGCCGACGTAGGACACGTTCAAGCGATGCCCGCCAGCCAGTTGTGCGCGCTGGCGCCACACCAACGGGCGGCCATCCTGCTGCACGTTCTCGATCACTGCCGGCGGCGGGCGACGTTCGCGAAAGCGCTGCAGACGTGAGGGGTCGACCATGCTTACCCCGCCAGCTGTCACCACCCACACCGTGCCGTCGGCACGCCGCAGCAGGCTGGGGCCGGAACTGCCGTTGGCCTGTGCATTGCCCATGCCATCGATCTCGCCATAGCGTTCGATCGCGAGCGTGCCGCGCCCATCGGCAACTGCATCGAGCGTTTTGAATTCGGTACGCAGCATGCCGCGATTGCTGCTGATCCACGCATTGCCAAGCCGGTCTTGGACAAGCTGGAACACCGTGTCGACCGGCATCCCCTGCTCCAGACCTACGCGTGCGAGAACGCCATTGCGCTCGCGATACAACCCGCGGTCGGTCGCGATCCACATGGCATCGCCGATGGCCTGAAAACCGAATACGCTGCGCGCGCCGCCCAGTTGCTCAAGATTCAACTGGCGCAGCTTGCCGTTGCGTAGCACTGCCGCACCATCGACCGAACCGATCCACACCGCGCCATCGACGTTGGCCAATGCGGTCACCACGCTGGCAGGCAAGCCATCGATCGCCAACGGCGTGCGCTTGCCTTCCACTAGCTGCACCACGCCACGCTGGGTTGCCAGCCATACCGTCTCGTGGTCGTCGATCACGATCGCGCGGATATGTCCGCCGGGAATGCCCTCGGCCTCGCCGTAATGGCGCAGCACGCGCCCGGCGCGCAACACGAAGACACCATCGGCATAGGTGCCCACCCAAAGATCGCCGTGCCGGTCCAGCGCCAGGCTGAGCACCGAAAGACGTCGCCCCGATCGTGTGGCCACCGGCACCGCCACGATGCGCCCGTCCGGCAGCATCCGGTCCAGGCCGGCGGTTCCGGCGATCCACAGGCTGCCGTCGCGGTCTTCCAACATGGCGCGGCTGTAGTCGCCGCTTAATCCATCGCGCTGGCTGTAGCGACTGAACAGTGTCTCGCGCAGCCGGAACAGACCGCCATTTGCGCCGACCCAGATGCTGCCTTCGGCGTCCTCACGCAGACTGACGATGCGCCCGGTCGGCAGGCTGCGACCGGCCGGCAGATGCTCCACGCCGTACGGCCCGATCCGCAGCAGCCCCTGGTTTTCGCTGCCCAGCCACAGGTCGCCATTGCGATCCTGCAGCATCGCGGTGAAGTGGCCCTGCCCCGGCACCCGATGCATCAGCTCGGCGCGCTCGCCCTGCAGGCGATACAGCTGATCTCCCGCAACCACCCACACCGTGCCGTCCGTTGCGCGATACGGCCATGCCAACCCCGGCGGAAACCCGAATGCGGCCGGCGCGCGGTGCATGCGCCCATCCGGTTCGCGGTAGATCAATCCATCGAAGGTGCCGATCAACAAGCGCCCCTGCGCATCGACCACCATGCGCGGAAAGCTGCTCTGCAGCGGTGCGTCATCGTGCGGCGGGAAATAGTCGAAGCGCCCATCCGGCCACAGGCAGCCCAGCCCGTGCCCTTCGAACAACAGCCACATGCGGCCTTCGGCATCCATGGTCATGGCATGGATCAACGCCTGCGGCCATTGCCCTTGCCGCTGCCACTGTCGCCATTGCCCGTCGGCACCATGCCGGACCAGATTGCCGCGCGCATCGCTCAGCCACAGCGCGCCATCGCGATCTACATACAGCGCGCCGACGCCGTTATCGGGCAGCCCCGGACGCGTGCTGCGGTCGATCACGCTGAATTCCAGCCCGTTGTAGCGCACCAACCCTTCCCAGGTCGCGAACCACAGATACCCGTCGCGGGTCTGGGCGATGTCGCGCAAGGAGTTGTGCGGCAGCCCGTTGCGCGAACTCCAGCTATCGATGGCGTAATCGCGCAAGCGTGCCGTGCCGGCCGGTGAGGCAGCCGCAACAAGCGAACACAGTGCCAACAGCAGGCAGGCGCCGACACCGAGCCAGCGCGGCTGCCGTCTATGCTTTCGTCGTGCTGACGCCTGGACGCCGCAACTGCTCTCGCCTGTTTGCCAGGCGCCCACCCCATCGTTCATCACACACAACGCGCCGTTCGCTGGCGATATGGTAGGCAAAAACGTCGCGCTGCGTTCGACGGTGGCTGCGCATGCCTGGAAAGCCTTGCTGCACCTCCCTGCGCGTGCGCCAGTCAACGCCTCGCGAACCGCATCTGCGCGGAACATTGCGCAGATGCCCATCGGCAATGCAACGATCAAGCGTTGGCGCTGCTGTGCATCGCGTAACGCGCGTGGGTTACGCAGGCCGGCACGCCTGCGCTCGCGCCTGATGCATGCGGGCCGTTAGGTGCCCAGGCGCTGGCGCACGGCCTCGAACAGGGTCACACCGGTGGCGACCGACACATTGAGGCTTTCAATTTCGCCGGGCATCGGGATCTTGACCAGGCCGTCGCAATGCTCGCGGGTGAGACGGCGCAGGCCATCGGCCTCGCCACCCAGCACCAGCCCGACATTGCCGCGCAGATCCACGCTGTACAACGAAGCCTCTGCTTCGCCGGCCAAGCCATACAGCCACACACCCTGCTTCTGCAGGTCGCGCAGGCAGCGCGCCAGGTTGGTCACCGCCACCACCGGAATGCGGTCGGCCGCACCGGCGGAGGTCTTGCGCACGGTGGCGTTCACCGTGGCCGACTTGTCCTTGGGAATCACCACTGCGGTGACCCCGGCCGCTGCCGCACTGCGCAGGCATGCGCCAAGGTTGTGCGGGTCCTGCACGCCATCGAGGATCAGCACAAGCGCGCGCCCTTCGGCGGCCTCGACCAACCCTTCCAGCTCGTTCTCGGCCCACAGCCGCGCGGCGGCATAGCGTGCGGCCACGCCCTGGTGGCGTACCTGCCCACCCACACCGTCCAGTGCCTGGGTATTGACCCGGCGGACGTCGATGCCCTTGCGGCGCGCCTGTTCTTCGATCTCGGTCAGGCGCGGATTCTTGCTGCCGGCCTCGATCAACACCTCGCGCACGTTGTCGGCGTCGTTCTCGACGGACGAGGCGACAGCATTGACGCCGACGATCCACTGGTTCTGCTTGCTCATTGCGGGCATACGAAGAGGTAAAGGGGAATGGTAGGGCCTGCGGCCTGTCACGTCACGGCCGGTGCGTGGAGCCCGGCGATGCCAACGACGCGATGCGGCGATGGCACTGGTGCTGGACGCGCAGCGCCCGGGGCCAATGGCGCACGCCTGCATTGACCGCACGCCGGCCGCGCACCCCATCGTGTCGATGGATGCCTGCCAGATGGCGCACTGGCGCGTGTTGCCGCGGCCAGTGACGGCCGCGAGCGAGGTGACGCCATTGCTGCTCGCATGCCGCGATCAGCAGCACAACAAACCAAAGCCTTTTCTCACGCCGGCCAATGCGCAGTGTCGTGATCGGGATGTTGTCGCGACACCACGCTGGCCAAAAAAGCCTCCGCGGCGGCATCGTCTTCGGGTGGACGCGTAGGCAGCTGCGCCAGGCCATCGACGAAGGGCAGTTTGCGATCCAGTCCATATTGGATATGCGGCGGCAACTGCTCGGGCGTGTCGAAGGCACCTGCCGCGACTGCCACGCCGTCGGGTGCCTCATACGTCAATGGCGTGCCGCATTCGGCGCAAAAACCGCGCTGCACGACATTCGACGATGCAAAGCGCTTGGGCTCGCCACGGGTCCAGCGAAACTCGGTGCCTCGCACAGACACCAACGGCGCGTAATACGCGCCGAATGCCTTCTGACACATGCGGCAGTGGCAGATCGAAGCATCCACCAACGCACCACGCACATGAAACCGCACCGCCCCGCACTGGCAGCCACCGCTATATTCGCTTGAAGTGTCCATGCCCCGCTCCGCGTCAGTCTGTTATGGACATCATTGCAGACCCACTCGCCTGCAACAGCCCACCTGCCTCTCTCACAGCGAATAACACGACTGCGATCACGGCCAAGCGGATGCGGCCAATCGTGGGAGTCGCCGTGAACCGCGGGCGCGCCGCGGCTCATCAGCCTCGTCTACACCCGCCCGACGACCCGCGCTTCATTTTAGTGGCTGCTTGTCACCACCACCTCGCGTGGCGGGCTGCCAGTTCGGCCGCCCGCAGCGCCGTCCTGCAACTCAGTACGGCTTCTTCTTGCGCTTGGTCGGCTTCTCGCGTGGCGGCAGCGGCGCTTCGGGCGCTGCGCCATTTTCGTCGGCCAGGCGGAAGTCGATCTTGCGCTCTTCCATGCTGGCCTTGAGCACCAGCACGCGCACCGGGTCGCCGAGGCGGAACTCGCGACCACGGCGCTCGCCGCTGAGCGTCTTGCGAATCGGATCGAACTGGTAATAGTCCTGCGGCAGCTGCGTGACGTGCACCAGGCCGTTGACCTTGGACTGCGTCAACTCCACGAACAGGCCAAATCCCGTCACACCGCTGATCACGCCATCGAACTGGCCACCGACGTGCTTTTCCATCCACGCGGCGCGGTAGCGCTCGTCCACTTCGCGCTCCGCTTCATCGGCACGCCGTCCGCGCTCGGAGCATTGCAATGCCAGCGCCGCCATCTGACGCGGGGTATAGATGAATGTCTGCGGGCTGACGCCGGTCAACGCATGCTTGATTGCGCGGTGTACCAGCAGATCCGGGTAACGCCGGATCGGCGAGGTGAAATGCGCGTATGCCTCCAACGCCAGACCGAAATGGCCGTTGTTCTCCGGCGAATACACCGCCAGGCTCTGGCTGCGCAGCAACACCGATTCCAGCAACGCCGCATCCGGGCGCGCGCGCACTTTCTTCAGCAACTTGGTGTAATCGCCGGGGCGCACCTTGCTCCATGCCGGCAAGCTCAGCTGGAACTCCTTGAGGAACTCCAGCAGGTCTTCGTACTTGCTCTCCGGCGGGCGCTCATGCACACGGTAAGGCGCAGGCACATGCACGCTCAGCAGATAGCGCGCCGCCTCGACGTTGGCGACGATCATGCATTCTTCGATGAGCTTGTGGGCATCGTTGCGCACCAGCATGCCGGCCTGGGTGACTTCGCCGGTGTTGTCGAGCACGAAGCGCACTTCGGAGGTTTCGAACTCGATCGCCCCGCGCTGCGTGCGTGCCTTCGACAGCACGTGATACAGCTGATGCAGGCGCTGCACCTGCGGCAGCAGCGGGCCGATGAAGGCCTTGGTGTCCGCATCGTCTTCGCCCACCGCCTTCCAGACCTGGTTATAGGTCAGGCGTGCGTGCGAATTCATCACCGCTTCGTAAAAACGCGAGCCGGTCACTTCACCATCGCGTCCCACCTGCATGTCGCAGACGAAGCACATGCGGTCGACCTTGGGCATCAGCGAGCAGATACCGTTGGACAGCGTTTCCGGCAGCATCGGCACCACGAAGCCGGGGAAATACACCGAGGTGGCGCGCTTTTGCGCTTCGTCGTCCAGCGGCGTCCCGGGACGCACGTAATTGGACACATCGGCGATTGCCACCACCAGACGGAAGCCGTCGGCATTGGGCTCGCAATACACCGCGTCGTCGAAATCCTTGGCGTCTTCGCCATCGATGGTGACCAGTGGCATCTGCCGCAGGTCCACGCGCCCGCCGATCATCTGCGGCTCGACCACCAACGGCACCGCCGCCGCTTCGTCCAGCACTTCCTGCGGAAATTCATGCGGCAATTCATGGCCGTGGATGGCCATTTCGACGACCAGCGACGGCGTCAGCTTGTCGCCCAGTACCGCGATGATCTTGCCGATCGCCGGGCGGCGCGCGTCCGGCGGCGCGATCAGTTCGCAGACCACCAATTGGCCTTCGCGTGCCTCGCCGATACCGTCCGGGGCAATCTGCACATTGCGCTGGATGCGCTTGTCGTCGGGGTCGACGTAAGCCACACCGTGCTCATAGAAAAAGCGCCCCAGCATGCGCGACATGCCACGCTCGAGCACGCGTGCAATGGCACCTTCGCGACGGCCGCGACGGTCGATGCCGGTGACATTGGCGAGCGCGCGGTCGCCATGCATGACCTTGCGCATTTCGAACGGCGGCAGGAACAGGTCGTCGCCGCCCTCGTCGGGCTTGAGGAAACCGAAGCCCTCCGGATTGGCGATGACCACGCCGGCGATCAGGCTGGTCTGCTGCACCGGCGCGTAGCCACCGCGGCGGTTCTGCACCAGTTGCGCTTCGCGCACCATTGCGGCCAGGCGCTTGCCCAGCGCATCGATGCGGTCGCTCAGATTGAGCTGCTCGGCAATTTCTTCGGCGGTCTGCGGACCGTCGCAGGCTTCAAGCAATTGCAGGATGGCCTCGCGGCTGGCGATCGGCTCGGCATACCGAAGAGCCTCGCGCTCGGCATGCGGATCCTTGAATTCGGCAGTCGCAGGCGCGGTGGTCTGGAAGCGTTCCGGCGGCGGCGCAGACGGCCCACTCTTGCGCGGATGCGGAGCGCGCGGCGCAGGCGGCGCGGCCGCCGGCTGTGACGAGGCTTTGGAGGGGTTGGATGCTTTGTCGGCAGCGCGCTTGTTGGCGGACTTGGTCGATGCGCCGGCTGCGGCGCGGACCAGGAAGTCTGGCATCCAGCCCGGCAACTTCTGCTGTTCGGCAGTGCTGGAATCGCCTGCGCCGGTGGATTTGCGGCGACTCGGCCGATCGGAATCTGGGGTTTTTTTCTTTGTCATTGCTTACATGGTACTGCGTGGCGCGGCGGGATGGGCAGCAAGGCCGGCGCGACCGCCGACGATTGCCGCATGGAACCCATTGACAAGCCGGCCGGGGGCCTGCAAAATTCGCGGCTCACCTGCCCAGGTGGCGGAATTGGTAGACGCACTAGCTTCAGGTGCTAGCGGGGGCAACTTCGTGGAGGTTCGAGTCCTCTTCTGGGCACCAGTTTAAAAAGACCTCCGAGCAATCGGGGGTCTTCTGGTTTCTGGGGTTCGAAAATGCAGTGCGCTGCACTCGATCGCCGCGCCCTTGCCGGCAGCCCGGCCCCGGCTCGCTCTTTCGGCGTTGGAAAACGGCAGACCAGCTCACTGCCCGGGGCGCAGATGGCCTCGCTTGAGCCCTTGGCCATCATCACGCTCCACGCCGGAAAGTGGCCCCGCGCACTCCTGAAAACCAAGCGCGCCTGCCGGCCCGCGCGACCCGGCAGCGCGCGGGCGGCCGCACTATCACCCTTACCCGCTGCGCTCGCTTATCGATGAATGCGCTCGCGTGCCGCTACCGTTACGGCGCAGCGGTAATGCCCGCCTCGCGCAGCGCCTGCGCCCAGATGCGGTAGCCGGACTCGCTGGGATGGGTGCCATCGGGCATCAGCGCTTCGGGCAGCGTGCCGTCGGGCTGCAGCATCTTGGGGCCGATATCGACCAACTGCACCGCCGGATCCTTGGCATAGCGCGCGACCAGCAGCCGGTTTGTCTCGGCGATCGGCGCGCGCCGTGCATCGTCGGGGTTGCGGCCACGCGGCATGATCGCCATCAGGATCAGCTTGCTGTTGGGCAGGCGACGGCGCACCTCGCTCACCACCGCCTGCACACCCAACGCCGCTTCAGCCGGGGTGCTGGCGCGCGATTGCGCGGTGCCGCTGAGATTGTTGGTGCCGATATGCAGCACCACCCAGCGCGGGTCCAGGCCATCGAGTTCGCCCTGCCGGATGCGCCACAGCACATTTTGCGTGCGGTCCCAGCCGAAGCCCAGATTCAGGACCGGCCGCGTGCCATACAACCATTGCCATGATTCGGGGCCACTGACGCGCGTGGCCTGCGGTGGCCCAGACCAGAAATGCGTGATCGAGTCGCCGATCATCACCACCTCCGGCTTCAGGCTGCGCGCGACGGCCAGCGCTGCGTGGTGGCGTGCGTACCAGTCGTAGGAATCCTGCTCCAGCCAGTCGACCGGCATCAGCGAGGTCGCCGCGTCACGGCCGAGTTCGGCCACAGGCTTGACCGGTGGCTCGCCCAACAGCCGCGCCAGCGTGGGCTCGATCGCTTCGGCCAGCATGCGCTGCCCCCGCGTGTCCGGATGCAAGGCACCGGCCGCCGGACGGAACCGGGTGTCGTAAAACAGATCGGTGCGGAGTTTGCCGTCGCGCTGGAAGACCGAACTCACATCCAGATAGGTCACGCGTGGGTTGTCGCCGTAACGCACGGCCAGGCCCTGATTGATCTGCGCATCGCGCCGCGATTTTTCGCTGGAGAGATCGCTGGGCAACACGCTCAGCAGCAGGATGTGCGTGCGCGGCAGCTTCTGCTCGATCGCCGCGACCACCGCATCGATACCGAGTTGGGTCTGTTCGGCGGTTTGACCGAGATGGCCGGTGTTATTGGTGCCGATCAGCACCAGCGCGACCTTCGGCTGCAACCCGTCGACTTCGCCATTGGCCAGCCGCCACAGCACGTTTTCGGTGCCGTCGCCACTGAAACCCAGGTTCAGCGCACCGCGGCTGCCGTAGAAGGTTTGCCAGGTCGGTCGGAAGTCTTCGTCCGGCGCCTTGGCTTTCTCGTAGTTTTGAGTGATCGAATCGCCGATCAGCAGCAATTTGGTATCCGGGTGCTGCTTGACCTGCTCCAGCACCTGCGCATGCCGCTGCGCCCACCAGGACTCGCGCAGACGATCGGTTGGCACGATCGAAGGCGGCGAGGTTTGCGCGCCTGCCGTCGTGCAGAACAGCAGCAGCCCCCAGCACCACAGGGTATGCGCAAAGCCGGAGCGTGAAACACGGGACGAAGCAGCGTGCGAAGACCGGGACATGCGCGCACCAGACACGGGAGAAGCGTCGATTGTGGTCCGCGCATGCAACGCAGGACAACCCTTGGCATAGCCGCCCTTGATGATCACAACGCACTGCCGCGATCACTCCGTCGTTGCCGCGTTGCTGCGGCAATGCTGAGGGAATCACGGGCTTCGCCGCGACCCTGTCGTGCCGCGCGCAGCGGCACCGCTGGAGCGCGCCAAGACCTCAGCGCAGCCCGGTCTCGCCGCGCGCGATCACCAGGCGCTGGATTTCCGAGGTGCCCTCGTAGATTTCGGTAATTTTGGCATCGCGGAGAGCGCTCCAGCGGTGCCGCGCGCAGCGGCACTGCTGGAGCGCGGCAAGACCTCAGCGCAGCCCGGTTTCGCCGCGCGCGATCACCAGGCGTTGAATTTCCGAGGTGCCCTCGTAGATTTCGGTAATTTTGGCATCACGAAAGTAGCGCTCCAGCGGCATTTCTTTCGAATACCCCATGCCGCCATGAATTTGCACCGCCTGATGGGTGATCCACATCGCCGCCTCTGATGCAGTGAGCTTGGCCACTGCCGCTTCGGTGCCGAACTTCTGCCCCTGCCCTTTCAACCATGCGGCACGCAGCGTCAGCAGCAGCGCCGCATCCAGCTTGCACTTCATGTCGGCGATCTTGGCCTGGGTCATCTGGAACGTGCCGATCGCCGCGCCAAATGCCTTGCGCTCCTTGACGTAGGCCAGCGTGGCCTCATACGCCGCGCGTGCAATCCCGACCGCTTGCGAGGCAATGCCGATGCGCCCGGCATCCAGAACGCTCATCGCAGTCTTGAAACCCTCGCCTTCCACGCCCAGCACCTCGTCGGGCTGCGCAACGTAATCGGCAAACTCGATTTCGCAGGTGGCCGAGGCACGGATGCCGAGCTTGGGCTCGGTCTTGCCGCGATGAAAACCGGCGCGGTCGGTATCGACCATGAAGGCGGTGATGCCGCGCGAGCCCTTGTCCGGCTCGGTCACCGCAAACAACACGATGTACTTGGCCACCGGGCCGGAGGTAATCCAGCTCTTCTTGCCATTGATGACGAAGCTGCCATCGGCCTGCTTGACCGCGCGGCAGCGCATTGCCGAGGCATCCGAGCCGGACTGCGGCTCGGTCAGCGCGAACGCACCGATGTGCGTGCCCTCGGCGATCGCGCGCACGTACAGCTGCTTCTGCGCTTCGCTGCCGTTTTTGAGAATGCCGGTGCAAAACAGCGAGTTGTTGACCGAGACGATGGTGGAGTGCGCGCCATCGGCCGCGGCGATTTCGATCATCGCCAGCGCATAGCTGATCGGGTCCATGCCGGCGCCGCCGTACTCGACCGGCACCTCGATGCCCATCAGACCGTTTTCGCCAAGCAGGCGGATATTTTCCAGCGGAAATTCGCCGGTACGGTCGAATTGCTCGGCGCTGGGCGCGATCTTTTCCTGCGCGATGCGGCGCGCCACATCCTGGATCATCAATTGTTCTTCGGTAAAGCTGAAATCCACGTCGCACCCCTTCAGGCCTGAGCTGAGCCCCATTGTAGCGCCAACCATTCGCATGCGTATGTAGTTGACCGCACCTGCCGCCGGCCCGAAAATATCTCCATATCGCGATATAGAGATATTCATGGATCTGGAAGACTGGTCGGCCCGCTTGAAGGTATTCGCCGACGCCACGCGAGTCCGCCTGCTGGCCTTGCTGGAGCAGGAAGAACTCACCGTGGCCGAGCTGTCGGCCATTACCCGGCTGGCGCAGCCGCGGGTGTCCACGCACCTGGCCAAACTCAAGGAAGCCGGGCTGGTCCGCGACCGCCGCGCCGGGGTATCGGCGTATTACCGCTTCGACGAAGTGTCGCTGGACCCGGCGCAGCGCGCGCTATGGCTGGCACTGAGCACCGGCAGCGACGATCCGTTGTTGCGCCAGGATGCCGAGCGCGTGGCCGCCGTGCTGGCCAACCGTGCCGCGGACCAGAACTGGGCCGATTCGGTGGCCGGCGACATGGAACGGCATTACTCGCCGGGACGCACCTGGGAGGCCCTGGCGCGCACCGCCCTGCCCCTGCTGGAAACCGGCGACGTGCTCGATATCGCGTCCGGCGACGGCGTGCTGGCCGAACTGGTGGCACCGCATGCCACCCGCTATATCTGCATCGATACCAGCGCGCGCGTGGTTGCGGCCGCCAGCGAGCGCCTGCGCAAATTGCGCAACGTGGAAGTGCGCGAAGGCGATATGCATGCGCTGCCATTCCCCGATGCCAGCTTCGACCTGGTGGTGCTGATGCACGCGCTGACTTACGCGGCCAAACCGGCGCAGGCGGTGGCCGAGTCGGCGCGCGTGCTGCGCCCGGGCGGCCGCCTGCTGCTGTGCAGCCTGGCCAAGCACGAACACCGCGCCGCGGTGCATGCGTACGGCCACGTCAATCTGGGGTTTGCTGCCAAGGAGCTGCGCAAGTTCGTTGAAAAAGCCGGGCTGGACGTCTCCAGCCTGGAGACGGTGACACGCGAAAAGCGCCCGCCCCATTTCGAAGTGATCTCGTTGATTGCTGTGAAGCCGGGAATGGGGAATCGGGATTCGGGAATCGCCGACCGCAGCGCCGCTGTCTCACGGAGCATCGCATCATGACGCCTGCAGCACTCCACTCCCCCGTCGCACATGCCCTGCCCTGGCTACGTCCCGAGCGCGCAGCCAAGCTCACCGCCGCGCTTGCCGAGCGCATCCTCATCATCGATGGCGCGATGGGCACCATGATCCAGCGCCACGATCTGCAGGAGCCCGATTACCGCGGCACCCGCTTTGCCGAGGGCTACGACAGTGCGCACGTGCACGGCCCCGGTTGCGACCACGCACACGTACCGCAGGGCCACGATCTGAAGGGCAACAACGATCTGCTGCTGTTGACCCGCCCGGAGATCATTGCCGGCATTCATCGCGCCTATCTGGATGCAGGTGCCGATCTACTGGAAACCAATACCTTCAACGCCACGTCGGTGAGCCAGGCCGACTATCACCTAGAACATCTGGTGTACGAGTTGAACAAGGCAGGCGCGCAAGTCGCGCGCGCCTGTTGCGACGAAGTCGAGGCGTTGACTCCGCACAAACCGCGCTTTGTGATCGGCGTGCTCGGCCCCACCAGCCGTACCGCCTCCATCAGCCCCGATGTCAACGATCCCGGCTACCGCAACACCAGTTTCGATGCACTGCGCGAAACCTATCGCGAGGCCATCGAGGGCTTGATCGATGGCGGCGCGGATACGCTGATGGTGGAAACCATCTTCGACACGCTCAACGCCAAGGCCGCGTTGTATGCGATCGAAGAGGTCTTCGAGGCACGCGGCGGGCGTTTGCCGGTGATGGTTTCCGGCACCATCACCGACGCATCCGGGCGCACCTTGTCCGGACAGACTGCCGAAGCGTTTTATGCATCGGTCGCGCACGGCAGGCCGTTGTCGATCGGCTTGAATTGTGCGCTCGGCGCCAAGGATCTGCGCCCGCACGTGGAAACCTTGGCGCAGATCGCCGACGCCTATGTCAGCGCGCATCCGAACGCCGGCTTGCCGAATGCCTTCGGCGAATACGACGAGACGCCGGAAGAAATGGCGTCCACGCTACGCGAATTCGCACAGGCCGGCCTGCTCAACCTGGTCGGCGGCTGTTGCGGTACCTCTCCGGACCATATCCGCGCCATCGCCGAAGCGGTCGCCGATCTGCCACCGCGGCAACTGCCTGGCGCACAAGAGCTGGCGGCGTGATGCGTCAGGCTCACCCTCATCCACCCTTTGCGCACCTTCTCCCGCCTGCGCGAGCAGGTGGCGCGCAGCGCCGGATGAGGGCTGCATTGCACCGCGCCCGAGGCCCGGGCCGTGAACACCCACTCACCACGACCGATCGCGCCGTCATCGTCCAGCAGAGCCTTGCATGAGCACTCCCCGCTACACCCGCCTGTCCGGCCTTGAGCCGCTGGTCATTACGCCGGACCTGTTGTTCGTCAACGTCGGCGAGCGCACCAACGTCACCGGCAGCGCGCAGTTCCGCAAGCTGATCAAGGAGGAGCGCTACGAGGAAGCGGTGGAGGTCGCGCGTCAGCAGGTGGACAGCGGTGCGCAGATCCTCGACGTCAACATGGACGAAGGCCTGATCGATTCGGAGAAGGCCATGACGCGCTTTCTCAACCTGATCATGTCCGAGCCGGATATCGCGCGCATTCCGGTGATGGTGGATTCGTCCAAGTGGAGCGTCATCGAAGCGGGATTGAAATGCTTGCAAGGCAAGAGCGTGGTCAACTCCATTTCGCTCAAGGAAGGCGAAGCAGTGTTCATCGAACACGCCCGCAAGGTATTGCGCTACGGCGCCGCCGCGGTGGTGATGGCCTTCGACGAGGCGGGCCAGGCCGACACCTGCGCGCGCAAGGTCGAGATCTGCACGCGCGCCTACACGCTACTGACCGAGCAGGTTGGCTTTCCGCCGGAAGACATCATCTTCGACCCGAACATCTTTGCCGTGGCCACCGGCATCGAAGAGCACGACAACTACGCGGTGGACTTCATCGAAGCCACCCGCATCATCAAGGACACGCTGCCGCACTGCCATGTGTCCGGCGGCGTTTCCAACGTCTCGTTCTCCTTCCGCGGCAACGAAACCGTACGCCAGGCAATCCACTCGGTGTTCCTGTTCCATGCGATCAAGGCCGGCATGGACATGGGCATCGTCAATGCCGGCGGCATGCCGATCTACGACGAGCTGGATCCGGAACTGCGCGAACGCGTGGAGGACGTGATCCTCAACCGACGCCGCGACGGCACCGAACGTCTGCTGGAAATCGCCGAGCGCTACAAGGGCACCAAGGGCGCGGCGAAAGTCGAAGACCTGGCCTGGCGTGACAAGCCGGTACGCGCGCGCCTGGCGCATGCGCTGGTGCACGGCATCGACGCATTCGTGGAAACCGACACCGAAGAAGCGCGCCAGCATTCCACGCGCCCTCTGGACGTGATCGAAGGCCCGCTGATGGACGGCATGAACGTGGTGGGCGATCTGTTCGGCGCCGGCAAGATGTTTTTGCCGCAGGTGGTCAAGTCCGCGCGCGTGATGAAAAAGGCGGTGGCCTATCTGCTGCCCTTCATCGAAGCGGAAAAACTGCGCACCGGCGATGTCGGCAAGTCCAACGGCAAGATCATCATGGCCACCGTCAAAGGCGATGTGCACGACATCGGCAAGAACATCGTCGGCGTGGTGTTGGCCTGCAACAACTTCGATGTGGTGGATCTGGGCGTGATGGTCTCGGCGCAGGTGATCCTGGATCGCGCTCGCGAAGAAAACGCGGATCTGATCGGGCTGTCCGGCCTCATCACGCCATCTCTGGAAGAAATGTCGCATGTGGCGCGCGAGATGCAGCGGCAGGGCTTTGACATTCCGTTGTTGATCGGCGGCGCAACGACCTCGCGCGCGCACACCGCGCTGAAGATCGACCCGCACTACACCGCGCCCACCGTGTGGGTGAAGGACGCCTCGCGTGCCGTGGGCGTGGCGCAGTCGCTGATCTCGCGCGACCTGCGCCAGGCCTTCGTTGCCGCCAACGATGCCGATTACGCGGAAATCCGCGCACGCCACCGTAACCGCGGCGATGCCAAGCGCCTGGTGTCGCTCGAAAAAGCCCGTGCGCAGCGCTTCGACGGCGATTGGGACACCTACACTCCACCGGCCCCACGCCAGCCAGGCATCCACGTTTTCGACGACTACCCGTTGCAGGAGCTGATCGAACTCATCGACTGGACGCCGTTCTTCCAGGCATGGGAGCTGGCCGGCAAGTTCCCGGCGATTCTCAGCGACGAAATCGTCGGCACCCAGGCCAGCGAGCTGTATCGCGACGCACGCCGCATGCTCAAGCGCATCGTCGAAGAGAAGTGGCTGACGGCCAAGGCCGTGTTCGGGCTGTGGCCGGCAAATAGCGTTGGAGACGATGTTGTCGTCCTGACGGAGCCGGCAGAATCGGGAATCGGGAACCGGGAATTGCAAGGCGATGCCCGCATACTCGACCATTCCCGATTCTCCATTCCCCATTCCCTGCACTTCTTGCGCCAGCAAGTC
Source organism: Xanthomonas sp. NCPPB 1062 (assembly GCF_041481705.2). Classification (NCBI taxonomy): domain Bacteria; kingdom Pseudomonadati; phylum Pseudomonadota; class Gammaproteobacteria; order Lysobacterales; family Lysobacteraceae; genus Xanthomonas; species Xanthomonas sp. NCPPB 1062. The sequence continues at coordinate 1,746,896 of NZ_CM192987.1, read as the reverse complement.
GACAAGCCCATCGACCGCCCCGACTTCTGCCTGGCCGATTTCGTCGCTCCCAAGAGCAGCGGCAAGCAGGACTGGATCGGCGCGTTCGCGGTCACTGCCGGCATCGGTATCGATGCGCATGTGGCCCGGTTCGAAGCGGCGCACGACGACTACAACTCCATCCTGCTCAAGGCGTTGGCCGACCGTCTGGCAGAGGCGCTGGCCGAGCGACTGCATCAACGCGTGCGCACCGAGTTCTGGGGTTATGTGGAGGACGAAGCGTTGGACAACGAAGCCTTGATCGCCGAGCGCTATCGCGGCATTCGCCCGGCTCCCGGCTACCCGGCTTGCCCGGAACACAGCGAAAAACGCACCTTGTTCGATCTGCTCGATGCCGAGCGCAACGCCGACATGTCGCTGACCGAAAGCTTTGCGATGCTGCCCACTGCCGCGGTCTCCGGTTATTACTTCAGCCATCCCAAGAGCCAATACTTCGTGGTCGGGCGACTAAGCAAGGAACAGGTGGCCGATTATGCAAAGCGCAAGAGCATCACGCTGGCATTGGCCGAGCGTTGGCTGGCATCGAATCTGGATTACGACCCGGAGTAAGGGCATCTGCTGACCGCAGATATCGTAGGAGCGCACCCGGGCGCGATGGGGGTCTTATCGGTAAAGCCTCATCGCGCCCGGGTGCGCTCCTGTGCGGCAACGCCACCGCATTGCGCGGCGGCGCTTGGATCACGCCAGCATCAAGCAGCCGGCCGCAACACGTTCAAGACTTCGTAGCACGCGCCCATGGTGTGGTAATCGGTCTTACCCGCCGGGCTTTTCTCATCGCTGTACTTGCGGTTGTCCGCATCCAGGATGCGATACCACGCGCCATACTGATGGTCGATCATGTGCGCCCACGAATAGGCCCACAGCGTGTCGTACCACTGCCAGTAGCGATCGTCGCCGCTGCACTGCGCAAGCAATGCAGCAGCGGCCAACGACTCGGCCTGCACCCAGAAATACTTGTCGTCGTCGCAGACATTGCCGTCAGGGTCGAAGCCGTAATACAGCCCACCGCGCTGCGTGTCCCATGAGCGCTCCACTGCCACGTCGAACAGATGCTGCGCGGTCGGCAGCAACCAGTCGGCCGGCGCATACCGATCCAGCAGCATCAGCAGCTTGGCCCATTCGGTCTGATGGCCGGGCTGAAAACCCCACGGGCGGAACAGGTGCTTGGGATTGTCGCGGTTGTAGTCCCAATCGATGTTCCACTGCGGGTCGTAATGCTCCCACACCAGCCCATCGGCCTTGGCGGCCTGGCGCCGGGTCATGTTCTCGGCCAGCACCAGCGCGCGATCGAGATAACGCTGCTCGCCGCTGGCCTCGTACGCGGCGATCATCGCCTCGCACATATGCATGTTGGCGTTCTGGCCGCGGTAGCTGGTGAAGTTGAATTGCGCGTCGGCTTCGTCGCGATACAGCCCGAACTCCGCTTCCCAGAAATGTTTTTCCAGCAGCTGCCAGGTTTCGTCCATCCACGCGCGCGCCTCGTCGACGCCGGCTTTCAGACCGCACGAATACGCCAGCAGCACGAAGGCCACGCCATAGCAGTGATTCATGTCGTCTTCGACCACACCATCGCGCAGCGTCCATGCATAACCGCCGGTTTGCGGGTTGCGATGCACGTTACGCAGATAGTCCAGCCCGTGACGCACCGCCTGCAAATACGCAGCATCGCCAAACTCGCGGTAGGCCATCGCGTAGTTGAAGACGAAACGCGTACTGCTGACCAGATGCCGATGCCCGGCATCGTAGATCGAACCGTCATCGCGGAAATACTGGAAAAACCCGCCCGCCGGATCGATCGCGCGCGGATGGTAGAACGCCATGGTGTCGGCGATGTGCTGGCGCAAGACGTCAGCCGAACGGAAATCGGGTGCGGGTGTTGCAGGCAAGCGGCTCATGATTGTTCCTGGATCAAGGAATGGACTTCATCGATGCTCGGCATTGCCGCGAACGCGCCCTTGCGCGTCACCGCCAGCGCGCCGACCGCGGCAGCAAACCGAATCACCTCATTGATTGCCGCGGAATCGCCGCATAGCTGCTCCAGCGATGCAGCACGCGTTGCCAGCTGATACAGCAGCCCGCCGACGAATGCATCGCCAGCGGCGGTGCTATCGCGCACCTGCACCTGGAACGCCGGCACCTGGCCCGCATCGGTGCGTGTCTGCCAATGCACCGGCCCGCCGCCATCGGTGACCAGCAACCAACTGGCCTTGCCCTGCCACAGCTTTTGCGTGACCGCACTGGCATCGCCATCGAGCGTTCCCGCCAGATACTCAAGCTCCTCGCGCGAAAGCTTGACCACATCGGCCAACGCCAGCGCTTCCCACAGCAACGGCGCCGGATCGACATCCTGAGGCCACAGCATCGGGCGCAGGTTGAGGTCAAGGCTGACGATGGCGCCATCGGCACGCGCACGGCGCATGCCGTCGAGCGTGCACTGGGCAATCTCCGGCTCGGTCATGCTGTTGGAGCACACATGCAATACCGCTGCCTGCGTAAACCCGTCCGCGGCGAAGTGCTCGGGACGGAACAACAGGTCCGCTGCCGGTGGACGGTAGAAACTGAAACTGCGTTCGCCCGCGTCGTCCAACGCAACGAACGCCAACGCAGTCTTGGCCTGATCGGTGCGCACGATGCCATCGGTCGCCACGCCGGACTGCTGCAGGCTTTGCAGCAGGAAATCGCCGAACATGTCGCGCCCGAGCATGCCGACGAAATGCGCAGCGCCCCCCAGGCGCGCCACCGCAACGGCGACATTGGCCGGCGCACCGCCGGCATATTGCGCGAAGGTACGCGCCTGGTCCGGGCCGTCCTGCGGCAACGCCAGCATGTCGATCAGCGCTTCGCCGAAACACACTACCTGATGCTTGGTCGCACTCATGCGCGTGCCTCCGCCAGTGCGCCGCGCAACCGCGAGCCCCAGATACCGTAGAACACGATGTACAGGTAGCACAGCAACGGCAGCACGAACGACTCATGCAGGCCGATGCTGTCTGCCAGCAGCCCTTGCAGATACGGCACGATCGCACCGCCGACAATGGCCATGATCAGCAGGCTCGACGCGCGCCCGGTCAGCGGGCCGAGCCGTTCGATACCCAGGGTGAAGATGGTGGGGAACATGATCGAATTGAACAGGCCGATCGCCACCAGCGCATATACCGCCAACATGCCGCCGCTGGCCATGGTCAGGCCCAGCAACACCGCATTGATGGCCGCGAACACCGACAACAACACGCGCGGCGACAACTTGGCCAGCAGCGCCGAGCCGATGAAACGGCCGATCATCGCCAGCGTCCAGTAGGCCGACACGTACTTGGTTGCCTCACGCTCGGTGAACCCACCGATCTGCGGCAGCGAGAAGTAATTGACCATCAGGCTGCCGATGGCCACTTCTGCGCCCACATAGAAGAAGATCGCCAACACACCGAAGCGCACATGCGGGTGTTGCAAGGCATCGAGCAAGGAATGCTTGCTGTCGTCTTTCTGTGCGCTGGCGTCGGTCAGTGCCGGCAGACGGAACAAGAACACGAAAATCGCCAGCAAGAACAGCACGATACCCAGCCCGATGTACGGGCCTTGCACGGCCTGCGCTTCCTGCACGCGATAAGCCAGTTGCTCGGCTTCCGGCAGGGCCTTCAGCTGGTCGCCGCTCATCACCGTGTTGGAGAGGATCAACCAGCCGCCCAACAGCGGCGCGATCGCGGTACCGAGCGAGTTCAGTGCCTGGGCCAGGGTCAGGCGACTGGAGGCGCTGCGCTCGGGTCCCAGCAAGGCGACGTAGGGATTGGCGGCCACCTGCAAGATGGTGATGCCGGTGGCCAGCACGAACAATGCGCCGAGAAATGCGCTGTACACGCGCAATTCCGCCGCCGGCCAGAAACCCAGCGCGCCCACCGCCGCCACCGCCAACCCGGCCACGATGCCCTGCTTGTAGCCCAACCGATTCACCAGCCAACCGGCCGGCAGCGACATCAGGAAGTACGCACCGAAGAAGGTGAACTGCACCAGCATCGCCTGCGCGAAGTTGAGCTCGAACACCGCCTTCAGATGCGGAATCAGGATGTCGTTGAGGCAGGTCAGAAAGCCCCACATGAAAAAGATCGTGGTGACCACCGACAACGCCACGCCGTTGTTGACGGGCGCCTTGTTGCCGCTGGGCACGGAGGATTGCGTGGAAAGGGAAACCATAGGGATTGCCTGGTCAGCGGCCGGAGGCCTTGGTGGGGGAATGGGCGGATGGACCGCTTGGGGGAGGTGATGACATTCGCGCTGTCGGTCCGCAGGCGCTGCTCGCACGAATATTCAAGGCAACTGCGGCGGTCAGCTGTTGTGCGGCGAGCTCTGGGCTACCGATGCGTTGCAGTACCAGCTGCGCAGCCTGCCTGCCACGTGCACGCGGGTCTGCAGCCAGGGTGGTCAATGCAGGCGTGAATAGCGCCGCTTCGGCGATGTCGTCGAAGCCGGTCACCGCAAAGTCGCGGCCGGGCACGATGCCGTGCCTGGCCAGGGCCGCCATCAGACCGAGCGCAACGCTGTCGTTGTAGCAGACCGCTGCAGTCGCAGCCTGCGCCGCAGTGCTCAGCAAGCGCGCCCCGCACAGTGCGGCGTCCTGGCGATTTGGAGCCGACTCGACGTAATGCGTTTCCAGGTCCGCCTCCTGCATCGCGCGCGCATAGCCGGCGCGACGCTGCCGGCAGGAACTGGATGCGGCATGCCCACCGAAGAACACGATACGCCGATGACCTTGCGCAATCAGGTGCGCGCAGGCCTCGAACGCGCCTTGTGCGTTGTCGAGCGCCAGCAGATCCCATTGCGCGCCCTCCACCTCGCGATTGAACAGCACCACGTTGCGTTGGCGGCCGAGCACCTGGGTCAGCGCCTGCGCCTGGCTGCCTTCGGCCGGCGACAGGATGATGCCCGCCGGCGTGTGCTCCATCAGCGAGGTCAGCACTGCCTGTTGACGCTGCGTCGATTCGCCGGTGCTGCCGAGCAAGGTGACATAGCCGGCTGCGCCTAGTGCCTCGTCCACACCGGCGGCGAACTCGGCAAAAAACGGGTTGGACAAATCGTTGATGACCAGCGCGACGCTGGACGAGGTGCGTTGGCGCAAATTCGCCGCGGCGCGGTTGTAGACGTAATTCTGCCGATCCAACTCGGCCTCCACGCGCGCGCGCGTGCTTGCATGCACAAGCGGGCTCCCGCGCAGCACCAGCGACACCGTTGCGCGCGAGACACCGATGGCGCTGGCGATATCGCGTAGCGTCACCGCGCCGCGCCGCGCGCCTGGCGTACCATCGTCCGCAGTCATTTCGGGTGTCGGCTTGGCTGGCGTCACGTGGCAAGCCTTGCGGTGGAAAAAAGACGCATGCAGTGGCATCAAATTGGATCGATCCAATTAGGCCTCTTCCGCGCAGTCAATGCATGCGGCAGTGCAACATAGCCCATCTCGCACGAGGCCAAGGCCCAGGGCAACGCACCGACTGGCCAGTGATCCGACAGCGGCGGTTCGCACCAGTCACTCAAACGCGATCGATAGCCCGATGCCACCTTGCCAGGCCGGGCTTTCCGAGGTCAGTCCCCGCAACACCGACACATCCAGCTGCATCGCATGCGGCAGCTGCCAGGCGCCACCCGCGCCGGCCACGCGCGAATGCGCGCTGCCGGTGTCCACGCCCGCTTCCACATAGCTGCTGAAATGGTCGCCGGAAAAAAACGTGTAATTGGGCGCGAAGGTCCAGGTGTGCCCGTCGTCATCGCGCGCGTAATTGACGTACAACGCGATGGCACGCTGCTGCGCCAGATCCCAGGATGCAGTCACACCGAGTTCGCGCGAGTAGCCGTCGCTGAAGGCCGGGCTGCCGGTCGGGATGCTGTAAGTGCCCAGCGCAGCCCAATGAAAGCTCTCCGAACGCGATGGCAAGGCCACCTTCAATCCGACACTGCTATCCCCGCCGCCACGTACCCGCATGCCACCACCATGCTGCCAGTTGTAGCTGTCGCTCCCGAGTTGCAGTTCGACATTCTGGAACAACCCCAGACGCAGCAGCGTGTCGGCGGTGTATTGGGTCGTGCGCTGCCCGTCGCTGCGGTCGGTACTTGCATCCGGCAAGCCCTGCTCCCAGGCAAACGCACCTGGCTGCAACGCCTCCGCAGCGAATGGAATGCCCGGCCGGTCGAACGCCGGCGCATCGTCTGCCTGCGCGGCGGCGTGCCCGCTAGCCAAGCACAGCGCAAGCATCACCAAGGCCGACGCCGTTCGGCGCGGCGCCTGCACCGGCACGCGACTGAGGGCACGACTGTCGATGGCTGCCACGACGTTGGATTTCAGGAATTTCGACGACAGGGACATATGCAGCACCATTGGCAGGACGGAGCAACCGAGCAGGGACGAGGGCACGGCAAAAGGCGCCGGCCTGCATCGACACGTAACGGCGCGCATGGTGCCGCGCCACCCGTGACCGGCTTGTATAGCGTCGCGCTGCGCGCTGTCTCCCGCGCCAGCGGTCAGGGCGAGCCCCGATGGCCTTGCATGAAGCACCATGGTCAAGCAACCAACCCACATTCTGCGCCAGACAATCCGATGGCCGCCCTGTGGCTTGCGCGGTGGCTGCGCGCTTATTGCCTGCGGAGAATGCAATGAAAATGGGCACCGGCAGGTGCCCATGTACAACACACACCACGCATCGGGCGTTCTACCAGACTAGGTCGTCGGGCACCTGATACTTCGGATCAGCGTACGGGTCATCGCCCGCTGGTGCGTTCGGGTCCACCTTCAAGGCGACCGATGGGGCGAACACCGCCTCGGCTTCGGCAAGCAGCTCGGCAGTCACCAGCAGATAGCGTCCGTTGAGTTGCAGCACACCCAGCTCGCCGGCGTTGAGCGCCTTGAGCTGATCGGCGGTGACGTAGATGCGCTTGATCTTGCCGCCATACGGAAAATGCCGGGCGATATCCGCAGCGGCATCATTCAAACCCTTGTCCTTCACCAGCGCTTCGAGCTTGGCCTTGGCTTCGCGACGCAGGCGTGCTTCTTCCTGCTTCACTCGCTCGGCTTCGATGCGCTCGTCCTTCTCGCGCTGCGCACGAATCGCATAGGCCTTGGCCAGATCGATATCTTCGCGCGTGCGTGCCGGCCGGGGGCCGTGACGGTCTGCAGCGGCATGCTGCGGACGCGGCGCTGCGCCGGGCTTGCCGTCATGCCGACGCTCGGGCCTGCCAGCGGGTTTGCGCTCGCCATTGCCGTCGGTTGACGCGGCGGCATGCGGCCGCTGCGGTCCCCTGCCCTGGCCCGGCCGATTCCCTCCGGGTGCTGGCTTGCCGCCATTGCCATGTGCACGCGCTGCAGGCCGTGCGTCGGGTTTGCGTTCGGGCTTGGGCGCGGACTTGAAGCCCAACCCAAGCAACTGGTCACGTAAGGTATCGCTCATGGCGGCGGCAATCTGCAATCAATAGTGCGGAGGCGGCGGTTCGTCCGCTGCATCGGCAAACAATGTGGAGCGCACCTTGCCCAGATCCTCGAGCAGGTGGCGGATCAGTTCGGCGTTGCGTGCACCCGTCAAACGGGCGTCTGCAAGTGCTTCACTCAGTTCGTTGAGCGCCTGCTCCTGAAAGGACAGGCGCGTTTCCAATTCGATCAACCGCGCTTCCAGCGCGCGGTCGTGCAGCGGGAGTTGCTCATGCATATAACGAACGGCCTCGTCCAATGGCGTAGTACGCCAGACCTGCGGCTTCGATCTCCTGCGGGTCGTAAAGGTTGCGGCCGTCGAAGACGACCTCGTCCTTCAAGGCCTGCTTGATCTTGCCGAAGTCCGGGCTGCGGAACTGCTTCCACTCGGTGACCACGACCAGTGGGTCGGCACCTTCCAGTGCAGAAAAGGCATCGTCGCAATACGCCAGATCATCGCGCTCGCCGAAGATGCGCCTGGCTTCGCGAGTGGCTTCAGGGTCGTAGGCGCGCACGGTGGCACCGGCTTCCCACAACTGTTCCATCAGGCGACGGCTGGACGCAGCACGCATGTCGTCGGTATTGGGCTTGAACGCCAGACCCCACACCGCGAAGGTCTTTCCGGCCACACTACCGGTGCCCTCGGCACCGTAATGCCGCTGCACCAATTCGAACAGATGGCCCTTTTGCGCGTTATTGACGCTTTCCACTGCGTCGAGCAGGGTCGGCCGCATGCCGTACTGCTCGGCCGTCTTGGCCAGTGCCTGCACGTCCTTCGGGAAGCACGAGCCGCCGTAGCCGGCGCCGGGATAGATGAAGTGCCAGCCGATACGCGGATCCGAGCCGATGCCGTTACGCACGTGCTCGACGTCGGCACCGACACGCTCGGCAATATTGGCGATCTCGTTCATGAAGCTGATCTTGGTCGCCAGCATCGCGTTGGCCGCGTACTTGGTCAGCTCGGCCGACCGCACGTCCATTTCCACGATGCGATCGCGATTGCGGTTGAACGGCGCGTACAGCCGACGCATGCGCGCAATGGCCGCCGGCTTCTTGGCGCCAATCACGATGCGGTCCGGGCGCATGCAGTCGGCCACCGCGTCGCCTTCCTTGAGGAATTCGGGGTTGGAGACGACATCGAACTCATGGTCCACGCCGCGTGCGTCCAGCTCTTCCTGGATCGCCACGCGCACGATGTCGGCCGTGCCGACCGGCACCGTGGACTTGTTGACCACGATCGCCGGGCCGTCGATATGCCGGCCCACCGTGCGCGCGACTGCCAGCACGTATTGCAGGTCGGCGCTCCCGTCCTGGTCAGCCGGCGTGCCGACGGCAATGAAGGTGATCTCGCCATGCGCGATGGCTGCAGCCGCATCACTGGTGAAGCGCAACCGGCCGGCGGCATGGTTGGCCTTCACCATCGGCTCCAGGCCGGGCTCATAGATCGGAATCAACCCGCGATTGAGGGCATCAAGCTTGGCTTGATCGATATCCACGCAGACGACCTGGTGCCCCACTTCGGCCAGGCAGGCACCGGTCACAAGACCCACGTAGCCGGTGCCGAAGATCGCAACGCGCATGGAATGGAATGCCTGCCACGGAAGATCAGGGAAGGATACCCATCAGCTCGACATCGAACGTCAACGTTGCGTCAGGTCCGATCGGCCCGCCTTGCGTGCCGTTCGGGCCATAGGCCAGGTTGGATGGAATCCAGAAACGGTATTTCGAGCCGACCGGCATCAACGCGACGCCCTCGGTCCAACCGGGGATGACTTGATCCAGACCGAACTCCGCCGGCTGGCCGCGCTGGTAGGAACTGTCGAAGACCTGCCCGTTGAGCAGCTTGCCTTCGTAGTTCACACGCACCTTGCTGGTCCGCATCGGGCGCTCGCCGCTGCCCTGGCGCAACACCATGTACTGCAGGCCGGACGCGGTGGTGATCACGCCCTTCTCGGTCTTGTTCTTGGCAAGGAACTCATTGCCTTGCTTGCGATTGTTGGCAGCGGCAGCCCCCTGCTTGGCAGAGGCAAATGCCTGCATGGTGGCTGCGGCTTCCTGCTGGGTCAGACGCGTGGTGCCCTTGGCGAACACGGTACGCACTGCTTCCATCAGGATCGACAGATCGATCTCGTCCTTGATGCCGGCCAGCGACGGACCAACCGCACGATCGCCGAGCATCAGGCCGACATTTTCCTTGGACGGTGCGGCCGGCGCGGCGCCCGGCGCCATGCCTGGCACCTGCTGGCCATTGCGGGCAGCGAGCGCGGTACGCAACGCGGTGTCGGTGGCCTGGGTCTGCTCATCCGACAACAGCGGCTTGCCGCCCTTGAATGCATTTTCGATGGCGCGTTGCATCGCGTTCACATCGATGTCCTGAGCAATCGGCTCGAACGAACGTGCCACGTCCATACCGATGGCGTAGCTCACGTTGTCGCGCGTGCTCTTGTCAGACGATGCATTCAAAGCTGGCTTCTCCTTGGTGGCCGCTGCGGCCGGTTGCTGCGACATCGCCGGCATCGATGCCGACATTGCCACCATCAGTAACGACGCCGCCGCGCCGCGCTTTCCCATCTTCATTCGATGCACTTCCCAAAAGTGAAAAGACACGCCACCGATGGCGCTGAATGCGCATTGTCGCATGCGCGCGCGGCGATGCGAGTGCTCAGTGCGCCGGTGCCTTGAGCTCGCGTTCGATTGCTGCCAGCACGCTCGGATCGTCCGGTTTGATCTTGCTGGGGAACTGCGCAACCACCCGGCCATCGCGACTGATCAGATACTTGTGGAAGTTCCAGCCCGGCGCCACGCCAGTGGCCTGGGTCAGGCGCTGATACAGCGGCGTTGCCTGCGCACCCAGCACATGGACCTTTTCGAACATCGGGAACTTCACCCCATAGGTCAGCGTGCAGAATTCCTGGATCTGCTTCTCCGATCCCGGTTCCTGTCCCTGGAAATCGTTGGATGGAAAACCCAGCACGGTGAAGCCGCGGCTGCCGAAGCGTTGGTTGAGCGCTTCCAGCCCTTCGTACTGCGGGGTGAAGCCGCACTTGCTGGCGGTGTTGACCACCATGACGACCTTGCCGCCGTAGGTACGGTTCAGGTTGATTGGCGTCTTGCCGGCCAGCGGCCGGTATTCCACATCCAGTACCGGAGTGCCGGCAGCGAACGCGGATGTTGCAAAAAAGCCAGTCAATACAAGAGCTAGCAAACGATTGAGCAACATGAGCAATGCCCTTCGAAAGTTGAGGCGGCGCACCGATAAGGGGTGCCATCAGTTGGGGATGACAAACAGTTGACTGCCTGCGTGTCGGTGTTATAGTTGAATACAACACCAGTCACCCAACGCAGGGGAAAGCATGAACAGCACACGCTTGACGCGACCAGTTCCGCTGTTGCTGTTCGGCAGCACCCTGTTTGCCATTGGTTGCCTGGGAGCCGCTTCCAGTCAGGTGACGGAGTCCGACGCCGATTATGGCGTGTCGGAGGCGGTTACGGAAAACGCGACAACTCCCCCCGAAGCGCGTTCCCGGCCTGGCCGGCATGTGCGCGCCTCGCTGTCGATGCCCTATTTCTCCTTCGCGCAGGCCCTGCGCCCACGGAGCTGATCATGAACGACATTCAGTGGAGCGACGGCGCTCCCATCTATCGCCAACTCAAGGAACGGGTGATTGCCATGATGCTCGATGGAATTCTCAAGCCCGGCGATGCCCTGCCCTCGGTGCGCCAGGTGGCGGCCGATTACCAACTCAACCCCATCACCGTCTCGCGCGCCTACCAGGAACTGGCCGACGAGAACCTGGTGGAGAAACGCCGCGGCCTGGGCATGTTCATGACCCCGGAGGCCGCACAGAAGCTGCGTGGCAGCGAACGCGAGCGTTTCTTGAATGAAGAATGGCCCGCCGTGCTGGAAAGGATCCAGCGCCTGGGACTGTCCATCGACGATCTGTTGCCACAGGGAAAAACACCATGACCGCCGTCTCCTCCGACCATGTGGTCGACGCACGTGGCCTGCGCAAGGCCTACAAGCATCGGCTCGCGCTGGACAACACCAGCTTCACCATTGCCGCCGGCCGCATTATTGGACTGATCGGCCCCAACGGCGCCGGCAAGACCACTGCGCTCAAGGCGGTGCTGGGGCTGACCGATTTCGCCGGCGAGTTGCAGGTATTGGGCATGGATCCGCGCACCCAGCGCAATGCGCTGATGAACGAGGTCTGCTTCATTGCCGACGTGGCGGTGCTGCCGCGCTGGCTGCGGGTCGGCGAAGCGATCGACTTCGTCGCCGGCGTGCATCCGCGTTTTGATCGCGCCAAGTGCGAGCGCTTCCTGGCCAATACCCAGCTCAACCGCAAATCGCGGGTGCGCGAGTTGTCCAAGGGCATGATCGTGCAGCTGCATCTGGCGCTGGTGATGGCCATCGACGCACGCATCCTGGTGCTGGACGAACCAACCCTGGGCCTGGACATCCTCTACCGCAAGCAGTTCTACCAGCGCCTGCTGGAGGATTACTTCGACGAGCAGAAGACCATCATCGTCACCACCCACCAGGTCGAAGAGATCGAACACATCCTCACCGATGTGATGTTCATCCGCGACGGCCGCATCGTGCTCACCGCCGACATGGAAAGCGTCTCCGAGCGCTACACCGAAGTCCTGGTCGGTGCCGACCAGCTGGATGCAGCGCGCGCCCTGAAACCGATCGACGAGCGCGGCCTGCCGTTCGGCAAGACCGTGATGTTGTTCGATGGCGCGCCGAAAGAGCAGCTCGCCCGTTTTGGCGAAACCCGCAATCCCGGCCTAGCCGACCTGTTCGTTGCGGTCATGAAGGGGACCTACGCATGAATGCAGTGACCAACCAAGCATCACCCGCACGCACCTTCGCCTGGCTGCTCAAACGCGAATATTGGGAGCACCGTGGCGGCTTCGTGTGGGCGCAGTTCATCACCGGCGGCATCGCGGTGTTCTTCGCGCTGCTGGGCGCGGTGATCGGTGCGATCAGCGCCCGCCGCAACATGGTCGGCGACAGCATCACCATGGACGATCTGGCCGAATACACGCGCACGCTGGGCCAGGTCGGCGACGGCCTGCTGCTGGGCGGCATCGGCATCGCCTCGGTGGTGCTGGCATTCGTGGTGTTTTTCTACGCACTCGGCAGCCTGTACGACGATCGCCGCGACCGCAGCGTGCTGTTCTGGAAATCGTTGCCGGTGTCGGACGTGCAGACCGTGTTGTCCAAGGCTGCCTGGGCGTTGCTGCTGGCGCCGCTGATCTCCATTGCGATCGGTGCGGCGGTCGGCATGGCGCTGTGGCTGATCGCCATCGTTGGCGCCCTGATTGCCGGCGTGCCCAGCCCCTGGGCGCTGGCGACCCATTCGCACCCGTTCTCGCTGCTGTGGCTGTTGCTCAAGACCGTGCCGATGAGCCTGCTATGGGCGCTGCCGACCGTGGGCTGGCTGATGTTCTGCTCGGCCTGGGCCAACAGCAAGCCGTTCCTGTGGGCGGTGCTGTTTCCGCTGCTGGCCTGCGTGATGCTGAGCATTCTCTCGGCGATGCCGGGCGTGTCGCTGCCGATCGGCTGGATCTGGTACATCGTCGGCTACCGTGGCCTGCTCAGCGCCCTGCCCGGCACCTGGTCGCCACTTGCCGTCAGCGGGAACCTGGACAGCAGCACCCTGCAAAGCCCCAGCGACCTGGTGCAATGGGCCCTGCAGCACACCGACAGCACGCGCGTCTATGGCAGCGCGGATATCTGGATTGGCGCAGCCGTCGGTATCGCCTTGATCGCCGCTTCCATCTACCTGCGCCGTCGGCGCTCCGAAGCCTGAGGGACCTCCCATGCGCCTGACCCTGAGCCTGGCCATCCTGCTCGCATTGCCCGGTGTTGCAGCGGCAGAGGAGCAGTGCAAGTTCTCCGAACCACGTAGCCTGGACCTGCAACTGACCGGCGTGAAGTCGGTCCTGTTCGAGGTCGCTTCCAACGACCTGCATCTGGACGCCTCGCCCGGCGGCGGCGGGAAACTGGGCGGGCGCGCCTGTGCTGCCAGGGCCGAATTGCTCAAGAGCCTGACCGTGACCCAGAAGCGCGTCGGCGACAAGCTGGTGGTGAGCTTGAACGATGACCGCCGGTTTTCCTTCGGCAACAGCTATTCCTACCTGGACCTGCGCGGCAGCGTGCCCAACACGATGCTGGTGCAATTTGACGTGGGTTCCGGCGATGCGCAGATCAACGGGGCCGCCGCAGTGAGCGCCGACGTGGGTTCGGGCGACATGACCATTCGTCACACCAAGGGCCGCGTGACCGCCAAGGTGGGTTCCGGCGATGTCGAGCTGGAAGATCTGGGCGCGCTGCGCGTGCTGGCAGTGGGCTCGGGCGACCTCAAGGCGCGTGAGGTGCACGGTGCGGCAGAGGTGGCGAAAGTGCAGTCCGGCGAGATCAAGCTGCACGGCGTCGCAGGCAACATCAAGATCGGCACGATCGGCTCGGGCGATGTCGATATCCGCGATGTGCAAGGCAATGTCAACGTGGAGTCGGTCGCTTCCGGCGCGTTGAATGTCCGCAAGGTGCGTGGCGATCTGAGCGTGGCGCACAAGGGAAGCGGCGATATCGATGTGAGCGAGGTCTCCGGCAGCACCCGGGTACCGACAGACAAATGACGACGACTTCTTTCAGGATGTGGGGGAAATGCTGATGAAATTGCTTGTTTCGGCGGTAGTGATGAGCGTATTGCTGGCGGGTTGCGGCAAGTCCGAACCCACCGTCAACGTCTCCAGCCAGGCCAATGGTGCCGGCGTGACCTTTACCGGCAAGAGCCTGACGCTCAAGCGCGACGGCTTGCCGGCCGCCACCATCGGTGTCGATGGCGCGCTCAGCATCGACGGCAAGCCGGTGGACTTGAATGAGGCGCAACGCCAGGCGATGCGCAGTTACTACGCGCAAGTGCAAGGCGTGGCCAAGAAGGGCATCGACATCGGCACCCAGGGCGCGGCGTTCGGCGCACATGCCGCAGGCGAAGCGATCAAGGGCGTGCTCAGCGGCAACTCAGATCAGATCGGCGACAAGATCGAGGCCGAGGCAGACACCTTCAAGCACAAGGCCCTGCAGATCTGCGATCAGCTGGCCACGCTGCGCACCGCACAGGATGCAGCCGCGCACCTGGTGCCGGCCTTTGCGCCGTACTCGACCCTGACGCAGCACGACATCGACGATTGCCGCAAGTAGATGGCCCGACAGACCGACGACGCGCACCGCCGGGCGGGCGTCGTCGGTGCGCGGCGCGGCATGTGCCGATCGTCCACTGCGACGCCGGTGCGCCACACGCCTGGTTGACGACCGTTCGCAGGCAGGTGGCAGCGCCTCCATCCGCAACGCTCAGCAACTGCGTATCGCACCGCCTGCGCAGCTGTCCGCATGGCGCGTGCCATCGCTGATCGGCCGGCCGGAACGCGCTTGGAACCGGCGATGCGTGCACGGTAACCAAACGCATCGACGCCCTGCGACATTTTGGCAGGCACCGGACGGCCGCTTTGCCGATCCGCAGACCGGAGCGGGATTACACTAATGCGCTTCCCTCACTCCATCGACCCCATGAACAAGTTCGTGATGCTCTGCATGGCGCTTCTGCTGTGCACGCTTGCTGCCTGCGGCGACCAGTCGTCTCGCCGCGCCGAACGCGGCAAGCCGCGCGTTGCGGTCACCACGCAGTCGGTGATGATCCGCCGCCCGCCGGCTGCCAATGCCGAAATCACCCCCGACGGCACGCTCAAGATCGACGACATCGCGCTGCCTCAGAAAGAAGCCACACGCGCCAAGCTGCAGTTGCTGTTCGGCCACCTGCAGATGTTGCGTCAGCAGGCGGTGAACGAGGCCGGCCCGGATCCGGAATACAAGTCGATCAAGCTGACCGCCACGCCGCAGATCCAGACGCTCAGTGGGGAATTGCTGGATGAAATCCCGTCGCTGCAGCCGTATCGCGAGAGTTTTAGTAACCTGCAAGCCGAGCGGCATTGACGCCCAGCGCACGTCAGCCAAGCGGCCAGAAGCAGCAAGAAAACCGCAGGAACGCGGTTGCGCGCGATGAGCAGTTACCGATCACGCCTCATCGCGCACAGGTGCGCTCTTCCATATGCACTGCGGTGATCAGCCGCCGCCGCCACCGCCGCCGGCCTGGATACCGCCGCGCGTCAAGGCTGCCGGGTCGAGCAATCGCCGCAGTTCCGCTTCGCCGAGCCCGCTGTCTTCCTTGGCCACATCCAGTACCGGCCGCTGCTCCTTGTAGGCACGCTTGGCGATGGCCGCGGCTTTTTCGTAGCCGATGATCGGATTCAGTGCGGTCACCAGAATGGGGTTGCGGTCCAGCGCCTCGCGGACGCGCTCCTGACGCACCTTCAGCCCGGCAATGGCCGTGTCGGCCAACAGACGCGAAACATTGCCCAGCAAGTTGATCGAATCCAGCAGGTTGTAGGCGATCAGCGGCAAGGTCACGTTCAACTGGAAGTTGCCGGTTTGCCCGGCGATGGTGATGGCAGTGTGGTGGCCGATCACCTGCGCGCACGCCATCACGGTGGCTTCGGGAATCACCGGATTGACCTTGCCCGGCATGATCGAGCTGCCAGGCTGCAGCGCCGGCAGTTCGATTTCGCCCAGTCCCGCCAGCGGACCGGCATTCATCCAGCGCAAGTCGTTTGCGATCTTGATCAGCGCCACCGCCAGCGCGTTGAGCTGACCGGACAGCTCCACCGCATCGTCCTGCGCGGCGAGGCCTTCGAACTTGTTTTCCGCGCTCTCGAACCTGGCTCCGCTCAGGCTGGACAAGGCCTTGGCCACCTTGCCACCGAAGCGCGGGTCGGCATTGATGCCGGTCCCGATCGCCGTACCTCCCAGCGGCAAGCGTCGCAAGCGTTTGAGCGCGTCGTCGACACGCTCCTGCGCCGAACTCAGCTGCGCCGACCACGCGCCGAACTCCTGCCCAAAGGTGAGCGGCATCGCATCCATCAAATGCGTGCGACCGGTCTTGACGATCTTGTCCAGCGATTTGGCGCGCTTGTCGATGGTCTTGCGCAGATGCTTAAGCGCCGGTTGCAGATGTTCCTGCACAGCCAGCAATGCAGACACGCGAATGGCGGTGGGCACCACATCGTTGGAACTCTGGCCGAGATTGACGTGGTCGTTGGGATGCACCGCATCCTTGCCGGCACGCGTGGCCAAGGTGGCAATCACCTCATTGGCATTCATGTTGGACGAGGTGCCCGAACCGGTCTGGTACACATCGATGGGAAACTGCGCATCGAAGCGACCCTCGGCCACTTGCAACGCGGCGGCCTGCACGGTCTTGCCGATCGACTTGGGCAACAATCCAAGCTCGGCGTTGACGCCGGCTGCCGCGGCCTTGATCAAACCCAGCGCGCGAATGAAGCCACGCGGCATCGGCTGCCCGGACACCGGGAAATTCTGCACCGCGCGCTGGGTCTGCGCGCCCCACAACGCATCGGCGGGCACCTGCAGTTCGCCCATGCTGTCGTGTTCGGTCCTGAAACGTTCGCTCATCTGCACTCTCCGCACATTGCTGACTTGTGGTGATCGATGGCTGGCGGCGGGCGTACCCACGCTGGCGAGGCCGTCTACGATACTCGCTCGCCGCGTTGCGACGATGTCGTCGCACGCTGTCGGCTAGACTGCCTGTTGATCATGACGAGATGCCAAGCCGCCATGGGCGACGAGCCTGACTGTAGAAACGCAAACGCCACATCTGTTGCCGGGATACCCCGCACCTCCACCGCACATGCGCTAGCACGCAGATGTACCGCTCCTGCAGCGCACGGAGGCGGACATGCTAGGTAACGTCTTGCTCCTGTTGGTCGCGCTGTTGCTGGTGCTGTTGAATGGGTTCTTTGTCGCCGCCGAATTCGCGCTGGTCAAGCTGCGGCACACGCAAGCGGTGGGCCTGGCGCAAACCAACGGCTGGCGTGGGCGCTTGCTGCTCGGGGTGCACGCCCATCTGGATGCGTATCTGTCGGCCTGCCAGCTCGGGATCACCCTGGCCTCGCTCGGATTGGGCTGGGTCGGCGAGCCGGCGTTCGCACATCTGCTGCAACCGCTGTTCGATACGCTGGGCCTGTCGCCGGAAGCGGCACAATTCACCGCGCTGGCAATCGCCTTCAGCCTGATTTCGTTCCTGCACATCGTGCTGGGCGAACTGGCGCCCAAGACCATGGCGATCCGCCGCCCGGAACGCATGTCGTTGTGGACCGCCGCGCCGCTGTACGTTTTCTACTGGCTGATGTACCCGGCCATCTGGGTACTCAATACCAGCGCCAACCGCTTTCTGCGCCTGCTCGGCTGGGGCGAAGTGGAGCACCACTCGCATCGTTATTCACGCGAGGAATTGATGCTGATCGTCGGCCGCCAGGACCCGAACGCCGCAGCGCCCGACCAGGGGCTGGCCTTGATGAGCCACGCGTTGGAATTGCCGGATCTGGTCGCCGGCGACCTGATGCGTCCGCGCGAGCACCTGCGCAGCCTGCGCGAAGGCATGGCCCTGGAAGCGGTGCTGGCCGAATTCAGTGAGTCGCGCTACAGCCGCTACCCCTGGTTCGATGCCGATGGCGAGCAGGTGCTGGGCATCCTGCACACCAAGGATCTGCTGGTGGCGATGGCACGCGGCCAGAACCTGGACGATCTGCGCCCGCTGCTGCGCCCTCCCATCGTGCTGACCCTGGAAACGCCGATTCCCAACGCGCTGGAGCAATTCCGCGCCGGCACCACCCATCTGGCGCTGTGCGTGGAAGAAGAAGGCCGCATCCTGGGCTTTTTCACCCTGGAAGACCTGCTGGAAGTGGTGGTCGGCGACATCGAGGACGAGCACCGCCATGTGGTGCGCGATGCCCCGATCCGTGGCCAGGACGGCTCGCTGCTGGTCGCCGGCAGCACCTCGATCTTCCGCCTGGAACGCCTGCTCGGTCAGGATCTGAGCGCGCCGGACCACGTCAATTCGGTCGGCGGGCTGATCCTGTATCAGCTGCAGCGCCTGCCCGAGGAAGGCGAAACGCTGGAACTGGATGGCCACTTGCTGACCGTACGGCGCATGGCAGGCCACCGCATCCAGGCGGTCACGGTGCGCCCGGTGGGCGAAGCCGTCGATGCGGCCAGCTGATGTCGTCGATTCATTCGGTGGACGCGCGAGGCGATTGGCCGATGCGAAACCAATGACGGTAATCGCGCGACTGTCCACCGAACCGCACCACGCGGATGGTCACGTCGTAGATCACACCCGGCTGCAAGCGCGGCACCCGGAATTGCAGGCTGTTGGGCACCCCGAAGCCTTCGTGGTCCTCGCTCAGGTTGCGCACCTGCAGCTGGCGTCCATCGCGCTCGCGGATCTCCACCTGCGCATCGGCGTAGTCGACATCGCGATTGGCGAACTTGCGCTTGCGGTCCGGCAAGGCGGTAAACGACAACAACGTATCGTCGGCGTAGTACCGGCCCGGGTACTCGCCGATCGGCCAGGCGACGAAATCCTCGCGCGTTCGCGCGACGACACCGACCGTCGGAACCAAGCGCAGCGCGGCACCGCTACTGAACGCAGCGCCATTGCGGCCGGCCACCATGCCGAAGGCGACGCGTTGCAGAAACGGATCCAGCAGCCAGCGCCGGTGCCCCAGTCCACCGGCGCTGACGTTGTTGGCGTCGGTCAGCCACTCGATCACGATCTCATCGGCGCTGGAAAAACGCAGCAGCGGCGAGCTGACCCCGCCATAGATCAGGCTGCGGCGCGCGCCCTTGGCCGCGCTGTCGGAATAGCAGCGCCAGTCCGGCGTCGGCGTATGGCTGAGGCGGCCGTTGGCGGCAATCACCAAGGCCGCCTGGGTGGCCTCGGGCTCGGCCGCCGGGTCGTCGTCGACCGCGTCGAGACCGTGCAGCCGACGGATGTCGTTGATCAGCGCCAGCACGCGTTGTCGCTGCGCCGGCTGCAACTCGCCGGCCCGGCAGCCGGCGATCGCTGGCGGGGTGCGATACAGCGCCGCCGCCTGCGCGGCGAAATCGGCATCCTGCGCGGTGGCGGGCAGCGCGGCGGGCAGGATCGCGAAGGCGAGACGAGCGAAGATCGGGCGCATGGCAGGCCGGAACAGCGCGGGGAGCTCTACCATAAAGTGCAGCTCGCGCCATGTCGGGCGTCTCTGCCGCGCAGATAGCCCGCCATTCAGTCCACGCTGGCGTGGGCCTGGCAACCCACTTTCCAGCGCGGCGGGCCTGCCCGCGGCCCTGGCGGCGTAGAATGCTGGCCCCACCATCACCGCTGCCGCCCTTGCCCATGTCGGATTCCGCCCTGCTCGCCCTGTCCCCGCTCGACGGCCGCTACGCTTCCAAGGTGGATGCGCTGCGCCCGATCTTCTCCGAATACGGCCTGATCAAGGCGCGGGTCAAGGTCGAAATCGAATGGCTGCTGGCACTGGCCGCCGAGCCGGGCATCGCCGAACTGGCGCCGTTCTCACCGGCTGCCGCGCAGCGCCTGCGCGCCCTGGCCGACGATTTCAGCGTGGCGCATGCCGCGCGGGTCAAGGAGATCGAGCGCACCACCAACCATGACGTCAAGGCGGTGGAGTACTTCATCAAGGAGCAGCTCAAGGACGACGCCGAGCTGGGTCCGGCGCTGGAATTCGTGCACTTTGCCTGCACCAGCGAAGACATCAACAACCTCAGCTACGGCCTGATGCTGGAGCAGGCCCGCCGCGAGGTGCTGCTGCCCAGCCTGGACGGCATTACCGCCGCGTTGCGCACCCTCGCCCACGCCCAGGCCGCCCAGCCGATGCTCTCGCGCACCCACGGCCAGACCGCCTCGCCCACTACGCTGGGCAAGGAAATCGCCAATGTGGTCGCGCGCCTGGAGCGCCAGCGCAAGCAGATCGCCGCGGTCGAACTGACCGGCAAGATCAACGGTGCGGTCGGCAACTACAACGCGCACCTGGTGTCGTACCCGGACCTGGACTGGGCGGCGTTCGCACAGCGTTTCGTCGAAAGCCTGGGCCTGGTGTTCAACCCCTACACCACCCAGATCGAGCCGCACGACAACGTGGCCGAGATCGGCGATGCCAGCCGCCGCGCCAACACCATCCTGATCGACCTGGCGCGCGACATCTGGGGCTATATCTCGCTGGGCTACTTCAAGCAGAAGCTGAAAGAGGGCGAAGTCGGCTCCTCGACCATGCCGCACAAGGTCAACCCCATCGACTTCGAAAATGCCGAAGGCAATTTCGGCATCGCCAACGCGCTGTTCGAGCACTTTTCCGCCAAGTTGCCGATCAGCCGCTGGCAGCGCGACCTCACCGATTCCACCGTGCTACGGGCACTCGGCACCGCGTTCGGCCACACCCAGGTCGCGCTGGATTCGCTGGCCAAGGGCCTGGGCAAGCTCACCGTCAACCCCGAGCGCCTGGATGCCGACCTGGATGCGGCCTGGGAAGTGCTGGCCGAAGCCGTACAGACGGTCATGCGCCGCCACGGCCTGCCGAACCCCTACGAACAACTCAAGGCGCTGACCCGCGGCCAGGGCATCACCGCCGCCTCGATGCAGGCCTTCGTGGAAAGCCTGCAACTGCCGGAAGACGACAAGCAACGCCTGCGCGCACTCACTCCGGGCGCCTATACCGGCCTGGCCGAGCAGCTGGCGCGCGCGATCTGAGCTGACCGAACCGCACGCGGTGCAGGACTTGCGAAGCGGGCCACGTCATCGGACCTCATCGGCGAATCTGCATCGGCATCACCACATGCCGATGCAGCACGATCAAGGCCAGTGATGACGAGGCCAAGACGCCCGGGGCGGGACGCGTCGCCCCCCGCACGCGGACGGGCGGCCGGCGAGGGCCTGCACATGGTGACCGAACCGGACTGCTATCGTGCCGGCCTCACTTTCAGGAGATCGGCGATGCGCGTCACTCATACGGCACTGACCCTGTTGACGCTGGGAAGCGTCCTCGCACTGAGCGGATGCGGCGGCGATGGCCCCGCCGCGCAGGCCCCGTCGGCGGTATCTAACACGCTGACCGATCCGGCCAGCGGCGCAGACTGTGCCGGCAAGGATGTCCGGCTGACCCGCAATGACAGCGAATGGATCCTGCACGGCGAGTGCGGCACGGTCACCATCACCGCCTCGCGTGGCGCGATGAATCTGGACACCGCGCGCAGCATTCGCCTGGAGGGAAGCAACTTCACGGTGCTCAACCAGCAACTTGGCCAGCTCAGCGTGAGCGGTCACGACAACACGCTCAATCTCACCGATGTCGATCGCGTGGATATCCAGGGCAACAAGAATCTTGTGCTCGCGCGTGCCGTGAAACAGGTGCGGTTTTCGGGCAACGACAACACCGTCAACCCATCCAGCAAGCCTGTACTGGACGACCGTGGCAGCGGCAACAAGGTGATGTGATGCGCGCTGGTGCGCTATCGGCGCACGCGGCGATCGGCGTGCGCCGATAGCGCCACCATGCCGCTCGCAAGGCCATCGACATGAAGAAGCGATCGGAAATGCCGACCAGCCCTGCAGCGGCGAACGCGAGCCGGCACGCTGCGCGCCGCACAGGTGGACATCCGGCGCGGGCAGTCGACAATAGGCCATTGGCGCCGGCCGATGCCGCGCACCACACTCTCTTCTACATCGTGTAAGGACCCCACATGGCCGTACGTAAAGCGACCCCACTTGCCATCGAAGTCCAGGCCCGTCCGGGACAGCCGCTGGGCATGCCGGTCGAGCGTTTCCTGCGCAATTACTGGCACAAGCACCCGCTGTTGATCCGCAATGCGTTCGCGGATTTCGCCTCGCCGCTGCAGCCGGAAGACCTGGCCGGGCTGGCCTGCGAAGACGGCGTGCTGGCGCGCCTGATCAGCCACGACCGCGCCACCGACGGCTGGGACGTGCGCACCGGCCCGTTCCAGGAAACCGATTTCCCCGGCCTGCCCGACCATGACTGGACCTTGCTGGTGCAGGACGTGGACAAATGGGACGCCGACGTGCGTGCCCTGCTGGAGCACTTCCGCTTCCTGCCGCGCTGGCGCATCGACGACATCATGATCAGCTTCGCCGCCACCGGTGGTTCGGTGGGCGCGCACGTCGACCATTACGACGTGTTCCTGCTGCAGGGCCAGGGCCACCGCCGCTGGCAGATCGATGCGCGCACCGTCCAGGGCCGCAAGGCCACGCCGCTGGCGTTCCGCGACGATGTCGAGCTCAAGCTGCTGCGCGAGTTCAAGCCCACCCACGATTGGGTGCTGGGCCCGGGCGACATGCTCTACCTGCCGCCGCTGATCCCGCACCACGGCGTGGCCGAAGACGCCTGCCTGACCTTCTCCATCGGCACCCGCGCACCATCCTCGGCCGAGCTGATCGGCGATTACCTGGACACCTTGATTGCCGATGCCGACGAGGCCGTGCGCTATCACGACCAAGACCTCAAGGTGCCGGCCGACCCCTACGAGATCGACGTCACCGCGATGAACCGCGTGGTCGCTGCGCTCAATGCGCTGCGCATGAACGACCCCGACCGTCTGGGCGACTGGTTCGGCCGCTTCATGACCACCTACCGCGCCTCCGGCGACGTGGTGCCGGCGCCCGAGCCGATCCCGCGCGAAGCGGTCGAGCAGGCGCTGGAAGAAGGCGTGCTGCTGCACCGCCACCCGTGGTCGCGACTGGCCTGGCGGCGCGCCAAGCGCGGTGCCACGCTGTTCTGCAGCGGCCTGGAGTTTGCGCTGTCGGCCAAGGATGCGTCCCGGCTGGCGGCAGCCGAAGAGATCGACGGCACCTTGTACGCGCAGTTGTCCCCGCGTGGCCGCGAGGTGGTGCTGGAGCTGCTGGCACAGGGCCACTACCAGCGCGCCCACGAAGATGCCGAGGACGACATCGCAGACGACGACCACGCGCATGCCCTGAGCGTGTCGGCCGACCACGACGACCAAGGCGACCAAGACGCCGAGGACGACGCGCCGGAGGCGGACGGGGACATCGATACCGACGCCGATGTCGAACAGGTTGCCGACGCTGCCGACACCCCTGCAGAGGCGCTGGAGGCCGATGTCGAACCCGGCGACGCCGCCGAAGCCGAGCAGGACGTCGACAGCGCGATCGCCGACGAGACCGATTCCGACGACAGCGACGACGCCACCAAGCCTGCATGAGCGCGCACGCCAGACCGCAGATCGTCACGCTGGATCCGGCCGCCGACGCCGCGGCGCTGCGTGCGCTGCGGCCGGCCTGTGCCACCGACACCGCGGGCGACACCAGCGGTGTCGAGTGGGATGCACTGGACCCACTCAGCCTGCATCTGGCAGCGCGCACCGACGACGGCCAGTTGATCGCCTCGGTGCGGCTCACCGCCGACCGCCGTCTCGACCGGCTCGGCGTTCTGCCCGACTGGCGCCGCCGTGGCGTGGCGGACCAACTGCTCGCTGCCGCGGTCGACGCGGCACGGCAGCACGGCTGGCCCGGCCTGCACGCATGTCCCACCCCAGCTGCGGAAGCGGTCTTCGCGCGCCTGGGCTTTCTGCCCGACGCGCCCCACCTTTCACCCGAGCGCATCGGCCAGGCCCGCGATGCGCCCGGCACCGTCGTGCACCGTCGCCTCGACGGCCCGATGGCAGTGGACACCTTCACCGCAGCCCTGGCCGCCACCACCGGGCTGCTGTGCACCGCGCGCCGCCAGGTGCTCATCTACACCCGCGCCCTGGACCCGCCCCTGTTCGACAACGCGGCGGTGCTGGATGCGCTGCGCCGTTTCGCCACCGCCCGCCACGACAAGCGCGTACATGTCCTGGTGCAGGACACCGCCAGCGCCGCGGCCAGCAGCAGCGCGATGCTGCGCCTGGCACAGCGCCTGCCCAGCGTGTTCCGGTTCCGCGCGGTCAGCGACCCGGTCGATGCAAGTTTTGCATCGGCCTATGTCGTCGGCGACGACGCCTACTACTTTCGTCCAACAGGTCATCGCTTCGATGATGGCGAAACCTGGCTGTCGGGCGCAGCGCGCAGCCGCCAGTTGGAGCGCGAATTCGCGCAGATATGGGAGCGCAGCGCGCTCTGGAACGAGCCGCGCGCGCTCGGCATCTGACCCCAAAGCGCCCCTTGCACGTAGGCGCGCGCGCAATTGGTCTACCCCGCCGGTCAGCTTGCAGACGCCCCCTCACTAGCGCAAGGGGGTATAATTTTTCGAGATTTGAGACCGACCGATGGGGCATCTCGCCCTGCCGCTTCCGCACAATCATCCCCACAGCAGACCCGACTTACCATCGTGGATAATCTCCTAAAGCAGTTCGCGCAGTCATCGCAGCTCGCCGGCGGCAACGCCGCCTATATCGAGGATCTGTACGAGCAGTACCTCGTCGCCCCGGACAGTGTCGATCCGAAGTGGAAGAGCTACTTCGATGGTTTCGAAGGTCGCGGTGCCGGTGACGTCCCGCATTCGGCGGCCATCGCCCACATCCTCACCGCTTCCAAGCAGGCTGCAAACGCCGGCACCGGCGCAGGCGCCAGTGACGAGCGCGAGCGCAATGTCGGCCGTCTGATCACCGCCTACCGCGCCCGTGGCCACCTCGGCGCACAGCTCGACCCGCTGGGCCTGGTCCCGCCGGTCAACCCGCCCGACCTGGACCTGCCGTTCCACAGCCTGTCCCAGGCCGATCTGGACAGCGAATTCAGCACCGGCGGCGTCGGTGGCCAGCCGCGGATGAAGCTGAAGGATCTGCTGACGCGCCTGAAGGCGACGTACGCCAGCAGCATCGGCGCCGAGTTCATGCACATCCAGGAGTTCGACCAGCGCCAGTGGATCTACAAGCGCCTGGAAGACGCCGGCGGCAAGATTGCCGGCGATGCGGCCAGCCGCAAGCGCACCCTGGAGCGGCTCACCGCTGCCGAAGGCCTGGAGCGCTACCTGCACACCAAGTACGTCGGTCAGAAGCGTTTCTCGCTGGAAGGCGGCGATTCGCTGATCCCGATGATGGACGAGATCATTCGCCAGTCCGGCAACGATCAGGTCAAGGACATCGTGATCGGCATGGCCCACCGCGGCCGCCTCAACGTGCTGGTCAATACGCTGGGCAAGAATCCGCGCAAGCTGTTCGACGAATTCGAAGGCAAGTTCGAGCATGCCCATGACGACCGCGCGCACACCGGCGACGTCAAGTACCACATGGGCTTCTCGGCCGACATTGCCGTTGGCACGGACAAGCAGGTGCACCTGGCGCTGGCCTTCAACCCCTCGCACCTGGAAATCGTCGACCCGGTCGTGGTCGGCAGCGTGCGTTCGCGCCAGGAGCGTTTCGGCGATGCCGAGCGCAAGAGCGTGTTGCCGATCCTGATCCACGGCGATGCCGCATTCGCCGGCCAGGGCGTGGTGATGGAGCTGTTCCAGATGTCGCAGGCGCGCGGTTTCGCGGTCGGCGGCACCGTGCACATCGTGGTCAACAACCAGATCGGCTTCACCACCAGCACCCGCGACGACGCCCGTTCCACGCTGTACTGCACCGACGTGGCCAAGATGATCGGCGCGCCGGTCTTCCACGTGAACGGCGACGACCCGGACGCGGTGATGTTCGTGTCCAAGCTGGCCTACGAGTTCCGCCAGCAGTTCAAGAAGGACGTGGTCATCGATCTGGTGTGCTACCGCCGTTGGGGCCATAACGAAGCCGACGAACCGGCAGCGACCCAGCCGGTGATGTACCAGACCATCCGCAAGCACAAGACCACCCGCGAGCTGTATGCCGCCAAGCTGGAAAGCGAAGGCGTGCTGAGCGCCGACGAGGCCAAGGCACTGGTGGACGGCTACCGCAACAAGCTGGATTCGGGCGAATACACCACCGAACTGGCCAAGCGCAAGCCGGACGAATTCGCCATCGATTGGTCCAAGTACCTGGTCGGAACCGCTGCCGATCCGGTGGACACGCGCGTCAAGCGCGACCAGCTGGACCGTCTGGCCAAGCTGATCACCACCATCCCGGAAGGCGTCGAACTGCACGCCCGCGTGGCGAAGATCTACGAAGATCGCGTCAAGATGGCTGCCGGCGATCAGCCCGGCGACTGGGGCTTTGCCGAAAACCTGGCCTACGCCACGCTGCTGGCCGAAGGCCACAAGCTGCGTCTGGTTGGCCAGGACGCCGGCCGCGGCACGTTCTTCCACCGTCACGCGATCCTGCATGACCAGAAGACCGACGACTACTATCTGCCGCTGCGCCAGCTGGTGCAGAACCCGGAAGACGCCACCGTCATCGACTCGTTGCTGAGCGAAGAAGCGGTGATGGGCTTCGAATACGGCTACTCCACCACCGACCCGAATGCACTGTGCATCTGGGAAGCGCAGTTCGGCGACTTCGCCAACGGCGCGCAGGTGGTGATCGACCAGTTCATCGCCGCCGGCGAAGCCAAGTGGGGCCGCATCGCGGGCCTCTCGCTGTTCCTGCCGCACGGCTACGAAGGCCAGGGCCCGGAACACAGCTCCGCACGTCTGGAGCGCTTCCTGCAGCTGTGCGCGCTGGAGAACATGCTGGTCTGCGTGCCGACCACGCCGGCGCAGTGCTTCCACATGATCCGCCGCCAGATGCGCATGACCACCCGAAAGCCGCTGGTGGTGATGACGCCCAAGTCGTTGCTGCGCCACAAGCTGGCGGTGTCAAGCCTGGAAGAACTGGCCGACGGTCAGTTCCAGCATCTGATCCCGGACGCCAAGGCCGACGCGGCCAAGGTCAAGCGCGTGGTGCTGTGCTCGGGCAAGGTCTATTACGACCTGCTCGAAGACCAGACCAAGCGCGGCCAGGACGACGTTGCCATCGTGCGCATCGAACAGCTGTATCCGTTCCCGCGCGCGCAGCTGGCGGCCGAGCTCAAGGCCTACGGCAACGCCACCGATGTGGTGTGGTGCCAGGAAGAGCCGCAGAACCAGGGTGCGTGGTACCAGATCCGCCACCACCTCAACTTCTGCCTGGCCGGCGGTCAGAGCCTGCATTACGCCGGCCGTGCCCGTTCGCCCTCGCCTGCCGCCGGCCACATGGCCGACCACATCATCGAGCAGCAGAAGCTGGTCGCCGATGCGCTGCTCAACCCGTTCAACGACCAAGTCGCTGAATAACTCCTCTTCCCCAAAGAACGAAAACCCTAGGACGCTCCCCGAATGGCCACCGAAGTCAAAGTTCCGGTACTGCCCGAATCCGTTTCCGACGCCACCATCGCCAGCTGGCACAAGAAGGCCGGCGAAGCGGTCAAGCGCGACGAGAATCTGGTCGACCTGGAAACCGACAAGGTCGTGTTGGAAGTTCCTTCGCCGGTCGACGGCGTACTGAAGGAAATCAAGTTCGACACCGGCAGCACGGTCACCAGCAACCAGATTCTGGCGATCATCGAAGAAGGCGCCGTGGCTGCCGCTGCACCGGCTGAAGCCAAGAAGGCCGATGCACCGGCGCCTGCCGCTGCTGCGCCGGCCGCCGCTCCGGCACCGGCTGCCGCCGCCGCGCCTGCTGCTGCGTCCAAGTCGGCTGCCGATGCGCTGCCGCCGGGTGCGCGTTTCTCCGCAATCACCCAGGGCGTGGACCCGTCGCAGGTCGAAGGCACCGGCCGTCGTGGCGCGGTCACCAAGGAAGACATCGTCAACTTCGCCAAGGCCGGCGGCGTCGGCAAGGCCTCGGGCGCCCGTCCGGAAGAGCGCGTGCCGATGACCCGCGTGCGCAAGACCATTGCCAAGCGCCTGATGGAGTCCAAGAACTCCACCGCGATGCTGACCACCTTCAACGAGGTCAACCTCGCCAAGGTGTCGGCCGCACGCAAGGAACTGCAGGACGAGTTCCAGAAGGCACACGGCATCAAGCTCGGTTTCATGAGCTTCTTCGTCAAGGCCGCCGCCAACGCGCTGCAGCGCTTCCCGCTGGTCAACGCCTCGATCGACGGCGACGACATCATCTATCACGGCTACAGCGACATCTCGATCGCGGTGTCGACCGACAAGGGCCTGGTCACGCCGGTGCTGCGTAACGTCGAGCGCCAGTCGTTCGCCGATGTCGAGCAAGGCATTGCCGACTACGCCGCCAAGGCGCGCGCCGGCAAGCTGGGCCTGGACGACCTGCAGGGTGGCACCTTCACCATCACCAACGGCGGCACCTTCGGCTCGCTGCTGTCCACGCCGATCATCAACCCGCCGCAGAGCGCCATCCTGGGCATGCACGCGATCAAGGAACGTCCGATCGCCGAGAACGGCCAGGTCGTGATCGCGCCGATGATGTACCTGGCGCTGTCCTATGACCACCGCATCATCGACGGCAAGGATTCGGTGCAGTTCCTGGTCGACATCAAGAATCAGCTGGAAAACCCGGGCCGGATGCTGTTCGGTCTGTGATGAAAGCCGGGATTGGTGATTCGGGATTCGGGATGGCGAAAGCATCCCGGTCTCGAGCATCCTGCGTTTTGCGAATCCCCAATCCCCAATTCCTAATCTCGTGAGCGAAGAATGAGCGAACAAGAACAATTCGACGTCGTCGTCATCGGTGCCGGTCCGGCCGGTTATCACGCCGCCATCCGTGCGGCGCAGCTGGGCATGAAGGTCGCCTGCATCGACGCGGCATTGGGCAAGGACGGCAAGCCGGCGCTGGGCGGCACCTGCCTGCGCGTGGGCTGCATTCCGTCCAAGGCGCTGCTGGATTCCTCGCGCCAGTTCTGGAACATGGGTCACCTGTTCGGCGACCACGGCATCAGCTTCAACGACGCCAAGATGGACGTGCCCACCATGATCGGCCGCAAGGACAAGATCGTGAAGCAGTTCACCGGCGGCATCGCGATGCTGTTCAAGGCCAACAAGATCACCCCGTACTACGGCTTCGGCCAGTTGCAGCCGGGCAACATCGTCAAGGTGACCCAGCACGAAGGCGGCGAGATCGAACTCAAGGGCACCAACGTGATCCTGGCGGCCGGCTCGGAATCGATCGAACTGCCGTTCGCCAAGTTCGACGGCGACACCATCGTCGACAACGTCGGCGGCCTGGATTTCACCGCCGTTCCCAAGCGTCTGGCGGTCATCGGCGCCGGCGTGATCGGTCTGGAGCTGGGCAGCGTGTGGAAGCGCCTGGGCGCCGAGGTCACCATCCTCGAGGCGCTGCCGGACTTCCTGGCGCTGGCCGATGCCGAGGTTGCCAAGACCGCGCTGAAGGAATTCAAGAAGCAGGGTCTGGACATCAAGCTGGGCGCCAAGGTCAGCAAGACGGAGATCACCGGCAGTGGCGATGCCAAGCAGGTGGTGCTCAGCTACACCGACGCGGCCGGCGAGCAGACCCTGACCGTGGACAAGCTGCTGGTGGCCGTGGGCCGCAAGGCCGCCACCAAGAACCTGCTGGCCGAAGGCACGGGCGTCAAGGTCACCGACCGTGGCCAGATCGAGGTCGATGGGCATTGCCACACCGGCGTGGATGGCGTGTGGGCGATCGGTGACTGCGTGCGCGGCCCGATGCTGGCGCACAAGGGCTTCGAGGAAGGCATCGCGGTCGCCGAGCTGATTGCTGGCCTGCCGGGTCACGTCAACTTCGACACCATTCCGTGGGTCATCTACACCGAGCCGGAAATTGCCTGGGTCGGCAAGACCGAGCAGCAGCTGAAGGCCGAGGGCGTCGCCTACAAGGCCGGTAGCTTCCCGTTCGCAGCGATCGGTCGCGCGGTGGCCATGGGCGAGCCAGCCGGCTTCGTCAAGGTCATCGCCGATGCCGAAACCGACCGCGTGCTGGGCATGCACCTGGTGGGCGTGGGCGTGTCCGAGCTGGTGCACGAAGGCGTGCTGACCATGGAGTTCAACGGTTCGGCCGACGACCTGGCGCGCATCTGCCACGCGCACCCGACGCTGTCCGAAGCGATCCACGATGCCGCCATGGCGGTGAGCAAGCGCGCGATTCATAAGGCTAACTGAGGCCGGGATTTGGGATTCGGGAGTTGGGATTCGCAACTGCGGTTCCCGCCTCTGACTATTCTCAGCCATGACATAACGCCGGGTAGATTCCGGCGTTAAGTTTTTCAGGCCCAGTCAGAACAGTCGTGCAACGTGCATTCCACGGCTTTCCAGATGACATCGACGCGGCGCGCCCCCGCTTTTACGAATCCCTACTCCCCAATCCCGAATCCCATGAAAAGCATCTGCGTCTACTGCGGCTCCAATGCCGGCAACAAACCCGCCTATGCCGAGCGCGCCATTGCGTTGGGCGATCGCATCGCCAAGCAGGGCTTGCGCCTGGTGTATGGCGGCGGCAACGTTGGCTTGATGGGCACCGTGGCCAATGCGGTGCTGGCGGCCGGCGGTGAAGTGACCGGGGTGATTCCGCAGCAGCTGGCCGATTGGGAAGTGGCGCACCGCGGGTTGACCACGCTGGAAATCGTCGGCTCCATGCATGAGCGCAAGATGCGCATGTTCGAGCTGTCGGATGCGTTCGTGGCCCTGCCCGGCGGCTTCGGTACCATGGAAGAGATCTTCGAAATGCTGACCTGGCGCCAGCTCGGCATCGGCAACAAGCCGTGCGCGTTTCTGGACATCGAAGGGTTTTACGCACCGCTGATTGGCATGATCGACCGCATGGTCAAAGAGCGCTTCCTGCACCCGGACCAACGCGCCGACCTGTGGTACGGCGCCGATATCGAGCAGATGCTCGAATGGATGCAGCATTACACCCCGGCGCAGGCGTCGAAGTGGATCGACGAGAAGCGTCGTTCCACGCTGGTGTAATAGAAGGCAGCCAAGACAAACAGCGTCTCACTGCGCGTCGGCTGGATTGCAGAGCGCGGCTCCCTGGTCGCCTGGCACACGATGACGGTGTGTACGTAGCCGCTGCCGCGGCGTCGGCACGCACGATGCCACTGCCGGCGCGTCGCCCGCCGTCACTGCCACACTGCGCAGGTGCTGCAGCACGACGGCACGCGCACGGCGCCGTGTTGCCAGCTTGCAACGGCAGTCACGATGGCTGCAGCGATCGGTAGCACCGCCTCGCATAGAATGGCGGCGATGCTCGATACCCTCGCCGCTGATGCGCACCACAGTCTGGACATCAAGCACAGTCGCTTTGTGGCCCACGCTGCCGCATTGGATGCTCCCGCGCATGCGTTGGAGGTCGTGCAGCGCGTGGCAGTGCCGGACGCGACGCACAACTGCTGGGCCTATCGGTTCGGGCAGGACTACCGCTCCAGCGACGACGGCGAGCCAAGCGGCACCGCCGGCCGGCCGATCCTGGCCGCCATCGATGGCCAGGGCTTCGATCGGGTGGTGGTCGTGGTCACGCGCTGGTATGGCGGCATCAAGCTCGGTGCTGGCGGGCTGGTGCGCGCCTACGGCGGTACCGCGGCCGAGTGCCTGCGGCTGGCAACGCGACAGCCATTGATCGCGTTGTCGCTGGTGCAGGTGCAATGCCGGTTCGACGATCTGGGCCTGGTGCACGCAGCACTGGCGGCCTTCCATGCCGACAAACTGGACGAACACTTCGATGCCGAAGGTGCAGCGTTGCGCGTGCAACTGCCTGCAGATCAGCTCGCCGGCTTGAAAACCCGCCTGTGCGACGCCACTCGCAATCGTGTCCATCTCTCAACCCCGGAAGCCGCATGACCGAGCCAGCCGCTGCACGTCCCAACCCGTTGCGGAAGCTGGGCAGCCTGCGCACCTTGTGGCCATTCGTCCGACGTCAGCGCGGCCTGTTCGCCGCCTGGCTGGTCGCGCTGTCGATTTCCGCTGCCGCCACACTGAGCCTGCCCGCAGCGGTCAAGCGCATGATCGACCAGGGCTTCTCCGGCGACTCGCAGATCAACCAGGCGTTCTCGCTGCTGTTCGCAGTTTCGGTCGTGCTGGCGTTGGCAACTGCGGCGCGCTTCTATTTCGTCGCACTGCTGGGCGAGAAAGTGGTCGCCGACCTGCGCGGCCGGCTGTACGCGCACCTGATCGGACTGGACGCCGGGTTCCATGACCGCAGCCGCAGCGGCGAACTGGTGTCGCGCCTGTCGGCCGACAGCGAATTGCTGCGGGGGCTGATCGGCACCACCATGTCGGTGGCCTTGCGCAGTTCGGTCACGGTGATCGGCAGCATGGTCATGCTGTTCGTCACCAGCCCGCGGCTGGCCGGCTTCACCTTGATCGGCATCCCGCTGGCGGTGCTGCCGATCGTGCTGGGCGCACGCCGCCTGCAGAAGATTTCGCGCGCAAGCCAGGACCGCGTGGCCGACGCCAATACGCTGGCGGCCGAAACCCTGGGCGCGGTGCGCACCGTGCAGGCACACGCGCGCGAGCGTTACGAAAGCCAACGTTTCAGCACTGCGCTGTTTGCCGCCATCGATACCGCCAAGCTGCGCATCCGCACCCAGGCCACCGTGACCGCGGTGGCGATCATGCTGATCTTCGGTGCGATCGTCGCGGTGTTGTGGCTTGGCGCGCACGATGTGATCGCTGGCCGCATGACGCCGGGCACGCTCGGCCAATTCGTGTTGTACGCGCTGATCGGCGGCGGGTCGGTCGGGGCGCTGGCCGAGGTCTGGAACGAGTTGCAGCGTGCCGCCGGCGGCATGGGCCGGGTGAGCGAATTGCTCGACGAACAACCGGCGATCGTGGCGCCGGCCACGCCGCAGGCCTTGCCGCAGCCGCTGCGCGGCGCGATCCATTTCGACCGGGTGGTCTTCCATTACCCGCAACGCCCGGACGCGCCGGCGCTGGATGGGTTCGACCTGCATGTCAGCCCCGGCGAAACCGTGGCGCTGGTGGGCCCGTCCGGAGCGGGCAAGAGCACGGTGCTGTCGATGCTGCTGCGTTTCCACGACCCGGTCAGCGGCAAGGTGCGCATCGACGACATCGACCTGCGCGACGTCGACCCGGTCCTGCTGCGCGAACACATCGCGCTGGTACCGCAGCAACCCACATTGTTTGCCGCCAGCGCCGCCGACAACATCCGCTACGGGCGCCTGCAGGCCAGCGACGCCGAGGTGGAAGCGGCGGCCGCCGCCGCCGAAGCCGATGGCTTCATCCGCGCCCTGCCCCAGGGCTACGCCAGCGAACTGGGCGAGCGCGGCACGCGCCTGTCCGGCGGCCAGCAGCAACGCGTGGCCATTGCGCGTGCGCTGCTCAAGGATGCGCCGATCCTGCTGCTGGACGAAGCCACCAGCGCGCTCGATGCGCAAAGCGAGCGCGCCGTGCAGCAGGCGCTGGAGCGGCTGATGGAAGGCCGCACCACACTGGTGATCGCGCACCGCCTGGCCACCGTGCTCAAGGCCGACCGCATCGTGGTGATGGATGCCGGGCGCATCGTCGCGCAGGGTACGCATGCACAGTTGATCGCCGAAGGTGGGCTGTATGCGGAGCTGGCGCGGCTGCAGTTCATCGACCAATGAGCGCCGCCAGGCGCCGTCGTTCCAGCGATGGCACCTGGCGCAACCAGCGAAACGACTGCGCCCACCGCGATGCGGGCGCGGCCGGTGCTCGGAATCGGCATGCGCCGCTCGTACACTGCGGTTACCACGGCTCCTCCGCCCTCGCCGGACGCGCTGCCGCTCCACTCGCTAGCCGTACCTCGCCCGTCTTGTCTCACCGGCCACGCCGGCCGTGCGGTCCCACGCAATCCGATGTGACCCCATGCCCCGCCCCAGAACCACCCTTCGCCAGCTGAGCTATTTCGTCGCGCTGGCCGATACCGGCAGCTTTACCCGTGCCGCCGAGCAGATGGGCGTCTCGCAGCCATCGTTGTCGCAGCAGATCCGCGCATTGGAAGCGATCATCGGTGCGCCGCTGTTCGAGCGCGGCGCGCAGGCGATCCTGACCCCGCTCGGTCGCGAGCTGCTCGACCGCGCACGCAGCATCCTGCTCGATGTCACCGATCTGGAAGAGGTCCGCGCCACCGCCGCCGATACCTTGATCGGCACCATTCGCCTTGGCGTCTCGCCCACGCTCGGCGCCTATCTGATGCCCAGCCTGGTGGCACGTCTGCATCGCGAGCATCCGGCCCTGCGCGTGCACGTGCGCGAAGGCCTGCCAACCGCACTCGCCGCCGACCTGAGCAGCGGCACGCACGATCTGGTCCTCGCGCAACTGCCGGTGGCCGGCCGCGGCCTGCACAGCGAGCGGCTGTTTCGCGAACTGCTGCATGTGACCATGGCGGCCGATCATCCGCTGCGCACCAAGGCCTGCATCACCCCGGCCGATCTGCGCGGTGCCAACTTGCTGACCTTGATGCCGGAATACCGATTGGCAGAACAGGTTGCCGCGATCGCCATGGACGTGGGCGCCAATGTCTTGCGCGATTACGAAGGCACCAGCCTGGACGCGATCCGCCAGATGGCCGGCATGGGCATGGGTCTTGCCTTGCTCCCGGACCTGTACGTGCGCCAGGAAATCCGCGAAGGCGACGATGTGGTGGTGCGGCCGGTCAAAGGCGGGCGCTACTATAGGGAGATCGGTCTGCTCTGGCGCCAGGGTGCCGGTCGCGCACCGGCCTTCGGTTTGATCGCCAATCTGTTGCGCGCGGTGGCTGCATAGGAAAATCCTATGCGGCACATAAGCGCGATGGCCTTGTTTGCGGGCCGGCAACTCGTCAATGCTTCACTGAACTCATCAACGGATATCGAATGGCGGCCAAGCGGATTGGATGGCGGGAAGCGGCGAGCTGGCTGACGGAAGTTGTCGGCCCGGACATGCCGTATGTGCGCCTGACCCTGGTGTACGGCGTTGCGATCAGCCTGCTGTCGCTGGCCACGCCGATCTCGGTGCAGTTGCTGATCAACAGCGTTGCCAACACCGCGCTGCCCACGCCGCTGTGGACCTTGTCCGGCCTGCTGCTGGGCCTGCTGCTGCTGGTGGCGGCACTGAGCGCGATGCGGGTGTGGGTGATGGCGCTGTTCGAACGTCGCCTGTTCGCACGCGTGGTGGCGGAAATCACCGTGCGCGCGGTACATGCGCAGAATCCGTTCTTCGCCGACCAGAACCGCGGCGATGTATTCAACCGCTACTTCGATCTGGTGGTGGTGCAAAAGGCAGTGCCCAGCCTGGCGGTCGGTGCGTTCACCATCGTGCTGCAGTCGGCGGTCGGCTTGATCGTCACCAGCTTCTATCACCCGTTTTTCCTCGGCTTCAACGCGCTGCTGCTGCTGACCATCTTCTCGATCTGGATGATCTGGTCGCGCGGTTCGATCCGCTCGGCGGTCGAACTGAGCCAGGCCAAGCACAACGCCGCGCATTGGCTGGAAAGCGTCGGCGGCTCCAACGGGTTCTATAAATCCAGCCGCCATCTCAACTTCGCCATGGATCGCTCGGAAAAGGTGACCGCCGACTATGTCGACCGGCATCGGCGCCATTTCCGCTACACCTTCACCCAGACGCTGGCATTCCTGCTCACCTATGCAGTGGCCAGCGCGGCGCTGCTGGCGCTGGGCGGCAGCCTGATCCTGCGCGGCGAGCTGTCGATCGGCCAGCTGGTGGCAGCCGAACTGATCCTGAGCGCAGTGTTCTACGGCATTACACAGCTGGGCAGCTACCTGGACACCTTCTACGACCTGGTGGCCAGCGCTGAGGAGTTGTCGTTGCTGTACGCCATCCCCCAGGAACGCCCGGTGCTTGCCGCCGGCGAGGCGCCGCGCAACAGCGGGGTACGCCTGGATGGGGTGGTGATCGAGGGCGCGCGTTTCGATTTCGCGCTGGAAGCCGGCGAGCAGCTGGTCACGCTGGCCGATGGCGGCGCCGAGCGCCTGCTGGCCATGGTGCTCAAGCGCCACGTCGTTCCCGACCGCGGGCTGGTGATGGTGGGTGGTGCGGACATGGCCACGTTCGATATGTACCTGCTGCGTTCGGAAGTCACCGTGCTCGACCGCCCGACCATCGTGGAGGTCACCATTCGCGAATACCTGGCAATGGCCTCGGCCGACGTGACGTCCGAAGCGATGCTGCAAGCCATCGATACGGTGGGCCTGCGCGCGCGCATCGCCGCGTTGCCGCAAGGCCTGGACACCCGGCTTGCCGCCTCCGGGTTCCCGCTGTGGATTGGCGAGGTCATGGCGCTGAAGCTGGCCAATGCACTGTTGGTGCGCCCGCGCGTGCTGATGCTGTCGCAGCTGTACGACCTGATCCCGGCCGAGCGCCTGACCCAGGTCCTGCGACGCTTGAAGGATGCAGGAACCACGGTGCTGCTGTGCACCGGGCGGCCGGAGGACATCACCCTGGATGGCTGGTTCCGGCTGGAGCCGGAGCGCCAGCAACGCTACGCCACACGCGCCGAGTTGATCGCATCCACGCAGGAGGTGCCGCATGCCGCACGCCCCTGATCGCATGGCGCATTTCCCGACCCTGGCGGCAATGCGTCCGCCCAGCATCGCCAAGGCGGTCGCCTGGATGCTGTTGATCGGCATCGGCATCGCCGCGGCGATCCTGGCACTGGCGCCGTGGGTGCAGACCGCCAGTGGCAAAGGCCAGGTCGTGTCGCTGGATCCCAGCGACCGTCAGCAACCGGTCACCGCCTTCGTGCCGGGCCGCGTCGAGCGCTGGTACGTGCATGACGGCCAGCATGTTTCCAAGGGCGACCCGATCGCGCGTGTCGGCGATCTGGACCCGGACCTGCTCACCCGCCTGGCCAGCGAGCGCGCGCAGGCGCAGGCGGAAATCGCCGCCATCCAGCAGTCGCGTGCAGTGGCCAGCATCGACGTGGCGCGTAGCAGACAATTGCTGGCCGAAGGCCTGGCCGGACGCCGCGACTACGAGCTGACCCAGATCAAGGTGGCCGAAGCCGACGCCAAGCTGGCCGAATCGCGCGCCAAGCTGACCCGCATCGACATCCAGCTGAATCGCCAGTCTGCACAGCTGGTGCGCGCCCCGCGCGACGGCCGCGTGCAGCAGCTCAATGCCGCCAGCGGCAGCGCCATGGTCTCGCCGGGCACCGTGCTGGCGGTGATCGCGCCGGAACGGGTGGAACGCGCGGTCGAGCTGTATATCGACGGCCGCGACGTGCCGCTGATCCGCCCCGGCCGCCCGGTGCGGCTGGAATTCGAAGGCTGGCCGGCGATCCAGTTCAGCGGTTGGCCGTCGGTGGCGCACGGCATGTTCGACGGCCGGGTGCGCGCCATCGACCCCAACGCCGCGCCCGATGGGCTGTTCCGCATCCTGGTGGAGCCGATGCCGGGCAAGCCGGCATGGCCGGCGCAGGAATTCGCCCGCCAGGGCGGCAAGGTGCGCGGCTGGGTGCAGGGCGAAACGGTCAAGGTCGGCTACGAACTGTGGCGCCAGCTCAACAACTTCCCCTTGGAATTCGGACGGCGCCCGGCTGCGGCCACGCAGGAAGAGAGCAAGGCCAAGCCGGCCGCACCCAAGTCCGAAGACGAAGCGACGGGTAAGAAATGATCGGCCGTCTTGTCGTCCTGTTGATCGCACTCAGCCCCGGTGCGGCATTCGCCCAGGCCGCTGCGCTGACGCTGGATGAGGTGCTGCAGTCCTCGGCACGCTCGGCACCGCAGATCGTCGAAGCGCTGGCGAAGGTGCGCCAGGCCGAAGGCAAGGGCATCTCGGCCGATGGCGCCTTCGACACGGTGTTCGACATCGAAGGCCGCTCGCGCGAGGCCGGCTATTACGACGGCAGTACGATCGAAACCGGGGTCAAGCGGCCGTTCGAAGAGAACGGCGGCTATTACTACGGTGGCTACCGCTCCTCGCGTGGCTCCTTCCCGATCTACGAGGACAAGTCCTATACCGATCGCGGCGGCGAAGTGAAGGTCGGCGCGCTATACGCGCTGCTGCGCGACCGCGTGATCGACGAACGCCGCACCAAGCGCAGTATCGCCAGCACCGATATCGATGTGGCCAAGTACGAAGCGGAAATGGTGGCCATCGGCGTGCAGCGGCGCGCCGTGGATGCCTACCAGAACTGGGTCGCCGCCGGGCTGAAGTTGCGCGCCTACAACGAGCTGCTGCAACTGGCCGAGCAACGGCGCAATGCGATTTCGCGCCAGGTCACGCTCGGTGCGCGACCCACCATCCTGCTGACCGAAAACGACCAGAATCTGGTGCGTCGTCGCGCCTTGGTGGTGCGCGCGGAACAGGACTTCGCCAATGCGGCCAACGCCTTGTCGCTGTATTTGCGCGACGACGCCGGCATGCCGCTGATCGTGTCCGCCGAACGCCTGCCAGCCGACACCTCGGCGCTGGAAGGACTGGCCGGCGCCAGCAAAATCACCGCGCCGGTGGAGCGCCCGGATTACCGCGCCGTGCTGACCCGCATCGACCAGGCCACCGCACGGCTGATGCTGGCCCAGAACGATCTCAAACCACGCCTGGATGTCAGCGTGGAAGTCAGCAAGGATCTGGGCCCGCCCGGCGTCGGCGGCCCGAACCGGTCGCTGACCGACGCCATCATCGGCTTCCGTTTCAGCGTGCCACTGGAAAACCGCGCCGCCAGGGGCCGCGTGGCCGAAGCGCGTGCCGAGATCGAAGCGCTGGATCAGCGCAGCCGTTTTCTACGCGACCAGATTTCGATCGAGGTCGAATCGATCGTCATCTCGCTCAATGCCGCCGAGCGGCTGGCCAAGATCGCCGATGAGGAACGCGGCCTGGCAGACCGCCTGGCCGCGGCCGAGCGGCGGCGCTTCGAGCTGGGCTCGGGTGACTTTTTCCTGGTCAACCAGCGCGAGGAAACCGCCAACGACGCGCGCGTACGCCTGATCGATGCGCAGGCGCGCATCGCCTCTGCGCGTGCCGAACTGGCGGCGGCCACCGCCGACCGGGATGCCTTGCAGTTGAGTCGTTGACCGCTCGGCTGCGCGCCGGGCAGGCGGTGATGCCGGGCAATCGCGCGGTTGTGCGAGTGACTTGGCGATGCCGCAGCAGCATCCCTGGATTCAAGCAAAGCCTACGCAGCGCACGCACGTACGCAACCGTCACGCAGGTGGCTGGCTGATGACGCCCAGCGACGCTTCAGCGCGCTTGGCGCGTGGTCGAACCCGAGGTTGCAGCTGCCTGCCCCATCACTCCCAGGCAGCCGTCCATGCCACGCACGCGTACTCAGCCGCTTGTCGGCGTGGCCAAACACTGTCGCCACCGCGCCTGACGAGCTCAACCAGCAGGGCTCGCACACCTCACCGCATATCGACATCTGGGTAACACCTGCATGCGCATGCTCGCCATACCGGCTCGGCGCCGGGCGTGCAGTCCATCGCGATCTGCACTGCAAACTCAGGAACTTTCGGAGGTGCGTATGTCTTTCCGGCAATTTCCCGCAATCGGTGCAGATGGCGAGCCTTACGTCATCATCGAATTTCGCGACGAGCAACAACCGCGCGCAAACCCGCAGTCGGCACCGCGTTACGAGCTTCCCGACGGTCGACATCTGCAACGTCAGGGGCAGCGGTTTGTCACCGACGGCGGCGAGCTACGCCTTTCCGCGCTCTAGGTACGGCAGCCAAACCCGCGCGTCGCCACCCCACAGCCTGGTCAAATTTTGACCACCCACTGCCCGACCCTTGCGCTGCAAGGGCCGTGCGCAGTTATCCACACGCTTGTGCAAGTTTCATCCACACCCTGTGTGGATGAAATCGACCGCTCTGGAGGTGGCCTGGTCACGCCACTAGCTGCCGGAACGCTCCAGCACCCGGCCGATCCCGCTTCGGTCGATCTCGCTCGCTGCCTGCGCCAATGCGGCACGATCGCTCGCCACCTCGAAGCCGATCCTGAAATGCAGTTCGCCAACCGGCGTGCGCGACGAGTGGATCGAGGACAGGTTCACTCCATGCCGCTCGAACACATGCAGCAAGGCGCGCAGCGAGCCGGGCTGGTCTTCGGGCAGATACACGCTCAGTGTCAGCGGCTCGGTGAGATCGGCCAGCAGGTAGCCCACGCGCTCGTAGGTGTAATTGCCTGCCGCAAGCGCGTCGTGCTGCAAGGCTTGCGCGTTGTCGTGCAGGAATTGGGTGCGGAACTGCGCACGCGCGGCATCGTCGCCCTGCGCCACCAAGGCACGCAGTTGCTGCAGCTGCTGCAGCAACCGGTCGAGCATCTCGCCCACATACGGGTTACCGAATTGGATGTCTTCGTAGATCGAGGGGTTCAGCGAGAGAATGCGCGCGATCACCGCGGTATCCAGTTCGAACGCTGCCGAGCGGTACGGCATCAGCGCACGCAGTTCGCCCAGCAGCGGTGCGTAGTCGCGCAAGGTGCCGGCCTGCGCCAGGTGAGTGGCGTGCACCATCGCCTGCACCAGCGCCATCACGCGGTCATGGTGCTCCGGCGTTGCATACACGCATTCGGCCTGCAGCGCGCTGCACAAGTTCTGCACCCACGCCGACCAGTGCTGCAGCCGCCCTTCGCAGACCACCATCACGCGCCCTTTCAAGGTCGGCGATTTTGGCGGTGCGGTCATCGGATGCAGGCCGACCACGTCCGCCTGCGAGGTCAGCATTGCCGCGACCGGTGCCTGTTTGATCGAGGTGACATCCAGCCACAGCTGCGCGGCAGCCCGTGCGCCGGCGAGTGCCACATACCGCTCGATCAATGCGGCGGTATGGCGAATCGGCGCGGCGAAAATCAGTACGTCAGCACGCTGCGCCAGTGTGGCTTCGTCCATGCTGCCGCTGTCGGCCGGATCGAACCCGATCACGTCCAGCTGCATGCGCGTGCGCAGGAACTGCGCCAGCCAGCGCCCGTACGCGCCGGCGATGCCGACGATGCCGACCACCGGCTGCGCGATCATGCCAATCGCTCGACGGCAAATCGCGGCGTCCCAGCAAGTGCGGCCGGCGCCGCGGCCAGCACGTCGAACTCCTCGAAACCTGCGGCCAGCGTCGCTTCCAGCGCGCCATGCACGCCGCTGAGCGCGTGTCCCACCGCCTGCTCGAACGGCACATCGCGCAACAGGAAGCCAATCAGCAAGGCCATCAGCACATCGCCGGTGCCTGCCACATCGACCGGCAGGTGCGGGCTGGCCCAGCGATACACCGCCGCATCGCTGACTGCCAAGGTCACCAGCTCACCTGCGGCACCGGCCACGCTGTGTGCAAGTACCCATTGCGGCCCACGCGCCAGCAACGCGCGCGCGGCGGCGATGGCCTCGTCCTGCTGCAGGCTCGGCAAACCGGTCAACCGCCCCAACTCGAACGCGTTGGGCGTCACCAGCCAGGCGTGCGGCAGCAGACGCTCGGCGAACACGCGCTCCAGCCCGGGTTCCACATATGGGCCGGTGTGCGTGTCGCCAATCACCGGGTCCAGGCAATAACGCAGCTGCGGGGCCTGCGGCAAGGTCTGCTCCAGCCAGTCGGCGAAGGCTTCGCCGTTGGCCAGGCTGCCGAAATAGCCGGACACCAGCATGCGTGCACGCTGCGGCAAGCCACGTTCGGTGGCGCCCAGCAACAAATCCGCCAGCCAGTCGGCTGGCAGGATGCGCCCGCGCAGGGTCGCGTAAAACGGCGCGTTGCTCAGCAACGTGGTGGGTACTTCGGCCACACGCAGTCCCAGCGCGCGCAGCGGCGGCACCGCAGCGCTGTTGCCGGCATGGCCATAGACCAATTGCGAT
Source organism: Xanthomonas sp. NCPPB 1062 (assembly GCF_041481705.2). Taxonomy (NCBI): domain Bacteria; kingdom Pseudomonadati; phylum Pseudomonadota; class Gammaproteobacteria; order Lysobacterales; family Lysobacteraceae; genus Xanthomonas; species Xanthomonas sp. NCPPB 1062. Next base: position 1,704,924 of record NZ_CM192987.1, on the reverse strand, counting down.
TGCACCGAAATCACGTCGATCGGCGAAGGGCCGTCCGGACGCTGGCGGCGACCATGGACGAGGTGGCTGTCGGTTGCATCGCTCATGCGGGCGACCATGCTGGAGAGATGGCACCGATTATCCGCGTAACCTTGCCAGGATGTCGTGGAGGAACGGCATCACCGGCAGTGGGCGCTGCCGAACAGCACGCCCCTGGTCTTGAACACATCATGGCCAGATGCCCAAGCCCGCCGGCGCAGCGTGAGTGGCAATACGCTCGTTGAGCAAGGTGAGACGCCAAAAGACGCTCGACCGATGCTGCAGGCCAATGGCCGAACTGCACGATCAAGGACTGGCGTTGCCTCGCGTTGCGGGCGACAGCGTGCTGCGTCTGAAGGCAATGACGACGCGTCAAACACACACGTGCGATGTGCGGAGATGTCGCTGGAGATCTCGCAGTGGCGCTACTGAAACGCGCGCAGCTGCCCCGGCAATTCTCACGCTGACATCGCGTTGCGTCCGCAACTTCAACGCGTCGGCCGCATCGCGGGCAGCCTTCGGGACAACCCAAAAAAGAGCCCGACGCGCAGCAAGCCGCACGCCGGGCCATCGTGACATCACGCCGCCTGGGTCAGGACGTCATCCGATCCCAAAACCCCTTGACGCCGTCGATGAAGGTGGCCGACTTGGGCGAATGCTTGCGTGCATCCTCGCCGGTGAACGTCGCTTCGAACTGCTGCAGCAGTTCGCGCTGGTCGGCGGTGAGATTGACCGGGGTCTCCACCACCACGCGGCAATACAGATCGCCTTCGCTACGGCTGCGCACCGAACGCACGCCCTTGCCGCGCAGACGGAACAACTTGCCGGTCTGGGTCTCGGCCGGGATGCGGATCTCCGCTTCGCCGCCTAGGGTCGCCACGCGCACGGTATCGCCGAGCGCGGCCTGCGAAATGCGGATCGGCACCTCGCAATGCAGATCGTCGCCGTCGCGCTGGAAGATCGCATGCTCGCGCACCCGCACTTCCACATACAGATCGCCCGGCGGCGTGCCGGCCGGGCCGGCCTCGCCTTCGCCTGCAAGACGAATCCGGTCGCCGGTATCCACGCCGGCGGGCACCTTGATCGACAGCACCTTGTCTTCTTCCACGCGACCGGCACCGTGGCAGGTCTTGCAGGGGTTCTGGATCAGCGTACCGCGCCCGTCGCAATGCGGGCAGCTCTGCTGCATGGCGAAAATGCCGCGCTGGATGCGCACCTGGCCGCGCCCATGGCAGGTACCGCAGGTCTCGACCTTGCCGTCTTCCGAACCGCTGCCGTGACAGGGCGCGCATTCGACCAGCGTCGGAATCTCGATGCGGCGCTCGATGCCGGCGACAGCTTCTTCCAGATCCAGTTCCAGGACGTAACCAACGTCGGCACCACGTCGCGCAGCGCGCGGACCGGCGGCGCCACCGCCGAAAATATTGCCGAAGATATCGCCAAAGATATCTCCCATGTCCGGGCCACCCGGCCCACCGCCACCGCCCATGCCGTGCTCGAAGGCCGCATGGCCGTGCGCGTCGTAGGCGCGCCGCTTATTGCCATCGGACAGCACCTCGTAGGCTTCCTTGCATTCCTTGAACGCCGCTTCGGCAGCCGCGTCGCCAGGATTGCGGTCCGGGTGGTGCTTCATCGCACAGCGCCGGTACGCCTTCTTCAGCTCCTCGTCGCTGGCGCCACGGGCAACGCCCAGCACTTCGTAGTAATCGCGTTTGCTCATAAGCCGGGATTCGGGATTCGTGATTTGAGATTCGTTGAAACGCAAAAGCGGACAGCGTGTGCTGGTCCGCCCTGGCGACGCGACGCGTTAAGGATATCGGGACGGGAATCGGCAAGCTTTAGCGCTTGCCAATCCCCACTCCCGACTCCCAAATCACGGCTTACTTCTTGTCGTCCTTGACCTCGGTGAACTCGGCGTCCACCACGTCGTCGGCGGCCTTGGAGGCCTGGGCATTGCCGCTGGCCGCATCGGCGTTACCGCCCTGCTCTGCCGCCGCAGCTGCTGCGTACAACGACTGGCCGGCTTCTTCCAGCGTCTTGGTGCGTGCTTCGATCTGCGCCTTGTCGTCGCCCTTCATGGCGGTTTCCAGATCCGACAGCGCCGCTTCCACCTTGCCGATCACATCGCCACCGACCTTGCTGCCATGCTCGGTGATCGCGGTACGGGTGGCATGGATCAGACCATCGGCCTGGTTGCGGGCCTGCACCAGCTCCTGGAACTTCTTGTCTTCTTCGCGGTTGGCTTCCGCGTCGGCGACCATGCGCTGGATCTCTTCGTCCGACAGACCCGAACCGGCCTTGATCTCGACCTTCTGTTCCTTGTTGGTCTTCTTGTCCTTGGCCGACACGTGCAGGATGCCGTTGGCGTCGATGTCGAAGGACACTTCCACCTGCGGCATGCCGCGCGGCGCCGGCTCGATGCCGGACAGGTCGAACTTGGCCAGCGACTTGTTGAAGCGGGCCTGCTCGCGCTCACCCTGCAACACATGCACGGTCACGGCCGACTGGTTGTCTTCGGCGGTGGAGAAGGTCTGCGAGGCCTTGGTCGGAATGGTGGTGTTCTTTTCGATGATCTTGGTGAACACGCCGCCCATGGTCTCGATACCCAGCGACAGCGGGGTCACGTCCAGCAGCAGCACGTCCTTGACGTCGCCGGCCAGCACGCCGCCCTGGATCGCCGCACCCACGGCCACCGCCTCGTCCGGGTTGACGTCCTTGCGCGGTTCCTTGCCGAAGAAATCGGCAACCGCCTGCTGCACCTTCGGCATGCGGGTCTGGCCGCCGACCAGGATCACTTCGTTGATGTCGCTGGCGCGCAGGCCAGCGTCGTTCAACGCGGTGCGGCACGGCTCGATCGACTTCTTGACCAAGTCTTCCACCAGCGCTTCGAGCTTGGCACGGGTCAACTTGATGTTGAGGTGCTTCGGGCCCGACGCATCGGCGGTGACGTACGGCAGGTTCACTTCGGTCTGCTGGCTGGACGACAGCTCAATCTTGGCGCGCTCTGCGGCGTCCTTCAGGCGCTGCAGCGCCAGCGGATCCTTACGCAGGTCGATGCCCTGGTCCTTGTTGAATTCGTCGACCAGGTACTCGATGACGCGGTTGTCGAAGTCTTCGCCGCCCAGGAAGGTGTCGCCGTTGGTGGCCAGCACTTCGAACTGCTTTTCGCCATCGACTTCGGCGATCTCGATGATCGACACGTCGAAGGTACCGCCGCCCAGGTCGTAGACGGCAATCTTGCGGTCGCCGCCGTTCTTGTCCAGGCCATAGGCCAGGGCTGCGGCGGTCGGCTCGTTGATGATGCGCTTGACGTCCAGACCGGCGATGCGGCCGGCATCCTTGGTGGCCTGGCGCTGGCTGTCGTTGAAGTACGCCGGCACGGTGATCACCGCTTCGGTGACCTTCTCGCCGAGGAAGTCTTCGGCGGTCTTCTTCATCTTTTCCAGCACGCGCGCGGAGATTTCCTGCGGCGCCATGCGCTTGGCATCGCTGGTCTGCACCCAGGCGTCGCCGTTGTCGTGCGCCAGGATGCCGTACGGCACGTGCGAGATGTCCTTCTGCACTTCGCCATCGGTGAACTTGCGGCCGATCAGGCGCTTCACCGCGTAGAAGGTGTTCTTCGGGTTGGTCACGGCCTGGCGCTTGGCCGAGGCGCCGACCAGCACTTCGCCGTCCTTGGTGTAGGCGACGATCGAAGGCGTGGTGCGATCGCCCTCGGAGTTTTCGATGACGCGGGCCTTGCCGCCGTCCATGATCGACACGCACGAGTTCGTGGTGCCGAGGTCAATACCAATGATCTTGCCCATGGATACGCTCCTGATGATTCTGTAGCTGTGTCCGGCGACGCCGGGTCTGGCTGAGATGTGGGGGTGGTGCGCAGGTGTTCAAGCCACCGGCGCACATCTGTGTTTCGTGCCTGCGCCTGGCAGTTCAGCCGGCGCTGCGGTTCAGTCGTGCTTGGCCACGACCACCAGGGCCGGGCGCAGCAGGCGATCGTTGAGCAGGTAGCCCTTCTGGAACACCTGCACGACGTGACCCGGCGCAACGCCCTCGGCCTCGCCCTGGCTGATCGCCTGGTGCTGGTCCGGGTTGAACGGCTGGCCGACCGGATCGAGCAGGGTCAGGCCGTTGTCGGCGGCCACCTTGAGCAATTGCTTGTAGGTCATGTCCAGGCCGTCGCGCAGCGGGCTGGGCTCGGTGCCGGCGGCGGTGAGTCCCGCGTCCAGGCTGTCGAACACCGGCAGCAGTTCGCCGAGCAGCTTCTCGTTGGCGAACTTGCGCGCGTTTTCCACGTCGCGGGCGATACGCTTGCGCTGGTTTTCCAGGTCGGCGCGCTCGCGCAGGGCATCGGCCTTGACCAGGGCGATCTCGCTGCGCAGCGATTCGATCTCGGCCTTGAGCGGATCGGTCTCGGGCGGGTTCTGTGACAGGTCTTCGGAGTCGAATTCGGGGTGGTCTTGGTTCATATGCAGTTCCCGGGCAAGCGGAACGCCCGCCCCAACGTCACCCCGTATATGGGCGCCCGCGCGCGTTTCAAGCAAAGCATCGCGCCGATCGATGCCGGTTATCGCGTACCGGGCGACTCCATGGCCGCGCCCAGCACGTCGGCGGCGGTCTGCACCAGCGGAATCAGCCGGTCGTAGGCCATGCGTTTGGGCCCGATCACCCCCAGCACGCCCAGCACCTGGCCATTGGCGGCGTAAGGTGCAGTGACCAGCGAGACGTCTTCCAGCGACACCATGCCGGTTTCTTCGCCGATGAAGATGCGCACGCCCGGCGCCTGGATGGTGCGTTCGAGCAGCTGCAGGATCTCGCGTTTGCTGGCGAAGGCCTCGAACAGTTCGCGCAGGCGATCCAGATCCGACAGGTCCTGCACGCCCATCAGCCGGGTCTGCCCGGCCATCACCATGTCCTCGGCATCGGCCGGTACCAGCGCCTCGCTGGCCAGGTCCACGCTGTGCGCCAGCAGTTGTTCCATCTCGCTCTTGGCCATGCGCAGCTCGCGCAGTAGGCAGGCGCGGATGTCGGCCAGCGCGCGCCCGGCGAACTGCGCATTGAGGTAATTGGCCACCCGTTCCAGCTCGGCCGGCTCGTAAGCGCGGCGCGGCTCGATCACGCGGTTTTGCACCTCGTTGTCGGCAAACACCAGGATCGCCAGCACGCGGCGCGCATCCAGCGCCACGAAGTCGATATGCCGGAACGCGAACTGCTCGCGGCGCGGCGCGCTGACCACGCCGACGAAGTGGCTCATCGCCGACAGCATCTGCGAGGCGCTGCCCAGCAACGATTGCGTGCCGTTGCCGCTAGCCAGCTCCGCGCGCAGGCGGCGGACTTCCTCTTCGCCAGGCGGCTGCATCTGCACCAGGCTGTCGACGAACACCCGGTAGCCATGCGCAGTGGGCACGCGTCCGGCCGAGGTATGCGGGGAGCTGAGCAGGCCGACGTCTTCCAGGTCGGCCAGGATATTGCGGATGGTGGCCGGGCTGACGTCCAACCCCGCATGCTGGGCCAGCGTCTTTGACCCCACCGGCTCGCCGTCGCGGATGTAGCGCGCAATCAGGGTGCGCAGCAACTGGCGGGCGCGGGGGTCGAGCATTGGGGACTGGGACGCGCGCATGGGATCATCCGGTGAGACAGCGCATAGATAATGTCTGGCCCCGGGGATGGCAAGCGTCCGATTCCCCGTCTGCCCCTGCCACCCTAAGCTTCCCCAAAGCGTTCACACTCGACCTCATGCTCAGACACCTCTCGATCAAGGATTTCGCCGTTGTCCGTGCCACCGAACTGGAATTCGGGCCGGGAATGACCGTGGTATCGGGCGAAACCGGCGCCGGCAAGTCGCTGATGGTGGACGCGCTGGGCTTTCTGTCCGGCCTGCGCGCCGACAGCGGCGTGGTGCGTCATGGCGCCGAGCGCGCCGAACTGTCGGCCGAATTCCAGCTGCCGGCCGAGCATCCCGGGCTGCGCTGGCTGGCCGACAACGAACTCGACGACGAGGCGCAATGCCAGCTGCGCCGGATCATCCGCGCCGACGGCGGCTCGCGCGCCTGGATCAACGGCCGCCCGGTCACCTCCTCGCAACTGGCGGAACTCGCCTCGAGACTGGTCGAAATCCACGGCCAGCACGAGCACCAGGCGCTGATGGCCCGGCACAGCCAGCTCGCCCTGCTCGATGCCTACGCCCGCAACAGCGCCCAGCGCGAGCAGGTGCGCCAGGCCAGCCAGCGCTGGCAGGCGCTGCTGGACGAGCGTGATGCGCTCTCCGCGCAAGGCGATGTCTCCGACCGGATCGGCTTTCTGGAACACCAACTGGCCGAATTGGAACGCGAGGACCTGGATCCGGCCGCGATTGCCGCACTGGACGTCAATCACCGCCGCCAGGCCCATGCCACCGCGCTGATCGGTGCCTGCGACAGCGTCGCCCAGCAGCTCAACGGCGACGACGGCGCCAGTGCCCTGGGCCTGTTGCAGGACAGCCGCCACGATTTGTCGCGCGTGGCCGAACACGAACCGCGGCTGGGCGAAGTGGACGCGCTGCTGGACAGCGCCGTGATCCAGATCGAGGAAGCGCTGGCCCTGCTCGACCGTGTGCGCGACGACCTGGAGGCCGACCCGGCCCAGTTCGAGGCGATGGAGCGCCGCCTTGGCCGCCTGCACGACCTGGCCCGCAAACACCGCGTCACGCCGGACGAACTGGCCGCGCATCGCGACCACCTGAGCGCCGAAGTCGAGAGCCTGCGCGGCGCCGACGAGCGCCTGCAGCAGCTCGACAAGCACATCGAAATCGCCACCGGCGCCTGGCGCAGCGCGGCCGGCGTGCTCAGCGACAGCCGCACCGCCGCCGCCGAGGCGTTGTCGGCCGCGACCACCGCGCTGATCGGCGAGTTGGGCATGGGCGGCGGGCAGTTCCTGATCCAGCTACAGCCGCACGAGAGCCCCCGGCCGGACCCCAATGGCGCCGAACGGGTGGAATTCCTGGTCGCCGCCAACGCCGGGCAGCCCCCGCGCGCCTTGCGCAAGGTCGCCTCCGGCGGCGAGCTGTCGCGCATTTCGCTGGCCATCGAAGTGGCGGCGCTGGGCCTGGACAGCGTGCCCACCATGGTGTTCGACGAAGTGGATTCGGGCATCGGCGGCGCGGTGGCCGACATCGTCGGGCAGAAGCTGCGCGCGCTGGGCGAAGAGCGCCAGGTGCTGTGCGTTACCCACTTGCCGCAGGTCGCCGCCAAGGGCCACGCGCATTACCGGGTCAGCAAGGCGCCGGTGGACGGCATGACCCAGAGTGCGGTCGAACTGCTCGGCCCGCAGGCCCGCCAGGAAGAATTGGCACGCATGCTGGGTGGTGTGGAAGTGAGCAAGGAAGCGCGCGCGGCCGCCCGCAAGCTGCTGCAAAGCGCCTGAGCGGGGCCGGTCGTTCGCAAATTCACAGTCCCCGTTCCCTCCCCCGCTGATGAGTCTCCCTTCCCCCGCCTGGGGGGAAGGTGCCCGAAGGGCGGATGGGAGCATGGGCCTGCAGCAAACCCACCAACACGCCCCAGCACGCACAAGGCGGCCGAAGCCGCCCTGTCATTAGATCTCTGCAGACACTGAACTCAACGCGGACGCTTTTTGCGCACGTACAGCACCAGCGAGTGCTCTTCCAGTTCGTAGCCATGCTTGGCGGCGATCTGGCGCTGCAGCGCCTCGATTTCCTCGCTCTCGAACTCGATCACATGACCGGTATCCACGTCCACCATATGGTCGTGATGACCGCCGCGGTCCAGCTCGTAGACGGCCTGCCCGCCTTCGAAATTGTGCTTCAGCACCAGGCCGGCCGCCTCGAACTGGGTCAGCACCCGGTAGACCGTCGCCAGCCCGATCTCGTCGCCGTGATCGAGCAGTTGGCGATAGATGTCTTCTGCGCTGAGGTGATGCTGATTGCTCTTCTGTTCGAGCAGTTCCAGGATCCGCATGCGCGGATGGGTCACCTTGAGCCCGACTTTGCGCAGGTCGTGGGTTTCCATACGTTCTCCGTTCATTGGCGATTTAGCGCCAGCTGCCATCAAACGGGTCGCGGCGACCGGCGGAAGTGTATCATCGGCGTGATTTCCTCAGCACTTAATCCCCGATGCGTAATCTCCTGCTGGTCGCCGCCATTGCTCTTTCCACCGCTGGCTGCGGCATCATCTACAAGCAGCCGATCTACCAGGGCAATCTGATCAAACAGAACGCCGTGGAGCAACTGCAGGTAGGCCAGAGCAAGCAGCAGGTCAGTGCGTTGCTGGGCACGCCCTCGATCCCCGACCCGTTCCATGCCCAGCGCTGGGACTACACCTCCACGCAGCGCGTGGACCGTCTGGCGCGTACCGAGATCAAGAATTTCACCGTGTTCTTCGAGAACGAACAGGTCGCACGCTGGGAAGGCGACTATTTCCCGTCGCAGGACGAGCAACTGGCCAAAGCCGCGCCCAAGCAGTTCGGCCGCAACCTGGCCCGCGACAAGAAGAAGCAACGCGGCCGTTGATGCGGTTACCGGGCGGTCTCGTGATCGCCTGATCGGACCCAAAACGCATCCCTTCGAACGGATGCGTTTTTCGTTTTGCCCGATGCCAACAGAGCGCTTCAGTGACTCTACAGCGCTGACTCCCAGGACCGATCGATCGTGCTGTCTGTCGCATGTCTTAGTCCAAGCGCGCTCGTTCGAACTCAACCAACACGGCTGATTCTTCGAGACACGCCGTCAGCAGCGATGGCTTTGCAGCGAGTCTGCGTCGTCGCAGCGCTGGCAATCGCTAGCGGTTGGGGCCGGCTTTCTTGCTTGGTCCGGCACGCCTGCGGCGGGCTTCCTTCGGATCCAGCAACAGCGGCCTGAGCAATTCGACCCGGTCGCCGTCGCGCAACCCCTGCTCCGGCCGCGCGATCAGCCCGTGCACCGCATACGCGGCGGGGGCCCGCTCCACCGCCAGATCGGACATGGCAACGGCTTCGGCCACCGTTGCGCCTTCAGGCAATTCCAGGTGTACCGAGCTGTAGCGATCCGGCCAGGCCAGCACGACTTCGATGCGCATGCCGCTGCGCAACCTAGACGTCGCCGCGGTCGGCGACGCGCACGAAATCATTGACCATGCGATCGGCCAGGCCCTGAAACCCCAGCGCCAGCGCCGGGCCAAGCAGCCGCGAGCTGGTTTCGACCTCCAGGGTCAGACTCACCTTGCAGGCGCCCTCGCCCAGCGCCTGGAACTCCCACAGGCCTTCCAGGCGCTTGAACGGGCCATCGCGCAGGTGCATGACGATGCGCTCCGGGCGTTCAAGGATGTTCTCGGTGGTGAACCAGGTGCGGAACGACCCCAGCCCCAAATCCAGGCGCGCCACGATGTGCGCCTGGTCCTGCTCGAGCACATTGGCAGCGTCGCACCAGCCGAAGCGGCGCGGATAGGCGGCGACATCATTGACCAGATCGAACATGCGGGAGGCGCTGTGTTCGACCAGGGCGCTGCGACGGATGGTAGGCATTCGCTAACTTGTGAAAGACGGAAGATCGTTTGACGACACCGAATCGGCGACAATGGGCGGATGAGCAAGAAACAGACCAAGGATAAAGCAAACGGCGCGAAGGCCACGAAAACCATCGCGTTGAACAAGCGTGCGCGCCACGAATACCACCTGGAAGAACGCTACGAAGCCGGCCTGGCACTGCAGGGCTGGGAGGTCAAGGCGATCCGCGCCGGCCGCGCCAACATCGTCGACGGCTATGCCTATGTGCGCTCCGGCGAGATCTACCTGATCGGCGCACAGATCACGCCGCTGATCCAGGCCTCCACCCACACGGTGCCAGTGGAACGGCGCGACCGTAAACTGCTGCTGCACCGGGCCGAGATCGACAAGGTGCTCACCCGCGTGGAGCGCGAAGGCTACACCCTGGTGCCTACCGCGCTGTACTGGAGCAGCAACAAGGTCAAGCTGGAAATCGCCCTGGCCAAGGGCAAGCAGAATCACGACAAGCGCGACGCCGCCAAGGACCGCGACTGGCAGCGCGACAAGCAGCGCGTGATGCGGCGGCATAACCGCGATGCGTGATGAGCGGGGATTGGTGATTCGGGATTAGGGATTGGTTAGAGCGGCTGTGCGTGGCCTTTTGCACTGCTGTCCTGCGATCCACACCTGCAGAGCGGCGAGGCTAAGCCACACCGCTCTTGCCAATCCCCAATCCCCAATCCCGACTCACGGCTCCGGATCACGTCGCTCCCAGCATCCGCATCAAATTCGGCACTCCCCTGCCCTGCACATAGCGGTCGCGCTGCAGGTCGGTGCAGGTATCCAGCAGCAGTTGCTTGACCCGATCGGGGAAGCCGATGAACTCGCGGCGCGCCGACAGGAAGCCGGCCAGCACGCCGGAGACATGCGGTGCGGCCATGCTGGTGCCGCTCATCTCCACCATCAGGCTGGTCGGGTCGTTCGGGTCGAAGTCGTAGTAGGCCGACAGGATCTTCTCCCCTGGCGCGACCACATCCGGCTTGCTGCGGCCGTCGGCGGTCGGCCCGCGCGAGGAAAAATACGACACGCCATAGTTGTGCGGGCTGCTCTTGTGCACTGAGCCGACCACGATGGCGTCTTCCAGATTGCCCGGGTCGCTGATCGACAGATCCATGTTGGCGGCATATGCGTCACCGTCGTTGCGCATCAACCAGGCCAGGCCTTCGTTGCCGGCCGCGACCACCACCAGCACGCCTTGCCGCCACAGCCGGCGTAATTCGTTGCACAACGGCGTAAACCCGCAACCGTAGCTCTCCGGGTCGAAGCAGCCGCCCAGGCTCAGATTGACGCCATGGATGACCAACTCGCCGGCACGCTCGTTGATGTCGGCCACCTGCTGCACCGCCTTGATCGTCCACGAATCGCGGCCGTTTCCGGCATTGTCGAGCACCTTGAAGCCATACAGCTGGGTATCCGGCGCGATGCCGGAAAATTCCAGCGGACGGCCGGGCGTGCCGCCCGCCTCCGGGATCGACGCGCGGCACTGGCCGGCGATGATGCCGGCGATATGCGTGCCGTGGCCATGCCGATCGAGCCGGGTAAACGCCGTGCCATCGGCGCGGGTCAGCCGTTTGGGCGCGCCGCGCCGCGTGCAATCCCACTGTGCCACCACGGTGTCGCGTTCACCCTTGACGAAAAAATGCGGGTGATCGGCCACGATGCCGGTATCCATCACCGCCCAACCGATCTGCTGCCCGCGTGCGCGATACGCCGTGCGTGCCGCATCGGCATGCAGCACATTGCCCGACACATGGATCAACGCGCGTTTTCCGGCATCGCGCCATACCCGCCGAAAGCCCAACGCGCGGTAGCGATCCTGCAGCGACTCGATCTCGAATCGGGTCAGCCGCGCAGACACGAAACGCTGCAGGCTGTCTTCCAGCTCGATCGCCTCATCCAGCGCATCGCCGCTCAGGCCGGTGGTACGCGCAGCGGCTTCGCGCACATGCTGCAACAGCAATGCGCGCACACCGGCAGGGTCGTTCCCCAACACGCGCCGATCCAGCTCGATCAGCACATCGTGCCGGTACTCAGGGCCATGCGCTTCGAGCTGCTCGCTGAGGTCCTTGATCAGCACTGCATTGGACACCGGCTGATCGAAGCCCACACCCACGGCTTGGCGCACCGCGGCGCGCACCTGCGGAATGGACAGATAGCCCGAAGCCGAATGCGGGTTGTGCTGCCAGTCCGGGTTCAAACGCGCAGCGGCCAGGTTCTCGAAACGTCCTTGGGCATTGGCGATGTCGTCGGTGAGGTCCGGGTCCAGCGCGATCGGGTCGCGCGTTTCGGCCACATTGATCCAGCGCTGTACGCACTCGGGAAACGGCAATTTGCGCGTGCCAGTCCAGCGCTTGAACATGCTGCGCACCTGCGGCAAGCCCAGTGGCGAACCCAGGGTGAGGAACAAACTGACCTCGCAATCGGCGGCCTTCAGCTGGCGCAGCACATCGAAGGCGATCATCGACCCCTGGCTGTGCGCCACCACCACGAATGGCCCGCCCCCTGCGCGCAGCCGCTGCGCCAGACTCTCGCGCATCAACGCCGCACGTTCCGGCACGAAGAACAGGTCATGCACATCCTGCAACAATGCAGCCGAAATCAGCCGCAGCAACACCCGGTTGATCGCATCGATGGCGCCCTTGGCCTGCACGCTGCCGGACACGGACGTGCCCTGAAGCTCGTCCAGCAGCCGATGCAGATCGGTGCGTTCCTGCTCGCTCTGCGCCAGCGCGTCTGCCAACAGGTGCAGGTCCTGTTCGCCCGGCACCAGGCCAAGCGTACTCAAGGCGCGCTGCACGCTTTGATTGAGCGCCGGCCCCACATCGCGCGCGTCGCAATTGCCCGGCTCGGCCACTGGATACCGCTCGCGATTGACCCAGTACGCCAGCCGCGTGCGCTCGCCCATGGGCCGCCCGAACAACGCCTTGTCCCACTGACAACGCAGCACATCGGCCGGCGGCTTGTTGCCGATGCCATGGATGTAGATCACCGTGCGCGCCTTGCCCTGCACGCGGGTCGCTGTGGACTCCTGGGTCCCGGCCTGCTGCGCGCGCGCAGCGCGCGGCCGCGCCGGTTGTTGCGTGCTTGCAGCCGCCTTGCGCGGCAGCGCGCGTGCAGGTTTCGAACGTGGGGGCTTGCTTGTCGCCATCGCGTCGCTCCTTCGTATGCAGACTGTTCCGTTCGGTACGGGACTGAAGCCACTGTAAGCGTTGCGCATCTCACCACTTGTGACAGGGCGCGCCGATCCCTACACTGACCCGGTCAGCGTTTTATTGCTTTCCCCGGGGGTGCACTGGTTTCGACGGGGGTCGCGAAGTCGCTTGGCGCATGCCGAGGGGGCAGCTTTCCTCGTTAATCCAGCAGCAAACTTTTAGTTGCCAACGATGACAACTACGGTTCGGACTTCGCTATCGCCGCTTAATTGGCTTTAGTTGTAGTTCTACAGCCGCCTAAGGCGAACCCCCGAACCTACTTGTGCCCGTGCTCGTAGGTGTAGGGTCATTATCACGGAACCATCGGTAGTGGCTGCCTGTCAGCTACCGGTCAGATAAAGCAGGCTGGTTTCCAGGTGCGCTTTGCCAACCGTGCTGCCTGGAAACGAGATCTAACGGAGGGCTAAGCATGTAGTGCTGGGGATGGAGTGCTTCCGGACGGCGGTTCGATTCCGCCCACCTCCACCAATGAGCGGACCGATGAGGTCCTGAGAAGGCCGGGAACCCCCGTAAAACAAGGGTTCTCGGCCTTTTTCATGTGCGACGCAGTGCGCAGGTGAACGTATCACGCCATGCGACGCTGGGGACATCTGGGGGCATGCAGCCAATGGCCAACGTCGATACCCCCACGATGCCCTCGCCCACCTTGCGATATGCCGCGCCAAAGCTGCGCTCGGATTCCGCCAGCACCGGCAAGCGGTCCGGCATCCCGATATCGACTTCGATGAGCCGATGCCGGGGCGCCTTGTCGGCCACGATCTCCGCAGGGCGCAGTCATTGGTTGCCGGCGACGTGGCGGGCGAGAGAGCGATCAGGCAAACGCCATCTGTCACCTGTTCGAGTCATCGCTGCGCCTGGTTGCACGCGGCCATCCACGCGCTCGACATGACGCAGCGCACCGGAGCGACATCGATGCAAAGCGCTCAAAAAACAGCGCCCTCTCAACCGTTCCTTGATCATTTCCAGGCGGAATCCCCATACGACCAGCCCACCATGCGCGCCGCACCGGATCGGGAACGACGTCGCCAGCAAGTCGCGTTGCCCGGCCCAGTGCACCTCTCTATATGGTCAAGGGCGGACGGGTCAGATGTCGGGTATCTGTGGATTGTGGTTGGAACCAAATTCTCACAAAGACAGCAGCACGCTAGGACGGCGTGGAAGTGCGATGGTTGCTGTGATGAAGCACCGTGGAGATAAAGCGTGTGTGGCAACCGTCGTTGACACGCCCCTGGTACTTGCAGCATGCGGGAGCTCTGGCACCCCGGGGACTCGCATGGGCTTTTCTGCCGATGGTCGTTATCTTGTCGCCTTCGCTGGACGCGCCAATGGCCTCTCGCCGCTTTACAGCACACCAGAGGCTTGTGAGAGCAACACCTCTGCCGCAAGGATCGCGCAAAGCATTCAGTCGTTGGGGCTGCAGCAAACCCTAGCGCTCATCGATGGCAGCTTCTGCCTGGCCATTCTTGATCGTCGATTACACACGCTGTCGCTAGTGCGCGACCGCATCGGTCAATGCAGCCTGTACTACGGCTGGACACATCAGGGTCTTGTGTTTGCTTCTGAACTCAAAGCAATCGCTTCCTCTCACGGCTTCAGTAACTTGCTCGATCGGAATGCGCTGACGCTCCTGCTGCGATACGGCTACATTCCATCGCCATATAGCATCCATCGAGGCATCTTCAAACTCGCGGCAGGAACCATTCAAGTTTTCAGCACGCTGGATGTGGAACGCGGTGCGCCCCATCACGACCCCAGCGAGGGGGCGCGCTACTGGCATCCGAAAAGAAATGTCAGCAACTTAATCCAAGCAAGAGAGCATGTGACCGAAGAGCGTGCGATCAGCCGCCTGCAGGATGCGCTCTCGATGGCGGTTGACCGCGTCAGCGATCGCAAGACTGGTTCATTCCTGTCGGGAGGAACCGATTCCAGCCTCATCACGTCCCTCCTGCAGTCGCAACGCTCAACACCTGTCGATACCGTCACCATCGGATTTGAGGATGCCGACCACGACGAAATGGATTGGGCACAAAAGGTTGCAAGCCATCTAGGTACGCGGCATTTCCAACAACGCATCAGCGATCAGCAGGCCGTGGCCATTCTGCCGGAGATATCGGAGGCGTTTTGCGAACCCTTTGCGGACTCGTCCCAGATTCCGACACTGCTTGCAGCAGGCTCCGCGCGCCGCCAAGTCAGTCACATGCTGACAGGCGATGGAGGCGACGAATTGTTCTTCGGCCATGCCGCGTATGCGCGTGCACTGCGCAATGCGCGCCTGAGCTCCATGATCCCGGACACGCTGCGCTGTTCGCTGCGTCGCCGGGGCGTCTACACGAAGGAGTCGGCCCGTTTGGGCGGATGGCGAGCGGCCCTGGGGGAGACGATCAGCCGCTCGGTGGAAGACAGCTACCTGCTCAGGGTCTCGCGTTGGCGCAACCCCCGTTGCGCCGTGCTTGGCTCCATGGAGTACCCCACGATCTATGACACCCCCATGGAGCAGCTGACCGTCGGATCCCCAGGCGAGCGCGTTCTCTTTATGGACATTGCCATGGAACTTGGGGAAGGACTCATGACCAAAGTCGACCGCGCGTGCATGCTGCATGGCCTGAACACGTCTTCCCCCTTCCTGGATCAGCAGGTATTTCAGCTGGCCTGGCAGATTCCGCTCAAGCTCAAAATGGTTCGTGGGGAGCAAAAATACATTTTGAAGCGCCTGCTCGAACTGTATCTGCCGCAGGAGCTTATCTACCGACCCAAGCGAGGCTTCGGTGCGCCTGTCGGCCGCTGGCTACGCGGCCCCTTACGCGAGTGGGCTGAAGACTTGTTGACACCTTCAAAACTCGAAGAGCAAGGCGTCTTCGACGTCGGGGTGGTGACGCATCTCTGGCAAGCGTTCATCGCAGGTCAACGAAAGTGGCACACGCATCTTTGGCCCATTCTCATGTTCCAGGCTTGGCAGCAACGCTGGCAGCAGCGGCCCTCCTTTTGTGTGGACGAGGCGTGCCATCGCGATCCAGAAGGTATAAGCCACCTCACCATTGAGGCGTTCGTTTGACAGCGAGGTCACCGAAAGCGCTTGCGCGTTGCGACATGCGTCCGCGTTGCGACATGCGTCAGTGCGTGCTGGGGCCCTGCCCACCCGCTTCAACCTCGCCCCAGAGATAAACGGACAAGGCCGGGATTTCCCGATGCAGAGGTCAGACGTTGGCCATTGCGAAGGACGAAGCAGACTGCGCGCGCTGCGTCAGTTAGTGACGCGCGCGGCATGGTCGGGCTCATCGCGACGAACGAGGGCCCCTGCCCGGTCGTCGGCAGCTGCACACCGCGGGGCGGCATCGCCGCGGAGTTGATCGAACAAGGCCAGCAACGCGCTGGCTTCGTGTTGCAGCAACGCCAGTGCGCTTTTATTGGGCTCTTCCATTGCACTTGCTCCAGAGACGCTCGACGGCGCCCTGATCAAACCCGAGCAAATCGCGTGCCAGCCGTCAGGGCTTCCCGCTCAGGCGTACTCGCGCTGCTCTTGCGCCTTGGCGTGCATGGCTTCCAGCGTGACCATGCCGGCAATCCGGGCGGCTGCCATGGCGCTGCGATGGTCGGGAAAGGTCGACGACAGCGCGGCGCCTGCCAGGTTCGCGCCGCGGCCGATGCCGATCTGCGCAATATCCCAGCCTGCCACCCAGCCATGGGCGGGGGTATCGCCTTTGACGGCATGACAGGTGAGTTGGTAATTGCCTAGAAAAATGACCAACGGGCGCCCTTTTCGGTGACTGCTTGCCAGCATACCGCCACGACGCTGCTTCCGGGGGCAATGTGCCGTCTGCCAGCTGACTCGGCAAGCGAAGTGGAGCGTAGGCACGCGGCTTGCATCGGCCTCGACCAGACAATCGTGCCGGGGGAACGCGGTGTTGACCAAAAGAACCAAACGTCGTGCTGCCGGGGCCTTGCTGGTGGGTGGGCTGATCTTTGTCCTGATCGGCGTGGGCGGGTACCTCACGACGCAGCGTTCGCTGTCGGACGCCGGCTGGGTGACGCACACCCAGGAAGTGATTGCCAGCATCGACGAAATCCAGGCGGGCATGCTGTCGGCGGAATCGTCGGCGCGCGGCTATGTCTTGACCGACAACGAGGCCTTTCTGGGCGTGTATGCCGATGCGATCGGCCGCCTGCCCGAGCGCATCGTGCGGCTGGACGCCCTGGTGCAGGACAACCCGACGCAGCGGCGCAATGTGGTCGTGCTGAGCCGTTTGGTGGACGCGCGCCTGGTGCAGATCGACGAGTTATTGCATAGCTATCGCAAGCAAGGCCTGGATGGCGCGCGTGCTGCCATCGCGCGCGGGGTGTTCCAGACCTCTTCATCGCTGCGCCGCCAGGTGCAGACCATGACGGAGCTGGAGCGGCAGCAACTGATCAGGCGCAATGCAGCCACCACCCGCAGCGCACAGTGGGTGCTGTGGGTGACGGTGATCGGCATTGTCAGTGGCTTGCTGGTGATGCTGTTGGCGTACCGCTTGTTGTCGCGCGAGCTGGAACGGCGTACGCGTGCCGAAAACGACGCCAGCCGGACCAGCGAGCGCCTGATCGAGTCGTTTGCCGCACTCGAACGCACCTCCGCTGGCCTGGAGGCGCTGGCACGCTACTCCGGGTTGCTGCAGAACTGCCGCGATGCCGAAGAAGCGCTGGAAATAACTGCACGCACGATTGCACCGCTGATTCCCGGTGCCGCCGGCGCGGTCTACTTGCTACGCGCCTCGCGCGATCGCGCCGAACAGGTGGTCGCCTGGGGCGAGATGGCAGACGACGCCAGTGCCAGCATCGCGCCGGACAACTGCTGGGCGCTGCGCCGCGACCGCACCCATGTGGTGATGGACGCCGGCCAGGGCATGCTGTGCCAGCATGCCGGCGTCAACCTCCCGGCGCATGCGGCCACCGCCTGTATTCCGCTATCGGCGCAGGGCACGCAGCTGGGGATGCTGGCATTGCGTAGCGAAGACCCTGACGATCTTGCCTCGCTGACCGTGGCCGAGGCGGCAGCAGAACAACTCTCCTTGGCGCTGCACAACCTGCGCCTGCGCGAAACGCTGCGCCAGCAATCGATCCGCGACCCGCTGACAGGCCTGTACAACCGCCGCTATCTGGAAGAAACCCTCAGTCACGAGTTGGCGCGCTGCACGCGCCGCGAGCTGCCCTTGTCGGTGCTGATGCTGGATGTGGATCACTTCAAGCGGTTCAACGACCTGCACGGGCACAGCGGCGGCGACCGCGTGCTGGCGGCCATTGGCGAATTGTTGCTGGCGCAGACGCGTGGCGAGGACATCTGCTGCCGGTACGGCGGCGAAGAATTGACGATCATCCTGCCCGAAGTCGATCTGCCAACCGCGTGCATGATGGCGGAGAAATTGCGCGCCGGCATCGAGGCCCTGCAGGTCATGGGCGATGGCGTCTGTCTGCCGAAGGTCACCGCCTCGTTCGGCGCGGCCAGCTTTCCCGCTCACGCCAGCACCGTGGCCTCGTTACTGCAACGGGCGGACGCGGCGCTGTATCGCGCAAAGCAGGGTGGCCGCAATCAGGTCGTGAGCGCGGATGTGCTTGCATCCGTGGCCTGAACGCAAGCAGCCGGGCGTGCTGCTGCGGTCTGTCGCAGAGGCCTGTGTCGCGCGGTCGACGCTCAGATCCACATCGCGCGCGCTTGGCGAACCCTGGTGCGAGCGCCTGAACGAAGATGCTCGGATCATTCGCCGGCGCGCGCATTGCAGCGACGAACGCTCAGGCACATGCGCTCATGCCAAGACCAGGCCTCAGCCGCAGGCGTGGCCCGCGTCGTCGGTGGGGATCAGGCCCGCACCGGCCAGCATGCCGTCGATACGCGTGCGCACATAGGCGGCATCGTCCTGCGCGACGCTGCTCAGGATCGCTTCGGCACGCGCCTGAAAATCCAGATAGTCGAAATCCGCATCTTCATCTGCCGACAACTTGGGCAACTCTTCCTGCAACGCGTCCAGGCGCGTGGCCAGTTCTTCGCGGGTGGGCATGGCAGACTCCGACAACCAAAACGATACGTTTGCGGCAGCGCCGTCAAGGATGTGCGAAGCCTTGCGCTGCAACGCTTCACTTTCCTACCCATTGCGGTGATGAAGACACGCTCAACTTTGACCGCACTCCGCCGATAATGATGCCGACTCCTATAGAACCTTCCCTGTGATCCTCCACCTGCGGCGGGATTTCCGACTCGGCATCGTCAAGATGCTCGGGCCAATCACCGCGCTGTTGCTTTGCCTCTATGCGGTGTATTTGGCCATGACCGGTCAGGTAGTTGCGTGCCTGGTCACCGCGGCGCTGGGCGTGCTTGCGGTATGGCGCGGCTGGCAGATGCGCAGTGCCGAAGACACCGGCGCCGGCGGCGTGTGGCTGGCGTCGATCAACGTCGGCGGGTGCCTGGTGGCGTGCTGGACCGGTGGCGACGGCGCCCTGCCCTGGCTGTTCCCGGTGCTGGCCACCAATTATTTCTTGTGCGGGCCGCGACGCGCGGTGTTGTTGAGCTTGCCGCTGCTGGCCGCCTTGTTGTTCTTGCCAGGCTTGATCACCAGCCCCGGCCAGGGCGTGTCGACGATCGTGGTGACGCTGGTGACGCTGGCGGTGGGCTACGCGTTTTCGCTGCGAATGCAGGACGACCGCGTGCACCTGGAAGAACTGGCCTCGCTGGATGCGCTGACCGGCTTGCCCAACCGTCGCATGCTGGAACGTGCGCTGACCCACCAGATCGATCAACGTCAACCGCACGACCGGCTCAACAGCCTGATCATCCTGGATCTGGATCACTTCAAGGAGGTCAACGATCTGTACGGGCATGCCGCTGGCGATGCGGCGCTCTCGGATCTGGCCACCATCCTGCGCTTTGAAGTACGCGAACCGCACCAGGTCTTCCGTTTTGGTGGCGAAGAATTCGTGGTGCTGCTGCGTGCCGGCTCGCTGGCCGAACTGGAAGCGGCCACCGAACGCCTGCGCAAGGTGATACGCAACGGCTTGCGCGGACCCGGCGGGCGCATCACCGTCTCGCTGGGCGCGGCGCGCCACGATGGCGAAACGCATTGGCAGGACTGGTTTTCGCGTGCCGATGCGGCGCTGTATCTGGCCAAGAACGGCGGACGCGACAGCGTGCGGGTCGCCGAATAGGCACCTGGCGGCATGGAAGCGTCCGGGTCTGCGTAGGCATACGCACCTGACAGATGGGTTACGCCTTGGTCGCGAATGCGATGGTGGTGACGAAAGCGCCGGTAGCGCGCCTGTCAGCCGAGGTGCGCGAACTGGCGGCGTCGGATGCATGGCCAGTATCGCCAGCCATCGCCCGCACACGTTCGACCGCCCCGTTTAGCTCTGACGCTGCAGCCAGAACTGCGGGGCGACCCACTGGCCCCCCCGCACGTCGTTCAACGATTGACCACGGCCACCGGTGCCGCAGGGGCTTGGTCCTGCTTCCAGCCACCGAGCGCCTTGTACACGCCGACCACGCCGACATTCACCGCCGCTTCGGCCTGCGCCAACGCATCGTCGGCCGCCAGCTGGGTGCGCTGCGCATCCAGCAGGGTGAGGAAGTCTTCCGAGCCCTCGCGGTAGCGGATCTGCGCCAGCTGCTCGGCACGCCGCGCGGCATTGGCCTGCTCCACCACGATGGCCAGGCGCGCCTGCTGGCGGCCATAGCCGATCAACGCGTTTTCGGTGTCTTCCAGCGCCAGCAATACGGTTTGCTGATACTGCGCCAACGCACCTTCGGCCTGCGCCTTGCTGGCACGCAAGCGCGCACGCACGGTGCCGAAATCGAAGGCGGCCCAGCTGATCGACGGGGTCACCGACCAGGCCTTGGCGTTGCCTTCGGTCAACCTGGCTGCGTCGCCGGTGAGGAAGCCGACGAACCCGCTCACGCTGATGCGCGGAAACAGGTCGGCAGTGGCCACGCCCACTTGCGCGGTGGCTGCCGCCAGCCGGCGCTCGGCGCCGCGCACATCCGGACGCTGACGCAGCAAGCCGGCGGTATCGCCCAGCGGCAGCGGGCGCGCGAACGCCGGCATCTCGCGCGCGGCCAAGGTGGCATCCAACGCATCCGGTTGCTGGCCCAGCAACACAGCCAGACGGTGGCGGTATTGCGCCTCGGCGGTTTCCAGCAGCGGAATATCCGCCTCGATCGCCTTCAACCGCGCCAGGCTGCTCTGCACGTCCAGCTCGCTGCCGGCACCCAGATCCCATCGGGTCTGGGTCAGCTTCTGGGTGTCGCGCAGGTTGGTGAGCGTGCGCTTGGAGACGTCCAAGCGCTTCTGGGTGCCGCGCAATTCGAAATAATTGCGCGCCACTTCGGCAGCAACGGTGACCTGCACGTCCTGCAGGTTGGCCTGCTCGGCATCCAGGTCGGCACGCGCGGCCTCCGATGCACGCCGCTGACGGCCGAACAGGTCCAGCTCCCAGGCCGCATCCAGACCGAGCGTGGTCTGCTCGGTCAGAAAGCGCTGATTGCCGGCGATCACCTGCTGCTGCTCGCGACGATCGAAGCTGCCTTGCGCGGCGATATGCGGCGCCTGATCCAGGCGGCGCTCGACGAACACCGCGCGCGCCTGCTTGACGCGCGCCACCGCGATGCGCAGGTCGTGGTTGGCGAACAAGGCGTCGCGCACCAATTGCTCCAGCACCGGGTCGTCGAACTGCGACCACCAGTTGCCCACCGGCGACTGCGCGCTGTATGCCGGGTCTTGCGCGCCTTGCAGCGTCACCGCCGCCGGCGGATCGGGGCGGTAATCCGGCCCGACCGCGCAACCGCTGAGCACCAGTGCAGCCAGTGCCACGCTCAGGAAGTTTCTTACCATGGCAACACCTCTCCCAGATGGGTAAAGCTGCCGGTGGCACCGTGGGCATCCAATAGCGCCATTTGCACGCTGCTATGCGCGCCCTGCTCCACTTCGATTTCGCCGCCGCCACCGTTCATGTCGGTTTTGACGTAACCCGGATGCACCGTGTTGACCTTGATGGCTGTGTCGCGCAATTCGTAGGCCAGATGCACCGTCCAGCTGTTCAACGCGCTCTTGGACGCGTCGTAAGCAGGAATCTTGAAGTCGTAGATCGGCGAGCCGGGCTGGCTGTGCAAGGTCAGCGAACCGAGGATGCTCGACACGTTGACGATACGCCCGGCCAGCGAACGACGCAGCAGCGGCAGGAAGGCCTTGGTCACCTCGACCACCGCGAACAGATTGGTGTCGAAGGTACGCTTCCACACCTCCAGGCTCTGCTGCGACGGGGTACGCTGCATGTCCTCGATCATGATGCCGGCGTTGTTGATCAGGATGTCCAGATGACCATGGCGCTGCTCCACCGTGCCCACCGCGGCAGCAATGCTGATGTCGTCGTTGACGTCGAGCTGGATGGCCTCCACCGGCAGGCCTTCGGCCTGCAACTTGAGGGCCGCGGCCACGGCGTCGTCGCGCTTGCGGCCGGCCAGCAGCGTGTGCACGCCGGCGGTGGCCAATTGCCGAACGGTCTCCAGGCCGATGCCGCGGGTTGCGCCGGTGACCAATGCGATCTTGGTGTTGCTCATGTGTAAATCCTTCGAATGTATGTAGGGGGAAGTCACGCGTGCTTAGGCGTTGACGTGCGCGTGATCGTGCGCAACCGCGGGCGGTGTCGCGGGCCCGCGACGGGTGACCCACTTGCGCAGTGCCACGTAGAACACCGGAGTCAGGAACAGGCCGAACAAGGTCACACCCAGCATGCCGGCGAACACCGTGATGCCGGTGACCGAGCGCACTTCGGCGCCGGCACCGTGGCCGAACACCAGCGGCACCGTGCCGGCGATGAAGGCGATGGAGGTCATCACGATCGGACGCAGGCGCAGGCGGCAGGCTTCCAGTGCGGCTTCGACAATGCCCTTGCCGTGCATTTCCAGTTCGCGGGCGAACTCCACGATCAGGATCGCGTTCTTGCACGCCAGGCCCATCAACACCACCAGACCCACCTGCACGAACACGTTGTTGTCGCCATTGGTGAGCCACACACCGAACAGCGCAGACAGCAAGGTCATCGGCACGATCAGGATCACTGCCAGCGGCAGGGTCCAGCTTTCGTACAACGCAGCCAATACCAGGAACGCCAGCAACACCGCCATCGGGAACACGATCAACGCCGAGTTGCCTTGCGTGGACTGCTGATAACTCAGGTCGGTCCACTCGATGTTCATGCCGTTGGGCAGCACCTGCGGCGCCATGCTGGACAGCTTCTGCATGGCCTCGGTGGACGACAGCACGCGCGGGTCCGCTTCGCCGATGAGGTCGGCGGCCGGGTAGCCGTTGTAGCGGATCACCGGGTCCGGGCCGTAGGTCTGGCCCAGCGTGACCATGCTGCCGATCGGCACCATGTCGCCGTTGGCGTTGCGCGTGCGCAGGTTGGCGATGTCTTCCACGCTATCGCGGAACTGTCCATCGGCCTGGGCGATCACCTGATAGGTGCGACCGAAGCGATTGAAGTCGTTGATGTAGGACGAACCCAGATAGGTCTGCAGCGTATCGAACAGATTGGTCAGCGGCACGCCCTGCGCCTTGGCCTTGTCGCGGTCGACCTTGGCATCGAGCTGCGGCACGTTGGCCTGGTAGGTACCGATCGGGAACTGCATGCCCGGCGTTTGCGAGATCGCACCGGACATCGCATTGACCGCACTCTGCAACTGGCCATAGCCCAGGCCGGCACGGTCCTGGATGTACAGCGAGTAGCCCGAGCCCTGGCCCAAGCCAAGAATCGGTGGCGGCATGAAGGCGAACGCGAAGCCCTGCTGGATCTGGCTGATGCGTGCGTTGATTTCCGCATTGATCTGCGCGGCGGTGCGGCTGCGCTGACTGAACGGCTTGAGCGTCAGGAACACCGTGCCGGTATTGGGCGTATTGGTGAACTGCAGCGGGTTCAGGCCCGGGAACGCGATTGCGTGATCCACACCGTCGGTCTGCAGCGCGATCTGGGTGATCTGGCGGATCACCTCATTGGTGCGCTCCAGCGACGACCCTTCCGGCAGTTTGGTGCCCGCAATCAGATACAGCTTGTCCTGGGTCGGAATGAAGCCGCCCGGCACCAGCTTGAACATGAAACCAGTACCGACCAACAGCAGCAGGTAGACCACGAACACCGCACCCCGCTTGCCCAGCGCACGCGACACCGCGCCTTGGTACTTGTGCGAGCTGGTGTTGAAGAAACGATTGAACGGGCGGAACAACCAGCCGAACAAACGGTCGATCAACCGCGACGGACCATCCTTGGGCGCGTCGTGCGACTTCAGCAGCATCGCCGCCAGCGCCGGCGACAAGGTCAGCGAGTTGATCGCCGAAATCACCGTGGAAATGGCGATGGTCACCGCGAACTGCTTGTAGAACTGGCCGGTCACGCCCGACAGGAACGCCATCGGCACGAACACCGCGCACAGCACCAGCGCGATGGCGATGATCGGCCCGGACACTTCGCGCATGGCCTGATGGGCAGCCGCCAATGGGCTCAGGCCTTCTTCGATGTTGCGCTCGACGTTTTCCACCACCACGATCGCATCGTCGACCACGATGCCGATCGCCAGCACCAAACCGAACAGGCTCAGCGTATTGATCGAAAAGCCCAGCAGGTACAACGCAGCGAACGTACCGACCACCGACACCGGTACCGCCAGCAACGGAATGATCGAAGCGCGCCAGGTCTGCAGGAACAGGATCACCACCAGCACCACCAGCAGCACCGCTTCCAGCAGCGTGTGCACCACCGCGCTGATCGAATCGCGCACGAACACGGTCGGGTCGTACGCGGCCGACCATGCCATGTCCTGCGGGAACTGCTTTTCCAGTTCGGCCATCTTGGCGCGCACCGCATCGGACAATTCGATCGCGTTGGCACCGGGCGACTGGAACACGCCCATGCCCACCGCGTTCTGGTTGTCCAGCTGCGAACGCAAGGTGTAGTTGCCGGCGCCCAGCTCCAGACGCGCCACGTCGCTCAGCCGCACGATCTCGCCGCTGTTGCCGCTGCGGATGACGATGTTGCCGAACTCTTCTTCGGTGGTGAGGCGGCCCTGCGCATTGATCGAGAGCAGGAAATCGCTCTTGTTGGGCATGGGTTCTGCGCCGAGCTGGCCGGCGGAGACCTGCACGTTCTGCTCGCGGATGGCGGCGACCACATCGCTGGCGGTGAGCCCGCGTGCGGCCACCTTGTCCGGGTTCAACCAGATGCGCATGGCGTAGTCGCCGGCACCGAAGATCTGGATCTGTCCCACGCCCGGCAGGCGCGACAGCTCGTCCTTGACCTTCAAGGTGGCGTAGTTGCTCAGGTACAGCGAGTTGTACTTGCCCTTGGGCGAGGTCAGATGCACGACCATGGTCAGCGTCGGCGATTGCTTCTGCGTGGTCACGCCTTGGCGGCGCACGTCCTCGGGCAGACGCGCCTGCGCCTGGCTGACGCGGTTCTGCACCTGCACCTGCGCCTGGTCCGGATCGGTGCCGGGCTTGAAGGTCACGGTGACCACCAGCACGCCGTCCGAGCCGGCCACCGACTTCATGTACATCATGTTTTCCACGCCGTTGATGGCTTCCTCAAGCGGCGTGGCAACGGTCTCGGCGATGACCTTGGGGTTGGCGCCCGGATACACCGCGCGCACCTGCACGCTCGGCGGCACCACTTCTGGGTATTCGCTGATCGGCAGCAGCGGCATGGCGATCAGGCCGGCGGCGAAGATGATGATCGACAGCACCGCGGCAAAGATCGGCCGGTCGATGAAAAAACGGGAAAAGTCCATTGGGATGGTCCTGAAAGAGGTTGCCGCCGGGTGGCGGCGCGGCACAGCGGCCCCGGGCCGGCCTGATGACGAGGCCGGCAGTCATGAGCTGCGATGCAGCGATACAGCAGTACAGCCATTGCAGGTGGTGCGCTGTCGCCAGGCAGGCGCGACAGCGCGCAACGCGCGTTGGCGATCCCTAGTTGGAAGCGGTGCGCTTGTCCGCCGCCGGCGCCATGGCCACGGTCTTGGCGTCCACCGGCATGCCGGGCATGAAGATCTTCTGCACGCCATCGACCACCACGCGGTCGCCGGCGGCCAGGCCGCTACGCACGATGCGCAGACCATCGGCACTGCGGCCGAGCTCCACATCGCGGCGCTGCGCCTTGCCGTCCTTGTCCACCACGTACACGTATTTGCGGTCCTGGTCGGTGAGCACGGCCTTTTCGTCGACCAGCATGGCCTTGAACTGGCCGCTGCCCAGCAACTGCACATGCGCATACAACCCCGGCGTGAATTGCCGTTGCGCGTTGTCCAGTACCGCGCGGACGCGGATGGTGCCGGTGCTGCGGGTCACCTGGTTGTCCAGGAAATCCACGCGACCGGTGTGCGGGAAGCCCTGCTCGCCGACCAGCCCGATCCGCACCGGCAACTCGCCGCCACGTTCGTCCGGGCGCTCGCCGTTGCGGGCCATCTGCGAATAGCGCAGGAAGGTGCCTTCGTCGGCATCGAAGTAGACGAATACCTTGTCCAGCGACACCAGGGTGGTCAGCACGCTGGCGCTGTCGCCGGCCGTGACCAGGTTGCCGGCGGTGACCATCGCACGCCCGGCGCGGCCATCGATGGGAGCGCGCACGCGCGTCCAATCCAGGTTGAGCCTGGCGGTGTCCACCGCGGCCTGGGCGGCCTGCAGGTCGGCATCGGCCTGATCGGCGGCGGCGCGGCGCTGCTCCCAGGTTTCGGTGGAGATGGCCTGCTGCTCGGACAATTTGCGTGCGCGCGTGGCTTCGCTACGTGCCAGCGTGGCCTGGGTGCGGGCACGCACCAGCGCCGCGTTGGCACGCGCGAACTCGGCGCGGTAGCTACGCTCATCGATGGTGAAGAGCACATCGCCCTTCTTCACCTCTGCACCTTCGGTGTAGTTGACCTTGTCGATATAGCCGGACACGCGCGGACGCAGTTCCACGCTTTCCACCGGCTCGATGCGGCCGCTGAATTCGTCCCACTGGCTGATCTGCTTCATCAACACCGGCGCGACGCTGACGCTGGGCGGCGGCGGTGCGCCGGTCTCGGCGGCCTTGCTGCCGCAGCCGGCGAGCACGACCGCAAGCACGGCGCCCGCCAACACGGTACGCAAGGGAAAACGGAACGGGGTGGCGTTCGTGGTCATGGGGAAATCTCTCGGGTGGGGATGGGAAATTGCAGACCGGCCAGCCGGCTGGCCGACGGTGCGGCCGGCGGGCGACGACTCACGGTCACGATGGCTTGTCCGGGCTGGCCAGGCCCGGCAATCAGGGAAACAGCGGCGCGGCCGACGTCCACGGCGCGGATCCATTCCGGACAGGCGTCCTTGGCGCGGCCGGGCGTGCAGACCGGCTGTTCGACCGAGAGCAACTGCACGCGGACGCCCAACGGCTTGGCTTCCTCGTGCAACACCTGGGCAAGCATGCGGGTGGCTGAGGCCGCAACCGAACGATCGCCATGCGCCGACCAGGCGCGCAGCGCGCACGGGCTGCCAAGCAGCAGATAGCGGCCGCCGCCGTCGGCCTCGGCCAGCAGCGGCAGCAGGTGACGGGCGGCAGCCAGATGCGGCAGCACGTCGCGCTCCAGGCGACGACGCAGGGCGGCCACCGGCCGATCCACCAGCCGCCCAGCCTTGGGCGGGCTGCCCAGGCTGGCGATCACCGCGCCCAGCGGTCGTTGCCGCTGGGCCAGTTCGGTGGCCAGGCGCTGCGCAGATGCATCGTCGGCCACTGATCCCTGCACGATGTCCAGCAGCGGGGAGTGACCGTGCTGCGCACGCAGTGCGTCCAGCTTGGCGGCGTCGCGCCCAATCACCACCGTTGGCATACCGGCATCCAGCAATGCAGAGACGATGCCCATGCCCACGTTGCCCGCGCCGCCAATGACGGCCGTCTCGGATTGAACCATCCCGCTCATGGGATTTTCGCTCCCGAGATCGGGATAATTCCACGGCGTGCCCAGCGCGCCTGCAGTCCAGTCCGCTGCGCAGGCGCGCCGCCAGCCTGCCGCCGTGGCGAGCTGGAGAATTCGCGCAAGGCACTGTCGTACGACCGTTTTTCCGTGGAAACGACCGGATCGAAGGCGCTTTCGATCGCACTGCGCTGACTGGAAGACACGCCGAAAACGTTGCACAACCACATGGCCGTGCTCCTGCATGGAGGGGATGCCGCATAAGTTAGGCTTCAAAGCAGCACTTGATTAGTCCGGATTTAGGGGAATAATCGTCCCGCAAGCGGTCTAATCCCTCCTGACCCCCGGAAGGCATCCCATGACTCACGATCTCAACGACACCTTGATCTTCGTCAAGGTGGTCGAACAAGGCAGCTTCATCGCCGCCGCCAATGCGCTTGGCCTGCCCAAGACCACCGTCAGCCGCAAGGTGCAGGAACTGGAAACCCGGTTGGGTGCGCGCCTGTTGCATCGAACTACCCGCCGCATCGGCCTGACCGAAGCCGGCTCGGTGTACCACGAACATTGCCAGCGCATCGCGCGCGAACTGGAAGAAGCCGAAAGCGCGGTGGGACAGCTGCAAT
Source organism: Xanthomonas sp. NCPPB 1062 (assembly GCF_041481705.2). NCBI lineage: Bacteria > Pseudomonadati > Pseudomonadota > Gammaproteobacteria > Lysobacterales > Lysobacteraceae > Xanthomonas > Xanthomonas sp. NCPPB 1062. Next base: position 1,676,638 of record NZ_CM192987.1, on the reverse strand, counting down.
CGGGCCCGCGTGGCTGGCTGCGTTTTACCGTGCCGTATTCGCTGGGCATTACCTGGATCGCGCCGTTGCTGGGCGAATTCCACGCGCAATACCCGGAAATCCAGCTTGACATGCATCTGGGCAACGAGAAGCTGGACCTGATCGGCGGTGAAGCCGATCTGGCATTGCGCGTCGGCGCGCTGCCCGACTCCAATCTGGTGGCGCGCAAGCTCGGCAGCTTGCGCACCCAGGTGTTCGCCAGCCCCTCCTACATCGAACGCTATGGCGAACCGCTGCATCCGGACGAATTGCAATTCCATCGCACGCTCGCCTTGCGCAAGAACCGCAACGTGCACAACAACCGATTTTTCTGGTCGCTCAGCGACGGCAGCGATGTACGCGATTTCCCGGTCAATCCGCTGATGGTGGCCAACGATCCGGCCGCGCTCAACGGTGCGGTGCTGTGCGGCGAAGGCCTGTTGCTGACTGGCGATGTGATGGCCAAACCGTTCGTGCAATCGGGCCTGGTGCGTCGCGTGCTGGCCGGTTGGACCGGGCCTGAGGTGGACTTCAACGCGGTGTTCGCCGGCGGCCGATTGGTGTCGCCGAAAGTGCGGGCGTTCGTGGACTTTTTGGTGACGCGCATGAATTTCGATGCGGATTACATGATGGCGCAGTGCCCTGCCCGCTTGGCCGCACAAAAGGCCGACAACGATGCGAAAGTCGAAGTGGGCGCAGACGCGGAGTTGCGCGCCGAAGGCAAGCGAATCTTGGAAAACGTCACGGCGTAGTGCCGGATCGACTGCGCCGGCGGTGGTTGCCGTCTGGCGCAGGCCATAAGTTCATCGATGCAACCCAGTGAATGCATTTCTGTCACCACACGCGTACAGCCGATGACAGCTCGGTCGCTTTGCAGATGATCTCACTGCCGTCAGCGGTGAGTTGGAAAAGATCGAGACGTCCGTCGTGGCGTCGTCGGATGCGATCACCCGATGAGCGCAAAGCCGACTCGGTCGCGCGCGGTGCCCTCGCCGCTCGCAGGACGCGCCGTCAACCCATCCATCGGGGCTCGATGGCGGCATCCATGCCGCCGTCGTTCTCCCGCAAGCGGCGAGAACACCGCGCCAGCACGTTGGTCGGTCGCGCGGAAAGCGGCCCATCGTAGGAAAGGGGGTGGAGATACTTTCTCGCCTGAGCACCGCGAGCTAGCCGCGCCTCCTTGAATCGCTAGCGAACGCATCTATCGCTTGCACAAATACAGCGACCAACTCGATTGACCCTTGCCCGCTCACCGTCGCGGGACCCTTGGCGGCATGGATGCCGCCACGGAGCTAACATGGACCTACTTGCAGCGTGTCCCGCGATGGTGGGGGGCAAGGGCCCTGCAATAACACCCAGATCCGCGCTTTGAAGTTCCACAGTTACGCCGACACATTCGCGCCGATGACGTGAGAAAGATCGAGACCTCAAAGCCGTGCAGACCATCCGTTCTAAACCCAAGCGATTGGTTCGCTGCTCTTGATCACACCATGCAGCAAAAAAACAGGCCGCTTTCGCGGCCTGTGTTGCATACATCAGCACATCGCAGGTGAGTCATCCGACCCGCCACGATTCACTGCATCCCCTCAACGCATGCCGGTGTTGCTGGCCGCGCCGTCGGCACGCAACGGAATCAGGCGGATTTCGACGCGACGGTTCTTGGCGCGGCCGGCATCGGTGGTGTTGTCGGCAATCGGATAACGCTTGCCGGCGCCCATGGTTTCCATGCGCTCGCGCTGCACACCTTGTGCGGTCAGGTATTGCGCTACCGCGCTGGCGCGCTCTTCGGACAGGCGCTGATTCACCGCATCGCTACCGACGCTATCGGTATGCCCCACCACTTCCACCATGGTCTGGTTGTACTCGCGCAGGGTGGAGGCCACGCCGTTGAGCGCAGTGTAGAACTGCGGCTTCAATGCCGACTTGCCGAAGTCGAAGGTGATGCCATCGGGCAGGTTCAGGCTGATGTTGTCGCCCTGGCGTTGTACTTCGATACCGGTGTTGGCGGTGCGCTCACGCAGCGCGCGCTCCTGGCGGTCCTGGTACTGGCCAATTGCTGCGCCGCTCAGTGCACCGATGCCAGCGCCGACCATTGCGTGCTGACGACGCTCGGTGGCGCTGTCGCCGGTGAGCAGGCCTGCAGCCACACCAATGGCGGTACCGATCAGCGCATTGCGGCCGGTCCGATTCTGCTGTTGCGTCTGCTCGCCGTATTGGTCGCGCTGCACATACGAGCCGCCGGTGGCACACGCGGACAGCGCAATGACGCTGGCCAATGCAACGGCAAGACTTTTGGTGGCTGCTGGGGACATGGTGCTCTCCTATGGCCGGACCATCCGGCGCTCAATCGTGTGCGCGAGGATAAACAGGCCCACGCGACTGGCGCATGATGAAAACTGCCGCAACCCACGTGTAACGGGTGTGCCATTCAGGAAAACGTTTTCGGCGATGACGCGTACACGTGCGCCGCCACATGAGCCAGCGCACGCCAGTACACAGCGCGCATTCCATGCCCTGTTTCGCTCATCAGACAGCGTTGCGAGCACCGTCCAGAAACAGGCACACGCGCATCGATCAGCAGCGACTAGGCGCGCGATTTCGCATACGCGGCCAACGCCGCATCGCGGCCCTCGGCCAAGCCGATGATCGGATTGCGCGGATACTCCGGTGCAAAGCGAGCCAGCGACAACGGATGCAACCATGGCGCGAAGCGTTCCTTCACCGCGAGCTTGCCCAGCTCGGGCACCCAGCGCGTGATGTATGCCGCATGCGGGTCGAATTTTTCTGCCTGCGTCACCGGATTGAACACGCGGAAATAGGGCGCCGCATCGGCGCCGGTACCGGCCACCCACTGCCAGCCCAGCGTGTTGTTGGCCAGGTCCGCATCGACCAGCGTGTCCCAGAACCAGCGCGCGCCTTCGATCCAGTGGATGCGCAGATGCTTGCACAAAAAACTGGCGACGATCATGCGCACGCGATTGTGCATCCAACCGGTATGCCAGAGCTGGCGCATGCCGGCATCGACGATCGGAATGCCAGTGCGGCCCCGCTGCCAGGCCTGCAATGCAACCGGATCGACCGTTGCCCAATCGAATCCTGCAAAGCGCGGGTTGAGATTCTGGTTGGTGGTGTCCGGGAAGTGATGCAGCAAGTGATAGGCAAAGTCGCGCCAGCCAAGCTGCCGGATATAGGCATCGATTTCTGCGCCATTGCGCGCAGTGCGATGCGTCTCCAGGGTGCTGGCGATCCGCCACGGCGCAATTTCGCCGAAGTGCAGATGCGGCGACAGTTGCGAGGTCCCGACGCGATCGGGGCGATCGCGGTTTTCGCGATATCCAGACAACGCGCCGTCGATAAAGATCTCCAGCATTTCGTGCGCGCCGGCTTCGCCGGGCTGCCAGTGCTCCCAGAAACCCTGGTCCCACTGCAGGCCCGGCACCAACTGCAGCGTGTCGAGCGCATCGGTCTTCAAGCTTGCAGGCAATGGCGGCAGACTGCGCGGCGCACCTATCGCGGCGGGCAATTGCAGCTGCGTCAGCGCGTTGCGCCAGAACGGGGTAAACACCTTGTAGGGGCCGCCCTGCTGCGTGGACAACTGCCACGGTTCGAACAGCAATGCGCAATTGCAGCTCTGCACCTCGATGCCGCGCTCGCGCAAATCGCGCTTGATCTGCGCATCGCGCGGCTGGGTGGCCGGCTCGTACTTGCGGTTCCAGTACACCGCCACCGCACCGGTCTGCGCGATCACCTCATCGAGCACCTGCGCGCTGTCACCGGAGCGAATGACCAACCCACTGCCGAGCGCGCGCAGGGCACCGTCCAGCGCTGCAAGCGAGCGATGCCGCCAGGTGCGCGACGCGGCGCCAGGCGTCCATTCGCCCTCTTCGTGCGGCGCATCGATGTACAACGGAATCGGGTGATGCCCCGCATCGAGTGCGGCGCGCAAGGCCGGGTTGTCTTCCAGACGCAGATCGCGACGGAACCAGACGATGGCGTATGACATACGAGCTCGGCAGCAAACGGTGAGGCTGCGCAGCATAAGCCAGCGGGCGCAACGATGGCGCGATGCCGGGCGGTGGATGACCACCCGGCCGTTCCCCGGCAGCGCTTACTCGAAACTGCCCACCGAGTCGTGCGCCAGGTTGTCGAAGCGGGTGTACTCGCCGAAGAACTTCAGCTTGCACGAGCCGGTCGGTCCGCCGCGGTGCTTGCCGATGATGATTTCGGCCAGGCCCTTGTCCGGCGAATTTTCCTTGTTGTAGTAATCGTCGCGGTAGATGAAGACGATCATGTCCGCGTCCTGCTCGATAGCGCCCGACTCGCGCAAGTCCGCCATCACCGGGCGCTTGTCGGTGCGCGTTTCCAACGAGCGGTTGAGCTGCGACAACGCAATCACCGGCACGTTGAGCTCCTTGGCCAGGCCTTTCAGCGAGCGCGAGATTTCCGAAATTTCGGTCGCGCGGTTTTCGCTGTTGCCCGGCACCGACATCAGCTGCAGGTAGTCGATGACGATCAGGCCCAGGTCGTGTTCGCGCTTGAGCCGGCGGCACTTGGAACGCAGCACTTCCGGCGACACGCCCGGGGTGTCGTCGATGAAGATCTTGGTTTCCTTGAGCATCTTGATCGCGCCGGTCACGCGCGCCCAATCCTCGTCTTCCAGCGCACCGGTACGCAGGCGCTGCGCATTGATGCGGCCATTGGAGGAAATCAGGCGCATGGCCAACTGCGAGGCCGACATTTCCATCGAAAACACCGCCACGCCCTTCTTGGACTTGATCGCGGCGTATTCGGCGATGTTCAGCGCAAAGGTGGTCTTGCCCATCGCCGGACGCGCCGCCAGGATGATCAGGTCGGTCGGCTGCAGGCCGGCGGTCATCGCATCGAAATCGGTGTAGCCGGTCGGCAAGCCAGTGATGTTGCCGCCGTTTTCGAAGCGGTTGCGCAGCTCTTCGAAGGCATCCTTCAATGCCCCGGGCATGGCCACGAAATCGGTGCGCCCGCGCGCGCCGGCTTCGGCGATCTTGAACACGGCCTTTTCGGCCGAGGACAGCAACTCGACGCTGTCGCGCCCTTCCGGCTGAAAGCCGTCGTTGACGATGTTGGTGCCCACCTCGATCAACTGCCGCAGCACTGCCTTGTCGCGCACGATTTCCGCATACGCGGCGATGTTGGCCGCCGACGGTGTGGTGCTGGCCAGCTCGATCAGGTACGCACCATCGCCCACCTGCTCCAGCTTGCCCTGCGACTCGAACCATTCGCCCAGGGTCACTGCGTCGAACGGACGGTCCTTCTCGTTCAGTTCGCGAATCGCGCGGTAGATCAGCCGATGGTCGCGCCGGTAGAAGTCGTTTTCGGTGAGCTGGTCGTTGACGCGGTCGAACGCGTCCGGCGCCAGCATCAGGCCACCCAACACCGCCTGCTCGGCCTCGACCGAATGCGGCGGTACCCGCAACTGGTCCAGACGCGGCTCGGGACGATCGTAATCGTCGTCGTCGCGATCGCGACTGCGCTTGGAACGGAAACCAGGACGAGCGGACATGGACAAACAAACCTGACGCGGGGAGACGAGGGCAGGAAGCATAGTCATCGGCGCGGCCGGCGACCATGCACAACTCTGTGGATAACTGGTGTATAGCCGGTGCATCCACGTGCTACGCGCCGGCCGTCGCAGATGCCGAGACCCTTGCGCCGCTTGGGTTTCCGCCCTCGCCCAGGGCCCAACGGGGCGCCGCATTGACGTGCGGCGCCGCTGTGGTCAACTCAGCGCTTGAGGTGCCCGATCAGGCCCAGGAACTGGTCGATGAAGCCCTGCAGGAACTTGCGGCTGTCGGCGTTGGCAATCTGGTCGTCGGGCCCGAACAGGCCGTCCTTGTATTGCAGGAACACTTCCGGCTGGCCGAGCACCTGCATATCCAGATACGCCAGCACGTTACGCAAATGCTGCTGCGCGGTGGCAGTACCGATCGCGCCGACCGAGATGCCCACCACCGCTGCCGGCTTGCCGGCAAACGCGCTATCGCCGTAGGGACGCGAGCCGGTGTCGATGGCGTTCTTGAGCACGCCGGGAATGGAGCGGTTGTATTCGGGGGTGACGAACAGCACCGCATCGGCAGCGCGGATCTGCTGCTTCAGGCGCGTGCCTTCGGCGGGATAATCGCCGTCGCGGTCCTGGTTGTAGAGCGGGATATCGCCGATCTCCAGGTACTCGAACACGGCCTTGTCGCCGGCCAGGTGCTCCAGCGCGCGTGCCAGCTGGCGGTTATACGACTCGGCGCGCAGGCTGCCGACCAGCACGGCAATGGTGAGCTTGCTCATGGGGAATGCTCCGTGGAAACAGGGCCCCACCCTACCCAGCCGGATGCTCAGGGCCGGTGAAACGCCGCCGGCGTCTGTAGCGCAAGCGGCAGTGCGTGCACGCGAGCGCGGCAACGCGCATAGGCGGTTTCGCCTACCCCGCCCGGTGTGCAGACCACAACCTACAGGTGTCAGCGCACCACGGCCGCACGCTGTTCGCGCCAGTGTGCCTGCCATGCCTGGAACATCAGCACCGTCCACAGATGCGTATGCCATTTGCGCTCGCCACCGTTGAAGTCGCGCCACAGGCGGGCCACGCTGTCGGCGGCGAACACGCCTTCGCGTTGCAGGGCGCCGTGCGCCAGCAGATCGTCCGCCCAGCCGTGCAGGTCGCCACGCAGCCATGCGCTGACCGGGGCGCCGAAGCCGCGCTTGCCGCGGTACACCATTGCGTCCGGCAGGTAGCGGCACAGCACGCGCTTGAGCAGATACTTGCTCACTCCATCGCGATATTTCAGCGACAGCGGCAGCGACCAGGCGAATTCGGCCACGCGCCAGTCCAGCAGCGGCGCGCGCGCTTCCAGCCCCACCGCCATGGTGGTGCGGTCCACCTTGCACAGCAGATCGTCCGGCAGGTAGGCGGCAAAATCGGCCAGCATCATCGCATCGGCCGGGGTGCCGGACCCATGCAGCGGGTCGGCCAGGCTGTAGAAACTGTCGGGTTCGGTGGCGCCCAGCACCACCGCGGCCGGATCGCGCCAGCGCGAAATGCGGTTGCGGTAGATGTCGCCGATGCCACGTGCACCGGCCTCGGCCACCAGCGCGGCCAGGCCGCCGGTGCGCGAAGATTCGCCATTGCGACGCGCTGCCACCGCCATCAGGCGACGCAGCGGGCCCGGCACCAGGCCATGCATGCGCCAATTGCGCAGTGCGCGCTGATACCGTCCATAGCCGAAGAACAATTCGTCGCCACCATCGCCGGACAGCGCCACCGTGACCCCGCCGCGCGCCAGCCGTGCGACCAACGCCGTCGGCACTTGCGAGGCATCGGCGAAGGGTTCGTCGAACATGTCCGGCAGGCCCGGCACCACTGCCAGCGCATCGGCGCCGCTGACATACAGTTCGGTGTGGTCGGTGCGCAGATGCGTGGCCACTTCGCGCGCCAGCGGCGCTTCGTCGTGATGCGAACCTTCGAAGCCGATGCTGAAGGTGTGCACCGGCTGCGCGCTTTGTGCCTGCATCATCGCAGTGACGATGGACGAGTCGGTGCCGCCGGAGAGAAACACGCCCACCGGCACATCGGCCACCATGCGCAAGGCCACCGCATCGCGCAGTACGCTATCCAACTGCTCTTCGGCCTGCGCGTCGGTACCGGTGAACGGCGTCGCCAGCGCGCGCTGCATCGCCTCGCGGGCGTTCCAGAACGGTTGCTGCGCCTGATCGGGACGATGCGCGGCCGCGCCGGCTGCAACGGCTTGTGCATCCATGCGCAGCACGCGGCCGGGCATCAGCTTGAAGGTGTGCTCGTGGATGCAGGCCGGCGCCGGGATATAGCCCAGCCGCAGCAGCAGCGTGAGCGCATCGCGATCCACGCCGTTGTCGAAATCCGGATGCTGCCACAAGGCCTTGAGTTCGGAACCGAATACCAGCGTGTCGCCGGCCCACCCGTAGTACAGCGGCTTCTTGCCGACGCGGTCGCGGGCCAGGAACAGGCAGTTGTCGCGCTCGTCCCACAACGCAATGGCGAACATGCCGTTGCAGCGGGTCAACGTCTCGTCCAGGCCCCACTCCACCACGGCCGCCAGCAGCACTTCGGTATCGGAGTGGCCGCGGAAGCGATGCCCAAGCGCGGACAGCGCTGCGCGCAACTGCGCGAAGTTATAGACCTCGCCGTTGTAGGCCAGCACGTAGCGGCCGTCTGCCGAGCGCATCGGCTGATGGCCGAGCGGCGACAGGTCCAGAATGCTCAAGCGCTGATGCGCCAGCGCTACGCCGGCCTGCGCATCGCACCAGGTGCCGGCATCGTCGGGGCCGCGGTGGCGCAAGGCGGCCCCCATCGGCCGCACCAGCGCATCGAGCTGTTCGCCATGCAGGCGCGGCGAGGCCAGCAACATTCCTGCCAATCCGCACATCGTCAGCGCTCCTGCCGGCCGGCCACGGGTAACCGGGCGGCGCCGGCACGCGTGTCGCCTTGCATCCGCGCAAGCAGGCGCACGGCGAATGGCGATGGCGATGCAAGAGAGCAGAGACAAGCGTCTGCCCGGCACGCAGCGGTATGGCCATCAGCCACGTGCAGATCGCGCAGACAGCTCATGCCGCCACCGATGCAGCTGCCGGCATCGGCACGAAACGCGGTAAGCCCTGCACGCGTTGTATCCACGCACCAATCGCGGGCCAGCGCTCCAGATCGAAACCGCCGTCTTCGGCGCAATGGGTGTAGGCAAACAGTGCGATATCGGCGATGCCGTAGTCGCTGCCGGTGAACCAGGTGTGCTGCTGCAGATGCTGCTCCATCACCGCCAGCGCCTGCTCGCCGCGCGCGCGCAGCTGCGGCAACTCGGCGCGGCGTGCGGCATCGCGCGGCGTCCACAGGCTGATGAACCGCGCCACTGCCACATACGGCTCATGGCTGTATTGCTCGAAGAACATCCAGCTCAATGCCTGCGCGCGCTGCCACGCATCGGTGGGCAGATACGGCGTGCCTTCGGCCAGCCAGAACAGGATCGCGTTGGATTCGGTCAACACGCGGCCATCGTCGCGCTCGACCATCGGCACCTTGCCGTTGGGGTTCTTGGCCAGATACTCGGGCGTGCGGGTCTGCCCGGCCACGCTGTCCACCTCGACCCAGTGATAGCGGCTGCCCAACTGTTCCAGCAGCAGGCGCACCTTGTAGCAATTGCCGGAACTGGACATGCCATGGACGGTCAACGGGGGACGCACGCTCGACATCTGGCTGGCTCCGCGGCAGCAACGAGGGGGCTGGCAGTGTCACAGCCCCGCGTGCCTTTGCAAAGCCCTGCACGCAGCAGCGGCGCACCGATGCCAGGGTTGCGTGCACTGCCGCGCCGACCTGCGTCAGGCCAAGGCCACCACCGCCACCGGCACACTCAACACCGCGATCAGGATGCCCAGTGCCGCCACCGTCAGCGCCCAGGCGCCGAACGCACGCGTGCGCGCACAGCCGGCAGCGGCGGCAACGGCCTGCACCGAGCAGACCGACCACCACAGCGCCCCCAGCATCAGCAGCAAGATGCATGTCGCCAGTTGCGCCATGCCGGCCGGATCGGTCGCGCCGGTGCGCAGCAATGCAACCTGGCCCTTGAGCGCGACCACGGCCGCCAGCAGGCATACCAGCCACGGCAAGGCGCAGCCGGCCATCGCCGGCAACACCTGCCCAAGCTGGGCGCCGCTGCCCATCCACCGCAGGATCTGCGTGAGCAGCACGCATCCCAGCAAGGCGATTGCAACCACGACAATGACCCCACCGGCCTTGGCCCATAGCGGCAGCGCGTGCAGCCACACCCACGCCGACAGCAGCGTGGTCGCCGCAAACACCGCCCAGGCGCTCCAGCGCAACCGAGCATGCTGCGGCATCCGGGCCACGGTGGCATGTGGATCGAACATGATTCCGCCCAGGCCACCGCCGCGCCACCAGAAAAAGCACGCCACCAGCAACGACACCAGGGCCACCAAGCCGGCCAGCGGGTAGCCGAGCGCACGCCAGTCGGGAGGCTGCGTGCGCCGCTGCGGCCGGAGATCGTGATTCAAGTACAGCAGGTCGCGCGCGCGTTCCATGTCGGCAGCCGCGCGCGCCACGCCATTGGCCGGAATACGGTCGGTGAAGCGCTGCCACTCGCCCACGATGACCAGCTTTCCCTCGCGCATCGCGATGCTGCGCGAAAAGCGGAACCACGGATTGGCGACCACTTGGGTATCTGCCTCCACCTGGGTCGCCGGGTCGCTGTGCACGCGCACGGTCTGCCGCGCCAGCCGCGGTCCGCGCAGTGCCAGCGGGCTCTTGCGCGGCTCTTTCGGTAACGCATCCATCCATTCGCCAAGCTGGAACAACGGGAAACCCAGCTCATCGCCCTCCTTCGCTGGCCACTCCAGCCGGTAGGCTTCGTGCGTGCGCACATTCAGCGGGTCGGCAGCGTCGATGCTTGGCACGCTCACCTGGGTCAGCGCGGTGTAGTACTGCTGCATGAATTCCAGATAGTGCTCGCCCACCGTCTGCGCACCATCGTCGTCGAAGCTGCTGGCGACACGCTCGCCGCGGCCCTGGCGATAGATGGTGTCCACCGTGAAGCTTGCCCAGCGCTGCGGCTTGCGCAGCGAAATGGAGATTTCTTCGTTCACTTCGATCTGCGGCAACGCAGGCATCGGCGCAGGCACTTCAACCAACGTGTCCTGCCCTGCAATCACGGGCAATCCGCGCACGAACGGCAGTGGCCGCCGCTGGGCCAACGGGCCCTCTTCGCGATCGCGCGTGGCATCCACCCACACCTCGCCCTGCGGCAGATGCGCCCGCACCACCACATGATCGAAGGCGTACGGACTGGGCAACCGCTTCTCCAGCCCATGCCCCTTGTCGCTGTTGACCAGCACCGGCTCGGCGCGGATGCCGGCCAGCTGCAAGAGTGCGATCAGCAGCGTCGCCTTGTCCTTGCAGTCGCCGTAGCGGTTGCGCAGCGTTACTTCGGGCGCGTGCGGGGCGTGCGAGTTTTCGCCCATGTCCAGGCCGACGTAACGGATCTCGCCCTGCACGAACGCCACGGCGCGCAACAACGCGCCCTGCGGGTCGTCGCTGCGCAACCCCAGGCTCTGCGCCATCTTGGCGGCCACCTGCGTCTGGTTGAATGCACGCGGATACAGCTGCGCCGCCCAGGCCGCCACCGCACCCCAACTGCCGGCGGTGGACACTTCGATCACGCCATACGGGTCCACATCGTCGGGCGCGTCTTTTTCTTCCTGCACCGCCGCGATATTGCTGGCCCCGATATCCAGTTGCGTCACCCCATCGAGCGTGCGCACGTTCCGGCCAAACCCCGGCGCGCTGATGCGCCACTGCAGCGGCATGTCGGCCCGATAGCGCACACGTACCCGGCGCTCGCCCAGCGGCACGCCGTAGCGCGCTTCGAACACGTCGTAATAGCCCTTGCCGAACACCGGATTGCTGCCACTGATGGTCACGCCATAGTCAACGCGATCGCCCACGCGCAGATCCGGCAAGGTGATCGACAGCGTCAGCGCACCATCGATCAGGCCGTTCTCCAGCCCGCTTTCGCGCCGCAATCTGGCGTAGTGCGCCTGCGTGCGCATATCGATGCGCTTGCCGGCGCGCCAGACCTCCAGGCTGTTGAGTTCCAGCTGCTGGTACTGCGGCTGGTAGTCGATGGAAATCTGCCCGGCTTCCTCCAGGCTCTTGGCCCGTTGCACGGTGTAGCTGAGCCGGCGGTAAGCCTGCGGCACGCGGCCGGTCAGATCGACCTGGTCGGACACCAGTTCATAGCGCAGCCCGGCAGCGCCAGGCACGTTACCGGGAACGGCATCTGCCACCACCCAGCCCGGCGTCGGCGCCATGCGCGGCGCCTCGTTGGCCCATGCCGGCACGATCCCGGCGCCGGCCAACAACCACATCGTGCAGAAGACGCCGCACAGGCGTCGCATCACATCCCTGCTGATCAAGCCCCACTCCTCGTCAAAACGCATTGAGTCCTGTCAGCGCACGGCCCACCACCAGCTGATGCACGGTTTCGGTGCCTTCGTAGGTGATCACCGATTCCAGGTTCAGCGCATGCCGGATCGCCACATGCTCGGTGGTGATGCCGGCCGCGCCCAGCAGGTCGCGGCATTCGCGCGCCACATCCAGCGCCATGCGGCAATTATTCCATTTTGCCAGCGAGATCTGCTCCGGCTGCAGCGTCCCGGCGTCCTTCAAGCGCCCGAGCTGCAAGGCGAGCAGCTGGGCGGTGGAAATCCGCCGCGCCATGTCGGCCAGTTTGATCTGCGCGCTTTGCGTGGCGGCCAGCGGCCGGCCGAACAGGATGCGCTCGCCGGCATAGGCCAGCGCCTCGCGCAGGCAGGCCACCGCCGCCCCGATCGCCCCCCAGGCAATGCCGTAGCGTGCCTGGTTGAGGCAACTCAGTGGCGCCTTCAAACCGGCCGCCCGCGGCAACCGCATCTGCTCGGGCACGAACACATTGTCCAGGAACAGGCCCGAGGTGACCGACGCACGCAGGCTCATCTTGTGGCTGATGTCGTGCGCGCTGAAACCGGCGCTGTCGGTTTCGACCAGAAAGCCGCGCACGCCATCGTCGGTATGCGCCCAGATGATTGCCAGCCCCGCGATGCTGCCGTTGGTGATCCACAGCTTGGCGCCATTCAAGCGCCAGCCATCGCCCTCGCGCACCGCGCGGGTGGTCATCGCAGCCGGGTCCGACCCGCCCTGCGCCTCACTGAGGCCGAAACAACCGATGACCCGGCCGGCGGCCATTTCCGGCAGCCAGCGCTGCCGCTGTTCGTCGCTGCCGTAGGCGTGGATGGGGTACATGCACAACGACGATTGCACGCTGACGAAGCTGCGCAGGCCGCTGTCGCCGCGCTCCAGTTCCTGGCAGATCAGTCCGTAGCACACCGCGCCCAGGCCCGCACCGCCGTCGCGCGGCGGCAGGCTGGCGCCCAGCAACCCCAGTTCCGCCAGTTCCGGGATCCACTCGCGCGGAAAGCGTCCGGCATCGAAGGCATCGCCGATGGCCGGCACCACCCGCGTATCGGTAAAGCGCGCGACAGCGTCCTGCACCGCCCGCTCTTCGTCGGTGAGCAGCGCGCGTACATCGAACAGGTCATCGGGGCGCACCGGCATGTTGGCTTCCATCGCAAGCTGAAAGCTCGATTATCTGCCAGTTGCCGGCCGAACATGGCAGTGCACCCGTGCGGCAATGGCGCAAACGAAAAGAGCCGGCATTGCCGGCTCTTTTCTCACTGCTGCGCTGACTGCGCGGCGCGGCGGCTTACACGTTACTGCCGGGTGCTCAAGCCGTCCTGGCGCACGTTGGAATCGCCCGCCGTCGATGCCATCTGGGTCACCAGTTGGCCATCGACCACCGGCAGCCGGTCGCTGGTGGGCTTGTCGTTCATGCGCACGGTCTTTTCAAACCCGTCGTAGCGGTAGGTGACGTCATAGGCCACCACGTTGTCGGCGTCGCCCAGCGAGATGCGTTCGCCCGGCTTGCTGTCCATGCGCATGGTGCCGGTGGTGCCGTCGGCATTGCGATAGGTCACGTCGTAGCCCACCACGCGCGAGGACTGCGAGTTGGCATTTTCGGTATGGCATTGACGCTCGGTGCGATCGACGACCCGGCCACCGACGTGGTTGCGGTCGATGCGGTTACCGATGAAGCCGCCACCCACCGCGCCTGCGGCAGTCGCCAGCTTGCGGCCGTTGCCGCCACCGACCTGATTGCCGATCAGGCCGCCGATGACCGCACCGGCCACGGTGCCGCCGACGTTACCGTCGCGCTCGGGCAGACGCTCCTGCACCACGACATCGCGGCACACCTCACGTGGCGAGGTACTGGTGGTGGTTTCGCGAATGGCGTTGCTATTGATCACCTGCGCGTACTGCGGCTCGCGCTGGGTGATGGGAGCAACCTTGACCACATCGGCATATTCCAGGCCGCGCGGCGCCGGCTGGCCGTTGGCGACAAAATCGCCGGACGATGGGCGGTTATTCATGAAGGCGGCAGTGGCGACGCCTCCGACCAGCAAGGCACCAGCAGCGACCAGTATAGTTGTCGTATTGCTCTTCATAACCAGCTCCCTGCGGACGCACCGCGTTGTTGACGGCCGTGATTCCAGCATGGGAACCCTGAACGAAAAGGCGCTCGCTCATGAACACGACGGTTAAGTTCAGCTAGCGGTTACTTCATGCATCTCTAACAGCCGGAGCATTCGCATGCGAAATCCCTTGACCGCACGCGCGCTGGACTGGGCCAGCACGCTGCGCTATCCCACCTTGTTCAAGCTGGCTGCCGCCCTGTTTCTGATCGACATGGTGGCGCCGGACCCGATCCCGTTCCTGGACGAAGTGCTGTTCGGCCTGACCACGCTGCTGCTGGCCAACTGGAAAACCCGCAAGTCGCCAATGCCGGCACCGGCGCGCCGCGACTGATGCAGTTGATCGACAGCCATTGCCATCTGGATGCAGGCGAATTCGACCACGACCGCGCGGCGGTGATCGCGCGCGCGCGCGCCGCGGGCGTCATGCAGCAAGTGGTACCGGCGATCACTGCTGCCAGCTGGCCGGGCCTGCGTGCGGTCTGCGATCAGGCGCCTGGTCTCTACCCCGCTTATGGCCTGCACCCACTGTTTCTGGACCAGCACCGCCCCGAACACCTGGAGCTGCTGGCCGAGTGGATCGAACGCGAGCGGCCCTGCGCGATCGGCGAATGCGGCCTGGACTTTTTCGTCGACGGATTGGATGCGCAGGCGCAGCGCGCCTATTTCGATGCTCAGTTGCAGTTGGCCAAGCGCTTCGACCTGCCGCTGATCGTGCATGCCCGCCGCGCCACCGAAGAGGTCATCGCCCGTATCAAGGCGATAGGTGGCCTGCGCGGCGTAGTGCACAGCTTTGCCGGCAGCCCCGAGCAGGCGCAGCAGTTGTGGAAACTGGATTTCATGATCGGCCTGGGCGGCCCGGTGACCTACCCGCGTGCCAATCGCTTGCGAAGGCTGGTCGCCAGCATGCCGCTGCAGCACCTGCTGCTGGAAACCGACGCGCCGGATCAGCCCGACGCCGGCAACCGCGGCCAACGCAACGAGCCGGCGTATCTGCGCACGGTATTGGACTGCATCGCCCAGCTCCGCGGGCAAGACCCTGCGCACATTGCCGCGCTCACGTCGGCCAACGCACGCAACCTGTTCGGCCTACGGCGCTGAGCGCAGCGTACGCATCAGCGCGAGCGCCCGGTCAGCACGACAGCGCGCAGGCAACATCACGACGCCGCAACCGCCTCGGCTGCCGGCGCCGCGGCCTTAGGCTTGGGCTTGAGCAACATCTCCAGCGCCTTGCCCACTGCCACGAATGCAAAGGTGCCGGTGATATGCGTGGCCGCGCCCAGCCCTGCCCCGCAATCCAGCTTGAGCGTGGCATCGGCATCGAGCTGCGGGCGGATGCCGCAAACGCTGCCATCGGCCTGCGGGTATTTGACGTTTTCCAGCGAATACACCGCGGGCACGCCAAAGTAGCGCTGCGGGTTCTTGGGAAAATTGAATTCGCTGCGCAGCTTCTTGCGGATCAGCGCCAGCATCGCATCGTGCTCGGTGCGCGAGACGTCGCGCACGCGCACCAGCGTTGGGTCGGTGCGCCCGCCCGCCGCGCCCACGGTCAGCAGCGGCAACTTGCGCCGACGGCACCAGGCGATGGTTTCCACCTTGACCCGAAAGCTGTCGCAGGCATCGATCACCAGGTCGAATTCCTCACCCAGCAAGGTCTCGATATTGCCCGAGGTCAGGAAAGCCTCGACGGCGTCGACTTCGATGTCCGGGTTGATCGCCACGCAGCGTTCGGCCATCGCGCGGGCCTTGTTGCGACCGTACTGGCCAGCCAGCGCCGGCAACTGCCGGTTGGTGTTGGACACGCACACGTCATCGGCATCGATCAGGCGAATGTGCCCCACCCCGGTGCGTGCCAGCGCCTCGACCACCCACGAGCCCACCCCACCCATGCCGACCACCGCCACGCGGCACGCCGACAGGCGCTCGACGGTGCCGACCCCATACAGCCGGTCGATACCGGCAAAGCGTTCACGCCATTGTGCTTTCATCGGCCTATTTTACGCGCCCCGTCCAGGGCGCGCCCACGCTGCCGCAACGAACGTTGCGTCCCAGGAGCCACCTTATGCACGCCCCGCCTCCCACCCAATCCCGCGCGGCCCGCTACGCCTTCATGCTGGTGCTGGGCCTGCTGATCGGCCTGGTCGCCACGGTCATGGTGGCCAACGCACTACAGGCGCGACGCGACCCGGTGCCCGACAGCCTGATGCAGATCATGGCCTACCAATTACGCGCATTGCGACCGGGCGAAGGCGTCGCCTGCACGCCGGCGCAGCAACAGCGACGGCTGCAATCGTTGCGCCTGCTGGCCGACGAAGTCGAGCCGGCCTTCCCTGCAATTGGCGAGGACCGCCGCTTCGGCGAGCACGCACAGGCATTGCGTGCCGCGCTGGATCAGGTCCAGGGCGTAACGCTGACCGATTGCAGTCAACTGGGCCAACTCCACACCCGCATCTCCGATGCCTGCGAGGCCTGCCATCGCGACTTTCGCTGAGGTTGGATGAATACGACGCTCGGGTTTCGTTAAGCCTGCAGTGTCGCAGTTGGCAGGCCGTTCACCTGGACCATCACAGGATGGCGTCGCCGCGGCCCCGGCCGCCTTTTCGAACCACCCCGGAGAGATCTCATGAAAACCCGACTGCTCGTCATTGGCCTGGCTGCAACCGCGACCCTGGTTGGCTGCGCCACCTCACAGCCCCAGTACGGCAGCTATCGCGGCGACCGCGGTTATGACCAGGGCTACTCGCAGACGCAGCGTTGCGTGGATTGCGGCATCGTGACCCGGATCGACGAAGTCGGCCCGACCCGTACCGCGCCGACCGGCACTGGCGCCGTGCTGGGCGGCATCGTGGGCGCGGTGGCCGGCCGCCAGATTTCCAAGGAAACCGGCGGCAGCACGGGCAACAAGAATGTTTCGGCCGTCGCCGGTGCCGCTGCCGGCGCGCTGGCAGGTAACGCCATCCAGAACAATGTCACCAGTTCCAGCTTCGACGTGCAGGTGCGCATGGACGACGGCCGCGTGATCGTGGTCAACCAGCGCGACCTGGCTGGCGTGCGCGAGAACGCGTACGTGCGCGTGGTCAACGGCAAGGTCGTGTTGCGCTGATCCATCGGCTCGGCGGCGCAGACGCAGCGCCAATGCGTCGCCAGTTGGCAAGGGCCGCGGACAACACGGTTGCAGACAACAAAAAGGCCCGGTGACGGGCCTTTTTGTTGCGTGGCCGATGCGCTCCGGGCAACCGGCTCAGACCACCTGCACTGCATCGGCCTGCAAGCCCTTCTGGCCTTGCACGACCGTGAAGCTGACCTTCTGACCTTCCTTGAGACTCTTGAAGCCCTGGATCTGGATCGCGCGGAAATGCACGAAGACGTCTTCGCCATTTTCGCGGCTGATGAACCCAAAGCCCTTGGCATCGTTGAACCACTTCACGACACCATTTTCGCGTTCGATGTTGGACATCTCGACTGACTCCCTACGACACTGTGATGGACTAGCGGTGGTGGCTGTGATTGCAAGGAGGAAGCGAGGTACAAGGATGTAGCGGATCAGGCGATCTACCGCATCAGGCCACGATTCACGGTGACCTTTGCAAACAGCAGCGGCTGCAACTTAACCCGCACAAAATGAATTTTCAAGCACCTCTTGCGCCTTTTTGTCAAGCCTGAATTAGGACCTGCGTAACCATCATGGACACTGCCGTCGTTTACTACGTCTTGGCCACAGCGCTGGTGCTGATCGGCCTGGCTGGGGTCATCCTGCCGGCCCTGCCGGGCCTGCCCCTTGTGTTCGCCGGCCTGCTGGTTGCCGCCTGGGCCGACCATTTCACCCACATTGGCTGGGTGACGCTGGTCGTGCTGGGGTTGATCACCGCGCTGTCGTACCTGGTGGACTTCCTGGCCACGCTGTACGGGGCGCAGCGGGTAGGTGCCAGCAAGCTGGCGTTGTGGGGTTCGGTCATCGGGGGCATTGCAGGCATTTTCTTCATGCCGATCGGGCTGTTCGTCGGTCCGTTCGCTGGCGCCTGGCTTGGCGAGTATTACCAGACACGCAAGTCCGGCCAGGCCACCAAGGTCGGTCTCGGGACCTGGGTGGGCATCATGCTCGGCACCGCCACCAAACTGGCGCTTGGCCTGTGCATGCTGGGCGTGTTCGCCATCGGCTGGTTTTTCTAGGGCTCTGGAACGGCTCCACGGCGGTGACGCGCTCCTAGTCCAGGACGCGCGTAACAGCCACATGCGCTCACTCCGCTGACGCGTGACAGCCACATTCCATGCGCATACCCGCTCTACGGCAACACGTCGCAGGCACAGACTGAGCGACCGGATTCGATCGAATGTTATGTCGCCGTGTACACACGGCGTATGCAGACGCGACCGTTAAGCTGCGCATCTCTGCGCCTGCCTGGCGCCTTTCCCTCGGCCAGACTGCCCATGTCCAAGCACCACACCCGCCCCCTGATGCTGATCGCACTGGCCGCCGCGCCATTGGCCCATGCGCAGGAAATCGCACCGCAGCCGGCCTCGCCGCAAGCCTGCACCTCGGTGACGTCCGATGCCGCTCGCCTGGCCTGCTACGACAAGGCACTGGGCTACACGCCGCAGCAAACCGCGGAGGCAGATGCCGCCGCGCAATTGGCCAAGCAGAAGGAGGCCAAGCCCGACGATACGCGCACCATCAGCCGGGTCGGCGACTTCTTCCGCGCCGACGGCCAGGACCAACCGAAAGAAGAAGCCGTGGCCAATGCCGGCCGTGGCTCCTTGCTGGACCGACGCTGGGAACTGGCCAAGGACTCCAAGCTGGGCACCTTCCAACTGCGCGGCTACAAGCCGGTATACCTGTTGCCGGCATTCTGGACCAGCGACACCAACCGCACCCCGCAGTCGCCCAATCCGGCCAACTCGGTCAACACGCCGCAACAGCTGGACAGCACCGAGCTCAAGTTCCAGCTCAGCTTCAAGACCAAGGTGGTGGAAGACCTGTTCGGCGACAACGGCGATATCTGGATGGGCTACACCCAGAGCTCGCGCTGGCAGGCCTACAACGCCGATGCGTCGCGCCCGTTCCGCGAGACCAATTACGAGCCCGAAGCGATGCTGGTCTTTCGCAACAACTACAGCATCTTCGGCTGGAAGGGCCGCATGAGCGGCATCAGCCTCAATCACATGTCCAACGGGCGCGCCGACCCGCTGTCGCGCTCGTGGAATCGGGTGATCCTGAACTTCGGGCTGGATCGGGAGAACTGGGCGCTGACACTGCGCCCGTGGTTCCGCATCAAGGAAGACCGCGCCGACGACAACAATCCTGATATCGAGGATTACATGGGCCGCGGCGATGCGACGCTGGTGTACAACAAGGATGGTCACGAATTCGCGCTGATCGCACGCCATTCGCTGCGTGGCGGCGACCGCTCGCACGGTTCGGTACAGCTGGACTACGGCTTCCCCATCACCAACCTGTTGCGCGGCCATGTGCAGGTATTCGATGGCTACGGCGAAAGCATGATCGACTACAACCACAAGGCAACCTATATCGGTGTGGGCGTGTCATTGCTGGAGTGGTTCTAAGCGCAGCTCACAAAACTACTGCATTCACCGCCAGCCGCATTCGGCCGGTGCGCGGAATGGCATGTACGACTCGTACACTGCCATTCCTGTGCGCCATCCTCGTGGCTGGCGACTCCACTACGTTTTGTGAGCCGCTGTCGGCGCGGCGACTAGTTGCGGCAACTCATGACCGGCGCTGATGTCAGCTGAATTCGCGTACGTCGCGGTCCCGTCGCATCATGCGCCGGAGTTAATCGACACGCCGCACCGAGTCAATCCAATCAAAAAGCCGGCATGCGTGCATGCCGGCTTTCATGTTCTTTCAAACCCTGTTTGCAAGACGCTTGGGACTCCCCACAGCTGCGGCAACACCGCTATTGCCGCGGCTTTCTTGCAATCGCCTCAGACGTCGAAAAAGTCCACCTTGCCGTCCTGCAAGGTGTAGTACGCACCGACCACGCGCACGTTGCCGGCACGCAATGGTTCGAGCAACGCAGGCTCCGATGCCGCGCGCAAGCGGTCGACGGTACGTTTGACGTTGGCCTTGACCGAGTCGGCCAGCAGGTCGGTACCGCCCTTGGCCTTGGCGGTCAGCACCGCCGGAACGATCGGCTCGATCATCGAGCCGATTGCGCCCGGGAAGAACGTGTTGTTCTCCACGACCGACACTGCCGCCGCCACCGCACCGCAGCTTTCGTGGCCCATCACCACCACCAGCGGCACGCCGAGCTGGCTGACCGCATATTCGATCGAACCGAGCGCGGTGGTGTCGACAGTATTGCCGGCGTTGCGGACGATAAACATTTCGCCCAGGCCGCGGCCGAACAGCAACTCCGGCGGCACGCGCGAATCCGAGCACGACACCAGGATGACGAACGGGGTCTGGCCCAGCGCAAGCTCCAGGCGGCGCTTGCTGTCGGAGATCACTTTCTTGGGGCGGTTTTCGACGAACGCGTTGTTGCCGTCACGCAGAATCTGCAGCGCCTGCTCGGCATTCAAATCGGTTTTCTTGGACGGCGCCGCGCGCAAGGCGAACGGCAGGGATGCGGCAGCGGCCGCGATCGGCGCGCAACAGGCGCACTGAAGCAATTTTCGACGCAATGCGGAATGCGACATGGACGAGCCCCCTGCTCTGTGGTTGGTGACGCGATCGTACTATGTGGCGGACGCGACCAAACGGGCCGGATGGAGCGTCTGCGATCAAAAGACGCAGTCCGCGGGCGCAGGTTCAGGTCCAGTCCGTCAGGCCCTCCCGGCGATAGGTTTCCTGGAACGCTGGGCGCGCCTTCATCCGCATTGCATGCGCCCGCAGCGCAGGCCAGGTATCGGTCGGCCGCGGCATGTTGCGCGACCAGCGCATCAGCATGGTCAGCATGAAGTCGGCCGCAGACACGGTTTTGCCGAGCAGATATGGGCCGTGGGCCTGCAGATGCGCATCGACCTGGGTCCAGGCCGCTTCGAGCTTGCGGCGGGCGTGCATCTGCGCCGCCTCGGCCTGCCCGGCCCCGGCCGGCTCGCTCGGGTAGAACCAGGCGCGGTACGCCGGCTGCAGGGTGTTGGCGCAGAAGAACATCCACTTGTAGTACGCCGCACGCTCCGGCGTGCCGACTGCCGGGGCCAGCCCGGCCTGCGGATGCAGATCGGCCAGCTGCAGCACGATGGCTGCGGCTTCCGTGAGCACTTGACCATCGAGCACCAGCGTGGGCACCACGCCGGCGGGGTTGAGCGCCAGATACTGCGGCGATTTGTGCTCGCCGCGTTCGAAATCCAGCGGGTGCAGTGCGTGCGGAATATCCAGTTCGATCAGCAGCCAATGCACCACCAACGCTGCGGTGCTGGGGGAGTGGTACAGCGTGGCGACCATGCGGGCTCCGGGATCCGTAGGAACAGGCGCGCGAGGCGGGCAAAGCCTGCGCGGCTCACGGCGATTGTGGTTGTTTTTACCGGGCTGTCGAAGACCTGTGTGGTGCAATCACCGCTGCGCCGGCGCGCGCACCGACATCACGACGCCCTCCACACGATGCCGCATGCGCGCATCGTCCCTGCAGCTCACCGGCACCGGCCACATCCGCGCAACGGCGGTGCAGCCGGCTCGATCGCCGCCGTTACTCCACCACCACCGGAATCTTGCCGATGCGCGACTGCCATTGCCGCGGGCCGGTCTTGTGCACCGACTCGCCGCTGGAATCCACCGCGACCGTCACTGGCATGTCCTTGACCTCGAATTCGTAGATCGCCTCCATGCCGAGGTCCTCGAACGCCAGCACGCGGGCGGCCTTGATCGCCTTGGACACCAGATACGCAGAACCACCGACCGCCATCAGGTAGACGGCCTTGTTGTCGCGGATCGCCTCGATCGCCGCATCGCCACGCTCGGACTTGCCGACCATGCCGAGCAGGCCGGTCTGCTCCAGCATCTGCCTGGTGAATTTGTCCATGCGCGTGGCGGTGGTCGGGCCAGCCGGGCCGACGACTTCGTCGCGCACCGGATCGACCGGGCCGACGTAGTAGATGAAGCGATTGGTGAAATCCACCGGCAGGGTTTCGCCGCGGTTGAGCATGTCGATCATGCGCTTGTGCGCGGCATCGCGGCCGGTCAGCAGCTTGCCGTTGAGCAGGATCGTCTCGCCCGGCTTGAAGCTGGCCACTTCCTCGCGGGTGATGGTGTCCAGGTTCACCCGGCGCGCATTGGTCGGGTTGTAGGTGAGCTTGGGCCAGTCTTCCAGCGACGGCGGATCCAGCATCACCGGGCCGCTGCCATCCAGGGTGAAATGCGCATGGCGGGTGGCGGCGCAGTTGGGGATCAGCGCCACCGGCAGGTTGGCGGCATGGGTCGGATAATCCTTGACCTTGATGTCCAGCACGGTGGTCAGGCCACCCAGGCCTTGCGCGCCGATGCCCAGCGCATTGACCTTCTCGTACAGCTCAAGCCGCAGCTCTTCGGCACGGTTGGAGGCGCCGCGCGCCTGCAGGTCGACGATGTCGATCGGTTCCATCAACGCTTCCTTGGCCAGCAGCATCGCCTTTTCGGCGGTGCCACCGATACCGATACCGAGCATGCCCGGCGGGCACCAGCCGGCGCCCATGGTCGGCACGGTCTTGAGCACCCAATCGACGATGGAATCGGACGGATTGAGCATGGCGAACTTGCTCTTGGCCTCCGAACCGCCGCCCTTGGCCGCGACGATCACTTCCACATGGTGGCCGGGCACGATCTTGGTGTTGACCACTGCCGGCGTGTTGTCGCGGGTGTTGGTGCGTTTGCCGGCCGGATCGGCCAGCACGCTGGCGCGCAGCTTGTTGTCGGGATGGTTGTAGGCACGGCGCACGCCTTCGTTGACCATGTCTTCCACACCCATGGTGGCGTCGTCCCAGCGCACGTGCATGCCGATTTCCAGGAACACGGTGACGATGCCGGTGTCCTGGCAGATCGGGCGGTGGCCCTCGGCGCACATGCGCGAATTGATCAGGATCTGCGCAATGGCGTCCTTGGCGGCCGGCGATTCTTCGCGCTCGTAGGCGGCGGACAAATTCTTGATGTAGTCGACCGGGTGGTAGTAGCTGATGTACTGCAGCGCATCGGCGACGGACTGGATGAGGTCTTCCTGCTTGATCGAGGTCACGGCTGGCTCTACGGCTGGCGGGGGTGCAATCCGGGCATTTTAGAGCAAACCGCAGGCGCGTCCGGCGGCGGCGTCTATCGCTACGATTGACTGATGCGGTCTTTGGCCGGTCGTCGTCGGCGCAGCGCTGCGGCCGTGCTGCGGTGATGGCAAGCGACGAGTCCACGGACCGTTGCCGGCGCACCGGCTGGCGGTGAGCCCTGTGCGCCAAGGCGAGCCCGCGCCTGCGCGCGGGCCCTGGCCTTTCCTGCCGCCAGCCAACACCCCGCGCCCACGCCGGGCGCGGCACACTAGCGCGATGTCAGCTTCCCGTTCCGGCGCCACTGCGCCTGCCGCTCCCCGTACCGGCCCTACCCTGCGCGAGCGCCTGGATGCGCTGCGCAATCTACCGCCGTTCCTGCAGCAGATCTGGCAGACCAGCCGCTGGCTGAGTGCCAGCAGCATCGGCTTGCGCGTGCTGCGCGCGCTGATGCCGGTGGCGACGCTGTACATCGGCAAATTGATCATCGACGAGGCGATCCACCTGGTCGGCCAGCCGTCGGCATTCGACTCGTTTGCGCAGGCCCTGGGCAGCGGCCGCCTGAACCGGCTACTGGAACTGCTGGCGCTGGAACTGGCGTTGGCGATCGGCTCGGACCTGCTCGGCCGGCTGGTCGGCTATGCCGATGCGCTGCTGTCGGAGTTGTTCAACAACGCTGCCAGCGTGCGTCTGATGGAACATGCCGCGCAGCTGGATCTGGAGGATTTCGAAGACCCGGACCGGCAGGACAAGCTGGATCGCGCGCGACGCCAGACCATGAACCGCATGAACCTGATGAGCCAGCTGTTCGGCCAGGTGCAGGACGCCATTACCGTGATCAGCCTGGCGGTGGGCCTGGTGGTCTATGCACCCTGGTTGATCGTGCTGCTGGCGGTCGCGTTGATTCCGGCCTTCATCGGCGAGGCGCATTTCAATGCGCTCGGCTATTCGCTCAACTTCCAGTGGACGCCGGAACGGCGCCAGCTCGATTACCTGCGCCAGGTCGGCGCCAGCGTGGAGACGGCCAAGGAAGTCAAGATCCTCAACCTGCACCGCTTCCTGATCGCGCGCTACCGCCGGCTGGCCGACAAGTTCTTCCAGGCCAACCGTGCGCTGGCACGCAAGCGCGCAATGTGGGGAGCGCTGCTGGCCGCGCTCGGCACATTGGGCTACTACATGGCCTACGGCTACATCGCCTGGCGCACGGTGCGCGGCGACTTCAGCATCGGCGACCTGACCTTCCTGGCCGGCAGTTTCCTGCGCCTGCGGCAATTGCTGGAAGGCTTGCTGATCGGCTTTTCGCAGGTCGCAGGCCAGGCGCTGTATCTGGACGATCTGTATTCGTTTTTCAACATCGTGCCGGAAATCCGCTCGCGCCCGAACGCACTGCCGGTGCCACGCCCGATCCGCCAGGGCTTCGTGTTCGAAGACGTCGGCTTCCGCTACCCGGACGCGGAACAGTGGACGGTGCGGCACCTGGATTTCGAACTGCGCGCCGGTGAAGTGCTGGCGCTGGTCGGCGAAAACGGCGCCGGCAAGACCACCCTGGTCAAGCTGCTGGCCCGGCTCTACGACCCCGACGAAGGCCGCATCCTGCTCGATGGTCAGGACTTGCGCGACTACGACCTGGACGACCTGCGCGCCAACCTCGGCGTGATCTTCCAGGACTTCGTGCGCTATCACCTGAGCGTTGGCGAAAACATCGGCGTGGGCCAGGTGGACGCGATGGACGACACACCACGCATCCGCGCCGCCGCGCAACGCGCGATGGCCGGCGAGCTGATCGACAGCCTGCCCGACGGTTACAACCAGCTGATCGGGCGGCGTTTCAAGAACAGCGTGGATCTGTCCGGCGGGCAATGGCAGAAGATCGCCATCGCCCGCGCCTACATGCGCGATGCGCAGCTGATGATCCTGGACGAACCCACCGCCGCGCTGGATGCGCGCAGCGAATTCGAGGTGTTCCAGCGCTTCAAGGAGCTGTCGGACAACCGCACCGCCGTGCTGATCTCGCACCGCTTCTCCAGCGTGCGCATGGCCGACCGCATTCTGGTGCTGGCTGCTGGCCGCATCGAGGCCAACGGCACCCACGAAGAGCTGATGGCGCAGGGCGGCCGGTATGCGGAATTGTTCGAATTGCAGGCGGCGGGGTATCGGTGAGGCAGGGATTCGGGATTGGGGATTGGTAAAAGCTGCCGGCTCATCCGCGAGCCCGGCGCGCTCAGGATCCAGGATCTGCTCTTGCGAATTGCGAATCCCCAATCCCGACTCCCGAATCCCCGCACCCAAATGAGAGTTCATCTCATTTGGCCAGCTTGAGGTAGAATTGGTGCGTACTCCTCCCACGACAGGACCGGTATGTCTTCCGCTTTTGGCGCCGAAACGGTGCTTGAGGTCCGTCATTGGACCGATGCCTACTTCAGCTTCACCACGACCCGTGATGCCGGCTTCCGTTTCGAAAACGGGCAGTTCGTGATGATCGGGCTGGAAACCGAAACGCGTCCGTTGCTGCGTGCGTATTCGATCGCCAGTGCCAATTGGGAAGAACATCTGGAGTTCTTCAGCATCAAGGTGCCGGACGGCCCGCTGACCTCGCGGCTGCAGCACATCCAGCCCGGCGACAAGGTGCTGGTCGGCAAGAAGCCCACCGGCACGCTGCTGATCAGCGACCTGCACCCCGGGCGCAACCTGTATCTGCTGGGCACCGGTACTGGTCTGGCGCCGTGGCTGTCGATCATCAAGGACCCGGAAACCTACGAGCGTTTCGACAAGGTGATCCTCACCCAGGGCGTGCGGTTCGTGCAGGATCTGGCCTATCGCGATTACTTCGAACGCGAATTGCCGCAGCATGAATTCCTCGGCGACCTGCTGCGCGAGAAATTGCTGTACTACCCGGCGGTCACGCGCGAAGCCTTCGCCAACCAAGGCCGTTTGACCGAGCTGATGGCCGATGGGCGCATGCAGCAGACACTCGGGTTGCCGACACTGGATCCGGCCAACGACCGCTTCATGATCTGCGGCAGCCCGCAGATGCTGGCCGACCTGCGCACCCTGCTCGATAGCCGCGGTTTCCAGACCTCGCCGCGCATCGGCACGCCGGGGCATTACGTGTTTGAGCGTGCATTCGTCGAAAAGTGATGCGACGCGTGCAAGACCCGCGCGGCGCGGCGTTTCATCTGAAGAACCCGAGATCGTAGGAGCGCACTCGGGCGCGACCAGGCGTTACCGGGAAAGCTTCGTCGCGCCCGGGTGCGCTCCTACGGTTCCACTCCCATGCCCTGCCGGATCATGCGCCCAGCGCGCGCTCGATGTCGGCGGCCAACACTTCCGGCTTGGTGGTGGGCGCATAACGTTCCAGTACGCGGCCGTCGCGGCCGACCAGGAACTTGGTGAAGTTCCACTTGATCGCTTCGGATCCGAGCACACCGCGTTGTTCGTGCTTGAGCCATTGCCACAGCGGATGCGCTCCGTTGCCGTTGACCTCGATTTTTGCTGCCAGCGGAAAATCCACCGCATAGTCGAGCGAGCAGAACTGGCGGATCTGCGCCGCATCGCCCGGCTCCTGATGGCCGAACTGATCGCACGGAAAGCCGATCACCACCAGCCCACGTTCGCGATAACGCTGCCACAGCGCCTGCAGCCCCGCGTATTGCGGCGTAAACCCGCACTTGGAGGCAACATTGACCACCAGCAGGACGTTGCCGGCGTAATCGCGCATCGACTGGGTGCGACCTTCCAGGTCGGTGAAGGCGAAGGTGGAGATGTCGCTCATGGTTGCCCTGCAGTGTGCGAGACGGGCAGCGTACCGTAGCCGCCTGCACGACGGCCATGCGGCGGGGAAAGATTGCGAAGGGCAGTCGTGCGGCAGATCGCCTGCCGCGCGACACGCCGGGATCGTCAAGCAGACGCCCCGGCAGCTCGCCGAGGTCGCCCGAAGACCGCTAGCTCGTACTGCCACAAAGTGCGACGGGCACACTGTCGGCGGCGGTACAGGCCCAGCTTGCATCGACTCGCGCGATTGCAGGGCGAGCAACGGTTGTGCCCGCCTGATCGCGTCACCTTGGCTTGGCAGCCATGCCTTTTGTCACACGCCTGTCCCGACGGGCTGGGTTAGCCTCGGCGGTTCGCACTTTGGAGCAACTCTCTTGACCACCCGTCTCGCTTTTGCCCTGGCCGCCTCCCTGGGACTTGCCATGCCGTCCTACAGCATCGCCGCCCCCGCTGCCACGCAGGCCGCCACCCAAGCCAATCCCTTTTTTGCCGACAGCACGCTGCCGCTGCATTACCCGCAGTTCGACAAAATTAAGGACAGCGATTTCGCACCTGCCTTCGATGCCGGCATGGCCGAACAGTTGAAGGAAGTGGAAAAAATCGCCAACCAGAAAGCCAAGCCCAGCTTCGACAACACCATCATCGCGCTGGAAAAGAGCGGCGCCACGCTCGACCGCGCCACCACGGTGTTCTTCAATCTGGTGGGCGCAGACACCAACGACGCACGCAAGAAGTTGCAGGCCGACTATTCGGCGAAGTTCGCAGCGCACCGCGATGCGATTTCGCTCAACGGCAAGCTGTTCGCACGCATCCAGACCTTGTACGACCAACGCGCCACGCTGGGGCTGGATGCGCAAGGCGTGCGCCTGGTCGAGAAGTACTACAGCGACTTCGTGCGCGACGGCGCCAAGCTCTCCGACGCCGACAAGACCACGCTCAAGGCCATGAATGCCGAGCTGGCCAACCTGGGCACCACCTTCAGCCAGAACGTGCTGGCCGAAGTGAATGCTGCCGCTGTGGTCGTGGACGACGTCAAGCAGCTGGACGGTTTGTCGCAGGAGCAGATTGCCGCCGCCGCCGAAGCGGCCAAGGCGCGCAAGCTCGATGGCAAGTACGTCATCGCCTTGCTCAACACCACCGGCCAGCCGCCGCTGACCCAGCTGAAGAATCGCGAGCTGCGCAAGAGGATCTACGACGCCTCGGTGTCGCGCGGCAGCCACGGCGGCCAGTACGACAACACCGCGCTGGTGTCGCGCATCATGAAGCTGCGCGCCGACAAGGCCAAGCTGCTGGGCTTCCCCACCTATGCCGCCTACTCGCTGGAAAACCAGACCGCCAAGACGCCCGAAGCGGTCAACGCGATGCTGGGCAAACTGGCGCCGGCCGCGGTGGCCAATGCCAAGCGCGAAGCCGCCGATCTGCAGGCCATGATCGACAAGGAACAAAAGGCCGCGCGCAAGCCGACGTTCAAGCTGGAAGCCTGGGATTGGGCCTACTACAGCGAGAAGGTGCGCCAGGCCAAGTACAATTTCGACGAATCCCAGCTCAAGCCGTACTTCGAACTGAAGAACGTGCTGGAAAACGGCGTGTTCTATGCGGCCACTCAGGAATATGGCCTGACTTTCAAACAGCGCACCGACCTGCCGACCTACCGCGACGACATCACCGTCTACGACGTGTTCGACGCCGACGGCAAGCAGCTGGCGATCTTCATTGCCGACATGTATGCGCGCGAATCCAAGCGCGGTGGCGCATGGATGAACTCCTATGTGTCGCAGTCGGAGCTGACCGGCTTCAAGCCGGTGGTGGCCAATCACCTCAACATTCCCAAGCCGCCGGCCGGCCAGCCGACGCTGCTGACCTGGGATGAAGTGACCACCATGTTCCATGAGTTCGGGCATGCGCTGCACGGCATGTTCTCCGACGTCAAATACCCGTATTTCTCCGGCACCAGCGTGCCGCGCGACTTCGTCGAGTTCCCCTCGCAGGTCAACGAAATGTGGGCCGACGAACCATCCATCCTGAAGAACTACGCCAAGCATTACCAGAACGGCACCCCGATGCCGCAGGCATTGCTGGACAAGGTGATTGCCGCATCCAAGTTCAACCAGGGCTTTGCCACCACCGAATACCTGGGTGCGGCGATGCTGGATCAGAACTGGCACCAGGTCAGCGCCAGCCAGGTACCGGACGCCGCCGGCGTGATGGCATTCGAAGCCAAGGCGCTGCAGCAGGACGGCATTGCCTACGCGCCGGTGCCGCCGCGCTACAAGACCCCGTATTTCAGCCACATCATGGGCGGTTACGCGGCAGGCTACTACGCCTACATCTGGTCGGAAGTGCTGGACGCCAACACCCAGCAGTGGTTCAAGCAGCACGGTGGCCTGAGCCGCGCCAATGGCGATCGTTTCCGCAAGACCCTGCTTTCGCGCGGCGGTAGCGTGGATGCGATGGAGCTGTTCCAGAACTTTGCCGGGCATGCGCCGCAGATCGAGCCGCTGCTCGAAAAGCGCGGTCTCAGCGCGCAAGGCGGCGATGGTGCCACTCCGGAATCGCCGCAGTCCAAGCCGTAGATCGGCTGCACGACCTGCGCGCGATCATCGGGCCGCGTGCTTGGCAACAGGATCGGCATGTCCCCTGCGGGCATGCCGATCTCGCACACCAGACGCGACATCCAGCTGCTCGCGATGGTATCGGCAAGTGCTTGTTTGAGGACCGATGAGCCGACACGCCGCCCTGAGCGATCAGGGCGGCCTTTTGCTGGCTGGGTTTGCAACGCCTTATCGCACGCGCAACGCGCAACGCGCAGTGCTTAGAGTTCGACCGCGTCCACGCCATCCAGCAGCTTTTTCAGCAGCTTCTCCAGACGCAACTGCTCGGCCTCGCTCATGCTGGCGGTCTCTGCATGCAACAGCGTGCAGGCATCGGGCAACAGGCTTTCGATCAAGGCCGAGCCTGCGGGCTGCAGCGTCAGTACGATCTTGCGCCGATCCTCGGGGCTGCTGGTGCGCGAGATCAGGCCTTTCTCGCACAGTTGATCGGTCAGCCGGGTGATGTTGGCCGGCTTTTCGCTGGCGGCTTCGGCCACCTCGGTCGGAGTGATCGATTGCTCCGGTGTGCCATAGAGCATCATCAAGATCTCGTATTCCGGCGGACTGAGGCCATAAGGCTTGAGTCGCACGCACCCGAGCGTATGCAGGCGCTTGTAGAGATGCTTGATCAGTCTCACCAATATTGCCGGCTCCCGCGGGAACGCCGGATAACGCACGCAGGTGTGGTCCACGCGACTTGCGGTTGGATCGAAACTACTCATATCACCCGTTGAAGTACGTTGCTGAATGGCCGGGCCATTCAATCACATCATGCGCGATGCGACACCTCAGCGCGCGAAGAGATGTACATATTCCGGTGCGACCGAAGGCAATAATGTGGAGGCAGCGACCTCTGCCATCTGCGTGCCATCCGAGTAGGGACCAACCTGATAGGGCGCAAATACAAAGCGCACGGCAGTGATCTGCCCATTTGCATTCAATACCGGTACGAACTGTGCAAAATTCTCCGCCTGCGCGGCGGTGCCTTCGGCAATCATGCGATCGGCCGAAGCCACCTGCTCAGCCTGCTCTTCTATCGGCACGCGATCTTGCTGGACACGCTGGGTCGCTGCTGCATGCAATTGCGCCGCGACCTCCCGGCCGATCTTTTCCCAGCCTGCCGGATCCGGAATCAGCGCTTGTGCGGTCAATTGCTTGCGCTCCTTGACCAACCAGACGAAGCGCGCCACCAGCGGCTCGCCATGCGCACCGCCGGTGTACCTGCTGCCGTCGGCGGAAATCACGATCAGGTCCGGGGTTTGCAACACGGTTTCGAATGCCAACGACAGCTCATACGGCGCCGGCGGCTTGTCGTTGCCCAGGCCGGAGACCGCCTGCATCAGTTCGGCACGCGCATCCTGCGCATAGCCGCGAATGAGCGCAGTGAGTTCCGGATATGCATCCAGCCCGCGCGGATAGCTGATGCCCACCATGTAGGCCGGTGCATGTTCGATCACATCTTCCAGCGGACCGCTCTGTACGACAATCGGCTCTGCAGGCGGCGCCGCCGCGGGCGCCGCATCGGCTGCTGGCGCACTTGGCTCTGCCGTTGTCGGTGCGCGCTGCGTACACCCTGCCAACACGGCCAGCACCAGCAAGCCCTGCACTGCCTTGAATCCAAGCAACCGCCCCATTACCACCCGCTCCCCTGATATGCATCGTGTTACGAAAAGAACCGCTGCTGGTCAGGCCAGCAGATCGTGATACTGCGGATGTCGCCGCAGATATGCATCGGCATAGCTGCACGCCGGAATCACCTTCAAACCGTGCTGCCGTGCGAATGTCAAAGCGTCCTCGACCAATGCCGCGGCAACGCCGTGTCCGCTGATCGCGTCCGGCACCTGCGTGTGCGTGATGGTCATGATCTCACCCTCGCGCCGATAGGCCAGCTCGGCGTGATGTCCATCGGTGTCTATGTTGAAACGCTGCCGGTCCGGATCGTGTTCTGCGTGCACTGTCGACGCCTCTCTCAAGTTCTGCGCCAGCAAGAAGTAAGGCGCAGTGTGACCAGCGCGATGCCGCGCCTGCGTGAAAGTGAATCGATGGTGTGATCGGCTGCGCAGCTTGCGCAACGCGCCCTCAAGTTCGCCCGGGGAGCGCCGATAGCTGACCCGAAGGCAATCGCGGCAACCGGTGTGCGGAAGCAGCGACGTCTTCGCCTTACCTACGAGGGAGCCACCGCATGAACAACGATTCGGCAGGACACAGCGCAGACAGCGACAGCTCGTTGCTGGAGGGCTTGTTCCAGTTCGCTCTCAAGGGCGACACCCACAATCCGGATTTCACGCAGCTCAACGATACGGTGTACGAGCGCCTGCAGCAGGCCTACGGCGTGGCATCCAGCGCCGATCAGGAACGCAACGCAGCCTGAGCTGGCGCATCGCTGCGCAGCGGTCTCATCCGCTGTGCAGTCGTTGATCCCATCCAACACGTCTGTCGCGACCGTGCCATCGCGCGGGTCTGACATGGCTCGGCCGTATCGGGGCGGCTTTTCACCCGCTTCCTAAAACGCTCCGGTCCGTACACGCCGGCAGTCGTCGGGCATCCCATCGCGCTAGCTGGCAACCACGCGTTCGGCCTGCAGAAGGGACACGCTGGCCGCGCACAAAAGTTCACTTTCTAACCGCGGCAGCGTCCAGCGCGTTGAGCTTGGGCGAGCGTCACCATCGCCGGCCGCGCTCAGCCGAAGCGCGGGTTGGACAGCTGCTCCAGGAACACCTGCCACACGCGCGGTTCCATGATCAGCATGAACATCACGCCGAACGCAGCGCCAGCCAGATGCGCGCTGTGGTTGATGCGATCGCCGCCGCGGCGGTCCATCCACAGGCTGTAGCCCACATAGAACACCGCGTAGAGAATCGCCGGGGCCGGAATGAACAGCACCAGGATGATCGTCCACGGTTGCAGTAGGATGAAGGCAAACAGCACAGCCGACACCGCACCGGATGCGCCCAGGCTGAGGTAATTCGGATTCTTCTGGTTCTTCAGGTAGCTGGGCAGGATCGAGACCACCAGTGCGGCCAGATAGAACAGCGGATAGGTCAGCACGCTGCCGGTGAGCTGGGCCATCACGTTCTCGATCACCCGGCCGAAGAAGAACAGCGTGATCATGTTGAAGATCAGGTGCCCCAGATCGGCGTGGATGAAGCCATAGGTCACCAGGCGATCGTATTGCTTGTGCTTGTCTACCGCCGGCGGCCACAGGATCAGCCGGTCGCTCAACTTGCGATTGTTGAACGCCATCCACGAGACGATGCCGGTGATGGCGATCAGGATCAGGGTAATCATGCAGACCTCAGGCAGTACGGTAATTGTCGACCATGCGATACCGGCGTGCGTACAAGCCGAAGGCAAGTGCCGCCAGGAACGCGAAGGCCGCGAAGAAGAACATCAAGAAGGCCGCTTCACTGAGCCCAGTATCGGCGATATGCGCAGTCACCGTCGCATTGCGCACCGCCACGTTGGACAGCAGCACCCATAGATTGCCGACGGTGGTAGTGAGATACCAGAAACTCATCACCACGCCCTTCATCGACGTCGGCGCCTGGCTGTAGGCGAACTCGATGCCGGTGGCCGACACCAGCACCTCGCCGAAGGTGAGCAGTGCGTACGGCAGGATCTGCCAGGCGATGTGCATCGGCTCGCCACCGTCCATCACCATCTGGATCGCGCCTACCGCCACCCAAGCCACGCCACTGAAGGCGATGCCGCTGGTCATGCGGCGCAAGGGGGTCGGCTCCCAGCCACCACGGCGCAACAGCGGGTACAGCACCAGGTTGTTGAAGGGGATCAGCAGCATCACCAGCAGCGGATTGAGCGCCTGCATCTGGGAAGCGGTGAACCAGGCTGGCATGGTCATTTCGCGCCCCTGCAGCACCCAGGTCGAGGCCTTCTGGTCGAACAACGAAAAGAACGGCGTCACCAGCGCAAAGATCACCAACACCCGCAACAGCGCACGCACGCCTTCCACCGCAACATCCGGATGGGTGCCACGCGCACGTTCTAGCTGCCACCAGGTCCCGCCGCCGATCCCGGCCAGCAACAACACCAGCGCAATGCACAGGCACACGACGATGCCCAATTGCTCGACCAGCGCGAAGCCGGCCAGCGCCAGCAACACCGAGACGACCGCCAGCATCAAGCCCGGACGCCCCTGCCCGGGCGCGTACGTCAATAACGCAGTGCGCACCACCGCGCCGAACCCATGCGGGTCCTTCGGCGGCAGCGGCACCAAGACATAGCGCTTGCGCCCCAGCCAGAACACCAGCGTGGCCACGAACATCAGGATCCCTGGAATGCCGAATGCCCAGGCCGGGCCAAGATTCTTCAGCGCCAGCGGAATCAGCAGCGAGGCGAACAGCGAGCCGAAGTTGATGATCCAGTAGAAGGCGTCGAACACCACCTTGGCCAAGTGCTTGTTGGACTGGTCGAACTGGTCGCCCATGAACGAGGCCACCAGCGGCTTGATGCCACCTGCGCCCAGCGCGATCAGGCCCAGACCCAGAAAAAATCCGTCGCGGCTGCCCTCAAACAGCGCAAGGCAGGCATGCCCGGCGCAATACACCAGGCTGAACCACAGGATGGTGTTGTACTTGCCGAAAAAGCGGTCGGCCAGCCAACCGCCCAGCAACGGGAAGAAATACACCCCGATCATGAAACTGTGCAGGATGTGCTTGGCCTCGGCTTCGCGCCCTGGCCCGCTGATTTCCTGCAGCAACAGCGAGGTGATCAGGAACTGCACCAGGATGTTGCGCATGCCGTAGAAGCTGAAACGCTCGCAGGCCTCGTTGCCGATGATGAAAGGAATCTGGCGCGGCAGCCGCGCCCCGGCAGAAGCGCCTGGCGAGATGGAGGTGGTCAAAGGCAGTCCGGTCGTGCTGAAAACAGGCCCTATCGTACCGGCGCCCGCCCGCCGGCCGCCATTGCCCGCCCGAACATGTCGGACGCAGGAGCTCAGCGGACGCAGCTGGCGGACCTCGCCCAGCGTGATCGGTGTCGTCCAGGTTGGCCGACAACGCCATGGCGCCAAGCGTTGCACGGCAGCCGCGTAGCCTGCGCCTCCTCGAATGTTGCTCGCCCGATCAAGGGAAAGCCGCAGCGTGTCCGGGTGAAACCCACGCTTGGCACCGATCACAGCAAGACCATGACGCAGTGCAGATTGGCCTTGCACGCCGGCTCGGCTACATTGCAAACGTTTTCCTGGAACACTGGACCGCTGGATGCCCCGCTTCACTCGCCTTGCCCTGAGCCTGTTGCTGCTGACTTCCGCCCCCGCCGCGCTGGCTGCCGCGCCGCTGACCACCCAGGCAGAGCGCAGCGGTTTCATCCAGACCGGCCGCTACGACGAAGTCATTGCACTGTGCGATGCGTTTGCGCAGCGCTACCCGCAGGCGGTGCGTTGCATCCAGTTCGGCACCACGCCCGAGGGCAGGCCGATGAAGGCCTTGATCGTCTCCACCAGTGGCGCACTCGACGCGCAATCGGCCGCGCAACGCAAGCTGCCGGTGGTTTTGGTCCAGGGCGGCATCCATGCCGGCGAGATCGATGGCAAGGATGCGGGCTTTCTGGCCCTGCGCGAGTTGCTCGATGGCAAGGCCGGCCATGGCGTGCTGGACAAGCTGGTGTGGGTGTTCGTGCCGGTATTCAACGTCGATGGGCATGAGCGCTTCGGTGCCTGGAACCGCCCCAACCAGCGCGGTCCCGAACAGATGGGCTGGCGCACCACCGCGCAGAACCTCAATCTCAACCGCGATTACGTCAAGGCCGACGCGCCGGAAATGCAGGCCATGCTGCAACTGGTGCAGCAATGGGACCCGTTGATGTATGTAGACCTGCACGTCACCGACGGCGCCAAGTTCGAGCACGACGTCTCGGTGCAGGTGGAACCGGTGCATGCCGGCGATGCGGGCTTGCAGCGCGATGGCACACGCTGGCGCGACGCAGTGCTCGCCGATCTGAAAAAACAGGGCTCGTTGCCGCTGCCGTACTACCCGTCCTTCGTGCACGAAGACGACCCCAGTTCCGGCTTTGCCGATGATGTGTCGCCGCCACGCTTTTCGCACGGCTATTTCCTGCTACGCAACCGCTTCGGCATGCTGGTGGAAACGCATTCGTGGAAGGATTACCCCACCCGTGTGCGGATCACCCGCAATGCCATCGTCTCGGTGTTGCAGCAGGCCGCACGCCATGGCACGCAGTGGCGCGCCGATGCATTGGCTGCCGATCAGCGCGCCACGCGTTTGGCCGGCACGACCGAACCGTTGAGCTTCGCTGCGGGCCCAGACGCACGCACCGTTGCGTTTCGTGGCTATGCGTATACGCGCACACCGTCGCCGATTTCCGGGGCACTGATGACGCACTACGACGAAAGCAAGCCGCAAGTCTGGAAGGTGCCACTGCGCGACCAGATCAAGCCCGATGTGGTGGTGGACGCGCCACGCGGCGGCTACCTGGTCCCGGCTGCGCAAGCCGCCCTGGTGGGCGAAAAACTGCGCCTGCATGGCATCCAATTCACGACCATCGGCACTGCGGCGCAGCGGCCGGTGCAAACCTTCCGCGCCGACGCGGTCAAGTTTGCAGCACGCTCCAACGAAAGCCACCAGACAGTGGAACTCAGCGGGCAGTGGCGCAATGAAACCCGCAGCGTGCCGGCCGGCTCGTTGTT
Organism: Xanthomonas sp. NCPPB 1062; assembly: GCF_041481705.2. Taxonomy (NCBI): domain Bacteria; kingdom Pseudomonadati; phylum Pseudomonadota; class Gammaproteobacteria; order Lysobacterales; family Lysobacteraceae; genus Xanthomonas; species Xanthomonas sp. NCPPB 1062. The sequence continues at coordinate 1,640,281 of NZ_CM192987.1, read as the reverse complement.
CGTGCCGATCGCCCAACCCAAGGCGCGCCTGGTGATGGCGATCCTGGAACCGCAGGCGCCGGATTCGCTGCTGCAGTGGGGCTTTTTCAATACCGCGTTCGAGCGCAAGGAATACATGGAAGCCTACGTCGCCGAAGAGGTGGCGCGCGACATGCTCGCCAACGATGCCGCGTTGAAGGCGCAGTTCGAACAGCGCATCGCCAGCGATCCGGACTTTTCCAACAACCCGCAGGCGCGGCTGGAATTTTTTGCCAAGCGCCACGCATCCTGGGATGAGCGCTACCAGCTCTACCCGGTACTCCGCACCGCGCAGACCGACTTCTAGCCGCCTGCCGATTCTGCACGCGTCGGCGCGGCATCACCGCGCCTTCCAGACGTGGGCACTTAGTGCCCCTCTCATATGTTTTGACCCAGCACCACAAGGATATTCCGTGCCACAGCTCGATATGAAACCGTTTACAGTCCGCAAATACCCTCCGCGCCCCCTGGTCCTGGCGGTCGTGATGGGCTTGGGCATCGCCCTGACCGCGCCGCTGGCAGTTGCGCAAGGCGCGCCCTCTTCGCAGCCGTGGATGGACACTGCATTGACCCCGGACCAGCGCGCCGACCGCCTGCTGGCGCAGATGAGCGAGGATGAAAAATTCCAGATGCTGCGCAGCTATTTCGGCCTGGGCACCGACAAGATTCCCAAGCCCGAAGGCGCGCTCGGTTCGGCCGGCTACGTTCCCGGCATTGCGCGCCTGGGCATTCCCGCCCAGCAACTGGCCGATGCCGGCGTGGGCGTGACCAACCCCGGCGGCATCCGCAAGGGCGACTACGCCACCGCGATGCCATCCGGACCGTCGACCGCATCGAGCTGGAACAGGCAACTGGCGTATACCGGCGGCAAGACCATGGGGCGCGAATCCTGGCAGCAAGGCTTCAACGTGTTGCTCGCCGGCAGCGTCAATCTGCAGCGCGACCCGCGTAATGGGCGCAACTTCGAATACGCCGGTGAAGACCCGTTGCTGGCCGGCACCATGGTCGGCGAATCGATTCGCGGCGTGCAAAGCGAGCATGTGCTGTCCACGATGAAGCACTTCGCACTCAACGATATGGAAACAAGGCGCAACTTTCATAGCGCGCAGATCGGCGAGCAGGCGATGCACGAATCGGACCTGCTGGCCTTCGAGATTGCGCTGAAGATCGGCGACCCGGCCTCGGTGATGTGTTCGTACAACAAGATCAACGGCATCTATGGTTGCGAGCACGATTACCTGCTCAACCAGGTGCTCAAGCAGGAATGGAAATACCCCGGTTATGTGATGTCCGATTGGGGCGGCGTGCATAGCGGCTCCAAGGCGGCGTTGGCCGGGCTGGATCAACAGTCGGCTGGCGAAGTGTTCGACGCGGCGGTGTTTTTCGATACGCCGCTGCGCATGGCGGTGTCTGCCGGCGTGGTGCCGCGCGCGCGCTTCGACGACATGGTCAAGCGCGTGTTGCGCAGCCTGTTCGCGCATGGCGCCTTCGATTACCCGACCCAGCGCCAACCCATCGACGGCAAGGCCGGTCTGTTGGCTGCGCAGCAAGTGGCCGAAGAAGGCAGCGTCTTGCTGCGTAACGAGCAAGCCACATTGCCGTTATCCAACGACGTGCGCCGCATTGCCGTGATCGGTGGCTACGCCGACAAGGGCGTGATGTCCGGCGGCGGCTCCTCGCGCGTGGACTACACCATCAACGGCGGCAACGCGGTGCCCGGCATCACCCCGACCACCTGGCCCGGCCCGGTGATCATCCACCCGTCTTCGCCGCTGCAGGCGCTGCGCGCGGCATTGCCGAACGCGCAGATCGATTATGTAGACGGCATCGACCGCGCCGCTGCCGCACGCGCCGCCAAGGCGGCCGATGTGGCGATCGTGTTCGCCACCCAGTGGGCGGCCGAATCGGTGGACTTGCCGGATATGCGCTTGCCCGACAACCAGGACGCGTTGATCGAAGCGGTGGCCAAAGCAAACCCCAAGACCACCGTGGTACTGGAAACCAACGGACCGGTGCGCATGCCGTGGGCCGAGCGCGTGCCGGCGGTGCTGCAGGCGTGGTATCCGGGCATCGGTGGCGGTGAGGCGATCGCCAACCTGCTGACCGGCGCGGTGAATCCCTCCGGCCACCTGCCGGTGACCTGGCCGGTGGACGAATCGCAGCTGCCGCGCCCGTCGATTCCGGGGCTGGGCTTCAAGCCGGCCAAGCCGGGCGAAGACACCATCGACTACGCCATCGAAGGCGCCAACGTCGGTTACAAGTGGTTCGCCGCGCGCAAGCTGACACCACGCTACCCATTCGGCCACGGCCTGTCGTACACGCAGTTCCGCATGGGCGGGCTGCAGGTGGAGGCAAGCGGCAGCCAGCTCACCGCCAGATTCGAGGTGGAAAACACCGGCTCGCGCGAAGGCGCCGCCGTGCCGCAGCTCTACGTCACCCTGCCCGACGGCCACGCCACCCCGCTGCGCCTGATCGGCTGGCAGAAGCTCACGCTAAAGCCCGGCGAAAAACGCAGCGTGCAGGTGGTGGCAGAGCCCAGGACCCTGGCCGACTTCGATGCCCAGGCACGTCGCTGGACGATCGCCGCAGGCACGTACCGCGTGCAACTGGCGCGCTCGGCGAGCGAGCCGGTGCAAACTGCCCAGGTCACGCTGCAGGCGGCACAGTTGCCGTGAGCGCATGTGGCGCATGCACTAACCCGTGCGTGCGCCACCATCAGGCCGGTTCGGTTGCCATACTGCGTACGGGCGACGAAAAAAATGTGCCGGGTGCGTTGACAGCCTCGCGCGCAGCTTGCACAATTCGCCCCCTGAGTCGCCCAGGTGGCGGAATTGGTAGACGCACTAGCTTCAGGTGCTAGCGGGAGCAACTTCGTGGAGGTTCGAGTCCTCTCCTGGGCACCACGACTCACGGTAGATCGTAAAAAACCTCGCTTCGGCGGGGTTTTTTGCGTTTGGGCGATCCCCTGGGCTGGGCAGCGCGCTGCGCTGATCGACAGTGCGCTGCCGCCTGCTCGGCCATCGGGTCGGGCGCGCTACTGGCAGTCGAAGGATGCGCTCCGCTCGGCTGCGGGCATGGGGTCGCTGCGCAAGGTGCCTGTGCAGGTGCGTGCGTCATCGCTGATGCGCAGGGACACCTGCACTGCCTCACCGTACGCGCAAACCACATAGGTGCCGTGCGGGTCTGCATCATCGAAACGCCAGACCCAGTGCGCCACGCCACGCGGCTGCGCTGCTTCCGCGTTGCGCGGCACCAGTGCGGCACGCTCGCGGGGGTGGCCCGAATACACGCCAATCGACGCTAACCGCAGCGCCTGGTGCGGGTCGACGCCGAGCTGCGCGCCCACCGGCAGGTCCGGGCTCTGCAAGGTGCCATCGGTGATGTGCAACGCGGCCGGGCACTGCAATGTGGGTTCGGCCAAGGCAGGCAAGGCAAGCACCGGTGCGAGAAGCACCGTTATGCACCGCAATGATCCAACGAACGACGTCCCTGCCATGATCGCAAACCCCTTGCGTGCAACTGCACCGTACGAAGCGGCAACATTGCCGCGTTTTGAAACCAGACCGCGCTGCAGACCTGGCCACGCTGGCCTGCAGCGCGTCGCGTGGCTTACTTGCTGCCGGCCATCTGCTCAAGATAATCGGTCAGATAATGCTCGGGATTGATCTGCTCCGACACACCGGCGTCATAGCCGACGCGCGCCGGCTTCGCCGCACCTGGCAGGTACAACTCGCCACCACCTTCGTCGAGGATCAGCAGCACATACGGACGGCCTTTCAGCTGAACCGTGTAGCGGGTGTCCTTTTGCGTGGCGGCCGTCGTTGCCAGCAGGATCTTGTCGTCGATCTCGCTGTCGGCACCGGTCACCTGCATCAGCGCCTGATTCTTTTCGCGCGGGCCGTAACGCAAGGTCGACACCTTGACGCCATCGCTGGAGCTATACGCCTTGGCTTGCTTGGCCACCTCCGGACGTGCGGCCGCGGCCTGCGTCTGCGCAACGGCAGCGATGCCAAGGAGTGGAATGAGCAATGTCGTCGCACAGACGCGACGGCATGAGGATCGAAACATCATCGAAGCTTCCTTGTGTGATGAAAAACGCAGGCGGCATGCCCGCGCACGACGCCGCGCGTGGCCCTCGCGGAAAAAACAGGACCGCGCTAGCGGCAGCGACGCATGCTACCCCAACCCCTGCGAGATCGCCTGGCACCTTACCTGCGCAAGCGGCCCATCGTGCGCGCATGAGAGCCGCCCTCACGCTGCCAACCAATGGTGGATCCGGCCGTGTTGACGCCCCGCCCTAAGCTGGTCTGCAGCACCGGCGTTTTCGGTGCGTAGCGCATGGGCAAATGCCCGCATGTCGCCATCAGCCGGCGAGTGCAGCGGAAAGGCGATGCGTGTTTTTCGAGATGGCACCGACGCCAAACGAACCGCTTGCCCACCGAGAACGCGGCAAAGAGCTGCTCCGGCGTCGCTGGCTGTGTGGTGTCCAGATCGGCAAGCCCATCGACGACGCGAAATAGCGGCTTGCCGTTGTGCACCACAGACACCGCCGACGATGCTGTAACGCTCTGGACAGAAGGGCTCAGTGCCCCCCTGCTGCTGCCGCGCTCCCGGCGCCGGCACCGAACGGCGGCTTTGCCAGCCACAGGAAGAAGATGATCGCCAGGAAGGTCCATCCAAGCAGATAGAAGATGTCGTTGAAGCCCATCTGCGAAGCCTGGTGGTTGATCATGTTATTGAGCGATGCCGCGCCGCGTTGCAGGTCGCCCTGCCCCATCGCGGTCACCTGCTCCTGCATGCCGGGCGTGTACACCGAAATGTGCTCGGTAATGTGCGCGTGGTGCACCTGGGTACGGCGTGCCCACAGGTAGGTCGTCAACGACGCGGCGAAACTCCCGCCCAGCGTGCGCAGGAATGTGGCCAGGCCCGAACCCGCCGCGATCTCGCGGCCATCCAGATCCGACAACAGGATCTGCAACACCGGCATGAAGAACAATGCCACGCCTACGCCCATCACCAACTGGATCGTGGCCACATGGCCGAAGTCCACCTGCAGGTTGAAATTGGAGCGGAAGAAGCTGGTGAAGGACATGAAGATAAAGGCGATGGTCGCCAGCATGCGCAGGTCGAAGCGCAGCGCGTATTTACCCACGAATGGCGTCATCAGCACCGGCAGGATGCCGATCGGCGCAGTCGCAAGGCCGGCCCAGATCGCGGTGTAACCCATATCGCGCTGCAGCCATTGCGGGATCAGCAGGCTCACGCTGAAGAACGCGGCATATGCGACCACCATCGCCAAGGTGCCGGCGCGGAAATTGCGATGCCGGAACAGCTTGAGATCGACGATGGGATCCTTGTCGGTCAACTCCCAGATCACGAACACCACCAGCGCCACTGCCGCGATGCAGGCCAGCACCACGATCTTGTCGGAAGAGAACCAGTCCTCGTCATTGCCCAGATCCAGCACCAACTGCAGGGCGCCCACGCCAACCACCAGCAGGATCAGGCCGATGTAGTCCATGCGCGGCTTTTCGAGCTGTTCGGGGCGATGCCGCAATTGCGAACCCACGATACTGCTGGCGATCACGCCCAGCGGCACGTTGATCAGGAAGATCCATTCCCAGCTGTAGTTGTCGGTGATCCAGCCGCCGAGAATCGGCCCGGCGATCGGGGCCACCACGGTAATCATCGCCAGCAACGCCAGCGCCTGTCCGCGTTTTTCGCGCGGATAGATCGACACCAGCAGACTCTGGGTGATGGGATACATCGGGCCGGCAACGAATCCTTGCAGCGCGCGCGCCACCACCAGCATCCCCATGCTCTGCGCCAGGCCGCACAGCAGCGAGGCAATGGTGAACGCCAGCGTGGACCACACGAACAACTTGGTTTCGCCAAACCGGCGACTCAACCAACCGGTCAGCGGCAGCGCAATGGCAGTGCTGACGGCGAACGAGGTGATCACCCAGGTAGCCTGCTGCGAACTGGCGCCGAGGTTCCCGGCGATGGTCGGCAGCGAGACGTTGGCGATGGTGGTGTCCAGCACCTGCATGAACGAGGCCATGGCCAGGCCCACGGTGCACAACGCCACGCTGGCCGGGCGAAATCCGGCGGCCGGCGCCGGTGCCGCCGGGCCGCCGGGCGCGGTGGGAGCTTGCGAAGACATGGTGGCTTAGCCCGCCTTGCTGGCAGCCTGCGAGGGCAGGTTGTCCTGGATGATGCGTTGGATGTCGGCGTCGGCAGCCTTGAGCTGCTGCGCATACACGTCGGTGGAAAACACCGCGCCGTTGGCGACCTTGGTCGGCAGCACGCTGCCCTGCTGATCGTGCAGGTTCACATCGACCTTCATCGACAGGCCAATCCGCAGCGGATTGCTGGCCAGCTGCTTGGAATCCACTGCAATGCGCACCGGCACGCGCTGCACGATCTTGATCCAGTTACCGCTGGCGTTTTGCGCCGGCAACAGCGAGAAGGCGCTGCCGGTGCCCAGGCCCAGGCTCTGGATACGGCCGGTGTAGCTCACGCCGCCGCCGTACAGATCAGAATGCAGTTCCACCTCCTGGCCCAGGCGCATGTGCTTGAGCTGGGTTTCCTTGAAATTGGCTTCCACCCACACCTGCTCCAGCGGCACCACCGCCATCAACACGCTGCCCGGCTGCACGCGCTGACCCACCTGCGCCGAACGCCGTGCGACATAGCCGGACACCGGCGCCACCACGCCGGTGCGCGCATGATTCAAATACGCCTGACGCAGTTGTGCGGCGGCGGTCTGCACGTCCGGCTGGTTGGCCACCGCGCTGTCGTCCACCAACGCTCGGTTACGCTCCAAGCTCTCGCGCGAGCCGCTTACGGCCGCTTCGGCGGCGGCCAGTTCGTCGCGGGCATGCGCCAGTTCTTCGTTGGAGATCGCGCCGGTGGCGGCCAGATTCTTACGCCGTGCGAAGTCCGAGCGCGCACTGCGCAGCGTGACTTCGCGAGCGGACAACTCCGCTTGCGCACCTTCCACGGTGCGATACAGACCGCGCACCTGACGCACGGTCTTGGCCAGGTTGGCTTCGGCCTGCTGCAAGGCGACCTCGGTGTCGGCCGGATCCAGCTGCACCAGCAACTGGCCGCGCTCCACACGCATGCCGTCTTCGGCGCCGATGCTGACCACGGTACCGCCCACCATCGGGGTGATCTGCACCTGGTTGCCCTGCACATACGCATCGTCGGTGTCTTCGTGCCAACGGCCGACCAGGAAGTACCACACCACCAGACCGATGATCGCCAGGATCACCACAATGGCCACGATGCGCAGCGCAGCGCGGCGCTTGCTGGGCGCGGCCGGTGCGGGTTGAGGAGAAGTTGAAGTCGTCTGGCTCATCGTCGATGTCTCAGGAATTCGGTTGTGCGGAAGTGGGCGCGGCGTGGGCGGTGTCGCGTGCGGGTTCCGGCGTGAATCCGCCGCCCAGCGCACGCTGCAACCTCACCGAGGCCAGAAGTTGTTGCGACTGCAGCCCGGCCATGCGTTGGCGTGCGAGGAGCAACTGCTCCTGTACGCTGAGCACTTCCAGATAGCTGCCGATGCCGGCGCGGTAACGCTGCTGGGCCAGATCGAAGGCGGCCGTGGCGGTCTGCACGGCATCGTTCTGCGCCTGCGCGCGTTGCTCCAGCGAACGCACGGCGGTGACCTGGTCGGCCACTTCGCGCAGCGCAGAGATCACTTTCTGGTTGTAGTCGGCCACGGCCAGCTCGTATTGCGCGTCGCTGCCGGCCAGATTGGCGCGCAGCTTGCCGCCGTCGAAGATCGGCAGGCTCAGCGCCGGCGCGACCAGCCCGAACACCGAGCCGCTTTCCAGCAGCTTGCCGACATCCGGGTTGATCACACCGCCCAGCGCGGTGAGGTTGAGGCTGGGATAGAAGCGGGTCTTGGCGACTGCGATGTCCTTGTCGGCCGCCTCCACGCGCCAGCGTGCCGCCACCACGTCAGGCCGACGACCCAGCAGGTCGGCCGGCAGCATGCTCGGCAACTGCGTGGCGATGCCCGCGCCGAGTACGGGACGGGCGATGTCCAAACCGCGATCCGGGCCCTGCCCGACCAAGGCCGCCAGCGCGGTGCGGGCTTCGTCGATCTGCTGCTGCGCCGATTGCAGCTGCTGCTGCGCGGCCGGCACGCGCGCTTGCGCCTGGCGCACCTGCAACTCGCTGTCGATGCCGGCGCTGCGGCGTTGCCGGGTCAGCTCCAGGGTCTTCTGCGCACGGCTCAATTCGTCGTTGGCCAGGTCGTGCAGGCTCCACGCGTACGCGAGCTGTGCATAGCCTTCGGCAATCGCAGACGACAGATTCAAGCGTGCCGCCTGCGCATCCACTTCGGCCGCATGCGCCTGGTCGACCGCCGCTTCCCACGCGCTGCGCTTGCCGCCCCACAGATCGATGCCGTAGCGGAAATCCAGCACGACCTGCGCGCTGCCGCCGTAGCTGCCGCCGAGCTCTTCGCCGACCATCGATTCAGGTAGCTGCAGGCCGGTGTAGCCGCCGGACGCCGACAGGCTGGGGCCGCGCTCGGCCTGCGCAGTGCCGATACGCGCCTGCGCCTGATGCAGGCGCGCATCCGCCGCAGCGAGGCTGGGACTGTGCTGCAGGCCTTCGGCGATCAGCGCGTCCAGCTGCGCATCGCCCAGCGCGCGCCACCAATCGCTGGCCGGCCACGCGGCCGGACTCAACGTGGTTTGCTGCGCCAGGGTGCGCTCTGCATGCAGCGTGCTCGGATCCAGCACGGCGCCTTGCGGATTCAGCCCACGGCTGCTGGCGCAGGCGGCCAACGCCAATGCCAGGGCGGTGATAACGAGCGGCCGCGCCAGGCGCATCGAGCGCGGGCGCAGCATCTGGGTCGGGGAACTAGCAGCGTTCATGAGTTGAGTGCATCGCGGACACGGATAAGAAGTGAGGTAAGAAGTTCGCGCTCGGCCGCGGACAGGTCGCGCAGGCCGTGCTCGATGGCGCGTTCGCCGCGCAGGCGCAACCGCTCCCACAGCGCCACGCCTTGCTCGGTCATGACGATCTGCAGCGCGCGCCGGTCTTGCGCATGCGGCTCACGCCGCACCGCGCCCAGCGCTTCAAGCTTGTCGAGCAGGCGGGTCACCGCGCTCGGGGTCTGGTCCAGCGCCAGCGCCAGTTCGTTGGCCGTGCACGGGGAGCGCACCGCCAGGATCTTCAGGCCCACGTAGTGGCTGAAACCGAAATCGGGCAGTTCGCCCTTCATCTCGGCATCGAGCTGGCGCATCAGCGCATCGCGCACCTGACGCAGCAACAGGCCGAACGACGGTGTGGCGGAAGACGAAACATTCATGCCGCACATTTTGTTCCGAAAAATATATTTGTCAACGCAATTATCCCGCCAGGGATTAAACCGCTCGCAAGGATCGCCACCTTACGCGGCGCGTGCGCTGGCTCGGTAATACAATTCGGCCAATGAGTATCGAAAACCCGCCAACCCAGATCGATGCCCTGCCGCCAGGCGTACGCGCCAGCTTCGAAAGGGCCGATGGGCCGGTGCTGATCGCGTTCCTGGCGGAGCTGCGCGAGGTGTGGGCGCCGGAAACTGCCTGGCACGCGCATGTCCGCGGCCAGCTGATGTATGTGGAGCATGGCGTGCTCACCGTACATACCGAACAGGGTGCCCTGTCGCTGCCGCCGGGCTGCGCCGGCTGGATGCCGCCCGGGCAGCAGCACACCGTGGAGCTGGCCGGGCCGATGCGCGGGTGGGGCGTGATTGTGCGGCCGGATGCCTGCGCCGCCCTGCCTGCGCAAGGCGGGGTGATCCGGCTGACCGGGCTGGCCCGCGAGGCCATCATGCGGGCCGCCGACTGGCCACTGGATCAGCCGCTGGATGCCGCCCAGCAACGCCTGGCCGCAGTGCTGCTGGACGAGCTATGCCAGGTGCAGATCGACCACCTACACCTGCCGATGCCGGCCGACCGCCGGCTGCTGCGGATCGCCCGCCAGTTGCTCGATACGCCCGCCGACCCGCGCCCGCTCGACGCCTGGGCCGACTGGGGCGGATTGTCGCCGCGCAGCCTGAGCCGGCATTTCCGCGACGAGACCGGCCTGAGTTTTGCGCAGTGGCGGCAGCAGGCACGGCTGACCGAAGGCCTGCGGCGGCTGAGCCAGGGCCACGCGGTGGCGCAGGTTGCCGACCAGCTTGGCTACAGCAGCCCCAGCGCCTTCGTCAGCGTGTTCCATCGCCATTTCGGCGCCCCGCCCACCCGTTATCTGGCCGGCCCGCATGCGCGCGGCTTGGCATCCCCCGCCGCATCCGGATAATCGGCGCTCTTCGAGCCCGCGCCCCGGCGCGGGTTCCTCTTCACGCAGGACCTGGCTTTACATGACCGATCTGACCCGCCCCACCTTCCACGGCTTTGAACAGCTGCCGCTGCGCGAATACGCCGAACGCGCCTATCTCGACTACTCGATGTACGTGGTGCTCGACCGCGCCCTGCCGTTCCTGGGTGACGGCCTGAAGCCGGTGCAGCGCCGCATCGTCTACGCGATGAGCGAGCTGGGCCTGAACGCCGCCGCCAAGCCGAAGAAATCCGCGCGTACCGTGGGCGATGTGATTGGTAAGTACCACCCGCATGGCGACAGTGCCTGCTATGAGGCGCTGGTACTGATGGCGCAGCCGTTCTCGTACCGTTATCCGCTGATCGAAGGCCAGGGCAACTTCGGCTCCACCGACGACCCCAAGTCGTTTGCAGCGATGCGCTACACCGAGTCCAAGCTGACCCCGATCGCCGAAGTGCTGCTGGGCGAGCTTGGCCAGGGCACCACCGATTGGGCGCCCAACTTCGACGGCACCCTGGAAGAGCCCACCTGGTTGCCGGCACGCCTGCCGCACCTGCTGCTCAACGGCACCACCGGCATTGCCGTCGGCATGGCCACCGACGTGCCGCCGCACAACCTCAACGAGATCGTCAGCGCGCTGCTGCGGCTACTCGATGATCCCGATGCCAGCGTCGCCGACCTGTGCGAGCACGTGCTGGGCCCGGATTACCCGACCACCGCCGAGATCATCACCCCGGCTGCGGACCTGCGGAACATCTACGAAACCGGTCACGGCAGCGTACGCGCGCGCGCCACCTACAAGAAAGAGCACGCCAACATCGTCATCGACGCGCTGCCCTACCAGGTCTCCCCGTCCAAGGTGATCGAGCAGATCGCCCAGCAGATGCGCGCCAAGAAGCTGCCATGGCTGGAAGACATCCGCGACGAGTCCGACCACACCAGCCCGGTGCGGGTGGTGCTGGTGCCGCGCTCCAATCGCGTCGATGCCGAACAGCTGATGGGCCACCTGTTCGTCACCACCGATCTTGAGCGCAGCTACCGCGTCAACCTCAACGTGATCGGTCTGGATGGCCGCCCGCAGGTCAAGAACCTCAAGCACCTGCTGAGCGAATGGCTGAGCTTCCGCAGCGATACGGTGACCCGCCGCCTCAACCATCGCCTGCAGAAGGTCGAGCGTCGCCTGCACCTGTTGGAAGGCTTGTTGATCGCCTTCCTCAACCTGGACGAAGTGATCCGCATCGTCCGCAGCGAAGACGAACCCAAGCCGGTGCTGATCTCGCGCTTCGCGCTGAGCGAAGAACAGGCCGAATACATTCTGGAAACCAAGCTGCGCCAACTGGCGCGCCTGGAGGAAATGAAGATCCGCGGCGAACAGGAAGCACTCGCCAAGGAACGCGCGCAGCTCATGGCGATCCTGGAAAGCAAGACCAAGCTGAAGAAGCTGATCAAGGACGAACTGACTGCCGATGCCAAGAAGTTCGGCGATGCGCGGCGTTCGCCGCTGGTGCAGCGTGGCGCCGCGCAGGCCATCGACGAAACCGAAATGGTGGCCAGCGAACCGATGACCGTGGTGCTATCAGAGAAGGGCTGGGTGCGGGCAGCCAAGGGCCACGAGGTGGATCCTGCGGGCATGTCCTACCGCGAAGGCGATGGCCTGCTGGCGGCAGTGCGCAGCCGCAGCACGCATCAGGTGGCGTTCCTGGATTCGGATGGCCGCGCCTATTCCACCGCCGTGCACACCCTGCCCTCGGCGCGTGGCAATGGCGAACCGTTGACCGGACGTTTCTCGCCGGCCTCGGGCGCGGCGTTCCAGGTCATGGCCAGCGCCGACAACGCCACCCGCTTCGTGCTGGCATCCTCGCACGGCTACGGCTTCGTCACCCGTTTCGAAAACCTCACCGGCCGCAACAAGGCCGGCAAGGCAATGCTCAATCTCACCACCGGCTCGCATGTGCTGACGCCGGCCCAAGTAAGCAACCCGCAAACCGACCGCATCGTCGCCGTGACCAGTGCCGGCAATCTGCTGGCGGTGCCGGCCACCGACGTGCCCGAGCTGGACAAGGGCAAAGGCAACAAGATCATCGAGATCCCCAAGGCCAAGCTCGGCACCGAACGCGTGGTGGCCGTGGTGGCGGTCGCACCAGGCAACACGCTGCTGGTGCGCAGCGGCGCACGCACCATGAGCCTGTCGTTCAAGGACCTGGATACGTATGTGGGTGCGCGTGCGAGCCGTGGATCGTTGTTGCCACGTGGGTGGCAGAAGGTGGACGGGTTGGAGGTGCAGTAGGAGACGGCAATTCACTCGCCCGGCGCGCAGCGGCGCGGTGGGGACTGCGGTCGCCTCAGGCTGCTGGGGCGCGGCAGAAGGTGGACGGGTTGGAGGTGCAGTAGGAGACGGCAATTCAGTCGCCCGGCGCGCAGCGGCGCGGTGGGGACTGCGGTCGCCTCAGGCTGCTGGGGCGCGGCAGAAGGTGGACGGGTTGGAGGTGCAGTAGGAGACGGCAATTCACTCGTCCGGCGCGCAGCGGCGCGGTGGGGACTACGGTCGCCTCAGGCTGCTGGGGCGGCCCAACACGCGCAGGAGTCTGCCCTGGCGGAGGAATTTATCCTCCTTCAACGCGCCACGCCTCCGCTGCAGGACGTTGCCCCCCCTACTGCTCCCGTGCAACGCAACCAGGCGTCCGCACACCTGGGGCATTGCAGGCAATAAAACTGCTGATGCACTGGCATCAAGTATTCTCATCCAGGCGCAAAGATGCAGTCGCAAACGCACAGCCAACGCCGCGCACCGCTTCAGAACGCGCCACGCCCCACGCTCACATGACCACAGTGGGGACAGCCACTGACAAGGCAACGCATGGACACGAATTTCTGGTTGGAACGTTGGCAGCTGGGACACACCGGCTTTCATCAGCAAGAGGTGTTGCCGCTGCTGCAAAAGCACTGGCACGCACTGGATCTGCCGAAGGAAGCGCGCGTGCTGGTGCCACTGTGCGGCAAGACGCTGGATATGCATTGGCTGGCGGCGCAAGGCCATCGCGTGCTTGGCGTGGAGCTGTCCCCGCTGGCGGTGACGCAGTTCTTCGATGAGGCGGGCCTTCAACCGCAGCGTCACAGCAGCGCTGCTGGCGAGCATTTCATCGCCGGCCCGATCGAGATCATCTGCGGCGATGCATTCGCGCTGGACGCCAGCGCGCTGGCCGACTGCACGGCCGTCTACGACCGCGCCGCACTGGTCGCGCTACCGGCCGAACTGCGCCAGCATTACCTGCAAACGGTCTACGCGCCGTTGCCCACACACTGCCGCGGTCTGCTGATCACCCTGGAATATCCGCAGGCTGAAAAGGCCGGCCCGCCGTTCTCGGTGGACGCAACGCACGTGCATGCACTTTTCGATGCCGCCTGGCAGTTAGACCAGCTGGAACACCGCGACATCCTCGATCAGGAACCACGCTTCCGCGATGAGGGCGTCACCGGGTTATCGACGGCTGTCTATCGCCTGCAACGCCGCTGAAACGGCCGTCGGGCGCTGCACGCCCATCACGTGGCAATTGCATGTCTGCATGCGGCAAGCGTGGGTGGCGGATCAGAACAGCGCGGCATTGCGCCATGCGGTCGTTCTGCAGCAAAACGCGACAAAACGGAATCCTGCAGCCAGCTGCAGGAGTGGCAGGCAGGCCGCACAGAGCATAGTGGGAATGGCTAGGCACGCGTATTCCATGCCGAGCCGGTTCACGCTGCGTCAGCCATCCAAGCGACTGCGCAGCGGCGTTGCCGGCTCAACCGGCGACGTGACCCTTGTCGATCTTGGAGGTCTGATACAACTCCAGTCCAATGCGCTTGATCAGGCCAAGCTGCTGCTCCAGCCACCACGCATGATCTTCTTCGGTGTCCTGCAGCTGCTTGAGCAGCACATCGCGGCTGACATAGTCGCCATGTTCTTCGCACAGCTTCATGCCGGCAGCGAGCGCAGCGCGCACTTCGTACTCGACCACCAGGTCGCGTTCCAGCATTTCGACCACGGTCTTGCCCGGGGTGAATTCGGCCGGGCGCATGTCCGGATCGCCTTCCAGGAACAGGATGCGCCGCAGCAGCGCGTCGGCGTGCTCGGTCTCCTCTTCCATTTCATGGTTGATGCGCTCGTACAGCGCCATCAGACCCTGATCCTCGTACCGGCGCGAATGCAGGAAATATTGATCGCGCGCCGCCAATTCGCCGCGCAGCAGCTGCTTGAGGTAATCGACGACTTCGGGATGGCCTTTCATGGTGTGCTCCAGCGACGCAATGCGCGCATGGTGCCCTAAGCCGCCCGGCAATGATCTAATCGGAATCACTTTCAGTTGCGCTTGCGGCCGGACCCGCCACGGTCATGTCCGCCGGCCACACTTCACCGGGGTCCAAGGAACCGACAATGCGTAAATGGCTGGGCCGGCTGCTGCTGGGAATCGTGTTGCTGGTCCTGGCGGCCAGCCTGGGGCTGTATCTGTTGATGCGCGGCAGCCTGCCGCAGTTGGACGGCGACAGCGCGCTCAGCGGCCTGGCTGCGCCGGTCAGCGTGCAGCGCGACCGGCTGGGCGTGGTCACCATCGATGCAGCAAACCAGCTCGATGCGATGCGCGCGCTCGGCTACGTGCATGCGCAGGAACGCTATTTCGAGATGGATCTGATGCGCCGCGCACCGGCCGGCGAGTTGTCCGAGCTGTTTGGCGCCAAGGCCGTGGACCTGGACAAGCGCAACCGCGTGCATCGCCTGCGTGCCCGCGTGCAGGCCAGCCTGGACATCGCCACCGGCAGCCAGCACGCTGCATTGCAAGCATATACCGATGGCGTCAACGCAGGACTGGCGGCACTGCGCGTACGGCCCTGGCCCTATCTGCTGCTGCGCCAGACACCGCGCGCATGGACGCTGGACGACTCCATCCTCACCGGCCTTGCGATGTACGCGGACCTGCAGGACAGCGATAACCAGACCGAGCTGGCCGCCGCGCGCATCCGTGCCGTGGTGCCGCCTGCGCTGGCGGCACTGCTCGACCACCAGGGCTCCAGTTGGGACGCGCCGTTGTTCGGGGAGCCGCAGGGCGATGCCAGCTTGCCGGATGCGACCACGCTGGATCTACGGCGTCTACCGCATCGGCCTGCCGCGCCCCACGCGGAAACGCCGACACCGGGCAGCAACAACTTCGCGGTAGACGGCAGCCTCACCGCCGACGGCCGCGCCATCGTTGCCGACGACATGCACCTGGGCCTGCGCGCGCCCAATATCTGGTTCCGCGCACGCCTGCGCTATGCAGACAGCAATGCGCCCGAGGGCAAGGTGGATGTCACCGGATTCACCCTGCCGGGTTTGCCGGCGGTGGTCGTGGGCAGCAATGGGCACGTGGCTTGGGCATTTACCAACAGCTATATCGACACCGCGGATTTCGCGCGCATTCCTGCACCCACGCCGGGTCACCCGCAAGCACTGACCAGGCATGTGGAAACCATCCGCGTGGCGGGCGCAGCGCCGGTGCAGTTCGAGGTCCGCGAAGCGGCGTGGGGACCGCTGCTGCACGTCAACGCCGACGGCAGCGCGCTGGCATTGCGCTGGGTGGCGCAGTTGCCCGGTGCGATCCGGTTGGACTTCGCGCAGATGAGCACGGCGGGCGATCTGCAGGCGGCGTTCGCGGTGGCCGACCGCTCCGGCATTCCGGCGCAGAACCTGCTGCTTGCCGATCGCAGCGGGCGCATCGCCTGGCGGCTGATCGGCGCGCGCCCCGCCCGCAATGCCGGGTGCGGCCCGAGCGGGATTGCCGAACTGGCGACATCGACGCCCGTCCCTGAGGCAGCATCCGGCGCACCTGCAGAACCGGCTGCAGCGCCGATGTCGGGCACCTGCCTGCCATGGTCGCTGCGCAGCGATGCTGCGCCTGCGTTGATCGATCCACCGTCGCACCGGCTCTGGACCGCCAACAACCGTATCGTCGATGCGCAGCAACTGGCCACGCTTGGCAACGCAGGTTACGACCTTGGCGCGCGTGCCCAGCAGATTCGCGATGATCTTTTCGCAAAGCAGCGCTTCAACGAACGCGATCTGCTCGCCATCCAGCTCGACGATCGCGCCGTGCTGCTTACGCGATGGTGGCAACTGCTGCGTAGCGTGGTCGAGCACAGCAAGGACCCGGCACTGCAACAGATTGCACATGCCACGCGCGACTGGGACGGGCACGCATCGACTGGCTCGGCCAGCTATCGCATCGTGCGCGAATTCCGCAACAAGACCATCGAAGCGGTGGAAGCCGGCCTATTGGCCCCGGCAAAAGCCGCACTTGGCGAGGAGTTCCTGCCGCCGCGTCGCGCGCAACTGGAGGGCGTCGTTTGGCCGTTGCTGCAACAGCGCCCGGCCCACCTGTTACCGCCCACCGCCGCAAGCTGGGACCAGTTGCTCGACGATGCTGCGCGCAGTGCGCAGTCAGAGGTGATTGCAGAAGACGCACAAAGCGAACCGCGCGGCCAGCACACCTGGGGCCAGCGCAACACCGCTGCCATCTGCCACCCCATCGCGCGTGCCCTGCCCGCCCTGGCCAAGCGCTGGCTCTGCATGCCGCCCGATCAACTGCCGGGCGACCGCGACATGCCACGTGTGCAAGGCCCGGGCTTTGGCGCCTCCGAGCGCATGGTGGTTTCGCCCGGCCACGAGCAGGACGGCATCGTGCACATGCCCGGCGGCCAGAGCGGCCACCCGCTCTCGCCGTTCTGGGGCGCAGGGCACGACGATTGGGTGCATGGCAGACCCACACCATTCTTGCCCACTGCCACGCGGTACACGCTGCAATTGCATCCGCAGTAACAGCGGGCGGCAACGCGGCTGCGCAGCGTGCAGCGAAGCAGGACGAAGACGTCAACAGCATCGCCGCTTCAGGCGCCTCTCCCCTCGGGAGAGGGGGTGGGGTGAGGGTACGGCCATCACGCACGATTGGAAGAGTGCGTGATGTGACCCTGCGTGCGCGCCCATGAGGCTTCGCACGTACCCTCATCCGCCCTTCGGGCACCTTCTCACCCGTGCAGCAGGACAATATTCCGGCAGGAGAGGGGAAGCTGCGCACTCATGCCTCCATTTCAGGGCTCCGCATCTTCGCGTCGCATGTCTGCATCCGCACAGGTGCGCGCGCATCTGCCACCAAACAGGGCGCCCCACACCCGGCCACCTCCGTGATCAAGCAAACACATCATGCTAAGATGCATTTGATAACCATTCCCATTAGTGACCAATGCGCCCCACGCTTCTTGTCACCGCGCTCGCCGCTGCGCTCGCTCTGCACACCCTGCCCGCCTTCGCTCAACACACCACCACGCCAGCCGTGACCGAGCTGGATGGCGTGGATGTCATCGGCCGTGCGCAGACGCTCTACAAGTCCGAAGACGCAGCTGTTGCCACGCGCACCGATACCCCGCTGGCACTGGTGCCGCAGTCGGTGCAGGTGCTGCCGCGCGAGTTGATCGACGACCAGGCTGCGCGGCAGATCACCGATCTGTATCGCAGCATCAGTGGCATCAGCTTCTTCAGCTATGCCGGTGTGACCTTGCGCGGCTTCCGCCAGGAAAACGTGCTGTACGACGGCCTGCGTGGCGACCCGTATGCCGGGTTCTCGGTGCCGCAACTGTTCAACATCGAGCGTGTGGAAGTGCTCAAGGGTCCAGCCGGTGCGCTGTACGGCGGTGGCGAACCCGGGGGTGTGATCAACTATGTCACGCGCAAACCCGCTCATCAGGCGGCCCGACGCATCGAGCTGCAGCTGGGCAATCAATCCTTCGGTGCAGCCTCGTTCGAGGCCACCGGCCCTGCGCGCGCAGATGGCCGCATCCGGTACCGCATCGGCGCCTATGCCGATGGCGAAGACGGATTTCGTTGGAATACCGACAGCCAGAGCCAGATCGGCGATGCGTCGGTGGCCTTCGATCTGGGCGATACCGGCGAGCTCACCCTGCAATACACCGACATCACCCAAAACCTGGGCGGCAACCGCTTGCGCGGCGTGCCGGTCGATAACGCCGGCAACTTCCTCACCGACCGGCGCTGGAACCACAACGAACCCACAGATTTCCTGGACATGCGCGCCAAGGTGGCGCTTGCGCAATATCGGTTTGCGCCGTCCAGCGCGTGGGAGGTGGACATGGCGCTGCGCTGGTTCAAGAACCAGGAGCATCAGATCTATCACGAGCCAATGGGGTTGATCGACCGCGATCGCGACGGTACCGCCGAGTGGATGACCCGGCAGCTGCGCAATCAATACCGCGACAACGATGCGATCTCCAGCAACGTCAACGCGATATTCCGCACCAGTACCGGGGCAATCGACCACACGTTGCTGATGGGCGCGGACTACTACCGCCTGGACGCGGATTTCCGCGCGCAAACCGCCAACACCGCCGACACCGGACGCGTACGTGGCCCGGTGCCCGGCATCGATTTGTTCAACCCGGTGTACGGCCGCAGCGGCTTCTACGACTACGGCTTGGATGCCCTGCCCTGGCGCGCCACCAGCACGCGCAGTCAACGCTACGGTGCATATCTGCAGGACGAACTCACGCTGACGCCGCGCTGGTATGCAATGGCCGGGCTACGCTGGGACGGCTTCAAGGACGACGACCTGCTGACTGGTTCGCGCGTCACCGGCAACGATCGCAGTTGGCGCGTCGGCAGCACCGTCGTGTTGCGCGACGGCATCAATGCCTACGCAAGCTATGCCAGCGGCTTCCTGCCGCAGGACGCGGCCAACCAGGACAGCAGCGTGGGCGGCCCGTTCGCACCGGAACGCAGCACCCAATGGGAAGTGGGCCTGAAGACTGCGCTCAACGATGGCGGGCTCACCCTCAACACGGCGCTGTATCGCATCGAGCGTAGCAACATCGTGCAGGCGAACGGGCGCGTCGTCGACGGCGTCAATCAACTCTCCGCGCTTGGCTTGGTGCGCAGCGAAGGGCTGGAAGTCGACCTGCTGGCCGACCTGACCGAACGTTGGGTGCTCAATCTCACTTATGCCTACAACGATGCACGCGTGCTCGATGCCGGCACCAACGGCATCACCAATGCCTCTGGCGATCGCTTCGCCAATGCACCGCGCAACACTTTTGGCTTGTGGACACGCTACGACCTGCCCGCCTGGCGCTCGGCGATCGCCTTCGGTGCCGACTACGTGGGCGAACGCGTCAGCCTGGATGGGCAACGCGTCAAACCGTACGCCATCTACGACATCAGCTGGCAGACGCAATGGAACGCGTGGAAGCTGCAGATCAACGTCAAGAACCTGTTCGACAAGGTGTATGCAGTGAGCGGTTTCAATACGCGCGCCGGGCACTTCCCCGGCGAGCCGCGTCGCCTTTACGCGCAGCTGGCTTACAGCTTCTGACCAGCGCGCAGCGGATCGGTGGCGCGCCGCCGGCCCGCTGCGACGGCAACGCAAATAGCGCAGCGTGCCTGCGTTCGCCACCCGCTCAAGACACGTGTCTCTCCTGTTTGGAACGACAAACCGCGTCTGGCTCGGTGTGCAAGTTACATGCGCAAAACACCTGGAAACGGCCGCAGCCGTCGCTTGAAGGCGCCAAGACGTTCGACGCAAGACGAATCGCACGCTGACGACACAGCGTGCGCAATGTGATGCAGGTCAGCCAAGCCGACCGTGCGGTGTGTTCAAGGCAGCCTCGACTGCGGCAACGTAATGAACCTGCGCCGAATCGCGCGGCTGCGCATGGGCTGGAACTTAACGTTCGGTGGGACACACTAGAGCCCGTCGCGAATGTGGAGTCTTGCTCCGCACATCGCCCTCCTTCCCCCACTGACCGGAATCCGCATGCCTTTGCTTGCCCGCTCCGTTTCCGCCCTGTTGCCACTGATGTTTGCGACTGCCTGCACGGCAGCGCCGCCAGCCAAATCCGGCCCGCCGGATGCGCCCGTGGCCGCATGCACTGCCAAGGTACGTCCTGGCCAGGACCTGCAGAAAGCCATCGACAAACTGCCGCAAAGCGACAAGCCCACGGTACTTTGCCTGGAAAAGGGCGAGTTCCCGCTCAACGGCTTGGTGTCGATCCATCGCGGCAACTTCACCTTGCGCGGCCAGGGCCCCAGCACCATCGTGCGCATGGCCGACGGCGTGCAGCAGCCGGTGCTGGTGGTTGGCGATTACGAAAACCAGCAGCCCACCGGTGTGATCCGCAACGTCAGCATCGAAGACATGCAGATCGTAGCGAGCACAGGCGACAAGGAGTTCATGCCCGAGCGCCCCTACCTGAGCAACAGCGCGGTGGTGGTGCGGTCCGGGCAAGGCATCCGGCTTGCAGGCCTGCAGGTCAACAAGTGCCGCAGCGCGTGCCTGCTGAGCGAGTACGACACCCGCGAGATCACCATCGAAAACAACGATGTGTCCGGCGCAATCTGGGACGGCGTCTCGTTCAACCGCACCGCCAAGGTCACGATGGTCAACAACTACATCCACGACAACGTGGCCGCCGGCTTGACCACCGAACACCTGGAAGACAGCGAGATCCGCAACAACCGTTTCGAGCGCAACGGCAGCCAGGGCATCTATCTCTCCGATGCGCGGCGCAATCGCTTCAGCAACAATCAATTCGACGGCAACAAGGTGGCCGGCGTGTTTCTGGCCTGCGCGATTCGTTATCGCACCCCGGAAATTTTGTGCTGGGACAACAGCATGAGCCAGGACAACGTGTTCGAGAACAACCGTTTCGCCAACACGCCATTTACCTACACCATCGGCGTGGACCGCGCGGCCAACTGCACGTCGGCCGACTTCAAGCCGAACCTATGGCGCAACAACCAGGCCGACATGGCCGGTGTGGATATCGATCCGCAGCGCTATGGGTACTGCGTGCGTCACGAGCAATAAGACGCGCCGATCAACACAGCGGCCGGCCGTGCAGCGATGCATGCCGGCCGCTGCAGTGACTGCAGCCTTACGAAGCCAGCGCCTGCGCGTGCACCCCGGCAATCGCGCGGCCCGATGGGTCGGCCATCGCGGCAAAACTTGCATCCCAGGCAATCGCCGTTGGCGACGAACAGGCAATCGACTTGCCGCCCGGCACGGTTTCCGCCGCCGCCTGACCGGGGAAAAACTGCTCGAACAAGCTGCGGTAGAAATACGCCTCCTTGGTCTGCGGCGGATTGACCGGGTAGCGCCGGTCGGCGGCGGCGAGTTCGCGGTCGCTCACCTGCGCCTGTGCATGCGCCTTCAGCCCGTCGATCCAGCCGTAGCCCACGCCGTCGCTGAACTGCTCTTTCTGACGCCACAGGATCGATTCGGGCAGATAGCCGGCAAATGCCTCGCGCAGTACGCCCTTCTCCATGCGCGCTGCCCCACCGCTGGTCTTGTCGATCATCTTGAACCTGGCATCCATGCGCATCGCCACATCCAGGAATTCGCGGTCCAGGAACGGCACGCGTGGCTCTACGCCCCAGGCCATCATCGACTTGTTCGCGCGCAGGCAATCGTAGTTGTTGAGCGCGTCGAGCTTGCGGACCAGCTCTTCGTGGAATTCGCGCGCGTTCGGCGCCTTATGGAAATACAGGTAGCCGCCGAAGATCTCGTCGCTGCCTTCGCCGGAAAGCACCATCTTGACGCCCATTGCCTTGATCCGCCGCGCCAGCAAGAACATCGGCGTGGAGGCGCGAATGGTGGTGACGTCATAGGTTTCGATGTGGCGAATGACGTCGGGCAATGCATCCAGGCCTTCGTCGAAGGTGTATTCGAAGCCGTGATGCACGGTGCCGAGCGCCGCGGCGGCCACTTCGGCGGCGGCCAGATCCGGCGAGCCTTTCAAGCCGATCGCGAACGAGTGCAGGCGCGGCCACCAGGCTTCGGTGGTGTCGTTTTCTTCGATGCGGTGACGGGCATAGCGCGCGGCAACGGCCGCAACCAGCGAAGAATCCAGTCCACCGGACAGCAGCACACCGTACGGCACATCGGTCATGAGCTGACGGTGCACGGCGCGCTCGAATGCTTCGCGCAATTCCTGCAGTTGCACCTGTACACCTTCCACCGCGTCATAGTGGCGCCAGGCGCGCTCGTAGTAACGGCTCAGTGCGCCGGTGGCGCTGTCGTACCAATGGCCCGGCGGAAACTGCGCTGCATCGGCGCAGTCGTCCACCAGCGATTTCAGTTCCGAGGCCACACGCAAACGGCCTTCGCGGTCGTGTCCCCAGTACAGCGGCACCACGCCGATCGGGTCGCGCGCGATGATGACGCGCCCTTCCGTCTTGTCCCACAGCGCGAATGCAAAGATGCCGTTGAGGCGGTTGAGATAGGAGGCCGGCGTATCTTCGCGATACAGCGCATTGATCACCTCGCAATCGGAGCCGGTCTGGAATGCGTACGGCTGCAGCAGCTCCGCCTTGAGTTCGCGGTGGTTGTAGATCTCGCCATTGACCGCCAAGGCGAGCTGCCCGTCATCGGAGAGCAACGGTTGCGAGCCTCCGGCCGGATCGACGATGGCCAGGCGCTCGTGCACCAGGATGGCACCGGTATCTACGTAGACGCCGCTCCAGTCGGGCCCGCGATGACGCTGCCGCTGCGAACATTCCAGCGCCTGCCGGCGCAGCGCCTGCAGGTCGTCACCGGGTTGCAGGCCGAAAATACCGAAGATGGAACACATGGAAACACTCCTGAAGAACTGCGGGGGGTGGCGGCCGGGTGAGAGCGTGCTGCATGGATTGACGCCCATAAAAAAACCCGCATCGGCCGATGCGGGTTTTTCTGGTTCCTGGGCGCTTGGTGGACGTCGCCTAGTCGCAGATCCGCATCGGCCGCGCACGATTATTCGCGCGCAGATTGCTGCGGTTGGCGTTATTGAGGTTGGCGAGGCGAAGGACCATGTCGGCGACGCTAACGGTTCGGTGGTACCGGCGCAACTGTTTCAGTGGCAACGACGGCGTCTGCGTGGCCCGCTCACTCGACCAGCAGGCGCTCGATCAACGTGCGGTACAGCGCCGGTAGCGCCTGCAGGTCGGCGACGCGCACATGCTCGTCGACCTGGTGGATGCTGGCATTGACCGGGCCCACTTCGATGCATTGCGCACCCAGTGGCGCAATGAACCGCGCATCGGAGGTGCCGCCCCCGGTGCTTTCTTCCGGCGGCGCACCGGCGAACTCCCCCAGGACCTCACGCGCGACGCTGCGCAACCGCCCTTCCGGGGTATAGAACGGCTCGCCGCTGCGGTGCCAGCGCAGCGTGTAGTCCAGCGCATGCCGATCGAGCAGCGCGGTGATTTCGGCTTCCAGGCGCGGCGCGTCCCAGTGTGGCGTATAGCGCAGATTGAAGGCCACCTGCAGCTCGCCAGGAATCACGTTATTGGCGCCGGTGCCGGCGTGGATGTTGGAAAGTTGCAGGCTGGTGGGCGGAAAGCTTTCGAAGCCGTCGTCCCATTGCCGCGCCACCAGTTCGGCCAGCGCAGGCGCTGCCAGATGGATGGGGTTGCGCGCCTTGTGCGGATACGCCACATGCCCCTGCACACCCTTCACGGTCAACGTGCCGGACAGGCTGCCGCGACGGCCCACGCGCAACAGATCGCCCAGGCGCTCGGTGGACGACGGTTCGCCGGTGATGCACCAGTCGATCGTTTGCCCGCGTTCGCGAAACACCTCGGCAACCCGGCGCACGCCATCGATGGCATCGCCCTCTTCGTCCGAGGTCAACAGCACCGCCAGCGTGCCGGAGTGCGTTGGGTGTGCAGCGACGAATTGCTCTGCGGCGACCACGAAGGCGGCCACGCTGCCTTTCATGTCCGCTGCACCACGCCCATACAACACGCCGTCGCGGATCTGCGGATCGAACGGGTCGCTGGTCCACGCCTCGCGCGGGCCCGGCGGCACCACATCGGTATGCCCGAGCAATACCAGCACCGGCGCACCGCTGCCATGGGTTGCCCACAGATTCTCGACCTCGCCCAGGCGCAAGTGCTCGCAGCCGAAGCCGGCTGCGCGCAGGCGCTGCGCAATTGCGGCCTGGCAACCGGCATCCGCCGGCGTTACCGAGGCACGTGCAATGAGGTCACAGGTCAACTCCAGCACATCGCTCATGAAACGTCACCGCAGTAGGGCCGCAGCGCGGCGTTGATGGAGGGATCGTGTCTGCATCGATCGGCGTGGCTTGAACGCACTTGCAGTGGTGGAAGCTAACCGGTTTGCAGGCAGTCGTCGCGTCATTGCCGGCGCGAGGTCGAACGGCTTGCCCGGCCGATGAGCGCGCGATCAACATGCGAGACATCACGTATCACGACGATATCGGTAACACCGTCCGCAGCACCATCGAAAACCGCAGTCGCTTAGCCAACGCCGAATAGCTTCTTGAAGCCGTTGTCGGAAAAGCCCTGATGCAGCGCGCCCTCGTCGGTGATGACAAGCGGCCGCCGGATCAGCTGCGGGTACTCGCGCAGCAACAGCTTCCATTCGGCCGCACTGCCCGCCGCCTTGCGGTTGTCCGGCAACTGCCGCCAGGTGGTCGAAGACTTGTTGATCAACACATCGAATCCACCGACCTGCTGCGCCCACGCCGCCAGAGTCTCCGGCTCCGGCTTGTGATCGCGATAGTCGACAAACGTATACGCCACACCAAAACGATCCAGCCACTTGGCGGCTTTCTTGCAGGTATCGCAGTTTTTGAGTCCGTAGAGCGTGGTCATGCGAAATATCCCAAAAAGCGGTGTGCAGAGCCCCTTACTTCTCGAAAGGGGGTGCGATAAAACTGCGTGCAACGCGACCGACAGGCGATCTCACAAGCGCGCTTGGACGCGCGTGTCATCGCAGCGGCCGAGAGTGCCAAAGGCACACCCTCGACCGGCGCTGCGCGTCATCTGTTGCCGCTGCGAAGCGGATTAATCCGCCAAACCACGCAACAGTTCGTTGACGCTGGTCTTGCTGCGCGTCTTGGCGTCCACCTGCTTGACGATCACCGCGCAATACAGCGAGTGCGAGCCGTCCTTGGAGGGCAGCTGCCCGGACACCACCACGCTGTACGGCGGCACATAGCCATAGGAAATCTCGCCGGTAGCGCGGTTGTAGATGCGTGTGCTCTGGCCGATGAACACGCCCATGCCGATCACGCTGTGGTGCCCGATGACCACGCCTTCCACCACTTCCGAGCGTGCGCCGATAAAGCAGTGATCTTCGATGATGGTGGGGCTGGCCTGCAGCGGTTCGAGCACGCCGCCGATGCCGGCGCCGCCGGACAAATGGCAGTGCTTGCCGATCTGCGCGCACGACCCCACGGTGGCCCAGGTATCGACCATGGTGCCTTCACCGACATAGGCGCCGATGTTGGTGAAACTCGGCATCAGCACCACGTCCTTGCCGAAGTAACTGCCGCGACGCGCCACCGCACCCGGCACCACGCGCACGCCGGCCTTGCGGAATTCGGCTTCATGGAAGCCGGCAAAGCGCGATTCCACCTTGTCCCAGAACGGCGCCGGCTGCGCTTCGATCACCGCCATCTCGTTGACGCGGAAATACAGCAGCACCGCTTTTTTCAGCCACTCGTTGACGGTCCAGCCGCCCTGCCCGTCCGGCTCGGCGACGCGAAACTGCCCGCTTTCCAGTCCGTCGATCACGCGATTGACAATGGCACGGGTGGAACCGTCGATCTCGTCCATGGTCAGCGTGGCGCGCCGTTCGAATGCGCTTTCGATGCCCAGTTTGAGTTCGTCGCTGCCGACCTGCGTTGCGGCGCTGTGCACGGCCTGCTCTGCAATCGGCAGCTTCTTTGCCGCCGCAGCCTTCTTTGCGGCCGGTGCAGCAACCACCTTGGTCGGCTGCTTGGCCACGCGCGGTGCAGCGGACGTCGCGGACTTGCCGCCAGTCTTCCTTGCAGCGGTTTTCGGGCTTGCCGCATCAGATGCAGCAGCCTTTTTGCCGACAGCGCCAGCTGCCGCGCCCTGCTTGCCGACGCCAACACCTGGCTTGGAAGCGGCAACAGCCGGCACCTTGGCGGCCTTGGCCGTTGCACTCGCGCGCTTGGACGCTGCGGTGGGGGTGGTCGCGCTCTGCTTGCGCGCGGTCTTCTTGCTGGTGGCCATGGGGGTCTCCGGAGTTGCTAGCTAGACAGGGTCAAGGCAGGCGCACAGCGCATCGCGCAAGGCCTGCCGGGCGGATTCGGACAACGGGCGGTCATGCTCGTCGGTGATCTGGAACTGGTCTTCGGCACGCTCGCCGAAGGTGGCGATACGCGCGTCGTGCACGCGCAGGTGCTGCATGCGCAACACGTGCGCGACATCGGCGAGCAGGCCGGGGCGGTCGGGTGCGACCAGACTGATGCGGGTGCGGCGGCCGCCGGCGCTTTCGCTGAATTCCACCCGCGGTGCGAAGCGGAAATGGCGCAACTGGCGCGGCACTGCGCGGCGCGCCGGGCGCACCTTGTGCAGATCGCCTGCCAACACCTGACGCAGCGTTGCCGCCAGCCGCTGCGGGTCGCCGTCGGCATAGGTCTCCTGCGGCAACACTTCGAACACGTCGAAGATTGCATCGTGTGGCGCATCCAGCACACGTGCGCGATGGATGCCGTAGCCCTTGCGATCGAGCGTGGCCACGATGGCCGCAAACAGCCCATCGCGGTCCGGCGAATACACGAACACTTCCAGTGCGTCGTTGTCCGGCACCGCGCGACGCGCCTTGACCAGGGTCTGGCCGATCTCCACTTCGATCAGCGAGGCCGCCTGCCAAGCCAATTGCTCGGGACGGAAGCGCAGGAAATTCTCGTCCGGCATGCCGGCGAACTGCCGGTCGATGGTGACGTCATCGTGCCCCTGCGCCTGCATCAAGGTACGCGCCGATTCGCGCGCTTCGCGTAGCCGTTCCTCACGCGGCGGCGGGTGTTCCAGGCCTTCGCGCAACGCGCGACGCGCGGCGAAATACAGATCCGCCAACAGCCGGTCTTTCCAGGCGTTCCACAGCTTGGGACTGGTGCCGGCAATATCGGCGCAGGTGAGCAGGTACAAATAGTCCAGACGCTCACGTGTGCCCACCAACGTCGCAAAACGGTGAATTACCTCCGGGTCGGAAATGTCCTGCTTCTGCGCGGTGACCGACATGCGCAAGTGCTGCTCCACCAGCCAGGTCACCAGCTCGGTATCGCCTTCGCTCAAGCGATGCGCCAGGCAGAACGCGCGCGCATCCACCGCGCCCAGTTCCGAATGATCGCCGCCGCGGCCCTTGGCGATGTCGTGGAACAGGCCCGCCAGCAACAGCAGTTCCGGCTTGCGCAGACGCGGCCAGACTTCATGGGCGATGGAGAAACGCTCGTCGGCACGGCCGGCGGCAAACAGCGCGATGTTCCGCAGCACCATCAAGGTGTGCTGGTCCACCGTATAGACATGGAACAGGTCGAACTGCATGCGCCCGGAAACGCTGGCGAATGCCGGAATCCACTGGCCCAGCACGCCCAGCCGCGCCATGCGATTGAGCGTTTCCACCGCACGCGGGCCGCGCAGCAACGCCATGAAGCGTTCCCGGGCCGTTGCATCGGCAATGTCGTACGCCGGCAGATCGCGCAGGACCTCGGCCAGCGCGCGCGCGGTCAGCGAATGCAGTCCGCGCACCTCGCGATGCGCGGCCCATTGCGCAAACAGCGCGAACACCTGCAGCACATCGCCGTCCGGCCAGCTCTCGGCGTCGGCAGCCAGATAGCCGCGGCGCAGGCTGAAGCCGCCGCCCAGCGGCTCCGGCGTCGCTTCGCCATCGAACTGTTCTTCGAAGCGCTGCAACAAGCGGTCGCTGATGCGGCGGATCAGTGCAGCGCTGCGATAAAAGCGCTGCATCATTTTTTCCACGCCCAGGCTTTCCGGGTCGTCGGCGAACCCCAACCGTTCGGCCAGGGTCTTTTGGTAATCGAACCGCAGGCGCTCTTCCGGCCGGTTGGCCACGATGTGCAGGCCGAAACGCAGACGGGCAAGTTCTTCGCGCTCGCGACGCAACGCGGCGGCCTCGTCGAAGCCGACATGGCCCAGCCCGACCAAGGCCTCCAGGTCCTTGACCCCGAACGCGCGCAAGGCCATCCAGCCCAGCGTCTGCAGATCGCGCAGACCGCCGGGGCCGTCCTTGATATCCGGCTCGAGATTATCGGCGGTGTCGCCGAAGCGCTGATGGCGCGCCAGCAATTCCTCGCGCTTGGCCTGGAAGAAATCGCGCGGCGGCCACACCTGCGGCGGCGCGATCGCCGTGGCCAGCGCAGCACGCGCCTGGCCGTCGGCCACCAGTGCGCGCGATTCGATCAAGGCAGTGAGCACGGTCTGGTCCGCCGCCGCAGCGGTGCACTGCGCTGGCGAGCGCACCGCGTGACTGATCGGCAGGCCCACATCCCACAGCAGCGCGAACAAGCGTGCCAGGGCCTGCTCGTGCTGCTGTTGCGCGGCGGTGTCGCCCAGCACCAGCACATCCACGTCCGAGCGCGGAAACAATTCGCCGCGCCCATAGCCGCCGACCGCATGCAGCGACAAACCGCTGTCGGCCGGAATACAGCGCATCCAGGCATTGCGCATCAATTGGTCGACCGCGCGTGCGCGCAGCGCGACCAGACGCTCGATCGGCTCGCCCTGATCGAAGCGTTTGCACAGGCGCATGTCCGCATGCACCAGCAGCGGACGGGCCTGCGCGGCCCAGTCCGCGTCGCCGGCGACGCCCGGGTCGGGTCGCTCCGCCGGCGTGTCGGTCATACCGGCGCGGGCGAATTGGCCGACAGCGTCAACACATCCACGCCGTCTTCGGTCACCGCAACCATGTGCTCCCACTGCGCAGACAACTTGCGGTCCTTGGTGACCACGGTCCAGCCGTCCGGCAGCGTCTTATGGTGATAGGTGCCTTCGTTGATCATCGGCTCGATGGTGAAGGTCATGCCCGGCTTGAGCACCAGCCCTTCGCCCGGACGGCCGTAATGCATGACCTGCGGCTCGTCGTGATACACCTTGCCGATGCCGTGGCCGCAGTAATCGCGTACCACGCTGAAGCGCTCGGCTTCGGCGAACTTCTGGATGGCATGGCCCACATCGCCCAGCGTGGCGCCCGGCTTGACCGCCCGGATGCCGCGCCACATCGCTTCATATGTCGTTTCGACCAAGCGCTTGGCCATCACCGACGGGGTGCCGACGTAGTACATGCGGCTGGTGTCGCCGTGCCAGCCGTCCTTGATGACGGTGACGTCGATATTGACGATGTCGCCATCCTTCAACACCTTGGCTGCACTCGGGATGCCGTGACAGATCACGTTGTTGACCGAGGTACACACGCTCTTGGGGAAGCCGCGATAGCCGACATTGGCGGGGATGGTGCCCTGCACGTTGACGATGTGGTCATGGCAGATGCGGTCCAGCTCGGCAGTGGTCACGCCCGGCTTCACGTGCGGCGCCACCACATCGAGCACCTCGGCGGCCAAGCGGCCGGCGACACGCATCAGTTCGATTTCTTCTTTGGTTTTCAGATTGACGCTCATGGCCACGATTATCGCCGATCCGGGCTGAATCTGAACGACCAGCGCACGCGCTTTTTTGCGGACGCAACGACTGGCCTCAAGCGGACCGCACAGCGGAAAACCGGCGCAGCCGCCTATTCATGCGTGACCCCGTGCACACGGCGTCAAGAAACATCTTGACGAAGTCATCCGTAGGACATCGCACTTTTGCCAATAAAGCGAGTCAGGACAGCTAGATAGCGTGTGAATTCGGCGTTATGTTTGGCACAGCTGATGCATTGCAGGGAAGGCGACGACTCGTCGCGTCATCAATGACCAGAACGGTCAAGGAAATGTCCATGCGTACTGTCCGCCCTGTCCTGCTATCGCTCGGCCTGCTTTCGACCATTGGCATGGCGAGCGCGGCAGACACCACCACCTTCAACGTCAAGATCGCGGTCACCAAGGCCTGCACGATCACCGCCGCATCCGCCACGGACGTCGACTTCGGCTCGGTACTCTCGACCTCGACCGCCAATGCGGACGCCAACGGCAGCGTGACGGCCCAGTGCACCGCATTGACGCCGTACAACATCGCACTGAGCGCGGGCAGCAATGCCGGGACTGCCAACGACGTCACCACCCGCCGCATGAAAAATACCGACGCGCTGGTGACCACCAACAACTACATCGCCTACCAGCTCTACCAGGATCTGGGCCGCAGCACGGTCTGGGGCAGCACCACCGGCACCAACACGCTCAGCCGCACCGCCACCGGCCTGAACCAGGTCTACCCGGTCTACGGCCGCGTGACCAACCCGTCGGCCAACAATCCTGCGACCGGTAGTTACCAGGACACGATCACTGCCACGATCGTCTATTGAGCCCGCGCATGCCTGTGCATCACCGCCCGTTGTCACGTTTACCTGCCTGGCTGATGTCGGCCGGGCTGGCGATGACGCTGGTCATGACCAACGGCGCCGTGCCGACGCCGGCGCATGCCGCCAGCCTGCAGTTGGCACCCACATCGCTGAGCCTGAGCGCCCAGCAGACCGCCGACGGCCTGTGGCTGAGCAACAGCGGCAGCGCGCCGGTCCAGGTGCAGACCCGCGCCTATCGCTGGACCCAGCGCGATGGGCAGGATCAGCTCGACCCCACCCAGGATCTGCTGGTCAGCCCGCCGATGCGCACGCTGGCCGCTGGCGAGCGCCAGTTGATCCGGGTCATCCGTGCCGGGCCTGCCCCGAGCGGGCAGGAGCAGTGTTACCGCATCATCGTCGACGAGCTGCCCAGTGCCGATGCCGACCGCAAAGGCATGCAGTTCGTGCTGCGTTATTCGGTGCCGATCTTCCTGCTGCCGCCCGGCAACACCGAACCTTCGCCGACCCTGAGCGCGCAGGTGGTTGCCGGCAGCGATGGCAAGGCGCAGATCCAGATCAGCAATACCGGCACCGGCCATGCGCAGGTCGCCGACCTGCGGCACCAGGTCGATGGCGCAACCAAGACCGCGTTGAACGGCTTGGTCGGTTATGTACTGCCCGGGCAGACCATGCGTTGGTCGCTGGGTGCGCCGCTGGCGCAGTTCGGCCGCGGCACCATCATCGCAAGGATCAATGGTGAGGCTGACGAACGTATCTTGTTGGCCGCGCCGACGGCGCCTTGATGCGGCGCGGCTGGCGATGACGCTCCTTGCGACCGCCAGTTGCCTGGGCAGCGCCGCAGCCGGCGATCTGGCCGATGTGACGTCGCTTCCCGATCAGCCGCCACCCAGCGCTACGCCACAGCCGCAAACGCTGTATCTGGACGTGACCTTGAACCAGGCCGACCGCGGCTTGGCACCATTCGAACTGGTCGACGGGCGGCTACGCGGCTCGGTGGAAACCCTGCGCAAACTCGGCTTCATCCTGGCCGACCGCGTGCCTGGCGAATTGGTCGATCTGGACCGCCTGCCCGACGTGGAAGTGCGCTACGACGCGGCGCTGCAGCGGCTGGCGCTGCAGGCGCCGCTGGCGCAGCTGTCGTTGTCCACCACGGTGCTCAAAGCCGAAGAAGTGGCCCCGCCCAGCGCCACTGCATCGCCCGGCATGCTGCTCAATTACGACCTGTATGCCACCCGCAATGCCGGCGTCAGCAGCGCGTCGCTGGCCACCGAAGTGCGCGCGTTCGGCATCGGGCGCGGCATGGTCGATACCACCGCGGTCTTCCTGGGCTACGACCGCCCCCAGGACAAACGCTGGCGCAGCGAAGCGGTGCGTCTGGACAGTGCCTGGCAGATGGATTTCCCGGACAGCGCCACCAGCCTCAGCGTGGGCGATTTCTATAGCGGCTTTGTCGACTGGAGCCGCTCGATCCGCCTGGGCGGCGTGCAGATCGGCCGCAATTACGCCTTGCAACCGTATCGGGTGCTGACGCCAACGCCGAGCTTTCTCGGCGAAGCGGCAGTGCCTTCCACCGTCGAGCTGTATGTGGACGGCTTGCGCCAGTACAGCGGCCAGGTGCCGGCCGGCCCGTTTCAGCTGGCCGCGCAACCGGGCATCAGCGGCACCGGCCAGGCGCAGATCGTGGTGACCGATGCGTTCGGACGCGTGCGTCGGCTGGATTTCGCGTTCTATGGCACACCGCAGTTGCTGGCGCGCGGCATTTCCGAATGGTCGGCCGGCATCGGCCATCTGCGCCGCGACTACGGCGTGCGATCGTTTTCCTACGACCGACGCCGTGTGGCCAGCGCCACCTTTCGCAAAGGCCTGCGCGACGATTTCACGATCGAAGCGCATGCCGAAACTGGCGGCGGCGTGATCAACGCAGGCGCAGGCGGCGTGTGGCTGCTTGGCGTGGGCGGTGTGGTCAATGCCGCCTACGCGCACAGCCGGATGGACGCGCTACGGGGCGGCCAGTACGTGCTGGGCTACGCCTGGAACAACCGGCGTTTCAACGTCAATCTGGGCAGCCAGCGCACCCATGGCGATTATCGCGACCTGGGCGCACTGCAAGGCGCCCTGCCAGCGCGCGTCAGCGACCGCGCAGCACTCGGGGTCAACGTCGACCCGATCGGCTCGCTCGGCACCAGCTATGTGCGGCTGAGCTATCCGCAAGGCGATACCTCGCGCTATGCGAGCGTGTTCTGGTCGCGCAGCTTCGGGCGCAACTGGGCGGCCAATCTGTCGGGCAATCAGAATCTGGATGTCTCCAGCGATCGCAGCCTGTACCTGTCGCTGTCGACCACCTTCGGCGAAGTGCGTCAGGCCAGCGCATCGATGCAGCGCAACGGCGAGCGTACCGGCCTGGTGGCCGACGTCAGCCAGCCGCTGCCTGGCGATGGCGATCTGGGCGGCATCGGCTGGCGCCTGCAAGGCCGTGCCGGCGACGACGCCAGCGGCGGGCTGGCCGAACTGGGCTGGTTGAACCGGGTCGGCCGCTACAACCTCGGCGCCGCAACCCAGGACGGCGACAGCTTCGGCTATGCCAGCGCCAGCGGCAGCCTGGTGTGGATGAATGGCCGCACCTTCGCCGCGCGCGATATCCAGGACGCGTTCGCGGTGGTCTCCACCGACGGCCAGCCCGGCATTCCGGTCCGCCTGGAAAACCGCTTGATCGGAGTCACCGACGCGCGCGGCACCCTGCTGGTGACGCCGTTGCAATCGTGGCAGCGCAACCAGCTCTCCATCGACACCTTGAGCCTGCCGGCAGACCTGCGCGTGGACCGTGTCGACACCACGGTGACACCACGCCAGCAATCCGGCGTGGCGGTACGCTTCGGCATTACCCGCGTGCGCGCCGCCATCATCGTGCTGCACGACGCGCGCGGCGCGCCGCTGCCCGTGGGCAGCGTGGTGCAGCGCGACGGCAGTACCGAACGCGTGGTGGTCGGCTACGACGGCGAAACCTATCTGGACAATCTGCAACGCGACAACCGCATCCTGGTCGACCTGCCCGAGGGCCGTTGCGTGGCGCAGTTCGCGTATCCCGCCGATCCGGGCGGCATTCCGCGGGTGGGGCCGCTGCAGTGCATCCCTGAGCAGACCACGCCATGAGCATGTCCACGCTTTGGCGCCTGATGCTCGCGCTGACGATCGCGATGGTGTGGCTTGGGCGCAGCGAGCGGGCGCACGCGGAGACCACCTGCACCGTCACCCTCGGCACACCGTTGGCATTTGGCAACGTGGCGGCCAACGGCACCACCGATGCAGTGGCAACACTCAACGTTTCCTGCGCGACTGCCGCGCTCAGCGTGCTGGGCTACGCACAAGTCAGCCTCTGCCTGGACCTTGGCCCCGGCAGTGCCAGCAGCGGCGTGTATGCCCCTCGTCGCATGCTCAACTCCACCAGCGACAGCCTGGATTTCCAGATCTACAGCGAGGCAACCCGCACGCAGATCTGGGGCGCCACCGGGTCGGCGGCTCCCTCGCCGCGCACGTTGACACTGTCCTACAACGTGCCGGTCATCACCGGCGGCTCGCAGACCGCCACCATCACCGTGTATGGGCGGATTCCGGCCAACCAGATCCTTTCGGTCGGAAACCACACCAGCAGCTTTGGTGGCGCCGACACCGTGCTGCGCTACTCCTACAACGAAAGCATCATCGGGGTACCCTCGCTGCCGAGCAGTTGCACGGCAGGCGGCACCGGCTCCAAGACTGCCAGCAACGCCTTCCCGTTCACTGCCTCGGCCACCGTGCCGGCACGCTGCAATGCCTACGTCACCACCGACCTGGACTTCGGCAGCATTGCCGGCAGCATCGACACCGCCATCGATCGCACCTCCACCATCAGCCTGGCCTGCACCAACCGCACCGCCTGGAATATCGGCCTGGACAATGGCAGCAATGCCAGCGGCAGCGTGCGGCGAATGCGCCACGCCAGCAGCGCCAATTACATCAATTACGAGCTCTACAGCAATACCGGTCGCAGTAATCGGTGGGGCACCGTCATCGGGGTGGATACGCTGGCAGGCACCGGCAATGGCACCACCCAGACGGTCACCGTCTATGGCCGTGCGCCGGCCCCACAACTGCCGATTGCCGGCGCCTATACCGACACGGTGACCGTCTCCATCACTTACTGACAGTTAATAAAGTTCGTATCGGGGGCGTCGCTATTTGTTACGTCTCCAATGCAAACGATTGCCTCCATGACGCAGGTCACCTTCCTGAAGCGCTTGGCCCTGGCTGCTCTCGCTTGCGCCGCGACGTCTGCCGCCGCGAACGCAGCCACCGCGCGGGGGCCGGAAAATTCCACGCTCCACATCGGCCTGCGTCTGCTCAGCGGTTGCGAATTGCGTACCGCGCCGCCGCGCGCCAGTTGCTCCAGGGGCACGCCGATGGCGATCGCCGAGCCGCCCAGCAGCAATGAGGCACCCACCGTCACCAGCACCGGCCAGGACGCCAGCGCGCTTGCCGGGCCGCTGCCCGCCGGCAGCGCGCGCATCACCACCATCGCGTTCTGAGCATGGCCACTGCTCGCCACCTTCGCGATCTGTTGGCCTGGGCCCTGGCCCTGGGCTGTATGGCAGCAAGCGGGGCCGCCAGTGCTGCCGAGATCGCCATCGCGCCGACCACCGCGCACATCCCGGCCGACAGCGACCAGGCAACGGTCTGGCTCTACAACCAGGCCGCGCAACCCTGGCGTGCCGACGCCAAGCTCTACCGCTGGCGCCAGGACGGTGAGCGCGAACTCCTCGAGCCAGCCACCGGCGTCACGGTCAGCCCGTCGCACTTCGAAATTCCGTCGCAAGGCCGGCAGCTGTTGCGCGTGATCCGCCTCGGCCCCAGCCCCACGCAGGCCGAAGACAGCTACCGGCTCGTGGTGACCCAGCACGCGATCGGCAACGAGACCGACCTGCTGCGTTATTCCACCCCGGTGTTTGCACAGCCCAGCCAGGCCAGCGCAGCGCAACCGGCGTTGCACGCCAGCCTGGCCGGGCACGGCAGCCAGCGCGCGTTGCGTATCCACAATTCCGGCTCCAGCCATGCGCGCCTGGCCGACCTGGCCTATATCGATGCCGGCGGCACCCGCCGCAATATCCGCGGCGACCTGGCCGGCTACGTCCTCCCCGGCCAGACCCGCCAATGGGCCCTGCCCGCCAACCTGCCCGCAGGCAGCGGCCGCTTCGTGGCGCGTATCAACAGCGATATCGAAAGCACGTTGGCGCTGGAGCCGGGAATCGGGAATTGAGAATTGGGAATGGGTCAAGCCGATTGCGCTAGCTGATCGTGGGCTGGTGAAGGCCCAAGCGAACCAGGCTCTCCGATTCCCGATCCCGATTCCCGATTCCCGCCAATTGCGCCACGCCCACTCGCCAGCTATACTCCGCCGGCTGTTTTGCGTCTCTTGCGCATTGCGTCGTCCACGTCGGACGTCACCGACGAATTCACACCTGCTGCCGCCATCCGCGCCGGGGTGCCCTCACACAGGGTTCGTCGCGGAGGCAACAGGGAAGCCCAACCCCGGAATCGTGTGCGTTTTGATGCGAGCCCCTCGCAACAGCCCGCACATCCATGTGCGGACTTTTCAACCACAAGCCGCGCACGGCGATTCCGCTATCAGGAGTTTTTTCAATGCCCCAAGTCACCATGCGTCAGATGCTGGAAGCCGGCGTCCATTTCGGCCACCAGACCCGCTACTGGAACCCCAAGATGGCGCCGTACATCTTCGGCGCGCGCGGCAAGATCCACATCATCAACCTCGAGAAGACCGTTCCGCTCTTCAACGACGCGATGAACTTCCTCTCCTCGGTTGCGCAGAAGCGCGGCACCGTGCTGTTCCTGGGCACCAAGCGCAGCGCGCGCGAGTCCATCAAGGAAGAAGCCGAGCGTTGCAACATGCCGTTCATGACCCAGCGCTGGCTGGGCGGCACGCTGACCAACTTCCGCACCGTCAAGCAGTCGGTTGCCCGCCTGAAGGAACTGGAAGCCGCTGAAACCGACGGCACCTTCGACAAGCTGGTCAAGCACGAAGTGCTGGGCCTGCGTCGCGAGCGCGAAAAGCTGGACGCCTCGCTCGGTGGCATCAAGGAAATGAACCGCCTGCCCGATGCGATCTTCGTGATCGATATCGGCCATGAAGACATCGCCATCAAGGAAGCCAAGAAGCTCGGCATTCCGGTGATCGCCGTGGTTGACACCAACTACGATCCGGCCCTGGTCGACTACGCCATCCCGGGCAACGACGACGCCATTCGCGCCGTGCAGCTGTACGCACGCGCCGCTGCCGACGCCGTGCTGGAAGGCAAGGCGGCTGCGCCGAACTCCGCTTCGGTGCGCGAAGAAGAGTTCTCGGCCGAGTCCGCCGACGAAGGCAAGGGCCGTCGCGCTCCGGCCAAGAAGGGCGACAAGAAGGCTGACGCCGCCGAGTAATCGGCGTGCAATGCGGCCGCACCATGCTGTGCGGCCGCAGTCCCGACGGCGCCCTCGCGCTCCGTCGCTGAGGCTACTGCATACATCTACGGGGGCGGCGGCATGCCGCACCGTCTCCTACTGGCGGAATCGCTTCCGCCGCACGCATTCGTCCATATGAGGTAATTCCATGGAAATCACTGCTTCCCTGGTCAAGGAACTGCGCGAGCGCACCGGCGCCGGCATGATGGAGTGCAAGAAGGCACTCGTCGAAAACGCAGGCGACATCGACGCCGCGGCCGAGTGGCTGCGCAAGTCGGGCCTGGCCAAGGCCGACAAGAAGGCTGACCGCGTCGCCGCCGAAGGCCGCATCGCCACCGCCCAGGCCGGCGGCAAGGCCGTGCTGGTCGAAGTCAATTCCGAGACCGACTTCGTCGCCAAGGACGAAAACTTCCTGGCCTTCACCGAGGTCGTGGCCAATGCCGCACTGAACTCGGACGCTGCCGATGCCGAAGCGCTCAAGAGCGTCAAGCTCGACAGCGGCGAGACCATCGAAGAGCGTCGCGCTGCGGTGATCGCCAAGGTCGGCGAAAACCTGCAGGTGCGTCGCCTGGTCCGTATCGACAGCGCCAACAACGTCGCGGCCTATGTGCACGGCGGCCGTATCG
This sequence comes from Xanthomonas sp. NCPPB 1062, assembly GCF_041481705.2. Lineage (NCBI taxonomy): Bacteria > Pseudomonadati > Pseudomonadota > Gammaproteobacteria > Lysobacterales > Lysobacteraceae > Xanthomonas > Xanthomonas sp. NCPPB 1062. Next base: position 1,602,525 of record NZ_CM192987.1, on the reverse strand, counting down.
GCGTGCTGGTCGAACTGAAGGGTGGCGACATCGAGCTGGCGCGCGGCATCGCCATGCACATTGCGGCGATGAACCCGCCGCACGTCAAGGCCTCCGACGTTCCAGCCGAATTCGTTGCCAAGGAAAAGGAAATCGAACTGGCCAAGATGTCCGAAAAGGACAAGGCCAAGCCGGCCGAGATTCTGGAAAAGATCATCAGCGGCAAGATCAGCAAGATCGTCAACGAAGTGACGCTGTACGGCCAGCCGTACGTGCTCAACACCGACCAGACCGTCGAGCAGGCAGTCAAGGCCGCCGGCGCCGACGTGATCGGCTTCCAGCGCCTGGCCGTTGGCGAAGGCATCGAGAAGGTGGTGGAAGACTACGCCGCCGAAGTGATGAAGCAGGCCGGCCTGGCCTGATCTTCCCCGCTCGGAAAAAAAGCCGCGGCATGCCGCGGCTTTTTTTTGCCTGTCGCTCGCGCATCCGCACACTGGCGCGAACCTGAAGCGAACGCATCCGGCACGGCGGCAAGCGGCCTCAACTCTACAGATGTCATCGGCATTGCCGTTACCTGAAGATGCCGACCAGGCTCTGGCGTTCCATCACGCATGTTTTGTGGCGCGGCGATGGCGGAGCATGGCGCGCCCTACTCAACGACCGCAGCTGTATGCTTGTGGCCACTGTTGGCGATGACTCATGCAACCAGATCTCCAGGCCGCCCTGCACTACTGCCGTAACCTGCCCTCGCCGCCCGGCGTTGCGTTGCGCATCATCGAACTTGCGCAGGATCCGGACGTGGACATGACCACCACGGCCAAGGTCATCGGCGTGGACATGGCATTGAGCGCACGTATGCTGCGGGTGGCCAATTCGCCGCTCTACGCCAGTCGCCGCCGCATCGACAATCTCGGCCAGGCGCTGACCATGCTCGGCCTCAACGCGACCTTGAGCCTGGCACTGGGCTTTTCGATGGTGCACGGCGTGCGCAGCACCTTCATCGCCCACCCCTTGCACGAGCGCATCTGGCGCCGCGCCGGCCTATGCGCGCTGGCCAGTCGCATCCTCGGCCAGGCCTACGGCATCCGCAAACCCGAAGAATTGATGCTGGCGGGCCTGCTGCAGGACATCGGCAAGCTGGCCCTGCTGCAGGGCGCGCCCGATCTATACGGGCCGCTGCTGGAACAGGCCGCCGACAACACCGCGCTGCTGGTTGCCGAACGCGAACAGCTGGGCGCCACGCATGCCGAAGTCGGCGCCTGGCTGGCGCATCAGTGGCAGCTGCCGCCGTATCTGCAGAATGCGATTGCGCAGAGCGAAGAAGAACCGGCAGGCCTGGAACCGTTCATGGCCTGCGTGGCGCTATCCGGGCGCCTGGCCGATATCTGGCTCTCGGCCAGCGCGGTCACTGCAACCGAACATGCGCAGCAGCAGGCGCAGGACGTGCTGGAGCTCGATGCCGAACGCTTCGAAAAAGTGATCGAACGCATCGCCGAATCGCTGCCGGAACTGGAGGCGCTGTTCGACATCCGCGTGCCGCAGCCCGAGCACATCCAGATGATCTTCGAGCAGGCGCGTGAACTGGCGATGCTGCGCAGTCTGCGCGAATTGCAGGACGTGGCCGAAGCGCGCCGGCATGCCGACGAATCGGAAAACCGCATGCGTCATCTGGCCGAACAGGCCAGCCGCGATGCGTTGACCGGGGTATTCAATCGGCATCAGCTCGGTACCGCGCTGACGCATGAGTTCGAACTGGCCTCGCGCCAGGGCTGGCCGCTGTCGATCGCCTTCATCGACCTGGACGACTTCAAGCGCGTCAACGATGCGCACGGACATCTGGTCGGCGATGAAGTGTTGCGCAATTTCGCGCAAACGCTGCAACGCATGGTGCGCACCAGCGACCTGGTGGCGCGCTACGGCGGCGAAGAATTCCTGGTGATCCTGCCCAATACACCTGCCGATGCGGCGCTGATGGTGATCGAACGCATCCTGGCCGAAACCGCGCGTACGCCGATGGCGCAACTGCAGGGCGGCCCATTGCATATCACCTTCTCTGCGGGTCTTGCCACGCACGGCGGTGCCGAGCGCCAGTTCGACAGCATCGACCATTTGTTGCAGGCCGCCGACAGCACGCTGTATCGCTCCAAGCATCGCGGCCGCAACCGCGTCACCGCGTACGATGCGACCGATGTACCAACGCCGCCGAACCCGCGCGCGCATTGAGCAACCGGTCACGCCACTGCCAACAAAGGAATTTTTACCACGCCAGGTGACAGGCTTCCGCTAGAATTGCCGGCGTTTGCCGATCCCCCACCCCCGAGGTTTCCCCATGTCCGAACTTTCCTATCGCCGCATTCTTCTCAAACTTTCCGGGGAGGCGCTGATGGGGGACGGGGATTACGGCATCGACCCCAAGGTCATCAATCGCCTGGCGCATGAAGTGATCGAAGCCCAGCAGGCCGGCGCGCAGGTGGCGCTGGTGATCGGCGGTGGCAACATCTTCCGCGGCGCCGGCCTGGCTGCCAGCGGCATGGACCGCGTCACCGGCGACCACATGGGCATGCTGGCCACGGTGATCAACGCGCTGGCGATGCAGGATGCGCTGGAAAAGCTCGGCGCCAAGGTGCGCGTGATGAGCGCCATCAAGATCAACGATGTCTGCGAAGACTTCATCCGTCGCCGCGCGATCCGTCACCTGGAGAAGGGCCGCATCGCGATCTTCGCCGCCGGCACCGGCAACCCGTTCTTCACCACCGACTCGGGCGCAGCGCTGCGCGCGATCGAGATCGGTGCCGACCTGCTGCTCAAGGCAACCAAGGTCGACGGCGTGTACGACAAGGACCCGAAGAAGCACACCGATGCGGTGCGCTACGACAGCCTGACCTACGACCAGGTGATCCTGCAGGGCCTGGAAGTGATGGATACCGCCGCCTTCGCACTGGCGCGCGACAGCGACCTGCCGCTGCGCATCTTCGGCATGAGCGAACCGGGCGTGCTGCTGCGCATCCTGCACGGCGAGCAGATCGGCACGTTGGTGCAGGGCCGCAGCTGAGGTCGGGAATCGGGATTGGGGAATCGCAAGAGCGCATGGCCGCAGGCTGCACAGCGATCTCCAACCCGGCGCCCGGCGTGAAAAGTGGCGCCAAGTGAACCGGCTGCGCGGGTGCTGACGGCCCGCGAGTCGTGAAACCCCAGTCCCGGCTATAATCCCCGGATTCAGCTCCACACGGATTCCGGCGATGCTCACCCAGATCAAACAAGACGCGCAGACGCGCATGACCAAGAGCATCGATGCTCTGCGCCATTCCCTCACCACCATCCGCACCGGCCGTGCCTCGCCGGCGCTGCTGGACGGTATCAAGGTCAAGGCCTACGGCGCCGATACGCCCCTGAATCAGGTTGCCAGCATCAGCGTGTCCGAAGGCCGCTCGCTGGTCATCAGCCTGTTCGACAAGGGCATGATCAAGGACGTGGAAAAAGCCATTTACGCTTCGGATCTGGGCCTGACCCCGACCGTGGTCGGCACCGTGATCCGCCTGAACCTGCCGCCGCTGACCGAGGAGCGCCGCAAGGAGCTCAGCAAGTCCGTGCATGGCGAGGGCGAAGATAGCAAGGTCGCCATTCGCAACATCCGCCGCGACGCCAACCAGCAGGTCAAGGATCTGCTCAAGGACAAGGCCGTCACCGAAGACGAAGCCCGCAGCGCTGAGGACGATATCCAGAAGCTCACCGACAAGGCCATCAAGGACGTGGATGAGGTCGTCAAGGGCAAGGAACAGGAATTGATGACGGTCTGATCGTGGCATCGCCTGCCATGCATCCAGTCCCTTCTGCTGCTGTGCCGCGCCACATCGCCATCATCATGGATGGCAATGGGCGTTGGGCGCAGCGTCGGCGGCGTCCGCGCATGATCGGCCATCGCGCCGGCGCGCGCGCGGTCAATCGCACGATCGATTTCTGCCTGGAAAAAGGCGTGTCGGCGCTGACCCTGTTCGCGTTTTCCAGTGAAAACTGGGGCCGTCCGCAGGATGAGGTCGACGCGCTGATGAAGCTGTTCCTGCATGCGCTCGACCGCGAGGTCGAAGAACTGCAGCGACGTGGCGTGCAGGTGCGCTTCATCGGCGACCGCAGCCGCTTTGCCGCACCATTGCGCGAGCGCATGGCCGGCGCCGAGCGCAGCACCGCAACGAACTCGCGGCTGGTGCTGAGCATCGCAGCCAGCTACGGCGGCCGCCAGGACATCGCAGCGGCTGCCCGCGCATTGGCCGAAGACGTCGCTGCCGGCCGCCTGCAGCCAGAGCAGATCGACGAAGCGCTGCTGTCCAGCCGGGTCGCCCTGGCCGACCTGCCCGCGCCGGACCTGTTCATCCGCACCGGTGGCGACACCCGCATCAGCAATTTCCTGTTGTGGCAGCTGGCTTACACCGAGCTGTGGTTCACCGAAACCCTGTGGCCGGAGTTCGATGCCGGCGTGCTGCAGCAAGCGCTGGACGACTTTGCCGGGCGTGAACGCCGCTTCGGCCTGACCAGCGCACAGATCGCCGACAAGGCGACGGAGAGCTCCTCCGCATGACCAAGACTCGCGTGATTGCCGCGCTGATCATGGCGCCGCTCGCGATTTGCGCGATCGTGCTGCTGCCCACCCAATGGCTGGCAGCGCTGGCGGCGGTCCTGTTACTGACCGGCCTGTGGGAGTGGCTCAAGCTCTCCGGGATCGACGACAGCCTGCCGCGCACCGTGCTTTTGACGCTCAACCTGCTGCTCATGGTGCTGATGGTGTGGGCCTCGGCCGGCTCGATGGTGCTGTTTCAGATTGCGTCGCTGGTCGGCGTGGCGTGGTGGCTGTTGGCGCTGCTGTGGCTGCGCTTTTTCACCTTCGGCGCCGATCATGGCAACGGCCAGGCGCGCGCACTCAAGCTGGCCGCCGGCACCCTGGCGGTGCTGCCGGCATGGGCAGCGCTGGTGCTGCTGCATGCCAGCCCGGACAAGGGCAACCTGTGGTTGCTGACCGCGCTGACCATGGTGTGGGCGGCTGACTCCGGTGCCTACTTCGCCGGCCGCGCGTTCGGCAAACACAAGCTGGCGCCGCGGGTCAGCCCCAACAAGACCATCGAAGGGTTGCTCGGAGGCCTGCTCGCCGGCATTGCGGTTGCCTGCGCATTCGGCTGGCTGGCCGGGCTGACGCTGGCACATGTGCCGCAGCTGGTGCTGGTCTCCGCACTGGCGGTGCTGGCATCGGTGCTGGGCGACCTGTTCGAAAGCCTGCTCAAGCGCCACGCCGGCGCCAAGGACTCGGGCACGCTGATTCCGGGCCATGGCGGCGTGCTGGACCGCATCGATGGCGTGCTCGCTGCCCTGCCGGTGTTCGCACTCGGCAAGGAAATTCTCGGATTCTAGGCATGGCTGGCTCCTCTCTCCGTCAGGTCGCCGTGTTCGGCGCCACCGGCTCGATCGGCGCATCGGCACTGGACGTGATCGCGCGCCACCCCGAGCGGCTGCGCGCCAGCGTGCTGTCGGCCGGCAGCAAGGTCGATGAGCTGCTGGCGCTGTGCGCCACCCACCGGCCTGCGCATGCGGTGATTGCCGATGCAGCGCTGTATCCCGCGCTGCGCGATGGCCTGCGCGCGCTGGGCCTGGCGACCCAGGCGCACGCCGGCGCCGAGGCGTTGGACGCACTGGCGAGCGGCGATGCGTGCGACACCGTGGTGGCGGCGATCGTGGGTGCGGCCGGGCTGCCGTCTACGCTGGCGGCAGCGCGCGCCGGCAAGCGTCTGTTGCTGGCCAATAAGGAATCGCTGGTGCTGGCCGGCGAGCTGCTGACCCGCACCGCAGCCGCCGCCGGCGCTGAAATCATTCCGATCGACAGCGAACACAGCGCCATCTTCCAGTGCCTGCGCTCCTGCGACGCCAGCCGCGGCGTGCGCCGGGTCATCCTGACTGCCTCCGGTGGCCCGTTCCGCGGCCGCGACCGCGCGGCACTTGCCGCAGTCACGCCCGCGCAGGCAGTGGCGCATCCCAAGTGGTCGATGGGCCCGAAGATCTCGGTGGATTCGGCAACCCTGATGAACAAGGGCCTGGAAGTCATCGAGGCGCATCACCTGTTCGGACTGCCAGGCGAGCAGATCGATGTGCTGGTGCATCCGCAGAGCCTGGTGCATTCGCTGGTGGAATTCGTCGACGGCTCCACGCTTGCCCAGCTTGGCCTGCCAGACATGCGCACCACCTTGGCGGTAGGCTTGGCCTGGCCGGAGCGGGTCGACTCCGGCGTCGGCGGGCTGGACCTGCTTCGCCAGGGCCGGCTGGATTTCGAGGCCCCCGACACCGCCGCGTTCCCATGTCTGCGCCTGGCCTGGGACGCGTTACGGGCCGGCGGCACCGCCCCGGCAATCCTGAACGCGGCCAATGAAGTGGCTGTTTCAGCCTTTCTTCAGGGCCAGGTGGGTTTCCTAGCGATCCCTGCGTTGGTCGAACACACACTGACAACGCTCCCGCGGCACAATGCCGATTCCCTCGACACCCTGCTTTTTGCCGATGCGCAAGCCCGGCAAATCACTGAACGCGCCCTCGCCCACCACGCCCTTCATGCCTGATCGTTCCACGCACGCGAGCTGCACACATGGGTGATTTCATCGGTTCGGTCTGGTGGATGATCGTCAGCCTGGGCGTGTTGGTGACCTTTCACGAATTCGGGCATTTCTGGGTCGCGCGGCGCTGCGGCGTCAAGGTGCTGCGCTTTTCGGTGGGCTTCGGCAAACCGCTGTGGATGCGCCGCAACCGCCACGGCACCGAGTTCGTGGTTGCCGCGATTCCGCTGGGCGGCTACGTCAAAATGCTCGACGAGCGCGAAGGCGACGTGCATCCGGCCGAGCAGGGCCAAGCCTTCAATCGCAAGACCGTGTGGCAGCGCATCGCGATCGTCGCAGCCGGTCCCATTGCCAACCTGTTGCTGTGCATGGCGATGCTGTGGGCGATGTTCGTGGTAGGCAAGCAGGATTATTCGGCAACCATTGGTCGGGCCGATGGCCTGGCCGCCGAGGCCGGGCTGGGCCCGGGCGAGCGCATCGTGCGCATCGACGGTCGCAGCGTGAGCAGCTGGAGCGATGCCAGCATGCAGCTCACCACTGCGGCAATGGACAGGCGCGATGTCCGCGTCCTGACCGCCTCTGACGCTGCGGGCAGCAGTGAGCACACCTTGCGCTTGTCGCAGCTGCCGGTCGGTTTCGACGAACGCCGCGTGGCCGCACTGGCCGGCATCGGCTGGCAGTTCATGCTGCAGCCACCGGTGATTGCCGAAGTGGTGAAGGGCTCGGTGGCCGATGGCCTGCTCAAGCCGGGCGACCGCATCGTGGCCATCGACGGCCAGCCGATCCGCTCGGCCGAAGACATCATTCCGCAAGTTCAGGCGTTGGGCGCCCACGGCGGGCCGGGCATGATCGAGGTGGCGCGCGGCGAAGACCGGCTGGCGCTGGAGATTGCCCCGCGCAAGTCGCCGCAGGGCCAATGGATGATCGGCGTGCGTCCGGCCGCCGCGCCGGCTCCGGAATACGACAGCCGCCAGCAGTACGGGCTGTTCGCCGCCGTGCCGGCCGCGATCCGCGAAACCGGCCGGATGACCGCCGACTCGCTGGGCATGATGAAGCGCATGCTGACCGGCCAGGCCTCGGTCAAGAACATCTCCGGCCCGGTCACCATTGCGCGTGCCGCCAACGCCTCGGCCGAACGCGGGCTCGACTGGTTCCTGTATTTCCTCGGATTGCTGTCGCTCAGCCTTGCGATCATCAACCTGATGCCCATCCCGATCTTGGACGGTGGGCATCTGCTGTATTACCTTATCGAGTTGATCAAGGGCAGCCCGATCAGCGAACGGGCCATGATTGCCGGACAATACGTCGGCCTGGCGGTCCTGGCCGGGTTGATGGGACTGGCGTTCTACAACGACATCCTCGGCCTGGTTCCACGATGAAGCTGCTCCACTCTTTCCGCCTGTTGTCGTCGTCATACGCCGGCATCCAGCAACACCCGAATACGACTCCAACCGGATGTGACATGACGCGTCTTCCCACTCGCCGCCTGCTTGCCCTCGCTCTTGCCGCCGGCCTCAGCCTGCCGGCCGTTGCTCTGGCCGTCGAGCCGTTCGTTGCCAGCGACATCCGCGTCGACGGCCTGCAGCGCATCGCCTCCGGCACCGTATTCACCTATCTGCCGGTGAACCGCGGCGACACCGTGGACGATGCCAAGGTGGCCGACGCGATCCGTGCGCTCTACCGCACCGGCTTCTTCGAGGACGTGCAGCTGGACCGCCAGGGCAACATCCTGGTGATCACGGTCAAGGAGCGCCCGGCGATCAACAAGCTCACCGTGACCGGCAACAAGGACATCAAGTCCGAGGAACTGCTCAAGGGCCTGGGTGACATCGGCCTGTCCGAGGGCGGCACCTTCGATCGCCTGAGCCTGGACCGCGTGACCCAGGAACTGACCCGCCAGTACAACAACCGCGGCAAGTACAACGTGGAAATCACCCCGACGGTGAGTCCGCTGGACCGTAACCGCGTCGACGTGGCCATCGCGATCAAGGAAGGCAAGGCGGCCAAGATCCGCCACGTCAACCTGATCGGTACGGAAAAGTTCGCCAACGAGGACATCCTGGACAACTGGGAATCCAAGGAGCACAACTGGGCCTCGTGGTACCGCCGCGACGACCAGTACTCCAAGGAAAAGATGTCCGGCGACCTGGAAAAGCTCAACTCCTGGTACCTGGACCGCGGCTATGTCGACTTCAGCATCGACTCCACCCAGGTCTCGATCAGCCCCGACAAGCGCGATATGTTCATCAGCGCCGGCGTCACCGAGGGCGAGCAGTACAAGATTTCCGAAATCAAGGTGACCGGCGACACCGTGCTGCCGCAGGCCGACATCGAGCGCCTGGTGATCCCCAAGGCCGGCGACATCTTCTCGCGTGCATTGCTGGAGTACACCTCCGATGCGATCACCAACACGCTGAGCAACGTCGGCTACGCGTTCGCCAAGGTCAACCCGATCCCGACGCCGAACCGCGAAGACCGCACCGTGGCAGTGAACCTGCAGGTGGTGCCCGGCCCGCGCGTGACCGTGCGCCGTATCCTCTACAAGGGCAACAGCCGCACCTCCGACGAGGTCTTGCGCCGCGAAATGCGCCAGTTCGAGAACACTTGGTACTCGCAGGCGGCGATCGACCGTTCCAAGATCCGCCTGCAGCGGTTGGGCTACTTCGAAAGCGTGGACGTGGAAACGCCCGCGGTGCCCGGCAGCAACGACCAGGTCGACGTGGTCTACAACGTCAAGGAGACCACCTCCGGCAGCTTCGTGTTCGGCCTGGGCTACTCGCAGAGCTTCGGTGTGACCACCTCGGTGCAGTTGTCGCAGAACAACTTCCTGGGTGGCGGTAACCGCGTGGCAGTGGAGGCTTCGCGCAGCAGCTACCAGCAACGCTACGCGTTCTCCTACACCAATCCGTTCTTTACCGACGACGGCGTATCGCTGGGCTACAACCTGTCCTGGCGCGCGCTGGATTACTCGGACTTCAATACCGCACAGTTCAACAGCAAGAATGGTTCGGCGCAGGTGGTGTTCGGCGTGCCGATCACCGAAAACGACACCGTCTCGGCGATGGTGGGTATCGACAGCAACCAGATCACGACCTTCGCGGGCACCACACCGCAGGCGATCATCGACTACATCAATGCGATCGGCACGCGCACCTTCCATGCCTGGCGCACGGAGCTGGGCTGGGCACGCGACACCCGCAACGACTTCTTCATGCCGACCCGCGGCATGTACCAACGCGTGGGCCTGGAGACCACCCTGCCCGGCTCCACGGTCGAGTACTACAAGCTCAACTACCAGATCTCCAACTACTGGCCGATCATTCCGGCGCTGGTGTTGAACACGCGCTTCGAACTGGGCTACGGCGACAGTTACGGGAAGGACAGCACCCGCGTGCTGACCAACCCGGATGGCAGCACCCGCACGGTCACCGCCACCGGCCTGCCGTTCTACGAGAACTTCTACGCCGGCGGCACCAATTCGGTTCGTGGCTTCGAAGACAACACCCTGGGCCCGCGTTCGGAAGCGATCAATGGCTTTACCCGCGGCCAGCCGTTGGGTGGCTCGTTCAAGACGGTGGGCTCGGTGGAAATGTATTTCCCCAAGCTGTTCGACAGCCCGTCGGCGCGCGTTTCGGCATTCGTCGACTTCGGTAACGTGTACAACGGGGTGGACAACTTCAAGGCCAACGAGTTGCGCGCCTCTACCGGTGTGGCGCTGTTGTGGCGCGCGCCTGTCGGCCCCATTTCGATCAGCTACGCATTCCCGCTGAAGAAGGAAGACAACGACGAGATCGAGCGTCTGCAGTTCACCTTCGGCGGCCAGTTCTAAGATTGGCACGCGAAACAATGGCGGCCCGGACGCCCGGGCCGCCATTGTTGTTTGAACACCCTGGTATGAAACAGCTTTAGAAGTAGTTGTTCCAGACATTGCCCAGGCAGGTGGCGGTGGCGCCCCAATCGGATGCGTCCACGCATTGCACCTGCTGGTACCAGAAGCTCAGCGCGTTGGTGCGCTGCTGCGCGAAATCGTCGGCCGATGCACTGGTGACTGCGCCCAGCAGGATCACGCTACCGAAAATGGAGAGAACAGTTTTCATATGTTTCTTCCTGGGTTCGCCGCTTCGTTGCGGCCCGGCAAGCAATACGCTCGACTGTTTAGCCAACTTTTGGCGACGTTTTCCCCCTGTTAAACCAGCCACCTACCGTTTACGCGAGGTTTACCCTGATGCGATTGACCGCCAGTGCGATTGCCGAACAATTCGGGTTGACCGTCGTCGGTGACGGCACCACCGAAGTCAGCGGCGTCGCCACCCTGGCCCATGCAGGCGCAGGCCAGCTGAGCTTCCTGTCCAACCCGCGCTATCGTCCGCAACTGGCCGACACCCAGGCCGCCGTCGTGGTGTTGCGTGCCGACGATGCCGACGCCGCCAAGGGCACCGCGCTGGTCGCCAAGGATCCGTATACCGCATTCGCCAAGATCGCCGCGCTGTTCGACGTGGCACCGGTGCGCGAACCGGGCATCCATGCCTCTGCGGTGATCGACCCGACCGCCCAGGTCTCGGCCACCGCCCGTGTCGGTCCGTTCGTCAGCATCGGTGCGCGTAGCCGCGTGGGCGATGGCTGCGTGATCGGCACCGGCAGCATCATCGGCGAGGACTGCGTGGTGGACGAGGGCACCGAACTGCTCGACCGCGTCACCTTGGTCACGCGCGTGCGGTTGGGCAAGCGGGTGCGCATCCATCCCGGCGCGGTGATCGGCGCCGACGGCTTCGGCCTGGCCATGGATGCCGGGCACTGGATCAAGGTGCCCCAGCTCGGCGGTGTGGTGATCGGCGACGACTGCGAAATCGGTGCCAATACCTGCATCGACCGCGGTGCGCTGGAAGACACCGTGCTGGAAGAAGACGTGCGCGTGGACAACCTGGTGCAGATCGCGCACAACTGCCGCATCGGCGCGCACAGTGCGATCGCCGGCTGCACCGGCATTGCCGGTAGCGCCAAGATCGGCCGTTATTGCCTGCTTGGCGGGCATGTCGGCGTGGTCGGCCACCTGGAGATCTGCGACAAGGTGGTGATCACCGGCAAGTCTGTCGTGCGTAATTCCATCCATGAGCCGGGCGAGTATTCGTCCGGCACCCCTCTCACCGACAATCGCACGTGGCGCAAAAACGCCGCGCGCTTCAAGCAGCTTGATGTGCTCGCTAGGCGCATCCTGGCTGTGGGCAAGGAGAAAGAATGAGCCACCACGTTTACGAACTGCCGATCGACGTCAGTCAAATCCAGACGCTGCTCCCGCACCGTTACCCGTTTCTGCTGGTCGACCGCATCCTCGAACTCGATCTTGAAACCAAGTGGATCGTGGCGCAGAAGAACGTCAGCATCAACGAGCCGTTCTTCCAGGGCCATTTTCCGAACCGCCCGGTGATGCCTGGCGTGCTGATCATCGAGGCGCTGGCGCAGGTCGGCGGCGTGATGACCCAGCTCGGTCTGGGCCGCGATGCCTTGTCGCAGCTGTTCTATATGGTCAAGGTGGACAAGGCCCGCTTCAACAAGCAGGTGGTCCCGGGTGACGTATTGATCATGGAAGTGCAGATGAAGCGCCTGATCCGCAACGTGGGATGCTTCTACGGCGAAGCCAAGGTCGATGGCGAAGTGGTGGCCAGTGCCGAGGTGATGTGCGCCGGCGCCAGGTAATCACCCGCTTTCGGAGTAAGACACGATGCGCGATTCAACACCTTTGATTCATCCGACGGCGGTCATCGATCCATCGGCAACGCTGGCAGACGACGTCCGCGTCGGCGCCTTCTCGTTGATCGGCGCCGATGTGCAGATCGGGGCGGGCACCGAGGTGGGGCCACACTGCTCGATCCACGGCCCGACCCGGATCGGTCGCAACAACCGCTTCATCGGCCACGCCGCGATCGGCGGCGAACCGCAGGACAAGAAGTACGCTGGCGAGCGCACCGAACTGGTGATCGGCGACGGCAACGTGATCCGCGAATTCGTCACCATCAATCGCGGCACCGGCGGCGGCGGCGGCGTCACCGTGGTCGGCAACGACAACTGGATGCTGGCCTATACGCACGTGGCGCACGACTGCCACGTGGGCAACCACTGCGTGTTTTCCAACAACACCACTCTGGCCGGCCACGTCACCGTGGGCGACTACGTGATCATCAGCGGCTTTGCCGGCGCGCATCAGTTTTGCCGCATCGGCGCGCATGCCTTCCTGGGCATGGGCGCGCTGACCAATGGCGACGTCCCGCCGTTCACCATGGTGGGCAGCGACTCGCTGGGGCGTCCGCGCGGCATCAATAGCGAAGGGCTCAAGCGTCGCGGTTTCGACGCCGAACGCATCACCGCGATCAAGCGCGCCTACCGTACGCTGTACGTGGCCGGCCTGCCGCTGGCCGATGCCAAGCTGCAGCTGGCCGAACAGGCCAAGAGCAGCGAGGATGTGCGCGGCATGCTCGAGTTCATCGAAGCGGCAGAACGGCCGTTGTTACGATGAAGGGAATCGGGAATCGGGAGTCGGGAATCGTGGACGGTCAGCGCAACGGCGCGTCGGTCGGCAGCGACCCGACTGCGCTGCCGATTCCCCATTCCCCACTCCCCATTCCCGGCGCGCATGCGCGCCCTCCCCGCATCGCGCTGATCGCTGGCGAGGCCTCTGGCGACATCCTGGGCGCGGGACTGATCGAGCAGCTGCGGCTGCGCTATCCGAATGCCGAATTCGTCGGCATCGGTGGCGATGCGATGCGTGGGGTCGGTTGCCAGACCTGGTTCGATGCCAGCGAGCTGGCGGTGATGGGCCTGACCGAGGTGCTGCGGCATTTGCCGCGCCTGCTCAAGCTGCGCAGCGCGTTCCGCGAGCGGGTGCTGGCGTGGAAGCCGGACGTGTTCATCGGCATCGACGCGCCGGATTTCAACCTCCCGGTGGAACGCTGGCTCAAGCAGCGCGGGATCAAGACCGTGCACTACGTCAGCCCGTCGGTGTGGGCGTGGCGCGAGAAGCGTGCCGAAAAAATCGGCGTCAGCGCCGATCTGGTGCTGTGCCTGTTTCCGATGGAACCGCCGATCTACGCCAGGCATGGCGTGGACGCCCGTTTTGTCGGCCACCCGATGGCCGACGATATCGCCTACCAGGCCGACCGCGCAGCGGCGCGCGCAACGCTGGGCCTGTCCGCCTCCAGCACCGTCCTGGCAGTGTTGCCGGGCAGCCGGCACGGCGAAATCAGCCGGCTCGGCGACACCTTTTTCCAGGCCGCATGGCTGGTGTCCGAGCACCTGCCCAACCTGCACGTGCTGGTACCGGCCGCCAATCCGGGCTGCAAGCAACTGCTGGCCGAGCAGCTCTCACGCTCGTCGCTGCCGGTGATGCGCTCCCACCTGCTCGACGGCCAGGCACGCACTGCGATGCTGGCCGCCGACGTGGTGCTGCTGGCCTCCGGCACCGCCACGCTGGAAGCGATGCTGGTCAAGCGCCCGATGGTGGTGGGCTACAAGGTCGCACCGCTCACCTACCGCATCGTCAAGCTGCTGGGCCTGCTCAAGGTCAACCGCTACGCCCTGCCCAATATCCTGGCCAATGACGACCTGGCGCCGGAACTGATGCAGGACGACTGCACCCCCGAGCGCCTGTGCGTGGCGCTGCTGGACTGGTTCAAACACCCCGACAAGGTCGCCTCCCTGCAACCGCGCTACCTGGCCCTGCATGCGCAGTTGCGCCGCGACGCGTCGGCGCGGGCAGCGGATGCGGTGGCCGGGCTGCTGGAAGGCAGGGATTCGGAGGTCGGGATTGGGGATTCGGCAGGAGCGAAGGCATGAAAATCATTGCTTTAGGCACCCAAGCCGATAGCGCCGACGCTGAGGCGCGCCAGTCGCCCTTGTTTGACCAATCCCAAATCCCGAATGTCGAATCCCGGCGTTTGATCGCCGGCGTCGACGAAGCTGGCCGCGGCCCGCTGGCCGGTCCGGTGGCCGTGGCGGCCGTGGTGTTCGACCCCGGCAAACCACGCATCAATGGGCTGGACGATTCCAAGCAGCTCACGGCCGAGCGGCGCGAGCAGCTGTATGCGCGCATCGTCGACCGGGCGCTGGCGTGGTCGGTGGTGTTGATCCACAGCGAAGAGATCGACCGCATCAATATCTACCAAGCGACCATGCTCGGCATGCGGCGCGCGGTGGAAGGCGTGGCGCATGTGGCCGGGTTCGCGCGCATCGATGGCAACCGTGTGCCCAAAGGCCTGCCCTGCCCGGCCGAGGCATTGATCGGTGGCGACGCGCTGGACCGCGCCATCATGGCCGCCTCGATCGTGGCCAAGGTGACGCGCGACCGGCTGATGCACGAACTGCACACGCGGCACCCGGAATATCGCTTCGATCAGCACAAGGGCTACAGCACGCCGGTGCATCTGGCCGCGTTGCAAACCCACGGGCCATGCCCCCAGCACCGGCGCAGCTTTGCGCCGGTGCGCCTGGCGCTGGAAGGCCGCAACCCGGGGCCCGGGACCCGGGACCCGGAACAGCTGCAGATGGGCCGGTTGGTGGTGCCGCTTTAGAGGTCGGGACCCGGGACCCGGAAAAGCACCAGCACAGCAACAGCAAAGAAACGACGAGTGGCGTCCCGCTACGTCTTCCCGCTTTGCTTTCCCGGGTCCCCGGTGCCGGGTCCCGGCTCCTCAAGCCTGGCAGGTCCCCAGGTCCCGCCCCCAGCTGTCAAGCCTTGTTCGCCCCCGCCCCCGCCGGTACCCTGACCGCGCATTATTCCGGTCCCGCATGTCCACTTCCCGCTTCGTCCATCTGCACGTCCACACCGAGTTCTCGCTGGCGGATTCCACCATCCGTGTGCCCGAGAAACCGGATCAGGCTGACCCGAAAAAGGCCAAGCAGGCCAACCTGCTGAGCCGGGCAGTCGAACTCGACATGCCCGCGCTGGCGGTCACCGACCTCAACAACCTGTTCGCGCTGGTCAAGTTCTACAAGGCGGCCGAAGGCGTGGGCATCAAGCCGATCGCCGGCGCCGATGTGATGATCGCCACCCCGGACATGACGCCCTGGCGCATGACCCTGCTGTGCCGCGACCGCGAGGGCTACCTGAGCCTGTCGCGACTGCTCACCCGCGCCTGGATGGAAGGCCACCGCCCCGAAGGCGGCGTGGCGATCCATCCGGAATGGCTGCAGGCCGGGCACGCCAACCTGTTTGCGCTGGCCGGCCGCGACAGCCTGGCCGGGCGCCTGTTCAACGAGGGCCGCGCGGACCTGGCCGAGCAACAGCTGGCCGACTGGCAGCGCGTGTTCGGCGATGGCCTGCACCTGGAACTGACCCGCACCGGGCGCGAGGGCGAAGAACGCTTCAACCAGTTCGCCCTGCACGCCGCGGGCGTGCGCGGGCTGCCGGTAGTGGCCAGCAACGACGTGCGTTTTTTGTACGCCAGCGACTTCAATGCGCACGAAGCGCGCGTCTGCATTTCCTCCGGCCGCGTGCTCGACGACCCCAAGCGCCCGCGCGAGTACAGCGACCAGCAGTACATGAAGTCCAGCGAGGAGATGGCGGCGCTGTTCGCCGACATCCCCGACGCCATCGACAACACCCACGCGCTGGCGCAGCGCTGCAACATCGAGATGCGCCTGGGCACCTACTTCCTGCCCGCCTACCCGGTGCCGGAAGACGAGACGCTGGACAGCTGGATCCGCAGCCAGTCGCGACAGGGTCTGGCCGCACGCCTGGAAAAGAACCCGATCGCGCCGGGCAAGACCCGCCAGGACTATGTGGACCGGCTCGAATTCGAGCTGGACACCATCATCAAGATGGGCTTTCCCGGCTACTTCCTGATCGTGGCCGACTTCATCCAGTGGGGCAAAAACCAGGGCATTCCGATCGGCCCGGGCCGCGGTTCCGGTGCCGGCTCGCTGGTGGCCTGGGCGCTGCAGATCACCGACCTGGACCCACTGCCCTACAACCTGCTGTTCGAGCGCTTTTTGAATCCAGAGCGCGTGTCGATGCCCGACTTCGACATCGACTTCTGCATGGACCGCCGCGACGAAGTCATCGACTACGTGGCGCGCAAATACGGCCGCGAACGCGTCAGCCAGATCATCACCTACGGCACCATGGCCGCCAAGGCGGTGGTGCGCGATGCCGGGCGCGTGCTGGGCTTCTCGTATGGGCTGGTGGACAGCGTGGCCAAGCTGATCCCCAACATCCTGGGCATCACGCTCAAGGACGCGATGGGCGAAGGCAAGGACTCGGAGATGGCCTCGCCGGACCTGATCCAGCGCTACCAGGTCGAAGACGACGTACGCGACCTGATGGACCTGGCGCGCCAGCTCGAAGACCTCACCCGCAACGCCGGCAAGCACGCCGGCGGCGTGGTGATCGCCCCCGATCCACTCTCCGAGTTCTGCCCGCTGTTCGCCGAACACGACGAGGACGGCCGCGGCAAGAACCCGGTGACCCAGTTCGACAAGGACGACGTCGAAGCGGTGGGCCTGGTGAAGTTCGACTTCCTCGGCCTGCGCACGCTGACCATCATCGATTGGGCGGTCAAGGCGATCAACGTGCGCCACGCGCGCGCCGGCATCGACCCGGTGGACATCACCGCCATTCCGCTCGACGACGTGCCCACCTACAAGGGCGTGTTCGCCTCGGGCAATACCGGTGCGGTGTTCCAGTTCGAATCCTCGGGCATGCGCCGCCTGCTCAAGGACGCGCGCCCGGACCGCTTCGAGGACCTGATCGCGCTGGTGTCGCTGTACCGTCCCGGCCCGATGGACCTGATCCCGGACTTCAACGCGCGCAAGCACGGCCAGCAGGAGATCGTCTACCCCGATCCGCGCACCGAAGTCATCCTGAAAGACACCTACGGCATCATGGTGTATCAGGAGCAGGTGATGCAGATGGCGCAGATCGTCGGCGACTATTCGCTGGGCGGCGCCGACCTGCTGCGTCGCGCGATGGGCAAGAAGGTGCCGGCCGAAATGGCCAAGCACCGCGAAATCTTCCGCGAAGGTGCGGCCAAGGGCGGCGTGAGCGCAGCCAAGGCCGACGAAATCTTCGACCTGATGGAGAAGTTCGCCGGCTACGGCTTCAACAAGTCGCACGCCGCCGCCTACGCGTTGGTCAGCTACCAGACCGCGTGGCTGAAACGGCATTACCCGGCCGAATTCATGGCCGCCACGCTGTCCTCTGACATGGACAACACCGACAAGGTGGTCGGCTTTCTCGATGAAGTGCGCAACCTCGGCCTCACCGTCAAGCCGCCGCGCGTCAACGAATCGGCCTACATGTTCGAGGCCGCCAGCCCGGACACCATCCAGTACGGCCTGGGCGCGATCAAGGGCGTCGGCCAGGGCGCCTGCGAGGCGATCGTCGAAGAACGCCAGCGCGGCGGTCCCTACACCACGCTGCTGGATTTCTGCACGCGCGTGGGCACCGCAAAGCTCAACCGGCGCACGCTGGAAGCCATGATCAATGCCGGCGCGATGGATGGGCTGGGCAAGAACCGCGCCTCGCTGATGCTGCAGCTGCCCGAGGTGATGAAGGCCACCGAGCAGATGGCGCGTGAACGCGCCTCCGGGCAGAACTCGCTGTTCGGCGGGCCGGACCCGAGCGCCCCGGCAATGCGCCTGGACCTGCCCGAAAGCAAGGAATGGCCGTTGGGCCAGCTGCTCACCGGCGAGCGCGAAACGCTGGGCTTCTATCTCAGCGGCCACCCGTTCGACCCGCACCGCGAAGAAGTGCGCGAGCTGGTTGGCTGCGACCTGGGTGCGCTGGAAAAGATCCTGGCCTCGCAACAACGTGGCGGCGGTGGGGGCGGTGGCGATGGCGAAAAACGCGCCTGGCGGCCGGAAGTGAGCGCGATCCTGGCCGGCCAGGTGGTCGGCGTACGCCGCAAGGGCGACAGCCAGGTGTTCGTGCAGCTCGAAGACGGCCGCGGCCGGGTCGAATGCAGCGCGTTCTCCGACGCGATGGCCGAGTTCGGCCACCTGCTCACCCGCGACCGCATCCTGATCGTCAAGGGCGGCCTGCGCGAGGACGAATTCAACGGCGGCTACAGCCTGCGCATCCGCCAGTGCTGGGACTACGAGCAGATCTGCGCCGACCACGCGCAGCGGCTGTCGCTGCGCCTGGACCTGCGCGAAAAGCAGGCCTTCAAGCGCATCGACGCCCTGCTGGCCAAGCACCGCCCCGGCAAGACGCCCCTGCGCCTGGACTTGCTGCTACGCGCGCCCAGCGGCGGCGTGGCCGGCATGCTCGACCTCAACGGCAACCACTCGGTGCGCATCGACCAGCAGCTGATGGACGGCCTGCGCGCAGACCCGGCGGTGCGGACGGTGAAGATCAAGTACAGCCCGCCGTGGGCGTGAGGGGCCGGGATTGGGGATTGGAGATTGGGGATTTGTAACGGCAGTCTACTGGCACGTCGAAGCCGCGATAGTGCTCTTGCGAATCCCCAATCCCCAATCCCGGCAATGCAACCGCACGGCTGCGTACGGGCCAGCCACACCGCTTCAGCTACACTCCCCGCCTTACGTTGACGACGCCATTGCATGAATCCTAACTACCTCGACTTCGAGCAACCCATCGCCGATCTGGAAGCAAAGATCCAGGAACTGCGCAAGGCCAGTACCGGGCCTGCGGTCAACGTGGAGACCGAGGTGCGGGCGCTGCGCGACAAGCTGCGCGTGCGCACCGCGCAGATCTTCCGCGATCTGTCGGCCTGGCAGGTCTCGCAGCTGGCGCGTCATCCGCAGCGCCCGTACACGCTGGACTACATCGACACCATCTGCGACGAATTCCAGGAGTTGGCCGGCGACCGCGCCTATGCCGACGACAAGGCCATCGTCGGTGGCCTGGGCCGCATCGACGGGCGCCCGGTGGTGATCATCGGCCACCAGAAGGGCCGCGACACCAAGACCAAGGTGGCGCGCAACTTCGGTATGCCGCGCCCGGAGGGCTACCGCAAGGCCTTGCGCCTGATGAAGCTGGCCGAGCGCTTCCGCCTGCCGCTGCTGACCTTCATCGACACCCCCGGCGCCTACCCTGGCATCGGCGCCGAAGAGCGCGGCCAGAGCGAGGCGATCGCGCGCAACCTGCTGGAAATGGCCGAGCTGAAAATTCCGGTGATCTGCACCGTCATCGGCGAAGGCGGCTCCGGCGGCGCGCTGGCCATCGGTGTGGGCGACCGCACCCTGATGCTGGAATACGGCACCTATTCGGTGATTTCGCCGGAAGGCTGCGCCTCGATCCTGTGGAAGGACGCGGCCAAGGCCAAGGACGCCGCCGAACAGCTCGGCCTGACCGCCAAGCGCCTGAAGGGCCTGGGCCTGGTCGACAAGGTGATCCGTGAACCCACCGGCGGTGCGCATCGCAATCCCGAACAGATGGGCAAGCGCCTGAAAGCGGTGCTGCTCAACGAGCTGGACGCGCTGGAAAAGATTCCAGTGGATGCGTTGCTGCAGCAGCGCTACGAGCGCCTGCGCAGCTATGGTGCCTACGAAGGGCATTGATTCGCACGATGGCCGGCCGCGCCCAGCGCGCGGCCATGGAAAGGACGCCACACCCGCATGTCTCCGCTCCTGCTGATCTCGCTGCTGCTGCAAGCCGCCTGCTGCGTCCACGTCGTGCGCAGCGGGCGGCCCCTGTACTGGATCTTCCTGCTGCTGGCGTTTTCGCTGCTGGCGGTGCTGGTCTATGTGTGCGTGGCGGTCATCCCCGATCTGCGCAACGACCCCAATGCACGCCGTCGCCTCAAGCGCGTGCGCAGCACCCTGGATCCGCAACGCGAACAGCGCGATGCCTCGCGCCGACTGGATGTGGCCGACACTCCGGAAAATCGCCGCCAGCTCGCAGAGACCTTGCTGGCGCGCGGCGATTACGCCCAGGCCGCCGAGCATTACCAGGGCGCGTTGCGCGGCTTGTATCGCGATGATCCGCACCTGATGCTCGGTCTGGCCAAGGCCCAGTTCGGGCTGGGCCAGCCACAGCAGACGCGGCAGACCCTGGATGCCTTGATCGCGGCCAATCCCAGCTTCCGCTCGCATGACGGGCATCTGCTGTATGCACGCGCGGTCGAAGGCAGCGGCGACACCGAGGCTGCGCTGCACGAGTACGAAACGCTGGCCCAAGGCTATCCGGGCGAAGAAGCGCGCGTGCGCTATGCACAACTGCTGCAGCGCATCGCACGCAATGACCAGGCCAGGGCGGTGTACGAACAGGTGCTGCGTCACGCCGCCGCCTCGCCCAAGCATTACCAACGCGAGCAACGCGCCTGGGTCGACCTGGCACGCAAGGGCCTGCGCGAGCTGGACACCAGCGCCTGAGGGCCGCCGACAAGACGCTCGCAGCTGCAGGTTACATGCATTGAATCGCTCGGCAACGAATCGCTCGGCACCTGATCAAGGCCATCAACGTGCAAAGGAAGCCTGAAATCGAGGCAGTTCTGAAAGCCGAGATCGATCATCTGCTGGAGCAATCCACACAGCGGTTTCGCAGCGGCGCCCTGGCGGAATCGCTCGCCCTGGGATTACAGGCGTGGGCGCTGATCCCCGAACCCAAGGCGAACTGGGACTATTACCCGCAAAGCCTGTCTGCAGGTTTCGTCCAGGATTACGCCGACCTGCACGATCAGGAAAACGTGCATCGATGGATCGAGGTGATGGCGCTGATGTACGACGACCCAGACCACACCGATCATCTTGTGCTGATGACCGAAGGCGAGGCGATGCTGCAGCTCGGCGATGAGGCACGTGCCTGCGCTGCCTTCGGCAAAATTCACGCGCTGTACGGCAAAAAGGGATTTGCCGGACACCAGAAACGGTATCTGGAGATGCTGCTCAAGCCACACCCGACCGGCGCATGAATTCATATGCGCCCTAGCGCGGCCTGCCGGATTCATCGACCCTTGCTCTGGCGCGCACATGGCGACATCACTGGCCGTCCCACCATGAAGCACCGCAGGCATTTGCGGTGGGACACCGGAATGCCCCGCATTTTTAGCAGTGGCAGCTGTGGGCACCTGCGCGCCGAAGCCGTCGGGCGTGCGTAGATGCGGTGCGCAATGCGCTCAGAACGGCTTGGCCAGCACCAGCCAGATCACGCCGACCAGCAGGATCACCGGTGCTTCATTGAACCAGCGCAACGCCCGCCCGCTGGGCACTGCACGCCCCTGTTCGGCGCCTTTGACCCAGCGGCCGGACACGATGTAGTGGGCCAGAATCAAGGCCACGGCAAACAGCTTGGCGTGCAACCAGCCGCCAGCGACCATCGTCGGGAAATCCGGAATGACCCGGTAGCCCTGCCATAGCACCGCGCCCAGCAGCAGCGCCAGACCGAGCATGCTGTGGCCGAATGTGTAGAGCCGCCGCCCCATCAACACCAGGCGCGCGCGCACCGCGGTGTCGCTGCCGGCTTCGGCGATGTTGACCAGAATGCGCGGCAGGTAGAACACCGCGGCCATCCAGGCGATCACGAACAACAGATGGAAGGTCTTGATCCACAAATACAGGGTCATGCGCTGGCTCCGCTGGCTCGCGTAGGATGGCCCGCATTTTCACCTATCCGCGCGCGCGAAAGCAGCCAAGCCCATGCAGCAGTCCGCTCCCAAACAATACGACGCCCACTATTTCCGCCGCTGGTATCGCGATGCCGGCCTGGCCGATCCCGCGCGCCTGCGACGCAAGGTCGCACTCGCCGTCGCACAGGCCGAGTACTACCTGGAACGACCGATCCGCAGCGTGCTCGACGTCGGCTGCGGCGAGGCCGCGTGGCGCGCGCCGTTGTTGGCGTTGCGGCCGAAGCTGAGCTATCTGGGTTTCGACAGCAGCGCCTATGCGGTGCAGCGTTATGGCCGCAGCCGCCAGATCCACCCCGCCCGCTTCGGCGACTTCGCCTGGTTGCGCCCGTGCGCACCGGTGGACTTGCTGATCTGCTCGGACGTGCTGCATTACGTGCCCACCCGCGAATTCAACCAGGGCCTGCCTGGATTGGCCGAGATGTGCGCAGGCGTGGCGTTTCTGGAAGCCTTCGCCGAAGAAGATGCGTTCGAGGGCGATCACGACGGTTTCCAGGCGCGACCGGCGCGCTGGTATCGCAAGCGCTTCGCCAGCGTGGGCTTCGCTGCGCTGGGGTCGCACTGCTGGCTGTCGCCGCAGCTGGCTGACCAGGCATCGGCGCTGGAGCGCGGCTGAGCGGGATGGTGGCTGCCAGCGAGCAGCGCGTGGGGTATCGCGTCGCCTGGAGCCATCGCTGCGTGGAGGGAGATCGCCCAGCACCTTCTCCCCCGCTCCGCGCCCCTGCCCGCGCTTGTGGCGGGGCGCTCAAAGATGCGCGTCAGGTGGTGCGCAGGGCCTGTCGTCCCGCCCCGCAGTCAAGGCGCTTGCCTTCCAGAAATCGCTGCCACAAAGCCGTGACAGCCTCAACCGTCCGCAGCCCCATTAAGGTGCAAATGCGCCAAAACCGGTATGCTGCGCGGCAGCAAAACCGCACGGATGGGTGGAATGCTTTATCAACTGCATGAGCTGACCCGCAATCTGCTAGCCCCCTGGGTGCATCAGGCCCAGGCGAACGCCAAGATGTTTTCCGACCCCGACAGCCTGTGGGCCTCGCTCCCGGGCGCCGAGCGTATGGCCGCCAGCAACGAGCTGTTCCACCGTCTGGGCAAGGAATACGAAAAGCCGGCCTGGGCGCTCGACGATGTCGAGGTCGACGGCCATTCGCTGCCGATCATCGAACGCGAAGTGCTGAGCAAGCCGTTCTGCCGGTTACTGCGCTTCAAGCGTTTCAGCGACCACGTCGAACTGATCGGCAAGATGAAGGAGCAGCCCGCCGTGCTGGTGGTTGCGCCGTTGTCCGGCCACCACGCCACGTTGCTGCGCGACACCGTGCGCACCCTGCTGCGCAACCACAAGGTCTACGTGACCGATTGGGTGGATGCGCGCATGGTGCCGCTGGAGGCCGGCGCGTTCCGGCTCGAGGACTACATCACCTATATCCAGGAGTTCATCCGCCACATCGGCGCCGAGCGCCTGCATGTGGTGAGCGTGTGCCAGCCCACCGTGCCGGTGCTGGCGGCAGTGTCGCTGATGGCCAGCAACGACGAGCCCACCCCGCGCTCGCTGGTGATGATGGGCGGTCCGATCGATGCGCGTCGTAGCCCCACCCAGGTCAACAACCTGGCCACGGAAAACGGCATCGAGTGGTTCCAGAACAACCTGATCCACACGGTGCCGTTCCCGTATCCGGGCCATGGCCGCCAGGTGTATCCGGGCTTCCTGCAGCACGCCGGCTTCCTGTCGATGAACCCCAACCGGCACGTGATGTCGCACTGGGATTTCTACACCGACCTGGTCAAGGGCGACCTGCAGGATGCGCAAGCGCACCGGCAGTTCTACGACGAATACAACGCCGTGCTCGACATGCCGGCCGAGTATTACCTGGACACCATCCGCGTGGTGTTTCAGGAGTTTTTGCTGCCCCAGGGCAAGTGGAAAGTGGACGGCCAACTGGTCAAGCCATCGGCGATCCGCAATACCGCGCTGCTGAGCATCGAAGGCGAACTGGACGACATCGCCGGCCTCGGCCAGACCGAGGCGGTGCACGATCTGTGCACCGGCATCGATGCGGCGCATCGTCGTCACCTGGTCGTGGAAGGCGCCGGTCATTACGGCATTTTCAGCGGCCGCCGCTGGCGCGAGGTGGTGTATCCGCAGGTGCGCGAATTCATCGCGCGCTACGATGCGGATCCGGTCGGTAGCCGCGACCTGGCCACCGTGACCCCGATCCGCAAGCGCGGCAAACGCGCCTGAGTTACCCAAGAAAATCCCCGGCAATGCCGGGGATTTTCATCTCGATCTGCGTGCAACCGCCACAGCGCGTCATGCCAGCGGCAAGCAGCACCATCGACCTGCGCACGCTGACATCTAGGCCAGTCGCATCACGCAGCCGCCTCTCCGCTCCTGACCAGCAGTTGCTTGGCGAACATGCCGTGCAGCTTGCCGAACGCGCGTGCCAGATGCAGCGTAACGAACAACAACAGCACGCCCACCGCGAACAACGGCAGCGTCAGCCAGGCGCTGGTGATGTCCACGCCATCCCAGGTCAGCACAGCGACCTTGTCGAACAACGCCGCGATCGGTGAAGCGGCCAGGCCCAACGACAGCGATAGCAGCGTGCAAAACACGGTGAAATACACAATGCCCAGCGGCAGCATCAGCAGGAAGTACAGCATCGTGCTCCAGGTCCGCGCGTCGGTGAACATCGCGCCGATGCGCTGCAGCCAACCGCCTTGCAGGCCCGGGTGTTGGGGGCGACGCGGCATGCGCACGCCCAGCAACGTCTCGACCACGCGGCCTTCCACCAGCGACAACACCCGCACCGAGCCGAAGAACAACACCAGCAGCGGCACGCCGATGATCAGGATCAGCATCCCCACCGACAGGCTGGCGCCGGTCACGACCCAGGTGAAATAGAACACCCCGGTGAGCAGTGACAGCAGCATGTAGAACAATGCGCCATAGGTGCGCGGGTCGGCAGCCACGCCGAAGAACGTGCCGATCCACGATGCCCGCTGCGGTGGCACCGGGGGGCGCAGTGCGCGTGCCACGGTCACTTCGGTTTCGCGGTAGATCTCTGCCACTTCCTCCGGGGCGCCGTAGCTGCTGGCCACGCCAGCAATGACCTCGGCCTCGCTCTTGCCTTGCTGTTCTGCCAGTTCGGAACGCAGATACTCTTCGGCGTCGTACAGCGCGTCCTGGATCATTGCCGGATCTGCCCCGGACAGCGCCTGGCGCAGCTGCAGCAGATAATCGCCAATGGTGGTCGGCAACGGGTGGGCCTGTGCAATTGTGTTCATGAGTGGGTCCCCTCCAGCACGGAATCAACGGAATCTCGGGTGGCACGCCAGGCGGCGGTCCAGTCGCGCAGGCAGTCACGCCCGCTGTCGGTGATGCGGTAATACCGCCGCGGCGGCCCGGAGGCCGAGGGTTCGACATGGCTGTGCAGCAACCCGGCCCCCTCCAGATTGCGCAGCACCGGGTACAGGGCACTCTGCTTGCCGCTGAGCACGCCCTCCAGACGCTCGAGCCGCTTGGCAATGAGGTAGCCGTACAGCGGTGCATCGGCCTGCGCCAGGACAGCCAGCAAGGCCAGCGACACGGTGCCCGCACTCAGTTCCTTCTGAAATTTGCGTAGGTGGATATCCGGCTCGCTCATCGGCCATCTCCGCTAGGTTGAAGGTGATGCTATGTAGAACCTAGCTATAGTGAATGTGCCGGTAGTCACGGGCGGGATTGGGGAGTCGGGATTGGAGATTCGCGAAAGCAAGAACAAAGGCGTGGTCGCCAGCTTGTGTGAGTAATTGTCAGCATCGCAGCGAACTCCACCGCAAAACGCAGCGCCGCCGTTGCGAATCCCCAATACCGAATCCCGACTCCCCGCCCCGCTAGCGCCCGCCTGCGTAAACCCAGTGCGTTCATGAGCTTAGAACCTTTGGGTTACTGCCTTTCTGGCACGGCTTTACTACAGTCGGTGTCCCCCCTGCCGATACCTTTCGCCTAGGGGTTTTCACTTTCGATGGGGAATACGATGCAAATGACACGCTTGGCGCAGCCGGCCATGGCTGATACTTCCTTTGGTGCCACACGGCGCCTGTGCCTTGCGATCGGGTTGGCGCTGCCGGGCCTTGGCCTGGCGCAGGTGCAGCCGGCGCCGACCAATGCCGAGCAGGCGGTCGCCGAGCCGGCCAAAGCGCCGGTCACCGCCGCACCGGCAACCGCCAAGGGCTATCCGCTCGAAGCGCAGGGTTGGGGTGCCAAACAAGGCGGCAACATGTGGCAGGTGCGCTGGGCCGAAGACTGGTCGTATCTGAAGGACCCGTCCAAGCGCAAGAGTCCGTTCGATCCGCTCAAGTACATCCCGCTCAACGACGACGGCGATGTGTATGTGTCGCTCAGCAACGAGTTGCGCGTGCGCAGCAATACCATCACCAATCCGGGACTGATTCCCGGCAGCCATTCGCAGCAGCAGTATCTGCTGCGCGCCTTCTTCGGCGCCGACTTCCATGTGGGCGAGCACTTCCGTCTGTACACGGAATTGGCGCATGGCAGCCTGGACGGGCGCAACGAAGGCACCAAGACCGGCACCCAGGAAAACAACGCGATCCTGCAGCAGGTGTTCTTCGACGTGAAAGGCCGGATCGGCAGCGCCGACACCGGCTTGCGCGTCGGCCGCCAGGTGTTCGTCGATGGCCCGACCACGCTGATGGCGCTGCGCGACAACACCGATATCTTCGTGACCTTCAACGGCGCGCGCGCCTGGGCAATTGGCGACAGGACACGTGTTGACCTGTTCGATTTCAATTTCAACATCGATGGCACCGAAGGCCTCGGCGATGATCGCATCGACCGCTCGCGGCACTTCCGCGGCGTGGTCGGTGGCTACCGCCTGGCGACTGCCAAGCCGATGTACCTGGAGCCGTTCTTCTATCAGTTCCGCAACGACAACCAGGTGTGGGGCCGCCAGACCGCGGAAGAAAACCGCAATTACTACGGCCTGCGCCTGTGGGGCAATGTGGGCAAGCTGCGCACCGATTCGTTCGTGACCGTGCAGCGCGGCAGCTTCGGTGGACGCGACCTGCGCGCCTACATGGCCAGCACCTCCAATGCCTGGTCGCTGAGCGAATCGGGCTGGAAGCCGCGCCTGGGCTTCCATAGCGAAATCGCCTCCGGTGGCGGCGGCACCTCCGGCACCGGCACGTTGCGCAACAACAACTTCCTGTACGGCAACACGATCTACTTCAGCTGGGCCACGTTCTTCGGCCCGGTAAACCTGGTCACGGCTGCACCGACGTTGACGTTTTCGCCGACCTCCAAGCTCACCGTGAACCTGGAGTGGGAAACGCTGTGGCGCCAGACCACCAGCGATGCGATCTACAACAACCAGGCACGCGCCTACGCACGCACCCAGAACACCGGCGAGCGCCGCATCGGCACCATGCCGCGCATCAACGCCACCTGGAACATCGACCCGAACTGGTCGGTGACCTTCCGCGCCGAACATCTGATGGCCGGGCCGGCGTTGGAGAAGGCCGGCTACGGCGATTCGACCTTTGTGATGGGCTGGTTGAACTTCCGCTTCTGACCACAGCCGTTGGGTGCGCCATGCATCCCCAATAGGCAGTGGCATCATCACATGCCGCGTCCCGCAAGGACGCGGCATGTTGTTTTTTACGTGCGGGCATGCCGATGACAGCGAACAAGGCAGACACAGACGCGCGCGCTGCATTCAAGGCGTAAGGTCGTCCTGACCTCCGGCCGCTTCAGGCAACCAACGCACCACTGCGCAGATACCAGGCAGGCGTGGCCGATGCTTCGCATCGGCATTGCCACGCACGCTGATACATGCGCGCCTCCGAGCGCACCTGGCGACTGCTCGATCCGATTGACTGCTATCCGTCGGAGGTCGCCAGGCAGCCGCTGCGGATGCAAGCATTGCGCATGCAAGCGCAGACCGCCTGCACCAGCGCTGCGACCTGCGCCTGGCGATGCGGAAGGCGTCTTGTTTTAGTGAGCCGCTGAGGCTGCCTGTGTGGCCGCGATCGCACTGCCTGGCAACGGCCAGCGATCATTGCCCGCCACGCCCTCCGGTCGTGCGTACTGCCGAAGCGTCAGGCTCTTGCCGTCGTTTCCGGTGCCTAGCGGGCGCACCTGTCCACGCAACGCAGGCGGTAGCGCGGCGATCTGCTGCGCCAGCGGCGTTGTCGGCGCAGGATGGTCGCGCAACCACTGCAGCGCCGACAGCGCGCGCAATGCAGCGGCGGTGTCCTGCATCTTGTGCTGATAGTTGACGTAGTCCGGATGCGACACGCTCGCCAGCAAACACCCGGTTGCATTGGCGATGCAGGCCACCGATGCGGTCTGGGGCAGCGGGATCAGCGTTTGCGGAACCGGCCGATCCTGCGCCAGCAAGGTCCGCACCGGCGCGCTGCAGGCCCAGGTAAAGGTGGGCGCCAGCAAGGCCTGGGTGCGTTCGTCGTCCAGCAACCGTAACGGGAAGCGGTCTTGCCAGGACGATTGGCTGCCTTGCGTCAACGCATCCTCCTGCAGCATCGCAAACACCATCCGCGATTCACCGTGCAATGCGTGACACAGCGCGATCTCATCCACCGGCAGCGGCGCAAAGGCAGCGGCGCATTGCGCGGGCAGCGGATGCTGCGCCGGCAATTCGGCCAGCATGTCGGCAAACAGGTGCGCATTGCCGCGCAACATCGCCGCGCCGATCATCGTGATCGCCAGATTGTCGCTACTGCGCATCAGGACACGGGCCACCTGCGCATCGGTGCAGACACCGGACAAGGCCTGGGTGGTGCGC
Source organism: Xanthomonas sp. NCPPB 1062 (assembly GCF_041481705.2). NCBI lineage: Bacteria > Pseudomonadati > Pseudomonadota > Gammaproteobacteria > Lysobacterales > Lysobacteraceae > Xanthomonas > Xanthomonas sp. NCPPB 1062. The sequence continues at coordinate 1,573,593 of NZ_CM192987.1, read as the reverse complement.
CCCTGGACAAAGTCCAAGGCGCTGGCCGTCATCGACAAGGACATGCGCGGCAGTTCGGGCAACGGCGTATCGGCGCGTGGACGGAACGGGCTGCGGTAGTCGGCGTGTTGCGCCAACGCCCGCATCCGCGCCAGCATCGGTGCCTGTGCGGCCAGCGCAGCGGCATAGGCCTGCGGTTGTTCGCGCACGCGCTGCAAGCATCCGCCAGCGCTGGCCATGCATAGCGCAGGCGCGCCGGATGGCCAACCTGGCAAGCGCCGATAGCCTGCAGCGGCGCTTTGGAATGCCGCATGCTCCGGCAACCGATTGAATCGCGCGAGGTCTTGCGCCAGCACTGTCTCGCGCTGCGCCTCGGGAATCGCGTACGACAACGACCACAGCGCCCCGAACATGTTGCTCCCGCGCAACGGTGGAAGCGGCTGGCGCAGCTGCGCCAACGCCTCACGCTGCGATTCGGGAATCGGCCAATGCCTGGAGACCGTATACAGCGCCAGCACCGCTGCGATCAGGATGCAGACACCGAGCAAGGCGGCTTTGAGAAATTTGGCGAGCACGTGCGAAAGATCCATCCCTGGGAGCTGCGCATCTTAGTGCCATCTGCGCAGGCCTGCGATGGGCATAGACGCATCGCGTGCCTTGGGGCTACAGACCATCGGCAACCGTGTGTCTGGCGGCCCGCGCAACGTTGGGCAATGACACCGCGCGCTGGCGATGGGCGGTGGTCTCAATAAGTAGTTGAAAGAATCCGGGTGCTGGCAGACCTCGCCCCACCTTTCATCCGCGCTGCGCGCCATGGTTCCCAACGGCAGGAGGGCTGTACGAGCCGTACGGGTTGCCCGCTGCCGCTGGGCTGCGGGTGCCGCCAGGTCTGTGTCGAGATGAGTACAGGAATCATGGGATTGCAGCGGATCGCGGCACGCGAAACACTCTTGCCAATCGCGAATGCCTGCTGCCAAACCCCGCCCCCAGCTCCACCGAGCGTGGCCGAATGCCTACACTATGGCGATGTCCGAATCCCCCACTCCCCACGTCCGCCCTTCCCTGCAACGGGTCTTTCTGACCGGGTTGCTCACCTTGCTGCCGGTCTGGTTGACCTGGGTGGTGGTGAAGTTCGTTTTCTCGCTGCTTTCGGGCATCAGCAGCCCGTGGGTGGTGCCGCTGTCCGAACGCATCGCTGCCTCGTTCCCCGATTACCTGGGCTGGTTCAAGGCGCTGTGGGTGCAGAACACCATCGCGTTGATCGCCACGGTAGCAGTCATCCTGTTCGTCGGGATCCTGAGCCGGCGCGTGATCGGCCAGCGCTTGCTGCGCTGGTTCGAGGCCATCATGCGGCGCATTCCGCTGGCCAGCGTGGTCTACGACAGCGCGCGCAAGCTGCTGGACATTTTGCAGACCCAGCCCGGCAGCACCCAGCGCGTGGTGCTGATCGATTTCCCACATCGCGACATGAAATCGGTGGGCCTGGTCACCCGCGTGATCAAGGAACAGGGCACCGGCCGCGAGCTGGCCGCGGTCTACGTGCCCACCACGCCCAACCCCACCTCCGGCTACCTGGAAATCGTGCCGGTGGAACTGCTCACGCCCACCGACTGGAGCGTGGATCAGGCAATGAGCTTCATCATTTCCGGTGGCGCCGTGGCGCCCGAATCGGTTCCCTTCACCCGGACTGCGGATCGCTGACACCATGTCCCATGTGCGCACCCTCGACGATCGTGCGGTCCGCCTGTTCATCGCACTGGCGGCCTTCTTCTGCGTCAACGCGGCGCTGGCCGAGTTCATTGGCGTCAAGATCTTCGCGTTGGAAGACACGCTCGGCATTGCGCCACTGAACTGGAATCTGTTCGGCCAGCGCGGCTCGCTCAGCTTCACCGCCGGCACCTTGCTGTGGCCGATCGTGTTCATCATGACCGACACCATCAACGAGTTCTTCGGCAGCCGCGGGGTGCGTTTCATCTCGTGGGTGGCGGTGGTGCTGATCGGCTATGGCTTCGTGTTCGCCTTCGCGGCCATTGCGCTGGCGCCGGCGGGCTGGTGGGTCACTGCGGCGCAGAGCCAGGGGGTGCCCGATTACCAGGCCGCATTTGCGGCAGTGTTCGGACAAGGGCTGTGGACCATCGGCGGCTCGCTGGTGGCATTCCTGTTCAGCCAGTTGATCGATGTCTCGGTGTTTCACCGCATCCGTCGCGTCACTGGCGAAAAACACGTGTGGCTGCGCGCCACCGGCTCCACTGCGGTCTCGCAGGTGGTGGACAGCTTCGTGGTGATCTATATCGCCTTCGTGCTCGGCCCGCAGCATTGGTCGATCGACCAGTTCCTGGCGGTGAGCACGCTCAACTACATCTACAAGATGGGCTTTGCGGTCTTACTGATCCCGCTGCTGTATCTGGCACGCCGCGGCATCACCGCGTACCTGGGCGCCGAGCGTGCCGAGCAGCTGCGCGAAGAAGCCGCTGCCGACTGAGCCGGGCTGTCTCCCAGCCAGGGTCATCGCAACGCAATGGGTTGCGGCGGCAACGTCTGGCCGCCAGTGGTCCTGATCGCGGCGCTGCGAGCCAGCCCACCGCGGTGTGACTTGGACGCAGCCTTGCCGGCCATGTCGCAGCGCAACACATCACCCCGGGCGCAGCACCGCGCCCATGCGCCGCATGAATTGCCGATAGGCGGTATGCCCCCAATGGGTGGCCGTAACCGTGCGGATCGGGCAAGCTCCCCGCTCGCTTGTTTCCGGAGCCGGTAATGCCCCTCAGCTTTTCCCGCCTGCTGTCCCTGGCCATGGCCGCCCTCGTGAGCCTGTCGCTGGCGGCGCCGGCCGATGCGGCCAAGAAGAAGACCGCCAAGGCACAGACCACGCAAACGCGCGCGAAGGCGAGCAAAGGCAAGAAGACCGCCAAGCCGGCAGCCAAAAGCACCAAGGGCAAGGGCAGCAAGGCCGCCAAGGTCAGGCCACGCACGGTGGCCGCGCCGGTGGTGCTGACCAAGGCGCAGCAGCTCAACCTGCTGTACGACCAGTACTGGGACGCCTCACTCAAGCTCAACCCGCTGCAGGCCACCTTCCAGGGCGAGAGCCGCTACAACGACCAGTTGCCGAACTTCCTGTCGCCGGCATTCCGCCAGCAATCGCACGATTTCACCGTACTGTGGCTAGGCAAGGCCGAGGCGCTGGGGCCCGATGGGCTGAGTGGGCAGGACCTGCTCAGTTACCAGATCTTCGTGCGCGATGCGCGCAGCGCACTGGCCGCCGAGCAGTTTCCCAGCTGGATGCTGCCGATCAACCAGTTCTACAACATCGCCAGCATTGCGGTGGTGCTGGGCTCGGGCACCGGCGCGCAGCCGTTCAAGACGGTCAAGGATTACGACAACTGGTCGCGGCGTGCGCTCGGCATTCCCGACCTGTTCGAGCAGGCCATCGCCAACATGCGTGCCGGCATGCAGGCCGGCGTGGTGCAGCCCAAGGTGCTGATGCAGAAGGTGCTGCCGCAGCTGGACGCGATCATCGCGCGCAATGCCGAAGACAGCCTGTTCTGGGGGCCGGTGCGCAACCTGCCCGCCGACATGCCCGAGGCCGACAAGCAGCGCATCACTGCCGAGTACAAGCGCATGATCGAAGTGCGCATCATGCCGGCCTACCGCGCGTTGCGCGGCTTCATCGCCACCGAATACCTGCCCGCCTGCCGCGATAGCGATGGACTGGCGGCATTGCCCAATGGCGCGGCGTGGTACGCCTATGACGTACGCCAGAGCACCACCACGGATTTGACCCCGGAACAGGTGCATCAGATCGGCCTGGATGAGGTCGCTCGCCTGCAGGGAGAAATCCAGGCAGTGGCCAAACAGGTCAAATTCCGCGGCAACCTGCCCAAGTTCTACAAGTTCATGCAGACCGACCGGCGCTTCGGCTTCCGCAGCGACACCGAGTTGCTGGGCACGTACCGCAGCCTGCAGGGCCGCGTGCAGCTGGCGGTGCCGCGGCTGTTCAACACCCAGGGCATGCCGGCGCTGGAAGTTCGTGCGGTGGAACCGCAGCGTGCGCAATCGGCCGCCAGCGGCTCGTACATGCGCCCAAGCGGCGACGGCAGCACGCCGGGCATCTTCTACGTCAACACCTCGGACCTGCCTTCACGCAAGACCTGGGAGGCCGAGAGCCTGTACCTGCACGAAGCGGTGCCCGGCCACCACTACCAGCTGGGGTTGCAGCAGCAGTTGACCGACCTGCCCAAGTTCCGCCGCCTGGGCGGTGAGACCGCCTACATCGAAGGCTGGGGCCTGTATGCCGAATCGCTTGGCCGCGAGCTAGGGCTGTATGACGACCCCTACAACTACTACGGCTATCTGCAGAACGCCTTGTGGCGCTCGATTCGCCTGGTCACCGACACCGGCCTGCACAGCAAGGGCTGGACGCGTAGCCAGGCCATCGACTACATGGTGGACAACTCCGCCATGAGCCGCGCCGATGCCGAAGCCGAGGTCGACCGCTACATGGCCATCCCCGGCCAGGCGCTGGCCTACAAGGTGGGCGAGATGAAGATTGCGCAATTGCGCGAGCAGGCGCAGCGCGAGCTGGGCCCACGCTTCGATGTCCGCGCCTTCCACACCGAAGTACTCAAGGACGGCTCGGTGCCGCTGGATATCTTGCAGGACAAGATCCAGCGCTGGATCGCCACGCAGAAGGGATAAAGCGTACGGCTACGGTAGTTGGACGCTGCTGACCCGTTACTGCGGGTAGGCCTTCGATGCGCGCGCGTTCGCAGGTCGGGTCAGCCCAGCGCACGCGCCGCCGCCAGCGCGGCGATATCGCGCGGTGCGGTGCGGCAGCAGCCACCGATCAAGCGCGCGCCAGCCGCCAGCCAGTGCGCATGCTGGTCGGCCAACGTGAGCGCAGCCCCGTGACCGGCATGCCAGCGCTTGTCGCTGGCGTCGTAGTGCTCGCCCGAGTTCGGGTACACCACCAGCGGCAGCGCAGTCAGCGCCGCAAGGCTGTGCAATGCAGCGCTCGCCTGATCCAGTGCAATGCAGTTGATGCCCACCGCAATCACCTGCGCGCAGGCATCCAGCGCCGGCACCACCTGCGCCAGCGGCGTGCCGTCGCTCAGATGCGCCGCATCGCGCAAGGTGAAGGAAAACCAGGCATGCAGCTGCGGAAATTCGTGTTGCAGTAACTGCCGCAGCGCCACGATTTCGCTGGCCGATGGCAACGTCTCGCAAGCCAGCAGATCCACGCCCGCCTCGGCCAGCGCGGCGATGCGCGGGCGATGGAAATCCATCAACTGCTCGATCGGCAGCACGTAGTCGCCACGATATTCCGAGCCATCGGCCAGATACGCGCCATACGGCCCCACCGAGCCGGCCACCCACAGCGGCGCCGCCTACGGGTGCAGGGTCAGATGATCGGCACGCGCCTGCGCCGCCAGCGCCACGCTGCGAGCGATCAACGCCTGCGCTTGCGCAGCATCCAGTCCGCGTGCGGCAAATCCCAGCGGCGTGGCCTGATAACTGGCGGTGATCGCGCATTGCGCACCGGCAGCGAAGTAGTCGCGATGCACCTGATAGATCAGCTCCGGCTGCTCCATCAGCACGCGCGCCGACCACAGCGCATCGTTGAGATCGCAGCCGCGCTGTTCCAGCTCGGTGGCCAGCGCGCCATCCAGCACCACATAGCCATCGTGCTGCAAGGCCTGGCTGAAAGGTGCGTTGGCGCGCGGCTGGCGTGGAAGAATCGTCATGCGTGCAGTCTCCGGGCCGCAAGCCATTGAGTCAGTGCGTAGGCGCCATAGCACAGCGCGACGAACGGAACACCGCACCACAGCGCAATGCGCTGCTGCGGATCAAATGCCAGGCCGATGCAGGCGAGCAGACACAGCGAAAAGCCCAGAATTGGGGTCCATGGGTACCACGGCGCGCGATACGCCAACGTTTCCAGCGCAGCGCCATCGCGCAGCAGTTGGCGACGGAAACGGTAATGCGCCGCGCAGATGCTCAGCCACACCACCACGACCGCGAATCCCGAGACCGCCGAGATCGCAACGAACACCGTCTCTGGCGCATACACGCCGGTGAGCAGCGCCAGCAAGCCGCCCAGCATGCTCAGCGACACGGCACGCAGTGGAATGCCGCGGCCGGTCAGGCGCGCCAGGCCGCTCGGCAACGTGCCTTCGTTGGCCAACGACCACAGCATGCGCGCGGCCGCATACAGACCGGAATTGGCCGCCGACAGGATCGCGGTGAGGATCACCGCATTCAAGATGTCGGCTGCATATGGAATGCCCAACAGCTCGAAGGCGCGCACGAACGGGCTGGTTTCCACCGCCGCTTGTTTGGCGGGAAGCAGCGCCGCAAGCACCAGCACCGTGCCGACGAATAGCACCACCAGCCGCACCAGCGTGGTGCGGATTGCCAGCGGAATCGCGCGTGCAGGCTGGGCGGTTTCGCCGGCCGCCACACCGATCAACTCGGTGCCGGAAAATGCGAAATTCACCGCCACCATCGTCATCAAGATCGGCAGCGCGCCATGCGCAAACCAGCCCTCGGCGCGCAGATGGCGCAGCCCCGGTGCGGGCGAACCATCGGCCAACGGCAACAGACCGATCACCGCCGCGCCGCCAAGCACGATGAATACCAGGATGGTGACCACCTTGATCAACGAAAACCAGAACTCGCCTTCGGCAAACCAGCGCGCCGAGACTGTATTCAGGCCGAAGATCAGCGCGCAGAACAGCAGGCACCAGGGCCACGCCGGACTGTGCGGAAACCAGTACTGCATGCAGAACGCTGCGGCAGTCAGGCTCGAGCCCAATGCCACCGTCCAGGTCAACCAGTACAACCACGCCACCACGTAGCCGGTCGCCGGGCCGAGGTAACGCGCGGCATACACGTGAAACGCACCGGTTTGCGGCATCGCCACCGCCAGCTCGCCCAGGCATTGCATCACCAGGTACACCACCAGTGCGCCGATCAGATACGCCAGTACCGTGCCAAGCGCGCCGGTCCTGGCAATGATGTACCCGGTGTTGAAAAACAGGCCGGTGCCGATCACGCCGCCCAGCGACAGCATCACCAGATGGCGCACCTGCATGCTGCGCTGGAACTGCGGCGCGGTGGCAGACGACGATTCGGGCATGGGTGCATCTGATCGGGGGGAAGCTTTATCCTGCCACGCGCAGCCAGACGGGCACAGCCGTGCGCAAGCCAGCCGTGGGCGAGGGCCCGCCTCTGACTGGCGGGCGGTGATGCTGCCGATCGGTTCGTTCGCCGTGCCGGTCAGGGATCGAGCCGGCAATAGGCGCCCGGTATGTAGCCGAAGCTCTCGCTCATCGCTTTGCGAAACTCGGCGAATGTGAAGTCGGTCGCCACTCGCATCAACACGCCGGCATAGGCACCGCCGGTTTTGCCGTTGCTGCCGGTGCCCCACTGCACCTGCCAGGTTGCGTAGGTATTACCGTCGTGGGCCTGCGCGCGCTGCAGGTCCACACGCAGGCCTTTGACCAGTTCCATGCCCGAAATCACGCCTTCGCTGTTGGCGTAGTTGGCGGGGACTTGGATCACGGTACCGTCGTTGACATCGCTGCGGCGGATGCCGAGATGGTTGGCGATCTTCGCCGCCAGGTAGTCGTCGAGCACATGCTTGCGGATCGCGTTGCTGGCACTGCCGAACGTGCCGGTGCCGTTGTTGGTGTAGGTGGTCATGGAGAAAGTCCTCTGGTGTCGGGTGGATGACCGGATGGGCGACGGTGCCGGGCCGGTCAGAGTTGGTGCAGGCGTTCGATGAACCGCGTGCGGTCCTCGATGCGCTGGTCGGTGGCGATCAGCGGCCTGCCCTGCCAGGTCGCCTTGCCGACGCGGGCGAGGGTTACCTGGGCATCGGTGAGATCGGCGGCCTTAACCTCCACGCTCTCGGTCAACTGCGCATAGCTGATCAGCAACCGATCACGTGCGATGTAGACCACCTGGCTGGACGTCGCCGTGCCCATATTGATCTCGATCTGCTCCACCAGCGCCGGCAACCGGTGCGATGTCAGCAGTTCGAGGCGATTGACGCTGCAGATGCACGACCAGCCGGCAAACATGCCGTCCTCGGTGAGCAGGGGAGCAAATTGCGGCAGCCAGGCCAGCGAAAAGCAGCTATCGACGACCAGCGCCGGCGTGCGGATGCCGATGGTGACCAGATCCTCGATGAAGCTCGTGACCTTTTCGACACCTGTGCAGTCGTTTAACTTGGTCGGTGCTCCTTGGTTGTCGACATCGCCGTGGCCGCCGCCGATCCACAGCGTGTCGTAATGCAACTGCGGCGTGCCCTGCTCGGTGCGCGGCAAGGCCGCGACGATGGCGTCGCGATCGGGCAGCGTGCCGGCCGGGTGCCGGATCACATGCACGCCCTGGGGGATGGATTTGAGATGCTGCGGCTGGAACGCAAGAATGGACATGGGCAGGCTCGGTTGGCATGGAAGGACGATGCCGCGGCCGCGTCATGCAAACGCGCGCCGGTGCGACATCGGTGTCCAGCATCGGTGGCGGCGACAGTGCAGCCCATCGGCAAACCCCTGAGATCGGCCTGCCACGCGGAGGATGTTGGCGCTGCACGTCTGTGCTGGCGCCATGCGCGCGTCAGCCGTGCGGTGGTCTTCGATGTGCACGCACGGAGCGCTGCGTCACGCGCATTGCATAACCCCGCCCGATGTCGATCGGCCATCCTGCCAAACGCGCGCAGACCGGCACAGCCATGCGTAGGCGCGCGGTGAAACAGGACCTGCGGCTAACGCTCGGGCGGTTATGCTGCCGATTGGTTTCTGCTGGTCCTCTGACATGCCGCACCATTACCTTCCATCTGCGCAAGCATCCGTGCACTGCCTGCCCACAAATCTGCCAAGGCCACAGCACGCTGCGTGCGATAGCGGTGCTGCGTCCTGCATCGCGGACGGGCGCCTGCCATCTGCATGCGAGGCGCCGTCGAGCGCGCCGGCACTGCCCGGCCGGTCAACGTCAATGCGCCGGAGCGCGGCATGATGCTCGCCGGCATCCACCATGTGGCGATCATCGCCGGCGACTACGCGCGTTCCAAACGGTTCTATTGCCAGATCCTGGGCCTGCGCGTGCTCGACGAGCATTACCGACAGGCGCGCGATTCGTGGAAGCTGGATCTGGCGCTGCCCGATGGCGGACAGATCGAGTTGTTCTCGTTCCCCGCTGCCCCGGCACGCCCCAGCCGCCCTGAAGCCCAAGGGCTGCGCCACCTTGCGTTTCGCGTCGCAGATCTGGACAGCGCGGTTGCGCACCTCAATGCATCCGGCGTGGCCACCGAAGACATCCGCATCGACGAATACACCGGCCGCCGCTTTACCTTTTTTGCAGATCCGGACGAGCTGCCGCTGGAGTTGTACGAGGTCGGCTAGCGTATGCCTGACGGAACCGTAGTGCAGCGAGGCACGCGTACCCGTTGAGTCATACGCCGACCTTCGCCTCGCAAAGGTATCGACCGCGTGACTCAAGCGCAGGGACGAGCGGCCGTTATCAAGAGGCTGGCGTCATGTCGCCGCGGTGGCGTCGCAGGCATGGATGCGGCACAGACAACGTACGCCATGCCGGACCTGACGCATGTTTCATTTCATCTTGCGCATCGTTGTAGCCGTGGCGATCGTACTTGCCGGCTGCGGTTTTCTTTTCCCCAAGCGCTATGTCGCGCCAAAACCTGGCGAGCCGTTCGCCACCCTGTCGCTGGCCAAGCCCACCAGGCCCAACCCGATACCCATCGAGCCGGTCCAATACTTCGATGTTTTCGACGATGCCAGCTGCGCAAAGGGTGGCCATGGCGGATTTCTGGGCGCACTGACGCCGCCCGTCAACGGCGTGCTCGGGAAGTTGAGCAACAATCAGTCTCGCGAGGCGTATTCGGTTGTCCCCGACAGACAGCTGTTTTTACGTGCACGAATGGTGCAAACGCTCGACTCGCGTCGTCGGAGCCTGACCACAAACAATTGCACCAACCTGGTGACATTCACGCCCGCGCCTGGCGAGCACTATGTCGCTAGCCAGCTCTATGATGATCAACGCTGCCTGCTTACCGTCATCGACGAAAAGACCGGCCTTGCCCCGGCAGATTTGGAAGTTGTTCCGATTTCAGGCGAGTGCCATGCCGACTAGACGCATCCTGATCACGGCACTGGTCGCGCTTCTGGCCGGTTGTGGGATGACGCGCAGCGCGTCGATTTCCTTGTCGACCTTCGATGAGCCACGCGATGGGCCGCGTGCGCGTATCCGCTTGGTCACCGAACGACCCGCACCCGTGCTTTATCCAAACCGCACATGCGTCGGCGGAGCGATCCGTGGCGCCGGAATTGCGCCAAGCTCGCGGCCCGGTCCGTTCGGCACGGGCACGGGGCAGAAGATAGGGATACCTGCCGTTGCCGTCAGCGGAGGACGCTACGTGACTGAAACGCAGGTCAAGGCAGGCGAGCCGCTCACCCTGTCGCTGTCGGCAGGTGGCTGCATGGACAACCGCTGCGTAGTGAACGCACCGCTATGTACCGTAAGCCGCAGCTTTGTCCCTGAGGCCGGCCAGGATTATGTCGCCACCCTCCTGTTGCAAGGGCAGCAGTGCGAGGTGGAGATGTTCCGCATCGTCACCCAGCAGGGACGAACACGCCTCATGGCCGAGCAGACGGTGGCGGCATCGCGTTGCCCCGTTTCAAACTGAACGCCCTGACTTTCCCGCACCATACCCCACGGTATACATTCGCGATCAGGCCGCCGACGGCGGCCCTAGCAAACCCTGGGAGGGGAACCATGCGCAAGACCTTCAAGACCCTGTTGCTCGCGCTGCCGCTGGCGGCCGCTTCGCTGATGGCCCATGCGGCCGATTCGCCGGTGGGCCGCTGGACGACCATCGACGATGAAACCGGCAAGCCCAAGTCGGTGGTGCAGATCGAGCAGGCCGCCAATGGCACGCTGAGCGGCAAGGTGGTCGAGATCCTGCAGTCGTCCAAGGGGCCCAACCCGGTCTGCGACAAGTGCGACGGCGCACTCAAGGGCAAGCCGATCAAGGGCATGACCATCCTGTGGGGCCTCAAGCCCGACGGCACCGCAGTGTGGAGCGGTGGTTCGGTACTCGACCCGGCCAAGGGCAAGACCTACAAGTCCAAGATCACCCTCACCGACGGCGGCAAGAAGCTGCAGATGCGCGGCTACGTCGGCATCGAAGCGCTGGGCCGTACCCAGACGTGGGTGCGTGAGTAATCGGGATTCGAGATTGGTGATTCGGGATTTGCAAGAGCGGGCGTCCTTCGGGGCGCCCTTTTTTGTGCACAGGCGCATTTTGGGGCTTGCCTGCAAGCAGGATCAACGGCTGCCGCTGCTGCAGAGATGGCTAACGCCGCGCGGCTCGACAGGCAGGCGGCTTGATCCTGCTTTGACGAATCCCCAATCCCCAATCCCGGCTCACGACTAATGCGATAATCGCGCGTCCCCCGCATTACGCCCGCCATGACCCGCACCGCACTCGTCACTACTGCCCTGCCCTACGCCAATGGCCCGCTGCATCTTGGCCATCTGGTCGGCTACATCCAGGCCGATATCTGGGTGCGCGCGCGCCGGTTGCGCGGCGACAAGACCTGGTTCGTCTGTGCCGACGACACCCATGGCACGCCGATCATGCTGGCTGCAGAGAAGGCCGGGGTGACCCCGGAAGCCTTCATCGCCAACATCCAGGCCAGCCACGAGCGCGATTTCGCCGCGTTCGGCGTGACCTTCGACCATTACGATTCGACCAATTCGCCGGTCAATCGCGAGCTCACCGAAGCCTTCTACGCCAAGCTGGAGGCCGCCGGCCACATCAGCCGCCGCTCGGTGGCGCAGTTCTACGATACGGCCAAGGGCATGTTCCTGCCGGACCGCTACATCAAGGGCATCTGCCCCAACTGCGGCAGCCCCGACCAGTACGGCGACAACTGCGAAGTGTGCGGCGCCACCTATGCGCCCACCGAGCTGAAGGAACCGAAGTCGGTGATTTCAGGTGCCACCCCGGAACTGCGCGATTCGGAGCATTTCTTCTTCGAAGTGGGCCATTTCGACGGATTCCTGCGTGAGTGGCTGGCTGGCGACGTGGCATTGCCCGGGGTCAAGGCCAAGCTCAAGGAGTGGCTGGATGCCGAGGGCGGCCTGCGCGCCTGGGATATTTCGCGCGATGCGCCGTATTTCGGCTTCCAGATTCCCGGACAGCCTGGCAAGTATTTCTACGTGTGGCTGGATGCGCCGATCGGCTACCTGTGCAGCTTCAAGACGCTGTGCGCGCAGATGGGCGAGGACTTCGCCTCGCATCTGGTGGCCGGCACCCAGACCGAGCTGCATCACTTCATCGGCAAGGACATCGTCAATTTCCACGGCCTGTTCTGGCCGGCGGTGCTGCACGGCACTGGCCACCGCGCGCCGACCCGCCTGCACGTCAATGGCTACCTGACGGTGGACGGTGCCAAGATGTCCAAGTCGCGCGGCACCTTCGTCATGGCGCGGACCTTCCTGGATGTCGGCCTGGAGCCGGAGGCGCTGCGTTACTACTTCGCGGCCAAGTCTTCCGGCGGCGTGGACGACCTGGACCTCAACCTGGGCGATTTCATCGCGCGGGTGAATGCGGACCTGGTCGGCAAGTTCGTCAACCTGGCCAGCCGCTGCGCGGGCTTCATCGGCAAGCGCTTCGACGGCAAGCTGGCTGATGCGCTACCCGATGCCGACCAGTACGACCGCTTCGTCGCCGCGCTGGCGCCGATCCGCGAGGCCTACGAGCGCAACGACGCGGCCAGCGCGATCCGCCAGACCATGGCGCTGGCCGACGAGGCCAACAAGTACATCGACGACACCAAGCCGTGGGTGATCGCCAAGCAGGACGGCGCCGATGCGCAGCTGCAGTCGGTCTGCACGCAGGGCCTGAACCTGTTCCGCATCCTGGTGGCCGCGCTCAAGCCGATCCTGCCGCGCACCTGCGCCGAAGCCGAAGCCTTCCTGTCGGCGCCGATGACCAGTTGGGAAGACGTGGTCCGCCCGCTGACAGCGCACACGATCCAGCCCTACACCGCCCTGTTTACCCGTATCGACCCCAAACTGATCGACGCCATGACCGACGCTTCCAAAGACACGATGGCCGCACCTGCGGCACCGGCTGCAACCACCAAGCCCGCACCGAGCAGGGCCGACGCAAAGCCTGCCGCCGTTGCGAATCCCGAATCCCAAAGCACCAATCCCGGCTTCATCAGCATGGATGACTTCGCCAAGCTCGACCTGCGCATCGGCAAGGTGCTGGTGTGCGAATTCGTGGAAGGCTCGGACAAGTTGCTGCGTTTCGAACTGGACGCCGGTGAATTGGGCAAGCGGCAGATCTTCTCCGGCATTCGCGCCAGCTACGGCGAGCCGGACGCACTGGTCGGCCGCAGCGTGGTGTTCATTGCCAACCTGGCCCCGCGCAAGATGCGTTTTGGCATCAGCGAAGGCATGATCTTGTCGGCCGGCTTCGACGGCGGCGCGCTGGCGCTGCTGGATGCCGACAGCGGCGCACAGCCGGGCATGCCGGTCAGGTGATGGGATTGGGGAATCGGAAATCGGGAATCGTAAAAGCGGAGTCTGCAAGGTCTGCTGATTGCGAGCTTGAGAATCGCCATACCCGACATCCACACACACCGATGTGAGCTTGAGAGGCTGACAAAACGTATTGGAAACACGAACTGATGAGGGATGCGCGAACAGCACGCTCTCAAGCCCCTCTTCTGCAGGAGAGGGGTTGGGTGAGGGTCCGGGGCGAAGCTCTGGTGTGGTTGTCACTGCACGTGGCTTCGCTCGTACCCTCACCCGCCCCTGCGGGGCACCTTCTCCCCCATGAAGGAGGACAATGTCCCGGTGGGAGAAGGGACATCCGGCACGGCTTCAACCAACTCCAATCCACCATCCACGCCCCAATGCACCTGGCCCTGTTCGACTTCGACCACACCATCACCACCTGCGACAGCTATGGCCGTTTTCTGCGCAAGGTGGCAACGCCGGCGCAGGTTGCGGCGGCCAGATGGCAGGCGGGGCCATGGGTGCTGGGGTTCCGGATGGGCGTGGTGTCTGCCGCCGCACTGCGCGCGCGGGTGACGCGGCTGGTTTTCAGCGGCCGCTCGCTCGATGAGATGGACGCGCATGGCGCCGAATACGCGCGCACCGCGCTGCCAGGCATGCTGCGCGGCGAGATGATGCAACGCATCGACTGGCATCAGGCGCAGGGACATGAAGTGGTGCTGGTGTCGGCGTCGCTGGATCTGTATCTGCAACCGTGGTGTACCCAGCATGGGTTGTCGCTGATCTGCAATCGGCTGGAACACGCTGCAGGTGTGCTGAGCGGGCGCTATGCCGACGGCGATTGCGGGCCGCACAAGGTCGCGCGGATTTGCAGTCAATACGACTTGCATCGGTACGACTGCGTGCACGCCTATGGCGACAGCCGCGAAGACAAACCGATGCTCGCGCTTGCGCAACAACGCTGGTATCGCGGGCATCTGCTGCACTGAAATGGCCGCGACGTCCGCCCCTGCACCCGATCTGGTCGAACGCCTCGACCGCCTGCTGCCGCAGACCCAATGCGGGCAATGCGGGTATGACGGCTGTCGTCCGTACGCGCAGGCGATGGCAGATGGCCAGGCGACGATCGATCACTGCCCGCCCGGCGGCGATGCCGGGGCACGCGCCTTGGCGCAGGTGCTGGGCGTGCCTGCACGTCCCTACGATCGCAGTCGCGGCGCACACAAACTGCCGCAGGTGGCCTGGATCGTGGAAGCCGACTGCATCGGCTGCACCAAGTGCATCCAGGCCTGCCCGGTGGATGCCATCGTCGGCGGCGCCAAGCACATGCACACGGTGATCGCACCGTTGTGTACCGGTTGCGAACTGTGTCTGCCGGCGTGCCCGGTGGATTGCATCGAGTTGCATCCGACCGGCTGAGGCTGCGGTCAGCGCGATACCGCGTCCAGTCGATGCCTGCATGTTCATGGATCGGCGCGCAGTCCAGCATGACCACCAGCTGCGAAAGGCGGATTTCGAACTGCGCGACAGGCAGGCGATGCCCCGATCGATCAGTGGCCTGCCGCATGCAGGTTGGAAGGCAGGCATCAAGAACATCGGCACCGCCGCAAGCGGGTTGGCATTGGTCCGAATCTCCGGGTTACAACCGCGTTTGGCTGCGCGCCAGTCGCATGCGCATGCAAACGTGTGCCACCGACATGTCGATGCGCCACGCTGCGGAGCGGTGGCCGCGAGCCACCGCGGACTGCGCGACCTGATCGCGCTGCGCGCGCATGCGCCCACCGTTGGAAACGTTGCACCACGCGCGCGCCGTGGCATATGCCACCACGCTTGCCGTCACTCTCGCTCGCCCATGGCGGCAAGACCACCGGTTGCCACACGAGGCCGTGCCGCTGCAGCACTGTCGCCAACCACTCCCAAGCCAGCCACGCCAGCGCCCACCACCCCGCCGTCAGGAACGTCCTGACGCAGCCGGCGCATCCGTGCTGCGGCCGCGCCCGTATTGGTAGGCACCCCATCGAGGATCTGCCGATGCGTCCACTTGCCGCCACCCTCGCCGCGCTCACCGTCCGTTGCCGGCCGATTCGGCCGTTGTTGCTGCTGGTACTCGGCAGCCTGCCGCTCGGCGCAGGCGCGGTGACGCGGGTGGACGGCGATGCCTTCGATGGCGACAACGGCGCGTTGCGGTATCGCGAGTCGCACTGGTTGCTCGACGATGGCGGGCGGCTGGTGCTGTACCGCTGCCCGGACGGGCGGGCGTTTGCGCGCAAACAGGTCGACGGCGGCGGCAGCTCGCCTGATTTCAGCCTGATCGATGGACGCGACGGATATCGCGAAGGCGTACGCCAACGCGACGGCGTCCGCGAAATGTACCAGCTCGCCCCGGGCAAACCCGAACGCCGCACCACGCTGCCGTCTGGCGGCGGCGCGCGGGTGATCGATGCCGGGTTCGACGCCTACCTGCGCGAGCAGTGGGACGCCATTGCGCGTGCGCCGCAACAGGTGGACTTCGTGCTGCCCAGCCTGCAGCGGCAGTTGGGCTTCCGGGTCGAACGCCTGGGCGATGCTGCCGGCCAGCGGCGCTTCCGCATCAGCCTGGATGCCTGGTACGGCGCGGCAGTGCCATCGCTGGAGGTGCGTTATTCGCTCGCCGACAAGCGGCTGCTCGAGTTCCGCGGGGTCGGCAATCTGCGCGATGCGAACGGCCGCTATCCGCGCGTGCGCATCGTCTTTCCGGACACCCCCGCGCGGGCGGCCAGTGCCGAGGAATTGCGCGACGCGCGCGAGCAACCGCTGGCCACCTCGTGCAGCGCCCCATGAAACACGCCCGCGCCATCTTCACGTCCGACCACGCGCGCTTGCGTACAACGGCCCGGGCACCCATTCCCCCTACAGGAGCACCGCCGTGGCAAAAGCCTATCTCTGGATCAATGCAGTGCTCTACGTCGTCCTGGCGGTGTGGTGCACGCTCTCTCCGGCCAAGACCGCAACGGCAGTGGGCTATACCCAGCTCTCGCCGGCCGGGCAATCGGAGTATCTGGTCATCTACGGCGGGCTGCAGCTGGGCATGGCGTTCCTGTTCGGCTACTTCGCCTGGATCGACCAAGCCCGCACCGGCCTGGTGGTCGCCCTGGCGTTCTATGTTCCCATCGTGCTGTTCCGCAGCGTCTCGCTCTCGCGCTTGTGGCCGGTCTCCGCACCCACTGTTGCGCTTGCCGGGGTGGAGATCCTGTTGTTGCTCGCCGCGGTGCTGCTGTGGTTCCAGCGCAAGTGAAAGACACGCTCGGCCCAGTCCGGTAGCATCGCCCCCACCTCACCCAACGCCCGACCGCATGAGTGCCATTCCTGGCCACGACGACGATGAGACCGGACGCCTGCTGACCGCCACCGCGGGCGGCGACCGGCATGCTTTCGAAGCGCTGTATCGGCAGACCTCCGCCAAGCTGTTCGGCGTGTGCCTGCGGATGATCCCGCAACGTGCCGAAGCCGAAGAGGTGCTGCAGGACGTGTTCACGCTGATCTGGCACAAGGCCGGGCAGTTCGACCCGAACCGCGCACGCGGGCTCACGTGGCTGGCGATGATCGCGCGCAACAAGGCCATCGACCATCTGCGCGCCAACGCGCCGCAGCGCCGCAACGTGGCGCTGGACGATGCCGGCGAACTGCGATCCAGCGATGCCTCGCCGCTGGATCGCACCGAGCGCGCCAGCACGCGCCGGCGCATCGATCACTGCCTGGCCGAACTGG
The DNA here is from genome assembly GCF_041481705.2 of Xanthomonas sp. NCPPB 1062. Taxonomy (NCBI): domain Bacteria; kingdom Pseudomonadati; phylum Pseudomonadota; class Gammaproteobacteria; order Lysobacterales; family Lysobacteraceae; genus Xanthomonas; species Xanthomonas sp. NCPPB 1062. Next base: position 1,556,316 of record NZ_CM192987.1, on the reverse strand, counting down.
AACCGCCACGCAGCGAGTTGATTCGCACGGCGTTCTTCGAAGGCATCACCTACGAAGAACTCGCCGCGCGCACCGATACGCCGATCGGCACGGTCAAGAGCTGGATCCGTCGGGGTCTGGCCAAACTCAAGGCATGTCTGGAACGATGAGTACGCCCTTTCCCATCGACCAGGAACCGCCACGCGACGTGCTGGCTGGCGAATACGTGCTTGGCCTGTTGAGCGCAGAAGAACGCCTGGCGGCCGAACAACGCATTGCCACCGACGGCCAGTTCGCCCAGGCAGTGCTGCAGTGGCAGGAACTGCTGGCGCCGCTGCTGGAGGAAATCGTGGCGCAGACGCCACCGGATCAGGTGTGGGTACGCGTACGCCAGGCGCTGGGCTTCGATACGCCCTTGCGCGCGGTGCCGTCTGCAGCGCCGGTCAGCACGACCGCGCCCGCGGCCCCGTTGTGGAACAACGTGCGGTTCTGGCGCTGGGCCAGCGTCGGCGGCCTGGCCACTGCCGCGGTCTGCGTGCTCGCCCTGCTCAACGTGCGCACGCCGCCGGCACCGGTGCAGCCGCCGTCAACCGGCGAAGTGGTGCAGACCCCGGTCACCCCGCCTGCGACCAATCCGCCTGCCGCGACCGGGATCGCCATGACCTCGACCCTGGCCACCGAAGACGGTCGCCCGGGTTATGTGGCCTTGATGGACGCCGACAAGCACACCATCACGGTGACGCCGCTGGACCGCACCGCCACCGCCGACAAGGTGCCGGAGCTGTGGCTGATCACCCCCGACGGCAAGGCGCATTCGATGGGCACCTTCGACGATCAACGTGCACGCCGTGCGCAGATTCCCGATCAGTTGATGCCCATGTTGAGCAACGAGGCCATTCTGGCCGTCACGCTGGAGCCGCCGGGTGGCGCGCCCGGTGGCGTTGCCACCGGCACCGTGGTGGCCAAGGGCGGCATCAGCACGCTGGCGATGGCTCCCTGATCCAGCGCGCCTAACCTCGCTTGCGTGCACTCGCAGGCGGGGCTCTCCAAAACAGCCTCATCCGCGCCGGACGTCCCTGGCGCGGGCAATGTGTGCGCAGCTGCGCGATTCATTCGCGACGCCAAGCGAACCCCACCCATGCGTGCGACGATCAAGCGGGCTGGTGCATCTGTTTGCCGGCAGCGTCCGTACTGGGTCACGACTACCTATGGAGAATCACGCGTGCCGAGCACTGGCCTGGACCCTCACGCCGCAGCGCCCCAGCCCGCCACCGCACCACCGCGTGGCGGCCTGGCCGCACGCGTCGGCAGTCTGCGTCGCTGGGTGGATTCGCAAGCCGACGAGCCCCTGGACGAAGCGCGTGCCGATCGCATCGACTGGCTACGTGCCGTGCCCTTCATCGCCCTGCACCTGGCCTGCCTGGCGGTGTTCTGGGTCGGTGCATCCTGGTTCGCGGTGGGCATGGCAGTGGCGCTGTACGCGCTGCGCATGTTCGCACTCACCGGCTTTTATCACCGCTACTTCTCGCACCGCGCGTTCAAGACGTCGCGCGTACTGCAATTCGTCTTTGCCGCCATCGGGGCCACCTGCGTGCAGCGCGGGCCGTTGTGGTGGGCGGCGCATCATCGCAACCACCATCGGCATACCGACACCGGCCGCGATCCGCATTCACCGGCGCAGCACGGCTTCTGGTGGAGCCATACCGGCTGGTTCCTGACCCCGCGCAATTTCCGCACCGACTGGGAAGTGATCCCCGACCTACGCCGTTTCGCCGAACTGCGCTTTCTGGACCGCTTCGACATCGTGATGCCGGTGCTGCTGGCGCTGGGGCTGTACCTGCTCGGCGACTGGCTGGCAGTGGCTGCGCCCGCGCTGAAGACCAGCGGTGCGCAGTTGCTGGTGTGGGGCTTTGTGATCTCCACCGTGGCGTTGTTCCATGCCACCTTCACCATCAACTCGCTGGCGCATCGTTTCGGCAGCCGGCGCTTCGACACCCGCGACGACAGCCGCAACAACTGGCTGCTGGCGTTGCTCACCTTCGGCGAAGGCTGGCACAACAATCACCATTTCTTTCCCGGCTCGGCGCGCCAGGGACTGCGATGGTGGGAATACGACGCGACCTGGTACGGACTCACCGCGATGTCGTGGGTGGGGCTGGTGTGGGACCTCAAGCCGATGCCGAAACTGCTCACCCAGCGCGCCGAACGGGTGAAACGATGAGCGAGGGCAGGATTGCCGTGGTCGGCAGCGGAATCGCCGGCCTCGGCGCGGCGTGGCTGTTGTCGCGGCGCTACGAGGTGACCCTTTTCGAGGCAGCCGATTATCTGGGCGGGCATACGCACACGCACGACATCGAGCTGGAGGGGCAGCGTTACGCGGTGGATAGCGGTTTCATCGTGTTCAACCCGCAGCATTACCCGCTGCTCACGCGCATGTTCGCCGAGCTGGACGTGGCCGCGCAGCCGACCACGATGAGCTTTTCGGTCCACGACGCGCGCAGCGGGCTCGAATACAACGCCGGCACCTTGAACGGGTTGTTCTGCCAGCGCCGCAACCTGCTCAGCCCGCGCTTCTGGGGCATGCTGGCCGACCTGCGCCGCTTCTATCGCCAGGCACCGGCGGTGCTGCACAGCGACGAGCGTTTCAGCACGCTGGGCGCGTATCTGCAGCGGCACGGCTACTCGGATGCATTCCGCGACCAGCACCTGGTGCCGATGGCGTCCGCGCTGTGGTCCTCGCCTTCGCAGACCATTCTCGAATTCCCCATGGGCCAGTTGATCGGCTTCATGGCCAATCACCACATGCTGCAACTGAGCGGGCGCCCGCAGTGGCAGGTGGTGCGGGGCGGGTCCAACAGCTATGTGCGTGCGCTGCGGCGGCGCTGGCAGGTGATCGAGCGCCTGTCCACGCCGGTCCAGGCAATCCGCCGCACGCCCAATGGCGTGGTGCTGAAGGCCTCGCGTTGCGAGGAACATTTCGACCACGTGGTGCTGGCCTGCCATGCCGACGATGCGCTGGGTTTGCTCAGCGACGCCACGCCGGCCGAACGCCACATCCTCGGTGGCATCACCTACCAGGACAACGACACCGTGCTGCACACCGATGCCAGCGTGCTGCCGCGCGACCGGCGCGCCTGGGCAGCATGGAACGCGCACGTGCCGGCCGACCCGGATGCCGCCTGCACGGTGAGCTACTGGATGAACGCACTGCAGTCGATCGCGTCACCGCAGCCGTTCATCGTCAGCCTCAATCGCAATCACGAGATCGACCCGGGCAAGGTGCTGCGGCGCATGCGCTATCGCCACCCGGTGCAGAACGCCGCAGCAGTGGCAGCACAGGCGCGCAAGGCCGAGATCCAGGGTGTGCAACACACCTGGTTCGCCGGGGCCGCATGGGGCTTCGGTTTCCACGAAGACGGCCTGCGCAGCGGCGTGGACGTCGCGCATGGCCTGGGAGTGCATTGGTGATGCAGCTGCTGCGCGACGCCCACCACGACGCGGTGCCGTTGCCCCCTGCCGAGGGCAGCGGCGCCCGTCGCGTGGAGGCGCCGTTGCGCAGCGCGATCTACACCGGCTGGGTGCGGCACCGGCGCTTCATGCCCAAGGCGCTGCACTTTCGCCATCGCCTGTTCCTGATGTACCTGGATCTGTCCGAGCTGGATCAGGTGTTCGCACGACGCTGGTTATGGTCGGTGGGGCGCGCCAACCTGGCGCAGTTCCGGCGCAGCGACTATCTGGGCGATGCGCGCATTCCGCTGGACCAGGCCGTGCGCGACTGCGTGCAGACGCACACCGGCGAGCGCCCCGAGGGCGCGATCCGGCTGCTGACCCATCTGCGTTACTTCGGCCACGTGTTCAACCCGGTCAGCTTCTACTATTGCTTCGATCGCCACGACGGCCTGCGCTGGATCGTGGCCGAAATCACCAACACCCCCTGGCAGCAGCGCCACACCTACGTGCTGCCGGTCGCGCAGGCGCGCACGCATCGCGACGTGCATGCGTGGCGTTTCGACAAGCGCTTCCACGTTTCGCCGTTCATGGGCATGCAACACCGCTACGACTGGCGCTTCAGCGTGCCGGATGCGCAGTTGCGCGTGCACATGGATGTGCTGGACGCCGTTGGCGACGATGCTGGCGGTGCCCTCGACAACAGCGGCACGCGCCGCTTCGACGCCACCCTGGTACTGCAACGTCAACCGCTCACCGCGCGCAACCTGGCGCGCACGTTGCTGGCTTATCCGTTGATGACGGTGTGGGTGGTGATTGCCATCCACTGGCAGGCCTTGCGCCTGTGGCTGCGCGGCAACCCCGTCCACGACCACCCTCACCCGCCTGTGCGAGAACCCCGATGAACGCCACGTCCCTGCCCGATCACGCTGCGCCGCGCGCGGCCTCCTGGACGGACCGCCTGCTGCGCAAGCGCCTGCTGGCCACGCTTGGGCAATTGCGCGACGGGCAGCTGCAGCTGCATGAAGCCGGCACCGTCACCACGCTTGGCACGGCCACGGGCGCGCAGGCCTTGCAGATGCAACTGCGCGTGATCGACCCCGGCTTTTATCGCCAGGCGGCGCTCAACGGCAGTGTCGGTGCAGGCGAGTCGTATATGGACGGGCAGTGGCAGTGCGACGACCTGGTGGCGTTGATGCGGCTGCTGCTGCGCAACCGCGAGCGGCTGGACGCGATGGAGACCGGCACCGCACGTCTGGGCGGCTGGGCCATGCGCAGCCTGCATGCGTTTGCGCGCAATACCCGCAGCGGCAGCCGGCGCAATATCGCCGCGCACTACGACCTGGGCAACCCGCTGTTCAAGCTGTTCCTGGATGAAAACCTGATGTACTCGTCGGCGATCTTTGTCGACGGCGAAGAGGCGCAGGGGGAGGCGGCACTGGAGCGCGCGGCGACCCGCAAGCTCGAACGCATCTGCCAGAAACTGCGCCTGGCGCCGCACCATCATGTGCTGGAGATCGGCACCGGCTGGGGCGGCTTTGCGCTGCACGCCGCACGCGAACACGGCTGCCGCGTCACCACCACCACCATTTCGCGCGAGCAGTTCGAACTGGCCAACCAACGCATCGCCGCGGCAGGCCTGAGCGATCGGGTGACGGTGCTGTTGCACGACTACCGCGACCTGGAAGGCCGCTTCGACCGCGTGGTCTCGATCGAGATGATCGAAGCCATCGGCCACCAGTATCTGGACACCTACTTCGCCAAGGTCGGCAGCCTGCTGGCCGACGATGGCGAAGCGCTGATCCAGGCCATCACCATCGAAGACCACCGCTACAAGCAGGCGCTGCACTCGGTGGACTTCATCAAACGGCATATCTTCCCGGGCAGCTTCATTCCTTCGGTTGCGGCGATGACCGGCGCGATCGCGCGCGCCAGCGATCTGCGCCTGTTCAATCTGGAAGACATCGGCCCGAGCTATGCGCTGACCTTGCGCGCGTGGCGCCAGCGCTTCATGGCGCAGTTGCCGCAGGTGCGTGCGCTGGGCTACGACGAGCGCTTCATCCGCATGTGGGAGTTCTATCTGGCCTATTGCGAGGCCGGCTTTCTGGAACGCTCGATCGGCGATGTGCATTTGTGGCTGAGCAAACCCGCTGCACGCCCGCCGCAGTTCGTGCCTGGCCTCACTGCCGGCGCATGAAGCAGCTCGGCAACTACCTCGGCCTGCAGGTGCTGTGGCTGGTCGCGGTCGGTTCCGCTGCGCATGCGCGCATCTGGCCAACGCTGCTGGCGCTGGCGGTCTTCGCGCTGTACCAGCTGTGGCCTTCGCGACGCGCGCCCGGCGACGTGCAGTTGATGGTGGCGGCCTTGTCGCTGGGATTGCTGCTGGACACCACGCTGGCAGCGGGCAATTGGGTGCGCTACGCCGCGCCGTGGCCGGGCAGCCTGCTGGCGCCGCCGTGGATCCTGGCGTTGTGGCTGGGCTTTGCGCTCACCCTCAACCATTCGCTGGCCACGGCAATGCAGCGGCCGTGGCTGGCGGTGCTGCTGGGCGCCATCTTCGGGCCGTTTTCGTACTGGCTGGCGCAACGCAGCTGGCACGCGGTGGAATTTCAATCGCCTTACCTGCATGCCGTGCTTGCCGTGGGCATCGGCTGGGGCGTGGCCTGCGGCGTGTTGTCGCTATATGCACGCCGGCTGGCGCGACCATTGCCCGATGACCCCACTGGAGAACTGCAATGAATGCCTGGCCGCTGCTGCATGTGGGCGTGTTCGCAAGCGTGGTGATGGTGATCGGCTGGCTGTGGCAGCGTCGCAGCGGCAACGCCGGCCCGGTCGATGTGTTGTGGGCGGGTTGCCTGGCGGTGGCTGCGCCGTATTGTGCGTGGATGTCCGAGGGCGCACTGCTGCCGCGCGTGCTGGTGGCGGTGCTCGGGGGCGTGTGGGGGGCGCGTCTGGCGCTGCATCTGGGCGTGCGCGTCTTCGGCGACCCGCATGAAGACGGCCGGTACCGCGCGTTGCGCGAACATTGGAACGGCAGCCAGAGCAAGTTCCTCGGTTTTTTCCTGGCGCAGGCCGGGGTGGTGGTGCTGTTCGCGGTGCCGTTCCTGGCCGCGGCGAGCAACCCAGACGCGGAATGGAGCGCATGGACAGGCATCGCGATCGTCGTGTGGTTGATCGCGGTCGGTGGCGAGGCGTTGGCGGACCGGCAGTTGTCGGCGCACAAGGCCAACCCGGCCAATCGCGGCAAGACCTGTCGCGCCGGGCTGTGGCGTTATTCGCGCCACCCCAATTATTTTTTCGAGTTCGTGCACTGGTTCGCGTATCTGGCGCTGGCCGTCGGTGCCGGCCCGTGGCCGGTGGCGCTGTGCGCGCTCGGGCCGGTGGTGATGTTCGTGTTTCTGTATCGCTTCACCGGCATTCCTTACACCGAGCAGCAGGCGCTGCGCTCGCGTGGCGAGGACTATGCCCGGTACCAGCGCAGCACCAGCGCGTTCTTTCCGCTTCCCCCTTCGTCCTGATTTGCCTGGAGAGTTGCATGTCTACCGTTATCGTCCCGCCCTCCGCGCAGCCCGAAGAAGCCTTCGCCACGCGGCTCGCCGAATCCGGTGTGCTGCCCGACGCCGTCTTGCGCCACGGCATCCGTCGACTGTGCGCGCAGCGCCTGCGCGATGAGCGAGGCAACGATGCCGATGCCAACGGCGAGCGGCAGCGCGCCTTCATCGACAGCCTGCGGGCCAGTGCGATCGCGATCGAAACCGATGCGGCCAATCGCCAGCATTACGAATTGCCGCCGCAGTTCTTCACCCTGTGCCTGGGCCGCCGGCTCAAGTACAGCAGCTGCTACTGGGATGCCACCACGCCCAATCTGGATGCCGCCGAAGAACGCATGCTGGCGCTGTACGGCGAGCGCGCCGAACTGGCCGATGGTCAACGCATCCTGGAACTGGGCTGCGGCTGGGGCTCGTTGACCCTATGGATGGCCGAGCGCTATCCGAACGCCAGCATCACGGCGGTGTCCAACTCGCGCCCGCAGCGCGCACATATCCTGGAGCAGTGCCGCGTGCGCGGGCTGAGCAACGTGCAGGTGATCACTGCCGACGTCAACGCGCTGACCCTGCCACCGGGCGACTTCGATCGCGTGGTGTCAGTGGAAATGTTCGAGCACATGCGCAACTACCGCGACCTGCTCGCACGCGTCGGCAGCTGGCTGGCACCGGGCGGCAAGCTGTTCGTGCACATTTTTTGCCACCGCGACCTGGCCTACCCGTTCGAAGTGGCCGGCGAAGACAACTGGATGGGCCGGCATTTTTTCACCGGCGGGCTGATGCCGGCGGCCGATACCCTGCTGCACTTCCAGCAGGATGTGGTGATCGAACAACGTTGGCTGCTGTCGGGCGAGCATTACGAGAAGACCGCCAACGCCTGGCTGGAAAACCAGGACCGCCACCGCGACCAGATCATGCCGCTGTTGAAGCAGACCTACGGCGACGACGCGCAGCGTTGGTGGCAGCGCTGGCGGATGTTCTGGCTGGCCTGCGCGGAATTGTTCGGCTACGACCACGGCCGCGAGTGGGGCGTGGCGCATTACCGCTTCGTCAAACGTTGATTGCACCGCCGGCAGCCGTTGCGAACATGACTGCCGGCCACCATGCACCGCGCGTGCTTGCGTGCACTGCGATAACCGCGCAGCAGTCACTTGGTTGCGCTGAAGCGCTGCGTGAAATCGCGCGTACCGCTTCAAGCGCCGCACCCAGTGGCGCGATCAACCCGCCGCAGCGGTCACCACGATTTCCACTTTCCACTCCGGCCGCGCCAACTTGGCTTCAACGGTGGCACGGGCAGGCGTGAAGCCGTGCGGCACCCACTCGTCCCAGGCCTTGTTCATGCCATCGAAATCGGCGATGTCGGCGAGGAAGATCTCTGCACGCAGGATCTTGGTCTTGTCGCTGGCCGCCAGCGCCAGCAGCTTGTCGATCTCGCCCAGCACCTGCCGGGTCTGCCCAGTGATGTCCTGGCTGGTGTCCTCGGCAATCTGGCCGGCCAGGTAACACACGCCGGCATGGACGGTCATTTCGGACATACGCGGACCCGCATCGAATCGCTGCAGCATTTCAGGCTTCCTAGGGTTGATTGACCCCTGCATTGTCCCGCGAATGCGGCAGACGTGCAGCCCCGTCGCGCTCGCAGCGCGCCAACACGGTGCCCGCGCGCACCATCCAGGCCACGATCAGCACGATGGCGATCTTCTGGCTGATGCCCAGGGGTGCGCTGGTCACGGTGACATGGAACAGCAACACCGCAAACGCTGCCCAGCCCAGCAGGAAGGCCGAAGGAAAGTGTGCACGCCACCGCACATCGGCCCGGAAGTACCACGCCTGCAGCAATACCGCGGCAATCACGCACAGAAACGTCGTATCCGCCGACAACACATGCACCATCGCGGCCGCCTCCGGCGCCAGCTCGGGCATCCAGCTGTCTCCGATCGAGACCATGCACAGCCCCACTGCCGCCATCCAGAACAAGCCCAGCACGGTGCGGCTGCGCGCGGCCGGCGCCAACGCCGCATACAGCCCCAGCGCCAGCCACGCCATGCTGGCGGCCAGCAGGCAGTAGGCGGTGCGCAGCAACAGGCCATACGGACCGTGCAGATAGGCGCTCAGTTGCGCATCCACCCACCAGAGATCGCGGCGCAGCCATTGCAACACCAGCACCAGCCCGATGAAGACCATGCCCGCGGCGGCGGCGATGCGGCCGGCGTGGCCGCTCCAGCGCGGCGGCATGGCCCGCGCGTGCGGCGCAAACGTTGGGGAATCGGGTGGAGTGCGCATCAGCAGCCTGTCTGCCTTCCAACTGTCATGGCTGTCCTGTCGTGTTCGTTCGGCACGCGTGTGCGGCTTTGCCCTATGATGCGCGCGGCCGGCCCGCACGGACACTGTGTCGGTACGATCGAACCACGCGTTCACTGGATGTCGGCACCTTCGCAACCACGCTGCATGCACCCTCAACCCGACCGGCCCATGCATTGCAAACGCGCGCGCGGCACACCTCGTGCATGCACCCTCCTTCCCTTTCAGCAGATCCCGTTGCCCTCATGACGGATACCCCCGCGTCTTCCGAAACGTCCGCCAGCGGTTGGCGTCGCGCCTTGCCGGTCATCATCAGCCTGGCGATCCTGGCGATGGCCCTGCATGCGCTGTCGTCGCAGTTCACCGACCACGGCTACCGCCAGATCCGGCATGCGTTCCGTGCGCTGGGCGCGGGGCAGATCGCACTGACGCTGCTGCTCGGCCTGAGCAGCTACGCGTGCCTGGTGGGCTTCGACTGGGTGGGGCTCAAGCGCACCGGCAAGCAGCTGCATCCGGCACGGGTGGGCATCACCGCCTTCATGGCGCATGCGGTCGGGCAGACATTGGGCTTTGCCGCACTCACCGGCGGCGCCGTGCGACTGCGCGGCTACGGCAGCGTGGGCCTGACCCTGGCCGAGATTGGCCAGGTGGTGCTGATGAGCACCCTGGGCTTCATCTTCGGGGCCTGGGTGCTGCTGGGTCTGGCATTGCTGCTGGAACCGGAAGCGGCCGCGCGCGCGTTGCCGATCACCGCGCAGGCCATCCGCATCGCCGGCATCGCCCTGCTGGTCGGCTACGGCGCCATGCTGGCGCTGGTCGGCAAACAGGGCCGCGAGTTCGGCATCCGCACCCACCGGTTCTGGTTACCGGACCGCACCACGGTGCTGGGCGTCACCGCACTGAGCGTGGTGGAACTGGGCCTGGCCGCGGCCGCGTTCTACGTGCTGCTGCCGCCGGACCCCGGTACCGGCTACTTCGGCTTCATCGGCATCTGGCTGGTGGCCGTGGTGGCCGGGCTGATCTCCACCGTGCCGGCCGGCCTGGGCGTGTTCGAGTGGAGCCTGCTCAAGCTGCTGCCGCACGTGACTCCCGCCGCGGTCCTGGCCGCGGCGCTGGCCTACCGCGTCACGTACTACATCGTGCCACTGCTGATCTCGGTGGCCATGGCGGCCGCCTCCGGGCTGCGCGCGCCGGTACGCGTCGGCGCCAGCACCGCGCGCACCGTGTGGAAGACCCTGCGCCCGTGGCTGCCGCAGATTCTGGCGTTGGCGGTGTTTGCAGTGGGTGCCGCGCTGGTGATCGACGGCACCCTGCCGACACCGCGCGCGCGCCAGGAAGTGGCGCCGCTGCCGCTGATCGAAACCTCGCACCTGCTGGTCAGCCTGGGCGGCATGATGCTGCTGCTGATCGGCCAGGGCCTGCAGCGCCGCAGCCATGCGGCCTGGGTGCTGGCGCTGGGCGTGTGCTTGCTGCTGCCGCCGTTGGCGCTGCTGCGCGGCAGCCATATCTCGGTGTCGTTGTCGGCGGCGCTGGCAGCGGTTGCGCTGTGGGCGGCGCGACGCGAGTTCTATCGCCAGGGCGCGCTGCTGGACGAAGCCTGGTCGTGGCGCTGGCTGAGCAACCTGGGCCTGGTGCTGGTGGCCACGTTCTGGCTGCTGTTCTTCGTCTACAGCCATGTCGAATACAGCAACGATCTGTGGTGGCAGTTCGCCACCTCGGCCAATGCGCCGCGTGCATTGCGCGCCGCGCTGATCCTGTGCGTGGGCGTGATCGTGTTCGGCATGGCGCGCCTGCTGCGTGGTGGGCGCAGGCCGATGCCGGCGGCCGATGCGCAGACGCTGCAGACGCTGGCACCGATCCTGGCCACCAGCACCGATACCCAGGCCTGCCTGGCGCTGACCGGCGACAAGGCGTTTTTGTTGGATGAGCAGCGCCGTGGCTTTGTGATGATGCAGCGCTATGGGGGTTCGTTGATTTCCATGGGCGACCCGGTCGGTCCGCCGGAGGTGGCGTGCGCGCTGATCTGGCGCTTCCGCGAAGAGGCCGACCACATGGGCCTGCGCCCGGTGTTCTACCAGGTCGGCGAACGTTACTGGCAGACCTATCTCGACATGGGCCTGACCCTGGTCAAGCTGGGCGAAGAGGCGATCGTGCCGCTGGAGGGTTTCACCCTGGAAGGCCGCGACCGCGCCGACCTGCGCCAGGCCTGGAACCGCGGCAAGCGCGGCGGCCTGAGCTTCCGCATGCTGCCGCCCGAACAGGTGGAGGAGGTATTGCCGCGCCTGGCCGAGGTGTCGGAACAATGGCTGGAAGAAAAATCCGGCGAAGAGAAAGGCTTTTCGCTGGGCAGCTTCGATCCGGATTACCTGCGTCGCTTCCCGGTGGCGGTGGCCGAGGTCGAAGGCCAGATCGTGGCATTTGCCAACGTGTGGTGGGCACCGGCCGGCGGCGAACTGTCGGTGGACCTGATGCGGCACAGCGCGCAGGCACCGAAGGGCACTATGGACTTCCTGTTCATCGAGTTGTTCCTGTGGGGCCAGGCCAACGGCTACACGCGGTTCTCGCTGGGCATGGCACCGTTGTCGGGCCTGGCCGAACATCGCCTGGCCGGGCGCTGGAACCGCTTCGCCAGCCTGGTCGCGCGGCACGGCGAGCGTTTCTACGGATTCAGCGGCCTACGCCGCTTCAAGTCGAAGTTCGCCCCGACCTGGCGTCCACGCTATCTGGTCGCCCCCGGCGGCATGCATCTGCCGGCCGCCTTGCTGGATGTCACCCGCCTGATCTCGGCCGATCCTGGGCGGCAGGAGTAAGCCCGCGCGCGACGCTGGCGCCGAACATGCAGGTCCGGCCGCCTTTGCTGGCGCCCACCGGAGCGGATTGACAACGCAGGAGCACGCCGTTTCCGGCAATCCTGGTGTGCGGAGCAGCGGTCGCAGACCGTGAAAGCGCGGTGCCACCTCCGCGGGCCAGCGCATGTGGGGCGGCATGGATGCCGCCATCGAGCTTCCAAGGATGGATTCACAGCGTGTCGCGATTCCGGACCCGGCACCGTGCCGCCGACCAGGACACGGTCGGCGCACTCAGATCAAACACTGTCCGGCCTTACGGCTTCGACAGCGTGTGCAACTGGTCCATGATCGTCTTGGCCAGGGTCGTGTAATCGCCCTTGAAATGGTGATCGCCTGGCAGTGCGACCCGCTTGGCCACGTTTGCGGGCAGGTTCGGGCAAAGCGCATCGTCGTCGTCCTGGCCGTAGATGCACACCGTCGTGCCGGCCGGCAGACGCTGTACTTCCGGCGCGATCGGCAGGCCCTCGTCGTCCGAGCCCAGCCAGTTGCTGACGTGGAACTCGTAGTCGGCCAGCTTGCCGACCGACAGCAGCGCCGTCATACGCAGGTTCTGCTTGGTCGCAGCGGGCAGTTTATTGATGGCCGCCGGCAGCACGTCGGCGCCCTGCGAAAAGCCGATCAGTACCACGCGCTGGCGATCCCAGCGCTGCGCATAGATGCGGGCAATGCGATCCAGGTCGTCGGCAAAGCCTTGCGGGGTGCGCTCGGTCCAGAAGTAACGCAGCGAATCCAGGCCGACCACCGGAATGCCTTGCGCGGCGAGTGCATCGGCTACCTCTTCGTCCAGGCCTGCCCAACCGCCATCGCCGGACACGAAGATCACGAAGGTGTCGTCGTCGCTGTCGCCATCGGGCTTGGCCGGCAGTTCCACCACCGGCAGATCCGCCAGACCGCCCGGCGGCGGCGGCAACGCCACGCCCTTCTGTTCGCCCAGCGAACGCACCGCGGCGCGCAGGCCGGGCAGGATGTCGCCTTTGGCAGAGCGCCGGAAGGTTCGCGCCTGCGGCACCTGCTTGAGGAAACCCTCTTCGGCAACCGCCGGGCAGCGTTTGTCCTGGCTGGCGGCAAGCACCCAGGGAATCTGCAACGGCACCGGCAACAGCGTGTTGGTCCCCGGGCGTACACCCGGCTGGCAGATTGCCTGGTTGGACACGGTGGCCGGGCAGAGCCCGTCGGTGAGCACGCCGGCCAGGACGTGCGGCTTGGCCTGAGCCGCGATCGCGTAGGCCAACGCGGCGCCCTCGCCATCGCCCACCAGCAGCGGCAGACGATAGGTGGGGATGTGATAGAAGGCCTGCACGTAACGCGAGAAATTTTCCACGTCGCCGACCGAGAACGTGCAGGTGCCGCCAGCCTTGCGCAGCACTGCGTACAGGTGCGCGGTGTCCACCACCGCCACCATCGCACCGTCGGCGCGCAGGCTTTCTGCCTGGGCCTGGCGCTTGGCGGCATCGCCCGCACCGGCCAGCCAGATCACCACCCGTTGCGGCTCGCCCTTGGGCATCAGCACCGGCACCTGCTCGAAACGGCCGTGGCTGACCGGTTCCGGCGCCTGCGCGGCGGCCATGCCCGACAGCGTCAACATCGCCGCGCCGCAGAGCGCGCTCCACATTTCAAGTCGTCGCATGTCGCACCATCGGGAAAAGTGGTTCAAAGATAATCGTTCCGGACTGCAGCGCGAAGCGCAGGACCTGGCTCATTGCGCCTCGGGGCGGCTGACCGCCGGCTGGCGCGCTTCCCACGCTGCCAGGGCCTGGCGGTAACGCGTCAGCTCCTCGGCATACAGATCGTGCACGCACAGCGGGCAGCCGCTCTCACAGCATTCGTTGGGCGCAGGCGGCTGCGGGGCGATCGGGCGTGGGTCTGGGCGGGAAGCAGCGCTGTCGTGCATGCGGCCATTGTAGCGTGCGCATCGGACTCAGCCGGACATGCAGCCGGCTGGGGCGTAGGCTCAGCGCCCCAGCCGCCGGCGCAGATTGGCGCGCGCCGCGGTGTCGTAATGGGTATGGAAGTAGTCGCTCAGGAAGATGCGCGGCTGCTTGAGCACACCGGCCAGGAACCGGCGGCGATTGACCCGGAACAGCACGCTGGGCACGTGCCCGCGATACTCCTCGGCGATGGCCTGATCGTAGGCATCGAACACCGCTGCGGGCGCGGCCAGGATCGCCATGTCGCAGTCCAGGAACAGCGCGGCGTCTTCATCCACGTCCTGCGGCAGCACGTGCCCGTGCCGAGCCGTGAGCAGGATCAGCGCCTGCACCCGCTCGACATCCACCCGCGCCTGCGGCCACCAGCGCGGGATGGCTTCGGCCGCCATCAGTGCCGATTGCGCCTCGTTGTCACTGCGTCCGGGCTGATACACCGCATCATGGAACAGCACCGCCAGCCAGACTTCTGTCGGCTGGCGCCAGCCCGGCCCGGCCGCGACCTCGGCGTAGTGCTGCAGCACCGCGCGAACGTGGCCGAAGTGGTGGTAAGCGCGCGGCGGGGCGGCATAGGCCTGTTCGAGCGCGGCCAGGTGGTCGGCCTGCAATGGCAATGGCGTGGCGATGTCCATGTCCGCAGGCTACCGCGTACGCGCGGCCATGCACATCAGCGCAGCGACCAGCGGCCTTCGATCTGGTAGCGCGACTGGCCAAGAAAGCTGCGCACCAGCGCGAAATCGCGCACGGTCCAGGCTAGCGCATCGCAGCGCCGCTGCGGCACCGCCTGATTGCAGTACAGCAGCGTCATGTGCGGCGTGTATTGCGCGTCGCCGGCAATGCCCACATGCGCCAGCTGCCTTCCCAATGCGCCCTGCAGCTCGTAAAGCCCGCGCACCTGCTCTTCGCCACGCAGCACGCAGGGAAGTTGCGAGCGCCTGCCGCCGAAGGTGCCGACGCGATCGAACTCCACCTCGAACGCGTCCATCTGCACGCGCGTCGCGGCCTGGCTGGCGCGGCTCACCAACGATGGCGGCAGACCACCGGCGTAATCGCCCAGATGATGCAGGGTCACATGCAGCCGTTCGCGCGCAAGCGCCTTGCCTTGGGCGTGCCCGCCTTGCAACAGGCGGTCGGCAATGCGCGCTGCATGCTCGGCAGTGGACGCATCGGCCATCACCGCGAAAAACAGACGTTCGGTGGTCTTCTCTTCTCCAAGCCCGAGCGACAGCTGTGCCTCGGCCGACGACAGGTACAGGAACTGTTGCTTCATGGGTGGATGCCGCGACCGCGCAACGCGGGCCTGCCTGAAGAAGGGCGGCGGATACTAGCAGACCCAACGCGTGCCGGACATGCCGGCATGCATGCGCGGGTGTGGAACCTCTTGCATTGCGTGGAACTGCGATTGCGGCCTTGCGCCATGCATGCGCGCCTGCGGCGACACACAAAGAAACGGGCAGCATGCGCTGCCCGTTTCCGCCTTTATCGTCTTACTCCGGAGCTGCATCGGATCGGTGACGATGCACTCGGTTCAACGCGCAGCTTATGCGGCGCTCTTCATCGCATGCTTGCGGTTGCGCATGACGTCATGGCAAGCGCGTACCTCAGGCAGCAGGCGCAGCGCGGCTTCGCGTGCAGCGGCCGGGGTGTCCTGGTCGGCGATGGTCTCGTCGAACGCCTTCAACAGACGGTCTTCGGACTCTTCCAACTCGGCCACATAGCCGTACTTGGTGTCGCCCAGGGTTGCGCGAACCTTGCCGTAGAACTGCTGCATGCTGCCCACCATGGTGCCGTGCTGTTCCGGCGTGCCACCGGCGGCGGCGACCACACTGCTCAGGCTGCTGACGATGTCGGTCTTGACGCCGGCGATGCGGCGGAACAGCGTCGCGAGCTCCGCGTCGCCCACCTTGGCCGCGGCTTCTTCGTAGAAGTCCTTGCCGTCGCGCGAGATGGCGATGAGGTCGTTGAGGCTATGCTCAGTTTTGCTCTGAATGCTCATGTGTGGCTCCTTGTTTGGATGGACCGACGCCGCGCGGTGCGATGACTGCGCGTGCGGCGGGTTGAGTCAATCGATGGGTTGATTGCAGTGCCGTCGCGTTGTGTACGGCCTCATCCTCGAGTCGCCCGCATAATCGATATGTGAGCGATGCGGGCATCGTCCTCACGCCATCATGCAGGCGATGAATTGCAATTCATCCATGCCAACAGCGGGTCAAGATCACTTCGGCTGGCGGCTAGCCCACATGTTGTCGACCAGATTCGGATACGGCCGCCCCGCCTCTTCGGCGCGCTGCTTGGCGGCTGCTTTTTGCGCATCGGTCAACGGTGTCGACTTCGCCTTGCCCTTGGGATTGGAGCGCTTCCACGGCGGTGGAGTGAACTCGTTCATGGCACTGTTCGGTCCGCTTGATGGAACGCGAAGTCTCGCCGGCGCCCCGTGAGATGGCTGTCGTGATGGCACATGGGCCGTGCGAATCGCTGCATGGCGGCGCAAGCTGCCACCGGAGCGAAACGGCGCCGCGGGCGCTTGACGCATTGCGGCACCGGCAACTCAGCAATTCGTCAGCACTGCACGTTGCCGATGGCGTTCCTGCCACACCGCCGCTGCATAGACCAGCAACCCGCCGAGCGCGGTGGCCGCGCCGACGTAGCCGGTGGAGGTCCAACCCCAGCCTGCCGTGATCGCCATGCCGCCCAGCCATGGACCCAATGCATTGGCCGTATTGAACGCTGCATGGTTGGACGCTGCGGCCAGGGTCTGCGCTTCTGCCGCCACGTCCATCAAGCGCGTCTGTAAGGCCGGCGCCAACGCCCCCATGGTGCCGACCGCCACGATCGAGACGAACACCCACACGCCTGACTGCGCTGCCAGCGGAAACGTCAACATCACCACCACCGACCACAGCAGCAACACCGGTACGGCGCGGAACTGCATGCGATCGAACAACCAACCGCCCAGGATGCTTCCCAGCACCCCGCCCACGCCGAATGCCACCATCGCCAACGGGATGCGCGCTGCGGTCACGCCGGTCACAGCAGTCAAGGTCGGCGCAAGGTAACTGAAGACGCAGAACATGCCGGAAAAACCCACCGCCCCGATCGCCAACGCCAGCCACACCTGCGGCTGATTGAACGCGCGCAATTCGCGCAGCGGCTGCTGGCGCGGCTCCTCCGGCTGCGGCGGCAACAGGACCGCCACAGCGGCGACCGTGCCCAGCGCAATCACCGACACCGACGCATAGGCCCAGCGCCAGCTCACGATTTGCCCCAGCCAGGTTGCCAGCGGGTTGCCCACCAGCAGCGCAACGCTCAGACCCAACAACACGCGCCCCACTGCAGTGGCACGTTGATTGGGCGGGCTGATCGATGCGGCCACCAGCGACGCGACGCCGAAGTAGGCGCCATGCGGCAGTCCGGCGATAAAGCGGCACAGCAGCATGGCGTGGTAGCTCGGTGCCAATGCGCTGGCCACGTTGCCCAGCGCATAGAACACCATCAACAGCAGCAACAAGGTGCGCCGCGGCCAGCGCGCGCCCAGGATCGCCAGCAAGGGCGCACCCACCACCACGCCCAACGCATACGCGCTGATGACGTGACCGACCTGCGGCTCGGTGATCTGCAGGCCCTGCGCAATCTGCGTCATCAGGCCCATGGTGGAGAATTCGCTGATGCCGATCGCAAAGCCGCCCATCGCCAGCGCAAGCAGGATCAGCACGTAATCGCGCCGGGACACGCGTGGCGAAGAAAGGTCGGTATCGGTCATGCCCGACTCCAGAGTGGCGGGCGGTCTATTATTGTGCAATGCAGCAGAGCAGGAAAGCGCGACACCAGGGGCGGTTCAGTGCCAGCGCCCACTCCATCACAGTTGCAGCGCATTCGACGCGACAGGGACGCTGTGTCCTATCTGCGTCGCTCGAATCTGCTTGAGTCCGCCACCATCGCTACCGGGCACCGCGATCGGCGCGGCGTCGCGCTTGGCGCGTGATCAATTTCGACTGGTTGCTGATGTCCAAATCCACACAATCCCCCTTGTTCTCGCCGGTGCGCCTGGGCGCGCTGGAGCTTGCCAACCGCGTGATCATGGCCCCGCTGACGCGCAATCGCGCGGTCGCCGGCCAGGTGCCCTCGCCGCTTGCCGCTGAGTATTACGGCCAGCGCGCCACCGCCGGCCTGATCGTGGCCGAAGGCACCCAGATCAGTCCGCTGGGCCAGGGTTACCTCGATACGCCCGGCATCTACACCAAGGAACAAATCGAGGGCTGGCGCGCCGTCACTGACGAAGTGCATCGCCGCGGCGGCAAGATCGTGCTGCAGCTGTGGCACGTTGGCCGCGTCTCGCACACCAGTGTGCTGCCGCCGGGCGAAGTGCCGGTTGCGCCCAGCGCCATTCGCGCCGAAGGCAAGACCTTCACCAAGAACGGATTCGAGGACGTGTCCGAGCCGCGCGCGCTGGCATTGGATGAAATCCCCGGCTTGATCGAGGACTACCGCATCGCGGCGCGCAACGCGATCGATGCCGGCTTCGACGGCGTGGAAGTGCATGCGGCCAACGGCTATTTGTTGGACCAGTTCCTGCGCGACAGCTCCAACCAGCGCACCGATGCCTACGGTGGCGATATCGAAAACCGTACCCGCCTGCTTGCCGAAGTGGTGCAGGCGATTGCCGATGAAATCGGCGCCGAGCGCACCGGCGTGCGCTTGTCGCCGGTGACCCCGGTGTACGGCGCGCACGACTCCGACCCGCAGCCGCTGTTCGAACGTGCGGTCGAGCGCCTGAACCTGATCGGCGGGCTGGCCTTCGTGCACGTGATCGAGGGCGCCACCGGCGGCCCGCGCGACAACATCGCCTTCGACTATGCCGCGCTGCGCGCCAAGTTCGACGGCGCCTGGATCGCCAACAACGGCTACGACCGCGGCATGTCCGAACAGGCCATCAGCAGCGGCTACGCCGATGCGATCGCGTATGGCCGCCCGTTCATCGCCAATCCGGACCTGGTGCGTCGCCTGCGCGAGAACGCGCCGCTGGCCGAGATCGACCAGGCCACCATGTACGGCGGCGGTGCCAAGGGTTACACCGACTACCCCGCTTTGCCGGAGTAATCGCCTGATCGGCCGCTGACCACGCGACCGCACCTGCCGGCTGGCACGGTGCGGTTGCCGTGGGTGACGCCGATGCACTGCATGCCTGCTGTTGGCCGATAAGCAGCGACCGGTCTTGCATGCGCGCCGCTGGCCATGCGGCCGCTCGGTGATTGCCAGGCGGACCGCTGCCGGCATCCTGCGCATCGCCTGCGCGCACCTGGTCGTGCGTTATTGGCATCGAGTTTTTTGCCGGTTGCCATGCGCGCCCGACACTCGTCACCCTGCATCATCTGATCCGCAACGCCACCCCATCACCACACGTGATTTCGCAGCGGCGCATGCGCGCTTACCGTCGCGATTGCCAGTACGCCAACGCTGCCGATGATGCAGCTATCTCATTGCCAAGGCTCTCGCGCATGCGACAGGGCTGCATGGTGGCGGCGGTGTATCCGCGCGATTAGCGCAACGGGCCTGCACTGCCCTATCCGCAGGTGCGCTGCGCATTGGGGCGAGCGCGCCCCGGCTTCCGCCAACGCACACTGCCGCGCCACTGGGTCACCGCGCTTACGCCTTGCGCAGGAAACAGGTCTTCAACACCAGGCCCTTGATCTTTTCCGAGTTGCCCTCGATGTGCTCGGCATCGTCTTCGACCAGGCGAATGTTGCGGATCACCGTGCCCTGCTTGAGCGGGATCGAAGAGCCCTTGACCTTGAGATCCTTGATCACGGTCACCGTGTCGCCGGCCTGCAGCACGTTGCCGTTGCTGTCGCGCACCACCGTCGTGTCTGCCGCGGCATCGCCTGCGCTCCATTCGAAGCCGCAGTCGGCGCAGATCGACATCGCGCCATCGGCATAGGTATTTTCCAGTCCGCATTGCGGACAGGCGGGGACGGTAGGCATGCAATTCCTTGATCGAAGCGGGCGTGGATTGTAGCCGCCCGGGTGCGCGATCACGCACCCGGCACGGGGATGGGGCGATAGTGCGGCGCTTGTCGAATGCCCCGCAGGTCGCGCGTGTCCAATCAGCCAGTGTCCACTCCCCCGCGCACAACGCCGCCCTCCCCTCACACCCAACAAAGCGAACCCGCCGCCAGCGACAATGGCCCAGGCAAGCCCAAGGGTTCGCACGTGGTGGTGTACGTGGCACTGGCGGGCAATCTGGCCATTGCCGTGGCCAAGTTCATCGCCGCCGGCATTTCCGGCAGCTCGGCCATGCTCAGCGAAGGCGTGCATTCGCTGGTGGACACCGTCAACGAAGTGCTGCTGCTGTATGGCTTGCGCCGCGCTGCGCAGCCGCCCACCCCGACCCATCCGTTCGGTTACGGGCGCGAGCTGTATTTCTGGAGTTTCATCGTCGCCCTGCTGGTCTTCGCGATGGGTGCAGGCGTGTCGCTGTACGAAGGCATCGTGCATTTACGCAACCCCGAGCCGGCCAAGAGCCATCTGATTGCCTACTGCGTGCTCGGCGTATCGATCGTGTTCGAAGGCATTTCATGGGTGGTGGCGGTGCGCGAATTTCGCTCCAAGAAAGGCCGCATGGGCTATTTCCAGGCATTTCGCCAGAGCAAGGACCCCACCACCTTCACCGTGTTGCTGGAAGACAGCGCTGCGTTGATCGGCCTGCTGATGGCACTGCTCGGCCTGGCCGGAGCGCAATTGTTCGACATGCCCGAACTCGACGGCATCGCCTCGATCGGCATTGCCGGCGTGCTGGCGTTTACCGCGTTCCTGCTGGCGCGCGAAACCAAGGGCCTGCTGATCGGCGAGCCGGCGCATGCGCATGTTACCGACTCGCTGCTGCGCATTGCCGCCAGCGACCCGGACGTGCGTGCGGCCAATGGCGTGCTCACCATGCAAATGGGCCCCAACCAGGTGGTGGCGGCGTTGAGCGCCGAGTTCGAAGACAGCCGCACCACACCGCAGATCGAGGCCTGCGTCGGGCGGATCGAAGCCGCTGCCAAGCAGCAACATCCCGAGCTCACCGCACTGTTCATCAAGCCGCAGACCCCGGAAACCTGGCGTGCACGGCGTGCGCAGATCGAGAGCGGAGCAGCGCCGGACTGAGGGAGACCGAAGCGTGCGGCATGCAGATGTCGTGAAGCATGCCCGTGGGTCACCGCGTCGCTGCGCGTTGGTCCATTGCGCGCTGCAGACGGTCGGCCCAACGCACTCCACGCTCCACTCCGTCTTCGCGCTGAGGCAGCCGGCGCGAGCCTGGTCGTGGCGGTCGTGCCGCCAAGCTGATCCCCGCCTCAACCGCAAACCTGGCTGCGGTTGCATGATCCGGTGCGATTGCCTACGGTGTGCGTGCGGCACCTCTTCGCATCGTGAATCAGCCGATGCATTCCCCTCGATCACCCATTCATGGAGGTTTCCAATGGAAATCAGCCAGGGTCGCGTTGCGACCATCCACTACACCCTTTCCGACGACAACGGCCAAGTGCTTGACCGCTCCACGCCCGATACTCCGCTGAGTTATCTGCATGGCGCCGGCAACATCGTGCCCGGCCTGGAGCAGGCACTGGAAGGCAAGCGGCTGGGCGATACGCTCACCGCCGACGTCGTGCCCGAACAGGGCTATGGCCCGCGCCACGAGCAGCTCATCCAGCAGGTGCCGCGCGATGCGTTTCCGACCGATGTCGACGTGGTACCCGGCGTGCAGTTCGAGGCGCGCACGCAGCAAGGCCCGGTCCTGGTCACCGTGACCGCGGTTGGCCCCGATCAGGTCACCGTGGACGGCAACCACCCGCTCGCCGGGCAAACCCTGCACTTCGCGGTCGAGGTGGTGGCAGTGCGCGAGGCCACCACGCAGGAATTGAACGACGGTCACGTGGCCGAGCTGGCCGCCTGACCCGGCGCGCGCCGCGCGCCCTCCTGGCTGCGGCGCGGGCCAGTGCGCAACACAGCGCTCGCGCTGGGCCATGGCGTCACCGACGCTGCCGATCTCGACGGCAGGTGCGGCGGGCGTAGTAAAGTGCGCGGCCCGCTCCCAGGCCTGTCTGCATGAAACTCGGCATCGACTTCGGTACCAGCAACTCCGCCGCCGCGGCGATCGTCGATGGGCAAGTGGTGCCGGTGCGCTTCGGCGAGGCCTTGCAGTTCCGCACCACGGTGTATTTTCCCGAGATCATGCGCGACCCGGACGATTTCAGCCTGACGCCAGCGCTGGAGTACGAGGTTGAGCGGCTCATTGACTCGGGCCGCCGCGATGCATTGGCCGCCGGCCGCACCCCCAACACCGACCGCCTGCGCCGCGATGCGATCCGCATCGTGCGGCGGCAGTGGATGGAAGAGCAGGTGCGTGAGCCACGCAGTTCCGCCGCCCTGCTGCAAAACGCCGTCTACGGCGACGAAGCGCTGGATGCGTATTTTCTCGAAGGCGAAGGCAGCCTGGTGCAAAGCCCCAAGTCGATGCTGGGCTACAACCTGCATCCGCGCGCACGCCAGACCATTACCGGCATCGCCACCCATGTGCTGGAACACATCCGGCTGACTGCCTCGCGCCAGTTCGACATCAACATCCGTCACGCCACGCTGGGCCGGCCGGTGCAATTTCGCAGTTCGATCGGTGAGGCCGGCAATGCGCAGGCGCTGGAGATCCTGCAGACCGCCGCGATCGCCGCCGGTTTCGACAGCGTGGACTTTCTCGAAGAACCTGCAGCGGCGGCGATGCATTACCACGTCAGCCATGACAGCCGCCACGACACCGTGGTGGTGGATATCGGCGGCGGCACCACCGACATTGCCCATGCCAGCGTCGGTGGCAGCGCTGCGCCGCAGGTACACCGTGCCTGGGGCATCGCGCGTGGCGGCACCGATATCGATCTGGCGTTGAGCCTGGCGGCCTACATGCCCCTGTTCGGCCGCGGCATCACGCGCGTGCCCACCCACCATTACGTGGAGGCGGCGATGGTGCAAGACATGACGCGACAGCGCGAATTCCGCCTGCACAAGTACCAGGACGTGCCCGCCCCCTTCGACAAGCGCCTGCAGGCCCTGCAGGACACCGGCAACACCGCGCGCCTGTATCGCGGCGTGGAAACCTGCAAGATCGCGCTCAGCGAGCTGGATCGGCACCAGGCCGCGCTCGACTTCATTGAGCGCGGCCTGGGCGTGGAGGTGCACGCCGATGCATTGGTTGCGTCCGCTTCCAGTTATCTGGCCGAACTGGCAGGCCTGCTGGCACAGGTGCGCGCCGACATGGCCGCCGCACCGACGACGGTGTTCCTCACCGGCGGCATGTCGCGGGCGGGCTACATCCGCGAGACCGTGGCCGCTGCGTTCCCCGAATCGCGCCTGGTGCATGGCGATCCGTCATTCGGTGTGGTCCAGGGACTGGCCTGGGCTGCCGCGCAGGTAGCCCACTCGTCGGACGATTAACACGCACTGCAACGTCATCCCCTATAATGGGCGGTTGCTGCTCGACGCTCAGCCGTCTTGCCTGCAACGGCACGTACACCGTGCCGCCGCGACGGCGCACCGAACGCCGCCGCACTCTCGACACCGCTTCCGCGCGCGCCACCCTAGCCGCACGCGGTGTCACCGCACTTCCCCGCTACAGGAGGCCACATGGCACGTCCCGCGACCAAGCAGAAATCCCAGCCCAGCATCGCTCGCAGCGAAGGTAAGTCGCAGCCGCTCAGTCGTGAGCGCATCGCTGCCGACATCGCCGCGTTCCGCAAGACCGGCGGCCGGATCGAAGTGCTCACCACCAACTTCGGCCCGGCGCGCAACGACGGCGACAAGAGCGCCTAACGCCACCAACACCGCGGCAGGTTGCAATGCATGTTGCCGCGAAGTTGGATTGTTGTATCAACGTGCCACCGCAAGGTGGCATGTTTGTGTCTGGCGTCCGCCGATGTCATTCATACGCATCGCGCAGGACTGCAACTCCAATGCGACCTCGTGTCGCTTCTGGCGATGACCCGCACAATGACTTCGCACAGGCCGCCGATGCGTGGCAACCGAACGCTGCGGACGCGTCGGCGCCTTGCGCTGCATCCGCGCAAAACTCCAGGCGTGTACCCACGACTCCATCTGCATGCGCGCGTAGGCATGCATTGAACGCATGCAACGTGCCGCACTTCTGCATTCGCAGACGAGCATGCATTCACTTTGCACACCGACAGCGCAGAGTTGGCCCGTTACAATGGATTCCCCTTTGATTCTGCACGCCGTGATGTCTGCCTCCGATGCGTTGCCCGCCATGATCCGCAGCCTGTTGCCCCATTGGAATCCCGAATGGCTGGCGATTGCGGTACCGACGGTCAAGATCGTGCTGATCCTGGCAGTTGCCGCGTTGGTCCGCCTGCTGCTCCGGCAGTTGCTGCGGCGGCTGTGCACGCGTTACAGCGTGCCCGCCGAAATGATGATCGGCATCCGCCGCGTCGGCAGCTTCGTCATTTCGGTCAGTGCCTTGCTGATGGTGCTACGGGTCATCGGCGTCTCGGGCGGCACGTTGTGGACCGCATTCACCGGGTTCGCAGCCGTCGGCGCAGTGGCGTTCTTCGCTGCATGGAGCGTGCTGTCCAATATCTTCTGCACATTCCTGATCATCACCACGCGGCCATTTCGCCTGCACGATCACATCGAGGTTCTCGAAGGCGGCGACAAGCCCGGCTTGAAGGGACGTGTGATCGATATCAACGTGATCTACACCACGCTGGAAGAAACCGGCGAGCGTGCCGGCAGCGTACTGCAAGTTCCCAACAGCCTGTTTTTCCAGCGCACGACGCGTCGCTGGCGCGAGACCGGCAGCTTCAACGCCAACTAGGCGCAAGGCCAAGACGCGGTACTGCGGCGAGTTCGCCAGTGGCAGAACCCATACACGGCGATATCGGCAAGCGGCAACCTTCGACGACCGCAGCAGGCTCCACTGCGGCGCACGCTTGCGATAGCGGCGCCGTCTGCGGGGATTGCAGTCGCGGTCGCATCGCGGGCATGAACCATCAGCCACTCAACGCAGCTGACTGTCCTTGCTGCCGCGACGGTTGTAGCCGCTTTGCCCAGCCTGCTCCAGGTCATGCGCCTCTTGGCAGTGCACGCACAAGTGCACGCCGGGCACTGCCTTGCGGCGCGCCTCGGGAATCGGTGCCTCGCACTCTTCGCAGTGCGTCAGGCTCGGGCCGTGATGCAACTGACTCCGCGCGCGCTTGATCGCATCGTCGACAGTGGCATCGATCTGGTCCTGTACCGCTCCATCACCCGCCCATCCGGTCGCCATGATCGCCATACCTCGCTGGTCTGGACACATATATGGTCACTCGCGCAGGCAAATCCAAGCCGCGTGTGCACAGTACGCTCAAGCTGGTTGAACTAGCATCAAATCAACACCGCCGGCCGCCGCGCGCGGCAGTGACCAGTACTCCGCCATCCGCACCCACGAAGGAACAGCAATGGAACAGCCCGTCCACCCGTTTTCCGAACTCTTCGCCCAGCTTGGCCTGCCGTCCGACGAAGCCAGCATTCGCAGCTTCATTGCCGAGCACTCCCCGCTGCCGGGCGATATGCGCCTGGAAGAAGCGCCGTTCTGGACGCCTGCCCAATCCCAGCTATTGCGTGAAGAACGCCTCGACGATGCCGACTGGATCGTGACCATCGATCAGCTCAATATCGCCCTGCATACCACTGCCGACGATACCGGCGTTTGAGCCAGGCGCGCGCTCGCGTGCGCCACGCTTGAGATCGCCTGCAGCTGACATGCTTGCCAGCGCATTGGTGAAAAAAAGGAGCGGCCAATGGGCCGCTCCTTTGCATCGCAGGCAGGACAGCGGGCAGCCACGCGCGTGCCCGGCCGTGCAACCTGCGTCAGGTCACTTTCTTGGCAATCGTCATGCCCAGCACGAACAGCACGATGGCGATGATGATGCCCGCCCAGAACAGGAACTTGGCGATACCCATCGCCGCGCCGGCCATGCCGCCGAAGCCCAGCGCACCGGCGATCAAGCCGATAATTGCGAAAATAATGGCCCACTTGATCATGATGTTGTCTCCTCATCGGCACCGTGCCGTTGTTCGATCGTGTGCTTGCGGCGCAGCGCCGCAGAACATGCACCGCACGCTACCGATTCGAATGTGCCGCACTCGTGAATACGCCTGACACACACTGCAATACACGCGTTGCATTCAGAGAGGAAGCGCCGTGTCCACGCGAGCGCACGCGCCCCTGGAGGGATCATCGCAGCTGCGCGCGGGGCCGTCCTTGCACGACGAAACACCACATGCGCATGGCATCGTGCAAGCCGCACTGGGCGCAACAGATGCACGCGCTTGCCACGTCGACTCTCAGCGCGCATGCGCGACTGGTTCGTAGTCACGCATCTGCACGGATGGATTGGTCAGTGGCCGACACATCGGCGATCATGCGCGCCTGCCCGCGACAGATCGCCATGGACACTCTTCGCTACCTCACCGGCTACCCGCCCGCCGTCCTGGATCAGGTGCGCGAGCTGATCGCCCAGGACAAACTCGCCACCGTACTGGCGCGACGCTACCCCGACCGGCACGCGATCCGCACCGATCGCCATCTCTACGAGTACGTCAAGGCGATGAAGGAGCGCTACATGCGCTCATCGCCGACCCTGCACAAGGCGACGTACGACAATCATCTGCACGTGGTCAAGCACGCCCTGGGCACGCATACGGCGATCTCCCGCGTGCACGGCGGCCGCCTGAAGGCCAGCCGCGAGATCCGCATCGCATCGGTGTTTCGCGACGCGCCGGAGCCGTTCTTGCAGATGATCGTGGCGCACGAACTGGCGCACCTGAAGGAGGCCGATCACAACAAGGCCTTCTACCAGCTCTGCAACCACATAACCCCGGACTACCATCAGCTGGAATTCGATCTGCGCCTGTATCTGACGCAATTAGCCCTGTCTGCCGATCGCTGAGCGTGCAGGACACGCGCAGGACTTGGCGCGGCTGACCGAACCACTGCGCTCACCGACAGGCGGGCGCGCACGCCGCCGGTGCCCGGAATCGGCAAGTCTCCTTCGCACACTCTCGTACACTGCAGTTCCGAGCGCGCCGCCCACCTCCACCTGACGACCGCTCGCCACGTGGTGTTGACCACTTTAGGATGCGCGCATGCAGCCCTCCTCTCTTGCAGACCTCACCCGCGCGGCGCAACGCCAGCAACCCGGCGCGATCAACGCGCTGGCCCAGGCGCTGGTGCGTGCCGGCCAACCGGAAGAAGCGCTTGCCTGGTATTTGCGCAGCGCGGCCGCCGGCGATGCCCTGGCGCAGATCGAAGCCGGGCGCATGCGGGCCTATGGCGTCGGTTGCGAGGTGGACGTCGGTCAGGCGCGTGCGCACTGGGAGCTGGCCGAGCGGCAGGGCGCGGCAGCAGCACGCTATTTGCTGGCGACCCTGGCTGTGGGAGAGCAGCCGCTGACCCTGGCCGGCACTGCGCAGGATCGACTGCAGTCGGCAGCCAATGCCGACTACCCGCCAGCACTACGCGCCATCGCCATCCAGCACGGACGTGTGGCGCATCCGGAGCGGCAACGGCAGTGCGTCGCCTTGCTGGAACGCGCGGCGGCCGGCGGCGATGCCGTGTCGGCCGCCCTGTTGGCCGAGCGCCTGCTGCGCGGCGAAGGCGTGCCGCCCCAGCCCGATGCCGCTGCACAGCTCTTGCAGCAGTTGCAGCCCCTGGGCATGACCGCGCTACCGCCGGTGGACGTCGCGCCGCCGGACCCCGCAGACGACACCGCCGGTTACCGCATCGCATTCGCGCCGCGTGTTGGCCCGGTGCGACGCCACACAGCCCCACGCATCGAAGAATATGCCGCAGTCCTGTCGGCC
Organism: Xanthomonas sp. NCPPB 1062; assembly: GCF_041481705.2. Lineage (NCBI taxonomy): Bacteria > Pseudomonadati > Pseudomonadota > Gammaproteobacteria > Lysobacterales > Lysobacteraceae > Xanthomonas > Xanthomonas sp. NCPPB 1062. Next base: position 1,528,389 of record NZ_CM192987.1, on the reverse strand, counting down.
GACGAATGCCGCTTGCTCATGCTGCTGGCGCGACCGCATCTGCGTGCCTCGAAGGTGATCGATCCCAACGATGCCAGCACCGGGCGCGCGCCGGTCCGCACCAGCCACGGCGCGACATTGGACCCCATCATCGAAGACTTCGCCGCGCGTGCCGCACAGTCGCGGTTGGCGGCCTGCGCGCAGCTCCCGCTCGCCCACGCAGAACCACTCTCGGTGTTGTGTTACGCACCGGGCGAGCAGTACCGCGCGCACCGTGACTACCTGCCGCCCGGAACGATCGCCGCCGACCGCCCCACCGCCGGCAACCGCCAGCGCACCGTCTGCGTCTATCTCAACGACGTCGGCGCCGGTGGCGAGACCGAATTCCCGGTCGCCGGCGTTCGCGTGCGGCCACGTCCCGGCACACTGGTCTGCTTCGACAACCTGCATGCCGATGGCCGCCCGGACGCCGATTCGCTGCACGCCGGCCTGCCGGTCACGGCAGGCAGCAAATGGTTGGGGACGCTGTGGTTCCGCCAGCAACGCTACCGGGATTGGTGAACAGATTCATACACACCCCCCTGCCGACGTGGTTTAAAATGTTGCAGCGCGACGTGATCGGACAGGATCTGCAAACGTCGCGTTTTTTGTTTCCCACGGCACGGGTGCACGCCCGGCTTCAGGGAAGGCACATCACGCAGCCCCGCGGAGCCTTCGATGCTTTTCGAAACCCTCGATACCACCGGCCACGAGCAGGTGATTTTCTGTCACAACCGCGACGCCGGGCTCAAGGCGATCATCGCCCTGCACAGCACGCGCCTTGGGCCAGCGTTGGGTGGCGTGCGGATGCGCCCCTATGCCAGTAGCGAGGCGGCACTCAACGACGCGCTGCGGCTGAGCCGCACCATGACCTACAAGAACGCCCTGGCCGGCCTGAATGTCGGCGGCGGCAAGGCGGTCATCATCGGCGACCCTCGGACCGACAAGACCGAAGCGCTGTTCCGCGCGTTCGGCCGGTTCGTCGATACCCTCGGCGGGCGCTACATCACCTCCGAGGACGTCGGCACGGACGTCAATGACATGGAGCAGATCTACCTGGAAAGCGAGTACGTCACCGGTGTGCACCAGGTGCACCGCGGCTCCGGCGACCCTGCCCCGTTCACGGCCTACGGCGCCCTGCAGGCACTGATGGCCTCGCTCAACCGCAAGCTCGGCCACGAAGAAGTCGGCAAGGCCAGCATTGCGATCCAGGGGCTGGGCCATATCGGCATGGAGTTGGTGAAGCTGCTCAAGGAGCGCGGCGCAAAACTCTATGTGGCCGACCTGAATCAGGCGCTGGTGGACCGCGCAGTGGCCGAATACGGCGCAGAAGCGGTGCGCCCGGATGAAATCCATCAGGTATCGGCCGACGTATTTGCTCCCTGCGCGCTGGAAGGCGCCATCAACGAAGACACGCTGCCGCAGCTCAAGGCCAAGATCATCTGCGGCACCGCCAACAACCAGCTTGCCAGCGCCGCCATCGGCGAAGAGCTGCACCGGCGCGGCATTTTGTATGCACCCGATTACGTGGTGAATGCCGGTGGGGTGATGAATGTGTCGCTGGAGATCGACGGCTACAACCGTGAGCGTGCGATGCGGCTGATCCGCAGCATCTATCACAACCTGGAAAAGGTCTTCGATCTATCCACGCAGCTGGACGTTTCGCCGCAGCAGGCGGCCGATCAGATTGCCGAAGCGCGCATTGAGGCCATCAGCAAACTCAAGCTGCCGCTGGGTCGTACTGCGCCGCGCTTCCTGCACAAACTACGCGGCGAGTAACTGGCAACAGATAGATTGGGCGTAGCGATCAGCGCAGTACGAGATTGCCGCTGAAAACGCCACGCCCGGGCATTGCGCCCGGGCGTCATGCACGCCGATCAGAAATCGGCGCTGTACTTCAGGCTAAACGCACGGTCGTCGCCGCGCTCGCCCACCCGCTGGTCGTAACCGAAACGCAGCTGGCTCTGCTGGCCAAGCGGTGCTGCAGCGGTGATGCCGAACAGACCACCCGAACGTGCCGGTTGCATGCCACGCAGCGGTGCCCACGCATCCACCCCCACGAAGCTGGCATCCAGCGTCAAGCCATCGCTGCTCAGCGCCTGCTGCCATTCCGCATAGCCGCCCAGCTGGATACCGCGCCAGCGATACGCCGATCGCACACCGGCGAGCGCCTGCGTGCGCGATGACGTACTCGCGTCGGCACGCAAGCCGAAGCCATCGCCGCCGCTTTCGCGGAAACCGTCGCTGCGCAAACGCACGTAATCCAGGCCCATATACGGCGTCAGGCTTGCATGCGCGCCACCCAGGCGGTACCCGGTTTCCAGATTGCTGCTGAGGTAACTGCCGCTGTAGTCGCTGAAGGCGCTGCTGCGGTCTTCGCCCAGCTGCAGGATGCGCTCGATCTGCCGATTGACGTTGCCAAAGCCCACTTGGCCCAGCGTGTACGCAGCGCCCAATGTCGTGCCCCAATACAGCTGCGCCTGCACCTGACGATCGCGCCCGCGTGCCCCATCCAGGTCGCCCAGGCTGCTGGAGCGCGTTTCGCCGAACGCAAAACCGGTGGCCGCACCGGAAGCCAGACGCACATCGTTGCCCATCATCCAGCCGGAGGTGGCAAAGCCCGAAGTGGTTGCACCGCCCTCGCCCGGCCCGCCGAGTGCCCGTTGCCAGTTGCCCAACAGACGCGGCTGTTGCGAGAGCCCATCGAAATGCGCTGCCAGCGCGCGGCGACCCAGATCGATGGTGTCGAAGGTCATCGCCGCAGAGTCGGCATGCGCACGGCCGGACAGGCTGCGCAGCGAATCCGCCGCGACCTTGGCGGTTGGCGATTGTTGCAAGGCAGCTGCAGCGCGAATGAAGCCGCCGCTGAGCGCACCATTGCCCTGGAACTGCTGCGCATCGACCTGCTGGAACGCCTGCTCGACGCGGATGGCCGAATCCATCGACGCGGTGCCGATCGCGCCCAGCGACGCAGCGACCGCGGTGACATCCATGCGCTGCAGCGACACATACGCGGTGTTGGCGTCGTAACTGCGCGTGGCGCTCAGAAAGGTCACCGCCGGCCCGCTGCTCAGCGTGTCGAATGTGCCTTGCAAGCCATTGGTCGCCTGCAGCACCGCGTAGGTCGTGTTGTTGGCGACATAGTCGCGCCGACCGAGCAATTGCAGGTCGCCGGCGATGGTCGCCGTGCCCGCGACATTCAACCGGTCACCCACATTCAGTGCCAGGCGACCATTGCTGGCCTGCGTGTAGTTGCCGGCAATGGAGGCGGTCGCGCCGTTGACCTGCAAGGTTCCGGCGTTGTCGACCCGACCACCGATGTTGCCCGCGCCAACCAGGCGCGCGCCATTGGCGACGCTCACCCGCGCACTCTGCAAACTGGCGGTCTGCAAGGTGCCGCCAAGGACCTGGGTGTCGCCGCTAAAGGTATTGGCCGTGCTGCTCAATACCAAGGTGCCGGTGCCGCGCTTGGTCAGGCCGCCGGTGCCACTGATGTCGTTGGCCCAAGTCGAACGCAAGGTCGTGACATTGACATCCACCGTGCCCCAATCAAAGCGTGCCGGCCCCAATACTGCCTTGCCGACGTTGAGCAGGCCGTAGCCGAAGACCGGATCCACGCCAGCAGCCCCCAAGTCGGTGGCGGTTCCCAGCAAGGTCTGGCGCACCAGATCATTGTTGAAATACGGAAATGCCTGCCACACCAGCGCAGCCGCACCGGAGACCAGCGGCGCTGCGAACGAGGTGCCGCTGCCGTAGAAATAACGGATGTTGCCGGCAGTGGCGTCCGGGTCGATGAACAGCGAAGTGCCTGGCGCGACCAGGCAGTAGCGCATCGCCACACCACAGGCGTTGGAGTACGACGCCAGTTGCGTCGGGTTGGCGGTATCCAGCGCGCCGACCACCAACCAACCGCGCTCCAGATCGGCCGCCGGTAGCGTCCCGTTCGGGCCAGGCTGACTGGGCAGCGCCGCCGTATCGGAGGGCTGCGAGCGCGATTCATTGCCCGACGCGAACACCACCAGCCCATCGTTGCTGAGGATGAAAGGGCGGTATTCCTGGGCAATCTGATTGGTCACCGTCGGGTCGTTCCAATACAGGCCGCCCCACGAATTGTTCATGATGCGCACACCGGCACTGATCAGATCGGCATGCACCGGCCCCAGACCGAGCGGTCCATCGACCTCGTTGCCGTCGCCGCTGCCGTCATCGTCCGGCGCACGGTCGCTGATGATGCGCGCAGACACCAGGCCCGCACCCGGCGCGATGCCGCCGGGCCATTGCCCGACCGCACGCCCGGCGGCCAGCTCGGCCACCACGGTCCCGTGCCCGACCACATCGCCCACTGCGGTGTTGTTGGTGCGTGGATCCACATAGATGAAGCTGTCGCTGACGCGTCCCTGCAACGCCGGATGATTGGCATTGATGCCGGTATCGATGACACCGATGCGGTACCCCGCGCCGGTAAAGCCAAGCGCCTGAGCCGCACGCGCGTTGGTCAGCGCCAGATGCGCATCGATCGCCGGCTCCGGCGTCGTTGGCGTTGTCACCGGTGGCGGCGGTGATGTTGGCGGCGGAGGCGGTGGTGGCGAGGTCACCGGCGGTGCGGCCGGGGTGCTTGGACGGATACCACCTCCGCCACCACCACCGCCACACGCGGTCAACGCAACAGCCAGCGCCGAGGCCAGCACGGTCCTGGCGACGTCTTGCTTCTTCATTGGTGTTCTCCCCGAACCCATTCCATGGATGGGGCCCAATCGGGCCCGAATAACGCTTTGCTTACTTTAATCGGAAAGCGTGCGCGTGGGGCGCGTGCTGGCGCGGCGCCGCCATGAGGCAGATAATCGTTTCACTTTAAACGGTATCTGCTCATGTCCGACATCGTCATCGTTGCTGCCAAACGTACTGCCATCGGCTCGTTCCTCGGCCAATTCAACGCGGTGCCGGCACCCACGCTTGCCGCGGCTGCCATCCGGGGGGCGCTCGCGCAATCGGGTATCGCGCCTGCCGATATTTCCGAAGTCATCGTCGGCTGTGTGCTGCCGGCCAATCTCGGCCAGGCACCTGCGCGCCAGGCCGCGATTGCCGCAGGCATTCCAACCTCGACCGGCGCCACCACCATCAACAAGGTGTGCGGCTCGGGCATGAAGGCGATCATGTTGGGGCACGACCTGATCAAGGCCGGCTCGGCCAGCATCGTGGTGGCCGGCGGCATGGAGTCGATGAGCAATGCCCCGCATCTGCTGCCCAACTCGCGCACCGGCAACCGCTACGGCAATTTTCAGGCGGTCGATCACATGGCCTGGGACGGTCTGACCAATCCGTATGACGGCCAGGCCATGGGCGTGTTCGGCGAAGCCACTGCGGAGAAGTTCGGCTTCAGCCGCGCCGACCAGGATGCGTTCGCCATCGCCTCGGTGGAACGCGCGCAGGCGGCGCAGCGCAGCGGCGCGTTTGCCGACGAAATCGTGCCGGTGACGGTGACCACGCGCAAGGGCGACGTCGTCGTCGACAGCGATGAGCAGCCGGGCAAGTCCGACGTGGCCAAGATTCCGACGCTGAAGCCAGCCTTCAAGAAAGACGGCAGCGTGACCGCGGCCAGTTCCTCGAGTATTTCCGATGGAGCGGCAATCACCGTGCTAATGAGCGCGGACGACGCGCAACGCCGTGGCGTGACGCCGCTGGCACGCATCGTTGGCCACGTCACCCACGCTCAGGAACCGGAGTGGTTCACCACCGCACCGGTCGCTGCGATCCAGTCGCTGGTCAGCAAGCTCGGCTGGCGATTGGACGATGTGGATCTGTTCGAAATCAACGAAGCCTTCGCCGTCGTGGCGATGGCGCCAATCAAGCAACTTGGCATCGCGCACGACAAGGTCAATGTGCATGGCGGCGCCTGCGCACTGGGCCATCCGATCGGCGCATCCGGCGCGCGTTTGGTGGTGACATTGGTGAACGCGTTGCGCAGCCGCGGAGGCAAGCGCGGAATCGCAACGCTATGCATCGGCGGCGGCGAAGCGACCGCCATCGCTATCGAATTGATTTAATTATATTTAACGGCGATTTTGCAAAACTGAATGCGCGCGCGCTTGACACTCGTCTTGTGGCCGTCATCATGTCGGGGGCGCGCAATAGCGCGTTGCCTAATCTAACGACGAGGATTGAAACAATGACCATCAACAAGCTGCTGATCGCAATGGCTCTGGGCCTGGCCCTGACCGCTTGCTCGAAGCCGGAACAGGCTCAGGACGCTGCTGCTTCGGCTAACGAAGCTGCTGCCGACGCTCAGACCGCTGCCGACCAGGCTGCTGCCTCGGGCTCGCAGTCGGCTGACGCCGCTCAGGCTGCTGCCAACACCGCTGCTGCTTCGGCCGACACCGCTGCTGACGCTGCTCAGGCTGCTTCCGGCGCCGCAACCGACGCTGCTGCTGACCAGGCTGCCGACGCTGCCAAGACGGCTGAAGACACCGCCAAGGCTGCTAAGGACACCGCAGAAGAAGCCAAGAAGTAATCACTTCTTGACTCCAAGCGAGTTCGGAAAAAGCCGCTGGTTTCCAGCGGCTTTTTCTTTGTCTGCCAATCAAAGCCTCGCACACCGTGACAGCAGCAAGGACACGAACAACCTGCACGATTGCGTCTGTCTCCCCGGCGGCTGAATGGCCAGCGACGCATTGACGCAGACTGCATCGCCTCCTGCATAAGCTCCGGCTTCCAACACCGGAACAGGAACAGGACCACCCATGAAGACGATCCGCATGCTGTCGTTGAGCACCATCGCCGCCCTCACCCTTGCTGCCTGTCAGGGCCCGGATGCCGAGCAGGCGCGCCGCGATGCCGCTTCTGCCGCCAAGCACGCCGCCGCCGCGACCGAACAGGCCGCCGACCGTGCGGCAGTGGAAGCGAAGGCCGCAACTGCCGATGCACGCGTGGCTGCGCGCGAGTTGGCCGCAGACGCCAGCCGCGCCACCGCCAATGCGGCCGATGCCACTGCCGACAAGACGCGCGAAATGGCCAACAAGGCCGAACAGAACGCCGACAAGCACGACGCCGACCACGCGCAGCACTGAGTCGCTCCCCTCTCGCAGCACCCGCAACGCGCCGGCCATGTGCCGGCGCGCTTGTCTCGGCCGACGGGTGGCTCGTGTTGTCGAGGCCGGCAGGCTAGCATTCGCATATGTCCTCTTCTTTTACGTCGCGCCGGCGCAACCAGCTGGCGCTGATTTTTTCTGCGCTGATCTTCGTCGTCATCGGAATCGGCATCTTCGTCGGTGCCCGCCGTTCGCTGGCCGACGCTGCGCTGGTGTCGCACACCCACGAGGTGATCGGGCGGGTGGACGAGATCCAGGCGCGCGTGCTCGATGCCGAATCGGCGCAGCGCGGCTTCCTGCTCACCGGCAACGACGCCTACCTGCTGGACTACCAGACCAGTGTCGAACGTCTGCCGATCCTGCTGGACAACCTGCGCCGCCTGATCGTCGACAACCCCGCACAGGAGCAGCACCTGGCGCAGTTGCAACGGCTGGTGGAAACCCGCCTGCGGCAGATTCAGCACGTGCTCGACCTCTATGCGCAAGGTGGGCTGGAGCCGGCACGTGCCGACATCCGGCAGAGCGCATTCCGCACTACCAGCGCCATCCGCGAGCAGGCATTGACGATGGTGCAGCGCGAACAGGAGCTGCTGGCACAACGCGCGCGAAGCAGCGAACAAAGCGCCAACCTGTTGCTGGCACTGGCATTGGCCGGCATTCCGTTCGGGCTGTTGGTGGTGGGCATGGTCTATGCGCTGTTGATGCGCGAACTGCGCCACCGCGCGCAGGCAGAACAGCTGGCGGCGCAGGCCAATCGCGAGTTGGGCGAGAGCATCGAGGCACTGCAGCGCAGTACCGCCGATCTCAACCTGCTCAGCCGTTACACCGGCCTGCTGCAGAGCTGCATCAGTGCCGAAGAAGCGTTGATGGTCAGCAGCCGTACCCTGGCCGGCCTGCTGCCGGGCGTGGCGGGAAGCGTGTACCTGCTGCGCGCCTCGCAGGACCGCGCCGAGGCGATCAGCCACTGGGGCGAGCCGCTGGTGCGCAGCGCGCCGCATCTGTCGCCCGAGCAGTGCTGGGCGCTGCGCCGCGGCCAGCCGCATATCGTCCAAGACCTGGGCCGGGATGCGCTGTGTGCGCATATCGAAGAACCCGCACACGATGCATCCGTCACCACCGCGTGCCTGCCGATGTCGGCGCAAGGCACCCAGCTCGGGTTTCTGTTCCTGTCTGCCGCCGGCCCGGGGCCGATGCCGCGGCTGGAAATCGCCGAGGCGGCCGCCGAACAGTTGTCGTTGGCGCTGAGCAACCTGCGTCTGCGCGAGTCGCTGCGCCGGCAGTCGATCCGCGATGCGCTGACGGGGCTGTATAACCGCCGCTATCTGGAAGAATCGCTGAGCCACGAGTTGGCGCGGTGCGCACGGCGTGGTCTGCCGTTGTCGGTCTTGATGCTGGACGTGGACCATTTCAAGCAGTTCAACGACAGCCAGGGCCATGCCGGCGGCGACCTGTTGCTGGCAGCGGTGGGCGAATTGCTGCTGACCCGCCTGCGCGCCGAGGACGTGGCATGCCGCTACGGCGGTGAGGAATTCACCGTCCTTCTGCCCGAAGCCGATGGCGAAGAAGCCATGCGCGTGGCCGAGCAGATTCGCAGTTACATCGCCGCGCTGGCGGTCAGCGACGGTGCGCGCGCCTTGCCGAAGGTGACGGCCTCGATCGGCGTGGCCAGCTTCCCTGCCGATGGCGAACAGGGTGCGAGCCTGATCCAGAAAGCCGACGCAGCGCTGTATCGTGCCAAGCATGCTGGGCGCAACCGGGTCGAGCGATACGGTGCTGCTACGGACAGTGCGGACTGAAGGCAGCTGACAAGGCCACGGCGCGGCCGCCAGCCAGGCGCGGCTGCGCACGAAGCCGGGAGGTAGCACGCGGAGACTGTGGCCCTGGTGCGCCGCGCGCACCCACTTGACGGCTGCTCGCAGCGTTTGCCGACAGCTTCGTAACGCGCGCCGCCCATCCCGGTTTGCGGAGTCCGTCACACAAAAGATCCAGTTGCGCAGCGATAGTCGGCCTCGACCCCTAAAGCGAGGCAGTCCGATGTCGATGTGGCGCGATCAAGGTCCCAATAAGAAAGACGGCGTTCCGGTCACCCCCGAGGTTCCTGCGGCCGATGGCAGGCTCTTCACCGCCGAGGCCAGCCCCGCGCCGCCGGTGCCCGCCGCCGCAGCGCCCAGCGTCGCGCCGGCAGCTGTAGCCACGCAGCGTCACAGCGAAGCGAAAGAGTCGCTGATCGCTGCCGACATCAGCATCGAAGGCAAGATCGAAGGCGCCGGCCATGTGCGTCTGGCCGGCCGCTTCAAGGGCGATGTCAACGTCAAGGGCGATCTGACCATCGAACGCGGCGCCAAGCTCAATGGCGGCGTGCGCGCCAACAAGGTGATCATCGCCGGCGAGCTGGAGGGCAACATCGAATCTGCCGCGCAGGTCGAACTGCAGACGTCCGGTGTGTTGGTCGGCGACGTCAAGGCCGGCAGCCTCACGGTGGCCTCGGGTGCGCGCATGCGCGGCCAGGCCGATTTCGGCTGGGGCGATGATGGCGGCAAGCCGGTCACTGCCAGCAAGCCGGTGGTCAGCGGAGACAGCGACGCCACATGAGTGCACCTCGCCCGGGCACGCCCGGCGCCACGCGCAGCTGCCCGCACTGCAAGGCGACGATCCTGGAAAGCGCCAGCGTCTGCCCTGCGTGCAAGCACCACCTGCGCTTCGATTCGGCGGCTGCGCAACACGCGCAGCCGGCGCCGATCGTGCCGCTCAAGGTCGACGGCACCATCCGCCACCCGGCCGACGGCGATCCGTGGGAATACACGGTGGTGGTGGTGGTGCGTAACGGGAAGGGCGAGGAGATCCGTCGCCAGGTGGTCGATGTCGGCGCAATGCACGGCGGCGAAGAACGCGGCTTCACCCTGGCGGTGGAAGCGATCGCGGTGCGTTCGCCCGGGCGGCGTACGCGGCATTAAGAACAGCTGACAAAACGACTGCGCAACCGCCAGGCGGGCGCGGCCGTTGCTCAGAATCGGCATGTCCCACGCGTACACCGCGGTTCCTTCGTAGCGTCCACGCCACCTGACGGCCGCTCGCTACGTTTTGTTGGCCGCTCTGAGGCGTCCACGATCCACGCGGCTGCCAACACTAAACGCGCACTGCCGGACGAACGTGGCGGTGAGTTGATCGGCATGTGCCGTGCGTGCACCCGTAGCCTCTGTGCGCCGTCCACGCCTGTCCGGCGGCTGCTCGCGAGGGAGTGGCACCTGCCGGTAAGCGCGCGTCGCGCGAAGGCACCGCCGCACGCGGTTCCCATTCTCAGGATCTGCACACCGGCTTGGCCAGAGTTGCCGCATGCGCAACGGCAACGATGAGACATCTCACACACGCGGCGATCTGGTGGTGCTCGGGCCGGAGGGCCTGTATTGCCCGCAAGGCGATTTCCATATCGACCCGTGGCGGCCGGTGCCGCGCGCGGTGATTACGCATGGTCACGGCGACCACGCCCGCAGCGGCATGGGCGAGTACCACTGCACGCGCGAGAGCCTGTCCATCCTGCAATGGCGTCTGGGCGAACAGGTCTATCACACGCATGCGGACGGTGAAGCGTTTCAGTTGGGGCGTGCGCGCGTGTCGCTGCATCCGGCCGGACACGTGCTGGGATCGGCGCAGGTGCGCATCGAAGTGGATGGCGAGGTCTGGGTCGCCTCCGGCGACTACAAGCGCCAACCCGACCCCACCTGCAAGCCGTTCGAAGTGGTGCCATGCGACACCTTCATCACCGAGGCGACCTTCGGCCTGCCGGTGTACCGCTGGCCCGACACCTCCCAGGTTGCGGCCGACATTTCTGCCTGGCGCCGCGAATGCGCCGAACGCGGCGAAGCGGCCATCCTGTACTGCTATGCGCTGGGCAAGGCGCAGCGCGTATTGGCCGAATTGCGCGCGTGGGAGACGCAGCCGGCATTGCTGCATGGCGCGGTCGCGGTGGGTGTGGAGGTCTATCGCCAGGCGGGCATCCCGATGCTGGATACCCAGCCGGTCAGCGAGCATGCGCGCGGCGCCGACTATGCCGGGCAATTGGTCATCGCGCCGCCATCGGCGGCCGGCAGCGCCTGGATCCGCCGTTTTCGCAGCGCACAGCAAGGTTTTGCCTCGGGCTGGATGCGCATCCGCGGCAATCGCCGCAGGCGCAATTACGATCGGGGCTTTGTGGTCTCCGACCATGCCGACTGGCCCGACCTGCTGCGCACCATCGAAGAAACCGGCGCACAGCGCGTCATTGCCACCCATGGCAATACCGATGCATTGATCCAACACTTGCGGGAACGCGGCGTCGCAGCAGAAGCCTTCCGCACCGATTTCGGAGCCGAGGAATGAACCCGCTGCCCGCACGTCGTTATGTTCGCGCGCGTCCGCGCATTCGCTTGAGCGGTGCGCTCGCGTTCCGCCGTCATGCCTTGGCGTTTTGCGTGCATCGCAACGCGCCAGCGGCCACCATCGGCCCACCGCGACCGCTGCGGCGCCCACGCGTGCTTGCCGCGTTTACCCGACGCGCACTGGAGCTGCGTGCTGCCGACAGGCGCGCAGCGACACAGGCGCTGCCGTGAAGCGTTTCGCGGCGTTGTACCGCACCCTGGACCGCAGCACCGGCACGCTCGACAAGCGCGCTGCGCTGGTTGCGTATTTCCGCGATGCGCCCGCGCTGGACGCGGCATGGGCGCTGTATCTGCTGGCCGGTGGCAAGGTGGCCAGCGCGCGCATGCGCATTGCCAGCAGCGGCGAACTGCGTGAATGGATCACCGACACCGCCGGCGTTGCCGATTGGCTGGTCGCCGACAGCTACGACCATGTCGGCGATCTGGCCGAAACCCTGGCCTTGCTGCTGGACGACCCGGTCACCGAGGCGGCCGATCTGCCGTTGGCAGAATGGATCGAACAGCGGCTGCTGCCGATCGCCAACCAGGACGTGGAAGTCCGCAAGGCCTGCATCGTGCAGGCGTGGCGCAGCCTGGCCTTCGACGAGCGGCTGGTGTTCAACAAGCTGCTGACCGGCGCATTGCGGGTTGGGGTGTCGCAACGGCTCGTGCAGCAGGCGCTGGCCGAATTGTCGGGCGTGGATATCGCGCGCATTGCGCAGCGCATGCTCGGCAGTTGGCGGCCGCATCCAACCTATCTTGCAGACCTGTTGACCAGCGAAGAACTGCCCGGCGACCGCCAGCAGCCCTATCCGTTCTTTTTGGCATCGCCGCTGGAAGCGGAGGTCGACACGCTGGGCCCCATCGACGACTGGCTGCTGGAATGGAAATGGGACGGCATCCGCCTGCAGCTGATTCGCCGCGCCGGCGAAGCGGCGCTGTGGTCGCGCGGCGAAGAGCGTCTGGATGGACGTTTCCCCGAAATCGAACACGCCGCACTGCAATTGCCGGACGGCACCGTCATCGATGGCGAGCTGCTGGCCTGGCAACCCGAACAGCCCCTGCCAATGCCGTTTACTGCGTTGCAGACGCGCATCCAGCGGCTCAAGCCCGGGCCCAAGACCTTGGCCGCCGCACCTGCGCGCGTGGTGGCCTACGACCTGCTGGAACTGGCGGGCGAAGACCTGCGCGAGCGCCCGTTGCAGGAGCGGCGCGCACTGCTGGAAGGCGTGCTCGCCACGCTGGCAGATCCGCGCATCGTTGCCTCGCCGCTGGTGCAGGTCAGCGATTGGCAGGCCGCAGCGCAGGTGCGCGTGGAAGCGCGCGAACGCGGCGTGGAAGGGCTGATGCTCAAGCGCGCCAGTTCGGTGTATCAATCCGGTCGCCGTCGCGGCGATTGGTGGAAATGGAAGATCGACCCACTGACCATCGACGCGGTGCTGCTGTACGCGCAGGCCGGCCACGGCAGACGCAGCACGCTCTACACCGACTACACCTTCGGGCTATGGCACGAGGGCCAACTGGTGCCGATCGCCAAGGCCTATTCGGGCCTGGACGACAAGGAAATTCTTCAACTGGATCGCTGGATCCGTGCCAACACCACCGAGCGCTTCGGCCCGGTGCGCGCGGTCACCGCGCATCACGTGTTCGAGCTTGGGTTTGAAGCGGTGAACCGCAGCGCGCGGCATAAGTCCGGCATCGCGGTGCGCTTCCCGCGCATCCTGCGCTGGCGTCACGACAAGCCGATGGCCGAAGCCGATCATCTGAGCACCCTGCAGGCACTGGCGCGGTGAGCGTCACGCAGCACACGTATGGCACGCCACTGCAACAGTGGCGTGCCTGGTTCGCGCAGCGCGGCTGGGCGCCACTGCCGTTCCAACGCGATGTGTGGAAGCGCTATCTCGACGGCGAATCGGGCCTGCTGCATACGCCCACCGGCAGCGGCAAGACGCTGGCGGCATTTGGCGGTCCGTTACTGGAGGCATTGGCCACGCGTGGGCGCAAATCCCCGCGCAAACCGGGCAAACCCACCTCCCCTGCGCGCCGCCAGCCGCAACGCAATCTGCAAGTGTTGTGGATCACGCCGCTGCGCGCACTGGCCGCCGACACCGCACGCGCGCTGCGCGAGCCGGTGGACGCATTGGGGCTGGATTGGCAGGTGGGCCTGCGTACCGGCGATGCCAGCGCGCGCGACAAGCGGCTGGCACGCAGCGGCAAGCTCGACGTGCTGGTCACCACGCCCGAATCGCTGGCATTGCTATTGTCGTATCCGGATACCGCGCCGCAGCTGTCGGCATTGCGCTGTGTGATCGTCGACGAATGGCACGAGCTGCTGGGCAACAAGCGCGGCGTGTTGCTGCAGTTGTGTCTTGCGCGCTTGCGCGGATGGACGCCGCACCTGCGCATCTGGGGGCTGTCGGCGACGCTTGGGAACTTATCGCAGGCACGCGATGTGCTGTTGCCGCATCGCCCCGAGGCGGCGCTGGTCTCCGGCGTCAAACCGCGCACGATGACGCTTGAAACCTTGCTGCCGGACAGTGGCGAGCGCTTTCCCTGGGCAGGCCACCTTGGTCTGGCGCAACTGGCGCGCGTGCTGCAAAAGATCATGCAACAGCGCACCAGCCTGGTGTTTACCAATACGCGCGCGCAGGCCGAGTTGTGGCATCAGGCCTTGAGCGCGGTGTGGCCGGAGGAGTTGGCCACGCTGGCGCTGCATCACGGCTCGCTGGATCCATCGCTACGCGCGGCCGCCGAACGCGGGCTGGCCGACGGCAGCCTGCGCTGCGTGGTGGCCACCTCCAGCCTGGATCTGGGCGTCGACTTCCCGGCCGTGGATCAGGTGCTGCAGGTCGGCAGCCCGAAAGGCATCGCGCGCCTGCTGCAACGCGCCGGGCGCGCACGCCATCGCCCCGGCGAATCCGGGCACGTGGTGTGCGTGCCTTCGCATGCGCTGGAATTGGTCGAATACGCCGCGGCACGTCGCGCGCTGGTGCATGGACATATCGAAGCGCGTCCACCGCCACGGTTGTCGCTGGACGTACTGGCGCAGCACTGCGTCACCCTCGCCCTCGGCGGCGGCTTCCACGCCGATGCGTTGTTCGAGGAAGTGCGCGGTACCGATGCCTTCGCCGCGCTGGAGAAAACCACCTGGAACGCGGTGCTGGATTTCATCGTGCAAGGCGGCAGCGCGCTGGCGCATTATCCGGACTTCCACAAGGTGGTACGCGACGACGAGGGTCTGTACCGCGTGATCGACCGACGCGTCGCGCTGCGGCACCGGCTGTCCATCGGCACGATCACCAGCGACGGCAGCGTGCGCGTGCAGTTCCTGCGCGGCGGGCGGCTGGGCGCGGTGGAAGAACAATTCATCGGCCGCCTGCGCCGCGGCGACCGCTTCCAGTTCGCCGGCCGCCTGCTGGAACTGGTGCGCCTGGAAGACATGACCGCCTACGTGCGCGTGGCCAAGGGCGGCAGTGGCGTGGTGCCGAAATGGATGGGCGGGCGCATGCCGTTGTCGTCGGCGCTGGGCCGCGAGGTGGAAGCGGTGTTCGCCGACCCTGGCGATGCGCCGGAGATGCAGGCCCTGGCGCCGTTGCTGCACCTGCAAGGCTCGCTTTCTTCGCTGCCGGGGCCGGACCATCTGCTGGTGGAAAGCGTCAAGGCGCGCGACGGCCGCCACGTCTTCGTCTACCCGTTCGCCGGCAGGCAAGTCAACGAAGGCCTAGCCGCGTTGCTCGCGGCACGCTGGGGCCGGCGCCAACGCAATACCTTCAGCTTCGCTGCCAATGACTATGGATTTGTGCTGTCGCCGGCGCAGGATGTCGACATCGATGCCGATGTACTGCAAGCCCTGCTCTCGCCGGTGGGCCTGTTCGACGATCTGCGCGACAGCCTCAATCTGGGCGAGTTGGCGCGCCGGCAATTTCGCGAGATCGCGCGCGTGGCGGGATTGTTGTCGCCCTCGTTGCCTGGGCGTGCGCCGCGCAGCCTGCGTCAGCTGCAGGCCTCCAGCGGCTTGCTGTACGACGTGTTGCAGCGCTTCGACCCCGATCATTTGCTGCTTGCGCAAGCCGAACGCGAAGTGTTCGAAGGCCAGCTCGAACTGGCGCGGCTTGCACATGCGCTGGAAGACTGCGCGCGCCGCGCGTTGCGCCTGTGCAAACCGCGCAGCCTCACACCATTATCGTTTCCGCTGTGGGCAGAACGCGTGCGTGGGCAACTGAGTACCGAAGACTGGAAGGCCCGCGTCTTGCGCGCTGCCCAACAACTGGAGCGCAAGCATGGGCGATAGCGTGCAGCTGCAGCTGGCCGGCGAAACCGTGGAATTGCTCGGCGAACGCGCGTTGTATCGGCCGGCACAACGTGCGCTGTTGATCGCCGATCTGCATCTGGGCAAGGCCGATGTGTTCCGACGTGCCGGCATCGGCTTGCCGGCCGGCGGCACCGCGCACGATCTGGAGCGGCTGGATGCGTTGCTCGATCAACGCGATGTCCAGGCGCTATGGATTTTGGGCGACCTCTTGCACGGCCCTGCCCCACGCGCGGCCTGGCACCGACGCTGGAGCGCATGGCGCGAACGGCATTGCGCGTTACGCGTGATCGCCATTCGCGGCAATCACGACCGCGCCCTGGCCGGTGCGGAGCTGCACATCGAAGCGGCCGGCGAACAGGTCGAAGATGGCCCGTTCGTGCTGCGCCACGACCCGTTGCCGCATCCCAGCGGCCACGTGCTGTGCGGGCATCTGCATCCATTGGTCAAGCTACCGGGGCTGTCACGGCGCTGGCCGGCGTTCTGGTTGCGCGAGCGCGTCACCATCCTGCCGGCGTTCTCGCAGTTCACCGCAGGCATCGTGCCGACGCTGGCCGAAGGCGAGCGCCTGGTTGCCTGCGTGGAAGGCGATGCGCTGGCACTGCCGATGCGTAGCCAATGACGCACGCACCGGCCGATGCTACGACTGCGCAGCTGCTTCGGCGTTAGCGTCGGCCAGCCGCGCGACTGGTCGCGCCAAAGCCTCGACGAATTCCGGCGCCAGCGCCAGCTTGCCGAACCAACCATGCTGGGTGCCGCTGAGCACGCGCAGCATGTGCCCGCGCCCGCCCGGCACGCGCCCCATCGGGCGTAGCAGCAGGTCGCGGCCATGTGCCCACAGATCGCGTTCGGACTGGAACAGCGGCGTCAGCCAGCGGCTCCAGCGGTGATAGATCGCCACGTGCGCTTGGCGTTCGCGCTGGTAGCGCTGCAAGGCAGCGTCCAGATCGGCGCCGGCGCGCAAGGCATCGCGCATCGCCAACGCATCCAGCAGCGCCATGTTCACGCCCTGCCCCAACTGCGGGCTCATCGCATGCGCGGCATCGCCTGCAAGCACGAAACGGCCGCGATGCCAGCGCGACACCACCGCATCGCGATAGCTCGCGCGCGCCAGAGCTCCATGCACCTGCACCGTAGCAAGCCGCGCATGCGCCTCTGGCCACATCTGCGCCACCTCATCGCGCCAGGCGGCAATGCCGCGCTGTTCCCACGCAACGAAATCGCTGCATGGCAGGCTCCAGAAAAAACTCAGCCGCGGCGTGTCGTCGCCCGGGCGCGTGCCCACCGGCAACAGACCGATCATCTTGCGTGCGCCGATATAGCGCTGGCGCAATTCGTCTACAAACGGCCAGTCTTCGCGCGGCAGCAGGCACCACAGCGCCCCCCATGGATACACCCGATCCAGCTGCGTTCCCTGTGCCTGCGCACGCAACGTGGAAGCCGAGCCATCGGCGGCGATAATCAGATCGAAGGGGCCATGCCACTGCCCACGTTGATCCTGCACGCGCACGCCCGCGTGATCGATCGCGGTGATCTGCGTATCCACATGCAGTTGCGCGTGCTGCGGCCAGGCCTCGCGCAGCAGCGTAAACAACGCGCCGCGCTGCATGCCCACACCCATCAGGCGCGTATCCAGATCGCGGTACTGCATGTCCATCACCGCGCGCCCGCACGGCGTGTCGCCATACAAGCGGCGCACCGGCGCGCCATGCGCGAGCGCCTGCGGCAGCAAGCCCATGTTCCAGAGCACCTGCAACCCGCTGGGTTGCAGCAGAAAACCGGCGCCCACCGGCCCGGGTGCAGCTGCGCGCTCGAATACCTCCAGCTGATGCCCATCGGCGCCCAGCAGCACGGCCAATGCCTGCCCTGCGGTTCCGTAGCCCACCACTGCAATACGTAATGCTCGTTGCATCGTCCCTGCTCTGTTTGGCTATTGCTGCCCGCGCACAACCGGCGCAAAAAAAACCCCGCCGTGGCGGGGTTTTTCAACCGCACAATCGAGTCAGATTACTCGACCGGCGTGATGTTCGAAGCCTGGGCACCCTTGGGGCCCTGGGTCACGTCATAACTGACGCGCTGGCCTTCCTGCAGGCTGCGGAAGCCCTTGGAATTGATCGCGGAGAAGTGCGCGAAGACATCGGCGCTGCCGTCCTCCGGTGAGATGAAGCCAAATCCCTTGGCGTCGTTGAACCACTTGACGGTACCGTTCGGCATGGTGATGCGAGACCTTTGCAATAATTAATGGGTGGTGTACGGCGGTGCGTACGCGCCGAGTATGCAAAGCTTATGCCCCGATGACAATCACCCGCGTGCAAGTTCGCCAATCAGCTCGGGCAGCCCGGACGACGCCGCATCGACGTTGGCCAAGACTTCGGCCATGGTGATTTCCAGCGCGTCGCCACAGCCGGCCGCCCAGTTGGCCACGATCGCCAAACACGCATATTCCAGGCCTTTTTCGCGCGCCAGGCCCGCTTCGGGCATGCCGGTCATGCCCACCAGATCGCAGCCGTCGCGACGCATGCGGGCGATCTCTGCAACCGTTTCCAGTCGTGGCCCCTGCGTTGCGCCATAGCAGCCGCCGGCCACCAGCGTGACGCCGGTCACTTTGGCTGCCGCAATGACCTTGCTGCGAAACATCGGCGAATACGGATGGCCGAAATCCACATGCTGTACCTCGCTGCCGGGCTCTTCGCAGAAGGTGGACACGCGGCCCCAGGTGTAATCGATCAACTGATCCGGGCACGCCAACACGCGCGGGCCAAACTGTTCGGTGATACCCCCCACGGTGTTGAGCGCCAGCACGCGCGAGGCGCCGATTTGCTGCAATGCAGCGATGTTTGCGCGGTAATTGACCTTGTGCGGCGGCAGCGAATGGCCTTCGCCATGGCGTGCCAGGAAGGCGACGCGGTGGCCGAGCAGCATGCCGACGCGGATCGGCCCGGACGGCGCGCCGTAAGGCGTTTGGATGTCGTGCGACTGCACATCGTCCAGCTGCGCGAGCTTGTAGACACCAGTGCCGCCGATGACGGCCAATGCGATGGAATTTGCGGACACAACCGACCTCTGCAGCGAAAGACATGATGGGGCGCGCAGGCGTGCGCGCCGGGCTGCCCGCAACGATGCGGGCATGGATTTGCAGCGTTACTGCTTCATCGCATAGATGGCAGGAATGCCGCGCAACTGCTCGTTGACGTCCATGCCGAAGCCGAATACGTAACGGTCGGGCACTTCCACGCCCACGTAGTCGGCAGTCACGCCCGGCACGCACCGGTCGTGCCGCTTGACGGTCAACACCGCCACGCGCACGTCAGTGGCGCCCTGCTCCAGGCACCACTGGCGCACGCCCTGCAGCGTGTAACCCTCGTCGAGAATGTCGTCGACCAGGATCACGCGGCGGCCGAACAATGCGGTGGCCGGGCGGTGCTTCCACACCAGTTCGCCGCCGGTGGTTTCGCCGCGGTAACGGGTGGCATGCAGGTAATCGAACTGCAGGTCCTGGCCACGTGCGCCCAGCTCCAGCGCCAGCTGGCCGGAGAACGGCAGCGCACCGTGCATGATGGTGAGATACACCGGCACTTCGCCGGCATAGTCGCGAGCGATCGCATCGGCGATGGTGGCAACGGCGGCATCGATGGCCGGACGGTCGACCAGCAGATCGGCTTGGGCCAGGGCCTGGGAAATGGTGAGCGTGGACATCAGGCAGTTGTTCCGAAATGGGCAGAAGGAGGAGTGGTAAATGAGGCGTCGGTGCCGGCAAGCAGGCCATCCCAGCCTAGTGCGCCGCGGCCGATCAGGCCGATCAATGCAGCGGTATTGAGCCTGCGGCCCTGCACGGCCTGCAGCGATTCGGCGACCAGCTCCGGATGGCACACCAGCACCACGTCGCAGCCGGCATCCAGATGCGCATGCACCCGGCCCGCCACCCCGCCGGCACTGAACGAGGCAGCCATGCCGATGTCATCGGAAAAGACCACGCCGCGGAAGCCCATCTGGCCGCGCAGGATCTGCTCGATCCAGCGCTGCGAATAGCCGGCCGGCTCCGGCGCGACCTGCGGGTAGACCACGTGCGCCATCATCACGGCGTCGGCGCCGGCCTCGATCCCCGCCACGAACGGCACCAGGTCTTCGGCCTGCAGCACCTCCAGCGGCCGTGGGTCGCTGGCGTGATCGACGTGGGTGTCTTCCAGCACCGTGCCGTGGCCGGGAAAATGCTTGAGCGTGGCAGCCATGCCGGCGCCATGCAGCGCCTGTACATAGGCGCGCGTGAAGGTCGCCACGATCTGCGGGTCGTCGCTGAAGGCGCGATCGCCGATGGCGCGGTTGCCGCGCCCCAGGTCCACCACCGGGGCAAAGCTCAGGTCCACGCCGCTGGCGCGGACCTCGCTGGCCATCAACTGCGCATGCGCGCGCGCGGCGGCCAGTGCAGACTCCGGGTCTTGCGCGTACTGCGCACCGAAGCTTTGCAGCGGCGCCAGCGCGCTGAATCCTTCGCGAAACCGCTGCACGCGCCCACCTTCCTGGTCCACGCAGACCAGCACCGGGCGTGGCGCGGCGGCGCGAATGGCAGCCGACAGCTCGGCCACCTGGGTGCGCGAGGCGAAGTTGCGCTTGAACAGCACCACGCCGGCAACCGCATCGTGCTGCAGCCAATCGCGTTCCTGCGCGCTGAGTTCGGTACCGGCAACGCCGATCAGAAGCATGTTGGGGACTCCCGGGCCAGGCGCCACGGTGGCGCAGCGCGGCATTGTCGCAGATGCGCGTGGCAGCGTCAGATCGCGCATTCAGGTGCGTGCCCTGCGGGCGCGGCGGGCAGGCTTACAGCACCTCGAGGTGGGCGCGCCAATGCGCGGCCTGGGCCTGCACCTGTGCCAGCACTTCGGGGGCCATACCGTCGAGCTGGCGGTACGGCAGCGCCAGGCGTTCGTTGGCGCCCAACAGCAGGCGCTGGCGCTGCAGAAAGTCCCAGTACAACGCGTTGTACGGGCAGGCGTTCGGCCCGACCCGCAACTTGCGCTGATACCGGCAACCACCGCAGTAATCGCTCATGCGATCGATATAGGCCGCACCGCTGATATACGGCTTGCTGCCGAGCAGGCCGCCATCGGCGAACTGGCTCATGCCCACCGTATTGGGCAGCTCCACCCACTCGAAGGCGTCGATATACACGCCCAGGTACCAGCGATGCAGCGCCTGCGGGTCCAGCCCCGCCAGCAGCGCAAAATTACCGATCACCATCAGCCGCTGGATGTGATGCGCATGCGCATTGGCCAACGAATTGCCGATCGCATCTGCCAGGCAGCGCATGCCGATCTGCCCGTCCCAGAACCAGTGTGGCAGCGCTGCATGCTGATCGAGATGATTCGAGTCCGCATAGCCGGGCATCTGCGACCAATACACACCGCGCACGTACTCGCGCCAGCCCAGAATCTGCCGGATGAAGCCTTCCACCGCCGCCAACGGCGCATGCCCTTGCCGCCATGCCGCTTCGGCGCGCGCGATCACTTCGCGCGGGTGCAGCATCTTGACGTTGAGCGCGAACGAAAGCAGCGAATGGAACAGGCGCGGGCTACGCGTGCTCATCGCATCTTCGTAGCGGCCGAAATTGGGCAATGCATGCGCGATGAAAGCGTCCAGATGCTGCAAGGCTTCGTCGCGATCCAGCGGCCATGGCAGGGCGTGCGCATTCGGTGCGCCAAAACTGCGCACCCCGGCGGCTTCGATCGTGCGCCACAGCGCGCTGTGGTCGTGGGTCGTGCGCCAATCCTGTGGGGCAGGCGGGTCGCCCGGCCACGGCGCACGGTTGTCGTGATCGAAGTTCCAGCGCCCGCCTTCCGGCTCGCCCGCGGCATCGAGCAGGATGCCATGCTGGCGCCGCATGCGCCGATAAAACACTTCCATGCGCCACGGGCTGCCGGCGCGAAAACAGCCGGCGACTTCACTGCGTGCGGTCAAAAAATGTTCGCTGCCGAGCATGCGCGTGGCAAAGGGCTGCGCGGCGCTCCAGTGCTGTAGTGCTTCGTCCAGCCGCCATTCGTCTGGGGCCTGGTACTCCAGATGGCCGGCGCGGTAATGCGCCATCAACGCCTCGAGGTTGTGCGGGATCGACTGCCGGTTGCTGGCATTGTCGATCGTCACATAGCGCACCCGATGCCCGGCACGCCGCAGGCCGGCAGCGAACGCGCGCATGGCCGCGAAGATCGCCAGGACCTTCTGCGCGTGATGCAGCACGTAGTCGGTTTCCTGCCGCACTTCCATCAATACATAGACCACGCCTGCATCGCGCGTCGCGAACCAGCTGTGTTGCGGATCGAGCTGGTCGCCCAGAACCAAACGCAGCGTATGGGCCGGCGTTTGTTGGGTGGTTTGCGCGACAAGTGCGCTGGAATCATGCATCAAAGTGACGCCCGATGATGCGGGGCGCATGGGCGCGTCCGTGCCGACGCGGCGCATGGGCATGCCTTGGACCCGAAAAAAACACTCGAATCACCGGCAACGCATGCACCAACGACTGCCATGACCGCGGTATGGACTTGCATCGCACTGCCCTTTAGTTCTGCGCTGCCTGGCACAGCGTCAGTGGCCAGCGCTGTACAGCACATCGCCGGCAGACACGCGCCGGGCCAACGCCATTGCGCTCTGCCATGCGCCCTCCACCTTGCCGCCGGCCAGCCAGTCGCCGCACATGCCCAAGCCCAGCTGCGCATCCCAGACGCAGCCAAGCTGCAATGCCGGGTCGCTGCTGGCAACCTTCCAAAAAAAAGCATCGCAGGACTGCGGCACTGGCAACCCGAGCGCTGCAAGCTCCGGCACCAGGCTGGCGCTGACGTGCCCAGGCATGGCATCGCACTGCGCCTGGCTCCACTCGGCCGTTGCATGCGCCAGCCAGGTCTCCGCACCCGCACGCGCGGGCTTGCTGGAGTTGCGCGCCACCCAGCGTAACGCGCCGGCATTGACGAACAGCGCATCGTAGCCCGGATCGATGGGCGCATCGAAGTGCGCCATCACCGCCCACGCAGGCTGCATGCGCACCTGCTCGGCAATCGTCGCCAACGCAGGCGCAGCCTGCGCGAGTAACCCAGCCGCACTCGGCGCCGGGACGGCCAGCAACACCGTATCGAACAGATGCTCTGCAGCGGCTTGCGACACCGACAGGCGCCATCCCTGCCGGCTGCGCCGCAGCGCGCGCACCTCGGCACTCAGACGCACATCCAGCTGCGCGGCAAGCGTACGCGCCGGCGCGGTCATCTCGGGCACACCCACATAGCGCATCAGCGCGCTCTGGGATCGGCGCAACTGCGTGCCGTCCCAGCTTGCGATGCGCGCCTGCCAGGGCGCGGCAATACCGGCATCGATCCAGGCATCCACGACCGCTGCAAATGCAGGATCGCGCGCAGTGAAATACTGCGCTCCGTGATCGCATTGCCACTGCTCGGCGCTGTAGTGGCGCATGCGGCCGCCCGGGGTCTGCGCCTGATCGAACACCGTCACTGCATGGCCTTCCATCTGCAGTTGCTGCGCGCAGGCCAACCCCGCCAGCCCGGCGCCGATCACGGCGATCGTCTGTGCGCGGTCGGGCAGTGTCATGCCATCGCGCACGTGCCGGGGCATGCGGCAGGCATGCGGGTCACACCGCGCAGCCGTCAGGCCCGCAGGCATCGGGCCCGCCGACTGGCGTCGATTCGGCCGCCAACTGCAGCAGCGCCTGCGCAAAACTTTCCGGCGGTTGCGCGCCCTGGATCAGCGCACGGCCGTCGATCACGAAACTGGGCACTGCACGGATGCCCAACGCGGCGGCCTGCGCTAGCTGCGCTTGCACCTCGACGGTGCCTTCGTCCGATTCCGGCATCGCCTGCACACGCGCCGCCGTAAGGCCACCGGCCTCACCGGCACGCACCAGCGTGTCGGACGCGCCCACGTTTTGGCCTTCGGCAAAATGCGCATGGAACAGCGCTTCCATGACCGCATCCACATCGCCCTCGTGGCTGGCCAGCCAGATCAAACGATGCGCACGCAGGGTGCTGACCTGCACCTGCCCACGGCCGAAATCCAGCGGCAAGCCTTCCGCCTGCGCGGTGGTCTGGGTCTGCGCCAGGATCTGTTCGACGCGTGCCGTACCGCCGAACTTCGACGCCAGGGCCGCGCGCAATGGCGTGGGCTCCAGGCCGGCATCCGGATCAAGCTGGAACGCGTGGTAATGAATGTCCAAGGCCGGCGCCTGCGCGCCAAGTGCCGCAAGGGCGGCCTGGAAACGGCGTTTGCCGATCCAGCACCAGGGGCACACTACGTCGGACCAGATGTCGATGCGCATGAGCTGGGATTCGTTTGTGGGATTGGGATTGGCAGAGCATAGACGGGATTCTGCAATCGCAAAGCGTTTGCCAATGCCGAACCGGGAAGCGATGATCAAGCAAGGCGGCCTGGCGCCGCGCACTCATCTGTTCTACGCATCAGCGATCCACCTCACGCATCAGGCCTCCAAGGCACCGGGCTGCGTGTCCGCCTTTGCGAGTCCAGATCCCGCATCACAAATCCTCTTTCCACTGCTTGAATGGATGCGAGGCCAGGGCCAGGTTGTAATAGCGCACGTCGTCGGTGACTTCGGCCCCAATCCATTCCGGCGTGGCGAATGCTTCGTCGGAGCGTTCGAGTTCGATCTCGGCCACGATCAGGCCGGCGTTGTCGCCGATGAATTCGTCCACTTCCCACACATGTCCCTGGTAGGCGACCAAATGCCGGCGTTTGTCGATCAGGCCGCCTATGCACAGCGCCAGCAATGCGCGTGCATCAGCCAGTGGAATCGGATATTCAAACTCCTGCCGCGTATGCCCTACCTCGCGCGATTTCAGATTGAGAAATGCGCTTTCGCCCTGAATCCGCACCCGTACCGAGGCATTTTGCGTGCCACTGCGCAGCGCCGCCTGGTCGTTGATATAGCCCTGCGCCATCGGAATCACCGCATGCGCGGCGTCGCGCCAGCCATCGCCGGTAACCAGGAATTTGCGTTCTATCTCTACAGGCATGGGAATCGGGAATCGAGAGTCGGGAATGGCAAAAGCATAAGCCGTTCGCCGTTACGATTCCCGATTGCCTCCTCCCGATTCACCGCCTCTCAAACACCGCGATGCTTTCCACGTGCGCGGTGTGCGGGAACATGTCCATCGCGCCTGCCGAAACCAGCGTGAAGCCCTGCTCGTTGACCAGATAGCCGGCGTCGCGCGCCAGCGAGCCCGGGTGGCAGCTCACATAGACGATGCGATCGAACGTTTTCAACGGCAGCTGCTGCAGCACTTCCAGGGCGCCGGAGCGCGGCGGGTCCAGCAGCAGCTTGTCAAAGCCCTGGCGCATCCAGGGTGCGCTGCGCTGATCCTGGGTCAGGTCGGCGGCGTGGAACTGCGCATTGTCCAGGCCATTGCGCTGGGCGTTCTCTTTGGCCCGTGCCACAAGTCCGGCGTCGCCTTCCACCCCCACCACCTCACGCACCACGCGCGCCAGCGGCAGGGTGAAGTTGCCCAGGCCGCAGAACAGGTCCAGCACGCGGTCGTCGGGCTTGGCCTCCAGCAGCGCAACCGCATGGGCGATCATCTTCTGATTGAGCGACGCGTTGACTTGAATGAAATCCAGCGGCCGGAACGCCAGTTCCACCTCCCACTGCGGCAAGCGGAACGATAGCGGCACGTCCTGCGGCCACAGCGGATGCACGCTGTCCACCCCGCCGGGCTGCAGGAAAATCGCAAAGCCGTGCTCCTGGGCAAAGGCGACCCAGGCCTGGCGATCGCGCTCGCTAAGCGGCTGCATATGCCGAATGGTCAAGGCCACCGCATCGTCGCCGGCGATGAATTCGATCTGCGGAATGTCGCGCTTGCCGTCCATGCCTTCGATCAGCGCGGCAAGCAAGGGGATCTTCTCGCCGATCTGCGGAATCACCGTGTAGCAGATCGACAGATCGGCCACGAACCGCGGGTCCAGCTCACGAAAGCCGACCAAGGTCTTGTCCTTCTTCTCGACGCGACGCACCGAGAACCTGCCCTTGCGCCGATACCCCCAGTTGTCGCCGGTCAGCGCGGGCAGCACGGCTTGCGGAGTGACGTGACCGATACGTTCCAGGTTGTCCATCAGCACGCGCTGTTTGGCCACGATCTGCTGCGACTCCTCCAGATGCTGCAACACGCAGCCCGCGCAGACGCCAAAGTGCGGGCAGCGCGGGGTGACCCGCTGCGGCGAGGCCTCCAGCACCTCCACGGTCTTGGCCTCATCGAAATGCCGGCTACGGGCGGTGGGTTCGGCGCGCACCAACTCGCCCGGCAAGGCGCCGCTGATGAAGGTGACCTTGCCGCCCTCGCCGTCGCGGCGGGCGACCCCGCGGCCGTCATGGCTCAGGTCGGTGACCGCGGTCTGGAAGGGGGTACGGTCGAGACGGTTTCTGGTTCTGGCCACGTGGCGACAAGCTGCGGGCAAAAAGGGTGCGTATTGTCGCAGATGCGACCGACGGAGGCCGCGCCGGTCAGCGCAACAATTGTCGCGCCCCGCAAACACAGGCAAACTTCCGCTGCGCGCGACAAATCAGGACGCGGCATCGCTGACAAGGAGGCAGCATGAACATGGCCACACGCCAGGAACCCCACCCACGCCTACTGCTGGTGGAAGACGACCCGATCAGCCGCGGGTTCTTGCAGGCTGTGCTTGAAAGTCTTCCGGCCACGGTCGACTGTGCCGATTCCCTTTCTTCCGCACTCGACCGCGCGCGCGAACGTCGCCACGACCTCTGGCTGATCGACGTCAACCTCCCCGATGGCACCGGTAGCGGGCTACTGCGTGCATTGCGCCTGCTGCACCCGGACGTGCCGGCACTGGCGCACACCGCCGACGCGACCATGTCGATGCAGCACAGCCTGCAGTCCGACGGGTTCCTGGAAATGCTGGTCAAACCACTGACCTCCGAGCGCCTGCTGCAGGCGGTGCGGCGCGGCCTGGCACGCGGTCGCTATAGCGTGGCCCCGGTGGGCGTGCTGGACATCGCCGCCAGCGACTGGGACGAGACCGCTGCGCTGAGCGCGCTCAACGGCCAGCAGCATCATCTCAATGCCCTGCGCGAGCTGTTCCTGGCCGAGCTGCCGGGCACCCGGGATGCGGTGGATTCGGCCTTGCAGATCAGCGACGAACAGGCACTGCGCAGCCATCTTCATCGGTTGCAGGCCAGCTGTGGCTTCGTCGGCGCGGCGCGGCTTGCCGGCGCAGTGCGCCTGCTGCGCGGCGACCCGCACTCGCGGACCGCACGCACCCAATTCCACGCGGCGGTGGCTGCATTGCTGCATTGAGCGAATCGAGCGCAGCACCTCCTTGCCAGGCGAGGTGTGCCGGACGCCGGTGCCGGTGCGCTTCCGGCTCGCCGCCGAGGTCGATGCATCGTCGTCCTGCCGATCAAGCTGCGTATGGCAGGAAGCACCGGCTCCAGTTGCTGGCGTTTGACTGCCTGGATGATCTACAGCTCGACGCAGGGCATATGCAGTTGCTGCTCGCCCGGTCCATGTCGGTGACGCGAGTAGCGCTCGTGGTCGAGGGCAGGCGAAGGGCTTTCTAAACCGACGGGCACGGGTGCTGCCTGCCGGTTTTCCGAGCGCCCGCTTCGCTCAATTCGCTGCTGGCTCGTGGGATCGCCGGTCGCTGCTGGACTTTTGTCCAGCGCTATCACGCATGGGCCTCCAGCACTCCGCGCCATCAACGACGGCGCGCCAGGTCCTCGAGCATTTCCCAGGATTTCAGGCCACGCCCGCCCAGATGGTGCAGCAGTACCCCGCGCATGCTGCGCCGCAGGCCTGGCATGTCGTCGGCATCCGGCATGACGTCTTCGCCCAGCGCCAGCAGCGCCGCACCGGTGACGGTTTCGCGGCGGTCCTGGGCTAGCCGTTCGCTCAACACGCGCAAGGCGCCCTCCTGCGGATCCAGCCGATACCGCGCCGCCGGGTCGATCGGCTGCCCGTCGCTGTCATGCTGCAGATCGAAGGCGAACCCCAGCCCGTCCAGCACGTCGCGCTCGAACCGGCGCAGCCCCCACGCCAACGGCAGATCGGACGCCAGGTAGGTGCGTGCCTGCGCATAACAGGTATAAAGTTCAGGCACCGGATCGTTACGCGGGGCCAGGCGCAGCAGCAATTCGCTGATATAGAAACCGGCCAGCATGGTGTCGCCGACCAGGCGCGGCGCGGTGTCCAGCGCTTCGGCCTGGCGCAGCTGGGCCAGCTCGCCGCGCTGCACGGCACTGAACTGGATGAGCTGCAAGGGCTGCAAGGCCGCGCGCAGCGCCTGCTTGCGCGGCCCCTGCACACCGCGCGCCAGCAGTCCCACCCGCCCGTGCTGCTCGGTCAGCACTTCCACCAGCAGGCTGGTCTCGCGCCAGGCCCGTACATGCAAGACGAACCCGCGCTCGTGCTCGATCAGCATGGGGGGAAGAGCCGGGACCGGGGACACGGGACCCGGGACCCGGGAAAAGCACCGGATCGGCCATCGGAGGGCCGCGCGGGGTAGCGACGGGGGGCCGAGCCAATGCCGTCAGCGCAGCACGCGAATCTGAAAAATGCGAAAAGCCGCCTCCCCCGCAGTATGCAGACCACCTGCCTGATCCAGCTCTTCCCGGGACCCTGGTCCCGGGTCCCGGGTCCCGGCCTTCCCGGCCTCATTCGTAGCCGAACGCCTTCAGCGCAGCCTCGTCGTCCGACCAGCCTTCGCGCACGCGCACCCAGGTTTCCAGGAACACCTTGGCACCGAACAGGCGCTCCATCTGCAGGCGCGCCTTGCCGCCGATTTCTTTCAAACGGGTGCCGCCCTTGCCGATCACGATGGCCTTCTGGCCTTCGCGCTCGACCCAGATCACCGCACCGATGCGCAGCAGCGCGCCATCTTCGGCGAAGCGCTCGATCTCGACAGTGGTGGCGTACGGCAGCTCTTCGCCGAGCTGACGCATCAGCTGTTCCCGCACCAGTTCGCCAGCCAAAAAGCGCTGGCTGCGGTCGGTGATCTCGTCTTCGCCAAACATCGCCTCGGCTTCGGGCACCAGCTTGAGCAGGTCGCCGACCAACGCGTCCAGGCCCTTGCGCTTGAGCGCGGACACCGGATGCACGGCGGCGAAGGTGCGCCCCTCGCTGACCTGGGCCAGGAACGGGAACAGCGCGGTCTTGTCCTTGAGCCGGTCGACCTTGTTGACCACCAGCACCACCGGCACGCCGGCGTCGCTGAGCACGCGGAACGCCAGCGTGTCTTCCTCGTCCCAGCGGCCGGCTTCGATCACCAGGACCGCCGCGTCCACGCCCTCGAGCGAGCCGCGCGCAGCGCGATTCATCACCCGGTTCATTGCGCGCTTCTGCTCGCGGTGCAGGCCCGGGGTGTCGACCAGCACCAGCTGCCCTTCCGGGAAGGTGGCAATGCCCAGCAACCGATGACGCGTGGTCTGCGGCCGGTTGGAGACGATGCTGACCTTCGCGCCGACCAGGGCGTTGGTCAGGGTGGACTTGCCGACATTGGGCCGGCCGATCACCGCAACGCTACCGCTGCGGTGGGGGGAAGAGGTTTCGCTCACGTGTTTGAATCCAGTTGTGCGATGACAAGAGTCGCCGCCTGTTGCTCTGCGAGGCGACGCGAAGTGCCCTGGCCCTCGGCGCGGGCGACGGGCTGCTCCAGAATGCAGGCGACGTGGAACTGCTTGGCATGCTCGTCGCCGCTCTCGCTGATCAGCGCGTAGGTGGGCAGCGGCAGTTGCCGTGCCTGCAGCCATTCCTGCAGCCGGGTCTTGGGATCCTTTTCTGCCTTGCCCACCGGCAATGCCGCCAGCGACGCTTCGAACCACGGCAGCACCACTGCACGGCAACGCTCGAAACCGCAGTCCAGATAGATGGCTGCGACGATCGCCTCGACCGCATCGGCCAGGATCGAATCGCGCCGGTGACCTCCGGACTTCAGCTCGCCTGGCCCCAGCGTGAGGCGCTCGCCGAGGTTTAACGTGCGTCCGATCACTGCCAGCGCACCTTCGCGCACGAGCTCGGCACGTGCACGGGTCAATGCGCCTTCGTCGGCCTTGGGCCACCGTTGATAGAGCGCCTCGGCGATCAGCAGGTTGACGATGCCGTCGCCGAGAAATTCCAGTCGCTCGTTATGCGGCGTCCCGGCGCTGCGGTGCCGCAGCGCCTGGGCGAGCAGAGCCGGATCGGCGAATGCGTGCCCGATCAGATCACCGCGTTGGAAGGTTCTATTCGACACCGCGCTTCGTCAGATCCTGTGCCGTATCGAACTTGCCGACCACATCCAGATTGCCAACCAGCTCGCGGCGGACTTCGTAATTGACCTTCATGCGCCAGCCACCTTCGATCCGCTCGAACTTGACGTTCTCGCGCTTCACGCTTTCGGACGCATTGATATCGAGCCGCTTGAAGAACATGTCCTGCAATTTGGAAGGATCCATGTCTGCACTGCCAGCCTCGTTGGCAAGGCCCTTCATCGACGTACGCACTGCGTAATATTCCTGATACATCGGGAACAGCTTCATCCCGATGTACAAACCGAACCCCACTACCGCCAGCACCACCACGAACGACGTCAACGTCATACCGCTTTGCTTGCGCTTCATTGTGCTTCCCCTGGCACGCCGTGCGTGCATTTACTGGATTCCAGTCCCGATCCGCGATGGATCGAAACTCCCCTTGCAGAACCACCCTTCGCAATTGAGCCAGATCAGGAACGCCTTGCCGCGCAGATTGGCTTCCGGCAGAAAGTGCGTCTGGGTCCAGAACCGGCTGTCCTCGCTGTTGTCGCGATTATCCCCCATCACGAAATAGCTGTCCGCCGGCACGGTCCAGTCGCCCTGCCCGGCCGGCATGTTGCGGTCCAGCCATTCCAGCACGGTGTGCGTGCGGCCCGGCAGGTCCTCGACCAGCAGCGTGGTGCCGGTCATCTCGGCGCCCTTGCCCTTGCCGATGTACTCGCCCTTGACCGTGTAATGCATCGGCTTGTCGTTGATGTACAGCGTATCGCCGTGGAAGCCGATCTTGTCGCCCGGCAGGCCAACCACGCGCTTGATCCAGTTCTGGTCCGGCGCGTGCGGCGGCTTGAACACCACCACGTCGCCGCGCTTGGGCTCGCCGGTGGGAATGAACTTGGTATTGGTGATCGGCAGACGGAAGCCGTAGGCGAACTTGTTGACCAGGATGAAATCGCCGATCAGCAGGTTGGGCATCATCGAACTGGACGGAATCTTGTACGGCTCGGCCACGAAGCTGCGCAGGATCAGCACCACCGCCAGCACCGGGAAAAAGGCGCGCGAGTAATCGATGATCGCCGGCTCGCTGTCCAGCAACCCGGCACGCGCCGCACGGCGCTTGGCCAGAAACAGCTTGTCCAGCAGCCAGATGAAGCCGCTGCCCAGCGTCAGGACAACCAGGATGATTTCAAACCATTTCATTGATGTTCCTTCGGAACGGGATTCGAGATTTGAGATTGGGGATTAGTAAGAGCAAGAGGATGGGCAAGCCGTTGCCAATCCCGAATGACGAATCCCGAATCCCTGCTACTTGTCCATCTGCAGGACGGCCAGGAAGGCTTCCTGTGGAATCTCCACGCGGCCGACCTGCTTCATGCGTTTCTTGCCTTCCTTCTGCTTCTCCAGCAGCTTTTTCTTGCGCGAAACGTCGCCACCATAGCACTTGGCCAGCACGTTCTTGCGCATCGCCTTGACCGTGGAGCGCGAGATGATCTGCGAGCCGATCGCGGCCTGGATCGCCACGTCGAACATCTGCCGGGGGATCAGGTCTTTCATCTTTTCGCACAGCTCGCGGCCGCGACGATCGGCGTGGCTGCGGTGCACGATCAACGACAACGCGTCGACCTTGTCGCCGTTGATCAGCACGTCCACGCGCACGAACGGGCCGGCATCGAACCGCACGAAGTGGTAATCCAGCGAGGCATAGCCACGGCTGACCGACTTGAGCTTGTCGAAGAAGTCCAGCACCACTTCGGCCATCGGCAGCTCATAGCTGATCTGTACCTGGCTGCCCAGGTAGTTGATGCCGATCTGGGTGCCGCGCTTTTCCTCGCACAACTTGATGATGTTGCCGATGTACTCCTCGGGCGTGAGGACGTTGGCGCGAATGATGGGCTCGCGGATTTCCTGCACCAGGTTCAACTGCGGCAACTTGGCCGGGTTGTCCATGTTGATGACCGTGCCATCGGTCTTGAGCACCTCATACACCACGGTGGGGGCGGTGCTGATCAGGTCCAGGTTGTACTCGCGCTCCAGGCGCTCCTGCACGATTTCCATGTGCAGCATGCCCAAAAAGCCGCAGCGGAAGCCGAAGCCCATCGCTTCGGAGCTTTCCGGCTCGAAGCGCAGCGCGGCATCGTTCAAGCGCAGCTTGTCCAACGCTTCGCGCAGATCCGGGTAATCCTCGGCATCGACCGGAAACAGGCCGGCGAACACGCGCGGCTGCATTTCCTGAAAACCGGGCAAGGCGTGCGGCGCCGGGTCGGCCGCCAGGGTCAGGGTGTCGCCGACCGGGGCGCCGTGCACGTCCTTGATGGACGCGTTGATCCAGCCCACTTCACCGGCGCCCAGCGCAGGCAGTTCCTTACGCTTGGGGGTGAACACGCCAACCTTGTCGACCAGATGGGTGCGCCCGGTAGACATCACCAGGATCTTGCTGCCGGGCTTGATTTCGCCCTGCATCACGCGCACCAGCGAGACCACGCCCAGGTAGTTGTCGAACCAGGAATCGATGATCAACGCCTGCAGCTTGTCGGTCTCCCGCGGCTTCGGCGGCGGGATGCGATGCACGATCGCTTCCAGCACCAGATCGATGTTCAGACCGGTCTTGGCGCTGACAGCGACCGCGTCTTCGGCATCGATGCCGATCACCGCTTCGATCTCGGCCTTGGCGCGGTCGACATCGGCGGTGGGCAGGTCGATCTTGTTGAGCACCGGCACCACTTCCAGCCCCTGCTCCACCGCGGTGTAGCAGTTGGCCACCGACTGCGCTTCCACGCCCTGCGCGGCATCCACCACCAGCAGCGCACCTTCGCATGCAGCCAGCGAGCGGCTGACTTCGTAGGAGAAGTCGACGTGCCCGGGGGTGTCGATGAAATTCAGGTGGTAGGTCTGCCCGTCCTTTGCCGTGTACGGCAGGGACACCGACTGCGCCTTGATGGTGATGCCGCGTTCGCGCTCGATCGGGTTGGAGTCGAGCACCTGGGCTTCCATCTCGCGCGCCTGCAGGCCGCCGCACAGCTGGATGATGCGGTCGGCCAGGGTGGATTTGCCGTGGTCGACGTGGGCAATGATGGAGAAGTTGCGGATATTCCGCATTGAATCAGAGGACATTGAGGTGGGCGCCGGCGCAGCCGTCGTCAGGGTAACGCAGCATTATCGCACGGCCGACCCCTCTGGGGCCGGGGATTGGGGAATCGGGATTCGGGAATCGCAAAAGCAGGGGGGCCGCGTAGCGCGGACCCGCTGCTGCCAATCCCAAATCCCCAATCCCGGCCGCCCTTAGCCGCCGGCCTTCAAGGCCACGTAGCTGGTTGCCTTGCCGTCAGTCACCAGCAGCATGACCACGTCGCCCTTCTTGTAGCTGGACAGGGCGCGGTTGAGTTCGGCGACGCTGCCGACCTTGGTCCGGCCGACGCGGGCGATGATCAGGCCCGGCGACAGCGGCGGCTGGGTGCTGCGCGCCGCCGCGCCGGTGACCGCCGCAATGCGCACGCCCTCGCCCGCCTCCAGGCCCAGGCGGCTGCGCTCGGCGGCGGTCAGGTCGGCAACTTGCAGGCCGAGCAATTCCACGCTGGCCGGAGCGCTGGGCTTGGCCTCATCGGCGGCGGTGCGCGGTGCGGCGTTCTCGCCGCCGTCCTGCAGCGGTGCAAGGGTGACCGTCACCTTGCGCGGTTTGCCGTCGCGCAAGACGTCCAGGGTTACCTTGGTGCCAGGCGCCATCAGCCCGATCATTGGCGGCAGATCGCTGGCGACATCGATCGACTTGCCGTTCACTGCACGGATCACGTCGCCCACCTCGATGCCGGCCTTGGCTGCCGGGCTGCCGGCCGGGATGTCGTTGACCAAGGCACCACGGCTGTCCGGCAAGCCCAGACCCTGGGCCTTGAGCGAGTCGATCGGGCCAACCTGCACACCCAGCATGCCGCGACTCACGTGGCCGGTGGCCTTGATCTGCTCGGCCGCGCTGAAGGCCAGGTCGATCGGGATCGCGAAACTGATGCCCATGTAGCCGCCCGACGCGGAGAAGATCTGCGAATTGATGCCGACCACCTCGCCACGCGTATTGAGCAGCGGGCCGCCGGAATTGCCCTGGTTGATCGCCACGTCGGTCTGGATGAAGGGCACGTAGCGCTGGTCGGCGTAGGGATTGCTACGGCCGGTGGCGCTGACGATGCCGGCGGTGACCGAGTGATCCAGACCGAACGGCGAGCCGATCGCCACCACCCACTGCCCCGGCTTGAGCGTGTTGGAATCGCCCAGGCGCACGGTCGGCAGGCCCTTGGCCTCGATCTTCAGCAGCGCCACGTCGTATTGCTCGTCGCTCCCCACCACCTTGGCCTTGAATTCGCGGCGGTCGGTGAGCTTGACGGTCACCTCGCTGGCGCCATCGACCACGTGGTGATTGGTCAGCACATAGCCGTCGGCCGAGATGATGAAGCCCGAGCCCATCGACTTGCCGGCGATGCCGCCGTCGTCATCGCCGCCACCCGGCCCCTGCCGCGGACCGCCCGGCATCTGGAAATCCGGCCCGAAGAAGCGGCGGAAGAATTCCGGCATCTGATCGTCATCCGGCATTGCACCGCCACCGCGACCACCCGGGCCGCTGCGCTGCTGACGCGCCATGGCGTCCTTGCGGGTGATGGTGGTTTCGATATTGACCACGCCCGGGCCGACCTGCTCGACCAGATTGGTGAAGTCCGGCAGCCCCGCCACCAGCTGCGGCGCCGGCGTGGCACTGCGGTTGGCGGCAATCGGGGCGAGGTCCTTGGCAGCAGGTGCGGGCTGCTGCGCGCAGGCGGCCAGCGGCAGGGTCATGGCGATCAGGCCGAACATCTGGTTGCGGATGCGATGGTTCATCAGGTTGCCTCCGATGGCAGGGCGACAGGGGCCAGAACCCGCGTAGCAACACGGGCCCGGCACGATAACGGGAGGGAGATTGCCGAACGGATGAAGGCCGGCGACAGGGTCAGTCCTGCGGGGCCTGCGCCGGCGCCGGCCGGTTCGGCGCCGGGCTGGTAACGCTCTGTGGCGCGGGTTCGAACGGATAGAACGCCGTGCCGGGCTGGCTCTGGCGGAAACTGGCATTGAGCGAGCTTTCGCCAGCCCCGGACAAGGCCGCGCGCGGCCACGGGCGTGCCTGCAGCGTGGTATCCGGATGCGTGAACGGGTTGGACGGGGACGGCGTCGCCGCAACCGTAGATGCGGTGCCCGTGGATGCCGGTGCTGCCGCAGCGACCATACGGGTCGGCGCCTGCTGCTGACGCGCAGCCGCACTGCGTGCGACTTGCTGATTGCGGGTTGCCGCGCCGCGCCGGGTAGACGCCAGCGCAGCGGCAGGCACGGCTGCAGCAAGCGCGGCCACCTCATCCGGCGTCCCAGGAGCCGGTGCGGCCGGCACCTTCGGTGCCTCAGGTCCCTGCGGCGCTTGCGAGGCGGGCGGAAGCTGCGCAGCGGTGGCATAGACGGGGGTTGTTGCAGCACCCGGCGCGGTGGTGTCGGGCAGGCGCTCGCGCGCCAGGAACAAGGCAATCGCCGCGACCGAGGCGGCAATCGCTGCACCGCCGCCCCAGCGCCAACGTGCACCAGGGCGGGTCGCCGGTTGCGCTTGCGGTGCCGGCTCCTCGGCAATGGCGCTGCGCACACGCGCCGCAAAATCCAGCGGCGCCGGCGCACTGGCCGCACCGCGCAGCACATCGCCGCACAACTGCCAGCGCTCGTGGCAGCCGGCCAATTCTTCGTCGTGGGCCAGACGGCGCAGCAGGAAGCGCGACTCGTCGGCGCTCAACTCGCCGTCGACCAGCGCAGACAGCTGCTGGCGATAGTGAAGCTCGAATTTGTCGGTGGTGGACATGGCAGGGTTCTGGTTCATACGCGGTGTCGCTCACGGGTAGCGCTTTCGGTCTCCAGCAGAGGCCGCAGCTCGATGTCGATGGCCTCGCGCGCCCGGAAGATGCGCGAGCGCACCGTTCCGATCGGGCAATCCATCTTTTGCGCGATTTCGTCGTAGCTCAGGCCCTCCACCTCGCGCAGGGTGATGGCCAACCGAAGTTCTTCCGGTAGCGCTTGGACCGCGCGCATCACCGTTTGTTCCAGCTCCTGTCGCATCAATTCACGCTCCGGGGTATCGGTGTCGCGCAACCGGGTCGCTCCATCGAATTGCTCGGCATCGCTGATCTCGATGTCGTCGGTGGGCGGGCGGCGGTTGTGCGCAACCAGATGGTTCTTGGCAGTGTTGACGGCAATGCGGTGCAGCCAGGTGTAGAACTGGGCGTCGCCACGAAAACTGTTGATCGCGCGGTAGGCGCGCACGAACGTGTCCTGGGCAACGTCCTGGCATTCGCTCCAGTCGGCGATGTAGCGCCCGATCAAGGCAACGATCCGATGCTGGTATTTGCGCACCAGCACATCGAACGCCGCGCTTTCGCCGCGCTGCACGCGCCGGACCAGTTCCAGGTCCAGCTCCTGAGGTGTATCGACTTCGGCCATGTCGGGCCGCACTCCTGTCAGCCCACCGAAGTCGGGCAATGAGACCGCCGTTGAAAAGAAAAGTTCATACCGATCCGTACGACCGTCACGCATCAGGGTAGCGGCAGCGATGCACCGCTGGCGACGCCGCGCGCAACGCGCGGATCTCCCCTGTCGACAGGTATGGGTATTTGACGTGAAGGAAACAACCTCTGGATGATAACGACCTTTCCTTCTATTGCCGGACGGCCAGACGCATGCTTCCAGGTTTCGACGGGCTCCGATTCAGCCATTGGCAGGCCGATCTGCGCGAGGACGGCGTGGTGGTGCTCAGCCTCGATCGGCAGGGCGCACCGGTCAACGCATTTTCGCAGGAGGTGCTGCTGGAGCTGGGCGCCGTGGTCGAGCGGCTGGCACTGGATCCGCCAAAGGGCGTGGTGCTGCGCTCGGGCAAGCCCAACGGCTTCATCGCCGGCGCCGATCTGAAGGAATTCCAGGAATTCGATCGCAAGGGGACGGTCAACGATGCCATCCACCGCGGGCAGCAGGTCTTCCAGAAGCTGGCCGAACTGCCCTGCCCGACCGTCGCGGCGATTCATGGCTTCTGCATGGGCGGCGGTACCGAAATCGCGCTGGCCTGCCGCTACCGCGTGGCCTCCGATGACGGCAGCACCCGCATCGGGCTGCCGGAGACCAAGCTGGGCATCTTTCCCGGCTGGGGCGGCAGCGCCCGCTTGCCGCGCCTGATCGGTGCGCCGGCCGCGATGGATCTGATGCTCACCGGCCGCACGGTATCGGCCAAGGCTGCGCGCGCGATGGGGCTGGTCGACAAGGTCGCCGCGCCTGCCGTGCTGGTGGATGTGGCAGCCAGCCTGGCGCTCGCCGGCACCACGCGTGCGTTCAAGCAGCGCGCCACTGCGTGGGCCACCAATACCTTGCTCGCGCGCAAACTACTGGCGCCGCAGATGCGCAAGCAGGTGGCGCGCAAGGCGCGCAAGGAGCATTACCCGGCGCCCTACGCCCTGATCAACGTCTGGGAGCGGGCGGGCGGCAGCGGCATCCAGGCGCGCCTGGCGGCCGAGCGCAAGGCGGTGGTCAAACTTGCCAGCACGCCGACCGCACGCAACCTGATCCGCATCTTCTTCCTGACCGAGCGCCTGAAAGCGCTGGGCGGCAAGGACGCAGCCGGTGCGGCGGCCCCGATTCGCCATGTGCATGTGATCGGCGCCGGCGTCATGGGCGGTGATATCGCGGCCTGGGCGGCTTACAAGGGCTTCGAGGTCACGTTGCAGGACCGCGAGCAGCGTTTTATCGATACGGCGCTGACACGTGGTGGCGAGCTGTTCGCCAAGCGCGTCAAGGACGATGCCAAGCGGCCGGCAGTGGCCGCGCGGCTGCGCGGCGACCTGGCCGGCGCGGGCGTGACGCAGGCCGACCTGGTGATCGAGGCGATCATCGAAAACCCGCAGGCAAAGCGCGATCTGTACCAATCGATCGAGCCGCAACTCAAGCCGGATGCCTTGCTGACGACCAATACCTCGTCGATTCCGCTGACCGAATTGCGTGGCCACATCCAGCGCCCGGCGCAATTTGCCGGCCTGCACTACTTCAACCCGGTGGCGATGATGCCGCTGGTGGAAATCGTGCAGCACGATGGTCTGGATCCGGCCAACGTCGCGCGCCTGGCTGCGTTCTGCAAGGCCTTGGACAAGTTCCCGGTGCCGGTGGCCGGCACGCCGGGATTCCTGGTCAACCGGGTGCTGTTCCCCTACCTGCTCGAGGCGGCCACCGCGTATGCCGAAGGCATTCCTGGCCCGGTGCTGGACAAGACGGCGGTGAAGTTCGGCATGCCGATGGGGCCGATCGAACTGATCGACACCGTGGGCCTGGATGTGGCGGCGGGCGTAGGCGCGGAGCTGGCGCCGTTCCTGCGTTTGCCCATCCCGGCGGCACTGGCGACCGTGGAAGCCGGCAAGCGCGGCAAGAAGGACGGCCAGGGCCTGTACAAGTGGGAGAACGGACGCGCCGTCAAACCCGAGGTTGCCAGCGGCTACACCGCACCGGCGGATCTGGAAGACCGCCTGATCCTGCCGCTGCTCAACGAAGCGGTGGCCTGCCTGCACGATGGCGTGGTGGCCGACGCAGACCTGCTGGACGCCGGGGTCATCTTCGGCACAGGCTTCGCACCTTTCCGTGGCGGCCCGATCCAGTACATCCGCAGCGTCGGCGCAGACGCGCTGCTGGAGCGCCTGCACGCGCTGCATGCACGCTATGGCGAACGCTTCGCGCCGCGCCCGGGTTGGGACTCGCCGTTGTTGCGGGAAGCGGTGGCCTGAGGCCGGCAGGCATCTATCGACAAGTCTGATTTGCAAGAAGGCTGCCGTTGGCAGCCTTCTTTTTGCGTCAGGGCCGCAGCGTGCAGATGCTGGCACCGATTACCTGGCAGTCGGAGTCGATCTGGATATGTCGCGCCAGGGCCGGACAGGTGCGGTGGATTGCGCAGGTCGAAACGCGCTGATTCGATGACCTGCCGACCTGCTGCTACCAGAGGTTAATGATGGGAATGCCCATGCGCATGCCTGTGCCCATGGTGCGCGTCATGGCCAGCGTCTGCAGCCGGCTTTGGTGTGCCGCAGGGTTCAGTGCCGCAGTGGCCGCTTTCCACCTGCAAGGTGACGTGGGCGATGTCGAAGCGGTCGTGCAACAGGGCGCCGAGCGCATCACGCAGGCGGTCGCGGTCGGTGGCCTCATTGACCACCACGTGCGCTGTGAGCGCGGGCGTGCTGGAGGCCAGCGCCCAGACGTGTAGGTCATGCACGTCTTCGACGCCGGGATGGCTGGTGAGTGCCTGCTGCACCTGGGCCAGGTCGATCCCCTTGG
The DNA here is from genome assembly GCF_041481705.2 of Xanthomonas sp. NCPPB 1062. Taxonomy (NCBI): domain Bacteria; kingdom Pseudomonadati; phylum Pseudomonadota; class Gammaproteobacteria; order Lysobacterales; family Lysobacteraceae; genus Xanthomonas; species Xanthomonas sp. NCPPB 1062. The sequence goes on along the minus strand of NZ_CM192987.1, from coordinate 1,488,993 downwards.
GCACGCCTTCGAGCAACACGTTGATCGCCTCGCGCAGCAACACCCAGGTGCGCGGCAATACCCACAGGCCGATCAGCACGGCCAGCACCGGGTCGATCCATTGCCAGCCGGTCCAGCGGATCAGCAGGGCACCGATGATCACTGCCACCGAGCCGAGCATGTCGCTCCAGACCTCCAGATAGGCACCCTTGACGTTAAGGCTTTCGCCGCTGCCGGCGTGCAGCAGCTTCATGGCGACCAGATTGATCACCAGGCCGAAGCCGGCGATCAGCAGCATGCCGCTGTACGCGATGTCCTGCGGAGCGCGGAAGCGTTGCGCGGCCTCCCACAGGATGTAGCCACCCACTACGAACAACAGCGCGCCATTGGCCAGTGCGCCAAGCGCTTCGAGCCGCACATAGCCATAGGTGCGACGCGCGTCGGCCGGACGACGACTCAAGCGCACCGCGACCAGCGCGATCATCAGGCCGACGGTGTCGGTGGCCATATGCGCAGCGTCGGACAGCAGCGCCAGGCTGTTGGTCACGAATGCGCCGATGATCTCTGCCAGCAGGAAAGTGGCGGTCAACCCCAGTGCCCACCACAAGGGGGCTTCGTGACGGATTTCGCTGGGTGCGTGGTTGTGGTCGTGTCCCATGGGTGTCGTGGCCTGCTGCAATGCGCGCACCTTAGGCGCACGCGATGGCGGAGACTATTACACCTGCGCGTAATGACATCACATCACGCGAGCCGTGCGGCGGGCCGCACAAGGCGCAGTGGTTGCGCTATTTGCGGGGCGAAAGAAGTCACGCTCTGGAAGCATGCCCCCTCGCACCGCCAATCCAACACTCCGCGGCGCGAGCGGATCGCCTGTTATATCTTGGCGACCAGCTTGACCACGCTGGAAAAATCCAGCGCCCCGTTGCCTGCCTGGCTGTTCATCGCATACAGGTTGCGCGCCAGCTCACCGAGCGGAATCGAGACGCCGGCCTGCACCGCCGATTCGGCAACCAGGCCCAAATCCTTGAGCATCAGGTCGTTGCCGAAGCCGCCGCTATACCCACGCGACGCCGGCGCATTGGGCAGCACGCCGGGCCACGGGTTGCACACCTCGGTGGCCCAACTGCGCCCGGTACTGACCGCCATCATCTGCGACAGCACCGCAGGGTCCAGGCCCTGCGCGACGCCAAGCGCCAGCGCTTCACCGGTGGCGGCCATGATCACGCCCAGGGCCATGTTGTTGCATAGCTTGGCGACCTGCCCTGCCCCGTTGTCGCCGACATGGAAGATGTTCTTGCCCATGGCCTGCAGCACCGGGCGGGCGCGCTCCAGCGCATCGGCAGCGCCGCCGACGATGAAGGTCAGCGTGCCGGCTGCAGCCCCGGCCGTGCCACCGGAGACCGGGGCGTCGAGCATCGTCAGGCCACGCGCCTTGGCCGCATCGGCCACCCTGCGCGCAGACACCGGCGCGATGGTGCTGCAGTCGATGACTAGGGCGCCATCCGGGATCTGCGCCAGGATGCCGGATTCGCCCAGGTACACACCTTCGACGTGGCGGCTTGCAGGCAGCATCGAGATCACGACCTCGGCATCGGCCAGCGTGTCCTGCGCGGAGCTGGCAGCATGCGCACCAGCCGCCGAGGCAGCCTCCAGGGCGGCCGGTGCGAGATCGAATACCCGCAGCTGATGCCCGGCCTTGATCAGATTGGCAGCCATTGGCCCGCCCATATTGCCCAGGCCGATAAAAGCGATCTTGCTCATGGTGTCGGTTTCCAAAATAGGACCATCTTCAACAGATGGCCGGGATCATCGCGGATTGCGCGCGCGGAGCCACCGCCGGTTTTCAGCTGCGATGACGCAGGTCAGAGATGGCAACCGCACTGCAATCCGGCGTGAGCCGAACGCGCTTCGCAAGTTGCCAGCCACTCACTGCACACCCAGCTCGCCTGCCCCCAGATCGGCAAGCGGATGCGATGCAGGCGACCAGGGCGCAACAAAGAAGGCTGCGGCCCACTGCGCATCGGCTGCTTCCAGCGACGCCGGTTGCCAGTGCGGTTGACGATCCTTGTCGATCAACAGCGCGCGGATGCCTTCGGCAAAATCGCCGTGCGCCGCCGCATGCAATGCGACCACGTATTCGGTACGGAAGGTGTCGGCCAGCGTCGTGGTGCCCGCATGGCGATGCAGCTCCCAGGCAAGGCGTGCCGAGCCCGGAGCACCCGCGGCCAAGGTGGCACGTGCAGCCTGCAGCCAGCCGTCTTCGCTTTGCAGCGCCAGGATCGCAGCGACAACGTGCTCCAGTGATTCGCCGGCCACCAACTGTTCGATCAACTGTGCGTGGACTTGCAGCGGGCCCGGCTCGGTCGGTTGCGCGATGCCATGCAGAAATGCACTGAGCTGGTTGCGGTCGTAGTCCGCATTGCCTGTCCATGCGTGCGCGCTCAGCGCATCCAGCACTGCTGCGTACTGCGCATGCTCCAGGCGTACATCTGCCAGCCCCGCGTAAATGGCATCACTGGCATCCAGCGGCGCGCCAGTCAGCGCCAGAAACAGGCCGGCCCCCTGGGGCACGCGGCGTAACAGCCAGCTGCCACCCACATCGGGAAACAGCCCCACGCTGATCTCCGGCATGGCAAGTCGCGAGCGTTCGGTGACCACGCGATGGCTGGCGCCGGACATCAAGCCGATGCCACCGCCCATCACGATGCCGTGGCCCCAGCACAGCAGTGGCTTCGGATAGGTATGGATGCGGTAGTCGAGCCGGTATTCCTCTTCGAAAAATGCGGCCGCCTGCGCGTTGGCCTGCGGCGCTGCGCGTCGCGTTGCACTGTCGGGCACTGCATCGCGGTGCGCACGCATGCTCTGGTACAGGCCATGCAGATCGCCACCAGCACAGAACGCTTTTTCGCCGGCGCCACGCAACACCACGCATGCGATCTGCGCATCGTCGGCCCACACGCGCAACTGCGTCTCCAGTTGCCGGGTCATCTGCAGCGACAGGCCGTTGAGCGTCTTGGGCGCATTCAAGGTGGCAATGCCGATGCGATGCCCATCGGCGCACGCACGCTGCTCGAACAGCACCGGTGCCTCGTCGGTTGCGCTGACCTGCCCCATCAGCGGTTGCTCCACTGCGGCGCGCGCTTGTCCAGAAACGCAGCCACACCTTCGGCCTGATCGGCGTGCTCGAACAGATCGACGAAGGCTTCGCGCTCGGCAATCAACGCCGCTGCGTGGGTGCCATGGCGCGTGGACTGCACCAGCTGCTTGCACGCCGCCACACTGACCGGGCTCTGCTTGCCGGCACGTTGCGCCCATGCAACCGCCAGCGCGCGCGACTCGCCCTTGCCGACCACCTCTTCCACCAGGCCGATGCGCTGCGCGGTTGCCGCATCGATACGTTCGCCCAACAGGATCATGCGCTTGGCCCAGCCCTCGCCCACCAGACGCGGCAGGTTCTGGGTGCCACCGGCACACGGCAGCAAGCCAACGCTGGCTTCGGGCAACGCGAGCTGTGCATGCTGCTCGGCAATGCGCAGATCGCAAGCCAATGCGCACTCCAGCCCGCCGCCCATCGCATAGCCGTTGATGGCGGCAATCGACACGCCGCGGAACGCACTCAAGGCTTCGAATGCTTCGCCGAACCGGCGCGCCGCCTGGCGTGCATTGGCCTTGTCGCCATCGGCGAACTGCTTGAGATCGGCCCCGGCGCTGAAGAACTTATCGCCTTCGCCGGTGATCACCAGCGCATAGATGCTGCGATCGGCATCCAGTGCGCGCACCAGGTCGCGCAGGGCCGCCAGGCTGTGCACGGTCCAGGTGTTGGCCGGTGGGTTGCTCAAGGTCACGATGGCCACGTGCCCATCGCGCTCGACCTGCAGACCGGTATGGAGACGTCCTTCCCAATCGCTCATCGCAAGTCCTCCTCGCCATTGAGCAGGTGACGCGCCACGATCATGCGCATCACCTCGTTGGTGCCTTCCAGAATGCGGTGCACGCGGCTATCGCGCAGCAAACGCTCGATCGGGTATTCGCGGATATAGCCGTAGCCGCCATGGATCTGCAAGGCATCGTCGCAGATGGCAAAGCCGGCATCGGTGGCGAAGCGCTTAGCCATCGCACACCACACGGTGGCGTCGTGGCTGCCGGCATCGAGCTTGCGCGCGGCGGTGTGCACCATCTGCCGCGCGGCCACCAGCTGCGTGGCCATGTCGGCCAACTTGAACTGCAATGCCTGGAAATCGGCCAGTTTCTTGCCGAACTGGCGCCGCTCGCCCATGTAGCGACGTGCGGCATCCAGCGCGCCTTGCGCGGCGCCCAACGAACATGCGGCGATATTGATGCGGCCACCATCCAGCGCCTTCATCGCCATCTTGAAGCCTTCGCCTTCCTTGCCCAGCAGGTTCTCGGCCGGAATACGCACGTTTTCGAAGCTGACACCGCGCGTCGGCTGGCTGTTCCAGCCCATCTTCTCTTCCTTGCGACCGTAGCTGATGCCAGGCGCATCGGCCGGCACCACGAAGGCGCTGATGCCACGCGCACCGTCTTCGCCGGTGCGTGCCATCACCACCAGCACGTCGGTTGCGCCGGCGCCGGAAATGAAGGCTTTGCTGCCATTGAGCACATAGCTGTCGCCGTCGCGCTGGGCGCGCGATTTCAGCGATGCCGCATCCGAGCCGCTGCCCGGTTCGGTCAGGCAGTACGAGCCCAGCTTGGCGCCGCTGGTCATCGCCTGGCCCCACTGCGCGCGCACCGTCTCGGTGCCGTAGCTGGCGATCAACCAGGTGGCCATGTTGTGGATGCTGATGAACGCCGAGGTGGACGGATCCACCGTGGCGAGTTCTTCGAACACCACTGCAGCATCGAGGCGGCGCATGCCCAGGCCGCCCACGCCTTCGTCGGTGTAGAGACCGCAAAAGCCGAGCTCGGCGGCCTTGGCGATGGCCTCGCGCGGGAAGTGACCTTCTGCGTCCCACTGCGCTGCATGCGGGGCGAGTTCCTTGTCGGCGAAGTCGCGCGCGGCAGCGCGGAAGGCTTCCTGCTCGCCGTTCAAATCGGCCGCGTTGGGGTGGAGCTGGATGGCTGCATTCATGGCGATCGGGTCACTTGAGGGAGATGGTGGTGTTGACGCCATGGGCCAGCGTCTGATCGTCGAACCAGCGCGCGGTCACGGTCTTGGTCTGGGTGTAGAACATCACCACCTGCTTGCCGTACGGGCCCAGGTCGCCGAGCTTGGAAGCGCGCGAGCCGGTGAAGGAAAACAATGGCACCGGCACCGGAATCGGCACGTTGATGCCGACCTGACCCACATCGATGTCTTCCTGGAAACGCCGCGCAGCCGCGCCGGATTGAGTGAATAGCGCCGTGCCGTTACCGTTGGGGTTGGCGTTGACCAAGGCGATGGCCTCGTCCAGCGTGGCGGCTTCCAGAATCACCAGCACCGGCCCGAAGATCTCTTCGTCGTAGATCCGCATGCCGGGTTTGACGCCGGAAAAGATGGTCGGGCCAACAAAGTTGCCCTGCTCGAAGCCCGGCACCTGTGGCGCGCGGCCATCCAGTTCCAGGGTGGCGCCCTGCTCCACGCCGGAGGCGATCAAGCCTTCCACCCGCTCGCGTGCGGCGCAGGAAATCAGCGGACCGACCTCGGTGCCCGGCGCGTTACCGGCGCCGATCTTCAAACTCTTGGCCTTGGCCACCAACTCTGGAATCCAGGTACGGGCGTCACCGACCAGGACCAGCGTGGAGGCGGCCATGCAGCGCTGCCCGGCGGCGCCGAACGCGGCACCGACCATCGCATTGAGCGTCTGCTCGCGGTTGGCGTCGGGCAGCACCACGGCGTGATTCTTGGCGCCCATCATGCATTGCACGCGTTTGCCGGCCAGCGAGGCACGTCGATAAACGTGCGTGCCCACCTTGGTGGAACCGACAAACGACAACGCCTTGATGTCGGGGTGATCGCACAGCGCATTGACCACTTCCTCGCCGCCATGCACGACGTTGAGCACGCCCTTGGGAATGCCGGCTTCCAGCGCAAGCTCCACCAGCCGCATGGTCACCATCGGGTCTTGCTCGGAGGGCTTGAGTACGAAGGTGTTGCCCGTCGCAATCGCCATCGGAAACATCCACAGCGGAATCATGGCCGGGAAGTTGAACGGGGTGATGCCCGCGCATACGCCCAACGGCTGCAGCAGGCTGTAGGTGTCCACGCCGTTGGCGACGTTGTTGGCCAGCTCGCCCAGTTGCAGGTTGCCGATCGCCGCGGCGTGCTCCACCACTTCCAGGCCACGGAACACATCGCCTTCGGCATCGGCCAGGGTCTTGCCCTGCTCGGCGCTGAGCAGCGCAGCCAGTTCGGGCATGTGTTCCCGGATCAGCTGCTGGTATTTGAGAAAAATACGCGCCCGGGTGCCAATTGGCGTCTTGCGCCAGGTCACGAAGGCGCGGCTGGCCGCCGCCACTGCGGCATCCACTTCGGCAGTGGTGGCGAACGGCACCTGGGCCAGCACCGATTGGTCGGCCGGGTTGACCACGTCCTGCCACTGCGTGCTGGCGGACACCACCATTTCGCCATCGATCAACAGGAAGACGCGGGGGACGGATTGGCTCATTGCAGGGCTCGCTTGTTGAGAAGGACATCGGGCCATTGCAGGCCAATACTTCGCATTGTTTGCATCGACACCCTCCATTCCCAGCCCGCTATTGCTTAATCGCGCTAAGCTGACGACACAATTTTGCGAATCTTGCGAATGCCCCAGTCGCACGCTCAACTCCGCCACCAGCTTGGGCTGCGCCTGCAGCGGCTGCGCCAGCGCCATGGCCTGACCCAGGCCGAGCTGGCGCGCCGGCTCGAGCTGTCGCCGAGCTATCTCAACCAGATCGAGCGCAATCAGCGCCCGCTCACCCTGGCCATCCAGCAGCGGCTCAAGAGCGCGCTGGGCGACCTGGACGGCCTGCTGGACCTGGACGACCCGGCCGCACTGGTCGAGCCGCTGGACGCATCGCTGCGCAGCCTGGGCCATACGCTGTTGCCGGCCGAGCTGCGCGCGCTGACCGGCAATCTGCCGCAGGTAGCGCAGGCGCTGCTGGACCTGCACCGCGCCCATCAGCATCTGCTCGAACGCAACGCGGCGCTGGAGCTGCAGATCGGGGTCGAGCACGCGGCAATCCCATCGCTATCGCCCGGCGAGCAGGTGCGCGACTACTTCAACCGCGCGCACAACTATCTGCCGGAACTGGACGAGCGCGCCGAAGCGCTTTACGCCGAACTTGGGTTGACCCCGGAAAATCTGCCGCTGCGGCTGCGCCAACGCCTCGCCGATCGCCACGGCCTGCTGGTGCAGGACGCTCCCGACCTGCACAACGACAAACGCAGGATGGATGCGCAGGCGCGCGTGCTGTGGCTGCCGGCGCACTTGCGGCCGGGCCAGCAGGCATTTCAGATGGCCGCACAGCTGGCCTTGCTGGAGTGCGCGCCGCTGCTGGACGCGCGCATTGCCGATGCCGGTTTCGAGGACGCCGAGCGCATCGCGCTGTCGCGGATTGGCCTGTCGAACTATTTCGCCGGCGCGCTGGTGATGCCCTACAGCGCGTTCCTGCACAGCGCGCAAACCTCGCGCTACGACATCGAATGGTTGGCCGACCGCTTCGAGGTGGGCTTCGAAGCGGTGTGTCACCGGCTCAGCACCTTGCAGCGGCGCGGGGCAGCCGGTCTGCCGATCTTCTTCCTGCGGGTGGACCGCGCCGGCAATGTCTCCAAGCGCCACTCGGCCACCGATTTCCATTTCTCGCATGTCGGCGGCGCCTGCCCGCTGTGGATCGTGTACGAGGCGTTCAACCAGCCTGACCGCATCCTCACCCAGATCGCGCGCATGCCCGACGGCCGGCGCTATTTCTGGCTGGCCCGCCAGGTCAGCAGCGGCCCGCCCGGGTATGGCCGCCCGCGCAAGACCTTTGCCCTGGCAATGGGCTGCGACCTGCGCCACGCCGATCAGTTGGTGTATGCGCGGGGTTGGGATCTGAACGCGGTCGACGATGCGGTACCGATCGGCCCGGGCTGCCTGACCTGCGAACGCAGCGACTGCGTGCAGCGCGCGTTTCCTGCGCTGCCGCGCCTGCCGGCGCGCGCGCGTTAGCGAGTTGGTGGAATTGGATCTGGTTGTCGGACGTGGCCGTGCGTCGGCCCGCGATCGCAATGACAGACCCACTGCACCTGGGTTGGTTGCATTGGCCACTCTGGCGCTCCCGCCGCGTGCACAAGCGGCAACAGCCTTGGGCAATCGCATCAGTCCACGTCAGCCAAGCACCCGCCCCGATCCCAAAGCTTCTGCCGCATCACCGCCTTACCTTCAGGGGCCAAGCAAGCGCGAGTGCCGCAGCGCAGCATTCCAAGCCGAGATAGCTGTCGCAAAATGCTTCATTGGAATGGAATGGCTTGCGCTTCTACCCTGAAGCGGACACATGCAAGACAGGGGGGACGCCAGCGCGCCGCAGCGCGCGTGCGGCGTCACGCACCGAACGACCAACAGCGATCACGCAGCACAGCACCACTGGCCACACCCGCGCAGATGCGCCCGCCCCGCTCCATGCGGCTGGCCGCACCCGCAGCTACCACCGTATTCGGTCACTTTGTCCTGGGAGGGATCAACCGATGCCTGTTCACCATACCGGCCACCCGGCCAGTCGGCGCCTGCGCCGCACGCCCGTTCGCGCCATCCTGTGCACCACCATCGCTTGTGTGCTGGCCACCGCGTTCGGCGCGCATGCACAGGACACTGCACCCGCCGCGCCGCCGGCCAACGACACCAGCAGCGCCGCCAGCAATGGCCAGGCGCCGGTCACGTTGGACAACATCACCGTGATCGGCCAGCGCGCCAGCCTGAATCAGGCGGTGCAAGCCAAGCAGATGTCCGATCATGTCGTGGAAGTGATTTCCGCAGACAACATGGGCCAGATGCCCAACGTCACCGTGGCCGAGGCGCTGGTGCGGCTGCCCGGCGTCAATGGCACCCGCGACCGCGGCAACGAGAGCCTGGCCACCGTGCGCGGGCTGGGCCCGCGCATGACCATGGGCACCGTCAACGGGCGCGAAATCGCCTCGTCCGAGCCCAACCGCGCAGTGCGTTGGGAGGTGTTCCCCACCGAGATCGTCTCCACCGTCAAGGTCTACAAGACCCAGTCGGCGGATCTGGTCGCCGGCGGTCTTGCCGCCACCGTGGACATCTCCACCATCAGCCCGCTCGACTACACCGGCCCGGGATTCGTCGGCACCGCCGGCCCGGTGTTCTACGACCACGCCAAGGATGTGGACGGCTACAGCCCGTGGGGCAGCCGCTTCGGCGCCAGCTGGGTGCACAAGCTAAACGACAACCTGGCGGTCGCCTTCGGCGCCACCTACCAGAAGCAGAAGAACGCCAGCTCGTCGATCGGCAGCTGGGGCTATACCGATGCCACCACCTCGCGCGATGTGGATGGCGACGGCACCGTGGACCCGACCCCGTGGGGCGCGGCCGACCAGCTCAAGCTGATCGACCAGACCCGCACCGGCGCGATGGGCACCGTGCAGTGGCGCTCGGGCAATCTCGAATTGAAATTCGACGGCCTGTATTCGCGCATCGAAATCGACGAAGACCAGTTGCAGAACTGGTTCAACGGGCTGGCCTTCAGCACCTTCTCCGGCAGCACCAATCCATACACCACGCCGGGCTCGTCCTACACCATCGTCGATGGCGATGTGGTGGCCGGTACGCTGGCCAATTCGAACCTGCAGGTCGACCATGTGGTCAGCCACTACAACGAGGTCAAGACACTCACCGCCGGCGGTTTGAACGCCAAGTGGAGCGGCGATGTATGGACCTTGGGCAGCGACCTGTCGTTTTCGCAGGCCAAGCGCGACAACACCTGGCAGGCGGTGCGTTTCGGCAGCAACCCGGACACCATCTCGTTCGATTTCCGTCGCAGCGTCACCCCCACCATCAGCACCAGCTCGGACACGCCCGAATACGGCATTGCCGGGCAGACCGAGCCGCAGGCGCTGCGCGACAAGATCGCTGCGCTGGCACTCAACGCCAGCCGCGCCGTGGATGCCGGCCCGTTCACGTCGCTGGAACTGGGCGCACGCGCCGCGCGTCGCGAAAAACAGAACCGTCGCTTTCTCAGCAACCAGTCCGGCTACGATCAGCCGATCTCGGCGTATCAGGACCTGATCTACCCGGTCACCATGCCCGACTTGAACGTGCCCACGCTGACCGGCGGCAACATGGCCGAGATCGCACGCATCGGCTTTGGCGGGTTCGATCCGAACACGCTCGACGAACAACTGCTCGACCATTGGAACGTCAAGGAAGACGTGCGCGAAGCCTTCGCCAAAGCTGTCTTCAGCTCGCAACTGTTCGGCACCGATGTCACCGGCAATGTCGGCGTGCGCCTGGTCAACACCAGGACCACCAGCGAGGGTTTCGATTCGGTCGGCAGCACCATCCAGCCCAGCACCGGCAGCAAGGAATACACCGACGTGCTGCCCAGTGCCACGCTCAATTTCCTGATCGACGACCAGCGCATCCTGCGCTTTGCAGTGGCCAAGGTCATCGCGCGTCCGCCGCTGGACGAACTGCGCACCGGCCGCCGTCTGGACGACCCCAGCGTGACCGTTGGCCAGCTCACCGGCAGCGGCGGCAACCCGCAGCTGGACCCGTTCAAGGCCACCCAGGTCGATGTCTCTTACGAGTGGTACTTCCACACCGAAGCGCTCGCCGCCCTGGCGGTGTATCGCAAGGAAGTGGATTCGAGCATCGGCTACCGCACCGACCGCGAAACGATCAACGGCCTGGATTACCTGGTGAGCGCCCCTTTCAATGGCGGTGGCGGCTACATCAATGGCGTGGAGCTCACCTTCCAGACGCCGTTCTACTTCATCCCGCACATGGAAAACTTCGGCGTCTACTCGAACTATTCGCTGGTCGATTCCAACCTCAAGGAATTCTCGCCGGAAGACAACCCGCTGCCGTTGAGCGGGCTGGCACGCAAGACCGGCACCTTCGACCTGTGGTACAGCAACGGCACCTTCGAAGCGCGCGTGGGCTACAAGTACCACAGCCCCTACACGGTGGTGTACGGCTGGAATGCCGCACGGCTGGCGCGCCTGCAGAGCGAAGGCACGGTGGATCTGAGCTTGAACTGGCAGTACAGCAAGCAGCTCGGCTTCCGTTTCCAGGCCAGCAATCTCACCAACGAGCCGTTGCGCGCCTATACCGACAACAAGCCCAACCGGCTGGCCAATCAGGACGATGGCGGCTACCAGGTATTCGGTCGCCGTTACCAGTTGGAAGCAACCTACAAGTTCTAGGCGTCGCTTGATCGGCTGCACATGCTGCTGCGCAGCCGATCTGATTGCACCTGCATTACACCGCAGCTACTAGGTGGAATCCAATCTGCAAGCCACGTTTGGACTCTGCACAGCGGCCGTGCAGCAGCACGGCTGCCTGCGGCATGCTGTCACCCGCTCCACGTTGCCTCTGTCGAGGAATTGCATGCGCTCACCACGCCGTCTCTGGACACCCGCGCTCCTGGCGCTGGCCATTTCCACCTTCGCACACGCCGCCCCGGCTCCGGCCACGTTGTATCTCGGCGCGGACCTGTCCTACGTCAACGAGATGGAAGAATGCGGTGTGCAATACCGCGAGAACGGCGTGGTCAAAGATCCGTTCGAACTGTTCCATGCGCACGGGGCCAATCTGGTGCGCGTACGCTTGTGGAACGATGCGCGCTGGACCCGCTACAGCGACCTGGCGGACGTCAAGAAGACCATTGCACGTGCACGCGCGCAAGGCATGCAGGTGCTGCTGGATCTGCACTACTCCGACGATTGGGCCGACGGCGAAAAGCAATTGATCCCCAAGGCCTGGGCCAGCATCACCGACACCGATGAACTGGCACGCACGCTGTACGGCTTCACCTATGACACGCTCAGCGCGCTCGACCGTGCCGGTCTGATGCCCGAGCTCGTGCAAGTGGGCAACGAAAGCAATTCCGACCTGATGGACAGCACGCCCTGGGACAAAAAACGCCCCATCAACTGGCAGCGCAATGCCAAGCTGTTCAACGCCGGCATCAAGGCGGTGCGCGACATGAGCGTACGCTCGGCCATCAAACCGCGGGTGATGCTGCATATCGCCCAGCCGGAAAATGTGGAGCCGTGGTTCGCCGACGCCACCAAGGCCGGCGTCACCGATTTCGATCTGATCGGCATCAGCTACTACCGTAAATGGTCCACGCAATCGATGGCCGAGCTGGGCAAGACCATCAGGCGTTTGCGCGGCCGCTACGATGCCGATGTGGTGGTAGTGGAAACCGCGTACCCGTGGACGCTGGACTCCGGCGACACCTCGCACAATCTGCTCGGCGAGGATTCGCTGATTGCCGGCTACCCGGCCACGCCGCAAGGCCAGGCGCGCTACATGGTGGACCTCACCCAACTGGTCATCGATACCGGCGGCGCCGGCGTGGTGTATTGGGAGCCGGCATGGACCAGCAGCCATTGCAAAACGCGTTGGGGCACCGGCTCGTCGTGGGAAAACGCCAGCTTCTTCGACTTCAAGCACGGCAACGAGGTGTTGCCGGCGATCGACTTCATGCGCCACCCGTATACCGGTGTGCCTGCATCGCGTGCATCCGACGCGGGCAAGCATGATGCGAGCGCGCCAGAGAGTTCTGTAGATGCCGGCAAAAGGACGCAGCCATGAGTGGTATCAATCGACGCGAGTTGCTGCGCGGCATGCTGGCCAGTGGGGTAAGCGCCGCGTTGCCGGTGGGGGCAGCCGGTGCTTTGGCATCGCCTGGCGCGATGGCTGCACCTGCGGCCAAAAACACCGTATCGACAGCAGCGCTAGGCGATGCAGCGCTGGCACCGCGGGAGCGTCTGCTGTTCGACTTCGGTTGGCGCTTCCACCTGGGCCATGCCAGCGATGCCGCGCGCGATTTCGAGTTCGGCACCTTCCAGCGCACCTTCGCCAAGGCCGGCAAGGACACCGCGACCGCCGCGCAACTGGCATTCGACGATAGCGCCTGGCAGCAGGTGGACTTGCCGCACGACTGGGCCGTCGGTTTGCCATTTCGGCAGGAGCCGATCTCGGCCTTCATGACCGAGGAAGACCCGGCCGCCGCGCACGGCTACAAGCCGCTGGGCACGAGTTTCCCGGAGAACAGCGTGGGCTGGTACCGGCGCACGCTGCAGATTCCGGCAAGCGATCTGGGCAAGCGCATCAGCCTGGTGTTGGATGGCGTGTTCCGCGAGTGCATCGTGTTCTGCAATGGCCACATCGTCGGCCGTCATGCGAGCGGTTACTGCGGCTTCGAAGTCGACCTCAGCGAAGTGCTCGACTACGGCAAGCCCAACATCATCGCCATCCGCGTGGATGCCACGCTGGGCGAAGGCTGGTTCTACGAAGGCGCCGGCATCTATCGGCATCTGTGGCTACAGAAGACCGACCCCCTCCACATTCCGCAAGACGGTGTGTTCGTACGCAGCAGCGTGCAGGACGGCAACGCCACTGCGCAGCTCTCCACCGAAGTGCGCAACGACGGCACCGCGCCACGCCAGTGCGTGGTGCAGGCGCGCATTGCCGCGCCGGACGGACGCACCGTGGCGCAGGCGGCCAGCGCAGCGATCACGGTCGCGCCCGGCCAGGTGCAGGTGGTCGAACAGACCTTGCCGCTCGGGCAGGCGGCGCGGTGGTCGATCGACACCCCGCAGCTCTACAGCCTGACCACCAGCGTGCACAGCGACGGCACCGCGCTCGATGCGCTGGTGACGCCGTTCGGCGTGCGCAGCATCGCCTTCGATGCGCAACGCGGTTTCCTGTTGAACGGCGCACCGCTCAAGCTGCATGGCACCAACAATCACCAGGATCATGCCGGTGTCGGCACCGCCATTCCTGACGCCTTGCACGCCTGGCGCCTGCGCCAGCTCAAGTCGATGGGCTGCAACGCGTATCGCAGCTCGCATAATCCGGCCACGCCGGAATTGCTCGCGCTGTGCGACCGCCTCGGCATGTTGGTGATCGAAGAAACCCGCCGCATGTCGACCGACCCCGAAGCGATGGGCGAACTGGAAACGATGGTGCGGCGTGGCCGCAATCATCCCAGCGTCATCCTGTGGTCGCTCGGCAACGAAGAGCCGCAGCAAGTGACCGAGCGCGGTGCACGCATCGTGACCCGCATGCAACAACGTGTGCGCCAGCTCGATCCCACCCGCCCCACCACCTTCGCGATGGACAAGGGCTTCGGTGATGGCGTGGGCCAGGTGGTGGATGTGGTCGGCTTCAACTACCGCACCAGCCAGATGGATGGCTTCCACGCGCAATATCCCCACATCCCGATCTACGGCAGCGAAACCGGCAGCACCGTGTCAGTGCGCGGCAACTATCAGCGCGACGACCAACGCGGCCATACCCGTGCCTACGACCTGGACCACCCCTGGTGGGCCAGCACCGCCGAAGCCTGGTGGAGCTATGTCGCGCAACGCCCATACATTGCCGGCGGCTTCATCTGGACCGGCTTCGACTATCGCGGCGAGCCCACGCCCTACAACCGCTGGCCGAATGTGGCTTCGCAATTCGGCGTACTCGATAGCTGCGGTTTTCCGAAAGACAACTACTGGTACTACCGCGCGCAGTGGACCAGCGAACCGGTACTGCATCTGTTCCCGCACTGGAACTGGGACGGCTTGCTGCAGCCCGACGACAACGGCCGCATCGCGGTCTGGTGCCACAGCAATCTCGAGGCGGTGGAACTGCTGGTCAACGGCGTCAGCCAGGGCACGCAGCAGGTGCCGGCCTACGGCCATGTCGAATGGCGTGTGCTCTATGCGCCCGGCATGATCGAAGCGCGCGGCTATCGCGGCGGCAAGCTGGTGCTCAGCGAGCGTCGCCAAACCACGGGCAAGCCGGCGGCGATTCGCTTGAGCTGCGATCGCAACACGCTACGTGCCGATGCCGAAGACGTCGCAGTGGTCAAGGTGGAAATCGTCGACGCACAAGGCCGCCTGGTACCGACTGCCGACAACCTGGTGCAGTTCGCGCTGCGCGGACCTGCACGGCTGATTGGGGTCGGCAATGGCGATCCCAGCAGCCACGAAGACGACAAGGCGCCGCGGCGCAAGGCATTCAACGGCCTGTGTGCGGCGCTGCTGCAAACCACGCGCAGCAGCGGCGACATCGTGCTGCACGCCACCGCGCCTGGCCTGACCGCATCCACGTTGCGCCTGCCTGCCGAGCCCACCCGAGCGCGCGCGTCGGTGGCTTGAAACGCAGTCGCTGCGCACGACAACGGAACGTGCTGCGTTACCTGGGCCAGTGGTGGCCTCGGTAGCGTCGCGATGCCATACGCGAGTCGAAGGCCAGCCATCGGCATGTGTGCTGACGGGGATGGCCGAGCAGGTGATCCCAGGTAGAAGATCGCATGCGGGCGTTGGCCGCTGCCAGAACATCGTCGGCAGTGCTGACCGGTCAGCTCGCGACCGTTCGCGTGATACCGGCAACCTCAGGTCTGTGCACTTCCGGCAGCCGGGTCGCGCGGAAAATAGCGGTTGAGTTTTTCTTCCCACGCGCGAAATTGCTCCAAGGTCTGGGCATCCATCGGACGCGGGTCGTCGGCCAGGGCCTTCTTCTGCGCCACATAGGCGATGCGCTGGGACGACAGTTCATCCCACGCCTTCCTGAGCATGACCGGATCCGGATGCGAGACCAGCATCGCCTCCAGCAGGGTGGCCTGGGCCACGCGCGCGGCCAGCATATCGCTGAGCGCCTCGGTCACGGCCTGCATCCACTCGTGTTGTTTCTGTTCCATATCCAGCCAACTCGCTTGCGTAATGCGCCGCGCACCATAGCGCCTGATCTGGAACGGCGGCGTGCAAGGCAGGTTGAAGATTCAGATCACCGCGTGGTGCGACTGCGGCCAGCGCCCTCTCCATCGCTTCGCTTGACGTATTTCGACGCACGAAACTGTCGCCACCCAGCAATCCCCTCCCACGCGACGCACGGCCGCGCGGGAGTGCAGGCTCTCATCGCAAGCGTGAGAACGCGCCGATCCCTGCGATCGCCAGCCGCTCGGCGGGCACGGCCGTCTCCGCGAACGACAGCCGCAGATAGCGGATCTGGCGGACTTCGGGGAAATTCAGCCGCTGGGTCGAGAGCGCATAGGCGATGTTGGAGAGCTCGCCCGCGCCGGCCGGCTGCCAGTGCTGGCCATCTTCGCTGGTTTCTGCGCGATAGCCCTTCGGCGGCGCCGCACCGGTCATCACTGCGCGCGAGGGCGTGAGGCTGAACCCGGCAACCTGACGCGAGCCGCCGAGGTCGATGGTTACCTGCACGGGATGGCCCGGCGTCGGTGCGGGCGTGATCCAGATCGTGCTGGCATCGTCGTCGAGCAACGTCTCCGCCCCTGGCGCGCTCGCCTCGACGATGCGCCAGCCGGCGGTGGACAGCACGTCCGGCGCTGTCGCCGTCGGCCGTGCGACCGGCACCGGCGCAACGGCGCGGAACAGGGCAAATTCGCTGATCGCCGGGCAGACCGGCGCCTCGAGCACGACCAGGCGCACCCGGCGTGCGGCGATCGGGCGCTCCAGACGCACGATCCGCTGTGCACCGATGCACTGCGCCTCGGCCAGCCGCCGCCACTGCCCATCGACCTCGGCTTCGACCGCGAAGCGGGTGACGCGCACGCCCAGCGGCAGATACTCCCGCAACCGGATCAGGTCGAAGCTGTGCGCGCTCGACAGTTCCAGCGTCAGCGTCGGCGTGGTGACCTCGTCCGGCGTGGACCAGTAGCTGTCCGGCTGGCGATCGAGTACGCGCGCCGGCTCGAACCCGGCACCGCGCGAGGCGCTGGCGCTGGCCTTGGCGCCCTTGGCCAGGTCGATGGCGAAGCTGGCGCGGATCGCGTCGCCGAAACTCTGCAGCACCGCCACGTCGTGGTCGGGGATGCGGCCGCGTCGGTCGGGCGGCAGATTCAGGTTCATGTTGGTACCGCGCGCCACCGAGGTGTCGAAATAGCGCACCAGATTCTCCGGGCTCCGCACCTTGCCGTCTTCGTCGGCATGGTAGAACCAGCCCGGGCGGATCGACGTATTGGTTTCGGCCGGCCACCACAGCGCCCCGCCGCGCACGCCGGAATTGCCGTTTTCCTGGGTGTACGGCGCATTGGGCATGGTCGGCCAGGACGGATCGCCGGCGATGCCATCTTCGTTGCCGCCCCACCGGATATCGGCGCCAAGCGGATCGAAGGTGCATGCCATCGGCTGATGCCGATGCACCAGCTCGATCATCCGTGGCCAGTTGTAGTACGCAGGCGCATCGATCTTGCGCGATTCGCGCGCCCCACCGTAATAACCATCGCCGCCATTGGCGCCGTCGAACCAGAACTCGAACAGATCCCCGTAGCCTGTGCAGAGTTCGACGATCTGCTTGCGGAAATAGTCCAGATAGCCAGGGCGGCCATATTCGGCGTGGTTGCGATCCCAGGGGGACAGATAGATGCCGAAGGCCAGGCCGGCGCGTCGACACGCCGCGGCCATCTCGCCGACGATGTCACCCTTGCCGTCTTTGTAGGGCGAATTGCGGATGCAATGCTCGGTCAGGCGTGTCGGCCAAAGACAGAATCCATCGTGATGCTTGGCAGTGAAAATAAGCCCTTTCAGATTGCCGGCCTTCGCAGCAGCGACGATCTGGTCGGCTGAAAAATCGCTGGGATCGAATTTGCGCGGATCCTCGTCGCCGTAGCCCCATTCCTTGTCGGTGAAGGTGTTCATCGCAAAATGCACGAAGGCGTATTGCTCCCACCGATGCCAGCGCAGCTGGCGCGGGCTGGGCACCGCACCCCACGGCGCCGGCCCGCTGGCACGCGGCGTCTGCGCGATGCGCGCTGCCGACGCGCCGAAGCTGGAGGCAGCGGCCACCACACCCGTGGCAAGAAAGGTACGACGATCGATCATTGGCGACTTCCGACTTTGCACAAGTTTCGATCTTAGCTTTTCCAACGGCGAAGCGTCCTACCCCGCAGCAACGGATGGTGATGCAAGCACCGCACGCGCACTGGCGCCGTCCCGGCTGGCGTCGAAGAACGTGGAAGCATGCGACAAGCGTTCATGGTCGACGGCGAATGGCAGGACAACAAGACACGCGATGGCGCGCCTATCGCGAATCTACCTGGCACAGTGGCGCGAGACGTGGCTTCGCATGCCTTGGGTGTTCCAGGATGCCCTCATCCGCCGGTCGTTCCACCGCGGCGACAGCCTTGTTCTGTGTAAGGACGACGATCCAGGAAGACGGTTCGCATCAGGCGTTCCGCGAGACGAGTGGAACTAGATGCGAAATCAGCGTCGGCTTCAGCAGCGCGCTGGCGCAGCGCGGCCAGCAGATCGCCCGGCGCGTCGACGGCAGCACGCCCATTCCTGTCCTTCATGCGCGGCTGTCGCACGGGAAGGTTGCAGGCAGCAGACCCGACAACCGCAACGAGATGGACAGCAGAGGTCAGCAATGACGGCACAGAAAGCGGCCGCTGCCATGGTTTGACTTCGTCATGCAGCGCTTGCCGGCGCTGGGGTCTGAACGTCGACGTTGCAACTCGGGCCTAAATCCGAGCGGTACCGCGGGGAGTCAAGTTTGACGATTTCCTGTCGTTATCCCGATGCTGCCCACCTTCATGCATTCTTCACACAGCTGACCGGACGGCGCCCATCAACTTCATTCCGGGACTGCTGCATGACCGCCTTACTTCAACGTTATTCCGTCGGTCGCCGTCTCGGCGCCGCCTTCGGCCTGCTGATCGTGCTTTCGGGCTTGCTGGTCGCGACCGGGCTGAGCTCGATGGCCAGCGCCAGGAAGCAGCTGGATTTCATCGTGCTGGATCGTATGGCCAAAATCCAGATGGGCAACGGGATGCTGGACGCCAACTCGTCGATCATGATCGCCTTGGGCACTTACGCCATGGCCACCAGCGAAGCGCTCAACGCACAGGCGTTGGAAGCGATCAAGGCGCAACGCCAGCGCTACAAGGAACTGCGCGAAAAGCTCGATACGCTGCCCACCTCGGAAGAAGGCCGCAAGATCCGCAAGGAAATGGATGCGCAGCGCCTGATTTCCGGCAAGATCAATGATCAGGTCATGGCACTGGCGGCCAAAGACGAAAACGCAGCCGCGCAGGCACTGCTCAACGAGACGGGGCGTCAGGCCAATGCCGCATGGCAGGACAAGATCCGCCAGCTGGTCAGCCGGCAGGAAGGACAGAGCCAGCAAGCTTACGCCGACGCTGTGCAGTCCCTGACCCGCGCCAAGTGGCTGTTGTTTCTCGGCGGCGTCGCCGTGGTCACCGTCAGCGCCCTGCTTGCCTGGCTGATCACCCGCAGCCTCACCCACCCGCTCGCCCGCGCCACCAAGGCCGCCGAAGCCATTGCCAAGGGCCAACTGGACAACCAGGTGCAGTCCAACGCGCGAGATGAAACCGGTCGCCTGCTACGTGCCATGAGCGGCATGCAGACGCAGTTGCAGTCGTTGCTGCACGCGCAGACCGACATGGCCAAGCGCCATGACCAGGGACAGATCAGCTTCCGAATCGACGCCGATGCGTTCCCCGGCGAGTACGGCCGCATGGCACAGGACACCAACGCGCTGGTTGCCTCGCATCTTGAGGTGCAGGCCACGCTCGCCCGCATCATGGGGCGCTATGCCATTGGCGATCTGAGCGTGAGCATGGACGCATTGCCCGGCGAAAAAGCCGTGCTTACGCAGACCATGAACGAGGTCAAGGCCAACCTGTCGGCGATGAACGCGGAAATCAAGCAACTTGCGCAGTCCGCCGCCAATGGCGACTTCAGCGCGCGTGGCGATGCCAGCCGCTTCCAGTACGACTTCCACATCATGGTCGACAGCCTCAACCAGTTGATGTCCACCGCAGACGGCAACCTGCAATCGCTATCCTCGCTGCTGCGATCCATCGCTGCAGGCGACCTGACCGCACGCATGAGCGGCGACTTCAAGGGCGTGTTCGCGCAGATGCGCGACGATGCCAATGCCACCACCACGCAGCTGGCCGAGATCGTCGGGCGCATCCAGCACTCGGCGGTGTCGATCAACGCGGCAGCCAGTGAAATCGCCGCCGGCAACCAGGATCTGTCGCAGCGCACCGAACAGCAGGCTGCCAATCTGGAAGAAACCGCAGCGTCGATGGAAGAACTCACTTCCACCGTGCGCCAGAATGCCGAGCACGCCCGCCAGGCCAATCAACTGGCGATCGGCGCTGCCGGCGTCGCCTCGCAAGGTGGCGACGTCGTCAGCAAGGTCGTCGGGACCATGAGCGGCATCGAGGCCTCGTCCAGGAAGATCGCCGACATCATCAGCGTCATCGACGGCATCTCGTTCCAGACCAACATCCTGGCGCTTAACGCCGCGGTGGAAGCGGCGCGCGCCGGCGAACAGGGCCGCGGCTTTGCCGTGGTGGCCAGCGAAGTGCGCACGCTGGCGCAGCGCTCCACCGCGGCCGCCAAGGAGATCAAGAGCCTGATCGACGATTCGGTACAGCGGGTGGCAGAAGGTTCCACCCTGGTGCACACCGCCGGCACCACCATGGCGGAAATCGTTGCCAGCGTGCAGCGCGTCACCGACATCATGGGCGAGATCTCTGCTGCCTCGCAGGAACAGTCGGCGGGCATCGAACAGGTCAACCTCACCGTCACCCAGATGGACGAAACCACCCAGCAAAACGCCGCGCTGGTGGAAGAAGCCACTGCTGCCGCACGTTCGATGGAAGAACAGGCCGGCGAACTCACCCAGGCGGTGTCGATCTTCAAGATCCAAGCCGAGCGGCCGGCCGCCATACGCCCGATTGCGCCCGCCGTGCTGCAGCCCAAGCGCAAGCCAGTCGCCACCGCCAAGCACGACGTCGCCACAGTAGCGGCCAAGCGTCCGGCCAGGCAGGCGGCAATAGGGAGTGTCGCAGGCAACACTACCGACTGGCAGGATTTCTAAGCGCGCGACCAGAGGCGTTGCCATTCGTCGGGCTGGCCTTGCCAGTGCGGGATTTTTTGCGATTCTCCTCCCTCCACACTCACCTGACAGCTTCACCGCGACGCCCAGTTGCACTTCCCAACCACACAAGCATCGACTGACGGCCGGCTGCGCAAGCAGCCGGACTGGCATCTCCGCGCCAGGCAGGCCGGGAACATGCAGCAGGCTGTGTCATGGGTTATGTCGTCCAAATCGGACTGAGCCGCCATAGCCCGCACTGTCGAACGGACGACAGGCACCGAAGACGTCATGGCGTATCAAAAACCCGTTCGCTGATGCGCGCTGACAGGCCAGACGCGAACGCCGCCGTAGCCGGGCTACTGCCGGTCCTGCCTGATCGCCGCCAATAACTGCGCCATCCGCGCAAGCCCCAGCTCCAGTTCCGGCAGCGACACCCCGCCCGCTCCAAGACGCATATGCTGCGGACAGGCATACGCACCACCGGACATCACGAACGTGTTGTATGGCGGCGCCAGCAGTTGCCTGCTGAAATCATCGGCACCGATCGGCAAATGCAAGCGTGCAAGTCCCAGCAGCCCGGCTTGCGGCGGCGTCCATGTCAACGCAGGCTGCCCGGAGACAAAACGATCCAGCAACGCGATTCGTTCTTGCCCGACAGCACGCGAGTGCGTCACCGCCGGCCCGAAGTATTCCGGTCGTAGCGCAATCTCGGCAATGCGCTCGCCCAGCACGTTCATGATCTCGCTGGTGTTCTCGCGCAACACCATCGCCGCGTTCAGTAGCGCGCGGTCGCGCGTCACCATCCACCCGGTACGCAAGCCCTGCAAACCAAGCAGTTTGGAGACGCTTCCGGTACTGATGCCGCGTGCGTACAGCGTTGCGATACGCGGGGTCTCCTGCCCGGTCCACTCCAGTCCACGATAGACCTCGTCGGACAAGATGTACGCACCGACCCGGTCTGCGGCGGCGATGATGCGTTGCACCGTCTGCGCATCTTCCACCCGCCCGGTGGGATTGTTCGGGTTGCACAGGAAGATGAGTTTGGTCTTCTGCGTCACCAGCGATTCGAGCTGCGCGATGTCCAGCTCCCAGCCAGATGCTTCCGTCCGGTGCACCCGCTTGGCGACCGCACCGATCTGCTCGGCAAGTACGAGTGGCTGCTGCCAGCCCGGTGCGTCGATGATGAATTCGTCGTCCGCACGCAACAGTTGCGTCAGCGCCAGATAGTTGGCCTCCTGCGCACCGGCGGTGATCAGCACATCGTCCACATCGCAGCTCGGACGGTAGCCGTACTGCTCAAGCACCCGCTCGCGCAAGCTGGGCAAGCCTTGGTAATCCTCACCCGTCCAGTCCAGCGACGACGCTGGATCCAGTTGCGACAGGAACGGCTGCAACGGCGGCGGGGGCGACAACGAGTAGGTCACGCAGGCCTCGGGCTTGGCACGATGCGCGGTGAGCCATTGCTCCCAAAAACTGTTCGACGGTACAGGCATGCGTGCGGTCCTTATCCCATGACGGCCGGGCAGACACCCAGGCCAAGCGATGCATCGATGACGGCGCCACGCAGGATGCGCGCCTCCTCGCGACAGAGGTAGAAGCAGAGATCGGCGATCTCGCGTGGATGAATCAACCGTCCCCCCGGCAGCGAGGCTTCGAGCACCCGTCGTTGCTCGGTCGACAGCGCGTTCAAGGTACTGGCCTGGAACATCGGCGTATCGGTCGCGCCTGGACAGACGGTAAAGACATCGATGCCGGTACACGCGTACGTCGCAGCCAGTTGCCGGCCCAGAAACGCCACCGCCGCCTTGCTCATGCCGTCGGCGGCACGGAAGCGTGGGAAATGTGTGATGCCGCCATCCACCGAACTCATAAACAGGATCTTCCCGTGCCCGCGCGCCTGCATGCCGGGAATCAGATCTTCGCTCAACCACAACGGCCCGAGCGTATTGACGCGGAAGAACACCTCGTCCTGTTCCTTGTGGCTTGCCGCTGCGCGCTCCACGGTCTTGGTGCCGACACCTGCATTATGGATGACGATGTCGACAGGCTCGCGCAGGGCCTGCATGAAGTGTGCGTGGCTGTCGCGATCGCCAACATCCAGAACGCGTGCAACCACCCGGTCGGCACCGATCGCCGCTACCAGCGCGCCTGCGCGCAAGCGACTGTCTTCGCCCGGCCGGTAGGTAAAGGTCACCTTGCACCCCGCATGCGCAAAGACCTTGATCAGCTCGATACCGATCCCGCCTGCGCCACCGGTGATCACGACATGCTTGTTCTCGAAGTCGGGAATGCTCATGCCAGCACTCCTTGCGTCTGGGCATCGCTTGGTGCCGCAAGGCAGTGAGCCAATGCCTCCCCCAGCCGGGCATAGTCGTCCAGGGCGTTGTAGACCTGCGCCGATAGCCGGACCAACTGCCCCGATGGCATTGCCCAGGCGGCTACTGCGACATCGATCGCGTGGGCGTCGTACAGCCGATCCTGCAGTTGGGCGGCGGTGATCGTCGGAGCTTGGCATTCCATCAGCAACGCCACCATGCTGCCCACCATCGTATCCGGGGCCACGCGTATCAACGGCAACGACTGTGCAAGACGCGCAGCTGCGCTGGTGGCCAATGCATGGTTGCGTGTGTACAGGGCGTCCAAGCCGCCAGGCAGCAGGCCGGCCAGAAACTGCAGCGCGGCGGGAATGCAAAGCAGCGCGGTCGGATCCGAAGTGCCCAGCCAGTCGAACTCGAGATGCAGACGCGGCCTACGTGTCGCCGTATCGCCGTAGCCGCGACTGATCACTGCCGGATGCAGGCCCTGCTGGCGATCGCTTCGTACATGCAGGAAACCCGCGCCGCGCGGGCTGCACAGCCATTTGTGGCAATCCCCTGCGTAGTAGGCCGCCCCAATGGCGCGAAGATCTAGCGCCAGCATGCCCGGTGCATGCGCACCGTCCACCAGCGTGTCGACCCCCATCGCGTCCAGGCGCTGCACCAATGCTGCGATCGGGAACACGATGGCGGTCGGGCTGCTGACATGGTCCAGCACCGCCAAGCGTGTCCGCGTGGTCACGCGATCGAGCACCGCATCGAGGATCTCATCGGGATGACTGACAGGCACCTGTACCCTGGCCACCACCACCCCCGCCCCGGTGGAACGCGCAATGAAATCCAGCAGATTGGCACAGGACAGATAGGCGTGATCGGTAGTGAGGATCTCATCGCCCGGCACGAAGACACGCGAGCGCAGCACCGCGCTCAACGCAGTGGTGACATTGGGGACAAGAGCCAGATCCTCGGGATCGGCGCCGATCACCTCGCACAGGGCCTGACGAGCCTCGTCCAGCAACAGCGGAAGTTCGCGCAGGACAAACGCCGCGGGTTGACGTTCCATGCGCGCGCGCAGCTCGGCTTGCCGTTGCAGGACCATGACAGGACAGGCGCCCAACATGCCGTGATTGAGACAGCGCACGTCGGGATCCAACGCAAAGTAGCTCCGAAACGGGCTTGGACTGCGGTCCAGACCCCAGGTTGCTTGTTGCATGAAGAACTCCAGGTGACCCGGTCATCAGGCAGGCGGGTGGACACAGTTGGCGGAGCGGTGCCGGTCGATGAGCTGTAGCAGTGCGTCTCGGCCAGGTTGCGATGGCGGCATGGGCTGCACGCCCAATGCGCGCACGCGCGCCAGCACATCGGCCCGCGCAAAGATCGCATCGGGCGGGTCCAGCATCCCTGTCCGGCGCGCCAGTGCCTGCCAGACCACTGCGTCATGGCGCGCGGCGGCGGAGATGTGCTGCAGCGTGATCTGCCCCTGCGGCGGCGGGGATGGCGTACCGGCCCACAGCGCGCTGCGCGTACGGTCCTGCATGACGCTGTCGTCGTGCCATGGCCGAATCCACTGTTGTACGAGAGCATCGGCCTGCGCCGCGAAGCGATGCGGATCGTCCAAGCCGTCTTGCTGCACTAGATCGGCAAGCGCGAACGCATGACGCATCGCCAACGACATGCCGCGGGTATAAGTGGGATTGGTCGTGCACAACGCATCGCCAACGGCGACCACACCCAGCACCACCGGCTGCCCATCGACCATGAAGTGTCGGAAGCGGTTCTCGCAGACAGGCCAGCGCAGCACGTCCGATACCGGCTCGCAGACGCCAGGCTGCAGCCACGCTGCGATGCCGACGTGTTGCCGCGCCGCAGCGGTGAACAGCTCCGGCGCATCGAACGCATGCAGCGCCTTGTCGCCCTGCGGCACCATCAGGGTGATCGACGCGTAGCCATTGTCCGCAGGACAGACGATGCACCCGCTTGTGGCGGCATACCCGCCTGCGGAGAACCCTGCGTCAAGCCGAACCGTTGGCCGACGGATCAGGTGGTACCAGCGGGTGTAGTAGGCAAGCCCGCAGTTCTCAACTGATTCCGAGGGGGGTGCAGCACCTGCCGTGCGCAGCCACTTGCAAAGCGCGGACCCGCGGCCAAGCGCATCGATGGTCAGATCCGCGCGTACCTCGCCGTTGCCGGTCTGCACGCCGTGCACCATCGCAATCCCCTCCCCTCCAACAAGCAGCCCGCTTACCGCGGTCTGCGCGAGCACGGTGACGTTTGGCTCGGCCAGCACGATCGGCCGCAACACCGTCTCGACGAAGGCCCGACGCACCGACAACCCGAACAGGTCCGGATCGTCGCAACGCGGTGTGGCGGCAAGGCCCTGCAACTGCGCACCGAAGGGCATTTCGATGGCGCCTGCGGCGATCAATGCGCTCCACACGTCCGGCGCACGCTCTCGTAGCGTCCGCCGCCCGAGCGCGGCCAGCGCGTGCGTATGTCTGGCATGCGGCACCCCCTTGCGCCACCCATGATCGACCGACCCACCACCGGCAGCACCCGAAGGAAGCGCTGCATCAACCGCGTCCCGCTCGATCAATGTCACCCTGGCACCACTGCGCGCGAACGCCAGCGCGCTCGTCAACCCCGCGATACTGCCGCCCAGCACGGCAATGTGCTTGCCTCTCATTGGGTGACGTCCTCGCCATGCCGGACAGCATCCAGCGACGGTAGGCAGTCCTTGCGCAACAGCAGCGAACGCACGGTCCACAGGTCGGAGAACACGCGATACTGCAGCGCGGTCTGGTCCAGGTAAGCGACCCCGGGCGATCCACCGGTACCTGCACGGTGACCGATGAAGCGCTCCACCATCCGCGCATGCCGCTGGCGCCAGATCAGCATGGCCTGTTCCAGCGCGATCACGCCTTCAAGTAGCTCGCGTGGCCAGGCCATCTGCGGCAGCTCGCGATAGCTTTCCACGAAGATCATGGCCGTGCGCACCGCACGGCGTTGCGCACGCACGTGTGCCGGTGCCGGCGGATCTTCCTCTGCACGCAGGAAGGCCGCTGCACGCGCGTCTTCAAGTGCCAATCGCGAGCGTTGCTGATCGATGGCCTGCGGCGGCGTCCCGTTGTCCTGCGCCAACTTCAGGCGCCAGCGGCCTTCAGCACGCAGGGCATCGAGATAGCGCTGCGCAAACCGCTCGGCGACCGCCGGATCGGTCGATCCAGCGATCGGCAGACGTTCCAACCACGCGTACAGGCATTGTTTGAGACTGGGACCACCTGCGATCCGCGCTTCGAGACGGCGCGCCGATGCCGAAAGGGCGCCATCGGGCAGCCTGAGGGCATCCTTGAACGAGTAGCCCTGCCCGGTGGCAAGACGGTCGGAATCCTCCAGACCCAGCAACACCTCGATCTCGCGCAGCTGAGCGGACTGGAAGCCGCTGGCAGGCGCCAGACGGCCGCGGAACTCCAGAAAATCGCGCGCCGTCATGGTCTCCATCAGCTTGAAATGCAGATTGGCCTGCTCGAACACCGCCGTTGCACGGCCCAGCGAGCGAACGGCGGTGACGATACGTTCGTCGTCCGGCTGCAGTTCCTGCAGCAAGTCGCGTGTCGAGCCGAGCTCACGCAGGATGAGCTTGAACCACAACTCGTAGATCTGGTGCACTGCGATGAACAGCGCCTCGTCGTTGCCGACGGCCGTTTCGTCGTCTCCCAGCCCGCCCTGCAGCGCCAATAGTTGCTCCACCTTGATGTAGTCCCAGTAGTTCATTGCGCCACGCTCGGCTCCGGTCACTTGCACCGCGGCGCGCTCGGAAGTGCCTGCTGGCCGCTGAGTGAATGCAGGGCGCTCATGCTGCGGCGCTCCTCTTCAAACGCTCCCACCTGGCAAGATTGGCGTAGGCATTTTTATGCAAGTCGCTCCAGATGCCGGTCTGGGCAATGGCCGGCTTGACCAGCAGTTCCAGTCGATGTCCGTTGGGATCCTGGAAGTACCAGGAACGCGCGAGCTCGGCATGGGTATCGTCACCGGCCACGTCATGGATCACCGGTCCCTCGACCTGAGTGCCGTGTGCGCGCAGCCTGGATGCGATCAGTTCGGCACGCGTCTCATCGCTTACCTCCAGCGCCAGATGCTGCGCCCAGTCATCGGCAACCGGCACCATTGCATCGTCGCTTCCCAGGATGTCGAAGAAGCAGATGTAACTGCCGTCTTCCATTTCGAAGAAAATATTGTTGTTGATCGGCCGTGCCCCACTCGATGGCACGTGATCGATCATGGCAGCGGCAAACTTCAAGCCGATAACCTGCGTATAGAACGCAACGGTCTCGCTGGCGTCCCTGCAGCGGTATCCGACGTGATGCAGTTTTTTCAACATGAACTAGCGCCTCTTGATTGGATGGAACCACTGCATGCAGGCATCCGTACATCACGCTGCAACCGAACGCAAAACCTGGAACCAATGGCATTGGAGAGCGGCAGCTCGCGCGCGTTCGGTCGACAAGCCTTTTGAGAAATCAGTCAATTCCCAGAGCGCAAATCTATGCCCATCGATCGCGCCGGTATGCGTAGTTGCTGCAAAAGAGTCTTGTGACGCCGCGACAAACGCCAGATGTTTTTTATTATCGAAACCGCACAATTGCGCCCGGAATTTCAATCATGGAAAGGCAACCAGTTTTTCGGAATCCAGCACGGAGCATGTTTTTTCACAATCCGCGATTGATCGCGATCACACAGGCCATTACAAAAATCCTTTCCCATCGCGAAGCAAGCGCTGCGCGTCACCAAATCGCATTCCGACGATGATCTGATAGCTGTTACGCCTGTTTACTACTAACGAAGTCGTCGAGGGTTTCGCCGTCTCTCCATGCAATAGCCAGACGCACGCTACGAAACGGCGTCGCAAGCGGCGACATCGCCGCTGCCTGACCGATGCGGCGGGCGTGTACGCATCGGTATCGCGACCTGGCAAGTCACCGCCTTGGCCCCCAATAGCAACCAGCCCGCCAGCTACCCATCGGCCGCGGCGTGGCCGCACGCTGGCGTCGGTGAAGCGGCACGCTTGCGGGGCGTCCGATCAGTTGGCAGCAACCGGGCGCATAAGCCATGTCGCCGACGTCGTGCCGCACTGGCCGTGCCTGTCCATGACATGCAGCCGCGTGCAGCGTGTCAGGTCGAACGCGATTGCGTCATCGTCCGTATCCGTTCACAGCGGCGGTCGGGTCAAGGCACTCAAGCGAGTCCTTCGCCGGCGCCCACATCTCGGGGCATTGCCATTGCGCCTGTCTTCGCACGCGCCGCATCGCGCGGGCGTGGAGCTTCCGCGTGCGGTCTCGTCGCCTTTTCTGCCGGGCGGCAGTTGCATGCGTCGCGACAACGGTTGGTCATCGCGTCCGCACCAGCGGATCTGCAGCAAGGACGGGCTCGCATTCCTTTAACGACGGGCCGTCCAACGATGTTCGCAGCGCGGGGGCGCGTCGACAGGGAAGCCCGTACAGCGCCCGGAGGCAGAAGCTCTGAATGCCACGCGGATGAACCGACCGAGACCGCGTTGCGCCCCAGGGATGCGGGCGCCAGGCCGCCAACGAGAGTCCAGGATCTGGCCACTACTCGGCTAAACTGACGGCTCGCAGGCTGATGGCCCCACGGCCGCCGCAGCGCCGAGAGGGCGGGCACCATCGCAGCGTCACTCGCGCAGTGTCCCCCCATCGTGTTTGCGCCAACTCGCCCCGATTCTGGAAGACCTTCTTGCAAAGCTCCAACGCTAAAGACACCTCCAAGCCCAGCACGTGTACTCCCGAGCACACGCCGCTGATGAAGCAATTCTTCGCAGCCAAATCGGATTACCCCGACCTGCTGCTGTTCTTCCGCATGGGCGATTTCTACGAGCTGTTCTACGACGACGCGCGCAAGGCCGCGCGGCTGCTCGACATCACCCTGACCCAGCGCGGTAGCTCCGGCGGTGCGCCGATTCCCATGGCCGGGGTGCCGGTGCATGCGTATGAAGGCTATCTGGCGCGCTTGGTGGCACTGGGCGAGTCGGTGGCGATCTGCGAGCAGATCGGCGATCCGGCGCTGGCCAAGGGGCTGGTCGAGCGCAAGGTGGTGCGCATCGTCACGCCGGGCACGGTCACCGACGAGGCGCTGCTGGACGAACGTCGCGACACCTTGTTGATGGCCATTTCGCGCAGTAAACACGGCTACGGCCTGGCCTGGGCCGATTTGGCCGGCGGGCGCTTCTTGGTCAACGAAGTGGACAGCGTCGATGCGCTGGAAGCGGAAATCGCGCGCCTGGAACCGGCCGAGCTGTTGGTGCCCGACGAAGACAACTGGCCGGACTTCCTGCGCGGACGCATCGGCGTGCGGCGCCGGCCGCCGTGGTTGTTCGATGCCGACAGCGGGCGCCGACAGCTGCTGGCGTTCTTCAAACTGCACGATCTGTCCGGCTTCGGCATCGACGACAAACCCTGTGCCACGGCCGCCGCCGGCGCGCTGCTGGGCTATGTCGAAGAGACCCAGAAACAGCGCCTGCCGCATCTGACCTCGATCGCGATGGAAGTGGCCAGCGAGGCCATCTCGATGAACGCGGCCACGCGCCGGCATCTGGAGCTGGACACGCGTGTGGATGGCGATACGCGCAACACCTTGCTCGGCGTGCTGGACAGCACCGTCACGCCGATGGGTGGGCGTCTGCTACGGCGCTGGCTGCACCGTCCGCTGCGCCTGCGCGATGTGCTGTTGCAGCGCCACCATGCGGTCGGCACGCTGATCGATGCAGGTGCCGATGCCGATCTGCGCGAAGCCTTCCGTGCGCTCGGCGATCTGGAACGCATCCTCACCCGCGTAGCGCTGCGCTCGGCGCGGCCGCGCGATTTTTCCACCTTGCGCGATGGCCTGGCGCTGTTGCCGAAGGTGCGCACGATCCTGGCACCGTTGGATTCGCCGCGCCTGCAGACGCTGCATGCCGAACTCGGCGAGCACGATGCCACCGCGCATCTGTTGATCAGCGCAGTGGCCGAGACGCCGCCGCTCAAGCTCAGCGACGGCGGCGTCATCGCCACCGGCTACGACGCCGAGCTGGATGAGTTGCGCCGCCTATCCACCAATGCAGATCAATTCCTGATCGACCTGGAACAACGCGAGCGCGCCAGCAGCGGCATCGCCACGCTCAAGGTCGGCTACAACCGCGTGCACGGCTACTACATCGAGATCAGCAAGGGCCAGGCCGAGAAAGCCCCGTTGCATTACAGCCGCCGGCAGACGTTGACCAACGCCGAACGCTACATCACCGAAGAACTCAAGAGTTTCGAAGACAAGGTGCTGTCCGCGCGCGAGCGTTCGCTATCGCGCGAAAAACTGCTGTACGAAGGTCTGCTCGACGCACTCGGCACCGAGCTGGAAGGTCTCAAGCGCTGCGCGGGTGCCTTGAGCGAACTGGATGTCCTGGCCGGCTTTGCAGAACGCGCGCAGGCGCTGGATTGGTCGCAGCCGGAACTCGCTCATGCGCCGTGCCTGCGCATCGAGCGCGGCCGTCACCCGGTCGTGGAGGCGGTACGCGAGCAACCATTCGAGCCCAACGATCTGGACCTGCACAGCGATCGCCGCATGCTGGTGATCACCGGCCCGAACATGGGCGGTAAATCGACCTACATGCGGCAGAACGCGCTGATCGTGTTGTTGGCGCATATCGGCAGCTATGTGCCGGCCAGCCGTGCGGTGATCGGGCCGATCGACCGCATTCTCACCCGCATCGGCGCCGGCGACGACCTGGCGCGCGGGCAATCCACCTTCATGGTGGAAATGGCCGAAACCAGCTACATCCTGCATCACGCCACGCCGCAATCGTTGGTGCTGATGGACGAGATCGGCCGCGGCACCTCCACCTACGATGGCCTGGCACTGGCCGATGCCGTCGCGCGCCATCTGGCGCATACCAACCGCTGCTACACGCTGTTTGCCACGCATTATTTCGAGCTCACC
The DNA here is from genome assembly GCF_041481705.2 of Xanthomonas sp. NCPPB 1062. Taxonomy (NCBI): domain Bacteria; kingdom Pseudomonadati; phylum Pseudomonadota; class Gammaproteobacteria; order Lysobacterales; family Lysobacteraceae; genus Xanthomonas; species Xanthomonas sp. NCPPB 1062. The sequence goes on along the minus strand of NZ_CM192987.1, from coordinate 1,457,708 downwards.
GCACTGGCCGACGAATCGCATGCCGGTGGCGCCAGCGGCATCGCCAACGTGCATCTGGATGCGGTCGAACACGGCGAGCGCCTGGTGTTCATGCATGCAGTGAAAGATGGCCCGGCCAATCGCAGTTTCGGCCTGCAGGTGGCGGCGCTGGCCGGCCTGCCCAAGGCGGCGGTCACGCAGGCGCGGCGGCGGCTGGTGGAACTGGAACAACGCGGCGGCGAAAGCCACAGCGCGCAGATGGCGCCCACCGCGCTGGATGCGCCACAACAGTTCGGGCTGTTCACCGCACCCTCCTCCGCTGCACAGGAAGCCTTGCAGGCGCTGGACCCGGATGAGCTCACTCCCAAGCAGGCGCTGGAGGCGCTGTATCGGTTGAAGGCGTTGCTTTGAGGTGCCGGGATTGGGGAGTCGGGATTTGGGATTCGTAGGAGCGGGGCTGCATGGCTGACGTTTGCTGCGCGTGCGGATGCTTTGCCATGCGGGAATTGGTGATCGGCTTGATGCTGTTTTGCGGAGGTTTGTTAGCAGAATTTGGAAGCCGTCGAGGCATGGTTGCGTGATTGCGATGTCCTGCATCGCGCCGTGCGTAACGCGCGGCGTGTGCTTGCCGCCGGATTGATCTGTCGGCGCGACGGGCGCACCCTGCCGCAACGCTTCGCCAGACAGGAAACCTTTCGATGACCATGTCCGCTTCGTTGACCGATCAACTTGCCGCGCAATTGCAGGGCCCGCAGCTGCAGCAACTCGCCGGCCGCCTGGGCATTGCGCCTGAGCAGGCGCAGTCGGCAGTGCAGGCCGCGCTGCCGTTGCTGATGGGTGCGCTGGGCCGCAATAGCCAGCAGGCCGGTGGCACCGACGCGTTGCTGGGCGCACTGCAACGCGACCATGCCGCCAGCCCGGACCTGGGCAGCTTGCTCGGCTCGTTGTTGGGCGGCTCGGCCACCGGTGCGCAGGGCAACGGTGCCGGCATCGTCGGCCATCTGTTCGGCGACAAGGCGGCGCAGGCCGCTGCCGGCCTGGGCCAGGCCACCGGGCTGGAGACCAGCAAGGCCAGTCAGCTGTTGCAGTTGCTTGCCCCGATCGTGATGGCATATCTGGCCAAGCGCTTTCTGGGCGACGATGCCACAGCCAGCAGCCAGCTCGGGCCTGCGCTGGCACAGGAACATCAGCAGGTGCGCAGCCATCCCGGCGCCGGCGGGTTACTGACCAGCGTGCTGGACCAGGACGGCGACGGGCAGCTGGGCCTGGGCGACGTCATGAAGCTGGGCGGCAGCCTGTTCGGCAAACGCTGAGCCAGCAGGCCAACCGGGCGGCGTCCTCTGTTGCAGATGCGGATGACGGCCTGCAACCCCCATGCAATGGGCGTGCAGCACGCCGGTCGGGCACCGGCGTGCTATCCATAGTGGCACGCTATCGATATGGTTGAATAATTCGAATTCACCAAATGATCGATGCTCCTTATCGTGTCCGGACGCCACCGTGATGAGTCCGCCTGATGCGTGTCCTTGCGATCTCCGTCCGCTCCCGGTCGACCTGTTCCGGGCCTTCCGGGCAGGCGCTAGCATCGACGAACGCGGCGGCCACGTCAGACCGGTATCGCTCGTACCTTCCCGCAATCCCGATGACCCAGCCTTAAGCCCCGTCCGCCACTTCGACTCCAACAGCACGTGTCTGCAACCTTCGGCACGCAGCTCCCCAAGTGCTCCCGCACACAGGTATTGCCATGACCACCGAAGCAAAGTGCCCGTTCAACCACGCCGTCGTCGGTACCGGAACCACCAATCGCGATTGGTGGCCCAAGCAGCTGCGCGTGGATCTGCTCAGCCAGCATTCGAGCAAATCCAACCCGCTGGGCCAGTCGTTCAACTATGCCGACGCATTCAAGCGCCTGGACCTGCAGGCGCTCAAGCGGGATCTGCATGCGTTGATGACCGATTCGCAGGACTGGTGGCCGGCCGACTTCGGCCATTACGGCCCGCTGTTCGTGCGCATGGCCTGGCATAGCGCCGGCACCTATCGCATCGGCGACGGACGTGGCGGTGGCGGACGTGGGCAGCAACGCTTCGCCCCGCTCAACAGCTGGCCGGACAACGTCAGCCTGGACAAGGCGCGTCGCCTGCTGTGGCCGATCAAGCAAAAGTACGGCCAGGCCATTTCCTGGGCCGACCTGATGATTCTCACCGGCAACGTCGCGCTGGAATCGATGGGCTTGAAGACCTTCGGTTTTGCCGGTGGCCGCGAAGACACCTGGGAGCCGGATCAGGACCTGTACTGGGGTCGTGAAACCAAGTGGCTGGGTGGCGACGACCGCTACTCGCGCGGTTCGCCGGGCGTGGACGAAGCGCACGGGGTGCTGGTGAAGGACGACGACAGCCAGGTGCCGCATACCCGCGACCTGGAAAACCCGCTGGCCGCCGTGCAGATGGGCCTGATCTACGTCAATCCGGAAGGCCCGGACGGCAACCCCGACCCGATCGCCTCCGCGCGCGACATCCGCGACACCTTCGCGCGCATGGCCATGAACGATGAAGAGACCGTGGCGCTGATCGCCGGCGGCCACACCTTCGGCAAGACCCACGGTGCCGGCCCGGCCGACAACGTGGGTGCCGAACCCGAAGCCGGCGAGCTGGAAAGCCAGGGCTTGGGCTGGCACAACCGCTATGGAAGCGGCAAGGGCGCCGACACCATCACCAGCGGCCTGGAAGTCACCTGGACCACCACGCCGGCGCAGTGGAGCAACGATTACTTCGACCATCTGTTCGGTTTCGAGTGGGAGCTGAGCAAGAGCCCGGCCGGCGCGCATCAGTGGGTGGCCAAGAACGCCGACGCCATCATTCCCGACGCGCACGACGCCTCCAGGAAGCATCGCCCGACGATGCTGACCACCGATCTGGCGCTGCGCTTCGACCCGGCGTACGAAGCCATCTCGCGGCGTTTCCAGCAGCATCCCGAACAATTCGCCGATGCCTTCGCACGCGCCTGGTTCAAGCTCACCCACCGCGACATGGGCCCGCGCTCGCGCTACCTGGGCGCTGACGTGCCTGCTGAAGAGTTGGTGTGGCAGGACCCGGTGCCGGCGGTCGATCACCCACTGGTCGATGCGCAGGACGCCGCCGCGCTCAAGCAGACCATTCTGGCCTCGGGCCTGAGCGTGGCGCACCTGGTGTCCACTGCGTGGGCGTCGGCCTCCACGTTCCGCGGCTCGGACAAGCGTGGCGGCGCCAACGGTGCGCGCATCCGCCTGGCCCCGCAGAAGGATTGGCAGGCCAATCAGCCCGAGCAACTGGCCAAGGTGCTCGCGACGCTGGAACGCATCCAGGCCGACTTCAACGCTGCGCAATCGGGTGGCAAGAAGATCTCGCTGGCCGACCTGATCGTGCTGGCCGGTAACGCCGCAGTGGAACATGCAGCGCAAGCCGCCGGCCACCAGGTCACCGTGCCGTTCGCACCCGGCCGTACCGATGCGTCGCAGCAACAGACCGATGTGGAATCCTTCGCCGTGCTCGAACCGGTGGCCGATGGCTTCCGCAACTTCGCCAAGCGTCGCTACGCAGTGCCGGCCGAAGCGCTGCTGATCGACAAGGCCCAGCTGCTCACCCTCACCGCGCCGGAGCTGACCGTGCTGGTCGGCGGCCTGCGCGTGCTGGGCGCCAATGTCGGCGACTCGAAGCATGGTGTGTTCACCAGCCGTCCCGGTGTGTTGAGCAATGACTTCCTCGCCAACCTGCTCGACATGCGCACCGAGTGGAAGGCCACCTCGGAGGCGAAGGACGAGTACGAAGGCCGCGACCGCAGCACCGGCGAACTTCGCTGGACCGGCACGCGCGTGGACCTGGTGTTCGGCTCCAACTCCATCCTGCGTGCGGTGGCCGAGGTCTACGCCAGCGCCGATGCGCAGGAGAAGTTCGTGCACGACTTCGTTGCCGCCTGGACCAAGGTGATGCAGCTGGATCGTTTCGATCTGGCCTAAGCGTGCTCACTCACACGCACCTGCCAACACCCAGGTGCGTGTTCCACCTAATGCAAACGCCCCGAATCGCCGGGGCGTTTGCATTTGCGGGTCGATTGCATGACAGCCTGTGCCGACAGCGCGCTACAACGCGTCGATATCGCCCAATGCCGTGATCAGGCGGCGCGCACGCTTGTCCGGTTTACCCTCGGGCGCACGGTAGCCGGTGCGCTCGGCAGCGCGCTGCAGGCGCCATTGCGCGCGGGCCTCGCGCGAACTGTCGGTTTCGATGTAGAGCGCCTGTGCGACCGGGGCCGGGCCGCGCACATCGCTGAGCGCGGCAACGGTGATCTCGAAGATTTCGCCGCCGCGGTCGATACGCAGTCGTTCGCCGCTGCGCAGCGCACGCGACGGCTTGGGACGCTGACCGGCCACGTCGACCTTGCCGGTCTCCACTGCATTCTTGGCCAGGCTACGCGTCTTGAAAAAGCGCGCTGCCCACAGCCAGACATCCAGCCTGACCGTCATCGCCCGTTCCAGCTCTAGATTCATTCGTCTCGCGGTCTCGTGTCGTGCGTTGGCTAGCGCAGCACGCCTTGCATGCGTGCAAGCGCTGCGATCTTGCGCAAACGCCGGCTCGCTTGCCGGCGCCTTCGGCGACGATGGTGTGCGCCACACCCGATGTTTGGGCAACGACTGCGGAACTCAAGCGGGCAGAACCAGGTGCGGCCTGGTCCGCACCGCAGGGCACCACCGCCAGCGGACCGTCGCCGCCGCTAGGTGTTCGTCGTGTCCACGGTGCGCGGCATGTCCGGGTTCGGATGCGCCGCAATCAACGCATCGTCGGCAGCGTTGGCACGCAGTGCCGCAGGTCGGGCGGCATGCCGTTGCGCGAAGGCAGTAAACGCAGGCCGCGGCTCCAGCATGCCGGTACGCGTGTAGAAACCCACCACCGCCGCCATGTACAGGTCGGCCGCGCTGAAGCACGCGCCGGCCAGGTATTCGCGGCCCGCGATGGCCTGTTCCAGGGCCTGCAGAACGTCCGCTTCGTGGCCGTAGCCGGCGCTGCGTGCCGGTGCCAGCACGCCGCTTTCCTTCGCGGTCAGCAGCGCCTCCACTGGGCCGGCCAGGAAAAACAGCCAGCGGTAATAATCGGCGCGCGCCGGCGATCCCGGCGGCGGCGCCAGGTGCCGCTCCGGCACCAGGTCGGCCAGGTAGGCACAGATCGCCGCGTTTTCGGTGACGACCGCCTCGCCATGGCGCAGCGCCGGCACCTTGCCCATCGGGTTGATCGCCAGATAGTCCGGCGCCTTCATCGTGGTGCCGTAGTCGAGGATGACCGCCTGGTACGGCAGGCCGGTTTCCTCCAGCATCCAGCGGGCGACACGGCCGCGTGACAACGGGTGGGTGTAGAGCACGATCTCGGTGGACATGGGCAGACTTTCCTGGTGGACAGCCTGCAGTCTGGTCCTGCCCTGCTGACAGGTGCTGTCAGCAGTCGGCTCCGTAGCCGGTCGCCGCGCGCCAGCGCTTGATCAGCAGATGCCGGCGCGAGGAATAGCGTTCGCCATCGTCGGCCAGGGCCAGCACCCGGTCGGCGCGGAAATGGCGGAAATCGCCGCGCAGTTCGCACCACGCGGCGATCATGCCGTAGCCGCCGAGAAAGGCCATCGCGAACGGCCAGACCCGCCGTTGCGAGGCAGCGCCTTCGGCATCGGCATAGTCCATCCGCAGCACGTGTTCGAGCCGGATGCCGCGACGCAGGATCGGCAGCCACGGTGCGGGCGGTTGCGCGGCATCGGCCGCAGGCACCAGCAGCCCGCTGGTCTCGATCGATGCGCGCAGGTTGCCGGGCAGCGTGGCGGTGATGCGCGCTACCGCACGCTGCGCCGCCTGCGCTAGTTCCGGATCGGCCTGGCGCGCCACCCAGCGCGCGCCCAGGGTCAAGGCCTCCAGTTCGTCCTCGGTGAAATTCAGTGCCGGCAGCAGGAAGCCTGGACGCAACACATAGCCGACGCCGGGATCGCCGAGGATGTCGGCGCCCTGCGCGCGCAAGGTGGCGATATCGCGATACAGCGTACGCAGGCTGACGCCCAGCGCAGTGGCGAGCTGCGCACCGGCCACGGGCCGACGCCGTCCGCGCAGGGCGTCGAGCAGATGCAGCAAACGGGTCGCACGGATCACCATCGCGACAGCATAGTGGGCTTTGCGTCCTCGCTGCCTTGGGCCGCACAGCGATCCTGCATTCGGGTCTTAGACGAACGCGCGCACCAATAGGAATCCAATCGCGATGCAGCGATCGATCGGCGCATCAGCAGGCCAACTGTCGAACACGTCCGACCTGGCTGCGCCCCAGCCGACGCGCACTCCCCCATCCTCGCCAGGCTGCACCTGCCGCGTTGCCTATGCGGGCGCAAGCCTGCGGCAACTTCGCATGCCGCCGCCAGACAAAATGCGCAGCGTGCTCCACGATCAGCGCGCCCCACGCCGCCTCGCCGCCTCGCCGCAAGTGCGCTGCATCCGGGCTCACCTAGGCAATGCTAGTGTGCGCACCTTCTGCGCGACGATACGACTGCGATGCCCAAATCCGCTGTCCTGACCGAAGGCCCGATCGGCAAGAACCTGCTGTTGTTCGCGCTGCCGATCATGGCCGGCAACATCGCCCAGTCGCTCAACGGCTCGATCAACGCGATCTGGATCGGTCGCTATCTCGGCGAAGAAGCGCTGACCGCGGCGGCCAATGCCAACAGCATCATGTTCTTCCTGATCGGCTCGGTGTTCGGCATCGGCATGGCCTCGACCATCCTGATCGGCCAGGCGATGGGCGCACGCGATATCGCCCAAGCGCGCAAAGTGATGGGCACCAGCGCAAGCTTCTTCGGCGGGCTGTCGGCCGTGATTGCCGTGCTCGGCTGGTACCTGGCGCCGCATCTGCTGACCGCCATGGGCACGCCCGCCGCCTCGCAAACGCTGGCCGAAGACTATCTGCGGGTGATCTTCCTGGCGATGCCCACGCTGTATCTGTTCGCCTTCCTGTCGGCGGCCTTGCGCGGCACCGGCGATGCGCGCACGCCGTTCCGTTTCCTGTTGCTGTCGGTGCTGCTGGATATCGTGTTCAACCCGCTGCTGTTGTTCGGCATCGGCCCGTTTCCGGCATTGGGCATTGCCGGTGCGGCCTGGGCCACGTTGATCGCGCAGGTCGTCGCACTGGCCGGGTTGCTGGTGTATCTGCGCAACAAACGCCATGTCTTGTGGCTGGGCCGGAGCGACTTGCGCCTGTTTCGCATCGACCCAGCCATCCTGCGCGCGTTGATCGTCAAAGGCGTGCCGATGGGCCTGCAGATGGTGATGATCTCGCTGTCGATGATCGCCATGTTGTCGCTGGTCAATGGCTTCGGCACCGAAACCGCTGCGGCATTCGGCGCAGGATTGCAGCTATGGAACTATGTGCAGATGCCGGCCATGGCGGTGGGCGCCGCTTGTTCGTCGATGGCCGCGCAGAATGTGGGCGCCGGCCTGTGGCCACGCGTGGATGCGGTCGCACGTACCGGCATCGCCGCCAATTTCCTAATGACGGGCCTGCTGATCGTGCTGCTGATCCTGTTCGATCGCTGGACCCTGGCCCTGTTCCTGCCCGAAGGCAGCGCCACGCTGGAGGTTGCGCGGCACCTCAACCACATCGCGATCTGGTCGTTCCTGCTGTTCGGTGTCAGCTTCGTGGTCTCGGGCGTGGTACGCGCCACCGGTGCGGTGATTCCGCCGTTGTTGATCCTGGCGTTTTCGCTGTGGGGCGTGCGCGTGCCGTTGGCCAACGCGCTGTTGCCGCATCTGGGCGCCGATGCGGTGTGGTGGAGCTTTCCGATCAGTTCGGCCTGTTCGATGCTGCTGTCGCTGGCGTATTACCGCTGGGGCGGCTGGCGCAAGGCGCGCATGCTGACCGCACCCGCGCATCCGTCGGAGCTTGCGGCTGCAGCGGAAGTGCCCGCGCATCCGGCCTCACCGGTCGCCGACCCGGCCCCGCTCACCGACGCACCAGGCGCGCAGCAAGTACCGCGGACACCGCAGCGTTAGTTACGTTGGCGGCAGGCGTACCGCCGGCTCCGTAGCCATCCCGGGCGCATGCGCTTGGAACCGTCATGGGATCGGGGTAGCCAGCCTCCGTATCTCGACCACCCGCGATCGAGAACACGGGGTTGCTGAAGAATTCCCGCAAGGCGCAGTGTGCATCATGCGTGGATGCCGCAACCGGACAGGCATTCCCAAAAACCATTCCCACAAACGCAAACAGCCGCCCGAAGGCGGCTGTTTGGCAGTGGCGGGACAGGCCCGCCAATGTGGCTCACTCGGCCTTGGCAGCAGCCTGGCGAGCGGCCTTGGCCTGCGCAGCGGCGGCCAGATCTTCCTTGATGCGGGCAGCCTTGCCTTCCAGACCACGCAGGTAGTACAGCTTACCGGCGCGCACCTTACCGCGACGCTTCACTTCGACCGAGTCGATGATGGCGCTGTGGGTCTGGAACACGCGCTCGACGCCGAAGCCGTGCGAGATCTTGCGCACGGTGAAGGAGGAGTTCAGGCCGGCATTCTTGGTCCCGATCACCACGCCCTCATAGGCCTGCACGCGCTCGCGGTTGCCTTCCTTCACCTTGACGTTCACCACAACGGTGTCGCCCTGGTTGAATTCCGGCAGCTTGCGCTGGATCTGGGCGGCTTCGAAGTCAGCCAGGATGGTCTTGTTGAGTTTGCTCATGGTGGGCACCGCGTGTCTGGTGATATTGGACCGGCAGTCGCCGCACGGCGATTGCTCGAGGTTCGTAAGAGGGCCAGACGCAAGGCTGGCCAGCAAGCCGCATATTGTACCCCAATCAATCTTGCAAGAGCTAGGGGTGAGCCCTTTATTTCTCGTCGTCCGGGGCGAGTTCGCGGCGAAACTCGTCCAGCAGACGGCGATCGTTCTTCTCCAGCCCCGCCTCGTCGAGCAGGTCCGGGCGGCGCAGCCAGGTCCGGCCCAGCGATTGCTTCCGGCGCCAGCGCGCAATTGCCGCATGGTTGCCCGAACGCAATACATCGGGCACATCGCCCCATGCATGGGTCGCCGGATGGCTGTAATGGGGGCAATCGAGCAGGCCTTGCGGGCCTTCGAAACTGTCCTGGGCGGCAGATTCGGCATCGTTCAATACGCCGTCCTGCAACCGCGCCACCACGTCCACGACAACCGCTGCACCCAATTCACCGCCGGACAATACGTAATCGCCGATGGAGATTTCCATCTCCACCGCCTGCGCCAGAAAGCGCTCGTCCACGCCTTCATAGCGGCCGCACAACAACACCATGCGCGGCAACTGCGCCAACTCGCGTGCGAGCGCCTGCGTGAGCGGACGCCCCTGCGGGCTGAGGTAGATCACGGGCGCTGGCCGCGTATCTGCGGCCTGCACCGTCTCCAGACAGGCCCGCAACGGCTCGATCAGCATCACCATGCCAGGCCCGCCACCGAACGGACGGTCGTCCACGCGGCGATAGTTGCCTTGCGCGTGCTCGCGCGGATTCCAGCCCTGCAATTCCAGCAAGCCGCGCTCCTGCGCACGCCCGACCACGCCGAACGCCGCGCATTGCGCGATGAACTCGGGAAACAGGCTGATGACGTCGATGCGCACTGGAGAATCGGGAGTCGAATTGGGGAATGGGTAGAGTCAAGCGCAGCGCCGAAGCACCGCTTTGATCAGAAATCCGGATCCCAGTCCACCACGATCAGGTTGGCGTCGAAGTCGACCGACTTGACGAAATCCGGGAACACGAACGGAATCATCCGCTCGCGATCGCCACGCACCACCACCACGTCGTTGGAGCCGGTGGAGAACAAGTGCGAGACCGTGCCCAGCTTGACGCCTTCGACGGTTTCCACCTGCAACTCTTCCAGGTCCACCCAGTAATATTCGTCGGGCTTGGGCGGCGGCAACGCACTGCGCGCGACGTAGATTTCAGTCCCGTGCATGGCTTCGACCGTGTCGCGGTCGGTGACGCCGGGGAACACCGCAATCAGATTCTTGCCCTGATCGCGCCCACGCACGCCGCTGACCACCGACTCCTGTCCGGATGGCGCGCGCACGATCCACGGCTGGTACCGGAAGATGGCGGTTCGTGGCTCGGTCCAGGATTCGAGCTTCAGCTCACCCTTGACACCAAAAGCGCCGACAATCCTGCCTAACAGGATGCGGCGCTCGGTCTGCTTCATCTGCGTCGACTCTGGGCCAGGTGGCGACACCCGGCCCTCAAGATCAGGCCGCAGCGGCCTGAGACTTGGCTTCGCGATACAGGTTACGCACCTTGTCGGTCAGCTGCGCGCCGTTGCCGACCCAATGGTCGACGCGTGCGACGTCCAGCACGATGCGCGGTTCTGCGCCCTGGGCAACCGGGTTGTAGTAACCCAGGCGCTCGATGTTGCGGCCGTCGCGCGCGCTGCGCACGTCGGTCACGATGATGTGGTAGAACGGACGCTTCTTGGCGCCGCCGCGGGTCAGTCGGATCTTGACCATGGTGTTGTTTTCCTGAGTTGCCCAGTCGCCAGAGTGGCGCGGTAAGCCGGCGATTATAGCGGGCTCCGGCGGCGAAGCCAAGTCACCCCTGAACCGCTCAGATCGCTTGCCAGGCTTGGGTTTGCAGGGCCTGCTCCAGAATTGCCAGCTGGGCGGCGGCGTCCGGCCACTGCACAGACCCGACCGCCGCCAACGCCTGTTGCCCGCGCGCATTGCAGCTGAAGCCGCCATCGAAACCGTGGAGTTCGTCCAGCGTGACGGGGCGCGTGTCCTGCTCGATGCCAAGCGATTGCAGCCCGGCCTGCAGCAGCCGCTGCCGGGTGCCGCGCAAGGCCGGCCCCCGTGGCCACACGACCCTGCCCTGCTGCCACAGGCCCAGATTCCAGAATGCCCCCTCCACGAGCCGGCCTTGCGGATCGATCAGCAGCGCGTCGTCGAACCCGGCAAGCATTGCCTGACGGCGCAGTTGCAGCAGCGCAAAGGTGCCGACGTGCTTTAACAGCGGCTGCTCGCGCACGTAGCAGGCCGGCTGCGCGCGCACCGCAGTCGCTGGCATCTGCGCGGCGGGCGAGAGCGCGATCAACACATCCAGTGCGACGACGCGCGCTGGATCGCGCAGGTCGAAATCCTGCGAAAACACCGTGATGCGCACGCTCGCATCGGCACTGCCGGCAACCGACAATGCGGCCCGCAACTGCGCGCGAATGGCCTCAATATCGACGGCAGCACCAAACAGGGCTGCGCTGTCGTGCTGCAGACGTTGCAGATGCAGGTCCAGCCCAAGCGCAGCGTTGTTGCGCACCTGCAGCGTGGTGAAGTGGCCGTAATTGTTCAACGCCGCGGCACTGAGCTGCTGCGCGGTGGCGGCCATGCCATTGCAGAAGATCAACGGCACAACAGCGCCTGCGCCTGTTCCCACCACTGCGTCACGACATGCGCAGCCGGCTGTGCAGGCGCCATCCAGGCGGATTGGCCGGCCCAGGCCTGCATCGCATCCAGACGGTTATCGCGCGCGGCCGCCTGGCGCATCGGCGCGGTGAGCCCGCGCTGCACCGGGTACGGCGCGGGTGGCGGTGCGTCTGCAGCGCTTGCTGCACTGACATACGCTGTGGTCAGCGCGCGCCCCAACCGGCCCGAGAATGCACGGGTTGGCTGGGTGTGCTCCGGCTCTGCCTGAGATAACGCGTCGGCCCAGGCGCTCGGCAATGCAGCTTCGGGCGTGCGTAGCAAGCCGGTGCCGATCTGTACCGCGCTTGCGCCCAAGGTCAGCGCTGCCGCGATGCCGCGCGCATCGGCGATGCCGCCGGCCGCGATGACCGGGACATCGAGACGATCGACCAGACGCGGCAACAGCGCCAATAGCCCGGTCATCTGCTGCGCTGCGCGGCCGGCCTCGAACGCACCGCGATGACCACCGGCCTCGGCCCCTTGCGCAACCACTGCATCGGCGCCTGCTGCCTGCGCCGCAAGGGCTTCGTTCAAGGTGGTCGCGCAGGCGAACCAGGCGATCCCGGCATTCTTGAGACGTTCCACCTGATCGGGCCGAAAGACACCCATGATCGATGAGGCAACTGCTGGCCGCGCAGCGAGCAAGGCATCCAATTGCGCATCGAAATCGGCAGGTGTCGCATCGCCCGCTGTCTCCGCCACCGGCGGCCCCCACTGCGCAAGAAACGCGCGCAGCCGCGCCTCGGTGGCCGCATCGCGTGCAGGTGTCGGGTCGGGAATCCATAGATTGATCTGCGCAGGCCCTGCGCTGGCCTCACGGAATGCCGCCATCCACGCCACGATGTCATGCGGCTGCGATAACACCGCACCCATCGCGCCCATGCCACCGGCGTTGGCAACCGCCGCCGACAACGGCACCGGGCAGGCGCCGGCCATGGGACTGAGCAGGATCGGAGTCCGCACCCCAAAGCGCTGCTGGAAGGCATCGACGTTGGAAAACCTGGTCATCAATCACTTCGCACACCATGAGATGGCGCATGGTAACCGCGATGGAGAAACGCTGATGCCGGCACGGGCACGGGCACCTGCCGCGCCCGTCTACCTTGAAGTGGTCTGCCACGCCAGCACAAGGGCCAGCGCAAGATGCACGCACTGCGCCTGCGAATGTCTTCGCAGCGCGGCGTACGCAGGTTGCTCAGCGGAACGGCATGCCGCCGCGGCCGCCCATGGCGCCCATCATGCCCTTCATGTTGCGCATCAGGCCCTTCATGCCGCCGCCGGCCAGCTTGCCCATCATCTTTTCCATCTGCTGGTACTGCTTCATCAGCTTGTTGACGTCGGCCGGCTGCATGCCGGAGCCGCGGGCGATGCGGGCGCGGCGCGAGCCGTTGAGCAGCGCGGGGTTGCGGCGCTCTTTCTTGGTCATCGAATTGATGATGGCGATCATGCGCGGCACTTCCTTGCCGGTGACCTGCTGCTTGACGTTGTCCGGGATCTGGCCCATGCCCGGCAGCTTGTCCATCAGCCCATGGATGCCGCCCATGTTCTGCATCTGCTCGAGCTGTTCCTTCATGTCGTTGAGGTCGAACTTCTTGCCCTTGGCGACCTTGGCGGCCAGTTTGGCGGCCTTTTCCTGATCGACGCTGTGCTCGACCTGCTCCACCAGCGACAGCACGTCCCCCATGTCCAGGATGCGGCTGGCGACGCGATCGGGATGGAACACGTCCAGCCCGTCGGTCTTTTCGCCGGTACCGACGAACTTGATCGGCTTGCCGGTGATGTAGCGCACGCTCAGTGCCGCGCCGCCGCGCGCGTCGCCGTCGGTCTTGGTCAGCACCACGCCGGTCAGCGGCAGCGCCTCGCCGAACGCCTTGGCGGTGTTGGCCGCGTCCTGGCCGGTCATCGCATCGACCACGAACAGGGTTTCGGTGGGGTTGACCGCGGCGTGCAGCGCCTTGATCTCGTCCATCATCGCCTGATCGATCGCCAGGCGGCCGGCGGTATCGACCAGCAACACGTCGACGAACGACTTCTTCGCATCGGAGATGGCCGCGCGCACGATGTCCACCGGCTTCTGCGAGGCGTCGGAGGCGAAGAACAGCACGCCCACCTGTTCGGCCAGGGTCTTGAGCTGCTCGATCGCGGCCGGGCGGTAGACGTCGGCCGAGACCACCATGACCTTCTTCTTGCGCTTTTCCTTCAGGTGCTTGGCGAGCTTGCCGACCGTGGTGGTCTTGCCTGCGCCCTGCAGACCGGCCATCAGCACGATCGCCGGCGCCGGCACGTTGAGGTTGAGGTCGGTGGCGGCCGCGCCCATGACGGCGGTGAGCTCGTCGCGCACCACCTTGATCAGCGCCTGGCCCGGGGTCAGCGACTTGAGCACTTCCTGACCGACTGCGCGCACCTTGATGCGCTCGATCAGCGCCTGCACCACCGGCAGCGCCACGTCGGCCTCGAGCAGCGCGATGCGCACTTCGCGGGTGGCTTCGCGGATGTTCTCCTCGGTCAGGCGGCCGCGGCCGCGCAGGCGCTCCATGGTGCCGGAGAGACGTTGGGTAAGGGACTCGAACATGCGCAAAGGACCGCGGAGGGGAAACGGGTGCCGATTATAGCGGCACCGGCTGGCGGCCGGCCCCAGCCCCGGAAACGTGACCTTTTAAGGAACTCTTCGACCGCACCGCGCGGCGGGCAATCCGCCGGGACCGGGACTGCGACGAGCAGAACGGCAGCAAGGCCGGTAATAGACGCTCTACTGCATACCCGGCGCACCCCCGCTTCATGCGAGGTACCGCCCCCCTTGCCGGCCAGCAAAACCCAAGCGACCCATTGCCAGGCTTCCCCGATTCCCCGATTCCCCGATTCCCCGATTCCCCGATTCCCCGATTCCCGATTCCCGATTCCCCAATCCCCAATCCCGGCCCCACCATGCGAAACTTCCACGATGACAATCGTTCTCATCGCGTTCGCCCTGTATCTGCTTGCCACGGCACTGCTCACCCGGGCGGTGTTGCGCGATGGCAACCAATCGCCTGCGCACTGGCTGGCGCCCGCATTGGCTGCAGTGGCCTTGCACGCCGGTTACCACGTGCTGGTGGCCGTGCGCACCGCCGGCGGGCCGGACATGCACTTCTTCGCGGCCTTGTCGTTGTGCGGGCTAGGTATGGCTGCGCTGACGGCGGTGTTCGGCGGCCGCGGGCGGATGGCGGCGGTGGGTGTGGTGGTGTTCCCGCTGTCGGCGATCCTGCTGGCCAGCTACCACGCCTACGGCCATGAGCCCAGTTCGGATCTGGGCTGGCGACTCGAATTGCACGCGTGGCTGGCCTTGCTGGCCTACGCCACGCTGGGCATCGCTGCGCTGCTGGCAATCATGCTGTGGCTGCAGGAACGCGCGTTGCGGCGGCGCGATTTCCATAGCTGGCTGCGCGCACTGCCACCGCTGACCGAGCTGGAAACGCTGCTGTTCCGCACGATCACGGTGGGCTTTGTGCTGTTGAGCCTGACCCTGCTGACCGGCCTGTTGTTCGTGCAGGACTTCCTGGCGCAGCGGCTGTTGCAAAAGACCGTGCTGAGCATCCTGTCGTGGATCGTGTTCGGTGCGCTGCTGATCGGCCGCTGGCGCAATGGCTGGCGCGGCACCAAGGCGGTGCACTGGACGCTGACCGCGATGGCGCTGCTGGTGCTGTCGTTCTTCGGCAGCAAGTTCGTCATCGAGCTGGTGCTGGGGCCGCGTTGAGCGCGGTTGGCCTAGCCCAGCGTCTCTGATGTGAAATCGAACACGGCGAAGTGCGATCGCCTGGATTGCACATCCTGGCCGGTGCGCTGGCCGCGCGCATGGATCGAACTTCTGCGGCCTGCTACGGGCAGGCACACCAGAGCATTGGCAACCCAGGCTTGCGGCAACTGAAGGTCTTGCAACTTCAGAGTGGGCACTGCGATCAGCGGTGCCGGGTCGCGCCCGCACGACGCAGCTCAGCCAACCCCCAAGCGCTGAAATCTCTCACGCATCCAGCGCGGCGCGCACGGCGTCCCAGGGCTGGTCCGGCCCCGCCTTGGCAAAGCGATAGCTGATACTGCGGCGGTAGGTCTGACCCGGCCGCAGGATGGTCGAAGGGAAGTTGGGGTGGTTGGGAGCGTCCGGATAGTCCTGCGGCTCCAGGCATACGCCACGGCCCAGTCCGGGATGGTGGGCGTCCAGATGCTGGCCTTCGTACACCTGCACCGCCGGGGCATCGCTGCTGATGCGCAGCGCCACGCCACTGTGCGGGGAGTACAGCTCGGCAACGCAGTCCGCGTCGGCGGCCAGCACCAGACACTGGTCGTAGCCCTTGCCGAGGATGATCTGGGGATGCGCCGGCTGAATGTTGTCGGCCAGCGCAGCAGGCTGGCGGAAATCGAATGGCGTACCGGTCACCGATGCGATCTCGCCCGTGGGGATCGACTCGGCATCCACCGGCAGGTAGCGATCGGCCGGCACGCGCAGCACCTGCGCTGCGGCCCGCAGCTGCGGATCGCCGGACAGATTGAAATACGGGTGGTGGGTAAGGTTCAACGCAGTCGCGGCATCGCAGTGCGCTTGGAAGTCCAGCTGCAGGCTCAGCCCGTGAAGCTGCAGGTGCGCGCGCACATGCAGATTGCCGGGGTAGCCCTCTTCGCCATCGGGTGAGTCGTAGCCCAACAGCACCTGGTCCGGCGCCTGCTCCAGCACGCTCCACACCCGTCGCCCGAAACCGCGCAGCCCGCCGTGCAACTGGTTACGCCCCTCATTGGCGGCCAGCACGTGGGTGACGCCCTCCAGGGTGTAACGCGCACCGGCGATGCGGTTGCCGAAGCGGCCCACCAGAATGTTGAGGCTGTCGCCATCGGCAGCATAGGCGGCTAGATCCGGCAGGTTCAGCACTAGCGGCACGACACCCTGTGCGGTGGTCAACTGCAGCGTATGCAGGATGCCGCCGTAGGTGAGTACCTCCGCCTGCAGACCAGCCTGGCTGCGTAGCGTGAGCGCATGGATTTCGACACCGTCTGGCAACTGCCCGAACACTCGCTGCATGGATCGTCCTGCCGATGAGGTAGCCCGCGAGCATAGCCGCATGCGATGGCTGCCGACCATGCCGCTGCGCACATCCTGGCCGGCGAGGCGATTGCAGTGGCGAAGCGACTGCCGCGCTCGCCTGCAGCGGCCGCGCTGCAGCAATACAAAGGGCGGCCACCGGCACTACGCTAGCCGCGCACTTCCCATCGCAGCAGCACCCACCCGACCATCGACCAGCACAGGAGCACCGACCCGATGCAGTGGATTTCCCCCGCGTTGCAGGCATCGCGCAGGCAGCTGTTGAACGCCGTTTTCGTCGCCGCCGCGCTTGCCAGCGTGCCGGCCAGCTTCGCTGCCGAGGTCAAAGCCAGCGGCACCTTGCGCGTGGACCAGCCCGGCGCGCAGGTGTCACGGCAACTGTTCGGCCAATTCGCCGAGCATCTGGGCACCGGCATCTATGGTGGCGTGTGGGTGGGCGAGGAATCGCCGATCCCCAATACGCGCGGCTATCGCAACGACGTGGTCGCCGCGCTGAAAGCCATTGCCGTGCCCAACATCCGCTGGCCTGGAGGTTGCTTCGCCGACGAATACCACTGGCGCGATGGCGTCGGCACGCCGGGCAAGCGCCCGATCCGGGTCAACACGCACTGGGGCGGTGTGGAAGAGTCCAACCGTTTCGGCACGCACGAGTTCATGGACTTCACCGAATTGCTCGGCACCCAGGCCTATGTCGCCGGGAATGTGGGCGATGCTGCGCCGGAGGAGATTGCGCAGTGGACCGAATACATGACCGCGCCGACACGCTCGAGCCTGGCCAACGAGCGCCGCGCCAATGGCCGCGATGCGCCCTGGCAGGTTCCCTACTTCGGTGTGGGCAACGAGCTGTGGGGCTGCGGCGGCAATATGCGCGTGGAGTACGCAGCCGATGTGTTTCGCCGCTACCAGACCTTCGTCAAGTCGCCGGCCAACCAGAAGATTTTCAAGATCGCGCCCGGCCCAAGCGACGACGACTATCACTGGACCGAGGTGATGATGCGCGAGGCCACCAAGTTCATGGATGGGCTGAGCATGCACTACTACACCATTCCCGGTGGCTGGCCGCCGCGCGCGTCTTCGACCACGTTCGACGAAGCCGCGTGGATCCAGACGTTGTCGCGCACGCTGGTGATGGACGAGCTGATCACCAAGCACAGCGCGATCATGGACAAGTACGACCCGGCCAGGAAAGTATCCCTGGTCGTGGACGAATGGGGCACCTGGTATGCGCCATTGCCAGGCACCAATCCCGGCTTCCTGCAGCAGCAAAACAGCCTGCGTGACGCGCTGGTGGCGTCGCTCAACTTCGACATCTTCAGCCAGCATGCCGAGCGTGTGCGCATGGCCAACATCGCGCAGATGGTCAATGTGCTGCAGGCGATGATCCTCACCGATGGCGTCAAGATGGTGCTGACGCCGACCTATCACGTGTTTGCGCTTTACAAGCCCTACCAGGACGCCACACACCTGCCGCTGCAATTGCAGACACCGGCGTATCGTCATGGCGACACGCAGGTGCCGGCCGTGCACGGCTCGGCGGTCAAGGCGAAGGACGGCCATGTGTATCTCGCGCTGACCAACCTGGACGCGACTGCGGCGGCGGCTGTGAGCGTGCAGGTGGAAGGGCTGCCGCTGCGTGCGGTGGAGGGACAGATCCTGACCGCACCGGCGATCACCACGTACAACACCTATGCGCAGCCAAAGGCCGTTGCGCCGGCGGCATTCAAGGGCGCACGTGTCCAAGGCAAGGCAGTGAACGTGGCGCTGCCGGCGCATTCGATCGTGATGCTCAAGTTGCGATGAGCGATCGAATTCAATGTACAGAGCCTGCCCAGACGCATGGCGTGTCGTGCACCGCCAGCCGTGTGGGCGCCGTATTGCCTCGTTCGGACGCGCCTTCAAACGGGGCGCGATCGTTGCATCTGATGTGCCTGGTGGTCACGTCGCCGTGCCGGCGTGACACTCCGGGTTGAAGGCGCCATCGACAAGGCGCACTAGCAGCGCCGTCGATGCCGCACGCCCCGCCAACGTTTACGCGTTGGCGGGGGTGCTCTTGAGCATGTCGATGAGCTGGCGCAGGCGGTAGGGTTTGGGCAGGAAATCGACCTGAGCCGGCAACGGCGGCAACTGCGCCTTGGCAAATCCCGAGGCCAGAATCACGCGTGCCTGCGGCAGCAGTTGCGCCACCTGCTCGCTCAGTTCAATGCCCGACATGCCGTTGGGCATGCGGATATCACTGAACACCACATCGTACGGGCCGCTGTCGCGCACCATGCGCAACGCGCTGTGACCATCATCGGCGGTGTCGACGCTGATGCCGGCATCGCGCAGCGCTTCGCCGATCAGTTCGCGCAGTTCTTCTTGGTCTTCCACCATCAGCAGGCGAAGGGATTCAGTCATGCTCGGCCTCCTCGACGGCCGGGAGAAACACGGTGACGGTGGTGCCGCGTCCAGGTGCGGTCTCAAGCTCGACGAAGCCACCGGACTGGGATGCGAAGCCATAGACCTGGCTCAAGCCCAGGCCGGAGCCCTTGCCGACATCTTTGGTGGTGAAAAAAGGTTCGCTGGCGCGCTGTGCAACGTGGGCGGACATCCCCGGACCATCGTCGCGTACCGCAAGGGCGACGTACGGGCGAAGGACGCCTTGGTGGCCTGAGGGTTCGGGTCGTTGCGCAGCAGAAGCAAGCAACACGATGCTGCCGCCAGCGGGCATCGCATCGCAACTATTGAAGACCAGGTTGAGCAGCGCCGCCTCCAGCTGGCCAGGGTCGACGCGCACATGCGGCAGTGCGTCGGCGAACTGCAACGCCAAGCTCACACCCGGCGGGCAAGCACGCCGTAACAGTTCCAACGAACGGGTCACGATGTCGTTGACGGGGTGGCGTTCGGGGTTCAGCTGTTGCCCGCGCGCGAAAGCAAGCAGTTGCCGCGTCAACAAGGTGCCGCGATCCACCGCAGTTTGCGCCACTTCGATCAACATGCGGGTGCGCGCATCCTCGCCGGCGCGCAGCGCTATCAGGTCCAGGCTGGTCACCATCACCGTGAGCAGGTTGTTGAAATCGTGGGCCATGCCCAGCGTCAACCGGCCCAAGGCTTCGACCTTCTGCGATTGCAGCAACGCCTGCTGCGCCTGTTGCAGCAACTGCTGCGCTTCATGGCGCTCGGTCAGATCGCGGGTGACTTTTGCAAACCCGACCAGCACGCCGAATTCCAGCACCGGTTCGATCACCACGCTGGCCCAGAACCGGCTGCCGTCCTTGCGCAGGCGCCACCCTTCGGCAGCGAAGCGCCCTGCTTGCTTGGCAATTTCCAGATTGCGGCTGGGTTCGTCGCGTTGCGCATCCTCGGGCAGGTAGAATCGCGAGAAATGCGTGCCCAGGACCTCGCTTGCGCTGTAGCCCTTGATGCGTTCGCCGCCGGGGTTCCAGCTGCGAATATGCCCACCGATATCGAGCATATAGATCGCGTAATCGGACACGCTCTGTACCAACAGCTGACACTGCCGGCTGTCGTAAGAAAGCGGCCCTGCGCTGTCGACGGCCGTTTCCGCATCCATCGCGCGATGATTCTCCGGAAAAGCGCGGGACCATATTGATAGCGACGTGAAGGCTGCGTGCAAGCCAACCCGGCAGCAAAAAGCGTCAATTTCCCGGCGATTTGTGCATGAAAGTTATCGGCTACCATGACCGCCCTTCCAGTTCGGTCCACGCACCTTATGCACACCATCTCGACCACACGCGACCGCTGGGTGTGGGTCATCGCGGGGGCCTTGATGGCTGGAACGCTGGGCATGGAACTGGTGACCCCGCTCGGTTATGCAGTGTGGCTGACCTACTTCGTGGCAGTGGGCGTGACGGTGTTTCAGAACCGCCCGCAGGTGCCACTCATCGTCGGCGTGCTGTCGTGTGTCTTGCTGGCGATCGGTTTTCAGCTCGCGCCACCAAGCACGAATTCGAGCTTTTCCTCGGTCAATCGCAGCATTGGCGGCGTGTCGTTCCTGGCAATGGCGTTGGTGGTGATGCAGGCGATCCGCGCACGCCGCCAGGCCGAATTCGCACTATGGTTGCAGCAGGCAGAAAACACGGTCGAAGCCAGTTTGCGCGGCGATCAGGCACCGCAGGAGCTGGCCGATGCCGCGGTGCGCGCACTGTGCCAGACACTGGATGCGCAGGTCGGCGCGCTGTATCGCATCGAGGGCGACCGTCTGCGACTCACCGGTGGTGCCGCGTTGCCGCCGGATCTGCCGCAGACGCTGCCCACCGCAGCCGGCCAGCTCGGCGAAGTGCTGCAACGTGGCACGGTGCGTCGCATCCGTGGCATGGATGCCGGGCATCTGCAGATTGCCTCCGGGCTGGGCCAGAGCAGCTGCCAGGAGCTGCTGCTGGCGCCGATCACCGCCGACGACCGGGTGATCGGCGTCATCGAGCTCGGGCGCGTGACCGACCCACGCACCGCCGGCTCGCGCGAAGAAGAACTGCTGGCACGCTGCGGCGAGAACATCGGCCTGGCACTGCGCACCGCATTGCTGCGCGCGCAGCTGGTGGCGTTGCTGGAAGAAACCCAGCGACAGAGCGAGGAACTGCAGACCCAGCAGGAAGAACTGCGCGTGGCCAACGAGGAACTCGAAGAACAGAGCCGTAGCCTGCAGCAATCGCAAAGCGACCTGGAAATGCAGCAGGCAGAACTGGAACAGACCAACGTGCAGCTGGAAGAGCGCACGCAGGCGCTTGAGGCGCAAAAGCAGGCCTTGTTGATCGCGCAGAATCAGCTGGTGCGCAATAGCAACGAGTTGTCCACTGCATCGCGCTACAAGTCGGAATTCCTGGCCAACATGTCGCACGAGTTGCGCACGCCGCTCAACAGCGCCTTGATCCTGGCCAAGTTGCTGGCCGACAACAAGGACGGCACGCTCAGCGCCGAGCAGGTGAAATATGCGCAGGCGATCCTGTCGTCCAACAACGACCTGCTGGCGCTTATCAACGACATCCTGGACCTGTCCAAGATCGAAGCCGGGCACGTGGAGCTGGCCGACGAAACGGTCGTCACCGATTCGGTGCTGCAACGCCTGCGCGAAACCTTCGAACCGCTGGCGCGACAGAAGGGTCTGGCATTGGAGATCGCGGCAGCTGCCGGCGCGCCGGCACAGTTGGTCGTCGACAACCAGCGCCTGCAGCAGATCCTGAAGAACCTGTTGGCCAACGCCATCAAGTTCACCGAACACGGCAAGGTCAGCTTGACGGTCCAGGCGCATGCGCCCGGCCGTGTGCACTTTGCGGTGACCGATACCGGCATCGGCATCGCGCGCGAACAGAGCGAGGTGATCTTCGAAGCGTTCCGTCAGGCCGACGGCAGCACGCGCCGCCGTTATGGCGGTACCGGGTTGGGTCTGTCGATTTCGCGCGACCTGGCCCAACGCATGGGCGGCAGCATCAGTGTGGACAGCGAGCCCGGGCGCGGCAGCTGCTTTACGCTGGAATTGCCGACCGATGGCGCACCTGCGGAGGTGACCGGCCCTGCCGATACAGCTACGAACGCCGCCGCGGTCGCAGGCCCGGCGTCTGCTGCCCATGTGCAACAACGCAACGGCAGCGCGATGGGTGCGCAATCCGGCGCAACTGGTGGTGCGGTGGCACACACGGTGCCGATCGCATCGCCCAACGCTGCACCGATCCAACGGGCCGACGACGATCGCGACCAACGCAGCCGCCCCGGCCGGCTGATCCTGGCGGTGGAAGACGACACCCGCTTTGCGCAAGCACTGGTGGAACTGGCCCACGAACTGGATTTCGATTGCGTGGTGGCCCCCAACGCAGAAGAGGCCCTGCGCCTGGCCGCCGAGATGCGCCCGAGCGGCATCCTGCTGGACATCGGCCTGCCGGATGCGTCCGGTCTGAGCGTGCTCGAACGCCTCAAGCGCGATCCGGCCACTCGCCATGTGCCTGTCCACGTGGTGTCCGCGCTGGAACGCAGCCAGATTGCGCTGGAGCTTGGTGCGGTTGGCTACCTGATCAAGCCGGCCACGCGCGAACTGCTGGCCGGTGCGATCCGCCAGCTGGAAGAAACCAATGCACGCGCAGTGCGTCGTTTGTTGATCGTCGAAGACGACAGCGCATTGCGCGCGAACCTGCAATTGCTGCTGGCGCGCGACCAGCTGGACATCGTCGCGGTCGGCAGCATTGCCGAGGCGATGGATCAGCTGGCAGGCTCCACCTTCGATTGCATGGTTACCGATCTGGCCTTGCCCGACGGCAGCGGCTACGACCTGCTCGAACGCATGGCCGGCAACGATGCGGTCGCCTTCCCTCCCGTGATCGTCTACACCGGGCGCGCCCTGACCCGCGACGAAGAACAAGGCCTGCGCCGGTATTCCAAGAGCATCATCATCAAGGGCGTGCGCTCGCCGGAACGCCTGCTCGACGAGGTGACGCTGTTCCTGCACAGCGTGGAAGCCTCGTTGCCCAGCGATCAGCAGCGCCTGCTGCGCGAAGCACGCCGCCGCGACGCGGTGCTGGACGGCGCCACCGTGTTGCTGGCCGAAGACGACGTGCGCAACATCTTTGCGCTCTCCAGCGTGCTCGAACCGCTGGGCGTCACGCTGCAGATCGCACGCAATGGCCGCGAGGCGCTGGAGCACCTGGCCAAGCACGAGGTGGACCTGGTCCTGATGGACATCATGATGCCGGAGATGGATGGCATCACCGCGATGCGGCAGATCCGTACGAACCGTCAATGGCAGGATCTGCCCATCATCGCGCTGACCGCCAAGGCCATGGCCGACGACCGCGAACGCTGCCTGGAAGCCGGCGCCAACGACTACATCGCCAAGCCCATCGACGTGGACAAGCTGGTCTCGCTGTGCCGCGTGTGGTGCTCGCGGCAATGAACGCGGTAGAGCTGTTCGACCTGGAACTGCGCGTGCTGCTGGAAGCGGTCTTCCAGCGCTATCACTACGACTTCCGCGACTATGCAGTGTCGTCGTTGCGACGGCGCATGCGCCACGCGATGGCGCGTTTCGACTGCGCGCGCGTGGCCGATCTGCAGCACCGTCTGCTGCACGAGCCGGACACCTTCGCGCAGGCGATGCAGTTCTTCACCGTGCAGGTCTCGGAGATGTTCCGCGACCCGGCATATTTCCGCGTCCTGCGCGAGCATGCGGTGCCGGTCTTGCGCACCTATCCCTCGATCAAGCTTTGGGTGGCAGGCTGCAGTACCGGTGAAGAAGTCTGGTCCCTGGCCATCCTGCTGCACGAAGAAGGCCTGTTGGAAAAGGCGGTGATCTACGCCACCGACATCAACCCCGAAGCGCTGGGCATGGCCGAAGCCGGCGCCTATGGCATCGATCGTATCGCGCAGTTCAGCCGCAATTATCTGGACGCCGGTGGCCGCACCTCGCTGTCGGACTACTACACCACCGCTTACGACGGTGCGGTGTTCGACCGGCGCCTGAAACGCAATATCGTGTTCGCCGATCACAGCCTGGCCACCGACACGGTGTTTTCCGAAGTCCACTTGGTGTCGTGCCGCAACGTGCTGATCTATTTCAACCGCAGCTTGCAGGATCGCGCGGTGGGGCTGTTCTACGACGCATTGGTGCATCGCGGATTTCTCGGATTGGGCAGCAAGGAGTCGCTGCAGTTCGGCGCGCACGCGCAGGCCTTTGAAGCCTGCGCGCGTGAGCAGCGGCTGTATCGGAAGGCCGCATGAGCCGCGCGTCTGCAGCCCAGTGTTTCGATGCGATCGTGATCGGTGCCTCCGCCGGTGGCGTGATGGCCCTGCAGGCGTTGTTGTCCGGGCTGCCGGCAGATTTGCCGATGCCGGTGTTGGTCGTGCTGCATCTGCCGCGCGACCGGCCCAGCCACATCGCCGAGCTGCTGGATGCGCGCTGCGCGTTGCCGGTGCGCGAGGCCGACGACAAGCAACCGCTGCTACCCGGCACCGTCACCATCGCCCCGCCCGACTACCACCTGCTGGTGGAAACCCGCCACAGCCTGGCGTTGTCGATGGATGCGCCGGTGTTGTTTTCGCGCCCGGCGATCGACCTGCTGTTCGAATCGGCTGCCGATGTCTTCGGCGAACGCCTGCTGGCGATCCTGCTCACCGGTGCCAGCAGCGACGGCAGCGCCGGGGTGGCCGCGGTGCGTGCGGTGGGCGGTACCGCCTGGATCCAGCGCCCCGATGACGCTGCCGCCTCGTTGATGCCCGCCTCCGCTCTCGCCCACGCCGGCGCCGATGCGGTGCTGACCTTGCAAGCCATCTGCACCCGACTGGAAGCTTTTCACGCATGAACCTCACCGCGACCGGCCTGGCTGCAAGCAGCGACGACACCGAATCGACCAAGATCCTGATCGTGGACGATGTGCCGCAGAACCTGGTGGCCATGGAAGCGCTGCTGCAACGCGACGGCATCCGCGTGCTATGCGCCGCCTCCGGTGCGCAGGCGCTGGAACTGCTGCTCGAACACGACGTGGCATTGGCGCTGCTGGACGTGCACATGCCGGAAATGGACGGCTTTTCACTAGCGGAATTGATGCGCGGTTCGCAGCGCACCCGGCATGTGCCGATCATTTTCCTGACCGCCTCGCCAAACGATCCGATGCGCGCTTTCCAGGGTTATGAAACCGGCGCCGTGGATTTTCTGCACAAGCCGATCGAGCCGCACGTGATCCTGAGCAAGGTCAACGTGTTCATCGAGTTGTACCAGCAGCGGCGGCTGCTCAAGGCGAGAAATGCCTCGCTCGAACGCGCGCTCACGCTCAACGAAACCATGATGGCCGTGCTCACCCACGACCTGCGCACGCCGCTGTCGGTGATCCTGCTGTGCGCCGACAAACTCGGCCTGGATGTCGATGCCGACAGTTCGGCGGCGCGCACGCTGGAACACCTGGAAAACAGCGCGCACCGCATGTCGCGCATGGTCGAGCAATTGCTGGATTTTTCGCGCCTGCGCACCGATGGTTTGCCGATGCAGTTCGGCCCATGCAACCTGGGCGAGGTGGTGCACAGCGTGGTAGGCGAAGTGGCGCAGGCCAATCCGCACACTACGATCGACCTGCGCACCGAGGGCGACCTGGATGGCGATGGGGATGGCGACCGGTTGGCGCAGGTCGTGTCCAATCTGGTCGGCAACGCCGTCCTGCATGGCGGACGCCATCCGGTGCAGGTGCATCTGGATGGACGCGAACACGACACCCTGCGCCTGTCGGTGCGCAACGCCGGCAGCATCCCCGACAGCCTGATGCCGCGCCTGTTCGAACCGTTCAAGGCCAGCTTCCATGCCAGCCAAGGACTGGGACTGGGCCTGTTCATCGCCGACCAGTTCGTCAAGGCACACGGCGGCACGCTGCAGGCGCGCAACGAGGACGGCGATGTGGTCTTCGAAGCACGATTGCGCCGCCACAACCTGGCAGCCTGACCGCCGCACGTTCCCGGCAACTGCAGTGCCGGTGCGCACGCGGGTGTAGTACGACCAGCGCATCTTGGCCGATGCATTGCCACGGCCTCCAGCAAGAGGGGCCAACAGCGCGCTGCCGTCGATCGACGCACAACAGATCCGCTGCCGCCGTGTCAGCGAGCCCGACAGCCAGGGCCTTGGCAGTGCGCCAGGCGGCCCAGGTGACAGCCAACTCAAGCAGTGCCGTTGCACCCCATGCGCCGTATGCTCGTGCGGCCAGCGCGCTGGACGCACGCTCCTGCCCCACTGCTCTCCAGTTCTTGGTCGTACCAACATCCCTTGGTCATCCTCGGGTGCACACCGTGCACCCCGTCTGCGGAGGTGGTTATGTCGTATATCGATGGTTTTGTGCTTGCCGTCCCCACGGCCAACAAAGAAGCATTCATCGCGCATGCCCGCATGGGCGATGCGGTCATCATGGAATACGGTGCGCTGCGTGTAGTGGAG
Source organism: Xanthomonas sp. NCPPB 1062 (assembly GCF_041481705.2). Lineage (NCBI taxonomy): Bacteria > Pseudomonadati > Pseudomonadota > Gammaproteobacteria > Lysobacterales > Lysobacteraceae > Xanthomonas > Xanthomonas sp. NCPPB 1062. The sequence goes on along the minus strand of NZ_CM192987.1, from coordinate 1,431,318 downwards.
TGTTGGGGCGACGATGTCCAACCGGGGCAATGGACCGATTTCTATCGCGCCGTGGATGCCACCGCCGAAGAGACCGTGGTGTTTTCCTGGATCGAATGGCCGGACAAGGCCACCCGCGATGAGGGCATGCGCAAGATGATGGAAGACCCACGCATGGACCCGTCAGTCAATCCGATGCCATTCGATGGCAAGCGCATGGTCTACGGTGGCTTCGTGCCGATCGTGGCGCTGGGCCAATCGGCGTGAGCGGTGTGGCGCGTGGCGGCCCGCAGGAGCTTGGCCAGGCATGCGCAGGCTGGTGCCGCCGCTGGCATTGGGCACGGAATCGCTGGTGGTGATCGCTACACTGGCCGCATGCAGCATGCGCCGCCAGCGATGGCCGAAGACAGCGCAGGCAGCGCCGCCGACTGGAGACCCACATGACCGATGCACCACTACTGATCGCCTGCCCGAGTTGCGCTGCGATGAACCGTATTGCGCCCACGCGCCTGCGCGATGCGCCCAACTGCGGCAGCTGCCATCAGCCGCTGTTCCTGGGGACGCCGGTGGCTTTGTCGGCTGCAGATTTCGACAAGCATGCGGTGCGCAGTGCACTGCCGCTGGTGGTGGATTTCTGGGCACCTTGGTGCGGGCCATGCCTGAGCATGGCGCCGCAATTTGCCGCAGCCGCTGCAGCATTGGAACCGCAGGTGCGCCTGGCCAAGGTGGATACCGACCTGCATCCGGCGCTGGGCACGCGCTTTGGCATCCGCAGCATTCCCACCTTGCTGGTCATCCAGGGTGGGCAGGAACTAGGCCGTCATTCCGGCGCAGTGAGCAGCGCGCAAATCGTCAACTGGGTGCGCTCTGTCCTGAGCAAGCGGTGAAACGACACGACGGCCAGCTGCGCATACACGCAGTTGGCCCATCCACCTGCAGGAAACATCACTGCGGCGCAGTTGCCGCAGTGACTGCATCAGCCGATCAACCGGTTACTGCCAGTTGACGTTGACCGACACCCCAACGACACGCGGCTCGTTGTAGACCGCGGCCATGTAGTTTTCGATCACACCCTTGAGGTTCTTTTCGTTGGTGATGTTGCGCGCGAACGCCGCCACTTCCCAGGCACCGTAGCCACCGGTGTAACCCAGCTTGAGGCCACCTTCGAAATTGCCGTCGGAACGGAACTCGGTGGAGTCGTACAGCACGAAGCTGGTCTGGCCCTGCTTGTTCCAGTCGGTGGACACGAAGAACGCGCCGTCGTTGCCCACCGGGATGTCGTAGCGCGCGGCCAGGTTGAGGTTGTACTTGGGCGCGTTGGGCAGCGGGTTGCCGTCGATCTGGGCGAAGGTGTTGGCACCTACGCGGATGGTCGGGTCGTTGACGGTGCACACCACCACGCCATTGAGCGCGCAGGCCTGCGCAAACACGCGCTTATCGTGGATTTCGCTGTGCAACAGGCTCAGGCCGGCGGTGATCGACAGGTTGGAGATCGGGCGCCAGTCCAGGTCCGCTTCCATGCCGTAGGCCTTGGCCTTGTCGGCATTGAACAGCACGCCATTGCCGTCCGAGTCGTTGCCGTTGAGCTGGATATCGTCGACCGTGTAAGTGAAGCCGCTGACATTCAGGCGCAGACGGTTCTCGAACAGGCTGCTCTTGATGCCGGCTTCCCACGACAGGATGGTTTCCGAATCGGCGGTGGTGAAGTCCGAATTGAACACCGCGCTGCGGCCCTGGATGGTGGGGCCACGGAAACCGCGCGCCACGCGCGCATACACGCTCAGCTGCGGGTCGATCTCATACATCGCGCTCAGATCCCAGCTGGGCTGGGTATCGGACATGCGCACATCGCGCCGGCCGCGGTAGGTCACCACACCGGCTGCGGTATCGGCGGTCTTGAGCAGACGGGTTTCCTTGGTGTCCTTGGTCTGGCGGATGCCGGCGGTGAGCGTCAGCGCGTCGGTCGCCTTGTAGCTGATCTGCCCGAAGCCGGCCCACGAGGTATTGGTATTGCGCAGGCGCACCCAGTTATTCGGGTTGCGCGCGGCGGTCTGCAGGAAATAGGCACGTTGATAGAAATCGGTGGTGTCGCGGCCGTCGAAATAGAACGCGCCCACCTGCCACTGCAGGGCCTCGTCGCCTTCGCTGGCCAGGCGCAATTCCTGCGTGTACTGGTCCAGGTCGCGGATCTGTCCCATCGACTGGCCAAAGCCGTTCGGCACGCCATTGACCGGGTAATTGGCGGCAGCACCGCCATCGGTGTCGCCACGGCTGTAGCCGGAAGTGGTTTCGTAGGCGGTGATGGAGGTCAGCGACACGCCACCGAAGTCGTAAATCGCCTTGAGCGAGCCGCCATCGGTTTGATACGCCTGCGGGTTGTCGTGCCCCTCATCATAGGCCACACGGTCGCGCGGCACGTCCACCTTGTCGCTGCCACGCGTGATCGCGTTGCGCAGGAACAAGGTGGAAGTGCCGTCGTAATCGCGCGTGTGCACCGAGCCCAGCAGCGAAAACGCATCGTTGGGCTTGAGCAAGACCTGCAGGCGCGCATTGCGGTCGTTGTAACCGCCCATCGCGTCCTTGCGCGGGGTGCGCGTGCCATCGGCGCTGCTGCCGGCAAAGGTGTTGTCCACCCAATCGTCGCGGTGCTGGTACAACGCGGACACGCGGAAAGACAGCACGTCGTTGATGGGGCCACCGAAGCCGCCATCCAGCGAGATGGTGTTGTAGCTGCCGTAGCTGGCGTTGACGCGACCGGTGTAGGTGTCGCTGGGCTTGACGGTGTCGAACTTGACGATGCCGGCGGTGGTGTTGCGGCCGAACAGCGTGCCTTGCGGACCGCGCAGCACTTCGACCTGGTCCACGTCATAGACCGGATTGGATTTGAGCACGACATGCTCCAGCACCACATCGTCCTGGATGATGGAGACCGGCTGCGAGGCACCCAGGTAGAAATCGATATTGCCCAGGCCACGGATATAGAAGCGCGGGAAGATGCGCCCGGTGGTGGTTTCGGCATAGAAGCCCGGCACGCGGCCGGACAGCGCCAGCAGCGTGTCATCGCCACCGGCGGTGTAGTCGCGCATCGCTGCGCCCTGCACCACGCCGACCGAGACCGGCACGTCCTGCAGGTTCTGCTCGCGGTGCTCGGCGGTGACGGTGACCGTGTCCAGCGCGGTCGGGCTCGCTTCGCCCTGGGTCGCCGGCGCTTGCTGCGCAGACGCGGTTGCCGCCAGCGAGGCTAGCAACAGGCCGGCGCAGGCACGTGCCAGCGGCGTGCGCTGCAAGGCGGTGCGGCGGCGCGCAGCGACCTGTGCAATAGCGGACACCGGCGACGGAAAGACAGGCGAGTACAACGACATGCGGGTTGATCCTAGGTAGTGATGCGAGGTGATGACACAGCGTCGAAGCCGTTTGGCATGGCACGCCGGTTGGCGGCGCCGCTTGGCGCCGCGCGCACGATATGTCAGCAATGTTGCAGCGAAGTGGCAGCGCCCGTTCCACACACCCCGCCACGCGCGTGGAGGCATGCCACCATGCAGCGTTGGCATCGCAAAACGTCATGCCACGCCGCCCTGCGTGCTGTCATGCTGGTGTCGTACTGGCGTTGCGCCAGGGCATGGCACGAGGGGATCTCTTGAAACGACTCGCATGGGTGGCCGGCCTGCTGGCCGCATTGAGCTGTCAGCTGGCGCATGCCGGCACCGCGTTGATCACGCAGATCGATTACCAGGGCGACGACGGCGGCCCCGCGCCAACCGCCGCGCAGTACCGCAACCCGGTCGTGGCCGGTTTTCATCCGGACCCATCGGCGGTGCGCGTCGGCGACGATTTTTATCTGGTGAATTCCAGTTTCGGCTATTTCCCCGGCCTGCCGGTGTTCAAGAGCAGCGACCTGGTGCATTGGAACCAGATCGGCAACGCGATCGACCGTCCAACCCAGATCAACTACGGCAACGACGAACTGACCCGCGGCCTGTTTGCCGCCAGCATCAGCTACCACGCTGGCACTTTCTATATCGCCAACACCTGTTTCTACTGCGATGGCGGCAATTTCCTGATCACCGCCACCGATCCGGCCGGGCCGTGGTCGGATCCGATCTGGCTGGACGCCAAGGGCATCGACCCCTCGCTGTTTTTCGATGACGATGGCAGTGCCTGGCTGGTCAACAACGACGTGCCGGCCGGCAAGCTGCGCTACGACGGGCACCGCGCCATCTGGCTGCAGCGGCTGGATCTGGCCAGCATGAAGTTGGTCGGCACCCGTCAGGTGATCGTGGATTCGGGCTTCAAGCCGGCCACCAATCCCGAACACATCGAAGGCCCGCACCTGTTCCGCCGCGATGGCCACTACTACCTCACCGCGGCCGAAGGTGGCACCGGCGAGCAGCATGCGCAGATGATCTACCGCAGCCGCCAGATCACCGGGCCATACGAAACCTGGAGCGGCAATCCGGTACTCACCCAACGCGACCTGGACCCATTGCGCAATGCGCCGATCACCTCGGCCGGGCATGCACAGTTCGTCGAACTCAAGGACGGCACATGGTGGGCGGTGTTTCTCGCAACGCGCCCTTACCGCGGCAATCACTACAACCTGGGCCGGGAAACCTTCCTGTTGCCGGTGCAATGGCGCGATGGCTGGCCGGTGGTGCTGCCGCACGGCGCCGCGGTCCCTGTCGTGGCAGCGCGCCCACCCTTGCCGGCGGGCACGCAGCCCCTGCCGACCACCGGGCCAATGCAGTGGAGCGAGCGCTTCGGGGATGCGCGCGTGCCGATGCAATGGATGACCATCCACCCACCCATCAGGCCGTGGTATCAGCCCGGCGCACAAGGCTTGCGCGTGACGCCGGCAAACATTGCGCTGGGCGATATCGGCCGTGGTCAGCCGGCCTATCTGGGTCATCGCCTGCAGCATCATCACGCCACCTTGGTCGCCAGCGTGGATGGCAGTGCGCTGGCACCAGGCGAACAGGCCGGTCTGGCGATCGTGGCCAAGGAGAGCAACTTCCTGGCAGCAATGCTGGTGCGCGAGGACAGCGGCGCTGCGGTGGTGCTGTATTGCCGCGCCGGAGCGCAACAGCCCGGCACCGGCACCGAACTGGCACGCGCGCCACTGCCCGATGCCACGCAACCGGTGAAACTGCGCTTTGCGCTGGATGCCGCACGCGTGCGCGTGGATTACGCCGTCGGCCAGGGGCAGTGGCAGACGCTGCTCGAACAAGGCGATGCAAGTGTGCTCAGTACCGAGTCGGCCGGCGGTTTTCTTGGCGCCACATTCGGGCCGTACGCGTATGCGCGCTAAGCGAAATGCAGGAACGTGGCTGCACGCCCGCTGCATGCGCAGGCCGCGCCCGCCCCGCAGCGACGCATGCGTGTTTGGAGCCGCTTAACGCCCTACGCCCGCGCCAGGACGCTGCTGTCGAGCATCTGCACCACCGTGTTGAGCAGATCGTTGAGGCTGAAAGGCTTGGGCAGCAAGGCCATGCCCTCTGCCAGAAATTCTTGCCGCGTGGCCGCGTTTTCGGCATAGCCGGTAATGAACAGGATCGGCAGACCCGGGCGTAGCGTGCGCGCCACATCGGCCATGTCGCGCCCGTTCATGCCGGGCAGGCCGACATCGGAGACCACCAGATCGATGTGCGCCTCGGTGCGCAAGTGTTCCAGCGCGCCGTTGGCATCCTCGGCTTCGATGACCTGGTAGCCGGCATCGCTGAGCACTTCGCTCACCATCATGCGCACCACGTCGGTGTCGTCCACCAGCAGGATGCGCTCGTTGCGCGTGCGCGGCGCGCTGGGCGCCGGTGCCGGCAGCATTTCGTTGGCCGAGAGCCCGCGCGGCAGCAGGAGCGCCACCGTGGTGCCACGACCCACATCGCTGGTGATGCGTGCGGTACCGCCGGATTGACGTGCGAACCCGTAGGTCATCGACAGGCCGAGACCGGTGCCTTCGCCGATGGGTTTGGTGGTGAAAAACGGCTCGAACACCTGGTCGAGAATGGCCGGCTCGATCCCGCTCCCGTTGTCGATCACCTTCACCGCGACATAGTCGCCGTCGTCCAGTTCCGGATCGTTGTGCGCGGTGTAGGCCGCGCTCTGGATGCGGATGGTGCCCTGCCCTTTCAAGGCATCGCGCGCATTGATGACCAGGTTGAGCACCACGTTTTCGAGCTGGTTGGCATCGGCAATGGCCACCAGCGGCGTGGACGCAAGATCCAGCTCCAGCGCGATGTTTTCGCCGATCGAGCGTTGCAGCATGTCTTCCAGCGAACGCACACGGGTGTTGACGTCGAACGGTTGCGCGTCCAGCGATTGCTTGCGTGCGAACGCCAGCATGCGCTGGGTCAGCGCGGCGGCGCGGTGCGCCGAGCCGTTAGCGATCTCGGCCAGGCGCGGCACGCGTTCGATGCGATTGGATTCCACTGCGAGCTGGATCATGTCCAAGCCGGAAATGATGCTGGTCAGCAGGTTGTTGAAGTCGTGCGCGATGCCACCGGTGAGCTTGCCCAGCGCTTCCATCTTCTGCGCCTGCAGCAGCTGGATTTCGGTGTGCTGACGCTGCGCGATCTGATGCGCGAGCTCGCTGGTAGCGGTATCCAGTTCCTGGCGCTGCTCGCGCTCGCGCAGGCGCTGCTCGGTCACGTCTTCCACCAGCAACAGCCCCAGATCCGGCTCGCGGTAGGGCGACACGCGCCATTCGGTTTCGCAGAGCTTGCCATCGCGCAGCAGCGACAAGGTGCCGCTCCAGCGCTCGCGTTGCGCCAACGCAGTGGTCAGTGCGTGCACGGCGGCGGCCTGATCCAACCCGGCGGCATGGATCGCTGCGCCGGGCGTGGCGCTACCGATCAAGCGTTGGAATGCGGCATTGGCCTCGTGCATGTGCAGGTTGGCATCCACCACCGCAATCGGCGCGCTGATGTGTTCGAAGATTTCGCGGAAACGCGCCTCGCTGACCCGCAACGCCTCCTCGGCGCGGCGTGCGCGTAACAGCGTGCGCAAGGTGGCCAGCAACACGTTGGGGTCGACCGGATGGATCAGGTAGGCGTCGGCGCCGGCATCCAGCCCGGTGATCATGTCGCCGGTGGCGATCGAGGCCGCCGAAACATGCACCACCGGCAGCAACGCGGTGCGCGGCTCGGCACGCAGCGTCCGCACGATATCGAAGCCGCTCATGTCCGGCAGGTTGACGTCCAGCACCACCGCAGAAAACGTCTGCGCGGAAAGTTTGGCAAGACCCTCGGTCCCGGTGCCGGCTTCTTCGACCGCGAACTGATGGTGTTCGAGCACGCGCCGCACCGAATAACGCGTCACCGCGTTGTCGTCGACGACCAGGATGTGGTGCTTACTGCCCACGCGTTTCCTCCGCTGCCAGTGTCATCGGCAGCACCACGTAAAATTCAGAACCCTGCCCGACCACGCTGTTGATCCCCACCCGGCCGCCCAGCAATTCGGCGAACCGTTTGCAGATCGACAACCCCAGGCCGGTGCCGGTCAGGCGTTTTTGCAGCGGCGAGTCCACCTGTACGAAATCTTCGAACAAGGCCTCGTGAAGCTCGGCCGGAATGCCGATGCCGGTGTCGTGCACGCCAAAGCGTACATGGCTGTCGCCTTCCAGCTGCGCAAACACGCGCACCTGCCCCTGCGGGGTGAACTTGAGCGCGTTGGAAATGAAATTGCGCAGGATCTGCGCCAGCTTCTTGTCGTCGGTGTACAGCAGCGGCAGCACCGGCGGATCCTCGAAGATCAGCGTGGTCGTGCCCACATCGGTGAGCGGACGGAACATGCCCCGCAGCGCCGCGAACAGGTCCATCAGGTCGAACCAGCCCGGCGAGATAGTGATGCGCCCGGCTTCGATCTTGGCCAGGTCCAGCAGGTCGTCCACCATCTCGGTGAGCTCGCGCGCCGAACCGCTGACAAAGCGCACCTGCTTGAGCTGCTCGGCATTGAGCGGCCCGTCCATGCCATCCTCCAGCAGCCGGGTGATGCTCAGGATCGAGCCTAGCGGGGTGCGGAACTCGTGGCTCATGTACGACAGAAAGCGGCTCTTGAGTTCGGACACCTCGCGCAGCTGTTCGGCCTGTTGGTCGAGCTCGGCATACAAGGCCAGCACGCCCTGGTTGGTTTCTTCCAGCTCTTCGCGCAAGGCCTGGTTCTGCTGGCGCAAGCTTTCCAGTTCAGCCATCGCCTCGGCTGCCGGCATCTCGGTGGTTGAATTCATTGCATGCCTCCCAAGCGCATGACGAACACGCAGCAATCGTCGCGGCCGCGCGCGTAATCGCGCGCCAGCACTGCGGCAACGATGCGTGGATGGCGCGACAGCAGGCCCGGATGATCGCGCAGGGTCCAGCGCGATTGCAGGCCGTCGCTGTGCATGACCAGTAACTTGCCGGCGGCGTGTGGAAAGTCGAACGGTTGCGCCTTGCGGAACTGCACCCCGACGATGCCCGGGTGCGAGGGCATGCCGCGCACGCCGTCGCCATCGCACAACGAGGCGACGATATTGCCCACCCCGGCAAAGCGCACCTGGCCGCTGCCGGGATCGAACTGCATGACCGCCGCCGCGCCGCCGCGCGTGCCGCTCATGCCGGCATGCAGGCGCGCGATGCGTTCGCCGGGTTCGCCACGGGCCGCTGCCGCAGCGCGCGTCCCCGCATCGGCGGCATCGGCCGCGCCCGCTCCGTGGCCCAGGCCGTCGATCATGCTCACGGTCACGCCCTGCGCATCGATCGCCAGATGCCAGCCATCGCCGCAGACCGTTTCGTTCTGCAGCGGCAGACGCAGCGCGCCGTAGGGCAGGTCGGGCATGTTCTCGGCATCGGCGTACACGCGCGCCAGGACCACGGCCCCCCGGGCATCGGAATAGGCGTCCAGCAACGCGGCATGTCGCTGCACCGTGCCCAGGCCGTTGCCAGGCGTGCTGCCGGTGGAATACCCGTCCGGCAGACAATCGGCCAGCACGAATCCGCGCCCCTGATCGAGCGTGCACAACTCGATGCCCAGACCATCGCGGCCGGCGACGCTGCACAGCTGCATCTGCCCGCCACCGGCATGGTTGAGCAGGTTGGTGCACAACTCGGTCGCCACCAGGGCCACGCGGCCACAGCCGTCTTCATCGAAACCGCAGGCCTGTGCAAGCGCCACCGCTTCGCGGCGCACCTGCCCGACCTGGGTACCCTCTTCGACGCGGATCACCTGGGTGAGCGCGCCGGTCATGGTTACTTCCATTTGGTGATGGTGATGCGGGTGCCCTTGCCGGCTGCGCTATCGAGCACGAAATCGTCCACCAGCCGCCGGCTGCCGGACAGTCCCAGCCCCAGGCCACTGCCAGAGGTCCAGCCGTCGGTCAGTGCGAGCTCCAGGTCTGCAATGCCCGGGCCCTGGTCGCGGAACGTCAGCTGCACGCCCTTGCGGATGCCGCTTTCAACCAGCGCCCAGTCCATGTCGCCGCCACCGCCGTAGATCACCGTATTGCGCGCCAGTTCGCTGGCCGCGGTGACCAGCTTGGTTTGATCGACCAACCGCAGCCCGCATTGCACCACCAGCTTGCGCACGGTCTGCCGCGCCAGCACCACATCCTGCTCGGTGCGTACCGGTTGCGAGCCGACCGTCATGGAGCCGCATCGGGTTGTTGCAGCAGGCGCATGCCGCGCTCGACATCGAGCGCGGTGCGCACCGACGGCAAGGTCAGCCCCAACTCCACCAGGGTGATCGCCACCGCCGGCTGCATGCCCACCACCACGGTTTGCGCGCCCATGAGCGTCGCCAGCCCGGAAATGGTGCTGATCATGCGCCCGATGAACGAATCGACGATATCCAGCGCGGAAATGTCGATCAACACGCCACGCGCAGAGGTGGCGCTGATCTTCTCGGACAGGTCGTCCTGCAGTTGCAGCGCCAGTTGGTCGTGCATGTCCACCTGGATGGTGACCAGCAACAGATGGCCCATCCGCAGGATCGGAATACGTTCCATGTCAGTCTGCCTTGCTGACGGTCACGCCGGTGCGCTTGAGCGCCAGCGCCAACGCATCGGCCAGGTTGGCCTTGGTCACGATCCCCTGCAGGTCCAGGCCCAGATGCACGATGGTTTGCGCAATCTGCGGGCGCACGCCGCTGATGATGGCGTCGGCCCCCATCAGCCGGATCGCGGTCACGGTCTTGAGCAGATGCTGTGCCACCAGGGTGTCCACGGTGGGCACGCCGGTGATGTCGATGATGGCGATTTCCGAGCCGGTGTCGACAATGCGTTGCAACAGCGACTCCATCACCACCTGGGTGCGCTGCGAATCCAGTGTGCCGATCATCGGCAGCGCCAGCACGCCGTCCCACAGCTTCACCACCGGGGTGGACAGCTCCAGCATCTCTTCCTGCTGACGCACGATGATGTCTTCGCGGGTCTTCTGGAAGACCTTCACGGTGTACAAGCCCAGGCGGTCGAGCAATTCCGACAACGCCCACAACTGCTGGCCCAGTTCTTCCGGGGTACTGGCGTATTCGCGCTGTACCAGCGCAAACAACACGCGCTTGAGCGAAAAGATGAAGTTGGCGGTTTCCTGCGAATCGAAACCACGCGTGGCGCGGTCGCGCGAGAGATGTTCCAGGAAGCGACGCACCTCGCTCCATTCGGCACTGTCCAGGCTGCTACCTTCGTGCTTCAACGATGCCACCAGCAAGCGCAGGAATTCGCCGGCCTGCGCCTCGAATTCCTGCCGCGACAGACGCGCATCGTTGCCCAGGCTGGACTCCAACCATGCGGCCAGCAACGCATGTTCCTGGCCACCAATCGCATCGATCGAGCGCTGCTGCAATGCCACCATGAGATCACCCACCAAAAGAAAAGAGGTTGGGCATGCGGGCTGGACTGCGCCCTGACCGACGCGGCGCCCCCACGCCGATGCGCAGCAGAATAAAGCAATTCAGATTGACCAACCAGCGAGCCAACCTGTAGCAGTCATCCGGCCCACGGGCGCAGTGTGACATTGCCGCGCGCACGCCGAACGTGCGCCGGTCCACGCCTGCGGACATGCACTGCACCAGCGCCCGTGCAAGGCAACACGCCAACCGGTCGGCGTGCCATCACCCCGGGCCCTGGCGATGGCCGATCGACGGCGCGTCACTGCGTTTTGAGCCTGCGGCGATGCTCTTCCGATCGGCATTGCCACTGCCATGGCGAGCTCCATCAGGACACTGGAGACCAAACAGGACCAAACGCCGCAGAAACGGCAGTGCGTGGCGCTGCGCCCTGCGCCTGCACGCAGGGCATGCACTTGCGTCATCGCCCTGCCGACGGTGTGGCGGCACGTCCAAAGCGGGAGGGTGTGCCGGCGTGAATGCCGCCGCGTTGCGGAAGGGCAATGAGCGTGTTCTGATGCCGGATGCAGCGCCGCGCATCCAGCGTGGCGCCCGAACGCACGCCACGATCGCCAATGTCCACCCACCCCGGCGACAAACGCCGTTGGATCAAGCCGATCGCCGCCCTATAGTCCGTAACGCTCCACCGCATCCAGATGCGGCTGCGGATCCTGGCCGCAGGCCTCGGCAAGCCGCAGCCAGCACATCGGATGCGACCAGCGCGAGGTCGTGCATCGCAGGACGCGATGCAGTTCCTGCGGGGCGACGTTTTCCGGAAGCGCCACGGTGAACAACACGCCCGGCAGTCCGGATGTTGCATCCTCCGGGTTGAACGCGTCCGGATGGTCCGGGTCGACCACGCGGTAGTCGTCGCGACTGTGCAGCCACATCTTCCAGCCGCGCATTTCCAGGTCTGCACGCATCGCCTCGATCACCTCGTCGCCAGGATGCACGCCGTCCACCAGCCAGCTATTGGCATAGCCACCCGCTTGCAGCACATGCACCTGCGCGTAGGTCGGCACGAAACGCTCGCGTTCGGCTTCGTCTTCCGGCGGCGGATACAACAGTTCCGCGTCGAACACCACCCAGTCGCCGACATGCTGGCGCCGATGCGCAGGCGCGTTTTCGACGATGCGTGCAGTGACCGGGCCGGTGCGGCGCGCGTAGTACTCGGCCACTTCGCCATCATCCATGCAACGAATGATCACCCAGCCCCAGGTCTCTTCGACTACGCCGCTGGTGCTGCTCAGCTCCATGCCAATGGCCTGCGCAGAGGCACGCACCGCGTCCCAATCCTGCGCCGCACTGGCCGCCGTCATATGATCCCAATGCGCAGAACGCGGCTCTTCCAGCAGCTCGGTAAGTTGCCGATAGACCGCGGCGGCCTCGGCAAACCGGCCGGTATCGAGATACATGCGCGCCAACAAGCCGCGTGCGCCGTGCGAGCCGGGCGATAGCTCCAACAGTGCGGTGCAGGCCTGCTCCAGCGCCGGCCAGTCGCCCAGCCGCTGCGCCAGCTGCGCCTCGCACCACAATGCCGCCACCGGCGCCTGTGGGCGATACAGCTGTGCCAGCCGGCGCACACCGGCTTCATCGCCGCGGCCCAGCAACAGATTCATCAGCCGGAAGGTGGGGCTGGTTTCGCGATCGGCATGCCGCTGCACGAATGACCACAGCAACGCGATCGCTTCCTCGTCAGCCGCACAGGCACTCAAGGCAGAAGCAGTGGTGTCGACAAGCTCGGCATCGTCCGGACAGTCAGCGACGGCCTGCAGCAACCACTGCGCTTCGCGCTCGGGATTGCGCACCACATCATCGCCCTGCGCGTTCAACCATTCCAGCAACTGCGCGGCAGCGACCGGTGACTCCTCGCCCACCGATACGGCCGCGATGCGCGCAGCCCAACCGTCCAGCGCCAGCGTGGCACCACGGTCCTGTCGCAACTTGGGCAGATGCGCACGTGCAAGCGCCAGATGCCTGCGCGCGGTCCACACCGCGCCGCGTTGCAGCGCCAGCCCGATAGCAAGCTCGGCCGCTTCGATCAGGATGCGATGCGCGCCAACCTGCGCGTAATGGTCGAGCATCTGCTGCACGCGGCTGCCCAGGTCCCAGCTATTGCGCTCGGGCGCGCGCGCCACCAGCACCGCCACCGCACGCAGCCAGTGCAGGCGATAACGCGGCGCAATCTCGCGCCATGGCAACAGCGCTTCCATGGCTTCGTCATCGCGCTGCAACAGCGCCAACGCGCGTGCCTTCTGCAGGCGCCGCGGCTGGCTGCAATTGGCCCACTCGGCACCTTCGCGCGCGGCGTCGCGTTCGCGCTGTTCCACCAGCGCCAGCGCTTCCTGCGCACGCCCAAGCGCAAGCAGGATCGAGATGCGCATGTCCGGCACGCCGTCGTAGATTTCGCCGCCATGGTCCAGGATGGCCTGCGACTGCTGCTCCAGGTACTGCAGCGCCGCGTCACCGCGCCCGTCGTCGAGCAATGCATCGGCTTTTTCGCAGCTCAGGCACTGGTAACACGACCAGCTCGGGTCGATGCGGCCCAGGGTTTCGTCGCATACCTCGATACGTTCTTCCACCCAACCCGGGCCATCGATGTTGGCATAACACGCGGCCAGGTCCTGGGTCACGCAGACCGATTGCGGGCACTCCACTGCGTCGGCGCGATGCGCACGCTCGAACAGCGCCACCGCATCGCCCAGCGCACGCTCGCCTTCGCACAGGTTGCCGACCCGGTTGCGCATTTCCCAATGCCCGACGAACACCTCCAGCCACGGGTTGGCCAGCGTCTTGCCCAGCGCACGTGCCTCCGGCAACAAGGCCTCGGCGCGGTCGATCTGCAGATCGCAGATGTGGTCGGTCAGCCGCGTCAGCAACTGCGCATTTTGCGGCTGCCCGGCTTCGCCCAGATCGTCCTGCAGTTTTTCTACCCAGTTCCAGATTTCCATCGTGCCGCTCCTGCGATGCGGCGCTTCAGCGCGCCAGCAATTGGGTCACGGTCTCGGCGAAATCGCCGAAGGCCTTGTTGAGATCGGAAACACCTGATTCGGTGCTGCCCGGCTGCGGCTGCGTACGCCCCTGCGCCGCGACGATCACCTTGAGCGCACGCAGCAAGCGCGCCGCCACCGCGGCCTGCGGGTTGCCTGCGCGCTGCGCGCCCAGCAAGGCCTGCAGCGCCGGATTATCCAGATTCAGATACAGCCGCTGGGTCTGCCGCGCTTGGATGCGCGCGGTGAATTGCCGCGCCAGGCGCAACGCGGCGGTAGAGACACGCTTGTCGTTTTCGTCCTGCTCCAGGCGGCGTTTGAGCTCGGCCTCGCGGTCGGGCACTACCACCAACGGCAGTTCCTGCGGGCTGAAACGCGCCGGCACCAGCGCTTCGCCATCGCCCAGGTGCTGTTCCAGCCAGGCCAGTTCATCGGCCGGCAGCGTGTCCAGCTGGAACAACTGGCGGTTGCCCTGCTCGGTGCCCAGCTCGACCAGACGCACACCCTTGACCTGCGCCCAGCGCCGCAGAAACGGCACCACCGCATACCGGTTGCCGTAGGCCACCGGCACGCCCATCGCACGGAACAGCATTTCTTCGAAACCGCTGTCGCTGTCGAGGATCACGTGCACCGCACCGCGCGATGGCAATTGCTGCGCCGGCAGATCGCCTTGCGACGTCGGTACCCGCACGTGTTCCAGCAGCAATTCGAACAGGCGCTCATCGCACAGCGCCGCGCCCAGCAGAGCTTCGTTATGACGCAACAGGATGCGTCGCCATGCCTCCGGTTGCTGGCGCGCCACATCGGCCAGGCCTTGCACCAAGGCCTCGGACAAGGCGTGCTGCACCGCGCTATAGACCGTATCGCGCTGCAGGTCTTCGCGGCTTGCGGTAGGCGTCAGCCGATTGGATTCGATCACCCCACCGATGAAGCCCGCCCACGGCGGCAGCAGTTCGCGCGCGTTGTCATCCAGCAACATGCCGCGCAGGAACACCGACAGATTGCGGTTGTCGCTGGTGCCGTAGGTCGCACCGTCCTGCACCCACAACAGGCCGACCGCATCGCTGCCCTCTTCCGCACGCACCGGCATGCAGCACAACGGCTCGAAATTGCGCTCAAAGCGCGCGGCGAACTCGCGTTGCCGGCGCCAGGCCTGCACCGGATGCAACGGTACGGCGTCCTGCACGCGCCACGGCGGCGGCTCGGGATTGATCGGCTGCGTTGCGGCGCCGATCCAGATCGGCTCGCGCAACAGCGCGCAATAGCGCGACAGAATCTCGCGCAGCCGCCCTTCCTGAGCCAACGACAGATAATCGCCGTGTAGTTCCAGCACCACCTCGGTGCCCACCTGCGCACGCGCAGGAATCGGGCTGACCGTGTACTGCTCGGCGTTGCTGGAGATGTAGCAAGAGCCCAGCGTGGGAGACTGGTAGGAGGTGGTGCGCACGGTCACCCGCCGCGCCAGCACGAAGGCGGACAAGAAGCCCAGCCCGAACATTCCGATCAGGCCGCTGTCCTCGTGGCCGCCCTGGCGCAGCCCACGCGTATAGCCCACGCCCACGGTGGCCAGGTAGTCGTGGATTTCCTGCTGGGTCAGTCCGGCACCGGTATCGACGATGCGCACGATGCCTTGCGCGGTATCGGCATGCACCTCGATGCGCGATTGGCCGTCCCAATCGGGTTGTTCCAGACGACGACGCAGGATGGAATCGTGCGCGTTCTGCACCAGCTCGCGCAGCGCCACCACCGGGGTGGAGTACAGGTGCTTGCCGAGGACCGACATCAGTCCATTGAGATCGACGCCTGCCCGGCGGATCTGCGAGGCGTCGGTCGCCTCGGGAGTGGGATCTTGCATGATCGGTCGTCGTTTCCTTGGCGACGACGCCCATCCTCGGACGCGTCCCCCTGGGTGCCAGTGCCAGCCGGAAAGGATAGCCGGAACCCACATTGCACGCACGTCTCAGTTTGACCCCTGCCCTCCGTTGCGTACAGCGACGCGCACTGCACCGCACGCCGGGTTGACCCACCACGGATCGGTAGCGCTACCAATCCGTGGGTTGCGGAGATTACCGCTGCAGGGTCTCCATCGGCGCCTCATTGAAGTGCTGGCGATAGCCCTTGGCCAACGCCGAACGGCTGCCGACGCCCCAGCGACTGGCCGCCTGCAACACACTGCCGCAGCCGCCTTCGGCCAGCAGTTCGTCGCGGATGCTTTGCATCCGGTAGCGGCGCAGCACCTGCGTCGGCGATAGCCCGGTAGCCGACTTGAACGCTTGCTGCAGCGCGCGCCCGGTGACCCCGATCTGTGCGGCCACTTCGTTGATCGACAGATCCGAGCGATGCGCATTGGTGATCATGTAGCTGTAGGCGCGCCGATACTTGGCCGGCAACCGGGCGGAGATATCGTCGCTGACGTGCGCCGGGGTGCCGCTTTCCAGCAAGCGCGGTGCCTGCACTTCGCTGCGCAGGCACTGCACCGCGCCCAGCGCGTAGCGGTTGTAGAGCAGCAACGCCTGTTCGGTGCGCCCCATCGCCTGGCTGATCTTGGCCTGGCAGTACTCGAACTCCAGGTTCCAGCGCGGCGCATGATGTCGGCCGGCACCGGCCAGCGCACGCTCGGCCAGATCGGCACGGCCCACCGCCAATGCCGCCAGCGCCAGTTCCACCTGCGCGTCTTGACGCGCGCACGGCGGGCAGCCGGTGGCTGCGGCCGGCAATGCGTCGATCTGCGCGTCGAAGCCGAAGGTGTCGCCGCCGGCAATACGCAACAGGCTGCGTACATGCCGCATGCGCTGCGCCAGCACCGGCATGCTCTCTGCCAGATCGGCGATGCAGGCGCGCAGGTCGCTGGGCTCGAAGGCATGCGTGGCATCTTCCTGGCGCAGCGTGGCTTGCCAGAACACATGGTCGCTCATGCGGTCGGAGCGACGGATACGCAGCTGCGCAATCATGTCCAGACGCAGCGCAGTGGCAATCCGCAGCCAGTCCGACGCGCCGCTCTCCAGGTCGGCCAGCACCTCGCGGGCACGCTCCAGGGTCTGTAAGGCCAACGTGCTCTGGCCCAGATGGAAGTGGGTCAGCGATTTGCCCAACAGGCTCTCGCCGCACAGGCTGGGCGGCGTTTCGCGGTCCATTGCCAACTGCGCGAAGCAATTCAACGCCGCGCTCAGGCGCCGCTGGCTCAGCATCAACCAGGCGGTGTTCCGGCACGACAGCAGGCGCAATTGACGCTGATGCCCGCGCATGGCCTTCAAGGCCTGCCGATACGCATCTTCGGCCTCTTCCTGATATTCCAGGATCAGCAACGCATCGCCGCTGGCACCGAACAAGCTGACCTCATCGTCGGCGCCATCCGCTGCGCCCTGTCCGTCGCGTCGCTGTTGGAGATGTTGCAGTCCCTGTGGCCAAGCACCAACCAGCATCCTGCTCGTATAGGTAGGAAGACGTTCTGCGTATGACAACGCAGAGATCGCTGCAAAGTAGGTGGAAAGGATCATGCCGGTCTCTCTCTTTGGGGGGCGGAGCAAAAGACAACAGGCGCCGAACTCGCTGGCGCAAACGATTGTATGCAGCGGATCCAATAGAATTTCTCTCTGAAAGCCATTGAAAAAATCAAAAAAGCTCACTCTGTCAAACAACCATGTGATGCGTTTTCTCCCGACGCAAAGCGCATTTGCACATCGTCGGCCTTGTCGTACGCCAGACATTTCGCGCCATCCGGTTGAGTATCGATATCGCCGGTCTACGCCAATCCCCAGGCACAGTCGGACAACGTCTGCGAACGCGCCGCTTCCATGCGCATTGATGGTCATCGGCGATGGTCAACACGATGCACCGTGACTGTACGGACACGTACGCCGAAGAGTTCTTGATCGCGAGAAGCAGGCATGCCGCGACGGAAAATCGCTGCCGACCTATTCCAGCCGCGCGCGATCCCACGACCAATCGCAATAGATTGGTCTAGACCTCGGCAACCGGATGTCTCTGCCCACGCACGTCGGTCCATGCTTACTCGCTACTGCATGACGCGCATGGCGCAATGGCACGCGGCCCAGACATGCCCGCTATGTAAGAGCTCTGTTACGTCTAAATGAGCGCGAGTTAAAGCCGATGTCGACAAATCCGAAGACGCGTACGCAAGCGTGAAACTTTTGGTCTCTGCAATGGTACATACCATTCGTCCAGCTCCACTGGACTCTCCCCCGCCAACCGACTGGTCCGACGATGCAGCGATCTTTGAAGATGGATTTTGTCCTGGCATTGGCCGACCTGCACCGGCGCCCGTCCCATGCGTGGCTTGTACGCCGACACGCGAAGGCCGCCTGAATGAACGACCACTCCCCCTCCAATGCCGGATCGGTGTTCCTGTTGACGCAGGACGCGCGCCTGACCTCGCAGGTCAACGCCAGCCTTGCACCGCTCGCACGCAACGTCTCGACGTTTTCCGATGAACTGGAGCTCCTGCGCTCGCTGCGGCATTCGCCGTGCGAGCTGCTGATCTTCGATGCCAGCTGTGTCGCCGCCGATGACAGTTCACTGCTGGCCTGGCAGCGCTGCCATAGCGGCCAGCCCACGCCGCTGATCGTGCTTGGCCGTTTCGATTGCGCCGACAACATTCTGGCCTGGTATCGCGCAGGCGCGCAGGAGGTCCTTGCGCTGCCTTTCAATTCGCATGAGTTGCACGTGCGCGCGGCCCTGGCGATATCGCCGGTGGCGCATGCCTGCCCGGAGACGCAGCACCTGAGCGTGGGTCCCTACAAGCTGATCCGCGATGAAAATACCGTCTATCTGGAAGGCAAGCCGATCGCGTTGACCGCACGCGAGTTCTCGATTGCCTGGCTGCTCTTTTCCAGCCCCGGCGTGTGCTTCCGGCGTTGCCAGCTGGCCAAGGCGGTCTGGGGCAGCCATACCGAATTCACCGACCGCACCATGGAGCAGCACATCTACAAGTTGCGCAAGAAACTGCAGCTGAGCGGTGACAGCAGCGCGGTGCGCATCAGAACCGTCTATTCGCACGGCTACAAGCTGGAGCTCGCGTTGCACGATACCGAGGCAACGACAATGAGCAAGTCCGTTAGCCCAAGTCTTGGCCCTGCACATCACGCAGCCGCCTGCTGAGCAAGCGCACCGCTGCAGATGCGACCTGCGACCTGCATTGCGCAGTCTCGCCTGCGTGACAGCGAAGGGTGCTTGATGACAGGACGGGCGTCGGCACGCCATCGACGACGGAGCGGCCTGCACGCGCGCACTCGGCCCGCAAGCTGTGCCGTCATTCAAGTTCTGCAGGTACCGGCCATGCGGCTGGCTGCATCGTTCACTGCACAGCGTGGGGTGCACGCTGATCGGCGTTGAGCGACGTCGCTGCATCCGTGAGCAGGCGTGGCAGCGACGAATGCGGCGCTGCCTGCTGCGCCGGGACTGTCCAGCGAAACACGCTTCATGCATGTCGCTGTGTCTCCGCCGTCCATCTCTGGGGATCGGATGCGGACGCCCACTCTGCAGAGCGCAGACTTGGCAACTCTCACGCACGCAGGCCTTGACCTTGCGCCTATGCGCCATACGCAATGGCACGATTGGCACATTCACACACGACAACGGCGCAGGGAACTCCTGCGCCGTTGTCCGCTTTCATAGCGCGCGAATTACTGCTTAGGGTTTTCGCCGTACTGGTTCGGGCCGGGCGTGCCTTCGATGCACATGAAGACCAGCAACACGAAAGCACCGACGTACGGCACCAGGCTGATCAGATAAAACCAGCCGGACTTGTCCTGGTCGTGCAGGCGGCGCACCGTGACTGCAATACCGGGCACGATCAACGCCAGACAAACGATCACCATGACTGCACAGATCAGCCAAGCCAGCGCGCCCGGGCCGTTCTCGTTCCCCATCGCCACTGCCGCGACGGCGAACAGGCCGCCAAACACGAACAGCACCAGGAGCTGCATCAGCGCGAACATCCAGTATTCCTTGCGGCGCGAGCGACCGTTGAAGTCGGCGTAACGCTTGAGCGGCAGCAACATCCATTCCATCGTGATTCTCCTGAAAACGCAGTGAGTGGTGTCTGTGGTCCGGTGCACAGTGCAACGGGCCGCGCATGTTGCCATAGCCCCACTCTTTCTGAAAACGCTTTCTCGACAACCAACTACCAAATCCCGGCGTTTGTCCGACAAACGGCTTGCGGGCGTCAGGTCGCCCCGCGACGCATGCCATGCGCGCCTCCCGCAGCACGTCTGAAAGGCACGCGATGACCTCTGCACTCAGCGTTTCTTGAGGGTGGCGGCACGGCCGCACCAGTGGTGACCAAGCCGGACGATCATCGATGGTCGCCCGGCAGCCGGCCGAGACGATGGCGGCAGGCTGGCCCCGGACATGGCAAAGACTTCCGGCGCATTCGCAGGCCGCCAACCCGGCCTATCGCAACATCCGCGCGGTGCGCGGCTTCAGTCGGCCGCCGCTTCCAATGCCTGGCTCAAGCGCTCCACGGCAATGATTTCCATGCCCTTGATGCTGGTGGTCTTGGGCGCATTGGCGCGGGGCACGATGGCGCGCTTGAAGCCATGCGTCGCCGCTTCCTTCAGGCGGTCCTCGCCATTGGGCACCGGGCGGATTTCGCCGGACAGGCCCACTTCGCCGAACGCGATGGTCTTTTCGGACAGCGGCCGGTCGCGCAGCGACGACAGCACCGCCAGCAGCACCGGCAAATCGGCCGCGGTTTCCTGCACGCGGATGCCGCCCACCACATTGACGAACACGTCCTGATCGCCCACCACGATGCCTCCATGGCGATGCAGTACCGCCAGCAGCATCGCCAGCCGGTTCTGCTCCAGACCCACCGCCACCCGACGCGGGTTGGACAACGGCGAGGCATCCACCAGCGCCTGCACCTCCACCATCAGCGGGCGGGTGCCTTCGCGGGTGACCATCACGCAACTGCCCGGCTGCTGGGTGCTGCCGCCGGACAGGAAGATCGCCGACGGGTTGGAGACTTCCTTGAGGCCCTTCTCGCCCATCGCGAACACGCCCAGTTCGTTGACCGCACCGAAGCGGTTCTTGAACGCGCGCAACAGGCGGAACCGGCTACCGCTCTCGCCTTCGAAATACAGCACTGCATCGACCATGTGCTCGAGCACGCGTGGCCCGGCGATGCCGCCTTCCTTGGTCACATGGCCGACCAGAAACACCGCGGTACCGGTTTCCTTGGCGTAGCGCACCAGCCGCGCTGCGCTCTCGCGCACCTGGCTCACCGAGCCCGGCGCTGCGGTCAACGATTCGGTCCACAAGGTCTGTACCGAATCGGCCACGATCAGCTTCGGTCGCGCCACGCTGGCGTGCTGCAGGATGTTTTCGATGCCGGTTTCGGCCAGGGCGTTCAGGCCTTCCAGCGGCAGGTCCAGGCGCACCGCGCGCCCGGCCACCTGGGCCAGCGATTCCTCGCCGGTCACATACAACACCGGCAACGTGGAGGCCATGCTCGCCAGCGCCTGCAGCAGCAGCGTCGACTTGCCGATGCCGGGATCGCCGCCGATCAGCACCACCGCACCTTCCACCAGCCCGCCACCCAGCACCCGATCGAACTCGCCGATACCGGTGGAGACACGCGCCTGCTCGGACTGCTGCACGTCCTTGAGCGCAGTGATCTTGGGCGCCTCGGCCTTGCCGGCCCAGCCGCTACGCCGCGATGCCGCTGGCGACGCCTTGCCGCCCGGCGCGGCGCTCTCGAGCACGATTTCGCTCAGCGTGTTCCAGACACCGCATTCGGTGCACTGACCCTGCCACTTGGTGTACTCGGCACCGCACTCGCCGCAGACATAGGCCGTTTTCGCCTTCGCCATCGCTCTTGCCCATCGTTATTGAAGCAGCAGGATAGTGGCTGACGGTCTCAGTGTGCGCGACGCAGGACTTTGCGGATTCGGGATTCGGGATTCGGGATTCGGACAAGTCGACGACTGCTGATGTGCAGTGCAAGCGATTGACCAGCTGCGCCCACACAACGGCGGCATGACCGGTGACGACCGGCCATGCCGCTTGGATTCCACTGATCCCACGTCGGGCAACGACGTGGGCGTGTGCCACTCAGCGCGCCTTGTACAACTCGCTCAGGCGATCTGGCTTGCCGGCGATGCGCTCCAGATGCGGATACAGCAGACCGCCGTGGTAGTCGATACGGACGGTTTCGTAGCGGTCGCCGCGCTTGACCAGCAGTTCGATCGGCGCAGTGGTGCCCTTGGCCGCCTTGATCGCATCCTTGATCACATCGGCGCTGAAGGCGCGGCCGTTGACGGCCACGAGGGTATTGCCGTTGATGATGCCGGCATTGAATGCCGGGCTGTCCCACAACACTTCGTTGACTTCGCCCGAGCCCTCCAGCGACAGGCCCAGCGAATAGGTCAGGCTGACGTCGTTTTCGTTGCTCTCGTAGGTCTTGATCGCCAGGTTCGGTTCGTCGTTGTAGACCAGCTTCCAGCCATTGGCTTCGATGCCGCCATTCAACGAACCGTGCCCGTCCATGCGCTCGCGCAACAGGCTGGCCCAGTCGTAGGCGGCCACGCCGTTGAGCGTGCTGACGATGTCGTCGAAGGTATACGGATTGACGTCCCAATCGCCGTTCTTCATGCCGAAGAACGCCTTGGCGAAATCGTCGATGGAACGCTTGTTGTTGGTGAGCGCGCGAAGCTTGCTATCCACTTCCAGCCACATCATCTGGCCGCCGGAGTAGTAGTCCTCGCTCATCTGGTAGCTGCGGTACGCCTTGGGACGCCGCATCGACATGGTCGGGTCGTTGGTGGTGTCCTGCACCGTGCGCCAGGCCATGCCGGGGCGGCCGCGCTCGTAGGTTGCCGCCACGCCGGCCAGCATGTCGCGCGCCTGGTCCTGCGTCCACAGGCCGGAACGTGCGGCCATCACTTCGCCCCAGAACTGGGTCTGGCCCTCGTACAGCCACAGCAGGCTGTCGCCCATCGGCACGTTGAAGTTCGGCGTCGCCAGGTCGGCGCCACGGCGGTACTTGCCGTTCCAGGAGTGGTTGAACTCGTGCGCCAGCAGGTCGCGCATGGTCCAGCTCTTGTCCCACTCGGTGAAGTAATTCGGCGGGCCGCTGTTTTCGCTGGAACGGTGATGCTCCAGGCCGATGCCGCCCAGCTTCTTGGTCAGCGCCAGCAGGAATTCGTAATGGTCGAAGTGACGCGCGCCGTACAGCTTGTCCATCTGCTGCACCAACGCGGCGTGTGCCTTGATCTGCTCGGGCTTGGCCTCCAGCGATTTGGCTTCATCGGCGAACACGTTGAGGTAGACCGGCTGCTTGCCGGTGCTCAGCTCCACGCGCTTGTAGTACTTGCCGGCGAACATCGGCGAATCGACCAGGTCGTCGAAATCGATCGGCTTGAAGCTCACCGTGTCGCCGACGCGGCGATCGGTTTCCAGTGCCGTGGCATAGCTCCAGCCGGCCGGCAGCGTGACGCTGGCCTGCGCCTTGATGTTGCGCGCGAAATAGCCGGCCGGGTACAGCGCCGTGGTGTTCCACTGCAGGTTGAGCATTTCCGGGGTCATCATCACCCGGCCCTGGTTGCCGGCCTGCGGCGAGAGGAACCTGAACTCGGCCGTCAGCTCGGTGGCGCCCTGTGGCACATCCACCTTGAACGCATAGACATCGAATTGGTCGCGTTTCCAGGGCACCACCTTGCCATCGACCTTGATCACCAGACCGGCGAGCTTGTCGATCGGTCCGGTCGGCGAATGGTTGCCGGGAATCCACTGCGGGTACAGCAGCGTCATCGGGCCCGGCTTGGCCGGCATGGTGGTCTTGACCTTGAAGATGCGGTGCGCCAGATCGGTGGCGTCCACGTCGATCTTCAAGGTGCCGTCGAACGGCACGTCCTGCGGCGGTGCGGTTTGCGCAGCCGCCGGCAGCGACAACGCCGCCAACAACGACACGGACAACAGGGTGGGCATTTTCATCGCAACTCCGCAGGTGACCTGGACAGGCAAGCCCACGATGCTAAGCGCCTGCCTGTGCTTGACCGTATGCCATTGGTCATGCTGCGGGCGATTGAAGCGTAAAAAAAAGGCCGCCAGTCACTTGGCGACCTCTTCTTCAACGTTGCGGCGATTCGGCGTGTCGCCGTCTCAATGCATCATGTTGACATTCATGTTGTGCAGCACCCACAGCGAGCCGACGATCACGATGCCGATGATCAGCAGCGAGAACAGGCCCACCTGCACGTTGGAGCGCTGCTCGGGCGTGCGGTCCATATGCAGGAAGTACACCATGTGCACCAGCATCTGCACCGCGGCCATGACCGAGATCACGACGATGGTGACACCCTTGGAGAACGCGCCGCTCATCACCATCGCAAACGGGATGACGGTGAGGATCACGGCCATCACAAAGCCGATCAGGTAGGACTTCAGGCCGCCGGCATGCGCATCGGCAGCGGTATCGGTGTGGTGGTGATTGGCCATTACAGCGCTCCCAGCAGATAGACGACGGTGAACACACCGATCCAGATGATGTCCAGGAAGTGCCAGAACAGGCTCAGGCAGGCCAGACGCGTGCTGTTGCGCGCGGTCAGGCCGTTCTTGGAAATCTGGATCACCAGCACGGCCATCCACAGCAGGCCGGAGGCCACGTGCAGGCCGTGCGTGCCCACCAGTGTGAAGAATGCAGACAGGAACGCACTGCGACCCGGACCGGCACCCTCATGGATCAGGTGGTTGAACTCCCATACTTCCATGCACAGGAAGCCGATACCCAGCAGCGCGGTGACGGCCAGCCAGCCGTATAGGCCGCCCATCTTGCGCTTGTGCGCGGCAATCATCGCAAAGCCGAAGCTCAGGCTGCTGAACAACAGCAGGAAGGTTTCCACCAGCACGAACTTCAGATCGAACAGCTCCTTGGCGGTCGGCCCGTCCACCGTGGCGCCAGAGAGCACCGCATAGGTGGCGAACAGACCGGCAAACAGCAGACAGTCGCTCATCAGATAGACCCAGAACCCGAAGACGGTGTTGCCACCGCCGTCGTGATGCTCGTGGTCGTGATCGTGGCCGCCCGCGTGGGCGGCGTGGTCAAGCGTGGTCGAGGAAGCCATGGTCATACCACCTTCGCGGCCTGCGCCGCCTGTTGCTGTTCGAGCAGGGCGAAACGTGCGTTTTCGATGCGCTCCACTTCGTCGGCCGGCACCCAGTAATCGATGTCGTCATCGAAGGTGCGCGCGATGAAGCTGCCGATCATGCCCACCAGGCCGATGATGGCCAGCCACCAGATGTGCCAGATCAGACCGAAGCCCAGCAGCACACTGAAGGCACCGATATAGACGCCGGCGCCGGTGTTACGCGGCATGTGGATCGCTTCGTACTTGGACGGACGCACCCAGCCCTTGCCATTCTGCTTGTCGGCCCAGAACTGATCGCGGTCGTCGATGTGCGGCAGCACGGCGAAGTTGTAGAACGGCGGCGGCGAGGAGGTTGCCCATTCCAGCGTACGGCCATCCCACGGGTCGCCCGTGTAGTCCATATGCTCCTTGCGCTTCCACACGCTGTAACCGATCTGCACCAGGTTCAGGAAGATGCCCATGCCGATGATGGCAGCACCCACCGCGGCCACGTACAGCCACGGCGCCCACTCGGGGTGGTTGTAGGTGTTCATGCGACGGGTCATGCCCATGAAGCCAAGCACGTACAGCGGCATGAAGGCCACGAAGAAACCGATGATCCAGCACCAGAACGAGGCCTTGCCGATCTTCTCGTTGAGCTTGAAGCCGAACGCCTTCGGGAACCAGTAGGTCAGGCCCGCCAGGTAACCGAACACCACGCCGCCGATGATCACGTTATGGAAGTGCGCGATCAGGAACAGGCTGTTGTGCAGCACGAAGTCCACGGCAGGAATCGCCAGCATCACGCCGGTCATGCCGCCGATGGTGAAGGTGATGATGAAGCCGATCGTCCACAGCACCGGCGAGGTCATGTGCACGCGACCGCGGAACATGGTGAACAGCCAGTTGAAGATCTTCACGCCGGTCGGGATCGAGATGATCATCGTCGTGATGCCGAAGAAGGCATTGACGTTGGCACCCGAGCCCATGGTGAAGAAGTGGTGCAGCCACACCACGAACGACAGCACGCCGATGCACGAGGTGGCGTACACCATCGAGGTGTAGCCGAACAGGCGCTTGCGGCTGTAGGTGGCAATCAACTCGGAGAAGATGCCGAATGCCGGCAGGATCAGGATGTAGACCTCCGGGTGACCCCAGATCCAGATCAGGTTGACGTACATCATGGCGTTGCCGCCACCGTCGTTGGTGAAGAAGTGCGTGCCCAGGTAACGGTCGGCACCCAGCAGCGCCAGCGCCACGGTCAGGATCGGGAACGCGGCGATGATCAGGATGTTGGTGATCAGCGCAGTCCAGGTGAAGATCGGCATGCGCATCAGGGTCATGCCCGGCGCGCGCATGCGCATGATCGTCACGAAGAAGTTGATGCCGGTCAGCAACGTGCCTAAACCGGACACCTGCAGCGCCCAGATGTAGTAATCGACACCGACCCCCGGGCTGTATTCCAGCCCCGACAACGGCGGGTACGCCAGCCAACCGGTCTGCGCGAATTCACCGACACCCAGCGAGATGTTGATCAGCGCCGCGCCGGCCACGAACAGCCAGAAGCTCAGCGAGTTCAGGAACGGAAAGGCCACGTCGCGCGCGCCGATCTGCAGCGGCACGATCAGGTTCAACAGGCCGGTCATGAACGGCATGGCCATGAAGAAGATCATGATCACGCCGTGCGCGGTAAAGATCTGGTCGTAGTGATGCGGAGGCAGCACGCCTTCGCCACCGCCGCCGGCCAGCGCCTGCTGGGTGCGCATCATCGCCGCGTCGGCGAAGCCGCGCAGCAGCATGACCAGCGCCACGATGATGTACATCACGCCGATGCGCTTGTGATCCACCGAGGTGAACCACTCTTTCCAGAGATAGCCCCACAGCTTGTACTTGGTGATGGCGCCCGCGATGAGCAGGCCGAGCAGGCCGGCACCACCCAGCGCGACCATGATGATCGGCTCGTGGTACGGAACTGCCTCGATGGTGAGTTTGCCTAGCATCACTTGTCTCCAGAAGTGCACATGGCGACCGGCTCCGTAGCCGATGCCTGATGGTCGCCGTGGCCCTTACTGTGGCCCGGACCATTCATGTATTTGTCGACCAGCGAGCGGAACATGCCGTCCTGCACCGACGAGTAGTAGGTGACCGGATACTGTTCCTTGTCGTTGCGATTGGCTGCCAGCACCTGGTACTCGGCAGCGTTCAACGCGGTCGGCGATGCCTTGACCTTGGCCACCCAGGCCTCGAAGCCGGCCTGATCGACGGCGTGCGCCTTGAAGCTCATCTTCGAAAAGCCGTGGCCGCTGTAGTTGGTCGACAGGCCGAAGTATTCGCCCGGCTCGTTGGCCACCAGGTGCAGCTTGGTTTCCATGCCCGCCATGGCGTAGATCATGGTGCCCAGGTGCGGGATGAAGAACGAGTTCATCACCGTGTCGGAGGTGATCTTGAAGTTCAGCGGCGTATGCACCGGGAACGCGATCTCGTTGACGGTGGCGATGTTCTGGTCGGGGTAGATGAACATCCACTTCCAGTCCAGCGACACCGCTTCGATGTTGATCGGCTTGACGTCCGAATCCAGCGGCCGGTACGGGTCCAGCGCGTGCGACGAGCGCCAGGTCAGCACCGCCAGCACCAGGATGATCACGCACGGGATCGACCACACCACCACTTCGATGGCAGTGGAGTGCGACCAGTCCGGCTCGTAGCGCGCCTTGGTGTTGGATGCGCGATATTTCCATGCGAACGCAATCGTCATCACGATCACCGGGATGACCACGATCAGCATCAGCACCACCGAGGTGATCAGCAGTTGCTTTTCGTCGTGGCCGATCTGGCCTTTCGGATTGAGGATGGCCGAGTTGCAGCCTGCCAGCAGCAGGAAGGGCAACATCAGACCTGGACGAAGTAAACGCCCGAGCTGTTTCAGCGGAATCATCGGTCGATCCAAGTGCGAAGGAACGCCAGCCTCGTTCGTCGTATCGGTCGCGGGATGTTCCCGACGCAGCTGTCTTCCTGGAGGAGATGAACTGCGCAGACCGAAGACACGGGTTAGCGCGCTAATTTTAGTCTTTGCTGCACCTGCACGAAACCCATTGGCAATGATCTGACGCAATAAAAGCGCGCCAATTTGTGCGACATGTTGTCGCAGCGCAGCGCGACGCAAGAATTGCGCCGTTGCGGCCGCCGAACGGGAAACGCCTGCGCGGCTGCAACACGCGCGGGCAATGCGTGAAACGCGGCACTCGACGCCTCAAAACGCAACTGGGCCGGCACAGGCCGACCCAGTCTTGAAGCGTGGTGCCGGAAATAGGAATCGAACCTACGACCTACGCATTACGAATGCGCCGCTCTACCAACTGAGCTATTCCGGCGAGCCGTGAATTGTAGGAGCGCAGCCGCCCCCGGGTCAATCGCTGCAGGCACCGCGTCGCGCCTGCACCGTCATGCA
Organism: Xanthomonas sp. NCPPB 1062; assembly: GCF_041481705.2. NCBI lineage: Bacteria > Pseudomonadati > Pseudomonadota > Gammaproteobacteria > Lysobacterales > Lysobacteraceae > Xanthomonas > Xanthomonas sp. NCPPB 1062. The sequence continues at coordinate 1,402,966 of NZ_CM192987.1, read as the reverse complement.
GCAAGCAATCGCGTCAGCTGACCAGACGCAAGCGCAGCTCCTTGGGAAGCGCGAAGACCATCGATTCCGGCTCGCCTTCCAGTTCGGAGACGCCGGCCGCACCCAGTTCGCGCAAGCGCGCCAGCACGCCATCGACCAGCACCTGCGGCGCAGAGGCGCCGGCGGTCAGGCCGATATGCTGCTTGCCAACGATCCAGGCCGGGTCGATCTCGCTGGCGTTGTCGATCAGGTAGGACTCCACCCCGTCGCGCCGGGCCAGTTCGCTCAGCCGGTTGGAATTGGAGCTGTTGGGCGAACCGACCACCAGCACCAGATCACACTGGCGCGCCAGATCGCGGACCGCGTCCTGGCGGTTCTGGGTGGCGTAGCAGATGTCGTCGTGGCGCGGCCCCTGCATGGCCGGATACCGGGCCCGCAGGGCTTCGATGATGCCCATGGTGTCGTCCACCGACAGCGTGGTCTGGGTGGTGTAGGCAAGGTTATCGGGTTGGCGGACATCGAGCGTGGCGACCTGTTCGATGTCTTCCACCAGGTAGATCGTGCCCGCTCCGCGCTCGCGGCTCCACTGCCCCATCGTGCCTTCCACTTCCGGGTGCCCGGCGTGGCCGATCAGCACCACGTCGCGGCCGGCCCGGCAGTGCCGCGCCACCTCGAAATGCACCTTGGTCACCAGCGGGCAGGTGGCGTCGAACACCTTCAGCCCACGCCGCTCGGCCTCCTGACGCACCGCCTGCGAGACGCCGTGCGCGCTGAAGATCACGGTGGCGTCGTCGGGCACCTCGTCGAGTTCTTCGACGAAGATCGCGCCGCGCTGCTTGAGGTCATCGACCACGAAGCGGTTGTGCACGACCTCGTGCCGCACATAGATCGGCGCGCCCAGCGTCTCGATCGCACGCTTGACGATCTCGATCGCACGGTCGACACCGGCACAAAAACCACGGGGATTGGCGAGCAGGACATCCATGGCGGGCATTCTACGGGAATGAGGGATGCGGGGTCGGACCGGGCGGCATGCGCCTGCAGGCAGGCTTCAGCGCAGATTCCCGGTTCCCGGCTCCTGCTTGCCGGATTTGTCGAACAAGCCGAACACGGCAATTCCGATCGCGCCGCCCACGATCGCCGAGTCGGCGATATTGAACGACGGCCAGGTATGGCTGCCGATGTACCACTGGATGAAATCCACCACGTGGCCGTGCATCAGCCGGTCGATCACATTGCCGATCGCCCCGCCGATCACCAGCGCATACGGCAGCGCGCTGCGCCACTGCCCACGCGCGGTGCGCGAGAGCCAGAACGCCAGCAGGCCGCTGATGCCCACCGCCAATGCAGTGAAGAACCATAGCTGCCAGCCGCCGGCATCGCTCAGAAAGCTGAAGGCCGCGCCGGTGTTGTAGGTGCGGTACCAGTTCCAGAAGCCGTCGATCACCGGCACCGGGGTGTACTCGGGCAGGCTGGACAGCACCCAGGCCTTGCTCCACTGGTCCAGGCCGACCACCAGCACAGAGAGCAGCAGCCAGATCAGGGCGGAGGGATTGGGGCGTTGACTCATGTCGAAGGATCGCAGTTGGTGGCCGCTGCTCCGATGCCGGAGAAGACGCCTGGGTGGGAGACAGTGACGGCGGCGGCGTCAGAACCAGCGACGCTGCTCGCCCGGACCTTCGATATTGCTGACGCAACGGCTGCACAGTTCCGGGTGACGCGGGTCGCTGCCCACGCTGGCCTGGTGGTGCCAGCAGCGCACGCACTTGGCCTTGGTGGTGGGCTGCGCACTGACGAAGATGTCGTCGGTGCTGGCTGCGGTCACGGTGACATCGCCACTGATGAACAAAAAGCGCAGTTCCTCGGCCAGCGGCTGCCAGCGCGCAGCGGTCTGCGCATCGGCGGCCACGGTGATCTCCGCTTCCAGCGCCGCACCGATCGCGCCATTGGCACGCATCGGCTCCAGCACCTTGGCCACCTGCTCGCGCAGGACCAGCAACTTGTCGAAATCCGCACCGGTCAATGCAGCATCGGCCGGCAACGGCGCAAGGCCGTCGTACCAGGTGGCGAACAGCACGTTGTCGACATGCTGGCCCGGCAGGTAGCCCCACAGTTCCTCGGCGGTGAAGCTCAACACCGGCGCGATCCAGCGCACGAACGCCTCGGCCACGTGGTACATCGCGCTCTGCGCCGAACGGCGGCCGCGTGCGTCTTCGGCCATCGTGTACAGGCGGTCCTTGGTGACGTCCAGGTACAGCGAGCCCAGGTCCACGCTGCAGAAATTCAGCAGCGCCTGCACGATCTCGGCGAAGTCGTAGCGCGCGTAGGCGGCCACGATCTTTTCCTGCAGCTCGTGGGCACGATGCACGATCCAGCGGTCCAGCAGCACCATCTGGTCCAGCGCCACCAGGTGCTGCAGCGGATCGAAACCATGCAGGTTGCCGAGCAGGAAGCGCGCGGTGTTGCGCAGCCGGCGGTAGGCATCGGCGTTGCGCTTGAGGATCTCCTGCGACAGCGACATTTCGTTGCTGTAGTCGGCAGAAGCGATCCACAGGCGCAGGATGTCCGCGCCCAGCGTCTTCATGATGTCCTGCGGTTCGATGCCGTTGCCCAGCGATTTGGACATCTTGCGGCCGTGCTCGTCCACGGTGAAGCCGTGGGTGAGGCACTGTTTGTACGGCGCGGCCTTGTCCATCGCCACGCCGCTCAGCAGCGAGGACTGGAACCAACCGCGGTGCTGGTCGGAGCCCTCCAGATACAGGTCGGCCGGCTTGGGCAGGCCACGATCCGGAAGCACCGCTTCGTGCGTCACGCCGGAGTCGAACCACACATCCAGGATGTCGGTGATCTTCTCGTAGTCGGCCGCCTCGCTACCCAGCAGCTCGGACGCGTCCAGCGTGTACCAGACATCCACACCGCCCTGCTCCACGCGGTCGGCCACCTGGCGCAGCAACTCGGTGCTGCGCGGATGCGGTTCGCCGGTTTCGCGATGCACGAACAAGGCGATCGGCACGCCCCAGGTGCGCTGCCGCGAAATGGTCCAGTCCGGGCGCCCGTCGACCATGCCGGCGATGCGCGCCTGGCCCCAGGACGGATACCAATGCACGTTTTCGATGGCTTTCAGCGCATCGGCGCGCAGATTGGCCTGCTCCATCGAGATGAACCACTGCGGCGTGGCGCGAAACGCAATCGGCGTCTTGTGCCGCCAGCAATGCGGATAGCTGTGCTCCATCTTGCTGGCCGCCAGCAGCACACCGGTGCCGCGCAGCGCGTCGATGATGACGTCGTTGGCCTTCCAGATATGCAGGCCGGCCAGCGCGGTATCGCCCAGCGGCGGCGTCGACGGCAGATACACACCGCGCCCGTCCACCGGATTGATCTGCGCGGCGCCATAGCGCTCCAGCAGACCGTAGTGCTTGGAGACCTGATAGTCCTCCTGGCCGTGACCCGGTGCGGTGTGCACGGCGCCGGTACCGTCCTCGGCTGACACGTGATCGCCCAGCAGCAGAGGGATCTCGCGTTCGGCATAGAACGGGTGGTTCAGCAGCATCTGCTCCAGCGCGGCGCCCTTGGCGTGGCCGTGCACCACGACCGCATCCACGCCGTAGCGCGCCAGCGCCTTGGCAGCCAACGCTTCGGCGATCACCAGCCAGCGCGGCTGGCCGCGATCGGCCGGGCCTTCCACCAGCACATAGTCCAGCTCCGCGCCCAGGCTCACCGCCAGCGACGCCGGCAGCGTCCACGGCGTGGTGGTCCAGATCGGCACCGCCACGCCCACGCCCGCCGGCAGGCGCGCGCCGAATGCGGCAGCCACTGCACCTGGATCGCGCGCCGGATAGGCGATATCCACCGTCGGCGACACCTTGTCGGCGTATTCGATCTCGGCCTCGGCCAGCGCCGAACCGCAATCGAAGCACCAGTGCACCGGCTTGACGCCGCGGGTCAGATGGCCGTTGTCGACCACCTTGGCCAGCGCGCGGATTTCGTTGGCTTCGAAGCGGAAATCCAGCGTCTTGTACGGGTTGTCCCAATCGCCGATCACGCCCAGGCGCTTGAAATCGCGTCGCTGCAGATCGATCTGCTCGGTGGCGTACTCGCGGCATTTCTGCCGGAATTGGGCCGCATCGAGCTTGACGCCGACCTTGCCGTATTTCTTTTCGATCGCGATCTCGATCGGCAGGCCGTGGCAATCCCAGCCCGGGATGTACGGCGCGTCGAAGCCGGCCAGATACTTCGACTTGACGATGATGTCCTTGAGGATCTTGTTGACCGCATGGCCCAGATGGATCTGGCCATTGGCATACGGCGGGCCGTCGTGCAGCACGAACAACGGGCGGCCGGCGGCATTGGCACGCAGCTGCGCGTAGAAGCCCTCGCGCTCCCAGCGCTCCAGCATCGCCGGCTCGCGCTTGGGCAGGTCGCCGCGCATCGGAAATTCCGTCGCAGGCAGATGAAGAGTGGCTTTGTAGTCTTGGGTCACAGGAATCTACCGTTGCGCTGGATTGCTTGAGAAGTCCGCACATGGATGTGCGGGCTCTTGCGAGGGACTCGCATTATCTTCGGGCTCTTGCAAGGGACTGGCCGTACTCGAGGGTTGTTGCTCAGCATGCATCTGCGCCGCCAGCACCTCACGTGCCTGCTCGGCATCGCGGTGCATCTGCACGGTCAGCGCCTCCAGGCCATCGAATTTTTCTTCGTCGCGCAGCTTGGCGACGAATTCCACGGCAATGTGCCGGCCATACAGATCGCATTGGAAATCGAACAAGTGCGCTTCCAGCAGCGGCTCCACGCCCGCTACCGTGGGGCGCGTGCCGAAGCTCGACACCGACGGCCACGGCCGTTCGGCCACGCCGTGCACCCAGGTCGCATAGATCCCCGACAACGCCGGCGTGCGCGGAAAGCGCAGGTTGGCGGTGGGATAGCCCAAGGTCCGACCAAGCTGCTTGCCGCGCACGACCCGGCCACCGATGGCGTACGGGCGACCGAGCAAGTCGCCAGCGTGGGCAAATTCGCCGGCGCCGAGCAGTTCGCGAATCCGCGTCGCCGAAATCCGCTCCCCATGCAGATGCACCGGCGCAATCTCACCCGCCACAAACCCATGCTGCTCGCCAAGCGTACGCAACAGGCCGATGTCGCCGCTGCGTCGATGGCCGAAACGGAATTCCGGGCCAATCCAGACTTCGCGCGCGTGCAGCCGGCCAACCAGCGCCAGCCGCACAAAATCTTCCGCACGCATCTTGGACAGGCGACCGTCGAAACGGATCATGCCCACGCTGTCGGCGCCGAACCCGTACAAGCCTTCGATCTTGGCGCGCGCCAGGGTCAGACGCGGCGGCGGCGCGGCGGGTGCGAAGAATTCACGCGGTAGCGGCTCGAAGCTCACCGCCACTGCCGGCACACCGAGTGCGCGGGCACGCGCCACGGCGTGTTGCACCAGCGTCCGATGCCCCAGATGCAGGCCATCGAAGGCACCGATGCAGACCACGCTTCCGCGCGGGAACAGCGTCCCGCCTTCGACGTCTCTAAACAGCCTGCTCATTCCTCGATCCAAACAGATGCCGGCCCGCCGGCCGACCCTCGTTGATACATAACCTGCAAGTATAGCCGTGCCTGTCAAGCCGTATGGGCACCTTGGCGTGGCAGCGCGCCCCCGCCTGCGGTGCGCGGGATGCGCGATCTCTGGACAGTGCGGGCGGCCGGCAGCGCACGCGTTCGGCAGTTGCCTCAGCCTTCGCGCAGATGCCGCGGCCGCAGCCCCAGCGCCAACTGCGCGACCAGATACGTCGCCCCGCCACTGCCCACCAGCACCGCCAGCCAGCCGATGCGGCTCCATTTGTCCATCTGCGTAAACGACGGCAGCCACCACAGCAGGCTCAACAGCACTGCCGCCATCGCCGCGCACGCCAGCAGCAGCCGCAGCGTATAGCCCCCCCAGCCCGGGCGGCGCTGGTACACGCCGGACTTGCCCAGCCAATACCACAGCAATCCCAGATTGAGATAACTCGACAACGCACTGGCGATACCCAACGCCAGATGCAGGCCCGGCTGCTTGCCCAGCGCCTGCATCACACCCTGCGCCTTGAGTTCGGGCGGCACCATGATCTGGTACACGACCGCCAGCAATGCGAAGTTGAACACCATGTTGGCGATCAGCGCCGCCACGCCCGCACGCACGGGCGTGCGGGTGTCCTGGCGCGCGTAGAAGGCCGGCAGCAGCACCTTCAGCATGGCGTAGGCCGGCAAACCGAAGCTCAGACCGTAGACCGACATCGCCGTCATGCGGGTGTCGAACGCGGTGAACTGGCGGTACTGGAACAACGTCGCCACCAACGGTTCGGCCAGCAGCAGCAGGCCGAGCATGGCCGGCATCGCGATCAGCAAGGTGGTGCGAAATCCCCAGTCCAGCGCGCCGGAGAAAGCGCTGCGGTCGGTCTTGACGTGATGGCGGGCCAGCGCCGGCAGGATCACCGTGCCCAGCGCCACACCGAACACACCCAGCGGCAGTTCCAGGAACCGGTCAGCCAGCGACAACCACGACTGCGACCCATCGGCCAGGCGCGCGGCGATCACCGTATCCAGCATCAGGTTGATCTGCGCAATCGACGAGCCGAACAAGGTCGGGATCATCAAGGTCAGCACCTTGCGCACATCCGGGTGATTCCAGCCCCAGCGCGGCAGCGTCAGCAGGTCGATACCCTTCAGCGCCGGCAACTGGAACAGCAACTGCAACGCACCGGCCACCAGGACCGCCCAGCCCAGCGCCAGGATCGGGACCTCCAACCGCGGCGCCAACCACAGCGCGCCGGCAATCATGCACAGATTGAGGATGACCGGCGTCAGCGCCGGAATGGCAAAGCGCTGGAAGCTGTTGAGCGCGCCGCCGGCCAGCGCCGTCAACGAGACGAACAGCAGGAACGGAAAGGTCAGCCGCAACAGATCGACCAACAAACCGTATTTTTCAGGATCGGTGGCCGCGCCATCGGAAAACACCGCGGCCAGTTGCGGGGTGAAGATCAGCCCCAGTGCGGTGATCAGCAGCAACATCCCGCCTAAGGTGCCGGACACGCGCGCCATCAGCTCGCGCAGGTCGGCATGCGGGCGGGTCTCCTTGACCTCGGTGAACACCGGCACGAACGCAGTGGCGAACGAGCCTTCGGCGAACAGCCGGCGCAGGAAATTGGGAATGCGGAAGGCCACCCAGAACGCGTCGGTCACCGCATTGGCGCCGAAGGTGGTGGAAATCGCCTGATCGCGGATCAGGCCCAGCACCCGCGAGATCATGGTCATACTGCTGAATGAGAGCAGGCCTCTCAACATGCCGGGCTTGCTCACTCTGCATCCCTCTTGACAACTGACTTGACGTACATATCCGGGTCCATCATACTTTCGCGCTTGCTTTTTCCACCATACCGATTTTTCAGGAACCCACCACCGTGGCCAATATCAAGTCCGCCAAGAAGCGCGCCAAGCAGACCATTGTGCGCAATGAGCGCAACACCGGTCAGCGCTCGATGCTGCGCACCGCCGTCAAGAAGGTGATCAAGGCCCTTGACGCCAACGATGCTGCAGGCGCCGAAGCTGCTTTCGCCGTTGCCCAGCCCATCCTCGACCGTTTCAGCGCCCGTGGCCTGATTCACAAGAACAAGGCTGCACGTCACAAGAGCCGCCTGACCGCGCGCATCAAGGCCATCAAGGCCGCATAAGCGATCGGTTTGCGCATTGCCGGGAGCCTGGCTTCCGGCAATACAGAAAAACCCGGCCTTGGCCGGGTTTTTTGTGTGCCTGCGCCTGCACTCAGCCTGCATTGCGTGCATCGAGCTCGTCTTCGCGCTGGCGGTCGAAGAACGCCATCACGTCCTTCATGATCGGGAACGTGCCGTCACGCCCGAGAGCGGACACCAGGTACCACGGCGCCGTCCAGCCCAACTCGGCCACGATGCTCTCTGCGGCGGCACGCGCCTCGTCTTCGAACATCAGGTCGGCCTTGTTGAGCACCAGCCAGCGCGGCTTCTTGAGCAACTCGGGATCGTGTCGTTCCAGTTCGCGTTCGATGGTGCGCACCTGATCGGCCGGCGATACGCCGTCCACACCACCCTCGCCATACACGCCCAGCGCAGGCGAAATATCCACCAGATGCAGCAGCAGGCGGGTGCGCTGCAGATGGCGCAGGAACTGCGTGCCCAGACCGGCACCGTCGGCAGCACCTTCGATCAGGCCCGGAACGTCGGCAATGACGAAACTGCGGTACGCCTCGACACTGACCACGCCCAGATTCGGGTACAGGGTCGTGAACGGGTAGTCGGCCACCTTCGGCGTGGCCGAGGACACTGCGCGGATCAGGGTGCTCTTGCCGGCATTGGGGAAACCCAGCAGGCCAACGTCGGCCAGCAGCTTCAGTTCCAGCTTGAGCAAACGCTCCTCGCCCTCCTCACCGGTGGTGGCCTGGCGTGGCGCACGGTTGACCGAGCTCTTGAAATGCATGTTGCCCAGGCCGCCCTTGCCGCCCTTGGCGACCAGCAAGCGGTCGCCGTGCCGGGTCAGGTCGCCGATCACTTCGTCGGTCTGCACATTGATCACCACGGTACCGACCGGCACCACGATGATGCGGTCTTCGCCGCCCTTGCCGTAGGCCTGGCGGCCCATGCCGTTCTCGCCGCGCTGCGCCTTGAAGGTGCGCTCATGGCGGAAATCGACCAGCGTGTTGACGTTCTCGTCGGCCACGATCCAGACGCTACCGCCCGCACCGCCATCGCCGCCATCGGGCCCACCCAGCGGAATGAACTTCTCGCGGCGAAAGCCGACACAGCCGTTGCCGCCATTACCGGCGGTGACCAGGATTTCTGCTTCGTCGACTAACTTCATGGGATGACAACCGGGAATGGAGAATGGGGAATCGGGAATTGGCACAGCGAGTGGCCGCCTCCTGCCAGCAAGAATGCTTGCCAGCACAGCCGTGGAATCCGGTCGGGGTGCAGAATCGCTTTTCCGATTCCCTACTCCCCATTCCCAATTCCCGGCCTTCAAACGAAAAACCCCGCAAAAGCGGGGCTTTCCGTCTTGCCCGTAAGGCATTACCGCCTCATGGACTGGCCTGCATGGAGCGGGCGATTACGCCTCGGCAACCACGCTGACGGTACGACGCTTCTTCGGACCCTTGGTGGAAAACTCCACCTTGCCGTCGACCAGCGCAAACAGCGTGTGGTCACGACCCAGGCCGACGCCGGCGCCCGGATGGAACTGGGTGCCGCGCTGACGCACGATGATGTTGCCGGCGTCGATGGCCTGGCCACCGAAGATCTTCACGCCGAGGTACTTCGGATTCGAATCGCGACCGTTGCGCGAGGAACCTACGCCCTTTTTATGTGCCATGACTGGTTCTCCTTACTTCTTGTCGCCACCGGCAATGCCGGTGATCTCGATTTCGGTGTAGTGCTGACGGTGTCCCTGACGCTTCATGTGGTGCTTGCGGCGGCGGAACTTGATGATGCGCACCTTGTCGGCGCGGCCGTGGGCCACGACCTTGGCGGTGACCGAGGCGCCCTTCAGCGCATCGCCCAGCTTGATGCCATCGCTATCGCCCAGCATCAGGATGGTGTCGAACTTGATCTCGTTGCCAGCTTCGACTTCGAGCTTTTCCACGCGGAGCGTTTCGCCCTGCGCGACGCGGTATTGCTTACCGCCGGTTACCAGAACTGCGTACATGACCAGGTGTTCCTCTGTAGTTATTATGGTCGCCTGACTTACCCATGGGGCAGACAGGAGCGGAATTGTACTGGCCTAGCCGGTTTCGGGTCAAGTCGCAAGCGACCTGGCCGCGACTGGCCCGCATTGGGCTGGTAGAACGCATCATCCGGCCGCCACAACGGCCCCGGCAGACTGGCATTTGGGGCAATTGCCCTCACCTAGGTCGGCGGGTAGGCTGATCGACTGCCACTCATTCCTGCTGAGCACGCTCGCACCACTGCCGGTTCGCCGGCCCGACATCGGATCCCCCATGGCGATGGATTTCATCCGCATCCGCGGCGCGCGGACGCACAACCTCAAGAACATCGACCTCGACCTGCCCCGCGACAAGTTGATCGTGATTACCGGCCTGTCCGGCTCGGGCAAGTCGTCGCTGGCGTTCGACACCATTTACGCAGAAGGCCAGCGCCGCTACGTCGAGTCGCTGTCGGCGTATGCGCGCCAGTTCCTCAGCGTGATGGAAAAGCCGGACCTGGACCACATCGAAGGCTTGTCGCCGGCGATTTCGATCGAACAGAAATCCACCTCGCACAACCCGCGCTCCACCGTCGGCACGATCACCGAGATCTACGACTACCTGCGCCTGCTGTACGCGCGCGTGGGCCAGCCGCGTTGCCCGGACCACGGCTTCCCGCTGGAAGCGCAGACCGTCAGCCAGATGGTCGACCACATGCTCACCCAGGATCAGGAGCAGCGCTACATGTTGCTGGCCCCGGTGATCCGCGACCGCAAGGGCGAGCATGCGCAGGTGTTCGAGCAACTGCGTGCGCAGGGCTTCGTGCGCGTGCGCGTGGACGGCGAGCTCTATGAAATCGATGCGGTGCCGCCGTTGGCGCTGCGCCAGAAGCACACCATCGAGGCAGTGATCGACCGCTTCCGTCCGCGCGAGGACATCAAGCAGCGTCTTGCGGAAAGTTTCGAGACCGCGCTCAAGCTCGGCGAAGGCATGGTGGCGGTGCAGTCGCTGGACGACCCGGCGGCCGCGCCGCACCTGTTCTCGTCCAAGTACAGCTGCCCGGTGTGCGACTACTCGCTGCCGGAGCTGGAACCGCGTCTGTTTTCGTTCAACGCACCGGTGGGCGCCTGCCCCAGCTGCGATGGCTTGGGCGTGGCCGAATTCTTCGACCCCGATCGTGTGGTGGTGCATCCGGAGCTGTCGCTTTCGGCCGGCGCGGTGCGCGGCTGGGACCGGCGCAACGCCTATTATTTCCAGCTGATTGCCTCGCTGGCCAAGCACTACAAGTTCGACGTGGACGCGGTGTGGAATACGCTGCCGGCCAAGGTGCGGCAGGCGGTGCTGTTCGGCAGCGGCGATGAGGTGATCAGCTTCACCTATTTCACCGATGCGGGCGGGCGCACCACGCGCAAGCACCGCTTCGAGGGCATCCTGCCGAACCTGGAACGCCGTTACCGCGAAACCGAATCGCCAGCGGTGCGCGAAGAACTGACCAAGTACGTCAGCCAGCAGCCCTGCCCCGCGTGCAACGGCACGCGCTTGAATCGCGCTGCGCGCAACGTGTTCGTGGCCGATCGCCCGCTGCCCGAGCTGGTGGTGCTGCCGGTCAACGAGGCGTTGAATTTCTTCCGCGGCCTGTCGTTGCCGGGCTGGCGTGGCGAGATCGCGGCCAAGATCGTCAAGGAGATTGCCGAGCGGCTGGGCTTCCTGGTCGACGTGGGCCTGGATTACCTCACCCTGGAGCGCAAGGCCGACACCTTGTCCGGTGGCGAGGCGCAGCGCATCCGCCTGGCCAGCCAGATCGGTGCCGGCCTGGTCGGGGTGATGTACGTGCTGGACGAGCCCTCGATCGGCCTGCACCAGCGCGACAACGAGCGCCTGCTCGGCACGCTGACGCGGCTGCGCGACCTGGGTAACACGGTGATCGTGGTCGAGCATGACGAAGATGCGATCCGCCTGGCCGACCACGTGCTGGACATCGGCCCCGGCGCCGGCGTGCATGGCGGCGAAATCTGCGCGCAAGGCACGCTGGACGACATCCTGAAATCGCCACGCTCGTTGACCGGCCAATACCTGTCGGGCAAGCGCCGCATCGAGATTCCCAAGCAGCGCCACAAGCCCAACCCGAAGATGATGCTGCATCTGCGCGGCGCCACCGGGAATAACCTGAAGAATGTCGACCTGGATATTCCCGCCGGCCTGCTGACCTGCATCACCGGCGTGTCCGGCTCGGGCAAGTCGACGCTGATCAACGATACCTTGTTCACCCTGGCGGCCAACGAGATCAATGGCGCCTCGCACACGGTGGCGCCGCATCGCGAAGTCGAAAACCTGGACCTGTTCGACAAGGTGGTGGATATCGACCAGTCGCCGATCGGGCGCACGCCGCGTTCCAATCCGGCGACCTACACCGGCATGTTCACGCCGTTGCGCGAGCTGTTCGCGCAGGTACCGGAGGCGCGTGCACGCGGCTACTCGCCGGGGCGTTTCAGCTTCAACGTGCGTGGCGGCCGCTGCGAGGCCTGCCAGGGCGACGGCATGATCAAGGTGGAAATGCACTTCCTGCCCGATGTCTACGTGCCCTGCGATGTCTGCCACGGCAAGCGCTACAACCGCGAAACGCTGGAGATCCGCTACAAGGGCTTCAACATCAGCGACGTGTTGCAGATGACCGTGGAAGATGCGCTGCGCCTGTTCGAACCGGTGCCGTCGATCGCGCGCAAGCTGGAAACGCTGGTCGATGTGGGTCTGAGCTACATCAAGCTGGGCCAAAGCGCGACCACGCTCTCCGGCGGTGAAGCGCAGCGCGTCAAGCTATCCAAGGAACTGTCGCGTCGCGATACCGGGCGCACCTTGTACATCCTGGACGAGCCGACCACCGGCCTGCACTTCCACGATATCGAAGCGTTGCTCGGCGTGCTGCACAAGCTGCGCGACGAAGGCAACACGGTGGTGGTGATCGAACACAATCTGGACGTGATCAAGACCGCCGACTGGATCGTGGACCTGGGCCCGGAAGGTGGACATCGCGGCGGCACCATCCTGATTTCCGGTACGCCGGAAGACGTGGCCGCGCATAAGCCGTCCTATACCGGGCAGTTCCTGGCCAAGATGCTGCCATCGGTGAAGGCGCGCGAGACGCGTCCGGCGGCGATGGCCAACAAGCCCGATGCGCGCCCGCCGCGCAAGGTCAAACCGGAGAAGGTGGCCAAGGCCGCCAAATCCGCCACCAAGAAGACTGCGAAGAAGAAGGCAAGCTGATGAGCGAACACAAGGTACTGGCACGCATTCCGATCAGCGTGCGCTGGCGCGACATGGACAGCATGGGCCATGTCAACAACGCCAAGTACATTTCCTATCTGGAAGAAGCGCGGGTGCGCTGGATGCTGGGCGTGCAAGGCGTGGCGATGACCGACCGCATCGCGCCGGTGGTGGCCGCCACCAATGTCAACTACAAGCAGCCGTTGATCTGGCCCAACGACATCACCGTCGAGTTGTTCGTCGAACGCCTGGGCACCAGCAGCGTGACCATCGGCCACCGCATCTTCGACCAGAAGGACGACAGCAAGCTGTACTCCGATGGCAACGTGGTGGTGGTGTGGATCGATACGCAGACCGGCAAGAGCGCCGCGCTGCCGGATGCGGTGCGCGCGGCCAGCAGCTGAATTCCTATCGGCCCATTCGCTGAGGTTGCAGCGCGAAAGATCGGCGGCGGCTCCGTATGGAGCCGCCGCTTTCATTTCAATGCTGGCGCAAGTGCGCAACAGCCATCAAACACTCAAGACCCGGGCGCGCGCTTGCGTGCTTCCAAGGTGGCCTTGATTTGGCGGCCGTCCTGCAGGGTGAAGCTCACCGGCACCTGCGCGCCTTCCTGCAGTGGCGCAGTGGCGTCCATCAACATCAGGTGCAGGCCGCCCGGCGCCAGCGGCACCGATTTGCCGGCCGGCAATGCCAGTTCGGGCACCGCACGCATGCGGCTGACGCCATTGACCTGGGTGGTTTCGTGCAAGGAAACATCGGCAAACACGCTGCTGTTGGCAGCAGTGATCTTCAGCGGCTGCGCACAGCCGTTATGAAATTGCCCGAACCCGGCCGCCATGCCCATGCCACCGGGCGGCGGGATGCGGATCCAGCCATTCTTGAATTCGGGCAGGCATTGCGCCGACACGCCCGCACTTGCCACCAGCGCCAACGCCGCGAGCACCACGCCGGCACACCTAACCCGCCTGCTTCGACTGCCGTCTATCATGACCTGACCTCCAGGAGCCCCGAATGAGCATCCAGATCTTAGACCATGGCCGTCTTCGCGAAATCCGTCTGGCGCGTCCGCCGGTCAATGCGCTGGACAGCGCGTTGTGCCAGGCGTTGAGCGTCGCGGTCCAGCAGGCGGGCGAGGAAGTCGATGGCATCGTGCTGTCGGGCAGCGAGCGGATTTTTTCCGGCGGCATGGATGTCCCCCATCTGCTGGCGCACGGTACCGACCGCGCCGCGCTACTGGCCAGTTGGACCGCGTTCTTCGATGCGGCGCAGGCGCTGGCCAACAGCCGCGTGCCGGTGGTGGCGGCCATCGGCGGGCATGCGCCGGCCGGCGGCTGCGTGCTAGCGCTGTGCTGCGACTACCGGGTGATGGCACGCAGTGCCGATACCGCAAGACCCTATACGATCGGCCTCAACGAGGTGCAGGTTGGCCTTGCTGCGCCAGAGGGGATTCAACGCCTGTTGCGCCGCGTGGTAGGCGGGCACCGCGCCGAACGCCTGCTGATCTCCGGGCAACTGCTGCCGGCCGAACAGGCGGTGGCGATCGGGCTGGTGGACGAACTGGTCGATGGCGAGCTGGTCACCGCGCGTGCGGTGGCGTGGCTGCAGGAGCTGCAGCAGCTCCCCCGCCAACCGATGTTGACCACGCGCGCGATTGCGCGTGCCGACCTGCGCGCGGCATTGGCGCCGGAGTTGATCCAGCTGGAGCGTTTCATCGATGGCTGGTACGCGCCGGATGCGCAGGCCGCGCTGCATGGCCTGGTGGCGCGCCTGCAAAAGGCCTGAGCCCTGCCTCGCGGCGCCCATTGGGCGGGCCGGTATACTCGCGTTCCGTCGCATGCCCAGGCCAGCCCCTTGTCCGCCACCGCCGAACCCGTCGTCTCCGAACTGATCAGCCTGCTGTCGCTGGAGCGTCTGGAAGACAACCTGTTCCGTGGCCAGAGCCGCGACATCGGCACCAAATACGTGTTCGGCGGGCAGGTGCTGGGCCAGGCGTTATCGGCAGCGCAGGCCACGGTCGAAAACGGCCGCCAGGCGCATTCGCTGCATGCGTATTTCCTGCGTGCCGGCAATATCGACCACCCCATCGTCTACGACGTCGACCGCACCCGCGATGGCGGCAGTTTCTCGGTGCGCCGGGTTACCGCGATCCAGCATGGCAAGGTGATCTTTTTCTGCGCAGCTTCGTTTCAGGAGCGCGAAGATGGCGCCGAGCATCAGTCGGCGATGCCGGTGGTGCCGCCACCGGAAGACATCGAACCGGCCGCACCGCTGGCACCGGAAGTGTTGGCCAAGCTACCGGCCAAGGTGCAGCGTTGGCTGTCGCGCGGCGGCCCGTTCGAATTTCGCCATGTCTTTCCGCGCGACGAACTCAAGCCGCCCAAGCGTCCGCCGTTCCAGCAGATGTGGCTGCGCCTGAACGATCCCATCGGCGACGATGTGGGCCTGCATCAAGCGCTGCTTGCGTACGCGTCGGATTTTCAGTTGCTCGGTACCTCGACATTTCCGCACGGCATCAGCTATTACACGCCGAACGTGCAGATGGCCTCGCTCGATCATGCCCTGTGGTTCCATCGCCCATTCCGTACCGACGACTGGCTGCTGTACTCGCTCGACAGCCCCACCGCGCAAGGGTCACGCGGCCTGGCCCGCGGGCAGTTTTTCACCCGCGACGGCGTGCTGGTGGCAAGCACCACGCAGGAAGGCCTGATCCGGGTGGTGCCTGACGGCAGCGCGATTGCCGTGCCGGCCAAGGAGTAGACCTCACGCCGCGACGGTAAGGCACGCTGCTTGATGCCAGCACGCACCCTTGGCCGGGTCGAAGGCAGCCGAGCAACGCGCCCCGCGCACTGCAGACGCCGCAAGCTGGCATGCTTGCCTGCCATGGGCATGCGCATGCGCATGCGATCACCTGACCACACCACCCGCACCTTGATGTTTCATCTTGAACTGGCGCCTCAACGGTGCCATCTGTTCCGGACCCAACGGCGTTTTCCACCATGCGCAAGATCTTCAGCAGTCAACGTATCGAAACCGCCGAAGGCGTGGCCAATCTCTTGCGCGATGCGGGAATCGAGATCCGCATCAGCAACGGTCGCTCTTATCAGAGCAAGCGCGGCGGCCAGTTCAGCTACCTGGAGCAGAGCAACGCCCAGGCGCAGCCCACCGTCTGGATCGTGCATGCCAACGACCAACCGCGCGCACGCGAGCTGTTGCGCGACGCCCGCCTGCTGGACACCACCCGCCGCGACCTGCCGAATGTGGAATACACCTTCCGCGAAGGCGAAAACGGCTCCAGCTCCAGTGCGCGCAGCTGGGCCTGGCGTATCCGCCTGGTGTTGCTGCTGGTGATCGGCGCCGTGGCGATGGTGGTGGTGATGCGCCATCGCAGCGCGCCGACGCAACTGGCACCAGCAGCCCAGCCGGCATCGCAACGGACGCCGACGCCAGATGGCGCACCACCGGCAGCAGAAGACGACGAAGTGCGCGTACGGATCCAGCCGACCCGCTGAACGCAGCTGGCCAGCGCGGCCATCCGCTGGTCCGACGGGCATGCTCGTCGGCGCGGTCACATCCGTTGCCGGCCTGCGTCATGCTGGCACCAGGACATGGATTGCGCCGATGAACGCCGACACGCTGAATCTGATGTTGCAACGCGACCTGCCCAGCGCCGCGGCTGGCTGCCAGCAGGCTTACGGACGCATCGTGCTTGCCTGCCAGAACACGGTGACTGCGATCGCGCTGGCGATCACCCGCGATCTCGCGGCCAGCGAAGACATTGCCCAGGAGGCCTTCCTGCGTGCCTGGCAGCGGCTGGCGCAACTGCATCAGCCGGCCAGCTTCCTGCCCTGGCTTCGGCAGATCACCCGCAACCTGGCACGCGACTGGCTGCGCACCAACCGCCATCGTGCGCTCGGTGGTGGGGCGGCGGAGCTTGCCATCGCGATGGCAGCCGACCCGGCGCCCTCGCCCGCCGACCAGTTGCTGCAGGTGGAAGAAGAGATCGCGGCGCTCGACATCATTTCTGCACTGCCGGAAGAAAGTCGCGAAACGCTGCTGTTGTATTACCGCGAAGGCCAGCGCTCGCAACAGGTTGCCTCGCTGCTTGGACTCAGCGATGCAGCGGTGCGCAAGCGCCTGTCGCGCGCACGTGCCAGCGTACGCAGCGAGCTGCTGCGCCGGTTCGGCGAATTCGCGCGCGGCAGCGCCCCCGGCGTGGCGTTCGCCAGCGCAGTAAGCTCGGCCAGCCTGTTGGGCGCGCCGGGCAAGGCTAGCGCGGCCGTTGTGCTGACGGGCATCGGAGGCGCGGGAAAACTGGGCGCGAGCGGGTTGAGCGGCTCGGCGCTGGGTGGGGGCGGCGCCGCGGGCGCACTCAGCCTCTGGCTCGGCATGCCGGCCCTGTTCGCTGCGTGCGCGGTGCTGGTTGCCGGGATCGGCACCTACTGGACGTACTGGTACCTGCTGCGCTTCGCACAGACCGCCAGCGAGGCAGCGGCGATCCGTCGGTTCGTGCACGTCACCACGCTGACCTCGGTGCTGGTGTGCGGCAGCACGTTGGTGCTGAAATACCTGCAGACGGGCGCGTGGGCATCGGTTCTGACGCTGTGCGCGGGCATGGCGGTGCTCAACTATCAATCCCTGCGCGTCCTGCCACGCGTCATGCGCCCCATGCTCGAGCGCGATGCGCGCAGACGCGGCGTCACCCGGGCACCGCTGTTATACCGCTGCATGTTCAGTCCAGGCGCGATGCTGGTGAGCACTGCGGCTGTCATTGTGCCCGTCGTGCGGCACTACATGCAGTTGGGAATGCTCTGAGCCGACCGGATATCACCGCTGGAGACGATGACACGCCGGTGCGGGCCAAGTGATCGCAGACGGAGCAACCCTGCGTATGGCAGCCTGGTGGCATGGGCGATGAGAACCGGTTCAGTGCGATGCGCGTGCGGCGGTGAGCCCGTAGCAAGCAACGTCGCATGATCCGAAGTGATGGGTTCGTATCCGACTGTCGCCGTCATCGGGCAGCGCCCGCGCTGCTATAAGCAGGCAGGATTCAACCAGACCACGGAGTCATGAAGTGAAGGCAAGCCTGTTCACCAGTCTGCTGATGATGGTCAGCATGAGCGCGCATGCGGACGGACTCACCAAGTCCCCCGATGGCAAGACGCTATCGGTGAGTTTCGGAGCACCCACCTTCAAGCAGGTGCTTCACTACCGCAAGCTCTACGACAAGAAGCCCTTCCCCGATGCGGAAATCTATTATTTCAGCAACGGCATGTACAAGATCATTTCCCAGGGCGAAAACCATTACGGCGTTTATGTCCTGCAGGGAACATTCGACGACCAGAGCTACACCATCCGGTTCATTTCCCTGCCCTCGGAAGACTGGGGCAACAAGACCGCGTTCCATCAGCTGACCTTCGTGCGCGGCGACAAGCAGAATGTCTTTATCCAGAACGCCATCGTCGACACCGGCGAAGCGATCGCGCAGCAGAACGGCACCTACACGCTGGAGAAGAACACCGTCTCCAATCCGGTTCCCACGTCCTGGAAGCACGACTGAGCGTTGTAGCCGCGCTCAGCGTCTGCCCCAAACGCAAGCGCCCTCCCGCCAGGCGGAAGGGCGCGGTCGATCGGCGCCTTGTTACGTACTGCAAATCGCGGGGTGAACTCACCGCTCACCCAAGCGGCACTCGCCGATACGCAGCGAGCGCCGCACTCGGCGATGCCTCAACGGTTGGCCGCAGGTGCGCTCGCCGGTGCCGGCTTGCCATCGTCGCCGTGCCTGCCCATCCCACCCGGTCCGTGCCCGCCACGCCACTTGGACGCGGCATCGAACTCGGCCTTGCTCAACTTGCCGTCCTTGTCGGTGTCGGCCTTGGCGAACCACGCATCGCGATGCTGCTGCATGCGCAACTCACGGTCGGCACGGTCGACGAAGCCGTCCTTGTTGAGATCCATCTGGTCGAAGCGCGCAGCGAACTTGGGGTCGGCCTTGGCTTCTTCGCGGCTGATACGGCCGTCCTTGTTGGTATCGAGCTTGGCCATCCATTCGCCACGTCCGCCGCGCCCCGGGCCACGATGGTGCGGGCGCTCGTCGCGCGACAGCTTGCCGTCCTTGTTGGTGTCCAACGTATCGAACTGCGCGGCCAGCGTCGGATCGGCAGCCGCTTCACTGCGGTCGATCACGCCATCGCCGTTCTTGTCGAGCTTGGCAGGCCGCGGCGCATCGCCGGGAGCCGGCACGGTGGCGGCGAATGCGGTGCCAGCGGACAGCGCGGCCAGCACGGCCAGGGCGAGAAAGGGTTTGCGTGACGTCATGAGACACTCCTGAAAGATAGGAACCACACGCGGCACCTGCATGGGCCGCATCGCGTGGGTGGTGCGTGCGGATCATCCGTGCGCTGCCACCAACACCCCCATCAACGAGCCATCGATGCGCGCGTTGACGCCCAGGCCGGACGTATTCATCCGGCGGACAGTCGCCGCTGATGCGACGCTCAGGCGCTATCCTTCGGCCATGGCCATCCATGCCGACACCCACGACGACCTGCGCCTGTTCCAGACCGGCGAGCATGCCTGTGGCTATTGGTCCGACCGGCAGGCGCGCGATCTGGTGCTGGATCCGCACGATCCGCGCCTGGGGGCGATCTATCCGCAAGCGCTGGCATGGGGCTTCCGTCGCTCCGGCGACCTGGTCTACCGGCCGCACTGCGAACGGTGCCGTGCCTGTGTGCCGGTACGCATCGCGGTGGATGCGTTCCACCCTGACCGCAGCCAACGCCGTTGCCTGGCGCGCAACCAGGATCTGTTGGTCCGCGTGGTGGCCGCCGAGCGCACCGACGAACAACTGGCGCTCTATCGCCGCTACCTCAAGCACCGGCATCCCGGCGGCGGCATGGACGAACATGGCGCCACCGAGTTCGACCAGTTCCTGATCGGCGGCTGGTCGCACGGGCGCTTTCTGGAGATCCGCGAACCAGCCATCGCCCACCTGCCCGGCCGGCTACTGGCGGTTGCAGTGACCGATGTCACCGAGCATGCGTTGTCGGCGGTCTACACCTTCTACGCGCCGGAGGCGGCAGCGCGCAGCCTGGGCACGTTCGCGATTCTGCAGCAGATCCAGTGGGCGCAACGCGAGCGACGCGCGCACCTGTATCTGGGGTACTGGATCGATGGCCACGCGAAGATGAACTACAAGCGCCGCTTCAGTGCACTGGAAGCCTACGATGGTCGCCACTGGCGCGGCTTGCCTGCTCACGCATCGGTCGACTGAACCGCCGAATTGCGACATCGGCGTGTCGCATCCCGCATGCGAGAATCTCGCAATGATCAAACCTTTCCTGCTGCTGACGCTGACCGCCTTGTGCGCGGCCTGCGCCCACCCCGCGCCCTCGCCCAAGATGCAGACCGACACCCTCGCCGCCCGGCCGGCCGCGGCACAGCTGCGCATCGCCACCTACAACACCTCGCTATATTCGGACGAGGCCGGCGGCCTGATTCGCGAGCTGCAGGGCGATAGCGCGCATGCGCGCAAGATCGCTGCGGTCCTGCAGCGCGTGCGCCCGGATCTGGTGCTGCTCAACGAATTCGACTTCGACCCGGAACACCGCGCTGCCGATCTGTTCCAGCAACGCTACCTGCAGGTCCCCCAGCCGGGCGGCGGCGAGGCGTTGCGTTATCCGTACCGCTATCTGGCACCGGTCAACACCGGCGTGCCGAGCGGCCTGGATCTGGACAACAACGGCAGCACCGGCGGCGAAGGCCGCGCGCGTGGCAACGACGCGTGGGGCTACGGGCTGCATCCTGGCCAGTACGGCATGCTGGTGTTGTCGCGCTACCCGATCGATGCGCAGGCGGTGCGAAGCTTCCAGCTGCTGAAGTGGAGCGCGCTACCCGGCGCACTGCGCCCGATCGATCCGGCCAGCAAGACGTCGTACTACAGCGATGCCATCTGGGCACAGCTGCGGCTTTCGTCCAAATCGCATTGGGATGTGCCGGTGCGCACGCCGCTGGGCGTCGTGCATGCGCTGGTGTCGCACCCCACCCCGCCGGTGTTCGACGGTGCCGAGAAACGCAACGCCGCGCGCAACCACGACGAACTGCAGCTGTGGCGCGCGTATCTGGACAACGCACCCGAAAGCCAACGCTGGCTCTGCGACGACAAGGGCGGCTGCGGTGGTCTGGATAGCGATGCGCGCTTCGTCATCCTGGGCGATCTGAACAACGACCCGGTCGATGGTGCCGGCCGGCATGCGGCGATCCGCGCCTTGATCGACCACCCGCGCGTCCTTCACTACCCCACCCCGCGCAGCGATGGCGGCCCGGAAAAAACCGCCGAATACGCCGCACTGGGCATCGCCCACAGCGGCGACCCGCACCAGGTCACCGGCGACTTCGGCCCGCAGGCCGGCACCATGCGCCTGGACTACGTGCTGCCGTCGCGCCAGTTCACCCTGATCGGCAGCGGCATTTTCTGGCCGGCCAGCAGCGCACCAGAAGCGGCGATTGCCGATGGCAGCGACCACCATGCGGTGTGGGTGGATGTGGCTAAGTAGCGGGGAATTGGGGATTGGGGCTTCGGAACAGCAAGTCCTTGTCCGTGTGCAGTATCGGCACCTGGCTTGGAAAAAGATCCACGCATGAGCGGCTCGTCAGGCGCAGTGCTGCTTGCGGTGACCGATGACGTGGCGTCACCAAGTGTGCTCAACACCTGACGTCGGGCAGCGTCGAGAGACATGTGCATAGACCCCGAGCGCCCTTGGCGCGTCGACGCAATGCAGCGGTGCGCTGCACTGCGTCTGACGTACGCGCTCAGGCCTGCAGCTGGATCGTCAACGCGGCAGCGGCGACGCGCGCCTTCTCACGCGCCGCATCGATGCTGTCCGCGCGCGCCAGGGTGACGCCGACGCGGCGATGGCCGTCCACCCGAGGTTTGCCGAACAGGCGCAGTGCGGTGTCCGGGTCGTGCAGCGCCTCGGCCACGTTGTCGAACACTGGCACGCCATTGCCGTGCGCCAGCAACGCGCACGATGCCGAGGGGCCGGCCTGACGGATCACGCCGCCGTCCTGCGCGCCCACCGGCAGGCCGAGAATGGCGCGGGCATGCAGCGCGAATTCGCTCAGGTCCTGCGAGACCAGCGTGACCAGACCGGTGTCGTGCGGGCGCGGCGAGACTTCGCTGAACCACACTTCGTCGCCCTTGACGAACAACTCCACGCCAAACAGGCCCCAGCCGCCGAGCTCGTCGGTGATGGCCTTGGCGATTTCCTGCGAGCGGCGCAACGCAGCGGCCGACATCGGTTGCGGCTGCCAGCTTTCGCGGTAGTCGCCGTCCTGCTGCCAGTGCCCGATGGGGTCGCAGTACGAGGTGCCACCGGCATGCCGCACGGTAAGCAAGGTAATTTCGTAATCGAAATCGATGAAGCCTTCGACGATGCAGCGACCGGCACCGGCACGCCCACCGGTCTGCGCATACGCCCACGCCGCATCGATATCGGCCTCGCTACGCAGGGTGCTCTGGCCCTTGCCCGAGGACGACATCACCGGCTTGACCACGCATGGCACCCCCACCGCGGCGATTGCATCGCGATATTCCTCGACGGTATCGACAAAGCGATACGGCGAGGTCGGCAGGCCCAGCGTTTCGGCTGCCAGGCGGCGGATGCCTTCGCGGTCCATGGTCAGGCGCGCGGCACGCGCCGTCGGGATGACCTTCTGGCCTTGCTCGCGTTCCAGCGCCACCAGGGTTTCGGTATGGATCGCTTCGATCTCCGGCACGATCAGATGCGGCTGCTCGCTGGCGATCAGCGCGCGCAATGCTGCGGGGTCGAGCATGTCCAGCACATGCGAGCGGTGCGCCACTTGCATCGCCGGTGCATTGGCATAGCGGTCGGCTGCGATCACTTCCACACCGAAACGCTGCAGCTCGATCGCCACTTCCTTGCCCAGTTCGCCCGAGCCCAGCAACAACACGCGGGTGGCGGAAGGCGATAACGGCGTGCCGAAAGTGGTCATGAGCGCGGTCCAGAGCGAGAGGGGCCGCCATTCTAACGGTTGCCCACTGCCACGCCGACGAACGGCTGTTGTTTAACTGATATCACATTGATATCTTTTTACCATTCCACAAGGACTCGCGCTCATGAAAGAGAAGCCGATCGGTTCGTTACCCGGCATTCCCATCGTTCTCGTCGCAGGCGCCGGCCTTGTCGGTACGTCTTGGGTTGTACTGACGATGATGGCCGACAACAGCGTCACGCTGGGCGCGTTCGTCGCTGCGGTACTGGTCGCGGCGGCGTGCATTTTCATGCTGGCCGGGCTGTACACGCTGGAGCCCAACCAGGCCGCGGTACTGAGCCTGTTCGGCAAGTACGTCGGCACCGTCAAGGACGCCGGCCTGCGCTGGAATGTGCCATTCTACGCCAAGCGTCGCGTCAGCCAGCGCGTACGCAATTTCGAAAGCGGGCGACTCAAGGTCAACGAGCTGGATGGCAGTCCGATCGAAATCGCTGCGGTCATCGTATGGCAGGTGCTCGATGCCTCCGAAGCGGTCTACAACGTCGACGACTACGAAAGCTTCGTGCATATCCAGTCCGAAGCGGCGCTGCGTGCGATGGCGACCAGCTATCCGTACGACCAGCACGAAGACGGCCAGATCTCGCTGCGCAGCCATCCGGCCGAAATCAGCGAGCAACTCAAGCGGCATCTGGACGAGCGCCTGACCCAGGCCGGCGTGGACGTGATCGAGGCGCGCATCAGCCACCTCGCCTACGCGCCGGAAATCGCCCAGGCCATGCTGCAGCGCCAGCAGGCCAATGCGGTGATTGCCGCACGCTCGCGCATCGTTGCCGGCGCAGTGGGGATGGTCGAAATGGCGCTGTCGGAGCTGCACAAGAATGGTGTGGTGCAGCTGGACGAAGAGCGCAAGGCGCATATGGTCAGCAACCTGCTTACCGTGTTGTGTTCCGATCGCGGGACCCAACCGGTGGTCAACGCCGGCTCGCTGTATTGAGGGCAGCCGATAAAACACCTGCGCTTACTGCCGCCGGGCGCAGCCACGGTTCGGCATCGGCATGCGCCACTCGTACACTGCGCTTGTGGGCGCGCCCTCCACGCCACCTGGCGAGCGCTCGCTTCCGTTGCGTCAGCCACTCCGAGATCGATCTGATGAATATCATGGTGCCCCTGGTGGTTGCGCTTTCCGGCTTGCCCGCGCTGGCCATCGCCGCGTCCATCGGCGCCGACGATGACGACCGCGCACGCGGGCTGGGCCTGCGCTGGGCATTGATCAGCCTGGTGATCCTGGTCGGCGCCGCATGCCTGTACTGGGCCGGCGACAATCGCGCCGGCATCTATGCCGTGGTGATCGGCATGCTCATCGGCGTCAACGCGTTGATCGTGTCGATGGTGATGCACCTGCGCCGTCACGGCGGCCGCAGAGACGGCAAATGAGCGAAAAAAAAGCCTACCCGCTGCGTATCAACGCCGATGTGTTGGCCGCCGTGCAGCGCTGGGCCGACGACGAATTGCGCAGCCTCAATGCGCAGATCGAATACGTGCTGCGCGATGCGTTACGCAAGGCTGGCCGGCTACCGAAGCCGCAGGGCGAAAAAGAACAATCCGAAAATTGATCACGCGCCGTCGATCATCCAGACGCGACTACGCACCGGTGTAGCGCCGGGTCGGTGCGGGTCACAGCGCCTGGCCGGACTGGCAGCGCTCACAAGGCAACCGCTAAGCTGCGTAGATGCATCATCTTCAACGTGTACTCCTCAATACCAGCGCGATCGAGCTGTGGCCGGCCGATCTGCTGCGCGCGCGCGGCAATGCGGATGCGCGTGTGCTGGCACAGGCCGACTGGCTACTGCGGCGCAAACGCGATGGGCGCTATCTGGCTGCACATCTTCCGCAGGGTCTGATGCCGCTGATCCCGCGGCTGGCACGCGAGCATGGCCTGGACGAAGCATTGGACCGTCTGCAGACCGCAACCGGCCGCATCGGCCAGGTACGCGACGACACGCTGGCGATCGACGGATTGCAGCGCCGGCTGAGCCAGCTCGGGCTCGCCGCCGACGACTATGTGCAACGGACCGGCCTGCAGTTGATTGCCGAACCGGCCGCACTGCAGTTTGCCGGACGCGATCGCTTCGGCCGCCCGCTATGGCTCAGTGCCGGCGCTGCACGCGCATGGCGACAGATGCGTGCGGCTGCGCTGCGCGCAGACATCGTGATCGATGCGATTTCAGGCTATCGCAGCCACGACTACCAACTGGGCATCTTCGAGCGCAAGTTCGCGCGCGGACTCACCCTGGAACAGGTCCTGACGGTCAACGCAGCGCCGGGTTTCAGCGAACATCACAGCGGCGACGCACTGGATCTGGGCACACCGGGCGAGCCGCCGGCCGAAGAGTCCTTCGAAGCCACGCACGCATTCGCCTGGTTGTGCAGCAACGCACACGCATTCGGCTACCGCCTGAGTTATCCACGCGACAACCCGCATGGCATCGTCTACGAACCGTGGCATTGGCGTTGGTCGGCGGGATGAGCCGGTCGAACGTCATGCGCCACGCAGCGCGGCTGGACAGGACGGCCCGTCGCGTCTGCCCCGCGTGCGTTCGCCCTACTCCTGCGAACGCGGTGTCGGCACCTTGGTCGCCACACTGAAGTCGGCAATCTTCCACAGATAGAACGCGGCATAGGTGCGGTACGGGCCCCACCGTTCGCCGCGTGCGGCCAGTTCGCTAGGGGTGGGCATCTGCTCCTGCTTGTCCACGCGCTGCGCCCCTTTGCGCACGCCCAGGTCGTCGATGGGCAGCAGATCCGGGCGGCCCAAGCGGAACATCAGCATCATTTCCACCGTCCAGCGGCCGATGCCGCGCACCGGCACCAGCGCCTGCACGATGGCGTCCTCGTCCATGAAAGCGAGCCTGCGCAGCGAGGGAATCTCGCCTTCGCGTTCGCGCCGTGCCAGATCGCGCAACGCCAGCGCCTTGTTGCCGGAAACGCCGCAGGCACGCAGCGCTGCATCGTCGATACGATCGAGGGTGTCCGCATGCAGCCGCTGCGCACCGATCGCCACTTCCACCCGCGCCACGATGGTCGACGCCGCCTTGCCGCTGAGTTGCTGGAACAGGATGGCGCGTGCCAGCGCATCGACCGGGTCGAAGGGTTTGTGCCAGCCCGGTTGCGGGGCGATCGGGCCGATGCGCTTCATCCACGCACCCAGCGCGCGATCGCGCCGGGACACATGCGCGAACGCAGCCTCCACATCGAATCCGCGGGCATGGCGCGGCATGCTCAGCGCCTCAACGCACCAATGGCCAGCACCACCCAGCCCAGCATCAGGCCCACTCCGCCGACCGGCGCCAGGGTGGTCGGCCACTGCAGCAACGCGCCCCCGACCAGGCTGCCGGCAAACAGCAACGTGCCGAGCAACAGCAGGTGCAAGCCCACCCGGCCCAGCGCACGCGTTTCGGTGGCGCCCAGCACGGTGAGGACCGCGCCATGGCCGAATGCGTACAACGACGCCAGCTGCAGCCGCGACTGCACCACCGCATCGGCAACGCCGTGCGAGGCATAGGCCGATAGACCGACGGCAGTGGCCGCCAGCAGGCCGCCGCAGCAAGCCAGCAGCGAGGGGTGTTTCTTGCGACGATCAAGCAAAGACATGCAGGCAACTTCCATGGCAGCGCCGCAGCGCAAAAAAAAACGCGCCGCAAGACTGCGGCGCGTTTTCGTCTGGATCAGCTCATCGTGGTGAGACGATTACTTGATGGCCCAGTAGACGTCGTAGGTGCCGTCCTGGGTGAACGACTTGTCCACGCCACCCTTCCACGCTTCGTACGGACGATCGGTCACGTCCATGCCGCTGGTGGCAGCCCAGGCGCGCAGCGAGTTACGCACTGCGTCCAGACCGGCCATGTGGCCTGCGTAGGTCGCAAAGGCCGAACGGTGCGCCGGAACCCGCTGGTACTTCACCGGTGCTTCGGACGGAATATTGAGCTTCAACTCGTCGCCCGTTGCAGCCACCGGGGTTGCATCGGCGGGTGCCGCGGCAGTCGCGTCGTCCTTCTTGGCGTCGGCCTTGGCGTCGGCCTTCGGAGCACCACCAGCGCGCTTGCGCACCGGCTGCACCACGTCGAAGGCGTACTTGTCCGAAGCGAAGTCGGTGGTCACGATGCGCACCGGACCAACCGCCTCAAGGCCGTTGGAATCCATCACGCGCTTGATCCACTCCTGGTTGTCCTTGATCGACTTCTTGATCGTCTCGTTGTCACGATCGATGTTGCCCGCGGTGACGACCAACAGGTCCTCGGCCGGCACATCGACGATCTTGAGGTCGCTCAACACCGGCTTGCCGTCAAGCTCGGCGCGGTAGTCGAAGTTCGGCACGGTGGCCAGCGCGGTCGCCAGACGCGACAGACCCAGCTTCAGGTCGTCGCCCACGTGACGGCTGACGTACAGGCCGGCATAGCGACCAAACAGGTTCCAGCCGTACTTGACGCTGTAATCCTGGGTGATCTTGACGTTCTTGTTGTTCTTGCCGGTCGGCACCAGGGTGAAATTGGTGACCTTGTCGTAGCCCTTGGTGGGATCTTCGATTGCGATCTCAACACGCTCGTTCTTGACGCTGTTGGTGATCTCCCAGCTGCCGTTGCCGATATAGCCCTCGGTGGAGCTGTATTCGACGCGTGCACCCTTGCCCTCTTCCGGGCCGGCCAGCTTCAGCTGGATCTTCGGGTCACGCAGCACAAGCGGGTTCCAATCCTTGAAACGACGGAAGCTGTTCACGGTGTCGTAAACAATCGTCATCCTGCGGTTGGTCTCAACACTCTCGGACATCTGCCGCTCCGAGGGCAACACCAAGCCCACCACGACAAACAAGCCAGCCACGATCCCCAAGGCGATCAGGAACTCGATAATACGGGTCATTCAGGAGGTCTCCGGGGCCGATCCCACGGCCGGGTTGAGTGAAGCGAAGCCACCATCCTAGCAGGCTTCGAGAAAGATGTTCAGTTGTGCGACGGGTAGCGCGGTCTTGCGGTGTCATTCACCGCGCAACGCAGCGCGTGGGGGATGCGCAATACCAACCTGCACAAGGGTTTGGGCGATTGCGCGCCGCTATCATGCACATCACGTGCTGCGTGCGTGTGATGTTGCAGTGGCCGGGCGGCACCGGTCCGCCCATTTCGCAGTCCGACCGGCGCCGCAGCGTCCTGAATGCGAGTCCGGTGCCTGCTGCAGGCCGGCTTGGCGTCGAGCTCGCCGGCGCAGGGCCGAGCTCACACCAGCTGCAGTTCGAATGCTTTCAGCACCGCGCGGGTGCGGTCGCGTACGCCGAGCTTGGAAAGGATGTTGGAGACGTGATTCTTGATGGTGCCTTCTGCCACGCCCAGCGAGTTGGCGATTTCCTTGTTGGAAAACCCGCTCGCCATCAGCCGCAGGATCTCGGTTTCGCGGTCGGTGAGCGGATCGGGGCGGTCCAGGCTGACGAACTCGTTACGCATGTGCTCCAGACCCGACAGCAGGCGCTGGGTCACCGCCGGCTGCACCAGCGAGCCGCCTTCGGCGACGGTGCGGATGGCGCCAACCAGTTGTTCCAGCGAGACGTCCTTGAGCAGATAGCCCTTGGCGCCGGCCTTGAGCCCGGCCAGCACCAATTGGTCGTCGTCGAAGGTGGTCAGGATGATCGTCGGCGGCAGGGTGCCGTTGCGCGAGAGCATCTGCAGCGCTTCCAGCCCGGACATCACCGGCATGCGCATGTCCATCAGCACCACGTCCGGCTGGATCTGCGGAATCTGCTCCACTGCCTGCTTGCCGTCGGAGGCCTCGGCCACCACCTCGATGCCGTCGTCCAGCGCCAACAGCGAGCGGATCCCCTGGCGCACCAGGGTTTGATCGTCGACCAGGCACACACGGATCATCACAACACTCCTTGGGTCACGGCCGCAGGCATCAGTGCCGGCGCGCCTGGAACAGCGATGCGCAGGCCAAAGCCCTCACCCCGCCGGGTTTGAATTTCGAGCTTCCCACCATACTGGTTCAGCCGCTCACGCATGCCGCGCAGCCCGTTGCCGGGCGCGACCGCATCGGCGCCGTGGCCGTCGTCGCGGGCGTCGATCAAAACCGTATCGGCATCGCGGCGCACCTGGATCCACAGGTTGCGCGCGCCGGCATGGCGCACCGCATTGGTGATGATTTCCTGGGTACAGCGCAGCAGCACGTGGGCGCGCTCGGGGTCGTCCAGGGTCAGCGGCTGGGCGATGTCCAGGTGGATATCCAGCGACGGCACCTGGGTGACCAGCGGGCGCAGCGCCGCTTCCAGGTCGATCGCGCCGCTGTCGCGCAGATGGCTGACCGCCTCGCGCACATCGGTGAGCAACAATTTGGCCAGCGTGTGCGCCTGGCGCACGTGCTCCTGGGCCTGGCCCTCGGTGATGTGGCCGGCCACTTCCAGGTTGAGGCTGAGCGCGGTGAGGTGGTGGCCGAGCAGGTCGTGCAGCTCGCGCGAGATGCGGGTGCGCTCGTTGATGCGCGCGCTCTCGGCCAGCAACGCGCGGGTGGCGCGCAGTTCGGCGTTGAGCCGGCGCTGCTCTTCGCGCGCATCGGTCTGCTGGCGGGCCACCAGGCTGGTGACGAAGATGAACATCGAAAAGCCGCCGTACAACAGCGACTGCATCAGCGCCGCGAACAGGGTGAAGTCCGGGCGCAGGTAGTAGAACACCGGCAGCACCGCCAGCTGGCTCAGCACCAGCCATAGCACGCCTACGCGCAGCGGCAGCAGCCACGGGATCACCCCGGCCGCCACCATCATCAGGATGCTGCCGAGCCCGGTTCCGCTCAGATAGCTCACTGCCAGCGCGCAGATGGTGAGCAGCAACAGGATCAACCGGTCGTACCAGTGCGCGTGGCCGCCGCTGTTCAAGCCGCGGGTCAACCAGAAGTAGCTGGCGCCGAAGCCGATGAAGAATGCCGACATCATCACCGCCTCGGCCACGCTGCGGTGGTCGCCCTCTTCGGCCGGCGGCCAGTAGGTGTACACCAAGGGCATGACGATCATCGCCCAGGTGAACAGGCCGGCAAAGCGCAGGACGCGCGTGTGACTGAGGTATCCCAACATGCCCGCATCTTAGGCGTAAGCGACCGCGCTGCCCTCTTGCCGGAAGTCATGCATGCCGGCAGGTACACGGGTGGCGGATGTCGGACCCGCACAGCGCCTGTACTGACGCGCCGTTGCACGCCGGCACCTGCCGCGCGCCGGCCGATCGCATGCGCTGGGTCGCCGCTTCAGGCCCCGCATGTAATAATCCGACGCAGATCCGATTTCGGGTCGACGCGTTACCCCACGGAGTCCCAATGTCGATCGTCATCCGCGACGTGCGCGAGCACGAGCTCGATTCCGTCCTGGCCCTGAACAACAATGCCGGACTGGCGATCCTGCCGCTGGATTCAACCAGGCTGCAACGTTTCTACGAGCAGGCCGAGTATTTCCGCGTCGCCGAGCGCGACGGCAACCTGGCCGGGTTTCTGGTCGGTTTCGGAAGCGGCAGTGCGCACGACAGCAGCAATTTCGCCTGGTTCCGGGACCGTCACCCGGAATTCTTCTATATCGACCGCATCGTGGTCGCCAGCCGCCGCCGCGGCGGTGGCGTCGGGCGGGCGTTCTATGCCGATGTGCAGAGCTATACCGAGCTGCGTTACCCGCAGCTGGCGTGCGAGGTGTTCCTGGACCATGGCGCAGATGCGGCCTTGCTGTTCCATGGCAGCTTCGGCTTCCGCGAGGTTGGCCAGAACACCATGCCCGATGTGGAAGTGCGCGCCAGCATGCTGATGAAAGACATGTGCAGCTATCGGTGGGTCAAGGAGACCTATGGCGGCAAGTTGCCCGACCACTTGCCGTGGGTGGGCCGGCCGCGTCATGCCGCCACCACCGCTAGCCCATCGACGGGGAGCTGAGTTGTGGCAAGTGTGAATGTGGATTTTGAACAGGCCGGCGAACTGAAGATCGGCCAGGTGGGCATCGCCAACCTGCGTGTGCGGACGCTGGATGTGCCGCGGCTGGTGCAGGAAATGCGCGAGCGCGTGAGCCGCGCGCCCAAGTTGTTCGGCCGTGCGGCGGTGATCCTGGATTTCGGCGGGCTGTCGCAGGTGCCGGACCTGGCTACGGCCAAGGCGCTGCTGGACGGCCTGCGCGATGCCGGCGTGCTGCCGGTGGCGCTGGCCTACGGCACCAGCGAGATCGACCTGCTGTCCCAGCAGTTGGGCGTGCCGCTGCTGGCCAAATTTCGCGCGCAGTACGAGCCGACCGCGGTCAGTCCGCCACCGCCACCGCCGCCGCCCGCACGTGCCGAGCCGGCACCGCCGGCCGCGCGACCGGCGCCGGGCCGGATGCAGCGCACCGCGGTGCGTTCGGGTCAGCAGCTGTACGCGGAGAACTGCGACCTGACCGTACTCAGTACGGTCGGTGCCGGGGCCGAGGTCATCGCCGACGGAAGCATCCATATCTACGGTACCCTGCGTGGCCGCGCTCTGGCCGGCGCGCAGGGCAATCCCGACGCGCGCATCTTCTGCCGCGACTTCCACGCCGAACTGGTTGCCATCGCTGGCCACTACAAGGTGCTGGACGATGTTCCCATGGACCTGCGTGGCAAGGCCGTCCAGGTCTGGCTGGAGCAGGATCAGATCAAGATCGCTGCGCTTGATTGACGCGGCCCAACCACAGAAATATTCGGAGAAATCCTTTGGCTGAAATCATCGTAGTCACCTCCGGCAAGGGCGGCGTCGGCAAGACCACCACCAGCGCAAGCCTGGCTTGCGGGCTGGCCAAACGCGGCAAGAAGGTGGCGGTCATCGACTTCGACGTCGGCTTGCGCAACCTGGACCTGATCATGGGCTGCGAGCGGCGCGTGGTGTACGACTTCGTCAATGTCGTGCACGGCGAAGCCACGCTCAAGCAGTCGCTGATCAAGGACAAGCGGTTCGAGAACCTGTACGTCCTGGCCGCCTCGCAGACCCGCGACAAGGACGCGCTGACCCAGGAAGGCGTGGAAAAGGTGCTCAAGGACCTGGCCGCCGACGGCTTCGACTACATCGTCTGCGATTCGCCGGCCGGCATCGAAAAAGGCGCGTTCCTGGCGATGTATTTCGCCGACCGCGCGGTGGTGGTGGTCAATCCGGAAGTCTCTTCGGTGCGCGACTCGGACCGCATCATCGGCCTGCTCGATTCCAAGACCCGCAAGGCCGAAGAAGGCAAGGCCGTGCCGGCGTTCCTGCTGCTGACCCGCTACAGCCCGGGCCGCGTGGAAGGCGGCGAGATGCTCAGCATCACCGACGTGGAAGAAGTGCTGGGCCTGAAGGCAATCGGCGTGATTCCCGAATCCGGCGACGTGCTCAACGCCTCCAACAAGGGCGAGCCGGTGATCCTGGATGCCGAGTCCCCGGCCGGCCAGGCGTATGACGACGCAGTCGCCCGCATCATGGGCGAGGAGCGCCCGATGCGATTCACATCCGTGGAGAAGAAAGGCTTCTTCAGCAAGCTGTTCGGAGGGTAAGCATGGGCCTGCTCGATTTTCTCAAGAGCAAGAAGAACACCGCCGAGACGGCCAAGAACCGCCTGCAGATCATCATTGCGCAGGAGCGCAACCACCGCGGCGGGCCGGATTACCTGCCGCTGATGCAGCGCGAACTGCTGGAAGTGATCAAGAAGTACGTCAACATAGATGCCGATGCGGTGCGCGTGGATCTGGTCAAGGACGGCGAACACGACGTGCTGGACATCTCGGTCGCCCTGCCGGAAGACGGCGACAAGTAAGCGCCGACAACGGCACCGCGTTCGCACGGTGCCGTTGTTGCATGTGACCCGACCGCGAGCCATTGCGCGTGACCACCGCCCCCACTGCCACACCCACCGCTGCCGATGTCCTGTGCGTGGCCGATATCGGCCTGGACGCACCTGCCGCCCTGCTCGCGCGCTATGGCTTGCGCCTGCATCGCGTGGACAGTGGTGCAGCGATTCCAGGCAGTTTCTGGGGCGAACCGGAAGCCGGCATCATCGGCTGCGACGTGTACGTGCGCGACGACACACCGGTGCATTCGCTCCTGCACGAAGCCGGACATCTGATCGTGCTGCCTGCGGAAAAACGCGCCGCCGTGCATACCGACGCCACCGATTCGGTGGAGGAAGAAGACGCCACCTGTTACCTGCAGATCCTGCTGGCCGAGCAACTGCCCGGCGTGGGCAGCGCGCGCCTGATGGCGGACATGGACAGCTGGGGCTATACGTATCGGCTGGGCTCCACCCGTGCCTGGTTCGAGCAGGACGCGGAGAACGCGCGCAGCTGGCTGGACGCACGCGGCCTGTTGCCTGCCTGAGCTTGCGCGGCGCGTTCAAGTGGCTGCCCAACCGCAGCGAGCAGTGGTCAGCAGCGACGGGCATCAGGGCAGTGCGGCGTTCGCAGCAGCAGCGGCGAACGTGTGGCACCTGCAGTACCGAATAGCGGACGCGCCGTCTGGGCTGAGCGCAGTCGGTCGAGTGATCGGCCTCAGGATCCCGTTGCCGTGGCGCCGGAGAGATCCAGCGTGGCCACCGTGCCCTGCCCTGCATTGGAATCCAGCTGCAGATGCCAGCCCAGGTGCTCGCACAACCGTCCGATCAGCTCCAGCCCGATGCCACTCCCCTGGCGTGCGTTGCCGCGTGCCAGACGCGTATAGATGGCGCTGATCTCTTCGGGCGTCATGCCATGGCCGGGGTCGGCAATGCGGACCACGCCGGGCGCCGATAGCGAGATGCGAATGATGCCGCGGTCGCTGTTTTCGATGGCGTTGCGCAGCAGGTTGCCGATGGCCGTCTGCACGATGGCGACCGGGGCGACCAAGCTGCACGGCGGCAACGGGTCCACGACCAGTTGCAGATCCTTGTCGGCGCACAGGTGCGTGTGGTCGGCCACGATGTCCGGCAGCAACTGATCCAGCCGCAACGCATCGCTGCTGCGCACCAGCCGGCCGGGGTCCTTGGCCAGCACCAGCAGCAAGGTGATCAACTGCTCGACCGAGGCGCTGGTCTGGGCAATGCGCTGCAGCTGGTGGCGTACCGCCGGCGGCGTGCCGGGTTGCTCCAGCGCCAGCTCCACCGCATTGCCGATCACCGCGATGGGCGTGCGCAATTCGTGGCTGGCGCTGTCGATGAAGGCCCGCTCTCGGTCGACGAACTGGCTGTTGCGTTCCAGATAATCGTTGAGCGCATCGGCAATCACGTACAGTTCGGCGCTGCCCTGTGGCCCGACCGCAATCTGCTGCGCACGCTGCCCTGGACGCAACGCGCCGATGTCGCGCGCAAGTTCCACCAAAGGGCGCACCAGCCGGGCCATCGCATACGTACCCATCAGCAAGGTGATGCCGATCAGCGCGATGCCAGCGGCCAGCATCCAGCGGGTCAGGAATTTTTCCAGCGCTTCGAAATCGGTGATGTCCAGCACCAGGGCCAGGCGGCCGGCATGCGCGGTGTCGCGCACCATCACGGCACTCTGGCGGCCGGCGATCTCCAGACCGTCGTGCAGGCCGGGATGCAGGGTGCGCAAGACCGGCGGCGTGCGCGCGACATCGTCGACGCGGTACAGCCGCAAGGTGTCCGAGTCCTGCCAGTGATACTCCGGATTCTGCACGCTGCGCTCGAGAATGCTGTCCAGTTCGGAATTGAGCAGCGAGCGCCACACGCCGTGTTCGGCGCGTTCGTGCAGGTACTGCGCGGTGCCGAACACCGCCAGGGTCATCAGCAGCGTGTAGCCGAACAACCACACCAGCACGCGGCGACCCAACGGGCGCTGTTTAGACATCGCTGCAGTCGCCAGCGCCAGGTGCATCGGCCGCATCCAGCTGCGCCAGCCGGTAGCCGAGCCGCGGCAAGGTATGGATCAGTTTTTGCGCGAACGGGCCGTCCACGCTGCGACGCAACTCATAGATATGCGAGCGCAGCATGTCGCCGTCGGGCGGATCGTCGCCCCACAACGATTGCTCCAGGCGTTGCCGCGTCACCGCGGCCGGGCTGGCCTGCATGAGCACCTCCAGCAACTTGCGGCAGGCCGGATACAGATGCAGCACCTGGCCGGCGCGCGTCGCTTCCAGCGTGGCCAGGTCCAGGCGCAGGTCGGCCACTTGCAGCAGTTTGCCGCGGCGACGGCCGTGCGCACGCGCCAGCAAGGCTTCGATGCGCACCTCCAGCTCGGGCAGTGCGAAGGGTTTGGTCAGGTAGTCGTCGGCGCCGGCGCGGAAGCCGGCGATCTTGTCCGGCAGTTCGTCGCGTGCGGTGAGCATGATCACCGGCAATTCGGACTGGTGCTGCTCGCGCAGCCGACGCAGCACTTCCGGTCCATCCATGCGCGGCATCATCCAGTCCAGGATCAATGCGTCGTAATGCTGGGTGGTCGCCAGATGCAGGCCGGTGACGCCATCGGGCGCGGCGTCCAGGGTATGCCCGCGCGCTTCGAAATAGTCGAACAGGTTGGCAACCATATTGCGGTTGTCTTCAATGACCAGCAGCCGCATGAGCGGGGTTCCAGGACGGCCCGGCAGGCACAGTGTGCGCATCCTAACCGAGGCCGGCCAAACGCGACCGCTATCGCCGGTACGGCCTTCCAACCGGTTGCGCTTCGGCAGCCGCGCACGGCGATGCCTGCGCTGCGATGCGCGATCACGCAGGCGCGGCTCCGACAAATTTCCGACCCACTTGCCAGATAGTGTCTGCCCGCATTTACTCAGGGCGTGCGCGTGTCGCCTGCCATCGCTGCCTCCTCGTCCCGCCAGCGCGCACTGCTGGCCGCGCTGCTGTTGATCGTCGTCAGCTTGCTGGCCGGGCTGGGCATGCGCCAACCCAATCCGCCGGACGAGCCGCGCTTCGTGCTGGCCGCGCGCACTATGGTCGAGACCGGCCAGTGGCTGCTGCCGCACCGTGGCAGCGAGTTGTATGCAGAAAAACCGCCGGTCTTCATGTGGCTGCAGGCGGCCACCTACGAACTGGTACCGCACTGGCCGGTGGCCTTCCTGCTGCCGTCGCTGCTGGCCGCGCTGGCCACGTTGTGGCTGACCTGGGATATCGCGCACCGGCTCTGGACGCGGCGCGTGGCGGCCCATGCGGTGCTGGCCTTGTTCACGGTGCTGCAGTTCGGCCTGATGGCCAAGCGTGCGCAGATCGATATGGTGCTGGTCGCGCTGACCACACTGTCGTTGTGGGGACTGCTGCGGCACCTGCTGCGCGGGCCGGACTGGCGCGCCTGGACGCTGGGCCTGTTTGCTGCCGGCGTCGGCACGGTGACCAAGGGCGTCGGTTTTCTGCCGCTGCTGCTGTTGCTGCCGTGGATGGCGCTGCGGCGTACGCATTGGCGCGTATTGCCGGCGCGCGCGCTGGCAGGACGCAGCTGGGCACTGGTGCTGCCGGCGTTCGTGGCCGGTACGGCGGTGTGGCTGGGGCCGCTGGGCATCGCGCTGTGGCACAGCGACGACCCGCAGCTGCATGCCTACGCGCACGAGCTGTTGTTCAAGCAGACCGGCACGCGCTACGCGCACGCCTGGCATCACGTCAAACCGTTCTGGTACTACCTGCAGGTGATCGCCACCTTGTGGCTGCCCGGCTGCCTGTTGGTGCCGTGGCTGCTGCCGGCCTGGTGGCGGCGACTGCGCCGCGGCGACCCGCGCTATGTGCTGCTGCTGGCCTGGAGCGTGCTGGTGCTGCTGTTCTTCAGCGCCAGCCCGGGCAAGCGCGAGGTCTATATCTTCCCGATGCTGCCGGCACTGTGCATTGCCGCGGCGCCGTTGCTGGCCGGGTTGTTGCGCCGGCGCGGCGTGCGGGCGCTGCTGACCGGGTATGTGCTGCTGCTTGCCGTCGCCGGCCTGGCGCTGGGCGGCGGCATTGCGTTGCATCTGCACTGGGCCGAGAACACCGCAGTCAAGCGCGGCATGGAGCTTGCCTCGCTGCAGCCGGTGGGTTTCTGGTTGATCGGCCTGGGCGTGGTCGGCCTGGCGGCGAGTGCATGGTCGCGCGGTAAACGCGCGGGCACCGCGTTGGTGTTGATGACCGCCGCGCTGTGGACGGTGTTCGGCCTGGGGTTGATGCCGGCGCTGGATCCTTATAGCTCGTCCGCACGTCTGATGCAGCGCGTGGGCCAGCGCATCGGCCCGGACGCGCAGCTGGGCATGCTGGCCTGGCGCGAGCAGAACCTGCTGCAGGCCGATCGCCCGGTGACCGATTTCGGCTTCAAGGCGAGCTGGCAGAACCAATGGGCCAAGGCCGGCCCGTGGCTTGCGCAAGCGCCGCACACTCGCTGGCTGTTCGTGCTCAAGCAGGCGGTGCCGGCGTGCATCGATCCGGCGCAACGCATCGATATCGGCGAGTCCAATCGCAATCAATGGCAGTTGCTGCCCGGCACGGCGTGGCATGCCGGTTGCATCGCCGCTGCGTCCGACGCCGAACAAACCGGTAGCGAAGGCGATGCAGACTGAACGCTTGGTGTCGGGTTAACGGCCGGGCAACCCCGGTCCGACCGCTTTCCGACATCCGGGTTTCGAAGATGTCGGGCATTGACACAGGCCGCCATCTCGATGACAACGCTTCCCATCCGTGCGCCGGCCGTGGCGCATACCGCCAGCGGCGTGGAGACGCACTTCTTCGTGCGCCATCTGTGGCTGCCCCTGGCGTGCGTCCTGTTGGCGAGCGCGCTGCTGATGGGCGCCGGTGGCGACCAATGGATCGCCGATGCGCTGTATCGGTTGGAAGGCGGGCACTGGCTACTCAAGGACCACTGGTTCACCAGCGGCGTGATCCACCGCGTGGGTAAATGGTTGAGCACGGCAGCCGGCGTCGGCGTGCTGGTGCTGGCCATCGTTGCGTGGTGCAGGCCGCGCCTGAAGGTGTTGCGCTGGCCGCTGACCTACCTGGCCGCCTCCGTCGCGCTGTCGACCTCGCTGGTGTCGCTGCTCAAGTCGTGGACGGCGATGGATTGCCCATGGGATCTGAGCCGCTATGGCGGTACGCAGGCGATGATCGGGCTATTCGAATCGCGCCACGGCATCGCCGCGTCCGGGTGTTTTCCTGCCGGCCATGCCAGTGCCGGTTATGCGTGGGTGGCACTGTATTTTTGTGCGCTGGCGCTCAGTCCTACATGGCGGTTTGCAGGTTTGTTCATAGGCTTGGCAGCAGGTCTCATTTTCGGTGTTGCGCAACAATTGCGCGGCGCGCATTTTCTCTCGCATGACCTGTGGTCGCTGGCGGTGTGCTGGGTGAGCGCACTGGTGCTGTACTGCGTGATGCTGCAACGGCCGCGTCGCGCGCTTGGATTGGTGTTGCTCTCGGGGGATGCAGCATGAGTACCTGGTTGCCGGAACCGCGCAGGCGTGGTGGCCTGCGCGCGCTGACGTGGAGTACGCGGCCGACGGTGTCGACCGAAGCTTTGGTGCTGCTGTCGAGCCTGTTTTTTGCGTTGGTGTGCAATCAGTTGTTCTGGCGCACGGCCATGGCCACGCATCCGGGCAGCATCGGGTTTGCGATCTCGTTGATGGCGCTGTTGGTGGCTGTGCATGCGCTGCTCCTGGGCATCCTGGTCTGGCGCTGGAATGCAAAGCCGCTGCTGACGCTCTTGCTGTTCACCACCGCGCTGGCCGCGCACTACATGGACAGCTACAACGTCTATCTGGATGCGGACATGCTGCGCAACGTGCTGCATACCGATCACAAGGAATCGCGCGAGTTGCTCACGCCGGGCCTGATCCTGCCGCTGGTGTGCTACTTCCTGATTCCGACCGCATTGCTGTGGCGCACACGTTTGCGCGCACGCAGTGCGGGCAAGGCGGTGCTGGTGCGATCGGGCTTCCTGCTGGTGGTCGCAGTGGTGGGCGCTGCTGGCGCCATGCTCTCGTCGCAGGATATTTCCGCACTGATGCGCAATCACCGCGAAGTGCGTTATTTGGCCACGCCGATCAATTACATCGTGGCATTGCGGCAAAACCTCAAATCCGAATCGCCGATCAAGCGTGCTCCCAAACAGCCGATCGAACACGACGCCATGGCCACGCCGCGCGCGCCTGGCAGCCGCCCGCGCTTGTTGCTGGTGGTGCTGGGGGAAACCGCACGCGCGCAGAACTGGGGACTCAACGGCTATGCCAGACAGACCACGCCGGAGCTGGCACAGGCAGGGGTGATCAACTTCCCCGACATGCATTCGTGCGGGACCAGCACCGAAGTCTCGGTGCCCTGCATGTTCTCGCCCTACGGGCGTCGCGACTACAACGAAGACATGATTCGTGGCCATCAGTCGTTCCTGCATGTGCTGGAACATGCCGGCATTTCGACGCTGTGGCGCGACAATCAGTCCGGCTGCAAGGGCGTGTGCGACGGGTTGGAGATCCAGAAGCTGGACGATGCCACCACACCGGGCCTGTGCGCCGATGGCCGCTGCATGGACGAGATCCTGTTGAGCGACCTGGCTGCGCAGGTGCGCGCAAAGCCTGGCGACCGCGTGGTGGTGCTGCACCAACTGGGCAGCCATGGCCCGAGCTACTTCGAACGGTACCCGGCGCAGTTCGAACGCTTCAAGCCGGTGTGCAAGACCGCGGATCTGGGCAGCTGCGGCCGCCAGGACATCGTCAACGCCTACGATAATTCGATCCTGTACACCGACCATTTCCTCAATCAGGCCATCCACGCGCTGCGTGGCCTGCCGGACTACGACACGGCGATGATCTATCTCTCCGATCACGGCGAATCGCTTGGCGAAAAAGGCCTGTACCTGCATGGCGTTCCGTATGCCATCGCGCCCAAGGAGCAGACCCATGTGCCGATGGTGATGTGGTTCTCGCCGGAGTTCGCGCG
The DNA here is from genome assembly GCF_041481705.2 of Xanthomonas sp. NCPPB 1062. Taxonomy (NCBI): domain Bacteria; kingdom Pseudomonadati; phylum Pseudomonadota; class Gammaproteobacteria; order Lysobacterales; family Lysobacteraceae; genus Xanthomonas; species Xanthomonas sp. NCPPB 1062. The sequence goes on along the minus strand of NZ_CM192987.1, from coordinate 1,363,178 downwards.
CGATCGCGGCCTGGATGAAGCCTGCCTGCGCCACCGTGCAGGGCAATATACCGATCAGGATGCGCTGTTCCCGTCCGTGCTTGGGTTGATGCAGGTCAAGACCAGCGTCTATGCGCCCGAGCGCGACCTGTTCGCCAAGTGCACCGGCACCACGCTGCGCTGATCGCCAACGCCTGCATCTGCCCGCGCCGCACATCGCATGCGTGGCGTGCGTTGCCCCTTGCCCTGAACCCCGGCGCGCTCTAGCCTTCGCCGGACTTCACTGCAAGGACCACCCGTGAATCCTCGTTTGTTGTTGCTGGCGTTGGCTGTGGCTGCCGGCACCCTGAGCTTGTCGGCCTGCCGCCGGGATGCGGCACCACCGGACACACCTGTGGCGAGCAAGACCGCGCTGGCCGAAAGCGCCGACCAGTTCGTTGCGCGCATCAGCGCCGAATACAAGGCGGCCTATCCGGAAATCACTGCGGCGCAGTGGCTGTCGTCGACCTACATCAACGGCGATTCGCAGTTGCTGGCGGCCAAGGCCAACGAACGCTCGCTGGCGCAGCTGGACCGGTGGATCGAACAATCCAAGCAGTACGCCGGCACACCGATGTCGGCCGACAGTGCGCGTGCGCTGCAATTGCTGAAATTGATGAGTGCCCTGCCCGCACCGCGCGACCCGGCCAAGCTGGCCGAACTCACCCGCATCGCCGCCAAGATGGAAGGCGATTACGGCGCGGGCAGCTACTGCGTGGGCGAAGGCGAGCAGCGCCGCTGCCGCCAGCTCGGCGAGTTGGAGCAAGTGCTGGCCAGCAGCCGCGACTACAACGAACAACTCGACGCCTGGCAGGGCTGGCACAGCACTGCGCAGCCCATGCGCAAGGACTACCAACGCTTCGTCGAACTGGCCAACGAGGGCGCACGCGGGCTGGGTTTCGCCAACGTCGGGGTGCTATGGCGCAGCGGCTACGACATGCCGCCGGCGCAACTGGCCAGCGAAACCGACCGTCTGTGGGAACAGGTCAAACCGTTGTATGCGCAGCTGCAGTGCTATGCGCGCGGCAAACTCGATACGCAATACGGCAAGGACAAGGGCGAGGTCGCCGGCGGCCTGTTGCCGGCACACCTGATGGGCAATATGTGGCAGCAGGACTGGAGCAACCTGTGGGATCTGCTGCAGCCCTACCCTGGCGCCGGTGATCTGGACATCACCTCCGCGCTGGAAAAGCAGTACCAAGGCAACCTCAGCGCAGTGCTGGCGCGCAACACCGGCGGCGATGGTGGCGCGGCCGCACGCTTCAACGCCGAACGCGAGGCGCAGCTGCGTACCGCCAAGCAGATGACCGAACGCGCGCAGGATTTCTACACATCGCTGGGCATGCCCAAGCTGCCGGACACGTATTGGCAGCGCTCGCAGTTCATCAAGCCGCTGGACCGCGATGTGGTGTGCCACGCCAGCGCCTGGGACATGAACATGGGCGGCGAGCCGAACCAGAACATCGGCGCGGACGTGCGCACCAAGATGTGCATCAAGCCGACCGAAGAAGACTTCACCACCATCTACCACGAGCTGGGCCACATCTATTACGACCTGGCTTATAACCCGTTGCCGCCGCTGTTTCAGAACGGCGCCAACGATGGCTTCCACGAAGCGATCGGCGACACCATCGTGCTGGCGATGACGCCCAAGTACCTGCAGTCGATCGGCATGGTGGGCGAGCAACAGACCGGCCGCGAGTCGTTGATCAATTCGCAGATGCGCATGGCCCTGAGCAAGGTGGCGTTCCTGCCGTTCGGTTTGATGATCGACCGCTGGCGCTGGGGCGTGTTCGACGGCTCCATCACGCCCGAGCATTACAACCAGGCCTGGTGGGAACTGAAAGCCAAGTACCAGGGCGTGGCGCCGGTCGGCACGCGCGGCGAAGAATTCTTCGACCCTGGCGCCAAGTACCACGTGCCGGGCAACACGCCGTACACGCGCTATTTCCTGGCGCATATCCTGCAATTCCAATTCTACAAAGGCCTGTGCCAGGCTGCCGGCCATCAGGGGCCGCTGTACGAATGCAGCTTCTACGGCAACAAGGACGCCGGGCAGAAGTTCTGGTCGATGCTGCAGCGTGGTTCCAGCCAACCCTGGCAGACCACACTCAAGGAACTCACCGGCAACGACAAACTCGATGCCGGCCCGATGCTGGAATACTTCGCGCCGATGAGCGAATGGCTCAAGCAGCAGAATCAAGGGCAGATGTGCGGGTGGCAGGCAACGGCCGCCGCTCCGGCAACCACGACGACTGCGCCTGCGACGGCGCGCTGATGACGCATGTCAAAGGAAAGCGTCGACCACCGGCCAACCGTCGCTTCGGCAGATTGCTCAGGCGCAGCGCTCTCTGACAGCGAGGTGTTGCGTCGATGATCGGTCAGCGTTGCACGCGGTGGTTGCTGGTCTGTATGACGGCAGGTGGGTGCATCGCAGCGTTGGCGGTGCTGTTGTCGCTGGCGTGGCACCTGACGATTGCTTATTGCTGGCAGTGGCCGGGATTGATCGGCTCGCAACACAGCGCGCAGATGCCAGCGTTTCCCGCCTGCATGGCGCGGTGGCATCCTGCCACTGATCAAACCGTGATCGCGATGAGCATGCTCATCGCTTTGGCGACCTGCGGCAGGCTGCTGCACCATCTACTTCGGCATCGTCCACCCGCTGTTGCGCGTCCAGTGACACGCCCTGACTGACACCCACGCTGTCGTGGGCAGCAGACGTGTCAGGCAGTGCGTCTAGCAGCGCTTGTTCCAGCAGGCTCAGTTGAGCTTGGTGCCGCCCTGCAACCGTTCGCTCAACCTGGTCTTGAACTGCTCGAACTCCATGCCGTCGGCACGGGCTTCGGCGTGCGCGGCGTCCTTGAGGGCGTCCGAGTAGGTCAGCCGCACGGGGGTGCCCTGGCGTTCGTGCAACTCGGCCGCGCGCATGATCAGCGCCAGCACCTGGGCGGCGCTGGTGCTTTCGCCGGCGATGCGGCCATCCATGCCCAGCACCCATTCACCGTCGCGGCGGACGATGCCGGCCAACAGGGTGCGTTGCTGGTCGCGGAGTTCGGCATGCGGTTCGATCGGGGACACCGGCGCGGGATTGGCGGCGGCCTGGTTGCGCTGGCGCTCGGCGGCGCGCTTGCGGGCATCACGGCGCAACTTGGAATCGGTGGACATGCAGGCTCCTGTGAGGTCAGAGGTGGTCGGCCGGCTCCAGAGGCACTGCCTCGGTGGCCTGGCGGTGCCGTAGACGGCGGCCGCTGCGGCGCTCCCAGCGCCAGAATAGCCAGCCCAGCAAGAAAAAGCCGGTCATGCCGATCGCCAGATGCCGCGGATGCTCACTCAGCAGCGGCGACAGCACCCCGGCCACCACCGTATTGGTCATCAACTGCGTGAAGGCCTGCAGCGAGGACGCCAGGCCGCGCTGCTGCGGGTACATGTCCAGCACCGCCAGCGCCAGGATCGGGAAGATCAGCGCCATGCCCACGCCGGCCAGGAAGATCGGCAGCACCGCCCACGGCAGCGCGATCTGCGCCACCGCAAAGGTGTAGGCCAGATTGGCCAGCGCCGCCACCCCGCAGCAGATGAAGCCGATGCGGATCTGCCGCACCGGCTGCATGCGCCCGGCCATGCGCCCGGACAGGAACGAGCCCAGCGTCATGCCGCCGATGGTGGGAATGAACAGCCAGGCGAAATCGCCTTCGCCCAGCTTCAGGTGCTGCATGATCAACACCGGCGCCGACGCGATGTACAGGAAGATGCCGGCGAAGTTGAACGAACCGGCCGCGGCCAGGCGCTGGAAGCGCGGGTTGAAGCCGATGCGCACGTAATCCTGCAACAGGCGTTTGAACTGCAGCGGCGTGCGCGCCTCCACCGGGTGGGTCTCGGGAAGCCAGGTCAGGGTTGCGATGAGCAGCACCAGGCCGAACACCACCAGGAACCAGAAGATCAACGGCCAGCCGCCGCCACTGAGCAGGATCCAGCCGCCGATGATCGGCGCGATGGCCGGCGCAATCCCGAAGATCATCGACACCTGGCTCATCAGCCGTTGTGCGTCCGGGCCATGGAACAGGTCGCGGATCACCGCCCGCCCGACGATCATGCCCACGCCGGCCGACAGGCCCTGCAGCGCGCGGAATGCCAGCAGTGTGGGCAAGTCTTGCGACAGCGCACAGCCGATCGAGCCGGCGATAAACAAGGCCAGCCCGCCCAGGATCACCCGTTTGCGGCCCCAGGCATCGGACAACGGCCCGTGCGCGATGCTCATCAGGCCATACGCCAGCAGATAGACGCTGATGGTCTGCTGGATCGCCACCTGGTCCACCGCCAGGCTGCGGCCCAGCTGCGAGAACGCCGGGAAGATGGTGTCGATCGAAAACGGGCCGAACATCGCCAGCCCGGCCAGCAGCAGCGCCATGCGACGGGTGGAGGGAACAGCAGAAGTCATGCGCAACGGTATCCGGAGGACTCCCCACGCGCAGGCACCGGCAGCGGTGGTCAGGCCAACGAGCGCAGCGGCAGGCATGGGGCAAAGAAGCCGACACTTTACGCCAACTGCCACCGCATGCGGCCAGCGATGGAGCGCATGCGCGGCACGCAGGCACATAAATCGCAGCCGCGTCCGCTTCGTCCTAGCACGGCATCGTCATCCTGCCCAGCCGAGCGGCTGCGCACCCGGCAATGACGGCGCCGGCAGTGCTCGGCGCCAGCGGCCAACGGCAGCGATCAGTCGGCTGCGGCGGAGCGCTCCTGCAGCCGCTGCCAATCGGCGATCGGCTGATCGCTCACCACCCGGCCCTGCTCCAGGGTAATGACGCGCGCGGCCATGGCCACGGTTTCGCACCGATGCGCCACGATGATCCGGGTGACCTGCATTGCCTGGATGGCGCGATTGACGCGCTGCTCGTTCATGACGTCCAGATGGCTGGTCGCTTCGTCCAGCACCAGGATGCGTGGCGACCTGTACAGCGCGCGTGCCAGCAAGACGCGTTGCCGCTGCCCGCCCGACAACCCGGTACCCGCCTCGCTCAACAACGAGGCGTAGCCTAGCGGCATCTGCTCCACCTCCTGGTGCACGCCGGCGATGCGCGCGCAACGTTCGACCTGCGCCTGATCCGGCTCCGGGTCGAAGAAACTGATGTTTTCGCTGACCGATCCAGTGAACAGCAGATCGTCCTGCATCACCGTGCCGACGATGGCGCGATAGGGCGTCAGCGCCGTCTCGCTCAGCGGGCGCCCGCCGATCTTTACGTGTCCGGCGCTGGGTTTCAGCAGCCCGAGGATCACTTTGACCAAGGTGGTCTTGCCGCACCCTGACGCGCCGGTGATGGCCACGCATTCCCCGCTGGCGATGCGCACGCTGACGTCTTCGAGCACGGCCGGGGTATCGTCGGCATAGCGGAAGCCGATGCCGCACAGTTCGATGGTGGTGTCGTTCCAGGCAGGCGCATCGATGCGCTGATCGGCGGCCTCCTCGCGCGGCTGGTGGACGATGTCGGCCACCCGCTCCAGATGGACGCGCAACAGGCGGAACTCCACCAGCCGATCGATCAGCTCTGACAAGCGCATGGCGAACTGCTCGCGATAGGCCATGAATGCCAACAGCATGCCCAGCGAAAGCTCTGCGCGCAGGATCGCGAACGCGGCGAGCCAGATCACCAGCACCCGCTCGCATCCGAACAGCAGGCGCTTGAGTGACGACTGCCAGACCTCGCCCTGCGCCAGGCGCAGTTGTGCATTGGTCTGTTCGGCCAGCAGATGGGTCCAGTCCATGCGCCGCACCTGCTGGCGCCCGAACAGCCGCACGCCCTGGATGCCGCGCACGCTCTCCAGCAGGTGGGTGTGCTGGCGCGCGTCCCACAACAACTGCTCGGCGGCAGCTTCGCGCATCCTCCGCAGCCACAGCCAGCGTGTCGCCGCATACAGCGTTACCGCCACCAGCGTGATCGCGCTGAGGCCGACGCTGTAGACCAGCATCAGGCCGAGGGTGCCGATCACCAGCACGCCATCGACCAGGGTCTGGGTGAATCCGGTCGTCAAGGTGCGTTGCACCTGCACGATCGAGGCGAATCGCGACTGGATTCCGCCGAGGTGACGCTTCTCGAAATACGCCAACGGGAGCGCGAGCAGGTGTGCAAACACCTGCCCCATCCATTGAAAACCCAGCTGTGCCGACACGCTGGCGATCAGCCATCCGCGCAGCAGGGCGATGCAGGATTGCAGGACCACCAGCAACAGGAACCCGGCGCCAAGGACATGGATCAACCCGATGTCGGCCGACGGCACCGCCTGATCGACGATCCACTGCAGTTGGAACGGCATTCCCAGGCTGAGTACCTCGAGCGCGAATGCCAACGCAAGCACCTGCCAGACCGCCCGTCCAAGCCCGTGGACACGACCGATCAACGAGGACAACGCCACTGCCGGCGCCGCAGCTTGCGGACGGAAGTCGGCGGCCGGGCTGAGTTCCAGCGCGATCCCGGAGAAATGCCGGGAGAATTCGCCCGGCGTCAGGCTCCGCGGCCCGCTGGCCGGATCGTGGATCTGCAGACGACGGGTGCCCACCCGCTTGAGCACGACGAAATGATTGAGATCCCAATGCACGACGCAGGGCAGCTGCAACTCCGGCAGCGCGTCCATTTCCAGCCGCAACGCGCGCGCCTGCAGACCGAGCGCCTGCGCGATCGCGACCAGATTGGCCAGGTTGGTGCCCTGTCGCGATAGCAGGAAGCGGCGGCGCAGTTCGGCCAGGCCGATGTGGCAACCGTGATAGTGGGCGATCATGGCCATGGCCGCCAATCCGCATTCGCCGACTTGCCCCTGCAGGATCATCGGCAATCCACGCACGCCGGACGCTCGGCGCAACTGCGCCCACCAGCGGCTCATCGCAGCGTGCCGTGCAAACTGGACAGCGGCTCGAATGCCCACTGCGAGAAGCGCCGCCATTCCAATGCCAGCGTGCCCTGCACGCGCATACCCGGTCGCAGGACCGCCGTGCGTCCTGCACGCAGCGCGGCATCCCCGGCCAGGCGCACCCGCACGCGGTACAACGGCTCGCTTACCGAGACCGAGTCGACACGCGGCGGTTCGGGCGCGACGGCGATCTCGACCACCTGCCCGGCGAACTGACCGTAGTGCTGGTAGGGCAAGGCATCGAAGCGCAGTTGCACCGGCATGCCGGGGCCGATCAGCCCGGCGGCCCTGGAGGGCGCATACAACACGACCTCGGTCGCCATCGACGTCGGCAGCAGATCGGCCAGGCGTTGCCCCTGCGCGACCGCCTGCCCGCGCTGCAGCGGTCGCAGCGCTACACGCCCGGCACGCGGCGCGCGCACTTCCCAACGCGACGCGGCCGCCTGCTCGACCGCCGCACGCCGGTCCTCCTGCAGGCCGGCACCGGCCATCGCCAATTGTTGGCGCAAGTTCGACGGTAACTGCTGCACCTCGGCCTGGGCCTGCGCAAGCGCATCGGCCAAGGCCATGCGCTCGCGCTGCAGCTCCAGGGTATGCGCGCGTTGGTCGAGCACGTCGGCCTGTTTCTCATCGACGAATTGCTGGCTGACCAGGCCGCGCGTCAACGCGGTACGGTAACGTTGCTCGATCGATTGGGTCAGTTGCTGCCGATGGCGCAGCAAGTCCAGCTCGGCGTCGATCTGCTGCAAGCGGTCGCGCAGGCCGGCCAGCGCCCGCGCAGCCGCCTGCTGCTGCACGCGCCCCTGGGCACGCAACTGCGCCATCGCCTCGACGGCCAGGCGCTGCTGTTCGGCCAGCACCACAGCAGCGCGCTGGGTCGGCCGCCCGCGATCGTCGCGATGTTCGGCCGACAACACGAACAGCAGCTGGCCCGCAGCGACGCGCTGGCCCTGCACGGCGCCGACCTGCACCACCACGCCCGACTGCGGTGTGGTGACGGAGATCAGTCCGCCCGCCGGGACGACCGTGCCATACAAGGTCTCGCTGCGCGCGAAGCCCAGGCGGAAGAATCCGACCAGCAGCAGGATCACGGTCGTCATCAGCAGGCCGACGCACCAACGTAGCGCGCCATGCTGGCGCAGCACCACAGACCCGAGCCGACTGCGCTGCCGGTAGTCCACCGCCTCGCGTCGAAACAGGGTCGTCATCCGCTGGCGGCCGCCGACGCCCGCCCGTGCTGCCTGCCTGCTCGGTGATGCCGCGTCGCCGTGCGCTGCCACGCCACGCGCCTGCTCATACCAGCAGGGCTCCATGCGAGGGCCCGCGTTCCCAGAAGGCCAGCTCCTGCAACCGCTCGAACAGCGCCGGCGGCAACACGCTGCGCCGGGGGACATACTGCACCCCGCGACGGACGCGATGCAGGCCCGGCATCTGCAACGCGGCATCGAAGCGTTCGGCCTCGGCCTGGACACCAGCGTAGTCGTGCGCGAACGCCGGCAGTTGCAGGAAGGCGTAGACCTGCTCCATCGCCTGCGCCGGCCGCTGCGCCAGCGTTTCGTAGCGCAACAGCAGCAGTCGATCGGCATGTTCGCCGTAGAACGCCTGGCGCAGCCCGTCCAGCGCATAGCCCACCACGCCGCGCGGTGCGGTCAGCAGGTCCGCGCGCATCGAGACCGAGTCTTCCGGGTCGTAGCCGAACAACGCCGACAAGCGCAGCGGCTGGGTCTGCGCCAGGCGCTCGAAGCTATCGACGACCCAGCCAACATCGCGAACGCAACAGATGAGGCGGCTGTGCGGGAACAGCGTCGCCAGCCCTGTCAGGCGGCTGCACCAGGCGCGATTGGTGTCGAACACCGTGCCCAGCCCCTGGCGATCCTGGTAATAGGCGTCGAAGACCGAACGCAGCAGCCGCACCCGCTGTGCGTCGTCGATCTGCACGTTGGAGGGATGTTCCTCGCTCATGCCCATCAGCATCGCCGCGTACAGTCGCGCCACCGGCGAGGTGACATCGGCGTGCACATGCGGGTTCTGTCGCAGCAACGCGGCCAGCAAGGACGAGCCCGCCCGCGGCAGCCCGGAAATGAAATGGTAGTTCACCTCGCGCCTCCCCTGTCCGATGCTGGTCGGCGGCGGCATGCCGGCCAGACGCATCGCCAGCCAAGCCTGCATCGCGTGCCACTGCACACGCGGACGCGCTGCGCAAAGGCGCTGCGCTTTGCGAATGCCAGCGATCCGGCCGAGCGGTCGGGAGCGCTTGCCGTGACCGGCATCACATCGGCACATGCCGGCACGGACCTGGCGGATGCGACGTTCGTTACCGCGCACACAGCGTCGTGCGCCGGCCCTGGGTCGCAACGGCACCCGCGCACGCTGGATCGCATGGTGCTGTCCCCGGCTCTGCGGTCCAGCGACCACTGTCGCCTCACCGGCCAACGGGCAGATGGCCGAGGCGGTCACGCAGTCGTCCCTTCGGGCGGCGTGACGCTGCGTACGAAGGGAAAACCCGTGAGGACGTCAACATGAATCTGTCGAAAAAATCGCCAACCAATGGTGCGCAAGCGCTGCAGCGGCCCGCCGGGGCCAAGGGCCAGCTGGAGCCCCTGGACCAGCGTCTGTGGAAGCATGTCGGCGGTGGGGACTATCCCCCGCCGGGCGCCAATACCAAGCACGATCCGCCGCCCAAGAACGGGCACCACTGATCCGCCTGCGCGGGCAGTAGCGAGCGGGCGCTGCCGTTGCCGGACCACCCGGTAGCGGAGAACAGCAGCCGCTCAAACCCCGGAGGCCGGACGAGGCGACTCGCCCGGCCTTTGGCATTTCATGGCGCCGAAAAGCGTTTCGCCAAGCGGCTGGGCGCTGGCTATACTAGCCAGGCAACACGGTGGGAGAAGCGGCACTGCCGCTGCCGAAGGCGCAACAGCCCGTAATCGCTCAGGCCCGATACCATCCGCAGTACAACTCTGGAGAGACCGGCCGATGCCGGCGCCGAAGGGGCACGAAACGCAGGCAGGCCGCGGGCCAGGCCGCGTTTTTAAACTCTCAGGCAAAAGGACAGAGGGGCGCGAGGAAGACTGCTGCTGCGGCAGGTCGTGGTGCGCGCATGCGCGTCATACCGGCCGTGATGCGGGTCGACCATTCGTCTGCCCCTACTCCGGATGCCCGCCATGTCCCAGACCCCGTCTTCCCTGCGCGACCTCGAACACCACAGCGCGTTCGTCGAGCGCCATATCGGCCCCAACGACGCGGAAATCGCCCAGATGCTGGACGTGGTCGGCCACGCCTGCCTGGATGCGCTGACCGATGCCATCGTGCCGGGCAACATCAAGTCGCCGGCGCCGCTGGCGCTGCCCGAGGCGATCACCGAAGAAGAAGCGCTGGCCAAGATCCGCGCCATCGCCGACAAGAACACCGTGTTCCGCAACTTCATCGGCCAGGGCTACTACGGCACCCACACGCCGAAGGTCATCCTGCGCAACATCCTGGAAAACCCGGCCTGGTACACCGCCTATACGCCGTACCAGGCGGAAATTTCGCAAGGCCGCATGGAAGCGCTGATCAACTTCCAGACCCTGTGCGCCGACCTCACCGGCATGCAGATCGCCAACGCCTCGCTGCTGGACGAAGCCACCGCCGCGGCCGAGGCAATGACGCTGGCCAAGCGTTCGGCCAAGTCCAGGTCCAACACGTTCTTCGTGCATGACGCAGTGCATCCGCAGACGCTGGAACTGCTGCGCACGCGCGCCGAGCCGCTGGACATCGTGCTGCGCGTCGGCATGCCGGAAGAAGCGCTGCAGGCCGAGTGCTTCGGCGTGCTGCTGCAGTACCCGGACAGCTTCGGTCATATCGGCGATCACGCTGCACTGGCAGACGCCGTGCACGCACAAGGCGGCCTGGTCGCGGTGGCCACCGATCTGCTTGCACTGACGCTGATCGCCGCCCCGGGGGAATGGGGCGCCGACATCGTGGTCGGCAACTCGCAGCGCTTCGGCGTGCCGTTCGGTTTCGGCGGCCCGCATGCCGCGTTCATGGCCTGCCGCGATGCCTACAAGCGCTCGATGCCGGGCCGTTTGATCGGCGTGTCGATCGATGCCGCCGGCAACCCGGCGTATCGCCTGACCTTGCAGACCCGCGAGCAACATATCCGCCGCGAAAAGGCCACGTCCAACATCTGCACCGCGCAGGTGCTGCTGGCGGTGATGGCGTCGATGTATGCGGTCTACCACGGCCCCGATGGCCTGACCCGCATTGCGCGCCGCACGCACCGCCTGGCGGCGATCCTGGCGGCGGCACTGCGCAGCGCCGGCATTACCGTCGGCGAGCGCTTCTTCGACACCCTGCACGTCAAGGCGATCGATGCCGATGCCATCCACGCCCGTGCGCGTGCGGCCGGCATCAACCTGCGCGCCATCGACAGCGAAGCGGTGGGCATCAGCCTGGATGAAACCACCACACGGGCCGATGTGGTTGCGCTGGCGCAGCTGTTCGGTGCCACGGCCGATGTGGACGCGCTGGATGCCGCCACCGCCGATGCCTTGCCGCAGGGTCTGCTGCGTACCACCCCGTTCCTGACCCACCCGGTGTTCAACACCCACCACAGCGAACACGAACTGCTGCGCTACATGCGTTCGCTGGCCGACAAGGACCTGGCGATGGATCGCACCATGATCCCGCTGGGCAGCTGCACCATGAAGCTCAACGCCACCGCCGAGATGATCCCGGTGACCTGGACGGAGTTCGGTGCGATCCATCCGCTCGCTCCGGCAGAACAATCGGCCGGCTATGCGCAGCTGATCGACGAGCTGGAAGCGATGCTGGTCGAGTGCACCGGCTACGACGCGGTGAGCCTGCAACCCAACTCCGGCGCGCAGGGCGAATACGCCGGCCTGCTGGCGATCCGCGCCTATCACCGCGCACGTGGGCAAGCGCATCGCGACATCTGCCTGATTCCCGAGTCCGCGCACGGCACCAATCCGGCGTCGGCGCAGATGTGCGGTATGACCGTGGTGGTGACCAAGTGCGATGCCAACGGCAATGTGGACGTGGATGACATCCGCGCCAAGGCGGAAAAATATTCCGACCGCCTGGCGGCGCTGATGATCACCTACCCGTCCACCCACGGCGTGTTCGAAGAAGATGTGGTGGCGATCTGCGAAGCGGTGCATGCGCATGGCGGTCAGGTCTACACCGACGGGGCCAACATGAACGCGCTGGTCGGCGTGGCCAAGCCCGGCAAGTGGGGCTCGGACGTGTCGCATCTGAACCTGCACAAGACCTTCTGCATTCCGCATGGCGGCGGCGGTCCGGGCGTGGGCCCGTGTGCGGTGAAGTCCCACCTGGCCCCGTATTTGCCGAAGACGCTGGGCGGCGAAGGCGATGTCGGCATGGTGAGCGCAGCAAGTTACGGCTCGGCCTCGATCCTGCCGATCAGCTGGATGTACGTGACCATGATGGGCAGCGCCGGTCTGCGCAAGGCCACGCAAGTGGCATTGCTCAACGCCAACTACATCGCCAAGCGCCTGGCGCCGCACTACAAGACGCTGTACACCGGCCGCAACGGGCTGGTGGCGCACGAGTGCATCCTCGACGTGCGCCCGCTGGAGAAGACCAGCGGCATCGGCGCCGAGGACATCGCCAAGCGGCTGATCGACTTCGGCTTCCATGCGCCGACCTTGAGCTTCCCGGTCGCCGGCACGCTGATGGTGGAACCGACCGAAAGCGAATCGCAGCATGAACTGGACCGCTTCATCGACGCGATGATCCAGATCCGCGAAGAGATCCGCGCCATCGAAGACGGCCGCCTTGACCGCGAGGACAACCCGCTCAAGCACGCGCCACATACCGCAACGCAGGTGTCGGCCAGCGAGTGGACGCATGCCTACCCGCGCGAACTGGCTGCCTTCCCGCTGCCCAGCCTCAAGCAGCAGAAGTACTGGCCGCCGGTGGCGCGCGTGGACAACGTCTACGGCGACAAGAACGTGATGTGCGCCTGCATCCCGGTGGATGCATACAAGGAAGACGTCGAGGCCTGATCGCCGTACCCGCGATGGCTAACAAAACCCAGCCGGTGACACGGCTGGGTTTTTTTATTGCGCTGCGTGTCAATGCCCGGATGCCATACACGCCCCAGCGCGCTGCCAGCCGTTTTCCTGGCCTACACGTGCCACCAGGATGATGACGGACGCTTTCATCCCACAGCAGACCCTGGCGCATGCGTGAACTGAACTTTCTTGGTGCCGTTCTGGTGGCAGCCTGCCTGCTGATTGGCTGCGCACCGCGCCGTCCCGGCGAAGTGCCGGCGCTGGTGCACGCGCCCGATGCGCGTGCCGAAGTGGTGCAGACAACGGCCGGCCCGGTGCGCGGTGTGGCCAGTGCACAGGGTCGGGCATTCCTGGGGGTGCCGTTCGCAGCGCCGCCGGTGGGTGCACTGCGCTTTCGCGCACCGCAACCGCCAGCCGCATGGACGCAGGTCCGCGATGCCACCCAGGCCGGCCCGGCCTGCCTGCCGCGCTATCGCTTCGGGCAGAAGCATGTGTCCGAAGATTGCCTCACGCTCAATGTCTACGCACCGCCCGGCCCGGCAGCAGCGCATCCACGCGCGGTGATGGTGTGGATCTATGGCGGTGCGCTGGAATTGGGCAGCAATGTCGACTACGACCTGAGCGCGTTGGCTGCGCGCCAGGATGTCATTGTGGTGGCACCCAACTATCGCCTGGGCGTGTTCGGTTTCTTCGCGCATCCAGGCCTGCGTGGCGAAGGCGAAGGCGCCTATGCATTGCTCGACCAGCAAGCGGCCTTGCGCTGGGTGCAACGCAATATCGCCGCGTTCGGCGGCGATGCGCACAACGTCACCGTGTTCGGCGAATCGGCCGGTGCGTGGAGCATCTGTTATCAGCTCGCCTCGCCCGGCGCGGCGGGGTTGTTTCAACGCGCCATCCTGCAAAGCGGCAGTTGCCTGGCGAGCGATTCCAGCGTGCCACAGCGCGAAGCAGAAAGTGGCGGCGTCCGCATGGCGCAACGCCTGGGTTGCGCACGCACGCACGATGTTGCCGCATGCCTGCGCGCACTGCCGGCCGAAACGCTGGCCGATGCAGTACCACAACGGCGTGGCCTGACCGGCAGCGATGCGTGGGCGCCGATGTCCGGCGGCCAGGCGTTGCCGCTGCCGCCGGCCGCCGCAATCGCCAGCGGTCGGCATGCGCAGGTGCCGGTACTGATGGGCACCAATCGTGATGAAGGGCGTTTGTTTGCGCAATTGCTGTCCTACATCGGCAAGCTCAACCTGCGCGGCGGATATGAAGCGCGCGTGCAACGCATGCATGCCTCTCCAGCCCCGGTGCTGACGCAATACGCAGCCGTTGCCGCGCAATCGCGCTGGGAGGCGTTCGCCGACATCGTGACCGATGGCGGCTTCGCCTGCCCCACACGCCGGCTGGGGCGGGCATTGCGCACGCATGCGCCGGTGTACGCCTACGAGTTCGACGACCCGCACGCGCCGTACGGTCTGTTACGCCTGCCGTTTTCGCCTGCATTGGGCGCGTTCCACGCCTCTGAACTGGTGTATCTGTTTCAGCGCCCGTGGGTACTCAGTGGCCGGGCGCAGTTCAGTCCGGCGCAGCAGGCGTTTGCCAATACGGTGCAGGATTATTGGGGTGCGTTCGCGCGCACCGGCGATCCCAACGGTGGCGGGCGGCCGCGGTGGCCGCTGTTTGATGGCGACACGCCGCTGACACTGTCGCCGCACAGGATCGGCGCAACGCCCGACTTCGTGCAGCGTCATCGTTGTGCGTTCTGGGATGCGCGTGCAGACACTGCGACAACATCGGTGCAGCCATCGTCGCCGTGACAGGGCGATCGGTGTGATGCGACCGCCACCCTCATTCCAACGCGACAGGAACCCATCATGTCCGAATCGTCTTCCCCTTCCTGCGCACAGGTGCGCCTGCGCAACGGGCGTCGCGTGCCCGCATTAGGTCTGGGCTCCTGGAACCTGGGCCAGGGCCGGCATGCGCCCGAGCAGGAAATTCAGGCGCTGCAACTCGGTCAGCAATTGGGGATGCAGCTGATCGACACCGCCGAGATGTACGGCAATGGCCGCTCTGAGCAACTGATCAGCCAGGCCATCGGCCGTGCGCAGCCGCCCTACGTGGTGTCCAAGGTGTTGCCCGGCAATGCCAGCGCCCGCGAAATCGCACGCGCCTGCGAAGCCAGCCTGCAACGGCTGGGGGTGCGCACCTTGGATCTGTATTTGCTGCACTGGCGTGGCGGCAGCGATCTGGCCGAAGTGGTGGATGCATTCGAAGCACTACGCGATGCCGGCAAGATCCGCGATTGGGGCGTGTCCAACTTCGATGTCGATGACATGGAGGAGCTCTGGGCAATCGATGGCGGCTCGCGTTGCCTGGTCAACCAGGTGCTGTACCACGCTGGCAGCCGCGGTATCGAATTCGACCTGTTGCCGTGGTGCGCCGCGCACGAGGTGGCCGTGATGGCCTATTCGCCGCTTGGCAGCCGCGCGTTGCTGGATCATCCGGTCTTGCACGCCATCGGCGAGCGTCGTGGCGTTGCAGCCACCGCGGTGGCGCTTGCGTGGGCGATCCGCAGCGGCAATGTCATCGCCATTCCCGAATCCGGAACGCCGGCGCATGTGCGTGCCAATGCCGCGGCCTGCACGCTGCAATTGCACGCAGACGATCTTGCCGAGATCGATCGCGCCTTCGCGCCGCCTACCCGCAAACAGCCGCTGGATCTGCTGTAAAACATGGATAGTCGCGCCCGCTTGTCTGCGCATCTGCACGGCTGCGCGTGTGCGTGCTCGTGATCGCTGCAACATGCAACTGCGACTTCGCGCAATGTTTGCTGCACATGTGAGTTTTCGTTCGCAAGCAGACACATGCAATTAACAGCGCCACTCCCAGGCTTTATTGCTCAGCCCGCATCCCAAGCCCGCCAGAGTGGAGTTCCTATGGCCAAGTCCCCCAGCAAATCCGCGCAGGTCCCTGCCCTCGCACCTGCCAACACCACCGTCGATGGGTCGCGCGGTACTGGCGATGAATTGCACCAGAAGGCAGGCGGCACGCACCCGCAGCTGACCACCAACCAGGGCATTCCGGTAGGTGACAACCAGAATTCGCTCCGCGCCACCCCGCGCGGCCCGACGTTGCTGGAAGATTTCATCCTGCGCGAAAAGATCACCCACTTCGATCACGAACGCATTCCCGAGCGCATCGTGCATGCGCGCGGCAGTGCCGCCCACGGCTATTTCGAGCTCACCAAGTCGTTGAGCCAGTACACCACCGCCAAGATCTTTACCGAGGTGGGCGAAAAGACCCCGTTATTCACCCGTTTTTCCACTGTCGCAGGCGGCGCCGGCTCGGTGGATACGCCGCGCGATGTGCGCGGGTTTGCGGTGAAGTTCTACACCAAGGAAGGCAACTGGGATCTGGTCGGCAACAACATCCCGGTGTTCTTTATCCAGGATGCGATGAAGTTCCCGGACCTGATTCATGCGGTGAAGATGGAGCCGGACCGGGGCTTCCCGCAGGCTGCCAGCGCGCATGACACGTTCTGGGATTTCATTTCGCTGACACCCGAATCGATGCACATGGTGATGTGGGCGATGAGCGACCGCACCATTCCGCGCTCGCTCCGCATGATCGAGGGTTTCGGCATCCACAGTTTCCGATTCCTCAATGACAAGGGCGAAAGCACCTTCGTCAAGTTCCATTGGCGGCCCAAGCTGGGCCTGCAATCGACGATCTGGGACGAGGCGGTCAAGATCGCCGGCGCCGATCAGGATTTCCACCGCCGCGACCTGTTCGAAGCAATCCAGAACGGCGATTTCCCCGAGTGGGAACTCGGCGTGCAGTTGTTCACCGAAGCCCAGGCAGCAACGTTCCCGTTCGATCATCTGGATTCGACCAAGGTCATTCCCGAAGAGCTTGTGCCGTTGCAAATCGTCGGCCGCATGGTGCTCGACCGCTGGCCGGACAACTTCTTTGCCGAAACGGAGCAGGTTGCCTACTGCCCGGCCAACATCGTGCCCGGCATCGACTTCAGCAACGACCCGCTGCTGCAAGGCCGCCTGTTCTCGTATCTGGATACGCAGCTGAGCCGCCTGGGCGGGCCGAACTTCCATCAGATTCCGATCAACGCACCCAAGTGCCCGTTCGCCAACAACCAGCGCGACGGTCACATGCAGATGAACGTACCCAAGGGCCGCGTCGCCTATGAGCCCAGTTCGCTGCAGGCCGATGCGCCGCGTGAAGCGCTGCGTGGCTTCCCCAGCCATGCAACTGCGGCCGAAGAAGGCACCAAGGGCCGAGTGCGTGCAGAAAGCTTTGCCGACCATTACAGCCAGGCGCGACTGTTCTTCCGCAGCCAGACCGCACCGGAACAGGCGCATATCGCCTCGGCATTGGTGTTCGAACTGTCGAAGGTGGAAACCGCCCACGTACGCGAGGCCATCGTGGGTCATCTGCGCCACATCGACCAGGAGCTGGCGCAACGTGTGGCCGATGGCATGGGCATGACCGCCCTGCCGCCAGCACCGCCGGCTGCAGTGGCGCCGATCGACATGCCGCTCTCGCCTGCCTTGCAGGTCATCGGCAAGATGAAGGACACCCTGAAAGGGCGCACGGTGGGCATCCTGATTCACGACGGCTCCGATGCCGCGGCGATCAAGGCCGTACGCAAGGCGGCCGAAGCTGCGGGTGCGACGGTCAAGATCGTTGCGCCCAAGCTCGGCGGCGCCAAGCTGAGCGACGGCAAGCAGTTGGCCGCCGATGGGCAGCTGGCTGGGACGCCTTCGGTGGTGTTCGACGCGGTGGCGGTATTGCTGTCCTCGGAAGCGGCCAAGCTGCTGACACGCGAATCGGCGGCGCTGGATTTTGTGAGCTTTGCCTGGGCGCATCTGAAGGCCATCGCATTCGACGAAGGCGCGCAGGTGTTGTTGAAGGCCGGCAACGTCGGCAAGGATGCGGGCGTCGTTCCCGCCGCCGATACCAAGGCATTCATTACCGCAGCAAAAACGCGCCAGTGGGCACGCGAGCCGAAGGTGCGCATGCTGGCGTAACCGCGGGAAGACCCGGTACCCGGGTTTGAAACCGAGGCACGCCACGTCCGCGCGCTGGCGGCCCCAAACCCCTCGGCTTTTGCCGCTACCGCGCGTTTGCGCGGTAGCGGCAGGTTACTGCGCATTTCCACGGCAAGCGCTAGCTGTTTCGCGTTGGCCACAGCTTCGATCGCGCAGCCAGCATGCGCACTGCGCGATGTTCGTTACCAGGCCGCGATGGAGCACCCTGACGCGAGCGAGGTTTACCTGTCGCTCGCGTCCAAGGTCATGTAGGTCGCGTCGATGACGACGCTCGGTCGCTATTCGCTTCCCGGATGACGATTACGCCAACTGGCGTTGCTTGGGATTGGCCGCATTGCAGAATGTGCCGCTAGTCACTGGAGCACGGTATGGAATCTCGGATCACCCCGACCTCTGGCGCAGCAAACTTGCCGCTTCCTGCAGCCGATGACGCGGCGTTACCACGCAGCCCGGCGACTGACGACGATCGGCACCACCGCACTGATGCCCGATTGGCTGGACTAACGCCCCGCCGCAGCGCGGCGCGGACCAGCACAGCCACCGCGCTCGATTGCGTAATGCCGGACGCCGCGGGCAGCAGGAGCATCGGTGCGCCTGCCTCGGCTCCTGTCGTAAATCGCCCGGATAGACCTCTATTCTCGATCATTCGGCCTATCGCGTTTCTAGCCACCAGGGCCGACATCGGCGGCCATCGCCACCCGATGAGCCTGTCCGAAAGCGCTGTTGTCTTCTCGCGCTCCAAGGCGACATTGGGAGGCAGCGATGTGGGCATGGTCGGGATGCTCGATGGCCAGGAGCATCTTGTCAAAACCGGAATTTCGCGCAGCCTGCTGGGTCAGGCAGTGAAATGTTGCGCGAAGGGGCAAGGCGCGGAGGCCAACAAACGCTTGGGCTACATCGTCGGCTCGGCAGCCAGGCTGCTTGAGGGCAGCATGGACAAGCAGGCCACGCAGCAATGGCTGACACTGGCCTTCCATGCCTTTCTCGATACCGAAAAAGGTAAGAGATTGACGGAAAAAGCGAAGACGGATGCGTTGGACATCGACGATGTCTGCGAGATTCACGAAAGCCTGGTTGCTGCAGATCCTCGTCTACGCAATCCGCTTGGCATCCCGGCCTTGTTTGACATCATCAACGTCGCTGCCGCACAGGATTTGGTCAACGCGCTACAGGCACGCCATCTTCCGCGGCAACACATTCCGGACTCATCGCTGCTGACACTGCCCGACAACGCCTTCATCGCCTCGCGACTGATTCATGATGCAGAGCCGCTGGATACATTCCTGACCAAGGCGTTCTTGCCGCCTGACGTTTCGCTTGCGCAGGCCAAGCAAGCCGCTGCCCGTGTGAAAAGCGCAGCCGGCAGCGGTGCGCAGGCCGATGAACTCGCCGCAGACCACGCGCTGCTTGCGCGGATCAACGATCCGGTCAATCTTCGTTCGGGCAAACAGGCGTTGATCGATACCTTGCGCCACAGCGGTCTGGACGGGCTGTTCGCCTCGTTGCTGGCCAGGCTGACCCTGGGCGAAGCGTCTGATCTGGGCCCTGACAATATGCTGGTCATTCCCGGAGAAGATGCACGCCACAAGGTCGTCAGCATTGACGTAACCGGCTTTCGCTACGACCGGGAGAAAGATACCCCGGCAAATCCACGAGAGCCGCTTCGGTATGGTTGGGGAGACGTCGTCCAGAACCCGGCACGGGCGCTGCAAGTGCTGCTTGATGCCAGCGTGATGAGCAGCCGTTATGCGAAAGGCCTGGATGGCGTACATGCCATGGTGATTGAGGCGATACGCGAGGCGCTTGCCTGGCAAGCCACGCCTGAAGTGGAAATGGTCAAGCAGTGGTACGCCGCGCTCGATGTGGACTCCGTCACGTCCTCCTTGCACTCGCTGGGCGATCAATTGAAAGACATGTCTGGCGCGGGTTGGATGCCGGATGCCGCGCTGGTGAATCAGGTGTTGGCACGCAATTCCTCCTTCCTCAGCAATGTGATTCAAAAATCCCGGACATGACGACTGCGACCAGTACGCGCCACGGGCTGCACGTGCGCGATACCAGTACCGCCCACGGCGACGGTCAGGCGAACCACGCCTGGCCTCGCGCCAATGCCTGCGCGTGCGCGGCTCGGGCGTCGCCACCGGCTTCATTCCGCACGGCGTTGGCGGGCAAAAAGACCGAGCTCCCTGCCCGCCGAATTGCCTCTATCAGATGCTCACCGTT
This sequence comes from Xanthomonas sp. NCPPB 1062, assembly GCF_041481705.2. NCBI lineage: Bacteria > Pseudomonadati > Pseudomonadota > Gammaproteobacteria > Lysobacterales > Lysobacteraceae > Xanthomonas > Xanthomonas sp. NCPPB 1062. The sequence goes on along the minus strand of NZ_CM192987.1, from coordinate 1,342,945 downwards.
TTCAGGTTCCTGCCTGGCCCGCTGCAACTGGCCACTCACGTTGAGCGATCCGTGGAGCTTTGAGCCGTGTGTTCGAGGATCTCTTCCTTGGTGAGGACAGGCGACGCGTCGTGATTAGCGCTCCCCACCAGCGCCAGCCACCCAAAGCTGGCCAAGCAGCTTGGAGCCGATGGTTGCCCGGTGCACCTTGGCCTCGGTGTTTCCGAGGGCGCGCATCATCTCTTCCCAGCGTGCGCCCAGGTTGACTTCTCTCTCCGTCTTCAGGTGGACGGCCGCCAAGTCCTTATAGTCGAGCGCGCGCAGCGCGTCGGGGGTGACCGGTCTTTTGGCATGTACGTGGACGAACCAGGGCCGCGGGATGTTTCCATTCGACTGCGGCGTGTGCTCGATACGCACTTCAAAGAGCCTGCCACGGTCGCCAATGTCGTCCTCCGAGCGAAGGCGGCGCGGCGCCGTGACGCGTGCCAGTCCATTCATCGCCAACAGGCGCTCCAGATGCGGCGCACGTGGCTGCGGATCGGTCTTGAGCGCATCGGCTTGGCGCCGTTTGAAATCGTGCTCGATCCTCTGGAGAAGACGCAGCCGCGTGTCGAGGTGGTCGATGCGCGCGTCTCCTGCACGGAGCTTGCCTTTGAGCTGCAGCACACGCTCGCTCGATCCGAACCAGCCCTGCATGGTGATCCTGGCAGAATCGAAGGCCGTCGCCGCGTCATATCTGGAGTCGCCGATCAGCCGCTCTACGTCGGTGGTGTCCTTGCCAAGCCGCTTGGCGAGCGCGATGAAATCACCGCCGAGTTCTGCCACCGGCAACGACTCCAGACGCGTGCCTTTCAGTATCTCGTCGGCCTGCTTTTGCGCTGCGCTGCGCTCATCCATGACCCGCCGCGCGGGCGCTGCCGCCAAGCTTGAAGCATCAGGCGTGCGCACGCGTGCCTTGCGCGACCGGCTCGATTTGCCTGCTGTCGTCGTGGTTGTCGGCACGCTTGATGTTGTCGACGCCGGTGCCTGCCCGGGCGAGGCCGCTGCTGTGCCAATCAGCTGTCTGTCCTGGACGGCGAACTCACACATGTCAACAATCGCCTGACGTTGGTCGGCAAGTGCCTGTGCAAGATCGAGCATCGTCGGCCATAGATGATCTCTGGCATGTTCACCTGCTTCGATGAGCACGGCGGCATCCATACACAGCTGCGTCGCCGCTCGGCCACGCAGCTCGGCGTATTCGATAAGCACTTGCTTGTACATGGCCAGCATCTGCGGCGTCAGCGAGTGCTCGGTTGAGAGAAAGCGTTCAAGATGGATCTTGGTCAGCTCCGTAAACGCTTGTCCGACCTTGGCTTCCATGCACCTGTCTACTTCTTCGAGCGCGCTCAATCGATCCATCACCTGTCGCAACCCGCAACGACTGGCTTGATCGGAAAGCCTTCTTGAATATATTTCGTACAGCACTCCACGAACGGTTTGCATCCGCGTGTGACAAGATCCCATCGTGATCCTGATGATCGGCAGCTGGGCCTTCAGCACGTCGGGCGGCGCCCGATTCGTCATCGGCGACTTGATACGCCGGAAAACCTCTTCCAGTGCTGCAATGACATCAAGAAGATGCGTGCGTAACGCATGCCATGATTCCGGCTGCTGCAGACGGATGGCCTGGACATTAAACCGTGCAAACTGGCTGCTTTCCGCAAGCACAGACCCCAATTCCTGGGTCAATTTGTGATCGATCATTTTTTCGCATGACAGATAGTTCATCGCTGCGGCTTGCCCGAGAGACGAAATCAATCGATCCTCATGGGCTTCGATGTCGGAGGATGACATGCGGCGTTGGATCTTGAGCTCGCTCAGCGCCTGCAAGCCTTGTCGCGCGGATGCGATCGCCGATGCGCCTGACTTGAGCCTTGCTTCAAGGGATCTTGTGTCTGCCACCCCCCTTGGCGCCACGTTTGTGACCAGGTGATTGAACAGTTGCAGCCTGGCCGAGGCCGTGTGCAATACCTCGAGCTGATCTGGTCCTGCTGAGACAGGCGCCGAGGTGAAGAGCGGTCCGCGGACGCCCCTGGCGTTAGCGGATGATGATGCAGGCGCACTGGCTCTGGCAGCTCTGGCAGCTCTGGCCGGTCGCGGCGTTCTGATGGCAAGCCCGCTGAGTTGCGTGGAGAGCGCCGCTACCTCGTCAGGCACGCTCGCGTTGGTTGATGCATCCTGTGGCGGCGCCGCTGGTTGAGCGGACCGCGCGGGATCCACTGGGGCTTGATTGGTCGCTCGAACTCTCGGCACGGTGCATCCTCCGACATTGCCATTCTATTGCCACGCATGGACGCCCAGATGCGCCTGTTCTCGGCAGATCCGAGACCTGGTGGTCTGGGTATGCGACGGCACCTGGGCCGTTGTGGCTATTGCTGTCCACCAGCGCCAAGCGCCCACAGCTGGCCAAGCAGCTTGGAGCCGATGGTTGCCCGGTGCACCTTGGCCTCGGTGTTTCCGAGGGCGCGCATCATCTCCTCCCAGCGTGCGCCCAGGTTGACTTCTCTCTCCGTCTTCAAGTGGACGGCGGCCAAGTCCTTATAGTCGAGCGCGCGCAGCGCGTCGGGGGTGACCGGTCTTTTGGCATGTACGTGGACGAACCAGGGTCGCGGGATGTTTCCATTCGACTGCGGTGTGTGCTCGATACGCACTTCAAATAGGCTGCCACGGTCGCCAATGTCGTCCTCCGAGCGAAGGCGGTTCGGCGCCGTGACGCGTGCCAGTCCATTCATCGCCAACAGGCGCTCCAGATGCGGCGCACGTGGCTGCGGATCGGTCTTGAGCGCATCGGCTTCGCGCCGTTTGAAGTCGTGCTCGATCCTCTGGAGAAGACGCAGCCGCGTGTTGAGGTGGTCGATGCGCGCGTCTCCTGCACGGAGTTTGCCTTTGAGCTGCAGCACACGCTCACTGGATCCGAACCAGCCCTGCATGGTGATCCTGGCAGAATCGAAGGCCGTCGCCGCGTCATATCTGGAGTCGCCGATCAGCCGCTCTACGTCGGTGGTGTCCTTGCCAAGCCGCTTGGCGAGCGCGATGAAATCGCCGCCGAGTTCTGCCACCGGCAACGACTCCAGACGCGTGCCTTTCAGTATCTCGTCGGCCTGCTTTTGCGCTGCGCTGCGCTCGTCCATGACCCGCCGCGCGGGCGCTGCCGCCAAGCTTGAAGCATCAGGCGTGCGCACGCGTGCCTTGCGCGACCGGCTCGATTTGCCTGCTGTCGTCGTGGTTGTCGGCACGCTTGATGTTGTCGACGCCGGTGCCTGCCCGGGCGAGGCCGCCGCTGTGCCAATCAGCTGTCTGTCCTGGACGGCGAACTCACACATGTCAACAATTGCCTGACGTTGGTCGGCAAGTGCCTGTGCAAGATCGAGCATCGTCGGCCATAGATGATCTCTGGCATGCTCACCTGCTTCGATGAGCGCGGCGGCATCCACACACAGCTGCATCCCGGCTCGGCCGCGTATCTCGGCGTATTCGACGAGTACCTTTTTGCACCGGGCCAGCCCCTCCGGGGTGAGCGAATGCTCGGTTGAGGAAAAGCGTTCGACATGGACCTGGATCACATGCTTGAGTGCTTCGCCCACCTCAGCATGGTGAAGGCTGTCGATTTCTTCGAGCTCCCTCAGTCCGTCAAGCACCTGGGGCAGGCCGCACTCGCTGGCCTCATCGGCAAGGCGCCTTGAATGTATTTCGACGAGCATTCCGCGGACGGTCTGCATCCGTTCATGGCACGATCCCATCATCGCCCTGACGACCGGGAGATGGTCCTTGAGCGAGTCGCGTGGCCCCTGACCCGTCATCGGCGACCTGATGCGCTGGCAAACCTCCTCCATCGCTGCAAGCGCATTCAGAAGATGCCCGCGTAACGCAAGCCATGGTCCCGGTTGCTGCAGACGCATGGCGTCAGCGGACAACACCACCATCTCGACCCTTTGGGTATTCACATGGCCAAATTCGGTGGCCATTTTCTGATCGATCATCTTCTCGCATGCGCCGTAGTGAAGCGATGCGGCTACTGCGAAATGCGGCACCAGGAAATTCTCGTGTTCTTCGACGTTGTCGACCGGCATGCGTTTTTGGATATTCAGCTCGGCCAGCGCCTGCAAGGCTTGTCGAGCGGATTCGATCGCAGACTTTCCGGATTCGAGTCTTGCTTCCAGCGCTCTGATATCCGCTGGTGCGTCACGTTTTTGTGCCAGGTCGTTGAAGCGTTTCAGCCTGGAAGAGGCCTTGCTCAATACTTCGAAAGGATCTGGCCCTTGCGGAACTGGCGCCGCGGCAAAGAGCGCCGCCATGACGTCCTGTGCGTTGGTGGACGATGCCGCTGGAAGATTGGCTCTGGAGGCTCGGCCCAGCCGTCGCGGCCTGATGGAAAGCCCGCCGAGTTGCGCTGAGGGCGCCGCACTGGCGGCAGAGCTACTTGCGGCTGATCCCGAGCCCGATGGTGTCGGTGCAGTTTGAATCAATTGCGCGGGATCCGGTGGGGCCTGCTTGGTCGATTCAATTTTAGGCACGGTGCATCCTCCGATATCGCCATTCGATTTGCTCGCACACCGCGCCCAGTTTTCCCCGTCCCGGAATGTGCGTGGAACGTGGCGGAGCCTTACGCCAGGCCTTGCGAGCCGGCAGCGATGCGTGTTGCCACTGCGTGGCGCAGTCACCGCGTGACCCGTGCCATGGCGCTCGAACCGCCTGCCTCATCGTGTTGCATGCTGCAGTGCCTGCCTCACTCACTGCTGGCTCGACCCGGCATTGTTCATCATGCAATTGCGGATGAAGTGCAGCAAAAACCGTGTTGCCGTTTCAACGCAGGAAGCACGACCCACTCATGTCGATGTGCGTGACATCGCTGCCTTAGTAAACCACCGAATGCGGCGCGGTTTGCATGCGGCGCGAATGCGTGGTGACTGAGACGAAGAAGAGCCGGCTGCGCATGCAGTTGTTCAATGACCAGACGAGGCGGTCAAGGCATCTCCCAATAACTTGGGCACCTCTCAAGACCCGTCATCATGTCCGATGCCTTTGAATCATCGGCACAACGCTCAGGAATCAAGAAACGACGCAATGTTGCAGATCCGGTGGACGCATATCCATGGCAAGCCCTAGTTCGGAAACCTCAGCAGGCAGTTCGAGAGAATTTTCAGGCTCAACGCACGTCTTGCGCATGCACGTTGAGATCGCCCCGCCCTCTACACTGTTTCGGCTGAAAACTGCTGCGCATTCGCCAACGCACGATATTCGCGCGGCGTCATGCCCACCGCTTGCTTGAATTGCCGCGCGAACGCGCTTTGGTCGCTGAAGCCGCAAGCGTGGCCGATTTCGGTAAGGCTCTTGTTTCCGTGCAGCAGATGCATCGCCATCTGCAGACGCAGCTTGGCCAACACTTGCTGCGGCGTGAGCTGGAATACCTTGCGGAACGAGCGCTGCAGCTTGGACATGGAAAACCCGGTGATCTCCACCAGCGCCTGCATGCGGACGTTCTGCGCGTAATTGGCGTTGAGATACGCCAGCGCAAGTCGCAGCTTTTCGTACTGCGATTCGTGCCCGTCCTGCGGGCCCAGATCGCGCGAGATGCCGATGATGCCCTGCACCTTGCCATTCACCAGCAACGGACGCTTGCAGGTCAGGCACCAGCCAGGCTCACGGTTAGCGAACAGGTGGAGCTCCAGCAGGTTGTCGATCACCTCGCCGGCCAGCACCTGCTCGTCCTGATTGGCGTAATTGGCGCCCAGGCCACTGGGATAGACCTCGGCAACACGCTTGCCGATCAGGTCCTTGCGCGATTTCAGCCCCAGCCGCCGCAGCATGGTCTGGTTGACGTGGGTGTAGCGGCCCTCGCGATCCTTGACGAAGAACAACACGTCCGGCACGGCATCGAACAACGCTTCAAGATCGGCAGGATCGATGCTCTTCATGCGAGAGGGTTCATGCAGGGCAAGGTGCTCGAGACCGGGAAAGGCGCATCAAACCAGGCGCGCGATTGAAACGATTCGCCCCTGCCGCGCCATGATACGCCGCATGCGCGATCGGCCTGCGGCCGGAGGACTCAGCGCGAGGTGTTGCCTGCGTCCACTGCCGCCGGTGCAGGCTTGGCATCTCCCGCCGCAGCGGTCGGGTTACCGATGCGATCCAGCGGCACCTGTCGCGCACGCCAGCTCTGCACTACCGCCGCACCGGCCTGTGAGCCCACCTGCACGCGCAGCCGCGCGCTGCCGCCGGGCGCGATGAACTCGATCTCGCAGTCTCCCGCGGCCATGCAGCTATCGGCCGCAAGGGGATCCACCAGTTGCCAGCCTTGCTCCATCACCGCCTGCGCAAACGCGCGATACCCCATGCCGGATTTCAGCACGGCCGGCAATGGCACGCTCGTATCGCCGCCTTGCTCGGAAGACGCAACCGCCACCGGGGCGCGCGCGGGCGCAACGGCAGGCCGCGACGCGGCGCCCAGGGCGGGACTGCAGATCAGAGCGATTACCCACAATGCGGGGCGGAACGACGTGCGCATGCAAACGGTCCTTGCGGTCCTGGCAGGGAACTTGGAAGAGGAAGATGCGCTAGTTTGACATGCCTGTGATGCGCTGCGGCAATTGCATTTGGGATGCATTGGCCCGTGATCTGCACCGCGGCGTTGCAAGCGGTTCACGTCAAGCGTACTCATCCAGCGCGCGGAATGTCAGTGGAACGGCCAGACGCTCCGGATCGACGATTGCCGCCGGCGGACTCATCGGTATCAGCGCGTCCACCGCCGATCCGGTCGCCATCGTCGCAAGCAAGCTGCATCATTGCGGTTTGCGCGCGGAGTTCCCGATGGCCATTGCCAATGCTTCAACCCCAACGTCTTCAACCTATGCAGTCGGCCAGCTATGGCGCTGCCGCGGGCGCAGTGCCGCCGAAACGCCGCTACTGCTGATCAACCAGATCGATACGCATCCGCAGGGTGGCCAGATCCTGCACGTGACCATCAGCGAGGTCCAGGTCCGTCATGCGGGAATGCCCAACGGAACGCTGGACACGCTGCCGCACATTCCGGTGATTGCACAGACGCTGGAGCGCAGCGCTGCCGAACACGTCGGCGACAGCACGCCCAATCAGGCGTATCTGCCCGGGTATGCCGAGTGGAAGGCCGCGTTCGACGCCGGGCGTGCCGGCTCGTTCGGGATTGCGGTGTCGGAAATTCTGGACATCGTGGAAGGCCAGCTGGCCAAGCGCGGCTAGCGCTGCGCAGGTATCAGGTGGGCATGGACTGCCGGCAAGACTGCAGTGCACGCGCGGCAGATGCGAGGTGGAATAGCGGCTGCGTGCTCTGGCGGTGCGCGCAGTCGGCGCGCTAGCACTCCAGGCGCAACGGGCAGGATGCGGTTGCCGAAACGCTGACTTCGACAACGCCCATCGCCCAGGGAACGCATTCGCTCAAGCAACCGACACGCCGCGCCTGGCGGCGTGTCGGTCGTCCGTCACTGGCCGATATGCTGCTTCAACCAGCCATTGACGGTGTCATGCCACAGGATGCTGTTGTCCGGCTTGAGTACCCAGTGGTTCTCGTCCGGGAAATACAGGAACTTGGAATCGATGCCCTTGCGCTGCAGCGCGGTGAAGGCAGCCAGGCCCTGTTCGACCGGAATGCGGAAATCCTGCTGGCCGTGGATCACCAGCATCGGCACCTTCCACTTGTCTACGTGCAGCACCGGGTTGAACTTCTCGTAGCCGGCCGGGTTCTGCCACGGCGTGCCGCCATTTTCCCACTCGCTGAACCATAGTTCCTCGGTGGCATAGCCCATGGTGCGGTTGTCGAAGACGCCGTCGTGGTCGACCAGGCACTTCCATGGTTGATTCCAGTTGCCTGCCATCCAATAGACCATGTAGCCGCCGTAGCTGGCGCCCAATGCGCAGGCCTTGTCGCCGTTGAGGAAGCCGTATTGCTTCTGCGCGGCGGCCCAGCCTTTTTGCAGATCTTCCAGCGGGCGGTCGCCCCAATGCTGGCTGATGGCGTCGGTGAATTCCTGGCCGTAGCCGGTGGAGCCGTGGAAATCGATCATCACCACCGCGTAGCCCTGGCCGGCGTAGGTCTGCGGATTCCAGCGGTTGCTCCAGCCATTGCCGAAGCTGCCCTGCGGGCCGCCGTGGATCAGGAACGCCACCGGGTAAGTCTTGCCCTGCTGGTAGTTGTACGGCTTGACCACGTAGCCGTGCACGGTGTCGTTGTTCCAGCCCTTGAACTGGAACTGCTCGTAGTCGCCGAACTGCACGTCCGGCAGCAATTCGCCCGCGCTCTGGCTGATCGCGCGCAGTCCCTGGCCTTGCGTGTCGCTGACGAAGATCTGGTCACCGCTCTTGAGCGAGTTGCGGGTAAAGGCCAGCGTATTGCCGGCCAGCGTGGGGGCGTGCACGCTGCCCTCGCCCACCAGCTTGGTTGCCTCGCCGCCGGCGATATCGATCTTGAACAGTGGGTGCTCGCCGAGTTCGTCGGCACTGGTGTAGAGGCTGGCACCGTCTTCGCTCAACACGATCTCGCCCGCCGAGCGGTCCCACTTCGGCGCGATCTCGCGCGTCTTGCCGCTGGCCACATCCATCGCCATCAGGCCGAAGCGGTCGGCCTCGAAGCCCGGGCGCTTCATGGCGCGGTAGTACAGCGTCTTGCCGTCGGTGCTGAACACCGGGCCGGCATCCCAGGCCGGGTTGGCCGCGGTCAGGTTGACCGGCGCGGACTTGCCGGTCGCATCCAGGCGGTACAGATCGAAGTTGGTCTGCCACGGCTCGTCGTTGCCGGTGGGCTTGCCGCTGGCCTTGGCATTCTTGCTCGCCTCCGGGCCATGCGGCTGCGGAATGCGCACGCTGGCCACCACGCTGGCGCCATCGGGCGACCAGGTGTAATCGTCGTTGCCGCCGAACGGCTTGGACGGCGCGTCGCCGGCCAACGTGGCGCTGATCGCCGATGCCCCGACCACTGCCTTGGCACCGGCCGCAGGCAACTCGGCCACGAACAGGGTGTTGCGGCGGCCATCGTTCCAGGTGTCCCAATGACGGACGAACAACTGGTCGTACACCACGCCGCTGGCCTTGTTGTTCTTGAGCTCGCCCAGCTTCTTCTTGGTGCAGCCCAGGTCCGAGCCGCAGTCCTGGAACACGCCCGCGCTGAAGGCGATGCGCTTGCCGTCCGGCGAGAGCTTGTAGCTGTCCACGTCCACCGCAAATGCGGTGAGTTGCTGCGGCGTGCCGCCGGCCATCGGCTGCGCGTAGAGCTGCTGGCTACCGGATTTGCTGCTGAGGAAGTACACCGTCTTGCCGTCCGGCGACAACGCCGGGCTGTTGACGTTCCATCCTTCCGGGGTGAGCCGCTTGGGCGGCGCCAGATCGCGCGTGCGCAGATTGCGCACCCACAGGCTGGTGGCCGGCTTGCCATTGGCGGTCTTGGCCTGGCGCTTGGCGAACAGCACCACGCTGCCATCCGGGCTGAGCGTAGGCGAGGACACCCGGTCCAGCGCCACCATGTCGCGCACATCGAAACCGCGCGCAGCGGCAAGGCTTGGCAGGGCAGCCAGCAAACACAGGGGCAGTACGGCGTGACGCAGCTTCATCGAGATCTCCGGCAACGGCAAAACGTCGATGGTAGGCGTTGCTGCGGCGCACGCGCAAAGGCAGGAGGTCCTGCGGCGCGACGCGGTGCGCCGCGCACGCATGCGCAGACCATGCCGCCTGCACGCGACACGGGCGGCTGGGCGCTTTAGAGCGGCTTACGACGTAGCGAGCAGTCGTCAGGTGGGTGCGGACGGCGCACTCAAAACCGGCGTGGACGAGTGGTACACATGCCGATTCCGGGCACCGGCCGCGCCCGCCTGGCGGCTGCGCAGTCGTTTTGTTCGCTGCTCTTAGAAGCGGTGCGACAAGCCGACGTAGACCTGGGTGTCGGGCGTGCGGTCGTTGAGGCCGAAATTGGCGCCTACGTCCAGCTGCAGGAGCGGATTGAGCAGATACGACGCCGCGATATCGGCCGAGTACTGCTCCACGGTCTGCGCCGGATCGCGGTTGATGGAGGACCACACCTCCACCGCCATCGACAACTTTGGTGTCAGTGGGCGCGCCAGATTGATCACGTTGACGATGGCCACATGCTTGCCGCTGCCATCGCTGTCGGCCAACCAATCCAGTTCCGGACCGAACGTCAGCGAGAAGCTGCTGGGCAGCACGAAGTTGACCGGCAGCGCCAGGCCGCCTTCCCAGGTGTCGTTGCCCAGGCCGGTACGCGCGGTGGGTGCCTTCACGAACGGCAGCAGCGCCACGCTGGCGGTGTCGCTCTCGTACACACGCGCCTTCATGCGCAGATAGAGATCGCCGCCGCCGCTCAGGCTGCTGCGCGCACCGGTGGCGCGGTCGGTGGTCTTGACCTGCAGTTGCGGCGCCCAGTTGAGTTGCAGATCGATGCGGTCGCTGACGCCGTACTTGAGCGTGGGATTGGTGAAGTACGCCGTCTCTGTGCGTGTGCCGGGCTGGCTGTCGCGCGTGTAATTGCCGATGTCGGTTTCCAGTTGCCACTCGCCAGCCGGCACGGTGCAGGTGGCATTGGCCTTGGTCGGCCGATCGGTGCAAAGCGCCGCGTCGGTGGCGTCTTGCGCCTGCGCCTGAACTGCGAGGCTGCTCAGCGCTGCCGTAACGATGACGGCGAGCAGTGTCTTGCGGGAAGACGAGCGCGAGGTGATGGTGGGCATTGCGGTGATTCCAGGGCAAAGCGCGGCACGAATCGCATGACCGTGCCGCGTTGAAGAGTGGGAGGTGGTGCGTTACGACGCGCGGTATGGCGGCGCTGCACTTGGTCTGCAGTGCCGCAACTGCGGTTTTTTCGGGGCGGCGTCGGTGCAGTCGCGATGCGATGCACACGCCCACTGCAGGGAAGTGCGCGGGCCTGCACTGCCAGACACTTGCCTGGCGTTGCGGCGTCATGCACAGCGCATGAGCGCACCACGGTCTACCGGGTGGTTGGGATCAGATCAGTCCAGGCATGCAGCACTCGTAGCGCACCGTTGTGCGGGAGACGGCACGATAAGCAGCAGCGGCATAAAGTCGCTATGCACGGCAGTTGCGCAGGGCGTAAAGCCGGCGCAAAGACATTGAATCTGGATGGCGGGTTAGCGGGTGGCTGTGCAGGCCGCGATGCCCGCATGCGGCAGTGCTGCACGGTTTGCATGCGGTGTGCAGGACGCAGTGGCAGCGATGCAATCGAAACGGCGAATCGAGCTCCATCGTGCGCAGGACCTGGCGCCATTGCAGCGCTGGCATGTCTTCGCCAGGTAAAGCCCGGCGGCCCAGACAGCTGTTTCCCGTTCCCTCACAGCTGTGCTGGATCAAGCTGCGCGCACAACCAGGCGCCGCTTGCAGATGGCGCATGCGGGGCGCATGCGCCATCTGGCATCACACTCAGGCGGCCTGTTCGCCGCGCTTGCCAACGCGATACAGCAGCCAGCCGACCAGGGCCAGAATCGCCAGGCCGACCCACTGGTTGAGCTGCAGCGCGGCCGGCAATGCCAGCACGTCGGCGCGGCTGGACAACACGATCGGCACCGCAATGGCGATGCCCATCAACGCCTCGCCGGTGATCAGGCCAGCGGCAAACAGCACGCCCGGGCGATGCACGCGGTCACGGCCGTCTTCGTCGTCGGCACGGATGTTGTGGAAGCGCTCCACCAGATGCGCGATCAGGCCGCCGAGGAAGATCGGCACCATCAGTTCCAGCGGCAGATAGATGCCGATGGCCGCGGCCAGCACCGGTACACGGAAGCGCTTGCCGTTGGCCTTCAACCATTCGTCCAGCGCGATGATGGCCGCGCCCACGCCGGCACCGATCGCGATCATGCTCCACGGCAGCTGGCCACCGAACAGGCCCTTGGCCACCGAGGCCATCAGCGTCGCCTGCGGCGCGCCCAGCGAGTTGGGATGCTGTGGCGTTGCTGGGCCGATGCCGTAGGCTTGAGCCAGCAGGTTCAGCACCGGCGCCATGATCAACGCGCACGAGAACGCGCCAATACCCAGCATCAGCTGCTGTTTCCACGGTGTGGCACCGACCAGATAACCGGCCTTGAGATCTTGCAGGTTGTCCCCGCCCACCGCCGCCGCGCAGCACACCACCGCACCGATCATGATCGCGGCCACTGCGCCCAGCGGTGCAGCGCCGATACCCACCGGCACCAGGCCGCTCTTGCCGAGCAGCAACACCAGCACCGCCGAGGCGAACAGGATGGTGGAGATGGTGATGCCCGACACCGGGTTGTTGGAAGAGCCGATCAAACCGGCCAGATAGCCCGAAACGGACACGAACAGGAAGCCGGCCACGATCATGATGATGGTCATCGGGATCGACACATGCCACTGCTGCACGATGGCCTGATACAGGCCCAGCAGCGGCAGCGTGCACAGCACCAGCGCCACCAGCATCCACTTCATCGGCAGATCGCGCTCGGTCTCTGCAACCACGCCGCCGCCACTCTTGCGCGCAGCGGCAAAGCCGCTCTTGACGCCGGAAAACAGCGATTTCCGCAGCGAGAACAAGGTCCACACGCCGCCGATCAACATCGCGCCGACACCCAGGTAGCGAATCTTCGCGCCCCAGATGCCGAACGCTGCATCGGCCGCCGACGCATCGACCAGGCTCTGCGCCAGGGCCGGGTCCGAGCCCATGAAGAACTGCTGGTACAGCGGGATGGCGATGTGCCAGGACAGGATCGAGCCGGATAGCACCACGATGCCCACGTTCAACCCGACGATGTAGCCCACGCCCAGCAGCGCCGGCGACAGGTTGGTGCCGATATAGCCCACCAGCCGGCTGCTGCCCAGGTAGGTGGCCTGCGCCCAGGTGTCGGGAATCACGCGCAGGCCGCTGGCCGCAGCCAGCTTGACCAGCGCTCCGATGGCGCCGGAGATGGCCAGGATCCTCAAGCCCGGGCCGGGATTTTCGCCGGCCTTGAGCACTTCGGCCGCCGCCTTGCCTTCGGGGAACGGCAGCGGGTCTTCAACGATCATCGAGCGACGCAACGGCACCGAGAACAACACGCCAAGCAGGCCGCCCATGCCGGCGATGCCGAGCACCCACCAGTACTTGAAGTCCGGCCAGTAGCCCATGATCACCAGCGCGGGGATGGTGAAGATCACCCCGGCCGCGATCGACGAGCCGGCCGACGCACCGGTCTGGACGATGTTGTTCTCCAGAATGGTGCCGCCGCCCAACAGGCGCAGCACACCCATCGACACGACGGCTGCCGGGATGGCGGTGGCGATGGTCAGGCCGGCGAACAGGCCGAGGTAGGCATTGGCGGCCGAAAGCACGACCGCCAGCACGATGGCCAGCGCGACGGCACGGAAGGTGAGCTGGCGCGGCTGCGCGTCGTGGCTCATTGGGCATTCCCCTGTAGGCAAAAAATCCGCACCACGCTAGCGCCTGCGTCCACGCGAGTCCAGCTGCGGCGCGGCGTGACAGTGTGCGTGCGATGGCGGGTGGACGTCGCAGGGGCAACCGACGCACGCGCTGCCGGCTGGGTTGCAATCTGTCCGATCGCAGCGGTATCCGGCGCGTTGGCTGTTGAGGACGCGGGCACGTTTCGAACCACGCTCACCCCCAGCGTCGATACAGGTGCGCCGCGCCGTGCAACTGGCGTCAGCTGCTGCCGGGTGGATGTTATTGCGCTAACGCGCCTGCCGGGATCTGCGCCCGGCGCGGCGATCACTGCACGGCAACAGCCCGACACCGCGCGTGCGACGCCAGGCGCAGAAGAGTGCGCGTGCGCCGCTACGCCGGGAATGACGCAGCAGCGCATCCTGCCGAGGGTTAGTGCAGCAACTCGGCAAAGGCGCGATCAGCCTCGATGACCTCCGGCAGCGCGGCGAACAACGCGTCCAGATCCACGCCGTCCATCAGCGGGCTGCGTATCGCTTCCAATGCCGCCGCGGTGGCGCCGCCATGCGCATGCAGCGCATCGCAGACCAGTACCGCCTGGGCCACCAGCAATGGCATGCGTGCCCCGTCCGGGGCCGCGGCGGGCCGGACCTGGTACGCGATGGCTTGCTGGATCACCACGGGCAGCTGCCAGCGCCGTGCCAGCTCGGCCCCGACTTCCGGGTAGCCGAAGCCCAGTTGCAGGGTTTCTTCGGCCGCATGACCGGCAGAGGAGGTTTCGTGATTGATGCGGCTGGCGTATTCCGGCGCACCGGACTGGATCAAGAGCTCGCCGATGTTGTGCATCATCCCGCAGGTGAAGGCCGTCTCCGGGTCCAACCCCTGCTGGCGCGCCAGCAGGCGGCAGATGCCGGCCACTTCGAAACTGTGCCGCCAGAAGGCCTTGAGGTCGAAGCCCGGGCCAGCCCGGAACGCGCCCGTCATCGCCGACGCCAGCACCAGGGTGCGCAGGGTATTGAAGCCCAGCCGCATGGCCGCGTCTTCCACGCTGGTGGAATCGCGCAGGCCATGGAAGCGCGCCGAATTGGCCAGCCGCAACACTTTGGCGGCAATCACCGGATCGCGCTCGATACTATGCGCCAGCGTATCGATATCGGTCTGCGGATCGTCGAATTGACGGATCAGGTCTTGCGCCACCTTGGGCACGGTGGGCAAGGTGTGCAACTGGTCGAACAACGCCTCCAACTTCATGATCGCCTCGTGGGTGAAAGACAAGCCAGCGCGGCTGCGCGGACCTGCATGGTGTAGCACGGACCGGTTCACTGCCAATGACCGACGGCAGGATGATTCACTCAGGCTTCTGGCTGGGTCTGTACAGCGCACTGCCTCACCGCGTGGCCCAACTGACAGGAGAGGCAAGCGAACTGGACAGTTCGACGAGGCGACCGTCTCGGTGACCCTCAGTCGGCCTTGGCGCCACCCAGCGATTTGGATAAAAACGCCAACAGCTGGGTGTAGAACGCGCGTCGATGGGGCTCGGTGTAGAAGCCGTGGCCTTCTGTGTCGAAGTACAGCGTTTCCACTGGGGTGCCGGCCTGGCGCAACGCTGCTTCCATTCGCTTGCTGTGCTGGATGGGCGCGCGCTCGTCTTCGCCCCCTGCAGCCAGAAACACCGGCACCTTGATCTGCCTGGCCAGACTGACCGGCGAACGCGCGGCCAGGGTGGCCGGATCGCCCAACCATTGCTTGAGATAGTTCTCGCCGGAACCGCGCTTCTGGATATCGCCGCTGGTGAACATCATCGGCAAGTCGTAGACGCCCACATAACCGGCCGCGCACGCATACAGGCCCGATTCCTTGGCCGCACCCATCAGGGCTGCGTACGCACCGTAACTGGCGCCAAAGATGCAGATCTTACGTGCGTCCGCATACCCCTGGTCAATCGCCCAACGCGTTGCATCGGTCACATCGTCCTGCATGGTGCCGCCCCACTGACGCGCGCCGGCGTGCTGGAAGTGGCGCCCATAATTGCCCGAGCCACGGAAATTGATCTGCAGCACCGCATAGCCCGCTTGCGCCAGCAGCTGCGCATCGTCGTCGAACTGCCAGCTGTCGAAGATCTCGAAGGGACCGCCATGGGGCATCACCACCATTGGCAGATGTTTGTCGCCCCCGCTGCGCGGCAGCGTGAGATACCCATGCAGTGGCACCCCGTCACGTGCCTGCAGTGCAATCGGCTGCACGGTGGCCGTGCGCTCGGGGTCGAACCAGTCGCGCCGACTGATCACATGCTGGGCTTTGTTCTGTTGCGTATCGAACACGTAGAAATCGCCAGGGTTGCTGCCCGAATAGGCTTCAAGCATCACGTAGCGACCGTCTTTGGTGCTGGAGGTCACGCGCACCGCATTGCCGGCAAAGGCCGCCTCCAGGCTGTGATACATCCGCGCCTGTGCCCCATGCTCGTCGAAAAAGCGGGTGCGGGGGCGGTCGGCCATGAAAATGGCGCCGACCGGGATGGTGGTGCCGTTGCGGTAGATGATCTCCAGTGGGTCGGCCACCGCGTCGCGCAATACCTGCTCACGGCGATTGGCCTGGATGTCCCAGCCGACGATCGCATCGGGGCCGTCGGCACTTTGCACGCGCAAGTACGCAATGCGCTCGTCTTGCGAAAAACCCAGCGGTGTTTCGACATGGCCACTGACCTGCTCGTCATTGATCAGCGCCCATTCGTCGCCCGCGCCCTTGCGGTAATACAGCTTGCTGACGTTGTCCGAGCCCGCCCCCTGCGCAAAGCGCACCTGCCCATGATGGTCGGTGGTGAAGCTGGCGCGCTGAATCGGCGCACGCGCCAGCGGGAGGCGGCGGCCGGTGGTGACGTCGAGCTTTTCTGCGCGCGTATAAGGATCCTGCCCCGACATCGGCCAGATCGCCACGATCACGCTGCGGTCGTCGTCGGGCAAGGGATCGGTCAGGAATGCGGCCACCGCTTCGGTCTTCTTGACCTTGATGTTGGTGCCAAGGCCGGTGCCGCGTGCGCGGTAACCCACCAGCAACTCGGCTCCGGTGCCATCGGCATTGATGGCATACAGCTCGCCGGTCGGCAGCGGCTTGTCGAGCAGGCCGTACTTCTGTGCAATGGAGATCAACACGCGGGTGTCGCTGACCCAGGCGAAATCGCTCACGTAGGTGTTTTTTTCCAGCACGAAGGTGGCGCCGATGCTGTTGTCCGAACGCCGCATGATCGCAAGGGCGGTCTTGTCTTCCATCGGCACGGTCGCGGCGAAATACGCGCCGCTGGGCGATAGCTTGATGTCGGCGAACTTGTCCTTCTTGATATAGGCGCCGACATCCACCTGGGCCGTGGCAGTGCCGGCCGCCATCAGCAGCACCAAGGCCGCAGGAATGATCCATTTCCGCATGTACGACTCCGTGTTGTAGGCAAACCGATGGCGAAATCTAGCAGCAATCCATGCACCTAAAAAGCGTCAATGGAAATCGCGCGAGGGCAGCTGCATGTCGCCGAGCAGGTTGCTGAGGTCGTACAGGTCGCCGGCGATGAGATGCTCTACGCCGTCCACGCGTTCCCAGCGACCGCGCACGGCGAGCAGGCGCGATTCCAGCAGCGCACGGCGGCGACGCAGCGCAAGGTGCGACCAGACGATGACGTTGATCATGCCCTGCTCGTCTTCCAGGGTGACGAAGATAGTGCCCTTGGCGGTGGCCGGGCGCTGGCGCTGGGTAACCAGGCCAGCCACATGCACGCCGCTGCCGTGGCGGCGACCCTGCAATTCGCGCAGACCCAGGATGCGTCGCTGGCGCATCTGCGGCCGCAGCAGCGCCATCGGGTGCTGGCGCAGACTCAGGCCGACCGAGCGGTAATCGGCAAGGATTTCTTCGCCGGCGCGCGGCGCCTCGAACTCCACCGGGCGTTCCTCCGGGCTGCCCGGCAACAGGGGGCGGCGCGCCTCCACGCCGGCCATTGCCCAGCGCGCGGCGTTGCGGTTGCCCACCATGCCTTGCAGAGCGCCGGCTTCTGCCAATGCCAGGCGTGCTTTTTCGTCGAGTGCGGCGCGCAGGCACAGATCGCCGATATCGGCGAACGCCCGCTGCGTGCGTGCGGCAACGATGCGCTGCGCCACCACTTGCGACAGTCCGGCGACCTGCCGCATGCCCAGCCGGATCGCCGGTTGTTCGCCAGGATCGGCAGCGCTGCGCCACGGCCGGCCGCCGACCAGGGTGTTGTCCCAGTCGCTGTGCAATACATCCACCGGCAGCACCTCCACACGCTCGCGCTCGGGGCTGCCGCGGCGCGCATCCTGCACGATCTGGCTGGCCGAATAGAAACCCATCGGCTGCGCGTTGAGCAGCCCGCAGGCGAAGGCGGCCGGCTCGTGGCGTTTGAGCCAGCAGCTGGCGTAGACGAGCTTGGCGAACGAGGCGGCATGGCTCTGCGGAAAACCGTAGGAACCGAAACCCTTGATCTGTTCGAAGATCTGGTCGATGAAGCTGGAGGCGTAGCCTTTGCCTTCCATCAATGCGCGAATGCGCACGCGATGCGATTCCATGTCGCCACCGCGGCGCCAGGCCGCCATCGAACGGCGTAGCTTGTCGGCCTCGTCAGGGTCGTAGCCGGCGTGGATCACCAACTCCATGACCTGCTCCTGGAACAGCGGAATCCCCAATGTCGGCCCGAGAATTTGCTCTACGCCTTCGGAGGGATAGTTGATCAGGCTCTTGTCCTTGCGACGTTGCAGGTACGGATGCACCATGTCGCCCTGGATCGGGCCAGGGCGCACGATCGCCACTTCGATGACCAGGTCGTAGAACTCTGCCGGTTTGAGCCTTGGCAGCATGGCCATCTGCGCACGCGACTCGATCTGGAACACGCCGACCGTATCGGCGCGCTGGATCATCTTGTAGGTCGCCGCATCCTCATCCGGCAAGGTCGCCAACGTGTAGTCGCGATGACGGTGGCCACGCACCAGGTCCAGCGTCTTGCGAATGCAGGTCAGCATGCCCAGGGCCAGGCAATCGACCTTGAGCAGCTTCATGGTTTCCAGATCGTCCTTGTCCCACTGGATGATGGTGCGGTCGGCCATCGCGGCATTTTCCACCGGTACCAGCAACGACAACGGCTCGTCGGAGATGACGAATCCGCCCACGTGCTGCGACAGATGCCGTGGGTGATCGCGCAGGTGGTCTGTCACGAGCAGGATCTTGTTGATCAGCGGGTTGGCCAGATCGAAGCCGGCTTCTTCGATGCGCTGTTCCATCGGTGTTTCGCCATTGCCCCAGCCATAGCAATTGGCCAGCAAGGCAATCTGGTCCGGTGGCAGACCGAAGGCCTTGGCCACGTCGCGCACCGCGCTCTTGCCGCGATAGCAGATCACCGTCGCCGCCAGCGCTGCGCGTTCGCGCCCGTATTTGGCGTAGACGTATTGCAACACCTCCTCGCGGCGTTCGTGCTCGAAATCCACGTCGATGTCCGGCGGCTCGTTACGCGCCTTGGACAAGAAGCGCGAGATCAACAATCGCGTCTTGCTCGGATCAACCGAGGTGATGCTCAGTGCATAGCAGACTGCCGAATTTGCTGAAGATCCACGCCCCTGGCACAGGATGTCTTTGGAACGCGCAAACCGCACCACATCCTGTACCGTGAGAAAGAAAGCCTCGTATTCCAGTTCGGCGATCAACGCCAATTCGTTCTCGATGTCGTCGCGTATTTTCTTCGGCACCCCATCCGGCCAGCGCTCCCGCATCCCGGCTTCAGTGAGCTGACGCAGATAACTGGCAGGCGTATGCCCCTGCGGCACCAATTCTCTGGGATAGGTGTATTGGAGCTTGGAAATGTCGAAGGTGCAGCGTTGCGCCAGCTCCACCGTGGCCTGCAACAACCCATCCGGGTAGATATTGCCCAACGCGCGCCGGGTGCGCAGATGGCGCTCGCCATTGCGGAACAGGTGTGCGCCGCATTCGGCCAGCGGCAGCGTGTGGCGGATGGCGGTCAAGGTGTCTTGCACGATGCGCTCGCGACGCTGCGCCATATGTACATCGCCGCTGGCCAACGCGGTCATGCCCAACTGCTGCGCCAGCGCTTGCAGGACCTGCAGGCGTGCGACATCGTCCTGTTCGCGATGCAATTCCACTGCCAGAAACGCCCGCTCGCCGAAGACTTGTTGCAACCAGGCACCCTGCTCTGCCTGCGGCTGCGCGCCGGGTAGCCACAGTGCAAACACGCCCGGCGCCACATCGCGAAACTGCGCTTGCACCTCGGCCCGCCCCAAGCGATAAGCGCCCTTGCTGGCCGCGCGCCGCGCGGTGGTGATCAACCCGCACAGCTGCGGGTAACCGTGCGCGTTTTCCACCAGCAGCACGAAGCGGGTGCCATCGACCAGGGCGAATTCGCTACCGACGATCAACCGCACCCCGGTGGCGCGCGACGCTTCCAGGCCACGCACGATGCCGGCCAGCGAGCATTCGTCGGTGATGGCCAAGGCGCTGTAGCCGCAGTGTTGTGCGCGCACGAACAGCTGTTCGGCGCTGGAGGCGCCACGCAGGAACGAGAAGTCCGACAGGCAGTGCAGCTCGGCATAGGCGGGCAAGCCATCGGCAACGTGCGCATGGCTGATGTCGTCGTTGGCCGCGCGCAACCGTGCGGCCACATTCCAGGCGCGCGGCATGCGCCCGCCGGGCGTGTCGCGGTCTACGCCATCGATGGCGTCATCCCAGCTCATGGACGGCTGCCTTCAACAGCGCGCTGCGCCAGACGGTTTTTGCAATGCGCAGCAGATCGCGCCGTTGCAGATGCTGCTGCTCTTGCCTGCAGCCCTGGCATCGGCCACGCGCGCCCCAGCCGCAACCACCAGACAGCCGGTACCTGCTCCGATACCGCGCGAACATACGCGCGCTCACGCGAACCATCCATGCAGCATCCAGCCGTCCACCCGACCGGGCGCGGCGAAGGCCCAACCACGCCGGCCGCGCGCAGTCTCCACCACGTAGTAATCGCGACGGGCTTCATCGTCGTCCCACCAACCGCTTTCCAGCCGTTCCGGGCCGGACACGATGCGCAGGTGCGGGTCGTGCAGCGGCACCGGCTGCGGCAGCAACCAGGTGGGGCGCGGCGGACGCGGCGGCGCAGCGGCTTCGCGCACCGCATCGCCGATGGCGCGACGCCACGCGCGCTCCGGGCGCGGGTCGTCGGCCGGCAACACGCGATAGACCGCGTCATCGCCAAGCCGTGCACGCAGGCGCTCGCGCAGTTGCGGCCACTCCACCGATTGCTGCGCGCGCTGATCGAACAGGTCGCGCATGGCCGGTACGAACGGTGGCAGCTGCCGTGCCAGCAAGCGCATCGCCACCACCGGCCGCGGAATCTCCACCCGCTCCAGCCGGTTGCGGGCCAGCTCGAACAGCAAGGTGGGCGCGCGTTCCGGCGTGAGCAGACCGATCTCCACATCGGTCGCGCCTTCTTCATGCTCCAGGCGCAATAAAAACCGCTGCACGCCGCCATCGCGAATGGAAAGATACGTGCACAGGTCGCCGATCAGCCGGCGCAACGGAAACAGCAGCGCCGGATGCGTTTCCACCTCATAGCCCAGCTCCACGCGGTGGTCGAAGTGGTCTGGCGGCGCGTAGCACTCCAGTGGGTCGTCGACCTGCCCGTAGAGGCGATCCAGGTGATCGAGCAGGCCCGCACCAAACCGCCGGCGCAACCCGTCACGCGGCAGGCCGCGCACCGCCGCGAGCGTGCGCACGCCCATGTGCTGCAGGCGCTCGCCGGCATCGTCAGGCAATGCAGCGCGGCGTACAGGCACCTTGTCGAGCGTGCTGTGCAGGGCCGGCAATTGCGTCACCACCATGCCGTCGCGCAGCCCAGCCAGCACGCGTGCGGCGCGCGGCGTGGGCGCCAGCGCAAGCCGGTGCTGGAAGCCCAAGGCCTGCAGCTCATCGCGCAGGCGACGCTCGAAGCGCGGCCAGGGGCCGAACAGGCGAAAGCTGGCACCGGCTTCCAGCACGATGGCGCGCGACCACTGCTGGCTGACCAGCGAACTATGCCGATACGCCCAGGCCGCAAGAAACCGCTGCGTGCGCGCTTCGTTTTGCGCGTCGTAATCGATGGTGCGTACCTGCGTCATCAAGGCATGCGCCGCCGATAGCCGCATGCCGGCCTTCAACCCAGCTGCGCCAGCGGCAGCATTGACCGAATGCAGGCTGCGCAGCTGCGCCGGGCCTTCCACCAGCGCCAGTGGCGCCTGCGGTTCTTCCAGACGCCGAAGGACGGCGTCCAGCGCCAGCTGCGGCAGCAATATGCAGGCCCACAACATGCGCGCGCCTCAATGCGCCAGCCGCAACGGCTGCGACGGCACCTGCCCGCCCCGGCATTTGCGCACCTGCCAGGCATCGCGCTCGGGCAGGAATTCCAGCCGCAAGGCCGCCGGCGATGCATTCACCGCATGACGGCGGTCGCGCAGTGCGAACGCGCAGCAATTGCCGCTATCGGCCGCCACCTGCAACCGGCGCAGCGCACGCGCATCGCCGGTCTGCGGCCAGCCCAGTACCGCAGCGCATGCGCCGCTGCGCAGGCATTGTTCGAACGCCCATAACGCTTCGCGCGGCTCGGCCTGCACCACTTCCAGATGCTCCAGCACCACCCCGCCCGCCTGCCAGGCCGGCGCGTAGGGAATGAACGGCGGTGCCACCAATACCACCCGGCTGCTGCTGGCGGTCATGCGTGCCAGCGTGGGCAGCAACAAGGCGATCTCGCCGATGCCATGCGCAGGCAACAACAATTCGGTCAAGGCACGCCGCGGCCAGCCGCCATCGGGAAGCAATGCATCCAATGCCACATGCCCGGTGGATTCACCGCCATTGGCGGTGGCCGTGCCCTGGCCTGCACGCCAGACCGTGCGCGCGGCCAGCAGGGCGTCCAACGGCAGTGCCACGGCCGCATTGCCGTCCTGTCTGATGCGCGCCGGCTCCTGGCTCATGTCAGCCCTGCCGGATCAGGCCGCAGTACAGCCCTTCGATCGCGAAGTCGGCATCGGCCGCCACCACGATCGGCGCATGCGCGCGATTGCGCGGCAGCAGGCGGATCCGTTCGGCGCCGCGCTCCAGGCGCTTGATGGTGATTTCGCCATCCACCCGCGCCACCACGATTTGCCCGTCGCGCGCCTCGTTGCTGCGATGCACGCCCACCAGGTCGCCATCCAGAATGCCGTCATCGATCATCGAATCGCCCTGCACCTGCAGCAGGTAATCCGGGCGCAGCGAAAACAGCGCGCGGTCCAGCCAGAGCTGACGCTCCAGGCCGATATCCGCACCGATCGGCAGACCTGCTGCCACTCGCCCCAGCACCGGCAAGGCCAGCAATGCATCGCGACCGGCGCCTCCCGGTACACGGATGCCACGTTTCTGATTGGGCAGCAGCTCGATCAATCCGGCGTCGGCCAGCGCCTGCACGTGCTTTTGTGCAGCATTGCGCGAGGCAAACCCGAAGGCCTGCGCGATCTCGGCCAGACTGGGCGAGACGCCCGCCAGGGCCTGCTCCTGCAGGAACGCCAGCACGGCGGCACGTTGGGGGGGAAGCGATGGCATCGGGGCGAGGCAGCAGGACGGGACAAGGTGTACATTTGTACACCAATCGATCGCAGCAGGCGAGACTGGCGTGCTGAGCCGCTTCAGCACGCCACTTGCGACTGGCTGACGACAGGGTTATAACCTTCGTAATAACGCGAGATGCCGCCATGAAGCTCAAGATCACCGCCATCGGCAATTCCGCCGGCATCATCCTGCCCAAGGAACTGCTGGCCCGCCTGCGGCTTGGAAAGGGCGACGAACTCTATGCACTGGAAACGCCCGACGGCATCAGGCTGACCGCATTCGACCCGACGTTGGCCGCGCAGATGGATGTGGCCGAGCAGGTGATGCGCGAGGATCGCCAAGTGCTGAACAAGCTGGCCAAGTGAACACGCGCATGCTGGTCTGGATCACGCACGCACTTGCATTGGCGATCCACGAACGTCAATTGAGCGAGCACGGCGGCGCAAGCGGAGTGCGCGACGAGGCACTCTTGGCCTCGGCACTGGCACGCCCGCAGCAACTTTTTTCCTACGGCGATCCTCCACCCGATCTTGTAGAGCTGACGGCCAGCCTGGCCTACGGGCTCGCGCGCAATCATCCGTTCGTAGATGGCAACAAACGGACTGCCCATGTGTGCTATCGGGTTTTTTTGCTACTCAACGGCGCCGAACTCATCGCTTCGCAGGAAGAGAAATACGTTGCCATGATGGGCCTGGCCGATGGCGCGTGGAGCGAAGCGACGTTTGCGCAATGGCTGCGACCTCGCGTGCGTTTGCGCGCGGACACGCATGTACACGAACCGCAGGGCCACTACGGCTGAAAACAGGACTGTGGCACGCGACGCGCTTGTCTGGCATTTGCACGCGCAGTCTTGGATCCACACGCCGCAACCAGTCAGCACTGACGTCACTGCACGGCATAGACGCTCTTACTCGGCACGCTTGCGCGTTGCCGCGGCTTTCTTTGCGGCGGCCTTGCGTACTGCCGGGCCCTTGGTCTTGGCCGCCTTCTTTGCTGCCGTCGAACGGTCGCTGGCAGTGCGCTTTTTTGCGGCACCCGTGGTCTGTTTGGACAATGCCTTTTTGCCTACCGTCTTCTTGGCGGTAGTGCCCTTGCTGGCGGTCTTGAGGGCTTTCTTGGCACCGGCCGAGCGCGTAGGCGACACCGGCTTTTTGGAGGTTGCCGCTGCCTTGTCCTGCGCGGCTTTTTTCTTGGTGGCCCTGGACGCGGAACTGCGCGGGGCAACGTCCACGCCATCGCGGCGCGCCTTGGACAAACCGATCGCAATGGCCTGCTTGGTACTTTTCACACCATGCGCGCCGTCGCGCACCTGGTCGATTTCTTCTTTGACATATTCGCCGGCCTGGGTGCTGGCCGATTTTCCTTCGCGCTTGTCCTTGGCAGCAGCGCGGCGTGTCTTGGCCTGTGGCATGGCACTTCCCCTGTTGTGGATGGCAACTCGATGTAACAAGCGCCGCGTCAATGCGCAGTGGGCGCGGTGCTCACCTGGCGTTGAAGCCTGCCTGCCGCTTTTTCCAGGTCATGCACCTGCGCCGTGACCGATCCACTCAACGACATGCGAAACCGCCAGCGATCACGCCCCCTCACCGGCTGGCAAGGGTTCGCCTTGGGCATCGTAGGCAGGCGGGTGATAGAAATTGACCGTCTTCAACGGTGTGCTCCCGGTATTGCGGATCTCATGGGTTTCACCGCGCTCGATGGCGATCAGGCTACCGGCCTGCAGTGCATGCGTCTGCCCCTCGATCACCGCCTCGCCGGTGCCGTCCACCACATACAGCCATTGATCGGCACCACGGTGGCGATTGTCTGGCCCGCCCTCGCCCTGGCCCGGTGCAATCGCCATTTCGGCAGCTTGCACCTGGCGCACCGAAAACAGCACCTTGAACGCGTCGGTCAATGTCAGTTGTGCAATCTGCATAAGGCACTCCTCAGGGTTGAGGCGATGCTGAGGCGACGCACGTCAAGGTGCTGGCAACATGCTCAGCCGTTGCGGCAATACCAGGCCCAAATATGTTCGGGCACATGTGCCTGCACGGGAAGATCCAATGCGCGGTAACCATCGAGTACATCGCGCAGCGCACGTTGTGCTGGCGTGGGGCCGACCAGGCCATCCAGTTCGTCCGCACTCAACTGCACCGCGGCCCAGTCGTAGAGGCGATCGATACGCTGGGCCATCGCCGCCTGCAGCCAGTCGCGCAACACGAACACGCGATACCCGCCCTGCTGCAGTTGCGCAACTGCACGTTGCAACGCCTCGCCCACGCCCCGAAACCATTCGGTATGCCCACCGGCCACTGCGCGGATCGCCATCGGTGGCGGTGCGTTGTGCGCAAGCAGCGGGCGCCGCAGTTGCAGTTCGAGATCGCGCGCATCGCGCTCGCGCTCGGTTTCCACCAGCAGCCCGTGCTCCAGATCGAAAAAATCGAACCAGCGCGGATGCAGGCTACCGATGCGCCCCAGCGGATCGCGCGAGAAACCGATCTTGCAATGGTCTTCCCACTGGCATGGGAACACATAGGTGAAGCAACGTCCGTCGATGGCCACTGGCGTGCTGCCAGGCGCGCGCACGCTCATCGGCGACCTGCATGCGCTTGGGTCGGCTGCACCGCGCGCGCATCCTCCGGCGCCGGTTCCCACCCGAATACGCTACGCCCGCCATAGCGATGCGAATCGCGACGTTCCTGCGCGATGTAGTCGTCCACCGTCGGCCCTTGCGCGCTGGCTTCGAGTCGACGCGCCTGCGCGTCAAGCCGCGCAATCGCCTGCAAGCGTTCGTCGTTGCCCAGTCTGGCCTGCTGCATCGCTTGCTTGAGTACGCCGATGGTGTGATCGAGCACGCGTGTGGGCACCGGGAACGGTTGCCGGTCCTTGCCGCCATGCGCAAGCGAAAAGCGTGCCGGGTCGCTGAAACGGCATGGCGTGCCGTGCATCACTTCGGCCACCATCGCCAGCGAGCGCAAGGTGCGCGCACCCACGCCGGGCACTTGCAGCAGCGCGGTGAAATCGCGCGGCCCCGCTTCGGCAGCGGCGGCCAAGCTGGCGTGCAGCCGTCGTGTGATCACGTTTTCGCTGCGCACGTCATGATGGTCGGGCATGCACAGGTGCGGTTGTTGTGCCGGGTCCCAGGCGTGCACGGCGAACAGATCGCCGGTGAGCGGACCTTGCGCCGCAGGCGCCTCCACACCCGCAATCCGTTGCCACTGCTGTGCCAGCCGGTCCGGCGCGGTGCTGCGCAGCAGTGCCACCTGCGCATCGCGCGAGGCAGCGGCGCGGTGGTCGGCGAGATTGACGATGTTGCCTTGATGCGCGCCATCGATGGCAGCATGCGGCGCATCCACAAAACTGCTCAGGCCTTCGGAGAGCCAGTGATATCGGCGTGCCTGCTTGCGCTGCCCATGCATGCCTTGCTGCACCACCACCCAGCGGCCATCGTCGCTGACGATGAAGCCGTGCAGATACAGATCGAAACCGTCCTGCACGGCAGCGCTGTCCACCTTGGCGACCAGGCGGCTGGCCTGTGCCAATGCGGCGCCGTCCAACCCGACCGCATCGCCCACGGCCAGCAACTCCGAAGGCGTGGCACGCGAATGCCGGCCGCGCCCGCCACAGACATGAATGCCCAGTTCGCCGGACAGTGGCGTCAACCCACGCTTGAGCGCGCCGATCACGCTGGTGGTAATGCCGGACGAATGCCAGTCCATGCCCATGACCGCACCGAACGACTGAAACCAGAACGGGTGCGCAAGCCGCCGCAACAATTCATCGCGCCCATAGCTGTGCACGATCGCCTCGCACATCACTGCGCCAAGCCGCGTCATCCGCTCACCCAACCAACGCGGAACGCGGCC
The DNA here is from genome assembly GCF_041481705.2 of Xanthomonas sp. NCPPB 1062. Classification (NCBI taxonomy): domain Bacteria; kingdom Pseudomonadati; phylum Pseudomonadota; class Gammaproteobacteria; order Lysobacterales; family Lysobacteraceae; genus Xanthomonas; species Xanthomonas sp. NCPPB 1062. The sequence goes on along the minus strand of NZ_CM192987.1, from coordinate 1,316,095 downwards.
TCCATGCAAGGGAAGATCCGCACTACCACCACGCCGGCTCATTGCTGCCACCTCGTCTTCATGCCGCCAGGATAATGGCGGCACGTCGCAACAGCTGGGACACCAGCACCACGACGCATGCGCAAAGCTGACACATTCAGCGCACCGCGTGACACTCCACACAGTGCCCGCCTGCACGCTCGCGCCATGCAGGCACGAGCGTGCAGCGATCACGATGCCGCTCCTGAATGCGCGTACGCCGCGTCGTATCGGTGCCAATCGCAGCCGTGGTCACTTTGCGTTGACCACAGCGCCGTCAAGGTGGTGGTCCTTCTCCTCAGCCATCGCCACGGGGTTCGCATGACTGCCACACCCGCCACTGCCCATGACACGGCGCCGGCCACTGCCACCACCAGTGCGCCGACCTACCCGGTCAACCTGCGCATCAACGCTCAGCCGTATCACTTGCAGCTCGAAGCCTGGGTGAGCCTGCTCGACCTGCTGCGCGACCGCCTCGACCTCACCGGCACCAAGAAAGGTTGCGACCATGGCCAATGCGGCGCTTGCACGGTGCTGGTCGATGGCCGCCGCATCAACAGCTGCCTGACCCTGGCCGTCATGCAGGACGGCGCCGACATCACCACCGTCGAAGGGCTGGCCGATGGCGACACACTGCATCCGCTGCAACGCGCCTTCATCGCCAACGACGCATTTCAGTGCGGTTACTGCACTCCGGGGCAGCTGTGCTCGGCCGTGGGCTTGATCAACGAAGGCAAGGCGCACGACCGCGACCAGGTACGTGAACTGATGAGCGGCAATATCTGCCGTTGCGGTGCCTATCCGCAGATCACCGATGCCGTGATGGAGGTGATGGGCAAGCCCAGCGACAGCAGCGACAGCGCGGCCACTCCGTGGACGCCCGGGACGGTGCCGGCATGATTCCGCTCACCTACACCCGCCCGGACACCGTCGATGCGGCGCTTGGCGCCATTGCAGTGCGCAGCGGCGACACGCAGCCGGTGCCCTCCGAGGCACCGGTACGCTTCATCGCCGGCGGCACCAATCTGACCGATTTGATGAAACTGCAGCTGATGCGCCCCAGCAGTTTGATCGACATCAATCGGCTGCCGCTGGACAGCATCAGCACCCAACCCGACGGCGGCCTGCGCCTGGGTGCGTTGGCGCGCAATGCCGACACTGCATATCACCCGGAGGTGGAAACGCGTTACCCCTTGCTGAGCGCGGCGATTCTGGCCGGCGCTTCGCCGCAGATTCGCAACATGGCCAGCAATGGCGGCAACCTGCTGCAACGCACGCGCTGCATGTATTTCTACGACCATGCCACCCCGTGCAACAAACGCGACCCGGGCACCGGCTGCTCGGCCATTGGCGGGCTGACCAAATACAACGCCATTCTCGGCACCAGCGCGCATTGCATCGCCACGCATCCATCGGATATGTGCGTGGCATTGGCCGCGCTGGATGCCGTGGTGCACGTGCAGGGCGCCAATGGCGAGCGCGACATTCCGTTCGCGCAGTTCCACCGTCTGCCTGGCGATCACCCGGAACTGGATAGCACCTTGGCGCCGGACGAATTGATCGTGCATATCGATCTGCCCGATGCGCAGCGCTTCGTTGCGCATAGTGCCTACCTCAAGATCCGCGAGCGCCTCTCCTATGCGTTCGCGCTGGTGTCGGTGGCAGCGGCCCTGGATCTGGCCGACGACGGCAGCATTCGCGAGGTGCGTGTGGCACTGGGCGGCGTGGCCCACAAACCCTGGCGCAATGCCGATGCAGAGGCACCGCTGGTCGGCCAGCCGGCCACTGCCGACACCTTCGGCCGCCTGGCCGATGCGCTGCTGCAGGGTGCACAACCGCAGGGCGAGAACGCCTTCAAGCTGCCGCTGGCACGCCGCGCCATCGTGCGCGCATTGAGCGTTGCGCGCGAGGGCACCATCGACAACCGCGGGCGCACCAGTGCGCTGGAGGAATCGCCATGAACGCACGCATCCCTGACCTGTCCGACAGTGCGCTGACCCCGCCGGTTGCCGACAGCGGCACCGGCTATCGCCCCACCGGCACCGGCGTCACGCGCATCGACGGACGCGCAAAAGTCACCGGCCAGGCGCGTTATGCCGCCGAATGGCCGGTGCCGGACCTGGCCTATGGCGTGGTGGTCAACAGCAGCATTGCCAAGGGTGAGATCGTTGCCTTCCATCTGGATGCAGCACGCGCAGTCCCCGGCGTGCTGGAGATCGTCACCCATGAAAACCGCCCGCACATGCGCGGCATGGACCTGTTCTACAAGGACATGACGGCGCCGGCCGGCTCGCCGTTCCGTCCGTTGTACGACAACAAGATCTTGTACAGCGGCCAGCCCATCGCGCTGGTGGTTGCCGAGACCTTCGAAGCGGCGCGCCATGCCGCGCATCTGGTGGAAGTGGAGCTGTTGCAGGACCCGCACGACACCAACCTGATGACCAACCTGGACCGTGCACACGCGCCCAAGCCGCTGAAGGCCGGATTTTCGCCGCCGCCCAAGGACAAGGGCGATCCGCAAAGCGCATTCGACAATGCCGCCTGCCAGGTACAGGCCGACTACTATAGCGGCGTCGAGCACCACAACCCGATGGAATTGTTCGCTTCCACCGTCATCCGCGACGCTGACGGCCATTTCACCATTTACGACAAAACCCAGGGTTCGCAGAACAGCCGCTGGTACGTGTCGCACGTGTTCGGGCTGAGCAAGCGCAAGGTGACCGTGCGCAACCCGTACGTGGGCGGCGCGTTCGGCTCCGGGCTGCGCCCGCAGTATCAGTTGCCGCTGGCGGTGATGGCGTCGATCCTGCTGGATCGCTCAGTGCGCGTGGTGCTGACGCGGCAACAGATGTTCACCTTCGGCCACCGCCCGGAAACGCTGCAGCGGCTCAAGCTCGGCGCAGACCGCGACGGCACCTTGCGCTCGGTCTGGCATGAAGCCATCGCCGAAACCTCGCGCATCGAAGACTACGTGGAGGTGGTGGTCAACTGGAGCGGTCAGTTGTACGCCTGCGACAACGTGCACCTGGGCTACAAGTTGGTGAGTCTGGACCAATACAGCCCCATCGACATGCGTGCGCCCGGCGCCGCGCATGGTGTGCATGCGCTGGAAGTGGCGATGGACGAGTTGGCCTATGAGGTCGGCATCGATCCGTTGGCACTGCGCCTGAAGAACTACGCCGAGGTCAATCCGGCCGACGACAAGCCCTACTCTACCAAGGCGCTGCGCCAGTGTTACGAGCAAGGGGCTGAACGCTTCGGTTGGGCACAACGCCCCCTGCAACCGCGCGCGCGCAAGGAAGGCAGCGAGTGGGTGGGCTGGGGCATGGCCACCGGGCAGTGGGATGCGATGCAGATGTTCGCGCGCGCACATGCGGCGCTGCATGCCGACGGCCGTTTGGTGGTCAGCAGCGCAGCCAGCGACATCGGCACCGGCACCTACACGGTGATGGCGATGATCGCTGCCGAAGCGCTGGGCCTGCCCTTGGAGCAGGTGACGTTTCAACTTGGCGACTCCACCTTGCCGGTTGCGCCGATCGAAGGTGGCTCCTCGCACGTCACCACGGTGGGCTCGGCAGTGGATGGCGTGTGCGCAAAGCTGCGCGGGCGTCTATTGCGTCTGGCCCAGGCCCTGCCCGACTCGCGCTTTGCCAAGGCCAAACCTGACGATGTGGTCTTTGCCGACGGCAAGCTGGCATTGCGGGCCGATGCCGGCAGCCCTATCGCCCTGACCGACCTGCTGCGCACTGCAGGGCTGGAGCAGATCGAAGATAAGTTCCTCCTGCTGCCGAACGTGCTCAAGCAACGCAAATACACCCGTGCCACGCACGGCGCGGTGTTTGTGGAGGTCCGGGTGGACGAAGAACTGGGCACGGTGCGGGTTACCCGCGTGGTCAGCGCCGTTGCCGCCGGGCGCATCCTCAATCCGATCACCGCACGCAGCCAGATCGTGGGTGGCGTGGTCTGGGGCATCGGCCAGGCGCTGCACGAGCACACCCAATCGGACCATCGCTTCGGCCGCTTCATGAATCACGACCTGGCGCTGTATCACGTCTCCGCCAACGCCGACATTCACGACATCGACGTGATCTTCGCCGACGAAGACGACCGCGTCGTCAGCAGCCTGGGTGCGAAGGGCGTGGGCGAGATCGGCCTGGTCGGCGTGTCTGCGGCGATCTGCAACGCCATCTTCCACGCCACCGGCAAGCGCATCCGCAGCACGCCGATGACGCCGGACAAGGTGATGGCGGACTGACCTGCAGTGCACGTTGCGCTTGCAGGCAATGCTTGGCGCTTTGGGTAGTGAAGTGATCCCAACAGTCGGGCCCAATGCAGCGATGCATTGGGCCCGCTGCCATGTCGGTCAGACGCATGGCCGTACGGTAGCGCGGCAAATGCGACGCATGCCACTTGCAACCCTGTCATGCGCAGCGTCTTCTGCCTTATGTGTCGATACCGCTCGTACGCACCTGCACAAGCGGTCGTGATCGACAGGCAGGCATGCGGGTGATCAGCCTGGGCAGGCAGCGGCAAGTTGACCGCGATGCCAGATACATCCCGCAACGCACACAGCTTTCCGGCATCATCCGTTAGCGTCGTCCGTAGGCTCACGGGGGATCGCAGGCACGGCACTTCGTACGATGCGGCGCGGGCTGACCTGTTGGTTCTACTGTCCGCGCAACACCTGCGCCAGAAACGGTGTGGTGCGGCTGCCACGATGGCGCGCCACGACATCCGGCGCTCCGGCCACCACGACCTTGCCGCCCGCACCGCCCGCGCCCGGCCCCATATCCAGCACCCAGTCGCTGCTGGCGGCCACGCGCATATCGTGTTCGACCACGATCACGGTATTGCCTGCATCGACCAGCCCTTGCAACTGGGCCATCAAGGTATCCACGTCGGACGGATGCAGGCCGGTGGTGGGCTCGTCCAGCACGTAGACGGTGTCGCGCCTTTGGGCGCGTTGCAGTTCGGTCGCCAGCTTGATGCGCTGCGCTTCGCCACCGGACAGTTCGGTGGCCGGCTGGCCAAGACGCAGATAGCCCAGCCCCACTTCGCGCAACACCTGCAACGGGCGCAACACGCTGGCATCGTCGGCAAAGAAGATGGCTGCCTGATCCACCGTCATTTCCAGCACCTGCGCGATGTTGCGACCGCGTAGCGCGATCTCCAACGTCTTGGCGTTATAGCGCGCGCCGTGGCAGGTGGGACACGGTGCGTAGACGCTGGGCATAAACAGCAATTCCACATACACCGAGCCTTCGCCCTCGCAGGTGGCACAGCGGCCCTTGGCGACGTTGAAGGAGAACTGCCCCGGGTCGTAGCGGCGCCGGCGCGCGGCGGGCGTGGCCGCAAACAGCTTGCGCACCGGGTCGAACAGGCCGGTGTAGGTAGCCAGATTGGAGCGCGGGGTACGGCCGATGGGTTTTTGATCCACGCGCACCAGGCGGCGCACCTGATCCAGCCCGGCAACAATCGCACCCTCCGACGGCACCTGCGTGCCGCGCTCCAGTGGATCCAGCGCTTCTTCGTCCTCTGCCTGCGCCTGCCCCAGATGGGCGGCCAGCAGTTCCACCAGCGCCTGACTCACCAACGACGATTTGCCCGAGCCGGACACACCGGTCACGGTAGTGAACACACCTAACGGCAGGTCCACATCCAGCGCGCGGACGTTGTTGCGGGTGATGCCGCGCAGCTGCAACCAACCGCTTGCCGCGCGCGCCTGGCGATGCACCTGCGGCGGCGTGCCGAACAGATAGCGCCGTGTGGAAGAGGCCTGCACCTGCTCCAATCCCGCGGGCGGCCCGCTGTAGAGCACTTGCCCGCCCTGTACGCCGGCTGCCGGGCCGACATCCACGATCCAGTCTGCATGGCGGATCACGTCCACTTCGTGTTCGACCACGAAGACCGAATTTCCGGCCGACTTGAGTTGATCCAACGCACCCAGCAGCGCCTGCGCATCGGCGGGATGCAAGCCTGCCGATGGTTCGTCCATCACGTACACCACGCCGAACAACTGCGAGCGGATCTGCGTGGCCAGCCGCAGCCGTTGCAACTCGCCCGGCGACAAGGTGGGCGTGCTGCGCTCCAGGCTGAGGTAGCCCAGACCCAGCGCCTGTACGACGGCGATACGCGCGCGCAGATCCGCGGCGATGCGTCGCGCGGCGATCGCTTGTTCCGGATGTTGGCGCGCATCTTTACGCGTACCTTTGGATGGGGCGGCTTCGGCGGCGGGGCGCAGCAGCTCGGCCACCTCGTCCAGCGGGCGCCGCGACAGCTCCCCGATATCCAGCCCGGCAAAGGTGACCGACAAGGCCTCGCGGCGCAGGCGTTTGCCATCGCACTGTGGGCATTGCGTGCTGAGCAAATACTGCGCCACGCGCTTTTTCATCTGCGCGCTCTGGGTGGTGGCAAAGGTGTGCAGCACATAACGCCGCGCACTGGTAAAGGTGCCCATGTAGCTGGGCTCTTCCTTGCGCTTGAGCGCGCGTTTGACCTCGGCCAGGTCGTAACCGGCGTATACCGGCACCACCGGCTGTTCGTCGGTGAACAAAATCCAGTCGCGGGTCTTCTTCGGCAGCGTGTGCCATGGCACATCCACATCGATGCCCAGCGTGGTGAGGATGTCGCGCTGGTTCTGCCCATGCCATGCGCCCGGCCAGGCGGCGACCGCACGCTCGCGAATGCTCAGGCTGCGGTCCAGCACCATGGTCGCTTCGGTGGCGTCATAGATGCGCCCCAGGCCGTGACAGGTCGGGCATGCCCCCGCAGGCGTGTTCGGCGAAAAACCGTCGGCGTAGATGATCTCCTGCCCCGGCGGGTACTGGCCGGCACGCGAATACAGCATGCGCAATGAGTTGGAGATGGTGGTGACGCTGCCCACCGACGAGCGTGCACTCGGCGCGCCGCGCGCCTGCTGCAAGGCCACTGCCGGTGGCAGGCCATCGATGGAATCCACCTCCGGCACGCCTACCTGGTCGATCAGCCGCCGCGCATACGGCGAGATCGAATCCAGATAGCGCCGCTGCGCCTCGGCAAAGATGGTGCCGAACGCCAACGACGACTTGCCCGAGCCGGAAACGCCGGTGAACACCACCAGCGCATCGCGGGGGATATCCACATCCACGTTCTTGAGATTGTGCTCGCGCGCGCCGCGCACGCGCACCAGGCCAGTGGAAGACGTCGCGTTTGACATGACTACCGAAACCAGAGATCGACAAGACGCCAGCCTAGCGTGCGCGCCATGCAGCCGGTGTCAGCGATGGTGATCGAGCGCAGGCAACACCCAAGGTGCCAGGCGCTGCAGGGCGCATGCGGTGGCTGACGAGGCACGGGACGCATTCATCAGATGGAGGGCGGACAGGGCCCAGCAACACATCTGCGCGTCGTACCTGCCGCTGCCGGACGTACCGCCGTCTCCCAGCGGCGCTCAGCCCAGCGCATGTGCCGGCGTCACCTGCTCACCGGTGTCGGCCAGGGTATGCATGCGCGTCACCACGCCACTGAACAACCGCGCGGTAGCGGCATTGCGTGTACGGAAGACCTCTTCCAGCGCGGCGTAATACCACAGCGTGCCTTCGCGCCCGGCAGTGAACACATCGAAGATGCCCTGACCGACGGCAGGATTTTCCAGGTCCTGCACGATGCTGCGCGCGTTATAGAGCTTGTCGCAGCCGGACACCAGCAGCGCGCGCTCGGGCGTCTTGCGCAGGTGCGCAAGATAGGCCTGCTTGCGCTCGCGCCAATCGCGTTTGCGTGCGCGCTCGCTGTTGTCCACCTCGGCCTTGTCTTCGGCAGTGGCATCGGTGCAAGCCATCACGATATCGGCCACCGCATCGCCGAACTGCGCACGGATCGAGGCCTCGTGCCCGCCACCGCAGTCTTCCACCACATCGTGCAGCAGGCCGGCGATGGCTTGTTCCTCATCGCCGCCGCATTCCAGCACCAGCGTCGAGACACCCAGCAAATGACTCAGGTAGGGCACCTGCGTGCCCTTGCGCACCTGCCCGGCGTGAGCGATGCGCGCGTAGTCCACGGCCAGGGCGTAGCGTTCGGTGAGAGCGGTCATGGGGCATCCGATGCGAGCGATGCGCCTAGTATCGCCGAGCCCGACTGCCGACAGGTGAGGACGCTGCCATGAGCGATTCAGGCTCAATCCCACGCGATTGCGGCCGATAGGTCTAGGCTGCACCTACGCCGTTCGATGACCTGACGCCATGACCACGCTTCCTGTCTGCAATGCCTGCCGCGACGGCCAGGACTTCCCCACCGCGATCACCATGGCCTTCCAGCCCATCGTGGACGTGTCCACCCGCAGCATCTACGCAGGCGAGGCCCTGGTGCGCGGCATCAACGGCGAGTCGGCCGGCAGCATCCTGGCCGCAGTGGATGAGCGCAATCGCTACGCATTCGACCAGGCCTGCCGCATCAAGGCCATCGAATGCGCTGCGCAGATTGGCTTGCCGGCGCTGCTGTCGATCAACTTCATGCCCAACGCGGTCTATAACCCCGAGCATTGCCTGCGCGCCACGCTGTCGGCCACTGCGCAATACGGTTGGCCGCTCAACGCCATCATCTTCGAGGTCAGCGAACAGGAACATCTCACCGATCCGGCGCATCTGCTCGGCATCCTGCGCACCTATCAGGCGCGCGGCATGAAAACCGCCATCGACGACTTCGGCGCCGGCTACGCCGGGCTCGGCCTGCTGGCCGAGTTCCAGCCGGACCTGCTCAAGCTGGACATCGCCCTGGTCCGCGGGATCGACACCGACCGCAGCCGCCAGGCCATCGTGCGCCACGTGACGCGCATGTGCGAAGAACTCGGCATCGCCGTCATTGCCGAAGGCATCGAACAACCCGATCAATACCGCGCCCTGCGCGACCTGGGCATCCACCTGCAGCAAGGCTATCTGTTCGCCAGACCGCAAATCGGCGAGCTGCCGAAGGTGCATTGGCCGCAGTAAGCTCACGCTTGTGCGTATGAACTAAGCAACTCAGCGCACCTAGCAGCAGGCGCCACTCGCCGTAACAGACCCACAACATCCGAACACAGCGGCAATGAAACGTGCGGAAGCCGCTCTTACGATTCCCTAATCCCGACTCCCGATTCCCGATTCCCGGCCGCCTCGCAAGCCAGCAGCGACCGCCGAACACCACGCGGCGCCGCTCACACATACCGCGGAATCGGCCCCAGCTGCGGCGTCTGATCCGGCAGCTCCACTTCCACTTCGTCCACGTAGCACCAGCCCCAGCCTTCGGGCGGGTCGTAGCCTTCGATGATGGGGTGGCCGGTGGCGTGGTGATGCGCGGTGGCGTGGCGGTGGGGCGAATCGTCGCAACACCCGACATGGCCGCAGCTGCGGCACAGGCGCAGATGCACCCAGACGCCGTCGATGGCCAGGCACTCCTCGCAGCCACGCGCACTGGGCGTGACTGCATGGATTTGATCAGTATGGCGGCAGTGCTGGCTCATGCGCTGGTCGACTCCTGGGTGGCGCTGGCAAGTTCGGAGACCGGCACCGGGTTGGCCTGATGGGCGAGGTACTGATGGATCTGCGCGACCACGGCGGCGCCCTCGCCCACTGCGGCCGCCACGCGCTTGACCGAACCCGCACGCACGTCGCCGATGGCGAACACGCCAGGGCGATTGGTTTCCAGCGGCAGGCACGCCGGTACGCCGTCGCCACGCGCGGTGCCGGTCATGACAAAGCCGCGTTTGTCGGTGTCCACGCAGTCCTGCAGCCAACCGGTGTTGGGATCTGCCCCGACGAACAGGAACAGGTGCCGCAACGCCACGCGCGCGGTTGCACCGTCCTTGCGGGTGCGCAACACCGCGGCCTGCAGGCCGCGCTCGGGGTCGCCTTCCAGCGCGGCCACTTCGGTGCCGGTGTGCAGCTGCACGTTCGGCAACGCGGCGATGCGCTCGATGAGGTATTGCGACATCGAGCTCTCCAGCCCATCGCCCCGAATGATCAGGTGCAGTTCCTTGACCCGCGGCGCCAGGAACGCCACCGCCTGCCCTGCAGAATTGCCGCCGCCCACCAGCGCCACCACGCCGCCTTCGCACAGGCGCGCCTCCACCGGCGAGGCCCAGTACGAGACACCGTGGCCTTCGAAGCGATCCAGGCCCTCGATCTCCGGGCGCCGGTAACGCGCGCCGGAGGCGATTACCACCGTGCTGGCCAGCAACTGCTTGCCATCGGCAAGATCCAGCTTCAGCGCGCCATCGTCGCGGCCGCATTCCAACGTGGCCGCTTCGATCGGAATCGCCAGTTCCGCGCCGAATTTCAGCGCCTGGTTGTAGGCGCGCCCGGCCAGCGCCTGCCCGGAAATGCCGGTGGGAAAGCCAAGATAATTTTCGATACGCGCCGAGGCACCCGCCTGCCCGCCGATGGCGCGCTGGTCCAGCACCAGCACCGACAAGCCTTCGGATGCGGCATACACCGCCGTCGCCAGGCCGGCAGGGCCGGCGCCGACAATCGCCACGTCGTAGCGTTTGTCCGGGTCGATGTCCGGCGTCATGCCCAGGCAATGCGCAGCTTCGGCATCGCTGGGCTGGCGCAGCACGCGCCCGCTCGGGCACACCATCACCGGTAGGTCGTGCTCCTGGATACCCAGGCGCTCCACCAACGCGCGGCCTTCGTCGTCGGAGACGTCCATCACCGTGTTGGGGTAGCCGTTGCGGGTCAAAAAGCCCTGCAAACGGGTCAGATGCGGATCGTCAGGCTCGCCGATCAGCACCGAACCCGACGCATCGCCCTCGATCAGCCCAACGCGGCGCAGGATCAAGGCACGCATCACCACTTCGCCCACTTCGGCCGAACTGATCATCAGCGCGCGCAGATGCGCAGTATCGAATGGCAGCGCCAGGCAGCCGTCCGGCCCGGCACGTCCAGCCGCCAGCGACGCGCGACCGGCCAGCTGACTCACCTCGCCGGTGAACTGGCCGGGCGTGTGCCGGGTGATCGGCTTTTCGTTGCCCAGTCCGTCGCGGCGCACCACTTCGATGGCGCCCTCCAGCACCACCCACACCGGCGCATGGGCATCGCCGACCTCAAACACGGGGTCGCCCGCGTCGAACCGTTGCGCCGGCCCGCTGGCAAAGCGCCGGGTGATCGACAACTGGCCTGCGTCCAGTTCGGGAAACATCTGATGGTGGCGGGTCTGGTCCAAAGACATGGAGGGGCGACGCGGCTAGGGGATCACATGCAAGCATGGGCAGTGGTGATGGCAATGGCAATCACCCGAAATGGTCACTGATGCCACGACAGCGCGCAGACGCCAGGCACGCGTAGGCGAGCGAGCGCTGCTGCCGGTCAGGCGCACGCAGCTGCTGTAAAGACCGCATACGCCCAGCATGCGGGACATCCAGCACGAAAATAACCTAGCGAGCAGTCCTCAGGCCGGGGGCGAACCGCACATGGCAAACGCAATGCGGTGCATCCGGCACGAAGCAACGGCCGTGTGTCCCTGGCAGCAGTACAGGCGGTTTGCAAGCTGCCAATCAATCGAGCCCAAGCCTGTGCCTTACGATCGCACAGGCTCCCAGTGTGGCCCATGTTGCCCGGCCGCCATGCGCTGGGCCGGGCGCACGCGAAACACCACACTGATGCGCTCGCCCACCGCGCGCGCGGTCTTGGCAATGCCGTGCGCGTGCGTGTGTTGCGAGGCGTGGCTCATCGCCAGCAGGCTCCCCGGCGCCAGCTCCAGCGCAACCGCCCGCGTGCTGCCGTCCCTGGCGCGCAGTTGCATCCGGCGCGGTGCACCCAGCGACAGCAGCGCGATCGGGTGCGGTGCCACCAGCGTGTGCAATGCGTCGTGATGCATTGCCACGCTGTCGCGCCCATCGCGGTACAGATTCAAACCTACCGCGTTGTATGGCGCCGGGAGCACCGCCTGCACCGCATCGAGCAAGCGCTGCAGCGGCAATCCCGCAGGCCATGCATCATCCAACCGATACGAGGCCAGCAAGCGCGGTACGTCCACGACCCGTTCGTACATTTCGCGGCGCTGGCTGCGCCAATCGGCGCCATCGCGCAATGCGTCGAACGCCTCCTGCGCAAGTGCGGGCGGCAACAGCTGCGGCCAGTAGCGCACGCCGCCTTGCTGGTCGTGCAGCACCTGCAGCGGTGCGATGGGAGCGTTGAACAGATCCATCGGCGCGATATGCGGGCGCCTGCCGCCGATTTCAGCGCCACGCTGTCATCACGCGTGGCGCCAGCCCGACCAGTTCAGCTTCACGCTACGGTACGCAAAGCGCCGCACCGTGTTCACGCACGACGATCAAGCATGCCTGCTCGTTTCGTGGAGACATCGCATGCATCGCACCCCTCCTGCCCACGTGGTGATTTCCGGCGCGTCCAGCGGCATCGGCCAAGCCACTGCAGAAGCATTCGCCGAACAAGGCGCCCGCCTGGTGTTGGCTGCACGCGGCGAAGAAGCCCTCAATGCGGTTGCCGAACGCTGCCGTGCGCGCGGTGCCGAAGTCTTGGTGGTGCCCACCGACGTCAAACAGGCCGAACAGGTCAAGGCACTGGCCACCAGCGCGCAGAGTTTTCTAGGCCGCATCGACCTGTGGTTCGGCAATGTCGGGGTGGGCACGGTCGGCAAATTCCACGAGGTACCGATGGAAGCAAGCGCGGCCGTCATCCACGCCAATCTGCTCGGTCGCATGCACGACGCCCATGCCGCCATCCCCATCTTCGTCGAACAAGGCCACGGCATCTTCGTCAACATGATCTCTTCGGGCGGCTTTGCATCCACGCCGTTTGCAGCGGCGTACGGCGCCAGCAAATTCGGCCAGCGCGGCTTTTCCGAAGCGTTACGCGCCGAGTTGAGCGACTACCCGCATATCTACGTGTGCGATGTGTACCCGTACTTCGTCGACACGCCAGGCCTGACCCATGGCGCCAATTACGTGGGCCGCCGCATCAGCGGGCCGCCGTTGATGCTGGACACCCGCACCGTCGCGGCAGCTGTCGTGCGCCTGCTGGACCGGCCACGCAACACGGTGGTGTTGGGCACCGCCGTCCATGCGATGCGCCTAGGTCATGCGCTGGCACCGCAGACCCTGGCGCGCGCCATGTACCGTATTTTCAAGCGGTATTTTGCGCAGGCACCACAGGTGGCGCGATCCAGCGGCAATGTGTTCGCAGCGCCCGGCATTGCCGGCGGCATCGACGGTGGCTACCGGCGGCGCCCCACGTTGCGGGCACGCTCTGCGCGCGACAAGATGTTGATCGGTGCGGCCGCTGCAGCAGTCACGGGTTTGGCAGTGCTGGCTTTACGACGCAAGTGAGTCGCTGAAGTCTGCAATGCCGTGCCGACAATTGCGCGTTTGCCGGCGATTTCCAGACGCTGCGGCAACGCGGGAAAGTAGACCAGCCTCAATGCGACACCACCGCAGCAAGCGCGTGCGCCGCCGTGCATGCCGATCGGCACACATCGTGACGCCGTGAGTGATCAGCGAACCCAACCATGGCCGCGAGGGCCATCGCACCCTCCAAGAGTGGCTAACAAAACGTAGCGCGCAGCCGTCGGGTGGGCGCGGAAGGCGCGCTCATCACCGCAGTGTCCGCGTGGTATATGCCGATTCCGGGCACCGGCCGCGCCCGCCTGGCGGCTACGCAATGGCTTTTGTTAGCGGCTCCAGGGTGTAGCGCGCCCACGCAGCTGTGCTACGGTCCGGCGCTGCATCCGCCTGGAGCAATCTGCATGTCGCCTCGCTTGATCGCCCCGCGTCGGGCCCGTTGGCTGGCAGTGCTTGCCGCTGTCGTCGCAGTTTTCGGCAACGCTGCGCCGCGCACGCCTGCAACTGCCTTCGACGCGGTAGACCCGTTCATCGGCACCGGCGGCGAAGGCCATACCTATCCTGGCGCCACGGTGCCATTCGGTATGGTGCAGCTGAGCCCGGATACGCAAATCAAGCCGCGCAAGGACGCCTACGGCTGGGCGGCCGGCTACCGGCACAGCGACACCACCATCGTCGGGTTCTCGCACACGCATTTTTCCGGTTCCGGGCATTCGGATCTGGGCGACATCCTGCTGATGCCGCAAGCTGGCGCCATCAAGTTGGAACGCGGCGATGCCAGCAAGCCGGGCAGCGGCTATACCGCGCAGTTCGACCACACCAGCGAACAGGCGCAGCCCGGCTATTACGCAGTGACCCTGAAGGACCGCAACATCCGCGCCGAACTCACTGCCAGCGCGCGTGTGGGCGTGCACCGCTACCAGTTTCCGAAAGGCACGCCGGCGCATGTGCTGGTCGACCTGCGCACCAGCCTGTACGACTACCCCGGCAAGGTGCAGTGGTCGCGGCTGCGGGTGCGCAGCGATGGCACGGTGACCGGCTTTCGCGAAACGCGCGGTTGGGCGCCCGGCCGGCAGCTGTATTTCGCCATGCGCTTCTCGCGCCCGCTCACTGCCACGCAACTCCACGACACTGAACAGGACATCCCCTACAAGGGGTTCCCACCGCCGGGCGAAAAGAATCCTGCACAGCGCGCGCAGATTGAAGGCCGGCAACTGGTCGGCGTATTCGATGTCACCAACGACGGCACGCCGCTGGTGGTGAAGGTGGCGCTCTCGCCAGTCAGCGAGGCCGGTGCCATCGCCAACCTCGATGCCGAAATGCCCGGCTTCGATTTCGATCGCGTACGCGCCGATGCACGCGCGCAATGGACGCAGGCGCTGTCGGCGATCGATGCACAAGGCACCACGCAACAGCGCACCCAGCTCTACACCGCGCTGTATCACACCCTGCTGGGGCCAACGCTGTTCATGGACAGCGACGGCCGCTACCGCGGGCCAGACAATGCGGTGCATCAAGCAACTGGCTGGACCAACTATTCCACCTTCTCGCTGTGGGACACCTACCGCGCCCTGCATCCGCTGCTCACCCTGGTGCAGCCGGCACAACGCAGCAGCGACGTGGTCAATTCGCTGCTCGCCTCGCGTCGCCAAAGCGCCTACGGCATCCTGCCGGTATGGGCATTCCACGGCCTGGAAACCTGGTGCATGATCGGCTACCACGCCGTCCCGGTGATTGCCGACGCGTACATGAAAGGCATCGGCGGCTTCGACGCAGAGGAAGCCTTGCAGGCCATGGTCGCCAGCGCCAACTACGGCCCGTACGATGGCATTGCGCAATACCGTGAGCTGGGCTACGTGCCCATCGACGAAGAAGGCGAAGCCGCATCCAAGACGCTGGAATACGCCTTCGACGACTGGACCATCGCGCGCATGGCCGACAAGCTCGGCAAGCCCGCCATCGCCGCAGAATTCAGCCAGCGCGCCGGCAACTGGAAGCATGCCTTTGACCCGGCCACCGGCTACATGCGCGCGCGCACCCGCGCCGGCACCTTCCGCGAGCCGTTCGACCCGTCTGCCAGTGGCTACGGCAGCGACTACACCGAAGGCAACGCGTGGCAATACTCCTGGTACGTGCCGCAGGACGTGGCCGGGCTGGCTGCCGCGCATGGCGGCGACGACGAATTGCTTGCCCGGCTGGATGCGGTGTTCGATGCGAAGGTGGACCCGAAGATCTTCGAGCACATGGAAGACATCACCGGCCTGATCGGCTGGTACGCGCACGGCAACGAACCCAGCCATCACGTTGCCTATCTGTATGCGTACGCAGGCCAACCGTGGCGCACGCAGGCGCGCCTGACCCAGATCATGCGCAGCCAGTATCACGCAGGGCCCGAGGGCCTGGCCGGCAACGACGACCTCGGCCAGATGTCGGCCTGGTACGTGTTCACCACGCTGGGCTTCTATCCGGTGGCGCCCGGCAGCAACCAGTACATCATCGGCCGCCCCTTCCTGCCGCGCGCTACGCTCAACCTGCCCAATGGCAAACGTTTCGCGATCATCGCCGAGGGCTTGAGCGATGCACGCAGCTACGTCGGCAGCGTCACGCTCAACGGCACACCGTTGACCCACGCTTACGTGACACACGAACAAATCCAGGCTGGCGGTGAATTGCGTTTCCGCATGCAGGCGAAACCGAATCAGCAGTGGGCCACCGACCCAGCGCAGCGGCCGTATTCGATGTCGGCGCAGCTGCAATGATCCAACGCAATTGCAAGGTAGCGGCCGGATGATCCTGTAGCGATGCAACCGCAGCAGATGCGGTGTCTGCGCGGCCACGAGCTGATGTTCGCTAGGTCGGTAGCGGCATTCGCAGTGGCACTCGGTTTCTGACTCGGTAACAGATCCGCATGCGCAAGCCGCACGCAGCGCGTTCCACCACCGCTGCCATGTCGCCAGCAGTGCCAGCGCCGTCGATTCCTGCATGACGCACGCGCTTGTCTGCCGCCGGTTTCTGAATGCGACGTTTTCAATGCCGAGGTGATCGCACGGCGTGCACCGCCGTCACGCATTCACATGATGCACAAGTTTCGTTCACTGATACGCATCGCCTCGCTTTCCACACTCCCCGTCATCGGTACGCACGACGACTGCGTGCCTGCCCTTCCCCCAATGCAGGAGAGTGTGCATGTCCGGCACCAAGAATCAGTACGAAATGCAGAACCCGTTGACCCAGTTCCCGCAGCCGCAATTTCCGCACCAAACCCAGCAGGCACCGGGCACCATCCACGAACTGCAGCCCAAGGCAGACCATGGCGAGCACAGCTACAAGGGCTTCGGTCGTCTGCAGGGCCGCAAGGCCCTGATCACCGGCGCAGACTCCGGCATCGGGCGCGCCACCGCCATTGCCTTTGCACGCGAAGGTGCGGATATCGTGCTCAATTACCTGCCTGAAGAAGAACAGGACGCAGCCGAAGTGGTGCAGCTGATCCAGGCAGAAGGGCGCAAAGCCATCAGCGTTCCGGGTGACCTCAAGAACGAGGCGTTTTGCACCGAACTGGTGGACCGTGCAGTGAAAGAGCTCGGCGGGCTGGATGTCCTGGTCAATATCGCGGGCAAACAGACCGCCGTGAAAGACATCGCAGACATCACGACCGAGCAGTTCGACGCCACCTACAAGACCAACGTCTATGCGATGTTCTGGCTATGCAAGGCCGCCATCCCGCATTTGCCGCCGGGCGCATCCATCATCAACACCGGCTCGATCCAGTCGTACCAGCCCTCGCCGACGCTGCTCGACTACGCCTCCACCAAGGCGGCCATCGTCAACTTCACCAAGGGCCTGGCGCAGCAAGTTGCCGAGAAGGGGATCCGCGTCAACGCAGTCGCGCCCGGACCGGTGTGGACGCCGCTGCAGCCCAGCGGTGGTCAGCCGCCGGAAAAGATTCCCGATTTCGGCTCGGAGACGCCGCTCAAGCGCGCCGGCCAGCCGGTAGAAATGGCGCCGCTGTATGTGATTCTGGCATCGCAGGAATCGAGCTACGTCACCGGCGAAGTGTTCGGTGCCACCGGCGGCCTGCTGTTGTCTTGAGCCGTCCCGGCGCCGAGTTTCAGCGTGATGCCACCGGCACCTTGCCAATCGCCGCTTATGCGGCGATTGGCGACGGGCGCTCGGTGGCGTTATGCGGTGCCGATGGCAGCATCGATTGGTGGTGCGTGCCGAAGATGGACTCGCCGCCGTTGTTCGATCGCCTGTTGGATGCAGGCGAAGGCGGCTATTTTGCCCTCACGCCGCAACAGCTGCAGCAGGTACAGCGCCGATACCGCGATGGCAGCAATATTCTCGAAACGACCTTCAGCACCGCAACCGGCAGCGCACGTCTGACCGAGTCGCTCAACAGCGGCGAAGCCGGCCGGCTGCCGTGGTCGGAACTTGCGCGACGCATCGAAGGTCTCGAAGGCCGCGTTGTCTTCGACCTGATCTACCGCCCCGGTACACGTGCCGGAGAAGCCACTCCCTGGCAAAGCGAGACGCCGAACGGCCGTGTGCATCACGTCGGCCCGCTCATGACCATGCTGCGCTACGACACGGAGGCAGCGCAGATGGTGCACTGCGACGACCGCGGCGTGCACGCCACGCTGGCGATCCGCGCAGGCGACACACAGGTCGTTGCGTTGCTGGCCGCCGAAGAAGATGCGCTACCGGTGCCCGCGCTGGAAGACATCGGTGGGCGCATCGAGCGCAGCGACCAGGAGTGGCGCGAGTGGAGCGGCAACCTGTCTTACGCCAATAGTTACCACGATGCGGTCGTGCGCTCTGCGCTGGCGCTCAAGTTCCTGTGGTTTTCACCTACCGGCGCCATCGCCGCTGCGGTCACCACGTCATTGCCGGAGCAAATTGGCGCAAATGGCAATTGGGATTATCGCTATGCCTGGGTCCGCGATGCCGCCTACACCACCAAGGCCTTCCTGCGCGTGGGCGCATTGGCCGATGCCAAGGCCGCGTTTAGCTGGTTGATGCGCACCATCCGCCAGCATCGGCCTGGCGTGCGCCCCTGCTACACCCTGGATGGCGCGTTGGTGCCGGACGAACGCGAGATCGACATTCCCGGTTATTGCAATACGCGCCCGGTGCGCGTTGGCAACACCGCCAACAACCAGCTGCAGCTGTGCCTGTACGGCGATATCTTCGAAATGGCCGCGCGCTTTCTTGATGCCGGGCACATCCTGGACCAGGAAACCGCACGCCAGTTGTTCGAGCTCGGCAACGAATGCGCCAACACCTGGATGCGCAAGGACGCCGGCTTCTGGGAACTGGAAACCGCCGAGCATTACACCATGTCCAAAGTGGAATGCTGGCTGGCGCTACGCCGCGCCAGCGAGCTGGCCAAGGCCGGCCATCTCTCCACCGCGATGCTGCCACGCTGGGAACGCGAACAGGCGCGGATTCTCGAGTGGATCGACATGCACTGCTGGTCCGACGCCAAGCAGGCTTACACCTTCTACGCGGGCACCGACGACCTGGACGCAAGCCTGCTGTTGGCCTCGCGCTTTGGGCTGGGCGGGCCGCGCCGCCAGCGCATGATCGCCACCCGCGATGCCATTGCCTCAGAACTTGGCAGCGACGCATTGCTGCACCGCTACAGCGGCATGCAACAACGCGAAGGCGCATTTATTGCCTGCTCGTTCTGGCTGGTGGAAGCCTATGGCCTGCTCGGCGAGCGTGCTGAAGCCAGGCGCTTGTTCGAACAGTTGCTGGAACAGCTGGGCAACGATGTCGCGCTGATGCCGCAGATGCTGGACACGAGCACGGGCGCCGCGCTGGGCAACGTCCCGCAAGGCTTGAGCCACCTTGCGCTGATCCACGCGGCGCTGGCCGTGGATGGCGAATAAGCGCAGCGCAGCATCTGTCGCCTTCACCAGGCTGTTATCGCCGCAAACTCCTTCTCCCATCGGCAGAAGGAGCACGCTCGGTGGATGCAGCTGCGCCAGAACGCAGCTCAACCAAGTGCGTCGATTCGTTTACTGCGCCAGTACCACGGTCTGGATCGCATGCGCCGGAATCTCCAACGTGCTGGATGCCTCGCCCACATACAGGTTGTAAGCAATCGCAGCGTCGCTGGCATTCATGACCACCATGGCCAGGCTGCCATCGGTGTTGAGAAACGCGGTGGTTGCCAGATTGCTACGGCTGCTGGCTGCGCTGACCCGTCGTGCACCCGGCCGGATGAATTTGGAAAAGTGGCCGATATACCAATAGCTCGGCGTGTAGATCACCTCGCCCGTGCGCGTATCGGCATGCACCGGCGCAAAGCAATAGTTGCCCACGTGGTTCGGCCCACCGTGTTGGTCGAGCAGAATGTTCCAGTCCGTCCAGCCCACTGCGCCATGATTGAGGTCGTTGATGATGGCCGTGCCGTAGCGCTCGCCATTGGGCCAGTACTGCAACTTGGCCGGGTCGAACTTTTCCACCGCCGCTTCGGTCAACAGCAAGTGCTTGTCAGGGTACGCCTGCGCCACTGCCGCCACGTTCTCCACCATCGGCTCGAATCCGGCCCAGGTTTCATACCAATGAAAGCCCATGCCCCACGCATATTTTGCCGCCTCCGGGTCGTCGAAGATCACATGCGCGCGGTGCACCATCATGTCGCGGTTGTGGTCCCACACGATGATCTTGCGATCGCCGTAGCCGGCGCTGGCCATGGTGGGCCCGAGATGATGCTTCAAAAAGTCGCGTTCTTCCTCGGCCGAAAACAGCATCGACTCCCAGGTCTGCACCGCCATCGGCTCGTTCTGCAGGCTGACGCCCCAGATCGGGATGCCCGCTTTTTCGTATGCCGCGATAAAGCGCGTGTAGTAGCTTGCCCAGGCCTGCGCGTACTCGGGCAATAGCTTGCCGCCCTTGAGCATGGTCTTGCTGTCTTTCATGAAGGCCGGCGCGCTCCATGGGCTGGCAAACGTGGTGAGCTTGCCGCCGGCCGCCGCAATCGCCTGGCGCAACATCGGGATGCGGTATTTGGCATCGTGCTTGACCGAAAAGCTCTTCAGCGTCGCATCGCCCTCCTTGATGTAGGTGTAGCTGCCGCTACTGAAATCCGAGCTATGGATGGTGGTGCGCGCCAGCGTGTAGCCGATGCCCTGTTGCGGATCGTAGTAGGCCGTGAGCAACGCACGTTGCGTACGCTTGGGCAGCTTGGCAAAGGTCTCTGCGCTGGAATCGGTGATCGCGCCACCGATACCCAGCACCTGCTGAAACTGCCGCTGCGGATTGACGAAGATGGAGTTTTCTTTTTCGGTCAATGCATGGCCGGCGACAGGAGCGGCCGCCGTGCTGGCGCGCATCTGTTGCGTGGCGCCTTGAGAGCTGGTGTAGATACGCAACGCGCCATCGTTGTTCGTCGCTGGTGGGCTGGCATCCGATGCTGCCAGAGCTGCCGCGTGTGCCATGGCCGCCGTTGCGGCGCTCGCGCTGCTCGCCGTGCCCAGCCCCATCCCCAGCATTCCCACCACCGACCACGTCATCGCTCGCTTCACCGCGCACCCTCCCAGGTAGATCGCGCAAGCCTAACCGACCAACGCGCCGCAACATCGCCTTCCAAACGAGCGCAAGCGCGAATCGAGCTTCCCTTTGCTCTCTGGGACATCGTCCCCCTTGATGGGGGAGAAGGTGGCGCGCAGGGCCGGATGAGGGGACGTGCACCCGTGGCGATGCCTGCAGTTTGTGATGCATCACAACCTGCAGGAAATACAAGACTTCAATCTGCACCAATCCCAGCAACAGCACCCTCACCCCAACCCCTCTTCCGCAGGGAAAGGGGCGTGATCACCTACGCGACAAACGATCCAGGATGCCTGGCACTTCCGGCGGGATCTCGCGCGCCAAGAAGCCCACCGTGCCGATGCGCTTTGCCAGTTGCTTGCCCGCCGCCGCATGCACGAACACGCCCCATAGCGCAGCGGTCAATGCATCGCTGCCCCGTGCAGCGAACCCTGCGATCAATCCGGCCAAGGTATCGCCAGAGCCCGACGTGCCAAGCCCAGGCACGCCACCGCGATGCACCCACAACGCACCGTCCGGCCCGGCGATGAAGCTGTCCGCGCCCTTGACGATCACCACGCTGCGCATCTTCTGCGCGAAGGCCAGCGCGTACTCGCCCGGCGCTGCTTCCACCGCAGCCTTGTCGTCGCCAGCGAGGGTCGCCATCTCCCCCGCATGCGGCGTCAGCACGAAGGGCCGCCCAGGCGGCGCACGCAAGCTGCGCGACAACGCACCGGCGTCCAACACCAAGGGACAGACCGCCTTTGCAGCGGCCAGCCTGACCAGCGCCGTTGTCGTTGTGGTGGACGCCATGCCCGGCCCGATCACGGCGGCGTCGCAGGCTGCCAGCGCCGCATCCAACGCACGGTGCCCGCGCGTGATCTCGCCCTGCCCGTTCTGCCCCAGCCCCAGCACCAACGCCTCGGGCACCGCCAGGGCCATGGCCGGCGCCACGCTGGCAGCGGTGGCGATCTGCAATTTGCCGGCGCCCGCGCGCAATGCAGCTTCTCCGGCCAGCAATGCCGCACCGGGCACGCGCATCGAGCCACCCACCACCAACACGCGCCCCCGCTGCTCCTTGTCGCCGCCGGGCGATGGCAGCGGCATCGCACGCAATGCAGCAGCGCTCAGCGTGCGAAGGCGTACGGCAGCCATCAGCGCGCTCCGGCCGGGCGGTCGGATTCGGTGGTCACCGGCTCATCGGCCAGCTCTGGCGGTACGAACTTGGTGCGCACCAACTGCAGCGATTGGCCATCGGCCGCGGCCGCATATTCGGTGACGCCACAATTGGGCACATCGCCTTCGCGGTCGATGGCCAGGATGGTGGCCTCGTCCATCCGCTCGATCAGGTAACGGAAGCAATTGACGATCACCTGGTGCCCCACGATCAGCACGCGCGCCCCCACATGATTGCGCTGCAGGTCGCCCACGATGCTGCGCAACCGAAAGATCACATCGCACCAGCTCTCGCCACCAGGCGGGCGAAAATAGAACTTGCCCACCAGCTTGCGCTGCTCGGCCAGCTCCGGAAACGTCGCCAGGATGCCGGACGTGGTGTAGCGGTCGAGCACGCCGAATTCCTTCTCGCGCAGCCGCTCGTCCACGCTGACCGCATCGGCCGGCCGGCCGAGCGCACGCGCAACCGCGGCGGCGGTCTGCCGCGCACGCACATAGGTCGAACTCAGGATCAAGGTCGGCCGCTCGTGTTCGGGGAGCCCGACCATCCACGCGCCCAAGGCTTCGGCCTGGCGCTCGCCCAGCGCCGAGAGCGGCACGTCCGCATCGCGGTGCTCCAGGTCGATCAACGTCGCGCCATTGGACTCGGCCACATCGCGCGCCACGTTGCCTGCGCTTTGCCCATGCCGCACCACCCACAGGCGCGCCGGCCACTGCGCCGACACCCCTGCAACCGCACTGTGCTCACTCACACCCGTCTCCTGCATCACGTCGGCACCACGTGTCGCACAGCCGCCGTGAACGGGTGGTCGACCATGCGTGCGGCCATGCGCCGCCGCGCCACCGGTGTCATGCATGAGCCCGCACACGGTGCATGCCGCAGGGAACATGCGCCATGGCACGGACCAGCGCCGCTCCAACGGATGCATAACCCTGGCTCGGTATACTGCAGGCCCCCGCCACGCCGCTCGCCCATGTCCAACGTCCTTCAGCTGCGCACCGCAAAACAGCGCGAAGAGCTCCTGCTAGACGACGTACTGGATGCCGCCGAACGCTGCATCGACGAGATCGGCCTTTCGGCCACCAGCTTCGAACTCATCGCCGAACGCACCCGTCTGTCATGCGGCAGCCTGCTGCAGCGCTTCGAAGACAAGGACGCGCTGGTGCGCGCATTGCTCGAACGCAACTACATGCGCGCCATCCGCCAGATGTGGCTGGTGGAACGCCCGGCCAACGTGCACGTGGTGGATTTCATCGCCGGCCTGCTCGAAGACTGGCTGCTGCAGGAAATCAACATCAAGCGCACCCGCATCGACCTGGAACTGCACCTGGCCACCCTGCGCGACCCGGTGCTGGCCGCCTTCATGCGCCGGCAGAGCGCATCGCTGATCGAACACCTCAGCGCCCTGCTCAAGCGCCTGCTGCGCGGCCACGCCGACCCGGCCAGCAGCGAACACGAATTCCAGGCCCGCGTCTTCGCCGTCGCTGCCATGTGCGGCGGCCTGCACAGCGTGATGACCAGCGGCATGGAACTCAACCGCATGCATCTGCAGCTGATCCTGCGGGAGAGTTTGTCGGGCATCCTCAAGTCGGCGCCGGTGTAATCCTCGAGCAGCACCGGCTCGCCGATTGCGGGCCGCATGCTCCCGCCATTTGCCAGCGCTCACTCAGTCTGCCGACGACGTCGACGCTTCATCCGCTGCACGGGCTCTGGCTGCCTGCAAAAGCTGGGTGACCAACCTGTGCGCATCGTCGCCAACACCGCTGGCCGCTTGCCACAATTCCGGCGGCAAGCGAGAACGCTCCACCGTCATGAGGTGCATCAGATCCCTGGCCAAGGCCAGCCGCTCGCCTTCGTCCATGCCAGGCCCAGGAGGATCGGCGTCCAATCTGGTCACCATGTCGACCGCCTGATCCAGGCAGGCCTCGGTGGCTCCCAACTCGCTCGCGCGCTGCGCCTTGGTCGGCACTTCGTACCACCGGCTTTGCGCCTCCACGTAGCGCGCGGCCAACACGTCGGCCAGCCCCATTCCCAGGAATGCGGCCAGCGCTCCCACTGCCTGGTAGCCACTGACTACAGCAAGATTCTTGTAATACAGGTCATCGTTGAAATAGCCGTAGGCCGCCGCTGCAGGCGCCTGGATTGCCGCAAAACCGCCCCATACTGCGGCCCCGACGGCGCCCAAATGGGCCATCGTTCGCCCTAGATTGACGAGGGGGACGCCACGCGGCGTGCCAGGCGCCCTCAGCCGCGCCTCGCGCACGGGGCGCCGCGGCAGGCTCTGGGCCAACTGCGTATTGGCATGCGGGTCGTTGGCCGGTGCAGGCGGGCCGGCATCTGCCACGGTCGCACCCTCTTGCTGCTCGCGCCTGGCGCCTCGGCGCGTGACGGACGTCAATGCTAAAGGCCGCATCGTCACTTCTCCGCTATCGATGCGCGCCATTGTTCCCCAGCGTGATCGGGCATGACGCATCCGGCCGAAAAACCATTGCCGAACACGAAACAAGCGGCACGGAGCTTGCCAAAGTGCGCAGGCGGTGCACGCACGCGCCACGTATCGCTGCAGGCAAACCAGCAGGGTGGCTGGCGATCGTGTTGAACGCGCACGTTGGCCACCACAGCCGGCGCCGATCCCGCCGCGCCAGCGGCCAAGACATGCAGCACCCGCGCAACTTCGCCCACGCCTGCACTGCTTCGTGCATTGCTCCCTCCGCATGCACCACTGCCTCAATGATGATCAAAGTGACGCAGCCGGCATCGCCGCTGAGTGGCCCCTGGTGCCAGCGGCTCACTCCAGCTGCCGCGTGTTGCAAGCGAACCGCCAGAGCCACCTCCCCTGATCGTTGACCCCACTGTCCTCGACCATGAAACAGATCTCCGGCAACTTCACTCTCCCCTCCACGGCGCTGCGCGCAGACGCAGAGCGCGATGCGCCCGAAACTGCACAGGCGCCCGAACCACACACCCCGCCCCATCCTGACGCAGACCATCCGCTCAACCTGCTGGAAAAAAGAAGAAGCATCACCGGCGTACTTGCCGACGAACGTAAGCGTCTGGAGGTCGTGGTGCCCCGCCTGCAGGCAGCGTTGGCACCGCACACCTGGTCCTCATCCAGTAGCGACTCGCCAACGACGCCTGTCACCGGCCGCAGCCCCCGTCTGGACCCGCACCCCGGCTCACCGACCTGGGCCTGTCTGCTGGAGACGCCGGCGCGCCTGTCGGCCCTTGCGGGCGCCGACAGCAGTGACGCATTCCAGAACTTGCGCAACGCACGGCGGCTGGTCAGCGATACGCGTCATGCCCGGCAGCACGTCGTGCTGAGCCCGCGCCTGGTGAAATCGCTGACCAGCCGCTCCGAACGCCCGGACTTGATCCAGAAGCTCTCGGCGTTGAAGCCCGGCGCCCTGGATGTAGACAATGGATTTCTCCACGTAACCCTGGAAACCGGGCACGCAGGCACTGCAGGAACGCTGGACGCCATGCCCACCGTCGGCACCGGCGCATCCGCCTCGACCTACGCGGTGCGGCTGGCCGAAGATCTTTGGCAGGGCGAGCAAAATTGCGGACGCGACTTCATCTTCAAGGCCTTGTTGCGCACCGACCCGCAACGGCCGATCCCGCCGACATTGTGCGACCCTGCCACCGCTGCAGACGCACCGGCGCTGCAGCAACGGGTCGCTGAGCGCAAAGCCATGATCTTCCAGGAGTATCAAATGATCAGGTCGGTGGATGCAGTGCCGTATATCGTGCGCGCCCACGGCGTGGTGCAGATCGAACACACCTTCGGCATTTTGCTGGAGAAAATCGACGGCATCAGCGTGCGCAGCATGATTGGCCGCGCACGCACAGCGCTGCAGCAAGGCGCCATCAGCGCAATAGAGTATCTCGGCCTGGCCCGGCAGCTGATGGCCGACGTACTGGTGGGGATCGCCTGCTGCGAAGACGCCGGCATCGTGCATCAGGACATCTCGCACAACAACGTCATGTACGACCAACCCATGAAGATCTTCCGGCTGATCGACATGGGGCTCGGCGCAGAAGAAGGCGACCCTAACCGCGGCGGCACACCGGGCTTTTACGACTTGAGCACCCCTGCCAGGCATGCGCGCGACGTCTACAGCGTGGCGCAATTGCTGGTGCATGTGCTCAAGCGCCCCGACTACAACATGGGCATGATCGGGATCAATCGCGCCAAGACCGCAGACACCTTCCCCTTCATGGATGCGTTGCAGGCTCTCCCGGCCGACCACAAGCGCATTGTGGTCCGCTTCTTCAACAGCATGCTGGACGACGGAACCGGTGAGCGCACCAAGGCAGAGAGACTGCTGCGCGACCCATTTTTCACCGAACCGCCGCTCCCGCCCCGTGATCGGATGCACCGCACCTACGAAAAACTGAAGCGCCTGCCTTCTTTTTAGCAGCAATTATTTTTAGCAGCGCCCACGTTACAGGTGAGCGCGAGCCAATAGACCACGTAGGTTGTAGTGGCTGGGTCTAGAAGCGCGGGATTGAAAAACAAGTGAGCCAAGTGTGCACGTACGCGCGCAGTCTGAGTGCTGATACGGGCATTCGATCGGCACCGCTGCGTGCTGCCATACCCGTGCCGATCATGCGTCCATTCGGCGGTGATCCAGACGTCAACAGGATCCGGAGGGCACAACACGTCATGGCAACGGATGCGCCCCTTCGATGACAGCGCACTCCACATCGTCCAGCACCCGGCCCACCTGCTCGGCCAGTAGCTCCAGGCAGAACGCCAACTCATCCATGCAGATAGCCGGCTGCCTAGCCTGCTCTTCGGCCTGCGTGCGTGGCTGTGCCAAACGCGCCAAAAAGCGCATGTGGTCGCGCAATTGCTGCAAACGGTATTGCGCGCCTTCTGGCAGGTAGTAGCCCGGGTGTGACTGCACATCGCGTACAACGTCCGACATGGCCTGCTCCTCATTCCATGGAATCAGCCCGCCCGCCGCAAGGCGGTGGACGGGAAGTCGGGAGGCTCGAAACCGCTAACAGCCGGCGGGCGTATTCCCCTTGCGGGTGTTGTATTAGCCGCCCTCCCGACGCAGATCATCACGTCGGTTGCGCCCACAAAATATGCAGGCACAAAAAACCCACCGGTTTGTCGGAGGTGGGTACCGCTGTTAGCGGAGTTTCGAGGCTCCGTGGGGTGATCGTGCTACTGCAGGAGATTTACGTCAAGCGCTAACGGACCAATGCACAGCCCACGGATACATGCTCAGTAGTGCCAGTCTTCATGCCGCACCGGCAAATCGTTTAGCTGCCGCCGCAAGTGCGGCCAGTGTGGTAAGTGCAAGTCCATGAGCGCAATGAAGCGCGCGTTGTGGGTGGGCTCCAGCAGGTGGATCAGCTCGTGTACTACGATGTATTCCAGGCACTCGGGTGGCTTTTTGGCAAGGTCTGTATTGAGCCGGATGTATCCAAGAGTGTGGGTGCAGCTGCCCCACTTGGTTTTCATGCGTTGAACGAAGACGCGTTGCGCCTTGACCTGAAGCACGGGCTCCCACTTGTCCAGTAACGTGGGCACGGCCTCGCGCAGTTGCTGCCGGTACCAGCGATCGAGCACCTGCTCGCATCGCGCCTGATCTGCGCCCGGCCGCACCTGCAGGTACAACTTGCGTGGCGTCAAGCCCACCGAGGGTGGCGCATCGACAAAGCGGACCTCAAGCAGATAGCGCTTGCCCCAGACATGGTGACTTTCCTTGTTGAGAAACTCGCGCGGAGTCTCGCGCTGCTGGGCCTGCAGCTTGCGCTGCTGCGCACGGATCCAGGTGAGCTTGGAGATGACGAACAGACGGATGGTTTCGAGCGCCATACTTTCCGGCGCGGCAATCCGCACCTTTCCCGTCGGCGGCAGCACGCTCAAATGCACGTGCTTGATCGGCTTGCGAGTCACCTCGGCGCGCAGCCCACCCAAATCCAGCACATCCAACACCTGTCAGTACTCCTTCTGCGCAACCACGATGGGGAACAGCCGAGCGACCTCGTCGATGTCCTTGAGTACGTCAAACATGGCCTGCTTAACCATCTGCTCTTTCGCCACCACGCCACGCCAGCCATCCGGCCGCCGCGCCTTGATTGCACCATCCAAGGCCAGGGCGGTTTCCAGGGTCTTGCCCCTGCCTGCATATGGGATCTCCGGCTCCCGCAGGGTGTTGCCAACCACGTGATTCTTCAGGTTGTTGTAAAGCGCCTGCTGCCCGAGCGTCTTCAGTCGCACGGGCGTGTCGTCGGCCTTGCCGGCATTCACTTTCTTGGCCACCTCGGCAATGCGGGCCAAGTACTCTTCATATTCGATCGCCTTTTCCTTGCGGAGGCGAATGATCTCGTCCAGCAGAGCCGACATCTTGGCAAAAAATGCCGGGTCGGTCAGTTCTTCCTTCAGGATCTTGCTGCGGACATTGTTCTCGATTGTTTCGGCAATCGACTCTTTGTTGCCCTTCATCTCCCCCAGTCGCTCGGCAATGGCATCGGCTATGCCGGTCTTGACGATGAGGTCCAGCAAGCCGATACCATCGAAGGGGGAAATCTTTCGCGGAGCCTGCGCCTCGATATAGGTATCGATGAGGTGGCGCATGTCGGCCTCGAAGGGCTTCAGGTCAAGCGACTCGCCCGCCGCCTTGCGGATGATCTCACGCAGGTCCAGGTAGTGCTTCTGCTGACGCTTGATGTCCTCGATCTGCGCGGCCGTGTAACCAGCCGCTTCCAACTCGTCGGCCAAGTTGGCGTATGCACGCACCAGCGCGACGACACTTTTGTAGAGCGCCACCCGGTGGTGCTCACGCGCCCGCAGGTCGTCGGCAATCTCGGTGTTTCCGCAAAAATAGTGGATATGCTCCAGGTCGCCCCTGGGCGGCCCTACCGGCTCGCACAGCAGGGCCAGCGCCTCCAGTGCATCGTCAAGGCGTTCACGGCCCGCCTCCACCCGATCCTTGAGCAGGATCTGGGGATCAGACTCTCCAGTGCTGTGGTCAAGCTCTGCGGTATAGACCGCAATTGCCTTTTCGACCTTCTTGAACAGATCCTTGTAATCGACGATGTAGCCAAATTCCTTGTCGTCGCCGTCCAGCCGGTTGGTGCGGCAGATTGCCTGGAACAGGCCATGATCCTGCATCGACTTATCGATGTAGAGATACGTGCAAGGCGGGGCGTCGAAGCCTGTCAGGAGCTTGTCGACAACAATCAATAACTTCATCTTCGCAGGCGTCTTGACGAAGGCGTTCTTGACCTGCTTCTCGTAGGTTTCGGTCTTGGTTTTGCCGGACTCGGCCACAACGCCCTTCAATAGCTCGTTGTAGGTGTTATAGATGAATTGCCGGTCGCTCTCGGTATTGGCACCGGTCTCTTCCTTGCTGATATCCGAGGCCTGCGGATTGTAGGAGGTGACAACGGCACAACGGCCTCTGAACACCGTCTTGTTGAAGCGCTCGAAATACTTGCACGCCTCATAAATGCTGGAGGCGACCAGGATGGCATTGCCCCGCTCATCGTTAAGACGCGGCTTGACCGCAAAGTCATGGATGATGTCCATCACCACCCGGTCCATGCGGGCACGCGAACTGAGCACGGTTTGCAACGTGCCCCATCGGCTCTTCAGCTCGTCCTTTTGCCAGTCGTTCAGCCCGCGGGTCTTGGCGTCGAACCATTGGTCGATCTGCTCGTTGCTGCCTAGCCTCTGGTCGATGTCGCGGGCCTCGTAGACCAGATCCAGCACCACACCGTCCTCCACGGCTTCGGGAAACTTGTAGGTGTGGATGTAGCCGCCAAAGACCTCCAGGCTGGTCTGCGCATCGGACTTCAACAACGGTGTGCCGGTAAAGCCGATGAACACCGCATTGGGCAGCATGGCTTTCATCAACCGGTGCAGTTTGCCACTCTGCGTGCGGTGACACTCGTCCACGAACACCACGAGATCGCCCTGGGTCGGGCTCGGCTGCGCCGCCAGATCTCGCAGAAACGCTTCGAAGTCGTCCACGTCGCGGCGCCCGAACTTGTGTACCAGCGCGCACAGCAGCCGGGGGTTTGGCTGGGCCAGCTGGGCCATGAGATCGCGCCCGCTTTTGCTGCGGTGAATCGTCTCGCCTGCATCCTGGAATACGCGCTCGATCTGCTGATCCAGCTCGTCGCGATCAGTGATGATGGCCACACGCGCGGCAGCATTGTTCTCCAGGATCCAGCGCGCAAGCAGAACCATTAGGATGCTCTTGCCCGCACCCTGGGTATGCCAGATCACCCCGCCACGCCGCTGCTGCACATGTGCCTGCGCGGCTTTGACGCCAAAGTACTGGTGTACGCGCGGCAGCTTCTTAACGCCCCCATCAAACAGCACAAAGTCGCGCAGCAGCTCCAGCAGACGCGTTTTGCCACATAGCTTGACCAGGTATTTATCCAGTTTATAACCGGTGTTATCGGCTTCGTCTTCCTTCCAGGCCAGGAAATATTTTTCCTGGGTTTCGATGGTGCCGTAGCGCAGGCCTTCCGAATCGTTGCCCGCCATGACCAGTTGGATCGTACTGAAGAACCAGTCGTTGAACTCCGGTTGCTGGTTGGACAGGCACTGGCGAATGCCCTCGCCTAGCCCCACGCGACTGTTCTTGAGCTCCAGCACGCCCATGGCAATGCCATTGAGGTAGAGCACGATGTCCGGCCGACGCTCATGCCCGCCTGCCAAGGTCACCTCTTCGGCCAGGGCGAAGTCGTTGTTCTCGGGCGTGTGCCAGTCCACCAGATGCACGGTTTCGTTCACCTGGCCGGCCGCCAGCTTCACAGAAACTCCGTAGCGCAGCAGGTCGTACACCGCTGCATTGGCGGCATAAAGCGTGCGCCCATGCAACAGTGTCTCGGTACGGAGCTTGTAGAGCGCAGAGCTGATGTGCGCGGGGCTATAGCCACGCCGGTCCAGGTGCTCGCTGAGCAGTCCTTCTTCCAGGCAATGGTTGCCAACGCGGTCGGCCCAATCTCCCAGATAGCGATAACCTAGTTGCTCGGTGAACAGTTGGACCACACGCGCCTGTGTCGCACGCTCAGACTTGTTGATGCGATCGCTCATGCAGCTTCCTTGGCGGGCGTGTCGTGTTGCAAAGATCTAGGTATCAGGGGTGGCCGACGGGCCGGCTGTCTGGAACGACCGCCAAAGCGAAGTGGTGGTAAACCAGGCCGGCAACGCGTCTGCATGGATGTGCAACTCATCACCGTCCACGATCTCGGCGAGCAACTCGTGGGCTTCGCCAGAGTTGTCGAACACGTAGGCACGATTGGAGGCGGCGCAGGCAGCATCCAACAGGTCGATGGAGCGTCGGTACCGTTCACGCACCTTGTCATCCGGCACATCGTGCCCGCCCTGCGCGACCCGCTGCGCCACGCGCGCAAGATTGATGGCCGGGTCATCGGTGGCGACAAAGTACAGATACGTGCGGTAACCGCGCGCCTGTGCCTGACGCATGAAATCGATCTTGTCCGGCGAGGACATCACCGTCTCGAAAGTAAAGGTCGCGCCCTGCTCCAGTAACTGCCTTCGAAGTCCGTCGGCCAGCACCGCAGCCACATAGGAGTTGATATTGGGTTGCGGAAGCTGCAGCGTGCCACTGGCATCAATCACCAGCGTCTCGGCCACACCCTCTAATCCGTTTTTGCGCAGCAGAACAGAGTGCGCCAGATGTTCGCGCATGCGTGCCTGCAACTCGGCAGGCGGGCACTGCAGATCGAACGACCGCAGATCCAGCGCACCGGTCTGCCGCAGCTGCCGCTCGATGTCGTCTGCATTGACGTAGACCCCGATCCACTCAGGGCGCAAATGTTCGTGAATGGTGCTCTTGCCCGAACCGTTGGGCCCGGCAAAGACCCGCATGCGGGGCTGGGCAGCACCAACGGCGGGGCCGGCGTCGTCTACACCTTGCGCCATCGCCTAATCAGCGTTCCGCCGCTGGCTTTGACGCCGGCTTTCCGCCCCGCCTGAGTACTGCGCCGGCCGACACCGGTGTGCTCTTGGGCAAGCGTTTGATTTCCACGTCCTTCCCGCTGACATGGCGTTCGATCAACCACCCGGCGGCAGACTTCATCACCACCCGCCCGCCCTGGCGTAGGGCACGCGCATGCGCCTCCCGGCCCGCCTGGGCGGCCAACGCGGGGATATGGGACTCTGCGGTCTGCATGGAGGCTTCGCTGAGAGGCTTGGTACGACGCATGGTGCTACTCCTCTGATACGGCGTAGGGCCATTGTGCAACGTCCGCGCACGGGCTGCCATCACTGCCGGATCAGCTTGAAACTGAGTTGATAGCGGTAAAAACCAATGCTGGGCACCGCCGCCAGCGCCCAGCGCAGTTTCTGGTCGTCGTCCAGCGCAATGATCACCCCTTCCACGGCTTGATGCGGCTCAGCGATCTGCTCTTTCACATAACCCATGTAGCGCAGGATCTGCCCCACCACCACGTCCGACGCCCGGCCGCGCTTGAGTTCCACCACCAGCAAACGCTGGCCATCCTTGCTGACCGCCAGGATGTCGATGGGGCCTGCATCTGTGGCGTATTGCTGGCCGACCAGCTCGCCATCTTCCTCGTAGATCTTGAAGGTCTTGGCCAGCTCGGTCTGCGCCCAGTGCTTCACGAGGAAATCTTCCAGGTGCTTTTCCATGGCAAAGGCCACCGGATCTTCCACCACCGGGTCGGTGGCCACGATCATGGGCGTGGCCTGGCCCGGCAGCACCGCCAGAAACTGCTCGATCTCCTGGTGGTGATCGGTGATGGTGCTCACCGTACCGATGGACCCGGTGGAATTGCGCAGCGCTTCGCTCATGGCCGCGCGCGCAATGGTCATGGGCAACCAGTCCACCTGGCGGCGGTGCGGCAGCACCTGCCCGGGCGCGTAGCGGTACTCGCCCGCCACGATGCCCACGTGATACACGCCAGTGCCGTCCGGGCACAGCACCACGTCGCCAGGCCGGATGCCCTTGGCCACCGTCCACAGCGCACCGCAGGCCAGGCCGGCGGCAATCCTGCTCTTGTCGGGGTGGCCAGCCAGAAACACCGGGATGAACTCAGCATTGAAGAGCCGCCACTGCTCGGGCAAATGGCCGTCGAGATCCTTCGCGATACCGAAGTCCGCGCCGATGAATCCGCCTTTTAGGCACTCGGCGGCATACGCGCTCTGGCGGCCCAGCATCACCCGGTAGTACTGTCTGGACGGTTGGATCATGCGGCAGGCTCCACCAGGCGGATGCGGCCGGTTAGCAAGGCCTGGGCCATGGATTGCTTGAGGGCACGGGCTTTGGTGAGGCGGGCTTCGAGAGTAGCCAGCTCGGCATCCATGTCATAAAGAACTTCGGCGATTGCTGCTTGCTCTTGCGCCTCCGGCAATTTCACCTCGATGTCCCCGAGAGCTTTAGCGTTGATGTGCACTACTGCATCACCCTGGCCTTTGCTTGCTTTCTGGCGCACCACTGCCGGCACGTTCAGGAGATAGCCCAGAAACATTGAGTCAACCACTATCGTCGGGCGAAGAATCAAGATGTCGCCACCTGCGTATGCGGGCATCTCATCAAGAAATGCAACGCACTTACCAATCTCTTCTTTGGTTTCGCCAGATCCTGCAAACAGCAGATCGCCTTGGCGAATCAACGTCGCGGATGCTGCGACAGAAGGCGAAATCCACGAAGTGAAGCTTCGGACATGATCTGAATGCGTGGTATAGATTTCACCGTAGCGAATACACGGAAGATCGCCACTGAGAGCTTCATCGCGCTTGACACCAGCCCCCTTCAAGAACACACCCATGCAGCTTAATTTTGACTTTTCCCAAGGACAGACAAAGCCCGGCAACCGCCGCTTGCCGGTGAGCAGCTCTTGCATGGCGCCTTGCTTGATCTGGCGCTTCTTGGTCAGCAGTTGCTCCATAGATT
This sequence comes from Xanthomonas sp. NCPPB 1062, assembly GCF_041481705.2. Classification (NCBI taxonomy): domain Bacteria; kingdom Pseudomonadati; phylum Pseudomonadota; class Gammaproteobacteria; order Lysobacterales; family Lysobacteraceae; genus Xanthomonas; species Xanthomonas sp. NCPPB 1062. Next base: position 1,282,143 of record NZ_CM192987.1, on the reverse strand, counting down.
CGATCAGAGCGTCCATGTCAGTTAGCGCCGTTGCTATCGCCAGCTGTTCAGGCAATGGCGGGAGCTTCAGCTCAACACGACGAAGATTCTCCTGCCCAATATTGGCGCGTACCGCACCCTGACCCATCGCAATGATCTGGCCCCGCACATCTGACGCCCGCAGCGCATATGCGGCGAAATTCGCGTCAATAAGCGTTGAGATTGGTCGAGCTCGAATGACGAATCCGCCGAACACAATACGCTCGATGCCGAGATAAGCTGCAGCAAGCCCTACCTCGTCACCAATTTCCGACGTTCGATTGAAGACCAGGTCACCCTTTCGCACCTCGTATGCAGCGACTGCGGCATCGGGCAGATCTACCCGCCCAGATATCTCATGGCCTTGCAGATGTGAAAAAGTTATGGGCTCAAGTACATTGATAAAAGGAATGCCTTGCCCGTAGGCTCGCCGATCTGCATTTACGCCGTTCTTGAACTCATACAGAGCTGAGAGTGACACCTGCACCCACGTGCCAACATCGGATACGGACTCGGGCTTTTCTCTACTCATGCGAACCCCATCTTCGCTAGATGCCCGGCCACCCGCACTTCCAGATCATCCACCTGTTGAGCAAGCTCAGGCATTGTTCGCCCATAGCGCTCAGCTAGCTCCTTCACTCGTCCAGTCAATGCTTGACTGACACGTTCAAGTTCGCGATGCACGGCCATGTTCAGTGTGGCCAGCCACTTGTGGTCCACCACCAGGGATTTCACCTCGTCGGGCGTCAGCGTGGGATAACGCGCCAAGGCTTTGGCATCCAATTCGGCTTTCAGCGAAGCGATACGCTTCTTCAATGCACTGGTTTTCTCAGACAAGGCCAGCCACTGCTTCAGCACCGCCAGCTCATCAGCCGCATCGGCATCCTTTGCTATTTCCTTGATGCGCGACTTCACTTCTTTGTCGTTGATCTTGTCGAAACCACTGAACACCGCATCTTCGCCGCTGTGCTCTTCTTCCAACTCTGCTTGCGCAGCCTGGGCACTTTCCAACTCAACAGCCAGCCGATCCAGCTCCGCCTGCTCGGCGGCAAAGTGGTGTTGTACCAGCAGCGCCTTGGGCACCAGATCGCAGGCCCAGCCTTTGTCCACGGTCTTGCCCGGCGTGCCGTCCTTGTTCTTCTTGGTTTCCAGCACGCGGTAGGGCTGCGCCTTCCAGCCATCTTCTGCAATCAGGTAAGCGTCGTCCTGCAGCGTGGTCGCCCAATAGTCCAGCAGATGCTGATACACCGCATAGGGATCGATTAGCGGCTGCGCGGCGGGCTGGTGCTGATAGTGGGCCAGCAGACCTTCGGCCAGCTCGTGGATCAGTTCCTTGGGGCGGAAGCCCGGCACCAGCGCCTTAAGCCGCTCCGCAGCCGGCGTCCGCCACGCCTCGAAGTGGACGTTCATGGCCTGGATGTAGGCCTGGAACTGCGGATGCTGGTAGATGATGGGCTTGATGGCCGCTGGCGCCACGGTTAGGTCCAGGTAGCCCGGCCGGCGTGGGCGGAACAAGGCGGCCTGCAGTTGCGGGCATACCGCCCAGTAATGGCCAAGTGCATGCAGATCCGCCTCGGGGATGCCGCCGTTGAGATGGGCATCGATATCCTGCTGATCTTCTGGCGTGCTGCTATCGATGTAGCGCGGCAGGTTGAGATTAAAGTCGTTCTTCTCAATCTCTTCCAGGCCCACCATGCGCGCATAGCGCGGGTTGCTGTCGGAAAACGTGGTGAAGGCATCGACGATGCGGTGGATGTCGCGTTCGCGCAGGCGGTTCTTAGGGCCATCCTTGATGAAGCCGCGCGCGGCATCGATCATGAAGATGCCCTTGCGCGCCGCAGCACCGGCCTTGTCGATGACGATGATGCAGGCCGGGATGCCGGTGCCATAGAACAGATTGGCCGGCAGGCCGATGATGGCCTGGATCAGGCCGCGCCGCACCAGATTGCGACGGATCTCAGCCTCGGCGTTGCCGCGGAACAACACACCGTGCGGCAGGATGCAGGCGCCGCGGCCAGTGCGCTTGAGCGAGCGAATGATGTGCAGCAGATACGCATAGTCGCCCTGCTTGGCCGGTGGAGTGCCGAAGCCTTCGAAACGCTGATAGGAATCGCCGATGACGCCAGTACTCCAGCGTTTGTCGGAGAACGGCGGGTTGGCGACCACGTAGTCGAAGGTCTTCAGCGCATCGCCCTGCAGGAATTTGGGATCGGCCAGAGTGTTGCCCTGCTCGATCACCGCGCCCGGGTTGTGGTGCAGGATCATGTTCATGCGGGCCAGGCCGCTGGTGACTTCGTCCTTCTCCTGACCATAGACGCTGACCTGGGTGGGCGCGGCCTCGGCCACCTTCAACAGCAGCGAACCTGATCCACAGGTCGGGTCGTACACAGTGGTGTTGGGGCTGGTCTTGGCCTTGGCGATGCCCAGCACCTGGGCCATGACCCGGCTAACTTCGGCAGGGGTGTAGAACTGCCCCTTGCTCTTGCCACTTTCGGTGGCGAAGTGGCGCATCAGATATTCGTAGGCATCACCCAGGATATCGTCGCCATCTGCACGGTGGCGGCTGAAATCCAGGTCCCGGGACTCGAAGATGCCGATGAGGTTGCCGAGCTTCTCGACCTTTTCCTTGCCTGCACCGAGCAGGGACGAATCGTCAAAGTCGGCCTTGATGCGTAGCCGGTTGGCGTCTTCCAGCGGGCGGATGATCTTCTTGTTGATCTGGTCGCCGATATCGCTCTTGCCCTTGAGCGCCACCATGTCGGCAAAGCTGGCGCCTTTGGGAATCTGGATAGGCGCGAACGGCTGGCCGGCATACTTGTCGCTGATGTACTTGATGAACAGCATCACCAGCACATAGTCCTTGTACTGGCTGGCGTCCATGCCGCCGCGCAGCTCATCGCACGAGGCCCAGAGCTTAGAGTAGAGATCGGATTTCTTGATGGGCATGAGGTCTAGGAATTCTTCTGTTGCAACGTTATGTGCCCAAGTCCGCTGTGGAACAGCTTGGACGAAGCCGCGGGAGCATAGCCGGCTTGCAAAGGCCGGGAAATGTTTGGTGAAAAGGGTGACATGAAGAACGTGATCAGGCTCATTGATGGCGATAAATCAGCGGTGCGGCAGTTTTCTCTCGCTCTTTCGCGCGGCGCAATGCAAGCACTAGGGCCGCGCTATTGATAGTCGTCTTCACGCTGATGCCTGACTGCCAAAACGGTGACGACCTGATCGCTTTCCACCTCAAACAGCAGTCCATAACCGCTGGCACCGAAGCCGATCACCAGCTCGCGCAAGAACGGGTCCGCCACCCCCGCCTTGCGGCAGCTCAACGGGGCCAGCTCAAGCACGGTGACGCCGTCGCGGATGGCCTGCAGCGCGCGCTCGGCCACGGTGAAGTCGCCTTCGGCACGCTGTAGCAGCCAGTCGTAAAGACTCGCGAGATCGTCGCGCGCTTGCTGAGTGAAGCGGACGGAAAATCCCACCTTGGTTTAGCCCTTGCGCGCCTTGTCAAGTTGGGACTGCAGCCCGGCAAGCACATCCTTCGCGTCGGTGTACCGGTTGGACGCCTTGGCGCTGTCACGCGAGGCCAGCCCGCGCGCAATGAAGGCTTCCTGCTGCTGACGCTGCTGCACCTGGGCGCGCACGGAGTGCTCGACAAAGCTGGAAAGCGTCTCTCCCTCCTGCAGCACGGCTTCGGCCGCTTCGCGCAGCGCGGGATCTACCCGGAGCGATGGAAGAGATGCGGATTTCATGGCAGGCCCAGTGCGTTGCAATTGCGATGCATCATCGCAAGCGAGCGCCGGTGCTTCAAGGTTCTCTTTGCAGACCTAAGCCGACGATGTCGCAGCTACGCTGATGCAATGGTACGTAGGCGCTGAAGCACGACGCCTGCGCGCTCCGGTTCGGCGACCAATCCCGGCAACGCGTTCACAAACGCCGGGTTATCCACTAGCCCCACAAACACGTCGGCAACCCACTGTCGAAGGTCTGCATGCTCCACTGCAAGCTCTTCCACCAGCTCGGCCCGGCCATCGACGACATTGAGGACGTCCTCCAGGTCGTGACTGGAAAGAAAGTCGCTGTTGCCTCGGGTAGCGAAGGCTTCGAGCTTGGTCGCCACGAATGCTGTCGCTGTCACCAAACGGATGGACAGGCGATCGCTCAAGGCCACCACTTGGGCCGTCTCTACAGCATGGGCGTACCAGCGGTTGGAGAAGCCAAGCACGCCGGCATCCACTGGCATCAGGTCGAAGATGACGCCCGACGCTTGGTGTACCCAGCGGCAGACGACACCGCTGCGCATCTCGCGCGCAAATCCCTGAGATTCCACGCGCGCCTCGATACCGCGGAATCGGGCCCAATCAAGATTGACCACCGCATCGACGTCATAGGTGGCGCGGACGTTTTCCGCCAATGGATCGGATACCAGCAGGCCAACAACTGCTCCGCCGAGGAAGACTACGTGTTCGCAAAGCTCGCCCAATGCATTCGCAATCACAAGCAGGTGCGGCAAATTAGGATCGTCAGAGCGCATCGCCAAGCCTCAGCAATTGTTTGAGATAGCTCCCTGCCAGCGTGCGCTCGCGGGCACGCCCGCTGCGTAGGGCGTCCTGCAGCGCCAGCAGTTGGTGCAAGGCAGGGTCGGCCAGCGCAGCGTTGGGCGCACCTGCCGACAACGGCGACAAGCTCGGGCCTTTGGCCGTGCCCTGCGCGCTTGGCCATACCGGTGCATCCCCTGGGGAGCTGGAAATGGCAATGGAAAGTGGGGGCACGCCGAAGGCCGTAGGAATGCCACGCCTTAGCGGCCCGATGACGGCAGGAAAGGCGTAACGCACGCCGTGGACAGCAAACTCGTGCAGCGCCGTGCGCACCGTCTCCCACTCGCCGCGACTTTTTTCCAGCGCCAAGCCGGATGCCACCGCGCGCTTGACGCTGCGATGCACCTGGGAGGCGCTCATGCCCAGCGCTTCTCCAAGCGATGCATACGTCCAGACCTGGCCCGCTTGCGCGACCTGCTTGTACAGCACCACCAGATCCTGGGGCTTCAGTTCCACAGCCAAGCCCACCTTATTCCATATTCCGAAATATGGAATATCCGGCGGACCAGCTGTTTTTGCAAGCGATCTTCGCTAAGCGCTCTGACCAAACGAGGGCCTACCGCTCAACGGCGAAAGCCAGACATGCTCACCCAATTCCCCGCAGCGCCACCCGAATCCCCTCCCCCGCCAACCGCGCACTCGCCAGCAGACGCTCCAGGCTCTGCCCATGCCGGGCGCTGGCCGACAACCCGGCCATGGTGGTGCTGACGAAATCCGCCAGCCGGTCTGCCTCGTGCGGGCACTGCTTGGCGATGTGGGAGCGGATCAACTCCTGGGCTGCGACATGAAAGGTGCAGGCCGCCTCGCGCGCCTGCGCGTCGTTGCTGCGCGTGCCTTCCAGCACCAGGCAGCCGGTGGCGGCGGGGTCTGCGGCGTAGCAGCGGGCGGCCTGCTCCAGTAGGTCGGCCAGGGCGTCGGCCAGCGGACGGTTGGCGTCCAGAATCTGCGGCAGCGGAATAGCGCCGGTCTGCGCGTAGCGGTCGAGGATGCGCGCATACAGGCCGGCCTTGCTGCCGAAGGCGGCGTAGAAACTGGGCGGGTTGATGCCCAGCGCCGCGGTGAGGTCGGCCACGCTCAGTGCGTCGTAGCCACGCGCATGGAACAGCTGCTGCGCGGTGGCGATCGCTTGATCCGGGTCGAACGCCCGCGGCCGGCCGCGCGACCGGGAGATTTCTGTAGTCATTGTTACAAAACTCTTGACGGCAGACGAGATCTATTATGTATTACCCGCTACATTAATAGCGAGGTGGGTGCATGTCAGCGTTCAAGAACAAGTCGGTGTTGGTGCTCGGCGGCAGCCGGGGAATTGGGGCCGCCATCGTGCGGCGCTTCGTGGCCGACGGCGCGCGAGTGGCGTTTACCTACGCCGGCTCCGCCGAGGCGGCGCAGCGCCTGGCCGGCGAAACCGGCAGCACCGCGGTGCTGGCCGACAGCGCCGATCGCGATGCGGTCATCGACACGGTGCGCCGCGGTGGGCCGCTGGATGTGCTGGTAGTCAACTCCGGCATCGCCTTGTTCGGCGATGCGCTGGACCAGGATCCGGACGCGGTGGACCGGCTGTTCCGCATCAACGTGCACGCGCCCTACCACGCCTCCGTGGAGGCCGCTCGGCAGATGCCGCCCGGCGGGCGCATCATCGTGATCGGCTCGGTCAACGGCGACCGCATGCCGCTGCCCGGCATGGCGTCCTACGCGCTGAGCAAATCCGCGCTGCAAGGGCTGGCGCGCGGGCTGGCCCGCGACTTCGGGCCGCGTGGCATCACCATCAACGTGGTGCAACCGGGCCCGATCGATACCGATGCCAACCCGGAAAACGGGCCGATGAAAGACCTGATGCACAGCTTCATGGCGATCAAACGCCACGGCCGCGCCGACGAAGTGGCCGGCATGGTGGCCTGGCTGGCGGGCCCGGAAGCGAGCTTTGTGACCGGCGCGATGCATACCATCGATGGTGCGTTCGGGGCGTGACACGTCGTCGCTTGGATTGATGCCACTGCAGCTCGACATGTAGCGCAACGGATGGCGGCAAGCGCCCTCCGTCGACGTGCAGGGCGAGCTGCTGTTGCATCGCCAGCATCGTGATCCACACGCATGATGCTGTTGGCCGTGATGGATCGTCTTCGCATGTCTTGCGCCATATTGCACATGCAATCGCTGGCTTGAGCTTGCATACCCTGTTGACCCTGCGTTGCCTATCGTTCGCGACGAACCCAGCAATGGATTGACCAATGCGCATGATGTCATCCGGTCGGTGCTTAACCCTGCCCACTTGCGTGCTGCCATGCCCACCGATGTGGCGGTGCGCACACCGGTTGAGCAGTCGCTGCAACAACTGGAAACCGCCAGCGTGCAGCGGCAGCAGGCGCTGGCGCAGAGCCAGCAGCAAGACATGGACAATCGGGTTCGCGAGAATATGTCGATGCGCATGGCGTGATGCACGCAGCCAACCGCAGCCGGTCGGCCAGCGCGCCGGAGCCAGGCGCAGCTCACAAAGATGCAGCACGCAGCACCGCGCGGAATCGCTAGACACCGAAATCGGCAGTCACCCCGCAAGCGGTGCACACCCGCCGGATCCCTGCGCTACTGTTGCTGGCCAATCCGCTTCATCTGCACTGGTGGCCACTGCACCAAACAAAAAGCCCGGAAACTACCGGGCTTTTTGTTGCTTCACGCAACGCGTCAGACTTTGCGCTTTTTCAACCAGGCTGCAATCTGCGGCACACGCCGCTCGCGCAACGTCACGCGCGTCTGGATTGTGCTGATGGCGGTTTCGGCATCGCGGCGTGAGGTGGGGGCCAGGTAGGTGTCGGCATACGCCTTGATCTTGTCGATGGTCTCCAGCTTGTTCGAGCCTGCAGCCAGGTGCGGGTAATAGCGGGCGCGCGAGGTGGAGTCGATCAACGTGTCCACCTGGGTGCGATGCGCCAAGGCGAAGTCGAATGCCAGCTCCGGGTGCTCGCTGGCGACATCGCCGATCATGCTGGCGCCAGTGGTGGCGCCGGGCTCGGCGGTGAGCGCAAGTTCAAGGGCGCGCTGCGCCAACGCCGGGTCCTTGGCGTAGGCGAGCAACGCGTAGGACTGGTCGCGCAGCATCGAGGAGGTTTCCTTCTTCGCCATGGCATGCAATGCGTCCCAGGTGGCGGAGTCGGCGTGGCGGGCGACGATGCGCAGCACCGTGCTACGCAACTCCGGCGACAACGTGCCCGGGTCGGCCTGGAACGCAGCGAAACGACGCTGCGCTTCGGCAATCACCTGTGCATCGTCCAGCGCGCTCAGGCTGTTGAGCAGGCTGGCACGCAGCTGCTTGGTCTGTGCACTGTCGTCCTTGCGCTCGTCCCAGCCGAGCGTGGCGAACTCGGGAGCAAGCCGCGCACGCGCGAAGCGCCGCCAGCTGGCCTGCGCCTTGAGGTCGCCCGCGAACAGGCGATCGATGTTGGAATACGTTTCGGACACCACTTTCCACAGATCCGGCGAGCCACCGACCGGCACCTTGGCGGTAAGCTCAAGCAGGTCCGCTTCGGGCTGCAGCCCCACCGGTGCCAGCGCAGCGGTATCCATCAGCACACCCAACTGATCGACCACCGGCAAGGCGTCGAATCCCTTGGTGAGCGCGGTGAATTGCGCCGGTGCATACAGCGTGCGGAAGTAGCCCTTCTGCCCGGCATTGACCACGACAGGCGTATCGCAGCCGGGTAACTGCACCTGCGCGCTGCCATCCACCAATACGCGCACCGGCGTGCCTCTGGCGCCGCGCACCGTGACGGGCACATGCCAGCGCAATGGCTGTTTGTCGGGGCGGTCGACAGTGTATTCGCCTTGTTTCAGCTGCACGGTCGAGGTGCCGGCCGTGCAGCTGGCGCTGACCTGAATCAACGGCACGCCCGGCTGCAGCGTGAAGTCGTGCGCCACCTGGGTGAACTGCTTGCCCGGTGCCACTGCATCGATCTGCTGCCACAGCGCATCGGTGACGGCGTTGCCGTACTGGTGCTGCTTGAGATAGCTGCGCACGCCGCTGCGCCAGTTGTCCGCGCCCACATAGTCTTCGAGCATGGCGATCACCGCTTCGCCCTTGTCGTAGGTGATCTGGTCGAATGCCTGGCTGGCCTGCTCCACCGTGGCGACGTGCTGCACCACCGGATGGGTGGTGACATACGCATCGCGCTGCATCGCCGCGCGGCTTTTGAAGGCTGCGCCGGTGTTGTCGATATCCCACTCCGGGTGCAGCTTGTGCGTGGTGCGCGCCTCCATCCAGTTGGCGAACCCTTCGTTGAGCCACAGGTCGTCCCACCACGCCATGGTCACCAGGTTGCCGAACCACTGGTGCGCAATCTCGTGCGCGGCAACGGTGAAAACGTCCTGCTTGTCGTTGATGTTGGACGTGGCCGGGTCGAGCAGCAGCGAGTACTCGAAGGTGAAGATCGCCCCCCAGTTTTCCATCGCGCTGAAGAACTGGCTTTGCCCGGGTGCGGCGATGTTGTCCAGCTTCGGCAACGGATATGGAATGCCGAAATAGGCGTTGTATTCATGCAGCACGTCGCGCCCGGAATCCAGTGCGAACTGCGCCTGGCCCACCTTGCCCTTCTGCGCGATCACGCCGATCTCGGTGCCGTTGTCGGCCTTGCGCGTCGCCCGCTCGAAGTCGCCGACGCTCAGGAACAACAGGTACGTGGACATCTTGGGCGTGGTCTGGAACGCCACGCGCTTCATGCCGCCAGCAGCATTGCTGGACGAGGCAACCGGCATGTTGCTCACCGCCATCTGCGCGGCCGGCGCATTGACTGCCAGGTCGAAGGTGGCCTTGAAATCAGGCTCGTCCCACGAGGGGATGAAGCGGCGCGCATCGGAGTTTTCGAACTGGGTGAACAACGCGCGGCGCTGGCCTTGCGGGGTGGCGTAATCCAGTGCGAACAGGCCGTTGGCCTGGGTATTGATCACACCGCTGTAGTCGATGGACAACACGTAGTTGCCCGGTGCCAGCGGTTTGTCGAAGGCGAAGGTGGCGGTCTGCGCCTGCTCATCGGTGCTGACCTTGGCCATCTGCGGCTTGCCCCCCTTGCGCTGCGCCAACGTACTGCGCGCGAAGCTGAGGTTGGCCGCCTGCAACACGATGCGGTCGGTGGCTTGTAGCACCACGATGTCGATGGCCACCTTGCCGTCGAAGGTCATCTTGTCGGCATGCGGGGTGATCTCCACCGCGTAGTGGGTGGGCTTGGCCGTGCGCGGCAACTGGCTGGTGACCTGCGCGGCCGATGCGCTGACCACCTCCGGTGCAGCCACAGCAGCGTGAGCCGGCGCAACGGCGCAGGTGCTGGCCAGGGCCAGCGCAATAGCAGTCACCAGGATCTGGCGCATGACATTCCTAAAAGAGTAATGAAGTAAACGAAGTCGTACAGCGGCCAGCATCATGGCGCCGGCCCGCAAGACCACACACGGCCGAAAGTCATGCGCCTGCCTGACAGAGGCGAAGACACACACGTCAAAGAGAAGCCACGGCAACGACAGGGCACGCATGCATCAAACCAGGGCAAGGCAATCCCGGCTGGCGCGAGCATGCTACACGGCCATGCTGAACCCGCCCCGCATCGATCAGGCGGGGGCGGCCAGCAACACCTCATCAGCGGCCGTCAGACAGGTGCCGGGCGCGTGGCCAGGCAGCGCAATGGCATTGCGCAAACAAAAGCCCCGCTTTCGCAGGGCTTTCGTCGGTTCGATCACGCATCAGCCGATCAGGCGAACGGGTCCTGCAGCACCATGGTGTGGTCGCGGTCCGGGCCGGTGGAAACGATCGAGATGGGGCAGCCGGCCAGTTCCTCCAGCGCGCGCAGGTAGGCGCGGGCGGCCGGCGGCAGGTCATCCCACACGGTGATGCCGTGGGTGTTCTCGCTCCAGCCCGGGAACTCCAGGTACACGGGGGTGCACTCTTCCCAGCCCTGCGCGTCCAGCGGCGCGTACTCGGTGCGCTTGCCGTGATATTCGTAGGCGATGCAGATCTTCAGCTTCTCCATGCCGTCGAGCACGTCGAGCTTGGTGATGCACAGGCCGGAAATGCCGTTGATGGCCACGGCACGCTTGAGCGCCACGATATCCATCCAGCCGCAACGACGCGGGCGACCGGTGGAGGCGCCGTATTCGGCACCGCGGTCGCGGATGCCCTGGCCCACTTCATCGTCCAGTTCGGTCGGGAACGGGCCGCCGCCGACGCGCGTGGCATACGCCTTGGCAATGCCGAGTACGTAGTCGATCGCATCGGCGCCAACGCCGGTACCGGCCAGTGCGCCGCCCACGGTGGTGTTGGAGCTGGTGACGTACGGATAGGTGCCGTGGTCGATGTCCAGCAACGCACCCTGCGCGCCCTCGAACAGCACGCGCTTACCCTGCTTGCGCAGGTCGTGCAGGATGCCGGCCACGTCCGACTTCATCGGCTGCACGTACTCGCCGAAGGCCAGCGCCTCGTCGTAGGTCTTCTGGAAATCGACCGCTTCCACGCCCAAGTACTTGGTCAGCACGAAGTTGTGGTAATCCAGCGCGGTGCGCAGCAGCTCTTCCAGCTGCGGCGGGTAATGCAGGTCGGCGATGCGGATGCCGCGACGCGCCACCTTGTCTTCGTACGCCGGGCCGATGCCGCGACCGGTGGTCCCGATGGCCTTGCCGCCGGCCGCCTTCTCGCGCGCCTGATCCAGGGCGATGTGGTAGGGCATGATCAACGGCGCAGCCGGAGAGATCTTCAGGCGCGAACGCACTTCCACGCCGGCGTCTTCCAGCTCGCTGATTTCCTTGATCAAGGCAGCCGGGGAGATCACCACGCCATTGCCGATCAGGCACAGCGCGTCGTCGCGCAGGATGCCGGACGGAATCAGATGCAAGACGGTCTTCTTGCCGTTGATGACAAGCGTGTGGCCGGCGTTGTGGCCGCCCTGGAAGCGGACCACCGCACCGATTTCCTCGGTGAGCAGATCGACGATCTTGCCTTTGCCTTCATCGCCCCACTGGGCACCGAGCACGACAACTGACTGACCCATGACGGGTGAACTCCTAAGTTTTGCTGCGGCCATCGGGGCCGCGGGATGGGACCGCTGCAGGGCTGGCCGCGACACCCTGCGCGCGGCTCCATCGGGGAGCGTTGCAGCGGCGCGATAGCCCTGACACGGAAAAAGCCGAACCGAGTGCTCTGGTTGGAGCGTGCCCGGCCGGCTTTTGTGCATTATCCGGGTTTCCGCTGGCCTGCACTACCCCTGGCGGACGGCGGATCGGGGGGCGGGTCAGATTGCGGCTGGCAGTCGGTTGCGTGGTGCTCCGAGCGCTGCCGGCCACCAGGGTCCCTAAGGCCCCTAGCCTGCCGGGTCACCGTAGCGACAATCCCGATTGGGTCGTAGGGACGGCAACGTAGCGAGCCTTGGCAAACCTGCAGACCGCCCAAAGCGGCCATCGCCCGATCCACGACGGGCAGCCCTAACCACCACCCCGATAAAACCACCCCGTAGGAGCGCACCCGGGCGCGACAGGCATTACCGGTGAAGCCATCGCGCCCAGGTGCGCTCCTACGGCAGATGTGTCTCACAGCCAGACTGCGTCCCAGAACGGATAGTCCCCGGCCCGCGTCACCAGCCCGGCCCGTCGCGGATTGGCAATGATGTAGCGCGCCGCAGCGGGCAGATCATCGTCCGTGCGCAATGCATGGTCGTGATAGCTGCGGCTCCAGACCGGTGCACGAGACTGACGCTGCGCATTCACTGCGCGGGCTGAGCAAGCTTTCATGCGTGAAACCGCGTCGCTCAATGCGGTGTCGCTCCCAAGTTGCAACAACCAATGGACATGATCAGGCATCAACACCCAGGCCAGCAGCCTGGCATCGCAAGGCGTCGCTTTGGTGAATGCTCGACAGGCGGTTGCCGCAATCAGAAAATCTGCGAACACGGCGCGACGCTGCCATGTCGCGGTAGTCAGCAGGTAAGCGCTGTTGGGCGAAGACTGCCTACCGCGGCGCAGCGCGCGATGCCCGGGAGAGTCGATATTGGCCATACCGCAATGCTGATGGCCTTGGACCACGCGGGATATCGGCGGTTGCCGTGTTCTGCGCTAGGAATCCATGTGGCGACTGACTGTCAGAGGCCGTCAGCGGGGTCGACCGGTGAGGCCCGTCGCGCCCAGGTGCGCTCCTACGATGGGGCGCGCGCGTCTGTCTGCCCTGCGGTGACAGGCACATACAAGAACGCCCGCATGACGCGGGCGTTCTTGGTTCAAGGCAGAGCGATGTTTCAAGACAGAGCGATCAACGGTCGCTCTTGAGGTACTGCAGGAACGGGTCGTTCTTGTCCAGCACCACCACGCCGTTGCCGTCTGCCATGGAGCTGCGGTAAGCCTCCAGGCTGCGGTAGAACGCATAGAACGACGGGTCCTTGGAACCGGCCTGGCCGTAGATGCGGGCCGCTTCGGCATCGCCTTCACCACGCAGCTTCTGCGCGTCGCGCTCGGCGTCGGCCACGATCACGGTGGACTCGCGATCGGCTTGCGCGCGGATGGTCAGGGCCTGCTCTTCGCCTTCGGCGCGCAGCTTGCTGGCTTCCTGCTTGCGCTGGGCGCGCATGCGCTCGTAGACGTCGGTGATCACCTGGCTGTCGGTCGGCAGGTCGATCTGCTTGATGCGCAGGTCGGTGATCTGCATGCCTAAGCCCTTGATGGCGCCATTGATGCCCTTGAGCTGGTTGGCGATCAGTTCGCTGCGGTCGCCGGAAACCAGCTGTTGCAGGGTGCGCGAGTTGATCTGGTTGCGCAGCGAATCGGTGATGATCGGGGCCAGGCGCGAGTTGGCCACCGATTCCTCGCCACCGGTCGCACGATAGAACGCCCGCACATCGGAGATGTAGCCGATGGCGAAGAAGTCCACGCTCACGTCTTTCTGCTCGGCAGTGAAGTAACGCGCCGGCGCGGTGTCCAGTACCTGAAAGCGGCGGTCGAACACGCGCACCGATTCCACCACCGGAATTTTGAAGTGCAGGCCGGGCTTGAGGTCGGCACGCACGACACGGCCCAGGTTGAGCACCATGGCGGTCTGGTCTTCGCGCACAACGAATACCGAGCCCATCAGGGTCAGCAAGACGGCGATGATCAGGCCGATGACTAGCGAATTCTTCATTATTCGGTTCCCTCACGGCCGGTCGGGCGCGGGCCGCGCTCCGGGTTGCGGATGGCCTCGCTACTGGCGCTTTGCGGCGGATTCAACAGCACGTCCTGGGGCACCATCGACGGCATGCCGGCATTGCCACCGGTCGTGGCCGGCTTGCTGGCGTCGGCCGGTAGCGGCACGTAGATGACCTGGCGGCCATCGCTACCGATGACCTTGCGGTTCTCCGACAGCACCTTCTGCACGGTTTCCAGCCACAGACGCTTGCGGGTGACTTCCGGCGCGCCGGCGTACTGCGCCTGCAACAGCGTGAAGCGATCGGCGTCGCCCTCGGCCTTGGAAATGGTGGCCTGCTTGTAGCCCTCGGCGCCGGTACGGGTGCGCGCACCCTGGCCGCGCGCTTCCGGCACCACCTTGGCGGCATACGCCTGGGCTTCGTTGATCAGGCGCTCGCGCACCTGCTGGGCACCGTTGACCTCATCGAAGGCCGGCTTCACTTCTTCCGGCGGACGGGCGTCGGGCAGGGTCACGCCAGTGACGGCCAGGCCGGTGTTATAGGCATCCAGCGCCGCCTGCAGACGGTCCTTGGACGCGATCGCCAGCGGGCCGCGATTGTTGAGCACGGTATTGAGGTCCGAACGCCCCACCTGCTCGCGCACGGCACTTTGCGCGGCCTGCTCCAGCACCAGATCGGCGTTGCGCGAACCGAACAGGTATTTGCGCGGGTCGCTGATCTGGTACTGCACGTTGAGCGAGACGTTGACGATGTTCTCGTCGCGCGTCAGCACCGGCACCTGGTTGCTGAAGGTCTTGATCTCGGTGGCATTGACCTTGCGCACCGACTCGATCGGCCAGGGCAGCTTGAAGTTCGGGCCGGGCTGCAGGATGCGCGAGAACTGGCCGAAGCGCAGCACCACGCCACGCTGCTGCTCGCCGATGAGCTGGAAGCTGGAGAACAGCACCATCAGCACCACCGCGACCAGGATCCAGCGCCCCACGCCGCCATCGAACAGCTCCTTCAACGGAGCGGGCAGATTGCCCCAACCGCCACCGTTGCCACCACCGCGCGGGCCCCAGGACCTGCGACGGTTGGGATCCGGGCCGTCTCCGCCCTTGTTGCCGGGTGTGTTCCAGGCCATGCACGCTCCATGATCGAGGGGCTGTGCGGGCCAGTCCCGCAGTGCCGCCATGTTGTTTGATTCGCCGATTCTACTAGATGGGGCAGACCCACCGTTTTGAAAGGCCCGGTGCGATGCATTGTTGGTTTAGCCGGCGGGGCGGATCGGGCTGACTGGGGACACACGCAGCGGCCGACCGGCAGGGGCCTTTGCGCTGAAGACCTGGAGACAAGGTTGCACGTGGCGGCGCCGGGCACCGGGTGCGCCTGCCGAGCGCTGCGTGCGCGTCCATTGGATGCAGCCGGGTACCTGATTGGTCTTGGGCGGCTGAAGACCATTTACCGGGCGCATGCCTGCTGGCAGGGATCCGGGCACGGATGGTGATGGGAGGGACGTCGCACGCGTGCGGGCCAAGCGGCGATTGCGTCCTTGGCACCCATTCTTTCAACCACACCTTGTCCCAGGCAATGACGGCTGCACCGCCTCACCCCAACTGATCTCCCCTGGCCCGTTGGCAAAAGATGGAGCTCGGCGCAGGCTGAGGGGTCCAGTTGCCAAGCGATGGTGCACGACGAGGTCGAGTTGCGCATCGCCGGGCTGCCGACTCACACCGGCTCCCCAGTGCGCAGGAGAGGGTTGGCCCGTCTCCCGCTAATCCCACCTTTGCGTTGCCGAAATCCGACTGCGATCACGGCTGGCCGGTGCACTTACGCTTTCGGCGGCTCGTCTTTCTGGTTGAACACGCGCTCCATCACTTCCAGCAGTTCGTCTTCGGAGAACGGCTTGGTGATGTAGGCGCGGGCCCCCTGGCGCATGCCCCACATGCGGTCGGTGTCCTGATCCTTGGTGGTGACCAGGATGACCGGAATATGCTGGGTGGTGGGCTCGCGCTTGAGCGTGCGCGTGGCCTGGAACCCGTTGAGGTTGGGCATCACCACGTCCATCAGCACCAGATCCGGCAGCGATTCCTTGGCCGCTTCCACGCCGGCGGCCCCATCGGTGGCGGTGATGGTTTCGTGGCCCAGCTTCTCGACGATGCGCTGAATCCCCAGCAGCTGCGACGGCGAGTCGTCGACGATCAAAATACGTGCCATGTGTTTCCCCTAGTGTGCGCGGCGAGTGTAGTGCGCCGGCCGCGCTTTCGATAGCTGGGCCAGGTGAGTTGTGTGCTGGTTCGAGGTTTGCGAGCGAGGCCAGAGGTGATGGAGCGAGGCGCTGTTTTTGCGAGCCGCTGGAGCCATTACGTCCAGTAGCACAGGCTGGATTCAATACAGGGCTTACCGAGCCACCGCGTTGATTCGCTGCCCCGCCTACTCCCCTTTCGGGGGCAGGGAAAGGGGCGCGTGGCGCTGGATGGGGCGGGATCCCGATGCGCGGGGGCAGATCGAGTTGATGATCACGTTGCGGAGCAACCGAATCCCCGCCCCCCCTCGCCCAAGGGAGAGGGCTGGCTCCCCTCTCCGGGGCCGGCTGAGGGTGCGGCCAAGACTCGACGCTGTCGGGCGACATCAACGGCCGCATCGCTGGGCGACCCTAGCCTTCCTCATCCCTCGTGCGCGCACAGCTGATCTAGCCCGCGTCGACCGGCTCAGCCCACGGTCTCGCCGAATGCCTTGGCCAGATTGCGGTATGCCTTCTTCTGCGCGTCGTCGGTCGGGGCCGGGGCGAGGATTTCCAGTTCCACGATCTGGTCGCCCGGGGTGGTGCCCGGCAGGCCGCGGCCGCGCAGGCGCAGCTTGCGCCCGGCATCGGAGTCGGCCGGCACCTTCAATTCGACCGAGCCGCCCAAGGTGGGCACGCTGATGGTGGTGCCCAGCGCCGCCTGCCAGGGCATGACCTGCAAGGTGTACAGGATGTTGCGCCCGTCCACTTCGAAATGCGGATGCGCCGCGTATTCGATCTCCAGCAACAGGTTGCCGCCGCCGTTGCCCTGCCCGCTCAGGCGGATCACCTGGCCGGGCTGCACGCCCTTGGGCACCCGCACGTCCAGTTGCTTGCCATTGATGGTGATGCGCACGCTGTCGCCCGAATGCACCGCTTCCAGCGGCACCGCAAGCTTGGCGCGGGTGTCGCCGCGCGCCTGCGGGCCGGCACCTGCACCTGCACCGGGCCCGGCGCCCGGGCCGCGCGGACGGCCACCGCGCTGGCCGGCGAACAGGCTTTCGAAGAAATCGCTGAAGCCGCCACCGGCGCCGCCGTTGCCGAACACCTCTTCGAAATCGAAGCCCTGCCCGCCACCGTAATTGGGCGGGGCCTGGAACTCGTCGCCCGGCCGGAATCCCTGCGCCTTCAACTGGTCGTAGGCCTTGCGCTTGGCCGGGTCGCGCAGCGCTTCGTAGGCTTCGTTGATCGCCTTGAACTTGTCTTCGGCGCCGGCTTCCTTGCTGACGTCGGGGTGATATTTGCGCGCGAGCCGGCGGTAGGCGGTCTTGATTTCCGCATCGCCTGCACTGGGCTCCACGCCGAGCGTTGCGTAGTAATCCTTGAATTCCATCTAATCACCTCTGGAAAAAAAACGGCCCGCAGCCGAGGCCACGAGCCAGTCCGAACGGCCAGCGCTGCGGCGGACAGCGCGAGTGCGGCGCGGCAGGCACGCAACCCTGCACCGTACGGACGTACGTGCCGGGTTCGCATACCAGCCGCGTCCACAAGCGGTCACGCCATGGAGCTGTTGGCCAATCTATTCGCAGCCGGGCGGGCAACCGCGCCTATTCTACGGCGCGACTGTCGCCGGAGAGCGAAGCTGCGGCCTCGCTCCAGGTCCAGCGTCGCGCGACGGCCAGTTCCGGCATGGCATGAGGTGCCATGCGAAACTGCCGGGCGCCTGGCCAGCCTGCACGCACAGTACAGGCCGGCCCAGCGGACACCGCGCGCCTGCACAGCGCGCCGCCGCGACGTTCCTTACGCTTACTGCACCGTGCTGCCGCTGGTGCTCTGACCGTTGCCCACCTGGATACGGCGCGGCGTGGCGGCCGGGCGCTTGGGAATGCGGATTTCCAGCACGCCGTTATGGCCCGCAGCCGTGATGCCATCGGCATCGGCGCTGTCTGGCAGCGCGAAGCGGCGATGGAAGCTGCCGTGACGGCGCTCAATGCGCGAAAAGCGCTCGGTTTCGGTGCTGGATTCGCTCTTGCGCTCGCCCTTGATCGACAGGATGCCCTTGTCCATCTGCACCTCGATCTGGCTCGGGTCGATGCCCGGCAAATCGGCGTACAGCACGAAGTGATTGGGCTCTTCCTTGATGTCGACGCGCGGCACCCACTGCGCGGTCACCACGGCCGATTCGTCGGTGTCACCGTTCTGCTCGAAGAAGCGATCGAACACATGCTTGATCTCGTTCTGCAGCGCGTGGGTGGGAAATTGGGGATAACGAACGATGTTCATTGAAAGCCTCCAAACAGGTTGATGACGGGGCCGGCGACTACGCGGTGCGCGGTTGCGCCGGCCATGTGCGTCAGATAGGCGTGGCCGCACGGATTTCAAGCGCGTTGACGCGCTTTTCCCCTACCCCTTTCTAGAATCCGTTCAGCCACAGGAGCTAGCCGCATGACCATCCACGTTGGTGACCGCATTCCCGAAGTCGTGCTCAAGCGCCTGCGCGATGGCATCGAGGCTATCGACACCCACAGCCTGTTCGCAGGCCGCAAGGTGCTGCTGTTTGCGGTACCGGGGGCCTTTACCCCCACCTGTTCGGCCAAGCACCTGCCGGGCTACGTGGAACACTTCGAGCAATTCCGCAAGCGCGGTATCGAGGTGTTGTGCACCGCGGTCAACGACCCGTTCGTGATGCAGGCCTGGGGACGCAGCCAGCTGATTCCCGACGGCCTGCACCTGTTACCCGACGGCAACGCCGAACTGGCGCGCGCCCTGGGCCTTGAAATCGACGCCAGCGGCTCGGGCATGGGCCTGCGCTCACGCCGCTACGCGCTGTATGCAGACGACGCCGTGGTCAAGGCGTTGTTTGTTGAAGAACCCGGCGAATTCAAAGTCTCTGCAGCCGATTACGTGCTGCAGCATCTGCCGGATTGAGACCCCTTTCTCCCATCACTCAGAAGGAAAACGGCCAGCCATGTCTGATCAGCCAGCCACCAAAACTCCCGCCGGTATCACCGACACTGCCACCTTGCGCGCCCGCGCGCGCCAGAGCATCGAAGACGGCGCCATCACCGAGAGCTACCACGCCGATCGCGAGAAGGTGATCGAATTGCTCAATACCGCGCTTGCCACCGAATACGTGTGCACCTTGCGCTACTACCGCCACTATTTCATGGCCAAGGGCATGCTTGCCGACGCAGTGAAGGGCGAGTTCCTGGAGCATGCGCAACAGGAGCAAGAGCACGCGCACAAGCTGGCCGAGCGCATCGTGCAGCTGGGCGGCGAACCGGATCTCAATCCGGACACCCTGACCAAGCGCTCGCATGCCGAATACAAGGAAGGCACCGACCTGCGCGACATGGTCAAGGAAAATCTCATCGCCGAACGCATCGCCATCGATAGCTACCGGGAGATGATCGACTTCATCGGCGACAAGGACACCACCACCAAGCGCATTCTCGAAAGCATCCTGGCCCAGGAAGAAGAGCATGCCGATGAATTTGCCGACATGCTGGAAGGCTGGATTGGCGAGTGAGTTGAGTTCTGCGATGTAGCGCTGCGTTGCGATGAAGATCGCAGCGAGTTGAATTGAAATCGATTCAATGATGAGACAGACAGGGCAGCGCCTAGAGCGCCCTGTCTGTCTTTTTTTGTGCCGCCAGATTGCGCGTAAACGGTCGCGTCCCGAATGAGCAACGACCGCATGAGGCGGCCAGATCCCGACACGCCGCCGCCTTCGTCAACGCCTCTGTAGGAGCGCACCTGGGCGCGATGACGCATTCCCGGTAAGGCCTCTTCGCGCCCAGGTGCGCTCCTACACGTTTGTCGTGCGCAGCAGGTCTGCCGCCAAGCACGGGGCGGCCGCACCTGGTTGGCGACCCGGTCAGCGCAACACGCGAAAGCGCAACTGCGTCCATGCGCCATCGCTGGCCATTGCGGTGAGCGTGTGCAACCCCACTTCTTCGAAATCGCGCTGAAACCCTTGTCTTCCGGTGGTTTGCGCAATCCAGCGGCCATCCAGCAGCCAATCGATTCGCGCCTCGCTGCCCAGCGCACGTAACTGCAACCGCACCGGGTGCGCGGCGTCGTTGGCCCGCGCAAGCGTGGCGCGGTCGCTCAAGCCGTCGATGCGTAGCACCCCGCCACCGGTCATGCGCCCGTCCGGCATGCAATCGTCAGCCAACGGCGGCAGTTGTGCGGCGGCGCGTTCGGATGTACTGAGCCAGGGCGAGACCAACGCTGGCCAACGCGCCACCGCGCGCGGTGCACGCGCATGCGGTTGGCTGCATTCCTGCGACAACCGCTGACCGCTGCGCGCATCGGCCTCGAAGCGCACCTGCCCGCTTTGCCAAAGGCGCGCATCGCGCTCGGCAAAGGTGGGTGGCACCGCACCGTCGAGTGCATATGCATCGGCACGACGTGCGCACAGAGCCGGTGGCGTTTGATCGGCAGCGCCGCCCAGCGGCCAGCAGATGTCGATTGCCTGCACCGAGGGCGGCATCGGCAATGGCGCACTGTCGCCAGCACTGCGGGGCAAGGCATCGATGACTTCGAACATCAACGGCAATGCGGTGACCGCACCGTATTGGCCCGGCAACGGGGTGCCGTCCGGCCGTCCTACCCAGACGCCGACGGTGTAACGCCGCGTTCCGCCAATGGCCCATGCATCGCGGTAGCCGTAACTGGTGCCGGTCTTCCACGCCACGCCTGGGCGTGCAGTAGTGTCGAAAGTACCGCTGCCGTAGCCGGGCCGCGGATTACTTTGCAAGATTTCGCGCACGATCCACGCTGCACCCGGCGACATCAGGCGCCGATCGATGCGCGCGTCATCCGGCGTATAGCGCACGCGTCCGGCAATGCCGCGGCGATTGAGCGCGGCGAACGCGCCCACCAACTCCTGCAACTGTGCGCCGGTGCCGCCCAGTATCAAGGCCAGCGACGGCGTGCTGCCGGAGGGAAAATGCAGCGCAATCCCGGCATTGGACAGTCGCGCAGCAAAGCGCGCCGGGCCGATGCGATCAAGCAGATCCACCGCCGGTACGTTCAACGACAGCCGCAACGCCGTGGCCGCGCTCACCGGGCCGTTGAACGCCGCATCGAAGTTGCCGGGCCGGTAGTCGCCAAAGCTCTGCGGCGCATCCACCAGCAGGCTTTCGGAATGGATCAGGCCATCGTCCAGCGCCATGCCATACAGGAAGGGCTTGAGCGTGGAGCCGGGCGAGCGCCATGCCTGCACCATGTCGACATGACCCAGGCGCTTGCGGTCGCCGAAACTGGCCGAGCCCACATAGGCGCGCGCCTCCATCGTGGCGTTGTCCACCACCAGCAATGCCGCGGAAGTGCGCTCCGGCAGCTGCGAAAAATACGTGGACACGCGCTCTTCCAGCGTGCGCTGTAATTCCACATCCAGCGTGGTGACGATACGCGCCGCACGCGGCTGCGCACTGTGCAGGCGCTGCGCCAGCAACGCGGCATGCAACGGTGGTTTGAGCGAGCGGGTGACCACCGGTTCGATGCGCGCATCGTCCACCTGCGCGCGCGACCACACGCCCAGCTCGACCATGCGATCGAGCACCTTGTCGCGTGCGCGCTGCGCGGCTTCGGGATGACGGTCCGGGCGCAACCGGCTGGGCGACTGCGGCAATACCGCCAGCAACGCGGCCTCGGCGTGCGACAAGGCCCTGGCCGGCTTGCCCAGATACGCCCAGCTGGCCGCCTCCACCCCTTCGATGGTGCCGCCATAGGGCGCACGCTCCAGATACAGCATCAGAATCTCGTGCTTGCTCAGGTGCGCTTCCAGCTGCAACGCGCGCAACAATTGCTTGGCCTTGCCCCACGGTGTGCGCGTATGCGGGTCCAGGATGCGTGCCACCTGCATGGTCAGTGTGGAGCCGCCGGACACGATGTGGCCCTGCCCGATCCACTGCCCACCGGCACGCAGCAGACCCCAGGGATTGACGCCCGGGTGACGCCAGAACCAGCGGTCTTCGTAGTTCAGCAGCGCCTGCAAATACAGCGGCGAGACGCTCTGCGGCGTGGCGGGATAGCGCCATACGCCATGACGGTCGGCGAATGCACGCAACGGCGTGCCGTCGCGCGCAACCACCAACGTGGAGGTATCGCGGGACTTGGGCAACGGCAATGGAAAAGCCAGATCGAGCAGCAGCATGACGCTCAGCAAGGCCGCCGCACTCAAGCGCAGCCACCGCAGCCAGCGACGTCGGTTGCGGGCCTGATGGTTCGGCGCTTGCGGGCGCGGCTGCGTGCGGTCCATCCCTGTTGGTGCCTGCGGCTGTTCATCCATTGCGCAAAGCATGCAGGGCAAAACGCGTTTCGGCCACTCCTACGCGGCTCGGGCCTGGCGTATCGGCAGCGCGATCAGCCGCACAGCCAGCCGGACAAGCGACGGGCGCAAGGCCAGGCACAGCCCGTGAGCGACATGCGGACCTGCCTGCGCGCAACCGTCTGATCCTACCTGTGGCCACCGCATGCAGGTGACTGCGATGATCAGCCGCTCACGCCGAAGGCGCGGCCGGCGCACTTCGGCAGCAGCACGCATTGGCGGCAGCTGGTGGCGATGCCCACGTGCGCACTTCGGTAGACGTTATGTCTCGTCCGTCGAGTTGTCTGGTGCACAGCGCGCCGTGCCAGACCTGGTTGCCGCCGCTTGGGACGGCGGCCTAGTCGCTTCCGCTCAGCGCTTTTCCAACGTGGCGCGGTAGCGCAACAAGGCTTCCGGTGCATCGGTCTGGATGATCGACACACCGTCGCGGTACATCCGGCCCCAGACCTTGTCAGGGTCGCGCTCGGCGTCCGCATCGCCGCCATAGCCGGCAATGAAGCCTTCCCATAACGAATTGACCATCAGCCGCACGTTGTGCGCCTTGCTCACCGCTGCCAGGGCCGGCAATTGCGCGGCAGTCATCTTGGGTAACTCGAATGCCATCGGACGCGCATTGCGCGTCTGTGCCGTTGCAATGGCCGCAAGATCGGCATTGCCATGCGCGTTGATCAGGATCGGGAAGAAGTACACGGTATTGAAGGGCGGCATCGCAGCCAGTGGCGCGGTAGAAATACCGGCTTCGGCCTTGACGATCACCTGATGCTGCATGCCGGCGCGTGCGACCGCGTCGATCACCTGCACGTAGATCGCGTCCTTGACATCCAGGTTGAGCAGGATGTGCCCCTTGGCCTTGGCCAGCATCTGCTCGAGCGTGACCACGCGCTGGTCGGTCAGCGGTGCCTGTGCACCGCCTTCGTCGCTGCGCAGGCGTAGCTTCTGCAGATCGGCCAGGGTCAACTCGGAGAGCTTGCCGGTGCCATCGGTAGTGCGGTCCACGGTGGCGTCATGCAGCATCACCAGGCTGCCGTCGGCGGCACGCCGCACATCGGTTTCCATCACATCGGCGCCGATGGCGATGCAGCGCTCCAACGCCGCCAGCGAATTTTCCGGTGCGGTCTCGGTGAAGCCATGCTGTGGCGCGGCGGCATGACATCCGCGGTGCGCCACCACGACGAGGCCGCCCTGCGGGTTGGTCAGGCGCGCCTGGATCGCGGCCACGCCTGTCGGTGCGGCACTTGCTGCAGTGGTCACGACTGTGCACAGCACGGCGGCGAGGACGGCAATGGGGCGTGATGTCATCGAACAACTCCAAGCAGATGTTTGCAAACGGTAGCGCGGCGGACCGGCGTTGCCGCGCGTCGCACACGCGGCTGAAATTAAGCGGGTGGACGGCAGGCATCGATTTCAGGATGGCAGGCTCCGCCACCTCTTGCCCGACTGCCCTCACAACGTGGGCGTGAACCGCAGACCCACCCAATAGGTGGTGGGCACCGAGTAACTGTCCTTGAGCAGATTCTGCCCGGGGCCGGTCACGCTGGTGATGCGGCTGTGGGTGATGTTGCTGACCTGGCCGATCAGGCTCAACTGCTTGCTCACCGCATAGGTGGCGGTGAAATCCAGTTGCGAACGCGGCGACCAATACAGGTCCTGCCAGTCGATATTGCTGACGACCGAGCGCAGCGCCTTGCCTTGCCGGTTGTAGGCCGCACGCAGTTCCAGCCCACCGGTGTTGTAGAACAGCGTTGCGTTGACGGTGTAATCGGGCTGACCGACCAGATTGTCGAGCGTGCGCTCGCGCTGGGTCAGGCTGCTGCCGCTACCGACGCTGTAAGGCACGTCCAGGCTGCCATCGAGCAATGCGAGGTTTGCGCTGAAACCGACGCCGCTCAACCACGGCGCGACCGGCCCTAACGTGTTGACGATGCCGTTGAACTCCACACCACGGATGCGCGCCTTGGCGGCATTGGCCGGTGTGCTGATCAACGCATTCGCATACGTGGTGCCGTCGAAGGTGAAGCTATCGGTGCGCGAGAGCGTGAAGATCTCGTCCTGGATATGTTTGTCGAAGACGGCAGCGGATGCGAACGCATCGAAATCGCCGGGAAGGCGCCATTCCAGCGACAGGTCCAGGTTGTTGGATACGCGCGGCTTGATGTCGGGGTTGCCGATGGTGACGGTGACGCCCTGCGCATTCGGGTTGCCGGCGTCTGTCGTATTGACAAAGCCGATGGAGGTGCGCGCCGCATAGGCGTCGTACGGCGGGCGGCCCAACGTGCGGCTTGCACCGGCACGCAGATCCAGCGCATCGGTCAGGTGGTAGGTCATCACCGCCGAAGGCAGCAGATAGTCGTAATCCGCACTGGTCGGGTTATCGACGTACACGTAGTGATTGGTTGCCGCATCCAGCTGCCGCTGGCGGCCCACCGTGTCGAGCTTGGTGCTGTCGAAATGCACACCGGCCTGCGCGTTCAAGCGATCGCTGCGATAGCTGACCAAGCCATAGCTGCCGAAGATTTTTTCGGTATGCGTGAAATTATCCTGGTTGCTGAAGGCCTGCTGGTCGGTGCTGTTGAACGCGCTCAACGGCGTGGCCGCCAGCACGCGATTGGCCTTGTTCGGGTCGATGCTCAGCAGGTTCAAACCGGCATAGCGCATCGGCGCCCTGCCGGTGCCCACCACGTCGGCCAGGCCGAACGCCGGCGCCGTCGTATTGGGCTGATACTCGACGCGATAGATCTCATAGGACGGCTTGTCGGTGGTATACGACACGCCTGCCGCAAAACCGATGCCTTGATCGCTTTCGCCTTGATTGAAGCCGTAATCGAGCCGACCGGTGAGGATGCGGTCGGACGCGGTGCGTTTATAGTCCGGGCGCCAGTACGACAGGCTGTAATTGTCCAGGTCGTCATACGCTTGCGGCGACACGCCGAAGCGTTGATCCAGGCCGGAAGTTTCGTAATTGAACGCATAATTGGGCGTGGCATTGATGGTCACGCCACTGCCGGTCTGGCCCACCGGCACCGGTGCCGGACGCGTGATGCCGGTAGCGTACTTGATCATGCGAATCGGCTCGTCGTAGGTCGCATCCGACCACGCGCCACGCGCGGAAAGCTGTTGGCGATCGGTGGGCCGCCAGATCGTTCCCAGCTGCGCCACCTTGGTACGCGTGGTGACGATCTGGTTCGAATAGCCCACCTCGATGTCGCCACCGGGATAACTGCCGGAGGTTGCGGTTTGATTGAAGACCTGGCCACGGTTGCGCGGGTCGATGATGACCTCGTTGCGCTCCATGTCGTCCTTGAAATAGTAGTAGCCGGCCATGGCGTAGGCTTCGAGCGCCGCGCTGGGCCGCATCTCTAACTTGCCGGTGAGGCCATAACGGTCGCGCTGATCTTGCACGTACCAGTATTTATCCTGCTGCGGCACCGCCCAGCCATTGCCGAGATTGTCGCCGGTCTGCAACACACCGCTGTTGTCGTAGAACCCGTAGTGCACCGTGTCGGTGGTCATATGGGTTTCGGTGTAGCTGCTCAGTGTTTGATAGTTGGCAGACACGGTGAGACCGTACTGCTGCTCGCTACCGAAGGTGCGGCTGCCGGTGGCGTTGACGCGATAGCCCGGATCGTCCTGATCGCGCGGCTTGCCCACATCGTTGGCGTGGCCTAGCGCCGCCTCGGCGCTGAAGAACGGCTTGCCACCGTTTTCGAACGCGCTGCGGGTTTTCAGGTTGATCGCACCGCCGGTGGCGTTGGGGTCCAGGTCGGGCGTGAAGGTCTTGACCACCTGCAATTCGCTGACCATCGAGGCCGGCAACAGATCCAGGCGCACACCGCGGGTGATCGAACCGAGCGTGCCGTTCGGTGTACCGGGCGAGGCGATGGTGAGCCCGTCGATGGTGACGTTGTTGTATGACGGCCCCAGGCCACGCAATACCGGCGTGGCCGCTTCATCGCGCGGATGCTCGTTGTCGGTGGCAGGCAAGACGGACAAGCCCGGCACGCGCCGCAATGCCTCAACGATGGTGCTGTCGGGCAAGGCACGCACGTCGGTGGCGCTGATCACATCGGTGATATTGGTGGCCGCACGCTTGCTTTCCACCGCAGCCGCGTTGGCGCGGCGCACGCCGGTGACCTGCATGGCATCGAGGGTTTGTACGCCGGTTTTGGCCATGTCTGCGGCAGTTGCATCTCTGCTAGGTGCGTCGCTGTTGGGTGCCTCGCTTGGCGAGGCTGTGGTCGCGGGGCCAGAGAGTTTTCCTAGGGCTGACGCTGTCTCGACAGGTCGCTGGCTCTCGTTGGATGAAGCACCGGCTGGGCGCATCGCTGACGCCAGGCGCGCGGAGTCGGATGAGGTAGCGACACTTTGAGCCTGCACGCCAGGCGAGCATGCTGCGATGGCCACAGCGAGAACGGACAGGTGCATACGGTACGGATCGAAGCGCTGCATGGAATCCCGTAGGTCGCGCAGCAATCATGCTGCGCTGATGAGAAAGCACGCCACCGTAGAGCGTAAAAATGACCTTTGCGTGTCGCTACCATCGCACCGAAAAGACAAGGCGCAGCGATATCGCTGCATGCGAAGCAAGCACTCAGCGGCTACCGGGAAACATCGCAAGCGCCCTGCAAAAGCCCCTCTACTTGCGGGAGAGGGGTTGGGGTGAGGGTACGGGCGAAGCCACTCATGCCATGCCAACGACACCAGGCTTCGCTCGTCCCCTCATCCGCCCCTGGCAGGGCCCCTTCTCCCGACGGGAGAAGGGCGAACGCGTCGCCTTACGGCTGCACCACCGTCATCGTGGCTGGCGTGCTGCGCCCCACACCACGCAACTCCGGCCGGTACATGTCTTCCACCAGCGAGGGCGGCACCGTGTAGGTCCCCGGGGTGACGGCACGCACCAGGTAGTACACCTGCGCCTTGCTGCCCGAAGACAGCGCCAGCGCGGCCACATAGCGGTCGTCGCGGAACTCTTCGTGCTTGACGTCGGCGGCGCTGGACCGCTCGCTGATGCCGATGCCGTCCACCACCACGTCGGCCCATTGCTTGGCATCGCCCAGATTGAAATTCTCGATTTCCAAACCGGCCGGCAACAGGTCGGTGAGCAAGGCGTCGGGCATGCTGCTGTTGGCAGTGATGCTGACGCGCACGATCAACGCTTCGCCTTCCTTGAGTGGACGCGGGGTCCACGGCTTGCCGTCGGTGGTGTACCAGCTGCGCTCCACGCTGAGATTGCGCGTGTCCGGTTCCGGTGCGCTGCGCGGAATGCCGGCCACTTCCAGGCTGGCGTACATCGGCGCCTCGCCTTGTGGCGCGAACTGCACGCCGCGCGCCAGGGCGGCACTGTCGAAACTGCGCCCGAACACGCGTGCCGGTGCGATCTGCTGTACCTGGTCGCCCACCGTCAAGCTGCCGGACACCTGTTTGCCCTGCCCGACCATCAACGCCTTGCCCAACCGCGCAAGCGCCACTTGCTCCTGCGTGCTCAGCCACAACCAACCGGTCGCGCGACGTGCATCCAGCGCGCGGCCCAGGGCCACCGCGCGGGTGTCGTACTCGGGCTTGGACAAACCGCGTTCGTGCAGCAACGCCATCATCAACGCGTCGTCGCGGATCGCGCTGCCGTAATCGCCGAAGTACGGCGGACGCTCGCTGCTGTCCTTGGCAAACCCGGCCTTGATCGCCGCATCGCCACGCTTGGTATCGCCCTGCAGCGACAAGGCGATGCCCAGATGCACCAGCGACAGGCCCGTCAGCGCCTTGTCGCGCTGGTTGTCGTACAGCGCGCGCAGCGTGCCCAGCGGCGCGCGGTTGACGCGTGCCAGTACGTAGCCGGACCAGGCCTGATTGGCGAACTTCAAGTTGTCGCGACGGTCCTGCCCATAGAACTCGTTGCCACCGGACAACAGATCTTCGCTCAGGCGATTGAGCGCCTTCTGCAGCACCGTGTCGGGCACCGCAAAACCGGCCTCCTTGGCGTCGAGCAGGAATTCGGCAATGTATGGGGTCAGGCCCGGATTGACGTGGCCATCGTCGCCCCACATCGAAAAATGCCCGCTGGCGATCTGCATCGACGCCAGACGCCCGAACGCGCCTTCCATGCGCTCGCGGCGCTTGGCCGCCTCCAGCCCCTTGGTGCCGAGCGTTCTGGCGGCGGCATCGTCGAGCAGCAGCGCCGCATAGCCCTTGCTGGTGGTCTGCTCGGCGCAGCCGTACGGATACTCCAACGCGCCCTGCAATGCGCTGGCGAACGGAATCGGCGGCAACGCGCTGACCACCATGCGCGCGGTCACCGAGCCGGCCATCAGGCCATCGGCAAAGCCGCTGTCCAGGGTGATCGGCGCCAGCGGGTCGAGCACGCGGGTCTGTGCCCGCAACACCTGTGGCCAGCCGGCGCGCACCGGCAGCTCGTAGCTGCGGTCGGCCTTGAAGCCATTGCCATCCACGCGCACGCGCACCTTGGCCACGCTATAGCCTTCGGTGGCGCTCAGCGGGAAGCTCAGCGTCTGCTTGGCGTCCACGCCGAGCTTGACGCTGCGCGACGCCTCGCCGATGGCGAGCGGGCCAATGCCCTCCACACGCACGCTGAATTCGCCCGGCTTGCCGGTGAAATTCTGCACGTCCAGCGTCACCGTGCTGCGGTCGCCCGGTGCCATCACGCGCGGCATGCTGGCTTCGGCCAGGATCGGCGCACGCACGATGGTTTCCATATCGCGGTTGCCGTAACGGGTATCCGAGTACACCAACGCCGACACGCGCAAGCTGCCATTGAAATCCGGCACCGGCAGTTGCACGCGCGCATTGCCCTTTGCGTCGAGTTTTACCGAGCCGGAAAACAGGTCAACCGTCTGCACGCGCGCGGTCGGGCGCTTGGCCTGCGGCAAGGCTTCCAGCGCCATGTCGCCGCCGAACTTCAGCTTGCCGCTGGCGCCTTCGAAACTTTCGATCACCCGCCCATAGATGTCGTACGCATCGGTCCCCAGACGACGCTGCGCGAAGAACTGTGCGTTGGCATCGGGCACCGGGAAACGGGTGATGTTGAGGATGCCCACGTCCACTGCCGAAATGGTCACGTGCGCGGCCTTGCCCGCCAGTTCGGGCACGCTCACCGTCACCGGCAACGGCTGCTCGGGCCGCATCTGCTTGGGCGCGGACAAGCCCACCGCCACCCGCCGCGCCTTGCGGTCCATCGGCACATAGGCCACGCCCACCGCGCGTGCCGGGGTGATCTTGCTGGGCGCACTGCCGCCGCGGAAGACCAGTGCGGTGACATACACATCGTGGCGCTCCCACGCCTCGGTCACCGGAATCTCGAAGCTGCTGCCGGGCTTGACGTCGATGTCCTGCACGTACAACAGCTTGTCGCTTTCCACCAGCAGCACGCCCTTGCCGGCATGCGGCGGAGTCAGCGTGACCTTGAGCGTGTCGCCGGCACGGTAGCCGGTCTTGTCCAGCGCCAGCTTGACCTTGTCCGGGCGCGCATCCAGGCCACGGTTTTCATCGTTCCAGCTCCAGCCGGCGCGGAACGGGTAACGCGTGGTCAGCCCGCTCGCCGGGTCGAATACGTCCAGGCGGTACTCGCCCCATTCCACCGGGAAATCGATCTTGGCATTGACGCTACCCACATCCAGCGTGCGCGTGTCCTTGTTTTCGAAGCGACGGGTGAAGTCGTAATCCCAGTGGTTGTCGGTGTAGTTCCAGTGGTAATCGCGCAGCTCGCGCACCAGCGTGACCTTCAGGCCCTTGGCCGGCTGCGGTTTGCCGTCGGCATCCACGCGGGTCACTTCGAAGCGCGCCGTCCCATTGGCATCGGCGCCGTCGGCGTCGTCGAACAACGGGCGCACGCCGACCAGCGCCTTGGCCGGCCACAGCACGCGCTTGAGGGTGCGGGTGACCGTGCGCCCGCCGGTTTCGTACACGCTACCGGAGACGACCGCGGCAATCGTGCTGACCGGCTTGGCCTCGTCCGGCAATGCGATGTCTTCGTGCAGGATGCCGTCGCCGCCGAATTCGGTGTCGATCACGTCCCTGGCTTCGCGCGGCAGCTCCAGCGTGGGGTCGCCGAAGAACCAGCCGGGCAACGCTTCGAGCGGATGCTGCTCCACACTGACTGCCAGCTTGGCGGTGAAACGGTTGCCAGCGGCCGGTGCGCCGTACAGATACGCGGCATTGGCCACCAGCTTGAACGGCTGGCCGGCGCTCAAGGTCTTTTGCGTGCTGTCCAGGTCCAGCTTCATGCGCTCGGGCAGGAACTCTTCCACGCGCACGGTCATGCCCTGCACGGCGTCCTTGCTGGCCGGATCTGTGCGAAATTCCACCTGCCAACGGCCGGTCGGTGCATCGGCCGGAATCTGCTGGGCGAATTCGAAGTAGCCCTGCTCGCCCGGCAGCAGTTTGGTCTCGCGGAAGGTCTTGCCGTCCGGCTGCTTCAGGCGCAGGAACACCGGTTGCGGCTTGGTCGGTTTGCCGTCGTTGTCGCGCAGGATCGCCGAGACGCGCATGGTCTCGCCGGGGCGATACAGATCGCGACCGGCCCAGGCGAACACATCGAACCACGCGCCCTGGCGCCCGGCCACGGCGAACTCGCTCAGATCCAGTGCGGGCTGGTTGAACGGCAGCAGCGTAATGTCGGTCTTGCTGCGTGCGGTCAGCACATGGCCGGCGTCGAGCGTGTAGTTGAGCAGCGCATTGCCGTTACCGTCGGTCGCCCCTTTCAGGAACAACTCGCCCTTGGCATCGAGGATGCGCAGCTCCGCGTTCTTGACCGGCTCGCCGCTCTGCAACGAGGCGGTGTGCACGAACAACTTGTCCTTGTAGGCGCGCGTATGCAGGCCGATGTCGCTGACGGTAAAGAACGCGGTGTCGAATTCGTTTTCGAAACTGCCGGCGCGCTTCATCACCGCGAAATACAAACCCGGTTCCTGCAGTTCCTTGATGTCCTGCGTCGGCAGGTAGGTCAGCACACGCTCGTTCTGCTTGCCGCCAAGGATGAAGCGATTGACGTAGACCGGGTCGGCCAGCTTGGACAACGGCTGGTTGCCGCTGTATTCGCTCTCCAGATCCCAGCTGCCACGGCGCCCGCCACGCTGGAACTGCTGGAAGAACGCCGGCAGCGACTTCTCGCGCACGCGCAGGAACTCGACGTCCACTTCCGGCACGTTCACCGACACCACCGGCAGGCCACGGCTCTCGCGCGCCGGCAGCACGCTGCCCTGCGAAGCGAACCCGGCCACAGGCTTGAGTTCGCCGGTGTAGACCTTTTGCTTGAGTGGCTTGCCCAGGCGGCTGCCGTCGGCGGCCAGCAGGTTGGCGTCGACCAGTACGGTGTAGTCCTTGGCCGCTTCGACGTACGGGTAGCGCAGCGTCTTGCCGTCCTCGGACAGCGTCCAGCTACTGTCGCCCGTGCCCACCTTTTCTTCGAAGCGCACCAGCGCATCGAAATCCTGCGTGCCGACCAGTGGCCGCGAGAATTCCAGTGCCAGCGACAGGCCGTCGCTGGTCTGGTCGGGATAGGCACGCGCCAGCGCGAAACCGGTGATGGCCTGCTTTTCGGCCTTGATCGCCTCGCCACTGGCGGCGGGTAGCTGACCGCTTTCGTTGCGCTTGCACGCCACCGCGCCGATCGCCACGGCCAGCAACACCGCCCACAGCACAACCCGCCGCGTGCCCGACCGCATCATCCGTGATCCCTGGCTGTCCATTCGTGCTACTCGCAATGTGAGAACGCAAGTATAACGACGCTGCGCATCTGGCTGATGGCGCCGATGCGACGACGTGGCTGCTTGCCGATGGGCGGCAAGCGTGCGCTGCTGGCGAGCGATGCGATGGCAGACTGGCGGTGAGCGCAGTGGTCTGGTACTCGCGCTTGGAGCGACCGCCGAACCACGTCATGCCGCCTGGCGCAGGCAGCTGGACTGCGACTTGCCTGCAGGGCCTCGCTCGTTCTGTCATCGCGTCCATCGAATGCCAACAATCGATCCGCGGCAGCACGCGAGCCGAGTGACCCGCGTTCAGTTGGTCAGCAGCCAACTGTTTAGCGCGGTGCCCTCACCGCTTGCGGGACCGATGGCGGCATGGATGACGCCATCGATCCCCCACGGACAGGTTCACGGCGTGTCCCGTGATCGGTGAGGGCACCGCGCTGTCGACCAACCCGGCTTTGGGCTAGATCACAAAGAGCTGCAAAGAAGCACTCGCCGCGGGATCAGGCATGACTCTTTGTGTTCCTCATTCTCCGTGCAACTCCAACAACGCACGCATGTACATCTCGATCAGCGCCGGCTTGTCCACGTGCAAACAGGCCTGCACATTGGGCGCACCAGCCCCTTCGCGGGTATAGCCTTGCGCATCCACGTCCAGATGCAACGGCGTGGTCGGGCACAGCGCCGGGCGTAGCAACCAGGCCACCGGCACCACATCGAACAACGTGGGCGTGGCACTGGCCCAGGGCTGGTCGGTGTTGCGCCACTGGTAGTACAGCTGCGTGAGCGCATCGGTCAGCCCGTCGCCATGCGCAAACAGTGCGATGCGCTCGGGTTCTTCCAGGGTGATCTGCGTGGCATCCAGTGGCAACAGCACGATTGGCACACCAGATGAGAACACGCGCTGCGCTGCCGGCACATCGGCCAGGATGTTGTACTCCGGCGCCGGCGCACTGGCCGGACGATACGCAGACTTGCCATAACCCACCCGCACCGATCCGCCCATCGCCACCACACGCTTGAGCTTGGCAAAGCCGACCGGGTCACGTTGCTGCGCCAGCGCCGCATCGGTCATCGGCCCCAGCACCAGCAAGGTGACCTCGCCCGGATGCTGGCGCGCCTGCTGCAGGATCATCGCGGCCGCATCCGGCAGTGCCGCCGGCAACTGCCCCTTGGCCGCCCAGCGCGCCTGGCTGAAGGCGATGGTGCTGGTGGTACGCGCGCCCGCTGCCAGCGGAATCTCGCTGCGCCCGGCCTGCTGCAACAACCGCTGCAGCAACTGCGCACGCAACGCGGTGTCGCCCCATGTCGATGCGATGCCCAGCACCTGCAACTGCGGGCGACGCAGCAATAGCCCCAACGCGAAGGCATCGTCGATATCGTCGCCAACGTCGGTAGAGACCACCACTTTCTCGGCCTGCACCGATGCCAGCGTGGATTGCACGGCCGCGGCCGACTGCTGCGCCACCGCGGTTGTCGCCACGCACCACAACATCGCCATCGCTACCCACGCGCGTTGCCAGGTCCGCTGCATCTGCCCACTCCTGCTGCCATAAAAAAACCGCCGGCATGATCGCCGGCGGTTCGATAGTGCTCCACCAAAACGCCGATCAGAAGTTGGCGCGGAACTGCGCACCCACGATGCGCGGGTCGTTGATGAAGCCGGTGAGGTTGTTGAAGTCGATCGCACCGGTCACGCGGATCTGATTGGTGCAGTTGCGGCAGAACACCGACAACTCGTACGCACCCGCGCCCCAGTTGTAGCCGATCTTGGCGCCACCTTCGACCAGCGGCTGGCCGGTGAATTCCTTGGAGTCGTACAGGAAGAAGTTCACTTCACTGCGGTACGACCAGTCCGTGTAGAAGAACAGCTCGCCGTCGTTGCCCATCGGAATGCCGTAACGCAGGGTGGCGTTGGCCATCCACTTCGCTGCCTGCGGCAGGTCGTTGCCGTCGATCACCGCACGGCCGGCCGCGTTGATCGGGTCGGTGACCGTGCAGGTACGGCAGATGCCCACCGACAGGTTCGGGTCGTCGATGCGGGTCCAGTTGTAGGCGCCGCCGGCGGTGACGCGCAGGTTCTGGGTGAGCAAGGCTTCGAAATCGAACTCCGCGCCGCGGGCCTTGGTCTTGTCGGCATTGAGCAGGCGGATGTCGTTGGACGCGCCACCCACCGCCGTGAGCTGCTGGTTCTTCACCCGGAAATCGTAGATGTCAAAGCTCAGGCGCGCGCGGTTGTCGAACAGGTCCGACTTGATGCCGACCTCGAACGAATCCACCGTCTCCGGCTCGGCCACGGTCAGCGGCGCGGTGCCCGACGGCACGCCGAAGCTGGCGCCGCGGAAACCGCGTGCGGCACGTGCGTACACATTGACGGCGTCGTTGATGGAGAACGTAGCCGCCAGATCGCCGGTGACCTTGGAGTTGTCGGTCTCGCCGCTGGACGGTTCGACCAGGGTGACGCGGTCCAGCGCCAGCACGTCGAAGGTCTTCTTGTCGTAGGTGTAGCGGATGCCGGCGCGCAGGTTCAAACGGTCGGTGGCCGCGTAGTTCAACGAGCCGAACGCCGCCCAGGAGGTATTGCGCTGGCGGGTCAGCTGATAGCTGGCCAGATCACCGCCGCTGAGGGTGTTGTAGGTGTAGTTTTCGCCTTCCACATCGTCGTGGAAGTAGTACAGGCCGGCCTGCCAGTTGAGCGGGCCGTCGTACTGCGATTCGGCGCGCACTTCCTGGCTGTACTGGTCCAGGCTCTTGATGCCGCCGGCGGTTTCCACCGGGAACGGAATCACGCCCGGGCCCGACGGCGGCGCAAACACCGCGCCGAAGCCACCGTCGATATCGCCACGGCTGTAGTACTTGCCGATCCCTTCGTAGGCGGTGATCGAGTGCAGCGCGATGTCGCCCAGGTCCCAGGTCAGGTTGGCGCTGCCGCCGTAGGTCTGCAGTTCCTGGCGGTTGCCACCGTCGATGAAGGATTTTTCCGCATCGAAGCCATCCACCAGCTGATTGGTACCGGGCTGGATGATGTTGGCGCGGAACAGGCGCGCGGTACCGTCCAGATGGCGCGCATGCGCATTGAACAACGCGCTGAAGTCGTCGCTGGCCTGGTACAGCAGCTGCAGGCGCACGGCCGAATCGGTATAGCCTTCCAGGTCGCGGCCGTCGCGGTTTTCCACCCAATCGTCGCGGCGCTGGCCCAGCGTGGACAGACGCGCTGCCCAATGGTCGCCCATCGCGATGCTCAGGCCGCTTTCCAGGGTCATGGTGCCGTAGGTGCCGTACGACAGGCTGGCGTAGCCGTCATTGGCGCCGATGGTCGGCTTGACCGAATTGAACTTGACCACGCCTGCCGGCGTGTTGCGGCCGAACAGCGTGCCTTGCGGGCCGCGCAGCACTTCCAGGCCTTCCAGATCGAAGATCGGGAAGCCCTTCAGGAAGGCGTTTTCCTGCACCACGTCGTCATAGATCAACGACACCGGCTGCGAGGCGTAGGTGTTGAAGTCCGTATTGCCGTAGCCGCGGATGTACACGCGCGGGAACACACGGCCGTTGGACGATTCGATGTTCAGGCTGGGCGCCTTGCCGGCCAGCACGCGGATGTCCGAACCGCTGGTGGAGATGGCGTCCAGGAACTCCGGGCGCAATACCGAGGCGGAGACCGGCACGTCCTTGGAGTCTTCCGAACGCCGCTCGACCGTGACCTTGACCGCATCCAGACGCACGACGCCGTCGTCGCCGGGCGTCTGCTGGGCAGCGGCATGGAGCGGAAGAAGGGAAACGACGGCAACGGCAAGCGCGCTGATCTTGAGCGACCGGCTGGCGGACATGGGAAGAACTCCGGATTCTGGTGGCGGGGCGGCCCGGCCTGCGTGCCGCGGTGCAACAGAATTAACACGATTTACACAATTATGGCAGGGCGCGTGCGAAAAAGTTTCCAGAATTCGAAATAGCGTTCGAATTAATGCAACACGGCAGTGCGTTTTACACGATGGCGAAAACGGAGGCTCGTTAGCGACGCTGGCCACGCTGCCATTTACTGCGCTGTGGTGGCCAGCGCCAATCACTTGGGGGCGCAACAACATCGATCAATGGCATCGGGAATGACCATCCAGCGTGGACACACGCCGGACTGAAACGCAGATGTTCCGGGTTCTACGCGTATGCCTGGAAGAGCCGATGCGGAGCAGATCCGGCTAATGCGGGCAGCGCGACGCCGGCTCCGCATCGCCACCAGGCGTGCCCGACCGACGCGATGCACATCTCGCACACCAGCACCGATGAAGCGCCTCGCACGCCAGGCATGTGTCGCCTGCATCCACGCGCGCCAACACCCTGCGCAGGCCTATCCAACCTCGGCAACAGGCGCCGGCACCCTGACCCACCCCTCCATCAACACCCGCGCACTGCGGCTCATCAGCGCCTTGGTCACCTGCCACTGGCCCTCGACCAGCTGCGCCTGCGCGCCGACCCGCAAGGTGCCGGATGGATGCCCGAAGCGCACCGCCGAGCGCGCCGCACCGCCGGCAGCCAGATTGACCAGCGTGCCCGGCACGGCTGCAGCGGTGCCGATCGCCACTGCTGCAGTGCCCATCATCGCGTGATGCAATTTGCCCATCGACATCGCACGCACCAACAGATCGATTTCGGCCGCGTGCACCGGCTTGCCGCTGGACGCGGTGTAGTCGGCCGGCGGTGCCACGAAGGCGACCTTGGGCGTGTGTTGCCGTGTCGCGGCGTCTTCCACCTTCGCAATCAAACCCATCCGCACCGCACCGTGCGCGCGCAATGTCTCGAACATGGTCAAGGCGCGCGGGTCGCCATTGATGGCGTCCTGCAGCTCGGCCCCGGTGTAGCCCAGGTCGCGCGCGTTGACGAAGATGGTGGGAATGCCCGCATTGATCAGCGTGGCATCGAGCGTGCCCAGCCCGGGAATTTCCAGTTGATCGATGACGTTGCCGGTGGGAAACATCGCCCCGCCCTCGCCTTCG
The DNA here is from genome assembly GCF_041481705.2 of Xanthomonas sp. NCPPB 1062. NCBI lineage: Bacteria > Pseudomonadati > Pseudomonadota > Gammaproteobacteria > Lysobacterales > Lysobacteraceae > Xanthomonas > Xanthomonas sp. NCPPB 1062. The sequence continues at coordinate 1,245,173 of NZ_CM192987.1, read as the reverse complement.
GCATCGTCGGCCGGGTCGAGAAATTCCAGCTGCACTTCGGCTGCAGGAAAGGTCACGCCGTCCAGTTCGAAGTCGCCGGTTTCCTGCACCAGCCCATCGGCCATCGGCACATGCGCCACAATCGTCTTGCCGATATTGGCCTGCCAGATGCGCACCGTGGCTACGCCATCGCGTGGCACGCGTGCGGGATCGATCAAACCGCCGGCGATGGCGAATGGTCCCACCGCCGCCGACAGATTGCCGCAGTTGCCGCTCCAATCCACGAACGCGCTGTCGATGGACACCTGCCCGAACAGGTAGTCCACATCATGCCCATCGCGCGTGCTGGCCGACACGATCACGCTCTTGCTGGTGCTGGAAGTGGCACCGCCCATGCCATCGATCTGCTTGGCATACGGATCCGGGCTGCCGATCACCCGCAACAACAGCGCATCGCGTGCAGCGCCCGGTTGCTGCGCGGCCGCGGGCAGATCCTGCAGACGGAAAAACACGCCTTTGCTGGTACCGCCGCGCATGTAGGTGGCGGGGATGCGGAGTTGGGGAGCGAATGCCATGCATGTTCCTTGGAAACGACGTGCGGACGTGATGTCAATGATTTTGCCTAATGCATCTGTACGGCCTGGTCAAGCGTCACCATGACAGTCGCAGGCACGCCTTGCTGCTCAGGTCATAGCGGCAGTTGCGTCTGCTCCGGCATGAGCCCCTCAGGTCGCAATGGCCAAGATCCGATGGGTACATAGCGATACGGTCGCCCACCGCCTTCAACCAACAGCACCTCGGTGGCGTGCCAGATGATGGGCACGATTGGCTGGTTGAGCTTACCGGGCGCTGCATAGCTGATCGTTACGTGCGGCGTGTGTCCGCCCCCAACATGCAGGCCTTCCGCACGCAGGGCTGCTGCGATGGCAGCCTGCAATGCAACGAAGGCAAATGGCGTGCCCTCTGCCCGGAATGCCCAATGCACCGGGTCGGTTCCGCCACTGGTGATCCTGTTCAAGCAGAACGTCACTGCCTGAGCATCGAGACGATCGCCCGCGCGCAGCATTGCGGCACGCGCAGCCGACCCTTCAAACCGATCCGAAACCGACTGATGCCAGTTGCCTGGATCGAAGTACGCGTCCGCAAGCATTGCATCCAGGCGGTGTGCGGCCACGACACCGGCCATCGCTTCAAGCACCTGCGGTGGCGGCTTGAGCATGAAGATCAATCGCGAAGAATCGGCCATGGTGCTGCCCTATGCGGCCCTGTTTGCCTCAAGAAAGTCCTGCGCAAACCGCTGCAAGACGCCACCGGCTTCGTAAATCGACACTTCCTCTGCAGTATCCAGGCGGCAAGTCACCGGCACCTGTAGTTGCTCGCCATTGCGCCGGTGGATCGACAACGTCAGCGTGGCGCCGGGCGTGCGCTCACCCACCACGTCGAAGGTTTCGCTGCCATCGATGCCCAGGGTCTTGCGATCGGTGCCCGGCTTGAACTCCAGCGGCAGCACGCCCATGCCGATCAGGTTGGTGCGGTGAATCCGCTCGAAGCCTTCGGCGACGATCACTTCCACACCGGCCAGCCGCACGCCCTTGGCCGCCCAGTCGCGCGAAGACCCCTGCCCGTAATCGGCGCCAGCGATGACGATCAGCGGCTGCTTGCGCGTCATGTAGGTTTCGATCGCCTCCCACATGCGCAGCACCTGGCCTTCCGGCTCCAGCCGCGCCAGCGAGCCGGCCTTGACCTGCCCATCGACCACCGCCATTTCGTTGATCAATTTGGGGTTGGCGAACGTGGCGCGCTGTGCGGTGAGATGGTCGCCGCGATGGGTGGCGTAGGAATTGAAGTCCTCCTCCGGCACGCCCATCTGCGCCAGGTATTGCCCGGCCGCACTGCCGGCCATGATCGCGTTCGACGGCGACAAGTGGTCGGTGGTGATGTTGTCGCCCAGCACGGCCAACGGGCGCATGCCGCGTAGCGTGCGCGCACCGGCCAACGCGCCTTCCCAATACGGCGGACGCCGAATATACGTACTGGTCGGGCGCCAGTCGTACAGCGGGTTCACGCTGACCCCCTGCCCCACGCTGCGCTTGAACATCGGGTCGTATACGCTGCGGAAGTGTTCCGGCTTGACGCTGCGCGCCACCACCGCGTCGATCTCGGCATCGCTCGGCCACAGGTCCTTGAGCGTGACCGGCACGCCGGCGGCGTCGATGCCCAACACATCCTTCTCGATATCGAAGCGCACCGTGCCGGCAATGGCGTAGGCAATCACCAGCGGCGGCGAGGCGAGGAACGCCTGCTTGGCATACGGATGGATGCGCCCATCGAAATTGCGGTTGCCCGAAAGCACCGCTGTGGCATACAGATCGCGATCGATGATTTCCTGCTGGATCGCAGGATCCAGCGCCCCGCTCATGCCATTGCAGGTGGTGCAGGCAAACGCCACGATGCCGAAGCCCAACTGCTCCAGCTCGCCCAGTAAACCGGCCTCTTCCAGGTACAGCTGCACGGCCTTGGACCCCGGCGCCAGCGAGCTCTTCACCCACGGCTTGCGGGTCAATCCGCGTGCATTGGCGTTGCGCGCCAGCAAGCCGGCAGCGATGACATTGCGCGGGTTGGAGGTATTGGTGCACGAGGTGATCGCTGCGATGATCACGGCGCCATCGGGCATCTGCCCCGGCACCTGCCCCCACGCACCGGCAATCCCACGATCCGCCAGCTCGGTAGTGGCCACGCGTTTGTGCGGATTGGACGGCCCGGCCATGTTGCGTACCACGCTGGCCAGATCGAACTGCAGCACGCGTTCGTACTGCGCGGTGGCCAGATCGTCCGCCCATAGGCCGGTATGCCGCGCATAGGTCTCCACCAACGCGACCTGCGCATCGTCGCGACCGGTCAAGCGCAGGTAATCGATGGTTTGCTGGTCGATGTAGAACATCGCCGCCGTCGCACCGAATTCCGGTGTCATGTTGGAAATGGTCGCGCGGTCGCCGATGGTCAGTGCGCGTGCACCATCGCCATAAAACTCGAGATACGCGCCGACCACGCGCTGCGCGCGCAAGAATTCGGTCAATGCCAGCACGATGTCGGTGGCGGTGATGCCCGGCGCCGGCCGGCCGGTCAATTCCACGCCGACGATGTCCGGCAGGCGCATCCACGAGGCGCGCCCCAGCATCACGTTCTCCGCTTCCAACCCGCCAACGCCAACCGCGATCACGCCCAGCGCATCCACGTGCGGCGTATGGCTGTCGGTGCCCACGCACGTATCCGGAAACGCCACCCCGTCCAGCGTGTAGATCACCGGCGACATCTTCTCCAGATTGATCTGGTGCATGATCCCGTTGCCTGGCGGAATCACTTCCATGTTCTCGAACGCACGCTTGGTCCATTCGATGAAGTGGAAGCGATCGGCATTACGACGATCTTCCACGCTGCGATTCTTGGCGAACGCCTGCTTGTCGAAGCCGGCGTATTCCACCGCCAGCGAGTGATCCACGATCAACTGCACCGGCACCACCGGATTGACCTGTGCCGGGTCGCCGCCCTGCTCGGCAATGGCATCGCGCAAGCCCGCAAGATCCACCAGCGCGGTCTGACCCAGGATGTCGTGACACACCACCCGTGCCGGAAACCACGGGAAATCCAGATCGCGCTTGCGCTCGATCAATTGCCGCAGGTACGCCTCCAGCAGTTGTGGCTCTGCCCGCCGCACCAGGTTCTCGGCATGCACGCGTGCGGTGTATGGCAAGGTTGCATACGCACCGGGCTGCAGCGCATCGACGGCGGCGCGTGCATCGAAGTAATCCAACGAGGTGCCCGGCAAGGGCTTGCGGTACTGGCTATTCATGGCTGGCGATATCGAAGCAGGCGGGGGGAAATCGGGGATCGGGAATCGAACTTGGCGTTGCAGAGGTTTGCAAGTCTTGCTGCTGACCTGGCTTGCGAGGTCCGATCGCCTTCATCGAAGGCGACCGAAACCCAGAAATCAGCGGCTGCGCAAAGCGTCCTCAGCTGCGCTGATCCAGCGGCACGAACACCTGATCTTCCGGCCCGGTGTAATTGGCCGAGGGGCGAATGATCTTGCCGTCCATGCGCTGCTCGATGATGTGCGCGCTCCAGCCGGCTGTGCGCGCCAGCACGAACAAGGGGGTGAACATCGCCGTCGGCACGCCCATCATGTGGTAGCTCACCGCACTGAACCAATCCAGGTTCGGGAACATCTTCTTGATGTCCCACATGACGCTCTCCAGACGCTCGGCGATGTCGTACATCTTGCGGCTGCCCTGCTCATCGGACAGCTCGCGCGCCACCTCCTTGATCACCTTGTTGCGCGGGTCCGACACCGTGTACACCGGATGTCCAAAGCCAATCACCACTTCCTTGCGTTCCACCCGCGCCTTGATATCGGCTTCTGCTTCGTCCGGGGTGTCGTAGCGCTTCTGCACTTCGAACGCCACTTCGTTGGCGCCGCCATGCTTGGGGCCACGCAGCGCACCGATGCCGCCGGCGATGGCGCTGTACATATCGCTGCCGGTCCCGGCAATCACGCGGCTCGCAAAGGTGGATGCATTGAATTCGTGCTCGGCATACAGGATCAGGCTGGTATGCATCGCGCGCACCCACGAATCCTTGGGGGCAAAGCCGTGCAGCAGGTGCAGGAAATGGCCGCCGATGGAATCGTCGTCGGTCTCCACCTCGATGCGCTTGCCGTTGTGGCTGTAGTGATACCAGTACAGCAGCATCGAACCGAGTGAGGCCATCAGTTTGTCGGCGATGTCGCGCGCACCCGGGTGGTTATGGTCGTCTTTTTCCGGCTGCAGGCAGCCCAGCACCGACACGCCGGTGCGCATCACATCCATCGGATGCGCCGACGGCGGCAACTGTTCCAGCGCAGTTTTCACCGCTGCCGGCACACCGCGCAGCGAGCGCAGCTTGGCCTTGTAACCGCGCAGCTCGCCGCTGTTGGGCAGCTTGCCGTGCACCAGCAGGTACGCGATTTCTTCGAACTCGCTGGTGGTGGCCAGATCGAGAATGTCGTAACCGCGGTAATGCAGATCGTTACCGCTGCGCCCCACCGTGCACAGGGCCGTGTTACCGGCGGCAGTGCCGGACAGGGCAACGGACTTTTTCGGCTTGAAACCAGCAATAGCAGTGTCGTTCATGCGATGAGCTCCCAAACTGTGTGGTGTCGCGGTATGGCGTGCGAGGTGGCAATGAGATGATCAGCAGCGCGCAATCATGCGCCTTTGCGCGCAAACAACGCATCCAGGCGCTGCTCGTAATCGTGATAGCCGATGCGCTCGTACAGCTCTTCGCGCGTCTGCATGCTGTCCAGCACGCCCTGCTGATGACCGTCGCGCCGAATCGCGGCATAGACCGCCTCGGCCGCCTTGTTGGCTGCGCGAAATGCCGACAGCGGAAACAGCTGGATCGCCACGCCAGCCTGCGCCAGCTGGTCGCGCGTAAACAACGGGGTCTTGCCGAACTCGGTAATGTTGGCCAGCACCGGCACGCCTACCGCATCGACGAAGCGCTTATAGGTGTCCAGGTCGTAGGCAGCTTCGGCGAAGATGCCGTCCGCACCCGCTTCCACGCAGGCGATGGCACGTTCGATCGCCGCATCCACGCCTTCCATCTGGATTGCATCGGTGCGCGCAATCAGGAAGAACGCCGCATCGGTCTTGGCATCGGCCGCGGCCTTGACCCGATCCACCATCTCGCCCTGGCTCACGATCTCCTTGCCCGGCCGGTGACCGCAGCGCTTGGCGCCCACCTGGTCTTCGATATGGCAACCGCCCGCGCCGGCCTTGATCAGCGACTTGATGGTGCGCTCGATATTGAACGCGCTCGGCCCGAAGCCGGTGTCCACGTCCACCAGCAGCGGCAGCTCGCACACGTCGGTGATGCGGCGCACGTCGATCAATACGTCTTCCAGCGTATTGATGCCCAGGTCCGGCAACCCCAAGGACCCGGCCGCCACGCCGCCGCCGGACAGGTAGAGGGCCCGATAGCCGGCGCGCTGGGCCAGCAGCGCATGGTTGGCATTGATCGCGCCGATCACCTGCAGCGGCGATTCGGCAGCCAGTGCAGCGCGAAACCGCGTGCCAGCAGAGGGAGTGGACGAGGACGTCATGGCGGTTCCTTGGATGGGATCACCGTGCAGGCGCAAGCACCATGCCAAGTACAAGTCGTTGATTTGATGACAATCCCACGCGCCAATTGTTGCAAAAATGCAACGGCTGATCTACTATGAAACATCATTGAAACGCGACACCGTCATGCGCCCCCCTGCCCCTCCGGAAACCGCAGACGCCTCCTTGCCCATCATCTGGACCGTCAGCGTCTCGCGCCTGACCGGCCTGCTGGCCGATGTCATCCCCGAGTTCGACCAGCGCGCGCGCATCGAGCAGATCAACCTCGGCTTTGCCGAAGCGGTCGAGGTCATCGGCCAGCGCCTGCGCCGCGAGCGCTGCGACGCGCTGGTGGCCGGCGGATCCAATGCGGCGTACCTGCGCAGCCGGCTCGCGCTGCCCTTGGCGCCCATCCAGGCCACCGGGTTCGATCTGATGGAAGCGCTGGCGCGTGCGCGCCGCATTGCGCCACGCATCGGCGTGGTCACCCACGCCACCGATGTGCCGTCGTTCCGCGCGTTTCAGCACAGCTTCGATCTGGAGATCGAACACCGCCGTTTCGTCACCGCCGAAGACGCACGCGACTGCATTGCCGATCTGCGCGCCAGCGGCATCCAGGTCATTGTCGGCACCGGCATGGCGATCGATTTCGCCGAGCAGGCCGGGCTGCCTGGAGTGCTGCTGTATTCGGCCGATTCGGTGCGTCATGCGCTGGAACAGGCCATCGCGCTGGGCACCGCTCCAGGCATCGATCGCGTCGCCGGCCGTGCCGCCCCGCGCCGCGCACGACGCGCCGACGCCCTGCTGGGCGAAGACGGCGCAATGCGGCGCGCGCGCGAGCTGGTGCAGCTCTACGCACCGCATACCGGCACCGTGTTGATCAGCGGGGACACCGGCACCGGCAAGGAACTGGTCGCACGACAACTGCATGCCGGCAGTCGCCGCCGCGGCCGTTTCGTGGCGATCAACTGTGGCGCCATCAGCGAATCGTTGCTGGAGGCGGAACTGTTCGGCTACAGCGACGGCGCCTTCACCGGCGCACGTCGCGGCGGCCACACCGGCCTGATCGAAGCTGCGCAGGACGGCACGCTGTTCCTCGACGAAATCGGCGAATTGCCCGTGCCGTTGCAGACCCGGCTACTGCGCGTCCTGGAAGAACGTGAAGTAGTGCGTGTCGGCGCAACGGTGCCCGTTGCGATCGACGTGCGCGTGGTCGCCGCCAGCCTGCAGGACCTGCAGCAGTTGGTCGAACAAGGCCGCTTCCGCCGCGACCTGTTCTATCGTCTTGCCGCGCTACGCATCGCACTGCCTCCGTTGCGCAATCGCCGCAACGACATTGCGTTGTTGCTTGCGCATTATTTCCAGCAACTCGGCAGCATCGCATCGCCGTTATCGCCAGCGGCATTGCAACGCCTGCAACAGCACACCTGGCCCGGCAACGTACGCGAACTGCGCAACCTGGTCGAACGCCTGTGCATTCACTGGAAAGCCCAAGCGCACGACAGCCTGAGCCTGGAGCAACTCGAACGCTGGGCGCCGGAATTATTCGATACGCATTTCGGCAACCACGAAGCACCGCGTGAGCTTGCCGATTTGGCAACCTCTCGCCTGCAGCTCACTGCCACCGCAGTCCGCGCAGCGCTCGACCGCGCCAACGGCAACCGCGCCCTTGCCGCGCAAGCGCTCGGCGTCTCGCGCACCACGCTGTGGCGCTGGATGCAGGCGCAGGCGGGGCATCGCGTGCATAAGGCAAGCGCGAACTCGCGCGGCTGACCGGGCCACACATAGAGGCGCGGCCTTCCACCCTCAGGCGGCAATGAATGGCATGCACGCTCGGCGCATGAATGCCCGAGCCACGCTGATCGCGATATGGACGCACTCAGAACGACACGAGGCAGCGAGCCGATGAAACGATCAACTCGCCTGCCGCAACGCCGCGCGCCTTCATCGCATGTCTTTGAAAAGCGTCTCGCCGTCACTTGACCCGCGTGTACTCGGTATCGCCCGTGCTCAACTTGCCGGTCGCCTCATCGATCGCGTAGTTGACCGTGCCGACCCCGTTGGACACCTGCAGCACGCCCTTGGTCAGCAGCGCCGGATGGTTGCGGGTCTTGACGCCATTGCCGAACAGCTCCGGCTGGGTGTCGCGAATGATGAAACTCTCGCCATTGTGCTCGATGCTCAGCACATTCTTTTCTGACTTCACGTTGACCCACTTGCCCACGTACTGCTCACCAACGTCGCGCGCACACCCGGCCAACAGCAATGTCGCAACCAGCGCACTTCCAAGCAGCGTCTTCATCGCCACTCCATCTCGATCCGGGGCCTTGCAGGATGGCAAGTCCCTGTCGAGCTCGCAAGGCACCGGCCCTAGCGAAAAGTGCTTAAATGAAGCGTCTGTCGCCAATAGTGCCGAACGCCGTTCTCAATTAAGCATGGTGATACCAGCACCGGAGCCAGTTGCTCTGGCAGTCGATAGGCCAAGCAAACTGTGCAGCGCCCAGTTCAACGATGAATCTGTGTCGTCAAAGCGCTGTCGGGATCGAGCAGATGGATCGCGTCGTTGATGAGTAACAGTTGTTCATTGAGAAAAATCATCTCGCTGACTGTCAGTCCCTGCATTCCAGCAACAAGATCCAGCTACCGCCACCGAAGCGGCAACTTTGCATTCCCGAAATTCCAGTCGTCCCTACGATGGGCATATGCGTTGCGCAAGGCGCGCAGCAAGACAACGGCGGGCTCACTTTGATAGCTCCGCTTGAGGTCTGATGCCAACGCATACTTCCACATGGCATCAGAGATTTCGACGATTGCTTGACGCGCGGTATATCGAACTACTTCCTGCGCACGCTCGCGCAACTGTTCTGGGTAGACCTTAAAGGTCCAGTTCACCCCAAGACCGGGAAATGGCTCGGTCGCAATGTCGTCGCCGTCGAGAATGAGCTCAAAGGGGACCCCTGCGTCCCCAGCCTCCCGCGTGTAGCGGAAGCCAGCGATCGCATGCCATACCGCCGAGTTGGCGGCGGTGACTGGCTGTATCGCTGCATCGAAAGGTGACTGCCGCGTAGTCACCAAGCCTGTGGTTGGTGCCCTGCAACTACGAAAAAACCGGCTTTCGCCGGTTTTCGTTTGACTCTGAATTCATGGTGGGCGGTACAGGGTTCGAACCTGTGACCCTTGCCGTGTGAAGGCAATGCTCTACCGCTGAGCTAACCGCCCGGTGACGCGAGCCGCACATTATAGGGCAGCGGCGGCGGTCGTCAACAACTGTTTACCTGCCCTCTTTCACGCCAGCCAGATCGCACCTTCATCGCACCGGTCTGCCGCGATGACCTAGCAGCTTCACCGCGAGCCTCACTGGCGTCTTGCCGTGCCCCTGGCGCTTACATCGTATGCGTCGGCTTGTCCGAGGTGGTCAATCCGGCCAGCAGCGTCTCGATCTTGTTGCGTACCGCCTCGCCTTCCGGGCCGTCGGGGAACTGCACGCCGATGCCGGCGGCGCGGTTGCCCTGCGCGCCGGCAGGCGTGGTCCAGATGACCTTGCCGGCGACCGGCAGGCGCTCGCTGGAGTCAGGCAGAGTCAGCAGCAGGAAGACTTCGTCGCCCAGCATGTAGCGCTTGGGCGTGGGCACGAAGATGCCGCCGCCTTTCACGAACGGCATGTAGGCGCTGTAAAGCGCTGGCTTGTCTTTCAACGCCAGCGACAAAATGCCTTGGCGTGCATTCATTGCACTCATCGAGTTCCCCTAGAACGTGGCTGGCGCTCTCCCTCGCGCCAGGACAGCAATAATTCCGTCACTGCCAGGTCGGCGCGGACGGTGGTGCGCAGCAGATCGCGGGTGCGGTTGGCAGCGTCGAACCAGGTCGCCAGCTTGTGCAACCGCGATGGATCGGTCAAGCCGGCCGATGCCTGTGCCAATGCCAGATCGGCGGCATGGCGCAGGCGCTGGTCGGCCTGGCCATCGCTGGTCCAGCGCTGCGCGACATCGACTGCGCCGGCGCGGCCACTGGCGATCTGCTCCAGATCCTGCGCGACCGCACGCCGCACGGCCAGGCCGTCTTCGCGCAACCACTGCGCGGCCAGGCCGGGGTGGCCGCGCGCGGCGTCCAGCGCTTCCTGCGCGGCGCGCTCGCTCACGCCTTGCGACAGTAACCAGGCCAGTGCCTCGTGCGCAGGCGGCAGCTTGAATTCCAGGCGCTGGCAACGGCTGCGGATGGTCGCCGGCAGACGCGCCGGTTGCGCGCTGATCAACCACAGGTAGCGCCCCGGCGACGGTTCTTCCAGGGTCTTGAGCAAGGCATTGCAGGCCGAGCGATTGATCGCATCGGCCGGGTCGACGATCACCACCTGGGCGATGCCGTACTGCGGGGTCAGCGCGAGCTTCTGCGAAATCTCGCGCACCTGCTCGATGATGATCTCGGTACGCAGTTTGTCGCCGGTACGATTGGGAATGAACGAGACCAGTTGCAGGTCCGGATGGGTACCGGCGGCAATCAGCTGGCGCGTGCGCTGCGCCAGCGCCGGGTCGGGCGAGGCGGCCAGGACGTGCTCGGCCAGGGCCAGGGCGACGGCACGCTTGCCCAACCCTTCCGGGCCGCAGATCAGCAGCCCATGTCCAAGCCGCCCCGCATCCAGCGCAGCCACGGTCTGGTCGAAGGCGCGCTGCTGCCAGGGCGAAAATGCGGCGGTCATGGCGTGGTCTCCGTCTGCGGCGCACTCGGCAGGCGGCGGCGCTGCAGATAGCGCGCCACCGCTGCGTTATGTTCGGCCAACGTGGCCGAAAACGCGTGCGCGCCAGTGCCATCGCCCACCGCCACGAAATACAGCGCCTCGCCGGGCGCCGGCCGCACCGCCGCCAGCAGCGCATCGCGCCCCGGCATGGCGATCGGCGTCGGCGTCAGGCCGGTGCGGGTATAGGTGTTGTACGGCGTATCGGTGGTCAGGTCGCGGCGACGGATATTGCCGTCGTAGCTGCTGCCGATGCCGTAGATCACGGTGGGGTCGGTCTGCAGCTTCATACCCAGCTGCAAGCGGCGCAGGAACACCCCGGCAATGAGCGGGCGCTCGGAGGCCAGCGCCGTTTCCTTCTCGATGATCGAGGCCAGAATCAATGCCTGCTCCGGCGAGGCAAGCGGCAGATTCGGGGCGCGCTGCTCCCAGGCCTGTGCCAATGCTTTGTCCATGGCGGCGTGTGCGCGCTTGAGTACATCGATGTCGCTGTCGCCACGCTGGTAGACATAGGTCTCCGGCAGGAAGCGCCCTTCCGGATGCTGCTTGGCAAATCCAAGGCGGGCCATCAGTGCCGCATCGTCCAGCGCATTGATGGAATGTTGCAGCGGCGTGGCGGTCGCCAGTGCGGCGCGCAGCTGACGGAAGTTCCAGCCTTCCACGATCGTGAAGCGGTACTGGATCACCCGTCCCTGGCGCATGCGCGTCAGCAGTTCCCGCGGCGACAGCGCTGGCGATAGCGCGTATTCGCCCACCTTGAGCTTGCCGGCCGCATCGACCTGGCGCGCCAGCAGCTGCCACTCCAGCTCGGTGCCCTGCACCAGGCCGGCAGCGCGCAGTTTGCGCAATGTGGCCTTGAGCGAATCGCCGGGCGCAATCACCACGCTGGGCGCGCTCGCAGGCACGGGGGTATCGGCGAAGTGCAGGTAATGCCGCCACGCCACCACGGCGGCAATCGCCAGCAGCGCTGCAAGCAGCAATGCCGTGCCCAGCACGGCCAGACATCCGCGTTTGCCAGTCACCGCCACACCCACCTCGTCATTGCCCCTGCGCCGCGCAGGATACCGCGCGCCGGTGATGTCCCGTTGAAGCGCTCATGTCTGCTCGATCGCACGCAATACGCCCCGTGCCTTGGCGCGGGTTTCGTCCAGCTCGCGCTGCGGATCCGAATCCACCACGATCCCGGCCCCGGTGCGGAACCGCACCTGGTGACCGGCCACCTCGGCCGTGCGGATCAGAATATTCAGATCCATGTCGCCGTCGCGATTGAGCCAGCCGAATGCGCCGGTATAGGCCCCACGCGCGGTCTGTTCGAGCTCGGCGATGACCTGCATGCAGCGCACCTTCGGGCAACCGGTAATGGTGCCGCCGGGGAACACCGCGGCAATCACCTCACCGGGCGTCACTCCGGCACGCAGGCGCCCGCGCACGTTGCTGACGATGTGATGCACATGGGCATAGCTCTCCACGCACATCAACTCGTCCACCTCCACGGTGCCCGGCGCGCAGAGGCGGCCCAGGTCGTTGCGTTCCAGATCGATCAGCATCACGTGCTCGGCGCGCTCTTTCGGATGCCCGACCAGCTCACGGATACGTGCGGCATCGTCGTCGCCGGCAAACCGCGCGCGGGTGCCGGCGATCGGGCGCGTCTGCACCACATCGCCCTGTACCGACACCAGCCGCTCGGGCGAGGAACTGGCCACTGCACGCCCGGCCGCCACGAACAGGCCGGCGAACGGCGCCGGATTGGCCGCACGCAGGCGCGCATGCAACGCGGCCGGATCGACCACCGCAGCGAATGCCGCGTGCCACGCGCGCGAGATATTGGCCTGGAACACATCGCCGGCGCGCAGGTAATCGAGCACGCGCTCCACCGCCGCGGTGAAACGCTCGGGAGCATCTTCGTCCACGGCAAGCGGCCCGGCCCAGGCAGGCAGCGGCGGCAGTGCGGCGCAGGCAGCAATGTCCTCGCCGATCTGCTGCAACAACTCCTCGCGGCCCGGCTCTGCCAGCGCCACGCAGTGCCCGTGCAGGCGATCGCGCAGCACCGCTGCCGGCGCGCGCAAGGCCAGCGCAGTGGGCAAGCCATCGGCGCGCGTCGGCAGTTGCAGAATCGGTTCGACCTGCGCGGCCAGTTCGTAATCCAGCAGCACCGCCCAACCGCCGCGAAACGGCCAGGGGCTTGCAGGCGCGTGCGGCACCCGCTCGGCCTGCCAGGCGGCATCCAGCGCCGCCAGAAAGCCGCCCTCCAGCACTTGCCCAGCGCCATCGCGCGTGCATCCGTCCGGATCCAGCCGCAGGCATGGCCCCTCTGCCAGCAACAGCACATCCCAGCGACCGTGCTCGGTGCCGGAAGCGCTGGATTCCAGCAGGGCCGGATAGCGTTGCGGTGACAGCCGATGCAGCGCCAGCAGGTCGATGTCCGCGTGCAGTGATCGGGTAAGCGTCATCGGTCCGGCATGGCGTGGGATACAGACGCGCCGCTGCCGTACGCAGCGCGCGAGGAGTGAATCAAAGGGTGATCGCAGGAGTGAACATCAACCCGCAAGCCGGCAGTGCATGCAGCAGCCAGGCAGGTCGCGCGCCGATGACGGCCACGCGACTGATATGCAGGGTCAAACGCGCTTGAACACCAGCGTGCCGTTGGTGCCGCCAAAGCCGAAGCCGTTGGACATCACCGCATCCACCTGTACCTCGCGCGCCACGTTCGGCACGTAATCCAGGTCGCAGCCTTCGCTTGGCTCTTCCAGGTTGATGGTCGGCGGGATGATGCCGGTGTGCAGCGCCATCACCGAGAAAATCGCTTCCACACCGCCGGCCGCGCCGAGCAGATGCCCGGTCATCGACTTGGTCGAGCTCACCATGGTCTTGTAGGCGTGATCGCCCAGGGCGCGCTTCATCGCCATCGTTTCGGCCAGGTCGCCCAGCGGCGTGGAGGTGCCGTGCGCGTTGAGGTAGCCGATCTGCTCGGGGTTGAGCTTGGCATCGCGCATCGCTGCCGCCATGCTGCGCGCCGCGCCCTCGCCGTCTTCGCTGGGAGCGGTCATGTGGAACGCATCGGAACTGGCGCCAAAGCCCACCAGCTCGGCATAGATGCGCGCGCCACGCGCCTTGGCGTGTTCGTACTCTTCCAGCACCAGCACGCCGGCACCGTCGCCCAGCACGAAGCCATCGCGCTGCTTGTCCCACGGCCGCGAAGCGCCGGTCGGGTCGTCGTTGCGGGTGGACATCGCCTTCATGGCGCAAAAGCCGCCCACCGAACTGGGCGACGAACCGCGCTCGGCACCGCCAGCCAGCATCACATCGGCATCGCCGTGCTGGATCATGCGCATCGCGGTACCGATCGAGTGGTTGGACGTGGCACAGGCCGATACTGCCGAGAACGTCGGGCCTTTCAGGCCTTTGATCAGGCTCACCTGGCCGGGCAGCATGTTGATGATGGTGCTGGGCACATAGAACGGCGAAATCTTGCGCGCGCCGCCCTCATGGAATTTGATGGTCTGCTCTTCGATGCCGAGCAGCCCGCCGATGCCGGAGCCGAGAATGGCGCCCACGCGTTCGGCGTTGCTTTCGTCGATTTCCAGGCCTGAATCGTCCAGCGCCATGAATGAGGCGCCGACACCGTAGTGGATGAACGAATCCATCTTCTTGACGTCCTTGGCGGACACAAAAAGCGTGGGGTCGAAATTCTTGATTTCACCGGCGATCTTGGTGGTGAACTGCGAGGCATCGATCTGCGTGATCGGGCCAATGCCCGAGCGGCCGTGGACGATTCCATCCCAGCTGGTGGCCAGATCATTGCCCAGCGGCGACACCATGCCCATGCCGGTAACGACAACACGACGACTCATTGCAGATCTCCTCACCACGGAACGGACGGTGCTTGGGGTTTGCGGGTGACACTTGAAAAACACAGGGCCGCATCAGCGGCCCCATGGAATGTCTGATGCGGCAGCGGCTTGATGCACGCCGCCACGATCAGGAACAACGCATCAGCTCTTGACGTGAGCCTTGACGTAGTCGATCGCCTGCTGCACCGAGGTGATCTTCTCGGCCTCTTCGTCCGGGATCTCGCACTCGAACTCTTCTTCCAGCGCCATCACCAGCTCGACGGTGTCCAGCGAGTCGGCACCCAGATCATCGACGAACGATGCGCTGGTGGTGACTTCCTCTTCCTTGACGCCGAGTTGTTCGACGACGATTTTCTTGACGCGTTCTTCGATGGTGCTCATTGGGGATATCGCTCCAGCTGGAGTAGTGGTGGTTCGAGTTTTAGGATCCCCGCACACGGATGTGCGGTGCTCCTGTGAGGGACTCACAAAACGCCATCGCCGCTGCGATGGCCGCGTTGGATAGTGTAGTGGAAGCGACCGGGCCTTGCATTGCATCACAACTCCCGGCCGATCAGCCACTTAGCGCCTCCCGGCGCCGCACGCTTACGGCATGTACATGCCACCGTTGACGTGCAGGGTCTCACCGGTGATGTAGCGGGCCGTCGGGCCGGCCAGAAACGCCACCGCATTGGCGATGTCTTCCGGCTCGCCCAGATGGCCCAGCGCAATCTGCTGCAGCAAGGCGGTCCTGGCCTCGTCCGGCAGCGCCTTGGTCATGTCGGTATCGATGAAACCGGGCGCCACCACATTCACGGTCACCCCGCGCGAGCCGATTTCCTTGGCCAGCGATTTGGAGAACGCGATGATGCCGGCCTTGGCGGCGGCATAGTTGGTCTGGCCAGGATTACCGGTCACGCCCACCACCGAGGCGATATTGATGATGCGGCCCTTGCGCGCCTTCATCATGCCGCGCATGACCGCCTTGGAGGTGCGGAACACGCTGGTCAGGTTGGTGTCGATGATCGCCTGCCAGTCGTCGTCCTTCATCCGCATCAACAGATTGTCGCGGGTGATGCCGGCGTTGTTGACCAGGATCGAGATGGCGCCGAATTCCTTGCCGATGGCATCGATCAGGCCATCGACTGCAGTCGCGTCGGTGACGTTCAACTCACGGCCGTGTCCGCCGTGGGCGGCCAGACGCTCGCCGATCGCCGCGGCGCCGGAAGCCGAGGTGGCGGTGCCGATGACCGTGGCGCCCTGGGCGGCCAGGGTATCGGCAATGGCCGCACCGATGCCGCGACTGGCGCCGGTGACGAGGGCGATTTCGCCCTGCAGGGGCTTGCTCATGATTGCTGTTCCTCGATGGGGGACGCCGCAACCGTGGCCGCGAACGTCGAGGGATGCCGGCACGGCCGGCAGCGGCGTTGGATCAGTGCGCCCACGCGTCGAGCGCGCCGGCATAGTCGGCAAGCGTTGCCAGCGGCCGCGCGTCCAGGCTCTTGTCGATACGCTTGATCAGCCCGCTCAGCACCTTGCCCGGGCCGCATTCGGCAATGCGGGTGATGCCCCGGCTGGCGAGCGCCTGCACGCAGCCGGTCCATTGCACTGGCAGGTAGAGCTGCTCCACCAAGGCCTGGCGGATGGCCGTGTTGCCCTCATGCACGCGCGCGTCCACGTTCTGCACCACCGGAATCTGCGGGGCGTGCCAGGTCAGCCCGGCCATCGCCTCGCCAAGCTGATTGGCGGCATCGCGCATCAGCGGGGTATGCGAGGGCACGCTCACTGCCAGCTTGACCGCCTTGCGCACGCCGCGCTCGGCCAGCAGCGCCAACGCGCGATCCACCGCCGCAGCGTGGCCGCCGATCACGATCTGACCGGGCGAATTGAAGTTGGCCGGCACCACCACGTCGCTACCGGACGCCTGGTCACAGACCTCCTGCACCACGGCGTCTTCGGCGCCCAGCACCGCAGCCATCGCGCCAACGCCCGCCGGTGCCGCAGCCTGCATGAACTGGCCGCGCAACCGCACCAGATGCGCACCATCGTGCAACGACAGGGCGCCAGCCGCGACCAGCGCGGTGTATTCGCCCAGGCTGTGTCCCGCCAGCAGCGTCGGGCGCTGCCCGCGCTGGGCAGTCCACAGACGCCACACCGCCACGCCCGCAGCCAACAAGGCGGGCTGGGTGTATTCAGTGCGATTGAGCATTTCTTCCGGGCCGCCCTGGGACAATGCCCACAAGTCGACGCCGGCGCCCTCGGAGGCTTCGGCGAACGTTTCACGAATCTGCGGGTGCAGTTCGGACAGTTCGGCCAGCATGCCTAAGGACTGCGAGCCCTGGCCGGGAAACACGAAGGCGAGAGTGGATTCGGTCACGCGTTGCTGCCTACAAAAATCGAGCCGGGATCATACGTGCGAAATCGCCCCGGCGTCTGTACTGCCGCGTATGCAGAAGGCTCCGCGACCGTGTCGCGACGTCGCGAAACCGCACACCGGGCCTGGTCGGGCCGGGCGCGCGCAACGGCAACCGTCGCGCTGACGCGCCGCTATTCGGGTTCGATGGTGAAAGCGCTGCCGGCAAAGGCGGCGCGGCCAGCGCCCGCAAGGCCGGCGGGCGAGGAAGTGAAGGGCCAGGCGCATCCGGTGCTGCCGCCTGCGCCTCGTCTACCCTGGCAATGGGAATGTTGCCGCTTGTCCACGCAGCACCCCGTCCTCATCGACGAGTTGCCAGACCACACCGTCGGCGATCCGGAAGCGGGAACCATCCTTCGCGATCCGCACACCCGCGTAGTTCCTGACGACGCCATCGCGGGTGACCGCATCGATCAAACGCTGACGTTCCGCGCGTTCCGGCAATTCTGCCGATAGCCTCGATGGCATGCCGACGAACTCGCCCCAGCTGTAGCCGAATACGCGCTGCGCAGCCTGGTTCGCATAGACAAACCGCGGATCTGCCGCGGTATCGTGCGCAAGCAGGGCGAACGGCGCATCGCGATACAGCCAATCGGGCTCGATCTGTCGATCTGCGACCAGCGGGCGGCCTGCAAACCGCTGGTAACTGCCAGTGAGCAAGGCGACGAAAACGGGGTCGTGGGCGGGGTGCATGCGCTGACTTTACTTGCCGGCCGGCCTGTCCGACGCACCGGCCCGCAGACGGGTCGCATCCAGCGAATCAAGCCACTCACGTGACCTAAAACCGGGCGCTACCCTTCACGGAATTCAAGCGCTCCGGAAACCTACACAGGCCCCAGGCGGCAAGATTGCCACCATCGCAAGGAAAGACGAGTGTCCCGCCATGCACGCATCCGCGTGAGTGAACGTGCGCACCTGCTCGGCGCAGGACGCAGAAACGTCAGTAGCGCAGCAGCGCCGAGCCCCAGGTAAACCCGCCGCCGAAGGCTTCCAGCAACAGCAACTGGCCGCGCTGCACGCGACCGGAGCGCACCGCCTCGTCCAGCGCCAGCGGCACCGACGCAGACGACGTATTGCCATGGCGATCCACGGTGACGACCACCTGATCCATCGGCAGCTCCAGCCGCTTGGCGGTGGCTTCGATGATGCGCAGGTTGGCCTGATGCGGAATCAGCCAATCCAGGTCGTGCTTGTCGAAGCCATTGGCCGCCAGGGTCTCATCGACCACCGAGTCCAGCGCCTTGACCGCATACTTGAAGACGTCGTTGCCCTTCATCAGCAACGCGCCGCCGCCATTCTTGCCTTCGCCGAAGCCCACCGAGACCCCAACCGGGTCCCACAGCAGTTCTTTCTTGCTGCCATCGGCGTGCAAATGGGTGCTGAGGATGCCGGTTTCTTCGTCGGCCTTGAGGATCACCGCGCCGGCACCATCGCCGAACAGCACGCAGGTGGTGCGATCGGTCCAGTCGACGATGCGGGTCAGGGTTTCTGCGCCCACCACCAGCACGGTCTTGGCGTCGCCACTGCGCACGAACTTGTCGGCCACGCTGAGCGCGTAGACAAAGCCCGAGCAGGCAGCGTTGACGTCCATCGCACCGCAACCGACGTTACCCAGCCGGGCCTGCAACAAGCAGGCGGTCGACGGAAAGATCAGGTCCGGGGTGGTGGTGCCGATGACGATCAGATCGATCTCCTCGGCGGTCACACCGGCCGCTTCCATCGCCTTCAGCGAGGCGAAATACGCCAGATCGCTGGTGGTCTGGTCGTCGGCAACGATGTGACGTTCACGGATGCCAGTGCGCGAGAAGATCCATTCATCGCTGGTGTCGACGATCTTCGACATGTCGTCGTTGGTCAACACCTTTTCGGGCAAATAGCTACCCGTGCCCGCGATTCTGGAATAGATCCGCTTGCTCATACTGTTTCCTGTTGCAAGAGCCGCGGTGACCGGCGGCTCCTGAAGAAGCGAGAGTCACCCGGCCGCTTCGAACGCGGCGGGCGTCACGGATCAATCTTCTTGGACGGCCGACGACTTGGTCGCGATCACCTTCTTGCCACGGTAGTAACCGTCGGCGGTGATGTGGTGGCGCAGATGGATCTCGCCGCTGGTCGGGTCGGTCGACAGCTGCTTGGCGGTCAGGGCATCGTGCGAACGACGCTGGCCGCGACGGGACGGGGTGACACGGGATTTCTGCACAGCCATGGGATTGCTCCAACTTTAGTTCGATAACTTGTCTGTTGAGTCGAACAGCACGCTCTACGCCCGCGTCGACCTGTCTTACCGCCCTTAACAGCGGCGGTTACTGTTTCTTCAACGCTGCCAGCGCCGCGAACGGACTGGCCTTGTCTTGCTCTTCCTGGGTCGGAACCCATTCGGCGTCGATCGCTTCGCTGCCCGGCGCCACCGGCACCACTGGCACCGACAGCACCAGTTCGTCCTCGACCATGTCGACGGCCCGCAGCATGCCATCTTCCGGTACCAGCAACGCTTCGTACTCGGCCGGCAATGCAGCTTCGTCGGCCTCGTCACGGATCAAACCAAGACGCTGTCTGATTTGCACCGGATACAGGAAGCGTTGCAGGCTGCGCTGGCAGGCCAGCGGAAGCTCCACATCGATACTGAGTTCGACATAGGCGACCTTGAGCAGAGGGTCTTGATCGAATTGAAGCGAATAGACACATTCGCCATCGGTATCGACAAGGCTTCCCTGCAGGCGGGTCATCGCAGATAGCGGGATGCGGCCATCGAAGCGCCTGCGCGCTGCGACCATCCGCCAAGCATCCAGCATTTCGGGCACGTTCGCGGACATAAGCCGCAGAATGTTAAAGACCCGCGGCAGCCCTGTCAAATGACCCCATTCATGCGATTGCCGCATGGGCCGCAGGACGGCAGACTCCCGTGACCACCCCGGTAGCGCGCCATGATGCCACGCCTGATCCTCGCGTCCACCTCTGTCTATCGGCGTGAGCTGCTCGCCCGTCTGCAACTCGACTTCGACACCGTCCGGCCGGAGGTCGACGAGCAGGCGCAGCCGGGCGAATCCCCGAGCGCACTGGCCAGCCGCCTGGCCGTGGAAAAAGCCGCCGCGGTGGCAGCCCGCTTCCCCGCCGCCTGGGTGATCGGCTCGGATCAGGTCGCCGACCTGGACGGCCAGCCGCTGGGCAAACCCGGCACGCGCGAGCGGGCCCGAATGCAGCTGACTGCCATGTCTGGCCACACCGTGCGCTTCCATACCGCCGTCAGCCTGGTCGGCCCGGAGCGCCAGCTGCACGCGCTGGACCTGACCGAGGTGCAGCTCCGCGCGCTGACGTCCGCCGAGATCGAACGCTACCTGGACGCCGAACCGGCCCTTGATTGCGCCGGCAGCTTCAAATGCGAAGGCCTCGGCATCAGCCTGTTCGACGCGATCCGCTCGCAGGACCCCACCGCCCTGGTGGGCCTGCCGTTGATCGCGCTGGCGCGGCTGCTACGGGAGGCGGAATTCGACCTGCCTTGAGTGATCGACAGCGATGACTCAGAAGGGCGCACGACCTCACCTGCCAGGCAAGCAGGGCGCCAGAACCGATTCAACCGCTTGAACCACCAGACGCGAAGGCAAGCCTAAAACCAGGCGCTCCTTCTTACCTTGAAAGCACGAAGACACGAGGGAGCAACGCTGCGTGCCGACCAACCAACCCACTGCGCCCCTCCCACACGCGTTGCCATGCCTAGCGGAGCTTCATCGCATACCAGTACCAGCCGCGATGCCGATGTCTCTGCCTTGAAATCAAATCGAACCGCCGAGGCATCTTTCAAGAGGTTACGGACAGGTGTCGCAGCAACATCGTCGATGGCAACTGGATCGGTGGGGACCTGCGTGCCCTCCAGATAGCGCGTTTCTGGCCAAGCGAAGATGGACGTATCTGCTGCCTTCAGTACCGGCAGCGCGTCGGCAACTTCCGCAAGAACCGTCTCTCCGTGGATGGCATCGACATCAATCACGCCGGCCGCTGCTGCGGTTGCCGTCATGTTGGCGGCAGTCTGCATGCGCTGCGCAAGGAGCGCCATCCATAGCGTGCTCGGCACCAGGCAACAGGCCAGCGCCAGGCCCGCCAACGCGACACGGCGCGGGTGCAAATTTCCATACCGAACGAACGACCACAACAATAGACCGCTCCAGAACAGGACCGACCAAGGCAAGTAGCGCGCCGCGAGCAATTGCTCGGGAAACGACTGAAAATACACGGCTCGCGCCAACGCGATTGCCGCTCCGACGGCAAGCGCAAACCAGGCCATCGAGATCGCCGTCAGCTCTGCAGCCGATTCGGCCCGCTGACGCCAGCGCGAGTAGGTAATGCCCATCAACCCACTTACGCCCAACAGCCCGACCACTCTGTGCGGCCAGGCCGAGATCATGACCGGGCCGAATACCGATGTGTACCCATGTGAGATTGCAACGGCCATTGCCCTCAATGATTCCACCGGCAATTTTTCTGCAACGCTCACGTCAACCAGTGGCAGCAAGGCATAGATAAACGGCGCCGACAGCCAACCCAGCACAATATCCAACTGAGAAAGTGGCGCGATGACGCGCGCATTTTGCATGTGCGCATCACCAAAGCCCACGACCAGCAGCAGGGATACAGAAAAGCCCGTTAGCACAATGCACCACTGGAGCCATGACGCCCTCCGCAGCAACAACATCACCAGCAAGGCAACGAACGTGGCAATCCCCGCACCAAAACAGAATGTCGCTGCGAGCCCGCACAGTGCCGCAAGCACGGCACGCCACCAACCGCCACCGCGACCGAGCAAGCAACAACCGCCGACCAGAAACGTGGTAATCAGATAGACATGCACCGACTCATTTGCATGCGCCAGTGCCCGCTCGTTTCCCAGCCAGAAAACACTTAGCGTACAAACCAGCCCGGCGGCGGCGTACGCCATAGCACCCAGACGCTCAGTCCGAACCAGACGTAGCAGCATCCACACTGTCAGCAAAGCCAGCGCAACACCCGCCCAGATCTGCAGCCATTGATTTCCATCAAACCATCTGAGCTCGGCAAGACGCAGCAGATTGGGCAGGGCCTCACGATGTCCGTTATCCACCGCAAGTACATTGCGCGGCCAAGGCTGGCTCAGCAGGTTGTTTGCGAATCGCCATGGATCGGCATAGAGCACCTTAGGCGACAGCGCGACCATTGCCAGCACGCCGACCGCGAGATAGAACCACTTTGCACCAACCAGCAACTGGCGCGAGAGCCTGCTCCAAGCCCGGCCTGCTCCCAGCCGGTGGCCGGAGTCGCTGGATAAATCCCTATATTTGCGCTGCAATTGCTTTTCCTTTATTGCCTTGTCGGCCAGCGCCGGCCTGTCACGACGGGGGAGCCAAGCACAAGGCCTGATGGGTGCATCTTGGCGACCGCCAGCGCGGCCAAACGTTTTCGCTCAGTATCTCTGATCGATTTGTAACACTCCTCACCCACAGCCTACGTCTCCGGCCCGAGAAACAGGACAACGTAGAAGTTTGCTTGAACAGCGTGGCGACTCTTGCCGACCGCTCTAACGGGCGCTCGATCGGTGCAACTGGGCATCATTTCTGACAGTAAATAAGTGGTTGCTCCCACCAATCTTCCACGCTGCCGTCGCGGCCGTGCAGGCGTAGCCCCAACCAATGCGTGCCGGGCGGCAAGGCGTGGGTGTCGAGCGTGGCGGTGAAGCCGACGTTGGGGTGCTGTGGGTCGTTGGAGATTTTCCAATATGGGCGCACATCGAGCGGCGTGCCGTACGTAGCCTGCGCGACCGGGCGACCGTCGAGCAGCAGCTCGACATTCGCCAGCCCGACGCCATCCTTGAAGGCCCAGCCGCGCACCTCAAACTTGCCGGACACCGAGACCTTCGGCAGCGGCGCATCGATCCAGGCCATCGACGGGGCCACGCACGGGCCCGGCTGGCGTTGCGCAGGCAGTGCGAACAGCAGAAAGCGCTGATAGCCGTGATCGGTGGACACCACGGTGGGCGGCGGCAGCGGGCCGACCATGTCGCAGATGGCGTGGTAGCGCTTCAACAGCTCGCGATAGCGCTGATCGCTGGGTGAGAGCACCAGCAGCCGTGGTCCGGTGCGCGTGCCATCGCTGAGCAGGCCCCACTGCTGCAGCTGCGCGCTGCGCCCGTGCTTGTCGTTCAACGTGGCAGGCAGCACCTCGATCTTGGCGTCGTGCAATTGGAAGCCGAGCTCGGCGCCAACCTTGAAATTTTCTGCCAACACGCGTGTGCCTGGCGGCATCTGCGCCAATCGGGATTTGACCGCATGGGCCAGATCGTTCCAGCCGGCGAAGTTGCGCGGGTAGTACTTTTCGCCAGCGGCATGCGCGCGGATCGACGGCACCGACACCGCCAGGTAGTAGCCGTATGCGCCAAGCATGCCCAGCAGTGCGATGAGCCACGCCGCGCGGCGCAGCGGATGCGGCCAGCGCATCAGGATCACCGGCACCGCCACCAGCAACGCCAGGTAGCCGGGCAATGGCCAGTGGAAGCTGATCCGCTCGGCATCGCTGAAGAAGCCCAGCACGAAGATCGCCACGGTCGAAATGCCGCCGAGCAAACCGAAATAGCGCCACTGCGCGCGCGAGCCGCCGCCGCTGCGGGTGCCGGCCAGACCGACCTTGACCATCGCCCAGGCCAGTAGCGGCGTCACCGCCACCGTCTGGATCAGCACAAACCACAGCCCGCCGATCTGGAACCGCCACGGGTGCCGGTCGACCAATTGAAAACGCAACCCGGCATCGTCGTGGTCGGTATTCCAGAACAGCAGCGGCAGCCAGCTCACCGCGCCGACGGTCAGTGCCATCCAGATGCGTGGGTCGCGCAACACCGCACGCCCCTGCGGGATGCACAGCAATGCGATGCAGCCCACCCCGATCACCCCGACAAAGCGGTAGTGGCTGAGCGCGCCGATGACCAGGCCGATGGCGAGCTCCAGCGCGCTGGTGGCATCGACCTCGCGCAACAAGCGCGCCCCGGCATCCATGCACAGCACCGCCGCCAATGCCATCGGCACATCCGGCACGGCCAGAATGCCCAGCGTTGCAGACAGCGGCATCAGCAAGGTCAGGCTGCCAGCTTGCCACCCCATCGTGGAGCCGAACCAGCGTGTGGCGATATGCGCGATCAACCAGGGAATCAGCGCGGAAATGGCCAGAAACGGCAGCCGCAGCGCCAGCAGATGATGTCCGCCCAGCTCCACGCCCAGCCGCGCCAGCCAGGCGGTCATGCCCGGCAGATCCGAATACGCCGCCGCCAGATGCTGGCCTTCCTGCCAGTAGAAGGCCTCGTCAACGAAGAGCGGCAAGCGTGCGGCGATCAACAGCTTGACGGCTGTCGCCAGTGTCCACAGGATCACGAAGGTGCGATGTGCGCGTTGGTCCCCCTGCATTGCCCTGTGCACTCTTCTTTTCACCTACGGAATTGTGATGTCGACACCGCTGCGTTCCACGGAAATGCTAACCGATGCGCTGCGCCAATCGCTGCGGCGCGCGCAAGACCAGGTCAATTCGCTGCTGCTGGGCAAGGCGCAGGAAGTGCGGCTGGCATTCGTGGCCTTGCTGTCCGGAGGACATTTATTGATCGAGGACCTGCCCGGCCTGGGCAAGACCACGCTCGCCCACGCGATGGCCTCCAGCCTGGGGCTGGGCTTCCAGCGCGTGCAGTTCACCTCCGACCTGCTGCCGGCCGATGTGCTGGGCGTGTCCGTTTACGACGCCGCCTCGCGGCAGTTCCAGTTCCATCCCGGACCGGTGTTCACCAACGTGCTGCTGGCCGACGAAATCAACCGGGCCCCGCCGCGTACGCAGAGCGCGCTGCTGGAAGCAATGGCCGAGCAGCAGGTGACCCTGGATGGCGTGACGCATGCATTGCCGGAGCCGTTTTTCGTGATTGCCACGCAGAACCCGGTCGATCTGTCCGGCACCTTTCCGCTGCCCGATTCGCAGCTGGACCGTTTTCTGCTGCGGCTGAGCCTGGGCTACCCCAGCGCCGATGCCGAGCGTGCGCTGCTGTCGGGTACGGATCGGCGCGAACTGATTGCCCAGGCCGCCCCGCAACTGAGCGACGCCGACGTGGTCGCGCTGCGCGGTGTGGTCAACCAGATCCATGCCAGCGATGCGCTGATCGGCTATGTGCAGGCCCTGTTGCTGCGTAGCCGCCAGCATGCCGGGGTGCGCGTGGGCCTGTCGCCACGCGCCGGGATCGCCTTGCTGCGCGCGGCCAAGGCCTACGCATTGCTGCTTGGGCGCGAGCACGTGCTGCCCGAAGACGTGCAGGCGCTGTTTGTGGCCGTGGCCGGGCACCGGCTGGTGCCGGAAGCCGAATCGTCGTCCGGGCCGGCACTGGCCAAGGCGCTGCTGCACAGCGTGCCGGTGGACTGACCTGGTGCGCGCGCACCTGCGCGGCATCGTCCGCCGACTCAGCCTGCTGGCGCGGCCGCGGGGCGCGGAGGGCTTGCCGATCGTGCTGGATCGGCGGCGCATCTATGTGTTGCCGACCCGCTTCGGGCTGTTCGTCACGGCGTTACTGCTGGCGATGCTGCTCGGCGCACTGAACTACAACAACAATCCGGCGCTGCTGCTCGCGCTGTTGCTGGCCACGGCCGGGATCGCCAGCAGCATCATGGCGCACCTGCAGCTATCGGCACTGCGTATCGAAGCGGTCTCGGCCGAACCGGTGGTCGCCGGCGAACCGCTGCGCATGCGGGTGTCGCTGGCGCGTCGCGATACCCGCTTACGACGCGGGCTGCGGCTGGATCATCTGGACAGCAGCGGCTTCTGTGCGTTGATCGAGCACGACATGGCCGAGATCGACCTGCTGGTGCCGACCGAGCGCCGCGGCTGGCAGGATATCGAGCGCATCCGCCTGTCCAGCACCCAGCCGCTGGGCCTGGTGCGCGCCTGGTCGTGGGTATGGCCGGAAACGCCGTTGCTGGCCTACCCCCGGCCCGAAGAACAGGGTCCGGCGTTGCCCGAGGGGACGGGCTCGCCCAACAAGACGCGTCTGCATGCGCAAGGCGAAGAGCTGCACCAGCTGCGCCCGTATCGCGCTGGCGACGCTCCGCGCACGATTTCCTGGAAACACTCGGCACGGCGCGACACCCTCTTGGTGCGCGAATACGAACAGCCGCTGGGAATCGACGTCACGCTGGACTGGCGGGCGCTCAGCGCGCTGCCGTACGAGCGCCGCATTGCGCGCCTTGCCCGCTGGGTCAACCTGGCCGAGCGCGACGGGCGCCGGTATCGCCTGCTGTTGCCTGGCCAGCCACCGTTAGGTCCCGCGCAAGGACCTTCGCACCACCACCTGTGCCAACGCGCCCTGGCCCTGCTTCCGCATGACTGAGCCCTCGCCCCCGATCAGCCAGGCCAGCCGCGCCTGGGTACTGGCCACCAGTTGGCTGGCCTTGACCCCGCTGCTGTTGCAGTTGCCCGGCCTGCTTGCGGCCACTGTCGCGGTGGCGGCGGTGCTGGTCGGCGTGCTGAGCTGGCGCGGCACCTTGATGGCGCCGGTGCGGCTGTTGTTGGTGATCGCAATGCTGGCAGCGGTGTATTGGCAGATCGGCATGCGCTTTGGCCGCGATACCGGCTGCGCGGTGCTGGCATCGATGCTGGCGATCAAGGCCTCCGAACTGCGCACCTTGCGCGATGCCCGCAGCCTGTTGGGTTTTGCGTTGTTCGCACCGTTTGCCGCCTTTCTGCTCGACCAGGGCCCGGCAACGATGGGCCTGGCATTGTTGGCGGTGGTCAGCGCCTTGCTGAGCATGCAGCGGCTGGCCGACGAAGAACACCACGCCGCCACGCCGGCCCTGCGCCTGCAATTGCGCAGTATGGGCAAGCTGGTTGCCATCGGCGTGCCGCTGGCGCTGGCCACGTTCTGGTTGCTGCCGCGGCTGAGTGCGCCGCTGTGGGGCGTGCCCGAGCGCGCGCTATCCCGGCCTGGCCTGTCGGACAACATGTCGCCGGGCGAATGGATCGACCTGATGGCCGACGACAGCCCGGCCTTGCGCGTGCAATTCGCCGGCAAGGCGCCGCCGCCGCAACAGCGCTACTGGCGCGGCCCGGTGATGTGGGACTTCGACGGCCGCACCTGGCAGCGCGCGCGCTGGACCGGCCGCGGTCAGCCCGCTTCGGTCACCGCAGGTCCGCAAACCTACCGTTATCGCCTGGATTACGAGCCCACCGATCGCCGCCAGCTGGTGTCGCTGGATCTGCCTACCCAGGGCGTGCCCAACGCCGAGTTATCGCCGGACTACGAACTGTTCGCGCAACGGCCGTTGAGCGCACTGACGCGCTGGGACCTGCAATCGGCACCGCCAACGCGCTTCGATACCGACCTGCCCGACCAGTTGCGCAAGCGTGCACTTGCCCTGCCGCCCGGTTTCAATCCGCGTACGCTGACGCTGGCACGGCAATGGCGTGGCGAGGCCGGCAACAACGACGATGCGGTGGTGCAGCGCGCACTGCAGTGGATCACCCGAGAATTCGCCTA
The DNA here is from genome assembly GCF_041481705.2 of Xanthomonas sp. NCPPB 1062. Taxonomy (NCBI): domain Bacteria; kingdom Pseudomonadati; phylum Pseudomonadota; class Gammaproteobacteria; order Lysobacterales; family Lysobacteraceae; genus Xanthomonas; species Xanthomonas sp. NCPPB 1062. The sequence continues at coordinate 1,217,575 of NZ_CM192987.1, read as the reverse complement.
CACGCTGGACACGCCGCTGCTCGGCCGCAACAGCGTCGACGAGTTCCTGTTTCAGCAAAAGGCCGGTTTCTGCGAACACTTCAGCTCCTCGTTCGTGGTGCTGATGCGCGCGGCCGGCATCCCGGCGCGCGTGGTGACCGGGTATGCCGGCGGCACCTACAACCGGTTGGGCAATTACTGGGTGGTACGCCGCATGGACGCGCACGCCTGGACCGAAGTCTGGCTGGCCGGGCGTGGCTGGGTTCGCGTGGACCCCACCGCCGCAGTGGCGCCGGAACGCATCTACGACACCCTCGAAGATCGCCTGCAAGCCGGCGGCGGCAACGACTTCGCCGACCTCGGCACATGGGCCAGCCTGGGCCAGGTCAGCGACTGGCTGCGGCGCGGCTGGAACGAGCTAGTGCTGTCCTTCGATGCCGACCGTCAGCAACGGCTGCTGCAACCCTTGGGCATCGATCGCCTGGACACCTCGCAGCTGGCCGCCATCTTCGGCGTGTTCGCGGTAAGCGCGCTAGCGTGGATGGGCTGGCTGCTGGCACGTGGCGAACGTGAGCGCGACCCGTTGCTGCGCGCCTGGCACCGGCTGAGCCGCCGCTACCGCAAGCTCGGCCTTGCCCGTGAACCGCACGAACCGGCCGGTGTGTGGGCGCAACGTGTCGCCCGCTCACACCCGAATACGGCACTGTTGGCACTCAGCCAACGTTTCGCTGCCGCGCGATACGCTGGCGCTGATTCGGACAGCGCCACTCTCTTGAAAGACTTGCTGCAGCATCGCCCGCGAACCGGAGCTTCCTCATGAGTACCCGTTTTCTTGTTCCTCTTATCGCTGTGCTCGGGCTCGCAGCCTGCGCCACCGCACCCAAGCCGCTGCAGGGCCAGTTCCCCGCGGTCAGTCCGAGTGATTCAACTGCCAGCGCCCAGGTCGGCACGTCCGTGCGCTGGGGTGGCAAGATCATCAAGACCACGCCTGGCCAGGGCCAGACCTGCTTCGAGCTGATCTCGCGCCCGCTCAATGCCAGCGGTCGCCCCGACCGTAATGCCGTGGATGCCAGCGATGGCCGCTTCCTGGCCTGCCGCTCGGGCTTCTACGATCCGGCGGTGTTCGAGCCGGGGCGCGAAGTGACCTTCATCGGCAAGATCGAAGGCTACGAAACCACTAAGATCGGCGAATACGACTACAAGCTGCCCAAGGTCAATGCCGACGTGGTCTACCTGTGGCCGGTCGTGCGCGACGTGGAAGTCGTGCCGGCTTACCCGTATGGCCCGTGGGGCGACCCGTGGGGCCCGCGCTGGGGCGGCGGTTGGGGCTGGGGCCGCGGCTGGTGGTAATGCGCCGCTGAGCTGGGTTACTCGCAAAAACGCCGCTCGCAGGGAGCGGCGTTTTTGTTTGTGCACGACGATCGCTGCATGACGCGGCTTGCGCGCAACGCGCGATCCGACGACGCGTCAAGGCGTGCCGAAGCGGCCCAGCGGCGCACCGGCCAGCAAATGCAGATGGAGATGGAACACCGTCTGGCCGGCATGCTCGCGGCAATTCATCACGATGCGGTAGCCGTCTTGCGCCAGCCCTTGTGCACGCGCATAGGTCGCCGCTGCGATGGCCAGCTTGCCAACCAGCAGCGCCTGCTCCGGCGGCACATCGTCCAGGGTCGGAAAGGCGTGCTGCTTGGGAATGAAGAGCACATGCACCGGCGCCTGCGGCGCGATGTCTTCGAAGCCCAGCACCTCATCGTCCTCGTAAACGATGGTGGCCGGAATTTCGCGACGAATGATTTTGCCGAAGATGGTGTCGGTCATAGACGGGATTCGGGATTCGGGATTCGGGATTGGCCAAAGCTTACCGCGCGCGCCGACCGGCTTTTGCGAATCCTCAATCCCGACTCCCCAATCCCGGCCCTCAAAGCACCTCACTGCGGGTGCCGAAGGCGTGCGACAGGGTGCCACGATCCACATACTCCAGCTCGCCACCCAGCGGCATGCCCTGGGCGAGCCGGCTTGGGCGTACTGCGTGCTGGCGCGCCAGTTGCGCCAGGTAATGGGCCGTGGCCTCGCCTTCGACCGTCGCATTGGTGGCGATGATCATTTCGGTCACTTCGCCGGCAGCCAGACGCTCGCCGAGCCGATCCAGCCCCAGTTCGCGCGGGCCGATGCCATCCAGCGGCGACAGGCGCCCCTGCAGAATGAAATACAGCCCGCGGTAGCCGGTGGCATGTTCGATCGCCAGGCGATCGGCCGGCGACTCCACCACGCATAGTTGCTGCCGGTCGCGGCTGCTGCTGGCGCAAATGGTGCAGATTTCCGATTCGGTGAAGTCGCGGCATTGCACGCAATGCCCCACCTTTTCCACCGCGTTGCCCAACGCAGCGGCCAGCCGCCGCCCACCCTCGCGCTCGCGCTCGAGCACGTGATAGGCCATGCGCTGGGCCGACTTCTGGCCCACGCCGGGCAATACCCGGAAGGCCTCGATCAGTTGTTCGAGCAAAGTGGACATTGGGTGGCCGGGATTGGAAATTCGGGATTTGGGATTCGCAACGGCAAAGGCCTTTGCGCTTGGCTAATCCCGAATCCCCACTCCCGAATCCCCTCGCTTAGAACGGCAACTTCATGCCCGGCGGCAACTGCATGCCGGCGGTCGCAGAGCCCATGCGGTCCTTGGATTCGGCGTCGATCTTGTTGGAGGCGTCGTTGAAGGCGGCAGCGATCAGATCCTCGGCCATCTCCTGGTCGGAGAGGATGCTCGGGTCGATGCGCACCTTGCGGCACTCCTTGGCGCCGGTCAGCGTCACGCTGACCATGCCACCACCGGCGGTGCCGGTGACTTCCAGCTTGGCCAGTTCTTCCTGGGCGCGCTGCAGGTTTTCCTGCATCTTCTGCGCCTGCTGCATCAGTTGGGCAATATTTCCACGCATGGGTCGTTACTCGTCGTAAGGGCGGATGGAATCGGGCACGATCCGCGCGCCTTGCTGCTGGATCAGCAACTGCACCGTCGGGTCGTTCATGAAGGCTGTTTCGGCCGCGCTCTGGCGCTCGCCTTTCTGGCGGTTGGCACGCTCGTGCAAGGTTTCGACATCGGCGCTGCCGGTTTCGATGACGATGCGCGGCGGGTTTCCCAACACCGGTGCCAGCGCCTGCGCGAGGTTGGCGATGGAGCGCTCGGAGTTCAGATATTCGAAGCCAGGCGCCAGCGCCAGCCGCAGCACGCCATCGCGATGGCCGATGAATGCGGCGTTGGCGGCCAGCTGCCGCGACGGGCCATTCAAGCCGCTGCGCGTGACCAGCTCCAGCCATTGCTCGGCATCGGCGATGCGGCCGTCATCGAGCAGGGCCGTCGCGTCGGTCGCCGAGCCTGATGCAGCCCCTGCCGTTGCCGATGGCGCGACCACCGCTGGCTCCTCAAGCGACGAGGGCTCGACAAGCGACGACACTGCGACCGAAGCCGGAGCCTCCACCGCAGCGTCAGACGCAATCGCATCGGGGTGCGCGAGCTCGACGGTGGCAGCTGGCGGAGCCATCGCCGCTTCGGGCGCAAGCACGGCCATCGCGTCGGGTGCCGGCGCGACCTGCGCACGCACCGGCGCATCGTCCACTGCCCACGGCGGCGTGTCGTCATTACGCGCACTGGCTGCAGACGCACGGCTGGCCGGAGAAGACTCTTGGGGGGCAAGCACGACAACGGGAGGCGCAGCCGAAATCGGCGTTGCCCGGGTCGCTGATGCCGGCAAGGACGCCTCCGCAGCCGGCATCGTATCCGTGACCGCAGCAGTCGCGGCCACTACGGCGGGCGCTGCCGCTGCCGGCGCAGCAGCCTGACCGCCGGCAGCGCCAGAACGCGCACCACCGCCCGCCGAGGCACCGCGACCGTCGTCCGAGCCGCCAGCCGGCACCGCCGCTGCGGGGCGGAAGGCAAGCATGCGCAGCACTGCCATTTCGAAACCGGCGCGCGGGCTGGGCGCCAGATACAGGTCGCGTCGCCCGTTGAGCGCCATCTGGTACCACAGCTGCACCACTTCCGGCCGCAGCTGCGCCGCAAACGGCGTCGGGTCGATCCCGTCGCCGACAAAGGCCACCGATGGCACCAACTGCTGCACCTGCACCCGGTGCAGGGCCTCGGCCAGCGCCTCCAGCACACCGCTCCAATCGGGCGAAAATTCGGCCAGCGCGGCCACCACCTGCAACAGGCGCGCGCCATCGCCATCGGCAAGCGACTGCAGCATCGCGCCGACCTGGGTGCGATCGACCGTACCCAGCATGGTGCGCACCACATCCTCGCGCAGCGCGCCGCCGGCATAGGCGATGGCCTGGTCCAGCAGCGACAGACCATCGCGCAGCGAGCCGTCGGCCGCCTTGGACAGCTGCACGATCGCCGACGGATCCGACTCGATCTGTTCAGCGGCCAGGATGCGCGTCATCTGCCCCTGAATCTGGTCTTCGTCCAATCGCTTGAGGTTGAACTGCAGGCAGCGCGACAACACCGTCACCGGCAATTTTTGCGGGTCGGTGGTGGCCAGCAGGAACTTCACGTGCTCCGGTGGCTCTTCCAGCGTCTTCAGCAGCGCGTTGAACGCCGCCTTGGACAGCATGTGCACTTCGTCGATCAGGTAGACCTTGAACTTGCCGCGCGAGGGCATGTACTGCGCGTTTTCGATCACCTCGCGCACATCGTCCACGCCGGTGTTGGATGCGGCATCGATCTCCAACAGGTCGATGTAGCGCCCGGCGTCGATGTCCAGGCAGGCCGGGCACGTCCCGCAGGGATCGGCACTGGTGCCGGTCTCGCAATTGAGCGATTTGGCGAAGATGCGCGCGATGGTGGTCTTGCCCACGCCACGGGTGCCGGTGAACAGGAACGCGTGATGCACGCGCCCACTGTCGAGCGCGTTACTGAGCGCGCGGACCACGTGTTCCTGGCCTACGAGTTCGGCAAAACGCTTCGGGCGCCACTTGCGGGCGAGAACGAGATAAGACATCGGGCAACCGGCTCTGTTTGAGCCGATATTGTGCCATGCCCGGTCTCAGCGACTGCGGCTGGAAGATTCAGCTTGTGGTACGGGCCGGCGACCGCTAGAATTTGCGGCCCTGTTCGACCACGGTCGGGCAGGCACGGAGAGGTGTCCGAGTGGTTGAAGGAGCACGCCTGGAAAGTGTGTAAGCGTCTAAACCGCGCTTCGGGGGTTCGAATCCCCCTCTCTCCGCCAGAATACGCAAACCCCTGAGAAATCAGGGGTTTTTTTTGTTAGCGTAAAAACTGGCTGCAGCTGCGCAAGTCGGAACACACGACGCCCATGCGCATCCCTCATCATCTTGTTCGAGCCCCCTCCGGACTCTGGTCCTACCGACAGCGTGTGCCGGTCGATTTGCAGCCCATCGTGGGTCGCCAGACCTTCAAACGCACCCTGCACACCTACGACATGCGCGAGGCAAGACTGCGCGCGCTGACCCTGGCCGCCCGCTATGCTCAGGTCTTCACTGTGTTGAAGGAACGACGCATGCAAAGCCAAGACGACGACCTGGACGCGCTTCTGGCGCGCCTGACCGGCACCCAACGCCCGCAGGAGCTGACCTTGAATCGGACGCGCTCGGCGGACGGGTCGATCACCGAGCAATGGCAGATCGACACCCCAGAGGACGTCACACTCTTCCAGCAGCTGATGGCGCTCACCGCCCCGCAGCCCAGCGCGCTGGGGGAGCTGATTCAACAGCACGTGCCGCCTCTCCCCACGCCGAGGCGGGTAACCAAACCTTCCCTCGAATCAATCACGCTCGGGAAGGCCCGAGACGCCTGGCTGAACAGCCTCAAGGGCAGCACCCTGCCCAAGACCTGGACCATCAAGCGGACCGCCATCGAGCTGTTGACTAGCTTCTTGGGCGAGAAGACCAAGCTGCACACGGTCACCCGCTCGGACTTGGCGCGTTGGTATCAGGACATGCGGGAAAAAGGCGCCTCTACACCCACGCTCACCAACAAGCAGTCCTACATCGGCGGCAAGGGCGGGTTCTTCGAGTGGGCCCAAGCCTCCGGCCACTACCCCCGCGGCGACAATCCTGCGTCTGGGCACGTGAGCTACTCCACCCGCGAGAAGCGGGCCCGGCGCAAGTTCGCCTTCAAAGCCTACGACGCCCACCAGGTCCAGGCCTTGTTCGCACCCGCAGCCTTCGAGGGCCTGCCCCTGACCGCGCGGTGGGCCTCCCTCATTGGCTTGTATACGGGCGCCCGCGCTTCGGAGGTCGGCCAACTGCTGACCGCCGACGTGGTGGAGGACGGCGGTATCCCTTGCATCCAGATTTCGGACGAAGGCGAACACCAGAAAGTGAAAACCGACGTGAGCTTGCGGACCGTGCCGGTTCACCCCGACCTGCTCGCCCTGGGCTTCCTAACCTGGGTCGAGCGGGCGCGAACCGAGGGCCAGGAGCGCTTGTTCCCGGCGGCCAAGGCCGACGCTAAAAATGGGCAAGGCAACTGGATCTCCAAAGCCTTCAGCCGGCACCTGGTCGAGGTGGGCAAGAACTGGCCCACGGCCAAGCGCGGCTTCCACTCGCTCCGCAAGACCTTGATTCAAGAGTTGCAGGGCGCGGGCGTGGTGTCCGAGCTCCGGGCTCAGTTGGTCGGCCACGAGTTGGACGACGAGCACCACGTCACTTACAGCCGGGCGTTCACCGCCAAGGAGAAACTCAATGGCCTGGGGAGCGTATCGCCGGGGCTCTCGGTGTTGGCCTACGGCCTCGGTCTTCCTGCCCTCCTACCGTTGCTCAAAGAACCACCGCCGAGCAAGAAACCCTCGAAGCCAAGGAAGCAATCCACATGAGCACACCCAGACTTCCGCACGAATCCCGCGCCGCCGTGATGGCAGATTGCGACAAAGTCCATCGACCTGCCGCTCGATGTGAAGGTCTAGAGCCTTTACGAGGAACGTTCTAATCGAGGGATTGATCAAAAATTTTACCTGATTAGCCCTGACCTTCAGCCGCCAGTCGCAGGATCTGCGCCGCGCTGGGTGGATGCTGCTGTCACTCTGAAGCCAACGAGGTGACGTGATGAGCATCAATGCGGTGCAGTTCCAGGCTGGATTGTCGATGCCTGAGTTCTTCGCGTTCTACGGCACCGAGGCCAAGTGCTATCGCGCGCTCTACACGTGGCGTTGGCCGCAGGGCTTTCGTTGCCCTGTTTGTGCCGGGCGCGTGCGCTCGCGTTTCAAGCGGCGTGCTGCGATCTACTACCAATGCAGCGCGTGCCGGCATCAGACCAGTCTGATGGCAGGCACGATGTTCGAAGGCACCAAACTGCCGCTGCGCACCTGGATGCTGGCCTTGCACCTGTTGACCTCGACCAAAACCAACATGGCCGCACTGGAGCTGATGCGTCATCTGGGGGTTAACTACAAGACGGCCTGGCGGATGAAGCACAAGATCATGCAGGTCATGGCCGAGCGTGAAGCCACGCGGAAATTGGCGGGTTTCGTGCAGATCGACGATGCCTATCTCGGCGGCGAGCGTAACGGTGGCAAGGCCGGACGCGGATCAGAGAACAAACAAGCGTTCCTGATTGCGGTGCAGACCGATGCCACCTTCACCGCGCCGCGCTTTGTGGTGATTGAGCCGGTGCGCAGCTTCGACAACACCTCGCTGCAGGACTGGATTGCCCGTCGCCTGGCGCCCGAATGCGAGGTCTACACCGATGGGCTGGCCTGCTTCCGCCGGCTGGAAGACGCCGGCCACGCGCACACCACGCTGGACACTGGCGGTGGTCGTGCCGCGACCGAAACGGCCGGTGCACGTTGGCTCAACGTGGTGCTGGGCAATCTCAAACGCGCCATCAGCGGCGTGTATCACGCTATCGCGCAAGGCAAATACGCAAGGCGCTACCTGGGAGAAGCGGCCTATCGTTTTAATCGTCGATTCCGCTTGCGCGAGATGCTGCCGCGACTTGCCACGGCCATGATGCAATCCAACCCATGTCCAGAGCCGGTCCTGCGTGCAGCGAGCAATTTTCATGGCTGAGAGTCAGGGCTAATCAGGAAATTTTAGGAGGCAATGGACTTTTGAGCTCGCAATGGAATCCTCTAAATAAAAAGCTACTCACTGGGAACTACTGACAATGACCCATCCTAGGTAAACGTCTCCCTTCGCTATCGACTGAAAATTGCGACAGAGACATCACTCGTCTTTTCGCACTCGAAATCACCATGACCAAAAATCCACGAATAATGCCAACGACAAGCACATCAGCAAGATTAAATTTTCACTCACCGATCACCGCCCTCTTCACAGCTCGGCGCACTTAGCTAAATCGTCACAAGGAGCGCATGACAGTTGGTTAAATACTTCATCGACACTAATTCACTTCCTTAAGTAATTATTTAACCCATGCTGGGCAGTGAAGATTACTGCCACCGCCATTACTATAGAAAGGAATCCAAAAAATATAAAAGGAACATCAATTATTTTTTGATATTTCAAAAAAAACAGGAGTAGCGCTATTATCAGGCAAACACAAAATGTGCCGGCGCCGGCCAGCAGAGCCTTATCGCCTCTTACGGATTTGTATTTCATTTAGTGCACCACATTTTAGTTGCGCATTGTTGTAGTCCGCCTGAAGCTTGGGCTCCCACGCCACCGTTTAAACCCACGCTCGCCCCACCACTTTTCCCAATTTCCACGGACCCCTTCAAACCGCCCCCTTCAAAAGCACCAAGCTGGAGTTGCATTGATTGGCTTTTACCAGAAGACAATTCGCCAGTTCCGCAGGAACCGCTAACTGAGCCCGCCAGCCCCCCAATGAACCCGCCGGCTACCGGGGATGCCCCGCAACCCTTCACGTAAACGCACACTGTTAGAGCCGTATCGAGAGCAACACCTGCCTCGCCGCCCCCGCCCGCAGCAAAATTACCGTAAGAAGCTGCAACGCCAAACTGAGCATTGAGCTCCCCTTTATAACCAGATGTTTGGGCTCTCCGCCAGTCCTCTCGTTGCTTTCCAGGAGGGAAAGACCACCAACCAGGCGATTCAAGCCCGAAAAGGTCACTGGCATAGAAGGGGTTTAGGCCTACATAGGCGTATGTGCTAATTCCACCTCTTAAGCCGAGAGGATCACTCTGCCCATACCGCCCGGTAGCAGAGTCGTAGTCCCGGAAGTAATTTTGATTCAGTCCACTGGCCGCATCAAACCGCTGCCCTGGGAACCGCATATCCAACACCAACGCCGCTCCATCGCCATCCGGATCCTGATTCGGCGCCGTGTTGCCGAAGGCCCGACGCCCCCCCGATTTTGAGTAGCACCTCAGTTTGGAGTCCAATTCCCTAACTCGAGGAGATTGGACGTGAAGAAGCGTTTTTCTGAAGAACAGATCATCGGCTTCCTGCGCGAAGCTGATGCCGGTGTGGCGATCAAGGACCTGTGCCGGCGGCATGGCTTCAGCGAGGCTTCCTATTATCTGTGGCGCAGCAAGTTCGGCGGGATGAGCGTGCCCGATGCCAAGCGGCTCAAGGACCTTGAGTCCGAGAACGCGCGGCTGAAGAAGTTGCTGGCCGAGCAGCTGTTCGAGAACGACCTGATCAAGGATGCACTGCGAAAAAAGTGGTGAGCGCACCGGCGCGTCGCATGCTGGTGCGCGAGTGGATCGGGCGTGGTGCCAGCGAGCGTCGTGCGTTGGCAGTGATCGGCATGAGCGCCAGTGCGCTGCGATATTGCCCGCGCGAAGATCGCAACGTCGAACTGCGCGAACGCATCTGTGCGTTGGCGCATCGCCATCGCCGTTATGGTGTGGGGATGATCTATCTCAAATTACGACAGGAAGGACGCATCGTGAACTACAAGCGTGTGGAGCGGTTGTACCGCGAGCAGCAGCTGCAGGTCCGGCGCCGCAAGCGCAAAAAGGTGCTGATAGGAGAGCGTCAGCCGCTGCTGCGGCCATCGCAGGCCAATCAGGTGTGGTCGATGGATTTCGTGTTCGACCGCAGCGCCGAAGGCCGAGTGATCAAGTGTCTGGTGATCGTGGACGATGCAACCCACGAAGCGATCGCCATCGAGGTGGAGCGCGCAATCTCGGGCCATGGCGTGACACGCGTGCTGGATCGGCTGGCGCACAGTCGCGGCTTGCCACAGGTGATCCGCACAGATAACGGCAAGGAGTTTTGCGGCAAAGCGATGGTGGCCTGGGCACATGCGCGTGGCGTGCAGTTACGGCTGATCCAGCCTGGCAAGCCAAACCAGAACGCCTACGTCGAATCGTTCAATGGCCGGCTGCGCGACGAATGCCTCAACGAGCACTGGTTCCCAACCCTGCTGCATGCGCGTACCGAGATCGAACGCTGGCGACGCGAATACAACGAGGAGCGACCCAAGAAGGCCATTGGCGGCATGACGCCATCTGCGTATGCCCAACAGCTGGCCAACACCGATATCATCAACCCCGGACTCTAAACCCGGCCGCTACTCAGAGCGGGGGGACGTCGGGCCTCGCCCTTTAGGCTCCAGCTCCACACCGCCACGTTACGAACCGGGTCAACCACCACGCGCGGGCTGCCCAAGTGATCGGGTTCGATGTAGTGCAGCTTGTTGGCGTTAGCAAGCAGGCCGACCGGGAGGTCGTCCAGCCAGATCACCTGTTGCTTAGGCACGCCGTTGTTATCGTAGTCGCCCAGCCAATGGCCTGATTCGTCATAAAGCGTGTAGGTGTTGGTGGTGCCGAGGAAGCGGCGCACCTGCTCGCCTTTACCGTTGTAGCGATAATTCATCACCAGCACGCCTGCACGCTTGACCATGCTCATGCGGCCGGATGCGTCGTATGGGAACTCCCTCGCCTTGCCACCGATGCTCAGCGTATTGCCTGTTTTGTCGTAGGTGCGCGCCACGCCAGCCACTGCACTCAGGCGATGATTGGTCGTTGGATAGGTATAAGCCTGTGTAACGCTGCCGACCTTGGCGCTGAGGCGATTGCCGGTGGCGTCATAGCTATAGCCGTCAATGACTGTTCCCGTGATGCCATCGGTGAGGGCAGTAAGGCGACCGAGCGTGTCGTAACCCAGGCCGATCTCCGGCGTTAGATTGCCAGCTGGGGTCAGTGCGGTGAGATTGCCCACCGCATCGAACCCGAACCCGACATCCAGACCGCCAACCGCTTTGTCCTGAATGGCCTTGGGGCGGTAATCCTGGTCGTAAGCTCGGGTCAGCACGCGCCCGTTGCCGTAGGTCCAGCCGGCCACCGGGCCCATGGGCAGATACGTGGCACCCTTGACCAACACCTCGCGCGAGCCGCCAGGCGCGGTATAGCCAACCTCGGCGATCTGACCCAGCTCATTGCGGACATAGTCAACCATCGCCCCGTCCGGATAAACCATGCTCGTCAAGTTCCCGCCTGCCGTGTAGGCATAACGGACCGTCAATGCCTTGCCATTGGTCGTCTGGACCTTGCGCACCAGGTCGCCGAATCGGTTGTAGCAATACTGCGTCGTGCCGCTGCCGTCCTTCATGCTGGCCAAGCGCCCGGCTGCGAATTGCTCTCCCGCCACGCAGACGGCCGGGGCCACGTCGTAGACAAAACGGGTCTCGAGCGCTGCATCGGCATAGGTCACCGACACTGGGCGGTTCAATGCATCGTAGGTGTAGGTGGCTTGCCGGTTAGCTGCGTCCTTCCTGGACAGCACGTTGCCTGCGTCGTCGTAGGTGAAGCCGGTGCTGCCCGTGTCGGGACTCTGTAACGCCAACAGTTCGCCCAGACCATTGCGCTTGTAGGTCGTCTTCAGGCCTTTCGGGTCCGTTACCACTGACGGTTGTCCAAGCACGTCGTATTGGAAAGCGCTCGTCGCCTTGATGCCGGCGGTGTCTTCAATACTCTGCTTCAAGCGATGCAATGCATCATAGGCATAGGTGCTTGACCTACCCATGGCGTCTATCCGCTCCTTCAACGTGCCCACTGCATCGTAGGTAAAATCCGTTGGGTTGCCTTGCGCATCCGCCTGCGTCTTCAGGCGACCGAGTTCGTCGTAAATACGGGACACCGTGAACAGCAAGGTGTTTTTGGCATCCGTGATGTCTTCCTTGATCCGGTGTCCCGACGTGTCCAGCGTGTAGACGAAGGAGTTGCCGTAACGATCCGATACCCGGGTCAGCCGGAATGCGCTGTCGTAGGTGAAGTTAGACACGTCGCCGCCCGGCAGCGCAACCTGCTTGACCAAGCCGGTGGGCCAATAGCTGTAGCGCGTAATGCGGTCATCCGTCTCCGAGCCGCTGTCCTGTCCCCGGACCATGCTTGCCGTCAGCCGACCTCGCGCATCGTAGCTGTAGTCGGTCACAACCCCATTCGGATCCTTCTGCGACAACACACGGCCGGCGCTATCGTAACTGAGGAGTTGGGTGACCTGGCCCACTGCATTGGTGATCGTCTTCAGGTCTCCGCCCTGGGCCGCGGGATAGTAGTCGTAGGTGGTGGCGTCGCTGAGATCCGTGCGCGCTCCGTCCACACGCAGCAGCACTCCCACCAGGGGCAGCTTCCTGCGGTTACGTCGGCCTGCTCGCAATAGGTGAAGGTCTGCTGACGCTGCTTCCCGGAAACGGCATCTTGCTCGACCTGGGTCAGTGCTTGGCCACGCTCATTGCGCGTCCATCGCTTGGACACAACCAGCCCCTGCGCCCCCTTCACATTGAGCTCGGTCAATTGGTGGGTCAGCGCATCTCTCACGCTCTCGGTGCGCACCGCCTCCGGCGTGCCGTCGCCGACCGTCACCGCCGATTGATACGCCGGCGCGTATTCGTAGGAAACCTTGCTGCCCGATGCGTCCGTCACGCTTTGCAGCCGACCATCGCTGAAGTAGGTGTTGGACGTGCTTGCTGGGCCTTCGGTTACGTTGTTGACCGGGCTGAAAATGGTAGACCCATACTCGAAGCGCTTGACCGCGCCAGAAGCTTGTGTGACTTCCGTAACGCCTTCGGCCACGTAGTTCAGGGTCACTCCATCGACCACCTCGGTATCGCCATGGAGAACGCTGCTGATCACGCGTCCATAAGTGTCGTAACCAAACGAAGCGTAACGCTGTCCGTTCTCCCCGGTGATACCAGTCAAATAGTTGACCAGCTGGGGCTCCGCAAGCCCCTTCTCATGATAGTGGTAAAGGCGCTTTTCGCCGTCGGGATACGTTGCGACAATCAGATTTCCATCCACATCGTAGTCGTAAAGGACGATGCCGCCACCAGGAATCTCCATGCCTGTGACACGCCCGTCGGTATAGGTGAACGTCACGGCGCGGCCATGGCCATCAACCAATCGCGCAATGCGCGTGCCCTCGTAAACCACGGTTACATCACGATCCGGAGAGGCTGGATTGCGCACCGCGAGCAGCTGGCCATCCTTACCGAAATCGCGGTATTCGCCAGTTTCTTCGATGACCCGGTAATAAGTAGTGCTGTTGCTGATGCGGCGATATAGCCGCCCCGAATTCTGAGCACGGCCGGTGCCAGCAGCAACCGTGGTGAAAACATCCCTGTTGCCCGCCTCGTCGAGATAGGCTGTGTTGGAACTATCGAATCGATCGCTGTAACTCAGCGACCAGCCTTCTCCGACCGGAATGGAACTCTTGGTCTGGTTGACGGAATGATAGTAGCGATTGAACGAGCGACCTGCGAACTCAAAGTCCTTCTCTTCGCGAGACTTGTCGCCTGTCGTGGGATGGCAAGGATTATTGGTGCTGCAGCTTTGGAACTGCTTTAAGGGTGACGTGACCCAGGTGTTGTCATCGTTCTTTGGCTTACAAAGAGCCTCTGTCGTAAGAGCTGCCTCGGCGAGAATTGAGTTTCCCAGAAAAGGCGTGAAGTTCGCTTCGCACGTCAACTTCCGCTTCTTATAGACATTCCAGCGCTGCGACACGGAGACAGGTGCACCCGAGTTCGACACACAGTTAAAGGTCGCAGTGAAATACTTGTCTGAGCTATAGCTAACATCGCCACTTGGGAGCAGACCCAGTCCCGTCGTGTTGTAGTCCGACGTTTGAGTATTGGACTGAAGCGAACAAGATTTCCCGACCTTGGTCGTTAGGATGTCCAACGACTTGGCGATGAGTGCGCCTTCATCCGTGCACCAGCTTGATCCAAACTCTGGGGACGCTGTGCAGCCGGGGTTTCCGACCCCGTAGATACCTAGGTTGACCCCATAGGATGGGTTAGAGACCGAGGTGGCTTTTAGCGACGGAACACGGAAATAGGTCCACACCTCTCCCGCTCCCCGATTCAAAAAACCTCTGGAGTAGGCTTTCAAATACTGACCGATGCCTTGGTAGTCCTTGGAGTTGCGAAGGGCATCGGCAGCCTTCTCCATTGTGTCGTAGCAGCCGAGAGACAGCGCACAGAATGTCGCTTTAGGCGGGGTTTGGGCGTGCGTAGGACTAGCGCCTAGTAACCCATAGGCACTAAAAACAACCGGCATCAAGAGTGTCGCGTAACGCGCGCCCTTTGACAGAACTGAGGAAGCAGAGAAACGCGCCACGACCCGATTTGACACGGCAACACTCCTTGTCAGCTGCACTTGCAGCATCAGTTAGGAATCCATTCCCACCCACCCACGCTTGCAGCAGTGGTGATCACAAACCTTCCCATCAAGGGGAGCGGCTAGGGCCAACGATATTAGCGATAAGTCGACAAGTAAAGTCTTTCCTGATTAGCCCTGACCTTCAGCCGCCAGTCGCAGGATCTGCGCCGCGCTGGGTGGATGCTGCTGTCACTCTGAAGCCAACGAGGTGACGTGATGAGCATCAATGCGGTGCAGTTCCAGGCTGGATTGTCGATGCCTGAGTTCTTCGCGTTCTACGGCACCGAGGCCAAGTGCTATCGCGCGCTCTACACGTGGCGTTGGCCGCAGGGCTTTCGTTGCCCTGTTTGTGCCGGGCGCGTGCGCTCGCGTTTCAAGCGGCGTGCTGCGATCTACTACCAATGCAGCGCGTGCCGGCATCAGACCAGTCTGATGGCAGGCACGATGTTCGAAGGCACCAAACTGCCGCTGCGCACCTGGATGCTGGCCTTGCACCTGTTGACCTCGACCAAAACCAACATGGCCGCACTGGAGCTGATGCGTCATCTGGGGGTTAACTACAAGACGGCCTGGCGGATGAAGCACAAGATCATGCAGGTCATGGCCGAGCGTGAAGCCACGCGGAAATTGGCGGGTTTCGTGCAGATCGACGATGCCTATCTCGGCGGCGAGCGTAACGGTGGCAAGGCCGGACGCGGATCAGAGAACAAACAAGCGTTCCTGATTGCGGTGCAGACCGATGCCACCTTCACCGCGCCGCGCTTTGTGGTGATTGAGCCGGTGCGCAGCTTCGACAACACCTCGCTGCAGGACTGGATTGCCCGTCGCCTGGCGCCCGAATGCGAGGTCTACACCGATGGGCTGGCCTGCTTCCGCCGGCTGGAAGACGCCGGCCACGCGCACACCACGCTGGACACTGGCGGTGGTCGTGCCGCGACCGAAACGGCCGGTGCACGTTGGCTCAACGTGGTGCTGGGCAATCTCAAACGCGCCATCAGCGGCGTGTATCACGCTATCGCGCAAGGCAAATACGCAAGGCGCTACCTGGGAGAAGCGGCCTATCGTTTTAATCGTCGATTCCGCTTGCGCGAGATGCTGCCGCGACTTGCCACGGCCATGATGCAATCCAACCCATGTCCAGAGCCGGTCCTGCGTGCAGCGAGCAATTTTCATGGCTGAGAGTCAGGGCTAATCAGGAAGTCTTTTCAATGGGCGAAAATGAAACGGCGCATTGGCCTATACCTGAACCAGGCCACCCCGTCGTCTTCGAGCTACCTCCGCAGCCGTCCCAGCCTCCTCATTCAGCACGAGGACACTGCGGTTGGCAGGTCTGCGCTTCGCAGGAAGCGGGAGTCGATCTGACGGAACCACTCGCGCCCGTCCGAGCCGCTCGCTTGCGCACGAGCTATTACAAAAAAACGCATCAGCAATGCCCTCTTCGCTCTCGCATTCAGTGAACTGACAGCCCAAGCCCGCGCCGGATTGCTAGCCTTCCCAAACGCCCCGTACTTGCCTGGCTCCACGCATCTGATGGGCACATTTCTGCCATTCCAAAAGTTCGCACTCCACGTATTCCAATTACATTTCCCAGCGAACTCCAGCGGCCTTCGGCCAGCAGATAGCGGTTTTAGTTGCCATGTCGGCCCCTGCCACTACAGCTGCGTTGATCACAGTTCAACCGTAGCGTGAGGCCGCATACGTCCCGCCCCCTCCTCAGGCCGCCGAGCCGTTCTTGGGGTCGAGACTCAGCGCGAGAAAGAGCTTAGTCTGCCCGCCGGTCTCAACTGCGCTACTCCCATAAGCCCAGCCTGGTAAGGCCCGAATGGCCGTTGTAGGGTCCTCTGCTCGCTAAGTTCTTAAGAGCGCCACCTACGGCCTACTGACAAAAGCAATTCGTCGCCGCTCTTGCCTATCTGACCTTGAGCGACATGTGGCTCTCCTATAGCCCAAGCAGACCCACCCCCGATAGCAGGGCCATCAGCAACCCAGCTGCGCTTCTGGGGCGCCCTTAGAGTTTTTTTGTGACCACCTCCTGGAGCATCGCCTTGTCCAGGCTCAGGTCGGCAACCAGCTGCTTGAGCTTGCGGTTTTCCTCTTCCAGCACGCGCAGGCGCTTCAGTTCGGAGAGTCCAAGCCCATCGTATTCCTTGCGCCACACATAGAACGTCGCCTCCGCAATGCCCATCTTGCGACACACCTCGCCAACCGCCATCCCCAGCTCGACCTGCTTGAGCGCGTATGCGACCTGCTCTTCGGTAAAACGGGACTTCTTCATCGCCTGATTCCTCGTGATCCACGGGGCCCATGCGGGGCGAAGTCTCTACTTTACGTCGGCACGGTTTTTCGGAGTGGGTCAGTCATCAGCTCACTGGTACAGACTCTGAGCCAGACCTCATCACCATTCTAGGCTAGCGGCGAGCATGCCAGACCCGCTACAATGGCGAACCATAAAAAACAGGACGCCTTCCTGGTTTGCGTGGCTGCAGGAGAATCAGGACGTTCGGGCGGGATCAGCCCCCCTCCCCCTCTCTCCGCCAGTTTCATGATTTGCGCAAAGACACCCATGTCGCAAATCGCAGGGCCATGCCAATGGCCCACGTCTTATGGTGGCCCCGTCGGTCCCTCGCGACGCTAGATCGAAAATCCCGCCAGGGCCGGAAGGCAGCAACGGTATCGATTGATGCGGGCGCCGAGGTCAACCGGCGGGGACACCACCCCAACTTTCGGCAATGCCAGGCGAACTAGCTGGAACCTCTGGCTTGGGCGCGATTGATCGAACAACTACGATCATCACGTGCAGCGCTGCGCGCATGCGCAAAGCCGAGGCGAAAAGCTGACCAGTCATTCGTACCCGCCGTGGCGACGGCGCCCCCATCCCCGCAACGTGAGTGTTTCCCACGGCGCGATGCGGGCGCCGAGGTCAACCGGCGGGGACACCACCCCAACTTCGCAAGACTCCAGGCGAGCTACCCGGAGCATCGACTTGCGCACGATCGATCCAGCAAAAAGCGGCAGTCAGCTCGTGCTGCGCCGCGCGGCTATGCAAGGCCGGCGCCGGCTCGCGCGCAGGTGCGCGCCGGACCCGCATCCGCCTGCTACGGTTGCGATTGGGGATGCAACCAATCCGCGTCGCCTTCCAGGTAATGCTCGTGCTTCCAGATCGGCACGCGCGCCTTGACCTCATCGATGATGTAGCGGCACGCATCGAATGCGGCGCCACGGTGCGCCGCACTGACGCCGACCCACACCGCCATGTCGCCGATACGCAGCTCGCCCACGCGGTGCACGCAATGCGCGTGCACGATGGCGTATCGCTGCATTGCTTCGTCCAGCACACGCTGCCCTTCGGCCTGTGCGAGCGCGGCATAGGCTTCGTAGCGCAAGCCGGCCACGCCGCGGCCTTCGTTGTGATTGCGCACCCAGCCTTCGAAGCTGGCGAACGCGCCGGCATGCGGATGTTCCACCCCCGCACGCAGCCGATCGATCGGCAACGGCACCTCGGAAAGCGCAAAGATCGCTGCAACCTGTTCGCTCACGCTCAACCTCCCGACACTGGCGGAATGAACACCACTTCGCTGCCATCGCGCAGCGCATCCTCCCAGCGCGCGAATGCGCCATCCACGGCCACACGCAACTGCGCAGGCGTCCAGCGCAGGCCATGCCGCGCATCGAGTTCCGCGTACAGGCCGCGCAGATCCTGCGCGCCGCTCTGCACGCGCTCGTCGGCAATTCCTGCGGCCTCGCGCAGGCTGGCGAAATACAGCACCGTCACCGTGGCGGTCATTGTGCCGCTCCGATGTCGCGCTTGCCGCCGCGCTTGGATACCAATTTGGTCGGACCAATGCTCATGCTGTGCGACAACGCCTTGCACATGTCATACACCGTCAGCGCCGCCACGCTGGCACCGGTAAGCGCCTCCATTTCCACGCCGGTACGATGCACGCAGCGCACCGTGCAACGGATATCCAGCAGCTGCTCGCCCGCCCAGTCGATCTCGAAACGGCAGGCATCGATCGGCAATGGATGGCAGAACGGAATCAATTCGTGCGTGCGCTTGACCGCCATGGTGCCGGCAATCACCGCCGTCTCCACGATGCCGCCCTTGGCACTACGCAAGCCGTTGGCGCGCAACTGTGCGGCCACGGCCGCCGGAAAGCGCACGCGGCTTTCCGCAGTGGCGCTACGGGCGGTAACCGCCTTGTCCGAGACATCCACCATGGTGGGGAGCCCGGCATCATCCAGATGGGTCAGGCGGGCGGAGCGGGAATTTGCAGGCATGGGAAGCGACGCGAAGACAGGCACTCAGGATGCGGCATTCTCGGTGAACAAGGTGCCTTGATGGAACAGCAGCTGCCATCCAGCAGCATTGCTGCGCCACAACGAGCTGCGCAAGGCCTGCCGCTCAACACCTGACGGCGTTCCACCGACCGATAGCGCACCTGCGCAAGATCCGGTGCCAGCCGAGCGCATTCGAAGTCTTCTGCGCAGTACTCGGCAGCGACACCGGGGGCGCGCAGGGCCGCGATCACCTCGCTCCGCGTGTACCGGCGGCCCGACGTACCGAACTCGACAAAGGCCGGATCGAGCAGCGCTTCCAACACCTGCACATCGGCACGCTGCTGCGGATCGAGCAGACGCAGCTCCAGCGTGCGCAGCTGCACCAGCAGCGCGTCCTCGCTCATCCGCCGATCAAGAACATCTCGACCGGCTTGCCGCGCCGCGGCACCGAGGCGCGCACTTCGCTGTAGCGGTCGCCACGCACGCTCCAGCGCTGGCGCAGATGCGTCGCCAGCGCAGGCTCGCCGTTGGCCAGGGCCGGCTTGAGGTCGTGGCCCTGACTGGCGAACAGGCAGGTATACAGATGCCCGTCGGCCGAGACGCGCGCACGCTGGCAATCGCCGCAGAACGGCACGCTGACCGAACTGACGAAGCCCACTTCGCCAGCGCCATCCGCAAACGCGTGGCGCTGCGCCACTTCACCGGTGTAATTGGCGTCCAGCGCCACCAACGGCCAGCGCGCGTGGATGCGTTCGTGCAATTGCGCCGAGGTCACCACCGCATCCGGCGTCCAGCCATTGCAACTGCCCACATCCATGAATTCGATGAAGCGCAGCACGTGCCCGGTGCCACGGAAGTGCTCCACCAACGGCAGCACCTGATCTTCGTTGACGCCACGCTGCACCACGCAGTTGATCTTCAGCCGCTGGAAACCGGCCTGCTCGGCGGCGGCAATGCCAGCCAGCACCTGCGCAATTTCGCCGCGGTCGCCGCTCATGCGCCTGAACAACGCCGGTTCCAGCGCATCCATGCTGACGGTGATGCGGCGCAGCCCGGCCTGTCGCAGCGCGACGGCCTGGCGCCCAAGCAAGGTGCCGTTGGTGGTCAGCGCCAGATCTTCGATGCCCTCGATCGCGGTCAGCCGTGCGATCAGGCTCGGTAAGTCGCGCCGTAGCAGCGGCTCGCCGCCGGTCAGGCGCACCTTGGTCACCCCGACCGAAACGAAGGCACGCACCAGGGTTTCCAGCTGATCGAAACTCAACCGCTGCTGCGAGTCGAAGCCGTAATCGTCTGGCACGCGATCGGCCGGCATGCAGTACCCGCAGCGGAAATTGCAGGCCTCGATCACCGACAGGCGCAGATCGCGCAGCGGACGGCCGTAGCGGTCCTGCATCGGCGCCGTGGCAAGATCCGGCAGCAGCAAGGCACCCATCAGGGCACCGTCGCTGCGGTCGGGTTCGCCAGCGCAAGGTATTGGCCGGGCACGGCGACGCGGTGGCCACGTGCACGCAGCACATCGCCGTCGGCGTCGCTGGCGTAGTGGTACAGCAGCATGCGGCTCAGCAGGTCCTGCGGGTATTCCCGCTCCAAATCGTCCACGCCAGTATGCGACGGGTTGCCGTGAACGCCGCAGTCATGCGCGATGAGTTCGCTGTCGTCCGCATAACGCTTCAGCATTTCGGGGATCGGCCGGGTATCGCCAGTCCAGACCAGCGCCCCCTTCAAACGCAACCCGTAAGCCGTCTCGGGCCAGTGGTGGCGGACCGGGAACACTTCCAGCCGCATGCCGTCGTGCCAGAACGCATCGCCGACCGGCACCAGCTGGAATGCGTCCCAGAAGTTCGCCCCGCCCTCGGCCAGCACATTCGGGTAATCGGCGATGCGCCGCTGCAGCAGCGGCACGACCGGCGCCGGCACGTACAGGCGCGTGCGCCCGCGGCGCTCGGAAAAATAACTGTCGACGAACACCCGTTCCAGGCCACCGACATGGTCCAGATGCACGTGGGTGATGAAGATTGCCTGTGGCAGCTGGCCATAGTGGGCCTGATAGGCGGTCAGCCCCTCGCTGCCGCAATCGATGGTCAGCCAGGGCGCACCGGCGCGCTCGAGCGTGGCCATCGGCGAGCCAAGGGCCACCGCCGACGCATTGCCGACTCCCTGCACCCGCAAGCCCCAGTCCATCAGTAGCCCCGGCCCCAGGCCAGTTCGTAGGCCCGATGCAGGCGCGCATAGTCCTTGTCGACGTCCTCGCGGCTGCGGTTGCCGCGCAGCTTCAACAGCGAGCGATGCAGCCGCCTGAGGTTGCGCTCGCGCCAGCGCGTGGCCGGAATGCGCAGCACGCCGCGGTCGAAATCGATCAGCCAGCCATGCCCGCCGGCATCGAACAGGATGTTGTGCGCGTTGAGATCGGCGTGATCCAGGCCAGCGCGATGGAAGCGTGCAATCAGCTGGCCGGTCGCCTCCCACGGCGCACCGCGACCGGCCACCTGGGCGTGGTCGGCCAATGAGCGCACGTTTTCCAGCCGCTCCATCAACAGCGCAGCGCGATAGCCCACGCCTTCGCGCAGATAGCAGGCGGCCAACGGGCGCGGCACCGGCAACTTGCGTTTGATCAGTTCGCGCATCAGCCGGAACTCGGCAAAACTGCGCGTGCGCCCTGCCCCTTTCCACAGGTAGCGATCGCGGCTCACGCGTGCGGCCATGCCGCCGCGCAGGTACTGCCGCAACACGCTATGCCCGAATGGCGCATCCACGAACCACGCGCCGCCACGCCCGCCCGCGTCCACCGGCCGCGCCCTGTCGCCCCATGATTGCGGCGAAAACAGGCTGGCATCGGCTTGCCGCAGCCGTTCGCGGTCGAACAGAATGGCGCCATACCCGCGACCTTCGCGGTACGGCGCCAGCGCTTCGGTGGCATCGAAAGAAACCATCTATCGAGTCTAACAACACCATGGCTGTAACGCCCGCATCGCTGTGTTTGCTGCGCTTGTCCGCCCTGGGCGATGTCACGCACGTGGTGCCGCTGGTACGGACGTTGCAGGCCGGGTTTCCTGAAACCCAACTGCATTGGGTCATCGACAAGGCCGGGCTGAAATTGCTCGAGGGTCTGCCCGGCGTGCAATTCCACGCCTACGACAAACGCAGCGGGGTGGCCGGCATGCGCGCACTACGCCGGTCGCTGGCACCGCTGGGCCGCTTCGATGCCTTGCTGCAGATGCAGGTGGCCTTTCGGGCCAATGTGCTGTCGGCCTTCGTGCCGGCGCGGCGACGCATCGGCTACGACCGCAGCCGCTCCAAGGACCTGCACGGCCTGTTCGTCAACGAGCGCATCGCCGATCGCCCCGGCATCCACGTGCTCGACGCCATCGGCAGCTTTGCCGAGCCGCTGGGCCTGCGCCAGACCCAGGTGCGCTGGGACCTGCCGGTGCCCGACCAGGCGCATGCCTGGGCACGCGCGCAATGGGACGACGATGGCCGCCCTGTACTGATGATCTCGCCCTGCTCCAGCCACCCGCGTCGCAACTGGTATCCCGATCGCCTCGCCGCGCTGGCCGATCATGCCGCCGCGCAGGGCTGGCGGATCGTGCTGTGCGGCGGCCGCAGCGACCTGGAACGCAGCACTGCCGATGCCACCGTTGCGGCCGCACGCACGCCGGTGCTGGATCTGGTTGGCAAGGACACCCTTAAGCAACTGCCTGCCCTGCTCGCGCGCGCGGACCTGGTGGTCACGCCGGATTCCGGGCCGATGCATATCGCCAACGCCATGGGCACCAAGGTGCTCGGCCTGCATGCGGCCAGCAACCCGCGACGAAGCGGCCCGTACTCGGACGTGCGCTATTGCGTGGACCGCTACGACGCCGCCGCGCGCAAATTCCTGCACAAGCCAGCCGACCAGCTACGCTGGGGAACGAAGATCGAATTCGACGAGGTGATGTCGCTGATCACCGTGGACGATGCGATCGCCGCCTTCGAGCGTTATCGCGCCGACCACCCGCGCTGACGATCGGCGATCAATCGCCGCCGGACCGCCACACGGTTGGCGCAAAAGGCGACGCAGCCAGCACTTCAGCACCGGCTCTGAAGCTGCTCGGCGATCAGGCGCCGGGCAAGTTGCAGAGGCGCCCGCACCAATGGGCGTGAGATCGAGCGAAGACGCTTCCTGCAACAACTCGCGCTGTCAGACCACCTGCGCGATCAAACCGTCAACACGCTCAGGCGCCGGTAGCGCGATAGTCCTGATAGGACTTTTCTTCCACATACGAAGAACCCAGCGCCAGGTTGATCTCCTTCTTGATGCGCGCGCGCTCGTCGTTTTCGATATACACGCTGCGCGCCAGCTGCACGAAGGCGTCATCGAAGCTCTGCGCCTGCTCCTTGAGGCGGATGTCGTCCTCGATCACCCACAGTCGCTCATTGACGGCCTTGAGCTCGGCGCGCAGGCGCACGATGTCGTGGCCGGCGGCCGGATGCGCCATCCAGCTGGTTTCCAGCGCAGACAGCTCGTTGCGCACATTGGTCAACTTGGATGCATCGCGCATGCGCTCGGACTTGATCTGCAGGATCGCGATCTTGTCGAGCAGTTCACCAAAAGACACGGGCACCAGGATCTCGGACATGACAGGCCTCCAACGGGGATCGGGCGGATTGTAGTCATCGCCGCGGCCGGCGACTGCCACACATAAACAAAAGCCCCCTTGCGGGGGCTGATGCGAATCTGGCGGAGAGTGGGGATTCACTCGGCACTTCGTGCCTTCGCCCTACGGGCGGCTTCGCCGTGCAGACAGCTGCGCTGCCTGTCGAACCCGGGGATTCTCACCCCCCCAATGCCGCCGGCGAAACCCACGCGGCACTGGCGCACCTACTCGCCTCAATCTGGCGGAGAGGGGGGGATTCGAACCCCCGAGGCGCTATAAACGCCTGCCTGATTTCGAGTCAGGTACATTCAACCGCTCTGCCACCTCTCCAGATGGTCCCCAGTGTCCTGGGGCCGTGCATCATACGGGCACATGGCCCGCGCCACAAGCGGCCCGGGCCGGCGCAGGCAGGGCCAGCGCGCGTCCAGGCGTGAACCGGTGCTGCGGCGCCCGTGCGTGGCGTGTTGCCGCTAACCGGCCGGGCCGCGATGATGGTGGCGCATCTTCTCCTTGGCGACCCGGCCCCATGCTCGAATTCGGACACCTCACCCATGTCGGCCTGCGCCGTGACCTCAACGAGGACACCTACTACGGCGACAGCGAGCTGGGATTGTGGCTGGTCGCCGACGGCATGGGGGGGCATGCCTGCGGGGAAGTGGCCAGCGCACTGGCCCGCGAGACCATCGTGCGCGAAGTCCGCGCCGGTACCCCGCTGGCGCAGGCGGTACGCATCGCCGACGAAGAGATCATCAAGACCTCGCGCCGCTGCAACGACACCTTGCCGATGGGCACCACCGTGGTCGCCGCGCGCGTAATCGGCCAGCGTTTCGAAGTGGCCTGGGTTGGCGACAGCCGCGCCTACCTGTGGCGCGATGGCCGGCTGGCGCAGCTGAGCCAGGACCACAGCTATGTGCAGGAGCTCATCGCCCAGGGCACGCTGACCAGCGAGCAGGCACGCGCGCACCCGCATCGCAACGTGGTGACCCAGGCACTCGGCGTGACCGACCCGGCACATCTGAATGTCGCCATCATGCAAGGCGAACTCAAATCCGGCATGCAGCTGTTGCTGTGCAGCGACGGCCTGACCGAAGAGGTGGACGATGCCGCCATCGCGGCCACGTTGTCGCAGGCCGATTGCAGCGCGCAGGAATGCGTGGAATGCCTGGTCGCCGCCGCACTGGATGGCGGCGGTTCGGACAACATCACCGCGATCCTGGTGCGCAGTTACTGATGTAGCGCCGCGCGCGAGCAAAATACCTCAGGCAAGACGCCTCACCCGGCGACCGCAATCTCCTCGACCGGCGGATCCCACAACGCACGCCCTGCCTTCTTGCGCAGCTGCGCCAAGCGTGCCTCGTGGGCCTGCAATTCGGAAGCGGTCACCGCAATGCGCGGACGCGGCAACAGCAGCGCCGGGTCGAACGCAATCACGCCGCTCGCCGCATCGGTCTGCTGACCGGCGTCGGCACTGGCAAACCCGATTTCCTCCTGGCCGGAGGTCAGCGCGATATACACATCGGCCAGGATCTGGGCATCGAGCAACGCGCCGTGCAGTTGGCGATGCGAGTTGTCCACGCCCAGACGCTTGCACAAGGCATCCAGGGAATTGCGCTGCCCCGGATAGCGCTCGCGCGCCATCATCAAGGTATCGACCACCGTGGCGCGCTCGACGATGCGCCCGTAGTGATCGCCCAGCAGCGCCAGTTCGTTGTCCAGAAACCCCAGGTCGAACGCAGCGTTGTGGATGATCAGTTCCGCGCCGTCGATATAGGCGAGAAACTCATCCACCACCTCGCCGAACAGCGGTTTATCGGCAAGAAATTCCAGGGTCAGCCCGGTCACCTCCTGCGCGCCCGGCTCGAAGTCGCAGTCCGGCTTCAGGTAACGATGGAAATTGTTGCCGCTCGGGCGCCGCTCCAGCAGCTCCACCGCGCCGATTTCGACGACGCGGTTGCCCTTGCGCCATTCCAGGCCGGTGGTTTCGGTATCGAGAATGATCTGACGCATGTGTCCTCTTACGATGTCGCGAGGCCATCGCGCTGGGCGATGGCCTGATTGCGGGCGAGCACGTCGACGCGCTCGTTGTCCGGGTCGCCATTGTGGCCTTTCACCCAACGCCAATCGATGCGATGGCGCTGCGTGGCCGCGTGCAACCGCTCCCACAACTCGCGATTTTTGACCGGATCGCCACCGGCGGTCTTCCAGTTGCGTCGCACCCACCCCGGCATCCATTCGGTGATGCCCTGGCGCACGTACTGCGAATCGGTATGCAACACGATCTGGCACGGCTCGGTCAGCGTTTCCAGCGCCATGATCGCCGCCATCAATTCCATGCGGTTGTTCGTCGATACCGCCTCGCCGCCGGCCAGCTCCTTTTCGCGGCCGTTGTAACGCAGCAAGGCCGCCCAGCCGCCCGGGCCGGGGTTGCCGAGGCAGGAGCCATCGGTATGCACTTCAATGGATTTCATCAGGTTCCAGAGTTGAACGTAAACAGGTCAGATCGTGGCCACCGGCTGTGGCCAGCGGGCAGGCAGGGCGATCGGCGTCGGCCCGATCGCCGCGGCAGCACGCTTTTCCACTTCCAGCAGATACACCGCGCGCCAGGGTGCCCGGCCGGGGTCGGTGGACTCGCCGCTGGGGCGCCAGATCGGCCCCAGGTAGCGCTCGGCCTGCACGCTGTGCAGACCGGCACGCTGGGCCAGGAGGCGCCAGCGATCCGGGCGCAACGCGACCGGCCCGCGCCGCGCCCAGCGGAAGCGGTAGGGGCTCATCGGATTGAGCGTGAACAGCCACAGACGGCCGCCGGGCATCAGCAGACGCTCGCATTCGGCCAGAAAGTCCGCTGCCCCGCCAACTACCGCATGTTGCGCCACGATCGCCTGCAGGCTCTCGGTCGGCAGCGGAAACGGCAGCGCGCAGCGTGCGTCGCCGGCAAAGCGCCCGGCACTGCGATGCAGGCGCAAACCGCGCCCTTGCAGCAACTCGCGCGCAGGCATGTCGGCGGTCGGCGTCAGCCACAACCACGGCTGCGACGGCCGTGTCTGTAGCGCTTCCAACGCCAGACGACGCTCCAGCTGAAGCAGGCCGCGCCCCGCGCCGGTTTCAAACCAGGATGAGACGCCAGCTTGACGTGAGAATGGCGGGGCAGGCATGGTCCCAATTCTATGCGACTGATCGCCCTGCCCGCATTCGACGACAACTACATCTGGGCGCTGATCGCTGCAGATGGCCGCGCCATCATTGTCGACCCCGGTCAGGCCGAGCCGGTCCTGGCTGCCGCGCAGCACCAGGGCCTGGTGCCGAGCGCCGTCCTGCTCACCCACCACCACGGCGACCATATCGGCGGCGTTGCCGAGCTCCAGCAGCGCTGGCCGAACCTGGCGTTGTTCGGCCCGGCCGACGAACGCATCCAGGCCCACGCGCATCAGGTAGGCCAGGGCGAGCGCCTGCGCCTGCTCGATGTCGAGTTCCAGGTGCTCCAGGTGCCCGGCCACACCCGCAGCCACATCGCCTTCGTCGCTGACGGCTACCTGTTCAGCGGTGATACCCTGTTCAGCCTAGGCTGTGGGCGGATGTTCGAAGGTACCGCTCCCCAGATGTTCGACTCGTTGCAGCGCCTGGCCTCCCTGCCTGGCGAAACGCTTGTGTGTTGCGGCCACGAATACACCTTGGCCAATGCGGCCTTCGCGCTGCACGTCGATCCCACCAACGCTGCCTTGCAGCGCCGTCAACAGGAAGCCCAGGCCATGCGTCATGCAGCCCGTCCTACCCTGCCGATTTCGCTCAAGAGTGAACTGGCCACCAATCCGTTCTTACGCACCGGCCGCCCCGAGATCCGCGCTGCAGTGGCACCGCGCGCAGCCGGCGAGCTTTCCTCTGAAGTCGATGTTTTCGCCGAACTTCGGCGCTGGAAAGACGAATTTCGCGCATGAGGCGCCTGGTTTTGACAGTGCTGGCCGTCTGTTCGGCCATCGCACCGGCAGCCGCATCGCCCAATGACGCAAGCTCCGCCCCCGCCAGTAGCCAGACCGCGCAAGCCAGCGCGCCAAGCCTCCGCAACGGGCGCGAGATTTTTTCGGCCTTCCTCGACGGTCGCGCCGACCCGGGCTGCGACAGCGCCCATAGCGATGCCCGCTGGGAACAGCATTTTTCGCGCGCCCCGGCACGTCTGGCAGACGATGCGCAGGATGTCCTGCCGTTATTCGGTTATGTCGTCGACGAGTTGCGTAAGGCCGACATGCCGACCGAATTTGCGCTGATCCCGTTCGTGGAAAGCGGCTACCGCCCCGGGGCCCGCAACGGCAGCGGCCCTGCCGGCCTGTGGCAGTTCATCGCGACCACCGCGCGCAACCACCAGGTGCCGGTCGGTGCGCAATACGACGGACGCCTGTCGGCAGTGGACTCCACCACTGCGGCGGTGCGCTATCTCAAAACCCTTTACGGCATGTTCGGCGGAGACTGGCGCCTGGCCCTGATGGCCTACAACGCCGGCGAGTACCGCGTGCTGCAGGCAATGCGCAGCGCCGGGATGAACGCGCAAAACGCACGCCCCTCCGAATTGCCGGGCATGTCCAAGGTTACCTACGACTATGTGGAGAAACTGCACGCACTTGCCTGCGTGCTGGATCACGCGCAACAGCAGGGCAACCTGCTGACGTCGCTGGATCGCCAGGTGCCCGTCCTCACCGAACATGCGTTGCCGGCAGGCACCAGCCTCAACGCCTGGGCCGGACAGCGCGCGATCGAGCCGCAACTGCTCGCGCGCCTGAATCCCGCCCTCGCTGGCGCGCGCGCTGCGCCGCGCGGCGTGCACGTGCTTGCGCCGCTTGCGCCGCCGCAGCCCGGTGCAAATAGCGCCATGGTCGCCTCTGCCGAGGTGGGAACTGGCGCCGCCAGCAGCACTCCCGCACCGACCGCCGTTGCCTCTGCAGCCAGCAAAGCGTCGACCTCGCCAGCACGTACCCACACCGTGCGCAATGGCGAATCGGCCTGGGCGATCGCACGCCGCTATGGCATCACCGTGACGACGCTGCTCGCCACCAATGGCCTGGACAAAAGCGCCATTCTGAAGCCTGGCATGGTGCTGTCGTTCGACGACTCGCCCTAAAGTGACGCGCCAAGGTGCGACGCACCTTGGACGTTGTCGTGGGCACAGGCAGGCAGTAGGCGGTAGGCGGTAGGCGGTAGGCGGTAGGCGGTAGGCGGTAGGCGGTAGGCGGTAGGCGGTAGGCGGCATGATCGCGCCGATCCTGAACTTCGCTCACCAACCCAGCCTTCTCGTCAGGCCGCTTCGGTCGCGAAAGATGGATCTTGAGCGTTGCCGGGGTGCAAAGGCACAGTTAGCGTCTGCTGCGCGTCGCGCCGGGGAATCGACTTGGCGCTGTACGTGCGAGCCGAGCTCCGGCAAAACTCGAAGCTTGCAGGCCTCTCTGCAATGCGCGCCACGACGTTAGCGGTGCTCCCCGGCGAGTCAATACGCCGAGCCATTCAGCTGACCCGGCCACCGGAGATCATCAGCGGGACACCTGGCATGTCTGTCAGGAGCGCTCCCGGCGCGCGCCGTCGCCCAATCGAGCGTCAGCGACGACTGCCAGATCGTCAGGCGACTAGCCGACAACCGGCGATTGGCGCCCAGGAATCGCAGCTCCCGGCAGCCATGCAGCGCGCAGACACCGCCGGCAAATCGATATGCGCCGCGTAAGATCGACGGCGACTGCGCGCCAGCCGGCCGGTGTTCTCCACGACAAACGCCCAAAGAAAAAGCCCGGTTGCCCGGGCTTTTCTCACCAATCGATTATCCAGCCTTACAGCTGGGCTTCTTCGATCTGGATCTTGTAGCGCTTGCGCATTTCCTTGACGTAAGCCTGCGCAGCGTTGTTTCCGTCGATCTGGCTCAACTGCTCGCGCAGCATCGTCTGCTGCTCGGCCGGCATCTGCTTCAGATCGCCCGGCGTCGCCTTGCTGATGACAAAGACAGCAAAGCGCCCGCCATCCAGCTCCACCTTGCCAACCGACGGCTTGCCTTCGGTCGGTCGCGGCGCGCTGAAGATCGCACGGTTCGCAGCCGGGGTCGGGATCGGTGCCGTCCGCGGTAGCCCCGGGATCGGCTGCACCTGCAGCTTCTCGCTGGCGGCCAGCGCCTGCAGCGTCTCACCCTTCTGCAAGCGTGCCAGCAAGGCATCGGCAGCAGCCGCGGCGGCCTTCTCGGCACGGTCCGCACGGATTGCCGCGGTCACCTTGTCGCGCACCTTGTCCAACGGCAAGGCCTGTTCGGCGGTGTGGTTGGTGACACGCAACACCACGCTATGGTTCGGCGCGATGGTGATGGGATCGCTCACCGTACCGTCCTGCACCAGCGTTTCTGAGAACGCCGCGCGCAGCACAGCCGGGTTGGCAGCAACACCGCTGGCATCACTGCGCGAGAACGGTCCCAAGGTCTGCACCGGCAAGCCGACCTGCTTGGCCGCCGGCTCCAGTGCGGTGGGGTTCTTGTAAACCTGGTCCACCAACTTGCCACTGACATCGGCAAAGGCCTTGTCTGCGTCAGCCTTGAGCTGCTCGGCCGCCAGTTGGTCGCGCACCTGCTCGAACGACTTGCCCTGGCCGCCCTTGACCTCACGCAGCTGGATCACGTGGTAGCCGAATTCGCTCTTGATCGGGCCGACTACCTCGCCAGCCTTCATCGAGAACAGCGCGTCCTCGAACGGCTTGACCATCGTGCCCTTCTCCACCCAGCCCAGGTCGCCGCCGGCATCCTTGGAGCCGGGGTCCTGCGAATTGGCTTTGGCCAGCGCAGCAAAGTCGGCACCCGGCTGCTTGGCCTCGGCAGCGAGCTTGGCAGCCTTTGCCTCGGCAGCCTTTTGCGCGGCGGCATCGGCGCCGGCGCTGATCAGGATGTGCGACGCAAGACGCTGCTCCGGCTCGACGAAACGTGCCTTCTCGTCTTCATAGCGCTTGCGCAGCGTGGCCTCGTCGGCCGCAGTGGCTGGCGGCATCGTGGCGGCGTTGAGCTCCACGTATTCGATCATCACGGTTTCCGGCTGACGGAAATCCTGCGCGTGCCCGTCGTACCACTGCTTGATCTGCGCATCGCTCACCGGCGCGGTATCTGCGGCCGGTGGCGGCAGCATCGCCAGCTCCACATCGCGCGTTTCGCCCATCAGCTTGAGCAGGCGCTCGAACTCGGACTTGGTGGCAAAGCCGGACTCCGCCACCGCCTGCGGGATGACCGACTGCTGCAGGCTATCGCGCACCAGCGCATCGAACTGCGCTGGCGTGCGCGGCGGCGTGCCCTGCGCGAGTGCGGCGCGGTACTGGTCGGGACTGAACTTGCCATCGACCTGGAATGCGGGAATGTTGGAGATGTAATCGCGCACAGTCGCATCGCCGATGACGATTCCAGCGTCTTCCGCCCCCAATCGCACCACCTGTTCGTCGACCAGTTGGTCGAGCACCTGCAGCTTGTTTTCGCGGGACTCGAAGGTGCGCGGATCGAATTTCTCGCCCTGACGCTGACGCTCCTGCATGCGCGCCTGCTCAAAGCGCGCGCGGAAATCCTGCGTGCTGATTTCATGGTGCTGCCACAGCAAAGAGACCGGCCACCACGACGGTGCCGATTTCCACCAGGTCGGCGGCGCCTGCACCTTGGCCACGTTGTTGGCGCCAATGCCGCCGAGGTAGCTGTTGTCGATGACGAACAGGAACGGAATCATCAGCAACCCCAGGATGGCGGTAGCGATCCAGCCTGACGTCTTGTCGCGAAGTTTCTGCAGCATTGGCAAATCACGGCCTGTGGGCGAGCCGCGCAGTGTAACGCGCTTGACGCCAGGCACCCAGCCCAATGCCCGTGACGATGGCGTCGTGCGCATTCATCGGTCCAGGGCGAACGGCGCCAGCTCGGGCCAGATACCCGAGTACCTTCAGACGCAGCAGAACGCGCCGCTGCCGGATGCGCTGCAATACGCCGCACCGGCATGCCTGCATGGACCCACACCCATCAACCGACATCCAAAAAAAAAGCCCCCGGCACAGGGCCGAGGGCTTTGTATAACTGGCGGAGCGGACGGGACTCGAACCCGCGACCTCCGGCGTGACAGGCCAGCATTCTAACCAGCTGAACTACCGCTCCGCTTTAAACTTGAACATCTGCCCCCACCCCATTCGCATGACGAATTTCGTGGAGAAAACGAAGCCCCCAATTGCTCAGGGGCTTCGCGTGTAACTGGCGGAGCGGACGGGACTCGAACCCGCGACCTCCGGCGTGACAGGCCAGCATTCTAACCAGCTGAACTACCGCTCCGCGCTTGAAACATTTGCCTGGTGCTTAATGGTGGGTGCTGAGGGTTTCGAACCCCCGACCCTCTCCGTGTAAGGGAGACGCTCTACCGCTGAGCTAAGCACCCTAGCGAGTCGATTAGTTTACTGCATCCTTCAGGGCTTTACCAGCCTTGAATGCAGGATTCTTCGAAGCAGCGATCTTGATGCTGTCGCCGGTCTTCGGATTGCGGCCGGTGCGCTCGGCGCGCTCGCGGACCTGGAAGGTACCGAAGCCAACGAGGGTGACGGCGTCGCCCTTCTTCAGTGCCTTGGTGATTTCGCTCACAACCGCGTCAACAGCACGGCCAGCTTCAGCCTTGGAGATGTCAGCGGCAGCGGCAACGCCATCGATCAATTCGGTTTTATTCATTCTTGAAACTCCCTTTGCGGCAGATGCCGCGGAATCGACAATCGGCGCTCTTGCCGTAAGCGAAGAACCCGACACAAGTGGTATCGCATGACGCATCACATTTGCCGCGCCCACGAGTCGTGCATTTATACCAGCGCCCCCAACAGCACGCAAGCCAAAACCCAATAACGACGCGGGTTTTGGCTTGTTTTGGCGAGGCTCAGACAGCCCTCGTTAGTGCTTGACGCGGGTACCCGGCGTGCTACGCGACTTGCCGCGCACGGTCACGCGCGAGGCCGCCTTGCGTGCCTTTTCCTTGCCGGCCTTCTTCGGTGTGAGCGGACGTTCCAACGCCAGATCGAGCACCTCGTCGATCCACTTCACCGGCACGATCTTCAGATCGCGGGTCACGTTCGGCGGGATGTCGGCCAGATCCTTGCGGTTCTCGTCGGGGATCAGCACGGTGCGGATGCCGCCACGCAGGGCCGCCAGCAACTTCTCCTTCAAGCCACCGATTGCCGATACCCGTCCGCGCAGGGTGATCTCGCCGGTCATCGCCACGTCGGCGCGGATCGGCACCCGGGTCAGTATCGACACCAGCGAGGTCACCATCGCGATACCTGCGCTTGGACCGTCTTTGGGCGTGGCGCCGTCGGGCACATGCACATGCACGTCCTGCTTCTGCAGGAAATCCACATCGATGCCAAGCCGCTCGGCGCGCGAACGCACCACCGATAATGCAGCCGATGCCGATTCTTTCATGACATTGCCGAGCTGGCCGGTGAGGATCAGGTTGCCCTTGCCCGGCACCAAGGTGGACTCGACTTGCAGCAGTTCGCCGCCGACTTCGGTCCATGCCAGACCCGTGACCAGACCGATCTCGTTTTCTTCTTCGGCACGGCCGAAGTCGAAGCGACGCACGCCCAGATACTTGTCGAGATTCTTCGCGTTGACGGTGACCAGTGCCTTCGGCCTGCCCTTCTTGGCAACCGCCTTTTTTGCCGCCGGCTGCGGACCTGCGAGCGCAATCTCCTTGACCACCTTGCGGCAGATCTTGGCCACTTCGCGTTCGAGATTACGCACACCCGACTCACGCGTGTAGTAGCGCACGATGTCCTGGATCGCATCGCTGGCGATTTCGATCTCTTCCGGCTTCAGGCCGTTGGCCTTGATCTGCTTGGGCACCAGGTAGCGCGTGGCGATGTTGAGCTTCTCGTCCTCGGTGTAGCCGGGGATGCGGATCACTTCCATGCGGTCCAGCAACGGACCCGGAATATTGAGCGAGTTGGAGGTGGCGACGAACATCACCTCCGACAGGTCCAGGTCGACTTCCAGATAGTGGTCGTTGAACGAGTTGTTCTGCTCCGGATCGAGCACCTCCAGCAACGCCGACGACGGGTCGCCACGGAAGTCCATCGACATCTTGTCGATCTCGTCCAGCAGGAACAGCGGGTTCTTGCTGCCGACCTTGTTGAGGTTCTGCACCAGGCGGCCCGGCATCGAACCGACATAGGTCCGGCGGTGGCCCCGAATTTCGGCCTCGTCACGAATGCCGCCCAGGCTCATGCGCACGAACTTGCGGTTGGTCGCCTTGGCGATCGACTGCCCGAGCGAGGTCTTGCCCACGCCCGGCGGCCCGACCAGGCACAGGATCGGGCCCTTCATCTGCTTCACGCGCGACTGCACGGCCAAGTACTCGAGGATGCGTTCCTTGACCTTGTCCAGGCCGTAGTGATCGGCGTCCAGCGTGTCTTCGGCAACCTTGAGGTCCTTGCGCACCTTGGTGCGCTTTTTCCACGGCACGCCCAGCAGCCAGTCCAGGTAGTTGCGCACCACGGCCGCCTCGGCGGACATCGGCGACATCTGCTTGAGTTTGTTGAGCTCGGCCTTGGCCTTGGTTTCGACCGGCTTGGGCATGCCCGCCTCGGCGATCTTGCGCGCCAGCTCTTCCAGCTCGCCGGGCGCATCGTCCAGGTCGCCCAGTTCCTTCTGGATCGCCTTCATCTGCTCGTTGAGGTAGTACTCGCGCTGGCTCTTTTCCATCTGCGACTTCACGCGGCCGCGGATGCGCTTTTCCAGCTGCTGCACGTCGATTTCGCCATCGACCAGGCCGACCAGCAATTCCAGCCGCTCGCCGATGTCGGTGATCTCCAGCAGGCGCTGCTTGTCGGCCAGACGCACACCGATGTGGGCGGCGATGGTGTCGGCCAGGCGGCCCGGCTCATCGATGCCGGCCAAGGTCTGCAGCAGCTCCGGCGGCAGCTTGCGATTGGTCTTGACGTACTGTTCGAACAGCGACATCAGCGACCGCGCAATCGCTTCCACCTCGCGCGGCTCACGCGCATCGCTGGCTTCGATTTCGGTGCCCTGCCCCTGCAACGCGCCGTCCTGCTCGACCACCTTGTCCACGGTGACCCGCGACAGACCTTCGACCAGCACCTTGATGGTGCCATCGGGGAGCTTGAGCAATTGCAGCACCTGCGCCAGGGTGCCGACGGTATACAGATCGCCGGCAGCCGGGTCGTCGGTCTCGGCCGACTTTTGCGCAACGAGCAGGATGCGCTTGTCCGCCTCCATCGCTTTTTCCAGCGCACGCATCGACTTGTCGCGGCCGACGAACAGCGGGATCACCATGTGCGGAAACACCACCACGTCGCGCAGCGGCAACACTGGCAGATCGAGAATTTCTGGTTGGGACTGGGCCATGGGGCACTCCGCAGGAATGGGGGTTTTTGGGGCAGTAAAAAGCCGATGGCCCCGTTATGGGGCCATCGGCGAGGTGTTGCAAGTAGCGTTCGGAAAGCGGTTATCCGCCAGCGAGGCCGAGGCCTGGCGAGGCGGCCAACGGACTCAGTCTCCGGACGCAGCCTTGGCGGGCGCCGGTTGCGCCTGGTAGATCAGATACGGCTCGGATTTATGCTCGATCACCGACTCGTCCACCACGACCTTGCTGACATTTTCCTGCGACGGCAGCTCGTACATCGTGTCCAGCAGCACCGATTCGACGATGGTGCGCAGGCCGCGGGCGCCGGTCTTGCGCTTGAGCGCCTTCTTGGCGATCGCAGACAGGGCATCGGGGCGGAACTCCAGCTCCACGCCTTCCATGTCGAACAGCTTCTTGAACTGCTTGGTGATGGCGTTCTTGGGCTCGGTCAGGATCTTGATCAGCGCCGGCTCGTCCAGCTCTTCCAGCGTGGCGACCACCGGCAGACGGCCGACGAACTCGGGAATCAGGCCGAACTTGATCAGATCTTCCGGCTCGACTTCGGCCAGGATCTTGCCCACTTCCTGCTTGCGCTCGCTGCTCTTGACCTTGGCGCCGAAGCCAATGCCGCCGGCATCGTTGGAACGCTGCTGAATCACCTTGTCCAGCCCAGCGAACGCGCCGCCGCAGATGAACAGGATGTTCTTGGTGTCCACCTGCAGGAATTCCTGCTGCGGATGCTTGCGGCCACCCTGCGGCGGCACCGAGGCAACCGTGCCCTCGATCAGCTTCAACAGCGCCTGCTGCACGCCTTCGCCGGACACATCACGGGTGATCGACGGGTTCTCGCTCTTGCGCGAGATCTTGTCGATTTCGTCGATGTAGACGATACCCTGCTGCGCCTTTTCGACGTCGTAATCGCACTTCTGCAACAGCTTCTGGATGATGTTTTCCACGTCCTCGCCGACATAGCCGGCTTCGGTAAGCGTGGTGGCATCGGCGATCGTGAACGGCACATTGAGCAGGCGCGCCAGCGTTTCGGCCAGCAGCGTCTTGCCCGAACCGGTCGGGCCGACCAGCAGGATGTTGGATTTCGCCAGCTCGACGTCATCGTTCTTGCTGCGGCTCTCGATACGCTTGTAGTGGTTGTACACCGCTACGGCGAGCGTGCGCTTGGCGCGCAACTGCCCGATCACGTATTGATCTAGCACCTCGAGAATCTCGCGCGGCTTGGGCAGGCTGGAACGTGCCGACTGCGCCTTCTCTTCGAGTTCCTCGCGGATGATGTCGTTGCACAGCTCAACGCACTCATCGCAGATGAATACGCTGGGACCGGCAATCAGCTTACGGACTTCATGCTGACTCTTACCGCAGAACGAGCAGTAGAGAATCTTGTTGCTGTCGCCGGAACGACCTTGGCGGTCTTCGCTCATGCTTCTGTTACCCAGTTACCCCACCCGATGCACGGGGGTTCGATTTCGAGAATAGCACAGGGTCGGGAGGACATTCGCCCCGCCCGACCCTGCCGGTTTTTCCTAAAATTTCAGTGGCTTGACGATCAAGAGGGCTGGATCGACTCTTCCGGACGACGCTCGAGCACCTGATCCACCAAGCCGTAGGCCTGCGCATCGACCGCGCTCTTGAAGTTGTCGCGTTCGGTGTCGCGCGCGATGGTCTCCAGCGATTGGCCGGTGTGCTTGGCCAGGATCTCGTTCAAGCGCGAACGCAGGGTCAGGATCTCGCGCGCGTGGATGTCGATATCGGTCGCCTGGCCCTGGAAGCCACCCAGCGGCTGATGGATCATCACGCGCGAATTCGGCAGCGCATAACGCTTGCCCGCCGCACCCGACGCCAGCAGCAATGCGCCCATCGAGGCGGCCTGGCCGACGCAGATGGTGCTGACGTCCGGCTTGATGTACTGCATGGTGTCGTAGATGGCCATGCCGGCGGTGACCACGCCACCGGGCGAATTGATGTAGATGCTGATGTCCTTTTCCGGGTTGTCCGCTTCCAGGAACAGCAGCTGGGCCACGATCACGTTGGCCATATGGTCGTCGATCGGACCGACCAGGAAGATCAGACGCTCCTTCAGCAGACGCGAGTAGATGTCGTACGCACGCTCGCCACGGCTGGTCTGCTCGACCACCATGGGCACCAGGTTCAGGGCTTTGGTCACAATGCTCATCAGTCTTCCCGTTGTGGCAGCGGCCTGTGCCGCTGCCCGTGTTCGAAATCCGCACCCCAGACTGCGGGCGCGGTTCTTCTCTTACTGCCGGATCAGACGCGGATGGCGTCCTGGAACGACAGCGACTGCTCGGTGTGCTGGGCGCGCTCGGCGATCCAGTCGATCACCTGCTCTTCCATCACGCGGCTCTGCAGCCCGTTCATCAGTTGGGGGTCGTTGCGGTACATCTCAATGACCTGTTCCGGCTCTTCGTAGGTCGAAGCGATCAGACGCAGCGTTTCGCTGACGCGCTTGGATTCCAGGCGCAATTCGTTGCGGCGCGCCACCTCGCCCACGAGCAGGCCGACCAGCACGCGCTTGGCGGCGGCATCCATGAATCCTTGGTGCGCGTCCGCCGGCACCTGACCCGGATCGCGACCGCTGCGGCGGACCTGCTCGACCTGCTGGGCCAGCATCGAACGCGCTTCGTTCTCGACCAGGCGCGGCGGCATTTCGACATGCGCGTAGGCGGCAATCAGCTGCTCGCCCACTTCGCGACGCAGGCGGTTCATCAGCGCACCCTTGAGCTCACGCTCCAGGTTGGTACGGATATCGGCGCGGAACTGCTCGGCATCGCCACTCTTCACGCCAAAGCTCTTGATGAACTCCTTGTCCACTGCCGGCAACACCGGCTCGGAGACTTCGACCGCCTTGACGTGCACCTGCACGGTCTTGCCGGCCAGCTGTGGCACGCGCCATTCGGCGGGGAAATCGACGGTCAGGGTCTTTTCTTCACCCTTGGTGAGGCCTTCCAGGCCCTTTTCGATCTGGTCGAACATCACGCCCGAACCCAGCACGCTGCTGCCGGTCTCCACGCCTTCGGCGGGCAGACGCTCGTCGCCGGCCTGCGACCAGGTCTCCAGCGCCACCAGGTCGCCGACCTGCGCACCGCGCTCGACCGGATTCCAGGTGCGGCGCTGCAGGCGCAGGTTTTCGATCATCTGGTCGATGTCGGCATCGGTCACTTCAGCGGTCGCGCGCACCACCGACAGCTTGGTCACGTCGATGTCGCCGAAATCCGGCACCACTTCGAAGGTGGCGACGAAGTCGAAATCGGTCTCGCCCTGATCGATACGCGGGTTGCCGGCCAGGCGCAGCGAATGCTCGCGCACGGCCGAATCGAAGGTCTCGCGCAGCAGGCCTTCCATCGCCTCGGCACGCACCTGCTGACCGAAGCGCTGCTCGATCACCTTGGTCGGCACCTTGCCGGGACGGAAGCCCTTGATGCGCGTGGTCCGCGCAAGCTCGCGCAGGCGGCCACCAACGTGCGTCTCCAGGCGCTCCTGCGGCAGGGTGAAGGTCAGGCGGCGTTCCAGATTGCCGGTGGATTCGATCGATGCTTGCATGTTGACTCCTGCCACCGACAGCGCACAGCGTCGGCACGAGATGGAAGATGCGGGTTGACGGATGGCGAGAATGCCGCCGAGCCTTGTAGTTTCGCCGATAACGGCGGCCGCTGCCAGCGGCATGCGTGCAGCGGCCTCACGGACAGAAGCGACTGGTTTGCAGGAAATGCAGCGGCCGGAACCCACACGGCCGCGCGGCGTTGGTGCGAAAGGGGGGACTCGAACCCCCACGCCTTGCGGCGTCAGAACCTAAATCTGGTGCGTCTACCAATTCCGCCACTTTCGCAATGCCGTAGATGCCCGGCTATTGTTGCAGGGATGCCGGTAAAGAAAAAGCGCTGCGAGGCCTGGGCGCGTGATGACTGCAGTGGGCATGGGCTGCTTGGCGCGGTGACTTGAGGCTTCACGCACTGCAGGGAGGCGGCAGCGGCCAGCCCGCCTGAATCCAGACAAAGCCCATGTTCGCTACCGGCACTTTGCAGCAACCGGATTTGCGAAAATTCCGTTAATTCCATTCCGGGGGCAGCAATTGCAATGACAGACCGATATCGCCAGATCGTGGCACTGTCGCGCGATTGCATCAAAGAGATCGACCTGGATGGGCGAATCACGTCGGTCAACCGCAACGGCCTGGTCGGACTTGGGGCCAGTTCTGCGGATCAGGTTCTTGCCCGCCCCTGGCGCGAGCTGTGGCCACCCGAGGCGGCGGCCACGGTGGATGCAGCCATGGCCGAGGCCGCCAAAGGCGCAACCCGGGAATTCGAGGCCAGCTGCGTGAACCTGGCCGGCGTGCGCCAGACCTGGCAGGTCGTCACCAGCCCATTGTTCGACGAGCTGGGCAAGGTCGAGGCCATCCTGGCGGTCAGCAGGAATGTCTCCGACCGCCGCGCGCTGGAGGCGGCCTTTCACACCCTGGACAGCACCCTGTCGGCAGAACGCGCGTTTTCCACCAGTGCCCTGATGCTGGCGCGCGCGCGCGAAACCTCGCTGTCGACCGAGCTGCACAGCCTGCGCGACTTGCACGAGCGCATCGAAGGCGACCTGGACATCGCGCGCGCCGCGCAGAACGCCGCCGAGAAGATCTCCGAGCAGGCGCAGAAAGGCGAAGCGGTAGGACAACTGCTGGCCGGCGTGGTCCACGACTTGAACAACGTGCTGCAGGCTGCCACATCGGCGATCGACCTGGTCGTGCAGCGCGCGCAGATCGACGCGCACGACGCCAAGTTGCTAAGCGTGGCCGACGCGGCGCTTCAACATGGCTCGGTGATGGCGCAGCGCCTGGTCGGCTTCTCGCGTCAGTACCCCTACAGCCCCGAAGCGGTGGACCTGGCCGAACTGGCAGAACAGCTCAGCCCGTTACTGGAACAGGTGGTCGGCGCAGACCTGCGGTTGCAGCTGCGCACCGCAGAGGGCGGATGCTGCGCGATGGTCGACCGCCACACCGTGGAGCGCGCCATCTTGAACCTGGTGATCAATGCGCGCGATGCCTGCACCAGCGGCGACTGCATCAGTGTGGAAACCGGCGAAACCTTCGTCACCGAGGAGCAGGCGCGACTGGCCAAACCGGCCGGGCACTACATGACCATCGCGGTTGCCGATACCGGGCACGGCATGGACAGCGTGGTGCAGGCGCGGTTATTCGAGGCGTACTTCACCACCAAGCACGCCAATAAGGGCGCTGGCCTGGGATTGGCGCAGGTCTATAGCGCCGTGCGCCAGGCCGGCGGTTTTATAGACGTCTTCTCGGCGCCGGGCCAGGGTGCGCGCTTCGTGCTGGCATTTCCGCGCGTGCAGCGAGGCTAGACGCCTGTTGCGGGTGTTGCACGGACGCGCTTATGAGTGACATGGCTGCTTCCTGCAACTGCTTGCAGATCGCAGAGCACGTCGCGCCAAGCGCTCAGCACAGGCAACGACGGGGTGCAGGAGTGGCGCACGGCGCTACTTCTGGCATCGCCGACGATCTCACCGGGGTTCGATCGCTGACCGCGGCTGCGGCAAGCGCGCTCCAGCCAAGGCATTCGATAGCGAGCGTTGCCCAAGGGCGTTGTAAAGCCATTGGTATCCAGCCGGATCTTGCGCGGGCGACGCCAAACTATCGCGGCCTTGATGCGTTCACAGCAGGCCAACCAGGGCGCCTCTGTTTTCAGTCCGGGAAAAAGAAAAGCACCTAGGCAGACGCCTAAGTGCTTTTATTTGGTGGGCCGTCAAGGATTCGAACCTTGGACCTATTGATTAAGAGTCAACTGCTCTACCAACTGAGCTAACGGCCCTGAAACTGGTCGCACATTGTATGTGCATTTTTGCTTCGTTGCAACACCCTGTGACACATCGGGTCAAACATTCCTGCAATCGCTTGTCATCAGTGGGGTGGCTGAGGGGACTCGAACCCCCGACATCTGGAATCACAATCCAGTACTCTAACCAGCTGAGCTACAGCCACCACTGAAAACCTGCTTCCTACCGTACCGCCGATGGCGCGCCCGACAGGACTCGAACCTGTAACCGCCGGCTTAGAAGGCCGGTGCTCTATCCGGTTGAGCTACGGGCGCCCGGACCGAACTTCGCATTCCCACGCCGTCGAAAGCTCGGAATGGTCGGGGTAGAGGGATTCGAACCCCCGACATCCTGCTCCCAAAGCAGGCGCGCTACCAGACTGCGCTATACCCCGGCGGGACCTTTCAATCCCGAAGGCTCGAAAGGTCGGCTATTTTGGGAATGATTGGCCTCGCTGTCAATCACCCTGTGTAACTTGAACGATCAGCTATCCTCACACCAACGTTCGCCAGTAGGGTGAGCACTATTTTCATGGAGAACATGCATGCGTAGCGGTAACCCTGCCCTTCGGGAATCCACATTCCTCGACTCCGGCTCCGGCTCGATCGTCACCCGCGACGGTCAGGCGATGACCCTCAACGGCACGGTCAACAAGACCGGCGCGTTGTTGCTGATGGCGGTGATCACGGCCGCCTTCGCCTGGTCGCAATCGATCGGGGCCGATGGCATGCCGCTGCCCGTCGCGCGCATCTACATGATCGCCGGCGCGATTGGCGGCCTGGTATTCGCGCTGGCCACCAGCTTCAAGCCGACCTGGGCACCGATCACGGCGCCGCTGTATGCATTGATCGAAGGCTTCTTCCTCGGCTCGATCTCTGCGGTGTACGAAGCGCGCTTCAACGGCATCGTGTTCCAGGCCGTCCTGCTCACCTTTGGCACCCTGTTCGCGCTGCTGTTCGCGTATCGCAGCGGCATGATCAAGGCCACCGAGAACTTCAAGCTGGGCGTGGTCGCAGCCACCGGCGGCATTGCACTGGTGTATCTGGCGACCATCGTGCTGGGCTTGTTCGGTGTGCGCATCCCTTTCATCCACGACTCGGGCCTGATCGGCATCGGCTTCAGCCTGTTCGTGGTGGTGGTGGCAGCACTGAACCTGGTGCTGGACTTCGACTTCATCGAGAGCGGCGTCGAGCACGGTGCGCCCAAGCACATGGAGTGGTACGGCGCATTCGGCCTGATGGTGACGCTGGTGTGGCTGTACATCGAGTTCCTGCGCCTGCTGTCGAAGCTGCAGTCGCGCAATTGAGCGGGGAATCGGGATTGGGGAATCGCAACAGCGTTTCCCCTGCGCTCGATGACCGAGGACGGCTCAGGAGGAATCCCGAGCAAACAGAAAGGGCGCCTAGGCGCCCTTTCTTTTTGTGCAATTTGCCAGTGCGCTCAGAGGCGGCTGGCGATGGCCTTGGCAAAGCCCATGGTGTTACCGGTGCCGCCCAGGTCGGGGGTCAACGAATCCTTGGCTTCCAGGGTAGCGACGATGGCTTCGCGCAGGCGCTCGGCGTTCTGCGGCTGACCGATGTGGTCCAGCATCTGCGCTGCGCCCAGCAGCAGCGCGCACGGGTTGGCCTTGCCCTGCCCTGCGATATCCGGCGCCGAGCCGTGCACGGCTTCGAAGATCGCCGCGTCCAGACCGATGTTGGCACCCGGGGCCAGGCCCAGGCCGCCGACCAGACCGGCGCACAGGTCGGAGATGATGTCGCCGAACAGGTTGGTAGTCACGATGATGTCGAACTGCTCCGGACGCATCACCAGCTGCATGCAGGTGTTGTCGACGATCATTTCCTGGAATTCGATGTCCGGATACTGCGCGGCGACATCGCGAGCCACCTTCAGGAACAGGCCCGAGGTCGACTTGATGATGTTGGCCTTGTGCACGGCGGTGACCTTCTTGCGGCCGGTGCTCTTGGCCAGCTCGAAGGCGTAGCGCACGATGCGCTCGGAGCCCTTGCGGGTGATCCGGGTGCCGGAGAACGCGGTCTCGCCATCCTCGGACACGGTCTGGCCTTCGCTCAGGTACGCGCCTTCGGTGTTTTCGCGGACGGTGATCAGGTCCACGCCGTCGGCGAAACGCGACTTGGTGTTCGGGAACGACTTGGCCGGACGCACGTTGGCGTACAGGTCGAACTTGCGACGCATGGCGACGTTGATCGAGCTGAAACCCTCGCCGACCGGCGTGGTCAGCGGGCTTTTCAACGCCACCTTGTTCTTGCTGATCGACGCCAGAGTGGACTCGGGCAGCAGATCGCCATGCTTTTCCAGGGCGACCAGGCCGGCGTCGGCGTACTCGTAGGTCAGGCCAGCCTGCAGCGCGTCGAGCACGAACAGCGTGGCATCCATGATCTCCGGGCCGATGCCGTCGCCGCGGATGACCGTGATTGTCTGCGTCATAACGTTGGGTTTCCGAACTTGAAGGGGGGAGCGCCAGCCGCGATAACCGGCAGAGCGGCGCAAGGAGGTTTCACGGGCAATTATGCCCGATGCCGGTGAAGGCGCCCAAACCGACCTTGGTCTAAGGGTGCAGGCGCCCGAACGCAACGCGCCGCCTCGGTGGGCGGCGCGTGCGTTACTCGCTTTGACGAACCCCGACCGACGCTTGCGCGCCGCAGCGACCCGTTCAGTCGTGTGCGTGCTGGGCCGGCGCCTGCGCACCGCCTTCGAGCTGGTCCAGGAAATCCACCGCGCGGCGAAGATGCGGGATGACAATGGAGCCGCCGACCACCAGGCCGACCGAGAAGGTTTCGAAGAACTCTTCCCGGGTCACGCCGGCTTCCTTGCACTGGGCCACGTGATAGCTGATGCAGTCGTCGCAGCGCAGCACCATCGAGGCGACCAGGCCGAGCAGTTCCTTGGTCTTCACGTCCAGCGCGCCGGCCTGGTAGGTCTGCGTGTCCAGCGCGAAGAACCGCCGCACCACCTGGTTCGGCTCGGCCAGGATGCGCTGGTTCATGCGCTGGCGGAATTGCGTGAACTCGCGCAGGCGGTCGGCGCTGCCGTCGTCGGGACCACTCATGCCTGGCCGCCCGCGCTGCCGGCCAGCAGCGGCTCGAGCTTGCCGGCACGATGCATGGCCATCATGTCGTCGTAGCCGCCCACGTGGACGTCGCCGACGAAGATCTGCGGCACGCTGGTGCGCTTGGCCAGGGCGATCATCCTGTCGCGTTCGGCCGGATCCAGGTCGATCCGCACTTCGGTCCAGGTCTTGCCCTTGCTCTTGAGGAAGTTCTTGGCCGCCACGCAATACGGGCAGATGGCAGAGGAATACAGGGTGATCTGCGGGCCGGAGGCCGCATCCTGATCGGTATGGTCTTGGCTCACGGGAAACTCCGTGGTTGGTGTGAGGTCTGACACATGGTACCGGGCGACTGGAATTTCCATGTCGTCACCGCAACACTGTGGGTTAACCGATGATTCACGCCTCTGCGCCGGGCTGCCCGCATGCTCCGCACACCACCTGGGAGTTCCACTTGCGCCTGCTACCGCTCGCCACTGCCCTCACGCTGGCCGTCGCCATGGGCGTGGCACCTGCGCAGGAAAGCCGCCTGCCCGATATCGGCTCGTCGGCCGGCGAGTTGCTGACCCCGGCCCGCCAGGCCGAATACGGCCGGATGATGCTGGCCGAGTTGCGC
Organism: Xanthomonas sp. NCPPB 1062; assembly: GCF_041481705.2. Classification (NCBI taxonomy): domain Bacteria; kingdom Pseudomonadati; phylum Pseudomonadota; class Gammaproteobacteria; order Lysobacterales; family Lysobacteraceae; genus Xanthomonas; species Xanthomonas sp. NCPPB 1062. The sequence goes on along the minus strand of NZ_CM192987.1, from coordinate 1,173,251 downwards.
AACTACGACTACGTGCTGGACGACCCGCTGATCACAGACTGGCTGCAGACCATGGGCACCCGGCTGGGCGCCAACAGCGACCAACCGCAGCAGCCGTTTACGTTTTTCATGCTGCGCGACCGCCAGATCAATGCATTCGCCACGCTGGGCGGCTACATCGCCGTCAATGCCGGGCTGGTGTTGACTGCCGAGCGCGAGGACGAAGTGGCGGCGGTGCTGTCGCACGAAATTGCCCACGTCACCCAGCAGCACGTGCTACGTGGAGTGGAGCGAGCGCAGCGCGACCAGATTCCGATCCTGCTCGGCATGCTGGCGGCGGTGGTGGCAGCGCAGCAGGCCGGTGGCAATTCCAAGGGCGACGCCACCATGGCCACCATCACCAGCGCGATGGGGCTGATGCAGCAGCGCCAGATCGACTACACCCGCTCCAACGAATCCGAAGCCGACCGGCTGGGCATCCGCACGTTGGCGCGCAGCGGCTACGACGTGGATGCGATGGCCGGCTTCTTCGAGCGCATGTCGGTGGCGATGCGCGCCAACGAGGGCGGCTACAGCGCGCCGGATTTCCTGCAGACCCATCCGGTGACCGTCACCCGCATCAGCGAGGCCAAGTCGCGCGCCGAACAGATGAAGAAGAACACCGTGGTGTTGACCACCTCGGTGCCGGGCGGGACGCGCCAGGAGCGCGTAGACCCGGCCGACCCGTCGCTGTCGGAGCCGCTCAGTCGCAATGGCAACGCGCTGCTCCCTTACGCGCTGCGGTTGCCGGTGGATGCGCTCAGCCGCGGCGGCGACCAGCAGGGTTTCGATTGGGCCAAGGAACGCCTGCGCGTGCTCAGCGCAGCCACGCCGGATGCGGCCATTCGCGAGTACGAAAACCTTCGCCGCAGCGCCAAACAAGGCTTGAGCGATCCGCAGCGCTATGGCCTGGCGCTGGCGCGGCTGCGCAACAGCGGCGGGCGGCCGGGCGAGCCGGTGGCCGAGCTGACCAGCCTGCTCGAGGCGCATCCGGACAATGTGTGGCTGGCGCTGGGCCTGAGCGAGGCGCAGGCGCGCGTGGGGCCGCGCGAGGCGGCCAATGCCCGCTTCGATGCGCTGCTCAAGCAATTGCCGAACAACCGCGCGGTTGCGCTGACCTATGCCACTGCGCTCAACGAGCAGGCCAGCAAGGAATCCGGCCAGCGCGCGCGCCAGGTGCTGGAACCGTTGTTGCACCGGAGCAGCGACGACCCATTGCTGCAACAGAGCTACGCGCGGGCCTGCGAGCTGTCCGGCGACCCATTGCGCGCCAGCGAAGCGTATGCGGAGGCGGCGTTCTTGAACGGCCGCGCCGAACAGGCCCTGATCCAGCTGGAAGCACTGAAGAAGAAAGATCTCGACTATGTGACACGGGCGCGCGTGGATGCGCGCATCGCCGCGATCACCCCAACCGTGCTGGAGCTGCGTCGCCAGGGGATCCGCGACCCGGATTTGTCCACGCGCTGATCGCCGATGCATTGCCGGCTGTTCACGACGACAGGGCATCGCGCGGCCGCCTCCCGGTAACGGAACTGCCCAGTCCGCTTCACGCCCCTGTTTCGCCACGCAGGCGCCGCCGGGGATGTCACATTAGAGTCACAAAACCGTAGTCTACTGGCGATCAACCAAAGCCAGACGGTAAGCCCCGCGTGCAGAAACGCATTCTGATCGTCGATGACGAACCCGCGATCCGCGACATGGTGGCGTTCGCGCTGCGCAAAGGCGAGTTCGAGCCCATCCATGCCGGCGATGCCCGCGAGGCGCAGACCGCCATCGCCGACCGCGTGCCGGACCTGATCCTGCTGGACTGGATGTTGCCGGGCACCAGCGGGCTGGACCTGGCAAGGCGCTGGCGCAAGGAGCAGCTGACCCGCGAGATTCCGATCATCATGCTCACCGCGCGCGGCGAAGAAAACGACCGCGTGGGCGGCCTGGAAGCCGGCGTCGACGATTACGTGGTCAAGCCGTTCTCGGCACGCGAGCTGCTGGCGCGCATCCGCGCGGTGATGCGGCGCACCCGCGAAGACGACGAAGACGGTAGCGTGGCGGTCGGCAAGCTGCGCATCGACGGCGCCGCGCACCGGGTGTTCGCCGGCGATGCGCCGGTGCCGATCGGCCCGACCGAATATCGTCTGCTGCACTTTTTCATGACACACCCCGAGCGCGTGTATACACGCACCCAGCTGCTGGACCATGTCTGGGGTGGCAGCGTGTATGTGGAAGAGCGCACCATCGACGTGCATATCCGCCGCCTGCGCAAGACGCTGGAACCGTTCGGGCTGGAAAACATGGTGCAGACCGTGCGCGGCTCGGGCTATCGTTTTTCCTCGGCGACCTGACGTGCCGCAAAGCCGCCCCGGCCGCAGTCCGGCCGGGTGGCTGCCTACCTGACGCTTCGTGGTAACGCCTTCCATGCCTCAACACATCCGTTCCGCCTGGCTCAAGACGCTCGGCACTCTCGCGCTGTTGTTGGGCGCTGCCGTCGTCGTCGGCGTGCTGATCGGGCATGTGTGGATGGCGCTGACGCTCACCGCTCTGGGCGTGCTGGCCTGGCATTACTGGCGGCTGCGCCAGGTGCTGCGGCGGCTGACTGCACGCCAGCGTGCCGAGCCTGCGGCCGGGATCGGGGCCTGGAACGAACTGGACCGGCTGCTGTATCGCAGCCAGGACGAAATGCGCGCGCGCAAGCGGCGCCTGATCGAAATGTTGCGCACCTACCGCGCCGCGGCGCAGGCGCTGCCGGATGCAGTGGTGGTCGTGGATCGCAACAGCCAGCGCGTGCAGTGGTTCAACAAGGCGGCCGGCGGTTTGCTCGGCCTGCACCATCCCGGCGACATGGGCGTGTCGATCGTGGAGCGGCTGCAGCCGTTGCCGCTGGCGCATTGGCTGGCGGCCGGGCGCAACGCCGAGCCGATGCTGGATGCCGCCTCGCCGGCAGACCCGGATCTGCGCCTGAATCTGCGCCTGATCCCCTACTCCGACGACTACTGGCTGCTGGTGGCGCGCGATGTCAGCAAGCTGCTGCGGCTGGAACAGGTGCGCCGCGATTTCGTGGCCAACGTCTCGCATGAACTGCGTACCCCGCTGACGGTGGTGCACGGTTATCTGGACATGCTCGATCCGGAAGACTTCCCCGATTCGGGTCCGATGCTGGCGGAAATGCGCAAGCAATCCCAGCGCATGGCGCAGCTGGTCGAAGACCTGCTGACGCTGTCACGGCTGGAATCGCAGGAAGAACTCGGCGAAGAACACGTGGCGATGGCGCCGATGCTGTCGACCTTGCGCCGCGAGGCCGAGGCGCACAGCCAGGGCCGCCACACCGTGGAGGTGATCGACGAGGCCGGCGTGGATCTGCTCGGCTCCAACAAGGAGCTGCACAGTGCGTTTTCCAACCTGGTGACCAATGCGGTGCGCTACACGCCCGGCGGCGGCACGGTGACGATCCGTTTCGTGCGCGAAGGCGATGGTGCGGCGCTGGCCGTGCGCGACACCGGCTATGGCATTCCCGCCTCGCACCTGCCGCGCATCACCGAACGCTTCTACCGGGTGTCCAGCAGCCGCTCGCGCGAGAGCGGCGGCACCGGGCTGGGGCTGTCGATCGTCAAGCACATCCTGGGGCTGCATCAGGCGCGCCTGGACATCGAAAGCGAAGTGGGACGCGGCAGCGAATTCTCGTGTCATTTCGTGCCTGCGCGCGTCGTGCAGCGCGAGCAATCGGTGCCACTGTCACGCTCGGCGTGATATGTAGTCAGTGCGCGCCGCAGCGCGCTGCGATGGACGCGTCTGCCACGCGCCGCATTGCCTGCGTTGCGCGCCCCAGGCAATTACACAACCCGTCTTGACGATCGATTCCATGGGCCACGCCAAAGAACTGCACGACATCACACCCGGCGACGACATCGCCACCGATCCGTTGCGTGATCCGGCGCTGTACATCAACCGCGAGCTGTCGCAACTGGACTTCAACTTCCGGGTGCTGGCGCAGGCGCTCGACGAGCAGGTGCCATTGCTGGAACGGCTGCGCTTCCTGTGCATCTCGTGCACCAACCTGGACGAGTTCTTCGAAATCCGCGCGGCCACGGTGCGGCACGCACAGGAGTTCGGGCTGCCGCCAGCACCGGACGGGCTGAGCCCGACCGCCATCCTCAACGCCGTGCACGATCGCGCCGCCAAATTGGTCGAGCAGCAATACCACGCGTGGAACGAGGTGCTGCGGCCGGCGATGGAAGACGCAGGCGTTGCCGTACTCAGCCGCTCGGCATGGACGGCGCGGCAGAAACGCTGGCTGCGTGCGTATTTCCGCAACGAGATCATGCCGGTGCTGTCGCCGCTGGGCCTGGACCCGGCGCACCCGTTCCCGAAGATCCTCAACAAGACCTTGAACATCGTGGTGGTGCTGGAAGGCCAGGACGCGTTCGGTCGCGCCGGGCATCTGGCCATCGTGCGCGCACCACGTTCGCTGCCGCGCATCATCCAGCTGCCGGCCAGCCTGTCGCCGGAGGGCACGCAGAGCTTCGTGTTCCTGTCGTCGGTGTTGTCCGAATTCGTCGACGAGCTGTTCCCGGGCATGCAGGTGATGGGCTCATACCAGTTCCGCGTCACCCGCAATTCCGAACTGGTGGTGGACGAGGAAGAAGTCGAAAACCTGGCACTGGCCCTGCGCGATGAACTGGTCACGCGCGGCTACCGTCCGGCGGTGCGGCTGGAGATCGCGCACGATTGCCCGGCGCCGATCCTGCGCACCTTGTTGCAGAATTTCGGCCTGAACGAGAACGCGGTGTACCGCATCACCGGGCCGGTCAACCTGAGCCGCGTCACCCAGGTCTATGACCTGGTGCAGCGCCCCGAACTCAAGTATCCCTCGTTCAATCCGCGCACCTTGCGCGACAGCGAGGGCATCTTCGAGATCGTCAAAAAAGGCGATGTATTGCTGCATCACCCCTTCGATGCGTTTACCGCGGTGCTGGATGTCATCCGCCAGGCCGCGGTCGACCCGAACGTGCTGGCGATCAAGCAGACGCTGTACCGCACCGGCAAGGATTCGTTGATTGTCGATGCGCTGATTCTGGCCGCGCGCAACGGCAAGGACGTCACGGTGGTGGTGGAGTTGCGTGCGCGCTTCGATGAAGAAGCCAACCTGGGCCTGGCCGACAAACTGCAGGAAGCCGGCGTGCAGGTGGTCTACGGCGTGGTCGGCTTCAAGACCCACGCCAAGATGCTGCTGATCGTGCGCCGCGAGGGCCGCAAGCTCAAACGCTACGTGCACCTGGGCACCGGCAATTACCACAGCGGCACCGCGCGCCTGTATACCGACATCAGCCTGATCACCGCCGATGCCGAGATCGGCAACGACGTGCACATGCTTTTCCAGCAGTTGTCCGGACTTGCGCCGCGCATGAAGCTGGACCAGTTGCTGCAGTCGCCGTTTACGCTGCATGCGGGCGTGTTGAAGCGGATTGATCGCGAGACACGGCTGGCCCGCAAGGGTCGCCCGGGCCGCATCATCGCCAAGATGAACGCCCTCAACGAACCGCAGGTGGTGCGTGCGTTGTACATGGCCTCGCAGGCAGGGGTGCAGATCGATCTGATCGTGCGCGGGGCCTGCACGCTGCGCCCCGGGGTGCCAGGCGTGTCCGACAACATCCGCGTGCGTTCGATCGTGGGCCGCTTTCTGGAACATAGCCGCGTGTACTGGTTCGGCAACGACGGGGCCGCCGAGTTGTACTGCGCCAGTGCCGACTGGCTGGAACGCAATCTGCTGCGGCGGGTGGAGACTTGCTTCCCGATCCTGGAACCGGACCTGGCCAAGCGCATCTACCGCGAAGTGCTGCAGAACTATCTGGACGACAACGTCAGCGCCTGGGAGCTGGACGCCGAGGGCGTGTACCACAAGCGCACGCCCGCCCCGGGCGAGCCGGCGCATTCGGCGCAGATGACCTTGCTCGAGCGGATCTGAGCGCGCACTGCCGCACGCCAGGTGGCAAGCCGCTTGCGCAGGCATGCGGCATGCCCATCACGGCGATTGACCGCCCGCTTGCCGCGCTTGCGAATGCAGATCTGGTGCGCCTGCCGCTGGGCGCACGCATGGCCTCTCACGTGGCCAACAGCCCATCGGCTACCATGCGGCCATGCCAATGCCCTCCCCCACGATTCCGCCCCTGCGCGATGGCGATTTTCTTGCCGCCATCGACCTAGGCTCCAACAGTTTCCACATGGTCATTGCGCGCTACCTGATGGGTCAGCTGCGCGTCGTCGATCGCCTGCGCGAGACCGTGCGCATGGCCGATGGCCTGGATGGCAAAGGTGGGCTCTCCAATGAAGCGCGACAGCGCGCACTGGAATGCCTGGCGCGGTTCGGCCAGCGCATTCGCGACGTGCCTTCGCTGCGCGTGCGTGCGCTGGCGACCAACACGGTGCGTCAGCTGCGTTCGCCACAGGCGTTTTTGATGCCGGCCGAAACCGCGCTGGGCCATGCGATCGAGGTGGTCAGCGGGCGCGAGGAAGCGCGCCTGATCTATCTGGGCGTTGCGCATGCGCAACCGCCCAAGCCCGACCAACGCCGGCTGGTGATCGACATCGGCGGCGGCTCGACCGAGTTCATCATCGGCCGCGGGTTTCAGACACTGGAACGCGAAAGTCTGCAGGCCGGATGCATTGCCAGCACGCGGCGGTTTTTCCCCGGCGGCAAATTGTCCAAGAAGAAATGGAAGGACGCGCTGACCGAGATCGGCGCCGAGTTCCAGCAATTTGCCGGCCAGTACAAGGCACTGGGCTGGCATGAGGCGATCGGCTCGTCCGGCACGCACAAGGCCATCGGCGAGATGTGCGCGGCGATGAAGCTAACCAAGGGCGCGATCACCGCGCAGGCGCTGCCGGCGCTGCGCGATGAGTTGCTCAAGGCCAAGCGCATCGAAGACATCCAGCTGCCCGGCCTGGCGGCCGAACGGCGGCCGATCATCGCTGGTGGCATCCTGGTGCTGGAAGCTGCATTCCAGGCGCTGGGGCTGGAGAAACTGATGGTCAGCAAGGCGGCGATGCGCGAAGGCATCCTGTACGACATGCTTGGCCGCGGCGGCGAGAACGACCCGCGCGACAGTTCGGTGACCTCGCTGATGCAGCGCTACGGCATCGACGAAGTGCAGGCGCAGCGCGTGGAAGCGACCGCCTGCCGCCTGTTCGACCAGGTCTGCGAATCCTGGCAACTGGATGGCGACGATGCGCAGGTGCTGCGCCGCGCCGCGCGCCTGCACGAGCTGGGGCTGATCATCGCGCACAGCCAGTACCACGTGCACGGCAGCTACATCCTGGAACATTCGGATATCGCGGGTTTTTCGCGACAGGAACAGCAGGTGCTGGCGGCGCTGGTACGCACGCACCGGCGCAATGTGCCCAAGACGGCCTTCGATGCGCTGCCCGACCGCCTGCTGCTGCCAACCCGACGCAAGGCTGCGCTGCTGCGACTGGCGGTGTTGCTGCACCGCGCGCATGAGTCCGACCCGATTCCGACCCTGGAACTCACCGCCGACGACACCCGGCTGTCGTTGATCCTGTCGCAAAGCTGGATCGACTCGCGCCCGCTGCTGCGCGCCGACCTGATCGGCGAAGTCGACAGCATGGCCGGGCTGGGAATTGCGTTCAAACCGTTTGTGACCTGAGGCCTGCGGCCTCAGGCGGTGCGATTCCCGATTCCCGATTCTCCATTCCCGTCACACCTGTCACCGCCACGTCTTACTAGCGCAACATCAATGCCATCGCACTCCCGGAAGCTAGTCAAAACGGGAGAACGGGCATGCGCTACGCGATCGTTACCGAAACCTATCCCCCCGAGGTCAACGGTGTTGCGTTGACCGTGCATGGTCTGGAAACCGGTCTGCGCACGCGCGGACACCAGGTGGATGTGGTGCGGCCACGCCAGAGCGCCGATACCGCCCCGACCGATGCGCTACTGGTGCGTGGCGCGTCGTTGCCGCGCTACCCGGGATTGAAATTCGGCCTGCCGGCGACGCAACGCCTCGTCCGTCATTGGCGCAGCACGCAGCCGGACGCGATCTATGTGGCCACGGAAGGCCCCCTGGGCTGGTCGGCAATGCGCGCAGCCCGCCGGCTCGGCATTCCGGTCGCCACCGGCTTCCACACCCGCTTCGACGAATACCTGCCCGACTACGGCGCTGCCTGGCTGCAGGGCACCGCGTTGCGCTGGATGCGGCGCTTCCACAACCAGGCCGATGCCACCCTGGTGCCCACGCGCGAGCTGCAGCAGTTCCTGCGCAACGATGGCTTTGAGCGTGTGCAATTGCTGGCGCGGGCAGTGGATAGCCAGCAATTCGATCCGAGCCGTCGCGATTGCGCATTGCGCGCCGATTGGGGCATCGAAGGCGAAGGCTTTGCCGCCATCTATGTGGGGCGCATCGCCAGCGAAAAGAATCTGCCGTTGGCCGTACGCGCCTTTCGCAAACTGCAGCAGATCCGCCCGAAGGCACGCTTCGTCTGGGTGGGCGATGGCCCGGCGCGCGAGAAGCTTGCGCACGACAATCCGGACTTCATCTTCTGCGGCGTCCAGCGTGGCGATGCATTGGCCCGTCACTTCGCCAGCGGCGATCTGTTCCTGTTTCCCAGCCGCAGCGAAACCTTCGGCAATGTGACGCTGGAAGCGATGGCTAGTGGCGTGGCGACGGTCGCTTTCGATTACGGCGCGGCCCGCGAATATCTGCGCAACGGCCATACCGGCGCGGCCGTGGACACCGACGAGGCCTTTATCCAGGCCGCCGTCGCGCTCACCGAAGACGACGCCCTGCGCCAGCGCATGGGCACGGCGGCGGCGCAGGCGATGAAAAAATTGCATCCGGACAATGTGGTCTGCGACTTCGAAGCCTTGTTGCTGGGGATCAGCGCTGCACGGGGGCGTTATGTCGTCAACGCGGCTTGAGGTCTTGCGCGGTCACGAAGCGCGCTGGTGCCGACGCGCCAATCTGTGGTGCCGACGCCACCCGGTACGGCGCGTCTTCGCCACCATCAGCCGCCTGGGCGACGGCGTGTTCTGGTACGCCTTGATGGGGTTGCTGGTGGTGCTCGACGGCATGGACGGTGTACGTGCATCGGCGCACATGGCTGCCACCGGCGTGCTTGCATTGACGCTCTACAAGGCGCTCAAACGCTGGACCCGGCGTCCGCGGCCATATGCGGCGGACGTGCGTATTCGCGCGTGGGTGGCACCGCTGGACGAGTTCAGCTTTCCCTCCGGCCATACCTTGCACGCGGTGTCCTTCAGCATCGTGGCGCTGGCCTATTACCCCTGGCTGGCCCCCTTGCTGGTGCCGTTTTCGGCCGGCGTGGCGCTCTCGCGGGTGGTGCTAGGGCTGCATTATCCCAGCGACGTGCTGGCCGCCACGCTGATCGGCGTGCTGCTGGCCAGCCTGTCGCTGTGGGGCTTGCCGGTGGTGTTGGGATAAGCGCTAGTGGTTGCGTGATGGCGGCTCGCTGACAGGTAAGCGTAACGGCAAACGGACAGGTACCAAGACGCTGCCCAGTCAGCAACAAGGCCTCTTCGCCTCATCTTTCTCCCTTCGGGACATTGTCCTCCTTTATGGGGGAGAAGGGCCGATGAGGGTACGTGCGAAGCCTCATGCACTCGCCGTCGATGGGTGTTTTCGCAAACGCCGAAAAGAGCCCCAGCGCAGCAATTGCGACTCCAGCGCGTGGCTTCGCCCCGTACCCTCACCCCTCTCCCGCAGGGAGAGGGGATCTTGCGCTGACGGTACGCGGTGAACTGGCGGCAGGTTGCCCACCCACGCGCATGTCGCACGGCGCGTGCGACCCGCAGGATGTCTGAATGGCGATCGCCAGCCTGCGGCGTCGTTGCAAGTTGGCACACCAATCGCCGCGAAGCTGCAATGCTTCTGCGATTCCCGATTCCCGATTCCCGATTCCCGATTCCCGATTCCCGCCCCGCTCTACCGCCGTACAATGGCGCAATGACGACCCTGTTCATTTCCGACCTGCATCTGGATCCGGCCCGGCCGGCAATCACCGAGTTGTTTCTGGAGTTCCTGCGCACGCAGGTTCCCGGCAGCGACGCGCTCTACATCCTGGGCGATCTGTTCGAAGCCTGGATCGGCGACGACACCCCATCCACCGCCGCCGATGCAGTGGCGGTGGCCCTGCATGCAGTGGCAGATTCCGGGGTGCCGGTGTTCTTCATGGCAGGCAACCGCGACTTCCTGGTAGGCGAAACCTATGCGCAGCGCGCGGGCTTCCGGATCCTGCCCGACCCCACCGTCATCGATCTGTACGGGCACACCACGCTGCTGATGCACGGCGATTTGCTGTGCACCGACGACACGGCCTACCAGGCCTTCCGCGCGCAGACGCGCGACCCGGTGTTCCAGGCGCAGTTCCTGGCCCAGCCGCTGGCCGCACGCGTCGCGTTCGCGCAGCAGGCGCGCGCTGCCAGCCAGGCGCGGCATGCAGAACTCAAGCAGGGCGACCAGTCGCGCTTCGAAACCGTCACCGATGTCTCGCCGGCCGAAGTGGAAGCCACCTTCGTGCGTTACGGGCTGGATCGGCTGATCCACGGCCACACCCATCGCCCTGCGATCCACACCTTGCAGGCCGGCGGCAACACCTGCACGCGCATCGTGCTGGGCGACTGGTACGAGCAAGGATCGGTCCTGCGCGTGGATGCCGATGGCGTGTCGCTGGAGCAGTTGGCGTTATAGCGCGGCAGATCCACGCGCCTGCCATGGCAGGCGCAGCGACGCGGTGCTGCATTCAAGGCACGCAGCAAGATCGAAAGCGCGCCTGACGCCACAGACACGCGGCGATGCAACGATGGATCGGCAGCGTTTGCCGATCGAGGTACGCAGCATCGTCGAGCGTGCCAATCAATGACCGCACCGCATCACTGCAGGCTTCGCGCACGCTCGGCGTAGTCGACGAAATCGGCATTCACCACGTCGTACCACAGCAGCGTGCCATCGGCCTGTACGCGGAAACGGTCGCGTACCGGGCTGGTCTGCGGGTCGCCGGGGCAGCCGTCGCCATGGCGTTCGCGCACCGCAAAATCGAACGTGTCCGGCGCAGGCGCATCGCCGTCCTCGGCCATGATGCTGATGCAGTTATCCGGGTACACCTTGTCGCCCTGCAAGCGGCTTTCGAGCGCCTGCAGTGCGCGGGCCTGCGCGTCGCCGCCGGGGGGTGGCGCCGGTGCGCTCACGGCAGGTTTGGGTTGCGTGGCGACAGGGTCGGCCGGTTGCTGCTTGCATCCGGCAACCGTCAGCGCGGCCAGGAACACAAGCGCATGACGCAGAGACGTGGACATGAGGGCTCCGCTCGACAGGACAAGGCCGGCAGTCACCGGCGGTGCGCCTAGTCTGCGCGATCCATGCGCGCGGGTGTAGCCAAAACGCCCGGCACTTGCGGTGCCGGGCCGGGCTTGGATCGGTCAACAACCGCTCAACGGAAGGCCGCAATCGTGGCCTTGGTATTGACCAGCACGCGTTGGTTGTCGGCGGTGCTGGCATTGCCCATGGGCACGCCGTTGTAGCTGATGTTGGGGTTGGACCAGTAGTTCAGGCGTGGGCAACCGCTGGTGCAGTCGTAGGCCATGATGGTGCGCCAGCTGTTGCCGTAGCGGTAGCCGTGGCCATACGCATACGGGGAGGTGCTCGGGTCGTTGGTGGCGTCGTGGCGTGCGCTTTGCAGATGCCCGATTTCATGAGCGAAGCTGTAGTAGCCGGTGGCGCAATCCCAGTACACCGACGCAAATGCGCTCGCGGCGTTAGAGCCAATACCCGACGCCAGGCCGCAGTAGCTGCTGTTGTCCAGCAGGATGACTCCCACATCGGCCGTGTAGGTGTTGCGGCTGGTGTGGATGCTGTCCATGTAGCCGTCGTTGGTCACGCGGAAACGCTGCAGGTCGGTCGTGAAGTTGCCGGTCTCGGTGTAGCTGGTGGTCTCGTAGCGCGCCAGCTGCAAGGTGATACCCACGTTGCTGTTGATGTAGCCCTGGTTGGCTTCGGCCACCGCCAGTTGCACCAGCGACTGCATGTTGCCGCCGTAAGCGGTCACGGCCTTGTTGGTGGCCACCACGAGCACGCGAATGGTGGCCGGGCTACCTGATGAGGCAGCAGCGGCAGTCACGCGTCCGTCGCCGGGCATGTCGAACTTCGGCAGCAGGCTGTATTCGGCCGGATGCTCCTGCGGCATGCGCTGCTCATCCACCTGCACCAGCACGTGGCGGCCATCGGCCAGCGGACGCAGGCGATAGAGCTTGCCGGCGTAGCGAATCGTGCCGGTCACGGTGTCGCCGCTGCGCACCAAGATGGCCGAGTTCAGCGGGTCCACGCCGGAGAGCGTGCGTGCGCGGGTGCCGGCACGCGGCCCGAGGTTACCGTACCAGACGCTGTCGCCACCCTCCAGGGCATCGACCTTGGCCTGGGTAGCGGTGATGGTCTGGCCATCCAGCTGTAGCTCCAGCAATTTTTCCGAGGCGGTTACCGCGCCGGCATCGAGCTGAACCACCTGCGCGTTGGCAGTGGACGGGGCGCTCAACAGGCGTTGCAGCGAAGGTTCGGCTGCAGCGGTGGCGGCGGCACTGCGGCTCAGCGCAGGGCCGGTTTGATACAACGGCTTGCCGGCAGCGGCGGCCGAGCCGGCCAGGCACATGGCAATCAGACCGACCGTGGTGCACATCGACTTCGACTTCATCGTCTTTCTCTCCTAAGACATGAAAGTTACGGATGTGAAACACCGGGCCCCTGTCCCCGGGACGCCATTAGGGCGCGTGGCACTGCACAGAATGCAAGTTGTTACAACGGAAAATTATGTTTCTGTGATGTTTACCAATCCCTGGATGCGATTCCAGCAGCTCTCGAACGGGAACCAGCGCACAGTCGTACTGAAAGCGCGCGCGTTGAAGGCGTGCGTCAAACGAGCACAAGCGGTCTTCACGGACAATACGGTGATCCTGCGTCGCCCTACGGATCGATGCACATGGACCCGATTGCGTCCGCCCCGCGATTGGCTTCGTCGATCCTCGCCTGTGTCGTGGACACCGCGCCGCGTCGGCGTCGGTGCAGATGGCGAGTGACGCCAGGTCGTCATGCATGGCATCGCGTGCATCGATGCCCGCCTCATCGGCCATGACGTGAAGGTGCGCTCCAAGCTGTGGCGCGTGACGCGGCGTGTGTGGCGTCATCGGAATCCGCGCACGCATGCGTCAGGTAGATTCACAGGTCACGAACGCAGATTCGCGGCTCCCGTGCAGGCACGCTCAGCCAGCCTGCTCCACCAGGTCGGCCAGCTCGTCCTCGTCGAAACCGGCAAGCAGGCGCGCCTGCAGATTGAACGGCCCATGCAGATACCCGCCAGCGTATTCGCGCAGCAGCGCCTTGAAGCGTGCGCGCGGTTCGACACCGGCCTGCTCGCAATACCACCGGTACCAACGCGAGCCGGCAGCCACGTGCGCCACCTCTTCGCGCAGGATGGTTTCGAGCACCTCGGCAGTGGCAGCGTCGCCGAGCGAACGGAGTTTGACGATCATCGCCGGTGTCACGTCCAGGCCGCGCGCTTCGAGCACGCGCGGTACCAGGGCCATGCGCGCCAGGCCGTCGTGTGCAGTCTTCTCACACATTTCCCACAGCCCGTTATGCGCGGCGAAATCGCCGTAGTCGTGGTCGTGCGCCTGCAATCGTGCGCGCAGCAGCATGAAGTGGCGCGATTCATCGTCGGCGACCGCGACCCAATCGGCATAGAACGCCGCGGGAAGCCCGCGAAAGCGATACACCGCATCCCAGGCCAGATCGATGGCGTTGAGTTCGATGTGCGCAATGGCATGGATAAACGCAGCGCGCCCTTCCGGCGTGCCCAGTCCACGGCGCGGCAAGTGGCGCGGATGCACCAGCAGTGGCGTTGCCGGACGGCCTGGCATACGGATCGGCGCAGGCGCAGGCGCTGCCGGATCGAGCGTCAAGACGCCTTCGCGAAAGGCGGCCGCGTAGTGCTGGGTCAGCGCGACTTTCTGTCGCGGGTCGGCCTGGTCCAGGCACAGGCGCGCAGCGTCGAACAGGTCCGCGCTTGCGAACGGATCGATGCTCACGCCGTTGGCCGCACGGGGCACTGGCGCGCTGCAGAAACGCACTGCGCTTGCACATGTTCGGCCGCAGGTAGCTGCCCGTTGCGCAGGCGCGCTTCATCGAGCGTGTCGATAGCTGCGGTGTTTTGTTTGCCGCACCTCGCCGACCCTCTCCGCACGCCAACCAGCGCGGCCAATCGGCCGCCCTGGTTCGGTGACTCAGGCGCGGCGACGCTTCTTGGCATCGTCCGAGCGCAGCTGCTGGATGCGTTCGAAATACCCCGGCTCGATGCCGGTGATGTATTCGCCGTTGAAGCACGAGGAATCGAACTGCTTGATGTCCGGGTTGCCCTCGCGCACTGCCACTTCCAGGTCTTCCAGATCCTGGTAGATCAGCCAGTCGCAGCCCAGAAACTCCTGGATTTCCAGCTCGCTGCGGCCATGTGCGATGAGCTCTTCGGCCGCCGGCATGTCGATGCCGTAGATGTTGGGGTAACGCACCGGCGGCGCGGCCGAGGCCAGGTACACCTTGCGCGCACCGGCATCGCGCGCCATCTGCACGATCTGCCGGCTGGTGGTGCCGCGCACGATGGAATCGTCCACCAGCAGCACCACACGGTTACGGAATTCCAGGTGGATCGGATTGAGCTTGCGGCGCACCGATTTCTGCCGTTCGCCCTGCCCCGGCATGATGAAGGTGCGGCCCACGTAGCGATTCTTGACGAAGCCCTCGCGGTACTTCACGCCGAGCACGTTGGACATCTCCAGCGCCACATCGCGCGAGGTGTCCGGGATCGGAATGATGGTGTCGATGTCATGGTCCGGTCGCAGGCGCAGGATCTTTTCGCCCAGCTTCAGGCCCATGCGCATGCGCGCCTTGTGCACCGAGATGTTGTCGATCATCGAATCGGGGCGCGCGAAGTACACGTACTCGAAAATGCACGGCGCGTTGTTGGTCGGTGCGGCGCAGACTTCCGAGAACAGCTCGCCGCGCGCGGTGATCACCAGCGCTTCGCCCGGGCGCACATCGCGCATCCGCTGGTAGCCGAGGATATCCAGCGCTGCCGACTCGGAGGACACGATGTATTCGGTGCCTTCGGCGTGTTCGCGCTTGCCCAGCACCAGCGGGCGGATGCCGTGCGGGTCGCGGAACGCCACCAGGCCCAGGCCCAGCACCACGCTGACCACCGCATAACCGCCCTTGCAACGGCGGTGCACGCCGGCCACCGCGCGGATCGCCGCTTCAGGGGTGAGCATGCGCTGCGCGTCCAGCTCGTAGGCGAACACGTTCAACAGCACTTCGCTGTCCGAATCGGTATTGATGTTGCGGCGGTCGGCTTCGAACACCTGCTGGCGCAAGGCCTCGGTGTTGATCAGGTTGCCGTTGTGCGCCAGCGCGATGCCGTAGGGCGAATTGACGTAGAACGGCTGCGCCTCGTCCATGCCTTCCGAGCCTGCGGTCGGGTAGCGGCAATGGGCGATGCCGACGCGCCCTTCCAGCACCGCCATCTTCTTTTCGTCGAAGACGTCGCGCACCAGGCCGTTGGCCTTCTGCACGCGCAGGCGCGTGCCATCTGCGGTCGCGATGCCCGCGGCGTCCTGCCCACGATGCTGCAGGACGGTCAGGCCGTCATATAGCTGCCCGGCGACGTTCTGGTTGCCGACAATACCGACGATGCCACACATGGTGCGCGTTCTCCGCTTCGGCTTGCGCCGTTACTGTGAAGGTGGCCGTGCCTGGCCTTGGGATTCGACCCGAGCCGGGTCGCTTTCTCCGCCGCGAACCTGCGCCGGATCGATGTTGGCCGGCATCGCCTGCGTCGGATCGCGTCCGTCGCCAGCCGTCTTGCCGGGGTTGCCAAGCGCACGGGTGATGGTGTCGCTCAGCCCGGAACCGCCAAGTGCCTTGCCCAGGTCCGTATTATCGCCTGCCGAAGGCAACTTCCCCAACTCCGTGGGCAAGTTGCCGAGTTCCATTGATGGCATCTCCATCGATGGCATTCGCCAGGCCGGCAGTTGTGCCCGCATCCAGCCCGCGCCCGGCTGCAGCATGGGCAGCAGCACCGACTGGCGCCATGCCGGCTCGCGCGGCAGCGGGGTGAAGCCCATCAGCAGCACCAGCACGCTGGCCAGAAACGCACCGCGCACCACGCCCAGGCCGAACCCGAGCATGCGGTCGGTGCCGCCGAGCTTGATCGCATCCACGCCCGCGCGGATCACCATGCCAATCACCGCCACGCTGATCAGCACACCGACGAACACCATGGCGTAGCCGCCGAACGATTCGGTCGCAGACGGATGCTTGCCATCGGCCAGCCAGCGCGCGGCCGCGCCGCCGAACATGAAGGTGGCCCAGCCGGCCAGCAACCACGACAACGTACCCACCACGATGGCCACAAAGCCGCGCAACAAGCCCAACAGGGCCGACACCAGAATGATGACGCCCAGCACCATGTCGATCATGGGCAACCTCTCCGCGTGGCGCGCGCGCCGTGAATGCAATGGGGCTCGGTCGTCATTGCCCTCCCCTCCATGGGTGCGAGGCGTTGGAAAATACAGCAGCTGCAGGCGCGCAGTGCAGGCAGTTGGCAGACACGTGACGGTCCGCCGGCAGTGCAGTGTACGAGCGGCTGCCACCTGCGCGGCGGCCGCGTTTGCTTGCGGCCGGCATGGCGGTTACGGATGCGGACGCACCATGCCGGAGATACCGACCTTGGCTGCCACCTGGGCACGCAACTGTTCGGCATCGCTGCGATTGGCGACCGGGCCGACGCGCACGCGGTTCAACGCGCCCTTGTCGGTCCGCACCTGTTCGACGAAGGCACTGAAGCCGGCAGCGCGCACGCGGTCGCGCAAGGCATCGGCATCTTCGGCACGACCGAATGCGCCCAGCTGCACTGCAAACCCGACCGCACTGGCCGCAGGCGCTGCCGGCGCGGTGGCCACCGGCTTGGCGGGTTCAGGCTTGGCGGCAAGCTCGGGCTTGGCGGGGGCGGGCTTGGTGACCTCAGGCTTGGCCGGCACGGGCTTGGCCACCTCGGCCGGCTTGGGCGCGGCGGCCACCGGTTTGGCGGGCTCCGGCGGCAGACTTTCGGTCTTTGTCGGTGCGGTGGTGCTGGCGGCGGCGACGCTGCTACCGGGTTTGACGGCAGGCGCAGGCGCCGGTGCGCTGGCGACAGGCGCCGGCGCGGCGGCGTTGGCGTCCAACGTCACCACCTGGGCGTTGACGTCGCTGCGTACCTTCACTGCCTGCAGCCGGGCCGATTCGGCCTGCGCCTGGTCGGCATACGGCCCCACGCGCACGCGCCAGGCGGGGCGGCCGTTGATCTGGGTCTTTTCGCTGAAGCCGGGCAATTGCGCCTGCTTGAGCCGCGCAATCACCGCGTCGGCGTCGGCGCTGGTGGCGTATGCACCAAAATTCACTGCGTAGTTGCCGGCAGCCACTTCCGGAGCCGAGGGCGTGCTGGACGGAGCGGCCAGATCGGCGGCATCGGGGTTGTTCTGCACCGGCGCCGGCGCACCGGCCATGCCTAGCGCCCCACCGGCCGGCGCATTGCCCGGAGTGACCAGCGGCAATTCGCGGGTTTCGAACTCGCCATTGGCGGGCGCTGCGGGCGCCTCGAGCGGTACATCGGCCACACCGCTCGACGGCGCGGGGCCCTTGACCAGCATCGGCAAGAAGATCACGGCAAGCGCCACCAGAACGATGGCGCCAATCAGTCGCTGTTTCAGAGCAGTATCCACGGAAGAGACGAGAGGCGGCGTGGCGGGGTGCCGCGGCGATTATAAGGCCGGCGCCACCCCGACGACCTCAGCGGGCTGAATGAAGTGCGTCGAGCGCGTCGGCCACGGTGTGAAACGAGCCGAACACCAGCACGCGGTCGCCGGGGCTGGCCCTGTCCAGGACCGCGCGCACTGCACTGGCAACATCGCGATGACACGGCGCGTGCGCGGCGGCACTGCCTTGCAGACGGGCATGCAATGCTTGCGCCGATTGGCCGCGCGCGCCTTCCAGCCCCGCCAGCGCCCAGTGGTCGATCTGCCCAGCCACTGCCTCCACCACGCCGAGCACATCCTTGTCGGCCAATGCGGCGTAGATCGCATAGGTGCGGCCGGCATGCGCCTGCGTACCGAGCGCGGCGGCCAGCGCGCGTGCGGCCTGCGGGTTGTGTCCGACATCCAGCAATACCTGCACGCCGTCGACCTCAAGCCGCTGCAGTCGCCCGGCCACTTGCGCGTTGCCGATGCCCTGCGCCCAGGCCGCGTCGGGCACTTCCACCGGCAATGCCTGCAACGCGGCGATCGCGGCAGCCGCGTTGGCCAGCTGCACTGGCGCACGCAGTGCCGGCATCGGTAGTTCCAACGTCACTGCCACATCGCGCCAGCGCCAGCGCGGCGCGTCTGGTTGCGGGCTCTCGGCGTGCGGTGTGTCGATCGGCTCGAAGAAATAATCGCTGCCGGCACGGATGGCATTGGCACCCAGCTGGTAGGCGCGACGCAGCACGCTGGACGGTGGATCGATCTCGCCCAGCACCACCGGCTTCCAGGCGCGGATGATCCCGGCCTTCTCGGCGCCGATGGCCTCGCGGTCCTCGCCCAGCCAGTCGGTGTGGTCGAGATCGACCGTGGTGATCACCGCCACATCCGAATCGACGATGTTGACCGCATCCAGGCGCCCGCCCAGGCCGATTTCCAGCACCGCCAACTCCAGCGCCGACTGCTGAAACAACCACAGCGCCGCCAGCGTACCGAACTCGAAATAGGTCAACGCGGTGTCGCCGCGTGCTGCTTCGACCGCTGCAAACGCGTCGACCAGCTGCGCGTCGCTGGCCTCTTCGCCATCGATGCGCACGCGCTCGTTGTAGCGCAGCAGATGCGGCGATGTGTAGGCCCCCACCTTCCAGCCGGCAGCACGCCCGATCGCCTCGATGAAGGCCACCGTCGAGCCCTTGCCATTGGTCCCACCCACGACGATGACATGCGTGGCCGGCGCGGCAAGCTGCAACCGCGCCGCAACCGCGCGCACACGCTCCAGGCCCATCGCAATGGCACTGGGATGCTGCTGCTCGATATAGGCGAGCCAGGCGGAGAGGGAGTCGGTTGCGTTCATGGGGAGGGCTGCGCAGAGAGGGGCACATTATCGCCATTTGCGCTTGCGCAACGCACGCCACGTCGGTGTTGGATGTATCGCGCGTGCTTGGTTAGTACGACGCAGCTCGGTTGATCGCGCATGGTGCGAACGCCGTCACCAGCGCATCCCAGGACGTTTAGCGATCACCCCAAGACGCAGCCCCGACACGGAGCGTTGACTACGCAACCGCACCGAGGCCTGTTCCACCAACTCACCCAAACCTGCAAGCGTGTATCAACGACGTTCGGCATTTTGGCACCTGCAACGACATGGCGTGTCATTGGTGATCCAGCGTCCTTGCCTCGCCTTACAACGCCCGATGCTTTGCCTCACCAAAGAACGGTGTGTGATGCGCACAGTCGTTGAGGCGCACCACTTCGAGATGCTCCACGTCATCGCCTTCGAGCAGGTTCAGCGTGGTCGGGGCCTGGCGGAAGCTCCATAGCTTGGACAACGGCAGGCCCAGGATCTTGCACAGGATCACGCGATTGACCGCATCGTGCGCAACCACCAGCAAGGTTTCGTGCGCGCCCAGCCCATCGGTGGCACGCACCAGGCCGCGCCAACTGCGATCGAGCACCTGACGCAGCGATTCGCCACCCGGCATCAACACGGTATCGGGCTCTTCGCGCCAGGCGCGCAGACGTGCGGGATCCTTGTCGTTGATCTCGCTGGCCAGCAGGCCCTCCCACTCGCCGTGCGCAATTTCCTGCAGATCGGCATCGGTCTGCAGCAGCGCTTGACGCGACGCGCCCAACGCGGCCTTGGCAGTGGCCTGCGCACGCGACAACGGCGATGCCACCGCTCGGTCGATCTGCAGCGTGTGCAGCCGTTCGCCCAATGCGCGCGCCTGGCCTTCGCCGACCGGCGAAAGCGGAATATCGATCTGGCCCTGGTAACGGCCTTCGGCGTTCCACGGCGTCTCGCCGTGACGAGCAAGCAGGATGCGCATGCGCTGGGAGTTCCTTGGGGGAGGGGCCCGCTCGCCGCAGCGAAAACGGGACCGCATGATAACCCCTGCCGCCCCCGCGCCGGCGCCGGCGTCAGCGCACGCGGAGCTCCTTCAACAGCTGTGGCGCCGGAGCGACCTCGGTCATGATCCAGCGCAGATAGCGGCTGTCCACGGCAATCATGCGGGTCATTGCCGGGTCGAAGATCCAGTTGCTGCTCACCGACTCCCAATTTCCGTCGAACGCCAGGCCGACCAGCTTGCCCTGCGCGTCCATCACCGGCGAACCGGAGTTGCCGCCGGTGATGTCCAGGTCAGACAGGAAATTGACCGGCACCGAGCCCAGGCGTTTATCCTCCAGCCCGGCGTAGCGCTTGGCCTTGACCGCATCCAGCAGGGCCTTGGGCGAATCGAACGGATCGGCGCCGGTCTCCTTGGCGACCACCCCTTCCAGCGTGGTGAACGGTGTGTAGGCCACGCCATCTTTCGGGGCGTAGCCCTTGACGTTGCCGAAGGTGATGCGCAGCGACAGGTTGGTATCCGGATAGACCGATTCGCCCCGGCTCTTCCTGTAGTCGGCCAGGGCTTGCAGATACACCGGCCGCGCCTTGAGCTGCTCGCCGGTACGCAGTTTGTCCTCGCGCTCGATCTGCAACAGGGCCGGTGTCACCGCCACGGCGTACTGGATCGCCGGGTCGGTGCTGGCTTCGAAGGCGGCCCGGTCGGCGGCGAGCCACGTCAGCCGCGCTTGCGTGCTCCCCAACGCCGTGCCATCGAGCTTGCCCACGGCCGCCTGCACGGCCGCCGCATCGCGACCGCCCAACCACTGGTCCAGCGCGGCGATGCGCTGGTTGGCCGGCAGCTTCAGGTACTGGCTGAGCCAGTACTGCTGCAGCTGACGATCCATGGCCGGCACGTAACGGCGCTCCATCTGCTTCATCGTCGCTTCGATCGACGGCAGGTCGCGGTCCTGGTACCCGGATTCGCGTTGCGCATTGGGCTTGGCACGCTCCAGCGCCAGCCGGTACAGCGTCACCGCGGCACCCACCGTGCCGGTGGAGTCGAACTGGCGCAGCACGAAGTCGCGCTGTTGCGTGGCCTGGGTCTGCTTGAGCAGCTTGACCAAGGTGTCGTGCGCGGCAAGCGCATTACGCCCGCTCGCACCCCGCCCCTTGAGCCAGGCCAGCACGGCCGCTTCGTCGGCCTGCTTGGTGGCCTGCGCATTGATGCGCTTGAAACCTTCAAGTTGCCCGTCGAAGTTCTTGGCGGAGTTATTGAGGCTGGCGACGGTGCTGGCATATTTCACCTGGATGTCGGGATCCTGCTTGCCTGCCTGTTCGATCAGGCCGATCACGTCCTTCAATTGCTGGCCGACCACCGGGTAGGTCCAGCTGGCGGTGTTGTCGAATTCGGCAGCCAGCGCGTAGCGATTGGTGCGGCCCGGATAGCCGGCCACCATCACGAAGTCGCCAGCGCCCAGCGGCTGGTCGGCGAACTTCAGGAAGTGCTTGGGCTGATAGGGCACATTGTCCTTGGCGTAGGCAGCAGGCGTGCCGTCCTTGCCGACATAGGCGCGATAGAACGAGAAATCGCCGGTGTGGCGCGGCCACATCCAGTTGTCGATGTCGCCGCCGAACTTGCCCACGCTGCCGGGCGGTGCATAGACCAGGCGCACATCCTTGATCTCCAGGTTCTTGAACAACCGGTAGGCGTTGCCCCCGGCAAAACTGAAGAACTGGCAGCGGTAACCGGGCTGCGCTTCGCAGGACGCGATCTGTTGCTTGCTGAAATCCTCCAGGGCCAGCGTGCGCTTGAGCGCATCGTCGCCTGCAGTGGCCATCGCTGCCCTTGCCGGTGCCGTGACGTCGGTAATGGCATCAAGCACGTAGATACGCGCACTGGGACCTGCGCTGAGCTCGTCGGGGGGACGTACAGCGTTGAACCCGTCCTTGATCAGGTTCTTTTGCGCGGTGGAGTTGAGCTGGATCGCGCCATAGGCACAGTGGTGGTTGGTGACGACCAGACCCTGCGGCGAGACGAAGCTGGCGGTGCAACCACCCAGGGCGACCACGGCGCCCATCGGATCGCCGGTCAGGTCGGCCAGCTGCTGCGGCGAAAGCCGCAAGCCTGCTTGCTGGAGGGGCCCGGCGATCTCGGGCAGCTGTTGTGGAACCCACATCCCCTCGCCCGCCTGTGCAGACGAAACGACAGCCAGCGTGGCCAGCACGGAAACAGCGAACAGGTTCGGACGCATCGACAGCCCCAAGGGTTATTGTCGTTACAGTGTAACGCCAACGTCTGCTGGCAAACCCACGGCCGATGACAGGATCGGCGCGCGCCCTTTCCCCACGCGCGCACGTGTGCCGCGCAGCAGGCGCCCGCGGTTCGCCTGCAGCTACCGCGGCCGGGCGCCCGCCTAGGCGCGGCCGAACGCGGGGTCGCTGCGGCTGGGCCTGCCGGTTTCCAGATGCCCGGCCAGCCGGCGGCGGAAAGCGCTGCCCGGCTGTTCCACCACCAGGTCGTACCAGTGATCGCTGGCGGCAAGCGCCAGGCGAATGGTCTCGCGCTGACCTGCGGCCAGCGGCAAGGTGCGCGCATCTGGGTCCGCGTAGTCCAGCGCACGCAGCTGCACGGTGCAGGCGCGCTGCCCGGCATTGCCGATTTCCAGCACCAAGGCGTCGCCCTCCTGCCGCGCCTCCACCCATGGCGCGGCCGATGGCGCAGAGGCACTTGGCACCTGCCCGGCGAACTCGCGCAAGAAGCCATTCGGCCCGTGCACGCGCAAGGCGTATGCACCCGCGTGCGTGGCCCCAACCGGCGCATCCTCCAGCTGCGTGCCGGGCAGCACCGTGTAATACCAGGGGCCGCCACTGGCCGCGCTGCTGTAGACGTTGAACGCCGCGGCCGCCGCGCCGCTGTTGACGAACTGCAACTGCACGGGGGCGCCCTCCTGCACGCGTGCATGCACCTGCAAGGCATACGGCAATGCGCGCGCTGGCCGTTGCCCCGGTGCCTGCCGCGGCATCGCTGCGGCGGCAGGCACCGACGGTAGCGGTTTGTCGCGCACGGCAGCGGTACGTGCGCGATAGTCCTCGACCGACGGCAATGCGCTCAACGCCGAATCGTCCGGTTTGCGGAAGTCGAACACGCTGGTGAGATCGCCACTGACCGCACGCCGCCATGGGCTGATGTTCGGCTCGGCCACGCCGAAGCGGCGTTCCAGCAGACGCAGGACCGAGGTGTGATCGAATACCTGCGAGTTGACCCAGCCACCACGTGTCCACGGCGAGATCACCAGCATCGGCACGCGAATGCCCAGGCCGATCGGCACGCCATCGTAGACCTCGCCACGCGTGTCGACATTGCTGCGCCCCATGCGTGCGTCCACTGCCGGCAACGGCGCGGGCACGTGATCGAAGAAGCCGTCGTTCTCGTCGTAATTGATGATCAGTGCCGTCTTGGCCCACACCTCGGGATTGGCGGTGAGCGCATCGATCAGACGCGCCACCAGCGACTCGCCATAGGCAGGCGGCGCTTCGGGATGTTCGCAGTACGCGGTGGGCGGGATGACCCACGACACCTGCGGCAGGCGATTGGCCTGCACATCGGCAGCGATCGCGGCGACCAGATGCTCGGCCTGGGTGGTGGCGGCATTGTCCGCGGTTGACCCGGGCACGCACGCACGTGCACGCCGGTACCGTTCGTCGTCGGTGCGTAGATCGCGGTAGTGCGAGAAGTACGCCAGCGAGTTGCAGCCGAAGTTGTCGTATTCCTGATACACGCGCCAGTCCACGCCGGCAGCCTGCAAACGCTGCGCGTACGTGGTCCACTGCAGTGCTGCGTAGCCGGGCTTGTCGCGCGCCATGTCGGCGGTCCAGTTGCCATCGTCGGCATTGGTCACCGCCTGCGCGCCGACGTTGCCCACGCTTGGGCCGCTGGTACCGGTGAACAGATACATGCGGTTGGGATTGGTCGGCCCGTGCAGCGAGCAGTAATAGCCGTCGCAGATGGTGAACGCGTCGGCCAGCGCGTGGTAGTACGGGATGTCGTGACGCTGGAAGTATCCCATCGTCAATTCCCCCTTGTACGGCACCCACGCATCGTATTCGGCCCAGCGTGCCGGCTCCTGCCCGTGACCGGCCTTCCAGGAATGATCCAGGCTCTTGATCAAGGGCGCGCAGGTATTTTGCGAATCGAACGCGAACGGCAGCAAGCGTCGTCCATCGGACGTGGGTTGACTCCATACCGGATGGCCATCGCGCAGTTGCAGCGCGCGCGGATCGCCAAAGCCACGCACGCCACGTAGCGCGCCGAAATAATGATCGAACGAGCGGTTTTCCTGCATCAGGATCACCACATGTTCGAGATCGCGCAACGTGCCGGTCCGCGCGTTGGCCGGCAGCGCGAGCGCACGGCCGATCGAAGACGGCAAGGCGCCGGCAGCAGTGAGCGCAGCGACGCGCTTG
Source organism: Xanthomonas sp. NCPPB 1062 (assembly GCF_041481705.2). NCBI lineage: Bacteria > Pseudomonadati > Pseudomonadota > Gammaproteobacteria > Lysobacterales > Lysobacteraceae > Xanthomonas > Xanthomonas sp. NCPPB 1062. Next base: position 1,148,616 of record NZ_CM192987.1, on the reverse strand, counting down.
AGGAAATCGCGACGCGAAGAGGAAGATGTCATGGCGGCAGAACCTGCAAAAAGTGGCGCTTTTTTCACCGCGCAGCGCGGTTGGACACGACACGTATAGCGGGCGAGCGCGACAGTTTTGCGACAGCGATCGTCATCAATGTTTCATGAGCCGTTGACACCCTGCGTCGCGAAACGCCGGCTTTGCACCGTGCGTCCGCCCTCAGCCGTGGCCGAACAGGACTCCCCCATGACTTCCGCTCGTCGCTTTCATGTCACACCGCTGGCGCTTGCCCTGGCAACGCTGCTTCCCGTCGTTTCGCAGGCCGCGTCGCCGGCTGAGCCGGTTGCCGTTGCTCCGGCAGCGGAGGCAGCGACACCTGTGGCCGACGCCGCCAATGCAACGCAACTGGATGCAATCAATGTGGTGTCGCAAGGCAGCACGCGCCAGGTGCAACGTATCAGCCAGCAGGACATCGAGCAGCTGACGCCCGGCAGCAGCGCATTCAAGGCAGTGGAAAAACTGCCTGGCGTGCAGTTCCAGTCCGCCGATCCATTCGGCACCTACGAATGGTCCACGCAGGTGACCCTGCATGGCTTCGACCAAAGCCGCCTGGGTTACACGCTCGACGGCATTCCACTGGGCAACATGAGCTATGGCGTGACCAATGGCCTGCACATTACGCGCGCCATCATTTCGGAAAACCTCGGTTCGGTGGAAATTGCGCAAGGCGCCGGTGCACTAGGCACTGCGTCCAACACCAATCTCGGCGGCACCATGCAGTTCTACTCGGCCGACCCGCAGACCACGCCTGGCGCACGGTTGGTGCAGACGGTGGGCAGCGATGCAACGCGCCGCACCTTCGTGCGCGCCGACACCGGCGATCGCGATGGGTTGTCGGCGTATCTGTCGTATGCCAATGCCAGCACCGACAAATGGAAGGGCTATGGCGATCAGACATCCGAACAGGCCAATCTCAAGACGGTGTACCAGTGGGGCGACGGCAACCGCCTGAGCCTGTTCGTCGATACCTCGCGGCGCAAGGAATACGACTACATGGATCTGTCGTTGACCAGCCAGCGCGCGCTCGGCTGGGACTACGATTACCTGCAACCGGATTGGGCCACTGCCGTGCAGATGGCGCGCGCCTACCAGAACACCGGGGCCACCAGCGGCGTGGCCAACGGCTACCCGCAATCGCTTGCCGGTCTGCCCAGCGACTACAGCTGGCTCGACGCCAGCTATTACGCCGGCGGCGGACTGCGTCGCGACAACCTGGCGGGCTTGTCGGGCACGTTTGTCTTCGGCGGTGCCACGCTCGATGCCAGCGGCTATTACCACGGCAATCGTGGCGAAGGGCAATGGGTGACACCGTATGTGCCCACCTCCGCGCAGATGCCGCTGTCGATGCGCACCACCGACTACGGCCTCGATCGCTTCGGCGGGACCAGCGCACTGAAATGGTCGTGGGGCAATCACGATCTGGAAGTGGGCGCATGGGCAGAAAACGCGCGCACCACGCAGGGCCGCAATTACTTCGCGCTTGGTAACGAAGGTTACACCTCGCTGTACAACGTATACGAGGCACAGACCCCGTTCCGTCGCGACTTCCTGCAGCGCTACACCACCCAGACCCGCATGCTGTATCTACAGGACACCGTGCGCTTGCTCGACGACCGTCTGACCCTCAACTACGGCGCAAAGGCGCTCAGCACCACCACGCGCGCACAATCGCTGGTGCCGACCACCGCACTGGCGCAAGGCCGCATTCGCGCCGAAGATAATTTCCTGCCGCAAGTGGGCATCAACTACAAGCTCGACGAACGCCAAGACCTGTACGCGTCCTACAGCAAGAACATCGCGGCGTTCGGCTTCACCCCGTTCGCCACCTCGCAGGCGGCGTTCGACCGCAGCCGCTCCACGCTGGAACCGGAACAATCGCAGACCGTGCAGGTGGGTTACCGCGTGCAGGATGCGCAGTTCCAGCTCTCGGCCGACGCCTATTTCACCGAGTTCTCCAACCGCCTGCTGACCACCTCGCCGTGCACCGCGGTGCAGACCTGCGCCTCGATCCTGAGCAACGTCGGTGCGGTGCACAGCGCCGGCGCGGATCTGGCACTGATGTGGCGCCCGACCGAAGGAGTGAGCTGGTTGAACTCGTTGTCGTGGAATCGCTCGCGTTACCAGGACGATTACCTCAACAACGGCGTGGTCGCCACCTCCGGCAAGGACGTGGTGGGCATCCCGGCGTTGATGTTCTCTTCCAGCGCCAGCTACCAGATCGGCAACCTGCGCCTGGATCTGGACGGCAAGTACGTGGACAAGCGCTACATCACCTTCCTCAACGATTCGCAGGTGCCGTCCTACTGGCTGTTCAATGCCGGGGCACGTTACGACTTCGGCCGTGTCGGCGGGGTGGCCGATGTGGCGCTGGCGCTCAACATCAGCAATCTCACCGACAAGCGCTACTTCGCCAGCACCGGCACCAACGGCTATGTCGCCTCCGATCCGGATGGCTACAACCAGACCATGGTGGTCGGCGCACCGCGGCAGTACTTCATGAGCCTGGATGTGAAGTTCTAGGCGCGGCTGACCAGCATTGGAGCGGTGCTGGCGCCGATGACGCACGCCTGCCGTTTGGCCAACGCGCTAGCCCTGGCAGGCGGCGGCAGGTCTGGAGCGTGGCTCTCATCCTGCGCCGAGGTGCCAACTTCGTCGCAACGGGCACGGGCCGGATCGGCCCTGCCCCCACCGTGGATCCAGGGCGGCATCACGTCCATTCCCGCACCGCCGCATGGCATACAGGCCGCGACGCCTATAATCGCCGGCTTACTTTCACTCAGCAGGTTCCGCCAGATGGCGCAGACGATGAAGGCGCTGGTCAAGCGCGAAGCGAACAAGGGCATCTGGCTGGAACAGGTGCCAGTGCCGACGCCCGGCCCCAACGAGGTGCTGATCAAGCTGGAAAAGACCGCCATTTGCGGCACCGACCTGCACATCTACCTGTGGGACGAGTGGAGCCAGCGCACGATCAGGCCGGGCTTGACCATCGGTCATGAATTCGTCGGCCGCGTGGCCGAGCTCGGTTCGGCCGTGACCGGCTATCAGGTCGGCCAGCGGGTGTCGGCCGAAGGCCACATCGTGTGCGGCCATTGCCGCAACTGCCGTGGCGGCCGTCCGCACCTGTGCCCCAACACGGTCGGGATCGGTGTCAACGTCAACGGCGCTTTCGCCGAATACATGGTGATGCCGGCCAGCAACCTGTGGCCGATCCCGGACCAGATTCCGTCCGAGCTTGCCGCGTTCTTCGACCCCTACGGCAACGCCGCGCACTGCGCGCTGGAATTCGACGTCATCGGCGAGGACGTGCTGATCACCGGCGCCGGCCCGATCGGCATCATTGCCGCCGGCATCTGCAAGCACATCGGTGCGCGCAATGTGGTGGTCACCGACGTCAACGATTTCCGCCTCAAGCTGGCTGCCGACATGGGGGCCACGCGCGTGGTCAACGTCTCCAAGACCTCGCTCAAGGACGTCATGGCCGACCTGCACATGGAAGGCTTCGACGTGGGCCTGGAAATGAGCGGCAACCCAGGTGCGTTCAACGATATGCTCGATTGCATGTACCACGGCGGCAAGATCGCCATGCTCGGCATCATGCCGCGTGGCGCCGGTTGCGACTGGGACAAGATCATCTTCAAGGGCCTCACCGTGCAGGGCATCTACGGCCGCAAGATGTACGAGACCTGGTACAAGATGACGCAGCTGGTGCTGTCGGGTTTTCCGCTGCACAAGGTGCTGACCCATCAGCTGCCGATCGACGATTTCCAGAAGGGCTTCGACCTGATGGAAGAAGGCAAGGCCGGCAAGGTCGTGCTGAGCTGGAATTGATCGGCTGACACTGCAGATCTGCGAAAGGCGCCGCGAGGCGCCTTTTGCGTTTTTAAGACATGCGCTTGCTGACAAATGCTGCGAGCGATTTTCAGGAGCTGGCGAAGCGTCTCAAGCAACGCGGGGTCGGCTAGGGTCTGGATAAACGCCTAGTGGGCCGATTGCGCGGTGCCCTCGCCGCTCGCGGGACACGCCGCAAGTACGTCCATGTAGGCGCGATGGCGGCATCCATGCCGCCAACGGTCCCGCAATCGGCAAGGACACCGCGCCGGATAGTTGGTGGTGGATTCATTGAAGAACGAACACACCGCGGCAGATCGTCTACTGAATGCCTCCTTGGAACTCGACGCACCGACCAGCTCAACTGGTCCTTGCCCGCTCACCGTCGCGGGACCCGTGGCGGCATGGACAACGCCACGGAGCTTGCACGGACGCACGTGCCGCGTGCTGCGCGATGGTGGGCGGGCAAGGACCCTGCAGACGGTCCGCCGATCGGCAGCTCCACACGTGATCGATCCACAAGCTGCAGTCATTCAAGAATCGAACCAGCCAAGCCACGAGTCTTGACCTGGTTTGGACGCAGAGGCAGACAACCCAGTGCGCCGACGCTTCCCGCATGACGACGACTCTGCACGTTGTCAGAGTCGCTTCAATCAGTCGCCATCACGGCCAGGTGACGGTCGCCGTTGCCACCAGATGGTTCTGCGAATTCTGACGACCGAAGCCGAATTCGGCGGCTTTGCTGGTGTCGTAATAACCCACGCTCAAACCCAGCGGGCCGAACGTCTTGCCGACGTTGACGCCGAAATCGTTGTAGTCGTGGTCCACCTGACTCAGCGACGAGGTGTAGACGCTGTGACCTGCGTGCGCGCCGAGCGTAAAGTTGTACGGCAACGTCCAGTTGGCATCGAAGGCGTAGTAATAGCCATCGGTCTTGCTGCCGTACAGATCGTCGGTATAGGCGACCGTCACGCTATAGGTCTTCAGGAACGTGGTCTTGGTGATCAACTCGGCGTAGTTGGATGCGCCCGCTCCCAGATACTGGTAACGGTTGATCATGACGTCGAAGTTCCAGTGGGTGCCCAGGTCGGTGTTGTAGCCGACGAAACCATCCACTTCCCAATCCGGGTCGCCGGCGCCGAAATCGACGTTGGACGACCAGGTCCCCAGGTACAACCCGAATGGCGTCTTGTAGGTCAAACCGGCCTGAAACGCAGGCTCTTCATTTGTCTGCGAAATACCGCGGAACAGGTAATCGCTGGTCACCGCGAAGGTGCCACTGAACGGCGATGTAGACGCATCTTCGTCCTGCGCCTGCGCAAGCGGTGCAACGCCCAACAGGAGTAACGAAAGACAACAAGCGAGCGGGGACGACTTCATGGGCATCTCCTGGAGCGATGAACGGTGGGATGGCGCGAAGCGAGGCTGCAAGGACTTATTAGTCCAACTGTCATTGCAGCGCAACATGAAAGTCGCGTTCGCTTGATCCAGCGCACACACTCAAGAGCCCATGCGCGAATCAGGTGTCGATGTCATCGACCGCTTGCGCCGAATCTTGATGTTCGGGGTTGAAATCGGGCGGTGGGAATTGGTCGCAGCAAAGGCGAAACGCGCCTCGCTCATCCATTCCCGCGCCCTGCGATCTCAGCCGGCGCCCGCTTACGCGGGAAATATCCCGTACTGCCGTGCTGCCAAGCGCACTTGCTGCCCTGGCTGAAAGCTACCGGCAGAGGCCGGCAGTTCCACCTCCACTTCGTTGCCCGCCGGTTCCAGCGTTGCGCGCAGCCGCAGGCGTGGGCCGCTGCGCTGCGACCACGCCACCGTCGCCGGCCAGCCCGCCTCGTCGGGCACCAGATCTTCCGGCCGCACATATACCTCCACCGGCCCTGCAGCCAGCGCGGCATTGGGCAGGGGAAGTGCGTGCCCAGCCACCTGGATCTGCCCCTGCGCCAGCACCCCGGGGATACGGTTCACCGCACCCACGAACGAATACACGAATGGCGAGGCCGGCTTGTCGTAGATCATGGCCGGCGTGTCGAGTTGCTCGATGCGGCCGCGGTTGAGGATGGCCACGCGGTCGGCCAGTTCCAGGGCTTCTTCCTGGTCATGGGTGACGAAGACGGTGGTCAGGCCGGTACGTTCGTGCAACTCGCGCAGCCAACGGCGCAGGTCGCGGCGCACCTGCGCATCCAGCGCCCCGAATGGCTCGTCCAGCAACAGCACGCGCGGCTCGATCGCCAGCGCGCGCGCCAGCGCCACGCGCTGCCGCTGGCCGCCGGAGAGCTGGGTGGGATAACGCTGTTCCAGGCCCTGCAGCTGCACCAGCGCCAGCAGTTCCTCCACGCGCGCACGGATGCGTGCTTCGGCCCAACGCGCGTTGCCGCGGCGCACGCGCAAGCCGAACGCGATGTTCTCGAACACGTCCATATGCTTGAACAATGCGTAGTGCTGGAACACGAAGCCGACCCGGCGCGATTGCACGCTCATGCGGGTGGCATCTTCATCGCCGAACAGCACCTGGCCGCCATCGGCATGCTCCAGCCCGGCCATGATCCGCAGCAGCGTGGTCTTGCCCGAGCCGGAGGGCCCAAGCAAGGCCAGCAACTCGCCCTGGCGCACTTCCAGATTGATGTCGTCCAGCGCGGTAAAGGTCTCGAACTGCTTGCGCAGGCGGTGAATGCGGATGCCCATGGTCACCTCAATGGCGGTGGTTGGCGGCCAGCGAATCGCCGTGTCGCCATTCCAGATACGTCTTCAGCGCCAACGTCAGCAGCGCGGTCAATGCCAGCAGCGACGCGCAGGCAAATGCGGCGCTGTAGGCATATTCGTTGTAGAGAATTTCCACATGCAGCGGCAGCGTATTGGTGCGTCCACGGATATGCCCGGACACCACCGACACCGCACCGAATTCGCCCATCGCGCGCGCCGCGCACAGCAGCACGCCGTACAGCAGGCCCCAACGGATATTGGGCAACGTCACCCGCCAGAACATCTGCCAGCCGTTCGCGCCCAGGCTTAGTGCCGCCAGTTCCTCGTCGCTGCCCTGCTGCTCCATCAGCGGCATCAGTTCGCGCGCGATGAAGGGGAATGTCACGAACGTGGTCGCCAGCACGATGCCCGGCAACGCGAACACGATCCGCGGCAGCTGAATCACCAACTCGCCCAGCACCGGCAGCTGCACATGCCAGCCTTCGTCGATCAGCGGCCAGGCCCAGCCGCTGCGGCCGAAGATGAGTACGAAGATCAAGCCCGCCACCACCGGCGACACCGAAAACGGCAGGTCGATCAGGCTGACCAGCAGACGTTTGCCCCAGAACTGATGCTTGCTGATGGCCCACGCCGCGGCCACGCCGAATACCAGATTCAACGGCAGCACGATCGCCGTCACCAGCAAGGTCAGCTTGATCGCCGACAACGCGTCCGGGTCGACCACCGCACGCAGGAAGGTTTCCCAACCGCCACGCAATGCCTCGGCGAACACCAGCACCAGCGGCAGCAGCAAGAACGCCAGCAGAAAGAGCACGGCCCCCAGGATCATCAGCCATTGCACCCAGCGCGGCTCATTGGTGGCCGAATCGCTGATGCGGCGCGCCTGCTTGGTCATGGCGTGGGTAGGCAACATGGAAGGCAGCGATGAAACGGCATCGTTCATACGGGCCTCCGTTGATAGCGCAGCAGCCGTGCCTGCAGCGTATTGACCACCAGCAAGATCACGAACGACAGCAACAACATGGCCGCGGCAATGGCAGTGGCGCCGGCGTAGTCGAATTCTTCCAGCCGGATGGTGATCAGCAGCGGGGCGATCTCGGTGGAATTGGGCAGGTTGCCGGCAATGAAGATCACCGAGCCGTACTCCCCCACGCCGCGCGCAAATGCCAGCGCAAACCCGGTCAGGACCGCTGGCCACAGCCCCGGCAGCACCACCCGCCATACCGTCTGCCAGCGCGAGGCGCCCAACGTGGCGGCGGCAGCCTCCATTTCACGATCGCTCTCTGCCAGTACCGGCTGCACCACCCGCACCACGAAAGGCAGGCCCACAAAAACCAACGCCAGCACGATGCCCAGCTGCGTGTAAGCCACCTTGATCCCGATCGCCTCCAGCCAGCGCCCCACCCACCCGTTGCCGCCGTACAGCGCGGTCAGCGCAATGCCGGCCACCGCGGTGGGCAACGCGAACGGCAGATCGATCACCGCATCGAAAAAGCGCTTGCCCGGGAACCTGTAACGCACGAAGACCCAGGCCACCCAGGTGCCCATCACCGCGTTGAAGGCACCGGCCGCAAACGCGGTGCCGAAGCTCACCCGCAGCGCCGACAGCACGCGCGGCTCGCTCCATACACGCCACAGGCCCTCCCAGCCCAGACCGCTGGTCTTGATGAAGATGCCCAGCAGCGGGATCAACACGATCAGGCCAAGCCAGGTCAGGGTGATGCCCAGACTCAGGCCCAGCCCCGGCATCACGCGTCGGCGCGATGACGGCGCTGGGTGGGGTGCAACCGACATCGACATCGCCTACTTGTTGGCCTGGATCTGGTCGAACACGCCACCGTCGGCGAAGTGCTCCTGCTGCGCCTTCTCCCATGAGCCGAACGCCTGCTGGATGGTCACCAGCTTGATGTCCGGAAACCGCGCCATGTCGGCCGGGTCGGCAAATTCGGGATGCCGCGGGCGATAGAAATGCTTGGCTGCCAGCTTCTGCCCTTCAGGCGCATACAGATCGCGCAGGTAGGCTTCGGCCACCTCGCGGGTGCCATGCTTGTCGACGTTCTTGTCCACCAGCGCCACCGACGGCTCGGCCAGGATCGACAACTTCGGCACCACGATCTCGAACTTGTCCTTGCCCAGTTCCTCGCGCGCCAGCAGCGCTTCGTTTTCCCAGGCCAGCAGCACATCGCCGATGCCGCGCTGCACGAACGTCGTGGTGGCACCGCGTGCGCCGGTATCCAGCACCGGCACGTTGCGGAACAGCGCCTGCATGTAGCGCAGGATGCGCTGGCGGTCGCCCTTGAAGATGTGGTCGGCATACGCCCAGGCGGCCAGATAGTTCCAGCGCGCGCCTCCGGAGGTCTTCGGGTTAGGCGTCACCACCGCCACGCCAGACCGCAGCAGGTCCGGCCAGTCGTGGATGTTCTTCGGGTTGCCCTTGCGCACCAGGAACACGATGGTCGAGGTATACGGCGCACTGTTGTCGGGCAGGCGCTTTTCCCAATCGGCATCGATCAGCTTGGCCTTCTGCGCGATGGCATCCACGTCGTAGGCCAGCGCCAGGGTCACCACGTCGGCCTCGATGCCATCGATCACCGCGCGCGCCTGCTTGCCAGAGCCGCCGTGCGAGGTTTCCACGGTCACCGTGTCCTGCGGGTGCTGCTGTTTCCACTGCGCGGCGAAGGCGGCGTTGTAGTCACGGTAGAACTCGCGGGTGGGGTCGTAGCTCACGTTGAGCAGCCCGATCTCGCGCGCGCCAGCCGGCCCGGCCAGGACCAGCAAGGCGCAAAGAAGGGAGGCAAAACGGAAACGGGGGTATGTCACGACGATCTCCTGGCCGGTTGAGCACAGCTGAACAGCAAGCATGCCATGCTGCGCAGCGGCACGCAGGCGGTGAAATGACATCAGCGCCGCCTCTTATGCCGATTTTGCATGACGTAGTGGTATGCCACCGTGATCGTTAAAATTGCGCTTCTTTCTGCCACTGCGACCGCCATGACCACCGCTCCCGCCGCGCTGACTGCCCATTACGCCGCCGAACTGGATGCCATCCAGGCCCAAGGCCTGTTCAAGTCCGAGCGCATCATCACCGGTCCGCAGTCGGCCGAGATCACCCTGGCCGATGGCCGCCGCGTGCTGAACTTCTGTGCCAACAACTATCTGGGCCTGGCCGACCACCCGGACATCATCCAGGCCGCCAAGGACGCGCTGGACAGCCACGGCTTCGGCATGGCCTCGGTACGCTTCATCTGCGGCACCCAGGACCTGCACAAGCAACTGGAACGCAGCATCGCCGAGTTCTTCGGCACCGAAGACACCATCCTCTACGCGGCCTGTTTCGATGCCAATGGCGGCCTGTTCGAACCGCTGCTGGGCGAGCACGACGCCATCATTTCCGACGCGCTCAACCATGCCTCCATCATCGATGGTGTGCGCCTGTGCAAGGCCAAGCGCTTCCGCTACGCCAACTGCGACATGGCCGATCTGGAGGCGCAGCTGCAGGCCGCCGACGCCGCCGGTTGCAAGACCAAGCTGATCACCAGCGACGGCGTGTTCTCGATGGACGGCTTCATCGCCCCGCTCGACGAAATCACTGCCCTGGCCCGCAAGTACAACGCGCTGGTGCATATCGACGAATGCCACGCCACCGGCTTCCTCGGCGCCACCGGCCGCGGCTCGGCCGAAGTCAAGGGCGTCCTGGATCAGATCGATATTTTCACCGGCACCCTGGGCAAGGCCATGGGCGGCGCACTCGGCGGCTTCACCACCGCAAAGCGCGAAGTGATCGAGTTGCTGCGCCAGCGTTCGCGCCCCTACCTGTTCTCCAATTCATTGCCGCCGCACGTGGTGGCTGCCGGCATCAAGGCCTTCGACATGCTGGATGCCGCGGGCGAGCTGCGCACGCAGCTGGTCGAAAACACCACCTATTTCCGCGCCCGCATGACCGCCGCCGGTTTCGACGTCAAGCCGGGCGTGCATCCGATCAGCCCGGTGATGCTGTACGACGCACCGCTGGCGCAAAAATTCGCCGAGCGCTTGCTGGAAGAAGGCATCTACGCCATCGGCTTTTTCTTCCCGGTGGTTCCGAAAGGCCAGGCGCGCATTCGCACCCAGATCAGCGCAGCGCATACGCGCGAGCACCTGGATCAAGCGATCGAAGCGTTCATCAAGATCGGGCGCGAACTCAAGGTCATCGACGCCTGAGCATGCGCACGGTGCTGCGCCAACGGCTGCTGCTGGCGGCGCAGACCGATGCGCAGGCGCAGCTGCGCGACGGTCATTGGGAGACACGCTGCCTGCATTGCCGTCGGCATCTGCAAGTGCGCGCCGACGGCGAACCGCTTGGCCACACCACGCTGGAACACGTGGTGCCGCAGGCCTGGTTCGGTCGTCGCGCGGCGGCGGCGCTGTGCGCGCTGGTGGGCGGCGATGCCAACGATGCGCGCAATCTGGCGCTGGCCTGTGCCGGCTGCAATCACGCCAAGGGTCGCCGCCACGATGCCAACGGCGCCGGCGACGCACGCGCTTACGAAGTGGTGAGCGCCCTGCTCAGCGCGCGTCTGGCGCGCTGGCGCGCGCCGCCGGCACCAACGCCCTGACTTCCTCGGCGCTCAGCATCCGCCACGCGCCTTTGCCGAGCTCCCCCATCGCCAGCGGGCCGATCGCCACCCGCACCAGCCGCAGTACGCCGATATCGACTGCGGCCAACAGCCGGCGGATCTGCCGATTACGGCCTTCGTCCAGCACGATTTCCAGCCAGGCATTGCGCTCGCCTTCGCGCAGCACGCTGACCTGTTTGGCACGCAACAGCACACCCTCGCCCTCAGGGTCGGCATCTGCCACACCGGCCTGCAGCTGCGCCAGTTGCGCGGCACTGGGGCGGCAATCGATCTGCACGTGGTACGTCTTGTCCGGCCCTCTCGCCGGGTCGGTCACCGTCGCCGCCCATTGGGGGTCGTTGCTGAAAAGCAGCAGGCCTTCGCTGGCCTTGTCCAGGCGCCCCACCGGCGCGATCCACGGTAGGCCGGCGCCATCGAAGCAACGGTAGACAGTGTCCCTGCCCTGCTCGTCGCGCACGGTGGTGACCACGCCACGCGGCTTGTTGAGCATCAGATAGCAACGCGCCGGCCCCGCGAGCGGCTGCCCATCGACAGTGATGGACGATTGCTGATCGCCGCGGATCGGAAATTCTGGGTCGCGCACCACACGCGCCGACACGCTGACGCGGCCATCGGCAATCCAGCGCGCTGCCTCGGTGCGCGAACACACACCAAGCTTGGACAGCACACGCGCCAGCCCATGGCGTGGCGCGGCATTGGCGGATGCGGCAGCGGACGTGCGCACTGCACCGGCCGCTCCCGGACCACGCTGACGCTGCCGGGACGTTGCCGGCGCAGGTCGCCGGGGCATGCCGTCCCGACCGCAGGGCTTACTTGTTTTCGACCGACTTGGCGTCGGCTGCAGGTGCTGCGGGCGCTGCCGCGGCAGGTGCCGCGCCAGCGGCCGGGCGTGCCTTGACCACGCGCACACCGCGGGCCTTCATCCAGGCATCGAATTCTTCTGCCGTCATGCGCTTGCCGTTCTGGCTCATGTCGAAGCGCCACGGGGTGTTGTCGAACGCGGTGGTCGCCTTGTAGGCCGCCGGGTCGTTCGGGTTGACGGTGCCGCCAGGCGGAATGACCTTGGCCAGATCCTGGCAGCCTTCCACGCGCAGGCGCAGCAGCACGCGATCCACCGACTGGTCGCTGCTATAGGGCTGTGCCAGCACGCCAGTGGGCATGCCCAGCTGCACGCTGCGGGTGTAGAACTCGGCAGCCGCCGGTGCAACCACGGTGGCGGGCAACGGCAGTGGCTGGGACACCATGCTGCCGGCGCAGTTCGGAGCGGCGTAGGCGGCGGGGATCAGAGCGAGACAGAGCAGTCCTGCCGTAGCGGTACGCAGCATCGGGTTCTTCCAAGTATGAGTGTGGTATTGACGCGGCGAGTGTAGGCAGCGATGAACGCTGTTTCAACAGGAACCGTGCCTGGATGGCAACACAGACAGGATCGGCAGCGCCTGAGCGCGCTTTTCCAGGGCCTGCATAGACAAAACCCGGCGCAAGGCCGGGTTTTGTATGCAGCAAAGCTAGCGGTCCAATTAGTTCTGGACGTTCAGCTCGGTACGACGGTTCTTCGCACGACCTTCCGGATTGTCCGAACCATCCGGGTTGGTGTTCGGAGCAATCGGACGGCTCTCGCCGTAGCCGATCGGGCCGACCAGACGCGACGCATCGACGCCGTTCTTGGTCAGGTAGTCGTACACGGTGGTCGCACGACGCTCGGACAGCTTCTGGTTGTACGCGTCGGTACCCTTCGAGTCGGTGTGACCGGCAACCTCGACCTTCAGGTCGGGGTAACGCTTCAGGATTTCGGTCGCTTCGCTCAGGATCGAGACGGCATCCGGACGCAGGGTCGACTTGTTGAAGTCGAAGTTCACGCCCTTCAGGTCGATCGAGACAGGAACCGGGCAACCGTCCGGACCGATGGTCTGGCCAGGCTGCGAGTTCGGGCACTTGTCGTCGCAGTTGTTGACGCCGTCACCGTCGTCATCCAGATCGGCGCAGCTCGGAGCAACCGGAGCCGGAGCCGGCGGCGGAGCGGTCGACGGAGCCGGTCCCAACGGGATCACGACGCCGACCGAAGCCAGCACGTCACCGAACCAGTCTTCGCGCGGAGCGGCGACGCTCTGGTCGTTGAAGTCAGCGCGGTAGGCCAACTCGGCACGCACGGCGACGCGCTTGTCGAAGGTGGTCTGCAGACCGACACCAGCCTTGGCGGCAAAGTTGCCGTCCTTCTGCTGGCCCGGCGAAACCGGGTTCGGGGTCGCGTCGAATTCTTCTTCCGAACGCTGGTAGCCCAGGCCGAACAGCAGGTAGGGGTTCCAGCCGCGGCCTTCCTGGATGAAGTGGCGACGCAGGTCGAACGAGATGCCGTACTGGCTCCAGTTCAGATCCTGGTTGGCATCGAAGTTCGGGTTCTGATAGTTCAGCTCACCGTCGATCGACCAGTTCGGGCTGACGAACTTGCCCAGACCCAGGGTGACGAACGGGGCATCATTGGTCAGGCGATCGCTGTCCTGGAAGTTGAAGCCAGCGCTACCGGTCAGGTACCAACGGTCGTCGAACTCCTGCGCGGAAGCAGCCTGGGCAACTGCCAGACCGCCGAGCAACGCGGCAGTGAGAATTTTCTTGTTCATTTATACAGCTCCTTCTTTGGGAGATAAAACCGATAGAGGCGTTGTGCTTGGTAAAGATGCTCGTCACATCCAGAGCCATCGGGGCGCAGATTAAGCCGGCCTCGGTGAAGATCGCGTTAACGGTCATATAACATGTGAAAGCAATCACCGGGTCCCGCAACGCCAATCAATACTACGTATACAGCTTCATGAAGGAAAGGACCGTGCGCCCAATTCGGATAACGCACCTGCATGAACCGCAGCCCAATTAAGTCACTTGAATACGCTTTCAGGCTGACTGGTTTTTAGCGTTCCAGGCGGCCTCGAAAACTACATTGGTGAACGCCAGGCCCCGTCCGAGCTGAATTGTGGGGTCGGTGGTTGCGGGCGACTTGCTCCACAACGCACCCTGAACCTCCCGCTCTGGAGCGCTCCAATGAAAGCTGTCGCCCTCACCCGCCATCTTCCGATCGACGATCCCGAATCGCTGCTTGATATGGAACTTCCGACACCTGCGGCGCCGTCGGGGTATGACTTATTGGTGCGGGTGGAAGCGATCTCGGTGAACCCGGTCGATACGAAGGTGCGCGCGCCCAAGCCGCAACCGCTGCACGCGCCGAAGATCCTGGGTTACGACGCCGCCGGGGTGATCGAGGCGGTCGGCCCGGAGGTCACCGCCTTTGCGGTCGGCGACGAGGTCTACTACGCCGGCGATATCGGGCGGCCGGGCAGCAATGCGCAGTACCAGCTGGTGGACGCCCGCATTGCCGGATGCAAACCGACCTCGCTCAGCTTCGCGCAGGCGGCCGCGTTGCCGCTGACCACCCTGACGGCATGGGAGCTGCTGTTCCAGCGCATGCCCTTTTCGTTCGACGGTGCACGCAATCGCGGCAGGCATCTGCTGATCATCGGCGGCGCTGGTGGCGTGGGCTCCATCGCGATCCAGCTGGCGCGGCATGCCGGATTCACGGTGATTGCCACCGCCTCGCGCCCGGAGAGCATCGAGTGGGTTCGCCAAATGGGCGCGCATCACGTGATCGATCATCACCAACCGCTGCAGCCGCAACTGCAGGCGCTGGGACTGGACACGGTGGACGCGGCGCTCAATCTGGCCGACACCGACCGCTACTGGCAGCCACTGGGCGAAGTGCTGGCGCCGCAGGGCCATGTGGGCCTGATCGTGGAGCCGCGCGGGCCGTTGTCGATCGGCGACCCCTACAAATCCAAGTGCATCGGCATCCATTGGGAGTTGATGTTCACGCGCGCGCGCTACGCGACCGAGGACATGGTCGAGCAGCACCGTATCCTCAACCGGGCAGCCAGCCTGATCGATGCCGGCGAACTGCGCACCACGCATACCGAGACGCTGTCGCCGATCAATGCGCAGCAGCTGCGCGAGGCGCATCGTCGCCTGGAAAGCGGCAGCACGATCGGCAAGCTGGTGCTGGCCGGCTGGTAAGGCGGCCGGCGGGCCAAGGTCGCTGCCCCGATGCCCTGGTGCGAAAGGCGCCTGCGCATCGGGGCGCGCCTGTGCGGACGGCAGCACAGGCGTGGTGCCGAACGGGCGTCTGCAGCATCGGCGCGCCGCTGCATGCACCAGGACTTGCCGCCAGACCGGTTTGCCGGCATCGTGCGCAATCCGTACGCCAGCGTATCCACATCATGTCGCCCGCCACCGGCCCCTCCGCCTTGTCTTTCCCGCACCTGTTCACCCCGCTCGATCTGGGCTTCACGCAATTGCGTAATCGGGTCCTGATGGGCTCGATGCACACGGGCCTGGAAGACCGTGCGCGCGACTTCCCCAAGTTGGCGGCGTATTTCGCCGAGCGCGCCGCCGGTGGCGTGGGCCTGATCGTGACCGGTGGGTTTTCGCCCAATTTGGTGGGCTGGCTCAAGCCATTCGGCGGCAAGTTATCGTGGCCGTGGGAAGTACGCCCGCATCGCCAGGTCACCCGCGCAGTCCACGAACACGGCGCCAAGATCTGCCTGCAGCTGCTGCACGCCGGGCGCTATGCGTACCACCCGCTGTCGGTTGCGCCGTCCAGGCTCAAGGCACCGATCAACCCGTTCACTCCGCGTGCGTTGTCGGCCGGCGCGGTCGACCGGCAGATCGCCGCGTATGCGCGTGCCGCGCGGCTGACGCGCGAGGCAGGCTACGACGGCGTCGAGGTCATGGGCTCGGAAGGCTATCTGATCAACGAATTCACCGCCGCGCGCACCAATCGGCGCAGCGATGCCTGGGGCGGCGATGCCAGCAAGCGCATGCGCTTTGCGGTGGAGATCGTGCGGCGCATCCGCGAGGCCTGCGGGCCGGACTTCATCATCATCTACCGGCTGTCGCTGGTGGATCTGGTCGAAGACGGCAACCAATGGCAGGAAATCCTGGCGCAGGCACAGGCGATCGAAGCGGCCGGCGCGACCATCATCAATTCCGGTATCGGCTGGCACGAAGCGCGCATTCCCACCATCGCCACCTCGGTGCCGCGCGCCGCGTTTGTCGGGGTCACCGCCAAGCTCAAGCCGCATCTGCGCATTCCGGTGGTGGCCACCAACCGCATCAACATGCCGGAGGTGGCCGAGGGCATCCTGGCCGACGGTGCCGCAGACATGGTGTCGCTGGCGCGGCCGCTGCTGGCCGACCCGCAGTGGACCAATAAAGCGCGCGCCGGGCAGTCGCACACCATCAATACGTGTATCGCCTGTAATCAGGCCTGCCTGGATCATGTTTTCGACAACAAGCTGGCCAGCTGCCTGGTCAACCCACGTGCCGCACACGAGACCGAACTCAACTACACCCCGACTGCCACGCCCAAGCGCATCGCCGTGGTCGGGGCCGGCCCGGCCGGTCTGGCCTGCGCGACGGTGGCGGCAGAACGCGGGCACCGGGTGACCTTGTTCGATGCTAGCGATGCGATCGGGGGGCAATTCAATGTCGCCAGGCGCATTCCGGGCAAGGAAGAATTCAACGAGACCTTGCGTTACTTCGGCCATCGCATCGAAGCGACCGGCGTGCAGCTGCGTCTGAACACCCCGGTACAGGCGGCCGATCTGAAAGACTTTGACGAAGTCGTGCTGGCAACCGGCATCGAGCCGCGCAAGGTGGATTTCCCCGGTGCCGATCATCCGATGGTGGTGAGCTATCTCGACGTGGTGCTGGGCCGCCACGTGGCCGCCGACAAGGTGGCGATCATCGGTGCCGGCGGCATTGGCTTTGATGTCGGTGAGTTTCTGGTGCACACCGGCCAATCGCCTGCGCTGGATCCGCAGCGCTGGATGGCCGAATGGGGCGTAGACCCGAACTTCGAAGCGCGCGGTGCGTTGACCAAACCGCAACCCGAGCGCGCCGCCCGCCAGGTCTGGCTGTTGCAGCGCAGCCCCGGCAAGCCTGGTGCACGCCTGGGCAAGACCACCGGCTGGATCCACCGCGCGACGCTCAAGGCCAAGGGCGTCAAGATGCTCGGCGGCGTGGAATATCTGGGCGTGGACGATGCCGGCCTGCGCGTTCGCGTGGAAGGCAGCGAACAGCTGCTGGATGTCGGTACGGTGGTGGTGTGCGCCGGGCAGGAGCCGCGTCGCGAGTTGCTGGCTGCGCTGCAGGCCAATGGCCAGCAGCCGCATTTGATCGGTGGCGCGGACGTGGCGGCCGAACTGGATGCCAAGCGCGCGATCAACCAGGCAAGTCGGCTGGCCGCGATCTTGTAACGGGTTTTCGAAGACGGCGTCACCACGACGCCGTCGTTGTGTTCGCGTCCTAGCTGCACTGCTGACGTGCATGCGGCGTTACCGACGCCGACATGCACGCGGATGTGGCGGTCTGCGACGCCCATTCCCTCTTTTTGTCGTGCGGCTCGGCGATAAGTGCCGCATGCATCGTCACCGCGCGCACTGCCGCCTGCCATATTGCGTGCCTGCCCCGCAGCGCATTTTCGACAAGCACCTGCCTGGTAGACGGGTGGGCACTTCGCGCACCTGAAACGCGCTCGGGTCGATGCTTGTTTCTTGCGCTGTCGATTCGCAGTTACTGCGAGAGCATCAACGCGGTTATGGGATGCGAATACACCGCACGCTTTGTCACTTGGATAAAGATTTTCGAAAGCTGCATGCACGCGATGCCGACAGTGCATGCTGCACTGACTGCAGCACCTGGCGCCTCATCGCCTCCTTCGCTTTGGCGTCCATTCGTTTTGAAACTTATGTGCCTGGCACTTCTGCACTTGAGCATCTTCGTGCTCTTGCGCGCATAAGCAGGCGACCTCGGAACGCATCGCAACGCGGTAGGGCGCACCCCTGGCGCACCGAATGATCGACAAGCTGTCGAAACATGGTCACGCATCCTCCGAACGTCATGCAGTGACGGAGATCGCGTCGTAAGGGCAGATAGCTTTCTCTGCAACGGATGGCGTCTGTGCTGCTTCCGATGGCGTTATCAGCAAGATGCGTCGAGACCGCGCATCTGTACGCATCCAAGATGATGGTTAAATCGCCAAGACTGCAGCACGACGATGTATCTCGGACACATGGCACGTCCGCCATCGCTGGCGTCACCGCAACGCTCTTTTTTCTCGCGCATCCGTGGTCGATGTACGAAACCCAATTGCGCAACTCCACTGGACAACACAACAACACGTGACGAGCGCGTGTAAGAAAAATTCGCTTATGCGGAGGGTGCTTTTTTGGCCGCCAGGCGATCTTCCCAAACCAACGCGCAATGCCGCAGCGTGCGCGATGTGGCTAAGAATCCAGGCAACACAACAGTCGCTGCAACCATGCGACGCAGATGCGATGTTGCGATGCACGCGACGCGGGTGCGCAGCGCCATGCGCTGCGGGCAGTTGCAATCGTCAACCCCTCTCATTCAGCCGCGATTGTGTGATCGACGCCTACCTTGCGCCAACTTTTTGACCCACCGCATTTGGTGGGCGCCTTCGGCAGATGGTCTTTCGCCGAAGCATTTGGCGACCGGTGGCAGGTCGCCTCCCCATGACGCCAAGCCTTCTGCACTGGTGCATCCACATTGGATGCTCTGCGGACCGGCCCATACGGAGCAAGGAGTTCTATGAAACTTGTTTGGATACTCTGGCTGTCGCATGTGTTGCCGCAGCCAGCCGCAGATTCGCTGTGTTTGAGCACGACCGTCTATCTGGAAGCGCGCGACCAGACCTTGCGTGGCCAGCAGGCCGTTGCAGAAGTTGCATTGCGTCGCCTGGATAGTGGTTTGTGGGGCGACTCGATGTGTCAGGTGGTCACTGCACGCAAGCAGTTCGCGCCGACGATCGTCGCGCCAGGCACGCAGCTGAAGAACGACGATGCCTGGAACAAGGCATTGGGCGTGGCACTGGCGGCGCAGCGCAACTGGGCATTGCCGGTTGGCCAACGCAAGGAGATCGTGCCGGGCGCCAGCCACTTTGCCGCAAGCGCAATTGCGAGCCCCAGCTGGCGTAATGCCTATCAGGTGGCCACCATCGGCGACCACACGTTCTATCGCGTGCAATCGCTGCGCCCGCGCAACGCGTCCTAAGCGCGGACTGGCGCGGTACCTCTGAGCGTCATACGTCGCTGGGATCGTTGATCATCGAGACGCAGTGCCGCTGCGTTTGACGTGTTTCAAGCGCCTATCTCAAGACGCTCATGCGTCGCATACAACGGACACACTGCACGCATGGCGATCGACCGGCGCGGCAGCAAGCCTTATCAGGCACCGACTCGCTTCCCGCGCCCGGACAGATTGCAAAGAAGAGCCTGACCAGGCCGGAGCCGCCACGTGCGCGCTGCCAGTTCGGTGATGCCGTTCATATCGGCGCGACACCAGCGCGAGCGAGCCATGGGCCAATGAGCGGCGCCCTGCTGAAGCCCAATTCCCGCTGCGCGCTCCACACGGCATCGTCTGCCCGCTAAGCTTGGGTCTTCATTCCCGCGTGGATCGTCCATGAAGCTGTATACCAAGCCCGGCGCTTGTTCGCTGGCAGATCACATCGTGTTGCGTTGGTCGGGGCTGCCGTTCGACCTGAGTGTGGTCGATGCGGCAACGATGAAATCTCCAGAGTATCTGCGTCTGAATCCGGCAGGCTCGGTGCCATTGCTGATGGTCGACGATTGGGCACTGACCCAGAATGCAGCCATTCTCAATTACATCGCCGACATCGCACCACTCACCGGCCTATCCGGCGATGGCACCGCGCGCAGCCGTGCCGAGATCAATCGGTGGATCGCCTTCGTCAATGCCGACGTGCACCCCACCTTCAAGCCGATCTTCGGCAGCACCGCGTATCTGCAGGACCCGGCGCTGATTGCGCGCAGCCAGGACGATGCGCGCAGCAAATTGCGCACGCTGTACGAGCGCGTCGATGCGCATCTGCAAGGCCGCACCTGGCTCGCCAGCGACAGCCACACCGGTGCCGATGCGTATTTGTTCGTCACCTTGCTGTGGGCGCAGAAAGTTGCGGTGAATCTGGATGGATTGAATGCGCTGCAGGCGTTCGTGCAACGCATGCTGGCCGATGCCGATGTGCAGGCTGCACTCAAGGCCGAAGGCCTGGCCTGACCGCGCAGTCTCTGCCACGCGAGGCGCAATAAAAAAACGCCGGGCAATGCCCGGCGTTTTCATGACAGCAGTGACCGAATAACTCAGCCCAGCAGGTGCGCCACGCCGCTGCGCTCTTCTTCCAGCTCGGCCAGGGTCTTGTCGATGTACTTCTGGCTGAAGTCGTCGATCGGCAGATCCTTGACGATGGTGTACTTGCCATTTTCGGTGGTGACCGGGAAGCCGAACATCACGCCTTCCGGAATGCCGTAGGAGCCGTCCGACGGCACGCCCATCGTCACCCACTTGCCGTTGGTGCCCAGCACCCAGTCACGGATGTGGTCGATGGCGGCATTGGCGGCGGAGGCGGCCGAGGACAGGCCACGCGCTTCGATGATCGCTGCGCCGCGCTTGCCCACGGTCGGGATGAAGGTGGAAGCGTTCCACTCCTGGTCGTTGATCGCATCACCGACGGAGGCACCATCGGCGGTGGCGAAACGATAATCCGGGTACATGGTCGGGCTGTGGTTACCCCACACCGCCAGCTTCTCGATGCCGGCAACCGGCTTGCCGAGCTTGGCCGAGAGCTGGCTCAGCGCGCGGTTGTGGTCCAGGCGCAGCATGGCGGTGAAATTCTTCGGGTCCAGGTCCGGCGCCGACTTCATGGCGATGTAGGCGTTGGTGTTGGCCGGGTTGCCGACCACCAGCACCTTCACGTCGCGCTTGGCGACCTTGTTCAGGGCCGCGCCCTGTGCGGTGAAGATCTCCGCATTGGCCAGCAGCAGGTCCTTGCGCTCCATGCCCGGGCCGCGCGGACGCGAACCGACCAGCAGGGCGATATCAACGTCCTTGAAGGCCACTTCGGCGTCGTCGGTACCGACCATGCCGGCCAGCAGCGGAAACGCGCAGTCTTCCAGTTCCATCATCACGCCCTTGAGGGCGGCCTGGGCCTTCTCAATGGGCAGTTCAAGCAACTGCAGAATGACCGGCTGGTCCTTGCCCAGCATTTCGCCGGAAGCGATGCGGAACAGCAGGGCATAGCCGATCTGGCCGGCAGCGCCGGTCACAGCAACACGAACAGGTGCTTTCATGGGGTGTTTCCTCTGCTAAAAAACGTTGGTGGGGGTCGCACGCTGGCGGGGCGCAGGGCCTGGCGGCGCGCGTTGACAAGCGAACGGCCGCACATGGCGGCCGTTCGACGGGATGCGATCAGGCGGCGAGGATCTTGTTCCACTCCGCAACGCGGTCGGCCTTGGCGGCCAGCACGGCGTCGGTGTCGCCTTCGATGGTGAGCCTATTGATGGTGTCGCCCTGGGCAACGCTATCGACCACGTCCAGGCCCTGGGTGACCTTGCCGAACACGGTGTGCTTGCCGTCCAGCCACGGGGTGGCGGTGTGGGTGATGAAGAACTGGCTGCCGTTGGTGTTCGGGCCGGCATTGGCCATGGACAGCACGCCGCGCTCGTGGCCGACGCCATTGTTGGTCTCGTCTTCGAAACGGTAGCCCGGGCCGCCGCGGCCGGAACCTTCCGGGCAACCGCCCTGGATCATGAAGTCGGCGATGACGCGATGGAAGCTCAGGCCGTTGTAGAAGCCGCGCTTGGCCAGGTTCACGAAGTTGGCAACCGTCAGCGGGGCCTTGTCCGGGTACAGCTCGACGACGATCGGGCCGCGGGAGGTGTCGAAAGTGGCGATCAGGGACATAGAAATCCTTGCAGGTTCTGGGGTGATCAATAGCCCGCTAGGATACACCCGGGTGCGTGGCCGGCCGCATGGGTACGACCATCGTTCAACGCTCCCGCCCGCCCGGCGCGCGGCCCGTCACGCTGGCTGAATGGGCGATCTGAATCGACTCCGGGCAATCGGCAACGGCAGCGCAACGAAACCGCTATAATGTCGGGCTTACCTCATCTCAAGACTGGCGCCAGACAGGGGCCCTTTCCGCATGTCTATCGAAAAACTCCGCAATATCGCCATCGTCGCGCACGTCGACCATGGCAAGACCACCCTCGTCGACTGCCTGCTGAAGCAGTCCGGCACCCTGTCCGAACGCACCGTGTTGGCTGAACGCGTGATGGACAGTAACGACCAGGAAAAGGAACGTGGCATCACGATCCTGGCCAAGAACACCGCCATCACCTGGCAGGGCAACCGCATCAACATCGTCGACACCCCCGGACACGCCGACTTCGGTGGCGAAGTCGAGCGCGTGCTGTCGATGGTGGACTCGGTGCTGATCCTGGTCGACGCGATGGACGGCCCGATGCCGCAGACCCGCTTCGTGACCCAGAAGGCCTTTGCGATGGGCTTCAAGCCGATCGTGGTGGTCAACAAGATCGACCGTCCCGGCGCACGCCCTGACTGGGTGATCGACCAGGTGTTCGACCTGTTCGACAAGCTCGGCGCCACCGACGAGCAGCTGGATTTCCCGATCGTCTACACCTCCGCACTGAACGGCTACGCCAGCCTGGATTCGGACGTGCGCGAAGGCGACATGACCCCGCTGTACGAAGCGATCATGCAGCACGTCTCGGCCCCGGACGTGGACCCGGACGGCCCGTTCCAGATGCGCATCAGCCAGCTGGACTACAACAACTTCGTCGGCGTGATCGGCATCGGCCGCATCCAGCGCGGCACGTTGAAGAAGAACATGCCGGTCAGCGTGATCGACCGCGAAGGCAAGAAGCGCCAGGGCAAGGTGCTGCAGGTGCTGGGCTTCCTGGGCCTGGAGCGTATCGAGCAGGACACCGCCGAGGCCGGCGACATCGTGGCCATCTCCGGCATCCAGGAACTGACCATCTCCGACACCGTGTGCGCGCTCGATCATCCCGAAGCGCTGCCGGCGCTGACCGTGGACGAACCGACCATCTCGATGACCTTCCAGGTCAACAACTCGCCGTTCGCCGGCAACAAGGACCTTTCCGGCGGCAAGTTCCTGACCAGCCGCCAGCTGCGCGACCGTCTGGACCGCGAGAAAGTGCACAACGTGGCGCTGAAGGTCGAGGAAGGCTCGGACGCCGACAAGTTCCTGGTCTCCGGCCGTGGCGAGCTGCACCTGTCGGTGCTGATCGAAAACATGCGTCGTGAAGGCTACGAGCTGGCCGTATCGCGCCCGGAAGTGATCATCAAGGAAATCGACGGCAAGTTGATGGAGCCGATCGAGCAGCTGGTGGTGGACATCGAAGAACAGCACCAGGGCGGCGTGATGGAAAAGCTGGGCACCCGCAAGGGCCAGCTGAAGAACATGGAGCCCGACGGCAAGGGCCGCGTGCGCCTGGATTACATGATCCCGGCGCGTGGCCTGATCGGCTTCCAGAATGAATTCCGCACCCTGACCCAGGGCTCGGGCCTGCTGTTCCACGTATTCGACCACTACGGTCCGAAGGAACAGGGCGCCATCGCCAAGCGCCAGAACGGCGTGATGATTGCCAATGCACCGGGTGCGACCCCGGCATATGCCTTGGGGCCGCTGGAAGAGCGTGGCCGCCTGTTCGCCGCCGAAGGCGACAACGTGTACGAAGGCCAGCTGGTGGGTATCCACTCCAAGGACAACGACCTGACCGTCAACGCGATCAAGACCAAGCCGCTGACCAACATGCGCGCCTCGGGCAAGGACGATGCGATCAAGCTGACCCCAGCGATCAAGTACACGCTGGAACAGGCGCTGGACTTCATCGAGGACGACGAGCTGGTGGAAGTCACCCCGAAGGAAATCCGCCTGCGCAAGAAATTCCTGACCGAAAGCGACCGCAAGCGCGCTGGCCGTTCGGGCTGAGTTGTTGAGCTGACGCGTGAGTAACAAACCCTATAGCCCGGATCCGCGCGCGCATCCGGGACTGCATGTGATCGCCTTGCTTGAGGCGGTCAAGGGGACGCTTGCGCTGTTGGCGGCGACGGGCCTGGAAATTCTGGGCCCGCTCCCGCTGCAAAACGCGGTCATCACCCTGATCCGCCGCTTCAACCTGGACCCCGGCCACGGCGCACTGCCGTCGTTGCTCAAGACCATCAGCCCCGATGCGGTGCATCTGGCCGCTGCCGCCATGCTGGCCTATGGCCTGCTGCATGTGGTGGAAGCCTGGGGTCTGTGGCGTGCCAAGGCCTGGGCCTCGGTGCTGGGCTGCCTGTCGGCGGCCATCTATCTGCCTTTCGATATCTACGCCATCGTGCGGCATCCCGGCTGGACCGCCTGGGGTGTGCTGGCGATCAACCTGCTGGTGGTCGGCGTGCTGGCACGCGACCTGGTGCGACGCCGCCGTCGCTGAGCCTGCCTGCCCGTTGGCGGGCACGTCCTTACGTTGTCACCCCGACGCAGCGCCGTTAGCCTGCGACTTCTCCCCGGGGACGACCATCCATGCGATCCACCCTTTTGTCCTTCGCGCTGCTTGCCGCGCTGTGCGGCTGTGTGCATGCCGATGTTCCGTCGCGTTCTGCGGCCAGCGCTGCCGACGCGTCCACCGCCCACCCTCTCGATCTGAGCGAGGCCGACGTGGCCGGCCTGCAGGCGCGCATGGCCAGCGGCCAGAGCAGCAGCCTGCAACTGACGCGCGCGTATCTGCAGCGTATTGCCGGCATCGATCGCGCCGGCCCCAGGCTCAACGCGGTGATCGAACTCAATCCACAGGCCGAAGCCGACGCACGCGCCCTGGATGCCGAACGCAAAGCCGGCCACGTGCGTGGGCCGCTGCACGGCATCCCGGTGCTGCTCAAGGACAATATCGACGCGCTGCCGATGGTCAACAGCGCCGGCTCCCTCGCCCTGGCCGAGTTCCGCCCCGCTCGCGATGCGTTTATGGTGCAGCGCCTGCGCACCGCCGGCGCGGTGATCCTGGGCAAGACCAACCTCAGCGAATGGGCCAATTTCCGCTCCACCCAATCCAGTTCCGGCTGGAGCGGACGCGGGGGGCTCACGCGCAATCCATATGCGCTGGATCGTAATCCCTGCGGCTCCAGTGCCGGCACCGGTGCGGCCATCGCGGCCAGCCTGGCCACCGTCGGCATCGGTACCGAAACCGACGGCAGCATCACCTGTCCGGCATCGGTCAACGGCCTGGTCGGGCTCAAGCCGACCGTTGGCCTGGTCAGTCGCGACGGCATCATCCCGATTTCCGCCAGCCAGGACACCGCCGGCCCGATGACCCGCAGCGTCGCCGATGCGGCTGCAGTGCTGCAGGCCATTGCCGCACCCGACCCGCAGGACCCCGCCACCGCCAAGGCGCCGGCGACCAGTGTCGATTATCTCGCCCACCTGAAACCCGACAGCCTGCGTGGCGCGCGCCTGGGCCTGTTGCGCAACCCGCTGCGCGAGGATCCGGCAATCGCCGCGGTGCTCGACCGCGCCGTGCGCACCCTGCGTGACGCAGGCGCCACCGTGGTCGAGACCGCCCTGGCCACGGATGGCAAGTGGGATGCTGCAGAGCAGATGGTCTTATTGGTCGAATTCAAGGCCGGCTTGAACGCGTATCTGCAGAACCACCACGCGCCTGTGGCGAACCTGGAGCAGTTGATTGCGTTCAATCGCAAGCACGCGCAGCGCGAAATGCCGTACTTCGGGCAGGAATTGTTCGAACAGGCGCAGGCAGCGCCCGGTCTCGACGATGCGGGGTATCTGAGCGCGCGCGCCAACGCCAAGCGATTGGCGGGGCCGGAAGGCATCGACGCAGCCTTGAAGGCAGATCGCCTGGATGCCTTGATCGTGCCCACGACGGGCGCGGCGTGGATCACCACACTCGGCAAGGGCGATACCTTCCCCGGCGCCGGCTATGGTGCCGCGGCGGTGGCCGGCTATCCAAGCCTGAGCGTACCGATGGGACAGACCCAGGGCTTGCCACTGGGCCTGTTGTTCATGGGCACGGCCTGGAGCGAGCCGCGCCTGATCGAGCTGGCGTATGCATACGAGCAACGCAGCCATGCGCGCTTTACGCCTGGCTATGCGCCGAGTGCGCCGGCTGCGCCAGGTGGGGCCACGTCAGGCACGACACCCGTCGCGCCTGCGCCCGGTTCGCGCCAGCATGATTGACCGCCGCTATACCTGGCGCCCAAGAAGAATGCCCTGGCGGGTGCTTGTGCAACTGCCTGCCGAACACATTCGATGCCGGCAGTTGCGCAACACCACCCGATAAAAGCAGTCCCACAAAACGCAACGAGCGTCGCCAGGCGGGCGTGGGCGGCGCGCAAGAACCGCCTGCCCGCGGAATACATGCCGGTTCCGGGCACCGGCCGCACGCGCCTGGCTGGGATGCCGTCGTTTTCTTGGCGCGCTAGATGCTGGCCGCAGGCTCGCCGTCTTCTGCGCCCGGCGAGCGCACGCTCTCCTGTGCAATCGGCTCGGCAGGGCGTGATGGCGTTCTTTCCTGCGTTGCGATTTCGGCGCGCAGCCTCGGCAAGGCATACGCATGCTCGCGGGTCAGGAAATCGATCATGCGTTCGCGCACCAGGCAGCGCAGATCGAAGGCATCGCCGGAATTGCGCGCGCTCACCAGCAGTCGCACCTGGATGGTGTTGTCGCTGGTGTCGGTAATCTGGGTCACGCACACGCGGCCGTCCCATAGCGGTTCGCTGTGGCAGATACGCTCCAGTTCCGCACGTACCGCTGCAATCGGCGTACGGTAATCCAGCCACAGGAACGCGGTGCCGAGCAGATCGGCACTGCTGCGCGTCCAGTTCTGAAATGGGTTTTCAATCCACCAGGTCAGCGGCACCACCATGCGGCGCTCGTCCCAGATCCGCACCACCACGTACGAGCTGCCGATCTCTTCGATGCGGCCCCACTCGCCTTCCACGATCACTACGTCATCCAGGCGAATCGGCTGGGTCAGTGCAATCTGCAAACCGGCGATCAGGTTGCCGAACACCGGTTTGGCCGCGATACCGGCCACCAGCCCGATGATGCCGGCCGACGCCAGCAAGGTCTTGCCGATCTGGCGTACCTGCGGGAAGGTCAGCAGCACCACCGAAATGCCGAGCAAGATCACCGTGCCCATCAGCACGCGGCTCAGCACCCGCGTCTGGGTCTGGATGCGCCGCGCGGTGAGGTTGTCCGACACCTCGATCGGATTGCTGCGCAAGATCGCCGCCTCGCCGGCGGCCACCGCGCGTACCAGCAACCAGGTGACGCAGCCGACGATTCCCAGGTGCAGCAGATGCTGCACCGCTGCCAGCGCCTTGCCGGCCAACGGGGTCGCTTCGGTGGCAACCCCCAGAAACAACAGCGGCAAGATAAACGCCGCCGGTAGCGTGATCACGCGAATGATGCGCGCACGGCGGTAGTCGCGACCCTGCATGCGGCGAAACAGCCACAGCATCAACGACCAGGTGACGATGCCCGCCAGCAGCGAGGCACCGAGCGGAATTGCATATTCGCGGATGACGTTCCAATCGGCAGTCAAACCGTTCCTCCTGTGGGGGGAAAGAGGGATGGCTGCCAGAGCATGCCGCACGCGGCATGAGCATCACGTCATGCGCACACGTTGATCATCCGCCCAGCGGCTACGAAGCCACCTGTTGTTGCTTGCGCACGATCGCCATCGCAATTTCCAGCGACTGTTCGTAGTTCAGCCGCGGATCCACGCTGGAGCGATACGCCCGTTCCAGATCGCGCTCGGTGAGCTCGCGCGCACCGCCGGTGCATTCGGTGACATCTTCGCCGGTAAGTTCCAGATGCACGCCGCCCAGCCGCGTGCCGGCGGCCGCGTGCAGGTCGAAGGAGGTCTCCACTTCGTTGCGGATATTGTCGAAACGCCGCGTTTTATAGCCATTTCCGGTGCTTTCGGTATTGCCATGCATCGCATCGCACACCCACAGCACCCGCCGCCCGTCGCGCTTGACCGCATCCAGCAACGGCGGCAATTTGTCGGCGATCTGCGCCGCGCCCATGCGATGGATGAAGCTCAAACGCCCGGGCTCGTCCTCGGGATTGAGCACATCGATCAGGCGCAGCAGCTGGTCCGGCTGCACCGACGGACCCACCTTGATCGCGATCGGGTTACGCACGCCACGCAGGTATTCCACGTGCGCGCCATCCAGCGCGGCCGTCCGCATCCCGATCCACGGGTAGTGCGTGCTGAGATTGAACCAGCCCCACTGACGCGGCACCTGACGGGTCAGGCCTTCTTCGTACGGCAGCAACAACGCCTCGTGCGAGGTGTAGAAATCGATGCGATTGAGGTTGTACACCTCTGCCCCGGACAGCGTTTCCATGAAGCGCACGGCGTCGCCGATCGAGGCAACCATCTTCTGGTAGTCCGCCGCCAGCGGCGAATAGCCCACCCAGTCCAGATTCCAGTATTCGGGGTGATGCAGGTCGGCGAAGCCGCCGTCGATCAACGCGCGCACGAAGTTCATCGTCATCGCCGAGCGCGAATGTGCGGTGATCATGCGGCGCGGGTCGGGCACGCGCGCGGCCTCGGTGAAGGCCGGCGCATTGATCACATCGCCGCGATAGCTCGGCAAGGTCACGCCATCGCGCGTTTCGGTGTCGGCCGAGCGCGGCTTGGCGTATTGCCCGGCAAAGCGACCCACCCGCACCACTGGCAAATGCAGGCCGTGCACCAGCACCAGGCTCATTTGCAGCAGCACCTTCAAACGGTTGGAGATGGTGCCCGATTCGCAATCGCTGAAATTTTCGGCGCAATCGCCACCCTGCAGCAGGAAGCGCTTGCCTTCCTGCGCTTCGGCCAGCTGGCGCTTGAGCGCAAAGATTTCCCACGAGGTCACCAGCGGCGGCAGCCGCCCCAACTCGTGCATGGCCGCCTGCAGCGCGTTCTCATCCGGGTACACCGGCAGCTGCAATGCAGGCTTGCCGCGCCAGCTGTCCGGCGCCCACGCTGCGGCGGCCGAATCGGTAGCGGAAGTGGCAGCGGAAAGATTCATGAAAGGACTCCTAGGCAGCCTGCGATGTTGGCAGAGCCGGAACGCTACGCAAAGCGCCTGAAGGCCAATGGCACCGAATTGCCGCCGCGTCCGTCCGACGTGCGGTCGCGCGCCGGCCCTTTCGACCTGAACAGCAAACAACATCGCCCGTCGAGCCATGACTTTCGACCTACGCTAGCGCTCGCCAAAGCGCTCAACGTTACAAAATAACAACACCCTCCCCCTCACCCGCCTCGCGAAACTGCCATGACTCCTCGTCTTCTGTCTGCTGCCATCACCGTCGCCCTGCTGGCCGCCCCCATCGGTGCGGCGTTTGCCGCCGATGCCGACTCCGAACGCACGACCGATCTGGACACGGTCAACGTGATCGCCAAGCTCGAGGCGGCGCGCAATGCCCTGTCGCCGGACATCGGCAGCAGCCAATTTGCCATCACCGCTGACGATATCGATCGCCTGCCGCTCGGCGCGGCGACTCCACTCAATCAGGTCCTGCTGCAGGCGCCGGGCGTGGTACAGGATTCCTACGGCGGCATTCACGTCCGCGGCGACCACGCCAACCTGCAGTACCGCATCAACGGGGTGATGATTCCCGAATCCATCTCCGGTTTCGGCCAGAGTCTGGAGCCGCGCATCATCAAGAACCTCAAGCTGCTCGATGGTGCGCTGCCGGCGCAGTTCGGCGACCGCACCGCAGCCGTGGTCGACATCACCACCAAGAGCGGTGCCGAACTCGGCAATGGCGGCAGCGTCGGCATCACCGCCGGCTCATTCGGCACCATCAACCCCAACGCCTCGCTGTGGGGCAGCAGCGGGCGTTGGAGCTGGTTCGTCAGCGGCGATTACGACCAGAACAAGAATGGCCTGGAAAACCCGGTCGACAGCCTCAACCCCATCCACGACAAAACCCATCAGGGCAAGGGCTTCGCCGATCTGACCTACCTGGTCAACGAGAACACCCGTCTCAGCCTGCTGGTCGGCTACGCGAACAACCGCTTCCAGATCCCCAACAATCCGGGGCAGACGCCAGCCTTCGATTACCTGGGCACCACCGATTTCGACTCCTCGCGCCTGGACGAGAACCAGCGCGAAAACACCCGTTTCGGCACCCTGGCCCTGCAAGGCACGCTCGGCGACACCAACTATCAGCTCTCCGCCGGCCAGCGTTACAGCAGCGTCGCCTTCTCCCCCGACGTCGCCGGCGACCTGATCTTCAACGGCATCGCCTCGCAGGTGGACCGCAGCAACCGCGCCAATACCGTGCAGGCGGACTTCGCAACGCCATGGGGCGGCTCGCATACGCTGCGCTACGGCGTGTACGGCAATTTCGAACACGCCATCGCCAGCAACAATTCGTCTGTCTTCCCCGCCAACGATGACGGCAGCCAGAGCAGCAACGTGCCGCTGTTCATTCCCGACGGCAGCCGTTTCCATGCCAGCACCTACGCGCTCTACCTGCAGGACGAGTGGAAGATCGGCGAAGATTGGACCGTCAATTACGGGTTGCGCGGCGACAAGTACAAGGCCTTCGGCACGACCGAAGGTCAGCTCAGCCCGCGCCTGGGCGTCATCTGGCACGCCACCGACAGCACCACCGTGCATGCCGGATACGCGCGTTACTTCACCCCGCCGGCCAGCGAGCTGATCTCCACCAGCGACATCGCGCTCTACGACGGCACCACCAACCAGCAGTCGGCCGGTGACGGCCCGACCACGCCACTGAGCGAACGTAGCGACTACTACGACCTGGGCATCTCGCAAGTGGTCACCGACCATCTGACGCTTGGCCTGGACACCTATTACCGCAAGGCCGACCGGCTGCAGGACGAAGGCCAGTTCGGTGCCGCCTATATCTATTCCACCTTCAATTACCGCTATGGCCGCATCCGCGGCGCCGAATTCAGCGCCGACTACACCAACGGGCCAGTGACGGCATATTTCAACCTCGCCTACAGCAAAGCCATGGGCAAGCGGGTCATGACCAGCCTGTACAACTTCGATCCGGATGCGCTGGCCTACACCTACGACAACTGGATCCACCTGGATCACGACCAGAAGCTGACCTCGTCCGGCGGCATCAACTACGCCTTCAGCGAAGGCAGTAAGGTCGGCCTCAACTATCTGTTCGGCAGCGGCTTGCGCACCGATACCGACACCGTGCCCAACGGCGCCTCGCTTCCGTCGTACTTCCAGTTGAATGCCAGCGTCGGCCACGACTTCGACGTCAATACGCATCCGCTGCATGTGCAACTGGCCGCGGTCAATGTCCTCAACCGCAGCTACCAGTTGCGCGATGGCGGCGGTATCGGCGTCTTCGCGCCGCAGTGGGCGCCGCGCCGCGGCGTCTATGTGAGCCTGCAGCAGGACTTCTGACGCGGTGCAAGGCGGCGAATGGACCGGAACAACACCGGCCCATTCGTTGCCGAAGTCCGATGCCAAGCCTGCAGCACGGCTGGCCACGCTGCGGACCGCCTGCCTGGCTGATGCGCATCGTTTGGCAGACACGTAAATATCGGCTTATCGATTGAAGCAATGCCGCGATCCATCCGCGCTAGCCAGCGGAAAGAGCCAGGAATCAGTCACGTCTCCAATGTCGTTCTTGGCGCTCGCGGTCGACACGCCGCAGACGCATGCAAGCGGCAACAACGGCATCCAGTATCAAGGCCAGGAAGCAGACGCGTCGAGCAAGCGCAGCGCAGGTCGGGCGCCTTGCGACGAATCAAGCCGCCCGACCTGCAGCGGATCAGGCGGCCCTTCAACCGCCAACCGCGCAGCAGCCTCGCCTGAGCAGCGCACAGCGCCCGTTGCCCATCACGATCCCACTGCACGCCTACAAGGCTGCCGCAGGGCTTTGCGAGCCGCTAGACCTGTCATGCGTCAGTGATGGACCGAGCTACGCCGCGCCTTGAAGCCCGCGTACAGCGCCCACAGCGCCAACCCCACGAACCACACCATGCTCCACATGGGCATGCTCAACCCGAGGAAGCGCCAATCGATATTGCCGCAATCGCCGGTGCCGGTCAGCACGGTGCGGAACACCTCGAAGGGCCCCATGGTCTCGCTCAGAAAGCTCAACGGCGGCCCGCACGAAGACATCATGTCCTTGGGCCGGATCTGCACCCACACATGCCGCGCAGCGATGCCCATGCCCACGCCCGCGGCGATGAAACTCAAGACCCCATAGACCTTGCGCCCGGCGGCGGCACGCGGCCCATGCAGCGCGCCGAGCAGAAAAAACACGGCCAGCGCCGCGAAGGCGATCCGTTGGAAGATGCACAGCGGGCAAGGCTCCAGACCCAGATGCAACTGCACATAGATCGCGTAAGCCAGCAATCCTGCGCATGCAAGAAAGCCCAGCAGAAACTGCGCCCGGAAACTCCAGCGAAATGGATTCATCGTCACTGCTTGCCTTGGGTCAAGTCGTCGATTATCAGCCATCGCCACGGCCGTGACCACGCATGACTGAGCGGGCAGTCCAATCGCGCGAGCGTCTGCTGCTTGTGCGCTGCAGCGCCGCCGCGGCACGGGGTGACACGCATGCGATGTCCGAAAGACCAGGGCCCACCGCACGCCCACCCGCGAGCGGCAATCCAGAGCCCGCAAGCCGTCGTCGACCAAGCGGAAGGAGATTCCAATTGGCCCAGCAAGCGGCAGCAGCTGCACTGGATCATAGGCTTTGGCGACGTCGCCCTGCTTGCTGCGTAACGCACACATCCACGCGCACGCACGCGTGCCCGTGCAGTCGACAGCCGTCGGCAGACACGCAGTTTCAAGCATCCAACAAAAAAGCCCGGCGTCAGCCGGGCTTCTTCGAGAATCTGTGCAGCAGCGATCCGATTACTCGGCCACTTCTTCGGCAACGACCGGACGGTCGACCAGCTCGACATACGCCATCGGCGCATTGTCGCCGGCACGGAAGCCGGCCTTCAGGATGCGCAGGTAGCCGCCGGGACGGGTCGCGTAACGCGGGCCCAGTTCGACGAACAGCTTGCCCACGGCTTCCTTGTCGCGCAGGCGAGCGAACGCCAGACGACGATTGGCAACGCCATCGACCTTGCCGATGGTGATCAGCGGCTCGGCGACGCGACGCAGTTCCTTGGCCTTCGGCAAGGTGGTCTTGATCAGCTCGTGCTTGAACAGCGAGGCGGCCATATTACGGAACATGGCTTCGCGATGCGCGCTGGTGCGGTTGAACTTACGGCCGGATTTCTGGTGACGCATGAGTATGGTTTCCTAGGGAATGTTGAGACTGCTTGAGAAACGTTGTCGCCATCCTGGCGCTGTTGAATGGACTGCGGTTGGTCCGAGCCGGCCGTCCTTGAACCGGATGTCATCGCAGGCTTTAACCCGTCGATGTAGAAAACAAACATGGGCGCCCGAAGACGCCCATGCCTTGATGCATTAACCAAGCATGCCGTGCTGGGCGACACCGGCCGGCGGCCAGTTCTCCAGCTTCATGCCCAGCGCAAGGCCGCGCTGTGCCAGCACTTCCTTGATTTCTGTCAGCGACTTCTTGCCCAGATTCGGGGTCTTAAGCAGCTCGACTTCGGTCTTCTGGATCAGATCGCCGATGTAGTAGATGCTCTCGGCCTTGAGGCAGTTGGCCGAACGCACGGTCAGCTCAAGGTCGTCGATCGGACGCAGCAGCACCGGATCCACGCCGCTGGCAGCCGGCTTGGCCGCACCGCGATCGCGGTGGGTGAAATCGCCGAACACCGACAGCTGATCGCTGAGGATGTCGGCGGCGGTGCGCACAGCTTCCTCGGCATCGATCGTGCCGTTGGTTTCGATATCGATGACCAGCTTGTCGAGGTCGGTACGCTGTTCGACGCGCGCAGCTTCCACGGCGTAGGCAACGCGACGCACCGGCGAGAACGACGCATCCAGCATCAGACGACCGATGGTGCGGGTCTCTTCATCCGGGCGACGACGCGCAGCAGCCGGCTGGTAGCCAAAGCCACGCTCGATCTTCAGGCGCATGTTCAATGCGGTGTCTTTGGTCAGGTGGCAGATCACGTGGTCGCCGTTGATGATCTCAACGTTGTGATCGGTCCTGATGTCTGCCGCAGTGACCGTACCCGGACCCTGCTTGGACAACGACAGCGTGGCGCTGTCGCCACTGTGCATACGAATCGCCACGTCTTTCAGGTTCAGCAGGACGTCAAGCACGTCTTCCTGCAAACCTTCCACCGTGGTGTACTCGTGCAGCACGCCGTCGATCTCGACCTCGGTGATCGCAAAACCGGGGATCGACGACAACAACACACGACGCAGGGCATTGCCCAGCGTGTGCCCGTAACCGCGCTCCAAGGGTTCGATCACGACCTTGGCGCGGTTGTCGGTAAGACGTTCGATCTGCGGACCACGGGGGCGCAGAACCTGGTTGGCGGTAACCGTCATGTTGCGGGGTCTCCTGCGAACCTCCGGCAGTACCGGAGGTTCTCCAATGTGAATTACTTCGAATACAACTCGACGATCAGCGCTTCGTTGATATCCGAAGGCAGGTCAGCGCGATCCGGAACGGCCTTGAACACGCCGCTGAACTTCTTCGAATCGACTTCAACCCACGACGGCGTAATGTCGTGCTGCTCAGCCACGGTCAGGGCTTCCTGCACGCGGAGCTGCTTCTGTGCCTTTTCCGACAGCGTGATCGCATCGCCAGCCTTGATCTGGTACGAGGCCAGATTCACCGACTTGCCGTTGACCAGCACGCCACGGTGCGACACCAGCTGGCGCGCGGCCGGACGGGTGACGGCAAAGCCCATGCGGTAGCAGACGTTGTCCAGACGGGTTTCCAGCAACTGCAGCAGGTTCTCGCCGGTGTTGCCCTTCTTGGTCGAGGCCTTCTTGTAGTAGTTGCGGAACTGACGTTCCAGCAGACCGTAGATACGCTTGACCTTCTGCTTTTCGCGCAGCTGGGTGGCGTAGTCGGAGAGCTTGCCCTTGCGAGCCGCACCGTGCTGGCCGGGCTTCTGCTCAAGCTTGCACTTGGAGTCCAGCGCACGCGCCGGGCTCTTGAGGGAAAGGTCGGCGCCTTCGCGACGCGCGAGCTTACAGGTAGGACCGATATAACGAGCCATTTCTTATCGCTCCCTTTAGACGCGACGCTTCTTCGGCGGACGGCACCCGTTGTGCGGGATTGGCGTCACGTCGATGATGTTGGTGATCTTGTAGCCCACGTTGTTCAACGAACGCACGGCCGACTCACGGCCCGGACCCGGACCCTTGATACGCACTTCCAGCGACTTCACGCCGTAATCGAGCGCAGCGCGGCCAGCCTTCTCGGCGGCAACCTGGGCAGCGAACGGGGTCGACTTGCGCGAACCACGGAAACCGGCGCCGCCGGACGTAGCCCACGACAGCGCGTTGCCCTGGCGATCGGTGATGGTGACGATGGTGTTGTTGAACGAAGCGTGGACGTGAGCGACGCCGTCAGTGATGACGCGCTTGATCTTCTTCTTCGTTTTCTTTTCTGCTGGCTTGGCCATGATCTATCCCTTACTTCCTGATCGCCTTGCGCGGACCCTTACGGGTGCGGGCGTTGGTACGGGTGCGCTGACCACGCAGCGGGAGACCACGGCGATGACGCAGACCGCGATAGCAGCCCAGGTCCATCAGTCGCTTGATCGCGATACCGATTTCGCGGCGCAGGTCGCCTTCGACGACATACTTGCCGACTTCGGCGCGCAGGCGCTCGATTTCGGGTTCGGACAGATCACGAATCTTCGTGGTCGAGGTAACGCCTGCGGATTCGCAGAGCTTCTTCGAACGGGTACGGCCGATGCCGTAGATGCTTTGCAACCCGACCCAGACGTGCTTCTGGGCTGGCAGGTTGACGCCTGCAATACGCGCCATGACGCGATTCTCCAACTGAGTGATGGCCCGACAGCGCCCAGGCGCCATCCGGCAGGATGGATCAAAAGTGAACTCGGAATTATAGCAAGGCCTCGGATTGCTTTGAAGCCCGTGGAACCAGAGGTTCCATGGACCCGGCGTGGGGAGTGTGCCCTCGCTCCGGCGCCGGACGGTGTTGATCCAGAAAACTACTCCGAATCGCCTGTGCTACTCCCGCACAGGACCACCCCGTCACACCCGCGCGCGAGACGTCGCGCGAGCCGCCCTTCTGATCGGAAGATCGTGGCCCGGGAACCGGGCCGTCTTCACGCAATGAAGATCTAGTGTACCACTTAACCGCGCGCAAGACCGCCGCGCGAGCCGCCCTTGAGGTTGGCCTTCTTCAGCAAGCTCTCATACTGGTGCGACATCAGATGCGCCTGAATCTGCGCAATGAAGTCCATCACCACGACCACTGCAATCAACAGCGAGGTGCCGCCGAAGTGGAACGAGGTGCCGAGCTGCGTGCGCATGATTTCCGGCAACAGGCACACGATCACCAGGTACAGCGAACCGGCCGCGGTCAGGCGCGTCAGCACGCCATCGACGTAGTCGGCGGTGGCCTTGCCAGGACGGATGCCCGGAATCAGCGCGCCCGACTTCTTGAGGTTGTCGGCGGTTTCCTGCGAGTTGAACACCAGCGCAGTGTAGAAGAACGCAAAACCGATGATCAGCGCAGCGAAGACCAGCATGTGCACCGGCTCACCGGGCCCAAGCGCGTTGGCGATCTTCTGCAGCCAAGACCCCACCCCACCCGACGCCGCCTGGCCCGACCACATCGACAGCGTCGCCGGGAAAGCGAGGATGCTGGACGCAAAGATCGGCGGAATCACGCCGGCCATGTTGAGCTTGAGCGGCAGGAACGAGGTCTGGTTCATGTACGCATTGCGACCGCCCTGGCGGCGCGCGTAGTTGACCGTGATCCGGCGCTGCCCACGTTCGACAAATACGACGAACAGCGTGAACGCCAGGATCGTGATGACGATCAACAGCAGCGAAATGAAGCTCAGATTGCCTTCGCGGAAGGCTTCGACCGTCTGGATGGCTGCCGACGGCAGGCCAGCCACGATGCCGGCAAAGATGATCAGCGATACGCCGTTACCGATGCCGCGCTCGGTGACCTGCTCGCCTACCCACATCAGGAAGATGGTGCCAGCGGTTAATGCGATCACCGCGGTGAGCACGAAGCCCATGCCCGGCGCATACACCACCGGAGCGCCACCGGGCGCGGTCTGGTTCTGCAGTGCCAGCGCGATACTGCCGCCCTGCACCACAGCCAGCAACACCGCACCGATGCGCGAATACTGGGTGATCTTGCGTCGACCCGACTCGCCTTCCTTCTGCATCGCCTTGAGGGCGGGAAAGATATGCGTGGCCAACTGGATCACGATCGACGCCGAGATGTACGGCATCACGTTCAACGCAAAAATACTGAAACGGTGCAGGGCGCCGCCCGAGAACATGTTGAACATGTCCACGATGCCGCCGCCCTGCGCCTGCATCAACGAAAGCATGGCATCGGGATTCACGCCCGGCACCGGCACATAGCAGCCGATGCGATAGACGATCAATGCCCCGAGGACGAACAGTAGCCGCTGGCGAAGTTCCGTGAACTTGCCGAGCCCGCCACCGAGGTTACCAATGCCAGCCTGCGCCATCTGCCGATTACTCCTCTACGCTGCCGCCGGCAGCTTCGATTGCCGCCTTGGCGCCTGCGGTTGCCGCAACGCCCTTCAGCACGAACTTCTTGCTCAGCTCGCCCTTCAGCACGATCTTCGCCTTCTTGGCGCGGCTCGGGACCAGATTGGCCGCACGCAGCGCTGCGAAGTCGACATCGCCGGCATCCAGCTTGTCCAGCTGGTAGGACAACACTTCTGCGGTATCGCGCGCCATCTTGGAGCGGAAACCGATCTTCGGCAGACGGCGCTGCATCGGGGTCTGGCCGCCCTCGAAGCCGGCCTTGATCTTGCCGCCGCCCTTACGAGCGAACGAGCCCTTGTGACCGCGACCAGCGGTCTTGCCGAGGCCCGAACCGATACCACGACCGACGCGGGTGCGCTCGGTACGGGCGCCGTCGGCCGGCTTGAGGTCATTAAGACGCAGAGTCATGGGATTACTCCTCAACCTTGACGAGGTAATGAACCGTATTGATCAGGCCACGCACCTGCGGGCTGTCCTTCAGTTCACGCACATCGTTCAGCTTATTCAGGCCCAACGCACGCACCGACAGG
Source organism: Xanthomonas sp. NCPPB 1062 (assembly GCF_041481705.2). NCBI lineage: Bacteria > Pseudomonadati > Pseudomonadota > Gammaproteobacteria > Lysobacterales > Lysobacteraceae > Xanthomonas > Xanthomonas sp. NCPPB 1062. The sequence goes on along the minus strand of NZ_CM192987.1, from coordinate 1,110,317 downwards.
CGGTGACGCGACTGGGTTCCACGCAGGCCACGCACCAGGCGCACCTTCACGGTCTTGTTGGTGTCCTTAGCCATGGTTGAGCTCCTCCACCTTCTTGCCGCGCTTGGCCGCAACGCGTGCCGGCGACTGCACTTCCGACAGACCCTTCAGGGTCGCACGGACCAGGTTGATCGGATTACGCGAACCGACAGCCTTGGCCAGCACGTTCTTGACGCCAACCGCTTCCAGCACAGCGCGCATGGCGCCGCCTGCGATGACGCCCGTACCTTCCGAAGCCGGCTGCATGTAGACGCGTGCTGCGCCATGGCCGGACTTGACGGCATGCCACAAGGTGCCGTTGTTCAGATCGACAGTGGCCAGATTCTTGCGCGCCTGTTCCATCGACTTCTGGATGGCAACCGGCACTTCGCGCGCCTTGCCGTAACCGAAACCGACCTTACCCAGACCATCGCCGACCACGGTCAGCGCGGTGAAGGTGAACTGGCGACCGCCCTTGACCGTCTTGCTGACGCGATTGACCGCGACCAGCTTTTCGATCATGCCATCGTCGACTTTCTCTTCGCGGTTACGGTCGCGATCACGACCCCGCGGTGCACGTTCTTCTGCCATCTTGATTCCTTGATTGATTGAGTATGTACGGCTCGAAGCCGCTTATGGCTGTGAAGTGAAGCGGTGTTCCCGGCACCGTTGCAAAAGAACGGGACGGTCCGGCATCTCCCTGCCGGCGGTATCGCGAAGGTGGTCGATGACCACCTCCGCAGCAGTGCTTTAGAACTGCAGGCCGCCTTCGCGCGCAGCGTCGGCAAGCGCCTTGATGCGGCCGTGGTAGCGGTAGCCCGAGCGGTCGAATGCGACCTTCTCGATGCCTGCAGCCTTGGCGCGCTCGGCGATCAGCTTGCCGACCTTAGCGGCCGCATCGCTGTTCTTGCCGTTCTTCAAGCCATCCTTGACGTCGGCCTGCAGGGTATTCGCAGCAGCGATCACCTTGGAGCCGTCGGCAGTGAAGACCTGCGCATACAGATGTTGACCGGTGCGCAGCACCGACAGACGGGCAACGCCGAGCTCACGGATGTGCGCACGGGTGGACTTGGCGCGACGCAGACGGGCGATGTTCTTGTTGATGCTCATGATATTTATCCTACGAAAGCTGAAGGAAAACAGGCTTTTACATTGAAAAGTCCGGCCATGGATGGCCAGGCTCCTCGCAGAGGGACCTGCCTTACGCCTTCTTGGCTTCCTTGCGAATGATGACTTCACCGGCGTACTTCACACCCTTGCCCTTGTAGGGCTCCGGCGGACGGAAGCCGCGAATCTTGGCGGCAACTTCGCCGACGCGCTGCTTGTCGGCGCCCTGGACCACAATTTCGGTCTGGGTAGGAGTCGACAGCGTGATGCCTTCCGGCGCCACGAACACCAACGGGTGCGAGAAACCGAGCGCCAGGCTCAGGTCCTTGCCCTGCATGGCAGCACGGTAACCGACGCCGACCAGCTCGAGCTTGCGCTCGAAGCCTTCGGAGACACCCTTGACCATATTGGCCAGGATGGCGCGCACGGTGCCGGTGAGGGCGATCTGCGACGGATCGTTGGCCGACAGCGTGGCAACGTCGCCATCGATGGCGATTTCGACACCAGCCGGTTTGGGCAGGGTCAACGTGCCCTTCGGGCCCTTGACGCTGACCAGCTCAGGCTGGACCTTGAGTTCAACACCCTTCGGGAGGGAGACAGGCTTCTTGGCTACACGGGACATGTTCGATTCCTTCCCTTAGGCCACGAAGCACAGAACTTCACCACCAACGCCGGCTTCGCGAGCCTGCGCATCGGTCATGATGCCCTTCGACGTGGAGATGATGGCAATACCCAGGCCACCGAGGACCTTGGGCAGCTCGGTCTTGCCGCGGTACTGGCGCAGACCCGAGCGCGAAAAACGCTTCAGGGTCTCGATGACCGGGCGGCCTTCGAAATACTTCAGCACGATTTCCAGTTCCGCCTTGTTGTTTTCGGTCTGGGTCACGCGCAGGTCGGTGATGTAACCCTCGTCCTTCAGGACCTGGGCGATCGCAACCTTAATCTTGGACGACGGCAATTTCACCGTCTGCTTACCAACCGCGGCCGCATTCTTGATGCGAACCAGCAGGTCGGCGATGGGATCAGTCATGCTCATGTGAGTACCTTTGAGTGCACCGATATCCGCTTTCGCGAAAATCTTGTGTTTTCCTGGGGACGGGCCAGGACCCTTGACGCCACGCCAAGCCCGAACGGGCAAGACAGAAGCGGAAGTATACGACAAAAGAGCCCGACTTGCGTCGGACTCTCTTGTTGAACAGAACCATCCTGTTCAAATCCGGCCGCGAACGGCCGGAATGCTGTTACCAGCTCGCCTTACGCAGGCCCGGAACGTCGCCGTTCATCGTGGCCTTGCGCAGCATGTTGCGACCCAGACCGAACTTGCGGTAGACACCGCGCGGACGACCGGACAGCTCGCAACGGTTGCGATAGCGGCTCGGCGACGAATCGCGCGGCAGCTTCTGCAACTTGGTCGACGCTTCGATCTTCTCTTCGTAGGACGCATCCTGACTGGAGAGGATCTTCTTCAGCGCATCACGCTTGCCGGCGAATTTCTTCGCCAGCTTTGCACGCTTGATGTCGCGGTGGATCATGGAGGTCTTTGCCATTTCGGATGTCCTCGACGGTCAGTTACGGAACGGGAACTTGAACGCTGCCAGCAGCGCCTTCGCTTCCGCATCCGTCTTGGCGGTGGTGGTGATGGCGATATCCATACCGCGAATCGCGTCGACGGCGTCGAAGTCGATTTCCGGGAAGATGATCTGTTCCTTCACACCCATGTTGAAGTTGCCACGACCGTCGAAGGAGCGACCGGACACACCACGGAAGTCGCGCACGCGCGGCAACGAGATGTTGATCAGGCGATCCAGGAACTCGTACATCTTGGCGCGACGCAAGGTGGTCTTGCAGCCGATCGGCCAACCGTCACGGATCTTGAAGGATGCGACCGAAACGCGCGACTTGGTGACCACCGGCTTTTGACCGGAGATCTTGGCCATGTCGGCGACCGCATTTTCCAGGATCTTCTTGTTGGTAGCGGCTTCGCCCACGCCCATGTTGAGCGTGACCTTGACCAGCTTCGGCACTTCCATCGGATTGGTGTAGCCGAATTCCTTCATCAGGGCCGGCACCACGTTTTCCTTGTAAAACTTTTCGAGACGAGTGTTCATGATCTCATTCCTCAGGCGTCGAGCGCCTCACCGCTGGAGCGGAACACACGCAGTTTGCGTCCATCCTCCAGCACCTTGAAGCCAACGCGCTCGCCCTTGCCCGTTGCCGGGTTGACGATATTGACGTTGGAGATATGGATCGACGCTTCACGCTCGACCACGCCGCCGGCAACGCCTGCCTGCGGGTTCGGCTTGGTGTGGCGCTTGATGACGTTGGCGTTGGAGACGATCACGCGATCGCCGTCCACACGCACCACTTCACCCTGCTTACCCTTGTCCTTGCCGGTGTTGATGACGACCTGGTCGCCCTTCTTGATACGGTTAGCCATGTGTATGTCCTCCGCTCACAGCACTTCGGGAGCGAGCGAGACGATCTTCATGAACTTCTCGGAACGCAGCTCGCGCGTCACCGGCCCGAAGATGCGGGTCCCGATCGGCTCCTGCTTATTGTTCAACAGCACAGCGGCGTTGCCATCGAAGCGGATCAGCGAACCGTCGGGACGGCGCACACCCTTGCGGGTACGCACCACGACGGCGTCGTAGACTTCGCCCTTCTTGACCTTGCCACGCGGAATGGCGTCCTTGACGGTCACCTTGATGATGTCACCAATGTGTGCGTAACGGCGCTTGGAGCCGCCCAGCACCTTGATGCACATCACTTCCTTGGCACCCGAATTGTCGGCGACATCGAGGTAGCTCTGCATCTGGATCATGATTCAGATCTCCCTTATTCGGCCGAACGGGTGACGATTTCCACCACCCGCCAGTTCTTGGTCTTGGACATCGGAGCAATCTCGGTCACACGCACGACGTCGCCTTCGTTGCAGGCATTGTCGGCATCGTGTGCGTGCAGCTTGGTCGAGCGCTTGATGTACTTGCCGTACAGCGCATGCTTGACCTGGCGCTCCACCAACACGGTGACCGTCTTGTCCATCTTGTTGCTGACGACACGGCCTTCGACCGTGCGCAGCGTTTGCTTTTCGTTATTGTCGCTCATCGCGGCCGTCCTTACTTGGTGCTGCCGAGCAGGTGCTTGACGCGAGCAATCTCGCGGCGCACCCGGCGGGTTTCGTGGGTCTTCGGCAGCTGGCCGGTGACCTGCTGCATACGGAGCGAGAACTGCTCCTTACGCAGATCGGTCAGGTGGGCCTTCAATTCGTCAGCCGACTTCTCGCGGAGTTGTTTGATATCCATCAGCGCACCGTCCGGGTCACGAAAGTGGTGGTCACCGAGAGCTTGGCAGCGGCAAGGCGAAACGCCTCACGTGCGGTCTCTTCGGGGATTCCCTCGATTTCATAGATCATGCGGCCCGGCTGAATCTGCGCGACCCAGTACTCCACGTTGCCCTTACCGGAGCCCATGCGGACTTCGATCGGCTTCTTGGTGATCGGCTTGTCGGGGAACACACGGATCCACATCTTGCCGCCCTTCTTGACGTGGCGGCTGATCGTGCGGCGTGCTGCTTCAATCTGGCGTGCGGTCAGCTGACCGTGCGCCGTGGCCTTGAGGCCGTACTCGCCGAAGCTGACGGCGTTTCCGCTCCATGCCAGGCCGTCGTTACGGCCCTTGTGCATCTTGCGATATTTGGTTCGCTTGGGTTGCAACATTGCCGTTACCTCGCTTCACGAGCCGGGCGCGACGGGCGGTCACCACGGTCGCCGCGATCGTTACGATCGTTGCGCGGGCTGTCGTCCTGCTTTTCCTGGCCAACCTGAGAGAAGTCGAAGACTTCGCCCTTATAGATCCAGACCTTGATGCCGATGATGCCGTACGTCGTGGACGCCTCGGCAAAACCGTAATCAATGTCGGCACGTAGCGTGTGCAGCGGCACGCGGCCTTCGCGGTACCACTCCGAACGGGCAATTTCTGCACCGTTGAGGCGGCCAGCCACATTGACCTTGATGCCCAAGGCACCCAGGCGCATCGCGTTACCGACCGAGCGCTTCATTGCACGGCGGAACATGATGCGACGCTCAAGCTGCTGCGCGATCGACTCGGCGACCAGCTGCGCATCCAGCTCCGGCTTGCGCACTTCGGTGACGTTGATGTGCGCCGGAACGCCCATCAGCTGGCTCACTTCCTTGCGCAGCTTTTCGATGTCCTCGCCACGCTTGCCGATCACCACACCCGGACGGGCGGTGTGAATGGTCACGCGGGCGGTTTTGGCAGGGCGCTCGATCAAGATCTTGCTGACACCTGCCTGCGCGAGCTTCTTGCGCAGCATTTCACGCACTTTCAGGTCGGCTGCTAGATAGGAGGCGAACTCGGCCTTGTTTGCGTACCACTTGGAATTCCAGTCCTTGGCGATGCCGAGGCGGATTCCAGTCGGATGAACTTTATGACCCATGGTCTTTTCCTTTCCGCTTACTTGGCGGCGCCCACAACCACAGTGATGTGGCTGGTGCGCTTGAGGATGCGGGTACCGCGGCCTTTCGCCCGCGCCATGAAACGCTTCAGGGAGGGACCTTCATCAACCATGATGGTCTTGACCTTCAGCTCGTCGACATCCGCGCCCTGATTGTTCTCGGCATTGGCGATCGCCGACTCCACCACCTTTTTGATCAGGTGTGCAGCCTTCTTGTCCGAGAACTTCAGCAGATTGACCGCACGTTCGGCGGACAAACCACGCACCTGGTCAGCGACCAGGCGGGCCTTCTGCGGGGAGATGCGCGCGGTGCGCAGGATTGCTTTCGCTTCCATCGTCATCTCTCCTTACCTGCCCGACTTCTTGTCGCCACCGTGACCCTTGAAGGTCCGGGTGACGGCAAATTCGCCGAGCTTGTGGCCGACCATATTCTCGTTGACGAGCACCGGAATGTGGTTCTTGCCGTTATGCACGGCGATGGTGATGCCTACCATTTCAGGCAGGATCATCGAACGGCGCGACCAGGTCTTGATCGGCTTCTTGCTACCCGCAGCGGACTCCACCTTCTTTGCAAGGTGGTGATCGACGAACGGGCCCTTCTTAAGTGAACGTGCCATGGTCGATTAGCCCCTACGATCGCGGACGATGAACTGCTGGGTGCGCTTGTTCTTGCGCGTCTTGTAACCCTTGGTCGGAACACCCCACGGGGTGACCGGATGCGGATTACCCTGACCAGCCTTCGCTTCACCACCACCGTGCGGGTGATCGACCGGGTTCATGGCCGCACCGCGAACGGTCGGACGAACACCGCGCCAACGCTTGGCGCCGGCCTTGCCCAGCTTCTCAAGGTTGTGCTCGTCGTTGCCGACTTCGCCGATGGTGGCGCGGCACTCGACCGGCACCTTGCGCATTTCGCCCGAGCGCAGACGCAGCGTGGCATAGATGCCTTCGCGAGCGACCAGCTGGACGGCTGCACCGGCGGCACGTGCGATCTGAGCGCCCTTACCCGGCTTCAGCTCGATACCGTGAACCGTCGTACCGACCGGGATGTTGCGCAGCGGCAGCGTGTTGCCGGTCTTGATCGGTGCGTTGGCACCGGCAATGACCTGGTCGCCGGCCTTCAGGCCCTTGGGGGCGATGATGTAGCGGCGCTCGCCGTCGACGTAGCACAGCAGGGCGATATGAGCGGTACGGTTCGGATCGTATTCGATCCGCTCCACACGCGCCGGAATGCCTTCCTTGTTGCGCTTGAAGTCGATGATGCGGTAGTGCTGCTTGTGGCCACCACCGACGTGACGCACGGTGATGCGGCCGTGGTGGTTACGACCACCGGACTTGCTCTGCGAGTCGAGCAGCGCCGCGTGCGGTGCGCCCTTGTGCAGATCGGGAGTAACCACGCGCACGGCGGAACGACGGCCGGGAGAGGTGGGTTTGAACTTCATCAATGGCATGGGATGGACCTCAGGCCTTGGCCGTTACGTCGATGGACTGACCATCAACCAGGCGGACGTACGCCTTGCGCCAATTGCCGCGGCTGCCAGCACGGTTACGGAAGGACTTGCTCTTGCCCTTGACGTTGACCACGTTGACTGCCTTGACCTTGACGTCGAACAGCTGCTCAACCGCGGCCTTTACATCGGCCTTGGTGGCTTCGTTCGAAACTTCGAAGACATACTGGTTGGAAATTTCCTGCAGGCGCGCGGTCTTTTCGGAGACTCGCGGAGCACGCAGCACGCTGAAGATTTTTTCGTTGCTGCTTTTTTCGTTGCTGCTCATGCCAGCCACTCCTCGACCTTCTTGACCGCGTCGGCGGTGATCACGACCGTATCGGCCCCGACCAGAGCGACCGGATCCAGACCCTGCACGTCACGCACCTGCACATACGGCAGATTGCGAGCGGACAGATACAGGTGCTCGGAAGCCTCTTCGGTAACGATCAGCGGGCGCTTGCCCACTTCCAGCCCCTTGAGCTTTTCGATCAAGCCCTTGGTCTTGGTCGCTTCGAGGTCGAACGCGTCGACGATCATCAGACGACCCTGACGGTTCAGCTCGGAGAAGATCGCGCAGATGGCCGCACGGTACATCTTGCGGTTGACCTTCTGCTCGAAGCTGCGCGGCTTGGCCGCGAAGGTCACGCCACCGCCGACGAAGATCGGAGCCGTCAGCGCGCCATGACGCGCACCGCCGCCCTTCTGCTTTTTCGACTTCTTGGTCGTGCCCGCAACTTCCGAACGCGTCTTCTGTGCCTTGGTACCGGCGCGACCGGCATTGCGATAAGCGACAACGACCTGGTGAACCAGATCTTCGCTGAATTCGCGACCGAACACGGCATCGGAGACCGAGACCTTGTTGTTGCTACCCGTGATAACGAGTTCCATCGTCATCTCTCCTTATGCCTTGCTCGCCGGACGGACGATCACATCGCCACCAGCTGCGCCAGGCACGGCGCCGCGGATAGCAATCAGACCACGCTCGACGTCGACCTTGACCACTTCCAGGTTCTGCGTGCTTTGCTGCACTGCGCCCATGTGGCCCGACATCTTCTTGCCCGGGAAAACGCGACCCGGGGTCTGGCGCTGACCCAGCGAACCCGGCGCGCGATGCGACAGCGAGTTACCGTGGGTTGCATCGCCCATACGGAAGTTGTAGCGCTTGATGGTGCCCTGGAAACCCTTACCCTTGGTGACGCCCTGGACGTCGACCTTCTGGCCGACCTCGAAGATGTCCGCCTTGATTTCGCCACCGACGGCGAAATCGCCGAGCTGGGCATCTTCAACACGGAATTCCCACAGGCCGCGACCCGCTTCCACCTTCGCCTTGGCGAAGTGGCCTGCAGCCGGCTTGTTGACCAGCGCGGCACGACGGGCGCCAACGGTGACCTGCACGGCGCTGTAGCCGTCAACTTCGACGGTCTTGATCTGCGCGATGCGGTTAGGAGTTGCTTCGATCAGCGTGACCGGTACCGAGCGGCCATCTTCAGTGAAGACGCGGCTCATACCAGCCTTGCGGCCCACGAAGCCCAACGAATATTTCTTCGTCATGGTCGTAGTCCTCAGGTCAACTTGATCTGGACGTCGACGCCAGCCGCGAGCTCGAGCTTCATCAGCGCGTCCACGGTCTTGTCGTTCGGGTCGATGATATCGAGCACACGCTTGTGCGTGCGGGTTTCGTATTGGTCACGCGCATCTTTGTCAGCATGCGGGGATACGAGGATGGTGTAACGTTCGATCTTGGTCGGCAACGGGATCGGGCCACGCACTTGCGCGCCAGTCCGCTTAGCCGTTTCGACGATCTCGCTGGCCGAACGGTCAATCAAGCGATGATCGAACGCCTTCAGCCGGATACGGATCTTCTGATCCGCCTTCTGACCGGTCTTTTGCTCCGCCATGACGGTGGGTTCCTTCGTTAAAAGAGCGACGGGCAAGGCCTCTGGGATACCTGCCCCGATATTCCTGACGTTGATGAAATCGCCGCGCATCCTGCTGGCGAGGGCATTTCCTCCGCCCAAAAACTGAGGCAGCCCGGTGACCCGGCCTGCCCAGACGGAAAAGTATAATGCGCAACAAGAGCACGGTCAACAACGTGAGAGTTGTTGAGTGCTCCATGCAACGCGACCTTCCCGGTCTGGCGAACACGAGCGGCATCCTGCCGTTCTTTTCGCTGTAACTCAGCGCCCTACCCAGGGACACCGAGCCGCGCATTCTAGCGGCTCACCTCCGCTCCTGCAAGCGCGCTACTCTGATCCAGAGTTAGCCCGGTAGCAGCTGTGACGCATAAATCCGCCCCGGACACCACCTTTGTCGTGGCGCCAGTCCGGACTGACCAAACTCAGGGCCGGGAATCAAACACGGCGGGCATGGACAACGGCTGGAGTATAGCGACTCTGGTTCCAGGCAATATCGGACCCCAGCGGCGTTGCCGGGATACTGCAGTGATCGTTGCAGGGCCCTACTTTGCCAACGCGTTTGCATCACCGGTCTGCTGGTGCAGGCAAAGCCTGCCACGACTGCAGCAATGCGGCTTCCGAAGATGGCCCTGCAGATAACACCTAAGCAGCACGCCCCCGATCCGCCCGGTGGCAGGGTGTCAACCACCGGCAAGAATCCGCCCACTACACTGGGAACGCCATCCATATCGAACTCACCAAAGACGTCCGTATCCGCGCAAGCGGCGCGCCATTTGACGACGCTGATGCTAGACCGTATCGCGGTGAACGCTTCCGGTCTCAGCGACATCGACGGCCCCATCGGCGCTTATCGGGTCGACCTCCGTCGCGGACCGGATTACCGACAGCTGCAAAGGCGGCATAAGGTAGACGTATCAGCCAATACAAGTAACCAACCTTTCTTTCCCACCCGGCCTCGTCCTTGCAGGATTTCCCCACCGGACACCTCCTATGCCCCGGCACCCCCTCTTGTTTTGCGGCCTGCTACTCTTCGGACTCGTCGCCCCGCCTTCCCGCGCTGCCAGCAACGATGGCAAGGCCTGCTCGCGTGCGTTGCACCAGACGTTTACTATCTCCGCCAGCGCGACCACGTTGCCGGTGGCATGCGCGCACATCGGTCCGCTCGCACTTGGAATGCGCAAGCAACAGGTACTGGCCGCGCTAGGGCAGCCTGACGTTACCCACACCGATGCGGTGGATCCGAACAGACTCAGCCTGCTGTATCTATACCCGCGCGACATCAAAGCACAGCTGGCGCAGCATCCGCGTCGAGCTGGCACCCTCGTGCAAGGCGAGCTGGCGGTGGGATTGCGCAATGACCGTGTCAGCAACCTGATCGCCTTCGCCGATCAGAGGGCGCACCTGCCCTTCCATCTACTCGGCCATCCGGTCGGCACCCAGATCAACCGCATCCTCCAAACCATCGGCGGCAGCCCGCAATGGAATGCCAGCCGCGATTACGTCCAGTTCTCCGCCATGCCACTGGGCATTGACGTGGACCCGGACACTTTGGCCATCGTCGGGCTGAATATCGCAACCACCAAACAGGAGCTGGACAATTTCGACCTGCCCGGCCTGAATCTGCTCAAGAACCCGACAAGCGGCTTGATCAACGGCATTCGCTGACTGTCACCGGCATCTGCGCGCCATGCCTCCTTACGTCATGACAGCCGGTTCACCAATCCGCAATCATGCCGCCGATGCGACTTGCGCACGCACCATCTGCCCACCGGACGCAGCGTTATGAGTGGGGCAGGCGCCTGTTTTCTTCATCTTTCTCTTTGCATCGGCAAGCGCATTCCCGCGCCAGGCAGGGTCCCGGCCAACACGCGGACAAAGAAAAAGGCCGGCTTTCGCCGACCTTTTCTTTTCCAGCGACACGGCAGCCGAAGCTGCCGTGCTGCAGGTGTTGCTTACTTGATGATCTTGGCAACCACGCCGGCGCCGACGGTACGACCGCCTTCACGGATGGCGAAGCGCAGACCTTCGTCCATCGCGACCGGGTTGATCAGGGTCACGACCATCTTCACGTTGTCGCCCGGCATCACCATCTCCACGCCTTCCGGCAGCTGGCAGGCCCCAGTGATGTCGGTGGTGCGGAAGTAGAACTGCGGACGGTAGCCCTTGAAGAACGGGGTATGACGGCCACCCTCATCCTTGGACAGCACGTAGACTTCGGCTTCGAACTCGGTGTGCGGCTTGATCGAACCCGGCTTGCACAGCACCTGGCCGCGCTCGACGTCGTCACGCTTGGTGCCGCGCAGCAGCAGACCGGCGTTGTCGCCTGCCTGACCCTGGTCCAGCAGCTTGCGGAACATTTCCACGCCGGTGACGGTGGTCTTCTGCGTGTCGCGGATACCGACGATTTCGATTTCGTCGCCCACCTTGATGATGCCGCGCTCGATACGACCGGTCACCACGGTACCGCGACCGGAGATCGAGAACACGTCTTCGACCGGCATCAGGAACGGACGGTCCACGTCGCGGGTCGGCTCCGGAATGAACGAGTCCAGCGCCTCGACCAGCTTCAGGATCGCCGGCACGCCGATGTCGCTCTGATCGCCGTCCAGCGCCAGACGCGCCGAACCGTGGATGATCGGGGTGTCGTCGCCCGGGAAGTCGTACTTGCTCAGCAGTTCGCGCACTTCCATTTCGACCAGCTCGAGCAGCTCGGCGTCGTCGACCATGTCGGCCTTGTTCAGGAACACCACGATGTGCGGCACACCGACCTGACGCGAGAGCAGGATGTGCTCACGGGTCTGCGGCATCGGGCCGTCAGCGGCCGAGCACACCAGGATCGCGCCGTCCATCTGCGCTGCACCGGTGATCATGTTCTTGACGTAGTCGGCGTGGCCGGGGCAGTCAACGTGCGCGTAGTGGCGGGTCGGGGATTCGTATTCGACGTGTGCGGTCGAAATCGTGATGCCGCGCGCCTTCTCTTCCGGCGCCGCGTCGATCGCGTCGTACGCCTTGAACTCACCACCGAAACGCTCGGCACCGATCTTGGTCAGCGCAGCGGTCAACGTGGTCTTGCCATGGTCAACGTGACCGATGGTGCCGACGTTCACGTGCGGCTTGGTGCGCTCGAATTTAGCTTTTGCCATGACTAACTACCTCTAATTGAAAAATTTGTGAGAAGCGGCTGAGCGAACTCAGCCCTTCTTGGTGACGGCGTCGGCGATGTTGGCCGGTGCCTCTTCGTAGTGGTCGAACTCCATCGAGAACGTCGCACGGCCCTGGCTCATCGAGCGCAGCGAAGTGGCGTAACCGAACATTTCACCCAACGGGATCATCGCGTTGATGATCTTGCCCGACGGGCTGTCGTCCTGACCCTGCAACACGCCACGACGGCGGCTCACGTCGCCCATCACGTCACCCAGGTAATCCTCCGGGCTGACGATTTCGACCTTCATGATCGGCTCCAGCAACACCGGGCTGGCTTTCGCGAAGCCCTGCTTGAACGCCATCGATGCAGCCAGCTTGAACGCCATTTCCGAGGAGTCGACGTCATGGTACGAGCCGAACACCAGCTTGACCTTCACGCCCACCACCGGGAAGCCGGCGATCGGACCACTGGTGATCGTTTCGCGCAGACCCTTTTCGACCGAGGGGATGAATTCCTTCGGAATGATGCCGCCGGTGATGTCGTTGATGAAGAGGAAATCGTCCTTGACGTTCTCGCTCTTGCGCTCTTCCTCGGTCATCGGCGACAGCTCGATCACGACGTGACCGTACTGACCCTTACCACCGGACTGCTTGGCGTGCTTATAGTCAGACTTGACGTCGGACTTGCGGATCGTTTCGCGGTAGGCCACCTGCGGCTTGCCGACGTTGGCCTCGACATTGAACTCGCGACGCATGCGGTCGACGATGATGTCCAGGTGCAACTCGCCCATGCCCGAGATGATGGTCTGGCCGGATTCTTCGTCGGTCTTGACGCGGAACGAGGGATCTTCCTGCGCCAGACGGCCCAGGGCCATGCCCATCTTTTCCTGGTCCGACTTGGTCTTCGGCTCCACCGCCATCGAGATCACCGGCTCCGGGAACACCATGCGCTCCAGGGTGATGATCTTGTCCTGCGCACACAGCGTGTCGCCGGTGGTGACATCCTTCAGACCCACGGCAGCGGCGATGTCGCCCGCGCGCACTTCCTTGATCTCTTCGCGATTGTTGGAGTGCATCTGCAGAATGCGGCCTACGCGCTCCTTCTTCGACTTGACCGGGTTGTAGACTTGGTCGCCGGAGTTCAGCGTGCCCGAATAGACACGGAAGAACGTCAGCGAGCCCACGAACGGGTCGGTCATGATCTTGAACGCCAACGCCGAGAACGGCGCAGTATCGGTGGCAGCGCGCGTGTCTTCCTTCTCGTCTTCGTCGATACCCTGCACCGGCGGACGGTCAGCCGGCGACGGCAGCAGGTGCACGACGCCGTCGAGCATGGCCTGCACGCCCTTGTTCTTGAACGCCGAGCCGCAGAACACCGGCACGATCTCCACCTTCAAGGTGCGCTCGCGCAGACCCGACAGGATCTCCTGTTCGCTCAGGTCGCCCTCGTTGAGGTACTTGTCCATGAGGTCTTCGCTGGCTTCTGCAGCCGCTTCGACCATGAACGAACGTGCCTCGGTCGCGACATCGACCAGGTCGGCCGGAATATCGCGGTATTCGAAGGTGGTGCCCTGCGATGCGGTATCCCAATGGATCGCCTTCATCTTCAGCAGGTCGACCACGCCCTCAAAGCCGTCTTCGGCGCCGATCGGCACCTGCATCGGCACGGCGTACGCACCCAGACGGGCCTTCAGCTGCTCAACGACCTTGTCGAAGTTGGCACCGGTACGGTCCATCTTGTTGACGAAGGCCATGCGCGGCACGGAATACTTGTTGGCCTGGCGCCACACGGTCTCGGACTGCGGCTGCACGCCACCGACGGCGCACAGCACGAACACCGCACCGTCGAGCACGCGCAAGGAGCGCTCCACTTCGATGGTGAAGTCGACGTGCCCGGGGGTGTCGATGATGTTGAAGCGGTGCTGCGGCATGGACTTGTCCATACCCGACCAGAACGCGGTAGTCGCAGCGGAGGTGATGGTGATACCACGCTCCTGCTCCTGCTCCATCCAGTCCATCACTGCAGCGCCGTCATGGACTTCGCCGATCTTGTGACTCACACCGGTGTAGAACAGGATGCGTTCGGAAGTGGTGGTCTTGCCGGCATCGATGTGGGCCATGATGCCGAAGTTGCGGTAACGCTCGATAGGGGTGGTGCGGGCCACGGGGAGCCTCTCAATTTCTTGGATTTCGGATGGCCGAACGCCGCCTTTCGGCGGCCTTCGGATTGGATGCGACGCAACATGCGTCACAAACAGCACTCATATGGTGCTGAAGGGCCCCGTTACCAAGGCCCCCGAGGTCACCAGCGGTAATGTGCGAACGCCTTGTTCGCCTCCGCCATACGGTGGGTCTCTTCGCGCTTCTTGATCGCGCCGCCGCGGCTTTCCGAGGCGTCCAATAGTTCTGCAGCCAGCTTACGCGGCATGGTGTTCTCGCCACGCTTGCGCGCGGAATCGATCAACCAGCGCATTGCCAGCGCCATGCGACGGGAGGAACGCACTTCGACGGGCACCTGATAGGTAGCACCACCGACGCGACGCGATTTAACTTCGACAGCCGGGGCCACGTTGTCCAGTGCCTTCTGCACCAGTTCGATGGCATTCGGATTCTTTTCGCCAATGACGTCCATTGCGCCATAGACAATTTTCTCAGCAACCGACTTCTTGCCACTCTGCATCACCATATTGATGAAGCGGGCAATGGTTTCGCTGCCATGCTTTGGATCTGGCAGGACGGTGCGCTGCGGAGTAGAACCTTTACGGGACATTTGAGTATTTCCTTAGCTCTTCGGGCGCTTGGCGCCGTACTTGGAACGGCCTTGACGACGCTTGGCGACGCCGGCGGCGTCCAGCGAACCACGGACGGTGTGATAACGCACACCGGGAAGATCCTTGACGCGGCCACCGCGAATCAGGACAACGGAGTGCTCCTGCAGGTTGTGGCCTTCACCACCGATGTAGCTGATGACCTCTTCCTGGTTGGTCAGGCGCACCTTGGCGACTTTACGCAGGGCCGAGTTCGGCTTCTTCGGGGTAGTGGTGTAGACGCGTGTGCAGACGCCACGGCGCTGCGGACACTTGTCCAGTGCCGGAGAGGCACTCTTGTAGGTGGTCGCTTGCCGAGGCTTGCGGACCAGCTGATTGATCGTCGTCATCAGTTGATTCTTCTGATTGATAGGCCGAGACGGCCTGCACGAAAACAAAGGCAGGCCGAGACCGGCCCACCGAGACAGAGAAGTATAGCTGGCAGGATGAAACTCCGTCAACTTCACGGAATCTGAACCTGCTGGCCCATCCAAGGCCGGAAAACGGAGGGCCTCCTGCCCTCCTTTTCGCCTGGCTTACGGCGGTCTTGCGACCGCCGTCGGAGCGCTTACTCCTCGTCCGCGCCAGCGTCGGCCACTGCAGCGACCGGTTCGGCGGCTGCCGGCTTGCCCGACAGCGTTTCCATTTCCGAGTCGGTCAGACCCGAGGCCTTGCGACGTCCGGCGTGATACGCCAGACCCGTACCGGCCGGGATCAGGCGACCCACGATCACGTTTTCCTTCAGACCGCGCAGGTTGTCGCGGGTACCGCGGACGGCCGCCTCGGTCAGCACGCGGGTGGTTTCCTGGAACGATGCCGCCGAGATGAACGACTCGGTGGCCAGCGACGCCTTGGTGATACCCAGCAACACCGGATCGTACTTGGCCGGCAGTTCGTTGCGCTTGACCAGGCGGGCATTTTCCTCGATGACGCGCTGGCGCTCGACCTGCTCGCCGTTGAGGAACTTGCTGTTGCCCTGGTCAACGATCTCGACCTTACGCAGCATCTGGCGCGTGATCACCTCGATGTGCTTGTCGTTGATCTTCACGCCCTGCAGGCGATACACGTCCTGGATTTCCTTGACCAGGTATGCAGCGAGCGGCTCGACACCCAGCAGGCGCAGGATGTCCTGCGGACTCGGCTCGCCGTCCACCACGGTCTCGCCCTTGGTCACGTGTTCACCTTCGAACACGATGATCTGGCGGTACTTGGGAATCAGCTCTTCGTGTTCCGAACCATCGGTGTCCTTGATGATCAGGCGCTGCTTGCCCTTGGTGTCCTTACCGAAGCTGATGATGCCCGAGCGTTCGGCCAGGATCGCCGGATCCTTCGGCTTGCGTGCTTCGAACAAGTCGGCAACGCGCGGCAGACCACCGGTGATGTCGCGGGTCTTGGACGCTTCCTGCGGGATCTTGGCCACCACGTCGCCCACGCCGACGGCAGCGCCGTCCTGCAGGTTGACGATGGAGCGCGGCGGCAGCAGGTACTGGGCCGGCAGATCCGTGTTCGGAATCGTCAGGTCGTTGCCCTTGGCATCGACGATGCGCACGATCGGGCGCAGTTCCTTGGCCTGTGCACCGCGACGCTTCGGGTCGGTGATTTCACGCGACGCCAGACCGGTCAGCTCGTCGGTCTTCTCGATGACGGTGACGCCGTCGACGAAGTCGATGAAGCGGATGAAACCGGCCACTTCCGACACGATCGGGTGGTTATGCGGATCCCAGTTGGCAACGCTCTGCCCGGCCTTGACCGCATCGCCGTCTTTGGCGGTGATGGTCGCGCCGTACGGCAGCTTGTAACGCTCGCGCTCGCGGCCATGGCCATCGAGCACGGACAGTTCGCCAGAACGCGAGACCGCAACCAGCGAACCGCTGGCATGCGCCACCGACTTGAGGTTGTTGAACTTCACCGAACCGGTGGTCTTGACGGTGATGTTGTCCACCGCAGCCGCACGCGATGCCGCACCACCGATGTGGAACGTACGCATGGTCAGCTGGGTACCCGGCTCGCCGATCGACTGCGCGGCGATGACGCCGACCGCTTCGCCGATGTTGACCTGGTGACCACGTGCGAGGTCGCGGCCGTAGCAGCGTGCGCACACGCCGAACGAGGATTCGCAGCTGATGGTCGAACGCACCTTCACCGACTGCACGCTGGCGTCTTCGAGCTTGGCCACCCAGGCTTCGTCGAGCAGCGTGTTGCGGGTGACGATCGGCTCTTCGTCGTTGCCCGGCAGGTACACGTCCTCGGCCACCACGCGGCCCAGCACGCGCTCGCGCAACGGCTCGACCACGTCGCCGCCTTCCACGATCGGGGTCATGATCAACCCTTCGGTGGTGCCGCAATCGATTTCGGTGATCACCACGTCCTGCGCCACGTCGACCAGGCGGCGGGTCAGGTAACCGGAGTTCGCCGTCTTCAGCGCGGTATCGGCCAGACCCTTACGGGCACCGTGGGTGGAGTTGAAGTACTCCTGCACGTTCAGACCTTCGCGGAAGTTCGCCTTGATGGGCGTCTCGATGATCGAGCCGTCCGGACGCGCCATCAGGCCGCGCATGCCGGCCAGCTGACGGATCTGCGCCTGGCTACCACGGGCACCGGAGTCGGCCATGATGTACAGCGAGTTCATCGACTTCTGGTCGATGGTCTCGCCCTTGGCGTTCTCGACCTTTTCGGTACCGATGGTGTCCATCATCGCCTTGGCGATGCGCTCACTGGTACGCGACCAGATGTCCACGACCTTGTTGTAGCGCTCGCCGGCGGTGACCAGGCCCGACTGGTACTGCTCCTGGATTTCCAGCACTTCGGCTTCTGCCTCGGTGAGGATGCCCTTCTTCTCGTCGGGGATCAGCATGTCGTCGATACCGATCGACACGCCGGCGCGGGTTGCGTAGGCGTAGCCGGTGTACATCAGCTTGTCGGCGAACACGACGGTGTCCTTCAAGCCCAGCAGACGGTAGCTGGAGTTGATCAGACGCGAGATGTTCTTCTTGGTCATCTCGGTGTTTGCCAGCTGGAACGGCAGGCCTTCAGGCAGGATTTCGCTCAGCAGCGCACGGCCGACCGTGGTGTCCACGATCGAGGTGCCGCTGCTGCGCTTGCCGCCGGCTTCCACGTCCACCTGGGTGATGCGCACCTTGACCTTGGCGTGCAGTTCGACCACGCGGTTGTCGTAGGCGCGCTTCACTTCGCTGGTGTTGGCGAACACCATGCCCTCGCCCTTCTTGTTCTCCAGGGCGCGGCTCATGTAGTACAGGCCCAACACCACGTCCTGCGACGGCACGATGATCGGCTCGCCGTTGGCCGGCGACAGGATGTTGTTGGTGGACATCATCAACGCACGCGCTTCCAGCTGGGCTTCCAGCGAGAGCGGCACGTGGACGGCCATCTGGTCGCCGTCGAAGTCGGCGTTGAAGGCAGTACACACCAGCGGATGCAGCTGGATGGCCTTGCCTTCGATCAACACCGGTTCGAACGCCTGGATGCCCAGACGGTGCAGGGTCGGCGCACGGTTCAACAGCACCGGATGCTCGCGAATCACCTCTTCCAGGATGTCCCAGACTTCGGCTTCTTCGCGCTCGACCAGCTTCTTGGCGGCCTTGATGGTGGTGGCCAGGCCACGACGCTGCAGCTTGGCGAACACGAACGGCTTGAACAGCTCGAGCGCCATCTTCTTCGGCAGGCCGCACTGGTGCAGCTTCAGGTACGGACCGACGGTGATGACCGAACGACCGGAGTAGTCCACGCGCTTGCCGAGCAGGTTCTGACGGAACCGGCCCTGCTTGCCCTTGATCATGTCGGCCAGCGACTTCAGCGGACGCTTGTTGGTGCCGGTGATGGCACGGCCGCGACGGCCGTTGTCCAGCAGCGCATCGACCGATTCCTGCAGCATGCGCTTTTCGTTGCGCACGATGATGTCCGGCGCATTGAGCTCGAGCAGGCGACGCAGACGGTTGTTGCGGTTGATCACGCGGCGGTACAGATCGTTCAGATCCGAGGTCGCGAAGCGGCCGCCATCCAGCGGCACCAGCGGACGCAGGTCCGGCGGCAGCACGGGAAGCACGGTCATGACCATCCACTCCGGACGGTTGCCCGATTCCAGGAAGGCTTCGATCAGCTTGATGCGCTTGGTGAGGCGCTTGAGCTTGGTTTCCGAACCGGTGCTGGCGATTTCTTCGCGCAGGCGGGTCATTTCCGACTGCAGGTCGATCGTGCGCAGCAGCTCGTACACCGCCTCGGCGCCCATGGCGGCGTCGAAGTCGTCGTTGTACTCCTGGCGTGCGGTCAGGTACTGCTCTTCGGTCAGCAGCTGGCGGCGCTCGAGCGGGGTCAGGCCCGGCTCGGTGACGACATAGGCTTCGAAGTACAGCACGCGCTCGATGTCACGCAGGGTCATGTCCAGCATCAGGCCGATGCGCGACGGCAGCGACTTGAGGAACCAGATGTGCGCGACCGGCGAGGCCAGGTCGATGTGACCCATGCGCTCGCGACGCACCTTGGCCAGGGTGACTTCGGTGCCGCACTTTTCGCAGACCACGCCACGGTGCTTCATGCGCTTGTACTTGCCGCACAGGCACTCGTAGTCCTTGATCGGTCCGAAGATGGCGGCGCAGAACAGGCCGTCACGCTCGGGCTTGAAGGTACGGTAGTTGATGGTTTCGGGCTTCTTCACTTCGCCGTAGGACCACGAACGGATCAGGTCCGGCGACGCCAGCGCGATCTTGATCGCGTCGAAATCCAGCGTCTGGCGCTGCTGATTGAAGAGGTTGAGCAGGTCTTTCATTTGATATCTCCGGGTCGGAGGAATTTCGTATCTGAGATGAAACCGAGGGCGTTACGTTCCGGATCCCGGCAGCGCATTGCGGCGCCGGGATCCGTCTCGATCACTCTTCCAGTTCCATGTTGATCGCCAGCGAGCGGATTTCCTTCACCAACACGTTGAAGGATTCCGGCATGCCCGCGACCATCTCGTGCTCACCATCGACGATGTTCTTGTACATCTGGTTGCGGCCCTGCACGTCGTCGGACTTCACCGTCAGCATTTCCTGCAGGGTGTAGGCCGCGCCGTAGGCTTCCAGCGCCCAGACTTCCATCTCACCGAAGCGCTGACCACCGAACTGTGCCTTGCCGCCCAGCGGCTGCTGGGTCACGAGCGAGTACGGGCCAGTCGAGCGCGCATGCATCTTGTCGTCGACCAAGTGGTTCAACTTCAGGTAGTGCATGTAGCCGACCGTGGTCTTGCGATCGAACGCTTCGCCAGTGCGACCGTCGTACAGCTGGGTCTGACCGCTCTGCGGCAGGTCGGCCAGTTCCAGCATGCGCTTGATTTCCGCTTCGCTGGCGCCGTCGAACACCGGGGTCGCCATCGGCACGCCGTCGATCAGGTTCTTGCCCAGGTTGAGCAATTCCTCATCGCTGAACTGCGACAGGTCCACGCGCTGTGCATTGATCGCGTTGTCGTGGTTGTAGATGTCGTTGAGGAACTTGCGCAGCTCGCTGACGGCGGCCTGGGCTTCCAGCATGCGCTGGATCTTGCGACCCAGGCCCTTGGCGGCCCAACCCAGATGCACTTCCAGAATCTGGCCGATGTTCATACGCGACGGCACGCCGAGCGGGTTCAACACGATGTCGACCGACTCGCCGGTGGCCATGTACGGCATGTCTTCCACGGGCACCACGTTGGAGACCACACCCTTGTTGCCGTGGCGGCCTGCCATCTTGTCGCCCGGCTGGATACGGCGCTTCACGGCCAGGAACACCTTGACCATCTTCAGCACGCCCGGTGCGAGGTCGTCGCCCTGAGTGATCTTGCCGCGCTTGTCGGCAAAACGTGCTTCGAATTCCTTCTCGTGCGCCTGGATCTGCTTCTGCGCACGCTCGATGGCGTCGGCAGCGTCTTCGTCCTTCATGCGCAGCTGGAACCAATCGGACTTCTTCAGCCCGTCCAGGTACGCGTCGGTGACGGTGTCGCCCTTCTTCAGGTTGGCGCCGCCGTTGGCGACCTTACCCACGATCTGCGAGCGCAGACGCGCGTAGATGGCCGCTTCCAGGATGCGGAACTGGTCGTCGAAGTCCTTCTTGACCCGCTTGATCTCGTTTTCCTCGATCTGGCGGGCGCGCTTGTCCTTCTCGATGCCGTCGCGGGTGAAGACCTGCACGTCGATGACGGTGCCGTCCATGCCCGGGGGCACGCGCAGCGAGCTGTCCTTCACGTCGGACGCCTTTTCGCCGAAAATCGCACGCAGCAGCTTTTCTTCCGGGGTCAGCTGGCTCTCGCCCTTCGGCGTGACCTTGCCGACCATGATGTCGCCGGCGCGCACTTCTGCACCGATGTACACCACGCCGCTTTCGTCCAGACGATTCAAGGCCTGCTCGGACACGTTCGGGATGTCGGCGGAAATTTCCTCCGGCCCCAGCTTGGTGTCGCGCGCAACGCAGGTCAGTTCCTCGATGTGGATCGTGGTGTACCGATCCTCTTCCACCACGCGCTCGGAGAGCAGGATGGAGTCTTCGAAGTTGTAGCCGTTCCACGGCATGAAGGCGATCAGCATGTTCTGGCCCAGCGCCAGTTCACCGATATCGGTGGACGGGCCGTCGGCCAGCACGTCGCCGCGCGCGATCACGTCGCCCACATTCACCAGCGGACGCTGGTTGATGCAGGTGTTCTGATTGGAGCGGGTGTACTTGATCAGGTTGTAGATATCCACGCCGGCATCGGTGCCGCCGCCGATTTCTGCCTCGTTGACCTTGACCACGATGCGGGCTGCGTCGATCTGCTCGATCACGCCACCACGCAGCGCATTGACGGTCACACCCGAGTCGCGCGCAACCGCACGCTCGATGCCGGTACCGACCAGCGGCTTCTGCGAACGCAGCGTCGGCACGGCCTGGCGCTGCATGTTGGCGCCCATCAGTGCGCGGTTGGCGTCGTCGTGCTCCAGGAACGGCACCAGCGCCGCTGCGACCGACACGGTCTGCATCGGCGAGACGTCCATGAAGTGCACTTCGGACGGCGGCTTCAACAGCGATTCGCCCTGGAACCGGCACGGCACGAACTGCTCGGTCAGCATGTTCTTGGCATCGGTCAGCGCGTTCGCCTGGGCGATCACGTACTCGTTTTCTTCGATCGCCGACAGGTATTCGACGTCGTCGGAGACCTTGCCGTCCAGCACCTTACGGTACGGCGTCTCGAGGAAGCCGTACTGGTTGGTGCGGGCGAACACGGCCAGCGAGTTGATCAGGCCGATGTTCGGGCCTTCCGGCGTTTCGATGGTGCAGACGCGGCCGTAATGGGTCGGGTGCACGTCGCGCACTTCGAAGCCGGCGCGTTCGCGGGTCAGACCGCCCGGACCCAGCGCGGAGACGCGACGCTTGTGCGTCACTTCCGACAGCGGGTTGTTCTGGTCCATGAACTGCGACAGCTGCGAGGAACCAAAGAATTCCTTGATCGCAGCGGCCACCGGCTTGGCGTTGATCAGTTCCTGCGGGGTCAGCCCCTCGGACTCGGCCATCGACAGGCGTTCCTTGACCGCGCGCTCGACGCGGACCAGGCCCACGCGGAACACGTTCTCGGCCATTTCGCCGACCGAACGCACGCGACGGTTGCCCAGGTGATCGATGTCATCGACCACGCCGCGACCGTTGCGGATTTCGGTGAGCACCTTGATCACTTCCAGGATGTCGGAGGTGTCGGCGTGCTCGGCGACCAGGCGCTTGGATTCTTCGTCGTTACGCTCGGCAAAGTACTTCTTGTCGTACAGCACCGACTCGCCCAGCACGTCCTTGCGGCCGACGCGACGGTTGAACTTCATGCGGCCGACCGTGGACAGGTCGTAGCGCTCGAAGGTGAAGAACAGGTTGTGGAACAGGTTCTGCGCCGCTTCCTTGGTCGGCGGCTCGCCCGGACGCATCATGCGGTAGATTTCGACCAGCGCTTCCAGCTGCGTCTTGGTCGGGTCGATGCGCAAGGTGTTGGACAGGTACGGACCACGATCCAGATCGTTCACCCACAGGGTGCCGACCGCGTCGACGCCGGCCTTGCGGAAGGCAGCCAGCTGGTCTTCGTTGATCTCGTCGTTGGCATTGGCCAGCAGTTCGCCGGTGGAGCCATCGACCACGTCGTGCGACAGGATGCGACCGACCAGGTAGTCGTCCGGCACGGCCAGCGCGGCAACGCCGGCAGCTTCCAGTTGCTTGACGTGGCGCGCAGTGATGCGCTTGCCCGCTTCCACGATGACCTTGTCGCCGTCGGCCAGGTCGAAGTTCAGCGTTTCACCACGCAGGCGCTCAGGCACCAGCTCCAGCTGGACGCCCTCGTCCGGGTTGATGTGGAAGGTGTTGATCTCGAAGAACTCGGCCAGCATTTCTTCGTTGCTGTAGCCGAGCGCGCGCAGCAGGATCGACACCGGCAGCTTGCGGCGACGGTCGATACGGGTGAACAGCGCATCCTTCGGGTCGAACTCGAAGTCCAACCACGAGCCACGGTAAGGAATGATGCGGGCGCTGTACAGCAGCTTGCCCGAGCTGTGGGTCTTGCCACGATCGTGGTCGAAGAACACGCCCGGCGAGCGATGCAGCTGCGAAACGATCACGCGCTCGGTGCCGTTGACGATGAAGGTACCGTTGCCGGTCATCAGCGGAATTTCGCCGAGATAGACCTCCTGCTCCTTCACGTACTTGATCGCCTTGGTCGACGACTCGCGGTCGTAGATCACCAGGCGCACGGTCACGCGCAGCGGCGCGCCATAGCTCATGCCGCGCTGACGGCATTCACGCTCGTCAAACACCGGCTGACCCAACTTGTAACCGACGTACTCCAGCGCAGCGTTGCCGCTGTAGCTGGAAATCGGGAACACCGACTTCAATGCCGCGTGCAGACCGAGGTCCTTACGCTTGTTCGGCTCCACGTCTTCCTGCAGGAATTCGCGGTAGGAATCCACCTGGATGGCAAGCAGGAACGGCACTTCGAGGATCGAGCGCTGCTTACCGAAGTCCTTGCGGATACGCTTTTTTTCGGTGAACGAATAAGACGTCATGAGGTCTTCACCCTAGGCTGCGGGGGCCACATCGCGGCGGCCCTGAAATAACAAAATTGTCAGTTGGAAGTCGCTGGTATTGCCGGCACCAGCACGCCTTCTCCCGCTACTTCCAACTACCAACTCGGTGAGGCCGGGAATCGGGAATCGAGAATCGGATGATCGCGCGATGTTGCACTGCGATTGTCCAATCCCGATTCCCCTCCGAAACGGCCAAAGGCCGGGAGCTTTACGCTCCCAGCCTTCAGTGCATCACCATGAAACGCTGGCGATGCAAGGTGCTGCTTACTTGATTTCGACAGTCGCGCCAGCTTCGGTCAGTTCCTTCTTGATCTTCTCGGCTTCGTCCTTCGAAGCGCCTTCCTTCAGCATGCCACCGGCTTCAGTCAGATCCTTGGCTTCCTTCAGACCCAGGCCGGTCACGGCGCGCACGGCCTTAATGACGCCAACCTTGTTGGCGCCACAGTTGGTCAGCACCACGTTGAACTCGGTCTGCTCTTCAACCACGGCGGCCGGGCCAGCTGCAGCAGCAGCGACCGGGGCAGCGGCGGAGACGCCGAACTTTTCTTCGATGGCCTTGACCAGCTCCATCACTTCCATCAGGGACTTCTCGGCGATGGCGTCGACGATCTGTTCGTTGGTAAGGGACATTGTGATTACCTTTAAATGATTTTCTGGATTGGGGTTCTAGCGAACGCTAGGACATCAAGCTTCGGCAGTCTCGGCAACCGGCGCGGCGGCTTCGTCGCCACCACCCTGCTTGTCGCCAACGGCCTTGACGGCACGGGCGAACATGGCAGCCGGTTCGGACAGCACGCGGGCCAGCATGGCCAGGGCCTGGTCACGGGTCGGCAGCGAGGCCAACACGTCGACGTGACCCGCCGGGAACAGTTCCCCGCCGATGGACACGACCTTGGCCTGCAGCTTGTCGTTGCTCTTGGCAAATTCCTTGATCAGGCGACCGGCTGCGCCGGGCTCCTCCATCGAAAACGCATACAGCAAAGGACCGACCAGCTTGTCAGCAGCGACAGCGAAATCAGTACCTTCAACGGCGCGCGCGGCCAGGGTGTTCTTGACAACTTTCAAGAACACGCCGGTTTCGCGGGCCTGCTTACGCATCGCGGTCATCTGGGAGACCGTGGTGCCAGCGTATTCGGCGGCGATCAGGGAGTGGGCCTTGGCGGCGATGTCTGCCAGCTCGGCGACTACTTCTTGCTTCTGGGACAGATTGAGAGCCATTGCACTCCTCCGTTAAAGCCGGGATTCGGGATTGGTACTTCGGGATCCGTCACAGCGATCACGCCGTTGCCAGATCCCACATACCGAATCGTCATCCCCGCTTCAAACTACTCCGCTCGCGGCTCCTGCCGGTTGCGGTCCAGGGCAGCCTCCTTCCTGGAAGCCGGGAACATCGACCGATGTTCCTTTGGTGGCCGTTCTAGACCTGGAGTGGACTCGATCCGGGATGTCCCAGACGCGCGTAAACCAGAAAGCTCCAGAAGGGCGACACCATCTACGCCGGCCGGTTCGACACGAACCAATTAAGCGATCCCGCTGCATCGACGGCGACTCCTTGCCAGTGCGAGCATCCGTGCCCGTCGTCGATCTGCGCTGACCGCGCCTGCGGTCTTTGACGGCTACCGCCGGACGTGCCGGCGATCGCCTTCAAAATGTCCGTTACCCCAAAGGAGGGAACGGACTCCCAGCACACGGTGACCCGGGCCGGAAAAACAATGCTGTACTGCCAAATACGTCAGGCGCATGACGCCGGACGCATTCGCTTACTTCAACGACAGGCTCGACTGATCCACCGTCACGCCCGGACCCATGGTCGAGCTGACCGACACCTTCTGCAGGTAGGTACCCTTGGAGGTGGCCGGCTTGGCCTTGACCAGATCCAGCAACAGCGCCTGCAGGTTCGACTTCAGCGCTTCGTCGTCGAAGCTGGCCTTGCCGATCGTGCAGTGGATGATGCCGGCCTTGTCAGTGCGGTAGCGCACCTGGCCCGACTTGGCATTCTTGACCGCTTCGCCCGGATTGGCCGACACGGTGCCGACCTTCGGGTTCGGCATCAAGCCGCGCGGACCCAGCAGGGTGCCCAGCTTACCGACGACGCGCATGGCGTCCGGGGTCGCGATGACCACGTCATAGTTCAGATCGCCGGCCTGCATCTTCTCGGCCAGGTCGTCCATGCCCACCGCCTCGGCGCCCGCAGCCAGGGCTTCGTCGGCCTTGGCGCCTGCCGGTGCGAACACTGCAACGCGCACGCTCTTGCCGGTACCGGCCGGCAGCACGGTGGAACCGCGCACCTGCTGGTCGGACTTCTTGGCGTCCACGCCCAGGCGCACGGCGACGTCGATCGACTCGACGAACTTGGCCTTGGTGGCAGTCTTCAGGATCTTGATTGCGTCTTCGAAGGCATAGGTCTTGCCCGGAACGACAGCGGCCGTGATGGCCTTAACGCGCTTGCTCTGTGCCATGTCTTAGCCCTCCACCGTCAAACCCATGCTGCGGGCAGAACCCGCAATCGTGCGCACCGCCGCTTCCAGCTCGGCTGCCGTCAAATCGGCTTCCTTGACCTTGGCGATTTCTTCCAGCTGCTTGCGCGTCACCTTGCCCACCTTGTCGGTGTTGGGACGCTTCGAGCCGGAGGTCACGCCTGCGGCCTTCTTGAGCAGCACGCTGGCCGGAGTGCTCTTGGTGACGAACGTGAAGGTACGGTCGGAATACGCGGTGATGATCACCGGCGTCGGCAGACCCGGCTCCAGCTTCGACGTCGCGGCGTTGAATGCCTTGCAGAATTCCATGATGTTCAGACCGCGCTGACCCAGTGCAGGGCCGACCGGCGGTGCAGGGTTGGCCTGACCGGCCTTGACCTGCAACTTGATGAAAGCAGTAATCTTCTTAGCCATTTCAATACTCTCCGGGTGCTAGCGCCTGACCTGCAGGCTCCCCATCGGACCGGGATTCACGTGTCCCGGCTTCACGTTGTTGACCACACACGCAGATGGCCGCCATGCGGCAGCCATTGGTTCCAGGCGGTTCGCCAGGACAGCGAGCCGCGCACTATAGCAGCATTTGGGGCGAGCGCCTAGCTGGCGCCCGCAGGGTCAGCCCTTCTCGACCTGACCGAATTCGAGCTCGACCGGCGTGGAGCGGCCGAAGATGAGCACGGCAACCCGCAGCCTGCTCTTTTCGTAATTGACTTCCTCGACAACGCCATTGAAGTCGTTGAACGGACCCTCGGTGACGCGCACCATCTGGCCCGGCTCGAACAACACCTTCGGACGCGGCTTTTCGACGCCATCCTGCACTCGCTGCAGGATCGCATCCGCTTCTTCGTCGCGAATCGGCAGAGGACGGTCGGCGGTACCGCCGATGAAACCCATCACCTTCGAAGTCTCCTTCACCAGGTGCCAGCTTTCGTTGTCGATGCGCGGAATACCGCCCTCTTCATGCGTTTCGATCTGCACCAGCACGTAGCCGGGGAAGAACTTGCGCTCGGACCGACGCTTCTGGCCGGCGCGCATTTCGATGACCTCTTCGGTCGGCACCAGCACGTCGCCGAAACGGTCTTCCATTTCGGCGCGCGCGATACGGTCACGCAATGCCTGCGCAACGGATTTTTCGAAGCCTGAATAGGCGTGAACGACATACCAACGCTTCACTGCTTGATTCTCCTCAACGAGCCAGGAACCACTGCGTGAGCTTCTGGATGACAAAGTCGAAGCCGCCCAACAGCAAACTCAGAATGATTACAACCACAATCACGACCCAGGTGGTGCGGATAGCTTCCTGGCGCGTCGGCCAGACAACCTTACGCAACTCGAACCTGGATTCGGACAGGAATTCGCGGGTCTCCCGGCCCTTGCCGGTACCCAAAAACACAAATGCGCCCGCCACCAACCCAACGATGACAGCCAACGCACGCAACTGCGGCGTCCACGCGCCCAGCTGGGTCGCGCGCTCGGGAGCGGAGAACCAGAACCACACAAAAAGCCCCGCAACCACCAGGGCAGCGGAGACAACGTACTTAACGACATCAGCGCTAGAGGACGCGCTCTTGGAAGGCTCGATTTTGCTATTCATCCGGCTCTAGTTACCGATCTGACCCGAATCGCTGGGCCGGAAAGAGGAGTGGCACGCCAGGAGGGACTCGAACCCCCAACCTGCGGTTTTGGAGACCGCTGCTCTGCCAATTGAGCTACTGGCGTATGTACTCGTTTACCGCAAACCCCAAGACAACGAAGGCGGACCGCGGTTCAGCCGGCCCGCCATTCGTTTGAATCCAGCCGCCCATAGGCAGCTGGATACAGGCACTTACTTGATGATCTTGGCAACCACGCCGGCGCCGACGGTACGACCGCCTTCACGGATGGCGAAGCGTAGACCTTCGTCCATTGCGACCGGGTTGATCAGGGTCACGACCATCTTCACGTTGTCGCCCGGCATCACCATCTCCACGCCTTCCGGCAGCTGGCAGGCGCCAGTGATGTCGGTGGTGCGGAAGTAGAACTGCGGACGGTAGCCCTTGAAGAACGGGGTATGACGGCCACCCTCGTCCTTGGACAGCACGTAGACTTCGGCTTCGAACTCGGTGTGCGGCTTGATCGAACCCGGCTTGCACAGCACCTGGCCGCGCTCGACGTCGTCACGCTTGGTGCCGCGCAGCAGCAGACCGGCGTTGTCGCCTGCCTGACCCTGGTCCAGCAGCTTGCGGAACATTTCCACGCCGGTGACGGTGGTCTTCTGCGTGTCGCGGATACCGACGATTTCGATTTCGTCGCCCACCTTGATGATGCCGCGCTCGATACGACCGGTCACCACGGTGCCGCGGCCGGAGATCGAGAACACGTCTTCGACCGGCATCAGGAACGGACGGTCCACGTCGCGGGTCGGCTCCGGAATGAACGAATCCAACGCCTCGACCAGCTTCAGGATCGCCGGCACGCCGATGTCGCTCTGATCGCCGTCCAGCGCCAGACGCGCCGAACCGTGGATGATCGGGGTGTCGTCGCCCGGGAAGTCGTACTTGCTCAGCAGTTCGCGCACTTCCATTTCGACCAGCTCGAGCAGCTCGGCGTCGTCGACCATGTCAGCCTTGTTCAGGAACACCACGATGTGCGGCACACCGACCTGACGCGAGAGCAGGATGTGCTCACGGGTCTGCGGCATCGGGCCGTCAGCGGCCGAGCACACCAGGATCGCGCCGTCCATCTGCGCTGCGCCGGTGATCATGTTCTTGACGTAGTCGGCGTGGCCGGGGCAGTCAACGTGCGCGTAGTGGCGGGTCGGGGATTCATATTCGACGTGTGCGGTCGAAATCGTGATGCCGCGCGCCTTCTCTTCCGGCGCCGCGTCGATAGCGTCGTACGCCTTGAACTCACCACCGAAACGCTCGGCACCGATCTTGGTCAGCGCAGCGGTCAACGTGGTCTTGCCATGGTCAACGTGACCGATGGTGCCGACGTTCACGTGCGGCTTGGTGCGCTCGAATTTAGCTTTTGCCATGGGTGCGTGTCTCGGTAATCGTTTGGAGTTGAAGACGATTGAGTAATGGTGCTCACGAAAGGAATCGAACCTTCGACCTCCTCCTTACCAAGGAGGTGCTCTACCGACTGAGCTACGTGAGCGAGTTTTGCATTATGCCATGCATTTGCGTTCAATGGAGCGGGAGACGGGAATCGAACCCGCACCATCAGCTTGGAAGGCTGAGGTTCTACCGTTGAACTACTCCCGCGCCGGGAACTGCATGCCACAACGTGAAACTGGTGGAGGGAGGTGGATTCGAACCACCGAAGGCGTAAGCCAGCAGATTTACAGTCTGCCCCCGTTGGCCGCTTGGGTATCCCTCCAGCTTTTACTACCGGACCGGTGCGCCGCGAGGCATATTCGGTTCGGGGTGAAGCAGCCCGTTATTTTGTTGTGGGACGCATGTAGTGTCAACAAAAATTTTGAGCAATTCTTCACTCTCAACGATACGCGGCGTCAGGCGCCACGCACAGCCGATCACACGTTGAAGCGGAAGTGCAGCACGTCGCCTTCCTGGACGCGGTATTCCTTGCCTTCCAGGCGCAGGCGCCCGGCATCGCGCGCACCGGCTTCGCCGCGGTACTTGATGAAGTCGTCGAAACCGATCGTTTCGGCGCGAATGAAGCCCTTCTCGAAATCGGTATGGATCACGGCGGCAGCCTGCGGCGCCGTCGAACCGGCCTTGACCGTCCAGGCACGCACTTCCTTGACGCCTGCGGTGAAATAGGTCTGCAGGCCCAACAGCGTATAGGCCGCACGGATGACGCGATTCAAGCCTGGCTCTTCCAGGCCGAGATCGGCCAGGAAGCTGTCGCGATCGGCATCGTCCAGCTGCGAGAGCTCCTCTTCGATGGCCGCCGAGACCGGCACCACTTCGGCACCTTCGACAGCCGCATGCGCACGCACCGCATCCAGGTGCGGATTGCTCTCGAAGCCGTCTTCCAGCACGTTGGCGATGTACAGCACCGGCTTGAGCGTCAGCAGGAACAGATCGCGCACCAGTGCCTTTTCTTCATCGTCCAGACCGGCGGCACGACCCGCCTTGCCGTCGGCCAGCGCGGCCTGCAACTTGGCCAGCACCGGCTTGCGCGCCGCTGCATCCTTGTCGCCGCCCTTGGCGCTGCGTTCGGCACGGTTGAGGGCCTTTTCCACGCTATCCAGATCGGCCAGCGCCAGCTCGGTATCGATGGTTTCGATATCGGCGATCGGGTCGACCTTGTTGTTGACGTGGATGACGTCGTCGTTCTCGAAGCAACGCACCACGTGGGTGATCGCATCGACTTCGCGGATGTGCGCCAGGAACTTGTTGCCTAGGCCTTCGCCACTCGCCGCACCAGCCACCAGACCGGCGATATCGACGAACTCGACCGCAGTAGGAATCAGCTTTTGCGGCTTGACGATGTCAGCCAGCTGATTGAGACGCGGATCCGGCACCGGCACGATGCCGACGTTCGGCTCGATGGTGCAGAACGGGAAGTTGGCCGCAGCGATGCCCGCCTTGGTCAGCGCGTTGAACAGGGTCGACTTGCCGACGTTGGGCAGGCCGACGATGCCGCATTTGATACCCATGGGTTTTCCAGTGAATGGAGAATCGGGAATGGAGAATGGCAGGAGCAGCGCCCTGTCCATTCCCTATTCCCCATTCTCTATTTTTTTTCGGTATGCAGGCGTTTCATCGCCTCGTTGAAATTGCCTTCCATCGCCAGCGGCAGCACATCGATGGCGGCATCCACCGCAGCGCCGATCGCTGCGTCGTCCTCGCGCCCTGCCCGTCCCAGCACCCAGGGCACCACGCGGTCCTTGTGACCGGGATGACCGATGCCAACGCGTAGACGGTGAAATTTACCGTGCCCGAGCAGGCGAATGGTGTCGCGCAAGCCGTTTTGCCCGCCGTGACCGCCATCGAACTTGAGCCGCGCGATGCCCGGCGCAAGATCCAGTTCGTCGTGTGCAACGAGCAGTTGCTCCGGCTCGATCTTCCAGAATCGCAATGCGGCGGTGATCGACTTGCCGCTGAGATTCATGAAGGTGGCCGGCTTGAGCAGCCAGACCGGTTGTCCCGCGACCTGGACCTTGGCGGTCTCGCCGAACAACTTGCTATCCAATGCCCAGCGGGCGCCACTGCGCTCGATGAGGGCATCGACGAAACGAAACCCGGCGTTATGCCGGGTTTGCGCGTGTTCCGGGCCGGGGTTTCCCAGCCCGACGATCAGACGAAGTGCAGACATGCCAGTGACCGCAGCCGATCCCGCGCGCAATGCGGGGGACCGGCCAACGGATTACTTGGTCTCGGCGCCTTCGCTGCCTTCTTCGCCGGCAGCGTCGTCTTCTTCGATCCGTACATGCTTGGCAGCCACCACGGCAACGTCGTGTTCCTTGCCCAGCTTCAGCTCCGGAATTTCAACACCGGCCGGCAGCTTGATTTCGGACAGGTGGATCACGTTGCCCACTTCCAGTGCACCGAGGTCCACTTCGATGAACTCCGGCAGATCCTTCGGCAGGCAGACCACCTGGACTTCGTTGAGTTCGTGGGTGACGACCACTTCGCTCGACTTGCCGGCAGGCGAAGACGCTTCGTTGATGAAGTGCAGCGGCACGGCAGCACTGAGCTTCTCGTTGGCGCTGACGCGCTGGAAGTCGATGTGCATGATCAGCTGCTTGAACGGATGGCGCTGCATGTCACGCAGCAGCACCTGCTGCACGTCGCCATTGAGGTTCAGGTCCAGGATGGACGAGTAGAACC
The DNA here is from genome assembly GCF_041481705.2 of Xanthomonas sp. NCPPB 1062. NCBI lineage: Bacteria > Pseudomonadati > Pseudomonadota > Gammaproteobacteria > Lysobacterales > Lysobacteraceae > Xanthomonas > Xanthomonas sp. NCPPB 1062. Next base: position 1,078,052 of record NZ_CM192987.1, on the reverse strand, counting down.
ACTCGTTCTGCTGGGCGAGCCAGATCTGCTCGTGGTTGAGCTGGATGCTGACCGGCTCGAGTTCGCCACCGTAGACGATGGCCGGGATGACGCCAGCATGACGCAGGCGGCGGCTCGCACCCTTCCCCTCGTCAGCGCGGCGCTCGACCTTGATTTCATGAGTCTTTGCCATTGGATTTCACTACCTAGTTGGAACACCGCCTCGCGGCGATGAAGCGTCTCACCCGCGACCAGGTGAGACGTGTGGCGGCACCCGGGAATCCGGGCACCGAATGGGGTATCAGTCGACGTAGAGCGAGCTGACCGATTCGCCGAAGGCGATACGGCGGATGGTCTCGGCCAGCAGTTCGGCCACGCTCAGCTGACGAATCTTGGCGCAGGTACGCGCCGCTTCGCTCAGCGGAATCGTGTCGGTGACCACCAGCTCGTCGAGCTGCGAATTGTTGATGTTGTCCACCGCCGGACCCGACAGCACCGGATGGGTGATGTAGGCCACGACCTTGAGCGCGCCGCGCTGCTTCAGCGCTGCGGCAGCTGCGCACAAGGTACCGGCGGTGTCGACCAGGTCGTCGACCAGCACGCAGGTCTTGCCCTGCACGTCGCCGATGATGTTCATCACGGTGGCCACATTGGCGCGCGGACGACGCTTGTCGATGATGGCCAGATCGGCGTCGTCCAGGCGCTTGGCGACGGCGCGTGCGCGCACCACGCCGCCAACGTCCGGCGACACCACGATCAGGTTGTCGGTGCCGTAGGCGCGCCAGATGTCGGCCAGCAGCAGCGGCGAGGCATAGACGTTGTCGACCGGCACATCGAAGAAGCCCTGGATCTGGTCGGCGTGCAGGTCGACCGTCAGCACGCGGTCCGCCTCCATGGCGCAGATCATCTTGGCAGCCACCTTGGCAGTGATCGGCACGCGCGAGGAGCGCATGCGACGGTCCTGGCGCGAATAACCGAAGTACGGGATCACCGCGGTCACCGACTGGGCGCTGGCGCGCTTGAGCGCATCGATCAGCACCAGCAGTTCCATCAGGTTCTCGGCACTGGGCGCGCAGGTGGGCTGGATGACGAACACTTCCTGCCGACGCACGCTCTCTTCGATCTCCACCTGCACTTCGCCGTCGGAAAAGCGCGTGACCAACGCCTTGCCCATGCGAACGCCGAGTTCCTTGCAGATGCTCTGGGCAAGCGGCTTGTTGGCATTGCCGGAGAACACCAGCAGATTACGTTGGTCTTGCATGAGATCTCTCGGGCGGCGGCGAAGAGCGTGCGGATCGATGGTGGAGCAGGACAAAGCCGAACCAATGCCGGGCTTTCGTTCGATTCCCGCGCAAGGATGCGCGAGGTATTGCAGAAGGATCTGCAGTGAAACCTGGTGCAGGCGGACCTGCCTTTCTCGACAAACTGGCAGGGGCGGTAGGATTCGAACCTACGAATGCCAGGATCAAAACCTGGTGCCTTGGGCCTCTTGGCGACGCCCCTGCATCAAACCTGTGTCGCGTCCAGCGCATCGAGCAATGGCGAGTGCGCTGCACCCTCCACCACCCACGCCCGCAGGCTGCCCGGCAACTGCGCCAGCGCCTGCTCTGCAGCAGCGCGCGTGGCGAACTCGACGAAACAGCCACTTCCCGACCCGGTCAAACGCGGTGTACCGACCCTGGAAAGCGCCTGGAACACGGCCTCGACGGCGGGTTCGCGGCGCCGCAGGACCGGCTCGAACGCATTGTCGAGCAGGGAACCGGAAGCGAAGTCCGCTATTTTCGCGGGCGCAGCATCCCGCGTCAATTCCTGTGATCGAAATAACGCCGGGGTCGGTACATGAACGCCGGGATCGACCAGCAGATACGCCGCTTCCGGCAGGGAAATCGGGGTCAGTTGTTCGCCCACGCCTTCGGCCCAGGCATTGCGGCCGCGCACGAAGACCGGCACGTCCGCACCCAGCTGCAGGCCCAGCTCGGCCAGCACATCGGCCGCCAGGCCCAGGCCCCACAAGGCGTTGAGCGCCACCAGCACGGTCGCCGCGTCCGAGGAACCGCCGCCGAAACCGCCGCCGGCGGGGATGCGCTTGTCGACCCGAATCTCCGCGCCCGCCTGGGTGCCGGCTGCCGATTGCAGCAGGCGCGCAGCGCGGATCACCAGGTCATCGTCTTCGGATACGCCGGGCAGACTCTCGCCCAGGCGGCGGATCTGGCCGTCACGACGCACGCGAAGATGAACGGTGTCCCCCCAGTCCAGCAGCCGGAACACGGTCTGCAGCAGGTGGTAGCCGTCGGCACGGCGCCCGGTGATCTGCAAAAACAGATTGAGCTTGGCCGGCGCAGGCCACGCCGACCAATCAGTGCCCGGCGCGTCCATCAGGGCGACACGGTCCATTGGTCGACCAACAGGCGCACCTTTGCCTCGCCGTTGCGGGCTTCGATCCGCTGCGGCAGCTCGGGCTGGTCGGCGCCGGCTGGTGTCCAGGCCAAAAATTCGATCGTCCAGCCATCCTGCTGCACGGTGCGCGGGCGCCCGGCGGCATCCAGGTCGACGCGTGCGGCACCGGCGTCGGCGATGCGCAGCGCGCGCACCCAGGCAGGCATCTGGTTGACCGGGATGGTCCAGCCGGTTGCTTCCAGCAGCACCTGCTCGGCATCAGGACCACTGCGCGGACCGCCGTCCAGCCCTTCCAGCCGGCCGGCGCCGCTGGTGGTGTCGCCGGTGAGCACCCAGCTTTGCCGGGTGACCGGCGCACTGAGTTGCACGCGGTAGCGTGGGCCATCCTGCTGCCAGTCGATGCGGCCGCTGCCGCCATTGCGGTCCTTGCTGATCGCCACCCGGCCCTGGAAGGACCAATTGGGGTGCGCCTGCAACCAGGCCTGGCGAGCGGCTTCGGCCTGGCGCGCACTGTCGGAGACGTGATCGGCCACGGCCGCCCCACTGCCCTGCCCGCGCGGCACGCTGACGCAGGCCGACAGCCCGACCAGCCCGCCCAGGGCCAGCGTTCGAACCGCCCTGCTCATAGCCCGAACTTTTCCACGGCGCGCTGCAGCGCACGGTTGTCCGGGTCGAGGCGGCGCGCTTCATCGAAGTAGCGACGCGCTTCGTCCTGCTTGCCGCTGACCCACAGCACTTCGCCCACGTGGGCCGCGATTTCCGGGTCCTTGACCAGCGCCCAGGCGCGGCGCAGCTGCACCAACGCTTCCTTGGTGCGGCCCATCCGGTACAGCACCCAGCCATAACTGTCGACAATGGCCGGGTTGTCCGGGTCGGCGGTGCGGGCACGGTCGATCAGCGCCAACGCTTCCTTGTAGCGGGTGGTGCGGTCGGCCAAGGTGTAGCCCAGCGCGTTCAGCGCGGCGACGTTTTCCGGCTCGGTCACCAGGATCTTGCGCAGATCGGCCTCGGCACGCGGGACGTCGTCGCGCCGCTCCCAGGCCAGCCCGCGGGCGTACAGCAACGCGCTATCGTCCGGGTAGGCGGCCAGGCCACGTTCGAAGGCATCCAGTTCGCCCGGCGCATCGTCGGCCCGCTGATGCAGCTCGGCTTCGAGCACGTAGGCGTCGCGGCGCGCGTCATCGTCGGCACTGGCGTCGCCCTGCAGGGCGCGGGCTTCGGCAAGCGCTTCGGGCTTGCGGCCCAGTTCGTACAAGGCACTGGCGGTGCGCAGACGCGCCTCGCTGACCTGCGGACCACCCGGCACGCCGCGATACCACTCCACCGCCTCGTCGTAGCGCTTGAGGAATTCGGCGATCTTGCCCAGCAGCAGACGGCGGTCCGGATCGGGCTTGGTAGCGTTGCTCTTGAGCTCGGCGTACAGCGCCTCCAGCGAGCTGCGGTCTTTCTCCTTGGCCAGCATCGAGGCACGCAAGCCATAGGTCTGGGTGTCCTGCGGCCCGGTCGAAAGCACGCGTGCAGCAGCTTCGGTCTGGCCCATGGCGTCGTAGGCAAATGCCAGCGCGCCGCGCAGCTCGGAGTCCTTGACCGCCTGCGGTTCGATATTCTTGAGCAGCGCCAGCGCTTCGTCGTTCTTGCCTTCCTGCTGCAACTGGGTGGCATGCAACAAGGCCACGCGCGGCTCTTCGGGGAAGCGGCGTACCACCTCGTCGACGATGCGCTTGGCCAGCGCGGGGCGCTCCATGCGCAGCGCGAGCCGGCCGAATTCCTGCCAGGCTTCGATCTGATTCGGGATGGCGCCGGCCTTGACCAGGTCTTCGAGCACATCGGCCGAGGCTTCCGGCTCGCGGCCGCCGTTGGCCAGGGCGATCAGCGCAAAGCGCCAGCCACGCGGATCGGGCTCCTTGAGCAAGCCGAGCAAATCGCGGCGCGCGGTGCGCAGGTCGTTGCGGCGCAGCGCCAACGAGGCCTCGGTGCTGCGCATGGACATCGACGACGGCGCGCGGGCGCGCCACAACGCCAGCGCTTCGATCGCGCGCGGGTCGTCGTTGGCCAGCATGGAGATGCGGGCGGCGCGCTCGGCCAGCCCGGCATCGCCGGCTTCGGCCTTGGCGGCGTCCAGGTAGGCGCGCGCGGCATCGTCCAGCTGCCCGGCCTGCAAGGCGAATTCGCCGGCCAGCACGGGTTCCAGCGACGAGGTGCCGGCATTGCCTGGGGGCGGAGCGGGCCGTGCTTTCTTGGGTGCTGCAGTGGCGCTGGCGGAGACTGCGACCAGCAAAAGAACACTCAGGATGCGAATCGGTACAGGCATCGGGGGCAACCGGGCCGTAAAATGGGGCCCTGAATGGCCGCCAGCTTATCGCAAGCAACTGAACAATGACGTTGTGGGTGCTCGGACTGAATCACCAGACCGCACCTGTGGACCTGCGCGAACGCGCGGCGTTCGCAGGTGATGCGCTGCCGCGCGCGCTCGAATCGCTGCGTGCGCTACCCCAGGTAAGCGAGGCCGCGCTGTTGTCCACCTGCAACCGTACCGAGTTGTATGCAATGGCCGACGAGGCGCACAGCCTGGTCAACTGGCTGGAAACGCACGCGCCCGGGCTGAGCGGTCATCTGTACCAGCACCGGGAAGCCGAGGCGGTGCGCCACCTGTTCCGCGTCGCCACCGGGCTGGATTCGATGGTGCTGGGGGAACCGCAGATTCTGGGCCAGGTGAAGGACGCCTGGGCGGTGGCGCGGGCGCACGGCGCGCTGGGCAGCGGGTTGGACCGGCTGTTCCAACAGACCTTTTCGGTGGCCAAGCGCGCGCGTACCGACACCCGTGTCGGCGCAAATCCGGTTTCGGTCGCATCCACGGCGGTGCGGCTGGCACAGGACTCCTTTGCCCGGCTCAACGAGTCGACGGTGTTGCTGATCGGTGCCGGCGAAACCATCGAACTGGCGGCCAAGCATCTGAGCGAAGGCCGCGTGCGCCGCCTGCTGATCGCCAACCGCACCCTGGCCCATGCCCAGACACTGGCCAGCCAGCACGGCGGCTTCGCCTTGCCGCTGACCGATCTGGAACGCCACCTGGCCGAGGCGGATGTGGTGTTTTCGGCCACCGCTGCGCGTGAGCCGCTGGTGACCCGCGCACAGGTGGAACAGGCGTTGCGCACGCGCAAGCGCAAGCCGATGCTGCTGTTCGACCTGGCCGTGCCGCGCGATATCGAGGCCTCGGTAGGCGAGTTGGGCGACGCCTACCTGTACACGGTGGACGATCTGGAACGCGCGGTCGAAGACAATCGCCGTGGCCGCCGCGAAGCGGCCGACCAGGCCGAAGCCATCATCGACCTGCAAGTGGCGCGCTATGTCGAAATGCTGCAGGCCACTGCGCGCCAGGCACCCCTCAAACGGCTGCGCGCCTTTGGCGATAGCACCCGCGACGAGCTGCTGGCCAAGGCACGCCAGCAGTTGCACAACGGCAAGCCGGCCGACGAAGTGCTGGAACAGTTGGCGCATGCGCTGACCAACCGTTTGTTGCATCCGCCCACGGCCGCATTGCGCAATGCGGCGCTCAACAACGACCTGGAATTGACCACTGCGGCCGACCGGCTGTTTCCGGAAAAGCCGGGTTACCAACACCCCCCCATAGCTACCCCGATCGTGAGGACCGATGACGCCGACCCTGCGCCGTAAGCTCGAAGCGATGGCCGAGCGCCGCGAAGAACTGCAGCACCTGCTCTCCGACCCCGATGTGGTGGGCAACAACGACACGTTCCGTACGCTCTCGCGCGAACTGTCGCAACTGGAGCCGGTGGCGATGGCGCTGGAAGAGGAGGCGCGCGCCAAGGCCGACCTGGCCACGGCCGAAGCGCTGCGCAACGACCCGGAGATGCGCGAACTGGCCGAAGAGGAAATCGCCGCTGCACAGGCGCGCCTGGAACAACTCGATGCACAACTTGCATCGCTGCTGGTACCGCGTGATCCGCGCGACGACGGCAACCTGTTTCTGGAAGTGCGCGCCGGCACTGGCGGTGACGAAGCGGCGATCTTTGCCGGCGACCTGTTCCGCATGTACGCACGCTACGCCGAGCGCCAGGGCTGGAAGGTGGAAATCGAATCCGACAGCCCCGGCGAGCATGGCGGCTACAAGGAAGTGGTGGCGCGGGTGGTCGGGCGCGGTGCGTATTCGCGCCTGAAATTCGAATCCGGCACCCATCGCGTGCAACGCGTGCCGGCAACCGAATCGCAAGGCCGTATCCACACCTCGGCTGCCACGGTGGCGATCATTCCCGAAGCCGACGACGTGGAAGAGATCACGATCAATCCGGCCGATCTGAAGGTGGACACGTTCCGCTCGTCCGGTGCGGGCGGCCAGCACGTCAACAAGACCGAATCGGCAATCCGCATCACCCACGTGCCCAGTGGCGTGGTGGTGGAATGCCAGACCGAGCGCAGCCAGCATGCCAATCGCGACAAGGCGATGAAGCGGTTGAAGGCGCAGCTGCTGGACGCCGAACGCAGCAAGGCGGCAGCGGCCGAAGCGCAGACGCGCAAGTTGCAGGTGGGCAGCGGCGACCGCAGCCAGCGCATCCGCACCTACAGTTTTCCGCAGGGTCGCATCACCGACCATCGCGTCGACGGGCTGACCTTGTACGACCTGCCCAACATCATCGAAGGCGATCTGGATGCATTGATCGGGCGGCTGCTGCACGAACATCAAGCCGACGAACTGGCACGGTTGAGCGATAGCCCGTGAGTGCGCAAGTCCCGCGCGAGCTGCTGCAGCTGCGCGAGCAAGTGCGACGCCAGCCCGGCGATTTCGTCGCCTGGTTGATGCTGGCCGATGCCGAGCTGGGCATGGGCGTCACCGCTGCCGGCGAGGCGGCCGTGCAGCGCGCGCTGGCGCTGCATCCGGGCCATCCGGAAGCGGTGGCGCGGCTGGGACGGGTGCGCTGGGCGCAGCAGCGCCATGCAGAAGCGGCCACGCTGCTCCAACAGGCCTCGGACCTGGTACCGCAGCATCCGGGGATCGCCCTGTGGCTTGGGCACGCGCTCGAAGATGCAGGCCAACCGGAACAGGCTGCGGCCGCCTATACGCGCGCCCACAAGCTGCTGCCCGACGAGCCCTACATCACCGCACAACTGCTCAACTGGCGACGCCGCTTATGCGATTGGCGCGAGCTGGACTCACTGGCTGCACAGGTGCGGGCCGCAGTCACACAAGGCGAGGCGGCCGTGGAGCCTTTCGCGTTCCTGAGCGAGGACGCCAGCGCCGCGGAGCAACTGGCGTGCGCCCGTACCCGTGCGCACGCCATTGCCTCCTCGGTGCGCCCGCTGCCAGCGTCCACGCTGCGCAGCCGCGGCGCGCTGCAACTCGGGTTCGTGTCCAACGGCTTTGGCGCCCACCCGACGGGCTTACTGACGGTGGCCTTGTTCGAAGCGTTGCAGCAACGCCAACCGGACCTGCACGTGCAGCTGTTTGCAACCAGCCCGGACGATGGCAGCGACATTCGCGCGCGCCTGGCGCAGGCAACGCGCATGCACGAGGTCACTGCGCTGGGGCATCTGGCAACCGCGCAACATATCCGCGACCAGGGCATCGATCTGTTGTTCGATCTGCGCGGCTGGGGCGGTGGCGGACGGCCGGAAGTCTTCGCATTGCGGCCGGCGCCGGTGCAGCTCAACTGGCTGGCGTATCCGGGCACCTCGGGCGCGCCGTGGATGGACTATGTGCTTGGCGATACCGTTGCATTGCCGACGTCGCTTGAGCCGTTCTATAGCGAGCAGGTGCTGCGCTTGCCGCGCGCCTTCCAGCCATCGGACACCTCGCGCACGGTAGCCGAACCGCCATCGCGTGCGCAGTGCGGGCTGCCTGAGCACGCTGTGGTGCTGTGCTGCTTCAACAACAGTTACAAGCTCAATCCACGCAGCATGGCGCGCATGCTGGCGGTGTTGCGCGCGGTGCCCGGCAGCGTGCTGTGGCTGCTGTCCGGCCCGGGTGAGGCGGATGCGCGATTGCGTGCAGCAGCGCAGGCACAGGGCGTGCACGCGCAGCGTTTGGTCTTCATGCCCAAACTGCCGCACCCGCAGTATCTGGCGCGCTATCGACATGCGGATCTGTTTTTGGATACGCACCCTTACAACGCGCACACCACCGCCTCCGATGCGTTATGGGCAGGTTGCCCGGTCTTGACCACACCTGGCCAGACGTTTGCCGCGCGTGTGGCCGGCAGCCTGAATCATCATCTGGGGCTGGATGAAATGAATGTGGCCGATGACGCTGCGTTCGTGGCCACGGCGGTGGCGTTGGCGAGCGATCCAGCGGCACTGGGTGCGTTGCGTGCTCGGGTGGCGGAGCGTCGGCGCGAATCGGACCTGTTCAATATGGACGGGTTTGCGGATGCGTTTGGAGAATTGGTGCGTGGGGTCGCGGGAAAGCATGGCTGGTTAGGGGTTTAGCAACGGCCGCTACGTGATGGATCGCTGTCTGCCGCCGCACCCTGCCCCCAACCTCCGCGCCCCGCCGTGGCCGGCGCTTGCAGCGCGGGCGCTCCGGGGCACGTGCACCCAGGGCGCGCAGCCGTCCTTCCCCACCCCGGGCCGGAGAGGATTGAAAGGGCCATCAAGTTTCGTCGAGACCTTTTCAGGCCATGGAAGCCACGCGCCGAGTCGGCAGCGTGGCCGGGGATTGGCGGAAAGCGGCACACGGATGTGCCGCGACGGCGAGCCAGACAGGATGTGTGCCGGGCCGAGGAGCCGATCCGCGGCCGCGCTGTTGCCCTGACCGACGCCAGCAGCTGCGTTGTGCGGCTTCACGCCGTGGTGCTGTACCCGGTCGTCCCGGCTCGCTAGGCTTGTGGCATGCCTTCCACTCTCGACTTCATTCCCCTGCGCCTGTGCGTGCTGACGGTGTCCGACAGCCGCACGCTGGCCGACGATCGCTCCGGCGATTACCTGGCCGATGCCCTCACCCACGAAGGCCATGTGCTGCACGAACGTGCACTGTGCCCGGACGACCGTTACCGCATGCGTGCGATCGTGTCGCGCTGGATTGCCGATGCGCAGGTCGACGGCATCCTGATCACCGGCGGCACCGGCTTCACCGGTCGCGACAGCACCCCGGAAGCGATCACCCCGTTGCTGGACAAGGTCATGCCTGGCTTCGGCGAGATGTTCCGCGCGATCAGCGTGGAAGAAATCGGTACCTCCTCGCTGCAGTCGCGCGCCTTTGCCGGGCTGGCCAATCACAGCTTCGTGTTCTGCCTGCCCGGCTCCACCTCGGCCTGCCGCACGGCCTGGGAGAAGATCGTGCGTGCGCAGCTGGATGCGCGCACCAGGCCCTGCAATCTGGCGACATTGCGTCCACGCCTGGGGCAATAGCCTGCGCGCTCTCCACTGTTGCTGGAACGCGCATGTCGCACCTGAAACGCAAGGCCTATAAAAAGTTGCTGGCGCCGATGCAGCTGGAGCTGGTGGACATGGCGCGCTGGTTGCGCCACACCAACCAGCGCGCCCTGGTGCTGGTGGAAGGCCGCGACACCGCCGGCAAGGGCGGCGTGATCCAGACCATCGCCAGCCATCTCAACCCACGCCAGTGTCGCGTGGTGGCGCTGCCCAAGCCCAACGACCGCGAAAGCACGCAGTGGTATTTCCAGCGCTATGTGACGCACCTGCCGGCGGGCGGCGAACTGGTGCTGATGGACCGCAGCTGGTACAACCGCGCCGGCGTCGAGAAGGTGATGGGCTATTGCACCGACGCGCAATACGACCTGTTCCTGGAGCAGGCGCCACGTTTCGAACAGATGCTGGTCGACGACGGCATCCTGCTGTTCAAGTACTGGTTGTGCGTGGACCAGGCCGAGCAGGAAAAGCGCTTTGCCGAACGCCGCGAAGACCCACTCAAGGGCTGGAAGCTCTCGCCGGTGGACCTGCAGTCACGCACCAAGTACGACGACTACACCGCCGCGCGCGAACGCATGCTGGAGGCGACGCATACGCCCGATGCACCGTGGACGCTGGTGGATTTCAACGACCAGAAGCGTGGCCGCCTGAGCCTGATCCGCGATCTGCTGGACCGGCTACCGGACACCGCAGTGCCCGACGAGCTGGTGCAGCTGCCGCCATTGCCCGGCAAGCTGCACAAGGAACGCTATGGCGTGCTGGAGCCGATCGACGATTACGCCGCCCAGTCCTGAGAGATTTCGTCGCTGGCCGCGGTGGCACGCGGTAGCGGGTGCAGGCCGGCCTGACGTTCGGCCTGCTCGGCCTGCAGCACCAGCTGGCTCAGGCGCTGACTGAACAATTGCATGAAACCGCGATGCAGCGGGCGCATCGCTTCCATGTAGTCCACATCGTCGGCCTGCGCACCGAGCGGGCTGCAGGACGACAGCAGCACTTCGTCCAGGCGCAGCGCGCTGTCGGGCAGGCGCACCAGCGCGGCGCGGCGCAGCCAGTCGCGCATGCCTTCGCGGTATTCGGCGGCCAGGATGTAGGCCACTTCGACCTGGTCCAGGTCCACATCCGGATTCCATGCCAGCACCTGGATCACCTGCGAACGTTCGTCCAGCATGCGACCTTCGGCGACCAGCGCATGCAATTGCTGCAGCAGGCGCCATTGCACGCCGGCGGCCTCGCGCTGGGCGGCCGGCATGGCCTCGATGGCCAGTGCCAGGCGCCGCGCAAACAACGCCGGCACCTCGGACAGCACGATCGGGCCGGCATCGGCGCCCAGCAGGAAACGTTCGGTACGCAGCGCGGCGGTGTCGGGAAGGTAGCCGTCCTGCAGCGGGCGCATCACGCCGTGGTCGAGCAGCGACAACACCACATCCAGCCAGTAACGGCGCTCCTGCTGCAGCGTGCGGTTGGCGGCAGCGTTGTGCCAGGCCTGACGCACATCGTCCAGACGCAGGATGCAGGACTGCGCATCCAGTCCGTCCCACGGCGCACGGGTGGCGTCGTTCGGGTCGAAGGTTTCCGCGCTGAGCATGCCGCCGCCGAAGCGATGCCAGGCTGCGCCACGCTGGGCGCCGGCCGGGTCCGGCCGGGCCGCGGCCATCGGAGCTGCCGTGGCCGGGCGCAGGAGTGCGGCGTAGGCATCGGCCCACGAATCGGGCAAGCGCGCCGACAGCGGGAAGCTTGCCGAGGGCTGACCCAGCCCCTGGCGTGCCAGACGCAGGCTCCACACCACTGCGCCGATCACGATGCCGCCAAAGATCCAGGCCAGCAGCCAGCTGGTTGCCGCCTGTCCGGTTGCTAGCACGCGGGTTTGCGGGTGCAGGAACAACAACCAGCCGCTGCCCAGCAGGACACCGAGATACAACCACGGCGCCAGCTGCGCCATCTGGCGGTGGCGGCGATGCGCGGGCAGGTCGTGCCCGTCGTTGCGGTCTTGAGATGGAGCGGCCATTACATTCCCCGTGCACGCCTGATCGCGTTGACAAGGTTATCGGCGAGGCAACCCAACTCTGTTGCCCCGCTTCAGTGACGCACGCTCACCCAGTTACAAAGTCTTCAGTCGGCGGAACCGCGCAGGCCGTGCGCGTGACCGCCGCAACCGTGGCAGCCGGCGGGCCCTGCCATAGCCATGCTTCCAAGGCGTCCAGCGCCGCCGCGCTACCGGCCGCGACCACTTCCACGCTGCCGTCGGCCTGGTTGCGGGCATGCCCGACCAGGCCGAGTGCGACTGCGCGCTGGCGGGTGGACGCGCGGTACCACACGCCCTGCACCACCCCGCTCACCACGAAACGCGCCGCCTGCATCAACCCGCCTTGCCGGTGATGCCGACGGCGGCCTCGATATCGCGTGCGGTCACCGGGCCAAGGAATTGCTTGGCGACCTTGCCGTCCGGGCCGATCAGGTAGGTCATCGGCAGGCCGCGCGGGGTGGCGAAGTCCTGTGGCGGCTGGTACGGGTCGAGGATGGCGATCGGGTACGACACCGGGTGGTCCTTCAAGAACGCCTGCATGTCGGCGCTGGTGATGTCTTCGTAGGCCAGACCCACCACCTCGACGGTGTCGCGCATGGTGTGCAGCGCCGACAGTTCGGGCATTTCCTTCAGGCACGGCGCACACCAGGTGGCCCAGAAATTCACCACCACCCATTTGCCGCGGTGCGCGGCCAGGTCGTAGGTCTCGCCGGTCACGGTCGGCAGCGAGAGCCTGGGCATCTGGGCGGTCTGCTGCACCACCGAGCTATTGGGCGGTGCAGCCGGGTCGGCCGGGGTGGCTGGCGTGGCTGGCGCCTGGGGCGTGGCGGCAGGCGCAGCGCCGTTGCCGGCAGCGGGAGTGGCCTCGCTGGCCGGCTTGCAGGCGCTCAGCAACAGCAGTGGCAACAGCAGCGCACAGGCGCTGCGGACAAGACGCACGGTCATGGAGGATCTCCGGGAAGGTGGGTGTAGAGGTCGCCGACCGGCTGCGCCAGCACGCTGCGCAAGGGTTGGCGCAGCTGTTCCAGCGCGGCGGCGGCGGCCTGGCCGTAGGCATCGTCGCGGCACGGCAACGGGCGGTCTTCGATCGGCACGCGCAGCTGGCAGTTTTCGTAGAGTTCGGCCAGCGGCACCACGTCAAGATCGCGCGCCAGCAGCCACTGCCCCCGCTCGTCGCGACGCAGCAGGCGGATGCGTTTGAGCTCGCACAGCAGTTCCTGCATCAGCGTGTCGGTGAGCATCGGCTCCAGCGCCAGGATGCGGTCTTCGTCCAGGCCATCGCCGTGGACGCGCGCCTGGCGGAACCGGCCGAGCAGACGCAGCAGGCCGTAAATCTCAAAGCCCGGCGGCAGCCGCATGGCCTCGGGCTGGTAGCGGAAGGCGGACATCGAGGAGGCCAGCGAGGCGCCCAGCAACACCGACACCCAGCTCAGGTAGATCCACAACAGCAGGATCGGCAGTGCCGACAGCGCGCCGTAGATGCGTTGGTAGGTCTGGAAATTACCCAGGTAAAAGCCAAACCCCCATTTGACGATTTCCATCAGGATCACCGCCAGCAGCGCGCCCGGCAGCGCATGCCGCAGCCGCACCACGTGCTGCGGCACCACCCGGTAGATCAGCACGATGCACACGAACTCCACCGCCATCGGCGCCAGCCGCCAGGCGAATTCGGCCAGCCACTGGCCCTCGGTGGTGCGGAACAGCGGCAGCGCGAACACGTAGGCCGCCATCGCCATGGAGGCGGCAGCCAGCATCGTGCCCAGCGTCAGCACCGTCCAGTAGATCAGGAAGCGCGTCACCTTGGGACGGGCGGCGGCAACCCGCCAGATGCTGTTGAAGGTTTGTTCGATGCTGTGCAGGGTGATCAGCAACGAGGCCACCAGCGCGACCATGCCGGCCACGGTGAACTTGCCCAGGTCTTCCAGCGAGCGATTGAGATAGTTCTGTACCGAGCGCGCCGCGCCTGGCACGAAATTGTTGAAGATGAAGTCGGTCAGCGCGTCCTTCCACTCGTTGAAGGCCGGAAACGCCGACAGCACGCCGAATACCACGATCGCCAATGGCACCAGCGCGAACACGGTGGTGTAGGCCAGCGAGGCGGCGGCCTGGAACAGCCGGTCGTCCAGGAAGCGGCGCCACAGAAAGCGCCCGAAACTCACCGTCCGCGCGCGGTCGCGCAGACGTTCTTTCCATTGGTGGAGTTTGTTCACGCGCGACATCGCGCAAGGGTACCCGATGCGCCGTCATCGCGGCCTTGCCGCAGCTGCGGCGTGCAGCAACAGGCTGGCTTGGCCGATACTGCGGCAACTCACACAGGCGGCAACGACACGATGGCGGAGATTCTGGTGCTGTATTACAGCCGGGGCGGTTCGGTGGCGCGGCTGGCGCGGCAGATCGCACGCGGCATCGGCGAAGTGCCCGGCATGAGCGCGCGGCTGCGCACCGTCCCACCGGTGGCTGCGGTCACCCAGACCAGCGCCCCGCCGGTCCCGGACGAGGGCGCGCCCTATGTAGACCGCGCCGATCTGGCCGACTGCAGCGGCCTGCTGCTGGGCAGCCCCACCCGCTTCGGCAACATGGCCGCACCGATGAAGCATTTCCTCGACAGCCTGGGCGCCGAATGGGCCAGTGGCACCCTGGCCGGCAAACCGGCTGGCGTGTTCACCTCTACCGCGTCGATGCATGGCGGACAGGAATCCACCTTGCTGTCGATGCACCTGCCGCTGCTGCATCACGGTTGCCTGATCGTGGGGATTCCGTTTACCGAAGCTGCGCTCAGCCATACCACCAGTGGCGGCACGCCCTATGGCGCCAGCCATGTCTCCGGCGCTGGCGGCGACCCGCAACCGAGCGAGGACGAAGCGCTGCTGGCGCGTGCGCTGGGCCGCCGGGTGGCCGATGTCGCACGGCGGCTGGCAACCCCGTGAGCGTGCGCGCCACGCACTGGCTGCTGAGCGCTGCGCTGCTGGCGCTGGCGGCGTTGTTTGCGGTGTGGTTCCACGACGACCCGCGCCCACTGGCCGCGCTCATCGTGTTCGTGCTGCCGGCCGCGCTGACCGGTGTACTGGCAGTGCGCAGCGCGCGTGCGCGCTTCTGGGCCGGTGTGTTTGCGCTGGGCTGGTTCAGCCACGGCGTCATGGCCGCCTGGAGCCAGCCGCAGGCACGTGGAATGGCGTGGATGGAACTACTGCTCGCCCTGGCCGTGGTGGGCCTGGTAGGTGGTCCCGGCATGGCGGCGCGCTTGGGCAGGAAGCGCCCGCCACGTTGATCGGCGAGCCGATCAAACCGTAGGCGCAGCTGCGCGATGCAGCTGCGCATGCAGCTAGCCGAGGTGGTCAGCCGCGACTACCCCAAGGCAACCACGACACCAACTTCGATCATCGTCAGGCGAACGCGGCCGGCGATCAGGTGGCATGCACAGCCTCCACTCTGGCCCGAGCGCGCCGTCCACGCCACCTGACGAGGACGTGCGGCGTTTCGGCGGCCGCTGTCAGTTTCCGACCAGCGTGGCCACGCTCTGCGGGTCGACATACAGCGAGGTCTTGCCGTTGACCACGCTGTAGTTGCCGCCGAACCCGACATTGAGCGTGCTCGAGGTGCTGTATTTGGCGAACTGCGTGGCAGTGCCGGAGGGCAGCGTCAGGTCCAGCCGCTGATGGCCGCTGCCGGTGTTGACCGCCACCACCACCAACTTGTTGTCCGGCGTGCGGTAGGCGGTCACCGAGACATCGCTGTACGGGTGTTCAGTGGCGCCCACGCGCACCGACCCTGGCCGCACGAAGCGTGCGAACTGCGACATTGCATAGCCGCGTTTGCTCACTGCGCCGTTTTCGCTGATGAGCCCGTAGCTACGCCGGATGTACCACCAGATGTAAGCGTTGAAATTGGCCGCCATGCTGGCGTGCAGTTCGCTGGCCACTCCCAGTGCCGACGGCCATGCGTTGCCATCGGTGTTGTCGGTGTAATGCTCGGTCATCCACACCTGCTTGCCCTTGCTACGCGCCAAGGCATAGTCGCGCGGCTTTGCGCCATACAGATGGCCGGCCACGATGGAGGTGGCCTGATTGGCCGTGGCGTTGTTGAGGACCGGGTCGGTGATGGAGAAGTTGAACCCCACCGACTCGCCGACGATGACCTTGAGGCTGCCGAACCTGCTGCCTTGGCTCACGAGATAATTGACGAAGTCGCTGCTGCTCCAGTCGGCCGATTCGTAATCCGGGTGCCAATCCGGCTCGTTTTGCAGGGAAATCGCATACAGCGGCGCGCCCTTGCCCGACATGTAATTGGCGAAATCCAGCAGATGCTGGGTGTAGGCGCCGTAATAGTTCGTCAGCAGCTTGCCGCCATTGGTCAGGCTGTTGTTGGACTTCATGTAAGCCGGTGGCGTCCAGGGGGTTGCGAACACCAGCCCGCCCAGCGCATGCACGCGCGTTGCCGTCGGCACCTGGGTGGCCCAGCCTGAGCTGGAGGGGTCGATGCGCATGCGCAGGATCGACAACCCGATCTGCCCGGTGCCGCTGCCGTAAGCCAGATCCACCTGCGCCGGTGTCAGGTCGTTGATCCAGCCGGCGCCATTCATGCCGCCGAACCCGCGCACCGTCTGGTAGGTCTGCGTGGGCGTGATCGTCACCGTCTGCGCAGCGGCATGGCCCGCCAGCAGCACAGCCATCGCGCAGGTAAGTGCGCGTAACATCAACAAGGACCTGTTCATGAGGCTCTCCGGGAAGGGAATGCCGACGGCATGCGTACCGACGGCTCGCCGACTATCGACCGCACAAATGTCAAGTCAATTTCCGTAATGTCTCTTTATTGAGTTCGTGACGTAGCACACGCGCCCGGCGCAGCGGAGCGGTGCGTGGATCACACTGCGTTTTGCGCTGCGGCATGTGGAGGCTGGGCACGGGCAACGCTGAAGCAACGCATTCAGTGGCAACTCCAGTTGCACGCTGACTTGGCGCAAGCACGCCAGGGGCAGGGCTACGCCAGCCTGCACGACACCCGCTGCCCTCGAACATGCAGGCACCCTTGGGCATGTCGGCGTGCGCCTGCGCCAGGCCATCTCAATCGGATGCAGCGCCGCCACATAGTCGGCAGCCAGGCGCCGGTCTTGCCCCCCGCTGGTCTATCGCGATGGCTAACGTACTGCCAGCCCCCTGGCCGGGCGGTATCATGGCGGCCCGCGCGCGGCCTGCGCCGCGTTAGCCCTACAGGATCCGCAGCAATGGAAGACCTCCTGATCGTCACCACCGGTGGCACGATCGACAAGATCTACTTCGACGACAAATCGGACTACCAGATCGGCGACCCGCAGATCGGACAGATTCTGAAAGAACTGGGCGTGACGTTTCGTTTTTCGGTGATTCCGATCATCCGCAAGGATTCGCTGCACATCACCGATGCCGACCGCGAACTGATCCGCGCCACCATCGCCGCCCAGCCCACCCGCCACGTGTTGATCACCCACGGCACCGATTCGATGGTGGAAACCGGCAAGGTGCTGCAGACGATCGCCGACAAGACCATCGTGATGACCGGCGCCTTGAATCCGGCGCGCTTTCGCGGCTCGGATGCCGAATTCAATATCGGTTGCGCGGTGGGCGCAGTGCAATCGCTGCCGTCGGGTGTTTATATCGCCATGAACGGCCGCATCTGGAATCCGCAAAAAGTGCGCAAGAACGTGGCCGCCAACCGCTTCGAATCGGTCTGAGTGCATGAGCAAGGCCACCCGCGCCACCAAGGCACTGGACGCGGCCGGCGTGGGTTATGTGCTGCATCCTTACGACTATCAGGCCGATGCCGATGCGAAGGGATTGCAGGCCGCACATGCGTTGGGCCTGCCGCCGCATGCCGTGTTGAAGACATTGATGGCATGGGTTGATGACAAGGCGGTGTGCGTGGTGATTCCATGCGACCGCCGGGTGTCGTTGAAAAAACTGGCCAGCGCCTACGGTGGCAAGTCGGCACGCATGATGGACGTGGCCGATGCCGAACGGCGCACCGGCTACAAGGTCGGCGGTATCAGCCCGCTCGGCCAGCAACGGCAGGCGCCGGTGCTGGTCGAAATCACCGCGCTGGACGCACCGGCGCTGTGGATCAACGCCGGCCAGCGCGGACTGCTGCTGGAATTGCCCGGCACCCAACTGGTGCATGCACTCGCCGCACGCGCTTGCGCGCTGTGCGAGTGAACGCGTAGACGCAATGCGCGCATGCCGCTTGGCATGCGCGTGACGCGTTTGGGACTTAACTCACGCGATGCCTCTCGACGGACCGCTTGCGTATTTCGATCTTCCGCCAGTGTCTTCGCACTTCACCCATGCACCACTGCCGCACCACAACACCATGTCGCGTGTTTCGGCACGGCAACGACGCCGCGCCGGCACCACTCAATACGCTGCCGTGACACTGACGCCGGAAAAGCCCAGCGTTGCCTTCAAGCGCACGTAATAGACGCCCGCGGCCGGCGCGGCCAGCGTGCAGCTGTCGCCATTGCCCGGCAACACGCTGCGGCAGCTGTACGCGGCGTCGGTCGGTAACGCACCGGCCCGTACCGAAAGGTCGGCATTGCCGCTGCCACCGGCGAGCGTGACCTTGAGCGAACGTGTGCCGGCCGGCACATTGACCTGGTAATACAGCGAGTCGGAAAGCGCTGCGCTCAGCCCGGTGCGTGCCACATTCCTGGCCAAGGTGGTCGACTCGATCACCGCCGCCACCGCGCCATCGGCATTCACCAGCCCTGCCCCGCAGCCCTGCGTGCAGGCGACCGGCATGGGCCGCGCGCTGGCCTTGAGCAGGGCTTTCACCGTTGCCGGCGGCAGCGGATTCAGGGCCACCGACTGCATCAACGCCACCACACCAGCCACATGCGGCGCCGCCATCGAGGTGCCGCTGTACACCGCATATGCCGCATTGCCCGGTGCCGTGGTGCCGGTATTGAGCGTGGACACGATCGATTGCCCGGGCGCGGCGATATCCACGCCCTTGCCGAAGTTGGAGAAGCCGGCCTTGGCGCCGGCCGAGGTGGTGGCCGCCACAGCGATCACGTTGGCGCAATTGGCCGGCACGCTGGTGGAGACGTCCAGATTGCTGTTGCCGGCGGCCACGACCACCGCGCTGCCGCGCGTGACCGCTGCGGTGATGGCGTTGTTCAACGTCGCCGAGCAGGTGCCCGTACCGCCCAAGGACAGATTGATCACCGTGGCCGGATTGGGGTTGGTCGGCACGCCGGAGACCTTGCCGCCGGACGCCCACACGATCGCATCGGCGATATCGGACATGTAGCCGCCGCAGCGGCCCAGCACCCGCAACGGCAGGATCCTGGCGTTGAACGCGGTACCGACCACGCCCACCGCGTTGTTGCCCACCGCCGCCACGATGCCGGCCACATGCGTGCCATGCCAACTGGAATTGGACGCCGACGCTCCGGGCCCGCATTCGTTGGCCGCGGCCCAGTCGCCCTGGTCGGCCGCGTTCGCATCGCGCGCCGTGCCATCGCGCGCCGTGGCCGGATCAACGATGAAGTCGTAGCCGGGCAGCACATTGGCTGCCAGGTCCGGATGATTGGTGATGCCGGTGTCGATCACTGCCACCACGATGCCCTTGCCGGTGGAACGGTCCCAGGCCGGACGGATGTTGAGGCTGGCGGCGGTCGCGCCCATCGCCCACTGCTGCGGCACGCCGGGGTCGTTGGGAACCAGCAGTGGCCGCATCAGGATGTCCACTTCCACGCGTTTGACCGCCGGGTCGGCGGCCAGGCGCCGCATCAGGCTTTCCGAATCCAGGCGGTCCAGCTTGCGGTCGGCCACCAGCAACATCGGCCCGCCACTGAGCCGGCGCGTGGCCGACAGGCCCAGCGCCTTCCCGCGCGCTTGCGGCACGGCACGCGCGATGTCGCCCCATGGCGCAGACAACCCGGTCGCCCGGCCGCTGCCGACGCTGTTCTTGTAGCTGACGATGAAGCGCTGATGGGTGCTGCTGGAATTCAATCCTTGCAGACTGACCTCGCCAGCGGCGGCATGAAACGTGCAGGACAACGCACAGACGAATGCAACGCGGCGCAGTGCGCCCACTGAGTGATACGGCATGACTCCATCCCTCCCCAAGGATCTTGCAACCCGGTTGGCAACGCACTGAAGCCACTGCGCTGCGCCGTGCCCGTTGCGCGTGCATGCAGATGTTGCATGCCTCACGTGGGCTGGCTATCGGCGTGCTACCGGGCGCACTGAAGGCAGCCATGCCGTGCTGGCACGCGCTTCATTCAGCCAGCGCTGGCGGCCCTGGCCGGCGGTGCGGCCATTACCGCTTCCCGAACGCACACTGCCCCGCGTAGAGCGGGGCAGTGCAGGTTTCAAAGCACCGACACCGGCGTCGGAAAAGACCCGACGCATTGCCGGCATCGCGCCGGCATCGCGGTCGTCGGCGCAGGTTTACGGGGTCTGGCTGACCGCGCCGGCCGCGTTGACGATGCCCGCGCCGCAGCCGCCCGAGCAGGCGCCCGGCAGCGGACGTGCGGTGTTCTTCAGCAGCGTTTCCACCGCCGCAGGCGTCAGCGGACGGCTGGCGACCGACTGCACCAGCGCCACCACGCCGGCCACGTGCGGGGCCGCCATCGAGGTGCCGTTGTAGCTGGCGTAGCTGGCCGAACCCGGCGTGGTGGTGCCGCTGTTCAAGGTCGACAGGATCGCCGAACCCGGCGCGGAGATATCGATGCCGGTGCCGTAGTTGGAGAAGCTCGAACGCGCGCCGGCCGAGGTGATCGATGCCACCGAAATCACGTTGGCGCAGCTGGCCGGGGTGAAGTTGGCCACGTTGGCATTGCTGTTGCCGGCCGCCACCACCACGGTGGTGCCGCGCGACACCGCGCTGTTGATGGCGTTCTGGTAACTGCTCGAGCAGCTGCCGCTGCCGCCCAGCGACATGTTGATCACTTCGGCCGGGTTGGCATTGGCCGGCACGCCGGACACGGTGCCACCCGAGGCCCACACGATCGCATCGACGATATCGGAGGTCGCGCCGCCGCATGCGCCCAGCGCACGAATCGGCACGATGCGCGCGTTGAACGCGGTACCGGCCACGCCGGTGCTGTTGTTGGTGACCGCCGCGATGGTGCCGGCCACATGGGTGCCGTGCCAGCTGGAATTGGCGGCCGACGTACCGCTGCCGCACTGGCCGGCCGTGGTCCAGTCGCCCTGGTCGGCCGGATTGCTGTCACGCCCGTTGTTGTCGCGTGCACGCGTGGCATCGCTGATGAAGTCGTAGCCCGGCAGCACGTTGGCGTTGAGGTCCGGATGGCTGGTGATGCCGGTGTCGATCACGGCCACCACCACGCCGGTGCCGGTGGCGGTGTCCCAGGCCGGGCGTACGTTGATGCTGGAGGAAGAGGTACCGAAGCCCCACTGTTCGGACAGGCGCGTGTCGTTGGGAGTCAGCACCGGGTACATGATCTGGTCGACTTCCACGTAGTCCACGCTAGGGTCGGCGGCGATGCGGCGCATCAGGGTTTCGGCGTCGGCGCGGTCCAGGCCACGGTCGGTCTTGAGCACTTCCGAACCCAGCGCCGTGCGGCGCACGTGGTTCAGGCCCAGCGCACGGCCGGCGCGTGCCGGCATCGCACCGGCAACCGAATTGAGCGATGCGCGCATCGAGGTCGGGCTAACCGCCGCACTGGAACCGTCTTTGTATTTGACGATGAAGCGGTCCAGGGTGGGCTGCGAGTCCAACCCGGACAGATTGACCTGACCGGCAAACGCCGGCACGGCCAGCAGCGAGGTCAGCGCGGAAACACCCAGGACTACCAGCGCGCGCGTGGGCGCACGACGTTGCGACACATTGGACATCGATCGTTCCTTATTGGAGAGGTACCGCAGCTGCGGCGAGAGGGCCGGCTCGTTGCCGCACGCTGCGGTTCGGAGCCGGAACTGCACGGGCGCCAGGCCCGTCGGGGCGACTGGCCGGTGTCCATTCCGGCCAAGCGGCAACACGTCGCCTGCGCCTGCCGAAACGGCAGACCTGGGCGAGGTATCGCAGATGGGGTTGAAGCGAGGAAGGCGCGTTCCCTGGCGGTCATGCCAGGGAACGCGTGCAGCGATCCAGCGTCAGTAGCTGGCGGTCAGGGTCACGCCGGAGAACGTGCTGTAAGCCTTGATCCGCACGTAATAGGTTCCCGACGGCGAAGTGATGTTGCAGGTTTCGGCATTGCCATCGAGATACGGACGGCAGGCATAGACGGTGTCGGTGGGCGCGCTACCGGCCCGCACGTAGAGGTCTGCATCGCCGCTGCCGCCGCTGGTGGTCACCGTCAGCGTGCCGCTGCCGGCCGGCACCGTGATGGTGTAGTTCAACTCCGCGCCCGTGGCTGCACCCAGGCCGGTCACCGGCGTGCCGTTGGTCAAGGTGTTGCCGGTTCCGCCACCACCACCGCCACTGCTGCCGGCGATGGCCGCCGTCACTGCCGCATCGGCATCGACGATGCCCGCACCGCAACCGCCCGAACAGGCGCCCGGCAAGGCGCGTGCGGTGTTCTTCAGCAGTGTTTCCACTGCGGCAGGCGTCAACGTGGTGGGCGCCACCGACTGCACCAGGGCAACAACGCCGGCCACATGCGGCGCCGCCATCGAGGTGCCGTTGTACGAAGCGTAGCTGGCGTTGCCCGGCGTGGTGGTACCGCTGTTGAGCGTGGACAGGATCCCCGACCCTGGCGCGGAGACGTCGATCCCGCTGCCGTAGTTGGAATAGCTGGCCTTGGCACCGGCCGAGGTCGTGGCCGCCACTGCGATCACGTTGGCGCAGTTGGCCGGCAACGAACCGGACACGTTGGCGGCACTGTTGCCGGCCGCCACCACCACCGTGGTACCGCGCGAGACGGCGCCGTTGATTGCGCTCTGCATCGTGGACGAACAGGTGCCACCGCCGCCCAGCGACATGTTGATGACTTCGGCCGCGTTGGGATTGGCCGGCACACCGCTGACGGTGCCGCCGGAGGCCCAAATGATGGCATCGGCGATGTCCGACAGCGAACCGCCGCAACGGCCCAGCACGCGGACCGGCACCACCTTGGCGTTGAACGCGGTACCGGCCACGCCGGTGGTGTTGTTGGTCACCGCCGCCACCGTGCCGGCGACATGGGTGCCGTGCCAGCTGGAATTGGACGTGGCGCACCCACTGGTCGAGTTCCAGTCGCCTTCGTCGGCAGGATTGTTGTCGCGCCCATTGCCGTCGCGCGCGGCGGTGGCATCGCTGATGAAGTCGTAGCCGGGCAGGATGTTGGCGTCGAGGTCGGGGTGGCTGACGATGCCGGTGTCGATCACCGCAACCACGACGTTGGCACCGGTGGCCTTGTCCCAGGCCGGGCGGATGTTGAGCCCGGCGTTGGTGGTGCCGAAGGCCCATTGCTCGGACAGGCGGCTGTCGTTGGGGGTCAGCGTGGGGTACAGCATCTGGTCCACTTCCACGCTTTGCACGTTGGGGTCGGCGGCCAGCTGGCGCATCAGGGTTTCGGCTTCGGCGCGATCCAGCGCGCGGTCGGCCTGAATCAGCTCCGGTCCCACGGCCAGACGACGCACGCTGTTCAGGCCCAGCGGCTTGCCGGCCTTGGCCGGCAACGCACGTGCAGCGGTGCGCAACGAGGTGGTCAACACACTGGGGCTGCTCAGGGCGCTACTGCCGTCCTTGTAGGTCACGATGAACTTCTGGTGGGTCTGCGCGGTGGCCAGGCCACCCAGGTAGACATCGCCGGCAAATGCCGGCGTTGCCAGCAACAGCGAGGTAAGTGCCGAAGCACCCAGGATGCAGAGCGCACGGTGGCGCGGACGAAACGACGCGTTAGACATCGAATTCCCTTCCAGTCAAGAGAACCGCCGAAGCGGTAGTTCCGAAACCGTCGCGATGGCGACTGGCCCAGTGCCCCGGACCGCCCCTGTTATCGATCCGTTCAGCGAACCTATCCCAAAGAAACCGAACTGGACAATACGGAGTTGGTAATTTTCGAAATCAAAATGTCATTGCGTGACTTCAATCACACTTGACTCATGCTGAATTCGACCGGTTCCCAGGCGAAAAAGGGTCTTTTTGCTGTTGCGCAAACAAAAAGGCCCCCGTGCTGACACACGGAGGCCCTTGTTTGACGAATATGTCTGCTTACGACAAACGCACCAACCACCCGTGGCGGTCCGGCACGCGGCCGTACTGGATATCGGTCAGTTCCTGGCGCAGCGACATGGTCACCTCGCCCGCCGGCGCGGACAGATCGCCCACCGCGAACCCCTCGCCCTTCAGCTCGCCGATGGGGGTCACCACCGCCGCGGTACCGCAGGCAAACACCTCGGTGATCTCGCCCGAGGCCACGCCCTGCTTCCATTCGTCGATGGCGACCTTGCGCTCGATCACCTGCATGCCACGGTCGCGGGCCAGTTGCAGGATGCTGTCGCGGGTGATGCCTTCCAGGATGCTGCCGGACAGTTCCGGGGTCACCAACGTGCCGTCCTTGTAGACCAGGAACACGTTCATGCCACCGAGTTCTTCGACGTACTTGCCTTCCACCGGGTCCAGGAACAACACCTGCGAGCAGCCCTGGGCATAGGCCTTCTGCTGCGGCAACAGCGAGGCGGCGTAGTTGCCGCCGCACTTGGCCGCACCGGTGCCGCCCTTGGCCGCACGTGCGTACTCGGTGGACAACCAGATCGATACCGGTGCCACGCCCTTGGCGAAATACGGGCCGGCCGGGCTGGCGATCACGTAGTACGACGCCTTGTGCGCCGCACGCACGCCCAGGAAGGCCTCATCGGCAATCATGAACGGGCGGAAATACAGGCTGGTCTCCGGCGCCGACGGCACCCAATTGCCGTCCACGGCGACCAGCTGACGCAGCGATTCGACGAACAGGTCCACCGGCAATTCCGGCAGCGCCAGACGGCGCGCCGACCGCTGCAGGCGCTCGCCGTTGGCTTGCGGACGGAAGGTCCAGATCGAGCCGTCGGCGTGCCGGTAGGCCTTGATGCCTTCGAAGATCTCCTGGCCGTAATGCAGCACCGACGCTGCCGGATCCAGCTGCAGCGGGCCGTACGCGCGCACTTGCGCGTCGTGCCAGCCCTGCTCGTTGTTCCAGGAGATGGCGACCATGTGGTCGGTGAAATGCAGCCCGAAACCGGGTGCGGCCAGGATCACGGACAATTCGTCGGCGCTGCGCGGCGACGGAGAACGGGTGGAAGCGAAGGACACGGACACCGGGAGATTCCTGTATGGCGGGCGAAAGGACGCAGCGCCACATCGTGGACATGGCGCGTGACGATCAGAGCATGCCGGTCTCGAGACGGGCCGCTTCGGACATCATATGCCGGCCCCACGGCGGGTCGAACACCAGCTCGACGTCGGCCTCGGCGATGGTCGGGATCATCTCGACCTTGCTGCGCACATCGTCGACCAGGATTTCGCCCATCCCGCAACCGGGCGCGGTCAGGGTCATCTTGACGTCGACCCGGCGCTGGTCGTCTTCCTCGCGATGGCTGACCACCGCCTCGTAGACCAGGCCCAGATCGACGATATTGAAGGGAATTTCCGGGTCGAAACAGGTGCGCAGCTGCTGCCACACCAGCGCTTCCACCTCTTCGTCGCTGGCATTGGCGGGCAGTTCCAGCCCCGGCGGCGGCTCCTTGCCGATCGCATCGCCGTCCTTGCCGGCAATGCGGAACAGATTGCCTTCGACAAAGACGGTATAGCTGCCACCCAGCGCCTGGGTGATATAGCCGTAACTGCCTGCGGGCAGGGTCACCGAATCGCCCTGCGGCACCATGACGGCATCGCAATCGCGTTCGAACTGGACGGGTTCGCTGCTACGGGAATACATGGGCTGGATATGGGGCCGCGCAGGTCGCGCGCAAGTCGGCCATTCTAGCCGACCACGACGCCACCGCCGCCGGCCACCGCGCCAGCCGGGAACGACGCTGCATTCCATCAGCCGCACTGTCGTGGCGTGGCGTGCGTCGCAAACGCCGGCGCGCGCTCTATCATGTGCGCACTGTCAGGAGCTCCAATGCCGCCCACCACCGCATCCGCCAGAACGGCCCACTGGCTCTGGCCCCCGCTCCTGTTGCTGGGATGCGTCACCGCCCTCATCGCCTGGCTGCTCATCGCCCTGGCCCTGGGCAACCAGGCCGGCTGGATGGCCGTGGTCGCAGCACTGGAGATCGTCTGGATGCTGCGCCTGGGCACCCTGCATGCAGGCCGCCTGCGCATCGGCGTGGCCATGGTGGCGACGGCGCTGATCATCGCGGGCGCCAACTGGGGCATCGCCTCGGCGCAACTGGGCGGACCGCTGGGCCTGGACCCGTGGACCTCGGCACAGAAGATGGGCACCGGCCTGGCCTGGACGCTGCTGCAACTGGCCAACAACGGCTTCGACTTGCTGTGCTACGCCGCCGCACTGTTGGTGGCGTGGTGGGCGGCGCGTTGAGCCAGGCGCGATTGTTTCAGTAGCCAACATCGCACGTCGTTGAAGCTGACGCGTCAGCTGCACAGATTCGAGCGCCGGTGCTCGTCAAGCGCCATCGCTCCCATCAGAGATACATCGGAAAGCGCTGCGCGTTTGCCGCAGGATCCGTGCCCGCCCACCATCGCGAGCCACGCTGCAAGTACGTCCTTGTAAGCTCCTTGGCGGCATCCATGCCGCCAAGGGTCCCGCGACGGTGGGCGGGCAAGGACCAGTCACGTTGGTCGGGGTGCGTAGCGTTCAAAAGAGCAGCTCGCAAACTGTCCAACCCGGTGCCTTTGTTCTTGAACGAGGCAATCAGCAAACTGTCTGGCGCGGTGCCCTGGCCGATTGCGGGACCGTTGGCGGCATCGATGCCGCCATCGAGCCTCCAGGCACGGATTGACGGCGTGTCCCGCAAGCGGTGAGGGCACCGCGCCTTCGACTAACCCTGGCGTTGATCCGCACGTGTAAGCGCCCCCCTGTAACGCAACAGGACACGACCGACCGTGCGTTGCCTCAAGCATCCGAGCGCGCCTGACGACACACCAGCACTCAATGCCCGCCGCCATCCAGCGCTTTCAATTCGCTCACCAGCGCACCAGCGGCTTCTGCTCCATCGCCGTACAACATGCGCGTGTTGTCGGCGTAGAACAGCGCATTCTCGATGCCTGCAAAGCCCGTCCCCTTGCCGCGCTTGATCACCACCGTGTTGCGCGAATTGACCACGTCCAGAATCGGCATGCCGTAGATCGGGCTGGCCGGATCGGTTTTGGCAACCGGATTGACCACGTCGTTGGCACCGATCACCAACGACACGTCGGTGCTGGCAAATTCCGGATTGATGTCGTCCATGTCGGCGATCAGATCGTAGGGCACACCGGCCTCGGCCAGCAGCACGTTCATGTGCCCGGGCATGCGCCCGGCGACCGGATGGATCGCAAACTTCACCTTGACCCCGCGCGCCATCAAGCGCTGCGCCAGCTCCCAGATCTTGTGCTGTGCCTGCGCCACTGCCATGCCATAGCCGGGCACGATCACCACCCGCTCGGCAAAGGCCATCATCGCCGCCACATCGCCGGCCTCGATCGGCTTCTGCACACCGCTGATTTCCTGCGCCTGCCCGCCACCGCCGAAGTTGGAAAACAGCACGCCGCCGATCGGCCGATTCATCGCCTTGGCCATCAACCGCGTCAGCAAGATGCCGGCGGCGCCGACCATCATGCCGGCGATGATCAATGCCTCATTGCCGAGCACATAGCCCTCGAACGCCACCGCCAGCCCGGTAAACGCGTTGTAGAGCGAAATCACCACCGGCATGTCGGCACCGCCGATCGGTAGCGTCATCAGCACGCCCAAGGCCAACGCCACCACGAAGAACGCAATGATCGCCAACGGCTGCAGACTGCTCGCCGCCCAGACGGCCAGGGCCAGCACCGCCACGGCCACCACCAGATTGAACACCTGTTGACCGGGGAAGGTCACCCGCCGGTCCAGCCGGCCGTCGAGCTTGGCCCACGCGATGACCGACCCCGACAGCGACACCGCCCCGATCGCCGAACCGATCACCGCCAGCACCACCGTGGTGGTGTCCGGCTGCCGCGCCGCCAGCTGCGCAATCGCCTGCGCGCTCCAGTGCGCCGTGTCGCGATTGGCGAAGAACGAAAACCGCAGCAGCTCCACTGCACCGATCGCCGCCGCCGAGCCGCCGCCCATGCCGTTGTACAGCGCCACCATCTGCGGCATGTCGGTGATGGCGACCTTCCTGGCCGACCCCCACGCCACGCCGGTGCCGATCGCCAATGCCGCCAGGATCAGCGGCACGTTGTGCAGCTCGGGCAGGAAGAACGTGGCCACGGTGGCGATCAACATGCCCAGCCCGGCCCAGCGGATTCCGCTGCGCGCGCTCAATGGAGAGGCCATGCGCTGCAGGCCGAGCAGGAACAAGGTCGCTGCCACCAGATAGCTCGACTTCACCAGCCACGACAGCAATTGGGCAATAGACACGTTCATGGCGCATCCCCGCCCGGCGGCTTCTTGCTGGACTTGAACATCTCCAGCATTCGCTCGGTCACCACATAACCGCCCGCTGCGTTGCCCGCGCCCAGCGCCACTGCGACAAATCCCAGAGCTTTTTCCAGTGTGGTGTCGGCATGCCCCAGCACCACCATCGCCCCGATCAACACGATGCCGTGGATGAAGTTGGAACCGGACATCAGCGGCGTATGCAGGATCACCGGCACCCGCGAGATGATCACATGGCCGGCGATGGCCGCCAGCATGAAGATGTACAGCGCTACGAATCCGTCGCTCATCGTCTCTGGCTCCACTGGCCGGTGCGGCCCGCCGATCATACCCACGCCACGCCCGTGCGGGCGCCTGTCAACCGAATCCGCGCTCGCCCGTTGACGTCGTATCGTCTCCGCGGAAGCTACGCTGTGCTGGTGGGAACTCCTTTCGATCCGCAAGCTACCGCACCGGCCGCCACCGCACCGGTGTCGCTGGATGCATTTCTGGCCGGCATCGGGCCGCGTGCCTTCCGTTTTGCCGAGGCCGGATTGCGGCACCGCGAAGATGCGCTGGACGCCGTGCAGGACGCCATGGTGAAGCTGCTGGGCTACCGCGAACGGCCGGCCGAGGAATGGACGCCGCTGTTCTGGAGCATCCTGCGCAGCCGCATCATCGACCTGCAGCGGCGACGCAGCTTTCGTCTGAAGTTCTGGGCACCGGCCGAGCGCGCCGACGACGAAGGTCCGATCGACTGGGCCGACCCCGGCACCGGACCGGTCGACGAACAACAGCATCGACAGGCCTACCAACGGCTGGTCGATGCATTGCGCACATTGCCGGCGCGCCAGCGCGAAGCCTTCACCCTGCGCGTGCTCGAGGACCTGGACGTGGCCACCACTGCCAAGGCGATGGGCTGCTCCGAAGGCTCGGTCAAAACCCACCTGTCGCGCGCGCGCGACGCGTTGCAAAAACAGTTCGAGGATTTCCTGTGAACCGCTCCCACGACACCGCCCGGCTGGATGCGCAGCTGCGCCAGCTGCACGCCACCGCGCTGACCAGCCTGCCGCCGCAAACCCTGGCGCGCCTGCGCCAGGCCCGCCACGCCGCGGCCCCGACGCGCAGCCGACGTGGCTACTGGTTGCTGGCCACCGCGTGCTCGGGCCTGCTGGCGATCGGCATCGGCCTGCAGCTGCATCCGAGCCAAAGCGTCTCCTCTGGCACCGCGCCGACCTCGCCGGTTGCCAGCACCAGCGCCACCACCGAGACAGACGACCTGCTGGCCCAGAACCCGGACCTGTATGTCTGGCTCGGCTCCGACACCGCCCTGGCCATGGAATAAGCACGATGACCCACACCACCCGCCTGCTGTTGACCCTGTTGCTGTGCACCGGGCCATGCGCCTCCACGCTGGCTCAGGACGGCCCACCCGGACCTCCTCCCCCGGGTCCGCCCATGGACGCGCCTGGCCCACGCGGCCAAGGTCCGCGTGACGAGACGCCCATGCCCGAGTGGGACCAACTGACCAAGCAGCAGCGCCAGGTCATGATCGATGCGCTGCGCGAGCGCTGGAACGACGTGCCCGAAGAACGTCCCAGGATGTACCGGCACGCCCGCCGCTGGCTGGACATGACGCCCGAGCAGCGCAAGCAGGCCAAGGCCGGCATGGACCGCTTCCGCAACATGAGTCCGGAGCAACGCCGCGAGGCCAAGGCCTTGTTCGACCGCATGCGCACGCTCAACCCGCAACAGCGCAACGAACTGCAGCAACGCTGGCAGAAGATGAGCCCGGCCGAGCGCAGCGCTTGGTTGCGCGAGCATCCGCCGGTGGAGGACTGACGTTTCCCAGCACTGCGCAGCGGTCGCAGCAGCGGATTGCGTTTGCTCAGGCGCCGCGCAGGGTTGCGATGGGCGCTGGATATGATCCAGCCGTCGCGCTTGGCATCTTGCAGCATGCCAGGGCCAGTCGCTGCAGCGACGCGCACCCTGCGCACCCCGCGCGCGCGGCCGCGTAAGTGTGTGTAGCGCACGCAGCTGCATGACGTCGCGGCAACCAGATGCATGCCAGCACCCGTGCTGGCATCGGTGGCGTCGCTGGTCGCAAGGACAACCACGAAATCCCTGACCGCGCCAAATCTCAACCTGCTTGAAAGAGCGCTCTTCAGCGCCGGACCGACGACGGCTCGCGATGCGCATCGTGCTGCCCTTGCCGCATTGCACGCACCGAACTTTCTGCGACGCCTACGCGGTGGTCGGCGCCGGCGCCGACCACCGCGTCTTCGCCAGCAACTCATCGTCCCAGTCGAGCGTCAACGCACGGTCCTTGATCAACAAGGCGGCGAAGGCGTACACGTTGCGCGCGAACATCTCGCTGGCTTGCACTGCGCCCTGGCTGGCCAGATTGAGCGGGCCAGCGATGACCACGCCGTCGAGGTCATACGTTTCGCCCGGGCGGGTGGCCGCGCAATTGCCGCCGGTTTCCGCCGCCAGATCCACGATCACGCTGCCGGCGCGCATGCCACGCGCCATCTCGGTGGTCACGATCTTCGGCGCCGGCCGGCCCGGAACCGCTGCGGTGCACACCACCACATCCACACCTGTGAGATGTTCGGCCAAACGGCGCTGCTGTTCGGCGCGTTCGTCGTCGCTGAGCTGGCGCGCGTAGCCGCCTTCGCCGGCAGCGCTCACGCCCAGGTCCAGAAATCGCGCACCCAGCGAGGCGATCTGCTCACGCGTTTCCGGCCGCACATCGAAGCCTTCCACCTGCGCGCCCAGCCGTTTGGCCGTTGCGATCGCCTGCAGGCCGGCCACGCCCGCACCGATCACCAACACCTTGCACGGGCGCATGGTGCCGGCCGCAGTGGTCAGCATCGGAAAAAAGCGCGGCGCCAGTTGCGCGGCAATCAGCACCGCCTTGTAGCCGGCCATGCCGGCCTGCGAGCTCAACACATCCATCGATTGCGCGCGCGTGGTGCGCGGCAGGCGCTCCAGGGCAAACGCGATCAATTGCCGCGCGGCAAAGGCCTGCGCGCGCGCCGGATCCGTGTCCGGCGCCAGCATGCCGATCACCACCGTGTGCGGTTTGCAGCCAAGCAAGGTCCCGGTAGAGGGCGCCTGCACGCACAGCACCATCTCGGCCTGTGCCACGGCGTCGGCGCCGGCAAGCTGCGCACCGGCCTGCAGATACGCGGCATCGTCCATGCTGCTGGCCAGGCCGGCCCCCGACTCGATCCACACGCCGGCACCGAGCGCGACCAGTTTCTTGACCGTTTCCGGCGTCGCGGCCACGCGGCGTTCGCCAGCGGCCCGTTCTTTCAGCACCAGCACCTGCACAGCCATGCGTTGCTCCGGTCTTGCGCCCAGTCGCGGCGATGCTAGCAGAGCGCGGCGCCACTGCCGGCGGTACCGGCAACGACGCCAGTGCAGCGCGCGCGTGCCACATGTCTACGGACGCCGCAGCGGCTCCCCATGCGCGTGGGACCGCTCAGTGCACCGTGCTGTTGTTCTGCAACGGATCCAGACGATCGATCACACCCTGCATGGCGCTGTCGAAAGCGCCGTCGTTGATGTGCTCGCGCAGGCGGCCCAGGCGCACCATCACCGCCAGTTCTTCCGGCGAGGCGACGCAGAAACGCACGCCACGTCGATTGACGAACAGCAGGCGCTGCGAAATCGGGCTCACCCACGACAGCTTGCCGGCCTGCACCTTGCCGTCCTTGTCGACAAAATCCAGCCACGTGCCGATATCCATCGCGCGGAAACGTTCGGCGTCGGCACTGTCGATGCTCTGCGCGACCGCTTCGGCACCTAGCACCACGCTGACGCTTTCGGCAGCCGGTGGCGGCAGATTGACCTGCGGCAGTTCCGGCAGGGCTTTTTCCAGTTCCGGGCGCGCTTCGGCGATCGCCTGCAGGGTGTCGTGCAAGGCGGTGATCGCCACCACCACCGCATCCCCGTGCAGGCCTACGCTGGCGAACACGCGGTGCAGCGCCGGCTGCCACACCTGCAGCCATGGCTTGCCGACGATATGGCGGCGCGCTTCGGCCAGTTCTTCCAGCACGCCGTCGGCCAGCGCCAGGGCCTCGATGGTGCCGGGACCTTCCTCGCCGTCGCGCAGGATCGCCATGGTCAGGTGATGCAGCCACGGCTGGCGCAGGAAGTCGTCCACCGCCTTGGGCAGGCCCGCGTCTTCGGGGGCACGCTGCTCCAGTTCCGACAGCGCGCGGCTGCGCGCCAGTTCGAGCTTTTCCTGCCCGCGCTGGGTCTCGGTAGCACGACGCTCGGCAATTTCCACCCGGCGCCGGTGCTGCGACAGGAAGTCGCGGAATTCTTCCTCCAGGGTGAGAAAGATCGCCAGGTTCTCGTTGAATTCGGCCACCAGGCGGTCGACGATCTCTTCGACCTTGCCCATCAGCACGCGCTCGGCAGCGCTGTCGCCGTTGTTGCCTTCGCAGGCCTCGGCCAGCGAGTTGAGCAGGCGCCGCGCGGGGTGGGTCTTCTGCACGAACATCTTGCGGTCCAGCAGCGCGACCTTGACGAACGGCACCACCAGGCGGCCGATCATTTCGCGCGAGCGATTTTCCAGATCGCGCTCGTCCAGCATCACATCGAACAGCATGCCGACCAGGTCGATGGCGTCTTCGTCCATCGGGTCGAGCTTTGCAGTGGCCGGGTCCACGCCCAGCCGCGTGGCGCTGGAAAGCACCTCGTTCTTCAATCGCTGCGCAAGCGATTCGGTGTCGTCGCCGATGGCCGCCTGCAGCGTCGCGCTGGGTGTGGCCTGCAACAGCGACAGCACCGACATCATTTCGCGCTGGCTCAACGGGCGTTGCTGCCCCACCGCGACGGTGGCGGCAGAAGCGGCGGTGTCGCGCACGCTGCGGGTCTGTTGCAGCAACTCGTGCAGCGCCTCGAGCAGCATGCCCTGGCTACCGCCGGGATGGTCGGCCTCACCGTCCATGCCGCCAGCCCCGCCACCATCGGCATGCCCGCGCTGCGTCGCAGCCTGCATGCGGCCGCGGCTATGCGCCCAACGGTCAAGGAAACGGTTGGCCCAGGCCGGTGCGTACTGATCACCCTGATCGTCGCCACCTACCTCGGCGTGACCGCCCTGCGCCTCGACCTGGGCGCGCTCTTCCGGCGTTTCGCCACGCGGCTGCATGCGCGGCGGCGCGCGCTTGGCCTGTGAAATTTCCGGCATCACCCCGGCCTTGGCCAGGGTTTCGTCCAGGCGTGCGTACAACTTGCCGATCGGCTCGGCCAGATCGCGCTCGCACAGCTTGATCAGCACCAGTCGCACTTCCGGCGCCAGATCGCAGGTGGCGAAGGCTTCGTGGATCGCCACACCCAGATGTTCGGGGCCAATCGGGTTGGTGTCGGCCATCAGCTCCAGCCCGCCGGCGATCCAGCCCAGGCGGCGGTCCACCCGTGCCAGCACCTGTTTGAAATCGCGCAACAGCACCGTGGCCAGATTGCGCACAGCCAGCCGCGATTCGAGCACGTGCTCGGGCACCAGGCTCAGCGGGCCGCTGCCCATGTCGCCGGCCAGCACCACTTCGGCCGACAACGGCGTGCCGAGCACCAACGCCTGCCAGCCGTCTTCCAGCTGCTGGCGGAACTGGCGGGCGACCTCTTCGCGCTTGCGGCGCAATTCGCGCATGCCATCGAGAAACAGCAACTGCGACGCGCCAGCGGATTCGGCACGGTCGAACAGCACATCGTCGAAATGCGCAACTGCAGCAGCAAAAACCTGCGCGAGCGCCGGCACGAACACGTCGTGGGCCTGCTCGAGCAAGCGTTGGTCACGGCCCGGGTGTCCCGACGGACTGGGCTGAAAAGTCATGCGCAAAGGCTCCCCGCCTCTGCAGGCGTGAAAATTTTCGAACGAGAAAAAACAGACGCGGCCCCAAATTCCGCCCGTGCATGGTAGGCGGTTCGCGCATCCGTTAAGTGTGACATGTTACTCACTTTACTCGTGACCGCCCAGGGTTTGCGTGTCAAGCGGCCATCCTAGCTCGCCACGTCGCGGTGGAGCTTGCCGGCAGTCATTCTGCGCCTGCGGGTGTTAAGCCTTCAGCTTCGCGGGCGCTTCCGGACATCTGCCACGCCTTGCATCGCGCCGCAGCGGCAGCGGCAGCGGCATCGCAGTGCAGGCGCAGGCCGTCCAGCAACGCCGTCATCGCCAGCTCCTCCGGTGAAGCGAGGCACAGCTGCCACCACGCCGGTTGGCGAACATCAGGCGCCCGGAGATCGGGCTGATCCACGACAGCGTGCCTACTTTTCCGAGAACGTCGCGGCCAATGAAATCCAGGTGGGTGCCATTACATGAGGTCGATCGCGGCGGCCACGGCCCCCACCGGCCATGCTGCGGCGAGCGTTGGGAAGCGGCCGTCTATAATTCAATGCCTCGTTGCCCCGACCCGGATTTATGCACGCACCGTATTCGCTCCAGGCGCTGGACGCGCGCCGTTCGGTTCCCTCCAAACAACTCGGCGCGCCCGGGCCGGATGAAGACACCTTGCTGCGCATGCTCACCTCGGCGGTGCGCGTGCCCGACCACGGCAAGCTGGTGCCGTTCCGTTTTCTGCGCATCAGCGGCGCCGCGCGCGCTGCGCTGGGGGATTTCCTCGCCGAGCGCACCCTGGCCGCCGACCCGCTGGCATCGCCGGCCACCCTTGCCAAGGAACGTGGACGCTTCAGCGACGCACCGGTGGTGATCGTGGTGATCGCCTCGCTGCGCCCCGAGCACAAGGTGCCCGTGCAGGAGCAACTGCTCACCGCCGGCTGCGTCTGTTTCGCGCTGCTGCAGGCCGCGCAGGCGCACGGCTTCGGCGCGCAGTGGTTGAGCGCGTGGATGGCCTACGACCCGGCGGTGACGGGCTACCTGGGCCTGGAAGACAACGAACGCATCGCCGGCTTCATCCACATCGGCACGCCGCGCATGCAGGTGCCCGAACGCGAGCGCCCGGACCCGCGTGCCTTGCTGCGCGACTGGACCCCGTGACCACACCGACCGACCCGCTCGACGCTGCGCCGCTGGCCATCCGGCGCCCGACCCCGCTGTATCTGGTGGATGCCAGCCTGTACGTGTTCCGCGCCTGGCATTCCATCCCGGACGAATTTCAGGATGCGCAGGGCTGGCCGACCAATGCGGTGCACGGGTTTGCGCGGTTTCTGCTGGACCTGCTCGAACGCGAGGATCCGCAGCACATCACCATTGCCTTTGACGAAGCCCTGGACAGCTGCTTCCGGCATGCGATCTACCCGGCCTACAAAGGCAACCGCACGCCTGCGCCGGATGCGTTGCGCCGCCAGTTCGCGCATTGCAAGGCGCTGTGCGCAGCGCTCGGGCTGAGCGTGCTGGCCCACCGCGATTACGAGGCCGACGACCTGATCGGCAGCGCGCTGCACAGCGCGCGGGCGCACGGCTTGCGCGGAGTGATCGTGTCGGCCGACAAGGACCTGTCGCAGTTATTGCTCGAGCATGACGAGCAATGGGACTACGCGCGCAACCAGCGCTGGGGCATCGACGGGGTGAAGGCGCGCCATGGCGTGCATGCGCACCAGATCGCCGACTACCTGGCGTTATGCGGCGATGCCATCGACAACATCCCCGGCGTGACCGGCATCGGCGCCAAATCGGCGGCGGTGCTGCTGGCGCACTTCGGCAGCCTGGATGCGCTGCTGGAGCGCATCGACGAGATTCCCTTCCTGCGCCTGCGCGGCGCGGCGCAAATGACGGTGCGGCTGCGCGAACAGCGCGAACACGCATTGCTGTGGCGTCAGCTCACCACCATCGCGCTCGACGCGCCGCTGGCGCTGACCGAAACCGGCTTCACGCGTGCCCACGCCGATGCGGACATGCTCACAGGGTTGTGCGAGAGCCTGCGCTTCGGCCCGCTCACCCGGCGCCGTCTGTTGGCCGCCAGCACCGGCGCCGCCGCACCGTTTCCTCCCGTTTCCCTGGCACAAGGTCCCCGC
The DNA here is from genome assembly GCF_041481705.2 of Xanthomonas sp. NCPPB 1062. Classification (NCBI taxonomy): domain Bacteria; kingdom Pseudomonadati; phylum Pseudomonadota; class Gammaproteobacteria; order Lysobacterales; family Lysobacteraceae; genus Xanthomonas; species Xanthomonas sp. NCPPB 1062. The sequence continues at coordinate 1,041,825 of NZ_CM192987.1, read as the reverse complement.
CCATGAACCGACACGACACCCCGCCCACCGTGGTTTACGAAGGCAAGTACCAGCGCATGGTCGTGCGTGGCACCTGGGAGTATTCCGAACGAGTGCATGCCGGCGGCCTGGCCGCGATCATCGTGGCGGTGACGCCGGACGATGCGATGTTGTTCGTCGAACAGTTCCGCGTGCCGCTGCAGGCGCGCACCATCGAAATGCCGGCCGGGCTGGTAGGCGATGTGCATGCCGATGAGTCGATCGAACTGTCGGCCATTCGCGAACTGGAAGAAGAAACCGGCTGGACCGCCGAGCATGCCGAAGTGTTGATGATCGGCCCCACTTCGGCCGGCGCCAGCAGCGAGAAGATCGCCTTCGTGCGCGCCACCGGTCTGCGCAAGGTCGGCGACGGCGGCGGCGATGCTAGCGAAGACATCACCGTGCACGAAATTCCACGCGCGCAGGTCGGCGCCTGGCTGGTGCAGAAGATGGCCGAGGGCTATCAGATGGACCCCAAGCTGTGGGCCGGCCTGTATCTGGCCGATCACGCATTGGACGGCACCCCGCGTGGCTGACGCAGCCATCGAACCCTTGCTCGGCGCCGACGATCCGGCGCCGTTCACCGTGCACAACGCGCAGGCCGCATCGCCGTGGCTGTTGATCGCCGACCACGCCGGCCAGCGCGTGCCGGCGCGGCTGGCCGACCTGGGCCTGCCGCAGGCTGAGCTGGATCGCCATATCGGCTGGGATATCGGCATTGCGCAGGTCACGCAGCGGCTGGCCGAGGCGCTGGATGCGTTGGCCATCGCGCAGACGTATTCGCGCCTGGTGATCGACTGCAACCGCCCGCACGACGCACCCAGCCTGATGCCGGCGGTCAGCGACGGCACCCTGGTTCCGGGCAACCAGCACCTGACCGACAGCGACCGGCAGCAGCGCATCGCTGCGATCTTCGCGCCGTATCACGCACGCATCGCCGCCGAACTGGATGCGCGTGCACAGCGCAGTCAGCCGACAATATTGGTGTCGATGCACAGCTTCACCCCGGTCATGGCCGGCAACGCGCGGCCCTGGCATGCCGGCGTGCTCTACCACCGCGATACGCGGCTGGCGCATCGCCTGTTGCAGGCGCTGCGTGCCGAACCCGACCTGGTGGTGGGCGACAACCAGCCGTATGCGGTCAGCGATGCCACCGATTACGCCATCCCGGTGTATGGCGAGGGCCGCGGCCTGCTGCATGTGGAACTGGAAATCCGCCAGGACCTGATTGCCGACGCGGCCGGGCAACAGGCCTGGGCAGCGCGCCTGGCGCGCATCCTGCCGCCGTTGGCAGATGCCTTGCTGGCGCCTTGAGCAGCAGCGTTTGGCGCCTGCATGCCGGCACGTTGAACATCTGCAATCTGTAGGAGCGCGCTTGCGCGCGATCGAGCGTTACCGGTAACGCCGCAGTGTGCGCACGCGCGCTCCTACACGTCATGCGTATGTCATCGCACCTCAGCGCGTGCCGCGGAGTGATCATGCACATCGACCAAAGCGAACTCTGATCGATGTGCATGCATTCGCTCACGCAAACCCGTCGGTGGCACACACCAAGGCATCGACGTTTTCCGGCTCGAACGCCGAATGCCCGGAAGCCGGGCTGATCTGCAACTGCGCCTTCGGCCACACCTTGTGCAGGTCCCACGCGCTTTGCAGCGGGCAGACCACATCGTAGCGGCCGTGCACGATCACGCCGGGAATGTCGGCAATGCGATGCGCGTCGCGCAGCAACTGGTCTTCGACCTCGAAGAAACCGCCGTTGACGAAGTAATGGTTTTCGATGCGTGCGAAGGCCAGGGCAAAGTGCGCGTCTTCATGCCCGGTGACGAAGTCCTCGTCCACATGCAGGAAGCTGGTGGCGCCTTCCCACACGCTCCAGGCCTTGGCCGCGGCCAGGCGCGTGGCCTCGTCATCGCTGGTGAGGCGGCGATGGAAGGCAGCGATCAGGTCGCCGCGCTCATCCTGTGCAATCGCGTCGATGTAGTGCTCCCAGGCATCCGGGAACAGCCGGCTGGCGCCTTCCTGGTAGAACCATTCCAGCTCGAAGCGGCGCAGCAGAAAGATGCCGCGCAGCACCAGCTCGGTGACCTGCTGCGGGTGGGTCTGCGCATAGGCCAGCGCCAGCGTGGAGCCCCAGCTGCCCCCGAACACCTGCCAGCGGTCGATGCCCAGATGCGTGCGCAGCCGTTCGATATCGGCCACCAGATCCCAGGTGGTGTTGTCCACCAGATCGGCATGCGGCGTGGACCGGCCGGAACCGCGCTGATCGAACAACACGATGCGGTACTTGGCCGGGTCGTGGAAGCGCCGCATCTTGTCGTTGCATCCGCCGCCAGGGCCGCCATGCAACATCACCACCGGCTTGCCCTGCGGATTGCCGCACTGCTCGAAATACAGCGTGTGGCGGTCGTCGACCTTCAGGCTGCCCTGCTGGTAGGGCGTGATCTCGGGATAGAGCGTGCGCATGCGTCGGTCCTGCGGGAAACCGCTAGTGTATCGGCTGCTGCGGGCGCACACGGGCAACGCCATGTGATCGAAAAGACCGGTGCGCGGTGATGGGCGAGGCGCTGAAGAGCACATCGACCTTCCGCGCTTACCGGCAGGCGGGCGCACTCGGTGCGCACGACCGCTCGATCGAACGCGCGTGCTCCGCTTCGGAACGCGCGGCCAGTCTGCCGACAATGGACGCTGCGGCAATTGCTCAGCCGGCCTGGCCCGCAGTTGGCGACCAGCGCCCCAAGGTCACGCGATCGCGCCGCTCCAGATCCTGATGCGTGGCCACCGCAGCGAAGCCGCGCGCGGCCAGCAGTTCGGCCACCGCCGCCCCCTGATCCCAGCCGTGTTCCAGCAGCAACCAGCCGCCGGGCAGCAGATGCGCAGGCGCATCGGCCACGATCAGGCGAATATCGTCCAGCCCGTCGCTGCCCGAGGCCAGGGCACTGGCCGGTTCGTAGCGCAGATCGCCCTGCTGCAGGTGCGGGTCGTGGGCGGCGATATACGGCGGGTTGCTGGCGATCAGGTCGAAGGCCTCGCCAGCCAGCGGCGCAAACCAGCTCCCCTGCCGGCAGTCGACATTGCGCAGGCCATGGCTGTCTGCATTGTGCCGGGCCATCGCCAGCGCCGCGGCGCTGGCATCGGTGGCGATCACCTGCGCCTGCGGACGTTCACTGGCGATGGCCAGCGCGATCGCGCCGCTGCCGGTCCCCAGATCGGCGACACGACGGCCTGGCAAGGTGTCCAGGCGCTCCAGCGCGAGCTCGACCAGCACTTCGGTATCGGCGCGCGGGATCAACGTGGCCGGCGAGACCGCTAGGTCCAGCGTCCAGAATCCGCGCGAGCCGGTCAGATAGGCCACCGGCTCGCCGGCCTCACGGCGCTGCACCAGGGCATTGAAGGCCTGCGCGACCGATAGAGGCACCGCATCGCGCCCGTGCATGAACAACCAGGCACGATCACGGCCCAGCGCGTGCAGCAGCAGTGCTTCGGCATCGCCGCGCTCGACCCGCCCGGCGGCGCGGCGAAGCAGCTGATCGGCGGGAATGGCGGCGAGATCGTCGGACATACGGGCTGTTCACCTACACGCAACATCGGCTGACCATTATCGACCATGGCGTGCACCGCGATTGCGCTAGATGCCATCTGACGAGTCGATAGCCTAAGACTATCTATGCAATTCCATCAATCGATTTGAGGAATCTATCGATCCTGCCTACCATGGCGCCTGTTCCATCCCCCGCCCCCTTTTCACCGCACGAGGAAACTCAATGTCTCTCATCAACACTCAGGTCCAGCCGTTCAAGGCGAATGCGTACCACAACGGCAACTTCATCGAAGTCACCGAAGCCAGCCTGAAGGGCAAGTGGTCGGTGCTGATCTTCATGCCGGCCGCGTTCACCTTCAACTGCCCGACCGAAGTGGAAGACGCCGCCGACAACTATGCCGCCTTCCAGAAGGCTGGCGCCGAGGTCTACATCGTCACCACCGACACGCATTTCTCGCACAAGGTGTGGCACGAAACCTCGCCGGCCGTGGGCAAGGCGCAGTTCCCGTTGATCGGCGACCCGACCCACAAGCTGACCCGCGCGTTCGGCGTGCATATCGAAGAAGAAGGCCTGGCGCTGCGCGGCACCTTCATCATCAATCCGGAAGGCGTGATCAAGACCCTGGAAATCCACGACAACTCCATCGCTCGCGACGTCACCGAGACGCTGCGCAAGCTGACCGCGGCACAGTTCGTGGCCAACAATCCTGGCCAGGTCTGCCCGGCCAAGTGGAAGGAAGGCGCCAAGACCCTGGCTCCGTCGCTGGACCTGGTCGGCAAGATCTAAGCCGGCTGTCACCTCCGGCCCGATAAGGGCCGGGGGTGAACCGGAGCCGGTGCCGGGCTGCCCGCCAGCCGCCGCCAGCACGCATCCCGACCTCGCGCCGGCTGCGGTTCACTCCCTTCCTTCCCGGCGACCTGCCTCAGCGCAGCGACGCCACGCCCTCCCCTTGCCCATTCCCAGGAGTTCTCCATGTTGGATGCCAATCTCAAGACCCAGCTGACCGCCTACCTGGAACGGGTGACGCGGCCGATTCAAATCAACGCCTCGATCGACGACAGTGCCGGCTCGCGCGAAATGCTCGACCTGCTGGAAGAGTTGGTCCTGCTCTCGGACAAGATCAGCCTGGACATCCACCGCGACGACAACCAGCGCAAGCCGTCGTTCGCACTGACCACGCCGGGCCAGGACATTTCGCTGCGCTTTGCCGGCCTGCCGATGGGCCACGAGTTCACCTCGCTGGTGCTGGCGCTGCTGCAGGTGGGCGGCCACCCGTCCAAGGCGGCAGCCGAACTAATCGAGCAGGTGCAGCACCTGGAGGGCGACTACCGGTTCGAAACCTATTTCTCGCTGTCGTGCCAGAACTGCCCGGACGTGGTGCAGGCGCTGAACCTGGCGGCCGTGCTCAACCCGCGCATCAAGCACGTGGCCATCGACGGTGCCTGGTTCCAGGACGAAGTGGAGGCCCGCCAGATCATGTCGGTGCCCACCGTGTACTTGAACGGCGAGCTGTTCGACCAGGGCCGCATGACGCTGGAGCAGATTGTCGCCAAGCTCGACACCAATGCCGCCAAGCGCGACGCTGCGAAAATCGCCGCGAAAGAAGCGTTCGACGTTTTGGTGGTGGGCGGTGGCCCGGCCGGTTCGGCAGCGGCGGTGTATGCCGCACGCAAGGGTATCCGCACCGGCGTGGCGGCCGAGCGTTTCGGTGGCCAGGTGCTGGACACCATGTCGATCGAAAACTTCATCTCCGTGCCGGAAACCGAAGGCCCGAAGATGGCCGCCGCGCTCGAGCAGCACGTGCGCCAGTACGACGTGGACATCATGAACCTGCAGCGTGCCGAGCAGCTGATTCCGGCCGGTGCCGACGGCCTGATCGAAATCAAGCTAGCTAACGGTGCCTCGCTCAAGAGCAAGACCGTGATCCTGTCCACCGGCGCGCGCTGGAGGCAGATGAACGTGCCCGGCGAAGACCAGTACAAGAACAAGGGCGTGGCGTATTGCCCGCACTGCGATGGCCCGCTGTTCAAGGGCAAGCGCGTGGCGGTGATCGGCGGAGGCAACTCCGGCGTGGAAGCGGCGATCGATCTGGCCGGCATCGTGGCGCATGTCACGCTGGTGGAATTCGACGACAAGCTGCGCGCCGACGAAGTGTTGCAACGCAAGCTGCGCAGCCTGCACAACGTGCGCATCATCACCAGCGCGCAGACCACTGAGGTGCTGGGCGACGGGCAGAAGGTGACCGGTCTGGTCTACAAGGACCGCACCGGCGGCGATATCCAGCACATCGAGCTGGAAGGTGTGTTCGTGCAGATCGGCCTGCTGCCCAACACCGAGTTCCTGCGCGGCACGGTGGCGCTGTCGCCGCGCGGCGAAATCATCGTCGACGACCGTGGCCAGACCGATGTGCCCGGCGTGTTCGCCGCGGGCGACGCCACCACGGTGCCGTACAAGCAGATCGTGATCGCGATGGGCGAAGGTTCCAAGGCCGCGTTGAGCGCCTTCGACCATCTGATCCGCACCAGCGCACCGGCCACTGCCGACAGCGTGGCCCAGGCGGCATAAGCGAGCGCCTGCTTAGCGCCCGGCCGACCCGGGCGCTAAGCTTGCAACACGCGCCAGTCGTTCCCCGTCACCGCAATGAAGGCTGCTGCACATGAATCTGCGTGACCTGAAATATCTGGTAGCCCTGGCCGACCACAAGCATTTCGGCCGCGCTGCGTCGGCCTGCTTTGTCAGCCAGCCGACGCTGTCCACCCAGATCAAGAAACTCGAAGACGAACTCGGCGTGTCGCTGGTGGAGCGTGCGCCGCGCAAGGTCATGCTGACCCCGGCCGGCCGCGAAGCTGCCGTGCGTGCGCGCAGCATCGTGGCTGAGGTGGAACAGATGAAGGAAGCCGCACGCCGCAGCCAGGACCCGGAAGCGGGCACGGTACGTCTGGGCATCTTTCCCACCCTGGCACCGTATTTGTTGCCGCACGTGGTACCGCGCATCCGCGAGCGTTTTCCGCGTCTGGAATTGCTGCTGATCGAAGAAAAGAGCGACCAGCTGATGCACCAGTTGCGCGAAGGCCGGCTGGATGCCGCGCTGCTTGCATTGCCATTGCAGGACGACCAACTGCATGCCGAATTCCTGTTCGAAGAACCCTTCGTGCTGGCCGTGCCGGAAGGCCACCCGCTGTCGCGACACGACAGCATGACCCTGGACGACTTGTCCGAGCAGCGCCTGTTGCTGCTGGAAGATGGCCACTGCTTGCGCGACCAGGCACTGGATGTCTGCCACCTGGCCGGGGCGATGGAAAAATCCGAATTTCAGGCCACCAGTTTGGAAACCCTGCGCCAGATGGTCGCGGCGAATGTCGGCGTGACCTTGCTGCCGCTGCTGGCGGTCAAGCCTCCGGTTGCGCGCTCGGAAAACATCCGCCTGATCCGCTTCCGTGAAGACAAGCAGCCCAGCCGCCGCATTGCGATGGCGTGGCGGCGCAGTTCGGCCATGACCGCGTTTCTGGAGCAGTTGTCGCAACTGTTCAAGGAATTGCCCGAGAGCCTGTTCACTCTGGATCAGCCTGCGACGGGACCGAAGGCGGTTGCGGCTTAGGGAATCGGGAATCGGGAATCGGGAATCGTAAAAGCGTGTCGCGGTTGCGATCGCTTTGGCTGTGGTTGGAGGTCTGAAATTGGGGCGGCGCGCGAGCGTCGCTTTTTGTTTGTGTGCAGCCCTCTTGCCCAGCTTGTTTGTGTACAGCCCTCTTGCCCAGCATCAATCCGCCGCTGTCTGCTCGACGCGGCTGGCGAGGGCACGCTGCCCACGCGACCATGCGATTTACGCGTAGCGTCTTGTTCGCTTGCTTGAGACCGATAATGCGGCGTTTGCGGCATGCGCTGGAAGCAGGCTCGTGTGCAGCGGCCGTCATGCCCTCCTCCAATTGATCCAACCGCAGCGCTTGCTCGCCGCACCAGGCCCGCAGCGACTGCCTGGCGTCCCTGCCGATGTCTTGGCTTCGCACCATCCATGCATTGCGATCAGCCGCCGGCGCCCTCATCTTGTCAGTGCTGCTTGCCATGTTGGCGAGCCGTTTCTATGAGGAGACTGCCATGACTTCGCAACACCACAGCGGCTTGCCGCCATCCATCCTGGTGTCCAGCCACGACCTTGCCCGGCTTGAGGCATTGCTCGATTCGCCAGCCTTCAACAAGCATCCCGCCGCCACTGCGCTGAGCGACGAACTGGGCCGCGCCCGCGTGCTGCCGCCCGACCAGATTCCCGGCGATGTTGTCACCATGCACTCACGCATCGAATGCGAGGACCAACTGCATGGCGAACGGCATACGCTCACCCTTGTGTACCCGCATGAGGCCGATGTGCAGCACGGCCGCATCTCGGTGCTCGCGCCGGTCGGCAGCGCGTTGCTCGGCCTGTCGGTCGGCCAGAGCATCGATTGGCGTACGCCCGACGGACGCGACCTGCGCCTGCGCGTGACTGCCGTGCACGACCAACCCGCAGCGGCGGGCGACTTCCGGCGCGCGGCGCGCTAACGTAACGCGCTGCGCCATCCCCGACCCGTTCCACGATTCGAGAGAACCCGCATGACTGCATCCCCCTCCAAGCTCGCCCAGCTGCGTGAACTGTCCGTTGTCGTTGCCGATACCGGCGATTACGACGCCATCAAGCGCCTGAAGCCGGTCGACTGCACCACCAATCCCACCCTGGTCAAAAAGGCATTGGATCTGCCGGTGTATGCCGACCTGATCGAGCGCGAACTGGCCTGGGGCCGCGAACACGGTGGCGAAGACCGCACCAGCACCGTCAACGAAGTGGCCGACCGCCTCACCGTCGGCGTCGGCGTCAAGCTGGCCGAGCTGGTCCCGGGCCGTGTCTCCACCGAAGTCGATGCCGACCTGGCGTACGACACCCAGGCCACCATCGCCAAGGCGCGCAAGTTCGTTGCGATGTACGCCGAGCGCGGCGTGTCCAAGGACAAGATCCTGATCAAGATTGCAGCGACCTGGGAAGGCATCGAAGCCGCGCGCCAGCTGCAACGCGAAGGCATCGACTGCAATCTGACATTGATCTTCAACCGCGCGCAGGCGCTGGCCTGTGCGGAAGCCGGCGTGTTCCTGATCTCGCCGTTCGTCGGCCGCATCCTGGACTACTACGTCGCCCAGGGGCAGACCCCGGCCAGCATCGACGAAGACCCGGGCGTGGTCTTCGTGCGCACCGTCTACAACGAGTTCAAGCAGCGCGGCTCGTCCACCGTGGTCATGGGCGCCTCGTTCCGCTCCACTGCGCAGATCGAAGCGTTGGCGGGGTGCGACCGCCTGACCATTTCGCCGGACCTGCTGGAAAAGCTCGACGCCGAGCACGGCGAATTGCCGCGCAAGCTCTCGCCGGCCAAGGCCGACAATGCCCAGTTCACCCCGATCGACAGCGACAGCTTCGCTTCGGGCCTGGCCGCCGACCCGATGGCCACCGAGAAGCTGGCCGGCGGTATCGACACGTTCGCCAAGGACTTGCACGCACTGCGCAAGACCATCGCCGACAAGCTCGCTGGCTAATCACACAGCGAGCCTGTTCTGCATACAACGCCTGCAGCTGCCTGGCTGCGGGCGTTGTCGTTTTTGAGTCTGGTTTAGAGGTGTGCGGCCAAGCCGGTCTGCATCGCGATAACGGGTAAGGATGCGGGCAGCTCGTGGACGTGGGCGTTGTCGCTTCCGCAGCCGGCATTGCCGGGGATCGACAGCAGCCGCCTATCAGCACCTCTGCACGACAGACAGAAGACCGCGTGGCACAGGACAGCCATGCCTGCGCCGTGTACCGCCTTGGACCAAACCCCCTGCTCTCCACATATCGCTTACACCCGCTGCACGCGCACTGCCTAGAATCCGGATTCACTCAACTGGCGTAACGGACAATGGCAAACATTGCAGTGGTGATGGTCGATGGCGTGGCCGATTGGGAAATCGGCGTGGTGCTGCCGGCAGCACGCGAATGGTTCGGCGACCAGGTCGCCATTGCCAGTATCGACGGGCAACCGCTGCAGTCCATGGGCGGGGTGCGCATCACGCCGGAATTTGCCCTCTCCGATCTGGCGCCACTGCAGGCCGATCTGTGGATCCTGCCCGGCAGCGAACGCTGGCAAGCCGGCGAAATTCCCGGGCTGAGCGGCTTGCTGGTCGAGCGCGTGCAGCAGCAGCGCCCGGTCGCGGCGATTTGCGGCGCCACCCTCGCCTTCGCCTATGCCGGCCTGCTCGATGAGCGCGCGCACACCAGCAACGCGTTGGCCTTCTTGCAGGAGCACGTGGTGCCGTACGCAGGCGCCGCGCACTATCGCCACGAAAAGGTCGTCAGCGCCGATGGCGTCATCACCGCACCTGGCACCAGCCCGGTGAATTTTGCATTGGCATGCATGCGGCAATTGCATCCGGAGCGCACCGATACGCTTGCCCAGTTGCGCGGCATGTTTGCCGGAGAATTCGTTTAATCCAACGGATTTGGGCCGGCATGGTTGATGCGCTGCATAGGCCTACCATTCCGATGCGCCAAACCGGTCGTTCGCGCACCCTGGCGCCTTGCTTCCAATGATGGCGCAACGAACGTCACGTGGGCTGCGCACCGGTTTTGACGCCGCGCGTGCCGCGGCAGCGCGCAACTGCCAATTCGCGGCACAACTCCACCGAGCCGGTTCGCCTGCAGACGCACCACGCCATCAGCGGCATGCCTGGCGAGAATGGCACTCAAAAAAGATGGCCGCGCCGTCTCCGACGCAGCCATTCAAGTTGCCTAGCACGCACTCCCATGCAGTGCCTGATCGTGATAACGCTGCCGGTCACTGTCGGCCATCGGCACGCTGCCACGATCATGTGGACGACAGCGTTTCAATCCGGCCCGCCTTTCCGTCAGGCATCCAGCCCGATCGGGCAGCTCACTCCCGTGCCGCCAAGCCCGCAATAACCATTGGGGTGCTTGGCCAGATATTGCTGATGATCGTCTTCGGCGTAATAGAACGTGGGCGCCGGGAAACGGATCTCCGTGGTGATTGCGCCGTACCCGGCTGCAGTCAGTTGTTGCTGATACGCATCGCGGCTGGCAAGCGCGGCGTCGTACTGCGCCTGCGTGGTGCAGTAAATCGCCGAACGGTATTGCGTGCCGACATCGTTACCCTGCTGCATGCCCTGGGTGGGGTCGTGGCTTTCCCAGAAGGTGCGCAGCAATTGTGCGAACGACACCGCTTGTTCGTCGAACACCACCAGCACCGCTTCGGTGTGGCCGGTCTGCCCGGAACACACTTCCGAATAGGTCGCGTTCGGCGTCTGCCCGCCGGCGTAACCCACCGCTGTGGTGTAGACCCCTGGCACGTTCCAGAACTTGCGTTCCGCGCCCCAGAAACAGCCGAGCCCGAATTGCACCTGGGCCAGACCGGTGAACTCCCCGCGCAACGGATGGCCGTTGACCAGGTGCGTGTTATGCAGCGGCAGCGCTTGCTCGCGCCCGGGTAGTGCCTCGCCCGGGCGTGGCATACGTTGTTTGAAGGCGCCGATTCCCAGCATGGTGCAACTCCGCAATCGTGAGGATTGCCTGCTGGATGGCGCCGGCCAGAGCCACTTTCAAGCCTGCCCGACCAGCGCCTGTCGCCCGCGCCGCATTACTTCGCCTTGGCAACCGCCGCGCGCGTGTCCACTTCCGGCATCGCCGAGCTGTGGTGGTTGATGATCAACCACTTGCCGTCGCGCTTTTCGTACACGAAGGTGTAGCGGGCCTGCACGTTGCTCTTGTTGCCGTGCTTGTCGGTCAGCGTGAAGGTGTACACCCCGGCATCCACGGCGCTGTCGTCGTCGAGCACGCGCACGGTGCGGTAATTGACCACGCCCTGCGGCTTCTTGGTCAGGAACATCGCGAAGTAGTTTTCGATCTGCTCGCGCGAGGCGCGCACTTCGTTAGAGACCGTCGGCAGCAACACGCCGTCCGGTGCGTACAGGTCGGCCACCTTGTGCGGGTTGCCCGTGGCCAGCGCCGCGTTCCAGGTGTCGAACAGGGCAGCGACCTCGCGTTCTTCGCCGCCGGCCGGCAGCTTGGCCTTGTCGGTGTAATGCATCACGCCGCCAGCCAGCGCCGGGGTGGCAGCCAGAGCCAGAACCAGAGAGAAGAGGGTGCGACGCATGGGAAATCTCCGTGTGATTGATGGGGGTGCCTCAGCGGGCAGGGCCAGTATCGAAATCAAGCAGCCCCAACAATTCTGCCGGGTGACATATACTCAAATATGCTGATCGGCCTAGAGCGAGCCTATGGAAACTCCCACCAATGCTGGCGATTGGCGCCTAGCCTTGCGCCGCGAGGCCTCCGATAGCGCGCGTTGGCAGGCGCTGTGGGAAGCTGCCGTTGCACTGCGCCAGGTGCACAGCCCCGAGCAGGCCTGCGATGCGGTCCTTGGGCGGGTGCTGCTGCTGCTGGGCCTGGAACACGGCGCGGTACTGGCGCAGCGCGGCCCGCGCGCGCAAGTGTTGGCCAGCCGCGGCCGTGCATTGCCGCCCGGTGCCAGCGCCGCCGGCGACGGCCAGGAAGCGGCCTGGTTGATGCCACCGCGCCCGTCCGACATCCGCGAAGCCAGGGTGCCGATCCACGCGCTGGGCACCACGCACGGCATGCTCTGCGTGGCCTGGAGCGAAGGCCGCCCGGCCCCCGGCAATGACGACGTGCAGGCGCTGCAGGCGTTCGCGCTGCTGCTGCCGGCGATGGTGGCGGAGCCGGCCAAACCGGTTGCCACGCGGCGGCGCAAACCGCTGCAGGACGACCGTCTGGGCGCGTTGAGCAAGCGCGAAAAACAGGTGTTGTCGTTGCTCCCGCGCGGACTCACCAACGCGACCCTCGCAGCTGAACTGGGGATTTCTCCCGGCACGGTCAAAGTGCACGTGGAGCGAATCCTGCAGAAACTTGAGGTAAAAGATCGCACCCAGGCCGCGGTGTACGCGGTCCAATCCGGACTTGCGCTATGAATGCATTGGCGGTGCGTTGGAACGATTGGCCGATTACCCGCAAAAGCCTGGCGGTGGTCACCCTGCCGCTGCTGTTGCTGGCCGTTGCGTTGATGGCGATCTACAGCGTGGAACGGCAGAACATCGCCGCCGAAAACGACGTGCGGCAGACCCTGGAAGTGCTCAGCGATCTGTATGAAGCGCACGCACTGTTGGCCGAAACCGCGGCCGGCGTGCGCGGATATCGTCTGGTGCGGCGCGATGAATTCCTGACCCCGTATCGCGATGCCGAGCCGCGGCTGCAGCGCGTGGCCGACCGTCTTTCGCAACGCATCACCGATCCCAGCCAAGCGCGGCGCTTTGCGCGCATCAAGCCGCTTTTTGCGGAAAAAATGCAGGGTTGGCGCCGATTGCTGGCACCGGATCTGAGCCGCGAAGAAGAGATCCGGCAACTGTGGGATGGCAAGTACAAACTCGACATCCTGCGTGCGGAACTGCGCGAGTTGCGCAACTACGAAACCGCGCAGTTGCAGGTACGTACCGCCAAGGCGCAAGGGCTGCGCCAGCGCAACCTCATCATCACCTTGAGCGCGGCGATGCTGGGCGGGCTGGGCGCGGTATTTGCCGTGGCATGGTTCGCCTCGGCATTGTCCGGGCGCCTGCGCACCCTGGCCGCCAACGCCGACCGGCTGGGCGAAGGCCTGCCGCTGGCACCGCAGCCGCGTGCCGGCGACGAACTGGGCCAGGTCGGCCAGCGTCTGGCGCAAGCCAGCGAATTGTTGGCCGCACGCGCAGCCGAAGCGCAACTGGCGCGGCGCGAGGCCGAAACCGCCAACCGCGCAAAAACCGAATTTCTCTCGCGCAGCAGCCATGAACTGCGGACTCCGCTCAATGCGATCCTGGGCTATGCGCAGGTGCTGGAAATGGATCTGCCCGAGCCGGGTCATCGGCGGCATCTGCAGCACATTCTGGGTGCCGGCAGGCACTTGCTCGGGTTGATCACCGAGCTGCTGGACATCGCGCGTATCGAAGCCGATCAACTTGATCTGAGTCCGGAGCCGGTCACGGTACGCGCGGCCGTGCACGAAGCCCTGGGACTGATCGCGCCGGATGCCGACAAGCATGGCATTGCACTGCAACCGGCCTCCATCGACGGACCCTGGACGGTGCGCGCCGATGCGCAGCGGCTGCGCCAGGTGCTGCTCAATCTGCTGTCGAACGCGGTCAAGTTCAATCGTACTGGCGGGCAGGTGCAGGTGAGCGCGCAGGCCGATGGCGAACAGGTGCGTATCACCGTGGCCGACCAGGGCGCGGGGCTGACCCCGGCGCAGATCGACCGCCTGTTTACGCCGTTCGAGCGGTTGGGCGCCGAGCGCTCTGCGGTGGAAGGAACGGGGCTAGGGTTGGCGCTGAGCAAGCGCTTGATCGAGGCGATGGGTGGACAGATCGGCGTGGACAGCAGCAGCGAGGGCGCGCGGTTCTGGATTTCGCTGCCGCAGGGCGAGCATCAGCACAGTGAACCGGCGCGGCCGCTGGTACCGCCAAGCAGTGCCGGCAGCGGCGTGTGCCGGCTGTTGAGCATCGAAGACAATCCATCCAATCAGGCGTTGATCCGCACGCTCACCGAGCGTCGCCCGCAGTGGCAGCTGCTCGAGGCGGCCAGCCTGGCGCAGGCGCGTGCGCTATTGCAGCACGGCGCGCCGGATCTGATCCTGCTGGACCTGCACCTAAGCGATGGCAACGGCGAAGAGCTGTTGCGCGAATTGCAGGCGCAGCCGGCGCTGGCGGCCATCCCGGTGGTGGTGATCAGTGCCGATGCCACCACCGCCACACTGGCGCGCGTGGGCAATCAAGGCGTGCGCGCCTATCTGACCAAGCCGCTCGACGTGGCGGAATTCTTCACCGTGATCGACGGGTTGCTGGCATGACACGCGACGAAATTCTCGGTTCCCGCATCCTCATCGTCGACGACGAGCCGGCCAACGTGCGGTTGCTCGAAGACCTGCTGCAACGCGAAGGTTTCCAGCAAGTGATCGCCACCACCGATCCGCTACGGGTCATGGGCCTGGTCTCGGCATTTGCCCCGGACCTGATCCTGCTGGATCTGAAGATGCCCGAGTTGGACGGCTACGCGCTGCTGGAACAGCTGGCGCGGCTGTCAGACCCTGGCCGGTTCCTGCCCGTGATCGTGCTCACCGCCGACCCCAGCCGCAGCGCGCGCCACCGCGCCCTGGGCCTGGGCGCCAAGGACTTTTTGACCAAGCCGCTGGATACCTTCGAAGTCGCACTGCGGGTCTGGAACGTGGCCGAAACCACCGTGTTGTTCAAGCGTCTGCGCGCATTGGCCGCGCCGGATGCAGCGCCGCCGGGGTGGCGTCAGCAGGAATGACGCGCATACATCGCAGGAGCGCACCTGGGCGCGACGTGGCGTTTATCGGCAGAGCCTCGTCGCGCCCGGGTGCGCTCCTACGACTGGCGCTGCGCTACAGCGCCCGCGTGACCTGCCCGCACAAGCCGATCTCCGCCAGCACCGCCTGGGCCTGAGTCAAATGCATATCTGCCACGCAGACCTGCAGCACGCCGAAGGCGGGCAGCTCGCCGGCACCGCCCAGCAGCGATTCGCCGAAGACAAACGCGGTGATGCCGGCATCTTCCAGCGCGTGCTTGGCCAGATGCGCATCGATGAGGTGACTGGCGCGGTAGGCGATCTGCATCTCAGCTGCGCTCTGCACGTTCGCGCTGCGCGCCATTGCGCCAGTCGCGTAGCGCCGGCAATGCATCCAGCGCCGCCACATAATCTCCGGCCGCTTCAAACAGCGGCACGCCGTAGCTGGAAAAACGCAGCGCCACCGGCGCATACATCGCATCGACAATGCCGAACTGCCCGCACAGGAACTGCCCGGCATGGCCGTGCTCGGCGCGCAGGCTGGCCCACAGCGCCTGAATGCGCGTGATGTCGCGCTCGGCCGCGGCATCCCACTGGGCAGGGCCCGGCGCGCGGGCCAAATTCATCGGCAATTGGCTGCGCAAGGCCGCAAAGCCCGAATGCATCTCTGCCGCGGCCGCGCGCGCCTGTGCACGCACGGCCAGGTCGGCCGGCCAGCCGCGGCCGTCCAACCAGCGCTCGTTGATGTATTCGCAGATCGCCAGCGAATCCCACACATGCAGGGCGTCGTCCCACAGCACCGGCACCTGGCGGGTCGGCGAATACCCGGCAATGCGCGCCTGGAATTCGGGCGTCGCCAGCGGCAGCGCGACTTCCTCGAACGGCACCCTGAAGTGTCGCAACAGCAGCCACGGCCGCAACGACCAGGAAGACAAGGTCTTGTCGCCGATCACCAGACGGGGCAGTGGCATGGGCTCGAGCGCTCCAACGGGGTCGGCGCAGCGTACGCGTCGCGGCCGATACCCGCCAGCCATGCCCGGCCGCAGGCACGCCTGGTCCTGCAGCACGCGCGCAAGGCCGCGCGTGCGGGCCAACAACGTGAAAAGGCCAAGCGTGAGGTGAGAGCGGGCCTTGCGCCGTGGTTGCTGCGCAATGGGCACGCCGACCGCGCCTGCTCGCCAGATCCGTCGGCGCCGCCTGGCGTGCCGTGGGTTGCATCGTGAAACCGGCGACGACAGATCCGCACATCGCCGGCACGGCCTGCAGCGGCTGCCCGGGACCCAACCCCGCGCAAACCAACGCCCGGAAGCCGCCCCGCCGCGCCCCGCGCCTACCCCTAACCGGTGCCACCGCCTAAACTTGCGGTTTACCCATTGCTGATGCGCGCATGTCCGAGACCCTAGCCACCGACGCCACCGCCCCGGCGGAGAAGAAAGACTTCATCCGCCAGATCGTCCGCGAGGATCTGGCCAGCGGCAAGCACACGGTCATCCGCACCCGCTTCCCGCCCGAGCCCAACGGCTACCTGCATATTGGCCATGCCAAGGCGATCTGCCTGGATTTCGGCCTGGCGGCCGAGTTCGGCGGGCTGTGCAACCTGCGCCTGGACGATACCAACCCGGCCAAGGAAGACCCCGAGTTCGTGGTGGCCATCCAGGACGACGTGCGCTGGCTGGGCTATGAGTGGGCGCAACTGCGCCACGCCTCGGATTATTTCCAGGTGTATTACCTGGCCGCGCAGAAGCTGATTCGCGATGGCCATGCGTTCGTGTGCGACCTGTCCGCAGAACAGGTGCGGCAATACCGTGGCACGCTGACCGAGCCCGGCCGCAATTCGCCGTTCCGCGAGCGCAGCGTCGAAGAAAACCTGGAGCTGTTCGCGCGCATGCGTGCCGGCGAATTCCCCGACGGCGCGCGCACGCTGCGCGCCAAGATCGACATGGCCAGCGGCAACATCAACCTGCGCGACCCGGCGCTGTACCGCATCAAGCATGTGGAGCACCAGAACACCGGCAATGCGTGGCCGATCTACCCCATGTACGACTTCGCGCATTCGCTCGGCGATGCAGTCGAAGGCATCACCCATTCGCTGTGCACGCTGGAATTTGAAGACCACCGCCCGCTGTACGACTGGTGCGTGGACAAGGTGGACCTGGCCGGTCACCCGGAACTGCTGCAGCCGCTGCTGGACAAGGGCTTGCCGCGCGAAGCGGCCAAGCCGCGTCAGATCGAGTTTTCGCGCCTCAACATCAACTACACGGTAATGAGCAAGCGCAAGCTCACCGCGCTGGTGGAAGAGCAGCTGGTGGACGGTTGGGACGACCCGCGCATGTACACGCTGCAGGGCCTGCGCCGGCGTGGCTATACGCCGGCGGCGATGCGGTTGTTCGTGGACCGCGTGGGCATCAGCAAGCAGAACTCGCTGATCGATTTCTCGGTGCTGGAAGGTTGCCTGCGCGAGGATCTGGACGCCGCCGCGCCGCGCCGCATGGCGGTGATCGACCCGCTCAAGCTGGTGCTGACCAACCTGCCGGAAGGCCATACCGAAACGCTGCAGTTTTCCAACCACCCCAAGGACGAGAGCTTCGGCACACGCGAAGTACCGTTTGCGCGCGAGCTGTGGATCGAACGCGAGGATTTTGCCGAGGTGCCGCCCAAGGGCTGGAAGCGCCTGGTACCGGGCGGCGAAATCCGCTTGCGCGGCGCAGGCATTGCGCGCGTGGACGAGGTGATCAAGAACGCTGACGGCGAGATCGTCGAACTGCGCGGCTGGCTCGATCCGGAATCGCGTCCGGGCATGGAAGGCGCCAACCGCAAGGTCAAGGGCACCATCCACTGGGTCAGCGCCGCACACGCGGTGGAAGCGGAAATCCGCCTGTACGACCGCCTGTTTTCGGTGGAAAAGCCCGACGACGAATCCGAAGGCAAGACCTACCGCGATTATCTGAACCCCGAGTCCAAGCGCAACGTGCGCGGCTACGTGGAGCCGAGCGCTGCGATGGCTGCGCCGGAGCAGGCGTTCCAGTTCGAACGCAGCGGTTACTTCGTTGCCGACCGTCGCGACCATAGCGCGGCCACGCCGGTCTTCAATCGCAGCGTGACCTTGCGCGATACCTGGGCCAAGTAACAACGCAGGACAGACAGCGGCGCTCTTGCAAGGCGGGCGTCGCTGCTCCCTGGGTTGGGCGGCGGCTGCACGGCTGCAGAGGCGGCACCTGCGTCGTCACGCACCCTCTTGGCCGCAACGCCGATGCGCAGCAAGCGGCTGCCACGCCGTGGACCGCTTTAGGCCATCACGATCGTGGCGGTGGCGCATGCGCTGCGATGGCATCCCATTGATTTGCGCAGCGCCATCGCACGCACGCGGCGCCATGCGTGTGACCGACGACATCACAGAAGCCGGAACAGCGCACTGATGCAGCGTGGCGGCGTTGCATCCGTCTGCAGGGCCCGCCTTGATCAACGCCCTGGCGCACGGCACGCTGCAATGCATGCCCTGAGGAACAGCACGATGCGTGAACGCTTGATGGTGGGTGTCGCCTGCGGAATCGGTGCGGGCGCGCTGTGGGGGCTGGTGTTTCTGGCGCCGCAATTGCTGGGCGCTTTTACGCCGCTGCAATTGGCGGTGGCGCGGTATCTCTCGTATGGCGCCGTGGCAGCCTTGCTGCTGGCGCCACGCGCGCGGCAGACCGCTGCCCGGCTGGGCGCTGCCGAATGGTGGGCGTTGGTGCGCTTGAGCCTGATGGGAAACCTGATGTATTACGTGCTGCTTGGCAGCGCCGTGCAGTGGGCAGGCAGCGCGGCAACGGCGTTGATCATCGGGCTGTTGCCGGTGGTGGTCACCGTGATCGGGACGCGTGCCGCCGGTGCGGTGCAATTGCGACGTCTGGCCGCGCCCTGCGTCTTGTGCGTGATCGGCGTGACATTGGTGGCAGTGGATACCGTGCAGGACGACTCCGGCCAGCAGGCAAGCGATCGCCTGACCCGGATCGCCGGCCTGCTGTGCGCGGCGGGTGCGCTGGTGTCGTGGTCGGCCTATTCGATCGCAAATGCACGCTGGTTGCGGCGGCGCCCGGATCTGTCCGGCGGCGACTGGTCGCTGCTGACCGGCGTGGTCACCGGCGCACTGGCGTTGTTGCTGGCGCCGGCGGCCCTGATCGGCAGTGCCGCGCATGCACCGCTCGAGTGGGCCAGTTTCTGGGGCGTGTCGCTGTTGCTGGGCATCCTGGCCTCGATCATCGGCAATGCGCTGTGGAATCGTGCCAGCCGCGTGCTACCGCTGACCCTGGTCGGGCAGATGATCGTATTCGAGACGGTGTTTGCGCTGCTGTACGGCTTCGCCTGGGAAATGCGGCTGCCCACGCCATTGGAGTTGGCCGCCATCGCCTGCCTGCTGGTCGGCGTGCTGTGGTGCGCAGCACTGCATGCGGAAGCGAAATGACCCCGGTACCTGATGCACGCAGCGGCCTAGATTGCAGGCTGTATCAGCCAGCGATGCCGCCATGTGCCTCCCGCAACCATGCTTACGCCCACCTGCAAATACCTTGCGCGGCGCGGTGTTTTCGCTGTCGATCGGCCTGGCGGCCTGCTCGCCGCAGCCGCCCGTCTCCAACGCGGCGACTCCGGCCGAGGTGTTCTGTACGCTGCTTCCGGGTCGGCCGGATGACGATCTGCCCAGCGATCGCCGCGACGAAAGCATGCAGCAACTGGACCTTGCCACGCGCTGCCACCGGTCACTGCGCAGACGGCGTTGACTTCACCAAGAGCAGCTGACAACACCTAGCGGGCAGTCGTCAGGCGGATACGACGGCGCGGAGCAACCGGAGTGGACGCGTGGTACATGCCGATTCCGGGCAGCGGCCGCGCCCGCCCGGCGGCTGCACAGTCGTTTCGTTAGCTGCTCCAAGGCTGCAGGCGTGTTTCGGTCACACGCGACGCCGTCGCCAGCGTCATCAGCCACAACGCGCGCACGATCTGGCTTGCGGAATTTTCTAGCTGATCCTGCGCGTGCCACATTCCGCGCACCCGGGGCTTACCATGGCCGCTCACCTATCCTGATCGGAGCGGCTGCATGTCCCGTCTTTTGTCCCGGTGTCTGAGCACGCTGTTGCTGCTGGCCTGTCTTGGGTCGATTGGCTGCGTGGCCGCACCACCGACCGATACCGCCACGCCACCTCCGGCGACCGGCTCGACACGCGGCCCGGCAGCCGGCAAAGCGGTGGTCGTCACCACCACTTGCCGCACCGATGCCGATTGCACGGTGAAGAACGTCGGCAACTGTTGCGGTGCGTTTCCGGCCTGCGTCAACGTCAACAGCGCCACCGACCCCAACGGCGTACTGGCGCAATGCCAGGCTGGCGGCATGATGAGCGTGTGCGGCTTCCGCGAGATCAGCGCCTGCCAGTGCGTGGCCGGTCAATGTGCCGCAAAGGACGCGCAGGCCGATACACTGCGCCCCGCCACTCCCCCTACAGAAACGGTCCACTGATGCTTTACGCGCACATCCACCTCACCCTGCCCGACTGGATCCACGCGCATGTCGACGACAGCCGCGCCTATCCCAGCGATGAGGACAAGGTGGCCCTGGCGATCGAGCTGTCGCGGATGAATGTGCGCGAACGCAGCGGCGGCCCGTTCGGCGCGGTGGTGTTCGGCCCGGACCATCGCATCATCGCCGCCGCAGTGAACCGCGTGGTGCCGCAGACCACCTCGCTGGCGCATGCCGAAAACATGGCCTACATGCTGGCGCAACAGCGCCTGCAGACGCCACGCTTGAACGATGTGCTGTCGCCGGTGACGCTGGCCACCTCCGCGCAGCCGTGCTGCCAGTGCTACGGCGCGACCGTATGGGCCGGCATCGACCGCCTGCTGATCGGCGCGCGCGCCGACGACGTGATGGCGCTGACGCAATTCGACGAAGGCCCGTTGCCGGCCGACTGGGTGGGTGAACTGAGCCGCCGCGGCATCGAGGTGGTGCGCGACGTACTGCGCGACCAGGCGTGTGCAGTGCTGCGCAACTATGGCGAGGGCGGCGGTGACCATTACTGATGTCGCCGGCGCAGCGGGCGCCCTCCTGCAGGTGCAGCGATGAGCGGCCTGCTGTGTTATTGCCGGCAGGGTTTCGAACCTGAGCTGGCCGCAGAACTGAGCGCGCGCGCTGCATTCGTCGGTATCGCCGGGTATGCGCGCACCCAACGCAACGACGGCTATGTGCTGTTCGTCTGCGACGAGGCTGCGCAACTTGCAGCAAAACTGCAGTGGCGCGAGTTGATCTTCGCCCGGCAAAAGCTGGTGGTGATTGCCGAGCTGAAAGGTATCGATCCCAAGGACCGCATCACGCCGATCCTGGCCGCGTTGGACGGGCACCAGCGGTTTGGCGATCTGTGGGTGGAACACCCGGATTCGGACGCTGGCAAGCCGCTTGCAGGCCTGGCGCGCAGCTTCGGCAATGCACTGCGACCGGCCCTGCGCAAGGCCGGCCTGCTCACCGACAAGCCGCAGCTGCGCCAACCGCGGTTGCACGTCTGTTTTCTCGACGGCGACCACGCCGTGCTGGCGGTGGCCGACAACGCCGACAGCGCGCCGTGGCCGCTGGGCATTCCACGCCTGAAATTGCTGCCGGAAGCGCCTTCGCGCTCTGCCCTCAAGCTCGACGAGGCCCTGCTGACGCTGCTCACGCCCGAAGAACGCGACGCACTGGTCAAGCCGGGCATGCGCGCGGCCGATCTGGGCGCTGCGCCCGGCGGCTGGACCTGGGTACTGACGCGGCAGCACGTGCACGTCACCAGCGTGGACAACGGCCCGCTGCGCGAGCATGTGCTGGAGACCGGGCTGGTGGAGCACCTGCGCGCCGACGGCTTCCACTGGAAGCCCGCGCAGCCGCTGGACTGGATGGTCTGCGACATGGTGGAGCAACCGCGCCGCGTGGCCGAACGCATGGCCACCTGGGTGCGCGAAGGCTGGTGCCGCAACACCATCTTCAACCTCAAGCTGCCGATGAAAAAGCGCTGGGACGAGACCCGCCTGTGCCTGGACCTGTTCGAGCAACAGGCAGAAAAATCATTGATCGTGCGCGCCAAGCAGCTGTATCACGATCGCGAGGAGATCACGGTACTGGCGATGCGGGAGTGAGGCTGGGATTTGGGATTTGGGATTTGGGATTTGGGATTTGGGATTTGGGATTTGGGATTTGGGATTTGGGATTTGGGATTTGGGATTTGGGATTTGGGAATCGGGAATCGGGAATCGGGAATCGGGAATCGGGAATCGGGAATCGGGAATCGGGAATCGTAAAAGCGGTTGGCCGGTTCGGCTGTATATGCTGTCGTCGATTCCTTCGACCACCGCGCGACGTTCACGGAGCGTTTTGAATCATTCCTGCACAGCGATGCTCTGAGCGTTTGAAGCGCGCCTGAGGCGTGCAACGGGAATCCTCGTGATGGTTGGTCCCGTGCCTTGTAGTAGAAATTGCTTCCCGACTGGCGCGACTCGCTTTTGCGAAATTGACGCTTGCTCTTCTCACTGAATCAACATTTCTGCGGCCGCTGGTTGCCGCTGGTGTGCTGCTTGCAGCTGTCGGCCATTGATTGCGGGCGTGACGCACCGCGGCCGGTTGGTCGGTTGGCCGCTTGCTCGCTCCATAGTCAGGATGTGTGTTGGCCGCTGTGTGCTGCCATGCCTGGCGGCCCTGGGCCGCTGCTTGCTATTGCGGTGGCCCCGGCGGCACTTGGCCGCCGGAACCAGCTCATTTACAGCACGATGCGCTTGCTGCCCTCGCGCGCCGAGCGGTAGATCGCATCGACGATGCGGATGTCGCGCAGGCCTTCTTCGCCCGGCGCACGTAATGGCGTGCCGTTCATGATGGCCAGCGCGTCTTCGTCCATCTGCAGCGCTTGCTGATGCGGCACCTTGGCGTCGAACACGCGGCCATCGCTGGCCTTGCCGGTCACGCCCTGGTAGCTCTGGAACGGCGACAACTCGTACCAACCGCGCTCGCATTCGGCGCGCAGCACATTCATGTTCTTGCCGAAGCTGGTCTTGCACTCGGCGCGCACCGCATTGGGAAACTCCAGGGTGAAGTCCATGTGCTCGTCGACTTCATCGAACAAATCGGGTCGGTCGGTCCAGCGCTTGGCCGTTACTGCCAGCGGCTCGGCGCCCACGGTGTAACGCGCGGCGTTGAGCGGATACACGCCCATGTCGTACATCGCGCCGCCACCGAACTGCGAGCGCAACCGCCACGGGCGGTCGGCCTTGGCGGTGCCTTGATAGCCGTTGTACCCGGCCTCGGCACGCACGCGTTGCATCGCGCCGAACGGTTTTTCGCTGGCCATCGCAATCACGCGCCGCGTGTTGGGCTCATGCTGCATGCGGTAGCCGATCGTCAGCGCCACCTTGTTGCGTTTGCAGGCAGCAATCATGGCCTCGCATTCACCGGCGTGCATCGCCATCGGCTTCTCGCACCACACATGCTTGCCCGCGGCAGCCGCACGCAGGGTCAGTGGCGCATGCAGATGCGTTGGCGTGACGATGTACACCACATCGATGTCGTCGTTGTCGGCGATACGATCGAAGTTCTCGTAGTTGTAGACATTGCGGTCGGCGATGCCGTACTTGGACTGCCACTGCGGAATCTTCGACGGCGTGCCGGTGACGATCCCGGCAAGCTTGCAATGCTTGGTCAGCGCCAGGCCGGGCGCGAGCTGTTCGCTGGCATAACTACCCAACCCGACCAACGCGACATTGAGCGGTTTTCCGGGCTTTTTCTTCGGCACTGCCCACGTCGGTGCAGCCAGCAGGATGCCTGCACCGCCAAAGGCGGCAAGCAAGCGGCGACGTGTGATCGATTCCACGGACATGCAAACCTCCTTCGCGAGTGTGGGCGTACTGCTCGCGCACCTTACTTGATCGGGTGTGATCACCGCCATGGTCGCGCTGCACGTTCTGGCACACTGCTGGCGATCACATCCGGAGCATTGCGCATGACCGTCGTTGCCCATCTTCGCTATCTGCCGCTGGCGCTCCTGTTGTCCAGTTCGCTCGCCAGCGCTGCCGACACTCCCTTCGTTGCGCGCGATCTGATCGGCGATGGCGCATTCACACACAATGCCGAAGGCCCGGCGACCGGTCCGGATGGCGCGCTGTACGCGGTGAACCTGGGCAAGGACGGCACCATCGCGCGCATCGCGCTGCAGGCCGACGGCGGCGCACGTGCCGAGGTGTTCGTCACCTTGCCCGAGGGAAGCACCGGCAATGGCATCCGCTTTCGCGACGGCACCATGTATGTCGCCGATTACACCGGCCACAAGATCCTGCAGGTCAACATGCAGACGCGTGCGGTCAGCACGTTCGCGGCGTTGCCCGAGGCAGATGGCCCCAACGATCTGGCGCTGGCGCCCGATGGCAGCTTCTACGCCAGCGACCCGAACTGGAAGGACAATGGCGGGCGCTTGTGGCACATCGGCCGCGACGGCGCGGTGCGGCTGCTGGAGGCAGGGATGACCACGCCCAACGGCCTGGATGTCAGCCCCGACGGCAAACAGCTGTATGTCAATGAAAGCATGTCGCGCAAGGTGTGGGCCTACGACCGTGGCAGCGACGGCAGCCTGCGCAACAAACGGCTGCTGATCAGCTTCCCCGATTTCGGCATGGACGGCATGCGCTGCGATGCCGACGGCAATCTGTACATCGCCCGCTACGATGCCGGGCAGATTGCAGTGGTGTCGCCGCAGGGCAAGCTGCTGCGCACGGTTGCATTGAAGGGGCGCAAGGCCAGCAACGTGGCCTTCGGCGGCGCCGATGGCAAGCAGGTGTTCGTCACCTTGCAGGACCGCGGCGCAGTTGAAACGTTCAGGTCCGATCGTCGCGGGCGCGAAACCGGACACTGAAACTGGCGTGTGCGTCGCATTGGTTCTCAGGCCGCGCAACAGCGTCCTGGCATGCTGCAGGTCACCTGTGGAGGACTCCCCATGCAACCGATCGAATTGAAGGACGCGGCCGCCTTCGGCAGCGAATTTCTGCGCCTGACCCTGTTGCAGGGGTTCCAGTCGCTGACCAAGCGTGACCTGGAATTGTTGATCTTCGTGCTGCTCGAACGCGATGGCGCCATCTCGCGCAACAGCTCCAACGCTGCGGTCGCATTGCAGTTGCGGGTGACTTCGGCCAAGGTCAAGGCGCTGCGGCGCGATGGCTATGCGCGTTGGCGCTCGCTGGTGCCCGAAGAGGGCGACGCCGCGATGCAGCGCATCGTTGCCAACGTGCTCACCGAAGACAATCTGCGCTCGGGTGCAAAACATGTCAGCGAACGCAGCCGCAAGGAAGGCTTTTTGGCGGTGCGCATCGAACATCCCGACGACGCGCAACAGTTCGAGCAAGCCATTCTCGATGTCGGTGCGCTGCCGGTGTACGAACGCAACCGCGAAGTGGTCGCGGTGCGCTTCGACACCCTGCTGAAAATCGCCGAGCGCTGGGGCTACCTGCAACCGGATCCGCACGCCACTGTGCGCGCATTGCAGAAGCTCACGCCCACCGCAGAAGAGGTGTCGGATCTGCTCAAGAAGGACATTGCGCAGTTGCGCTGGGACGACGTGCGCCGCGCACTCAACAGCCTGGGTGCCAAGGCGGTGACAAGCACGGCGGAGGGCGGCCTGAAGGGACTACTGAAGATCGTCTTCCCCTTCATTCCCGGCTGAGTGGCGCCAACCAGAGCACTGCGCGATGCAATGCGCAGTGCTCGCTCAGGGCAACGATGCAGCAGCGCGACAAGACCCGTTCGCCGCCTCTGACACTCCAACAGCGTATCCCCATCGCCAAGCGGCGCGCCACCGTCACGCACAGCGCAAAAGGCCGCCAGGCTCTATGCTTGTGGGCTGTTCCGCATCAGGGGGATCTGATGACCAACCGCAGTCTTGCCACACTCGTCTCCACGCTGTCGCTATTGCTCTGCACTGCCGCACAGGCGCAGCAGGCGCCCACGCCGGCCAGCAGCATGCCGCTGATCGACGTGCCCAGTGCCATCCGCACCCAGCCGCTGTCCAGTGGCGAAGTCACCCATCAAACCGAACTGGAGCGCCCGCGCGGCGAATCCAGCGTGATCGTGCGTTCGATCCAGCCCAACAGCGTGGTCGGCAGCTACCGCATCGATTTTGAAGCCATGGATACCGATGGCGATGGCCGCATCAGCCGTGCGGAGGCGCAGGCCAACCCTGCCCTGGCCGATGAATTCGACGCGCTCGACACCCGTCACAGCGGTTACCTGACCCGCGAACAGCTCGCTGGCTGGCTGATCCGCTGATCGTCTTACGGCAGGCGCGGCTGTACTACGCAACCGCGCACTGTGCTTCGCATCACGCCATCGCCCCCTCTTGCAGGGCCCGCTTCGGTCGGCTAGATTGTATTTAACGGATACAATCTGGACGGACCGATGACTGCTCGCCTTTCACTTGCCGCCGATCTTGGCTACCAGCTGCAACTCGCCGCCCTGGCCTCCAGCCACGCCGCGCGCCAGGAATTGGCCGAGCTACAGCTCACCCCGGCGCGCGTGACCGCGTTGATCCACATCCGCGATCAACCCGGCTGCGACCAGACCGAGCTGGGCAACCGTCTGCTGGTCAACCGCGCCGCCGGCATGAAGATCGCCAATGCGCTGGCCGAGCAAGGCCTGATCGAACGCCTTGCTGGCCGCGATCGTCGCAGCAAGGGCCTGTACCTCACCGACTCGGGCGAGCGCACGCTGCTGGTTGCGCAGGGCTGCCTGGCGCGCGCGGGCGAACGCACCTGCACCGGCCTGCAGGCCAGCGAACAACAGACCCTGCTGCGGCTGCTCTGCAAGTTGAACGCCAGCGCTGCACTGGAGCGCGCCGCCGCGCCAGACACCGCGTTGGCCGAAGCACTCTGAGCCCATCAACACACCAGCACTCTCACGACTCGAAGGAGACGCCGCTTGAACGAGCATGACGTGGTATCGGTTCGCATCGAAAACCGCATCGCCTGGGTGAAGTTCGCGCGCCCCGACAAGCGCAACGCGATGAGCCCGGCGCTCAACCGCCGCATGATGGACGTGCTGGACGAGCTGGAGTTCGACGACAACGTCGGCGTGCTGGTGCTCGGCGGCGAAGGCACCGCCTGGTCGGCGGGCATGGACCTGAAGGAATATTTCCGCGAAACCGAAGCGCAGGGCCTGCGTGGCGTGCGGCGCTCGCAGCGCGAATCGTATGGCTGGTTCCGTCGCCTGCGCTGGTATCAGAAGCCGACCATCGCCATGGTCAACGGCTGGTGTTTCGGCGGCGGCTTCGGCCCGCTGTTTGCCTGCGACCTGGCGATTGCCGCCGATGAGGCGCAGTTTGGCCTGTCGGAAATCAACTGGGGCATCCTGCCCGGCGGTGGCGTCACCAAGGTCGCGGTGGAACTGCTGTCGATGCGCGATGCGATGTGGATGACGCTGACCGGCGAAATGGTGGATGGCAAGAAGGCTGCCGAATGGCGCCTGGTCAACGAAAGCGTGCCGCTGGAACGCCTGGAGGCACGCACCCGCGAAGTGGCCGAACTGTTGCTGCGCAAGAACCCGGTCGCGCTCAAGTACGCCAAGGATGCGGTGCGCCGCGTCGGCACCATGACCTACGACGAAGCCGAAGATTACCTGGTGCGCATGCAGGAAGCGGCCAATTCGTTCGACAACAACGCCCGCAAGGAAGGCATCCGTCAGTTCATCGACGAGAAGAGCTACAAGCCCGGCCTGGGCGAGTACGACCTCAGCAAACACCGAGCGTAAGCGCGTCCTACGGCGTCCGAAGCGGTGCGCGTTGTGCGTGCATCGCTGGCGCTGCCAGTGGTTTTCTGCACCGAGGAGGGAGTATGGAAGCCTTATTCGAAACGCTGCGCGGCATCGCCGCGCGAGGTCCCCTGGGTCTGTTCATCGACGGGCAATGGCGCGCAAGCACCGGCGATCGCTCGGTCGATGTGATCGCGCCGCATACCGAAGAACGGATGCTGCGCTACACCGAACCCTCGCACGCAGATACCGAAGCGGCCATCGCAGCTGCACGCCGCGCCTTCGACCACGGCCCCTGGCCGCAGCTCTCCCCGCAAGCGCGCAGCGTGGCACTCAAGCGGGTGGCCGACCACTTGCGTGCACGCATGCCGGAGTTGGCCGAAGCATGGACGGGCCAGGTCGGCGCGACCCTTGGCTTCAGCAAGCGCGCCTCGCAGCAGGCGCCGGATTTATTCGACTACTACGCCGACCTGATTGCCACCCACGCATTCGTCGAACCACGTGTGCGCCCCAACGGTGGCCGCGTGCATGTGGTGCAGGAGCCGGTCGGCGTGGTCGCCGCGATCACGCCCTGGAACGCGCCGCTGGTATTGCTGTGCTACAAGGTCGCCGCCGCGCTGGCTGCCGGCTGCACGGTGGTGGCCAAGCCCTCGCCGGAAACGCCGATCGATGCCTATATCCTGGCCGAGTGCATCAGCGCCGCCGGCGTGCCCGATGGCGTGTTCAACCTGCTCCCCGCCGGCCGCGAGGTGGGCGAGCAATTGATCCGCCACCCGCACGTGGACAAGGTCAGCTTCACCGGCTCCACCCAGGCCGGCCGCTCGATCGGCATCGCCTGCGCCGAGCGCCTGGCACGGGTTGGGCTGGAGCTGGGCGGCAAATCGGCAGCAATCGTGCTGGAGGACGCCGACATCGCCAAGGTGCTGCCCACCCTGGTGCCCTACTCCATGCCGATCGCCGGACAGGTGTGCTTCTCGTTGACGCGCGTCCTGGTGCCGGCGCAGCGCCGCGAAGAAGTCCTGCAGGCATATTGCGCGGCACTGAGCGCAGTGAAGCTGGGCGACCCGTTTGCGGCAGACACCGGGATGGGCCCGTTGGCCCTGGGCCGCCAGCTCGAACGTGTGCAGTCCTACATCGCCAAAGGCAAGGCGCAGGGCGCACGCCTGGCCATGGGGGGAGGCCGCCCGGCACACCTGTCGCGCGGCTTCTTCGTCGAACCGACGGTGTTTGCAGAGGTGACGCCGGACATGACCATTGCGCGCGAGGAAATCTTCGGACCGGTGGTGAGCTTCATCGACTACCACGACGAAGCCGACCTCATCGCCAAGGCCAATGCCAGCGACTACGGCCTGCACGGCACCATCTACAGCGAAGACGCCGAACGCGCCTATCGCATCGCGCGCCGCGTGCGCAGCGGCAGTCATGCGATCAACGGCATGTGGGTCGATATCAGCATGCCGTTTGGTGGCTTCAAGCACTCGGGTATCGGCCGCGAAGGCGGTATCGAAGGTCTGCATGCCTTCCTCGAAACCAAAACCCTCTACCTGAGCTAGCGCACAGCCGAAACAACGCGCGCCTGCGTGCGGACTGGCATGCACACATCGCCAACCGATAGCGCATTGCGTGCCTGCCGTGCGCAGGCGCACGCGTGGGCTGCATCCGCCACGTGCGCATCACGTTCTCCGGGACGTCTAAACCTTTCGCACGCAGCACTCGCACTCACACCTAGTCACTTCCCACTCTTCCAGAAGACCGCGCCATGGCCATGCCGACCGACTCGATCGCCTTCCACGCCCGTCTCTCGCCGCAACAGTTTGCCGCACGCGACCTAGTGCTGGGCCTGAAATGGACCTATGCCGAACTGGACGCCTTGGTGGGCCGCCTGGCGGCCTTGTTGCGCCGGCGTGGCTGCGTCGATGGAGAGCGGCTCGCCGTGCTGGCGCGCAATTCGGTGTGGCAGGTGGCCTTGCACTTCGCCTGCGGGCGGGTCGGCGCG
The DNA here is from genome assembly GCF_041481705.2 of Xanthomonas sp. NCPPB 1062. NCBI lineage: Bacteria > Pseudomonadati > Pseudomonadota > Gammaproteobacteria > Lysobacterales > Lysobacteraceae > Xanthomonas > Xanthomonas sp. NCPPB 1062. Next base: position 1,012,144 of record NZ_CM192987.1, on the reverse strand, counting down.
ATCTATGTACCGCTCAACTGGCGGTTGAGCGCGAGCGAGCTCGATGCGCTGCTGCAACGCGCAGAGCCACGCGTATTGCTGGGCGACGATGTCGCTGCCGGTCGCACGGACATGGAAGCCTTGGCAGGCTTTATCGCGAGCGCCGATGCACTGGAGCCTGCCGACACGCCATCGATTCCGCCGGATCGTGTCAGCCTGATCCTGTTTACCTCCGGCACCTCGGGTCAGCCCAAGGGCGTGATGCTCAGCGAGCAGAACCTGCAGCATGCCGCGCATAACTTCGGCGTCACCACACGCGTGGACGCACGCAGCAGCTTTCTGTGCGAAGCGCCGATGTTCCACATCATCGGCCTGGTCACCAATGTGCGCTCGGCGCTGGCGGTGGGCGGTTCGATCCAGGTCTCCAATGGCTTCGAGCCCAAACGCTCGTTGGGCTGGCTTGCCGATCCATCGCTGGGAATCACGCATTACGTCGGCGTGCCGCAGATGATGCAGGCATTTCGCAATCAGCCCGGCTTCGATGCGGCAGCGCTGCGCCACCTCACCGCATTGGTCAGCGGCGGCGCGCCGCACGCCAGCGACGATCTGCTTGGCTGGCTGGACGATGGCATCCCGATGGTCTGCGGCTTCGGCATGAGCGAAGCCGGCACGGTGTTCGGCATGTCGGTGGACTGCGATGTGATCCGCAACAAGCTGGGCGCGGCCGGCATCGCAACGCCATCGGTGCAGACGCGCGTGGTCGATGACCACGGCAACGACTGCCCGGCGGGCGTTCCCGGTGAATTGCTCTTGCGCGGTCCCAACCTCAGCCCCGGTTACTGGCGCGACCCGCACGCGAGCGCCGACGTGCTCGATGGGCAGGGCTGGTTCCGTACCGGCGATATCGTGCAGCGCGATGCCGACGGCTTCTTCTGGGTCGTCGACCGCAAGAAGGACATGTTCATTTCCGGCGGCGAGAACGTGTACCCGGCAGAGATCGAAGCGTTGCTCGCAGACCATCCGGACATCCGCGAGTGCGCAGTGGTCGGCCTGGCCGACCCGCAGTGGGGCGAGGTGGGCTATCTGGCGATCGTGCCGGCCGCTGCGGCGCCGGACCTGGAGGAGATCCGCACCTATCTGACCGCACGGCTGGCCAAGTACAAGGTGCCCAAGCATCTGCGGTTGGTGGATGCCTTGCCGCGCACGGCGACCGGCAAATTACAAAAAGCGCGCTTGAAGGACACCTTGGCCAGTGACACCTGAGGTGCCGTCGCATCGGGCGCGCATGCGCACCGCCAACTGCAACGGGCAGCCTGGGCTGCCCGTTGCTGTGGCGCGGCGCACGACCCGCCGTGTGCAGCCGCGCGCGACAACCCGTTGCGCGTTGATGCAGCTCAGCAGGAATCGCGAAGCGCCGCGCGTTGCGCCGGCCTTACGCGATCACGCAGAGGCATCCAGCAGCACATCGTCTTCGCCAACGCGGTCGTCCACCCACACCGCGCCCTGTTCGGCCATGAGGGCCAGCTGGTGCTCCAGCTCGCGCATCAGCAAGCGCACGCCCGGCTTGTGGATTGCGGCGCCATCGCGATAGATCACCCCGCCCGCGCGCGCCTGCGAGGGCTGCTGCAGCTGGAAGGCACGCAACTCGCCGCGTGCGATGTCGCCGGCCACCATCATGCTCGGCATCACCGCAATGCTGTCGGTGCCGAGCAGGATTTCGCGCGTGAAACTGGCCGAGCTGGAACGCAACTGATCGCGCGTTGCAAGACCGTGCTCGCGCATGACCTGCGCCACGTCGCGTTCGACATGCTGGCTCAGGGTCGGCAGCACCTGCCGGTACGCGACCGCCTCGGCAACGCGCACCGGCCCGTTGGCGAACAGCGGGTGGTCGCTGCGCGCCACCAGCGCAATCGGATCCTGGTACAACACCTTGCGAATCAGTGCGTCGTAGCGGGCCAGCGGATACAACCGCCCGACCACCAGATCGATCTCGTTACCGGCCAGCTTGGGCAACAGCTCATCGGTGCGGCCGTGCAGCAGGCGCACCCGCAGCGTGGGCTCGGTGCGATACAGCGCGGCCAGCACCGCCGGCAGCAGACCGCTGGCCGCCACCGGCAAGGCACCCACGGTGATCGTGAGCGCATCGTCCTGCAGCAGCCCTTCGAAGGTGTCCTGGGCGCGTCGCAGCTGCCCAAGTACCACATGCGCCGTCTGCACCAGCACCTCGCCCATCGCGTTGGGGCGAACGCCGCGCGAATGCCGCTCGAACAGCGGCGCACCGACGATCTCTTCGATCTCCTGCAAAGCGCGCGTGAGCGCAGGCTGGGTGACATTCAAGACGCGTGAGGCGCGCAACAGGCTTTTCTGTCGGTCCAGCGCCTCGATGACACGCAGGTGCCGCACCTTGATGCGGTGTTCGAAGAACACGGAGGACATGGTCATTGGGGGAGACCTTGGGTTGGGAAGTCGGGTAACGCGACGATGCGGCGCTGAGCCGATACGCCCGGCTCAGCGCGCATGGGGCACACGCCGCGTCTGCATGAAGTCTTCGAACGATTCGCCGCGCATGATGGCGTAGACCTGCAGATTGGTCATGCGCACCACGCGCGCAAATTTTTCGATGACGAAGAAGTTGGCGCCGTACTGCACTAGGCCCAGCCAGTCGCGTGCACGGATCAGCGCCTTCTCCTGCTCGGTGAGTTCGGCTTCCTGCATCAATGCTTCTGCATCCTGCAAGAAACGATCGCGCCACGGGGCGCGGATCATGTGCCAGAAAAAGCGGTTCAGGCGCAGCGCGCGATTGCTGGTGCGCAGATCGAACAGGTACGTGCCGCCGATCTGCTCCATGCCATGGGTTTGCGGATTCATCAGCACCTCCTCAGGCCGCAGCGGCAGTGCGCGCAAGCAGCTCGGCCGAACGCGGCGCGCCGGCCGCTTCTTCGCCCGGCTCGTACAGCACCACGGTCATCGCCGTGGTGGTCATCAGGTAGTAGTTCTGATGCAGCTTGCGGATCGGCCCATCTAGCGCGCCGCGCATCGCCAGCCACATGATCTGCTCCACGCTCTCCGCACCGCCCAGGCGCACGTAATCGGTGTGGGTGAGATGGGTGAGTGTCTCGGGCGCATGCTGGAACCGGTCCAGAAATTCCATGTCCCACTCAGTGTTGTTGAAGCCCGTGCGCTCGCCATGGATCTGGTGCGATAGCCCACCGGTGCCCACCACCACCACCCGAAGATCTTCCGGATACGATTCGATCGCGCGGCGCACTGCCTGGCCCAGGCGATAGCAGCGCCGCGCCGTCGGCAGCGGGTACTGCAGCACGTTGATGGCGATCGGCACCACCGTGCCCGGCCAGTCCGGCACATGCGGCCACAGCAGCGGCAGCGGCGCTGCGCAGCCGTGGTCGATCGGCTTGTCCTGGAACACGGTCAGGTCGAATTCGTCATTGACCAGGCATTCGGCGATATGCGCCTGCAACTGCACGTCGCCGCGGATCGGCGGCAGCTCGCGCAGCCCCGCGCCTTCGTCGGCAACCGGAAAGCGTTCGCCCACGCCCAGCGCGAAGGTGGGATACAGATCGAAGAAGAACGTCGTGCAGTGGTCGTTGTAGAAGAACACCAGCACGTCGGCCCGTTGCTCGGCCAGCCACGCGGCCACTGGCGTGTAGCCGTCGAACAACGGCTTCCACACCGGGTCCTGCTGCTTGCCCTTGTCGTAGGCCACCCCGATGGTGGGAACGTGCGAGGTCCCGATACCGCCGATGATGCTTGCCATGTTGTGCTCCTGCGACGCGGGCCGGGCCCGGTCGGGGCAGGCGCGCATCAGTGGGTGATTGGGATCTGCAACGCAATGGATCCCAACAAAGGACGACCAACGACTTCGGATCGCCAAAACGGTATCCTTGGGATCCAAATTGCCATCAAGCGATCTCATCCGCAAGGTTTTTATACACGTAAGTGCGAGTTTTCCCTGTCGAAGGAACGTGCGCTGCGGTATGGCGCGAGAGAATGGAGCCAATGGCGAACAACCACCGATTGCAAGCGATCCAGCAGCTACGCGAATTGATCCTGTGCGGCACCTTCGCGCCGGGCGAGCGCCTCACCGAGGCGGCACTGGCCGAGCGCCTGGCGCTTTCGCGCACGCCGATCCGCCAGGCCCTGCCGGCGTTGTGCCAGGAAGGCCTGCTGGTGCAGGCAGGCAACCGTGGTTACGCCGTGCGGCGCTTCAGCCAGCAGGAAAGCCTGGATGCACTGGCGGTGCGCGCAGTGATGGAAGGCATGGCCGCGCGCACCGTCGCCGAACGGGGCGCCCCCGCCGAGTTGCTCGCCACCTTGTACGCCTGCCTGGGCGAAGGCGACCGCATCCTGGCCAGCCGCAATCTCCGTGCCGACGACGAGCAGGCATATGGCGCAATGAATGCCCGTTTCCATCGCGCCATCGTGGAGGCGGCCAACAAGCCGATCCTGACCGAAACGGTGGAGCGCTGCACATTGGTGCCGTTCGTCAGTCCGGTCAACGTCGTGTTCGGCCAACGCACTGCCGCGCTTGCCTACGACGATCTGTTTTACGGACACAGGCAACACGGCGCGATCGTCTCGGCCATCGAGCAACGCGATGGCGCACGCGCGGAATTGCTGTTCCGCGAACACGCCAACACGCAACGGCACAGCATGGGACTGTGAGACGAGCGCTTTGCTCGTCGATACCCCTGCGCGCCAAGCACCCGGCTTGAGCGATGAGGCCGGACCTCCCGCGCAAGCAGGTTCGCGTGACCGATCGCATCGCATCAGCATCGTCCACATGCCGGCACCGCGGCACAGGCAATGCAGGACACATGACCCGCACACGTTACAGCGAGTGCACAATCATCAGGTTGTAGCTATTGCCCGCCACCGAGTTCTCGACCTCGATGGGGAGGTAAACGTTGAAGTTGAGAAGGTTCTTTTCGTCGAACCGCCAGGACAACCCGGGACCAACGTAGAACTGCCTGCGCTTGCTGTCGGGAATGCTCTGGTCGTTGGTGCGGTTGTTCTTTAACTGCTGCAGGTAATACCCATTGATGCCCAGACGCAATTGTTCGGTGACCTTGACCGAGCTGGCGAAGTTTGCCCACAGCACATCGCCGGCCTGGCCGTTGCGAAAACGGAACCCGGGAATCGGCGGCACACCGCCGGCGCGGCTGGTGCGGAAGTTGTAGAGGTAATTCAGCCGCCCGCTGATTTCCCAGTTGTCGCTGGGTTGCACGGTGAAGGCCCAATGCGGTGCGACCGACCAGAAACCGGTGCTCTGGTTGATGGCGACATCGCGATCGAACTTGCCCACGGGCGCGAAGGCGTCGATGGCAAATCGCTGGAAGAACAGCACCCGCCCATCGCGCATCACCGGCGGCATCTGCAGCGCCGGCCCGAACGAGATATCGCCCAGACCCAAGCCATTGCTGCTCAAGCGCACCGGGCTATCGGCAGCGACGGAGGTGTCGTAATTGACCAGCGGCACGATCGCATTGAAGCTCAACGAACCGCCCTTCCAGGTGTAGGGCGTGACGTAGATGAGCTGGGTCAACGCGACGCTGACCCCGACGTTGGGGTCGCGGAACGCCGGCGAATTATCGCCGTTGGCATTTTTGATCGCATCGAAATCGTAGTACCGCAGATACTCGATGGCCGTCCATCCAGGCTTCATGGAACTGAAGCCATCTAGAAAACTGGTGCCACCCAAATTGATGCCTTGCGGTGGCGCCGCGGTTTCCGGCACGGCCTGCGCCCACGCTGCTGGCGACGCTGCGGCCAGCAAGGCAGCGATGATCAGCGCAGGTTGACGAGGCGACAGCGCATGCGGCAACACCGAACCACAACGAACAGACGAACGGACGCGTTCCACTAGGCGAATCTCCGATGCAAAGGGAATGGATGACTGCGATGCGACGCGACGGGGAGGGGGAGAAAACAGGACTCAAAGACGGCGGCACGCGACATGCGCCATCGGGACAGCGATGGGTAACGGTGTTGTCTGCAGCCCGGATACGCCGACTCAGCCGGTGCCGACCCGCAGCAGCAGCGACCCGAGCCGTTGCTGGAACAACCAGCGCCCCTGCTCGAGCACCAGCACATCCTCGAAGCTGCCCAGCAATGCCGGCGATTGCGCCGTCCACGGCGGCGCTGCGGAGGTATCGCCGGCGGTGTAGAGCAGGACATGGCTGTGCGCGTGCGCCAGCGTGTGCGACTGGACGCTGACCAAGGTATTGAGCATCAGGTGGCACGTGGTGCGCGGCGCACGCTCGCGAAACGACTGCAAGATGGCCTCGCGCCCCCGCACGGGCGCATCCGGTGCACTGGGACGCGCGAACACACCATCGTCGGTGAACAACGCGGCCAGGCCGGCATGATCATGGCGGTCGTTGCACAGCGCGAACCGGCGGATCGCTTGCTCGCAGGCAATGATGATCGAGACGTCGTCGTGCATGCAGCGTTCCTCAAGGCGTGACCAAGGCAATCTCGACACCCGGCGAACTGCGTGTTTCGGCAGCAGTGGCCCCGTAGTCCCATGCGTTCGGCGGGCGCGCCATCACGCGGCCTGCAACCAGTCGCGCAGCGCGTCGCTGACGGCGGCAGGTGCTTCCACCGGCGCCATGTGCCCGCAGTGTTCGAAAATCGCCAGCCGCGCCTGCGGAATGTGTCGTGCCATGTCCTGATGCCGCGCCAATGGGCTCCACGCGTCCTGTCGCCCGACTCCCAACAACGTCGGGCATGTGATGTGCGCGAGCACCGGTGCCGCATCGGGGCGTTCCAGCAGGGCATTGGTCTGCCCAGCAAAACTTTGCGCGCTTTGCCGTTGCACCATGGCCATCAAGCCATCCATCAACGCGCCATCGGCGCGGTGATCGGGGTGCAGCATCGGCGGCAACCAGCGCTGAGCCAGCGCCTGCATTCCCTGGGCATGCGCCAGTCGCACCAATGCAAGCCGCTCTTCGCGTTCGCCGTCGCGGCGCGGCGCGATGCCTGTATCGAGCAGGGCCAGCCGCAGCACGCGCGCTGGCGCCTGGCGCATGATTTCCAGCGCGACCCGCCCGCCCATCGAATGTCCCGCCAGCGCAAAGTGCGGCGGCGCAACGTCCAATACATGCGCGGCCATCTGCGCGATGCTGTCGAAGCCGGCGAAATCCATCACCTGCACATCGGCCAGATCGCGCAGCGCGACGCGCTGCGGTTGCCAGATGGCGGCGTCGCACAGCAGGCCGCACAACAACAGCACTGCCGGCTTGGACGAAGGAGGCGCAGACGAGGTCATGGCGCGACTGTAGCCATGGCAGCCACGCACGTCGTATGGAACCTGCTGCCTTCGCTATAGCATCAAAGGCATATCAAGGCATGACAGACAGCCGCCGACGCCGATTCCGGCGGCGGGTGCGATTGGCTCACGCGCCGCCGGAGGCGCGCTTCCACAGCGCATCGACCAACGGCGGCAACGTGCCGGCCAGGCCCAATACCGATCCGCGCAACAAGGTCAGGTGCATTTCGTCGTTGGAAAACACCGTATTGATCGCATCGAAGCCGTAGGCGGCCACGGTGTTCTCGCTGCGCCGGGTACGTGCCCAGCGCTGCAGGCGATGCGGCGCGGCCCAATCGGCACGTTTGGCCATCGCCTCGCGCACGCTCTGCCGCAATGCCGCCACATCGCGCAGGCCCAGGTTGACGCCCTGCCCGGCCAGCGGATGCACCACATGCGCGGCGTCGCCCAGGGTCAGCACGCGGCCGCTGACGTACTGCTGCACCAGCTGCCGTTGCAGCGGGAAGGCAGTGCGTGCCGACACCACGCGCACCTCGCCCAGGCGCGCGGCAAAGGCCTGGGTCAACTCACGCGAGAAATCGGCATCGTGCAGCGCCAGCACGCGCTCGGCGTCGGCATCCGGCAAGGTCCACACGATCGAACTGCGGCCATCGGCGAACGGCAGGAAGGCCAGCGGCCCGGTGGTCAGGAAGCGCTGCCAGGCGGTGGCCTGATGCGGGTGCTCGGTTTCCACGAAGGCAACCACGCCGCGCTGTGCGTAGGCATGCCGGGAGACCGGCAGCCCGGCGAGTTCACGCAGGGTGGAGGCTGCACCATCGGCGGCAATGGCCATTGCCGCTTCCAGCCGGCTGCCATCGTCCAGGCGCAGGCGCACGCTGGCGGTGTCCTGCTCCAGTTCGACCACGCGTGCCGGACAATGCACTTCGATGCCGGCCGCATGCACGGCGGCCCACAAGCGGTCCACCAGCACGTCGTTTTCGATGATCCATCCCAGTTGCTCGCGTCCCAGCGTGTCGGCGTCGAAGCCCAGCTCGCCACCGCCACCGGCATCCCAGACCCGCATGCGCCGGTAAGGCTGCACACGCGCGGCACACACCGCATTCCACACGCCCAGGCTGTCGAGCAACGCAGCGTTGTCGGCGGCGAAGGCATAGACACGCAGATCGGGGTGATCGGCGTGCCAGCGGACAGGCTCACGCCCTTCGACCAGGGCAACGCTCAGGCCGGCATCGTTCAACGCCAGCGCGCAGGCGGCGCCGACGACGCCACCGCCGACGATCACCGCATCGCGCGTGCTGCGCCGGCTCATGCGCTGCTCCGGCACAGCTGCGGCACATCGCCACGAAAGCCCATGGCACCGCCTACCAGCATCGATTGCAGCGGGGCCGCCTGCGACGTGGCAAACAAGCCCAGGCTACGCAACGGCCGCAGCAACGGCGCCGGGTTGCCGGTGAGCCGCGCCAGACCGCTGGAAAACCCGATGGTGTGCTCGCGGTCCACCCGCCGCCGCGCCAGATACTCGGCCAGCAACGCACCGGCACCGGCATCGCTGCGATCGTGCTCGATCAATTCGGCCAGCGTCAGCGCATCGCGCAGCCCCAGGTTGAAGCCCTGCGCACCGATCGGATGCAGCGTCTGCGCGGCATTGCCCAACAGCACCACGCGCTCGGCGATGAGGCTGTTGGCCAGCACCTGCACCAGCGGATAGGCACTGCGCTCGCCGGTGGCGACGAAGCGCCCGGCACGCCAGCCGGCGGCACGCTGCAGGCGCGCCAGCCAGCCGGCGTCATCGAGCGCAGCCACGGCCTCGGCCTCGGCGCGCGCCACGCAGTGGATCGCACCGTAATGGCGGTCGCCGCGTGGCAACAGCGCAGTTGGCCCATGTTCGCCAAAACGCTCCCAGGCCGTGCCATCGGGCGGTCGTGACGCACGCACGCGCGCCACGAACAGGGTCTGCAGGAAATCGTGGGCATCGGTACCGATATGCAGCAGCTCGCGCACCGCGCTATGGCTGCCATCGGCGCCGACCACCAGTTTGGCCTGCACACGTTGCTCGCCCGCATCGGTGGCCAGGCGCACCGCGCGCACGTCGTCCTGCACCGGCTCTATGCCGATGCACCGCGCAGGCCGGTAACGCCGCAGATGGGTCAGTTCGTCCAGACGGGTCTGCAAGGCATCGCCGAAGTCGCGTGCCACCACCACCTGGCCGAAGGCGTCGCGGCCGTAATCGGCCGCGTCCAGTTGCACGCGGCCGAAGTCCCCGGCGCGGCTGACATGGATGCGCCGGATCGGCCCGGGCGGGCTGCGCAGCTTGGCCATCACCCCGAGCGCACCCAGCGCGTTCACCGTGGCCGCGGCGAAACTGAGGTTGCGTTGATCAAACACTGCCGGCGGCGTGCCGGCCGGGGTGGCCTCCACCAGCCCGACATCCAGGCCGAGGCGGTCCAGCGCAATCGCAAGGCTGGAGCCGACCAGGCCGCCGCCAACGATCAGAACGTCATGGGGATGTGTCATTCCCACATGATAAGCCTTCGCCCCCTGCGCGTTGCCGCCAAAGGGCGGGACATCTGCCGCGCCCGCTGCCCACCTGCGCCTTGCCCGGCTCGCACGCAGCGCAGCGCGTCACGCGCTCCCCAAAACGCATGCAGCGGCTGGCACAGCGTGGCGGGCAGTCGCAGGGCGGGCGCGGACGGCGCACCCGGACGCGGCGATCTAGGCGTGGTGCAGGCCGATTCCGGGCGCCGCCCACGCGCGCCTGGCACTGCGCACTCGTTCTGCAGCTGCCGTGCCCAAGCCGCGGGCAGCACCACTTCCACGCTACACTCCAGGGCCTGTAATCCGGCCCGCTCCGCGCATGACTTCTCGCTCGCACGACACCCTGATTCTGAGTCTGCTCGCCGTATTGATGGCAGCCACGCGGATCAATCACTTCGCGCCGGTTCCGGATGCGTCCTGGGCGGTGTTCTTCATCGGCGGATTTCATCTGGCTGCGCGCACCAAGCTGGCATTTCCACTGCTGATGCTGCTGGCCGTGGCGGTGGACTGGCTGGTGATCACCGGCCAGGGCCTGAGCTTCTGGCAGCACTACTGCGTGTCGCCGGCCTACTGGTGCCTGATCCCGGCGTATTTCGCGCTGTGGGCCGGCGGCATGTGGCTGCGCCGGCACTATCATGGCGCACAGTGGAGCGCGCTGGCGCGGCTGGTGCCGGCCCTGCTGATCGCCGTGGCGTTGTGCCAGCTGATCGCCCAGGGCAGCTTCTACTGGATCAGCGCCAGCGTGGCCGACCCGACCGTGGCCGGCTGGTTCAAGAATTACACCGACTGGCTGGGGCCCTATCTGCGCAGTGCCGCGCTGTACGTGGCGGCCGCCGCGGTGATCCAGGTGGCTGCCGAGCGCCTGTCCGCACCGCGTCGCCAGCCCTACGCCGGCTAAGCCATGGGCAATCGACTCTCTCGTATCTATACGCGGACCGGCGACGACGGCAGCACCGGCCTGGGCGACGGCAGCCGGACCGGCAAGGATGCGTTGCGCGTCAATGCCTACGGCACCGTGGACGAAGCCAATTCGGCCATCGGCGTGCTGCTGGCCGCCCCCGGTGTGCCGGAGCCGATCGCCGCACTGCTGACCACCGTGCAGCACCAGTTGTTCGACCTGGGCGGCGAGCTCTGCATCCCCGGCCACGCGGCCATCGACGCGGCCGACATCCAGGCGCTGGAGACGCAGCTGGACGCCTTCAACCAGACGCTGCCCGCACTGCAGGAATTCATCTTGCCGGCCGGCGGTGAGGCCGCCGCGCGCTGCCATCTGGCCCGCACCATCGTGCGCCGGGCCGAGCGCGAGACCGTTGCGCTGTCGCGCCAGGAAGCGGTACGCAGCGAGGCGATCGGCTATCTCAACCGCTTGTCCGACCTGCTGTTCGTGTTGGCGCGCGTGCTGGCGCGTGCCGATGGTCGGCAGGAAGTCCTGTGGCGGCACGACCGCCGACGCGGTTGAGCATGTGCCCGGGTCGGCACAGAGGCTAGAGTTGCCCCATGTTGGTCTTTACCCATCCCGCCTGCCTCGGTCACGACGCCGGCCCTGAGCACCCGGAGAGCCCCGCCCGCCTGGAAGCGGTCGTCCAGGCCCTGCGCGGCGCATTCCCAGATCTGGACTGGCGCGAAGCGCCGTTGGCCAAGCTGGGCGACCTGTGCCGCGTGCACGAGCGCGAGCAGGTGGATGCGGTGCTGGAAACCGCCTTCGACGGCTATCGTCAGCTGGACGTGGATACACGCATGGTGCCGGCCTCGCGCGCGGCCGCCTTGCGCGCCGCAGGCGCCGGCATCGCCGCGGTCGATGCGGTGATGCAGGACCAGGCCCGCACCGCCTTCTGCGCCGTGCGTCCGCCCGGTCACCACGCCACCGCACAGGTGTCGATGGGATTTTGCCTGTTCAACAACATCGCCTTGGCCGCCGCCCACGCCCGCGACCGGCATGGGCTGGAACGCATCACCATCGTGGATTTCGACGTCCATCACGGTAACGGCACCCAGGCGATCTTCGAACGCGACCCCACCGTGCAGTACCTGAGCACCCACCAGTCCGGGCTGTATCCGCATTCGGGCAGCGTGTACGAGCGCGGCGTCGGCAATATCCACAACCTGCTGCTGCCACCGGGCAGCGACGGGCTGCGCTTCCGTAATGTCTGGGAAGACGAGATGCTGCCGCTCGTCGATGCCTTCCGCCCGCAATTGATCCTGATCTCCGCCGGCTTCGATGCGCATCTGCGCGACCCACTGGCCGACCTGATGCTGGACGACGACGATTTCGCCTGGCTCACCGGCGCGCTGCGCACCCTCGCCGACCGCCATGCACGCGGCCGCGTGGTCTCGATGCTGGAAGGCGGCTACGACCTGCAGGCGCTGCGCGAAAGCAGCGTGGCGCACGTGGCAGCGCTGCGCTGAACCCCGGCCAGGGCGCCGGTCGCGTCACCGAGTGCGATGAACCTCGCCCTCCCGGCGCCGGCGCTTTTCATTGCCCCTATGCGGGGTATGCGGCAAGCTAGTCGCCATTTTATTGGTTGAACCCACGCGTGCGCCGAGCTCTCCGCCTGCTGCCCCTGCCTTTGAGCATCGCCATCTGCCTCCCGGCCATGGCTGCCGACAAGCCGTTGAACTGGGGACTGTGCCCGGCCGTAGACCCGCTACCCGGCTTCGACGGCGCCCCCGCCGCCGACCCCAAGGCCGCAGAAATGCGCCAGCAGTTGCCGACCGACATCGAAGGCGACCAACTCTCCGGCACCAGCACCACCCCGCAATACCAAGGCAATGTTGCGTTGAAGCGCGGCGACCAGTTCCTGGGTGCCGACAACCTGCGCATGGACACCGAAACCGGCAACTACATCGCCGAAGGCAATGTCCGCTACCAGGACACCTCTTTCCGCATGGTCGCCGACCGCGCCGAGGGCAATCAGGACACCGACACCCACAAGGTCACCAACATCCAGTACCAGTTGGTGGAGCGCCGCGGCAATGGCGACGCCGAATCGGTGGACCTGCAGGGCCAGGTCGGGCAGATGCATCGGTCCACGTACACCACCTGCGACCCCTCCCAGCCGATCTGGCGCGTTCGCGCGCCGGAGATCGACGTCGACAACGAGGAAGGTTTCGGTACCGCGCGCAACGCGGTGCTGCAGATCGGCAAGGTGCCGGTGCTGTACTTCCCGTGGTTCAAGTTCCCGATCGACGACCGCCGCCAGACCGGCCTGCTGTTTCCGCAATTCGGTCTGTCCGGCCGTAACGGCTTCGACTACCTGCAGCCGATCTATCTGAACCTGGCGCCGAACTACGACGCCACGTTGTTGCCGCGCTACATGAGCAAGCGCGGTTTCATGTTCGGCACCGAATTCCGCTACCTGTACGAGGGCGGTCGCGGCGAAGTCACCGGCAACTACCTGCCCAACGACAAGTTGCGCGACAAGGACCGTGGCAGCGTGTTCTACAGCGGCTACCACAACGTCAACAGCAATTGGCAGGCGCGCAGCAGCATCTCCTGGGTCAGCGACACGCGCTACGTGGAAGATTTCACCAGCCGCATCAACGGCATGGGCTCGGCCTCCAGCCTGCAGAGCACCGTGGGCATCTACGGCACCGGCGAGACCTGGACCGCGGGCCTGATGGCCGACCGTTGGCAGCTCACCGACTACACGCTGGACGAGCAGGCCCTGCCCTATAACCGGCAGCCGCGCGCGTATTTCACCTGGGAAAAGCCGCTGGGCATTTTCGAGGCCGGTATCTATGCCGAGGCGGTGCGCTTCACCCACGACGATTCGTACCAGGTGAATTTCATCCCGAACGCCAACAACAACAATGGCGACGAGTACGTCCGTACCAATATCCGCAACAAGCAATACGGCAGCGGCGCGCGCCTGGACGTCAAGCCGTACATCTCGATGCCGCTGTCGGGCGCAGCATGGTTCCTGACGCCCACCGTGGCGTGGCGCTACACCGCGTACCAGCTGGATTCCACGCTGGCCGATACCGCACCGCTGACCGGCAACCGCACGCCCACGCGCAGCCTGCCGATCGCCTCGCTGGACGCCGGTCTGTACTTCGATCGCGAAACCTCGCTGTTTGGCACCAACTATCTCAATACGTTGGAGCCGCGCATGTACTACCTGTACGTGCCGTACCGCGACCAGGACGATCTGCCGGTGTTCGACACCCGTCCGTTCACCTTCAGCTACGGGCAGCTGTTCCGCGACACTCGCTATACCGGCGCCGACCGCCAGAACGATGCCAACCAGCTGACCCTGGCAGTGACCTCGCGCTGGCTGCGCCAGGACGACGGCCGCGAAAAGCTCTCGCTGAGCGCGGGCCAGATCCTGTACTTCAGCGACTCGCTGGTCACCATCAACAACAGCAACAACTCGGCAGCCGGCAGCGAGCAGACCGTCGAGCAGGGCAAGTCCGCCTGGGTGGCCGACGCCAACTACATGATCAACGACCGCTGGTCGATGGGCGCCACCTACCAGTGGAACCCGAACTCGCGCAAGGAAGATCTGGCCAGCCTGCGCACGCGCTACCTGCTCAACAACGACGGCATCATCAACCTGGCGTATCGCTACCGTCGCAACCTCACCGACAACAGCGACCAGCTCAAGCAGGCCGATTTCTCCTTCCTGTACCCGATCAACCCCAGCTGGAGCGCGGTCGGTCGGTACTACTACTCGCTGCTGGACCGCAAGCCGCTGGAAATCATCGGTGGCGTGCAATGGGACAGCTGCTGCCTGGCGGTACGCGGGCTGGTGCGCCGGTTCGTGCGCAACCGCGACGGCGAGATGGACAACTCGATCCAGATTGAGTTCGTGCTGAAGGGCTTGAGCTCGTTCGGGCAGAACACGGACCGCACTTTGCGCCGTGCTATTCTCGGCTATTACCGCGACGACCTCTACCTGGTCCCGCCCAGCAACACCACGACCAATCCGGACGATTACGATCCGAACCTGATTCCATGACCAAGCCTTTCTCTGTTGTTCTTGCCTCGCTGCTGGCCATCACCAGCACGGTTTCGCCGTTGGCCTCGGCACAGCAATCCCAGCCGCTGGATCGCATCGCTGCCATCGTCGACGAAGACGTGGTGCTGCAGAGCGAGCTCGATCGCGCCGTACGCAACGTCAAGTCGCAGTATGCCGGTCGCGAAAACCAGCTGCCGCCAGACGATGTGCTGCAGCGGCAGGTGCTTGAGCGCCTGGTGCTGGTCAAGCTGCAGGTCAGCCGTGCCGATGGCAACGGTATCCGCGTCAGCGACGAAGAACTCAACCGCGCCATCGCCAGCATCGCCCAGCAGAACGGCACGACCGTGGACGGCCTGCGCCAGAAGCTGGCAGCCGACGGGATGGGCTACGCCGATTTCCGCGCATCGGTGCGCGACGAGATCATCGTGCAGCGCCTGCGCCAGAGCTTTGCGCAGAGCCGCATCAGCGTGAGCGAAGGCGAAGTGGATACCGCACTGGCCCAACAGGCCGCCACCGGTAGCCAGTACCACCTGGCGCACATCCTGATCGGCTTGCCGGAAGGGGCAACTGCCGAGCAGATCGCCACCGGCCAGAAGAAGGTCGATGGCGTCAAAGCCTTGATCGACAAGGGCGAGCTGGATTTTTCGGCCGCTGCGGTGCGTTATTCCGATAGCCCCAATGCGCTGGAAGGCGGCGATCTGGGCTGGCGCAGCCTGGATGAAATCCCGAACGCATTTGCGCAGCTGATCCGCGACATGCAGCCCGGCCAGGTGGCCGGACCGCTGCGCGGCCCGAGTGGCTTCCAGTTGCTCAAGCTGGTGGAAATGCGCGACGCCAATGCCGGCGGCGAAAAGAAGATGGTCACCGAGTACCACGCACGCCACATCCTGGTGCGGATCGGCGAGAACCAGACCGAGGCGCAGGCCAAGGCCAAGATCGATACGATTCGCGCGCGCATCGTTGGTGGTGCCGATTTCCAGGCGACGGCCAAGGAGTCCTCCGAGGACACCAACAGCCGCGGTCAGGGTGGCGATCTGGGCTGGTTCCCCGCCGATGCGTTCGGCCCGGACTTCGGCAAGCAGGTCGAAAGCCTGACCGACGGCGCAGTCTCCGAACCGTTCCGGACCCAGGCGGGCTGGCACATCGTGCAGCGCGTCGGCAGCCGCCAGACCGACGTCAGCGCCGAGAACCAGCGCGCGCAGGTGCGTGAAACCATCGGTCGCCGCAAGCTGGAAGAAGAGTACAACCGCTATCTGCAGGAACTGCGTGGCGAAGCGTACGTGAGCTACCGCACCGGCGACCGCGCCGATGACAATGCCACTGCCGCTCCGGCCAAATCGGCAGACCCGGCAGCGCCCTCGCCGCCGCCGGCAAAGCCGACGCGCTGAGACCGGGCAGCCGGATAGCATGATGGTCCCGTCGCTCGCGCTGGTGCCAGGCGAGCCGGCCGGAATCGGGCCGGAGCTTTGTATCCGGCTTGCGCAGCAGCCGCGCTCGGACGCGCATCTGATTGCCTACGCCGACCCAGATACCCTGCACAGCGCCGCAACGGCGCTGTCGTTGCCTGTACGGCTGCTCGATCCCGACCAGCCGGCACGTGCGCCCGGCGACCTGCCGCTGCATCCCGTTCGCCAGGCCGTGGCCACGCGTTTGGGCGCACCCGACCCGGCCAATGCGGCAGCAGTGATCGCCGGCCTGCGCAGCGCCGCGGGCGACTGCCTCGCCGGCCGCCTGCAGGGAATCGTCACTGGCCCGGTGCACAAGGCAGTGATCAACGCCGGCGGCATTGCTTACACCGGCACCACCGAACTGCTGGCCGAACAAGCCGGTTGCCCGGTGGTGATGATGCTGGCCAACAGCATCGTGCGCGTTGCGCTGGTGACAACCCATCTGCCACTGCGTGCGGTGGCCGATGCGATCACCGCCGATGCGCTGCTGCAATGCCTGCGCATCACCCATGCAGCGATGCAGCGCGACTTCGGCCTGGAGCACCCGCGCATCGCCGTGCTCGGCCTCAACCCGCATGCCGGCGAAGACGGTCACCTGGGCCGCGAGGAACTGGATATCGTCATTCCGGTGCTCGAGCAGCTGCGCGGCGAGGGCATGCAGCTGATCGGCCCGCTGCCGGCGGACACCGCGTTCCTGCCGCAGAAACTGCGCGGTTTCGACGCGGTGGTGGCGATGTATCACGACCAGGGCCTGCCGGTGCTCAAGTACAGCGGCTTCGAGCAGGCTGTAAATATCACCCTGGGCCTGCCCTACCCGCGCGTGGCGGTGGATCACGGTACTGCGCTGGAACTGGCCGGCCGCGGAATCGCAGACCCCTCCAGCCTGATGGCAGCCACTGCGTTGTGCGCCCGATTGGCGGCGCGCCGCTAACACCACGCGTGCTTGGCTCGGCGCGGGGATGCCGCATGGCGCACGCTGCCGATCCGCCAGGCCAGGCGGGCACGCGAACGACACCGCGTGCAGGCGCGGCCTCCGTTAAACTGCGCAGATGAATTCTTCTTTCAGCGCACCGGCCAAGAAGTCGCTTGGCCAGCACTTTCTTGCCGACCGGTATTACATCGACCGCATCGTGCAGGCGGTAGACCCGCGCGCCGGCCAGCATCTGGTCGAGATCGGCCCGGGCCAGGGTGCCATCACCTTTCCGTTGCTGCGCAGGCATGGCGCGCTGACCGTGATCGAATTCGATCGCGACCTGATCGCGCCGTTGACCGAAGCGGCGGCCCCGATCGGCGCGCTGAGCATCATCCACCGCGATGTGCTCAGCGTGGATTTCACTGCACTGGCCAACGGCACGCCGATCCGCCTGGTCGGCAACCTGCCCTACAACATCTCCTCGCCGATCCTGTTCCATGCGCTGGACCATGCCGCTGCCGTGACCGACATGCATTTCATGCTGCAAAAGGAAGTGGTCGACCGCATGGCCGCCGGCCCCGGCAGCAAGGTGTACGGACGGCTCAGCGTGATGCTGCAGGCGTATTGCGAGGTGACTGCGCTGTTCGTGGTGCCGCCGGGCGCATTCCGGCCGCCGCCGAAGGTGGACTCGGCCGTGGTGCGGCTGGTGCCGCGCGACCCGGCCACGGTGCAGATCAACGACCGCCGCCGCTTCGCCGATGTGGTGCGCGCCGGGTTCGGGCAGCGCCGCAAGACCCTGCGCAATGCCTTGTCCACCATTTGCGAACCGGCCCATTTCGACGCCGCGCAGGTGCGCCCGGATGCACGCGCCGAACAACTGGAGGTCGCGGATTTCATCCGGCTGGCCAATGTCGAGCTGGCTTGAGCGCCGCTCCCACACCGTTTTATTTAGACTTTCGCCATGCAAGATGATCCGCGCTACCGCGTCGAGGTCGAGGTATCGCCCCGCTTCCTCGCCCATCAATCCACCCCGGACGAAGGCCGCTACGCCTTTGCCTACAGCATCCGCATCCAGAATGCGGGCGCGGTGCCTGCGCGCCTGATCGCGCGTCATTGGCAGATCACCGATGGCAACGGGCGCACCGAGCAGGTGGATGGCGAAGGCGTGGTCGGCGAACAGCCGTGGCTGCGACCGGGCGAAGCTTTCCATTACACCTCCGGCGTACTGCTGGAGACCGAGCAGGGACAGATGCAAGGCCACTACGACATGGTGGCCGACGATGGCACCGAATTTATCGCCCCGATCGCCGCCTTCGTGCTGAGCGTGCCCAGGACGCTGCACTGATGAATGCCGGAGTAAGGGAGCGCGCGCAATGAGCGTCTGGGCCATCGGCGACCTGCAAGGGTGCTACGACATCACCCAGCGGTTGCTGGAGAAGATCAATTTCGACCCCGCCCAGGACACGCTGTGGTTCTGCGGCGATCTGGTCAACCGCGGCGGGCAATCGCTGGAAACGCTGCGCCTGGTGCATTCCCTGCGCGCGCACAGCGTGGTGGTGCTGGGCAATCACGACCTGTCGCTGCTGGCGATCGGTGCGCGTTCGGAAGAAGAGCAGCGCAAGGTCAACCCGGATCTGCTGCGCATCGTGATGGCCGAAGATCGCGATGCGTTGCTGGACTGGCTACGCATGCAGAAGCTGGCGCACGTGGACCGCACCCTGGGCTGGATGATGATCCATGCCGGGCTGGCGCCGAAGTGGACCACGCAGATGGCCGAAAAGCATGCACGCGAGGTCGAGCAGCAACTGCAGGGCGGCGGCTATCGCAAGCTGCTGCGCAATATGTACGGCGACCAGCCGGGCTGGTCGCCGGGCCTGAGCGGCTACGACCGCAGCCGCGCCATCATCAATCTGTTCACCCGCATGCGCTATTGCACCCCGCGTGGGCGCATCGCCACCGACGACAAGGGCACGCCGGGGACGCAGGCGCAGGGCCTGTATCCCTGGTTCGAAGTGCCGGGACGGGTCGAGCGCGACCTGAAGATCGTCTGCGGGCATTGGTCCGCACTGGGCCTGACGATCACCCAGGGTGTGCATGCGATCGATACCGGCGCGGTCTGGGGCGGCAAGCTGACGGCGTTGCAGCTGGATAGCGATGAGCTGCGCGTGGTGCAGGTGCCCGGACGGGAAGTGACCGGGCCGGCACCGGTCGCACGCGCACCGCGGCGTCCACGTGAGCGTCAGGGGCGTCAGCGCTCGCGCGGCAACCGCGGCAATGCGGGGAGCGCAGCGGCCGGCCCCAAGCCGTCAGTCGATACGCCACAGGACTGAGCGCGCGAGGCGCCCGTCGCCATCGCGGTGCCGGGCGCGACACTGCATCGCTCAGCGGCGTTCGTAGTCCACGAACGAAAACGCATGGGCATGCCGGGCGTCGGCAGCATGTAACTCGCGCCTCGCCGGCGACCACACCGCAGGGTCGATCGGCGGGAAGTGCGTATCGGCGCCATCCACCGCGGTGTCCACTTCGGTCACGGCCAGCAGATCGGCGCGTTCCATGGTCAGGCGATACACCTCCCCGCCACCGATCACGCACAGCTCCTGCGCCCCCTCCTGCACGGCGCGTTCGATCGCCTGCTCCACCGATGCGACCGCCTGCATGCCGTCGAACGGCACCTGCCCCGAGCGGGTCAGCACCAGATTCAACCGCCCCGGCAACGCACGCCCCAGCGACTGCGCCGTCTTGCGCCCCATCAGGATTGGCTTGCCCAGCGTCAGCGCCTTGAAGCGCTTGAGATCATCGGGCAGCTTCCACGGCAGCTCGTTATCGCGACCGATGGCGTTGTTGCGGTCGAAGGCCACGACCAGGGTCAGTTTCATCACTTGAAAGTACCGCTGGTTAAACGTGCATCGCATTGATCGGTAATAGGCCTTAACGCTGCAAAAATACTATTCATCCTAGACACTAATCCAGGCATAGCTTCTTGCACTTTCAATGCTATGACTTCGTCAACCTTACCCGGCGTCACAGAGTCAAAACTGGTTTTCCCCATCAGGAATGATGCTAGCTCCCTATTATTGGTATCCAGTGCCGTAGCAATCATCAAACGTTGCGAATCCGTAGTCGCAGAAAGGATCAAGGGGGCCATTGTGTCGCCAAGCCAGGGGCGATCAAATAATTCTTGCAGCGATGGCCGCATTTGTTTTTCCAGCTCGGAGCGAATTGCGGGGCGCATCTCAGGGCAACCCCCTTTCCAGCGATCTTGCATTTCCTCTTCCAGCTGCGTTTCAAGCTCAGCTAGATATTTAGAAGTTAAATTCTTTGTAAGCGTCGGCGCCAATAACTGCTGATAGAAGGCGCGCGATTGCTCGAGTGGCGTCAGCGAGGTCAGCTTTGCTGCGAAAACCTCTATTGAGCCGAAGCAATTAGCTACAACAAGCAGTACGACCATTCCGATTCGTGAAGACCAACCACTAGTCATATGCCCTCCTTGACTGACCTTAATTACACCGCCACCGGCGCCTTGATCGCCGGATGCGGGTCATAACCTTCGATGGCGATGTCTTCGAAGCGGAACCCGAACAGGTCGGTGACCTCGGGATTCAAACGCAAGGTGGGCAGCGCGCGCGGCGTGCGCGTCAGCTGCTCGCGTGCCTGCTCGAAATGATTGGAATACAGGTGCGCATCGCCCAGCGTGTGCACGAAATCGCCAACGCCCAGGCCGGTAGCCTGCGCCACCATGTGCGTCAGCAGCGCATAGCTGGCGATATTGAACGGCACGCCCAGGAAGATGTCGCCGCTGCGCTGATAGAGCTGGCAACTGAGCTTGCCGTTCACCACATAGAACTGGAACAGGCTGTGGCACGGCATCAGCGCCATCTGCGGCAGCTCGCCGACATTCCAGGCGCTGATCACCAGCCGACGCGAATCCGGATTGCGCTTGATTTCATCCACCAGCCACTGCATCTGGTCGATTTCGACACCGTCCGGGCCGGTCCAGCGCCGCCACTGCTTGCCGTACACCGGACCGAGATCGCCGTTGTCGTCGGCCCACTCGTCCCAGATGCGTACCTGGTTGTCGCTGAGGTAGCCGATATTGGTGTCGCCCTTCAGGAACCACAGCAACTCATGGATGATCGAGCGCAGGTGCAGCTTCTTGGTGGTCACCAACGGGAAGCCGTCGTTGAGATCGAAGCGCATCTGCCAGCCGAACACGCTGCGCGTGCCGGTACCGGTGCGGTCTGACTTCTCTGCACCGTGTTCCAGTACATGCTGCAACAACTCCAGGTACGGCTTCACTTGGCAGCCTCCACGCCTGCGGGCGCCGGCAGCACCGGCTGCAACACCGGCGCGCGGCGCGACATCGCCAGCAGCACCAGGCCAACCGCAATCAACGGCAGGCTCAGAATCTGGCCCATCGTCAGCCAATTGAAGGCCAGGTAGCCGATCGGCGCGTCGGGCACGCGCACGAATTCGACGATGAAACGGAACACGCCATACAGCAATGCAAACAGGCCAGAGACCGCATACCGTGAGCGCGGCTTCATGGAGAACGTCCACAACACCACGAACATCACCACGCCTTCCAGTGCAGCTTCATAGAGCTGCGATGGGTGGCGTGCGAACTGGTTCAACGCGCCGGCGGCGTACTGCGCCTGGATCTGCGCGGGCAACCGGTCCGCCAGTTCCGGCGCGTGCGGAAAGATCACGCCCCAGCCGGCCTGGGTGAATTTGCCCCACAATTCGCCGCCGACGAAATTGCCGAGCCTCCCGAAACCAAGACCCAGCGGCACCAGCGGGGCGACAAAGTCCATCACATCGAAGAAGTGCAACCGGTGCTTGCGCGCCCACAGCCAGCAGGCGATCAACACGCCAAGCAGGCCGCCGTGGAAGCTCATGCCGCCTTCCCAGACCTTGAACAGGATCAGCGGGTTGGCCAGGAAGGTCTCGAACGCATAGAACAGCATGTAGCCGATGCGCCCGCCCAACACCACGCCGAGCATGCCGTAGAACAGCAGGTCGGAAAAACCATCCATGTCTACCCCGGGCAGGCGACCGCGCAGGATGCGCGAACGGCCCAGCGCCCAGGCCGAGAAAAACGCCGCCAAATACATCAAGCCGTACCAGTGCACCTGCACCGGGCCGAGCGAGAAGGCGATGGGGTCGATGGCGTGCAGATAGATCATGCGGACCGCGTATCACAAACAAGCGAGGCCGCTATTCTGACACCTCGCACGCGCTCAGCCTAAAATCCGCGGCCGGTCAGGTAGCTCGTCTTCATGCTGCGCGCCGTCTGTGGCCGGGAACTGCTCGGCCACCAGCTCGGTCACCGCCTCGATGCCGGCCAGGACAGCCGCTTCGTGCTGGCCTTCGCGCAGGAATTGCTGCATGCGCCGGCACACCTCTGCCCAGCGCGCTTCCGGCACCCGGCTGCGCAGACCGCGGTCTGCCACCACCTCGATGGCGTGGTCGGCCAGCAGCAGGTAGATCAGCACCCCGTTGTTGGCTTCGGTATCCCAGGTCCGCAGCTGGGCGAAGGCCTGCTCGGCGCGCTGCCGCGCGCTGTGCCCGCGCCACAACGCCTCCAGCGGCAGGTCGGCCTCGACCGCGACCATGATCTGGCCGGTATGCGAGCGCTCGCTCGCGGTCACCGCCGCCGCAATGGCGTCCATGCATGCGGCTGGAAAAGTGCGCTGCGCCGAGGGCGCGAAGATATGCCTGAGCCACCGCATTACCAGCTCCCCGAGGCGCCACCGCCTCCTGATGACCCGCCGCCACCGCCCCAGCCACCACCGCCGCCGAAACCGCCGCGGCCGCCGCCGCCAAATCCACCGAAGCCGCCGAAGCCGCCGCCCCAGCCTCCGCCACCGACAAAGCGGCCGGGCGAGCCGGAGGACAGGCCGGCCAGCAGGCCGATCAGCGCCGCGCCCGCACTGGCCAACAGCAACGACGTCAACAGCAACGCCGCACCGCCGGCGGCAACGCCGGTCAGCACGGCGCGCAGCGGGCGCGGTAGCGCGCCCAGGATGCCTCGCGCCACCGTGGCCACCACGAAGCCGATGAACAGCGCCATGATCCAGCCACCGCCGCCCGCGCCGTTGCCGCCCTCGGCATGCCCGCTGACCGGCGCCGGCAGGGCCTCGCCCTCGATCAGGCCGGCCAGGGTTGCGGTCGCCGCCGTGATGCCGCCAGCGTAATCGCCCTCACGGAAGCGCGGCGCCAGATACTCCTGGATGATGCGGTTGGCGGTGATGTCCGGAATGGCGCCTTCCAGGCCGTAACCCGGCTGGATGCGGACGCGGCGGTCGTCCTTGGCCACCAGCAGCAGCACGCCGTCGTCCACGCCCTTGCGACCGATCTTCCATTGGTCGAACACGCGCTGGGTGTATTGCTCGATCGCTTCCGGCTGCGTGGTCGGCACGATCAAAATCTGCAACTGCGCGCCCTTGCGCTGCTGCAAGGCCAGCGCCTGTTGCTCGAGTTGCTGGATCTGCGCCGCATCCAGGGTGCCGGTGACGTCGACCACCGGCGAGCGCAGCGGCGGGATGGCAGCCAACTCCTGCGCCAGCAGCGATGCCGGCAGCAGCAACGCCATCATCCACACCACTCGCAAACACATTCGTCGCATTGCCAACTCCTACCTGATGCGCGCCGATCGTCCATCAGCGCGGGGTTTTGCGATTGCTTCTTCCCTGCGGGAGATTGCCTCTTACAGAGAACGTGTGCGCCTGAAGCGAATCCGCGGCTGGTCGAACGACTGCAAAGCCTGGCGACCTACCCTCACCAAGCCCTTCCCCGATGGGAGAGCTAGCTCTCGCCTCGACACGGTCTGTTGGCTTGGTCCGCAGATTCGTGCTGATGTGCGGCTCGGCGCGCATCGCCTTGGCGCGTGCCCGTGCGTCGTTCGACAGCGCGCGTACTGCGCTTGCTAGCGACGACTGCACAACCGCCGTGCACGCACAGCAACTGATTACTGCACAGGCTGCGGCGCGGGCTGTTGCTGCGGTGCCTGCTGCGGCGTCTGCTGATTACCGAAATCCACCTGCGGGGCGCGCGAGATCTGCGCTTCGTTTTCCACGCTGAAATTGGGCTTGGGCTGGTAGCCGAAGATCTTGGCCGTGATCACCTGCGGAAACGAGCGGATGTAGGTGTTGTAGTCCTGCACGGTCTGGATATAGCGGCCACGTGCCACGGTGATGCGGTTTTCGGTGCCTTCCAGCTGCACCTGCAGATCGCGGAACGACTGGTCCGACTTGAGCTGCGGATAGTTCTCGCTGACCACCAACAACCGCGACAGCGCGCTACCCAACTCGCCTTGCGCCTGCTGGAATTGCTTCAACGACGCTTCGTCATCGGCGTTGACCTGGATCTGGCCGACGCGCGCACGCGCATTGGTCACTTCGGTCAGGACCTGGCGTTCCTGCTGGGCGTAGCCCTGCACGGTGCGTACCAGGTTGGGAATCAGATCGGCGCGGCGCTGATACTGATTGAGCACCTCCGACCAACCGGCCTTGACGCCCTCTTCCTTCTGCTGGATCGCGTTGTAGCCGCAACCGGACAGCGACGCGGTCAGGATCAGCAACACCAAGGCGCGAATCAGGACAGGCATGCAGGCGATTCCATTGGAAGAGAGCCCGAGCATGCCACGTGCCAGGTCAAGCCCGCATGCACACGCCCCTGCCCGGCTCGCCCTGCCTGCCGCGCGTCACCACAGCCGCGGCAACAGGATCAATCCCCAGCACAGCAGCACATTAATCAGCAGCACGAACACCGCCGCCGAGCCCATGTCCTTGGCACGCCCCGCCAATACGTGATGTTCCGGGCCGTAGCGTTCGATCACCGCTTCGATGGCCGAGTTCAGCAGTTCGGCCGCCAGCACGATCAACAGTGGTGCAATCAGTGCAATGCGCTCGAGTCCCGACTGCCCGAGCCACAGACCGAGCGGCACCAGCACTGCCGCCAGACAGACCTCCAGGCGGAACGAGGATTCGTGCAGCCACGCCGCGCGCAATCCCTGCCATGACCAGATCGCCGCCTTGAGCATGCGACGCGGGCCGCGCGGGACGTGCCCCAATTGATCGGCCATGCGTCAGTGCGTCCTGCCGCATGGGCGAAGAGGGGAACAAATCAAACGCATGGCATGGTCGCTGCTGGGGAAAGTGCGAATCTTGCACCGTGGCGCCCCGCCCCGCCAGCTACCGGCAGGTTTGCCCTCAGCTTCCAGCCTGGCGCACCATGGCAGCCCGCTTCACTTTGAAGGTTCCTGCATGACCATCCATCGCCTGCGCAGCGTGCTGTGCGCCCTAGTCCTCCTGTCCGGCCATGCGTATGCCGACGCCCTGCACACCGCTCCGGCGGTGCCGGCGCAGGTCTCCAATGCCGCTTGGGAACAAGACATGCAACGCTTCGCCGAGAGCGACGCGCGTCAGCCGCCGCCCAAGCACGGCATCGTGTTCGTCGGCAGTTCATCGATCCGGTTCTGGGAGACATTGGCCCAGGATTTCCCGGGCAAACCGGTGATCAATCGCGGCTTCGGCGGCTCGGAAGTGCGCGACAGCACCTGGTACGCAGACCGCATCGTGATTCCATACGCGCCACGCCAGGTCGTGCTGTACGCCGGCGACAACGACCTCAACAGCGGCCGCACACCCGAACAGGTGCGCGATGATGTGCTGGCATTCGTGGCACGTGTACGCCGCGACCTGCCCGAGGCACGCATCAGCTATCTGTCGATCAAGCCCAGCCCGTCGCGCGCGCAACTGCTGCCGGCCGTGATCAAGGCCAACCGCCTGATCAAGGACGCGCTAGCCCCGCTGCCGCGTGTGGACTTCGTCGACATCTACACCCCGATGCTCGATGCCAGCGGCAAACCGCGCGCAGAACTGTTCCGCGCCGACAGGCTGCATATGACGGCCGATGGCTACGCGATCTGGCGCAAGGTCGTGGCACCGGTATTGGAACAACGCTAGAACGCAACCGAGCCGATCCGGCGCGCCTGTCGCCGGATCGGCCGGCCTGCAGGGGAGGCGTTGGCTGCCGCTCCATGCCAGCGCGTTTTTTCGTGGCGGCAGCCTGCCGGCCCTGTTCCCACACACAACTGACGTAGGGGTCTGCGATTTGGGCACGTGGCGACCGCATTGGCGGTGTGGGCAAGAAATACCGGCAATGCCAAGCACCTGCAACGTCGCTGAAGGCACTGCAAACGCCCAGGCGCCGGCGCACTGTTGGCACCACGTTGAGCGTTCCGGCTGCCGAGCGGTAAATAGGGTGATCGAAGCGGTTAGCCAAGCGCGTGCAGCAGCCGGTCGTCGTCTTCCTGCCATGCCGCGTGACTGTTGAGCGGCAGCAAGGCGTCATCAGCAAGCGCCAGGACCACAAAGTGACGCCTCAGGCGACGACCACCGCCACGGACGTGCCGACGCCGGCTTGGCTCTGCAGTTCGATACGCCAGCCGAAGCGATCGCATAGCCGACGGACGATCGACAGGCCAAGCCCAGTGCCTTGCGGGCGGCTGGGGTCGGCGCGGAAGAATGGTTCGAACGCGCGGGCACGCGCCTCTTCGCTCATGCCAATGCCGGTATCGCGGACCACGATGCGGTCGTGGGTCACCTCCACCTCGATGCTGCCGGTATCGGTGTAAGCGCAGGCGTTACGCAACAGGTTGCTGAGCACCACCCGCATGACCCTGGGTGGGGCGAACATCTGCAGGCTGCGGTCGCCGACCATGCGCAACGACACCGGTTTGTCGCCAAGCAATTCGCGCGCACTTTCCAGCTCTTCGCTGGCAAGCTCGGCCACATCGAAATTTTCGCTCTGCGGGTCGATCTCGGCTTCGCGCGCCAGGATCAGGAAGGCATCGATCACCGCTTCCATATCGTGGCCGGCGCGCTGGATGCGACGCAGGCTGCGCTGCGTGCGCGCCGACAACTCGTCGTCGGCCAAGGCCATGTCGCTGGCCACGCGGATCACCGTGAGCGGAGTGCGCAATTCATGGCTGGCATCGCGGGTGAAATTGCGTTCGCGCGCGACATGCTCGCTGACGCGCAGCCCCAGCGCATGCAGCGCGGCGGCCAGCTGGCGCGTTTCGCCCTGCAATTCGGCAGGCAGCCGCTCCGGAGCCAGTTCGTCCACATCCGGGTTGCGTGGGTCCCAATGCGAGACGCGCCGGGCCAGCCAGCTGATCGGCGAGACCAGCCGCTTGGAAACCCGATAGGTGAACCAGGACACGCCATAGATCGCCACCAACACCACGATTGCCGGCACCACACCGAACCACAAGGTCAGATGCGCCGCCCGCGAGCGCGGAAACACCAGATACAGCCGCCCCTCTGGGCGTTGATCGACATACACCAGCGCATCGGCGGCGGCCACTTCGCTGAAACCCGGAGAAAGGTGGCGCAGTGCGGCCGGTGCAGCCTCGGCGGCGGTGCCGGCGGGCGAAAAATACCCTTGGATATTGCGAGTATTGGGCGGCCGGTTGTCCGGCACGCTCTTTTGCATCTGCCAGAAATGCACGGCCTCGTCGGCGAGCACGGTGCGCACCAGGCTGTATTTGATGACGAACGACACCAGATACCCGGCCAGCACCAGCGCCAGGCTCGCCAGCGCGACCTGCAGCAGGAAGGCGAGACGTATTTTTCTCGGAAGCCCGTGTGGCATTACTGCATCCAGGGAAGAGCGCCGGAGTATAGGCAACGCTTCCGTGAGTCCTTCGTGCAACCAGCCGGCAGCACAGGAGATCGAGCGGCGCGTGAGCGCCTATACAGCAGCCGGCCGCCAGAACGGCGGCCGGCGCGTGACATCACGCCATCGGTTGGGCGATGTCGGCGATGCGATAGCCGGCGCTCTGCACGGTGTGCAGCAGCGGACGGTCGAACGGCTTGTCGATGATCTTGCGCAGGTTGTACAGATGGCTGCGCAGGGTGTCCGAATCGGGCAAGCCGTTGCCCCAGATTTCGCGCTCGATTTCCTGGCGGGTGACCACACGCGGCGATTCGCGCATCAGGATGGTCAAAAGGCGCAGGCCGATCGGCGAGAGCTGCAGCTCGGTGCCGGCACGGGTGGCGCGCATGCTCACCGGGTCCAGCACTAGGTCGGCGACCTTGAGCACTTCCGAGCCCACCTGGCGACGCTCGCGGCGGATCAGGGCACGCAGGCGCGCCTCCAGTTCCTGAATCGCGAACGGCTTGGTCAGGTAGTCATCGGCGCCAAAGCCCAGGCCGGTGAGCTTGTCGTCCAGCGTGTCGCGGGCGGTCAGCATCAACACCGGGGTGGACTTGCGTGCGTCGTTACGCAGGCGGCGACACACTTCGATGCCGTCCAGGCGTGGCAGCATGAGATCCAGCACGACCACGTCGTAGCTGTTCTCCGCGGCAAGACGGTAGCCGTCCAGGCCGTCCTGCGCGTAGTCGACCTCGAAGCCACGGCCTTCCAGGTACTCGCCGATCATTTCGGAGATATTGCGGTTGTCTTCGACGACCAGCACGAGGCCGGACGTTTCCTTGGTCTGACGCATGGACTTTCCTCGGTCTTCAGCTTTGTGAAACATGCCGGATCGACGGTGGAAAGAGCGTGAAGACCGGATAACGTTTCGTGTTCCGCGGCATTTAGCGGCCGAGCAGCGGGCGCAATGCCGGCCATACCGTCTCCAGCACCTTCGGTTGCGCGGCGGCGGTGGGGTGCAGACCGTCCGCCTGCATCAGGCCGGGCTGCAGCGCGACCTTTTCCAGGAAGAACGGCACCAGCGCGGTCTTGTACTGTGTGGAGAGGTCCGCATAGGTGGCCTTGAGCCGCTCGCGGTAGGCTGGGCCGTAATTGGGCGGCACGTCGATCCCGAGCAGCAGCACCTTGGCACCGGCGTGCTGGCTGAGCTGGATCATCTTTTCCAGGTTGCCCTTGAGCTGGGCCGGGGTCAGCCCGCGCAGCGCGTCGTTGCCGCCGAGCTCGATGACCACCACGCCGGGGCGGTGCTTTTCCAGCAGGCCCGGCAGCCGGGTCAGCGCGCCGGAGGTGGTTTCGCCGCTGATGCTGGCATTGACGACTGCCGGGGGCGTCGCCATGTCACGCTTCAGGCGCTGGTCCAGCAAGGTTACCCAGCCGGACTGCACCGGGATGTTGTGCGCAGCGCTCAGGCTGTCGCCCACCACCAGGACCGGCGCAGTGGCGACCGGACTTCTGGCAGAGGCAATCCCCGGCGCAAGCAGGGAGAGTGTCAGCAGCCACAGGGCCAGCACGCCATATCGCAGTGTTCTTTCACGCATTCGGAGATTCCTCATCGACAGTCTGGCCCCCCGCTCCAGCACCCGCACCGCCATCGACGTTCGCGAGGTCGGCAAGTCCGTCAGTGGCCCGGAGGGAACGCTCCACATCCTCGACAACGTGAGCTTGACGGTCAGTGAAGGCGACAGTATCGCCATCGTCGGCGCGTCCGGCTCGGGCAAGACCACCCTGCTCGGCCTGCTGGCCGGGCTGGACCTGCCCAGCCGCGGCAGCATCGCGCTCTCCGGCCAGCAGCTGGGCCAGTTGGACGAAGAAGCGCGCGCTGCGCTGCGCGCCCGCGACGTCGGCTTCGTGTTCCAGAGTTTTCACCTGCTGCCGGCGCTGACTGCTGAAGAAAACATCGCACTGCCGCTGGAACTGGCCGGGCGCGAGGATCCGGCGCGGGTGCGCGAAGTGCTGGAGGCCGTGGGCCTGAGTGCACGTGCGCGGCATTACCCGCGCCAGCTGTCCGGTGGCGAGCAGCAACGCGTGGCGTTGGCGCGCGCCTTCGTGGCCCGCCCGCGCATCCTGTTTGCCGACGAGCCCACCGGCAGCCTCGACCAGGCTACCGGCGCGCAGATCAGCGACCTGTTGTTCGCGCTCAATGCCACCAGCGACACCACCCTGGTGCTGGTCACCCACGACATGAGCCTGGCGCAGCGCTGCAGGCACATCTACCGCATCGACAGCGGCCGCCTGCACGCACAGACCGGTCCGGCGGCATGAACGTCGTGCGCCAAGCCGCGCGCGCCGTGCGCCGCGAATTCCTGGCCGGCGATCTGCTGACGGTGTTCGCCGCGCTGGTGCTGGGCGTGGCGGTGATGACCGCGGTGGGCACCCTGGTCGACCGGGTGACGCTCGCGCTGACCTCCAGCGCGGCCGAAGTGCTCGGCGGCGATCTGGGCGTGACCGGGCGGCAGGAGATCCCAGCCGACTTCGCCGCAGAAGCCCAGCGACGCGGCCTGCAGAGCACGCGCATGGTCAGCTTTCCCAGCGTGCTGTTCCATGGCGATGCCAGCCAGATGGCCAATATCCGCGGCGTTGGCCCCGGCTACCCGCTGCGCGGGCAGTTGCTGGTGTCCAAGGACGGCACCGGGACGGAAGGCAGCGTCGCCAGCGCACCGCCG
Source organism: Xanthomonas sp. NCPPB 1062 (assembly GCF_041481705.2). NCBI lineage: Bacteria > Pseudomonadati > Pseudomonadota > Gammaproteobacteria > Lysobacterales > Lysobacteraceae > Xanthomonas > Xanthomonas sp. NCPPB 1062. Next base: position 981,641 of record NZ_CM192987.1, on the reverse strand, counting down.
CCGGGCCAGGCCTATGCCGATCCGCGCCTGCTCGAAGCGCTGGGCCTGCACGTGGGCGAGCAACTGGAATTCGGTGCCGGCCATCTGACCATCACCGGCGTGTTGCGCGCCGAGCCCGATGCCTCCGGGGAGCTGATGCAGCTCTCGCCGCCGCTGCTGGTCAATCGCGCCGATATCGACGGCGCCGGCCTGCTCGGCCCAGGCAGCCGCGCCTCCTATCGGTTGATGTTCGCCGGCGCACCGGATGCCATCGCCGATTTGCGCGCCTGGCTCAAGCCACGCGCCAGCGAGTATCGCCTGGTGGGTATCGAAGACACCCAACGCGGCATGCGTGCAGCGTTTGATCGCGCCGGCCGCTTCCTGGCCTTGTCGGCGTTGCTGGCGGTGCTGTTGTCCGGCGTGGCCACGGCCCTGGCAGCGAACCGGTTTGCGATGCGACGCATCGACACCGTGGCGGTCTTGCGCTGCCTGGGCGCCCGCCAGCGCGACATCCTGGCAATGCTGTCGCTGCAGTTGCTGCTGACGGCGATTCCGGCCTGCCTGGTCGGTATCGGGCTTGGCATGCTTGCGCAGGAAGGCCTGGTGCAGGCGCTGGGCAGCCTGATCCCGAACCGGTTGCCGCTGCCGCAGGCCACCCCGGCCCTGGCCGGTGCAGGCATCGGCCTGGTGCTGTTGCTGGGCTTCGGCCTGCCGCCGCTGCTGCGGCTGCGCAACGTGCCACCGATGCGCGTGCTCAACCGCAGCTTTGCCGCAGTGCCGCCCAGCTCGTTGCTGGTGTATGGCGCCGCCCTGGCCGCCACGCTGGCGCTCACCGTCTATGCCACCGGCAACCTGGTATTGGCCGGCTGGGTGCTGGGCGGCCTGGCCGCGCTGGCACTGGTGGCGATGTTGCTGGGGCTGGGCCTGCTCGCGTTGCTGCGACCGATCCAGCACCGTCTGCGCGGTGCCTGGAAACTTGGCCTGGCCTCGCTGACACGGCGCCGCGGCCTGAGCGTGGTGCAACTGGTCGGGCTGTCGCTGTCGTTGTGCGCGCTGTTGCTGCTGGCGGTGGTCGGCCCGGGCCTGCTCGGCCAATGGCGCGACCGCCTGCCGGCCGATACGCCCAACTACTTCCTGATGAACATCCAGCCCGAACAAACCCAGCCGGTGCTGCAGACGCTGCGCGGTCTGGGGGTGAATGATGCGGCCGTGGAGCCGTTTTCCACGGGGCGCCTGGTGGCCATCAACGACAAACCGCCGGTGCGTGGCGACCGCGACCCGGCCGACGACGGCGACGGCGACAACCGCCCGGTGAATTTTTCCTGGCGCCACGCGTTCCCGCCGGCAAATACGCTGCTGCAGGGCAAGTTCTGGGCGGCCGACAGCACCGCGGCGGAAGCCTCGGTGGAAGAAGGCTGGGCGCAGCGCTACCAGCTCAAACTGGGCGATCGCATCACCCTGCTGCTGGGCGAACAGCAACGCACGTTCACCGTGACCAGCATCCGCAAGGCCGACTGGGATTCGTTCCGGGTCAACTTCTTCCTGCTGCTCAATCAAGGATCGGTCGGCGATGCGCCGTACAACCTGATTTCCGCCTTCCACCTGCCGCCGGGCAATGCGTCCAAGCTGGCGGCGCTGAGTCGCGACTATCCGAACATTTCGTTGCTGGATATCGATGCCATCCTGGGCCGCGTGCGCGAGGTCATCGACCAGGTGGCACAGGCGGTGCAACTGGTGATGGGCTTCAGCCTGCTGGCCGGCATGCTGGTGTTGCTGGCCGCATTGCAGGCCACCGCGGGCGAACGCCGTTACGACAGCGCAGTGTTGCGCACCCTGGGCGCACGCCGTGGCCAGCTACGCGGTGCGGTGCTGGTGGAATTCGGCGCGCTTGGCTTGCTGGCGGCGACGCTGGCGGTGACCGCTGCGGCCGTGATCGGCGCGGTCGTCGGGAAGCAGGCGTTCGAGATGGCGTTGACACCGGATTGGCCGCGCCTGCTGCTCGGCGGCGCATTCGGGCTGGCCTTGAGTCTGTTGGCGGGTTGGTCGGGCACGCGGCGCATCCTGTCCACGCCGCCGGCATTGGCATTGCGGAGCGAATAAGCGCGGGTAAAACGCGTCGCATGCGGGCAACGGCATGCGACGCGCGGCCCGGTGGCTGTGCTGCAGGCCAGCTCACGGACGCTGTGGCGCGCAGCGTGAGGGGCCTTGCTCTTCTGTGAGTGCTGCATATGTCTGCAGCGCATAAGCACCTTGCAAATCGTACGTTCGCAGCGGTGGCACGACTGCCTAGAGTGGTATGTCCGGCCGCCGGCCCAGGCGGCCTTTCGTTGCCGTCGAGGTGCCACGTCATGGCCAGCATCACTTCCGCAGCGCGTGTGCACACGCCGCGCGATGCGTCTTCCCCCGTGCAGAGCTCCAGCGTCAGGATCGTGCCATTCGACGCTCCGCTGGGCGCCGAAGTGATCGGGCTGGACCTTGCGCAACCGCTGGACGCCGCCACCTTCGCGCGTATCCATCGCGCGCACCTGGATTACCACGTGCTGGTGTTTCGCGATCAACGCATCACACCGGCCCAGCAGGTGGAATTCAGCCGTCGCTTCGGGCCGCTGCAGATTCACGTGCTGCGCAACTTTCAACTGCGCGGGCACCCGGAAGTGCTGGTGGTGTCCAACATCAAGGAGAACGGCGAGCCGATCGGCCTGGGCGATGCCGGGCATTACTGGCACTCGGATCTGTCGTACAAGCAAACACCGAGCCTGGGGTCGCTGCTGCATGCGCAGGAGCTGCCCGGCGAAGGCGGCGACACCCTCTTTGCCAACCAGCACCTGGCATGGCAAACGCTGCCCGAATCGCTCAAACGCGCCGTGCAGGACCTGCGTGCCGAACACAGTTATCTGGCCAAGTACGAGGAGTTGCGCGCCCGCAATCCGTGGCGGCCGGCACTGACGCCGGAGCAGATTGCCGAAGTGACACCGGTGCAGCACCCGGTGGTGCGCACGCATCCGGAGACGGGCCGCAAGGCGCTGTTCGTCAGCGAGCATTTCACCACGCGCATCGTCGGCTTGCCCGAGGACGAAAGCCGCGCGCTGTTGCAGAGGTTGTTCGAACACTCCACGCATGCTGGGCTGGTGTATCGGCATCGCTGGCAGCCGCACGACATGGTGTTCTGGGACAACCGTTCGGTGATGCATCTGGCTGCAGGCACGCCGGATCATCTGCGCCGTCGGCTCAACCGCACCACCATCGAAGGCGATGCGCCGTTCTGAGCCTGCCCCTGTTCCCTCCCCTTCCCGACTGGAGCGCCGCATGCGTTTGACCGTCACTTCCCACGCTCCTGCGCCGCGCCGGCGTTTTTCGCGGCGCATCGCGCTGCTGGTGTTGGCCGCGCTGCCGCTGTTGCACAGCGCGCATGCGCAGGCCGAAGGCAAGCTGCGGATCGCCAAGCAATTCGGCATCGTTTACCTGCTGCTGGACGTGGCGCAGGACCAGAAGTTGATCGAACAGCAGGGCAAGGCCGCCGGTGTGGACATCGACGTGCAATTCCTGCAGCTCTCCGGTGGGGCGGCAGTCAACGATGCGTTGTTGACCGGTTCGATCGATATCGCCGGTGCCGGTGTCGGGCCGTTGTTCACCATCTGGGACCGTACGCGCGGCCGCCAGAATGTCCGCGGCGTCGCATCGCTGGGCAATTTCCCGTACTACCTGATCAGCAACACTCCGCGCATCAAGTCCATCGGCGATTTCACGCCAAAGGACCGCATTGCGGTGCCGGCAACAGGTGTCTCCGTGCAATCACGTTTCTTGCAACACGCCTCGCAACAACGTTGGGGCGACAAGGGCACCCATCAGCTCGACGCGCTACAAGTCGCCTTGCCGCATCCGGATGCCGCCGCGGCGATCATCCGTGGGCGTACCGAAATCACCGCGCATTTTGCCAGCCCGCCGTTTCAGGAGCAGGAACTGGCGCGCAACCCGGCCGCGCATATCGTCACCAGTTCCTACGAGATCGAAGGCGGCCCGTCGTCGGCAACGGTGTTGTACGCCACCGAAAAATTCCGCAAGGACAATCCCAAGACCTACCGCGCGTTTGTCGCCGCACTGGACCAGGCGGCGAAGTTCGTTACGGCCCATCCGGAGCAGGCGGCCGATATCTTCCTGCGCCGTAATGGCTCGGGCATCGACCGCGCGCTGGTGCTGCAGATCCTCAAGGACCCGAAAGTGCAGTTCACCGTGGCACCGCAGAACACGCTGGGGCTGGGCAAGTTCATGCAGCACAGCGGGGCGATCAAGCAGGCGCCGGGCAAGGTGGGCGATTACTTTTTCGACGACCCGCTGATTGCGGGCGGGAGCTGAGCGATGAGCACGCCCCTGCTGCAGGTCGATCATGTCAGCCTGGAATATGCCTCGGCCCAGCGCGTGGTGCGCGCGACCCATCGCGTGCGCTTCGATGTGCACGAAGCCGACCGCTTCGTGCTGCTGGGGCCCTCAGGCTGCGGTAAATCCACTTTGCTCAAGGCGGTGGCCGGTTTCGTTGCGCCGCGCGAAGGACAGATCCGCCTGCAGGGTCATGCGGTCACCGGTCCCGGGCCGGACCGGGTGGTGGTGTTCCAGGAATTCGACCAGTTGGCACCATGGAAAACCGTGCGCGAGAACGTGGTGTTCGGGCTGCGTGCGGCGCGCAAACTCGGCCGTGCCGAGGCGCGCGAGCGGGCAGACGACAGTCTGGCCCAGGTCGGGCTGAGCGGATTTGCAGATGCTTACCCGCACACCTTGTCCGGCGGCATGAAGCAGCGTGTAGCCATCGCACGCGCCCTGGCGATGCGCCCGCGTGTCCTGCTGATGGATGAACCGTTCGCGGCACTGGATGCGCTGACGCGTTCGCGCATGCAGGAGCAAGTGCTGGAATTGTGGGAACAATTGCGCTTCACGCTGTTGTTCGTCACCCATTCCATCGAAGAAGCATTGGTGGTCGGCAATCGCGTGCTGCTGTTGTCGCCGCACCCGGGCCAGGTGCGCGCCGAACTCAACGCGCATGCCTTCGGCCCGCACAGTGCCGGCAGCGTGGCCTTCCAGCAGACCGCGCAACGCATTCACCGGCTGCTGTTCGATCTGCCCGATGACACGCTGGACGACGACAAGGTGGCACCGCTGCGTCGCCCGTCCCTGCGCCAACGCCAGGCGCTGACATGAGCCGCAGCACCGCAAGCGCAGTGCCGCCGATTCCACCGGTGCGGCCCGAGTACGAAGTGGCACTGACCCCGCTGGACCCTGCCCTGGGCGCCGCGACCACGCCCACGCGTTGGCACGCACCGCCCTGGCTGCGCAAGGCATTGGTGCTGGTGGTCTTGGTCGCGGCATGGGAGATCGCCGCGCGGCTGGTCGGCGACGATCTGATGCTGCCCGGCGCAGTGCAGACCGCGCGCGCGTTCTACGACGGGCTGCTGTCGGGCGAACTGCTGCGCCGGGTCGGTGCGTCGTTGCGTGTGCTGGCGCAAGGTTATGCGCTGGGCGTGCTGCTGGCGTTCGTACTGACCGCGCTGGCCGCTTCCACGCGCTGGGGCCGCGATGTGCTCGGCACGCTGACCGCCATGTTCAACCCGCTGCCGGCCATTGCGCTGTTGCCGCTGGCCTTGCTGTGGTTCGGGCTGGGCACCGGCAGCCTAGTGTTTGTGCTGGTGCACTCGGTGCTGTGGCCGCTGGCGCTGACCACCTACGCCGGCTTCCAGGCGGTACCGGACACGCTGCGCATGGCCGGGCGCAACTACGGCCTGCGCGGCCCGCGCTATGTGGTGCAACTGCTGGTTCCGGCGGCGCTGCCGGCGATCCTGTCCGGGCTGAAGATCGGCTGGGCATTCGCCTGGCGCACCCTGATCGCCGCCGAACTGGTGTTCGGCGCCACCTCCGGCCAGGGCGGCCTGGGCTGGTACATCTTCCAGAACCGCAATGAGCTTTACACCGACAAGGTCTTCGCGGGGCTGGCGATGGTGATCGTGCTGGGGCTGCTGGTGGAGGGCGTGGTGTTCCAGGCGATCGAGCGGCTCACGGTGCGTCGCTGGGGCATGCAGCGCTAGCGCGGCCCCGGCGGCACGGTCGCGTGCGCTTAACGAAGTTGGCTTATGCTTCGGCCCCCCTTCTCTGCCGCTCGCCGCCATGCCCACTGCCCCCTTCACCGCCTACCTGTACCCGGTTCTGCTGCTGATCGCCAGCAACGTGTTCATGACCTTCGCCTGGTACGGGCACCTGAAGTACAAGACCACGCCGCTGATGATCGCCATCCTGGTCAGCTGGGGCATCGCGTTCTTCGAATACTGCCTGCAGGTGCCTGGCAACCGTCTGGGCAGCGCGGTGTATTCGGCGCCGCAGCTCAAGGGCATGCAGGAAGTGATCACGCTGCTGGTCTTTGCCGGTTTCTCCACCTTCTACCTGGGGCAGTCGCTGAAGTGGAACCATTGGGCCGCGTTCGGCCTGATCCTGGTGGCCGCGTTCCTGATGTTCAAGGAATAGAGGCAAAGCGCCCTCTCGCTCGTAGGCGCGCACCCGGGGTCGGCCTCGCAAGAGCCCCCTGCGGTGCGTGGGCCTTACCGGGAATGCCATATCGCGCCCGGATGCGCTCCTACGGCGTCAGGGTGCCTAGTTCGCCGGTTCGACCCACCGTGCGAACACCGCATCGATTTGCGCGTCCTTGACCGGCTTGCCCTTCTGCGCTGACTCGGCCTGCTCGAACATCGGTACGATCATCGCCATGCCGTCCGGCTTGGTTTTCAGATGCAGACCCGGTGGCGTTTGCAGGAATGCGGCCCAGCGCGCGCGCACCTTGGCCCAATACCCCTGTGTGCCTTTCCAGTACGCATAGGCCGGGGCGAAGTCCACCTCGGTGGTCTTGCGGTAATCGTTGAAGCCGAACTCGCGTGCAATCGCTTCCTGGGTGCCGTCGGGCTTGCGCAGCACCTTGGTGTTGAATTGTTCGTGGGTCCAGCCGTTCGGCGTCAGCGTGTGCCGGTTGATCACCGATAGCGCGTTGTAGTCGCTGCGCCTGGTGTACTCGCGCCGCGGCAACGGGCGCCAGCTGGGATCGCTGGTCCAGGTGGGGTGGCCATCGGCGTAGTCCCAGCGGCCGGTGCCGCAATAACGCGGCGCGTCGCTGACTTCGTACACACATTGCGTCCAGGTGCCGCTGGTGATGGCCGGCGCCAGCGCATGCACCGTCCAGGTCTGCTCGGCGGTGAATTCAAACCGTTGCGGTGCTTCGAAGGTCCAGTCCTGCCGCCAATGCTTGGTCACGTGCCCGGTCTTTTCGTCGACCAGCACGTGCTGCAGCACCAGCCTGCGCGGCGAATCCTCCACCACGATGACCACTTCGCTGGCGCCGCTGCGCATCGCCGAAGCGCGTTCGTAGCCGGGCTTGAGCAGCACGGTTTCGTCGAACGCGAAATCCACCGCGTACTCGCCCTGCATCGCCAGGATGCTCTGCCGATCGCGCTGAGCATCGGCGGCGGCAATCAACGGCAACAGGCTCAGTGTGGCGGCGACACAGCGGGAGAACAATCGGCTCATCGGCACTCTCGGTAGTCATTGGGGAACATCAGGGACGCGCGCGCAGCAGCGACATCGTCATGACACGGGGTCGGCACCGCGGGCATTCACCGCGGCAGTACGCAGCGCTGCAGCGCGCGCGCAGCAACAATCGTCCACGACCACGCGGCCGTCGATGCCCTCGTCGCGCGCCAACCGTGCAGCAACCTCAGCGCCCAGCGCAGAGACGGTGGCCAGGCTGGCGGTGATGGGGTGATCGTGGCTGGCCGCAGGCTGCAAGCGCAGTGCGCTCAAGCGCCATGCATCGCCGCGCATGCGTCCGGCCAGGCGGCGCCATAGCCGTTCGCCGACGCCCAGTTCATGCGTGTCCATCGGCAGTGGCGGCAGCCGAGAGACCAGGCGGTCCCAGCTCAGGAAATCGCTGTCGGGCAACAGGCAGAGCCGCCAGCAGCACTGTCCTGCCGCATCGAAGAACCAGATGCCCTCGTGCACGCCGTCGCTGTCCACCCGACGGGACGCGGCTGCAGCGACCGCGTGCTGCCAACCATCCAGTTCGTTGCCCAACGCGGGCCGATACAGGCAAAGCACCGTCCCTAGCGCCGCCAACTGCTGTGGTCGCGGCAGTGCCGCGCGGGTAGCGCGTGCATGCAGGGGCAACGGGATGGCGCGGAGGTTGGGCATGGCCGCTACCAGCTCACGGCCAGGCTGAGCGAGGCAGTGCGCCCGGCGCCAGTGAAGCGGTCCAGCACCGTGTTGCTGGCCAGCGTGCCGTTGGGCAGCGCGTTCCAGTCCACGTAACGGCGATCGGCCAGGTTAAACACGCCTGCGGTGAGCTTGGCGCCGGGCGCGAATTCCCAATGCCCCATCAGATCCAGCGTGGCGTAGCCGGCCGGCACGTAATAGCTGTCAAGCTGCGGGCGATGTTTGCGGGCCACAAAGGTACCGATCACTTCTGCGCCCCAGCGATCACTTTCGAAGGCCATGCCAAGCGTGCCGCGCAACGGGTCGACCGAATTGAGCGGCGTGCCGTCGGTGAGGTTGTCGCCTTCCGCATAGGCAACGGCACTGTTCAACGACCAGCCTTGCCAACCCGCCAGCATGCCCAGATCGATGCCCGCGCGCGCCTCTGCGCCCTTGATCACCACATCGTCCACGTTGCGCGACTGGAACAGCGCCAGCCCGTCGGCATTCACGCCAGCCGGCGCATACGATTCGATGAAGTTGCGGTAGTCGGTGTAGTACACGGCCAGCCCGAAATAGCCGACCGCATCGTTGAAACGCAGGCCCAGTTCGCCGCCGCGGCTGGTCTCCGATTTCAGATCCGGATTGGCGATGGCGGTGTAGCGCGCCTGCAGATTGGTGAAACCGATATTGACGTCGTTGTACGGCGGCGCGCGGAAGCCATGCGCGTAATTGGCATACGCCGACCAGGCGTCCGAAAACCGCCACACCGCACCGAACTTGGGAGACACCTGGGTCTCGTCGATGGTCTCGGCGGCAACGCCGGGATTGTCTTCGCGGAAGATGTCGTCCACCTGCGGCGACAGCCGGAAATAATCCACGCGCACGCCCGGCGCCAGCGACAGCTGGCCATCGAGCAGGCCGATCTCGTCCTGCGCATACAACCCGAGCTTGGTGGTTTCGCTCATCGGGAAGTCGCGCACCGGAAACACGTCCTGACCGACGCGGTTGCTCACCACGCCATTGGCCAGATTGACCGAATAGCCGTCGCGCTTGGCGCGCGTATCGGTCCAGGTGCCATCCAGCCCATAGGTGATTTCGTGGCTGAGGGTGCCGGTTTCGATGGACTTATGCGCGTTGACCAGCAGGCCGTAAACACGCTGATCGAAATTATGTTCGTTATGCCGGCGCGTGGTGTTGCCGCGCAGTTCGTTGGTGCGTTGCAGGCTCTCGCTGTCCTGGCGATACAGCTGCCACTGCAGATCGTCGGTCCACACGGAATCCAGCGCATCGACTTCATGCCGCAGCGAGACCCGCGCACGTGTCTGATGATCGCGTCCTTGCTGCGACAGGATGCGTAGCGACGCCGTCGGACTCCGCGTATCGACGCCGGTCAATGCATCGATGCTGCCGTAGTCTTCGTTGCCTTCGACCGTGAGTTTGAAGCGCTGTTGTGCGCTTGGGGCGTACACCAGTTTGGCGAGCACACTGCGCCCATCGATGCGCTGCGGATTGGCCGCAGTGCGGGTGAAATCGCGGCTGCGGTCATCGCCCTGGTTTTGCGCCTCCTGGCCCTGGCGATGACTCACCGCCACCAAGCCGCTCCAGCGTTCGCCACCGAACGCGCCGGTGGCACCGGCAAACAGGCCGTTCCAGTCGCCTTCGTAGCCGAACTTCAGGCCGGCGTAGCTGTGCTTGTCTGCGCTCAGATAGTCCGACGGATCCTTGGTGACGAAAGCGACCACGCCGCCCAATGCATCCGAGCCATACAACGAGCTGGCCGGCCCGCGTACCACTTCCACGCGCTTGAGCGTTTCCAGGTCAACGAAGTTACGGTTGGCGTTGAGATAGCTGCCGAAGCTGAAGGTGTCCGACACCGGCACGTTATCCACCAGCATCGCCACGCGGTTGCCATCCAGCCCGCGGATGCGGATGCCGTTGGCACCGGTGAAGCGGCCGCTGGTGCTGGTGACCGACACGCCCGGCGTGTAGCGGAACAGATCCTTGAGTTCGCGCACCAGTTGGTTGTCGAGCTGTTCGCGGTCGATCACATCCACCGTGCTGGGCACATCCACCAGCGCGCGCTGGGTGCGCGTGGCGGTGACCTGGAGCCGGTCGAAGTCGTGCACCTCACGCGCACCCTCCGCTCCGGCATCGCGTTCGGCAGCACGGGCACACAAGGAAATAGCGGGCAGCGCCAGCGACAGCGCGACCACCAGCGGATGCAGGCGGATCATCAGGAACCTTTACGCGTCCCCCGGCGGCGCGTGCGGCATAAGCCAAACGCGGCAGGGAAGATGGAGTTGAGTGGCGGGCGGCGGCGGCAGCGCCCGCTGCGATCTTGCGCACACGCGTTGAGCGAGTACGCAAAGATGGGATGCCATGGCAATCGAGCGTTGCGCGTGGAGCAGGATCGCGCCATCGGCACTGACGGCGCATGACGATCGTTGCGGCAGCGGCTGCGCACAGTGGCTGTGCGCAGCCCAGTGGCTGGAATTACTTGGTCAGGATCAGCTTGTCGTTGCTGGTGTGGCGCAGGCGATAGACGCGATCGCCGTGCTGGATCAGCACTTCACGCCGGCCCTTGAGCAGCGCTTGGCTGCTGATGAGCTCTTCGGCGGGCACGGCGCGCGGCGTGGCGCGGTCGCGCAGATTGACCGGTTCGGAGCGAAGCAGCACGGGGTGGGCGGTCATGATCTGGTTCTCCAGTCGGTTGGCCAGACAAATAATAACCATTCTCATTTAATGATCAAGAGCCATTCTCATTTGAAAGGCCGGATGTTTAAATCGCTCTCTAGTCTTCGATTGATCGCGCCAATCGAACGGACGTGTGTCGCTGCCCTCAGCTGCGGTGACTACTACAAGCATCCACCGCAGCACTCGATCGACCCAATGGCTCAGCGCGTGCTCGACTCCACCTGTGCCCACCCGGCGTCATCGACCTGATCCAGGGTGTCCAGGGCACCGAGGTTCTCTTCCAACTGTGTGACCCGGCTCGCGCCCAGGATCACGCTGGACACATGCCGGTTGCGTAGGCACCAGGCGATGGCCAACTGCGCCGGCGACTGGCCAAGCTCGGCCGCCACCGCGCAGAACGCGCGGGCGCGCTCCAGCCGGCGCGCTTCCGGCGCGCCCAGCACTTCGTCCTGCAACCATTGGTTGCCCGGCTGGCCCAGACGGCTGTCGGCCTCCACGCCCGCGTTGTACTTGCCGGTCAGCAGGCCCGAGGCCAGCGGCGACCAGATCGTGGTGCCCAGCCCGTTCTCGCACAGTGGCGCGTATTCGCGCTCCAGCCGCTCGCGATGCAGCAGGTTGTATTGCGGCTGTTCCATCGCCGGCGCATGCAGATGTTCGCGTTCGGCAATCGCGATGGCCTCGCGCAACTGCGCGGCGCTCCATTCGGATGTGCCCCAGTACAGCACCTTGCCCTGGCGGATCAGCGCATCCATGGCGCGTACGGTTTCCTGGATCGGGGTGTCCGGATCGGGCCGATGGCAGTAATAGAGGTCCAGGTACTCCACGCGCAGGCGCTTGAGCGCGGCATGGCAGGCATCGGTGACATGCTTGCGCGAGAGCCCGCGCTGGGTCGGCCGCGGGCTGTCGACCGCACCGAAAAACACCTTGCTCGACACGCAGAAGCCATCGCGCGGCAAACGCAGATCGGCGATCACATCGCCCATCACTTCCTCGGCGCGGCCGCGCGCGTAGACCTCGGCGTTATCGAAAAAATTGATGCCGTTGTCCCATGCGGCGGCAATCAGATTGCGCGCTTCGCTGCGCCCGATCTGTTTGCCGAAGGTGACCCAGGCCCCGAACGACAAGGCCGATAGCTGCAGCCCGGTGGAACCCAGACGTCGGTAAAGCATGGCGAACTCCCGCAACCTCCAGGGCACCTGCCCTGGACCGGCGTGCGCAGTGTAGGCCGTGGCGTCGGGCAGGCACAGCGCGCGGCGTGTGCAGCGCCGTGCATCGACCTGTTCCCGGCTCGACTGCGTGTTCGCAGCACCGCCTGCACTGCGCATGCATCGTGATCGGCGCTTTTGTCGGTGTTGGTCTGCCGTTGGTGGTTATCTGCACCGAATGCCTCGGCTTGCATGGGCGTTTCCACGCCTATCCACACGTGACAGACGCGAGACCTTGCTGCAGCGACTGCTTGCCGATCAACAGGCAAAATCGCCGGCGTGTGGCGTCGCAACCAGGGTGGGGCCATTGGTGGCATGCATGCGCCAACCAGCCGCATGGACGGATTGACGGCGTGCCCCGACACCGGATGCGGCACCGTGCCTGGAGACACCAGCGCATGACGCCGGCGGACATGCGTGCAACGGTCAGCAGCACTCGCGCACAAACGCCAACTGTCCCAGGCCATCTGTGCCAAAGACACCGCGCCTAATGAAGCGGATGCAGCAACGACAGCCGTAGCAGTCGCAGCAGTAGATCCAATCACGCGCTTCAGCCGCTCCAGGCTGCGCGGCAGTTTCCCGAACGCTGACGCATGACGGTGAACACCGCATCCGGGCGGGCGTCACGACCGCCACCAGCCGCGCCGCCACGCGATGAACACCGCCCACCTCGCCCATGCGAACTCCCGACTTTGCGCAAGCACGGTCCCACAGCGCGCCAGCGCGGGCCTGCCCGTGCCCGCCGCCTCTCGTCTGTGGGCCGACCGAGGCCATCTGAATGCCCCTCGCCTTGCCCCCTGTCACCCCCTGCTCTAGGCTTCCCGTTTTGCCGTCAGCAGCCCGGGGATTGGAATGGTCGAAGGTTTGGGAAGGATCGGTTTCGGCCTGTTCGGTCTGGCGGTGCTCATCGGCATCACCTGGCTGTTTTCGAGCAACCGCCGCGCGATCGACTGGAAGCTGGTCGCCACCGGTCTGGCCCTGCAGATCTCGTTCGCCGCACTGGTGTTGCTGGTGCCAGGCGGGCGCGACGTGTTCGACGCGCTGGGCAAGGGCTTCGTCAAGGTGCTGAGTTTCGTCAATGAAGGGTCCACCTTCATTTTCGGCAACCTGATGAACATCGACAGCTACGGCTTCATCTTTGCGTTCCAGGTGCTGCCCACCATCATCTTCTTCTCGGCGCTGATGGGCGTGCTTTACCACCTGGGCGTGATGCAGATGGTGGTGCGTGCGATGGCGTGGGCGATCACCAAGGTGATGCGCGTTTCCGGTGCGGAAACCACCAGCGTGTGCGCCAGCGTGTTCATCGGCCAGACCGAAGCGCCGCTGACGGTGCGCCCGTATATCCCCAAGATGACCCAGTCCGAGCTGCTGACGATGATGATCGGCGGCATGGCGCATATCGCCGGTGGCGTGCTGGCTGCATATGTCGGCATGCTCGGCGGCAGCGATCCGGCGCAACAGGCGTTCTATGCCAAGCACTTGCTGGCCGCCAGCATCATGGCCGCGCCCGCCACGCTGGTGGTCGCCAAGCTGCTGGTGCCGGAAACCGGCACCCCGCTGACCCGCGGCACCGTCAAGATGGAAGTGGAAAAAACCACCAGCAATGTCATCGATGCGGCCGCGGCCGGTGCCGGCGACGGCCTGCGCCTGGCGCTGAATATCGGCGCGATGCTGCTGGCCTTCATCGCGCTGATCGCGCTGATCAACGCACCGCTGACCTGGCTGGGCGAGGTCACCGGCGCCGCCGCGCTGCTGGGCCGCCCGACCAACCTGTCGACGATCTTCGGCTACGTGCTGGCGCCGATCGCCTGGGTGATCGGTACCCCGTGGGTGGATGCGACCACGGTCGGGTCGTTGATCGGCCAGAAGGTGGTGATCAACGAGTTCGTCGCTTACAGCGAGTTGTCGCGCATCGTCAAGGGCGAAGTGCCGGGCGTAGGCCTGAGCGCAGAAGGTCGCCTGATCGCCACCTACGCGCTGTGCGGCTTCGCCAATTTCAGCTCGATCGCGATCCAGATCGGCGGGATCGGCGGGCTGGCGCCGGAACGTCGTCACGATCTGGCCAAGTTCGGCCTGCGTGCGGTGCTCGGCGGTTCGATCGCCACCTTCATGACCGCTACCATTGCCGGTGTGCTGTCGCATTTCGGCTGAGGCGGTGCGGGTTCATCGGCGTGACGGTCTAATCACTGCACGCCGCGTTTCATCCAGTCTTTCAAGTCAGTCATTCAAGGCAAGGTATTTATGAGTTCGGTCGTCGTTGTCGGGTCCTTCAATGTCGATCACGTGTGGCGCTGCGATGCCTTGCCGGTGCCGGGCGCGACCATCGCCGGGCGCTACAGCACCGGCCCGGGCGGCAAGGGCTTCAATCAGGCGGTTGCGGCCGCACGCGCTGGCGCCAAAACGCATTTCTTGTGCGCGCTGGGCGACGACGCCGGTGGTGCGTTGGCACGCTCGCTGGCCGCGCAGGACGGCTTTTCGCTGATCGCCGAGCCCAGTAATGAACCGACCGGCACCGGCGGCATCTATGTCGACGGGCACGGCCGCAACACCATCGTGATCGGCGCTGGCGCCAACGCCGTGTTGAGCCCCGCCTTCATCGAGAACCAACGCCCGCTGGTGGCTGCGGCAAAGGTGTTGCTGGCGCAGCTAGAATCCCCAGCCGAGACGATCGAGTCCGCACTGGCGCTGGCGCACGAATGTGGCGTGCTGACCGTGCTCAATGCCGCGCCGGCCAATGCACCGACCTCGATTGGCCTGCTCAAGCTCTCGGATGTGCTGACGCCCAACGAAACCGAATTCGCCGCCCTGCTCGGTCGCCATGTCGGCGAGCGCATCAATGCCGACGACGTCGCCGCGCTGGACGGCAATACGTTGCATTCGTTGTGCCGCAAGCTGCTGCCAGGCGGTACCGTGGTGGTGACACTGGGCGCGGTGGGCGCCTTCATTTCGCACGCCGAAGAACAGCTGCGCGGCGATAGCCAGGCGCATTACCGCGTGGGCGCGGAAAGCGCGCAGACCATCGATACCACCGGCGCGGGCGATGCCTTCAACGGTGCGCTGGTTGCCTCGCTGGCGCAGGTGCCGGCTGCGAGCTTCGCAACCCACGTGCGCTTTGCCACCCGTTATGCGGCGCGCTCCACCGAGGTGGAAGGCGCGGCGGTGTCGATGCCGCGGCTGCGCGCGGACGACTGAGACCACGGTTCACTGCCATTGGCGTGCGCCACGCGCGCATGCCATCGACACCGCACCCACGCAGGCGCCCAGGTTTTTCCCAGGAATGCGCGTGCATGTCCCGCGCCCAACGACGATCGCGACAAGGTTGGCCGCGTCGCTGCGCATCGCGCCGAACGATGTGACGCTGCAACGAGCGCATGTCTGCTTTCGCCACGCTGCGCACGCTCTGCTGCCAACGTCACACCACCGACTGCGCCATCGCGACGCCACGTGACCCAGCGCTGTTTTGGGCGCTCGAAAAACGAAAGCGCATCGCATAAAGCGTGCTGATCGGCTGCACGCGCTAGCGCGCTATCTGCGCTTGCCTACTATCGCCGCACCACCGGGCGCACCACGACCATTGCCTGTTGTCATGCGAGGACGCTCCTGGCGGCGCGGCTTGCCGAGATGCGTCTGCATCGTCGACTGGCGCATTGCCGCCTCACGCAATGGCAGTGACGCGGTATGCCTGGCCCTGCCCCCCCCCAAGCTCAACGGAACTACCGATGATCCTGCGTCGATCGCGCGCGCCATTCCTGCTGCACTGCGTCTTACTTCCCTGCCTGCTCAGCTCCTGTGGCGGCGATGCCGCCGATGCCGGCACCGCTGCGACCCCATCGCCGGCGGCGACGGTCACCGTGAGCGCCCCGCGTACCATGGCGCCAACCGCTACGCAGGCGTCCACGGCAACGGCGAGCGCCAGTATCGACCCGGCATTCCGGCGCAGCCTCGCGCCCGATAAGCCGATGTTCGTGATCCATGCCGACACCTGGAACGCCGCCGATCCGCAGAAGATCATCGACCTGATTCCTGCAGACCTGCGCCCCTACACGGTTCTGCTGATCTCGCTCTCGATCAGTCACAAAGGCGCCACCAACAATCAGTGCAACTGGAACCAGGTGGCGAACGGGATCGAGACGGCACGCTCGTGGATCAAGACAGCCGCGGCCAACGGTGTCTGGGCGATGGTGCAACCGTCCAGCGGCGGCTTCAGCCACTTCCCCGACTATCCCAACGGCACCGATCTGGAATCGACGGTCTACGGTGAGTTCTTCCGCGACTACCCGAACTTCCTCGGTTTCAACTACGCCGAGCAGTTCTGGGGATTCGACGAAGCCTGCTCGGTCTCGGCAGCGCAGCGCTGGGAGCACTGGGCCAACCTGCTCAAGCTGACCAACAAGTACGGCGGCTATCTGGCGGTGAGCTTCACCGGCGGCTTCTGGGGCGCAAACATCAACCCGCTGGCAATGGTCAAGCGCAACGAGGCCTTGCGCACCGCCCTGGGCAGCTATGCCAAGAATTTCATCATCCAAGAAAAGTTCACGATGAACTACGGCTACCACGACACCGAAAGCGTCAGCCTGGGCATGTTTCTGTCGGGATTTGCGGGCCATTACGGCATCCGTCCTGACAGCAGCGGCTGGTACGCCGCCGATGGCAGCGCCTATCCTCTGGCCGCGGGCGCCCCGCATCTGATCGAGCACCTGACGCTGACCGGCGAAACCTATTTCGACGGCCCGGAACTGATCTGGACCGATACCGTTCAAAGCCTGCCAAACGGGACCACCGCCGACGGCTACAACACGCGGCGCTGGCAGTTCTTCCCGCAGTTCAAAAACATCCATATGGATGTCTACCGCAAGATTCTCGACGGCACCTTGCACATCCTCGATCGCCAGCAGGTGATCGACCGCACCAAGCTGGTAGTGGTCGACGACACCACCAGCGGCAACGATCAGAGTCTGTATGCATCGCCGGAAACGCTGTTCTCCGGCCTGTATCTGATGGACGACGACGGCACCTATCTCAACCAGCACAGCTGGTACAAGAAGACCGGGCGCTACCCCGCCATCCCGACCGTATGGCAGTTGAGCGATGACCTTGCAAAGTCCTTCCCCGTACAGGTCAAGCGCAGCGCGTACGCCACCCGCTGGCCCTCCATCGCCGCCAAGACCCAGGAACTGAATGCCTTGTTCCCGCAGGAATCCACCGGCGATCTCTATGTGGCACGTCAAGACAACACCTGGGTCACCTACAACCCCTACAAAACCAACAAGACCGCCAGCGGCGGGTTCAACCTCAAGTACAACAGTTGCGCCGCGCTCAACATGACCTACGGCCCCTACACGACGGGCGTGGTCAAGGAGTTCGCCGACGCGGTGTCGGTCTACCTGACCAATTTCGATTCGGAAACCGGCCCGCTCAAGACCGACACCATCACCATCCGCGGCGCCAGCGCCACGCCGACCTATACCTTTGCCGATCGCGGCGAGCACCAGGCCAGTACCGTCACCGCCACGCCCAGCGGCGATGGCCTGACCTTGAACGTCGCCCACAACGGGCCGCTGGACATCACCATCCAGTGCTCCGGCTCGGCCACCGGACGCGCTAGCGCCGCGGCGGTCACACCACTGCAGGCACCGGCCGCGCCACCCGCCTATACCGGCGTGCGGCAATACGAAGCGGAGAACTTCGACTTCCTGCGCATCGGCAGCCTTGTCGCCAATGGCGTCTCCGGCGCAGTGCACAACTACCAGGGGCTGGGCTATGTCGACTTCGGCGGCAACCCCGGCGCGCGTTTGCGGACCACCATCAACGTGCCGCAGGCGGGAAGCTATACGCTGGCCACGCGCTATTCCGCACCGGGCGCAAGCGTCGGTAGCGTAGACCTGTACGTCAATGGCCTGCGTGTCGGCACCCCGGCCTTCGCCCAGACCAGTTCGGCCAGCGACTGGGCCAGCAGTCCGCTGACGGCGACCTTGCGTGCCGGCAACAACATCGTCGAATACCGCGCCAGTGCAGGCACCCAGGCCAAGCTGTACCTGGATAATCTGGCCGTCTGGCAGTAGGCGATACCGCAGCGGCGGTGCCGGCCAAGCCGGCCCGCCTGCTGCCGGCCCGGCCGCCGCAGGGTTGGCAGCACGAAGGGCCGTCACCGCTGAAGTTACACTAGCGCCATGCAGATCGGCCCCTACTCCATCGCTCCCAAGGTGATCCTCGCGCCCATGGCGGGCGTTACCGACAAACCGTTCCGGCTGCTGTGCAAGCGGCTGGGCGCGGGCCTGGCGGTGTCGGAAATGACCATTTCCGACCCGCGCTTCTGGGGCACGCGCAAATCGCTGCACCGCATGGACCATGCCGGCGAGCCGGACCCGATCAGCGTGCAGATCGCCGGCACCGAGCCGCAGCAACTGGCCGAGGCGGCGCGCTACAACGTCGACCACGGTGCGCAGTTGATCGACATCAACATGGGCTGCCCGGCCAAGAAGGTCTGTAACGCGTGGGCCGGCTCGGCGCTGATGCGCGACGAAGACCTGGTGGCACGCATCCTGACCGCGGTGGTACAGGCAGTGAACGTGCCGGTGACGTTGAAGATCCGCACCGGTTGGGATTGCGACCACCGCAACGGCCCGACGATCGCGCGGATCGCGCAGGACTGCGGCATCGCCGCGCTCGCCGTACACGGGCGCACCCGCGACCAGCATTACACCGGCAGCGCCGAGTACGCGACGATTGCGCAGATCAAGGCCGCGCTGCAGATCCCGGTGGTTGCCAATGGCGATATCGACTCGCCGCAGAAAGCCGCTCAGGTGCTGCGCGAAACCGGCGCCGATGCCGTGATGATCGGCCGCGCCGCACAAGGCCGCCCGTGGATCTTCGGCGAAGTGGCACATTTTTTGTCCACCGGCGAGGTATTGCCGCCGCCGTCGTTGGCGTTCGTGCGCGATACCTTGCTCGGCCACCTGGAAGCGCTGCACGCGTTTTATGGCCAACCGCAGGGCGTGCGCATCGCACGCAAGCATCTGGGTTGGTATGCCAAGGACCACCCGCAAAGCGCCGACTTCCGGGCGGTGGTCAATCGCGCCGAAACGCCCGAAGCCCAGTTGGCCCTGACGCGTGATTACTTCGATGCCTTGATCGCCGGCGTGCCGCCCGCACTATCGGACGCTGCCTGAGTTTTCCTGCCTTGCTGGAGCCGCACGCATGAGCGCACCGAGCGACACCCCCACCTATCTGCACGGCTTTTCCGCCACCGAACAGGCGCGTCTGCTCAAACAGGCGCGCTTGCTGGAAACCACGCTGTTCAATCAGATCGACTACAGCGGCGCGCGGCGCCTGCTGGAAGTGGGCAGCGGCGTCGGCGCGCAGACTGAAATCCTGTTGCGCCGTTTTCCCGAGCTGCATGTCACCGGCGTGGACCTGAGCGAGGCGCAGCTGGGCGCGGCGCGGGCAAATCTCGAACGGCTGGCGTGGTGCCGCGCGCGCTACACACTGCAGCAGGCCGATGCGAGCGATTTGCCGTTCGAGGCGCGTCAGTTCGATGCGGCGTTTCTGTGCTGGGTGCTCGAGCACGTGCCCTCGCCTGCGCGCGTGCTCAACGAAGTGCGGCGCGTGCTGCTGCCCGGCTCGCCGGTGTACGTGACCGAGGTGATGAATGCTTCGTTCCTGCTGCATCCGTATTCGCCCAACCTGTGGCGCTACTGGATGGCATTCAACGATTTCCAGCACGACCAGGGCGGCGACCCGTTCGTCGGTGCCAAGCTGGGCAACCTGCTGCTGGCCGGGGGCTTTCGCGACGTGCACACGCAGATCAAGACGCTGCATCTGGACAACCGCGAACCGGGCCGGCGCAAGACCATGATCGGGTTCTGGGAAGAAGTGCTGCTCTCGGCGGCCGATCAATTGCTGCAGGCCGGCGCGGTCGAGGCCGCCACCGTGGATGGCATGCACCGTGAGCTGGCGCAGGTGCACAGCGACCCGGACGCCGTGTTCTTCTATTCGTTCGTGCAGGCGCGCGCCACGGTTTATTGAGTTGCCGATGCGGGCGCGACGACCGGAGCGCCGACAGCTTCCAGGTCGCCGGTCAGCACGGTGCTGCGGGGCTCGTGCCAGATGCGGTGCCACATCTGCCCCAGCACTGCACCGATCTGGTCGCGTGCCACCGGCGCACGATATGCCGCCTGCACCTGCCGCGGCACGATCGGCTGCCACGTCCCGTTGTCGCGATGGGCCACCACGAAGTTGAAGTTGTAGTCCGGCTCCAGGCCCATGCGCAGGTCGCTGAGCATCAGGTCATCGTCGACCAGGCGCGCGCGCATGAAGCCGCGATTGAACCAGGTCAGCCGACGCACCGAATCGAACCTGGCCACTTCGCCCAACGCCTGGGTGTTGCTGGAAAACCCACGGAAGTGCATCGGGCCGGTGTCGGCCACGAGAGAGCGCTCGCCGATGACATAGCCGTTGGGCGTCATCGCCACCACGCGCCACAGCAAGGTGTTGAGCGGCATCGGCACCGAGAACCGCGGCGCATCGGCCAGGCCCATCGCTGCCAGCGCACGATCGGCCTGGCGGTCGACCAGTTGCTTGGCAATCAACGACCAGCCCAGATACGCGGTGCTGGCCACCAACCCGATCACCAGCACGTGTTGCGCAAACGGGCGCGCGCGCGCAAACCAGGCCACCACGCAGGCGAGCAACAGCCACACCGTGTATGCCGGGTCGATGATGAACACGCTCGACCACATCGTCGGATGCGGCTGCAACGGCCACCACAGCTGGGTGCCGTAGACGGTGAACGCATCCAGCAGCGGATGCGTGATCAAGGCCAGCTGGATCGCCCAGAACCAGCGCGTGGGTGCGCTGGCCACGCGTCCATTGCCGTAGCGGCGGAACAGCCACCAGATCAACCAACCCACCAGCGGCAGCACGAACAACGAATGGCTGACGCTGCGGTGCACGGTCATCAGGGTGACCGGGTCGTGGGTGAGCGGCAGCAATGCCAGCGAGTCGAGGTCGGGCAAGGTGCCCAGTGCCGCGCCTGCCAACAAGGCGGCACGCCGCTGTCCGGGCGGCGCGATGGCGGCAGCGATGGCGCCGCCGAGAACGATCTGGGTCAATGAATCCATCGGCCGATGCTAGCAGGCCGGACCTGCACGGATCGGGATGTTTGAGGCGGGGTGCGGCCGGCCGGCACCGCTGCGTCACCGGGCAGTTAATCGTCACGAGCAACGCACAGGCCCGCGCGCCCGGGCGGCGGACCGACGTCGGCTTAACCCCAAACCGATCCATTCAGGCGCACAATGCAACCGACACACGGGGCGTGTATCATCCGCACCCATCTTTTCATCCGAATCAAGGGATATAAGCCTGATGTCCAGCTACCTGTTCACCTCCGAATCGGTCTCCGAAGGCCATCCGGACAAGATCGCCGACCAGATCTCCGACGCAGTGCTGGACGCCATCCTGGCCCAGGACAAGCGCGCCCGCGTGGCTTGCGAGACGATGGTCAAGACCGGCGTTGCGATCGTGGCCGGCGAAGTGACCACCAGTGCCTGGATCGATCTGGAAGCGCTGACCCGCAAGGTCATCCTGGACATCGGCTACAACAGCTCCGACGTCGGCTTCGACGGCGAGACCTGTGGCGTGCTCAACCTGATCGGCAAGCAGTCGCCGGACATCAACCAGGGCGTGGATCGCAAGAATCCCGAGCAGCAGGGTGCGGGCGACCAGGGCCTGATGTTCGGCTATGCCACCAACGAAACCGACAGCTTTATGCCGGCGGCGATCCACCTCTCGCACCGCCTGGTCGAGCAGCAGGCCAAGATCCGCAAGAAGAAGAACTCGGCGCTGTCGTGGCTGCGTCCAGACGCCAAGTCGCAGGTCACCCTTCGCTATGAAGATGGCGTGGCGACGGCGATCGATGCAGTGGTGCTGTCGACCCAGCACGACCCGGGCGTGAAGCAGAAGGACCTGATCGAAGCGGTGCGCGAGGAAATCCTCAAGCCGGTGCTGCCGGCCAAGTGGCTGCACAAGGGCACCAAGTTCCACATCAACCCGACCGGCAAGTTCGTGATCGGCGGCCCGGTGGGCGATTGCGGCCTGACCGGCCGCAAGATCATCGTCGACACCTACGGCGGCTGGGCGCGTCACGGTGGCGGTGCGTTCTCCGGCAAGGATCCGTCCAAGGTGGACCGTTCGGCTGCCTATGCCGCGCGTTATGTTGCCAAGAACGTGGTGGCCGCCGGTCTGGCCGACCGTTGCGAAGTGCAGGTCTCCTACGCCATCGGCGTGGCCGAGCCGACCTCGATTTCGGTCACCACCTTCGGCACCGGCAAGATCGCCGACGAGCAGATCGAAAAGCTGATCCGCAAGCATTTCGACCTGCGTCCGTTCGGCATCATCCAGATGCTCGACCTGATCCACCCGATGTATCAGCAGACCGCGTCTTACGGCCACTTCGGCCGCAAGCCGAAGGACTTCACCTACACCGACGGCACCGGCGCGCAGCACAGCGCGACCTCGTTCTCGTGGGAAAAGACCGACCGCGCCGACGCACTGCGTGCCGCCGCCAAGCTGAAATAATCGCCCCGCTCCTGCGAAAGCTAGGTAGACGCATAACGACTGGGCCGCTGATGCGGCCCAGTTGCGGTTTTGGGGTCGTCGGTGGGTTGCCCACGCCAGGAAGTGGCAGGTTGCGAAGGCTTCGGCTAACGGCGGTCCCGCACGCGTACGGGCGTGACGAAATAGAGTCTCTTTCCCCGCGTGAGAGAGATTGGGGTGAGGGTAAGGGGCGAAGCCACTCACCTGCCGGATAGCACGTGGCTGCGCACGTGCCCTCATCCGCCCCTACGGGGCACCTTCTCCCGCCTTGCGGGAGAAGGGACAACGACGCCAACCGCCGCTCAAGCCCCTCTCCCCGCGGGAGAGGGGTTGGGGTGAGGGTACGGGGCGAAGCCACTCACCTGCCGGATAGCACGTGGCTGCGTACGCGCCCTCATCCGCCCCTACGGGGCACCTTCTCCCGCCTTGCGGGAGAAGGGACAACGACGCCGCCGCCGCTCAAGCCCCTCT
Source organism: Xanthomonas sp. NCPPB 1062 (assembly GCF_041481705.2). Taxonomy (NCBI): domain Bacteria; kingdom Pseudomonadati; phylum Pseudomonadota; class Gammaproteobacteria; order Lysobacterales; family Lysobacteraceae; genus Xanthomonas; species Xanthomonas sp. NCPPB 1062. Next base: position 958,482 of record NZ_CM192987.1, on the reverse strand, counting down.
CCCCGCGGGAGAGGGGTTGGGGTGAGGGTACGGGGCGAAGCCACATGCCATGTGGACCACCGCAGAACAGCGGTCGCGAACCTGTTGCTACCGATCGAGCTGTAACTGCTGTTCGAGCGCCATCGCAAAATCCGCCAATGGGCAGGCCATGCGTTGCTCCGGAGCGCACAAGCCCAGCGACAGTTCCTGCTGCAGCGGCGGATGGGCCAGATCCAGCGGTACCAGCGTGCGCAGTTGATCCAGCGATTGCGCCAGGTAACGGGCGCGCACGAGCTGGCGGCCGTCGCTCTCGCGCCAAAGGCCGAGCAGCAACGCGCCGCCCGGCGGTGGATCGTCGGCGCCGTAGCCGGGCAGATGAAAGTGCACGCCCAGCAAACTGCTCAACGCGGCGATATGCGTGTCACTGCCGACGAACACCGAGACCTTCGGCGCCTGCGCGTCACCGAAGCGTTGCAAGACCTCGCGCGCCAGCGGTGCGCCAGAACGCGAGGCCATGTAGTGCGGCCGTGCGTAAATATCGAACAGCAATGCATGCAGGCGTGAGACCTGGGCCAGGCGCTCGGGCGTCGCACGGCCCCAACCGACCTGCGACAGCGGCAGGCCTTCTGCGTATTGCAGCAGCAACACCTCGCCGGTGCCGGAGGTCAGGTCAATTGGCCCACCTAACTTGAGCCCGCGCCCGTTGGCCGACGGCGCCAGCGTCGAAGGCATCTGCGCGAACTCGCACGGCGTCCGCGTGCAGCCCAGAATCTGCTGCAATGCCTGCAGCTCGGCAGCATGGCCTTGCAGCAAGGCGGCAGGGCCTCCGGTCTGTTGCTGGATCGATGCGACCGCTGCCGCCGCATCGAACGGCACCGTGCCGGCCTCGATCGGTCGAAACAGCGGATCGTTGCTGCCAGCCTCCCGATGCCCGGCAAGAATGCCGCAGCCGGGTGCAAGCGCGTCGGCCAGCAGTGCGCCGCTATCGATGGTGCGTTGATCGGTATTGGCCCACACCGACACACTGCCGGTTACCGGGCAACCGTTGCTCGGCAACAACGCCTGCTGCACCAGCCACTGACGCAGGTACTCGCCACTCAAGCGCACGCCTTGGCGACCATGCGGAGTGAGCAGGCTGGCGGGCGTGGACCATTGCGGCCAGGGTTGGTCGGCATAGTGCGCGGCGGCGGCCTCGCCTTGCAGCGGTGCGCGCACGCCATGCCGGAACACCACCACCACGCGCTCCAGTTGCGCGGCCTGCGTCGATGCCGGCGCTCCGGTGCCCACCTGTTTGCCGGCGATACCTGTCGCTCGATCGCCACCGTGCGCTGTGGAGGCGCGCGCGGTGGCCACGCTCGGGATCGACGTGGTGCAGCCGCCCAACGCCAACGCAGCCGCCAGTACCAGGCACAGCACGCTGCCGGTTGCCGCTGGCGCGCCACGGGGCGTATCAGGCCTCGGTGCAATACCGACGCACTGCCTGCGCCTGGCCTGCCGCGCAGGTGCCGCGATCCCCATCGCGGCACCTGCGCTCGCGACAACGCGGGCGGCCCATCGCGGCTCCCCACCGCTGGCCGACGGCGCGCGTTGCAATGCCCACTGCTCCGTTCCACCGCAGGCGCGTGCACGGCCTGCGCTATGCATCGCGTCCGTCATGACATCTGCATCCTGCTGCGCACCTGGAAGGTCGTCGGATGCGAATCGTGCGCGATCAGAACACATACTTGGCGGTCAACAGGCTGGTCATACCGGAATCGACGATGTCGGAAATCGCATCGGTGTCATGGCCAACGTGCGCCCAGTAGCTGTGCTGTTTGGTGAGGTTGGCCACCGACAGATCCACGCGCAGGTGATCGTTCGGTGCATAGCCCAAATGCAGGTCCACGCGAGTGATCGGCTTGATCCACAGGTTGTCCCAGTTTGCGCCCTGGTTGAGATAGTCGTACACCGACACGTATTCGCCGGAGTAGTGATAGCTCAGGTTGACCGACCACGGCCCCTTTTCGTAGAACAGCTCCGCATTGGCGAGCAGGTTCGGCGCGTTCTGGATACGTTCGTGTGCGAAGCCTTCTTCTCCCAGGTCCACGCGCGTGGTCTGGCGGGTGATGTTGGCACCGATGCCGAAGCCGTCCAGCGGAGCGGGCAGGCCCTGGAAGGTTTGCCGCACGGCCGCTTCCATGCCCAGCACGCGACCGTCGCCACCGTTTTGAGGACGCACGAAGCGGATATTGCCGCTTTCGCTTTCGCCGGCATTGGCGGCGTTCGAACCGCTTTCATAGATGTAATCGGTGAGGCGCTTGTAATAGCCGGCCAGCATGGCGTGGCCGCCGCTGTCGTTCTGCCATTCGCCCGACAGGTCTACGTTGAGCGACTTGATCGGTTTCAGATCCGGGTTGCCTTCGGTGATGGTGGTCTGGCCATCGCTGGAGATGTCGGTGGAGCGGCCGCCGCCCAGCTGCACGAAGGCCGGGCGCGTGTAGCTGGTCCACACCGAGCCGCGATACACCGCGCCATCGCCATCGGGCCGGTAATTGACGAACACGCTGGGCAAGGCGACGTTGTAGCGCGTTTGGTTGTTGGCGAATGCGCCGACCTGCTCGGCACCGTTGATGGCGGCCGGCTGCGCCCAGAACGTGTTGGTGATGGCGGTATGTTCGAAGCGCACGCCCGGCAGGATTTCCCAGTTGCCGGTGCGCAAGGTGGCCATTGCATAGGCAGCGCTCACCGCTTCGGTTGCGCGCATGGTGTTGCAGTTGAGATTGTTGATGGCCAACTGGCCGCAACTGTCGAAACTGGCAGGGGTGAGCGTGCGTGCGATCAGGTCGTTGAGCGCTGCATTGCTCAGGCGCACGGTGGGAAACGCGTATTGGCCTGGATAGACCGCATCATAGCGCTGCGCGATCAGGCCGGTATCGCGCAACAAGGTGCCGTCGGTGTACTTGGCATTGGTCCAATCGCGATCGGTGAAGCTGCGCGAGCTGTCGACATACTTCACGCCAAAGGCAATGCGGCTGAGCAGCCCCGCATCGAAGTCATAGGCCACGTCGAACTTGCCGCCGCCCTTGTCCTGGCCGCTGTATTGCTTGGAAATCTGCCCGGTGCGCCGTGCATACAGGCTACCCACGTCCGAGGCCTGCGCCTGCATGGCCGGGGTGAGCAAGGGAACCGGGAAACCGTCGCCGTCGTAGCTGATGAAACGGTTGGCGCCATAGGCAAAGTTGGTCGAACTGTACTGGTCGTTGCGCGCGGAGATTTCCACGTGATCCGGCCGGTCGTTATTGCCGGTGCCGTAGAAGATGTTGGGCGCGAACGTCCAATGGCCGAGCTGCTTTTCTGCGCCGAACTGCACGGTGGCAAGGTCGGCCTCTTCCGGGTTGGTTTCGTACCAGTAACGCACTGCAACGCGGTTGATCTGCGGCTGATACACGCCGCTGCTGCCGATTTGCGTGAAGCTGACATTGGCCGGCACGAACTGCGTGTAGCCGGTGTTCTGCTCGGTCTTGGCAAAGGCGTAGGTCATGCGTGCATACAGATGCAAACTGGGATCCACACGCCAGTCGAAGGCCGCGTTGCCGCCGTAGCGTCGGGTCTGCCCCTGCGAGTAGCCGATATTGATGCCGGTGCTCTGCAGGACCTCTTGCGGGTCGGCGCCTGCGGCCAGATTGCCGCTGGCGTCGGCACGTGCAAATTTCCATGCGCCATCGTTGCGTGCAGCCGAGGCAGAGGCCACTTCGCTGTTCACGAAATGGCGCTCGTCGTAATACGCACTGACCGACACACCGAACTGCCCGGCACCGCCGAAACGCGCATGCCAGTCGCCGGCTGCGCCGCTGCCCAGCCCGGAATCGCCGTAGTCGCGTGCACGGCTTTCCAGGCGTCCACTCAAGGTCACGCTGCCGCCCTGGCGATCGGGCGAATCGAATGCGCTGGGCGTGCGGTAATCGATGGTGCCGCCGATCGCATCGCCGTCCATGTCGGCGGTGGAGGTCTTGTTCAACACGATGGTCTGCAGGCCCGACGGCGGCAGCAGGCTCAATTGCACGCCGCGGCTGTACGGCATGCCTTGCGCGACGTTGATGCCGTTGATCAGGTTGACGTTGTATTCGGCATTGAGGCCGCGCACCGATGAAAACATGCCTTCGCCGCGCGCGGCGCCGTCGATGCCGCCGAAATACGACTGCCCGGTATTGATCACGTTGACGCCCGGCATCAGGCCCAGCGCTTCGGCGACGTTGTGCACGGCAGTGGTCTTGAGATCGTCGGCCGACAACACGTTGACGGTATTGGTGGCGGCCATCTGCATGTCGGTCGCGTTATAGCGCGTGGCAGCGATAGTGACCTTGTCCAGCGTGGCCATATCGCCCTGTGCGGGCGTGGTGGCCTGCGTCTCCTGGGCCGCGGCATGGCCGCACAGGGCGCACAACGACAAACACAGCGCCTGCGACAACCGCGAAGGACGCAACAGCGAGCAACGAACGATCATGATCCAATCCGATGAATGCAGCAGCGCGCCAAGGCTGCGCCGCCGCGAATGTGGGGAAGCGAGGCAGCCCGCGCAGGCGGAACTGCATCACACCTGCAAGCAGGCGCCGCGCATGGTGGTGATGCGGTATGTCAGTTTGGTGACCGTGGTTGCGAACATGACAAATGCGCGCAACGCATGCGCAAGTCGGCACAGTCATTGCCGTATGGAGGCAAACATTGTCGACGCTGTGCGCTGCCTGCCTGGCGCATGCATCCACCGACAGCAGGGCATGCGCGCCGGCGAGGCGATGCATGGACCCTGGATGCACGGGGCCAGGTGGTGGCGCAGACACACACCTCAATCATCTGACGGTTGCGCACGCGCCAACGGCAGGTGTTGCCGACTGCCTTCGGCCGCCCGCCAGCCTGCGATCGACGCGCATTGCGGTGGCATGCGAGGCAGTCCGCACCAGCGCGCGGTCAAGCGCTCCCCCCGCCCGTCACGCTGCGTCAGGTACGCAGGAAGATCTCCACCCGTCGATTGAGCTGCCGCCCGCCCGGATTGTCCTGGCCGTTGAGAGTATTGGGCGCCACCGGCTGCGATTCGCCATAGCCCTTTGCATTGGCCGACTGCGCGGCACCACGGGCGCGCAAGGCCGCCAGCACGGCATTGGCGCGTCGCTCGGACAGCGCCTGGTTGTAATCGTCGCTGCCCTTGGCATCGGTGTGCCCGCGCACCTGCATGTCTTTTGCCGTGACCTTGGTCAGTGCGGCGCCCAGGGTGTCGAGCACGCGCGCCGCGTCGGGGCGGATGTCGGACTTATCGAAGTCGAACAGGATGCGGTCGTTCAAGGTGATCAGGTAACCGCAGGGTGCGCCGGGCGGTGCGAACTTTTGCAGCGGCGGGAAGCGGCCTGCTGGCGGCACTTTCGGTAGTGGCGGCATGCGCACTTCGCGCGGCGGCGTACCGACCGTGCCGGTGCCGTCGCCGTGGTTCTGCACCAGGCCATCGGGACCGTTCCAGGTGCCCGAGCCATCGGCGTTGATGGTGACCAGCCCGCGTGGCCCGTTCCAGGTGCCGCTGCCATCGCCGCGATTGTCGACAAGCCCGCTTTTTTCGCTGTTCCAGGTTCCGGCGCCCTTGCCGTCCAGACTGATCAAGCCGGCCGGGCCGTTGTAGGTGCCGCCACCATCGGACTGCACATCGATGAGCGCCCCACCGGACCCGCCTTCGCCGATCGCATTGATGGTACCGCTGCCGTCGGCATTGACGTTGACCAGCCCGCCCTCGAAGTTGGCGGTGCCACTGCCGTCGGCCTTGAGATCGAACAGACCGCCCTCGCCATTGCGCAACAGGTTGCCGTTGGCGTCGACGCTGGTGATGCCGGCATCGGTGATCAGGGTACCGCCATCGCCGCAGCGTGCCGGGGCGACGCTGACGCCTTCGATCGGGTCGAGAATGTCCTGCAGCGATGCTTCCAGTGCACGTTGCGCGGGAGTGACGCCGACGATCTCCGGCACCACGATGGTGGGGATGGCCGGAAATTCCGGTGCGGCCTGGTCGACGGCCGCTGCAGCGTTGGAGGTGCCTGCAGGCTGCATCGGCGCAGCGCCCGTGGCACTGGCAGCAGTGGTTGCATCCTTTGGAGCTTCGCCACGCCCGCATCCGACCAACAACACCGGTACCCACAACATCGCCGACACCTTGCGCATCGCCTCTTCCCTGTTCGAGCCTGTACGAGACCCGCCTGATAGCACGGTCGCGGTCAACATGGCGCTAAGACCGGCGGCTTTCACGCTGCATGCCGGTGCCGCCAGTGGAGCACGCGAAACGGCAGCCGCCCCACCGGCAGGCTAGCGGTCCGGCGCGTGCGAGGCCTGCTGCTCTGCCTGCAACTGCACATGCAGGATGCGACGAATTTCCAGAATGGCCTGCGGCGTTTCCTGCACGCTGTGCCAGGAGGTCACCACCAGCTCCGAGGCCGCGCCGTCCAGATGCGCGCTGCGATACGGCACCAGGCCGTCGTCGGAATCGGCCAGCGGCACCTGCGGTTTCTCGCGCCCGATGATGGTGTGGTACTGCACGTTTGGAGAGATCGGCAGATCCATCGTGGCACGCACGAACGGATCGGTGTCGCGCAGGTTGTCGATGCTGGTGGGCACCAACGCGCGGCCCTTGCGGCGGGGAGCGCCGCCCGGATCGTCGCGTTCGCTGTTGGCCAGGTCCTGCATCACATCGCCGAAGCGATCCAGCAACGCGCCCGGCAAACGGACCAGCTTGCTCACAAACCGCCCCAGCCCGCCCTCGGCCAACGGCGTACCGCGATGCGGCGCGGCGATGAAGATGGCGCGGTCCACTTGCGGCATCGGCGAAAAGTGCAGCAACGGCCACAATTTGGCGCGGATGCGCGCGCCGCGTTCGCCCTCCAGCCGGTAGTTCTGCAGCAGGGAATCCCACAATTGCTCGCCAGAGGACGACACCAGCAGCCGCCCGATCACCCCGCCCATGCTGTGCCCGACCAACACCATGTCGTGCGACGCGATCGCACTGCCGGATGGATCGAAGTGCTGCAGGCTGCGTTCCACCAGTGACTGGATTTCCGCGCGGTTGATCGCCATCGGCGCGTTGGTCGGGTAATACACCTGCCAGATCTGGTAGCGCTGGCGCAGCGTTTCATCGCCCATCACTTCATTGGCCACGTTGACCCAGGCCTCCGGGCTGCTGGCCAGACCGTGCAGCATCAGCAGCACGCGTCGGTTGGGATCATAGGGCTGCATCAGATACAGGTGCGGACGATCGATACCGCGTGCGCTGCCCAGCATCGACCGCAGCGACTGCTCCGCAAATCCGGATTTGGCCAGCCACAATCCATACGCGGCAGTGAAGTTGCCTGCCAGCGGCACGCGTTGGCCATGCAGCACCACTTCGCTCTGGCGATACGGGTCGTACGGCACCAAGGTGACCAGGTGGCTGCGCAACACCTCAGCAAGCGTCTCGCCCTCGAAACGCAGCAAGATCGTTGCCGGCGCGTACGGCATTTCGCTGAACGTCGGCAACGGGCGATCGGGCGCCGCACCCGCCGCGACGGCCTGCTGCAATGCTAGCCCGGCGGGGTCGCCAACCACTTGCGGGTCCACTTCCGCGACCAGCTCGGCGCCGAATCCATCGCGCCGGTAGGTGCTGCGCAGGCCATTGAAGCGCAGCGCCGAGGCGGCGAAGATCGCACGTGGCGTATTGCCGTCGCCCGGCAGCCGGTAGGCGGACAGATCGACGTCGAGCTGCCAGCGCCCGACCGTGGTGGATGCCGGAGTGGTTTCGCCGGCTTGCTGCGATCGTGCGAACAGGCGCTCCACCACCTGCTGCACGGCGTAATTGTAGTAATCGCGCACCTGCGACTGGCGATTCTCGAACGCCCGCGCACTGGGTGCACGCGCGGTGAAGAACAGGTACGCATACGCATGCCGCGCGGCCTCCAACCAGGCCTCCACCGCGGCATCGCTCATCGTGGTGGGGTTGCGCCCGCTCAGCGCGATGGCACGCGCGGTCCACAGTTCTGCCTGCGTGGCCAAGCGCCGCTCATCGCCGATACCGGCCTCGCTGGTGAGCTGCTGCAGGCACGGCAGCGGCGCAGCGCGGCAGGCCTTGGGTTGCAGGCCGGCAACCTGCAAGGTTTCGCTGCCGGACTGACTCAATTCACCGGTGCTCAGCACATCGCCACGCGTTTGCGCGATGTAGTCGCCGCTGTTGCGCGACTGCACCGTCACCATGGCGCAGCCGCTCAACCACACAGTTGCCAGCACTCCCGCCAGGAATGCAGCGGCACGCGCTCGGGGCATGCGCGGCCTCATCGCGGCGTGGTCGCGGTTGCGCCTGGCGCCGGCGCCAGCGGCATGCCGGCACGGATGCGCGCAGAAAAATCCGCGGCCTTGTCGGCGGAGATCGCACGCGCGGTGAAATGCCCGCGCTGCTTCAAGGTGGCGAAGGGATAACCGGGCATCAGGCCGTGATGGTCGTAGGCGTATTGGTCGACATAGCCGGACAGCAGCAGGCGATGATCCAGCGGCAGTGTGGGCTGCAGTTGCCGCACCAGCGCGAACACAATGGTGGTGCAGTTGCTGGTAAGCGTGTTGTAGAACGCCGGCTTGCGATCGAGTTCGTTGGCCAGTTCCACATATCCCATGAACATGCGGCGCAGCCCGGCCTTGGGAATCGCCAGGCGATACAGGTACATGTCTTCGCCACGCACGTTGGTGCGCACGCGCAGGATGTCGCGTTCGTCGGCGGCGACCAGGGTTTCTTCGAAACTGCGAAAGAATCCGCCCAACGCGGAAAACGCTTCGCCACGTTCCTTGCGGATTTCCAGCGAGAACACCACGTGCGAACCATCGTCGAAGCCGAACGACACCAGCGTGTGCGCGATCGCCGGGCCCATCCAGTACGAGAGCGCAAGATCTGCGCTGACCAGGCGGTTCAGATCGTATTGGCGCGTCTCCCAACGCGGCACATAGTCGGTCTCGCTGCGCCAATCGAAGTTGCGCACGTTGTGCAGGGTGACGATGTCGCCGTGCACCTGCGGCTGCAGACGCTGGGCGACATCGTCGGCCCAGTCGCGGTCCTGGCTGGGCTGCATCAGCCACCACGACACCGCCAGCACCACGAACGCGGCACTGAAGATGCCCACCAGGGCCCAGTTCTCGCGGCCACGACGTACCCCCCACAACGCTGCCACCGCCATCGCACACCACGAGGCCACCCACCCGGCGCGTACGAGGGCGTTGCCGGTCAGTGCGTAATAAATCGCCAGGGCGCCCCATCCGGCGGCCAGCACCAGCGCAATGCGCAGGGCCCAGCGACCGATGCGGGCGCGTGTGGCCGGTGTCATCGCGTGCCGCCTTCGGGTACCCGCATGCCCAGCGCATGCATCAACAGATCGGCCGAGCGATGCGCAAGCCGTTTGCGTTCGGCCTCATCGTTACCGCGCAGACAGCTGCCCAGCATGTCGATCACCAACAGCACCTGTTCCTCGTCGACATCGGCGCGGCACAGCCCGGCGTCGCGGGCGCGATGGACGAACGGCAGGAAGATGCCGACCGCCCGCCGATCTGCCGCCTCCACCGCCGGATGCGCGCGTTCGATCGAGCGCCAGAAATCCACCAGCGGCGAAGACTGGGCGATGTGCTCGGCGACATCGTGCAGCAGCACCGCCAGGCCATCCGGACGGTCGGCGAGGTCGGCGGCAAGGCGCTCCAGCCCATCCAGGCCACGCGCCATCAATGCAGTCATCAGTGCCAGCCGGTCGGGGAAATTGCGATACAGCGTGGCGCGCCCCAGACCGGCGCGCTCCACCACCAGCTCCAGCGGGGCATTGACGCCGTGTTCGCTGAACACCTCGTCGGCGGCATCGAGAATCTGCCGGCGGCGCAGCGCGGCATCGGGACGGGAGGTCATCATGCCGGCATTATCGGACAGATTTGTCCGGTTACGCCAGAGTCCGCTTGCCGTTTGTGCACGCTCCCCGACCAACGGCGTGTGTGCCGTTGGCTTGCGGTGGTCTGTTGCCTATCCGCCCCTGCAGCCGGCCATGCAATCAGCCGGTGTTCTGCACGCCCTGCGAGACGCCATTGACGCAGGCCACCAGCGCACGCAGCAGCGCTTCGTCTTCGCCATCGGTGGCGCGCCAGCGTTGCAGCAGATCCACCTGCAGCACGCTGATCGGGTCGATATAGGGATTGCGCAGACGGATCGACAACGCCAGCCGCGGGTCGTGCTGCAACAGCGACTGTTGTTGCAGCAGCGCCTTCACCCAGGCCTTGGTCAAGGCAAGTTCGTCGCGAATCAGCGGGAAAAACCGCGTGTGCAGGTCGCCGGACAAGCGCGAGAACAACTCGGCGATATTCAGGTCGCCCTTGGACAACACCATGGCGATGTCGTCCAGAAAGGTGCGGAAGAACGGCCAGTCCTGCGCCATTTCGCGCAAGGTGTCTTCATGCCCGGCATCCACCGCCGCCTGCAGGCCGCTGCCCACGCCGTACCAGCCGGGAATCACCGCACGCGCCTGGCTCCACGCAAACACCCAGGGAATCGCACGCAGGTTGGACAAGGCCGCGTCCTGGCCCAGCCGCCGCGACGGACGCGAGCCCAGCGTCATGCGCTCGATCACATCGATCGGCGTGGCCAGGCGGAAGTACTGCATGAACTCCGGCGCGCCGACGAAGGCGCGATACGCAACCGTGCTGCGTTCGGCCACCAGGTCCATCACCGGGCGCCAATGCGCCTCGCGCGGCTCGGGCGCACGCGGGCGCAGGCTCGAGAGCAGCACCGCGCCGGTCATCTGCTCCAGCGAGCGCAACGCCAGAGCGCGGATGCCGTACTTGCGGTGGATCACCTCGCCCTGCTCGGTGACGCGCAGGCGGCCATCCACGCTGCCGCGCGGTGCGGCATCCAGCGCGCGGCTGGTCTTGCCGCCGCCGCGCGCGATCGAGCCGCCACGGCCGTGGAAGAAGGTCAGCCGCACGCCCAATTCGGCGGCCGCTTCCAGCAACTCGACCTGCGCACGTTGCAGGCCCCAGCGCGAGGCGGCGATGCCGCCGTCCTTGCCACTGTCCGAATAGCCCAGCATCACCATTTGCGTATCGCCGCGCGCGGCCAGATGCTGGCGATACACCGGGTCGGCCAGCAGGTCCTGCACGGTGCCGGTGCCGCCGCGCAGATCGTCCACGGTTTCGAACAGCGGCACGATATCCAGCGGCACCGCGCCGGCATCGTCGACCAAGCCACCACGCCGGGCCAGTGCCAGCACGGTCAACACGTCGGCGCGGTTATGCGCCATCGAGATGATGTAGCTGCCCAATGCATCGGCGCCATGGCGGGTGCGCGCATCGGCAAGCGCGGCGAATACCGCATCCAACCGTGCATTGCCTTCATCGTCCACGCGCGGCAAAGGTTCCTGCCCTGCGGCATACGGGCCGAGCACCGCAGCGCGCTGGGTGGCGTCCTGCGCATCCCAATCGGTCTGGCCCAAGGCATCGGCCACCGCGCGCGCATGCACGCTCGATTCCTGGCGCACGTCCAGCCGCGCCAGATGGAAACCGAAGCTGCGCACGCGCCACAGCAGACGCCGCACCGCGAACCACCCGGCATGCAGGCCCTTGTTGGCCTGCAGGCTGTCCAGGATCAATTGCAGGTCGTGCTCGAGCTCCGAAGGCGCGCTGTAAGCGCCCTCGGCATCGTCCAGTGTGGCCTGCAGGCGCGCGCGCATCAGGTCGTTGAGCAGGCGGTACGGCATGTCGCCATGGCGCGGGCGCGAACGCGCGGCCGCGTCGGGGAGCAGCGCGCGGTAGCGCTCCAGCTGTGCGGTGAGTTCGGCGCTCACCTGCACCAGCGTGGTCGATTGACTGAGCAGGCTGGCCAACTGCCAGAGTTCTTTCTGATAGCGGTCCAGCACCGCGCGCCGCTGCGCGTCCAGCGTCCCGGCGATGGTCTTGGCATCCACATTGGGATTGCCGTCCATGTCGCCGCCCACCCAGGTGCCGAAGCGCAGCAAACGCGGCAATGCCGGCACGCTGCCGTAGGTTTCTTCGATGGCGTGTTCGAGCGTTTCGTACATCACCGGGATGACGCGATAGAGCACCTGGGTGAGGTAGAAGCCCACGTGCTCGCGCTCGTCGTCCACGGTGGGGCGCACCGGCGAGGAATCGGCGGTCTGCCACGACGCGGTCAGGGCCATGCGGAAGCGCGCGGCGTCGCTGGCGCGTTCGTTGGGCGTGCGCATGCCGTCCAGGTTGTCGACCAGGCTGGCGACCATCAGCTGTTCTTTTTCCAGCAGCGCGCGCCGCACCGCCTCGGTGGGATGCGCGGTGAACACCGGCTCCACATCGATGCGCGGCAACCATTGGCTGAGTTCGTCCAGGGTCACGCCCTGCGTCTTGAGGCGGCGCAATGCGTCATGCAGGCCATCGGGCTGCGGCGTATCGGTGCCGCTGCGCTGGTATTCGCGGCGGCGGCGGATGCGGTGCACGCGCTCGGCGATGTTGACCACCTGGAAATAGGTGCTGAACGCCCGGACCAACGCTTCGGCGTCACGCGGCTGCCGACCGGTGAGTTGTTCGCTCAGCGTGGAAGGTGGGGCATCGCTTTCGCGCCGCGAGATGGCGGTGGTGCGCACGCGTTCGATTTCATCGAGAAATTCCGCAGACACCTGCTCGGCGAGCAGATCACCCACCAGTGCACCCAGCCGACGCACATCGTCGCGCAAGGGAAGATCGGGGGTAGCGAACACAAGACTGCTGCGGTACTCGTTCATCGGAAACGCACACCCTCTTCAAGCGCAAAGTCGTCGAAGACTAACCCAAAAGGATTAGATGATCGCGACCGGCACGACGGTTTCAACACCAACCATCGTGTGCTGGCGCACGTGGCGATGAATCTCGTCGTGGCGCGCTCGCGCGCGATGGGGCGTTACCGGTAATGCCCCATCGCGGGCAGGCCCGCTCCTACAGGTGATCGCGGCACCCATCTATACGGCTCGGCAGCCGTTGCCGGCACCACATCGGCCACATCCTCATCCGCTGTAGGAGCGCATCCGGGCGCGACGAAGCTTCATCGGTAACGGCGCATCGCGCGCGAGCGCGCTCCTACCGTGCCAGCGCACCATCGATCAACGCGTGCGCATAGCGCCGGTCTCCTTTACCGGCTCGCCGACATTGGTCTTCAACCACTGCTCGCTTTCGGCCAGCATCTGCATGATCGATTGCCGCGCGCGGTAAGCATGCGATTCGTTGGGCAACATCACCAGGCGCGCCGTGCCACCCAGGCCCTTGATCGCGGCGAACATGCGCTCGCTCTGGATCGGGAAGGTGCCGGTATTGTTGTCGTCCTGGCCGTGGATCAGCAGCAGCGGGTCCTTGATCTTGTCGGCGTAATTGAATGGCGACATCGCCTGGTACACCGATTGCGCCTGCCAGTAATTGCGCTCTTCGGCCTGGAAACCGAACGGGGTGAGCGTGCGGTTGTAGGCGCCGCTGCGTGCGATGCCGGCCTTGAACAGGCGCGTGTGTGCGAGCAGGTTGGCGGTCATGAAGGCACCGTAGGAATGCCCGCCGATGGCGATGTGCTCGCGGTCGGTGACGCCACGCCGCACCACTTCGTCCACCGCGGCCTGCGCATCGGCGATCAGCTGCGGCACATAGGTGTCGTTGGGTTCGGCATCGCCTTCGCCCACGATCGGCATGCTCGGGTTGTTGAGCACCACATAGCCGATCGCCAGAAACGCCTGCGGCCCCCAGTAACTGATCGCGTTGAAACGGTACGGCGAATCGGTGACCTGGCTGGCGGTGTCGGCGCTTTTGAATTCGCCCGGGTAGGCCCACATCAGCAACGGCCGTGGCCCGTCGCGCTTGGGGTCGTAACCGGGCGGCAGCAAGAGCGTGGCGGTGAGGTCCACGCCGTCGGCACGCTTGTAGCGGATCTGCTCCTTCTGCACGCCGCGCAATTGCGGCAGCGGGTGCGCGAAGTGCGTCAACGCGCGCGCCGCGGCGCCATCGCCCAACGACTGCACGACATAGTTGGCCGGTTCTTCCGGCGATTCGCGGCTGAGCAGCAGTTGCGTGGCCTGCGCGTCCAGCAAGGCCAGCGGCGCCGAATAGGTCGGCGCCTGCGAATGGAACAGCCGCGTGGCCTGCTTGCTGCGCAGATCGAATCGATCGACGAACGGGCGGTCGCCCTCCGGCGAAGCACCTTTGCCGAACAGGAACAGGCTGTTGCCATCGCTGCTGGTCTGCAGCAGCGGGCGGCCCTTGCCGTCGGCCACCGTCGCCGGCGTGCCCGGGTCCTTGTAGCGGTCCTGCGAGGAGCGGTCCCACAACAGTTCGGGCGCGCGTTGCGGTTGATCCGGTGCGATACGCCATTGCTTGGTGCGGCGGGTCTTCCACCAGCTTTCGCTCAAGATCGCCAGATCGCCGCGGCCCCACTGGATGCCTTCGAATCGGCTGCCCAATTGCGCCAGCGTGACCGGCGCGCGGTTGAACGGCGCGGCCTGCATCCGCACCGCGTCGCGGACCTTGCTCTCGCGTGCCGGGTCGCCACCGTCCTGCGCTTCGGCCCACACCAGCGTGGCCGGTGCATCGTGCCGCCAGGCGATGTCGCGCACGCCGGTCGGCACCGCATCGTTTCCGGTCGGCAGGCCTTCCACCAATGGCAGCTGCGCGATCTGACGCACCAGTTTGCCCTGCAGGTCCAGCACCTGGATGCGGCGCGGGAAGTTGTCCACCGGCACCAGATACGAAAACGGCCGCTCGCTGCGTTCGCTCAGGATGTAACGGCCATCCGGCGACACCGACAGGTTGAGATAGATGCCTGGCGTGGCGATCGGGCGCACCTGCCCGGCCACCGTGACGATGATCGGCTGGCCGGTGGCGTAGTACTCGAACACGCGCGCATCGGCTTCGTTGCGCAGCAGGTCCTGATACGTGGGCAGCGAGCGCACCCCGGCAGCCGCACTGGTCTGCTGGGTCGCCGGCCCGGTCGGGATCGCATCGCGGGTCGGCGGTGCGCCCTGCCCTGCAACCTGTTGCTGCAACAGCAAACCACTGCCATCGGGCAACCAACGCAAGTCGTCGTTGACGCTGGTGTTCAAGCCGGCCAGCAGCCGCCGCGCTTGCCCGGCCGCCACGTCCACCAGCCACAGTTCGTTGGCGCCGCTGGCGGCATCTTCGCGGCGGAACGCCAGATGGCGTTGGTCGGGCGACCAGCTCAGATCGGCCAGCGACAACGGGGAGGGCAACCCGGCGATCTGCCGCTCGCTGCCGTCGGCCACCGACAGCAGCCACAGCTTGCTGGCGAACGAAAAGCGGCTGGCCGCAAAGGTCTTCGGATGGATGCGCAGGCCGGCCAGCTTCAGCTCCGGCTGGGCCACCTCGGCGATGTCCGGCAGTGCGGGCATTTGCAGCATCGCAGCCAGATCGCGCCTGGGCGAGAGCTGCAGCAGCGGCGCACGCGGGGCATCCACCACCGCCTGCAGTGCCTTGGACGGCAGTTGGTAACTGCTGCCTGGCGCAGGGCCTGGTGGAGCAACTGCCGCGTTGGTCGCTGCCGGGCGAGCCGTCCCGGCCATCACCGGTGCGCTCAATGCCAGCACCCCTGCCAACGCCCATGTGTGCTGCCGCCAGCCTTGCGCATGCCGTTTCGCCCGCATCGTCCGTCCCCGCTGATGATCGACTCCGGACCATAGCAGCCGCCTGTCGGCCGCTCCCCTGCCGTTGGTAGGGGGTCGGCCGCAATTCATGCCGCGCGAGGGTGCTGCCGATATAATCGAGCACTCTCGTCGAGGGGCGCTGCGACCGGTAGAGCGGACTGATCCGCTCACTGCACCACAGGTGCAGGTACACGGCCAGGCTCGACCAGCAGTTACCGTTCAACGGCGCCCGGCATTGCAGACATTCGTTTGCCTACCGGAGCCATTGCATGAACGCTGTCACAAAGATCACCCCACATACCGACTACAAGATTGCCGACATCTCCCTGGCCGATTGGGGCCGCAAGGAGCTGGACATCGCCGAGCACGAAATGCCGGGCCTGATGTCGATCCGCCGCAAGCATGCGCAGACCAAGCCGCTGAAGAACGTCCGCATCACCGGCTCGCTGCACATGACGATCCAGACCGCCGTGCTGATCGAAACGCTCAAGGACATCGGCGCCGATGTGCGCTGGGCCTCGTGCAACATCTTCTCCACCCAGGACCACGCCGCCGCTGCGATCGCCGCGACCGGCACCCCGGTGTTCGCCTGGAAGGGCGAGACGCTGGAAGAGTACTGGGACTGCACGCTGGACGCGCTGACCTTCACCCTGCCCGACGGCACCCTCACCGGCCCGGAGCTGGTGGTGGACGACGGCGGCGACGTCACCCTGCTGATCCACAAGGGCTATGAGCTCGAGAACGGCAGCACCTGGGTGGACGAGCCGGCCTCCTCGCACGAAGAGGGCGTCATCAAGGCGTTGCTCAAGCGCGTGGCCGTCGAGCGCCCGGGCTACTGGGGCCGCGTGGTCAAGGACTGGAAGGGCGTCTCCGAAGAGACCACCACCGGCGTGCACCGCCTGTATCAGATTGCCGAAGCCGGCAAGCTGCTGATCCCGGCCATCAACGTCAACGACTCGGTCACCAAGAGCAAGTTCGACAACCTCTACGGCTGCCGCGAGTCGCTGGCCGATGGCCTCAAGCGCGCGATGGACGTGATGCTGGCCGGCAAGGTTGCCGTGGTCTGCGGCTACGGCGATGTCGGCAAGGGCAGCGCCGCCTCGCTGCGCGCCTATGGCGCCCGCGTGATCGTCACCGAAATCGACCCGATCTGCGCATTGCAGGCGTCGATGGAAGGCTTCGAAGTCAACACCATCGAATCTACCCTGGGCCGTGCCGACATCTATGTCACCACCACCGGCAACAAGGACATCATCACCGTCGAGCACCTGCAGGCGATGAAGGACCAGGCCATCGTCTGCAACATCGGCCACTTCGACAACGAGATCCAGGTCGATGCGCTCAAGGCGCTGAAGGACGTGCAGAAGATCAACATCAAGCCGCAGGTGGACAAGTACGTGTTCCCCAACGGCAACGCGATCTTCCTGCTGGCCGATGGCCGCCTGGTGAACCTGGGCTGCGCCACTGGCCACCCGAGCTTTGTGATGTCCAACTCGTTCGCCAACCAGACCCTGGCTCAGATCGACCTGTGGGAAAAGCGCGACACCTACGAGAAGAAGGTCTACATCCTGCCCAAGCACCTGGATGAAGAAGTTGCGCGTCTGCACCTGGAAAAGATCGGCGTGAAGCTGACCACCCTCACCAAGGACCAGGCCGACTACCTCGGCGTGCCGGTGGAAGGCCCGTTCAAGCCGGATCATTACCGCTACTGAGACGTGGGCGCACGTTCGCCCATCCTCGACAGTGTCAATCAACGGGCGCCGCAAGGCGCCCGTTGTGCTTCAAGGCCACGATCGGCACGACGTCGAAGCTGAATCTGCGCACGCGTTGCACTACGCATTGTCGCCTGCGCTGTGGTTGGCCGAAGGTGACAGACCGCGCGGCGGCCAGGGCCACGACACGCCGACATTTGCTGCAGCCGCTATTGACCGATCTTCGCCGATGGCACTGTCAGCCGCGTGCGCTCGCCTCGTCCGCATCCATCGCAGCAGGCTCATACACGGAGATCTGGCTACGGCTGCGCGCAGTGTAGGGCTGCCCGCTCCAATCGCCCCATCTGGCCCGCAAGCGCAAGCCGGCGATCCGTGCCATCAGATCCAGCTCGGAAGGCCAGAGGTAGCGATAGCGATCGTTGAAGACGCGGGTCGCCGACTCCCCGATCATCACGATGCGCTGCTGGATCAGCTGCCGGGCCGGATCGGCGCTGGAGCACATCAGCATCACCGGCACCTCGCCCTCGTCCAGGGCCGGCGCCTCCAACGACCTCACTTTGCCGTCCGCCAGCAAGGTCTCCGCCTGCGGCACCATCGTCTGCAGGACGAACACGCCGGACGTTGCCAGGCGCTCGCGCACCGCGCGCAGGCAACGCAATTGGTCGTCCTGCGTCAACAGATAGCCGAGCGAATACACCGAATAGATCAGGTCGAACGGCCCGGCGACCGGGACATCGACAAAATCGGCGCAGACCAGGGTCAGTCGCTCTGCACCGGGCTTGGCACGCAGCATGTCCAACATGCCAGGCGAGTTGTCGATGCCGCAGACCGCCGCGCCGCCAGCCGCCAGCGGCAGCGCGATACGGCCGGTGCCGATCCCCAACTCCAGCGCCGTGCCACTGCCGACCAGTGCCGCCAATGCCTGCGCACACTGCGCTGCACTGGCAGCGGCCCAGTGGTCCCTCAGGCGATCGTAGTATTGCGACACCTGATCGTAGGCGTGCGCCGACGATGCATCCATGCCCTTCTCCGCGAAAGAGTCGCTGGCCACCCTAAGCAACCATCCCGGTCGTCGCATGCGCCGCCGACGCAACATCGCCGGTGGCGAGCCAATGCGCGCACTCGGCGCCAAGCTCGGCGACAACACGCTGGCGATAGGCCGCATCGACTGCCGGTGCCAGTCGGTCACGCCACCGCCCATTGAGACCTTGATTGAAGAAGGCTCGGCCGCCGTCGCGCCAGAAACCGGCGCCCTGTGGAACGTAGCGCGCCGCGTGCGCGCGCATGTAGTCCAGACTACAGTGCGCCAGCACGCGCTCGCAGCACTTGGCATCCAGCGGGATATCCAGGAATGCGGCAATGCGCCGCACTTGCGCAGGCAGGTCATGCAGCAACGCGGCGTAATGCACCAGCAGCACGTTGTCGTAATCGCGCAGCGCCCACCAGGAACGCACGCCCTCCCAGAACGGCCACAGCGGCGCACCATCGGCGCGCATCCAGTTCTGGAAATAGTCCTCCACCGAGCACGTGGGCGGCGGCATGACCTTCAATTTACCGTTGCTGGAGGGCTCCGCATCCAGACGCGCCTGTGCATCCGCGCTGACTGCCCGCTGATGGTCGTACAGGCTCCAGACGATGTCGCGCGCATCGCGGCCGACGTAGAGATAGCGGGCGCGTTCGGATAGCACCAGCGCATCGGCGGGCAGATGGGTTTTCACGAAGCGGCGATGGCGTTGCTCGGCGAGCAGCCGCTGCTTGGTGGCCTTGTCCGGATACACCGAGTCGAACCAGGGCGACAGCCGCGACACCTCGATCTCCTCGGTGCCGCCGAAGATCAGTTGCGCGACGATCTGCTGCACCCAGGTCGTCCCTGCCTTGGCATAGCTGGCGATGACGACATCGTCGTCGCGAAAGGCGAAGTCGTTCCAGACTGTCGAGTCGAAAAAGCGATTGGGATATTCGCGCTGCTTGAAGGGCATGCCCACATCGGCGTCCTGTCGGTTGTCATCGCATCGGGCTCATCGGATATGCACGCGTGAACACTTCGCAACCGCATGATCCGCATCCGCGCCTGGCTCCAAGTCCCGGCAAGACGGCATAACGTCTGCCGCACATCCGCACATCCGCACACTGCACTTGCAGCACATCGGTGACCTGCGGCAGCGCGCATCGCCGTCGCCGACGATGCGCGTGCATGCGGGCCATCCGGCAAAGCCTGCCCTGGCATTGCAGTCACTGCGTGTAGATATACGCCACCTTGCGCGGACCAAACATTTTTAGAATCTTCGAAAACACGAGTGACAGCATGGCTTTGGCAGTTTTCATCACGCGCACCTCTTCTGGAAGTTTCAGAAATGGCGAACTCTGACATTCGCCTTATTCAGGCTAGCAATAGTCATATGGCCAATCAACATTATGGTTGGTACTTTATTTTTAAAATCAAATTATCGGGCATGTGTCGCAGAATAAGCCACGCAATGTGCGTTTATCCGAACAGATCTTCGCGCAGGTACTCCAGATATTCGCGCACGTGTCGCTCGCGTGCGGCAACGTCGTCCGGCAGACGCAAGCCGCGCGTAAACCAACGCAGCCGCGGCCGTGCGTGCAAGTGTGGGTAAGGCTTGTGCGGCAGCGGTACGCCGAGGAAGCTGCATAGTGGCGCCCAGCCTTGCCGAGCCGAAAATACCAGCAGCCGTTCGGCTGGCACCGTATCGATCACCGCCTGATTCCAGCGATTGAAGTAGTCGACCATGAAGGCGCGGTCCTGACTGCGCCCGCCCATCTGCTGCTTCAAGAACGTACTGAATGTTTCGCCTTCGGGGCCGACGAAGGTGCTCTTTCTGCCCGGCATCAGGATGGTCTGGGTCACCGACTCGAACCAGCTGTCGGGATCGCGCACCGTCAGGACGACCTTGGCCTGCGGATATACCTCAATCAATTGCCGCCAGTAATAGCAACCAGGATGGTCGGTGCTCGAACGGTAGCCGGCGAAGATGGTCGACCAGTCTGCGGCACCGCGCTCGGCGGCATTCCACAGCGGCAGTGCCGTACGCATGTTCGCGGCGACCTCCGTGGCGTGATAACACGGTCCAAATCCCAAATGTTCCAGCGCGAACTTCAGCGACAGCGTCCCGGTTCGGCCTAGGCCAGCACCAAGCACTTCTAACGACATGGCGATTCTCCGATCCGTTACACGCAGGGCGGCAACCTAGCACGCAGCCGTGGCGTACGTCCCGGCATTGGCAGTCAGGATGGATGTGGCAACTACACGCGCCATGCGCGATTTAAGTGGCGGACAAGAACGCGGATCGCAACGACGCGCTCACCCGCGCCAATTGGCATTGCGCTCCCAGAACGCCACGCTACGCCGATATGCCTCGCGGTCCAGCGGCGTGCCCGAGCCGCCCTCTTCCACGCCCAGGGCATTGCGCAACATGGTGATCGGTGCCATCGGAATCTCGTCCGGCTCTGCGGTGTACAGACAACCGACCACACCCCAGTCTGCCTCGATGGGCGTGCCTTCCTTGGCCAACTGCTCGCGGCTGTAGAGGATGGGCAGCAGATAGCCGGCCACCGGTGGCTCGACACCTTCGAACCACCGCACCAGCACGGCCAATTCCTGCGTGCTGCGTGCCTCGTAGCCGGAACGCAGCAGGTGCCGGTTGTCTTCGGTAATGGGAATGGTGAGGCAGCGGGTCGAGGTCCAGTTGCGGTGCACATGCAATTGGCAAAACGGCGCATAGCCCTCGATCACGCGTAGCGGCGCCTCGTCGTTGAGCCGCTGGATGAACTGCTCCGGCGTGCAGTCCTGGATGGCATTGCGACGCCCATCGCGCGGAAACAAGCGGGTGCGGGCGAACTGGGTCAGGACGATCGACATGAGTGGGGTATGCGGCGACAAAGAGCGCCAGGGTAGCGCGCAGGCGTTCGCACGACTACGTTGATCAGCATCAGCCGACCGCGCGGCGATCGGACTGGCCCGAGTGCCTGGCCTGGTTCCCGACAGTCACCGAACATGCACCGACAGCATGCAGGTACGCAGCATGCAGCAATGTCGCGCCTGCGGCGGAGCGGGATCCGTCCGGCAATCACCCAAGCGGCCGTTCGCCGGCGCTACCAGATCAAATCGTCCGGCACCTTGAACTGGCTGTAGTACTCGTCATCGCTGTCGGCCGCAGCCGGCGCGCTGTTGCGTCCGTGGTCCAGCACCACCGCATCGGCATCGCGGCTGTAAACCTTGTCGGCGGCCGCACGCGGAATCAGCTCGAAACCATCACCGTACCGCACGATCACCAGCGCGCCGCTGGCCAACTGGCTGCGCAGCGTCGTGTTGACCAGCACGCTGCGGATCACGCTGCCGTCGTTGAAGCGGTAGTCGATCTCGCCTTCGCGCTTGACCTTGTTGGTCTCCACGATCTGCCGCACCTGCGCGAGCACTTCCTGCTGGCGCACCTGCACGTTGCGCTCTTGGGCCAGCGCACGATCGCGCTCGGCACGCTCGGCCTGCAGGCGCGCCGCATCGATCTTGTCCGTCGCCGCCGGCTGCACCGCCGCGCCCTTGGCATGGCGCTGTTTGACCTGTTCGCGCGCAACCTTGTCCACCTGGGCTTTTTTCACCAGGCCGGCCTTGAGCAGCTGTTCTTGCAATGGATTGCGCATCGGGAGGCCGGGCAGTGGACTGGCGACTAGTTTAACGCGGCCAGCACCGGCCCATCGTCGTGGCCGGGCCGAGCCGTTGGGATCGCCTGCAATCCAGATTGCAGCCATGCCGCTGCCAGGCGCAGCCAGCCGCAGGTTCGGGCTTATCGCCGCTGCGGCGGGCGGTTGCTGCTCGGCACGATGCGGATGCGGCATGCAAGCCGCAAATCGGCACCTTGGCCTTGCCACACGAGGGCAGCGCAGCGTGCAACGATGACGTGCACACTGCCGGCGGCGAACAGCGAAGCAGCTGATCTGTGTCACCCGCGACGGTCCAGCGAGATTGCGCCGGCCACGTTGCACGCGCCGCATGCTAACGATGAGCATTGCCTATCGCCAAGCATTGATGTGACAAGGCAAGTGCAGGCGAGATTGCAACGGCCGTGTGGTTCCCTGATTTTTGCGACCAATCGCGCCGTTGGCGCCCAACCCGGCGCCCAGATTGCTGGCCCGCTGCAGTGAATACGTATGCACAACCCCCATGCTGCGCCGCGATGCGCGCTTAGCATCACCGCGCGCTGCACGCCGTGCGCGCTTTCCGGAACAGGGGCCGGAAGCCTTGATGCGGGCATCGCGCACTGCGCGTCGGCCTGCGCTTACCACTGGAGATCGATCCGATGCGCAACACGCCTGCTCATGCCCCACCTTCCCTGATACAACGCGGTGCACGTCTCTTGCTGACCGCATTGGTCCTGCTGCTGACCACCGCCAACGCGCAGGCCGATGTCATCCTGCATGCCTTCAACTGGCCGTATGCCACCGTCGAAGCGCGCGCCAAACAGATTGCCGATGCAGGCTATCGCAAGGTGCTGGTCGCCCCCGCGTACCGCTCCGAAGGAAGCGCGTGGTGGGCGCGCTATCAGCCCCAGGACATTCGCCTGATCGACAACCCGCTCGGCGACACCGCTGCATTCAAGAAGATGGTCCAGGCGCTGGCCAACAACGGCGTGGAAACCTATGCCGACATCGTGTTCAACCACATGGCCAACGAAGCGGCCACGCGTTCAGACCTCAATTACCCGGGCAGCGCGGTGCTGTCGCAGTACGCTGCAAACCCCGGCCGTTACGATTCGCTGCGTCTGTTCGGCACGCTGCAGTCAAACTTCCTCAGCGCCAGCGATTTCGGCCCGGCGCAATGCATCAGCAACTACAACGACGCCTACCAGGTGCGTAATTACCGCATTTGCGGCGGCGGCAGCGATCCAGGCCTGCCGGATCTCGTGGGCAACGACTGGGTGGTGCAGCAACAACGCGCCTATCTGCAAGCGCTCAAGAGCATTGGCGTGACCGGCTTCCGGGTGGATGCGGCCAAGCACATGACCTTCGACCATCTCAATCGCGTCTTCGATGCCGGCATCCGCTCGGGTGTGTATGTCTTCGGTGAAGTGATCACCGGCGGCGGTACAGGCAATGGCGATTACGACCAGTTCCTGGCCCCGTATCTGCAATCCACGCCGCATGCAGCCTACGACTTTCCGTTGTTCAATGCGGTGCGCAATGCGTTCGCGATCGGCGCCAGCATGCAGCAGCTGGTGGACCCCGCCGCGTCCGGACAGGCATTGCCGGGCAATCGCGCCGTGACCTTTGCAGTGACCCACGACATTCCCAACAACGCCGGCTTCCGCTACGCAATTCTCGACCCGGTGGATGAGACGCTGGCCTACGCATACCTGATCGGTCGCAACGGCGGCATGCCGATGATCTATACCGACAACAACGAAAGCGGCGACAACCGCTGGGTCAACGCCTATCTCCGCGACGACCTACGCCGCATGATCGGCTTCCATAATGGCGTGCAGGGCACCGACATGCAGGTCTTGTCGTCCAGCTCCTGCCATATCCTGTTCCGTCGCGGCAGCCTGGGCATCGTGGGCATCAACAAGTGCGGCAACCCGGTCACCACCACGGTGGGAATGAACAACAGCGTGTTGTACTGGAATGCCGACTACGTGGACGCGTTGGGCTCGGGCAACGTGGTGCGCATTTCCAGCAGCTCGTACACCTTTACCCTGCCGGCGCGCGGGGCGCGCATGTGGCGCCGCTGAGCAGCCACCACAGCATGGCGGTGGCACTACCTTGCAGTGCTCCCATCGTTTGAAATGGTGACTGGCGCGTCGGCGTGCGACGTTGCACGCCACGCCGCAGTGCGATCAAGGCGAAGCCCCCGACGCAAACCGGCGTATGGGGGCTTCGTTGCCTCTACGTGCTGGCGCCGATCGACTGCACCAGGATGCCGCGGGGTGCAGTACACGCCCACTCGCATCGATGGACCGCCAACACGCCTTGCAGTCGGCCCGTTTCCTGCGCACCGCGCACCGCGGTGGGCGGACGACGCTGGCAGCGGCGCACGATTGTGTGCCCCGAACCCGCTTCCATCGATCGCAGTCGGCCGCAGGACCGCTGGCATTGACCAGCGGTGTTCACCATTGGCGAGCGGCAGAACGACTTACCAGGCGAACGCTGCGGTGACATGGCGCGCGCCGAGCATGAACGCATCTGCCACGTGCACGAACGGTGCAATATCCACTTCCGATTGGCCCGCGCGCACCAGCTGCACGAAGCGCCCGTACAAGCCGTCGTATTCGCTGGACGCTGGCAGCGCCTTAAGTTGCCCATCGATGCTCAACTTGGCCCCGCCTTCGCTGAGCATGAGCAGGCCCGCGGTGGTTTCCACTTCGATGTCCCAGCGCTGGTGGCCGGTCTGCAGGAAATCGAATTCGGCCGTTACCGGGAGTCCTGCGGTGTCGACGAATGCGAGCCTGGCATACAGCGGCGCCTGGCGGTTTTCCGGGGTATGCAGCTCGGCGTCGCGCAGCGCCAAGCTGCGCGGCAGCAGATGGGTCACGATGGAGAGCGCATTGATGCCGGGGTCGAACACCCCCATGCCGCCAGGTTCCAGAATCCAGTCCTGGCCCGGATGCCAGTGGCGAATGTCTTCCTTCCAGGTGATGTGCGCGCGCACGAGTTGCTTGTCGGCCAACCATGCACGGGCAGGCTCGACACCGGCTGCGCAACGCGAATGCCAGCTGGTGAACAGGCTACGTTGCGCACGCCGCGCCACGTCCTGCAGGTCATGAATTTCGGCGAGCGTGGCAGCCGGCGGCTTCTCCAGAAACACATGGCGGCCGGCCATCAACGCGGCCTGCGCCAAAGCGTGCCGTCCGACCGGTGGCGTGCACAAGGCCACCGCTTCGATCTGCGGCTGGGCGGCAAATGCGTCTTCCAGGGTGTGATAGGCAGGCACACCGTCGACCGTGCCATGCCGGCTCACGGTGGCCACCAGCTGCACATCGTCGCGCGCAGCGATGGTCGGCACGTGCTGGTCGCGGGCGATCTTGCCGATCCCGACAAGGGCGATACGCAATGCGTCTGGATGCTTCATCGAAACCTTCGTGCTGGTAGGGGTGGCCACCGATGCGAACGCCTGCACGCACACTGCCTGGCCAATGCTGCAGCGGCGCGATGCGGAGAGCGCACGCGACGGCGCAGTGTACGGTCAGCGTGCAGCCCACTGCGAGACATCGCTCCTGCTTGTTTTGCTATACCTGTATGCCAGCCGCTGCCTACCGGGCCTGCTCAGTTGCGCCACGAAGACAATGCGCGACGGCTGCAGATGGTGTCGGCGCGGCGGTTGGAATTGGCGGTGCTCGACCACACGCCACTAGCCTCTTTTGCAGCATGCGATTGACGCCGGCGCGCGTGCAGACAAGTATCGCTGCCGGCACGCCGATGTGCCGTCGCCATCGAAGGCTGCACCGATGTTGCATCACGTTTCGCTGGGCGTTCGTACGATCGAGATATCCGCCGAATTTTTCGACGCAACGCTGGGTGCGCCTGGCTATGTGCGGGTGTGGTCCGATCTGGAGCCAGGCACGCTCGACCAGGCGGTCGGCGATGGCAGGCCCGGTGGCGACGATTGCCTGGCGTTGAAACAACGCCAGGCAACGCAATGTGCCCCGGGGGTCGGATTCCATCTGGCATTTGCCGCCACCGACGCGTCCGCCGTGGACGCGTTTCACCGAGCCGCGCTACGGCACGGCGGTCACTGCAATGGCGCACCCGGCTTGCGACCGGATTATGGCGATGACTATTACACCGCGTTCGTCATCGACCCGGACGGCCACCACATCGAAGCGGTGGTCGACTGTACGCCGCCACGGTAACCAGCACCGCCGCTACGCAACGTTGGAATATCGGTGGGTTAATGCGCAGCGACAGCGAGCTCGCCATGCGCAGTGAAGGTCATGGCGCTGCCTGCGTCAGGAAACGGTCGAAGTCGCCGATGTTCATGCTGCCCCAACCCGACGCGAAGTCCCAACCGTAGCTCGCGTTGTATCCATCGCGATACAGGCCATTGCTGCCGACCACCACGTCATGGGCGCGCTGCGCATCGTGACGCTGGCTCGCGTACTGATAGATCTGCGGCGCGACGAAGCCCAGAGTGGGATGCGACTGCAACAGCCGGGCGATATAGCCGGCGAAGGTCGGGGTGGCGGCACTGGTCCCCCACACATACCAGGCAGCCTCGTTCCCTTGCGCATCGGTGCCGCGGATCTGCGCACTGCTGTAGAACGAGCCATTGAAGCTGACGTCGGGCACAGCGCGGTAGCCGGAGGCCGTCTGCCCCGGCAGCAGGGTGCGCTGCCACTGCGGCGCATAGGCAATCTTGCTGAGGCCGCCCTGGCTGAGGTGGCGGCCGACACCGGCATTCCAGACGCGCTCGGAGGCGTAGCTGCCGGGGTTGCCGCCCTGGGTCAGCAACTCGGTGGCGCCCACCGCAATCGCGTAGCGGTGCGAGGCCGGCCAACCGACCTGGCGCAGGTCCGGGCGCCCCGCCAGCGTGTCGTAATAAGGCGCGTTGGCGCGTGCGCTCAGCGGCAGGTAGACGCCGTCGTCGCCGCTGCAGATCAGGAAGTTCTGCCCCTGACGCACCGCCTTGGTCAGGCTGGCGTCCATGGCCTGGAAGACCGCGTCGTTGACCTGGATTTCCTGCCCATAGATCGACATGCTGACCACGCGGGCCAGATTGTCGTCGGCCGCGCGCGCCATGCCATCGATCATGCTCTTCCAGGAAAAGTCCGGGATGTTGTAGATGATCAGGCGCTTCAACCCGCCGGCGCTGCCGACCAGCAACTGGGTATCCATGTCCCACTCGACTTCCGAATCCTTGCTGGCGGCATCGGACTGGTAACCCGGCGCGCTAGGGTCGCCCACCGTCACCACCGTGACCGGGGTGTGCAGGCCGTGCAGGTCCTGGAAGCTCTGCAGCCGCGCGAGGGTATTTTCCAGATTGCCGGCGGCAATGACCGCACCGACGATATCGCTGGCCGGTGCCAGCGTATCGGCGCCGTACGCGCTATTGAGCTCTTCGATGCTGTGGCGCACGACTTCTGCGCCGCCGCTGTTGGCGGCCGTCACGGCGCTGCTGTTCAACAACGATGTGCGCGCGGCGCCCAGCGGCGCCCAGTGCGGGGTGACCCTGGCGCCGGCCGTGCCGTCCAGGCCAACCACACCTTGCACCACCGCCTGCAAGCCGGCCGGCACTGCGACCGTGCCCTGCGCAGCGGCAACGCCGAGGCGGCCATCGGCACTCACTGCACGCAGCGGGGTGCCAAGGGCAGCCTGCAATGCCGCCGCTGTCGCGCGAACCTGCAGCAGGCGGCCATCGATGGCCGGGCGTACATCGGTGATGCCATACCGGCTCAGATAGGCCTTGACCTGTGCGATATCGCGGGTGGAAGCAGCCGATGCGCGTGCCAGTTGGCCGCGCAACACCGGATCGCCGCCATCGCGGGTCAACCACTGCTCCACCGCCGCTTGTTGCTGACGCATGGTCACCTGCGGCTTGAGCACCAATCCCACCTGCAGGATGCGTTGCGGCGCCAGCGCGCCACCGACGGCGAGTTGCGCAGGTGCCTGTTCGGCTGCCTGCGCGACACCGGTCATACCCAGCGCGACGGCGCAAGCCAGGACGGCCTGAGAGAAAGAGCGCGTCATCATTCGTGTGCCGCCATTGATCGTGAGTTAACAGGCTGCGGATTCTCACGAGGCGGCAGTGGTTTCAGGCGCAACAGTGCGAACTCTGTGTGCGTAAAACGATGCGGCCGCGAACTGCCACGCGAACCTCGTGCCGAGGTAGCTGTGCGATTGCGCGGTGGCGCCGCCGGCGCTTGTCGATCGCCGGGCGCACGGCGCCTGCAGCCGCTGGCGCCGAGCTGGTTGAGGCCAGTGGCTACGTGCTACATCTCCAGCACCACCTTGCCCAGGTGACTGCCCTGCTCCAGGTAACGATGCGCCGCAGCCGCTTCGCTCAGCGGGAAGCACTTGTCGAGCAGTACGCGCAGCTTGCCCTGCTCGATCCATGGCCACACCACGCGCTCCACTTCCGCCGCCAGCCGGGCTTTTTCGTCTGCATTGCGCGGGCGTAGCGTCGAGCCGGTGATGACCGCCTGCTTGCGCATCAGCACCGGAATCGGCACCTCGATGGTGGCGCCGGCCTGCGAGGCGATGTAGACGATGCGTCCGCGCGGGTTGAGCGCTTCCAGGGTGTCGGCGAAGACCGCAGCGCCCACCATGTCGAGCGCAACATCCACGCCGCCGTGCGCCTTGGCCACCTCGACAAACGACGCAGTGGTGGAATCGATCGCCACATCGGCGCCCAACTCGCGCGCCTGTGCCGCCTTGCTGGCCGAGCGCGCGGTGGCCAGCACGTGCGCGCCCGCCGCCTTGGCCATCTGGATCGCCGTAACGCCGATGCCCGAGGTCGCACCATGCAACAGCAGCCATTGGCCTGCCGCGAGCCGGCCGTGTTCGAACAGATTGGCATAGGCAGTGAAGATGGTTTCCGGTAACGCGGCGGCGTGCACCAGATCCATGCCGGCGGGAATGGGCAGTACGTGACGCGCATCGACGGCGGCGTATTGCGCGTAGCCACCGCCACCCAGCAGCGCGCACACGCGCTCGCCCACCTTCCAGCGACCAGCCGGCTCGACGATTTCGCCGGCGATTTCCAGCCCCAGCGTTTCCGGCGCGCCAGGTGGCGGCGGGTAGTGCCCGGCGCGTTGCAGCAGATCCGGGCGATTGATGCCGGCGGCATGCACGCGGATCAGCACCTGCCCCGGTGCCGGACGCGGGCGCGGTTGTTCGGTGGCGTACAGCGCCTCGGCGTCGCCCTTGCCATCGCGGATGGCGATGGCGGTCATCGTGGTATCGCTCATGAAAGCGCTCCATGGAAAGTGCGCCCAGTGTAGGCGTGCAGGCGTCAACGCCCGGCGCAGATGCACTCCACGGTTTCCAGCAGGCATTGCCACGGCAGCGGCAAGCCAGCGATGGTGGGTCTTCGACAACGCCGCGGTACTGCGTAATGTTCGAAGGACACCATGCGCATGGGACAAGCGGTCTTCGCCAACCTCTTCCTGCATGTCGCATTGCAGCCCAATGGCGCAAAGCGCTGCGCTCACCGAATGCGCAGCAACTTCAAGCAGGCAAGCGGCGCGCGATTGCAACCCAGTCCCCAGAACCGGATGCGATTGCCCGCAAGCAACCCCAACCAGGCAGATGCTGCGCGGCCGCCCGCATCACGGTATCCCGGCCTATGCTGGTGTCTTGCTGACCACCAGGAGTCGCCATGCAACTGCCATGCAATGCGCGCGTCATCGCCGTCTGCGTGTTCGCACTGGCCGCGAGCACGCAGGTCAGCGCGGCGCAGGTGCGCATTGCGCAGGAAGCAGACGGCTACCGCCTGTTGGTGGATGGCGCTCCCTTCGTGATCAAGGGTGCCGGCCTGGGCAATGGCAGCATGGAAACGCTGGCCGCACGCGGCGGCAACGCGTTGCGCACCTGGCGCGTGGATCCGGACCCGCAACGCCAGCGCGCCCTGCTCGATCGCGCACAAGGCAACGGCCTGAAAGTGGCGGTCGGCATTGAGGTCGGCAACCAGCGACATGGCTTCGATTACGACGATGCAACGGCAGTGAAACAGCAACTGCAACGCATCCTTGCGCAGGTACGGCAATCGGCGGCGCATCCGGCGGTGCTAATGTGGGTGGTCGGTAACGAGCTCAATCTGGATTACACCAATCCCAAGGTCTGGAATGCGGTCGGCGAGATCGCCGAGGCGATCCATGCCATCGACCCGGATCATCCGGTCACCACCACGCTGGCCGGTTTCGACAAGCAACTCATCGACCAACTCAAGACGCGCGCGCCGGCACTGGACCTGATCGCCGTGCAGCTCTACGGCGATATCGCAGCGCTCCCGCAAAAGCTGCACGAGAGCGGTTGGCGCGGCCCTTACGTGGTCACCGAATGGGGCCCCACCGGGCACTGGGAATCGCCGACCACCTCGTGGGGCGCACCGATCGAAGACGACAGCACGCGCAAGGCGCTATTGCTGGAACAGCGCTACCGCAGCGACATCGCCAGCGACACCCGCCAGGGGCTGGGCTCGTTCGTGTTTCTGTGGGGCGACAAGCAGGAGCGCACGCCCACCTGGTATGGCCTGTTCCTGTCTTCGGGCGAGGCCACGCCCAGCGTGGACACATTGCAATTGCTGTGGACCGGCCAATGGCCAGCCACCCGGGCGCCCACGGTAGCGGCGCTCACGCTGGCTGGCCAACGCGCCGCCGACAGCGTGAGCCTTCGCCCAGGCCAGGCCGTGACCGCACGCATTCGTGCCAGCGGCGCATCCGTACTGCGCTACGACTGGCACGTGCGCAGCGAAAGCACCGCGCGCAGCATCGGGGGCGACCCCGAGACGTTGCCACCGCTGGTCGATGCCGCCATTGCGCCGAACCGCATGCCCGGTGGTCGCAACGGCGCACGCGCTACGGGCGAGGAGGTGCGCCTGATCGCACCACCGCCGGGCAATTACCGCTTGTTTGTGGAAGTGCGCGATGACGCCGGCCGCGCCGGCTATGCCAACCTGCCATTCCGCGTGCTGCCGCCCTCACCGGCCCTGCGACAGTGCGCATCGGAACCGTCGCAATCTGATATGCATTCATCGCGATGAAGCGATATTATCGCCAGACGATCCGCCGGAACCGCCGCGATGACGCATCTCAGTTTCGAGTTCTACCCGCCCAAGACCGATGATCAGCGCGCGCAACTGGACCGCACTGCAGCCAGGTTGAAGGGCTACGCGCCGGAGTACGTGTCGTGCACCTTCGGCGCCGGCGGCTCCACGCTCAGCTACACCTCCGAAACGGTACGCCACCTCAAGCAGAAGCATGGCTTCGAAGCGGCGCCGCACCTGTCCTGCGTCGGCGGCAGCCGGCAGGAAATCCGCGAGCTGCTCAAGCTGTATCGCGCCATCGGTTGCACCCGCATCGTTGCGCTGCGTGGCGACCTGCCGTCGGGCATGGGCCATCCCGGGGACCTGCGTTACGCCTCGGACCTGATCGCCTTCATCCGCGCCGAGCACGGCGCCGCGTTCCGGATCGAAGTCGGCGCCTATCCGGAAACCCATCCGCAGGCGGCCGACGCGCTCAGCGACCTGCGCTATTTCAAGGCCAAGGTCGATGCCGGCGCCGATGCGGCCATTACCCAGTATTTCTACAACGCCGATGCCTACTTTCATTTCCGCGACGCAGTGCAGCGGATGGGCGTGGAGATACCGATCATTCCCGGCATCATGCCGATCTCCAATTTCTCGCAGCTGCGGCGGTTTTCCGAGCAATGCGGCGCAGAGATTCCACGCTGGATCGGCAAGAAGATGCAGTCCTACGGCGACGACGCCGACGCAGTGCGCGCCTTCGGCGCAGAGGTCGTGGCGGCCTTGTGCCAGCGCCTGATCGCAGGTGGCGCGCCGGCATTGCATTTCTACACCCTCAATCTGGCCAAGCCGACCACGCAGGTGTTGCAGCTGCTCGGACGCTGAGCACCTGCTTCGCATTCCAGTCGTCGCCCTCGCACACCCGCGCGCATGCATGTCGCCAGCTCACGCTTACCCGGCTACGCTGCGCCGATGCATCGCCTTCTGCCCCTGCTGTTCTTGCTCTGCGCCTGTCCCGCCGCGCGCGTGCAGGCGCAGGAAATCCATCGCTGCGTCGCGCCGGACGGGCAAACCCTGTTCACCGACCGGCGCTGCGAAGACGTCGGCGCGGCCAGCCGCGCACCGCCTGCCATCCGCCCGCAGGGCGATACCGGCCTGTATCGCTACGGCTGCCCGCGGCGGCTGAGCGAACTGGTGTCGTTGCTGCAATTGGCGGTGGACAGCCGCGACGTCAACCGCCTGTCCAGCCTGTACCTGTGGAGCGGTCAATCCGATGCCGCCGCCAATCAGGTGCTGAGCCGGCTGGAAGCCATCGTGCAGCGCCCGTTGCTGGATATCGTGCCGATGTATCCGCAAAGCGACACCCCCACCTGGGACGCCGACACCACCGCGCCCACATCGTCGCTGGATGGCAGCGCCATCGACGCGCCACTGCCTACCCCGCCCAGCCGCCCGCGCCCCTGGGGACTGCGGCTGGAACAGAACCTCGCCAGCGGCACGCCGGCGCGCAGCGTGCTGCGGCTACGCAGGCAATACAACTGCTTCTGGGTGACGTTCTAGCAGCGTATGCGTGGCATCCGGCGGCGCGGGATCACCGCAGGACCGCTGCACGCCGCAACAGGGATCGAAGGCATTGCGCTGGCGGTTCGGCCGTCAGACGCTGCGGTGCGCTCATTGCGGCCAGAGCGCGCGGATCGCCGCGATACCCTGCGCACCATGCGAGCGCGCCTGACGCACATCTTCGCCCTGCATGCCGCCGAGCGCGTAGATCGGCAGCCAGACCTGTTCGCGCAAGGTCTCGAAACCGTCCCAGCCGATCGGTGTGGCGCCCGGATGCGACGCGGTCGCCTGCACCGGGCCCAGCACCGCAAAGTCGCAGCCGATCCGTTGGGCGTGGCGCAGGTCGTCCAAGCCATGGCACGACGCAGCCACGAGTCGGTCTGCAGGCAGCGGGCGTTCCTGCAGACCGGCCAGCTGCTCCGATCCCAGGTGCACGCCAATACCCAGATCCGCAGCCAGCGCGATATCGCGATTGAGCAACAGTTGCGCACGCGCGCGACCACGCAGGCGCATCACCTGCTGCAACAACGCCTGCCAACGCGCCGGCGCAAGCTGCCGCGCACGCAGCTGGATCCGGGTGATCCCGTTGTGCAATGCGAGCTCCAGGCCCTCCAGCCAGCGCGCCTCTTCCTCCGGCTCGGGCGTGATCAGGTAACGGTCGGGCTGCCGTAGCGCGCCCACCACCGGCACGTCGGCCGGCGGCATCGAATAGCGGGCCAGCTTGTCTGCCGCCACCCAGGTCATGGCCTGGCCTTCGCGGCCGCGCGGGCTGCCTTTCCAGCTCGTGATATGACGTACTTCCAG
This sequence comes from Xanthomonas sp. NCPPB 1062, assembly GCF_041481705.2. NCBI lineage: Bacteria > Pseudomonadati > Pseudomonadota > Gammaproteobacteria > Lysobacterales > Lysobacteraceae > Xanthomonas > Xanthomonas sp. NCPPB 1062. Next base: position 925,081 of record NZ_CM192987.1, on the reverse strand, counting down.
GCGCAGCCGCTTGTCCGGATAGAGCTGCGGCACTTCCATCACCCAATCGCCCACCTGCGCCTCGATGCCGAGCTCTTCGTTGAGCTCGCGCACCAACGCTTGTTCGGAGGTCTCGCCAGGCTCGCGCTTGCCGCCCGGAAATTCCCACAGGCCAGGCATGTCGCGCGTTTCGGTGCGGCGGGTCAGCAAGATGCGCCCGCGGGGGTCGGTGATCACGCCGGCAACGACGTGAATGGATCGAAGAGAATCAGGCATGGCGGCAAGAGTGCCGCGAGTGAGCGGTACAGCGCAATGAGGCCGGGATCGGAGATTCGGGATTTGCTAACGCAGGCGTTGCGCAGGCATTGCCAATCCCCAATCCCAAATCTCCGCCTCGGAGCAACAGATCAACGCCGCACTTACCGCTTAACCTCGTAGCCCGCAAAGCATCGCGATAATTCCGAAAGCAAAGCCCCCCTTGGTAAGGGGGGCGCGCCGAAGGCGCAGGGGATTGGAATCAGCGCCGTGAGCCCGCTATCGGCAACGCGGATAGCGGGTGAGCAGCCCGCAAAGCGGGCTGCTCCACGGTCAACTCAGCCTCAGCTGAGTTGACCGTGGCAGTGCTTGTACTTCTTGCCGCTGCCGCACGGGCATGGGTCGTTGCGGCCCACCTTGGGTTCGTCGCGGGTGACCTGCGACACCGGCACAGGCGCGTTGCCGCCCTGCATCTGCTCCACTTCCTCCTCGGCGCCGTAGCCACCCACATCCTGGTGCTGGAATTGCGAGGCCATCAAGCGCGCCTGCGCCTGGAGACGTTCCTGCTCTTCCAGTTCGGCCACTTCTTCTTCGCTGCGAATGCGCACGCGCGCCAGCAGATTGATCACCTCGCGCTTGACGTTCTCCAGCATCTCGGAGAACAGCTCGAAGGCTTCCTTCTTGTATTCCTGCTTGGGCTGCTTCTGCGCGTAACCGCGCAGGTAGATGCCCTGGCGCAGGTAATCCATCTTGGCCAGATGCTCCTTCCAGCCCTGGTCGAGCACGGTCAGCATCACGTGCTTTTCCAGCGCGCGCATGGTGTCCGCGCCGATGGCAGCTTCCTTCTCGGCGAAGTGCGCATCCACCGCTGTCTGCACCTTGGCGGCGATCTGCTCGGCGTCGATTTCTTCCTGCGCACGCACCATGTCCGTCAGCGACAAGGTCATGCCCAGCTCCGACTCCAGCGTGGCTTCCAGGCCCTTCAGATCCCACTGTTCGTCGACCGAATTGGGCGGCACGAAGCGTGCGACCAGGTCGTAGATCACATCGCCGCGAATTCCGTCGACGTTGTCCTTGACCGACTCGGCGTCCAGCAATTCGTCGCGCTGGGCATAGATCACCTTGCGCTGATCGTTGTTGACGTCGTCGAAATCCAGCAGGTTCTTGCGGATGTCGAAGTTGTGCGCTTCCACCTTGCGCTGCGCCTTTTCGATCTGCCGGCTGACCAGGCGGTCTTCGATGACGTCGTCTTCCTTCATGCCCATCATGCGCATCGCCTTCTGGACCCAGTCCGAGGCGAAGATGCGCATCAGGTTGTCTTCCAGCGACAGATAGAAGCGCGACGAACCCGGGTCGCCCTGACGACCGGCACGGCCACGCAGCTGGTTGTCGATACGCCGCGACTCGTGGCGTTCGGTACCGATGATGTGCAGGCCGCCGGCCGCCTTGACCGCGTCATGACGACGCTGCCATTCGGTCTTGATCTTGAAGCGCGCATCTTCGCTGGCGTCTTCGCCGAGGGCGTGATACTCCGATTCCAACGAGCCACCCAGCACGATATCGGTACCGCGACCGGCCATGTTGGTGGCGATGGTCACCGCGCCCGGCTGGCCGGCGTTGGCGACGATGGTCGCTTCGCGCTCGTGCTGCTTGGCGTTGAGCACTTCGTGCTTCACCCCGGCCTTGCGCAGGTGCTCGGACAGCATCTCCGAGGTCTCGATCGAGGTGGTTCCCACCAGCACCGGCTGGCCGCGCTTGGCGCAATCTTCGATGTCGGCCAGCACCGCGTTGAACTTGCCCTTGCGGTTGAGGAACACCTGGTCCGGATGGTCCTTGCGCACGGTCGGGCGGTTGGTCGGAATCACCACCACTTCCAGGCCGTAGATGCTCTGGAATTCGTAGGCTTCGGTATCGGCCGTACCGGTCATGCCGGACAGCTTCTTGTACATGCGGAACAGGTTCTGGAAGGTGATGCTGGCCAGGGTCTGGTTCTCGCGCTGGACCGGCACGCCTTCCTTCGCTTCGACCGCCTGGTGCAGGCCGTCCGACCAGCGACGCCCGGACAGCGTGCGGCCGGTGAATTCGTCCACGATCACCACTTCGCCATCGCGCACGATGTAATCCACATCGCGCTGATAGATGGCATGCGCACGCAGCGCCGCGTTGAGGTGGTGCACCACGCTCAGGTTCTGCGCGGCATACAGCCCGTCTTCGGCGTTTTCCAGGATGCCGGCCTGCAACAGCAACTCTTCGGCGTGGCCCATGCCCGCCTCGGACAGATGCACCTGCTTGCCCTTTTCGTCGATCCAGAAATCGCCTTCGCCTTCTTCGCTTTCCTGCCTGGTCAACTGCGGCACGATGCGATTGACGCGGATGTACAGCTCCGGCGATTCGTCGGCCGGGCCTGAGATGATCAGCGGAGTGCGCGCTTCGTCGATCAGGATCGAGTCGACTTCGTCGACGATCGCATAATGCAGGTTGCGCTGATAGCGGTCGGCGCGCGACAGCGCCATGTTGTCGCGCAGGTAATCGAAGCCGAATTCGTTGTTGGTGCCGTAGGTGATGTCGGCGCCGTAGGCCTCGCGCTTGTCGCTGTGCGGCATGCCCGGATACACCACGCCCACGCTCAGGCCCAGCCAGTTGTACAGCTTGCCCATCTGCGCGGCGTCGCGGCGCGCCAGGTAGTCGTTGACCGTGACCACGTGCACGCCCTCGCCCTGCAGCGCATTGAGGTACACCGGCAGCGTGGCTACCAGGGTCTTGCCTTCGCCGGTGCGCATCTCGGCGATCTTGCCCAGGTGCAACACCATGCCGCCGATCAGCTGCACATCGTAATGGCGCATGCCCAGCACGCGTCGGCTGGCCTCGCGGCATACCGCGAAGGCTTCGGGAAGAATCTTGTCCAGGGACTCGCCGGCGGCAAGCCGCTGCTTGAACTCCGGAGTCTTGGCTTGCAGCTCGGCGTCGGAGAGCTTCTCGATCGTCGGCTCCAGCGCATTGATCTGGGTGACGAGGCGGTTGAGCTGGCGCAGCTGGCGTTCGTTACGACTGCCAAAGACACGGGTAAGCAGACTGTTGATCATTGAAGAAACCGGTTGAAAAGGAACGGTTTGACCGACGCCGGTCCCCACAGACCCGACCGCCGTAAACGAAACAGGGCGCACTGCGCCCTGTCGATGGCAACACCCTATTGTAGCTTGGGGCGGGCCTTCACGAATCAAGCGCGGCCCGCGCCCCCGTCAACCGCGCCGCTGACGTCCCACCGGCGTGGCTTCGCCCAGGAATTTGCGCGGATTGACCACGCGCCCATCCGCCCAGACCTCGAAATGCACGTGTGCACCGGTGGAGCGGCCGCTGGAACCGGCACGCGCGACCTGCTGGCCGGCGCGCACCAGATCGCCCACCTTCACCACCAGGCGCGAGTTGTGCGCGTAGCGGGTCACATAGCCATTGCCGTGATCCACTTCGACCACGTTGCCGTAACCGCCGCGTACGCCGGCGTAGCTGACCACGCCATCGGCCACCGACAGCACCGGGTCGCCCACGTTGGCATGGAAGTCCACGCCCTTGTGGAAGGCCGAACCACCGTCGAACGGATCGGCGCGGCCGCCGAAACCGGAGGTGATGTAGGTGTTGCGGATCGGCATCCGCGAGGGCACCGAATTCTGCTCCAGCTGATGATCGAACATCAGCGAGGCCAGCACGTTCAATTGCTGGCCGGAGGCGGAGAACTGCTGCTCCACTTGCCCGAGCGTCTCCTTGAGGTCTTTCACCGGCATGTCGCTGACCGGCTCATCGCCGCCACCGACGCCGACCGGCTCGTCGAAGTCGAACTCGCCGTCCTTCAACTTGCCCATTTCGGTCAGGCGCTCGCCCAACGCGTTGAGGCGGGTGGCTTGCGCCTGCAGCTCGCCCAGCCGGGCGGCCAGTGCATTGACCTGCGCCTGCGAGGCGCGCTGCGCCTGGGCCAGCTCGGCCTGCTGCTGCGCAACCTTGGCCTGCAGCGCCGAATTGGTCACCATGCCGGTGGCGGTGCTGGCACCGACGCCGATCAACATGCCCAGGCCCAATACCGCGCCAAGCACCACCATCGGTCGATCCGCTGCAAAGTCCTGGAACTGTCGGGCCACACGCTGCGCCCGGGTCTGCCGCGATTTGATTACAACTTTTTTCAACGCCATATGAGTGTCATGTCCAAGCCCAAGTCCAACGCACGCAACCTTTCCACTCCACAACCGGCCATCGAGGCCGCGCTGGGGGAAAAGGCTGGCGACCCCTTGCGCCGAGCCTTGTGGCTCGATGCGCTGGACCGGCAGTTGCGCCCCCTGTTACCACCTCATCTGGCGACCCGTTGCCGGTTGGCCAATGTCCGAGGCGAACAGCTCGTTTTTCTGGTGGATTCGCCGGTCTGGCATGCCAAGGTGCGGCTTGCCGAAACCCAAATCCTGGATGCCGCCCGATCCGTCGGACTGAAGGCCACCGCGGTGACCGTCAAGACCGCAACCGTGCCGCTGCATTCCCCAACGCAGCAGAACCGCGACCGTCCCAAACCTGTTTCCGAGGCGACGCACAAAGGCTTGCGCGACGCGTTGGCTTCTCTGCAGGACGTGTTACCGACCAAACGGTGAAGCCATGTCGCCCATCCGGAGCGGCCGCCAGTGCGTGAAAGCGTTGCGAAGACCGCACACGACCCGACGCATCCTAGCGGGCATGTGGCCCGCAGGAGTTAGAGAAGTCTTAAATAAATGTTAAGAAAGGGCCTGAAATTCGAGCGCGTTCACACTTTGAACGCCAACCAGGGCATTCCCTGACATCAGGCGTAGACGGGGCTGGCGTAGGTGACCGGTGGTTGTTCGGTGCCTTCCGGGAAGCTGACCCATTCCCAGGCGGTCTGGTCGGCCAGGAGCGCACGCACCAGTTTGTTGTTGAGGGCGTGGCCGGACTTGAAGCCTTCGTAGGCGCCGAGGATGGCGCCGCCAGCCAGATACAGGTCGCCGATGGCGTCCAGAATCTTGTGCCGCACGAATTCGTTGGTGTAGCGCAGGCCGTCTTCGTTGAGCACTCGGAACTCGTCCAGCACGATGGCGTTGTCCATCGAACCGCCCAGGCCCAGATTGCGCTCGCGCATGTACTCGAGGTCGCGCATGAAACCGAAGGTGCGCGCGCGCGAAATTTCCTTGACGTACGCCGAGGTGGAGAACTCGATTTCCTGGCGCGACTGCTTGGCCGGAATCATCGGGTGATTGAATTCGATGGTGAAGCCGAGCTTGTAGCCCTCGTAGGGCTCAAAACGCGCCACCTTGTCGCCGTCGCGCACTTCTACCGTCTGCTTGATCCGGATGAAGCGCTTGGGCTTGCTCTGTTCGACGATGCCTGCCGACTGCAGCAGGAACACGAACGGGCCGGACGAGCCGTCCATGATCGGCAACTCGGCCGAAGACAGCTCGACGATGACGTTGTCCACACCCAGGCCCGCCAATGCGGACATCAGATGTTCGACGGTCTGGATCTTGGCGCCGTTGCAGGTCAGCCCGGTGCACAGCGTGGTCTCGGTGACCAGTTCGGCATCTGCGGGGACTTCGACGACCGGTTCCAGGTCCACCCGTCGGAACACCACGCCATGGTCGACCGGAGCCGGCCGTAACGTCATGTACACCTTGTCGCCGCTGTGCAGGCCGACGCCGGTGGCGCGAATGGTGTTCTTGAGAGTGCGTTGCTGGGTCATATGCGAAGTCTGGATGAACAATGCAGACAGACGCTGAACCGACTGTCTAATCGCTGAGATTATCCGAATTTTAACAAGTCGCGCGTGACGGCAACCGTAATCAGTCAGTCACGCGATAACAAAAGCTGCCGGATCGGCACCGATCCGGCAGGAATGACATGACATGGCAGTGCAACCCGAAGCGGGCCCCGGGCGGGACGGGCTGCGTCACCGTAGCAACGCAGCCGACGATCCTCAGTCGGCCTGGCGGCGCAGGAACGCCGGGATATCCAGATAATCGTTGGGCAGGTCCGCCGCCGGCGTCGAGGAGCCGCCGCCGTTGTGGCTGCCGCTGCCGACCGAGTCGCTGCTCGGACGGCGCAGGCCCAGCCCCATGCTGCCACCGACGGCCTTGGACACCGCATCGCCGCTGGTGGTGTCGAAGTCGCCGAATTCCGGCTGGCCGGTGGTGGCGTTGCGCACCAGCTTGATCGGCGCGCGCTGGTCCGGACGCTGGGCCTGGCGTGCAACCGCGCGGTTCAGGCCGGTGGCCACCACGGTCACGCGCACTTCGTCCTGCATGTCCGGGTCGAGCACGGTACCGACGACCACGGTGGCATCTTCCGACGCGAACGCTTCGATGGTGCGGCCGATCTCGTCGAACTCGGACATGGTGAAGTCCGGGCCGGCGGTGATGTTGACCAGGATGCCGTTGGCACCGGCCAGGTTCACGTCGTCCAGCAGCGGGTTCTGGATGGCGGCTTCGGCAGCGGCCTGCGCGCGATCGTCGCCGCGTGCCGAACCGGTGCCCATCATGGCCAGGCCCATTTCCGACATCACGGTGCGCACGTCGGCGAAGTCGACGTTGATCAGGCCCGGACGCACGATCAGGTCGGCGATGCCCTGCACGGCGCCCTGCAGCACGTCGTTGGCAGCGCGGAACGCCTGGATCATGGTGGCGTTGCGGCCCAGCACGGTGATCAGCTTTTCATTGGGAATGGTGATCAGCGAATCGCAATGCTGGCTCAGTTCCTCGATGCCCTTCAGCGCAACCTGCATGCGGCGACGGCCTTCGAACGGGAACGGCTTGGTGACCACGGCCACGGTCAGGATGCCCATTTCCTTGGCCAGCTGCGCAACGACCGGTGCCGCACCGGTACCGGTGCCGCCGCCCATGCCGGCGGTGATGAAGACCATGTCCGCACCCTGCAGCGCGTCCATGATGCGCTCGCGATCTTCCAGCGCGGCCTGACGGCCGACTTCCGGATTCGCGCCTGCGCCCAGGCCCTTGGTGACGTTGGTGCCGAGCTGCAGCTGCAGCTTGGCGCCGCAGTTCTTGATGGCCTGCGAGTCGGTATTGGCGGTGATGAATTCCACGCCGTCGACGTTGGTGTTGACCATGTGCGCAACGGCATTGCCACCGCCGCCGCCGACGCCAACCACCTTGATGACCGCGTTGGGAGCCATTTTTTCAATCAGTTCGAAATGTGCCATGTCAGTGTCCTCTTGAGCCGGGATTGGGGAATGGGGATTGGGGATTCGCACAAGCGAGGGTCCCTGCCCACTCCGCACCACGGCGAGTGTTGTTGTTTGAAAGTCGGGATTCGTGTGCCGGGGCCGTAGATTCGCTGTTGCGCTCCACGGCTCGTGTCACCTACTCCTCGACGCAATGCCTGCAAATAATTTTATCGCCTACCTGCTCGCCGCTCTCTACTTAATCTTCGCAACCGCCGCCGCTTTGCCTTTCGCTCTTGCTCTTGCTCTTTCCAATCCCGAATCCCGACTCCCGAATCCCGGCATTCAGAATTCCCCGCGATACCAATTCTTCAATTTCTTGAACAAGCTGCCCGCGCGCCCGGTCGGAATCGATGGCCGGCGCGGGTGTTCGATCTGGCTGCCCATCAGCAGCAGGCCCACGCCGGAGGCGTGTACCGGGTTGCCGACGACTTCGCCCAGGCCGGTGACGTGCTGCGGAATGCCCACGCGCACCGGCATCTGCAACATTTCTTCGGCCAGTTCCACCACGCCTTCCATCTTCGAGGCACCGCCGGTAAGCACCATGCCGGCGCGCACCATTTCTTCGAAGCCCGAACGACGCAGTTCGGCCTGCACCATCTCGAAGATTTCCTCGTAACGGCCCTGCACCGCCTGCGCGAGTGCGTGGCGCGGCATGCGGCGCGGCGGGCGGTCGCCCACCGACGGCACCTGGATGCTTTCTTCGGCGGTGGCCAGCTGTGCCAGCGCGCAGGCGTAACGCACCTTGATCTGCTCGGCTTCCGGCGTCGGCGTGCGCAGCATGTGCGCGATGTCGTTGGTGACATGGTCGCCGGCGATCGGCAGCGAGGCGGTGTGGCAGATCGCGCCCTGCACGTAGACCGCCAGGTCGGTGGTGCCGGCACCGATATCCACCAGCACCACGCCGAGTTCGCGTTCGTCGGCGGTCAGCACCGCCACCGACGATGCCAGCGACGACAGCACCAGATCGTCGACCTGCAACCCGCACTTCTGCACGCACTTGGTGATGTTGGCCGCGGCCGACTGCGCGCACACCACCAGGTGCGCATGCACTTCCAGGCGCACGCCGGTCATGCCGACCGGATTGCGGATGCCCTCCTGCGAATCGTCCAGCACGTACTCGCGCGGAATCGCGTGCAGGATGCGCTGGTCGGCGGGGATGGCCACGGCCTTGGCCGCGTCGAGCACGCGTTCCAGATCGCTCCAGGTCACTTCGCCGTCGCGGATCGGCACGATGCCGGGCGAGTTCTTGCACTGCACGTGGTTGCCGGAAATCGAGGCGTACACCGAGCGGATCTCGCAGCCCGCCATCAGCTCGGCCTCTTCCACCGCACGCTGGATCGACTGCACGGTCGATTCGATATCCACCACCACCCCGCGCTTGAGACCGCGCGATTCATGCGAACCGATGCCGATCACTTCGATCGGATTGCCGGGCGAGTACTCGCCGACCAGCGCGACGACCTTGGAGGTGCCGATGTCCAGTCCAACGATGAGGGATTTGTCGCCTTTGCGATTCATGTCTTAAAGCCGGGATTCGAGATTCGGGATACGGGATTGGGAAAACGCGGAACTGCCTGGGCGACGGGAGGTGCGGAAGGTGCTGCGCGATGCCGGGGCTGCGCTTTTTCCAATCCCGAATCCCCACTTTCCAATCGCTGCCGTTCGACGGTAAATCCGTTGGTGTAGCGCAGGTCGGCGCGGGCGATCGGGCGCTGTGGATCGGATAGCTGCGGCAGCACGCGGGCGAAGCGCTGCAGCCGTGCGCGTGCATCGTCGCGGCCGACCACGATCTGCACGCCATTGCTCAGCCCCAGCGACCAACTGCCGCGCGCGTCCATTTCAAGACGCTCCACATCCAGCCCGGTCGGTGCGAACAGCGCGCGCGATTCGTTGTACAGCGCCACCACGTCCTGGGTCTTGCTGTCCGGCCCACCAAGCTGCGGCAACTTGAAATCCTTCAACAGCGGCGGGGTGCGAAACAGCCGGCCCTGCTCGGACAGCATGCGGTCGGTACCCCAGCGCGCGAACGGCTTGTGCTCGGTCACGTGCACTTCCAACACATCGGGCCAGCGCTTGCGCACCTGCGCACTTTCCACCCACGGCAACCGCGCAATGGCGTCCTGTGCCTGCTGCAGTTTCACCGCGAAAAAGCCGGCACGCGCATACGGCAACACCACCGTACGCAACTCTTCGGCCGGCACCCGCTTGAAGTCGCCGGACACGCGCAACTTCGCCAATGGCCAACGCTCGGCACCGACCCAGCCATTGAGCACGGCCACCACCGGCAGCGCGACCAACGCCAGCGCGAGCAACCAGGCCAGGATGCGTAGGGTGGCGTTCATTGGTGTGCTCCGCACACGGGATTCGGCATTGGGGATTGGAGATTCGTCACGGCAGCAGCAACAGCAAGGGCGCGCATCGCGTCGCTGTTGGCCAATCCCGAATCCCGAATCCCCAATCCCCGCGTCACAGCGTCTGCTCCAGCACGCGCCAGACCAGTTCTTCGAAATCGATGTCGAGTTGGCGGGCAGCCTTGGGCACCAGCGAATGGCTGGTCATGCCAGGAGCGGTGTTCACTTCGAGCAGATACAGCTGGCCGCTGCTGCCATCGCGCATCACGTCCACGCGACCCCAGCCACGGCAGCCGGCAGCGCGGAAGGCGTCCAGCGCGAGTTGGCGAATCTGCGCTTCGGCCTCGCCTTCCAGGCCCGGGCACAGGTACTGGGTGTCCTCGGCGATGTACTTTGCGTTGTAGTCGTACCATTGGCCCTTGGGCACGATGCGGATGGACGGCAACGCGGTGTCGCCGAGCACGGCCACGGTGAGTTCGTCGCCTTCGATCAACTGCTCCATCAACAGCGCACCGTCGTAGCGCGCCGCCAGGGTCACTGCTTCTTCGAGCTGCGCCTGGTCGAACACGCGGCTGACGCCGACGCTGGATCCTTCGTTGGCCGGCTTGACGATGACCGGCAACCCGATCTGCTGTGCAGCGGCATGGATTGCCTCTGCGCTGGCGCCAGCGGCCAGCCGCGCGTAGCGCGGCGTCGACAGGCCCAGCGACAGCCACACCTGTTTGGTACGGATCTTGTCCATGCTCAGCGCCGAGCCCAGCACGTCCGAGCCGGTATAGGGCACGCCGAAGGCTTCCATCAGGCCTTGCACGATGCCGTCTTCGCCGCCGCCGTTATGTCCGTGCAGCACGTTGAACACGCGATCGAACTGCTGCGCGACCAATGCCTTGGCCAACGCCGGAATGCCATCCACCGGCTGCGCATCGACACCGCGCGCGCGCAGCGCCTCCAGCACGTTGCTGCCGGAATTCAACGACACCTCGCGCTCGGACGAGGTGCCGCCGAGCAGTACGGCGACGCGTCCAAAGGCTGCCGGATCGCTGGTGCGAACGTTGCCGACCAACGCGCTCATGCCTGCTCTCCGACAAACCCGTTGCTGATGATGTGCTGGGCCACGTAACCGATATCGCCGGCGCCCATCATCAACAGCAGGTCGCCGTCCTGCAGGACGTCCGGCAACACTTCGGCAAGCCCGGCAATCTGGCCGACGACCACTGGCTCGCTGCGGCCGCGCGCACGGATGGCGCGTGCCAATGCGCGCGAATCGGCGCCCGGGATCGGCGCTTCGCCGGCCGGGTAGACCTCGCTCAGCACCAATGCGTCGACCGTGCTGAGTACCGCGGCAAAGGCGTCGAACTGGTCGCGGGTGCGGCTATAGCGGTGCGGCTGGAAGGCGACGACCAGACGCTTGTCCGGCCAGCCGCCACGCGCGGCGGCGAACACCGCTTCGAGTTCGCGCGGGTGATGGCCGTAATCGTCGACCACGCGCACACGTGCCCCGCTGCTGGTGGTGACTTCGCCCAGATCGTTGAACCGACGGCCGATGCCGGCAAAGTTTTCCAGCGCGCGCGCAATGGTGTCCGGCGCCACGCCGAGCTGCCAGCCGATTGCGGCAGCCGCCAGCGCATTGAGCACGTTGTGACGGCCCGGCAGGGCCAGCGTCACCGGCGTGGTGGTGCCTTCGGGCAGGCGCAGCGTAAAGCGCATCCGTGGCCCGTCCTGCACGACATCTTCGGCGCGCACGTCGGCGTTTTCGCTCATGCCGTAGCTCATTACGTGGCGCGGCGTCTTGCCGGCCAGTGCAGCCACTTCCGGGTCGTCGATGCACAGCAACGCCAGGCCGTAGAACGGCAGGCGCTGCAGGAATTCGGCGAATGCAGCCTGCACGCGGGCAAAATCGTTGCCGTAGTTTTCCAGGTGATCCGCATCGATGTTGGTGATCACTGCCATCAACGGATTCAGGCGCAGGAAGCTGCCATCGCTCTCGTCGGCCTCGGCGACCAGCCACTGGCCGCCACCGAGCTTTGCGTTGGCACCGGCAGCCAGCAGCTGGCCACCGATGACGAACGTCGGGTCCAACCCGCCTTCGCTCAACACCGCAGCCGCCAGGCTGGTGGTGGTGGTCTTGCCATGCGTGCCTGCCACCGCAATGCCACGACGGAAACGCATCAGCTCGGCCAGCATCGCCGCGCGCGGCATGATCGGAATGCGCTGGCTGCGCGCTTCCATCAACTCGGGGTTGTCTTCGCGGATGGCGCTGGATACCACCACGCAATCGGTGCCCAGCACGTTGGCCGCCGAATGGCCGCGCATCACGCGCGCACCCAGCTTGGCCAGCCGGCGCGTGGCCGCGTTGTCGGCGTTGTCCGAGCCGGACACTTCATAGCCCAGCGTCAGCATCACCTCGGCAATGCCGCTCATGCCGGTACCGCCGATGCCGACGAAATGCACGCGCGGGAACGCCCGCACCAAATCGCCACTGTCTTGCAGACGGCGGATCACGGGGCACCTCCTGCGGAGGCGCCGGGATTGGGGAGTCGGGATTGGGGATTGGTGGCGATCAACTGCGCCGAACGGTCGCCATTTACGGATGTCTGCATGCTGCCCTGTTTGTGCGTTTGCTTGTTGCGAATCCCCAATCCCGCTCGCTCTTGGACAGCCGGAGGCTGGCCATCTCCACTCCCGGCCTCTTGAAGAATGATGTCGGCGATGCGCTCGGCGGCGTCCGGCTTGGCCAGGGTGCGTGCGGCGTTGGCCATCGAGAGGCGACGAGTCGGGTCGGCGAGCAACGTCTGCAACACCTGCTGCAAGCGCACTGCCAGGCTGTCGTCCTGCTTGAGCAGCACGGCGGCGTCGGCGCCGACCAGGTATTCGGCATTGCGGGTTTGATGGTCGTCCACGGCGGCGGCGAACGGCACCAGCACGCTGCCGACACCGGCGGCGCATAGTTCGGCCAGGGTGGATGCGCCAGCGCGGCACACCACCAGATCGGCCCAGGCATAGGCCGCGGCCATGTCGGCGATGAAGGGTTCGACGCTGGCGTTGACGCCTGCCTGCAGGTAGGCCGCTTCGGCTTCGGCGCGCAGCTTCTCGCCGCACTGATGGCGCAACTCGACCTCCGGGTGACCCAGTGCAGCCAGCGCTGTCGGCACCGCCTGGTTCAACACACGCGCGCCCTGGCTGCCGCCCAGCACCAGCACGCGTACCGGGCCGGTGCGGCCCACCAAGCGATCGGCCGGCGCCGGCAATGCAGCGATTTCTGCACGCACCGGGTTGCCTACCGCTTCTTCGCCAGCAAAGCTGCCCGGAAACCCGGTCAGCACGCGGCGCGCGAAACGCGACAACACCTTGTTGGTCATGCCGGGGGCGCGATTCTGTTCGTGCACCAGCAATGGCGCACCGAGCAGGCGCGCAGCCAGGCCGCCCGGGCCGGCCGCAAAGCCGCCAAAGCTGATCACCGCACGCGGACGGCGCTTGCGCAGCACGAAGCCGGCAGCGCGCACCGCGCGCATCACCCGCACCGGCGCACCGAGCAGCTTCACCACGCCCTTGCCGCGCAAGCCGCTGATGGCCAGCGTATCGATAGGAATATCGTGCTGTGGCACCAGGCGGGTTTCCATGGCGCCATCGGCGCCCAGCCAGGTCACCGGCACGCCGCGCGCGCGCAGCACCTTGGCCACGGCCAAGCCCGGGAAGATGTGCCCGCCGGTGCCGCCAGCCAGAATCATGACCGGCCGCATCATCGCAGACGACGGTGCGGGCATTTGCGCGGCATGGGCAGAAACGCTCACGCAATCCTCCCGAAGGTCGGTTCCACACGCGGTTGCATGCGGCTGGTGCCGCGCAGGATGGCCGACGCCGGCGCTACGTAGGCGGCGGCAACCGGGGGAGCGGCCGGCGTGGGCGTAGCGCCAGTGTCGCGCTGCGGCTTGTGCGCAGGCGCGTACGCCGGCGGCACCGAATCGACCACCGGCTCGGCCGGCTCAGCTGGCGAGGTGGCCGCGCCCTGCGGAGACAACTTGCTGCGCAGGCGCTCGGCGCGATCGGCTTCGTAGGACACCCGCAGCAGCACACCCATCGCAAGACAGGTCATCAGCACCGATGAGCCGCCCGACGAAATCAGCGGCAGGGTCAGCCCCTTGGTCGGCAGGATGCCCAGGTTGACGCCGATCGACACGAAGCTCTGCATCGCGATCCACAGGCCGATGCCGAAGGCGATATAGCCGGAGAAATGCCGCTTCATCTCCACGCAGCGCATGCCCAGCCAGAAGGCGCGACCGACCAGCAGCGCGTAGAGCCCGATCACGCCGCACACGCCCACAAAGCCCAGCTCCTCGGCGATCACCGAGAAGATGAAGTCGGTATGCGATTCGGGTAGGTAGTTGAGCTTCTGCACCGAAGCGCCCAGGCCCACGCCGGTCCACTGGCCGCGGCCGATGGCCATCAGGGCGTTGGACAGCTGGTAACCGGAGCCCAGCTGATCCACCCACGGGTCCATGAAGGAGGTCACGCGTCGCATGCGGTACGGCTCGAAGATCACCAATGCCACCAGGGCCGGCAGCAGCAGCAGGATCGGCAGGATGATGCGCCCGATCGGCGCACCACCCAGCACGAGCATGCAGGCGGTCACGCTCAGCAGCAGCATCGAGGAGCCGAAGTCCGGCTGCAGCAGCAACAGGCCGACCAAGAAGCCGACCACAAATACCGGTTTGAGCATCGCCTGCCAGGTCGCGTTGACCTCGTCGCGGAACCGCACCAGATAGCTCGCAAGCCAGATGATGTAGAACACCTTCACCGATTCGACCACCTGGAACCGCGACACGCCCAGGTTGATCCAGCGCTTGGCGCCATTGACGGTGCTGCCCAGGCCAGGCACGAACACCACCACGAGCAGCACAAAGCAGGCCAGCAACAGCATCTGGTTGTGCTGTTCGATGGTCTTGAGCTCGGTGCGCATCGCCCAGAACGCCAGCGCGATGCCACCACCCAGGAACAGCAGGTGGCGGGTCAGGTAATAGAACGGGCTGGCTTCCAGTTCGATCGAGCTGGACGCCACCATCACCACGCCCAGCGAGGCGAGCGTGACTGCCGCCCCGAGCAGCCACGGGTCGTAGCGGCCGCCGATGGCGTCCAGTCGTGTGGCCTGGCGGGACATGTCGTTCATCAGCGCACCTTCAACGTAGCAAGGCCGATCAGCACCAGCACCACCGAAATGATCCAGAAGCGCACGATCACGCGCGGCTCCGGCCAACCCTTGAGCTCGAAATGGTGGTGGATCGGCGCCATGCGGAACACGCGCTTGCCGGTCAGCTTGAAGCTGGCCACCTGGATCATCACCGACAGCGTTTCGATCACGAACACGCCGCCCATGATCACCAGCACCATCTCCTGACGCACGATCACCGCGATGGTGCCGAGCACTGCGCCCAGCGACAGCGCGCCGATGTCGCCCATGAACACCATTGCCGGGTAGGTGTTGAACCAGAGAAAGCCCAGCCCTGCCCCGGCGATCGCGGAGCAGATGATGATCAGCTCGCCAGCACCGGGAATCAGCGGGATTTTCAGGTATTCGGCAAACACCACGTTGCCCGAGGCATACGCGAACACGCCCAGCGCGCAGGCCACCAGCACGGTCGGCATGATGGCCAAACCATCCAGGCCGTCGGTGAGGTTCACTGCATTGGAGAAGCCCACGATCCAGAAGTAGGCGATCACCACGAAGCTCACGCCGGCCAGCGGCAGCGCGATCGACTTGAACATCGGGATGTAGAACGTGATCGCCGCCGGTACGTCGGCGGTGTAGTACAGGAACAAGCCAGCGGCCAGACCGAAGATCGACTGCAGCAGATACTTCCAGCGCGACTTCAGGCCATTGGGATCGCGTTTGACGATCTTGATCCAGTCGTCGTACCAGCCGATCGCACCGAAGCAGATCATCACTGCCAGCACCAACCACACGTAGCGGTTGCGCAGGTCGCCCCACAGCAGCACCGACAAGGTGACGGTGAGCAGGATCAGCGAACCGCCCATGGTCGGCGTGCCGGCCTTGGAAAAATGCGTTTGCGGGCCGTCCTGGCGGATCGGCTGGCCGCCCTTGAACTGGGCGAGCTTGCGGATCACCGCCGGGCCCATCCACAACGACAGGAACAGCGCGGTCAGCGCAGCCAGGATGCCGCGGAAGGTCAGATAGTTGAACAGCCCGAACAGGCTCTCCAGTTGCTGCAGCCAACGGGCCAACTCAAGCAGCATGGGATGCGTCCTCCGCCGATGCGAGCAGCGCGGTGACGACGCGGTCCATCGCGCTACCGCGCGAGCCCTTGATCAGGATCGTGATGGAGGCGACGCCCGGAAGCGCGTTGGTGGATGGCGATTGCTGTTGGTGAATCACTGCATGTTCCTGCGTATTTCCTGATCCGTGCTGCGGCACTTGCTGTCGCTGGCTGGTGGCATCGACCAGATCCGCCTGCAAGGCGTCGATCAACTCGGCGTGCGTGGCGAACACACGCCCGCCCTCGCCGAACGCGTGCGCGGCAGCGGCGCTCAGTTCGCCCAGCGCATACAGCCGCTGCAGCTTGGCCGCGCGTGCGCGACGCCCCGCGGCGGCATGCAGTGCCACGCCTTCGGCGCCGAGTTCGCGCATGTCGCCCAGCACCAGCCAGCCTTCGCCCGGTGCGGCGGCCAAGGCATCGATGGCCGCATCCAGCGAGCCCGGGTTGGCGTTGTAGCTGTCGTCGATCAGGACCGCGCCATTGGGCAAGGTCTGCGCGATCTGCCGGCCGGCCACCGCGCGCGCCTGCGCCAGACCGTCGGCGATCACCGGCAAGGCGATGCCGGCACCGAGTGCAAGCCCGGTTGCCGCCAGTGCGTTGAGCACGTTGTGGCGGCCCGGCAACGGCAGCGCAATCGGCGCCTCGCCCTGCGGCGTGACCAGGGTGAACTGCGCGCCGCCGGTGTGCAGACGCAGCTGACGCGCAGTGATCTCGGCACTGGCCTGCAAGCCATAGCGCAACACGCGACGTCCCTGCACCGGCTGGCTCTGCAACTGCTGTTCGAACCACATGCCGAACGCGTCGTCGGCGTTGATCACCGCCACGCCATCGGCGGGCAGCGCGGCGTAGATGGCGCCCTTGGTCCGTGCCACGCCAAGCAGGCTGCCCAGACGTTCCAGATGGGCGGGCGCGATGTTGTTGACCAACGCCACATGCGGCTTCGCAATCTCGGTGAGATAGGCAATATCGCCCGGCTTGCCGGCGCCCATTTCGTAGATCGCAAAGTCCGCATCGTCGGGCGCGGCGATCACCGCCAGCGGCAAACCGATCTCGTTGTTGCGGTTGCCCGGCGTGGCGTATACGGTGGTGCCATCCACGCGCCCGGCTTCCTGCAGGATCGACAGCAGCAGCGCCTTGACGCTGGTCTTGCCGTTGGAGCCAGTCAGCGCAAGCACACGCGTGGCGCGGTCGCGCTGCATGCCGGCGGCGATGCGCGCCAACGCCAGCTCGGTGTTGTCCACCCCCACCTGCGCCACGCTCAGCGCCGGCAGCAGGCGATCGACCAGCACACCGCTGGCACCGCGCGCGACCGCCTCGGTGGCGAAATCGTGCCCATCAAAGCGTTCGCCGCGCAGCGCCACATACAGGCTGCCGTCGGCAAGCGTGCGGGTGTCGTTACCGACCGCATCGATCATGGTGTCGTCGCCGTGCAGCTCGCCGCCCGCCCAATGTGCGATCAACGACAGTGGCGTGAGCTTCATGGCCGCACTCCCAACACGGTGCGCGGCAGCAGCGCCTGCGCCGCCACGAGGGCGTCGTCGAAGGCGTGCCGCACACCGGCAATTTCCTGATACGGCTCGTGGCCCTTGCCGGCGATCAACACGATGTCCGATGGGCTGGCCATGCCGATGGCCTGATGGATCGCAGCGGCGCGGTCGCGCTGCACGATGGCGGCATCCGGTCGCGCGAAGCCGCGCAGGATATCGGCCACTATCGCATCGCCGTCTTCGCCACGCGGGTTGTCGTCGGTCACGATCGCCACGTCGGCCTTGAGCTCGGCAATCGCCGCCATCTGCGGGCGCTTGCCGGTGTCGCGTTCGCCACCGCAGCCGAATACGCAGATCAGGCGGTCCTGCGCATGCGAACGCAGGCTGCTCAATGCCTGTTCCAGCGCATCGGGCGTGTGTGCGTAATCGACCACCACCAACGGTGCGCCATGCGCGCCGCCGAGGCGGTTCATGCGGCCATGGATGGGCTGCAACTGGCCGAGCACACTGGCGATCTGCGCAGGCGCAAACTCCATCGCCCACAACGCCCCGGCCACGGCCAGCAGGTTGTCCACGTTGAAACGGCCCAGCAGCGGCGAATGCACCGGATGCACTTGGCCCTGGACATTCAACGCAAAGTTGATGCCGTTGTGGTCCAGCTGCAGTGCCTGCGCACTCACGCGGGCGTCAGCATGCGCGCGCGAGCTCACACCGATTGCGCGCAGCGCGGGATCGAGCACAGCGAACAGCGTGCGGCCGAAGCCATCGTCCAAGTTCACCACGGCCGCTTTCAACCCCGCGCGGGTGAACAGCTTGGCCTTCGCCGCGCCGTATTGCGCCATGTCGCCGTGGTAATCGAGATGGTCGCGGGTGAGATTGGTGAACACTGCCACGTCGAAATGCACCGCATCCACGCGGCCCTGATCGAGTGCGTGCGAGCTGACTTCCATTGCCACGGCCTGCGCACCCTCATCGCGCAACTGCGCCAACAGGGCATGCGTTGGCAGCACCAGCGGGGTGGTGAAACCGGTCGGCACGGCCGCGCCATACAGACCGACGCCCAGCGTGCCGAGCGTGCCGGTGGGCGTACCAAGCAGCGTCAAGGCCTGCGCCAGCAGCTGCACGGTGGAGGTCTTGCCGTTGGTACCGGTGACGCCGACCATGCGCATCGCCTGCGATGGCCGGCCATGAAATTGATCGGCCATCACGCCAAGGCGCGCGCGCAAGCCAGGCACGGCAATCGCATCGGCCGGGACCGGCAGACCGTCGGGAGCCGGCGGCTCGAACAACACCGCCGCCGCGCCATTGGCGCGCGCCTGTTCGACAAAGCCCAGACCATGCGCACCGAAACCGGCGATCGCCACGAATGCATCGCCCGGGCGCACGGCGCGGCTATCCATCACCAACCCGGACACCTGCACGTCGTGCGTCAATGCCACATCCGGCAGCAACTGCGAAAGCGCCATGGAGCGGCTCACTGGCGGCTCTCCTGCAACGGCGCGGGCTGTGCTGGCGCGGCAGCCGGCGCAGGCGCCAGTGCGGTCGGAATGCCGGCAGAGACTTCATCCACCGGGTCCGGCACCAGGGCCGGATCCGGATCGGCCGATTGCGGCTTGACCACCGGCTGGCCGGTCTTGCCGGCCGCCTGTGCGGCCAGCCACGACTGGATATCGTCCGGCGGCACGTCCATCAAGCGCAGCGCGCCTTCCATCACGCGATGGAAGACCGGCGCCGACACCAGACCGCCGTAATACACCTTGCCTTGCGGATCGTTGATCACGATGACGGTGGCAAAGCGCGGGCGCGTGGCCGGCACCAGGCCGGCGAACAGGGCGTTGTAATGCCCGCGCTCGTAGCCGTTGGCGCCATTCTTGCGCGCCGTGCCGGTCTTGCCGGCCACGTGGTAGCCCAGAATCGCCGCGCCCTTGGCGCCGCCCTGGGTCACCACGGTCTCCATCATGTCGATGACCTGGCGCGCCACTTCCGGCGTGATCACCTGCCGGGTTTCGTTGTGCTGGCCACGCACGAAGGTCGGCGGAGTGAGCTTGCCGCCGTTGCCCAGCGTGGCGTACGCCTGGGCAATCTGCAGCGGCGTCACCGACAGGCCGTAACCGTAGGACATCGTGGTCTTGGACGGGCCGCTCCAGCGCGCCGGCTGCAGCACCACGCCGGCCGATTCGCCGGGGAACCCGCTATGCGGCGCGCTGCCGTAACCGAAGTTGCGGATCGACTGGTAGAAGGTCTGGTCGGGCACCTTGGCCGCGATCTTGGCCGCGCCGATGTTCGAGCTGCGGGTGATCACGCCGGTGACGTTGAGCACACCGTTATTGCGCGGCACATCGCGAATGGTGAAGCGCCCCACCGACATGTAGCCGGGGTTGGTATCGATGACGGTGTCCTTGGTCACCACGCCGGCCGTCAGCGCGGTGGCCACGGTCAGCGGCTTCATCGTCGAACCCGGCTCGACCAGATCGGTGACCGCACGGTTGCGGCGCGCCGACGGATTGATACCAGTGACCGAATTGGGGTTGTAGGTCGGCAGGTTGACCATCGCCAGTACTTCGCCGGTGGCCACGTCCATCACCACCATCGAACCGCCGGCCGCGTTGTTTTCGACCAGTGCGTTGCGCAGCTCCTTGTAGGCCAGGAACTGGATGCGGCGGTCGATGCTCAGCGTCAGGTCCTTGCCCGGTTGCGCCGGACGCACCAGGTCCACGCTTTCCACGATGGCGCCGCGCGCATCGCGCACCACCTTCTTGGAACCGGGCTTGCCGCGCAGCCATTCGTCGAATGCCAGCTCCAGGCCTTCCTGGCCGCGGTCGTCGATGTTGGTGAAGCCCAGCACATGGGCCATCGCCTCGCCTTGCGGATAGAAGCGGCGGAACTCGCGCTGCGAGAACACGCCAGGAATCTTCAGATCGACAATCGCATGCGCCTTGTCCGGATTGATCCGGCGCTGCAGGTACATGAATTCCTTGCCGGCCTTCTGTGCCAGCTTGGCGTTCAACTCGTCCAGCGGCTGCCCGAGCGCTTTTGCCAGCTCGGGAATGCGGTCCGGGTTGCGCAGCAGTTCCTGCGGATTGACCCAGATCGATTCCACCGGCGTAGACACCGCCAGCGGCTCGCCGTTGCGGTCGGTGATCATGCCG
This sequence comes from Xanthomonas sp. NCPPB 1062, assembly GCF_041481705.2. NCBI lineage: Bacteria > Pseudomonadati > Pseudomonadota > Gammaproteobacteria > Lysobacterales > Lysobacteraceae > Xanthomonas > Xanthomonas sp. NCPPB 1062. Next base: position 904,369 of record NZ_CM192987.1, on the reverse strand, counting down.
CGCGAGGTGGCGATGGGCAGTTCGCGCAGGTAACGCGCTTCGCCCTGACGCTGGTAAAAATCGCGATTGACCAGTTGCACGTAGGCCGCGCGGCCGATCAGCGTCACCGAGCACAGGCCAAGCGCGATACCGACCAGGGTCAGGCGACCACGGAGGTTGAAATTGCTACGGGGGCGGTTGCGGCCGGTTTTCATGGCGCACCTCCGTGTGCGCCACCCTGCGGGCAGCTGCGCTGTGCAAAACGGCTGTCCTGCCGTTTTGTCATGGCGGCACCTGCATAAGCGCCACCCTGCGGGCAGCTGCGCTGTGCAAAACGGCTGTCCTGCCGTTTTGTCATGGCGGCACCTGCATAAGCGCCACCCTGCGGGCAGCTGCGCTGTGCAAAACGGCTGTCCTGCCGTTTTGTCATGGCGGCACCTGCATAAGCGCCACCCTGCGGGCAGCTGCGCTGTGCAAAACGGCTGTCCTGCCGTTTTGTCATGGCGGCACCTGCATAAGCGCCACCCTGCGGGCAGCTGCGCTGTGCAAAACGGCTGTCCTGCCGTTTTGTCATGGCCGCACCCACATAAGCGCCACCCTGCGGGCGGCTGCGTCGTGCAACGCGGTTGTCCTGCCGCAAGCTCATGGGCGCACCACCACGATGTCGTTGGTCTCGGGGAACTTCATCCCGATGCGCGCACGTGCGACCTGGTCGACCCGGTTGCTTTCCGCCCAGGTGGCCTGCTCCAGCTGCAGCCGGCCGAATTCGATATTCAATTCGTCGCGCGTGTGCTCGAGCTTGGACAACTGCACGAACAGCTTGCGATGCATGTGGCGCATGTACACCACACCGATCGCCGAGGCGATGCTGCAGGCAAGCAGCACGACGAGCAGCAAGCGGCTCATGCGGCGTCTCCTTGAGACGCCGGGATTGGGGATTGGGGATTTGGGATTCGCTTGGAGCGCTCTTCCAATCCCGAATTCCGAATCCCGACTCCCAGCTTTTCAGCTACCCGCAACACCGCGCTGCGGGCACGCGGATTGACGTTCAATTCGGCGTCGTCGGCCTTGATCGCGCCGCTCACCAGCTGCAGCGTGGGAACGAACGGCTGGGCTTCGGGCAAGCGGCGGTTGCTCGGCGGGGCCTTGGCATAGCGGGCCATGAATTGTTTGACGATGCGATCTTCCAGCGAATGGAAGCTGATCACCGCCAGTCGGCCGCCCGGCTTGAGCGCGTCCAGGGCGGCGTCCAGCCCGGCTTCCAGATCGGCCAGCTCGCGGTTGATGTGGATGCGGATGGCCTGGAAGCTGCGTGTGGCCGGGTGGGTCTTGCTGTCGCCGCGCGGCATCACCGACGCGATCAGGTCGGCCAGTTGTGCAGTGCGCAGCAGCGGCTGTTCGGCGCGCCGCGCCACGATGGCGCGCGCGATGCGGCGGCTCTGGCGTTCTTCGCCATAGGTCCACAGCACATCGGCGATCTCGCGCTCGCTGACCTGCGCCAGCCACTGCGCCGCGCTCTGGCCGTTGTCCGGGTCCATGCGCATGTCCAGCGGGCCGTCCTTGCCGAAACTGAAACCGCGCCCGGCCACGTCCAGCTGCGGCGAAGACACGCCCAGGTCCAGCAGGATGCCGTCGACGGTGGCCGCGGCCACCACCTGGCCGAGTCCGGCAAAACTGCCGCGATGGATGGACACGCGCGCATCGCCACCGAAGCTGTGTTCGGCCACTGCGATCGCTTCGGGGTCCTTGTCCATCACCAGCAGTCGACCTCCCGGGCCAAGGTGTTCCAGCACGCCGCGTGCGTGCCCGCCACGCCCGAACGTGCCATCCAGATACGTTCCGTTTTCGGTCACTTGCAGGCCATCCAGAACCTGCGTGTACAGCACCGGCACATGCGCCGCCGGCGGCTGCGACACCGGGTGACCGGGCTGCGCTTCACCGCGCATCCGGGCACCCCGGCTCACAACCTGAGATCGAGCAATTCATCGCCCAGATCCCCGTCAGACAATGTCTGCTGGATCAGTGCGCGATGTGCCTGCTCGCTCCAGAGTTCGAACTTGTCGCCCATGCCCAGCAGCACGGCCTTTTTTTCGATGCCCACCGCATTGCGGTGGCTGGCCGGAATGCTCAGACGGCCGTTGGCGTCCAGCTCCAGCACGGCGGATGAACCCACCAGCTTCTGTTGCAGCGTGCGGACCACGCGCTGGGTATTGGGCTTGGACATCACGTCGTCGCGCACCCGCTCCCACTCCTTTTCCGCATATAGCCACAGGCATCCGGCTTCGAAGGGGTTGTAGGTGAGGACCAGGCGATTGCCGCTGACACGCGCAACGAGGTCGCGGTATGCGGTTGGCACCGCCATACGCCCCTTGTCGTCCACCGTGATGGCAGTCTCGCCCTGAAACACCGAATGCAACCTCGAATACCCGCTGGGGGATCATTGAACCACGAAAAACCACAAAACACCTGGTTTTCCCTCCGTTGCCCACCTTAGCAGTGCGCCAAAGGTTGTCAACAGTTTTCAAGACCACAAATCGCCAGTTGCATCAATGAGTTGCGGCACTCTTTAGAGACTTGTTCAAAGGTTATCCACAAGTTGCTGTTTCGTCTCATATTTTGAGATTGAACGGAAATTCAGGGCGGTGAAGGCCATGTAAACCCGACTGCCGTCTCACTTCACATTGCGCCAGCTACGTATCCCAACTGCGCAAACAAGATGACAATCGGCGGCATGTGCTTGGTCGCTCTCGCCTGGAAAGCCCACCCGCGCTGGCGTTTGCTGCTGGTGGGCAACCGCGACGAATTCCATGAACGTCCCACTGCGGCACTGGCGCGCTGGGCGGCGCCGGCCGACAACATGCTGGCCGGCCGCGACCTACGCTCCGGTGGCAGTTGGGTTGGCCTGGGTCGGGACGGACGCGCTGCGGTGGTCACCAACGTGCGTGACCCGCTCGCCACGGCCTCGGGGCGCTCGCGCGGGCATCTGATCGCCGACTATCTGTCCGGCAGCCTGAGCGCTACTGCCTACGGCAACGCACTGGCCGGTGCCGCCCACGAGTTCCCACCTTTCAACCTGTTGCTGTGCGACGCCGACCGTTGCGAGCACCTGAGCAACCACCCACCGCTGGCACGGCGACTGGCTGCGGGCATCCATGGCATGTCCAACGGACCGCTGGATGCGCCGTGGCCCAAGACCGCCGCGCTGACCAGGGTGCTGCACCGCTGGTGCGCCAGTGGCGAGGAAGACCTGCAGCCGCTGTGGGCCGCCCTGGGCAACCCGGCCATCGCCCCCGACGCTGCGCTACCGCAGACCGGCGTGGACCTGCCCACCGAACGCCTGCTCTCGGCCGCCTTCATCAGCGGCCCCAGCTACGGCACCCGCGCCAGCACCATCGTTGCGGCAGACCATCACGGCCACGGCTTCATCCACGAACGACGCTTCGGGCCGAATGGGAGTTTCCAGGGCGAGACACGCCTGGAGATCCCTGGCTCGCGTTGACAAGCCACAATCATGCGCATAGCGTGCGCATAAACCAGGAGCCAACGCATGAATCGCTATTACGACGTTTCAGCGCAGAAGAAGCCGCTGAATCTGACCATCAATGCCGACCTGGCGGCGCAAGCCCGCGCGATGACTGGCAACCTTTCGGCAAAGGTGGAAGAGTTGCTGGCCGAGTACGTCACCAAGGAACGCGACAACCACAGCGCCAGAGCGGTTGAGCTGCAACGCGCCGCGAGCGAATGGAAGGTCTTCACTGAAGCGCACGGCTCCTTCGCCGACGAGTTCTCCACGCTATGACCGGCCAGTTCGATGTCTACGCCAATGTCGGCCAGAACAAGAACATCCCGTACGTGGTGGTGGTCCAGTCGAAGATCTTCGACGCCTCTCCTCGCCGCGTCGTCGTGCCCCTGGTCATCAAGTCCGGCCACTCCCCGACCCCATCCCGTTTCACCCCGGAACTCACCGTCGCCGGCCACAGCGTCATCCTGCAGCCTCTGGAAATGACCTCGGTGCCGCTGGCCGTGCTCAACAAACCTGCCGGCACATTGAAGGACCAAGGCCAGATCATCATCGACGCCCTGGACGAGCTATTCACCCGCTCGTTCGGTTAAGCGCAAAACAGAAAAACGCGTCAAGCAAGGCCGCAGCAACGCACACAGCGTTCGCCGCGAGGGCAAAGCCCAAGCCAAGCAGTAAAGATCGAAGCAGCAATCGCATTGATCGCAGACAGCCGAAAGCACCAGACAACTTACCGAGTGCAAGCCCTCTTGAATCAAGGGGCGCGGCGACAACCGCGGGGATGTGGCAGACCCGGAGCGGGACCCGCGTCTTGTACCGCCTGCAGCGGTACCAAGCGTGGGCGCCTTCGAGAAGGGCGAACGCCCGAATGAAGGCGGCGACGCGTCGCGAGAGCCTCGACCAACGACCTACGCCTCGACCAACTGCCTACCTGCAAGCCCCCTTGAGTCAAGGGGGCGCGGCGACAGCCGCGGGGATGTGGAATGCCCGGAGCGGGACCCGCGTTTTGTATCGCCTGCTGCGGTACAAAGCGTGGGCGCCTTCGAGAAGGGCGAACGCCCGAACGAAGGCGGCGGAGCCGGCCGATAAGCCGGGTTCTGTCGTGGACAGTCATTCGTCTAGGCGCTACGTCACCGCAGCGCTCAAGCAACCTACCCGGATCCAGCGCGGGCCACGCCAATGGATCCCTATTTGGTCTTGCTCCAGGTGGGGTTTGCCGTGCCGGTCCGTTACCGGACTCGCGGTGCGCTCTTACCGCACCATTTCACCCTTACCGGCTCCCCGAAGGGAACGTAGGCGGTATCTTTCTGTTGCACTGTCCGTCGGCTTGCGCCGCCCAGGCGTTACCTGGCACCTTGCCCTATGGAGCCCGGACTTTCCTCGGCACTCTTGCGAGTGACGCGACTGTCTGGCCGACTCCGCCGGGGCGCATTCTACGCTATCGCTGCAGTGCAAAACGGCGCGGCGATTTCACGCTGGCCATTGCCTTGTAGGAGCGCACCCGTGCGCGAAAGGGGGTACCGACCCACCACCGTCGCGTCCAGGCACGCTCCTGCAATGACCGCATTAGCCGCCATACAACGCCTTCCGCGGCGCGCCAGTCAGCTCGGCGGCGAGCTTGGCGGCGGTGGACGGGGGCAGGTGCTCGGCGAGCTTGGCGTAGACGCGGCGGCCTTCGGCGAGCTGGCCGTCGGCAGCGTCGGCGGCGCCCTGCACCATCACCACGAACTCGCCCTTGCGCTGGTTGTCGTCGGCTTCGACCTGGGCCTGCAGCTGCGCCAGGCTGCCGTCGAGCACGGTTTCGAACAGTTTGGTCAGCTCGCGGGCGATCACCGCCGGGCGGTCATCGCCGAAGGCCAGGCGCAGGTCGGCCAACGATTCGACGATGCGGTGGGACGACTCGTAGAACACCAGGGTGCGGGTCTCGCCGGCCAGCCGCGCCAGGCGCTCGCGGCGGGCGGCGCTCTTGGCCGGCAGAAATCCCTCGAAGCCGAAACGGTCGCTGGGCAGGCCGGCCACGCTGAGCGCGGCGATCGCCGCACAGGCGCCCGGGACCGGGCTGACCTTGATGCCGGCCGCACGGGCGGCGCGCACCAGCTTGAAACCGGGGTCGCTCACCAACGGGGTGCCGGCGTCGCTGACGATGGCCAGCGACTCGCCTTCGCGCAGGCGCGCCACGATGCGTTCGGACATGGCGTCTTCGTTGTGGTCGTGCAGCGCCAGCAGCGGGCGGTCGATGCCGAAATGGCCGAGCAACTGGCGGGTATGGCGCGTGTCTTCGGCGCAGATCGCGGCCACGCCACGCAACACCTCCTGCGCGCGCGGCGACAGGTCGGCCAGGTTGCCGATCGGCGTGGCGACCACGTGCAGGGTTCCAGGGGACGTCATCAGCGGTTTTCCGGGGGCAAAGGGTAGAATCGTAGCGTTTTTAACGGTCCGCCCCGGCGGCCCCTGTCCAATGGATCTGAAATGAACAAGCGTGTTGCAAGGATCTCTGCCCTTTCGCTGATGGTGATGCTGGCCGCAGGTTGCGCCACCAGCAGCGTCACGCCGACCGCCTCGCCGACGCAGAGCGCAGCGCTGGCACTGCTGGATCAGGGCAAACCGCGCGACGCCGCGCAGCAGTTGGAAGCCGAAGCCGCCAGTGCCAGCGGCGCGCAGCGCAGCCGGTTGCTGGCGGCCGCGGCGTTCGGCTGGCACGACGCCGGTGACGATGCGCGGGCCCGCACGCTGCTGGCGCAGGTCAACCCACGCCACCTGAGCGGCGAGGAGCGGGCTCGCTTCGGGCTGCTCACCGGCGAGCTGGCGGTGCTCGACAAGCAGGGCGCGCAGGCGTTGCAGGCCCTGGGCGACAGCCCGCAGGGGCTGACCCAGCCGCTGCAGACGCGCTGGCTGGTGGCACGCGCTGCGGCGCTGGAAGCCACCGGCGACCTGTTCGGCGCCGCAGCCGACCGCGCGCGTGCCGATGCCAGCCTGACCGGCACCGTGCGCAGCGACAACCAGCGCGCGATCGTGCGCCTGCTTGCCGCGCTCGACGACGCCACCCTCAAGGGCCGCACCGCGGCACTGCCGGCCGGCGACCCGTTGTACAACTTTGCCGGGCGCGCGTTGATCAGCCGTGGCCTGGCGTTGCCGCGCGCCTTCGAGCGCGATGCACAGTGGGGCTTCGACACGAGCAAACGCCCGCCGGCCGAGCGCGATGGCTACCGCCCACCGGTCAAGCTGGGCGTGCTGCTGCCGATCACCGGCAACCTGGCCACCGCCGCCGCGCCGGTACGCGATGGCCTGCTGGCCGGCTACTACGCCGAAACCCGCCGCCGCCCGGAAGTGCAGTTCTTCGACACCGCCGGCACCCCGGCCGGCGCCAATGCCGCCTACGACAAGGCGGTCAACGCCGGGGTGGATTACGTGGTCGGCCCGTTGGGGCGCGACGAGGTCAGCGCGCTGTTTGCGCGCGGCCAGTTGGCGGTGCCGGTGCTGGCGCTCAACCGCCCCACCGACAACAAGGCCCCGCCCACCGGCAGCGCAGGCTTCTCGCTGGCGCCGGAAGACGACGGCATCATGGCCGCCGAATACCTGCTCTCGCGCGAACGCCGCAACGTGCTGATCGTCGGCACCAGCGACGACAACGGCAAGCGCACCATCAAGGCCTTCCACGACCGTTTCAGCGAACGCGGCGGCACGGTGGCCGGCAGCATCAGCGTGGCCGATGCGCCGGGCGATATCGGTGCGCAGTTGCGCAATTACGGCACTGCCGATGCAGTGTTTCTGGCAGTGCGCGGCAATACTGCGCGTGCGCTGGCGCCGCAGCTGGCGTTGGCCGGGTTCGCCGGCAAATCGCGCGTGGGTACCTCGCAACTGGTGGCCGGCACCGGCAAGGTCGAAGACGATCTGGCGCTGGATGGCATCGTCTACCCGAGCGAAACCTGGACCGCCCTGGGCGTATCCGGCCTGCCGGCGGTCAGCCAGGTGGCCAGCACCCTGCCCAGCGCACGCGGCCCGGCCGCCCGCCTGTTCGCGTTCGGCTACGACGCCTGGAAGATCACTGCGTACCTGGAAAAACTCGCCACCGGCACCGATGGCGGCCTGCGCGGCGCCACCGGCACCCTGCACCTGGATGGCTTCGGCAATGTGTTGCGCACGCCGGCCTGGTCCACCTTCAGCGGCGGCCGCCCGACGCCGATCGCCGACGGCCGCTGAGCCATGCCGGCAGCGCGTCAGCAGCGTGGTGCGGCGGTCGAGGCGGCCGCGCGCGCGTTGCTGGAGCAGGCCGGGCTGCGGCTGGTGGTTGGCAATGCCAACTACCGTGGCGGCGAACTGGATCTGGTGATGCGCGACGGGCCAGCGCTGGTATTTGTGGAAGTGCGTTACCGGCGCGACGACCGCTTCGGCGGCGGTGCGGCATCGGTGGACTGGCGCAAACGTCGCAAGCTGCTGCTGGCCGCGCAGTTGTTTCTTGGCGCCCACCCGACCCTGGCCGCGCTGCCGTGCCGCTTCGATGTGGTCGATGCCAGCGGCGAACCGCCGGTATTGCACTGGATCCGCGACGCGTTCCGCGCCGACGATTGCTGACCGCCACCTACGCTCACGCCAACGTTTTTTATGCCAACCGTCATGACCCACGCAGCCGTGCCATTGGCGCTGTGGTGCGCCAGTGAACGCGGCCGCATCTCGCCACGCCTGCTCGCGGCCGGCGTGGCGGCGGCGATGCTGCCCGATGCCGATGTACTGGCGTTCGCGCTGCACATTCCCTACGCCGATGCGTTTGGTCATCGCGGTGCCAGCCACTCGCTGTTGTTCGCCGCAATCGTGGGGTTGCTCGGCGTTGCGTCACATCGCCTGTTGCGCGCGGATGCCGTGCAGGCGTCTGTGTTTTTGTTCGTCTGTGCCGCCTCGCACCCGCTGCTGGATGCGATGACTTCCGGCGGCCTGGGCGTGGCACTGGGCTGGCCGTGGAGCCAGACGCGCTGGTTCGCACCATGGCGGCCGATCCGGGTGTCGCCATTTGCCACCGGCTTCTTCAATGCGCGTGGCCTGAGCACGCTGCTCTCCGAGCTGCGCTGGGTCTGGCTGCCGCTCACCGTCGCCGTGCTGGGGTGGAAATGCATCCAGCGCGCGGCACCACAGGATCGCAAGTCATGACCGATGTACTTCCCACCGCACTTGCCGAGGTATTGGCCACGCGCCTGGGTACCGATGGCTGGTTGACCGGCGACGATGCGCGCCGCCGCTATGGCGAAGACGATTCGCGCCGCTGGGCATTGCCTGCCGCAGTGGCGTTGCCGCGCGACACCGATGAGGTGGTGGCGATCGTGCAGGCGTGCCGTGCGCACGGCGTGCCGATCGTGGCGCGCGGCGCCGGCACCGGCACCACCGGCGCGGCGGTGCCGTTTTCCGGCGGCGTGGTGGTGTCGATGGCGCGCATGAACCAGATCCTGGCACTGCGTCCGCAAGACCGCTGCGCGGTGGTGCAACCGGGCGTGCTCAATGGCGACCTGCAGCAGGCGCTGCAGCCGCACGGATTGTTCTGGCCGCCGGATCCGTCCAGCGCGGAGATCTGCAGCGTCGGCGGCAATCTATCCACCAACGCCGGCGGCCCGCGCGCGGTGAAATACGGCGCCACCCGCGACAACGTGCTCGGCCTGGTGGCCGTCACTGGCACCGGCGAGGTGATCCGCTGCGGCGGTGCGTACACCAAGAATTCCACCGGTTACGACCTCACCCACTTGCTGGTGGGCAGCGAGGGCACCCTGGCGATCATCGTCGAGGCGACCTTGAAGCTGACCCCGCGTGCAATCGCGCAAGCCGGCCTGCGCGCGCTGTATCGCGATGCCTCCAGCGCCGCAGCCGCAGTGTCGCGGCTGATGGCGCAACCGACCACGCCGACCATGCTGGAATTCATGGATGCCAGCGCGATTGCGCTGCTACGCCGCAATGGCAGCGACGTACCCGACGCCGGCGCCATGCTGTTGATCGAAGCCGACGGCGATCACGACACCTTGCCCTACGCGCTGCAAGCCCTGCACGAGGCGGCCGATGGCCAGGGCGTACTGGGCCTGGACGTGGCCGCCGATGGCAGCGCGCGCGACAGGTTGTGGGCCGCACGCCGTGCCTTGTCGCCGGCCTTGCGCACCATCAAGCCGGGCAAGATCAATGAGGACGTGGTGGTGCCGGTGTCGCGCATTCCCGAACTCGTCGCCGGCGTGGAAGCACTCGCTGCGGAATTCGCGCTGCCCATCGTCGCCTTCGGCCATGCCGGCAACGGCAACCTGCACGTCAACATCATGTACGACCCGGCCGATGCCGACGAAGATGCCCGCGCACACGCCGCCCTGCCACGGCTGTTTACGCTGGTGCTGGCGCTGGAGGGCACGCTCTCCGGCGAACACGGCATCGGCGTGGCCAAGCGCGATTTCATGAGCCAGGCGTTCAATCCAGCCACGCTGGCGGCCATGCGCGCGATCAAGGCCGCGCTGGATCCGGATGGCATCTTGAATCCGGGGAAGGTGTTGCCCCACTCGCCTGCCGGGCGATAGTCCGATGCAGACCCACACCATGAGTCAGTTGCTTCAGAAAGCACTCGATCCATACCGCAACCAGGCGATGGAACGGCTGCTCATCGCACGCGATGCGTTTCACTACAGCGCCGCTGGCTATGCGCTGCTGACCTCGCCGGAAACCGGTCCGGAAATAGCGCGGCATCGCATCCATATCACCGAGTCGGGCTTCACCATTACCCAGGACGATGCCTCACCAGGGCCGGCAGGCAATGGTTACCGTATCCGCTTCAACGCTGCCGTGCAGGCCGGCCTGGCTCGGTCGACGATGGACGCGGCCTATGCGCGCATGCTCTCGGAGAGCGTGGCCGCCACCGGGGATTACGCTACGGCAAAGAACGAGTTTACCCAGTTGCGCGACCAGGACTGGTTCGCCTTCGCGATGCACCTGCGCAACGCCTTCAGCCACAACAACATCTGGAACTTCGGCAAGAGAAGCAAGCTTCCCGTCCGATGGCGCAGCTTTACCATCGACGCTGCAATGGCTGGACTTCCCCTCAATGACTTCCTTCCCTGGTACCACGGACTGCAACTGTGTGCGCAGATGATCCTGTACGTCGAAGGCATCGTCGATTACCGGCAGCAACGCGTCCCCTGATACACGCAGTCATCCACCTCCGGCGCACCAGATACGCTCAACGCATCACTCCGATAAACCGCAGCCCCACGCCCGGCTCGGTGACGATGTAGTGCGGGTCGGCGGCGTCGTCCTGCAGTTTCTGGCGCAGTTTGCCGACCAGGATGCGCAGGTAGTGGGTGTCTTCTTCGTGGGTGGGGCCCCACACCTCGCGCAGCAACTGCGGCTGGGTGACCACGCGGCCGGCGTGTTTGAGCAGCAGTGCGAGCAAGGCGTATTCCTTGCGGCTCAGCGGCACGGCCTCGCCGTGCAGGGTGACCTCGCGCAGGCCCAGATGGATATGCAGCCGGCCGTCGTCGAACACGCTTTCTTCCACCGTGCTGCCGGCGCCGGCCTGGCGCAGCAGCGAGCGGATGCGGGCCATCAATTCCTGCACGCCGAAGGGCTTGGTGACGTAGTCGTTGGCGCCGGCATCGAGCGCGGCGACCTTTTCGGTTTCGCCGGCGCGCACCGTGAGCATGATCACCGGCACGTTGGACCACTGGCGGATCTCGCGCAGGACTTCATGCCCATCGCGATCGGGCAGGCCGATGTCCAGCACCACCAATTCGGCGCCCTGCCCGGCCAGCAAGGCCAGGCCTTCTTCGCCGGTGCCGGCCTGCAGCACGCGATAGCCCTGCGCACGCAGGCTGATGTCGAGAAAACGACGGATCTGCGGCTCGTCGTCGACGATCAGCACGCGGGCGGGCGGGATGGCGGTGAGGTCAGTCGGCATCGGGGCGAGGTGGCGCGGCGGGAACGAGCAACGGCAGCGTAATGCGGATTGTGGTGCCGTGACCATGCGCGCCTGCCAATGCCTCCACGCTGCCCCCGTGCGCGCCGATCATGCCCTGGCAGATGGCAAGACCCAAGCCGGTGCCGTTGCGCCCGCGGTCACCGCGCTCCACGCTGTAGAACATGTCGAAGATTCGCGCGCGCTCGTCTTCGGGAATGCCCGGCCCCTGGTCGCCGATGTCGATCTGCAGCGCGCCGGCGCGCAGCTGCGCGTGCACGGTCACCGGCACGCCGGCTGGCGAAAATTTCGCCGCATTTTCCAGCACGTTGAAGATGGCCTGTTCCACCAGCGCCGGGTGCACCCAGATCGCCGGCAGGTCGGCGGCCAGGTCCAGTTGCAGGCGCACCTCCGGCTGGTAGCGCTGCAGGCGGCGGGTGGCCGAGCCGATCAATTCATCGACGCCGATCCAGTCGCGATTCAAGGTCAGGCCTGTGTGGCCGAGCCGGGTCATGTCGAGCAGGTTCTGGATGTAGCGATCCAGTCGCTCGCCTTCGAGCTGGATGGTGTCGAGCAGGCTGTGGCGGTCGTGCGCGTCCATCGCATCGCCGTAGCTGGCCAGGCTGCTGGCCGAGCCGATCATCGAGGCCAGCGGCGAGCGCAGATCGTGCGAGACCGACGAGAGCAAGGCAGAACGCAGGCGCTCGGTTTCGCCGCTGACGCGTGCGCCTTCCAGATCGGCGACCAGGCGCGTGCGCAGCGCGGCCTGGCCGATGTCTTCCACCATCGCTTCGGCCAGGCGGCGTTGTTCCAGGCCGGGCCGTTGCAGGGTCTGCCGAAAGCGCAGCGCGGCCACACCCAGCGTGCCGCGCTCGTGGCGCACCGGCAGGCACCACCATTGCGCGCCAGCCAGGGTATCGGTGAAGCGGCCGGCCGGTTGGCCGTGGCGCTGGGTCCAGTCTGCGGCGCTGCGATCGAGCGCACCGAAGCTGGCGGGTGCGTCGCTTTCGCGCTGCTCCAGGCGTAGCCAGACGTCGGCATCCAGCGCAGTGGTCAGCGCGCGACGGCCGGCTTCCAGCACCTGCCCCAGATCGGCCGCGGTGCTGAGCTGGCGGCCCAGCGCCTGCAAGGCGTTGGCATGCGCATTGGCCGCGCGCAAGGCCAGTACCTGGCTGCGCAGGCGCGAGGCCAGCCGGCCGGCGACCAACGCGGCGATCAGGAACATGCACACCGTCACCACGCCCTGGCGCGCGCTGATCTGCAAGGTGAAACGCGGTTCGATGAAGAAGAAGTTGTAGGCGACAAAACTCAGCAATGCGGCAACCACCGCCGCAGCCATGCGTGTGCGCGAGGCCACCAGCACCACCGCGACAATGAACACCATCGACAGGTCGTCGATATCGGTCCAGCGTTGCAGCAACCACGCCACCCCCACCGCACTGGCTGCCGCGATCGCAGCGAACGCCATGTCGTAACGCTGCAGCCATTGGCGCGGGTTACGCCAGCGCTGGCGCGCACGTGCGCGCGCATCGGCGGAGCTGACGATGACCAATTCGTAATGCGCGCCACGTTGCAGCAATTGCTGGGTCAACGTGCGGTTGAACATGCGCGCCAGCGGGCGCTCGCGGGTGCGCCCCAGCACCAGGGTGGAAATGCCGTTTTGCGAAGCGAAATCCAGCAAGGCATCGGCCACGTTGGTGCCGTGCAGCAGCGCGCTGTCGCCACCGAGACGATGGGCGAGCGCGAATGCGCGATCGATTTCCAGCTGCCAGGCCGCATCGGTCACGGTGCGGGTCTGGACGGTGACCACCGTCCACGGTGCATCGCGCCGCTCCGACAGGCGCCGCGCCACGCGCACCAGATAATCCGAGCTGCCACGGCCATCGATGGCCACCACCACGCGGCGTCGCAACGCAGCGGTGCCAGGCAAGCCGCGCGCGGCCTGGGTATCGCGCAGATCGCTGTCGACGCGGTCGGCAGCGGTCTGCATCGCCAGCTCGCGCAAAGCGGTGAGGTTGGAAGGCGAGAAAAACGCCTGCAACGCCTGCGTGGCCTGCTCGGGCAGATACACCTTGCCCTGCTGCAGGCGCTCGATCAGTTCGCGTGGCGGCAGGTCCACCAGCACGATGTCGCGCAGGCGGTCGAACACGGCATCGGGCACGGTCTCGGACACGCGCACGCCGGTGATGCGCAGCACGATGTCGTTGAGGCTTTCCAGGTGCTGGATGTTGACCGTGGTGTAGACGTCGATGCCGGCATCGAGCAACTCCACGATGTCTTGCCAGCGCCGCTCATGGCGGCTGCCGGGCACGTTGCGGTGCGCCAGCTCGTCGATCAGGGCCAGCCGCGGTTTGCGTGCCAGCAGTGCATCCAGATCCAGTTCTTCCAGCATGCGGCCCTGGTAACTGACCCGGGCGCGCGGCAGCAGCGGCACGCCTTCCAGCAGCGCCGCGGTTTCGCTGCGCCCGTGCGTCTCCACCACGCCGGCCACCACATCCATGCCCTGGCGCAGGCGCTCGCGCGCCCGCGACAACATGGCGTAGGTCTTGCCGACTCCGGGCGCGGCGCCCAGGAACACCGTCAGCCGCCCACCATGTTCGCGCTGTAATTCGCCGATCAGGGCATCGGCTTGCTGGGTGCGGGCATCGGACATGCGGGAATGGAGAGTCGGGAATTGGGAGTGGGCGAAGCGGGTCCCGGGACCCGGAAGAGCCTACCGCGCAATGCTGCATGATGACTGCGTTTGCAGGTAGTGCGCTTGGCAACAAGCAAATGCGTAATCCTGCAGTTACTGCTTCGGCATTTCCCGGGTCCCCGGTTCCGGGTTCCGGCCCCCGGCCTCATCCAACGCGAGGTTCAAAGCCAACACATTCACCCGCGGCTGCCCAAGCAGCCCGAACTGGGGCGCTTCGGTCGCCGCCTGCACCAGGGCGGCAACGCGTTGTTCGGGCCAGCCGCGTGCGGCGGCCACCCGGCGGATCTGCACCTGGGCGCCGGCCGGGCTCAGGTGCGGGTCCAGGCCGCTGCCGGATTGGGTCAGCAGCTCGCCCGGTACGGCTTCAGGGGCGATGCCGTCGCGTGCGGCCACTTGTGCACGCGTGGCCGCGATACGGGCCAGCAAATCGGGATTGGAGCGGGCCTGGTTGCTGCCGGCCGCGGCGGTGAGGTCGTACTTGGCGGCCGACGGACGCGGCTGGAAATAGCGCGCATCGGTGAACGGCTGGGCCACCAAGGCCGAACCAACCACGCGCGCATCGACGCGCACCAGCGAACCGGTGGCCTGCTCGGAGAACAGCGCACCGGTGATGCCGGTGGCGATCAGCGAGTAGGCCAGGCCCAATCCGAACAAGATGAACACCGCGAGCATCAGCGAACCGCGCACAACGCCGCCGTCGCGTAATGGCAAGGAAGAAGACATGGACATGTTCCCGGAAGTAGAAAGGGGCATCACGCGTGGCTCAGGCACCGAGGACGGCAACCAGCGCCAGATCGATCACTTTGATCGCCGCGAACGGCAGCAACACGCCGCCCACGCCGTAAATCAGCATGTTCCGGCGCAGCAGCGCGGTGGCACTGGAAGGACGAAAACGCACCCCGCGCAACGCCAGCGGAATCAATGCCGGAATGATCAACGCATTGAAGATCAAGGCCGCCAGCACCGCATGACGCGGACTGGAGAGCTGCATCACGTTGAGCGCTGCCATCGACGGGATGGCGGCTGCAAACAGCGCCGGCAGGATCGCGAAGTACTTGGAAACGTCGTTGGCCAGCGAGAAGGTGGTCAACGCGCCACGCGTGATCAGCTGCTGCTTGCCCACTTCCACCACCGCCAGCAACTTGGCCGGATCCGAATCCAGATCCACCATGTTGCCGGCTTCCTTGGCCGCCTGGGTGCCGGAGTTCATTGCCAGGCCCACATCGGCCTGCGCGAGCGCCGGGGCGTCGTTGGTGCCGTCGCCGACCATCGCCACCAGCCGTCCACCCGTCTGTTCGGCACGGATGCGTGCCAGCTTGTCTTCCGGGCGGGCCTGGGCGATGTAGTCGTCCACGCCGGCTTCGGCAGCGATCGCCGCCGCGGTGAGCGGGTTGTCGCCGGTGATCATCACGGTCTTGATGCCCATCGCACGCAGCTGCGCGAATTTTTCTTTGATGCCCTGCTTGACCACGTCGCTCAACTCGACCACACCGAGCACATGACGGCCTTCGGCCACCACCAACGGCGTGGCACCGCCACGTGCGACGTCCTCGATACGGCCCTGCAATTCCGGCGAGACCGTTGCGCCCTGCGCCTGCACATACGCCACGATCGCATCGCCGGCGCCCTTGCGGATGCTGCGCCCACCGATATCCACGCCGGACATGCGCGTCTGCGCGGTGAACGCAATGAAATGCCCACCCTCGGCTTCCACTGCGACCGCACCTTGCTGACGCGCCAGCTTGACGATGGACTTGCCTTCCGGCGTGGGGTCGGCCAGCGAAGCGAGCATGGCCGCATCGCGCAGTTGCGCACGGTCGACGCCTGCCAGCGGATGGAATGCGGTGGCCTGGCGGTCGCCGTATGTGATGGTGCCGGTCTTGTCGAGCAGCAGCACATCCACGTCGCCGGCCACTTCCACGGCCTTGCCCGATTTGGCCAGCACATTGGCCGACAGCGCGCGGTTCATGCCGGCGATACCGATCGCCGGCAACAGCCCGCCGATGGTGGTCGGGATCAGGCACACCAGCAACGCGATCAGCAGCAGCGGATCCAGCGTGACGCCGACAAAGCCCGCGATCGCCGGCAACGATGCCACCACGATCAAGAACGTCAGCGTCATCGCGGCCAGCAACAAGGTCAGCGCGATTTCGTTCGGTGTCTTTTGCCGGTTGGCACCTTCCACCAACGCGATCATGCGATCGAGGAAGCTGTGCCCCGGTTCGGCGGTGACCTTGAACACGATCTCGTCGGAGAGCACGCGCGTGCCGCCGATCACGCCGCTGCGATCGGTGCCGGCCTCGCGCAGTACCGGTGCCGATTCGCCGGTGACCGCCGCTTCGTTGATGGTGGCCACACCGCGCACGATCTCGCCATCGGCCGGCACGAATTCGCCTTCGGATACCATGACGTAATCGCCCGGACGCAACTCCGCTGCCGGCACACGCGTTTCTCGGCCACCGAGTGCGGTTTCCACCCTGCGTGCCACCAGGTCCTTGCGCGCACGCCGCAGCGATGCAGCCTGGCCGCGACCGCGCGCTTCGGCGATGGCTTCGGCAAAATTGCCGAACAGCACGGTGACGAACAGGATCGCCGTCACCGCCCAGCCGAAGCCGGCATGCGAATGCCCGCTGGCGGTGATCACCGCCGCCAGCAAGGTACCGCCCATCACCACCGCCATCACCGGGCTGCGCAGCAGATGCCGCGGCGCCAACTTGGCGAACGCCGCACGCATCGCCGCAACCAGCACGGCGGCATCGAACAACGCTGCGTCACCGCGCTCGCGTTTTTCAGTCGTATCGATCGTAGACATTGCTCAAAACTCTCAGGACGCCGCCAGGGCGAGGTGTTCAGCGATAGGGCCCAGCACCAGTGCCGGCATGAACTGCAGCACGGTCAGCACGATCACGATCGCCATCAGGGTCAGCGCAAAGGTGGGCGTTTCGACCTGCAGGCTGCCGGCCGATTCCGGCGCACGCCGCTTGACTGCCATGCGGGCGGCCACCATCAGCGGCAGGATCAACGCCGGATACCGTCCCAGCGCCAGCACCGCCGAACAGCTCAGGTTCCACCAGTACGTGGCATCGCCCAGGCCTTCGAAACCCGAACCGTTGTTGGCGAATGCAGAGGTGTACTCGTAGAACACCTGGCTGATGCCATGGAAGCCGGGGTTGGAATTGGCAGTCAGTGCCGGGACAGCCAGCGCCACTGCGGTAAAGCCCAGCACCACCAGCGGCTGCAGCAGGATCAACAGCGCCAGCAACTGCACTTCGCGCGATTCGATCTTGCGGCCGAACAACTCCGGCGTGCGCCCGGTCATCAAACCGGCCAGAAACACGCTCAGCAACAGATACACCACGAACTGCTGCAGACCACAGCCGATACCGCCCCAGATGGCGTTGATCAGCATGTCCACCAGCGTGACCAGGCCACTCAACGGCGCCAACGAATCGTGCATCGCATTGACCGAGCCATTGGAGGTCTGCGTGGTCAACGCCGCCCACAATGCCGAGGCATCGGCACCGATGCGCACCTCCTTGCCTTCCATCAGCGCTGGCGAGTTGGCGCTGGCCGAATGCGCTTCGGACCACAGCAATAGTGCGGTGGACGCGGCCGACATCGTGAGCATCGTGCCGAACACCAATGCCGTCAGGCGCTTGCGCCCGGTCAGGTAGCCGACCATGAACACCACGCTCATCGGCAGCAAGACCAACGCGAGCGTTTCAAGCAGATTGCTCAACGGCGTTGGGTTTTCCAGCGCCACCGAACTATTGGGGCCATACCAGCCACCGCCATTGGTGCCCAGCTGTTTCACCGCCACCATCGCCGCAACCGGGCCCACCGCAATGGTCTGCTTGGGCATGCCCGCGCTGCTATCCAATGGCGTTGCCGTCGCCGCGCCCTGTAATGTCGACGGCACGCCCTGCCAGCCGAGCAGCACGGTCCACAGCAGGCACAGCGGCAACAACACGCGCACGCTGGAGCGAATCACGTCGGCCCAGTAATTGCCGACGTCCGCTTCAGGCAGGGCTTCCAACCCAGACCCGCTGTGCTGGCGCCCCGGACGCGACGGTTCCGGCTCCGAACTCTCCGCCACGGCCGACGTGTCCGGATTCGCTGCAGCAATCGACGCCTGTCTGGCGGCACGCCCACCGAACAATGCGCGCAGCGTTGCAACCGCCAATGCCAAGCCCATCATCGGCGTCACCACCTGCAGGCCGACGATGCCGGTCATCTGCGACAGATACGACAGCTGCGCCTGGCCAGAGTAATGCTGCTGATTGGTGTTGGTGACGAACGACACCATGGTGTGCAGGGCGGTATCCCACCGCATGTTGGGGATGGCATCCGGGTTGAACGGCAGCCATGCCTGGGTCATGAACACCACCCAGGTCAGCAAGCCAACGACAAGGTTGCTGAGCAGAAATGCCATGCTGTATCCGCGCCACGACATGCCCTGCTGCGGACGCGTGCCAAGCAAGGCATACAACGGCCGTTCGATCCAGCCGAACAGCGCATCGCCGCGCATCGGTGCACCGCGCATCACCGCAGCCATATAACGGCCCAGGGGCCACGCCAGCACGATGGCCAGCGCGTACACAAGAAAAGTTTCAGTCATTGAGGCGCACTCGGATCAGAAGTCTTCGGGCCGCAGCACCACGTACAGCAGATACGCAGCAGCAACGAGTACGGCCACGCCGCACAACAGGGACAACCAGCCAGGCATGTCGGTCACTCCCCCGAACGCGCGCACGGCGGCGCGATAAGTGCGATGTGCAACGGCGTAGGAAGCGTGTGCGTGCCAACATGGCAAAGCGCTGCCGCACCGTGCGCGCAGCGCCGATGGAGCAGACAGGTCAAGGGATGCATCGGGATCGTCCACGGCGGAACCGCTCCGCCAACCTGCGCAGTCTCTGCCTGCGCCGCGTAAAGTCGCTATGGATCTGCCGCCGGCGCTGCGTAAAGTCCGCATAAAATGCGCGGGCCAGCGCTGCGCCTCAACCAGATGGCCCGCCGCGCGTTCCGACGGTTGGCTTGCCTGGCTGCGCCGGCTGCAGGCACGCAGATGGCAGCGACGCTGCGAAGTTCCATCTGCTCAAGGGTCGCGCCGGACAGGGGGGCTCCAGGCACGCGCGTCCGCTGCGTGACCAGACCACACTCAATCAAACAGTGCTCACATGTCCATATACCTGCGCGACACAGTCGCAAGCATCATGCTGGCCGTGGCGATCGCGTCGTCGCATCTGGCGATAAGTTCAGCGGCCTGGTTCGGGATCGCAGCAGCCTGCGCACGGACGGCGGCAATGACCGGTATCTGCTCGCTCGGGAAGAGGCTCGCCGCCGCTGCAAGCACATCAAGGCTGCACAGGTAACGCACCGCGGCAGGCTGGTGCGGCAATGCCCCAGCCAACCGCCTCAGCACCGCAGCGCCGCTCTCTGTGCTGTCCAATGCGTGCACGGCGCGCGTCAATTCCCTGAAGGCAGCCTGGCGCACTCCCGGATCGGGCAGTCTGTTCAACAAGGCCACCAGGTGGGTCAAGGCTTCGGCTCCATCGCCGGAACGCGCGAGGTGCTCGGCAAGCTGCGCATACGCTTGCTGGAATCGATGGATCGGCTCCAATCCGACAAGATGCAGCCGTAGGGTCACCTCCGCCAGCAGGCGGGGGCCGGTCTGGAGTGCAGCAGCCTCGGTGATCGCCAGGTTGACTGCCTCCTCGGGCAGATGCCTGATCGCCGATGCCAGCAAATTAAACGGAAGCGCTCCGCCGATGCCTCCGGCAGCGCCACCCTGGGCCGGAGCCGCAGCGCCTTGCGGCCCTGGCTCACCATCACCTTGCACGCCCCCTGCATCAGCCTCTGCGACTGCCCCTATGTGGCCAACGTGCGCTGCTCCGGCAGCAGCCTGCAGCGCTTGCCGGCGCGTGGCAATCAAACTGGGCAAGATTGCATGGAACGCGAGCGCGCGCAGGTCCTCGGGCAAGCATCCCAGGTCATCCGTCAAGCGCGCCACCACGCGAAATGCCATATTCCCGGAATGGCGGGTGGCGTGATTCAACACCGCGGTAAACGCCTCAAATCGCTGCGCCTGCGGCAATGATGGAATCCGCGCTGCAAGCCTTCCGTATCCGCGCAATATCTGCTCGCTGCGATCCTCATCGTCCGGATAGGGGAAATGCGCCACTTCGTCCAGGGCGACACGCATGCTTTCTGCACTATGGACGTCCCCGAACTCCAAGCTCGGGTCATAGCGCGGCCGCGCAGTCAGGAACGCTCGCACATCCCTGGTGTCTTCCGCCATCTGCCGCGAGACGCTGCCCAGGCGCACAAGGCTGCGCGGTCCACACCGCTGCGCAATCTCGCGGCGCAGATCATTCGGCAGCGCAGATAGCCCGTCGAACGTCTCGGCACGCCGGGGTGGCACTGTGCCTGGGTCGAGGACTCCTTGGCTCGCCGAAGCCTGCGACGTCTCCTGCGTTTGGCTGGTTGACGCCACAGCGTGCGGCAGACCGGTTCGGGTGATCGGCATCTCGGGTCTCCTGCGGTGTGCCGCAGCAGCGGCATCGAGTTAGGCTTCGTGCGTACTTTCCCGAAAGCGACCTCGTGTCCGCGCGCACAGCCAGAAATCGCGTTCGCCTGGGCGAACGCGACGTGACCGATGCAGATGCGGGTTCGGCGGCTGGCACGCCACCCGCCGCTGTTCGCCAGTCTCGCGGCGGACGATCTGGGACGATGCAGATACGGCGTGCTGCCCTACCGAAGCGGCACGTTCAACACGGAGGGCGCTGCAACTGGCGAGGTGAATGTCACCGTGCCACCGCCCTCGCTGGCATCGGTGTAGCGCGCGTCGCGGGTGTCGATCACCAACACCAGTCGCTGCCCTGCGGGAATCTCGGTTGCCGCCGCCTGCAGTGGCCAGTCCAGGGTGACTGCACGGCCCGGTGTGGAATTGCGCAACGAGTACGGCGCATGCGTGATCAGTTGCGCGACGCCCAAGCCATCCATGCGGTACAGATACGCGAACAGACTGACGTTGGACTGACTGGGCACCACTGTCACGCGTAGCGACGGGCTACCGGTCAGGCGCCGGGTGCTGGTCAATGGCGAGCCGACCCACACGGCGGCACCGGCGCGGTTGACCAGCGGAATCGAGGTGCTCACCGGCAGGCCGATGCCTTGCAGCAAACCGCTGACCAGCACCACCCCGGAATCGGCCACGGTCGGCACGCCGGTGGCGATGCGCGATTGCCACCCGCTGGACGTCCCGCCGGTCAATCCACCGGTGGGGCTCAGCAAGCCGGCTGGTGCGGACAGACCCAGCTGCGTGGTTGCCTGTTGCACCGATGCCCAGTCCGGATAGTCCAGCCATTGCCCGGCACGTGGCGATAGCCGCACCGGTGCTTCGGCATCTACGCCATTACGCACCTGCTTGAGATGGCGATCGAACCAGCGCGTGGTCGCGGTATAGATCTCATTCGGCAATCCCAACGCACCAGGCAGCTCTGCGGTGGCGTGATCGCCCTGGCTGAGCAGCAGTTGTTTGGGGCCACGCAACTGGTTGAAGAACGCGATGGTCTGGTTCGGCGGAAACAGGCCGTCGTTGAAGGCATTACCCAACAAGACCGCGGTCCCACGCGCGTTGAGCGCTGCCACATCGGTCGCAGGGCTGCGCGAGGCGGCCTGCGGCAGGAAGCCCTGCACCGCGCCATCGTAATCGCCTTGCGCCACGCGTGCGCCGATCTGCGCCAGATCCGGGCCGGCCCGGCCGGTGAGTGCGCCCGCACCCACCAGCAGGCCGACGCCCTGCTGGCTGACGGTGCGATTGGAATATAGCGCCGCTTCCAGATCGGCCCAACCGCTGAGCGCGGCCACCGCCTTGATCCGCGGGTCGCGCTCGGCTGCCAGCAGGCTGATGCCTGCCCCGTACGAAATGCCCGACGCACCGATCGCATTCGGATTGGCCGGCGTATGCGCCAACGCCCAGTCGATCACCGCGCTGACGTCTTCCACCGTGTCCGGCCCGGCGATATCGATCTGCCCGGCCGAATCCCAGAATCCACGCGAGGTATAGCTGACCACCACGTAGCCGTCGCTGGCCAGTTGGGTGGCGCGCCCCAAATATTCCAGATTGGGCAACGACCAGCTGGCCGGCATCACGATCAGCGGAAACGGCCCGGCGCCCTGCCCTTGCGGCACCAACACCAATGCGCCCATCTGGGCACCGTCCCAGCCGGGAATGCGTTCATAGGTCTTGCTGAAGGCGCCTGCCACGGCCGACGCCGATGCCAACAGCAACGCCAGTGCGGCGATGCTCCCGATCCAACGCTTGCTCATGCTGCTGTCTCCCACGCGAGGCCAGGCCGGGATGGCCCAGCGGCAACTGCGATGCATCCGTGGTTCGGGGGAGAACGGGGCGAACGTACCAGACGGTACGGTATGGCTCAAGGGCCGGGATTCGGGATTCGGGATTCGTTGCTTGCGCAAGCGGGAGCGGCCGGGCAAACCGGTTCGCTGCCTTCTCCCGCTCGCGGGAGAAGGTGCCCGGAGGGCGGATGAGGGCTGGCAGCACCCGTTGTTTCCAATGCGCTCCACCCAACTTCGCAGAAGGCGCCACCGCCGCCTCCACTACGGCACCCAACGATCAGCGCAGCAGCGTCGTCTCAGCGCAGCGCACCGGCACTGCCCGCATCCACTGCACGCTCCAACCCCACGCCTCAGCCGACGAAATGCTGGTAGCCGCGCTGCGGTGGGTGCCAGGGGTTGCCCTCGGCGTCGTGTACCACCACGCCGGGCGTGGCGACAATCTGGCCGATGCGCGTTGCAGCCACCGTTGCAAATTCCATTGCCTGCGCCACGGCATCGCGATGCTGCGGCGCGGCGGTGAAACACAACTCGTAATCGTCGCCACCGCCGAGTTGCCAGCCCAGGCAGTGCACCACGTCGATTCCGGCACTGCGCGGCATCGCCGGCAAGGCCGCGAGCATCAGGCGCGCGCCCACGCCGCTGCGTTCGCATAGATGCCCCAGATCGGCCAGCAGCCCGTCGGAGATGTCCACGCAGGCATGCGCAAGCCCGCGCAGGCGCAGCCCCGCCTGCACGCGGGGCTGCGGACGCAGCAGGCGGCCGCGCCAGCGCTCGTGCAACGGGTCGGCCGCCGCGCAGGTCACATCCAACTGGCCGGCCTGCCACAACGCCAACGCGGCGGCGGCTTCACCCGGCGCGCCGGTCACCCACACATCATCGCCAACGCGCGCACCATCGCGCCGCAGCGCGGCGCCCGGCGGCAGGCTGCCGATCGCAGTCACCGCGCACGACAACGGCCCGCGCGTGGTGTCGCCACCGACCAGCACAATGTCGTGTGCATCAGCCAGCGCGAAGAAGCCATCGGCAAAGCCATCCACCCATGCCGCATCGTCGTGCGGCAACGACAGCGACAAGGTGCACCAACGCGGTTGCGCGCCCATCGCCGCCAGATCGGAGAGATTGACCGCCAGGGTCTTCCAGCCCAGATCGTCAGCGCGCGTCTCGTGCGGAAAATGCACGCCTGCATTGAGCGTATCGGCAGTGATCGCCAACTGCTCGCCGGCCGGCGGCTGCAGCAACGCCGCATCGTCGCCAATGCCCAGCGGCACATCGGCACGCGCTGCAATGCGCGCACGCAGACGGGCAATTAGATCGAATTCGGGCATGGCGACGGGAATCGGGAAAAGGGAGTCGGGAATCGCAAAAGCGCCTCAGTGAGGTATCGGAAACGGTGCTCTTACGATTGCCTATTCCCGACTCCCCAGTTCCCGCGGCGCTCAGGCGCCGCTGGCGCCCGACTCCACCTTGCGCCACTCCACCGCGGCGCGGTCCAGCACCCCGTTGACGTAGGTGTGGCCGTGCTCGGAGCCGAAGCGCTTGGCGGTTTCGATCGCTTCGTTGATCACCACGCGGTACGGCACATCCTGGCGGTACAGCAATTCGTAGGCGGCCAGGCGCAGCACGGCGCGCTCGATCGCATCAACCTCTTCCACGCTGCGATCCAGGTACGGCGTCAGCGCGGTATCCAGCTCGGCACGGTTGCTCAGCACGCCTTCAACCAGGTTCTCGAAGTACGCCAGATCGGCCACTTCGTGCGCCTGCTCGTGCGCGAACTGGGCGATCACCTGCTTGGCGAAGCCGCCGGAGATCTGCCAGGCATAGACCGCCTGCAAGGCGCGCCGACGTGCGCGCGAGCGCAGCACCGGGTCGATGCCGTCGCGACGGCCGTGGCGCGAATGCCCACCGGGCTTGCTCATGGCAACAACTCCATCAAATTCACCAGTTCCAGCGCTGCAAGCGCGCATTCCTCGCCCTTATTGCCGTGGCTGCCGCCGGCACGGGCTTCGGCATCTTCCACGCGTTCGACCGCCAGCACGCCATTGAGCACCGGCACGCCGGTCTGCAGCTGCACGCTCATCAGGCCTTCGGCACACAGGTCGGCCACGTGCTCGTAGTGGCGGGTATCGCCACGGATCACGCAGCCCAGCGCGATGATCGCGCCGTGCTGGCCGGACTGCGCCACGCGATTGGCGGCGATCGGGATCTCCCAGGCGCCCGGCACGCGGATCACGTCGATGGCGTCTTCGCCGATACCGTTGCCGGCCAGGCTCTGGCGCGCGCCGGCAACCAGCACGTCGGTGATGCGGGCATTCCAGCGGCTGGCGATGATCGCAAAGCGCGCGGTGGTGGGGCGAAGATCGCCTTCGTAGTGGGTCATGCGGGTCGGCAACTCGAGGGGGCGGGGAGTTTAACAGCTGCCGGGCCCAGGCCTGGCCGACGCGTGTGGGCCGGGTCGGCCAAAGCAGACCCGGCCATGCGTTTCAGCAACACAGGGCGTGGCAAATGGCCCACTGCGCAAACGGCCGGGGGCAGGCCACGGCTGGAACCGGTAGCCGGCCCCGGGCCACTTCAGCGCCGCCACACGCAGCGCGCAGCTGACAGCCGCGCGCCGTCAGCTAACTGACAGTCCAGACCAACGGGACCGGCCAAGTGAGCTCGCAGCCATCTCAGGGAACGGCAGACGGCGGCACCGAGCGTACGCCTTCACCGGGGTGGCATTCCAGATACTCAACCACCTCCAGCCCGAACCCGGCCAACCCCACCTGGCGCCGAGGGGTGCCCAGCACGCGCAACTTGCCCAGGCCGAGGTCGGCCAGGATCTGGGCGCCGGCGCCGTTGCGCCGCCACTGACTCACGTCCTTGGCATTGGCGGCCGCTTCGGGCTGCTGGCGCAGCCGTGCCAGCAGCGATTCGCTGTCGCGTGGCGCCGACAGCACCACCATCACGCCCTGCCCTTCGGCGGCGATCGCGCGCAAGGCGTCGGTGGCTGCCACGCCGAAGTCATCGCGCTGCCAGTGCAGCAGGTCGGCTAGCGGGTTTTCCACCTGCACGCGTACCAGCGTCGGCGTCTGCGGATCGGCGCGACCGCGCACCAGCGCAAAGTGCAGGTCGTGCGCGATGCGGTCGCGGTAGGTCACCAGCTTGAACGGACCGAATTCGGTGGTGATCTGCCGCTCGTCCACGCGCTCGACGGTGTGCTCATTGGCAAGCCGATAGGCGATCAGGTCGGCGATCGAGCCCATCTTCAGGCCATGCTCGCGCGCGAACACTTCCAATTGCGGGCGGCGCGCCATGCTGCCGTCCGGGTTGAGCACTTCCACCAGCACACCGGCCGGTTCCAGCCCGGCCAGCATCGGCAGGTCGCTGGCCGCTTCGGTGTGGCCGGCACGGGTCAGCACGCCACCGGGCTGGGAGATCAACGGGAAAATATGCCCGGGCTGGCTCAGATCCTGGGGCCGGGCATCCGGGCGTACGGCGGTACGCACGGTGTGCGCGCGGTCGTAGGCCGAAATGCCGGTGGTCACCCCTTCGGCCGCTTCGATGCTGACAGTGAAGTTGGTCTGGAACTGCGCGGTGTTGTTGCGCACCATCGGCGCCAGACCCAGCTGCGCGCAGCGCTCGCGGGTCAGCGACAGGCACACCAGCCCGCGCGCGTGGGTGACCATGAAGTTGATGTCAGACGGCTTGACCAACTCGGCGGCCATGATCAGATCGCCTTCGTTTTCGCGGTCTTCGTCATCGACGATGACCACCATGCGCCCGGCGCGCAGTTCTTCGATCAGTTCCGGAACGGGTGCGAAATTCATGCTGCCCCCCGCGTGCCGAGCAGGCGTTCCACATAGCGCGCCACCAGATCGATTTCCAGGTTCACCGCCGCACCGACCGCAGTCTGCGCAAACGCGGTGTGGGCCACGGTATGCGGAATCAAGGCGACCTCGAAGCCGTCTTCGTCTACGTCATTGACGGTGAGGCTCACGCCGTCCACGCAGATCGAGCCCTTCTTGGCCACATAGCGCAACACCGACGCCGGCGCAGCAAACCGCCAACGCTGCGCACGTGCATCGTCATGGACCGACTGCACCTGGCCCAGGCCATCCACATGTCCGCTGACCAGGTGCCCGCCAAGCCGGTCGGTAGGCCGCATCGCGCGTTCCAGATTGAGCAGTGCGCCCTCTGGCAACGCGCCCAGGGTGGTCAGCGACAGCGTTTCGGTCGAGGCATCGGCCTGAAAACTGGCCGCGTCGAATGCGATCACGGTCAGGCACACGCCATTGACCGCGATGCTTTCGCCCAACTGGACCGCTTCGAACGGCAGCGTGCCGGTGGCGAAGGTGAAGCGCACATCGCCGCCCTGCGGCTGACGCGCGGCCAGTTGGCCGACGCCTTCAATGATGCCGGTGAACATCAGCGTGCCCCCGCTTGCAGCAGCACGGCTGCCGTGATGGAGCGCTGGAAGGCCGCGGCGCAGCGCGGCTGGTGGTGCATGGACATTAGTCGTTTCTCGCAGGAGTTGAGCGAAAAACGCCGCAAGGCAAAGCAAACAGGCGCGCGCGCAGCCGCAAGGCCGCGCGTTGGCCGTCTTCTTTCATCCGGACTATACCGTCGGCTCCGGCATCGGACCGGATCTGCTGACCTTGCCCGGCAGGCGTTTGGCGTTGATCCGCTCAACCCTGGAGTGCAAGCGCTCGCGGGCTCGCACGCTTGCGCATGCCTACCGCCGGTGGGGAATCGCACCCCGCCCTGAAGACGTTCGTGAGTACCGGCGAACCGGTGCGCAAAGTTTAACAGGGCACATCGACGCAATGGCCGAGCGTGGGCCAAGGCTGGCAGGACACTGCGTCATGTCGGGAAATCCCCCATAGCCAGGATTGTGAAGGATCTGTTAATTTACGCGCCGCGACGGGAGACGTCGTTTTTTTCCACCTCGCAACGGGGTGGAGACACGGACATCAATTCGAAGAGAGACATCCAATGCGTAACACCCTGATTCTGGCTGCCCTGCTGGCTGCCGCACCGTTTGCCGCTTCTGCGGAAGGCTTGAGCTACAACTACGTCGAAGGCGGCTGGAACCGTACCGAAATCAGCGTCAATGGCGATTCGGACGATATCGACGGCGGCTACATTCGCGGTTCCTGGCAGATTGCCCAGCCGGTCTACCTGTTGGCCAGCTATGAGCGCGCCAACAAGGATTTCAACCTCGGTGGAGGCTTTGTGCTCGAGGGCACGCTGCAGCAGGCCACGTTGGGTATCGGCTACCGCCAAGAAATGACCGAGCGCGTGGAGTTCACCGCCGACATCAGCGTATTGCGCGCCAAGGTCGAATCCGACCTGCGCCTGCGCGGCCGTTCGGTCGACGATGCGTCGGACTCGAGCAACCTGGGCTTGGCCAACCTGGGCCTGCGTGGCAAGCCTTCGCCGCGCACCGAAGCCTGGATCAAGGCCGGCTACATCGACGGTAGCGACGTGGACAAGGGTGAGTTCGTCGGCACCCTGGGTGGCCAGGTCAACTTCACCCGCACCTGGGGCCTGGTCGCCGAAGCGCAGTTCGTCGACAACGCCAACCAGTACAAGGTCGGCGTGCGCGCGAGCTTCTGATCGGCGCCTCGCAGATACACCAAGGCCCCGCATGCGGGGCCTTTTTTATGCGCGCAACAGCACGGCCGCGCAGCATCGCAGGCGCCATGCAGCTCTCACCCGGCAACAGCCGGCGCATAGCGCAGACGCAGATCCTGCCCCAGCTGGCGCACATCCAGCAGCTGCAGTGCATGTCGCTGTGCCATCGTTTCGATGCCAAGGCCAGCGACCAGCGGCCTTGCGGTGTCGCCCAGCAACACCGGCGCCATGTAGACCAGCAATTCGTCCACCAGTCCGGCCTGCAGCAGCGCACCACTCAGCATGGCGCCGGCTTCCACGTGGACTTCGTTGATGCCGCGCTCGGCCAGCAGCGCCAGCACCGCCGCCAGATCGAAGCGTCCAGCGTGCAACGGCATCGCAAGGAACTGCGCATCGTCCAGCGAAGGTGCGGCCACATTTTCGCCATGCAGATACAGCGTTGGCGCATTGCCCTGACGAATGTTCCTGCACGCCAACGTCCGCAGCCCGGCATCGAGCACCACGCGCAGCGGCGGCACGACCGGCATGTCCTCGCCCAGCCGCACCGTCATGGATGGGTCGTCGGCCATCACCGTACCTGCACCGGTCAGGATCGCGCCAGCACGTGCGCGCCAGCGCTGCCCATCGGCACGCGCGCGACTTCCGGTGATCCATTTGGATTCACCGCTTGCCAGCGCCGTCCGTCCGTCCAGGCTGGCGCCGAGTTTGACCCGCAGCCACGGCCGCCCACGCTCCACCCGAGACAGAAATCCCTGGTTGAGCGTGCGCGCCTGCGCGTGCATCACGCCGCTCAGCACTTCGATCCCGGCCTCGCGCAGCAGCGCAAACCCGCCGCCATTGACCTGCGGAAACGGGTCGGCCATTGCCGCAACCACACGCCCAACGCCGGCATCGATCAAGGCCAGCGCACATGGCGGGGTACGCCCATAGTGCGCGCATGGCTCCAGCGTCACGTACGCGGTGGCGCCGCGCGCCAACTCACCCGCTGCACGCAGCGCGAAGACTTCGGCATGCGGGCCGCCGGCACGTTGATGAAAGCCCTCGCCCACGCAGACGCCGTCGCGCACGATGACGCAGCCCACCATCGGATTGGGCCGGGTGGTGTAGGCGCCGCGCTCGGCCAGACGCAACGCCTGCGCCATCCAGCGATGGTCGTCGGCGCTGGCGGTCGTTGTGGCCTCACGCATTGCGCTGCCCCCCCGGCGCAATGCGCATCACCACGATCTGCATCGGGCCCAGCAGGAACCCGGTATGTATCTGCCATCCCAAGCGCTGGTAGAACGGCGCCAAGCCCGGCTGGCAATACAGGTATAGCAGCGGCACGCCCAGCTGCGCGGCGGCCTGCACACAGTGTGCGACCAACGCCTCGCCGATGCCCTGCCCGCGCGCCTGCGGCTGCACGTACAACGACGCCAACCACGGCGACCATTGCCGGATGCGTGCGTCGTCGTTTTCGAGCAGGCTCACCGAGCCCAGCCACTGCGTTTGATCCAGCGCCACCCAGGTCGTGGGAATGACGCCATCGCGCGCATGGCTGCGCAGTTCGCTCAGCGCCTCATCGATGCTCCACTCCGGCAGCAGCGCGCCGAAGGCCTGTAGATGCGCTTGCGCAATCGCAGGCAGGTACTGCGGCGTTTGCGCAACGCACGCGATGCGCATCGCGCTCATCGCTTGCCGGGTTTGCCGGCGCGTTCCAATGCCGCTTCCAGCAGCGGCAGTTGTTCGCTGCCGACCGGCAGTTCGCGTTCGAGCTTTTCGATTTCCTCGCGGAAGTCGGCCACGTCCTGAAAGCTGCGATACACCGAGGCAAAGCGCACATAGCCGACATGATCGAGCTTGCGCAGCTCCACCATCACGTATTCGCCTACCCGCAGCGAACCCACTTCGCGCTCGCCGGACATGCGCAGCTGATGCACCACCGCGCGCACCGCCGCCTCGATCTGCTCTTCGGCCACCGGCCGCTTCTGCAGCGCGCGGTCGAAGCTGGTGCGCAGCTTGCGTGCATCGAACGCCTCGCGTCCACCATCGCTCTTGACCACGGTGGGAAGCTTCAGCTCGATCGTTTCCAACGTACTGAACCGCTCGCCGCACGCCTCGCACTCGCGGCGCCGACGGATCGTCGTGCCGTCTTCGGACACCCGCGAATCGATCACGCGGGTATCGTTGTGCTGGCAGAAGGGGCAATGCATCAGACGTCCGGGATTTGGGATTGGGGATTGGGGATTGGCAACAGCACAAGCAAGGACGCGCCGTTAGCGCATCCCGAATCCCGAATCACCAATCCCGGCACCTTAGCCATACACCGGATAGCGCTTGCACTGCGCGGTCACGGCATCGCGCACCTTCGCCAGCACGGCTTCGTCGGTTGGCGCGTCGAGCACGTCGGCGATCCAGTTGGCCAGGTCGATGCTGTCCTGTTCCTGGTAACCGCGCGTGGTGATCGCCGGGGTGCCCAGGCGCAGACCGGAAGTGACGAACGGCGAGCGCGGGTCGTTGGGGACCGAATTCTTGTTGACGGTGATGTGCGCCTTGCCAAGCGCAGCTTCGGCGTCCTTGCCGGAGACATCGCGACCGATCATGTCCACCAGCATCAGGTGGTTCTCGGTGCCGCCGGAGACGATCTTGTAGCCGCGCGCAATGAGGGTATTGGCCATCGCCTGGGCGTTCTTGACCACTTGTTGCTGATAGGTCTTGAACGCCGGCTCCAGCGCCTCCTTGAACGCCACCGCCTTGGCCGCGATGACGTGCATCAGCGGGCCGCCCTGGATGCCGGGGAACACGATCGACTGCAGCTTTTTCTGCAGCTCTTCGCTGGCACCCTTGGCGACGATGATGCCGCCACGCGGGCCACGCAGTGTCTTGTGCGTGGTCGAAGTGACCACGTGCGCATGTTCCATCGGGCTGGGGTACACCCCGGCGGCGACCAGCCCGGCAATGTGCGCCATGTCCACGAACAGGTAGGCGCCGACGCTGTCGGCGATGGCGCGGAAGCGGGCCCAGTCGATCTTCTGCGAATACGCGGAGAAACCGGCCACCACCATTTTCGGCTTGTGCTCGGTCGCCAGGCGCTGGACCTCGTCGTAATCGATCAGGCCCTGCTCGTTGACGCCGTACTGCACCGCGTTGAACAGCTTGCCGGAGACGTTGACCTTTGCGCCGTGGGTCAGGTGGCCGCCATGCGCCAGGCTCATGCCCAGGATGGTGTCGCCCGGCTGCAGCAGCGCCAGATACACCGCCTGGTTGGCCTGGGAACCGCTGTGCGGCTGGACGTTCGCGTAATCGGCGCCAAACACCTGCTTGATGCGGTCGATCGCCAGTTGTTCGGCAATGTCGACGAACTCGCAGCCGCCGTAGTAGCGCTTGCCCGGATAGCCTTCGGCGTATTTGTTGGTCAGCTGGCTGCCCTGCGCTTCCATCACCAGCGGGCTGCAATAGTTTTCGCTGGCGATCAGCTCGACATGATCCTCCTGGCGGCCGGCTTCAGCAGCGATGGCCTTGGCCAGTTCGGGGTCGTAGGTTTCCAGTCGGACATCGCGCGAGAACATTCCAAGCTCCGGGGCAGCTATTGCCAGTAGGGTCGCCGATTGTAAGCCCCTGCCGCACGGGTGACCAATCGCGCAGCCGGCGCCGCCCGTGTGACCGCACTGCGCACATGACAAAGGCACACCCGACGATGCGCCTTTGTGTGATGACCGGCTTGATTGCCGGTCGAGGCCGGGGGCGAACGGGCAGCCGCGCCGCGTTAGTTGTTGAGCACCAGGTCGGCAATGATGCCGGTGGCGATGGCCACCAACAGCAGATTGCCGCGGTCGTCGCGCTGCCAGCGGTAGCCGTACGGCGGGCGGCGCAGGTCGTAGCGGTCGTAATCGTTCACCACATAGACCGGGCCGTGGTAGCGCTGGCCACGGGCCCAATACGGACGCGGCGGCGGGCCGGCGCGGTAGTACGCGGGGCGATCGTAGACGTAGACGCGATTGCGATCGTAGCGGCGGTCCTGGTAGCGGGCATCGCGGTAACCCTCGCGATAGCCGTTGCTGTAGTAGCGGCGGTCCTGGCGCCACTCGCGACGGTCGTCACGGCGGGCGTCGCGCCAGTCTCTTCGATGATCGTGGCCATGGTGACGGTCATGGCCGCGGCGATCGTGGTCGCGGTCCCAATCCCCGGCGAACGCCGCAGGTGCGAAGGCACCGAGCGCCAGGATGGAGGAAAGCACAACGGTAACGATGCGTTTGCGGTTCATGACAGTTCCTGTTCGCGGTGTCGTAATTTCATTAAGGGGCGGACCGCCTTAACGCATTCTTGCTGGAATCGATTACGAAAAAGCCTATTCAGGTCGAAAGTAAGGTGCGGTTTAGCTGCAAGGGTGCTGCCGCGGCTCAAGCCACTTGCCCGTATAATTGGCGCAACCCCTTTTCCGCTGCCTCCGGCCTCGGCCGGCGGGCTGCCTGCGTCCACGGAGCCCCCATGTCGCAATACATCTACACCATGAACCGCGTCAGCAAGGTGGTCCCGCCCAAGCGGCAGATCATCAAGGACATCTCGCTGAGCTTCTTCCCGGGCGCCAAGATCGGCCTGCTGGGCCTGAACGGCGCGGGCAAGTCCACGGTACTGAAGATCATGGCCGGCGTGGACACCGATTTCGAGGGCGAGGCGCGCCCACAACCGGGCATCAAGGTCGGCTACCTGGCGCAGGAACCGCAACTCAATCCCGAGCACACCGTGCGCGAGGCGGTGGAAGAAGGCGTGGGCGACGTGCTGCAGGCCCAGGCCGCGCTGGATGCGGTGTATCTGGCCTATGCCGAAGAAGGCGCCGATTTCGACGCGCTGGCCAAGGAGCAGGAGCGCCTGGAGGCGATCCTGGCCGCCGGCGATGCGCATACGCTGGAAAACCAGCTGGACGTGGCGGCCGATGCGCTGCGCCTGCCGCCGTGGGACGCCATCGTCGGCAAGCTCTCCGGCGGCGAAAAGCGTCGCGTGGCGCTGTGCCGCCTGCTGCTGCAGAAGCCGGACATGCTGCTGCTCGACGAACCCACCAACCACCTGGACGCCGAGTCGGTGGAATGGCTGGAGCAGTTCCTGGCGCGCTACACCGGCACCGTGGTGGCGGTGACCCATGATCGCTACTTCCTCGACAACGCCGCCGAGTGGATCCTGGAACTGGACCGCGGCCGCGGCATTCCGTGGAAGGGCAACTACACCGACTGGCTGACCCAGAAGGACGAGCGCCTCAAGCAGGAAGACAACCAGGAAAAGTCCCGCCAGAAGGCGATCCAGAAGGAACTGGAATGGTCGCGCCAGAACGCCAAGGGCGGCCGCACCAAGGGCAAGGCACGTCTGGCCCGCCTGGAAGAGCTGCAATCGGTTGATTACCAGAAGCGCAACGAAACCAACGAGATCTTCATCCCGCCGGGTGAGCGCCTGGGCAACGCGGTGATGGAGTTCAAGAACGTGTCCAAGAAGTTCGGCGACCGCCTGTTGATCGACAACCTGTCGATGATCGTGCCGCCGGGCGCCATCGTCGGCATCATCGGCCCCAACGGTGCCGGTAAGTCGACCCTGTTCAAGATGATCACCGGCCAGGAAAAGCCGGACTCCGGCGAGATCGTGGTCGGACCGACCGTGCAGCTGTCGTACGTGGACCAGAGCCGCGACGCACTGGAGGGCAACCACAACGTATTCCAGGAAATCGCCGGCGGCCTGGACATCCTCAACATCAACGGCATCGAAATCCAGTCGCGCGCCTACATCGGCCGCTTCAACTTCAAGGGCCAGGACCAGCAGAAGATGGTCGGTTCGCTGTCCGGTGGTGAGCGCGGTCGTCTGCACATGGCCAAGACCCTACTGCAGGGCGGCAACGTGCTGCTGCTGGACGAACCGTCCAACGACCTGGACATCGAAACCCTGCGTGCGCTGGAAGATGCGTTGCTGGAATTCCCCGGCAACACCTTCGTGATTTCGCATGACCGCTGGTTCCTGGACCGTATCGCCACGCACATCCTGGCCTTCGAAGGCGATTCGCACGTGGAGTTCTTCCAGGGCAACTACCGCGAGTACGAAGAAGACAAGCGCCGCCGCATGGGCGACGACGCCGGCCCGAAGCGTTTGCGTTTCAAGGCCTTGAAGTAAGTCGTCGTAGTTCCAAAGAAAAGGCGCCGAAAGGCGCCTTTTTTGTGTGCGGAGTCAGCGGACGGAGACTTGGCTGTTGGCTGCTGGCGCCGTCCACCTGCGCGTGTGGAGTCCCCTGCCCGCCCGTCGACGGGATGCTCACTTGCGCTGCACTACCGTGCCGGCGTCATCCATCTGAGCCTTGCATATGCCTGTCAGCTATTCGATCAGCCTGCCCGATCCCAAGCTCGCCCGTGGCAGTGCGCCCTCGGTGAGCTTCACCGCCAATGGCGCCGAGGCCTTTGCCGAGCAATTGCAGGCAGCTTTGCGCGATCCGGCGTGGTTCGACCGTTGGCGCCAGCTACAGACTGACCCCGACGAAGTGGATCCCAGCCTGGGCATCACCGACCCGGCAGCGACGGTCACCGGCAAGCAGCACGACCTGCGCATCGATCTGGTTGCAACGACGAGCATTCCCGGCGACCTTTTCAAACAGCGCATGCAGGCCCTGGCTGGCT
The DNA here is from genome assembly GCF_041481705.2 of Xanthomonas sp. NCPPB 1062. Lineage (NCBI taxonomy): Bacteria > Pseudomonadati > Pseudomonadota > Gammaproteobacteria > Lysobacterales > Lysobacteraceae > Xanthomonas > Xanthomonas sp. NCPPB 1062. Next base: position 869,672 of record NZ_CM192987.1, on the reverse strand, counting down.
CGCACTGGGAACTGCGCGACGTTCGCTGAACTGCAATCTGTCATGTGTCGGCGGCGCTGGCAGTGCCCAGTGCCACCGATGGCAGCGCGGGCGAGTGACGCCACTCAGCTACACGTGACGCCACGCACTGCATCGGCGTGGCCCCCACCCTCATTCACCGGACTGCATCTCCAACGGCATACGCCAACAGCTGCACTCAACCACGCAAGGCCGCAGCATGATGCGCAATGTGCTCGCCAATAAAGCTTGCGATGAAGTAGTAGCTGTGGTCGTAGCCGGGCTGCAGCCGCACCGTCACCGGGTAGCCGGCGGACCTGGCCGCATCTTCGAACAATGCGGTTTTCAGCTGGGTTTGCAGAAATTCATCGGCATCGCCCTGATCGATGAGCAGCGGCAACCGCTCCTGCGCGTCAGCAAGCAATGCAGTGGCATCGTAGGCTTTCCAGGTCGTACGGTCGTTCCCCAGATACTGGCCAAATGCTTTCTCGCCCCACGGCACCTGGCTGGGCGCCACGATTGGCGAAAACGCCGACACGCTGCGATAGCGGCCCGGATTCTTCAATGCGATGGTCAACGCGCCATGCCCCCCCATCGAATGGCCACTGATCGCACGTGCACCGGTGGTGGCAAAGGTCGCTTCAATCAAGGCCGGTAATTCGCTCACCACGTAATCGTACATGCGGTAATGCGCCGCCCATGGCGCTTGCGTGGCATCGACGTAAAAGCCCGCGCCCTTGCCGATGTCGTAACCGTCCGCATCGGCCACATCCTCGCCCCGGGGGCTGGTGTCGGGCGCAACCAGGATCACCCCATGCTCGGCCGCATAGCGCTGCGCGCCGGCCTTGCTGATGAAATTCTGTTCGGTACAGGTCAAACCGCTCAGCCAATACAGCACCGGCAACGGGCCGTCGGCGGCCTGTGGCGGCAGGTAAATGCCCACCTGCATGCTGCAGTTCAAGGTGTGCGACTGATGCCGATAGACATCCTGCCAGCCGCCGAAGCAGGCGCGGTGTTCGATACGTTCCATGAGATTCCTTACGAAGAGAAACCCTGCAGCCGGATCGCCGGCGCAAGGTTGGACCATCAATGCAACAGACCCTTTTTGCGTGCCACATGCGCCGACAGGGCATCCATCAACGCCGGGGAAAGGCAGTCGTAGGGCGGCAAGCCCAGTTCGGTCAGGCGCGTGCGTATGCCATCCATCTGCTCCGGCGGCGTGCCGGTTTCGATGATCGACGAGACGAACGCGGCAAAGCCCGGTGCCGACCAGCCCTGTTGTTTCGACAACTCGGTGTGCACAAAATCCAGACCGTAGAATGCGTGGTCCTTGTTTTCGATCCGCCCATACAGATGCACGCCGCAACCGGTGCACGCATGGCGCTGGATCGTCGCGCTTTCGTCGACGATCTTCAGCTTTTCCCGGTGCGCGGTGACTTTGACGTTGTCGCGCGGAACCACCGCCACCACCGAGAACTTCGCGCCATCGGGTTTCCAGCATTTACTGCAACCGCAAGCATGGTTATGCGCGGTCTGCGCAGACACCTCGACGGTCACCTTGTCGCTGGCGCAGTGACATTCAAGCGTGCCGCCTTGAAAATCTTCTGCACCACCTCGCGCAACACCATCATCTACCGAAGGATGAATCGACACGTTAGTCATTACGCTCCTCCCGGAGTGTCGGGTACCACGTGCGCGGAAGCGGCCGCGCGCCGCTCCTGGCCGCCTGGTCAGAAATGGATCACGGTGCGGATCGACTTGCCCTCGTGCATCAGGTGGAAGGCCTCGTTGATCTCTTCCAACGGCATGGTGTGGGTGATGAATGGGTCCAGGTCGATCTCGCCCTTCATCGACTGCTCCACCATGCCCGGCAATTGCGTACGTCCCTTGACGCCACCGAAGGCGCTGCCGCGCCACACGCGACCAGTCACCAGCTGGAAGGGACGCGTGCTGATTTCCTGGCCGGCGCCAGCCACGCCGATGATGACGCTCTCGCCCCAGCCCTTGTGGCAGCACTCCAGCGCCGAACGCATCACATTGACGTTGCCGATGCACTCGAAGCTGAAGTCCACGCCGCCATCGGTCAACTCGACGATGACCTCCTGGATCGGCTTGTCGTAGTCCTTGGGGTTAATGCAATCGGTGGCACCCATGCTGCGCGCCAGGTCGAATTTGCCCGGATTGGTGTCGATGGCCAGGATGCGCCCGGCCTTGGCCTGCACCGCGCCCTGGATCACCGCAAGACCGATGCCGCCCAGGCCGAAAACGGCAACACTCTCGCCTGGCTTGACCTTGGCGGTGTTGTGCACCGCGCCGATACCGGTGGTGACGCCGCAGCCGAGCAGGCAGACCTTCTCCAGCGGCGCCTCCGGATTGACCACGGCCAACGAAATTTCCGGCACGACGGTGTATTCGCTGAAGGTGCTGCAGCCCATGTAGTGATAGATCGGCTCGCCGTTGTAGGAGAAGCGCGTGGTGCCATCCGGCATCAGGCCCTTGCCCTGGGTGGCGCGCACGGCCTGGCACAGGTTGGTCTTGCCGGACAGGCAGAATTTGCACTTGCGGCATTCGGCCGTGTAGAGCGGAATGACGTGGTCGCCGACCTTGACGCTGGTCACGCCCTCGCCGACCGCCTCGACGATGCCGCCGCCTTCATGCCCGAGCACCGACGGGAAGATGCCTTCCGGGTCGTCGCCGGACAGCGTGAAGGCATCGGTGTGGCACACGCCGGTGTGGGTGATGCGGACCAGCACTTCCCCGGCTTTCGGCGGCGCGACATCGATTTCGACGATTTCCAGCGGCTTGCCGGGTCCGAATGCGACTGCTGCACGGGATTTCATGGGATGACGCTCCTGACGATGAGGTTCGAGGACGGGGGCGCAACAAGCGCCGACCCGGTGGGAGATTTATTTGAGGTAGGACCGGACCAGACCGAGCAGATCCTGCACCCGCTCGGCGCGTTGCGCATCGGATGCGGCGGCGTGCCCGAAATCTTCACGGATATGCGCTTCAAGCACCTGCGACATCAGCCCGTTCACGGCGCCCCGGATCGCGGCGATCTGCTGCAAGACCGGAGCGCAGTCCGCGCCCGCCTGCAGCGCCCGCTCCAGCGCGTCGCATTGCCCGCGCAGCCGGCGCACGCGTGCTAGCGCTCGCTTTTTCTCGTGCGGCGAATGCGGCATGTCAGCTCCAGCAAGATACTGGGGGGTAGTATATGGATTGTTTCGAAAAAAGCTATGGCCAGCGGCCTGCCGACCGTGGTCTTGTCGAGCGCGATGACCGCCACGCGTTGGCACATGGCGCGATGCCCCCAATGCCGCCGGTGGCACGGGGATAAAGAGCCCACCTGTTAGCCGCAGTGCAGCACGCACATTGCGCAGACGTGGCGACGCCTCGCACATCGCAGGCGCGCCAGGCACCCAGCGCAAGGATGGTTGCGCGCCATAGCCGCAGCACCGGCCCCTTCGATCATCCCGACCGTTGCCGACCGCTGGGGTGGAGTCCCCGCATCAGCGCCGGGGCTGGAACGGCGGCGGCGGCGGTGGCGGTGGCGGTGGCGGAGCGAATCCTGCGGCATCCAGACATTGCGCCAGCAACTCGGGCGGCAGGTCCGGCGAAGGCGCCTGCGGGAACGGCGCTGCGCTGCCTTCGGCGGTCGCGCACGCCTGCAGCGCTGCGTCGAATTCGGAATCGTCTGGCGGCAGGCCAAGCGGTTCATCTGCGGCATCCGGTGCATCGAATGGGTCGTTATCGAAGGGTGGCGGTGGCGGTGGCGGCGGTGGCGGTGCCACGCCCCTATGTACCAGGCAGCCGTCGCCGCTTCCCCGATCCTGCCGCTCCGGCGCAGCGCGGTGCGCGACGTCGGCAGGCGCTGCCGGGACCACCTCGTGGTCCGGCGCACACGGCGGCAATGCTTCGATGTTTCTTGCACCCGGCGGTGGCGGTGGCGGTGGCGCACGATGGGCGTAGGGCACAGGCGCATGGTGCCTAGCACCGCAGAAATTGGCACAACCTGCCAGGTTGAGCGCCGCGAGTATTGCAGTGGTAACGACAACGCGTGGTGGTGCGTGGACCATCGTGATCTCCCTGGCTGGATGGCACATCTGCGCACGGCCTGCAGACGGCGGACGCGGGCTGGGCCGCGCTGGTCCGGGAAGAGTTGCAGCTGACTGTGCTGCGCATTTGCCATCGCGCGCCGCGCGCCGGCGTGGATTGGCGCTTGTCGCCATCCGCAGCGCAGATGCAAGGCGCGTGCAGCACCTGCTTCGGCTTACGCGCGGGAAGATGCGGGGTCCGACAGTGACGACGCAGGCGTTGTCGCCGTCAGTTTTCGACGGCAGCCGGCGCCGCGGCGACCGCAGCGTCCACTGCATGCTCCGGTAGCGAGGCCAGCACCGCAGCACGAAAGCGCGCGGCAAATGCCGCATCGTTGGCCTGGTAGAACGCGCGCGCGTTGGCCGACAACTGGTCCAGTTGGGCCTGTGGCAATGCCAGCGCGGTTTCCACTGCCTGCGCGATGCCTGCCGCGTCCACGTAGTAATACGATGCCAGACGACGCTGACGCACCTCGGCCACCGGGATCAGCACCCCGTGTTCGGGCCTGATCAATTCGTTCATCGGCTCGCCGTCGGTCGCCAACGTCACCGCGCCCACGCTTAGCGCTTCCATCAGGTAGTGCCCGAACCCTTCGGCCTCGGAGGGGCAGATATGGAACAGATGCGCGTTCTGCATGCGGCGCAGTTCGGCATCGTCCAGATACCCCACGCGGTGGTCGATGTTCGGGGCCACGACCGGCTTGCCGGCGGTGCGTGGGTTCTGCACCACCGTCAGCGGCGGCCACTCCGGATGCTGCTGCCAGGTGTCCAGCAAGACGCGCGTGCCCTTGGCGGTACTGCGCCCGGCCAGGTGGAAGAAAGCGCGCTGACGAAACACGCGTGGGTCATGGCGATCCGGGCTGGTGAAGCCGATGAAGCGCGTGGCGCACCCGAGGCTGCGGAAGATTCGCTCGGCATGGTGGGTCTTGCACAGCACCGCATCGAAGCGCGGCAGCAATGGCAGCCACTTGGGCAGCAGCCACTCCGGGTTGGGCACCAGCAGGTTGATCTGCCCCAGCGGCAGGCAGCGCTTGTACACGCGCTCGGAAAAGATCTGCAGCGGCACCCGCCCGAACAGCGTGCGGCTGGCCCACAGGCGTGCCTCGCGCCCAGTATCGTGCAGGCGCTGACTGGTGAATCCCACTTCCTGCACCGGCACGCCGCCGGCGCGCAGCGTATCGGCCATCAGCACCATGTCGCGGGTCAGCCCCACGCCGTTGTCGCGACTGATCACCCGCATCATTGGAAATGCCTTGTCATGCACGCACGCGCCAGTACAACGGCATAGTGTCGATGCCGTGGCTTCCTGCGCGATGTCCTGGTCTGTCATGGTGCGTTACACGTGTGCCAATGGTTGACAAATTCGATCATTATGATGCGTGCTCCAGCCCTGCAATTGCGAGCACCATGTATCCGGCAGCCACCACCTTGCGCGGGCCAAGCTCCGCGCCACAGACGATGATCCCTATGGACCTGCAACAACCCTGCGTTCTCGTGGTCGACGACGATCCGGACCTGCGCAAGCTGATCGGCGAATTTCTGAGCGCTCACGGCTACCAGGTGGATATGGCCGAAAACGTGGCGGAGATGCGCTCTGTCATGGCGCAGCGCCGCCCGGATCTCATCGTACTCGACGTGATGATGCCGGGAGAAGATGGGCTGAGTGCAGCGCGCGCCCTGGCCAGCGAGCGCGGTTCACCTGCGGTCATCATGCTCAGCGCGCTGGGTAACGACACCGACCGCATCATCGGCCTGGAAGTCGGCGCCGACGATTACCTGGCCAAACCCTGCAATCCGCGCGAATTGCTGGCCCGTGTGCGCGCCCTGCTGCGGCGCAGCCAGGCCAGCAACGAACAGGCCGACCAGCGCGGAAACGTCTACGAATTCGCCGGCTGGCGGCTGGACGTGGTGCGCCGCGACCTGCGCGACCCGACCGGCATCTTCATCAATCTGTCCGACGGCGAGTTCGCGCTGCTGCGCACCTTCGTCGAACACCCGCAGCGCGTACTCAGCCGCGACCAGCTGCTGGACTACGCCCGCGGCCGCGACACCGACGTCTACGACCGCGCCATCGACAGCCAGATCAGCCGCCTGCGCCGCAAAATCAATGAGCGCGTCCATACCGAGTTGATTCGCACCGTACGCAACGAGGGCTACATGCTGCTGCCGAGCGTCTCGCGCCTGTGAGCAAACCGGCACGACGCGGGCTGTCGATCTTTGCGCGGACCTTTGTGTTGTTGGCGGTGGCCCTGGTCACCGCCCAGGCGGTGGGCATCGCCCTGTTGATGATGCGTACCCCCGTCTACGAGCCTCCGGTCCATCCGCCGGAAGTGGTGGCGCTGCTCTCCACCCGCATGCCGGCCGGTACCCAGACCCTGAAAGTGCACGAATCGGCGCAAGCCCCGGTGCCGCCGACAGGCCAGGTGCGCGACCCCTTCGCCGAAATGCTGCTTGCGCACTGGCTGGACGTGCCCGAAGGCCAGGTGCGGTTCTACCGCAACGCCAATGATCGTGAAGGCCCCCAGCCAGGCATGCTGCCGCCGCAGCGGTGGTCCAACCAGAACCACGCGGGCGAAGGCGGTGACGGGGCGCACGAACGCCCTGGCACGCAACCTCTGCCGCCGTTTCCGGACGACTGGCCGCGTGACGGCCACCCTGCTGCGCTGCCCGGCGACGGGCTGCGCCCGGACGAGTTGCCCGGCGCCTGGGAAAGCGAGCGCCTGACCCCCGGCGTACCGCTGCTGGACGGCTTCACCGCCGCCCTGCAACAACCCGATGGCCGTTGGCGTACGGTGGAATCGCCGCGTCGACGCCTCTCGGGCGAGTTCAAGACCCACGTCGTGCTGCTGTTCCTGGCCGGCCTGCTGGCCAACGTGCCGCTGGCATGGTGGTTTTCGCGCGCGCTGTCGGCACCGATCAAGCGCTTTGCCGAAGCTGCCGACCGCCTGGGCCGGAATCCCGATGCCGCCGCCCTGCAACGCAGCGGCCCGCCGGAAATCGTGCGCGCAGCCGATTCGTTCAACGCGATGCAGGCGCGCCTGAACCGCCTGATCAACGAACGCACGCACATGGTCGCAGCGATTGCGCACGACCTGCGCACGCCGCTGGCGCGGCTGTCGTTTCGTCTGGATGGCCTGCAGCCACCGCTGCGCGACAAGGCGCTGGCCGATATCAACGAAATGAAGGCGATGATTTCCGCAGCGCTGGACTTCATCCAGAACGATCGTCATCGCGGCGAGCGCGCGCCGCTGGATCTGCGCTTGCTGGTGGAGAGCGTGGTGGACAACGCCACCGATATCGGCGCCGACGCCGAGCTGCTGCCCGGCCCGGAAATCACCCTGGACGGCGACCCGCTGGCGTTGCGCCGCGCGGTCATGAATCTGCTCGAAAACGCGTTGAAGTACGGCAAGCGCGCCCGTCTGCAACTGCAGCGCGATGGCGAGGACGGCGTGTTGTGGATCGACGACGACGGCCCCGGCATCGACCCGACCCAGCGCGAACAATTGTTGCTGCCGTTCGTGCGTGGCGAGTCTTCGCGCAATCGCGACACCGGCGGCATCGGGCTGGGTTTGTCGGTGGCGCACAGCATTGTGCTGGCGCACGGCGGCGACCTGCGCCTGGACAATCGCCCGCATGGCGGCTTGCGCGTGACCGTACGACTGCCCTGCATGCCCGAGCGGCGCTGACGTGTGATGGAGTGCGGCCTGCCAGGCCGGGCAAGCGGCAGCTGTCATGATCCGAGCCCACCACCGCTGTTCCGGCCATGGCCTTGCGCGTCTGGCCACATCGGCTGACGCGACGACTCCGGCACGCAATCGCCGACGGCCAACGGCTGCCAGCGCCAGCACGCGCTGGCGACCGGCCAACCCACGCTCAGTAGGCGAACTCGCGGAACACGCGGTCGATATCGCCCTTCCATGCGCCGTGATACAGCGCCAGCTTGCGTTCGGCGGCGGTGACACCACTTTCGGCGATCTCGGCGATCACATCCAGAAAGCCGGTTTCGTCCTGCCCGTCGCGATTCAGGCGTGCGCGGCGACGCAGGCCCTCGCGTGCGATGTTGACCGCCTCCACTGCCAGATCGCGCGCGGTGCCGTTGCGGAACGGCAGGCCCAACGCGTACCTGGGCACGCCGTCGCGCAGCGCATGCCGCTCGGTCGGACTGAAATCCTTGACCAGGTCCCAGGCCGCATCCAGCGCGGTCTGGTCGTACAGCAGGCCCACCCAGAACGCCGACAGCGCGCACAACCGATCCCACGGGCCGGCATCGGCACCGCGCATTTCCAGATACTTCTTCAAACGCACTTCCGGAAACGCGGTGGTCATGTGGTCGGACCAATCGCGCAGCGTCGGCAACGCACCCGGCAACGCCGGCAGCTTGCCCTGCATGAAAGCGCGGAAGCTCTGCCCGCTGGCGTCGTGATACACACCGTCGCGGTAGGAAAAATACATCGGCACATCGAGCAGGTAATCGACGTAGCGGTCGTAGCCGAAGCCGTCTTCGAACACGAAATCCAGCATGCCGGTGCGGTCGGCGTCGGTGTCGGTCCAGATGTGCGAGCGGTAGCTCAGGTAGCCGTTCGGCTTGCCTTCGGTGAACGGCGAATCGGCGAACAACGCGGTGGCGATCGGCTGCAACGCCAGCGACACGCGGAACTTCTTCACCATGTCCGCTTCGGTGGCGTAATCCAGGTTGACCTGCACCGTGCAGGTGCGCGTCATCATGTCCAGGCCGAGCGAGCCGACCTTGGGCATGTAGTTCTTCATGATCTGGTAGCGGCCCTTGGGCATCCACGGCATCTGGTCGCGACGCCACTTGGGCTGGAAGCCCATGCCCAGAAAGCCCAGCTGCAACTCGCCGGCGACCTGCGCCACTTCGTCCAGATGGGTGCCGGTTTCCACGCACGTATGGTGCAGGGTTTCCACTGCCGCGCCGGAGAGCTCCAGTTGCCCGGCCGGCTCCAGCGTGACCGATGCACCATCGCGCAGCAGCGCGATGGTGCGGCCGTTTTCCTGCACCGGCTCCCAGCCGAAACGGGTCAGCCCGGTCAGCAAGGCCTCGATGCCGCGTGCCCCTTCGAAGGTGGGCGCACGCAGGTCATCCAACTGAAAGCCGAACTTCTCGTGCTCGGTGCCGATCCGCCAGTCCGCACTCGGCTTCTCGCCGGAGGCCAGCACCTGGACCAGCTCCGCGCGTTCGGTGATCGGCGTTTCGGCAACGTGGCTGGGACTCGACAAGGGCAGGCTCGCAAACGAAAGGGGTGGGACGATGTGGGGATCCTCCCCTGCCACCGCAAGGCCCGCACTATACCCGCCCGACGCGAAAGGATTGGCGACACCGGCGGGGCATGACATTTCCACCGATGCATGCCCGCCATCGATCGCGGCGATGGCGTGATCTGGATCAAATGACCGGGCTGCGCGTTCTGCAGCGCCGGCATCGTCCGACACAGCGCGGTCATCACCGCAAGCGTTGCCATGCGCGCCCTACGCGATGCTCAGGCCGCGCATCGCTCCGCAGGCGACCCACCGATCACTGCCGCTGGAAACGCAAACGGCAGACCGAAGTCTGCCGTCGTGACGAGGCGCTGGGCATCCAGCCACGCCCGACACTCGTGTTGCACGGCATCATTCGGCCGCAGTGGTTTCCACATCCAGTCCCAGCCAAGCACCGACAATTGCGCGCAATTCGTCCACACCCTGGCGCGATTCGCCCGAGTAGGCCTGCACGGTCACGCTGTCGCCAAAGCGCGAGGTCACTTCCTTCTTGACCTTCTGCAGGGTCTGCATCTGCTGGCCACGGCCGAGCTTGTCGGCCTTGGTCAGCAAACCATGCGCGGGCAGGCCGCGTTCGGCGGCATAGCCGAGCATCTGCAGGTCGTAATCCTTCAGCGGGTGGCGGATATCCATCACCACCACCAGCCCGCGCAGCGCCTCGCGGGTGCGGAAATAGCGGTCGATGAAGGCCTGCCAGTGCGCCTGCAGGTCCTGCGGCACCTTGGCGTAGCCGTAACCGGGCAGATCCACCAGATAGCGCTCGGGCTGGATCTGGAAAAACACCAGCTGCTGGGTGCGGCCGGGGGTCTTGGACACGCGCGCCAGCGCGTTCTGGCGGGTCAGCGCATTGAGCGCGCTGGATTTTCCGGCGTTGGAGCGGCCGGCGAAGGCCACCTCGTAGCCGCCATCGTCGGGCAATTGCCGGGCGTTGTGGGCGGACAGGTGGTAGCGGGCTTGTTCGATAAGAAGCGACATCCGCTTAGGATCGCACGTTCGGGCCCGGCAGTTTTGCTGCACTGTTCGTTGACCCTGGCGCAAAGGCGTGTCGATAATCGAAGCACGCCTGCCACTGCCAGTACCCAACGCGCGCGGGCCGGGTCCATACGGAGCTTTAGCTGATGCGCCATGCTCGTGTGCTAGTCCTCGCCGCACTCGCCGTACCGGTCATTGCGGCCGTGGCGTTTGCGCAATCGGCAGTCACGCCGATCCCCGATCCGCCGCCGGTACGCGTTGCGCCGCTGGAGGTGGACCTGGCCAAGACCACCTGGGGAGATGCCAAGGCCGGCCAGACCAAGGCTGCTGCCTGCGCAGCCTGCCATGGACCGGACGGCAATCCGGCAGTGGCGATGTACCCGCGCATTGCCGGGCAGACCGAGCGCTACGTGGCGCATCAGGTGGCGTTGATTGCCAGCGGCGAGCGAAATACCGGGATGTCGGCGGTGATGGTGCCCTTCGTCAAGGACCTCACCGCGCAGGACATGCGCGACCTGGGCGCCTACTTCGCCACCCAGAAGGCCTCCGCCGGTGTCGCCGACGACGCGGCGATCGCCGAGGGCCCCTACCAAGGCATGAAGTTCTACGAGGTCGGCGAGAAGCTGTACCGCGGCGGCGACATCGCCCGCGGCGTGCCGGCCTGCATGGCCTGCCATGGGCCATCGGGCGGCGGCAATCCGGGCCCGGCCTATCCGCGCCTGGGCGGACAGCATGCCGAGTACGTGGCGCGGCGCCTGAAGGAATACCAGGCCGGCACCACCCAGGAGCGCAATCCGGCGCTGTTCAATATCATGGCGCAGGTGGCGCATCCGCTGACCGAGCAGGAGATCCAGGCGCTGGCCAGCTATCTGCAAGGCCTGCATGATCGTGCCGACGACGCGGCAGCGGCGCAGCCACCTGCAGGAGCGCCTGCACGTTCGTGATCTGATCCCTGCCGTCGCCACGCCGCTTCACGACGCCGGTCCCGCGACCGGCGTCGTCGTTTACCGCTCTCCCCTCGCCCCCACGGAGCCCGCATGAAATTGCTTTCCCGTCTGCCCCTGCTGTTGATGTTCCTGTTGCCGCTGGTGGCCTGCGCCGCCGACAAGAAAGCCGCGCCGGTCGAAGGCGAGGACTACACCCTGATCGACGGCGGCCAGCCGTACGCCCCGCTGGCCGGCAAGGTCGAAGTGACCGAAGTCTTCGGCTACACCTGCCCGCATTGCGCACATTTCGAACCAGTGCTGGAAGCCTGGGTGGCCAAGCAGCCGGCATACGTACGCTTCACCCCGGTACCGGCCGCCTTCGGTGGCTTCTGGGACGCGTTTGCGCGCGCCTACTTTGCCGCCGACATCCTGGGCGTGGCCAAGCGCAGCCATCGCGCCATGTTCGACGCCATCCATGAAAAGCAGACCGTGCCCACCCAGAACGTGGCGCCCGAAGAACTGGCCGCGTTCTATGCCGGTTACGGAATCCCGCAGCAGCGCTTCATCGAGACCTACAAGAGCGAGGCGGTGGAGGCCAAGCTCAAGGCCGCGCGCGAGTTCGCGCTGCGCAGCAAGATTCCCGGCACGCCGGCCATCATCGTCAACGGCCGCTACCTGATCGGCGCACGCAATTACCCGGACATGTTGCGCATTGCCGACTACCTGATCGCCCGCGAGCACGCCGCGCCGGCCAAGCGCTGAACCGCATAACCGCCAGCGACGGCCGCGCGTGGCATCATGCGCCCCGCGGCCGTCCGGCCCTTTTCTCGCCCCACGCTGGAGATCCAATCCGATGAAGACACGCTTCGCCCTGACGCTGATGGCGCTGTTGCCGATCCTGGTCGCCTGCAAGGCGCAGGACGGTTCGTCCGACACCGCACCTGCCGCCACCACCCCAGCTGCCGAAACGGCGCCCGCGCCTGCTGCCGCTACCCCGGCCGCAGACCCGGCCGCTCCGCCTGCAGTCGGCGAAAGCGCCACCACTCAACCGCCCGCCGCGCCCAGCGCTGCCCCGCGTGCACCCAATGGCCCCGAGCCGGTCGCCGGCACCGATTATCTGGACATCGACGCTGGCCAGCCCTACCAACAGGCCGCCGGCAAGATCGAAGTGGCCGAAGTCTTCGGCTATGTCTGCCCTGCCTGCAACGCGTTCCAGCCGCTGATCGGGCCGTGGAAGGCCGGTTTGCCGTCGGACGTGCATTTTGTCTATGTGCCGGCCATGTTCGGTGGCACCTGGGATGACTACGGCCGCGCCTTCTATGCCGCTGAAACCCTGGGCGTGCAGGAAAAGACCCACGAAGCCTTGTACAAGGCCATCCACGTCGACCAGACCCTCAAGGGCGAGCGCGGCAAGGATTCGGTGCAGGACATCGCCGCGTTCTATGCCAAGTATGGCGTGGACCAGAAGACCTTCATCGACACCATGAGCAGCTTCGGCGTCTCGGCCAAGACCAACCGCGCCAAGCAGTTCGCCACCCGCAGCAAGATCACCGGCACCCCGTCGCTGATCATCAACGGCAAGTACCTGGTCAAGGGCCAGAGCTTCCCGGACATGCTGCGCATTGCCGATCACCTGATCGCGCGCGAACGCGCCACGCTGGCCAAGTGAGTCGCGCGAACGCAACGTCGTGAACGCTTCGGACTCGCGCACCCTGCGGGTGCTGACCGCCAATATCCAGGCCGGTTCCAGCACCCGCCGTTACAGCGACTATGTGACGCGTAGCTGGTCGCACGCGTTGCCGCTGGGCAGCAAGCGCACCAGCCTGGACAGCATCGCCAAGCTGGTCGGCGAACGCGACATCGTCGGCCTGCAGGAGGCCGACCCCGGCAGCCTGCGCTCGGGTTTCACCAACCAGACCCACTATCTGGCCGAGCGCGCCGGTTTCGATTACTGGAGCCACCAACCCAACCGCCGCATGGGCGGGGTGGCCTCCAGCGCCAACGGTTTGTTGAGCAAGCTGGAACCGGTGGAAGTGCAGGACCACGCCCTGCCCGGCCGCATCGGTGGGCGCGGCATCCTGCTGGCGAAATTCGGTGAGGGCCGCGATGGCCTGGCCGTGGCGGTGGCGCATCTGTCGCTGGGCGCCAATTCGCGTATGGCGCAGTTGGCCTTCATCGCCGAACTGTTGTCCGACCATCCCAACGCGATGTTGATGGGCGATTTCAATTGCATGGCCGATCGCCCGGAGATGCAGTCGCTCTATCGCCATACCCGTCTGCAACCGCCCAGTTGCGAGGTGCACACCTTTCCCAGCTGGCGTCCGGACCGGGCGATCGACCACATCCTGGTCAGCGACAGCCTGGTGATCGAACATACCGAAGCCATTCCGGCCGCGTTTTCAGATCACCTGGCGGTGGGCATGGATATCCGCGTGCCAAAGCAATTGCTGCGTTAAGAGCAGCCAACAGAACGACTGCGCAGCCGCCAGGCGGGCGCGGCCGGTGCTCGGAATCGGCGCGTACCGCTCGTACACTCCGGTTCTGAGCACGCCGCCTACGCCCACCTAACGACTGCTCGCCACGCTGTGTTGGCCGCTCCAAACAACCGGAAAAGTGACAACGGGTTCGCATTGGCGAACTCGACCGCTGACACCCCCTCGACACCGCCTGTGCGATAACGCAGGCGGCTTTTCGTTGGGAGCACAACACGTGATACGCAGCGTATGAGTGCGTTGCCATGAGTGCGACAGCGCCGCACACCTTGCCGGTACGCACCCTGCGCCCGGTGTTCGTGCTGGCTGCCACGGTCGTGTGCACGTTTGCCTTGCTGGTGTCGTTGTTTCCGCTGGAATCGGGGCGTGTGCTGCTGGATGCGCAGACCTGGGCGTCGCGCAATGTCGGCTGGTATTACCTGCTGGCGATGACGCTGTATCTGGTGTTCGTGCTGGCCACGGCCCTGTCCAGCTACGGCAACATCAAGCTCGGCGCCGATCACGACGAGCCGGAATTCAGTTATCTCTCCTGGGCCGGCATGCTGTTCGCCGCCGGCATCAGCATCACGCTGTTCTTCTTCTGCGTCTCCGAGCCGCTCACGCATTATCTGCAACCGCCCCAGGGCGGTACCGGCAGTGGCGAGGCGTCCGCGAGACAGGCGATGCAGGTGCTGTTCCTGCATTGGGGCCTGCATGGATGGGGAGTGTTCGCACTGGCCGCCATGGCGCTGGCGTATTTCGCCTTCCGCCATAACCTGCCGCTGGCGTTACGCTCGGCGTTGTACCCGCTGATCGGCAAACGCATCAACGGGCCGATCGGCTATACCGTGGATGCGTTGGGCATCGTGGCCACCGTGTTCGGCCTGGGCGCGGACATGGGCTTTGGCGTGCTGCATCTCAACGCCGGCCTGAGCACCTTGATGGACGTGCCGCATACGCACTGGGTGCAGGTGGCGCTGATCGTGGCGATGATGGGCGCGGCCATCGTGGTGGCGGTGTCCGGCGTCGAAAAAGGCGTGCGCTGGATGTCGGACATCAACATGCTGCTGGCCATTGCGCTGCTGTTGTTCATGCTGTTCGCCGGCCCGACGCAGTACCTGCTCAATGCGCTGATGCAAAACCTGGGCGACTACCTGGGCAGCGTGGTCAACAAGAGTTTCGACGTGTATGCCTACGGTGGCCGCGCCGATTGGCTGGGCAACTGGACGGTGTTCTATTGGGCCTGGTGGATCGGCTGGGCGCCGTTCGTCGGGCTATTCATCGCGCGCATCTCGCGCGGCCGCACCATTCGCGAATTCGTGTTGGGGGTATTGCTGATCCCGCTCGGGTTCACCCTGGCGTGGCTGTCGATCTTCGGCAACAGCGCGCTGGATCAGCTGCTGCATCACGGCCAGGCAGCATGGGCGCAGCAGGCCATCGATGCACCGCAAACGGTGTTGTATTCCCTGCTGCAGAGTTACCCCTGGAGCCGCACGGTGATCACGGTCACGGTGGCGATCAGTTTCGTGTTCTTCGTGACCTCCGCCGATTCCGGCACGGTGGTGTTGTCCACGCTCTCCTCCCACGGCGGCGAACCGCACGACGATGGCCCGCGCTGGCTGCGCGTGTTCTGGGGCGTGCTCACTGCCGTGGTCACGGCAGGCTTGTTGCTGGCCGGCAGCATGGACGCACTGAAATCGGCGGTGGTGCTGGCGTCGCTGCCATTCTCTGCAGTGCTGCTGCTGATGGCCTGGGGCCTGTCACGCGCCCTCAGCGAAGAATCGCAGCGCAAACGCGCGCAGCTTTACAGCCCCAGCCCGTTGATCGGGCAATCGCGTCATCACGGCGGCTGGCGCCAGCGGTTGGGCCAGGCGATGCACTTCCCGGCGCGCGATGAGGTGTATCGCTTCATGCACGACCAGGTGCGCCCGGCCATCGAAGCGGTCACCGCACAGCTGCAGGAGGAAGGCTGGAAGGTCAGCAGCCGCATCGACGACGGCGACATGGAAATCAGCGTCGATCATGGCGAACAGCAGGGTT
Organism: Xanthomonas sp. NCPPB 1062; assembly: GCF_041481705.2. Taxonomy (NCBI): domain Bacteria; kingdom Pseudomonadati; phylum Pseudomonadota; class Gammaproteobacteria; order Lysobacterales; family Lysobacteraceae; genus Xanthomonas; species Xanthomonas sp. NCPPB 1062. The sequence goes on along the minus strand of NZ_CM192987.1, from coordinate 853,895 downwards.
TCCGCTATCAAATCGTGATGCGCGGCTATCTGACCCCGTCGTTTGCCGCGCAGCGCTTCCGCAACCAGCGCTACTACCGCGCCGAGGTCTACCTGTACGAAGGCAGCCAGGACTACGACCTGGTGGGCTACAGCCGCGAACAGATCATCAACGACATCATCGATCAATACGAACGTCACCTGCAGTTTCTGCACCTCACCCGCTGAAGGTGCGTCGCTGCGGCGACCGTCCCACAGGAGGTTTGTCATGCCACGTTTTTCCGACCAGTTGCTGTATATCGGCGGCCGTTATGTTCCCGCCCGCGGCGGCCACACGTTCCAAGTGGTCAACCCCGCCACCGGCGAGGTGCTGGCCAACGTGCACAATGCCGGTGCCGACGATCTGGACGCCGCGGTCGATAGCGCGCAGGCAGGCCAGCGACAATGGGCGGCCCTGACGACAGTGGAGCGCTCGCGCATTTTGCTGCGTGCGGTGGCGTTGCTGCGCGAGCGCAACGATGCGCTGGCGGAATTGGAAACGCTCAACACCGGCAAGCCGCTGAGCGAAACGCGTAGCGTGGATGTGGTCACCGGAGCCGACGTGCTGGAGTATTACGCTGGCGTTGCGCAGGCGCTGCAGGGTGCGCAGGTGCCCTTGCGCGAAGGCAGCTTTTTCTACACGCGCCACGAACCGCTGGGCGTTGTGGGTGCAATCGGCGCGTGGAATTACCCCATCCAGATCGCGCTGTGGAAAGCCGCGCCCGCCCTGGCCGCCGGGAACGCGATGATCTTCAAACCCAGCGAAGTTACCCCGCTCACCGCGTTGAAACTGGCCGAAATCTTTACCGAGGCCGGCCTGCCCGATGGCGTGTTCAACGTGTTGCCCGGCGATGGCTCCAGCGTGGGCACGGCGCTCACCGAACATCCGCAGATCGAAAAGATCAGCTTCACCGGCGGCACCGCCACCGGCCGCAAGGTGATGGCCAGCGCATCGAGTTCGTCGCTGAAGGAGGTGACCATGGAGCTGGGCGGCAAGTCGCCGCTGATCGTCTGCGCCGATGCCGACCTGGACCTGGCGGCCGACATCGCCATGATGGCCAACTTCTACAGCTCCGGGCAGGTGTGCACCAACGGTACCCGCGTGTTCGTGCCGCGCGCCTTGCGTCATGCATTCGAAGCGCGCCTGCTGGCCCGCGTGCAACGGATCCATATCGGCGATCCGCTCGATGAGCGCACCACCTTCGGTCCGCTGGTCAGCGCCGCGCATATGCAGCGCGTGCTGGAGCATATCGAACAGGGCAAGGCCGAAGGCGCACGTCTGCTGTGCGGCGGCGAGCGCATGCAAGACGGCGCACTGGCGCAGGGCTATTACGTGGCGCCGACCATCTTCAGCGATTGCACCGATGTAATGACCATCGTGCGCGAGGAAATCTTCGGGCCGGTCCTGAGCCTGCTCACCTACGACGACGAAGACGAAGCGGTGACGCGCGCCAACGCCACCACGTATGGGCTGGCTGCAGGCGTGGTCACGCCGGATCTGGCGCGTGCACATCGGCTGATCCATCGCCTGGAAGCGGGCATTTGCTGGGTCAACACCTGGGGCGAGTCGCCGGCACCGATGCCGGTGGGCGGCTACAAGCAGTCGGGCGTGGGGCGCGAAAACGGCCTGGCGACCTTGCAGGCCTACACGCGCACCAAATCCGTCCAGATCGAACTGGAACGTTACGCGTCGGTGTTCTGAGGGCAGAGAGCCAGCGCACGCAAGCGCGGTAGCAATAACGCGCCGCTATCGCTCCCCGGGAGCACGCTTGGGTCTGTGCCATATGCCTTGATCGCCACCGCACCGTTACCGCATCAGGAGAACACCATGCAACGCGAATACGACTACATCATCATCGGCGCCGGCTCGGCAGGCAACGTGCTGGCGGCACGCCTGACCGAAGATCCCGGCGTGACCGTGCTGCTGCTCGAAGCGGGCGGGCCGGATTACCGCATGGATTTCCGCACGCAGATGCCGGCAGCACTGGCTTTTCCGTTGCAGGGACGTCGCTACAACTGGGCCTATGAAACCGAGCCGGAACCCTATATGGACAACCGGCGCATGGAATGCGGTCGCGGCAAGGGCCTGGGCGGTTCGTCGCTGATCAACGGCATGTGCTACATCCGCGGCAATGCACTGGACTTCGATCATTGGGCCAAGCGCCCCGGCCTGGAGGACTGGAGCTACCGCGATGTCCTGCCGTACTTCCGCAAGGCAGAGACGCGCGACATCGGCGCCAACGACTATCACGGCGGCGACGGTCCAGTGAGCGTGGCAACGCCGAAGAACGACAACAACGTGTTGTTCCATGCCATGGTCGAGGCAGGCGTACAGGCAGGCTACCCGCGTACCGACGATCTCAATGGCTACCAGCAGGAAGGCTTCGGACCGATGGACCGCACGGTGACGCCACGCGGGCGCCGCGCCAGCACCGCGCGCGGTTACCTGGACATGGCCAAGCCGCGCGATGGCCTGCATATCGTCACCCATGCCACCACCGACCGCATTTTGTTTGCAGGCAAGCGTGCCATCGGCGTGCATTACCTGGTGGGCAACAGCAGCGAAGGAATCGATGCGCATGCACGCCGCGAAGTGCTGGTGTGCGCGGGTGCGATCGCCTCGCCGCAGCTGCTGCAACGCTCCGGCGTAGGCGCACCCGATCTGCTGCGCGCACTCGATGTGCAACTGGTGCACGACCTGCCCGGCGTCGGCCAGAACCTGCAGGACCACCTGGAGGTGTATATCCAGTACGCATGCACCAAGCCGGTGTCCTTGTATCCGGCATTGCAGTGGTGGAACCAGCCTGCGATCGGCGCGGAATGGTTGTTTGCCGGTACCGGCACCGGCGCCAGCAATCAGTTCGAAGCCGGCGGCTTCATCCGCACGCGCGAGGAATTTGACTGGCCCAACATCCAGTACCACTTCCTCCCGGTGGCCATCAATTACAACGGCAGCAATGCCGTCAAGGAGCACGGCTTCCAAGCGCACGTCGGCTCGATGCGCACACCCAGCCGCGGGCGTGTGCACGCCAAATCGCGCGACCCGCGCCAGCATCCTTCGATCCTGTTCAACTACCAATCCACCGACCAGGACTGGCAGGAATTCCGCGACGCGATCCGCATCACCCGCGAGATCATCGCGCAACCGGCGCTAGACCCCTACCGCGGCCGCGAGATCAGCCCCAGTGCGGACTGCAAGACCGATGCGGAGCTGGACGCATTCGTCCGCGCTCGCGCTGAAACCGCCTATCACCCCTCCTGCTCCTGCGCGATGGGCACCGACGACATGGCGGTGGTGGACGGCCAGGGCCGCGTGCACGGCATGGAGGGCCTGCGCGTGATCGACGCCTCGATCATGCCGCGCATCATCACCGGCAACCTCAACGCCACCACCATCATGATTGCCGAGAAAATCGCCGACCGCATGCGTGGTCGTACCCCATTGCCGCGCAGCACCGCCGATTACTACATCGCTGGAGATGCACCTGTGCGCGGGTGACCTTTTCTCCGGGTCGAGCGTGCGATGCCCTAACCCTTTTTGCATGTACCGTGAACCCTTCCATGAGCGCGTTGGCGGCGTCCACGCCGCCAGTGGTCCCGCAAGCAGCCGGGACACCGCACAGACAGGCGCATGATTGCTCGGGCATCATGCGCTGATGAAGATCTATCTCGTTGGCGGCGCAGTCCGCGATGCATTGCTTGAGCAGCCGGCTGGCGACCGCGACTGGGTGGTGGTTGGCGCCGATCAGGCGCAGATGGAAGCGCAGGGGTTCAAGCCGGTCGGCAAGGATTTCCCGGTGTTCCTGCACCCGCGCAGTGGCGAGGAATACGCATTGGCGCGTACCGAGCGCAAATCCGGCCGCGGATATCGCGGCTTCGTGGTGGACGCCGACCCATCGGTGACCCTGGAAGAAGACCTGCTACGCCGCGACTTCACCATCAACGCGATCGCGCGCGATGAGGAGACGGGTGAGTTGTTCGACCCGTACAACGGTGCGCGTGATCTGCAGGCGCGCGTCTTGCGGCATGTCGGTCCGGCGTTTGTCGAAGATCCCGTGCGCGTGTTGCGTGCCGCGCGCTTCATGGCGCGGCTGGCACCGCTGGGCTTCACTGTCGCTGCTGAAACTGCGGCATTGATGCGGGACATGGCCGCCAGCGGCGAACTCGATAGCCTGGTGCCGGAGCGCGTGTGGCAGGAGCTGCGGCGCGCATTGAGCTGCGCGCAGCCCTCGGCGTTCCTGCGCACGCTGCACGACACCGATGCGCTGCGGGTCATCCTGCCGGAAGTCGATGCGCTGTACGGCGTGCCACAGCGCGCCGAATTCCATCCGGAGGTCGACACGGGCATTCACCAGGAAATGGTCAGCGATATGGCGGCACGTCTCGCGCCCGGCGATGCGCTGGTGGGCTTTGCCGCACTGACCCACGATCTGGGCAAGGCACTCACACCACCTGAGGAATGGCCGCGCCACGTCATGCACGAACAACGCGGGGTTGCGCCATTGCAGGCGCTGTGCGAGCGGCTCAAGGTGCCGCAGGACTTTCGGCAACTTGCCATCATCACCTGCCGCGAACACTTGAACGTGCATCGCCTGGCCGAACTGCGCGACCGCACCCTGCACGAGCTGCTGGTGCGCTGCGATGCGTTTCGCCGACCGGAGCGTATCGCGCAGCTGGCACTGGTCTGCGAAGCCGACAAGCGTGGCCGTCTAGGCAGTGAAGAAGCCGCGTACCCGCAGGGCGAAGCACTCAAACGACTACATGCCGCCGCACTGGCGATCAATGCGCGGGATCTGGCGGCCGAAGGTCTGCAGGGGCCGCAGATCGGCGAGGCACTGACAAAGGCGCGCATTGCCGCGATTGCGGCAGCGCGAAGGATCGGTGCATAGCTGCATGTCGCGCACCTGTGTCCAGGTGCGACGCGATGTGGGGACGCGAGCAAGGACGGAATTGCAGCACCCCATGGACCGAAACCTGCCCATTCGAATTCAGTGATGTATTGGAGATCTGATTTCCGCCGTTAAGAGCAGCTAACAAAACTACTGCGCAGCCGCCAGGCGGGCGCGGCCGGTGCTCGGAATCCTCATGTACCACTCGTACACTGCGGTTCCTGTGCGCCGTCCGCACCCGCCTGACGACTGCTCGCGACGTTTTGTTAGCCGCTCTAAACCAAGGCGGCTACACATGAGCAGCCGCCCCGGCCGGGCATCACAGCTTGAAATTCAGGCTCAACATGAAAGAACGACCATTCTTGTAGATGTAGTACGGCTGGTTCTTGTTGCCGATGTAGCTGAAATAGGTTTCATCCAGCAGGTTGGTGGCTTCCAGCGCCACGCGCAGCCGCTCGGTGGCCTGGTAGCCGAATGAGGCATCTACCTGCGTAAACGCGTCGGTCATCTGCTGCCCGTTGAGCCGGCCAATCTGGGTGAAGTATTCCGAGCGCCAGCCCAGGTTTACCCGTGCGCTCCACTTGCCCTGCTCGTAGTACGGGCTGATGTTGTAGGCATTGCGCGAGTTGTACGGCAGGCTGTAGTCGCCGTCGGTGTTGGAATCGGAATAGGTGTAGTTGGCCACCACGCCGAAGCCATTGCCGAAATTGTGCTGCAGATTGAGCGCCACACCGCGCACCGTGGCATCGCCGGCGTTGGTGGGCACGGATGTCTGGTAGGTGCTCGAGCCGCCGGTAGCGTTGTTGAAGAACACACGGTCCTGCACGGTAGTGAGGATGTAGTTGGAGATATCGCGCGAGAAGAATTCGCCACTGAGCAAGCTGCTGTCGGAGAAATACCACTCCAGCGATGCACCGAGATTGGTCGACTCGTATGGACTCAGTCCTGGGTTCCCCGTCGAGGCCGTCAGCGTGGTGTCGTCGGTGGCCACGTACGGCGTCATGTTGGTGTAGCGCGGCCGCGCGATCACTTTGGAGGCGGCAAACCGCAGCATCAGATCGTCGCGCAGGTCGTAGGCAATATTGAACGAAGGCAGCCATTTGCCGTAGCTGCTGAGAAAGTTGACCGGTGTGTAGCCGCCGCCCGGCGCATAGCTGTAGCCATCGGTGGAATCGCGTGAGTGCACATAGCGCACGCCGATGTTGCCGCGATACCGCTCGCCGGAGAAATTGCCTTGCAGGAACCACGCACGGTTCTGCTCCTGGATGCTGTAGTTGCCCGCATAGCTGATGGGCAACCCATCATCGCCTTCCAATTCGCCGATATACCGACCGATCGCACCGCTGTTGATGGTCGACCAGCGTTGCATGTCGGTGCTGGTCGACAGCCCATCCAGATAGCCCGACGGCGTGGTACCCGGCGAGAATGCCGCCAGCGTGCTGCCATCGTTCGGGGTCCAGGTACGGCTATAGGACGATTGCCCGGTGGCGTGATTGGTGAGCTTGATGCCGGTGAGGATCTGCGTGAATGGCCCCCACTCCACCGCATGATCGAAATCCAGCTGCAGATAGCGCTCCTTGTCGTATTGCGGGCTATGGCTGGCCGAGGCGTTGTTGAGCTGCATCGCCGCCGCATTGGTGGGATCGGTGCTGTAGTCCATCGCGGTCCGGCGCCCGTCGATGGCGTAGCTGTAGCCAGCCAGATTGCGGAACTGGATGCCGTAGATACGCTCGGCGCCGCCTTGCGAACTGGTGTAGCCCACCTGGCTGGAGGCGTTCCAACCCTCGCCATGCCAGTCGGTGCGCAAGTGGATGCTGCCGGTGCTGACCTGGCTATTGCGCAGATAGCCGTCGAGATAGGTGTTGGACTGATCGCCAAAGGTACCCGAAGTGGCGATACCGTTTTCGAAGCCCAAGGCCTGCGCATCGCCGGGCGTCGAGCCCCAGTAGCCGTAGCGGCTCTGGTTGTAGTTGTCGAAGCTTTCCTTGACGTACAAACCGGTCAGGTTGAGCTCGAAATCGCTGTCCGGCTTCCATTGCAGCGCCGCGCTGACACCGTCGCGCTTGCGCGTCTGCTGGAATAACGCCGTGTTGATCGACGTCGGAAACACGCCGGTGTTGTTGCCAACCACACCGGGCGGAAACCCGGCGCCCTGCACATTGTCGTAGCCGAAAATTTCCACGCCGTCGCGGCGCAGAACGCGCTGCGAATGCATCACCGAGGCAAGCGCGCCCAACGTTTGGTCCTGATTCTTCCAGCTATACAGCGCCGATGCGTTCGGCTTGCCTTCGTCGGAACGATCGTTGTAGCCATAACTCACCGTGCCGGTGAGCGTATTGCGATCCAGATCGAGCGGTTTGCGCGTATGCACGATCACGGTGCCGCCGATGGAGCCTTCGTCGATGCGCGCTTCGGGCGTTTTATAGACCTCCATCAGGCCGACCACTTCCGGTGCCAGCGTGCTGTAGTTGAACGAGCGGCTGTCCGGGTCGTTGGGGTCTCCGCCCCAGCTGGTCGATGCAATGGTCTGACCATTGAGCAGCACGCGATTGAGCGCCGGATCGGTACCGAGGATGCTGACTTTTTCGCCCTCGCCGAATTGCCTGTCCACGGTGATGCCGGACAACCGCGACAGCGATTCGGCAACATTGGTATCGGGAAACTTGCCGATATCCTCGGCGCTGATCGCATCGACAATCGCATCGGCGTTGCGTTTGACGTTGAGCGCCTTGCCCAGGCTGGCTTGGTAACCCACCACCTTGATTTCGTCCAGGGTGGAGACCGAGGGACTGGTTTGTGGTGGTGTCTGTTGTTGCGCGGGTGCGGGCTGCTCCTGCGCAAATGCGGGAAGGCTTGCGACGCAGGCCAGGCTGGCGCCACCCATGAGCAGGCGCCTGACAGCGGCGCTCAATGATGAGCGGCGCAGTGGGTTGACGGACACAGATACCGAAACACAAGGGGATGACGCGAACAGACGGGAAAACAGCATTGCGTGGACCTCATCACTGATGTCGGATGGCAACCGCCTGGTTGCACAACGGCGCGCGACGCGCGTGCCATGCCCGTGATCCGTCCCCTGTGCCGGATACGAACAACTGCCCGCATTGCATGACCACATGCGGGTAAACGCCGGACCGCTGGAACAACGGCCGGTTGTCGTCCTCTCAAACGTGGAGCAGACGCTTCTTCGCTGAGAACGTTACCAACGAAGGTGCCTTCGGTGGGTTGCAGTGTCAACCCGCTGCCGCATACGTCTATTTTTATGCGCTAAACACCGGCTTCCCTGCAGATATCGGGATGATGGCGTGATCGCTGTCTCACTGCCCTCGGCGTCGATGCAGACCAGTGCGCCTTGCGGCCTGTTCGCATAAGGCCGCACCACCCGAGTGTTGCGACGCAAAGCGTCTGCGCACGCGAACGGAGACGATGAGAAAACTTTCGCAGCATGGAACGCTGCGCTGTCGTCGGAAAGCCGATCGCCAGCTGCACGCGTGTCGGGTCAGACGACAGCCTGCCCACCGTAGGACTGGTTTCATCGCTGCCGCGGAGCGTGCACGGTGCCAGCGTCCGGCGCAGTTCCCTTGGCCCGGCAACAGCACTTGCACCTTATGTGCTGGCGGCAACGAGCGCATTTGTCAGGTGAGCAAGGCGAAGCATGCGGCATGCGCCGATTCGGTGCATGGGCCGCTGCACGACCCTGTATTTCCCAGATCAAACACAACACGCGCGCCGCATCACGCAATGCGGCGCGCACAATGCGTAGATTGGCCAAGTCATGTTGTCAGTGGCACCTAATCGCGCTGCCCAGCCACCCACGTGCTCAACACCTGCACATCGTCATCCACCAGTACCAGGTCGGCTTGGTAGCCAGGTGCGATGCGTCCCAGGCGTTCGCCCAGGCCAATGCATTGCGCGGGATAGGTGGAAGCCATGCGCGCAGCTTCGGCCAGGTCCACACCCAGCCAGCGCACGCTGTTGCGCACGGCGGTGGCCATGTCCAATGCAGAGCCGGCGAGCGCGCCGTCGGCGTTGCGTACCACGCCGTCCACGGCGGTGATGGTTTCGCCGTAGAGATCGAAGCTGGCGCTGTCGCTGCCGACCATCGGCATGGCGTCGGTGACCAGCAGCAATTTACCGCGTGGCTTGGCCGCCAGCGCCACGCGCAGGCTGGCCGGATGCACGTGCACGCCGTCGACGATGACGCCGCACCACACGTTGGGGTCTTCCAGCGCTGCGCCGACTGCATTGGGTTCGCGGCCAGCCAGCTGGGACATCGCGTTGTACACGTGCGTGAAGCCGCTGACGCCGGCGGCAATGCCCTCGCACGCCTGCTCGTAGGTGGCCGCAGTGTGGCCGGCGAACACGATCGCGCCACCGGCAACGAAGGCACGGATATCGTCCAGCGGCACGCGCTCGGGTGCGAGCGTGATCAGGGTGACGCCGTTGTCCAATGAGGTATCGACGGCAATCTCGTGCGCGTCCGGCACGCGGAATTTGCCTGCGTCGTGCGTGCCCTTGCGCGCAGGACTCAGGTACGGGCCCTCCAGATGGATGCCGAGCACTCCGGGCACGCCTTGTGCGATGGCCTGGCGCGTGGCATCGATCGCCTCGGCCATCACCTGCGCGGTATCGCTGATCAAGGTCGGCAGCATGCCGGTGGTACCGAAGCGGCGATGTGCGGCCGCAATGGTGGCCAGCGCCTGCGGGTCGCGTGCGTTGTTGAACAACACGCCGCCGCCGCCGTTGACCTGGATGTCGATAAAGCCCGGCAACAAGGTGGCGCCGCCCAGATCCACGCGCGTGTGCGCCTGCGCAACGCGCGCATCGTCGGCCGGCACGATCGCCTGGATCTGCGTGCCAGCCAGTACCACGACCAGGCCGTCCTGCAATCCGTTGTCGGTGAGCACGCGTGCATTACACAGTGCCTGAGTCGCGAGAGCGTGCATGATCAGACGGTTTCCGTGACCTTGTTCAGATGCGGCGGAAGATCGGGATTGTTGCCGCGCTGCAGCGCCAGCGCATTGATCGCGCGATAGAAGCTCTGCACGGTCAGCAGCGGCGCGCAAGCCGGATGCGCGGCCTCTGCCAGCGGCAGATCGCCACCGGGCGCGGCCAGCCACACTTGCGCGCCACGCGCGCGGAATTCTTCGGCCAGTGCGCGGGTGCCGGCACCGGTTTCGTCGGGCTGTGCGAAGACCAGCACCGGGAAGCCCGGCCCCACCAGGGCCATCGGGCCGTGCTTGACCTCGGCCGAACTGTAGGCTTCGGCGTGCAGGCCGCAGGTTTCCTTGAACTTCAATGCTGCTTCCTGCGCTGCGCCCAGGCCCAGGCCGCGGCCGAGCACGAACAGGTTGTGCGCAGGCACCAGGCCGGCGGTGAGCGCCGACCAATCGGCCTGCCACGCGCTGCGCAACTGTTGCGGCAATGCGTCGAGCGCGGCAAGCAGGGCCGGGTCGTTTTTCCACACCGCGCCCAGATGCAGGACCGCGGCCAGCGAGGCAAGATAACTCTTGGTGGCGGCCACACTCTTTTCCGGGCCTGCGCCCAGCGGAATCACCACCTCTGCCAGTTGCGCCAGCGGCGAATCTTCCACGTTGACCAGTGCGACCACGCGCGCGCCGGCCGCCTTGGCCGCTTCGGCATTGCGCAGCAGGTCCGGGCTCTTGCCCGATTGCGAAATCACGATGTACAGCGCGCCACGCAGCTGCAGCGGCGCTGCATAGACCGAGCCCACCGATGGCGACGCAGATGCGGTGACGATGCCGAGCTGGGTTTCGAACAGGTACTTGGCATAGGTGGCCGCATGATCGGAGCTACCGCGCGCGCAGGTCACCACGAACGGCGGCGGCGTCTGGCGCAGCGACTGCGCGAGCGCGGCGATGGTGTCGGCATTACGCGCGAACTGTGCAGCCACCACATCGGCGGTCTGCGCCGCTTCGCGGAACATCAAGGTCTCGGTTTCGGAGGGAAGGCTCATCGTGGCTCAGGCAGATTCAGGAGGAAGGGGTTTGCCGGTGGACGCGGGCGCCGGCGCGGTGGAGCCGCGCACCACCAACTGCGGCACGAAACCACGGCTCTGCAATTGCGCCGGTTGGTCGTCGTAGGCGTCGCTGCGCAGCTGGCTGATCAACAAGCGTGCGGCGTGCCGCGCGATGTCATCGGTGGCCTGTTTGGCGGTGGTCAATGCCGGCCACGACTGGCGCGAGAACGGGCTGTCTTCGAAACCGGCGATCGACAATTGATACGGCACGTTCATGCCGGTGGACTTGGCTGCGGCCAGCACGCCTGCAGCGATCTCGTCGTTACTGCCGAAAATGGCGGTGGGCGGTTCGCGCAGCGACAACAGCCGGCGTGCGCCGCGGAAGCCATCGTCGAAGGTGTAGTCGCCGGGAATCACCAGGTGCTTGTCCAGGCTGATGCCGTAATCCTTCAATGCCGCTTCATAGCCGGCGTAACGCTCGCCGCTGGAGCGATGTTGCGGGCCGCCCCACAGGAAGCCGATGCGTTGATGGCCGAGCTGGATCAGGTGCTCGGTGATTTCATAGGCGGCATCGCGGTCGTCGATGTACACGCACGGGCCGTCGCCGGGGTCGTCGGTGGAGGCGATGATGCGCACGCTCTTGATGCCGCGCGCGGCCAGACCGGCCAGCAATTCCGGGCGTTCGGACATCGGCGCGGTCAACACCACCCCGGCCAGGCGCGAGCGCTGCACCCATTCGGCCAGTTCTTCGGCCAGCAACGGCGAGGTGGAATCGCAGGGATGGATCTGCAGGCCAAAGCCGGTTTCCCGGCACGCGGCCAGCACGCCGTTCTGGATGCCGATGATGTGGTACGGGTTGGGGTTGTCGTACACCAGGCCGATCACGAACGGCGTGCCGCTGCGCAGATTGCGCGCGGACGGGTCGGGTTCGTAATCCAGGTCGGCGATGGCGCGCAGCACGCGCGCGCGCGTGGCCTGCATCACCGACGGCTCGTTGTTGATCACCCGCGACACGGTCTTCAACGAGACCTTGGCGCGTTCGGCGACATCTTTGATGGTGGGCCTGCGCATGGAGGTACCTTGTCCGTCGGAACGCATCATGCCGCCGCGATCACTTGGCCTGGGCCGGCAGGCCCACGCGATGACCGCGCAGCGAATAGAACAGAATGTACAGATAGCACGGCACCATCAGCGCAGCGAACACGACCTGGAAGTCGTAATGCTGCTTGAGGATGGCGAACAGCTGCGGAATGATCGCGCCGCCGGCGATGCCCATCACCAGCAGTGCCGAGCCGATTTCGGTGAACCGGCCCAGTCCGCGAATGGCCAGCGGAAAGATCGCCGGCCACATCATGGCGTTGGCAAAGCCAAGCGCGGCGACGAAGCCCACCGACACGTAGTTGTGGGTGAACAAGGCACCGAGCGAGAACAGCACGCCCAGCACCGCCGACACGCTCAGGTAACGCGCCTGCGAGATCACGCGCGGAATCAGTACCAGGCCGGCGATGTAGCCCAGCAACATCGCGCCCAATGTGTAGGAGGTGAAGATCTTGGTGCTGTCCAACGGGAGATTGAAGCCGTGCCCGTAGGTGCCGATGGCATCGCCGGCCATCACTTCCACGCCCACATAGACGAACAGGCACAGCACGCCCAGCCACAGGTGCGGGAACTGGAAGATGCTGGATTTCTGCACGCCACCGGTCGCGCCCGGCGTGGCGTTGGCCTCGGAGGGCTTGAGCTCGGGCAACGGCGAGAACAGCACGCCGATGGCCAGCAGCAGCAGGACGCCGGACATCACCAGATATGGCGCGTGAATCTTGGCGGCGAAGGCGGTGAGCAAGGCTTCCTTGGTCGCCGCATCGGCGCTGGCCACCTGAGCGGACAGGTCGCCGATACCGTGCAGCACCAGCGAGCCGATCAGGATCGGCGCCAGGATGCCGGCGATCTTGTTGCAGATGCCCATCAAGGCAATGCGGCGCGCGGCACTTTCGATCGGCCCGAGAATGCTGATGTACGGGTTGATCGCCGTCTGCAGCAAGGCCAGGCCGCTGCCGATGACAAACAAGCCGCCGAGTGCGCCCGGATACCAGCGCTGCGTGGCGAACTGGCCAAAGCCTGCTGCGCCCACGGCCATCACCACCAGGCTCAGCGCCAGGCCTTTCTTCATGCCGGTGCGCTTGAGAATCCACGACGAGGGCAGCGCCAGGAAGAAGTACGACAGGTAGAACACCATCAGCACCAGGAACGCATTGACCTCGTTGAGGTCGAACGCCAGCCGCACGAACGTGATCAGCGGCCCGTTGATCCAGGTAAAAAAGCCGATGATGAAAAACAGCACGCCGACGATGGCGATCGAGACAACGGGATTTGCGGGCCTGGCGGTAGTCATGGATCGGCTGGCTCTGAGGTTGTCGTAAGGAATGCCGTTGGCGTCAGCGGCGCAGTTCGGCGACGAAATCGTAGAAATCGTTATGGCAATAGGTGTCGGTCAATTCGATCGCGCTGCCGTCGCGGGCGTAGCCCACGCGCACCACGTGCAGGATCGCCTCGCCGGTTTTCATGCGCAGATGCTCGGCCAGCCGCGCGGGCAGATTGATGGCGCGGAAGTACTGCAGCGCGCGCACCACCGGCGTGCCCTGGGCATCGAGATAGCTGTAGAGCGAATCGCCGATCTGCTGCGGGTCGGTGACGATGCGCTGCGGCAACACCGCGTGCTCATAGGCCATCACGCGGTCGTCGGCGCTGCGCAGACGCGTCAGCGAGGCCACCGCCGCATCCGGCGACAAGCCCAGCCGCAGGATTTCTTCGCCATGCGCCGGGCGCAGCCGCCGTTCCAGCCAGCGCGTCCCGGGTTCATAGCCCTTGATGCGCAGCGTCTCGCTGAAACTGGTCAGGCCGCTGAGCTGATGCTGGATCTGGGTGGTGACAAAGGTGCCGGCGCCCTGCCGGCGCGAGACCAGGCCTTGTTCGACCAGCACATCCACCGCCTGGCGCAGGGTTACCCGCGAGATCTGCAGGCGTTCGCACAGCTGGCGCTCGGCCGGCAGCGCCTCGCCGGCCTTCCACTGCCCGCCACGGATGGCGTCGCTGAGCTTGGCGGCCAATTGCAGATACAGCGGCGTCGGCGCGGAAGCCTCCAGCGCCAGCGCATCCATCCTGGGGTCGTCGTCCGTCCTGGCATTGGTTCTCGGTTTGGCCACTGCCTGTCCTCCGGACCGACTTGGATTTGTTAGGTCCAATATAGTACCAATTTGCCCCGCGCGCATCAGACCGCGTGCAATCGCGAAAGCGCCGGATCGGCGACGCATCCGGCCGCGGCAGACCGGCTGCACTCGTTCGGCCGGCACCGTGCAGGCGTTCGGTAGCTGCTGCGTAGGTTGCGTGCGCGCTGACGAATGCCGTAACCACTCGCCACCGCACCATGACGACAGGTTTGTCGACGGATGCCCCGGCGTGTCGCTTAATCGGCCGCGATGGATGCGCCAGCGGTGCCGCGCGCACGTGCATGGTGCAGAAAACCGGCACTACGGCGCGCAGCCAGCCACATCGCCACTAGCGCAATTGACCGTGGTCGTTGCGCACCATCCCGCGCTCCGGCGTGGCGGCGAAGCCCAGCAATTGCAGGCCGACGCCCAACACCGCGTCCTGCGCCGGATCGACACGCGACTGTAGCTGCCAGCGTCCGTCGGGCCACAGTTGCAGCTGTGCTTCGGCCTGCACGCCGGCGGGCAATGCGGTGTCGGGCAGCAAGGTCAGCACGGCGGTGTGATCCACGCACGCCGGCTGCCCGGACAAGCGCAGCGGCGGCAGACCGGGCAGCTCGCCCGCACCGCTTGCCAGCACTTGCAGGCTGACCCGCCCATGCGCCTGCACGCAACCGGTGGCATCGAAGAGCAGATCCACCTGCTGCAGCTGCAACGCCAGATCGATCAGCGCCACGCCACCGGGCTGGCGCACCAGCAATTGGCCCCGTGCATTGCGTATGCCGCGTTGCGCCCCATCCACCAACCGCAGGTGCAGCTGTGTGGACTGCAACTGCACCTGGCGTTCGCCACGCACCAACGGCCAGAGCCGCGGCCGCACCGCCACATCGCCGAAGGCGATGCCTTGCCATTGCACCTGCCGCAACGTGCCGGCCCAGATCGGGCCCTCCACATCCAGCACCGAGAACGGCAGTCCCTCGCGCGGCAGCACCAGGCGCAACGGGACAAACGCCAGCAGCGCGACCCCCACCATCGACACCAAGAGCAAGGCCCAGCGCATGCGTGTCACGGTTCCGATTCCGCAAACCCGCAGCGTACGCGGAGTTGGCCCTGCTCGCGTGCCACGTGCAGTTGGGTCGGCGCCAGGCCGTGCGCCTGTCGCAACCGCTCAAGCCAGCCGAACAGCGTGGCGGCACTGACGGCCTCGATCTGCACCTCCACCCCGCCCGCGGCGCTGCGCTGTTGCGAGGTGATGTTGACGCCGGCATCGCGTGCGCTGCTTGCGATGATCTCGGCCAGAGCCGCTGGTCCCGGTGCGGCGGTGCGTCTGGTCGATGCCGCCTGTGCAGATGCATCGAGCACCAGCTGCGCAGCGTGGGCATAGCGCGCCCAAGCCCGGTCATGCCAGTGCCGCAATGGCATGTAAAGCGCATACCAGCCCACGAATGCCGCCAGTGCGGCGCACATCACACCCAGCATGCGCCGCTCACGCGGCGCCCGTGTCTGCCACCAGTACGTGCCGCGTTGCACGGATGTCTTCATCGCAATGGCTCCAGCGCCAACGGTGTCCGCATGCGACCGTCTTCGACCTGGCTGCTGCCCGGATCCACGTGCCAGCCGTCATCCGCAAGCCGCGCCGAGAGCTGCTGCAGGCTGGCGTCATCGGTGTGCAGCAAGGTCGCGCGCAACGGCTGTGCGGCGTTGTAGTCCAGCTGATCCAGTTCTGCCGCTGGAAGGGTATCGACTGCGCCGAACAAGGTGCTCAGTTGCACCGCCAGGCGATCGGTCGCCGTGCCGGCCTGCCGACGCGCCTGCAGTGCGGCCGGTACCGCCGCTGCATCGCGCACACCCAACTGCGTGGCGGCGCGGGCCTGCAGTACACGCGCACCGATCTCGTAGCGCAAGGTCTGCGCCAGCAACAGCACCCCCGGCGATAGCAGCACCAATGCGGCCAACACCGCCAGACGGCGCGGAGCGCGCCGTTGCTCAGCAGCGGCCTTGTTCGCGAACGGGTGCTGCAGGAGATCGATCGGCACGTGGGCAGCATTGCGCGCAAAGCAGGCAATGGACTGCGTCGGGTCGGGCACCGGCGGCACGGCCGGCACACGATCGCCCAACAGCAGACGCGCCGCCTCTGGCTCCAGGCTGCAGGCCAGCTGTGCGCCGCGGATCAGCCATCGGCCGTCCCAGTGCATCACTGCGGCCGTCGCATCGGCACCGGGCTCCAGCAGCAGGCAATCCGGCACCACCGCATCGGGAACGAAGCCCAGTTGCGTTGCGCGCGCCAGCCAGTGCTGCATCACCACGCTGTCCACTGCGGCGACCAGGCGCGTGCCATCGGCCTCAGCGCCAGCGGCGATCACCACATGCAAGGCCTGCGCGTCGACAGCCAGATGCTCGGCCAATTGCAGGCGCGCAGCGGCCCGCGATTGCGCAATGCTGCGGCCAGGCAAACTCAACCAGCGCAGATGGACATCCACACCCGGCACCACCAGGAGGTTGCGCGCGGAGGGCCCAGGCGGCGTGGCGGCCTGACCCATCGATTGCACTTGCCCCTGCGCATCCACACGCACTGCAGTGGCTTGGGCGGCTGCATCGGCTGGCAGCAACAACAACGTGGTGGTCATTGGTCAGAACTCCATTGGCGCGCGACCAGTCGGACCCGGCCGGCCGTTTCCTGTTGCAGCAACGCTTCCAGCATGACCTGCGCGCCGGCATGGTCGACCTGGCTGTAGAGAGAGAAGTAGCGGGTGCGTAGTTCGAGCTGTTCCAATACCGCATTGGACAGCTCGGCCTGCATCAGCGCCGGCTGGCTGAGAAACATCCTGACATCGCGCCATCCTCCAGCCGGCCGTGCAGCGATAACGCGTCGCGCGGCCGGCAGCTCCAGCGCTCCTCCGGTCAACGCCACCAGCACCGGTGCATCGTCCAGGCGCAGCGTGTTGATATTGATCGGCGACAAGCGCCCCTCCGGCAATGCGCAGACATACGGCTGCAGTTGCGCGATCAATTGCGGCGTGTAACCGGCGATGGCGCGCAGTTCGCTGACGCCTGCCAGCAAGGTTGCACCGGTACGCCGCGGCGCGGCGACCTGCAGGTAGCGGTCGTCTTCGGCGCCGTGCACGCCCGGCTGTGTGTCGGAGTCGATCCAGTCCACCAATGCGTCGGTCAGCGCATACGCCTGTTGCGGGGCGATGCCCAACACCTCGAGCAATGCGCGATATTGGCGTGCTCCCTCATCGCTACGCTGCCATTGTTCGGGCGCACCAACGACCACGCTGTTGAGATTGAAGCAGCCGCCGCGATCGCGCAGGCGCACGCTCACCGCACCGTCGTCCAGCGGAAAGCGGACCGGCTGGTCGTTCCAGCCGCCGTCCAGCGTGGTGCGCAGCGGATCCCGCTGGGACAGCGCCTGCAAGCGCTGCCGCGCAACGGCCTCGCTGCCCAGGGCGTACCACTGCGCCTGCGTCATCGCCTGGCCATTGCCGCTGCGACGCAGACCAAAGCGCAGGTCTTCCAGCACGGCCGCCATCAGCAAGGTCATCACGGCAACCAGCAGCAATACCGTGAGCAAGGCCACGCCGCGTTGCCTGGCAGGTACGTGCAGTGCCATCACGTGCGCCCTTCCGGCAACAGGAACAGTTGGCGCACGCGCCCCCAGTGCTCCAGGTCCAGCTCCAGTGCGACCGCGTCCGGCAATGCTTCAAGCCCGCCGCTCCAGCCATCGCTCCACTGCGCCCGGTAATGGAATGCCACCGCCGCCGAACGCACGCCGCGCAACAGTACCTGCGGCGTGCCAGCTGCCGCGCCGTCGAGCGCAGAGCGTGCGCTGCGCTCCAGCCGCCCATCCACGACGCGGTATTCCACGTATTGCAGCGACGCACGCGGTGCCTGGTCCGGATTGCTCCAGCCACGTCGCACAAACCCGAACAAGGGCCCGTACGTTCCGGGTGCACTGGCGACAAATGCACTGCGTGCGGCGCTGCCCTCGCTGTTGCGGGTGCGGCGCACGGCCGCCTGCTGCAGGTCGCTGCGCAGCAGGCCATGGGCCAGTTGAAAGTCGCGAATCTGTTGCAGCCGCGCGCGCACGGCATCGCGCTGGTCGATGCTCTGCCGCATCACCACCACCGCAGCTGCGGCCACCAACGCGAACACCGCCAGGGCCACCAGCAATTCGATCAAGGTGAAGCCACGCGCGCGTTGCTTGCCGATCATTCGGCGCTCCGCAAGACATTCAGACCGGCAACTTCCTGCGCCTGGCCTGCAGGGCGCACGCGCACCTCGATTTGCACCAAACCTGCCGCGCCGGCCGGCATCGACTGGCGCTGCCACTCCCAGCTGCGCCCGCCGAGCACCACCTGCCCGTTCGCCGGCGCGCGGATCGCGGCAGCTGGCGCCAGCGTCGCCTCGATCGCCTGATTTTCCGCCACCACCGCGGCCAACGCGCGCTCCTCCAGCACCACGGCGGTGCGGGTACTCTCGCTGGAAAGGTTCAACAGGCCGACCACCGCCATGCCGAAGATCGCCAGCGCGACGATCAGTTCGAGCAGCGAAAATCCACTTGATGCGCGTGCGTTAGCGAGATGGCGCATCGACCTGCACCACGCCTGCGGCATCTACCACGACCTGCATCTGTTGCCGGCCATCGCCCAACGCGATGCGCTGCGGTGTGGCCGCACCGGTGGGGTCGAAGCGCACACTTACGTGTCTGCTGTCGGCAGGCAGCTGCGCCTGGATGCCCTGCGGCCAGCGGACCGCGGCAAATGGCGCCTGATCCAAGGCAACCCACTGCTGCTGGGCCTGACGACGGAAACCATAGCCGCCGGCATCGATGCTGACCTCCACCATGCGCAAACTCATGATCGCCTCGTCGCGTGCATGCATCAGCGCGCTGGCCAGGGTGTCGGCATGATCGTGGAGATCGCGCCGCGTATCCGGCAAGGTCATCACCGCCAACGTGCTAGCCAGCGCGGCAATGACCAACACGGCAAGCACCTCGAGCAAGGTGAAGCCACGCGCGCATCGGTTCGCCACGCGCATCGGCATGCGCGATGAACACGGCCTTGGAGGGCCCAGCATTGCAGACACGGCCGTCACTCAGCGCCAGTTGCCGATATCGGCATTGTCGGCATCGCCACCTTCGGCACCGTCTGCGCCAAACGAGTACACGTCAAAGCCGCCATGGCGGCCGGGGCGCCGGTATTGGTATGCATGGCCCCATGGGTCTTCCGGCAACCGGCGGATGTAACCGCCCTGCCGATAGCGCTCCGGCCGCGTCAATCCGACCGGCGGGTTGAGCAAGGCTTGCAGCCCTTGTTCGGTGCTTGGGTAGCTGAGGTTGTCCAGGCGATAGGTTTCCAGCGCCTGCTCCAATACCGCAACGTCGGCGCGGGCTTTTTCCACCATCGCGCGATCCTGGCTGGGCATCACGTTGATCATCACCACCGTGGCGAGCAGGCCGATGATGACGATGACCACCATCAGTTCGACCAGGGTGAAACCACGGCTGCGTCGATGTGCCGTCAGCGAGCCAAGGCGTGCACGAGGGTGGATGGACTGCATGACGATCTCCATGGATAAGCGGACGCGCTCAACCAAGCGCGAGGGTGTTGAATTGCAAGATGGGCAGCAGGATCGACAACACGATCACCGCCACCACGCCGCCGAGCAGCACGATGATGGCCGGCTCCAACAGGCTCATCGCGGCGGCGGTAAAGGTCTCGAATTCGCGCTCCAGGTAGTCGGCGGCACGCTCCAGCATCGGCGCCAGGCGTCCGCTGTTTTCGCCGCTGGAGGCCATGTACAGCAGCGTTGGCGGAAACACCCCCCCGCGCTTCATGGCCGCGGCCAGGCTGCCGCCTTCGCGGATCGCGGTGACCATGCCGTCGGTGGCCAGGCGTAACGCGCGGTTGTCCACGGTGCGTGCGGCAATCATCAGCCCCTCCATCAACGGCAAGCCGCTGTTGACCATGATGGCCAGGGTGCGCGCCATGCGCGCGGCGTGCAGATCGCGGAGCAACCGGCCCAGCAGTGGCGCACGCAGTAACGCGCGGTCCGCCGTCAGGCGCAGTGCCGGGCGTTTGAGCAGCTGCAACGC
This sequence comes from Xanthomonas sp. NCPPB 1062, assembly GCF_041481705.2. NCBI lineage: Bacteria > Pseudomonadati > Pseudomonadota > Gammaproteobacteria > Lysobacterales > Lysobacteraceae > Xanthomonas > Xanthomonas sp. NCPPB 1062. The sequence goes on along the minus strand of NZ_CM192987.1, from coordinate 833,709 downwards.
CGCAACCACCGCAATCACCAGCGCGATCAGCAGCGGGATACCGGCATGCAGCAGAAAATGCGACACGCCGATCACCGCGCGTGTCAGCCACGGCAGGGCACGGCCCATCGAATCGAACTGGTCCACCACCTTGGGCACCACGAAGGTCATCAGCACGATCACCACCGCACCGGCCGTCGCTGCCAGCGCCGCCGGATAGACCAATGCAGACTGCAACTTGCTGCGCACCTGTGCCTGGCGTTCGAGCAGATCGGCCAGTCGTTCCAGCACCTGCGGCAACGCACCCGCGCTTTCGCCGGCGGCCACCATCGCCCGATACAACGCAGGGAACGCCTTGCCCTGGCGTGCCATCGCATCGGACAGGCGGAATCCTTCGACCACCAATGCATGCGTCTGGCTGGTGACCCGACGCACGCCGCGGCGTTCGGACTGGGTGCCGATGGTGCGCAAGGCCTCTTCCAGCGGCGCGGTCTCCACCAGCGTGGCAAGCTGGCGGGTGAACAGCACCAGATCCTTGCCGCTGAAGCGCGCTGCGCGGCCGGCCGTGCTGCCGGCCGCGGCCGCAACTTCCAGGCGCACCGGCACCCATTGCCGCTGTTCCAGCAGCGCACGTGCGCCGTGCACGCTGTCGGCACTGATGACGCCGTGCCGGTTGCGCCCATGCAGATCGAGCACGGTGTAATCAAATTGCGGCATGCGCGTCGTCCTGTTGGCGGGTCACACGCAGCGCTTCTTCCAGCGTAGTCAGGCCTTGCAGCACGGCAGCGCGTGCGGCATCGCCCAGCCGCGGCGCGCGTGCGAAGGCCACAGCAGCCAGCGCGTCTTCGTCGGCGTTGTCGCCGATCAAACGGCGCATCGCATCGTCTACCGCAATCGCCTCGTAGATACCTACGCGGCCGGCGTAGCCGCTGTGGTGGCAAGCGTTGCAGCCCACGGCGGTGTAGATCACTGCATCGGCCGGCGCATCCAGCAGTTGACGCGTGCCGGTATCGATCGAACGCTCGCTACGGCATTGCGGGCACAAGCGCCGCACCAGCCGCTGCGCCAGGATCAGTCGCAGACTGGAAGCCAGCAAGAACGGCTCGATCCCCATATCGCGCAACCGCGTGACCGCGCCCACCGCATCGTTGGTGTGCACGGTGGAGAGCACCAGATGGCCGGTGAGGCTGGCCTGCACCGCAATCTGCGCGGTCTCGGTATCGCGGATCTCGCCGATCATCACCACGTCCGGGTCCTGGCGCAGGATCGCGCGCAGGCCGGCGGCGAAGGTCATGCCGACACGTGCGTTGACCTGGGTCTGGCCGACGCCATCGATGGCGTATTCCACCGGATCTTCCACGGTGAGGATGTTGCGCGAGCCATCGTTGAGCAGGCGCAGCGCCGCGTACAAGGTCGTGGTCTTGCCCGAACCGGTGGGCCCGGTGACCAGCACGATGCCATTGGGCACCTGCAATGCGCGCTGCACGGTGTGCATCACCGCAGGTGGCATGCCCAGCTGCGCCAGCGACAGCGTGCCCTGCTCCTTATCCAAGATACGCAACACCACCCGCTCGCTGCCGCGCGTGGGCAACGTGGACACACGCACATCCAGTGCCTTGGCCCCCATCACCAGCGACACGCGCCCATCCTGCGGGATGCGTTTTTCGGCGATATCCAGCCGCGCCATCACCTTGACGCGCGACACCAGCAGCGGTGCGATGCGTCCGGGCAGCGTGGCTGCCTCGCGCATCACGCCATCCACGCGCAGGCGCACGCGCAGGCGCGACTCGTAGGATTCCAGATGCACGTCGGATGCACCCAGCCGCGCGGCCTCGGCGATGATGCCGTTGATCAAACGAATGATCGGCGCATCGTCCTGGCTGTCGAGCAGATCGGCGGTGGGAATGTCGTCGATCAACGAATCCAGGCTGCCACGCAGATCCAGCGCTTCCACCTGCACACCTTGCTCCAGCCCGGCATCGGCGTAGATCTCCGATACATGCCGGTCGAACACCGACGGCGCCAGCGTGCGCACCTGCAATGGCATGCCCAACGCGCGGCGCAACTCGATCAGGGCCTGCACATCGCCACCTTCGCGCAAACCGATCTGCGCGGTGGTGTCGCTGCCAAGCAGCACTACGCCGTGACGCTTGGCGAATGCATAGGAAATGCTGGCGCGGGCGCTGCTCATGGCATCAACGCTGCACGGGACGTGCGCCGGGCGCAGGTGGTGTTGCCGGTGCCGGCGCAACCGACGATGGACCGGCCGGCAGCTGCGGCGGCTGCGCACGCAAGTAGTCGCGCACCAGCGCATCCAGCGCCGCTTCCGGATCGCCATCGGCCAGCTGGCGCTCGCGCAGGTAGTTATAGCGTGGCGCGGTCATGCGCTGGGCATCGGCTGCATCGCGAATGATGGTAGGGCGAATGAACACCATCAGATTGGTCTTGTCGCGGTTGCGCGACTTGTGCCGGAACAACGCGCCCAGGCCGGGTACATCGCCAAGTAGCGGCACTTTCTCCACGGTCTGGCGGTCGTTCTGATCGAGCAGGCCGCCAAGCGCCACGATGGCACCGTTCTCCACCACCACGCGCGTTTCGATCTGGCGCTTGTTGAACACCAGCTCCGAGGATTGCGCGCTAACCGGCCCGGCAATGGCCGAGACTTCCTGCTTGATCGCCAGCGTGATGCCGCCGGCCGTGTTGATCTGCGGGCGCACTTCCAGCTCCACGCCCACGTCCTGGCGCTGGATGGTGCGGAATGGGTTGTCGTTGGCCGCACCGAGCACTTCGCCGGTGGTGATCGGCACTTCCTGGCCTACCAGGATGCGCGCCTGCTCGTTGTCCAGGGTCATGATCGACGGCGTGGACAACAGGTTGGAGCCGGTGTCGCTCTTGACTGCGTCGATGATCATGCCGAACACCGCGTCGTTGCTTTGCCCGGCCAGGCCGATCAGGCCACCGCTCAGGCCCAGCAGCGATTGCGCAGCCACGTTGCGTGCCTGTTCCAGCACCGAATCGTCGTCGGCATTGCCGCTGCGCGTGCCAGCCGCCGCCGCAGCCAGCGGCACGATGCCTGGCGAGGCGCCGCCGTATTGCGTGGCGATCAGCGGCACCGTGCCATTGCGGCCAGCCAGCAGCAGCTGCACGCCCAGGCGCTTGGCAGCGGTGTCTGAGATCTCCACCACGATCGCTTCGACCAATACCTGCTCGCGATGCACATCCAGCTGCCGGATCACATCCATCAAAGCGCGCTGGGTTTCCGGATCGGCATTGATGATCAATGCATTGGAGCCCGGGTAGCGCACGATCACCGGGCGCTTGCCTGCTGCCGGCGCGATCACCTGCGTCTGCGCCGCGCCGCTCGCCGCAGCCACGTCCAGCGCAGTGGAACGTGTGTCCTGCCCGGCCTGCGCCTCGTTGCCGGGCGTCTGCCCGACCAGCTGCTGCAGCACCGGCAGCAATTGCTCGGCACTGGCGTGCTGCAGGCGCACCACGCTGACGTCGCCGCGGCGCTCGGCGCGCCCGTCCAGATCGACTGCGGTGCGTACCACGCGCTGCACCAGTGCCGGGTCGCCACGCACGATCAAGGAATTGCTGCTTTCCACCGGTAACACCGACAACACATTGCTGCGCTCGCCGCCTTGCCCGAACAGCGAGGTCAGGGTGCGCGCCAGTTCCTGCGCCGAGCTGTTGCGCAGCGTCACCGTGTCGATGGCCGCACGGTCGGTGTCGATCTGCGCCACCAACGTGCGAATGCGTCGCAGGTTGTCGGCGTAGTCGGCAATCAACAGGCTGTTGCCTTGCGGCATCGCCATGATCACACCACCGCGCCCGATCAGCGGCTTGAGGATTTCTGCCGCGCTGCGTGCGTCCACGCGCTGCAGGGTGAAGACCTGCGTTGCAAATCCCAGGTTGCCGTTGGCGGCGCTACCCGGCTGCTGCGCGGCGGTGTCGTCGGGAATGATGCGATAGGTCGATGGCCCGCTGGACACCGCAATCAATCCATTGGCGCGCAACACGGCCAGCAGCATGCCCAGCAGATCGGCTTCGGACATCGCCTGCGCGCGCGCCACGTTGACCGAGCCCTGCACGCGCGTGTCCACGATGAAGGTAATGCCGGTGGCACGCGAGACGTCCTGGATGAAAGCGCGCAGGTCCACGTCCTGCAGGCGCACGGCCGGCGCATCGGCAGCGTGCAACGCAGTCATCGGCACCGCGGGCAGCGCGAGCAACAACGTGGCCGAGAGCAGCCAGAGCGGGCGAACAGCAGTCATTGCGGGCGCTTCAAGGTCATGGTGTGGGTCTGGCCGTCGCGGCGGTAGGTCAGCGTGGCGCTCTGGCCATCGCGCAATTCGTCCTGCAGCTCGCGCAGATGTTCTGCATCGAGCGTGCGGCCGTTGATCTGGGTCAGCACATCGCCCGGCGCCAGACCGGCCTGACGCAGCAGTGCGCCATCGCCGCGCGGCATGATGGTGAAACCGCCACCATCGGCGCTGGCGCGCAAGCCGGCACTGGCGAGCAGCTGCTGCGCATCGACGGCGGTGGCTGCGCTCGCGCCTGCTGCCGTGGTGACATTCGATTGCACGGCTGCCGGAGCAACGGTCGGCGCGGTTGCGCTCGTTGCTGCAGGCCGGAGCGATGCACCCGCAGCAGATGCCTCGCCCAATGCAATGCGACGCACACTGGCGCCAGCGCGCAGCAGCACTTGATCGGCCGCGATCGCCTGCACCACCACGCCGGGCGCAACCGTGTCGCCGACGCGGTAGACGCCTTGCCGGCCATCGCTACCGCTGAGATAGGCGGCCGCCTGGGTGCCGCCAGCACGCACGCCATGCAGCACCATGCCATCGCGATTGGTGTCGGAGGCGCTGCGATGGAACACATCGCGACGCAATGCGGACACGTCGAGAGTAGTGACGCGACCGCGCTGCGCAGTGCCCAACGGCCCGATCGGCGTGAGCACCAGCCACAACAGGCGCACACCTTGCAGCACCAGCAACGCAACCACGCAACACGCCACCGCCGTGCGAACGCCTGGCGCCAGCAACAAGGAATTCAACGAGGGCCAGGCGCGCTGCAAAGCGGACATCCGTCTCAGGATTTCGATTGGATGACAGAATGCGGCTGCAATGTGTCAGTTCGAAGAAACCGATGACACAGACCGACACACGGCGCCATACGACTAAACGCAAACGCCCGCCATGCAACGCACAGCGGGCGCTTGCGACACTGGCAACTGCACCTCAGATCAGAAGCGCGCTGTCACACTGATGTCATAGCTGATGCCAGGCTGGTAGGTGTACAGGTCCACCCGGTTGCTCCCTACCTTCTGGTACTCCTGGTACTTGGTCTTGAGCAGGTTACGCGCGGCAAAATTCACCGACACCGTCTCGCCGGACCACGTCAGGCCCTGCTTGATCACCAGATCCAGCGAGGTGCCCGGCTTGTCGATGTAATCCGGCTGCCCGGGGCGACCACGCGCGGACACCCGCTTGCCCACGTAGTTGGCGATCAACGTCGCCTGGCTGAGCGTGCGCTCGCTTTCCACCCCGATCTGCAGGTTGGCGATGTCATCGGACTGGCCTTGCAATGCCGAACCATCGCGGATGAACAAGGTCGCCTGCACCGGTGCGCTGAAGCCGAACGGCTGCACCGTATCGCCATCGCTGGCACTAACCTCGGACGTGGTTCGGGTGTAATTGCCGGACACGAACATGCGTTTGTCGCCCCACCAGTCGGCAGCGATCGGCAACTCCAGATACTTCTTGGCCTCCAGCTCCACGCCGTACAGCGTCGCCTTGGGCGCATTGATGAAGCTCTGCACGATGCCGCCGCCGGGGGCGTCGTTGACGATGGCTTCGATCGGCTTGTCGATGTTCTTGTAGAACGCGCCGACGGTGACGTATTGGCCCGGTTCGAAGAACCATTCGTAGCGTGCGTCCAGATTGACCAGCTCGCTGTCGACCAAAAACGGGTTGCCGAAGAACTGGCGGTCGATGTCCGGGTCCAGATACTGCTGTGGCGCCATTTCGCGAAACTGCGGGCGTGCGATGGTCTTGGAAGCGCCAAAGCGCAGCTGCTGGTTCTCGGCAAAATTCCAGGTGACCGTGGCCGACGGCAGCGCATAGCTGTTGTGCAACGGTGCCACACCGTCCTGGCGCGTGCCGCTGAAGATGTCGTACGGATGCACCGCCTGGGTGGCGTCTTCGTAACGCACGCCCGCCGTGGCGCGCAGCGTCGGCATGATCTCGCCCTCTGCCTGCAGATACGCCGCCTTGACCTTCAAGTTCGCGTCGTAGGCAGCCGCACCGAAACTACCGGTGGTTTCGCGCAGACGCAGCAGATCGTTGCTGAGGTTGTAATCGGAGAACAGATAATCCACGCGCTGGTACTGGTTCAGGAACGGCAGCGGCCCGTCCAGCGCCAGGAAACGGAATTCGCGGCTCCACGCGCTGCGGTCGTTGTCCAGATAGGCCAGCCCGCCCTTGACGGTGAGGTCGTGCTCCATCGGCAAGCGCCAGGTGACATCCACGCCACCGCTGGCCACCTTGTCGTCGACCTTGCTGAAACGCGTGTAGTTCTGCACGCGTGAGGCATCGTGCGCCCAGTAGCCGTCCAGCCGCTCGTAACGAATCCCGGTTTCGTAAGGCACATCGCGGCTGGCGTTGGCCACTGCCGCGCGCCATTCGATCTTCAGGTCGTCGTATTCGCCGAAGGCGTGCGTGCCGCGCAGTTGGTTGTTGATCAACTGCCGCGCGTACCACTCGGTGTTGTCGTCGCGCACGTCGAAACCTGCCAGTTCGTCGCGACCGGCGCGGCTGCGCGCCACCTTCAAGGTGTCGTGCACGTAGAGCGTGGTCCAGCCGATGGTATGCCGGCCATATTCCCACCCTAGCCCCAGCATGCCGTTGCTGCGCACGTTGTTGCGGGTGGTGGCGAAGTCGTAGTTGGAATTGAACTCGACGCTGTCGCCGACGAAGATGCCGTCCTGCTGCTTGCCGGTGCGCGTGCGCCATTCGTTGTCGTAGCTGGCCACCGCGATGATGCCCAGCTTGGCCTCGCCCACATCCATGCTGTAGCCGGCGCTGCCGCCGACATTGACGTCCGGAGCGATGCTGTCCTTTTCCTGCAGCACATACAGGTTGGCATCGTTCAAGCTGCGCCCAATGCGACGGATGTCCTCGCGCGAAAAGCTGCCCAGGTCGACCCGACGACCGGTCCTGATCGCATCGCGCAAGGCGGCAGGCTGCTTGCGGGTGCCATCATCAACGCCCCACTCGTCATCGTCTGAGCCGTAATAGGTCAGGCCTTTTTCGCCGGTGCTGACGCTGTTGGCGCCGCCACCCACGGTCAACGACAGGAACGGCTTGTCGGGGATCTCCATCGATTGCAGATCGATCACACCGCCGCCGAATTCGCCCGGATAATCGGCCGAATAGGTCTTTTGCACGGTCACGCTGGCCAGCACATCGCTGGGGAACAGGTCCAGCGGCACCACGCGCTGCATCGGCTCTGGGCTGGGCAGCGGCGAACCGTTGAACAACGCAGACGAATAGCGCTCGCCCAGACCGCGCACATACACATACTTGCCGCGCGACAGGCTCAGCCCGGTGACACGCGTCAGCGCCACCGCGGCGCTGCTGTCGCCGGTGCGCTCCATGTCTTCGCGCGTCACGAACGAGGCCACTTCGGAGGTTTGCAGCATCGGCTCGGGAATGTACTCGCCACGCACCACGACCTGGTCGAGCTGCTTGGGCACACTGGTACTGGCCGCGCTGGACGTACTGCTGCCGGCATCGGCGTCGCTGGTGGTCGACTGCGCCATGGCGGCGCCGGACATCAGCAAGGTGGAAATGGAAAGAGACAGGCCCGTCCGCGAGAGACGGGCAACAGCAGAAGTTCGCATCGTGGGAGCCCTGGCAACAGAAAGATGAAGCTGGACGCATCGCACGGCGACCGATGGCCGCCGTGCGATGCCATGCCTCAGCAGGGACGGTCGGCGGTCAGCCCGCAGGTCCAGCCCTGCCACCACGTATCGTTGGCATCGCGCACGCCACCGATGTAGTTCACCTGCTGGAAGAAGCTGCTCACCCCGTTCAGGCCCTGGAACGCCGGTACTGCCGATTCATTGGCGCCATTGACGAAGGTGTTCTGCAAGGTGGACACGCCGTTGGCGACATTGTTGGTGCCGGCTGCGAACTGGCTGGCCGCACGCGCGTCGCTGCCGAAGGCCGTCGGGCAGGCGAAGAACACCGAGTTGAAGGTGCCGAGCGTGTCGGTATCGGCCAGGTTGAAGCACACCAGGCCATCACCGGTGCCGCCGGCTGGGCGGGTGACCACCGAGTTGTAGAACGCGGCCTGGGTGCCCTGGTTGAGCATGATCGCCGCACCGGCGCGCGCGTTGCCCACGTAGGTGAAGTTGGCCACTTTCGGGCGCGAATACGGCTGGCGACGCAGGCTGCTCCACTCGTTCATGCGGTCGCCACCACCGGCGCGCTGCACCACGATGCCGAACTGCAGTGCACCGCTCCAGCCAGCATCGGTATCCAGCGAATCGTCGTCGGCACCGGTGATGACCAGGTGGCTGCCGTTGACCGTCCCGCCGAACCATTCGATGCCGTCGTCGGAGCTGTTGTGGATCTGCACATAATCCAGCTTGGTGCCGCTTCCCACGCCCGCCAGGGTGATGCCCTGCAATTCGTTGTTGGGCGAAATTTCGAAGCCCGAATACATCACGCGCAGGTAGCGCATCGACCCGCTGTTGTCGGTAGCGTTGTTGCCGCCATAGAACGCGTTGGTCCCCTCGACCTGCGCCTGACATTCCGGCGTCCCCGACACCGTGGTGCCCGGGCAGTTGTTGATCGCCGCGCGCCCCAGCACCACGATGCCGCCCCACAGGCCGATGGTATTGGCACTGACCGTGCTCTCCAGCGCCTGACGTGCGGTGAAGACGATCGGCGCAGTCGCACTGCCTTCGGCAAAGATCTGCGAACCGCGATTGACCACGATGTAGTCGCTACCGGCCGACCCGAACAGGGTCACGCCCGGCTCGATGGTCAAGACACCCTGCGTGCTGCCGGCGGCCGGTGCGGTGGCGTTGCCGCCGCGGTCGGTGCCGACATTGACGCGGCCGCTGATCGAGTAAACGGTGCCCGCGCGCGCCGGCACCACCAGGTTGCCATTGATGGTTTCCGGCAACTGGCAGGCGCGTAGCGTGTTGTTGGCGATGGTGCCGACGTTGGAAAAACCGCTCGGGCAATCGGCGGCCGGGCCGCTCGGTGCGGGTGCCGGCGTTGGTGCAGGCGTGGGCGCCGGCGTCGGTGTGGGGGCCGGTGCCGGCGGGAATGCGCCTTCACCTGGCGAGGCGACACGGTCGGCTCCGCCACCACAGGCCGACAGCGCCAGTGCGGTACCAAAGGTCATGAGAAGTGTCTTGCTGCTGTTGCGAACGGCCATGCGGCTGATCTCCAGGTCAAAGGTCGGTATGAAGAGGAGTCGTCAAGAATTGGTGGCGTTCCGCGCACTGCAGTGGCGAGCACGTTCAAGATCCCCGTCACTTTTATAGAGGGCATCTGTTTCATTTGTCTTACCACGACACAATTGACATACGAATGCCACATGCCGACATGCACTGTAGAGCGATGACACACACCGATATCCCGACCCCGCTGGCCGACTGGATCGTGGCGCAGGCCGTGGCCGGCCATCCGCCCGAGCAAGCGCTACAGCCGCTACTGGATCAGGGCTGGAACGAACAGGACGCCATCGATGCGGTCGAGGCACTGGTCCGTGCCCACATCCGGCAACACGCGCAAGCGAACGGCTTGCCGATGCCGGTGCGCGTGCCCGCGTTGCAACAAGACGCCGATGCCTCGCTGCTTGCGTTGGGCGACCGCGATGTGCGCGTGTTGGTCAGCCTGTTGCTGCCGCGCGTGGTGGTACTCGGCGGCTTTCTTTCCGACGAGGAATGCGATGCATTGATCGCCTTGGCCCAGCCGCATCTGGCGCGCTCGCGCACCGTGGACAATGCAAACGGAGAGCACGTGGTGCATGCCGCGCGCACCAGCGACAGCATGTGCCTGCGCCTTGGCCAGGATGCGCTGTGTCAACGTATCGAAGCGCGCATCGCGCGCCTGCTCGACTGGCCGGTCGATCACGGCGAAGGGTTGCAGGTGCTGCGCTACGCCACCGGTGCGGAATACCGGCCGCATTACGATTACTTCGATCCGGACGCAGCCGGCACCCCGGTGTTGGTGCAGGCCGGCGGGCAACGCGTCGCCTCGCTTGTGATGTACCTCAACACGCCAGAACGCGGCGGTGCGACGCGTTTTCCTGATGCGCATCTGGATGTCGCTGCGGTCAAGGGCAATGCAGTGTTTTTCAGCTACGACCGCCCGCACCCGATGACACGCAGCCTGCACGCCGGTGCGCCGGTATTGGCCGGCGACAAGTGGGTAGCCACCAAGTGGCTGCGCGAGCGCGCAGTGCGCATGCCCGGATAAGCACCGCAACAACGCGCCGGCGGGATCGACCCCGTCCGCCGCCAGCGCGGAGCGACACGGCACCTGCATCGCCTGCAGTGCTGTGGCTGTTGGCAGTTCCCCACGCTGCGAGCGGCGCATCGCCGACACGCAAGCGGCCCATCAGGCGTTGCAACACGATCACTTGCTGATCGTCCCCAAAGGCGGCAGCAGCGCGACGCGAATTGAATTTGTCAGAATATGTTATAACATGTCATTACTGACACGATTCCATTGGCCCGCAGGTATTGCCCGCTTCATGAAGATCCATCCCCTCGTGGCGACTGTCGCCGCTCTGTTGTTTGCTGCCGACGCACGCGCGCAGTCCTCCGATTCGGCGCTGACGCTCGGCAAGGTCGACGTCCACCAGCATCACGAAGGCCAGCTCAGTGCGCATCAGGTGCTGACGTCGGTGGATGTCCTGGGCGCCGACCAGATCGAGGACAAGAACGTGTCCTATAGCTGGGAACTGCTCGGGCAGATGCCGGGTATCCAGTTGACCGAAACCCGCCAGGGCGCCGAATCGGGCAAGGTCAGCTTCCGCGCCTTCAACGGCGAGGGCTATCTCAATGCGATCAAGACCTTGATCGACGGTATTCCCAGCAACGTCAACAGCGGCAATCAGCGCTTCATCGACATGCTGTTTCCGCTGGAGATCAGCTACATCGAGGTGGTGCGTGGCACCAACGATCCGCGCTATGGGCTGCACAACATCGGCGGCAACATCAACTTCGGCACCCGCCAGGGCGGCAGTTACACCGATGCCCGCGTGGCCTACGGCAGTTACGCCAGCCGCGATGCGCAGATCGCGATAGGGCGCGAACGCGACGGATTCGCGCAGAACTACTTCATCGGCGCACAGGCATCGAATGGCTATCGTGCGCACGATCGCTCCAGCAAGCATGTGCTGGGCGGCAAATGGTTCTACGGCAGTCTCGACGACGGCATGCGCATCGGCCTGACGGCACGCGCGTACCGCACCCAGGCCGACGAGCCGGGCTTCATGACCGCAGCAGAGTTGCAGGAGGATCGTCGCAACTCGGACCGCCGCAACCGCAACGATGGCGACGACCGCGACATGCAGCAGCTCGGCGTGCATCTGGACCTGAAACTGACCGATACCCTGTTCCTGGGCAGCAAGCTTTACTACAACCGCTACGAGGACGACCGCCGGGTGACCTTCAGCGACCTGCCCACCGGCAATGCCCCGCGCCAGCGTCGGCGCTGGAACGAAACGCAGGTGGGCATGCTCAACACCCTGACCTGGCGCGCCAACGACCTGCTGACCTTGGAAGGCGGCATCAACTACGAACATCAGGACAATGCGTACCGGCGCGAACGCTTCAACTATGCCGAGCCCACCGACTTTGCCGCAGTGCCAGCGCGCATCCAGAACGACGACCGCTATACCTTCGACAATTGGGGCGCCTACGTACAGGCCATCTATCAGCCGGTCGAGGCCCTGAAGCTGGTGCCGGCCTATCGCGTGGACCGCTTCGACGGCGACACACAGCTACCGGGTGCGGTGCGCGCACCGCTGCAGCGTTACGGCAGTATCGGGCAACCCAAACTCAGCGTGATGTACGCCCTGACGCCCAGCATCAACGTGTACGCCAACTGGGGCCGTACCTTCCAGGTGTTGACCGGCTCCACCGCCCCGGCCTATCTCACCCCGGGGCAAGCCGGCATCCGCCCTTCCACCAACACCGGCGTCGAGGTGGGTATGAAATTCAGCCCATTTGCAGGCAGCCAGGCGCGTATCGCCGTCTGGCAACAGGATGCGGAAAACGAGGTGTCGAACATGCCGGCCACCGGCACCACCGTCACCTTGGGCAAGACGCGTCGCCGCGGCGTGGATGCGCAGATCAGCGCACAGCTGGGCGATCGCTGGACGCTCTGGGCATCGCATGCCTACCAGGAAGCCAAGATCACCCGCGACGACCGCGTCGCCCCGCTTTCGCTGCAAGGCAACGAAGTCATCGCCACGCCCCGCTACATCAGCAACATCGGCGTGGATTACCGCGCGACAGAGGCGTTGCAACTGGGCCTGCAGGGACGCGCCCAGGGCAACTACTACCTCGAAGAGCGCAACGTGGCGGGCAAGTACGGCGGCTTTGCAACGCTCGACCTCACCGCGCGCTATACGATCAACCCGAACTGGAGCGTGGACGTGCAGGTCCGCAATGCCACCGGTCGCGAGTATGCCTACGTGTGGTACGACAGCTTCTTCTGGGCACAGGCACAGCCCATGTTCTCGCCAGCGGCCGGACGGCAGCTGTATCTCGGGCTGAGAATGAAGCTGTAACGGCCGCGGCAGCGGTGGCGAGGTGCGAACCACGGGTCCGCGATGCAGCGTAGCGGCTGCACAAGCCGTCATCGCCAAGCCGGCACCTGGCGCCCCGCCGCGGCTTCGGCACGCTGCTTGGCGCAAGCGGTCCTGGCGTACGATGCTTCAGATCGCTGCGGATATACGCTGCCAGGTTGATCAGGATCGCGTCGCCGCCTGGCTCCGTTTACGGCAGCGGGCAGGCGCCTGGCCTGCCGAGCATCGTTCAGTCACCGTCGCCGCTGTCCAAACAGGCGCCGATCGATCCGCAACATCACACATCGCAACGGCGTCCATGCCAGACAGAGCCCGGCGAGAATGCCCAAGGTATCGGCCAATGCATCGTACGGGTCGGCGCTGCGATTGGTGGTCAGCGCGCCTTGCGCGATTTCGATGCCGATGCCCAGCAACACCAATCCGAACGCAGCGAACGCCAGCGCGCGCCGGGTCGCAAACAACTGCACCGCTCCCCAGCACAACAACGCGAACGTGATGAAGTGCTCGGCCTTGTCGCTGTTGGACGGCAACTCCGGAAACTCCGGCGGCGGCCCCAGGCACACGGCAATGACCACGACGATTGCGGCGATCCACACGCCCACCCACAACCGCGGCCGGTGAAACGGCCGGAGTGCCGAACTCACAACCGCCATGTGAGATCGCCGGACAGGAATGCCGGGGCAAAATCGACATCGCGCGAGAAGCCCATCACCTGGAAGCGCTCGCCCATCTCGCTGGGCAGCGTCAGCCGCTTGATCTGTTCACGCAGACGCATGCGCCCCACTTCATCGGTGCGCGGATCGGCCTGCGCCAACAATGCGTCCAGCCCATTGCCGAGCAGGAAGCTTGCTTGCGTGCAATACCCGGCCAACTCGAAACCTGCGCCGGTGCCTGCCTCGGCCAACGCGGTGAAGTCCACCGATGCGGTCAGATCCTGCAGGCCCGGCCAACGGTAGAGATCTTCGTGCATGCGATGCCGGTAAAACGCGCGCAACGTGCCGTCCTCGCGCTGCGCACGATAGAACTCGCCGCGCGGGTAACCGTAGTCGACGAACAACATCGCGCCACGCTTCAAACCGCCGGCTACCGCCTGGATCCAGTACGGCAACTGCGGCAGCAACTCGGAGCGATAGCCATCGGCGAACGGCTGCTCCAGATAACGCTCCAGGTGACGCACGGCCGCGCTCAGCAACGCATCGGCCGGTTGCTCGCCGCGCGCGAAGTGCTGCTGGGCATCCAGCACCACGGTTTCTTCATACACCTGCCCATCGCGCAGTGCGAAACGCGGCGTGGGCAAGGCGTCGATGACTTCGTTGGCAAACAGCACGCCATCCCAATCGTCCGGGAACGGCGCATCCAGCCATTCCACCAGATCGAACACCGGCGGAATCAGGCTGCGCCCCAACCGCTCGCGTTGACGTTCGCGCAGGTCGGCGCTGGGCTCCAGGATCGCGTAGCGCTCGGGCAACGCGTCCAGTTCCAGCAGCCGCTTGAGCGTGACTTCGGCAAACGCGCCGCTGCCGCCGCCCACTTCCAGCACTCGCGCCTGCGGACCGAGCTGTTGCAATACCGGCGCCAACGCGCCGGAGACGGTGGCCGCAAACAACGGCCCCAATTCCGGGGCAGTGACGAAATCGCCGGCCTCGCCGAACTTGCTGGCGCCGGCGCTGTAATAGCCCAGGCCAGGCGCATACAGCGCCAGCTCCATGAAGCGCGAGAACGGGATCGCACCGCCGGCGGCCTGGATTTCGGCGCGCACATGCGCAGCCAGCCGGTCGCTGTGGGCCAGCGCGTCCGGATCGGGTGTGGGAAGGTCGGCGTGCATGCGGGCACCGGTTGCGGGGACAATGCACAGGATAGCCGAGCCCTCCGCAACGCCGAGCGAGTACGCCATGACAGACAGTTCCAAGGTGGTGTTGATCACCGGTGCCGCCCGCCGCATCGGCGCGCAGATCGCCGCCACGCTGCACGCTGCCGGCTACCGCGTTGCACTGCACGCACACCGTTCCGCCGAGGTGCTGGACGCTCGCGTGGCCGAACTGTGCGCCCAGCGTGCCGGCAGCGCACAGGCCTTGCACGCCGATCTGCGGTTGCCCGACGCACCTGCGCAGTTGGTGGCCGACTGCGTCGCCGCGTTTGGTCGCCTGGATGGGGTGGTCAACAACGCCTCGGCGTTCTACTCCACCGCCATTGGCGAGGCCACTGCAGCGCAATGGGACGAGTTGTTTGCGGTCAATGCACGCGCGCCGTTCTTCATCGCGCAAGCGGCCGCCGCACAGTTGCGCCAGCGCCGCGGGGCCATCGTCAACCTCACCGATCTGCACGCGCAGGCGCCGATGCGCAACCACCCGCTGTACGGCGCCTCCAAGAGCGCGCTGGAAATGCTGACCCGTTCGCTGGCGCTGGAACTGGCGCCGCACGTGCGTGTCAACGCGGTCGCGCCTGGCGCCATCCTGTGGCCGGAAGAAGGCAAGTCCGCCGATGCCAAGCAGGCGTTGCTCGCGCGTACGCCGCTGGCGCGCATCGGCACGCCGGAGGAAATTGCCGAAGCGGTGCGCTGGTTGCTGGACGAGGCCAGCTTCGTCACCGGCCATACCCTGCACGTCGATGGCGGCCGCCAGCTCAGTTGAACGACGCTTCCGGGGCCTGCGCACTTTCGCTGCAAAGGGACGCCCCCCGTGTCATGCACGTGCGCCCGGTTGCCACCTCGCCGCGTGCGGCATTGCCGGACGGTTGCACACGTCCGTGCGCTACGTGCGCGCGTGCTCGGCCGCGCTCAACCGTGCTGCCAGAACAGCACTATTGCGTGACGCTCAACTGCGGCGCAGCCGCATCCAGCTCCACCGTGGCAAACGCGCTGCCGTACTGCGGGTGCGCATGCCACAGGGCTGCCAACGTCTGCCCGCTCAGCGGGTCGACGAAGTCCGGCGCGATGTCGGCCAGCGGTTTGAGCACGAATGCGTGCTTGAGCTCGGGCCGCGGGATGCGCAGATGCCCGGGGCCTTCGACGATACGGTCGCCAAAGAACACCACGTCCAGATCCAGGGTGCGGTCGCTGAAACGCGGGCCGCTGCGATCGCGCCCATGCGCATCTTCCAGTGCATGCAGCCAGTGATCCAGCGCGTCCAGCTCCAGATCGGTCTGCAAGACCACCGCGTTGTTGACGAAGTCCGGCCCTTCGAAGCCCACCGCAGGCGTGCGGTACGCGGGTGACACGACGATCTGGCCAAAGCGTGCGCGCAGGGCGGCGACAGCCAGGCGCAGGTAGTGGGTCGGCTGGACGTTGCTGCCGAGGCTGAGAAGCACGGTGGTCATACGTTATTCGCGCATGCGGCCGGCACGGACGTCAACTGTTGCAATCGCGTTGCACCCATCGACGCATGCGCCGGGTGTGCGCAGACGTGGTGTCAGGCCACTTCCAGCGCATGCGAAACGGCGCGGAACACCCGGCGCATTTCCAGCGGCTTGCGCAGCACATGCACCGGCAGATCCGACGGGAAATGCGCACGCTGCAACGGCGCACCGACATCTTCCAGCACGATCGCCGGGCCCTGGTACCCCAGCTCCTGCATGCTCAGCAGCACGCTCACGGCCGAGAGCAGGATGATGTCGCTGTCGATGATCACCAGGTCCGGCATCGCGTGCTGCTGCACCAGCTGCAGCGCCGCGGCGCCATCGCTGGCCAGCTGCGGCTGATAGCCCTGGCTGGAGAGCGCATTGCCCAGCAGCGATAGGCGCGTTGCCTCGCCATCCACCAGCAAAATGCGCTGCCCATGGCCAAGCGGAAGCGGCAGTTCGGCTTCGGTCACCGCCGCCGACACCGCACGCATCGGCACGATCATGTCAAAGCGCGTCCCTTCGCCCAGCCGGCTATCGACCACGATGCTGCCACCATAGCTTTCGATGATGCGCTTGCACGAAATCAGTCCCAACCCGGTGCCATCGGCCTTGGTGGTGAAGAAAGGACTGAACAGGCGCGCGCGGGTTTCATCGCTCATGCCCACGCCGGTGTCGGCCACGCTCATGCGCACGCGCGAGGCATCGTAGCGATCGGCTGCCAGGATCAGTCTGCCGCCCTCGGGCATCGCCTGGATCGCGTTCAAGCCAAGGTTGAGCAGGCATTGCTGCAATTCGGTGTAGTTGGCCTCGATGGTCAGATCCGCAGCGATGGTGTCCATCTGCAGGTGTACCCCATCGGGCAGGCTGCTCTTGAGCAGCATCTGCACGGCCTGGAACAGGTTGGCGATGGACACCTGCTCGCGTGGCTTGTTGGAACCACGCACGAACGACAGCATCGACTCGGCCATCTCATGCCCGCGCCGGCCGCATTCGGCCACCACGTTGGCCAGCTGACGCAGCTGCGGGTCGTCGGTGCGCCCGGCCAGCAGGTCAGGCACGATCAACAACGGTTGCAGGATATTGCGCAGGTCGTGGCTCAGACCGGCCGCCAGCATCGCCAGGCTTTCCAGGCGCTGCGCGCGCATCAGTTCGCTTTCCACACGCTGACGTTCCAGATCCGCGCGTGCTTCGCGGATCGCGCGGATCACCGCGCTCGGCAAGCGCGTCGGGTTGTGCTTGATGATGTAGTCGTTGGCACCATCCTGCAGCGCCTTGACCGCGGTCTCCTCACCCATGGTGCCGGAGACGAAGATGAAGGGCGTGGCGCCGTTCTGGCGCACCAGGCGCAGCGCCTGGTGGCCGGAAAAGCCCGGCATGCTCAGGTCCGACAGCACGATGTCCGGCTGGAAGTCATCCAGCGCGGCGCGCAGCGACGGCTCGCTGTCCACGCGCTCGAATGCCGCATCCAGTCCGGCCTCGAGCAACTGATCGGACAACAGCTCGGCGTCTTCCGGTGAATCTTCCACCAGAAGGATCTTCAGCTGCTCCAGGTTGCCCCCCTCATGCGGCATGGTTCAGTCCAGCTCCGGTGCCTGGTTGATGACCGCCCAGAAGGTACCGAGCGTCTTGACTGCGTTGAAGAACTGATCCACGTCCACCGGCTTGACCACATAGGCATTCACGCCCAGGTCCCAGCTGCGGGCCAGATCGCTTTCTTCGCGCGAGGACGACAGGATCACCACCGGCAGGCGCTTGAGCGTTTCGTCGCTGCGCACCTGCTTGAGCACTTCCAGCCCGTCCAGGCGCGGCATCTTGATGTCCAGCAGCAGCACGGCCGGCAGGCCTTCCTCGCGGTCGGCGAACATGCCACGGCGCAACAGGTAGTCCATGGCTTCCACGCCGTCTTCGACGTGCACGATGGGATTGGCAAGGCGGGCTTCGCGCAAGGCGTCGACCGCCATCTCCGCATCGGCCGGGCTGTCTTCTGCCAGAAGAATGGTACGGATGGCGGTCATGCAATGAACTCTTGGTTGGGCGCTTCAAGCGCAGGAGGTAACACGAAATAAAACGTGGCGCCCTCGTCGACGACGCCTTCGGCCCACACCCGGCCGCCGTGACGCGTCAACACGCGCCGCACGCTGGCCAGGCCGATGCCGGTACCAGCGTATTCGCTGGCCTTGTGCAAACGTTGGAACACACCGAACAATTTTCCGCTGTATTCCATATCGAAACCGGCGCCGTTGTCGCGCACGCTGAACTGGTGGCCGCCGTCGGACATCGGCGTATAGCTGACCTCGATTTTGGCCACCTCGCGCTTGGCGCTGTACTTGACCGCATTGCCGAGCAGGTTCATCCACAGCTGGCGCATCATGTTTTCGTCGGCAACCAGCACCGGCAGCGGCGCGATATGCCATTCCACCCGGTGGCCGGTGTTCTCGCTCTGCACGTTGGAATCCAGGATCGCACGCGTTTCGGCCACCAGCGATTGCATGTCCACCGCCTGCAGGCGCAGCGCACCGCGGCCCAGGCGCGAATACACCAGCAGATCGTCGATCAGCGAGGCCATGCGCCGCGCCGAGCTGCTGATCACCTCCATGTAATGGCGCGACTTCTCGTCGGCCGCATCGCCCAGATGGCGCGCCAGCTTGTCGGAGAACCCGGCCACGTGCCGCAGCGGTGCGCGCAGATCGTGCGAGACCGAGTAGCTGAAGGCTTCCAGCTCGCGATTGACTTCCGAGACCTGCTCCACCTTGCCTTCCATCTGCCGGTTGAGCTCCTGGATACGCAACTGCGCGGCCTTCTGCAGGCTGATGTCGCTCACCGTCATCAGCACCACGTCTTCGTCTGTGCTGTCGGGCAGCGGCATGCGGCGTGCATTGATCAACATGGTGCGCAGCACGCCGTCGGCGGCGCGCTGCTCGTGTTCGAAATCCCACAACTCGCGTCCACGCAACAACACGTCCGCCAGCCGTTGATGGATCTGCGCATCGCGCCAGACGCCATCGCCCACCTCTTCCAGCGGCATCAATTCGTTGCCGCGCTCTTCCAGGCCATACAGGTCGGCGAAGGCCGGGTTATGCAGCACGATGCGCTGGCTGGCATCCAGCAGCACGATCGGCTCGCGCACGGTTTGCAGCACCGAGCTGGCGCGCCCGTTGGCGCGCAGGTATTCCTGCTCGGCCGCCAGCCGGCGGCGGATCTGCCGCTGCAGCAGCCAGGTCACCGTGCCCAGCAACAGCAACTGCACCGCCAGCGCCGCCCAGCTCAGCACCGCGTAATGCATGCGCTCGGTTGCGGCGCGCGCATTGCGCAGCGCCAGCAACCGGCCTTCGGCGCTCTGCAGGTCGTCGATCAGCACACGGATCGGGTTGTTCAGGGTCATGTCGTTGATCAGCGCGCGTATCTGCTCCGGCGCAGTGGTCACCGCAATGCGCTCGGCCAACAGCAGACGCCGTTCGATGGTGCTCTGGATGCGCCCCATGCGTACTTGCTGGGCGGGGTTGTCCTTGGTCAGTTCGATCAGTCGCTGCACGGCGGCCAGCGATTCGCGCCGGCCGCGGCGCATACGCTCGTTCAGCGCCTCGCGCTCCACGCCATGCGAGCGCATCAGCGCCGCCGATTCGGTATCGCGCATCGCCGCCTCCAGGCGCTGCGCGGTCTCCTGCACTTCCTGGCTATGCGACACCCAGGACGCGGCCTGGTTGGCGTTGCGGGCCATCTGCTGCAGCAACAAGGAGGGCACCACCACAATCAGGAACACGGCGGCCGCCAACAGAGGCAGGCGCCAGCGATCCCACTTGTCTGCTTGGACCGTTGTTTGCATTGCTGGACCGAATTGCACTCGCTGCAGGGCCAAGGGCTGACCGGCATTGTCTCCGATCACGCAGCTTGCCAGATTAATGATTCAGAGAAATCAGGTCAGTCTGTGACATAGCTGAATGGGCATAGCATACGTGCAGCATGCGTGAAAATGGCGCGAGCGCCCTGCCAGCTGTCGGCTTGCCGGCCGGTTCATCAAAAACAAAAAAGGCGCACTCCGTGGAGTGCGCCTGGTGCTCGGGTCGCCGCCTCGCCTCGGCGGCCCGGCATTCGCAGCAGCTGCGCTTACTTCTTCGCAGCGGTGACCTTCAGGCCGGTCGACTTGACGCTCTTGACGCCCTCGATGCCCTTGGCAACGGCAACGGCCTTGTCATGCTCGGCCTGGGTGGCAACCGCGCCGGTCAGGGTCACGATGCCGTTCTTGGTCTCGACCTTCACGTCGGTACCCGAGACATTGTCGGTCGCCAGCAGGTCGGCCTTGACCTTGGTGGTGATCCAGGTGTCGGTGACCGGCTTCTTGGACTCGTTCATGCCGGCAGCGTGGTCCTTGTGGTCGGCATGTTCCTGCGGTGCCGCAAATGCCTGCGACGCGCCGAGGGTCAGACCGAGCGACAGCGACAGAGCCAGCAGCTTGCGTGCATGCGTCATGTTCTTCATACCAAGCACCTCCTGTTGAATGTGGGCGCAGCTTGCGGTGGCGCTCGTCGAGCAGACGTGACCGTTGCATGCAGAGGTTGTGAACCCTGCGCACACGGGCAGGTGCAATACCATGCGGGCTCCCTCCGTCGTTGCGATGAACCGTTTTCAATGCCTAAACTGTTCAATCTGGCCGTCGTCGGCTATGGCTATGTCGGCCGCACCTTTCATGCACCGCTGATCGCAAGCACCCCCGGCCTGCAGTTGCACAGCGTGGTGTCGTCCAAGCCGCAACAGCCACAGGCCGACTTTCCCGGCGTCACCGTGGTGGCCGATCTGGACAGTGCGCTGGCCGATCCGGCACTGGATGCCGTGGTGCTGGCCACCCCGAACCACACCCACGCACCCTTCGCGCTGAAGGCCCTGGCCGCCGGCAAGCATGTGCTGGTGGACAAGCCATTTGCATTGGATGCGGCGCAAGCGCAGCAGATGGTCGATGCCGCCGATGCGGCGGGATGCATCATCAGCGTGTTCCAGAATCGCCGCTGGGATGCGGACTTTCTCACCGTGCGCCGGCTGATCGAAGAAGGCCAGCTGGGCGAGGTGGTGGAATTTCATTCGCACTTCGACCGCTATCGCCCGCAGGTGCGCGACCGTTGGCGCGAGAGCGACAGCCCCGGTGCCGGACTGTGGTACGACCTGGGCCCGCATCTGCTCGATCAGGCAATGCAGTTGTTCGGTATGCCGCAGGGCATTGGAGCGGATCTGCAACGTCAGCGCGACCAGGCGCGCAGCGTGGATTATTTCCACGTCACCCTGCACTACCCTCGGCTGCGCGTGATTCTGCACGCGGGGTCGCTGGTGGCCGATGGCCGCCTGCGCTTCGCCGTGCATGGCACGCGCGGCAGTTATCTCAAGCACGGCCTGGATACGCAGGAAGACCAGCTGCGCGCCGGCCGTCGCCCCGGTACGGTCGGCTGGGGCGTGGACCCGTTACCGGGCACGCTCACCCGCGTCGATGACGAAGGCCGCGTCCACACCCATCAGCCCGACAACCTGCCGGGCGACTATCGGCAGTACTACGCCGCCTTTCGCGACGCGCTGGCAGGCACCGGCACAGCGCCGGTCAGCAGCAGCGATGCGGTGCAACTGATGCGGTTGGTGGACCTTGCGCAACGCAGCGCTGCGGACGGCCGAGTGCAGTGGCTGGATGCCGCGCGCGGCTGATCACGCTGCAACGGTTTTGCACTTCCAACAGCGCGCGCCGTAGTCCCGGCGCGCACCGTGGTTGCATCCAAGTCCTTACGCGTCCTTGCTACCGATGGTCGGCGCTGCCGGGGTGGTGGTCATCACCGCGTGGCCGCCGAATTGGTTGCGCATCGCTGCGAGCAGTTTGTCGGTAAACGAATCCTTGTCGCGCGAGCGCAGTCGTTCCATCAGCGACAACGTGATGACCGGTGCCGAGACTTCCAGATCGATCGCTTCGGCAACCGTCCAGCGGCCCTCGCCCGAATCGGCCACGAACGGCGCGATGCCGGCCATGGTCGGGTTATGCGTCAACGCATCGGCCGTCAGGTCCAGCAACCACGAACGCACCACGCTGCCATCGCGCCAGATTTCGGCAACCTGGTGCAGATCCAGCGCAAAGTCGGCCTTGTGCTGCATCAGCGCGAAGCCTTCCGCATAGGCCTGCATCATTCCGTATTCGATGCCGTTGTGGACCATCTTGGTGAAGTGGCCTGCACCGCTCGGGCCAACCCGCCCCCAGCCCTTGTCCGGCGCCGGCGCGAGCGTTGCCAGGATCGGATGCAAGGCCGTCACCGCCGCTTCGTCGCCACCCACCATCAAGCTGTAGCCTTCCTGCAGACCCCAGATGCCGCCGCTGGTGCCGCAATCGACAAATGCAATGCCACTGTCCTGCAGCAACGCCGCGCGCCGCTGCGAATCCTTGTAGTACGAATTGCCGCCATCGATGACGATGTCGCCGGCCTGCAGCAGGGGCAGCAGCTGCGCCAGCGTGTCATCGACGATCTTGCCGGCCGGGACCATCAGCCACACCACGCGCGGGCTCGGCAATGCGGACACCAGCGCCGCCAGCGCATCGGCGGTGACGATGCCCTTGGCTTGCGCGCTGGTGCGCGCGTTCGCGCCCGGATCGTAGCCATGCACGCGATGCCCACCATTGACCAGGCGCTCGGCCATGTTGGCGCCCATGCGGCCCAGTCCCACCATACCCAGTTCCATAATCGCTCCTCATGACCTGATCAGTGCAGGGTGCCACGCTCGGCGTACGCTGGCGTGGCGGAATTCTCAATGGATTGTTCCGCGACGGTGGCGGCGCTGCACTGCTGCAGCTGCCAGTCGATCCATCGCCAGTACAAGGTGGTGCGCAGATTGTGCAAGGTCAGGTCGATGGCATACGGCGTGCGCGGGTTACGGTCGAGCAGGCGTGCCACGTGGTAGCCCATCGGCTTGGTGCCCTTGGGGTGCACATAAACCCAAAAGCCTTGGTAGAACGGGTCGTCCAGCAGCGCCTGCAACTGCTGCAGCTGGGTCTGCTGCTGCGGGTCGAGCGTGGCGCGCAGGGCTGCATCACGCTCGTAAAGCAGGCGCTCGAAGCGGCGCTTGCCTGGCCCGCGCAACTGTTTGGCCAGCTCCCAGATCTGCCGGTTGCGCGCGTCGTAGTAGGCAAAGCCACCGTGCTGCGCCAGCGCCTGCGCGGCTGCATCGCTGACATCCACCACCACGAAATTCTCGGCCTGATTGTGGATGTCATCCAGATAGGACTTATCGAACACATGCGCGATGAAGCCTGGTGCGCCCACGAACGCCTGCCGCCCGAGCTGTGAGGTTTTCACTGCCTTGCCGTCGGCAAAGAAGTCGCCGGCATGCGCACCGAGCAGGATGCTGTCGGTGTCGTGCAAGGTCAGGAACGTGCCGATCGACAATTCGCCAGGCGTAAATACGTCATCGAACCCGGCATCGCCGAACAATTCGCGCTGGGTGGCGAGCTGAGCCACTTGTCGGCCCACGCCGCACTCGGAACGCACCTGGCCGCGGTAGAACGCATCCAGCGCCCGCGCATTGCTGCCGCGCGGCTGATATCCGCGACCGAAACTGCGAAAACCGCTCCAGCCCTGCGCCGCTGCGCCACGCCAGCCGAATCCGACCCAACCCAGCTGCAGCGCCGAGAAGCGGTAGCGCGGGTTGTTCTGCAATTGCGTGACCGCGCGGCGGGTGGCTGCACCGAGTTCGAACGCGTAGGCGCAGTGCGTGGCTGCATCGTCCAGCACAGCGGTGAGCGCTGCGCCGCGCTGGTGCGTGTTCCAATCGGCTGGAAGCGTCAGGTGCAGATCGCCGGAGGCCTGCGCCTGCGCAAGCGTGCCGCGCGTACACGGTTCACCACGCTTTAGTACCGGTTCGCTCACTGCGGCGCGTTGGATGGTCCAGCCCAGCCGTCGCAGCAGCGCTTCCAGGCACGCTGCGCTGGCAGCACGTGCGGTCTGGCTCGGTGCAGCATCGGCGACCTGCAGCAGTTGCCCCGCCAGCAAACCGCTTGCACATGCCAGCGCAGCAAGCCGGCGCAGGCGCGCATACCGCGGCGGCATCGGCGCCGATGGTGCGCGCGATGACGAACTGCCATGCGCGTGGACAACACTCATCGATGGCATACGCAATGAATCGTCGGCACGACGCCACCCTCAAACGTAGCAAGCCCCGGCATGGCCGGGGCTTGCAGGACTCAACTTAGACCAATCGCCGCACCGAACTTCAGCGACGTTCGCAGACGCGCTCAACTTGGCGATTGCCGTTGGCCTGCTGGCGATTGCCCTGAATGGTGCGGCCTGCCGCGCCACCCGCCACGGCACCTGCCACGGTCGCCAGCTTCTTGCCGTTACCGCCGCCAACCTGGTTGCCCAACAGGCCACCGATTGCAGCGCCGGCCAGCGTACCGCCGATGCGGTTCGGGTCGGTCGAGTTCTTTTGCACTTCGACATTGCGGCAGCGCACGCGGGTGCCGTCATTGAACCTGCGACCTTCGTCCGCTTCCGTATAGCGCTGCTGATGCGCGTAGTTTTGAGCCTGTGCGAAAGTGCTCGTCGCCATCAGGCCGATCAGGGACATACCCAGCAGGGAGGTGCGCATTTTCATCGTTGTTCTCCACGTTTCTCGCTCGCTCGGCGAGGCATGGGCGCACTCTGGCCGCTGGGTCGAGAACACAACGTGAAGCGCGCAGTCGCTATTCAGGCTTTGGAGCGGAGCGTGAACCGCGCCGTCACGGCTGCGTGGCAGGCTCGGTTTGCGGCACCTTCGCCGGTGCCGGTGGGGGGTCTTGCGCTTCGACGGGCAATGGCGCAACCGGAGGCTGTGCAACCGTGGTAGGAGCCGCAGCAGGAGCTGCCGACGTCGTGGTGGTTGCGGCAGGCGCGGCCGGAGCCGCAGCTGCCGGCGCTGGTGTGGCTGCAGGCGCAGGCGGTGCACTCACCGCAGCAGGTGCCGCTTCGGTGACCTTGGGAAGATACGAATTCAGGCGTTCGAAAAAGCGCTTGTAGAAAGCCGCATCCTGCACCGTGGTGCTGGATACGCGCACCAGCGAATCGCCGCTGCTGCCGACCGGCAACGATAACGAGCCCAGCACGCCGACGCCCACGCTGGCCGAGGTGGAGCTCTTTTTCAGTGCGTAACGGTCCTGCAACGCACTGACGAACACCTGCGCCTTGTCGCCGTCCTGGCTGGCGCAGGAAATGCGCAGATTGAGTTGTTCGCTCTGGTCTGCTTCCTTGAGCTGAAAGTTCTTGCTGCCTTCCACCGCGGCGGCATCTGCGCGCGTGACGGCGTAGCCCTGACTCAACAGCACACGCCGCGCCGCCTCGCAGGCTTGCGGCGAACTGGCCGCCACGCTGCGCGAATAGGTGTCATCGGAATTGAACGACTCGTGCATCAGCATCGTGTCGCCCTTGCTGCCGCCGCAGCCAGCCAGGGTTGCCAGCGCGCCAAGCAGTGCGCCGCGCGCGATCAGGGAAGAACAAGACATAGGGAGATTCCGGCATCCAAAACCGGCACAGAGCATAGCGGCAACCCGTGTGCGCGCGGCGTCGCGCTGCCGGGTCAGGGCAACGGCGGTTCATCCACTGGCAATTGCAGGTCTACCTGCAGGCGGCGGCCATCGGCGCCGATGCGCTCGGCACGCAGGTAGTGGTGCGCACGCACCACCGCCAGTGCCACCGGCGCCCGGCACGGTTCGCCCCACAGGCTCAACGCGAAGCCCTGCTGCTGCAGCCAGAGGGTGAGGCGGTCCCACAGCGCTTGTTCGCCACGCAGCATCAGGTCCAGATCGGCCGGGCCTTCGGGCACCGAGGTCGGCGACGCCAGCCAGCGCGCGTAGCTGCCATGCACCACGACCGGCAGGCCCTGTGCCTGCACCGCCTGCAGCAATTGCGCAGCCTGCTGCAGATCCAGCCGGGCACGACAACGCTGAAAAATCAGTGCGTATTCGTGGCTGCGATCGCTCTGTGTCTTGGCATGCGCCAGCGTTGCGGCCGGACGCCGATAGCACAGCACCCGCTCTTCGCGCAGGGTGAACAGGCTGGCCAGGATGCGGCCCAGATCCCAGGCCTGCGGAATCACGCGGCCGCCGACCACCACGTTCTGCACCATCGCCACGCCCACGCCGTCCGGCCGCATCTGCTTGCGCAGCGCATGGAAGACCGCGCGCATGCCGGTCAGATAGCTGGCGTAATCGCTGCTCGCATAAAGCTGCCCGGGCAGCACGTCGCCATGCCAGTGGCAGCCGAAATACGGCACGTTGGTCAGACACAGGTCGATCGGGGCCGCAGGCGCGATATCGGCCAGGCTGCCGACCACCACCGGCGCCGCCACCGCATGCCGCGCCAGACGCGTTCGTGCCAACTGCGCACGTGCCGCATCGATTTCCATGCCATGCGCGTTGCGGCCTTCCAGCGCGGCCGCCAGCAAGGTGCTGCCAAAGCCGCAGAACGGGTCGAACACCTGCTCGCCCGGCCGGCTGAAATGGCGCACAAACGGGCGCATCTGATTGACCCAGCCACAATCGCGCCCGCTCAGCGGGTCGACCGCGCGCAGATCGTCGGGCAGCGCCCAAGCGGCCTCGTCCGGGGCCGGCATCCACCAGCTGCGCCGATCGAACTCATCCATCGGTGGGCTCCCACAGCACATCGGCATCCGGATCCCAGCCCGCACAGAGACGGCCGTTGGCGAAGAACACCAGCTTGTACAGATCGCCGGTCGCGTGGCGCGCATGCATCGCGGCGTAGTCGGCGCTTTCGAAGACCATCTGCAAGCCCGTCTGATCGCGCAGCCGCACATTCCAGAAGTAATAGCCTTCGGTCAGGCCATCGGGTTGCCAGCGCGACCACCAGGGCTGCTGCATGCACTCCTCCAGCAGTGTGTCCACGCCCACGCGGTGCTCGCCGATGTAGCGCAGCGTGCCGTTGCTGCGATAGGCATCGTCCAACCGCGACAATTCCCGAAAAATCACCTGGCTGGCGCCGCAGCTGCGTGCCCACGCGATGTACTGCGCAATGGCGTCGGCATTGTCCACGCCACCGCGCTGCACGATGCAGACCAGTCGCAGCGGCAGCCGTGCTGCCAGCCGCCGTGCCGTCTGCACAAAAGTCGCCACATCGGCGATCGGCTCGTCGGGGCGGAAACGCATGATCGCGTCGTTGCGCTCCTGCAACCGATGGTGACGCGACAGCTCGACCCACGACAGCCCAAACGCGACCAGCGCCTCGATCAAGCGCGCACCGTGCGCACGCGCCAGCCCGGCGCCATTGCTGTAGAGCACGCGCTGCTCGACGCGCGGGCCGTTGGGCGTGGTTGCCAGGGTCTGCAGCAAGGTCTGCAACCACGCTGCATCGTCGGTCATTTCCAGACCGGACAGCGAATACGACAACGGCACATCGCGCAGCAGCTGCAAGACAGCGCTCAACTGCTGGAAATACGCAGGCCCGGGTCGCAATGTCGCTGCCGCACGACCGCCGCCGTGCTGCCGCAGATTTTCCGAACAGAACCCGCAGCGCGCCGAACACGGCCGCACCGAGGCATACGGGGTAAAGGTGATCGGCAACGCTGCGCGATAGCTGCGCGCGCCGATGCGCAGCGCATGCCAGCGGCTGGCCTCGTCCTGCAGCGGCACGCGCCGCTGCAGGTGGGGTGCTGCGGCGCGCAGGCGCGCCAACAGCGCCGAAGCAGGCAACAAGGAGATGTCGTCGATGGAAGCGTGCATGGCGAACCCTGCGCGCCGCGCGTCAGCGACGTGCGGCGTTGGCACGCGCGCGCACCTGCTCCAGCGTCCACTCCTGTTGCGACACGCCGTTTTCCCACACCGTCACCAGCGCGTCTTCGCTGTCGGGGTAGGCGTCCATCTCATCGAGCAAGGCGCTGCGGTAGCTGCCATCGTTGCGGTTGCGCAGCAAGGTCAGGCGGCCGCGCTTGCTCTGCTTGCCTTGGTCGGTGATCGGGTCCTTGTAGACATCGACCCACTGCCCGTCCACGCGCACCGCCGAGCACTTCAACGCAAACTTCTGCGTGTCCCGGTCCACCTTCTGCAGCAACGCACCGCCCATACCGAAGGCGACATTGTCGGCGGCGTATCCGGCGGCGGTGATGCGCTCCAAAATCGCGCGCAGCGAGGTGGGATTGATGCCATCGCCCTGGATCACCCGCACATGGTTGAGCACCTTGTAGCCCTTGCCATTGACCTGATGGCCGAACGCTTCGTCCAGCAACAGCAGGCACTGCTCGACCACATCCACCGGGTCGCCCGAATCCGGACGAATCACCACCGTTGCGCCGGAGGCGATCACTTCCTCGCGCAAGGTGGTACCCCAATGCTCGGCAATGGCGCGGTAGATGTCGTAGCTGTCCGACACCACCGCCACGATCGAACCCGGACGCGCGAACTGCCTCAGCATGTTGCGATACGCATCCACCTCGCGCTCGCGGCCCCAGCTGGTGATGGTGCTGTGCTCGGCAGCGGGAATCGAATACCCGGCCACCGGCGTGTGGTAATGCGCACGCGCCAGCAGCAACGCCGACAAGGTGTCGGTGCCGAGAAAGTTCACCAGATGCGCGGCACCGCCCAACGCGGCCGAGCCAAGACTGGACACGCCACGCGCGCCAAAATCGTGCAGCTTGAAAGGCAACTGCCCTTCCGGATCGTTGCTGGTGCGCTCCAGGTAGCCGCGCACGATCTGCTTCACCTGCCAGCTCACCGTGGCCACCGTCACCGGGTACCACACGCGCAGCAACAAGGTTTCCAGATACGACGGCACCCAGAACGCCTTGGCGTCGGTGGACTCGATGGTCATCAACACGTTGTGCGTTGGCACCACGGCGCCCTCGGGCACCGCGCGGATGCGGATCGGCAACTGACCGCCAAGCCGGTCGACGATATCGCGCCAGCCGGCTTCGTTGAACGGCTCGCCATGCGCGGCCAGCAACGCTTTTGCATCGTCGATGTCGGCGTGCGTCACCGGCCGGTTGATCGCTTCCTTCAGGATCGACTGCAGGCCGAAGAACACGGTCTGCTCGTAAAGTCCGCCGCGTGATTCGACATAGAAAAACGACGCGTCGGTGCCGGGCGGATATTGCAGCCAGTGGCTGGCCTTGTAGCTATCGGTGTTGAGCAGCAGGTTATCGAGGTAATGCATGACGGAAGCTCCTTCGCGTCGAATGAACCGGCGGTCTGTCCGCCGGCGGGAGGTCACGGTTCAAGCGGTCACGGCATGTGCGGCCCTGGTGGTATCGCGGCAGCACGTCGTCGTTGCGCGCGTCAGCCACGGCCCAGGAAGAATTCAAGAATATGCAGGTGGTCTTCGTACAGGCGCGGGCCCATCGCCATCACTTCGGCGATCGGAATCCAGCGCGCCTTGTCGGCATCGTCGCCGCCGCGCACCGCAGGCAACTCGCCGGCCGGAAACTCGAAATGGAACGCATGGGTAATGGTGCGTCCGCGCTGACTGCGTTCGGGATGATCGAAGACCTGCTTGCCACGCAACGAGCCCTTGAGCACCGGCACCGGCAGCTTGAGCCGGGTTTCCTCGCGCAGCTCGCGCAGGCAGCAGTCCAGCAGTCCTTCCTCCTGGCCGACGAAACCGCCGGGCAATGCCCACAAGCCCTTGCCCGGTTCGGCGCGACGCCGCACCAGCAGCACGTGGCCCGAATGCACCACCACCGCATCGGTGGTCACGAACGTCGGCGGATATGGCGCGTCTTTCCATGCAGCACGGTATTGCTCGATGAAGCGGTATTCGGCCACCAGCTGCGCGTAGCTGGGGGAATTGCGCCGGAACGCTTCCAGCATGTCGTAGACGGGCGCCGGCACATTGCCGCGCAGCATCAACAGGCCGCCGTGAAAACCGATGTCGCCAGCTTCGAACAGGTAGCGGCGCAATTCGGTGGCAGACAGCGTTGCGGTGTGTTGCACATCTTCCAGCGGCCACTGCGGAAACTCACGCAGGTAATAACTGCTGGCATCCTTGTCCATGCCGATCAGGCCGATGTTCGCATCCAGCGAGCCGCCATCGGCTTGCACCGCTTCGGCAACCTGCCGCTGCACTTCGGCAATCCACAGGCTTTCGTTGTAGAGATGGTCGCGTAGCGGGCGCACGATCAGCCGCGCAGTTTCGTCCGGCAACGCGGATTCGATCATCACCGCACGTTCGGCGACGGTCCAAGGATTGCGAATGGTGCGCGGCGTGTCGGCCGAGCCGATCAGCACGATGAGCTTTTTCGCCTTGCCCAGCGCATGGCGGGCGACGGCGGCGTGGCCGTTATGAAAGGGCTCGAAACGCCCGATGAACACAAGATAATCGTACGGTGTTGCCATGAGAATCCCTCACGGTTGAGTGGTGGGCTGGCGGTCTGTCCGCCTGCCTAGTGCAAATGCTACGCCGATGCACGATGGCGTCAAGCGGCCACTTGCCTCTGCATCGGTGGTCGTCGCCGTGACGCAGCGGTCATCATCTCTGGCTAGACTCGGCGCTCTTGTTCTTCAAGGAATTTCCCTGCATGCCACGCTCCATCGCGCAGGTGCTGCGCCGCCTTCTCGCAATCGGTGCACTGTTGTGTATCGCCTTACCCGCGCTGGCTGTCACGCCGGCCGCGCCACTGCGGGTCATGTCGTTCAACGTGCGCGTGCCGGCCGATACCGATGGCGACAAACGCTGGCAGGTGCGTCGCGCTGCCATGGTCGCGTTGATCAAACAGACGCATCCGGACGTGTTCGGCACGCAGGAACTGGTGAGCGAACAGGCTGCCTTTCTGGCCGAACAGTTGCCCGACTACCGCTGGTTCGGCCAGGGCCGGCGCGGCGATGACAGCGACGAGCACATGGGCGTGTTCTACGACGCGCGTGTACTGAAGGTGGTGGAGTCGGGCAACTTCTGGCTGTCCGACACGCCCGAACGCGCCGGCAGCATTACCTGGGGCAATGTGCTGCCACGCATGGCCACCTGGGCGCTGTTCGAGCGACGCAGCGACAAACGCCGCTTTTATCTGTTCAACACGCACTTTCCGTATCGCGATGAGGACGAGCCCGCCCGCGAGCGCAGCGCGCGCCTGATCCTGTCGCGCATCGCGCAGTTGCCCGCCACTGTCCCGGTGGTGCTGACCGGCGACTTCAACAGCGATCCGGACAAAATCACCTACCCCACGCTGACCGCGGTACTTCGCGATGCACGTGCACAGGCCAGCAAGCGCAGCGGGCCGGAAAACACCTTCCAGGACTTCACCACGCACCCGACTCGGCGCATCGACTGGATCCTGTATCGCGGATTGCGTCCTACCCGCTTCGCGACCCTGGACGATCGTCCCGGCGGCATTCTGCCGTCGGACCATTACCCGGTGATGGCCGAGTTCGACTGGCCACGCTGAGGACAAGAGCGCGCAAGAGCCAGCGGCCGGCAGCCGGCGCGCGCGCCGGCGGTGACACGGTCCCAGCCGATGCACGCAGCGCTGCGGTGATCAAGCCGGGTGAATGCCGGCGTTCGCGGCGCTGGCCTGCAGCCATTCCAGCAAGGCCTGCAGGGTGGCCGAGGGGGCGTCGCGCCAGATGATGGACAGCTCGCGCCGCGCCCAGGTCTCCTCCAGCGGTACCGCCGCCAGCTGCTGCCTGACACTGGAGCAAGCCAGCGCCGCGTGCGGCACGATGGCCACACCCACGCCGCGTGCCAGCATGCGGCACAGCGTTTCGATGCCCGGCACGCGTGCGCGGATGCGCAGCTGCACGCCGGCACGGGCCAGGTGCGTCCGCAGGTGGCGCTGCAAGGCGTTGTCGGCCGATAGCGCCAGCAACTGCATCGGCGCGATATCGGCCAGGCGCAGGCTGTCGGCGCCGGCAAGCCGATGGCCGGCGGCCACCGCGACTACCAGGCGATCCTGCCGAAACGGGCGCCGTTGCAGGCCGGTGAAGTCGGCATGCCCGGCCACCACGGCCAGGTCGGCACGTTCGTCGCGCACGGCATCGGCCGCCTCCTCGCTGCCCCATTCGGCCAGGGTCAGGTCCACCCGCGGATGGGCCAGCAGAAAATCCGCGACGCACTCGGGCAGCCATTCGGAGAGTGCGGCGGTATTCGCGGCCAACCGCAGGGTGACCTGTCCACCGAGCCCGTAATCGCCAAGCTCGCTGCGCATCGCCTGTTCCTGCCGTGCCAGCACCCGTGCATGACGCAGCAGGACCTGGCCGGCGGCGGTGAGCGTCACGCCCCGCCGGCCACGCTCGAACAGGGCCGCGCCGACCTGCAGCTCCAGCGCGCGAATACGCGCACTGGTGGCCGCCAGCGACAGCGCCACGCGGTCGGCGCCGGCGGTGATGCTGCCGGTATCGGCCACCGCAACAAAGATCCGCAAGTCGGTGAATTCCACCTGCATCTGCACCTCCAGCCTTCGGTGTGGCCGAAGTCTGCCTCAAACAAAGACAGCTTGCCGGGCACCGCCACCGCGCCGATGCTGCTCCCCATGAATGAAGACGTCTCGCAGCTGGTCATGGTTGCCGCGGTATTCCTGCTCGCTGGCGCGGTCAAAGGCGTGGCCGGCATGGGGCTGCCAACGGTGGCAATGGGGTTGCTGGGGCTGTGGCTGCCGCCCAGCCAGGCCGCCGCGCTGCTGGTGCTGCCTTCGTTGGTGACGAATCTGCAGCAGGCCTGGGGGCCAGCCGCGACCGAGCTGTTGCGGCGTCTGTGGCCAGTGTTGGTGATGGTGGTGGCGGGCACCTGGTTGAGCGCCGGGTTGATGATTGGCGGTCATCCGCGTTACCTGCGAGGCGCGCTTGGGGCCCTGCTGGTTGCCTATGCCCTGCAGGGGCTTGCCCGCCGGCAATGGACCCTGCCGCCACGTCACGAGCGCTGGGGCAGCCCGCTGATCGGCCTGGTCGGTGGCCTGCTCAATGGCGCCACCGGCGTGCTGGTCCTCCCGGTGGTGCCGTACCTCTCTGCACTGGGCCTGCCACGCGAGGTGTTGATCCGCGCACTGGCCGCGTGCTTCGGCACGGCAACGCTTGCGCTGGCCATCGCACTGGTCTGGCACGGTGGCGTGCCGCTCTCGGCCGGCCTGCCATCGCTGCTGGCGTTGCTGCCCACCGCGCTGGGAGTGTGGGCCGGTACGAAGCTGCGACGCCGCATCTCTGCCGAGGCATTCCGCCGGATATTTTTCGGCACCTTGCTGCTGCTCGGCCTGCAGGCCTGCTGGCAGGCCATCGCCTAAGACGCTGCCAGCGGCAACACTACTGTCCAAATGAAAACGCCACCGGCAAGCGGTGGCGCCCATGCATTGAATCGGCAGTCTGGCTCAGTCTGCCCAACGTCCCGGTGCGGTCGACTTCGGCAGCACCTGCGCCGACAACGGCTTGTCCTGCGACAGCAAGCCCAGCGCATCGGCCAGGATGGCCGCCGACTCATGCAGCAGCGGATCCGGACGCTTTTCGGCGGCCTTTTCGCGTGCAGTGTCCTTGACGATGTCGCGCTCGTTACCGGTCAGGCCGTCGTCGCTGTCTTCGGCAAGCGGATCCAGCGGCAGGCCGAGTTGCTTGCGAATCTGCTGGCGATCCTTGCGTTGCTGATCCTGCTTCTGTCGCTCGGCAACGCGCTCGGCCTCATTCAACGAAATGTACTTCTTGGCCTTTTCATCGCGGAACTGCTTGACGTCTTCTTCCCACCACTGGAATTCCTTGTCGGTGGCGATGCGCGTAGTGTGCAAAGCCTGCAACTTGGGCAGCAGCGGTGCGAAGTTGCCGTACTGGGTGTGCGGCGCAGCGGCGATACGCGTCCACGGCAATGCATTGTCGTAGGTGCTCTCACCGAACTCGGTGGCATCCACGCTGGCCGGGAAGGCGATATCCGGCACCACACCCTTGTGCTGGGTGCTGGAGCCGCTGACGCGGAAGAACTGCGCGATCGTCAACTTGACCTGCCCATACCGCTGCCCTTCGGCAGCAGGCCAGCGATCCAGGTCGACGATGTTCTGCACGGTGCCCTTGCCGAAGCTGGTTTCGCCGATCACCAGACCACGGCCGTAATCCTGGATCGCACCGGCAAAGATTTCCGATGCCGACGCCGAGCCGCGGTTGATCAACACAGCCAGCGGGCCGTCCCAGGCGACCTTGGGGTCGCTGTCGCCATTGACGGTGACGCGGCCGCCGGATTCGCGGACCTGCACGACCGGCCCCTGCTCGATGAACAAGCCGGTCAGTTCGATCGCCTCGTCGAGCGACCCACCGCCGTTGTTGCGCAGGTCCAGCACCACGCCATCGACCTTGTCGGTCTTGAAGCCGGCCAGCAGCTTGGCGACGTCGCGCGTGGCCGAGGCGTAGTCGGTTGCGTTACGGCGACGGCCTTCGAAATCCTGGTAGAAGCCCGGCAGCTTGATGATGCCGATGCGGCGCTGCGGCTCGCTGCCGGTGGCCGGCAAGGTGATGGTTTCGCCCTTGGCAGCCTGCTCGGCCAGACGCACCTTCTGACGGGTCAGGGTCACCGTGCGGTGCTTGCCGTCGATGCCCGACTCGGCCGGGATGTACTCCAGGCGCACCTGGGTATCCTTGCTGCCGCGAATCTTGGCCACCACGTCATCGATGCGCCAGCCGATCACATCTTCGATCGCGCCATTCTTGGACTGCCCAACGCCGACGATGCGATCGCCCGGCTTGAGCGTGCCGTCCACCGCCGCCGGACCGCCCGGGATCACCTCGCGGATCACCACCATGTCGTCCTGCTTCTGCAGCTGCGCGCCAATGCCTTCCAGCGACAGCGACATCTGCTGGTTGAACGTCTCGGCAGTGCGCGGGGTGAAGTAATCGGTATGCGGGTCGACGGCATTGGTATAGGCGTTGACGA
The DNA here is from genome assembly GCF_041481705.2 of Xanthomonas sp. NCPPB 1062. Taxonomy (NCBI): domain Bacteria; kingdom Pseudomonadati; phylum Pseudomonadota; class Gammaproteobacteria; order Lysobacterales; family Lysobacteraceae; genus Xanthomonas; species Xanthomonas sp. NCPPB 1062. The sequence goes on along the minus strand of NZ_CM192987.1, from coordinate 798,724 downwards.
AGAACTGGAACACGTCTTCGCCCTTGAGCTGCTTGACCGAATCGGCCAGTGCCACATACCGCTTGTCCAGCGTCTTGCGAATGTCGTCGGGCTTCTTGCCGGCCAGTTTCAGGCGCAGCCAATCGTTCATCACCGACTGGCGCCACAGCACGTCCAACTGCTTGTCGTCTGCAGCCCACGGCACGTCCTTGCGGTCGTACTCGAACTTGTCGTTCCCGCTGAAATCGAAGTCCTGCTTGAGCAGGTCGCGCGCGTACTTGACCCGTTGATCGACGCGCTTCTTGTAGACCGAGAACACCTGGAACGCCGGCTCCAGGTTGCCGCCGCGCAACGCGTCGCCCACACCGGCCTGGAGCGGCGCGAAGCTGTCGATATCGGCCTGGGTGAAGAACTGTTTGCCGCCATCCAGCGTTTCCAGGTAGCGCTTGAACACGTCCTTGGACATCGCCTCGTCCAGCGTGCGCGGCCGGTAGGCATAGCGGCTGTCGGAGAGCAGGCCGTAGACGAGTTTGGTGGCCGTCGCCTGGTCGGGCGTGGCGGCGGCGGGCAGCGCAGTATCGGCGCGTGCAAGCAAGGCCATCGGAGTGGTCAACACCAGCGCCAGCAGGCCGGCCTTCATGCACGAAGAAACGTTGTAGGTCATCGAATGGCTCTCGGCACGAGGCCGACGAAAGAAGGGCGGTGAACGGATCAGACAGCATGACAGTGCCGAAAGTTGCTGGCGTTGTCATCCGCTGGCTGAATCAGCCTAGCGCCGGGCCTGTAGCGGATTGTGAACGAGACCGTACCTTGCGGCTGCGCGCCGCATGGGCCAGAGACGACACAGCCCCGCGCGATGCACGGGGCTGTCGTTGATTGGCATCGCGATATGGCCGGCCGTAGCGCGTCGCCACTGGTCGATCAGCGGCCTACCGACAACACGCAGGACCGGCCTGCATCGACGCACCCGCACCGCGGGGCTGGTTCAGACATCGATCGCACACGGCCGCGGCAGTCGCCCGCTTGCCTGTTACCGACTCAGGCGGCGACGCCAGCGCCCGCAGCCTGCCGATCGGCGTGGTACGACGAACGCACCATCGGGCCGGAGGCGACATGACTGAAGCCCAGCGCATTGCCGTAGTCTTCCAGCGCCTTGTATTCCTCCGGCGTCCAGTAACGCATCACCGGATGATGGTGCGGCGTGGGCTGCAGATACTGGCCGATGGTGATCATGTCCACATCGTGCGCGCGCAGGTCGCGTAGCGTGGCCTGCACCTGCTCCATCGTTTCGCCCAGGCCCAGCATGATGCCGGACTTGGTGGCGATGGACGGATGCTGCGCCTTGAAGCGCTGCAACAGCGTCAGCGACCATTGGTAGTCCGCGCCGGGGCGCACGTTCGGGTACAGGTCCGGCACGGTTTCGATATTGTGGTTGAACACGTCCGGCGGGCTCAGCGCCAGGATCTCCAGCGCGCGGTCCATGCGACCCTTGCCGCGGAAATCCGGGGTCAGGATTTCGATACGCGTGTTGGGCGAAATGGCCCGGATGGCCGAAATGCAGTCGACGAAATGCTGGGCGCCACCGTCGCGCAGGTCGTCGCGGTCCACGCTGGTTACCACCACGTACTTCAGGCCCATGTCGGCAACGGTGGCGGCCAGGCTGGCCGGCTCGCTCGCGTCGGGCGGCTTGGGCCGGCCATGCGCCACGTCGCAGAACGAGCAGCGCCGCGTGCAGACCTCGCCCAGGATCATGAAGGTCGCGGTGCCGTGGCTGAAGCACTCGTGGATGTTCGGGCAGCTGGCTTCTTCGCACACCGTGACCAGGCGGTTTTCGCGCAGCTTGGCCTTGAGGTTCTGTACCGCATTGCCGGAGGGAATCCGCACCCGGATCCACGACGGCTTGCGCAGCACCGGCGCGTCGACGAACTGCACCGGCGAGCGGTTGATCTTGTCGCCACCGATCTGCTTGACGCCGGTCTGCAGCGGCGCAGGCGCGGCGGTGTCGCCGGAGACGACCTGCAAGGGAATGGAACGGGCGATAGGCTGGGTCATGACGATACGGGGCGCTCAGGCCGGAAGCGAAAGGTCGGGCAATGCGGAAGTGGGCTGCAGCACGAGGCCGAACTGGCGCGCCAGCTGGTCGAGCAGCACCGCCTTGACGGCGTCCATCCCGGAGGGGCCGCCCAAGTCTAGCACCGAGGTCACCTGCAGACCCTGGTAGCCACACGGGTTGATGCGGTGGAACGGTTCCAGGTCCATCGCCACGTTGAACGACAACCCGTGGAGGGTGCAGCCACGCCGCACGCGAATCCCGAGCGCGGCGATCTTGGCCCCGCCCACGTACACGCCAGGAGCACCGTCGCGGCGCTCGGCCACGATGTTCCACTCCTCCAGCGTATCGATCAGCGCCTGCTCGATCTTGCACACGTAATCGCGCACACCGATCTTCAGCCGGCGCAGATCCAGCAACGGGTAAACGACCAATTGGCCCGGGCCGTGATAGGTGACCTGCCCGCCGCGATCGACCTGCAGCACCGGAATCTCGCCCGGGGCCAGCACATGCTCGGGTTTGCCGGCCTGACCCAACGTAAACACCGGCGCATGCTCGACCACCCAGACCTCATCGGCCGTGTGTTCACCACGCGCATCGGTGAAACGCTGCATTGCACGCCACACAGGCGCGTAGTCCTGCTGGCCGAGGTCGCGTAATTGCGCAGGCAAGCCAGCCGTAGAGCTGCTCACGGGCTCGGCCGCTACAGCGTCCACTTCACTTCCGGATGATCGCGTAGCGCCTGATGTGCGGCCTCGAACTGCTCGCGGCTTTCGGCACGGAAGCCAATCTTGACCGAGACATACTTTCCGCTGGAAGAATGCTTCCAGCTCACGCTCTCCTGCAGCAGCTCCACGCCGGTGGCAGCAAGCAGGCGCGGAAGCTCGGTTTCCAGGCCGCGCTCGGCCGTGCCCATGGCGCTGAGCTCGAAGGTGCCGGGAAATTGAAAACCGTGATCGGGGTTGTCGGTGCTGATATCCATCCGCCCATTATCGGGCCGACGATGGGCAAACCCAAGCCCGCCCCGCGCGGAATGGGACAGCGGAGCCGCGCGGCCCCGCTGCGTTACGCCAGCGCCGTCACGCCTGGCGCCGATTGCATCCGCGGCTTACTTGGACAGTTCCAACATGGCCGAGGAGACCCAGCCACGGTTGCCCATCTCGTCCTCGACTTCCCACATGACGCCTTCCTTGGTCCCGGTGGGGTAGAGCATCATGCCTGGCTCCAGCGTGCGCACGGCCGCACCCGTGCCCTTGGCATTGGCCAGCAGACGCCCTGCACGCGTGACCGTGACCGCCTGCTGCGTGTTCGATGCCGCCGCATTGCCGGACAGCCCGCCGAGCTGGCTGACGATGTCGGTGTAGGCCTGCAGATATGCCAGCGTGATCACCTGGCCGATCTCGGTATTGGCGTAACCGCCCGCACCGGCCGCGCCGTAGTCGCCGCCGCTGAAGACGTTGCCACGCGCGCCCCAGCCCAAATCGGTCTTCTTGGCGTTACCTTCAGCCATGGCGACCTGTTCGGAAGAACGCACATCGGTGATGGTCAGCACAACGTCAGCGGTCTTCTTGCTGAGGTTCAGGCCTCCGACCAGGTTGCCGGCATTGCCGCCCACCAGGCCGCCCAACATGCCGGCAATGGCGCTGCCGCCGGCATTGTGGTTCTGCGAAATGAGGTCCGGCGTCATCACATAATCGGCCGCGCGGATCTGGCCCTTGCCCATGTTGGACCGAGCACGCAGATCGCCATTGGCCGCCATATCGCGCTCGCGCTGCGAGGCCGCCATGCCGGCGCCGCGATCCACCAGGGTGAAGCAGCGCGACTTGTTGACGAACACCTTGATCAACTTGGAAGGCGCCGGCAGCTGCTGGCCCGACCACCAGTTGACCGCGTCTTCCGGCTCGATGACCGACAGGCTACCCAGCGACTTGGTGCAGGTCGGGATCTGCGCCACACCCTCCTTGCGCTGATCTTGCGCGGAGCCCTTGAAGGCGTCCTTGAACCCGGCCGACGCCGGCGCGCTAACGCTGGCCAATGCAATACCCAGCACGCTGGACAGCAGCGCTGCGCCCACAGAAATCGTCTTGCTCATGTTAGTCCCCTAAACACCTGCGCTGCCGTTGGCAAACGCGATCCGTTGGTAATGAATTGGCCTGCAAAGGCCGCCGTTCCTTGGGGCTGGTTCCCCCGCGGCGGATCATATGCTATCGGCGCCAGCTTTTCATGGCAGCAGCGCTCGCCTGCTGCCTAGGGCTGTCACTGCCCCACAGACATCGCACACGGCTGTGTTCGACGGCTGCTACAGCTCGCTTTAGCCGCGGCAAATGACGCGCGCGTTCACACGGCGCAACAGAAGACGCAGGCATTTTTCCGATTCCAGCTCTCCTCCCCAGGTCCTCCATGCTCCGACCGCACGCGTTGTCTGCTGCCTTGCTGCTTTCTCTTTCCGGGCTGTCGTTGCCGGCCCTGGCGGCGGATCAGTGCGATTCCAGCCGTCTTGGGCGCACGCCGCCTGCGGTGAACTTCCGTGTCGATAACGACTTGTTCGGCGGCGAGGATCAGGACCAGGGGTATTCCAACGGCGCGGTACTGACGCTGGTGTCGCCGAACCTGGTCGATTACACCGACGACCCGTGCCTGCCGCGGACTGCGCGGTGGGTCAACAGCTATCTGGAGCGGCTGCACCCGGGCGAGTTCGACCAGCAGAACATGGTGTTTTCCATCGGCCAGGCGATCTTCACCCCGACCGATTACACCCGCCGCGACGTCATCCCGGACGACCGCCCCTATGCCGGCATCCTGCTGGCGAGCTTCGGCTACAACGCGCGTAACGATGCGCACCTGCGCACCACGCAGTTGCAGGTCGGCGTTGTCGGCCCGTGGGCGCTTGCGAAGGAAGCGCAGGATGCGATCCACGATGCACTCGGGGACGAGAAATTCCAGGGCTGGGACAACCAACTGCACAACGAACCGCTGATCAACCTGGTGCACGAGCGCATGCATCGCTGGCCGGCCGATGCCAGCGGCAATGCCGGTGGGTTCGGCTGGGATTTCATTTCGCATTGGGGCGGCGCGGTCGGCAACATGGCCACGCACTTGAATGCAGGCGGCGAGGCGCGCTTCGGCTGGAAACTGCCGGACGACTTCGGCAGCACCCCGACCCGCCCCGCGGGCGAAAACACCGCCCCCAGCCGGCTCGGGCGCGCCAGCGGCTGGTCCGGCCACCTGTTCGTCACCACCGACGCGCGCTGGGTGATCCGCGACATCACCCTGGACGGCAACACCTTCCGCAACAGCCACAGCGTGGACAAGCGCCCGTTCGTCGGCGATGTGGGCTACGGCCTGGCAGTGATGTACGGCCGCTGGAAATTCGCCCTCGCCCGCTACCACCGTACCCGCGAATTCGACACCCAGCGCGAAACGCCGGTGTATGGCAGTTTTACGATTAGCCGGATGCTTTGACGGCTGGGATTCGGGATTCGGGATTGGGGATTGGGGATTCGCAAGAGCGGGCCAGCGGGATTTGGAAGAGCAGCGCGGGGCTTCGCCGCTGCCCTCGCTTTTTCGAATCCCCAATCCCCAATCCCGCAAACAAAAAAGCCGGCGAAAGCCGGCTTTTTTGTTTGGATCACTCCGATTCCCACCACATCCAGAACGCGTCCCAGAGGCGCTTGAAGAATCCGCCCTCTTCGACGGCGTTGATGGCGACCAGCGGGGCCTGGGCGATGACCTTGCCGTCCAGGCTGACCTTCACGGTGCCAACCTGCTGCCCCTGCTTGATCGGTGCCTGCAGGTTCTTGGGCACTTCCATGCTGGGCTTGAGGTCGTTGTAGCGGCCACGCTGCAGGCTGACCAGCAACGGCTGTGCCACGCCGAGCTGCACTTCATCCTGCTGACCCTTCCAGACCTTCTGCTTGGTGACGACCTTGCCGGGCGCATACAGGCTGTGGGTTTCGAAGAAGCGGAAGCCCCAGTTGAGCAGCGCCAGGCTATCGGTGGCGCGCTGTTCTTCGGAGCTGTCGCCCATCACCACCGCGATCAGGCGCTGATCGCCGCGCTTGGCCGAGCTCAGCAGGCAGTAGCCGGCTTCGGAGGTGTGGCCGGTCTTGATGCCGTCCACCGCCGGGTCGCGCCACAGCAGCCGGTTACGGTTGCTCTGCTTGATGGTGCCGACCTGGAATTCCTTGATCTTGTTGTAGGCGTAGGTCTCCGGGTAATCGCGCACCATCGCGCGGCCCAGCAGGGCCAGGTCGTAGGCGGTGGAGTGATGCCCTTCGGCGCTCAGCCCGTGCGCGTTGACGAAGTACGAATCCTTCATGCCGATCTTGGCGGCGTAGCTGTTCATCAGCGAGGCGAAGGCTTCTTCGCTGCCGGCCACGTGCTCGGCCAGCGCGATGGCGGCATCGTTGCCGGACTGGATCGCCATGCCCTTTTCCATGTCTTCCAGACGCGCCGTCTGGTTGACCGGGAAGCCGCTGTAGCTGCCGTCGGTGCCCGCGCCGCCTTCGCGCCAGGCGCGTTCGCTCATCATGACCTGGTCGTCGCGCTTGACCTTGCCGTTCTTGATCTCGGCGGCGACCACGTAGGAGGTCATCACCTTGGTGATGCTGGCCGGCGCCAGCTGCTGGTGGATGTTTTCACCGGCCAGCACCTGCCCGGTGGCGTAGTCCATCAGGATCCAGGACTTGGACACGGCCGGTGCGGGCGCCGGCGGTACCGGCAAGGCGGCCGGGGCGGCAGCCACGGCAGGAGTCGGCTGCGGCGCAGGTGTCTGGGCGCAGACCAGGCCGAAGGCGAACGTGGCCACGGCAGCGGCGGCGAAGCGGAATTTCATTGAAGAACGACTCCTGACGGGCCCGAAAGCCGGGCAATGCGAAATTGTAAGACGCCGCGGCGATCAGGGCGACGCGTTGCGCGATGCGTGCGCTTGCGCAGTTCAGCGATGGCAGCCAGGCGCACGGACGCTTGCGGTGCCCGAGGCGAACTGCCGAATGCGGCGACACGCACACGTGCGGCATTGCTTGCAGCGCATTCGACGGGCGACGCCGGTGCGCAGGCGTGAGCTGGAGGCAGAGGACGCGAAGGATTTGACGTGCGCGACGTGCATATCGAAGCCGACCTTGGTCGCATCCGCCTTGCAGATGCGCAATGCAGATGCGCAATGTTTACCCGCTGACCGGGTGGGCTCAGCCGTTCCCGATAACGCCACTGCAGCCAGCGCGCAAGCACGGATGCGCTCACGCCCGATCGGCGTCGCAGTGGCCCACCCAGGCGCGCTAATTGACCACGATCTGCGGGCGACCGAACCCGAGGCCGGCGATGCGCTGGGCAATCTCCGACGCATTTGCATGGTCGCGTGCATTCACGCGTAGCCGCCACAGCGTGCGCCCGCCACTGACGATGTCGCTGACGCTGGCGCCGGCAATCCCCGCCGAAGCCAGTTGCGACAGTGCGCGATTGGCGTTTTCGCGGCTGGCGAAACTGGCGACCTGCAGCAGGATGTCGCCGAGCGCAGCTTCGGCCACGCTGGGCGCCTTGGCGGGCGCTGGGTCGGCCTTGAGCGGGCGCGAGGCAGTGCTTTCGGATGGCTTGACCGCCGCAACCGCCACTGGCGGCGCCGCGGCGGGCACGGCGGCAGACGCTGACGCGGCCGGTCGCGGGGCCGCAGCGGCCGGCTTGCCGGTGGCCACACGCACGCCCTGCGCCTTCATCCAGGCATCGAAGTTGTCGGCATTGCCGGGTTGGCGCGAATCGGCGACGCGGTAGCGCCAACGCTCGCCGGCCGCAGTGACCGGTGCACCGGCAGTGGGTGCAGCGGCAGTTGTGGCAACCGCGGTGGCGGTACCGGTGGCGACCGCACGCGGCGGCACGGTGCGGGTGGGCAAGCGCTGCACCAGGCCATCGATCTGGCTGGCGCCGGCAGCCGGCCGCGCCGCGGCAACGGCGGTATTCACCGGTGTCTGGCCACTGCGGCGCTTGGCGAGCAGATTGCCGTTGTCGGCTTCGGTCAGGCCGCGGACTTCGACATTGCCGGTGCCCTTGCCGGTGATGCCCAACTTCACCGCCGCGGCGTAGCTCAGATCGATCACCCGGCCGTCGTGGAAGGGGCCGCGGTCGTTGACGCGCACCACCACCGACTGGCCGGTGTCGGTGTTGGTCACCAGCGCAAAGCTGGGCAGCGGCAAGGTCTTGTGCGCGGCGGTGAAGGCGTACATGTCGTACACCTCCTTGTTGGAGGTCAGCCGGCCATGGAACTTGTTGCCGTAGTACGAGGCGGTGCCGCGTTCGACATAGTCGCCGGGGTTGTCCATCACCACATAGCGCTTGCCCAGCACTTCGTACGGCGAACGATTGCCCACCGCCGAGCGCGGCTCGTTGGTCACCAGCGGCTCGGGGATGCAGGCCACATTGGGCACGTGATCGGGCGTGGAGTCTTTCACTCCGGGCTTGTACAAGCCGCCGGCGGTGTAGTCGCCGCGCGTGGACGGATCTTCCTTGGCGGGCGCATACGGCGAGGTGGACGGGCAACCGGTGGCGACATACGCCGGGCCCTTGCCTTCGACCTTCACACCCTTGATCGCGCCGCTGCCGTTGCCGCCGGCGGTCTTCTTCGGTGCACTGCTACAGGCCGCCAGGCCGAGCATCAGCGCCATCGGGATCAGCCACTTGGGGCCTGCAATGTTGTTCATGCCGGGGGTAACTCCTTGCCGGCGATGGCCTCGGACAGCTGGAACACGGCCATCGCATACATCTTGGAAATGTTGTAGCGGGTGATCGCGTAAAAGTTCTGGAAGCCCAGCCAGTACTGCTTGCCGTTGGCGTCTTCCAGGCTGATCGGGGTAGCGGTGCTGCCGGCCACCACCGGTGCGCTCGGGTGATAGCCGCGCGCCGACAGGTCGGACAGCGTGTACACCGGCGACCAGTCGGTGGGATTGAATTCTTCGTGCCCGGCGGCCAGCGTGGCCGGTACCGCGACCTGCCCGCCACGCACCCAGCCGCCCTTCTTGACGAAGTAATTGGCGATCGAGGCGAATACGTCGTTGTAGTCGGTGAACAGATTACGCGTGCCGTCGGCATCGCCATCCACGCCGAACTGGCGATAGCTGGACGGCATGAACTGGCCCATGCCCATTGCGCCGGCATAGCTGCCGATCAGGGTGCTGACGTCGAGTTGCTCTTCCTTGCCGAGCGCGAACAACTGGGCGAGTTCGTCGCGGAAAAACAGTTCGCGGCGCACTTCGCGTTCGAGCTTGGCCGGGTCGCCGCTGCGCGGATAGCGGAACGCCAGCGTGTACAGCGCGTCCAGCACGCGGTATTTGCCGGCGTTGCTGCCGTAGCTGGTTTCCACCCCGATGATGGCCACGATCACCTGCGCGGGCACACCGGTGGCGGCTTCGACCTTGCTCAGCTCGGCGCGATGTTCGGCGAGAAACTTGCGGCCGCCATCGATGCGCGCCTGGGTGATGAACATCGGCCGGTATTCGTTCCACGGCTTGACCCGTTCGGCCGGGCGCGACATCGCAGTGACAATGGCGTCCTTGAATTGCGCCTGCGCCAGCACCGCTTCGATCTGCGCGGCATCGATGCCGTACCTGGCCGAGGTGTCGCGCACGAAGTTGGCGCGGGCGATCTCGAACGGCACCGGAGTCAGGTCGACTGGCGGAAGCGCGGGCGCCTCGGCGGCGGCGCTGGCCGGCGGTGCTGATGCCGATGGCGCAAGCGGCGGCTTGGCCGGCGGCGCGCTGGCAGCCGGTGGCGGCGACGGAGGACTGGGCTGGGTCGCGCAGGCGACAAGGCCGAGGGTGAGCAGGCAGGTCAGGGTGCGTCGAATCATCGGCCGAGGGTAACAGACATCAGATGAACTTCTGGCAATAAGGCCATGAAAACGAAGAACTTTGGCCAATGTCAAGGCTCTCCGCAGCATGCCGCCTCCGCCAGAGCGAACCGGCCAGTGATCTGCGGCGGGCGCTGAAGGGCGCTTCAAAGGCCTGCGGCTGGCGGTGGTGGCAGCACCGCGGCTCGTGCAACCCGGATGAGGCCGCTAATGTCGCGTGGCCCTGCCGATCTGCCGGGCCAAGCCCGGCGTCGGCCTCCTTCTCCGGACCACAGGCTGCATTCTGGCAACCGGCCTGCGCTGCTGCGCAGGAGCGCTCGTCAGCGACACGACCGGCGAAGGTCGCGCCGCACCGCTTATAGATCTGGAAACTGTGAAGCGCCCGGGCAGGTAGGCACCGCACCGTCGAGCTGGACTGCGGTGGTCACCACGTTGCTGCCGCTCGGCGTCAACGCGCTATTGCTCAGACCGATCCGCGCATTGCCGGTGGTATTGCCGAGGTTGTCGGACGCCACGTTCGCCAGCACCAGATCGAGCGGAGCGCTCGCATCGGCACCCTGCAGGACCCATCCCTTGCCGCCGCGCCCGTCGACGCTGCGCAAGCCATCGACCACGATCCTGCGAAAGGTCGGGACGCTGCCGCCGCGGGCGCTGCCGTAGAACGGATTGATCACCAGCGGGTTGCTCACTCCGTACAGGCAGGTGTTGCGGTAGGTCACCAGGTCGACCGCACCAGCCTTGGCCAGGCTGGTCTTGATGCGCAGGCCATTGTTGTCGGTGCTGCGATTGCCGTTGGCATCGGTGGATACGATGACGTTGTTGTCGACCAGCACGTTGCTGACACCGGACATCAATTCGCTACCGATCGAGATGCCGTGGGTGCCATAGAAGCGCGAATTCAGCACGCTGATGTTGGCCGACCTGGACGCAATGGTCTTGATCGCCACGCCATCATCGCCGCTCATCACGTCGCTGTCCTGGATGGTGGCATTGAGCACACTGTCCAGGTCCAGCGCGTCGGTATTGGGACTGGTGGCCGGCGACTTCACGCGCACGCCCCAAATGGTCAGGCCGTCGACGATATGCGCAAAGAAATGGAAGTACGGTGCATTGACCAGGTTGATGTCGTAGAGCGTGAAAGCGCTGGCGTTCTGCAACTTGACCAGGTCCGGGCTGTTCTGCACCTGGCCGGCGCCTTTGGCGGCCTCGCCGAACTCCCACCAGGTGGTGGTCTTGCCCAGCATGGGCAGATCGCCGCGGCCATCGATGGTGCCCTGGTGGCCATTGCGGCGCACCCCCATCACGCCGGATCGAGCGCCCTTGATGGCGATCAACGGCAGGCAGCCTCCGCTTCTGGCGCCTGCCGTACCGCAACCGTTGCCGTAGTCGGCCGGGTTGCGCGAGCCGTACACGGTGACGCCTTGATCGACGACCAGTGTCACGCCAGCGGGGATCGACAACGGGCCAGTCAGGAAGGCGTCGCCGCTGCCGGTGGTCAACAACACGCTACCGTGCTTGCTGGCGCAATCGGTCAGCGCGGTCTGGATGGCCTGGGTATCGGGCGGCGCGCTTTCCAATGCCGGGTCGAATTGGCGATCGCTGGCGGTCCGGCCGGCACGCAGCAGCTTGCAGGTGGCCGGAACGACCGGCTCGGACAGCGGACGGGAATCGCCAGTGGCGAAATCGATGGCGGCGGCATGACCGGCCAGCGCCAGACAGGCACCGCCGATGGCGGTGGCGAGCAGTTTCATCGGGGAGATCACTCGAATGCGAAGGAATGTGTCGCCTGCACGTTGCGATCGACGCAGTCGCGCCAGCGTGCGGACTCTACAAGCGCCCGGCGCAGCTGGCGGCAGCGATTGCGAATCGGCCACCGTGGCACCGAACCAGTCGCCCAGGGAGCCGTTTTTTACAGGCTCCCGCAAAACTCCAGACGCCGACGCGACTTCAAGGTCGCGGGATCAAGAGCCCTCAGCAGAGTGGCGATCCTCCGTCTGAACGCCGACTGCCATCGCCGTCGATGCCGACTGAAGCAGCCATGGCGATGCACTGCATCTGCCCGACGGCGAGCGGCCGACGATCACCTGCGCTGGCTGCTGCACAGGACTGCGCTCCTAGGTGCCTTGCACGCGCGATGGCATGGGTCTTGTTGAGCCAACATTCCAGTCACCACACGCGGCCGGCTTGACCAGTTTATCCAAGGGCACCAGTGAATTTAATTCGCGTAGTTTTCAGTGGCAAATAATACCCCGGCCCACCGCTCCATTTACTCGAATTATATTAGATAAAATTCCCCGTTATATACATCCATATCCGACCCACGCGCTTTCGTGACTTTCTCCGCAATTCCATCTTATCCATTAACTTCACTATAGACAAAATGCGCGACGCTCAGGCAACAATTAAATGCGCCACTGGCGATATCCCCCGCAGCCTGCAACAGGCCGCCCTTCTCCAACCCAAATAAAATTTAAATGACCATATATTCGAACGCACGTGATTTCAGGAAAGCCGCATGCTGTGCCTTGCTCGCATTGGCAGCGGGAGTCGCCACGACGGCCAGCGCGCAGCAGGCCGTTCCCATTTTTGCGACAAATAAAAACCCCGGCGTAAAAGCAATTTTCGTACAGAACGTCAAAGTTCGCAGCGGATGGAGCTGCACCCCGGTACCTTCGAACGGCAGGACCACAACCCTTGCCTCGGTTCTTGTCGGCTCCACATTTCAAGTAGGTGGATTCAGCACGACCGACTGCAGACTCGGCACTGCGCTGCGAACCCTGAACCAGCCGACTTTCACAGTCGGCAACGTGTTTCAGGTCTTTATCGACGTTAACGGCAGCATCCGGGTTTCCCAATAAGGCTGCAACGCTCAGCCACTGACACGCGCGGCAGCCTTCCAGCCACGGGCTGCCGCGTCGCCAGCAAAGGGACAATGTTCAAGGCGTGCCTGCCGTACGAGCATATTTTCGGCACGGCTCAGTAACCGTGCACCGGGCGATGCGACTTTACTGCCATGACCAGGCCCAGGCCGGCCAGCAACGACACCGCCGAGGTGCCGCCGTAACTCATCAGCGGCATCGGCACGCCCACCACCGGTAGCAGGCCGGAGATCATGCCGCCGTTGACCAGCACGTAGACGAAGAACGCCAGGCCGGTGGCGCCGGCAACCAGGCGCGAATAAGTGTCGCGCGCCTGCGAGGCGATCCACAGGCAGCGGCCGATGACGATCAGGTACAGGGTCAGCACGGTGGCTACGCCGATCCAGCCGAATTCTTCGCTGAGCACGGAAAACGCAAAGTCGGTGGTCTGTTCGGGAATGAAGTTCAGGTGCGATTGCGAGCCCAGACCCCAGCCCTTGCCGTTCAACCCGCCCGAACCGATCGCGATCTTGGACTGGATGATGTTCCAGCCCGCGCCAAGCGCGTCGTTTTCGGGGTTGAGGAACATCATGATGCGGTCCTTCTGGTACGGCCGCAGCAGCCAGAACCACGCCACCGGCGCAGCCGCGGACACACCGCCCACACCAACGGCCACCCACCACCACGGCAGGCCGGCCAGCAACAGCACGAACACGCCGCTGGCAGCAATCAACACGCCGGTGCCGAAGTCCGGCTGCAACATGATCAGCGCGGTGGGCACGCCGATAATCACGCCAGTCACCAGCACGGTGGCAATGCGCGGCGGCAGCGGCATGCGGTGCAGATACCAGGCCGCCATCATCGGCAGGCTGATCTTGAGCAGTTCTGCGGGCTGCAGGTAGAACACTTTCAGGTCCAGCCACTGCCGGCCGTACTTACCGGTGCCCAGCGCGAAGACCGCCAGCAGCGGCAGCATCGACAAGCCGTACACCCACGGTGTCCAGGCGCGCAGGCGCAGCACCGACATGCGTGAAATGCCCCACATCGCCGCTGCCCCGATGATGAAGCGGATGCCCTGCGCCATCATCAGGTGCTCGCCATTGGCAGTGCCGCCGGCGCTCTTGAGCACCGACAGGCCGATGGCCATCAGCCCACCCAGCGCCAGGCACAGCACCCAGTCCAGGCTGCGCGTAAAGCGCGCAGCCATGTCCACCAACCAGCGCAGGATGTCGCTCAATGGTCGGTCTCCTGCACCGCGTCCGGCACATCCGGCACTACCGGTTGCGCGGGAGTGTTGGGGTCCAGCGCAACGGCGCTCTGGCCGATCACCACCGGCAGCTCGTCCAGCGTGGCAGCGGCGGCGTCGCCGGCTGCGCGCGCGTCGGTGACGCCGGCTTCGAACTGATTGACGCCCACGGCGGTCATGCCCAGCTCGCTGTCCAGCGGCTCCAGACCGGCGGGCATCTTGCCCAGCAGCCAGGCATCGAAGATCTTGCGTGCGATCGGCGCCGCCGAACTGGTGCCGAAACCGCCGCCTTCCACCGCCACCGCCACCGCGATGACCGGGTTGTCGGCCGGCGCGAAGCCGACGAACAGGCCGCGGTGACGCAGGTGCAACGGCAGGCTGCGCGGGTCCACTGCCGCCACGCCCTTGCGGCTGACCACCTGCGCGGTGCCGGTCTTGCCCGCCATCTGGTACGGCGCGCCCGGGGTGATCGCATAGCCGGTGCCGCCGGGCCGCATGGTGTCCATCATGCCCTCGCGCACCACCTGCAGATGCGCCGGGTTCTGGCTGAGCGGCTTGCCGGGCGGCTGGATCATCGGCTCCCAGGGATGATCGAAACCGGTGCGTTCTTCCAGCACCAGGTGCGGGCGCAGCAGCAGGCCACTGGCGATCGCCGAGACGCCGCGCACCAGCTGCAGCGGCGTGACCTTCCAGTCGCCCTGGCCGATGGCGATGTTGACCGTGTCGCCGGGATACCAGCGCTCCTTGCGCGTCTTGTACTTGTAGGCCGGCGACGGCAGGATGCCGCCGATTTCGCCCAGCAGGTCCACCCCGGTAGGCTGGCCGAAGCCGTACTCGGACATATAGTGGTCGAAGCGCTCGATGCCCATATCCACCGCCAGGCGGTAGTAGTAGGTATTGACCGACTGGGCGATCGACTTGCGCAGGTCGGTCCAGCCATGCCCGCCGCGGTGCGAATCGCCCCAACCGCGGCTGACGCCGGGCAGGTAGAACATGCCGGTGGACAGCACCCGGTCTTCCGGCCGGCGCAGGCCGCTGTCCAGGCCGGCCAACGCGATCAGCGGCTTGAGCGTGGAGCCCGGCGCCACGCCGCCCAGCACCAGCCGGTTGAACTGCGGCCGCGACGGGTTGTCGTTGAGCATCTTGAAATCGGTGTGCGAGATGCCGTTGACGAACAGGTTGGGGTCGTAGCTGGGCAAGCTGACCATGCCCAGGATCTCGCCGGTGCGCGGGTCCATCGCAATGGCCGCCCCTTCGTGCTCGCCGAAGGCGGCCACCATCGCGCGCTGCAGGTCGGCGTCTACCGACAGGCGCAGATCCGCACCCGACTGCGGGGCGACCCGGCCGACGGTGCGGATGGCCCGCCCCTGCACATTGGTTTCGACCTGCTCGTAACCGACCTGCCCGCGCAGATCCTGCTCGTAGTAGCGCTCCAGCCCGGATTTGCCCATATGGGTGAGCGCAGCATTGCCCTCGCCCAGCACTGCCAGGTCTTTTTCGTCGATCCGGCCCACATAACCGATGATGTGCGCGAACAACGGGCCGTAGGGATAACGCCGGGTCAGATACGGCTCCAGCTCCACGCCGGGGAAGCGCCAGCGCTCCACCGCGAACCGTGCCATCTCTTCATCGCTCATGCGCAGCTTGAGCGTCACCGGCAAAAAGCTGCGGCGTGCGCGGCGCTCGCGGTTGAAGCGTTCCAGATCCTCCGGCGCGATCGGGATCACCTTGCCCAACGCGTCCAGCATGGCGTTCATGTCGGCGACCTTGTCGGGGGTCACGTCCAGACGGAAGGCCGGCACGTTTTCGGCCAGCAGCCGGCCGGTGCGGTCGTAGATCATGCCGCGCCCGGGCACCACCGGTTTGGGCTTGATGCGGTTGGCCTCCGAACGCGTGGCGTAGACCTCGTGGTCGAGCACCTGCAACTTGAAATACCAGCCGCCCAGGCCGACCAGGCAGATCACCACCATCACAAAGCCCAGCACCGCGCGACGGCGGAACTGTTCGGCCTCCGCATGCGGATTCTTGGGATGACGGCGCCCGTGCATGGCTTACTTCTTGCCCCGCTTGCCCAGCCGCACCGCATCCAGCACCACGAACAGCGGCGGCCACAGCGCCATGCCCAGCAGCGGCGCCCACCAGTAGCTCCACGGCAGGGTTGGCTCGCCCACCGCCAGATGCACCGCCGAAGACACGATGCGGTCGTTGAGCAGCAGCCCGCCGATGGCCAGCGCCTGTTGCGAGACCGGGAAAAAACGCATGCGCGCGCGGAAGCGCTGCAGGATGAAGGTCATGATCACCAGCCGCAGCGCCTGTTCGCCGAGCAGCCCGCCATACAGCAGATCAGCCAGCACGCCGGCCACGAAGGCCAGGCCCAGCCCAACCCGGTCCGGCTCCTCGATCACCCAATACGCCAGCACCAGCGCCAGCCAGTACGGCCGCAGCGGCTGCACCACCATCGGCAACGGCAGCAGGCCCAGGACCAGCGCAATGAAGATGCTCGCCGGCAGGATCCAGGTGTTGCGCATGCGGGTCATTGGTCCGTCTCCTGCGGAGAAGAACGGGATTGGGGATTGGGGATTGGGGATTGGTTAGAAGCGGCCGCCTGTGCTGGTGCGGCGTTGCCGTTGCCGTTGCCGTTGCCCCTTCCAGCGTCTCCACTCCCTGAAGCCTGTGAGCCCTGCGATGACGCTGCGCGGGAACCGCGGGTCTGGAGTTCAGGGCCGTTCGACCCAGGAGGACTGGCCGGCAGGCTGGCGTGGCCGCTGGATGCTGACGCTGATGCGCGGGCCGACTGGACACCAGGCGCGGCAGGTGTCGACACGGACTGTGTGCGCGGCGCGGGAACAGTGCCGGTGCCCGATGCCGCAGCGGCCGTCGGACGCGCGGTATCAATCATTACGTTGGAAATCCCGCCCACCGGCGTGCGTGGCGTGGCAGCCACCGGCGCGCTGGCGGCTGCCGCGCCGCCGTTGCTGTTGTCGCTGTTGCGAATCCCAACTCCCGAATCCCCAATCCCGGCCCCCGGCACCAACCGCAACGGCTTGCCGGCACGCAGCAGCAACACATCGCGGCCGCGATCGAGCTTGGCGGCCGGGGTCAGTTCGCCGACCAGGAAGGCGTGGGTATCGTCCGGATGCAGTTCGGAGACCTTGCCGACCGGGAAGCCGGCCGGGAAGCGGCCGCCCAGGCCGGAGGTGACGATTTCATCACCCACCTGCACGCCGGCACTGAGCGGGATGTCGCGCAGTTCCAGGCGGTCGCCGCGCCCGTAGACGATCAGCCGCACGCCATTGCGCGCCACGCTGACCGGCACGGCGTGGTCGGGGTCGGTGAGCAGCAACACGGTGGAATGCAGCGGGGTGACTTCGATCACCTGTCCCATCAGGCCGCCGGCATCGATCACCGCCTGGCCCAGCACCACCCCTTCGCGGCTGCCGGCGTCCAGCAGCAGGCGTTGGCGCGTCGGATCCAGATCGATGTTCAGGATCGGCGCCAGTTGCACATCCAGACCGCGGCGCTCGGCCACGTTGAGCAGTTCGCGCAGTTGCGCGTTGTCCAGGGCCGCGGTCTGCAACCGGGTCAGGCGCGCATTGGCGACCAATAGCTGATTGCGCAGATCCCGGGTCTCTTCCACCAGTTGCGCATGCGTTGCGGCGTTGTCGCGCACCTGCGAGCCGATGCGCCCCGGCAGCCCGGCCACCGCCCAGATCGGCTGGATCAGCAGATTGGCCTGCATGCGCACCTGGCTCAGCCAGCCACCGCGGCTATCGAGCGCGATCAGCACCACCGCCAGCACCAGATAAACCAGCAGCCGCAGCGTGGAGGTGACTTCGCCCGGACGGGAGGCGACGGGAGGACCGGCGTAGGAGGGCACGTTAAGGCCGGGATTCGGGATTAGGTATTGGGGATTCGAGGAGCAGTTGGCGGCCCCCGGTACGACTAAGCGTTAGACAAACAGGGCTACACCGCAATCGGTCAAGGCCGAAGGCCGGGACACGCTTTGCGAATCCCGAATGCCGACTCCCTAATCCCGAGCGCTTCACTCCGGCGCGAAGAACTCGTTGCCGTGCATGTCCACCAGCTCCAGCGCACGGCCGCCGCCGCGGGCAACGCAGGTGAGCGGGTCGTCGGCCACCTGCACGTGCAGGCCGGTTTCTTCGGAGATCAGGCGGTCCAGGTCGCGCAGCAGCGCGCCGCCACCGGTGAGGACGATGCCGCGCTCGGCCACGTCGGCACACAGTTCCGGCGGGGTCTGCTCCAGCGCCAGCTTCACCGCCGAGACGATGCCCGACAGCGGCTCGTGCAGCGCTTCGAGCACTTCGTTGGAGTTGATCTTGATCATCTTGGGCACGCCTTCTGCAAGGTTGCGGCCGGAGATTTCCATCTCCTGCACCTCGTCCTGCGGGTAGGCGCAGCCGATCTGCAGCTTGATGCGCTCGGCGGTGGCTTCACCGATCAGCATGCCGTGGTTACGGCGCACGTAATTGGTGATCGACTCATCGAAACGGTCGCCGCCCACACGTACCGATTGCGAGTACACGATGCCGTTGAGCGAGATCACCGCCACTTCGGTGGTGCCGCCGCCGATGTCGATGACCATCGAACCGCGCGCCTCGGTCACCGGCATGCCGGCGCCGATCGCTGCGGCCATCGGCTCTTCGATCAGATACACATCGCGCGCACCGGCCTCTTCCGCAGATTCCTTGATGGCGCGGCGCTCGACCTGCGTGGAGCCGGCCGGCACGCACACCAGCACGCGCGGGCTGGGGCGCAGGAAGCGCGATTTGTGCACCTTCTTGATGAAGTGCTTCAGCATCGCCTCGGTGTAGGTGAAGTCGGCGATGACGCCGTCCTTCATCGGGCGGATGGTGGTGATGTGGCCGGGGGTACGGCCGAGCATCTGCTTGGCCTCCGCGCCGACGGCAGCGACCGAGCGCGTGCCGCCGATTGCGCGATCCTGCCGCACCGCAACCACCGACGGCTCGTTCAGCACGATGCCCTGTCCGCGCACGTAGATCAGCGTATTGGCCGTGCCCAAATCGATGGACAGGTCGTTGGAGAACATGCCGCGGAGTTTCTTGAACATCGAGGGAGTCGTTCCTGGGTGAGTCGCATGCCCGCCGCCAGACTGGCGAAAATTTGGGCAGAAAACGAAGTCGGCTAGCCTAGCAATCCCCCCCGGGGTGAGCAAGGAAAAATCGGCGATTTCGCCCCCGTTTTCATGTGGCGGTCACGCCGGCCATGGCATGCGGTTGTGGCCCTGATCGGCCGCAGCCGTTACCCTTTGCGCCGCGGCGCACGCGCCGTCCCGCTGCCATGCCCGGCAATTGGCGGGTTTTCCCAACGCAAAGGCCCGACTCGATGTCCGCACTGATCTGTGGTTCCCTCGCCTACGACACCATCATGGTGTTTCCGGACCAGTTCAAGAACCACATCCTGCCGGACAAGGTGCATATCCTGAATGTGTCGTTCCTGGTGCCACGCATGCGCCGCGAGTTCGGCGGCTGCGCCGGCAACATCGCCTACAACCTGCATCTGCTCGGTGGCGCGCCGATCCCGATGGGCACCGTCGGCCAGGATTTCGGCCCGTACCGCGAACACTTCGAAACGCTGGGCATCGACCTGTCGCGGGTGAAGATCATCGACGACCTGTTCACCCCGCAGGCGTTCATCACCACCGACCACGACAACAACCAGATCACCGCCTTCCATCCGGGCGCGATGATGCGCAGCTACGAAAACCACGTGAAGGATGTGCCGGGCGTGACCCTGGGCCTGGTCGGCCCGGACGGGCGCGAAGGCATGATCCAGAACGCGGAAGAGTTCGCTGCCGGCGGCATCCCTTTCATCTTCGACCCCGGCCAGGCGATGCCGCTGTTCAACGGCCCGGAGCTGCGCCAGTTCATCGAACAGGCCCAGTACGTGGTGGTCAACGACTACGAGTCGAACCTGTTGCAGGAACGCACCGGCTGGGACGAAAAAGACATCGTCTCGCGCGTGCAGGCCTACATCACCACGCAGGGCCCGAAGGGCGCGCTGGTGCATACGCCGGAAAAGACCTACGACATTCCGCCGGCGCACGAGCGCCGCGTGGTCGACCCGACCGGCTGCGGCGATGCATTCCGCGCCGGGCTGATCTACGGCATCCAGGGCGGCTACGACTGGTTGACCATCGGCCGCATGGGCAACCTGATGGGCGCGCTGAAAGTGGAACACCCGGGCACCCAGAACCAGCGCTTCGACTTCGCCGAGTTCAACGACCAGTTCAAGCAGCAGTTCGGCTACGCGTTGTAGCCGGGAGTGGGGATTCGGGAGTCGGGAGTCGTAAAAGCTGGATCCTGGCGCCTCGAGGTCACGAGGAACCGCGCGATGGCGCGGTTTTTTCGTTTTGGCCCGGGCGAAAAGGCAGCCGCCCCCAGCCGAGCCGCTTTTGCCAATCCCGAATCCCGAATCCGCATCCCCGGCGTTTGCTGCACCGCGGTTTGAGCCTCGCCCCGGTTTATGCGTCACTGCCGCTCTGGCCCCGGGTAGGGACCGAGGAAGCGCCACGTGTCGGAAGTGACTGTCGCCAACCTCCTGCAGGCCACGGCCGGGCCCTCGTCCGATGCCCAGGCCGAATCGGCGCTGCTGGCGCGGATGCGCCGCTTCCGCCAGATCGAACCGCTGCCGCCGGCGCTGGCGCGCTCGTGGCAGCGCTGCCTGGACGAGTATGGGCTGAGTCCGGATGCCCCCCCGTTGCCGATGGTCCACGACGGTAGCGGGCTGCGCGAGCGCCAGCAGCGGCTCGAGGAAGTGCTGCGCATCGCCAAGGTGGAGATGGAGAACCTCTACGAGCAGATCGCCGGCGGCGGCTATGCCGTGGTGTTCGCCGACGCCGAGGCGACCTTGCTGCACAGCGTGCAGGACCCGGCACTGCTGCGCGAATTCCGCCAGACCGGGTTGTTTTGCGGCGCCAGCTGGGCCGAGCGCTACCAGGGCACCAACGGTATCGGCACCTGCGCGGTGGAGCGCAGCGCGCTAGGCGTACATCGCGGCGAGCATTATCTGGCCCGGCACCTGCCGCTGTCGTGCAGCGGTGCGCCGATCCTCGACCCGCACGGGCAATTGCTGGCGGTGCTGGATGCGTCCACGCCGGACGCGCGCGACACCAAGCTGGTACAGCGCCACACCAGCGCGTTGGTGCGCATGTCGGCGGCACAGATCGCGCGTTCGTATTTCCTGGAGCAGTATCGGCACGCGTGGATCCTGCGCTTCCACAGCCGCCCGGAGTTCGCCGGCCTGTTGCACGAGGCGCTGATGGCGATCGGCGCCGACGGCTGCGTGCTGGCCGTCAACGAAGCGGCGCTGGAACAGCTCGGCAAGGGCGACCGCAGCCTGCTGGTCGGGCGCGACATCTCGCAGGTGATGCAGCTGGACTTCGACACCGTGGAGCAGCGCGCGCGCAACGCTGCCAGCACGCTCTGGTCGATCCGCTGCGCCTGCCACGGGCGCCGTTTCTTCGCCCTGGCGCAGCCGCCGCGCCGCAACGCGGTTGCTGGCGGCGCACACGCCACCCCCGCCGACGATGGCGAGGCCGCTTACGCACGCGAGCACGTCGGCTCCGATCCGCGCATGCGCCACAACCTGGACAACGCGCTGAAGCTGGTCGCGCATCGCGTGTCGATCCTGCTGTGCGGCGCCACCGGCACCGGCAAGGAGGAGTTCGCCAAGGCGGTGCACCGCGGCTCGCCATGGGCGGCGCGGCCGTTCGTGGCGGTGAACTGTGCGGCGATTCCCGAGGCGCTGATCGAGAGCGAACTGTTCGGCTACGCGCGCGGCGCGTTCACCGACGCCGCGCGCGAAGGCCGCCACGGCAAGCTGCTGCAGGCCAGCGGTGGCACCTTGTTCCTGGACGAAATCGGCGACATGCCGCTGCCGCTGCAGACGCGGCTGCTGCGCGTGCTCGAAGAACAGAGCGTGACCCCGCTGGGCAGCGACCGGGCAATGCCGCTGGAGCTGCACGTGATCAGCGCCAGCCACCGCGACCTGGCGCAGATGGTGGCCGCCGGCGAATTCCGCGAGGACCTGTACTACCGCCTCAACGGCGTGGTGCTGCATCTGCCGCCGCTACGCGAACGCAGCGACAAGGCCGAACTGATCCGCACCCTGTTGCGCGAGGAAAACAGCGAGCGCAGCGTGCGCATCAGCGAAGATGCGCTGCACAAGCTGCTCAGCTACGCCTGGCCGGGCAACCTGCGCCAATTGCGCAATGTGCTGCGCACGGCGGCCGTGCTGTGCAGTGACGAGGTGATTCGCCTGCCGAATCTGCCGCAGGAGATCGTCGACGCGGGCAGCGCTCCTTGCCTGGTCGATGCGCGCGCGGTCGCGGCCGACGATATGCCCGGCCGCGTTGCATTGGATCAGGCCGAACGGCTGGTGCTGCAGCAACAACTCGAACGCCATCGCTGGAATGTCAGCCGCACCGCCGATGCCCTGGGCATCAGCCGTAACACCCTGTATCGCAAGTTGCGCAAGCACGGGCTGGAGACCGGGTGAATCGGGAATCGGGAATCGGGAATAGATAAAAGCAGCGCGCTGACGCTCTACGATTCCCGATTCCCGATTCCCGATTCCCGATGTCCCGCGATCAAAGCGCCCAGCGCACGCCGATCAGGTACTGCCGGGGCACCCCCGGTGCGAGAAATCGTGCCGGGCCGGTTTCCACTGGCGCATCCTGCGGGCGCGCGAGTCCGCCGTCGGGAAACACGTCTTCGGCCACGGCGGCATAGGTGGCGTAGCGGCGGTCGAAGACGTTGTCGATCCGGGCGAACAGCGACACCCGCGCGTTGATGGTCCAGCGCGCCTGCAGGTCGACCAGGGCATAGCCGGCGGTGCCGATGTCGATACGGTCGGGCGCGGCCTGGCCTTCTTCGGCATTGTCGACCTGGCCATCTTCGTTGCCGCTGGCCACCCGCCCGGAGACCGCACGCACGCCCACGCCCAGCGTCAGCGCATCGCGTTGCCACTCCACCCCGAGCTTGAGGTTGTGCCGCGGTAGCGCGGCGATCCGCAGTCCCGGCCGCAGCGCGATCACACGCTCGCCGGACAGCAATTGGCCGTCGCTGCGGTAAGTGGCATCCAGGTAGCTGTAGCCGGCCGACCACTGCCAATCGCCGCTGCGCAGATGCAGTGCCGCGTCCACGCCCTGATAGCGCGTGCGGCCGACATTGTCGAAGTAACCCAACTGCGTATCCGGTGCGCGCAAGAACAGAATGTCGTCGCGATTGTCGGCGCGGTAGACCGACAGCGTGGCGTTGCGATCGGCCGACGGCGTCCAGCGCGCGCCCAGTTCGTAGGTGCGCGAGATGATCTGCTCCAGGCGCGGATCGGCCTGCAGACCGGTCGGCAACCGACATGGCTGAGTGGGATCGGCGCAGCCCAATTCGATGGCGGTCGGTGCACGGCTGTTCTGCGCGACCGAGCCGTAGAGCGTCACCGCCGATGCGAGCCGCCGGGTCAGCCCCAGCGACGGGTTGGCTTTGGCATAAACGAAGCGCTCGCGTGGGCGGTCGCCGTCGTCGGCGGTGGAAAGAACGTTGTCCACCACCACATGATTCCAGCGCACCGCGGCGGTGAGATGGGTGGCATCGTCCAGTGCCCAGGTGTCGGCCAGGAACACGCCCAATGTCTGCGTACTGCCGCGCACGCCGGAAAAGAACGCGCGGTCTGTCGCCGGATCTGCAACGACCGAGCGGTCGGGCTGCACCCACCCGTCGCGGGCGAATTGCCGATAACGCACATGGCCGCGATCGAAAGTGGCGCCGGTGGTGAGCGCATGCGCGCCCCATTGCATGCTCAGATTGAGCGCAACGCCCTGCGCGTGCTGACGCATCTGGGTGGTGTTGAGCGCGCCGGTGTGCAGCGTGTCGGCATCGGTGCGGGCGACGTCGCAATCGGCATCCAGTGCGCTGCCATCGGTGGCGTAACCGGAAGCGCACTCTTCGACGAATTCCTCGTAGTCCTGCCCGATGTCGCCATTGACGGTGTCGCGCCGCCCCATCTTCGAATAAGCCAGCGCGTGCAGCGCAGTGTCTGCATCGAAACGATGGTCCAGCTGCACGCTCAATAGCGTAGTGCGATTGCGGGTGAGATCGGGCGATGTGTAGACCGAGCGCCGATCGGCGCGATACAAGCCGGGCTCCGGACCTTCGTCGGTGTAGCGTGTATCGGGCAGCAGACCATTGCCGATCAGACGGCTGCGCCCGTGCAGCAGCGACAGGCTCCAGTCGGTCTGCTCGCCTTGCTTACCGACCTTGCCGAACACGGTGCCAAGCCGGCCTTCGGAGGCAGCGCGCCAGCCGTTTTCGTCGAAGCCGGTCAGCGCGACAAAGCCATGCCAGCCGTCGGCGCCGGCAACGCCGTAACTGGCATCCAGCCGCTTGCGCGCGCCGCTGCCGATGCTCGCTTCCCCCTGTAATCCGGGCGCGGTCAGCCCGGAGGCGGTAGACAGCACCACCGCGCCACCCAGCGTGTTCGGCCCGAACAGCGGGTTGGAACCCGGCATCAGCGTCACGGCGCTGATTGCCGCTTCGGGCAGCATGTCCCAGCTGACGATATCGGCGAACGGTTCGTTGAAGCGCACGCCATCCAGATACACCGACACCCCCTGCGAGGCGCCCGGCAGCGCCGACGCACGAAAGCCATGGAAGGTGAGATCGTTCTGGAACGCACTGCCCTGCACGTCGTTACCGTCCACGCCCACGAAGCGGCGCTGCAGCAGATCGCTCAGGTTGTTGCTGCGCCCACGCGACAGTTCGGCATTGCTTGCCGACTGCACCATGTACGGCAATTGCGCCGCATCGATGGTGGTGCCCGGGATCGGCGTGGCGGTCACCTCGATACGGTCCAACCAGGTGACTTGCGGCGCTTCCGCTGCAACGGCCACTGCGCTGCGTGCGAGCAAGGTCATGGCGCATGCGCCTGCCAATCCCCTGCGATGCAGCGTCGCTGTCCTGCATCTGCCTGCTGCCATGTGCGTCTCCTTCAATACACCACGATGGATTTGATGCCGCGTGCCGCACGCAGGTCCGCCAACGCCTGGTTGATGTCGTCCAGCGCCAGCGTGCGCGTGATCAGCGGCGCCAGTTGAATGTCGCCGTGCAGATAGCGTTCGACATAGCCAGGCAACTCGCTGCGGCCTTTGACGCCACCAAAGGCGCTGCCGCGCCACACCCGCCCGGTGACCAATTGAAACGGGCGCGTGCTGATTTCCTGCGTGTCCTCGGCCACGCCCAGGATGACGCTCTCGCCCCACCCCTTGTGGCAGCACTCCAGCGCGGCGCGCATCGCACCGACATCGCCGATGCATTCGAAGCTGTGGTCGGCGCCGCCATCGGTCAGGTCCACGATCACCTGCTGGATCGGCGCACCGTAGTCGCGCGGATCCAGGCAATCGGTGGCGCCCAGCGTGCGTGCCAGTGCGAATTTCGCAGGGTCGATGTCCACCGCGATGATGCGACCGGCCTGGGCCAGCACTGCGCCCTGTATCACCGACAATCCGATGCCGCCCAACCCGAACACCGCCACGCAATCTCCTGGCCGCACATGCGTGCTGTTGAGCACCGCACCGACGCCGGTAGTGACCGTGCAACCGAGCAGGCAGGCCTGCTCCAGCGGCGCATCCGGATGGATGCGTGCGACCGCAATCTCCGGCAACACCGTGTATTCGGAAAACGTGCTGGTGCCCATGTGATGCAGGACCGGACGCCTGTGCAACGAGAACCGGCTGCTGCCATCGGGCATCAGGCCACGTTCCTGGCTGCTGCGAATCGCCTGGCACAGATTGGTACGGCCGGAACGGCAGAATTTGCACACGCCGCATTCGGGCATGTACAGCGGAATCACGTGATCGCCGGCCCGCACGCTGGTGACGCCGATCCCGACGTCTTCGACAACACCGGCGCCCTCCTGCCCCAGGATCGCCGGGAAGCTGCCGGCGTGGCCATGCGCCAACGCATGCGCATCGCCATGGCAAATGCCGGTAGCGACCAGGCGCACCAGCACCTCACCGGGACGCGGCGGCTGCAGGTCTACCTCTTCGATGGTCAACGGCTGGTGCGGACCCCAGGCCACCGCAGCGCGTGTCTTCATCCGGCCTCCCTGACGCGCGTCGGCCTGCCGGCCGCTCAGCGCGCGATGATCACGCCCCACGGCAGCTCGCCGACGGGGATCTGTTTGAGTTCGCGCAAGCTGGCGGTGTCGATCACGCTCACGCTGTTGGAACGCCCGTTGGCAACGTAGAGCTTGTCGCCGGCCGGCGTCAGCGCAGGATTCCACGGACGCTGCCCGACCGGGATCTCGGCCAGGGTGCGTGCGGTCTTGAGATCGATCACGCTGACCGTGCCGGCGCCCCCGTTGGAGGCATACAGCCGCGCGCCATCTCCCGACAGCGCCACGCCGGCGGTGCGCACGCCGGCCGGCAGGCTGGCGCGCCGCTGACGCGTCTGCAGGTCGATCACGTCCACCACGTTGGCGGTTTCCTGGGCGATGTACACGCTGTGCCCGTCGGGTGCGAACGCCATGCCGCGCGGATGCCCGCTGGTGGCCACCACGCCGCGCGATCGATGCGTGGCCAGCTCGATCATGTCCATGTCGTTGGAGCCTTCATTGCTGGTGAGCAACCACTTGCCATCCGGGGTGTAGGCGCAATGCTCCGGCGCCTGCCCGCGCGTGGCGATCACCTGCTGCACGACAAATTGCGCCGCGTCGATCAGCGTCACCTGATTCTGGCCTTCCACGCATACCGCGAACTGCTTGCCGTCCGGCGACAACGCGATGCCTTCGGCGTTCTCGCCGATGTCCACGCTGCGCAACACCGCATCTTTTTCGGCATCGAGCTCGACCAGCCGGTGATGCTCGGCATCGATCAGATACAGATGCCCCTGTGGGCCGGGCAATAGCTGCTGCAAGCGCTTGCCGAGCTGGCCCTGCGCGCTGAGCGTGCGCACCACGGTATCGGTGTGCGTATCGATTACCGAGACGGTGCCACTGCGTTGATTGGGCACATACGCAAACACCGGCGGCGTTGCCGGCGCCGGTGCTGCAGGGCCCGTCGTCGCGGGTGCGGCGGTGGAGGCCGGCGAGGCAGCGTCGCGCTGGCAGCCGGCCAGCAGCAGCGTGGCCAGCAGCGTTGCTGCAAGCATGCATGGCCAGCGAGCAGGCGCTGGCCTCATTGCGCCTTGCCTGCAGTCTTGTTGATCGAGTGGATGAAGGCGAGCAACTTTTCGGTATCGCCGGGCTTGAGCACCGGCGCGAACGGCGGCATCTGCCCGACGACCTTTTCGTGCCCGACGCGGGTCTTGCCGTGGGTGATCATGGCCGCGGTGCCTTCATTGATCAGCGTACGCAGGGTGTCGTCGTCGCTGCCGTACACCCAGATGTCGTTGGTCAGCGGCGGGCACATGCCACCGCCACCGGTACCGCCATGACAGGCATTGCAGCCGGCCGAGAAATAGATCTTCTTGCCTTCGGCGACCAGTTCGGGCGTGACCTTGACCTCGGGTCCCTTGGGAATCGGCACGATCGTGGCAGGTGGTGCGGCCGGCGTCGCTGGATCCGGGGCAGGCCCGGCCGCCACATTCGGCATCCCTGCGGCCGCAGGCGCAGGTGCAGGTGCAGGCGCTGCGCTGCCGGCGGCTGGCGCAGGCGCCGGTGCGCTGGCCGCCGCCGGGGGCGCTGGCGGCGGTGTATCGGCGGCCGGGGCCGGCGGCGCGTCCTTGCCGCATGCCGCCAGCACGACGCTGAACATCAACGCGCACAGCGGTGCGCGGACGGAACGATCGAGATAACGTGTAGTGGACGTGCGCATGAACGAACCTTTTTGATCGGAGGGAACGCCGCGCACCCCGGTGCGCGCGACGGGTGAAGCAATCATTTGGGTGCCGGGCGCCGGGCCTCGGCGAGCAGCGTGGCCAGCGCGGTGTCGCCACGTGCCTGCGCCAGATCCGCGGCGCTCTTGCCGTCGCGGTTGCGCGCAGACGGGTCGGCACCTGCGGCCAGCAGGCGTCGGGCAACCGCTTCGCGCCCGGCCGCGGCAGCCAGCATCAGCGCTGTGACACCGGCCTGATTGGCGTGATTGACCTCGGCGCCGCGTGCCAGCACAGCCTCCACAATGGCCGGGTCGTCGCGCGCCACCGCAAACATCACCGGGGTGAACCCGGTGGGGTTGGCGCGCCGCACGGTCGCGCCCTTGTCCAGCAGCGCCTGCACCACACCCACGTCGGCATAGGACACCGC
Source organism: Xanthomonas sp. NCPPB 1062 (assembly GCF_041481705.2). Taxonomy (NCBI): domain Bacteria; kingdom Pseudomonadati; phylum Pseudomonadota; class Gammaproteobacteria; order Lysobacterales; family Lysobacteraceae; genus Xanthomonas; species Xanthomonas sp. NCPPB 1062. Next base: position 770,480 of record NZ_CM192987.1, on the reverse strand, counting down.
AAGATCCAGCGCGCTCCAGCCGTCGCTGGACACGGTGTCCACCGGCGCGCGCTTGGCCAGCAACCTGCCGACACTGTCGGCGTCATTGGCCCAGGCGGCTTTCATCAGTGCGGTCCAGCCGCTGGCGTCGCGCGCCTCGATGCGCGCGCCGGCATCCAGCAGCAGGCCGACCAGGTCCGGCTCCTGGTTGCGGATGGCCTGGTGCAATGGCGGCTCGCCCAGCAGGTTCGCGCGATTGGCATCGGCGCCATGGCGCAGCAGCCATGCCGCACGCACGGCGTCGCCCGCGTCCAGTGCATGCGCCAGTTCCTGGTTCGGGTCTGCACCGTCGGCGATGCGCAATTGCAGCTGCGCCAACTCTTGCGACGAGGCCGCCGGACTGGGTGCAGTGGATGCCGGTGTCGGCGTGACATACGGCCCGTGCGACGCCAGATCGCCGGCCACCACGCAGTCGCTACAGCGCACCAGCGGCACGTGATACCTGCGCAGGATCTGGTCGATCTTTGCCGCGCTCTGCTGCAGCGCCGTGTTCAACGCATCGCGCAGGTCTGCATTCTTGCGCGACACCGCCCAGGCCATCGAATACTCCAGCACCGCATCGTCGATGGTGTTCAAGGGCACCATTCCCAGACCGTTGCGCTGTGCGTAATACCCGGCCACCGGGCCCCAGGATTCGGCCGCATCCAGCGTGTTGGCGGCAACCCGTTCGACCAGCTTGCCGGGGTGTTCTTCCGGCGCAGTGGCCGAATCGTAGAACAGGTATTGCACCTCACCGCTGATGCCATGCTCGTACAGCGCCTGACGCGCAGGCGAGCTCTGGAACACGCCCAGGCGCAGCTTCTTCAGCGCCGGGTCGTCCAGCGAAGCAGGCCGCACATTCAAGCCTTTGCGTGTGACCAATACATAGGTCGAGCGATAGAGCGGGCGCGTGACCACCCCTTGCTCGAAATCGCTGTTGAGATCCATCAGCACATCGCAACGGCCCGCGTTGATCGTGCTGCGTGCCAGCCCGCGCTGGTAGTAGGTGCGCCATTCGTATTGCAGGCGCCGGCCCATGGCAGCGGCCACGACCTGGGCAATCTTGTTCTGGAAGCCTTCGCCGGCCTTGTTGGACAACGGCATGTTGCCCGGGTCTGCGCACACGCGCAGCACGTGCGGGTCGGGCGCTGGCGGCGGTGTTGCCGGCGAGTTGGTTGATGCAGGTGCCGCAGCGGGCACCACATCCGAACGAGAAGCGCGAGCCGTCGATGAAGACGGCTCGCGTGTGCAACCTGCGGCGACGAGTCCGAGGCTGCACAGCACCAGCACCTGCTGCAGGTGCCGGGTGATGCCGCGCACGCCGGCAGCAAGCTGCCGAGGTGCGCGTCCAACGCCTTGCGTGCAGATCATCGTGCCGTCTTCGCTGCGGCATTGGCGGTACCGCCACCTGCGGCCGCAGTGGCGGTCGCAGTGGCAGTCACGGTCTTGCCGGCGCCATCGATACGGAAGCTGTGGACCATGCCGCCGAGCGGGATCTTGTCAAAGCCCGCACCGAACGCCAGCCCTGCCGCACCCAGCGCGCCATACGGATCGGACGGATCCAGGCCCGCAGTGACCGGCAGGCCGATCCACCCGCCGATACCGGAGAACACCGCCACGTACTGATGGCCGTTGGCTTTATAAGCGATGGGGTTACCGATGATGCCGGACGGCAGCTTGGTCTCCCACAGCTTCTTGCCGGTGTCCTTGTCCACCGCGCGGAACCAACCATCCAGCGTGCCGTAGAACACCAGCCCGCCGTCAGTGACCAGGGTGCCGCTCCACACCGGGTACTTCTCCTTGATCTCCCACTTGGACTTGCCTTCCACCACGTCGAACGCCTTGACGATGCCCAGCGCGCCCGGCTCGTTCGGCTTCATCATCACGTTGGCGAACACATACGGCAGGCCCATCATGGTGTTGCCGCGCTCCTGCGGTTCCAGCTCCATGTGCCAGTTATTGGTGCCGCAGAAGAACACCGCCGCATTGGCCGGATCCACCGAGCACGGCTGCTGGTCCTTGCCGCCCATCGCCGACGGAAACGCCTGCACTTTCTTGCCGCGTTCCAGCGGAGAATGCGCAGCCACCTTGACCGGGCGACCGGTCTTCATGTCGATGCGTTCGGCCCAGTTGGCCGGCACGAACTTGTGCGCGCGCAGCAGCGTGCCATCGCGCCGATCGAGCACGTAGGCAAAGCCGTTACGATCGAACTGCACCACCGAGGGGACCTGCTTGCCGTCGATGGTCAGGTCGACCAGGATCGGCTCGTTGATGCCGTCGTAATCCCACTGGTCGAACGGGGTCTTCTGGTAGCCCCACACCGCCTCGCCGGTATCGATCTTGCGGGCGAACAGGGTCATCGACCACTTGTTGTCATGCTCGCCGTTGTTGCACTCCTCCTGCGAGGTCTTGCCGCAACGATACGACGGGCTCCACAGGCCGGGATTGCCGGTGCCGTAGTACACCAGCTTCAACTTCGGGTCGTAGCTGTACCAGCCCCACGCTGCACCGCCGCCGCGCTTCCATTCTTCGTTGGGAAAGGTCTTGACCCCCAGGTCGCCGAGTTGGCCATGCTGCGGATTGGCCTTGTTGAAATCCGGACCCAGGCAGATCGCCTTGTCGGTGCCGGCCGCATCGCAGGACCAGGCCTGCTTGCCATCGGCGAGGTTGTAGGCGGCCACGCGCCCGAGCACGCCGAATTCGTTGCCGCTGATGCCGGCCACCACCTTGCCGTCGGCGATGATCGGCGCCATGGTGATGGTTTCGCCCTTGTCCGGGTGGGCGAGTTTTTGCTTCCACACTTCCTTGCCGGTCTTGGCATCGAGTGCGATCACATCGCCGCTGAGGCTGCCGAAGACCAGCTTGCCATCGGCATAGGAGGCGCCGCGGTTGACCGTGTCGCAGCATGCCACGGCCACCGACCGTTCGTCCTGTTGCGGGGTGTATTTCCACAACACCTTGCCGCCGTCGTCCTGCGCCGCCAGATCGATGGCGAAGACGTTGTTCGGATACGCACTGACCATGTACATGATGCTGCCGATCACCAGCGGCTGGCCTTCGTGGCCGCGCGTGGCGTCGGTTTTCATCTCCCACGACATCTTCAGATTCTTGACGTTGTCGCGATTGATCTCGGCCAGCGGGCTATGCCGGGTGAGTGCGAAGTCGCGCCCCACACCGCCCCAGTTGTCCGCATTGCTGGCATTGGCGGTGAACTCGCTATCGGTATCGACCGCGGCGGCAGGTGCAGCGGCGGGCGCAGCGGCAGGTGTTGCAGCCGTTGCCGGCGCCGCAGTTTCGGTCGGTGTGTCTTTCTTGCAGCCGGACAGAACGGCGCTCAGCGCAAGCATGAGCAGCGCAGTGCTGCATACGCTGCGACAGGAAGATTGGTGCATGTGCGTCTACCCCTCTCGTTTGAACAACCAGTCGGTTGAAACATCCCGCAGCGCAGGCGCTGTCACCGCCGTGGCGATGCGGACGTAGGAAACGTCGGGAGAGACCTGAGCAAACGTCATGCCAGCACACTGGTGCGCCGCACCACGTCGAGTCGGCAAGGGTTGGGGGCAATGACGGCGAGCTGGGCACTTGGCGCTGTCACGGTTTTGGCACAGTTTGCGCCGAACGTGCTGTGACACAGTGGTGCAGACGGTCGGGAAAGATGTTTCAGCAATGCCGGGCGTGTGCTGGACCCCGATCGCTGCGCCGCTGGTGCAGCGCGATGCGCTATGGCAAGCAACACCGCGCGGTGGCGCCACGCATCTCTCCTTCCGCCGGGAGCAGGTGTCCGAAAGGCGGATGCGGATACGGCGAGCCCCCTTTGAGACGCGTCATCGCGTCGGCAGTGAGTTAACCATTCCGATGCCCGATCGGCTGCACGTTACCCGCGTTGCACAGGCACAACGCGCACCTGGCCCGCCCATTGCGCGAGCAACTGCGTGCAATCGTGCAGGCGCCAGTCGGCGAAACCGGGCCAGGGATCGCCGGGTGTATTGACCAGCACAGTGCACGCACCGACGGCGCGGCCGCAGGCCAGGTCATTGTGATGATCGCCGACCATGACCAGCGCGCTGCCCTGCACCGACCAGCGCTGCGCGAAATAGTGCAGCCCGTCGGGCGCTGGTTTTGGGGCCGCCTCGTCGCGGCCGACGATGTCGTCCCAGGCGAACGCATCGTCCAGACCGATCGCCTGCAACGTGATCTTTGCCAGCTCGCGTGCGTTGCGGGTGAGCATGCCAAGCCGGCAACCGGCAGCATGCAGCGCGCGCACCAGCGCCACTGCGCCCGGCGCGGCGCGTGCGCCTTGGGCAAGCGCACGCTCGTGTTCGAGCAACCAGGCATGCTTGGTCGCCGCTTCGTCGGCCGGCAGCGCGGCCAGGTGGTGCAGGATGTCCGCCTCTGGCGGGATGTCCAGCGCGCGGCGGATCAAGGCGAAATCGTGCGCAGCCTCGGTCAGGGTGCCATCCATGTCGAAGACCCAATGGCGGTAGTCGGACAACGTGGGAGCGCGCGCGGTGAGTGTCATGCTGTCCATCCGTGCAAAGACAAGAAAGTGATCGATTCGATGCGGCATGCGGCGGTGCGGCCAACTTGCAGGGCGCCATCAGCGACTTCGCCCAACGCGGTCGACATGGCGTCTGCACGCACCGCCAAGCCGGTGCGTGTGGCGCCCGCTCGGCATGTACTTGCGCGGACACTCCAACGCGCGCGCGCCTGCCACCGAACGAATGCGCGCCAGCTTTGCCGACCGCCCCGAGCGCGCAGTGCCGACGCGCTGCAGCGCCATCACACCGGGGTACCGCACAGTCGATCAAGCCCGCTAGTGCTGCACCAGCCCGCACACACATTCGATGTACGCCGGCATGTCATCGCGAGCCGGCCTACTTCCACCCGGGCATCTGCGTGGTGTCCAGGCCGCCGACCTCGAACTCTGCGGTGCGCGTACCGCCGGCCTTGACCGGGAACGTGATGCTGATGCGCTTGGCGTTGCGTACGAGCTTCCACAACGCCTTGTCATCGTCGATGAACATGGCAATGGCTTCGTCGGTGTCCGGGCGGTGCGCCGCCATGGCACGCGGCGCGCCGCCATCGGCCGCCACCTGCACCTTGCAGCCACCGTAGCAATTGAAATCGCCGGCCTTGAGCACGAGGTAGCTGTGGCGCTTCCACTGCGGATGATCGCGAAACACCAGGCTGACCGGCTTGGGCCCGCTGCCATCCACATCCACACGTTGCTTGGCGTCGATCATCGCCGAGCGCTGCGTACCGCCCTTGGCCGGCACCTGCGAGTACTGCCACAGCGCCTGCATGCGGCGCAGCTCGCGCGCCTGCTCGCCCTTGGCCTTGATATCGGCATAGCCCGGTTCGATACGCGTGGCAGCCGCGGTGCCGGCATAACCTTCGATCAAGGCCGCACCATGCGCACGCGCCATGTCCCAGTTCTGCGCTTTCACCGCTTCGTCGTATTGCTTGGCGAGCGCATCGGCCTGGGCTTCCCTGGCCTGCGCCTGCGCGGTGGCCTGCGCCTGACGTTGCGCCTCGCGGTCGGTGCAGGCACTCAAGGCGGCAACGCACAAGGCCGCGCTCAGCAGATACTTCATCGTCGACTCCGGAGAGAATTCAATGTCAACGATACCAGCCTGCCTGCCGTACCCGCGATCAAACCGCCGGCGACCGTAGGAGCGCACCTGGGCGCGATGGAGCATTCCCGGTAAAGCCACCTCGCGCCCGGGTGCGCTCCTACGGCAGCGATGGAGGTGGCCGGAGGGCGTCTGCAACGCCCTCCGCTGCCCTTACGGCTGCGCCGGCGGTGCCGCCTTGGCCTTGGCGATCATCTCGGCCACCGATGCGGTGGTGATCGGGTGATAGCTGGGCTTGGCCTTTTCGAAGGCCTGTTCGGCGAACGCGATGCCGTCGGGCGTCTTCAACAATTCGGCGTAAATCGGCAGCACCAGCTTGCGGCGGCCGACGCGTTCGATGAACTCGCCCGCGGCAGCGCGCGCATCGGTGTAGCCGCTGCGAATGGCCAGCGGATACCAGCGCATGGCGATCTCGCCATTCGGCGTGCCGGTGAAGTGGTACGCCTCATCCAGCTGCTTGAGCTGCTCGGGCTTGAGCGTGGCGCCCATGCCGCTGAGGAAGTGCACCCATTCCTGCGTGCCCCACTCGCTGGTGACCTGCTTGTTCGGCAAGGTGCCGCTGCCGCTCCAGGCGATGCGTGCGGTATCCACGATCGAAAAGCTGCGCGAGCGCGCCTTGGCGGCGAAGGCCGGAATGCCAGGCTGCTTCAGCCACGCATCCACTTCGGCTGCGCTGACCGTGTTGGGATGCTTGTCCAGCAGGTTCTTCTTCAGGTAATCGACGAACTGGTCGGTGGTGGCGCTCTGGAAGGCATGATCGTCGAACCAGCCGCGCAGGAACGGGTCGAATACTTCGCGGCCGAAACGCTGCTCCAGGAACTGCAGGAACCACGCGCCCTTGACGTAGGCAACCTGGCTCAAGGCCTCGTCAGGGTCGCGCTGGGCCAGCGGCGGCAACTCCAATACCTGGTCGGCCGGCGGCATGTCTTTGACTTCGGCCAGCAAATCGCCCTGATCGATTTCGCGCTCCATCTCGGCCATCTCGTTGCCGTACAGCGCCTCGGTGATGCGGCCCTGCACGTAGGTGGTGAACCCTTCGTTGAGCCAGATGTCCTTCCAGCTGGCATTGGTCACCAGGTTGCCGGACCAGCTATGCGCCAGTTCGTGCGCGACCAGCGAGACCAGCGACTTGTCGCCGACGATTACGGTAGGCGTGGCGAAGGTCAGGCGCGGATTTTCCATGCCGCCGAACGGAAACGACGGCGGCAGCACCAGCATGTCGTAACGGCCCCAGCGATACGGGCCATACAGTTTTTCGGCGGCACCGATCATCTTTTCGGTGTCTTCGAATTCCTTGGCGGCCTTGTCGGCCATGGCCGGCTCGGCCCACACGCCCGAGCGCGCGGAAATCGGCTTGAACACCACGTCGCCGGCGGCGATCGCCAGCAGGTAGGACGGAATCGGCTCGGGCATCTTGAAGTTGTAATCGCCGTCGCGTGCCGCCTTGGGGTCGTTGTCGGCGCTCATCAGCACCATCACGTCCGGGCGCGAGGTGACATGCGCGCTATAGGTGAAGCGCACGCTCGGGGTGTCCTGCAGCGGCACCCAGCTGCGCGCGTGAATCGCCTGCGATTGGCTGAACATGAAAGGCAGTTGCTTGCCTTCGGTCATCGACGGCTCCAGCCACTGCAGGCCCGAGGCGGTGGGTGCGGTGTGATAGGTGATCACCACCTTGCCCGGCTGATGCGGCGCTTCGATGGTGAGTTTGCTACCGAAGGTCTTGTCGGCCGGTGCCAGGGCGAACTGCAGCGGCGACAGGCCGCCCTTGCCATCGTCCGCCTGTACCTGCGCAATGCTCAACTCGCGCGTATCCAGTACCAATTGTTTGGCGGCCTTGTCCTTCCACTCCAGCGTGTAGGTGGCAGTGCCGCCGATCTGCTTGGCATCGAAATCCAGCTTCAGGTCCAGCGCCAGGTCCTTGATGACCACCAGCTGCGGCTGGGCGTAGGAACTTTCGTCGTGGTTGCGGGCGTCTGCTTTCACGGGGGCCTTGGCAGTGGCGGCCGGCGCGGTGGGGGAGGCCGACGGCGTGGAGTCATTGGAACAGCCGGCCAGCGCGATGGACACGGCCAGGGACAGCGACAGGAACGGGAAGCGCATCGACGGCACCGCAGCAAGGAGAATGAGGCATTTTAACGCCCTGCGCCGCAGCCTGCCCGTGCCATCGGTAGCCATCCGCGCGATGGCCTGCCGCGTGCTGTCGCAATCGGCTTTCCCAGGTCAGGCCACCGGATGGCCGCGCGGGGCGTCGTGCCCGTCGCGCACCAGACGCCGGCCGCCGGAGAACTTGGCGCGGTACATCGCCGCATCGGCGCGGCGATACAGTTCGGTGGCATCCAGCCCTTGTTCGCACACCGCACTGCCGGCGCTCACATGCAGCGGCGCCTCGTCGGCATCTTCGCGCTCGAGCATCGAGAGCCATTGGTTGAGCTTGAGCGTGGCGTCGTCTTCGCTGGCATGGATGCCGATCAGGAATTCGTCGCCGCCCCAACGCCCGACCCAGTCCTGCGCGCCCAACCAGCCGTACGCCGAGTTCACCAGACGCACCAGCACGCGGTCGCCAGCCAGATGGCCGAAGCGGTCGTTGATCTGCTTGAGGTTGTCCATGTCCAGCACGAACAGCACGAACGGCCAGCCTTCGCGCTGGGAGGCGATCACCGAATCGCGCATCGCCTGTTCGCAGCCGCGCCGGTTCAGCGCTTCTGTCAACGGGTCGAACAAGGCGTGTTTCTTGAGATCGCGCATGCCGGCATCGATGCCGCGCAGGCTGCGGTTGATGCCGCGCAACAGGCGGCCCAATTCATCGTCACCCTGTTCGGGAAGCGTAGGCAGGCGTTGATCGGCGTAATACGAATCCAGCGCATCGGCAGCGATGCGCAGCGGCGCCAGCAGCCGGTACAGCGCGACCAAGGTTAGCGCCGTGCCGGCCAGGGTGGCCAGCAATGCCACGATCACCACCGACCACAGCGGGCGCCCGTCCAGTTCGCTCTGCGCTGCCAACCAGGCGATCAACAACAGCAACGGCAGATGGATGCCCAGGAAGGTCACCGCCAGCAGTTTGGCGCTGAAGGAGCGGGGAAACACGCGCGAGAGCCCGGCGTACAAGCGCATCCAACACTCCGGCAAAAGAGCGTTCAGTGTCGCCGAGAGCGTGTCGAGCCAACGCGACGGAAGTCTCAGAACTTCGCTGGTGTATCCATGTGCGACACCGCTTCCACGCAACGCGCGATCCCGTGCACGCGGCGGGCGAGCGCCAGCGCACGCTACGCGCGCCGACGCCAACCGGGCTGAAACGACCTGCTTAGATCTTGTAGCCGGAGTGGATGGCCACGATGCCGCCGGTCAGGTTCTTGAAGTGGCAACGCGCAAACCCGGCCTCGCCCATCATGCCCTTGAGCGATTCCTGCGGCGGATGCTTGCGGATGCTTTCGGCCAGGTATTGGTAGCTATCGGCATCGCGTGCGAACAGCTGGCCCAGCTTGGGCAGGATCTTGAACGAGTGGAAGTCGTAGATCGGCTTGAACCACTCGGCGGTGACTTCGGAAAATTCCAGCACGCGCGCCTGGCCGCCGACCTTCAGTACGCGGTACATCTCGCGCAAGGCGGCGTCCTTGTCGGTGACGTTGCGCAGGCCGAAGGAAATGGTCACCAGGTCGAAACTCTGGTCCGGGAACGGCAGCGCTTCGGCATTGCATTGCACGTAGTCGAAACCGGACACCAGCCCGCGGTTGGTCAGCCGGTCGCGGCCCACCGACAGCATGCCGGCATTGATGTCGCCCAGCACCACCGCACCTTCATTGCCCACGCGCTCCTTGAGCAGCACGGCGATGTCGCCGGTACCGCCGGCCAGGTCCAGCACGCGGTCGCCTGGCTTCACCTGCGCGGTCGCCACGAAGTAGCGTTTCCATGCGCGGTGCACGCCCAGGCTCATCAGATCGTTCATCAGGTCGTAGTTACGCGCGACCGAGGTGAACACTTCGCCGACCAGCTTCTGCTTGTCCTTGGCAGCGACATCGCGAAAGCCGAAATGGGTGGTACCGGAGGTATAGGGGGATTCGCTCATGGCTGGATTATCGCACTGCTGACGCCGCCATGACCGCAACCGGACCACAATCGCGTTTTCACCTGCGACCGGCCCTGCGAGCACTCAGTGCGCGACAAGTACGTCCAGCGCGACTGGCAGCCCCACGAGCGGCCCACCCTGCCCGGGTCGGCCTCCACCCCCCTGCACCCTATCCGGCGGCGTATTCAGTACGGCCTGGTGGGCGCGGTGGTGGCGCTCACCGGAGGGCTGAGCAACGCCCTGGTCACTGCCAACCTCACCTACCTGCAAGGCACGCTGGGGGCCTATGCCACCGAAATGGCGTGGCTGCCGGCCGCCTATGTGATGACCAACATGTCGGCGAACCTGCTGCTGGTGAAATTTCGCCAGCAGTTCGGGTTGCGCCGGTTCACCGAAATCTTCCTGGCGCTGTACGCGCTCATCGCCTTCGCGCACCTGTTCGTGCACAGCCTGAGCTCGGCGATCACCGTGCGTGCCGCGCATGGGCTGGTGGGCGCGGCGCTCAGCTCGCTGGGTCTGTATTACGTGATCCAGGCGTTCCCGAGCAAATATCGGCTCAAGGCCGTGGTGCTGGGCCTGGGCATGACCCAGCTGGCGTTGCCGCTGGCGCGGGTGTTTTCCACCGACCTGCTGGAATTTGGCGAGTGGCAAGGCCTGTACCTGTTCGAGTGCGGGCTGGCGGTGTTCGCGCTGGCCTGCGTGCTGGCGCTCAAGTTACCGCCAAGCGACCGGTATCGCGTGTTCGAGCCGCTGGATTTCCTCACCTTCAGCCTGTTCGCCGCCGGCGCCGCCGGCCTGGCCGCGGTGCTCTCGCTCGGGCGCCTGCTGTGGTGGACCAGCACGCCGTGGCTGGGCGTGGTGCTGGCCGCGTCCATCGTGCTGCTGTGCACGGCGGCCTGGATCGAACACAACCGCCGCAATCCGATGATCAACACGCGCTGGCTGGCCAGTGCGGACATGTTGCGGCTGGGGCTGGCGATCCTGTTGATCCGCCTGGTGCTGTCGGAACAAAGCACCGGCGCCATCGGCTTCTTCCAGACGCTGGGCCTGGCCAACACGCAACTGCAGACCCTGTTTGCGCTGATGCTGCTGGGCGCGGTGGTCGGCGTGGCGGCCAGCGCGTGGCTGATCAACCCGGCGCGGGTTGCCGAACATCTGATCATCGCGGTGGCGGCCATCTGTGTGGGCTGCTTCATGGATGCCGATGCCACCAGCCTCACCCGCCCCGAACAGATGTATGTGAGCCAGTTCCTGCTCGCCTTCGGCAGCACGTTCTTCATCGGCCCGGCGATGGTGGCCGGCATCGGCCGGGTGATCGCGCAGCCGGGCAACCTGATCAGTTTCATCGTGCTGTTCGGCATGGCGCAGAACATGGGCGGCCTGCTCGGCAGCGCCCTGCTCGGCACCGTGCAGGTGGTGCGCGAGAAATACCATTCCAGCCAATTGGTGGAACATCTGGCGCTGACCGACCCGCAGGTGGCCGCGCGCGTACAGGCCTATGCAAGCCTGTATGGCCGCAGCATCGGCGACCCGGCACTGCGTCAGGCCCAAGGCGTGCGCACGCTGGGCACGGTCGCCACGCGCGAGGCCAATGTGCTGGCGTACAACGACGTGTTCCTGTTGATCGGCTGCATCGCCATCGCCACCGGCGTGTGGATCCTGTCCGTGCTGCTGTGGCGCCGCTATCTGCGCCCCTCGGTATCGCCCCCTCCTCCTCCTGCTCCCACTGCGCGCCCATGAAGACACCAGCAGATTCCTCCCCGCCTGCCGACCGGCAACGTCGTCGGCGTCGCCGTCTCGCCGGGGTCATCGGCTTCGGCGGGCTTGCCCTGATCGGCGTGGCGCTGGTGCTGTATGCCTGGCGCCTGCCGCCGTTCGTCAGTGCGATCGAACGCACCGAAAATGCGATGGTGCACGGTCAGATCACGGTGATTGCGCCGCAGGTGAGCGGCTATGTCACGCAGGTACCGGTGCAGGACTTTGCGCACGTCAAGCGCGGGCAGTTGCTGGCACGCATCGACGATCGCATCTATGCCCAGCAACTCGAACAGGCCAAGGCGCAAGTGCAGACCGCCCAGGCCAACCTCGCCAACTGGGATCAACAACGCCACAGCGCCGAAGCCACGATCGCCGAGCAACGCGCGGCGCTGAGCAGCAACCAGGCACAACGCGAGCGCACCCATTCGGCCTATGCACGGACGCAGCAGCTGGCCAGCCAGCAACTGGTCTCCGAGCAGGACCGCGACACCGCATTTGCCGCGCGCGCGCAAGCCGATGCCGGCGTGGCGCAGGCACGTGCCGCAGTGCAGGCCGCCGAAGAAAACGCCCGCAGCGTGACCGTCAACCGCGCCGCGTTGGAAGCCGCGCTCGCCAATGCGCAGGCCGCCGTGCAGCTGGCACAGATCAACCTGGACAACACGCGCATCCTGGCCCCGCGCGACGGCCAGCTCGGCCAGCTTGGCGTGCGCCAGGGCGCCTACGTCACCAACGGCACGCAGCTGATGTCGCTGGTGCCGGACACGCTGTGGATCGTGGCCAATTTCAAGGAAACCCAGATGGCCAGGATCCGCATCGGCCAGCGCGCCAGCTTCACCGTGGATGCGCTGGACAACGCGCGTCTGCATGGCCGCGTACAGGACATTTCGCCGGCTGCCGGCTCCGAATTCAGCGTGCTGCCGGCCGATAACGCCACCGGCAACTTCGTCAAGATTGCCCAACGCATTCCGCTGCGCATCAGCGTCGATCCGGACCAGCCGTTGGCGCCGCGGCTGCGGCCGGGCATGTCGGTGGTGGTGGCCGTCGATACCGACAGCGCAGTCGACTAGGCACAAACCGGTATCCGCGCGTGGGCACCAGTGTCGGCGCAGGTCAGGCAGCCAGTACCCCACACCGGCATGACGTCGCAGCTCAACGGCGGCACTGCCGCTATCATGCAGTGATGCCCACCATGCCCCTTCCTGCCCTGCACTGGCAGCACCTGCGGTTTGCGCAACTGAACACCACGCAGCTGTATGCGCTGCTGCGGCTGCGCACGGATGTGTTCGTGGTGGAGCAGCAATGCGCCTATCCGGAACTGGATGGCAAAGATACCGATCCGGCGGTGCTGCATCTGCTGGGCACCGCCAATGACGCCGCGTTGGCGGCTTACCTGCGCGTGCTGCCGCCGGGCTTGAGTTATTCCGAACCGAGCATCGGCCGCGTGGTCGTCGCCGCTGCATTTCGTGGCACTGGACTTGCGCATGCGCTGTTGCGCGAAGGCATCCGGTTGGTGCACACGCAGTGGCCGGGTCACGCGATCCAGCTCGGTGCGCAGGCGCACCTGCAATCGTTCTACGCGGCGCACGGGTTTGCACCTGCTTCCGCACCGTACCTGGAAGATGGCATTCCCCATCTCGACATGCTGCGCCCTGCCGGCGCGGCCCCTTTGGAGTTCGCATGATCACCACCCCCGACTACCGCGCGTTGCTGGACACCGCCATCACCGAAGCACGCCAGGGCCTGGCCGAAGGCGGCATCCCGATCGGCGCGGCGCTATACCACAATGACGGGCGCCTGCTCGGCTGCGGCCATAACCGCCGCGTGCAGGAAAACGACCCCTCGGTACACGGCGAGACCGACGCATTTCGCAAGGCCGGCCGCCAGCGCCGCTACAAGGACACCATCATGGTCACCACGTTGGCGCCGTGCTGGTACTGCAGCGGGCTGGTACGCCAGTTCAACATCGGCACGGTGGTGGTCGGGGAATCGGTCACGTTCCAGGGCGGCATCGCGTGGTTGCGCGAGCACGGCGTCAACGTGATCGATCTGCATAGCCAGGAATGCATCGACCTGCTTGGCGGCTATATTTCCGCCAACCCGGATGTGTGGAACGAAGATATTGGCGAGGATTGACGTCAGCGCCACTGCAGGTGCGTAGCCGTGCGCGGTGACAGATGACAGGCAATGCCACTGCGCAGTGGCGCTGCTGTTTGGCTTGCATCGCAGTGCCGATCTGCGCCAAGACCTGGCTTGTCAGCAGTGCCTTCTGCAAACAAAAAGACCCGCCAATGGCGGGTCTTTTCTAAAACCGTTCGCACGTCGCCGTGCAGCACCATCAGAGGATGTAGCGACTCAGGTCCGGATCCTGTACCAGCTCACCCAGCTGCGCATCCACATAGGCGGCGTCCACGGTCACGCTCTGCCCATCGCGATCGGGCGCTTCATAGCTCAACACATCCAGCAGACGCTCCAACACCGTGTGCAGGCGACGGGCGCCGATATTCTCCTGGCGCTCGTTGACCTGCGCGGCAATCTCGGCAAGCCGATCCACCGCGTCGGGTGCGAACGTCAATGCCACGCCTTCGGTCTGCAGCAAGGCCTCGTACTGCTTGATCAAGGCGGCCTTGGGCTCGGTGAGGATGCGCACGAAATCGGCCTTGGTCAGCGCGGTCAGTTCCACGCGGATCGGGAAGCGGCCCTGCAGCTCCGGAATCAGATCGCTGGGCTTGGCCAGATGAAACGCGCCGGATGCAATGAACAGGATGTGGTCGGTCTTGACCGTGCCGTACTTGGTGGACACGTTGGAGCCTTCCACCAGCGGCAACAGATCGCGCTGCACGCCTTCGCGGCTGACATCGCCGCCGCTGGAGCCGGCTTCGCCGCGCTTGGCCACCTTGTCGATCTCATCGATGAACACGATGCCATGCTGCTCGCACGCCTCGATGGCCGCAGTGCGCACGTCGTCTTCGTTGACCAGCTTGCCGGCTTCTTCCTCGATCAACAGCGGGCGCGCCGCCTTGATGGTGAGCTTGCGCTTCTGCGACTTGCCGCTGCCCAGATTGGAGAACATCTGCCGCAATTGCTGGCCCATTTCCTCCATGCCCGGCGGGGTCATGATGTCCATGCTGGCGTTCACCGCCACTTCCAGTTCGATCTCGCGCTCGTCCAGCTCGCCGTTGCGCAGCATGCGACGGAACTTGATGCGGGTTTCGTTGTCCTGCGACGAGGGCTCGTTGCGCGCCGCTTCCGGATCAAACCCAATCCCGGCCGCGCGACGTGGCAGCAATGCGTCCAGGATGCGGTCTTCGGCACGCTCTTCGGCCTGATTGCGCACGCGCACCTTGGCCTGCTCGCGATACAGCTTGACGGACGTATCGGCCAGATCGCGGATGATCTGCTCCACATCCTTGCCCACATACCCCACTTCGGTAAAGCGCGTGGCTTCGACCTTAACGAAGGGCGCATTGGCCAACGTCGCCAGGCGCCGCGCAATCTCGGTCTTGCCCACGCCAGTGGGGCCGATCATCAGGATGTTCTTGGGCATCACTTCGTTGCGCAGTTCTTCCGGCAACTGCATGCGGCGCCAGCGGTTACGCAGCGCGATGGCAACCGCGCGCTTGGCGTCGTGCTGGCCAACGATATGACGGTCGAGCTCCTGCACGATTTCGCGCGGAGTCATGGTGGCGGTATCGGGATTTGGCATTAGGGATTTGAGATTCGTAAAAGCGGAATGGGAACGATCGATGGATCTCCGGGCGGAGGGAAAGGAGCGCTTTTGCGAATCCCCAATCCCGAATCCCGAATCACAGCTCTTCGACCACCACGTTGCGATTGGTATAGATGCAGATATCGCCGGCAATATTGATCGCTTCGGTGGCGATGGTCTTGGCATCCAGCTCGGTGTGCGCCAGCAGCGCGCGTGCGGCCGACAAGGCGTACGAGCCGCCAGAACCGATGGCGATGATGCCGTCTTCCGGTTCGATCACATCGCCGGTGCCGCTGATGATCAGCGAAGTTTCCTTGTCGGCCACGGCCAGCAGCGCTTCGAGCTTGCCCAGCCGGCGCTCGGTGCGCCAATCCTTGGCCAGTTCCACTGCAGCGCGCGTCAGCTGGCCGTGCTTGTCGAGCTTGGCTTCGAACAATTCGAACAAGGTGAACGCATCGGCTGCCGCACCGGCGAAACCGGCCAGCACCTGGCCCTCGCGCCCCAGCCGACGCACCTTGCGTGCATTGCCCTTCATGACCGTATGGCCAAGGGTGACCTGGCCATCGCCGGCGACGGCGACATGCCCACCGCGTCGAACCGAAATGATGGTGGTGGCGTGAACGATATTGGGGTTCTGGCTAGGGTCCATGGATCCTCCGAGGGTTTCCAAGGAGGTGGGGACGCCCCTGCCGGGTTCAAGCACGCCGCGACCAGTCGCCGCAGGCAGGGATGGCGGCGCTCACTTGCGAGACAGCAACACGGTTGCACGCGACATGCAGACCGACCTGCGGCAATGAACCGCACGAATCGATGACGCCGGCTGCCGGCCGCTTACAGCTTGGCGCTCACTCTGCAGCTTTCTTGCGCCTGGCACGCGGATGCGCGGCATCGTAGACCTTGGCCAAGTGCTGGAAATCCAGATGCGTGTAGATCTGGGTGGTGGCGATGTCCGAATGGCCCAGCAACTCCTGCACGCCGCGCAGATCGCCGGACGATTCCAGGATATGGCTGGCGAAGCTGTGGCGCAGCATATGCGGGTGCACGTCCTTGAACATGCCCTGGCGCACGGCCAGCTGCTTGATGCGGATCTGCACTGCACGTTGCGAAATCGCACCGCCGGCACGGCCAGGGAAGACATGGCTGTCGGCGCTTGCACCACTGTCGCGTCGCCACTCGCGCAAGGCGGCGATCGCGTGCGAGCCCACCGGCACCAGGCGCTGCTTGCTGCCTTTGCCGAGCACCATCACCAGGCCGCTGTCCAGGTCCAGGTCGCGCCAGCGCAACGCGCACAACTCGCTCAGGCGCAGCCCGGACGAGTAGAACACTTCCAGCAGCGCGCGGTCGCGCAGGCCCAATGGCGCATCGGTCGGCACTTCCACCAGACGCACGGCTTCGTCGGCGTCCAGCACCTGCGGCAACTTGCGCGGCGCCTTGGGCGCACGCAGCGCCGCCGCCGGGCTGGCCGAAATGCGGCCATGCTTGAGCAACCAGGCGTAATAACTGCGGCATGCCGACAGGCGGCGCTGCAGGCTCTTTGCCGACAGCCCGCGTCGATGCTCTGCCGCAACGAATTGCCGCAAGTGCGCGCTGTCGAGCTGTGCAGTCTCGCCAGGCACTGCAGCGTCCTGCACGCCAGCTTCGGTCGCCTGCTCGGCTGCCCAGACGACCAGGGCCGCGAGGTCGCGCCGATACGCGTCCAGCGTGTGCGCCGATACTTGCCGCTCGACCTGCAGGTACGTCAGGAACTCGTCGACCGATGACACCTCAGCGCTCCCGATTGCGCGGGGTGACTGCCGTCATCTGCAACACGCGCGCGACGCGCGCGCCCTGCAGGTGCAGACAACGCAGAGACTCGACTGCCAACACCTCACTCTCCCTGCTGCAAAAGCAGCGCCACCACCAGCGCCCCATGTCGCCAACGTCGGTGTGCGCAGCCATGGCCTCACACGTCGAAGCGCTGCAACGCCACGCTCAACGATTCGCCCATCATGCGCAGGAACAGCGTGCCCATGCCGGGATAGAACCGGTTGGCATCGCTGCTCCCCACCGCGATCAGGCCGATGCCCGGCAGCGGCAGCAACGCGGTGGAGTGCACCTGCCCCGCTTGTGCGCCGTAAAGCAGCGTGTGTTTTTCAGCTTGCAGGCGGCCGCAGATGGGCTCGCCATCGTTGAGGCAATCGCGAAACGGCGCCAGCCGTGCATCGTCGATTGCGATGGTCTGCAGCCAGTCCGCATCCAGCGCATCGACGGGCTTTAGCAACACCAGCCGCACCAGTTCGCCGTTGAAATCTTCCGCCAGCGAGGCGGCCATCGCCTTGAGCGTGTCGGCCGCGCTGGTCTGGCGCATCAACGCAAGCGTGAGTTGATGCGTGCGCACTGACAGCCGCTCGTTTTCCTGCGCGTTGCTGCCGAGCTCGTGCAGGCGGCGCGAGAGTTCGCGGTTCTTGTCGCGTAGCACTTCCAACTGGTAGGTGGCCAACGAAGCGGTGGGGCCGTCGTCGCGCGGCACCAGCAAGCTCACCGCCAGATCCGGGAACTGCTTGAGGAAGGTCGGGTGACGTCGCAACCAGGTGGCCACTTCGTGCGCGCCGAATTTGTCCGTGTTCTCGCTCATCGGTTCCATTCTCCATCGAAGACGAACACCGCCGGGCCGGACATGACCACCTGCTCCTGGTCGCCGGGCCAACGAATGCGTAACTCGCCACCGGGCAAGGACACCTGCACATCGCGCTCGACACGGCCGCGTTGCATCAACACCACCGCGGCCGCACAGGCGCCACTCCCACAGGCCAGCGTTTCGCCCACCCCGCGCTCGAACACGCGCAAGCGCACATGCGCGGGGTCGACCACCTGCACGAAACCCACATTGACCGAATCGGGAAACGCCGCGTTCTGCTGCAGCAGCGCGCCTACGCGTTCCACCGGTGCTGCATCGACGCGACCGACTTCGACCACCGCGTGCGGGTTGCCCATCGACACCGCGCCAAAGCGCACGGTCTCGCCGTGCACCGGCAGCGCATATTCGTCGCGCGCATGTGCAAACCCGGCCAGCGGAATCTGGGCGGGCTCGAACTGCGGGACACCCATCGCCACCGCGTAGCGGTCGCCGTCGAGGCGCTCGACCGCGTGCGCGGACATTGGGCTGTCGATGATGAAGCGCTCGCCCTGGGCCGTGCCGTCGCGCACCAGCCACGCGGCGACACAGCGTGCGCCGTTGCCGCATTGGCGTGCGGCCGAGCCATCGGAATTCCAGATGCCGTAGGCCGCCACGGCACCTTGGCTGCGCGGTGCCTCGATGGTCAGGATCTGATCGCAGCCCACCCCGAAGTGGCGGTCGGCCAGCTGCGCCGCCAGTGCGGCATCCGGTGGCGGCGTACCGTCGCGCAGGTCCAGCACCACGAAGTCGTTGCCGGCGCCATGCATTTTGGTGAAACGCAGACGCCCGCTGCGACCGTCAGCGCTCATTGCCGCTGCTAGCGGGCTGGTCGGTGGTGGATGCGGGCTTGGTAGCGCCATCCACCGGCGCAGGCGCAGGCGTGGACTCGTCCAGCGGTTGCGACGCATCCGCCGGCTGCGGCACCGGCTGGGCTTCCACCGGCACCGGCTTCTGCGGCATCACCAGCGGGCCCTTGTTGCCGCAAGCGGCAAGCAGGAGAAAGGTCGCACCAACCAGTGCGAGACGAACAGACGGTCGGGACATAATGCTCATGGGCCGAAGTATAGCCAGAACGCCGTTACGGCCGTGCGCTGGCAGGCGCGCTGCGTTCAGTGCGCACCTGGCAGCGGGCGCGGCGGCGGCTCCGGGCGCAACCACAGCCAGATCGCCACCACGGCCATGCTGCCGATCGACAGGCACTTGACCCAGAACACCGGCACGCACCACAGCATGATCGCGGCGCAGACCGTCATGGTCAGCGTCGCCATCCACTTGGCCTTGCGGCTGACTGCCCGGTAGGTCTGCCATTCCACAATCGCCGGGCCGAAGCGCGGATGCGACAGCAGCCAGTTGTGCAGGCGCTCGGAGCCATGCGAGGCCGCCCAGGCAGAGATCAGGATGAAGACCGTCGTCGGCAGCCCCGGGACGAAGATCCCGACGATGCCGGTAGCCAGGCTGGCGTAGGCCAGCAACCACCAGGCCCAGCGGAATCGAGTCGGTCGCGTCATGCGCAAATGATACGGCCAGCGCTGCGGTTTGGTGAGTCGGCCTTGCAGCGATGATTCTACCGCTGCAGAAGGGCGCGTTCTGCGCAGCGGGCGGCATGCAGCGCGCGCTGGCCGCCAGATCTCCAGCGTCGCCCCACCGCGCTGCGGTCAGATACGCAGCCCCGGCCGCAGCGACGCCTGACTGCGATGCCCGGCTCGCTGCAGGGCGAGGCAGCGAACGCACCGCGCCGATAAGGAAAAACGAAGGCGGTGAGGCGGAAGATGGAAGACGTGCAAGCCGCTCGCATCCCAGCGAGCAGCCAGCTGCCGCCCAAGCCATCCGCTCTAACGAATCCCGAATCCCGACTCCCCAATCCCTCCCGTCCAGCTACTTCACGCCCAACTGATCCAGTACGAACGCATACGATTCGGCCAGCTCGCGGTAGCGGCGGAAGCGTCCGGATTTGCCGCCATGCCCGGCTTCCATATTGGTGCGGAACACGATCGGCTGGGTGCCGGTGTTGTCGTCACGCAGCTTGGCCACCCACTTGGCCGGCTCCCAGTACTGCACCTGCGAATCCCACAGGCCGGTGCCCACGAACAGCGCCGGGTACGCCTGCTTGCGCACGTTGTCGTACGGCGAGTACGACAGCATGTACTGGTAATCGTCCTGGGTTTCCGGGTTGCCCCACTCGTCGTATTCGTTGGTGGTGAGCGGAATGCTGGCGTCGAGCATGGTGGTGACCACATCGACGAACGGCACCTGCGCGACCATCACGCGATAGTCCTGCGGCGCCATATTGGCCACCGCGCCCATCAGCAGACCGCCCGCGCTCCCACCGGATGCGGCAACCCGGTCCTTGGCGGCGTAACCTAGCGCGACCAGACCGCGGGTGACATCGATAAAGTCATTGAAGGTGTTTTGCTTGTGCAGCAGCTTGCCGTCGTCGTACCACTGGCGCCCCATTTCCTGGCCGCCGCGGATGTGCGCGATGGCATACACCACACCGCGGTCCAGCAGGCTGATCGCCGGCAGATTGAATGCCGGGTCCATCGACATGCCGTAACTGCCGTACGCATACTGAAACAGCGCCGCGCTGCCATCCTTCTTGAAGCCCTTTTTGTACACCAGCGACACCGGCACCTTGACCCCGTCGCATGCCGTCACCCACACGCGTTCGGTCACGTACTTGCTGGCGTCGTAGCCGATCACCGGTTGCTGCTTGAGCAACCGGCGCTCGCCGGTCTGCGTGTTGAGCTCGTAGGTGGTCGCCGGCGTGGTCAGCGAGGTGTAGCTATAACGCAGCCAGACGGTATCCGGCTCGGCGTTGACAGATAGACCCATCGAATACGCCGGTTCATCGGCCTTGACGTATTCATGGCTACCATCGCGCATGAGCAAGCGCACACGCTCCAGTCCGCCCGAACGCTCTTCGATGGCGGTGAATCCATCGAACAATTCGAAGTCTTCGATGTAGACGTTGTCGTCGTGCGCCACCCAGTCGGTCCACTGCGTGCGCGTGGTCGCATCGGTGGGCGCAGTGACCAACTTGAAGTTCCTGGCGTCGTCGGCATTGGTGCGAATCACCCAGCGGCCATCGAAATGCTCGGCGTGGTATTCCACATCGCGCTCGCGCTTGGCCAGCACCGTGAAGGTGTCCGGCTTGGCGGCCAGCGCATAGCGGGTTTCCGAAGAAACCGTGCTTTCCACCGCGATGGTGATGTACTTGTCGTCGCGCGTGCGGCCGATGCCCATGTAGAAGCTGTCGTCCTTCTCTTCGTACACCAGCACATCGTCTTTGGACGGCGTGCCGAGCACATGCTTTTTCACGCGCACGGTGAGCAGCGTTTCCGGGTCGTTTTCGACATAGAACAGCGTCTTGTTGTCGTCGGCCCACACCACATTGGCCGAGACGCCTTCCACGGTATCCGGATAGAGTTCGCCGGTGTCCAGGTTCTTGAAGCGGATGGTGTATTGACGGCGGCCAACGGCATCGTCGGCCCAGGCGAGGATGCGGTTGTCCTGGCTCACCGCGGCATCGCCCACGCTGAAGTAGCCCTTGCCCTGCGCCATCTGGTTGACGTCGAGCAGGATCTGTTCCCGCGCCTCCATGCTGCCCTTGCGACGCGCCTGGATCGGATAATCTTTGCCGGTTTCGAACCGCGTGTAATACCAATAGCCGCGCTCGCGATACGGCACGCTGGCATCGTCCTGCTTGATGCGCCCGACGATCTCGGTGTACAGCGCTTCTTCCAACGGTTTCAGCGGCGCCATCACCTTGTCGGTGTAGGCATTCTCGGCGTCGAGATACGCCAGCACCGCCTTGTCTTCGCGCTTGTCGTCGCGCAACCAGTAATAGTCGTCGTTGCGGGTCGCACCGAACGGCGCCTTGACCACATGCGGGTGCTTGGCGACGTCTGGCGGCGACGGAAGGGCGGCGAAGGCAGGGGATGTGGTCATCAGGCTGGCGATCAGAAGAGTGAGGACGGCTTCATCAGATTGGGGTCCATTGGATGAACGCAATGCCATCCCGGCACCGGAGTGTGGAAGAGCCCCTTGTCGGGCGCCATGTGTCCTGGGTCATGCTGGTCTATCATCGAGCCAATGGATTCCACACTTCCGTACGCAGGCGGCTATAGCCGTCGCAGCCAGGACATCGCCCCGTTTCATGTCATGTCGCTGCTGGCGCGCGCCAATGCGCTCGAGCAGGCCGGCCACGACGTGATCCACCTGGAAATCGGCGAGCCCGACTTCACCACTGCCGCGCCGATCGTCGCTGCCGGCCAGGCGGCATTGGCAGCCGGCCACACCCGCTACACCGCCGCACGCGGGCTGCCGGCGCTGCGCGAGGCGATTGCCGGCTTCTATGCGCAACGCTACGCCTGCAACCTCGATCCGGAGCGGATTCTGGTGACACCCGGGGGGTCTGGCGCATTGCTGCTGGCCAGCAGCCTGCTGGTGGATCCGGGCAAGCATTGGTTGCTCGCCGACCCGGGCTACCCGTGCAACCGGCATTTTCTGCGCCTGGTCGAAGGCGCCGCGCAATTGGTCCCGGTCGGCCCGGACAGCGATTATCAGTTGACCCCTGCGCTGGTGGAGAGCGCCTGGAACGCCGACAGCGTGGGCGCCCTGGTGGCCTCACCGGCAAATCCCACCGGCAGCGTGCTGTCGCGCACGCAACTGGCTGCGCTTTCGCAGGCGCTGCATGCGCGCGGTGGCCATCTGGTGGTCGACGAGATCTATCACGGCCTGACCTACGGCCTGGACGCGCACAGCGTGCTGGAGGTGGACGATGGCGCGTTCGTGCTGAACAGTTTTTCCAAGTACTTCGGCATGACCGGCTGGCGGCTGGGCTGGCTGATCGCACCGCCCGACGCGGTGCCGGAACTGGAGAAGCTCGCGCAGAATCTCTACATCAGTGCCTCGACAATTGCCCAGCATGCCGCACTGGCCTGCTTCACGCCCGAGAGCATCGCCATCTTCGAAGCGCGCCGCGGTGAGTTTCAGCAGCGTCGCGATTACCTGCTGCCGGCCTTGCGTGCGCTGGGCTTCGAGATCGCGGTCGAACCGCAAGGCGCGTTTTACTTGTATGCCGACATCAGCGGATTTTCAGATGATGCGCAGGCGTTTTGCGCGCATTTTCTGGAAACCGAACATGTTGCGTTTACGCCCGGCATCGACTTCGGCCACTACCGCGCCAATCAGCACGTCCGCATTGCCTACACGCAAAGCCTGCCGCGTCTGCAGCAGGCGGTGGAGCGGATTGCGCGTGGGTTGAAGCGGTTGTAGCAGGCTGCGTGACCCGCAGTGCGCTGCACGGACGTTTCGCGTAAGGCGCCGACGCCTTGCGCATTGCGTAGCATGCGCGTTCTCCACTGCGCACCCGCTGACCGCCAACGCCATCGGCAAGGCCAACATCGCGCACGCTCGGGCATGTTGACCTAAGACAAAACCCTCTAACGACACGAGGCCGCTGCAAACTGCCAGCGGCCTCGTGTCGCGCGACGCATCATGCCGCATGTGGACGGCGCCTCAGTCGGCCAACCGCTCCCACAGGAAGCTGTACGCCAGCGCGGCCATATGCGCGGCCTGCGCGTTGTTGGCCGCACCGCCGTGGCCACCTTCGATGTTCTCGTAATAGGTCACGTCCTTGCCGGCCTCGATCATCTTGGCGGCCATCTTGCGCGCGTGACCGGGGTGCACGCGATCGTCGCGCGTGGAGGTCAGGAAGATCACCGGCGGATAGGTCTTCTTCGCATCGAACAGGTGGTACGGCGAGAAGGTCTGGATGAACTTCCAGTCGTCGGTGTCCGGGTTGCCGTATTCGGCCATCCACGAGGCGCCGGCCAGCAGGTGGCTGTAGCGCTTCATGTCCAGCAGCGGCACCTGCACCACCACCGCACCGAACAGCTCCGGATACTGGGTGAGCATGTTGCCGGTCATCAGGCCGCCATTGCTGCCGCCCTGCACGCCCAGATGCTTGGTCGAGGTGATCTTGCGCGCCACCAGATCCTTGGCCACCGCGGCCATATCTTCATACGCCTTGTGGCGGTTCTGCTTGAGCGCGGCCTGGTGCCAGCGAGGGCCGTATTCGCCACCGCCGCGGATATTGGCCACCACGTAGACGCCGCCCTTCTCCAGCCACGCGCGCCCTAGGCCACCGGAGTAATTGGGCGTCATCGAAATCTCGAAACCGCCGTAGCCGTACAGCAGGGTCGGCGCGCTGCCGTCGAGCTTCAAGGTCTTCGGGCGTACCAGGAAATACGGCACGCGGGTGCCGTCCTTGCTGGTGGCGAAGTGCTGCTCGATGGTGTCCTTGCCGGCATCGAAGAACGCCGGCATGGTCTTGAGCGGCTGCGGCGCAGAGCCCACCTCCACCCACGACAAGGTGGTGGGGGTCAGGTAATCGGTGACGGTGAGCCACAGCGCGTCGCTGTCGTCGCTATCCACCGCGCCGACATCCACCGTGCCAAAGCTCGGCGCACCGACGAACGCGCTCTTTTTCCAGCCATCGCGCGAAGGCGTGATCACGCTCAGACGGTTCTTGACGTCTTCCAGCACGTTCAACACCAGGTGCGACTTGGTCCACGCCATGCCGGCCAGCGAGGTGGTGTCGGTGGGTTCGAACAACACATCGAAGTTGCGCTTGCCGGCCATGAAATCGTCGAAACGCGTGGCCAGCAAGGTGCCGGGTTTGTAGGTCTTGCCACCCACCGTCCACGGCTCGCGCAGCTCCAGCGTCAGCCACTGGCGCTTGACCGACTTGCTGGCCGAATTGGGCACGTCCACCTTGACCAGCTTGCCGTCGGCGCCCTTGAGATACAGCTCGTCGTTGTAGAAGGCCAGCGTGCGGCTGACGAAATCGCGCTCGAAACCGGGCGTGTCGTCATGCATGGCCGCGATGTACATATCGGTCGGCTTGCCTTCGTACACCACGGTCGCAGCAGTCAGTGGCGTGCCGCGCTTCCACTGCTTGGCGATGCGCGGGTAGCCGGAGCTGGTCATGCTGCCGGCGCCGAAATCGGTGAACACGTAGACGGTGTCCCGGTCGATCCAGCCCAGCCCGCCCTTGGACTCGGGGCGGAAGAAACCGTCCTTGACCCATTGCTTGCTGCCCAGATCGAACTCGCGCGTGACATCGGCATCGGCACCGCCGCGCGACAACGCGATCAGGCAGCGCTGGTAGTCCGGGCGCAGGCAGTCGGCACCGTGCCACACCCAGTTTTCGCCTTCGGCCTTGTTGAGCGCATCCAGGTCCAGCACCGTTTCCCACTTGGGCGAAGCCTTGCGGTACTCGTCCAGCGTGGTGCGCCGCCACAGGCCGCGCTCGTGCTGCTTGTCCTTCCAGAAGTTGTAGTAGAACGCGCCGATCTTCTGCACGCCGGGAATCTTGGCGTCCGAATCCAGCACTTCGCGGATGCTGGTTTCCATCTGCTTGAACGCCGGCGTACTGGCCAGCCGCGCCTCGGTCTTGGCGTTCTGGGTCTTGACCCAGTCCAGCGGCTTGGCGCCGGTGACATCTTCCAGCCAGGCGTAGGGATCGTTGGACACGGGGGGTTCCTCTGCAGAGACGGCGCCAGCGGTGATCAGGCCGGCAACCAGGCAGATCGAGGCGAACTTGGACATGAATGTTTCCGGAAACACGAATGCCCGGAACGTAGCACAGCGCCCCGCCAGCCAACCCTGCCGAAGGTCAGGCTGCGCGCGCCTGTGTCGCCGTACGCGAAGCGCTGCGCCGGCGCTGGGCCTGCGGGCCACGCCGCCGGGGCGCAACACGGCGCGCGCCACGCGTTGCCAACGAAGGCAGGGCAAACCGGTGCAGGCTCCACCACGCCAGCATCGGCATGCCGACCAGCCACAGCGGCAACCAGCCGATCCACTCGCTGCTACCTCGCGCGGCCGGCCAGACCAGCACCAGGGCCAGCCCGGCCAGGGCGATCTGCCGCACCGGGCGCAGCACGCGCGGGTCGGGACGTTCGGAACGGGAAGCAGGACGATGCGACATGGCGGCACTCCGTGGCAGGAAGGATCACAACAGGCGCGCAGGATTGCCGCAGCCCATCTCACAAGCTGCGACCTTGACGCGGGCATCCTGCGGGGCGCGATTGGGGCGCCTGCCCAGGCGCGTCACCGGCCTCCACGAATGCTGCGGCCCCCTGCAACGTCGGCGCGCGGCACCGGACCGACGCCGCGCGGCGCAGCCAGCCGGTCGATCGCGGTGCCAGCGCCTGATCGGCGCCCGCCAGCCGGCCCCAGCCGCCCGGCGTCTGCCGCGGATTGCCCGGCTGCCGATGCCAGACCCGACCGTTGACGCGAACTTGCCCCCTGCATGCGGTAGTGTGCTGCTCCGACTGCCTCTTTGTGATGTTGCGATGCGCCTGACCGTTACGATCGCCCTCGCTGTTCTGCTCGTCCTCGGCCTGCCCGTGGCACACGCCAAGGACACGTCCGCCACGGAGCCGGCAATCGACTTGTCCAAGATCATGGGCACCTGGTACGTGATTGCGCGCATGCCCAACGCGGTCGAGCGTGGCCACGTCACCAGCCGCGACGAATACACCCTGGTCGAAGACGGCAAGGTGGCGGTGCGCTATCTGTACCGCGACGGATTCGGCGAACCGGAAAAGCAAGTCAATGCGCGCGCCTCGGTGGATGCCGACAGCGGCAACCGGGACTGGCGCGTCTGGTTCTACAAGGTCATCCCGGCCAAGCAGCGCATCCTGGAGATCGCCCCCGACGGCTCGTGGATGCTGATCTCTTACCCGGGCCGCGACCTGGCCTGGATCTTCTCGCGCAAGCCGGACATGAGCCGCGACCAGTACCGCATGCTGGTCAACAAGATGCGCGACGACTATTCCATCTATACCGACAAACTCAAGCGGGTACCGCAGCTGCGCGAACAGGTGGACCGCCTGGGCTTTGAAGTGCCGAACAAGCGCTAGCACGATCGGACGTCATCCGTTGGAGGTGTGGCTTGAAGGTTCAGTACTTGGAGATCGTTACCTGCAACACGGAGGAGGTCTGTGCCGCCTACGCGGTGCAGGGCGCCGAATTCGGCGAGCCGGTACCCGAGCTGGGTAACGCCCGCACCGCATACCTGGCCGGCGGCGGCATCGTCGGTGTACGCGCACCTCTGCGCGAGTCGGAACGGCCCGTTGTTCGCCCCTACTGGCTCGTCGAAGACATCGAGTCGGCTGTTTCGGCCATCGTGGAGGCAGGCGGCACGGTCGCAGTCCCACCGATGGAACTTCCCGGCTGGGGTCGATGTGCCATCTACCTGCTCGGCGGAAACGATCACGGCCTGTGGCAGCGCTAGCTCCTGTGATCGTGCCTGTCGCGCGGCCTGGCAATTCGTCCGAGCCGACGCCGCGTCGCGGCTCGGCTAACCGAGGTATCAGGCCCCATGCCGGAGCAAACCACAACTGACAGCATCGGCCTGGTCGTTCGGGTCGGCACGCGTGTCCAGGTCACGCATCTCCACCAGTCCACTGTCTGCCACCTGCCGCAACTGGAAAGAGACCGGCTTCTCTCGATGCTCGGCGAAACGTTCGAGGTTTACGAGGTGGATCGGTGGGGACAGGCCTGGGTAGAGAAGCAGTGGCATCAGGGTGAGGATTTGGTTGACTTCCACTGCTTGGGCTTGCAGCCGCAGCAGATGCTCGCGGTGCAAGATGGGGCCTGACACGTCATAAGGCCGAATCCGCTTCGCACCTCGGCCACTTCAGGCCTTGGGCGCCATTGATCGCATCTGCGCCTACCAGGGCTGATGCAGCTTCCAGACGCGTGCACGTGCCTGCCGCAACTGCGGCCCTGCCGTATGCGTCAACTGTCTACCACGCTCAGTCGTAATTGCTCAGCGCCAGCGACAACAACGCCTTGGCCTGCTCGCGCAGCGACATGGGCTCGACAATTTCTGCGTCCGAGCCGTAGTGCAGCACGTCCATCAGCAATTCGCGCGAGTTGCTGTAGGGCAACTTGAGCTCGTAGCGGCCATCGGGCAGAAAGCGGCCCTGCTGCTTGGAATGCCAATGTTCGTCGGCAACCCAGCGCGCGGCCTTGGAGCTGAACACGATGGTCGCCCACCCCTTGGGCGCCCCGGAAAAAATGCCGTAGCTGGCGGCAAGCTGCTCGTCCAGTTCGCTGTCGGGCACATCGCGCGGCGCCGCATCGAGCAGACGCGCGTGGTTGATGCGGTCCACCGCAAAGCTGCGCACGCCGTCGCGACCGTGATCCCACGCGTCCAGATACCAGTTGTCGCGGTAATGGGTGATGCGCTGTGGCGACACCGTCCGCTTGGTCGATTCGTCGGTGGAACGCGCACGGTAGTCGAAGCTCAGCTGCTTGCGCTCCAGCACGCCGGAGGCCACGGTGCGGAAGCTGGCTTCGTCCAGCTTGCGGCCGCGATGTGGAATGACCCGCACCCGATCCACTGGCCACTGCGAGACGCCGGCCTGGGCAGCCAGCAGTCCTTCGATGCGCTGCTGCAGCGGTGCCAGCATCGAAGACAACACTCCGCCGCCGGTGCGCGCGAGCAGCTGTTGCGAGGCCAGCAGCGCGTGCAGTTCTTCCGAACTCAGCCACAGGCCGGGCAATTCGAAGCGGTCGCTTTCGCCGGAGAGATAGCGAAA
This sequence comes from Xanthomonas sp. NCPPB 1062, assembly GCF_041481705.2. NCBI lineage: Bacteria > Pseudomonadati > Pseudomonadota > Gammaproteobacteria > Lysobacterales > Lysobacteraceae > Xanthomonas > Xanthomonas sp. NCPPB 1062. The sequence goes on along the minus strand of NZ_CM192987.1, from coordinate 742,030 downwards.
GCCCGATTCGCCGTCGCCTTCCACCGGTGCCATCAGCGCGTCGCGCAGAAACGCCAGATCGCGGTAGACAGTCGCGCGGGAACAGCTCAGCTCGTCCTGCAGCCGCGCCACCGTGACCGGGTAGCGTGCCGATTTGAGCAAGCGATGCAGGGAGTTGATGCGTTCGTAGCGGTCCATGCGTCGATTATGTCCGAGTCTTTGCGTGGCGGGGTGAGCATCGCGATGTGACGGCTGGCAGACAGCGGCAAGCGCCCGGAGGATGTGCGATGCAGCGGCCTGGTCTGTTGGGTCGGTCGCACAGCCACTGCATGCCGGGGTCGTGCGCGCGGTCGCGCAGGCCCCGGGTTGGCAGGCATCGCCGGTAACGCTGGCACGCGACGCCCCGGGCCGCTCAGGCTCCTGCCACTGGCTGGCCAGAAGTCCTGATGACATCGCCAGGCCGCCTGCCATGCGCACGCGCATCCGGGCAGGTCGCTGCGGTTCACGCCCGGCATTCGCCCCGAACCACCATTCATTCCCTTGACAACGATCTCGCAGGTCGCTCCAGCCACTGCGACCACTTCGCCGACCGCTTCAAAGATCGCCTTTCATCGCCGCGCCCGTCTGCAGGGCCGCTCCGGTCCATGCCGCCTTCGGCGTCCCAACCGGCAATGAAGCGGATATTCACTTGGCGATGACGTCACCGCACAGTCCGTTATCATGAAATCGCTTCCACCCCTCTCCCGCCTTCCAAAGCGAGCTGCCCATGTCCCGCCGTGTCCCGTTGTCTGCCCTGTTGCCGCTGTTGTTGATCACGCCCTCCGTCTGGGCCCAGGCAGTCGCACCGGTGCCGGCAGACCCGGCCGCCGTGGTGCTGCCGTCGCCCTGGAGCGGCAGCAGCGGCGAGCTCGGCTACGCTGCGGCGCATGGCAACAGCACCACCGACAGCCTCAACGGCCGCGTGCGCCTGCGCTACACCGACGGCGACTGGATCCATAGCCTGGATGCCACCGCGTTGCGCTCGAGTTCGGAATACACCAACACCAACGACGACGGCAGCACCACGCGCGAGCGCCAGACCACCGCCGAGCGTTACACCGGCAGCGTCGGCAGCGCACTGCAGCTGGGCGAACACCGCCAGCTCACGGCCACCGGCCGCTACGAACACGACGACTTCGCCACCTACGACCGTCTGGCCACCTTCGGTATCGGCTATGGCACGCGCCTGATCGACGCCGACCGCTTCTACCTGGATGCGCAGGTGGGCCCGGGTGTGCGCCGCGCGCACAACAGCGACGAAGACCGTAACGAAACCGGGTTGATCGGCCGCGGCCTGTTCGACCTCAAGTACACCGTCACCGACAACACCGATCTGATCAATACGCTGCTGGTGGAATCGGGCGAGTACAACACCTATGCGCAAAACGATTTCGGCGTGCAGGTCAGCATGAACTCGCACTTTGCATTGAAGGCGGCGTGGCAGATGCGTCACAACAGCGACGTCAGCGACGGCGACAAGAAGACCGATACGCTGACCACGGTCAATCTGGTCTACACGTTCAAGTAAACAACCGCGAACGGTAGGAGCGGACCTGGCCGCGAGGGCGTTCCCGATAAAGCCTCTCGCGGCCAGGGCCGCTGCTACGAAGAGCGGGCGCTGCGTGGGGGCGGCATTGCGTGTGTAGCGGCTAGGTCTGGAGCTTGCGTTTGGGCGCCGGCGTCGATGTCGGTCGCGTTACACGTTGACGCGACAGCGCGTTACAGCTCGGCCAGCAGCTGCGCGGCGCCCTTGTCGAACAGCCCTTGCGCAACGCGGCGGCCAAGCGCTTCGGTATCTTCGGCGCTGCCGTGCGCATCGGCGTGGATCAGGCGGCCGTCGCTGGCGCTGCCCACCATGCCCTGCAGGAACAGGCCCTGCCCTTCCCAGCGCGCGAAGGCGGCTACCGGCACATGGCAGCTACCGTGCAGGGCGCGGTTCATGGCGCGCTCGGCTTCCACGCAGGCACGCGTGCGGCCAGCATCCAGCACCGCCAGCAGACTGTGGATGCGTGCATCGTCGCCACGGCATTCCACCGCCACCGCGCCCTGCGCAGGTGCCGGCAACCATTCCGGCGCGTCCAGCCGCGCGCTGATGCGTGCTTCCAGCCCAAGCCGCTGCAGGCCGGCGCAGGCCAGCACGATGGCGTCGTAGCCGCCATTGTCGAGCTTGGCCAGCCGCGTGTTGACGTTGCCGCGCAGGTCGATCAATTCCAGATCCGGGCGCGCCGCACGCAACTGCGCCTGGCGACGCAACGAGGAGGTGCCCACGCGCGCGCCCAGCGGCAGCGCCTGCAGGCTGGCGTAGAGATTGGACACCAGCGCATCGGCCGGGTCGCCGCGTTCCAGGATGGCCGGCAGCACGAACGGGGCGTCCAGTTCCATCGGCACGTCCTTGAGCGAATGCACCGCGCAATCGGCCTCGCCGCGCAGCATTGCCAGCTCCAGCTCCTTCAGGAACAGGCCCTTGCCGCCAATGGCGGCGAGCGACCGGTCCAGCACTTCGTCGCCGCGGGTGCTCATCGGCACCAGCACCACCTCCAGGCCGGGATGGTGCTGACGCAGCGCGGCGGCGACATGTTCGCTCTGCCAGAGGGCAAGCGGGCTTTTGCGGGTGGCGATACGGAGCGTGGTCATGCCGGCATTATCGCGGAGCCGGCACCGAACTCACAGTTGGCGTAGTTGATCGCGCAGGCTGGCCACGCAGCGCCGACTCACTTCCAGGGTCTGCGGCACGTTGCGCAGCACCGCGTGGACCTGGCCATCGCCGCTGCGGCGCAGTTCCACCAGTTCATCGCGGGCCACCAGGCAATTGCGATGGATGCGCACCAGGCGGTCGGCAAATTCGTCTTCCAGCGATTTCAGCGACTCTTCGATCAAGTCCTCGCCGCGCGTGTGATGGACGATGACGTACTTCTCTTCGGCCTGCAGGTAGCGAATGTCGCCGATGGCGATCAGCCGCAGGCTGCCGCGCAGGCGCGCGCACAGATGGGTGCGCAGCGGCCTGGACGCGGTGCCGGGCACGCGGCCGGCCAGGAAGGTGGCGACTTTTTCCAGTGCAGATGCCAGCCGTTCCGGGCGCACCGGTTTCATCAGGTAATCCAGCGCGGCCGCGTCGAACGCCGACAATGCATGCTGGTCGTAGGCGGTGCAGAACACCACCGCCGGCGGCGGCTGGCCTTGCCGCAGCAGCCGCGCGGTCTCCAGGCCGTCCACGCCGGGCATGGCGATATCCAGCAGCACCAGGTCCGGGCGCAGCTGTTCGCACTGCTGCAGCACTTGCTGGCCGTTTTCGGCCTCGCCGATCACCTCGACCTGCGGATGCTCGCCCAGCAGCATGCGCAGGCGCTCGCGCGCCAGTGGCTCGTCATCGGCGATCAGCACCCGCACTTGCGTGGCCGTCATGGACTCCCCCTCGCTGCAGTGACTTTCCCCTCACGGCAGCGGCAATGTGATCTCACAGGCATAGTAGCCTTCAGCCCAGCTGGCCGCCATCCGTGCCCCGGCGCCGAACTGGAACGCCAACCGGTGCGAGATGCTGGCCTGGGCATGCCCGGCGCCGGCCAGCAGCGGCAACTGGGTGCCGGGCTGCGGCGCCGGGTTGACGATGCGGATCTGCAGCTGGTTGCCGCGCTGACGCAGCGACAGGTACAGCGTACCGCCTTCGGGCATGCGCGAAACGCCATGCAGTACCGCATTTTCGACCAGCGGCTGCAGCACCAGGCGCGGCATCGGCAGCTCCCACGGCAACGGTTCCTGGCGGTGCCAGCGCACTTGCAGGCGCTCGCCCAGGCGCAGCGATTCGATTGCCAGATAGCGTTCGGCCAGTTCGCATTCGGCACGCAAGGTGGAGACGCCCTCGCCGGCGCCGAGGGCGGCGCGGAACAGATCCGACAGGTCCAGCACCGCCTGTTCGGCCACCACCGGATCGCGCCGCAGCAGGCTGACGATGAGGTTCATGCTGTTGAACAGGAAGTGCGGGCGAATGCGCGCCTGCAAGGCATCCGCCTCGGCGCGTGCATTGGCCTGCACCTGCGCCTCCCAGCGGTCGCTGACATAAAAGTAGCGCAGCGCCAGCGCAGTGATCAGCACCACCGTGGCCGCACTGCCGAGCGTGAACCGCCAGAAGCCGACCTGCGCGCCCAGCGGTACCTGCCCGAGCACCGCATACAGGCCGTGCACGATGCCGGCACCGAGCATCGCCACCACCGCAGCGATCAGCAAGGCGCTCAGCCCGCCCAGGCGTGGCGGCAATCGCGACAAGGTGGGCCGCAACACGCACAGCAGCACGGTGACCGCCAATGCCAGCCACAGCGCCAGGCCGCTGGCGGAGAGGAACCGCGACAACGTGATGCTGCGCGCGCCGGCGTCGGGGACCAAGGTCACCACCAGCACCACCAGCTCGGCCAAGCCCAGCATCGCGCCCAACCGCGGCAGCCGGCACAGGTCCGGCATCCAGGCGATCTGCGGCGCGCGCTGGGCCATGGGCTCAGGCAGCGGTGAAGCGCGCCTGCATCCAGTCGCGCAAGGCCTCGATCTCTTCCAGGCAGACCTGGTGGCCCATCGGGTAGGTGTGCCAATCCAGTGCGAAACCCAGCGTGCGCAAGGTCTGCATGCTGGCCTGGCCGGCCGCGAACGGCACCACCGGGTCGGCCGTGCCATGCGCCATGAACAGCGGTTGGCGCAGGGCGGCCGGCTGCAACTGGCTGGCGGCCGCGGCCGGATCCGGCAGATAGGTGGACATGGCGATCAGCCCGGCCAGCGGCACGCTGCGCTGCAGGCCAACGGCCAGGGTCACGGCGCCGCCTTGCGAGAAGCCGGCCAGCAGGATGCGCTCCGGCGCGATGCCGCGGCTCTGCTCATGGGCGATCAAGGCCTCGACCTGGGTGACCGATTCGGCGATGCCGGCCTTGTCGGCGCGCTGGGCGAAATCCATGCCGACGATGTCGTACCAGCCGCGCATGCGCACGCCGTTATTGATGGTGATCGAGCGGATCGGCGCATGCGGGAACACGAAGCGCAGCGCGGGCCACTGCGGGCGCACCAGCTCGGGCACCATCGGGGCGAAGTCGCTGCCATCGGCGCCCAGGCCATGCAGCCACAGCACGCTCCATTGCGGGTTCGGTCCGGTCTCGCGTTCGATCACTTCCAGCATCATCCAGCTCCGCTTGCGGGCTGGGCATTATGCCTTGCGCGAGGGGCAGGCCAGATCAGCCGGCGCCAGAGGCTTGAGGCCCGCCGTTCGCCACGGGGCTCTGCATGCGACCGCGCCACAGCGCCGGCCAACGAGGCCGGCGCCGACGCACACTCAGATCAGCGACGGTTCCAGCGCAGCGGCGCGGCGCAGCTCGGAGGCACGCACCAGCACCTTGGGCGGGTCGAGTTCTTCGGGGATGCAGAAAATACCGGCGCGGCGTAGCGCCATGCCGGTGCGACGCAGCGAGGTCAGCGCCACCACCGGGATCGACAACGCCATGCCGACGATCACAGGCCCCATCCAGGCGGCCAGCGCGGGCGAGACCGCGTAGGCCACCGCGCCCATGAACAGGCCGAACACGGTCAGACCGCCATAGCTGCGAAACAGCGCCGGCCACGACAGCTTGCCGTCGTCGCGCACCTGCGCATCCCAGCCCGAATCCTTGCCCGCCAGCACCTCGAACACACCGCGCGACTGCAGGTACATCACCACCGGCGCCATCAGGGCGGCCAGCACGGTCTCCAGCAGGATGCTCACCGCAGCGCGGAAGGCACCACCGCAGGCGCGCAGTTCGCGCGGGTTGAGCAGCAACGCGATGTAGCCGAGCAGCTTGGGCGCCAGCAACACGAACATGGTGCAGATGAAGATCCAGATCGCATTGCCCTGGCTGCTGCCGTGCCAGTAACGGGCGGGCGAGAACGGCAGGTCGCCGGCCAGATCGATACCGCCGCCGGCCAGCGGAATGCCGATGCCGATCAGCATCAACAGACCCCACATCGGCGCGGTGAAGTAATGCCCGATGCCGATCAGCATGTGCATGCGGCTGATCCAGTGCAGGCCCTTGGCGCTCACCACCTTGGCGTGCTGCAGGTTGCCCTGGCACCAGCGGCGGTCGCGGATCAGCAGGTCGGTCAGCGTGGGCGGGCCTTCTTCGTAGCTGCCCTGCAGGTACGGCACCATGTGCATGGCCCAGCCGCCGCGCCGCATCAGCGCCGCTTCGACGAAGTCGTGGCTGAGCACATGCCCGCCGAACGGCTTGCGCCCGCGCAGCGACGGCAGGCCGGCGTGATCGGCGAAGGCCTGAGTGCGGATGATGGCGTTATGGCCCCAGTAATTGCTCTCGGCGCCGTGCCACCAGGCCACGCCGAAGGCGATGATCGGCCCGTACACGCGCCCGCCGAACTGCTGCATGCGGGCGAACAGGGTCTGCCCGTTGACCACTGCCGGCAAGGTCTGGATCAGGCCCACGTCCGGGTTGTTTTCCATGCCGGCGACCAGCCGCACGATGGTGTCGCCGGTCATCACGCTATCGGCGTCCAGGATCAGCATCTGCGGGTAGCTGCCGCCGAAGCGACGCACCCAGTCGGCCACATTGCCGGCCTTGCGCGCGGCGTTGTCGGCGCGGCGGCGGTAGAAGATGCGGCCATGCCCGTCGACGCGATCGCAAAGTTCGTTATAGACCAGCTCCTCGGCGCGGCCGATGTGCTCGCGGGTGGTGTCGCTGAGCACGAAGAAATCGAAATGCTCCAACTGGCCGGTCTCGGCGACCGATTCGTAGATGGCCTGCAGGCCGGCCAACAGCCGGCGCGGGTCTTCGTTGTAGGTGGGCATCAGCAACGCGGTGCGCGAACGCAGCGTGGGCAGGGGTTGCTCCGGGTCGATGCCGAGCTTGCGGCCGGCGCGCGCCACCACGGTGACGAAACCAGCCACGGCGCTGGCGAAGGACATGGCGATCCAGGCGAACAGCAACACGAACAGGCCGAGCAGGCAGCCTTCCAGCACGCTGATGCCATCGGGCCACAGCACGCTGAGCATCACCCACACGGCGATGGCGGTGGTGGCGAAGGTGCCGCCGATCAAATAGAAGCGGCGCACGCCGATGCCGGGCGGCGAAGTGCGCTGGTGGCGCACCTGCAGGCTGCCTTCGCGCAGGTTCTGTTCGGGCATCGCCAGCGGTGCTTCCGGCGGCAGCGTGGGCGTGCCGGCATCGAGGGCGGAAACGGGGGGCATTGCAGTCGTTGTCGGGGAAGGGGTCACGGTGCCATCCATCAGGGCTGCCCGTCGCGCGAGGACGACAGTGCGGGCTGACACGGGAGGTCCATCCCCGCCATGCAGTGCGATGTTGCCTGGCACGCGGCCGAGCGGGCGAGCCCGACGGTGTACGACCAAGACGCTCTGAAACCACTCCGATGCACAAGTTCTCCTGGCTGCAATCTCACCTCGCAGCTCATCCTAAAGAATCGACCGTTAAAGGAACGAACGCCGCGTACGGTCTTCGCCCTCCCCCACGAGGACCGCGCGGCAGACTACGCCGCACCGACCGAACGCAACCCCAACAGATTGCAGCCTAGCGCAGACGCTGTCACGGACCGCTGGCCGGGCCATGCTGCCTGACAGCTGCAATTGGTGTGCCATGGCGTGCAATCGGTTGCGGCGACGGGGCGCTGGCGTTGCGCTGCACCGATGCGGTCAGAGGTTGGGGCAAGCGATTGGTTGGCCGCTCTGCATCGCTCAAGGCGCTCTGGAATTCCAGGCATTGCGGTGGTCGGACGTTCTCAAGGCCTGCGGCAGCAGCTTGATTGGTCGAGTATGCGGCGTCCTCGCCGCACCAGACCGTTGCGCGATGCCCGGGAAAGCGGCTCGTCGCACGTGGTTTTGTTTGCTGATGCAACCGCTTGATCGAGGCATCAATGACATCTGCGAGCGCTCGGCGATCCTTAGGCCCGCCGTGTCGCGTGCGCAGTGCCCTCGCCGCTCGCCGGACACGCCGTGAATGCATCTGGGGCGCGATGCGGCATCCATGCCGCCAGCAGCGAGGGCGTTACACAGAACGTTCGCCGCTTGCTGTGACCGACAACAGCAAGCACAAGCCGCGTGGCAGGCAAGGCTTATTCAAACGCGGCATATCGATATGGCACATGCGCCATCGCGCAAGGGCAGCAGCCCTGGTCCTCGCGCAATGACGTTGTGAGCCGTCTTACTTGCGTGCCGCCGCGCTGGCGTCGCGGGTAGCGCGGAACTCCGAATCCTGGCTCCAGTTCGGCCACTGGCGCGAGTCGGCCAGCTGCTGGCCCAACGCATACAGCACGCCCAGGTCGCGGGCGGCGCCGGCGAAGGTCCAATCCGGCTTCCATTCGTCGCCTTGCTGGTGATAGCGCTTGGCGGTGTAGTCGTCGGCGGCCGCCTTTCCCGCCGCCACGCCGCCCACTTCCCAATCCTGGCCGGCTGCATACGACAGCGCCGGCACGCCGCGCTTGGCGAACGAGAAATGATCGGAACGGAAGAAATACCCAGCCTGCGGCTTGGGATCGGGCGTGTAACGCAGCTTGGATTGCGCGGCCACGCTCTTCAGTTGATCGAGCAGCTCGAGCTTTGCCGTGCCGTAGATGCCGAAATCGCGCGAGGGCACGAACGGATTCATGCCGTCCATGTTGATCACCGCCACCGTGGTGTCCAGCGGGTACAGCGGCTTGGAGGCGTAGAATTCCGAGCCCAGCAGGCCCTTTTCTTCGGCGGTGACCGCCAGGAAGACCACCGAGCGCTCAGGCGTTGGCCCCTGGGCGAAGCCACGCGCCAGCTCCAGCAGCGCGGCGGTACCGCTGGCATTGTCCAATGCCCCATTGAAGATGGTGTCGCCGCGTGCATCCGGCTTGCCCACGCCGATATGGTCCCAGTGCGCGCTGTAGATCAGCGTCTCGTCCGGATGTTTGCTGCCTTCCAGCCGCGCCACCACGTTGTGCGAGGTGATCACATCGGATTTGACCTGGTAGCTGGCGCTCAAACGTTGGTCCTTGAGCTCGACCGGCTTGAACCCGCGCGTCTGCGCCTGCTTCTTCAAGGTCTCGAAATCCAGCCCGGCGTGCTTGAACAGCTCGGTGGCCAGATCGCGCTGGATCCAGCCTTCCAGCGTGGGATGCGCGCTGCGCGGGTTGTCGCGCAACACGTCGAACATGGTGTTGGTGTTGGAGCTGGCCACCGTGTCCCAGCCATACGAGGCAGGCGCGGTTTCGTGCACCACCAGCACGCCGAGTGCGCCCTGGCGCGCGCCTTCTTCGTACTTATAGGTCCAGCGGCCGTAGTAGGTCATGCCGGTGCCGTCGAAGTCGCCCTTGCCGGTTTCGAAATCCGGGTCGTTGATCAGCACCACCGCGATCTTGCCCTTCAGGTCCACACCCTTGAAATCGTCCCAGTTGCGCTCGGGCGCCTTGACGCCGTAGCCGACGAACACCAGCGGCGCGTTGGCGATCTCCACTTTGGATGAGCCATCCAGCGCGGCACGGATGGCGATTTGCTTGCCTTGGGTCAGCGTTTGCGGCTTGCCCGCGTTCTGCACCGCAATGGTCGGCGTGCCGACGATATCGGCGCGCCGCAACGGCACCGCCTGGGTCCAGCCGCGCTTGCCGTTGGCCAGGTCGCCGCCCGGCTGCAGGCCGGCTTCGGCGAACTGCTCGCTCAGGTAGGCAATGGTCTTTTCTTCGCCGGCAGTGGCCGGGCCGCGGCCTTCATAGGCGTCGGAGGCCAGTTCCTTGACGTCGCGCGAGATGCGCGCGCCATCGAAACTCGGCGTGGCCGCCATCAGTGCGGTCGAGACCGCCATCGCCAGAAGTCCTACGGCAACTCGCTTCATTGCACACCCCGCATCATGGATAGCCCTGGAGTGTAGCCAGCATCGCGTGCAGGCCGATACCTGCGGCTGCGCCGAAGCCTGCGATGCGGGTGCGATGAGTACTGCACAAGCTTCGTGTCTGCATCCACGGCCAAGAGCTCTGGCCTGTTTCAGCGCCGCGCTGGCGCCTAGAACAGATCGATGCTGCCCACTGGTTGCGCAACCTGCTGCAATTGCCCACCGGCAATCAGCTCGGCATAGACCGCCGCGCGATTGCGGCCGTTCTGCTTGGCCCAGTACAGCGCCTTGTCGGCTTCGTCCAGCATTTCGCTGATCAGCCGACCGTGCGTCAGTTCGACGATGCCGGTGCTGAGCGTGACCTGCCCCACCTGCGGGAACAGGTGCTCGGCCACCGCCAGCCGGAATCGCTCGAACAGACTCACGGCCGTGTCGCGGTCCACGCCGCGCAACACGATCACGAACTCTTCGCCGCCGAAGCGGAACAGCAGGTCGTCCTGGCGAAACGCACGCTGCATCAGCTGTGCGACCAGCAGCAGTACCTCATCGCCATACAGATGCCCGAAGGTGTCGTTGACGCGCTTGAAGTGATCGATGTCCACGATGCCCAGCCACACGCCCTGCTCTGCGGCGGAGTCGGCACCACCGGCAAACAGCCGCAGGATCACATCGTCGAAGGTCTTGCGGTTGCGCAGGCCGGTCAGCGCATCGCGCTGGGCGTCGTCGAGCAGGCTGCGGTAGTTCTGGAAGAAGCGCGCAAAGCCCTGCAGCATCGCTTGCTCGGCAACGCCGGGAATACGCGTCCCGCCCACCCGCAGGCAGGTCCGGATGCCGCGCGCTTCCATCATCGGGTAGACCAGCAGGGCGCGGCCGTCTTCGTGCAGCTGCACCACATCGCCCGGCCCATGCACCTCGGCCAGCTGGATGCGCGTGCGCGCATCGTGGATCTCCGCCACCGTCAGCGCCAGCCGGCCATCGTCGCGCAGGCGCGTTTCGGCGATGCTGTTGCTGTCCGGGGCGATGCGCAGCAGCGAAAGTTCTTCGGCCGCGCAGACTTCGCGCACGGTGCGCAACAGGCTCAGATCGAGCAGGTCCGCATCGCGGATGGCGGTCAGGTCCACCATCCGTTCCAGCAACGGTGCGTTGGTCACGGCTGCGCCCTCCGGCGGGCGGACACGAACCCGTCATGCCGGGCTTGGCACGCAGGTACACATCTCGGGCTGAAACCCACTGGCATCACAGCGACGACCGGCAATGAGGATGCCGAATCATCGGCGTCGCCCGCCGGAACTTGAATTCGCTCGCAGCCGCGCTCAGCGCACGGACAGCCCGGGATGACGCGCCGCAGGCGTGCCAGGCGCATTCCATCTCAACGTGAATAACACGCTCTAAGGCAGTGCCGATTCCAGCGCGTCTTCGCCCAAGGCATGCCGCTGCATCAGGCGGCGGCTGCCGGCATTCAGGCCTTTCACCTGCACGTCCAGCCCGTGATGACGCAAACGCTGCACCACCTTGTCCAGTGCCGCCACCGCGGTGATGTCCCAGAAGTGCGCGCGGCCGACATCGATCACCACTGCGCGGCCGGGCACCTCGCGTGCGTCGAAGGCGTCGATGAACACATCGGCCGAGGCGAAGAACACCTGCCCGCGCACGCTGTAGGTGCGCACGCCATCCGCGCCATCGTGATGCGCGATCTGCAGCAACCCGGCCACCTTGAAGGTGAAGAACACCCCGCTCAGCAGCACGCCGACCGCCACACCTGCCGCCAGGTTGTGCGTGAACAATGTGACCGCCACGGTGGCCAGCATCACCACGCTGGAGGTGCGCGGGTGGGTCACCACGGTGCGCAGCGAGCGCCAGTCGAAGGTCTCTGCCGACACCATCACCATGATCGCCACCAGCGCCACCACCGGCACCTGCGACACCCACGGCTTGAGCAGCACCATCAGGATCAGCAGGAACACGCCGGCAAACAACGTGGACAGCCGGCCGCGGCCGCCGTATTTCACGTTGCCCACGGTCTGCCCGATCATGCCGCAGCCGGCGATGCCGCCGAACAGGCTGGCCGCCGCGTTGGCGATGCCCAGGCCGGTGCATTCGCGGTTCTTGTTGCTGGGCGTGTCGGTGAGTTCATCGACCACGCGCGCGGTCATCATCGACTCGAGCAGGCCCACCATGGCAATGGCCAGTGCCGGCAGCGCGATGATGCGCAGCGTCTCCAGCGTCAACGGCACCGCCGGCCATTGCAGGAACGGCAGCGCGTTGGGCAGCTTGCCCAGATCGGCCACCGTCTTGAGCGGCAGATGCAGCGCAGTGCCGGCCACGCTGAGCAGCAGGATGCACAGCAGGGGCGAGGGAATCGCCGACAGCCCCGGCAGGCGCAGACGCGGCAGGCCGTAGATGATGGCCAGGCCTGCGCCCAGCATGACCCAGGTGGTCAGGTTGGCCCCGAGCAGATGCGGCAGTTGCGCTGCGAAGATGAGCACGGCCAGCGCGTTGACGAAACCGGTGCGCACCGAACTGCTGACAAAGCGCATCAGCACGCCCAGGCGCAACAACCCGAACAGGATCTGCACCATGCCAGCGAGCAGGCCGGCGGCCAGCAGATAGGGCAACCCGTGCGCGGCCACCAGCGGTGCAGCCACCAGCGCCACCGAGCCGGCCGCAGCCGAAATCATTGCCGGCCGCCCCCCGCAAAACGCGATCACGATGCCGATCACGAAGGATGCGAACAGGCCCACCTGCGGATCCACCCCGGCGACGAACGCGAATGCAATCACTTCGGGAATCAGCGCAAATGTGGCGACCGCACCGGCCATGAGTTCGCGCGCGGGGGAGGCGCGCCATTGCGCCATTTCGGCACGCAACAAGGACATTGAGGGACACTCCGGGGGACAAAAAGGACAGCCTGCGGACAGCACGCAGCAGCGATAGTGTGCGGGAAAGCGACCTCGCCCGCAGCTTGCGTGTGATCGGTGCGCCACTGCGCTCTTCTGTGGCAGCGGTCACGCCACACGGCGCAGCCGAAGACCAAGATGCCCCCCTCACCGCACTCGGCCGTCGAGTTCGGTCATCCAGGGAGACCATCATGTCCATTTTCAGGACTGCAAGTACGCTCGCATTGGCAACGATGTTAGCGCTCACAGCCGCACCGGCTTTCAGCTATTCGGTCAGCAACAACAAGATCGTCGACGACAACGGCAACGTGGTTCAGCTCAAGGGCGTCAACGTGTTCGGCTTCGAGACCGGCAACCATGTCATGCATGGCCTGTGGGCACGCAACTGGAAGGAGATGATCAACCAGATGCAGGGCCTGGGCTTCAACGCGGTGCGCCTGCCGTTTTGCCCGGCCACGCTGCGTAGCGGCCAGATGCCCAGCAGCATCGACTACAGCCGCAACGCCGATCTGCAGGGCCTGACCTCGCTGCAGATCCTCGACAAGGTGATCAACGAATTCAACGCACGCGGCATGTATGTGCTGCTGGATCACCACACGCCCGATTGCGCGGCGATTTCCGAGCTGTGGTACACCAGTTCATATTCCGAAGCGCAATGGCTGGACGATCTGCGCTTTGTCGCCAACCGCTACAAGAACGTGCCGAGGGTGATCGGCGTGGATCTGAAGAACGAGCCGCACGGCGCCGCGACCTGGGGCACGGGCAACGCCGCCACCGACTGGAACAAGGCCGCCGAGCGCGGTTCTGCCGCCGTGCTTGCGGTGGCGCCGAAGTGGATCATTGCGGTGGAAGGCATCACCGACAACCCGGTGTGTTCGACCAATGGCGGCATCTTCTGGGGTGGCAGCCTGCAGCCGCTGGCCTGCACCCCATTGAACATTCCGGCCAACCGCCTGTTGCTGGCACCGCATGTGTACGGCCCGGACGTGTTCGTGCAGTCGTACTTCAACGACAGCAACTTCCCCAACAACATGCCCGCGATCTGGGACCGCCATTTCGGCCAGTTTGCCGGCAATCACGCATTGCTGCTGGGCGAATTCGGCGGCAAGTACGGCGAAGGCGATGCGCGCGACAAAGTCTGGCAAGACGCACTGGTGAAATACCTGCGTGGCAAGGGCATCAACGAAGGGTTCTATTGGTCGTGGAACCCCAATAGCGGCGATACCGGCGGCATCCTGCGCGACGACTGGATCAGCGTGCGCGAAGACAAGATGACCTTGTTGCGGACGCTGTGGGGAACGGTAAGCAACAGCACACCGACGCCAACGCCGACCCCCACGCCGACACCGACGCCAACCCCGACGCCAAGCGCGGGCTTCAGTACCAAGGTGATCCCGGACAGTAGGTGGAACGGAGGCTACTGCAACCGCGTGCAGGTCACCAATACCGGCACCGCCAGCGGCAACTGGTCGATCTCGCTGACAGTCACCGGCACCGTCAACAACGCCTGGAACGTTACCTGGTCACAGAGCGGCACCACACTCCAGGCCAGCGGCGTGGACTTCAACCGCACGCTGGCGCCCGGCGCCACTGCCGAGTTCGGCTTCTGCGCTGCAGGTTGATGCAATGCGGCGGACACGCAGTGCGTGTCCGCCGTTGCATCGATGGACCAATGCTGATGCTTCCGTAGCAGCGCGCGGGCGCGAGGAACGTTACCGATACGTCTTGTCGCGGCCGGTGCGCTCCAACATTGCATTGGCACGTTGTTGCATCGCCTGAGCGGACGCTGCCGCAGTTAGTATTCAACCTGCATGTGAATCAGCCGCTATCCATGATGTAGCGCCGTGCGCGCGTTCTGGATGTCGTTGTCATGCCTGTTGTTTCCCTCTTGCGTCGTTCTGTTGCCAATCTCCCGCTCACCCGAAAGTTCGTCCTGTTGTGCACGCTATTGACCGTGGGCGTGATCCTGCTGGCGATGGCCGCCGCGCGCCTGCAATATCTGGATCTGGTGGAGGCGCGCAAGCTCAGCGTCAAGACCGAGGTGGAGATGGGCCTGACGGTGATGCAGCACTATGCCGACAAGGTCAAAGCCGGCGAGCTGAGCCTGGAGCAAGCCAAGGAAGCCGCGCGCACCACGCTGGCCGACATGCGCACCAACGACGGGGTGGATTACTTCTTCATCGTCGACCCGCAGATGCGCATCCTGATGCATCCCAAGCGCCCGGTCGGCACCGACATGACCGACTACAAGAGCGATGCCGGGCAATACGTGTATCGCGACATCAAGACCGCCATCGATAGCGGCGACGGCTTCAGCTATTACGACGCGCCCAAGCCGGGCAAGAAGGAACAGCTACCGAAGATCAGCTATGCCAAGACCTTTCCGGCCTGGAACTGGGTGCTGGTGATGGGCGTGTATGCCGAAGACATCCAAGTGCAGGCGTGGGGTTTCACGCGCACCCTGACCTTGATCGGCGGCGCCCTGGTGGCGCTGGTGATCGGGCTGTGCTGGCTGATCGCCTCGGCCATGGCCGCGCCGCTGCGCGCTGCCTCGCGCACTGCCGAAGCCATCGCCTCGGGCCGCTTCGACAACGACATCCGCGTGGAATCGCGCGATGAAACCGGCCAGCTGATGCACAGCATGCAGCAGATGCAGACCCAGCTGCAGCGCTTCAACGGCGAGATGCAGACCATGATCCGCCTGCAGCAGGGCGAGAACATCGCGCACCGCATTCCGGAAGATTTCCCCGGCGATTACGGCACGCTGGCGCACGGCGTCAACACGGTGGTATTCGAACATCTAGATGCCATCAACGAAGCGATGGACGTGATGAGCGACTACGGCCGTGGCGATCTGCGCCGCGACATGCGTCGCCTGCCCGGCCAGCGCGCAGCCTTGCATCAGGCGCTGGATACGGTGAAAGAGAATCTGTCTGCAATCAACAGCGACATCGCGCGCCTGGCCGATGCAGCTGCGCGCGGCGATTTCTCCGCACGTGGCGACCAATCGCATTACCAGTTCGCGTTTGCGGAAATGGTGCAGGCGCTGAACCGGCTGATGCAGCAGGCCGACGCCGGGTTGGACGATGTGGGCCGCATCATGGCCGCGATCGCCGACGGCGACCTGTCGCAGCGCGTGGAGTCGCATTACGAAGGCGCGTTCGGTCGCCTGGCCGATGCAGCCAACCGCACCGCCATCCAATTGACCAGCATCGTGCAGGGCATCCAGCACTCGGCCGAGATGATCAATACCGCGGCAGGCGAGATCGCCAGCGGCAATGCCGACCTGTCCACGCGCACCGAGCATCAGGCAGCGAACCTGGAAGAAACCGCCGCTTCGATGGAAGAACTCACCTCCACCGTGCGCCAGAACGCCGACAACGCGCGCCAGGCCAACCAACTGGTCAAGGGCACCGGCGATGTGGCCGAGAGCGGCGGCCGCGTGGTGCAGGAAGTGGTGAGCACCATGCAGGCGATCACGCAATCGTCGGCGCGTATTTCCGACATCATCGGGGTGATCGACGGCATCGCCTTCCAGACCAACATCCTGGCGCTGAATGCGGCCGTGGAAGCAGCGCGCGCAGGCGAGCAAGGCCGTGGCTTTGCCGTGGTCGCCACCGAAGTGCGCGCCCTGGCGCAGCGCTCGGCCGGTGCTGCCAAGGAAATCAAGCAGCTGATTTCCGATTCGGTAGAAAAAGTGGCGCAAGGCTCGGAGCTGGTGCAACAGGCCGGCAGCACCATGACCGAGGTGGTCAGCTCGGTGAAGCGCGTGACCGACATCATGGCCGAGATCACCGCGGCCAGCACCGAACAAAGCGCCGGCATCGAACAGGTCAGCACCACGGTGATGCAACTGGACGAAATGACCCAGCAAAACGCCGCATTGGTGGAAGAAGCCACCGCGGCGGCGCGCAGCATGGAAGACCAGGCGGCAGACCTGACCCACGCCGTGGCAGTGTTCCGGCTGACATCGGCTGCCGGCCAGCCGCAGGCACGTAGCGCAGCGAACGCGCCTGCCGCTACGAAGCCGGCGGCCGCCAGTCAGGCTGCGCAGGACCACAGGCTGCGTGCATGAGCGATGTCGCCTGCCACGCACACGAGCGCTCGCTCCTGTGCGGCAGGCGATGTCGGTCGCAGGTGCAGCGATGACGGCGACTGATGATGGTTTGGGATCGTGACAAGGACACCGCCATCTGCCATGCGTCCGCGTCAGGGTCCGCCGCAATCGCGGGCCGAACCACCATCGCCAGCTTGCGCGAAGCGATGGCGCGTTGCTGGAAAGCGATTGAACCGAGCGCCTGAGCGCCACAACCGCGGCGCGCAACGTGCCGGGGTTAGAACGGCTAAAAAGCATAGTGAGCAGCCGTCAGGTGGGCGCGGACGACGCGCTCAGAACCGCAGCGTACGCGTGGTACATGCCGATTCCGAGCACCGGCCGCGCCTGCCTGGCGGCTGCGCAGTCGTGTTGTTAGCTGCGCTTGGTCTCGGCGCGCTCTATCGCGCATTACCCAGGCAAGGACGCGCATCGTTGCCTTTGCAACGCGAGCGCGGCGCCTTTCTGGCGAGGCTTTACCACGCGATAGCCGAACCACGTCTGCAATCTGTGTGCGCTGCGTCGTCCAAACTTGCTTGACGACTGCCGGTAACTTTTTAGCTGCCACGCTGACCCTATGCCCGCTGTCACGCTGTCACGCTGTCACGCTGGCTGTTTGCGGTTTGCTGTTTGCGTTTGCACCCAGCAGCAGACATCCGCAGCTTCCGGCAGTGCGCATGCGCTGCGCTGCACCCTCGACACACCACGCCTAAGATCGAGGCGCTTGCCTATCTGGCTGCCGCGCGCGCTTGGCTGCATACATCGCCTCGTCAGCGGCATGCATCAAACTGGACGCCTCGGCCTGTGCGCCGTGTTGCCAGGCCACACCGATGCTGGGCTGGATCGGCAGATGCTCATCGCCAAACGTGGCGCCTTCTGCGGCAAGCGTGCGGATACGCTCTGCCACCGCGGCGCATTCGGCCTGCGCATCTTCCAACCCGTCCAGCAACACGACGAATTCGTCGCCGGCCAGACGCGCCACCAGATAGCGCTCGCCTGCCGCGCGTTGCAGGCAGCTGCCGAACGCCACCAGCACCGCATCGCCGGCACGGTGTCCGTGGACATCGTTGATGCGCTTGAAGCCGTCCAGATCCAGGAACATCACGGCCACCGCGCGTTGCTGCTGTTGCGCCTGCGCAACCGCCACCAGCAGCGCTTCGGACCATGCGTGCCGGTTCGGCAGGCCGGTCAAGGCATCGCGGGTGGCGCGCTCGTGCATCAGGCGGTGCAGGGTCTTGTGCGCAGTGACATCGTGCGCCATCAGGAAAAAGCCCTGGGTGGGCGTGGCAGTCTGCGTTTCGGGCACCAGGGTGACTTCCACATCGCGCGGCGTGCTGCCGCCCAGGACATGTTCGAAACTGGCGCGCTGCCCGGCCACCACCTGTGCCAGCGCAGCGCGCGCGGCGGTGCTGAGGTCTTCGCCCAGGACTTCGGTAATGTGGCGACCGACCAGGCTGGCAGGCTCCACGCCCAGCCAGTGGCGATGCGCTTCATTGGCGAACAGGTAGCGCTGCCCGGCATCGAACTGGGCCACCAGGGTGGGCGTGGCGTCGCTGATCGCGCGCAGGCGCGCTTCGCTTTCGGCCAGCCGCTCGGCGGCCACGTGGCGCTCGGTCACGTCCTGGATCTGCGAAACGAAATGCACCGGCGCACCGCTGCTATCGCGCACCAGCGACACCGACAGCTGCGCCCAGATCACCGCGCCGTGCTGGCTGATGTAGCGCTTGGCCAGGCTGTAACTGTCGCGTTTTCCGTCGATCAGGTCCTGGACCAATTGCAGGTCCATCTGCAGATCGTCGGGATGGGTGATCTGCTGGAAGGTGGTGCGCAGCAATTGCTCGCGCGAATAGCCCAGGATGCCGCACAGCGCCGGATTGACGTCGCGCCACTCACCTTCCAGCGACACGATGGCCATGCCTTGTGGCGCGGTTTCGAATGCGCCGGTGAACCGTTCGGCGGCCAGCTGCGCGGCCGCTTGCGCCTGCAATTCGGCAGTGACGTCGATGGCCATCGCCAGATACCCGGCCAGGCCCTGCTGCGCATCGTGGATCACGTTGAAACACAGGCGCACGCGACGCAGATCGCCGTCCTTGCGTACCAGCGTCCAGAGTTCTTCGGCCAGCACATCGCCAGCCGCGGCCGCAGCCAGTTTCAGGTACGAAGGGGGCGACAACGCCAGCGTCGCCATGTGCCGCTCCAGTTCGGCCGGCAGATGGAACTGCGCCGGGCAGGTGCCCAGCACCTCGTCGGCACGGTAACCGAGCAGGCGCTCGGCGCCGGGATTGAAGAGTTCCAGACGGCCCTGCGGGTCGAATGCCATGATGGCCACGTCCTGCGAGGCGTCCACCAGAGCCTGCAGGCGCGCGCGTTCGCCGGCCAGTGCGGCCGAGGCATCCTTGAGCTGGGTGATGTCGTGCATCACGCACACCGCGCCCAACGCCGTGCCCTTGTCGCCGACCACCGGGTCCGCATTGCAGAGCACGCTGCGCGGCGGCTGGTTGGTGGCGCGAATGACCAGTTCGGCATTGCGCACGTGTTCGCCACGCCAGGCACGTAGCAGCGGGATTTCCTCGGTGGGCAGCAGGCTGTTGCCATCGGCGGTGTACAGGTCGAAGTGCAGCGCCCACTGCGCCGGCGGCAGCACGCGCGGGTCGGTGCCATGCCATTGCCGGGCGGCGTGATTGAACTCGCGCAGCAAGCCGTCGGTGCCGCACGCCACCACGCCGTCGGGCATGGCTTCCAGCAACATGCTCAAGGTCTGCCGCTGCGCCTGCGCGTCCAGCCGGTCGCGCCGCGCTTCCAGCTGTTTGGCGGCCTGGCGGGCGAGACGGATCAGGGCCTGTTTCTGGCTGTCCTCGAGCATGCGCGGCTGGGTGCTGAGCGTGCACAAGGTGCCGTAGGCGTAGCCTTCGCGCCCGATCAACGGCACCCCGACATACGAGCGCACGCCGCGGGCAGCGATCACCAGCGGGTTGTTGACGAAGCGCGGGTCGGCTTCGGCATCGGGCACTTCCATCAACTCGGTGCCCATGATCGCGTGGGCGCAAAACGAGGCGCTGCGCGGGGTGCCTTCCAGATCGGTGCCGCAACGCGCCTTGAACCACTGGCGGTCGGCATCCAGCAGCGACACCAGCGCCATCGTGGCGCCGCTGACGTGTGCAGCCAGCCAGGCGATATCGTCGAATTCGGCCTCGGCCTCGGTGTCCAGCACGCCCAGCCGGCGCACCGCCTCCACGCGCAGGGCGTCATCGACGGGCATCGGCACGGGCGGCAACAGGACGGTCATGGCGTGATCGGCAGGCGGCGTCTGGTCAGGATAGGTCGCCCCAGGTAACGGCGAGGCGACGAGCAACTTGAGTCGTGGCGCTGGCGCTCGCCTGGCCGTCGTGCCGTGGCAATGCGCCGCGCGAGCGACGCGCCGGCGCCCGGCTCCTGCCCGGCACCGAACGCGGTGAGCCGCCAGGCTGGCCCCTGCCGATCCGCATTTGCCCCGCCGCCAAGCAGCCACTACCCTCGGCCGATTGCCCTGTCCTGGAGTGTCACATGCTGCGTCCGCTGTCCCTGTTGATCGCCGGTGTGCTTGGCGTCGCTGCCGGTTCCGTTGCCCCCGCCGTTGCTGCCGCCCCGGCCAGCCTGTCCAAGAGCGCGGCCAGCAGCGCCATTCCCGATATCGCCTATACCCGCTTCACCCTGCCCAACGGCCTGACCGTGGTGGTGCACGAAGACCACAAGGCGCCGGTGGTGGCGGTGAGCATCTGGTACCACATCGGCTCCGGCGACGAGCCGGCCGGCAAGACCGGCTTTGCCCACCTGTTCGAGCACCTGATGTTCTCCGGCTCGGAAAACAACAAGGGCAGCTTCTTCGCGCCGCTGGAAAAGGTCGGCACCACCGACATGAACGGCACCACCTGGTTCGACCGCACCAACTATTTCGAGACCGTGCCGACCACCGCGCTGGATACCGCACTGTGGCTGGAATCGGACCGCATGGGCCACCTGCTCGGTGCGATCGGCCAGCAGGAACTCGATACCCAGCGCGGCGTGGTGCAGAACGAAAAGCGCCAGGGCGAGAACCGCCCGTATGGCCGCGTGGACCAGAACATCCTGTCCAACCTGTTCCCGGCCAACCATCCCTACCAGCACGACACCATCGGCTCGATGGAAGACCTGGACGCGGCCTCGCTGGCCGACGTCAAACAGTGGTTCAACGACAACTACGGCGCCGCCAACACCACCCTGGTACTGGCCGGCGACATCACCGTGGCGCAGGCGCGCGCCAAGGCCTTGCAGTACTTCGGCGATATCCCGTCCGGCAAGCCGGTGGCGCGCCAGCAGCCGTGGGTGACCCCGCTGGCGGCGCAGAAGCGCGGCGTGCAGCACGACCATGTCTCGCAGCCGCGCATCTACCGCACCTGGGCCGCACCGCAACTGGGCACCGACGACCTCATCCAGCTGGATCTGGCCACCACCGTGCTCGGCGGCGGCAAGACCTCGCGGCTGTATCAGCGCCTGGTCTATCAGGACAATCTGGTGGACGACGTCTCCGCCTCGGTGCAGCCGTTCGCGCTGTCCAGCCAGGTACAGATCCAGGCCGACGTGAAGGACGGCGTGGACCCGGCCAAGGTCGAGGCAATCATCGACGAAGAACTTAAGAAATTCATCGCCCAGGGCCCCACCGCCGACGAACTGCAGCGCGCGCAGGTGGCCTACCGCGCCGGCTTCGTGCGCGGGCTGGAAAAGGTCGGCGGCTTCACCGGCAAGGCGGTGATCCTGGCCGAGGGCCAGGTCTATCGCGGCGACCCCGGCGCCTACAAGAAAGATCTGCAGCGCGCCCAGGCCGCCACCGCCGACAGCGTCAAGCAGGCCTCGGCCACCTGGTTCGGCAAGGGCGATTACCTGCTGACCGTGCTGCCGGCCGGCAAGGACTTCGACCCGGCCGCCGAAGACAAGGCGGTGGTGGCACGTGGCGAAGAACCCGGCAAGCCGGCGCCCAAGCTGCCGGCCGCGGGCACGTTCAAGGTCACCGCCTCCACGCTGGACCGCAGCAAGGGCGTGCCGCAGACCGATCGATTCCCGGACCTGAGCTTTCCGAAGCTGCAGCGCGGCAAGTTGAAGAACGGCATCGAGGTGATCCTGGCCGAACGCCACACCATCCCGGTCACCCAGGTGGAGTTGCTGTTCGACGCCGGCTACGCCGCCGACCAGGGCCACAAGCTCGGCACCGCCAGCTTCAGTGCCGCGCTGATGAACGAGAGCACCACAGCACTGGATTCGGTGGAAGTGGCGCAGCGCCGCCAGCGCCTGGGCGCGATCACGGCGGTCGGCTGCGATCTGGACAGCTGCAGCGCCTCGCTGGATGCGCTCAACGACCAGCTGCAGCCCTCGCTGCAGCTGTTCTCCGACATCGTGCGCAACCCGGCATTCAAGGCCGCCGACATCGAACGCGTCCGCGGCCAGTGGCTGTCCGGCATTGCCCAGGAAAAGACCCAGCCCAACAGCCTGGCGCTGCGGGCGTTGCCGCCGTTGCTGTTCGGCAACCAGCACCCGTACGGCATCCCGCTCACCGGTAGCGGGACCGAGGCGGCGATCAAGAGCCTCAATGCGCAGGATCTGCAGAATTTCCACAGCCAGTGGCTGCGCCCGGACAACCTGCGCATCCTGGTGGCCGGCGATACCACGCTGGCGCAGATCATTCCCCAGCTCGATGCCGCCTTCGGCGACTGGAAGGCCCCGACCACGGCATTGCCGAAGAAGAACCTGGCCAACGTCGCCGCCCAGCCCAAGCCGCGCGTGTACCTGATCAACCGCCCGGACGCACCGCAATCGGTGATTCTGGCCGGCTTGCTGGCTCCGTCCACCAAGGCGCCGGACAACCTGGCGATCGGCGTGGCCAATGGCGCCTTCGGCGGCACCTTCACCTCGCGCCTGAACATGAACCTGCGCGAGAACAAGCGCTGGGCCTATGGCGCCGGCACCCGCATGATGGACGCGCAGGGCCAGCGGCCATATCTGTTCTCGGCACCGGTGCAGACCGACAAGACCGCCGAATCGGCCAACGAGATCTTCAAGGAAGCCACCGCCATCATCGGCGACAAGCCGCTGACCAGCGAGGAAATCGAGAAGATCAAGAACCAGCGCATCCGCGCCCTGCCCGGCAGCTTCGAAACCACCGGTGCGGTGCTCGGTGCGATCGAAGGCATCGTGCAGTTCGACCGCCCCGACGACTACGTGCAGACGCTCAAGCCGCGCCTGGAAGCGATCGACCAGCCGGCCGCGCAAAAGGCCATCAAGGAAATCATCAAGCCGGAGGCGATGACCTGGGTGATCGTCGGCGACCTGAAGAAGATCGAAGCCCCGGTGCGTGCACTCAAGCTGGGCCAAGTGCAGGTGCTGGACGTGGACGGCAAGCCGGTCAAGCGCTGATCGCACCTGCGACACCGGCTGCGCTGCTGCATGCAGCGTGGCCGGTGCCGGCGGGGTATGGTGATGCAGCGTGTGGTTGTCTGCCGCGTCAGTCGTTGCCCGAACGAGCGTCGCCACCGCGAGTGTTCCCGCGTGGTTGTGGCGCGACAGCACCAGGGGCACATGCACTGCTGCCCTGTGATCGCGGCCTGCAGGCGTGCTCGACAGCAGCAGGGATACGGCAGAGTGCCTGTCATGCGCTGTGCTGTTGAAGCAGCGATCGCACTGGCTCGCCACTGCCGGGTGGGCCCGTATGCCGCTGTGTGCAATCTTGCTGCAGACGGCCCGGGCGAAACCTCGCCAGAGCGGGCGGTACACCCAGCACATGTCGAACACCTCGCCTGTAGCGAGTGCGCCATGGCAGCCCTGCCCGCTCGGCACGCAACCACGACACGTGCGGTCGTTGTCGGCATGCGGTGTTGGTGTCTCACGCTGCGCGCTCCGCGGGGCGGCATCCACGCCACGTTACCGGCGCTGCCGGTATGCTTGCGGCTTTCGCGTTCGCGCTTGCCTGGCTTATTCGATGAAAGACATGCCCGTGGCTGACGAATCCTCTCGCCAACACGTCCTGGATGGCTATCGCATCGTCGACAGCCTGCCGGAGGACACCTATCAAGACGTCGTGCAGGTTGCCGCGTCCCTGTGCGACACACCGATCGCGCTGATGTCGCTGGTGGACCGCGACCGCCAATGGTTCAAGGCGCGGCTGGGGCTGGGCCTGCAGCAGACCGAACGTAGCCAGGCAGTGTGCGACCACGCCATCCGCAGCCCCGATCAGTTGATGGAAGTACCCGACTTGCGCAAGGACAGCCGGTTTGCCGATATCTCGGTGGTCACCGGCGACACCGGCGCGCGGTTCTATGCCGGCATGCCGCTGGTCACCGAAGAAGGCGTTGCACTGGGCACGGTCTGCGTGCTCGACACCGAGCCACGCACGCTCACCGAGTTGCAGCGCACCGGCCTGCAGGCGCTTGCACGGGTGGCCATGCGCCTGCTCGACGAGCGCAAGCGCGAGCTGCAACTGGAGCGCGATGCCATCCTGCAGCCGGTCGTCCCGGTCGCCAGCCAGGCCGTTGCCGACACGGGTTATCACCTGGTGATTCTGGAAGTGCAGGAATTGGCCGCACTGGCCGAGCGCCAGAGCGAACGTCTGCTCGGGCGCAACCTGCAGCAGCTCGACCAGGCCTTCGCGGCATTGGTGCAGGGGCCAGGCAACAGCATCGACCGCGTCACCGACAGTGCGGAATTCATCGCCGTGCTGCGCGGCCCCGACGCCGAGCGCACCTTGCAGAGCCTGCGCGAGATCGCCCAGCAACAACATGCGCTGGGCCTGACCGTCTTGTTGGGCCAAGCGCAATCCACTGCCCCGGACGAGCCGATCGGCCAGGTGTTCCTACGTGCCGAGGTCGCGCTGAGTGCAGAAAAGGACCGTTACCGGCAGAGTCTGGCCTGAGGCCTGCGAACCGGTCTGCTGCGTCGCAGACGTACCCTCACCCCAGCGCGCACTGCTTCAACTGGCGATCGGCGTACCACAGCGCGCGGCGGGCCAGGTCGTAGGCGCTGTCGGCCTGACGCGGCAACATCTGTGCGGCCATCACCGGGTCGGCGCCGTTGTTCAAGGCGTGCTCGGCGCGTTCCAGATCCGACAGGTGCGTGCGTACCGGCGACAACAGCGATGTGCGCCTGGAGGCATCGCAACGCGCACTGCGCTGTTCCAGCGCCGCCAATGCCTCGCGGATGCGACGGCTGGCTTCACCCTTGAGGTCGGGCAGCGTTTCATGCGCAATCGGCGCCGATTTATAGGCATCGCCCGTCGCCTCGCTGCCCATCTCGGCCTGATTGCCGGCAAGCGCGGGATTGAAGCGCACATCCGGCGGCGGCCGCGCCTTGGCAACCTGGGTCTGCGGCCCGTTGAGCATGTCGTTGAACTTCTTCATGCCGCGATTCATTTCCTGCACCGCCACATCGCCCAGGGTGCCATCGCTCTTCCAGTCCTTGGCGAAGCGGGTTTGCTGGTACTGCACCGGGTTGACCCGCTCCATGATCTTGCGCGCCTTGGCCTGCGCGCGTTCGTCGGCCATCCCCGGCGGCACCGCACTGCCGGTCTGCGCCATGGGGTCCACCTGCGCCATGCGCAGGCGCCCGTCACGGGTATACAGCTGGGCCGACATCGAATCGCTGGCAGGGGCAGTGGCGGCGGCCGGCTGCCGCGGCGGTGGCGGCGTGTGCGTGGCCGGCGGCGTCGCACGCGCGGCCGATGCGACGCGCGGTTTGCGCTCGGGCTCCTGCGGCGGTTGCTGCGGTGCCGGCGGCGTCTGTTGCGGCCGCGGCACGAAATACACCTGCAACGTGTCCTCGTGTTGCGCGGTTTCGCGCGGCGGCGGCATGTACAGCAACAGGCAGGCAAGAAAGAACAGGATGGCGCCCGTGCATGCGACAGCGGCGACATGCGGGACAAGCGCTTCCTTCCTGCGGGTAATCACAATGCGGGAGACCGATGAGATGAGAGTGCCGATGCCGCACACGGCGAACCCTGGTGTGCGACGCGCAAATCTAGCCGGCGCCGCGCCGGCGCGCGTTTGGAATTCGTTGTTTGGCCAGGCAGGGCCAGCCGCCATTCACATTGCGCCGCAGGTTGCGCAAGCGAATTGCCAGTGCGCCACGGGCCAAACAGCGGGCGCGCCGCTGTCGACACCAGCATCCGAAAACAGGCAAGGCACATCGCCGGCCATGCGATGCGCAGGCCAACCGCCAGCACCGCGAAAAACTGCGCACCCGGCGACGCCCAACCGCGCAGTGCATCTGCCCGAACGCTGTTGCACCGGTACGCCAGCGCTCCCACCGAAGACGCATCGCCGTCCGCTCATTGGCAAGCCAACGACAGGCGCACGCATGTGTCGGCCAGTGCGGTCTGGTGCTGAGTGACCGCAATCCGTCGGCAGGCCTTACCCGATCCGCCCGCCGCTTTCCCGGCCGCGGCGCGGCGCAGCTCAGGCCTCGTCGGCGCGGTACAGACGCTGGCAGACCTCGCAGAAAAACGCGCGACGCCCGGCCTTGCCCAGATGCTTGCGGTACTGCAGCGGCGCGCCGTCGCGCGGGCAACTGGTCTTGGTGTGCACCTGATAATGCTTCTTCAGCACGAAGGCTTTTTTCCAGGTGTAGAAGTCGAAACTGTAGTCGCGTGCCTGGGTGACCAGTTCGCCCAGCTTGCGCGCCGGTAGTGCGCCCACGGTGCTTTCCGGATGCACGCGGATACGATGCAGCACCTCGTTCTTGATGATGTTGCCCACGCCGGCAAAGATAGTCTGGTCGAGCAGTGCATCGGCCGCCAGCAGTGCCGGCGCGGCGCGTAATTTGCGGCGTGCCTGCGCGGGGTCCCAGAGCGGGTTCATCACATCCGCCGTCCAGTCGTAGACCTCGTCCAGCGGGCGCTCGATGAACTGCACCGAGCAGGCATAAAAGTTCAGCCGCTGGCCGTTGGAAAATTCCAGGCACAAGCGCGGCACCGCGTTGGGCTTGTCTTCGTTGATGCGGTAGCTGCCGAACAGCAGGAAATGGATGCGCACGCTGAAGTGCGCAAATTCGATCAGGAAGTGTTTGCCCCAGCTGCGCAGTGCCAGCACTTTTTGCTGGTCCAGACGGGCGATGTCCTGCTTGCTATTGCCGGACACGCGCACGATCTTGCGACCGACAAACGCTTGGGTATCTTCGCGCAGGATGACAAGTGAGGGACCTTCTGGCATGCGCCCAGTATCGAAGCGCTGCGTGATTCGCCCGTGATCGCGATGCACACGACATCCTGACGCACGCGCATGCATAGAGTGCTGCCACCCTCCGCTTGCCTGCCATGCCAGCTCGTCCATCCGGTGCCATTGCACGTGTGCGTTGTGGTTGCGCGGGCTGGTCGATTCCTGCCGCCGACCGTGCACAGTTCGGCGAGGGCGCCAGCGTGTTGCAGCGCTACGCCACGCGTTTTGACGCGGTGGAAATCAATTCCTCGTTCTATCGCCCGCATCGCGCCAGCACCTACGCACGATGGGCCGACAGCGTACCGGAGGACTTTCGTTTTTCGGTCAAGCTGCCGCGCAGCATCAGCCACGACGCGCGCCTGCACGGCACCGGGCCGCTGCTGGATGCCTTCCTGGCGCAGGCCGGCGCGTTGGGAACACGACTGGGCTGCCTGCTGCTGCAACTGCCGCCCAGCGCGGCCTTCGATGCCGCGGTGGCCTCGCGGTTTTTCGCGATGCTGCGCCGGCGCTGGGACGGCGGCGTGGTCTGCGAACCACGCCACGCCAGTTGGTTCGCCGCACCTGCGCAGGCGCTGCTGGCACGCCATCGCATTGCACGCTGCGCCGCCGACCCGGCGCCGGTGCCCGCGGCCTCCCTCCCGAGCCTGGCTGCTGCGCCGCTTTACTGGCGCTGGCATGGCGCCCCGCGTATCTACTACAGCAGCTACGCGCACACCGCACTGCAGGCGCTGGCCGCCACGGTGCGCGCCAGCCACCCGGATAGCACGCCGCCACCGCCCGAACGCTGGGTGATCTTCGACAACACCGCAGCCGGGTGCGCCACCTCCAATGCGCTGGAATTACAGCGCCTGCTGAAGAACGAGCGCTAGCGCAAGCGGGCAGGTGGCGGTCTTCCGGCACGTCACTGGCGCGCATCTTGCAGCAGCCAGACTGCAGGGATGCCGGCGCGCCACCATTCAAGCTGCCTGAGTGCCGCGCCGATATGCCTGGACAGACGCACGTTGCGGCACCACGCCGATCAGCTTGCTGAATCCAGTCGTCCCCGTGCGAAGCCTGTCGGCGTGCCGGCACCCCGCTCGGTCCCGCCCGCCACATCGGTCGTTTACCATGCCCTACGCCACTGCCCGTTCTGGAGATGTCATGAGTTCTGCCGCGCCCCCGTGCTGCACGTCGCTGCTTGGCCTGTCGCTGAGCATGTTTGTTGCGCCGGGCACGCTGACCGCCGCGCCGCTGGACCCTCCGGTCGTCAATGCGCCGGCGCCCACGCCGCCCACGCCCGACCTGGCCTACCCGGAACTGTTCCAGGCCGTGCAGCGCGGTGAGCTGTTCGACGACCAGAAGCACTTTGTCGACTTCCTGCCGCTGCGCGACCCGGCGCTGATCAATGCCGACTATCTGGCGCAGCACGATCACCCCGGCTTCGACCTGCGCAAGTTCGTGGATGCCAATTTCGAAGAATCGCCGCCGGTGCAGACCGACGCGATCCGCCAGGACACCGCGCTGCGCGAGCACATCGACCTGCTGTGGCCCAAGCTGGTGCGCAGCCAGAACCACGTGCCGCCGCACAGCAGCCTGCTGGCGCTGCCGCATCCGTATGTGGTGCCGGGCGGGCGCTTCCGCGAGGTGTATTACTGGGATTCCTACTTCACCATGCTGGGCCTGGTGAAGAGCGGCGAAACCACGCTCAGCCGCCAGATGCTGGACAACTTCGCCTACCTGATCGACACCTACGGGCATATTCCCAACGGCAACCGCACCTACTACCTCAGCCGCTCGCAGCCGCCGTTCTTCTCCTACATGGTGGAGCTGCAGGCCGGCGTGGAAGGCGAGGCGGTGTATCAGCGCTACCTGCCGCAGTTGCAGAAGGAATACGCCTACTGGATGCAGGGCAGCGATGACCTGCAGCCCGGCCAGGCCGCGCGCCACGTGGTGCGCCTGGCCGACGGCAGCGTGCTCAACCGCTATTGGGACGAGCGCGACACCCCGCGCCCGGAGGCCTGGCTGCACGACACCCGTACCGCCGCAGAAGTGAAAGACCGCCCGGCCGCCGAGGTCTACCGCGACCTGCGTGCCGGCGCCGAAAGTGGCTGGGACTACACCAGCCGCTGGCTGGCCGACGGCCAGAACCTGCGCACCATCCGCACCACGGCCATCCTCCCGATCGACCTCAACAGCCTGCTCTACCACCTCGAGCGCACGCTGGCGCAGGCCTGCGCGCAAGCCGGCGCAGAGTGCACCCGCGATTACGCCGCACTTGCACAACAGCGCAAGCAGGCCATCGACGCGCATCTGTGGAATGCCGCCGGCTACTACGCCGACTACGACTGGCAGACGCGCACGCTGAGCAACCAGGTCACCGCCGCCGCGCTGTACCCGCTGTTCGCCGGCCTGGCCTCGGACGATCACGCCAAGCGCACCGCCAGCACCGTGCGTAAAACGCTGCTGCGCCCCGGCGGCCTGGCGACCACCGCAGTGAAGACCGGCCAGCAATGGGACGAACCCAACGGCTGGGCGCCGCTGCAATGGGTGGCCGTGGATGGCCTGCGGCGCTACGGCGAAGACGCGCTGGCACGCACCATTGGCGAACGTTTTCTGGCCCAGGTACAGGCGCTGTTCGCACGCGAGCACAAGCTGGTCGAAAAGTACGGCCTGGAGACCGATGCGGCCGGCGGCGGCGGTGGCGAATACGCCTTGCAGGACGGCTTCGGCTGGACCAACGGCGTCACCTTGATGCTGCTGAACCTGTATCCGGGCAAGGATGCCAAAACCGCACCCGCCAAGCGCGTGCGCAAGCCCGAGGCGGCCGCGCGCTGAGGGCGGTGCCGCTGCCGCGCAGTGCGTGGCAGCGGCAGGGTCGGATCATTGGCGTCGGGTCTCGGACGGTGCACGTCACCGATGCGCAGCACCGCCGTCGCGGCGACATGACGCGCTCTGCCTTTGCTGGCAACACGTTGCGAACAGGCGTGCGATGGGGCATTGCCCGCACGAGCCGTGGCAGACGGGCCACCATGGCGATCCTGCGCACCGGCGACGCGCTCTGATGGTGTGCGCAGCCGCGTGGAGCGCAGCTCTTCGATCCGCACCTGGTTCGCCCGCAAGCGTAGAGCGCGATTGCTGATCGCCACATTGCCGCTGTCATCGCGTGCGGCGATGCGCAGCACTTATGCTCCCGGCGCCGGCCCGCGACTGCACCGCAGAGGGCCGCGTATCATGCGCACTCTTTCACTCCAGGACGGACCCATGGCCGTACGCACGCTCAACGAATTTCTCGCCCATTCCAAGGAAAAGGACGTCAGCCCCGATCCGTTCGAACTGGAAAACCCGCATCTGCTGGAAGTGCGCCTCGACGGCATGGTGTGGTCCAAGGCCGGCGCCATGGTGGCGCGCACCGGCAACGTCAAGTTCACCCGCGAGGGACTGCTGGAACAGGGCCTGGGCAATCTGCTGAAAAAAGCCGTGAGCGGCGAAGGCATGCAGTTGATGAAGGCCGAAGGCCAGGGCCGCGTGTATCTGGCCGATGTCGGCAAGATGATCACGCTGCTGCGCTTGAACGGCGAGGCGATCTTCGTCAACGGCAACGACGTGCTGGCGTTCGAATCGGGCGTCGAACACAAGATCACCATGATGCGCAAAGTGGCCGGCATGCTCTCGGGCGGGCTGTTCAATGTGCGCCTGAGCGGCCACGGCATCGTGGCGATCACCTCGCACTACGAGCCACTGACCTTGCCGGTCACCGCCGCCAGCGGCCCGGTGTTCACCGACCCCAACGCCACCGTCGCCTGGTCCGGCACGCTGACCCCCGAGCTGGTCACCGACGTCTCGATCGGCACGCTGTTCGGCCGCGGCTCGGGCGAAAGCCTGCAGATGCGTTTTGCCGGCGAAGGCTGGGTGGTGGTGCAGCCGTACGAAGAAGCCAGCTTCCAGGCCAAGGGCTGACCAGGCCGCCCGACAGCAGCAAGCACTGCACATTGCCCGGTTGCACGCCATGCACCCCGGGCAGTTTTCCGGCCAACCCCGTAGGAGCGCCCCTGGGCGCGAGGGCCTTCCCGGTAACCCCACATCGCGCCCGGGGGCGCTCCTACGGGTTTCCCGCATTCTGCCGCGAGCTGCAGGGCGACCGAACTGCACCAGCTCGGCATTGCCTAGTCTGGAAACCGCGCGCAACAGATGATTGCGCTAACGACACGTTGTAGGAGCGCCCCCGGGCGCGAGCGCCTTCCCGGTCACGCCATAGCGCGCCCAGCAGCGCTCCCACGGTTTACGGGCGCTGATGCGTCACACCCAGCCACGCTTGCGAAACCACGCCAGCGGCACCACTACGCTCAGCGCGATGATGCCCAGCGCCCAGAAGTAATGGTCGTGCCCCTTGAGTTCGGGCATGTAAGAAAAGTTCATGCCCCAGATGCCGACCAGCACGGTGGGCGGAATGCCGACGACCGACGCCACCGCCATCACCTTCATCACGTTGTTCTGGTCCATGTTGATCATGCCCAGCACGCTGTCGAGCAGGAACTCGATGCGGTCGTCCATGTGCTGCTGGAATTCGCTCAAGGTGGTCAGGTCCTTGTGCAGCAGGGTGATGCGTTTGGCTGCATCGGCCCCGAACCAGTCCGGGGCGGCGCCATCCAGATAGGTGACCAGGCGCAGCATGCCTTGCCCTGCGTTGTGCAGGCCGCCAAGCTGGCGGCCCATGTCGCCGACCTGGTGCAACATGCGCTCCAGGCCCTTGGTCTTGTGTGGGCTGTCGAATACCAGCCGCGTGGTTTCGGTGACCGCCGCTTCCAGTCCCTCAAGCCGGTCCGCCAGACGCCCGACCAGTTGATCGAACATGCGTAGCAGCAAATCGTCAGAGCTGTGGCAGGGCTCGTGTTCCAGCCGCGTCGTCAGGGCCTCCAATGAGCCGATGCGCTGCTCGCGCAAGGTCACCAGCATGGTGGGCGACAGCGCAAACCCCAACGGCGCCGTGGGGCCGTCCTCGTCCTGGAAACGCGGCACATTGAGAAACAACACATCGCCCTGGCGACGCACCCGGCTGCTGAATTCGATTTCGCCGATCGCCGCACGATCAGGCAAGGCAAACCCCACTTTCTCAGCGGCTTGCGCCAGCTCCTGCGGGCTTGGCTGGCACAGGTCGACCCAGCAACCTGGGGTGTGCTGGGTTCCGGCAATCGGGTGGATCGTGATCATGCATCGACGGTGAGATGAAAGAGCCCAAGCATCCTCCGCGTCCACCATGGCGTCAACGCCGGCACATGCCCATCGGCGACGGCGACGACGGCCGTCCCTGGTCACACCTGCAATTCGCCGTGCGGTTTCTGCAAGGCAGCGAAAGCGTTCGCCAAATCGCACATCGATTCTGCTGTGCGCGGTATGCAGTTTCTGGCTGTCTTACATTTTCCGCTCACGCATTCCAGGAGTACGCGCATGAAGATCTCCGGCTCGGCGTCTGGCGGGCTACACGAGCCTATCGGTCATGTGGATCCGCGACATGCCCCAGCGGTGTGCGACGACATCCAAATCGGCGTCCATTCCCAGCTTCGCGAGCTGCCCCGCCTGCGCCGAAGCGCATCAGCCAAGGGGCGATCGCCGGCGTTCGTCGCAGACAGCAGCCATCTCGATACGCTGTTCGGCAGCACCCAGCCTGCGCGCGGAAAGCTTCTAAAAGACGGTACCCACCGGACGCCGATCCAGGCTCAGGAAATAACGGAGGCTCCCGAGCACGTCAAGATCAATCCAACACGCCTGTTCGTCTCGACCGGTCCGGCACTGAAGACGCTGCATCGTCTCGATCCAGCCAAGCTATCCAACGATCTCGGGCTGAGCGAGGACGCCATCGATCGCATCAGAAGCACCCCGACGTTCCGCGGACAGACTGCAACCGACGTCCCGCCCAGTACGCCACTGGCTCAGCGCCTGCGCCTGGACGATCTGCGCGACAAGAAGGTGGAGTACAAATGGAACATCGCCAGCAATGGTAGCTTGGTCATCGGCGAAGGGCATCCTGGCGTGGTCCTGGACGAGCCGATGACAAGCAAGGACGCGCGCAAGAAGAAACAGCCATACGCGCAAGGCCATGTCACCCTCGTAGGCGGCCAACCATGGAACAAGACCCCCTGGCAGGAAAATCGCCGGATACCGGAAGCGCGCATCAGCGGTACGCTGTACTACAACCCGGACGGCGAGCTCTGCATCGATAACGATTCGGGGCGATTCAGCGAATATGCCGACCGAACGTCAGACCATCTCGAAAACGTCGCCAAGCTCTTTCAGCACTACGGTCTGCCGGTCACGCCGGAATGGAAAGCAAAGAAACAGATTCCGTTGCAGCGTGTGCCCGCCGGTGCGGCCATCGCGTCACCGAGCCCGGCAGAGAAAGGCGAAGCGGCGCATCCTGACCCAAGCGGTGAATGATCCACCGTCCACGCGCATCGTCATGACGGCTCGCAGCGTGCGGTCACCGCCGCACGCTGCACACGCGATGAGTTCGCACCGATCGCTCAATGCTGCCGGTTCCCGCGGCGTTTGACTGCATAGCCAATGGCCAGGAGCAGGAACCACACCGGGCTGGCCAGCAATGCCTGACGCGTGTCGTCCTGCAGGGTGAGCAGCACGATGACGAAGGCGAAGAATGCCAGGCAGACGTAGCACATCAGCACGCCGCCGGGCATCTTGAACGCCGAGGCGGCGTGCTGCTCCGGGCGCTTGCGGCGGTAGGCGATGTAGGCGCACAGGATCAGCGACCACACGAACATGAAAAGCACCGCCGACAACGTGGTGACCAGCGTAAACGCAGTGACCAGGTTGGGAATCAGATACACCAGCATCGCGCCCAGCAGCAGGCACAGGCAGGAAAACAGCAGGCCGCGCGCCGGCACCGCCGCGCGCGACAGCTTGGCAAAGCCTTTGGGCGCATGCTGTTCTTCGGCCAGGCCGTAGAGCATGCGGCTGGTGGAAAAGATGCCGCTATTGGCCGAGGAGGTGGCCGAGGTCAGCACCACGAAGTTGATCAAACTCGCTGCCGCCGGCACGCCGGCCAGCACGAACAACTCCACGAACGGGCTCTTGTCGGCCACCACCTGTCGCCACGGCGTCACCGCCATGATGGCGATCAGCGCAAGCACATAGAAAATCAGGATGCGCACCGGGATCGAGTTGATCGCCTTGGGCAGGTTGCGGCGCGGATCGGCGGTTTCTGCAGCCGTGGTGCCGACCAGCTCGATACCGACGAAGGCGAACACCGCAATCTGGAAGCCGGCAAAGAACCCGCCGATGCCCATGGGGAACATGCCACCGTCGTTCCACAGATTCGACAGCGAGGCCACGTTGCCCGACGGCGAACGGAAGCCCCAGGCCACCAGCCCGGCGCCGGTGATAATCAATGCGGCAATGGCGATGATCTTGATCAGCGCAAACCAGAATTCCATCTCGCCGAACAATTTCACCGTGACCAGATTCAGGCTCAGCAGCAACAACACGCACAAGATCGCGGGAATCCACGGCGCCAATCCCGGAAACCAGAACTGCGCATAGGCCGCAATGGCAATGACATCGGCAATGGCGGTGATGATCCAGCAAAACCAGTACGTCCACCCGCAGAAAAACCCGGCCCACGGCCCGAGTAGGTCGGTGGAAAAATCGATGAACGACTTGTATTCCAGGTTGGAGAGCAGCAGTTCGCCCATTGCGCGCATCACGAAGAACAGCATCGCGCCGATGATGAGATAGACGAACAGGATCGACGGCCCGGCCAGACTGATCGTCTTGCCAGAGCCCATGAACAGGCCGGTACCGATCGCCCCGCCGATGGCGATCAACTGCAGGTGGCGATTGGACAGGCTGCGTTGCAGATGATCGGGCGCGGACGGGTCAGACATGGGCACGGCACCGGCAAGTGAACAAGCCGTCAAAAATACGAGATCGCGCCGACGCATACCAGGGGTTTGCGCTGCGGCAATCGCAAGGGCATGGATGCGCCGGCGCATGGTGGGCAGCTCGCCCCATCATGGGGCGTCGGTGGTGCCGTGTGGACAACCACTCTCGAGGCAGGCAGCGCGCGCGTGGGCGTTGCGCGCATTGGGCACCCGGTACCCAGTCGCTGCGCATCGGACAGCCGGCTCGCGCCCGCCTGATTCGCCAACTCGTGCTGGTCGAGCTGCACTGGTGGATCGTTTGCCGCAATGCCCGTTGTCGCGAGGTCATCGCCGGGCAGCAAGGCAGTGCACGGCATTGATGACGACGCCAACAGCACCACATGCAATAGATCGAGCCTGCAGCTGCGCCTCAGATCACACCACGGCGCTGCTAGTGCTGCCCCATTGCAGCGCAGCCGCACACAGCATGCGCGTGCCATGCTCGCGCCCGCTTCCCCGACCGCGCGCGTGACAAGCAGCGTCGAGCGCACAACGTCGAGCGCACAAGACGGAGGACGAGCACGCAGAGACACGACGCCAGGCGAAAAAAATGGCCAACAGGAAGCAGGGCCAAACGCGACACTGACCTACTCTTCGTTGGCGCTACTATCAAGAGAACAAAACGCGGTACAGGCGTGGACGCCCGTGTCTTGAAAGACACGCGCCGACAAGTGGGACCGGCATGCGACGTGCTGTCACGGTGACGGCAGGTAGAGCTCATACCAGCGCAGTCGCACCGTCAGTACTCAACCACCCGCAAGGCCGCCGCCTACCCGCCCCGGCAGCGCTCCGTCGTCCTCCTGCTCCGGGTCGCCCACCTCATCGTTCAGGCCACCGCGTTGCGGCGGCTGTTCTTCCAGCGGCGTGTCTTCTTCGTTGGTATCGGGATCGGGCGTGCCATGTGCCAGAACAGCGGCGTCGGCGTTGGTCATGGTGCGCGCGGTGCGTGGATTCAGATGCATGAGCAGCTCCGATGGAATTCGACAGGAGCGTTAACGCTAGGCTGCATCGCGCTACTCCGCCGTGAGCCTGCAATGAGCTTGCGTGACATGCTGTTGACGTGGCGCAGTCGGCATGGCGCGAATGATCACACTCGACATCGCACGGCGCACAAGGCCCTCTTGCGCGGTCGCGCATCCACAACCGCAGACGGCCACGTCCAAGCCGGTAAGCAAGCCTGACCTGGCGCGCATGCGACGCCTTGCAGCGCAGGCCGCCGCAGCCACCGCTATCATGCCCAGACCTCGCCGAGACCATGCCATGCGCCATCGCATCTGCCTTGCATTGTTGTTGAGCTGCGGCACGGCGCACGCCGCCACACCGGCGTCGCGCCTGGATGCGGTGCTGCAATCGGGGGTGCTGCGCGTATGCACCACCGGCGACTACCGTCCCTATTCGTTGCTGCGCGGCGACGGGCAGTTCGAAGGCAGCGACATCGACCTGGTGCAGTCGCTGGCCGCCAGCCTGGACGCACGCGTGCGCCTGGTGCGCACCAGCTGGCCGCAACTGATGCCGGACTTGCTGGCCGACCGCTGCGATATCGCGGTCGGCGGGATCTCCGTCACCTTGCAGCGGCAACGCCAGGCCAGCTTTAGCGCGGTACTGGATGTGGACGGCAAGATTCCACTGGTGCGCTGCGCCGACCAGGCGCGCTACCGCAGTCTGGAACAGCTCAACCGGCCGGAGGTGCGCCTCATCGAACCACCGGGCGGCACCAACGAGGCTTTCGCGCACCGCCAGTTACCGCAGGCCACGTTGCGGCTGTTCGCCGACAACACCACCATCTTCCAAGAACTGCTGGCGCATCGCGCAGACGTCATGATCACCGACGCCTCCGAAGCGCTGTATCAGCAGGCAAGGCTGCCAGGCCTGTGCGCCATCGCACCGGAGCAACCGCTGCAATACAGCGAAAAAGCCTTCCTGCTCCCGCGCGACGACCACGCCTGGAAAGCCTATGTGGACCAATGGCTGCACCTGAGCAAGGCCAGCGGCGACTATCAACGCATTGTTGAAGGCTGGCGGCAGCCGCGCTGAATGAGCCGGGATTAGGGATTCGAAAAGCAGCAAAGCTGCACGTCAAGTCGACTAACGCTGTTACAAATCCCCAATCCCGACTCCCCAATCCCCGCCGTCAAACAATCTTGGTTCGCCGCCACCAACGCGACACCTGTTCCTCGCGCACCAGGGTGAACAGACCGGCGCCCAGGATCAGCGCGATGCCCACGGCCATCGGCCAGTCCAGATGATCGTGAAACAGCAGGTAGCCGAAGGCGATGGCCCATAGCATCTGGCTGTATTGGGTCGGTGCGACCAGGCTGACCGGGGCCATGCGCGTGGCGTACATCATGCAGATGGCGGCCAGCCCGGCGAGCAAGCCGTAGCCGGCCAACAAGCCCCACTGGGACAGCGTGGGCCAGACGAAGCTCGGCAACATCATGATCCCGCCCATCACCAACGGGCCAATCACGCCAGCGCCGTACAAGGTCAATCGCTTCTCGCTATGCCCTGCCATGCGCAAGGCGATCACCGAGATGGCGCCGACCAGGCCGCACACGATGGCCGCCACATGCCCGTGGGTGAGATGACGAAATCCAGGGCGCAGCACGATCAACACGCCGATGAACCCGACGATCACCGCCGACCATCGCCGCCAATGCACTTCTTCCTTGAGGAAGATCACCGACAGCACGGTGACGAAGATCGGCATCAGGAAGATCAGCGCGAATGCTTCGGCCATTGGCAAGGTGGTGAAGGCGATCACCGAGGTGAGATTGCCGATGGCGCCGGTGAGCGCACGCAGCAGCCACAGTGCCGGCTGCTTGGCCATCACCAGCTCGCGCAACTGGTCGTCGGGCTTTTTCAGGAACGGCACCGCCAGCAGCATCAGCAGCGCGCCGAGAAACAGCACTTCATAGACCGGCAGCGTGCCCTCGAGCAGCTTCACGAACGCATCGCTGATCGAATAGGCCGCATAGCAGGCGAACCCCAACAACACACCTTTCAGCATTGCCCACACTCCACGGTTGACGCCGATCCGACGAGGTGTCGATACGGACTGCATGCAGTATGCGTTGCAGCGTGTGTCAGCGAAACGGCGCGGGCAGTCGACCTCGGTGGCGAGCGCATGGTGGCGGCCCGGCAGCAGATGCCGGGCCGCAACAGGTCGGTTACGATGCCGCTCCCTTCCTTGCAGCGGTGCGGCACGTGCCGCACGCCGCACACAGAGCTGTCAGCCGTGCCCCACTACTCCGGCCCCCTACTCGTTCTCGCCGATGCCCAAGCCCTGCTTGCCGCGCGCGGCAGTGGTCTGACTCACTGGACCGGCTCGCTCGACCTGGGCCGCAGTACCGATACCGCCCAGCTCGATGTGCAGACCTGGCAGTGGCGCGGCCAGGGCTACCCGTATCCGGGCAAACTCAAGGAGCGCACCCTGTACTTCTGGGATGGCGAGGATTTCGCGCCGATCTCGCGCTACAGCGGCGCATTGATCAAGCTGGTGCCCACCGAATGGGGCGCGCCCACGTTCGAGATCGATGGCATCAAGATGCTGCCGTCCGCGCAACTATCCCCATTCGAGGATGCGCGGCGCAAGGTGGCGCTGGTGGATCCGCGCGGCAAGATCGTGCTGGACACCTGCGGCGGCCTGGGCTACTTCGCCGCCTGCTGCCTGGAGGCCGGGGTCGCGCAGCTGCTCTCGTTCGAAAAGAATGCCGACGTGCTGTGGCTGCGCACGCTCAACCCGTGGTCGCCGGATCCGGTGGGCGCCGCTGCCGGCGGGCGCCTGCAGCTGACCCATGCCGATAGCGCGCAGCACATCGCCACGCTGGCCGACGATTCGGTCGATGCCATCCTGCATGACCCGCCCCGCTTCGGCATTGCGGGCGAGCTGTATTCGCAGGTTTTCTACGATCAGCTAGCACGCGTGTTGCGCCGAGGCGGGCGGCTGTTTCATTACACCGGCGCGCCGAACAAGCTCACCAGTGGGCGCGATGTGCCCAACGAAGTGAGCAAGCGCCTGGCCAAGGCCGGCTTCACCACGCAACTTGCCCTGGATGGCGTGCTGGCGAGCTTGCCTGCACGGCGCTGAGTGGTGCCTCCACGCCATTGACGCTGGCGATACGGCCCGCGCGATCATCGCGTGGCGAATGCAAGACGGCGTGCACTCGCGGCACGCATGCGCACTGCATGATCACACGAGGCCGGCATGACGGTTACCGCGACGGTTGCAGCGTGCCGCCGGCGGGATCTGCGATACTGCCGCGCCCTCGACACGGACGTTGCATGCGCGCCCATTTGATCATTGCCCTGCTGGTCTGGCTACTGCCGGTCACTGCGACACCAACACACGCGCAGACGGCATCGGCAAGCGCAGCATCGCAGCCGATGTCGGAAGTGACCACGCGCTATCCGGTGACCACCGCAACGGTGGGCGGGCGTGTGATCCGCCTGGGCGAACACCAGGGCAAGTGCGCGGTGTCGCGCGACGGCGACGTCGTGGTACTGAGCATCGGTGCACCTTGCTACTTCAGCACCGATCGCCAACATGCCGCGCAGGTCCATCGCTTCCATGGCAGCGACGTCGTGCTGGTACAGCACGCGCATCCAACGTCGCGACCAGACTGGGATGTGGCCGTCTACGGGCCCATCTGCGCCTTCGAAGCGCAGGCGGTACGCGAGATCGGCGGCGTGCTGGAACCCGGCGGTGTCGCCGGTTCCTGGCATTGCGACCCGACCGCGGGGGCCGACCAGAAGCAGTTCGTCTACAGCTACGACACCTGGCCCAGGCACGGTGCGCGGCGACCTTCGCGCAAGCAAAAAGCGCATTGATGGTTGTGCGAGCGCCCCGGGGCGATGCGAATCCGGCCTGCTTTTGGTCAGCGCTGTTTGCTCGACACGCCGTTTGCGCCGCGCACCAGCATTTGCACGCTGCAGACGATTGCCTGCCGCCGCGCCTCAACCGCTGGGTATCGGATGGCAGCGACGTCGCATGATCGGTGGCCACGCACACGCCGGGTCATGCAGCACGAAGACTGCAATCGCCGCCAACCGTGCCATCACCGCACGTGGCGGCGCGCGCCAACTTGCATATGCAAACCCGCCGACGATCAGCAACGGTACGCAGCTCAGCAGCGCATCCCAGCCAACGGCAATCCAGAAGCGATGCGGGTCGCTGTCGACCAGAAAGATCCGTGCCGGCCGGCCACGAATAACGCTGACATAGCGTCCTTCGAAGACTGCCTCACCCAATAGCCAAAAACGTCCGCAACATGCGATCACCGCGATACCGACCACGCCGCGCACGAGCCAGTCGATCAGGCGTGAACTCTTGCGTTCAGAGGCCGGCGACGGTGATGGACGAGGTGTTTTCAAGCCTGAATTTCTATCCACATGGCAGCGAAGTTTACGCGCCCCCACTCAGAGCGACCAACCGCTGCGAAGTCGTCAGGTGGGCTTGGCCGTCATTCGTCACCGGCTGCGGCGCTCTTGCACTGTTGTTTTCGCCACGCACAGGATTCCAATGCAGGACCTGCGTCGGTCGGGGATGCGGCGCTGAGTCGCAGCCCGCACACCGCTGGCGTGCACGCGCGTCGCTACCGGCGCAATCGTCAGCTACCCAGGCCGAAGATCAGGCTGCGATGCGTTGCGACGCCGGCCATCGCGCCGCCGGCTGCCGCCAACACCACCGATGCGGCCGGGTTTGCGATATCGCCACAGGCAAATACGCCCGGCGCCGTCGTTGCCTGCATGGCGTCCACAGCGAGAAGGCGACCGAAAGGCCCCTCGCTGGTGGCACATCCAAGCTGCCTCACCAACGGGCTGATCTCGGTCTGGGTGGTGATGAACACCCCGTCCAACGCGAACCTCTGGCCGTCGTGCAGCACCAGCTCCAGCGCATCGCCCTCGCCTTGCAGCGCCGCCACTGCGCCGGTCACCACATGCACCGCGCGCGTCTCCAGTTGCGCCCGCTGGGATTCGTCCGGCACCAGCGTGTCGTTCAAGAACAGCCAAGTAGGGCCCCAATCCGGCAGCATGGCGGCTTGATGCGCAGCAAGCGCAGACGTCGCGATCACACCGATGCGCCCCTGCTGCAGTTCGTAGCCATGGCAATACGGACACACGAACACCTGCCTGCCCCAACGTTCGGCCAGACCGGCCAGCGCAGGGAGACGATCGACCACCCCCATGGCCAGAATCAGCCGGCGGGTGGCATGCACGCTGCCATCGGCAAAGACGACCTCGAACGCCTCCGCCTGCCCGCGGACCTGGACGACCTCGCCGTCAGCCCACTGCACGCTGGCATACGACAGCACCTGCGCACGCGCCTCATCGGCGATGCGCGCGGGCGATGCGCCATCGCGGCCCAGCAAGCCATGCGAGGTTTCGGCAAAACGATTGCGCCGCCGGCCGCTGTCCACCAGCAAGACGCGGCGTCGCGCCCGCGCCAACTGCAGGGCGGCTGACAGCCCTGCATAACTGCCGCCAATGATGATCACCTCGTGCTGCATGGTCGCTCCTGGGTGCCGACACCGATTAATGTATCTTTCGGTGTTACATTAATCGACGACGACAGACACCACGGGTATCGCGCCGCGCATCCAGTGACGTGATTCAGCGCTGCCGCGTGCGCTTGCCCGTCGCGTTGCCGCCAGATGGCGCCCTCGCGCTGCACAAGGCATCGAACTCGCTCGCCAGTGCGGCAAGCGTCACCGTGCCCAGGCGCTGCAACAGCAGCGCTTCGGCGTGGGCCAGCGCATCGGCGATTGCCGCATTGACCACACGCTCCACCCCACATTGCGGATTCGGGTGATCGGCACCGATCGCGAACAGGTGCGGGCCGCCAACCGCGCGATGCACATCCAGCAGCGTCACCTGCGCAAGATCGCAGCCGATCTGCCAACCACCGTTGTGCCCGCGGCTGGATTGCACATAGCCGGCACTGCGCAGCCCGGCCATGGTCCGGCGCACCACCACCGCATTGGTCGACAGCATGCTGGCGATCTGCTCGGAGGTCATCGGCTGCGGGCTTCTGGCCATGTGGAGCAACACGTGCAACATGCGGGAAAGGCGGCTATCGGTGCGCATGCGGTCCTGGGTCGTTGGATCGGTTCACGGCAACCAGCGGTCGCCATCGGCCGGCAGATTGTGCCGCAGCATCGCCTCGATGTCGCAGCGCGGGTGCGTGCACCAGGATCAGCACACCGCCCATTGATCGCGCCCAGCGGTCTTGGCGGCGTACAGCGCAAGATCGGCCTGGCTCAGCAACACATCCAGCCCGGTGTCGGCGACGATGCGCACCGCGCCCATGCAAAAGCGCACCGGTTGGTCGGGCGGCAGGCCGGCGATGTCGATCGCTGCCACCGCACTGCGCAGGCGCGTAAACACCGCGGGAATCTCCTCTTCGCCGCAGCCCGGCAGCACCAGCAGGAATTCTTCGCCGCCCAGGCGGCCCAGGCGATCCTGCGCGCGCAAGGCGAGCCGGGACGCACTGGCCAGTGCCTTGAGCACCGCATCGCCGGTGGCGTGCCCATACACGTCATTGATCTGCTTGAAGTGATCCAGATCGATCAATGCCAGCATGCCCGGCGTGTGCGAGCGCAAGGCCTGCTCGATCTGCTGCTGCGCCTCGGTGCGAATGGCGCGCCGGTTGGGCAGGCCGGTGAGTTCATCGCGCATCGCCAGCCGCGACAACTGGCGGCGGTGCCGTGCGCCGAAGGCCAGCACCACCAGTGCACCGAGCAGCAACAGGCAGGCCGCGCACAACGCGATCCACAGCGTCCGCTGGCCCGCTTCGCGCGCCTGCAGTGCCAGCTGCGCGGTCTCGCTGCGGCGGCGCAGCTCGGCCGTTTCGGCGCCGCGACGTGCGTCTTCGTAGCGCGCCTGCAACCGCAACATCACCGTATCGCGCTGGCGGTCCAGGCTCTGCGCGCGCAGCGCGTTGGCGCGTTGCAGTTCCTGGTAGGCCTCTGCATGGCGGCCGCGGAATGCCAGCGCCTGGGCGATCGCGTCCACCAG
Source organism: Xanthomonas sp. NCPPB 1062 (assembly GCF_041481705.2). NCBI lineage: Bacteria > Pseudomonadati > Pseudomonadota > Gammaproteobacteria > Lysobacterales > Lysobacteraceae > Xanthomonas > Xanthomonas sp. NCPPB 1062. The sequence goes on along the minus strand of NZ_CM192987.1, from coordinate 699,070 downwards.
TTGCGCACGACGGTTCAAGGTCAGGTTGGGATCGTCCGCGGCCTTGGCGGCGACGATTTCGGCGTCCAGGCCCTCAGCCTTCAACGCGATCAAGGCCTGCAGCAAGACGGCATGACACGCCGCAACGCGCCCGATATTGCCTTGCTGCTGCATCAACGGCAGGGCTTCGCGCGCCATCGTCAATGCAGAAGCGGCATCGCCGGTTTCGATCAGGGCTTCGCTGGCGCTGGTCAGCGCCGCAGCCACGCCGGCCTGGTCGCGCAGTTCGCGGCTGAGCGCCAAGGCGCGCCTGAAATGCAGCAGCGCCGCTTCGGGTTGCCTGGTTGCCAAGGCAGTGCCGAACTCGTATTCGATCAGACTGCGCTGGAAGCGCGCCGGCTGGTCGTGCAGGCGTGAAAGCGCACGCTGCAGATAGTCTTCGGTTTCGCTGTCTTCGGCGGGCCGACCACCGACGCGGCTGGCCAATGCGCCCAGTTGCGTCAACGCATCCAGCTCCAGCCCCAGGAGTTTTTCGCGCGCCGCACATTGATAGCTGGCCTGCGCCGCACTCCAGGATTCATCGCTGCTGCCGGAGGCGAGCATGCTCCACATGTCGACCGCCTCGACTTCGCACAGCAGATCGTTGCGGCCCAGCGCGCTGGCCCGTTGGCGCAGCGCTTCCAGCCGCGCCACCATGACGCGATTGGGGTTTTCGCGCACGTCGCTGAGCGCCTGCACGATATCCAGCCACAGCTGCGCCTGCGAGGTGCTGCCGTGCAGCTGGTCGAGCTTTCCGCGCGCCTGCGTCAGCGCCACCTGGCGGCGTTCGCTGTCTTCCAGTGAAATAAGCACGCGCGCCTGCGCCAGCAAGGCCCAGAACTCGGCCTCCACGTCGTGGTCGCCGCTAGCCCGCTGCAGTGCGCCCTGTGCGATCTGCAAGGCGACCACCGGGTCGTCGATGGTCGCCGCTTCGATCGTCTTCCACGGCTGCGGCTGCGCCGACACCATGCCACTGCCCAGCAGCAAGGCAAACGCAGCGAGCCCATGTCGCCACCGGACCACGCACATGCTCATCGCGTCATCACGTCGAGGACGGGCCGCAACGTGCGCACGCCAAGCCGCTGCCATCTGCGCATACGTGGCGGCTTGCTGGTTGCTGCGGCATTTCAAGCACTCCCACGGTTGGATGGCGATGGAATCCAGCGGAATTTCAGGCCAAACGCCCATGTTCCGAGGTGATGCGACTGTCATGATGACCAACGCACACGACAGCGCACGTGATCGACGCAAGCGGTCGCGTTCGTTATCGGCCCAGGCGGGCCACTCTTGAATCCGGATGACGGGAGATCGCAGCACATCGCCCGGACGCGCAGACGGCAGCCAGACCCGCATCGTCGCCTGGCTATCGCGCGATGCACATGACGCACGGCGACACGCAGTCCACCCCATCTGCTCGATCGCCTGCCATCGCGATGCGACGAGACGGCAACCCCACGCGCCGGTGGGTGAAGCTCCCCCGGCGCGGCCGCGTAAACTGCCGCACGGCAGCTGCCGCCCCTCGATCTTCCGGAAACGCCGTGATCTCACACCTGCCCCGCGCGCTCACCCTGCTCGCCATCGCCTTGCTGTCGGCCTGCGCCACACAGGCCCCGCGTGCCCCGCAACGCTCGCCCGATGCGGTCAAGGCCGATATCGCGCAGCGCCTGCCGGCAACATTGCCCGACCGCGCCGGCTGGGCCAACGATGTGTATGTGGCGCTGTCCTCGCAGGCGTTGGACACCAGCGCCGAGCACATCTGCGCAGTGCTGGCGGTGACCGAGCAGGAATCGACTTACCAGGCCAATCCGGTCGTGCCCAACCTGGGCAAGATCTCGCGTGCCGAGATCGACCGCCGCGCCAGCGCGCATCACATTCCCGGCTTCATGGTCGATGCCGCCCTGCGTCTGAGTTCGCCGGATGGGCGCAGCTATGCCACGCGCATCGCTGCCGCGCGTACCGAACAGGAACTGAGCCGCATCTTCGAAGACTTCACCGGCAGCGTGCCGCTGGGCGCGCGGCTGTTCGACGGATTCAACCCGGTGCATACCGCCGGGCCGATGCAGGTGAGCATCGCCTTCGCCGAGCAGCATGCGCAGCGCTACCCCTACCCGCCCGGCGATTCGATCCGCCACGAAGTCTTCAGCCGCCGTGGCGGGCTGTGGTTCGGTACCCAGCATCTGCTGGGCTATCCCGCCAACTACGACGCGCTGCTGTACCGCTTCGCCGATTTCAACGCCGGCTGGTACGCCAGCCGCAATGCCGCCTTCCAGGCAGCGCTGAGCAGGGCCAGCGGCATCGCGCTAGCCCTGGACGGCGACCTGCTCACGCCGGGCGCCAGCCTGGATGCGCCCGGCAGCACCGAGCGCGCCGCACGCAGCCTGGGCAGCCAGTTGGCGATGAGCGACCGCCAGCTCCGCCGCGCACTGGAGGCCGGCAACACCGCAGATTTCGCCGACTCCGACCTGTATCGCCAGGTGTTCGCGTTGGCAGAGCGCAGCGCCGGCAAGCCGCTGCCGCGTGCCGTGTTGCCCGGCATCACCCTGGAAAGCCCAAAGATCACCCGCACGCTCACCACCGCCTGGTTTGCGCAGCGGGTGAACGAACGCTGGAAGCGCTGCATGAGCAAGTAGACGAGCGGGCCACCGCGCTGCCGACGCTGCGCTCTGTCGCCTCATTCGGTGCTCAGGCGATTGGTCAACACATCGCCGACAACCGGGCCGTCTTCCACCTTGCCATCGCTGCCGCGTTGATACCTGATGCCGGCACGACACGCGGCAAGGTCCATCTCCCATACCCAGCCAACCAGGGCACGCCCTGTGCCTGGTGGCGAGCGTAGCGGCATGTTCATGCGCAGGCCATCGTCCTGGCCGCGGTCCAGCGTGCACATGACGGTGCCGGCGCCGTCGTCTTCAGCGTCCGGGTCGATCTCGTCCACGTAGGTGACGGTGGCGATGATCGCCTCGGCATTCACCTGTTGCTGCAACACGTGTGGAAGATCGGCAAGCGGTGGCGCGGCGCGCCCGCCGGATGGCTCCGGGACGAACGCATCGGTCAACCTCACCTTACGGAAGTAGTACTCGCTGCGTCCGAGTGTTTTCGAGCCCTCCATGGCCGTTGCCATGTCTGCCAGTTCGTCGGTGCGCAGCAGGAACATCTCCGTACCCGAGCGCATGACCAGCAGTTGTGCATCGTTGGCATCGCTACCGCTCGAATCGCGGCGCAAGCGGATGTCCAGGGTGAGGTAGCGATCGCCCATTTCGGTCTGCGTCACCTCAAAGCGCCCCGAATACGCACGCACATCGGTACGGGCATGGCTGCGATGATCGATCTTCCAGAACAGCAGGCGATATTGCCCGTCGGGTTCCAGTGACAGCATGCGATGCCAATCGATATAGGACGACAGGTACAGGCCGTGCAGGTCGCCGCTCGCCTGTGGTTGCTGGAAGATGCCCTCGAACACAGGGCGCTGCTCTGCAGGCAATGCATCGGCAATGGTCGCGGGCACGTCGGCCACGGGTGCGGGGGCATCGACAGCGTCGCGCAGCCGGCTGTGCAGCGCCAACGCATCGACCTTGTCGACCCGCAGCATCTGCATCGAGAGCAGCAGTTGGTCGATCTGGTAGACCTCGCCCGCAGCGAGTGGGCCGCACTCCTCGCGCGCGGCGGCAAGCCGGGCCGATGGAATCAGGGAATCGCAGAACGCCGCATCGCAGAGGGACTGGTTGAAGAAGTCCTCCAGGTTCCAGCTCAGATCGCCGGTGGCTTTGGAGACCGGATCCACATAGACCACGTCTTCGTCGGTGGCAGTGAGCTTGCGGTAGTACAGCAGTGCGCCGAAGGGCGTGAGCGCGATCGGAATACGCTGTACTGCGTCAGTTGGCGAGACGATCCAGCGATCCAGCACCGGCTGCCAGTGCCGGGGGTCGATCAGCGCCAATTGCATGCGTCCATAATGCCCCAGCCCTTTTTTACGCCATAGCTCGAGCAGACTGGCAGGCAGCACTGGCGCATATGCGGCAATCAGATCCATGGCGGCAGGCTGCGTCCTGACTGGCGGATGCGCCTTGAGGAAGGGGGACAGTGCCAAGCGGCGAAACCAGGACATCAGACGGCCTCCAGTCAACATTGCGTGCGTGCAACACCCCATATCGTGCCGCATGGCCATGCCGGGGCACGGGAGAAGCGTAGTTCATCGCGCAAGGGCACGTCGTCGGTGGCTGATCGCGCAGCGACGCACGTGCGGGCCGTGGGTGTCTTCGCCCACGATGGCGATGGCGATCGAGCCCGCGCCGCCACGCAGCGGTGATGCCGGGCCTGGGCAATCCGCTGGGCAACCGCTCGATTGCCGGCCCGCTTTCTCGGCCACGCGGCGTCCGTTGCGAGCCGGATGCGGCCCGCAACGGACGCCACCACGCGGGCACGACTTCTGGCAGAGGCACCCAGCCCACGTGGCGGGTAGCATCGGACGGTCGCGCCGACCGCATTGCGCGCTCCTTTCATCCCGGAGAATCTTCATGCCCACCACCCCGTTGCCGCTGCGGCACCTGTGCCTTGCCGTCGCCCTGGCCGCTCTGCCGGCACTTGCCGGCGCGCAAGCCCCTGCCGTCACCGAGGCCGACTACGCGCGCGCCGAACGGCTGATCAGCTATGCCGCACAGCCACTGGTGGACCACGCCCTCACCCGCATCGACTGGCTGGATGCCACGCACGTGGCGTATGTCGATCACGATGCCAAGGGCAACCGGTTGCTGCAGCTGGACACCAGCACCGGCAAGACCGCACCGCTCTTCAAACAGGCTGCGCTGGTTGCTTCGCTCAACAAGCTATTGAAGACCGGCGACAAGCCGCTCAAGGCCAACACCTTCGCACCGGTGGTCAAGGTCACCGCCGATGGTCGCTACCGCCTCAACGTGCGCGACACCGCCGTGGTCTGCGATGCGCGTGCGCGTTGCAGCAAGCTGTACGCCAAGGACAAACCGGAACCGGGCGTGCTGTCGCCGGACAAGCGCAGCGAAGCCTTCATACGCGACTGGAACCTGTGGATACGCGATCTTGCCAGCGGCCAGGAAACCCAGCTCACCCGCGATGGCGTGGAAAACTTCGGTTACGCCACCGATAACGCCGGCTGGCAGCACACGGACAATGCCATCTTGGCGTGGTCGCCGGACTCCCGCAAGATCGCCACCTTCCAGCAGGACCAGCGCAAGACCGGCGACATGTACCTGGTCAGCACCAAGCTGGGACATCCGGAACTGCGGGCGTGGAAATATCCGCTGGCCGGCGACAAGGACGTGACCATGATCGAGCGCGTCATCATCGACGTGCCCACCCGCAGCGTGCTGCGCCTGAAAACACCGCCGGATCAACATCGCTCCACGCTCTGCGACGACGTGAGTTGCTCGCCTGGCCTGTGGGACGACGTGAAGTGGGCACCGGACAGCAAGACGCTGGCATTCGCCTCCACCTCGCGCTTCCACAAGCAGACCTGGTTGCGTATCGCCGATGCCAGCACCGGCGCGGTGCGCACCGCCTTCGACGAAACCGTCAAGACCTATTACGAAAGCGGCCAGGTCGCCGCCAACTGGGCGTATCTGCCGGCCAGCAACGAGGCGGTGTGGTTCTCCGAACGCAGCGACTGGGGCCAGCTGTATCTCTACGATCTGGCCACCGGCAAACCCAAGCGCGCCATCACCACCGGCGAAGGCAACGTCACCGAATTGCTGCGCGTGGACCCGGTCACGCGCACCGCATGGTTTGTCGGCGTCGGCCGCAGCGCAGGCGTGGACCCGTACTACCAGCAGCTGTGGAAAGTCAGCCTGGATGGCGGCGATCCGGTGTTGCTCACGCCGGAACCGGCCAATCACAGCATCGCGCTGTCGCCCGACGGTGCACGTTTTGTCGACACCTATTCCACCTCGGTCACGCCGCCGGTCACGTTGCTGCGCGAAGCCGGCGACGGCCGCACCGTCAGCACGATCGCCACCGCCGATATCACCCGCCTCAAGGCGGCCGGCTGGGTACCGCCGGAACCCATCACAGTGAAGGCACGCGATGGCAAGACCACGTTGTACGGCTTGATGTTCAAACCCACCAACTTCGACCCGACGCGCAAGTACCCGGTCATCGATTACGTCTACCCCGGCCCGCAGACCGGCTCGGTGCGCGGGCGCAGCTTTCTCGCCGGCCATGGCGACAATCAATCGCTGGCCGAACTGGGCTTTATCGTCATTGCCATCGATGGCATGGGCACGCCGTGGCGCTCCAAGACCTTCCACGACACCTGGTACGCCGACATGGGCGACAACACCTTGCCCGATCAGGTCGCCGGCTTGAAGGAGCTGGGTCAACGTTATCCCTGGATCGATCTGGATCGCGTCGGCATCTGGGGCCATTCCGGCGGCGGCAACGCCTCGACCGGCGCGATGCTGCGTTATCCGGATTTCTTCAAGGTGGCCTGGTCGGAAAGCGGCAACCACGACAATCGCGGCTACGAAGACGATTGGGCCGAGAAGTATCACGGCGAGCACATCGTCAACACCGACGGCACCTCCAATTACGACGACCAGGCCAACGCCAATCACGCCAGCAAGCTCAAGGGCCGGCTGATGCTGGTGCACGGTACGCTGGACGACAACGTGCCGCCGTACCTCACCTTGCTGGTGGCCGATGCCTTGATCAAGGCCAACAAGAACTTCGACATGCTGATGCTGCCCAACGCCAAGCACGGCTACGGCGATCTCACCCCGTACGTCACCCGCCGTCGCTGGGATTACTTCGTGCAGTACCTGCTCGGTGCGACCCCGCCGGCGCAGTATCAGATGCAGCCGATGCCGGCCAATTGAGCGGCGTACAGGCGGTACGGTGGCCGCTGCTGCGCCATGTCCGCAGCTAACGCGTCATCGCGCCTAGGCGCCGCACCACATGTGTCATCCGGTTAGACCCGGATGACACGGCGGCCACTCGCTTGGCCGTACTGCCACCCAAGTGCTTCCTCAAAAACGCCAGCACGCGCGTGTCGTACCCGCGTCGATGCGGCTCGATGAAGAACCCGTAGCCCTCGTTGGGGAAGTACAGCGATTACGCGGGCATCCTTGAGTGCGCACTCCATCCGTTGGGTGTGTTCGACCGGCGCGCTCGTCCTTGCCACCGGCCATAAGAAGCACCGGCATCTTGATCGGATTGGCCGGTGTCAGCGGCGAACGTGCTGCCAGGGGGCTGCGCGCGCCGGGCGCGCAACGGTTCAGTGCGCAACAGGTTGCCGCTGGCCCAGCAAGCCGAGACGCCGGAACCACATCTCCAGCGGCACCGTCACCAGCGGCGGCAACGCCGCCAGCAGACTCAAGGCCCATACCCACCACGGCCAGCGCAGCCGCAGTGCGGCAATCACGCTGACCGCGACATAGAACAGGAACGCCGCGCCATGCAGGCGCCCGAATACCCAGACCACGAGCTCGGTGCTCTGCAGCCCATACTTCAGAAACATGCCGACCAACAATCCGGCCCAGGTCAGCCCTTCGAAAAATGCAGCCAACGCAAACAGACGGCCGATCGGCGACAACGCAGAAGACACACGCATACAACACTCCAGACGGACAGGGATTGCCGCGACGCGATGGCGGCGGCGACGCCCGCTGGCAAGGCCAGTCTACAGTCCAACCCAACGACACTGAGGTTAAATGGCCAGGCAAGCGCATGCGCCTTGCGACCGATGCGCGTGATACGTGCCCAGTGCCCACATGCGTTTGGCACCGCCGCCGCACATCCCGGCGATAATGCCGGCTCCGTCGTCCTCAAGCCTCGCACCATGCGCATCGCACTGCTGTTGTTCCTGCTGGTTGCCTTATTGCCCGCCACGGCGCTGGCGCTGAAGGTGCGCGATGGCGATCTGCTGTTCGTCACTGCGGCGCACACTGGCCTCAGCGGCGCCATCGACGATGCAACTGCCACCCAGGGGCAACCCAGCTTCGACCATGTCGCGCTGGTGGCGCATGCAGGCGACGTTGCGGTGGTGCTGCATGCCGACGAATACGGTTCGCGCGAGCAGCCACTGCAGGCATTCATCGATGAGGCCACCGCCAAGCAGCGGCAGATCTTCGTGTATCGGCTCACCCCCGAACATCGTCCTGCCATCCCCGATGCCATTGCCCAGGCATGGCGCATGCTTGGCAAGCCCTACAACGACACTTACGTGCAGGACGACAACCGCTATTACTGCTCGGATTTCATCGAGCGCGCCTTCCGCGCGCATCACGTGTTCGCCCTGCAACCGATGAACTTCAAGAACCTGCAGACCGGCAAGATTTCGCCATACTGGATCGATTTCTACCGCAGCAAGGGCATGCCTGTGCCGCAGGACATGCCGGGCACCAATCCGAACGATATGGCCACGACGGCGGCGTTGACCTCGATCGGTCGACTGAACTAAACGCCGCGTGCCGATGTCCCCAGACGATTCCAGGGTAACCCTGCAGGAGACTGCTTTGAAGAATGCGATGTTGGCAGGATTAGGGATCGCGCTGTTGGTCGGCTGCGGCAAGGCACCAGCGCCGACGCCGGCTAAAGCAGCAACGCCGCAGGCAGCGGTCGCAGTGCGCACGCCTGCCCATGCCCCGGGCAGCCAGCGTGGCGAGGGCCACCCTTATGAGCTGGCCGATACGCAGGTCTGGGACGTACCGGATCCAGTCTCGGGGCGTCGCTATCAGGTCTTCGTCGCCCTGCCACGCGCTTATGCGGAAAATCCGCAGCGGCGTTACCCGGTGCTGTATGCCACCGACGGCGACTACGCGTTTGCGCTGGTCAAACAGATCGCACGTCGCTTGAATGGCGAAGGCCCGGCCATCGAGGATTTCATCCTGGTTGGGCTGTCCTACGCCGTCGGCGAGGAACCCATGCCCAGCCGCAGGCGCGACTATACGCCGACGCCGGAAGACGGCCCTAACGCGGCGCCGGTGGCGACCCACGGCAAGAGCGCTGCCTATATCCGCTACCTGCGCGAGCAGGTCTTGCCGTTTGTGGCCAACCACTACCGAACCGACGAACAGCGGCGCCTGTATCTGGGGCATTCGTACGGCGGCCTGCTCGGCACGGACATCCTGCTCAGCAGCCCGGAGATGTTTTCTGGCTATATCCTCGGGAGCCCGTCGTACTGGTATGGCGAACATGCCATGGTGGCGCAGGAAACGACCTTTGCAGCCACGCATCGCGATCTGCCGGCGCAGGTGTACATGTACGTCGGCGAGTACGAGCAAGTGCGTTATCACCAGACCTACGACATGGTCATCGATACCCAGAACATGGCGCGTGCGTTGCGTGCGCGTGGCTATCCGTCGTTGCATCTCACGCTTGAGGTTCTCAACGATGAGGACCACCTGAGCATCGGGCCGCGCGGCATCACCCACGGCTTGAAGGTATTGCTCGGGAGCAAGGCTGCCGATCAGAGCGAGCGCTGACACAAGGCATGGCCTCGGGATATTGAAGTGCCCAAGGCAACGGCATGCACCGCAGCGGTCAGCCACGGACACCACCGGTTGCTGCGCCAGCGGTTTGCGCATGGCAGCGGCCGGCATGCGAGCACAACCGATGCGCAGCGTGCACAACATCTTGCCAACTCCCACACACGCCACGCCCTAGTCTGCGCAGATCGATAACAGCGTGCCACGCGCAGGCATTCCGCCTGCGATGGTCGAGCACATGCAGAGGTGCACATGGCTTTGATCCACTCCATCCTGATGGGCGCCGTCGCCGGCATGCGGTCGATGACGCCGCTGGCCGCCGTCGCCAATGCTGCACGCACCGGCAATCTCCCTGCCGACAATGGCGCGCCGGCATTGCTCGCCAACCCACTGGCATCGGCCGGCATGTTGGCATTGGCTGGCGGCGAGCTGGCCGGCGACAAGATGAAGACCGCGCCCGACCGCATCGTGCTGCCCGGCATGATTGCGCGCATCGCCACCGGTGTGATCGTCGGCACTGCATTGGCGCCGCGCGAACAACGCGGCATCGCCGCGCTGCTCGGTGCGACGACGGCCGTTGCCGCCGCCTATCTCACCTTCAATGCACGCATGCGCGCGATCGAGCGTTACGGCCAAACCAGCACCGGCGTGGTCGAAGACGCGATCACGGTAGGCGCGGCGACGCTGATCATGCGCGATGCGGCCAAGCGATAACGCATCTCCACGGATCCATGCATGATGCTTGAAGGCCTGCCACGGGTTGCGCAGGCCGTGCTCGCATAGCGCTCCGTCGCCGCTATCAACTCAGCAAATTATGCCTGTGACAGACCGCGTAACAGACCTTGCTCACGCCGGGCGATAGATCGCACACAGCTTGTTTCCATCAGGGTCGCGCACGTACGCCAACCACGTCGGCCCCATACTGCTCTCACGCAAACCGGGCGGTCTTTCGATGGAAATGCCGCCGGCAGCGACCGCGCTGTCATGAAAGTGCTGCACTTGTTCCGGCGAGTCGCACTTGAAGCCAACCGTTGCACCGTTACCCGGGCTGGCGGGTTCGTCGTTGATCGGCTCGCTCACACAAAAAGTGCTGCCTGCATGCCGGTAGAACAGGCGGGTGTGCCCGCTTGCTGCCTGATTGACGAACGGCGCAGGCGCACCGAAGACACCTCCTAGCAATGCATCGTAGAACGCTCGCGCACGCGCGATATCGTTCGTTCCTACCATGACATGATTGAGCATGACGTCGCCTGTTGATCGCGCGGGTGCGCAGCATACGCCACCTTACCCGCCGTGCCATGGCGACCATGCGAATCAGCCGCCACGCCCATGAGGCGCATCCAGATCCAGTAGCGGCCCCATCGGGACGATACCGGTGGGGTTGATGGTGTCGTGGCTCTGGTAGTAATGCCCCTTGATGTGCTGGAAGTTCACGGTGTCGGCAATCCCCGGCATCTGGTAGAGCTCGCGCAGGAATCCAGACAGCTGCGGGTAGTCGGCAATGCGCCGGAGATTGCATTTGAAGTGCCCCACGTACACCGCATCGAACCGCACCAGTGTGGTGAACAGGCGCCAGTCGGCTTCGGTGAGCCGGTCGCCGCAGAGATAGCGTTGTGCGCTCAGGCGCGCCTCCAGCCAGTCCAGGCTTTCGAACAACGGCACCACCGCTTCGTCATAGGCCGCCTGGGTGGTCGCAAAGCCCGCCTTGTAGACCCCGTTGTTGACGGTGTCATAGACACGCGCATTCACCGCATCGATCTGCTCGCGCAGCGGCTGCGGGTAGAAATCACCGTCTGCAGCGCCAATCGCGTCGAAGGCGCTATTGAACATGCGGATGATGTCTGCCGACTCGTTGCTGACCACGGTCTTGCGCTCGCGGTCCCACAACACCGGCACCGTGACCCGGCCCGAGTAATGCGGGTCGGCCTTGAGATACACCTCGTACAGATATTGCGCGTGACTCTCGGTGTCGCCGACCACGCCTGGCCCATCGGCGAAGGTCCAGCCGTTTTCGCGCATCAGCCAGTGCACGATGGACACGTCGATCATCGACTCCAGCCCTTTCAGGCGCCGGAAGATCAGCGTGCGGTGCGCCCATGGGCAGGCGAGCGACACATACAGGTGATAACGCCCCGAAGCCGCCTGGAACCCGCCCTGGCCATGCGGCCCGGCGCTGCCATCGCGCGTGACCCAATTGCGAAACTGCGACTGCGAGCGCTCGAACCGCCCCTCGCTCTTGCTGGTGTCATACCACCTGTCCTGCCATTTGCCATCGACCAACAGACCCATCGTGCTTTCTCCCGCCGCGACACTCACTGGCGACCGTAGCCCAGCGATGTTGCAGGCTGCGTGAGCAGCGCGATGGTGCGCGAGCGTGGCACGCGATCACCGTGGAAGAATGCAGGCAGGCGCATCACCCGGTGCGTGCGCCTGGCGGCAGGCAAGACGCACCTATCTTGCAATCACCGCCGTTCCCGATGGCACCATGTAGCACGCCTGCGCTTTCTTGCAGGCCTCGGCATTGAGCTCGGCGATCTGGCTGGCCAGGTACTGCTCCGGCGTCAGCCCCATGCGGTTGCGGTACGCGTTGTCGGCGTCGGCCTTGGCCTCTTGCTCCTGCTCGCGCTGCCGTTCTGCGGTGGTCGCCTCCACCAGGGTCTTGACCCGCTGTTGCTGCGCGGCAGTCAGATTCATCTGTTGCAACACATCCGGATTCGGACGTGCGCGGCCCAAGGTGATGTTCTGGATCTGGATCGGCAGGCCTTGCTCCTTGACCAAGGCACTGACGTTTTGCGTCACCGAATCGTCGATCTTTCTGGCGGTGTCCGGGTCGCTCATCATCTTAGTCATGTCGTAGCGCTTGACCTGGTCGCGCACGATGGACGCGTACTGGCTGGCCACGTTGTTCTTGAACCAATCCTGCCCAAACCTGGACAACAGCAGCGCCGGCGCAGTAATCCTGTATTGGATCTGGGTGGAGAAGTCCAACAGGATGTTGTCGCTGGAGGAAAAATCGTCGAATGCCACCTGCACGGTTTGCGGCGTCACATCCACATAGCTGGCCGACGTGGTCAGCCAGGTGTAAGTGCGCCCGGGATCGCGCACATCGTCCAGGCGGATGCCGCCCTTGCCGAAGAACAAGGGCTTATCCACCAACACGGCCTGCTGCCCCGGATCGGGCGACACAACGGTGCACGCACACAGCAAGCCGGCCAGCCCGATGGCCAGCATGGAAGTCTTCATCGATGTCCCCTTGAATGCCCCGGGCGCCAATTCGCGCCGGTGTGGCGGAAGATTACCCAAACATCCGGCCAGTCGCATCCTGCCCGCAGCTGGGGGACGTTCACCGACAGCTCGTCGCTCATGGAGCGCCCAAGGCCGCCAGCCGAGCGCGCGGCAACAGCCTGGCTGACCCGCTCAGCCGCCCGTATTGGCGCCAGCCACCCACAATCGGCGAAAATGTCCGCCTGCCGACATCCCGCCCAGCGGCCAAGCGCAGCGGCGCCCTGCCCGCCTGCTCCTGTCATCGTCTTCGCCTGCTGGCTGCCGGCCATCGTGCCTGCGTTGCCAGCCGCCCATTCCGGATCTGCCTTGAACACCAACGCCCCACCCGTGCCCAACGACGAGCTGCCCCTGACCGACCGCCTGCGCGCGGCCCTGGACGTGCTGGAGGCCATCGACGCCGACCGCAGCGTACTGGACACCCTGCCCGAAGCCGACCGCGTGCGGCTGCATCAAGTGGTTGCCAAGGTCTATCACCCCGAGCCGAAGGCGCGGCGGCAGTTGCTCAAGCAGCGAGAGCGAGAGCGCCACCAGGAAAAGGTGCGCAAGGCCGAAGCGTTGCTGGAACAACGCGGTATCCGCGCACTACGACGCAAACCGGTGTTCAGCACGCCAAACTATTTCCCGCCGCATGCCGCCGGCCTGCACGACGCCCACAACGGCGAAAACGCCACTGCCGCGGCGGAGCCCACGCATTCGCCCGAGCTGCGCCATTGCTATGTCTGCAAGCAGAAGTTCACCGAGCTGCATCATTTCTACGACCAGATGTGCCCCACCTGTGCGGAGGTGAACTTCTTCAAGCGCACCGAAACCGCCGACCTGCGCGGGCGCGTCGCCCTGCTGACCGGCGGGCGCGTCAAGATCGGCTACCAGGCGGGGTTGAAGTTGCTGCGCGCCGGGGCAGAGTTGATCGTCACCACGCGCTTCCCGCGCGATTCGGCCGCGCGCTATGCGCAGGAACCGGACTTCGCGCAGTGGGGTCATCGCCTGCAGGTGTTCGGCTTGGACCTGCGCCATACCCCCAGCGTGGAAGCGTTCTGCAATGAACTGCTGGCCACGCGCGAGCGGCTGGATTTCATCATCAACAACGCCTGCCAGACCGTGCGTCGCCCGCCGCAGTTCTACGCCCACATGATGGCCGGCGAAACCGCCGCATTGCACGAGCTGCCGGAGACCGTGCGGAATCTTGTCGGTCATTACGAAGGCCTGCGCACCCCGGAGTTGCTCCGCGATGCCTCGGCCACCGCGTTACCCGCGGTGCATGGCCGTGGGCTCGACAGCGCCGACGGCCTCACCCGTGCCGCCGAACTCTCGCAGATCGCGTTGCTGGACGACGAGCTGGTAGGCCAGCAGCATCTGTTTCCTGATGGGCGACTGGATCAGGACCTGCAGCAGGTCGATCTGCGCGGCCGCAATTCCTGGCGCCTGCTGATGGCCGAAGTGCCGTCGGTGGAGCTGTTGGAAACGCAGCTGGTCAACGCCATCGCGCCCTTCATCATCAATGCGCGTCTCAAGCCGCTGATGCTGCGCACGCCCGAACGCGACAAGCACATCGTCAATGTCTCGGCGATGGAAGGCCAGTTCTATCGCAACTTCAAGACCACGCGCCACCCGCACACCAACATGGCCAAGGCCGCGTTGAACATGATGACGCGCACCTCGGCGGCCGATTACCAGAACGACGGCATCCATATGAACAGTGTGGACACCGGCTGGGTCACCGACGAAGACCCGGCAGAGATCGCCGCGCTCAAGGTGCAGCAAGAACGTTTCCACCCACCGCTGGATATCGTCGACGGCGCCGCGCGTATCGTCGACCCGATCATCCACGGCTTCAACACCGGCGAACATGTGTGGGGGCAGTTCTTGAAGGATTACGCGCCGACCGATTGGTGAGGCGCGATGACGGGGCCTGGCGATCCATACCGGCATGCGCATTCCTCACCACCAGCAAAAACGGTGTTCGGTTGACGCTGTCGGGCATCCGGCGCTGTTGGCGCGATGCGCAGTGACACAGACTGCAAGTGCGTGCAAGAAACGCGTCGACCATATCGTCAGCATATCCGTGCAGAGGCGGCAGACAGCATCAACGACTCGTCGTCCATCTAGCCACGTCTGTCGTCAGGGATGCCATTCCTGCTTTTTTGCCCGCGTGCTGCAATCACGCAGGCCAACGTCTCGTCATTGGCCTGCATCATCGCTGGCCACATCCTGAGCTGATGCAACGCGAGAGATTATTTGCAGTCTTTGGAGACGGGCGCCACATCGACAGGAGTTACCTGTCCATCAACGGCAACCCGTTTGACCGCCAAGGTGCAGACCGAGTTGCGAAAGTCCAGGTCCAACGCAACCTCGTAATCGGCACCCGCCTCCGGAACAAAGGTGGATGCCAGCAACGGCCCGCATGTCCAACCGCTTTTGAAGCCCGGCGTGCTGGTCCAATGCGCCGGCGAACTGGCACCGGCTTCCACCACCACCGGCTTGCCGGCTTCGATCGCATATTCCTTGTAGAACGGCTTGGAACCGATCATCTTGCGCTCGTGCAGGTTGCGCGTGTTCTGGGTCTCCGGAATGCCGATCGCCTGGTTCTTCACCGACCCCATCAGCGAGCCGAACGCGCTCCCCAACGAACCGGACGCACGCACCTTCTCGCCATACGTGGCGGTACACACAGCGTCCTTGTACAACACGATTCCCACGCCGTTCTGACCAAACATCCGGATGCGCGCACCCGTGCCATCGATCTGCGCAGGCGCTTGTTCGGCAGCCAGTACGGGGGCGACACACGCAGCCGCCAAGGACACAACGAGCAATCGAATCATCACGTTCAACACAGCCTCCACAGTTCCATCGAACCTTCTGGTGAGCGTGGATTAACGGCAGGTTGCGTGAAGTCTTGAACTCCGGTGCAAGTGCCACGCCCAAAGTGAGGCACATATCACCGAAGGCATCACATCTGCCTGGCCGAGCGATGCGCTTTTGCCCGCGATGTGGCCGCAACGCTCTGCATCCTTCGACACAGAAACCGGCCATGTTCGCACCGTCTCCAGACAGCCCTCGCTGTTGAGCGGCAGCTGACGATGTAAAGCGGGGACAGAGGTGTTCCGAACAGCCGGGCGCGCCTGCATTGGCATCTACGCAAGAAGGAAGAAGCTTCCTTCCAGTGGCAGAGCAGATGAACCCGCGCCTTGTGCAGTTTTTGCCGCGCGGTGCTTGGCCGACTCACGCTGCAATCGTCCCGGCAGGCGTCGCGGGCTCTGCGCTATCGCCGATCCGCATCCTTGATGGCTTGCGCGCGCGCAAGCGTGTTGGTCAAGGCCAAAACCTCCGGCAATTCGTGCCGAAAGGCATCTACCTGCCCGGCTGGCACGACACCTTCGAAGTTTGACTGGTCGAAGATGGGGCGGCCTTCCATGTAGAACCCATCGCGGCCCTGCACGACGAAGTGGAAGCACGATTGCCACCGCGGATCAGGGCGCGCCGACAACTCCACACTGACTTCACTGTGCGCGCGCCCGGTGTCGCCCGAGGTGACGGTTACGGTGCGCGCCGTGATCTGGTTCCCGATATTCATGCAGGCAATGATCGGCGCTAGGTCGTCGCCGCGCTGTGATCCACGAGGCTGCGGATTCTTTCAAGAGCACGCAACCACGCACCCTTCACGTCATCACGACACACCGTTGAAGACGCGATTTCCAGCAGGTAAAGCCAATGCCTGTTAGCGGCCTTGCACAGAGCTAGCGACAACTCACATGGGCACCAGAGGCGGACTTAAGTGCACTCGCAAAATGCTGCAGGCCGGCGAAGTCGTTGATCGGTTGTCGCGAGCCGCTACGATGGTGCGTATTGTCGCGGCCCCCAGCAAGGACGTTGCCCATGTCACAGCACGCGATCGAGGACGTGATCGAACGCGCCATCCACCTGGTCGATCGCAGTACGCAAAACGCCGCGCACCAGGCCGCGCTCATCCACGCCTTGCTCCACCTGCAGGCACGCTACGACACCGGCCTGACCTGGCTGCGCATGCATGAGGTGCTGCTGCGCCACGACGTGCTGGTGCGCACGCCGCTGGAGGCCATCGACGATGCGGCGCTGCGCGCCCAAGCGAGGGCTGCCGAGACATCGTGCTGGTTGGAGAGCGATCATGGCACGGGCTATCTACACCTGGAAGAAAACGCATCCGTGCTCTACCAGCAAACGGGAACCGGCCACGCCATGCCGGTTTCCGCCTTGTTCCGTGCCGTGCTGACGCTTGCCGATCAGGCCAACGATGGCGAGTTGTTCACCAACTTCTATGGCCTGCTGGTCAACGGCTGGCTCGACGCCACATTCACCGCCGAGGACGGCCTGGCGTCGTCGCTGGACGGTCTTGTCGCCTGCGACGACCTGCAGGCGATCGGTGGCATCGCCGCGCGGCGTGGACTCAAGCGCCGGCGCGGCGTGTCGGAAGATCTCGCGCTGCCTCACCTCAGCGAGAGCCAGGAGCCTGGCGAGATCGAGCAAAACGCCGGCTTGCGCTTCTTCTTGCAGCCCAAGCGCACGCCCACTGCCTTGCTGGCCGCACGCAACAGGACCCGGCGCCAGCTCGCACGCGTGCAGGAACTGATCCCGATGCTGGTGGAGCAGCGCCTGAGCGCCGCGCTGCAGCAGGCAGGTTGGTCGCCGGTTGCCGCGCCACCTGAGCATCCATGGTGTTGGACCCGCGACCGCGACGGCAGCCGCCAGTGTCTGTGGGCCACCCACGACGCGACGTGTGGGGAGTTGATTGTCCAGGCAGGCCTGCAGCACGCCCGGCTGCTGGACTGGCAGCAACGTTCGGCAACCACCCAACTGCACGACCTGCACATATACGATCGTGCCGCACCGCTGCTCGGCGAGCATGTGCTCAACCCCAAGGACATCGGCACGTATGGCGGCTTAAGACTGGACCCGGCTCACAGCGATGCGCAGCTAGGCAACGCCTTCGACCGTCTGGCCGCTGCCCTCCCTGCCCTGGACGTGTACTACTTCGATGTGATCGCGCAGCAGTTGTCCGGGCCATCCTTCGATCGCGACCTCGAGATGGTCATGCGCATGATGGAGGAAGGCCACAGCACCGGGGCAATCGCCCAGGATGTGCTGCTTGCCAGTCCCGAAAGCACATTACTGGCGTTTGTGTTCCACCATCTGGAACATGGGGACGACGTCGGTGCGGCAGCGGTGGTTGAGCGCGTGCGCGCACGCCATGCCGCGCGCACACGACAAAATGCCTGGCATCGCGCGTATCTGAGCCCATTCCTGCAGCAATGGGACCGGGGGCGGCGCGATATGCCGATGCCACCAGTGCAGCACGTCCTCCTGCTCAATCACCTGCGCGCATGTGAATCCGTCTGAACATGGTCGCCGCCATGGCCGCGCTGGCACCGTTCGAATCGGTGACCTCGGCCATGGCTCAGCCCTCCTGCGTCGCCTTTTGAAACTCGATACGCCCGTGATCGCCCGAATATTTTCTCTTGACCAGGATGCGGTCGGCCGGTGTGATGCAGCTATTTTCCAGCGAATTGGCTACATGGGCTTCATCAACGAAGAACTCTTCGTAAGGCAACGGCAGTACGGATGTCTCACCGCCCTGATCGAACGTGAGCAACAAACTGTCCTCGCGCTCGAAGCACAGCCGACTCCAGGCAACATCGGCCAGTTTCCCGGCTTCGACAACAGCCGATTCCTTACCTGCAAGCAGTGCCGCAACATTCTGCGAAAACTGCTTTTTTGAAATCGGGGGCTTGGTCATGCCGCATCCTGCAAGCGTGGCAACGGCAACGGCGGCCGCGAACGAAAGGTAACGACGGAAGATGGCCAATGGCATGGGGGCGCGGCTCCTTGCTGCGGGCTGGTAGACAGGTGGACCAGGATCAAGCGCTGCACGGCGCTCCATCAGCGCGCAGCCTGGCCCCACCTGGTGCATTGCGGCTACGGTCGCATCTTGCCGCTGAGCCGGATCAACAGGACAGTCTCAGCGCATCCACCACTCAGCCGGTAGCGAGGGCGGTGGCAAACGGGTCGTCGCCGGCATCTTCGTTCCAGACGTGCTCCGCGATGCTGGCGACTTCCTTGGCAGCGTCGTGGCCGAAGATCTTCGCAATGAGCGCCAGCGCCATGTCCGTTCCAGCGGACACGCCTGAGGACGTGAATAGATGTCCATCCTCCACCCAGCGCGCACGCTTCACCCACTCCGCCTTCGGGCCCTGCGACGTCACCCAGGCGAAGGCGCGCTTGTTGGTGGTGGCGCGCCGCCCATCCAGCAGGCCGGCGCGCGCAAGCAATGCGGCGCCAGTACAGATGCTGGCCACATGCGGGGCCGTGTGCGCCAGGCGCGCAATGCCAGCAACCAACGCGGCGTTGTCCACCTCGCGGCGCGTGCCCATGCCGCCCGGCACCATCAGGATGTCGACTGGGGGCGCCGAATCCAGCGCGTATTCCACCGCAACCGTTGGGCCGGCGCTACTGGCGACTGCGCCGACACGTTCGCCGAGCATCACGATCCTCACCTTGCCTTCCAGATTGCCGAACATATCCAGCGGCCCGAACACATCCAGCAGTTGGAAGCCCTCGAACACCAACATGCCTAGCGTCAGTTGCGCTGTAGCTGAGGCCACCTTGTCGCGCCGCGCGCTTGCCGGACGCGCATCGTTGGCCGTTGCGCCGGCGCAGATCATCGCAGCGCTGCCCAGCAGTGCGGTGCGTAGCACCAGACGGCGCGAATGGTTGGCATGGGTCTGCTCCCGTTCGATAGACATGGCAGTTCCTCTGTATGAGACCAACAGTGTGTTGGCGTCGCGCATGGATGAGCCCGCACTGCAGCGCGAGCGATTGCGGTGGTGCGCAGGCCACTGTATGCACCGCTGCGCAGTGCGGTGTGAGGACGCCCCGCATCAGCGTGGCGGCCGCCAGGCATGCTCCACGCGCATGCGTTGACGCGCGCAAGGCCTACTTCAACGGTCGCCTCTCCAGGCAGCGCCGCAGGACAGGCAAACAAGGCTCCGGATGATCGCCACAACCGGCTGCTTGCTGCGCTATCTCTCGCCCGGCCTCACCAAGCGCCTGGGTGCCGCCCCGAACATGCGCTTGAATGCATGGCTGAACGCGCTCGGCGACTGGTAACCGACCGTGAGCGACCCAACGCTGCGGCAAACCCTGCAGGCGCAGTCCGAGGCAAGCGGCCTGCCTGCCAAGGCCATCGCGCACGCCATCGCCGATGCGATCGATCAGCCAGAGGATGTCGAGGTCGGCAGCCTGGTGATTCGCCCTACGTCGCAAGCGTAGTGGGCGTCAATCCATTTACGCGCTGGCATGTCATTTTTTAGCAGCGCTTGAGGGTTTGAAGGCCAACCGGGCGCACTCAGCGCTGTAAGCATGCTCAGAGTCCCCGCCCTATGCGTGCACATGTGTCGGCTGGGATCTGCTGTAGCTGGGCAGCAGGACGCAATGCAACATCTCGTTAACCCCTACCAGCCGAATTTCTTGATTTCCCAGGAATCGATTCTAACGAAGACGGAATTTGCGCACCGTTACCCGCAAATGTGGCGCCAGTGACACATACGATTCCTAGACAAAAACTGCCATGCCAATGGCTGATCCCCAGATGCCGAAATTCGCTTGATCGGATGTGGGCGAACGGTCGCAGTGGTCCACGCTGACACTGAAGCAAAAGCATATCGGCCCGGCAAGCCGCGCCGTTGATCAATAAGTAGACAGAGTGCTGGAATGGCGGACTAGCCCCTGCACGTGGAGCTAATCCGCCAGATGACTACTTAACGAGATTTGTTACGAACCTTACAGTTCCGTTTTCTTCTACGACGGCGCCCAGCGGGCCGTTGCCATTATTGGCACCAGCACCGGTGCTGCTAAATTCAATCGGTACGTCCATCGCCCCAAGGGTTGCCTCAATGGCTTGAATCTTTGAGACGCTTGAGCGAGAGCTACTATCGCCTCCATGGATTGCTGCTTTAGCGGCATACCCCTGCGAACGAAGACTCTCAATATAGCTTTTAATTTCCCACTGCGCTCTGCGATTTTCGGGCATAACATGGAACACCCGCGCCTTGCCTGCATTCTGGGAGGGTTTTTCTCCCCCGACCGCAACCCCAACGCAAAGGTCCATCCCGTCAGTCATGCAGAGAACCCCAGGCTTAGAGGTCCCGGTTGAAGCTGTTACAGCAGGCTGGGTCGAGTAGCCAACGCCCTTGATCGGCTTATTTCGGTTCAATGCGAACTCCCGACCTGCTCCGGAGGATCTCTTTATCCGTGTAGATGCCAGGCGCACGGGAAACGCTTCTTCATGACTGCGATCCTTGAGCGGAGCGCTAGGATGGCTTCGCTCGGCCTGGTTCTGGCTGGCAGACAGTTGCTCAAACTGAGGGAAATTAGTTGGGTTATATGAGTAACGATTGATACTACTTGTCATGGAAATTACCTCTATCGATCCACAGAGAAATTCTTACAAAATACGCACTCGCCAGTGGACGTGGCCGCGAACTTATCTGCAATAATCCGAAAAACGCCGCAGATTAAACGAGCGAGTTAAAACAGATGAGACAATCGAACCACCCGAATCTCTTACCCTAGGACACCCACGCAGACGACATGTACTTGGTCTGCCCAGCACACCTTCAAACCTACCCGGTGACCCAGATCGTGCGTGGCATTTTGGTGATGCCGGTGATCATCAGCCAAGAAGATCCACAACGATCCCCACCCTGCTGGATGACGCGCATCAGGTACGGAAAGGTCCGGACGCAGCTGACGCGACGTCGCCAACATCTCGCATTCAAGAAGAAATTATCGTGACGGAAGCGAAGCAGGCACGCTATTGCACAGCGTCGCACGGGCTTGCATGAGTCGCTCGCTTAATTACTTCCCTGCCGTTTAAGCGACGCCCCCCCGATTTTGAGTAGCACCTCAGTTTGGAGTCCAATTCCCTAACTCGAGGAGATTGGACGTGAAGAAGCGTTTTTCTGAAGAACAGATCATCGGCTTCCTGCGCGAAGCTGATGCCGGTGTGGCGATCAAGGACCTGTGCCGGCGGCATGGCTTCAGCGAGGCTTCCTATTATCTGTGGCGCAGCAAGTTCGGCGGGATGAGCGTGCCCGATGCCAAGCGGCTCAAGGACCTTGAGTCCGAGAACGCGCGGCTGAAGAAGTTGCTGGCCGAGCAGCTGTTCGAGAACGACCTGATCAAGGATGCACTGCGAAAAAAGTGGTGAGCGCACCGGCGCGTCGCATGCTGGTGCGCGAGTGGATCGGGCGTGGTGCCAGCGAGCGTCGTGCGTTGGCAGTGATCGGCATGAGCGCCAGTGCGCTGCGATATTGCCCGCGCGAAGATCGCAACGTCGAACTGCGCGAACGCATCTGTGCGTTGGCGCATCGCCATCGCCGTTATGGTGTGGGGATGATCTATCTCAAATTACGACAGGAAGGACGCATCGTGAACTACAAGCGTGTGGAGCGGTTGTACCGCGAGCAGCAGCTGCAGGTCCGGCGCCGCAAGCGCAAAAAGGTGCTGATAGGAGAGCGTCAGCCGCTGCTGCGGCCATCGCAGGCCAATCAGGTGTGGTCGATGGATTTCGTGTTCGACCGCAGCGCCGAAGGCCGAGTGATCAAGTGTCTGGTGATCGTGGACGATGCAACCCACGAAGCGATCGCCATCGAGGTGGAGCGCGCAATCTCGGGCCATGGCGTGACACGCGTGCTGGATCGGCTGGCGCACAGTCGCGGCTTGCCACAGGTGATCCGCACAGATAACGGCAAGGAGTTTTGCGGCAAAGCGATGGTGGCCTGGGCACATGCGCGTGGCGTGCAGTTACGGCTGATCCAGCCTGGCAAGCCAAACCAGAACGCCTACGTCGAATCGTTCAATGGCCGGCTGCGCGACGAATGCCTCAACGAGCACTGGTTCCCAACCCTGCTGCATGCGCGTACCGAGATCGAACGCTGGCGACGCGAATACAACGAGGAGCGACCCAAGAAGGCCATTGGCGGCATGACGCCATCTGCGTATGCCCAACAGCTGGCCAACACCGATATCATCAACCCCGGACTCTAAACCCGGCCGCTACTCAGAGCGGGGGGACGTCGACCCCACGATGGCAGGCGTCATGGAAAGTAGCGATGTAGTACCGAGCGTGCCCTTGACCTTCAAGGCATTAGAAGAACGCCTGCGCGCGCTACCAGAGTTTCCGGCCGACACTGCCAGCCCAAGCCGCCTCGTGCGCGGCGCCGCCATCGTTATGGCATTAGGAATCGCCCTGACCCTCATTGCTTCGTTCCTAAGCTTTACCAATGTTCCTCCCCAGTTGCTCAAGAAGGCAGCAACGGCTGGCTTCTGGGTTGCGCTGGTAGCGCCAGGCATCCTGATGCTAATTAGCATCTATGGGATTGTGAGTGATCTACGTCGATGGACAGTAGATCAAGCAATGCGCACTGATCATCAGCTAGAGCAATTTATGCAGGAGGTGAGTTGGCTGAAAAGGTATCCAGCAGCAACCCTGCAAATAATGCTGGACCACGCTCGCTACAGCCATACACGCCGTGCGGGCCGCATTGCGCTATTGGCTGGAAGCATCGACAAGCTAGGCCTTCTGCCGGTTGCGGCATCGCTCTTCCTGGTTCTGCGCGCTGGTGGCAATCCTCTGGCGATGTCTCCATTGACAGCACTGGTGGGTATTTTCCTGTTGTTCTTCTGGATGATCTGCTGGGTTGCCACGTCGGCCAGGGGTAAACTGCAGACCTATGAATACTTGCTCGACATGGCGCTAAAGGGCAAAGAGAAAGGCGCAGCAGCAGCTGACGCATAAGATTGGGGCCAGGCTAGGTCAGGTCAGCCCGCCACTGTAACTTCATAGCTCCGCTATCTCTTGGGGCGCATACTTGCAACCGAACTACGCATGGATGACCATCTGTGTGATTGCGTTGGAGCTGTCAGTCATGCAAACGAATCCTCACGCCAACCTTAGCTCTTTAGCATTGCTAGCAGCTGCTAGTCTCTTCTTCATATCAGGGTGCTCTGCCATGCAGCAAGACTCACGGCCCGGTTTTAATACTCAGCAGTCTGCCGCGAAAGCAAGGCAGCAGCTTCAAGCCGCCAACCCGGTAGGCTCGCCCATTATGGCCGCGCAGAAAAACCTTGAGGATCTAGGATTTCACTGCCAAGCGTTGAGCTCTCCTGGCGCAGGTTACAAAGCGTCAATAATGTGCACGCTTTCCCCTGCCGTGAAAGAGGCGCAGCCATCGGTGACAGCGCCAGCTGTGCCGGTTACCTGGATGGTGGGCTTTCATTCTGCTGACGGGATCTACTTGAGCAAACTGGTAGTGAATCGAGCACCGCAAGATATTGAGGAATAAGTCATGGATGAGCAGAGGAAGGCGACAATTTTGGTGGGGGCAAGCGAGGTTGCTGGTGACCGCCGCCATCTTTACCTGCTCTTTCAGAAATCGGATGGCAGCCAGACCGTAGTACGTGGAGGACCCGACACTAGAGCCGAGGGAAATGACTTGGCGAACTTTGCCGAGAGCACAGTTCTTGGCTCGGAGAAATTTGGGCACATTCGAGTTGAAACAGCCCCTTACATTGCCCCTTATGAAATTGGGTACCGGCTCAAACAAAACGGCAACTACGAGCCAGTGCCTTTGAACCAGTTGGATCCCTCCGAGCCGGCTCTTGCGAGGGATGCCAAGGGCAACATCGTGAAAGCGACAGTCACCGCACCAGACTGGCCCGCACCGGGCGAACGCCACGAGCGCATCGTTGCCTGGAGCGGTTCTGACCAGGAATTATCCACAAAACTTGAGTCTGCCCTGAAGGCTGGGGATCAGATCAATCACGCACAACTGGAATATTCCCCGCTGCACAACAACAGCAACGGCGTTGTCAGCAACTTGCTGAAAGCCAGCGGCGTTCAACCTGTTCTGCCGAAGAACGCACAAGGTGAGACAGTCAACGCCCCGGATTTTGGGGAAGACCTTTATCAAGACGTCGGCGCGGCATCGGTACGCAGCGGATACAGGTTTGACGGCAAGCAGTGGTTCGATGCGGACGATCGTAGAATCGCGCCTCCTACGAGTGGGCAGCCATTGATACCACAGGATCCGGCCGCGCCGTCGCGTGGATCATCCGATGGTTTCAAGCTCAGCGCGCAGGCTCCATCGCCTAGCGATCCCATGTTTGCTCAAATCCAGGATGGCGTACATCGGATCGATCATTCGCTGAATCGTGCTCCCGATGCGGCAAGTGACCGTATGACCTGGAGCCTGTATGCCCTTGCCAAAGAGCAGGGACTGGAACGTGTAGACAGCGTAGTGCTTGGCCAAGCAGGCACCCGGGCAGCCGCCGGCGAGTACGTTTTCCTGGTCCAGGGAGATCCTTCCACCTCCGTGTACCACCGTGAGCAAATGCGCACGGCAGATGCGGTGGAGAGTTCGGTTGAGCAAAGCCAAGCGCGCGTGCAGTCTGCCGAACAGACACGTGCACTCGCGATGAGTGCTGAAACTCAGGAACAGAGTCAAAAGCAAGATGCACCAAGGTTGCAAGTCTGATTGACCTGGGTCATAGCAGCCTTTCGACCAGCCAAGCAGAGACAACACGTAAGTATTCAAACACTTTGCAAGTAGCTCGCTTCCGGCGTTTGAGGTTAGCTTTGGCTTACCGAGATGGCAGGTGCTAACGTTTCTAGACGGATCCCAGACCTTGGCATGAACTTAGATATGAAAATTAGGCTCATTTTTGGGACAGCATTACTTTCGCTATCAATCTCGACTGCTTCTGCAGAAGTAAGTCTGCGATCTGATTATAGGAAGAGTGATGTGCAGCCGGTCAAAGTTGCAAAGGTGGGATCCAACTCGCTCCAAATCACCTATCGCATGCCGGCGGAAAGCCAATTTTATTCTCCCGGCGTTGATTTTTTAAGTCACCGCGGCGTCTCGCGCATTGCCATCCGCAGATGTGGCATTAGTGCTAGGTGCGACGCCATGGCGAAAGCTGTCATCCCACCAGCCGAGCTTTGGATGCCGAAAGTCACCGTTCCCTATGCGGGCGAAGAGGTATTGGTGGTTTACGTGGATACAGAAGAAAAATTTGCACCTTAGTTTTAAGTCTGTTCTAGCGGGTCAGGTCAACCTGACCGCGTTAGTCTTAGCAATAAAATTCGTGACTGCAACATTCAGTCGGTCATGCAGCTACCTATCTCACTATTCACTCAAGCCGCCAGCGTTTTTTTCTGCACGGCCCAATGGGAGCGTTCACTCCATGGAAATCCTCTACTCGGGTACGGACAAGATACTTTGCGATTCGCTCACTTTGATGCTCACTGAATCTCGAATCGATCACGAGACTAGCAAGCGCTTGTACAGAGTGCAGATAAATGACGCCGATGAAGTGCATCAGGTTTTAGTTCATTGCAATGATTGGGACAGTGCAGCCCGACAGCTCGACATGCTTACCAGGAGGACGCAACACAACGAGGCACCCGCGTCAGTGAGTCCTGGATCGCGTCGCCAGTACGCTGCAGTGCTCATGATTGCTCTTGGAATCTCTGCCGGCCTTGCCGCTACAAAGCTACTACATAGCGCCCCCAACCCTTGCCTATTCTTACCGCAGCCCCATGCTCCCGCCCGATAGACGACTGGTAGGTATGTCGTCGACGCCGGCAACGCAGCGATCAAGGTATCGGGCGCTAACGGGGTCAGGTTCACTTCCTACGCAAATTTCAGGCTACAGCCTCAACTTTCGACAGGGCTTCCTCGCTATCAGCACCAATGCCTGGCTGCGAGTCTTGTGCCATGGCCAGACTTCCACGCATCGACCTTCCCGGCATCCCGCAGCACATCGTGCAGCGCGGAAACAACCGCTTGCCGTGCTTTCTGGATGATGGCGATCGATTGCGCTATCTGCACCTGATGCATGAGGCCCTGCACGCCACAGGCTGCCAGCTGCACGCTTACGTCTTGATGGACAACCATGTGCACTTGCTAGTCACGCCACCTGCAGCGGGACGCATCGGACAACTGATGCAACGGCTTGGGCGAAACTACGTCGCATTGTTCAATGGCCGCCACGGGCGCACGGGCACGCTGTGGGAAGGCCGGTACAAGGCATGTCTTGTGGACAGTGCGGACTACGTCCTTCGCTGCTATCGCTACATTGAGCTCAATCCGGTGCGTGCTCGCCTGACCGACAACCCGGCGACGTATCGCTGGTCCAGTTGCCCAGCCAACCTAGGCCAACGCAAGCACTCCGTGCTGACACCACATCCCTGTTGGCTTGCGCTTGGCAGCGACCCGATCCAGCGATCCAACGCGTACCGTGCTCTGCTCAATGAAGCCCTCTCCGACGAACTGCTCGCCAACATTCGTCTTCATCTACAGCAGCAGCGAGCCCTGGGCCACGACGCCTTCCGCACAATGGTCGAAGCCAAGACCCACCGCTTTGCCGGCGTCAGGCCCGCTCATCGGCCACGCAAACCGAACACCGCCGAGTGATAAGTTAACCTGACCCCGTTATCAGGGGAACAACCGGTTGCCCTGCTTTCTGGATGATGGCGATCGATTGCGCTATCTGCACCTGATGCATGAGGCCTTGCACGCCACAGGCTGTCAGCTGCACGCTTACGTCTTGATGGACAACCATGTGCACTTGCTAGTCACGCCACCTGCAGCGGGACGGATCGGGCAACTGATGCAGCGGCTTGGACGAAACTACGTCGCATTGTTCAATGGCCGCCACCGGCGCACGGGTACGCTATGGGAGGGGCGGTACAAAGCGTGCCTTGTGGACAGTGCGGACTACGTCCTTCGCTGCTATCGCTACATTGAGCTCAATCCGGTGCGTGCTCGCCTGACCGGCAACCCGGCAGCGTACCGTTGGTCCAGCTGCCCAGCCAACCTAGGCCAACGCAAGCACTCCGCACTGACGCCACATCCCTGTTGGCTTGCGCTTGGCAGCGACCCGATCGAGCGATCCAATGTCTACCGCACGCTACTAGATGAAGCCCTCTCCGACGAACTGCTTGCCAGCATTCGCCTTCATCTACAGCAGCAGCGAGCCCTGGGCCACGACGCCTTCCGCGCAATGGTCGAAGCCAAGACCCGCCGTTTTGCGGGCACCAGGCCCGCGCATCGGCTACGCAAGCCGAGCGCCGTCAATTGATAAGTTAACCTGACCCCGTTTTTGTCGGACCCCGTTTTTGTCGGGATACCTAAGGACCTGACCCCGTTATTGCCGCTCGCTTAATTACCCCGTCCTCTCTTGCCTCCCTCGGTTAATCTGCGTCTGTCTCCTCATCTCCGCGGTCCGCACTGGCATCAAGGGAAAGGCCCATCTTTGCGAGGAAATCACTCTCTGCCCGAGTAATTTCACCTTCCCTTAGCTCGATAAATCTCTCCGCCTTATCGTCCCGAAGCGCTTCCATCGCTGCCGAGCTAATGAGGTGAGAAGCCAGAACTTCGTCCGCCCTGGTTTGTCCGGAAATCCCAGTGAAGTAAGATCTAGCGTTTCTTGCAAAGCCACTAGGCAGGATTACCCTATTGGCTGGACTGGACACGTATGGCTTACTTTGATTGGGAAAGAAGTATGGAATATTTGCAGAATCCTCGTCTGAAAATACCTGCGCGCCGTCAACATCTCCTTGCTCTGCAGGGTTCTGCGGCTTGTATGCGACGAGCTGCATGAGAAGTGAAGCACGTATGCGAGCCGAACGACGATCAAATGTCTTAGGAAAGCGCCTCACCTCCTGCCTCATGACATCATCCATCCTGGATGGCACGTTGCCGGTTGAAGCAAGCTCACGCATCATTTCGGCAGCATGTCGCACATCGGTGGTAGTGGCGCCTGCGAACCACCCATTAAATGATGTTGCCCAGAACCATTTTTTCAGCGCATCTCGCTGGATATCACTAAACGATACTGAAAGATCCCTCAATGCTCCAAAAAAGATAGCCAACAAGACGAATATTCCCGAATACGGAAGTAGCCTCGAGGTTTTCAAGCCTATCACTTCATTCAAGAATTTTGCCGCGGAATCAAGTGCTGCACTTGCCTTATCCACGGCTCCCTTCATTTGCTGATATGAGGATTTATCAACAACTTTTTCGTATGATGGCCGTGTAAAATCCATGCCGGCGAGTGCAAGAACGACTTGAAGCACTAAGCGCCTCGGAACGTCTCCAAAGCCGCGCGGACGTAGCTGACCGAGGAGCTCATCAATACTCGCTGCGAGATCGAAGGCAGCATCTTCATCTTCTCGGTAAGTCAGAGCAGAAATCATCTGGTCGGCAGTCATTTCTCTGCCGCGCTGATTAACACGCGCGAAGATTGTGACAGCATCATCAAGCGAACCTGATTTCATCACAGTCATCGGAAGTCTGTACTCACGAATAGCCCTCTGGACGGTGTCGGCTCGATCAAGTAATTCGTTAACTTGCTCTTCCGTCAAATTTTCATCGGATGCAATCTGCCTAGCGCGACGGGCAAAATCAGAAGTTCGAAGCACACTTCTCAACGGCAAATGCTTTATTCCAAGCACCGCTCCTGGCTTCATATGTACAAACTGCTGCTCTACCAAATCATATGCGATAGCCCAGCGCCATTGGTCCATCACATCCCTGGGATAGTCTTCTTTAAGCATCAGCACCCCAAACAGAGTCGCTAGGCGCTGATGTCCATCAACAACGTAGGACTTGAGCGTCGGTCCAGTAGCAGGAACCTTCATTGGGCCCACGCTGTCGAGGCTGGAAATCCCAGCACGCTCAGTTTGCCAAATTAACAACGACCCGATTGGATAACCCTTCAGCACACTATCGAAGAGCTGAAGCATGTCATCTGGCGACCACACATAAGGGCGTTGAAATTTAGGAATTCGATATTCGCCAGAGCTGACTGCCTCCAGCAATTCACTCACGACGATGATGTCCGGCTTAGCGGTCGCAACTGGAAGATGGGGCATTAGGACAACTCCGTAATCATGTCTATAAGCATTCCGAGCTCAGTTCGATCTCGAGGCTCCACTTCATGAAGACATCCAGCTCCGTCGGGCCGCATCTGCTCATCAGTAAAGATCGAGGACAAGGCGCTTCCGAAGCCCTCTGCCACTTCATTCCACGAGGCATCAGTAATAGACGCATATAACGCCTTCGTTTGTTCGGCCACCTTGACAGATGCTCGATAGTCATCTCTCGAGACCAGACTGCCTTCGAGCTTAAATCCGACCTTCATGTGATAGTGGCTCCGCTGCTCATCAGTAAAAGTAAACAACGCCTCGACTCTGCTTCTATTTGATAGCGCGACTTTTTTCATGACGTAGCTTTTTGGAATATAGCTTTCTATGGATCGTCTCCTTAGAACATGAAAAAACATCACTCTATCGATCACCTCCGCACGAATCTTCTCATTCGGCGAGTCTCCGGGGAATTTTGAATCACTATCAATAATAACGCCAGACCACATCGACAGTGATTTTTCGTATTTCTTATCAGATCTACCCCAGACTCCCGAGGATAATAATCTCACAGAGCGATCGATGGACCCTTTACCTCCAGCATGCCGAAATGCAAATTTTCCATCTCGATAGGCCTGAATAAAATATGACTTCTTGAGCGCGCGCGCCATCCAAAGCAGGAATGCGCCATCGAACTCCTCATTTTCGACAACCACTTGAAACGGCGTAAATAGAAATGGAAGTACAGTGGACGGCGATATACGTGTCTTGTTTTGAGACACCCTCTCACCGTTTGGTGAGGCGCACCGACAAATTTCGACTACAGATTTAGAAAGCGACCTGTAAGACTGCTCAGTCTGCATCCTCTTGAGTACATCACCAAGATCTCTTGACGAAGCTTTTACCCAAGCAGAATCGATAAGAAGATCTATAGCATTTGGATCTATGTCATGCCGCCGGTTTGAGGCTAGATCGACGACAATTTCAAGGATAGGGCTCCACCGGGGGCTAGCTATCACTTCTTCAGTGATCGATATCCTCATAATCCACGCTCTCGCGCAGCGTTCCGTAGAAGACGAAGATCATCCAATGACTCTTCAAAGACACCTCGCGGCCAAGCACTAGGCTCCCCTCTTTCGTTAAAGGAAATCGCGCGCAGCGGCTCTACTTCATCGCTCCCAGGATCAATATGGTCAACTGAAAGTATGGAAACCATCTCGCAGCTTATTTTACCTTCTGCAATTCTTCTGCGAATGCGGGAAATAAACTGCTCTGAATGTGTTTCTACCACGCAAACCGCGCCAGAGATGACTGAGTCCATCATCAAGTCCGCCATATCTCCATGCGCAGCAGGATGTAGATGAAGCTCAGGCTGCTCCACCACTAGAATTGGCGCATTGAGCTGTCCTGACTGGTATGCAAAATTCTGAACGACTACTGGCAAACACTGTGAAAACCCCGCGCCAGTGTCAGCGAAATCGACTTTGAAATCGAGATTTCCGGCCGCAACCTGGACTACCGGAGCCTCTCCCGAGATGTCGGTATCAACCCCGCCTCCCATGGTCTTTACAAACCATTCGCGTACTTTTGCGCTCACCTCGCCTTTTCTCCTTAGCTTGTCATTGGCAAGAAAATCGAGTGTTCGCTCGCCTTTGGGGCCAAGGCTCTCTACCTTTTGGTGCGGATATCGTCCAGCGCCAATGGCCTCTACACGGAAAGGCCCTAAATATGACGGGAGCGCCAATGCCGCCTTAATCTTCCTAAGGTGAGAATCTACATCCGTAAATACATGCGAAAGATCTGGAATCAGCCCATGCCACGCGACTTTTTCCACCTTCTCGACTCCGCCGACAACAATGCGGTACTGACGCTCGTCATGACTTAATTGGTCAAGATCTGCGACTTCAGCAACAACAATTTCATTTTCGTTTAGCTTTGCGGAGAATCTATCAACTGCAAGTCTTTTAGACTCATTTACATAAAGCAGATTTGTTTCAAAAGAGATTTTTAAATCGCCATCTGAAAAAGTTGCACCGAGAGAAAAAGGCAGCGCGCTACGCGCATGGACCAAATCATGAAGTGACTTGGCATGCCATATACCTCCAGCATTAAGGTCAAGAATCCCGTCAACATTTGCACTCATTGAACCCGCAATTAGAACCGGCAGGCGAGATACGACACTTTTCCCGCTACCATTTTTTCCTATGACGATAGTGAGCGGGGTGATACCAATGACTGTCGAGTCCTTGAATTTTTTATATCGTGAGCAACTAAGTCCTGCAAGCTTCATCTGAATCGCCCTCGTGATTAACGTAGATAGTAAAAGAAAAGGCGACCAATCGGCCGCCTTTTCTTTTTTTTGATCAGGACAAATCAAACCCCAACAGGATTCGCCTTCTCAGGATCAATCTTGTATTGCTTAATCGCCCGAGCCACATCCTTACCCGTCATCTTGCCATCCTTCGCCAACGCAGCAATCGCAGCATGCGCGATGTAGTAACGATCAACCTCGAAGAACCGGCGCAGGTTCGCACGCGTGTCCGAGCGGCCGAACCCATCCGTGCCGAGCACGGTGTAGGTCATCGGGACGAAGGCGCGGATCTGGTCGGCGAAGGCGCGCACGTAGTCGGTGGCGGCGATGGCCGGGCCCTGGCGGCCTTCCAGCAGCTGGGTGACGTAGGGCTTGCGCTGTTCGGCTTCCGGGTGCAGGCGGTTCCAGCGCTCCACGGCGTAGCCGTCGCGGCGCACTTCGTTGAGGCTGGGGCAGGACCAGATGTCGGCGGTGACGCCGAAGTCCTTGTCCAGCAGCTCGGCCGCGGCAATGGCCTCGCGCAGGATGGTGCCGCTGCCCAGCAGCTGCACGCGCAGCTCGCCCTTCTTGGGCTTGCCGGCGTCCTTGAGCAGGTACATGCCCTTGATGATGCCCTCGGCTGCGCCGTCCGGCATGCCGGGGTGGGCGTAGTTCTCGTTCATCAAGGTGATGTAGTAGTACTCGTCGATCTGGTCTTCCATCATCGCCTTCATGCCGTGCTGCATGATGACGGTGACTTCGAAACCGAAGGTCGGGTCGTAGCTACGCACGTTCGGGATGGAGCCGGCGATGACCTGGCTGAAGCCGTCTTCGTGCTGCAGACCTTCGCCATTGAGCGTGGTGCGGCCGGCGGTACCGCCGAGCAGGAAGCCACGCGTGCGCATGTCCGCTGCCTGCCAGGCGATGTCGCCCACGCGCTGGAAGCCGAACATGGAGTAGTAGATGTAGAACGGCAGCATCGGCACGTCGGAGACCGAATAGCTGGTGCCGGCAGCCATCCACGAGGCGATGGCGCCGGGCTCGCTGATGCCCTGCTGCAGCACCTGGCCGGTCTGGTCTTCGCGGTAGTACATCAGCTGGTCGGCATCGACCGGCTTGTACTTCTGGCCAAACGGGGCATAGATGCCGATCTGGCGGAACATGCCTTCCATGCCGAAGGTGCGCGCCTCATCGGCCACGATCGGCACGATGCGCGGGCCCAGTTCCTTGTCGCGCAGGGCGATGTTGAGGCTCTGCACGAAGGACATGGTGGTGGAATAGCTGCGCTCGCCGCTGTCCTTGAGCAGGCGCTCGAACTTGTCGAGCGTGGGCGCCACGAACGACTTGCTGGCCTTGGGACGGCGCGACGGCAGGAAGCCGCCCAGCACGTTGCGGCGCTCCTTCAGGTACTGCACTTCCGGGGAATCTTCGCCGGGGTGGTAGAACGGCACCTGGCCGTCTTCCAACTGGGCATCGGTGACCGGAATGTTGAAGCGGTCGCGGAAGTGCTTGACCGCCGCATCGTCCAGCTTCTTGGTCTGGTGGGTGGGGTTGAGCGCCTCACCGGCCGAACCCATGCCGTAGCCCTTGACGGTCTTGGCCAGGATCACGGTGGGCATGCCGGTGGTGTTCACGGCCTGGTGGTAGGCGGCATACACCTTGTGCGGGTCGTGGCCGCCACGGTTCAGGCGCCAGATGTCGTCGTCGGACAGGCCGGCGACCATGGCCGCAGTCTCCGGGTACTTGCCGAAGAAGTTGGCGCGGGTGTAGGCGCCGCCGAAGGCCTTGCAGTTCTGGTATTCGCCGTCGACGGTTTCCATCATCAGCTTGCGCAGCACACCGTCGGTGTCCTTGGCCAGCAGGGCGTCCCAGTAGCCGCCCCAGAGCAGCTTGATGACGTTCCAGCCGCCGCCACGGAACACGCCTTCCAGCTCCTGGATGATCTTGCCGTTGCCGCGCACCGGGCCGTCCAGGCGCTGCAGGTTGCAGTTGACCACGAAGATGAGGTTGTCCAGGCCTTCGCGGCCGGCCAGCGCGATGGCGCCGAGGGTTTCGGGTTCGTCCGATTCGCCGTCGCCGATGAAGCACCACACCTTGCGGTCGGACTTCTCGATGAGGCCGCGGTTTTCCAGGTAGCGCATGAACTGCGCCTGGTAGATGGCGGCCAGCGGGCCCAGGCCCATCGACACGGTGGGGGTCTGCCAGAACTCGGGCATCAGCCACGGGTGCGGGTAGGACGAGATGCCCTGGCCGTCCACTTCCATGCGGAAGTTGTCCAGCTGGGACTGGCTGATGCGGCCTTCGAGGAAGGCGCGGGCGTAGATCCCCGGGGCGCTGTGGCCCTGGATGAACAGCAGATCGCCCGGATGGTTGTCCGAAGGCGCACGCCAGAAGTGGTTGAAGCCCACGTCGTACAGCGTGGCGCTGGAGGCGAACGAGGCGATGTGGCCGCCCAGGTCACCCGGCTTGCGGTTGGCCCGCACGACGGTGGCCATGGCGTTCCAGCGGATGATCGAGCGGATCTTCCACTCCAGCGCGGAGTCGCCGGGGTGCTTGGCCTCGTTGGCCGGGGAGATGGTGTTGACGTACTCGGTGGTGGGCGAGAACGGCAGGTAAGCGCCGGCGCGGCGGGTCTGTTCGACCATGCCTTCCAGCAGCTGATGGGCGCGCTCCGGGCCTTCGACGTCGATGACGGCCTTGATCGATTCGAGCCACTCCTGGGTCTCGAGCGGGTTCGGATCGTTGTGCAGCACTTCGTTCAACCAGTTCATTAGCGCTCCCGGGGGGACACACCCCGCGGGTGTGTCGACATCGTGAATTCGTGAACCCCCAAGTGTACCGCACGCACCTGTTGCCATTCCTCGCTACGGGTGCGTATGGAATGGGACGCTGTCGTGCGCTGCGTGGAGCCTGGGTGCCTGTTGGAACGCCGATGCGGCGCAGCGGGCGCTGCCGGTGTACGACCAAAGGATGAGGGCAAGCGGCAGGCGATGGCCGGGCGCTGCCGTATCGAGTGGGCCGCTGTGCATGCCCGCCCGTAGGAGCGCACCTGGGCGCGAGAGGCATTCTCGGTGACGCCTGTCGCGCCGGGGTGCGCTCCTACGCAATAGCGGGTCTGTCGGTGCGGCTGGGTGCCGTCGCCAGAACATCCCAGCGACGGGCGCCGCCGATTGTAGGAGCGCGCCTGGCCGCGAGGGGCTTCTCGGTGACGCCCTCGCGCCCGAGGGCGCTCCTACGCGATGGCGTGGTCTGTGGGTTTGCGCCAGGACATCGCCCCGCGGCGGGCGCCGCCCCGTGGCAGCGTGCTGGTCAGAATGCTTGCAGCGCTTCGGTCAGTTGGCCGTTGTTGTTGACTGCGCCCATGGTGTAGCCCTGCCAGCCCGGGTAGGCGTTGGGCTCCCAATAGAACACGCCGAGGACGCGCGCGCCGATGCTGCTGCTGCGGCTGAGCAGGTTGCTGAGCATGGCGCGGGTGGTGGCCGCCTGCTGCCAATCCATGCCGACCTCGGAAATCACCACATCGCTGCCGTAGCGCGCAATCATGTCGCGCATGTTGGTGTCCAGGCGGCTGTTGTAATCCTGCCAGCTGCCGACGGGGGGGTAATGCGACATGCCAATGACGTCCCACTTGCCGCCGGCCGAGCGCAGGTTGTCGAAGAACCAGCGGAAGTTGGCGTTGTCGTAGCCGTTGGCCAGATGCACGACGACCTTGGCGTTTGGATACACCGCCTTGGTGGCGGTGTATCCGCTGTTGATGAACTGGCCCAGGGTGGCGAAGTTGGGCGTCTTGCCCTCGTTCCACAGCATGCCGCTGTTGATCTCGTTACCCACCTGCACCCAGCTGACGGTGATGCCGTTGTCCTTGAGGTATTTGAGGATGCCCTGGGTGTGGCTGTAGACATCGGTGTTGAGCTGGGCAACGGAGTGGCCGGCCCATGCCGCCGGTTTGGTCTGCTTGCCCGGGTCGGCCCAGCTGTCGCTGTAGTGGAAGTCGATCATGATGCGCATGCCTTGCGCGGCGGCGCGCTTGGCCTTGTCCAGGGTGTCGCGGCCATCGTTCCAGCCGCCGGACGGGTTGACCCAGACGCGCAGGCGAATGGCGTTGCCGCCGACATCCTTGAACAGCTTGATGAAGTCGGTGGTGTTGCCGGCTGCATCGCGAAAGACCTGCGGCGGATTGTTGGCGGCCTGTTGATTGAGCCAGCTGACGTCCGCGCCTTTGGCGATGCCTTGCGCGCTGACGCCGGCGCTGCACAGACACAGCAGCACGATGAGCCATACACGGTGGTAGTGCCTGCAAAAGATGGTCATGAAACGCTCCCTCGATCGATGGATGTCGCGCCGGTTGGCGCCTTGCTTGATCCCCTGTCTTGCCTGGTGCGTGAGCGCGGCGTGGCATGTGCCTGGCCGTGCATTGCTGCAAATCCGTGGCGATTCAAGCACGGCCGTACAGCCCGGTTGAGGCCGCTATAGGTGCGGGGAGTTGTGGCATAGCTCGATGCAGGAAAACCTTGCATTTGCACGCCTCGCGCGGGCCGGTTGTTGTGCAGATGCAGCAGCAGTGGTGCGTATTACTGCGCGAATGAACGCAAAAACGCCGGGCAGGCCCGGCGTCTTGATGCAAGGTTCGATGGTGGCGATGTGCAGTCCGGACGGCGTGCGGCATGGGCCGCAGCGTGATGTGTCACTTCACACCCAAACGCTGCAGCGCCAAACGCCCCTCAGCCCATGGCGCGTGCGCCCTGCTGCTGTTGCTGGGTCTGGGACTGTTGCTGCTCCAATGCCGTCGACTGACGCGCCGCGTTTTCGGCGACGCGTTGGCTGCTCTGTTCCAGCGGGGTATTCATTGCCGTCATGGTGTCCACGCTCACGCGCAGCTGTGCCGGGTCGTCGACACGTCCTTGCACGGCGAAGGTGCGTGCGGCATCCGGGCTCATCATCACCCCATCGATGCGCTGGCCACCGGCGGCGTGCATTTCCGATGCGAGCGAACCGGATAACTGCGCGCTGTGCTGGTCGGGCGTGCGCCCGGCACGTGCGTCCTGCGCATGCACGCCGCGCTGGGCATCCTGGAACAGGCCATTGCCCACGTGCCCGGGTTGATCGATCCGCAAGGAAGTATGGCCGTTGCCATGCTCGCGTGCGTCGCGTTTGGCCGGCTCGCCCGGCGCGAGCGGGCCGCGGATGGCATCGATGGCGTCCTGGCCGAGGCCGCGCGCGCTACGCGTAAGGATAGTGGTACCGGTGCGCAGCCCATCGATATCGCTGCGGTACTCCTCGATCATGCGCTTGTTCTGCTCGGCAAGTGGGCGCGCGTTGGGGTCCCTGAGCGCAGAATGTTCGCCCAGAAAGTTGCCCAGCTTGTGCGCTCCGAGCGACCCGCCGGCAGCAACCAGCGGGTAGTCCGGAATCAGAAAGTTTGCCTTGCTATTGCTGTAGCCGGCACCACTCAAGGTGGTAATCTCATCGGGCTTGGCGTACATGCGCACCTGCCCGAAGTGCGGCGATGCCGCGCTGACCGGGTCCGATGCCATGACGTGATTGATCACGCTATTGCCACCTTCCGGAATGCGATAACTCAGACTGGCCGCGCCATACGCGTTGAAGGTTTCGCCCTTGAGGTCGTAGTGGTGTGCGGACACCTGCGCAAGCGCGCCGCCGAGCGAATGGCCGGTGACGGTCACTTCCGGTTGATGACCGGTTCGCTTGCCGACATCCTTGGCGATGTCCATCGCATGCTTGGTCAGCGCAAGCGCATCTGCAGCCTGTGGATTGGTCCGCGAGGTGACCATAGTGGCATCGGTGAGCACGTCATTGACCGCGCCCTCGGTGCCTCGATGCGCAACCACGATCTCGCCACTGGTTTCACGGCGGTAAACCGTGCCCTGGTAACCGTTGGATTGATTGTTGACGTGATCGAGAACGGCATAACGCTCTCCCTCGATCGTGACGATCTCTTCGTGCCCCGGTGCACGCCGACCGACGGCGCGATCCTTGTAGGCGTCCTCGGATAAACCGGCATATTGCGGTGACGGAATACTCATGGCGCAACTTCCTTGGCAGCCAGCGTGATGGTGAAGAGATTGTCGCGGATCTCAGGCTTGAAGTTCTCCGGGCTGAGCTCGCCGGTGTCCGGGAAACTCTTGGATTCCGAGCGCGGATAGCCGTCTTTCCAGTAGTACTTGGTCACCGCCTGCTGCGCGGTCACCGTCTTGGCTTCGATAAACGACAAGAACCGCGTGTCTTCTTCGGCACCGGTGGCCTTGAGCAACACGCTGGCGCCGCTGAATTCCCAATGGCACACGCCGCGACCGTAGTAGTCCTCGTCCTGCATCAGATCCAGATACACGGTGCCGCGGTATTCGGTCTCGGAAATCTTCTTGAGCGCGACATTTTCCTGACTGGTGATGCGGCCGGCTGTGCCGGTTTCGGGCTGGATCTTGCCGCATTCCTGCTCATTGCTGACGTCGTATTGCGCCGCAGCCTCCACCAGGCCAAACGCGCCAGGCGCCTTGTCCACGGTGAGCGTGACCTCGTAGGCCCTACGCGGACTCGGATTCACCTTGGCAAGACCGCGGCCGCCGGCCTGGACGTCGGCTGCTGCAGTTGCCTCGGTGGCGGGGGAATGGGTCTGGGTCATGCTGGTCTCCGGGGGGTGACAGGCCGTAAGCAAAAGGGCCAGCAGGCTTGGGGTCAACATCTGGCGCAAGGCCGGCCTCCGTGGCAGGTGGGCGGCCAATCTAGTCCGCTCGCGTTCGGCCGGTCAATCGAGACCTCGTGAGGATGAGGCTGCCAGGGAGAGTTGTGCGTGGCAGCAAAGCTGCCATGATCCAGCGCAGCCGCTGCCACGAAGAATGCGCCATGCGCAACCGCCCGCGATCACTGCCACCCCAGACATCGGTCGCCGCGCGCATGCCCTGGCGCCGCAGCTTGCGCATGCGTGTGCTGCTGGCGGCCACCGCAGTGCTGGTGGCCCTGCTGACGGTGCTGGGCACGGTGTTCTACCTGGGCGCACGCGCCGAGCTGGTGGAGGCGGCGCGTACCGAGGTGGATGGCCTGACCGAACAGACCGCGCGCAGCCTGGCGGCCTTGCTCGATTCGGTGCAGGTGAGCGGGCGCACGCTGGCCGCCAGCAGTAGCGGCGTGGGGCTGCAGCCGTTCAATCTGCGTGCGTTGCTGCTGGCCACGCTCACCGGCGACCCGGATATCGGGGCGGCGCGGCTGATCATCGCACCGCGTACGCAAAAGGCCGGCGACAGCGGGTTTGTGTGGTACGTGCACCGCAGCGGCACGCGCATCGCAGAAAAATCCGCGCTGGAACTGGGTTATGACTATCGCGCGATGCCCTGGTATCTGCGCACCCAGCGCGAGGGCCGCGCATGGTGGTCCGAGCCCTACCTGGATGCCAACGGCGGCGGCCTGTACACCAGCTACAACCTGCCGCTGCGCCGGCCTGGCGATGCACCGGATACGGCGCCGGTCGGCATGGTGAGCGTGGATCTGCCGCTGCAGCATCTGCGCGAGATCATCGATCAGCTGCCGCGCGATATCGGCATCCAGACGATGCTGCTGTCGCCGGAAGGCCTGCTGGTCTTCAGCCCCGACCCGGCACTGAATCTGCGCCATTCGCTCACGGCCTACGTGGCCCGGTCGCGCCCGGATCTGCGGCCATTGCAGCGCGCCGTGGCTGCCGGCCAGCCGATTTCGTTTTCGCACACCGCGCCCGATGGCGAGCGCTTTCTGACCCACAGCGCGGCGGTGGGGCGCAGCGGCTGGACCTTCGTGCTGTCGGCCTCCGAAGGCTACGTGCTGGCCGGCCTGAACTGGCTGGCGGCGTGGGTGGCGCTGGCCGCGCTGCTGGGCGCGTTGGTGTGGTGGTGGTTGATGCGGCGGATCACGCGCAAGTTGACGCGGCCGATCGAAGAACTGACGGACACCGCCGAGCACTTCCGGCGCGGCGAATTCGAATACCCGTTGCAGCACATCGAACGCGACGACGAGGTAGGCGTGATGGCACGCGCCTTCGACAGCGCACGCGATGCGATCCGCCATCACATCGCCGAGATCGGCGAGATGACCGCCGCGCGCGAACGCATGCACAGCGAGCTGCAGATTGCGCGCGAGATCCAGCAGGCGATGCTGCCTTCCGGGCGCACCTTCGACCGCGCCAGTTCGCATCTGGAAACCTGCGCATGGCTGGAGCCGGCCAAGGCGGTGGGCGGAGATTTCTACCACTTCGTGGAAACCGAACCGGGCCTGCTGTGGTTCGTGGTGGGCGATGTCTCCGACAAGGGCGTGCCGGCGGCCTTGTTCATGGCGCGCGCGGTGAGCGTGCTGGAGATTGCCGCACGGCGGTACACGCGCCCGGACGCGATTTTGATTGCCGCCTCCACGCGGTTGGCCGAAAACAACGAGACCTGCATGTTCGCCACCGTGCTGTGCGGCCTGATCAACGTGGTCAGCGGCGACTACTGGCTGGCCAGCGCCGGGCACGAGCCGCCCTTGTTGATCGATATCGATGGCAAGGCGCGCCCGTTGCCGCTGGAAACCGGTGCACCGCTGGGGATCGAGCCGCAGGAATCCTACCCGGTGCTGCAGGGCCGCATGAGCGCAGGGCAGACCTTGCTGGGCTACACCGATGGCGTGACCGAGGCGATGGACGAGCGCGGCGCCAGCTACGGACTGGAGCGGTTGCTGACGGCGCTGCACCCGCGCCGCAGCGCGGCGGCGCAGTGCAAGGCGGTGATCGCCAATATCGCCCGTTTCACCGGCACGGCCGATCCGTACGACGACATCACGCTGCTGGCGATCCGGCTGCGCCAGGAGCATGCTGGGCGGGTCGCACACGCTGGCCGGGACGCGCCCGGAAAGGCAACGACTGCATGAAGCTCGATTTGGCCATCGCGCCATCGCTGGCCCAGCTGGCGGGCGCCAACGATGCGCTGGAACAATCGCTCACGCTCGAGGGCCTGCACGCCGAGCGCATCGGCCAGGTACGGCTGATCGTGGAAGAGCTCGGCTGCAATGCGCTGACCCACGGCCAGTGCGCGGCACAGCCGCTGCGTTTGCAGCTGCAGCTGGACGCGCAGGCGCTGGTATTGGAAATGCACGATGCAGGCAGCGCTTTCGACCCCTGCGCCGCGCCCATGCCCGAGGTGACCGACGAGCTCGACGACCGCGCCATCGGCGGGCTGGGGTTGTTTCTGGTCCATCAGTTCGCCGATCACATCGACTACCGCCGCGATGGTGCATATAACGTCGTGCGCGTCACCCTGCTGCACCCGTACGCCCCTGTCCCCGAGGCCCTGTCATGACCACGCTCGCCATTCAGATCGACCCGCCGCAAGACACCCGTCAACGCGTCACTCTGACCGGGCGGCTGGACACCCACACCTACCAGGACCTGGACGCGGCACTGTCGCCGTTGCTGGGCACCCGCATCACCACGCTGGTGCTCGACCTGAGCGCACTGGAATACATTTCCAGCGCCGGCATCCGCTGCATCTTCAAGGCGCGCAAGGCGCTGGCCACGCGCCAGGGCAAGGTGCTGGTGAGCAACCCGCAACCGCAGATCCGCAAGGTCTTCGACATGGTCAAGGCGGTGCCGTTGAGCGACGTGTTCGCCTCCACCGAAGAGCTGGACGCGTACCTGGCGGCGATGCAGCGCAAGGTGATCGAACAGAGCGCGCAAAGCGATACGCCGATCGTGCCGCACTTCGCCGAAGCCTGAGCGCAGCTGTACTACCGACGGGGCCCACCGCCGGGCGCGGCAAGGCACGTTGCGGCTTGTACGCGCGCCGTGCGGTCGCTGCGGGCTTTCCATCGGGGCTGACGACTGCGCGCCACATCGATGTCGCCGCCGACGTCGCCTGCGCGCACATGTGGGGACCTGTGCGCGTGGGTGCCGGCACCACCTTGGTTAGGCTATGACGCCCTGCCCTGCGCGTTGCCATGCCCGCACTGATCATCTTCGATTTCGACGGCACGCTTGCCGATTCGTTTGGTTTTTTCCTGAGCACCCAGCGGCTGCTGGCCGAACGGCATGGCTTTCGCGCCGCGCAAGCGCATGAAGTCGACGATGCACGTCGCCTAAGCACGCGCGAATTGCTCAAGGCATCGGGCCTGAGCGCGTGGCGCGTGCCATGGGTGGCGGCCGACTTCATCCGGCTCATGCGCGCCGCGCCACCGGTGGCGTTGTTTCCCGGCATTGCCCACACCGTGGGCGCGTTGCATGCCGGCGGCAGCCGGCTGGCCGTGGTGTCGTCCAACTCCGTGGAGAACGTGCAACGCGCGCTAGGCGCAGAGCTGAGCGCCACATTTGCCGTCATCGAAGGCGGCGCGCATCTGCTGGGCAAACAACGCGCCTTGCGTCGTGTGCTACGTGCCACCGGGCACACTGCGTCGCAAGCGGTGTATGTGGGCGACCAGGTCGCCGACTGGGAAGCCGCACAGGTCGTGGGCTTGCCGTTTGCCGCAGTGGCGTGGGGCTATGCGCATCCGGACGTGTTCGCCGGGTTGGCCGGAACGCAGTTGATCGAACGCGTGGAAGACTTGCTTGCGTTGAGCGGGGAATAGGCGGCGGGGATGGGGGATTGGCAAGAGTTGGGCATTGCCGGTAATGCGTGTCGACGTACCCTCATCCGCCCTTCGGGCACCTTCTCCCGATGGGAGAAGGAAGTGCGATCCCGGTGCGCGTGGTGATGCGCCCGGACAGCGCCAACGTCTACACCCCACCAACCCGCGGCAACGGCGCCGGTACGTTCAACATGCCACCGGCCGCGACATACGCTGCCAGGGCCTGCCCCTGGCTCAACAGGTGCCCGTGCATGGTGCGCTCGGCGCCTTCGGCATCGCCACGTCGCACGCAGTCCATCAGTTGGCGATGTTCCGCCAGCGATTGGGCCATGCGCCCGGGCGTGAGCAACTGACGGCCGCGGTGCATCTTCAAGATGCGGTGCAGATCGTGCGTCACCCGGATCAACCACGGATTGCCGGCGTACTGCTGCACGGTTTCGTGGATCAGGTAATTGTTGCGGTAATACTCGGCCACATCGCCGGCCGCGGATGCGGCTTCCATTGCCGCGTGCAGCTCTTCCAGGCGCTGCACGCCGGCCGCATCGATGCGCTTGACCGCATCGTGCGCGCAGCGGCCTTCCAGCATCGCCATCACCGGAAACAACTGGTTGAGGTCTTCCAGCGTCAGCCGGGTGACCCGGCTGCCGCGGCCGGCATCCAGTTGCACCAGGCCTTCGGCCGCGAGCAGCTTGAGACTTTCGCGCAGCGGCGTGCGGCTGATGCCCAACTCTTCGGCCAGGGCCGGCTCGTCGATCCACTCGCCCGGCGGCAGCGCGTACTCGTAGATCTTCTGACGCAGGCGCTCGGCCACTTCCTCGTACAGCGGCACGCGCTTTTTGGAGGCGCGCGAATCAGGAGCGAGGGTCATGGCGGGCAGGCTATCGGCATCGGGTCGGGGCACCCATTCTACGTGGGCGCCCCGCTGCGCTGTGGCGCGCGGACCGCATCACAGCCAGCCCGGCACCACGAAGACCAGCCACGCCGCCAGCGGCCCCAGCAACACCACCAGGCCGCTGTAGATCAGGAAGCGGCGGAACAGGCCGTCGCGCTCTTCCTTGGCCGCCGAGGCCACCACCAGCGCGCCGTTGGTGGAAAACGGGCTGACGTCGACGATGGTGGAGGACACGGCCAGCGCGCAGATCACCCCGGCCGCGCCCAACTGGCCCTGCATCAGGAAGGGCACCGCCAACGGAATGGTGGCGCCCAGCACCGCTGCCGACGAGGCGAATGCAGAGACGATACCGCCGACGTAACAGACCAGCAGCGCGCCCAGCAGGGGCATGCCGATGTGCGACACGCCGGTGCCGATGTAGTCCACCGCACCGGATTTTTCCAGCACGGCGATATAGGTCACCACGCCGCTGATCAGCAGCACGGTGGACCAACTGATGCCGTCCAC
Organism: Xanthomonas sp. NCPPB 1062; assembly: GCF_041481705.2. Lineage (NCBI taxonomy): Bacteria > Pseudomonadati > Pseudomonadota > Gammaproteobacteria > Lysobacterales > Lysobacteraceae > Xanthomonas > Xanthomonas sp. NCPPB 1062. The sequence goes on along the minus strand of NZ_CM192987.1, from coordinate 655,091 downwards.
CGCGCCTTTCTGCGCGTTGGGCGAGATCAGCGCCAATGCCACCGCCACCGTGATCGAGACCAGGCCGACGTTGAGGTTGTAGATCAGCGCAGCAACGCCCAGACCCAGCAGGCCGATCAAGGTGATCACGCGGTCGCGGTTGATCGACACCGCCTCCAATGCCAGCGGGTCGGTGGACAAGGTGCCGCCGCCCGGCGCCACCAGCGCACCATGCCCTTCGATCGCGAAGCCGCGGTGCGATGCCTGGTCGCCGGCAACCGCAACGTACTGCGCATCGGCCAGCGACAGTTCCTGCCGGCGCATCAACTTCAACCCACCGAAGGCGCAGAAGCAGATGATCGCCATCATCAGGTTGAAGCCCAGGCTGGTGAGAAATACCGCCATCTCGCTGACGTCCATCCCGGCTTTTTCGACCACCTTGTTGGTGATGCCGCCATACACGCTGATCGGCGAGAAACCGCCGCCTTGCGCACCGTGGATCACCAGCAGGCCCATCATCAACGGGTTGATGCAGTACTGCTTGGCGAAGCGCAGCGCCACCGGCCCGATGATGGCCACCGCCGCCGGCCCCAGCGCACCGAAGGCGGTCAGCAGCCCGGTGATGACGAACATCACCCAGGGGATGGCGACGATGCGCCCCCGTACCGCGCGCACCGCCCAGTGCACCAGCAAGTCGATGGTGCCGTTTTTCTGTGCGATGGCGAACAGATAGGTAATGCCGACCAGGGTCAGGAACAGGTCGCCCGGAAAGCCGGCCAGCACTTCCTTGCCCTCCAGCCCCACCCACACGCCGCCAATGATGAAGGCCAGCGCGAAGGCCACCGCCCCCATGTTGATGGGCAATGCGGTGGCGACGATGAACATGATCACCAAGCCAAGAATCGTTGCAATTTGCGGGGTCATGCGCCCTCCCAGACACCTGATACGCGTACAACACGGATGGCCGCCCGCCATCCTGGGGTCACACCGTGTGCAGCACCTGCCTGATCGTCATGCCGCGCGCTCGCACGCAGCCATGACCCATTCGAGAACACCGTGGGTGCTGTGGAATTCGTCCACCGAGCGCGCTTCGCATGCCGGCAGCACCTCGCGCGCCATCCGCGCCAATGCGCTGCCGGGGCCGAGTTCGAGGAACACGCGTGCGCCGCGTTCGGCGGCTTGTACCAGCACGTCGTACCAACGCACGGTCTGCGCGATCTGTCTGGACAGCGTGTCGACCACCAAGGCCTGCGTACCGACCGTACGTGCATCGATGCCTGCCAAGACGCGCAGCTTGGGCGCGGCGAGCTGTGCGGTCGCCAGTTCAATGGCAAAGCCTTCGGCAGCCGCGCTCAACCACGGCGTGTGCGCCGGCACGCTGACCGGCAGCAGCGTGACGCGCGCACCTTGTGCGCTGGCAGCCTCGCCAAGCGCCTGCAATGCAGTGCGCGGGCCGCCGAGTACGGCATGATCGTCGCCGTTGATGATGGCGAGCGCTGCGCCGTGCGTCTGGCACAGCGTTTCCAGGGCGCGCAGTGGCACACCGATCACCGCCATCAGCCCTGCCTGCTGCGGGCTGGCCGCATCCATCAACCAGGCACGCGTCGCCGCCAGCTGCAGGCAGGTGTCGATGGACATGCTGCCGGCCACCGCATGTGCGGCAAGCTCGCCAACGCTATAACCGAGCACCAGCAGCGGCGTGGGGAGTTGCGCACACAGTGCCTGCCAATGCGCCAGCGTGCCGGCGCAGACCAGTGGTTGAGCGATGGCGTTGGCGTAGCGGCACGGATCTGCGGCCGTTGCTTGTGGTGCGACGCCAAGCACGCGCTGTGCGCTGGCGAAGACGGCGGCCGCCGCAGGCGCGTCTGCGACACGCGCGAACATCTCGGCGTGTTGGCCGCCTTGGCCCGGGCAGAGCAAGGCCAGGCTCATGCGGTGGCCTGACTGCGTTCGCAGGAATGTCGTGCGCGCAGCCTGTCGTGTTCCATATTGCGCGCGATGTGCCGCCGGGAAACCTGGACGCGGAGATTGACCGAGGGACAACGTGCGCCGCTTGTCGCGACGGCAGGCAGGTCAGCAGCCGTTGCGGCTGCGAGCAAAACGCCGCGGCATTGCCGCTTCGCAGGCACCACCTGTTTTGCAGCCAGCGAGCAAGCGCGGCTCATGCCAGCTCCTGCCGATGCAGGAACCATGCACAGGCCAGCAGATCCGCGCTGCCGCCAGGGCTCAGGCGACGGGCGACAAACTGCTGGCCGATGGCATGCAACTGCGCGCGCCACTGCGGGTGGGCAATGCCGCCGTCGGCAAGGAAGGCTGTCGCCTGCGCCTTGGCGAATGCCAGGCCTTCCGGCCCGCCACGATGCAATAGATTGAGATCGTCCACCTGGGCGATGAGCTGCATCAGGGTCTGCACCAGCGCCGCTTCACGCGTGGCCCCCCCCGCAAGCGCGGTACGCAACGCAGGCAGGGCGATCTCGCGCAGCACCGGATACCCTGCCGCGGCCTGTTCGCGCACGCCACTGATGCGGTATTGCGCACGCACGCGCTGGCCATGGCTGTGCGGGTCCAACGGTGCAGCCTGCAATGCATCGCGCCAGGCGCGTACGCCATCGCAGACCTGTTCTGCAGTGGGGCGCCGCCGCTGCTCACCGCGCAGGCGTGCAGCCTGCGCAGTGAGCAGGCCCAGGCTGAAAATCGCGCCGCGATGGGTATTGACGCCACAGGTCGCGCGCAACATCGCGGACTCGGCCGCGATGCCCAGCTCGCGAAGCCGCTCGAACGGCGCGTGGTCGATGCCGGCCTGGGCAATGGCGACAAAATAGCCACGCAAGGCGAACAGGCTACGCACGAAGGTGGCTGCATCCATGTCGGTGTGGCTGCCGCTGTCGAACGGCGTCACCAAGCCCGGCTTGGGCGCACAGGCCAGTTCTGCATACAGGGCGCCAACCGCCAGCCGGCCGAGCCGGTAGGCAGCATCGCGCGGCGGTGCAAGCGCACTGGCAACGCAGTGTTGCTGCAGCTGTGCGCTCATGCCGCACTCCGGGCCGGAAATAGCGCAGCACGCGGCAACAGCCGGCAGTCCTGGTTGGATTTCACCAACACCTGTTGCGCGTTTCCGGCGTACTCGCGCCAGTTCACCGCGTTGTCATCGGGCAACCGCAGTTCGCCATCGGCACGCAGCCCGTGCTGCTGCTCCCAGCGCTGCAGCAGCGTGACCAGCGCGCACGCTTGCTCTGGCGTTTCGATGGGCCACAGCAGATCCAGGTCCGATTGCGCGTGCACGTACGTCAGGCCGGTCAGGGCTTGCCAGGCAAAGCTGCCGAAGACGTGCGGGCGCAACGCATGCGCGTGCGCTTGAGCGAGCAGGACCTGCAGTGCCGGCTGCACCGTGACAGGCGCCTGTGGCGTCACCGCATCCAGTGTCAGTGGGGCAATGCAGCGTGCGATATCGGCCACGTGCGCCTGCAGGGCCAGACGCTGCTTGCCTTCGCTGGGCGGCAGCGGCACGCCAAGCCGAACGCTGCCGGGTGCCTGACTGCCATCGCCACGCGCCACCACCGCTGGCAGGCCGGCCGCGAACCACTGCCGCAGCCGTGGCTGCGCGCCAGGCGTGACGGCCTGCCACTGCGCATCTTCGCGCAACCACACCAGAGCGTGGCGGACGGCCATGCTCAGGCCTCGCCCGCAGCCACGGCGCTGGCGACATCGCGCGCCAGCGTGCGCCCGCCGCGTTGCGCTCCGCGTGCACGGCGCTGGTCGCCGTCGACCGGCGCGGCCAGTGCGTCGAGCAGCGCCTGCGCCAGATCGCCTTCCCACAGCGATTCCACCGCGCCCATGCGCACGTAATTTTCCACGCCCGGCGCAAACACCGGCGAGCTCTTGCTCAATGCCTGCAAGGTGTCGACCGATTGCTTGGTCACGCGTGCCATCGCACGCAGATCCATGACCCGGATCTGCGCATCGGGCAATGCATGGATATGGTCGGCCATCAACCCGAACGACAGGAATCCACCGCTGACCGATTCGCCATAGACCAGCGTGACCAGCCGCGCACCGCGCGTGCGTGCCAACTCCAGCGCACGCGCCAGGTGCGCGAAATACCCGTTGATGCCCAGTAGTTCATCGCGCCGTGCCAGCCGCTGCCCGGCGGTGTCGGCCAGCATCACGATCGGGCGCTGCGGGTATGCGCGGGTACTCGCTAAGACAGTGGCAGCCAGGGCCAAGGCGTGATCGACACCGACTTCGAGCTTGTTGGCGGTACCGATCACGGTGACATCGCCGGCGGCGGTGGTTGCGCTGCCGGTCAGCACATCGTCGTTGCGCGCGATGGCGTGACCGAGCGGAAACAGCTGATCGAGCAAGTGACTCAGGTCCATGGAAGGCTCCGGTCTGCGGTCGCGGCAAGAAAGGCCTCGGTATCGAGCAGCGGCAGGCGCTGCGCATCGACGATGCCTTGGCGCTTCCAGATCTCCAGCCCGTCGCGGCAATCGCCGTAGGCATCGATGCGCGCCGTCAACTGCTGCTGCGCATGCTCCAGCGCCTGCAATGCGGCCTCACCCGTCGCTTCGGCGAGTGCATCGAGCGTGGCCAGCGCTGCATCGGCGAAGGCATCGATGCGATCGGCCACCAACGTGTGGGCTTCGCCAAGCAGGTAGCGGTGTTTGCCGCCGGTGATGCGCCACACCAGCGCACGGTCGCGCGCGTCGAACTCTTCCACCCCGCGCACGGTTTCGATCACGTCCGGGCCGGACAACGACAGGCGGCCTTCTTCGGACATGATCACCGCGCTGCAGCAGCGCGCCACGATGCCCATGCCGCCGAACGCACCGTTGCCGCTGCCGATCAAGGCCAGCACCGGCACACCGGCGGCACGCGCGCTCAAGGTGGCACGCATGATTTCGGAAATGGCGATGAGCCCTGCATTGGCTTCGTGCAGACGCACGCCGCCGGTGTCCAGCAGCAATAGCACCGCTGCCGGCTGCATGGTTGCGGCGCGCTCCAGCAGGCCGGTGAGCTTGGCGCCATGCACTTCGCCCACGCCGCCGCCCATGAAGGCGCCTTGCTGCGCAGCGATCAACACGTTGCGGCCGCGCAAGGTGCCTTCGCCCACCACGATGCCGTCGTCGAAGGCGCCGGGTGTGTCCAGTTGCGCCAGGTGCGGGCTGATCAAGCGACGCCGCGGACCAACGAATTCGCGAAAGCTGCCGGCATCCAGCAGACCCTCGATACGTTCGCGGGCATCGGCTTCGTAGTAGCTGCGCTGGGCCATGGGAACGGTGCTCATGTGCGACTCCCGATGACTTGCGGAGGAGCGCACCTGGGCGCGACCGCAGCGTTATTGGGAACGCCTGTCGCGCCCGGGTGCGCTCCTACGCAGCGGAGTGGGCGGCTCATGCGTCAGCTCCCTGCAGCACATCCAGCGCTTGTTCCAGGCGCAGGCTCACCACCGCCGGCGTGGCGCCCACGTCGTTGATGCTGATGCGCACATCGCGCAGTGGATGGCGTGCAGCGAAATCGTCCAGCACTGCCTGCCAGATTGCGCCAAAGCCGCGTGCAGCAGTGAGGATCTCGATCTCCATGGCGCCCTCGAGCGGCACGCGCTCGACCAGCACTTCCAGATTGCCGGAGGCCACGACACCGACCAGCGCGTGTTCCAGCCCGGCGCGTGCACCGCGCTGTCCATCAAAGCGATATCGCAGGGTTTCCATGCTGTGCCCTCACCAATTGCGAAAACGTTTCGGCGGGTCGTACAAGCCGCCGGACCAGCGCACCAGGTCCTTGACCGTGCGCGCTGCAAGCAGGTCGCGCGTGGCATCGCGCGGGCGAATGCCCAAATCGTCCGGCCGCTTGATGACGCCGCGGTCGCGCAGGTTTTCGACCATGCGCTTGTCGCGCCCCAGGCCCACCGCGGTATAGCCGGACACGCCGCGGATTGCCTGTTCGCGTTCTTCCGGCGTGCGACACAACAGCAGGTTGGCGATGCCTTCTTCGGTCAATACGTGGCTGACATCGTCGCCGTAGATCATCACCGGCGGCAGCGGCATGTTGGCGCGCTCGGCCAGTTCCCAGGCGTCGAGTTTGTCGACGAATGCCGGCGCCATGTGTTCGCGGAAGGTCTCCACCATCTGCACCACCAGCTTGCGCCCGCGCGGCATCTCGCCCGGCGTTGCCGCTTCGCGCCCGGCCTTGAGCCAGGCAGCACTGGCATGCCGGCGACCGCGCGCATCCGAGCCCATGTTGGGCGCGCCGCCGAAACCGGCGATGCGGTCGCGCGTGGCGGTGGAGCTGTTGCCCTGCAGATCGATCTGCAAGGTGGAGCCGATGAACATGTCGCAGGCATACAGCCCGGCGGTCTGCGACAGCGCGCGGTTGGAGCGCATGCTGCCGTCGGCGCCGGTGAAGAAGATATCCGGACGCGCGGCGATGTAGTTCTCCATGCCCAGCTCGGAGCCGAACGAATGCACCGATTGCACGAAGCCCGATTCGATGGCCGGGATCAGCGCCGGATGCGGATTGAGCGCCCAATGGCGGCAGATCTTGCCCTTCAGCCCCAGCGATTGGGCGTAGGTGGGCAGCAACAGCTCGATCACGGCGGTGTCGAAACCGATGCCGTGATTGAGCCGGTCCACACCGTATTCGGCATAGATGCCCTTGATGGCCATCATCGCCATCAACACCTGGATCTCGGAAATCTGCGCCGGGTCGCGGGTGAACAACGGTTCGATGTAATTGGGCTTGGGCGCCTGAGTCACGAAATCCACCCAATCGGCGGGAATATCCACGCGCGGCAGGGTGTCGAGAATTTCGTTGACCTGCGCAATCACGATGCCGCCCTTGAACGCGGTGGCCTCCACGATCACCGGCGTGTCTTCGGTATTCGGGCCGGTATAGAGATTGCCGTGACGATCGGCCGCCTGCGCGGTGACCAGTGCGATGCGCGGGGTCAGGTCGATGAAGTAGCGGCCGAACAATTCCAGATAGGTGTGGATGGCGCCGATCTCGATGCGACCTTCGCTCACCAGCCCGGCCAGGCGCGCGGCCTGCGGGCCGGAGAACGAAAAATCCAGGCGCTTGGCGATGCCGCGTTCGAATACGTCCAGATGCGCGGCAAGCGACAACACCGATTGCACCATGTGCAGGTCATGCACGCGCGCCGGATCCACCTCGGTAAGGCACCGCGCCAGGAAATCGGCCTGCTTCTGGTTGTTGCCCTCCAGGCACACACGGTCGCCGGGCTCGATGACCGCTTCCAGCAACGCCACGACATCCTCGGCAGCCACCACGCGACCCTGCGGCGCCAGCGCGGCGGCCCGCTGCAGACGCTGACGCCGGCTTTCGGCCCGGGTGTCCCACTGTCGACTCATGCCTCTGCCTCGCCGGGGACGAGCCCGTAATGTCAAAGTAATTACATCGTAATTATGAAATTCACGGGTGTCTAGACGCGTTGCAGCATGCGTGCCTGTCACCGGGCAGGCGTCAGCCGCCTGCAAGCCGAGCGCTTGCGCATCAACGCGCTTCGATATATCGTTTCTCCATGCTTCGATATATCGAATGAAACAGCGCCCGCCCGTCAGCCCAACGGCCGATCTCGATGCGGCACCTGCCCGAGCGCGCGGTGCCGGCGCACGCGTGCGCCCGCTGGAGCATGGCGATCTGCGCCTGCTGCTGCTGGCGCTGATTGCCGAGCGCCCGTGCCATGGCTATGAGCTGATGCGGCAGATCGCCGCCCTCTTCAAAGGGCTGTACACGCCCAGCGCCGGGGCGATTTATCCGGCGCTGGCGCAACTGGAGGCCGCCGGCTGGGTGCACACCGATCTGGATGCCGGCCGCAAGCGCTATCAGGTCACTGCCGCTGGCAGCGACTACGTTGCACAGCAACGCGATGCGCTCGATGCCGCACTGGCCCGCACCCATCGACGCGCGCGTGAGCTGATCAAGTCGCAAACGCCGGCCCCGATTCGCGAGGCGATTCATCGCATCAAACATGGCTTGTTCGCGCGCCATGGGCAATGGAGCGAGACAGAAACCGCGCGAATTGCTGCATTACTCAACGCCGCCGCCGACGGCATGGAGCGCGACGACGACTGAGCGGGTGTGCGGTAACGCCTGGGCTCGGCCCGACAGCGATCTGCGAACCGCGCAGGGCGATACAACGCCCCCGCTGCCCCGTTTCGAGGTGAAGCGATGCAATTGCATGCAGCTTCACACCTCCCCTCATCTGCCCCTGCGGGCACTTCTCCTGCAGAGCTGAAGACCACGCCATTGCGCTGGATGACAGCACACCAGCATGGCCGATCGCCACTCACCACGTCATTGACTGATCACGCATTGATTTCGTAACGCTCCCTCTTCCCCCGCACCGCCGCGCATCCGTGCGGCACTCCAGGAATTGCATCCCATGGCTGCACACACCAATACCCAACTCCGTCGCGACCCACGCCTGCGTTCCGTGCAGGTGCTGCGTTGCGAAGCGATCACCCCGCACATGCGCCGTATCGTGTTCGGCGGCAGCGACCTGGCCGGCTTTCAAAGCGATGCGCCGGACGATCACGTCAAACTGTTCTTTCCCAACGCCGACGGCGCCTTCGTCCTGCCGACCATGACGCCGGAAGGCCCGCGCTACGAAGAAGGCGCGCTGCCTTCGCCGGCGCGCGACTACACGCCGCGCGATTTCGATCCGCAGAGCGGCGAGTTGAGCATCGACTTCGTGTTGCACGGCGAGGGCGTGGCGTCCGGTTGGGCCGCGCGCGCACAGCCCGGCGACCCACTGAAACTGGGCGGCCCGCGCGGCTCGTTCCTGGTTGCCGATGACTACGACCACTACGTGTTGATCGGCGACGAAACCGCGCTGCCGGCGATCGGCCGCTGGCTCGAAGCGATGCCCGCCGACATGCACGCGCAGGTATTCATCGAGATCGCCGATGCCGCCGAGCGGCAGGAGCTGCTCAGCGCGGCCGAGGTGCGGGTGAACTGGCTGGAGCGCAATGGCTTCGATGCCGCCAGCAGCACCCTGCTGGAAGACAGCCTGCGCGACTACGAGCCAGAGGATGGCGACACGTTCTACTGGATCGGCGCCGAATCGATGCGCGCGCGCGCCATGCGCAAATTCCTCGAAGACCACCTGGGTGTGGACAAGGAATGGGTGCGCGCAAAAGGCTATTGGAAGGCGCGCGGCGAGCACGGCGAGGAGTGATTGCCCTGCGTGCACGCAAGGCGCGTCGGCTCTCAACGCGTCACTAAGCCGCTTCTTGCGCACTCGCCGTGCATGACATGCGCTACGGTGACGCCGGCCAGGACTGCATGGCCGGCAACGCCACTTGCACCTGGGCCGGATCGATGCGCGTGCGCAGCCAGGCCAACGCAACCGGCAATGGACACAAGGCCTGACCGTGGCAACCGGGCAATACCAGGGTGGACGAGGCCAGCGCATCGCCGTCGAAGCGCCCACGGCGCAACGCCGCCAGGCTGGGCATCAAGGTCCGCACGCGCAGCAACGGCATGCCGTCGCGTTCGAGCACGTCCAGCACCAGCGCACCGCCGGGCGGATAGTCGTCGGGGCGATCGCTGCGATGCCACTGCACGCCGAGCAATCCACCGAGCGTGGCCAAGGTAGTGTCGTGTCCCACCAGCACCAGCAGACGCGTGGAAGGCGGCGCCAATGCCGCTACCGACGGCGTCTGCCCGACCGCGGCCTGCACGGTGGCCAGAAGATGCGCGAGCAGGTTGGATGCCGCCGCCGTGGCAACCGGCAACGGACGCTTGCTCTGGGCGAACGAGGTGTTGTGCAGGGCAATCAATTGCGCCACTGCGGCGCGATCCACACGGCCCCAGCCCAGCTGCGCCGCATCGAAGCCTTCGATGTCTTCCAGCATCAGGTTCTCGGCCAGTCCGCCGGCCAGCTTCAGGGTGCTGGCCGCGGCCGGCGAGCCGTCGCGCGTGGCCGGCTCGTAGAGCAGGCGGGTAGGCGGCGGCGTGGCGCAGCGTCCGTGCTGGCAGGCACTCAACACCGCCTGCAAGTGCGCCAGCTGCGCGCGCGTCTCAGCTTCCAGCCGCACCGGCGGCGTGGGCGCCTTGCCGCCATCGAACAATACAGTGCGCTCGCCCTCCGGCAGGGCCTGGTAGTGCACTGCGCAGCCCGGCGCCATGCCCTGCAGCAGCGCCTGCGCGCTGGCGTGGTTGCGGGCGGTACTGTCGGCGATGGTGACGATCTGTTCGGTGCCCGCGCAGCCACTGGCCGCCAGTCCGAGCGGCGGCGCGAATAACGCGCGATAACGTGCGCCCAGCGCCTGCATGCCGGCTCGTCCGTGCGGCGTCAGCTGGCCCGTGGCCACCGGCCAGTGCGGCCATGGCTGCGCGCTGTAGCGATCCAGCTCGCTGCCGGGCTGGGTCGGTGCACGGATGCCATGCCGCACCAGCACGATGGTCAGGCGCAGGTGCGCGGTTGCAGCGGCGGTCTCTTTTGCCACGACCGGTTTTGCCATCGGCAGGCAGAGCGCCAGACCGAGCAGTGCGTGCCGCATCGTTCCGGCAAAAGAGCGATTGTGCATGGCTTGCCTCATAACGTTGCCGACAACGCGAGCACTCTCCCGCGTCCAGGCTGACCGGCATACCGCGGTGCATGGGTGGAACGCGCGCCAACGGTGCGCGTGCCGCGAGGCCGGACATCGCGGTGGCGCAATGGCTGCCCTTGCCGGAACAGCGGCAACAATCTACCCAAGCGCACGACAGACATCACCGCTCCAGAAAAATGCGCCCAGCCTGCGTGGACCGGATGACGCGTGGATGACAGCCGCAACTCCGTTGCCGCGCGTTGCGCCCGGCCGTTGATTCGCGGCGATGGCGATGGCGCGATCTGTCGAGACAGTGCAGCGGCGCCAGGTTTGCCAAACGTCGCGGCGGCCACCTGTTTGCCGATGCCACGGTCACGCAGTCCACGCTGCCGGCGATGCCGTGAGCGGCGGTGTTTCCCAGGATTCGCCCGGCACGCAGGCCGCCCCAACATGACGTGACCACGCCCGACGGCATCTCACTTGGCCGTTACCCTCAACGACAAAGGCCCGCCGAAGCGGGCCTTTGCCTGGACAGCAGCCAGATCGCTTACTTGGCAGCGGCATCCTTCGCCGCAGCATCGCCCGCCTTGGCCTGCAGGGCTTCGGTGGTGATGCGGATCTTCACTTCGTCGCTGACGTTCGGGGCGTACTGGCCCAGGCCGAAATCGCTGCGCTTGATGGTGGTGGTTGCGTCGAAACCGGCGGCCGGCACCTTCTTCATCGGGTGCTCGCCGGCACCGTTGAGGGTGACGTCCAGCACGACCGGCTTGGTCTGACCCTTGATGGTCAGGTCGCCGGTGACGGTCAGCTTGTTGGTGCCGGCCGCTTCCACCTTGGTGCTCTTGAAGGTGGCGGTCGGGAACTTGGCCGCGTCGAAGAAATCACCGCTCTTGAGGTGTTCGTCGAACTTGGCGGTGAAGCTGTTCAAGCCGGACAGCGGCAGGGTGACCTGCACGGTGGACTTGGTCACGTCGGCCGCGTCGTACACCAGGGTGCCGTCGACATTACCGAAGTGCGCGCTCGGGTTGGAGAAACCGAAATGGCTCCACTGCGCCAGCACGTCGGTGTGCGATGGGTCCAGGGTGTAGGTGCCCGACGCCACTTCCACGGCCGGGGCGGTCGAGGCGGCAGCCGCCGGTGCAGGTGCCGGCGCAGCAGCGGCGTCGGCCGGTGCGGTGGCCGCCGCCGGGGTTTCAGCGGCCGGAGCGGCAGTGTTCTCGGCCGGCTTGGAGCAGGCGGCAATGGCCAGGGTCAGGGCGAGCGGCAGCAACAGCTTGTGGGTGGTCTTCATTGGAACTCCATGGGATGAGAGACGCGTTGGATCAACGCGGGTGGGACAGATGCAGACGGACGAGGACTGCAGGAAACGCAAGACACCATGTACGTCGACACGGCGAGCCAGATCAAGCGATCGTCAGGCGAACGGCCAACTGCGTCGCTTGACGCGGCAGGCACACGCGGTGTGCCGGGCCGACGCACGCCGTCCACGGCGCTGCGCGGCAGCCGGCACGCATGCATCGCCTTACTCGAAGCGCGCCGCTTCGTCGAAGCTCAGGCGTGGCGAACGCGGGAACAGCCCGGCCGGGTCGCCATAGCCAAGATTGACCAGGAAGTTGGACTTGATCGGCGTGCCGGCAAAGAACGCCGCATCCACCTTGGCGTTGTCGAAGCCGGACATCGGGCCGGCGTCCAGTCCCAGCGCACGCGCGGCCAGGATCAGGTAGGCGCCCTGCAGCGAGCCATTGCGGAACGCCGATTCGGTGCGGCCCTCGCGCGGGCCGTCGAACCAGCTCTTGGCGTCGGCATGCGGGAACAGGTACGGCAGCTTCTCGTGGAAGTCTTCGTCGTGCGCCACGATCACCGTCACCGGCGCGGCCAGGGTCTTGGCGGCATTGCCCTCCGACAGCGCCGGCTTGAGCTTGGCCTTGCCTTCGGCGCTGGTCACGAATACAAAGCGCGCCGGGCAGCTATTGGCCGCGGTGGGCCCCCACTTCACCAGCTCATACAGCTCACGCAGCACCTCGTGGCTGACCGGCGTGTCGGCAAACGCATTTTGCGTGCGGGCGGTGCGGAACAGCTGATCCAGTGCGGCGGCATTGAGCGAGTCGGACATGAGCACTCCAGAGGAAGGGGTGGTGCGACGGTAGGCTGCGGCGTCGGCGCCAGTGTGAAGACCCGCAGTGTAGAGTGGCGCGATTGCCGCCACACGCGTTCAATCTGAAACAAATCTATGTCGGATCTGAAACGATGGGGCTGATCTGGGCACTGAGCGACGGCCGTGCCGGCAATGCGCGCCAGGCCGAGGCGCTGGCGCGTGCATTGCACCCCGCTGCCTACCAGCCACTGCACCTGCAGACCAACGCGCCGTGGCGTTGGGCGGCGCCGCGGCGGCTCCCCGGCGCACGGCAGGCGTTTGGCGCGGCATTTGCCCGGCAACTGCAGCAGCCCCCGGCGCTGGCCATCGGCTGCGGCAGGCAGGCGGCGCTGGCCACCCGGTTGCTGCGTGCCCACGGCAGCCGCAGCGTGCAGATCCTGGATCCGCGGCTGGACCCGCGGCACTGGGACCTGCTGGTGGTGCCCGAGCACGATGCACTGCGCGGCAGCAACGTGCTCACCCTGCTCGGCAGCCTGCACCCGGTGGACGATGCGTGGCTGGCGGCCGGGCGGGCCGCCTTCCCCGCCCTGGGCGGCTTGCCGGGCCCGCGGCTGGCGCTGCTGGTCGGTGGCACCACCGCCCAGGTGCCGTGGACGCCACAGGCGCTGGCGGCGCTGTGCACGCGCGTGAGCGCCCAACTGCGCGCGCTGGGCGGCAGCCTGCTGGTGACCACCTCGCGCCGCACACCGGGCGATGCACTCGCAACGCTGCGCGCGGCCTGCGCCGGCCTGCCGCATCTGCTGTGGTGCGATGAGCGCGATGGGCCGAACCCCTACGCTGGACTGCTCGGCTGGGCCGATGCCATCGTGGCCAGCGCCGATTCGGTCAATCTGCTCTCCGAAGCCTGTGCCACCCGCGTACCGGTCGCTGCCGCGTTCGGCGAGCAGGCACGTGGGCGCGTTGACACCTATTTGCAAGCGTTGCGGCAACGCCAGCGCTTGCACTTAGTCGATGAAGTTCTCGCCAGCGCTGTCGATATCGTTCCTGTGCGCGAAACCGAGCGCATCGCCATGCAGGTACGCGCGCGCCTGCTGCCATAACCCAACGCCCGCCAGCGGGCCAGCGAGACAAGGACGATGTGCATGACAGGGACGATCCACGCGCGATGGATGCGGCAAACCCGGCGCAAGGCAATTGCGCTGCTGGTACTGGCCGCATTACCGCTGGCCGCCACCGCAACAACACCGCGTTGCGTGCCGCGTTATCCCACGCCGCACGCCGCTGCCGCGATGTTCGACATGGCCACCTCCACCGCGCAGGCGCTGGATGCGTTGCCCGATGCCAAGGTGGTGCTGCTGGCGCGCGGCGGCCAGGATCTAAGCCGCTACGGCCTGAAACATAGCCACCTGGCATTTGCCGTGCGCGACGATGATGGCGGCTGGCGGGTGCGCCACCTGCTCAATCGCTGCAAGAGCGATGCGTCACAGCTTTACCAGGAAGGCCTGAGCAACTTCATCGGCGAAAGCGCGTTGAGCAGCGATCTGCGCGTGGGCATTCCCACCCAGGCACTGCAGCAACGTCTGTACGCGCGATTGACTGGCAGTGGCGATCTTGCGCACCGCCTGCATGAAACGCGTTACAGCATCGTGGCGTATCCGTTTTCCACCGACTATCAAAACTCCAACCAATGGGTGCTGGAAGTGCTGGCCGTCGCGCTGGCGGCCGACGCGCAACCGGCGGTCGCGATTGCCAACCGCCGTGATGCACAGGCATGGCTGCGCACCGCGCGCTATCACCCCAGCGCTCTGCATCTGGACCTGAGCCAGCGCATCGGCGCGCGCTTTGTCGCCGCCAATGCGGCGGTCACCGATCATCCTGTGAGCGAACGTGTGTCCGGTAACTATTCGGTGGTCACGGTCGAATCGGTATTCGACTTCCTGCATCAGCGCGACGCGGTGGACAAGGAACTGTCGATTGCACGCGCCGCCCCTACTCCTGGAGAAACACCATGATGCACGCCCGCTCTTTTCTCGCTGCCAGCGCATGCCTGTTCGCCGCCTTGACATTGCCCTGCGCACACGCCGGTGAAGCGACCACACCCGGCGAAAAATCCGAGTTCTATTCGGCGCTGTCGCTCGCCATGCCAGTGCTGATCGCGTCCGGTGTGGCGGGCTCTGTGTTTTCCGCACCCGTTGCTGCATCTAATACAGTGGCCGAATCACGCCGCGAGGCACGCGCAGGCAAGCTGCCGCCAATGCGCGTGCAAGCCGTCGACACCCTGCCTGCGGGTGCACGCCAGGTGCGCCTGCAGGACCCGCAACAAGCCGAGAACACCGCAGTGCTGCAATGGCAGGCACGCCAGGACGACCCCGCCGCAGGCTTCCACGTCGGCGAAATGGTGACGTTCCAACCTAGCCCCGCAGGCAGCGGCTGGACCGTGCATGCGGAACAAGGCCAGGCGTTGGCGTTCGTACCGACAGAAGCGGCCGCCGCATACGGCAGCAGCCAGACCTGGTGACGTGCACGCCCTGCGCCGCAGGCCGGGGCCACCTCTGATCGACCGCAGCGCGATCGTCGTTGCATCGGCGGCGTTGCCACGACGCCGATGCCTCCAACCGCGCTGCGTTTACGGATTGCTGGGAGAACGCGGAATGCCGGCAGGCGCCGCATCCAGCGCGCCGATCATCAGCCGCACGACCGGGGTTCCCAAGCCGGTGGTGTAGTTGTACTTGCCGGCGATCGGCACGTCGTTGCCGACGACCCCGTTGTTGCCGGGAATGCCGCGGTGATAGGCCTGCGGGCCGTTGGCGGCCAGGCGATACAGGTAATCGTTGAGATTGCCCTGCCGGCCCTGCTTCTGCACCAGCAACGCGGCCACGCTGGCGAACTCCGGCGCCGCCACGCTGGTGCCGATCACCTTGGTGATGGCACCGGCCACGTAGATGGACACCGAGCTTGTGCCCTGCTGACAGGGATGCACGGCGATTCCCGGGCAGCCGCCGACCAACATGCCGACATCGGGCAATGCGCGCATCGAGGTGCGCGTGCCGCCCAGCGCGCGCAGCTGATATGCCGGACGCTGGAACAGCGTGCTGACGCCGCCACCGGCACCCCAGTAGCCGCCGCTGAGCAGCGCGCCGACGCCATACGGGTCCTCGGCCTGCAACGGGTCGGCAAACGCGCTTTCGCTGAGGTAGCTCGAATCCAGGCTGCCCTTCTTGTAGGCAGTGAGCAGGTTGCCGCCACCGACCGCGGTGACATGCGCATCGGCGGCGGGCCAATGCACGCTGGGGACGTACCGGCCGTTCTTGCCTTCCACCAGGTATTGCGTGTCCGGGCAATCCAGGCCGGCATTGTCGCCGCTGGAGGCGACGAAGCTGATGCCCTGCGCATTGCCTTGCTTGAAGACCGAATCGAACAGGCCAAGGATGGAAGTGGCGTCCTTGCCGTTATAGGCCGCGGTGAAGATCTGTTCGCAGAACCCGAACGAGGAGCTGACCACGTCCGCCTCATTGTCCTGCACGATCTGCCGGTAGCCGGCCAGGATGGAATCGATGGACAGATCGGGGATCACGTACAGCAGCACGTGCGCGCCCGGTGCGCCGCCGAGTGCCATGTCCACATCGAGCGTTGCCTCGCGCACCGCAGCGCGATTGCCGTCCTGCACCCCGGGCTTGGCCCCGGCCACATAGCGGCGTGCATACAGTGTCGGGTTGGCATGGTTGCCGGCATAGCGGCTGAAGCGCTCGTGGTCGAACATCGCGGCAATGTCCGTATCCAGCACGTCGCTGCCGATCAGGACGGCGATCGTGCTGCCGCTACCGTCGAGCCGCTGTTGCTTGCCTGGCGCACCGATCATCGTCTGGTAGGAAGGATAGCCGTAGGCCTGCTTGAGATCGTTGTACCAATAGCTGGTGGTGCCATCACCGGTGCGGTTGCCGGGCGTGCCGGCCAGCATGCGCGAGTCCATGCGCGCCGCCGGCAGCCCGCGGCTCAGGCCGGTGACGGTGACACCGTTGGCACGCAGCGCGGCCGGCAGCTGCAGCGGAGCGGCAGCCGCCAGGCGTACCTGCTGGCCGGCGTTCAGATCAGCCACCAGCGGCGCGGCAAACAACCGCTCCACGGTGTCGGCATTCGCGCTGACATGCAGGGTTGGCCCCTGCTGCACCACGGTCATGTGTGCGGCCTGCAGGGCGGCGCGTACCTGCGCGAGCTGCGCAGGCGCCGGACCAAAACGCCGCTGGAATTCGGCCGCCGACAGCCACTTGTGGTACTGCAGCGACAGCGGGTCCTGGATGTCGGCCAGCAGGGCGTTCAGGGCCACTTGGTCGCGTGGTGGCAGATGCACGTCGAAGGACACGGGCGCTGTGCGCAAGCTGGCCGTGATCGCGTCAATCCGGGCATCGGGGACGGTGGTGGCAGCGTTGGCGCTACCGAAGGCCAACAGCGAAGCGGACAGCACGGCAGCCAGCAGCGGCCGACAGCGGATGCGAGTAAGCATGGATCTCTCCAGGGGGCACAGCAGTGAGCGAGGCCGAATGGCATCGCAGGGACGTGCACGACCGCTCGCGACCACCGGCGCGATCATGTCGACACGGAAACAGGACACAGATGCCGGCTGCGATCGATGGCCGCGCGGGCCGCGATCCACGCGGCTGGCCGCTGACACAGACCACGGCAAGGCCGAGCGCTGCCGGTGCACCATCGCGACACTGCACATTCGGCGGCTATCTCCATCGGCATCGGCAGGTCGCGCGGCTTGCAAGGGTTGCCATCACTCAGACGGCGGGTCGGGAGCCGGGACGATACGTGCGATGTCTACCGCTGAAATGCCAGCGGGCGAGGTTGTGTCGCCATCAGCGAGGTGCGCGCGCCTGCGGCAGCAGGTGCCGCTGCGTGCCAGCTCGCCGCGCGTGGCTGCCTCAAGGTGCGCGCCGTTGCCGCGAGTACCTGCAAGCGCCCATTGCGCGCACCTGCGCCCGCTCATCACCGCAGTTCCTGCGTCGAGGCTGCCGCCTGCTTTGCGATCACCGCGTGCTGCCGATGCCGCCGGTCAGGCGTCATGTGCACGCGTCACCGATGACGACCCGATGTCGTGGCGCAGGCTTGCCCCGCTCTGCACATCGCATGCCGACGATGCTGCCGAGCGCCGCCGCCGCCACGAACGCACGCGCTTTTGTATTGCGGCCGCGATGTGCGCACGCGCTCGGTCGTCGCCGCCGACGATACAGGCACGGTCCGGCGCCAGGCGCCTGCGCGATACGGGAAGGGGTCTTCGCGCAGCGGCGCCGTGGTCGGGGCGCGCATCGCTGCGCTGGTCCAGCCCTGCCGTCGAAGCGATAATTGCGCGCCCAATCAACCGTGTCGCCATGCGTCCTGCCTCGCCACCTGCCTTTGCCCCGCTCACCTCCCGTGCATTGATCCGGGCGGTGTTGGCAATGGGCGCGGTGGTCCTGCTGTCCAACATCCTGGTGCAATACCCGATCAACGACTGGCTGACCTGGGGTGCGTTCTCCTACCCGCTGGCGTTTCTGGTCAGCAACCTGATCAACCGCCGCTTCGGTCCACGCGCTGCGCGCCACGTTGCCTGGTGCGGGTTCGCGCTGGCGGTGCTGCTGTCGATCTGGCTGGCGACGCCCCGCATCGCGGTGGCCTCGTGCAGCGCTTTCATCGCCGCGCAATTGCTGGACATCAGCGTGTTCGACCGCCTGCGCGACGGCAGCTGGTGGCGCGCGCCGATCGTGGCCACCACCTGCAGCGCCACCCTGGATACCACCATCTTCTGGAGCATTGCGTTTGCCGGCGCGAGCCTGCCGTGGGTCAGCTGGGCCGCAGGCGATCTGGCGGTAAAACTGGGCATGGGCGTGTTCCTGCTCGGCCCGTTTCGCGCCCTGCTGTGGCGGAGTGCGCCGCGTCGGTAGAACGCATGACGCGCATGGATGCGTGGCTTCCCGCCAGGGCAGCCAGGCACCGTTGCCGCCGTTTGCCGCAGCTGCATCGAAAGCGGCGCACTCACCGGGGCCGTTACAGCGCTGTTTCATCCTTGCCCAGCGGAAACGTCAGGCCCTGCCCACGTGCTGCGTTGAAGATGATGCCGCGCGCCTGCTGGATGGCCGGCGTCGGTGCGAGCAGGCGTGGGCGGCGGTCCAGCGTGCAGCTCAGGCCGGCATCGACCAGCGTTGCGTGCGCCTGATGCAGTGGTGCGCCGCTCTCGTCCGGGAGCCAGTGCGTGCGCGCCAGTGCGTCGATCAACGCTGGCGTGTCGCAGGCGTCCAGCAGCTGCGGCTGCTGCGCTGCCAGCCCGAGCACGCCGGCCTGCAGCACGAATTCCAGATCCACCAGGCCGCCAGCGCCCTGCTTGAGATCCAGCCGGCCGGCATCGCTGCGATCCAGTTCGGCGCGCATGCGCGCCCGCATCTTGCGCACGTCTTCGTGCAACTGCGCGGTGTCGCGCACCCGCATCAGCGTGTCGCGACGCACGCGGGCAAACGCGTCGCAAAGCGCCGCGTCGCCGGCCACCGCGCGTGCACGCACCAGGGCCTGATGCTCCCAGGTCCAGGCGCGATCGCGCTGGTAGTCGCGGTAACTGGCCAGCGAGGACACCAGTGCGCCCTTGCCGCCATCCGGGCGCAGTCGCACATCGATGTCGTACAGCCGGCCGGCGCCGGTCTCGGCAGCCAGCAATGCCATCACTTTCTGCGCAAGCCGCGCAAACCAGCGCCCGGCTTCCAGCGGGCGCTTGCCGTCGGAGGCGTCCACCTCGGGCGGATGATCGTACAGAAACACCAGATCCAGATCCGATCCGAATCCCAGCTCCAGCCCGCCCAGACTGCCGTAGCCGACAATGGCGAAGCTGCCGCCAGGCACGTGTCCGTGCGCGGCCAGCATGTCGCTGCGCGCCAGGTGCAGCACGGTCTGCACGACCGCTTCGGCAAGCCAGGCCAGTTGGCGGGTGCTCTCCACCGCCTGCTGGCGGCCATCCAGCGTGGCCAGCGCAATACGGAAGCTCAGTGCAAGCCGGCGCTCGTTGAGTTCACGCAGCGCCGCTTCGGTGTCGTCGATCTGCAAGGTCTCGGCGCAGGCCGCGTGCAACGCTGCGCGATCCGGTAGCGGGCCGCTGATGCGGGTGTCGAGCAATTCGTCCAGCAGCAACGGATACGCCGCCAGCCGCTCGGCCAGCAGCGCGCTGCGCGAGAGCACATCGACCAGGCGGGCAAGCGCGCTGGGTTGCTCGTCGAGCAAGGCCAGATAGCTGGTGCGGCGCAAGGTGGCCTGCAGCAGGCCGAGCATGCGACGCACTGCCGCATCCGACTGGCTGGCGCGGGTGGCCGCGTGCAGCAGTGCCGGCATCACCCGATCCAGCCGCGCACGCGCGCTATCGGACAGCGCGCGCACGCCGGAAGACTGCGCGAAATCGGCCAGCGCCTGATGCGCGCCATCGGGATCGTGCAAGCCAATCCCCGCCAACGGCGCAGCATCGCCTTCCGGCAGCGCGCGCCAGTAATCGGCAAGCGCGTCCGGTGCGGTGGCGCGCACGCGCGGGGCCAGCAGTTCGGCGAATTCCGCGGCCACGCGTGTGCGCTGCGGTGCCAGCGCGTCCAGCAATGCCGACCAATCCGCATACCCAAGGCCCAACGCAATGCGCTCGCGATCCAGCGGCGCCTGCGGCAATGCGTGGGTCTGCGCATCGCGCAACATCTGCAGGCGATTTTCCAGCCGGCGTAGAAAACGATACGCCGTCGACAGCGCCTGGCCGTTCTCCTGGTCGATCTGGCCTGCGGCCACCAGCGCCTGAAGCGCGGGCAGCAGCCGGCGTTCGCGCAGACTCGGTTCGCGTCCACCACGAATCAGCTGCAGCGATTGGGCCAGGAACTCGATTTCGCGAATCCCGCCGGGCCCGCGTTTGATGTCGTCCAGACGATCGTGCCGCGCCACTTCGGCGGTGATGGCGGCCTTCATTTCGCGCAAGCCATCCAGTGCGGTGAAGTCCAGATACCGCCGGTAGACGAAGGGGCGCAGCGTTTCCAGCCAGGCTTCGCCGGCGTCGATATCGCCAGCCACCGCGCGCGCCTTGAGCCAGGCATAGCGCTCCCAATCGCGACCTTCGCGCTGGAAATACTGGTCCATGCCGGCGAACGACAACGCCACGCGGCCGGCGGTGCCGAATGGACGCAGGCGCAGATCCACGCGATGGCTGAAGCCGTCGGCGGTGGTTTCGTCCAGCAACCTGGCCAGCTGCTGGCCCAATCGCGCGAAATACTCTTCTGCTGCCAATGGACGCGCGCCATCGGATTGGCCGCCCTGCGGATAGGCGTACACCAGATCCACGTCCGAGGAAAAATTCAGCTCGCCACCGCCCAGCTTGCCCAGCCCGAACACCACCAGGCGCTGCACGCTGCCGTCTGCAGCAACGACCTTGCCGTGGCGGGTGTGGAACTGCTGCTCCAGCGCTTGCAGGCCGCATTGCAGGCAGTGCTCGGCCAGCCGGGTGGCGCCGGCCAGGGTGGCTTCGACGCTGTCCAGACCGAGCACATCGCGCCAGACCAGGCGCGTGGACTCGGCGCTGCGATAGCGTCGCAATTGGGCAGGCCACAGCGGTGGCTGGGCTGGATCCAGCTGCGGCAGTGGCAGTGGCGGCGGATCGGGTTGGGCCAGGTGCTGCAGCAACGCCGATTGCCGCGCCAAGGTATCGAGCGCGAACTCGCTGGCCAGTGCGACCTGCGCAAGCTGCCGATCGAACGCGCCGCCCGGCCACGCCTGCTCGACAGGCAATGATTGACGAACACGCGCCACGGCCCGCTCGATCAGGGCGGTGAGCGCAGGAGACATGGAAACGGTCGGCATCGGCATGACCGGATTTTGGCATCCCCGCCACGCAGGGAGTACACGCATGCGCGAGATCCCGCAGGGTGACTGCAACAGAGCGTGCAGCATTTCGCCGCCTTGAACATCTCGCTTACGCAGCCCTGACGACAGCCATGCTGCACTGCGGCTTTCGCACGAGGTCCCGCCATGTCGTCCACCCCCTTGCCTGCCCACTTGCTGCCCTCGCAGATTCCGCTCCAGACCGATGGCAACGATCCTGCGCTGCCGCCCAGCCTGCCCTTTCTGCATCTATGGACCGGGCCGGATGGCAACAGCTGCCTCAACCTCTCGCAATTGCCCGGCTTCGGTCGCAAGAGCGTGGGTGGCGGTGCCGCACCGCAGTGGTTGCGCCCGTTTCCCGGCGAGGTGCTCGGCATCCAGTTCGCGGTGCTGCCGGTAGGCTGGGTCGGCGACTGGCATGAGAGCCCGCACCCGCAATGGGTGATTCCGTTGCGTGGCCGCTGGTTCATCGAAACCGGCGACGGCACACGCGTGGAAATGGGTCCTGGCGACATCCATTTCGGCCAGGACCAGGGCACCACCGATCAGCGCGGCCATCGCTCCGGCCAGTTGGGCGATGAACCTTGCCTGCAGATGATGGTGCAGTTTGCGCAATCGCCGGGCGCGGCCACCGCGCATCCGTTCGGCCATCCGGCGCCGCGCTGATGGACCGCCACTGCCGCGTCCGCGCGCCCGGCGCCGCCCGGCCGGCCGAGTGCCCGCCCCCCGCCACGCGCCACGCCGGGCTGGCGGCGCGCCTGGGCAACGCGCGCCTGCTGACCCTCTACGACCAGGCGACCTGGAGCGAGGGGCCAGCCTGGTGGGAGGCGCAGCGCACGCTGGTCTGGAGCGATGTGGTCGGCCGCCGCGTGCTTGGCTGGCGCGAGGACGGCGCGGTGGACGTGCTGCTGGATGCCACCGCCTTCACCAATGGCAATGCGGTGGATGCGCAACAGCGACTGGTGCACTGCGAACACGGGCGCCGCGCGATCACCCGTAGCGATGTCGATGGCCGGGCGCATCTGCTGGTCGGGCGGTTCGAGGGCAAACGGCTCAATTCGCCGAACGATCTGATCGTGGCGCACGACGGCGCGATCTGGTTCACCGACCCGCCGTTCGGGCTGCTCAAGCCCAGCCAGGGCTGCCCGGGCCCACAGGAGCTGGACCATCACGGCGTCTACCGGCTGCCGCCCGATGGCGGTGCCCTGCAGTGCATGGTCGGCCTGGATCACCCCAACGGGCTGGCGTTCTCCCCCGACGAACGCGTGCTGTACGTCTCGCAGACGCCCGAAGGTGGCCCGACCTCGCCGGAGATCACCGCCTTCGACTGGCGCGATGGCGCATTGCACAACCGGCGCCGCTTCGCGGTGGTGCCGGACGGCCTGCCGGATGGCTTTTGCGTGGACCGCCAGGGCTGGCTATGGAGCAGCTCCGGCGCGGGCGTGTGCGTCTTCGACACCGATGGCCAATACCTCGGCCTGGTGCCGACACCGGCCACGGCGTCCAACTGCACCTTCGACCTGGAGCAACGGCGGTTGTTCATCACTGGCGGCAGCACGCTGTGGCTGCTGGAGTTGCAGCAATAAGAACGGTTAACGAAAACCGCCAGGCGGACGCGGCCGCTGCCCGCGATGGCAGGGATCACGCGTACGAACGGTTGCACGCACGCCGTGCACATCCAGCAGCATGATCGCTCGCCAGGTTTTGGGCGCAGCGCCACGCCATGCAAGCCTGCTCGCCGCGATGCGCGCAGGCGGCAGCCACGGCATGAGGTGCGGCCTTCATTTGCAGCGGATCTCGCGCGGATTGGCGCTTGACCCGGCAACCTGCAGGCATAAAAAAGCCCGCTTGCAGCGAACTGCCAGCGGGCTTTGCTCCCTCCCCCACGTCGGGATGCAGGATCATAGTGCGCGCCCCGAATCGGACTTGCACGCTGCACTGCAAAACAATACCAGGCAGTACAGAACTGGTGTTTTTTCTTCACGACTGCGCGCGCGATGCAGGCCTCAGCGCAACAGGTCAGGTTGCGCGCGATACCACTCCGGCGCACCTCGCAGATGCCATTCGGGCGTGTCGCCGCGCAAGCCCACTGCCGCGCTCAGCAATCCCCAGCGGGCCAGCAGACTGCCGCGACGTTGATTGCCCTGCAGGCGCAGGCGCGCATCGACCTGAAAGCGTTCGTTGCGCGCCTGCAAGCGATCGACGATGACCGTGTCGCCTTGCCAGTGCGCGCGTGCGGTCAGCTGCGCCTGGCCTGCATCCACCAGCCGGAGCATCCAGTTCGGAATCGAGCGGTCGCGTGCATACAGCGCCACCAGAAATGCCAGATCGCGCACCTGGATGCGCACACGCCCATCCACGCCCACCGGTTGTCGCCATTGCATGCGCGCATCGTCCAGCACGATGCGCGCCCACCAGCCATCGCGGTGTTGTCCATCCGGGCCGGTGAATCCGACATTGCGCAGCTGGATGCTGCTGGCATCGAGACTGAACTGTTCGGCGCGTAGATCGCCGCGCTGCAGGCGCAGATCCGCATCCACATCGCCGCGCAACGCCAGGCCGGCGAACTGCAGCCGCGCTGCACGCGCCCCGATGCGCACACCGCCCTTGCCGATGCGCCCACCCGGCTCGATCTGCAGATCGCCGCTGAGCACGCCGTTACCGCCGTCAAAGCGCAGTTGCTGCTGCGGCAGATAGCGGTTGTAGGCACGCAGATCCGGCACGCGGGCATTGGCGAAGACCAGATGCGCGCGCGTGGCATCGCGCAGGCTGCTCAGGTTGCGCGCATCGGCGCGTGTGCGCAGATCCAGGCGCAGATCGCGGCCTTGCACGAACGGGCGCGCGGGTGCGTCGGTATGCGCGATCGAAAACTGCTGCATCTGCAGTGCAAGCGCCGGCAGCAACTGTCCACTGGCATCGGCGTCCACGCGCAGATCTGCACTGGCCTGTCCCGTGATCGCATGCCCCATCACGCCCACCTGCGCGTGCACGTGCGGCACCTGCAGGCGGCTGCCGGCAGCAAGCTGGCCGCGATCGATCCGCAGATCGGCATCGACCAGGCCCTCGCCCTCCAGGGTCAGCCAATCCACATCCGGAAACAGCGCAGCAATCCAGCGCAACGAAGACAGCTGCCAATGCAGCCGCGCATGCCCGGACGTGCGCGGCAACAGGCTGCGCATGGATTGCACCGGCAATTGCCTGCCTTGCACGCGCAGGTCGGCGTCCAGCGTCAGCCCGGCATCGGCCGGCTCGGGCATGCTGACCTTGAGCCGCATGTCCTGATCGACCTGTAACTGCGCCGTCAATTCGCCAAGCAATGCGGCCGGCGCGCGCGTGCTGTCGTGCAGCGGCGCGCGCCATTGCAGCTGGCTCCCGGGCTGCAACGCGCCACGTATCCAGCGCAGCTCGCCATCTGCACGCCCCTTGCCGGCACGGGTCGCCAGCGTGTGCCGGCCCTGCGCATGACGGGTGACATCCAGCGCTGCGGTGTCGCCATGCACGGCGATCAGCGCGTCGGTGAGTTGCAGCACCGCCAGTCCGCTTGCCTGCTCCGGTGAATGCCGCGCGATGCTGGCGTCGATACGCAGCTGCCCATTGCGCATCACTTCGTCCTGCCCCCACCGCACACGCGCCGATTCGAACACTGCATGGGAGGGGAAGATTTCCATCGGCCCGCCACGCAGTTGTTTGAACAGGCCCAGTTGCAGTTGGCCCTGCCCTTCGATGTGCAGCTGACGCAGCGACACGGCCTGCACCTGCTCGGCAACGATGCGGTCCAATTGCAGGGTCCAGGCGGTTGGCGAGGCGGGTGTACCGGCTTGCGTGTCGGCGCGCCTGGCTGATTGCGGTGTGCTGGTGATAGGCATTCCGGGCTTCGCGTCCGTCGTGGCCGTTGCAATCGTCACGCGCAGATCCTGCGCGGGCGTCTGCGTCGTCGCCGAGTGTTCGGCATTGGGCGTTGCTGTGGGCGCCCGCTCGTTTGCTAAAGCGGCCGGCGTATCCGCGGCCCCCTTCGCCGCAGCAACAGCAGCACGCGTCGCTTGCGCCGCCGCAGGGGATTGCATCGCCCCCGTCCCGGGCGTTGCGGCTGCAGCCTCCATACCGCCACGCACACCGCGCACATGCAACTGCGGCACCAGCAGCTGGCGGTGCAGCAATGGCAGCAGCCGAATCTGCCCACTCATCCGCTGCGCGCTGACATTCCAGTGCGTGCGTGCCGAATGGCCTTGCAGGTCGACATCCCACAGCACCACACGCCCCGGCCACCAGGTCAGCGCAGGGCCCCAGTGCATCGTGAACTTGTCGGGCGAGCGATTCAGCGCAGCCGGGCCAAGCGGCGTGTTGAGCAATAGGTTGCCCAGCAGCAAATAGCTTGCGTACAGCGCAATCAGTGCCGATAGCGGCCATCGCAGTAAGCGTGGCAAGGCGCGCCAGCGGGCGCGAACAGGCATCGTCATGACGGCAGGCTCCTGGAAACCGCGCACGCGGCTGGGCACAGTGTGCCAAGCCAGCCGTGAGCAGGGCGCAGCACGCTCACGCCAGCGGCCGCATCACTTGGTTTTGGAGACCGCCGGCAACAGTGCGGGCTGCGCGTCATACCACTGGCGCGCACCGGCCAGATGCCACTGCCGCTGCTTGCCATCGAGTTCGATGCCGGCACCCAGCACACCCCAGCGCAGATACAGATCGCCGCGCCGCTGCGCATCGTTCAAGGCCAGCCGCGCACGCAGCGACAAGCGCGCGTTTTCCGCATGCAGGTCGTCGATCAGCAGCTGCTGCTTGCGCCAACGCAGCCGGCCGGTCGCATCCAGTTCGCCCGAATCCAGCAAACCCAGCACCCAGCGCGGATAGTCGGCGCGCTGGGCGAACACCGAGAGCAGTGGTGCGATATCGCGCATGCGAAGGGCTGCCTCGGCATCCACCTGGAACGGTGCCTCGGCCTGGATGGTGCCGGCACCCACTTGCAATTCGCCCCACCAATCGGCGTCTTTGCCGTCGTCGCCCACGCGCATGTTGCGCAGGCGTATGCGTGTGCCACTGAGGTCGAAGAACTTGTTCTTGAAGTCGGCGCGCTGCAGCGTTGCCTGCAACTCGGCATCGCCGCGCATCTGCACGCCAGCCAACGCCAGGTGCGCGCCCTGCCCGCGCAGATGCGCATGCCCGTTACCGACATCGCCGGAGGCATTGAGCGCCACATCGCCGGTCAGGCTGCCGCTGCCGCCGAGCAGGCGCACGTTATTGCCCGGCAGATAGCGGTTGTAGGCGGTGAGATCGGGCACACGCGCATCGCTGAAACGCAGCTGCGCCTTGAGCGTGTCGCTCAGGCGGGCCAGCTCGGCATCGCCATGCATGGCCAGTTGCAGATCGCGGCCGTCCAGCAGGAGCTGTTTGGGCGCATCGCGCGGCGCCGCCTTGAAGGTGGGAATGCTGACATCCAGATGCGCCTGCGGGGTGGCGGCATCGTCGATGCGCCCGTGCGCCTTGGCCACGCCGGCCAGGCGCGTGTCAAATACCTGCGCCACGGCCTCCACGCGCGGAATATCCAGCGTGCTGCCGGCACTCAACCGGCCCTGTGCAAGGCGCAGGTCCGCTTCGACCAGACCGCCACCTTCCAGCTGGAACCACGGCTTGCGCACGAACAGCTCGGCGATCCAGTTCAACGATTCGAACTTCCAGCGCCCACGCACCTGCCCCGACAGGCGCGGCAACAGCTGCGCAGGCCGTTCGAACGGAACGCTGCGCCCGGCGACGCGCAGATCGGCGTGCAGCTCGCTGCCGGTCTTCTCATCGCGCGGCAGCCGCGCCTGCACGCGGATGTCCTGCGCCACGTCCAGTTGCAGCGCAAGCATGCCGCGGTCGGTGGCACCAACGCCCGCAAGCAATGGCAGCCGCCACACCGCACGGCTGCCCGGCTGCAGCGCGCCGCTGGCCAGGCGGATATCGGCCTCCACGCGCGCGGCCGATGGCCCGCTGCCGATGTCCACATGCGGCGCGCCGGTGTCGATCTTCAGCGCCACGGAATTGGCTTTGAGCTGTAGCCGTGCGGCGGTGATGCCGAGCTTGCGCAAGCCCGGCGCCTGGTCGCGGTAATGGCGTGGAAACTGGAACTGCGCATCCAGCTGCGCACCGTTGAACACCTGCACTCCGTCGTAGCTGACCACCGCGTCGGTAAAGCCCGCTTCGGAAGGAAACAGTTCCGACGGCCCGCCCTTGAGTTGCTTCAGGAAACCGACCTTGCCGTGCCCTTGTCCGGCAATCAGCAATTTGCCCAGGCGGGCACTGCGAATGCTGTTGCTGGTGATTGCATCAAAGCGCAACGTCCAGCCCTGGTCGCCCCGCGGCGGTGGCGGAATCGGCGTATCGGAGGTTTCCACTTCTGCGCTCACGCCGGTGGCATGCAGCCAGGGCAGCCGCACTTCGCGCCGAAACAAGGCCAGCAGGGCGATACGCGCATGTGCGCGGTCGGCGTGGAAGACGTACACGGTGCGGTTGGCCTGCCCACGCATGCGCACGTTCCAGGCGATGACCTCGCCCGGAAACAGCGTCACTGCCGGGCCGGTCTGCATGGTGAACTTGTGCGGTTGCCGATTGGTGCTGGCGTCGAACAGCGGGGTATTGAGATACAGGTTGCCGGCCAGCAGATACAGCGCGTACAGCGCCAACACCACGCCCACTGCACGACGCCACGGCCGTGGCCAGCGCTGGAAGCGGTCGCGAAGTGAGGGCATGGGCACAGGCAGGAAAGAGTCTGCCGCCACTATCCCGGTTGCGCTGACCGCGACGCGTGAACAAGGCTGGTGCCGTTGCGGGAATCGGGAATCGGCGGCGAGCCTGGAAGTTGGCGCGCGGCCGGTGACCGGTGCTGCGCCGGCGATGCGCTGAACCGCTGCAATCGCGCAATCCCGGCGTTTAACGCTTCTCGAACTTCATTGCTGCGCACGACATGCAGCGACATCGCAGGGTCACGTGCCGGGTGGATAACGGTCCTGCCCGCTCGCTTCCTGTGCCAGGAAGGCTCTCTCCCCCTTCTGTCACTGAGCGAAACGGGCCATCACTGGGTGGTGTCCAATCCGTCGGGCCGGCTCCCTGCGCCGGCCCGACGTTCTTGGCCTGCAGCGGCCTGCCAGACGCCTGCGCTCACTGCCAAAGCCGATCAATGTCGCCATTGGTCGTCGCTGAGCGTCGTCGCCGATGGCACCGCTGCGCGTCATGTTGAACGCTGCACCTGCACGAGATCGGCGCGCCAGCGGTGCCTTCTCTCCTCGGTGAGGCGTGACGAGCGTTCGGCGCATCCACTTCATCGCCTGCGCAGTTGCCGACGCCCGCTGCACCGACGCACGTGCCAGCCGCAAGACGCTTTCCCATCGGGAGAAGGTGACGCCCAGCGCCGGATGAGGGGACGCGCGAGGCCTCACGCTCACCGCAGACCAGCCAACGCGCTGCCTGGCAATCATTCCGTGTTGGCGATGCTCCACGCAGCATCAGCACATGTTCTGCCGATGCTGCTGCGTCGCCACTCACGCAGCCTCGGCAATCCGGCGCATGCGCCGTGCGCGCACTGCGCTCGCCAGGCGTTCCAGCACCTGCACCGAACTGTCCCAGCCGATGCAGCCGTCGGTAATGCTCTGGCCGTAGGTCAGTTCGCACCCCGGCAACAGGTCCTGACGCCCACCGACCAGGTGGCTTTCCACCATCACGCCGACGATGCGCGTTTCGCCGTTTTCCAGCTGATGGGCGATGTCCTCGACGACCTTGGGCTGGTTCTCGGGATTCTTGCTGCTGTTGGCGTGGCTGGCATCGATCATCAGGCGCGCGGGCAGGCCGGATGCATTGAGCACCTGGCTGGCCGCTTCCACATGGGCCGCATCGAAGTTGGGCTGCTTGCCGCCGCGCAGGATCACATGGCAATCCGGGTTGCCCGCCGTCGCTGCCACGGCGGTGTGTCCGTCCTTGGTCACGGCCAGGAAATGATGCGGATGCGAGGCCGCGCCCACCGCGTCCACCGCAATCTTGACGTCGCCGCCGGTGCCGTTCTTGAAGCCCACCGGGCATGACAGCCCGGATGCCATTTCGCGATGCACCTGGCTCTCGGTGGTGCGTGCGCCGATCGCGCCCCAGGCCACCAGGTCGGCGATGTATTGCGGCGAAATGATGTCGAGAAATTCCACGCCGGCCGGCAGGCCGAGATTGTTGATATCGCGCAGCAGGCCACGCGCTACGCGCAGACCCTTGTTGATCTGGAAGCTGCCGTCCAGGTCTGGATCGTTGATCAGGCCCTTCCAGCCGATGGTGGTGCGCGGCTTTTCGAAGTACACCCGCATCACGATCTCCAGCGCGTCGCCGAACTGGTCGCGCAACGGGCGCAGGCGCTGTGCGTACTCCATCGCCGCGACCGGGTCGTGGATCGAGCAGGGGCCGATCACCACGGCCAGGCGATCGTCGCGCCCGTGCAGGATGTCGTGCAGCGCGGCGCGCGCATTGGTGACGGTTTCGGAGGCGCGCTCATCGCAGGGCAGCAGCGACAGCAGTTGCGCAGGCGGTGCGAGGGTTTCGATCTTGCGGATACGCAGGTCATCGGTTACAGGCGGCATCACAGTGTCTCGGTGGGCGGTGTTGCATCGGGGAGCCAGGCGCGGCGGCAACAAAAAAGCCGCCAGGTGTGCGCTGGCGGCTTTTCGGGAATGCTGCTGAAGTTGCCTTCAGGGTGAGCGCAATCCTTCCTCCGCCAGCGGCATCGGAAAACCGTAGTACCAAAAATAAAACTGGCTGCGGGGTGCGTTCATGGGATGCATTGATACCACGCACTTTTGCGCGTTGCCACTGTTTCATCGGCAACGGACCGGGCACAGGTGGAAGCGAACGCCCCTCCACTGGCTCCGGCACACCCGCGCGTTGAAATGCATGCGGCCGCAGCGGTGAAGTCGGCACAGGTTCCCGCGGCGGCCGCCAATCCAACGGATGACGATGGCGCTGTCGCCAATCGGCGCGATGCAAACAATCGATGACGCGCTGATCGAGCTGGTCGTCTCGCCTGGTCCTGCGGCCCTGCCGGAAGCAGTGCAGACACCAGACGCCCGCACGCCACGGCCGCCACCGTGGCGTGCGCAAGCGCCGCACTCGCTCAGAACGTGAACACGTATTCGGCCGCCACTTCGCGGCCGATCGGGTTGAACAGCGTGGTGTTGTAGAAGCCGTACCCGTAGAAGCGTTCCTTGTGGTCGTAGCCCACTTCGTTGAAGACGTTGTTGACGTAGAAATTGACCTTGGCGTGGTCGGTGATCTTGTAGCCGGTGCTCAGGTTCCAGTAGATCGCCGGGCCCACGCGGCCGAAGTAACGCTTGCTGGTTTCGCCCAGATGCACGTTGGCGGTGTCGGTCACCAGGCACGCATCGGAGGCGCTGGGTTGATAGCCGTCGTCGAAGCGTTCGCAGGTGCCCCAGTTGACCGCGCGCATGGAGCCGATCCGGCGGAAATACACCGTCCAGTCCCAGGCGCCGCCGTTGTCCCAATGCACGCTGCCACGCACGCGGCTGCGCACGCGTTCGTCGCGGCGGTTTTCGTCGCTGTCGGTGCGGTAGATCTGCTCGCGGTAGGCGATCAGATTGTTGTAGTCCAGCGACAGCTGGAAGTTGCCCCAGCCTGCGGTGGCAAGGCGATACTTCAGCGACGCATCGATGCCGGAGGTTTCCATCTGCGCCAGGTTGATCGGTCCGCGCTCGATGCTGGCGATGGTGCCGTCGGCATTGCGCATCACGCGCGAGGTGATGGTGTCGCAATAGCCCGCGCCGCCGGGGTTATTCCACGTGCCGCCGCTGATGGTGGTGCCGGTACGGCAGCCGGCTTCGGCCGACAGGATCTCGTCGCGGTCCAGGTCCTTGATCATCTCCTCCAGCTGGATGCGGTAGTAATCCACGCTCAACGACAGCCCTTGGGCGATGTCCCACACCACGCCACCGGTGAACGAGCGGCCGGTTTCCGAGCGCAGATCAGGGGTGCCGCGACGATTGACGTCCACCGTGTAGAAGATGTTGTTGTTCTCGTCGTTGCAGCCGCCGGTCAAATACGCGCCCGAGGAAATGCAGCGGTACTGATCGATCACCGTCTGGTTGGTGGAGCTGGGTTCGCCCAGCACGTAATGCATGTCGGGTGCGCGGAAGCTGGTGGCCACGGTGCTGCGCACCAGCAGGCTTTCCACCGGCCGCCATTCCAGGCCCGCGCTCCAGGTGGTGTCGCTCTGCGTGCCCACATCGGTGGGGATGGCGGCCGAAGAACGGTAATTGCCGTAGCGGTCGTAACGGCCGGCCACATTCGCGCTCAACGTGGAGAGCAATGGAATCTGGAATTCCAGACCGGCCGAACTGCGCATGCGTTCGCCACCGCCGCTGTCCACCACATCCACCGGGTAGCACTCGTTGGCGCAGGGGTCGGGCGAGAGTTGATAGCCCTGCTTTGCCACTTCGGCCACGGTGGCGAAGCGGATCGGCCCGGCCCAGCCCTGCACCACATCGCCGCTCACGCTGAAACTGGCTTGATTCACCCACGAATACGCCGAGTTATGCGACTTGGCGACCAGCGCGTCGTACTGGTCCGACGACAGCGGCGTGTACAGGCGCGCCTCGTTGATCGCATGGATCGGCGTGCCATCGGCGGCAGTGCCGAGGGAGCTGCCGAGGAAGTAGTCGGTGGCGCGCGCGGTGTCCACGGTGCGGATGTATTCGTCGACGGTGTAACGCGAGCGGCCCACGCTCAATTCCCAATCGAAACGGTCGGCCCAGACGCCGCGCAAGCCGGCGCTCAGATCCCAGGACTGCTCCTTGTTGTAGTTGGCAAGCCGGTCCCAGCCGCCGGCTTCGCGCCGGGTGAGCTGGCGGATCAGGTTCAACGAACGCCCGGTGGCCGCGTCCTGGAACGGGCCCAGGTACGCGTACGGCGGGTCGTAGGTCCAGCGGCCGATGCTGCGGTTGGCAGACAGCGTGGCCCAAGCCTCGGTGTGCTCGCCGAATTTCCAGGTGCCGTAGAGATATGCCGAATAATCCTCGCTGCCGGTGACCAGACCCCAGTCGCCGTAATCGCGCGCGACGCCGCAGTAATCGCCGGCATTGGTGAGCGCACCGGTGTTCTGGTTGTAGCTCAGCCGCTGCCCGTCGATGAACTCACCGCCAAAGCGCGCGCAGGTGCCGGCCGGCGGTGCCAGGCGCTCGTTGGTATTGGCGTCGATCAGGCTCAAGCCGGTGAACGGATTGAAGCCGTACAGGCGGTTCTGGCCGGTCCAGTTGGAATAGGACATGTCGTCCGAATCGTCCATTTCAGGGCGATCGCGCCCGCTCAACGGGTCGCGCTTGGTGGCCTGCAGCGCGTAGGTCAGGCTCCAGTTCTCGCCAGTGCGCCCGCCGGCCCAGGACACGTCGAAACTGTCGCGCCCACCTTCGGTGGCGGTGCCGCCGCGCAGGCGCACCTGGTCGCCCTGATAGTCGCGCTTGAGGATCACGTTGATCACGCCGGCCACTGCATCGGAGCCGTAGATCGCCGACGCGCCGCCGGTGAGGATGTCGATGCGCTCCACCGCAGCGGAAGGAATATTGCTGTAGTTGGAGAAGTTGCTCTCGCCGCCGTAGGGCAGCGGGTAATCGGCCACGCGATGCCCGTTGACCAGCAACAGCGTCCGCCCCGGCCCGAGGTCGCGCAGATTGATCGGCGAGGCGTTGGGCGTATGCGAGCCCCACTGCGTATCGGCTTCCACCGAGCCCTGCTGATTCATGCTGTTGAGCACGTCGTAGACGGTGGCGAAGCCTTCCTGCTGGATCTGCTGCGCACTGATGGTGACCACCGGTTGCGCACCTTCGACCTGCGCGCGCTTGATGCGCGAGCCGGTGACGCTGACCGCATCCAGCGTGGAGGTGGCGCGCGTGGCATCGGGTTCGGTTTGCTGGGCCATGAGCGGC
The DNA here is from genome assembly GCF_041481705.2 of Xanthomonas sp. NCPPB 1062. Classification (NCBI taxonomy): domain Bacteria; kingdom Pseudomonadati; phylum Pseudomonadota; class Gammaproteobacteria; order Lysobacterales; family Lysobacteraceae; genus Xanthomonas; species Xanthomonas sp. NCPPB 1062. Next base: position 621,660 of record NZ_CM192987.1, on the reverse strand, counting down.
GGCGCGCACGCGGCAGTCACGGCAAGGGAGACGGAAATCGACAAGGCAAGGCGATGACTGCGGCAGTTCATAAGATCCCCGGGAGAGGCCGGACGTGGCCGGCGTGGCAATGCGCTGCAACGACGCCTGCCAGCGATGCGTGCACCGCTGCCCCTTGTCCGATGGCCCCCCGACCGCTCGGCGCAAACGCCTGCCTAGCGACGCTAAGGCTGCGATGACATCGGTGTCAACAGGTGGTCGCGGAGTGTGACGGCGATCGACTATCCGGCAGGCTGGGGCTGCCCTCACTGCGATGATTGCGCTCCCAGCGCACTCGACCCTGCGCAGCTGGCAACAGGTCATGCGATCACAAGTTGCCATCGTCCTGCCTGGTTGGTTCTTCCTGCAACGCAGTAGTTCGCATCGCGTTAGGCCGGCCGGGCAGGCTTGTTCGAATGATGCAGGCGCGCCAGCCAGTACGCGCTGGCCGCTCCCCCTCATCAAGGAAACCCACCATGGAGATCAAGAAACAGCAAACCGCAGGCCCCTCTTCTCTGGCGCCATTGCACGACATCCATACCGACAATGCCCCCGTCGCCGACGCCACATCGCCGACGCAAACCCCGCTCCACCCCAGCCTGGCTGCGCTCACTCCGCGCAGCCGTTCGCGCGCATCCAGCGCCGACTCCGAGCACGGCGCTTCGCCGGTGCCTTCGCACGACCCCGAACCGCAGGCCGACTCACCCGAACGCGCCTCCGGCCCGTCCACCGCCGCAACACTTGCCGCACGCGCAAACGCCGCATTGGCAAGCGGCGTTCAGCAGGCTTACGCTGCGGTATCGAAGGGGGCGTCCAATCTCTGGTCGCTGGCGGACCTGCGCACCATGCTGCAGATCCATGCGGACGATCCCGCATTCCTGCAGATGGTGCGTCACACCGACCCGGAACAGAGCGCCCCGCACACTCTGGCCGCGTGCCGCCAACAGATCACGCAGCTGCGCGATGCCATCGAAGCGGCAACCGGCCTGGAAGCACGCTTCAGGCAGCAGTTGCTCGGCGACATCAAGGCCGTGGAAGACGCCCTGCAGCCGCTGGAGCACGGCACACCTGCGACCGGGCGGGCGCTCAAGTCGCTGGCCAACCTGGTCAATCTCTGGCCACTGATGGTCCCCAGTCCGTTGCTGGGCAACCAGGCCAAGACCTTCGCCTATTCCATCGCCGCGGCAACCAAGGGCGTGATGACGCTCTCGGCATCTGCACTGCGCCCCACCGCCGACGGGCTTCCGTTCCCGCTGATGGGCGGGCAGCTGGGGCGCGACGCCAACGAAATGCACTTCTATTCCGTTCTGCTCAACGGATTGTTTCTCACCACCGAACTGCCCAAGAAATTCGGCACCCCCTCCATGCGGCACCAAGCCGAAGCAGTGGAAAACAACCTGGGATTTGCCGCGGCCGCATCGACGGCGTGCGCGGCGATGGTGCTGACGCCCTTCCTTTGGAACAGCCTCAACGTGCTTGGCAATCGGCTGCAGCACAAGCTGTCGCATCTGGGCGCAGGCATTGCAGAAAACGCCGGTTTTCAGAGCCAGGCGCAGCGGTTGCGTGCACGCCTGACGCCCGGCCAGGTCAGCGCGCAACTGCGCACGCAACTCAACGAGATCTGCGCCGCTCTGGAGCACGGCCGGGAAGCGTTTCAACAGGCACGTCGCGACTTCACCGACCCAAGCCAAGGGCGCGAGCTGACCCGCACGCTCAATGCCCAGTGCACGCACCTGCTGGAGACGCTGGACCGATGCAGCAAGCGACTGAGCGCTGCGCTACAAGTGGACCAGGACCAGCCAGCCACCCTCCCGCGCCAGGTGACCAACCACGACATCGCCCCCAAGTTGGCATTGGCATTGTTGGGAGCCGGAGTGACCGGGCTGACGGTCTACCTGATCCAGCCCGATCGCATCGGCACGGTGGATCTGTTGGCCGACTCGGTCGTGGTGACGGCGGTGATGATGCAATCGGCGGTCAACGCACATGCGACCCGTCAGGACGCCATGGAACGCTTCAAGGCCATGTGCTCCGGCAGCCTGGTCATGGCGCTGGCCCTGGGCGTGGAGAAATTGTCCAAGACCTTCGCAGACAAGAGCCTGATCGAAGCCTCGTCCTCATCGCCCTACTACGCCGGCGCGATCATGTCGCTGATGTCGATGACCATGCCCGGCCCCATGGCGCGTGGCGCAGAGTTGGCGATGAACTGGGGCGGCGGTCAGATCATGCGTGTCTTCAGGGGGCCCGACGGTACCGCGCTCGCAACCCGCATGCCGTCCTCGCCCGAGGAACTCATCCAGCACGTGCAGGACACCGCCAGATATGTGCAAAGCCTGTCGCCGGAACAGGCGCAGGAGTACGCGCAGACCGTTGCCGATAGCGCCCTGCAGGGGATCGAGGACGCCGGCGCGCAGGCGCAGACCAGGCCCGCCAGCAGCGTCACCATCACCGAGATCACCGAGGCAAACGAGGAGGAGGCGCTCGCCGCAGCCAGCGCATCGCCTGAGCAACGCTCGCCTGCGCGCACCCATCCGTCGCCGGACCAGGCCGCAGCCAGCACTGTGCCTTCGTCCTGACGGTACGGCCGCCGGTCATCGGCAACTGCCGCGTGCCTGCGCAAGTGACGCGCATAAAAAAACCCCGCCGTTGGGCGGGGTTTTTTTTTGCTGCAACAGCCGAAGTGGCGTGGATCAGAAATCCATGCCGCCCATGCCGCCCATGCCGCCGCCGGCCGGCATCGCCGGCTCGTCCTTCTTCGGCGCATCGGCCACCATGGCTTCGGTGGTGATCATCAGGCCGGCGATCGAGGCGGCGTTCTGCAGTGCCGAACGGGTCACCTTGGTCGGGTCCAGGATGCCGAATTCGACCATGTCGCCGAACTCGCCGTTGGCGGCGTTGTAGCCGTAGTTGCCGCTGCCTTCCTTGACCTTGTTCAGGATCACGGACGGCTCTTCGCCGGCATTGGCCACGATCTCGCGCAGCGGGGCTTCCATAGCGCGCAGGGCGATCTGGATGCCGTGGGTCTGGTCTTCGTTGGCGCCCTTGAGCTCGCCCACGGCCACCAGCGCACGCACCAGGGCCACGCCGCCGCCCGGGACCACGCCTTCTTCGACGGCTGCACGGGTGGCGTGCAGGGCGTCTTCGACGCGTGCCTTCTTTTCCTTCATTTCGATTTCGGTCGAGGCGCCGACCTTGATCACTGCAACGCCACCGGCCAGCTTGGCCACGCGCTCCTGCAGCTTCTCACGGTCGTAATCGGACGAGGTGTCTTCGATCTGGGTCTTGATCTGGCCCACGCGCGATTCGATCGCCGCGGTGTCGCCGGCGCCGTCGATGATGGTGGTGTTTTCCTTGGAGACCTGCACCTTCTTGGCGCGGCCCAGGTCCTTGATGGTCGCCTTCTCAAGCGCCAGGCCCACTTCCTCGGAGATCACGGTACCGCCGGTCAGCACGGCCATGTCTTCCAGCATCGCCTTGCGACGGTCGCCGAAGCCCGGTGCCTTGACGGCCACGACCTTGACGATGCCGCGGATGGTGTTGACCACCAGGGTCGCCAGCGCTTCGCCTTCGACTTCTTCGGCGACGATCAGCAGCGGCTTGCCGGCCTTGGCCACGCCTTCCAGCACGGGCAGCAGGTCACGCACGTTGGAGATCTTCTTGTCGTGCAGCAGGATGAACGGGTCGTCCAGGTCGGCCGACTGGCTCTGCTGGTTGTTGATGAAGTACGGGGAGAGGTAGCCGCGGTCGAACTGCATGCCCTCGACCACGTCCAGCTCGTTTTCCAGGCCCGAGCCTTCTTCAACGGTGATCACGCCTTCCTTGCCGACCTTCTTCATCGCTTCGGCAATGATGTTGCCGATCGACTCGTCCGAGTTGGCCGAAATGGTGCCGACCTGGGCAATCGCCTTGTCGTCGGTGGTGGGCTTGGAGATGTTCTTCAGCTCGACGACCGCAGCCTTGACGGCCTGGTCGATACCACGCTTGAGGTCCATCGGGTTCATGCCGGCGGCCACGGCCTTGGCGCCTTCGCGGATCAGGGCCTGGGCCAGCACGGTGGCGGTGGTGGTGCCGTCGCCGGCGTTGTCGTTGGTCTTGGACGCGACTTCCTTGACCATCTGCGCGCCCATGTTCTCGAACTTGTCGGCCAGTTCGATTTCCTTGGCGACGGAAACGCCGTCCTTGGTGATGGTCGGCGCGCCGAAGCTCTTCTCGAGCACGACGTTGCGGCCCTTCGGGCCCAGGGTGGCCTTCACGGCATTGGCAAGCACGTTGACGCCACGAACCATGCGGGTACGTGCGTCTTCACCGAAACGAATGTCTTTAGCAGCCATTGGTTGTTACTCCGGGATTTGAGATTGGGGATTGGGGATTGGCTAGAGCGGGATCCGGAGGAGAGGCGGATTGGTGCGGCAAGCCGCGGTGACCAATCCCGAATCTCGACTCCCGAATCCCGCCGGCAACGGCTATCAGCCGATGACGGCCAGGATGTCGTCTTCGCGCAGCACCTTGTACTCGACGCCTTCGGACTTGTAGCTGCTGCCGGCGTACTGGCCGTAGATGACCTTGTCGCCAACCTTGACCACCGGCGCGCGCAGGCTGCCGTTGTCCAGCGGCTTGCCGGCGCCGATCGCGACGACTTCACCCTTGGTGGACTTTTCCTTGGCGGAGTCCGGAATCACGATGCCGCCGGCGGAAACTTCGTCGGCTTCGATCGGCTTGACTACAACGCGGTCGTGAAGCGGCTTGATGCTCATAGAGAGAAGACCTCTTAAGTGTTTGATTGGCTTGGAAATTATCGGCGATGTTAGCACTCGCACATGACGACTGCCAGCACAGCGCGCGGAAAAAACCCGACAAGCGGGTGCGGGCCAGAGATTGTGCTGCGCGGGCGGCTTTCAAGGGCTGGCGGCAAAAATTTTTCTCCGACCGCTTCTCTCCGAACCGCCGAGGGCAGCCGACAAAACGGAGCGAGCGGTTGTCAGGTGGGCGCGGACGTCGCTGGGGAACCGGAATGGGGTCCATGCCCACGGGCACCGGGCGCGCCCACCTGGCAGGCGTATAGCAGTCTCGTCCAATGCCCTAGAAATGGAACCAGGTTCCATCGCCTGTCATGCGCGCGCCTTACAGTCGGGAACGCATTCCCCGATCACAAGGAGCTGTCGATGAGGTTGCCGTCCCGTTTCGTGTCCCTGCGTTGCACCCTTCCCCTGGCCTGCGCGTTCGCACTCGGTGCCACCTCCGCCAATGCGGCGGTCTTCATCAACGAACTGCACTACGACGACGCGGGCGCCTCCGGCGACAGCGGCGAGGGGGTGGAAGTGGTGGCCACTGCCGGCGAATCGCTGAGCGGTTACCGCATCTACCTGTACAACGGCAACAGCCCCAGTGCGGCAGTGGTGTACGCCAATACGGCGGTGCCGGCCGGCACGGTGGTCAGCTGCGGCAGCCAGGTGCGTATGGCCACGGTGAGCTATGCCAGCAACGGCGTGCAGAACGGCCCCAACGACGGCGTGGCGCTGGTCGACCCCAACGGGCAGCTGGTGCAGTTCCTCAGTTATGAAGGCGCCATCACCGGCAGCGGCGGCCCGGCGGCCGGCGTGACCAGCCAGAACCTGCCGGTGAGCGAGAGCAACAGCACCGCGGTCGGCAGTTCGCTGCAATTGACCGGTACCGGCAGCAGCGCGGCCAACTTCAGCTGGGCCGGCTCGGCGGCACAGACCTTCGGCGCCTGCAACCGCGGCCAGACCTTCACCGGCAGCGACGGCGGTGGAAGTACCGGTGCTCCCACCATCAGCAGCACCACACCAACGCAAGGCGCCACCGGCTTTCCGGCTGCCGGCGATCTGGCCGTGGGTTTCAGCGAAGCGGTGACGCTGGGCAGCGGTGCGTTTGCGCTGAGCTGCGCCAGCTCCGGCAACGTGGCGCTGACGTACCCGACCAGCGGCACCCGCTTCACCCTGTCCACCAACACCGCCCTGGTCGGCGGCGAGCGCTGCACGCTGGCCATCACCGCCAGCGCCATCCGCGATGCCACCGGCCTGAGCCCGGCCGCCAACCAGTCCATCGCCTTCACCGTGGCCACCGCCAGCGGCGGCGGTACCGGGTACTACGCGCGGGTCAATACCGCCAGCGCCAGCCAGCTGCGCTGCTCGTTGCACGCCACCATCAAGGGGCACACGGTCTACCCGTACAGCGGCAGCGGCACCAGCACCTGGACCATCCTGGAAATGGCCGACGAGGATCCCAACAACAGCGGCCGCATCCTGGACGCCTACCGCAACCGCAGCTATGCCAAGGTCAGCGACCGCGCCGGCACCGGCAGCGGGCTCACCTACAACCGCGAGCACACCTGGCCCAATTCGCTGGGCTTTGGCAGCGCCACCGGCGACCGCGGCCTGCCGTACGCGCCCTATACCGACACCCACATGCTGTACCTGACCGACACCAGCTTCAACGCAGACCGCGGCAACAAGCCCTATGCCACCTGCACCAGCAGCTGCGGCGAGCGGGTGACCGAGGTCAACGACGGCAGTGGCGGCGGCAGCGGACGATACCCGGGCAATTCCAACTGGGTCCGCACGCCCGACGGCAACAGCGGCACCTTCGAGGTGTGGGGCCGGCGCAAGGGCGACATGGCGCGCGCGGTGATGTACATGGCCATCCGCTATGAAGGCGGGCTGGATGCGGCCACCGGACAATCCGAGCCGGACCTGGAGCTGACCGACGACCGCAGCAAGATCGTGCAGACCGCGGCCTCGCCGGCCTACATGGGCCTGCTCTCCACCCTGCTGGCCTGGCATCAGGCCGACCCGCCGGACGATGCCGAGCGCGCCCGCAACGAGGTGATCTTCAGCTTCCAGGGCAACCGCAACCCGTTCGTGGATCACCCCGAATGGGCCACCGCCAGCCTGTTCAACTCGGCCAAGCCGGCCAGTTGCCAGCTGGCCAACTAAGACCGGCTCACGCACGTCGCGCGCAGTCGCCAGGCGGGGTGAACGGCACGCTCGGAACCGCACTGTACGCGTGGTACATGCCGATTCCGGGCCCGCCGCACCCGCCTGGCGGCAAGCGCAACCGTGTTGCCTGTTGGCCTGGGCTGCACCGGCCGGGCGGGTGAGGCGCGGGGCCCGGAGCAGATCGCGCCGGGCGCCTTGCCCCAACCGGTGACGCCGGGCGTCTGTACAGACGGCATGCGTTGCCTGCAGGCGCCACGGCATTGATCCCCCATTGGCCGAACCCGGGTAGCCGCCCTGCCGTGCACGGCAGGGCGCAAGCGAACCCGGAACCATCCAAGGCGCCGCGTGCTGACCGCAGGGTCGCTTGAGCACGCCATCTCACCGGGGCCACGAAGTTAACGTCTTGTTCCGGAATCGGCGGTCGATCCCCCGCAAACAGGGGATTACACTGCCGGGTCCAATGAGCGCACCTTCCCTCCATTTGTTAGTGAGCACCTGCCCGGATACCGACAGCGCCGAGCGCATTGCGCAGGCCTTGCTCGACGAACGGCTGGCCGCCTGCGTCACCCTATTGCCCGGCGTGCAATCGCTGTACCGCTGGAAGGGCGCGATCGAGCGCAGCACCGAGGTGCAGTTGCTGATCAAGACCTGGGACGACTGCCTGCCCGACGCCATCGCGCGGCTGCAGGCCTTGCATCCGTATGAACTGCCGGAGGCGGTCGCTGTCCAAGCCAGCGCCGGGCTGCCGGCATATCTCGATTGGGTCCGGGCCGAAACCCGCAAGGAATTCTGACGTCCATGAAGTCTCTGTCCCGCTGGATCGCCCGCTGCGCGCTCTTGGCCGCCCCCTTGCTCGCCGCGCCGCTGGCGGTACTGGCGCCCGCCCCCGCGCAGGCCGCCGTGACCGAAGCCGACCTGCTGCCGGTGGACCAGGCCTTCGCGCTGAGCGCCACCGCCGACAGCCGCGACCGCATCGCGCTGCACTGGAAGATCGCACCGGGCTACTACCTGTATCGCCACCGCATCAGCGTCAAGGCCGGAAAGGGGTTTGCCGCGGGCGAACTGGCGCTGCCGGAAGGCGAGAGCAAGCACGACGAGTTCTTCGGCCAGGTGCAGACCTACCGCAAGCAACTGCAGGCCACCCTGGCCGGCAAGGCCGACCCGGCAGTGCAGACCGCCGTCCTGCAGGTGCAGTACCAGGGCTGCGCCGATGCCGGCGTGTGCTATCCACCGCAGCGGCGCGAAATCCGCCTCGACCTGCCCGCGGCCGATGCCACCGGGGCGCAGGCCACCGCTGCGCCACGCGAGAACCTGGGCGCGCTGGTGCCACGCAACGCCGCCCCGCGCCTGTTCGGCGCCTCCGGCCAGACCGCCGGGGTGGACGCGCTGCCGCTGCCGGCCGAGCAGGCGTTCAATTTCGAAGCCATCGTCGGCGACGGCAACAGCCTGCTGCTGCGCTTCACCCCGGCGCCGGGCTATTACATCTACCGCGACCGCACCTCGCTGGCCCTGGAAGGCGCCAGCGGCGTGCGCACCGGGCTGCCGCGCTGGCCGCAAGGCAAGGCGCACCGCGACGAACACTTCGGCGATGTGGTGGTGTATTTCGACCAGGCCGAAGTGACCTTGCCGCTGCTGCGCGACCACCCTGACCCGGCCCACGTGACCCTGGTGGCCACCTTCCAGGGCTGCCAGACCGACGGGATCTGCTATCCGCCGATGACCCGCCGCGTCGCCCTGGATGTACCGGCCGGCACCGTGTCGCCGCAGAACCAGGCGCAGGCCGCGCCGTTGATGATTTCGCCGCTGGCCGCCGGTCAGGCACCGGTCGAGCCGGCGCCGGCCGCCAGCACGGCCGTCCCGGTCGCCGATGCCTCGGCCGGCAACCCGGAGCGCACGCCGCCGCCGCATGCCGACAAGGGCCTGCTGGGCATGCTGGTGCTGGCCCTGCTTGGCGGGTTGGTGCTGAACCTGATGCCCTGCGTGCTGCCGATCCTGTCGCTGAAGGTGCTGGGCCTGGCCCATAGCGGCGAGAGCCGCAGCCACGCGCGTCGCCATGCGATCTGGTACTCGCTGGGCGTGCTGGTGTCCTTTGCCGCCATCGGTGGGCTGGTGATCGGCTTGCGCGCCGCCGGGCAGGCCGCCGGTTGGGGCTTCCAGCTGCAGCAGCCGTGGTTCGTCGCGGCGCTGGCGTATCTGATGTTCGCGGTGGGGCTGAGCCTGTCGGGCGTGTTCACCTTGGGCACCAACCTGGGCGGCATCGGCCAGTCGCTGGCCGCGCGCAACGGGCCGCTGGGCGACTTCTTCACCGGTGTGCTGGCCTGCGTGGTCGCCAGCCCCTGCATCGCGCCGTTCATGGGCACGGCACTGGCCTACGCCTTCACCGCGCCCGCGCTGCTGGCGATGCTGGTATTCCTGGTGCTGGGCCTGGGCCTGGCGCTGCCGTTCCTGCTGATCGGCTTCGTGCCTTCGCTGGCGCGGCGCCTGCCTACCCCCGGGGCGTGGATGGAAACGCTCAAGCAGGTGCTGGCGTTCCCCATGTATCTCACCGCGATCTGGCTGCTGTGGGTCTTGGGCAAGCAGCGCGGCGTGGATGCGCTGGCCTTGATGCTGGTCGGCGCCACCCTGCTGGCCCTGGGGCTGTGGTGCTTCGAGCGCAGCCGCTGGAAGAGCCACCGCCTGGGCCTGGGGCTGGCCACGACGATGCTGGTACTGGCGCTGGTGCCGGTGGTCGCGGTCACGCGCCTGAGCCTGCCGGCGGCCACCGCGGCCGAGGGCGTGGTGGCGTTCTCGCCGCAGTTGCTGGACCGCCTGCGTGCCGACAACCGCGTGGTCTTCGTCAACATGACCGCCGATTGGTGCGTGACCTGCAAGGCCAACGAAAAGAACGTGCTGAGCAGCGCCGAATTCCGCGACGCGTTGCGCCGCGTCGATGCGGTCTACATGAAGGGCGACTGGACCAATGTCGACCCCGCCATCAGCACCTTCCTGGACCAGCACCAGGCCGTCGGCGTGCCGCTGTACGTGGTCTACGGCCCCGGCGCCCCACCGGCGATCCTGCCGACCGTGCTGACCGGCGCGATTACCGAAGACGCCTTGCTGCGCGCTGCGCGGTAAGGCGCGCCTTCGCTGCGGCCGGTGGCCTGGGCGGCCGTCTGTTGGCGGGCCAGGCCGAAGATTTTGCGAACCGTGTAGGCCGACACCCGTGCCATAGGCGTGTTGCGACAGGTCCAAGCACGGGTTCGGCCCCTCCTGGCCGGGGTCTGCACGCCCCGCGCTGCCGGCGCCCTGCAGACCTGACCGGCCGATGTTGGCATGCGCATAGGTGGCGTCAGGTGGCGTCAGGCTGCGCGCGGCCTCGCCTGTTCGGTGCCCCTGGCACCTCCAACGCCTTGATGCATGCGATGCGCAGCAGGCGACCGTGGCCGCGGCCTGCACGGCGGGAAGCTGCAGGAAGCGAGGCAGCAGAGGGGGTCGATCGCGCTGATCGCCCTTCATCCGGCACGCCGGCCGGTCCGGCCCGACGCCACGTTGTTGGGAGCCTGCATCTCCGCACAAAACGCAGATCGCGGCCGCCGCAGCGTCACCTCCTGCGCCCTTGCCATGAACAAGCCGGGCACTCACCGAATTGCTGCCGCCGGCACAACATTCCGACGCCCGACAGGAGAGGATGCCGCCAGCAGTTGTTGCCGCGTAACCGGCCGGGACGGCTGTCTCCATCGCGTCAGGCGCAAACGCTGCGCTCCGGATGCGCACGGCCGGCTGCCGGTTCCGCTCGCAGCGGTCCGGGCGATTCAAGGCCGGCACGATGACCTCCGACACGCCATTGCCCGCCGCCATTAGCCACCGCCCAAACCATTCGAAATTTAAAACAATCGTTTTAAACAGACCTAAGTTCGTCGAACTGGACAGCATCGGCGACATCGCGCAGACTTCCGGCCTTTCCGCTCTTCCGGATCCCATGGCCCATCTGCTGCTGTTGCATGGCCCCAACCTCAACCTGCTCGGCACCCGCGAGCCGGAGGTCTACGGGCGTACCACGCTGGCGCAGATCGACGCGGCCCTGGTGGACCGCGCGCAGGCGGCCGGGCACGTGCTGCACTGCCTGCAGTCCAATGCCGAGCACGTGCTGGTGGAGCGCATCCACGCCGCGCGCGAGGACGGCACCGTCTACATCCTGATCAACCCGGCCGCCTTCACCCATACCTCGGTGGCGCTGCGCGATGCGCTGCTGGGCGTGGGGCTGCCGTTCGTGGAAATTCATCTGTCCAACCCGCACGCGCGCGAGCCGTTCCGGCACCACAGCTATCTCAGCGACAAGGCCGACGGGGTGATCTGCGGCTTCGGCGCCGACAGCTACCGGCTGGCGCTGGAAGCGGTGATCGCGCGCCTGGAGCGCGACGCATGACCCCTGCCGCATGACCTCGGCCAGCGCGCCGGCGTCCTGATCCCATTCCGCCGGCATCCGCCGGCACTCCCCACCGTTTCACTTCCAGAGGCCCTTATGGATCTCCGCAAAATCAAGAAACTGATCGACCTGCTCGAAGAATCCAATCTCGCCGAAATCGAGATCAAGGAAGGCGAAGAAAGCGTGCGCCTGGCGCGCGTACCCAAGGGCGCGGCCATGCTGAGCGCCCCGGTGCAGCAGCAGTACGCGCCGGCCCCCGTCCAGGCGCCGGCCGCCGCGGCCACCATGCCGATGCAATCGCCCACCGAAGCCTCCACCGGCGGCGCCAAGCAGGCCGCCGCACTGCCGGAAGGCCACGTGCTGCGCGCCCCGATGGTCGGCACGTTCTACACCTCGCCCTCCCCGGACAAGCCGGCGTTCGTCACCGTCGGTCAGCAGGTCAAGGTCGGCGATACCCTGGCGATCATCGAGGCAATGAAGATGTTCAACCCCATCGAAGCCGACGCCTCCGGCACCATCGTCGCCATCCTCGGCGAAACCGGCCAGCCGGTGGAATTCGACCAGCCGTTGTTTGTGATTGGCTGAAGCGCCGGGATTCGGGAATCGTGATTCGGGATTCGCAAGAGCGACCACACGAGCGCCTGACGGTGTGGCGCGACGCGATGTCGCTCGTCGAAGCGATCTATCGCCTGAGCCACGACTTTCCTGATTCCGAACGCTTTGGGCTGACGGCACAGATGCGCCGCGCCGCGATCAGCATTCCATCCAACATTGCCGAAGGAGCTGCACATCGCTCCACGGCCGAGTACCTGCGCTATCTCTCGATGGCGCGTGGCTCGTTGGCGGAGCTGGACACGCAGCTGCAGATCGCAACACGACTGCAGTTCGCATCGCCCGATGCGGCAATTGCCGACTTGCTGAATCGCACGTTTGCCAAGCTCAACGCATTGATCCGCTCGTTGGGAAAGTCGCGACATCTCCGCGAAACCAGCGCCTTTTACGAATCCCCAATCCCGAATCCCCAATCCCATGCTCGATAAAGTCGTCATCGCCAACCGAGGTGAAATCGCGCTGCGCATCCTGCGCGCGTGCCACACGCTCGGCATCCGCACGGTCGCGGTGCATTCCACGGTCGACCGTAACCTCAAGCACGTGGCCATGGCCGATGAGTCGGTGTGTATCGGCCCGGCCGCCTCCAGCGACAGTTACCTCAACATTCCGGCGTTGATCGCCGCGGCCGAGGTCACCGATGCGCAGGCCATCCACCCCGGCTACGGTTTCCTGTCGGAAAACGCCGATTTCGCCGAGCGCGTGGAGCAATCCGGCTTCATCTTCATCGGCCCCAAGGCCGACACCATTCGCCTGATGGGCGACAAGGTGGAAGCGATCCGCGCCATGAAGGCCGCCGGCGTACCGTGCGTGCCCGGCTCGGGCGGCCCGCTGGGCGATGACATCGTCGCCAACACCAAGGTCGCGCGTGAGATCGGCTACCCGGTGATCATCAAGGCGGCCGGCGGCGGCGGCGGACGCGGCATGCGCGTGGTGCATTCGGAGGCTGCGCTGAAGGCTGCCATCGAAACCACCAAGTCCGAAGCCAAGGCCGCCTTCAGCAACGATCAGGTCTACATGGAGAAGTTCCTGGAAAATCCGCGACACGTGGAAATCCAGGTGCTTGCCGACGGCCAGGGCGGTGCGATCCATCTGGGCGAACGCGATTGCTCGATGCAGCGTCGCCACCAGAAGGTGGTGGAAGAAGCGCCGGCGCCGGGCATCACCGAAGAACTGCGCAACGAGATCGGCAAGGTCTGCGTGGACGCCTGCATCCGCATCGGCTACCGCGGCGCGGGCACCTTCGAATTCCTGTTCGAGAACGGGCGTTTTTACTTCATCGAAATGAACACGCGTATCCAGGTGGAGCATCCGGTCACCGAGCGCATCACCGGCATCGACCTGGTGTGCGAGCAGCTGCGCATCGCCGCCGGCCACAAGCTGAGCATCAAGCAAAGCGACATCGTGCTGCGCGGGCATGCGATCGAATGCCGCATCAACGCCGAGGATCCGGAAACCTTCATGCCCAACCCGGGCCTGATCACCGCCTTCCATCCGCCAGGCGGCCCTGGCGTGCGTGTGGATACGCACATCTACAGCGGCTACAAGGTGCCGCCGAACTACGACTCGATGATCGGCAAGCTGATCGTGCATGGCCCCGATCGCGAAACCGCGATTGCGCGCATGCGCGTGGCGCTGAGCGAGATGGTGGTGGACGGCATCAAGACCAACATCCCGCTGCAGCAGCGCATCATGCGCGACAAGGGCTTCCAGGCCGGTGGGCAGAACATCCACTACCTGGAAAAGCGTCTGGCCGAGCGCAAGAACAAGTCGATCGCGCTGACCTGATCGCACTTGCCGCGGTATCGATGAAGCAAAAAAGCCCGGGAAACCGGGCTTTTTCGTTGTTCCCCGGTGCATCGCGCCGACACTGCGTCGCGCCGCCAACCCTGTAGCCGGCCAGTCTATGCGTAGGAGCGCACCTGGGCGCGACCGGGCTTACCGATAAAGCCCTGTCGCGCCCGGGTGCGCTCCTACAGAGCCCGAGGGTTCGACGCCCGGATGGCGCAAGCCAGCGCCGGATCCGATCTGCAGACCCTCGGTCGTCTGCACACATGAGAATGACTGAAGCTGCAGCCGCACCTAGCCGCCTTCGCCGCCTGCGCTACCGGAGACGTAGCGGCTGCGGCCGTGTCGATATGTAACGCGCCGCACCCCTCACCGCCGCGGCGCAGGCGCCTGCTGGCTGCCGGGCACCGGCACGATGCCGCTGGCCGATGACGGGTCGACCACGGTCATGGTTTCGGTGGAGCCGTCCGGCCACACCACCTGGAAGGTGGAGCCGGCCGGCAAGGTGGAAAACGGCATGGCACTGCTGGCGCGGTAGACCGCGGCGACCTGGCTTGCGCCATGCCGTCGCTGCTGTTCGTCGGCGGTGACGCTGGTGGATTTGACCGACAGCGGCTGGTAACGGTGATCGGCGGTATCGATCATCACGATGCTCACTGCCGCCGCCGAATACGCCACGAACAACGCCACCCATAACCAGAACTTGGCGCCGTGCGCCAACCGACGGTAATTCATGACTGCGCTCCCGCATCGGAGACCAATGTATCGGCCATCTCATCCACCCTGTCTGCTCCCTGCCGCGGCACCGCGGCATCGAATACGAAGGACACGAAATCCTGTGCGCTGTCGCGCGAGCAGATGCCCGCGTTGGCGCAATAACTGGTGACCAAGGTGCTGCTGGCACTGCAATCGAGCCCCAGCCGGCACGCAGCCACTTGCCAGGCCAGCTCGGCGAACTGATCGCCGGCCACATAGCCTTGCAGGCTGTCATCGCCGCTGGCCCGCGCGCCCATCGCCGGGGCCAGGGCCAGATAGGCCTCGGGATCGCGCGAGGCCAGCACGCGTCGTACCAGCGCGCGCTTGTAGCCGGGCGATGCGTGCAACGGTTCGCCCAACGCCAGCATGGCGGCCTCGGCGGCCAGGCTGCCGGCGCGCGCCGCGGCCAGGCGTTGCTGCGCAACCATGCGCGGACTCAGCCCGTCGGTGGGGGCGAAGCCGGCGCAACGCTGCGCCAGGCGCTCGCGTGCGGCATGCATCGCTGCCACTCCCGGCGTGCGTTGCGCGGCGATCCATGCGCTATCGGCGGCATAGCCGGACGGGCTGGCCGCATAGGGCGCGCAGTAATCGTAGACACGGCTCAACCGCCACCCGGCCTGTGCGTCGCCGGCACGCACCTGCTGCTGCAATTGCTGCGCGTAGCGATACAGATCCGGCTGCGCTTCCACCGCATCGCGATGCGGCAGCTGCAACGCGGCGCCGTGCTCGGCCGCCGCATGCAGCTGCGGTGTGGCAGCGCTGACCGGCGCCGCCTCTGCAGCAACCGGCGCTGCGCGGTCAACATCACGCTCGACCGGTTGCGCGCGGACATACCACCACGCGGCCGCCGCAAGCGCAGCGGGAGCGAGCAGCAGCCAGAGATGGCGGGCACGAGCAAGCGGCATGGATGGCGGCGACCCTGCTGCGGAACCACCCGCAGCGACGGCGCGGAGTCTAGCACCCACCCACGCGCACAGCCGCCGCCAAGCAGACGCTGCCAGTGGAGGTGGCGGGAAGGGAGCGACATGCGTCACGGCCTGAACGGACTGCACGTGAGTGGCGCGCTGCATGCGTTCGGTTGTGCGGTGTGCTGCGCTGTGGTGTTTGCCGTGCCGTGCTGCGTGTTGGGTGTTGGTGTGGTGTCGGTGTTGCTCAGCTGCGTGTGGCTTGCGGTTGAGTTGATCGGTTGCCGATTGCCGGATGCGGCATCGATCTTCGCCGGTTGGGCATCCGATAGCAGCGCATGTTGGAGAGCGCCGCTTCGAGCGAGCCTGTCCTCTGGCAACATCACTCGCCGACGCTGCGATGCCCAGCTGCAGCGCTGTTGCGTCATCGGTGGACGCAGCGTGCCGCACACATCGCGCTGCACGGTGGTACGCAACACGGCAGCACATCACGCAGCTGTCTGCGCACGCGATTGCGCGTGGTCGCAAAGACGCAGCGCCTCTTCCTGGTTGCTCGACGCGGCCGTCGACCAAGCCCGTGCCCGATTGCGCAGCAGCATCATCGGTTCAGTCCCAGGCGTGGCGGCATCGGCCTACAGCCATCCGCCGGGCACCACATCCAGCCGCAGATGCGCTGTTTGGCAGCGTCGCACCGGGCAGTCGTCCATTCGCCAGCAGCACGCCGTCTGCCTGGCGGCGGACGCATCTTGCTCAGCAAGGCAGTTTTCACCGCACGCATGGGCAAGACACACCGCCGAAGCGACGGCGCCTGCGAACGCCGTCGCCTGCAGCGCGGCAGGCACGCCGGCACGAATGGTCTAGGATGCGTGCTTTCGAATTGCCCGACCGCCACGATGCCGTTTCTTGAACTGACGCTTTCCTGTTCCGAGGTCACCCTGCCCCGTTTCCAGAATGCCCTGGACGATGTGGGCGCACTGGCGGTGACCATGCTCGACGCCGATGCCGATACCAGCAACGAGCGCGCCATTCTCGAACCGGGCGTGGGCGAAATGCCGCTGTGGGACCGGCTGACGATGACCGCGCTGTTGGATGGCGAAAGCGACGCGCTGGTGGTGCTGGCAGCGCTGGAAGCCTTCGATCCGGGCCTGGACTGGAGCCAGGTGGCGTTTCGCATGGTCGAAGACAGCGACTGGGAACGCGCCTGGATGGACCTGTTCAAGCCGATGCAGTTTGGCGAACGCACCTTCATCGTGCCGTGGAATCACGCGCTGCCCGAAGCCGCCGACACCCCGGGGGCTGCCGTGGTGCGGCTGGACCCGGGCCTGGCGTTCGGCTCGGGCACCCATCAAACCACCGCGCTGTGCCTGCGCTGGCTGGACAGCCTGGCCGGCCGCGGCGAGCTGCAGGGCCGCAGCGTGCTCGATTTCGGTTGCGGCTCGGGCATCCTGGCGGTCGCCGCGCTGAAGCTGGGCGCCGCCGGCGCGGTCGGCGTGGACAACGACCCGCAGGCGCTGCTGGCGACCGCCGACAATGCACAACGCAACGGTGTGGACGCGCAGCTGACGGTCTACAGGCCGCAGGACGAACCGGTGCAGACCTACCAGGTGGTCGTGGCCAACATCCTGGCCTCGGCACTGGACGCCCTGGCCGACACCCTGGCCGCGCGCGTAGCACCGGGCGGACGGATCGCGCTGTCGGGCATCCTGCACGGCCAGGAAGACGACTTGCTCAAACGCTACGCCCCCTGGTTCGAACAGTTGCGCTGCGAACGCGACGAAGACTGGATGCGGATCGACGGCGTGCGCCGCGGCTGATCCGGCTGATCGTCCACGCCGGCTAGCGCCGTGGCCGGCCGGCGCGAATCTGCGCGGTGGTCACTGCATCGGCCACGCTGATCGCCCGCAACCGGGTCACCGGTTGCCAGCCGTCGCGTTGCAGCGCCGCCGTGCGCCACGGCCCGGCCTGCCGGGCCACCCAGACCCGCAGCAGCATCTCAGCCACCAGCAGCGCCGTCCAGGCCACCGGCGACCACGCCCGCACACCTGCAAGCGCCACTGCGCCGGCAACCACAAGCATCGGCGCACTCACCGCCAGCAGCGGCCAGTGCCGCTGACCTAGCGCCCAGACCCGCGGTGCCAGCGCCGCTGACCACTGCGGACCATCGGCCACGGCCGTCCACTCGTCGCCACGCCGCCAGATCGCGTACCGGGCCGCGCCCCGAAAACGTCTCACCGCAGGGTCCAGCGGCGAATGGGCCGGCCACGGCACGTCTGCGGGCGCGGCGTGCGGGGGCGGGCTGCGCCGCTGGGGGTCGGGTTTTCGACCGGCAGGCTCGACCATGAACATCCTCCTTGAGTTCGCTGTGATGTAGCGATCATTGATCCACCGACAGTATCGCAAACATATGGCTATATGAAAGTTATACGAACTATCTCCAGGCGCTGCTAGGGCTATATCTCCCGCCCCTGCCTGCCCTCCAACGGTGCCGTGTGAGCAAGCTGTACGAACGAGTACGCGAAGCCCGCAGCCTCACCAAGCTGACCCAGGAAGCCCTGGCCGGCGAGCTGGGTGTCACCCGCAGCGCGGTGGCGCAATGGGAGATGGCCGAAGGCACCGCACCGTCGGTGGAAAACCTGATCGGCCTGGCCAGGCGCAGCGGCATGGCGTTCGAATACCTGGCCACCGGCCGCGGCGACCGCGTGTTCGGCCCGCCGGTGTCGGCCATCGCCGAAGAACCGGCGCAGTACCGCCGGCTGGATGACCAGCAACGCGTGCTGCTGACGCGCTTCGATACCCTGACGCCGCGCCAGCGCGCCGGCCTGTTGGATCTGTTGCTGGCTGAAGGGAAGACGCGGCGCAGGCGGTGAATCGGGAATCGGGAATCGGGAATCGGCGAGCCGACGCAACCGACACCGAGATTTCAAGGCGATATTCCGCTGGCTGTGGCCTCCTGATCCTGGATGCGCCCGGGCGTCTTCGTCGGCTTGCATGGGCGTGGCGGCGGCCGTTTTCGGAGAAGGCATGCGCTGCGTGCGTTGCGTGGGCATCGACGCAGACGCCGCCATGACCACCTGGGCCGGAGACGAACACCTGCAGGCATGCGCGCGGCGGCTTGACCGCATCGCCGTCGGCACAGGTTCGCCCCTGGACGTGCGCGTGGTTGAATAGGGGTCTTCCCGCTGCACGCCTGCCGATGTCCGAGACTCCGCCACCGCGCCGCCCCCTGGCCACGTTCCTGCGTGCGACGCCGGCTGCTCCGCCGCTGGTTCCGACCCCGGTGGTTCCACCTGCGGAGCCGGCCGAGCAGGCCACATCGGCCCCGGGCTCTGCGTTGCCGCCGGCGCCAGCGCCAGAGGTGGATGCGCAGCCGGCACCGCGTGTGCCATTGCCTGCTGCCGCGGTGGCTTCGTCGCCGCAGCGCGCAACGGGCATGTCCGGGCACGATGGTCTCCAGGCGCCGGTGTCCGGCCAGACGCCACTGCCCGCGCCCGGCACCGCGACGCCGTCCGCTTCGGCGAGCGCGCCCGCGGCCGGAGACGTTCCTGATGCGATGCTCGATCCACCTCGCTCGGCGTCGGCCGCCACCGATACCCGGGCCGACGACGAGCTGGCCGCGACCGATGCTGACGAGCTCGGGCACCCAACCGCGCGGGCGGCACCTGGCCCATCGAATTCAGCGCAGCAACGGGCACTACGCGCCTCGGCGGATGCAGATCTGGCATTTCAGAATGCGCCGGGCACGCCGAAGGCGCTGGCAGAAACGCCCGCGCGCCAGGCTTCAGTCGCAACGCCAGCAGCGTCTGCGGGATCTACCCCAGCTGTGGCAACGGCGGCAGCCGCAACGCAGGCCGACACCAGCGCCAGCGAGCGGACGGCGGGCACAGCCGACGGCCAGTCGCACCCGGGCCGCTCCTCCAGCCATCCCGACCCGGCAACCACCGAGTCCGGCGCAGCCAGCGCATTGGCAGGCGAGCACGCGCAGTCCGATGCCGGCATCGCGCAGCCCCGTACCACTGCCGTGCAAATGCAGCCCCTGCCCGCGCCCGCCTTGGCCGCCCCCGCCTTCGCGCGGCGTTGCGTCACCCGCCCGCGGCTACGCGCCAGCGGGCGCCAGTGGGCGCTGCTGGTCGGGCTGGTCGGCGTGCTCGGGTTGCAGATCGTCATCGCCGACCGCGCGCACCTGGCCGCCAACGCGCGCTTGCGGCCGCTGGTCGGCGCGGCCTGCACGCTGGCGCGCTGCAGCTTGCCGGCCTGGCGCGAGCCGGAGGCGCTGACCCTGCTCAACCGCGAGGTGCGGCCGCTGCCCGGTGTGGCCGGGGTGCTGCAGATCCAGGCCAGCTTCCGCAACGACGCGCGCTGGGCACAGGCCTGGCCGTGGCTGCAGCTGTCGCTGTCCGATGCCGACGGCCGGGTGATCGGCACCCGCATCCTGTCGCCGCAGGAGTATCTGGGACCATCGCCGCCGGCGCAGGACACGCTGGCGCCGGGTCAGGCGGTGCAGGTCGCGTTCCGGGTACGCGAACCGGCCGCGAGCACCGCCGCCTTCAGTTTCGACTTCCGGTGAACGGGCGCGACCGCCACATGGGCGTGGCGAGCGATGAGGTCACGCGCTAGACTCACTCCCCCTCGCCGGCCACGCGTCCCGGCTTCGTGACACTGGGAACCTCCTTTGAACGCAGCCCCCTCTCGTCCTGACACCAGTCGTGGCGCCCCGAAGTCGCCCCTGCGCGAACACGTGGCCCAGTCCGTTCGCCGTTATCTGCGCGACCTGGACGGCAGCGACGCGGACGATGTTTACGAAATCGTGCTGCGCGAGATGGAGATCCCGTTGTTCGTCGAAGTGCTCAACCACTGCGAAGGCAACCAGAGCCGCGCCGCGGCGATGCTGGGCATTCACCGGGCAACCTTGCGCAAGAAGCTCAAAGAGTACGGGCTGACGTAGGCTTGGGAATCGGGAATCGGGAATCGTAAAAGCGTGCTTCTGGCAGACGGTGCGCGCACGGGTTACCGGTCACAGCGTGGTTTCGTACGGGTCAGCCTTCCGGTTGGCCAGAGCGGTGGTTGACCGGCGCGCGCTGCGCCGATCCGATGCTGCAGATTGCCAACCGCACGCGATGCACGTGTTGCGATTTCATGACGAGCGATGTGACAAGCGGTCACGCCCATCCATAGCGGATCAGGTGGAAGAACACTGGCGCGGCGAAGCACACCGAATCCAGGCGGTCGAGCACGCCGCCGTGGCCTTCGATCATATGGCCCCAGTCCTTGATGCCGCGATCGCGCTTGATCGCCGACATCACCAGCCCGCCGAAAAATCCCATCAGGTTGGCCACCAACGCCAGGCCGAAGGCATGCCACGGCGCGAACGGGGTGATCCACCACAGCGCCATCCCGAGCAGGCTGGCCGACAACACGCCGCCGATGAATCCTTCCACCGTTTTGGACGGCGACAATTTCGGCGCGATCAAATGGCGGCCGGCAAGTTTGCCCCACACGTACTGCAGCACATCCGAAGACTGCACCACGATCACCAGGAAGGCGATCAACAGCAGATTGCGCCCGGCATAGCCGGGAATGTCCAGGTTCAACAGCGCCGGCACATGCGAAATGCAGAACACGCAGATCATCAGGCCCCACTGCACTTTGGCGGTGCGTTCCAGATAGCGCGTGGTGTCGCCGCCGATGGTGGCCAGGATGGGCAACACCAAGAACGCGTAGACCGGAATGAGCAAGGTGTACATGCCGTACCAGCCGGTCCACACCAGGCCGTATTGCCACGGCAGCACGATGTAGAACGCGGCCAACAACGCGTAGTAATCGCCGCGCCGGGTCGGGGTCAAGGTGATGAACTCGCGCAGCGCAAACAACGACACCAGCGCGAACAAGCCGATGACGCCGGCGCGGCCAAACACGAACGCAAGGCCGACCACCGCAGCCATCACCCACCACGCACGGATACGGGCGACTAGGTTGTCCAGCACTGCGCTGGGGCGTTCGCGTGCGCGCCAACGCAGGGTTTCGGAAATCAGCGTGGCGATGACCAGCACCAGCGCGATACCGCTGAACAGCCACAGCGTCTGCTGATGCATCGAAGACTGCTGCAGCTGCCCGCTGTACACATATAGGCTCATGCGCGCGCCTCCAACTGATCGGGCGACAACGCCAGCAACGCCGCACGTGCACGCGCCAGAAACGCATCCTTGGTTTCGTCCGCATCCAGGCGTAATGGCGCACCAAAGGTGGTGGTGCACAGCAGCGGCAGCGGCAACCACTTGCCCTTGGGCATCACGCGCTTGAGGTTATCGATCCACACCGGCACGAACTCCAGTTCCGGGCGTTGCCTTGCCAGGTGATACAGCCCGCTCTTGAACGGCAGCACGCCGTCGTCCGGGTTGCGCGTGCCTTCGGGAAACAGGATCAACGAATCGCCGGCGTCCACCGCATCGCACAGGCATTGGATCGGGTCGCGCGTGCGCTGCGCCGGGTCGCGTTCGATCAACACGCCGTTGAAGACCGCGTGGATCAGGTAGCGCCGCAGGGCGGTACGCTGCCAGTAGTCGGCCGCCGCCACCGGGCGCACTTCATGCCGCAGGCTGGCTGGCAGCGATGACCAGATCAGCACGAAATCGCCGTGGCTTGCATGGTTGCCGTAATACACGCGACGCTCGTTGGAGGGCGCGCAACCGCGCCATAGCGCACGCGCGCCGGTCAAGGTACGAATGGCGCCGCTGCAAGCGCGCGCGATCAAACGGGCAATCATTTCTGCTCCAGGGTGCGCACGATCGTGCGCAGTCGTACCGCCACCGTCAGCAAGGCACCGGCGATCAACACCGCCAGTGCTCCGACCAGCAGCCAGGCCGCAAGACGCGGCTGGCCCATCCATTGCAGCGGCAAGGCCAGCGCGCCTGCCAGCGACAACCACTGCATGCGTTGCACGCGGCTCATCGGCCCCTGCCGCGGCTCTGGCGTGCCGCAGGCCAGGCCCAGCATGCGCACGTATGCGGTGGTCACGCAGCACAGCGCCGCCGCCCACCCCAGTTGCGCAGCCCACGGCAAACCGGCCTGCAGTCCATAGCCCAGGCCCACGCAGACCAGCACATCGGACAACCGATCGGGCGCGTCGTTGTAGACCTCACCGGCGCGCGCGACCATGCGCGCCTGGCGCGCCAGCACGCCATCCATGCGGTTGCACCACAGCCGCCCCTGCATCCCGAGCACCGCCAGCAGCAGCGGCATGGCCCCTTCGCGCGCAGGCGCGCTCAACCCGATGTAGAACATCAGCCCGGCCAACGCCGCACATGCGATGCCCACCCACGACACGCCATTGGGCGTGGCGCCACGTCCGCGCAGCACGCGCGCCCAAAGCAACTGCCGCTGTCGCTGTCCGTGTTGCATCAGTCGCCTCCTCCGCCGCAGCCGCCACAGCCGCCGCCACCATCGCTGCTACCACCATCGCCGCCGCAGTCGC
This sequence comes from Xanthomonas sp. NCPPB 1062, assembly GCF_041481705.2. Taxonomy (NCBI): domain Bacteria; kingdom Pseudomonadati; phylum Pseudomonadota; class Gammaproteobacteria; order Lysobacterales; family Lysobacteraceae; genus Xanthomonas; species Xanthomonas sp. NCPPB 1062. The sequence goes on along the minus strand of NZ_CM192987.1, from coordinate 598,755 downwards.
CGCCACCCCCGCCGCAGCTGCTGCCACTGCCACCGGCGTGACCATGCGGCGCACGCAGGCTGTGGTAGTCGGCCCAAGCGGTTCCGATCAGTGCCGCAGTGCCGTACAGCGCCACCGCCTCGCCTGGATCACCGCCGTTGCGCGCCGCATCGCGTCGCCGCGTCTGACGCAGTGTCGCAAGGCGGGCCTCGCCGCCGAGCGTGCGCCGCACGGGCACCAGCGCAAAGCCCAGCACCAGCAATGTGGTCAGCACCATCAGACACAGCAGGTAGCCCACCGGATGGTTGCCCTGCACGCCGATGACCAGCTTGCACAGGCCAAGCCCCCATACCAGCGCCACCGGCACGGTACATGCCAGGCGCACCGCGCGTGCCTGCGCCTGGCTCAGCCACAGGCCTTTGTCGATCAAGCGCTGCTCCAGCGGTGCGGCCAGCGCGCGCAACGCGCGTAAGGCCCACACCGGGTCTTCGGTGGTGCGCACCGCTTCCAGTGCCGGCTCCAGCGCAGGCGGGACTGCAATCTGCCGGTGGCAACGTACCCAGCGACGTGCCGGTTCGGTTGCGTCGCGCTCCAGATACACCGCATTGCGCACCAGCAATTCGGTGAACCACAGGTCGGCCACGCGATCGGCACCGCCGCCCAGATATGCAAGCTCGCTGGCATCCACTGCTGCTGCGGTGCGACCGCGTCGCAGCACCCGTCGCAACCATGCCGCCATCGACCAGGCCAGACCGATCAGCGCGATGAACAGCGGCAGGAAATAGACACCGCGCCAGTGCAGCGGCGACAGCGCCCCGCCATTGGCTGAGTGACAGACCATGCCCACTGCCACCGCGATGATTGCCCACACAACCACGGCATGTGGCACACCGCGCTGCGGCCCAGCTGACCGCGGCGCTCCACGCAAGGCTTGCAAGGTCTGTTCGGCAGTGTGGCCGTGCAGCGGATCCAGCGTCGATTGCGGCGGTCGCGCCACAGGCCACCATTGCGCCGGCGGCTCGCCGAACTGCGTGCGGTAACGCTCCAGCGTCTGGCGGTACTGCGCCTGGAAACGCGCCTCTTCGCCGGCATCGCCGCGTCCGGGTTGATGATGCAGCGTGGTCTGCAGCACGTGCGGGCAGAACTGCTGCCAGTACTCGCGGGTGTCGGTCAGATGCGTGTGCCAGACCTGGTCGACCAACGGGCTGGGGGTGACGTCGACGGTGTCGGTGCAGGCAAGAAAACAGAACCGGCGGTACTCCTCCACCAACGCCTGCGCTTGTTCGGTGCTGCACTGTGCCTGCTTGGCCACGCGCCGAACGAAGGCGGCAAACGCTGCTTCGTCCTGGCCAAAACGATAGCCCTGCAGCCGTTGCCACAGCGCTCGCTGCGCTGGCGTGGCATGGCGCGGTTCGCGCCGAGCGGAATCGGGTTGGTTGCTCATCCGAATATCCTGAGAGCGAGCGCGGCAGCCACCAACAGCAGTTGCACCACCACGCTTGCCAGCTGCCAACGCAGCAGGCGGCGCATGCCGGTCCAGCGCGATGCCCAGTCGCGGGTGGGCGAAAGCTTTGGTATCAGGCCAATCGCATGCATCGCCGCATCGAGCTGGTGCGCGGCGTCTTGCCCGGTGCCACCGCAGCGTTCGAGATGCGCGATGGAGGCTGCCAGCAGGTCGGCATCCAGGCCCACGCGAAACGCCCAATAGCGCTGCAGCACGCCCGCAAGCATGCTGATGGCATAGCTCAACTGCATCAACGGCGGCGCCTGCGCAACACCAAGCAAGCCGATGGCCGCTGCCAGCAGCAGGAGTGAGAGGCGGTCCAATGCTGCACCTTGCCGCAGCACTGCGCGCATGGCCGCCAAGGTCAGCGGGGCGATATTCATTGCGCTCTCCGTTCGGGGATGTCGTCGCCACCGTCATGACCGTCGCATGCCGTCACGATCGCCGCGCGATGCGCATGCCCGAGCACGATCGACGGCCGCACGGCGCGTAACTGTGCGATGGCCGCATCCACGTCCTGGGCGCGACCGCTGCGCACCAGCCAGGTGGCCACACTGGCAGCACTGCGCGAATAGCCCAATGCACAACACACCAGCACCGGCCCGATCGCCTGCGCCTGCGCGATCGCCTGCGCGGCCTCGCGCAGCTGCGCCGGCGACGGCGCGACCAGATCGAGCATCGGCACCACACGGTCCTGCGCCTGCGCGGCGTACAACGAGAGCTCTGCAGACACGTCCACCACGGCGGCACGCTTGTCGCGCTGGCCGGGCAACGGAATCCGCCCCAGCCACACGCCATCGCACACCGCGCGCGGCAACGGCGCACGCCGTGTCCAGAGCCGGGAGTTGCACCAGGCCGCCAACAGATACGGCGCATACAACCAATGGGCTGCAAGACTCAGGCGCCCATCGCTGCGCTTCTGGAATCCGCCCGGCCCGAGCAGCGCGTAATTCAAGGCAACCAGCAGCAAGGCCAGGGTGATCCACAGCAACCACAGTGCTGCACCGCCGCTCCACAGCGCCAGCGCAGCGCTGACCAGCGCGCCGGCCAGATACATCGCGGCCAGGCGCCAACGGCGCAGGTCGCGTGCAAACCGTGCCTGCGCAAATGGTGCGGCGACCCGCTCCGGCCATAGCCACACGCAGAGCCAGCCCACCGCGAGTCCGGTAGGAATATCGAGAAAGTGATGCTGATACGTGGTCAGCACCGACACACCGATCAATGCGAACCAGGCATGCAGCAACCAGCGCCACACCCCGCAAAGATGCTGCCCATAGCGCACCCACAGCACCACCAGCAGCACGATGTGCAGCGACGGCGCCTGATTGAAGGGTTTGTCGAAGCCCAGCAGCACCGCGAACAACCAGCCGAACACGCCCTCGGTCTGCGGCCGTACGAAGCTGTAGCGCAGCGGCCACAACACGAAACACGCCACGCAGATCAGCTGGGCGCTGAGCAAGCGCAGTGCATGCGTGTCCAGCTCGCGGCGGTTGCGGCAGACAAAGAACGAGACCGCGTAGAACACATCGATCGACCAGTACGGCACGATGGTCCACGGCCAGAACGGCATGCCGTGTTCCCAGCCAAACACCACCGATGGCACCTGCGTCGCCCGCCCGGCCAGCGTGTTGGCCAGGCCGTAGCTGAGGAAGAAAAACGGTCCCAGCAACGCCAGCCACAGCGCGGCACGGCCGGATGGGCGGGCAACGTGGCTCATGCGTCGATTCGCTGCGCCATCGAGACGGTGAAGATGCCGAACGCATCGATGCGTTGCGCCACCTTGCGAAAGCCCGCCGCTTCCACCAGGCCATCCATCTCCTGCTGGCTCCGCCGGCGCATCACCCAGGCCACGCCATCGCGGTGACTGGTCAGCGCGCGCGCAATGAATTCCAGTTGCGGATGCCAGGGCTGGCCGGTGTAAAGCAGATAACCGCCCGGCTGCACCGCCGCGGCCAGGCCGGCCAGCGAACGCGCGACCTGGTCGTTGTCGGCAAACAGCTCGTACAGGCCCGACACCACCGCCAGCGTCGGTGCCGGTTGCACTGTGGCCAGCGCTGCCGGGTCGAACGCATCGCCTTGTTCGAAGCGGGCGATATCGCCTGCGCCCAACGTCTGGATCAGCGCCGTGCCCTGGGTCACGTTGACCGGGCTGAAGTCGCGCAGCACGATCGCATCGGCACGCTGTGCGCCGCTGCCCAGCGCTTGGAGCACATAGCGGCCGTGCCCGGCAGCGACATCCAGCACGCGCACCGGCTTGCCGGCGCCACGCAAGCGCGCCGCCGCATCGCGCAGCAATTCGCCCAGATGGCTGCCGCGGATGCGGATGCCACGCCAGCCGATCGCGTTGAGATACGTGCGGTCGATCATGCGCCCCAACGGCCCGCGACCACGCGCCTGATTGCGGTAGATGTAATCCAATGTGCTGCCGGAATCGAAACCGGTCTGCAGACCAAGCGCGATGCCCTCGGAGAGCCTGCCACCCAGGCGCAGGCCGGCACGCACGCCACGCCAGCGCAGGTCCTGCAGGCTATTGCGCTGCGGCGGCCAGGCCAGCCGTTCGGCCTCTTCGAAACTGGGCCCGGCACGGTGTGCATCGCCCAGCGCGGCGCGCACCGGCGGTTGCGCAAAACGCGCCTGGACGAACTGGCGAATGTGCGCGATGGCAATCGCGCGATCGCGCTCGCCCAAGGTGTCGTGGAAGAACCCCGGCAGCCAGTGGCGCTGCTTGATCGGCGAGCGCAGGTTTTCGTAGAAGCGGTCCTGCGGGCCGCGATGCACCACAAAATCCTCACCGGAGACCAGCAACTGGGTCGGCACGGTAATGGCCTGTGCATCGTCCACCACGCGATCGGCTGCCGCATACAGACCGAGCAATACGCGCACCGAAATCGGACGGGTGATCAACGGATCGGTGCGATAGCTTTCCACGCGCACCGGATCATGCGTCAGCCATTGCGGCTTGACGTAGCTGTTGACGAAAAAGTTGCCGCGTAGCGCATGCAGCAACGCCAACCCGGGGCGTGCAAACGGCACATACAACTTCACCTTGAACGCCGGCGATGCCAGCACCAGCGCGCGCAGCGGCGGGGCGTAATCGTGCACCCAGGTGGCGGCCACCACCGCGCCCACACTCTGCGCAATCACCACGATGTCCTGCACCGCAATGCCGTGGGTGGCGCGAAGATGCGCGATGAAGCTGTCCAGATCGCGCACCAGCGCTTCGAAGCCCGGCGCATCGCCACGCACGCCCGGCGAGCGGCCGTTGCCGCGTGCGTCCCAGGCGAAGAACTGGGCGTCGGGCATGTCGAGTTCTTCGGCCAGATGCATCACACGGCCAGAGTGCTCATGGCCGCGATGCAGCAGTACCACCGCCTTCGGCGTGCCGGTGGCAGCGGCATCGTGCAACGGCCAGTGCCGGTAGAACAGCGGCACACCATCGAAACTGACGAACTCGCGCTCTAGCACTGTGCGCATCGAAGCATCCTGAAAAGTCGAAAGGTTGAATCGCAGAGATCACCACAGCGCAGCGGCCAGCGGCGTTGCTGCGGGAATGGATCGCTAGGTGCGTGCGGGCGCCTGCGCCAGGCCGGCGCGCACCCGCCGCCACACCGTGACCGCGCAGGCCAGGCTCACGGCAATGGCGACCCAGGTGACGCCGCGCGCACCCAGCCAGCCACAAGCAAGGCCCATGCCCAGCACACCGATGACGAAGGCGCGGTCGCTCTTGCCCATCGGCCCGTCGTAGCGGCGGCTGGCGCCGACCATCAGGCCGAGCACGCCGGCGTACTCGGTCAGCGCGGCCAGCAGCGCGAAGATCCACAGCCAGGGCGCACTCACACCGGGCACGCCAAGCAGACTCAAGTACAAGGCCGCATCGGCCACCACGTCGCACAGCTCGTTGAGGTAGGCGCCCAGCCGCGACTGCTGGCCGAATTCGCGCGCCAGCATGCCGTCCACCGCATTGAGCGCCATGCGCAGCAGCATCCACACCGGCAGCAGCAGATACAGCAGCGGCCAGCTGGGGCCGCCGCGCAACACCACCGCCGCCACCATCAGCGACACCGCCGCTGCGCCCAGCGTGACCTGATTGGCGGTGATGCCACCGCGATACAGCGCGCCCACCATCGGCCGCAGCAGCGCCTGGAAGCGTCCCTTCAATGCATAGATCGAGGCCATACGGGGTGTTGAGTCCATTCGAGCGCTGGCGCAGCCTACAATATCGGCTGCTCCGCAACGACATCCCCCACCGATGGCCTCTGATTTCCTGCCCGTGCGCCGGGCCCTGCTCTCCGTTTCCGACAAGACCGGCCTGATCGACCTGGCCCGCGCGCTGGTGGCGCGCAACGTCGAGCTGTTGTCCACCGGCGGCACCGCCAAGGCGATCCGCGAGGCCGGCCTGCCGGTGAAGGACGTTGCCGAGCTGACCGGTTTCCCGGAAATGATGGATGGCCGCGTCAAGACCCTGCACCCGCTGGTGCATGGCGGCCTGCTCGGGCGCGCCGGTGTCGACGAAGCGGTGATGGCCGAGCACGGCATCGTGCCGATCGACCTGCTGGTATTGAACCTGTATCCATTCGAGTCGGTCACGGTGAAAGCCGATTGCACCCTGGCCGATGCGGTGGAAAACATCGACATCGGCGGCCCGGCGATGTTGCGCAGCGCGGCCAAGAATTTCGCGCGCGTGGCCGTGGCCACCGACCCGGCGCAGTACGCCGACCTGCTGGCCGAGCTGGAAGCCAACGACGGGCAGCTGTCGGCGGCCAAGCGCTTTGCGCTGTCGGTGGCTGCGTTCAATCGCGTGGCCCAGTACGACGCGGCGATCAGTAACTATCTCTCGGCAGTGGCCGACAGCAGCGAGGCGGTGCCCACGCGCAGCCCGTTCCCGGCGCAGATCAATTCCAACTTCGTCAAGGTGATGGACCTGCGTTACGGTGAGAACCCGCACCAGTCCGGCGCGTTCTACCGCGACCTGTATCCGGTGCCGGGCACGCTGGCCACCTTCCAGCAGCTGCAGGGCAAGGAACTGAGCTACAACAACCTGGCCGATGCTGATGCAGCGTGGGAATGCGTGCGCCAGTTCGACGCGCCGGCCTGCGTGATCGTCAAGCACGCCAACCCCTGCGGCGTGGCGGTGGGCGCGGGCTGCGGCGATGCCTATGAACTGGCCTACGCCACCGATCCCACCAGCGCGTTCGGCGGCATCCTGGCGTTCAACAAGACCCTGGACGCAGCGACGGCAAAGGCCATTCTGGACCGCCAGTTCGTCGAAGTGCTGATCGCGCCCGACTACGAGGCCGGCGCGCTGGAATACGCCACCAGGAAGGCCAACGTGCGCGTGCTCAAGATTCCGCACGGCAATGGCTTGAACAACTACGACACCAAGCGGATCGGCTCGGGCCTGTTGATGCAGTCGGCCGACAACCGCAGCATGTCGCTGGGCGAGTTGAGCGTGGTCACCCAACGTGCGCCCAACGAGGCAGAACTGGGCGATTTGCTGTTTGCCTGGCGCGTGGCCAAGTACGTCAAATCCAACGCGATCGTCTATGCCAAGGACAGCCGCACTATTGGCGTGGGCGCCGGGCAGATGAGCCGCGTGGTCAGCGCCAAGATCGCCGCGCTCAAGGCCGAAGAAGCCAAGCTCACCGTGGCCGGCTCGGTGATGGCGTCCGATGCGTTCTTCCCGTTCCGCGACGGCATCGATGCGGCGGCTGCGGCCGGCATCAAGGCGGTGATCCAGCCGGGCGGTTCGATGCGCGATGGCGAGGTGATCGCCGCCGCCGACGAACACGGCATCGCGATGGTGTTCACCGGTGTGCGCCACTTCCGGCATTGATGTCACCGGCACAGGGATAGGTCGATGCAGCGTCTGCGTTGTTTTGCCGCGTTTCTTGCCACCGCCGCGCTGTTGAGCGCTTGCAGGCAGGCGCCTGAGCCCGCTGCGGCGCCGGGCGCCGCGGCACCTGCCGCATCCAGCGACGGCCCCCGTCTGAGCCGCACCGAGCGGCTGGACGGGTTCTTGCGCACGCGCTACGGCGGCAAGGCCGGCCTGGCCGCGCAGTGGAGCGGCGAAGCCGACGGCTTCAAGGCCGACAGCGCGGTCTGCGCCGAACAGCCGGTGGTGGTGGGCGACCAGGTACAGCAACTGCTGGCGGTCTGCCACAGCCTCAGCGATGCCGGCCACGGCAATCCGGGGCTCATCGATTTCTTCGTGCTGCGCGGCGATGGCGACGGTTTCAAGGTCGTGGCCGAACGGCTCGCCGACGGCTACGGCAGCGCCGGCCAGCCAGGCAGCGTGGACGTCCTGCGCCTGGGCAGCGATTTCTACGGCTTTGCCGTGCACAGTTTCTGGATGGGCCAGGGCCTGATCCTCGAATCGCAGGATCTGGTCGTGCCCGGGCCCAAGGGCCTGGTCAATGCCGGCTCGCTGCGGGCGCACATCGACAACAGCGGCGCACTGGCCTGCGACGACGACGCGCGCGAGCCGGACCAGACCCAGGCGCAATGCCTTGCCGAGGCCTTCGACGTGGATTTCGCGCTGGAGGTGGACAACAGCGCGCCGCAGGCGCGCACCTGGCCGCTGCGCATCCGCGAGCACGGCAGCGATTGCGGGGTGGCCCTGGACAAGACCCACGTGTTCGCGCTCGACACCAAGACCTGGACCTACCCGTTTCCCAATGCACTGCAGCGCGAAGGCTGCAGGTAGCGCCCCTTCCCCCGTACTAGCGAGCAACTGCCTTGAAAATCCTCGTCATCGGCTCCGGCGGCCGTGAACATGCCCTGGCCTGGAAGATCGCGCAGTCCGCGCGCGTGCGCGAGGTGCTGGTGGCACCGGGCAATGCCGGCACCGCCACCGAAGCCAAATGCCGCAATGTCGCGATCAAGGTCAATGATCTGGACGGCCTGCTCGCGCTGGCGCAGCGCGAAGCCGTCGCGCTGACCGTGGTCGGCCCGGAAGTGCCGCTGGTGCTGGGCGTGGTCGACCGCTTCCATGCCGCCGGCCTGCGCATCTTCGGCCCCACCGCCAAGGCCGCGCAGCTGGAAGGCAGCAAGGCCTTCGCCAAGGATTTCCTCGCCCGCCACGGCATTCCCACCGCGTATTACGCCGTGCACACCGAAGTCGACGCCGCGCTGGCGTATGTGCGCGAGAAAGGCGCGCCGATCGTGGTCAAGGCCGATGGCCTGGCTGCCGGCAAGGGCGTGATCGTGGCGATGACCCTGGCCGAGGCCGAAGACGCGGTGCGCGACATGCTCTCGGGCAATGCGTTCGGCGATGCCGGCGCACGCGTGGTCATCGAAGAATTCCTCGACGGCGAAGAGGCCAGCTTCATCTCCATGGTCGATGGCAAACACGCCTTGCCGATGGCCACCAGCCAGGACCACAAGCGCGTCGGCGACGGCGACACCGGCCCCAATACCGGCGGCATGGGCGCCTACTCGCCGGCGCCGGTGGTCACGCCCGAGGTGCATGCGCGGGTCATGCGCGAGGTGGTCGAGCCGACCGTGCAGGGCATGATCGCCGATGGCGTGCCGTTCACCGGCTTTCTGTATGCCGGGCTGATGATCGACGCGCACGGCGCGCCGAAGGTGATCGAATTCAACGTGCGTTTCGGCGACCCGGAAACCCAGCCGGTGATGCTGCGCCTGCAGTCGGATCTGGTCGATCTGCTCGACGCGGCCATCGACGGCAAGCTCGATGGCGCGCACGCGCAGTGGGACCCGCGCCCGTCGCTGGGCGTGGTCATCGCCGCCAAGCCTTACCCGGACACACCGGTCACCGGTGAGGTCATCACCGGGCTGGACGCGGTGCCGGCCAGCGCCAAGGTTTTCCACGCCGGCACTGCGCTGAATGCCGCCGGCGAGGTGATCAGCGCCGGTGGCCGCGTGCTGTGCGTTGCGGCGCTCGGCGACAGCGTGCAGGACGCCCAGCGCAACGCCTATGCTGGCCTCGAGCCGATCCACTGGCCCAACGCCTTCCAGCGCAGCGACATCGGCTGGCGGGCCATCGCCCGCGAGCAGGCGGCGCAGGGCTAAGCGCCTCGCGCCTGCAACCACCGCGTTGCGCGCTGTCGCCACGCGGTGGTTGCAGGTTCCTGCGCACCACCAGGCATCCTGCCGATACCGGCGCGGGCCACCTGCGGCGCCTGGCACCGTGCGGCTACTGACAAAGAACTAGCCGCCATCCACACCGGCGGCGCGTGGCTGCGGCAATAATGCCCGGGCTCCCTGCCTTGTAGAGACTGTGGCCACTCCCTCCTTCGAAACCCGTTTAAGCCGCTTGTGGGCCCATGAAAAGGCCAGCTATGGCCTGCGTGTGTTCATCGCGCTGGCGGTGGCGATGGGCGTGTGCTGGCACTGGCAACAGCTCACTGCGGTGCCGGCGCTGTTTCTGGGCGCGATCGCCAGCGCCATTGCCGAAACCGACGACAACTGGCTGGGCCGCATCAAATCGGTGCTGCTCTCGCTGCTGTGTTTCGCCGCCGCCGCCGCTGCCGTGGTGGTGCTGTTTCCGTATCCGCTGCCGTTCGTGCTGGGCATGGCGTTGGCTACGTTCTCGCTGACCCTGCTCGGCGCGCTGGGCGAGCGCTATGCCTCGATCGCGCAGGCCACGGTGGCCCTGTCGATTTACGCCATGATCGGCATGGACCAGCATGGCAGCCGCGATCCGCTGGTCGCCTGGCACGGCGCGGCGCTGCTGCTGATCGGCGCCACCTGGTATGGCGTGCTGTCGATCCTGTGGACCATCCTGTTCGCCAATCGCCCGGTGCGCGAGCGGCTGTCGCGGCTGTTTTTCGAATTGGGCCGCTACCTCAAGCTCAAGGCCGATCTGTTCGAACCGGTGCGCCAGAGCGACCTGCATGCACGCCGGCTGGCCTTGGCCGAACAGAACGCCAAGGTGGTCGGCGCGCTCAATGCGGCCAAGACCGCCATCATGAGCCGCTTCGGCCGCTCGGGGCGGCCGGGCGTGCAGTCGGGCCTGTATTTCCGGCTGTATTACATGGCGCAGGACTTCCACGAGCGCGCCAGCTCCTCGCACTATCCCTACGAGGCGCTCACCGACGCGTTCTTCCACAGCGACGTGCTGTATCGCTGCCAGCGCCTGCTCGCCCTGCAAGGCAAGGCGTGCGCGGCGTTGGGCGAGGCGATTCGCCTGCGCCAACCGTTCGATTACGGCGACAGCAGCCGCCTGGCCACCGAAGACCTGCGCCAATCCCTGGATTATCTGCACGCGCGCGCCGACCCCGCACTGGCCCGCCTGCTCGGCGCGCTGGAGCTGCTGGTGACCAATCTGCAGAGCATCGAACGCAGGTTGTCGGAAGCGGCGCAATCCGATTCCACCAGCGACAACCTCGACACCCGGCTACGCGATTCCTCGCCGCATACCTTGCGCGAAATGGGCGCGCGGCTGGCGCAACAACTCACGCCCGGCTCGGTGCTGTTCCGCCATGGCCTGCGCATGGCCATCGCGCTGCTGGTGGGCTACGCCATCATGCAATCCATCCACGCCGACAACGGGTACTGGATCCTGCTCACCACCGCATTCGTGTGCCGGCCCAACTACGGCGCCACGCGCCTGCGGCTGGTGCAGCGCATTGCCGGCACCTTGATCGGCCTGGTCGCCACCTGGGCGCTGATGCAGCTGTTCCCCACCACCGAAGTGCAGCTGCTGCTGGCGCTGGCCGGCGCGCTGGTGTTCTTCATCACCCGCACCGATCGCTACATGCTGGCCACCGCCGGCATCACGGTGATGGCGCTGTTCTGCTTCAACCTGCTGGGCGATGGCTTCGTGCTGATCTGGCCGCGCCTGATCGACACCCTGATCGGTTGCGCGATTGCCGCGGCCGCCTCGTTCCTGATCCTGCCGGACTGGCAGGGCCGCCGGCTGAACCAGGTGATGGCCACGGTGCTGGCCAGCTGCGCGCGTTATCTGGCCCTGGTCCTGGAGCAGTACGCCAGCGGCAAGCGCGACGACCTGCCCTACCGCATTGCGCGCCGCGACATGCACAACGCCGATGCTGCGTTGTCGGTGGCCTTATCCAACATGCTGCGCGAACCCGGCCGCTATCGGCGCAATCTGGATGCGGGCTTTCGCTTCCTGGCGCTGTCCAACACCTTGCTCGGCTATCTGTCGGCACTGGGCGCGCACCGCGCCGCACTGGAGGGCGAACACGACGCCACCATCGCGCAAGCCGGCGAATATCTGCAGCGCGCACTGAGCGAGATCGCCAGCGCCCTTGGTCAACGCCAACCGCTGCCGGCGCACGACGAAAGCGAAGAACTGGCCACCGCCGAAGCGCTGGAACATCATCCGGTGCAACTATCGCCCAAGCAACGCCTGGTGCGCGACCAACTGGCATTGACGCTGCGCCTGCTGCCCAAGCTCCGCGCTGCAGCGCTGGCAGTGACAACGGCGCCGGCAGAGAACGCGCCACGTCTGGCGGCCAGCAAGACCTAGCCGCCAGTGGTCGACAGGCATGGGCGCCGCGCCGTACATGCAGCCTCGATGCGGTAAGCGATGCCGAATACGGCCATGCCGCGTATTCGCCACTGCGTGCAACCGCTGCGTCGTCGCCCCACCGGCCACGCTCACTTCCACTGCCTGCGCGCCACGCTCAGCCCCACCCAACCCAGTGCCGCTGCAGCCAGTACCGCGCCGCCGATCACCACACCCATCCACCCGGCCTGCGCATACGCGGCCGTGCCCAACGTCGACCCCACGGCACCACCGATGAAATAGCAGGTGATGTAGGCCGAGGTGATGCGATTGCGCGCCGCCGGGTTACGCTGATAGATCACGCTCTGGTTGGCGATATGCACGCCCTGCACTGCGATATCCAGCAGCAGCACGCCGACGATCAGCAGCCCGATCGACTGCGGCGCAAACGCGAGCAAGCCCCACGACAGCAGCAACATCGCCAGCCCGCCCCAGCTCACGCGGTCGCCATGGCCGTGATCGGACCAATGCCCGGAACGATTGGCCGCCAGTGCACCGGCCGCACCGATCAGGCCGAACAAGCCGATCACCGCAGTGCCATAGCCATAACTCGGCCCGGACAACAAAAACGCCAGCGTGGTCCAGAACATGCTGAATCCTGCAAAGATCAGCCCGCCCAGCACCGCGCGCGAACGCAGCACCGCATCGTCGCGCAGCAGCGTCAGCACCGAGCCCACCAACTGCGGATACGCCAGTTGCGCGTTGCCGGGATGGCGCGGCAGCCCGCGCCACAACAGCCCGGCGGTGAGCAACAACGCGACCGAGGCGATCCAGTACACCGTATGCCAGCCGCCGACACCGGCCAGCACGCCGGCCGCGGTGCGCGCCAGCAAGATCCCCAGCAGCAACCCGCTCATCACCGTGCCGATCACCCGGCCACGCTCGTGGGGCGCCGCCAGCGTGGCGGCGAACGGCACCAGGATCTGCGCCGCCACCGAGCTGGCGCCGGTCACGATGGTGCCGACCAGCAACATCGCAAAACTGTGCGAACTGGCGCTCACCAGCAGCCCGAGCGCGCTCAGCACGAACAGGCCCACGATCAGGCCGCGGCGCTCCAGCCGGTCGCCAAGCGGCACCAGCAACAGCAACCCTGCCGCGTAAGCCAGCTGCGCCGCGGTGACCACCGCACCGGCACTGCGCACCTGGATGCCGAACGCCTGCGCCAGCGTTTCCAGCAGAGGCTGGGCGTAGTAATTGCTCGCCACCGCCAACCCGGTGGCGGCAGCCATCAGCAGCACCAGGCGACGGGGCAAGGGCGGGTGGGAGGTGGGCTCGGTCTGCATGGCTGCTGCCTGGTCAAGGAATATGCACAGTGTGGGCAGCCGGCACGCATCTTTCCAATGTATTGTTTTCACCATCGCCATCTTTTTTCGAGATTGCATGCTGACCTTGCGCCAACTGGAATTTGCCATTGCCGTGGCCGAAGAAGGCGGCTTCACCGCTGCTGCGCGCCGCTGCAACACCGTGCAATCGGCGCTCAGCCACCAGGTCGCCAAGATCGAAGAGACCTTCGGCGCACGCCTGTTCGAACGCGGCACCCGCCAGGTGCGGCCCACCGCCGCCGGCGAGGTGTTCCTGCACAATGCACGCCAGACCCTGCGCGCTGCCGAGCGCCTGCACGAGGAAATGGCGCAGGCCCTGGGTACCGTGCGCGGGCGGCTGGCGTTGGGACAGATTTCCTCGCTCACCACCGTGCAACTGGCGACGTTGCTGCAGCAGTTCCGCAGCGCGCATGCGCGGGTGGACGTGCATCTGCGCACCGCCATGAGCGAGGCCTTGCTGCACGATCTGGGCGAAGGCCGGCTGGATGTCGCCCTGGTGGGGGTCGGCCCGCAGCTTGCGGTGCCGGCGCAGCGCCTGCTGCTGCATGAAGAGGCCTTGGCCTTGATCGTGGCACCGGGCCACCGCTTTGCCGCACGCAAACGGGTCGCACTGGCCGAGCTTGACGACGAACCGATGGCCGGGCTGGTTCCCGGTGCCGGCGTGCGCGGCATCATCGATGCTGCGTTTGCGCAGGGGGGCCTGCGGCAACGCCAGCAGTACGAAGTCACCCATGCCGATCTGGTGCGCGAACTGGTCGCCGCCAACCTGGGCGTGGGCATCGTCCCGCAGACCATGGCCGGGGCCATGCACGGCGTGGTCACGGTGGCCTTGAAGGAGCGTTACCGCTTTCTGACCTACGCGGTGTGGCGGCCCGATCCCAGCCCGGCCGCACGCGCCTTCGTGGCCTTGCTGCGCGCCCAGCTCGCGCAACGCAGGCCGCCGGCACGTAGAAGCCGCTGAGCGCAGCCGCCATCCACCAGCACGCCGTGGAAGCCTGCTAGGCTGCGCGCGTTCGCAAAGGAAACTGCATGTCCGGTCACAGTCAGTTCGCCCTGCTCAGGCAGCGCCGCTTCTTGCCGTTCTTCGCTGTCCAGGCGCTGGGCGCGTTCAACGACAACGTCTATCGACAGGCCATCATCGGCCTGCTGTTCTATCTCGGCATCGATGCCGCCCAGCGCACGCTGTATACGAACCTGGCGCCGGCATTGTTCATCCTGCCGTACTTCCTGTTCTCCGCGCTCGCCGGGCAGATCGCCGAGAAGCTGGAAAAGCAGAAGCTCATCGTGATCACCACCACGATGGAGATTGCGATCATGTCGCTGGCCGCGGTGGGCTTCATCACCGAGAACATGGTGATCCTGCTGATTGCGCTGTTCTGCACCGGCCTGCAGTCCACGCTGTTCGGGCCAGTGAAATATTCGATCCTGCCGTCGGTGCTGAAACCGGAAGAGCTCACCGGCGGCAACGGCCTGGTCGAAATGGGCACCTCGATCTCGATCCTGTGCGGCATGATCTTCGGCGGACTGATCTTCCAGATCGCCGGCAGTCATGGGCCGGAGGCTGCCGCCACCGCGGTGATCGCGATTGCCGTCACTGGCAACCTGGTGGCGCGGCTGGTACCGCGCGTCGACGCCGGCGCGCCCGAGCTGAAAATCAACTGGAACCCCATCCCCGAATCGCGCGCCATCATGCGCTTGACCCGGCGCACGTTGGCGGTGCGCAACGCGGTGTTGGGCGTGTCCTGGTTCTGGTTCATCGGCACCGTGCTGACCGCGCAGCTGCCCACCTATGCGCAGCTCAACCTGGGCGGCCAGCAGGACCTGTACGTGTTCGCGCTGGCGCTGTTTTCGATCGGCACCGGCGCCGGCTCGCTGCTGTGCGAACGCCTGTCTGGCCGCACCGTGGAAATCGGCCTGGTGCCGCTGGGCGCGTTCGGCATCAGCGCCTTCCTGCTGGACCTGTACTTCGCCCGGCCTGGCGCGGCGCCGGCCACCGGCCTGTCGATCGGCCAGTTCGTGCAGCAGCCCGGCAGCGTGCGGCTGATCATCGACCTGGTCGGCATCGGCCTGTTCACCGGCCTGTTCGTGGTGCCGTTGTTTGCGCTGATCCAGAGCCGCACGCCCAAGGCCGAGCTCTCGCGCGTGATCGCCGGGCTCAATATCCAGAACTCGTTGTTCATCGTGGCTGCGGCGGTCATCGGTATCGCGCTGCAGTTGCCGCAGGTGGTGCTGTTCGGGGTGCGGATTCCGCTGCCGGGCCTGAGCATTCCGCAAGTGTTCCTGGCGCTGGCGATCGCCAACACGCTGGTGGCACTGTGGATCTTCACCCTGGTGCCCGAATTCCTGATGCGCTTCCTCAGCTGGGTGCTGGTGAGCGTGTTGTACCGCCTGCGCGCGCGCAACATCGACGCGCACGTGCCCGACGAGGGTGCCGCCCTGCTGGTGTGCAACCACGTCAGCTACATGGACGCGCTGATCCTGTCGGCGGTGATCCCGCGTCCGGTGCGCTTTGTCATGTACTACAAGATCTTCCGCATCCCGGTCATGCGCTGGATCTTCCGCACCGCCAAGGCCATCCCGATCGCCGGCGCGCGCGAAGACCCCGCATTGATGCAGCAGGCCTTCGACCGCATCGATGCCGCATTGGCCGATGGCGAGCTGGTGTGCATCTTCCCCGAGGGCGCGTTGACCAAGGATGGCGAAATCGCCCCCTTCAAATCCGGCGTGGAAAAGATTCTGCAGCGCCGCAACGTGCCGGTCATTCCGATGGCGCTGCGCGGCATGTGGTCGAGCATGTGGAGCCGGCGCGACACGCGCCTGGGCCGCATGCGGGTGCCGCGGCGGATGCGCGCGCAGATCGACGTGGTGGCAGGGGCAGCAGTGGCCGGCGATCAGGCCAGTGCCGCGCTGCTCGAACAACAGGTGCGCGCGCTGCGGCAGGATCAGCCCTGAGCCCGGCCGGTGCAGGCTTTGCGTCCATGGCGCGCCGCGAGTAGCCTGTGCGCCATTGCACGCTTTGCCGTCGCAGCCGCCAAGCGGACGCGGCCGGTCGTACCGGGGGGACGTCGTTGTGCTCAACATCATCGCGCCTGAGGCGTCTGCCGTGACCGGCGGGCGTCATGCATTCCAGCGGCTGGCTGTGCCGGCAGCGATGGGCATGCCACCGCGTTCGTTCGCTGCGCAGGCGTGGAGCGCCCGTTCGCTTGCGCGAGCAGCCCTCCGGCACCGCGCAACGCTACTCGCCGCTGCCGCGACCGACACGCCGGCCCCGGCTCCCACGCGCGCCAAAGCGCGCATGAGAGTCATCCGGCCGTCGTCAGCGCACACCGGGCGCATCGCCGCCGCGCATGGCGCCCGATAATCCACCCCACTCACCCATCAGTTCGCTGTTGTTTACCACCCAAGGAGCTTCACCATGAGTGCCATGCCACCGCCGATCCATCCGCAGCCTTCCGTCAGTCCGCCGCCTGTCGGGCCAATCCGGAATCATCTGGCCTGGTCCATCACGATGACGGTTCTTTGCCTTGTGATTTGCTGCTCATGCTGGACCATTCCAGGCATTATCACGGGCATCGTCGCAATCATCTTCGCTGCGAAGGTCAATCCTTTACTCAACGCAGGAGATATTCCGGCAGCGATCAAGGCGTCGAGCACTGCAAAGATACTGGCATGGGTGACCACTGGCATCTTCGTACTCGGACTGCTCCTTTGGATTGTCTCGATCGCCAGCCTTGGCGTAGATGGCTACAAGGAACGCATTATCGAGATGCAGCAGCAGATCGAGAATTCGAGATAAGCGTGTCCAAACGCCTGCTACAGCTTTCGCTCGCGCCGGCTGCCTTGGCAGCTGGTGCGGGCGTCTGGATTTTTTGGAAGTTTGATCCAAACCTTCCGGGAAACCCTTTCCCGCCGTGCATCTTTCACGCGTTGACAGGCTTCTATTGCGCTGGGTGCGGCATCACCCGTGCCCTGCACGCGCTGGCACACGGCGACTTAGCCACAGCCATCAAAATGAACGCGCTTGCAGTCGGGCTCTTGTTCCTTATCCCATGGGCGACGCTATGGCATCTCGGATGGCAGCCAAGGCGCTTGATGCCACTGGTCAGGATCTTTGGCTCTCCCTGGCTCTGGGGGATTTTATTGCCAGGCTTTTGGATAGCGAGAAATTTGCCCTGGCCTCCATTTACCTGGCTTGCTCCAGGTTGAAGCTACGCACACCAAAGCGATAACCATGGCTTGTTAATGCGATGACGCGACACTCAGCGATATCGACGTTTTGGTAGTCATCTGGACCGCCAACTCGCGTTACTGCGATTGACATAGGTTGCTTGCAACACCATCACGCTCAACGCCTGATCGGTGCTGCTTCAACGTTGGCACCCGCCGAACACGCGCTACCGCGCCCACCCCGCAATCACCAACAACGCCAGCACCACCAACCACAGCAGCAGCACACGCCAGACCAGGCTCATCGCATCACGCACTTCCGGCAGGCGGCGCCAAACGGGTACCAGCCCCGAATCGGTGTAGTCGTGCGCTTCCTCGCGCAGCTCGGCGCTGACGCTGGCACGCGCCACAGCACCGAGAAAATGCGGTTCCAGCGACCAGCGGTTGCCATGCGCTTCGCGCCAGGCGCGGAACACGGTGTCGAAGTTACCCACCAGCGCCATCGACATCGTCATCAACTGCGCAACCGGCCATTCCAGCACCGCCAGCAGCCAACGTGCGCCGGCCCGATTGCGGGGCGGCAGCAACACGGCCAGCGGGCTTTCCACCGCCAGCGCAGTGAGCCGATACAACACCGCGCCGAACGGCCCCAGCAGCAGAAACCACCACAGCACCGCGAACCAACGCCGCAGGCCGTTGACCACCACCGCTTCCACCAGCGATGGCGCGTCTTCATGCACGCTGCCGCCGGCGGCCTGCAGGTGCGAAATCGCTTCGCGCCGCGTGTGCGGCTCGTCGGCGTCGATGACCGCTTCCACATCGCGATCCAGATCGCGCGGGCCCCAGGTCCAGGCCAGCACCGCCACGCCGAACAGCAAGTCCAGAAAACCGTGCCAGACATCGTCCAGCAGCCACTGCACCAGCAGCACCACCAGCGCCGGCAGCACCGCCAGCAGCACGCCATAGCGCCCTTGCCACGCACCGCGCCCGGCCGCGTAACCGTCCAGCCGGCGCAGCCATTGGCCGAACCAGGCGAAATTGCGCAGCCTGGCTACCTGCGCCGGTACCAGATGGCCCAGCGTGAGCGCGACGACGACGGCAACCAAGGTGGTGAACATGGGCAGGCCTCCTCAGCCGAGTCTAGCCGAGCGGACGCGAGCGCCGCTGCAACACTGCAAAAGCCGGCCTGGCTCAGCCATGCGCACGATGCCAATGCTCGATCAACGCACGCGCAATGGAAATGCGTGGCGGCAACCCGATGTCGCCCTCGCCGGCCAGCGCAGCGCTGATCTGCGCATGGCTGACCCAGCGCGCGTCTTCCAGCTCGCCGGTGACCTGCGGCACCTCGGTCGCTACGGCACGCGCGGTGAAGCCCAGCATCAGCGCGCCCGGGAAGGGCCACGGCTGCGCGCCCAGGTAGCGGCAGTCCTGTACATGCACGCGGGTTTCCTCGAACACCTCGCGCGCCACGGTCTGCTCCAGCGACTCGCCCGGTTCGACGAACCCGGCAATCACCGAATAACGTCCTGGGGCCCAGCTGGCCTGACGACCAAGCAGCAAGCGCGCTCCATCGCTGACCGCCACGATGATGGCCGGGTCCACGCGCGGGTAATGCTCGGTCTGGCATTGCGTGCAGTGCGCAATGAAGCCAGCGCGCCGGAACGCGACCGCACCGCCGCAGACGCCGCAAAAGCGCGTGCGCGATTGCCAGTGCAACATGGCGCGTGCATAGGCGAAGGCGGTAGCGATCTCGGCAGGCCAGTCGGCGGCGGCCTGGCGCAGATCGATCCGCTGCGGCGCCTGCACCGCGACAATGTCGGCCGGCACACAAAACCAGCCCACCGCATCGCGCAGACCCAGGAAGATCGCAGCCTCCGGCCCGTCGCCCAGTTCGGCGCCATCCAGCAACAATGGCTGGCCATCGGCATCGGCCAGCGCCGCGCCTTTGGCGTCGATCAACAGCACACGGCCCTGCGGCCACAGACGCGCCAGGGCGTCGGGATCGTCACGCAACATATCGCCGCGATCGAGCGGCGCGTGGGTGAAGGCAAAACCGGAAGATGAAAAAAGAGACTCTGACATCGGCGCAAGCCTGCCGATAATCGGCAGCGCCTGCAACCATCGTACGCACTCGACCGAGCGCGCCTGCGGTGCGTGTTCAGACGCGGGCGCCGCCCGCGCTGGCCACCGGCTTGGAACGCGGTTCACGCCTGGTCGCGCGGCCCCCATCACGGGACCGCGCGCAGGCGCGGCCATGCCAGTACACGCACGTTCGCCAGTGGTCACGGCAGTGCGCTGCACCGGCTGCAGTGAAGAACCGTGCAGGTGCGGGCTTGGGATACGCCCGCACCTGCACGGTTCTTTCGGCAGGGTCAAGCAACGAGCGCTGTATCAGCGCTGCTTGTCCAACAGCTGATGCCGCACCGCCACGATGCACGGCTCGTTCGTCAACAGATGGGCGAAGGCCGAGTTGTCGCTGGAGTTGCCGGTGCCGATATCCACCAACGCCACCTGGTTGCTGCCACGCCGCTTGAAGCTGGCGATGGCGGTCTGCGCGTTCTTGAGCGGAATGGTGGCATCGTTGGACGAACCGCACAGCAAGGTCGGGGTTTGCGGCGCCCACGCCAGCAGATCGTTGCGCGCCAGATCCTGGCGGAACGGGTTGGCGGGGTTGCTGGCAAAGTCGCGGTAGAAGCCAGGCTGGAAATACGCCTTGATTTGATCGATGCCTGGCAAGGTGTCGCCGAGAAACAGATCGGTCAGGCTTTGCTTGCCCGGGAACAAGGGCTCCACTTTGGCAGTCCACGGCTCCTGAAACACCTGTCCGGGCTCCAGATAGATGTTCTTGTAGGTGTGCTCCATCGCGACGATGGCATAGCTGCCCAGAATGATGCCGAAGCTGCTTTCGCCTACCGCATTGCTGCCGCTCCAGCTGTCCAAAAATGTCTGCTGCAGCGCGTAAGGCCCGGAGATCGGCGCACTGGCCACCAGATGGAATTCCTTGGACAGATGCGTCTCTATCTCACGCTGGGTGGCCATCGCCGTGTGGCCGCCCTGCGAATAACCCGACAGCATCACCTTGCCGGACAGCGGCGTGTTCAAGCGCTGCAACACACTGCGCGCCGCACGCATCGCATCGATGGTCGCACTCGCCTCGGTCGCGCTGTGCAAATACGGGTGATAACCGTAGTTGGACTTCCCGAGCCCCAGATAATCACTGCTGACCACGACATACCCCTGGCTGGCCAGGCGCGTGACCAGTGGGTCGTTGCCCTTGGCATCGCGGATGTCCTTGGCCTGCTCCTCAGTGCGAACCGTTCCGGTCGGACGTCCCCAGCCGAGCAACGGATACGGCCCTACGCACCGCTCGCCATCTGGAACCAGCAGCACGCCAGATGCGGTTGCAGGTTCGCCTTCGACACCGACGGTTGCATAGGTGAATTCGGCGACACGGACATTGCATTTGGGCTGTTCGGCCTGCGGCTCGGAGGCCAGCATCGCGCCGATCGCGTCACGGCTGTAGCTGGTCAGGAAATTGCTGGTAAGCAAGGTACCGCGCGCGGGCGCGGCCTGCGCGGCGGGTGCAAGCACTGCGCTGGCGATGCCCAACATGGCCGCCAGGCCAAACGCCGATCGGGAGTTGATCTGCAACATGAAGTAATGCTCTCTTGGGGAAGGACGGAACAGACGCGCAGCAATCAGCCGACACCGGATCGGTGCCGGTGCCCGATCCAGGTGCGGAACGAGCGGGAACGCTCACTGCACCACGGCGTGGAATCGACACAAGGCATGGCATGCGCATCAGCACGGTGTCGCACACGACTGCGGTGGATCAGCGTGGACAAGCGGCAATGCCTGAAAAAAACGCGCATATCGTGGCGCCAGCGGTAAGCACGCACGCAGTATGGTCATCCGGATCTGCGCGCCATCGCGCACGCACGAAGCTGGCGCGCGCGCCGCGAAACCTGCAGCGCAGAAAGTGGCGTGGCGCGTTACGCGCGCGTGCAGATCGCCCGCCTTGCGGGCGCAGCCCAAGCAATCGGGTGCGTGCCCGGCGATCGACCGCCAGCGACTCGCTGCATTCCTGCCGTCGTGCTGAAGCACCCTGCAGCGCCGCGCATGACGCAGGCATTTTCAACTACGCACGTGGCTCGCAACGACGCGCGCGGTTCGCTCGTCTCCACGTGGCGCACAGCGCTGTCATCGTCTTGAAGCATTGCCGCAGTCATTGCGCAACGTGGAAGCACTCACACGCATGCCTGACCAGTGGCGGCCATGTACGCACTGCGCAGCTCGGGTTGGCCGCCTCATCGTGATGGCGGCCGGCGGTCGCCCGACGAGCCGCAGCCGCACAACAAGCGATGCACCACCCTCATCACAGCGCGCACTGCAAGGCGAGCGAGGCATACCGGCCAGTCCCGCCACCTGCAACGCCCACCTCATCGCGAGCCGGTCAACATCTCGCGCAAACAGCGCGCAGCCGTACCGCAATCGATCACACGTTCGGCAATCGCCTTGGCATCAACGCAGGTGCCTGCAGGAATAGGCGCTACGCGCCAGCAATTCGCATTTGCCCAGATGCATCGAACAATCCGCATCTATCCAGAGGCAATCAGACGCTGAAGCTGCTTCCGCACCCGCAGGTGGTCTTCGCATTGGGATTGCGGATGACGAACTGCGCGCCGGTCAGGCTTTCGGTGTAATCCACCTCGGCGCCCATCAGGTATTGCAGGCTCAGGGGATCCACCAGCAGCGTCACGCCATCGGTGGCCACGGCCAGGTCGTCCTCGGCGCGGTTCTCGTCGAACTCGAAGCCATACTGGAAACCGGAACACCCTCCGCCCTGTATGTACACGCGCAATGCCAGGTCGGCGTTGCCTTCTTCCTGGATCAGCTCGCGCACCTTGGCGGCAGCGGCCACGGAGAAGTTCAGTGGCCGGTCGATGGACTGGTAGTCCGGCGCCGGGGCGGCAGTAGGAAGCGAAACGAGCGTACTCATGGCGCCAGCATGGGGGCCAGACGGTCCCACTTCAAGCCAGGCCGCCGCATCGGCTGCCGCGGCATTCACTGCGCATGCCGCACTCAGGCGTCGGCGGTTTCGGCCTGCAACGCCGTGGCCGGCTCGGCACGGCCGGCTTCCGGCGCCGGCAGCGCCGCGGTTGCGCCGGCCGTCGCGGCATGGATCAGCCGCCCGGTGAGCTGCGCGCCGGCGCTCATTTCCACCACCTGGTAGTGCACATTGCCCTGCACGCGCGCATTGGCGGCCAGTTCGACCCGCTCGGCCGCATGCACATCGCCGGTCAGCTGGCCGTTGATGATCACCACCGGCGCACGCACTTCGCCTTCGATGCTGCCCTGCTCGGCCACCGTGAGGGTCGCGCTGGCGCCGTCTTCGGCGATCACCTTGCCCAGGATGCGGCCTTCCACATACAGCCCGCCGCTGAACATCAGGTCGCCGCGGATGACCACCTGCGGCCCGATCAAGGTATCGACCACGGTCTGCGCACCACGGTTGGACTTGTTTCCGAACATGAGCTACTCCCCCGCGCCATTGCCGGCGACTTTCCAATCGAATGTCTGACTGACCGGCGCCCCATCGCCGCTCAGGGAGATTTTGACACGTTGCGGGGTGAAATCCTTCGGCAGGATCACGCTACCGTCCAGCTGCTGGAAATAGCGGAACGAGTACGGCTGCCCGGCGGCATCGGGCTTCTGGTGCAATTCGTTCCAGCTCACCGTCACCAGCTTGCCGGCGCGCACGCCTTCCACCGCAAAGCGCAACTGGCCCTGGCTGATCGCGCCGCGGTTGAGGTTCTGGGTCAGCACCACGCTGTAATTCCAGGTGCCGCCGGCTTCGGCAGTGAATTGCACCGAGTGCGCGTTGAGCCCCTTGCGCTGCGCGGTGGAGCCCACCAGCCGCTCGTAGAACGCCACGTCGGCGCGCAGCGCGGCGATCTGCTCGTCGCGCTCGGCCAGCGAGGCCTGCACTTCGGTATTGGCTGCGCGGCTGATCTTGTCGGACATCGCCAGATTGACCTGGCGCTGCTGCAACTGCTCGATCTGCCGACGTTGCTGGGCCTGGCTGCGTTGCGCCTGCTGCAGCGCTGCCTCGGCCTTCACCAGCCGCGGTGCAGCCGTGCGCGTGGCCATCCACCACACCCCGCCCAGCGAAGCCAGCCACACGATGGCCAGCAGCAGCCACAACCAGCGGCGACCGGGCCGGCCGCCGCCGGAGGCACGTTGGACGATCTGCACGCGTGCGGCTGGTCTCATGGGCATCGGGTCCGGACGGGCCGGCGCAATCATGGGCGGCGTAGTGTGCCAGAGCGCAGACAATGGTCGCGCTGGCGCTGGACCGGCGGTTATCCCAAAGTTCTGCGATAGTTCTGCAATTGTTTGCAGGGAACCACGCCATGAGCGAAGCGCATCTGTTCGTGATCGGCATCCTGCTGGCCTGGCTGGCCGGCATCCGGGTCTATCTCACCGTGTTCGGCGTCGGCCTGGCCGGCCTGCTGGGCTGGATCGACTTGCCGCCGGCGCTGCATCCGGCGCAGTCGTGGTGGGTCCTGGGCACCTCCGGCGCGCTGGCAGTGGCCGAATTCTTCGCCGACAAGATCCCCGGGGTGGATTCGGGCTGGGACCTGCTGCAGACGCTGGCCCGCGTGCCCGCCGGCGCCTTCCTGGCCGCGGCAACGCTCTCGCCCGACGGCGACCTGGGCGCGGGCGCCCTGGCGGCCGGTGCCGGCGTGGCGCTGACCAGCCACACGCTCAAGGCCGGCACGCGCGCACTGCTCAACACCTCGCCCGAACCGGCCAGCAACTGGATCGCCTCGCTGGCCGAGGACACCATCGCCACCACGGCCTTGGCACTGGCACTGGCGCACCCCTGGCTGGCACTGGGTCTTGCGGTGGGTTCCAGCCTGCTGGCGGGGCTGGTGGTGTGGTGGGTCTGGCGATTGCTGTGGCGGGGCATGCGTCGGCTGGTTGCGCCGATGCGCCCCGCCGCTACGCCAACTGCACGCAGCTCCCCGCTACCGTGAAGTTCATCGCATAATCACAGCGACTGTAGGGAGTATCGATGGCCGCCCGAGATCCGGTTTCTTCCACCACACGTGACGACACCGCCACGCGTAATCGTCCACTTCGCGCCGAGACGCCGCCGGCCGACCACTGGCGTCGCTGGGCCGATGAGGTTGCGTCGCCGGTCGACACCGCTGTGCCGGTGAGCGCGGCGATCATTCCTGCGCCTGCCACTGCAGCGGTGCCCAGCCCGGCCGCGGCCGTGTCGGCGCCGCGCGCGTCGGCGGCCAGCGGCAGCGCGCGTGCTGCCGCAGCATCGGCGCCCACGGCGTTACCCACATCGGCAGCGGCCACCGCGCCGCACGACGGCGAGGACAATGTCGCCGCCGATGCGCCGTACCGCGTCCTCATCGTCGAGGACGACCGCTCGCAGGCCTTGTTTGCGCAGAGCGTGCTGCATGGCGCCGGCATGCATGCGCAGGTCGAAATGACCGCCGCCAGCGTGCCGCAGGCGATCCAGGACTATCACCCGGATCTGATCCTGATGGATCTGCACATGCCCGAGCTGGACGGCATCCGCCTGACCACGCTGATCCGCCAGCAGCCCGGTCAGCAGTTGCTGCCGATCGTGTTCCTGACCGGCGACCCGGACCCGGAGCGCCAGTTCGAAGTGCTCGACAGCGGCGCCGACGACTTCCTCACCAAGCCGATCCGCCCGCGCCACCTGATCGCTGCGGTGTCCAACCGCATCCGGCGCGCACGCCAACAGGCGCTGCAGCAAGCCGGCGAACAGGTCAGCGCGCGCAGCAATCCGGAAACCGGCCTGCCCACCCGCGGCCACGTGATGGACCTGCTCGCCGATGCGCTGGAGCGCAAGCAGTCCGGCGGCCTGTTCTTCATCGAGATCGCCAGCGCGCTCGGCCTGCGCGAGCGCTACGGCTATGCCGCCTACGAGCGCCTGATGACCCAGGCCGGGCACCGCCTGGCCAGCGCCGCCCAGCCCTACCCGCTGGCGCGCCTGAACGACAACAGCTTCCTGCTGCTGGCCGTCGACATGCCCGAAGCCAGCCTGGAACAGCAGGCACTGGAGATCCGCCAGCGGCTGTCTGCCAACGCCTTCCCGGTGCGCGAAGAAGAATCCGTGCACGTGCGCTGCGCCATCGGCGTGGCACCGCTGGGCGAGGGCTTCGACGACACCGGCAGCGCGCTGGAAGCGGTCGAACGCACCGCGCTGCAGGCACGCCTGCGCAGCGACGGCGTGCAGACCTACCTGGCGCCCAGCCAGGCCGAACAGCAGGAACAACTGCGGCTGGTCGAAGGCCAGCTCGAACTGGCCTATCAGCCGATCGTGGCCGTGGCCGGCGGCGACACCGCGCAGTACCAGGTGCTGCTGCGGCTGCGCCAGGCCGACGGCACCTTGCTCTCGGCAGGCCAGGTCATTCCTGCCGCAGAAGCGGCCGGGCGCATCGCCGATCTGGACCAGCAGGTCATGGACCACGCGCTGGGCCTGCTGCACCTGTACCAGCACGCCAGCCCGCCGCTGCGCCTGTTCGTCTCGCAATCGCCGCGCACGCTGGCCCGCGACGCCTTCGCCGACTGGCTGCTCAAGGCGCTGGTCGAACGTGGCGTGGCCGGCCAGTCGCTGATCGTGGATCTGCGCCTGGACGATGCATTGATCCATGCCGTCACCGTGCAGCAGTTCTGCGCCAAGTTGATGCCGGCCGGCGTGCAGTTCTGCCTCAGCCAGTTCGAACCCGGCGACGAAGCCAACGCACTGCTGGCCCAGCTGCCGCTGAGCTTCGTGCGCATGGCCAACCGCTTCGCCGATGCGCACGGCAACGCGGCGGTGCGCGACGAACTGCGCGGCGTCATCGACATCGCCCACCAGCGCGGCCTGCTGATCATCGGCCAACGCATCGAAGACCCGCAGGCCGCGGCTGCGATGTGGATGAGCGGCGTGGATTTCATCCAGGGCAACCTGGTGCAGACGGTCGGCAAGGAACTGGACTTCGACTTCACGAGCGCGGTGCTCTGAGTGAGAGAGCGGGCAGCAGGTCTTCGCGCCTGGAGCATCTTGGCAGTGCTGGCCGCGCTGGCGGCCGCACTCGGCGCAGGCCTGCAATGGTCGTCGCTGCAAGGCCCCTGGCGCGCCGTCAGCGCGGTGTCGGCAGTACTGGCGGTGGTCTGCGGGCTGTGCGCCGCACTTGCGGCCCACCGGGCTGCCCAGGCGCAGCATGCGTTGGCACAGCGCCTGGAAGAGGCCGACCTGGCCCGCGAACGCTTGCAGCAGGAACTGCGGCGCCACGGCGAACTCGAACAGGAACTGTTGCGCGCCAAGCAGGCCGCCGAGGCCGCCACCCTGGCCAAGGGCGAATTCCTGGCCACCATGAGTCACGAGATCCGCACCCCGCTCAACGGCATCATTCCGATGCTGGAGCTGATCTCCAGTGGCCAGCTCAGCGTTGACCAGCGCGACATGCTGCAGACCGCCACCGGCAGCTCGCTGCAGCTGCTGCGCATCGTCGACGACATCCTCGATTACTCCAAGCTCGAGGCCAACAAGCTCGAACTGGAAATCACCACCTTCAACCTACGCGAGCTGCTCGACGGCGTCATCCAGTTGCTGCAGCGCACCGCCGAAGGCCGCCAGCTGCGCCTGAGCCTGGATATCGAACCGTCGGTACGGCTGCTGGTGCGCGGCGACCCGATCCGCCTGCGCCAGGTGCTGGGCAACCTGATCGGCAACGCCATCAAGTTCACCGAACGCGGCAGCGTCGACATCCAGCTGCGCCGCCTGGGCGAAACGCGCGCCCAGCACCTGCTGCGCTTCCAGGTGCGCGACACCGGCATCGGCATCGCCCCGGACCAGCAGGCACGCCTGTTCCGCTCCTTCGCACAAGCCGATGCCTCCACCACGCGGCTGTACGGCGGCACCGGCCTGGGGCTGGCGATCTGCAAGCGCATCATCGACCTGATGGGCGGCCGCATCGGGGTGGAATCCGAACCCGGGCGCGGCTCCACCTTCTGGTTCGAAATCCCGCTGCTCAAGGTCATCGGCGACCTCCAGCAGGCCACCGGCGCCGATGCCGCACGGGTGATGGTGATCAGCTCCGATGCGCGCCTGTCGCAACGCCTCAAGCGCCTGCTCGACAGCTGGGGGGTGTCGCACGTGCTCATGGAAACCACCCAGGAAGCGCTCGAACGCGTGCGCCGGCACAACGACAGCGAGGGCTTCCGCTGCGTCATCGCCGACCACGACACGTTGCGCTACAGCGCGCGCGCGGTGCACCGCGCGCTCGCCCGCCCGGAAAACGCCAACAGCGCGCGGCTGATCTGGCTGTACGGCGAAGAACCGGTGCCGGCCGAACTGCAGGATCACGCCACCCTGGTGCCGCGACAGAGCCCGGACGAAACCCTGCGCGCCCTGGTGCTGCCGCCCGAACCCAAGCCCGCCCACGTCACCACGCTGGCCTCGGCGATGATCCCCGAGCCATTGCCGCCGCCGATGGCCAATGCGCGCGAGGTGCGCATCCTGCTGGTCGAAGACAACCCGGTGAACCTGCTGGTCGCGCAGAAGCTGCTGGCCGTGCTTGGCTTCGAGGCCGACACCGCCACCGACGGTGAAGCCGCACTGGCCAGCATGGAATCCACCCGCTACGACATGGTCTTCATGGATTGCCAGATGCCGGTACTGGATGGCTATGCCGCCACCCGCCGCTGGCGCGCGATGGAAACCGAGAGCGGCGGCCGCCCGATTCCGATCGTGGCCATGACCGCCAACGCCATGGCCGGCGATCGCGAACGCTGCCTGGCCGCCGGCATGGACGACTATCTGTCCAAGCCGGTCGCACGCGAACAGCTCGACGCCTGTCTGCAGCGCTGGCTGCCGCGTCAGGCGCTGCTGCCCGGCCCAAGCAGCGCCGGCCAGGCGACCCACGACCCCGAAAGCGCCAGCGCCGCTGCCCAGGCACGCGCACTGCCGATCCTGGACAACAGCGTGATCGACGAGCTGTACGAAGTGGCCGGCGCGGACACCATCACCATCCTGCAGCTGTTCCTGGAAGACGCACCGCTGATCATCGAGCAACTGGAAGCGGCCGCCGCCAACCGCGACAGCATGCAGCTGCGCGACCTCGCCCACACCCTCAAGTCCTCCAGCGCCAACGTCGGTGCGCAGGCGGTGTCCAACGCGGCCCGGCGCATCGAACTGGCCGCCCGCACCGGCACCATCGAACGCCCCTCGGTCATGGTCGCCCTGGTCATCGCCGAATACGCCCGCGCCCGCCTGGCGCTGCTAGGCCAGGTCGCCCGCCTGCAAGCCGCCGCCAGCACCACAAATCCGTAGTCGCATCAGCGCTGTCGAAGCAGCAGCAGACGCCTGGCGCCGCCACCTGCATCGAACTGCCGAGGGATGCCATCCCGGCCGCGAACACGCTCGGGTAGAGCCGCCCTAACCACGAACGTTATTCGGCCGCTGCCCTGACAGCGCGGTGAGCGGCCCGGGATCCTGGTTCCGAAAGGACACCAGAGCCCCTCTCCTGCGGGAGAGGGGTTGGGGCGAGGGTAAGGACGAAGCCGCGCACTCTCACCCGGCAACAGAATCTGTAGAAGCAAATCATCAGCGAACAATCGCTGAGAACCCCGACCGGCAGCAGTACCGCGCATCCGCAAATTCAGGGCCAAACAAGACAGCCTTGACCATGCGCGTTCAGTCGTCCAGCTTGGTCAACAGGTAATTCGGCTCGCCGATGCGCGCCACCAGGTCCAGCTGGGTTTCCAGCCAGTCGATGTGCTCTTCTTCGGACTCCAGGATGTCCACCAGCAACTGGCGGCTCACGTAGTCCTTGACGGTCTCCGCATACGCCACCGCCTCGCGCAGCACGACAACCGCCTCGCGCTCCAGGGTCAGATCGCAGCGGAACATCTCGGTCGGGTTCTCGCCGATGCGCAGCTTGCCCAAGGCCTGGAAATTGGGCAGTCCTTCGAGAAACAGAATGCGGTCGGACAGCTTGTCCGCATGCTTCATTTCGTCGATGGATTCCTTGTACTCATGCTCGGCCAGTTCTTTCAGGCCCCAGTTCTTCAGCATCTTGGCGTGCAGGAAGTACTGATTGATCGCAGTGAGTTCGTTGTAGAGCACCTTGTTGAGGTACTCGATGACCTTGGTATCGCCCTTCATGCGATGTCTCCGAGACAGTGAGCCGGCCGCACTCTAGCGCGTTGGCGCGGCACATGAAGGAACGCGAATCGTGATCAGTTGCGGGACGCGCCGCGGGCAGCTGCCAGCTGCAATCGCGAATCAGGCGTGGAAGGCCGCAGTCTTGTGCCGGCTATCAACGGGCGACCACTTTGCCGCAGGTGGCGCCGGCGAGGCAGGATGGAACTGGCATTCGCGGCGCGGGCCGGCAGATGCATCTGGCATCAGGTACCGCGTGGGAATCCCGGAACAGCCATCGTCGGGACATCGGCCCCGAGCGCCTGCCTCAGGCAGCGCTAGCCAGCCCCAGGAGCGGCAACGGCAATGCGCGGGTGGCATGTGCCTGGCTCAACAGATCGCCCGCCATCTCCAGGCATGAGCCGCAATTGGAGCCACAGCCGGTACGCATGGTCAGTTCGGCAAGGCTGGCGCAGCCATTCTCGGCCGCTTCGCGGATCTGGTGGTCGGTGACCCCATTACAGATGCAGACGTACACAGTATCGGTCGGGTGTTGGCGATCCGGAAAGGACCGGCGCTGATTGCACCGCAAACGAGAATAGGTGTCAATTCCATCCGTTAATCATTATTAATCCGCATCGCGCGAGCCCCGCTGCGCTTGCGTGGCCGCTTGCGTGGGCTGTCGTGCCCCGCCGCGCTGCTGCCCGGCAGCCACGCCTCCAGCGCACGTTGGGGCATCGCACCGACTGCCGCCGGGCCGGCCAGGCTTTGCGCAAGCGGCGCCAGATGACGCAGCGCGCGCGCATAGACGCCGCGCTTGAACATCACCACGTGCTCGACCGGATACCAGAAATCCACCCAGCGCCAGTGGTCGAACTCCGGGGTGTCGGTATGGTCGAGCTTGAGATGGGATTCATCGCCGGTGAACTGCAGCAGGAACCAGACCTGCTTCTGCCCGATACACACCTGCCGCTCATTGCGGCGCACTGCCCTGCTGGGCAGCCGATAGCGTAGCCAGCCAGGCGTGGCGCCGAGCAATTCCACATGCTCGGGCAACAACCCGGTTTCTTCGCGCAACTCGCGGTACATGGCTTCAACGGGCGTCTCATCGGTGTTCATGCCACCCTGCGGGAACTGCCAGCCGTCCCTGCGCACGCGTCGTGCCCAGAACACCTGACCGTCCTGCCGCATCAGCACAATGCCGACGTTTGGCCGGAAACCGTCCGGATCGATCACGATGCGGACTCCTGAAAATCTACTGCCACCGACTCTGCCACGGCGACGCCTGGCTCACAAGCTGAAAACGAAATGCTTGACAACAGCACGACGCATCGTGAGAATTGCCGGCTCCCTAGGCTATGTAGCTCAGCCGGTTAGAGCACAGCACTCATAATGCTGGGGTCGGTGGTTCGAGTCCACCCATAGCCACCAAGGTGTTCACGCCCTCACCGGCATGCAATAATCTTGGGCCAACACGTTTTATTGCCCCGTCGCCAAGCGGTAAGGCACCTGACTCTGACTCAGGCATTCGGTGGTTCGAATCCATCCGGGGCAGCCAAACACAAAAGGTCCGATCGAAAGATCGGGCCTTTTTTGTTGCCCGGCGTCCGGCGGCAACGCATGGCGCATCTGCGTTCATGCATATCGCATTCGGCCTCCAGGACGATCCTGGCCACGCGCTCGTACAGGGCACATACCAGGACCCAAAACGACAAAAGCCCGGCGTGGCCGGGCTCTTGAAGCAGGCATCCCGGCGAACCGGGATGCACCAAACGCAATGGATCAGCGCTTGGAGAACTGGGTGGCGCGACGGGCCTTATGCAGACCGACCTTCTTACGCTCGACTTCGCGAGCGTCGCGGGTCATGAAGCCAGCCTTGCGCAGCTCGGACTTCAGGGTTTCGTCGTACTCGACCAGCGCACGGGCGATGCCCAGACGGATCGCACCGGCCTGGCCGGTGGTGCCGCCGCCGGAGGCGGTGACCATGATGTCGAAGCTTTCGGTGTTCTTGGTCAGTTCCAGCGGCTGGCGCACGATCATGCGCGCAGTCTCACGACCAAAGAATTCGTCCAGCGGACGATCGTTGACGGTGATGTTGCCGGTGCCCTTGCGCAGGAACACGCGAGCGGTGGAGGACTTGCGGCGGCCAGTGCCGTAGTTTTGCGTGATAGCCATGATTAGATATCCAGAACTTGCGGCTGCTGGGCGGCGTGCGGATGCTCGGCACCCGAATAGACCTTGAGCTTGCGGTACATGGTGCGACCCAGTGGGCCCTTCGGCAGCATGCCCTTGACGGCGATTTCGATCACGCGCTCCGGGTGGCGCTGCAGCGCCTGCTCCAGGCTCTCGGTCTTCAAGTTACCGATGTAGCCGGTGAAGCGGTGATACTTCTTGTCTTTCAGCTTGTTGCCCGTGACGACGATCTTCTCGGCGTTGATTACCACCAGGTAATCGCCAGTATCGACGTGAGGGGTATAAACCGGCTTGTGCTTGCCGCGCAGGCGGCGGGCCAGTTCGGTGGACAGACGGCCGAGCGTCTTGCCGGCGGCGTCAACGAGATACCAGTCGCGCTGGACGGTCTCGGACTTGGCGGTGAACGTAGTCATGAGAAAACTCTTGAGTGGTCGGGCGGATTGCAGCGGCCGATGACCACTGGAACTTTGCCACGCGTTGTGAAGGCGAAACAGAAGAGGCGGGATTGTACGGGACGTTCGGCGGCGGCGCAAGTTGCAGCAACAACCGCGCCATGGCGGTTGGCAGCACGGCGGACCGGGGCCAGAATCGCCGTATGACCCAGATCTCCCCCACCCGCCTGCATAGCCCGCTCGACCGGCTGCTGGTCGAAGCCCAGCGCGCGCTGGACACCGTCTTCGGCAATCCGCCGGCCGAGCGTCCCAATCCCGCCGCCGACACGCCCGACGTCGTCCTGGACCCGGAGCAGCGTCGTCATGCGGCCGGCCTGATGCGCATCAACCATGTTGGCGAGGTGTGCGCGCAGGGCCTGTATTTCGGCCAGGCCGCCGTCGCCCGCGACGCACACACCCAGCACCACCTGCTGGAAGCTGCCCAGGAAGAAACGGATCACCTGGCCTGGTGCGCCGACCGCCTGCACGAGCTGGACAGCCGCCCCAGCCTGTTCAACCCCGTGTGGTATGCCGGCAGCTACGCGCTCGGCGCGCTGGCCGGGCTGCGCGGCGACGACTGGAGCCTGGGATTCGTGGTCGAGACCGAACGCCAAGTCGAAGCGCACCTGGACGAGCATCTGGAAACCCTGCCCCAGGACGACCAACGCAGCCGCGCCATCCTGCGCGTGATGAAGATCGACGAGGCCCGCCATGCCGACCAGGCCGAGCAGGCTGGCGCCCGCCCGCTCCCGGCTCCGATCCCAAGCGCGATGGCCCTGGCCTCCAAGCTGATGAAGACGGTTGCTTACCGCCTCTAGTTGGGAATTGGAAATTGGGAATCGGGGACTGGGGACTGACGACCAGAATCTAGCCCGTACCCGAGTACACCCGACACGGCGATCAACCGCTGGCCGGCACACCACTGAAGCACAGCCCCCCTTGTTTAGGGGGGCGCGCGCCAAAGGCGTGGGGATAGGCCTCTGAGTCGGGGTCCCAAGGTTTTGCGCCGCAAACTGGGGCTGTTCCCGCATTGCGCGTGCAGCTACGGCCGAACGGGTGGATAGGCAGCCTCCAGTCGGAGCCCAGCGTTTGCGCAGCAAACGCTGGAGGACTGACTACCCGACCAGCTTCAGCCCGATCACGCCGGCCACGATCAGACCGATGCATGCCAATCGCGACCACGAGGCGCTATCGCCAAATAGCGCGATACCGGCAATGGTCACGCCCAGGGCGCCGATGCCGGTCCAGATCGCATAGCCGGTGCCGACCGGAATGGTCTTCAGCGCCTGTGTCAGAAACCACAGGCTGATGCCGGCAAGGCCGATTGTCAGCACGGTCGGCCACAGGCGAGTGAACCCGTCGCTGTATTTCAGTCCCATGGCAAAGCCGATCTCGAACAGGCCGGCCAGCAACAGATAGATCCAGGGCATTGCAGTACTCCTCACAGAAAAAACGGACAAAAAAAAAAGCGACCCAGTGTCTGCACACTGGGCCGCCGTCGGCTGTGGAACGCGAGGTCGTCGCGTGGCGGGCCGTCCCGCCTTGTGGCGTTTGCGCGCTTGCGAGCAAGCACGCGACAGGATGCGCCTGCGCTTATTCGCTCAGGTTGCGTCCGTGAAACAGTTCTTCGATTTCGCGCTTGAGCAGCGTTTCGATCTTCATGCGCTCCTTGAACGACAGGTTCTTGGCGCGCTCTTCGAACAGGTACTGATCCAGGTCGAAGTCCTTCAGGTGCATCTTCGTGTGGAAGATATTTTCCTGGTAGACGTTGACGTCGAACATCTCGTAGCGCGACTTCACGTTCTTGGCGAGAAATTGCTGGATCGAGTTGATCTTGTGATCGATGTAATGCTTCTTGCCCTTCACATCGCGCGTGAAGCCACGCACGCGGTAATCCATGATCACGATGTCCGATTCCAGACTCTCGATCAGGTAGTTGAGCGCCTTCAATGGCGAAATCACGCCGCAGGTCGCGACGTCGATGTCGGCGCGGAACGTGGCGATGCCTTCCTGCGGGTGCGTTTCCGGATATGTATGGACAGTGATATGACTCTTATCCATATGAGCAACCACGGCATCGGAGATCAGCTCCTTGCCGGCCTGCTTCTTGTCGATCACCGGTTCTTCGGAGATCAGGATCGTCACCGATGCGCCCTGCGGATCGTAGTCCTGACGTGCGATATTGAGGATGTTGGCGCCAATGATCTCGGCCACATCGGTCAGGATCTGCGTCAGACGATCGGCGTCGTATTGCTCATCGATATACTCGATGTAGCGCTGACGCTCCTCTTCGGTACGCGCATAACAGACGTCGTAGATGTTGAAGCTCAACGCCTTGGTGAGGTTGTTGAACCCCTGTAGCCTCAGACGAGGCAACGGCTTGACCACGTCGGTCTGTCCTTATGGAAAGCGGGAAAGGAGTCAATTATGAGCCAAAGATCCCAGCAACGAAATGCCGATGTTAAGAGTGGTTTACCTTGCATGACTCATGCCGTTAAGCTTCAGGAATCACACGCGGAACTACCATGAGCCCAGGAAATACGACGGTTGTCACTACGACGGTACGTAACGCTACCCCTTCCCTGGCGCTGGACGCGGGCACCATCGAGCGTTTCCTGGCGCACAGCCATCGAAGGCGCTATCCGACCCGGACCGATGTGTTCCGGCCAGGAGACCCGGCCGGCACCCTCTACTACGTGATCAGCGGCTCGGTGAGCATCATCGCCGAGGAAGATGACGACCGTGAGTTGGTGCTGGGCTACTTCGGCAGCGGCGAATTCGTCGGCGAGATGGGGTTGTTCATCGAATCCGATACCCGTGAGGTGATCCTGCGCACCCGCACTCAGTGCGAGCTTGCCGAGATCAGCTACGAGCGGCTGCAGCAGCTGTTCCAGACCAGCCTGTCGCCGGATGCGCCGAAGATCCTGTATGCGATCGGTGTTCAGCTTTCAAAACGGCTGCTCGATACCACAAGGAAAGCCAGCCGCCTGGCCTTCCTCGACGTGACCGACCGCATCGTGCGCACGCTGCACGACCTGGCCAAGGAACCGGAAGCGATGAGCCACCCGCAGGGCACCCAGCTGCGTGTCTCGCGCCAGGAGCTGGCACGCCTGGTCGGGTGCTCGCGCGAAATGGCCGGCCGCGTGCTCAAGAAGCTGCAGGCCGACGGCCTGCTGCATGCACGCGGCAAGACCGTCGTGCTGTACGGCACCCGCTGACGGCGCTGTGCAGCCAGTGCCTTGTGCACTGGCTGCATGCCGGTTTCGGCTCCGATGGATTCGATTGCGACGGTGCCAACATCGGCACTTCATGCCCTCTGCAGCGGCACTTTTGCGCGATACCTCTTATAAGAGAGTCTTCGCGCCGTCGAACCGCACGCTCTGCATCGCGACTGCGTCACGATCCTGAAGATTCGTTGCGCTACAGGTCGTATCCGTTTGCCCGCGCGACCCGCCGTGCAAGTGCGCCATCGCAAGCTGGACTGCGCAATCGTTGCGCTCCGCGCGAAACGACCTAGCTGCCTGAATGTTGCGCTCGCCTACGGCGCCTTGCCGCCGCGGTCGCGGCAACCCCAGTTGAGGATGGGCGTGCCTGTCGGCAGTACCTGGCGGAACAGCGCTTCGCGGTTGGCCTTGGGGTTGACCACCACCGGCGCGCGCGCGGCCTTCAAGAGCGGCAGATCTGCGGTGCTGTCCGAGTAGGCGATGGCGATATCGGCGTAGCCGCGCTCGCGCAGCATGCGCATCTTTTCTTCGTTATGGCAGTGACGTCGTGCAGTGACTGCGCCCAGGCGCGGGCCGACCAGGCTGCCGATGACCGGCACGTCCTGGTGGGCCACGAAACCGAGAATGGCGCGCGCCAACTCCGGCGGTGCGCCGGTGGCGACCACCACACGGTCGCCGGCGGCGCGGTGTTGGGTGAAGACCTTCAAGGCATGCGGGAGCAGGCGCTGGCGGATCTGCGCTTCATGCTTGAGCACGTATGCGTCGATGAAACGGTTGAACTCGCGCGCGCGGTGCAGGCCGAACGTGGCGATCCACACATAGCCGGACACGCCGCGCCGCCGGGTTGGCAGCATCGCCACCATCGGACCGAGAATTGGCGAGGCCAACAGCGCAACCAGCAAGCGCAACGGGTTGCGCTTGATCAGCCAGGCAAACAGATGACTGCCGGAATCGCCGTCGTACAACGTGTGGTCGAAGTCGAAGACCACCAGCGGTGCGTCTTCGCGCGGAACGGGATACGACTCAGTCATGCGCGAAGAATAGCTGACGCAGCGACTCGCCGGGTTCGGCCGCGCGCATGAAGGTCTCGCCGACCAGAAACGCGTTCACATCGTGACTGCGCATCAGTTGCACATCGGCCTGGGTGACGATGCCGCTCTCGGTGACCAGCACGCGATCGCGCGGCACCGCCGCGCGCATGTCCAACGTGGTCTGCAGCGTCACTTCGAAGGTGCGCAGGTTGCGATTGTTGATGCCGATCAAGGGCACCGGGACCTGCACCGCACGCTCGAGCTCGTCGATGTCGTGTACTTCCACCAGCACGTCCAGGCCCAGCTGCATGGCCAGGCCCGATAGATCGGCCAGTTGGGCGTCCTCCAGCGCGGAGACGATCAGCAGGATGCAGTCGGCGCCGAGCACGCGGGCTTCGTAGACCTGATACGGGTCGACGGTGAAATCCTTGCGCAGCACCGGCAGCGTGCAGGCGTCGCGCGCCTGGCGCAGA
Organism: Xanthomonas sp. NCPPB 1062; assembly: GCF_041481705.2. Lineage (NCBI taxonomy): Bacteria > Pseudomonadati > Pseudomonadota > Gammaproteobacteria > Lysobacterales > Lysobacteraceae > Xanthomonas > Xanthomonas sp. NCPPB 1062. Next base: position 561,764 of record NZ_CM192987.1, on the reverse strand, counting down.
TAGGCATCCGATCCCTGGAAGAAATCCACATCGGTGAGCACCGACAGGCACGTCGCGCCACCGAATTCATAGCTGACCGCGATATCGGCCGGCTGGAAGTCCGGCCGGATGACACCCTTGGACGGGCTGGCCTTCTTCACTTCGGCGATCACGGCCGGGTCGCCTGCGGCGATGCTGGCCTGCATGGCAGCTGCAAATCCGCGCGTGAGCGGTAGGTCGGCGCTGCGCGCGATCAACTCGGCCAGCGGCACGCGCGCACTGCGCTCGGCGACTTCGTCGGCCTTGCGGGCAAGAATGGTGTTGAGGATGTCGCTCATCGTATCGGGTCCTGGCGGGCGGGCATTATCGGTCAAGACGGGCGTACTGCAGCGCGGCTGCGCGCCATCACGCAGCATGCCAGCGCCACGGTGGGGACGCCGGCGGGTGATGGCCGCTGCGTGGCGGTTGCCGGCATGGCTCAGGCCTGCCCGGCAAGCTGGCGGGTATAGGCGACATAGGCGTCCACCCGCGCGCGCGCCGAGCCGTCGGCGATGACCGCGCGTGCGCGCAGCACGCCATCGGCAATGCTGTGGGCCACGCCGGCCACGTACAACGCAGCACCGGCGTTGAGCGCCACGATATCCAGCGCGGGGCCGGGCACGTTGTCCAATACCTGCAGCAACATCGCGCGCGATTGCGCAGCATCGGCCACCTTGAGGTTACGGCTGGCCGACATCGCGATGCCGAAATCTTCCGGGTGCACTTCGTATTCGCGCACTTGGCCATCGCGCAATTCGCCAACCAGCGTGCCAGCGCCAAGCGAAAGTTCGTCCATGCCGTCGCGCCCCCACACCACCAACGCGCGTTCGGCGCCGAGTTCGTGCAAGACGCGCGCCTGGATACCGACAAGGTCGGGGTGGAACACGCCCATCAGGATGTTCGGCGAGCCGGCCGGATTGGTCAGCGGACCAAGGATATTGAAGATGGTGCGCACCCCCATTTCGCGCCGCACCGGTGCCACCACCTTCATGGCCGGGTGATGCACTGGTGCATACATGAAGCCGATGCCGGTGTGCGCCAACGCGCTGGCAACCTGTTCGGGCTGCAGCTCGATCACCGCGCCCAATGCTTCCAGTGCATCGGCACTGCCGGATTTGGACGAGACGCTGCGATTGCCGTGCTTGGCCACCTTGGCACCGCCGGCTGCGGCGACGAACATGGCGCAGGTGGAGATGTTGAAGGTATGCGAACCGTCCCCGCCGGTCCCGACGATGTCCACCATGTGCTGGCGATCGGCCACGTCCACGCGGCGCGAGAACTCGCGCATCACCGTGGCCGCACCGGCGATTTCGCCGATGGTCTCTTTCTTGACCCGTAGCCCGGTGAGGATGGCCGCGACCATCATGTCGGAGACCTCGCCGCGCATGATCTGCCGCATCAACTCGACCATTTCGTCGTGGAAGATCTCGCGGTGTTCGATGGTGCGTTGCAGGGCTTCTTGCGGCGTGATGGGCATGGAAACAACCGTGGCAGAACGTGATGGATGGAGACGCAGGCGGCTTGCGACGCGCGCGATCAATGCAGGAAAGCGCAAGCGCCAGGCGACGCGACTGCCGTGGCAGCTGCGACGATCACTGGCCTGGACGCGTCATGCGAAAACGCGCCTGCGGCTGCACTTCGTAATAATCGGCCGGCCCGCCCGCGCGCAGAATCGTCTGCACTGCGCCCGGATCATAGATGCCCTCGTGCAGCGCCGACCTGGCCAGGTGCACGCCGACCACTTCGCCCAGCACCAACCAGGTCTGGATGGCGTGACCGGCAGCGGTTTGCAGCGGCAGCAGCTGGCTGAGCCGGCATTCGAAACTGACCGGACTGGCAGCGACCCGTGGCGCAGCGATCAGCCGCGATAGCGCCACCTGCAGGCCGGCCAGACCGAATTCATCGACCTCCGCAGGCACCATCGCCGCGCTGGCGTTCATTGCTTCTGCCAACGGCCGGGTGGCCAGATTCCAGGTGAATTCGCCGGTGGCTTCGATGTTGCGCAGGCTGTCCTTGCGACCGATGCTGGCAAAGCCGACGATCGGCGGGATGTAGTTGAATGCGTTGAAAAAGCTGTACGGCGCCAGATTGGCGATGCCCTCGGCGCTGCGCGAGCCGATCCAACCGATAGGACGCGGGCCGACGATGGCGTTGAACGGATCGTGCGGCAGCCCGTGACCCTGCGTCGGCTCGTAGAAATGGATGCTGTCGTCGGGTGTGCTCATCGTGATTCGAATGCAGTGGAAGGCGGCGCGGTGTTTGAACACGGTGCGTAGTACGGCGCGCGTCGGGCGATGTCGCGATTTCGCATCGTCGCTGCACCGATGCCGCAATGCGATACGTCACGATGGCACAGGCACATCGCAATCAACGCTGCAGAAAGTTCTTCAGCAAGGCATGTCCGTGCTGGGTCAGGATCGATTCGGGATGGAACTGCACGCCTTCGACCGGAAACTGGCGATGGCGCAGGCCCATGATCTCTTCCATCGAGCCATCCGGATTTTCGGTCCAGGCGGTGACCTCCAGTGTGTCCGGCAAGGTGGTCTTGTCCACCACCAGCGAGTGATAGCGCGTGGCCTCGTAGCTGTCCGGCAGGCCGGCGAACACGCCCTTGCCCTGATGACGAATCGGCGAGGTCTTGCCGTGCATGATGTTGCCGGCGCGGATCACATCGCCACCGTAGACCTGGCCAATGCTTTGATGGCCCAGGCACACGCCCAGGATCGGCGTGGTCTGGCCCAGCTGCTCGATCAATTGCAGCGAGATTCCGGCTTCGTTGGGCGTGCACGGACCGGGCGAGATGACGATGCGCTCGGGCTTGAGCGCGGCGATCTGGTCGACGCTCATGGCGTCGTTGCGCACCACAATAACCTCGGCGCCCAGCGCCTGCAGGTACTGCACGAGGTTGTAGGTGAAGCTGTCGTAGTTGTCGAGCATCAGCAGCATGGCAAAGGACTCATTGCGCGATCAGGAAGACCGCATAGATGTTTTCGGTATAAGTGATAGTGCCGGTCATCAGGCTCTCGCCGACTCCCTGGCCCACTGCGCTTGGCGCAGGCGACGACGGTGGAGCCGGCGGCGAAGGCGGAGACACGATCGAGCCTGGCGTTGCCGCTGTGGCGGCCGACCAGGTGCCTGCTTCGACGCCATAGGCAAAATTGGGAGCGACATCCGAAATGCTGTAAATGCCGCCGAGCCGGACGCCGTACGCAGCGGCAAGCCCCTGAGCGGACTGGCGTGACTGCGTCGCGGCTTCACGCTTGAGTTCCGCACGTAACGCGGCAGCATCGGCGTAGGCCGTTTGCATCGATAACACCTGCACATTCTCGTTGGCGTCCAAGTCGCCGAGGAAGGCACGCACATCTTTCAATGAAGTAAAGGTGCCACGAATCCTGCGCTCCACCCGGGTCCCCTCGAAGACGGATTTGCCCGCCTCATAACGCGATTGCGGAGAAATCGAGAGTGCAGAGGCGTAAAGGGAGTCCTTGAGAACGTGATCGCGCTGTAATCCATCCAGAACCAACCTGGCACGGTCTTCGACAAACTTCCGCGCCAAGTCGGGCTGTAATTCCGTCTTGCTGATCTTGAGGTCAACGATAAAGCGGTCTGGATCGACCGTGCGAAACGCCTGGCCTTTGACCAACAAATGCGGCTGCGACGGCAGGGCATTGATCTGCGCCATTCCAACAGTGGGTAGCGTCAGCACAGCGGCGAGCATCCAACCAGCGATTGTGTTCATCGTTGTCGTCCTTGAGGTCTAGTCATGGCCCTGCACTGCGGGGTGCTGCAAAAGGGCCGCCACATCCGCACACAGCCGATCGACCGCCGTGGCCGTGGTCGCCCACGAGGTCACGAAGCGGATCACCTGACTGCCATCGGTGCGCACTTCCCAGCGCTCGAAGTCGTAGCCTTGCGCCAGCTGCGCGGCCTGCTGCGCGCTGACGGCGATGAACTGCTGGTTGGTCGGCGAGTCGCTGGTGAAATGCGCGCCTGCCGCAAGCAGGCCGGCGCGCAGGCGTTGCGCCATGGCATTGGCATGCGCGGCCAGTTCGAAGAACAGACCATCTTCGAACAACGCCGCAAATTGCGCGCCAAGCACCATGCCCTTGGCCAGTAGCGCGCCGCGCTGCTTGATCAGGTAACGCAAATCGGGCTGCAGCGCCGGATTGACGATGACCAGCGCTTCGCCGAGCAGCGCACCATTCTTGGTGCCGCCGATATAGAACGCATCGGTCAGCGCGGCAATGGTGGGCAGATCCAGATCGTTGCCGTCGGCGGTCAGCGCCGCCCCCAGGCGCGCGCCATCCAGGTACAGCAGCAGATCGTTCGCGCGACAGAAGCCAGACAATTCTTCGAGTTCTGCACGTGTATAGAGGGTGCCGCTTTCGGTGCTGTTGGAAATGTAGACCAGGCGCGGCTGCACCATGTGTTCGTTGCCATGCATAGCCAGCACCGGCCGGATCAACGCAGGCGTCAGCTTGTCGTGCAGCGCCGGGACAGTGAGCACCTTGTGGCCGGTCGCTTCGATGGCGCCGGTCTCGTGCGTGGCGATATGCGCCGCGTCCACCGCGATGACGGCCTGATGCGGGCGCAAGAACGCGCTGATCGCAATCAGATTGGTCTGCGTGCCGCCGACCAGCAGATGCACGTCGGCCTGCGGCTGCGCGACGGCATGGCGGATCAACGCAACCGCATGCGCTGTGTGCCGATCGGTGCCGTAGCCGGGGTGCTGATCGGCGCTGGCCTGCGCCAACGCCTGCAACAGCCGCGGATGCGCGCCTTCGCTGTAGTCGTTGCGAAAGCTGATGCGCGTCGTGCTGCCCTGCCCGTCCATCACAGGCCCTTGGCCGCCTGGGCAACTGCGCGAAACAGCGCGCGCCCCTTGTTCATGGTCTCCTGCCACTCCAGGTCGGGGTCGGAGTCGTAGACCACGCCGCCGCCGGCCTGCACATACAGGTAGCCGTCCTGGATGACGGCAGTGCGGATGGCGATGGCGGTGTCGGCATCGCCATGCCAGCCGATATAGCCCACCGCGCCGGAATAGACATTGCGTTTGACCGGCTCCAGCTCGCGAATGATTTCCAGCGCGCGGATCTTCGGCGCGCCGCTGACGGTGCCGGCCGGGAAGGTGGCGCGCAGCACATCGCTGTAATTCAGACCGGCCTTCAGGGTGCCGGTCACTTCGCTGACGATATGCATGACATGGCTATAGCGTTCGATCACGAACTGCTCGCCGACCTTGACCGTGCCCGGTTCGGCCACGCGGCCGACATCGTTGCGCCCCAGATCGATCAGCATCACGTGCTCGGCGCGTTCCTTCGGGTCGGCCAGCAGTTCGGCTTCCAGTGCCTTGTCCAGTTCGGGCGTGGCGCCGCGTGGGCGGGTGCCGGCGATCGGGCGCACAGTGACCACGCCATCGCGCAGGCGCGCCAGAATTTCCGGCGACGAACCAACCACCTGGGTACCGCCGACATCGAGAAAATACATGTACGGCGACGGGTTCAACGCACGCAACGCGCGATACACGTCCACCGGGCGCGCGCGGAACGGCACGCGCAAGCGCTGCGATGGCACCACCTGGAAGATGTCGCCGGCTCGCACGTATTCCTGCGCCTTGCGCACCACGGCGTGGTACTCCTCGCGGGTGAACGAGGAATGGAAGTCCGCTTCGTCGATCGCGTCGGAAATCTGCGCCCGCGGATAACCGGCGCCGCCCTGACGCAGGCGATGCGCCAGCTCGTCCAGGCGCCGATTGGCGCGCACATAGGCCTGCGGCTGGCGCGGGTCGGCATGCACGATCAGGTACAGACGGCCCTTGAGGTTGTCGAACACCGCCAGCTCTTCGGAGAGCATCAGCAGGATGTCGGGCGTGCCGAGTTCGTCGGGTTTGTCGCCACTGCCCAGGCGCGGTTCGATGTATTGGATGCATTCGAAACCGAACCAGCCGACCAGCCCGCCGGTGAAGCCGGGCAGGCCATCGAGTTGCGGCACCGAATGTTCGGCGCGCAACGCATCGACTTCGGCCAACGGGTCGGCGACCTCACGGGTCTCGACGACTTCGCCGTGTTCGCTGACCTCCAGCGTGTGGCCCCGAAAGCTGTACACGCGCCGCGCCGGCAGGCCGATGATGGAGTAGCGCCCGAAGCGCTCCCCGCCTTCGACCGATTCGAACAGATAGGTATAGGCGCCGTCGGCGAGCTTCAGATAGACCGACAGTGGCGTGTCCAGGTCGGACAGCACTTCGCGGACAACGGGGATACGGGTGTGACCTTCAGCGGCCTGGCGCTGGAACTGCTCTGCAGTGATCAAGACGACTTTCCTTCCGGGACTCTGTGGCGGGGCGGACGACGGCAACGGGCCACCATCGCCACCAGCGGCGAGCGGAAGAGAAGGAGCGTGGAGTCGTCAGGCGGGACACACGGCTACTGTAGCGCAACTGCTGGCCCAGGGCAGCAGGCGGGGGCGAACGCCGTTCAACAACGGCGAAGGTGGGCTGCGGCGATTGCCTGGCCCACCCGAAACGCATGCGAAGCTTTCCCGATTCCCGATTCTCACCCGCCAAGCAAAGGGCACTCACCCGGCAAGTGCATTCGCAGACGCGCCGGGACGCATTCGATGCGGAAGTGCCGCGAGGTTTCCGGTTCGCCGTCCAGGTTCAAAGTCAGCGGTTGCTGGGAAACGATTTCCAGCCACGGCACGCGGGCGCGCACGGCCACGCGTTCGAGCGCGGCCTGTTTGCCGCCGGTGACCAGGGTGCCGAGCGTGGCGGCCACTTCCCCGTCGAGGTCGGGGACGATGGTGACATCCAGCAGGCCGTCGTCGATCAGTGCTTCCGGGCACAGCGCCTGGCCGCCACCGGCCTGGCGCCCGTTCCCCAGGCCAAGTGCGATGAATTCGCCTTCCCAGCTGAACTCCGGGCCGCTGAAGCGGGCGCTGATCGGGTCGATGCGGCCCAGCCGCGACATGCCGGTGATGAGATAGGCCAGGCCACCGAGCATCTTCTTCAGGCCTTCGTCGGTTTCCACCGTGACCTGGGTGCCGAAGCCGCCGCTGGCCACATTGGCGCACCAGTGTGGGCCGTGGTCGGCGTCGATCCGCAGCAGGTCGACCGGCTGCGCGACGCGCTCGGCGATCAGGGTCAACGCCTCCAGCGGGGCGATCGGCAGATTGGCGGCGGTGGCGAAGTCGTTGGCGGTGCCCAGCGGCACCAGGCCCAGCGACGGCAGCGAGGCCGCATCGCCCTCGTGGTGCGCCAGGGCGGCGGCCACTTCGCTCAGGGTGCCGTCGCCACCGGCGGCCACCACCGTGTGCACGCCATCGGCCACCGCCTCGCCCACGTAGCGCTCGGCATCGCCGTCTTCCCAGGTGACCCGCACATCGAGCTGGATGCCGCGCTTGCGCAGCGTTCCCACCGCCTCACGCAGGTCCATGTTGTCGGTGGACTTGCCGTTGAGGATCACACGCCAGTGGGACGGGGCCATGCGCGCTGCCGATGCTGTGAGGGTAATGGCCGCAGGCTAGCAGCGGGCCAATGGGCAGATCGTGAATAGGCGCTGGCTGCGCACTGTCATTGCGGTGTCATCGATGACCCGGAGAGTGGAAGGCCATAGCAGGGACGACGGGCGGAGGCAGGATCAGCCTCCAATTTTCTTGAAGGCCGCCCCGATAGGAGCGGCCTTCCTTTTGCATGAGGCTGGATTGCGCGGCGTGCCTGGCTCAGGCGCCTGCCGCAAATGCGGCCAACCGTTCGCCGTCGAGCCGGTACACGGTCCAGCCGTCCATCGGGCGCGCACCGACTGCCTTGTAGAAGTCGATGGCCGGCTGGTTCCAGTCCAGCACCGACCATTCGAACCGCCCGCAGCCGCGCTGCACGGCCAGCTGCGCCAGGTGCCGCAACAGCGCAAGGCCCGCACCCTTGCCGCGCGCTTCCGGCCGGACGAACAGGTCTTCCAGGTACAGGCCGTTGCGGCCCAGCCAGGTGGAGTAGTTGAAGAAATACACCGCAAATCCCAGCGCCTGACCGTCCTGCTCGCAGATCAGCGCATGCGCGGTGGCGCCGTCGCCGAACAGACTGGCGCGCAACTCCTCCAGGCCGGCCTTGACCGCGCCCGGCTCGCGCTCGTACACCGCCAGCGCGGTGATGAGTTCATGCAGCAGCGGCACATCCTCAGGCGTGGCGCTGCGGATCTGCGGCGCGGGCCGGCTCATCGCACCGCATCCACCGCCGCGCGCATCTGCGCAATCACCTGCGCATAGTCGGGCGCATTGAAAATGGCCGAGCCGGCGACGAAGGTGTCGGCGCCGGCCGCGGCAATCGCACCGATGTTGTCGGCCTTGACCCCGCCATCGATCTCCAGCCGGATCGGCTTGCCCGTCGCGTCGATCTTGCGGCGGATGGCGCGCAGCTTGTCCAGTGCGGACGGGATGAAGGCCTGCCCGCCAAAGCCCGGGTTGACCGACATCACCAATACCAGATCCAGCTCGGGCAGCACCCAATCCAGGATGTCCACCGGCGTGGCCGGGTTGAGCACCAGTCCGGCCTGGCATCCATGCGACTTGATCAGCTGGATCGTGCGGTGCACGTGGCGGCTGGCTTCGGGGTGGAAGCTGATGGTGGTGGCACCGGCTTCGGCGAAATCCGGCACGATGCGGTCCACCGGCTCGACCATCAGGTGCACGTCGATCGGCGCGGTGATGCCGTGCTTGCGCAGCGCCTGGCACACCATGGGGCCGATGGTGAGGTTGGGCACGTAGTGGTTGTCCATCACGTCGAAGTGCACCCAGTCGGCACCAGCCTTGAGGACGTTGTTCACTTCCTCGCCCAGACGGGCGAAATCGGCGGACAGGATGGACGGGGCGATCGCCGTCGGTTGCATGGGCAGCTCGGAAAAATGCAGGAGCGCCATTGTCGCAACCGTGGCCCGGAGAGGAAAGCCGGATGCCGCTGGGCGCTGGGGCTTTCGATGTACAGCGCGCTGCGTCGACGCCCGGCACTGCGTAACACAGCGGTTTTCGGCGTGAGCCTTTGCTTCAGCGCTTGCGCTGCCGTTGAATCCGGTCGTAGGCGGCGTTGATCTGGCTGGCCTTCTTTTCGGCCTGGCGGCGGGCTTCCGGGTCGGCGTTGGCGACCTTGTCCGGGTGGTAGCGGGACATCAGCCGGCGATAGGCCAGGTCGATCTCGGCAGTGGTGGCGTCCGGCTCCAGGCCAAGCGCCTCGTACGGATTTTCCGCGCGCCGTTTGAACCAGCCGGCGTCGACCGCGTGGCCGATCGCCAGCCCGATCAGCAGCCCCACCACCGGCGCCCCGCGAAACAGCAAGGCACCGGCCAATGCGCCGAGCAGTTTTCCGTACCAGGACATGGGGGCGATCGGGGGCGGGAGGCGGGCTGGCGATCTTACCCGAACGCCCGCCCGGCCTGGCTGACGGCTCCTGCACAAGCCCCACCGCGCGGGCCTCCAATAAATTCTGCGGGAGGCGGCGAAGCGCCGTACACTACGCGGCCCGCTGCCTACCCGCGGGCCCGCCGGGTCCCGGGGACAGCGTCATAGCGACGTCCTTAGGAGTGCCTGTGTCGACCACGCTGTTGCAATCCGATCTGCCCGGCCTGCCGTTGCGTCACCGTGGCAAGGTCCGCGATGTCTTCGATCTTCCCCGCGACCGCCTGCCCGCCGATGCGCCCCCGGGCGACTATCTGTTGATGGTGGCCACCGACCGCCTGTCCGCGTTCGACGTGGTGCTGCCCGACCCGATTCCCGGCAAGGGCGAGATGCTGTGCCAGGTATCCAACTTCTGGTTCCACAAGACCGAACACCTGATGCCCAACCACCTGGTGGACATCCGCGTGGAGCAGGTATTGCCCGAGGGTGTCGATCCGGCCTTGTACGCCAAACGCGCCGTGGTCACGCGCAAGCTCAAGCCGGTGCCGGTGGAAGCCATCGCCCGCGGCTATGTGATCGGCAGCGGCTGGAAGGATTACCAGCGCACCGGCAAGATCAGCGGCATCGAATTGCCCGACGGCCTGCGTCAGGCCGAGAAACTGCCCGAGCCGATTTTCACTCCTTCGACCAAGGCAGCGGTTGGCGACCACGACGAAAACATCGACTTCGATGCAATGGTCAAGACGGTCGGCGCCGAGCTGGCCGAACGCGTGCGCGATGCCACCTTGCGCATCTACCGGTTCGCAGCCGATTTTGCTGCCGAACGCGGCATATTACTGGCCGATACCAAGTTCGAATTCGGTACCGATGCCGATGGCCGCCTGTACATCATGGACGAGATGCTGACTCCGGATTCCTCGCGTTATTGGCCGGCCGACCAATACGAACCGGGCACCAGCCCGCCGAGCTACGACAAGCAGTTTGTGCGCGATTATCTGGAAACCCTGGACTGGGGCAAGACCGCGCCCGGCCCGCGCCTGCCGGCCGACGTCATCGATCGCACGCGTGCGAAATATGCCGAAGCGCTGCAGCGGCTGGCGGACATTTCGGTGGATTGATTGCCTACCCCGGATTTGAAGGGGTAATGTGGCGCATTTCGCTGACGCCGTCATAACTGAAGCGTTGAAATAATTGGCGCGTTTCGAGCACATCGCCCGCCAACTAAGGCCAAGCTGGCGGCGGTGTGTGAAACTTCATGACGGCCACCGCACACAATCGCATCTAGTTTATTCCACCACGCTCGCCGCGATGGCGTGCGCTCTTGCCCAACGAGGTCGCAATGGCACGGTCAAGTCACTTCTTTCGCATGTTGCCCGCCTTCCGCAATGCAGCACTGTCCAGTTTGTTGCTAGCGCTAAGCGCCTGCACGGACGGCCAATCTGCAGCCTCGTCCGCTCCAGCAGCATCTGCGAAAAGCAACACAGCTGCGGTCTCGCAGGTCAACGACAGACTAGGCGCGTTGATACAGGCCACTGGCGTCAGCTGCACGGATGCGAAGGCTGCAAAGGGATGCACAGCAGGCAATGTCGATAGTGGTGATTTTTATGACGTGGAGTTTTCGCCCGATTGCGGCAATGAGGGATTTTTCGCCGGCATAGCCCAGGCGAACGGAGTAGATCTATTGAACGTTGTGCCCACCACCGGCAGCAGCGCAACAGCTACGGCAAACCTGACCCAAGGCCAGCTCGTCTGCGTCCAGGCGATCGGCCGAGCCGGACAAAACCCGCGTTATTACTACGTGGCCGCAATTCCAGCGGACACCATTGCAAAGTGCAAAAACAACGCATTGTGCAAAACCTATGGCGACAGGCCGATTAAGCAGATCAAGCCTGAAAGTAGTGAGAGCTGCCACGCGGCAGCACCAGGACAATACGTTGGCAATTGCGCGCAAGGATGGGTAAGTGCGGATGCACTCGATATATTTTCGAACGGATTGTGAGTCATATAATCCTGATCAGGTTCGACCAACCAACCAGCCAAGGAAAAGCTCATGTCGGATCCCAAAATTACCCGTGTGGTCAGTAGCGTAGGCACGACCCGCACATTGGAAATGGACGACGGCAGTGTCGTCACGCGCTCTGGGGGCACCGTGTCCTGGCGCAACAATAATCCGGGCAATCTTAAGTTTGAGTTTTCCGGTAGTGCCGACAAGACGGTGCACAACCCACGCACCCGAGAACAAGCGCTTGAGGCTGCGCAAGATCGTTACCGCGGTGTGGTTGGCCTGGACCAATGGGGTAATGCCGTATTCGAAAGTTACGAAGCTGGGCGCGCAGCCAAGATTCAATTATTGGAACGTCGCTTTGGTGAGAAGACTGTAGAACAGATGCTCCCGAGTTATTCCACGGCTGACTACAGCGGGCGCACGCATCACAAAGAGCAGGCTGCAGCGATTTTTGCCGAAGGAGACAAGAATGGCGTCAACCTTCGCGACAAGACGGTTGGCCAAATGAGTGAGCGCGAGCGCGAAGTGCTTGCAGATGGCATTCGTCGATTTGAGGGGTGGCGCGCAGGTGAGGTCACAACTACCCAACAGCCCGCTCATGCGCAGTCGGCTCGACATGCGCAGGTGCAAACCCCGTCGTTGAACACGCCAGCCGCAAACAATTCAGCGGTGACGCAAGGCGCGAAGGCGGCAGGCGGAGCGGCGGTCTACAACGAGGCTTACCAGCATTTCATGGGGGAAGGTCGCAAGTATGAGTACGGCCGCCCAGATCATCCGCGCCCGGGCCGAGATAGCAGCAGACTCGAGCGTGACAACGACGGTGATGGCCGGCTGGGGGTAGATTGCTCCGCGTTTGTGTGGAGAGGGCTCAAGAATGCCGGCTACGACGTACCCGGCGAAAACGCGGCAAACTTCACCACCGCCAAGCTATTCAATGGAACAAGCGTCACCCCTTACACGCGTGAACATTTCGATGTCACTCCAGGATCGGAAGCACGCAAACCAAATGGATCACTGCATCAAGGTGACATCCTCATGTTCTCATCTTCGCAAGGGCAACATGTAGGCATCTTTAAAGGCTATGACGCCAACGGAAACATTCAATTCATCGGCTCTCAAGGCACAACGGGACCTGCAGAAGTCACTATCAAACCAGGTGGATATTGGGACGGCGGTGGGACGCATATCGTTGGCGCGCTCACGCCCAAACCAGAATTCCAGGTGCGGGCGCCATTACATGGCAATGCGGAAGCAACCACAGCACGTACACAGTCTTCCAGCAGCGTATCGTCAATTCATCAGGCCGCTGTAGAGGGTACGTCTCATTCACTAAGGCACGGCGCGCGGGGCGGAGAAGTTCAGTCGCTGCAGCAGGACCTCAACCGTCTCGGTGTACGCGATGCACAAGGCAACCGCCTGGCCGAAGACGGGCGCTTCGGCGACCACACGCGTGAGGCGGTAATGGCGTTCCAGAAGCAGCATGGGCTGCAGCAGGACGGTGTTGTCGGCCGCGATACGCGTGCAGCATTGGCTGCACAACCGGCGCAGACGCGCGAGGCGCAGGTTGCTGCGCCGAAAGGGCCTTCGCTCAACGATGCATCGCATCCCGACCACGCGCTACATAACGCAATCCGCAGCAGGCTGCCGAGCATGATCTCCAACGAGACGGCGGCACATGTCACGCTGCAGGCGAAGCAGAATGGGATCGACAGCGCGGACAAATTGCAGAACGTGACAGTGCAGGACGGCAAGGCGTTCGTCATGGGCACCACGCCGGGCTTCCGTGCGGCGGTGGACCTGAACCAACCTACCCCGACACTTGAGCAAACCAGCGCGCAGTTGCTGGCTGGTCACTCGCAGCAGCAACAGGCCCAGCAAGAACAGCAGAAGGTTGCGATGGGAGGTCGCTGATCTTTCAGCGATAGATCAAGAAGACGCCGGCCAGGAGATTGGCCGGCGTTCTTGTTTCCACATGCACCGCGGGAGTCACGACACATCGCGCAAGCTGATCGTCATTCAACGGCCAGCGCGCGTGGTGATGTGACACCGCAACACCCCCGCGCTGGCGCAACGATACGGCGCAACCCTGCCTGACACCACTGCATTGCGCGCATGCTTGGCCGCAGCGGCCAATCACACCACTTTCCGCTGCGCCTCTGCGATGCGCGCCACAGCGGAAAGTGGCCGGGCGCACAGAACGCAACACATCCGTAATTTTTACTACTGTCCAGTTCGTGACTGTGCAAGCGTAACTGCCGGCACCCAAGGTGCCATCGGCGACCGGCCGTCGGGGGGCTGCCGGTCTTTGCATTGCACGTTTTCTGGAGAGAGTCGTCATGCAATTCCATGTCCTGGGCGCGGCAATCTGCTGCGCGCTCTCGTTTTCTGCTGCCGCGAATGCTGCCGATGTGTCGGCAAATGCCGCTGTTTCGCGCGCGCAATCGTTATTGGGGAACAACGCATCTGCATTGGCCAATCGCGCGCCGGCCGACGCCTTCATCGCACGCGACAGCATCGTCGATGCCGACGGTACCGAACATGTGCGTTTCGATCGCACCTATCAGGGCCTGCCAGTGATCGGCGGCGACGTGGTGGTGCACTCGCGTCGCGGGGTGATGCGTGAATTGAGCCAGACCATGCGACGCCCCCCCGATTTTGAGTAGCACCTCAGTTTGGAGTCCAATTCCCTAACTCGAGGAGATTGGACGTGAAGAAGCGTTTTTCTGAAGAACAGATCATCGGCTTCCTGCGCGAAGCTGATGCCGGTGTGGCGATCAAGGACCTGTGCCGGCGGCATGGCTTCAGCGAGGCTTCCTATTATCTGTGGCGCAGCAAGTTCGGCGGGATGAGCGTGCCCGATGCCAAGCGGCTCAAGGACCTTGAGTCCGAGAACGCGCGGCTGAAGAAGTTGCTGGCCGAGCAGCTGTTCGAGAACGACCTGATCAAGGATGCACTGCGAAAAAAGTGGTGAGCGCACCGGCGCGTCGCATGCTGGTGCGCGAGTGGATCGGGCGTGGTGCCAGCGAGCGTCGTGCGTTGGCAGTGATCGGCATGAGCGCCAGTGCGCTGCGATATTGCCCGCGCGAAGATCGCAACGTCGAACTGCGCGAACGCATCTGTGCGTTGGCGCATCGCCATCGCCGTTATGGTGTGGGGATGATCTATCTCAAATTACGACAGGAAGGACGCATCGTGAACTACAAGCGTGTGGAGCGGTTGTACCGCGAGCAGCAGCTGCAGGTCCGGCGCCGCAAGCGCAAAAAGGTGCTGATAGGAGAGCGTCAGCCGCTGCTGCGGCCATCGCAGGCCAATCAGGTGTGGTCGATGGATTTCGTGTTCGACCGCAGCGCCGAAGGCCGAGTGATCAAGTGTCTGGTGATCGTGGACGATGCAACCCACGAAGCGATCGCCATCGAGGTGGAGCGCGCAATCTCGGGCCATGGCGTGACACGCGTGCTGGATCGGCTGGCGCACAGTCGCGGCTTGCCACAGGTGATCCGCACAGATAACGGCAAGGAGTTTTGCGGCAAAGCGATGGTGGCCTGGGCACATGCGCGTGGCGTGCAGTTACGGCTGATCCAGCCTGGCAAGCCAAACCAGAACGCCTACGTCGAATCGTTCAATGGCCGGCTGCGCGACGAATGCCTCAACGAGCACTGGTTCCCAACCCTGCTGCATGCGCGTACCGAGATCGAACGCTGGCGACGCGAATACAACGAGGAGCGACCCAAGAAGGCCATTGGCGGCATGACGCCATCTGCGTATGCCCAACAGCTGGCCAACACCGATATCATCAACCCCGGACTCTAAACCCGGCCGCTACTCAGAGCGGGGGGACGTCGCATGGACACCACGGTGCGTCCGAGCCTGGTGCCGGGAATCGATGCGGCAACCGCATTGCGTGTGGCCGGTTCGCACTTCGATGTGGCGCAGGATGCCGCGCCGCGTGCGAGTCTGGCGCTGTATGCACGCCAGGGCGCGCCGCGCCTGGTGTACGAGGTAATTTACAGCGGCGTCAAACCCGACCAGACACCGACCGAGATGCATTACATCGTCGATGCGGTGAACCAGCGCATCCTCGAATCCTGGGATACCGTGCATACCGCATGTAGCGGCGGCACCAGCGCCGCTGGCACAGGACGTTCGTTGTATGCGGGCAGCGTGACGGTGAACACGACGCGCTGCAGCAGCACCAGCTACGAAATGACCGATCTCAGTCGCGGCAGCGGTGCGACCTACAACATGCGCAACAGCACCTCCGGCAATGGCACGCTGGTCACCGATGCCGACAATGCCTGGGGCAGCGGCACCACCGGCGATACGATCACCGCAGCGGTCGATGCGCATTACGGCGTGGCGTTGACCTGGGACTATTACCGCACCACGCATTCGCGCACGGGCATTGCAAACGATGGCGCCGGTGCACGGAGCCGGGTGCATTACGGTAGTCGCTACAACAACGCCTTCTGGCAGGACAGCTGTTTCTGCATGACCTTCGGCGATGGCGACGGCAGCACGTTCACGCCGCTGGTGTCGGTGGATGTGGCCGGCCACGAGATGACCCACGGTGTGACCAGCCGCACCGCCGCGCTGACCTACTCCGGCGAATCGGGCGGTTTGAATGAAGCCACGTCCGACATCATGGGCACCATGGTGGAGTACTCCGCTGCCAACAGCGCCGAGCCGGGCAATTATCTGATTGGCGAGAAGATCATCCCCAACAACAGCACCGGCACACTGGCGTTGCGTTACATGTTCAAGCCAAGCCTGGATGGCAAATCGCCCGATTGCTACAGCAGCAGCCTGGGCTCGCTCAATGTGCACTACAGCTCGGGCGTGGCCAATCACTTCTACTATCTGCTGGCCGAAGGGGCGGTGGTGCCGAGCGGGTTCGGCTCGGGCACCAGTTACAACCTGACCCCGACCAGTCTGGTCTGCAGCGGCTCCACGGCGCTCACCGCGATCGGCCGCGCCGCGGCCAGCCGCATCTGGTATCGCGCACTGACGGTCTACATGACCTCGTCCACCAACTACGCGGCTGCCCGTCGGGCCACGCTGAGCGCGGCCACCGATCTGTACGGCAGCACGTCCACGCAATACCGCGCAGTAGCGGCGGCGTGGAGCGCGGTCTCGGTGAACTGACGGTGCGTCCCTCGCCACGCCACCAAGGCGTGGCGAGGGCACATCTGCCATGGCGCCATCCGCGCGCGTATGCTTGGATCATTCCTGGGAGGGAACATGAGCCAAAGCACCACGACCGCGCGACCGATCGAGCGCTATTTCGCCAGCTATTCCGACGATCATCAAAACGCGACCAATCAGCAGATCCACGTGCTGGCGGTGCCTGCCATCCTGTGGTCGGTGGTGGCGCTGTTGTGGTGCATCCCGGTCGGCGGTAGCTGGTTCAGCAGCGGCGTGTGGGCCGCGCTGTCGATGTTTGCGGCGTGGTCGTACTACAACCGGCTGTCGCGCCCGCTGGGGCTGGGCATGCTGGGGATCTTTTTCTTCTTCGGCTGTGTGTGCCGGTTGATCGAAGGCCGCGTCGGGCTTGGCGGCCTGTTCACCACCGCGCTGACGGTGTTCGTGCTGGCGTGGATTGCACAGTTCGTCGGCCACAAGATCGAAGGCCGCAAACCGAGCTTCCTAACCGATCTGACCTATCTGCTGATCGGGCCGATCTGGGTGCTGGCCAAGGCGTATCGCCAGCTGGGTTGGCGTTACTGAGCGTCGCCGACAGACCAGCCAAGCCTCACGCGCCGATCCCGAGCTCTTCGGGCAGTGGGCGAAACGCACGCGGCGCATAGCCGAAATCGCGGCGTGCCGGTTCAGTTGGTGCGGGGATGGAGTAGTCCTTGACCTCAACACTGGTGGAACCGAACGCCACGATACGCGGCGCTACCACCGGGTTTTCGGCATACCAGCGTGCGAAGTGGTCCAGCGGACCACAGCTGAAGATCACCTCGAACGCCTCGCCAGCAGCTGCCGGCACAGCCAGATCGCCCTGCCGCCAGACCAGTCCGGAGCGCGCTGCGCGCGGCTGGCGCGACCACGCTGTCACCTGCCATCGGCCGCTCAGCAGACGGGTCAGCAAGCGCTCGCCGATTTGCCCGCTGCCGCCGAAGACCAGGGCGCGCGGCGCAGATGCAGCGGTGGACGGAGCGGGATTGGCGGCAGTCACAGGGCATTATCGATGCATGAATGCCTGCAGCATAGCGAGTGCGGCATTGCAATGTGCAGCCCAGTGGGGCCGATGGCAGGCCATGTGCGCTGGCGGCGTTGACGCGGACGTCAGTCAAGGGTTTGTTAAGCTCTCGGGCCTGCTCGCGAATCTTGTGTTCCCTGCATGCCTTTCTCGTTGGAAATTCTGCTGGCGCTGCCATTTGTCATGGCCGCTGCCGCTGCGCTGCTCTGGCGCGCCTCCCGTTCGATCACTGCGTGGTTGGCTGCGGCCGCGCCGTTGGCCGGGCTGCTGGTGCTGGCGCTGTTGACGCCCGCGGTGCTGCGCGGCGAGGTGATTGCCAGCGAGCACGCGTGGCTGCCACAGATTGGCCTGATGTTTTCGCTGCGGCTCGACGGCCTGGCCTGGATGTTCGCACTGCTGGTGCTGGGCATCGGTGCGCTGGTGGTGCTGTACGCGCATTACTATTTGAGCGCACGCGATAGCGCGTCGCGCTTTTTTGCCTATCTCTTGCTGTTCATGGGCGCGATGCTCGGCATGGTGTTGTCGGGCAACCTGCTCTTGCTGATGGTGTCCTGGGAACTCACCAGCATCAGCTCGTTCCTGTTGATCGGTTTCTGGTCGCATCGCAAGGACGCGCGCGAAGGCGCACGCATGGCCTTTGTGCTGACTGCCGGCGGCGGCCTGGCGTTATTGGGCGGCGTGTTGATGATCGGCCGCATCGTGGGCAGTTTTCAGCTCGATGCCGTCCTGGCCGCCGGCGATGTGATCCGCGCCAGCCCGCTGTATCCGTACGCGCTGGGCTTGGTGTTGCTGGGCATCTTCACCAAGAGCGCGCAGTTCCCGTTCCACTTCTGGTTGCCGCACGCAATGGCGGCGCCCACGCCGGTGTCGGCGTATCTGCATTCGGCCACGATGGTGAAGGCCGGCGTATTTTTGCTGGCGCGTTTGCATCCGGCGCTGGCCGGTACCGATCTGTTTTTCTATACGGTGACCAGCATCGGCGCGATCACGGTGCTGTTGGGCGCCTGGCACGCCATCTTTCAGCACGATCTCAAGGGCGTGCTGGCGTACTCGACCATTTCGCATCTGGGCCTGATCACGATGCTGTTCGGCCTGTCCACGCCGATGGCGGTGGTGGCCGGCGTGTTTCACCTCATCAACCATGCGGTCTTCAAAGCGTCGTTGTTCATGGCCGCCGGCATCATCGACCATGAGACCGGCACGCGCGACATGCGCAAGCTGGGCAATCTGCGCCGGTTGATGCCGGTGACCAGCGCGCTGGCCATCACCGCTTCGCTGGCCATGGCCGGCATTCCGCTGCTCAACGGCTTCTTGTCAAAGGAAATGTTCTTCGCGGTTGCGCTGGATACCGAAGCGCCGCAACTGATGCGCATCCTGGCCAGCACCGCTGCGCTGCTGGCCGGCCTGCTGGGCGTGGCGTACAGCCTGCGCTTCGTGCACGACACGTTCTTCGGCGAAGGCCCGCGCGCGCTGGACACCACGCCGCACGAGCCGCCGCGCTGGATGCGGATTCCGGTCGACGTGCTGGTACTTACCTGCGTGGCGGTGGGCATCGTGCCGGCATGGACAGTGGCGCCCGTATTGCGCGCCGGTGCCACCGCGATCTTGGGCGACCGGCTGCCCGACTACAGCCTGGCGCTGTGGCATGGCGTCAATTTGCCGCTGGCGATGAGCGTTGCCGGCATCGTCGGCGGTGCGTTGTTGTACGTGGCGCTGCGCCGCACGCTGGATCTGTATGCAATCCAGAACCGTTCGCCGGGAAAGGCACTGTTCCAATGGAACCTGCGTGCCTTGTTCAGTGCCACCGCACGCATGACCGACGCCGTCACCAACGGCAACCTGCAGCGCATGTTGATGCTGCTGGTGCTAAGCGCGGTCGTGGTGGCGCTGGTGCCGTTCCTGCAAGGCGGTGCATTGCCGCAATGGCCTGCACCCATGCCAATGCCGGCGCTGGGGTGGATGGTGTGGCTGTTGATGATCGCATGCGCCCTGGGCAGCCTGTTCCTGTACAAGCAGCGCCTGTTGGCGGTGCTGGTGCTCGGCGGCACCGGACTGGCGGTCAGCCTGACGTTCGTGTTCTTGTCGGCGCCGGATCTGGCGCTGACGCAGTTGCTGGTGGAAATGGTCACGCTGGTGCTGATGCTGCTGGCGATGAACTACCTGCCCGAGCGCTCGTTGCCCGAACGTGCGCGGCTGCGCAAGATGCGTGATGCCGCAATTGCCATTGCCGGCGGTGCCGGTCTTGCGGCGTTGGCGTATACCTTGATGACGCAACCCAGCCATTCGGTCGCCGGCGAACTGCTGCAGCGCGCCTTGCCCGAAGCGTATGGGCGCAATGTGGTCAACGTAATTTTGGTGGATTTCCGGGGCTTCGATACCTTTGGCGAGATCACCGTCTTCGCCATCGCCGGGCTGGTGGTGCACGCCTTGCTGCGCCGCGCGCGCATGGCACCGGAGCGCACCATGCCGGGGCCGCCGATCAAGTTGCCGGTGCCGGCCGATCTGGCGCAGATCATGTTCCCGCTGACATTGACGGTGTCGCTGTTCCTGTTCCTGCGCGGGCACAACGCGCCGGGCGGCGGCTTCATTGCCGGGCTGGTGTTGGCGGTGCCATTGCTGATGCAGTACGTGATTCAGGGGACGGCCTCGGTGGAGTCGCGCTTTGGTTTCGACTACATCCGCCTGATCGGCATCGGCTTGTTGTGCGCGCTGGTCAGCGGCGCCGGCTCGCTGGTGTTCGGGCTGCCGTTCCTGAGCAGCGGACATCTGGAAATTCCGCTGCCGCTATTGGGCGAGCTGGAACTGGCCAGTGCGCTGGGCTTCGATACCGGCGTGTACCTGGTGGTGTTCGGTGCGGCGATGTTGATGCTGTCGATGATGGGCACGATCAAGCCCTCGCGTACGCGCAGTTCGCAGCGCGGCGAGATCGACCCCACCCAACGTTCGACACGCACCGCGGAGCAGCATTGATGGAATTGGCAGTGGCAAGCGCGATCGGCGTCCTCACCGCACTGGCGATCTATCTGCTGCTGCGCGCGCGCAGCTTCGATGTGATCCTGGGCATGACCTTCCTGTCGTATGCGACCAACCTGCTGATCTTTGCCGGTGGGCGCTTGCGCAGCGGCCAGGCGCCGGTGTTGCGCGACGGCGTGCCGGCCGAGCTGATGCATCACACCGATCCGCTCCCGCAGGCCTTGGTGCTGACCGCCATCGTGATCGCGTTTGCGATGACCGCGGTGAGCCTGGTGCTGGCGATCCGCAGCCGTAGCGACAATGGCAGCGACCATGTGGATGCGCACGAAGATGCCGCGACCGGCACGGATACGCGGCAGGCCCGGCGATGAACCATCTGCTGATCCTGCCCATCCTGATCCCGATGCTGGGCGCGTCGGCATCGTTGTTCGTCGAGCACCGCCGCTATGGGCCGCGCGTGCAGCGCAGCGTGGCGTGGGTCAGCATCGCCTTGTTGGCCGCGGCGGTCATCGCCCTGTTCGCACGCGCGGCCGACGGCCAGATCCTGGTCTATCTGCTCGGCGACTGGCCGGCGCGCATCGGCATCGTGCTGATGGGCGACCGCTTGTCGGCATGGATGCTGCTGACGACCTTGATCCTGGGCTCGGCGTGCCTGCTGCATGCATGCGCAGGCTGGGACCGGCGCGCACCGCATTTCCATGCATTGTTCCAGTTCCAGTTGATGGGCTTGAACGGCGCATTCCTGACCGGCGACATCTTCAACCTATTCGTGTTCTTCGAGGTGATGCTCATCGCCTCCTACGGCCTGCTGCTCAGCGGCGGGCGCGGGTTGCAGATGCGGGTGGGCCTGCATTACGTGGTGTTCAACGTGTGTGCGTCGACGTTGTTCCTGATTGCGCTGGGCCTGCTGTTCGGTGTGTTCGGCACGCTCAACATGGCCGAGCTGTCGCAGCGCATTGCCGATCTGCCGGCGCAGGACCTGCCGTTGGCAAAGGCCACGCTGGGCTTGTTGCTGCTGGTGTTCTGCAGCAAGGCCGCACTGCTGCCGCTGTATCTGTGGTTGCCGGAAACCTACTCGCGTGCACCGGCGGCGGTGGCTGCGTTGTTCGCCATCATGACCAAGGTGGGGCTGTATGCAACGCTGCGGGTGTCGTCGCTGTGGTTCGGCGCCGGTGCCGGCTCGATGCACGGCTTCGGTCGTCATGCGCTGTTGTGGCTGGGCATTGCGACGCTGCTGATGGCCGCGTTCGGGGTGATGGCCGCATCGCGGCTGCGGGTGATGGTGTCGTACCTGGTGGTGTTTTCGGCAGCGACCTTGTTCATCGCGTTTTCGCTGGACGATGCCGGCGCACTGGGCGCGGGGCTGTATTACCTGCCGCACAGCAGCTTTGTCGCCGCTGCATTGTTCATGGTCTCTGACCTGATCCGCCGTCGCCGCGGCAGTGCCAGCGACCGCAAGGAAGTGGTGGCGCCGCTACCGGGGCGGGCCATTCCGGGCACGATGTTCATGATTGCCGCGGTGGCGGTGGCCGGGTTGCCGCCACTCTCCGGATTTCTGGCCAAGGCCGCATTGCTGCAACACGTGCCTGAAGGGCTGGTCGGGCCGGTGTGGATCGCGGTGCTCGGCAGTAGCCTGCTGATCGTGATCGGCCTCACCCGCGCCGGCGTGCGGTTGTTCTGGCGGGTGCCGGCGGCGGCGGAAAATGCGCCGGAACTGCAGCCGCCGCGGCGTGGCCGCATGCGTCCGGTGGAGACCGCCGCCACGGTGCTGTTGCTGAGCGGGCTGGTTGCGATGACCGGCGCCGCAGGTCCCCTGATGCATTACACCGATGCGGCCGCTGCGCAGTTGCGCGACCCCGGCGCGTATGTCGACCAGGTCCGCGCCACCACGCCGCAACGGAGGCAGCCATGAACACGCGTCTGCCACTGCGTCGCCGCCTGTTTCCCTCGCCGCCCTTGAGCGTGACGGTCTTCGTGTTCTGGCTGCTGCTCAGCGATAGCTTCGGCCCGCAGCAATGGGTCCTGGGCATGCTGCTGGGCGTGGTGGTACCGATCTTTGCGGCGCGGCTGGACCGCGAGTTCGCACAGATCGGCTCGCTGCGCTCGGTGCCGCGCATGCTGCTGGTGGCCGCGGGCGACATCGTGCGCTCCAACATCAAGGTCGCTGCGCAGGTGCTCGGGCCAGAATCGCGTATCCACCCCGGTTTCATCTGGGTGCCGCTGGACATCGCCAACATCCACGGCATTGCCGCCTTGACCAGCATGATCACGCTGACCCCGGGGACCGTCTCGGCCGCGCTGTCGGACGACCGCAAATATCTGCTGGTGCACGTACTGCATCTGGACGATCCGCAGGCCTTGATTGCCGAGATCAAGACCCGCTACGAAAAGCCCCTGATGGAGATCTTTCCATGACCGGCCACATGTTCATCGAATCAACCATCGTGATCTGCATGCACGCGGTGGGCCTGGCCATCCTGATGGCCTTATGGCGGCTGCTGCGCGGGCCGACCGTGCCAGACCGCATCCTGGCGCTGGACACGCTTTCGGTCACCGCCATTGCCGAATTGATGCTGCTGGGCATGTACCTGGATTCGCCGATCTACTTCGAGGCGGCCCTGGTCATTGCGATGCTCGGCTTCGGCAGCACCGTGGTACTGAGCAAGTACGTGTTGCGGCGGAGTATCGTCGAATGATCGCCCTCACCGAATACTTGCTCAGCGCCTTGCTGCTGGCGGGCACGTTTTTCATCCTGATCGGCGCTTTCGGCCTGGTGAAGCTGTCGGACTTTTTCAAGCGCCTGCATGCACCGACCAAGGCCAGCACGCTGGGCGTGGGCTGCGTGCTGCTGGCTTCGGTGGGCTACCACCTGTTTCTCGGCGTGGACCCGCAGCCGCGCGAATTGCTGATCACCGTGTTCCTGTTCATCACCGCACCGATCAGCGCGCACTTGATGGCCAAGGCAGCGCTGTCGCTGATGATGGAAAACCGCCCGGAAGTACCGAACCACGGCGACGCGCAGCAGGAAGGATTGCCGCAGGTCAAAGGCGATCTTGGCGAGAACGAAGAAACCGAGAAGCAGCATCCGGGGCCTGCGTCCGAGGGTGGCTGAGGCGTTGCTGCCCGGCGTGGATTGTTTGCCGATCAGGTCCGGTTGCTGCTCAGAGCCTTCTCAACGGCGCAACTGGCTGAGTCGGTCGCCGGCACATGGGGTATCGACTCACGAGCGCTCACTTCGTGCGTTCGCCAACCACAGATGGGCATGCAACTGCAGTGTGGCGCGACTCAACAACCACGCGCAGCGCTGTGCCACCGTTGCGCAGAGCGATTCTGCGACCGCCCACCATCGCCCACCGGCGCGACGCATGGGCCGCAGCAGGAATGACACACCCTCCGCTAGCGCAGGATACAAACGCCTGCGCAAGACGACACCGCCATCGCACCTTGCATGTCAGCCGCAGCCTTCGACGTAATCCACCTGCGGCGGCTTGCCCACGCGCCAGCTGGTGACTTTGCCGTCTGCATCGGTCTCGAATACCAGCGCGGTCTGCGTGGCAGCGTCGGGGAGACGCAGCGTCAGCGCGCCTGGAATGTACTTATGCGGCTGCTCGGTCAGGCCGTCGGGGTACAACGCACGCAGCTGCGCCAATGTCATGCCGACCTTGCCGCCGCCCGGCGCCGTCTCTTTCGCTTCGTTGGTCTGCAAGCGCACCAATTGCCCGCCTT
Source organism: Xanthomonas sp. NCPPB 1062 (assembly GCF_041481705.2). Taxonomy (NCBI): domain Bacteria; kingdom Pseudomonadati; phylum Pseudomonadota; class Gammaproteobacteria; order Lysobacterales; family Lysobacteraceae; genus Xanthomonas; species Xanthomonas sp. NCPPB 1062. The sequence goes on along the minus strand of NZ_CM192987.1, from coordinate 537,462 downwards.
CGAACATGAAGCCCAAGCGACGCGCATCGCTGGCCCACCGTGGGCGCAGCAGGTAACAGCCATTATCGGGTGCCGCCTCGCCCTGCAAATCGCCACCCCAGGCAGCCCGCGCCTGGCTGGCATCCATCCCAAAGCGCAAATCGCCATAGCCATCCATGCGCGCAAGCGCAGCGGGGTCCTGCTGGGTGCGCGGTGGAAATGTGCCAGCTGGCGCCGTGGCCGGCGGGACAGTGGCCGCCGGTTGGTCGTCAGCGGCCGCAACCGGTGCGTGCTCGGCGTTGGCGGGCGCGGCCGGCGCGGGCGATTGGTCGGCGCGGTTGCAGCTGGTCAGTACGAGCAATGCGCTCATCAGGCCCAATAGTCTGGATGTCATCTGCGCGTTTCCTAGAGTTGCAGTACAGCGTACACAGCCACCATCGCGACCATGTGCAGAGCGTGGCCACACACCGTCGCCGCCATGTCATCGGCGCTTCATTGGCGGGCGTCACGCTATTGGCTTCGCAGGACCGCCGCCATGATCCCACGCAAGACCGAGCTCGCCCTAACCACGTTGCAATCGCACCGCAGCCCGCTGACGCTGCTGCAACGGCGCGCGTTGATCCTGGCCGACGGCCAGCGCGATCTGGCCACGCTCGCCACGCTGCTGGGCGGCGACGGCACCGGCTTGGTGCAGAGCCTGTGCGCGATGGGGTACCTGGATCTTGGACCCGCTGCAGACGGTGCTGCGGGTCAAACGCGCACGGCAGCCACTGCCGCGCTGCCCGATGTGCACGAAGCCCCTGTGGCCCTACCGGACGCAGGGCCCAGCGAAGAAGAGCTGCGGCGCCTGCGTCGCCGTGCAGCGACCAATGCACGCCTGTACTTGCTCGATATCCTGCAGTTGCAACGCAATGCCCTTGCCGCTGCGCTGCATCGGCAACTGCACGCCGCGCGCGACGACGATCAGATCCGCACGACCATCGCCGAGGCGTTGCACGCGCTGCCGCAGATCACCTCGGCGAGCTACGCCGAACGCGTCCGCACACGGATCGGCGAGCTGCTGCCGGAGACCTTGCAAGCCGCGTGATCTGGCAGTGGTGGCCAGCGCGCGCCGACCGGCTCTTGCCGAGTCGCTCAACATGCGCAGGGGCTGGAGCCGAGCGCCGCATCACCGCAACGGCAGCAGCCCGCGCACCCACCGCTCGCATCACATCGCTGACGCGCTGACAGAGCAGCTGCAGTCCGGCTTGAGAGCGTCGGACCCCTGCCGCTCAGCCGCCAGGCGCAGCCGGCTGGTACTCGGGGCAGGCATCTGGCCGCCATCCACTCCAGGCACCGTGTGCCTGAGCATCGTCCGCACCATCTGCCAATTGCTTGCGAGGTCTTGGCCGCGCGCTAGGTTGCGTCTTCCGTTGTCGGCGGTTGAAACGCAGCGCGCAATCCGGACCAGCACTGCTGGTAATCCGCTTGCCGATGGGCGGCGTTCAATGCCTGCTGCGTAGGGCGCAACACCGCGCGCGTTTCGAACATGAAGGCCATGGTGTCGGCGATCACGTCCGGGCGCGTGAGATCTGCCTGTGACGCCTTGTCGAAGGTGGCCGCATCCGGGCCGTGCCCGCTCATGCAGTTATGCAACGAGGCGCCACCGGGCGCGAAGCCTTCGGCCTTGGCATCGTAGACGCCATGCACCAGGCCCATGAATTCGCTGGCGACGTTGCGATGGAACCACGGCGGGCGGAAGGTGTGCTGTGCCACCAGCCAACGCGGCGGGAAAATCGCAAAATCCATGTTCGCCGTCCCGTGCGTGTCGCTGGGCGAGGTCAGCACGGTGAAGATGCTGGGATCGGGATGATCGAAACTGATCGAGCCGATGGTGTTGAAGCGACGCAGGTCGTAACGATAAGGCGCGTAATTGCCGTGCCAGGCGACGACATCCAGCGGCGAGTGACCGATGTCGGCACGCCAGAGATGGCCCTGGAATTTGGCCACCAGTTCGAACCTGCCTTCGCGTCGTTCGAAGGCGGCGCGAGGGGTCTGGAAATCGCGCGGATTGGCCAGGCCATTGGCGCCGATCGGCCCCAGGTCCGGTAGGCGCAGCAGGCCGCCGAAGTTTTCGCAGACGTAGCCACGCGCTTCACTATCGAGCAGTTCCACCCGGAAACGCACACCGCGCGGTATCACGCCGATCTGTTGCGGCTCCAGTTCAAGCACGCCCAGTTCGGTGCAGACCCGCAACCGGCCAAGCTGCGGCACCAGCAGCAGCTCGCCGTCGGCGTCGTAGAAGAAACGATCGCGCATGGAGGCGTTGGCCGCATACAGATGCACGGCCACGCCGGTCATCGCCTCCGGGCTGCCATTGCCGGCCATGGTGTACAGGCCATCGACGAAATCGGTGCGCGTGGCCGGCAACGGCAACGGCAACGGACTCCAGCGCAGCTGATCCGGCGGCACCGGGCCGCCGCCGAAGTCGTTGTGGAGCCGAGACTGCTCGATCAGCGAGAAACGCCCATGCACCGCTGCCGGACGAATGCGGTACAGCCAGCTGCGCCGGTTCTCGCCGCGTGGCGCGGTGAAGGCGGTGCCGGACAACTGCTCGGCGTACAGGCCATGCGCCACGCGCTGCGGTGAGTTCTGCCCGACCGGCAGACTGCCGGCCACCGCCTCGGTTGCGAACTCATTGCCGAAGCCGGTCATGTAGGAAGTCTGGTCATGCATGGGCGTGGGCTCTTCGGTTGCGGCACCACCGTTGCAGGGAGGTGCGATGGTTGCAGGGAGGTGCGATGTTAGAGAAACGCAATGTTCAAGCCCCTTTCCCACCGGGAGAGGGGTTGGGGTGAGGGTACGGCGTCGCGACTATCGTGAAGATCGCCTCAACCACAGCATCCAGCGAAAGCAACACATCGTTATTCCAAAAGCGCAGCACGATCCAGCCTTTCAATTGAAGCCACCGCGTCCTTGCCTGATCGAAGGATGCCTGATGCTGCGATCCGTCCAGCTCAACAATCACCTTAGCTTCAATGCAACAAAAGTCTGCGATGTACGGTGGAATCGGATGCTGCCTTCGGAACTTGAAGCCTTGTAGCTGATTGCTTCGCAGACAGCGCCAAAGTGCACGCTCTGCGTCGGTCATGTGGCGACGCAATGCGCGTGCGTGGGCACGGGTGACGGTAGGCAATGGCGGTTTGATTTTCATCGCTCCACCGTACCCTCACCCCAACCCCTCTCCCGTGGGGAGAGGGGCTTCAAGCACGTCCGTTTTCATGGGCTTTTCTTATCAGACAGCCTGGTCTTGCTGAGGTGGCGCTCGAGGGTCTTGCTCCAAGCGAATCCCGAATCCCGAATCCCGAATCACCAATACCCAATCCCCGCCCTCAAAGCACCCCGCGCTTGATCTGATCGCGCTCGATGCTTTCGAACAGCGCCTGGAAATTGCCTTCGCCAAAGCCTTCATTGCCCTTGCGCTGGATGATCTCGAAGAAGATCGGGCCGATGCAGTTGGTGGTGAAGATCTGCAGCAGCTTGCGCTGCTTGGTATCGGGGTCGGCGTCGATCAGGATCTTGTTGCGGCGCAGGCGTTCGACATCTTCGCCATGCGCGGGGATGCGCAGGTCCACCACATCGAAATACGTGTCCGGCGTATCCAGGAAACTCACGCCGGCGGCGCGCATCTTTTCCACGCTGGTATAGATGTCGTCGGTAAAACAGGCGATGTGCTGGATGCCTTCGCCCTGATACGCGTCCAGATACTCGTTGATCTGGCTCTTAGGGTCGGAGGATTCGTTGAGCGGGATGCGCACGATGCCGTCCGGCGCGGTCATCGCCTTGGACACCAGGCCGGTCTTGGCGCCCTTGATGTCGAAATAGCGGATCTCGCGGAAGTTGAACAGGCGCTCGTAATAGTCTGACCAGCGCTGCATGTTGCCGAAATACAGGTTGTGGGTCAGGTGGTCGATGAAGGTCAGTCCGAAGCCGGCCGGGTGCTGGTCGGCACCGTCGATCGGCTCGAAATCGGCGTCGTAGATACTGCCGGCCTCACCGTAACGGTCCACCAGGTACAGCATGCAATCGCCGATTCCCTTGACCACCGGCGCCGGGACCGCGCGGGTGTCGGGCTTGTTCTGCACGGCTTCACCGCCGTTGCCCAGCACCGTCTGCAGCACGGTCTCGGACGGGGTGCGGAAGCGGATGGCAAAGCCGCAGGCGCAGGGGCCGTGCGCGGCGGCGAAATCGGCAGCGAACGAATCGGGATCTTCGTTGAGCAGGAAGTTGACCCCGCCCTGGCGATAGACGGTAATGGGGCGGCTGCGGTGACGCAGCACCGCGCTGAAGCCCATCTTGCGGAAATAATCGTGCAGCTGTTCCCCCTGGCCGGCCGGTGCGGCGAATTCGACGAACTCGAAGCCGTCGATGCCCATCGGATTGTCGAAGGTGGTGACCTGCATGCCAGGATCGGGGCGGGTTGCAGTGGTGTTCGGTTGTGCGCTCATCTTCGTTTCTCCACGCTTGGGGGGCCGCAGGGCTATGCGGAGTAGCAGAAGACCCGCGAGAATGCGCAGGCCACCCTCGGTTTGTAGTTGCAAATGAAACCAAAATCAAGACACAGTGCAACATGAGCGATCTCGACAGCCCCCACCCGCCGCAATATCCCGTGCTGCTCAACCTCGAGCAGTTCCTGCCGTATCGCCTGAGCGTGCTGTCCAACCGTATCAGCAGCAACATCGCCAAGGTATACGGCGATCGTTACGGCATGGCGATTCCCGAGTGGCGGGTGATCACGATCCTGGCGCTGTATCCGGGTTCCTCGGCCAGCGAGGTCTCCGACCGCACGGCGATGGACAAGGTGGCAGTCAGCCGCGCCGTGGCGCGCCTGCTGGAGCGCGGCTTCATCCGCCGCGAGACCCATGGCGACGATCGCCGCCGCTCGATGCTGGCGTTGTCGCCGGCCGGGCGGCAGGTCTACGAGACCGTCGCGCCGCTGGTCAACGAGATGGAACAACGGCTGATGTCGGTGTTCAGCGCCGAAGAACAGCAGGTCCTGGAAACGCTGATCGACCGGCTGGCCAAGGACGGGCTGCCGCGCATGGCCAGCAAGGACTGAACAGCGCTACGCCGAGAGCCAATGCGTGGTGCCTTGGCGCCGCGCAGGATCGGATCCGGTTGCAATCGGCGCTGGCGCAGCACTGGCCTGGATGCCGTGCCGCGGCGCTGTCGCGCGATTTCGATAGATTGTCGGCGCGCTCGGAAACGACTGTTCGCTGGCTCGCAAATCGCGCATTGACGCAGCGCATCGCATGCCGGTGTGCGCTGCCGTCGCCAGCAAGGCCTCATCACATCGCGCCAGGGCTGCGCGCGTGAAAGTCACAGGCTGAGTTCGCGCCGAGCGATAGCCATCGGCACGATGCAGACAAAAACCCCCGCAGCAATGCGGGGGTTTTTGTGTGACGCGTTCGCCCAGCATCAGGCCTGCGGTGGCGCCCACTGCTTGAGGAAATCGAACAGCTTCTTGCGGTCGAAACCCTCGCCCTTGCGCAGCTCCGGGCCGGACTGCGTGGTCAGCAGCTTGCCGTCGCTGTCCAGCACCAGCAGCGACGGGGCGTCGTTGAGCTGGGCGAACGCCGACAGGAAGGCAGCGTTCTCGTTGGCTGCATCGCGGTTGACCTTGACCACCACGAAGTGCGCGTCGCGGAAGCTGCGCAGTTCCGCATCGCCGCCCATCAACTCGTCCAGCGCCTTGCAGGGCTCGCAAGCGGCATTGCCGACATTGAGCACGATGCGCTTGCCGCCGCGCTTGGCCTCGACCTTGGCCGTCTCCAGATCGGCCGCCGGATCGCGCGAGGGGTCGTATTGCGCATTGAGCGCAGCGGCCGCGGCGATGTCGGCCGCGGTCGGCGTGTTGCCCGAAGACACCGGCTGGCTGGGATCGGCGCTGGGCGGCTTCTGCATCGAGGTATCCAACGGCTTGGGCGCCTCCTGCGGGCTGCTGGTCTGCCCGCAGGCGCTCAACAGACCGGTCAGCAGCAGGCCACAGACAAGGGGTTTGATCGGCATCGCTGTTCTCCTCACTTCACACCATGCATCAATTTATTGATCAGCGGCGCGATCAGGAACAGCAACGCGCCGGCGCCCACCAGCGCCCAGAACCCGAACGTATACCCACCCAGCGCCGAGGACACGCTCATGCCTTCGTTTCCGCTGACATGGCCGGCGAAAATGCCCGACAGGTTGTTGCCGATGCCGGTGGACAAAAACCAGCCACCCATGCCGAAACCGACCAGGCGTACCGGGGCCAGCTTGGTCACCATCGACAGGCCGATCGGCGACAGGCACAGCTCGCCGACCGACTGGATGACGTAGACCATGAACAAGGTCCAGAACGGAATCTTGCCGGCGTCGTTGACCAGGCTGGACAGCGCAAACATCAGCAGCAGGAAGGCCAGGCCGTTAAACAGCAGGCCCAGGCCGAACTTGCGCGGAATCGACGGATTGAAGCGGCCGGACTTGACCCAGATCCACGCGATGACCGGTGCCAGCGCAATGATGGCGATGGAGTTCACCGACTGGAACCACGCGGTGGGGAAGGTCCAGCTGCCGAAGTTGCGGTTGACGATGTTGTCGGCCAGGAAGGTGAACGAGCTGCCGGCCTGTTCGAAGAACATCCAGAACAGCACGTTGAAAGCGAAGATGATCAGCATCGCGATCACCTTGTCGCGCTGTACCTTGCCTTCACGGATGCCTTCCACCAGCAGCATCACCGACAGGCCGATGAACAGCACCGTCAGCACGATCTGCAACACGTCCGCACCGACGGCGAGCAGGAAGTACACGCCCGGAATCGCCAGCAAGCAGCCCACCAGCACCATCAGCACGCGGCCCATGCCCTGCGCGTTGGGCGCCGGGGCGCCGATGCCCTTGAGCTGGACGCGGCCGAACCAGAACCACACCAGGCTGATCAGCATGCCCACGCCGGAAGCCATGAACACCATCTTGTAGGACGGCATGACTTCAGTGCCGAACACCTTTTCGGCCAGCAACTGGGTCAATACCGGCGAGATCATCGCACCCAGGTTGATGCCCATGTAGAAGATGGTGAAGCCGCTGTCGCGGCGCGGATCGGCCACCGAATACAGCTTGCCGACCATGGTGGAAATGTTCGGCTTGAACAGCCCGTTGCCGACCACCACGGTGGCCAGGCCGATCTCGAACATGGTGTGGTCGGGAATGGCGATCAGGAACAGGCCGGTCGCCATGACGGCGGCCCCGACCAGGATGGAGCGCTGGTAACCGAGCACGCGGTCGGCCACGTAGCCGCCGAAGATCGCCGCCGCGTACACCAGCGCCAGGTAGGCGCCATAGGTCCGCCCCGCCGGCGCCTGGCCGGTGGCATCGCCATTGAAGAACTGCGCCACGATGTACAGCACCAGCGCCCAGCGAATGCCGTAGAACGCAAAGCGTTCCCAGAATTCGGTCATGAACAGCAGCCACAACGGCCGGGGGTGGCCGAGCAACGTGGGGAACTCGGGAGGCGCCGGCGGCTGCGGCGGTGTGGAGGCGGATGTCGGCGCGGTCGCGTCAACGCTCATAGAGGTCCCTTGCGTATTCAGTGATGGCTGGGTGCACCGAGGCGAGCCCGGGCGACGCGCGAGGATCACTTAGACGTCATGTACGCGTCAAATTCGCCGGAGTCAGCTGCCTGATGACCGTGGGTGAAGTTGGCGGAATTTGACCGCGTGCTGGGGCACCAGGGGCCGGCGTGAGATCGCGCCGGCCTCCTTCCGAAAGGAGAAGCGCTTGCGTGCGCTTGCCTTGCCCTTGCGCATGCCTGGCCTTGCTCAGCCCTGCGCGGTGTCCGGGGCGCCTTGCGGGGGGCGGCCGTCCACGCCCACCGAGGTGCGCACGTCGAACAGTTCCGGGAAGAACGTCAGCGCCAGCGCCTGCTGCAGGAAGCCGACGCCGCTGGAGCCGCCGGTGCCGCGCTTGAAGCCGATCACCCGCATCACCGTGCGCATGTGGCGGAAGCGCCACAGCTGGAACTGGGTTTCCACATCCACCAGGTCCTCGCACAGCGCGTACTCGCGCCAGTAGCGGTCGGTGTTTTCGTAGATGCGCTCGAAGACCGGCCGCAGGCTGTCGTCGGCCACGTGTGCGGCGGTCCAGTCGCGGGCCTGGTAGTGCTGCGGAATCGCGTGACCGAAGCGCGCCAGATAGCGCAGGAACTCCTCGTACAGGCTGGGTGCTTCCAGCGCCTCGCGCAGCCGCGCCTGGCCGTGCGGGTCGTAGGCGAACACCTGCAGCATCTGCGGGTTCTTGTTGCCGAGCAGGAACTCGATGTAGCGGTATTGCAGCGACTGGAAGCCCGACGACGGCCCCAGCACGTCGCGAAACCCCATGTACTCGCTCGGGGTGAGCGTTTCCAGCACCGACCACTGCTCGGTCAGTTGCCGCAGGACCTGCTTGCTGCGCGCCAGCACCTTGCGGCATTGCCAGACCTCGTCGCGCTGCAGATGCACGATGGCCGCGCGCAACTCGTGCGCCAGCAGCTTCAGCCACAGCTCGGAGGTCTGGTGCTGGATGATGAACAGCATTTCATCGTGATGCGCCGGCTCGGACAGGGGCTGCTGCGCAGACAGCAGCTGGTCAAGCCGCAGATAGCCGCCGTAGGTCAGCCGCCCCTCCAGGTCGGTGTGGATGCCAGGTTCCAGGTCACGCAGGTTCTTGTCGACGGGCATGGCATCGCGCTGAAGATCGGGCCACGCAGGGTAACGCAGCGGCCGGGATTCGGGATTCGGGATTCGGGATTGGCGGATGGCGGATGGCGGATGGCGGATGGCGAAGCGTATTGGCCCACGGCTATCGCCGGCCCTGGCTGGCTGCTTGCAGCCCTGGCGGGATTGCCTGAGGGGATCGGGGCCAGCGAGATACGTGCGCAGGTGCCTCGTAGAAATCCGTATGCACGATTGGCACGCCCGGGCCTCAGCGTCGAGCCCGCTTCCTTCAGCTTTGAACCACTTGGCAGGCGCCCGGTGCGGTCTCAGCCACTGCGCCGCTGTCACCATATCGTCAACCTAGGTCTGCAAATTCATGCAGAATCGAACGGCGCTGCCGGCCAGGGACGTGGCCGGACCAGGGGAGCGTTTCACGTCTCAAGGATCAGGGGACTCTCATCTCATGCATGTGTTGCAGCGTCGTGCAGCCGTATTTTTGTGTGCGCTGGCCGTGGCCGGCCACGCCAATGCCCAGGTCGTCATCAGCCAGGTCTACGGCGGTGGCGGCAATAGCGGCGCCACCCTCCGCAGCGATTTCATCGAGCTGCACAACATCGGCAGTGCCCCGGTCAGCCTGGACGGCTGGTCGGTGCAGTACGCCTCCGCCGCCGGCAGCAGCTGGCAGGTCACCCCGCTGGCGGGCACTGTCCCGGCCGGCGGCTATTACCTGATCAAGCAGGCCGACGGCAGCGGCGGCAGCGTGGCGCTGCCCACGCCCGATGCCATCGGCACGCTGGCCATGAGCGGCACCGCCGGCAAGGTGGCGCTGAGCAATAGCGCCTCCGCGTTGAGCGGCACCTGCCCCACCGGCAATGCCGATCTGGTCGGCTATGGCAGCACGGCCAGCTGCGCCGAAGGCAATGCGCCCACGCCGGCCCCCAGCAACACGCTGGCGGTGCTGCGCGGCAACGACGGTTGCACCGATACCGACAACAACGCCGCCGACTTCGCCACCGGCGCGCCTGCCCCGCGCAATGCCGCCAGCCCCGCGCGCCTGTGCAGCGGCGGCAGCCAGCCGGTCGCCACGCTGGCCGATGTCAGCCAGGCCGAAGGCAATGCCGGCACCCGCAGCTTGGTGTTCACCCTGAGCCTGAGCCAGCCGGCCGGTGCGGGCGGGGTGAGCTTCACCGCCGCCACCGTCGATGGCACCGCCACTGCCGGCAGCGACTATGTCGCCCTGCCCGCCACTACCCTGCGCATCGCCGCTGGCGAACGCAGCGCCACCATTTCCGTCGATGTCCTGGGCGACACCACGCCGGAGCCGGATGAAAGCTTCCGGCTGCAGATCAGCGGCCTCACCGGCGCGCTGCCGGCCACGCTGAGCGCCACCGGCACCATCCTCAACGACGACTTCAGCCTGCTGCCGATCCACGCCATCCAGGGCAAGGGTGCGCGCTCGCCGCTGGAGGGCCAGGTGGTGGCCACCTCGGGCATCGTGACGGCACGCCGCAGCGCCGGGTTCTTCCTGCAGGCGCCCGATAGCGAAGCCGACGCCGACCCGTCCACCTCCGAAGGCGTGTACGTCTACACCGGCAGCGCACCGCCGGAGGCGGCCGCCATCGGCAACCGGGTGCGCGTGCAGGGCACGGTGATCGAATACGTGCCCACCGCCGACCCCACCCAGCCACCGCTCACCGAGATCGGCGGCAGCCTGACCGTGCTGGCCGATTCCACCGGCAACCCGTTGCCGATGCCGGTGGCGTTGAGCGCGAACTTCCCCAACCCCAACGGTGCTTTCGATCAGCTCGAAGCGCTGGAAGGCATGCGCGTGGCCGCCGCCAGCCTCACCGTCAATACGCCCACCGGCGGCAGCGTCAACGAGACCAACGCCACGGCGACCAGCAATGGCGTCTTCCATGCCGTGGTCACCGGCGTGCCGCGTGCCTACCGCGAGCCGGGCGTGCAGTTGCCCGACCCGCTGCCGGCCGGCTCGCCTGCCGGCGTGCCGCGCTGGAATACCAATCCCGAAGTGATCGCGGTCGGCAGTGCCGGCGTCGGCGCCGAGCGGCTGGATCTGGCCTCCGGCTGCCAGGTGCTCGATGTGGTCGGCCCGCTGGATTACAGCTTCCGCCGCTACACGCTGTATCCGGAACGCACCCCGCAGGTGAACTGCAACGGTGCCGACCAACCACGCCCGGCACCGCTGCCGCAGGCCGACGACGTGGCCGTGGCGACCTACAACATGGAGCGCTTCTTCGACGACCAGAACGACCCGGCGATCGGCGAACCGGTGCTCACGCCGGCCGCCTTCCAGGCCCGCCTCAACAAGGCCTCGCTGGCGATCCGCAACTACCTGCACACGCCCGACATCCTGGGCACGGTGGAAGTGGAAAACCTCAGCGTGCTGCAGACGCTGGCCGCACGCGTCAACGCCGATGCGGTGGCCGCCGGCCAGCAGGATCCCAAGTACGTGGCGTACCTGCAGGAAGGCAACGACGTGGGCGGCATCGACGTCGGTTTCCTGGTCAAGACCGCACAGATCGCTGGCGGCGTGGCGCGCGTGGAAGTTCTCTCGATCGCTCAGGAAGGCAAGACCACCACCTGGACCGAGCCGGGTGGCGGCGTGAGCCTGCTCAACGACCGCCCGCCGCTGGTGCTCACCGCCAACGTGCACCAGGCCGACGGCCGCGTGCTGCCGCTGACCGCCATCGTGGTGCATCAGCGTTCGCTCAACGGCGCCGAAACCGACGATGCCGCCGGCATGCGCATCCGCGCCAAACGTCAGGCGCAGGCCGAGTATCTGGCGCGCCTGCTGCAAACGCGTCAGCAACTGAATCCCGACGAAAAAGTGCTGGTCATGGGCGACTTCAACGCCTTCGAATTCAACGACGGCTATGTGGATGCGATGGGCACCGTCACCGGCAAACCGGCGCCGGATGCGCAGACCGTGGTGGGCGGCGATGGCACCGATCTGGTCAACCCGGATTACACCGACCTGACCTGGTTCAACACGCCCGACCAGAGCTACTCGTACGCCTTCGACGGCAACGTGCAGTCGCTGGATCACATCCTGGCCAACGATGCGCTGATGCGCGCGCCGCAGATCGCCTCGCTGTCGGTGGGCCACGCGCGCATCAATGCCGACTTCCCCGGTACCGCGCGTAACGATGCCAATACACCGACGCGGCTGTCCGATCACGATCCCACCGTGGTGCTGTTGCGCTTGACCAAACAGGTCAATGCGGACCTGGGCGTGGCGGTCACTGCTGCGCGCGATCAGGTCACCCAAGGCGAGCGCATCGATTTCAGTGTGGACGTTGAAAACCGCGGCCCCGACAGTGCGGCGTTCGCTGCGGTTGCCTTGGCGTTCGATGCCGCAGTGAGCCCACGCGTCACCGCCGCACCTGGCTGGGTGTGCCAACCGCCGCAGACCGGCACCCAGACGGTGGTCACCTGCACCATTGCAGCGTTGGCAGCCGGTAACGCGCAGAACTTCTCGGTGCAGGTGGAGGCGGGTGCGGCGTTGGCCGGACGGACGTTGACCCTGGCTGCATCGGCGGCTTCGCAAACCCCCGATCCGCAGTCGGGCAACGACACCGATGCGGCCAGCGTGACGGTACAGGCGCAACCCCGCAGCGACCTGGCGGTACGTTTCGACGGTCCAAGCAGCCTGCCGACCACCGCCTTCAGCGCCACCTACCGCGTGCTGGTGAGCAATGTCGGCGCCGCACCGGCGCAAGGCTCCGGCCTGGTGATCGAAGGCAACACGGTGTCGGCGTTGTCGCAATTGGTACCGCCGCAAGGCTGGCGTTGCGACAAGCAGACCCAATCGCTGCGTCGGGCCCGCTTCGTCTGCAGCACCGCCGCGGTGGTACTGCCCGGCGCGCAGGCAACTTTCCAGCTGACCGTCGCTACCAGGCCCATCCCGGCCGACGGCGCGGTGCGGGTGCAGGCCACGGCCACCTCGCGTTCGCCCGATGCCAACCCAGCCGACAACACTGCGCTGATCGTCACGCCGATCGGCGGAGGTGATGGGCGCCGCTGATCGCAGTGCAACACGTCGCAGTTCTCTACTGCGACAAAGGGCGCGGCCTGGTCCGCGCCCTTTTTTTTGTGCAAGCCAGCATGATTGTCTGCTGCGGTGCAGGACAGCGTTTTGCTTCGCCGTCCTTAACATGGCAACTCATATCATTTGAAACTTCTTGATGAAGGTGTCGTCGCAATGAGCGTAGCCGCGCAGTTCCAGATCGACTATCTGCAATACATGGACGCGGACGGCCAATGGGTCCGCGACGACCTTCCGGCCGACGCCGCCAACCCGCAACAGCTGCTCGCCCTGTTCAAGCGCATGTTGTTCGTGCGCACCTTCGACACCAAGTCGGTGGCCTTGCAGCGCACCGGCAAGCTGGGCACCTACGCGGCCTGCATCGGCCACGAGGCCACGCATGTGGGCATCGGCGCTTCGATGCGCAGCGGCGATGTATTTGCGCCCAGCTACCGCGAATACGGCACCATGTTCGAACGCGGCGTGCGCCCGCGCGATGTGCTGCTGTACTGGGGCGGCGACGAGCGCGGCAGCGACTATCCGCGCGATGCCGATGCGGCGATCGATTTCCCGATCTGCGTGCCCATTTCCACCCAGTGCCTGCATGCCGCCGGCTCGGCGCTGTCGTTCAAGCTGCAGGGCAAACCGCAGGTTGCGGTGGCCTGCTGCGGCGACGGTGGCAGCTCCAAGACCGACTTCTATGCCGCACTCAATTCGGCCGGCGCCTACAAGCTGCCGCTGATCCTGTGCGTGATCAACAACGGCTGGGCGATCTCGGTGCCGCGCTCGGCGCAGACCGGCGCGCAGACGCTTGCGCAGAAGGGCCTGGCCGGCGGCCTGCAGTGCCTGCAGGTGGACGGCAACGATCTGGTTGCCGTGCTCGAAGCCATGCGTCAGGCACGCGTGCGCGCACTGGCCGGCGATGGCGGCACGGTGATCGAGTTTTTGACCTATCGCCTGTCCGACCACACCACCGCCGACGACGCGCGGCGCTATCGCGGCGAAGAAGAGGTCAAGCAGGGCTGGGCGCGCGAACCGCTGCTGCGCCTGCGCCGCTACCTCACCGCGCAAGGCCTGTGGGACGCCGCCCAGGAAGACGCCTGGAAGGCCGAATGCAGCGCGCGCGTGGACGAAGAGGTCAACGCCTATCTCAACACGCCGGTGCAGCCGGTCGAAGCGATGTTCGATTACCTCTACGGCGACCCGCCGGCCGAGTTGCTGGCACAGCGCGCCGAGGTGATGGCGCTGGAGTCGCGCCATGGATGAGCTCACCCATGTGCCCGCAGACACCTCGCAGCACGCCAGTGCCCCCTACAACGCTGCGGCAACGCGCGGAGAGATCGCCATGAGTTCGCCCATCACCCTGATCGAAGCCATCACCCAGGCGCTAGCCTGGGAGCTGGAACACGACCCCGCGGTACTGGTGCTGGGCGAGGATGTCGGCGTCAACGGTGGCGTGTTTCGTGCCACCGCCGGCCTGCAGCAACGCTTCGGCAGCGACCGCGTGCTGGACACGCCGCTGGACGAAACCACCATCGCCGGGCTGAGCGTCGGGCTGGCCGCGCAAGGCATGAAGCCGGTGGCCGAAGCGCAGTTCGACGGCTTCGTGTATCCGATGGTCGACCATCTGATCTGCCACGCCGCCCGCCTGCGCAACCGCACCCGTGGCCGCCTGCATTGCCCGATGGTGCTGCGCGTGCCGTGGGGCGGTGGCATCCGCGCGCCGGAACATCACAGCGAAGCCAACGAAGCCATCTTCACCAACGTACCGGGCCTGCGCGTGGTGCTGCCGTCCTCGCCGCAGCGCGCCTATGGCCTGCTGCTGGCCGCCATCCGCGACCCGGATCCGGTCATCTACATGGAGCCCAAGCGCATCTATCGCCAGTACAAGGAAGTGGTGGCCAACGACGGGCAAGCGCTGCCGCTGGATGTGTGCTTCGTGCTGCGCGACGGCACCGATGTCACCCTGGTGACCTGGGGCGCGCAGGTGAAAGAGGCGCTGGAAGCGGCCGACAAACTCGCTGGCGAAGGCATCAGCGCCGAGGTCATCGACGTGGCCACGTTGCGCCCGCTGGACTTCGACACCATCGCCGAATCGGTGGCCAAGACCGGCCGCTGCGTCATCGTGCAGGAAGCCCCGCGCACCGCCGGTTTCGGTGCGGAAATCGCCGCGCGCCTGGCCGAACAGTCGATGTACGACCTGGTGGCGCCAGTGGAACGCGTCACCGGTTACGACACGCATATCCCGCTGTTCCGGCTGGAAATGAAGTTCCTGCCGAGCGTGGAGCGCATCGTCGCAGCGGCACGTCGCGCGGTGGCTGCCGGCTGATATGCGCGCCCGTCTGCTTTGCGACCATCGCGCCGCCTACGCCAACCCGGTCCGCTTCCAGGCAGGCCAGCAGGTTGGCGTGGGCGTGCGCGACGAAGAATGGCCGGCGTTTGCCTGGGTCACGACCGATAGCGGACGCGCCGGTTGGGCGCCGCTGGCCTGGTTGCGCCCGCTGGGGGACGGCCGGGCCGAAGCCCTGCGCGATTACGACGCACGCGAACTCGATGCCCAGACAGGCGAGGACGTGTTGCTGCATCACGAACACGGTGGCTGGTGGTGGTCCGAACGTGCCGACGGCACGCAGGGCTGGCTGCCGGCCGCCGACCTTGAACTCCTCGACGACACCACGCCGCAGCTGCCGGCCGCGCAAGAGAACCTGCCATGAGCGACAACAAGAATTTCCACCTGCCCGACCTGGGCGAAGGCCTGCCCGACGCCACCATCGTGGAATGGTTCGTCAAGGAGGGCGACACCGTGCGCCTGGACGACCCGCTGGTGTCGATGGAAACCGCCAAGGCGGTGGTCGAGGTGCCCTCGCCGTTTTCCGGGACCGTGGTCAAGCTCGCCGGCGCCGCCGGCGATGTGATCGTGACCGGCTCGGTGCTGGCGCAGTTCGCGCTGGATGCCTCGCAGCCGCAACGCGCCGACGGCCAGGACACCGGCCATTCGCATGGACCGGCGCCGACGCACGCACCCACGCCCAGCACCGGCGACAGCGCGGCTGGGCACACCACGCGCGTGGTGGCCTCCGATAACGGCGGCGAAATTGCCGATGCCGATGCTGGCGATGGCAGCGGCGATCGCGACGATGCCGGCACCGTGGTCGGCGCGATGCAGAGCTCCAACGCCGTGCAGAGCGAGCAGGCCATTACCGTCGGCGGCGTGCGCGCCATGCCGGTGGTGCGCGCGCTGGCGCGCAAGCTGCGTGTGGACCTGGCACAGGTGCGCGCTACCGGCCCGGACGGCACGGTCACGCTGGCAGACGTAAAGCAGGCAGCGGCTGCCGGTACCGCGCAGCCCTCACCCGGCGCGCATGGCGCGCCGACCTCTCCTGCCAGCGGGAGAGGTGGTCCGATCGGTGACGGTGGGAGAGCTGCCGACGGCAGGGATCGACCCGCAACAGCACCCCTTCTTCCGCCTGCGGGAGAAGGTGCCCGCAGGGCGGACGAGGGCAACGCCCGCTCCACGCTGTCGGCCAGCGGCAAGCCGATGCGCACCCAGTCGCCCGGCATCAGCGCCAAGGGCCAACCCGAGCAACTCAAGGGCGTGCGCCGCAACATGGCACGTGTGATGGCCGATGCACACACCAAGGTGGTGCCGACCACGCTCAACGACGATGCCGATCTGCACGCCTGGCAGCCCGGTAACGATGTCACCGTGCGTCTGGTGCGCGGTATCGTGCGCGCCTGCCAGGCGGTGCCCGCACTCAATGCCTGGTTCGACGGCGACGCACTCAGCCGCACCCTGCACCACCAGGTCGACATCGGCATTGCCGTGGATACCGAAGAAGGCTTGTTCGTGCCGGCGTTGCGCAACGCCGACATGCTGGATGCGCATGGCATTCGCGAAGGCGTCAACCGGCTGCGCCAGCAGGTGGAAAGCCGCAGCATCGCCGCGTCCGAGCTGAGCGGCTACACCATCTCGCTGTCCAACTTCGGCATGTTTGCCGGCCGCTACGCCACGCCGGTGGTGGTGCCGCCCTGCGTGGCGATCGTGGCCGCCGGCCGCGCGCGCTACCAGCTCACCCCGGTGATGGGCGGAGTGGAAACGCACAAGGTGATGCCGCTGTCGCTGACCTTCGATCACCGCGCCGCCACCGGCGGTGAAGCGGCGCGCTTCCTGCGCGCCTTGCTGGACGATCTGGCGTTGGCCAACTGAGCACTTGCGCGGCGGGCTTGCCGGCTCGCCGCGCAGGCTGGACCAGGACGCGCTATCGCAACCGGTCAATGTTGGCGCAGACGGATGCGTGCGCGGAGCAGCTAAGCGAGCGCAAGGCAGTTGCCGATTCCAGACATCACGGTGCCGGCCGCCGCGCAAAATTTGTGTGTGCTAACGAACTGACGCTCTCGTCTTTCGCAGCGTCAGTGGCCACGCTTGGTTGCAGCGAGCGCATTGGCCGATTCAGCTGCCACTACCGGAAGCACCGCCTTGTTCTTTCTCAGCACGTTTCAGCTCACGGAGAAAACGTTCCCTTTCGCCTCTGGGCGCCCGTAGCGTCTTGTGTTCGTAATTCACTTCGGGGTCGGCGGCATCACGCCTAAAGTATTCATATTGTTGCAATGCCATCTTTCCCTCTTTTTTCCTTTCCTTCTTATTTCCATCAATTCTTGCGTAATTTCCTGACTCGTAACCCTTCTTATCGCTCTTGGACAATGGAGATCCTTGAAACATATCGTACGAGTTCGCAGCACTCTTGTGCGCGTTATCCGAGATCTTCATCTCCCTGTTTTCAGTAGAAGATTTGTATTTAGCGTCCGGATATTTTTCGTGCTTCTCCCTTGAATCAAGACCGACGGGATGAGACTCGCCTTGCACACCAACCCAACTCCCGAAGCTGACCCGTCGGCTGCGGGATGCACTGGTCAACCCTTGTAGCGCGGGGTTTACCTGCTCATGCGAAACGGCTCCGGACGATTGCTGCTGCCGGTTGCTGTGCCGCCCACCGCTTCATCGGTGCCGCCGTAATAGGAAGAATGCACGTTGCCGATGTGACTCGGTTTCATCATTACACCTCTTTGATCCGAAAAACGGTTTGAATACCACATTACAATTGGGCAACCCCAAGCAGCGGGGCGTTACGCCGACACCAGCAGGACTACGTCAACCAATGCCGTGTATCTACTCAATCTCTTGGCTAGGACCAGAGGTCACTTCTGATCCACATATCGAAGCTAGATAACACGGCCTGCCACACGCAAGGCGACTTCATCAGATAGTTAGCGAGACATTCATTTGTTTAATTAATTAGCCGCACACCGCTTCATGTTTCGGCTTTTAATATACTCTCGCTCACTTGACGGCACGCTCGACGCCTGCAACTTTGTAGATCCTTGCGAACCTTCGGTAGCACCGAGCGCAATACCCTGCGGCAGCCGCATGCCAATCCAGCAATGCCATCAGGGCTGCGACCATCGCAGATGACATTGCACAGGGCCACAACGCTGGCGATCACTGGCCACGGCCGTGGATTAGTCGCATTGGACGTAGCAGACCTCGGGTCGACACACCGGTTGTTGCCACTGCCGCTTGGCGGCGCCATGGAGCGCCATGCGCGGCCAGCGCACCTGCACTTCGTTTCGGCATGCACGCCGTCGACAATGCGCGGATAATCGCGCGATGTCACTGAAAGCAGATTTGCTGTCGCTACAGCTACAGCCCGTATTCGAGTCCGCGCTCGCCAGGGCCGGTGTGCATGCGCTCACGCCGATCCAGGTCGCGATGATTCCGCCGATGCTGGCCGCACGCGACCTGATCGCCACCGCGCAGACCGGCTCGGGCAAGACCCTGGCATATGCCTTGCCGCTGCTGCAGCAGCGCCTGCAGGCGCCGGAACAGGCGCCGCGCGTGCTGGGCGGGCTGATCCTGGTACCGACGCGTGAGCTGGTCGCGCAGGTTGCGCAGACCCTGCTGTCGCTGGCCGCCGCCTTGCCGCGACGGCTGAAGATCGTCGCCGCCACCGGCGGTGAAGCCATCAATCCGCAGCTGATGGCCTTGCGCGGTGGCGCCGACATCGTCATCGCCACCCCGGGGCGGCTGCTGGACCTGGTGACGCACAATGCGCTGGGCCTCTCGCAGGTAAGCACGCTGGTGCTGGACGAAGCCGATCGCCTGCTCGACCTGGGCTTTGGCGCCGAGCTCGATCGCATCCTGGCCTTGCTGCCGGCGCAGCGGCAAAGCGTGCTGGTCTCCGCCACCTTCCCAGCCGCCATCGCGTCGCTGGCCAAGCGTCGCCTGCGCGATCCGTTGCGTATCACCCACGACGCCATGCCCGAACAGGCACCATCGATCGCGCAACGCGCCATCGCAGTGGATGCCGGCCAACTTACGCAGCTGCTGCGTCACCTGCTGCTGGAACACGGATGGCCGCAACTGCTGGTCTTCGTCGCCAGCCGCCACGGCGCCGACAAGGTTGCCGAGAAACTGAGCAAGACCGGCATCGCCGCCTTGCCGCTGCACGGCGAATTGAGCCAGGGCCGCCGCGAACGCACGCTGCGCGCCTTCAAACAGGCGGACGTGCAGGTGCTGGTGGCCACCGACCTGGCCGGGCGCGGCATCGACATCGACGCCTTGCCGGCCGTGCTCAATTACGACCTGCCCCGCTCCACTGTCGACTACACCCACCGCATCGGTCGTACCGCACGCGCCGGTGCCAGCGGCGTGGCGATCAGCTTCGTCACGGCAGACAGCGCCCAGCAGTGGCGGCTGATCGAAAAACGCCAGGGCCTGCGCGTGCCGACCAGCGTGATCGAAGGGTTCGAGCCAACTCCGGTCCAGGCGCCTGCCCCCGACCATGCGCCCGGCGCAGCGGTGCGTGCAGCGGATGACAACGGCGGCATCAAGGGCAAGCGGCCGAGCAAGAAAGACAAATTACGCGCCGCGGCGCAGGCGCAGGCTGGCAAGCCGGGCTGAGAGTAGCGAACGCATCGTCGCGAGCAGTCGTAGCACCGGCGCGTGATGACTGCGCCCACACCGCCGCACTGCAGCGCGGGCTGGCCTGGCAACCGCCCGCCTCGGCAGCCGAACGCGCTCAGCATGCCTAAGCCGCAACCGCCCAGCAAAACGCGCTGGCGCAACAGCGTCGGCCAGCCACGGCCCGCTCGAACCGCTGCGTCCGAGCGGTAAGTGTCCGCTACCAAGCACCAGCAGGGTTGGCCGGTGGCAGCGTCCCCGTCGCTTCGCCAATAAGGACGCTCGCCAGCGTCAAGTCCCCGCAGGCCTCCTGCACCCCTGCCAGTTGCCATCCGCAACGCGCGAGGCCTGGCTCGTCCATGCGATACGGTCGACATTCCGCCAGCAACTGCTCGTTCCGCAGCGGTGCGCCGCCGACGGGACGACGATCAAACCTCAATCCTGCTCGAAATCCAGTTCGCCATCACCGAACGCATGATCGCTCTGCGCGCGTGGCGTGCGCTTGCCCGGCTTGCGCAGGATTTCGACGAAGAACTGCTCGCCACCGTCGGCGACGAGTGCGTTGATCGAGCGGATCAGCTCGGCCGGCGGCAGTGCCACGGCGCTGGCTTCATCCACACCGAAGCGCATCTCGAAGTCCCAGTAGTCCGCGCCGGCCGGCAGCTCCTTGCGGCGCTCGCGGCGGATGTACTTGCGGATATCGTGCTTGCTGGATTCCAGCAGACGATCGCGGTTCTTGCCTTCGAGGTTGAGCTGGTAGGTCTTGCGCATGGCGACATCGGTGGTGGGGACTGGCCGCCTATTGTGAGGCCAAGGCGGCATCCTCGGTGAATCCAGCATCAAGTGGCGCTGCAGAACCGCCAAATGGCGGCATGCGCGCCTGGACTGACGCAATCGCGCCGTACGGCCCACCCCTGCGTTCACGGCCGCATCGACGCCCTGACGCATCTCACCGCAGCCCGAGCTGCTTGCGCAGGCTGCCGTCCACCGCGCTGGCGGGCAGGAACCGGCGCAGCTTGCTCAGCAGCGATGCCTGCCCGGCGGGTGTGCGGCGCATGCGCCACCTGCCCAGCGCCGCCTCCACCACGGTGGCGGCCACGCCATGCGGTTCCGGCGCGGTGTCGATGCTGTGCGTGACTGCCCGCGCCACCACGCCACGCTCGCGGTCGTAACCGGCAATGGTGGCCTGCACCACCGGCGAATTGCTGCCCAGGCTGGTTTTCGTATACGCAGGCTCCACCAGCGTCACGCGAATGCCGAATTGACGCAGCTCGTGATCCAGCGTTTCCGACAGCCCTTCCACCGCATGTTTGGAGGCGGCATACACGCCCATGTACGGCGCCGGCAGGAACCCCAGCACCGAGCTGACATTGACGATGCGGCCCTGGCCGCGTGCACGCATGTGCGGCAGCACGGCCTGCACGGTGCGCAGGATGCCGAGTAGGTTGATGTCGAATAATGCGGCCGCTTCGTCGACGCTGGTTTCTTCAATGGCACCGACAAGATTGGTGCCTGCGTTATTGACCAGCACATCGATGCGGCCCGCGCGGGCGATGATGCCATCGACCGCACGCTGCACCGAAGCGGCATCGCGGATATCCATTTCCACCAGCTCCACGGCCGTCAGCGGTGTGGCACCGGCCAGGTGACGCACGCTGCCGTAAACGAGGCAGCCGGCTCGGGCGAAGCGTTCTGCGGCGGCACGGCCAATGCCGGACGACACGCCCGTGATCAGCACAACGGTCTGCTGTTGCATTGCGGTTCCTTCAATCAAGAGAAAGACATCGGCGATACGCGTGCGGCCTGCAGGGCATGCGTTCGGAAGGTGGTGACGATGGCGCACGACATTGCGCTGCGACGGCACCGTGGCCACCGTCGCAGAAGTGCTTCATGCAGGCCGGGCAATGTTCGGTGCGTTATTCCCTTTGCCGGGATCGGGCCGGATCTTGAACCAGATCGAATACATCGCCGGCAGGAACACCAGGGTCAACACGGTGCCGGCCAACGTGCCGCCGATCAGCGTGTAGGCCAAGGTGCCCCAGAACACGGAATGGGTGAGTGGAATGAATGCCAGGATCGCCGCCAGTGCCGTCAGAATCACCGGACGCGCACGCTGCACGGTGGCTTCCACCAACGCATGGAACGGATCCAGACCCTCGGCTTCGTTGTGATGGATCTGTCCGATCAGGATCAGCGTGTTGCGCATCAGGATGCCCGACAGCGCAATCAATCCCACCAGCGCATTGATGCCGAACGGCTGCTGGAACAGGATCAAGGTCGGCACCACGCCGATCAGGCCGAGCGGGCTGGTCAGAAACACCATCACCATCGCCGAGATCGAGCGCACCTGCAGGATGATGATGAGCAACGTGGCCGCCAGCATGATCGGGAACAGCGGCAGCATCGCGGCGATGGCCTTGCCGGACTCCTCGATGGAGCCGGCCTCCTTGATCTGATATCCGCTGGGCAGTTTGTCGATGATCGGCTGCAGCTGCCTGGTGATCGCAGCCGAGACATCCGGCGGCTGCAGCGTGTCGTCGACATCGCCGCCCACCATGATGGTCGGCACGCGATCGCGGCGCCGCATGACCGGCTCTTCCATCCGCACATCCACCTTACCTACCTGCGACAGCGGGACGCGTTGGCCGTTGCCGCCGGCCAGGGTGAAGTCGGCGATGCGTGCCGGATCCAGACGGGTATCGCCGGCCGACCGCGCCACCACCTGCACACTGCGGATATCCTCGCGCACCAGCGTGATCGGCACGCCGCTGAGCAGGAACTGCAACTGCTGGGCGACCGCGGCCGAGGTCAGCCCCACCGCCTGCAGGCGATCCTGGTCCAGGCTGAAATGCAGGGTCGGTGTGCGCACGCCCCAGTCGGTATTGACGGTGCGCAGCATCGGGCTGTCCTGCATCACCTGCATGACTTGCGCAGCGATACCGCGCAGCACCTTCGGGTCCGGACCGCTCACCCGGTAGGCGACCGGAAACTTCGAATACGGGCCGAAGGTCAATTGCGTCACGCGCACGCGCGCTTCCGGTGCCAGGCCTTGCGCGATCGCCTCACGCAAGCGCAGCTTCAGCGCATCGCGCTCGTGCTGGTCGTCGGTGCGCACCACGATCTTGGCGAACGAGGGGTCCGGCAGTTCCGGACCCATCGCCAGGAAAAAGCGCGGCGCGCCCTGACCGATGTAGGCGGTCACGATCTTTGCTTCCTTCTGCTTGGACAGCCAGGCTTCCACCTTGGCGGCAGCCGTGCTGGTCTGGTTGATCGAGGTGCCGTACGGCAGCTGCACTTCCACCAGCACTTCGGGCCGGTCGGAGATCGGGAAGAACTGCTTCTTGACCATGCCCATGCCCACGACCGCCAGCACGAACAGCCCCACCACGGACCCTGCGACCAGCCACTTGCGGGCAATGACGCGACCCAGCGCCTGGCGGAAGCGGTTGTAGCGCGGCGTGTTGTAGATCGCTGCGTGGCCGCCTTCGACTTTCTTCAGGTCGGGAAGCATCTTCACGCCCCAATACGGCGTGAACACCACCGCCACCACCCACGACACGATCAACGCAATGCCCACGATCCAGAACATGTTGCTGGTGTATTCGCCGGCCGTGGAAGCAGCAAATCCGTTCGGCATGAAGCCCACCGCGGTGACCAGGGTGCCGGACAACATCGGTGCGGCGGTGTGGCTCCAGGCATACGCCGAGGCGGCAACGCGGCTATAGCCTTCTTCCATTTTCACCACCATCATCTCGATGGCGATGATGGCGTCGTCGACCAGCAAGCCCAGCGCCAGGATCAGCGAGCCCAGCGTGATTCGGTCGAAATTCTTGCCAGTCGCCAGCATCACCACGAACACTGCTGCCAGCGTCAGCGGCACGGCTGCCGCCACCACGATGCCCACGCGCCAGCCCATGCTGACGAAGCACACCAGCATCACCACCAGCAACGCGACGAAAAACTTGGTCATGAACTCGCCGACCGACGCATCGATGTTGACGGCCTGGTCGGTGACCTTGCTCAGACGCATGCCCAGCGGCAGTTCGGCATTGATCGCCCCCACTTCGGCGTCGAGCGATTTGCCCAGATCCAGGCCATTCCAGCCATCGCGCATGATGATGCCCAGCAACAACGCCGGTTCGCCGCCGCTGCGGATCATGAAGGTGGACGGATCTTCGTAGCCGCGTTTGACGGTGGCGATATCGGACAATTTCAGCGTGCGGCCCTGCACGACCAACGGGGTGTCGCGGATCTTCTGCAGGCTATCGAGCGCACCATCCAGGCGAATGAACACCTGTGGCCCGCGCGTTTCCACCGAGCCGGCCGCATTCAACGCGTTTTGCGCGTTGAGTGCGGCAAACACGTCCTGCGGACTGACCCCCAGCGTGGCCAGACGCTCATGCGAGAACTCGACAAAGATGCGCTCGGGTTGCTCGCCGATGATGTTGACCTTCTTGACGCCCGGCACGTGCAGGATGCGCTGGCGCAGGGTCTCGGCATCGCGTGCCAGCAAGCGCTGCGGCTCGCCCTTTGCCTTGAGCGCGAACAGCGCAAAGGTGACGTCGGCATATTCGTCGTTGATCAGCGGCCCGATCACGCCGGCCGGCAAGTTGGCCACTTCATCGCCGGCCTTCTTGCGCGCCTGATAGAACTGCTCCTGCACCTCCCCAGGCGGAGTACTGTCCATCAAGGTCAGCGTCGTAAACGCAAGACCCGGACGCGTGTAGGTTTCGGTACGGTCGTACCAGCGCAATTCCTGCATGCGCTTTTCGAGTTTCTCGGCCACCTGGTCCTGCATTTCCTGCGGCGTGGCACCGGGCCAGGCGGTCACGATCGTCATCACCTTGATGGTGAATGCCGGGTCCTCGGCACGACCGAGCTTGAGAAACGCCACCAGGCCGGCCAGCGAGATCAGGAAGATCAGAAACAGCGTGATGGAGCGCTCGCGCACGGCAAGCGCCGAGAGATTGAACCGGCCCTCGCTCACGGCTGCGCTCCTGCCGCCTTGGCGGTGCTGCCAGCAGTGGCCGCGCTGCTACCGGCCACGCCTTCGCCGGCAATGCGTACCTGCTCGCCTTCGCGCAACAGATGCGCCCCCAACGCCACGATGCGCTCGCCGCGTGCCAACTTGCCGGCCACGTTGGCGTGGTCATCGTCCAGGCCCAGCACCGTCACCGGCCGCCAGCTCACCCTGGTCGGGTTGCCGGCAATCACCCACACGCCCGGCCCCTTGCCGGCGTCGAACAGCGCGGCCAGCGGTACCTGCAGGCCGGCCTGGTTCCCGGAGGCGGTGCCGCCGGGGACGCGCACGCTGACCGTGGTGCCGAGCGGTGCCTGTGCGAGCGCGCCGTCCAGCACGTAGCGTGCCTCGAAGGTGCGGGTGAGCCGGTCGGCGCTCTCGGACAGCTGGCGCAAGGTGGCCGGCACGGTGACGGCGGCGTTGCCGAACAGCGTGGCTTGGGCCACCGAGCCGACCTGCGGGCGCAGGGTTTCCGGCAGCTGGATCACCGCTTCGCGCGGGCCGGCGTGCGCCAGCCGCACCACCGGCTGCCCGGCCGCAACCACCTGGCCCGGCTCGACCAGCGTTTCCATCACCACGCCGTCGGCGTCGGCCGCCAGGTCGGTGTAGCGGTTGGCGTTGCGCGCCACGTCAGCCTGGGCCTGGGCGGCGCTCAGCTGCGCCCTGGCCGCATCGGCGGCGGCCTTGATCTGGTCGTAGGCCGAAGCCGAGATGGCGCCGGTACCGCGCAGGTCGCGGTACCGGGCTTCATCTTCGGCGGTCTGCTGCGCCCGGGCGCGCGCGGCGGCCACCGTGTCCTGCTGCGCACGCGCAGCCAGTTGCAGATCCACCGGGTCGATACGCATCAGCGGTTGCCCGCGCTTGACGCTCTGCCCGGCATCGACCAGCCGCTCGGACACCTTGCCGGCCACCCGGAACCCCAGGTCGCTCTGCACGCGCGCCGCTACCGTGCCGGAGAAGGTGCGCACCGCAGCGCTGGCATCGCCAGCCGTGGCAACCCGCACCCGCGGCGCGGCGGTCCGTGGATCGGGCTGCGCCTTGCCGCCGCAGGCGCTCAGCGCCAGCGGCAAGACACAGAGGAAGGTAAAAGCGACAAGGCGGCGGCGACGCATGGCAATCCCGGAGCGATCGGATGAAGGCTCGCATCCTGAGACTTGTGACTAAATCAGTCAATAGTCACAAACATCTTTTTACGGCGACAGGCTTCGCAATACCAGGCTGGACAACAGCAGCGGCACGTCGCCGGCATGATCCAGGCTGTGCTGCAGCAGCACCGGATTGATGTAGGGGCGCATCACCAGATAGGTGGCCTGGGTCAGTTCGTCCAGCGGCGTCTTGCGCTCGAAGTCACCGTTCTGGCGCCCTTGCACCAGAATGTCCTGCAGCAGTGCCTGGATGTGGCCCTCGTACGCAATGACGGGCGGCCAGCGCTCGGTCGCGGCCGACGTGGCGATCTCGTACAACTTGCGCTCGCGCGAGTACAGCCGCAGGCTCGCCTCGATAATCGCCTTGAAAAGGCTACGCAATTTCTCTGGCGGCGACGCCGCGGCAGACACCGCAGCCAGCACCTCGGCCTCGATCTCCCCCAGGCAATGCGAGCAGATCATCTCGCCGATGGCCTGCTTGGATTCGAAGAACTTGTAGATGTAGGCCTTGGAAAAACCGATCTCCCTTGCCAGGTCGGACACGGCCGTCTTTTCGTAGCCGTAGCGGCTGAAATGCTCGGTGGCGGCCACCACGATCTGGTCGCGAACGTCATGGTCGGCCGGGCCGCGGCCCGACACGGGATAGTTGGATGCTTTGCTCATCGCGACAGCTTAGCGCCGTCGTTGCCGACTTACAAAAGTGACTATTTCGTATTATAGTCACTTACCACTCGTCATTCCGGCCCCGCCCATGTCGTCACTCCGCACCCTCGCAGTGTTCGTTGCCGCCAGCCTCGTCACAGGTTGCGCGGTTGGTCCCGACTACGCCCGGCCGGAGGTGCCGCTGCCGGACCGCTACATCGGCCAAGCGGATATCGCGCAGCGCCAGGCCGCAGTGCCAGCCGACCTGTCGACCTGGTGGGACGGCTTCAACGATCCCGACCTGAGCCGCTACATCAATGCGGCGCTGGCGCAAAACCTGGACCTGGCCCAGGCCGGCGCACGCGTGGCCCAGGCGCGCGCCGGGCTGACCGCCGCCACTGCCGCGCTGCTACCGGCGGGCAACGTGAGCGGCAGCGCCACGCGTGCCTACCAATCGCTGGAAACCCCACTGGGCCAGGTGCTCAACAGCACGCCCAACTTCGACCGCCATGCCAGCGTGTACGAAGCCAACCTGGGCGCCAGCTGGGAGCTGGATCTGTTCGGGGGCCTGCGCCGCGGCCGCCAGGCGGCCTTGGCCGACTACCAGGCCACCGAAGCCGGCGCCGCGGCCACCCGTCTGGCGGTGGCCGCGCAGACCGCCGATATCTACATCAGCGTCCGCGGCTTGCAGGCGCGGCTGGACATGGCGCAGCGCCAGGTCGCCACCCAGCAAGGGCTGGTTTCGATGGTGACGCTGCTGCACGGCAAAGGCCTTGCCGCCGAGCTGCAACTGCAGCAGGCCCAGGGCGCACTCGCGCAGGCGCAGGCCGGCGTGCCGCCTCTGGAAGCCGGCCTGGTTGCGGCAATGAACGCGCTGGACGTGATGCTTGGCGTGCCGCCCGGCACGCACCGTGCCGAGCTGTCGGCGACCAAACCCATTCCGCCAGCCCCCCAGATCGCCGGCAGCGGCACCCCCGGCGACCTGCTACGGCGCCGGCCCGACCTGATCGTGGCCGAGCGTCGGCTGGCCGCCTCCAATGCGCGTATCGGCGTGGCGATGGCCGAGTACTACCCCAAGTTTTCGCTGAGCGGCCTGCTTGGCAGCGCCACCGCCATCTCCGGTGCGAACCTGTTTACCGGCGACGCCGCGCAGTCGTCCGGCGTACTCGGCCTGCGCTGGCGGCTGTTCGACTTCGGCCGCATCAACGCACAGATCGCACAGGCCAAAGGCCAGCAAGCCGAACAATTGGCGGCTTATCGCCTTGCGGTATTGCGCGCCACCGAAGACGTCGAAAACGCATTCACCGCACTGATCAAACGCGAGCAGCAGGCAGCGGTGCTGACGCAGGGCGTGGATGCACTCGGCAAGGCACGCGGCGCCTCTGCGCTGGCCTACGAAAAAGGCACGGTGAGCCTGATCGAAGTGCTCAACGCCGACGACAGCCTGCTACGCGCCTCCGACGCGCAGGTGCAGGCGCGTACCGACGCGGCGCGCAGCGCGGTTGCGACCTTCAAGGCGCTGGGCGGCGGTTGGCAGGCCGGCGGTGCGGGTCCTGCTGCGATCGCTGTCGCCGTGGACAGCAACCGTCACCAAGACGACACGACAGCAACTAAGTGAATGACACGCCACGCTGACGTTGATGGGCGTCTGCGCAGGTGGCACGCCACCGCTACCGATGTCGCCGGCTACACGCAACCGCAAGAGCTGGCCGACAGGGTCAGCAAACGGCTTGTCAGCCGTGCTCAATCGGCATGGAAGCGCACGCCTGCATTGATCTTGCATTGATACGCCAGCACCGGCCCGCGTTGCTGCAGGCCCGGCAAGTCGTACATGTAGGTGGTGAAGCGCAGCGTGTCATCCGGGCGCAGCTGGTAGCGCATGAATTGCTGGATCGGCTTGCCGTCGTTGGCCACGGTAAAATGCGCATCGGAAAAGGCCACGGTACCGTCGGCGGTGATGCGATAGGCGTCGATGTGGCGGCCGCCGCGGGTCTGCGTGGCCGGCGTGCCTTCTTCGGGCGTGCAACGTGCAAGGTCGGTGCTCACACTGACGTCGTAGCCGGCGTCCAGGGCAGCGAGAACTTCGGCGCGGTTGTTCAGCGATTCGGTGGCCAGGGCAGGCAGCGCACACGCGCACAGCGTGGCGAACAGCGCGGCAGAAACAAGACGTGGCATGGCGGACTCCAGGCGGGGAAATGGATGCGACGGCCTGGGCTTGCATGCGCCCAGGACCGCCAACATGACCCAGTTCGGCCTGCATGAGCGCGCGGCACTACGCATCGCGCGGCATGAGTGCGCTCGCCGGCGGACGCCGCGCACAGATCCAGAGGTCGGCCATCACTGCGCATGCGCGGGCGGCGCGATGCGCAGGTCAAGATCGTCAAAGATCTCGTCAATTACCACATCTACAACCGCGCGTTGACCTCGCGCGGCACGTGCTCGGGCGTGGGCTGTAATGCCGGCGTTGCGCCCAGCAACAAGCGGTCGGCCAATGCACGCGTGGCCACGCGCAACTCGGGCACGGCGGTGATTTCCCAGTAACGCCCCCGCAAGAGCGGCCCGACGCAATACAGTCCCGGCACGATCTGACCGGCGCTGTCACGGACGCGCAACTGCGCATCGGTGTCCACGCCCAGGCCCAAGGGATCGGCCCGCAACAGACCGGCTTCGCGCATGCCGGCGATCAAGGGATCGCTGGTGCGATCGATGTCGGTATCCAGCCCGGTAGCGCGAATTACCGCATCGTAATGACCGGTCTGCGCGTCGGCAGCACCACGCGGGCGGATCACCGCCTCCACGCCATCTGGCACCCAGCGCGCCCGCAGCAAGCGCGCAGAGACAATCTGCAACTGGCCCGATGCCTGCAGTTGCGCCAGCTGTTCGGCCGCACCGGGCGCCACGCGATGGCGCGCCACTTCCCAGTACGGGCGCAGGTGCCGCAAAAAGCGTGCACGCTGGGGAAGTTCCAGGCGCTGCCACAGCGGCTGCAGATGCGGGCGCAGCGCATCCACCACGCGACGCCAATCGTCGACCACCGCACTGAGCTGACGCACTCCGCGCAGCAGGCCACGCAGGTCGGCGTCCTTGAGCGCACGCTGCAGATGCGGCGGCAATTCCAATGGCGCGCCGGGCTGGCGCAGATGCGCCTGCGGTGCCAGTCCGCGCCGCGAAATCGCCAGCAGGCGGCCGCGATGCCCTCGTGTGTGCAAGGTCAGCGCCACGTCCACCATGGTCAACCCGGTACCGACGATCAGCACATCGTCGTCCGGCGACAGCCGCGCCAATGCGTCGCCCTGCCACGGCCACCCGATGTAACGCGGATGCACGCTCAAGCGCGGGCCGATACCCGCCAGCGCCTGCGGTTGCAGTGCGCCGACCGCCAGCACCACGCGATCGCTCTGGAAGGCATCGCCATTGGCCAGAAACACGCGGAACCCCTTGCGCACGCGCTCCACCGCCACCGCTTCCTGCGACAGCCGCATGACCGACGCCTGCGCACTGCTCACTGCTGCATCCAGTTCGCTGCGCAGATAGTCGCCGTACGCCAGCCGCGGCAGGAATTCCAGCCGCCCGCTCTCGCCCAGGTGCAGCGTATCGGCAAAGGCACCGGGCGCCTGTGCGTCGATGCCCAGGTCCTTGGCACGCACGTTGAGCAGATGCTCTGGCCGCGCTGCGCCGTAGGCGATCCCGCTGCCAAAGGTCTCGGCCACGCCGACCAGGGTGATGCGTACCTGCGCATCGGCCGTCTGCGCCAGCGCACGGACCAGCGCGGTGCCGCAGAAGCCGGCGCCGATCACGGTGATATGGGTTTCCATGTGCAAATCCCGCTGAATGACCCGCACGTTGTGCCCGCAGCGCGCCGCCGATGTGTAAACGTTTGGTTAGCGCCGGGCAAGCAAAAACGCATGAGCTGATCGCCGGCAGTGATGAGGCAGGCGGGGCATGCAGCGCCGATCGTCCATGGCAGCGATATGACAGCGATCGCCACCGTACGCGGCGGTTCCGCGTGCGTTTGCGCATGTCTGTTTTCTGCGGCGCTGCGCAATGCGGCGATGCAAACGGCTGAGGCCAATGGTCCGGTGCAGCGCAAACATGCAGGGCGATCGTCGTCCGTGCCGCACTTGCGATACGCGTGGCGACCCCGTGGCCCGCGGCTATCGGATAATACGGCCATCCAAACCGAGCAGCCGCCATGTCAAACACCGCAGTTCGTCCGCAACGCGTGCTGATCGCTGGCGGCAGCCGTGGCATTGGCCTGGCGATCGCAGAAGGCTTCGTGCGTCATGGCGCGCAGGTTTCGATCTGCGCACGCAATGCCGCCGGTCTTGCACACGCAGCAGACGCACTGGCAGCGCATGGCACCCCGGTGCATACACTGCCTTGCGACCTGGCAGACGCCACGCAGATCGATGCCTACGTGCACGCTGCAGCACAGGCGCTGGACGGCCTGGACGTGGTCATCAACAATGCTTCCGGCTTTGGCCATGGCAACGACGATGCAAGCTGGCAGGCGGGCCTGGATGTCGACCTGATGGCCGCAGTGCGCTGCAACCGCGCCGCGTTGCCGTATCTGCGCCGCAGCGCGGCTGCGGTGATCCTCAACATCAGTTCGATCAATGCGCAACGCCCCACCCCGCGCGCGATCGCCTATTCCACCGCCAAGGCCGCGCTCAATTACTACACCAGCACCCTGGCTGCAGAGCTGGCGCGCGAGCGCATCCGCGTCAATGCGATCTCGCCTGGCTCGATCGAATTTCCAGGTGGTCTGTGGGACAAACGCAGCCGCGAGGAGCCGGAGCTCTACGCACGCATCCGCGACAGCATCCCGTTCGGCGGCTTCGGACAGGTGCAGCATGTTGCCGATGCCGCGTTGTTTCTGGCATCGCCACAGGCGAGTTGGATCACCGGGCAAGTGTTGGCCGTGGATGGCGGGCAGTCGCTGGGCGTGTAAGCACCATCTCTGCTGACGGAGATACCGATCGGCTGCTCGCGGACTCGTAGGAGCGTGCCTGCGCGCGACCCAGCTGCATCGGTAACGCGTCCTCGCGCGCAGTCACGCTCGACGACACGGCGGCGTTTCGCCTGTATCCGATGTCCCCACGCCGAAGCGACGAGATCCCGTTAGCCAGCCAACTCCGCCGCCTCGATGCTGTGCTCACCCCGTGCCGGTGCCAGCGCAGCTGACACCATCGCCGCGGCAATCCGTTCGGCCGGATTGATGCGAAAACGACGTGGCAGGAGCGGGCCGAGCGCGCCAAGGACGACGCTGCCGATGTGCTCGCCGGTGCGGCGCTCTTCGCGTTCGCCGCCGATCAGGCCGGGGCGTACGAAGGTGAGCGAGGGGAAACCGATCTGGCGCAGATCGCGCTCCAGTTCGCCCTTGACGCGGCTGTAGAAGATGCGCGACTGCGCGTTGGCGCCGGCCGCCGAGTTCAGCACGAACACCGAGGTACCTTGTGCGCAGGCGGCGCGCGCGATGGCCAGCGGGTAATCGTGGTCGATACGATAGAACGCATCGCGCGAGCCGGCCTGTTTCATCGTGCTCCCCAACGCACAGATGGCCGCTTCCATGCGCGGTGCCGTCCAGTGCTCGAGCCGTTCGAAGTCGATCACCTGATTGCGCAACTTGGGATGGATCTGCGCCAGCGGCCGCCGCGTCATCGCCACCACGCCGGTGCAGCGCGTATCGCCCAGCAATTGCTGCAGCACGTGCCTGCCGACCAGGCCGGTCGCCCCTGCCAACAAGACATCCATCAGGCCATCCTCGCCATCAGCGCGCGCCTTCGGAGACGATCCGCGCACTGCTGACGATGCGATCGCGCTCCACCGCCAATAGCGTCAGCGAATGCGCCGGGGCCTTCCATTCGCTGCCACCGGCCACCACACGGCCGCCGTGGCGCGCGGTGTCCACCAGCACGCGCCAATGTTCGTCATGCATGGCCGGCAGCGTAAACGACACCGCGGTAGAGGCGGCATTGATCAGCATCAGCAAGGTCACGTTGGCGGCAATCTCGCGCAGGCCGGTGGTCGGCGAGCGGCCATCCAGACGCAGCATCAATGCGCGCGCTTCCGGGTCGTGCCAGGCGGCTTCATCCATCTCGGTGCCGTTGGGCGCCAGCCAGGTCAGATCCTTCAGGCCCAGCGCTTCGTCGAACTTGCCGTCGAAGAAACGCGCACGATGCAACAGCGGGTAGCGCTGCCGAATACGAATCAACCGGCGCACGAATGCGGCCTGGTCGGCGGCGGCAGCCTTGGTGGCAGCGGTCCAGTCGATCCAGGTCAGCTCGTTGTCCTGGCAATACGCGTTGTTGTTGCCGTTCTGGCTGTGGCCGAACTCATCGCCGGCCAGCAGCATCGGCGTGCCCTGCGACAACAGCAAGGTGGCGAGCAGGTTGCGCATCTGCTGGCGACGCAGCTGCTTGATCGCCGGGTCGTTGGTCTCGCCTTCCACGCCATAGTTAGAAGAGATGTTGTGGTCGCTGCCGTCCCTGCCGTCTTCGCCATTGGCGAGGTTATGCTTGGTTTCGTAGCTGACCAGATCGCGCAGGGTGAAGCCGTCATGCGCGGTGACGAAATTGACCGATGCGGTGGGGCGGCGGCCGCTGTGATTGAACAGGTCCGCAGAGCCGGTGAGGCGCGTGGCCAACTCGGCCAGCTGGCCGCTGTCGCCGCGCCAGAACGCGCGCACGTTGTCGCGGAACTTGTCGTTCCATTCCACCCAGCCGGGCGGGAAATTGCCCACCTGATAACCGCCGGGGCCGATATCCCACGGCTCGGCGATCAGCTTGGTCTGGCTGAGCACCGGATCCTGGCGCACCGCATCCAGGAAACTGCCGGACGGATCGAAGCCATAGCGTTCGCGGCCCAGGATGCTGGCCAGATCGAAACGGAAGCCGTCCACGTGCATCTCCTGCACCCAGTAACGCAGCGAATCCATCACCATGCGCAGCGCGCCGACATTGGTGAGGTCGAAGGTGTTACCGGTGCCGGTGTCGTTGATGTAGAAGCGGCGATCGTCGGCCAGGCGATAATAGCTGGCGTTGTCGATGCCCTTGAACGAGAGCGTGGGCCCGAGCTCGTTGCCTTCGGCAGTGTGGTTGTAGACCACGTCCAGCAGCACTTCCAGGCCGGCGTGATGCAGGCGCGCCACCATCTGCTTGAACTCGGCCACCGTGCGCGTGGACATGTAACGCGCCTGCGGGGCAAAAAAGCCCAGCGTGTTGTAGCCCCAGTAATTGCGCAGGCCTTTTTCCAGCAGATATTGATCGTCCACGAACGCATGCACCGGCAGCAATTCCACGGCGGTGACGCCGAGCGAACTGATGTGGTCGATCAATTCGTCGGTCTTCAGCGCCGAAAAGGTGCCGCGCTCTTCCGGCGGCACCGCCGGATGCAGCATGCTCAGCCCGCGCACGTGCGCTTCGTAGATCACCGTGCGGTTCCAGGGCGTCTGCGGCGGGCGGTCCTGGCCCCAGGTGAAGGCCGGGTCGATCACGGCGGATTTGGGCATGAACGCGGCGCTGTCGCGGCGGTCGAAGCTCAGGTCCTTGTCGCGATGGCCGATGATGTAGCCGAACAGGTGCGGCGCCCATTTGAGTTCGCCAACGATCTGCTTGGCGTACGGGTCCAGCAGCAATTTGTTGTGGTTGAAGCGGTGCCCGGCATCGGGCGCATATGGCCCGTGCACGCGGTAGCCATACAACTGGCCGGGCCGTGCGTCGGGCAGATAACCGTGCCAGACCTCGTCGGTGTATTCGGGGAGCGCAATGCGCTCCTGTTCGCGGCCACGTTCGTCGAACAGACACAGCTCCACCCGGGTGGCATTGCGCGAATACAGCGCGAAGTTGACGCCCAACCCATCCCAGGTGGCACCGAGCGGGTTGGGACGGCCTTCGCGAATGCGCGAGCGCTGGGTGAACTTGCGAGTGGCCATCGGTGACTCCTTAGAACGGTGAACGCAAACGGTGCGCGATTTTGCACTGGCGGCGCAGTCCGCAGCACACGGGCCGGCGCGCAGCAGGCCGGCCCATGCACGCTGCCAGACGCGCCGTTACTGGCGTGCAGCGATCGGGGTGGCCGCGTATTCGGCGGCCTGTTCGGCGGCGCGCTCCTCGGCCTCCACCAACCGCTCGGCCATGGCCCAATGGCGGTCCGCGTGCCCGTCCGGGCGGCCCTCCGCCTCCCAAATCTCCCGTGCCAACTGGGCAAGCCGCGCCTGCCGTTCCATGTCATTCATTGCGTACGTTTCTCTCAGGGGTCAATTTTCTTGGGACAACAACACTGCCACCGGCGCACGTGCAAACAGCGTGGATAGCGCCACGCGGCCGCGCTGCGACTGCAGCGTGCTGCCATCGAGCACATTACGGTATGTGCCCTCGCCCAATGCCAACGACGCCTGACCCCAGGTGGCAGGCGCCACCAGCAACGGCAGATCGCCATCGCCTTCGACGCCGGCGCCCAGCCGCGTGACGGCCACCACCAGCGACTGACCGCGATACTGGCGACGGAATGCCAGCGCCTGTGCATCGCCGCCGACCGCCACGTTCAAGGGTTGGTAGTCGCCCTTCGCAAATAGCGCTGGAAATTCGCGGCGCAACTGCAGCAACAGCGTCGTCAGGCGCGCCTTGACCGCGCCATCGCGCCAGCTGCGCAGCAACCCGGAGAAGTCGCGCGCCTGCTGCAGCCACTGCTGGCGCTGGACGTAATCCACCGGGCGGCGGTTGTCCGGATCCACCAACGACAGATCCCAGCCTTCGGTCCCCTGGTACAGGTCGGGCACGCCGGGCACGGTCAGGCGCAAGGTGGTTTGCACCAGGCTGTTGCGCGCGCCGGCGGCGGCGATGTAGTTGCTTGCGCGCAACAGCGCGCGCCGCAGCGGCAGCCCGGCGCGGCTGCACAGCACCTGCTCCACGGTGGCCTGCACGGCGTGCTCATAGGCCGGCGAGCCGTCGGTCCAGCTGGTGTGCAGCTTGGCTTCGCGCACCGCCTTGAGCAGCCATTGCGCGATGCGCTCGGCGTAGCCGGCAAGCGGCTCGGTCTGGTCGGCGCCCAGGCCGATCGGCCACGCCGCCACCAGGGTCTGCCACAACATCTGCTGGTCGCCCCCGGCCAGGGCCGGCGATTCCAGCGCGTCGGCCAGCGCATCGAACTGGGCACTCTGCTCGACCCACCAGCGCGGTTGCTCGGACAACACCGCCAGCCGCATGCGCAGGTCTTCGCCACGCTTGTGGTCGTGGGTGGCGGTGGCCAGCAACGCGCGCGGGTAATGCTTGGCACGCTCGAGATTCTGCGCGTGGAACTCGGCCGATTCGTTGGCGAAATGGGTCGGGTGGCTGCCGACCTCGTTGCGCGACAGCAGCACGCCGTGCCGGTAGAACGCGGTGTCCTCCACCGACTTGGCATTGAGCGGTGCGGACAGCTGCTCCACGCGACGGCGCAGGATGCGCCGCAAGGCGATCTGCGCACGGTCTGCGCCGGCATCGTCGAGCAACCACCGCTCGATCGCATCCACGGCCGCCACGATCGATTCCGGCATCCCCTCGCGCGCCTTTGCGGAGGTAGCGTGCAATCGCTCCGCTTCGCTGCCGGTGATGCCCTTGGCGCCGGCATAGGTGCGGTACACCGGGAACCAGCGCAGCAGCACGCACAAGCCGCGCGCCAGCATCTGCGGGCTGAACTCGCGCGTGGGCGGATCCAGCCGCGCCAACGCCGACAACGCACCCACGGCGCGATTGAATTCGCTCTGCAGCGGGCCACGCAGGATTTCGTCGCGGGCGGTGCGTTCTTCCTGCGCGAAATCGCCGCTGCGCCCGCTCACCTTCTGCCAGGCACGCGCCAATGGCCGGAAGCCGGCCGCATCGTGCAGCACGCCGCCCACCTGGTCCATGAAGTCGTAACCGGTGGTGCCATCGCACGGCCAGTCGGCTGGCAGGTGCTCGCCCGGTGCGAGGATCTTTTCCAGGTACAGGCCCAGCGTGCCGGGCTTGAGCCCACGCGTGCGGCCGGCCGCATCCAGCCGGCTGCGCAGCTTGCGCACATAGCCGGTGGGGTCGGTCAGCCCGTCCACGTGGTCGATGCGCAAGCCGTCCAGATGGCCTTCGGCCACCAGCCGCAGCGGCAACGCGTGCACCGCGTCGAACACCGCCGGCAATTCCACCCGCAAGGCCACCAGCGAGGTGATATCGAAGAAGCGGCGGTAGTTGAGCATGTCGTTGCCCACGCGCCACCAGTTCAGGCGATACGGCTGGCGTTCGATCAACTTGTGCAGGCGGCCGTCGCCGCGTTTGGCGCCGTCGTTGTAGTCGCGCAGCCACTGCGCACGTGCGGCTTTCTCGGGGATGTCCAGCGTCTGCGGACGAATCGGGTAACGCTGGTCGTAATGCGCCAACGCCGCGCTGCCGTCGTTTTCGATCACCAGCGTGATCAGGCCTTCGGCCAGCGCTGTCGCATACGGGCGATCCAGCACCGCCAGCCACAGCTTGCCGTCGCGCCCGGGCGCGCGCCAGTCGATGTCGAACCAGTCGGCGTGCCTGGCGCTGCGGCCATTGCGCAGCACATCCCACCACCACGCGTTCTGCGCATGCGTGGCCATGTGGTTGGGTACGATGTCGGCGATCAGACCCATGCCGTGTTCGCGCGCGGCCTGCGAGAGCGCCACCAGGGCGTCTTCGCCGCCCAGTTCGGGATTGACCGCGGTGGGGTCGATGTTGTCGTAGCCGTGGGTGGAGCCCGGCACGGCCGTGCCGATCGGCGACAGGTACAGGTGACTGATACCCAGGCCTGCGTAGTACGGCACCTGCGCGAGCGCATCGTGCAGGGTGAAGCCGGCATGCAGCTGCAGGCGGGCGGTGGCGCGAAGATCGATCATGGATGCGGTTCCGAAACGGCCGCGACGCGACGCGCCTCGGCAAAGCCGTGCAGCGCCGAATGCAGGCGCGCATGCGGCAAGGGATCGGGCAGGCGTCGACGCCAGTTGGGATGCACTTCGACGGTGCCCGGCAGGTTGGGTTGTTCGTCCAGGGCCAGCGCGTCTTCCACCGGCAACAAGGCCAGCGGCGAGACACTGGTGGCGGTGAAGCGCAATGCGCCCAGCAGCGGGTCGTGCGCACTGCTCAGGCCGGCAAGTTCGACAGCGGCATCCAGCCGTGCCACGTCCTTGTTGCGCGCGGCGGCATCGTCGCTGGCCTGCGCGGGCTGGATCAATTCCAGCTTGCGCCGCCATTCGATATCGCGGCCGGTGCGCCAGCCGGTGAGCGTGGGCAGGTCGTGCGTGGTGGTGGTGGCGATCGCATCCGGCCGCCACAGCGCCGGCGAGACGAATGCGCCATCGTCGTCGCGGGTGAACATCAACACATCGATGCCCATCACTCCACGCTGCGAGAGTTCTTCGCGGATGCCCGGCGGCACCACGCCCAGGTCCTCGCCGATGACGATCGCCCGGTGCCGCCACGATTCCAGCGCCAGCAGGTTGAGCAGATCGTGCAGCGGATAAGCCAGATACGCACCTTCATTGGAGCTGGCGCCATCGGGGACCACCCATAGCCGCATCAGGCCCAGGATGTGGTCGATGCGGATGCCGCCGCGGTCGCGCAGCACCGCACGCAGCAGCGCGATATACGGCGCGTAGCCGCTGCGCCGCAGCGCCGTGGGCGAATACGCCCCGATGCCCCAATGCTGGCCATCGGCATTGAAGGCATCCGGCGGCGCGCCCAGCACCAGCCCGCGCAATACGGTGTCGGCCGCCGCTGCGGCTTCGGCGCCGTTGGGGTCGAAGCCCACCGCCAGATCGGCGATCAAACCGATCTTCATGCCGCGCTCGTGCGCCTCGCGCTGCGCATCGGACCAGCTGCGCGCCGCCAGCCATTGCGTGAACACATGCAGCTGCGGATCGTTGTCGCCGAAATCCTGCGCAGCAAAGCGTGCAAAGCCCTCCAGCGCCGCGCCGCCTGCGTTGCGGAAGGCGACGAGATCGGCATGATCGGGCGAAACGCGCGTGTACAACTGGCGCAGCAATTCCCACTTGGCGTGCGCCGAGGCCTGCCAATCGATCAATGCAGCGTTATGCAAGCCATCGAAACGTTCGCGCAGGCCGGGCACCGCGTTGATGGCATCCAGCGCCAGTTCGCCCAGGATGCGCACCGGCGCGGCATGCAAGGGATCGAGAAAGCGCCGATCGCTGGGCGAATACGGGCTGTAGCCGCCGCTCACCGGGCGCGCGGCGTGCACCGGACTCAATGCCAGGGCGTCGGCGCCGGCCAAGGCCGCGTGCCGCAACCATTCCACCGTGCCGGCGGCATCGCCGATACCGCCGTCATCCAGGCTGCGTGCCGAATACACCTGCAGCGCCATGCCCCAGGCACGCGGCGATGGCTGGCCACAGGCATCGGCCACACTGAAGCAACGTGGCGGCGCCACGGCCACCTGCTGGGTAATCGCGCCGATCTGCAGCGTCCAGTAACCGAAACGCTGCGGCGCGCGCAGGCGCCCTTGCGCATCGGCACGCACGTCTTCGCTGGCGCCGCTGTCGTCGCTCCAGCGGCCACTGGCGTGTGCCGCCACGCGCAACGGCAGCGGCTGACCCACCTGCACCGTCAGCAACGGCGCCGGCTCGTCGGCCTGCGCCTGGCAGCGGCGCAGGCTGTCGGTGCGCTGCGCCGCGGTGGCGGCCGGCAGTTCCAGCGCGCTGAGCACCGCATGCACCGATTGCTCGGAGACCTGCCGCGGCTGGTCGCTGGCATCCACCCAATCCACCATCACCCCGGCCGCGGCGGCCAGGGTGTTGAGATCATGCCCGCCCGGATCGCGCGTACTCATGCCTGCGCCTCGTGCCAGGCGATGAAGCCATCGACCGGTAGTTCCCGCGCATCGGCAGCCACGTTTTCGACATGCGCCACGCGTCCGCGCAGCGGCGGCAACGGCACCGGCTGGGTGCCGACATTGAAGGCGATATGCCACAGCCCGCCCGGCAGCTCCCAGGTGGCGGCCACCGCGCCATCGGCAAGCACGCTGGCACGCACGGCGCGCGCTTGCGCCAGGCCCGGCACCAGCCAGCGACGACGCACGTCCAGCAGCGCCGTGAACCAGCTTGCCCACTGCGCGCCGTCGCCATGCGCGGCGTCAGCGATCGGCGCACGCGATGCCGCGAACGTGGTATGGCTGTTCGGATCGGGAATGGTGGCGCGCTGGGCTTCATCGGCAAATGCGGCGAAGTGCGCGAACTCCTTGCGGCGGCCTTCGCGCACCGCATCGTCCAACGGTGGGCCGAAGTCGGTGAAGAACAGGAACGGTTGCTTGGCGCCCCACGGTTCGCCCATGAAAAACAGCGGAATCATCGGCGTCAATGCGGTCAGCGCCAAGGCCGCGCGCAAGCGTTGCGGCGACACCAGCACGCTCAGCCGCTCGCCGCGGGCGCGGTTGCCGATCTGGTCGTGATTCTGCGCAAACACCACGAATTTGTGCGGCGGCAAGGCGCCACTGGGTTCGCCCCGCACATGCCCGCGCGGGTCCGGCTCGCCCTGATAGGCGAACCCTTCGCCCAGCACGCGCGCCAGGTGCTCGGTCGGCTTGTCGGCGAACGCGGCGTAATAGCCTTCCTCTTCGCCAGTGAGCAGCACATGCAGCGCGTTATGGAAGTCGTCATCCCACTGCGCGGTATAGCCACGCTGCAGTTGCGAGGCCTGATTGGCCTCATTTTCCAGCACCAGATGCACATGCCGCCCGGCCGGCAGGCTGGCCTCGACGGTCTCGCGCAAGGTATCCAGGAACGCGTTGGGCGATATCGCATGCACCGCATCCAGGCGCAGGCCGTCGAAACCGTATTCGTGCAGCCACATCAGCGCGTTGTCGAGAAAATACCGCTGCACCGGCGGCTTGCGGAAATCGATCGCCGCGCCCCACGGGGTGGGCTTGTCCTCGTTGAAGAACGGCGCGGCATAGCTGTGCAGGTAATTGCCGTCCGGGCCGAAGTGGTTGTAGACCACATCCAGCAACACCATCAGGCCATGCCCGTGCGCGGCATCGATCAGCGCCTTCAGTTCGTCCGGTGTGCCATACGCCTCCACCGGTGCATACGGCAGCACGCCGTCGTAGCCCCAGTTGTGCGCGCCGGGAAACGCGCTCAACGGCATCAGTTCGATGGCGGTGATGCCCATCGCCGCCAGCTGCGGCAGTTGCGCCTGCACACCGGCATAGCCGCCGCAGGTGCCGACATGCACTTCGTAGATCACTGCCTCGTCCCACGGCCGTCCCTGCCACTGGGCGTTTTGCCAGGCATAGCCGTCGGTCGGCTGTACCGCGCTGCGGCCGTGCACGCCTTCGGGCTGCCAGCGCGAGGCCGGGTCCGGGACCGGCTCAGCGCCGTCGACGCTGTAGCGGTAACGCGCATTGGCAGCGCAGTCGATGACGGCGCTGAAAAAACCGTCCTGTCCCGCCTGCAGCGCGCGGCGCGCGCCGTCGTCGAAGACCACGTCCACGCTCTTGGCTGCTGGAGCCCAGAGCGCAAAGCGCACCTGTCCTTCACCCGCCGGCCAGGCGCCCCAGGCCGGTGTGATTGCATTGCGCTGGTTCATCGTTATTTCTCCGCTTGCAGATAGATCGTGGCCAGCGGCGGTAGGGTCAGGCGCAGACGTTGCGCATGCCCATGCATGCCCACCGGCTCGGTCGCCAGGCGACCGCTGTTACCGAGGTTGCTGCCGCCGTAATGGGCACTGTCGGTGTTGAGGATCTCGCGCCAGAGGCCGGCACGCGGCACCCCCACGTGATAGTCGTGATGCGGTTGCGGGGTCAGGTTGCTCACTGCCAGCAACGGTGCGCCGCCGGCAGGATCGTGGCGGACGAACGCCAGCACGCTGTTGCGCGCATCGTCGGCCACGCTCCAGTCGAAGCCGTCGGCGCGATGGCTGCCGCGATACAGCGCCGGCGTGCGGCGCAGTGCGGCGTTGAGATCGCCCACCAGTTGCTGCATGCCACGATGGCGCACGCCGTCCAGCAGATGCCAGTCCAGCGACTGGTCGTGATTCCAGTCGGCCCATTGGCCGAACTCGGCGCCCATGAACAGCAGTTTGTCGCCCGGGTGCGCCCACATCAGCGCCAGGTAGGCGCGCAGGTTGGCAAAGCGGCGCCAGTCATCGCCCGGCATCTGCCCGAGCAGGCCACCGGTGCCGTGCACCACTTCATCGTGCGAGAGCGGCAACACGAAGCGTTCGTCGAAGGCGTACACCAGCCCGAAGGTGAGCTGGCTATGGTGCTGCGCACGTTCGGCCGGATCGCGCTGCATGTAGCCCAGCGTGTCGTGCATCCAGCCCATGTTCCATTTGTGGGTGAAGCCCAGGCCGCCATCGCTGATCGCGGCGGTCACGCCCGGCCAGGCGGTCGATTCTTCGGCAATGGTGAGCACGCCGGGGAACTGGGTGGCGATTTCGCGGTTGAGCTGGCGCAGGAACGCGACCGCCTCCAGATTCTCGCGGCCGCCATGCGCGTTGGGCACCCACTCGCCTTCGGCGCGGCCGTAGTCGCGATACAGCATCGAGGCCACCGCATCCACGCGCAGGCCGTCGAGGTGGTAATGCTCGATCCATTCCAGCGCGCTGCCCAGCAGGTAAGCGGTCACTTCCGGCCGACCGTAGTTGTAGATCAGCGTATTCCAGTCGCGATGCATGCCTTCGCGCGGGTCGGCATGCTCGTACAGCGCGGCGCCGTCGAACTGGGCCAGGCCGTGCGCGTCATCGGGAAAGTGCGCGCTGACCCAATCCAGGATCACGCCGATCCCGGCGCGGTGACAGGCATCGACGAACTGCGCAAAGCCGTCCGGGCTGCCATGGCGCGCGGTGGGCGCATACAGGCCCAGCGGCTGATAGCCCCAGGAACCGCCGAACGGGTGTTCGGTGATCGGCAGCAATTCGATATGCGTGAAGCCGAGCTGCTGTACGTAAGGAATCAACTGCTCGGCCAGCGTTGGCCAGTCCAGCGGTTGGTTGTGTCCGTCGCGGCGCCAGGAGGCGGCATGCACCTCGTAGATCGACAGCGGCGCCGGCACGGCGCCGGGGTCGCGGTTGGCCATCCAGGCCGCATCGGTCCAGGCGAATGCGGCGGCGCTGGGCACCACCGAAGCGGTTGCCGGCGGCAATTCGGTTTGCCGGGCCACCGGGTCGGCCTTGAGCAGCACCCGCCCATCGGCTGCGGTGACGGCATATTTGTACCGGGCGCCGGCTTCCACGCGCGGCAGGAAGAGTTCCCAAAAGCCACCGATGCGCTGCCGCATCGGATGCCGCCGCACGTCCCAGCCGTTGAAGTCGCCAACCACCGCCACGCGTTGGGCATGGGGTGCCCACACCGCAAAGCGCACGCCTGGC
This sequence comes from Xanthomonas sp. NCPPB 1062, assembly GCF_041481705.2. Classification (NCBI taxonomy): domain Bacteria; kingdom Pseudomonadati; phylum Pseudomonadota; class Gammaproteobacteria; order Lysobacterales; family Lysobacteraceae; genus Xanthomonas; species Xanthomonas sp. NCPPB 1062. Next base: position 494,622 of record NZ_CM192987.1, on the reverse strand, counting down.
ACATCGCCACAGTGGACATGCTGCGCGCCCAGCGCACGACGCACGGCCTGGCCATCGCCGGCAGCGATCTGCAGCAGCAGCGATTCGTCCAGCGTGGCCGCGAACGCGTACGGGTCTTCGACCTCCTGCACCCTGTCTGGCCACACGATGCGCAGCCGGTACGGCCCATCGGCCGCCAGGATGCCTTCGAAGACGCCATCGATGGCGCTGGCCTGCATGCGCGCGAGCAGCTTGCCGCGCGGGTCGATCAAGCCCATCGCCTCGGCGCCCGGTGCCAACACGCGCACCTGACGGCGGCCATCGGCCAGCGGTTTCGGTCCAAGCACCGCAAAGGCATCGGCCTGCAAGCCGTTGGCCAGGGCTTGCAGGGTCTGCGACGTTTCCGAGATCCCTTCCGTGGTCATGCCGTCTGCTTCCGTGCGCTGCTCCTGCCCGCCCTGCCGTTCGCTCATGACACCGTCGCGAGCGCGGGCGCGGTTGCGGCGGTGTGTTCGTAGAGCGAGAGGTATTTCTTGCCTGCCACGTCCCAACCGCTGGGACGCAGCATGGCCGCGCGCCGCATCGCAGACAGCAGGCTGGGCAGGCGGAAGGTGCGGAAGGCGCGCTCCAGGCAGCGGCGCAGCGCTTCGACGCTGGCGTGCTGGAACAGGAAGCCGGTCACGCCATCGTCCACGGTGTCGATCAGCCCGCCGGTCGCATGCGCGATCGGCAGGCAGCCGAAGCGCTGCGCATACATCTGGCTCAGGCCGCAGGGCTCGAAGCGCGAGGGCATCAGCAGGAAGTCGGCACCGGCGAACATGCGCCGCGCCAGGCCTTCCTCGAAGCCGATGAAGGCGCCCACCTGGCCGGGATAGCGCCTGGTCAGCTCGGCCACCTGCCGTTCGATCTCCGGCTCGCCGCCGCCGATCACCGCGATCTGGCCGCCAGCGGCCACGATCTGCGGGGCCACCTCGCAAATCAGGTCCAGGCCCTTCTGATGCACCAGCCGCGACACCACCGCAAACAGCGGGCCGGTGCTCTCGCGCAGCCCGAATGCCTTGCGCACCTGCGCTGCATTGGCCTGCCGGCCCTGCCACTGGTTCACGCTGAAGTGCGAATCCAGGTATTCATCGGTGCGCGGATCCCAGCTGGCGTCGATGCCGTTGACGATGCCGGTGAGCGCGCCCTTGGCAGCGCGACCGGCCAACAGCCGGTCCAGGCCGCAGCCCTGTGCCGGGCCGGTGATCTGCTTGGCGTAGCTGACGCTGACCGTGTTGACGTGGTCGGCATTGACGATGCCGCCGCGCAGGAACGACATCTGCCCATAGAACTCCAGCTCGGCCACTCGCTCGGCAGGGATGCCCAGCGCGGCAGCCATCGAATACGGCACCAGGCCCTGGTAGGCCAGGTTATGGATGGTCAGCAGGCACGGCGTGGTGCCGCCGGACCAGCGCACATAGCCGGCCGCCAGCGCGCAGGGCCAGTCGTTGAGATGCAGCAGGCGCGGTTTCCAGCCCAGGCCGGCGTGGCCGGCCGCAATCTGCGCGGCGGCATGCGACAAGGTGGCAAAGCGGATCGCGTTGTCCTCGAACTCCGAACCGCTGGTGCTCACATAGGGCGAGCCGTCGCGTTCGAACAACTCCTTGGACAGCAGGATGTAGATCGGCAGCCCGTCCGATTGCACGATGCGGCCGATGTCGCAGGCCGGCAGCGCGGCATGCGCCAACACGCGGCCCACGATCTCCACCTTGCCCGCACGCTCGAGCACGGCGCGGTAGCCAGGGATCAGCACACGTACGTCGTAGCGGTGGCGCAGCGCGCGCGGCAACGCGGCCGCCACATCGCCCAACCCGCCGGCCTTGATGAAGTCCGCCATTTCCGACACCACGAACAAGGCACCGCGCGTGTCTGCCAACGAGACCGGCAAGCGCTCGTGGTGACGGATGAAGCGGCCACGCGCATCGCGCGGGCGCCCGCTCTTTTTCAGAGTCGGGAGCAGCGTGCTGCGCTCTAAGCGTGCGGTAGTAGCGTGAAGCGGCATCATGGCAACCATCGAAACATCCGTCGTAATGTGGGTGGAGACGGAAAAACGGCGAAGCGAAAACCGCCGTCTGCCGATTCAGCCAGACGACTTGCTACGAGTGAGGAGCGTGGGCAACGCGCGTACTCCACGTCGCCCTTGCAGAGGAATCTACACCCCGACCAAATAAAATATGCGTGAACACGTGCTGACTTTTCTGCGACAGCCCACATTCCTTTACGCGCAGTTGCGCACGCCTCAAGGCATAAGCGCCACATTGCAGTGCGATGACATCCCCGTCTCGGTGCGTTGGCCGTGACATGCACCGAATGCGGGAACTTCCGGCCGCGTTCGCCCTCATCCGGGTAACCGGTTCATCAATGCCTTGTTTCGGGCCTGGCGACCATGCTTCGCGCCCGGCCTGCATGCCGTTGCCGCGCGCTACGGCCCGGCTTGCTCAAGCGCCCCCTCCATGGGCCGATATCGAGCGTTAGCACAAGACCTCTCGAGACCCTGGCGCATGGCAGACCAGCCCGAACACCCAAGCCGCCCCCGTGGCGGGCTGCGCCGCCTGTTGCCCTGGGGCGGCACGGACACCGCGCGCCCTGCCGCTGCCCTGCCGACGGTGATCAATGGCGAGCGCAGCGGTCATGGCCTGGCCGCGCACCAGCTGGTGCCGGCCAAGGCCAAGTCCGGCGCACACGATCCGGCCGCTGCCACTGCATTGCTGATACGGCTGTTCTCACATGCCGCGCATCCCGAAGCGCTGCTGCTCGCGTTCGCTGAAGGCATCGCCAGCCTGCATGGCGAGCTCGGCGACATGGGCGTGCGCCTGAGCGCGGCGTACGCGGCCGGCGATTGGCCCGGCTATGGCCGTGCCTTGCGCCAGCTCATCGACAAATACATCCGCACCATCGATATCGGCGATTCGCTGGCCGAAGGCCGCACGGAAGCCGAGCAGCTGCGCGATCTGCTGCGCCACGCGCTGGGCAATGCCCTGGCCACGCTGTTGCAACGCAGCCCGGAGCTGGCCGAAGAGGCGCAAACGCTGGCATCGGCGCTGCGCCACTGGCGCCCCGGACACGAGCTGATCACGCTGGAACAACGCCTGCGCGAACTCAGCCACCAGATCGGCCTGCGCGCCGAAGATGCCAGCGAACAACAGAACCTGTTACTGGGCCTGTTCGACCTATTGCTGGAGAACGTCGGCGAACTCCTGGACGATCGCAGCTGGTTGCAGGGCCAGATCTCGGTGGTGCGGCAACTGATTTCCGGCCCGCTGGATGTCAGTTCCATCGAACAGGCACGCGGCACCCTGCGCGAGGTGACCTACAAGCAGGGTCTGCTCAAGCAGGGCATCGCCGAGTCCAAGACCGCCATGCGCGAAATGATGGTGTCCTTCGTCGACCGGCTGGACGGCATGGCCACCAGCACCGGGCAATACCACGACCGCGTTGCCGGCTATTCGCAGGCGATCGGCGAGGCGCGCGGCATCCCCGACCTCAACCGGCTGCTGCAGGACCTGCTGCAGGACACCGCCGGCGTACAGGCACAGGCCCTGGCAGCGCGCGACGAACTGCTCGCGGCACGCCGGCAGGTGGAAGATTCCGAACAGCGCATCGCCTTGCTCGAACAGGAGCTCAGGGACGTCGCCGGCCTGGTGCGCGAAGACCAACTGACCGGCGCGCTCAACCGGCGCGGCTTCGAAGAATTGTTCCAGCGTGAAGCCGTGCGCACCCAGCGCAGTGGCCAGCCCCTATGCGTGGCAATGCTGGACCTGGACGACTTCCGCCGCCTCAACGAGACCCACGGCCATGCCGGTGGCGACGCCGCGCTGCGCCACACGGTGGAGGTGGCCAAGGCGGTGCTGCGCACCACCGATGCCATCGCCCGCTTCGGCGGCGAGGAATTCGTGCTGCTGCTGCCGGACTCGACCATCTTCGAAGCCAGCGCGGCAGTGATCCGCCTGCAACGTGCATTGTCGCAGCGCTCGCTGCTGCATGACGACGTGCGCGTGTTCATCAGCTTCAGCGCCGGCGTGGCGCTACGCGGGACCGACGAGACCCAGGACGAGGTCATCCGCCGCGCCGACCGCGCCATGTACGACGCCAAGGCGGCTGGCAAGAACCGGGTGATCAACGCCGATTAGCGGCGATCGTCGGCGAACGCACCGTGCACCCGGGCAATCGCTAAGCGGCGTGTACCGTGCTGGCTGGTCTGGCGGCGCGCCATGCATCAATGCGCGGGCTTGGCTCCGCGCAGCTTCTGAAACAGCATCACCGCGCCCAGCACGACGGCACCGGCGACCACGCCAACCAGCATGTTGCCCAGCGCTTCGACCAGCCAGCCCATGCCGCCGGCCGACTTGGCCAGATCCACCACCAGGTGATGCAGCGCCGGGATGTTGTGCACCAGGATGCCGCCGCCGACCAGGAACATCGCCAGCGTGCCGGCCACCGACAGGAACTTCATCAACCACGGTGCCGCCACCAGGATGCCGCGGCCCAGGGCCGCCAGCGCGGCGCCCTTCTTGGTCAGGTACAGGCCCAGGTCGTCCAGCTTCACGATCGCGGCGACCACGCCGTAGACGCCGATGGTCATCGCCAGCGCAATGGCCACCAGCACCGCCACCTGCTGCCCGAAGGACACCTCCGAGACCACGCCCAGCGAGAGCACGATGATCTCGGCCGAGAGGATGAAATCGGTGCGGATCGCGCCCTTCACCTTGTCCTTTTCCAGCGCCACCACGTCCACGTTCTGGTCGGCCAGCGCGCGGGTACGTTCGGCATGCCGCTGCGCTTCTTGCTCATCGTTGTGCAGGAACTTGTGCGCCAGCTTTTCCACGCCCTCGAAGCACAGGTAGGCGCCACCGATCATCATCAGCGGCATCACCAACGGGACGTTGTAGCCGCGCCCGCGCAGCCACGCTTCCAGCGCGCTGATCGCCAACGCCGCCGGCACCAGGATCATCTTGTTGACCAGCGAGCCCTTGGCTACCGCCCACACCACCGGCAATTCGCGGTCGGCCGTGACGCCGGTGACCTGCTGCGCATTGAGCGCCAGATCGTCGCCCAACACGCCTGCGGTCTTCTTGGCCGCAACCTTGGTCAGGATGGAAACGTCGTCCAGCAGTGTGGCGATGTCGTCGAGCAGGGTGAACAGGCTGGCACCGGCCATGCGCAAGGTCCTTCTGGGGTGGTCGCGAATTCTCGCCGATCCCGCACCCGCGTGGGGTGATGAGCGGCCATTGCGCGGTCGTTGCACGCTGTTGGCAGAGCGATGCAGGCACCGCAGCGCCTGCGCTTGCGGCCGTTCGTACTCGCCTTGGGCAGGTTTGCCTGCGGTGTGCGGGAGCGCGCGGATTCACTACGCGACGACCCGTCGCTGGCCACACTCGCCGCCTGCATGACGCCCCCGGAGATGGCCTTGAGTCACAACGACCCGCACCGCGCCCCGGCCGCAAGCCCGGCAGATCATGCCGTGGTTGGCGGCATGAGCCGGCGCACGCAGATCCTGCGCTTGCTGTTGCGCTATCGCGGCTCGGGCGTGTTCGCTGGCATGAACCTGGACCCGGCGGCCATCAACGAATACGAAGTGCCCGCAGAAGGCACCCCGGACCAGTTCGTCTCCGACCTGGAATCGCTCGGGCCCACCTTCGTCAAACTGGGCCAGATGCTGTCGACCCGGCCGGACATCGTGCCGCCGGAATTTGCCACCGCGCTGGAGCGCATGCAGGAGAACACCAGCTCGGTGCCGGTGGAGCGCATCCGCCAGATCATCGAGGAAGAGCTCGGGGTCTCGGTCAACAAGGCGTTCTCGTTCTTCGACCCGGTCCCGTTGGGCTGCGCCTCGCTGGCGCAGGTGCACCGCGCTGCGCTGCGCGACGGCACGCCGGTGGCGATCAAGGTGCAGAAGCCCGAAGTGGCCGCGCAGGTGCGTTCGGATCTGGACGTGCTCAAGAGCTTCGCCACTGCCGCCGACCGTCTCACCGGCATTGGCCGGCGTGTGCGCTTTGCCGACTGGCTGGGCGAATTCGGCAAGACCCTGCGCGCCGAGCTCAACTACGAAGACGAAGCCGAAACCCTGGCGCGCTTCGGCAAGCACCTCAAGCCGTTCCCCTTGCTGTGGGTGCCGCAACCGGTGTGGGACCTGAGCAGCCGCAAGGTGCTGACCATGCAGCTGGCCGAAGGCGTGCGCGTGGACAAGATCTCCGGTCTTCGCCGCACCGAACAGCCGATGGACGAGCTGGCCGCGGAACTGGTCAAGGGGTATCTGGACCAGATGTTCGTGCATGGCGAAATCCATGCCGACCCGCATCCGGGCAATTTGCGGGTGCTGCAGGATGGGCGTCTGGCCATCTTCGACCTGGGCATGGTGGCGCATGTGCCGCCGCGCCTGCGCGAGCGCCTGCTCAAGTTGCTGTTTGCCGCGGTCGATGGGCGCGGCGAGGAAGTGGCCGAAGAGACCATTGCGCTGAGCACGCGGCTGGAGGATTACGACGAAGAACGCTACCAGCGCGAAACCGGGCAGATGATCGCGCGCTACGCAGCGCACGATGCCACCTCCGAAGGCCGGGTGGTGCTGGATCTGGTGCGCATCGCCACCTCGACCGGCTTGCGGACGCCGCCGGAGTTGAGCCTGCTCGGCAAGACCTTGCTGAATCTGGAAGGCGTGTGCCGCGCGTTGTCGCCCACGCTGGATACCCGCCGCATCGTCGAGCGCCATCTGCAGCACGTGATGCGCGCGCGCCTGAAGAAATCCCTGTCCGCGGCCAACCTGGCCAGCGAGGCGATGGAACTGCAGCACCTGGTGCGCGAAGGACCGCGCCGCATGTCCGAGATTCTGTCGCTGGCTGCGGAAAACCGCCTGCAGATGCGCGTCACCGGGCTGGAAGAATCGCACCTGATGGAAAGCCTGCAGAAGATCGCCAACCGCGTGGCGGCGGGCATCGTCACGGCTGCGCTGATCATGGCGTCGGCGCAGATGATGCGCATCGAAACCGGCTTGAAGCTATGGGGCTACCCGGCTATTGCGATGGTGCTGTTCCTGCTCGGGGTCGTGCTGGGGCTGGGCATCGTGGTCAGTGCGCTGCTGTTCGACCGCCGCGTGCGTGCGCGCGAAGAGCGTGGGCACCGCTAGCCGTTAGGGCTGGTTGCCGCAGGTGGGCGCCTTGGTGCCCTGCGGGCAGGCATTGGGTCTGCGTCAGTCACCAGCCTGCGAACAAGTGCCCCTGACAAGACCGCGCCGCACGCACCCGGCGGGCGCGGCCGGAACCGGCATGTGACGTGTAAGCGACGGTTGCTGCGCGCTGTCCACGTTCAGTGACGACTGCTTCTTATCGTGTCGACAGTCCGTTCAACCGCGCAGGCAGGTGTGAGCGATTGCGCGTCAGGGGTAGCGCCTGTGATCTCCGCATTGCATGCGTGCACGACACGCAGCGAACGGTGCAAGAAAAGCGCCAGTTCCGTTCGTGCGTCTTGCAACGTGCTCGATGCAGCGGATTGCAGGCGTCCTGCGCACACCACGGTGTCCCCACCCCTGCTCGCTGCGTGCAGCAGCGCTGCAGCGAGCACAACCACTATCACGCGTGGGCGCAAGGCATCTGACGCCACCAGCGTTTCAGCATCTTCGCGCTGGTTGGTGCGCACGGATGCGTCGCCGCTGTCCGGCGATGCTGGCCGGAGGTCAGGCCGGATCTGTCTCCAACAAACATTTCAGTCAGCTTCGGCGCGGCATAGTCCGTCATCCGGGTGTCACATTGCAGGTGGCGCACAGGACATGGCGAGCAAGGCGTCCGGTACGCGCTCGCATCATTCCCCACGGACGCTGCGCATGCATTGGATGTTGTTGGTTTCGTTGTTGCTATTGCTGTGGCTGTTGGTCGCTTCTCCGCGTCTGGCATGGCTCAAGGCTGGCCTGTTGTCGCTCTTTCTGCTGCTGCTCAGCGCCTGGGGATTGGTCGACCGGCTCAGCGGCGACGGTATCAATGCAGCCACGCTGTATCACCTGCGCGCCGACATGGACGGCGCCGGCGTCAGCGACTTTTCCGGCTATATCGCGGTTTTCGTCGGCATGCTGTTGCTCTCGCTGAGCCCGCTGTTGCTGGTGCGGGTACGCCGCTTCCAGCGTCCGCGTGGTGGCGGCGCCGTGTTCGCAGGCTTTGTGGGCATGTTGTTGGTCGGCATCGCCGCAAGCCCGCTGTATCGCGATGGCAAGCGCCTGTACTACCAGCTGCGCCCGGTCGATTACGCCACCGTGGTGCCGGAATACCAGGTGCCGCAGCAACCGCTGCACAAGCGCAAGAACATCGTCTGGATCTATGGCGAAAGCCTGGAGCGCACCTACTTCGACGAACAGGTGTTTCCGGGCCTGATGCCCAATCTGCGCGCGCTTGCGACCGAAGCGGTGGACGTACGCAATCTCGCCTCCACCGAAGGCAGCGGCTGGACCATCGCCGGCATGGTCGCCTCGATGTGTGGCGTGCCGCTCACCACCGCGCCAGGCGACGAGAACAGCATGGACCGCATGGGCATGTTCCTGCCCGAAGCGCGCTGCCTGGGCGATTACCTCAAGGATCAGGGCTACCGCAATCATTACGTGGGCGGTGCCGATGCCAGCTTTGCCGGCAAGGGCCGTTTCCTGTCCAGCCATGGCTTCGACGTGGTGCATGACGTGCACCATTTCCACGACCAGGGTGTCGCGCCAAAGCATTTTTCTGCATGGGGCGTGCACGACGATGTCCTGCTGGACGACGCCTGGGATACCTTCCAGACGCTGTCGCGTGCCGGCCAACCCTTCATGCTGACCACGCTGACCATGGACACCCACCATCCGGCCGGCCACCTGCCACTGGCGTGCAAGGGCCAGCAGTACGACAGCGCACTGGGCGATATCGGTCTGCTGCATGCAATCAAATGCAGCGACCGTTTGATCGGCGAACTGGTCGCGCGCATCCGCAGCAGCCGGTATGGCAAAAACACCATCATCGTCATCGCCTCCGATCATCTGGCCATGCCCAACGACCTGAGCGACGTGCTGGCCAAGCAGAAGCGCGAGAACCTGCTGTTGTTCCTGGGCAAGGACATCGCGCCACAACAGGTCCTCACGCGCGCAGGTAGCACGCTCGATTCGGGCGCTACGCTGCTGCAGTTGCTGGAACCAGGCATGCGCACGCTGGGCTTTGGCCGCTCGTTGCTGGCCCGCGATGCCCCACCCAGTGCCAGCGCGGCCGCCAGCCGCGACAGCGGCAAGGACTATCCGCGCTACCTGGCCTACGCGCGCACGCTGTGGACCGGGCGCAGTACGCGCATGCTGCGCATCAATGGCAATGGCGATGTGGTGGTCGGCGTGCAACAGGTGCGCCCACCGGTGCTGCTGGAATACGACAAGGACACCAACCTGAAAACGGTGTACCTGGAAAACACCTCGCGCCAGTTCGACCGCACGCATTCCAAGGGCACGCTGGCCTATGTGGACCGCTGCACGGCGTTCGAAGACGGCTCGGCCGATGGCCACTGGTGTGCGCTGGTGGTGGACCGCCACCAGAGCATGAAGCTGTATCGCGACCCGGACCTTACCCGCGGCATCGCCGTCGACGCGCCGCTGGAAGCCACCCAGCAGGGCCCGCGTCCGCGCGTGCGTCAGCCGATCATGCTCACCCAGGCGGCGCGTAAGACCGATGCCGGCCGCTACATGCTCGAGCTCTACGCCAAGCGCCGGCCCACGCGCGCGTTCTGGGTGGAAGCGGTGTCCTCCGAACGTAAGGTCGTGCTGGCACAGCAATGGGTCGTGCCCGACGCCGCCGGGCGCATCCGCATGCCGGTGGGCCTGGAACATGCGGTGGAAGACCTGGAGATTCGTGCCTGGCTGGATTACACCGAAGACGTCAGCGTGGACGACCTGGCCTTGGTCAAGGACATCCCGGTGGCGGATCGCTCCTGATGTGCCGACATGCGTCCATCGATGGTCGGGCATGGTTGTGCAATCAGCGCAAGCCGACCGACTTGCCGCTGCGCAGCCCTCGCCGACCTCGCCAGCTCAGTCATCCGACGCAGGCGCACCATCTCCGGCCTCGCGTGCCACGGCGGCCCCTGCACGACTGAAGCGGATCTCCTGCGGCGACTGCAACGCAATGCCCACCGTCGCCATGCGCTGCAGCAGCGCGAAGAACAGCTGGCTGCGCACGCCATACGAATCGCGCGGACTGCTCACGTAGGCGAACGAGTTGAAATTGACGTGCCCGCCGGCCAGCGAATCGATGAACACCGATGGCGCCGGTTCGGCCAGCACCTTCTCGTGCTCGGCGAACAAGGCCAGCAACATGTCGCGCACCCTGGCCACGTCGGTTTCCAGCGGCACCGAGAACTGCAACTGCACACGGCCCATCGGATTGGACAGCGTCATGTTGCGCACGCTCTTGGTGATCAACTCCGAGTTGGGCACGATCAACGTGGAGCGGTCGCCCACCTGGATTTCGGTCGCTCGCACGCTGATCTTGCGCACGTCGCCTTCCTGATCGCCGATACGCACCCAATCGCCGATCTTCACCGGACGCTCGGCCAGCAAGATCAACCCGGACACGAAGTTCTGCGTAATCGCCTGCAGACCAAAACCAATGCCCACCGACAGTGCGCTCAACACCAGCGCCAACCGCTTCAAATCCAGACCCAGCGCCGTGAGCCCCCACACCACCACGATCAACCAGCCCAGATAGCGCGCCACCGTGCTGATCGAATTCCGCGCTCCCGCATCCAGTTCGGTCTTGGGCAGATAGGTGTTGAGCAGCCACTTCTGCACCACATGGACCACGACCAGTCCTAGGACGGAGACGAGCAACGCACGCACCACCGCCGCCGGCGTGATCGTCAGCTCATTGCCGATTTTGATACCGTGCGAGACGTTTTCGGCCCAGCCGGTCACGGCGGACAGGTTGGCCCCATAAGGCGTGACCAATGCGGCAATGCCCAGCAGAATCAATAGGACACGCACCACTGCAGACAGCAACAGGCCCAGTTGCACCAGGCGCCCGCTGCCGGCACCAGAGGCATGCGACAGCGCACGGCTAAAGCGTCCGTCCGGGTTGAAGATCCAGGTCAGCAGGTCGTCGGCGAACACCACCAGTAACCCGAGCAGGCTGCAGATCAGCGTGATCCAGATGATCTGCCGGGCGATAAACAGCGACAGATTGATATAGCCGAACAGGGCAGCCAACAGCGACACAATCACCGCAACATGCCCGAGCAGGCGGATCAGCACGATGAAACCGCCACCTCGCGACACCACAGGTGGTGGCTCGCTGCTGTCGACATTGGCTTGCCCGGCGCTCGCAGCGCGTGCACGCAGCGACAGACTCAGGCCAGCCAGGGCTGACAGGATCAAACCGGCATACAACAGCGCAGCAATTGCGTCGGTGGCAGTGGTTGCGGCATCGCTCGTGTGCGCCACCTCGTTGAGCTTCATCGCCATACCGCTGAACCAGCTCACCGCCGCGGTCGCCAAGCAATGCAGCCTCAGGCGATCGACGGTCGCGTCATCCAGTGGAAACAACCGCCAGGTGGGCTGGTGCTTCATCAACAAGCTGGCGCTCAGCGAGCCGATAAACGCAGCGACGAAACTGATAATGACAAAAGCACTCAGCAATTGATCCAGATCGGCCGGCACCTGAGCAATGGCACGAACCGTTTCGACGAGGACCCATGCCGCGATGCCAAGACTGAGCGTTCCGATCAACAGAAACCACAGGGCCAATCCGGAGCGGCGCAAACGGCCCCCAGGCGCACGTGAGGCGGCATAGCGACGACCGAGATGTCGCAGGAAAATGCGCAGCGGAAATGCCAACAGTAGTGCGATCAGCGCGCCAGTCAGCAGGCTGCCCACACCATTGGCGGCCGTCCCACTCCGCAGGAGCTGCGCTGCCTCATCATACAAAGCTCGCAAACGCGCGCGGTCATCCGGCCATTGCTGTGAAATCTGGTTCCAGAGAGCCGGCGATAGAGGAGATGCCACACGCGTGGACATCTGCACGCTGAACAGTTGTGCGCGCTTTTGCTCAAGTCGATCGGCCAGATCACGCGCTTTGGAATCCAGAAGATTGGCGCGTTTGAATTCTGCATCCAGCGCGCTCTGCTCTTTTTTTAGCGCTTCCCGCTGTTTTTTCAGATCGCTCGCTTCGCCGCTTTGGGCATCCCCCAATCCGGCCAGCTGTGAACTGATTTGCTTGAGTGGCGGATCCAGCTCGCGCGCCAGGTCCTGTACCTGCCGCTGCGCCGTTGTCACTTGGTCAATCAGCTTACGCAGCTGCTCGTCGTCGGCCTTTTCCAATGCGGCATCGGCTGTGTCCAGCGACTTTTGTGCATTGTCCAACTGCGTCTGAGCTGTCTCCAACAGCGTGTCTTCTTCCTGGGCGAAAGCACCCACATGGACAAGCCACAAGGCGCAGCACAGCAGCACACGCAGCAACACGCTCGAACGGGCAGACGCGGATCGAAATTCGGACACAGGCAGACATCGCACAAGCGCGGGACCGCGCGGTGCCGGCATTTTAAGGCACCTTCCTATCGGGCCAATCACCGCCGCGGTGTCGATTCATGCGGACGCAAGCGTACCGACCGGCACGCAATGCGCCGCGTCCGCAGGCAACCCAGCCGCGATGACTCACAGACTCGGACAGGACCGGGAGGACACTGTCGGCAAGTACAACGACGTTTACAGTGCAAGATCTGATCGATAGCGCGGAGCAGACCCACATGCCGCAGGCATCCTGCTGCTTCGCAGCAACCAAGGCGCAGTCACGCCATCATGGCCGCAGGCGGACCGGGTCTCGGCTCAGCGGCGCAGAACGCCAACCAGCGCGCGCCGCGCTTTGCCAAGGACCTGCGCGCCCACTCAGCCAACCCGCGCATGAATGGGCATGCCGCGTTGTCACTTTGCGACAACACGCCGCTGACGCAGAATCGAGCCACCGCTGCGGCAGACGCAGCGGATGACCGCGAAGGAGATCCTCTATGCAGATTCAGATCCAGACCGACAAGCACGTGCCACACGATCCGTCCGTTGTGGCGCATGTCGAAAAGACCTGCACCGCCCAGCTGGCCCATTTCGCCAGCGACATCACCCGTGTGGAAGTGCATTTGCGTGATGAGAACGGCCAGCGCGGCGGCGCGGCGGATCGAACCTGCAGCATCGAGGCGCACGTCGCCGGCCTGCCGCCGATCGCGGCTACCAACAGCGCCGAAACGACGGCCTCTGCCGTGACCGGAGCTGCGCGCAAACTGCGCACTGCCATCGAACATGCACGCGGCAAGCAGCACTCCAAGGCCACCGCCCCGCCGCCGGACATGCTTTGATCTGATCTGGAGGTTGGCATCTGCCTCGGCGGCTGCCAACCTTTGCGGCGATGGCATCGCGGCACGTCATCTAGCGATGCGCGAAGCGCCCCTCCAAAACCTGTGACCCTTAAACGGCATTCGGCCCGTCGCACTCATCTTGCGGCGGGCCGAATGCTTTGAATCTCTTGGTGCTTACGGAAAGAGCCCAATCCCAAGCACACGGCGCCGATTTTTAGGATTGTCGAGCTGATCTCTGGCTTTTACGCCAGCAGCGTCCAGGCAACTGGGCTCATGACCAGCGACGCGGATAACCCGCGTAGCGACAGGCTGAGCCGCACCAATCGGGTGCAACGTTGCCTGGATCCTTTCGCCCATTGCACGGCACTGCTGAAGGTATACGTATGGTTTGCTTCCCACAGCAGCACGGGATTATGTCTTGAGTCCGGCAGCAAACCGATCAAACTCGCCTTGCGCAGTTCGGCTTTCGATCTCCATGACTTACCGGCAGATTCGTAAGTCAGCCCGTTCGAGTTCCCGGCAACTCCCAGGCGCGTCACCGTAATTGCAAGGCCTGGAAAAATAGCCAACCGCTGCTGCAATTTTCCATGATCGCAGCAATGCAATCGCTCGACCGCGGACTGGCCACGGACCGACGCAGCCACTCGATTCCCTCATCCAGCCCGGCTCGCCCCGGTCCGCAGGGTTCGGCAGCGTGTGGCTGGCATGCGAATCAGGGCATGCACAGAAACAGAGATCGCAGTGGTGGCAGGGAAAACGCGGCTCAAACGGCCGACTGCAGCCTTGGTGCGGTTGCACCTTGTTGGCTTCGCGATCTTGGTGCTCGGAAATGCTGCCATCTGCTCTCCAAGCCATACCACGCGTCCTGGGCGATCGCTCTACCAATCTACCCCGTCATTGCGCCATCGCTCCGCGCGGGCAACAACGCCCTTCAACCAACACATGTCGCAGCGCTGGCACACGCGCACGTCTTCGTCCCTGCAAGGACGGCCGCGGCAGCAAACATATTTGGCCAGCACAGACGAATTGATTGTTCGGATGTGGAATGATCGTTTCGCCAAGCGCCCGTCAAGATTCTGTGGATTCATGCGAACTTCAAGCTCGCCGACGACGATGACACATACCACGCAGGGTGGCCGTGGATAGCAGGGACGCCTGGGCGCATCGATTGCGAGCGAAGAAGTCACGCTCTGGTTGCACGGGCAGCTGAGCGCAGCATATGCACCTTGCCGGGTCGGCGTGCCGCACGTCACGCATGATTGTCCGGTCCACGCGTCTGGCTGCCGATCGCGATCCCCACGCTGCAATCAAGCCCCTCGCCGCCACGCCCTTCTTGATGAGGTACCCATCGTCCGGCGCTATCGATCAATCGCCCCGCAAGCCTGGGCGAGAGCATGCCGATATCCCCCCAACGCGAGGACAAGCCGTGACGAAGATCTCTTCAGCCAGTACCTCCCAGCAACCGCAAGCCACAAGCGGCGATATTGTGATCGAGATACCGGCACAACGACGCGACGATACATCGACGCCCAGGATCGATTCTCCCCTCTCCGCCCTGCCGCCCAGACCTTCGGGACGACGCAATAGCACAGGAAGCGACAGCGGATATGAAACCGCCAACGACGCAGATCTGTCCCCCTATGGAAGTCCGCAGCCGCATGCTCCGCTGCGTGGGGAAGAGAGCAGCAGCGAGCAGTTCTACGACGCTAAAGACTCCTTGGAACCGTCGGCTTTGCCATCACTTCCCCAGGAACACGCTGCACAACATGGCTCCCAAGCGCATGCATCCACCACTGCGACAGGCACTGCGCGCTTGGGCGCACTGGCGGCGTCGGTCCGCGCAGGTGCAACACATGGAGTCACCACCCTCCTTGGACCCGCCGCGACAGCGGTCGCAGCTGCGGCGCGCGGTGTCATACCGATCAGCTTCGACAAACAATACCTGGGCGCTGCGCTGGGACATCTCGTGCACCAGACCACCTCCGTGGGACCGACCACGTTCGTGCGCGAGTTGATCGGCGAAGCGCTGTTTGCCGCGTTTCGCCAGCTCCCACCCGAAGCAGTCGTTGCCATGCAGGCGGTGTCGGGCACGCTGCATCTGGCCCTGCATACGCTGCGGCGCAACCGCGAAAACCGCAATCCGGATGCCGCCGCCCGAGGTTTTCACAATCTGAATCTTGAACAGTGGGAAGCGCTGTCCGAAGACGAACGTCATCACAAGAGGAGCGAGCAACAACATTACTCGGATCTGGTCACCCGGCTCGCGCTGACCGGCATCTTGAGCAATATCGCCATCGGCGCTGCGGGCAAGGCTTCTGGCCGACCGGAGATGGCGGCCAGGCTGCTGGCCAGTGAGCTCAAGGTCGCCCCTTATGCTGCGGCCCGCGACGTCATCCAGGCGACATTCCGCATGGTGGGAATGCGGTCACCGACCAACGGTGGCGTCAGCGATCCCCACGTCACCAGTGCAGGCAGGTTTTACGGCATGGCCAACGTCCTGACCAACCTGGCGTCGAACGAGCTGGAGGCACCAGACTTTGCATCGGCCAGGCAGCGCTGGGCAGGACTGATGTCGCCCTTCAATATGGGAGAGGCGACCAGGGTCGTCTTTCAGCAAGCGGCGGTGAACGCGGCCTTGAATGTCGGTCTGGAGACAGCCGACTGGCTCAATGTCACCCAACACGAAGCCGACGAAGCCGGGACGCAGCAGATCTGGGAACCAACCTGGAAGGCCAAGCGCGAGGATTATGAGCGGGTCATGGATCATTCTGTCGCGCGCACGGCCGCCATCAACTCCAACATCGCATTCGGTACAGCAGTCAACATGATTGGCACCTGGCTCGGTTTGTCGCCAGCACGCAGCGCGCTGCTCTCCAATACGTTGGCGGGCATGGCTGCCGGCATGCAGTACAAGGTCATCGCCGGCACCTGGCAGGCTGCAGCGGCGGTGCGCGAAGCCGAGGCCGCTCGCACGCGAACTGAGTGAGCGTGGCCGCGCCTGGCGACGGCTATAGCGCAGCCCTCGGCGAGTGCAGCACCTGGTGGTCGCACACGCACTGCCGGTTCAACGGCAGTGCGTGTGCAACAGCTGTGTGGTGGCCCCATGCGCAGCCTCCAGCACGTCCTAACAAACCGACCGGCGGCGGACAGCAGGGATTGATCGAAAGCTAGGCTGCGTATGCCAATTCTCAGCTCAGGTCGCGGCTAGCGGGTCTCTGCACCACAGGTCTCCAGCCGCGCTATGCACCTTGTCGACCCATGATGACGGATGCTGCTGTGGCGATCGCCATTTCAGTCACCGTATGCGCGACAGCATGGTCACCGCGCTATTTTCTGCGGATGACTCCGTCGCGGGGCGCCGCCGCTTTGTACGATCCTACGTTATCACCCCAGGGAATCCCCGCGCACATCGGGCTGCGCCTACGCCCTCCTGCAGTGGCACACCCGCTATTCATCAATCACACCGCGCCTTAGCAGAATCGAATGAATGGCATGCGCATATTTATCGCGCTCTCCCGGCGTTTCGGAATGGTAGGCGCCTACTGCAGCCCAGGTATTTCCATATTTATTGGTCATCTCGCGCAACCTCCAAGCTGCCACATACACGCTGACGCACGGCTGCATCAACGCGTCCTTGGAGATTCCATAGCCGGATAGCCGCCGCAGGTGGATGGAGTTGATCTGCATCTTTCCGTAATCCACCGTACCGTTGTTGTTGCGATGGATCGCGTCGGCGCGACCTCGCGATTCCTGCCAGGCAATGGCCCGCAGCACCCAAGGGTTGACATGCTGATATCCGGCAGCTTCTTCGAAGCAATCCGCACGTGCGAAAGGCGCCGCGCATGCCAGCGCTGCCGCAAACAAAATGCGCTGCGGACCAGCCCCTGCCCGACGACCACGTCCGGACCATTGCGCGCGCATGCGCCGCTTTGGCGAAAGCCCGGACGAGGCCTCCCACTGCCAATTGGATGTTTTATCGACATACTTGCATGCGATCGTTGAATTGATCATGTGTCGTTACCTCGATCTCGATTGAATACAGGTCTCCAGGTGAGTAGAGCGCCGGCACACAACGACCCACGACGCTCGACGGCGGCAACATAACGCCACCTGTACGCGATTTACTCAGGACCGACGAAACACTTAACAGGCAAGCGAAAAAACCTTTTTTCAACAATGCCGCGCGGATTTACTTATCGATCCTAGAACATTTTTTCACTTGCGCTCTTCGCGCGGACAAGCGCGATTTCGCAAACTTTCTGACGATAATGGGTTGCCGCTTCTACTGTTCGATCGGGGCGCAAAACCCGCCCCGCAGCCACCGCCGTCTAGGCACGGCGGTTGATACAAAGACAAATCCCAGTTAATCAGAGAGGAATCGTCATGATGAATTCTTTGAACACACAGATCGGCGCCAACTCGTCCTTCTTGCAGGTCGATCCCAGCCAGAACTCGCAACCCGGTTCGAACCAGGGCAACCAAGGCATCTCGGAAAAGCAGCTGGACCAGCTGCTGACCCAGCTCATCATGGCCCTGCTTCAGCAGAGCAACAATGCCGACCAGGGTCAGGGCCAGGGTGGTGACTCTGGTGGTCAAGGCGGCAATTCGCAGCAGGCCGGGCAGCCCAATGGTTCCCCCTCGCCATACACCCAGATGCTCATGAATATCGTCGGAGACATTCTCCAGTCGCAGAATGGTGGTGGCTTCGGCGGCGGGTTCGGCGGTGGCTTTGGTGGCGGCCTCGGCACCAGCCTGGCCAGCGACACCGGATCGATGCAGTAAAAAACTGCTGGTCGCCCCTACCGGCCACGGCCTGCAGGTTGCCGCTTCATGCGTCAGCCTGCAGGTGCCTTGGTTGCTGTCACCGCAAACATTCGCTACCCACTTCAGGCGCGCTTGTCAGCTTTCGCGCCGCAGGTGCCTGACATATAGCCATCGGCATGCGAGCAGAGCCGTTCCGGCTTCAACGCAGACGAAATATCCGGATTTTCTTCCGGCACACGCCTTCTCAACTGGGTCTCCACTGCCGGCGTGACGTTGGTTGGATGTTCAACCGCACACCATCACGCCACGTCGCTCCACTAGAGCCTGCCGCGCCCACGTACCGGCCATGCACACTGCTGCCGGCCCAGCACTTTTTGACACGATTGCGCGCAACCGCCGCCCGCTGAAGGCTTGGATGCCGCTTCGCCCTCTTAGCGTCTACCGCAGATACCGAGCTGACTGCAAAAAACTTGTCTTTCGCAGGCGACAAGCCTGCCATGTGATCGCCAGGTCAGGCTCCGGCAACGCATAAGAACCAGCATGTGCGAGTGACACATGCTGATTCCGGGCACCGCCCGATGATCATCCAGGCGGTGGCTTCAGGCGCTCCGGGTCAATACGCATACGCGCCAATTGCATGGCCCGTTTGATCCTTTCCCAAACAATCCCGGCAGTATTGGGCCAATGGCATGCGCCGAATGTCAGGCGATCGCAGCAAGCCCCTCATCGCCTAGCGATGGCGTTCGCAAACCATCAGGGCGACACCACATGCGGAGTCAGCAGAAACAGCCGTTGCATGCGGGTCCCGCTTTTTTGGCGGTGCTTGAACAGATTACCGACCAATGGAATCTTCGACAGGCCCGGTACCGCATTCAGATCGGTTTCGTCGGCATCGTAGGCGTATCCTGCAATCAGCAGGCTTTGGCCTTCATTGACGAACGCCTGAGTCGTGATCTCGCTGGAGGTAATGACCGGAATGCCGTCCACGGTGTTGGATCCGAGCTGGCCATCCTCGATACGCACATCCAGACGCATCTGACCGTTCGGCGAGCCCGGCACCACGCTGGGCAGGACCCGCAACGACACCCCGGCAGAGAGGTTATAAAGATCGGCCGATGCGTATCCGCTGACCCGGACGAATGCCTGTTGCTTGTGGTCCATGACCGCTTCGACGTTGTCCAGCGTCGCAACCTGGGGCGAAGACACGATCTTGGCCTTGTTGGTCGTCTCCAACGCCGACACGCGCGTCATCAGGTAGCGTCCGGCGTCTCCCAGCACGGCCGTCAAGGTGCCCCCAGCCGGCGTGGTCGCGCCATCGGTGGCGGCGCCGCTCAATGCGCCGTTGAAGCCCAACTGACTGCCACTGCCGTTGCCGGTCTGTATGTCCGTGTGCTGGCTGTGGAAGCGCCAGTCGACACCGAGATCCTGCATGGCGCCATCGCGGACCTCGATGATGGTGGCATCGATCTGCAGCAACTTGGGCCGGTTGTCCAGCTGTTGAATCAGGGTGCCATAGCTCTGCATCCGCTCCGGTCGATCGCGGATCAGGATGGCATTGGTACGCGGATCGGCTTCGATCACCGGCGCATCGGAGGCCAGCTCTGCGCCACCACCGACGTCGATCGGAGTGGACTCGTCGCGCCGTGCCTTGCTGAGCTCCGGCCATACGCTGGCCGGCGACCCCACAGCCGCAGCAGCTCCACTGCCGGGCAACGGCGGGCTGACCGGCACGCGATCGGACGACGAGGCGCCCCCGAACCAGGACGAAGGCAGCCCGAGGATGCCGCTGGCTCCGCCACCTTGACCCTGTGCGGCATTGCCGAATGTGTTGGAGGACCCACCGCCGATGGGCTGTACCCGGCCAAAGTTGGCGCTAGGCCCGGGTATCGCCGCGACCGGCGCGCCGCGTGCGCCGTACATGCTGCGCAACAGGCTGGCCATGCCGGGAATCTGCACATCCTGGCCGCCAATGCGCGTCGTGTGGTCGGCCGCTTGCGCATAATGCAGCTGGAACACCTGCACTTCGGTGGCATCGCGCTGACGCGCGCCCTGCTCGACCTGCTTGGCAATCGCCGAAACGGTATCCACATACCCTGGCGGCCCGGAGACCACCGCCACATGCGCGGCCTCGTCGTAACGCACCGGGAAGCGCGGATCGTCCAGGCGCATGCGTGCAAGTGCGTCGCGCAGTGACTTCGTCGATGCAGTTCCCAGGCTCAAGGTCGCGCTCTTGGATTCGTTCGCACCCCAGATCCTGAGCACGGCACCGTCGTAGTACCAGACAAAGCCGTAGGTGGCCGCCAGATCGTCGAGGAATTTCTGCGGGGAGGTTTCGAATTTGCCGCTCAGGGTGCCGGTCACCTCTGGCGAGATCCAGGTGGCGATGGACTGGCTGGCGGACAAATCACGCAGCACTTCTTTGAGATCCTTGTTGTCGGCGACGTATTTGAACGTGCGCGAATGCCACGGGACCTGGGCGGCGTCGGCATGTGGCGACAACAGCGGCAGCAGGCTGAGCATCAGTACGGCGGCCAATGGAGCACGTCGGCGGTGGGCGGTGGTACAGGCAGGAGCCATGGCGTTCCCTCTGCTAGGCAAGTGAAAAAGTCGGTAGCGACCAGTGTAGGAAGTGCAAAGCCGGGAATGTCTCAATAAAGATCAGTGCCTCGCGCCTCCCTTGCCAGCCAGGTTGGCGGCATCGTGCAATTGCTGCTGGAAATGCAGGAAACCGAGTGCTTCGCCGAATTGCGCGATGAAGACGCTGGTCAGCAAGGCGAGCAGCAACAACGCCAGCACCCCACGGATTGGCTGACTCAAGTTCGACGGTTCGAGTTTGTCGGCCGCTCGCGCCACCAGGCCGATCGCAAGATCCACCAGCACAAGCACCAGCATCACCGGTGCGGACAGTTTGACGACGGCGGCCATCATGCTGTCGGATTGCTGGATCACGAACGATTCGGCAACCGCCCCCATGTTCGGCCCAAGCTGGGTCAGCGGCCACCAGCGAAACGATTCGAACAGCGCGCCGAGCAACATCAGCATGCCACCCAATGCGTAGAACGACACGATGGCCAGTTGCAGCAGCACCGTGGACACCGGCGTGCTTTGCTGGCCGCTGAGCGGGTTGGTCATCTGCACGTTGTTGTAACCGGCAAGGTCGTCGATCAGCAGGCCAACGCTCTCGGCGATCCAGAACACCGTCGATGCGGCAAATCCGATCAGCAGGCCGACGAACGCCTCCTTCAACGCCACACCGACCAGGCCCGCCGCCTGGATCTTCGCCAGCGCATCGGCCGGCTGCCCATAGGCGATGAACGAGCTCAGGACGTAGATGACGCCATTGCGCGCGATTCCAGGAAGACTGTCCTGCGCTGTTGCCGGTAGCACGATGAACATCACGAACACGCGCACCCCGCACAGTGCCAGCAGGGTCAACAGCGACACGCCCTGCGAGGAAATGGCCAGCAAGGCATCGGTGGCGTCGTTCATCGGGCGCCCCCATGTGCGGCGCGGTGCGAACGCAGCGCGACCAGTGCCTCGATCGCGTCTTCTTCCTCCGCTGCGTCGCGTTGCGCCTGTCGGGCGCGGCGCGCACTGGCGGCCTTGTCTGCGTATACCTGCGCCTGTGCCTGCAGCTTGCTCAGTGCCTGCTGCACGGACGCGAGCTCATCGCGGGCGCTCTGCAACGACTGATCCGCCGCTGCCTGCGCCTGCTCGGCAGCACGACAGGCCTCCAGCAGCACGGTGCGGAAGCGTTCGTGCTGCAGGATCGTATCGATATCGATCGAACCCCCCACGCCGGTTTTGTCCATCAGTGCCGCATCGCAGTTGGCCAAGCGTGTGGTGCAGGCCTCTGCCTCCTGTCTGCACCTGGCAAGTTCGCGGTCGCAGTGTTCCAACGCACGCCTGCAGTCACTCAGGCGTTCCTGCATGCGCTCGCAGCGGCGTGCCTTGAGCTGGTGCAGCACCGACCAGGTGTAAGCAGGCTCACGCATCGTCGGTCACGCTGGCCAGCAGGTCCAGCGTACTTTCGTAGGCACTGAGCTGGTCGGTCGGTTGGCTGAGAAAGTCGCGGATCGCATCGATCCTGTCGATCGCTTCGTCGGCAACGGCATCGCTTCCCTGACGGTATTCGCCCACCTGCACCAGGGTTTCCACCTCGTTGTACTTGGCGAGCAGGCGCCGCAACCGGCCCGCGGCCTGGGAGTGGTCGGACGGGACGATCTGGCTCATCACCCGGCTCAGGCTGGCCAGCACGTCGATTGCCGGGTACTGGTTCTTGGCCGCGATCTCGCGAGAGAGAATCAGGTGCCCATCGAGGATGCCGCGCACTTCTTCGGCGATCGGATCGCTGCCGGTATCGTCCTCGGCCAGCACGGTGTAGAACGCGGTGATCGACCCGCTCTCGCCCATGCCCGCGCGTTCGAGCAGGCGCGGCAACTCGGCGAACACCGATGGCGGAAAGCCGCGGCGCGTGGGCGGCTCGCCGGCGGCCAGACCGATCTCGCGTTGCGCGCGGGCAAAGCGCGTCAGCGAGTCCATCATCAGCAGCACGCGCAGGCCCCGATCCCGGAAATACTCGGCGATGGCGGTGCCGACGTAGGCGGCCTTCGCGCGCTCGATCGATGAGCGATCGGAGGTTGCGCAGACCACGACGCTGCGTGCCAGACCATCGGCGCCGAGAATCAGCTCGATGAACTCCCGCACCTCGCGCCCGCGCTCGCCGATCAGCACGATCACGTTGACATCGCACTGCGTCCCGCGCGCGAACATTCCCATCAAGGTGCTCTTGCCGACGCCTGCTGCGGCGAAGATGCCCATGCGCTGGCCCTCGCCCAGCGTCATCAGGCCATCCACGATCCGCACGCCGGTCGGCATGGGGTGTTCGATCAGCCGCCGACGCATCGGGTCCGGTGCCTGCGCCTGGATCGGCACCCAGGTGTCGCAGGCGATGGCTCCTTGCCCGTCCGATGGCTCGCCCAGGCCGTCGAGCACGCGCCCCAGCAAGGCCGGTCCCACAGGCACCGCCAACGGGCGCCCCAATCCGATCACGCGCGTCTCGCGCGACAGCCCGATCAGTTCCCCGAACGGCGCCAGCAACGCCAGATCGCGACTGAAGCCCACCACTTCGGCCCGCTGCAACAAGCTGCCATCGCGTTGGCGCAACTCGCACACCTCGCCCAGGCTGACCTGCACGCCGGCCACCTTGAGCATGGTGCCGACGACTTCGACCACCTTGCCATAACGACGACCGACCGCGAGCGTGGCCAGTTCGCGTTCGAGCGTTGTCTCCAGCAGGGGCGTCTCAGCCAGCATCCGCCGGCTCCTGGGGTGCGGCCAACACGCGGCGAATGACGCGCCGCAGACTGCGCAGCTGATCGCGCAGATCGGTCTCGAACACGCCCGTATCCCATTCGCACACGCAGGCGCCCACGGCCAGGTCGGCATCGCCGCATAGCTCGACCTGCAGGGTCCAGCCCGCCTCGGTGGCGGCCGCATCGAAGGCGCGCCGCGCAGCGTCCACCGCGTCGGGGTGCACGCTCACCCGCAGGGCTTTGGCCTCGTCCAGGGCACCTTCCAAGGCCTGCGCCGCACGCGCATACAGCGCCGCAGGATCGTGTCCGAGGATGATGTGCTCGCAGGTGCGCGCCACAATCTCGGCCAGACGCTCGCGTGACCGCTGCGCGGCCGCTTCGGCGGCAAAGGCATGGCGCAGGCCCGATTCGTTCCACTCATCGAGCTGACGTCGCAGGCCGGCTGCATATCCCAGGCGTGCGCTGCGCTCGGCCTTCTGGCGCGCATCGTGCAGGATCGCCTCGGCCTGCTGCTGGGCCTCGTCGACCAGCGTCTGTGCACGTGTCTGCGCCTGGCTCAGGGCCTGTTCGCAGCGTGCGTGCACCTCGGCAGTGGCAGCGTCCAGCGCCAACACCGAGGCCAGCGCCTCGCGCGGAATGACATCGCAATCCAGACCGATCGCATCGGGCGTTGACCTCAACCACAGACGCATGACGCCTCCGGTATCAGGGTGGGAAGCGCGGTCAGGAAGGCATCGCTCGCACCGTCTGCTGCGACGGTGGCCACCTGCGCGGCGCCCAACGGCAAGGACAGCGCCAGCAGCTTGGCAACAACCGGGTTGGACCAGACGCCATCGGCCTGCATCCGACGCCAACCGTCGCCGACCCACGCCGCCTGATCGGCATCGCGTGGCAACAGGGGCACGGGGAGGCCGGCCGACGCGTTCTGGCGCACATGCTCAAGCACGGCCGGCCCCACACACTGTTCGAGCCAGTCCAGACGTTCGCGCTCGATACAACGACGCACCGCCAACCCGCGCGAGAACAACGCCCGCGCGATCAGGACCTTGGCCAATCGCGCGGGCATCAGCAGGGCAAGTTGGTTCGCATGCAGGCCGAGTGCAGACGGCGACAATTCCGACCATCCAGACCACGCCTGGATTACCCGCATACGACGGTGGACGGGCGCCGCTGCCCAGCCCGACGCTGCCACCGGGCCAAGCCAATGCGCCACCCGTGCGGCGTCCAAGGACTCTGCCAGTTGCGCCAACGCGTCCGTCCAGCGCTGAACACAGCGTGCCGCATTGTCGATCCGCGTGTCGTCCATCCCGCGCTCACCCGGCTTTGCCTTTCGTCAACTCGCGCAGGCGCTGCCAGCCGCCCCACCGGCCCGCCTGTGGGTTTGGCCACCAGTACAGCGCCGCCGCGCCCGCCAGGCACAACGCCAACGCACACCCGGCCAGCCACGGCCATGGCGAAGGTCTCGGCGGTGCCGATGCGGTGAACTGCGCATCGCTCTCCGCTCCGCCCGGCACCAGCGTGACGCTGACGTTTTCGTAGGTGAGTCCCTCCACGCTGTGCATGACCAACGTCTTGATGTTGGGCACCAGGCTGGTCAGATCGCTACCGACGCGGAACTTGATGAACACCGCAGCGCTGGACGGTTTTACCGAGGTGGAAAGCGGGTCGTTGTTGGGCAGCACGATTTCCACATCGGCCGAGATCACCCCATCGATATTCGACAAGGTCTGCGATAGCTGCTGCGACACACCATAGATGAAACGTACGCGCTCTTCGGTGGGTGTCGAGATCAGCCCGTCCTTCTTGAACATCTCGCCGAGATTGGCGTGCCGCTCATGCGGCAAACCATGCGCGCGCAGCACCTCCAGCGAATAGGACACCTGATCGTGCGGTGCGTTCACCGCCCAGGTCTTGCCGTCGTCTGGCGTGACCTTGGACGCATCCACGCCCGCATGCAGCAACACCTCGAGCATGTCGTTGGCATCATTTTCGGTGAGCCCGGAGTACAGCTGCTGACTGCACGCAGACAGCAGCAGCGCCACCAGCAGCACCACCAGGCATCTCGGCGCGCGCATGCTACTGGTTCTTCACCAGCGTCTGCACGGCGTTCTTTCCCGATTGCGCCACGCCCACGCTGACATTGAGGTTGAAGCCGACCATGGTCAGCTCGTGCATCAACTTGATCTGCTGCGCTGCCATTTCCTGCAGCCCCATGGTCGGTGCCTGCATGCTGAAGGCATCGATATGCTCGGCGATGGTACGCACGCCATCGTTCTGCACATCGACCACCCGGCTCATCATGCTCGGGTTGCCTACGCGCTGCATGGCGGGCGGCAAGGGGCTGGAGGATTGCATCAGCGCTTGAAAGCGATTCACCAGCGCTTGGTTGGGCGTCGCTACCGGCGACAGCGCTTGGGTCGCGGCAGCACTGGTGCCGGCAATCGCTTGGACAGGAGGAATGAGCGTCATCGCATACTCCTATGGGGTCGGGACTGGCGTCACTCAGGCGCGCAGGTACTGCGAATTCGGAACTTCCATCGGTGCTGAAGCTTCGACCGGTACTTCCGCCGGCGCGGACGTTGGGGTGCTTCGCCCGGACAGCGCCTTGACCAGGGCCACCGCATCGGCATCGGCGTCTTCTTCGATCAGCCCGTCTGCAACGCCATGCCACGACGGGTCCCCCATCGCGAACAGGCAGCAGGCGTACAAGGCCCTGCACAGCGGCTTGGAGCCGGCGTCGCTCTCCAGTTCGCGCAACAGGCGCGCACCTTCCACGTAATTGCCGCGTTTGATCGAAATCCATGCATCGAAGGTGTCCAGCGCCTTCAGCTCCGGCCGCAGGACACGGACTGCGGCCAGCACAGCGGCAGCGTCCTGAATCTTTTCATGGGTGAGTCCGACCGTGATCAGTTCGATGAGCCCACTCACGACCGACCCGGGACATTGAATCTTCTCCACACTGCACCTCGTTTTTAATGGCATGCGGACCGTACACGTGGGGAACGCTACGCGCGCCACGCCGGCCGGATCCTTTCGGAAGCGAATATCGGAATTCGCTGGCGAACAAATCATTCCGGCTTCGCCAGGCCATCCACACATTCGCCTGGAAAACGGATCGCTCCACCACAGCTGCCCACAATCGGGGGCGCAGCGATCGCGGAAGGAGAAGGCAATGTCGGAAGAAAAAACCGAGAAGCCGACCGAGAAGAAACTGCGGGATGCGCGCAAGGACGGGGAAGTTCCGGTCAGCCCGGACGTCACGGCAGCGGCGGTGCTCTTCGGCGCGTTATTGGTGATGAAATCGGCCGGCGTTTACTTCTCCGATCACATGCGTGCATTGATGACGATCGGCTTCGATTTTTCCGAACATACACGCGATGCAGCGGCCATCAACCGCGCACTCGGCCATATCGGCATCCAGGGATTGCTGTTGATGCTGCCGTTCCTGGCTGCCTGCCTGGTGGCCGGTATGGCGGGCGGTGCGTTCCAGACTGGCCTGAATGCCTCGCTCAAGCCGGTGGCGCCCAAGTTCGATTCCCTCAATCCCGCAACCGGGGTCAAGAAACTCTTTTCGTTGCGAAGCCTCATCAACTTGCTGAAGTTGATCATCAAGGCCATCTTGATCGGCGTGGTGCTGTGGGTCGGTATCCGCGCGCTCATGCCGATGATCATTGGGCTTGCCTACGAGACACCGCTTGATGTTGCGCAAATTGCCTGGCGCACCCTGGGCATGCTCTTCGCACTGGGCGTGCTGCTGTTCGTCCTGGTCGGCGCTGCAGACTGGAGCGTGCAGCGCTGGCTGTTCATCCGCGACAAGCGAATGAGCAAGGACGAGCAGAAGCGCGAATTCAAGGAAAGCGAGGGCGACCCCGAAATCAAGGGCAAGCGCAAGGAATTCGCCAAGGAGCTGGTCTTCGGCGACCCGCGCGAGCGCGTGGCCAAGGCCAAGGTGATGGTGGTCAACCCGACCCATTACGCAGTGGCGCTGGCCTACGAGCCCGACGACTTCGGCTTGCCGCAGGTCGTTGCCAAGGGCGAGGACGACGGCGCACTGGAACTGCGCGCTTTCGCGCATAACCAGGGCATTCCGATCGTTGCCAATCCGCCACTGGCGCGTGCGCTGTATCAGGTTGAATTGGGCGATGCAATCCCCGAGCCACTGTTCGAAACGGTTGCGGTGGTGTTGCGCTGGGTCGATGAACTCGGTCGCGACCACGGCGACGGCGATGGAGCCCTGCCATGCTAGGAGACCGCGTGCGAGCGACAAGGTATTTCGCTTATAGCGGCGAAGTGGCCATCGCCGCCCTGGTGGTGGCGGTCATCGGGCTGATGATCCTGCCGCTGCCAACGCCCATGATCGATACGTTGCTGGGCATCAACATCACCCTGAGCGTGGTGCTGTTGATGGTCACGATGTATGTGCCCGACTCGATCTCGCTCTCGTCGTTTCCTTCCCTGCTGCTGTTCACCACGCTACTGCGGTTGTCATTGAATATCGCCTCGACGAAGTCGATCCTGCTGCATGCCGAGGCGGGCCATATCATCGAGAGCTTCGGCGAGCTGGTGGTCGGCGGCAATCTGGTGGTGGGCCTGGTGGTTTTCCTGATCATCACCACCGTGCAGTTCATCGTGATCGCAAAGGGTTCCGAACGCGTTGCCGAGGTCGGTGCGCGCTTTACGTTGGACGCAATGCCCGGCAAGCAGATGAGTATCGATGCCGACCTGCGTGGCGGCAACCTGACCGCAGATGAGGCACGCCGCAAACGCGCGCGGCTGGCCATGGAAAGCCAACTGCACGGCGGCATGGATGGCGCCATGAAATTCGTCAAGGGTGATGCGATCGCCGGCCTGGTGATTACCATGGTCAACATCCTGGCCGGTATCGTGGTCGGCGTGACCTACCACGGCATGACGGCCGGCGACGCCGCCAACCGCTTTGCGATCCTGTCGGTGGGCGATGCGATGGTGTCGCAGATCGCCTCACTGCTGATATCGGTGGCCGCCGGCGTCATGATCACCCGCGTGGCCAACGAAAACGAGACCAGGCTCAGCTCGCTCGGGCTCGATATCGGCCGTCAGCTCACCAGCAACGCGCGGGCCCTGATGGCAGCGAGCGTGCTGCTGGCCTGCTTTGCGTTTGTCCCCGGCTTTCCGGCCGTGCTGTTCCTGCTGCTGGCAGCGGCCGTCGGCGCCGGCGGCTATACGATCTGGCGCAAGCAACGCGACATCAGCGGCACCGATCAGCGCAAGTTGCCTTCGGCGAGCCGTAAAGGTGCCAAAGGCGAGGCGCCACATATCCGCAAAAACGCCCCGGATTTCGCCTCCCCTTTGTCGATGCGGCTGTCGCCGCAGCTGGCCGCTCTGCTCGACCCCGCGCGGCTGGATCAGGCGATCGAAAGCGAGCGGCGGCAATTGGTCGAACTGCTGGGCTTGCCGTTTCCCGGGATCGCGATATGGCAGACCGAGTCGCTGCAAGGCATGCAATACGAAGTGTTGATCCACGATGTCCCCGAGACACGCGCCGAACTGGAGAACACCGACGACATGCAGGCCGCACTGGCCCGGCAGGCCATCGCACCCCTGCATGCACGGGCGCACTTGTTCGTCGGCATCCAGGAGACGCAGTGGATGCTGGAGCAGGTGGCCGTGGACTATCCCGGGCTGGTTGCGGAGGTCAACAAGGCGATGCCCGCCCAGCGCATAGCCGATGTGTTGCGGCGTCTTCTGGAAGAAAGGATTCCGGTGCGCAATATCAAGAGCATCCTGGAGAGTCTGGTGGTCTGGGGGCCGAAGGAAAAGGATCTTCTGATGTTGACCGAATATGTGCGCTGCGATCTGGGCCGTTATCTGGCGCATACCGCAACCGCAGGCACCGGGCAGCTGCCCGCGGTAATGCTCGACCATGCTGTCGAACAACTGATCAGGCAATCGATTCGCGCGACCGCGGCCGGCAATTTCCTGGCACTTCCGCCCGAGCAGGCGAACCAGCTTGTCGAACAGGTGGAACGCATCGTCGGCGACCATGCGCAGCATCCGCTGGCGGTGGTCGCGTCGATGGACGTGCGCAGATATGTGCGCCGCATGATCGAAGCACGGCTGACCTGGCTGCAGGTCTATTCGTTCCAGGAGCTGGGTTCGGAGGTGCAGCTGCAGCCGATCGGTAGAGTGGTGGCGTGATGCGCAAGCCGCCCCTCCGCCATGTGCGCATCCTGCCGGTCAGCGGCGCACTGCAGCGGCCGGCGGCTCCAGCCACGCCGGCCCGGTCGGCGCTGCGCTCCAGCTTCCTGCAACTGCGCCAGCGCTTGCGCAGCGCACAGCTCGCGCTTCCCTGCATGGTGTTGCCACCGCAGTGCGACGAGGATCGGCCGGAGCCTGATGCCGAGGAGGGCTTCACCGACGCGCATGACAGCGTGCCCGTGCAAACCGACCCGCCCTTACGTATCGAGGTGACGAAACACCAAGAGCCGTCCCAAGGCAACGACGATGGCGCAGTGGGGCGACAGATTGCGACCGAGTGGATACGCACGCAACGCGCCCAAATGGCGATCGACCGCATCGCGCTGCGGGTGGCCGAGTTCTGCAATGCCCAACCGGTGCGCAGCGCAGGGAGCTGGGAAGCATGGCTGGATATCGACCAAGAGGTCGTCGCACAGACGACGTTGTTTTTGCGGCTTTCGCCGGACCAGCTATCGCTTCGCTTCAATACCAGTTCGCCAGATGCGCGCGAGGTACTTTGGTGCGGAAGGCAGCGCCTGGAGGCTGCACTGACGTCCACGCTGAGTAGCACGCTCCAGATCAGCATCGAGGTTGTCTAACGCGGCACTGGCGACAGAAAGCCATTTGGAGGAACTCCATCTTGCTAACCGAGCAGAGCCAGACTCCACCGGCACGTGCACTCTCTCAGGCATTGACGCGCGTTGCGGCCGAGCGCGCCCAGCTGGGCAGAGTGTTCGGCGACCCACGCGCAGCACGCCAATGCGGCTTTGCCACGCATTGCCGTCGCATCTGGCCCAACGATGCGGCCCGCCTGCGCCTGCAGCTGGATGCCGGCCAGATGGATTTGCGAATTACCGCGCGCGACGGCCTGGCGTTGCTATTGAACGAGGACGACGACGCACTACGCGTTTCGATCGCGGGAATGCTGCTGGCCGATCGCCTGGGCGCATTTGCGCCGCTCGGCCTGGGCGCTGCCGAGGTGATCGCCTTCGAGCGCGATGCAGAGCCAGACGACTGCCACGGCATCGGCATGACACTGGGCGATCTCGATGCCGTTGCGGTGACGGCGAGCGCGTCGCTGCTGGCCACGTTGCAGGCCGCAGTCGGCGGACTTGCGCCGCCCGCGCAGCTGCCAGCCTGGCTGGCTGCACTGCGCGTCAACACGCGCCTGCGCATCGGCGGGCGCACCGCATCGGCGGCATTGCTGCAGTCGCTGCGGCCTGGCGATGTCTTGCTGCATTGCACGGCCTCGGCTGCGGTGACCAGCGGCGATGTGCTCTGGGGTATCGCCGGAGGCGCGGTATTGCGCGCGCCGGTGCGCTTGAACCTGCAACAGATGATCCTGGAGGCCAGCCCCACCATGCAGCACGATACGTTTGAGCCGGAAGTCGCGCCGTCCACCAGCAACGTGGCAGAACTGGAACTGCCGGTGCAGCTGGAAGTGGATCAACTTGCGCTGTCTCTATCGACCTTGTCGGGTTTACAGCCCGGGCAGATCCTGGAGTTGTCGGTGCCGGTCGATCAAGCCGACATCCGCCTGGTCGTTTACGGCCAGACCATCGGCACCGGCAGGCTGCTGGCAGTTGGCGAACATCTGGGTGTGCAGATCCTCAGCATGTCGGAGAGCACGCATGCAGATGCCTGACGTCGGCTCGCTGCTGCTGGTGGTCATCATGCTGGGCTTGCTGCCCTTCGCAGCGATGGTGGTCACCTCCTACACCAAGATCGTGGTCGTGCTCGGCCTGCTGCGCAATGCGATCGGGGTACAGCAGGTGCCGCCCAACATGGTCCTCAATGGCGTTGCATTGCTGGTGTCGTGCTTTGTGATGGCCCCGGTGGGCATGGAGGCGTTCAAGGCCGCACAGAACTACGGCGCCGGGTCGGATAACAGCCGCGTGGTGGTGCTGCTCGACGCCTGCCGCGAGCCGTTTCGGCAGTTCCTCCTCAAACACACACGCGAGCGCGAAAAGGCGTTTTTCATGCGTTCTGCACAGCAGATCTGGCCCAAGGACAAAGCCGCCACGCTCAAGTCGGACGACTTGCTGGTCTTGGCACCGGCATTCACGCTCAGCGAATTGACCGAAGCCTTCCGTATCGGGTTTCTGTTGTATCTGGTGTTTATCGTCATCGACCTGGTGGTGGCCAACGCGCTGATGGCGATGGGCCTTTCACAGGTCACACCGACCAATGTGGCGATCCCGTTCAAGCTGCTGTTGTTTGTCGCCATGGACGGCTGGTCGATGCTGATTCACGGCCTGGTTCTGAGCTATCGGTGACGCCATGGACCATGACGATCTAGTGCGATTCACCTCCGAAGCCTTGCTGCTCTGCCTCAAGGTGTCCTTGCCGGTGGTCGGTGTCGCCGCGTTGGCCGGGCTGCTGATCGCCTTCGTCCAGGCGGTGATGTCGCTGCAGGATGCATCGATCTCGTTCGCGCTCAAGCTGGTGGTGGTGGTGGCCGCCATTGCCGTGACGGCGCCGTGGGGTGCCTCGGCCATCATGCAGTTCGGCCAGGCATTGATGCAGGCGGCGTTCCCATGATCCGTCGCATCTCGCCCGGCACCTTGCGGCCCTCGGTTTCCATCGAGCATGGCGGCTCGCATCACCATGGCGATCATCATGCCGATGCGGCAGGCACCAGCGCGGGGTCGCCTACCGACATTGCGGCACGAGCACCGCGTCTGCGCCCTGCTCCACCGCGCAGGCGACGCCGCGGGATCCGGTCGCTGGACGGCCAGGAGGATGAATTCGACGCCAACGAGCAGGAAGAGATCGAAGCCAAACGCGAGTGCGCACTGCGCGGACGGGTGAGCGTGGCGATCACGCCGGCCCAGAGCCGGGAGCATGGCCAGGGCGACCAGCACGGCGGTGACCGCAGCACGCATACCGACGATCCGCAGGCCGGTCCATGGCACAGCGCCGCTCCAGCGCAATTGAGCGACAGCATCCGCACGTGCATCGACGCGATTGTCGATCGCTACGTGACCAGGCGCGACGCCGATCCAGTGGCCAAGCGCCACGCGCTGGCTGCTGCGCTTGTCGAGCTGCGCGCCGTCGGCGTTTCGCATCCTGCCGTCGCCCCCTTGACCGCAACGATCTGGAGATTGATGCGCGAGCATCTACGCGCGTACGACAAGGCCACTGCGGCGGAAAACCTGCTGGCCTTGCGGACCCGATTACTGGAGTTGATGCCATCGGAGTTGGAGCCGGTGCCAGCGCTACGCAATTTTCATCTCCTGCTTCCACTGATCCTGCTGAATGCGGAAAAACCGCGCAGACGCATCGACCGTACACATGCCATCACACGTCTGAACACACTGCTGATTGAGCAACCACAACCGGCGGCTCAGGAGGTTCGCCCATGACCATGCAGCTTCGCGTACTGACAGGAACCCACGCAGGCGCACGATTAGATTTGGCGCAAGGTCGCTACACCCTGGGGAGCGATCCACAAACCGATATCCGAATAGACGATTGGCCTGGTTGCTCACTCATTATCGAGGTAGACCAAGATGGTCAGATCCGCTATAGCAGCGACACGGTGCAAGAAACGTTCTTTGTTGCATTTCAGCCGGTCCGCTTCGGCCCGCTGGTGCTATGCGTTGGCGATGCTGCTGCCGATTGGCCGGACGATGTGGCGCTGCTGGAGCGGCTGCTTTCCCCAGCACCGCCGCCGGCGCCGCGCACGTCCAGGCGCAAAGTCTTGCGTACTGCGGTGGGCGCCGTGCTAGCGCTTGCCGCCGCAGCGTTGCTCCCCTCGTTGCAGCCGGCGTTTCTGTCCGATGCGGCCACCCGGCAGCATCCGGAAAATACCCTCAATCAGGCCAAAGCCTTATTGAAGCAGCTGGGCTTCCGCGAAGCGCACGCAGAACAGGTCGGCACGCGCGTGCTGATCGAAGGCCTGGTCCCCAGCAGCGCCGATGCCGCACGCTTGCGTGCGCAGGTGCATCGCTATCACCCAGGCGTTGCCGTCAACGTGGCGGTGGTGGACGAGGTCGTGGCGACGCTGCGCGACACCCTGGCCGACCCCGCCCTCACCGTCCGTTACGAGGGCAATGGCGTTTTCTCGGTTTCCGGCAGCAGCGACTACGCAGAACGCGCAAGCCGCCGGATTGCCGACGTCCGCAGCGACCTGGGCCCGGAGGTCCGCGCGCTGCACGTAGAGATCAGCCAGCAAGACCCGTCCATCAAACCACCGGACAATTACGACGCGGCATTGCTCGCCGATGGCCTGCACTATGTCGAAACGCCGGATGGCACCAAGCACATGACATCCCTGCCGCAGCAAGCGGCGCAATGAGAGATCACACCATGTTCGATGCAATGACCGATGCGGTCACTCAGGATATGAGCAAGATTCTGCAGACCAAGGCGATGGATCTGTCCGGCGAGCGGCTGCGCAACGTGGAGACGGCGCTGGATGCCACTGCGCAACAGATTCGCGTGCACTGGTCTGCAGCGAGCGACCAGGTCGCGCGCAACGACTTCAACGTCTTGTATGACGGCATCACGGCCGCGCGCAACATCGTCGCGCACATCGCAAGCATGCCGTAAATCGATTTCTTGGTCGCTCGGACCAAGTAAAACGCGCCGATAGGCGCACCATTACATGCTCACTACGAAGGAGTACTGGTATGCAAATTTTTCCTGAAGTAAGCTCGTGGAGGTCCCGTGTTGGCCAAGGCATGGATGGCTTCACCGGTGGTTTGTCCAATGGAATTTCCGGCGCTGCTGCACTCTCTGGTGCAAACGGCCAGATGGATTCGCTACTCGGCGACATGGCAGCCTCGGACGAGGCTCAGAAGTCCATGAACAACAAGATCACGATGCTCAAAAACGATCTGGACTTCAACGTGGCACTCAACAAGTTCATCGGCAAGGCGGGCGACAACGCTAAGCAGCTCGTTGGCCAGTAATGGGCTCGGGCATGCGCAGGGCTTGTAGGGGGTCCTGTGCATGTCTCTCCAGAGATGAGCAGCGCGCGATTCGAAACCATCGTTCGACAGATGTGCGAGGCACTGGACTTGCCGGATGTGGAGTCGGTGCTGAATCGGCGTGTGCTTTGGGTGGAGGGCTTTGAGGTCTATCTGCACCTGCCGACCCCACAGCCCGAAGACGACGTAAAGGAAGAAGCACTGTATCTGCGCATCGCCTACGGGTTACCACCTGCCGGGCGGACATTGACCGTTTTCAGGCTTCTGCTCGAAGCCAATCTCTCGGTGTATGCGCAGGACCAAGCACAGCTTGGACTGAACGATGACGGCGTTATCGTGCTGATTGTGCGGGTACCGCTGGACGACGACGTGGATGGGGCGTGGATCTGCGATCTGCTTGCCCACTACGCCGAGCATGGCCGCTACTGGAACAACAATATCTTCGTGGCGCACGACGAGATGTTCGAAGGAATCGCGACGGGCAACTATCTGTGGTTACGCGCCTGATACAGGCTTGTTGGCAGCTTGCCGAAGCCTCAATCACGGCCGCAGCGGCGCCCATTCGCCATGGCACAGCAACCTAGCTTGCCGGCCAACTCCACCGGCCTGGCACTCCTCTGCCCGATGGCGCCGGTGGCGCTGAGTGAAACCCACTTGCCATGTCGAAGCCTGACACGCCTGCATCTGCGCTGGCTTGCTCCCCGATATAGGTTTGGCGGGAGATCGCAGGTCTGTCGTGCCGGCTCACCGCGATGGCCTACACTGCACAGAACAAAGGCAGGCGCAGACGCATGGTCTACACCGTGCACATCCGCGACGGCAGCTGTTGCACCGGTGCTGTTGGCGCTGACGAGGGACACGACCGCCTTGCTGGCGAGTTCTTTCCGGTGCTTGACGTGCGCGTCAAGGTCGACGCGTTCCGGAGCGGCGACGCCATCGAGTCGCAGATGCAATGCCTGCCTCGTGCAGTGAGCGACCTGCGCAGGTCGAGGCATGAGGCCGTGGTGTTCCATCATTGCTGGTAATGGCTAAGCTGCCAGACACCACCAAGCCACAGACGCGACGACAGCGACGTCTGTGGCGGCGGTGTACAACACTCCTGAGTATCAACGCGGCAGCTGAGCGCTCATGCTCGCCCGCTCTGCCACTGGCGAAGTGCTTCGCTGTCATGCAGTGCACGCTTGAGCGTTTGCAGCTGGCCATCCAGCGCCTGCGTGGCCGCGTCGCGGGGGACGCCGCTAAAGGTTTGACTCCACCCCTCGCGCAGTGCAGTGCGTACCGCATCGATGGTCGCGATCGAAACGGACTGCGTGCCGATCTCCGTACGCAATGTCTGCAGCGCAGTACGCAGTGTCTGGCCAAGCGGCCCAGGGCCAGGCGCGGCGCGCATCCCCTCCTCCATGGCACGCTCTGCCTCGGCAGGTGTCGGCCCCGAGAGCCTGGCGATCGCCTGGTCCACGGGCTCGGCCAGGGCCTCGAGGGTTCGTTCGATGGTGCGTTGATGCTCGGCTGCAAGCGCGGCACGCTCGTTGTCCAGGCGCGCCGCCTGGGAGGTATTGGCGCCGTTCTTGGCCTTGAGCGCATTCCAGAACGTATCGTTGAACAGGGTTTGCACGGCCTGCTGCACGACCACAGCCGTGGAATTGACGGCTTCGCCAGCAACACGGATGTGGCTCCCCCCACGCAACGGCGCTGTGATGATGCGCCCGGCCCCCATCGAGCCGAAGCTGGCCATGACGTTGCTCAGCATGTGGCGGGTCAACAGGTCGCGTGCCGTGGTGGCGACGGCGTTTGCGCTGTTGAAGCCCTGCCTTGCCAACGCCAACGCTTCCTTTCCGGTGTCCAGCAAATAGCTAGGCGGGAAATGCACGGCGTCGGACCATTGTGCAGGCCGGCGCGCTTTGTCGGGCAACGCCAACGCAAACAGGTTCAGCCGTTGCTCTCCGCCAACCAGATCCGGGACACGCATTTGGCCGGTCCGTGCCACGGCTTTGCCTGTTTCCAGCAGTGCCTTCTGCACGACCCCGGCGCCGCCAATGGCCAGCGCGCTCAACCCCCACTGGCCGACAGGCGTCAGTAAGCCCGGTTCACCACCAGTCCGGCGCGCGGCGTTGAACCCTGCGTTGATCACTGGCTTGAGCAACAAGGTATCCAGTGACTTGTCGTCCAGGGTCGATTGGCGCTGCGTGATGCCCAGGCGGCGGTCGTAGGTCTGCGCCTTGAGGTCGGCAAGCGTCGGCGCATTGTTCTCGCCCGGACGCGTGAAGCGCTTGCCCTCGGCAGTGATTTCCAGAATGACCGGTGGTGGATCGGGCACCAGGATTTTGGGGTCGATGGCCTGAAACCTCGGCAGGTTGGAAACGCGCGCGCGCCGGTCCATTGCCGGGATCAACAACGTATCGCTGGTATAGGACGCAGACCCCGCCGCGACACCTGCAACCATCGCCGTACTCAGCTCCTCCGCGTCGGCCGGGCGCCGGGACGCATAGGCCGCACCCGTGGCAAGACCGACCGGATTACGCATCGCACCGATAATGAACGACCGTAGGCATTCGTAGGCAATCGGCAATGCCGCTTTCGTGCCCGCTGTCTTCATGTCACCGACAGCCTGGTACCCGGCATCCGGCCCGAAGGCATTGATGCGTTCCTGCACGCGCGCGTCAGCCCATTCCAGATAGCTGGCCTGCAGGGCCGTCTGCTCTTCCGAGGGCGCAGCAAATGGCAGAGCGTACAGACGGGCACGTAGCTGCGCTTTCACCTCGGCGGCCGCCGCCGTGCTGCGTTCGGCATAGGTCGCCGCGGCGGCAGGCACATCCGGTGTGTCGATTTCCCGGGCAGGGGACACGACCTGCGCGGTGTAAAACGTTGCGTCCGAAGCTTGCGACGACTGCGACGAGTCGGACCGATGCGAGCCGCCGAGCATGGCCCCTTCTTCATCTGCATGAGGACTGGCGCGACCGGCCAATGATGCGCGACGACCACGCAGCGCCGCGCTGGAAGAGGCCAGGCCCGCAAGCGGGCCAGTGGGTGCGCGTTCTTCCCGCGGGGCAGCAACGTCTTCGGCCTGCGTTGGTTGGACGGGAGGATGCGAGGCTGCGCCGCGACTGGCAGCGGTGCCGATATCGCTGGAGAGTTTCATGAGGCCACCTCCTTGGCCGTATCGACCTGCGTCGCCAGCGCGTCCAGCACGACGCGGGCAACCACCTGCCCACGGTCCAGTGCAGCGGCCACCTCTTCAGGCGTGCGCACCAGCAACAGCGGGCAAACGCAGAGCAAGCCGAGATCCGACAGCGTGAGCCGCCAGCCATACTCGGTCAGCAGTTGCTCCTGCAGCGACAGCAGCATCACCACCTCCTCGCCTCCAAGCTCGCGTGCCGCCAGGGGCAAGATCACTTCAGGGAAGGCCATCAATGCGTCTGGCTGCCCCTGTGCGTGTGGACGCGGCACAGCATGCCGGCAGGGCCCAGAATGGTCTCGCCTTCGCCGAGCCGCTGCGCAAGCTCACCAGGTAGCCCAAGGCATGCGCTCAGGCCGATAAAAAAAGCGGTATTCGCTGTTTGTTGATTGTGCGATTCCAACGTCATCTGAAGTACTCCGTGAGGAAATTCGATGGGTTGCGGCGCGCCAGCAGCGCGCGGCACATTGTCTTGCCCATAAATGCGCGCCCAAGCGAAGCGGGGCGAACCACCTGCGCTATACACGAAGTGGGGTGCCGGTAAATTGCCCAACCAAAACCTGCGCCACACCTTAATAAAACGGACACAATCAGAAGGACAGCGCCCCTGACCTGGCGAAGGAACCAAGACTGATAAATACGCCTGCAGGCACCGCCGGCAATTTCGCGTCCAGGCGGTCTACTGACGTAAGCGAATTACCGAGATATTAACTATCCGCGCACTTCATCCGTGTCAGCTCCAGCGTTGGCCGGCGCGTTGATTCGGTGCAAGCCCCATCTGGCAACCCAGATGATCCCAACACGTTTCATGGCCGTGATTCACGGCTCCAGCCAGGCAATAAAAGAAATGTCATGCAACCAGGTTCCATGACATCCCCTGGTTTCTCAGCAACTCCAGGGCTGCAGTCAGAACAGCCCTCACAATTCCAAAACTGAGGGGTTCGGCCGCCGCGTGACGGAACGCTGGTGATCGCTGCACACGCCGCCGGAACACCGCGATGATCTGCATCTCCAAGCACGTATCGTAGCGATGTACATGATTGCGCCGGCCCACAGCAGGAACGATCGCCGCTCAACTATCGGCGCCAAGCAGCACCGGCAGGCAACGCATCGACGGGCCGATTTTTGCGCTTTTTTCGCCAAAATAGTTCGTCGGCCAGGGTGCACCTTGCGCAGATTGGCAACATACGTCTACACCGCATGGGCGCATCCGTGCGGCCGTATAAGAATTAACTTATACGAAGGTGCTCTGCCAATTCTGTCATTCGCGAGGCCGCCTCTATGTCGCTCAACACGCTTTCTACCGGGAGCAACCCCAGCCAACTGCTGGGCACCTCTTTCAACGAGTCGTCTTCATCGGAGCTGCTTGGGTCCGATTCGTCCAAGGACGGCTCCGACCTGCCATCGACGATGGACGACATCTTCCTGCTGATCTACCAGTTGCTGGCGGCCCTCCAAACCAACACGCCAACGAGTACAGCAAGCAATGCGTCGGCCGATGCACCGGCAAACACGCCAAGCGGCGATGCCAGCACCCCGTCCTCCGCATCGGACGATCAAGCCACCCAGCCGATCGAAAAGCGCACCTCCTGGCCATCGCTGGGCTACGACTTCGATCCCAAGCACATCAAGGGGAAGGATGCGCCGCCGGCGCTGGAAGGTTCGACGGTGACCTGGAACGATGGCACGCTGACCAAGTCGGAGCTTCAGATCGTTTCGACGCTGAATGCGCACAAGGACCAGATGCCGCTCGAGTACAAGAATCTCGACGACAAGATCAACGACCCTTCCACGCCCGCCGACCTGAAGGCTGCATTGCAGGGTCTGAAACAGGACCCGCGCTTGTTCTTTGCGATCGGTTCCCAGGGAGACGGCAAGTGCGGCGGCAAGATCAGCGCACAGGATCTTTGGGATTTCTCTGATTCACATCCGCAGGTCAAGGAACTGGGCGGGAAGAACGACGAGTTCAACCCCAAGAATATCAAGGGGTCCAACCCGCCGCCGGCGGCGGAGGGCTCGACGGTCACCTGGAACGAGGGCCAGCTCAATCAATCCGAACTGGAGATTGTTTCGGTTCTGGATCGGCACAAGGACCAGGTCGACTCGCTGTCCTTCGATCAGCTGGACGCCAAGATCAACGACCCGTCGACGCAGCCTGACTTGAAGAAAGCGCTGCAAGGATTGCAGAAGGATCCGCGGTTGTTCTTCGCCATCGGCTCGCAGAAGGACGGCAAGTGCGGCGGCAAGATCAAGGCGCAGGACCTCACAGACTTCTCGTACTACCATCCGCAGATCGCCGAATACAACGACAAGCAGGCAAAGAGCTACACGCAGAACTACATCGCATCCGACAGCCCCGACAAAACCAAGGCGTCGGTCATGACCAAAAGCGATGCCCTGCGCGAGCTGTATCGCTATTCCGACTATCTGCCCGGCAACCTGAGCGAGGACGAATTCGCCAAGATCGTCGATGGCGACAGCAAGACCGGCAAGTGCCCGCCGCAGGTGATCGCGGCTGCTCAATATTTTCGCGATCATCCGGACGAGTGGAAGGAATTTGCAGGGGATTCGGGCTCGATGAGCACGCCGGATTTCCTGCAGAAATCCACCTCCGAGATGCACCTGACCGCGGACGAGCAGAAGACGCTGGACACCATCAACAGTCATCAGGACGCGTTCTACGGCGACGGCAAGGAAATCACGCGCGACAAGCTCGACGCGATCTCCAAGGACGACAAGGCCGACCCGGCCGTCAAGCAGGCCGCGACGCAGTTGTTGGCCGACCCGCTGCTGTTCGGCTTGTTGAACAACTCCATCACCGGCTACAAGAAGCCCCATCACTTCTTCGGCGGCGGCCATGTCGTCGATTCGGGCAAGATCAGCCAGGACGATTTCCGGCAGTTCTATGACCACATGAGTGCAGCCAACAAGACCGTGGACACGCCGGCCACGCACGAGGCGAGCTCGCCCGATCAGCAAAAGGCTGTCGCGGACATGCTGGTGGGCAAGGACGATCCGCCGGCGATCAAGAAGCCCAAAAAGGATGTCGGCACGTTCCAACAGGGCCTGCACGAGTTCCTCAAGTGGGACAGCAAGATCCTGGACTGGATGTCCGTGGGGCTCAGCGCATTGAACGGGATCCCCATCATCGGCGAAATTGCCGATGCGGCGTCGATTGCATTGGAGAGCGAGGCGCAGGCAGCGCAGGTGGTCGACACCGCGATTCAAGGTGGCGACATGTCGCTGGCCTTGAAGCTGGCCGGCATCAATATGGCCGGGGCGGTGGTTGGAGCGGTCGGCGGCCCCACGGCCAGAATCGGGGCCAAGGGCCTGGCCAAGGGAGTGGCCGAAGCCGCGGCCAAGGGAGCAGCCGAGGGCGCGGCCAAGGGAACTGCAAAGGGAACGGCAAAGGGCGTCGCCAAAGGTGGCGGTAAAACCGCCGCCGAACGGCCGAGCGCCGCTGAGTTCGCAAAAGGCTACGTGGGCGGCACCGCCATCAGTAAATCGGTTGAAATTCTCAAGACGCCCGTCCTGGCGGGCTTGCACTACGAAGAATATCAACTGGACAAGCAGAAAGACGGACAGATCCACCAGAAGCTGGAAAACGCCGGCGGTGTCCCGGTGGGTAAGCAGATTATCCCCAAAGGCATCGCCGACAACTTCGAGGGAGACCTGCGGCAGAATCTGCGCAATATCCGGATCCGTCGCAGATAATGCGCATGCCACAGCGAGGTTTCGTTTCGGCGTCTTGCCGCCGGCGTTGGTGCTCGAAGGCAAGCGTTGAGGCAACGCCGGTCGATGGGCCACGACGTGCGGCAGCATCGCGCTGATGCGTTGCGGTATCGCTCGGCGACCTTCGTATGAACGTGCCTCCAGATGCTTGGAGGCACGTTCCGGCGCCGCTGCAGCCATGTGCCTTGGCGAACAGGCGACGGGATACCGGAAGCTCTCCCGCGAGCATCGACATCCTGACAATGAAGACCGGCGATACGCGTGGAGACTGCGTCGCGAACGATGCGGCGCGTCACCTGATCGATCGCCCGTTGCCATCGTGTACATCGCGCCGACAGCCGATGACATCGAATGCCGAACAATCACCGCTGTCGGTGAGCAGGGATGCAGCACCGGCGCGCTTCTACAAAAACCGATTCGCCAGGCGATGCAGCCTCTTCGCGTTGATGCGGCGATGGCAGTCGCATCGCAGTAGCCTGCACGCTTGAACGCCGCAGCCAGCCGACCAAGCAGGGTGTATCTCCATGTTCAATGTCAATCGCCTACTCCGCTCTCGCCCGCGAACGGACAACGCCGATCAAGCGCCCGCGCAAGACAGTCCTTCACGGCAACCTTCGAACGCAGAGGGCTTGTTGAGCCCCCTGCTCGCGCGGCCGCGACGGCGCGAAAGCACGTCAGCGGCCGGCACGTCGACGCCTGGAAACCCAGTGC
Source organism: Xanthomonas sp. NCPPB 1062 (assembly GCF_041481705.2). Taxonomy (NCBI): domain Bacteria; kingdom Pseudomonadati; phylum Pseudomonadota; class Gammaproteobacteria; order Lysobacterales; family Lysobacteraceae; genus Xanthomonas; species Xanthomonas sp. NCPPB 1062. The sequence continues at coordinate 452,431 of NZ_CM192987.1, read as the reverse complement.
ACGGGAGCCCTTTCCGTTCACCTCTGCGTCCGTCGGGCCAGCCGGCTGCACTTGCGGGTGCCTCTTCTGCGCCACCGCGCAGCATCGAGCACGACATCGATGATTGGCTTGCGCAAAGCCTACCGATGGCAGAGCGGGTTCGAACGGGCTACAACCTGCACGACGGGTCGAGAGATATGTCGCGGGAAGTACTGCAAAACGCCGCAGACGCCATCCGCCGTGCAGCGAGCCGCCGCAGCACCGAACTTGTCGTCGATTGCCTGCCTGCCACGACGCTACCTGACGCGATCGGCCGGCTCGACGCGCTACAGAAATTGACGCTGCTCCATACCGGGCTTCAGTCGCTGCCAGACAGCCTGGGGCAGCTGCGCCAGCTCCGCCATTTGCAGATCACTGGCGCGCCGGACCTGAAGACGCTGCCGCCCTCGTTGACGCGCCTGTCCAATCTCAGAACCCTTCAATTGGCGATGGTCCCGTTAGACGAATTACCCGCAGACCTTGGGCGCATGCAGGGTCTGCGCGGCCTCGCGCTAGGCCGCGGGCACTATGCGCGCCTGCCGGACAGCATCGTCGAACTGAGCCGGTTGAGCGAGTTGCGCGTGTCGCACTCGTCGCATTTTCGCCAGTTGCCTGAAAACATCGGCCTCATGCAGGGGCTCAGGTCACTGGAGGTGGCATCGAATTCCAAGCTGGAGCAGCTGCCAGGCAGCCTCACGCAGCTGCATCTGCTGGAAAAACTCGACCTCTCATCCAACCGCCGGCTGGCACACTTGCCTGAGGACATCGGGCAACTGCGCGGCTTGACGGAGCTGTCGCTGAGAAGTTGCACTGCGCTGCAGCAGCTGCCCGACAGCGTGGGGGATCTGGCCCAGCTGCAACTGCTGGACCTGCGCGACACGGGCCTGCAGACTCTTCCACAGTCGCTGGCACGACTGCCCGCTCAATGCGATATCAAGGTGCCGGATCATCTGGCAGACCGATTGCTGCAGATCCGCGACCCGGAGCGCGCGCAGCGCCAGGCACAGCGCGCGGCACAGCGGCTGGCCGAGCGGAGACGACGCGCGCCCGTGCCGGCGGCGCAACAGGCCGGGTCGTCGTGGAACCGCGTCCCCGAGTTCACGCGCGTGTTGCGCAGTGTCGATGCCGACCTGGGCGAGCGTTTCGAGAAATGGACGCAAGGCCTGATGCAAAATGCCAGGATCTTCGGCGCATCCATCACATCGGCCGACATGCCCCTGCTGGACCAGGTGGTAGCCGAGGCCATTCGGTCACCCGAATTCCGCAGCAGCTTCGGCCAATTCTTGAGCGACCACACCATCAAGACGCTCAACCTGGATGGCATGACGCAAGTGGGTGGGCGCGGGCCCGCCGTGCGAGGAGACGCCAAAACCGCGTTTGCCGAGATGCTCAAGCACAAGCTCATGCACACGCAGGACCACCAGACCGCACTGGGCCTGCTGCTGGAAGCACTGAGGAATTCCGACCTGGGGCTGTCCAGGGAGACGCTGCTGCGCAGCAGGAATGAACTCACCGGGCGTGTGGAAATGTGGCCGCCACTGAAGGCCTACATCTCCATGCACGATGTGGAAGGAAAAGCGGCGCAGGATGCGGCGATCACGTGGGCGATGGCTCAGTTTGACGAAGCGCATGAGGGTGTCATCGGGGAAGCGGAGGCCAAGCAGGAGTCCGAGCAGGCGCAGGCCAACGCGAACCGCTTCATCGAGCGGCGGGCGCGTGTACTGCTCCAGGAATGGCACATCCATTAGACCCTGGCGCCCGGCGATGCCACTCCCGCAGTTGAGAATGGACAGGCATGCTGATGATGTTGATCGCAGAACCCGGCGGGTGTTTGCCCGCCGCGTCCATGCAGTCGTTATCGGCTGTGTGCAACCAGCCAAGCGGCAGCGGTCTGTTTGCTCGCGTCGCTCAAACTGCGGAAGCCACGCATATCCAGGACGCCGCGTTGGTCGCTGCCGTTGCAGCGTTCCATGAAGCCGCTTGACTGCATGGGGCATCCATCTTCTGCGTTGAGGGCAGGTGCGCCCATCTATGCCCGATCAGCCTGGATGCCAATGGCTCCGGGTGGACCGTTCGCTGTACAGGCAACAAAAAACCCCCGATCTCTCGAGGGTTTTTTAAATCCCAGCACAAGCTCTGGAACTGAACTGGTGCGCCCGGAGGGATTCGAACCCCCGACCAATGGCTTCGGAAGCCACTACTCTATCCGGCTGAGCTACGAGCGCCTGGCCGCGCATTATGCCAGAACAGCCGGCGTGCGCGTGATGGGGCCGGGCGACACGCGACCTGGCCAGCCACGGCGTCACTCCAGATGCAACGACACCGGCCTCTCGGCCCGGGCAGTCGTCGGGCGACACCGGACGCCCAGGTTCAAGCGCACAGGGTCCAGACGTGCAGCGGTGTGGCCATCTCAAGCGGCCGTCGCCAGAGGCAGCCTGCTCAACGTCCCCACCTGACCGTCAGCTTGGGCACGCGCCTGAGCGCGGGCACTGCCGAGCCTGCGTGGCAACCGCACCACCTGCCGCAGCCCACCCGCGCCAACGCCCGGCCCTGGCCGCTCGCAACCTTGATCGCTGCGGCCAGCCGCACCCCATGACAGCCGGCCATCATGGATGGCAGGGCATTGCCAGGATTGCCGCCCGCACAGCGCCCACCCCGCGCCCACATGACCACGGCCGAGCCGCGCTGCTACCCTTTGCCGCATGAGCAAGCATGGTGTCGAACAACTGCCCGCAGCGCGCGCGCTGACGTGGCCGCAGCGATTGGGCCAGTACTGGAAGCTGGTCCGTGGGGACCGCCCGATCGGGAGCCTGCTGCTGCTCTGGCCCACCTGGTGGGCGTTGTGGCTGGCTGCCGATGGCCTGCCGCCGCTGTGGACGCTGTTCGTGTTCACCGCCGGGGTGTGGCTGACCCGCTCGGCCGGCTGCGTGATCAACGATTACGCCGACCGCTGGCTGGATCCGCACGTGGAGCGCACCAAATCGCGTCCGCTGGCCACCGGCGCGGTCTCCGGGCGCGAGGCGCTGTGGGTCTTCGTGGTACTGATGCTGGTGGCCTTCGCGCTGGTGCTCACGCTCAACTGGCTCACCGTGGCGCTGAGCGTGCCCGGCGTGTTCCTGGCCGCCAGCTACCCCTATCTCAAGCGCCATACCCACCTGCCGCAGGTCTATCTGGGCATGGCGTTCGGCTGGGGCATCCCGATGGCCTTCGCCGCCGTGCAAGGCGGCGTGCCGTTGCTGGGCTGGCTGCTGTATGCCGCCAACATCCTGTGGGCCACCGCCTACGACACCTGGTACGCCATGGTCGACCGCGACGACGATATCCGCATGGGCAGCAAATCCACCGCCATCCTGTTCGGCAGATTCGATCTGATCGCACAAGGCATCTTGTATGCGCTGATGGCCGCGACGCTGGTGCTGGTCGGCCTGCGCGCCGATCTCGGTGTGGCGTACTGGGCCGGTCTGGCCGTTGCGGCGCTGCTGGTCGCCTACGAATTCCGCATCGCCCGCCACCGCGAGCGTGGCCCCTGCTTCCGCGCCTTCCTGCACAACAACTGGGTCGGCCTGGCGATCTTCGTCGGCATCGCCGTGGCGGTAGCGGGGCGTTAGGTTCGGGATTCGGGATTCGGGAATCCGTCGATTACAGACCAGATGTTGGGATGACGGGTGAGGGTTCGAAGCATGCGCGCATCTTTGATGGCTCTACTCCTCGTCTCGTCCTCCGCCGTCCACCCGCCGAAGCCGCATTGCCATTCGGCGCGCTCTGCTGTCAGACAAAGAGCCCCTCTCCTGCGGGGCGAAAAGACACGGCTTGCGCGCCACTGGCGCGCGTGTCTTGGAGCGCCCGCGCCGCAAGCGTGGGCCGGGGCGCAGAGCGGGGGTTGGGGTGAGGGTAAGGGCGAAGCCTCGCGCACCTGACGCCGGCAGGCCAGATCACGGCACCCGCGCGCAGACCCACGCATCCACCCGTTGAACACCCGCCTTGCGCAAGGCCTTCGCCGCGGCGTGGAGTGTCGCGCCGGTCGTCATCACGTCGTCCACCAAGGCCACATGCGCCGGCAAGGCGCCGCGGGCCTCGAAGGCATCGCGCAGATTGCGCTGCCGCTCGACCGCGTCCAGTTCGGATTGCGGTGCGGTTGCGCGAACGCGCCGCAGCAACGGCAGGCACGGCAGCTGCAGCGCGCGGCCCAGCGGTCGGGCCAGCTCCAGCGCCTGGTCGTAACCGCGCTGGCGCAGGCGCTGCCGGTGCAGGCTTACCGGCACCAACGCCTGCGGGCGCGGCAGCCCCACGCAGCGCCGGGCCATCAGTTCGCTGAGCAGGCGGCCTGCCGCCAGGTCCTGATGGAACTTGAACCGCCGCAGCAGCCCATCCACCGGCCAGCGATAGGTAAAACAGGCATGCACCCGCTGCAGCGGTGATGGGTGCTGCAGGCACTGCCCGCATAGCGCCACCGCGTCGGAGACGAACAGTTGCGTGGCGCAGCACAGGCAGGCATGGCCGTGATCGGGCAAGGCGGCGCGGCATGCGGGGCATAGATCGCCATCGGGCGTGCCGGCCTCCGCGCAGACCAGGCACAGGCTCGGCAGCAACAGCCGCAGCACCCGCTGCGGCCATCTGTAAACCGATCGAACCTGATTGAAGTTGACAGCCTCTTCCATGCTCACCAGACTGCCTGGCTTCCAAGCCGCTGACTGTCAGGAAACTCCGATGTCTGTTGTCGTCCGCCATGACTGGGATCGCAAAGAGCTGCAGGCGCTGTTCGATTTGCCGTTCCCGGAGCTGCTGCACCGCGCGGCCAGCGTGCATCGCGCGCACTTCGACCCGGCGCAAGTGCAGGTGTCCACCCTGCTCTCGGTCAAGACCGGCGGTTGCCCGGAAGACTGCGCGTACTGCCCGCAGGCGCAGCGTTACCACACCGGCGTGAGCGCGCAGAAGCTCATGGAGACCGAAGAGGTCGTGGCCAAGGCGCGCCAGGCCAAGGCCGCCGGCGCCTCGCGCTTCTGCATGGGCGCGGCCTGGCGCTCGCCCAAGGAGCGCGACATCCCCAAGGTCGCGGCGATGATCCGCGAGGTCAAGGCCATGGGCCTGGAAACCTGCGCCACGCTCGGCATGCTCGACGCCGGCCAGGCGCGCGCGCTCAAGGATGCCGGGCTGGACTACTACAACCACAATCTGGACACCGCGCCGGATTATTACGACTCGATCATCCACACCCGCCAGTACCAGGACCGCCTGAACACGCTCGAGCATGTGCGCGATGTCGGCCTGAAGACCTGCTGCGGCGGCATCGTCGGCATGGGCGAAACCCGCGAACACCGCATCGGCCTGCTGCTGGCGCTGGCCACGCTGCCGGCGCATCCGGATTCGGTGCCGATCAACCAACTGGTGCAGGTACCCGGTACGCCGCTGCATGGCACCCAGCAGCTGGATCCGTTCGAGTTCGTGCGCATGATCGCCGTCGCCCGGATCGCCATGCCGAAATCGATGGTGCGCCTGTCCGCAGGCCGCGAGGCGATGAGCGACGAACTGCAGGCACTGTGCTTCCTGGCCGGTGCCAACTCGATTTTCTACGGCGAAAAACTGCTCACCACCGGCAACCCGGACACCGAGCGCGACCAGGCCCTGTTCCAGCGCCTGGGCCTGAGCCCGATGCAGATCACCGTGGATGCGGCCGAGCACGATCATCCCGGCACCGTCCATGCGGAGATCACCCGCAGCGCGGCCTGCGAGCACGCCGCCTGACCCGGCGCCGGGCACCGGTCGTCGGTGGCGGCTGGGCGCCCCGAGCCCGGCACGCTACGCTAGCGGGCCTTCCCTGCCGTTGAACGCCCCCATGGCTCGCCCCGATCTGCACGAACGGATTTCGTCGCTGCGTAAATTGCGTGTGGCCCAGGAACGGGTGCGGGTGCGGCGACAGGTGGGGCGGCGCGATGGCGTGCGGCTGGAGATCGATGGCCGTTGGCTGACCGGTTTCTGTTCCAACGACTACCTGGGTCTGTCGCAACAGTTCGAAGTGGTCGCCGCGCTGCAGGATGCCGCTGCCCGCGATGGTGCCGGCGCCACCGCCTCGCATCTGATCTGCGGCCACCACACCGCGCACGAAACGCTCGAACGCGAAATCGCCGACTGGTTGGGTTATCCGTCGGCGTTGCTGTTCGGCAGCGGCTTCATCGCCAATCTGGCCGTGCAGCAAGCGTTACTCAGCGAAGAAGACGACGTCTGCGTGCAGGACCGGCTCAATCACGCCAGCCTGCTCGATGCCACGCGGCTGGCCGGTTGCCGGCTGCGGCGCTATCCGCACCTGGACGTGGAAGGCGCGATGCGCCAGCTCAAGGGCGCGCCCGAAGGCGCGGCGATGCTGGCCACCGACGGCGTTTTCAGCATGGATGGCGATGTCGCGCCGCTGCGCGCCTTGAGCCTGGTGGCACGCATGCAGCACGCGCTGTTCTATGTGGACGACGCGCACGGTGTCGGCGTGCTCGGTCCGCAGGGGCGCGGTTGCGTGGCCGATGCCGGGTTGGGCGTGGCCGAAGTGCCGTTGCAGTTGGTCACCCTTGGCAAGGCGCTCGGTGGCTACGGCGCGGTGGTGGTGGGCGAAGAGGCGTTGGTGCGCCATCTGGCAGAAACTGCGCGCCCCTACATCTACACCACTGCACTGCCGCCGGCGCAAGTGGCGGCCACCCTGGCGGCCGTGCGCCTGGCGCGTCGCGACGATTGGCGGCGTACGCGCCTGGTCGAATTGATCGGTGCCTTCCGCGATGGCGCGCGCAAGTACGGCTTCGAACTGATGGCCTCCGACACGCCGATCCAGCCGCTGCTATGCGGCGAGGAAGCAACCGTGATGGCGATGTCGGCTGCGCTCGAACACGCAGGTTTCATGGTTGGCGCCATTCGTCCGCCCACCGTGCCCGAAGGCAAGGCGCGCTTGCGCGTCACCTTGTCTGCGCTGCATACGCCGCAGCAGGTGCAGGCATTGATCGAGGCCATCGTGCAGGCGCGCGACGTGGTCAGTCGGCAGCCGCTGCGTGCCTCTGCCTGAGACACGCGGCAGTGCGTGGCTGGCCTGCATGCGAGCACGCGTGGGCCACTCAGCCACCGCAGCGATTGCACGACGCCGCTGCATGGCAGGCGACAACGGCGCGCTGACCGTGCATTGCGGGATGGATCGCCTGCATTGGACCCGCCGTGCAACCGGTGCGCGCCTGCATCCAATCGCACCCGGCCACTGACATGCCACTGGCGACACCTGGCACGGATACGGCGGCGCAACGTCGCGTGTGGGAAGCGTTGTCGCGGCTGTACCTGGACAGCGGCAGTTGCGACGACGACGGCATCGCGCGCGTCCTGGCTGCCTCGCCCTTCACCCTGGACCAGGTGCGCACGATGTTGTTGTACGAAGTGCACCCGGTGCTGATCGGCAATCTGCGCAGCGTGGCCGGCGTCTGGGACGGCTTCGATCCCGACTGGCTGGCTGCGGCGATCCAGGCGCGGCGCGCACGGCGCCGACACTGGCCGGCGCGCTGGCACTGGTGCGGCCATGCGCGCGCGCAATGGGCACTGCTGGCTCCAAAGATCGTCGCACTGCGTGCAGCCGCCACGCATTGACGCCTGGGCGCTGCACCCACCATCGGATCTGCGTGCCTCCAATGACCAGCGCGCATCCCACCATGCGTGCCGGCACGCCACAATCGGCGACAATGCGCGCATGCATATCGATGTCATCGGCCACGGGCCTGCGCTGGTTCTCCTGCACGGTTGGGCACTGCACGGCGGCGTGTTCGCACCGCTGGTGGAGCGCCTGGCGCCGCACTATCAATTACATCTGGTCGACCTGCCCGGGCACGGCTTCAGTCGCGACGACAGCACGCCGCTGGCATTGCCCTATGTGGTTGCAGAAATTGCGGCCGCCACACCGCCGGCGGTCTGGCTCGGCTGGTCGCTGGGCGGGCTGTTTGCGCTGCATGCGGCCGCCACCCTGCCGCAGGTGCGTGGGTTGGCGATGATTGCCGCCACGCCGCGTTTCGTGCGTGGCAACGATTGGCCGAGTGCCGTCCAGCGCGAGGTGTTCGTGCAATTCGGGATCGAGTTGTCGCGCGACTATCGCGGCACGCTGGAGCGTTTTCTTGCGCTGGACACACTGGGCTCGGCGCATGCACGCAGCGAACTGCGCAGCCTGCGCGAGACGCTCACCGCGCGTGGCGAACCGGCACCGGAGGCGTTGCAGCAAGGGCTCGCCCTGCTCGAACGCACCGATCTGCGCCGCGCCGTGCCGCAACTCGCACGCCCCAGCCTGTGGATCGCCGGGCAACGCGATCGCCTGGTGCCTGCCGCCGGCATGCATGCCGCCGCCGCGCTCAGCCCACACGCGCAGGCGCTCACCATTGCCGGCGGTGGTCACGCGCCGTTTCTGGGTCATGCAGATCAGGTGAGCGAGGCGCTGCAACGCTTCGTTGCGTCCGTACCATGAGCCGATCGTCGATCATGCGACATCGCTGATCGAGGACACCTCGCATGGATCTGGGAATCGCTGGCCGCTGGGCGTTGGTCTGCGCCGCAAGCAAAGGGCTGGGTTTGGGCTGCGCACGTGCATTGGCCGGCGAAGGCGCCAATGTGGTGATCGCCGCGCGCGGCCGTGAGGCACTGGAGCACGCCGCCGACGCCTTGCGCGCACTGCCCGGCGCTGGCCAGGTGCGCAGCGTGGTTGCCGATATCGCCACGCCGGAAGGACGCAGCGCCGCACTTGCGGCCTGTCCGCAGGTCGACATCCTGATCAACAACGCGGGCGGCCCGCCGCCGGGCGATTTCCGCCAGTGGGAACGCGCCGACTGGTTGCGCGCGCTGGACGCCAACATGCTGGCGCCGATCGAACTGATCCGCGCCACCGTCGATGGCATGCGCGCACGCCGCTTCGGCCGCATCGTCAACATCACCTCCAGCGCGGTGAAGGCGCCGATCGACATCCTTGGCCTGTCCAATGGCGCGCGCGCCGGCCTCACCGGCTTCGTCGCCGGGCTTGCGCGCAGCACCGTGGCCGACAACGTCACCATTAACAACCTGTTGCCTGGGCAGTTCGCCACCGACCGCCTGCGCGGCAACTTCGCCGCCATCGCGCAGCAACAGGGCAGCAGTGCCGACGAGGTCGCCGAACGCAAGCGTGCGGGCATTCCGGCGGCGCGTTTTGGCGAGCCGGACGAGTTCGGCGCGGCCTGCGCCTTTCTGTGCAGCGCGCAGGCCGGCTATATCACCGGACAGAATCTGTTGATCGATGGCGGCAGCTATCCCGGCACGTTCTAGCGCGGCGCCTTGCACGCCCGATCGATTCCCTCCGCCCCTGCCAGGGGCGACAATAGCCTTGCCATGACCAGTACTTTCGATCCCCGCCACGTCCGGCGCGCCTTTGCGCGTGCCGCCAGCACCTATACCGCCGCCGCCGCGCTTCAACGCGAAGCGGAAGCCCGCCTGCTCGAATCCCTCGACTACCTGGGCGAGCAGGTGCCCAAGGTGGTGCTGGATGTCGGCGCCGGCCCCGGCCATGCCAGCGCTGCAATCAAGAAGCGCTGGCCCAAGGCACAGGTGATCGCGCTGGATCAGGCCATGCCGATGCTGCGCCAGGCGCGCAAGGCCGCAGGCTGGTGGAAGCCGTTCACGCAGGTATGCGCCGATGCGCGCGCGCTACCGGTTGCCGACGGCAGCGTGGATGTGATCTTCAGCAATCTGTGCCTGCAGTGGGTGGAAGACCTGCCGGCCGTGTTCGCCGGTTTCCGTCGCGCGCTGCGCCCGGGCGGGTTGCTGCTGTGCTCCACCTTCGGCCCGGAAACGCTGATCGAATTGCGCGAGGCCTTTGCGCAGACCGACCCGGCCCCGCACGTCAGCCGCTTTCCGCCGATCGCCCAATTCGGCGATGCCCTGCTGATGTCCGGGTTCCGCGACCCGGTGCTGGACCGCGACCTGTTCACCCTGACCTACAACGACCTGCCCGCACTGATGCGTGAGCTGCGTGCGATGGGGGCAACCAATGCACTCAGCAACCGCCGCGCCACCCTGACCGGACGCGGTCGCTTCGCGGCCGCCAGCGCGGCTTACGAACCGCTGCGGCGACCGGACGGCACCCTGCCCAGCTCCTGGGAAGTGATCTACGCCCATGCCTGGGCACCGGCGCCGGGCGCGCCCATCCGCGAACACGGGCATGAGGTCGCCAGCGTGCCGGTCAGCGCCATCCCGATCCGCCGCCGCATCGACTGAACGGCGGTGCAGAACGCCGGTCCGCGCGCATCCACTGCCGGTGAGACACAGCGTATTGCGCCCATGCCACTGCTCAGCGGTCAGGCTCGGCGGTGACAGTTGCTAGAATTCTGAAGTGACCGGCCGCACTTCCTTCGTTGCGGCTTACCTTGTTCGATGGTGGCTACCGGCACGACGCAGCAGTGCTGCGTGCGTTTCTTGGCAGCCACTCTCACGTTTGCGGCCCCCCGCCCCCAATCGGCCTCCCTCATGTTGAAGTGGCTCCTCATCGCGCTGTTCATCGCATCGGCGCTCTACATCCATTATCGCGGTCGCGTGCGGCACCGGCTCAGCCGGCAGTTGCTGGACCATTCCACCTTCATGGCCCCCATCAACACACTGATGTACCTGTGTTCGCGGGTGCCGACCACCCCGTTCATCGACCCGGGCAAGGAATTTCCCGAGCTGGCGCCGCTGCGCGCGAGCTGGCCACTGATCCGCGACGAAGCGGTGGCGTTGCAGCAGATGCAGAAGATCCGCGCTGCCGAAGGCTATACCGACATCGGCTTCAATTCGTTCTTCCGGCGTGGCTGGAAGCGCTTCTATCTGAAGTGGTACGGCACCGCGCATCCGTCTGCCGCCGAATTGTGTCCGCAGACCACCGCCTTGCTGAAATCCATTCCCACGGTCAAGGCCGCGATGTTCGCCGAGCTGCCGCCGGGCAGCGAACTTCGCCCGCACCGCGACCCGTTCGCCGGCTCCATGCGCCTGCACCTGGGCCTGGCCACACCGAACGACGACCGTTGCTTCATCGACGTCGACGGCCAGCGCCACAGCTGGCGCGATGGCGAGTGGACCATGTTCGACGAGACCTATATCCATTACGCGCGCAACGACACCGACCAGGACCGCATCATCCTGTTCTGCGATATCGAACGCCCGATGCGTTGGCGCTGGGCGGCGGCGGTGAACCGCTTCGTCGGCCGCAGCCTGCTCTCGGCCGGCGCCTCGCCCAATCAGGAAGGCGACAAGACCGGCGGCATCAATCGCGTGTTCCGCTATTTCTACGCCGCCCGCCTCAAGGCCAAGGCGCTGAAGGAACGCAACAACCCGCTGTACCAGGTGCTCAAGTGGAGCATCTTCATCCTGGTGGTGGTCGGGATCGTGTTGCTGTAATTCCCGCCTACCCGCGTAGAAGCGCACCCGGGCGCGAGCGTCGTCGTCGATAACGCTTCATCGCACCCAGGTGCGCTGTTACGCAGCGCTGGTCGATGCGCTCAGCGCGATACCTGCGCAATCCATTCCTGCAGGTTGTAGTAGTTGGTCACGCGGGTGATCGTGTCGCCGCGCACGTCGAAGAACGCACCGCCCACCAGCACATAGGTCTGCCCGTTGGCCTCCGGCAGGCCTTCGTCGGTGGTGTGATAGACGCCATGCACCACGTACTCGGCACCGACCCGGGTGCCATCGTCGTTGGCGATGACGACCACATCGCGCAATTGCTCGCGGTAGCTGTCGTTCATGCGCTGCAGGAACGCGGCGAATGCGTTGCGGCCGATTTCGCGCGGACCTTGATTGAGGTCGTGGGCGACGTCCTCGGCCAGAAACGCCAACATGCCGTCCCAATCGCCACGGTTGAATGCTGCGTAGTAGGCCTGCACCAGGCCAATGGCGTGTTGCCGATGGGTCTCGCTCATGCTCGAACCTGCCCGCTGGGAAAGCCGCATCATAGGCCTGCGGTCACGGCCCTTGCACCACCAGATCGCGGTGGAAGTAGTACACCTCCTGTAACAGGAAGCGCCAGCTGGTGTGGAAGCTGCGAAACCGCGTGCTCGGCGTGGACGAAGCCAGCGCGTCGATACCCAGTTCCTGGCTCAGCCGCAGCGCGCGCGCCATGTGCAGTGGGTCGCTGACGATGATCGCCCGATGCAGGCCGTGCCGCTCCATCAGCGTGCGCGCCTGTTCCAGGTTCTGCCGGGTGGTGCGCGAGGTGGTTTCGATCACGATGGCTTCCGGCGGAATGCCGTGGCGCAGCGCGTAGCGTCGGGCCACCTGCGATTCGGCAAAGCGTGCGCCGTTGCCGAAGCCACCGGTGAACAACAGCCGCGGCGCGTAGCCCTGCGCGTACAGGTCCAATGCGTGCCGGATGCGTTCTTCGAACACCGGCGAAGGGCGCGCATCGTAGGCGGCCGCACCCAGCACGATGATCACATCGGCCGGTGCGGCCTGATCGCGGTCGCCGATCCACACGATCCAGCCTGCCACGGCCACCAGCCAGATCAGCGCCAGCATGCACAACCGCCAGCCCCAGCCCCACAGGCCGAGCCCGCGTGAGCGCCTGCTCACGCCGCGGCCCAAGGCAAGGCATCCAGATCGACATTGCCGCCGGACAGGATCAGCCCCACCCGCCGCCCGGCAAACCGTGCCGGCTGGGCCAGGACGGCGGCCAGGGCGATCGCCGAAGACGGCTCGACCACTTGCTTGAGCAACTGCCAGACCAGCCGCATCGCCTGGACGACCGCCGCATCGTCCACCGTGATCACCTGTGCCCCGGCGCGCTGCAGCACTGCGAAGTTGGGCGCGCCCAAGGTGCCGCGCAGGCCATCGCAAATGGTGTCCGGCACGAAATCGACCAGCCGCTGCCCGGCCGCCAGCGAACGCGCGGTGTCGGCTGCGCCGGCCGGCTCGGCCAGTACCAGCTCGCAGTCCGGCGAGGATTGCAGCGCCAGTGCGGCGCCGGCCGCCAGCCCACCACCGCCGACCGGCGCCACCAGCACATCCAGCCCGCCGCTTTGGTGCAGCAGCTCCAGCGTGGCGGTGCCCTGCCCGGCGATCACTGCACGATCGGTATACGGGTGCACCAGCGTGGCGCCGCTGCCGGCCTGCACCTCGGCGCACATCTGTTCCCGCGCCGCGATGGTCGGCGCGCAACGCCACAACGTGGCGCCGTTCCGGGAGATATTGGCCAGCTTGGCCGCCACCGCGCCCTCGGGCACCACCACATGGCAGCCGATGCCGCGCGTGCGTGCGGCAAGCGCCAGCGCCGCGCCGTGGTTGCCGGAGGAATGCGTGACCACACCATGCGCAGCCAGCTCATCCGGCAGCGACCACACGGCATTGCAGGCACCGCGGAACTTGAATGCGCCACTGCGCTGCAAATGCTCGGCCTTGAAGAACAACTGCGCACTGCTGAGCGCGTCCAGACTGTGCGATGTCAGCAACGGTGTCGGCGCGCAGTGCGGCGCAATCCGCGCAGCGGCCTGCAGGACGTCGGAATGGGCAAGGGGGACCGTCTCGATCATGCCTGCAAGATTAACGTATCGCCTCCTCTTCACGGGTCGCACGCAGTGCCGCCGCGCATGCTGGATCGATGACAAAGCGTCGCAATGCCGCACAATTAAGGACCGATTCAATGCATCGGTTCGACAGTGGCATCATGGTTGCAGGAGGGCACCATCCATGAAATTCCGTCTGATCTTCGCCGCCGGGCTCTTGGCCCTGGGCGGCTGCGCAACCTACGACTACACCGGCGGTGGGTCGGGCGGCTATTACCGTGGTGCGCCTGCCGTGCAGTATCGCTATCCGCCCGGCTACTCCCCGTACTTCTACGGCAATCCGTATGGTTTGCCATATGGGTATGGCGCCGGGTCGATCGGCCTGTACGACTACCCTGTGTATCCGGTCTATCGCGGTGGTGGCGGCTACTACTACCGGCAGTACGATCGCCGTCCGCAGTACCGTCCGCCGCGCCCGAACGGCTCGTTCAACAATGGGCAGCGCCCCGGCGGCTCGCGGCCGCAGCAACCCAATCGCCCGCCGGCAACCGGCGCGCCGCCGTCGCGGCCGCCACCGCGTATCGGCGCGCCGCCGCGCGTCATTCGCGAGATCCAGCGGCAAACCGCGCCGCGCAACACACGCGAACAGATTCCGTGAGAGGCTGACTGCGACCTGGCCCACACTTGGCGACATTGGGGGCTTGCGTTCAGCTGACGATTGGCCGCAAGCTAGGTGCTCTGTGTGACCCGCCACGTCATTTTTTGACCGGGCCAGCCCCACTGACGACTTATGTCGATGTCCGACAGGGAAATCTGGATCCCCCCTGTTCCGGCCCTGTCGGATATCGGCGCCTACAACACAGAAAGCCCCGGCATGCCGGGGCTTTCTGTTTTTGTTTCGATGGTTGCCAAGCAGGCTGCAGCGGAACGGGCGCGTGCTCCATTTCGCAGAAACCTTAAAAAATAAGGGTCGGCAGTCCCCCGACTACCGACCCTTACGCTACCCCATCGCACGCGCGGCTGGCCCCTGTTCCAATTCCAGCCTTTGCGCCCATGTCGCAATGCCACGACGGGTGCAGTAGGGATATCCGCACGAAACATGCCAACTTGAGGGTCACTTACGTAAATTGTGATTTTCATCACAATTTATAGCGAACGAGTGACCTCGCCCGCCCTTCAGCCGATACTTTCGCGGCCGTTTTCCTTTTCCCGCTCCTGGTCCACGCCCATGTCCGACTCCTTCTATCGCTACGACGTCATCGTGATCGGTGGCGGTCATGCCGGCACCGAGGCCGCCCTGGCGTCTGCACGCACAGGGGCGCGCACCTTGTTGCTCACCCACAACATCGAGACGGTGGGCGCGATGAGCTGTAACCCGGCCATCGGCGGAATCGGCAAGGGCCACCTGGTCAAGGAGATCGACGCACTCGGCGGGGCGATGGCACGCGCCGCGGATCTGGCCGGCATCCAGTGGCGCACGCTCAACGCCTCCAAGGGGCCGGCAGTGCGTGCCACGCGCTGCCAGGCCGATCGCAACCTGTACCGCACTGCGATCCGCTGCATCGTCGAGGCCCAGCCCAACCTGACCGTCTTCCAGGCGGCAGTGGACGACCTGATCATCCACAACGGCACGTCCGAAGCCGACAGCGTGCGCGGCGTCATCACCCAGACCGGGCTGCGTTTCCAAGCGCCTTCGGTGGTGCTGACCGCCGGTACGTTCCTGGCCGGCAAGATCCATGTCGGCGAAACCCAGTACGCGGCCGGGCGCATGGGCGACCCGCCGGCCACCACGCTGGCCGCGCGCCTGCGCGAGCGCCCGTTCGCGATCGACCGGCTCAAGACCGGCACCCCGCCGCGGATCGACGGGCGCACCCTCGATTACGGCGTGATGGCCGAGCAACCCGGCGACGACCCATTGCCGGTGATGTCGTTCATGGGCCAGGTCAGCGACCATCCGCGCCAGGTCAGCTGCTGGATCACCCAGACCACCGAACAGACCCACGAGATCATTCGCAACGCGCTGCACCGCTCGCCGCTGTATTCGGGGCAGATCGAAGGCATCGGCCCGCGCTACTGCCCGTCGATCGAAGACAAGGTGGTGCGTTTTGCCGAGAAGACCAGCCACCAGATCTTCGTCGAACCCGAAGGGCTGGAGGTGGCCGAGATCTATCCCAACGGTATTTCCACCTCGCTGCCGTTCGATGTGCAGCTGGCGCTGGTGCGCTCGATCCACGGCTTTGCGAACGCGCACATCACCCGCCCCGGCTACGCCATCGAATACGACTTCTTCGACCCGCGCGGGCTCAAGGCCTCGCTGGAGACCAAGACGGTGGGCGGGCTGTTCTTCGCCGGGCAGATCAACGGCACTACCGGTTACGAAGAGGCGGCCGCCCAGGGTTTGCTGGCCGGACTCAACGCAGCGCGCCACGTGCAGGGGCTGCCGGCGTGGTCGCCGCGCCGCGACGAGGCCTACCTGGGCGTGCTGGTGGACGATCTCATTACCCACGGCACCACCGAGCCGTATCGCATGTTCACCAGCCGCGCCGAATACCGCTTGCAGCTGCGCGAGGACAATGCCGATGCGCGGCTGACCGGCGTCGGCCGTGCGATGGGCCTGGTGGACGACGCGCGCTGGGCGCGCTTTGCGGCCAAGCAGGAGGCCGTGCAACGCGAAACCGCGCGGTTGTCGACGCTGTGGGCCACACCGGGCAATGCGCTGGGCCGCGAGGTGGCCGACGCGCTGGGCGTGACGGTCAGCCGCGAAACCAACGTGCTGGATCTGATCAAGCGCCCGGAGCTCAACTACGCCACCTTGATGCGGGTGCCCACCCTGGGCCCGGGCGTGGACGATGCGCAGGTGGCCGAGCAGGTCGAGATCAGCGTCAAGTACGCAGGTTATCTGGATCGCCAGCGCGATGATATCGCGCGTCAGCAACGCCACGAAACCACGCCGATCCCCGAAGGGTTCGATTACGCCAGCGTGCGTGGTCTGTCGATCGAGGTGCAACAGAAACTCGAACGCGTGCGTCCCCAGCACATCGGCCAGGCACAACGGATTCCCGGCATGACGCCGGCGGCGATCTCGCTGCTGCTGGTGCATCTGGAGCGCGCGCGACGCAGCCAGGTGGCGTGATCGACGCGACGATCGCTGCCCGTCGGCAGCGATCGCCGGGCCATCCATCCCTCTGAAGGCAGCAGTGAGCGCGCCAGTCATCGCGAAACGATGGCGTGTGCCGATTAGCGAACATGCGGGCGAGCAAAGGCGACCTGAGCCGACCGAACGGTCGAAGCGGACTCAAGCGTTATTGCTATGATTTGCCAACGACGACACATTTCGACACATGAACGCATCTCGCACGTTATTGCCGGCGATGTTTCGCAGCGCCTGCGCCCTGCTGCTGTTGACCCTGGCATGCAGTTGGCCGGCGCATGCCAGGACCGAAGAAGACGGGCGTTACTGGCTGAGCGTCTATGCGCAAGGCAAGCTGCCGGTCGAAAACCTGTACTGGAGCATGGATGTGCATCCGCGCTGGCGCGAGGAAGGCGAACAGTTCGATCAACTGATCTTGCGCCCTGCCGTGTTCTATCGGCTCAATCCCAAGGCCAGTGTCTGGATGGGTTACGACACCATCATCAGCCATCCGGCCGGGCAGCCATCCAACCGCGAAAATCGCTGGTGGGGGCAATTTCAATATCAATTCGATCCGATCGCCGAGATCACCATTACCAGCCGCACGCGCCTGGAACAGCGTCACCGCGAAGGCTTCAGCGATGAAGGGTATCGCGTGCGGCAGATGATCCGCGCGGTGCGCCCCAGCGGGTTCAGTCCGCAATTGTCGTGGGTGGCGTTCAACGAAGTGTTCGTCAATCTGGATCAGACCCGATGGGGCGCACAACGCGGTCTCGATCAGAACCGGGTGTTTGTCGGCATCAACTGGAAATTCAATGCCATTGCCAACGCCGATGTCGGTTACCTGAATCAGTTCGTCAACACGCGTACGGTGGATCGGGAAAACCACGTCCTGATGACCACGTTCCGCTTCAATTTTTGAGCATCACGTGCGCGTGGGCCAATGCAGGGCGAAGTTGAAAGCGCTGCGTTCAATCGACCCCGGCGCCATGCTGACTGGTTTCGATAGGACCTGCGGGTTGCCGACGAGCCACCGATGACGACCGTGACGGTTCGCGTGGTGCACAGCGCCCTTGGCGCCCACACAGCTGCCGGCGCACGGCTGCACCCAGGTGTTCTTTTTGCGAGGCGAGCCCGCACGCGGTGACACACGCCCCGACGCTGCAGTGACACCGCCACAGGTGCGGCAGCGCGTGCCTCGGCACGGCTGCCGCAGGCTGTCAGGCGGCCCTGCGTTCGATCGCGGGCAGCAGGCGCTGGCGTAGCGTCAACGCCGCCAGGTCCAGCGTTTCACCGGCGGCACGCAAGACGCTGCCCATGTTGATGAAGCCGTGGATCATGCCCGGGAAACTATGCAGGGTGACCTCCACTCCCGCCGCACGCAGGCGCTCGGCATAGGCGCGGCCTTCGTCGTACAGCATGTCGCGGTCGCAGACCACGACCAGCGCAGGCGCAACGCCGGCGACATCCGGCGCCAGCATCGGCGAGACACGCCAGTCATTGGCCACCGCCATATCCGGCAGCAGATGGCGGTTGAAGAATTCCACCGCTGCCGCAGTCAACGGTGGCAGGCCGGCATTGAGCGAGCGCGATGGATACACGCCGCTGTCCTGGCGCGCGTCGGTCAGCGGATAGACCAGCAGCTGGCAACGCAAGGCGATGCCGGCATCGCGCGCGGCCAGTGCGGCAACCGCGGCCATGGCGCCGCCGATACTGTCGCCGCAGACGGCAAGGCGCTGCACATCGGCGCCGACCGTGTCCGGGTGCGCAACCAACCAATGCAACGTCGCGATGACATCTTCCACGCCGGCCGGCGCCGGATGCTCGGGGGCCAGACGGTAATGGATCGCCAGCACCTGACAGCCAGCACGCGCCGCCAGTTGCCGGCACACATCGTCATGCGATTCCAGATCGCCCACCAGACCGCCGCCGCCGTGCACGAACAGGCAGGTCGGGGCCGGGCCGGCCGCGACCCCCGTGGGGCGGTACAAGCGCAAAGGCACTGCACCGGTGGCGGCGTCGGCCTGCAGATCGCGTACCTCGGCCATCTCGATGCGCGGGAAACCGAACTGCGCGCCCACCGCGCGCATCATCGCGCGCGCGCCTTCGATCGGCAGGGTTTCCATGGGCGGCTGCGCCGCCTCTTGAAGCTGGGCGAACAGACGCACGACATCAGGATCAAACGACATGACGAACTCTCCGATAAGCGATGGTCGAGCTTGCCAGATTGTTATGAACCATCACTATTCAAATCGTTAACCAGTACCGACGAAAAAGGCCGGTGGGCCGGACACGCACGCAAAAAAGCCCAAAATTGCTGGAGAAAGTGGCCGCACACGCGCAGATTTGCCGCTCGGCGATGTCGCAATGACTGCAGCGTGCGCGGTGAATTTGCTGCGCTGCATCGCAACCAATGCGGTGCTGCTGCGGCCTGGCGGCCGGCGCAGCGGCCTGTTGGCGCTTCCTAGTCGTTGTCTTCGGCAGCCGCTTCGCGGCCTTGCTGGCGAATGAGGTTTTCCTGGCGCGCATCTTCGATCGAGGCACGGACGGCGCGTACATCGGCGCGGCGGGTGTCGAATTTGAACCGCCCGGTGAGCACGCTGTCCGGGCGCAGTTCGCCCTTTTCGAACAGCGCCCACATCTCTTCGCCGTAATGGGTGTCCAGCAGCTCGGGCGCGAAACGGCCCAGGCGGTCGCGCAGGTTGTGCACATCGCGCAGCAGCATGTCGCGCGCGGCATTGTTGCCAGCGGCACTGACCACCTGCGGAAAGTCGATCACCACCGGGCCATCGGGCGAAACCAGCACGTTGTATTCGGACAGATCGCCGTGCACCAGGCCCAGCGACAGCATCTTGACCACATCGCCGATCAGGCTGGTGTGGAAGGCGCGCGCCTGCTCGGGTTCCAGGTCCACCTCGCCCAGCCGCGGTGCGCTGTGGCCGGCGTCATCGGTGACCAGATCCATCAGCAGCACGCCATGGAAGTAACCGCGCGGTTTGGGCACATGCACCCCGGCATCCACCAGTTGATAGAGCGCGTCGGCTTCGGTGTTCTTCCAGGCGGTTTCGGCTTCCTTGCGGCCGAACTTGGTGGCCTTGCCCATCGCGCGGGCCTGACGGCTGCCACGCACCTTGCGGCCTTCCTGGTACTGCACGCGCGCCTGGAAACTGCGCTGCGCCATGTCCTTGTAGACCTTGGCGCACAGGATCTCGGCGCCTGCGCTCACGACGTAGACGGATGCTTCCTTGCCGCTCTTCAGTGGTCGCAACACTTCGTCGATGACGCCGTCGTCGATCAGCGGCTGCAGGCCGTTGGGGGTTTTCATGGACTAAGCGCACCGATCCGTCACAAACCAGCGGCGATTATGCGGCAAGCAGGGTGAAGCGCTTACATGCCCACGCACAGAGTGTGAGCCGGGGCATGCCATGGCGCGAGCGCTTACCATGCACGGACCTGTCCGCTGCCGCACTCCTATGCCCGAGCCCGCCTCCAGCCGCCGCAAACGTCCCGCCACCGTGGTTGCGGCCGGCAGCGATCGCGGCCTGCCGCATGAGCTGATGCAGCAGATCGCCGCCGCCCAGGGCGATCCGGACTTCATGACCTCGCTGGGGCGCGGGCTGGTGGTGCTGAGCGTGTTCGCACAGCATGCGCGCGAAGTGACGATGTCGCAGATCAGCCTGGAAACCGGCATCTCGCGCGCAGCCGTCCGGCGCGTGCTGCATACGCTGGCCAAGCTGGGCTATGTGGGCGAGCAGGGACGTGGCTACGTGTTGCTGCCGCGCGTGCTGGGCATCGGTGGCGCGTACGCGGCGTCTTCATCGATGACCGCGGCCGCACAGCCGGTCCTGGACGGCCTGCGCGACCAACTGCACGAATCGTGTTCGCTGGGCGTGCTGGATGGCGACGATCTGCTGTACGTTGCGCGGTCGGAAACGGTGCGCATCATGTCGATCGGGCTGCGCCCGGGGACGCGGCTGCCGGCCTACTGCACATCGATGGGGCGGGTGTTGCTGGCTGCGCTGCCCGGCGACACCTTGCAGGCGTATCTGGAACGCACCACCTTGCGTCCGCGGACCGACCGCACGGTGACCCAGGCCTCGGCGCTGCTGGAGGTGCTGGCGCGCACGCGCCGCGAAGGCATGTGCCTGACCGATCAGGAACTGGAAATCGGCCTGCGCTCGATCGCCGTGCCGGTGCGCAACCTGCGCGGCGAGGTGATCGCCGCGCTCAACATTGGCGCCCAGGCCGGGCGGGTGAGCCTGCAGACGATGCAAACGCAGTTGCTGGAACCGCTGAAGCAGGCGGCGCAGCGGCTGGGAACCTTGCTGAGTTAGCGCAGCACCTTGCGTTGGCGCGGGCGTCGCTCGCGGGGCATCCGACCTGCCCCTGTGCTGCATAAGCGCTAGTGGCGCAGTGGTGGCTGGCAGAGGTCAAAAGCAATCGCGTCCACGCATTGCGCGCGTGCCCGACGTGCATGCGAGGCTGCACATCGCAAAGCGCCAGGCCAGGCCTGTTCGAATTGATCGCCACTTGCTGTTGCACGCGTCCCGACCCAGGCGGCAAACAAGACGTAGCGAGCAGTCGGCAGATGGATGCGGATGACGCACAGGAACCGCAATGCACGAGGTTGCAATGCCGCACCGGGCACCGACCACGCCCGCCTGACGGCCGCGCAGTCTTTTGTTGACGGCTCCTAGCGCGGCCGGCGCAGAAAGCTCACTACCGCATCCACCCACGCCGCGTGGCTGTCTTCGACCTGGGCCACGTGGTCGGCGTGCGGTAGGGTCACCCAGCTGCGATCTTCGCTGCGCAGGCGTGCGTAGAGATGCGCGTTGTCTGCCTGGGTGGCGATCGGGTCGTCGACGCCGCGCAACAGCAAGACCGGCACCGTCGCGACTTGCTCGGGGTGGAAGGCGAACTGCTCCATGGCGCGCCAGTCGGTGCGCACCGGGTCCGCTGCCAGCGCCTGGGCGACGTAAGCCGCACGCACACCCGGTGGTGCCGCATTGGCGGTGATGAAGTCCTCACCGGCCGCAGCGGCCGTGGTGGGTGCGCGCAAGGGCCGATCTGCCGGAACCGCCGGCGCGGGCGCTGCATCCACGTCATCAGGGAAGCCAAACAACACCAGGGCAGACATCGCCTGCGGTTGCTGCTGCGCGAGCAGCAACGCCACCCGCGCGCCGTTGGAATAGCCCAGCAATGCCGGCGGCGGCAGGCCGGGATGGGTCTGCGCGACCCAGGCCAGCACATTGCGGACATCGGCCACTGCACGGGCGGGCGTATTCCAGCCCGTGCGGTCGCGTGGGCTGCCGCCGTAGCCGCGCAGATCCACCGCATACGCGGCAAACCCGGCTTGCGCGAGCGCTGCAAGGACAGAGCGCGCGTCACGCGGCTCGCCAGGCACCTGCAAATCGAAGTTGGGCAATGCGCTCCAGGTGCGGCCGTGCACCAGCACGATCGTGCCACGTGGCTGCGCGGGCACGCGCGACCACACGGTCAGCGTCTGGCCATCGTCGGTACGCACCCGCGCCGACACGGTGCCGGGGCCGGGCTGCGGTTGTGCGTGCAGCGCCGCGGTTGCCAATGACACCACCAGCAGGCAGACCAATCGATGCAGCATGCAATGTCTCCGGTTGCGGTGGGTTGAGCACGACCAACACGCGTGTGCGCGCAATCGGCAGGCGATTTTGGACGGCGCACCAGGCGCCGCAGTGTACGAGTGGTCCCCGCCGCACCGGGTACCGAACACGCGCGCCGGACGCTGAGCGCAGTCGGTTTGCCCGCCGCCCGGAGACCACTCTTACCGCGGTTGCGCCGCCGAGGCTGCGCCGGCGTCGGCCGCTTGTTCTTCCAGGATCGGCCTGGCCAGCGCGAACGCGTGGTTGGCGGCCGGCACGCCGCAGTAGATCGCCGCCTGCAGCAGCACTTCCTTGATCTGCGCAGGCGTGACGCCGTTGTTGCGCGCCGCACGCACGTGCAGCTTGAATTCTTCGTCGTGGCCTAGCGCGATCATCATCGACAGGGTGATCAGCGAACGGGTGTGGGCCGGCAGGCCGTCGCGGGTCCAGATGCTGCCCCAGGCGTAGCGGGTGATCAGGTCCTGAAATTCTTCGGTGAATTCGCTACGCGCGGCCAGCGCACGGTCGACGTGCGCATCGCCAAGGACGCGTCGGCGTTCGCGCATGCCGGCTTGATAACGTTCGTCTTCGTGCATGGGGTGTCCTTGCAAGGTGGGAAAGCTCACTGGCCCTGAAGAAAGCCGAGCACCGCCTGGTTGAACGCGGCCGGCGATTCCAGGTTGCAGATGTGGCGGCCGGGCACCTGGGCGTAATGCCCGTCCGGCGCGGCATAGGCGATCTCGCGCAGGTCAGGCGGCGGGCACACCGGGTCGTCGTCGCCGGCCAGCGCCAGCAGCGGCAGGCTTAGCCCGTCCAATGCGCCGCGGAAGTCCGCATCGGCCACCGCCTGGCAGCAGGCGATGTAGCCGGCAGGCGAAGTGGACACGAAGGCAGCAGCGATCATGTCCAGGCGCTGCGCATGGCTGATGGCAAATTCGGGGGTAAACCAGCGCTGCAGCGTGGCATCGATCAGCGTCGGAAGGCCTTCGCTGCGCACCTGTTCGATGCGGGTTTCCCAGGTGGCGGCACTGCCGATCTTCTGCGCGGTGGCGCACACCACCAGCCGGCGCAAGCGCTGCGGTGCATGCAGGCCCAGCCACTGGCCGGTGAGCCCGCCGATCGACAGGCCGCAGAAATCGCTTTGCGCGATCTCCAGCGCGTCCCACAGTGCCAGCACGTCCTGACCCAGGTCGGCGACGCTGTACGGGCCGGGCGGCGTCTCCGAATACCCATGGCCGCGGCGGTCGTAGCGCAGGATGCGGTAGTGCGGAGCGAAGGCTTCGAGCTGCACGTCCCACATGTGCAGATCGGTGCCCAGCGAATTGCAGAAAGTCAGCCAGGGGCGTCCTTCGGTGCCGTCCAGGCGGTAGTGCAGGCGATGCGTGGGCAACTGGAGATAAGCCATCGAGGCACCGTCAACAGGAAGAAGATCCAGCCAGCACGCGGTCGATCCACACCGAGGACATGCCGCGCCAACTTGCGCTATCGAACACTGCCTGCAGTTGCGCGTGCGTGAGCACCGCGCTCACCTGCGCGTGCTCGCCAAGCACCTCGCGCAAATGCCGTTGCTGCGCCTGCGCGCGCAGCGCTGCCTGTTCCACCAGGGCGTGCGCCTGCGGCTTGCCCAGGTGTGGCGCAAGCGCGAACACGGCCGCCTCGGCGTAGAGCAGCCCGCCGTGGCTGTCCAGATGCGCCTGCATGCGTGGGCGATCCAGTTCCAGACCCGACAGGCACAGCTGCATCTGCGCCAGGCTACCGGCGGTGAGGCAGACGATCTGCGGCAAGGTGTCCCACTCGGCATGCCATTGCCCGGCTGCGCGCTCGTGCGGCTGCGCCATGGCGCTGAACAAGGTGGCGACCAGGCCCGGTACGCGTGTGGCCGCAGCCACGGCTGCCACGCTGGAGACCGGATTGCGCTTGTGCGGCATCGCCGAGGAGCCACCTTTGCCGGCGGCGGCCGGCTCGAACGCTTCGCCCACCTCCGTTTGCATCAGCAACACCACATCGCCGCCGATCTTGCCCAGCGTGCCGGCCAGCAGACCGAAGGCGCAGCCGACCTCGACGATGCGGTCGCGCGCGGTATGCCAGGGCAGCGCGGGCAGCGGCAACGCCAGGGCGCTCGCCAGCGCCTGCGCCACTTCCAGGCCACGGCCCTGCAACGAAGCCAGGGTGCCGGCCGCGCCGCCGAACTGCAGCACCAAGGCATCGTGCCGCAAGGCGTGCAGGCGCCGCTGCGCACGCTGCAGGGCGTCCAGCCAACCGGCGACCTTTAGCCCGAAGGTGACCGGCACGGCCTGCTGCAGCAGGGTGCGACCGAGCAGGCCGGTGTTGCGCTCGCGTTCGGCCAGCACCGCCAGATCGGCGCACAGGGCGTGCAGACGCGGCAGCAGCAGATCGAGAGCGGCGCGCAGCTGCAGCACCATGCCCGTATCGATGACGTCCTGGCTGGTGGCACCCCAGTGCACCCAGCGCGCGGCGGCGTTGTCGTGCGCGGCCACCTGCGCGGTCAGCGCCTTGACCAGCGGAATGGCGGGATTGCCGGCCAGCGCCGTGGCCTGCGCCAACGCGGCCAGATCGTAGTGCTGCACATCGCAGGCAGCGGCAATGGCCTGCGCGGCCTCGGCGGGAATCACCCCGCACTGCGCCTGGGCGCGCGCCAGCGCCGATTCGAACTGCAGCATCGCCTGCACGCGCGCGGCATCGTCGAACAAGGCCTCGCACGCAGGCTCGCCGAACAAGGATCCCAACAACGAAGATGTCGCACTCATGCATTGCATCTCTAGGCGAGCCGGCAGCATCGCACCGATGTACCAAGGTGCCAACTAGACCAAAGGGCAATGCATCGGGCGCGCCTGGCACTGCCGGGATGATGTGGATGAGGCCATGCGTGCTTGCGC
Organism: Xanthomonas sp. NCPPB 1062; assembly: GCF_041481705.2. Classification (NCBI taxonomy): domain Bacteria; kingdom Pseudomonadati; phylum Pseudomonadota; class Gammaproteobacteria; order Lysobacterales; family Lysobacteraceae; genus Xanthomonas; species Xanthomonas sp. NCPPB 1062. The sequence continues at coordinate 427,272 of NZ_CM192987.1, read as the reverse complement.
TGCGTGCACGCGAGTGCACGTGTGCGCCTGCCTGCCACGATGCGCGCTGCCCCGGATGCATGTGCGTGAGGCGTCACGGCGCACTGCTTGTTGCCGGAGATACCCTGGCGATGTTTCGGCAGCAGGCGCTCGTGCAGCTGCGCCTGTGGCCCTGTGGACGTGGCCGCGTGCCGGCAGGATGCAGCGCTGTCCCTTTACGCATACGGCGTTTCAACATCGGCATGCGGATCAATAGCGGAAGAACACCGTTTCCGCGTCGCCCTGCATGTGGATGTCCCACGTGTACGCACCGCCTGGATGCGGCTGGGCCAGCAAGGTGGCGCGCCGCTCGGCCGGCACCAGCGCCAGGATCGGGTCGCTGCCCAGCTGTGGGTCGTCGGCGAAATACAGCCGCGTCGACACCCCGCGCAAGAGGCCGCGCATGAAGACCAGCACCGTCAGATGCGCCGCCTGCTGCTTGCCGTCCGGGCCCGCCACCCTGCCCGGCTTGATGGTGCTGAAGGTAAAACGCCCGTTGGCATCGGTGGGCACGCGGCCCCAGCCGTCGAAGCTGGGGTCGTGGGCCTCGCAGCGACCGTCGGCCACATGCGCATAGATGCCCGCAGCATCGGCTTGCCACACTTCCAGCACCGCATCGGCCACTGGCGCGCCGGCGCCATCGAAGATGCAACCGCTGATCTGCACATGCGTGCCCGCGGCCTGCGCAGGTGCGATCTGTTGGCGATACAGCGGCTCCAATCCCAGCCGGTAATACGGGCCGACGGTCTGCGACGGCGTTGCATGCAGGCTCATCGTGTCACTCCCAGACCGTTTGCTTGCGACCGCGCAAGACGATGTCGAAGCGGTAGGCCAACGCGTACTCGCTGACGGCGTTTTCCCAGTCGAAACTGGACACCATGCGTTCGCGCGCCAGCGCATCGTCGACACAGTTGAAGATGGGGTCGTGCGCCAGCAGCGGGTCGCCGGGGAAATACATCTGGGTGACCAGCCGCTGCCCGATGCCATCGCCGTGCAACGAAAAATGGATGTGCGCCGGCCGCCAGGCGTTGTAGTGATTGCGCCACGGATACGCGCCCGGCTTGATGGTCTTGAAACTGTAGCGGCCGTGCTCATCGGTCAGCACCTGGCCGGTGCCGCGGAAGTTGGGGTCCAGCGGTGCATCGTGCTGATCGCCAGCGTGCTGGTAGCGACCAGCCGCGTTGCATTGCCACACTTCCACCACGCTGTGGCGGACCGGCCTGCCGTTTTCGTCGAGCACGCGGCCGGAGACGATGATGCGCTCGCCCAGCGGCGCGCCACTGAACCCCGCAGTGAGATCGGCCGCGTGCGCGCCCAGCGTGAGCCGATCCAGGCGCGGGCCGGTGACTTCCGACAGCGTGACCGGCAGGTCGATCGGATCACGCGTAGGCCCTCGCAATGTGGTGGAAGCGTATGCCGGATGCAGGTAGGCCGGCTGTGTCCCGGGCCGGCTGCGGCGGTAGCCGAGCAGCGGGTCGGCGATGGCAGGTTGGTCAGCGGTGGGATCGCGCATCTTGAATCTCCGTCGGCAACAAGACGACCAGAACAACATGGGTGCAAGGGAAGGAGGAGGGAGGTTGCAACAGCCGGTTCACAGGCGCTCGATCGCCAACGCCACGCCCTGCCCCACTCCGATGCACATGCTGGCCAGCCCGAGTCGCCCGTTGCCCGCCTCCAGCTGCCGCAGCAAGGTCAGCGCCAGCCGCGCGCCGCTCATGCCGAGCGGATGCCCGAGCGCAATGGCGCCACCGTTGGCATTGACGTGTGCGGCATCGTCGGCCAGGCCCAATGCGCGCGTGCAGGCCAGCGCCTGCGCAGCGAAGGCTTCATTGAGTTCGATCGCATCGAACTGCGCGATGCGCAGGTGCAAGCGCGCCAGCAGGCGCTGCGTGGCCGGCACCGGGCCGATGCCCATGTATGCCGGCTCCACGCCCGCCGAGGCGAACCCCAGCACGCGCGCACGCGGCGTCAGCCGGTGAGCCTGCACGGCCTGCGCCGAGGCCAGCAGCAAGGCAGCGGCGCCATCGTTGAGACCGGAGGCATTGCCGGCCGTCACGGTGCCGGGCTGGCGGAACACCGGTTTGAGCTTGGCCAGCATGTCGGCGGTGGTGTTGGGTCGCGGCGCTTCATCGTGTTCGACCGTGGAGGCATCGCCGCCCTTGCGCGCTGCCACGGCCACCGGGGTGATTTCCGCATCGAAGAAACCGGCTGCCTGCGCCGCCGCCACGCGTTGCTGGCTGCGCAGTGCGAACGCATCCTGGTCTTCGCGCGCGATGGCGTACCGCTGCGCCACGTTTTCCGCCGTTTCCCCCATCAGTTCGGTGCCATAGACCGCCTGCAGGCGCGGATTGATGAAGCGCCAGCCCATGGTGGTGTCTTCCAGCTGCTGGGTGCGGGCGAAGGCGCTGTCGGCCTTGCCCATCACCCACGGCGCGCGCGACATCGATTCGACGCCGCCGGCAATGGCAAGATCCAGTTCGCCGGCACGGATGCCGCGCGCTACCGTGCCGATCGCGTCCAGGCCCGAGCCGCACAGGCGATTGAGCGTGCTGCCCGGCACCGAAGACGGCAGGCCGGCCAGCAACAGACTCATACGCGCGACATTGCGATTGTCTTCGCCGGCCTGGTTGGCGCAGCCCAGGTACACATCGTCGATTGCGGCCGGCTCCAGCTGCGACTGCCGCGCCAGCAATGCGGCGATGGGCACTGCGCCCAGATCGTCGGCGCGCACGCTGGACAAGGCGCCACCGTAACGGCCGATCGGCGTGCGGATGCCATCGATCAGGTACACCTCACTCATGCCTGGGCTCCCATTGCCTGCACACCATGCGCTGCATCGGTGCGTGCCTGCAGCGCGCGCAAGGCATCCAGCTCGGCGGTACTGGGCGGCGCGGTTTGTGCAAGGTCGGCGGCGAACCGGATCGGCCACCCGGTCGCCGCGCTGACCTGCTCGCGCGTGGCGCCGGGATGCAGCGAGGTCACGGTGAGTTCGCGGGTCACGGGGTCGGGTTCCATCACGCACAGGTCGGTGACGACCACGGTCGGGCCGGCGCCGGGGAGGCCGGCGCGCGCGCGCGCATCGCCACCGTCCAGATGCCCGACCGTGGTGATGAAGTCCAACCGCGACACGAAGCTGCGTTCGGATTGGCGCATGATGATGAACACCCGCTTGGCGCTGGCGGCAATTTCCGGCGCGCCACCGGCGCCGGGCAGGCGCGTTTTCGGCGCAGCGTAGGAGCCAATCACGGTGGTGTTGAGGTTGGCGTACCGATCGATCTGCGCCGCCCCCAGAAAGCCCACATCCACGCGCCCGCCCTGCAGCCAGTAGCGGAAGATCTCCGGCGTGGAGACCACGGTGTCGGCGGTTTCGGCCAGCTCGCCGTCGCCGATCGAGAGTGGCAACACCTGCGGGCGCGCACCGATCGGGCCGGATTCGTAAATCAAGGTGACGTCCGGTGCATGCGTCAGCCGAGCCAGGTTGGCGGCAGTGGACGGCAAGCCGATACCGACAAAACACACTGCGCCATCGGGCAGGCGGCGCGCGGCAGCCACCGTCATCATCTCGTTGGTGCTGTAGGCGCTCATGCGGCCACCTGCTGCTGGGACTGTGCATACACGCGCTGAAAACCGGCGAAATCGTCGGTGTCGAGAATATGCGTCTGGATCCAGGCCTGGAACTTCGCACGGTCGCGCGCGATCGTATCCCAGGCCAGATAGAACCGATTGTCGCGCGCGTAGTAGCCATGCGCATACGAGGGCGCCGCGCCACCAGGGACAACGCAGACCGCATCGACAACCCAACGCGGCAGGATGCAGGCATTGGGCGGCGCGTCCAGGCTGTCGACGATCTCTTCCACCGTCACGATCACCTTGCGCGCTGCCAGCGCCGCTTCCTTCTGCACGCCCAGAATGCCCCAGAGCAACACGTTGCCGCGGCGGTCGGCCCGCTGGGCGTGGATCACCGTGACATCGGGGTTGACGGCCGGCGAGGTGGCCAGCGTTTGGCCGGTATACGGGCACTGCAGGAACTTGATGCTGTCGTTGACGCGCGGCAGATCCGAACCGACATACCCGCGCAGCACTGCAAACGGCAGCCCCGACGCACCGGCCACATAGGCATTGGCCATATCGGCGTGGCTGTGTTCGCGAATCTGCAGCGGCTGCGGCCAGGCGTGTTCCACTGCATCGCGCAGCCGGTGCAACGAGCCGACGCCGGGATTGCCGCCCCAGGAAAACCGCAGCGCTGCCGCGCAACCGGCGCCGATCAGCTGGTCGTAGATCAGGTCGGGGGTCATGCGCACCAGCCGCAGCGCGCGCTTGTGCTGGCGGATCACCTCGTGCCCGGCCGCATGCGGAATCAGATGGGTGAAGCCTTCCATCGCCACGCAATCGCCATCGGCGATCAACTGCGATATCGCTTCCGCGAGAGCGACGATTTCGGCCATTGCGTTCCCTTCCAGCACAGCGAGCGTGGGGTCACGGTAGGCGCGGCCGGCAGGGCAGTCAATCCGATAATCGGTGATTTAAATCGATATTCGCACAATTTCGGCAACCCCGTGGCGCGCCCACATTGTCTCCGGTGTATACATAACTTCGCTTGCAAGCAGACGCCAGCGTTGCGTTGCGCGCCAACTAGCTGCAGGCCGGCGCACGCCGCGTCGCATCCAGGTTGCCTACACACCCAGGAGTCACGGTCATGTCCCAGTCCAAGCCGCTGTTTCCCCTCAATGCGTGGTACGCCGTTGCCTGGGACCATGAGATCAAGCACGTGCTCAGCCCGCGCAAGCTCTGCAACCTGGACGTGGTGGTCTACCGCACCACCGCCGGTACGGTCGTCGCGCTCGAAGACGCGTGCTGGCATCGGCTGGTGCCCTTGTCGATGGGCAAGCTGCGCGGCGACGACGTGGTCTGCGGCTATCACGGGCTGGTCTACAACACGCAGGGGCGCTGCGTGCACATGCCCTCGCAGGACACCATCAATCCCTCGGCCTGCGTGCGCAGCTTTCCGGTGGCCGAAAAACACCGCTACGTATGGATCTGGCCGGGCGACCCGGCCAAGGCCGATACGCGCCTGATTCCCGATCTGCACTGGTCGCACGACCCGGCCTGGGCCGGCGATGGCCGCACCATCCATGCCAAGTGCGACTATCGGCTGGTGCTGGACAACCTGATGGACCTGACCCACGAGACCTTCGTGCACGGCTCCAGCATCGGCCAGGACGAAGTGGCCGAAGCGCCCTTCGATGTGGTGCATGGCGATCGCGGCGTCATCGTGTCGCGCTGGATGCGCAACATCGACCCGCCGCCGTTCTGGGCCAGCCAGATCGCCCGCCATCTGGACTATCGCGGCAAGGTCGATCGTTGGCAGATCATACGTTTCGAGGCACCCTCCACCATCGCCATCGATGTGGGCGTGGCCATTGCCGGCACCGGTGCGCCAGAGGGCGATCGCAGCCAGGGCGTCAACGGCTACGTGCTCAACACCATCACGCCCGAAACCGACACCACCTGCCATTACTTCTGGGCATTCATGCGCAACTACGCGCTGCACGACCAGTCGCTGACCACGCTCACCCGCGACGGCGTGACAGGCGTGTTCGGCGAAGACGAAGCAGTGCTGGAAGCGCAGCAACGCGCCATCGATGCGCATCCGGATCACACTTTCTACAACCTCAACGTCGATGCCGGCGGGATGTGGGCGCGACGCGTGATCGACCGCCTGATCGCACAGGAACAACGCGCGCAGGATCTGTCGCTGCGCATGGTGGGCTAAGCACTTCGCATGCGGCCAGCCATCTCATCGCTCACAGCGCCGCATTGCGGCGCCGTCACAGCCGGCGCCGGCCGGCAGACCTCATTGCCCGGAGCCCTCCATGCGTAAAGACACCCAGTGGCATCGTGCCCGCGTCGTCAGCATTGCCGACGCCTGCCCGGGCGTGCGCGAAATCGTGCTCGATCCCGGCGCCGCTGCACGCAGCTTCGAGGTGGGCAGCCATGTGGATTTTCGTGTGCAGCTGCATGGTCGCGACGATGTGCGCTCGTATTCGCTGGTGGGCGAACCGCGTGCCGACGGGTACTACCAGATCGCAGTGCGGCAAATGCCCGACAGCCGCGGCGGCTCGCTGCATATGTGGACGCTTGCGCCGGGCGATGTGGTGGAGATGTCGCCGCCCAGCAACAACTTCGCGCTGGATGAAAGCGGCGAGGAAATCCTGCTGATTGCCGGCGGCATCGGCATCACCCCGATCGTCGGCATGGCGCAGCGGCTGGCGCGTGGCCACCGCGCGTTCCGTCTGCTGTACGCCGGCCGCTCGCGCAGCGCAATGGCGTATGTCGACACGCTGGAAGCACTGCTAGGCGAACGTTTGCAACTGCAATGCGACGACAGCGCCGGCCCGCCGGATCTGGCTGCCGAACTGGCGCGCCTGTCGCCCAATGCCGAGGTGTATGTGTGCGGGCCGCTGGGCATGCTCGAGGCGGTACGCCAGCACTGGCACGCCGCCGGCCGGCCGCGTGCGCGCCTGCACTTCGAAACCTTCGGCAATAGCGGGCGGGTGCCGGCGCAGGCGTTCGTGGTGAAATTGCCGGGGCTGGGCCTGGAAGTGCCGGTCGCTGAAAACGAATCGATGCTGGACGCACTGGCCGACGCCGGGGTGGAGCTGATCGCCGAGTGCCGCCGTGGCGAATGCGGGCTGTGCGCGGTGGACGTGCTGGACAGCTCCGCCGATATCGATCACCGCGACGTGTTCTTCAGCGACGAGCAGCGCCGGGAGAATCGCAAGCTCTGTGCCTGCGTGTCGCGTGCGGTAGGCGGCAGCATCAGCATCGACACCGGCTATCGCAGCAAGCTGGGCTGAGCCGGCATCCGGCCGGCTGCGCACCGTCCGGCGGTTGCGGTCGATACTGGGCTTCAGCGAGCAACGCGTTTGCGGCGCCCGCGTTTCATCGGCACGACCCACTGCGTGTCCGCGCGTTGCTGGCCACCTGCTCGTTGGCGCTTCAGCACGCACACACCGAAGGCGGCGATCTTTACCGAGCCCTGGCCGAGCCTGCCGGGTAATCGTATGCCTCCAGAACCGTGCAGCCTCAGCGCAGCGCGTCCGGCATGTCGCCACGCGTGCACCGCTTCAGGCCGATGTTCGCCGGCAAGCCCCTGTCGCGCTCAGCGTGCACCCCGCCGTGTTTGCATCCTCACGCGTATGCGCGATCATCTGCGCATGGAGTCGACTCACTACAGGACGGTCCCGGCGCCGGCGTTGAACCCGCGCCAGGAGCAATTGGTGGCGCTGGTGCGGCAGCAGGGCTTTGCCGAGGTCGAAGGTTTGGCCACACGCTTCGAGGTGACGCCGCAGACCATCCGGCGCGATCTGACCTTGCTCTGCGATGCCGGCGTGCTGCGCCGCTATCACGGCGGCGTCAGCATGCCCTCCAGCGTGGAGAATCTGGCCTACACCGCACGCAAGGCGCTGCAGGCCCACGAAAAGCAGCACATCGCCGCACGTGTGGCGCGTTTCATTCCCGACGATGCCTCGCTGTTCATCAACCTGGGGACCACCAACGAAGAAGTCGCACGCGCGTTGCTGCAGCACCGCGGGCTGCGCGTGATCACCAACAACCTCAACGTGGCGGTGATGCTCAGCGCCAACCCCAGTTTCGAGGTGATCGTGGCCGGCGGTGTGGTGCGCGGGCGCGACCAAGGCGTGACCGGCGAGGCGACGGTGGAGCTGATCCGCCAGTTCAAGGTGGACTTCGGGGTGATCGGCATTTCCGGTATCGATCTGGACGGCACCCTGCTGGATTTCGATTACCAGGAAGTGCGCGTGGCGCAGGCCATCATCGAGCACTCGCGGCACGTGCTGCTGGCCGCCGATCACAGCAAGTTCGGTCGCAACGCCATGGTGCGGCTGGGCGCTCTCGCCCAGGTGCACGACTGGTTCACCGACCGGCCGCCGCCGCAGGAGTTGGCAAGCGTCCTGGCCGAGGCCGGTACCCGGGTGCACTTGGCGGACGCGGACGCAACCGCCTGAGTTCGATGTTCGTTTTTGAGCGTTTTTACGCGATAGCCGCCGAAGACCATCGGCCTGATAGGGACGCCATCTCTTAATCCGTTCTTTCATCGCCGATTCGCGCTTACGTCACCGCTGATACTAAAGCTGTCCATCTTCACACCCCCGCAAGGTTCGATGTTCGAATATGTTCGAACATGACAACTTGGGTTCGCTCATCAGCGCGCCCGGACGGAGGCACCGATGGGCGAGATGTACGATCTTCTGGTAATCGGCGGCGGCATCAACGGGGTCGGCATTGCCCGTGATGCGGCCGGGCGTGGCTTGTCGGTGTGCCTGTGCGAGCAGGACGACCTGGCCGCGCATACCAGCAGCGCCAGTACCAAACTCATTCACGGCGGCCTGCGCTATCTGGAGCAGTACGAATTCGCGCTGGTCGGCAAGGCACTGGCCGAGCGCGAAGTGTTGCTGCGGCTGGCCCCGCACATCATCTGGCCGTTGCGCTTCCTGCTGCCCCACCAACCGCACCTGCGCCCGGCATGGATGATCCGCGCCGGGCTGTTCCTGTACGACCATCTGGGCGGCAGCAAGCGCAGCCTGCCACGCTCGCGGCGGCTGTCGCTGCGGACGCACCCGGTCGGTGCACCGCTGCAGGAATCGCTGCGCACCGGCTTCGTGTATTCGGACGCCTGGGTGCAGGACGCGCGGCTGGTGGTGCTCAACGCGATGGACGCCGCCAGGCGCGGCGCCAAGATCCACACGCGCACGCGCTGTGTCGGTGCCTGGCGCGATGCCGGCTTCTGGTATGCCGAGCTCGAAGACCGCGAGGGCCGACGCCGCACGGTGCAGGCGCGCGCGCTCGCCAATGCGGCCGGCCCCTGGGCAGTGGCGTTCCTGGACACCGTGGCCTCGGTGCCGCACGAACACGCATTGCGGCTGGTCAAGGGCAGCCATATCGTGGTGCCCAAGCTGTTCGATCACGACCATGCTTACATCTTCCAGCAACCGGACCGGCGCATCGTGTTCGCCATCCCCTACGAGCACGACTTCACCTTGATCGGCACCACCGACGTGGACTACGAAGCCGACCCCGCCGCGCCGAAGATCGATGCTGCCGAGGTGCAGTACCTGTGCGATGCGGTGAACCTGTATTTCCAGCAGCAGATCTCCCCCGCCGATGTGGTGTGGAATTACAGCGGCGTGCGCCCGTTGCTGGACGACGCCGAAGACAACGCAGCCGAAGTGACCCGCGACTACCAGCTGGAAGTGGTCACCGAGGGTGCGCCATTGCTCAACGTGTTCGGCGGCAAGCTGACCACCTATCGCAAGCTCGCCGAAGAGGCAGTGGACCGGCTCACCCACGCGCTGGGCGCACGCAAGCCGGCGTGGACCGCACGTGGGGAGGCATTACCAGGCGGCGAGCAGCGCGATATCGCCAGCCTGCTGGAACGCGTCGGCCGCGCGCGCCCCTGGCTGCCGGCGGCGACCGCGCAGCGGCTGGTGCGCAACTACGGCACCTGCGCCGAACAACTGCTTGGCGATGCGCAGAGCCTGGCCGATCTGGGCACGCACTTCGGTGCGGACCTCTACCAGGCCGAGGTGGATTACCTGCGTCAACACGAATGGGCGGTGGCTGCCGACGATATCCTGTGGCGGCGCAGCAAGCTCGGCCTGCGGATTGATGCGGCTGGGCGGCAGCGCCTGGAAGACTATCTGCAGACGCAGCCGATCCGGCAACGCGATGCCGTTTCTGCTTGATCACACCGCGTTGCCGGCGAGGACGGGTCGCCCGGCAACGTATTCCGGCGCTTCAGCCAGCGTCACCCAAGTCACGTGGAGGGCACCCCAGATGAGCATCACCGACCACCGCTGCGCGCGAGCAAGCGCGCTGCACGCTGTTTTCAGCATCTTCGACCTTGCGGGCATGCACGCATGAGCCGGCAGCTCGTAGGTGAGTTGATCTCCGAGGCGGTCGCGATGTTCATCATCATCGCGCTCGGCGATTCGGTGGCGGCGATGTACATCCTGTACGACCCCAGCCCTTATCAAAACGCCTATTGGGGCGTGTGTATCGCCTGGGGCCTGGCGGTGACACTGGCGATCTACGTGACCGGCTCGGTGTCCGGGACGCACGCCAATCCGGCGGTCACGCTGGCGCTGGCGCTATTCCGCGGGTTTTCCTGGAAGAAGGTATTGCCCTACTGGTTTGCGCAGGTGGTCGGCGCATTCCTGGGCGCGGCCATCGTCTATCAGTTGTACGGGCCGGTGATCGATCACTTCAACCAGGTGCAGCAGCTCACCCGCGAAGCCGGCGGCGCAGCCGGGGTGTTCTTCACCGCACCGGGGCTGGCGGTCACGCCGATGCATGCACTGGTCGACCAGATCATCATCACGGCGTTCCTGATCTTCGGCATCTTCGCCATCACCGAGCAGTTCAACGAGGCCGCACCCACTGCCAACTCCGGCGCGTTGATGATCGGCTTGCTGGTCGCCACGCTGGGCGCGTCGATGGGCTATCTGGAGGCCTGGGCGATGAACCCGGCGCGCGACTTCGGCCCGCGCCTGTTCGCGTATTTCGCCGGCTGGGGCGAGGCCGCGTTGCCGGCCAAGGACAACTATTGGTGGATCCCGATCGTTGGCCCGTTGATCGGCGGGCCGATCGGCGCGCTGGCCTATCAGTGGCTGATCCTGCCATTCCTGCCGGCGCGGGTGCGCCATCTGCAGGGCGGCGGCAAACCGCTCGATCCACTGTGATGGTGCTGCGCCAAGCCAACAATCACGCTGACGACGCGTGAGGTTACCTGTGGCCAAACCCTGATGGCCACGCGGCGTCATCGCCTGCACCGACCTTTCTCGCCGTGCGCCAATGCCGGCATTGTTCGAGGAATCTTCGATGGAAAAGCAGTACGTCCTTGCGATCGATCAAGGCACCACCAGCTCACGCGCGATGTTGTTCGACCGCCAGGGCAAGGTGGCCGGCGTGGCGCAGCGCGAATTCGGCCAGATCTTTCCGCAGCCGGGTTGGGTGGAACACAACCCGCGCGAGATCATGACCAGCGTCTATACCACCATCACCGAGCTGCTCAACAACGCGCAGATCGATGCGCGCGCGATCGCCGGGATCGGCATCACCAACCAGCGCGAGACCGCGGTGGTGTGGGACAAGGCCACCGGCCAGCCGATCTACAACGCCATCGTGTGGCAATCGCGGCAGACCAAGGACATCTGCACCCAGCTCAAGGAGGCCGGGCATGAGCAGATGGTGCGCGAGAAGACCGGCCTGCTGATCGATGCGTATTTTTCCGGGACCAAGGTCAAGTGGATTCTCGACCACGTCGAAGGCGCGCGCGAACGCGCGCAGAAAGGCGAACTGGCGTTCGGCACCATCGACAGTTGGCTGATCTGGAATCTCACCGGCGGCAAGGTGCACGTCACCGACTACACCAATGCCTCGCGCACCATGATGTTCAACATCCACACGCTTGAGTGGGATGCTGAACTGCTGGCCATGTTGGACGTGCCCGCGCAGATGCTGCCGGACGTGCGTTCGTCCAGCGAGGTCTATGGCATGACCCAGACCCAGTACTTCTATGGCGAACAGGTGCCCATCGCCGGCATCGCCGGCGACCAGCAGGCCGCGTTGTTCGGCCAGGCCTGCTTCGAACCGGGCATGGCGAAAAACACCTATGGCACCGGCTGTTTCATGCTGATGAATACCGGCGACAAGGCGGTGGCGTCCAAGGCCGGTTTGCTGACCACGATTGCCTGGGGCATTGACGGCAAGGTCGAATACGCGCTGGAAGGCGCGATCTTCGTTGCCGGCTCGGTGGTGCAGTGGCTGCGCGATGGCTTGCGCATGCTGGGCAAGGCCAGCGACTCGCAAGCCTATGCCGAGCGTGCCGGCGACAACGATGGCGTGTACATCGTGCCGGCCTTCGTCGGCCTGGGCGCGCCGTACTGGCGCAGCGACATCCGCGGCGCGGTGTTCGGGCTGACGCGTGGTACCACCAAGGAACACTTCGTGCGTGCAGCAGTCGAATCGATGGCCTACCAGACCCGCGACGTGCTCACCGCGATGCAAAGCGATTCCGGCATCGAGCTGAAAGAACTGCGTGCCGACGGCGGTGCCATCGCCAACGACTTCATGGCGCAGTTCCAGAGTGACATTCTCAATGTGCCGGTACTCCGCCCGGAAGTCGCGGAAACCACTGCGCTGGGTGCGGCGTATCTGGCAGGGCTTGCGACTGGGTTCTGGGGCAGCCGCGAAGAAATCGCCAAACAGTGGGCCGTGGATCGCCGCTTCGAACCGGCCATGGCCGACGACAAGCGCCAAGGGCTCTACGCCGGCTGGCAGCAAGCAGTGGAAGCGACGATGGGATTCCGCATCAGCTGACACTGGTGCCGCAACACGACAGCGCCCAGTGTGAGGTGGGCGCTGTGATGAGCTCATCTTCGAGCGTCGAGGACACACGCAGGGCCACGCAACGCAGCCTGGTGCGCAGCGGTGGTTACTGGCCGCCGGTGCTGGCACGTCCGGCGATGGTGTCCGGGTCCCAATGTTCCTTGATCAGGCCCTTCTCGATCCGGAACATGTCGAACCAGGTGGTGGTGTACGTGGTGCCGGGCTTATTGGGGTTGGGTAAGGTGCGCACCGACACCAGGGTGACCAGATCGCCATCGGCGGTAATGGCGACCAAGGGCAATCGCACCCGCGGCTGCACCGGCGTCGGCTTCACGAACGCGGTCAGGAAGGCGATAAACGCATCGCGCCCATTGGCCACGTTCGGATTGTGCTGGATGTAGTTCTTGTCCATGTACATCGGCGCGTACTGCACCTGGCCAGCCTCGAACACGGTGCGCCAGAAATCGTAGACCAGCCGCTTGTTTGCAGTTTCATACCAGGTGCTGCCGAGCAGCATCTTCTGATGATCGGGATTGGCCGTTACCGCGGTCTGCGCGAACGCAGCCATTGGTGCGATGAGCATGACCAGCAACAAGGCACGGGAGAGCAATTTCTTCATGGAGTACTCCTGGGTGGAGAGTGGCAGTGCGCTCATCGGGGATGCCAGCAACGTGTCCGTTGAGCGGGGGGAAGACGCGCGTGCGCACAGCTGCATTAACGCGTCATCGCCACCCTACCGGTGCCGTTCACCGGCCCGCTAGCCGCCTGAGCATGCACCTGGGCACTTGTGCAACCGTTGGTGAGAAAAACATCACCCATGTGGTGAGCGCCAGCGTGCTGCTGCACCGTGTACAGAATGGACCCAGGGTGTCGCGGTCGAGCGGGCGATGACCGCAGTGGAAGCAATGCATGTGCGCTGACGCGCATCATTCATGCCGGTTTGGGGAAGCGCTGTGTGCGCACGCATCGCACTTGCGCAGCCAAGGCGACATCGAACCAGGATATCCACCTAGAAATCCGCTCCGCGGCGGCTGCTAGTTCGCGATCACCAATGCGCCATCAGTCCGATAGCGCGGCCAATGGGAGACCTGCATAATTTTCCGCCAGCGTCGCGCGGCCCGCCTCGCTACCGAGCAGATAGTCCAGCTCCGCTCCGTGCAGCCGCGCAGTGAATGCGTCTTCGTCATCGAAGCGGTGCAACAGGGTGGTCATCCACCACGAGAACCGTTCGGCCTTCCACACCCGCTGCAAGGCCAAGGTCGAATACTGTTCCAGCACACCGGCATCGCCGCTTGTCTTCCAACGCTCGAACAGCTGCGCCAACAGGCCGACATCGCCAAGCGCCAGATTCAGGCCCTTGGCGCCGGTGGGCGGCACGATATGCGCAGCATCGCCAGCCAGGAACAAGCGGCCATACTGCATCGGCTCGGCGACGAAACTGCGCAGCGGTGCGATGCTCTTCTCGATCGATGCGCCGGTGACCAGTTGCGCCGCCAACGCAGGCGGGAGCCGTGCACGCAACTCGTCCCAGAACGCCTGATCGCTCCAGGCCTCCACCTGCGCGCTGGCCGGCACCTGGATGTAATAGCGCGTACGGGTGGGCGAGCGCATCGAACATAGTGCAAACCCGCGCCGGTGACGTGCGTAGACCAGTTCTTCGTGCACGGGTGGCGTATCGGCCAGCACCCCGAGCCAACCGAACGGGTACACGCGCTCGAACAGGCGCAGCCGCTCGGCGGGGATGCTGGCACGGCTGACGCCGTGATACCCATCGCAGCCGACGATGTAGTCGCAGTCAAGACGCCTGCGCTGGCCGTCTTGCGTGAACTCCACTGCAGGCGTGGTGCCTTCCACATCGCACAGGGCCACGTCCTGCGCGTTGTAATGGGTAGGTGCCCCGCTGCGCTGGCGCGCATGCATCAGATCGGCGGTGACCTCGGTCTGCCCATAAACGGTGACGCCGCGGCCGCAGCCGCGCAGCAGGTCGATACGCTCGCGCTGACCGTCCAGGGACAATTCGAAGCCGTGATGCAGCAAGCCTTCGCGCTGCAACCGCTCGCCGACGCCGGCGCGCTGCAGCAGTTCCACACTGCCCTGCTCCAATACCCCGGCGCGGATGCGCGCCAGCACATGCTGGGGCGTCTGCCGCTCGACGATGACGCAATCGATGCCGGCGAGCCGCAACAGTTCGCCCAGCAACAGGCCCGATGGTCCGGCGCCGATGATCGCAACCTGCGTTCGCATGCACTGCTCCTGGCTTGGATGGCGATGCGTGCAGTGTCGGTAGCCAAAGCGCTGCGTTGAAGGGATGATTGCGTGCAGTCCTTGGACTTTTCGACGATGGCCACATCCGTGCCCGACACTGCCGCAGTCCCTGCCTTCGGCTTGTACGGCGAGCAACACGCCGATGCCGCCGAATTGCTGCATTGGGAATCGATTGCCGCACGCAGCCGGCTGCACGACTGGCAGATCGTGCCGCACCGACACGAGGATTTGGCGCAACTGGTCTATGTGCAGCGCGGACCGGCCACCCTGCAGCTGGATGGGCGCACCCAACGCCTGCGCGGTGCCAGCGTGGTGTGGCTTCCGCCGCTCTGCGTGCATGGCTTTGCCTTCGACCCGGCAGTGCGTGGCCACGTCATCACCATGTGCATGCCGCTGGTCAGGACGGCGCTGAACGCTGCGCCGTTACTGCAACAGGTCATGGCCGCGCCAGCCGTTGTGCACGCCCAGCATGCGCGCAAATGGCTGGATGTGTTGTTTGGCAGCATTGCGCAGGACCACGCACGCCGGTCGATCGGCGATGACCTCGCAGCGCAGGCCGCAGCGGCGCAGCTGGTCATCTGGATGGCGCGTACGGCACTGGAGCGGGCCCGGCATGCCGCAGCGATCAGCCCGCAGGCAGACCCGGCGCTGCGCCACCTGCGCGCCTATCAAGGCTTGATCGACCAGCACTACCGCGCCCACTGGCCGATTTCCCGCTACGCCGATCAACTCGGGTTGACGCCCGGTCACCTCAACGCGTTATGCCAGCGCCTGGCTGGCGCCTCCGCACTGCAGTTGTTGCAGCGCAGGATCATGCTGGAAGCACGCCGCACCCTGCGTTACACCAGCCTGAGCGTGCAACAGATTGCCGCCAGCCTTGGATTTTTCGACGCCGCCTATTTCAGTCGCTACTTCGCACGGCACGCCGGTTGCTCGCCGACGCGCTTTCGGGCCGGTCAGTAGGAGCGACCAGCAGAACGACTTCGCTCACTCGCTGCGCGCGTAGCAGGGAGAACGTTCTGCAGACCAGCTGCAGGGTCCTTGCCCGCCCACCATCGCAGGACACGCTGCACGTGGCGAGGGCACCGCGCGCTCGACCAGTGAAGCCTTTGCCTGCATCCAGAACTGATGCAACGCCGCACCAAGAATCCAAGGCAAGGGCCGGGCACGTGACCGCCATCCATACAGCGATGGAGAGGCCGAGCCAGCCGCCCCATTCCCAAGCCATTGCGATCAGAACGGATACTGCGGCACTTCGCTCTTGATCGTCAGCCATTGCCAGTGCGTGTACTGCTCCCAATCGGCGGGGCCGCCGACGCTGGTGCCGTTGCCCGACGCACCGGTGCCGCCGAATGGATTGACGACTTCGTCGGCCACCGTCTGGTCGTTGATATGCAGCAGGCCGGTGTGCAACTTCTCGCCCAGGGCCAGCGCGCGCGAGACCGATGCCGACAGGATGCCGGCCGCCAGCCCGTACTCGCCCTGGTTGGCCAACTCGGCAGCGTCGTCGTCGGTGTCGAACACGGTGATGTTGATCACCGGGCCGAACACTTCTTCGTCGAACGCGCGCATGCCAGGACGCACGTTGGACAATACGGTCGGCGCATAGAACAGGCCTTCATGGGTGGCGCCGGCCTCCACGACCGCGCCGGCTGCAACGCTATCGTTGACGATGTCGACGACGCGCTGCAGCTGGCGTTGATCGATGATCGGGCCCAATGCCACGATGCCGCTGACCGGGTCGCCTACCGGCAAATGGCGCGCTTTTTCGGCCAGCCGTTGGGTCAGTGCCTGCGCCACGCTGCGGTGCACCAGCACACGCCCGGTTGCCATGCAGATCTGGCCCTGGTGCATGTAGGCGCCGAACGCGACCGCCGAGGCAGCCTTGTCCAGATCCGCGTCGTCGAGCACGATCACCGCGTTGTTGCCACCCAGTTCCAGCGAGACTTTCTTCAGATGGCGGCCGGCAATTTCGCCGATGCGGCGGCCGGCGGCCGTGGAGCCGGTGAACGCAATCATCGGGACATCCGGCGATTCCACCAGCGCCTGGCCAATCTGCGCATCGCCATGCAACACGTGCAGCAGGCCCTTGGGCAGGCCGGCTTCTTCGAGCACCTGCGCGATGATCACGCCACCGGTGTAGGGCGTGCGCGGGTCGGGTTTGAGAATGACCGCATTGCCCATCGCCAGCGCCGGCGCCACCGAGCGCAGCGACAGAATCAATGGGAAATTGAACGGCGAAATCACCCCGATCACGCCCAATGGCAGGCGGCGCGCAAGGCTGAGTTGGCCGGATGCGGTCGGCAACATCTGGCCGCTGGCCTGCAACGGCATTGCGGCAGCCTGCTGGTAGAACACCACCGATTCGTCCACCTCGCGCTGGGCCTTGGGCAGGATGCCGCCGGTTTCGCGCGCAATCAGCAACGTGGCTTCGGCACTGCGTGCCTGCATCGCCTGCGCAGCACGATGAAAGACGGCTGCGCGTTCGCGCGGCGGTGTCGCGGCCCAGGCACGCTGCGCCTGCTTGGCCTGTGCGATGGCAGCGGCGACATCGGCCAGGTCGGCCTTGCCCACTTCATGCAGCAAGGCGCCGGTTGCCGGCTCATGGATGGGCACGCTGCCACCGCGACCGGGCACCCAGTCGCCATTGAAGATGCAGCCATGCCACGCGGGCGAGTCGGTCGCAGCGGCGGTTGCGCTGGTAAGGGCATTCATGGTCTAGCCTCCTGCTAAAAACGTGTGGGGATTACAGCGTGGTGGAAGCCAGCCCGCCATCGATCGGCAGGGTGATGCCGTTGATCCAGCGGGCTGCGTCGGATGCCAGAAACACGATGCCCTCGGCCACTTCATCGGCATAGGCCGGGCGGGTCATGCGCTTGGCGTCTGCCTTGACACGTTCCTCGCCGAGCATGGCAGCAAAATCGCCCAGGATCGGGGTGAACACCGGGCCCGGAGAGACGTTGTTCACGCGCACGCCGTGGTCGGCGAACCAGGGCCGCGATTGCAGCAAGGTCCACACGATCAAGGCCTCTTTGAAGTATTGGTAGCAGGTGTCGTGCGCCACCGGATGCGCCGCCAGCCACGCGCGGCCGCTTTCGAAGCTGTCGGTTGCCGCCAGCTGCTTGTGCAGATCCAGACGCTGCGGCCATTCGGCGCCCAGGATCGAGGCGACATTGATGATGGAACCGCCCAGCACGATGCGTGGCAGCAACCCCTGGGTCAGATGGCGCAAGCCCAGATAGTTCACCCGCGCCACCACATCCAGCGGCGCGGTGCCCGGCACGCCGGCAATGTTCGCCAGGGCATCGATGTGGTCCGGCAACGCCTTCACCAGGGCATCGATGGATGCCGGGTCGCCGAGATCGGCCTGGTGAAAGCCGTGCAGGGTCATCTGCACGGGCGTGCGATCGACCCCGATCACCTTGGCACCATGAAACCGCGCCAGCCGTGCGACCTCCGCGCCAATGCCCGACGCCACGCCGGTCACCACGATCGTCTTGTTCTGCAAATTCATCGCCATCCTCCAAAGGAGCCAGCCGTGCCGGCGCTAGAACACATGGACATACTCGAAATTGACATTGTTGCCGGACGCGGCATTGCGCACCTCCACCGGTAGATAGACGTTGGCGAACAGGATGTTGTTTGCATCAAAGCGCCACACGCCACCCGGCCCTGCATAGAACGCGCGTTGACGGCTGTCCGGCACGCGCTGGTCGTTGGTGCGGTTGTCGCGGAACTGGGTCAGGTAATACGCATTGATGCCCAGCCGCAGCTTCGGTGCCACCTCCCAGGAGGTGGCGAAGTTGATCCATCCCGCATCGCCTGCCTGACCATTGCGGAAGTCGAAGCCTGGCGGCAAGTTCGGACGGCGCTCGCTGCGAAAGTTGTAGATGTAGTTGATGCGTGCGCTAAGTTCCCAATTGGGCGTGGGCAGTACCGTGAATGCGTAGCTTGGAATGAGCGACCAGTAACCGGAGCTCTGGTTGAGATCGCGATTGCCGTCGTACTTGCCAATCGGTGCCACGGCGTCGAATTCGAACCGCTGCGAGAACACCGGTCGCCCGTTGCGGATCACAGGTGGCATTTGCAGATACGGCCCGAACGTCACATCACCCACGCCGGCGCCATTGTCACGCAGCGTGGCAATGCTGTTGCGGCCGAAGGAGGCATCCAGATTGACCAGCGGCACCAGCGCAGTGATGCCGAGCGCGCCGCCGAATACGTGATAGGGCGTGACGTAAGCGAACTGGGTCAGCAACACGGTGGAATCGATCCGCGGGTTGTCGAACACCGGGATATCGTTGCCACGTGCGTCCTTGATGGCATCCAGCGCGTTGTGCCGCAGATAGGTGACCACCGCCAAGCCGGGCGTGGTGCTGGTAAAGCCATCCAGGAAACTGGTGCCCCCGGTATTGATGCCATTGGTCAGCGCCGCGCTCTGTGGCGCACTTTGCGCAGGCGCCGCACCCGCTGCCAGGCATGCCGCCAGGCCGAGCAACGCGCGCAGCCGCCAGCCTGCTGCCACACCCGCACCACGCATCACCGATGATCGAATCACTGCAGATATCTCCAGCGTTGGGAAGCAACAGCGGTGCGTGCCACATCAGCGACGGCAGGCAAGCGCGCGCGCCGCGCGACGCACAGCACGTGCAGTGGAAACGTTCGTTGGGAATGGCTGCCGGGCGGCAGGCCGCCGACCGAGGCGGGTTACGGCGTGTCCAGACGGTCCAGACGGTCCAGGGCGCGCAACAACGGTGCTTCGCTGGAACCGAGCACGGCACTGAGCTGCTGTTCCATGCGCAGCACTTCGGCCTCGGCGGCGGCCAGGAGCGCGGCACCGGCCGCGGTCAGCGAAAGGTGCTGCATGCGCCGGTCCTGCCGCCCACGCACCTGCCGCAGCAGGCGACGCTTGACCAGCCTGGCCACCACGATCGCCAGATTCGGCGGCGACACGTGCAGCACATCGCCGATCTGGCGCTGGTTGATGCCGGGGTTGCCATCCACCAGCATCAGCAGCGAGAAGTCGACCGGCTTGAGGTCGAAGGCGGCCACGCACTCCTGGAACATCCGCCGCACCATCAACTCGGTGCGGGTGATGCGATACCCCAGCAACCGCAGCAGCCGCGCCTGATCCACCGAGGTGACGGCGTCGGGCAAGGGTGCAGCAAGAGCGGTGACGGGCATGGCGGTTCTCGCGACGGGGGCAGCGGGCGGACCGGTACGCGCAATGCGCCGCATCCGCAACGCCGATCCACGGCGTGCACCGCATTGTAGACGCCACCGGGCCTGCCGATGTGGACAGGCACGCCGCGGGTGCACGCGCCGCGGGTGCGTCAGCCCCGACGCCCTGCCACGCACGCAGCCTGCAGCGTCGGGCCGGCGCTGCGGCTGACGGGGGGCGACGGTGATCCGGGCAAGGCTGAGACATGGTTCCGGCCGGCAAGTGATTGCGTTCCGGAATAGTTATTGATCATAACTACATTGCCAAGCTGCAGCGCAGCATGGTCGCGTTCGCTAGCGGGGTGTACTCGCGGGCCTGGCGGGCGCGGGCGCAGCCAGGACCACGAGCACATCGCATGGGCGCGTGGCGCTTCTGTGCAAGGAGTGTCGCGGTGATCGGCGCGCATGACGCACCGCGCGCATTGCCGCGGCGGCTGCCGATTCAACGCCTGTATAGCCCGTCTAGGGCAGCCAGAGCTTTTCCAGATCGCGGAAGCCCCATTCGGCAGGGCTTTCCATCTGCGCGATGCGGTCATGACAGTCCGGACGCGACAGGTCGATGTCCTGCACCAACACGTGGCTGCGCAACTTGGCCGAATAGAACACGCGCACCTTGGGCTTGAGCAGCGCATCGGGCGTCTGTTCGATCACCACCGCAAGTTTTTGCGACTCCAGCCGCACCAGCGAGCCGACCGGATATATCCCCAGCCGGCGCACGAAAGCCTGGAACACCACCGGGTCGAAATGGCCCTTCCAGGACGCCATTTGCTTGAGCGATTCGGCAGGATCCCAACCGCGTTTGTAAGGGCGGTCCGAGCTGATGGCGTCGTAGACATCGCAGACCGCACCCATGCGCGACATCAACGAAATATTCTCGCCCACCAATTGATTCGGATAGCCGCTGCCATCCATCTTTTCGTGGTGATGCAGCGCGATTTCCAGCACCACCGCGTTCTGCACGCCGCCGGCCACCAGCAGCCGATGGCCATCCAGCGGATGCTGGCGCATGATCTCCATTTCGTCGTTGGTGAGCCGGCCGGGTTTGTTGAGAATTTCCAACGGTGTCACCGCCTTGCCCATGTCGTGCAGCAGGCCGCCCATTGCCGCTTCCACCACCTGCGATTCGGGCAGGCCGAGCTGGCGCGCCAACCCGCTCATCAGCCCGGCCACGGCCATCGAATGCAGATAGGTGTAGTCGTCGGCGGTCTTGAGCCGTGCCACGCTGATCAAGGCCTGCGGATGCCGCAGCACCGAGTCGTTGATGGCTTCCACCAGCGGCATGGCCGCTTCTGTGTCGACGGTGCGCCCCAGCCGCACATCGCGGAACATCGCCTCGACCATGTCGCGGCCGTCTTCGAAGATGCGGCGTGCGCGTACCACCTCCGCTTCGATGCCGACCTGGACGGTCACGCTGTTGGTGCGCACGCTACGCGGCGCGGCGGCAGGCTCCGGCGGTTCGGACGCAGCAGGTGCCGGGCTCGGCGGCGCGGCTGGTTCGGCGGACACGCCAGGGGGCGCGGGCGCCTCCACATCCAGCCCGCGCGCGGTATCGATCACCAACTGCTCGATGCGGCTGTCATGGATCTTCTCCACATCGTCGGAATCGACCAGAAACGACGTCTTCCAGAACGGATGGTGCACCCACGCGCCCAGCAGCTTGTAGACGTACATGCCGGGGCGGAGTTGATCTGAGTCGATGGTTCTGAGCATGCCGGCGCTGGTCTGCACAATGTCCAGGAAAAGTTCGCCACGACTTGGCGGTCTGCGGTGTTATCGGCACATGGCACGATTTCTTTGGCCCGCGGCCGGGTCGAGGAACGGCCCGGATGTGATGCCGGACGCGGCTGTGGACGGGCCGCTCAGCGGTTGGGCAACCGCATTGCCAGCACGGCGACCATGGCCAACAGCAACGGCACGCTGCAGGCCAGATACAACATGGCCGGCGACCATCCGGCGTCCAGCAACACCCCGGCGCAGAACGGCGACAAGATCGCACCCAAGCGCCCCACCCCGATCGCCCAGCCCAGCGCAGTCGAACGCACCGCAGCGTTGAAGACGATCGGAACAATGGCGTACATGCCGCCCACCGCAGCGAACATCGCTGCCCCGGTAAGCAAGGCGACGGCGAACGCCCAGCTCAACTGCGTACTGCACAGGCCGGAGGCCAGCATCGCCAGGCCCATCAGCAACAGGGACCCGATCGTCAGGCGCGACAGCCGCACGCACGATGCCAACCCGCTGAACAGCAAGCCGCCGCCGATGCCACCAAGATTCAACAGCACCCCGCCCGTGACGCCGTCCGTGGCCGACGCGCCGGCGGTCACCAGCAGCTTCGGCGTCCAGCTGATCACGAAGTAGAACGCAAACATCAGCGAGAAAAAGCCAAGCGCGATCAGCAGCGTGTGCCGCCGCATGGCAGCGTCGAACAGGGCCCGATAGCCTTGTGCCTGCGTGGCGGACTGCGGCGGTAGCGGCGGCAATGCGTCGTGCGGCGGCATTCCCATCCGCGCCAGCACGGCGTTGAAGCGCGCGACGGCATCGGGTGGCCTGCGCATGATCAGGAACTCCAGCGACTCGGGCAGGAATGCAAGCACCAACGGCACGCACAGCAACGATGCCACCGCCCCGAGCACGAACACCGCGGGCCACGACCACTGCTGCATCAACAGTTCGGCAATCATGCCACCCAGCGTGGCACCGACCGGGTAGCCGGTCACCTGCAGCACGATGGCAGTGTTGCGCCAACGGGGGCTGGAAAACTCCCCTGCCGTGACCGCAACGCAGGCCAACATACCGCCGATACCCAGACCGGTCAGCAGCCGTAGCGCCCCGAGCTGCCATGCAGTGCTGGCCACTGCCGAAATGCCCATGCCGACGGTCAGGATGGCCAGACATGCCAGCGTCAGCGCGCGACGGCCGATGCGGTCGGCCAGCGGCGCCAACCCCAATGCGCCAAGCGCCATGCCGATCAGGCCCGCGCTGAACAGCATGCCCAGCAGCTTGCCCGACAGCTGCCAGTCTGCCGACACGTGCGGTGCGGTGAACGCCATCGCCATCACGTCGAAGCCGTCGAGCATCGTCAGCAACACGCACACCGCCACGGCCCTCCACTGAAACGGCGTCATGCGCTCCAGCACGAAATGCCCAAACGATGCAGTGTGCTGAGGCATTGGCATGTCCTGTGGTGAGCGAGGGCTGAGGCGAAGGCACTGCAGTGGCCGTTGAACGGCGCAGTGTGCGAGACCGGCTACACCGCGGTGCAGCGATGCGTGCAATCGCCGATGCGCAGTGGCTTGCGACCGCCTGCACACGCTAGCCCATTGCGCTGCCGGTTCAAGGCCGATGACCGCAACGCTGTGCGCTTATCGGAAATGCGCCAACACACTTGGCCAGCGCTGCGATGTCTCCGGATGCACCGCGTGACGTGCTGCCCGCGGCTTTGGAATCTCTGGCGACGCGACACACTCCATTGCACGTCGGCCCACCCGGCCACCTCTGCCAGCCACCTCGCACACATTGCATCCGTGCGTTGGTGACTGCAGCCCGGTGCGCTGCCGCAGCGGCAACCGCAGCGCAGGTATCATCCGCAGCGTGTCCGCAGTGGGCGGCACGCTGACCTGACGGAGATGCCGTGACCCCGATTCGCTCCTTTTTGCACCACACCCCGCAACTGGGCGCCCGCGTTTACGTCGATCCTGCCTGCACCATCATCGGCGAGGTGAGCCTGGGCGATGACGTCTCGGTCTGGCCGGGCACCGTGATTCGCGGCGACGTCAATCATGTGCAGATCGGCGCGCGTACCAACGTGCAGGACGGCACCATCATCCACGTCAGTCACCACAGCCCGTTCAACAAGGCCGGCTACCCCACCGTGATCGGCGAGGACGTCACCGTGGGCCACGGCACCATCCTGCATGCCTGCACCATCGAAGACCTGTGCCTGATCGGCATGGGCGCCTGCGTGCTGGATGGCGCAACGGTCAAACGGTATGGCTTTGTGGGTGCCGGCGCAGTGGTCGGCCCGGGCAAGGTGGTGGGCGAAGCCGAGTTGTGGCTGGGCAATCCTGCACGCCTGGCGCGCACGCTCAGCGACAAGGAAATCGAAAGCCTGCATTACTCCGCGCAACATTACGTGCGGCTCAAGGATCAGTACCTGGGCGCCTCACCCGCCGGCTGAGCCGCAGCACCGGCGCACCTGTCTGGCGCGGGCGCGACGGTACCAGGCGCGCGCGGCTACGGCTGCGTGGCGTGCTCCAGTGCCGTCAACATGGCCAGCGCCTGGGCGCGCGATGCACCGCACATGTCCTGGGACGGACGCAGGCTGGTGCAGACCGCCGGCCGCGTCGGCAGGCCGAACAGGCGGCAGCGGCCCTGCCCGTCCAGTTGCACGCACGGCACCCCCGCCGGCTTGCCGTGCGGCATGCCGGGAATCGCCGAACTGATGGATGGGGCGATACAGCAGGCCGCGCAGCCAGCGCGGCAGGGGATGTCCATGTGCATGCCGCAGTGTAAACCGCCGCCACCTCCCCGTAGCGGCGGCGATGCCCGCTAGCGGGGCGGAACGTAGCTGGACAGGCGCACGTCGAAAAACGCCTGCACGGCCGCCAGATTGGCCTTGGCCTGGATGTCCGCACCCACGTCGCGGCTCATGCCAAGCACGTCGTCGTCCGGCCACCCGGGGCCGAAGCACCACTGCGTGCTGGGAATGTTGTAGGCCTGCAAGTGCGCCAGCATGCGCGTGGTGGCGATCTCCGCGCTGCGATTGCCGGCCGGATAGCCGTGCTCGCCCAGATAACCGCGCTTGCCGGCCTGCTGCAGCGCTTCGATGAACGGGCTGACCATGTCGATGCCGGTATCCGGCTTGATCACCTCGTTGCGTCCACCGGGCCCGATCCAGTTACCGCCCCCGCTGCCATTGCTGTCGAGATAGTTGTGCGCCTCGTACACGATGCAATCGTATGGGTCCGGGATGTCGAACAGGCCCATCGAATCGTCCTGCCAGCGCCGGGCGCTGGCATAGCCGTTGCCACACACGAACACGAAATGGTTTCGATCGCGGTCGATGATGGCCTTGGAGCAGGCGGTGGCGGTCTTCTGCCAATGTGCGGCCATCGACAGCACGCTGCCATCGGCGTTGCGCTCGGCGCCCTGGTACGGCTCGTTCATGACGCCCCAGCCGAACACCGCCGGGTGCTGCTTGAACCGGTTGACGAGACGCGCCCACAGATCCGGCAAGCCGGCGTCGTTGTAGAGCGTGCACCCCGGCGTGCCGATCACCCGGTATTCGTAGAGCTTGAGCAGTTGGTCGCGACTGTCCAGATAGCCCACGTAATTGAAGTTGCGCAGCGGGTAGGTGTCGGCCCACAACCCGGCCGCCGCCAGGTCGCCGACACGGTTGCCACGCGCATCGACCACTGCACCGCTGGCATCGCGCCGATAACCGCTCTTGGCCGCCACCCGCTGCGGCAGCCGCATGTAATCGTGCAACTCCACGATGGCGCGCTTGCCGCGCGCAGCGATGTTGTCCAGCGCGTCCTGCACCTGCCTGCAGTAGCTCTCGTTCAATGGCGCACCCTGTCCACGCGTGAAGCGCGCGGCAGTGGTCGGCAGACGGAAGAGCGGGCAGCTCCCCGCCGCGGCGACGTGCTGGGCAGTGATGGCGCGGTAATGCGTGCCGATCTCGGCGTTCTCCACATAGCTATTGGAGGCCAGACCGGACAGGTTGAGGCCAGCGAACGGCAGGCTGGCGCTTTGCGCGGCCGCATGGCCTGCCCAGCCGGTGGTGGCCACGACCGCAGCGCCGGCCGCGCCTTGCAGCACGCGACGGCGGCTGATGCCGCCGGCGACCGGTGGCGTGGTGGAGTGAGATGATGCCGCTGGTACGCGGCGTGGAGAGGGATGGTCGGACATCGGGGCGCCTCCTGCGGTGCCGTTGGAAAGATCCTCGCCGGCGCAGCTCCCCTCGGCCGCAGCGGTCCGGTTCGATGGTGGCCGCGCCCCAGCGCCCGGATCTGCGCGCCGGTTCGCACTCCTGCCACTGCATGCCCGGACGCATACGTTTACATCGCATTACATGACAGGCAGAGGCGCCGCGCACGTGCGGACCCCGCGAGGCGATGGCGCACGAGCGGTCACTGCACGGCATGCCGGCAGCGCCCGCCGCTGCACTGCAGGTGCACGCCGGCGTGCGTGCTACCGTGCGGACCCTGCGCGTGCGGTGACGGTTGCAGCAGCAACAGTCACGACGCGCTCTAATTGCCAGCCACCGCTCGCCAATCAGCCGTCGAATTCGCCATGCCCGAGTACCGCTCCAAGACCTCCACCCACGGCCGCAACATGGCCGGCGCCCGCGCCCTGTGGCGTGCCACCGGCATGCGCGATGGCGACTTCCACAAGCCCATCATCGCCATCGCCAACTCGTTCACGCAGTTCGTGCCCGGGCATGTGCATCTGAAGGATCTTGGTCAGCTGGTCGCGCGCGAGATCGAACGCGTCGGCGGCGTGGCCAAGGAGTTCGACACCATCGCCGTGGATGACGGCATCGCGATGGGCCACGACGGCATGCTGTATTCGTTGCCCAGCCGCGAGATCATCGCCGATTCGGTCGAATACATGGTCAATGCGCATTGCGCCGACGCGCTGGTGTGCATTTCCAATTGCGACAAGATCACCCCCGGCATGTTGATGGCCGCGCTGCGGCTCAACATCCCCACCGTGTTCGTTTCCGGCGGCCCGATGGAAGCCGGCAAGACCAAGCTGGCCGAGCACAAGCTCGACCTGATCGACGCGATGGTGATCGCCGCCGACGACACCGCCTCCGACGAAAAGGTGGCCGAGTTCGAGCGCAGCGCCTGCCCCACCTGCGGCTCGTGCTCGGGCATGTTCACCGCCAACTCGATGAACTGCCTGACCGAAGCGCTGGGCCTGTCGCTGCCCGGCAACGGCACGGTTGTGGCCACGCACGCCGACCGCGAGCAGCTGTTCCTGCGCGCCGGACGCGTGGCGGTGGAACTGTGTCACCGCTGGTACGGCGGCGAAGATCCCACTGCCCTGCCGCGCGGCATCGCCACCTTCGAAGCCTTCGAAAATGCGATGACGCTGGATATCGCCATGGGTGGCTCGACCAACACCATCCTGCATCTGCTCGCTGCCGCACAAGAGGGCGAGGTTGCATTCGGCATGCACGATATCGACCGCCTGTCCAAGCGCGTGCCACAGCTATGCAAGGTCGCGCCGAATACGCCCAAGTACCACATCGAAGACGTGCATCGCGCTGGCGGCATCATGGCCATTCTCGGCGAGCTGGCACGTGGTGGCCTGCTGCATACCAACGCCGCCACCGTGCACGCACGCACGCTGGCCGAGGCCATCGCGCAATGGGATGTCACCCAGACCGACGATGAAACAGTACACACGTTCTACAAAGCCGGCCCGGCCGGCATCCCCACGCAGATCGCCTTCAGCCAGGCCACGCGCTGGGACAGCCTGGATACCGACCGTAGCGACGGCTGCATCCGCGATGTCGCACACGCGTTCTCGCAGGAAGGCGGCCTGGCCGTGCTGTACGGCAATATCGCCCGCGACGGCTGCGTGGTGAAAACTGCAGGCGTGGACGAATCCATCCACGTATTCGAAGGCACGGCCCGCGTGTTCGAGAGCCAGGATGCGGCAGTCAAGGGCATCCTTGCCGATGAGGTGGTCGCAGGCGATGTGGTGGTCATCCGCTACGAGGGCCCCAAGGGCGGCCCCGGCATGCAGGAAATGCTCTACCCCACCAGCTATCTCAAATCCAAGGGCCTGGGCAAACAATGCGCCCTGCTCACCGACGGCCGCTTCTCCGGCGGCACCTCGGGGTTATCGATCGGCCACGCATCGCCGGAAGCCGCCGCAGGCGGCGCGATCGGCCTGGTGCGCGACGGCGACAGGATCCTGATCGATATTCCCAAGCGCTCGATCAATCTGCTGATCTCGGACGAAGAACTCGCCCTTCGTCGTGCCGAGCAAGACGCCAAGGGCTGGAAGCCGGTGGAAGTGCGCCCGCGCAAGGTCACTACTGCATTGAAGGCGTACGCGTTGCTGGCGACCAGTGCGGACAAGGGTGCGGTGCGGGACAAGGCGTTGTTGGACGGCTAGGGACAGCGAGCGCGGCGTGGCGAGCTGGCTTCGGATGGCCAGCGCGGTGCAACGCATTCGGTGGATTTTCCTTGTCCGTAACAAGGTTGTTGGGCACCAGTCCCTAGGGCAGAGCGCTGCAGAGGTCCATCGCCTTGCTGGGATTACAATCCTTGAGCTGGAAGAGTTCGTACAGGATGCGCAGCACCTTCTAAAGGGCACGCAATCGTTCGACAACTTGGTCAACGACCTCCGCGATAACAATTCATTCAAGCCGAACCCGCTTCGTGGATTGGCTTAACTCGGGCGTTAGTCCGCAAGGGAGATCGCGTGGAAGGCCCAACCAACAAGCTTCTCATCGTCGGCGGCGCACTGAGTGGCGTTGCAGCACTGGCACATCTTGCATGCTTGGTAGTGGGCGAACCACTCTTCCGCCTCTTGGGCGCCGGAGAGCAGATGGCGCAACGTCACGCTGAAGGCAGCTGGTACCCGACAGTGGTCACACTAGCAATCGCCACCATCTTGGCCATCTGGGGTGCATACGCACTCTCGGCTGCAGGTGTATTCCGGCCGTTTCCGCTACGTCGAACAGTCCTTACGGCGGTCACAGGTATTTGCATCGTTCGCGGTGTGGCGTTTGTCCCGGTCATGGCCTACTTCCCTGGCAACAGCCTCACGTTCTGGGTCGTGAGCTTGGCGACCCGTCTCGCCATTGGTCTAGTGCACCTTGTGGGGCTTCGCCAGTCGTGGGGAAGACTGCGTCGGCTTGCCGCCTGACAATTCATTCAAGCCGAGCCCGCTTCGGGATGCGGCTTAACTCAGGCGTCAGGCGGCATAGCAACTCGGTGATTACAGCTGCGGAAGGGATGGCGGCAGAACTACAAGGCGCATCCTTAGAAGAGAGGAGGACTTTTGTCCGGATATGCGAACAGGAGGCGGTCGCCATCAAATCAGCATCACGCGACCAGCGCGTCGCGCATTTCGTTGCAGGACTTCCTTACAGCATAGGCCTGATAGATGATGAGGCCTAACAATTCATTCAAGCCGAATCCGCTTCGCGGCTCGGGTTAAGTCAGGTGTTAAGTGCCATGGACAATCTCTGGGGTCGTGTAGAAAAAGCCTGCTGGTCGTCCGTTCCCCACATGGCTCGCCGCCCCGCAACCGAGGCCGATGTGATAGAGGGTAGAGCCGTGTTCTACATCCCTGGCGGGTCCGAGCCCGTGGACTTCGCGCTTCCGTGCTGCGCTCTCCAGCGCCTTGAGTCTGGTGAGTCCGAGCCCGTCGTCGTAGTCCAAGCTGAGCACGGCCCCTCCGGTGTCATCCTTGGCGTCAGGCCGCTCTGTAGCGGCAATGGCATTTGCATGCTCTCGGAGGTTGAATTGCTTCCGGACGGCTTTCCGTTGCAGGATGGCACATAACAATTCTTTCAAGTCGAACCCGCTTCGCGGATCGGCTTAATTCAAGCGTTAGGCCTCGGGGGAAAATTCAATGCTCACCTACGCAGACGGATCACCAATTCAAATAGGAGACTCGGTGCTGCTAGAGCATGGCCAGACTCCTGGCACCGTTGAGCTTGTCATTCTGACGGCAGCCGAGATGGAGACCATCGGCACTGAAGAACCTGGCGTTATGCTTTTGTCACCCCCATTTGGCCGCGTCTACCTACCAAAATGGTTCCTGCAGCGAGCGCCTTTGCAATATGTTCCTCACCGGCCATCAGCCTAACAATTCATTCCCGCCGAAGTTGTTTCGCAACTCGATTTAATTCCAGCGTTAGGCCGCTATGTCACCTCTATTCGCTGCCGAGATTCATCTGCTACCGACAGACGCCGGCGGACGCACTGGCCACCTGGTGCACGGCGAGTGGCGCGCAGTCCTTGGCATCAACAACGAGTATTGGTCGGCTCGCCTGCTCTTCTCGGGCAATCCTTTGCCTGGAGAGACTTTCCCGGCTACGGTACAACTGCTCATGCCAGAGGCTGTTCGATACTTCCCGGTCGGTACCGAGTTCACGGTCTGGGAGGGTGATACAAAAGCTACTGGCCGCGTGCTGTCAGGCGCGGCCTAACAATCCATTCAAGCCGAAACCGCTTAGTGGGTCTGCTTAATTTGGGCGTTAGCCACGTGAGACCTACTCTTTTCTTGTTTCTGGTTTCGGCTCCTCTTGGCGGATGCCAAGTCCAAGATGTCAGCACATCCTACGGCGCAGTCAATCCTAAGACCGCAATCCCATCGCCTCCTCAAGACTTTGGCGACATCAGCCACTTCAATGCCTGCAAGGCGCAGCCCCGTCGCGTCTTGAACGAGCAAGAGCAGTGTGAGATTCGGCTGCTCTTCAAGAATTGCACTAAAGCGGCGGATTGTTTGGTCACCTGCACTATGAGCCCGGACGGCTTTAGGGTTGGAGGTGGCTGTTACCACATCTGCTTTAGTCCTATGACGCAACTAGAGTGGTCGGAGCGCCCAGAGATCGATGTCGGTGAATGTGAAAAAAAACTGATGCCGCCACTAAGTGGCTAATAATTCTTCCAAGCCGACGCCGCTTCGCGGCACGGCTCAATTCGGGCGTTAGGCGGTAGTGCTGTACTTGCGGCTTGACTTCTGCCTTCTGCAACAGCTCTTGTGCTTCAGCGGTCGGCTCCGTTGCTTGATTCTCTCGTCCCTTGCGTCGGATCGCTCGCCGCTTCGTCGTGCGTCTTCATTGCTCCGCTGCGCTCATTGCCTCCGGTGCCGGTCACATCCAGCGGCTAGCATCTCGGGCGAGCCCGAAGCCGCAATCTGTGGCATGCTCGGTGCGCGGCAGCAGTGCTGGGTATCACGGTCCTTGCTGCACCACCTCCTGGCACCACCGTCTAACTATTCATTCAAGCCGACGCTGCTTCGCGGCGCGGTTTGATTCAGGGGTTAGCCAACACGAAACATCCTCGGGATATGCAGATGAAAACGTCGAAGTCACTCGTAAGGATTCTTGCACCTGCCAGTAAAGTCTGGAAAGCGTTGACCGTGCCTGAGCTAGTCAAGCAATGGCAATATGGCTCTGATCTGCTGACCACGTGGGAAGTGGGCACCCCTATCATTTTTCGGAACGAGTGGAACGGGCAAGTCTTTGAACAGAAAGGCACGGTTCTTGAGTTCTTGCCGGAGTCGCGCCTCAAGTACTCACTCTTCTTCCCGCGCCCCGATCTGCAAGACATTCCAGAGCACTACTTTCTCATGACCTACGAGCTGACCGAAAGTGAGGGAAGCAGCTCTTTGCTCGTGCGTCAGGAAGACCCTCGCCCTTCCCCGCCAAATAAGTCGTCAGGCGAAGATGCTGGGCCTGACGTATTTTCGTACTTGAAAGAACTTGTCGAAAGCAAAATGCCTTGATGGTAGTTTTTCCTAAAAATTCATCAAGGCCGATGTTGTTTCGCAACCTTGATTAACTGAGGCGTTGGGTGATGAGCAGATGCAAATGCATCAAAGACTCTTTAGGAGAACTATCAACTTTTTGCACCGCCCCCATGCCGCTCCGTTTCGACCGATGGCTGTACTGTTCGCTTAGAGATCTATTGCGGCTCGACACCGATTGGACTCTTGGGGCTCTTGATGAGTTGGATAACTCAACCGTCTGTGATGACCTATTCGCAACGGACCAGATCGCACGCGACGAGGCGTTGCGCACCATATCGCAAACATCCCCGACGCTCGGATAGACCATGACTTCAGCCAAAGGTCTCCCCAGATCGGTGACCTTGGAGCGGTCGTTCTGATGCATGCGGCTAAGCCAGGCGGTGAGGCCGCTTTCGCCGTCGAGTGTGTCGGCTCGGAGGGCCACACCATCTGGCTAGCGGATATATTTACGTCAGAGTTAGAGCAGGCTCCAGCTACTTCGGCTGGCGTCTAGAAATTCATTCAACCCAAGTCCGCATCGCGCGCGGCTTAATTCAAGCGTTAGGTGCTTCATGATTCATACGGCAGCTTGGGATTATCTCCACGACGGCTCCCTGGATCGAGCCGAGGGAACTGTGCCTGGCGATCTGGCTCTCTCCATCTCAATCCCTTACCTGCGCAGGGCTTTCCAGCCTGAGGGCGATGGGTTCGTGCTTCTGCTGAGAGGCTGCACCCTGTTTCAGCTCGAAGAGCATGATGGCGCGGTGCTTGCAGATCCACGCGAAATCGCTGAGCGCTCACCTGAGCTGCTCTCGATCGTGAGTGAGGCACCTCTGACTATATACACAACGCTAGGCACGCTCACACTTGCCTATCGGGCACTGGAGCTCGCGCTCGACACCGGCCAGCCACTGGCAACTGCGTCCCTCGATCAGGCAAGCTCCACTTATTGGCAGGCGTGGTCCGAGGGGCGCGGCGGAAGTGCCTAGCACTTCGTACAAGCCGGCGTTGCCCCCAATGTGGCTCAACTCAGGGTTAGTTTCATGCCAAAATTCTGCAGCGAGTGTGGCTCGGAGCTGAGAGAGATTGGCGACTTTCGCCCTCACTGGTTCAGCGTGTACGAATGCGAGAGTGATGCACCTCTACACGACTTCATCCGGATCGCAGACTCAAAGCATGTCTTTCCTCTGCTTCAGCTCAGCCTCGGAGTCAAGGAGCGGCTTGTCGGTGCAGAACAATCACTGGTAACGCTGGCCGCCTCACGAATCCAGACGATCGATCACAAGACCGTGTCCATTGTTCAGTTCGAGCATACGCTCTTGGGCTGCTACAGAAGCCAAGTCCCTTCGGCGCAGCGCCGTAGATCCTAACCATGCGCCCGTGCAAACCTGCGTGGAGTAAACTGCCCGCTCGGTCACCACCCAGACCGCGCAGCCCGCTTAGCTTAGGCGTAGGTCATCCGGCATGAGCCAACCATCGGCCACGATCAAAGAAAAAGTCCTGCACGGGATGGCCGCAGCCATCGCCAACAATGATTGGCAGGCCACATACGATCTCTTTTGCCTTGCTCAAAGCATTGCGGATCAGGAGCAGAGGGCTGAGGTTTTCAACAGGCTGTTGGTGATGCCCGGCCATGAGCTCCATCAAGAGATCACGCGGGAAATCCAGTTGCTTCGTCGCCCATCCAGCGTTACGTACATTCGACAGGTGCTTGCGAACGGGTTTCAGATGTTCGAGTACACGTGCTCTGAGCCAGGCGTCATCGCGAAATGGTTTAGCCATGCGCTCGCTGATATCGATACACCCGAGTCCATTGCGGTCATTGAAGAGTTTGCGAAATGCAGTGACCCGGCGACGCCCCCCCGATTTTGAGTAGCACCTCAGTTTGGAGTCCAATTCCCTAACTCGAGGAGATTGGACGTGAAGAAGCGTTTTTCTGAAGAACAGATCATCGGCTTCCTGCGCGAAGCTGATGCCGGTGTGGCGATCAAGGACCTGTGCCGGCGGCATGGCTTCAGCGAGGCTTCCTATTATCTGTGGCGCAGCAAGTTCGGCGGGATGAGCGTGCCCGATGCCAAGCGGCTCAAGGACCTTGAGTCCGAGAACGCGCGGCTGAAGAAGTTGCTGGCCGAGCAGCTGTTCGAGAACGACCTGATCAAGGATGCACTGCGAAAAAAGTGGTGAGCGCACCGGCGCGTCGCATGCTGGTGCGCGAGTGGATCGGGCGTGGTGCCAGCGAGCGTCGTGCGTTGGCAGTGATCGGCATGAGCGCCAGTGCGCTGCGATATTGCCCGCGCGAAGATCGCAACGTCGAACTGCGCGAACGCATCTGTGCGTTGGCGCATCGCCATCGCCGTTATGGTGTGGGGATGATCTATCTCAAATTACGACAGGAAGGACGCATCGTGAACTACAAGCGTGTGGAGCGGTTGTACCGCGAGCAGCAGCTGCAGGTCCGGCGCCGCAAGCGCAAAAAGGTGCTGATAGGAGAGCGTCAGCCGCTGCTGCGGCCATCGCAGGCCAATCAGGTGTGGTCGATGGATTTCGTGTTCGACCGCAGCGCCGAAGGCCGAGTGATCAAGTGTCTGGTGATCGTGGACGATGCAACCCACGAAGCGATCGCCATCGAGGTGGAGCGCGCAATCTCGGGCCATGGCGTGACACGCGTGCTGGATCGGCTGGCGCACAGTCGCGGCTTGCCACAGGTGATCCGCACAGATAACGGCAAGGAGTTTTGCGGCAAAGCGATGGTGGCCTGGGCACATGCGCGTGGCGTGCAGTTACGGCTGATCCAGCCTGGCAAGCCAAACCAGAACGCCTACGTCGAATCGTTCAATGGCCGGCTGCGCGACGAATGCCTCAACGAGCACTGGTTCCCAACCCTGCTGCATGCGCGTACCGAGATCGAACGCTGGCGACGCGAATACAACGAGGAGCGACCCAAGAAGGCCATTGGCGGCATGACGCCATCTGCGTATGCCCAACAGCTGGCCAACACCGATATCATCAACCCCGGACTCTAAACCCGGCCGCTACTCAGAGCGGGGGGACGTCGCCGGAAATCGCGGAAGAAATGACCTACCGCTTGAGGCGCATCAATGCCTGAAACCTACGCCAAGGTGTCCTCGAACGTTCGCCGGCAGAGGGAGCCACGGTGCATTTAGACAGAAAGCAACGAGGCGTGGTCCTCGGCATGGCATCTGGCCTTTTTGCTTCTCTACTCGTTGTGTTCCTACTATCACGAGCGTTCTTGCGCTGGGACACACCAGAGCGGACAGTTATCAGCTTGCTGTTGCCGGCCACGGCGATGTTTGTCGCTATCGCACGCATGGCCAAACACCGCTTCGTTACGCCTGCAGACATTGACGGCAGCGCGATGAGTGATGGGACCGTTCGTGCTAAAACGTTGCAATCTTTGCTTCAAAATACGACAGAGCAGCTAGCGTTTGCGCTGCCGGTCTACGTCGCCGCCCTCATGAACCCGCACCGCGGCATCCAAGCCGCAGTTCCGGCATGCGCTTGTGCGTTCTTGCTTGGAAGGCTGACGTTTTTTGCGACCTACAGTGGCGGTGGTGGCGCCAGAGCGCTGGGGTTCGCACTGACCTTCTATCCCACTGTGCTCCTGCTCATCTGGCAACTCGTGCTGCTTGCAGTTAGTGTTGCCGGCTAACAATTCATTGAGGCAGTGGGCCGCATGCAGACGTTTCTAGAACCTGTCGGCTCCGAGGTCCAGTGGCATGAAGGCGCAGACGTTACCGAGATCATCAGCACCAGCTCTGGCCTGCGCATTGTTGTGGCGGCGCCGGCGGGAGTCGACCGCCACCTTGAGATCCACTTTCCTTTCGTTCGGGCATTCCAGGTGATGGACGAAGGGGACATGCTTGAGTACTGGGAAAGCCCGCTCACTACAGGCCACCTCCTCTACAAGGTCATTTCCGGCGGCTGGCGGGATCGCACCGCAGGTCACTTCCTGCACGTCACCGCATCGTTAGACTCGATGCAGGAGTGGCTCATAGTCTCCGAGTGCCTCTGTGTGTCTGTGCTCTCAGCGTATGTGCCGCATCTGCGCGAGTTCGGCGATGCGTCGTAACCATCATTCATACCGCACCCGCTTTGCGGTTCGGCTTACCTCAAGCATCAGGCCGTATGACCAGTTGCCCCATGCTCACTTCAACTGCAAGAGATTGATGTCGCCCCGTGCTTCGACTGGGGGCATGCAACTGGCGAGCTAGACCAGTGCATTGGCAGAGAAACACGAGTACCACGGCTTTGAAATTTGGGGCCAAGAGAGTGTCCTCTGCGACTTCTGCTATGCAGATTTTGGATCGTACTTTCCGGACTACTGGGCGCCTGCCGGAGGAGCCACGGCCAGATTACCCGCTGCATCTTGTTCGCAAGGTTGAGCGCCCCGGCATCGGACGGGACCTATACTGCGCCAACTGCAATCACCGCCTGGAGTTTCTACTGTTCCGGTCGCGTGTGGCGGCGCAGAATGCGGCCTAACAACTCTTTCAAGCCAAGCCCGTCTCGCGGGCAGGCGGCAGCGTAATTCAAGCGCTGGCGCTCTTCAGGAATCGGTGCATGGATAAGTCACAAGCAGAGGCAATCGCGCAGGCCATACTTCAGCCGGATCTGGAAGCACGAGAAAAGATTCGTCGCAGGCGTGCCGCGAAAGATCGGGCCGTGGCGGGCCGTCGGATGGTTGCCTGGTTCTCGCTTTCCGGCTTCGTCATCGGTGCCGGTGTGGCACACCTTACTGGCTATCGCTTCACCGATGGCATCATTTGGGGTGGCATCGCTGGCGGCGGGGTTGGCTGGGCTGCACTGACGCTGTGTCGTCGCCGGCTGGCGCCCTGACACTTCATTCCATCCGACAGTACTTCACAGCGCGGCCTGACTCACGCGTCAGACCGCACATGAGAGAGATGCAAGCAGGGACACCACGAGTGCCTTCTGCAGTCACGGCCGACAGCCCAGCCGATGCGCACGCGGGAGCGCCGCTGCACCACCTCAGCGCATTGGCTTGAATCGGGGCGACGCAGCACTGCGCCTATGCCATCGCTTCGTCGGGATCCAACGCCACTGCCGCCTGCTGCGCGCGATCGAATCGCTCGCGCGCGGCGCGGATGCTGCCGTGGTTTTCGCCCGCCCACGTGAGCAGTTGCGAGACCGGGCCGAGGAGTGAAATTCCCAGCTTGGAGAGCGCGTATTCCACGCTCGGCGGCTTGGTGGCGTAGACCTTGCGGGTGATCATGCCGTTGCGCTCAAGATTGCGCAGCGTCTGGGTCAGCATGCGCTTGGAGATGTCCGGCACGGCGCGCTGGATGGCACTGAAGCGGGATGGGCCGGGGATCAGCGTCAGCAGGATCAGCAGGGTCCACTTGTCGCCGATCTGGTCGAGTACATCGCGCACCGGGCACTTGGTGGCGTCGAAGGGTCCTTCCAGGGACGGCGGCAGCGGGAACAGGGCAATCGCATTCACGTGGGGTATCTCACGGTAACCAGGGGGAGCGAAACTGCCTCCTTGCGGAGGCCGGGGCGGGGCTGACACTATGCGGGCGACCAATGAGGTCTAGATAGTAGACCAAATCTCTTATGCAAACCTAACGGAGCCCGTCATGACATCTACATCCCCCCTGATTCTTGTCACCGGCGCCAGCGGGCAGTTGGGTGCGCTGGTTGTCCAAGCGCTGCTTGGCCATCTGCCTGCCAACCGCATCGTAGCAACGGCGAGGGATACCGCGTCACTTGCCGAGTTCGCAAAACGCGACATCGCGGTACGTCAGGCCGACTATGCGAACCCGCAAAGCCTGGACACCGCCTTCGCCGGCGTGGGCCGCGTGTTGCTGGTCTCGTCCAATGCGGTTGGCCAGCGCGTGCCGCAACACCACAACGTGATCGAGGCTGCAAAGCGCGCCGGGGTGGAGCTGCTGGCGTATACGAGCATCCTGCATGCCGATACCAGCACGCTGTCGCTGGCCGCCGAGCATGTGGCCACCGAGGCGCTGCTGCGCGAGAGCGGCGTGCCGCACGCGTTGTTGCGCAATGGCTGGTACACCGAGAACTACACCGGCTCGATCGCCGCAGAAGTCGCCCACGGCGCGGTGATCGGCAGTGCGGGCGACGGCAAGATCAGCGCCGCCACGCGCGCCGACTATGCCGCGGCGGCGGCTGCAGTACTGGCTTCGGATGTCCCACAGGCCGGCCAGGTGTACGAGCTGGCAGGCGATGCCGCTTTCACGATGGCCGAGTACGCCGCCGAGGTGGCGCAGCAGTCGGGCAAGCCGGTGGCCTATCACGACCTGCCGGAAGCCGATTACGCGGCAGCGCTGGTGCAGATCGGCCTGCCGGCCGGCTTTGCGCAGGTGCTGGCGCAGTGCTCGGCCGCCTCGCGCGACGGCGCCCTGTTCGATGAGAGCCAGACGCTGGGCCGGTTGATCGGCCGCCCCACCACGCCGTTGCGCGACGCGGTGGCGGCGGCACTCGCGGCGCGCTGAGTCACGGCGGGACCACTGTGCTGCCCAGCCGTTCGGCACGCAGTGGTTCGCGCAGCGTGGAGCAAGTGCGACGTGACCACGTGGAACCCGGCGAACTTCGTGGCGCTTCACCGCATGCAACCAGCGGCGATGGCCGGCTGGTCGGCGTGGCTGCGTGTGTCGGGATGATCTCCAGTGCGTTGGACCAGTGGCACTGGTTCAGGCGTTCGGGTGTGGCGCTGCTCTGAACGGCCGATCAGCCGCCGTGCGCGTCTCGGTTGGTCAACGCGTGGCGCGGTGAGCGCGCCGATGCGGCACTGGGTCGCTGCCAGCGCTGGAGACCTGCACAGCCTGGCGCTGCGCGACATATCCCCCCGCGCAGCAGACGGCCGCGTGACCGGGCCGATGTCGCTGCCGATGACACGTGCCTGCGGCTACCCAATGGTGGCGCAAACGCTGCGCACGCTGGCGAATCCAGCAGGTCTCATGCCGCGCAGCCATCGGCGATGGGCCACGTCGAAAGCTTGGACGGCCCGTGCGCAATCTCCGCCATGCCCACGACCGCACCTTCCGAATCCAGTTCTGTACGAGCGTCTGCACCCCATCGCGCGCAGCTGGGCCCGCCTCACGTTGGTCGCAGAACTGCCATCGCCCCGACACGACCGTGACACAAGGGCCACGACAGCGAGGTCTGCCAGTGTCACCAAACTGACATCAAATCTAAATATAACTGCTGCCATTGCCGCTACGTCAGGACGACCGGCGCCTGGCAGGCGCTTCCACGCCGTGCAGCCGCCTTCTTGGCAGCACCGGATCGACGCAGCCGCCGACCCGTTTCCCTTGCACGAGCCGGACCAATGAAAAAACGCAATTTCGCCACTGTTCTGTGCGCCCTCAGCGCGACCGCCAGCGGCAGCACGCTGGCCGCCGAGCTGGAGCTGTACGTCGACCGCAAGACCAAGCAGATCTTCGCCGAGCCGGCGCCAGGGCGCGACAAGCTGGGCACCTTCGTGCAGGTGGACGAAAACGGCAAGCTGCCGGCGTCGGCGATGCCGGCAACGCCTGCGCAACCGCTCGCGCCCGCGCCGGGCGCCGCAACGCCCGCCGACACTGCCGTTGCCCAGGCCGGGCCTGCGCCGGCGCCCGCTGCAACGCCAGCGCCGGCCAAGTCCGGCGACACTGCTAAGAAGTGGTACGACAAACTCAGCCTGCGCGGCTACACCCAGATTCGCTACAACCAGGGCATCGGCGGCGATGCGCAGGACCTGCGCGCGCCGGGCGACCGCTTTATCGGCAACGACCAGAGCCTGGGCATCCGCCGTGCGCGTCTGGTGCTGAGCGGCGATCTCAACGAGCACGTGTCGCTGTATTTCCAGCCGGATTTCGCCAGCACGCCCACCGGCTCCACCACCTCCAACTTTGCGCAGCTGCGCGATGCCTACGCCGATATCTTCTTCGACAAGAAGCGCGAATACCGTGTGCGTGTGGGTCAGTCGAAAATGCCGTACGGCTGGGAAAATCTGCAGTCCAGCCAGAACCGGCTCTCGCTGGATCGCGCCGATGCACTGAACTCCGGCCTGCGCGACGAACGCGATATCGGTGCGGTGTTCTATTACAGCCCCACCGTGGCCAAGGGCCGCTTTCAGGACCTGGTCAAGTCGGGATTGAAGGGGTCCGGGGATTACGGCGTAATCGGTGCCGGTGTGTACAACGGCCAGGGCGCCAATCGCGCCGAGCGCAACGACAGCATGCACGCGGTGGTGCACGCCACCTACCCGTTCAAGTTCGCCAACGGCCAGTACCTGGAAGTGGGCGCCGACGCCTACGCCGGCCGCTTCGTGCCGACTGCGGCGGCAGTGAATATCGGCGGCCGCAGCTTTACCCCGGCCATCACCGAGCCCAATGGCTATACCGACCAGCGCGTGGCCGCGCACATCATCTACTACCCGCAGCCGTTCGGACTGCAGGCGGAGTGGACGGTGGGCCGTGGCCCGGAACTGGATGTGGCCCAGCGCCGCATCCGCACCCGCTCGTTGAGCGGCGGCTACGTGCAGGCCATGTTCAAGCACGACTTCACCTACGGCACCTTGCTGCCCTACCTGAAATGGCAGACCTACCGCGGCGGCTCCAAGTTCGACACCAATGCCCCGCGCATGCGTCTGGACGAAGTGGAAGCCGGTGTCGAATGGCAGCCGATGGATGCGCTGGAACTGGTGTTCGCCTATTCGAAGATGAAGCGCACCGACGTCAGCACCGCGCCGTATCCGGTAGTGGAAGGCGATTTGCTGCGCCTGCAGTTGCAGGTCAATTACTGAGCAAGGTCGGCAGCGCCGGTCATGGCCGGCGCATTCGTGTGCGGCTGCGCGCGTTCGCGCCGGGATCTGCATGCACGCAGGTGCCTGCGCGATGCTGCCAGCCCCGCGCGTGGTGACGCGCTCACTGGAACGCAGATGCACATCAAGGCCACGATGGAGCGGCTTCCCGGCGGGATGATGCTGGTCCCCCTGTTGCTCGGGGCGGTTTGCCACACGCTCTGGCCGCAGGCCGGCAGCACCTTGGGATCTTTCAGCAACGGGCTGATCAGCGGCACCGTTCCGATCCTGGCGGTGTGGTTCTTCTGCATGGGGGCAACCATCCAGCTGCGCGCCTCCGGACGGGTGCTGCGCCGTTCGGGCAGCCTGGTGCTGACCAAGATCGCAGTGGCCTGGCTGGTGGCAGTCATGTGCGCACCGCTGCTTCCCATCGGCGGCGTGCCGAGCGGGCCGCTGGCCGGGCTGTCGGTCCTGGCGCTGGTGGCTGCGATGGACATGACCAACGGCGGGCTGTACGCCGCGTTGATGCAGCAATACGGCAGCAGCGAAGACGCAGGGGCGGTAGTGCTGATGTCGCTGGAATCGGGCCCGCTGATTTCCATGCTGATCCTGGGTGCCAGCGGCCTGGCCAGCTTCGACCCACTGCTGTTCGTCGGTGCGGTGCTGCCGCTGTTGCTGGGCTTTGCGCTCGGCAACCTCGATGCGCAATTGCGGCAGTTCTTCGCGCAGGCGACCAAGACGCTGGTGCCCTTCTTCGGCTTCGCGCTCGGCAACACGCTGGATCTGTCCACCATCGCCCACACCGGCGCAAGCGGGGTGCTGCTGGGCGTGGCAGTCATCGTGATCACCGGGCTACCCCTGCTGCTGGCCGACCGTTGGATCGGCGGCGGCAACGGCACGGCCGGGGTGGCGGCCTCCAGCACCGCCGGTGCCGCCGTGGCCACTCCGGCGCTGATCGCCGGCATGGCACCGCAGTTCGCACCCGCCGCGCCGGCCGCGACGGCGCTGGTGGCCAGCGCGGTCATCGTCACCTCGTTGCTGGTGCCGTTGCTGACGGCCTTGTATGCACGCCGTGGCGGTGCACGCAGCGGCTGAGAGCCGGGCGGGCGTCATGCGGCCTGCGATGGGATGCGTGGGCCATGCGCGTTGCGCCATGCATGGCGCCGGCGCGATCAAGCGCCGGCGAC
Organism: Xanthomonas sp. NCPPB 1062; assembly: GCF_041481705.2. Taxonomy (NCBI): domain Bacteria; kingdom Pseudomonadati; phylum Pseudomonadota; class Gammaproteobacteria; order Lysobacterales; family Lysobacteraceae; genus Xanthomonas; species Xanthomonas sp. NCPPB 1062. The sequence goes on along the minus strand of NZ_CM192987.1, from coordinate 385,902 downwards.
GCCCGTGCGCAGCCGCTGGCGATGATATGGACGATGTCCACGAATCGGCATCTGCCGCGTTTGCGCGCACCCCGGGCCCGCCCGACGGCACGGGGCACACTGCTGTGGCAATGGGACTAGGAGCGGCTAATAAAACGTAGCGAGCAGCCGTGAGTGTGGGCGCGGACGGCGCGCTCAGAACCGCAATGTACGAGCGGCACATGAGAATTCCGAGCACCGACCGCGCCCGCCTGACGGCTGCGTAGGAGTGTTGTTAGTTGCCCTAAGCCGACAGCTCGTCACGCACGATCTGCGCACCTGCACTGAGCGCACCGAGTTTGCCGCGCGCCACGTGCCGGGCGAGCGGCGCCATGCCGCAGTTGGTGGAGGGATAGAGCTTGTCGGCATCGACGAAGCGCAGCGCCTTTCGCAGCGTCTCGGCCACTTCCTGCGGTGTTTCGATGGTGGTGCTTGCCACGTCGATGGCACCGACCATCACCTTCTTGCCGCGAACGAGTTCGATCAGATCGATCGGCACGTGCGAGTTGTGGCATTCCAGCGAAATGATGTCGAGCGAGGATGTTTGCAGCTTGGGAAACGACTCTTCGTACTGGCGCCACTCCGAGCGCAGCGTCTGCTTCCAGTCGGTATTGGCCTTGATCCCGTAGCCATAGCAGATGTGGACGGCGGTCTCGCACTTCAGCCCTTCCACCGCGCGCTCCAGGGTGGCAACGCCCCAGTCGTTGACCTCGTCGAAGAAGACATTGAAGGCCGGTTCGTCGAACTGGATGATGTCCACGCCGGCGGCTTCGAGTTCCCTGGCTTCCTGATTGAGGATCTTGGCAAACTCCCACGCCAGTTTTTCGCGGCTTTTGTAGTGCGCATCGAAGAGGGTGTCGATCATCGTCATCGGGCCCGGCAGCGCCCACTTGATCGGCTGGCGGGTCTGCTGGCGCAGGAACCTGGCGTCGTCCACGAACACCGACTTTGGGCGGCTGACCGCGCCGACGACGGTCGGCACGCTGGCGTCGTAGCGGTCGCGAATCCTGACCGTCTGCCGCTTTTCGAAATCGACACCGCTGAGATGTTCGATAAACGTGGTGACGAAATGCTGACGGGTCTGTTCGCCGTCGCTGACGATATCGATGCCGGCGTGCTGCTGTTCCTGCAGCGACAAACGCAGCGCGTCCTGCTTGCCTTCGATCAATTCGGCGCCCTGCAATTTCCAGGGCGACCAGAGCGTTTCGGGCTGGGCAAGCCAGGACGGCTTGGGCAGGCTACCGGCGGTTGAGGTGGGAAGCAGCTTTGTCATGATGAGCAATGGGATGGGTTCTGGTTGATTAGGAAGCGTGGCTGGACGCCCACTGCGCAAGAAGGTTGCCGTAGGGCCGGATGAAGTGCTCTTCGGTGAACTTTCCCTGCGTCACGGCGAGCTGGCTGCGCTCTTGGCGGTCGTAGACGATCTGGGTGGACGAATAGTCCTGATGCTTCAGGCTCGGCCGATAGGTCGGCCCTGCTGCAGCGTTGGCGTTGTAGATCTCTGGCCGGTAGATCTTCTGAAATGTCTCCATCGTGGCGATGGTGCCGATCAGCTCCAGGTTGGTGTAGTCGCCGAGCAGGTCGCCGAAGAAGTAGAACGCCAAGGGCGCAACGCTGTTGGGTGGCATGAAATAGCGCACCTGCAGGCCCATCTTTTCGAAATACTGGTCGGTCAACGAAAACGCGTCCTGGCGGTATTCGATGCCCAGGATGGGGTGCCGGTTCCCGGTGCGGTGATAGGTTCTGCTGGTGGAGACGCTGATGCAGATGACCGGCGGCTTCCGGAAGTGCGCGCAATATGCGGGCGAATGCACGAAGTGCTTGAACAGCTTGCCGTGCAGGTCACCAAAATCGTCCGGGACGTTGAAGCCGGACGCATCCTGGTTGTGCGCGGGCAGCAGCACGCTGAAATCGTAGTCGCGCACGTAGGAGGAGAAATTATTGCCGGCAATGCCGTCGATACGCGCGCCGGTGTGGCGATCGACGATGGTGGGCTTCAATATCTCGATCAACGGAAACGCATCGTCCAGCGCGCGTTCGCCGATGTGCATTTCGACGGAGATAATGTCCAGCTCCACCGCATAACGGTCGCGGTCGGGGTTATCCCAGTGCGCCAGCTCGTTGCAGCGGTTGTCGATCATCGCCAGCGTGTTACGCAGGTTTTCCTGACGTCGCTGACCCCTGGCCAGGTTGGCGAAATTGGTCGTGTTGCGCGTCGTGGCCGAGGGACGGTAGTCCTCATCGAAGCGCAGGCTCTTGATGGTGAAATTCAATGCGTGAGTCATTGCGAACCGATGCCTTGTTTCTAAGATGGGAACGCGCGCATGCGCTGTGTAACGGGTCATGCCGGCGGCATGCAGGCCGGGAAGTGGATCAGCGCGCGCTTGCCGACCGATCCGGTTCCCTGGCTACCGCGAGCTGGGCCATCAGGCCGCAGCCACGCCCGGCGCGGCGATGGACCGTGCATGCCCGGTCAGCTCGATCAACGGCAATGCCCGCTGCACCGCCAGCCTGGCCCGTTCGGCCAGCGCGTCGTTGTGCACGCGGTAGTCCAGAAAGTCGCGGTCGGTTGCGTAGACGCCCAGCGGCAGGGTGCGTGCCTGGAAGAAACTGAAAAGCGGGCGTAGCTGATGGTCGATCACCAACGCATGGCGGTCGCTGCCCCCGGTTGCGGCGAGCAGCACGGGCGTGTCGATCAAGGCATCCTGATCGATGAAATCGAAGAAATGCTTGAACAGTCCGGTGAAGGAGCCGCGGTAGACCGGTGTTGCCACCACCAGCACGTCGGCCTGCTCCACCAGGCAGAGCGCCTGCTCCACCGTGTCGGGCACTTGGGTACGCCAGAGCGCGCCCGCGAAGTGCGGCGCCAACGCTCCAAGTTCGACCAAATGGCGCTCGCACGGCACCTGATCGGCGATTAACTCCAGCAGGTGTTCTGCCAGGGCGACGGCCTTGGAGGGGCGTTGCATCCCGCCGGAGACCGCAACGACGCGGAGTGGGTGTTTGACAGTCATGCTGGGCAACCTTACGCAGTGGGGACGTCGTGCAGTGCGCCAGGACGCTTGCGGCCCGACCCATCGGCCGCGCCTTGGTCCGAACCCGTTCGCACGGCAGCGGCTGAACGACGAGTCCCGATGCTAGGGCTCGCATTCGATGAAGTAAAATGGTGTTATTTCAACAATCCATGAATTCGGATCATTGAATGCTCGAGCGCATCCATCTCACCATCGTCCAGCAGGTCGAGCAGCAAGGCTCGCTGACTGCCGCCGCAGGCGTGCTGAATCTGACCCAGTCGGCGCTGAGCCACAGCATGAAGAAGCTGGAACAGCAGCTGGGCACCGACATCTGGTTGCGCGAGGGGCGCAGCCTGCGGCTGACCCAGGCCGGCCAGTACCTGCTGGCGGTGGCGAACCGGGTGCTGCCGCAACTGGATCTGGCCGAAGAGCGGCTGGGGCAGTTTGCCCAGGGCGAGCGCGGTGCGCTACGCATCGGCATGGAATGCCATCCCTGCTACCAGTGGCTGCTCAAGCTGGTGGCGCCGTATCTGGCCACGTGGCCGGATGTGGATGTGGATGTGAAGCAGAAGTTCCAGTTCGGCGGCATCGGCGCGTTGTTCGGCTACGAGATCGATCTGCTGGTCACGCCCGACCCGCTGTTCAAGCCAGGGCTCAGGTTCGAGCCGGTGTTCGACTACGAGCAGGTACTGGTCGTGGCCAAGCGCCATGCGCTGGCGTCGGCGGCCTACGTCAAGCCACAGCAGCTCACACGCGAAGTGCTGATCAGCTACCCGGTGGATCTTGAGCGCCTGGATATCTACAGCCAGTTCCTGTTGCCGGCCGGCGTCACGCCGCGGCGCCACAAGGCCATCGAAACCACCGACATCATGATGCAGATGGTGGCCAGCGGCCGCGGCGTGGCCGCCATGCCGCGCTGGCTGGTGGAGGAATATGCGGCCAGGATGGACGTGGTGCCGGTGCGGCTGGGTGCGCGCGGCATCCCCAAGCAGATCTATCTGGGCGCGCGCGAGGCGGACATCGCGATCGATTACCTGCGCGCCTTCATCGAACTGGCGCGCGCGCCCGCCAATGCCACTGCCTACACGCAAGGACCCCACTGATGGATTCCACTGCCCAACGCATGCCACTTCCGCTGCCTGATGGCCATACCAAGGTCTTGCTGCATTCGTGCTGCGCGCCGTGCTCTGGCGAGGTCATGGAGGCGATGTTGGCCTCCGGCATCGACTACACCATCTTTTTCTACAACCCCAACATTCATCCGCGCAAGGAATACGAGTTGCGCAAGGATGAGAACGTGCGTTTTGCCGAACAGTTCGGCGTGCCCTTCATCGATGCCGACTACGATCGGGACAACTGGTTCGAGCGGGCGCGCGGGATGGAAAACGAACCTGAGCGCGGCGTGCGTTGCACCATGTGCTTTGACATGCGCTTCGAACGCACCGCGCTGTATGCCCACGAGCACGGCTTTCCGGTGATCACCAGTTCGCTGGGCATCTCGCGCTGGAAAAACATGCAGCAGATCAACGACTGCGGCATTCGCGCCGCGTCCAGGTATCCCGGCTTGATGTATTGGGAGTACAACTGGCGCAAGGGCGGTGGCGCCTCGCGCATGATTCAGATCAGCAAGCGCGAGAACTTCTATCAACAGGAATACTGCGGCTGCGTCTATTCCCTGCGCGACACCAATCGGCATCGTGTGGACAGCGGCCGCAAGCGCATTCAACTCGGTGTGAAGTTCTACGGCGATGACGCGCCGGAAGACTGAGCCTTTCGCCAGTCCAGCGGAGACCACATGGGGATTTTGGCTCCTTTCCGCTGGATCAGTGCGTCGTGGCGATGCCACCCGATCATCATGACAAGACGGCAAGACCCGTGATTTCTACCGACACGCCGAACTTCGCGAGCACCGTGACCGAGGCCTATTCGCTGGAGGTCAGCGCCAAGGACGTCGGCGCGCTGACCAATGCGGCCCCACGCATCCTGCCTGGCTGCGCCATGTTCATCCCCTACCTGCCAGGCCAAAACCAGGCGGTGCGGCTGGCCGCAGCACAGATGGTGCGTAGCCTTGGTTTCGAACCTGTGCCCCATCTTTCCGCGCGTCGCATCGGCTCGCTCGGGGAACTGCAGGCATGTATCGCGCGCCTGGTCGATGAGGCCGGCGTCACACGCTGCCTGGTGATTGCGGGCGATCCCTCCACTCCGAAGGGACCGTTTCCCGACAGCGTGTCGCTGATCGAGACGGGTGTGTTTGAACGCTCAGGCATCCGCACCATCGCCGTGGCGGGTCACCCGGAGGGGCATCCGATCCTGCGCACGACAGAACAATGGGACGTGCTGGAACGCAAGTGTCGCAGCATCCAGGAGCGCGGCATGGCGCCCCTGATCGTGACGCAGTTCGGGTTCGACGCCGACATCGTGGTGACATGGCTGGAAGCGTTGCGCGCGCGTGGCATGACGCATCCGGTGCGGGTGGGCGTGCCTGGTCCTGCCAGTGTCGCCGTTCTCGCACGCTATGCGGCAAGCTGCGGTGTCGGCGCCTGCGCGTCGGTGCTCTCAAACTATGGCATTTCCATTGGCAAGTTATTCGGCAACGCGGGGCCGGATCGCTTTGTCGATCGCCTCGCCAGCCGCCTGACAGAAGCCCATGGAGATGTCCGCCTGCACCTGTTTCCGTTCGGCGGCATCGCCCAGTCTGTGGAGTGGGTTGCGCACTATCGCTCGCGTGCTTCGCAGCAAGATCGCATGCGTTCCGTGCGCGCCGATCAGGCCTGACAGCAACCTGTCCGTGTGCGAATCGGCGCGGGCTTGAGACGGTCACACCGCTGCTAATCTGGCTATCCAGCCGTGGCAAGGCCGACGAGGATGAGAACAGCTGAATGCGCCGTATGCGTCATGGGTCAAGGCCATCTGGCCGCTCCAGCTAAATCGCAAGAGGTTGAAAGAGAATTGCGTGTTCCTGCGCTGCACGCGTTTCGCTAAAACAACGCCGCGTCCGCGACCCCGATCACCATCAGCATTGCTTGATTTCTAACGACTTGCGCGCGGCACCGCGAGTGTTGCAGCGCACAGCAGACCTGTCACAAGAGCGCGGTATAACCGTCGACGAATCGCGGCGAGGGGGCGCTGCATCCGATGTCGTTGCCGTGCGCGATGGCATCGCTTCTGCAATGCTCACGGAGAGATCTGCCATGCCGAAGCCGTCGCCGTTGTCGCTGTTGTGCTCCCTCTCATTGCTCTGCGCGCCGCTTGCGGCAGCCGAGTTGCAGCCCAAACAATTGGCTGGCCCACCGGAAGAGTTCGCGCAGATGCGTGCGCCAGATCCGGCCGAGTCGGCGATCCTGTCCAAGAGTGCATTGCTGCCGGTGGAACTGGCACCGGCCGGTCAATCCGCGCGCTGGCAAGGCAGCTTGCCGGTGGAAAACGGGCACCTGCGCTTCATGGTGCTGTCCGGCGATGAGGCCTGGGAGGCGGCAGTGGCTGCACCTCAGCTTGCCGGCGTGCGCACCGCCGCCGTGGCGACGCCGCTGCAAGCGCAGCGCACGCTGCTGGGCACCGCCGAGCACGGCACCAGCGGCGTGCGCTACGCCGTGGAGTCGGCGCGCAACGGCGCCTGGTCATTGACGCTGCAGTCGTCCTCGCCGGTGACGCAGCGTGGCTACGTGCTGATGGAAGGCGATGCGCGCACGCAGCTTGCTTCGTACCTGCGCACGCGTCAGCAGCAGGTTGGCCAGTCGCTCACGCTCAACGCGTTGCTGAGCGGCAACGATGTACGCGGCGCCACGCTGCTGACGGCACAAGCCGGAACGATCGACGAAGCAAGCCTGCGTGTGATCGATCCGCAAGGCGGTGTGCGCAGCCTGCCGATGGCCGACGACGGCAAGCACGACGATGGCGCCGCTGGCGATGGCGTGTACGGCGGCACATTCCAACCGACCAGCGAGGGTACCTGGATTGCCCAGGTCGTCGTGCATGGGCATGACCAGGCCGGCCAGCCGTTCGTGCGGACCAGCGAGCATGTGGTGCCGGTGGTGGATACGTCGCTACGTCTGCTCGGCAATGCCCTGGGCGCACGTGCTGCAGCGGGCACGCGGCTGACGATCGCGCTGCCAGTGGCTGCGCGAGGCAACGCGCCGTCGCATTACCGCGTGTTCGGCCAGGTCTGGGGCACCGATGCCAAGGGCAAGGACATCCCGGTGGCCTGGATCGGCGGCATGCTGACGCCGCAACAAGGCCAGCTCCCGCTAAGCCTGGACGAACGCTGGATTGCGCGCGCCGGTGCGCGTGCGCCGTTTACGCTGCGCAGCCTGCGCATCGAAGACCCGGACCATTACATCCCGCTGGTGCAGGCCGCCACGCTACCGTTGCAGGTGCCCGCGTTGCGACGCGCCAGCATCGCGCGCGCCAGCACGGCAATCGATGAAAGCATGCGCATGGGCCCGCGCCCGACTGCGTTGGCGTCTGCGATGACAACGGCACAGCCTCAGGCCGCCGGTTCGCAGTTGGTGCTGGTGCACGGCTATTGCTCCAACGGCGTATGGCCACAGGCGCAATTCACCAACGCCTCGACCTTCCTGGATGCCAAGCAGAACCGCAGCAACGATCAGTTCGCGCAGCGAATCGCGCAGTTCGCCAGCCAATGGTCGTCGTTCTCCACGGTCGCGCACAGCCAGGGCGGCATGGCGGCGCTGCACCTGTATACCTACTACTGGAGCGGGCTGGATAACGCCACCGGTGGGCGAGTGATGCAATCGGTGGGCACGCCGTATCAAGGCACCAATCTGTCTGGGGTGCTGGCCGCGGTGGGTTCGTGGTTCGGCGTGGGCTGCGGCACCAATAGCGACATGACCTACGACGGCGCCAAGGCCTGGCTGGCCGGCATCCCGGCCGATGCACGCGCCAAGGTCAACTACTACACCACCTCGTTCGCCAAGACCAACTGGTACACCAACGACTACTGCAACGCTGCCTCGGACCTGGTATTGAACGACCCGGAAGACGGCACGGTGGAGCAGGTCAATGCGCAGCTGCCGGGTGGCGTGAATCGCGGCCACACCACCGGCCAATGCCACACCACCGGCATGCGCGATCCGGCGCAGTATCTGGATGCCAATCGCAACGCGGTGATGAATGCGAATGCGGCGCGTTGAGGGCCGGGATGATCAGCCATTCGGCTACTGAAAAGCCAGGGAATCGGGATCAGGGATTGGGCAAGGCGCTGTCCCGGGCACGTCCCAGTGCAGCGCCGATTTGACCAAGTGCCTAAGCTGACGCTGGTGCAGTTTGATCGGAATATGTTTGTTGTAGGAGCGGCTTCAGCCGCGACAGGCATGACCGACAATGTCTGTCGCGGCTGCGCCGCTCCTACGAGCGTGCGGGCAATACGCTAACGCGCCGCACCCGCCACAGACGCGCCGCTCTGCGCATCGGCGCCACCGCCGAGTACCTTGTACAAGGTCACCCGATTGCTCGCCTCGGTCAGCCGCAAGCTGATCAATGTCTGTTGCGCGCTGTAGAGCGTGCGCTGCGCATCCAGCGTCACCAGGTAACTGTCCACGCCGTGGCGATAGCGCGCATCCGACAGGCTAAAGCTGCGTTGTGCGGCGTCCACCATCGCCTGCTGCGCATGCATGCGTTCTTCGAGCTGCGTGCGTTCGGCCAGTGCATCGGCCACTTCACTGAAGGCGGTCTGGATCGCCAATTCGTACTGCGCAATGGTGATGTCCTTTTCCAACGTGGCCACATCCAGTTCGGCCTTCAACGCGCCGGCACGGAAGATCGGCAAGCTCACGCTGGGCGAGAACGACCATGTATGGTCGCCATCGAACAGGCTGGATAACGCATCGCTGCCGCGCCCGGCATTGGCGGTCAACGAGATGGTGGGGAAGAAGGCCGCACGTGCTGCGCCGATATCTGCATTGGCGGCCTTGAGCGTGTGCTCGGCCGACAGCACGTCCGGGCGCTGCAACAACACCCGCGATTCCAGCTGCGCAGGCAACGGCGCAAGCGCCACGCCCGTCTCGATCGCATCGCTGGCAGGCAACAACGCAGCCGGCACCGGCGTGCCCACGACCAGATTCAAGGCGTTGCGCGACTGCGCCAGCTGGGTGGTGTAGTTGGCCACATCAGCGCGCGCGCTTTCCACGCTGGTCTGGATCTGCGCCAGATCCAGACCGGAGACGATGCCGTTGTCGTGCTGCAGCTCGGTCAGACGCAAGGTCTTGCGTTGGCTGTCCATGGTCTGCTGCGCGAGCGCCAGGCGCTGCTGATCGGCGGCAACGGTCAACCAGTCGTTGGCCACTTCAGCGACCAGACTCAGACGCGTGCTGCGCTGGGTTTGCTCGCTGGCAAGATAGGTTTCCAGGGCCTGGTTCTTGAGGCTGCGGATGCGGCCGAACAGGTCCAGCTCCCAGCTGCTGATGCCCACCTCGCCGCTGGCGCTGCGGATGATCTGCGGGGCGCCGGTGAAACTGGTCGCTGCCGCAGCGCGCTGCGCGGTATGCGAGACGGTGGCATCGACGGCGGGAAACAGGCTCGCACGTTGGATGCGGTACTGCGCGCGTGCCTGCTCGATATTGAGCACTGCCACACGCAGGTCGCGGTTGTTGTCCAACGCCAGCGCGACCACCTGCTGCAGACGCGCATCGGTCACCACCTGCCGCCAATCCACAGCGGCTGCATTCGGCATACCGGTGCCTGCGTTGCCGGTGCTGCCGGTGTCGCCGATCACCCCGGGCACCGGCGCATCCGGGCGCGCGTAATGCGGTGCCATGCTGACGCAACCACTCAAGGCGATGGCGCAGGCCGCTGCCACACTTGCAAAGCTAAAGCGCATCACGGGGCCACCTCGGACGTCTCAGCGGCTGTCGCGTGATCAGACGCCTTGCCCGGAAACACGCTGCGCACCATCACGTAGAACAACGGCACGAAGAAGATGCCCAGCAGCGTAGAGACCAGGGTGCCACCGAGCACGCCGGTGCCCAGCGAATGGCGTCCACCGGAGCCGGCGCCGCTGCTGACCACCATCGGCAGCACGCCGAGCAGGAACGCCAGCGAGGTCATCACGATCGGGCGCAAGCGCATGCGCGCGGCATGCAAGGTCGCTTCGATCAGCGGCTGGCCCTTTTCTTCCAGTTCCTTGGCGAACTCCACGATCAGGATGCCGTTCTTGGCGGCCAGGCCCATCGTCGCCAGCAGGCCGACCTGGAAATAGATGTCGTTGGAGAGCCCGCGCAGCCACGTTGCCAGCAGTGCGCCGACGATGCCCACCGGCACCGCCAGCATCACCGAGATCGGGATCGACCAGCTCTCGTAGAGGGCGGCCAGGCACAGGAACACGAACACCAGCGACACCGCGTACAGCATCCAGGTCTGCGCGCCGGCAGCCTGCTCCTGGTAGGACATGCTCGACCAGGCGTAACCCACGTCCTTGCCGATCTTGCCCACCAGCACGGCGATGCCGTTCATCGCTTCGCCGGAACTGATGCCACTGGCAGCGCTGCCGGTGATCTCCATCGACTCTACGCCGTTGAAGCGGCTCAGCACCTGCGGCGCATACGCCCACGCGCTGCTGGAGAACGCCGAGAACGGCACCATCTCCGAACTGCTGTTGCGCACGTACCAGCGGCCGATGTCGGCAGGCAGCATGCGCGCGCTCGGCTCGCCCTGCACGTACACGCGCTTGACCCGGTTGTTGTTGAGGAAATCGTTGACGTAGCTGCCGCCCATCACCGTGGCCAGCGTGGTGTTGATGTCCGCCGCATCCAGGCCGAGCGCGCCAGCCTTGGCGTCGTCGATCTGCACGCGGTAGGTGGGCGCATCGTCCAGGCCGTTGAAGCGCACGGCGGTCAGGTCCTTGTCGGCGTTGGCCAGTTGCAGCAGTTGCTGCCTGGCGGTGACCAGCGCGTCGTGGCCCTTGCCGGCCACGTCCTGCAACTGCAGGGTGAAACCGGAACTGGTACCCAGGCCGTTGATCGCCGGCGGCGACAGTGCGAACACCTGCGCATCGGGCAGCGCGCCCATCATCGCGCCGGTGATGCGGTTGGCGATCTCCTGCGCAGGCGCATCGCGCTGCGCCCAATCCTTGAGCTTGATGAAACCCATGCCCGAGTTCTGGCTGCTGCCGGCAAAGCTGAAGCCGGAGATGGTCATCATCCCCGCCACTTCCGGTTGCTTGAGGATGAAGTCGGTGGCCCGATCGATCGACTGCTGCGTGCGCTGCTGCGTGGCGCCGGCCGGTGTGGTGAACATCACCATCAGCATGCCCTGGTCTTCGTCGGGCAGGAACGAACTGGGCAGGCGCCAGAACAACAGCGCCATCACCACCAGCAGCGCCAGGTAGACCAGCCCGCCGAGTTTGCGATGGCCGATCAACGTGCCCACGCCGCGGCCGTAACCCTCGGCGCTGCGGTCGAAGCGGGCGTTGAACCAGCCGAAGAAGCGCCCGAGCACGCCCTGGCGCGAGACGTGTCCGCCGCGCGCGATCGGCTTGAGCAGGCTGGCGCACAATGCCGGGCTCAGGGTCAGCGCCACCAGCAGCGACAGCAGCATCGCCGCGGCGATGGTCACCGAGAACTGGCGGTAGATCTCGCCAGTGGCGCCGCCGAAGAACGCCATCGGCAGGAACACCGCGGTCAGCACCAGGGCGATGCCCACCAGCGCGCCGGAGATCTGCCCCATCGAGGTGTGGGTGGCCTGCCGCGGCGACATGCCTTCCTCGCTCATCAGGCGCTCGACATTCTCCACCACCACGATGGCGTCATCGACCAGCAGGCCGATCGCCAGCACCATCGCGAACATGGTCAGCGTATTGATCGAATAGCCGAGCAAGGCGAGCACGCCGAAGGTGCCCAACAGCACCACCGGCACCGCGATCACCGGCACCAGCGTGGCGCGCCAGTTCTGCAGGAACAGGTACATCACCAGCACCACCAGCGCGATCGCCTCGAGCAGGGTCTTGACCACTTCCTCGATGGAAATGCGCACGAACGGCGTGGTGTCGTAGGCGATCTCGTACTTCAGCCCGGTGGGGAAGTACGGCTTGAGCTGTTCCAGCTTGTCTTCCACCGCCTTGGCCGCATCCAGCGCATTGGCGCCGGTCGCCAGCTCCAGTCCCATGCCCGAGGCTGACTTGCCGTTGTACTTGGAACTGGATGCATACGACTTGGAACCCAGCTCCACTCGCGCCACGTCGCGCAGATACACGGTGGCGCCGTCGGGCTGCGACTTCAGCACGATCGCTTCGAATTGCGCCGGGGTCTTGAGCTTGCTGCGCGAGGTGACCGTGGCGTTGAGCTGCTGACCCTGCACCGCCGGCAACGCGCCCAGCGCGCCGGAGGAGACGTCGGCGTTCTGCGCCGAAATCGCGTTGCTCACGTCCGCGGGCATCAGCGCATAGGTGCGCAGCTTGTCCGGATCCAGCCACACCCGCATCGAGTATTCGGAGCCGAACACGTTGACCCCGCCGACACCGTTGAGCCGGCTGATCGGGTCCTGCAGCGTGGACACCATGTAGTCGCCGATGTCGGTGCTGTCCATGCTGCCGTCTTCGGAGGTGAAGGCCAGCACCATGAACATACTGCTGCCGGTGGACTTGGTGACGGTCACGCCATTGCTCTGCACCGCCTCCGGCAGCATCGCCTCGCCTTGCGACACCTTGTTCTGCACCTGCACCTGGGCGGTGTCCGGGTCGGTGCCGGAATCGAAGGTCAGGGTGATCGAGGCGGTGCCGGCGGAACTGCTGCTGGAAGACATGTACAGCAGATGGTCCAACCCGGTCATCTGCTGCTCGAGGATCTGCGTGACCGAGTTCTGCACGGTCTGCGCCGAGGCACCGGTGTAGGTGGCGCTGACGTTGATCGTCGGCGGGGCGATGTTGGGATACTGCTCCAGCGGCAACGACAGGATCGAGAGCGCGCCGGCCAGGGTGATCACGATGGCGATGACCCAGGCGAAGATGGGACGGTCGATGAAGAAGCGGGCCATGGCGGTTCCTCAGTCGGCCTTGGGCGCCGCCGCGGCGGTGCCCTGCGTGGATGGCGACGCGTTGGCGGCCGAGTCGGCCGCAGCGGTCTGGCTCACTTCCACGGCCCTGACCTCGGCGCCGACCGACGCCTTCTGCAGGCCCTGCACGATGACCTTGTCGCCAGCCTTCAATCCCTGGCGCACCACCCACTTGTCGCCGATCGCATCGCCGGTGGTCAGCACCCGCTGCGCGACCTTGTTGTCGCTGCCGACCACCATCGCCACCGCCTGGCCCTTGCTGTTGCGGCTGATCGCCTGCTGCGGCACCAGGATGGCCTGCTCGTCCACCGCCATCGAGAACTTCGCGGTGACATACATGCCCGGCAGCAACACGCGCTCGGGATTGGGCACCACCGCGCGCAGCTTCACCGTGCCGGTGGCGGTATCGACCGCGGCATCCACCACCTCCAACGTGCCGCTATGTGCGTAGGTGCTGCCGTCCTCCAGTTGCAGCGTCACCTCGGCCTTGCCATCCACTGCCTTGAGCTGGCCGGCGTCGAGCTGGCGGCGCAACTGCAGCAGCTGGGCGCTGGACTGGGTCACGTCCACATAGATCGGGTCGAGTTGGTTGATGGTGGCCAGCACCTCGCTCTGGCCGGCACTGACCAGCGCGCCCGGCGTGTAGCTGGAGGTGCCGATGCGGCCGGACACCGGCGCGGTGATGCGGGTGTAGTCGAGATTGATGCGCGCGGTCTGCAACGACGCCTTGGCCGCGACCACCGCTGCCTGGTTCGAGCGCAGCGTGGCCAACGCATCGTCGCCGTCCTGCTTGCTGACCGCATCCAGCCCGACCAGGGTCTGGTAGCGCTGCGCCTTGGGCCTGGCCGACAACACCGCCGCCTCGGCTTGCGCCAGATCGCCCTTGGCCGTGTCGTACGCGGCCTGGTAGCTGGCCGGATCGATTTCATACAGCACCTGCCCGGCCTGGACGTCCTGGCCTTCGGTGAACAGCCGCTTGCGCAAAATGCCGCCGACCTGCGGGCGCACGTCCGAGGTGACGTAGGCCACGGTGCGACCGGACAAGGTCTGGTCCACGGCCAGCCGCTGCACCTTCAACGTCTGCACGCCGACCTGCGTCTGCGGCATCTGCGGCGGCTGCCTGGAAGAACACGCGGCCATGAGCGTGGTCGCGGCGGCGAGCAGCAGCAAGCGCACGGACGCAGTGCGAAAACGATGGGTAGCGACGGGCAACATGCGACGAACTCACGGTTTATCCGAATGTGGCCACGCTACGGCGCGAATGTGCAGCAAATTTGGAGATTGCCGGCCGCGGCGTCGATTCGCTTGATTTCCCCTGGCCCGACCCGGCTAATACGCAGCAGCTGCGGTTACTGCGCTTCGCATCACCTCTTCGATGAAACTGGGTATCACCGCCAAGCTGTTTCTCGCCATCCTCGCCGCGTGCGTGGCAGTGCTGCTGATCAACGGCATCGCGGTGCAGGCCTTCGTCAAACGCCAGTTCCTGGACTACCTCAACGAACAGGGCGTAGAGCGCATGCAAGAGACCTTGCCACGGGTCAGGGCCGAATACGCGCGGCACGGCAGCTGGGAGTTCGTGCGCGACAATCCCGATGCCTGGTTCGTCCTGATGCGCCCGGAGCGTGGCCCCGGCCCGCCGCGCGAGGCACCGCCGATTTCCGACCAGACCGGCGCGGTGTTTCGCTTCGCGCTGCTCGACCAGGACTACACGCCGGTGATCGGCAATCCGGATGTCGGCCGCCACGACATCCTGCGCCCGGTGGTGGTTGGCGGCCGCACCGTCGGCTGGATGGCGATGCTGCCGTTCCAGAAGGCGCTGGCGGCGGCGGACGCGCGCTTCTACGCCGCCCAGCAACGCGCGTGGTGGGCGATCGGCGGCGCCTGCCTGCTGGTCGCCGCGCTGCTCGGCTGGCTGTTGTCGCGCACCTTGCTGCGGCGCCTGCGTGGCCTGACCCAGGCCACCCACCTGCTCGCTGCGGGCGACTATGCCACCCGCATCGACGCTGCGGCGCGCGACGAACTGGGCCAGCTGGCGCGCGATTTCAACCTGCTGGCGCAAGCGTTGGAGCACAACGAACGCGCGCGGCGCGACTTCATGGCCGACATCTCGCACGAGCTGCGCACGCCGCTGGCGGTCCTGCGCGCCGAACTGGAAGCACTGCAGGACGGCATCCGGCCGATGACACCCACCTCGCTGGGGTCGCTGCACCAGCAGGTCGGCCAGTTGGGCAAGCTGATCGAGGACCTGTACGACGTGTCGCTGACCGATGTCGGTGCGCTGGCGTATCGGCGCGCTCCCGTCGATCTGGCGGTCATCCTGGCAACCGTGCTGGACGGCTTGCACGCGCGCTTTGCCGCCGCGCAGCTGCAGGTGCAGGCGCAGATCGATGCCGGCCCGCTGCAGCTGGACGGCGACGAGCGCCGTCTGCAGCAACTGCTGGGCAACCTGCTGGAAAACACGCTGCGCTACACCGACGCCGGTGGCACGGTGCAGGTGCGCTGCGTGCGCCGCGGCGCGGTGCTGGAGCTGGTGGTCGAAGACAGCGCGCCAGGCGTGGATGCAGACAAGCGCGCGCGGTTGTTCGAACGCTTCTACCGCACCGAGGCTTCGCGCAATCGTGCCAGCGGCGGCAGCGGCCTGGGCCTGGCGATCTGTCGCAACATCGCCGAGGCACACGGCGGCTCGATCCACGCCGAGGCTTCCGCACTGGGCGGGCTGCGCATGGTGCTGCGCTTGCCGGCGCTGGCCGCATGAGCAGCGCGTCCCCGATCGGGCATGTGCTGATCGTCGAGGACGAACCGCGTCTGGCCGCGGTGTTGGGCGAGTACCTGCACGCGGCCGGCTATTCGCACGACTGGATCGCCGATGGCGCGCAAGCGTTGGGCGCATTCCGCGCGCAGCAGCCGGACCTGGTGTTGCTGGACCTGATGCTGCCCAACCGTGGCGGTCTGGACATCTGCCGCGACCTGCGCAGGGAAAGCGCGGTGCCGGTCATCATGGTCACCGCACGCGTGGAGGAAATCGACCGCCTGCTGGGCCTGGAGATCGGCGCGGACGACTACATCTGCAAGCCGTTCAGCCCGCGCGAAGTGGTGGCGCGTGTCCAGGCAGTGTTGCGCCGTCATCGCCACGACCCCCACGGCGCACCGGCACCGGGCCTGCATATCGACGAGGATGCCTGTCGCGCCAGCGTGGACGGCCGCGCCCTGGACCTGACCCAGGTCGAGTTCCGCCTGCTGCGCACCCTCGCCGCCGCCCCGGGGCGGGTGTACTCGCGCGAGCAACTGATGGGCCGGCTCTACGCCGACCACCGCATCGTCACCGACCGCACTGTCGACAGCCACGTCAAGAATCTACGCCGCAAGCTCGCCGACGCCGGCGGCGAGGACTGGGTCCGCTCCGTCTATGGCGCGGGGTATCGCTTCGAGCCGTGATTCGGGATTGGGGATTCGGGATTCGGGATTCGGGATTGGCAAGAGCGGTAGCGCCATGGCTGAAACGCAATCGGTCAAGCCGCTTTCGCGAATCCCCAATCCCGAATCCCGACTCCCCGCCTCAACGAAACACCACCGTGCGATGTCCATTGAGCACGATGCGGTGTTCGACGTGGCGGCGTACTGCGCGCGCCAGCACCAGCGATTCGGTGTCGCTGCCCAGGCGGATCAGGTCGCGCGGGGTCATGGCGTGGTCCACGCGGGCGACGTCCTGCTCGATGATCGGGCCTTCGTCCAGATCTTCGGTGACGTAGTGCGCGGTGGCGCCGATGATCTTGACCCCGCGCGCGTGCGCCTGGTGATACGGCTGCGCGCCCTTGAAACTGGGCAGGAAACTGTGATGGATATTGATCGCGCGCCCGGCCAGTGCCCGGCACAGCTGCGGCGACAGGATCTGCATGTAGCGCGCCAGCACCACCAGATCGATCTGCAGATCATCGACCAGGGCGAGCAGCTGCGCTTCCTGCGCGGCGCGCGTGTCGGCGCTCACGGGCAGATGGTGGAAGGCGATGCCGTAGGAGGCTGCCAACGGCGCGAAGTCGGTGTGGTTGGAGACCACCGCAGCGATGTCCACCGGCAATTGCCGGCTGTGCATGCGGAACAACAGGTCGTTGAGGCAATGGCCCTGCTTGCTCACCAGCACCAGCAGGCGCGCGCGGCGGCGTGCGTCATGCAGTTGCCATGTCATCTGAAATTCGCCAGCGAGCACGGCAAAGCGCTGCTCCAGCGCGGCAATGTCGGTCTTTGCCGGTTTGTGGAAATGCACGCGCAGAAAGAATCGCCCGCTTTCGTCGTCGCCGAATTGCTGTGCGTCGAGGATGTTGCAGGCCAGGTCGAACAGCAGCCCGGTCACGCGATAGACGATACCGGTGCGGTCGGGACAGGACAGGGTGAGGATGTAGTCGGAGCGCATCGGCGCAATGATAGCCAATGCGCGACATCACCGACGCAGTGCTTGCGTCGGTAACTTTTGCAGTGCGAACGGGTGCAAAAACCGGCGTGCCGTCCAGCCGATGTTTGACGCTCTGACCGTGGCGGCGTTGCGCTCGTACTGCAAGATGACGTGCAGCCAACATCACGTGTCGCCCGGCAGGGCCATGCATGCACCGATGCCGGATGCGCGGCACCGCCACGCACGTCCGGCATCGGCACTCAGCGCGGCGGCAAACGCAGCATCAGCCGCCGGTTGATCTCCTCCAGCTGCGCAAGCGATGCGTCCACCGATGTTTCCATGGCTTCCTGCGTGGTGATGTGTGCACGCAGATGCGCGGGGTCGGACAGCTCGCCACGCACCAGGAACACGTTCTCGCCGACTTCGCCCAGATGGCGGCTGAGCACCACGTAGTCCACCTGGTCGAAGCCATGCTGCTTGGCCAGCGGCAGCAGGCGCGCGGCCATGCGCTCGCTTGCCTGGTCCACGGGCTTGCCTAACTCGGCGTCCAGCACGCTGACCGCTTCGCGGATCTGTGCGAACAGGTAGTGGTCCGGGTGCTCGGGATGGTCGGGGCCCACCGGGCCCTGGTGGATGACCGGTGCGTCGGTCATCGCGTGCCACCGGCGCAAGCCCGTGCGCGCGGCGCGCGCGCGGCCAAGCCGAGCGTGATCTGCAGGTGTCGCATCGCATCCTCCCTGGAGCGGCGGCTGTAACGAGCCGGCATTTTAGAAGGTCCGCTGCATGTTTGGGTGAGCAAGCGGTGGGCCGTCGTGGCATGAAGCCAAGTGCCTTGCGCAGGGCTCAATCCGCGTTGCGTAAGGTGATCAGGCCACCTGCCCTGCCCGCCGCGCCGAGACGTCCGCCAGGACCGCCCAGTCTGCGTTGCCGTCGCCATGCGCAATGGCCTCGTCCAGCCCTGCGCGCAGCAGTTCGCCCAACGGCATCGGCACCTGCTTGTCGGCGCCGGCCTGGATGGCCAGGTCCACATCCTTGCGGCCCAGCTTGGCGGTGAAACCCGCCGGCAGGTATTGGCGCTGCATGATCAGCCGGCCATAGCCCTGGTAGGCGGGCGCAGCGAACAAGGTGCTGGTGAGCATGCCCAAAAATTGCGTGGCATCCACACCGTGACCGCGTGCCAGCGCACTGGCTTCGGCCATGGCGCCGATGGCGCTGGCCAGGCAGAAGTTGGCGGCCAGCTTCACTGCATTGGCCTGCTCCGGTGCGCGACCGATGTACCAGGTCTTCTGCCCCAGCGCATCGAACATCGGCTGCACCCGAGCCACGGCCGCTTCATCGCCGGCGGCCAGGATATTGAGCTTGCCGGCTTCGGCTACATCCACACGCCCAAGCACCGGCGCGGCCACGTAGGCCACGCCACGTTCGGCATGCAGCGCGGTCAACTCGTGTGCCAGCGCCACCGAAATGGTGGCCATGTTGACGTGCACGCTGCCCGCCGGCAGCGCGTCCAGTACGCCACGCTCCAGCACGGTCTGGCGCACTGCATTGTCGTCGGCCAGCATCGAAAACAGCAGCGGGCCATGCGCGGCATCGTGCGGTCGCTCCACCACCGTGGCGCCAGCGTCGTGCAGCGGCTGGGCGCGTTCGGGCGAACGGTTCCACACGCTCAACGCGAACCCGCCACGCAGCAGGTTGTGCGCCATCGGCAGGCCCATCGTGCCCAAGCCCAGAAATCCTATCGGCATGCGGTGTCCTTGTTCGGTATGACGTCAGGTGCAGTCAGTTGGCGAACACGCCCCGCGCATCGCGCGGTTCGCAACGCAGGTATTGCAATGCCGGCGTGACCGATGCGCCCAGTGCCGCGGCGGCATGCCACGGCCAGCGTGGGTCGTACAGGATGCCACGCGCCAGCGCGATCGCGTCGGCCTGGCCTTCCTGCAAAATTGCCTCGGCCTGCGCCGGCTCGGTGATCAAGCCTACGCCAATCACCGGCGTGTTCACCTGCGCGCGAATCTCCTGCGCGAACGGAATCTGATAGCCCGCCTGCAACGGAATCTGCTGGCGTGGATCAAGCCCGCCGCTGGAGACGTGGATGTAATGCGCGCCGCGTGCATCCAGCGCCTGCGACAAGGCGATGCTCTGCTGCACATCCCAACCGCCTTGGACCCAATCGGTGGCCGAGATGCGCACGCCAACGGCGATTTTTTCGGACACTGCCGCACGCACCGCATCGAAGACGCGCAGCGTCAGCCGCATGCGGTTTTCCAGCGACCCGCCATACGCATCGCTGCGCTGGTTGCTCAGCGGCGACAGGAACTGATGCATCAGATAACCGTGCGCGGCGTGCAGTTCGATCAACTCCAGGCCCAGCCGTTCGGCACGTTTTGCCGATGCGACAAAGGCGTCCACCACGGCATCGATCCCCGCCTCGTCCAATGCCTGCGGCGCCGGCTGTCCCTGCCGGAACGGCAGCGCCGATGCAGACACGGTCTGCCAGCCATGCGCATGATCGGGTGCGATGGCCTCCCCGCCTTTCCACGGCAGATCGGTCGACGCCTTGCGGCCGGCGTGCGCCAGCTGGATGCCGATCAGCATCGGCGACCAGCGTCGTACCGATTGCAACACCTCGGCCAGGGCCTGCTCGGTCGCATCGTCGTACAAACCAAGATCGGCGTAACTGATGCGCCCTTCCGGCACCACCGCCGCCGCTTCGAGAATCAGCAAGCCGGCGCCCGATTGCGACAAGGTGCCCAGGTGGATGCGGTGCCAATCGCTGGCGCGGCCGTCCTGTGCCGAGTACTGGCACATCGGCGCAATGACAATCCGGTTGGCGAGCGCGAGCGGACCGAAGGTGATGGGGGAGAACAACTGGCTCAAGGCGGCATCCACAGCTGACATGGGGTGCTTATTGCACTGCGCCGCGCGCGCCGGCACAACCGCTGCGATGGATCACTGCGTCATGCAGAGCGCGCACCGGCGTCATTGACGCTACGTACACGCGGCAGGTCCGTCGGCCCGTGCAGGAACGCCAGCGCCTGCGCACACGACTGCTCCACCTTCAACGTCAGCAGCGCGTCCGCACGCGTGCGCCCGAAGTTGAGCGCGGCGATCGGCAAGCCGTTGCGCGCGGCGGTCTGCACGAAGCGAAAGCCCGAGTACACCATCAACGACGAACCCACCACCAGCACTGCATCGGCAGCGTGCAGATGCGCAAAGGCGCGCTCCACCCGCTCGCGCGGCACGTTCTCGCCGAAGAACACCACATCCGGCTTGAGCACGCCACCGCACACCGGGCACGGCGGCACCACGAAATGCTCGAAGGCCACATCGTCCAGATCGGCGTCGCCATCGGGCGCCTGCGCGGCCTCAAGCGCTGCCCAGCCCGGATTGGCCTGCTCAAGCAACAGTTGAAATTCGCTGCGTGGCATGCGGCGCTCGCAGCCCATGCAGCGCACCACATCGAGCCGGCCATGCAGATCGATCACCGCCTGGCTGCCAGCGGCCTGATGCAGGCGGTCCACGTTCTGGGTGAGCAGCACTTCCAACTGGCCGCGCGCTTCCAGCGCAGCGAGCGCGTGATGGGTGGCATTGGGTTGTGCCTGGCCGAAGCGCGGCCAGCCGACCAGGCTGCGCGCCCAGTAGCGCTGCCGCGTGGATAGCTCGCCCATGAACGCCTGGAACGTCACCGGCTGTGGACGCTTCCAGCCGCCTTGCAGGTCCCGGTAATCGGGAATGCCCGAATCGGTGCTGCAGCCGGCACCGGTGAGCACGAACAGGCGCCGATGGCGCGCGATGAAGTCCTGCAGCGGGTGATCGTCGTGGGCAGGGACAGCGGTCATGTGGTAGTTCCGGAAAGCCATGGGAGCACGTTGCGCCAGCGCCACGTGCCCGGCCCGCCGCGGCGCCGTGTCGGCCGCCAGACCGGCGCGCTTGTTCGCGCATAGCTGTGCACATCACACCGTCGTCGACGAGTGAAGATGTACACCGAATACGCGCAACGCGCCGTCCTGGATGCAGGCACGCAGACGGTACAGCATCACGCCATGGCCGCGCGGGTGGTTTCGAGCCGTCCGCGGTGGGGCATGTTGTGGCTGCCGGTGCTCAATGCGCGGCGCGTTCAGTGTTCGACAAAGCGCAGCAGATCCTGATTGAAACGCGCACTGTCCTCCAGGAACGGCGCATGCCCGGCATCCGGATACAGCACGGTCTGCGCGCGCGGCTGGAGCTGGCGCGCACGCGCCACGGTCGGCTCGGTGGCGACCAGGGCATCGCGCGCGCCGTACATCAGCAGCACCGGCAGGCGCGTGCGCTGCAGGCCGGCGATATCGATCGACATGCCTTGCACGGCACGCTGCATGTCCCACGAGGCCAGCGATGCGTTGGCCAGCAAGGTCTCGAACACCGGCACCGGCGGTTGGGTGGCAAAGCACAGCCGCAGGAAATCCCGCACCGCCTGCAGATGCGTACGCAGATCGGGCGAAACCAGATCGCGATAGACCGCCGGATGCGCGCCCAGCTGCTCTGCGCGCAGTTCGATCACACCGTCGACGTACACCACGCCGGCAAGCCCGGTATCGCCATATCGGCTCAGGTAGTTGCTGATCACCGCGCCGCCCAGGGACCAGCCCACCAGGACCGCCTGGCGCGCGTTTGCGGCCTTCAACACGGCAGCCAGGTCGTCAGCCCAACGCATGCCGTCTTGATACGCCGATGCGGCAGCCGGCCTGCCGGAAGCGCCATGCCCGCGCAAATCGTACGTAATCAGCCGATACCGCTGCAGGCGCACATCGGCCAGTTGTGCATCCCAATTGATGCGACTCCCGAGCAGGCCATGCACGAAGACGATGGCCGTGCCATCGGTGGCGCCGTGCTCCTGCACCGCCAGGCGCACGCCATCGGGTGCGGTGACGGTATAGCTGCGTGCGGCCGCAATGTCGCCCGGGTTGGCTGTCGCCCACATCGAGCATATCAACAACACACACGCCAACAGGTAGCGCAGCGGCAGCCTGAGGCTGCCGGGCAACAGGCGAACGGACATCGGGTGAGCTCCAGACGAATGAGAGCCGTGATCGTGCAGCCTCACACCAATGTGAGGGTCAAGCCGTGCGTGCAGCGTATGCTTGGCGCATGGCCGCTTGCTCCGAACCCTTGCTGCGCATTGGTGCGCTGGCGCAACAGACCGGCGCCAGCGTGCGTTCGATCCGTCATTACGATGCGCACGGGTTGCTGACATCCTCGCGCAGCGCCAACGGCTACCGGGTCTTTCCCCACGCATGCATCGCACAGGTGCGCCAGATACAGCGCCTGATTGCAACAGGTTTCAACCTGGATGAGATTGTCGGCTTTCCTGAGTGCATGCGCCTGGTGGAAGGCGCGCAGATGTGCCCGGAAACCGCGCCGGCGCATCGCGCGCGCCTGCAGCTGATCGAGCGCCAGCTGGCCGATCTGGAGCGGCGGCGTGCGCATCTGTTGGCAACCTTGGCGCAGGCAGCCGGGGATGCAACGGCCGCCACGTCTTCAGCCGCGCAAGCCACACGGCGCCAGCGGGCGCGCTAGAAGCGTCGGGCGCGCTGCATCACTCGCCCCGCGCAGGATGCGGGGCAAACCGGCCGTAGGGGCGTGCATCGTCGGCACATTGGCGCAGCACGTATGCCGACGCAAGCGCCAGCATCAACAACGTCAGGCACATGCCGACCAACGCGGCCCAGCCGCCGTGTTGCCAGAACCAGCCGCCGAGCGCGCCGATCACGCTGGAGCCGGCGTAATACGCCAGCAGATACAGCGACGCGGCATGGCTGCGATGCGCACCACCGAGCCGGCTCACCCATGCGCTGGCGGCCGAATGCGCGATGAAGAACCCGATCGTCACCACCACGATGCCGGCCACCACCAACGCCAGCACGTGCGCCAGAGTCAGCGCCACGCCGAGCCCGCACAGCACGATGCCGATCGTGACCACTGGCCCGCGCCCGAACCGGTCCGATGCCGCACCGGCCACCGAGGAACTGACGATGCCGAACACATAGGCGCTGAAGATCATCCCGATCTGGCTCTGGCTCAAGCCGAATTCCGGCCCGCCCAGGCGAAAGCCGGCGTAGTTGTACAGGCACACAAACACACCCATCAACAGGAACGGCAGCGCGAACAGAAACGGCAGATTGCGATCGCGCAGGTGCCCGGCCCAGGCGCGCAGATGGAAGCGCAGGTTGATGCCGTGCCGGCGCACGAAATTGCGCGACGGCGGCAGCAGCCAGAAGAACGCCAGCGCGCACAGCAGGTCGAACACGCTCAACACCGCCAGTGCGGTGCGCCAATCGGTGTGGTCGGTCAGCACGCTCATCACGATGCGCCCGCTCATGCCGCCAAAGGCATTGCCGGCCACGTACAGGCCGGTGGCCGCCCCCATCTTGCTGGCCGGCAATTCTTCGCCCAGGTACACCATCGCCACCGCCGGCACCCCGCCCAGCGCGATGCCGGACAAGGTACGCACCACCACCAGCGCGCCCCAGTGCGGCAGGAACGCAGCAATCAGATTGAGTCCTGCTGCCAATGCGATCGACACGAACATCAATCCGCGCCGGCCCAGGTTTTCCGACACTGCGCCAGCACCAAAAATCGCCAGCGCCAGCGCACCGGTCGCCAGCGACAACGGCAGCGAGGCGGTCGCTGCGTCCACCTTGAAGGCACGCGCAAATTCCGGCAGCAGCGGCTGCACGCTGTACAGCAGCGAAAAGGTCGCAAAGCCGGCCAGAAACAGCGCCAGGCGAATGCGCACCGCTGCAGGTGCGTCGGCGTCGGGGCCGGAACGGGTGGGTGGGTCAGGCAACAAACCCGGGCGATGATCGGAGGAAGACACGGCAGTGCACGTGTGACGTGGGAAGGGGAGTATTCGCCTGCCGCCACCCCCTGTCCAATATATGATGCTGGCAGTTGCCATATCTGGAACAGATGGATGGAGCTGCGCCACCTGCGCTATTTCCTCGCGGTTGCCGAAGAAGGCAACTTCACCCGCGCCGCCGCGCGCGTGGGCATTGGCCAACCGCCGCTCAGCCAGCAGATCCAGACCCTGGAACGCGAGCTGGGCACGCCGTTGTTTCGGCGCACCCACAGCGGCGCCGAGCTCACTCCGGCTGGCGAGGCGTTTGTGGGCGAGGTGCGGCGCGTGCTTGCCGATGTGGAACGCGCCGCCGAAACCGCACGCCGGGTGGCGCGTGGCGAATCCGGACGGTTGCGCCTGGGCTTCACCGCCTCTGCCGCCTTCAGCCCGGTGGTGCCGCGCTTGATTCGCGACTTCCGCCGCAAGTGGCCGCAGGTGGAGTTGCTGCTGGAAGAAACCAATACCGCCAGCCTGCTGGTCGGGCTGGCCGATGGCCGTCTGGATGCGGCGTTCGTGCGCTATGGGCTGAGCACGCCACCGGATCTGCAATTGCTGCGCTTTGCCGACGAGCCGATGAAGATCGCCGTCCCCGCCGCGCACCCCCTGGCCACGCGCAACAGCGCGCCGTTGGCCGCACTGGCCGGGGAACCTTTCATTCTGTTTCCGCGCAGTTTCGGCTCGAGCCTGTACGACGAAATCCTCGCCGCCTGCCGCGACTCCGGCGTGACCTTGCGCATCACCCAGGAAGCGCCACAGATGTCGTCCATCATCAATCTGGTGGCCGCCGAGCTGGGCGTTTCGGTGGTTCCCGCCTCCACCGCGCAGCTGCAGCGACCCGGCGTGCGCTATCTGGATATCGAAGGCCATATGCCGCTGGCGCGACTGGCCCTGGCCGCCGCGCCGGGTGGACTGGAAACCACACCGTTGGTGCAGCATTTGTGGGCGCTGGCCAAGTTGATCTAGCGCTGGCCACACGACCTACGATACAGCGACGTTCCTGCTTGATGCCGTTGGAACGATGTTGACCCTGGGCCCTGATCATTGACGAGAGCATGCACCGACCGCGAGGGGCCGGCGCTCACTGCAGACATCGTTCGAGTAGCAACCCATCGTTTCCCAGATCATCGACGTCGGGGAAGTGCCAGGTTGTTACTCGCACAGGGAACACCGAGGCAGACGTTACGTGGCTGCGCTTTGGAAGACCAATCGCCGTCCTATGGAGACCATTGAGACTCTGCGGGCTGGCTCTTCAAGAAATGCCATCGCTGGCGCCACCGCGCACCCCAGCATCGCTTACCGCCTTCCGCCTGCTTGGTGAGTAACCATCCTGTAGGACATTGGCCAGCGCAGGCCGCAGATAATCAGAATAGCCTGGATCATGGCTTCGAAGCATCGCTTCAAGCGATATAGTGACACTATCGAAGTACGCGATGGCACCCCCACGGCAGCCGTCGTATTCGATGCCGGCACCATTGGCATCAATCCTCGTCAGTTCATTCAAGATGCCTTCCAAGTCTTTTATATTTAAATCGATATCATTCAAGATGCCCTTGTTTTCGCCTCGGCTTGAGAGCTCGTCTTTCAGCAGCTTCAGCCGGGCCAGGAAATCGTTCGCTTTTGCAAGATGCGATTCCAGTTTTTTTTGATTGCTGATTTTTTTCTCAAAATCCAGCAGTGTGCGTTCGATTCGGTGAAGGTGGCGCTCAGCGATATAGCTACCTTCACCGCCCATGCGCTCCAACGCCTGTTTGTCCCGGTCAATGATTCCCTTGAGAATATCGAGATTGAATGCTTGCCGGCCGCCAACACCTGTTCTCGCGCAGCGTTCCTGAAGACTCCGCCACTGGTCTTCCAGAATGATCGCGCGCTGTAGCATCGATTGGCGTTGCTCGGTCAACTTTTCCAACTTCGATTGGGGGCGCGACTGGGCGGTGGGTTGGCTCCTACTCCCGGAGGGTCTGCGGGCCGGTCGCTCCAGGGATGACAGCCACATATCGGCAATCTGGCGTCCTGCGCAACCCTCGACGGCAGTGTGCTCCTGCGGCCCAGCCGTCATATTTCCTGCATGCGGCATGGGGTTGCTGGTGGACGCTTCGGCAGTGCCATGCTCCGGCAACGCGGGCGCCATGTTTGCAGAGGGTATGCGTAGGCAGTTTCCCAT
The DNA here is from genome assembly GCF_041481705.2 of Xanthomonas sp. NCPPB 1062. NCBI lineage: Bacteria > Pseudomonadati > Pseudomonadota > Gammaproteobacteria > Lysobacterales > Lysobacteraceae > Xanthomonas > Xanthomonas sp. NCPPB 1062. The sequence continues at coordinate 359,443 of NZ_CM192987.1, read as the reverse complement.
TTGTACATCTCCCATGCTTTTCTAAAGCATAGGCAATGATGCGCACGCCGCGTCCACGCCGATGGAAATCCCGCTTGCGTATGCGAAGGCCCGGCCTGCGAAGCAGCGAACTGTCGGGCAACTAACGAGTGGCTGTGAACATTGAAATCGATCGATGCCAGCAATTGCAGGCAAAACTAAGCCAGGTCAGCCCGCAGGCCGGCACTTACTCACCACCGGTTACGACGCGCAGAGTGAAACGCTTGACCTCAACTGCGCTTGAGGTCGTTCAATGCCGGTTTTCCAACGACATTGCCGCCATGCATCTGCGTCATCTGGTACTGCCCTGCCTGGACCCCGACCTGACCCTGCGCTTCTACCGCGATGTACTGCAGTTGCCCATCCATGGCAACGCGGTGCGCATCGGCTGGAGCACACTGGAATGCGTGCAGGCGCAGCGGCCGGTGGGCAGCGTGCATCTGGCCTTCAACGTGGCCCCGTCGCGCTTCCAAGCCGCTGCGCAGTGGATTGGCGCACGCGCCACCTTGCTGAGCGATGCACACGGTCGCGAGCATTTCGCCCTGGACGGCGTGTGGCAGTCGCACTCGGTGTACTTCGCCGGGCCCGATGGCGCAGTGCTGGAGTTGATCGCGCGCAATGCCTTGCAGGATGCACCGGTCGGTGACGGCCAGTTCGGCGGCGAAGAACTGCTGTGCCTGAGCGAAATCGGCCTGCCTAGCAACAATGTCGAGGTGGTGACACGCAGCCTGGCGCATCACTTCGGCCTGCAACCGTTCGCCCCGCCGCTGGAGGGCTTTGCGGCCTTGGGCGATGACCACGGCCTGTTGATCGTGGTCGACCAGCGCCGGCGGTGGTTTCCGCAACAACGGCAACTGCCCTGGGCTGACGGCCTGCGCATCAGCGTGGACGCGCCAGAACCCGGCCTGCACCTGCGCGATGCGCAGGGGTGGGAATTGCTGGCCGCGTAAACTTCCGCGCGCAGCTCGATCCACTCAGCGCCGCGCACAGCAGCACTGCGCTCACCGCCGGCAGATACGGCCGGCTCGGTGCGGCACGCGTGCACTGCGGTAACAGCGCGCGATTGCAGCACGATTGCGAAATGCTGTCAGCCGCTCGTGGCGCTGGCAGGCTCCGGCAAGCGGAAGAACGCACGCGCCGCGGCCGTGCTGTTGGCGGCGGTCACCGCGACATCTTCGCCACGATCGCGCGCCAGCTCTTGGACGATGTGCGACAGGAACATCGGCTCGTTGCGGCGGTCCTTGGGCATCGGCTTGAGCGTGCGCGGCAGCAGGTACGGCGCATCGGTTTCGATCATCAACCGGTTGGCCGGAATGTTGCGCACCAGCTCGCGCAGGTGCGCACCGCGGCGCTCATCGCACAGCCATCCGGTGATGCCGATGTAGTAGTCGCGGTCCAGATACGCGAACAGTTCTTCGCGCGTGCCGGTGAAGCAGTGCACCACCGCCGCACCCAGGCGGCCTTCGAAGCTGCGCATGATGGCGATGAAATCCTCATGCGCATCGCGCTGGTGCAGGAACAGCGGCTTGCCGTTGTCGGCGGCCAACTGCAGCTGGCGTTCGAAGGCCTTGTGCTGCGCAGGGCGCGGCGCAAAATCGCGGAAGTAATCCAGCCCACACTCGCCCACTGCCACCACCTGCGGATGCGCCTGCAGGGTGCGCATTTCCGCTTCGCATTCGGCAGTGAATTCCACTGCGTGATGCGGATGCACGCCGGCGGTGGCGTACAGGAATCCGGGGTGTTGCTGCGCTAGTTGCAGGGCCAGCGGCGAATGCTCGCGGCTGGCGCCGGTAATCACCAGCTGCGCCACCCCGGCATCGCGTGCGCGTTGCAGTACCGCATCGCGATCGCGATCGAACGCGTCATGGGTGAGGTTGGCGCCGATATCGATCAATTGCATGCTGCGGTGTCGCCTGAAAGAACAGGGGTGATTGTACTGGGTGAGGTTGCTCATCCGCCCTGCGGGCACCTGCTCCCGCAGGCGGGGGAAAGAACATCCGCAACGGGATCTGCATGCGGTCAGCGGTGCCTGCAGCCACGAGCCTGCACGAACGCGCGATCTTTCCCCCTGCGGGGCAAGGGCAGGGATGAGGGCCGCCTGCGCGACACACTCACCCCACCGCCGGCACCGCCATCGCATCGATCTTTGCCGCCAGCGCCTGGATCGCCAGCTGCGCCGAGCGCGAGAGCTGCCGCTGCGGGGCCACGCATAGCGCCAGCGTCATCGGTTTGGTCAGGTGCTGACGAAACGGCACGAATGCCAGGCGCCCGTCGGCCACATCCGGGGCGGCATCCAGCCACGACATCAGCCCCACGCCGGCGCCGGCCCGCACCAAACCACGCAGCGTGCGCACATCGTTGCAATGGGTGAGCCGCTTCACGTCGATGTGCTGGCGCTGGTACAGCACCTTGGCGTGCTCGCCGACGATCAACGGGGCGGCCGGCAGCAACAGACGGTGCTCCAGCGTCTCGCTCAGCTGCAGCTCGGTACGGGTGCTCAACGGGTGCCCCACCGGCATCGCAATGCCGAGCGGAATGTCCGCAAACGCGCGCACCTCCAGGTCCACGCTGCTGACCGGGTCCAGCAGCAGGCCGATATCCACATCGGCCGAGGTCACCATTTCCATCACCCGCTGGTTGCGCGCGGTGGACAGGTTGAAGGTGATGCCCGGGTACTCCTGCACCAGCGCGGCCACCGCCGCGGGCACCACGCCTTCGCTGAGCGCGTCGATCATGGCGATCTCCACATGCCCCCGGCGCAGGCCCTTGAGCTCGTCGAAGCGCTCCAGGGTGCGTGCGTAGGCCTTCTCCCAGCCGCGCACGTCCACCAGCAACAGCTCGCCGGCAGCGGTCAGCCGCAGCCGGCCGGGCAGGCGTTCGAACAGCTGGGCGCCCAGTTCTTCTTCGGCCTTGAGGATCTGCCGGTCGATCGCCGACGCCGACACGTGCAACACCTCGGAGGCCTTGCGGATGCTGCCGCAGCGGGCCACTTCGATGAAATACCGGGTAAAGCGCGAAAAGGTCAGCATGCGGCGGGGCTCGGTTGGCGTTGCATTTTTTGCAATGGCTGGGCTGAAAATCGATGTTTGATCACACACCCCCGGCTTCCTAGAGTCAATCCGGCACCGCTCCCGCCCCACGCCAGAGACCGCCCATGGATGTCGCCGTCCCCGCCCTGCCGCTGCACTGCACCTTCGAGGCCGCCGATTGGCAGCGCCTGGCCCGGCACTGGCATGCGGTGGCGCTGAGCAGCGAGGTGAGCGAAGCGCCGTTCAAGGCCACCCTGCTGGACGAGCCGCTGGTGTTGTACCGGCTGGGCAGCGAGTTGGTGGCCGCGCGCGACGTCTGCCCGCACCGCGGCGTGCCGCTGAGCATGGGCACGGCCGATGGCGGCGGCGTGGTGTGCGCCTACCACGGGCTGCGCTTCGGCGCGGGCGGGCGTTGCAACCATATCCCGGCCAGTCCCAGCCAGAACATCCCGGCCAGGATGCGTCTGCACACCTATGCGGTGGCCGAACGCTACGGGCTGATCTGGGTGTGCCTGGCCAAGCCGGCCGGGGTGAGCGAGGCCGAGGTGCAGATTCCACCGATGCCGGGTTGGGACGAGGACGGCTTCCAGCAGATCGTCTGCCCGGCCTTCGACATCGGCGGCAGCGCCGCGCGGCAGCTGGAAGGATTCATCGACGTGGCGCATTTCGCCTTCGTGCACACCGCCACGTTCGCACAGCCGGACAAGCGCGAAGTGCCGGCCTACACCACCACCGAAACGCCGACCGGCTTCAACGCCGATTACCTGAGCACCGTGGCCAACTATTCGGTGGACATGCCGCTGCCCGACGTGGCGCCGGACTTCCAGTGGCTACGCCACTTCGAAGTGCATCTGCCCTTCACCGCCACGCTCACCATCCACTTCCCGGTACCGGGCAAGCGGTTGGTGATCATGAATGCCGCCAGCCCGGTGTCCAAGCACGCCACCCGGCTGCTGGTGCCGATCGCGCGCAATTTCGACACCCATCTGCCGGTGGAAGACGTGCACGCCTTCAACCTGCGCGTGTTCGAAGAAGACCGCGCCATGGTGGAAGCGCAGCGGCCGGAGTATTTGCCGCTGGACCCGCTGCTGGAAGTGCACATTCCCGCCGATCGCAGTTCCATCGCCTATCGCCGCGGGCTGCGCAGCCAGGGCTATAGCGACTTCTTCCTGCGCTGACGGCCGAGGACACCCGCATGAGCCTGCATGAAGTGCGCGTTGCCGAGGTCGTCGATCAGGGTCACCGCCAGCGCGCGATCCGGCTGGAACCGGTGGGCGCGCAATTGCCGGCCTTCGAGGCCGGCGCGCATGTGGACCTGCATCTGCCGGATGGCTTGGTTCGCCAGTATTCGATCGCCAGCGCGCCGCATGTGCGCGACCACTATCTGCTGTGCGTCAAGCTGGCAGACGCCTCTCGTGGCGGCTCACGGCATCTGTGCGAACAGCTCGCAACCGGCGACCGCCTGCGCATCTCCACACCGCGCAATCTGTTTCCGCTGCACCCCGGCGAGCGCCATGTGCTGCTGGCGGCCGGCATCGGCATCACCCCGCTGCTGTCGATGGCCGAGGCGCTGGAAGCGCGCGGCGAGGCCTTCGTGCTGCACTATTACGCGCGCCGGCATGCGGATGTGGCGTTTTCGCAGCGGCTGCAACAAGGCTTTACGCATGGGCAGGTGTACCTGCACCTGAGCGATGGCGGGCAGAGTCCACGCGTGCATGTGCCCGAGGAACTGCGCCAGGCACGTGCGCGCGACCAGCTGTATCTGTGCGGGCCGGCGGCGTTCATGGACCACTTCACCGTGCTGGCAAAGGCGCATGGCTGGACGGCGGCGCAACTGCATCGCGAACACTTCGCCGCCGCCGCGCCCAGCCTCGCCCACGATGCCGACAGCGCGTTCGAGGTGGAACTGGCCGCCAGCGGCCGCGTGGTGCAGGTGCCGGCCGATTGCAGCATCGCCAGCGCCCTGCGCGATGCCGGTATCGAGGTGCCGCTGTCGTGCGAACAAGGCATGTGCGGCGCCTGCCTGACCGGCGTGCTGACTGGCACGCCAGATCATCGCGACAGCGTGCTCAGCGACGCCGAACGCGCCGCCAACCGGCAGATCACCGTGTGCTGTTCGCGCAGCCGCTCGCCACGGTTGGTGCTGGATCTTTGAGCTCGGTCGTCGCGGCGCAATTGCGGTTGGCAGTCACCTCGCGCAGCCTGACGCCTCGCTTGCCCTTCACGATGGCAGGCGACACAGCGCGCCATCGCCCACGGCACGTGCGCTGCCATGCGTGCAGCGGCGGCGCGGCATGCGCCTCAACGATGCGCGATGCCGCGTAACGCTTCCGCGCACCCGTGTGCGAGCGCTTCTGCAGCGCAATCCGTGCCCGATGCCCGTGGCAAGCGCAGCGCAACAGGGCAAGATGGGCCGCCCGCGTGCGCGCCCTGCCACGCACCCCGCCCCGTATCGATGAGATCTCTGCCGATGTTCGTTTGTCCTGCCGTCAACCGGCTGTACGCCCCGAGCGCATGCTGATGCGCTGGCCCGGTTTTGCGCTTGCCGCCAACGGCAGCAGCGTGCGCACCGAACTGCTGGCCGGTGGCACCACCTTCCTGACGATGGCGTACATCGTCTTCGTCAATCCCGACATCCTGGCCACCACCGGCATGGATCACGGCGCGGTGTTCGTGGCCACCTGCCTGGCTGCCGCACTGGGTTCGCTGCTGATGGGCGTGCTGGCCAACTACCCCATCGGCATGGCGCCCGGCATGGGCCTGAACGCATTCTTCGCCTTCAGCGTGGTCGGCACATTGGGCTACAGCTGGCAGCAGACCCTGGGGCTGGTGTTCGTTTCCGGCTGCCTCTTTCTGCTGCTCACCGCCACCGGCGCGCGACGCTGGTTGGTGGATGGCATTCCGTCCACCTTGCGCAGCGCCATTGCGGCGGGCATTGGCTTGTTCCTGGCCTTGATCGGGCTGCAGAAGGCCGGACTGGTGGTGGCGCATCCGCAGACCTTGCTGACCTTGGGCGATCTGCACCGGCCCGAGCCGCTGCTTGCGCTGGCCGGGCTGCTGCTGATCGGCGTGCTGGAAGTGCGCCGCGTGCGGGGTGCCATGTTGCTGGGCATTCTTGCGGTGACCGGCGCGGCGCTGGCGTTGGGGCTGGTGCGCTACCAAGGCGTCCTGGCGCTGCCGCCAAGCCTGGCGCCCACCTTGCTGCAGCTGGATATCGTCGGCGCCTTGCACGGCCATGGCGGCGGCGGTGCGCTCGCTGCGGTGCTGCATGTGGTGCTGGTGTTCGTGCTGGTGGAAATGTTCGACGCCACCGGCACGCTGATGGGTGTGGCGCAACGCGCCGGCCTGCTGCACACGCCCGCGCAGCGCCGCCAGTTCGACCGCGCGCTGCTTGCCGACAGTACCGCCATCCTGGCCGGCTCGCTGCTCGGCACCTCCAGCACCACTGCCTATGTGGAAAGCGCCGCCGGCGTGCAGGTGGGCGGGCGCACCGGCCTCACCGCGCTGGTGGTTGCCGCCTTGTTCTTGCTTGCCCTGCTGTTCTCGCCGCTGGCCGCGATGGTGCCGGCCTACGCCACCGCACCCGCGCTGATCTACCTGGCCTCGGTGATGCTGCGCGAATGCACGCAGATCCAGTGGGACGATGTGGGCGACGCCTTGCCGGCCGCCATCTGCATGCTCGCCATGCCGCTGACCTATTCCATTGCGACGGGGCTTGCGTTCGGCTTCATCACCTATGCCGCGCTCAGGCTCGGCAGCGGCCGCTGGCGTGGGGTGCACCCGGCCACCTGGGCCATCGCGTGCTTGTTCGTGCTGCGCTATGCGCTGGAATGATGCGTGCCTCCACGTGTTCCAGGCCTGCTTGCCGGCGCGTACGTGGGTGGCTTCGGATCGCGCTGGTGGGCAAGCTATGGGGCCGCCGGCCGTCGCACGCCACCGTCTCTCCAAACGAGTCTCCTGCATGCCATTTGTTCGCCGCTGTCTGATCCTGAGCGTGTGGGCGTGCTTGCCCGTTGCCGTGCACGCACGGCCAACACCAGCACCTGCGCCTGCGCAACAACGCCAACTGCAGGTGGCGCAGTTGTTCCGTGAGGCGGCCGCGCAGCCGGCACAGCTACGCACCTGGCTGCAGGCCATGCCGAAAGGTGGCGACCTGCATAACCACCTCTCCGGTTCGGTGTATGCGGAAGACTATCTGCAGTGGGCCAGCGACGATGGCGCCTGCGTGCAACTGGACGACCTGAGCCTGCGCGCGCCGCCCTGCGGGGCCGGCCAGGAGCCGGCGGGCGGCCTGGCGACCCGCAATGCCGCGCTGTACGGGCGGATGGTGAATTCGCTGTCGATGCGCAACTTCCTGCCAGGCCCAACGCACCCCAGCGGCCACGATCAGTTCTTCAGCACCTTCGGCAAGTTCGACGCGGTGGTCCGCACCCGCGTTGCCGACACCGTCGCCGCAGTGCTGGAGCAGGCCGCACGCGACCGCGTGCCGTATGTGGAAATCATCGCCAACCCGCCGCAGATGGATCAGGCAGCCAAGCGCATGCAGTTACTGCCGTGGAAGGGCGAGGACGACGCAGCGAATCTGCGTGCGTTGCAGCCCGACCTGGCGCCGCTGGTGCAGGCCGCGCAACGCGATCTTGCCGACATCGACGCGCAGGTCCGGCGCGTACTGCGTTGCGACCAGGCCGATGCACGCCCCGGCTGCACGGTCGAGTACCGCTATGTTCCGTATGTGCTGCGCGTGCTGCCGCAGCCGATGGTGTTCGGGCAGATGGCGCTGGCGCATGCGCTGATCGCGGCCGGCGGCAGCCGCGCGGTGGCGCTGAACATCGTCGCGCCGGAAGACAATCCAGTGGCGCTGGCCGATTACGCGCGGCACATGGCGATGTTCCGCTTCTTCGCAACGCGTTATCCCGGTGTGCCGCTGTCGCTGCATGCCGGCGAGCTGGCGCTGGGGCTGGTGCCGCCGGCGCAGCTGCGCTCGCATATTCGGCAGGCGGTGGATGCCGGTGCACGCCGCATCGGTCATGGCGTGGACCTGCCCTACGAAGACGATGCGGAGACACTGCTGCAACGCATGCGACGCGAACAGGTTGCGGTGGAGATCAACCTCACCAGCAACGATGTGATCCTGGGCGTCAAGGGCATGGCGCATCCGCTGGCGCTGTATCTGCGTGCCGGCGTGCCGGTGGTGTTGTCCACCGACGATGCCGGCGTCTCGCGTGCGGACATGACCCACGAGTACCAACGCGCGATGCAGGAACAAGGCCTCGACTACCCCACGCTCAAACAGCTGGCCCGCAATGGCCTCACCTACAGCTTCCTGCCGGGCACCAGCCTGTGGGATGCCGACGGTAAAGTTGCGCAGGCCTGCGCCACGGCGTTGCAGCGCGAAACCGATGACGCTGCCTGTCGCGCATTCCGCCAGGGCAGCGAAAAGGCGCGGTTGCAATGGCAGCTGGAAACCGACCTGGCCCAGTACGAGCGCACGCTATTGCTGCAACACAGATAGCACCGACAACGACATGACATATGCAACGTAGGAGCGCGCCCGAGCACGAACGCACTTTACCGGTACGCACCGTCGCGCGCAGGCACGCTCCTACAAATGCCTCTCTCCATCGCCGTTGCAACGCCTTCAACCTTCCACGACAAGAACGCAATGACCGATCCGCACCGCCCCTCATCCAGACGCCGCGTCATTCTCGAAGACGACATCGACGGCTTCACGCCCGCACAGCTGCTGCTGTTGCAATCGCCCGACGTGCAGGTGCTGGGCATCAGTGCCGTCAGCGGCAATATCTGGCGCGATGAGGCGCTGGCGCATACCTGCCGCCTGCTGGAACTGGCTGGCCATCCGCAGATTCCAGTGCTTCCCGGCCCGGTGCATCCGCTGCTCAACAGCGAGTTGGCCACCGAGCGCTGGGAAGCGCTGTACGGCAAACTCGTCTGGAAAGGCGCATGGACCAGGCACTGGGTGGACGGCGACACCGTGCAAAGCGCGCCGCGCTATCACGCCCACGATGTGGTGCCCGAGCTGGCGTTGGGCAATCCCAGCGTGGTGCGCCCAGCAGACGAGCCGGCCGCGTTGTTCATGCTGCGCATGGTGCGTCAATACCCGGGCGAGGTGAGCATCATCGCAACCGGCCCGTTGACCAACCTGGCACTGGCGCAATCGCTGGACCCGTCCTTTGCCACGTTGGCGCGCGAGCTGGTCTATATGGGTGGCAGCCTCAATCCACGGCAGCAACGCAACAGCGTGAGTGCGCAGCAATTCGCACGCGAGTTCGTCAATTCGCCGCGACGCGAATTCAATATCCGCTGGGACCCGGAAGCGGCCAGCATCGTCATGCGCGCGCCGTGGCGGCAGATCACCATGGTGCCGGTCGACCCCTCCACCGCCACCGAACTCACCGCCGAGTTGCTGGCGCGCATGAGTGCGGCCGACACCACGATTGGCCATGCACTGCGCCGCCGCGAGCCGGGCTTTCCGATGTGGGACGAACTGGCCACGGCCGTGTGGCTGCGCCCCGACTTGGCCACCCGCACCGAAACGCTGTACGTCGACACCAACACCGCCTTCGATGCCGGGTACGGCGACATCTTGTCGTGGGCACCGGGGTATCAGCCCGGGCTGGGCGAGCAGGCGCAGACGGTGGTGCATGCGGTGGACGTGCCGGCATTCGAACAGCTGCTGGTCGACCGCCTCACCGCGCCGCAACCACCGGCAGTGGGGTTACCACTTCCCCTTTTCCCATCGGACCTCGGTCCCCTTGATGGAACAAGGTGCCCGCAGGGCGAATGAAGGTTCGATATGCGGATGACAGTGCTGCATCGGTAGAGTCGCTGGTGAGGAATGTGGAAACAAATGCCTGGCACATCTCCAACTGCCGTGACAGCCTCGCCCAACGCCGCCAGCGCCCCAGCCCGCGTTTGCGATGCGAACGCTCCCATGCACGCGCACCGGTGGCGCGCAAACCGTGCCTTCTCGCTCCGCGGGAGAGCCGTTCGATCAGGACGTGAGACAGAAAGACGCGCGATGACGCTGCTGCATGATTAGATCGAATGCCGGAAGCTGCACGTCCACGGTCTCTGCGGTCACAACGACCGCTGTAACGGTGACGCGCAATCCCGACAGCCTCGTGTCGGCTCTCAACGCATCAGCCAGCACGTTTGCACGACCCGTACGCCAAGCACACAAGCAGACAAGCAGACAAGCAGACAAGCAGACAAGCAGACAAGCGAATCTCAACTCCCCAATCCCCGCTTTCCAACAGGTGATCCATGCAACTCCCCGCGCAATGGCAGGCAGGCGTCGATCGCAATACCGAAGTGCTGCGTGGGCACGCGCAGCTGCTGGCCAGCTTCCATGCGCCGCCTGCAACGGCACACGAGGGCGGCGGTGCGCGCGGCCAGATTGCCTCCATCGTCAGCACCACGCGCAGCCAGCCCACGCTGGCCGCGCGACTGGCCACCCAGACGCTGACGCGCATCAACCAGGCCAACGACCGCCTGTGCGCCATCACCCGCCTGCTGCCGGCGCGTGCCGCGGCTGATGCCGCGCGCGTGCAGGCCGCGCTTGCCGGGGGCAGCGACGGGGGCGCGTTGGCCGGCGTGCCATTCGTGGTCAAGGACCTGTTCGACGTCGCCGGGCAGGTCACCACCGCCGGCGCCGCGGTGCGTGCGCACTGCCCGCCGGCCAGCCGCGATGCGGCGGTGGTGCAACGGCTCAGCGACGCCGGGGCCGTGCTGGTGGGTACCGCCAACATGGACGAATTCGCGTACGGTTTTGCCACCGTCAACGCGCATTACGGCACCACCGCCAATCCACACGATCTCCAGCACCTGGCGGGCGGCTCGTCGGGCGGCTCGGCGGCTGCGGTGGCGGCCGGGCTGGTGCCGTTCGCGCTTGGCTCGGACACCAATGGTTCCATCCGCGTGCCGGCCGCGCTGTGCGGCATCTACGGCCTGCGCCCCACGCACGGCGCCGTGCCCCTGGATGGCGTGTTCCCGTTTGTCGACGCACTGGACGTGGCCGGCCCATTCGCCACCTCGGTGGCCGACCTGCGCCGCATCCATGAGGTACTGCGCGGGCAGCCGCTGCCTTCGTGCCATGCCGGCAACCTGCGTGTCGCGCGGTTGGGCGGCTGGTTTGAACGCAATCTGGATCCGGATCTGGAGGCCGGGCTGCAGGCCCTGCTCACCGCCTGCAACAGCCTTTCGTCGATCGACCTGCCGGAGGCCGAACGCGCACGCGCCGCTGCCTTCGTCCTGACCGCTGCCGAAGGCGGGCATCGTCACCGCAGCGCACTCACCGCGCACGGCGCGCAGTTCGACCCGGCCACCCGCGACCGCCTGCTCGCCGGCTTGCAGCTGCCCGCCAGCGCGGTGGCCGATGCGCACCGCTTCGCACAATGGTTTGCCGATGCCATGCACGCGCTGTGGGACCAGGTGGAGGTGCTCATCGCGCCGGCCACCCCGTGCGTGGCGCCACGCATCGACCAGGACACCATCCAGATCGACGGTTTGCCCGTCTCCGCACGCGCGAACCTGGGCATTTTTACCCAGCCACTCGGCCTGGCCGCCTGCCCGGTGCTGGCCGCACCGTTGCCGCGTCCCGGGCGCCTGCCACTGGGCGTGCAACTGATCGCCGCGCCCGGCCGTGAAGACCGCCTGTTTGCGCTGGCCGCGCAACTCGAACGCGACGGCCTGCTCGCCTTCAGCCCGCCGCCGGAGTCACGCTGATGGTGCATACCCTGCGCGCGCGCCGCGGCATGGTGGTCGCACCGCACCACTTGGCCGCACAGGCCGGGCGCGATGTCTTGCGCGACGGCGGCAATGCCGTCGAAGCGGTCGTGGCCACCGCCGCCTGCCTGGCGGTGGTCTACCCGCACATGACCGGCATCGGCGGCGATGGCTTCTGGCTCATCCACGAACCCGATGGCCGCGTGCATGCCATCGATGCCTGCGGCCGCGCGGCGCAGGCGGCAACACTGGATTTCTATCGCGGCCACGCCCACGTTCCGTGGCGCGGGCCAGGCGCGGCCAATACCGTGGCCGGCACCGTCTCCGGCTGGGCGCTGGCCCTGCAGCAGGCAAACGGCAGCGTGTCGCTGCAACGCCTGTTGAGCGATGCGATCCATCACGCCAGCGCCGGCGTGCCGGTCACGCTGGGCGGGGCGCAGATCGCCGCCAGCAAGGGCGCAGAACTGCGTCTGCAACCCGGCGCCTATGCCGAGATCTTCGAGCCGCACGGCGTCCCGCTGGGCGAAGGCGCGCTGCTGCACCAGGCGCAGCTCGCGCGCACCCTGCAGCGGCTCGCCGATGAAGGGCTGGAGAGTTTCTATCGTGGCGCGATCGCACACGATATCGCCGCAGACCTGCAGGCATTGGACAGCCCGCTCAGCGCACACGACCTGGCGATCCATCGCGCCGACGTCAGCGTGCCGTTATCGGTTGTCATCCAGGGCGCGCGCCTCTACAACCACGCGCCCCCCACGCAGGGGCTCGCCTCGCTGTTGATCCTGGCGCTCTTCGATCGCCTGAAGGTGGAAGACGCAGACAGCTACGCACACCTGCACGGGCTGATCGAAGCCAGCAAGCAGGCGTTCCTGATCCGCGACGCACACCTGGGCGACCCCGCCTGGATGACGCTCGACGCGCAAGCCCTGCTCGACGACAGCACCGCACTCGATGCGCTCGCCGCACGCATCGACATGAGCGCCGCACTGCCGTGGCCACAGCCCTCGCAAGCAGGCGACACCGTCTGGTTCGGCGCCATCGACGCGCACGGCCGCGCGGTCAGCTGCATCCAGTCCACCTACTTCGAATTCGGCTCCGGCCTGGTGCTGCCGCGCACTGGCATCACCTGGCAGAACCGAGGCTGCAGCTTTCGCCTCGCCCCCGATGGCTGGAACGCCCTTGCCCCAGGCCGCAAACCCTTCCACACCCTCAACCCGGCACTGGCCACCTTCGACGATGGCCGCGTGATGGCCTACGGCACCATGGGCGGCGAAGGCCAACCGCAAACCCAGGCCGCCGTGTTCTCCCGCTACGCCCGCTTCGGCATGCCGCTGCAGCAGGCGGTCAGCGCACCGCGCTGGCTGCTCGGCCGCACCTGGGGCGAAGACAGCACGGCGTTGAAGCTGGAAGACCGCTTCGACCCGGCCGTCGTGCAAGCCCTGCGCAACGCCGGGCATGCGGTGGAACTGCTGCCGGCGTACAGCGCGGTGATGGGGCATGCCGGTGCCTTGGTGCGTGAGGTCGATGGCGTGATCAGCGGCGCCAGTGATCCGCGCTCCGATGGGGTGGTGGCGGGGTGGTGACTAGGGCGGTCGTTCCGCTGCGGTCGCTCGCCCCATGCGCGCCATGGGCATGCACCGGGTGAAAGTGTCCATGTGTCGCAAGACCGTCGTGCCGGAGCCTTCGTAGCGAACCCAACCACGGCAACCTTGGCGATCCGTGTGCCATGCTTAGGCACGCCAACGGCGCGCCATCCACATCTGCGTTACGGCTAACGCGTCGTCCAATCCACTCAAGGAGAGCAACATGACAGACCAAGATCAACATCAACCGTCGCTGGAAGACGTCAAGCTGGCGTTCGATGGCCAGAGCGTGGATTGGTATCTGCAGAAGCTGGTCGGCATTGCCAACACCTCGGACGTGCAGTTCGGCGTCACGCTGTTTGTCGAAGGCATCGTCATTTCCGGCCAGTTGGTCAGCGGCAAGCGGTATTTCGAGGCATTTGCGCAGGAGTTCTCTGCGGCCTACCCCGGCGCGGCCGATGAAAGAGAAGATATCCGTCGCGCGTTTGCCAGCCACGCCAGCATCTACGATTCCGAAGACGATGCGCAGCAGAGCAGCACGCCGCCGCAGTTCATCCACCTGATCGATGCGCGTTGCTTCTCACCGGGCGGCCAGCCGCTGCCAAGCAACCGTGGCGTGTTGTGGCGTGGCAAGGTCAATGCGGTTTCCGGCTTCACCCTGGGGTCGCTGTCGGCAGACTGAGCGCGGCCAACAGCACGTCGCGCGCCGCCGTCAGGTGGGCGCGGACGGGGCGCTCAGAACCGCAGTGTACGCGCGGTACATGCCGGTTCCGGGCACCGGCCGCGCCCGCCTGGCGGCTGCGCAGTCGTTTTTGTTAGGTGCTCCAAGCCCCGTACCGTCTGCTCCAGTGTGAGTGTGCGCCATCTCACACTGGACTACCAACCACATCTCGAGGCAGTGCAAGGCCGCTCCAGAACGGCAGCATTTGGCGATCCTGTGTCAGGCAGCGCCGTTGGACCTCAGCGCACGTTGGCAATGCAGTGGCATCAACACGGCCACGGCCACGCGTCATACAGACGGCGCGAGCGTACGCGACAAGAACTCACTGATGGAGTGCGCAATCTCCACCGCATGCGTCTCCAGTGCAAAGTGCCCCGTGTCCAGCAGGTGCACTTCGGCCTTTGGCAGATCCTTGCGGTAGGCCTGCGCGCCGGCCGGGATAAAGGCTGGGTCGTGCTTGCCCCACACGGCCAGCAATGGCGGCTGATGGGTACGAAAATACGCTTGGAATGCCGGGTACGCTGCCACGTTGCTGCGGTAATCCAGAATCAGGTCGAGCTGGATTTCTTCGGCGCCCGGGCGCGCCATGTAGGCGATATCCAGCATGTAGCCATCCGGCGACAGTGCCCCGGGCGCGACACCGGTACCGTACTGCCACTCACGAATGGTCTGCGGCGACAACGATGCACGGCAGGCCTCGCGATTGGCGGCGCTTGGCTCACGCCAGTAGGCTTGCCAGGCGTCCCATTGGTCGCTGAACCCCTCCAGGTAGGCATTGCCGTTCTGGCTGATGATGGCGCTCACCCGTTCCGGATGCGCGGCCGCAAGGCGGAAGCCGACCGGTGCACCGTAGTCGAACAGGTACAGGCCATAACGCGTCAGCCCCAAGGCGTCGGTAAAGCCTTCGATCACCTTGTAGAGCGCCTCGAAGGTGTAATCGAACTGCCCACGCGGCGGTGCCTTGGTCATGCCGAAGCCGGGGAGATCCGGGGCGATCAGACGGTATTGGCTTGCCAGCAGCGGCATCAGGTCGCGGAACATGTGGCTGGCACTGGGAAACCCATGCAACAGCAACAGGACCGGTGCGTCCTTGCGCCCTGCCTCGCGATAGAACACCTGGACATCGCCAACCTGCTGGGTGCGATACCTGATGCGCTGGGTGGAGTCGTGGGACATGCTGCCTCCGTCAAGTGGTGGGGTGTATGAGCCGGAAGTGTCGGCTGCACGCAATCTGCCGGCCCCCAGGGCCAGTGCCGTGCCAATCCACCCCAGGCGCAGGATGGAGCGGCGCCCGTGTAACGCCGGCGCATGTTGCCGGTGGGAATTGATGCGTGGGTCGGCGTGCATGCTGGTGCGGCAAAGCGTGTGGAAAGGCGGCCATGCTAGGTGCGCCGGTCCAGCACGAGAACCACCCTGGGATTCAATTGAGCATTGCATCGCACGCAATGCCGCGGCCACTGTTGCGTTTGCATGCGCTGCATGGCGCATGCGGCATCCAGGGGTTGCTCACATCGGGCTGCTAGGCTGCGTGCCCGGTCGAAGGTGATTGTCGAAGTCGAGGCGCAGGTGGACCGCATCCAGGAAATGACGCTGTTTGCCGCGCTGGCCGAGCACACCAGCTTTGCGGGTGTCGCACGCCATCTCGGCATTTCCACCGCCACAGTCACGCGCACCATCGCGCAGCTGGAAGCGCGGCTGGGCGTGCTGCTGGTGGTGCGCAGCACACGCACCATGCGGTTCACCGCGGCAGGCCAGCAGTATGCAAGCGACTGCCGGCGCCTGTTGGCCGAGCTGGAGGATGTCGAAAGCCGCGCCGCTGGGCTGCATACGCTCCCCAGCGGCTTGCTCACCGTGACTGCCCCGCAGATGTTCGGTGCACTGCATGTCACACCTGTCGTGGCGCACTTCCTCAGCCGCTACCCGGCGATGCGCGCACGGACACTGCTGGTGGACCGCGTCGTGCCGCTGCTGGAGGAAGGCATCGATGTGGCGATCCGGATCGGCACGTTGCCCGATTCGTCGCTGACTGCCATCCCGGTCGGCAGCGTCCGTCGCATGGTCTGTGCCTCGCCCGGCTATCTTGCAGAACACGGCATACCGCAGCACCCGGACAGGCTGCCGCAGCACGCAACGATTTCCACCTCCGCGGCCGAACGCGCGCCCAAGTGGGCGTTTCGTCTGGATGGCCGTGCGCATGAGGTGGACGTTGCCTCGCGCCTGAGCGTCAGCGCATTCAACGCCGCCATCGTTGCCGCAGTGGATGGGTGGGGCCTCACGCAAGTGCCGTCCTACCAGGTCCGCCAACACCTGCAAAACGGAACGCTGGTCAGCGTGCTGGATGCCTTCGAAATCGCGCCCGAACCGGTGCACGTGGTCCATGTCGAAGGCCGCCGCGGCTCGTCGAAGGTGCGCACCTTCGTGGACGAGTGCGTGGCTGCGTTACGGCACGACCTTGGATGTGCGGACGGCGGTTGAGCGGCGCCAGGCAGCCCCGCCATGCCGTTGGCTGCCGCACGCGCGCGAAGGCGCGCCTGACCGCAACAACGCCATGCAGTCGATCAGCTGACGCAGTTGCGGTGCGATCCTCCCGAACCGTATTAACAGCCGCCCCGCCCCATGGGCACGTTCCGAGGTTTTCCTTCGCGCGGCGTGTGGCGCATGGGCTGCGCGTGACGCAGCGCCCACGGCGTTGCGGTGCATTCGCGGCGTTGCCGCCAACCGGTGCGGGCAAGACCGTGGCCGAGGTGCCGCTGGCACGCGCACGCATTCGCTGGATGAGGTCGTCGCAAGGGCATGCCTGCCGCGGCAGCACCAGGCCAGCGGGGCGCCTGTACCGCGTTGCATTTTTTGCAGCACAAGCCCGCGAAAAAACTCTTTGATGGCGACAGGACTGCCTCCCTATAGTCCAAGCGTCACCTCTCCCGCCTGCTCCTGGACCGCTGTTGAAGGCTCCACGAGCCCCGTTGGTCCTGTCGATGCCCGCTGCCCTGCCGTCCCGCCAAGCAACCGCCGACCTCACCGCTCCTGGCGGTGCGCGTGCGGTGGCACGCTGCGACGCGCTGGGCGTTGCGTCCTACAGCGATAGCGATACCGGGCTATTCCGCGGCTGGCTTGGTCCTGCCCACCGCGCCACGGTGGAACAGGTGAGCACCTGGATGAAGGCGGCCGGCATGCAGGTGCGCATCGATCCCCTCGGCACATTGGTGGGCCGGTACGCCGGCACGCGGCCAGACACGCCGGCGCTGCTGATCGGCAGCCACCTGGACAGCGTGCGCGATGCCGGGCGCTACGACGGCCCGCTCGGCATCCTGCTCGGGATCGAATGCGTCGCTGCGCTGCATGCACAGGGGCGCAGACTACCGTTCGCCATCGAGGTCATCGCCTTCGGCGACGAGGAAGGCTCGCGCTTTCCCGCGTCCATGTTCTGTAGCGGCGCGGTGGCCGGCACGCTCGATCCCGCCAGGCTGGCGGTCACCGACGCCGCCGGCATCACGGTGGCCAGCGCCCTGGCCGCGTGGAACCTGGACATCGCCCACGTGCAGCGCGCCGCCCGCGCGCCGGGCAGCGTGCTGGCGTATCTGGAAACGCATATCGAACAAGGCCCGGTACTGGAAGCCGAAGGATTGCCGCTCGGCATCGTCAGCGCCATCGCCGCGCAGCGGCGCTTCGCGCTGCGCTTCGAGGGCCGCGCCGGGCATGCCGGCACCACCAGCATGTCACTGCGCCGCGACGCGTTGAGCGCCGCCGCCGAAGCGCTGCTGGCCATCGAGCGCATCGCGCGCGTAGGCAGCAGCGATCTGGTTGCCACCGTCGGCACGCTGCAGGTGGCACACGGCGCCACCAATGTGGTGCCGGGGCGTGTGGACTGCACGCTGGACGTGCGCGCCGGCAGCGACGCGAGCCGCGATGCCGCCGTGCATCAGATCGAACAGGCACTGGCGCAGATCGCCATCCACCGCGGCATCGCCATCGCCATCGAGCCGCTGCAGACACTGGCTGCCAGCCCCTGCGCGCCGGCACTGATCACGCGGCTGGAACATGCGGTTGCCGCGCAAGGCATCGCACCGCGCCAGCTGGTCTCCGGTGCGGGCCACGATGCCATGGTGATGGCGGCGCTGTGCCCGACTGCGATGCTGTTCGTGCGCTGCGCCGGCGGGATCAGCCATCATCCGGACGAGCATGTCGATCCGGCCGATGCCGAGATTGCACTGGCGGTCATGCGCCATTTCATCGAACACCTGGGAGAACCCCTTGTCACCTGATCTGCGTCAGCTGCACACCTTTGGCGAACTCGATCCCCCGCAGCGCCTGTTGATGGGCCCGGGCCCGGTCAATGCGCATCCGCGCGTGCTGCGTGCGATGGCCGCCGATCTGCTGGGGCAGTTCGATCCGGAAATGACCAACTACATGAACGAGGTGATGGCGCTGTACCGGCCATTGTTCGGCACCGAGAATCGCTGGACGTTCCTGGTCGATGGCACCGCGCGCGCCGGCATCGAAGCGGCGCTGGTGTCGCTGGTCAGCCCCGGCGAGCGCGTGCTGGTGCTCAACTTCGGCCGCTTCGGGTTGCTGCTCACCGAAATCCTGGGCCGCCTCGGCGCCGAGGTCCACACGGTGGATGCGTCATGGGGCCAGGTACTGCCGCTGAGCGCGATTGCCGAGGCGATCGAGCGCGTGGCGCCCAGGCTGGTGGCCACCGTGCACGGCGACACCTCCACCACCATGGCCCAGCCGCTCGATGGCGTCGGTGCGTTGTGCCGCGCAGCTGGCGCGCTGAGTTATGTGGACGCCACCGCCACCATCGGCGGCATGCCCGTCGCCAGCGACCGCTGGGAGGTGGACGTGGTCACCGGCGGTTTGCAGAAATGCCTGGGCGGGCCATCCGGCTCGGCGCCGATCACCGTGTCCGAGCGCGCGGCCGAGGCCATCTTCGCGCGTCGCCATGTCGAACGCGGCATCGTGCGCGCCGACATCGCCAACGGCAGCGGCCCGCGCATCGCCTCGAACTATTTCGACCTGGCGATGATCATGGATTACTGGTCGGACAAGCGCCTCAATCACCACACCGAAGCCACCACCATGCTGTACGGCGCCCGCGAATGCGCACGCGTGGCCCTGCAGGAAGGCCTGGATGCACGCTTCGCGCGCCACGCGGCGGCCGGGCGCGCGGTCAGTGCAGGTATCCGCGCGTTGGGGCTGGAAGTGTTCGGCGACGATGCGCATCGCATGACCAATGTCACCGGCGTGGTGATTCCGCCTGGCATCGACGGCGAGGCGGTGCGCCGCCGCATGCGCGAGGATTTCGAGATCGAGATCGGCACCGCGTTCGGGCCGCTGCAGGGCAAGATCTGGCGCATCGGCGCGATGGGCTACAACGCCATGAAGCACAAGGTGCTGATCACCCTGGCCGCACTGGAAGCGGTACTGCGCGCCGAAGGTGATGCCTGCACGCACGGCCTGGCGGTGGAAGCGGCACTGGCCGCCTGGCACGCGGAAGCGCAGGCATGAACGCTGCGCGCGACCTGCTCGGCTATGGCGCCACGCCGCCCGCGGCGCAATGGCCGGGCGGCGCGCGTATCGCAGTGCAGTTCGTGATCAATTACGAAGAAGGCGCGGAAAACTGCGTGCTCAATGGCGATGCCGGTTCCGAAGCGTTCCTGTCCGAAATGGTCGGTGCGCACGCGCACCCCGGCGCACGCGCCATGGCCATGGAAAGCCTGTACGAATACGGCAGCCGCGCCGGCTTCTGGCGGCTGCATCGCTTGTTCACTGCACGCAACGTGCCGGTGACGGTGTTCGGGGTGGCGCAGGCCTTGGCATCCAATCCGGACGCGGTGGCCGCGATGCAGGCGGCCCAGTGGGAAATCGCCAGCCACGGTCTGCGCTGGATCGATTATCAACACGTGGACGAGGCCACCGAACGCGCGCATATCGCGCAGGCCATCGCCGTGCATACGCGCGTCACCGGCAGCCGGCCGCTGGGCTGGTATCAGGGCCGCACCAGCCCCAACACCGCCCGCCTGATTGCCGAAGAAGGTGGCTTTGTCTACGACGCCGACAGCTACGCCGACGATGTGCCGTACTACGACCACCGCCACGGCCGTGCGCAGTTGATCGTGCCGTACACGCTGGATGCCAACGATATGAAATTCGTCGCCTATAACGGCTTTGCCGATGGCGAGCCGTTCTTCCGCTATCTGCGCGACAGCTTCGAACAGTTGCGCAGCGAAGGCGGGCGCATGCTTTCGATCGGCCTGCACGGGCGCATCGTGGGCAAGCCGGCACGCGCGGCGGCGCTGGCGCGCTTTGTCGATCATGTACTGGCCAGCGGCGACGCCTGGATTGCGCGCCGCATCGATATTGCGCGCCATTGGCTGCAGGTGCACCCGGCATGAGCATTGCGGCCTCCGAGATCGATCTGCCCGAGGTGATCGCGCAAGTGACGGCCGCCTTCCATGCCTACGAAACCGCGCTGATGCGCGACGACATTGCGGCGATGGATGCGCTGTTTCATGCAGCGCCCAGCACGGTGCGCTATGGCGTGGGCGAAGTGTTGTACGGCATCGATGCGATCCGCGCATTTCGCAGCGGCCGCGGTGGTTCGCCGCAACGCCAGCTCGCACATGTGCAGATACACGGCTTCGGGCATGACTTTGCTACTACGCACGCAGAATTCATTCGCGAGGGCAGCAGTGCACGCGGGCGGCAAAGCCAGAGCTGGGTACGCTTTGCCGACGGCTGGAAAGTGGTGGCCGCGCATGTCTCGTTGCAAGGCACGCACGCATGAGCGTGGTCGACGACCCCGCGCTGGACGATGCCGCCTTCCTGGCGCGCTACCGCGACCTGTTCGAGCACTCGCCGTGGGTGGTTGAACGTGCGCTGCGGCGGCGACCGTTGGCCGATGTGCACCGCGGCCTGATGCAGGTGGTGCGGGATGCATCGCAGGAAGATCAGGTCGCACTGATCCGCGCCCACCCCGAGCTGGCCGGCAAGGCCGCGATCGACCGCACGCTCACCGAAGCATCGGCCGCGGAGCAGGCTTCGGCCGGGCTGGACCGGCTCAGCGAGGACGAATTCAAGCGCTTCCACGCGCTCAATCAGGCCTATCGCCACCGTTTCGGATTTCCGTTCGTGATCTGCGTGCGGCTGCACGACAAGGCCGGCATTCTGGCCGCGCTGGCGCAGCGGCTGGGGGCCGCGCGCAATGCAGAGATCGCCGCCGCCATCGCCGAAATCGGCAAGATCGTTCACCTGCGCCTGGAGGCACTGCCATGAGCCTGGCCCACCTCGAACGTACCCTCGCCCACGACCTGCAATGCCTGGCCCACGGCGGCGATGCCTGGGTGCAACCGCGCGTGCATCCGAGCGGGCACGTCTACGACGTCATCATCGTCGGCGCCGGGCAGAGCGGCCTGGGGGCGGCGTTCGCGCTGCAACGCGAGCGTGTGCACAACCTGCTGGTGATCGACGAAAACCCGGCGGGCCAGGAAGGTCCGTGGGTGACCTACGCGCGCATGCAGACCTTGCGCACGCCCAAGCACATCACCTCGATCGATGTGGGCGTGCCATCGCTCACCTTCCGCGCGTGGTGGGAGGCGCAGTACGGCAGCGCCGCATGGGATGCGCTGGACAAGATTCCGCGCGCGCGCTGGATGGATTATCTGCGCTGGTATCGCACAACGCTGCGCTTACCGGTGCGCAACGCCACCCGCCTGGTCCGCGTGGAGCCGGACTTCGCACCGGGTATCCATCGCCTGCATCTGGCGATGGGCGCCCCCCTGCTCACGCGCAAACTGATTCTGGCCACCGGCATCCAGGGCGGGGGCCAGTGGGTGGTGCCCGAGTGGATCAGCCGCGCCCTGCCCGCGCACCGCTACGCGCACACGTCCGGCCAGATCGATTTCGCCGCACTGGCCGGCAAGCGTGTGGGCATTCTGGGCGGCGGCGCCTCGGCCTTCGACAATGCCTGCTTTGCGCTCGAACAAGGCGTCGCCAGTGCCGAGGTGTTCGTGCGGCGTAGCGAATTGCCGCGCATCAATCCGTTCCGGCACATGGAACAGGCCGGCATCATTCCGCGTTTTCTGGCGCTGCCGGATGCAGACAAGTATCGGATGATGGCCAGCTTCTTCGCGCACAACCAACCGCCCACCAACGACACCTTCCAGCGCGCCTGTGCGCATGCCGGCTTCGCGCTGCATCTTGGCGCGCCGTGGCTGGACGTGGCCGAACGCGATGACGAGATCGTCGTGCGCACGCCGCAGCGCGAACACCGCTTTGATTTCCTTGCCATCGCCACCGGCCTGGTCACCGATCCGCAGCTGCGTCCGGAACTGGCCGCGCTGTCCGGGCGCATCGCCTGTTGGGGCGACCGCTATCGGCCACCGCCGGGCCAGGCCAATCCGGTGCTGGACGCACACCCCTATCTGGGCCCCGGTTTCGAACTGCTGCCACGCACGCCTGACGATGCCGCGCTGCTGCATGGGCTGTTCGCCTTCAACTATTCGGCGCTGATCAATCACGGCCCATCGGCCGCCGCGCTGTCCGGGCTGAAGGTAGCACTGCCGCGGCTGGCCCGCGCAGTGGCCGACCAGTTGTTCCTGGACGACCGCCAGGCCGTCGTCGACCAGTACTTGGCCTACGACCAACCCGAATTCGTCGGCCAATGGCCGCAGCCCACCCAGGCAGTGGCATGAGCACGCTGTCCACGCACGTGCTGGACACCGCCAGCGGCCGCCCCGCCGCGGGCGTGCCGCTGCGGTTGTTCGCCGGCGAGACGCTGCACTTCGAGGGCGTGACCAATCCCGACGGCCGCTGCCCGGACCTGGCCGCTCTCGCGCTGCAACCCGGCCGCTACCGGCTGGAATTCGACCTCGCCCGCTATTGGCAGGCAACCGGCATGGCGCTGGCCGATCCACCGTTCCTGGACTGCATCCCGATCGCCTTCGGCATCGCCGACGACGGCCACTACCATGTCCCGCTGCTGCTGTCCCCGTACGGGTACTCCACCTATCGCGGCAGCTGAGCGCTGCGTCGTGCCGCAGTGCAGGCAATTCGGGCCCGTCTGCACGACGGCCTGCGCTTCCATCGCTGCCGGTGCGCATGACCCCCTGCGCACGGTGTCAGACCGGTTTCACTCAAGCCCCGTAGAATGGCCGCTTTCCGGCGACAGGCCGGGGCACCGGAACGGTCATGATCCACAACGATGTACTGCGCAGCATCCGCTATATGCTCGACCTCAGCGACGACAAGGTGGTGGACATCACCCACCTGGCCGACCCCGAGTTCGCGCTCGACAAGCCGCAGGTACAGGCCTGGCTGAAGAAGGAAGACGAGCCGGGCTTTGAGCCCTGCACCGATGCGATGCTGGCGCGTTTTCTCGACGGCCTGGTGCTGCGCTTCCGCGGCCGCGACGAGAGCCAGCCGCCACGCCCGCTGGAAACCCGCGTCGGCAACAACCTGGTGTTGAAGAAGCTGCGCGTGGCCTTCGAATTGAAGGACGTCGACATGCACGCCATCTTCGCCAGCGCCGGTTTCCCGCTGTCCAAGCCGGAACTCTCCGCACTGTTTCGCCAACCCGGCCACAAGAATTTCCGCCCCTGCGGCGACCAGCTGCTGCGCGCCTTCCTCAAGGGCCTGACCGCCCGGATGCGCGAAGCGGGATGATCTTCAGCGCACGCGCTTGGCCGCTGGCGCTTGTCCAGCGGATGCCCTTTGTCGGCGCAAGAGCATGAGAACCGCACGCACGCTCTAAATCGCCACCACGGCACGAATGGCCATGCGCCATCCGTACCGTCGTCGTCAGATCACGCGTGACGGCGCCCAAAACGCAGCAGGTGCGATCAGCTGAAACGTCTGTTGCGGATCTGCTCGCGTTCTTGTTCGGTCATATCATCCATGTGGATGTAGTGGACGCCTTGTCCGCGCGGGGCACTGAGAAGCTGCGACTCGATGTCCTCCTGGTCACCGTCGGGCGAGGAGATCAGACCCACGATGGTACCGTGCGGGGCAACCCGCCATAGCGCCACACGTTGGAAGACGCGCACCTGGTCGGTATCGGTCACTTGGGGATAGGTAGCGTACCAACCATCGGCAGGCAGGTAGCGATAGGAACCGTAGTCGTTCATAGCGTCTCTGGATTGGCGGAGTGGCCTGCCGATTGTGGAAAGACCTTGACCAAGTGGGATACGGGGATTTCCGATTTAGCGCTGCGATTACGTCTCTCGCACCCGATGTTTCGCTGCAGCGTGGAGCGTTTCGTGCGCTGTATTGTGGTGAGCCGGAACGCAGCGGGCTGCCGGCAGTCGCGCACAGGTCTCTGTCGCACTCTATGCAGCACAAACGTATCCTTCCCGCGCATGACCGACCCTGCTTTTCCGATCTCCCCGTTGTTGCCGCAGATCCGCGACAGTCTCGCTGCGCATCCGCGGCTGGTGCTGGAAGCCCCGCCCGGCGCCGGCAAGACCACCCAGGTGCCGCTGGCGTTGCTGGACGCGCCGTGGCTGGCCGGCCGCAGGATCGTGATGCTCGAGCCGCGCCGCGTGGCGGCCCGCAGCGCGGCGCAGTTCATGGCGCGCCAGCTCGGCGAGCCGGTCGGCGAAACGGTGGGGTACCGCATCCGCTTCGAGAACAAGACCTCCGCGCGCACCCGCATCGAAGTCGTCACCGAAGGCATCCTGACCCGGCTGATCCAGGACGACCCAATGCTGGAAAGCGTCGGCGCGCTGCTGTTCGACGAATTCCACGAACGCCATCTGGCCGGCGACCTGGGTCTGGCGCTGGCGCTGGATGTGCAGGCGCAGGTGCGCGATGACCTGCGCATCGTGGCGATGTCGGCCACGCTGGATGGCGAACGCCTGGCCGGCTTTCTGGAAGCGCCGCGGCTGAGCAGTGCCGGGCGCAGTTTCCCGGTGGAGATTGCGCACTTTCCGGCGCGCCGCGACGAAGCGCTGGAGCCGCAGACGCGGCGCGCGGTGGAGCACGCGTTGTCCACGCATCCCGGCGACGTGCTGGTGTTTTTGCCCGGCCAGCGCGAGATCGCGCGGGTGCATCGCGCACTGCAGGAGGCGCTGGATCCGGCGGTGCAGGTGCTGCCGCTGCACGGCGAGCTGTCGGTGGAGGCGCAAAGCCAGGTACTGCAGCCCGACCCGCAAGGCCGCCGCCGCGTGGTGCTGGCCACCAACGTGGCCGAATCTTCGGTCACCTTGCCCGGCGTGCGCGTGGTGATCGACAGCGGGCTGGCGCGCGAGCCGCATTACGACCCCAACAGCGGGTTTTCGCGGCTGGACGTGACCGCCATTGCGCAGGCTTCGGCCGACCAGCGCGCCGGCCGCGCCGGACGTGTCGCCAGCGGCTGGGCCTACCGGCTGTGGCCGCAGTCGCAACGGCTGGAACCGCAGCGCCGTGCCGAGATCACCCAGGTGGAACTGGCCGGCCTGGCGCTGGAACTGGCCGCCTGGGGCAGCAGCGCACTGCGCTTTGTCGATGCGCCGCCCAGTGGCGCACTGGCCGCCGCGCACGAGCTGCTGCGGCGGCTGGGCGCGCTCACCGCAAGCGGCGGCATCACCACGCTCGGCCGGCGCATGCTCGCGCTGGGCACGCATCCACGCCTGGCGGCGATGCTGGCGCAGGCCGGCGATGCGCCGCGTGTGGCGCTGGCCTGCGACCTGGCCGCGCTGCTGGAAGCGCGCGACCCACTGCGCCAGGGTGGCGATGGGCTGGCCGCGCGTTGGCGGGCGCTGGCGGCATTTCGTCAGGGCCGCAGCGCGGCCGACGCCGATCGTGGCGGCCTGGCTGCCATCGACAGCGCTGCCAAACAATGGCGGCGCCGGCTGCGCTGCGACAGCGCCCCGCCATCCAGCGTGGAGGCGCACGCGCTCGGCGACCTGCTGTCGCACGCATTTCCCGATCGCATCGCCGTACGCCACCACGCCGACCCGCTGCGCTACCTGCTCGCCAACGGCCGCATCGCGCGCCTGTTCGACCATAGCGATCTGCGCGGCGAACCGTGGCTGGTGGCTAGCGAACTGCGCTATGAAGCCAAGGATGCGCTGTTGCTGCGCGCCGCGCCGGTGGATGAGGTCTACCTGCGTCGCAGCCTGCCCGAGCGCTTCGTGCAGCAGGACGTGGTGCAGTGGGACGCGGACAAGCGGGCCCTGGTCGCCCGCCGCCAATCCAGCTTCGACCGCATCGTGCTCGACAGCCGCCCGGCCGGCCGCGTCGACCCGGCACATGCCGCGGCCGCGCTCACCGACGCAGTGCGTCAACTCGGCCTGGACGCCCTGCCGTGGACAGAAAACCTGCAGCAGTGGCGCGCCCGCGTGCAGTCGCTGCACAGATGGATGCCAGAGCTGGCGCTGCCCGATCTCTCCGATGCCACACTGCTGGAGACGCTGGACACCTGGCTACGCCCTGCCTTCGCCGGCAAGACCCGCCTGGACGCGCTGGATGAGGCCAGCCTGGGCGAAGCACTGAAGAGCGCGCTGCCCTGGGAGCGCCGCCAGTGGATCGACCGCCATGCGCCCACCCGCATCAGCGTGCCCTCCGGCATGGAGCGCCCCATCAGCTATGCCCTCGACCACGCCGGCCAACCGCTACCGCCGGTGCTGGCGGTCAAACTGCAGGAACTGTTCGGCCTGGCCGAAACCCCACGCATCGCCGACGGCCGCATCCCGTTGACCTTGCACCTGCTGTCGCCCGGCGGGCGGCCGTTGCAGGTGACCCAGGACTTGAAGAGTTTCTGGGCGAATACGTATCCGGACGTTAAAAAAGAGATGAAGGGGCGGTATCCGAGGCATCCGTGGCCGGATGATCCCTGGACAGCTGCAGCAACCCACAGAGCAAAGCCACGCGGCACCTGAAACGCATGGACCCGCGGCGGCGGTGAAACAGACAGGCGCTCGCAATCTCCTGCGGCGCGGACAGCTGCAGCAACCCACAGAACAAAACCACGCGGCACCTGAAACGCACAGACCCGCGGCGGCGGTGAAACAGACGGGCACTCGGAATCCACCGCGGCGCACTACCTAACCGTAAGCCAAACGGCACCCGGTCCGCTAACGCCGCCTATACGCATCAGCGCACAGACTGCAGATCACGTACTCAGAAAGGAAACGCCTCCGATGAGCAAGCTGACTGTGATCACCGAACGCGCCCTGGAGCGTGCCCTGGAACTGGCCGGCACTGCGGGCGACCAGCTGCGTCATGCCGCGTCAAATGCGGGCGATCAGGCACGCCACGCCGGCAGCAGCCTGCGTCATTTCGGACCGAGCGCAAGCGAATGGCTCAAGACCGGCGCCGCACTCGGCGCAGTGCGCACCGGCGGCAAGGCCGCCAGCAAACTGGTCAAGCGCAACCCGGCCGTGACGGTTGCCGCCGCGGTCGCAGGCCTGGGCCTGATCGGCTATGCGGTGTACCGCAAGCGTCAGCGTGACCAGCAGGTGCTCGGCGGCAATGTGCATCGTCTGGATCGCGAACATGCCAGCAATGCCAACGCACGCCGTGCGGCCTACCAGCGCCGCGGTGCAGTGACCCCGAGCGACGGCATCGAATAAGCCATCGCGCGAAGTCATGCAAAAACGCCACGGCACCAAGCCGTGGCGTTTTTCGTTTGTGGCATGCATGTCTGCGTGCAGCGCAATGCATCGATGTAGCGATTGAGGGGCCCACGCTGCGTGCCGTCTGCGTCAGATGATGGGACGACCATCGAACCCATCGAATAACGGTCGGCCATGCGTGGCTCAGGCGAAGCGGGAGACAAGAACAGGATCTCCCCGATCACACGCTCCGGTCATTGCGCCCGCTGGCGACGCGAACGTCCTGCCAGCGGCTACACGCGTTAACGCAATGCCACGCGTACCGCGCCCGCCACAGACGCCACACTTCAGCGCCGGCTCCGGCTCGGGCGCGCGCTGGCCGTGTCTTCAGCGCGCCACTGCCCAGGTGCAAGCGCGTCCAGCCGCCAATCGCCGATGGCCACGCGCACCAGGCGCAAGGTCGGCAAGCCCACCGCCGCGGTCATGCGCCGCACCTGACGGTTGCGGCCTTCGGTGATCTGCAGCTCCAGCCAGGCATCGGGCACGGTCTTGCGCACGCGCACCGGAGGATCGCGCGGCCACAGCTGCGGTGCCGGGTCGAGCATGCGCACCTGTGCCGGCCGGGTGGGTCCATCGTTGAGCACCACCCCGTCGCGCAACGCCTGGAGTTGTTCGGGCTGCGGCGCGCCCTCCACCTGGACCCAGTACGTCTTGGGCTGTTTGTGGCGCGGGTCGGTCAGCCGATGCGCCAATGCACCGTCGTCGGTCAGCAACAGCAAGCCTTCGCTGTCATGGTCCAGACGGCCTGCGGCATACACATCGGGCGGCAAGCCGAATTCGGCCAGCGTGCGCTTGGGCGGCTGCGAGCGGTCGCTGAATTGCGAGAGCACACCGTAGGGTTTGTTCAACAACACCAACATTGCCAATCCTGTTGCGCGACGCGCTGCACATACCCGATGACGTCAAACATCTGCATGCCGACACGCGCAACGCGCCGGCATGCAGCCGGGCGTCAGCGCTTGACGAACTTCAAGGTCATGCGGTCGCTCTCGCCGATGGCCTGGTACTTGGCATCGTCGGCCTTGTCATGGCTGTTGCTGGGCGGCAGCGTCCATACACCGCCCGGGTAGTCCTTGGTGTCGCGCGGGTTGGCGTTGACCTCGCTCTTGCCAACCAGGGTGAAACCGGCGGCTTCGGCCATTGCAATCACCTGTGCCTGGCCAACGTAGCCGCTCTTGTCGTCGGCCGGCACATCGGCCTTGGCGCGATGTTCGACCACGCCAAGCACGCCGCCGGGCTTGAGCACCTTGTAGAAGCCGGCGAACATCGCCTCGGCAGTGCCGGCCATGCGCCAGTTGTGCACGTTGCGGAAGGTCAGCACCAGGTCGGCGGAGTTGTCCACGCCAAAGGACGGCGACTTGGGCACATACGACACGAGCGAGGGCTTGCCATACACCTCCGGCTTGGCATGGAACTTCTTCTCCAGCTCGTCGCGCGCACGCTGCGCGTAATCGCGGCTGCGGCCTTCCGGTGCCGACGCCGGGTCGACCACCGCAGCCACGTACTTGCCCTTTTCGCGCAGGTACGGCGCCAGGATTTCCGAATACCAGCCGCCGCCGGGAGTAATTTCGATGACGGTCTGGGTCGGCTTGATGCCGAAGAACGCCAACGTCTGACCGGGATGGCGATACTGATCGCGCTGCACGTACACGCGGTCGCGCCAGTTGCCGTTGATGGCTGCCTGCAATGCGGCGTCGGGCGCGGGCAAGCTCGCGCTATCGGCAGGCTTCACCGCCATCGCCAGCGGCGCGCTCATCGCCACCACCACACCCATCACACATGCACAGGCCAGCTTGTTGCCGATCATCGCAGCACCCTCATCCGGGAAAAAGTAGCGCGAGCCTAGCATGCGCTCCAGGGCCTGCCATGTGCCCGTCGTGCATTCGCACAAGGCCTGTTGCCGCGTCCCCCGTCGCCGACATGTTCAGATCCCGTGAGCTGCTGAGGACGATCGGCGGAACGCTGAATCCACGCAGATGTCACACGCAACATCGGTGTGCGTGACTATCCTGTTGCCAGTTCGAATCAGGAGCATCCACGATGACCCAACCCCGCGCACTCGGCCGCTCCGGCCTGCAGGTTCAACCGATCGTCTTCGGCGGCAATGTGTTCGGCTGGAGCGCGGACGAGGCGACCTCGTTCGCCTTGCTCGATGCATTCGTGGATGCCGGCTTCAATCTCATCGATACGGCCGATGCTTACTCCGGCTGGGTACCGGGCAATCGCGGCGGCGAATCGGAAACCATCATCGGGCGCTGGCTTGCGCGCAGCGGCAAGCGCGACAAGGTGCTGATCGCCACCAAGGTCGCCAAGTGGAGCGAGCATCCCGGCCTGTCGCCGGACAACATCGCAGCAGCAGTGGAAGATTCGCTGACGCGTCTGCAGACCGATGTGATCGATCTGTACCAGGCGCACGAAGACGACGAATCGATTCCGCTGGAAGCCACGCTGGCGGCATTCGGCCGACTGATCGAGCAAGGCAAGGTGCGTGCGATCGGCGCGTCCAACTACAGCGCTGCGCGCCTGCGCGATGCGCTGGATATTTCCGAGCAGTACAAGCTGCCGCGCTACGAAAGCCTGCAGCCGGAATACAACCTGTACGACCGCGCCGGTTACGAAGCCGAACTGGAGCCCCTCGTGCGCGAACGCGGGCTGGGCGTGATCAGCTATTACTCGCTGGCCAGCGGCTTTCTCACCGGCAAATATCGCAGCGCCGACGACGCTGGCAAGAGCAGCGCACGCGGTGCATCGGTGGTCAAGCAGTACGTCAACCCGCGTGGACTGCGCATCCTGCAGGCGCTGGACGATCTGGCCGTGACGCACAACGCCACGCCTGCGCAGATTGCGCTGGCCTGGCTGATCGCACGCCCCGGCCTGACCGCGCCGATCGTCAGCGCCACCAGCGTGACCCAGTTGCACGATGTGCTGGCAGCCGCACGTGTGGCGCTCAGTGCCGATCAGATCGCGCAACTGGACAGCGCCAGCGCGCCGGAGTCATCGGCAACGCGCTAGTGCATCAGGGGGCATGTCGCGTTGTGTGCCGACCATGCACCCTGCTGCGCCTGTGACAGTACTCTCCCGCGCAGCCGCACAGCGGCCGTGCTCACCCGACCGCCCACGCGCGGACTGCCTACGAGCCATTCCCCATGACGTCCATCATCAACCGCCGCATCGTGCTGGCATCGCGCCCGCACGGAGAACCCAGCGCCGACAATTTCCGCATCGAAGAGGTCGCCGTCGCACCGACCGGCCACGACCAGATTCTGGTCCGCAATCGCTTCCTGTCGCTGGACCCGTATATGCGTGGCCGCATGGACGAAGGTCCCTCTTACGCCGCGCCAGTGGCCATCGATGCCGTGATGGAAGGCGGCACCGTCGGCGAAGTCATTGCGTCCAATCACGCCGACTATCAGCCTGGCGATCTGCTGGTGCTGCCCGGCGGCTGGCAGACGCATAGCCTGTTGACCCCCACGACACCCCTGCGCAAGCTGCCCAAGGACGACAACCTGCCACTGAGCACCGCGCTCGGCGTCTATGGCATGCCCGGCTTTACCGCGTATGCGGGCCTGCATGAAATCGGCAAGCCACAGCCCGGCGAAACGCTGGTGGTCGCTGCCGCCAGCGGCCCGGTCGGCGCCACGGTGGCGCAGCTGGCACGCCTGCAGGGCCTGCGCGTGGTCGCCATTGCCGGTGGCGAAGAAAAAGTACGTTACCTGCGTGACACGCTGCAGGTGGAGGTGGCGCTGGACCACCGCGCCGACGACTTTGCAGAGCAGTTGCGCGCCGCAACGCCGGACGGCATCGACATCTATTTCGAAAACGTTGGCGGCAAGGTGTTCGATGCGGTGCTGCCGCAGCTCAACGACTTTGCACGCATCCCGGTCTGCGGCGTGATCGCGACCTACAACAGCCGCGGGCAAGCCCACCCCGGCCCGGATCGCCTGCCCGACTTCATGGGCCAGGTGCTGCGCAAACGCCTGACGGTGCGCGGCTTCATCCAGCACGATTTCATCCGCCTGATGCCTGCCTTCCTGCGCGAAATGGGCCAGTGGCTGCGCGAAGACAAAATTCAGTACCGCGAGCACGTGCTGCACGGCCTGGACAGCGCCCCGCAGGGCCTGATCGACGTGTTGCGCGGCAAGAACTTCGGCAAGGCCGTGGTCGCTCTGGACTAACGGCATTCGTCGTGCCTCTCTACGCCCCTTCGCGCTTGCGATTTTCCATTCCCAAGCAACCCAATGCGCGGCGGCGCCAGCGCCAATCATTCGTGATCCCACACACGACTTCGGCGAACCAGCAACGTTCGCCGAGCACCTTGCCACACTGGGTGCGGGGTTCATGATCGGAGAGCGACATGGGACTATGCATTTCAAAGCCGGCGATGTCTGGGTCGAGCGTGGCAGCGTCACCTGAGCATCCCGAAAGCCCTGCCTCAGAGCAGGTCACCGCCCCCGCGCCTTTACCCGAGCCATCGGTGCCGCCTAGCCTGCAGGGCTTGGCGAGACTCGGCGCTGCCCGTGCGAGGCGGAGGCGCTCCGGGAAACCGACCCTGCAGCCGCACGAAGTCCAGCAGGCCGCCTACCAACTCGGAATGCGCCTCAGCGGCAGGCCCATTGAAGACGTTCGCGACCGTCAACGCCTGGCCGACGCTACGGCAACGGTGCACGAGACACGGCTGGCCTTGCATCATGGACGAGGCAATATCGAGAGCGATTTTCGGCTCAGCAATGGGCGCAGCTCCACCTGTAGTTACCTGTCTTACAGTTTCCTGTCTTACTGGCCCGGGAAACATGACATCAATTTGATGGCAGGTTGCGCGCTGGCTGTCAGCGCAGGCAATTGTGACCAAAACGCAGCGATCAACACACGCCGGCATGCGGCCCGCATGGAGGGTGGCGGGCAGATAACCAACGTCTGTGACCAAGCGTGCGCCCACATGTACGCGCTGTACCAGCCTCCAGGCTCGGCAGAGGCCCAAGACTCGGCCGTCGTTCTCGACTCGTGGTCCGATGGTCCGGCGGTTCTTCTCAGGGATTCGCGCTGGGCCGGCACATACCACCGCACATCCACCTATCCGATTGAGCGCTTCGACAAGCCGGGTGCAATCGATGCGCTGGCCAGGACCCGCGCATTGCAAGCCGAAATCGAGGATCCGCAAACCGAGTTCCATGCACATCTGCGCGGCGTAGAGAGCGTCGTTCGCACCCCGCCCGTACCTCGCAAGATCTATGCCTCAACTCCGGTCATCGCCCCCGACCTGGTCCAAAGTACGCGCCAGAGGCTGCAAGAGTTATCGCCGCGGACGCGTAAGGCGCTGGCCGCCGATGCGGCGCGGCAAGCCTACGGACTGGATGACGCACAGCCCATCTCGCCGCGCACGACGACAGCGATCCTGAAAGATGCAGCGCGCCTGGATGCCTTGGGTCGCCCGCCCTTGAGTTGGGCGCCAACTTCTCACACACGGCTGAAGCGTTTTGTCACCAATGCCCGAACCAATGCAAGGCAGGCTTTCTGGTATCGACGCGGGTGGCGCCCGCCTGTCACGGTGGCGAGATGAACGCCCCTTCGATCAGGCGAACAGCTGCCTGATCGTTCAGCGGTACCCCGTCATCGGCCTGATGGGCTGATGGCGGCCCGCCGAACACCTTTGCTGCGCAATACGTTGTTGGTAGACGGTGGAATTCAGCTGCGCGGCACCGGCAGCCTGTGCGCAAGACCGTGTCGTGATGCACGGCCCGTGCAGAAACCTCGGGTTGAAGATGATCCGGTAACGCTGCCGGGTGAGATGCGCCTTTGAACGGACGCGCAAGCGTCAGCTGTTAGCCACGTGCACGACACATAACCGCGAGGTGCGGCCCGATCGCCGCTAGTTCAACGGCCCGATTGCCATCGCCTGGCGGTCGATGCGGTGCTTTTCGGCAAGCGCCTGCATGCCTTGCAGGGTCGAGGCGATCAGGCTCGCGTAACGCAATCGCCACAGGGTGGCGCGGTCGTTGTCGTCGCGCGTGCTGCCCAGGCCGTCGAGCACCTGCGGCAGACGGCGGTCGGCAAGCGCCGACGCGGCCAGGTAGGGCTTTGCGGGAGCGATGACATCCACCGGCTCGCGCCAGTCGTTGGCCACCTGCCGGGCGATGCCGGCCAGATGCGAAAGCTGGTGCATGCCGATCAGCGTCTCGTGCAGCATCTCGCGGCATGCCCATTGCCACAGCGCCACCTTTTCCGACGGGTCCTGGGCAATCTCGGTAAGCGCCAGGTCTACCTTTTCGATGCGTGGGTCGAGCATTGCGTGGCTCCGATGCTGCTGTGCAACATAATTCACACCATCAGCCGTGAGAATCAAGTGAGCGCGTCGTTTGAATGCCGTCAGTGCGCCGATGCTCGACCGGGTTCACGCTTCGCTGCAACCGCCTGTCGACGCGCACCGGCGGCACCCTGACTTCCTTCCCATGGCGGCGCCCTGCACCGTGCGCAATGCTGAAGGCCCGATTCCCAAGGCCACCGCATGCGCAGCACCGTGTTCTTCGCACCGTTGTGGCTGCTGGTGGCCTGCGCCGCACAGGCCCAGACCGCAACGCCGCGGCTGTCCTCGCAGCAATGCACGGTCAGCACCTCCTACGACGTGCTCGCAGATAACGGCGGTATCTGGCTGCGCCGCAAACAGGGCCTGCCGCGCGAGATCTTTTTCCACGGTGGCGAGCTCAACGTGGACCGCCAACCACAGCCGGTCAGCGCCGCCGACGCGCAACGCCTGCGCGAGCTGGAGCAAGGCACGCGCACGTTGATGCCGGCGGTGGCGTCGGTTGCCCAGTCGGTGGTCGACATCACGTTCGATGCGCTCAATGGCGTGGTGCACGTGCTGTCCGGCAGCGCGCGCCAGCAGCGCAAGGTCGAGCAATTGCGCACGGCAGCACGGGCGCAGGTGGCGGACACCCTCGGACGCGGACGATGGGAGCAAGCCATATTCGACGAGCGCTTCGAGGCCAAGGTCGAACATGCGGCCGAAGCGCTGGCCGGCAGCCTCACCCGCAGCATGATGTGGACGGTGATGAGCGGACGCGCTGCGCAGATGGAACGCCGTGGTGCGGACCTGGATGCGCAGATGCAGCAGCAGATGCAGGGCCGCAGCGACGCGCTCCAAGCGCAGGCCCGCACCCTGTGCGTGCGGGCGCAAGCGCTCTACGCCGTGCAGCAAGCGCTGGAGTACCGCTTCAACGGCGAGCGCCTGCAGATGCTGGAGCTCAACGCGCACCCGCAGCCGGCGGATGTCGTGGCCTCCACTGGCGTGGCGGCTACGGCGAGGCGCTAAGCAGCGTATCGCCTTGCGCACGTCTGCTCGATGCGCTTGCCGTGCGTCACGGTGCGTACGCCGCGCGGCGCATGCCATGACAGGCGACGCCGAAGTGCCCGCTGGCGCGTCATCGCCGGGCAACGCGTGCGCGAACCTGCAATCTTCTCAAGCCACAACGCACAACGGCCCGACGCATGCGCCGGGCCGTCGTTGAAACCGTGACACGCACTGCGCATCGCGGCCTGGCCTGCATTACGCCAGGGTCAGGGTGACGTCGATATTGCCGCGGGTCGCATTGGAGTACGGGCAGACCTGATGGGCCTTGTCGACCAGCGTCTGCAGTTCGGCCTTGTCCATGCCCGGCACGGCGATACGCAGTTCCACGACGATACCGAAGCCGCCCGGGATCTGGCCGATGCCCACGCTGCTGTCGATGCTCACTTCGCCCGGCAGCTTGAGCTTGTCCTGTGCGGCCACGGCCTTCATCGCACCGATGAAACAGGCAGCGTAACCGGCTGCGAACAGCTGCTCCGGATTGGTACCGTCGCCGCCGGCGCCGCCGAGCTCGCGCGGGGTGGACAACTTGGCGTCCAGCGCCTTGTCCGAGGACACGGCACGGCCTTCGCGGCCGCCGGTGGCAGTGGCGTGGGCGGTGTAGAGGACTTTTTCAGGTGAGGCCATGGTGGTTCTCCAGGGTGAGCGCGAGGGGCGCATGAGGGTTCAATAGGTTCAATAGTTGACGATTGAATCGTGTACGACGCGTTGCAAAACAGTGCACATGCCGGAAGCTCACCCGGCGCCAAGGCTGGAGCGTAGCTTCTCCAGTTCCTGCTTGAGTTGACGCAGTTCGTCCAACGAACAGGCCGACGCACAAAACACCTGCTCCGGTACCGCGCCCGCCTTGCTGCGCAACGCACGGCCGGTCTCGGTCAACGCGATGATGACTTGGCGCTCGTCGTTGGCCGCACGCGTGCGGGTCACCAACCCGGCCGCCTGCAGGCGCTTGAGCAACGGCGTCAGCGTGGCCGAATCCAGGTACAGGCGCTCGCCGATCTCCGACACGCTGCGTTCGTCGGTCTCCCACAGCACCAGCATGACCAGGTACTGCGGGTAGGTCAGGTCCAGCGCCTTCAGCAAGCCGCGGTAGAGCTTGTGCATCGCCAGGTTGGCCGAATACAACGCAAAGCACAGCTGGTTGTCGAGCTGCAGCAGCGCATCGGTGCGGGCAGTGGTGGCCGTGGCGGTGTCCATGGGGCGCAATTTACATAGTGTACGATCTAATTGCAAGCGATTTTTTGGGATGTTCTCTGCGGCTTGGCTCCGTAGGGGACCATCGGCCATTGCGACCAGAACTTCGGACGCTGGCTGGGAGCTGGGGCCTTCGCAGTAGCGCTGCAGGATCAGGCGCTGTGGCAGGGATGCCACAGCCGCGCGTGACATGGCGGCGGCACGTATCACGATCGCCGGATGCGCACGGCATCACCTGGGGCGCCTCATCGGCTCCACGAAGGAATTGAAGGACGTACCAGCAACAACCCGACTATCGTCGTCAACCGCAGTTGAGCGGTCACGCTGCCGGCAGTGCAGTGCCACCACCGCACATGCACGGCAGTGGCAATCGCACAGGTCATCGCCTATCCGATGACCGACTCACGCGCGATGCGCCGTTGCCAGATACTCCGCGCTCTGCATTTCGATCAGGCGCGAAGCGGTGCGCTCGAATGCACCGGCCAGGCGCTGGCCGCTGTATAGGGCCGGCGGTGCGTCTTGCGCGGTGCAGACCAGATTGACATGGCGGTCGTACAGCTCGTCGATCAGGTTGACGAAGCGGCGCGCGGCGTCTTCGTTCATGCGGTCGAAGTGCGGAATACCGCCCAGCAACACGGTGGTGAACTCGCGCGCAATCTCGATGTAGTCGCTGGGTCCGCGCGGGCCTTCGCACAGCGCAGCAAAATCGAACCAGGCGATGCTCTTGCCGCGTGCGCGCACCGGAATCTTGCGCGCCTCGATTTCGATATTGCCGGCACGCGCCTCGGCGTTGCCGCTCAACTCGGCCCACCGCTGCGCAAGCCAATCGTCGGCCTGCGCATCCAACGGCGCGCGATACACCGGCGAACGCGTCAGCGCGCGCATGCGGTAATCCTCGGTGCCTTCGGCGTAGAGCTCCACGCAGAACTTCTGCAGCAACCCGATCGCCGGCATGAAACTGTCGCGCTGCAAGCCGTTGGCATAGAGGTTTTCCGGCGCGGTGTTGGACGTGGTCACCAGCGTCACGCCTTCGGCGAACAGGCGTTCGAGCAAACGTGCCAGCAGCATCGCATCGCCGATATCGGTAACGAAGAATTCGTCCAGCACCAGCACGCGCAGGTTCTCGCGCCACTGCTGGGCGATGCGTGCCAGCGGATCGCTTTGCCCTGCGTGCTCGCGCAACTGCTCGTGCACGCCGCGCATGAAGCGGTGGAAGTGGGTGCGGTATTTCTGCTTGATCGGCAGGCCGTCGTAGAACAGATCGACCAGAAAGGTCTTGCCGCGCCCGACACCGCCCCAGAAGTACAAGCCGCGTACCGGCTCGGGCTTTTTCCAGAACGCCGACAGCCGGTCCAGCCAACCATCTTGCGCGCTGTCCACCAGCGCCTCGTGGATGCGGTCCAGCTCGGCCAAGGCCGCCTGCTGCGCAGGGTCGGCGCGCCAGTCGCCGCGTTGTACGCCGGCGGCGTAGCGCTGCGACGGGGTCATCTCACTCATTGCATTCTCCGCGGGCCGCCGGCTGTTGCGCGGACCGCTCAACAGCGCATCGCCTGGCGATACGCGTGGGCCGTGCCGCGGTCAGGCTGCGGCCGGCAACCAGCGCCGGACACCATGCTGGATCGCACCGCGCAGGTCGATCAATTTGCGGTGGAAGAAATGGCTGGTGTCGGGCATGCGCACCAGCTCGGGTTGCTGCTCCAGCGTTTCCAACCAGTCGTAGACCGCCTGCGGGTCGACGATCTCGTCGGCATCGCCCTGGATCACCAACCATTGCGCCGGCGGCTGGATGTCGCTGAAATCCCAGCGCCCGGCCGGCGGCGCGATCGAGATCAGCACCTGCGGTTCGAGCGAGCCGGCGGCGCGCAACGAGACATACGCGCCGAAGCTGAAACCGCCCAACCACAACGTGTGGCCTGGCCGCTGCGCACGCACCCACTCGGCAACCGCACGCAGGTCGTCCTGCTCGCCATCGCCATGGTCGAACGCGCCGGCCGAATTGCCGACGCTGCGGAAATTGAAGCGCACCACGGTGATGCCCAGCTCGCGCAGCGCGCGCGCGGCCATGGTGACGACCTTGTTGTGCATGCTGCCGCCCTCGGTGGAGAGCGGATGACAGAAGATGGCGGTGACCGCGTGTGCGGCAACATCCGGCTCGGGCAGATCGACCGCGACATCCAGCGGGCCGACCGGCCCGTCCAAGGTCAACGCAGCCGATTCGGTGGGGAATGAGGGATTGGACATGCCTGCATAATAGCCGCCCCGCCGGCCGCGTTCATCGCCCTGCCTGCACACTTCGTTGCGTTGCCCATGCATTTTCTGCTGTTTGCCGTTGTCTGCAGTGTCCTGGTGTCGGTGCTGTTGAAGCTTGCGCCACGCCACCGGATCGACGTGTTTCAGGCCATTACCTGGAACTACGCCACCGCTGCACTCCTGGCCTGGCTGATCCTGCATCCGGCGCTGGACACGCTACGCGTCACGACTACTCCCTGGTTGGCGTTGCTGCTGTTGGCCGTGGCGCTGCCCTCCATCTTCCTGGTGCTGGCGCGGTCGGTCGCGGTGGCCGGCGTCGTGCGCACCGATGTCGCGCAACGCTTGTCGCTGGTGCTCTCGTTGGCCGCCGCCTTCACCGTTTTCGGCGAACCGGTCAATGGCTGGAAATTGGCAGGGCTTGCGCTGGGCATGGCGGCCATCGTGTGCATCGTGCGACGCCCCCGTCAGCACCTAGCGACCGATCCGCTGCCGAGCACAACCGGCCTGCCCTGGCTGATTGGCGTCTGGATGGGCTTTGCGCTCATCGACCTGCTGCTCAAGCACATCGCGCAGGCCGGGACACCATCGCTGACCTCGTTGACCTTGTGCTTTGCGCTGGCCTTCTTGCTGATGCTTGGCGTGCAGGGCGTGCGTTGGGCACGTGGCGCACGCATGAGCACCCGCAGCATGCTCGCCGGCGTGCTGTTGGGTGCGCTCAATTTCGGCAACATCCTGTGTTACGTACGTGCCCACCAGCTGCTGCCGCACAGCCCGGCGACCGTGTTTGCCAGCATGAATCTGGGTGTGGTCGTGCTGGGGGCACTGGTGGGCACATTGGGATTTGCCGAACGCCTGGGCCTGCGCGGCTGGTTGGGGCTGGCACTGGCCGCACCGGCCATCGCGGCGATCGCCTGGGGAATACGTCTGGGTTGACGCCCGCTTTCGGCCTGCGCGACGTCAGTTCGCCATCCGTCTTCCGCGCCGGTTGGCGGTCGCTAGCATGAGCGTGCATTCCCGCGGGAGTTTGTGATGCGCCTGACTTCGTTCTTTCGCAGCACTCATCCGGTTGCCCCGGAGCCGTTCAATCCGGCAGCCACCGATACGGCAGCGACAGCAGGTGCGACGCCGTCGCCGCACCTGCTGTCTCACGCGCCCAAGGCCGGCACCGCGCAGGGCGCGGCCAAATCGCGGCAAGGCATGCTGGCTTCGGCACGCAAGTCGCTGGCCATGCTACGCAAACAGCTGCCGTCGATGTGCATGGGAGCGCCAGCCACGAAAACGGCGCAGAGCCAGCCTGCGCTGGCCACATCGGCACCGAACGCTGCCAGGCAAGGCACGCACCCGCGTCCACCGGCACTGCAGGCTGGCGTCGATGCGCGATGGAAGGCGCCCGAGGCGATGCCTCAGCCGCGCAATCGTGCGCCGATATACACAGCAGCGCCACCGCAGCAACCGCCGTCGCCGCCACGCGCGTCAGAACGCTTTCAGCAACGTCAACGCGCTCCCGAGCAACAGCGGCAGCAGCAGGTTCCAAACGTGGCCAGGCGCGAACCGCTACGGCCGCCGCAGCAGCCGACGTTCCCCGTGCGGCCAGCACCGGCTGCTTCCCCGAAAGCGGCGACACCGGCTCCGCCCTCGCCGTCCAGGCGGCTACGCCCGGTGCGCAACATGAATCTGGAATTGGCCGCGCTCAACGAGCAGTGCCATCACATCGGCCGGCGCCTCTACAAGGAGCGCCGGGCGCCTAGCCCGCAGGAAAGGTCGGTGTTCGAGATGCGCGCGGCCCTGATCGCCGAGCGCGACGCCGTGCGCGATCGGCAGCTCGATGGGATGTTGGCGGCGCTGGCGCCATTGGAGAAGATCGCTGCGCCGAGGACCACCAGCAGTCGGCTGGCCATGGTCCAATATGACGTGATGCAGTCCAATCGCCGTGCGTTGCTTGCGGTCCGCGAAAATATCGACATGACCAAGATGGCACGGTATTACACGCGCGCGCAGCGGCGCCTGCAATCCTTGAAGGAGAGCGATGCTCCGCCCGACAAGATCCGACGCCTGGAACGCATGATGCAGGGCTATACCAACGTGCTGGCGCTGGAAGACATGGTCAAGCGCACCGACGACCAGTTGCATCGGATGGGTGCGCCACGCTTGATGGACAGCATCCCCACCACGCCGCAGGAGCGTGCGCTGTCCGAGCAGAACGAACGCGACGACCATCAGGAGGCGATCAACAACGGCTATTGAGCGCGTCGTCGTTGCGCGCAAAGCGTCCGCGGACCGCCAGCGCCCACGCACGCCCTGGCGTCAGCCACGACACAGCGTGCCGTTGACCAAAACTGCGATCTCGCCAGTGCAATGGGACTGGCGATGTCCGCGGCTCGCCTGTCGGGCGGCAGCAGTGCTGCCTTCAACGCGCCCAGTGCGGAAATGGGTCGTCCAGCAGTTGCCATTGCGCCGGCCCCTGCCGTAGTTCCTGGTCGCTGAGCAGGCACGCGTCCAGCGCGGCGCGTGTGCGCGGTGCATCCATGTCCACGCCGATCACCGCCAGCTCCTGGCGGCGGTCGCCCCAGAGCGGATGCCACAACCGCTGCATCGCGGCGTATTCGTTGGCATCGCCCACCTCGTGCGGTTGCGGCAGTGGCGCGGTCCAGCACTGCGTCTGTTGCCGCTGCCAGCCGATATCGGTGTATGGCAGTGGCGTGACGCTGGTCTGCAGCGGCTGGCCGACCGACTGCGCATCCACACGGTGGCGCGCAGCGAACCAGAACCCGGCCGCGCTGGTCTGGGTGGCACCGCCCACGCTGGACAGTTCACCCACCCAATCCATGCGACTGGCCAGCCAGAAGAAGCCCTTGCTGCGGATCACCTGCGGCAAGCCGCTGTGCACCATGCGCGCGAAGCGCTGCGGATGGAATGGCCAACGTGCGCGGTACACGAAGCTGCTGATGCCGTATTCCTCGGTCTCGGGCGTGTGCTGGCCGCGCAGCTCCTGCATCCAGCCCGGCGCCAGCTGCGCACGGGTGAAATCGAAACGCCCGGTGTCCAGCAGCTGCTGCAGCGGCACTTCCCCGTGCGCGGCATCCACAATTGCCGCGTCGCGGTTGAGCGCGCGCAACACGGCGCGAAGGCGTTGCAGCTGCTGCGCGTCGATGCGGTCGCACTTGCTGATCACCAGCACATCGGCGAACTCCACCTGTTCGCCCAGCAACTGCACCAGCCCGCGCGTGTCGTCCGGGCCGGCTTGCTGGCCCAGGTCGGCCAGCGTGGCAGCCGAGCCGAAGTCTTCCAGGAAATGGCTGCCGTCCACCACCGTCACCATGGTGTCCAGCCGGGCGATGTCCGACAGGCTGAAACCATCGGCATCGCGCACCGCGAAGGTGGCTGCCACCGGCATCGGCTCAGCAATACCGGTCGATTCGATCAGCAGATAGTCGTAGCGACCCTGCTCGGCCAGCCGCCGCACTTCCTGCAGCAGATCGTCGCGCAGCGTGCAGCAGATGCAGCCGTTACTGAATTCCACCAGCGTCTCTTCGGTGCGCCGCAACGCCGCGCCGCCCTCGCGAACCAGCTGCGCGTCGATGTTGACCTCGCTCATGTCGTTGACGATGACCGCCACCCGCAAGCCGTCGCGGTTGTGCAGGATGCGGTTGAGCAAGGTGGTCTTGCCCGCACCCAGAAAGCCGGACAACACGGTGACGGGAAGGCGCGCATCGCGCTGGGGGGACAGAGACATCCTGAGAACCTGGCGGGAAAGAAGTGTTACTATATAACACTTACTGGACCGGATGCTTCTGATGCGCGCCACCGCCTCCCTGCTGGACAGCTCGGCCATCGCCTTGTCCGGGTTATGCCTGTTGCATTGCCTCGCCCTGCCGCTGCTGGCCGCCACGCTCCCGCTACTGGGCGCCTGGAGCCGGGCCGAGTGGATACATGTGATGTTCGCCACGGCGGCGGTGCCGCTGAGCGGCTACGCGCTATGGAGCACGCATCGCCGGCACGCCCTGCCGGCGCCGGTCTGGGTGCTGGCGCTGTGCGGACTGGCCGGGCTGGTGATTGGAGCGAGCGGTCTGGTCGGCGATGCGCTGGAAACACCGGTCACGGTCGCCGGCAGCCTGCTGCTGGCCAGCACGCATCTGCTCAATCTGCGGCTGCGTCGCCGACATGGGACATGCGCGAACTAGCGACCGATCGGCGTACGGCACCATCGCCAGAGCGGTCGCCAGGCGGGAAGGGAGGTGGGGCACGCATCGGTGGTCGATGCGCGCCCTGCTGGGCTCGACCACCTCAACGCATGCCGCGCGTCGGCGTCGGCGTCAGTGCTGCCGCCGTGATCACCTTCGCGTCATCGTCCGCCGCGTCCGCTTGGCTTGACGACGGCCTACGCAATCCTCGATGACCGCCCGGTTTGCAGCAGCACGCGCGTACCCAATTCGCCTTGGCACGCGTGCAGCGTGCACAGCCACGATCGGCAGCGCTACAACGAAAAACCCAGCAACACCGGGTCGTGATCGGAGCTGCGCCACGGCCCGGGCAGGTTGCGCTTGGCGTAGCCGGCGTCGTCCATGACATCGGCATTGATATGCAATTCGGCCGCGCCACGCAGCTGCTTGGCCATCGCCGGGCTGAGCAACGCATGGTCCAGGCGCCCGCTCAGGCCGTCGTAAACGTAGCTGTAGGGCTGCTTCACACCGGCCACTGCAAACGCGTCCTGCCAGCCGCTGGCGCGCAGGCTGCGCATCGGCATTTCCATCGCATAGGCATTGAAGTCGCCCAGCAGCACGGCGAGCTTGGTCTGCGCGCCAGTGGGGTCGGTCTGCAACCACTGGTGCAACCGCTTGGCCGATTCGGTCCGGGTGGCATTCCAGCAGGCCTGGCCGTCCTGCTGATCGGCGTCGGCACCGCTGGCGTTGCCGCAGCCTTTGGACTTGAAGTGATTGGCGACCACCACGAAGGTGGCTCCGCGCGCACTGCGAAACGCCTGCGCCAGCGGCACGCGACTGTGGTTCTCGAACGGCCCGCCGGTCAGCGTGGCCGGCTCGCCGACCGGGGTGACCTGCGAGCTGCGATAGAGGATGCCGACCCGGATCGCATCGTCGCCCGGGCCGCTGCCGGTATCGACGAACTGCCAATCCTTGTCCTTGCCGGCAGCGTTGAGCGCGGCCACCAG
Organism: Xanthomonas sp. NCPPB 1062; assembly: GCF_041481705.2. Taxonomy (NCBI): domain Bacteria; kingdom Pseudomonadati; phylum Pseudomonadota; class Gammaproteobacteria; order Lysobacterales; family Lysobacteraceae; genus Xanthomonas; species Xanthomonas sp. NCPPB 1062. The sequence goes on along the minus strand of NZ_CM192987.1, from coordinate 315,805 downwards.
TTGCGATACCGCCGCATCGGCGCCGTTGCCGTCGTTTTCCACTTCCATCAACGCAGCCACGTCGGCGTCCAATGGCACGATGGTGGCGACCAGCTTGGCCAGCTGCGCCTGGAACTGTTCGTGCGTGCGTGCGCCACGCTTGGTCGGGAAGCCACCGCCACGGCCATTGCCGTTGAAGAAATTCTCCAGGTTGAACGAGGCAATACGCAGATCGCCGCCCACCTGCGGCGCAACGGCTGTGGGCATCGCCGGCAAGGTCAGTGGGCTCAGCACCTGGATGCGATAGTTGCCGTCGTAGCGTTGATCGACGATGCCATCGACCGATTTGAGCAGGCTGCCGCTGCGCAACACCGGATCGGCCGGCAGATACGACACCGTCTTGGGGCTGCGGCCGTTGCGCGCATCGTCCAGCAACACGCGACGACGTGCGTTATCGGCCTGCACCTGCGCGAACGCCGGCGTGCCGGCAGCGGCGACCTCGCTCGGCTGCCACAGGCGTCCGCCGAACGCGGCGACCAGCTCGCCGTACGTATCCAGGCGGTCGCTGCCATTGAGCGTGAGCGAGGCGATGCGCACGTGCTCGCCTTCCAGCGCTTCCCAGTTGGCCGGCGGGCCGCTGAGCATGCGCACCGGCACCGGCTGGCCACTGGCAAGCCGCTCGATGCTGCTGGCGTCCACGGTGGTCAGGCTCGCCTCGCCACCTGCCGAAACCTCGCGCACGGTGCCGACGATGCGCACGCGGTCGCCCACCGCCAGCTCGGCATTGCCGGCCCCGGTGACGAACAGGCCATGCGAGCGCCGCGGTTCGAACCCGGGCTGCTGCACGAACAGGCCGGCCAGCCCCGCGCGCGTATCGGCGGTGACGATTGCTTCCACCTCCACCACGCGACCGTCGTACGGGCTGCGGCTGTCTTCGCCCTGCACGTCGGCAATCGAGAGCCGCTGCGCGGCACCATCGGCGGCGCTGCACAGCAACGGGGCCAACAGACCAACCAAACCGAGCACAACCAGCGGGCGAGGCGACATCGAACGACTCCAGTGAGTGGATCAAACGCAAACGCCGCCCGGAAAGGCGGCGCGTGATAACGAAAAAGCGCGGAAACAGGCTAGCAAACGATGGTCAATGACCGCCAGGCACATACGCTGCGCAACCGTGATGCGGCTAACGCGTGCACTGATGCAGTGCTGTAGCGCCTAGGTCACCTCTGCACGCGAGGCGTTCGATCGGGCGCGCAACGCAGCCAATGCGCGGTACCAGGCGGGAATCGCAGACCCATCCTCCTCCGCCGACTCGCCGAGCCCTTACTTGAGGTTGCCCAGCATCCAATCGACAGTGGCGCGCACCTGCTCTTCGGTCAGCGCCGGGTTGCCGCCCTTGGGAGGCATGATGCCGCCATCCGGACCGGTGTAGCCCTCGATCGCGTGCTTGTACAAGGTGTCCTTGCCCTGTGCGATGCGTGCATCCCAATGCGAATGGTCCAGCGTGGGCGCCTTGCCGACACCGGTGGTGTGGCAGGCGGTGCACAGGTTGTTGAAGATGGTCTTGCCGTCGGTCGTACCGCCGTAAGCAGACTGCGAGGCGGCCTTGGCCAGCGCCGCGGCCTGGGCTGCGGCCTGCGCGGACGCGCCCGTGGCGCCGGCATACACCGCACCGGCAGGCGCAATGCGTTGCTGCACACGTTTTGCGGCGGTGGGCGAGACTTCGTCGGGGATAGCGCGTTGCAAATACGCTGCCAGGGCGATCAGGCCCAGGGTGATCACCACGAGTAAACCGATCACCATCGAGAATTTTTTCAGGAACTCGAGGTCGTAATTCCGCACGCGCTCACCCCTGGCTGTTGGTCGAAGACCTCTGCTAGCGCCGGAGTATAGAGCACACTTTGCGCCAATCTGACCAGCCTGTATGACAGTTTTCGCAGCGATGGGCGCTGCGCGCCCGGTGGGCGGATGCTTCTGTCCACGGGCACGCTCGCCCCGGCTGGCCAATTGCCGCAGCGCCGCATGCCGCGCATTGGTCTCCGTTGTGGGAATTGCGTATCATTCCCAACAACCACGGTGGCGCGGTTCTCGCCTCGCCGGTCCCGTCCTTGAGGAGTCGCCGCGATGAAATCCTTCCTGCTGTCCTGCCTGGCCTTGGCCAGCATCAGCCTGTCTGCCCAGGCCCACGAAATCTGGATCGAGCGCGACGGCAGCGGCCCGGTGCGCATCTTCTTCGGCGAACCGGCGCAGGACGCGCTGGACCACGGCGAAGACGAGATCAAGCGCGTGGTCAAGCCGAACGTGTTCGGCACTGCCGGCAAGGCCGGCCCGCTGCAGCGCGGGACCGAGTTCCTGACCGCGCCGCTGGCCGGCAGCGGCGATGCGTGGTTGAGCGACGACAGCGTGTTCGAGCCGTGGAAGGGGGAAGCCGGCGGCTTCGAGACGGTGAGCTATTACGCACGCGCCGGCCGTGCCACACCGGCTGCAAAGCTCGATTTCGAGCTGGTTCCCACCGCTGCCAATCGCAATACGCTGACCGTGCTTTATCGCAACAAGCCGCTGCCCAAGGTGGAAGTGACGGTGATCGACCCGCAGAAGTGGCAGAAGACGCTGACCTCCGATGCCAAGGGCCAGGTGACGCTGCCCACGCTGCGCGCCGGCCGTCACATCCTGGTGGCCACCCACAAGGAACCGGTGAAGCGCGAGATCGCCGGCAAGCAGGTGTCGATGGTGCATCACATCAGCACGCTGACGTTCCTGGCCGAGTAAGCGTGGTCGGCACATCTCCCGCGCACTCATGGAACGGGCGCTGCCGCTGCGCGGTGGCGACGCCGGGCTTGCGCGTCCCATGCCACACGCGGGAACCACTTGCGGTTGCCGGCCCACCCGGCTGGGCAACGTTGCGTTGCGATATGGCGGTTGCCCCACGTCCATCGCGCGCGGTGGCGTGATGTCCAGCGCCTCGCCCCTGCCGCTTGCCTGGTTCAGGCGCCCCTGGCTGGGCGTGCTTGCGCGCACGCTGGCAGCCATCTTCGGTGGCTACGCGCTGGCCAGCGCCACCAATCTGTTGCTGGCACTGGTGCTGCCGATGCCGCGCAGTGAAGCGGTATTGACCAGCATGCTGATCGGAATCGTGGTGTGCGCGTGTGCGCCGTTGTGGGCCTTCGCCACCGCCAGCGTGTGGCGTGCCTGGGCCGGCATCGCGGTGCCGGCGGCGTTGATGTTTGCGTTGGCCACGTGGCTGCAACGGAGCGCGGCATGAAGCAGGGCTTTCGCCAATCGATGGCGTGGCTGCACACCTGGACCGGGCTGCTGGTCGGCTGGGTCTTGCTGCTGATCTTCATGGGCGGCACGGCCAGTTATTACCGCGACGAAATCAGCCGCTGGATGCGCCCGGAACTGCCCACCACCACCGTGAGCACCGCCACCGCGCTGCGCAGTGCCGAGCAGTATCTGCAGACACACGCAGCCGATGCAGTGAGCTGGAACATCACCTTGCCGGATCCGCGCACTCCGGTGGTGAGCATGTACTGGCAGAATCCCGCGCCCGCCGACGGCAAACCGGCAGAGCGCCGGCAGATGTACGGCACCGCCATCATCGACCCGGCCACCGGCAAGGACATCGCCGCACGCGACACGCTGGGCGGCGAGTTCTTCTACCGGCTGCATTTCGACCTGCATTACGTACCGGTGATGTGGGCGCGCTACATCGTGGGATTCTGCGCGATGTTCATGCTGGTGGCGATCATCAGCGGGGTGATCACGCATAAGAAAATCTTCAAGGATTTCTTCACCTTCCGCCCCGGCAAGGGGCTACGGTCGTGGCTGGATTTCCACAACGTCAGCGCGGTGACCGCGCTGCCGTACCACGCGATGATTACCTACACCGGCATCGTGACCTTGATGTTCATGTACCTGCCGTGGGGCATCAAGGCGCGCTATGCCGGCGATGAGATGCGCTTCTACGACGAGGCGGCCAACCGGGTGGCCGATACGCGCAAGGCCGCCGGTGTACCGGCGCACATGCTGCCGCTGGAGCAGTTCGTGGCACGTGCGCGCAGCGACTGGCGTGGTGGCCAGGTGAGCAATGTGGCGGTGTCATTGCCCAACGATGCGCACGCTGCCGTCGGGGTGAGCCAGTTGGCCGACAACCTTTCCACCGACGTGCCCTCCATCCTGTTCGATGCAGTGAGCGGCGAGCGCCTGCAACGCAGCGGGCCGCCGGGCGGTGCCAGCCAAACGCGCGGGGTGATGGTGGGCCTGCATCTGGCCCATTTCGCCGGGCCATGGCTGCGCGCGCTGTTTTTCGGCTCCGGCTTGCTGGGCTGCCTGATGGTGGCCAGCGGCGTGGTGATGTGGGCAGTGAAAGAACGCCCCAAGCATCTGAAAGCCGGGCGAATCGGTTTCGGACTGCGCCTGGTGGATGCACTCAATATCGGCACCGTGGCCGGTTTGCCGATCGCCTTTGCCAGCTTCTTCTGGGCCAACCGCGTGTTGCCGGTCGGCCTGGATGCGCGTGCAGCGATGGAGGCCAATGTGTTTTTTGCTGCGTGGGCCACGGCATTGCTGGCCGCATTCGTGTGGCCGCGGCGTGCGATGTGGAGCTGGCAGCTCTATCTGGGCGCGGCGTTGTTCGCGCTGGTGCCGGTGCTCAACGCGATCACCACCGATGCGCATCTGGGCGTGACGCTGCCGGCCGGGCAATGGGCACTGGCCGGTGTGGATCTGGTGTGCCTGTTCCTGGGCCTTAGCCTAGGCATTGCCGCCTTTCGCCTGCAGCGTTGGAAAGCGCCGCAGCCGGCTTCGGCACGACGCGCGCGCGCTGCGGCTGCCGCAACGCCCGTGCCGCACACCGCGCCGATCCAGGAAAGCGCATGAGCGTGTTGCTGTTGCTGGCGCTGAATTTTTCCGGCTTTGCTGCGCTATGCCTGGCGATGGACAAGCATCAACTGGAACTTCGCGGCCGCCTGCTGGGCACTGCACGGTCGCGCCAACTGCGTGTGCTGGGTTGGTTGCTGCTGTGTGTCACCTTCGCGTTGGCGGTGCATGCGCAGGGCTGGGGCATCGGCGCAGTGCTGTGGCTGGGCACGTTGACCGCCAGTGCGGCGGTGTTGTCGCTGTGGCTGCTGCCGTACCGGCGCGGCGCGATCGTGCCGGCCGCAGTGGCTGCACCGGTGCTGGCGGGTGTGGTGCAGGTGCTGAGTGGTTGAAGGTGGTTCGCGGCTGATCAGAGGTCTACTGCGTGCGTTTGCATGCCGACGCGGCGGCAACGAGCAGCATGAAGCACACGCGTGACCGGCCGACGGAATCGCCGAGCTAAACTGTCGGCGGGTCGCCCCAACTGCGGCCATCGCGCGGCAGGCGGCCATCGTCAAGCACCTGCAGCACGCGCTCGGGCTGCAGCATGTCCAGAAACAGCACCACGTTGACGCCTTCCGGCCGCGCCATGCTGGGGAAGATCGCGCCGGGAATCTCTGCTTCGCGCAACAGGTCGCCGAGCACCCAGCTCACCGGTTCGATCTTGTTGACCAGCGCCTTGCGCCAGTCGTCGGCCCAGTCGGCCCACACCGCATCCCAGCTGGCATCGAGCAAACGCAGATCGGCCAGCGCCGGAAGATCGGCGGCGTAGCTGACCAGCGTCAACGGTGGCAGGAACGGGGCAGCCTGGGCATATTCGGCCGCGGCGGTTTCCAGTTGCAGCGACAGATAGAGCGCCGGCTGGCCGAAGCGATTGAAGCGCCCACCCGAGCGCGCCGCACCGGCACCGCTCAGCGGTTCGGCGGCCCAGCGCGGGGTAAACGCGCGATAGAGCGTGCAGTGCGCCGGGGCGCTCAGCTTCAACCGGCGGCCCCTGCGGCGACCGTGCGCAGATAGGTCAGCGCATCGTCGGTGCGCCCCTGCTTGACCACTTCCAGCAAGGTGGCGAACTCGAACGCGGGGATCGGCGTGTTCTTGAGGTGGAACACCACCTGGCGCTCGTCCGGTTGCACCTGCGCCATCGCCACCAGCAGCCGCGACAGATTGCGCAGCAGGTCCTGCACGCGCGGGCTTTCAGGGTGCACGCGCAGGCTGTTGCGATGCACGCCGGCCAGGTCGGCCAGTTCCTGTTGCGAAAGATCCAGCAGACCGGCCATGGCCGACGGCGACAGGATGGTTCGGTCCGGCACGCGCAGGCGTTCGGTCAAGGCCAGGGGATTGAGAACGGCGACCATCGCACGGCTCCGGCAAGGTAGGTGCACAGTATATGCACAGTCAGCTGCATCTGGGAGGCACATCCATGCGCTCGGTCAGTGCACTGTCAGCTGCGCGCTTGCGCTGCCCCCACCGCGCGCAGACAGAAGCCGCAGATCGCTTCGACCAGTTGCTCGCCCTGTTGCGGGTCGCTACGGCTGGGGGCGATCGGCCCCACCAGGGCCTCGGTAAACGCGCCAACGATGCAGGCAGCCGCGGCATCCAGCGACTGCTGCGGAAACTCCCCGGCCGCCACGCCTTCGGCAAGCAGCTGGCGAAACACCTCGCCGAACAGGCGGCGGCCGCGGATGCGCTCGGCGTCGACCTCGCTCTCCACCGGCTCGGCGATGAAGGCGTATGCCAATGCCGGGCCGGCCAGCGCCCGCCGAACGAAAGTGGCGATCGCGCTACGCAGGCGCTCGGCTGCGCTGGCCTGGGTGGCCGCAATGGCACGCAGGATGGCCATCTCGCGCTGTACCGCTTCGTTTAGAACTTCTACGAAAAGTTCGGCTTTCGACGGGAAATGTCGATAAATCTGCCCGGTTGATACGCCCGCCGCCGCGGCCACCGCGGTGACCGGTGCATTGCGGTAACCGCCTTCGGCGATCAGGACGCGGGCGGCGTGCAGGATCCGTTCGCGATTGCCGGCCAGGCGTTCTTCCATCAGGGCGGAGCGTCGATAAGCCATGGTGTGATTCTTGGTTCAATAGTTGAATTTTAGTTCACTTTTTTGTTGCGGACCGCTAGTCTGGCCGCATCCGCCGCGCGGTCCGCCCGCTCCCACCCGGCACATCCCGATCCCTGTGGAGTTGTTGCATGCATGTGCCGTCCTTGAACTTCGAGCTTGGCGAAGAGATCGACCTGCTGCGCGAAAGCGTGGCCGCCTTCGCCAGCCACCATATCGCTCCGCTGGCCGCGGCAGCCGACCACGATAACGTGTTCCCCGCCCAGCTATGGCGCCTGCTCGGCGAACAAGGGCTGCTCGGTCTGACCGTAGAAGACGCGTACGGCGGCAGCGGCATGGGCTATCTGGCGCATGTGGTGGCGATGGAAGAAATCTCCCGCGCTGGCGGTGCGATCGGGCTGTCGTATGGCGCGCATTCCAATCTGTGCCTGAACCAGCTGCGCAAGAACGCCAGCCACGAGCAGAAGCAACGCTACCTGCCCAAGCTGTGCAGTGGCGAGCATGTGGGCGCGCTGGCGATGAGCGAAGCCGGCTCCGGTTCGGACGTGGTGTCGATGAAGCTGCGCGCCGATGCGCGCGGCGACCGCTTTGTGCTCAACGGCAGCAAGATGTGGATCACCAACGGCCCGGATGCCGACGTGTTGGTGGTGTACGCCAAGACCGACCCGGACGCCGGCGCGCGCGGCATCACCGCCTTTATCGTGGAGAAGGGCATGCCGGGCTTTTCCACGGCGCAGAAGCTCGACAAGCTGGGCATGCGCGGCTCTAACACCTGCGAGCTGGTGTTCACCGATTGCGAAGTACCGGCGGAAAACGTGCTGGGCACGCTCAACGGCGGCGTGCGTGTGCTGATGTCCGGGCTGGATTACGAACGCGTGGTGCTGGCCGGCGGGCCGCTCGGGCTGATGGCCGCAGCAATGGACGTGGTGCTGCCGTACGTGCACGAGCGCAAGCAGTTCGGCGAGCCGATCGGCACCTTCCAGTTGATGCAGGCCAAGCTGGCCGACATGTATGTGGGACTCAATGCCTGCCGCGCGTATGTGTATGCAGTGGCGCGCGCCTGCGATGCCGGGCGTACCACCCGCCAGGACGCAGCCGGCGCCATCCTGTATGCCGCCGAGAAGGCAACCTGGCTGACCGGCCAGGCCATCCAGGTGCTGGGTGGCAATGGCTACATCAACGAGTACCCCACCGGACGCCTGTGGCGCGATGCCAAGTTGTACGAGATTGGCGCGGGCACCTCGGAAATCCGGCGCATGCTGATCGGCCGCGAGTTGTTCGAACGCACCGCCTGACGGAGCCACCATGAGCGTGATCGATAGCCAGCTGCAGGTCAGCGGCGAGAGTTTCCAACACAACGCCGCCGCGATGCGCGCGGTGATCGACGACCTACGCCACACCCTCGCCCGGACCGCGCGTGGCGGCAGCGACGCCGCACGCGTCAAGCACACCGCACGCGGCAAGCTGCTGGCGCGCGAGCGCATCGATGCCTTGCTGGATCCGGGCAGCCCATTGCTGGAGATCGCCCCCCTGGCCGCCCATGGCATGTACGACGACCAGGTCCCGTGCGCGGGCGTGGTGGCCGGCATTGGCCGCGTGTCCGGCGTGGAATGCGTGATCGTGGCCAACGACGCCACCGTCAAGGGCGGCACCTATTACCCGATGACGGTGAAAAAGCACTTGCGTGCGCAGGAGATCGCGCAGCAAAACCGGTTGCCGTGCATCTATCTGGTCGATTCCGGCGGTGCATTCCTGCCGTTGCAGGACGAAGTGTTTCCGGACCGCGACCACTTCGGGCGCATCTTCTACAACCAGGCCAACCTGTCGGCCAACGGCATCCCGCAGATTGCCTGCGTAATGGGCTCGTGCACCGCTGGCGGCGCCTATGTGCCGGCAATGAGCGATGAAACGGTGATCGTGCGCGAGCAAGGCACCATCTTCCTGGGTGGCCCGCCGCTGGTGAAGGCCGCCACCGGCGAAGAAGTCAGTGCCGAAGACCTGGGCGGCGCCGATGTGCATACGCGCATCTCCGGCGTGGCCGATCACTTTGCCGACAACGATCTGCAGGCGCTGGCGCGCGTGCGCGCCATCATCGCGCAGCTCAACTGGCGCAAACCTGCCGCATCGCTGGCGCTGCAGGCACCGTTGCCGCCACGCTATGCCGCCGACGAACTATATGGCGTGATTCCTGCAGATACGCGCAAGCCGTTCGATGTGCGCGAAGTGATCGCGCGCATCGTCGACGATTCGCGCCTGGATGAATTCAAACCGCGCTATGGCAGCACGCTGGTGACAGGGTTTGCGCATCTGCATGGCTACCCGGTCGGCATCATTGCCAACAACGGCATCCTGTTTTCCGAGTCCGCGCTCAAGGGCGCGCACTTCATCGAGCTGTGCACGCAGCGCGGCATTCCGCTGGTCTTCCTGCAGAACATCACCGGCTTCATGGTCGGGCGCAAATACGAACATGGCGGCATCGCCAAGGACGGCGCCAAGCTGGTGATGGCGGTGGCCTGCGCCAAGGTGCCCAAGTTCACCGTGGTGATCGGCGGCTCGTTCGGTGCGGGCAACTATGGCATGTGTGGGCGCGCGTATTCGCCGAACTTCCTGTGGATGTGGCCGAATGCGCGCATCGGCGTGATGGGTGGCGAGCAGGCGGCCAGCGTGCTGGCCACGGTGCGTCGCGACGGTATCGAGGCCAAGGGCGGTGCATGGTCGGGCGAAGACGAGGATGCGTTCAAGGCGCCGATCCGCGCCCAGTTCGAGCAGCAAGGCCATCCGTATTACGCCAGTGCTCGGCTCTGGGACGATGGCATCATCGATCCGGCCGATACGCGCCGCGTGCTGGGCCTGGGATTGTCGGCGGCCTTGAACGCGCCGATCGAACCCACGCGCTTTGGCGTGTTTCGCATGTGAGTGAGGGGGAGCATGGCAGCCGCGGTTCTGCGTGCTGCGGCACCCGATGCTGGTGTGCAGGCTGGGAGTGAGGTTGTGTGTATGCGTGCCGGCAATCGTCGACGTTTGCGCAGGTGGCTTGCAGCAACACAGCGCCGTGTGACAACAAACCTGCTTGCGCTCGATGTCGGTGTGCAACAGGCAAGCCGTTTATCTTCGTAAGACGACCCGCCGCTACGGCGACGTGCAGAGACTGATCCGATGACCCAGCGCGACCCTATCGCCGCAGCAACGCAAGCGCCCTTCGACAAGATCCTGATCGCCAATCGCGGCGAGATCGCCTGCCGGGTCATCGCCACCTGCCGCACCCTGGGCATTGCGACGGTGGCGGTGTATTCGGATGCAGACCGCAATGCACGGCATGTGCGCATGGCGGACGAAGCGGTGCACATCGGCGCCGCGCCCGCGCAGCAAAGCTATCTGCGGGGCGAAGCAATCCTGCAAGCGGCACGCGCCACCGGTGCGCAGGCGATCCATCCCGGTTATGGGTTCCTGTCGGAAAACGCGGCATTTGCCGAGGCTTGCGCACACGCTGGCATCGTCTTCATCGGCCCACCGGCGGCGGCGATCCGCGCGATGGGCGACAAGAGTGCGGCCAAGGCACTGATGCAACGGGCCGGCGTGCCGCTGACACCGGGCTACCATGGCGACGAGCAGGCACCGGCATTCCTGCGTGCGCAAGCCGACGCCATCGGCTACCCGGTGTTGATCAAGGCCAGTGCCGGCGGCGGCGGCAAGGGCATGCGTCGGGTGGATACCAGCGCAGCGTTCGAAGACGCGTTGGCGAGCTGCCAGCGTGAAGCGCAGTCGGCATTCGGCAATGCGCACGTGCTGGTGGAGAAATATGTCCAGCGGCCGCGGCATATCGAAATCCAGGTGTTCGGCGATACGCATGGCGAGGTGGTGTACCTGTTCGAACGCGACTGCTCGGTGCAGCGCCGCCACCAGAAGGTGCTGGAAGAAGCGCCCGCACCGGGCATGAGCGAGGCCAGGCGCGCGGCGATGGGCAAGGCGGCGGTAGATGCGGCACAGGCGGTGGGCTACGTCGGTGCCGGCACGGTGGAATTCATCGCCGGCCCGGACGGCGATTTCTATTTCATGGAAATGAATACCCGTCTGCAGGTGGAGCACCCGGTGACCGAATTGATCACCGGCACCGACCTGGTCGAGTGGCAATTGCGGGTTGCCGCTGGCGCACGCTTGCCGCGCAGGCAGCACGAGCTGCGCATCCACGGGCATGCGCTGGAAGCGCGCCTGTACGCCGAAGATGCCGAGCGCGGTTTCCTGCCGTCCACCGGCACGCTGCGTCAGTTGCAGATGCCTGCTGCCAGCGCGCATGTGCGCGTCGATGCAGGCGTGGAGCAAGGCGACACCATCAGCCCGTACTACGACCCGATGATCGCCAAGCTGATCGTCTGGGATACCGATCGCACGGCTGCATTGGCCCGCATGCGCGCGGCATTGGCGCAATTCCACGCAGTAGGGGTCACCACCAACAGTGCATTTCTGTCGCGCCTGATCGCGACCGATTCGTTCGCGTCGGCGAATCTGGACACCGCCTTGATCGAGCGCGAACACGCCGTGCTGTTTCCAGAGGCGCGCAGCCCCGACAACGCCTGGTGGTGCTTGGCAGCGGTGTTGATTGCCGATGCATTGCCGCCAGTGGCCGTTGATCCGGCCGATCCGCATTCGCCGTGGCAGCACGCGGATGGTTGGCGCATTGGTGCGCATGCAGCGCAGCGCATCGTCCTGGAAGCAAACGGCGAGCGCCGCCAACTCGCTGTGCGCCCGGATGCCGATGGCTGGCAAGTCACCGACGCAGGCCAGACGCATGCCGTGCGCTACCACCGGCAAGAGACGGGCGTGCGTGTGGAGATGGACGGCCGGCAATGGCGTGCACAGGTGTTGCGCGACGGCGCCACGCTGACCCTGATCGGGGCCACGCAGCGGGCCGTCTTCCGTCACCACGATGCACTGGCAGAAGCCGACCAGCCCACCCAGGACACCGGCGGACTGACCGCACCGATGCCCGGCCGCATCGTGGCCCTGCCCGCAGCAGTGGGCCAGCCGGTCGCCCGTGGGCAGGCACTGGTGGTGCTGGAAGCGATGAAAATGGAGCACACCCTGCACGCGCCCAGCGATGGCACCGTGCAGGCGTACCTGGTGGCCGAAGGCGACCTGGTGAACGACGGTGCGGCGCTGGTGGAATTTGTGTCCGCGTCTGCGTAGCGGCGCATGGCAGGGTGACCAACGGCACGTTCGCCTGCGCGCACGCTGCCGCTAGCGTGGCAAATCGGCCGGCCCGGCCGCCTTGCCACCGGAGTTCCCATGCAACGCCTGCTTCTTGTTTCCAGCATGCTGCTCGCGCTGTCTGCGTGCAGCGACAAACCTGCGCCCGCTCCCGAGAAAGCGGCAGCACCTGCACCGGCGGCAGCAGCGCCCGCAGCGCCGCCTGCGCTGATCACCCGCGATGCGCTGTTCGGCAATCCCGAGCGGGCCAATGTCAGCATCAGTCCGGACGGCAAGTACCTCAGCTGGGTGGCGCCGCTGGCGGGTGTGCTCAATGTCTGGGTTGCGCCGGTGGATGCGCCCGACCAGGCGCGTGCGATCACCAAGGACACCGCACGCGGCATTCGCAATTACTTCTGGACCTATCAACCCAATACCTTGCTGTATCTGCGCGACAACGGCGGCGATGAAGATTTCCACCTGTTTTCGGTCAATTTGGCTGACGGCAGCAGCAAGGATCTCACTCCGTTCAAGAAAACCAATGCCGAGGTGTATCGGGTCAGCGCACAACATCCCGAATCGATCATGGTCGGCATGAACGACCGCGACGCCAAGTGGCACGACCTGTACCGCGTGGACCTGGCCTCCGGCAAGCGCACGCTGGTGCAGAAGAACACCGACAGCCTGGATGCGTACCTGCTCGATGGCGACTACCAGCTGCGCTACGCCACGCGCGCGACAGACGATGCCGGCAGGGAGTTGCTGGTGCCCGATGGCAACCGCTGGAAGAGCGTGGACCGCATTCCGTTCGAGGACGTCACCAATACCGCGCCGGAGGGCCTGACCGAGGATGGCAAGACGGTGTACATGCAGGATTCGCGCAACCGCGACACCGCAGCGCTGTATGCCATCGACACGGCCAGCAACACACGCACGCTGCTGTTCGAAAACCCGCACGCCGACGTCGGCACCACCTTGAACGACCCCAAGACCGGGGCGGTGCAGGCGGTGTCCACCGACTACCTGCGCGAAGAATGGAGGCCGCTGGACAACGGCATTGCCGCGGATCTGCAGAAACTCAAATCCCTTGGCGGCGGCGATGCCAGCGTGGCCGCGCGCACGCTCGACGACCGCATCTGGATCGTGGGCTATTCCGCGGCAGAAACCCCGCTCACGTACTACCGCTACGATCGCGCCGATGGCGGCAAGCTGACCAAGCTGTTCTCCGCACGGCCCGCACTGGAGGGCAAGCCGCTGGTGCCGATGTGGCCACAGGAGCTGACCGCACGCGACGGCCTCAAACTGATCAGCTACCTCACCCTGCCGGCCGAAGCCGATGCCAACCACGACGGCAAGGCCGACAAGCCGGTGCCGTTGGTGCTGTTCGTGCACGGCGGCCCGTGGGCGCGCGACAGCTACGGCTACGGGCCGTACGAGCAATGGTTGGCCAACCGCGGCTATGCGGTGTTGTCGGTGAACTTCCGTGGCTCCACCGGCTTCGGCAAGGCATTCACCAACGCCGGCAATGGCGAGTGGGCCGGCAAGATGCACGAGGACCTGCTCGACGCGGTGCAATGGGCGGTCAAGCAAGGCGTCACCAAACCGGACGAGGTCGCCATCATGGGCGGCAGCTACGGCGGCTATGCCACGCTGGTCGGCATGACGTTTACCCCGGACGCCTTCAAATGCGGCGTGGATATCGTGGGCCCGGCCAATCTCAACACCTTGCTCGGCACCGTGCCGCCCTACTGGGCCAGCTTCTACAAGCAGCTGACCCGGCGCATGGGCGACCCCGCCACCGAAGCCGGCAAGCAGTGGCTGACCGACCGTTCTCCGCTGACCCATGTCGACAAGATCAGCAAGCCGCTGTTGATCGGCCAGGGCGCCAACGACCCGCGCGTCAAGCAGGCCGAAAGCGACCAGATCGTCAACGCAATGAAGGCCAAGAACATTCCGGTCACCTACGTGCTGTTCCCCGACGAAGGCCACGGCTTCCGCCGCCCGGAAAACAGCAAGGCCTTCAACGCCGTGACCGAAAGCTTCCTGAGCCAGTGCCTGGGCGGCCGCGTGCAACCGATCGGTGCAGATCTGGAAGGCTCCAGCATCACCGTCCCGGAAGGCGCCGACAAGATCAACGGCCTGAGCGAGGCCTTGAAGACGCATACGCAGGCGATTCGGAAGTAAAGACCTGCGCCAGCCGCGCACTGTCTGCAAGGCAGTACTCGCTGTTCCGGCGAGTACTGCCGCCCATGATGCGTAAGCACTGAGCAGCTAGCGGTTGCCGCCCCACCGGCCGAAGCCGGTGTCCGAGTCAGCGCCACAGCAACTCGATGACTCGCTGCCTTTGCTGCTGGCAGCGCAGTAGTTCCATCCGCGCAGGCAGCCGCCTTGCCCTGGCCATGTGTCGCGAGAGCTGGAAGACCCTATCAGGGCTGCTCAAGATCCTTGGATAAGTCCCGATCGCGACTGGACAGCCAAATGGCCCCGTTAGGATCCAGCTCGGTGTTCGTCATCTCTTCGGCACGCCAACCGAATCCGCAGATGGCCAGTGGGCCGTCCTGCAGGCCATCCAGGCCCAGTGCCTGTTCGATGTCGACCTCATTGATGGCCGACGTCACGAACGCCCCTAGCCCCAGGTCGGTGGCACTCAAATAAAGCGTCTGCGCAATATGTCCGACATCGAGAATCATCGCGCGATAGGCCTTGGCGTGGTTTCGATACTTCCAGAAGCTGCGCAAGAAGCGTGGCACCAGAATCAACAGCACCGGCGCTTGCGCAAACCAGTGCTGACCGGAGAGCGCTCGACGTGCGAAATCCGACAGCGGCTCAGGCGGCGTCGCCACGGGCTGCAGCGCGTGCTCGATCGGACGGTAGTGATACAGCCCGCTTGGCATGCCCTGGACGCGCTGAATCAGCAGATAGGTCTCAGTGGGATGCAGGCTTCCTCCCGAAGGGACCGGCTTTTTCAAAAACGCGGTGTCGTGACCCACCGCAACACGCGCGCTCGCCATGACGCTACGTTGGAGCATGTGGCCCAATAACTCACGCGATAGCGCGCGTTGCTTATCGAAATTGCGGCAGGTCACACGACATGACAACAGGTCATCGAAGGCACCGGTGGCCGCACGCGGCAGCGTGATACGTGCGGCAACACCTCCTATCCCACGCTCCACGACTTCGGCAGGCGGCGCACCCAGGCGATCGACCATTCCCTCTGCGGTTGTCAGGCCTTGCTCTTCCATTGTCGCGACGCTGTCTTCGCCTTTCCAGCGTGCAAAACGATGCCAAAGCGCGGCCAACGGCCACCAACGCTGCTGCTGCACCTGCTCATCATGCTGCCGATGGGTTGCGTGCGCGGCTTGGTCGCTGATCGCCAGACCTTGATCGAGCAACCGCTCCATCCAGGGCAGCAGCGGTTGCACCGGATCGACCGGCTGCCAGCGCGTAGGACTGAGTTGACTTAGCCAATCACGCTCGTGCGCAGCCACTTCCACTTCGGCATCGAGGTGAGGCGCAAGCGCAAGCCAACGGGTACGGCGACGCAGCCCAACGCCGCCGGCAAGCAGTTGAGCAAAATCGAACGTCGCATCGTCGCGAAGCTCGAAGAACAGCGTGGCACAGCGACGAATCTGCATGGAGACATCTCAAGGACACATGAGCATGGTCGATATTGTCTCAGCTATCCCATCACATCATGCGCCAGCCCCCTCACCTGTGGACAAGACAATGACCGATCCAGCCGACCAGGCACACCTTCCGTTTGATGCATCCATCGCCGACAGGCTGCTGGAGCTGCTCTCCAACGACGACGAGTTTCGCGATTGCTTCCAAGACAACCCGGCACAGGCGCTTGCTCAGCTCGGTGTTGCCGGCGCCAATGCCAACGATGGCGTGCCCAGTGCCGGAGAGCCTTATTACTGCATGACCACCAGCCAACTTGCTTCCAAGGAAGACATTGCGTTGGCGCGTGCCGAGTTACAGAGCTATCTGACCGAAAAGACCAATCACACCGTGATCTTCGCGTTCGAATCCGAAAGTATTCGCTCCACCCTGCTGCGCAGGTAAGCAGGCAGACGCGATGCAGGCCAGGCACGCACGAACGCCTGCGCCTGCTCGCGGGCTTCCTGCGTACGCCCCAATGCGTACAGCGACTCGGCGGTCCATAACCGTGCTAACCGCGTGTGTAACACATTGAGCGGCTGTAACGTCTGCGAGGCATTTGCCTCGATGTAGGCGCGCCCACGCTGAAGGGAAAGCCAGCGGGCTTGTTGCAGTGCCTCCGCGTGCCGTCCGCTGTCATGCAACAAGGTGTACAAGGTCACACGCGTCTGCAATAGATCGTCGGGACCGGGAGGCAGGCGAGCGATGGCGGCCACCCGATCGCCCGACAGCGCCAGATGCTGGGCTTCGACGATCGCGCGTAATTCGGCAAGCACAGGTGTTTCGTGTGCGAGCGCAGGCTTGATCGCCGAAAGCGCGCGTGCAGTGAACTGATCGTCGCCATTGCGCTGAGCCTGGCTGACCAGGGCCAGCATCATGGCAGCGTCGTCCTGAAGGTTTGGCTCGGCCGGACCCTTGGCTTTTATTGCGCCCACCAGCGCTTCAAACGCCGAACTCATCCCGGGACCGACGGATGCTGTTTCACCGGTGATGGCTGCGGTGGTAGCCCCAATCACCAGAAACTGCCGATAGCTGAAATCGTCGGTGTGCTTGCTACGCTCCAGGGCCTGTGCCATTGCCGCATTTGCGTCCGCCCAATTGGCCTGATCCAGCGCGATGCTGGTGCGGTCGATCAGTGGTACCACATCGTCGTTGGCGTAGCCGTTTTCTACAATCCGGTCGAGGGTTCGCTGCGCCTCGGCATAACGGCCAAGCACTGCCAAGGCATCGGCTTGGCGTCGCAGCGGCCCTGCCCGATCGCCGTCGTTCGAGTTTTCGAAGCGCTGCAACGCAGCCTCGACCTTCCCCTGTGCCATCAGGATGCGGCCGATGCGATCGGACGCGATAGAACGCAGCGGATCCTGTACGACATCGGCAGCCTGCGCATATGGCAACGCATCCGCAAAGCGGTTTGCCACAAACAAATGCCATGAAGTGTTGGCGGCACCGGCGAAATTGTCCGGATACAAGGACGCCAACGTTCGCCACAGTGGGAGCGCGGTGTCCACCGCCCGCAGCTCGGCGATCCAGGCATCTAGATAGAGCTGATCACGTGCCGGCAAGCGCTGACGGAACCGAACCGCGTTGTCCAGATATGGAAGCGCGCCGTTGCGGTCGGACACCGCAACCTTGATGCGCGCCGCCCCCAGGTAAGCCAACGCAAACGTCGGGTCGATTCCGACCGCGCGATCAAACAGTTCCAGGCCCTCACGCCACCGACCTTTAGCAGTCGCTTCCACGCCCAGTGCATAGGCACGCAACGCGTCCAGACTCGATGTTGTGACGGCCGGCAATGGCACTGAATTCTTGTCGATCGACGCGACCATCTCGCCGAGCCCCTGGCGGAGCTTACGTGTGACGTGATCCACCGAAGACAGCGCAGACGGTAAGCCGTCGCCTTGGACAAACTCCGAATACACGGTTGTTTGCGTGCGCGGATCCACCAGCTCTACGCTGAAACGCAGTTTCCCTCCAACTTCAGCGACGGTCGGAAGAAGAACTGCGCTGGCACCATCACGCAACGCCACCTCCGACGCCACACTGCGGTCCAGAACAGTCGTGTTGGGATCGCGCTTCATTCGCATGACCGTGTCGCGCACCTTCATGTCACTCAGGACATTGACGTACCGCGACTGCTCGAGGCTGATGCGTAGCGCCTGTTCCAGCGCTCCATCCAGCACGGCATTGCCAGTGAGATTGCGCACATCGCCGACCACGACCCAATCGCGGCTGGCAAAGGCAATCGCAGGCTGCGGCCGAATGAAGAACCACACTGCGATTCCCACCGCCAGCACCACCCCCACCTCAGCCACCAACGCGGCCGGCCTGCGCCACAGCGGCACATCGCGCCAGGCTTTTGCCGAATTCTTCGGCATGCGCAGGGGAGTCAGGCCGACTTCGCCCACTTCGTAGATCTCCATCGCGGTGGGCATGCCCTTGAAGCGCCAGCGCCCGTGCGATTTCCACAATAACCGGTCGGCGCGGTTTCCGAGTTCGCGTGCGGCGCGATGGGTCAACGACTCGGCTACCGCCGAGAGCAAGATCTGCCCCGGCCGTGCCATCGACATCAAGCGTGCGGCGGTGGGCTTGGCCAGCCCTTCGACTTCCAGCGGCTTGGCGCCGATGCTGATCGCTTCGTCGCTATTGCGCCAGGTCAGCACTTCGCCCACATGCAGGCCCTGGCGTGCGCAGAGCGTGAGCGCATGCGCATCGCCCATCGTCTTGAGCCCGCGCGCGTAATCCAGCGCGAAACCCAGGCCATCGATGGGGCGGTCGAACAGCAGCAGCAGCCCGTCGGAACGATCGATCAGGCGGCCGCGCCAGTGCTGCTGCAGCTTGACCACCAGGCGGTCGTGCTCGCGGAACAAGGCGGCCGCGGCGTTGTCGCCGATACGTTCGACCAGCGCGGTCGAATCGCAGAGATCGGTCAACAGCAAGGTGCGCAGCCGCGGCGCCTGGATCGCTTCCGACGACGCGTCCTTGCGTGCGTGGGTGCGGCTGCTCATCGCTCAGCGGTGACCGGTGGCAGGCGGTTGATCCAGGGCCAGCGTCTCCTGCATGCACAGCACATTGCCGCCCTGCCGCTTGGCCTGGTACAAGGCGCTGTCGGCGAGCGTGTACCAGTCGTTCCAGGCCGCGTCCGCGTCGATCATGCACGAGCCTACGCTGACCGAGCAGCCTTGTTCGCCCTGGCCGTTGCACAGCCGCGCTTCCACCGCGCGCACGATGCATTCGCCGATGTGGTGCACCAGCTCGCTGGTGCCTTGTGCGACGAGCACGCAGAATTCGTCGCCGCCGAGACGGCAGGCCAGGTCGCCTTCGGCGATCACCGAACGCAGGGCATGCGCCACGTTCTGCAGCACGCGGTCGCCTGCCAGGTGACCGAACTCGTCGTTGATGCGCTTGAAACGGTCGCAGTCGATCAGGATCAGGCCCACACCCGGCACGTGGCCGGCCCGCCGGCATTCCTGCAGGTGCAACGCCAGCCCGCGCCGGTTGTGCAGGCCGGTGAGCTCGTCGGTCCGGCTCAGTTCTTCGGTGTGGTTGAGCTGGTGCGAGGTGACGTAGAGGTTGTCCAGCGCCGCTTCCAGATCGTGGTTGCGGCGGCGCAGCTGGCGGATCAGCAATTGTTCGTTGTTGACCACCCGCACGATGGAGCGGCGCAGGAAGTGCGCCACCATCGAGGGGTCCTGGTCGACCAGACGCTGGAAATCCTCGTGTGCCAGCTCGATCAGACGGCTGTCGGTGGAGGCGCTGGCGCCGGCGCTGCGCGCGTGATCGCCGATCAGCAGGCCGAGCTCGCCGAAGAATTCTCCCGGGCCCAGATGCTTGAGCATCAGGTCCTCGCCGAAATCCAGGTCGATCTGGCCGCTGACAACGATGTACATCTGCGTGCCCACCGCACCGCGCTCGAACAGCGACTGGCCCGCGGAAACCTCGCGCGAACGGCCGAAACGGGCGAAAAACGCCAGTTCCTCGGCAGTCATCAGCGCATGCAGCCCATCGGGGACCGTTTTGGCAACGTTCCCTGTCGGCTCGAGTGCGCCTGCGGTGTTGTGGCACGTCATCGGTTTTCCCTTAGGCCAGCCTGCACCATTAGCCCATGGACAAATCCTACAGGACCCCCTTGTTCAGCACCAGATCACACTATTTCTCACCAAGAAAGAGACGAATTGACGGGTATCGGACGTAAAAAAAGGGCTCGGTTCTCCGAGCCCTTCCCCCTCCCAGGGTAGCGCAATGTGGCGCCGGTTGAATCTGCCTTGGTCGGCTATTGCTGTAGCAACAGCTGCATCAACTCAGCGCCAGGTGTCGCTGCACTGCATTGCCTCATGTACAGCCGCTGCCGTTGCGGTGCCGCCAGCCATCAGGCCGCCTTGTCGCTATGGAATTGCGCTTCTTCGGTGGAGCCACGCAAGGCGGTGGTGGACGATTGCCCCTGCTGGATCACCTGCGTCACTGCATCGAAATAACCGGTGCCTACTTCGCGCTGGTGCTTGACTGCGGTAAATCCCCTCTCCGCCGCCTCGAACTCGGCCTGCTGCAATTCGACGAACGCACTCATCTGCCGGCGCGCATAGCCGTGCGCCAGATGGAACATGCCGTAGTTCAAGGCGTGGAAGCCAGCCAGGGTGATGAACTGGAACTTGTAGCCATAGCTCGCCAGTTCGGTCTGGAATTTGGCGATGGTGGCATCGTCCAGATTCTTCTTCCAATTGAAACTCGGCGAGCAGTTGTAGGCCAGCAATTTGCCGGGGAACCTGGCATGGATGGCCTGCGCAAACGCACGCGCAAATTCCAGGTCCGGCTTGCCGGTTTCGCACCAGATCAGGTCGGCGTACGGGGCATAGGCCAAGCCGCGGCTGATCGCCTGATCCAGGCCATTGCGGGTCTTGAAGAAGCCTTCGACCGTGCGCTGCCCGGTGGTGAACGGTTGGTCGTTGGCATCCACGTCACTGGTGATCAGGTCGGCGGCTTCGGCGTCGGTGCGTGCAATCAGTACCGTCGGCACGCCCAGCACGTCGGCAGCCAGGCGCGCGGCATTCAATTTTTCGATCGCCTCACGCGTGGGCACCAGCACCTTGCCGCCCATGTGGCCGCACTTCTTGACCGAGGCCAGTTGGTCTTCGAAATGCACGCCAGCCGCGCCGGCTTCGATCATCGCCTTCATCAGTTCGAAGGCGTTGAGCACGCCACCGAAACCGGCTTCGGCGTCGGCCACGATCGGCTGCAGGAAGTCGATGGCATCGTTGCCTTCGGCATGGTGCAACTGGTCGGCGCGCAGCAAGGTGTTGTTGATGCGCTTGACCACCGCCGGCACCGAATCGGCCGGGTACAGCGATTGGTCCGGATACATCTGCCCGGCCAGATTGGCGTCGGCGGCAACCTGCCAGCCGCTCAGGTAAATCGCCTTCAAGCCGGCCTTGACCTGCTGCATGGCCTGGTTGCCGGTCAATGCGCCCAGCGCATTGACGAACGGCGTGGCATGCAATGAGGTCCACAATTTTTCCGCGCCCAACCGCGCCAGCGAGTGCTCGACATGCACGGTGCCGCGCAGGCGCACCACATCGGCGGCGCTGTAATTGCGGGTGATGCCGCTCCAGCGCGGGTTGTTGGACCAGTCCTGCTGCAGTTGTTCGGCGCTTTGCAGTGTGGTGCTCATCTTGCGTTCTCCTGAGAGGTACGACGGATGGAACGAGGAAGGAATGGTGGGCATGCGGCATGGCAAGGCCGTCGTTGCGCGTGCGTGCGCAACGGGCGTTGGAATGCGTTGAAGTGGAGCCTGCGCGACGCCGGTGGCAGGCGTCTCCGCAGGGTGAAATCAATCGATCAGGCGGTACGCCGGTACGGTAAGGAAGTCCGCCAGTTCGTCGGCGCGGCTCAACTCTTCGAGTAAGGCGATCGCTTCATCGATCCGTGCAGCGCCGGGCAGCGCGGTGGCGGTTCCCAGCCGTGCAGGCAGTGCGCGCAAGGTGGCCTGCAGCAAGTGTTGATCGATGGCGGTGCCATCATCCAGGTGCTGGCCGTGATGCAACCACTGCCACAGCTGCGCGCGGCTGATTTCGGCCGTGGCGGCGTCTTCCATCAGGTGGTGGATCGGCACGCAGCCATTGCCGTCCAGCCAGGCCGCCAGATAGCGCACGCACACTTCGACATTGCCTTCGAACCCGGCGCGGGTGACATTGCCCGGCGAGGGCGCGATCAACATGTCGCGCGTCACCTGCACGTCATTGCGCACTACATGCTGCTGATGCGCGGTGGGCATGTGTTCGTCGAACAGTTTCATCGCCACCGGAATCAGCGCCGGATGCGCCACCCAGGTGCCATCGTGGCCGGCGGTCACTTCGCGCAACTTGTCGGCACGCACGCGGGCCATGGCCTGTTCGTTGGCGGCTTCATCGTGATTGATCGGAATCTGCGCGGCCATGCCGCCCATCGCATGCGCACCGCGGCGATGGCAGGTCTTGATCAACAGCTCCGAATAGGCCTTCAAAAATGGCTGGGTCATGGTGACCTGGCCGCGTTCGGGCAGCACGCGGTCGCGGTGCGCACGAAAGGTTTTCAGGTAGGAAAAGATATAGTCCCAACGCCCGCAGTTCAGGCCCACGATGCGCTCGCGCAGCGCGTGGAGAATTTCGTCCATCTCGAACACCGCCGGCAGCGT
The DNA here is from genome assembly GCF_041481705.2 of Xanthomonas sp. NCPPB 1062. Classification (NCBI taxonomy): domain Bacteria; kingdom Pseudomonadati; phylum Pseudomonadota; class Gammaproteobacteria; order Lysobacterales; family Lysobacteraceae; genus Xanthomonas; species Xanthomonas sp. NCPPB 1062. The sequence goes on along the minus strand of NZ_CM192987.1, from coordinate 293,402 downwards.
TTCGATCAGCACGGTGACCTTGATCTGCCCATGCGGCAGGCCCAGCATCGCTTCGATATGCGCCAGCGCGGTGTCCCACAGTGCGGCTTCTTCCATGCTCTGCAGCTTGGGCAGGTACAGGTACGGGCCGCGGTCCTTGGCCAGCAACGCACGGCCATTGTGGAAGGCAAACAGCGCCGCATCGAACAGGCCGCCGGCCAACGGCTGGCCGTCGATCAACACGTGCTTTTCGTCCAGGTGCCAGCCGCGCGGGCGCACGATCAGCACTGCACGTTCGGCCTCCGGGCGCAGGGCGTAGTGCTTGCCGTTGGGCGCATCGAAGCTGAGGTCACCGCGCACCGCCGCAGCCAGGGTGCGCTGGCCGGCCAGCAGGTTGCGCCAGGTCGGCGCGGTGGAATCTTCGAAGTCGGCCATGAACACCTTGGCGCCGGAGTTCAGCGCATTGATGACCATCTTCGGGTCGGTCGGGCCGGTGATTTCGACACGGCGGTCCTGCAGTGCCGCCGGCAGGGGAGCCACACGCCAATCGCCGGCACGGATGGCCTGGGTATCGGTACGGAAGTCCGGCAGCTGACCGGCATCGAAAGCGGCCTGGCGCTGGCGCCGCTGGGCCAGACGCTGCTGGCGGCCGGGCTCGATCGCCCGGTGCAGCGAAACCAGCAGGGCCAGCGCGGCGGCCGGCAGCAGCTCTGCCTGGCCGGCGATCTGGGTGGTCAGCGCAATACCGGGCGTGGCGTGGTCGGTGGGACGGGGAGCAAACGCGGTGGCAGCCATGTGGGGGTCCTTGTGCATCCGGACCTGCACCGTGCGCCCGATACAATTATTTGACAAAGCAGTTTTATCAATGCTGTAAATAAGTTCGACTTATATTAGACCAGCGCAACGCACGCTCATGGCGCCAACCCCGCGATTTTCCTACAAATCTGATCGCCTCAAGCCGCTGCGCGCATTCTGCCAGACAGTGCGGCTGGGCTCTGTCTCACGGGCCGCTGAGGCGCTCTATGTCAGCCAGCCGGCCGTGACCCTGCAGCTGCAGGCACTGGAGCGTGATCTGGGCGTGCCGTTGTTCGAACGCTCCGGTCGACGCATGGCACCCAGCCGCGAAGGCCAGTTGCTGTACGACATGGCGCAACCGCTGGTGGAAAGCCTGGATGGGCTGGAAGCGAGCTTTCGCGAAAAGGTGCGCGGGCTGGATGCCGGCGAGCTCAATATCGCCGCCAACAGTTCCACCATCCTGTACCTGCTGCCGCGCATCGTGGCCAACTTCCGCGCGCGCCACCCGGACGTGCGGCTGACCCTGCACAACGCCATCAGCGCCGATGGCACCGACCTGCTGCGCGAAGATGAAGTGGATCTGGCGGTTGGCTCGATGCTGGATGTGCCGGCCGACCTCAACTACGCGCCGGTCTACCGTTTCGAGCAATTGCTGATCACCCCGCCCGATCATCCATTGGCCGGCAAGGCCGAGGTCTCGCTGCAGGATCTGTCGCCATATCCATTGATCCTGCCGCCGCGCCGGCAGGTGACCTACCGCCTGGTCGATCTGGTCTTTCAGCAGGCGCGCGTGCCCTACACCGTGGCACTGGAGGTGGGCGGCTGGGAGGTGATCAAGCAATACGTGGCGATGGGCATGGGTATTTCCATCGTCACCGCGATCTGCCTCACCGATGCCGACCGCGACAAGCTGGCCACGCGCTCGCTGAAGGATTTTTTCCCGACCCGCAGCTACGGCGTGGTGGTGCGCAAGGGCAAGTATCTGTCGCCGCAAGCACGCGCGTTTATCGAGCTGATTCAGCCGGATCTGTTCACGCCGCGTGGCTATGACGAGAGCGGCGATTCGGAGCGTTGAGTCGTTCGCGATGGCCCGGCGTCATCGTCTGGCATCGCGGCCATGCGAGCACGCGTCGCGCCATCCATCACGCACATCCGCCGGAAGATGCTGGATCAAGCGCGCCAAACGTGTGTGCCCTGCAGCAATGCGAGCGAACGCGACAAGATGCGTGACCTGCATTCGACCATCTATCCCTCACGTCAGGACGCATTGCCTGCGCGCGTTGATCGCCAACCTGATCGCAGCGCGTCGCCACGCATACACTAAGCGCCGGCATGCCGCGCATCGCCGTGTCGTCGGCTGGGGGAAACTTGCCGATGCCCTGCAGGACGCGCGGCTGAGCCGACTCAACCACTGGGATGCTCACGCGATGAATCCGACCACGTTGTTGCTGGTGCAGTTGGCAGTGATCCTGGGCGCTGCGCGCCTGTGCGGTGCGTTGCTGCAACGCATTGGGCAGCCGCCGGTCATCGGCGAAATGGCGGCCGGGTTGTTGCTCGGTCCGATCGCATTCGGTGCCTGGCTGCCCGACCTGCACATGGCGTTGTTCGCCGCCAGAAGCCTGCCGCCGCTGTCCGGCCTGGCCACGATGGGCGTGGTGCTTTTCATGTTCGTGGTCGGTGTCGAATTGCGTGCGCCAGAAGGCACCAAGGCGCAAGTGCGCGCCTCGATCCTGGTGGGCGTGTCCGGCATCGTGTTGCCGCTGCTGCTCGGACTGGCTGCCGCGCCGTGGCTGTTCCCGCGCTTCGCACCGCAAGGCGTCAGCTTCTGGCCATTCGCGCTGTTCATTGCCGCGGCGATGTCGGTAACGGCATTTCCGGTGCTGGCGCGCATCCTCAAGGACCGCAACATGACGCGGACGCCCGCCGGCCGCCTGGCGCTGGGCGCGGCCGTGATCGACGACGCCACGGTATGGATCTTCCTGGCGATCGTGCTGACCTTGACCGGCAACAACGCGCATGGCGGCGTGGCGTTCACGGCCATCGGTGCGTTGGTCTTGATCGCCGCCGTGTTCGGTGTGCTCAAGCCTGCCTATGCGCGCGTGCTGCGCGCACGCGCGCATGACGGCCGGTATGCACCGAGCGCGCTGGTATGGGTCTTGATCGGTCTGCTGGCGTGCGCCGCGCTGGCGGAGTGGATCGGGCTGCATGCGATCTTCGGTGCATTCCTGTTCGGCATTTGCCTGCCGCGCGATGACCGCCTGCTGGAACATCTGGCCGGGCGTATCGAGCCGCTGGCCATCACCCTGCTGATGCCGGTGCTGTTTGCGGTTGCCGGTCAAGCCACCAGCCCTGGCGCATTCGCCGGCGCCGGCCTGAGCGGACTTGTGCTGGTGATCGGGGTGGCGGTGGGCGGCAAGTTGCTCGGCTGCACGCTGGGTGCGCGCCTGAGCGGCCATCACTGGCGCGACAGTCTTACCGTGGGCTCGCTGATGAACGCACGCGGGCTGATGGAGTTGGTGGTGATCAAGATCGGCCTGGATAGCGGCGTGATCGGGCCGGATCTGTTTACGCTGTTGTTCGGCATGACGCTGGTGACCACGGTCATGGCCTCGCCGATGGTGGCCTGGTTCCAGCGCAAACGGCACGCAGCAGCCGATGCGCTGGCCGCAAGCAATTCACCTCACGGATGAGGGCGCGATGGTGCTGCGGTGCCGCGTCAGGCCCGATACCGTGCATGCAACTGGGCTGCCGTGCAGTGCATGCCATTGAATCATGGCGCGCTCCACGTTGCGGCACTGCACACGCCCGCATCCGCTCTCACGCAGAGTGCCGTCATGTCCGACCCAGCTGAGCCGTGTTATGCCGAAAGCGCGGCACCGCCTGCGTTACGCGCGCAGCTGCAGTGCAGCTGGCAATTTCGCCAGGGCAGTCACGCGCCGCAACCGGTGCTGGTGTTGCCCGATGGCAGCGTCGATCTGATCTGGAATGGCAGCGAAGTATTCGTCGCCGGGCCGGATCGCATTGCCAATCCCGCATCGGTGGCGGCAGGCACGACGTTGACCGGTGTCCGTCTGGCAGCGGGCGTGGCAGCCGGTCTGCTGCAGCTGCCGTTACACGCCATTGCCGACCAACGCGTTGCGCTGGAAACGCTGTGGGGCGAGCGGGGCCGCACATGGCAGCATCGCCTGGAAGACGGCGCCGACCCGTTACAGACCTTGCAGGCACTGTGCCAACAGCACGCCGCAGCGCGCGATCCGCAGATGGCTTGGCTGTTCGAACAACTGACCGTCGGCGCGCCGACCCGGCTAAGCGCGTTGACCGACGCGTTGGGAATCAGCGAGCGCTCGCTGCGCCGCCGCTGTCAGGACGCGTTCGGCTACGGCAGCAAGACGCTGGAGCGCGTCCTGCGCCTGCAGCGCTTCCTGCGGATCGTGCGAAGGCACCGCAACTTGACCGAGGCCGCGCTGCATGCCGGCTACGGCGATGCGCCGCATCTGGTGCGCGATGCACGTCAACTCACAGGGCTGAGTCCGCGCGCACTGGTGCAGCAGCATGCACGCTGAGTTGGCCGTTTTCGCCAAGCCACCGGCGTGCGCCATCTGCATGCTGTGCACTCGCTCAGGAGCACGCCATGACCGACACCACGCAGCACCGCATCGATTATCTGGAATTTGCCGTCGACTCGATTGCCGTTGCCAAAGCCTTTTACGGGCAGGCCTTCGGCTGGACATTTCAGGACTACGGCCCTGACTACTGCGAATTCCGCGACGGCCGCCTGAGCGGCGGTTTCTTCCATGGCACGCCGCAGCCGGGTGGCGCGCTGGTGGTGCTCGCCTCCGATGATCTGGCGCGCAGCCAGGCGCGTATCGAAGCGGCAGGTGGACGCATCACCCAACCGGTGTTCGCGTTCCCGGGCGGGCGCCGTTTTCACTTTGCCGACCCGCACGGCTATCCCTTGGCAGTGTGGTCAAAAGACTAAGCGCAGCTGGCAAAACGCCTACGCGCGCCGCCAGGCGGGCGCAGCCGGTGCGCGAAGTCGGGGCATGTCTCACTCGTCCGCTGCGCCTGTGAGTGCGCCGGCTGCGCTCACCTGACGACTACTCGCTACGCCTTGTTAGCAAATGAACGGGCTGCCCGCGCTTATTTGCGCGCGTACAGCCCCAGGAACATCGCCACCGCCGATTCGGCCACCTGCGTCTGTTGCTGCGGCGACAGCGGCGGCTGGCCCATGGTGATCTGCGGCCAGAACGCAAAGCCCTTCACCAGCGCCTGCAACTGCTGCGCGGCGAATTCAGGCTCTACGCCTGCCAGCCGGCCATCGGCCAGTGCGGCACGCAGCCAGGCGGTGGTGCCCTCTTCCTTGCTGCCCAGCTGCGACAACAATTCGCGCGCACGCGCCGGCGAGTGGATGCCTTCGGCGATGGCCACGCGCGACAGATCGATGAACGCCGGGTCGTCCAACAGCCGCAGTTTCTGTTGCAGCAGGGCGATCAACTGCAGGTGCAGCGGTTGGTCGGGCCGATAGGCCAGGTTCACCGCCTCGGCGCTGCGTTGCCACAGTCCGCGCAAGATCTCGCCGAACAAGGCGTCCTTGCTGGGGAAGTGGTTGTAGACCGTGCGTTTGGAAACGCCGGCGGTGGCGGCCACGCGGTCCATGCTGGTCGCTTCGAAGCCGTGCTGCCGGAATTGGGCAATGGCGGCCTCCACGATGGCGTTGCGCTTGCGGTCGGTCAGGCGCTGGGGCGTGGCCGGAGGGGAAGATGCGGTCGACATGGGGCGATTTTACACCCGGCAGTTTACTTTCACGAAAATAAAACTACACTGTGTAGTGTAATCAGTGCTGGTGCGCTGTGCGGTTGTCACCCCGCCGCCGTTGGTCTGTAGGAAGCTGCCTGTACGCCCGTCCATGCCGATCCTGACGCCAGGTCCACCCAGTGCTTGCTGCATCGCCGTTGCCTGATCGCTCGTCCTTCTGCTCTCCCACGTCTTGCCCGGACTTCCTATGGCTTCCCCACGCCCTTCCCCGTATGTCGATTCGCCGCAGTTTCGCGCTGGCCGCTTCCGTAATGCGATGCCGTTGCCGACCACCGTCATGACCCTGCGCGAGCAGCTCGGCCTGATGTGGGCCATGGTATTCGGCAAGCCCCGCACCACGGTGCCCTCCGCGCCCTTGCCGGTGCAGCCGCTGACACGCGCGCAACTGCTGGCCGCACCGGATCGCAGCCTGTACCGGCTAGGCCATTCCACCCTGCTGATGAAGCTGGCGGGCGGGCTGTGGCTGACCGACCCGGTGTTTTCCAAACGCGCCTCGCCGGTGCCGTTCGCCGGACCCAAGCGCTTCCACGCCCCGCCGATTGCGCTGGACGCGCTGCCGCCGCTGGCTGGGGTGATCCTGTCGCATGACCACTACGACCATCTCGACCGCGCCACCATCGGTGCGCTGGCCGACCGTGTCGGCGTGTTTGTCGCCCCGTTGGGCGTGGGCGACCTGCTGGTGCGCTGGGGCGTAGACCCGGCCAAGGTGCGGCAGCTGGATTGGTGGGAGTCGATCAGCGTTGCCGGCCTGCAGCTCACCGCCACCCCGTCGCAACATTTTTCCGGCCGCGGGCTGTTCGACAATGGACGCACGCTGTGGTGTTCCTGGGTGATCCAGGCAGGTGACCTGCGTTTGTTCTTCAGCGGCGACGGCGGCTATGGCCCGCACTTCAAGACCATCGGCGAGCAGCTCGGGCCGTTCGATGTGGCATTGATCGAAAACGGCGCCTACGACCACATGTGGCCGCACGTGCACATGCAGCCGGAGCAGACCTTGCAGGCGTTCATCGACGTCGGCGGCCGTAGCCTGCTGCCGATCCACAACGGCACCTTCGATCTGGCCATGCACGCGTGGCAGGAGCCGCTGGACCGGATCGTGGCGCTGGCCGACTCTGCTGGTGTCGCACTGATCACCCCGTGCATGGGCGAGCGTGTGGACTTGAATGCCCCCGGCAACCGCGTGCGTTGGTGGCGGCAGGACGCTGCGGCCACTGCGTCGGATGGAGTGGTGGCAACGCCGTAAATGGCCGGCTGCGGGGCCGGCGTGGGTGGCGGGTGTGGCTACGCCATGGTGCGTGTCATGCTTGTCGACGCCCTGGTGACCGCGTGCACAGCGCGACGCAAAGATCGGCAAGGTCGGTCTCTTCGACATCGCGAGTGCCACTGCCACGTGTCTCGATCTGCGCGTCTCGCACTGCAGCGGCAGGCATGCGGATACGACCGGCATGACGTGGCACGTACCCGGGCACGGTGCGTTAAAAACTGAATGCTGATCCTGAAAGTGGCAATACCGTCATGTAGCGCGTACATGCGCACAAACAAAAAACGGGATGGCACGTGGCCATCCCGTCTTGATTGCTCAGCACTGGCCAGGCATGCATGCCTTCGCATGCAAACATCGCCTACGCAGCACACGCTTACTCGGTCAATCCACGGTTTTCCAGCAGCGCCTTGACGCTGGGGTCCTTGCCGCGGAAATCGCGATACAGCGTGGCCAGATCGACGGTGTTGCCGCGCGAGAGGATCTTGGCGCGGAAGGTGTCGCCGTTCTTGCGGGTGAGGCCGCCGTTTTCCTTGAACCATTCGAACGCATCGTCGTCGAGCACTTCCGACCAGAAGTACGCGTAGTACCCGGCCGAATAACCGCCGCCCCAGATGTGGTCGAAGTAGCTGCTGCGATAACGCGGCGGCACTTCGGCCAGATCCACCTTGAAGCGCTTCAAGGCGTCGGCTTCGAACTTGCTCACGTCCTGCAGCGGCGCGTCGGCCGGCTGGGTGTGCCAGGCCAGATCCAGCAGCGCCGCCGACAGGTATTCGGTGGTGGCGTAGCCGCTGTTGAAGGTCTTGGCCTTCTTGATCTTTTCCACCAGCTCGGCCGGCATCGGCGCGCCGGTCTGGTAGTGCTTGGCGTAGTGGGCGAAGACCTTCGGATCGGAGGCCCAGTGCTCGTTGAACTGCGAGGGGAATTCCACGAAGTCGCGCGAGGTGCTGGTGCCGGCAATCGAGGGATACTTCACCTTGGAGAACATGCCGTGCAGCGCATGGCCGAACTCATGGAACAAGGTGGTGACGTCGTCAAAGCTCAGCAACGCCGGCTGGCCGGCGGCCGGCTTGGTGAAGTTGCACACGTTGTAGACCACCGGCTTGGCACCGGTAAGGCCGTCCTGCTCGACGAACACGTCCATCCACGCGCCACCGGACTTGCTGTCGCGCTTGAAGTAGTCGGTGTAGAACAGCGCCATGGAAGTGCCGTCGGCATCGAACACCTCATACACCTTCATGTCCGCGTGATAGGTCGGGATGTCGGTGCGCTGCTTGAAGGTGATGCCGTACAACTGCGTGGCCGCGTAGAAGACGCCGTTCTGCAGCACGTTGTCCAGCTCGAAATACGGCTTGATCTGCGCCTCGTCCAGGTCGTACTTGGCCTTGCGCACCTGCTCGGCGTAGAAGTCCCAATCGGAGGCGGCGAGTTTGAAGTCTCCCTTCTGCGCGTCGATCACCTTCTGCATCTCGGCCACTTCGCGGCGTGCCTTGGCGGTGGCCGCCGGCACGGTGTCGGTCAGCAGCTTGAGTGCGGCGTCCGGGCTCTTGGCCATCTGGTCGCCCAGGCTGTAGGCGGCGTAATTGTCGAAGCCGAGCAGCTTGGCCTTCTGTGCGCGCAGCTGCGCCAGGCGCTGGATGGTCTGGCGGGTGTCGTTGGCATCGCCCTTTTCCGCACGCGTTTCCGAGGCCTTGAGCACGTCGGCGCGCAGCTGGCGGTCCTTCAGCGAGGCCAGCACCGGCTGCTGGGTGGTGTTCTGCAGGGTCAGCAGATACTTGCCATCGAGCTTGCGCGCCTTGGCCGCATCGGCGGCGGCGGCGATGTCGCCCTCGCTCAGGCCGTCGAGCCTGGCCTTGTCGTCCACCACCACCGCACCGGCGGCCGAGGCGGCCACCAGACGGGTATGGAACTGGGTGGAGAGCGTGGTTTCTTCGATATTGAGCTTGCGCAGGCTGGCCTTGTCGGCCTCCGACAGCTGGGCACCGGCGCGTACCAGCTCTTCGTAGTCGCGCTCGACCAGACGCTTCTGCTCCGGGTCCAGATTCAGCGTGTCGCGCTGGTCGTAAATGGTTTTGACGCGTGCGAAGAGTTTGGGGTCCAGATTGATCTCGTCTTGGTGCGCAGCCAGCTTGGGCGCGATCTCTTCCTGGATCTTCTGGCGTGCGTCGCTGGTGTCGGCCTGCACCAACCCGAAGAAGATGCGCGACACGCGCGTGAGCGTTTCGCCGCTGCGCTCCATCGCCTCGATGGTGTTGTCGAAGCTGGGCGGCTCGGGGTTGTCGGCGATCTTGCGGATGTCGGCCAGGTGCAGGCGCATGCCTTCTTCGAAGGCCGGCAGGTAATCGGCGTCCTTGATCTTGTCGAACGGCGGCGCCTGGAACGGCAGCGTGCTGGCGGTCAGCAGCGGGTTCGGCGCAGCATCCGCGGCCGGGGTGGTGGCGGTCTTTTCGGGCACGGTGGTGGACTCCTTACCGGACGAATCTTTTCCAGAACAAGCAGCCAGTGCCAGGGTGATGGCAGCGGCCAGAACGACGGTACGCGACATGGCGTGTGATTCCTGAGTGGGTAGCGCAGCCGGTCACGCTAGCGGGTTTGCGCAGCGTCGGCATGTGCCGTTGGATTGGGAAGATGGGTGCGGTTGAGGATGCGCGCGCTGATGCGCGCGCTACAGCGTCTCGTCCTTGAAGATCGCCACGTGCGGGGTGCCGTCGGCGCCGATCCAGCCGCGGTACATGCCTTCGGTATTGAACGGGAATGCGGCGTTGCCCTGCGCATCCAGCGCGATGGCACCGCCGTCGCCGCCGGCATTGGGAATCTCCTGGTCGATCACCGTGTCGGCGGCCTGTTGCAACGACTGCCCGGCGTACTTCATGCGTGCGCAGATGTCGTAGGCCGCCACCGCGCGGATGTAGAACTCGCCCCAGCCGGTGCCCGACACCGCGCACTGGCTGTTGGCGTAGGTGCCGGCGCCGATGATCGGCGCATCGCCGACGCGGCCGTAGCGCTTGTTGGTCATGCCGCCGGTGGAGGTGCCGGCGGCCAGGTGTCCCGCGCGATCCAGCGCCAGCGCGCCCACAGTGCCGAAATGCTTGGCGGTTTCCAGATCCAGTTCGGCCTGCGCCTGGCGGTCGCCGGCTTCGGCCTTGCGCGCTTTCTGCAGCTGCTGCCAGCGCTTGTCGGTACGGAAATAACCCGGGTCGACCAACGTGACGCCCTGCTCGCGCGCGAATTGTTCGGCGCCGTCACCGACCAGCATCACGTGCTTGGAATGGTCCATGACGCTGCGCGCCAGCTGGATCGGGTTCCTGACCGTATGCACGCCGGCAATCGCGCCGGCCTTGCCGGTGGCGCCGTCCATGATTGCGGCATCCAGTTCGTTCTTGCCGTCATGGGTGAACACCGCGCCGCGCCCGGCGTTGAATTGCGGCGCATCCTCCAGCACGGTGATGGTGGCCGCCACCGCGTCCACCGCGGTGCCGCCACGTTGCAACACCGCATGCCCGGCACGCAGCGCGCGTTGCATCGCCTCGCGCGCCTGCGTCTGTTCCTCGCTGGAAAGGCTGGATTTCTCCACCCCGGCGCCGCCGTGGATCACCAGCATCGGCGTGGCCGCCAGCGCTGGGCCGGCAGCAAGCAGGAGCGAGAGCGACAAACACAGTGCGCGTGCGGACAAGCCCATCATGGTGTTTCCTCGGTGGAGGCAGCGAGGTGCCCGGCGGCGCCGGTCATGAATGCAGGCGACCGGCAGCGGCAAAACCTTTCAAGCACGCGGCCGCATTCTCACAGCGTATCGCGATGCTTGCCGCGCCACGGCCGGTACCAGGTGCGGATGGCGGCGATATCGGCGGCCATGTCGTTACCGGTCCAGAACGGCTCGCCGATGCCCACCGTCTTGCTGGGGTAGTCGAAATACACCGGCAGGATCGGCACATTGGAATCGGAAGCGATCTTCCAGAAGCCGGCCTTCCACTGTTCCACCCGCTTGCGCGTGCCTTCGGGGGTGATCACGTACCACATCTGCTCGGAGTTACGGATCAGCCGCACCGCCTGGCCGATGGTGCCCTGTGGCGAGCTGCGGTCCAGCGGAATGCCGCCGAGCTTGCGCAGCAGCGGGCCCAGCGGCCACCAGAACAGCTGCGCCTTGCCCAGCACGCGCACTTCAAAACCCAGCGCGAACTTGGCCGCAAAGCCCAAAAAGCCGTCCCAGTTGGACGAATGCGGGGCCACGATCATGACCAGCTTGGGCTCGTCGGGCAGCCGCCCGAGCAGGCGCCAGCCGGTCACGCGCAAGGCGGTACGGCCCAGCCAACGGATGAAGCGGCCATGGGCACGCGGCATCCGGGGCGGAGATGGCTGCAGCAGGATGTTGGCCTGTGTTACCGGTGGCAACGACGGGTCGGGTTGACTCACGCTTACTCCCAGTGGGACGCAGAGCGTCCACGCTTGATTTGGCTGCGTTCCCGCTTGGCATCCAGCCGCCGCAGCTTGGCACCATGACTCGGTTTGGTGGCGACCCGGCGCTTGGGCACCGACAGGCACGCACTGATGATTTCGACCAGCCGCTCGCGCGCATCGTCGCGGTTGCGGTCCTGGGTGCGGAAGCGCTGCGCGTCGATCACCAGCACGCCGTCGGCCGTCATGCGGCGGTCGCGCCGCGACAGCAGCCGCGCCCGCAACGGCTCGGGCAGCGACGGCGACCCAGCCACGTCGAAACGCAGCTCCACCGCAGTGGACACCTTGTTGACGTTCTGCCCGCCGGCGCCGCTGGCACGCACGAAGCGTTCGACGAGTTCGCTGGGCGGAATCGTCAGGCTGGGGGTGATCTGGATCGGTTCGCTGGCCATGTGCGCCGATTGTATCGGCAGCGGCGTGGACGCGCGCGCGAACGCCGGCTCCCGTATGCTGCGGCCGGTCCCCCGTTTGCAGGATGCTCCGATGACACCTACCCGTTCGCTCACTGCCAGGCGCCACCTCGCGTGCCGGCTGCTGCTGTCGGCCCTGCTGGCCGTGGCTGCCCCGGCGGCATTGGCGCAGGCGCCCAGCGATGCCGACATCAACCGCCTGCTGGCCGCCTCGCGCGCGCAGACCATGCTGGATACGATGCTGCCGCAGATCGAAGCACTGCAGCAGCAGCAATTCGCCCAGCTCACCGCACAGCGTCAGCTCGACCCCGACCAACAGGCGCAGCTGCAACGCATCCAGGAACGCACCCGCCAGACCGTGCGCAAGGCGCTGTCGTGGTCGGAACTGCGCCCGATGTATGTGGATATCTACAAGCGCTCGTTCTCGCGCGAGGACGTGCTGGCCATGGCCGAGTTCTACGAGAGCTCGGCCGGCCAGAGCCTGCTCGACAAGACCCCCGCCCTGACCCAGAACCTGATGGGCGCCATCCAGCAAAGGATGCTGCCGCTGTTTGCCGACCTGCAGAAGGACCTGGAGAAGATCGTCAACGAACCTGCGCCGGCCAAGAAGCCCTGAAAGGCGGGGAATGGGGAATGGGGAATGGGGAATCGTCAGAGCTTGCTTTGCTGGGGCCTTGAGTTAGCGGAGAGTGGCACGCGCGTTGACCAGGCGGGCTGAGCGCGCGCCCTCATCCGCCTCTGCGGCGCCCCTCCCCCGTAGGACGATCAGGGCGCTCCCGCGCGACAGCGGTGGCGCCACCTACAACTGCGCCACGTCCCAACCAAACAACGCACACGCCTTGGTGAACTCCGCATCCAGCGGCGCGGTGATGCTGATGCGCCGGCCACCGCCCGGATGCGGAAATTCCAGGCGTTCGGCGTGCAGCAACATGCGGTGGATGCCGAGCATGCGGAAACTGCGGTTGTGGCGGCCGTCGCCGTGGCTGGTGTCGCCGATCATGTGATGGGACAGGTGCTTCATATGCCGGCGAATCTGCCGGAAGCGGCCGGTCTGCGGCTGACAGCGCAGCAGTGCGTAGCGCGAGGTGGTGAACCCGGTGGAAGGAATCTCCAGCTCGCCGGTGGCCAGACGCTGGAAATGCGTCACGGCCGGCTTCTTGACCGGCTTGCCCGGCCCGCCGTCCAGGTCATGGTCGACGATGAAGCGCTCCTCGGCCGGCCAGCCGCGACAGACGGTGAGATAATCTTTCTCCACCTCGCCCGCCATCAAGGCCTTGCCCAGCGCACTGGCGCTGTCGCGATCGAAGGCCAGCAGCAGGCAGCCGCTGGTGGCGCGGTCGAGCCGGTGCACCAGAAAGATCGGCTTGCCCAGCTGCTCGCGCAGACGGTCGGCCAGGAAGTCGTCCTCCCCACGCGCCAGCTTGCTGTCATGGACCATCAGGCCGGCGGGTTTGTCGACGACGGCCAGGACATCGTCCTGGTAGAGAATCTGCAGATGCTTGGGGGATATGCTCACCGGCGGATTATCCGCATCGCCGACACCGCATGCCACTGCATCGCCGCTGCCGAGCGGCGAACACCGCAACTGTTCTGTCACCAGGCCACGCGCACGGCAATGGCTGCGGCCTGGGCCGCTCGCACGGTGCAACTGCTGCGCGCTCCTCACGCAGCTGATGCCTGACCGCTGCATGGGTGGTTGCTTCACGTCTCACTTGCCCCAACCACGCCAGCGTCAGGGCAGCAGACGGATGCGCGTATCGCGGCGTGTTGCGCCATCGTGCAACGCCAACAGATGGACCACCACCGGCGCGCTCAGTAGGGCGTGCCGTCCTTGTGCCGGTACGCGCGCTGCCCGTCCGCCACGGGGACCAGCATCAGGTCATCGTCCGGATAGGTCACGCAATCGCCGGCACTGCGGTCGCCCACTTCCAGGTACGTCACCACCGCCTGGCTGCGATTGATCAGGCAATGCGCATCGCCATCGCCGGCGCGGAAGCCAACGCACATGCCCGGCTGCAGCAACTGCTCGCCGGCGTTGGTGATCAGGCTGGGCGCGCCGCTGACGATGTAGACGAACTCGTCCTGTTGCGAATGCCCGTGCCGCAGCGCCGAACGTGCACCCGGCGCCAGCGTGGTCAGGTTGACGCCGAAGTTGCGCAGCCCGAACACCTCGCCCAGTGCACGCTTCTGGCGGCCGCCCATCTGCGCGGCGAACACCGGCGGATAGCTGGATTCTTGCGTGCGCGGTGGCGCATCCAGCGCAGCAATCGCCGCTACGGGTGTGCTTGCGTCCAAGGCATCGGTTGCGTCGGGCATGGTCGTCCCCTATCGCCGCAACCAGGCGACCAGCAGCGCGGCCGAACCGGCGCCGCCGCTGATCCAGCTCCACACCGGCACCGTGCCCAGGTACCAACCATCCGGATGCAGTCCATAGAGCACGGCCGCAACCACCAGTAACCCGCTGCCGGTGATGGCGGTCACCACGCGGGTCTGCAGCTTGCGCAGGCTAAGGTCCAGGGCGAGCAGTTCGGGCGAGCGGATGTCGATCTGATGGCGGCCTTCCACCTGCTGCTTCAGCCAGCTGTGCACCAGGCGCGGCATGTCCGGCGCATGGGTCATGATCTCCGGCAACCGCTTGCCCAGTTCGCGCAGCACGCGGCGCGGGCTGTAACGCTCGCGCAGGATGCGTTCGAGCACCGGTCGCGCCACCGCCCAGATGTCCAGCTTGGGGTCCAGCTGCCGGCCCACGCCTTCGATATTGAGCAGCGTTTTTTGCAGCAAGATCAGCTGCGGCTGCAGCGTCAACTCATAGCGCTGCGCCACGCGGAACAATTTGATCAGCACCTGCGCCAGCGAAATCTCCGACAGCGGCCGGGTGAAATACGGCTCGCATACCGAGCGCGCGGCCGCCTCCAGTTCGTCGATGCGCACGTTGCTGGGCATCCAGCCGGCCTCCACGTGCAACTCGGCCATGCGGCGGTAATCCTTGTGGAAGATCGCCATGAAGTTCTCGGCCAGGTAGTACTGATCTTCCTGCGAGAGCTGGCCCATGATGCCGAAATCCAGCGCGATGAAGCGCGGGTTGAGCCGGCGTTCCGGGTCCGAATCGACCCAGATGTTGCCGGCGTGCGCATCGGCATGGAAGAAGTTGTCGCGAAATACCTGGGTGTAGAACACGCGCACGCCCTTGGCCGCGAGCGCCTTGCGATCGATGCCCGCCGCATCGAGCTTGGCGATGTCGTCGGATGGAATGCCGTACACGCGCTCCAGCGTGAGCGCGCGCTCGGCGGTGTGCGACCAGATCACTTCCGGCACGTACAGATCGTCCGAGCCTTCCCAGAACCGGCGCAATACGCTGGCGTTGGCGCCTTCGCGCTGCAGGTCCAGTTCGGCGGCCAGCGTGCCTTCGATCTCGGCCACCACTTCGCGCGGACGGATCTTGTCGGCACGCGGATGGGTGCGCTCGACCAAGGTGGCCAGCGAGTGCAGCAACGCGATATCGGCATCGATCTGGCGTTCGATGTCCGGACGCAGCACCTTGACCACCACTTCGCGGCGCACGCCGTTGGCATCGGGCGGCAACGTGGCCGCATGCACCTGCGCGATCGACGCCGAGGCCAGCGGCACGGTATCGAAGCTGGCAAACGCCACGCTGACCGGCAGGCCGAGTGCGGCTTCGACGATCAGGCGCGCGGCCTGGCCATCGAACGGCTTGACCCGGTCCTGCAGCAAGGTGAGTTCTTCGGCCACGTCGGCCGGAATCAGATCGCGCCGGGTGGACAGAATCTGCCCGAACTTGACGAAGATCGGCCCCAGTTCCTGTAGCGCCAGGCGCAGCCGCGCACTGCGCGATTGCGCGGCGATTTCGGCGCTGGCACGCGGCACGAAGGGCTTGGCCAAACGCAACCAGCGCTCGGCCGGGGTGCCTTCCAGCAAGGCATCCAGGCGATAGCGCAGGATCACCCGGCCGATGCGGCTTGCCCGCAGGATCGCCTTCATGCTGTGCCTCCGCTCGCACGCAGGCGGCGCACGCGCGCGGCCAGCCGTTCGACGTCATCGCGTAGCTCGTCCACGTCGTCATGGAAAGCCTCGAGCTCGGCACGTGGCACCACATCGCGCGATTCTTCGGTGACGAATTCGGCCGCGCTCTGCGCCAGATCCACCGCACTGCGACGTGCCTGCTGCAGCGCTGCGCGCACCGCGCCGGCGATCTGCACGCCCAGGATGTCGCCGAACACCGTAACGAACGGCAACTGCCAATCCGGGTCGAAGCGGCCGGCCAGTTGCTGCAGCTGGCGCGCCAGTTCGGCATCGCCGGAAACCTTGAGCCGACCGGCCGGCGCGCCGGCGCGACGTGCGTTGGCCAGCAGCGGCAGTTGCCCGAGCAAGCCGGCCAGGCTGCTGCGCACCGCCAGGTCAGGTTCCTGTGCCTGATCGACCGGGCCGACCAGCAACCGGCGCTCGTGCACGCGGATCTGCAGGGCCAGCGCGGGCGCCTCCAGGGTCAGCGCGATGCGCTGGCCTTCCAGCGGCAGCAGGGCGTCGCGGGTATCCGGGTCCAGCGCCAGCGCACGGTTGAGCGCTGCCTGCAGGGCCTGGCCGGCGAGCGGCTTGAGGGAATTGAAGAGTGATCCGGGCATGCCCGCATTCTACCGCCCCTGCATGTCGCAGCTGCCCGACGGCGGTGTGGCACGTGCGCCGGCTGTCGGTACGGCGGTCGTGCGGTCGTTGCGACGGCAGGTTGCCGGGCACCGCGGCGCATGGTCAGGCGCATCGGGCACGCCGGCGTTGTTCGCCATGGTTGGCTGCAGCACGACTTCCTTCAGCGCATACGCCACAGGCATCCTGTCCACTTCCAATGGCAGGAGCAGGCAATGCGCATGATTCGGGTCGGCCTCATCTTCGGTGGCAAATCGGCCGAGCACGAGGTCTCGTTGCAATCGGCGCGCAATATCCTGGATGCGCTGGACCCGCAACGCTTCGAGCCGGTGCTGATCGGTATCGACAAGCAAGGCCAGTGGCACGTCAACGACCCCGACAGCTTCCTGCTGCATGCCGACGACCCGGCGCGCATTGCGCTGCATCGTAGCGGGCGCGGCGTAGCGCTGCTGCCGGGCGCGCAACAGCAGCAGGTGCGGCCGATCCAGCCGGAGCAGGCGCTGGCGCAGATCGATGTGGTGTTCCCTATCGTGCACGGCACCCTGGGCGAGGACGGCTCGCTGCAGGGGCTGCTGCGCATGGCCAACCTGCCCTTCGTGGGCTCCGGCGTACTGGGCTCGGCGGTCGCGATGGACAAGGACATGGCCAAGCGCGTGTTGCGCGATGCCGGGCTGGCGGTGGCGCCGTTCGTCTGCTTCAACCGCCACACCGCCGCGATGGCCGATGTAGAGGCGTTGATCGCGCAGTTTGGCTTGCCGCTGTTCGTCAAACCGGCCAACCAGGGCTCGTCGGTCGGCGTCAGCCAGGTGCGCAGCGCCGATCAGTTCGCCGCTGCACTCGCCTTGGCCTTGGCCTACGACCACAAGGTGTTGGTGGAAGCGGCCATTGCCGGGCGCGAAATCGAATGTGCCGTGCTGGGCAATGCCACACCCCAGGCCAGCGTCTGCGGCGAGGTGGTGGTGCACGACGCGTTCTATTCGTACCAGACCAAATACATCAGCGAACACGGCGCGGAGATCGTGATTCCGGCCGACATTGATGCGCGGACCCAGCAGCGCATCCAGCAAATCGCGGTGCAGGCTTACCAGGCGCTGGACTGTGCAGGCCTGGCGCGGGTGGATGTCTTCCTGTGCGCCGATGGACGCATCGTGATCAACGAGGTCAACACGCTGCCGGGCTTCACCCGCATCAGCATGTATCCGAAATTGTGGCAGGCAAGCGGGCTGGACTATCGCAGCCTGATCGCGCGGTTGATCGAGCTTGCACTAGAACGGCATGCCGACGATCAATTGCTGCGCAGTGCGGTCCAACTGCCTTGATGGCGCTGCCGCCGTTACATCGCATACAAGCGCGCGACCACGACCACGACGCCGCGCCTGGACTCAACAACGCACATTCAAAATCCGCGCATTTCCGGCCACAACGCACAGGGCCCGCATCCTTGCGGAAGCGGGCCCTGTGAGCGCCAACCGGCAGCGCCGCTGCCGTGACGTATCGCAGCTAAGCGTTATACCTTGCCGCGACGGAACATCGAGATCACTGCCAGGATCAGGAACACCACGAACAGGATCCAGGCGATGTTGGTCGCCGCACCGGCGATACCGCTAAAGCCCAGCACAGCAGCGATGATGGCGATGACGAAAAAGATGATGGCGTAATGCAGCATGGCAAGGTATCCAGAAGTTGTCGTGCCGAATCGGCGCAGACGTATCTTGTGGATATGCCGGTCTTTATCCGGTGATGGCGATGTCGTTGGAAGATGAGGATCGCAGCCGTTGCAGGCCTTCTTCAATGCTGATGCGCGGTACATAGCCGAAGTCGCGACGTGCCGGCTCCATGCTGTACCAATGCGGCGTACACAGCTGTTCCACCAGAAAACGCGTCAACGGCACCTCGCCTGGCAGACGCAACAGTGGCCATAGCGTTTCGCACACGGCGCCGATGCGGTAGGCGGTGTTGAACGACAGCGAACGCGTGACTGCCGGCGCGTCCACCGCAGCCAGCAAACGATTGAGCAACTCGCGCATCGGCAGCGGTTCGCCATTGGAAATGAAGTACGCCTTGCCTGCGCAGGCAGCGCCCACGGCAAGGTGCTCGAACGCATCGAAATGCGCCTGCGCGGCGTTGTCGATGTACGTGCTGTCGACCAGGTTGCTGCCATCGCCGACCATGCGCAGCCGCCCGGCACGCGCACGCGCGGCCAGGCGCGGCAACAAGTGATTGTCGCCCGGCCCCCAGATCAGGCGCGGTCGCAGCGCCACTGTCGCCAACTGGGCATCGTTGGCGGCCAGCACTGCACGCTCGGCAATGGCCTTGGTTGCCGCGTAGGCGGCGCGCAGATTCTCGCCATACGGCACTTCGTCGGCACCGAGTCCTTCCACCGGGTTGGTGGCGCGATGGGTGACGCTGGGCGTGGAGGTATAGATCAACCGCGGCACGCCATTGGCGCGACAGGCCTCGATCACGTTCTGCGTGCCCACCACATTGGCCTGGTGATAGCTGTCGTAACTGCCCCATGCGCCGGCCTTGGCGGCATTGTGGAACACCGCATCGATGCCGGCGAAGGCATGCCGCACCGCCTGCGGGTCGGCCAGGTCGCCGCGGATCTGGCCCACGCCCAGGCGTTGCAGCACCGGGTAATCGCCGCGCTGGAAGCTCACCACCTCGTGCCCACGCGCGCGCAGGCCGCGGCACAACGCCTGGCCAAGAAAGCCGCCACCACCGGTCACCAATACCTTCATCGCACAACACCTCGCCTCTGAGGGACGACACCATAGCCGGCCACACCCGACTTGGCGATCTTGCGTCGACGCGCGGCCGTGCAGGCTGCCGTCGAGGGCCGCAGCGACCAACAGACACTGCGCCTAATCCCTGGCGGGCGGGTGGGTGCGGTGATCGGAATCGACCGCTTGCGCGCTGCAATTTACGAGTGCGCCATCCATACCCGCCTGACCACTAGGCGCTGCCTGTTGTCATCCGTTCTTATGCAGCTGCTGCGCTGCCCACACCGCCAGCGTTTCGCGGCCGATCTTGGCGTTGTGGCGGATGTCGACCGGAAAACCGGAGTGGCGCAGGAAACGCGCGATACCTGCGGTGTGCGGGCGGGCAGCGCCCAGCGCGCGCAGGTCGCTTTCCACCTGTGCGAACGCGGGAGCAGACACCCCCGGCTGCAACTCCACGCACAGCACCGGTTGCTGCTGTCCGGGCGCACCCACGCCCACTAGCGCGGTGCGCCGCACCTGCGGATGCACGTTGAACACCGGCTCCACCTGTTCGGTGTACAGCGGGCCGCTGGCGGTTTCCACGCGCTGGGTCTTGCGCCCACAGAACCACAAGCGTCCTTCGGCGTCGAAATATCCGACATCGCCCATGCGGTGCACGACGCGCTCGCTGCCATCGCTGCGGCGTTCGCGGATCTTGGCGATGCGCGTGGCCGCATCGCGGTTGAAATAGGTGTCGGTGGCGGTGGGGCCGGCAACGGTGATCTCGCCGACCTCACCGGTCGCCAGCACGCGCACGCCACTCCAATCGGCAATGGCCGCATCGTCAATCGCAATAATGCGCACCTCATTGGGCGCGACCACCTGGCCCACACAGGTGCCGGCACCAGCCTCGGTGGCGGCGCGCGTGGCATCCAGGGTGCGCCCTTCGATCGCGGCCACCGGCAAGCATTCGGTGGCGCCGTACGGGGTCCAGAACTGTGCATCGGCCGGCAGCAGCGCGCGGATCTTCGCCACCACATCCGGTGGCACCGGTGCACCGGCCGACGTGGCCAGGCGCACGTTGGGAAGCGGCTGCCCATAGTCGGCCAGCACGCGCATCAGGGCCGGCGAACCGAACAACTGGGTGATACCGAAGCGCGCGATCGCATCATGCAACTTGCGCGGGTCGGCACTGCCCGGGCGCGTCGGGTCCATGTCCGGAATCACCGAGGTCAGTCCCAACGCCGGATCGAACAAGGCAAATGGCGGAAACGTCGGCAGATCCGCTCCGCCGGGCTGCATGTTGAACGCATTGCGCAGCAATTCGATCTGCCCAACGAAGTGCCGGTGGCGATACACCACGCCCTTGGGCACGCCGGTCGAGCCGCTGGTGAACAGGATCGCCGCCACATCGTCGGGCGCGGTGTCGGCCAGTTGGCTGCCTGCGCCGGCACCATCGCGCTCCACCCGCGCCAGCGTGACTCCCCCCCAGCCGTAACGTCCGCCGACGGTAACGATCTGCTTTGCCGAGCGCGCCCAGCGCAACAGGCGACGCGCCAGCTGCGCCAGCGCAATGCCGATAAATGCCTGCGGCTGCGCTTCGTCCAGGCACTGCTTGAGCGCACGTTTGTCGATGCCGGGGTCCACCAGCACCGGCACCGCGCCAGCCTTGAACAAGGCGAACATCAGCAGGAAGAATTCCGGCGACGGCCGCACCATCACCACCGCACGCGCGCCGCGCCCGATGCCGTGGCGTGCCAGTCCGGCGGCGATCGCATCGCTGCGCGCATCCAGCTCGGCATAGCTCAAGGTCAGATCGTAGGCGGCAAACCCGTTGGCGCCGCGAGCGCCCGGGCAACGGATGGCGATCTGGTCGGGGCGCTCGCGCGCCAGTTGCGGAAGGGTGGCCGCGATATTGCAGAGGGTCGTCATCTGCGCATTATCACCCATGCGCCAATGGCACCGGCCGCTGCAGCCTGCCTGAAGGCGACGCACGGCGCGGGCGCAAGTGCGGCTCATCATCGCCTGACGCCATGACGCATCGATGCGCGGCAGTACCCGACCCAATCGCCGCAACGCGTTCGCAGCGCATGCCTGGGTGCGCGGCACGCGTGGAGCGCCGCCCACCCAGGCATGGCGGCGCGCATCTGAATCGCTAACCGGTCACCGCGGCACGCTACTTGTATCGCGGCGCGGTTCGGTCAAAATGCCGCGCTTCCCACGCGATTTCGCCGCGCCAGGCCCGGCATTCCATGGCACACCCCTGCCTTACCTGCGGCGCCTGCTGCGCCTATTTCCGCGTCAGTTTCCATTGGAGCGAAGCCGATCCTGCATTGGGCGGCAGGGTGCCGATCGAGCTGACCGACGCCCTACGCACGCATGAGCGGGTGATGCGCGGCACCTCGCAGTCGCAACCGCGCTGCATCGCGCTGGACGCGGACATCGGGCGCTACAGCCGCTGCAGCATCCACGACCGCCGCCCCTCGTCCTGCGCGGCCGTGCCGGCCTCGCTGGAATTCGGGCAGCGCAGTGCGCAATGCGATAAAGCGCGTTTGGCGCACGGCCTGCACGCACTGACCGATGCCGATTGGGTTGGCGTGGACGACGCACAACGCAACCCGCTGCCGCCGATGTAACGCTATAGCGCAGCACCTTGTGTCGTGCTCGCAACCGCGTCGGCAGGCATCTGGCCGGGATGACCGATGCGCTGCATCGGATTTGGATGCAGTCATTCCAGTCATTGCGTGCAGTGAGCTGACGCGTGGCCGCACGCTGCTGCCGGCGCAATGCGCTAGAGCGGATTGCGCTCCAGAAACGCGCGAATCGCCGGCACCAACACCTCATGCTTGTCTTCCAGCACATAGTGATTGGCATCGTCGAATGCTGTCACTTCGGCCTGCGGCAGTGCCTTGCGAAAGCCGGCCAGGAAGTGTTTGTCGAAGCAAATGTCGCGCAGGCCCCAGGCAATGAAGACCGGACGATCGGCGAACGCAGGCAGCGCCTGCGCCGAGCGCTCCAGCAGCGACCAACCCTTGTCGGCGGGCGACAGCGGAATATCCTGCATGAAGCGGATGGTGGAGATGCGATTGCGCCAGTTGTTGTACGGCGCCACATACGCACGGCGTACATCCGACGGCATCGGCCGCGACACGCCCAACCATGAAGCGCCGGACGAGAACGCATTGAACGTGCGGATGAACCACTCGCCCAGCCGCCAGTGCCGGCCCATCGCAATCTGCCACGGCATCGGCTTTTCCGCCGGCAGCGGGAACGCTGCGGTGTTGGTGATGACCAGCCGCTTGACCTGGGCGTGATGCGACAACGCCCAGCCGAACCCGATCATGCCGCCCCAATCGTGCACCGCCAGCGTCACCGGCCCGGTGATGCCCAGATGCCGCAACAACGTATCCAGATCGTCCACGCGCGATTGCAGCGTGTAGTCATAACGCGGCTGCGCGTCGGGCGCATCGTCCGGCTTGTCGGACAGCCCCATGCCGATGTGATCGGGCACGATGCAGCGGTAGCGATCGGACAGGCCGCTCACCAGATGCCGCCACAAATAACTCCACGACGGATTGCCGTGCAGCATGACAACCACCTCGCCATCGCGCGGGCCTTCGTCCAGATACGACATCGCAACGCCGGGGCGCACTTCAAGGCGCTTGGGGGTAAAGGGGTAGCCGGGGTAATTCATGCAAAAACGCGTCCGATTCAGTTCGAGTAATTTCGCGCGGTGCAGGTGCTGCCCTGTACCGCACACAAGTGCAGATTACGTTGGTTGTCACGATGCGTCCGGGCCAAGGCACGCCAGCCGTAGCGGAGATTCGAATAGCTCCCAAGCGTCACTCGGCTTGCCTGGCATGCCCCCGATACGGCGGCAGTTGATGCTCGTCGCTGGACAGCAGCTGTAAAAATGCCGGATGTAGGAACAGTTTTTCCTTGCCTAAACGCTGCTCTTTCAAGACACCGATATCTACCAGTTCCTTGAGGTGACGTGCAGCGGTTTGCCTGGTCACGCCCAGCACCTCTACAACATTTTGGATGCGGCAATACGGCTGGTTGAAGATCACATCGACAAGCTCGCGGCTGTAGGCCTTCGGTGCGAGGCTGCGGACGTGATCTTGCGCCTGTGCCTCCAAGCCGCGAATCGCCTGGATTTTGGCTGTTGTCCATGCAGCAGTCTCAGCGACGGCAGCGAGCATGTAATGAATCCACTCGGCCCAGTGTCCATGCCGCGTCACGTCCAGCAGCAAGCGGTAGTAGTCGCTGCGATGTCGAATGATGTAGCGCGACAGATACAGCACCGGTACATCGAGTAATCCTTGTTCGATCAGCATCAGCAGATTCAACACCCGCCC
Organism: Xanthomonas sp. NCPPB 1062; assembly: GCF_041481705.2. Lineage (NCBI taxonomy): Bacteria > Pseudomonadati > Pseudomonadota > Gammaproteobacteria > Lysobacterales > Lysobacteraceae > Xanthomonas > Xanthomonas sp. NCPPB 1062. The sequence goes on along the minus strand of NZ_CM192987.1, from coordinate 269,971 downwards.
TGTGCGACCGTTACCATCGGTAAATGGGTGGATCGCTTCGAATTGATAATGCGCAACCGCCATCCGGATCAATGGATCGACATCGGTGTGTTCGTGGATAAAGCGCTCCCAGTTCGCGAGTTTGTCGCGTAGCAGCGTTTCACCCACTGGCGGGGTATAAATGATCTGCTGGATCTGATCGTTAGTCAGCGCAGTACCAGGCACGCGACGAATCTGCATCTGCACCGCTTTGATACGACTGCACACGGCAATCGCGGTTTCGGTACACAGCGGCCGCTGTCTGAGCGATTGAAAGCCTTCGTACAGCGCACTGCGGTAACGCAGGGCTTCTTTGGTCGCGGGGTTTTGGGCGCGCTCTTGGTCGTCTGCGTAGCGAAATAAATCGTCAGTGGTCGTGACGATGTTTTCGATCTCCGAGCTGGCCTGCGCCTCCAGGACCGGAATCGTATTGATCAACACGGCCGGGTTGGGTAACAACGCGGTGGCCTGTTTCAGTTCGGCCAGGGCGGTGCGTGCGACGATGCAGGCCTTGAGCAGGCTGCGGGTTTCTATATCTCCCGCCGGCGGTAGCGGCGGGAGAGCATTGTGGGGTTGACCCGGGTCGAAAGCGGGTGGTTCATCCATGGCACCTGCTCATGTTGCGAGAACGAACATGATGCAAGAACGCGTTCTAAAAATCCATTTCTTTTAACGCGTCTTTCCGTGCATCACCAAACCACTTCGGCCATCGAGCAATTCAAGCCCGAGCCAATGCCCAGCAGCGCGATGCGGTCGCCCTTCTTCAGGCGGCCCAGCTCCTTGAGCTTGCTCAGCACGATCGGCACCGAGGCCGGGCCGATGTTGCCGTGCTCGCCGAAGATGGTCATGACCTTGGCCGGGTCGATGCCGAACGACTTCACGAAGGCGGCGGTGTGCGGGCGGCTGACCTGGTGGATGACGAACTGGTCCAGCTCCTCCACCGCCCAGCCCAGCACCTGCCTGGCGGCCATGAAGGTCTTCTGGGCCAGCTTGATCCCTTCGATCAGCAACAAGCGGGTGTCGGTGACCATGCGGTCCAGGTTGCCCCGGCACAGCTTGTTCCACTCGGTGGCCGAACGGGTCACGCCGCCCTTGTAGCGCGGCGCGTCGGGCACCAGCTCGGTGCGCGCCATCACCATGGCTGCTGCACCGCAGCCCAGGGTCAGCGCGGCAAGTTCGTTGCGGAACTCCTCCTCGGTGACATCCGGCGAGGTCATGCGCTCAAGGGTCTTTTCGTACACCAGGTTGGCAGTCTCGCCATCCACCACCAACGCATAGTCGATCTCGCCGCGCTCAAGCATGCGTGCGGCGATGTCCATGCCATTGATGAAGGCCAGGCAGGCGTTGGCCACGTCGAAGGTGACGCAGTGGTCGCCCACGCCCAGGTTGCCGGACACGATGGACGCCGTGGACGGCTCCAGGTAATCGCGGCTCACCGAGGTATTGACCAGCAAGCCGATCTTCTCGATGCCGATACCGGCATCGATCAGCGCCTTGCGCGCGGCCTGGGTGGCGGCGTCCGATGCCTGGACATCCTGGTCCCACAAGCGCCGTGCATGGATACCGGCAACGTCGCCCAACACGTCGGTCTTGATTCCGAGGCGGTCGTAGGTCGGTTGCAGGCGTTCGTTGATTTCCTTGGAAGTCAGCGTGTGCGGCGCATCAACATGCGCCAGTCCCGCGATGGAGACATTCTGGAAGAGCATCGAAGTAGCGCCATGGCGTCAGGCGAGGGGGCGCTAGTCTAGCCGCTGGCTGGTTTTACCGCATCTTTACAATTGAATCGCCTTCGCCCCAGCCCAACGGTTCAGCGCGGGGGGCAGCGGAAGGCGTTGAAACGCTGGCTGCCGTCGGCCGGCTGGCCTTGCGCCTGCACCGCATTGGCGTTGGCGCCGGGGGCCTCGTTGCGCGCCAGCGTTTCCAGCTCTTCCTGCACGCGCAGCGGGTTGCGGTTGTAGAAGCCGACCTTGCTCTTGACCGTCACCACCACTTCGCCCTGCTGCTGACACCCCGCTGGCACAGGGCCTGCGGGCAGCACCCGCACACTTTTGCCGCTTTGTTCGATCGGCACCCAGGTGCACGCCGCAGTGGTGGTGGCAACCAGAACAGACAGCATCAGCACGCGCATAAGTCATCACACCTGTGGGGAAAGCCGGATTGTGCCGCAGTTGCCTGCTGGCGATCCGGCGCGCGGTGGCACCCGCCATCCACCCATTCAGCGCACCGAACCGCCTTGCCTTGAGCGTGCATACCCGTTTAGCCGCGGTGTCCGCCGTCCTGCAGCGCGTCCGGGTGTCCGGACGCGGACACTCTTACGCGGCTGAAATCCCTTTAAAAACAATGGCCTTTTGTTGGCACACCGTTTGCTCCCCTGTATCTCGCAACCGCCGACAGCCGCTGAAACTGACTTTTCGCTGAACAAAATAAAAAGCCACGCGAAAGTTCTTGTGCGTACCGAGGCGGTGTACTACCTTACTACCACACCACTGATTAACAACACCAAGAGACCCCGCCATGAAGACCCAGACCCTGCGCATCGCCCTCTCCACCGCCCTGTTCGCTGGCGCCACCCTGGCCGGGTTTGCCCAGGCCGCGAGCCTGACCACCCTGGACACCGTCCAGGTTCGCCCGGCCGCCGACCAGATCGCCCAGCAGACACTGGAGCGCAACAGCGCCATTCGCACCCTGACCGCCGTGCAAGTGCGCCCCTCGGCCGAGCAAGTGGCCGCGCTGGCCGCCGAACAGGCCGGCCCGCGCATCGTCACCTTGGCGGCGGTGCAGGTGCGCCCTTCGGCTGAACAGCGTGCCGACCTGGTGGTGCGCAGCGCCGCCGCCAGCGCGCAGAGCGCCTCCAGCCAGGCAGCTGGCGCCATCGGTGCACTGATGGGCCAGGTCATCGTGAACCTGCCGACGCCGCAGCTGCAGCCCTCGCCGGCCGAACTGGAAGCGCTGGTCAACGCCGCCATCAGCCTTTAAGCACGCGCGCAGCTACACTTGCGCGCATGCCAGCACCTGTCCTCGACGTCATCCTGTTTCAGCCTGAAATTCCGCCCAATACGGGCAATGTGATTCGCTTGTGCGCCAATACCGGCGCGCGCCTGCACCTGATCGAGCCGCTCGGCTTCGACCTCAGCGACAAGCAGCTCAAGCGCGCCGGCCTGGACTACCACGAATACGCGCCGTTGCAGGTGCACACCGACCTGCCCAGCGCCCTGGCCGCGATCGCGCCCAAGCGCGTCTTCGCGCTGAGCACCCGCAGTACGGTGCGCTACGACACACCGCAGTTCGCCGATGGCGATGCGTTTTTATTTGGTCCGGAAACCCGCGGCCTGCCGGCCGAGGTGCTGGAGTCAATTCCGCCGCAGCACCGGCTCCGTTTGCCGATGCGCCCGGACAACCGCAGCCTCAATCTGTCCAACACCGTTGCGGTGATGGTGTTCGAAGCCTGGCGGCAATGGAATTTCGCTGGCGGCCAGTAACCAGGCGATAGCCGGGACTGTACGCAACGGCATGCGCCTGCGTGCCTGCTGGCAAGACCGCATCGACGGACGCGCGATGAGATGGTGGCTACCGCACCTGATCTCTCACCAGAACGCGGCATCTGTGGTGGTAGCTATCGTTGGACAGCGACAGACACTGCATCGATCCGGACCAACGAGGCGATGATGTGCGCCGCGTCATCTGCGCGACTGCCAGGCCTGCCGGCCGACAGGACACGCCCCTGGTCAGAGCGCACTTGCTCGTCCCTACCAACGCAGTGCGATCGATAGCGCGCAAGCCGCGACGGACAGCGATCGGTCGCTCCGCTTGCGCGCGCCCTGCGCACCGGTCACAGCACTGTCTCGGCCTGAATGGAAGCCGCTGCCTGCAACATGCCGCGACAGCCGGCCCATAACGCCACTGCCAGCAGCGCGATCGCACCCAAGGTCAGAAACGCGATGCGGTAGCCGAAGGCATGCGCCAACCAGCCACCAAACGCCGGACTCAGTGCCGCACCGACGCCCTGCACGGTCATCACCGCGCCCTGGCCGACATTCACGCGCCCGGTGCCTTGCAACAACCGCGCGACCAGTGCCGGCACCACCACGCTTTGCAAGCCGGCGCCGAGCCCATCGAGGATCTGCACCGGAAACACGCCCCAGCCGTGAATCACCGATGCCGCCACCAAGGCGCGCAACGGCAGGGCCATGAACGCCACCAGCAGCACCCACCAGTGCCCATGCACGCGTATCCAGCGCATCGCCAGCAGCGCGACCACCACCATCGTGGCCTGTGCCACCACGATGGTGGTGGCCGTCAATGCACTCGGGTCGCCGGCGTGCGCCGCCACGATCGCCATGCCGTACAGCGGCAGCATCGCCGCATTGCCCAGATGGAACAGCCCCAGCGTCACCGCCAGCAGCGCCAGCGGGCGGCAGGTCAGCAGCACACGCCAACCGCTCAACGCATCCCCACCGTTGTTGCTTGCCAGACCGCGTGCTGCGCGGTGGTCGATGGCCGCAGCCGGAATCGCCAGCACCGCCACCAGCGCCAGGGCGCCGAAAAAGGCGGTCAGCAGGAACACGGCGGCGAAGCCATAGCGCCATCCCAACCAGCCGGCCAGCACCGCGGCCAGCACGTTGCCCGCATGGTTGGTCACCTGATTGCGCGCCAGCTGATGGTCGAAACCGTGCGCGTGCACCAGCCCCAACGTAATGCCCGTCAATGCCGGGCCAATGCCGGCCGCTGCCAACGCCGAGGCGATCTGGGCGGCGACCACGCCCGAAGAGGTGGGCTGCAGCCAGATCAAGGCGGTGGCAAGCAGGATCGCCAGGCAACCGACCACCACCACGGCGCGTTTGCGCCGGGTGGCATCGACCAGCGCGCCGGCCGGTGTGGTGGCGAGCATGCCGGCAATGCCGCCCACGCTCATCACCGTGCCGATCGCCGCCACCGACCAGCCTTTGGATTGCAAAAACACGCTGAGGAACGGCCCCAGCCCGTCCTGCACATCGGCCACGCTGAAATGCAGTGCTTCCAGCGCGCGTGTCCCACGGGGCCTGGCCTTGGTCATCGGCATGGCACCGCTCCGCTGCGAGCGCGCACGAAGGCGCACGTGGCAGGCCACGGGGCGGGCATCTCAGTGGCGCGCGGTGGCCGCATGTTAGGCTCCTAGTGTTTGGGCTTGGGCTTGGGTTTATGCGCAGGGCCGTGCGGTGGATGCTCGATCTGCTTCAGCGTCGCCGCCTTGCCACCCAAGGCATGGGCATGGATCAGCACGCCGTGCGGCGTGGCCTTGGTCTCGCCTTCGGCCACCAGTGGCTTGCCGACCACTAGCTGCTTGGCGAAGTCGCCACCGGCATGCGGCGGAAACCGCACCGTGACCGCATCGTCCAGCAGCACGCCATGCACCTGCCCATGCGGACCGTGCAGCAACCGGGTGATGGTGCCGCTGTGCTGGGCCACTTCCGGCTTGGGCGGTTTGCCGGGCGGTTTGGGTTTGGGCTTGGCATGCGGCCCATGCGGGCCTTCATCGAGGATGCGCTTGCCGCCTTCCGGATCGATTGCCAGCGCCACCAGCATCTCCACGTCGCGCGGCTTGAGGCCACGTACGGTGAGCGCGCTACCAGGCTTGAGCGCCTTCAGCAGCGCCTCGGACAGATGCGGCGGGGTGTGCACTTCGGTGCCATCGGTGAGCAGCAGGCCGTCGATATCGGCCTTGGGGTTGAGCAGGAAACGCGCCAGGGTGCCGCGGGTGGCGGGGAGGAAATCAGGGTCGACCCAATGCATGGTGTTACTCCGAAAAAGGACCGGCATTGCCGGTCAAGCCGCTGGCCACGCGGCTGCGTGACCAGCGGAGGAAACCAACGAACAAAACAGGAGCGGTACGACTCAACGGCCGGCCGGCGGAACCGGCGCGCCCGGCGGCGGTGGCGGCAGCGGGCCGTCCGGACGCGGCGCGGTGAACAGCGCACGCAGCGAGGAGCGATCACGCCCCAGCTGGGTCGCCTCGATCGCACGGCCGTCCGGGGTGGCCACACCGAAGCCGCTAGCGCTCAGCGGCTCGCCCACGCGCAGCAGATCGGCAAACTGCAGCGCCAGATGCGGTGGCATCCGCACCACCGTGCCATCGCTGACCAGCGCACCATTGACCTCGCCGGCAGGCCCATAGACCAGGCGCTGGATCGTGCCATCGGACTGCAACGGGGTCAGCTGGCCGGGGGTCGGCGGCGGCGGCGGGGCGGCGCCGAAGGTGGGCGGACGGTCGACCACCTCGCGGCCGCTACGGCCGGAGCGGATCGAACTGACCTGCAGCACCGGCAGATTGCCCAGGCGGAAGCCCTTGACGACGACATTGTCGCCGGCCCGTACGGCTGCCTTCACCTCGCTGGACAGATGCGGTGGAAACCCGACCTGGGTGCCGTCGCGCAGCCACAGTCCGTCGACCTCGCCATTGGGGTTGAGCAGGAAGCGCTCGACGGTACCGCTCACGCTCACCGGTGTGGCGGCGACCGGGGTCGGCGGGGCTGGCGGACCGCCGATCGGGCCGTTGGGCGCCGGCGGCGGCGGCGGGGCGGCCACCTGTGCGGCGGCGGCGCCGATGGTGCAGGCCAGGGCAATTGCAAGAACAGTCTGACGCATCATGGGGATGTCTCCTGCGCGGCGGGAAGGGGCCGCGTACCAGAGACAAAGCAGCAATCGTGCCAACCAATAACTGATTGTTTTGAAAGAGCTTTATTTGCTCTGCAACCGGACGGAGACGTCTGCATTTCATCCACCCTGTCCGGTTTGGGGACACCTGTCCCGCAGCATGTGATCGATGTGCGCACAAGTGTCACAGGCCGTATTCCTCCAGCTTGCGATAGAGCAGCTGCCGGTGGATCCCCAGCCGGCGCGCGGCCTCGGCGCGATTGCCCTGGCTGTGTTCCAGCGCCGACCGGATCATCTGCGTTTCCAGCCGCGCCACGGCCTCGGGCAGGGTCCCGGTCACCACCGATGGCTCCTGAGGCGACACTTCGCCCGCCTCGCCCAGCGCTTCATCCAGATCCGCCGCATCGATGCTGGCGCCACGCACCAAGACCTGGCTGCGCTGCATGACATTGCGCAATTCGCGAACGTTGCCAGGCCAGCGGTGCGCGAGCAGGCGCTCCTGCGCGGCCGGCGACAGGCTCTGCGCACGCGCTGCATCGGCGCTCAGGAAGTGCTGGGCCAGCAGCAGGATGTCCTGGCCACGCTCGCGCAATGGCGGCAGTTCAATCGGCACCACATTGAGGCGGTAACGCAGGTCGCTCCGAAAGCGTCCGTCGGCCACGCAGGCCGCCAGGTCGCGATGGGTGGCGGCCAGCACCCGCACATCCACCTTCTGCGGGCCGCTGCCACCCAGTGGCGTCACCTCGCCTTCCTGCAGGAAACGCAGCAGCTTGGCCTGCATCGGCAATGGCATGTCGCCGATTTCGTCCAGAAACAACGTGCCGCCATCGGCTTCGCGAATCAGCCCGCGTCGGTCGCTGCTGGCGCCGGAAAACGCCCCCTTGCGATGGCCGAACAGCTCGCTCTCCATCAAGTCCAGCGGAATGGCCGCGCAGTTGACTGCGACAAATGGCGCATTGGCGCGCGGGCTGGCGCGATGCAGTGCGCGTGCGGCCAATTCCTTGCCGGTGCCGGTTTCCCCGGTGATCAGCACCGGCAGATCGGACGCCGCTGCCAGCCCGATGCGCTTGTGCACGGTGCGCATCGCCGGGCTGTGGCCGACCAGTGCATCCTCATCTTCGACCGGCGCAGGCGAGCTGTCTGTCGCTGCAGCCTGCGCATCGGCACGACTGAGCAGCGCGCGCTCCACCACCTCCACGATATCGGCACGGCCGACCGGCTTGACCAGATGATCGAAGGCGCCCAGCGTCATCGCCTCGATCGTGTTGCCACTGGACACATGGGCGGTCAGCATCACCAGCGGCACCTGACGCGCCTGCGCATCGTCCAGGCGCGCACGCAGCACCGCGATGCCATCCATGCCCGGCATGCGGAAATCCACGAACGCCATGTCGATGCCGCCTTCGCTCAGCCGCGCCAGCCCGTCCGGCCCGTTCCCGGCGGCGACCACCGTATGCCCGAGCGAGCGCAAGGTGGCCTGCAAGGTGGTGCGAAACGCCGCGTCGTCGTCGATGATCAGGATGCGCGCCATGGCAACTCCAGGATGAAATGGGTCAGCCCGTCGGCATGTGCGTAGCGCGCGTGCCCGCCATGCGCACGCGCGATCTCGCGCACCAGCGCCAGCCCCAGGCCATTGCCGTCGGCGCGGCCACTGACGAACGGTTCGAACAGGTGCGCAGCGATCGGTTCTGCGATCGGCGCGCCACGGTTGCAGACCTGCAGCTGCAACATGCCCTCCACTGCTGCCGCCTGCAGCGTGACCTCGCTGCCTGGATCGGCGTGCTGCGCAGCATTGCGCAGCAGGTTGTGCACGGCGCGCCCCAGTTGCTGCGGATCCAGGGTCCAGCGCAACGGCGCGGCCGGAAGCAGCAGGCGGGGCGGCGGCGTGCCCGGCGGTAATGGGCTGTGTTCCAGCAGCGCCGCCAGCCAGTCCTGCACGACCACCGTCTCCAGTTGCAGACGAATCGGCTGCACCATGCCGAGCAGGCTCTCGACCACGCCATCCAGGCGACGAATCTGCCCCAGCATCAACTCGCCATGCGCCGCATCATCCGGCGTCGCATCGCGGCGCGCGATCTCGTTTTCCAGCGCCAACCGCATCGTGGCGATCGGGTTGCGGATCTCATGCGCCACCGTGGCCGTCATGCGCCCCAGTGCGGCAAGCCGTTCGTGCCGCGACAGCTCGTCGGCCAGCCGGCGCGTCTGCGCCAGCGCCTGCGCGTTGCGCTGCGCATAGTCGTTGACTGCCGCGCCCAGGCGGTCCAGTTCCGGCGCACCGGTCGGCGGAATGTGCGGCGTCTGGGTGTCGGCGGCCAGCGCCTGCTGGATCCGCTGCAGGCGCTGGCTCCAGCGCCGCACCAGCACGCCCAGCGCAATGGCCGATATCGCCACCATCGCGAAGATCAGCAGCATGCCAACGACCAACGGCCGCCACGCGTCGGCCTTGCTGGCCGGCACCCGCGTCATCGTCCATGCCGCGCTGCCGGATGCCAACGGACAGGCGCTGATCAGCAGCACCTCGCGGCGACCGTCGCGACGGTATTGCGCCGCCTGCCTTGTCGTCACGCTCTGCTGCGCCGTGTTGACGATGTTGGCCCACTCCGCGGCGGGAATATCGGTCTTGTGATCGCTGCCGTCGTAGGTCGGGTACGCATAGGCAACAAAGCCCTTGTGCAGGTCCCAGACACCGCCTTCGACGCCTGGCGCATCGGCCAGCACCAACTGCACCACCACCGCTGCCAGGCCTGCGCCATCGTCGCCGCGACGCGCCGCCTCGCTTGCCCCGGCATAGCGTTGCACGATGCGCGCGCATTGCCCGCCCAATTGCTGGCGCGCCTCTTCCAGCCGCACACCCTCGGTCTGCCGATACAGGCCGTACAACATCGTGGCCACGCCCACACAGGCGGCCACTATCACCATCCAGATCAGCAACAGTTGCCGGAGCAGCGAACGGGGCATGGACGAAGCGGCCTGAAGAGGACAGCCAGTGTGCGTGAGTGCAACTGAATTAACGCAGGTTGGTCTTCACCAACTCGATGACCTCATCGCCACGCCCGCTCATCACTGCTTTGAGCAGATACAGGCCCATACCCTTGGCCTGTTCGAGTTTGATCGCCGGCGGCACCGCCAGCTCCTGCGTGGCGATGCGCACATCCACCAGCGCCGGACCCGAATGCGCGAAGGCTTGGCGCAATGCACGCTCCAGTTGCGACGACTCATCGACACGGATGCCGAGGATGCCCATCGCGTTGCTCATCGCCGCGAAATCCGGATTGCGCAGCTCGGTACCGGTATCCAGGTAACCGGCAGCCTTCATCTCCATCGCCACAAATCCCAGCGAAGCGTTGTTAAACACCACCACCTTCACCGGCAGATTCAATTGCGCCAGCGAGATGAAATCGCCCATCAGCATCGCAAAGCCACCATCGCCCGATAGCGAAATGACTTGCCGACCAGGAAATGCTGCTTGCGCACCAAGCGCCTGCGGCATTGCGTTGGCCATCGAGCCGTGATTGAACGACCCCAGCAAGCGACGCTTGCCGTTCATGCGCAGGTAGCGGGCGGCCCACACCGTGGGCGTGCCGACATCGCAGGTGAACACTGCATCCTGATCGGCAATCTGGCTGATCAGCCGGGTCACGAACTGCGGGTGCAGCGGCTGCCCGGGATCTGCCGGCACCGCCAGATCGTCCAGCCCTTCGCGCGCCTTGCGGTAGTGCGCAAGCGACTTTTCCAGAAAGCCACGTTCTTCGCGGCGCTGCAGCTGCGGCAGCAATGCTGCAATGGTTTCGCCCACATCGGCGGCAATGCCCAGCTGCAACGGCGTGCGCCGACCGAGCGCGCTCGGGTCGCGATCCACCTGCACGATGGTCGCGTCCTTCGGGTAGAACTGCCGGTACGGAAAATCCGTGCCCAGCATGAGCAAGGTGTCGCAATTGAGCATGGCGTGATAACCGGAACTGAAACCGATCAGGCCGGTCATGCCGACATCGAACGGGTTGTCCCACTCCACGTATTCCTTGCCGCGCAGCGCATGCACCACCGGCGCACCCAACGTGTCGGCCAACGCCACGACTGCGTCATGCGCGCCGGCACAGCCACTGCCGCACAACAGCGTCACCGCCTTGCTCTGTTGCAGCAGCTCGGCCAATTGCCGCACGTCCTCGGCGGCGGGCAGCATCCGCGGCTGACGCAGCGCCGGCCACGCACTGGAGACATGCTTGTCCACCTCCAGCAACGCGATATCTCCGGGAATCACCACCACCGCCACGCCTTGCTGCAGGATGGCCGTGCGCATCGCCCGATGCAGCACTTCCGGCAATTGCGCCGGGTTGGTCACCAACTCCACGAAGTGACTGCACTCGCGAAACAGCTCCTGCGGGTGGGTCTCCTGAAAATAGCTCAGCCCGATCTCGGACGACGGAATATGCGCGGCAATCGCCAGTACCGGCTGGCGGCTGCGATGGCAATCGAACAGCCCGTTGATCAGGTGCAGATTGCCCGGCCCGCAACTGCCCGCACACACCGCAAGCTGGCCGGTCACCGCCGCCTCGGCACCTGCGGCGAACGCTGCCACTTCTTCGTGCCGCACATGCATCCACTCGATGGTCTGCATCTCGCGCAAGGCATCGGTCAAGCCGTTGAGGCTGTCGCCGGTCACGCCCCAGATCCGCTCGACCCCGGCGCTCTGCAGCGTCTCGGCCAGAAAGCGCGCCAACGTTTTTTCTTCGCCACGATGCAGCTCCACAGGTGTGTTCAACAGGCGTGCAATGCTCCCAGCGGCGGTGTCAGTGCAATGTGCTGGTGGAGCGAGCACGCGTAAAACGTTGGAAACCCGGCGATCTGCCGCGTTTGTGTACACATGCCCACGTCGGCGCCATGTAAGCGCTAGAGCATCACGTTTTGCACGTGCTGTACGCGCATCTGCACGCTACACAAGAAAGCGCAGCTGAATCTGGCGCGATGATTCATCAACTGGTCAGTCCAAAATTCATGTCGCGTTCCATCGAATAACGGAGAATTTACATCTCGGCAGCGAACGGCATCCGCCTCAGCGCCGGTCCAATCAAATAAGTACAGGTATCCCGATCATGAAGACTTCTTTGCTGGCCCTCGGCCTTCTCGCAGCTCTGCCGTTTGCGGCTTCGGCTGCTGAAAACCTCTCCTACAACTTCGTCGAAGGCGACTACGTGCGCACGCCGACCGAAGGTCGCGATGCGGACGGCTGGGGCGTGAAGGCCTCCTACGCCATCGCTCCGAATTTCCACGTGTTCGGCGATTACAGCAAGCAGAATGCTGACGACAACAACAACGTGTTCGAAAACACCGACTCGGACTTCCAGCAGTGGGGCGTCGGCGTGGGCTTCAACCACGAAATCGCCACGAGCACCGACTTCGTTGCGCGCGTTGCCTACCGCAAGCTGGACCTGGATACCCCGAACATCAATTTCGACGGCTACAGCGTTGAAGCCGGTCTGCGTAACGCCTTCGGCGAGCACTTCGAAGTCTATGCCCTGGCTGGCTACGAAGATTTCTCCAAGAAGCGTGGCATCGACATCGGCGACAACTTCTACGGCCGCCTTGGCGCCCAGGTGAAGTTGAACCAGAACTGGGGCATCAACGGCGACATCCGTATGGATGGCGACGGCAACAAGGAATGGTCGGTCGGCCCGCGCTTCAGCTGGTAAGCCGCACGTTTGACTGCAGCGCGCGCTCTCTCCCGCGTTGCACTGGAAGCCCGGTCCCCCGACCGGGCTTCTTTCTTTTGGGCGATCGGTTGGCGGTTTGGACATGCGCGTCACGATGCGCGTCACTTCGCACAGGGAACCTCGCCAACGATGCATCTGCGTCACGAGGGTGGGCCGCGCTCGCGTTGGGTGCCCCAACGACCTGGCGCCCGATCCGCCAAGGCCGTGCTTGCGCCGCGCGGCAAGCGGCCAAACAAAAGCGCCCGGTACGCCGGGCGTTGTGTTGTGCATTTTCGCATCGGATGCCGAGGCGCTACCGGTCTTGGCGCGGCGAACAAGACGGAGCGAGCAATCATCCGGTGGCGTGGACAGCGCGCGGAACCGTCATGCAAGGGTGGCGCACGAGGATTCTAAGCACCGGCCCACGCACGACTGGCAGTAAGCGCAGCGGTTTGTCGGCTGTTCTCAGGTAAACAAGGTCTGCGGGTACTCTGGCTTGCGCTCGCGTGCCAGCAGTTCCTTCAGGCCTGCTTCCGGAGTGATTTCACCGTGCAATACCGCACGCACGGCATTGGAGATCGGCAGTTCGATGCCGTGGTGTTCGGCCTGACGCATGACCTCATCGGCCGTCTGCACCGATTCGACCACCTGGCCGATCTCGCGGATCGCATCGTCCAAGCTCTGCCCGCGCCCCAGGGCCAGACCCAGGCGCCGGTTGCGCGACAGATCGCCGGTGCAGGTAAGCACCAGATCGCCCAATCCGGCCAGGCCCATCAGGGTCTCCGGACGTGCGCCGATCACCGCCGCCAGACGCAGCATTTCGTTCAAGCCACGCGTGATCAGACCGGCCCGTGCATTGAGACCAAGCTGCATGCCGTCGGCCACGCCGGTGGCCACCGCCAGCACGTTCTTCATCGCCCCGCCCAGCTCGGCGCCCACCATGTCGTCGCCGGTGTAGGCGCGGAAAGTGGGGCCGTGCATCGCATCGGCCACCACTTGTGCGAACGCCGCATCGTCGCCGTGCACGGTGATGGCGGTCGGCAGGCCGAGCGTGACTTCCTTGGCGAAGGAGGGCCCGGTCACCACGGCCAGCGGAACGCTGGGGCCGAGGATGTCGCGTGCCACTTCATGCAGGAACCGCCCGGAACCGGGTTCGAAGCCCTTGGTCGCCCAGGCAACGCCGGCACCGGCCGGACGCAGCGGTGCGATCAGCCGGATGGTCTCGGTGAACGCATGCGAGGGCACCACCACCAGGATCCAGGTGGCGTCAGCTACCGCCGCCTGCAGGTCGGTGGTGGCACGCAGACTGTCGGGCAGCGCAATGCCCGGCAGATAGCGCGCGTTCTCGTGGGTGCGGTCGATGGTGTCCACCATCGCCGCATCGCGCCCCCAGAGCACGGTCGGATGACCATGCCTGGCGAGCAGTGCGGCCAGGGCCGTGCCCCAGGAGCCGGCGCCGAGAACGGCGATCTTGTGGGTCCAATCGCTCATCGGCGCAATCAACGCTTAGGCGTTGCCAGCCGGCTCGGAATCGGCCAGCGAAGTGCCTTCGTTCTGACGCTGACGCAGGGTTTCCGCGTACAGGGCTTCGAAATTGATCGGCTGCAGGTAGAACGGCGGGAAGCCGCCGGCCTGGATCAGGTCGCTGACCAGGGTGCGCACGTACGGGAACAGGATGTTGGGGCACTGGGTGCCGAGCAGCACGTCGATCGCCTGCGGGTCCAGGCCGACCAGGCCGAACACACCGGCCTGCTGCACTTCGGCCACATAGGCCGTCTTGCCACCGGCGGTGCAGGTCAGGGTCACGGCCAACACCACTTCGAAGGCGTTGTCGTTGAGGCGCTGCACCTTCTGGTTGAGGTTCAGCTGCAGCTCGGGCTGGTTGGCGTCATTGAAGACGGCCGGTGCGTTCGGAGATTCGAAGGACACGTCCTTGACGTAAATCTTTTCGATGGTGAAGGCGGGACCAGCAGCGGCGTCGGCCGGCGCAGCGGCGCCGTTGAGGATTTCGTCGGACATTCCTAACTCCAGAAACGGTTCGGTGGATGCAGCGTTGAGTGATGCGAACGTGAAAGCGCAAGTCTCTCACGCCAGCAATGGGGGCGTGCCGGTTGCCGCACAAGGCGGATCAGCGGCCCTTGATCAGTGGCAGCTCGGCCATCTGCCAGGCGGCGACGCCGCCTTCGAGCCAGTACACCTGTTCGAAACCAGCTTTCTTCAGCGTCTTGGCTGCACCGGCGGAGGTGGTGCCGCTGCGGCACACCACGACCACCGGCGAGGCCTTGGCGTTGGCCAATAGCTTGCCGGCTGGGTCGAACTTGGCCAGCGCCACGTTCCGGCTGCCGGCGATGTGGCCTTTTTCGAAGTCGGCAGTGGGCGACAGGTCGATCACCAGCGCATTTTCGCTGTTGATCAGACGGGTCAGCTCGGCCGGCTTGAGCGCGCGATAGCCGCGGAACAGGCGCGCGACCTCGGTGACGATCAGGGCGATGGTCAGGCCCACCAGGGCCAGCGACAACATGGGGTTGCGGCCGACAAAGGCCTGCAGCTCTTCGAAATTCACGGGGTCAGGGTCAGTCGAGCGGGCGGGAATTGTCGCACAGCTGGCGCACGCGACGCCCGGCGCGCAGGGGCCAGGCTACTGGCCCTTCCACAGGTCGGGCAGGCCGCTGGCCAGCCACCAGCGCTTCTGCTCGGGATTCCAGCGCCAGATCTCGATGCTGCGCACCAGCCGTTCGGCCTGGGTATTGCGGTTGATCACCCGCAACTCGACCTCGCGCCGCAGGTCGCCATTGGGGTCTTGGCCCACGCGCACCTCGCGGTAGCCGGAAATCTGCACCTGCTCGTAGCGCGAACGTTCCAGGTCGCTGAGCGGATGCGCCTGGGCATAGGCCGGCTCGACGAAGCCCTGCGCGGCATCGAAATCGTTCCAGCGCACGGCGGCCGTGTAGGCAGCCTGGGTGGTTTCCAGCGCCCGCGCCTGGGCACGGCTGCCGGCATTGGCCACCCCGCTCAGCAGTGCCAGCCCAAGCAGCACGATCGTTGTAATGACTGCACGCATGCGTATTCCCCCGGATCCAGCCGGCATCCTACCGTTTTGGAAACGCCACGAAGCGCCCGCTCAACGTGGCCGCGGCGGCACCGGAGCCCAGTGCGATCTGCGCGCGCATGCCGATGCGCGCCTTGCCACGCTGCCGGAACGTCGCCAGAAAGGCCTCCCAGCTTCCCAACTCGGACGGCTCGGCATTGGCGACCAGGTCTTCGTACACAGGCGCGACATAGCGCAGCTGGCTGTCTGCAACGTAGACATCGGCGTGGTGCCCGGCCAATTGCAGCTGCAGGGTCAGCCACCCCCAGCTGGCCAGCGTCATCAGCGAGGCCAGGCTGCCGCCGAACGCATTGGCCTTGTCGTTGACGTTGGCCTGCAGCGGCGCCCGCAGGCGCAACGCACCATCGTGCAGACCGTCCACGGCAATGCCCATCGACAGGACCGGCGGCATGGCGATGAACTGCTGCTGCAGCGACTGCAGGGCGGATGCGAGCGTGCACGAAGGAGTCATCGGCAAAGACTGAAAGACGGCGAAGGGCGGCATCATGCCGCAATGTTCTGCGAGCGTCTTGTGCACCTGCATGACATGCGGTACCGCATGGTGAATGCAGTCATCGCCACGTGCGATGTGTGGGCCGGCATCGCGCTGGCCGCATGCAACAACCTTTTCGATGCCTTGGCCCAGCCCGGATCACGCGCTCAGTCAGCACGCGGTATCCGCCACGATGCCTGCCGGTGGCGTTGCAGATAGCGCGCCATGCATCAAACCGCCCGGCACGACCGACGCCTGCGCGCGAGTGCTTGTTTGCCACGCTAAGGTGCAAAGACCACCTTTCGATAGCCCTGCGCCACCCGCAACAGCGCGGTGGCCTTGGCTTTCCAATGCGTGCTGCGCTGCTTCTGTGCGTGCGTCAGCGGCGCATCGATCGTGCTGGTAAACACGATGTTTTCCGCAGCTGCATGGAAGAATTTGTCCTGGATGCACGCAGCCGGCGAGAGCTGATAGGTGGACAACTGGTGCGCCACCGGCGACTCGTTCCAGCCGAACAAAAAGATATCGGCCATGGTGTGCCAGCGCGCCTTCGCAGCCAGCAGCAATCGCGCCGCATCCCTGCTGATGATCAGCGCGCCGGCGCATACCGGCCAGCAATGCTGATACGTCGATGGCCGCACCAGGCGCAGTTGGCGTCCGGCGACATCCGCCACCTTGGCATCGAGTTTGATGCGGTTGTAGGACGGCTCCAGCCGCACGATGCTGCGGCCACCCGGTAGCCAATCGGTGCTGCCCAGCAACGCCGGCAGCGCATCGGACAGATGCATGTCGTCTTCGAAAATCGCCGTGTAGGCGTCGTCGGAATCGGCCGCAATGCGCCACGCTGCCTGGTGACTGAGAAAGCAGCCGATGTTGGACGCCGTCCACTTGCGCGGGCCGGTGCTGAAGGCATCGCCCGACCCTTCCAATGGGCGCTCGCGTACGAAGTCGGCGATCTGCTCGTCCGTCAACGTAGCGCCATCGATGGCAGCAATGCGCTCGAACGGCAGGCCCAGCGCGTCGAAGCGCGCCGACATGGCCTGCAACCGGTCGCCGCTGCGCTGCATGTTGATAAGGTAGGACTTGATCACTTCGCCGCTCCAGCACGGTTATCGGCCAGGATCGTGACCGGATTCCCGGCGGTTGCAATAGGTTCCGGATCGAGTCGAAGGGCGCCAGTCAGGCAGCCGAATCATCGCTCCGGCTGCCGGCATTGCGCCATCGATTCGTACTGGCATCCCCGGATGCGGCGACAGTGGGCCGCAGGTGGCCCACGCTCTCGCATAATCGCCTCATGACCGGCCTTGCCCATCCCGATGCTGCCTGGACCCTGATCTCGCTGCGCCCCAGCGGTGAACATGCGCCGTTGCGGCGGGCAGTTGCGCGGCATGGCGGACGGGTACTTGCGCTGTCGCCATGGCGCCTGCAGACCCATGACACCGCACAGGCGCGAGACGCGCTGCGGCAGGCGCTGGCAGCGCCGATTGCGATTTTCACCAGCCCGGCCGCGGTGCAGGCAGCGCATCGTCTGGCGCCGCTGCAGCGCCCGGCGCAGGCGCACTGGGTCAGCGTGGGCGACGGCACTGCGCGCGCATTGCACGCCTGCGGCATCGACAGCGTGGTGCGGCCGGCGCGCATGGACAGCGAAGGCCTGCTTGCGCTGCCGCTGCTGCAGGCACCGCTACAGGCCGTCGGGCTGATCACTGCCCCCGGCGGGCGCGGCATGCTGGCGCCCACGTTGCAGCAGCGCGGTGCACGCATCGTGCGTGCCGATGTCTATCGACGCGTCCCGCTGCGCTTGCGCGCCTTGTCCATCCAGGCGTTGTCGCTTGCACTGCCGCGCAGCGTGCTGGCGCTCAGTAGCGCCGAAGCGCTGACGCTGGTTCTGCAACAGCTGCCTGCCGAATTGGTCGCTGCGTGGCAACAGCGTCCGGTAGTGGCATCCAGCGATCGCATGCTCGACGCCGCACGTGCAGCCGGTTTCGTGCATGGCATGCGCGCAGCAGGCCCATTGCCGCAGCAGCTCGCCGCTGCTGCTGCTGAGGCGGCGGCGGCGGCGGCGGCGGCGGCGGCGATCATGACACCACCACGACCTTGCTGAACTGCGAACTCAAGCACAGCTTGCCGCCGTCCGGCGCTGCACGCCATGCTGTGTGCGATGACTGCGGCGCCTGCGCCGGTCGTGACTGCCCGAGGATGTCCGAATGACCGAAATGCCCGCTCCTGCGCGACGCTTTCCCTTGGCATGGCTGCTGCTTGTCGTCGCCGTGGCGGCCGTTGGCGTGGCGCTGTTCCTGGGCTGGCGCGCGTGGCAGAACTATCAGGCAACGCAGCTGCAGGCCGCGCAGGCGCAGCAGCAACGCTGGGACGGCACCCAGCAGATGCTGGAGACGCTGCGCCGCGATCAGCGCCTGGCCAACGAGCGTCTGCAGGACGCGGCGGCCACCAACCGCGTCCTGCGCGACGAGATGCTGGGCTTGAGTCAGCGCAGCGCGTTGCTCGAAGACACCGTGCAAAAGCTGGCCGACCCCAATCGTCATGGCGCACAGGCGCTGCGCCTGGATGAAGTGGAGCTGCTGCTGCGGCTTGGCCAGCAGCGCCTGAGTATCGCCGGCGATGCCGATGGCGCGCGGCGCGCCTATGCGCTGGCCAACGGCGCACTCAACGGCATCGACGACCCCGGTTACCTCAATCTGCGTCAGGCATTGGTGCAGGAACGCGATGCGCTGGAGCGTCTGGGGGCCGGCCCGCAGGCGGAGGCGGGCAAGAATCTGGACACCTTGGCCGCCGAGTTGCAGCGCCTGCCGGAACAGACCGCACAGGCCAGCGCCGCGGCGCAACCGTGGTGGCAAAAAGCGCTGGCGCCGCTGGTGGACATCCGCCCCAGCCGCGGCGACGCCTTGCTGACCGGCGGCGACCGGCGTGCTGCGCGCGATGCAGTGCAGATCGAAATCAGCCTGGCCCGCGCCGCCGCGGAACGTGGCGATGCCGCCGGTTTTGCGCAATCGCTGCGCCGCGTGGAGACCTGGACCACCCGGCTCTGGCCGGATTCGCCGCAACGTCGTCAGCTGCGTGCACGCTTGCGCAGCCTGCAACAAGCGCCACTGCGTCCGCGCCTGCCGGAACTGGGCACCACCCTGCTGCAACTGCAGGCCATGCGTGAAGGGAGATCCACCCAATGAAAGTGTTGCGTACCGTCTTGATCCTGCTGATTGCCGTGGCGCTGGGCGTGCTTGGCGCACAGTGGCTGTCGCATCAGAACAGTTACGACCTGGGCAACGTCGTTGTCAGTGTGGGGGGCAACGACTATCACGCCGCGATGCCGCAGGCGGTGCTGATCCTGCTGATCGCATTGCTGGTGCTGTGGCTGCTCTGGACGTTGATCAGCCTGCCGTTCCGCGTGTGGGGCAAGTACCGCCGCAACAAGGGCCGTGCGCGTTTGATCGAAGGCCTGCGCGCTGCCGATCATGGCCAATGGCAGCGCGCCGAGCGGCTGCTGGTCAGTGCCAGCGAAGACGATGAGGTCAGCGGCATTGCCCTGGCCAGCGCGGTGCGCGTGGCCGATGCGCGCGGCGACGAGGCGGCGGCCACGGTACTGGCAAAGCAACTGGCCGAGCGCGACCCGACAGGCTATGCGCTGTTGCAGGGCGAGCGGCACCTGGCGCGCCAGCGCCCGGTCGATGCGATCAATGCACTGGATAGCGCCAACGCGCAGCCGTTGCCGGCACGCGGCCTGCTGTTGCGCACCCACGCCCTGGCGCAGATCGGTCGCGCCGACGAAGCCTATGGCCAGCTCGGTGCCCTGCGTCAGCAGGCGGTCTTGGCGCCCGATGCCTACAGCACGCTGGAAGCGACGCTGGCCGAGCAGACCCTGTTGCAGGCCAGCGACGCCAATGCACTGGCCGAGCGCTGGGAAGCATTGCCCAAGACATTACGCACCACTCCGGCAGTGGTTGGCGCCTACGCGCAACGTGCGGCCGTGCTGCATTGGGACGATGCCGCCGTGCACAGCCTGGAGCAGGCGCTGGACGCGCAATGGGACGAATCGCTGGTACGCCTGTACGGCGTGCTGCCGCTGGAAAAATACGATTCGCGCCGCGCCAGCGCGCAGCGCTGGCTGACCCAATATCCCGACAGCCCAGGGCTGTTGCTGACACTGGCGCGGCTCGCGCGTCATCAACAGCAGTGGTCGCAGGCCGAGGAATTCCTGCATCGCGCCATCGCAAGCGGCGCCGGCAGCGAGGCCTGGGAAGAGCTGGGACACGGGTTTGCCGCCTCCGGCGACCTGCTGTCGGCACAGCATTGCTACGCCAATGCCTTGCGCGCCGCACGCGGCGAACCGGTACGCGACGTCATGCCACAGCAGTCGTTGCGCGGGCCAATCGTCACCACGTACGACCCGGCGCCAGTCGATCCGCACGCAGCGGACGATCGCATTCTGTAGTCGGGACAGCGGCGGTATGCAATGTGCTTACCGCCGCATTGCACTCCCGCGAACGGGGTCAATGCGCGCCAAGCGGCCATCTGCTTCATCGAAGAAGCTGACGTCGCATTGTTAGCCATACAGCGATGGAATTAAGGATGGCGGACCCGCACCGGCAGAATTCAACTGCCGCTTCTGCAAATCCCCAATCCCGAATGCGCAATCCCGTACCGCACCACGGCATCAGCGCTCGACGATCGCCACCACGCCCATGCCGCCAGCGGTGCAGATCGAAATCAATGCACGGCCGCCGCCGCGCTCTTCCAGCTGTTTGGCGGCCGTGGCCACCACGCGTGCGCCAGTGGCGGCGAACGGATGGCCGGTGGCCAGCGACGAGCCCAGCGGATTGATCTTGTCCGGGTCGATGCGGCCCAGCGGCGCGTCCAGGCCCAGCCGGTTGCGGCAGTAGTCCTCGCTCTCCCAGGCACGCAGCGTGCACAGCACCTGCGCGGCGAAGGCCTCGTGGATTTCGTAGATGTCGAAATCCTGCAGGGTCAGGCCCTGACGCGCCAGCATCTGCGGCACCGCGATGGTGGGCGCCATCAGCAGGCCTTCGCCATGCACGAAGTCGACTGCCGCCACCTGTGCATCGCGCAGGTAGGCCATCGGCGTGTGGCCATGCGCCAGCGCCCAGGCTTCGCTGGAGAGCAGCACCGCGGCGGCGCCATCGGTGAGCGGGGTGGAATTGGCGGCGGTCAACGTGCCGCGGCCGGAGGTCTTGTCGAAGGCCGGGCGTAGCGTGGCGAGTTTTTCCAGCGAGGTGTCCGCGCGCAGGATGTTGTCGCGCGAGACGCCGCGGAACGGCGCAATCAGCGAGTCGAAGAAACCGCGCTCATAGGCAGCGGCCAGCTTATGGTGCGAAGCCACCGCCCATTCGTCCTGCGAATCGCGCGAGATGTTCCATTCCTTGGCCATGTCTTCGCAGTGGTCGCCCATGCTCTTGCCGGTGCGCGGCTCGGCCACGCCGGGGAATTCGGGCTTGAGCTCGGCCAGCTTGAAGCCGCGCAGCAGCGCCCTGAGCTTGTCGCCGGTGGCCTTGGCACGGTTGGCGGCCAGCAGCCGTGCGCGCAACTTCTTGCCGTACACGATCGGCACTTCGGAGGTGGTGTCAGAGCCGCCGCCGATGCCCGAGTCGATCTGCCCCAGCGCGATCTTGTTGGCGATGGTGATCACCGAATCCAGGCTGGTGCCGCAGGCGCGCTGCAGGGTGATGCCCGGCGTCAGCGGCGACAGACCCGACGACAGCGCCGCCTCGCGCGCCAGGTTCCAGTCCGCGGAATGCTTGATCACCGCGCCCATCGCCACTTCGCCCAATTGCTGCCCATGCAACCCGAAGCGCTCGACCAACGCGCCCAGCGTGCGCACCGACATGCCCAGGTTGCCCACATCCGCGTACGCGGTGTTCTGACGACAGAACGGGATACGAACGCCGCCCAAAATGGCGACGGGACGGGCTGCGGGCATCGGTTGACCTGGCATGGAGGACTCGGGGACATGGCCTGCACAGGGCCGGCAGGCATAATGGCCGCAGTGTAGCTTCGACCCCGTGATGGGCCAACCGCGAATCATGAGCAAGACCGAACACGGCGTAACCGCCATGGGTGTGCTGGCGCTGGAATTGACCGGCGGAAGCGCCCCCGAGCGCGGCGCCTTGGCGCCGGCGCAGGCCGGCATGCTGGCCGAACGCATCGGCCGCGACCTGGCGCAATGGATCCCGGAAGTCCGCGATCTGGAATTGAGCGTGGCGTTGGCGCATTTCGATCCGTCCGAAGTGTTGCGGCCGGGCTGGCCGCTGCATCGGCGCCTGGAAGAGCTGCAGGCGCGTGCACCGGGGCGCGACCAGGGCCCGCGGGTGCTGGCCTTCGGTGCCGACGCGCAAGGCGAGATCCCGCTGCCGTTCCAGGCCGATGCGCAACTGGTCGGCGGTGGGTTGCGCGTGTTGCCGTTCCTGCTGTCGGGCGACCCGCACACGGTTGCCGGCGTGGCCGACGCCATGGAGGAAGTGCTGCTGGCCCAGGGAATGGCGCAGGCCGATACCGCGTTGCTGGCGCAGGAAAGCTTCGGCGCCCGCATCGAGCATGCGCGGTATCTCACCGCCAACGATCTGGCGGCGATGATGTCGATGCAGTACGACAATCAGGGCCTGGCGCCGCTGTGGCCGCTGATCGAAGCCGCACTGCTGGCGCCGCACACCGAAGAGTGGCTGGAGCAGCCCCCCGAGCCGGTGTTGCGCTACATCGATGGCGAAGTGCGTATCGCCTTGTTCGATCCCGCAGGCTGGTGCGATTACTACGCGCACGACCGCGAAGATTGCGAACGCCTGCGCGGCGTCTATGAGCACTATCTGGCACGCCAGCGGCAGATGGCCGCCGTGCTGGAAGCGCATGGGCTGCCCGTGCTGTACGTGCATATCGAGCCGGGCCAGGATCCGCGGCAGGCGCTGGCGGCGTGAGCCAGACGCCGGCGGCCTTGCCCCCCTGCGCTGCAGGGCGTGCTGGAGACCGGCGTGTATGTTGCGGACCTGGAGCGCGCATGCGCCTTCTACGCGCGCGTGCTGGGGTTGCAACCGATGCACCGCGATACGCGCATGGCCGCCTACGCCATCGCGCCTGGGCAGGTCTTGTTGCTGTTCCTGCAAGGCAGCACCTCGGCGACGGTCACGCTGCCAGGCGGCACGATTCCGCCGCATGACGGCAACGGGCGCCAGCATTTCGCACTGGCGGTCGCAAGCGATGCCCTGCCCGGCTGGGAAAATCACCTGCATGCCTGCGGGGTCGCCATCGAAGGCCGTACGCAATGGCCGGGCGGCGGACAAAGCATTTACTTCCGCGATCCCGATGCGCATCTGCTGGAATTGGCGACACCGGGGTTGTGGGCGAATTATTGAGTGATCGCTGCGCGGTGAGCCGCATTTGCCGTGATCGATCAACACCTGAGGTTGTTGCGCGATTGGCGGGCTGGATGCCACCGGTTCGATCTCCTCGAACAGCGTGCACTGCCCCCAAGCGAACTGTTCGCGTGCCCGATTGGCTCTGGCCCGAGCGGCCTTTGACAAGCACCGCGTCTGCCTACGCACAATGACCGCTGGCAAGCGCATCACCAGGTGATCGCAAGGGGCAGTGGAAGACGGCGTTTGCCGCGTTCGTTCGACAATCGCTGCGCTGGATGCGCACGGCTCGCGCTTATGGCATCGGCAAGCTGCCGCATCCAGGCGCATGCACCCATGTGTGCGCCATATCGCGATCGGAGCGAAGGTTGGAGGCTGCACTCGCGCCTACGCAAACGCCGCGGCGCTATCGCCGCGGCGTTGGTGTGTGAGCTGCAGCGCTGCCTGCATGTCCACCGGCCGGTCGGCCGGCATCGCCCGCAGCGTCGTCGTATTCAACCGTTGCCGTGCATCGACAACGGTCGCGGAGCGCTTACTTGGTCGCCGCCTGCGCGTTGTCGGTGGTGATCACGCCGCAGGCCAGACGGCCGCCGGCGTTGCCGGTGGGCTGGGTTTTGTAGTCGTCGGCATCGGCATGCACGATCACCGCGTGGCCGGCGATATCGAACTGGTCGGCCTTGCCGAGATTGACGTTGCTGGACACCGGGCCGTCGATGCTGGCGTTACCCTGCGCATCGGATTTGATGTTGGGCATGTCGCCACCATGGTGCGGCTCGGCGCTGACGTTGCCGTGATCGGACTGGGACGGGTTGAAATGGCCGCCGGCGCTGCTGCCGTCCGGTGCGCTGCAATCGCCCTTTTCGTGGATGTGGAAGCCGTGCTCGGTATTGGGCTTGAGGCCGCTGAGCTGGCCGGTGACGCGCAGCGCACCGTCGACGGTCTTGAACGTCACCGTGCCTTTGACGTCATTGCCCTTGGTCGGCTTGAGCTCGGCGGTTGCGGTGGTGGTGGCCGCCGCCTCGGTGACCATGGAGGCGGCGTGTTCGCCACCGTGCGCCGCTTCGGCCGGCGTGCTGGCCTGCGGTGCGGGTGCCGGCTCGGCCGGCGCTGGTTCCTCGCGCTTGCACGCGGTCAGCACCAGGGCGGTGGCCAGAAACAAGGTGGTCGGAACAATGCGCATGGAGTACTCCTGAAGAAAGGCCGCAACTGCAGCCGTTGACGCCCCGACTCAGGGCTGCGAAGGGGGCGTGCCCCATTGGGTGACGCGAATGACGCCGCAGGCCAGGCGCGCACCGGCATTGCCGCTGGGCTGGCTGCGATAGTCGTCGGGGTCGGCATGCACGATCAGCGACTTGCCGACCACGTCGGTCGGGGCGCCATCGCCCAGACTGATGCCGGACAGAATCATGTCCAGATGCACCACGCCTTCGGCGTCTGCACGCAGATTGTCCATGTCGCCCAGATGATGCGCGCCGCCACCGGCACGCCCGTGCGGCGCGCCACCCGGGTTGAAATGCGCGCCTGCGCTGCTGGCATCGGCCGCGCTGCAATCGCCGCGTTCGTGCACATGGAATCCGGACACACCGCCCGGACGCAGGCCGCCGATGGTGCCGGTGAGGCGGATGCCCTGCAGCGCCGGCACCAGCACCACCCGGCCGCTGACCAGGCTGCCCGAGGCCGAAGCCATCGCGGCCTCGGCTTGCTGCACCGGTCGCGCAGGCACGATCCGCGCCGCTGGCGGCGGAGGCGCCTTGGGCGGCGGTGGCGTGCTGCTGCAGGCGGCCAGCGCCAGCGCGGTGAGGGCAACGATCGTGGGCGACCGGTAACGCATCGAGCAGTTCTCCTGATCAGGCTGGAAACCTATGCGGGCGCATGTTCACGTGTCATGAAATGGGCCTGCTGGCGGCACAGGAGTGTACGGGGTCGGTGTGCCGGGTCGGCTTGTCGGATGGTGTGCGAGGCGCCAGGCACGCTGCGTGACTGCCCGGACGACGGCGTCGGCACGGCAGGGTTGCGGTGGCGTCATCGACAGCGCCGCATGCGGCGGCGTACCACTCATCAATGCTTGCCGCGGGCACTGTCGGGCGGCCTCGGCTCGATCAAGGCATCGCTGGATAGGTGCGCGGGCACTCGCGCTTTCATCGGCCGGCACCCTCGCCCCAACCCCGTCCCCATCGGCGAGGGGCGTTGGACCCAGATCAGCGGCGTTTGCGCCCCGGGCCGAGTTTGCGGGTGACCGTGTTGCGGCCCAGTCCCAGGCGGGCAGCAGCTTCGGCGCGGCGGCCCTGGGTGAGTTGCAGGGCCGCTTCGAGCAAGGTCCTGTCCAGGCGCTCGCGCGCTTCGGCGTGCAGGCCCTGGGCACCTTCGCTCAGGCGTTGCGCGGCCCAGCTGGAAAGCATGTCGTCCCACTGCCCGTCGCTGCGGCCGCTGCGGTGACGCCGGCCGCCGCGCGCCAATGCGGCGTCCACGTCGACCACGTCGATGATGTCCGAGGTCGCCAGCGCCGCCAGGCGCCAGCACACGTTTTCCAGTTCGCGCACGTTGCCGGGCCAGTCGTACTGGCGCAGGTCTTCCAGCGCGGCCGACGAGAGCCGCTTGGGCAGCATGTCGAGCTTGCGCCCGGCCATGGCCAGGAAATTTTCGGCCAGTTGCGCGATGTCGCCGCGCCGTTCGCGCAGCGGCGGCAACTGCAGGCGCACCACATCCAGGCGGTGCAGCAGATCGGCGCGGAAGCGGCCTTGTTCGACCAGCGCTTCCAGGTCCTGGTGGGTGGCGGCAATCACGCGCACATCGACGCGGATCAATTCGCGCCCACCGACGCGGAAGAATTCGTTCTCTGCCAACACGCGCAGCAGGCGGGTCTGCAGCGGCAACGGCATGTCGCCGATTTCGTCCAGAAACAGCGTGCCGCCATCGGCCTGTTCGAAGCGGCCGATATGCCGTTTGGTCGCCCCGGTAAAGGCGCCGGTTTCGTGGCCGAACAATTCGCTTTCCAGCAATTCGGCCGGGATGGCGGCGGTGTTGAGCGCGACGAAGGGTTTGCGCGCGCGCGGGGATTCGTTGTGCAGCGCGCGCGCGACCAGCTCCTTGCCGGTACCGGTTTCGCCATTGATCAGCACCGACAGCGGCGCCTGCGCCAGGCGCCCGATCGCGCGGAACAAGGCCTGCATCGCGGGCGTGTCGCCGATCAGCGAAGCCGAGCCCTCGGCCAGCCGCGTGGCGACGATTTCTTCGACGCCGGCATCGGCGTCCGGCAGCGCGCGTGCGGCCAGTGCCACCGCGTCGTCCAGGTCGAACGGCTTGGACAGGAACTCGTGCGCGCCGCCGCGGAAGGCGCCGGCGGTGCTGGCAACGTCGGTATAGGCCGACATCACGATCACCGGCAAGTGCGGGTGTTTGGATTTGAGTTTGTCGAGCAGGGTCAGGCCGTCTTCGCCGGGCATGCGCACGTCGGTGAACAGCAAATCCGGCGTGGGCCGCATGGCGAGCGCCTGCAGCGCGGCGGCGGCGCTGTCGAAGCCGTCTACGGCATAGCCGGCATCGCGCAAGGCGGTGGACAGCACGAAACGGACCGACCGGTCGTCGTCGACCACCCAGATATGGGATACGGCGGCGGCCTCAGCCATGCGGTTGCTCCTTGTCGTGATCGCCGGCCAGCTCGGGCAGCAGCAGGGTGAAAACGGTATGGCCCGGACGCGAGCGATAGGTCAGCGTGCCGTGGTGCTCGCGCGAAACCTGCTGGGCCAGCGCCAGGCCCAGACCGCTGCCTTCGGCACGGCCACTGACCAGTGGCAGAAACAGGTGCTCGGCCAGTTCTTCCGGCACGCCGCCGCCGTCGTCGATGATTTCCAGCCGCAGCGACATCGCATGCACGCGGTCGCGGATGCGCTGGCCATGCTCCACGCGGGTGCGCAGCGTCACGCGTGTGGCGCCGGCCTGGAAGGCGTTGCGCACCAGGTTCCACACCGCCTGGGTCAGGCGGTCGCCATCGCCCAGAATGTCGGGAATGCTGGGGTCGTAGTCGCGCTGCACCTGCACCGACCAGCCGCCTTCAGCTTCGGCCAGGCGTAGCACGCGTTCGAGCACGACATGGATGTTGAGGCGGTCGTGCGGGCGCGCCGGGGTGGGCGAGAGCAGCCGTTCGAGCAGGGTGTTGAGGCGCTCGATCTCGGTGCCGATCAGCTCGATCAGCTCGCGTTCGTCTTCGTCGCGCCCGGCCGCGCGGCGCGCCAGCAGCTGCGCGGCGCCCTTGAGCCCGGCCAGCGGGTTACGCAGCTCGTGCGCCAACCCTTTCAGCGCAGCGCTCAAGGCATTGGGCAGGGCGTGGGTGGGATCGAGCGCGGGAAATTCGTCGACCGGGTGGGTTTCCAGCAGCCAGCCGCCATCGTCCAGCCGCGACAGCCAGCCTTCGGCAAAGCGCGGCGCATCGTTGGGCAGGCCCAGCGCC
Organism: Xanthomonas sp. NCPPB 1062; assembly: GCF_041481705.2. Taxonomy (NCBI): domain Bacteria; kingdom Pseudomonadati; phylum Pseudomonadota; class Gammaproteobacteria; order Lysobacterales; family Lysobacteraceae; genus Xanthomonas; species Xanthomonas sp. NCPPB 1062. Next base: position 242,238 of record NZ_CM192987.1, on the reverse strand, counting down.
AGCCGGTGCAGGCGCAAGACGTCACGTTCGTCGTTGAGCAGAAAGCGCGCCAACGCGTCGCCCTGCACTTCCAGCGCGGCCAGGGGCTGTTCGACCAACCGCCGTGCACTGACCCCGAGCCAGCGCGCGAACGCCGGGTTGACGCCCAGCACGCGGCCCTCGCGGTCGGCCCAGGCGACCGGTGTGCCCAGGCTGTCCAGTGATGGCATGGAAGAGGACGTCACCATTGCACCAATTTAGTGCAAAGCGCAGCGCCATGCATCGATGTCGCGCGAAGCGAAGCGCACGGAGACACCATGGAGGCCGGACGGCGGCGGGTCGCACCGATCCAGCGTGCATCCGCGCCGGCAGTCACGGGCGTGGGGCTGGTCATGCAGGCACCTCGGCAGTGGTTCCGCGCCCAACGGGCGGCGGGGGAAAACGGACCCGGCTGGGCAGTCCCGGCCGGGTCGTGGCGCCACCCGCGGCAGCGCGGCCGCGGGTGTGCATGCTCAGGACTCGTACGCAGCTTCACCATGTGAGGTGATGTCCAGGCCCTCGCGCTCGGCTTCTTCGCTGACGCGCAGGCCGAACACCAGCTTGGCGACCAGAAAGCCCACCACCGACACCACGCCGATCCAGCCAACCGTGATCCCGACGCCCAGCGCCTGGATGCCGACCTGGTGGACGATGTCGTAATCGCCGCCCTTCTGGCCGCCCAGCGAGGCCGCCGAGAACACGCCGGTGAGGATCGCACCGATGATGCCGCCCAGGCCATGCACGCCGAACACGTCCAGGCTGTCGTCGGCGCCCAGCAGGCGCTTCAGGCCGGTGACGCCCCAGACGCACAGCACGCCGGCCGCCAAGCCAATGACGATCGCACCGAACGGACCCACGGTGCCGCAGGCCGGAGTGATACCGACCAGACCGGCCACCATGCCCGAGGCCACGCCCAGGGCGGACGACTTGCCCTTGATGATCTTCTCGGTCAGCGACCAGCCCAGGATGGCGGCAGCGGTCGCCAGCAAGGTATTGAGGAAGGCCAGCGCCGCGCCGGCGTTGGCTTCCAGATTGGAACCGGCATTGAAGCCGAACCACCCCACCCACAGCAGCGAGGCGCCGACGAAGGTCAGGGTCACGTTGTGCGGCTTAATCGCCTCACGCCCCAGCCCGGCACGCTTGCCGACGAAGTAGGCGCCGACCAGGCCGGCAACACCGGCATTGATATGCACGACCGTGCCACCGGCGAAATCCAGCGCGCCCAGTCCGAACAGGTACCCGCCGGTGGCCCAGACCATGTGCGCCAGCGGCAGGTAGCCGAAGGTGAACCAGATCACCGAGAACAGCAGCACCGCAGCGAACTTGGCGCGTTCGGCGAAGGCGCCGACGATCAGCGCACCGGTGATGCCGGCAAAGGTCGCCTGGAACGCGACGAACACGTATTCCGGCAGGCTCACGCCCTTGGTGAAGGTCGCCGCCAGGGTTTCGATGGTGACGCCCTTGAGTAGCGCCTTGTCCAGATTGCCGATCCACGCGCCTTCGCCGGAGAACGCCAGGCTATAGCCGTACAGCACCCACAGGACGGTCAGCAGCGAGAACACCACCGCCACCTGGATCAGCACCGACAGCACGTTCTTGGCGCGCACCATGCCGCCGTAGAACAGCGCCAGGCCCGGCACCACCATCAGCAGCACCAGCAAGGTGGAGGTCAGCATCCAGGCGACATCGCCCTTTTCCACCACCGGTGCGGCTTCGGCGGCGGCGGCCGGCGGGGCGGCCGGCTGCGCCGACGGCAGCGGTTCGGTGGTGACCGGCTCGGTCGGCAACGGGGTGACCTGCGCACCGGACTGCGCCTGCGCGCTGCCCATGCCGCCCACCATCAGCGCGCTGAACAGCATCAGCATGCACACGCTGTAGAACCGGGCTTTCCACCCGGCAAAAAGAGCTGTCTTCATACGAACTCCGGGGCTGGTGGGGTCAGAGCGCATCGGCGCCGATCTCGCCGGTGCGGATGCGCACCACCTGCTCGATCGCGGTCACGAAGATCTTGCCGTCGCCGATCTTGCCGGTGCCGGCGGCGTTCTGGATCGCTTCGACCACCGCATCCAGACGGTCGTCGGTGACCACCGTTTCGATCTTGATCTTGGGCAGGAAGTCGACGACGTACTCGGCGCCGCGGTACAGCTCGGTGTGGCCTTTCTGGCGCCCGAAGCCCTTGACCTCGGTCACGGTGATGCCCGACACGCCTGCTGCAGACAAGGCCTCGCGGACCTCGTCGAGCTTGAACGGCCGGATGATGGCGGTGATCAATTTCATGCGCATACCCCGAATGGTGGAAAGAACCGGCCGGCATTGCGCCGCCCGGCGGTGTCAGTCACCTGGATGCCACCCCGGCATCCGCTCGTTCGCGATTGCGCGGACCCCAGCAGATGCCATGCATCCGCCTCGTGGGAGAGGTCAGGCCCGCGCGCCGCGAACGATGTGCTCTCTCGTTACCCCTGCGATCCACGGCCGGGGCCCTGGATCGATCGAACATGTGCGGCGATGGCGGAGGTGGGAGGGGGGCCTCCGCCATCACCGCGGTGGAACTCAGTTGCCGTAGTACAGCTGGTACTCCAACGGGTGGGTCGCAGCACGGAACTTGGTGACTTCCTGCATCTTCAGCGCGATATAGCCGTCGATGAAGTCGTCGCTCATCACGCCGCCGGCCTTGAGGAACTCGCGGTCCTTGTCCAGCGCTTCCAGGGCCTGGTCCAGGCTGGAGCACACCTGCGGGATCAGCTTCTCTTCTTCCGGCGGCAGGTCGTACAGGTCCTTGTCGCTCGGGGCGCCCGGGTCGATCTGGTTCTTGATGCCGTCCAGGCCGGCCATCATCAGCGCGGTGAAGGTCAGGTAGCCGGACTGCAACGGATCGGGGAAGCGCATTTCGATGCGGCGCGCCTTCGGGTTGGTGACCCACGGAATGCGGCACGAGGCCGAACGGTTACGCGCCGAATAGGCCAGCATCACCGGCGCCTCGAAGCCCGGAACCAGGCGCTTGTAGCTGTTGGTGCCGGAGTTGGCGAAGGCGTTGATCGCGCGGGCATGCTTGAAGATGCCGCCGATGTACCACAGCGCCAGCTGCGACAGGCCGCCGTAGCCGTCGCCGGTGAACAGGTTGACGCCGCCCTTGGCCAGCGACTGGTGCACGTGCATGCCCGAGCCGTTGTCGCCCACGATGGGCTTGGGCATGAAGGTGGCGGTCTTGCCGTTGCGGTAGGCGACGTTCTTGATGATGTACTTCATCGTCAGCAGTTCGTCGGCCTTCTGCACCAGCGAGCTGAACTTGGTGCCGATCTCGCACTGGCCGGCGGTGGCCACTTCGTGGTGGTGCACCTCGGTTTCGATGCCGACCTGTTCCAGCGTCTTGATCATTTCCGCGCGCAGGTCGTGCAGGCTGTCGGTCGGCGGAACCGGGAAGTAGCCGCCCTTCACGCCCGGGCGGTAACCGCTGTTGCCGCCGTCGTACTTTTCGCCGGTGTTCCAGGCCGCCTCTTCCGAACCCACCTGGAAGAAGGTGTGGCCCATGTCGTTGGCAAAGCGCACCGAATCGAAGATGAAGAATTCCGGCTCCGGGCCGAAGAACGCCTGGTCTGCGGTGCCGGAGGACTTCAGGTAGGCCTCGGCGCGCTTGGCGATGCCGCGCGGGTCGCGCTCATAGCTCTGCATGGTGGCCGGGTCGAGGATGTCGCAGGTCAGCACGATGGTCGGATCGGCGAAGAACGGATCCAGATACGCGGTGCCCGCGTCCGGCAGCAACACCATGTCCGACTCGTTGATGCCCTTCCAGCCCGCGATCGAACTGCCGTCGAACATCTTGCCTTCTTCAAACAGCGCCGGCTCGATGATATTGACCGGAAAGGTGATGTGCTGCTGTACACCACGCATATCGACGAAGCGCAGGTCGACGAACTCGACCTTGTTGTCCTTGATCAGCTTTTCAACATTTTCCACGGACATCGGAAGAAACCTCAGGCAGGAGTTAAGTGGCTCGTGGGCGGTACTACAGCAGGGACCGTGCCAAGCCTGTGCGCTTCACAAGCCCTTGATTTTGCTTACATCGCTCGCGACTGCACCACCGGCATCGCACCACGAAAGTGCAAAGCGCAAAATAGAACGCACCGATATGGTGCATGCCGCAATGCACTATCCTGGCGCCTCCCTCACCCCTGCCCAGTCCGATGTCCGATCTGATTTCCGCCCTGTTGTTGGGCATTCTCGAAGGCCTCACCGAATTCCTGCCGATCTCCAGCACCGGCCACCTGTTGATCGCCGAACAATGGCTCGGACGCCGTTCTGACTTCTTCAATATCGTCATCCAGGCCGGCGCGATCCTGGCCATCTGCCTGGCGCTGCGGCAGCGCCTGTGGAGCCTGGCCACCGGCCTGGGCGAGCGCGCCAACCGCGACTACGTGCTCAAGGTCGGCGTGGCCTTCCTGGTCACCGCGGTGGTCGGGCTGATCGTGCGCAAGGCCGGCTGGCAATTGCCCGAAACGCTCCAACCGGTCGCCTGGGCGTTGCTGATCGGCGGGGTGTGGATGCTGGTGGCCGAACACTTCGCCGGCAAGCTGCCCGAGCGCGATGTGGTGACCTGGAAGGTGGCCATCGCCGTAGGCCTGGCGCAGGTCGTGGCCGGTGTTTTTCCCGGAACGTCGCGCTCGGCCTCGACGATCTTCATCGCGATGCTGCTGGGCCTGAGCAAGCGCTCGGCAGCGGCGGATTTCGTGTTCATGGTGGGCATTCCGACCATGTTTGCGGCCAGCGGCTACGCGCTGCTGGAGATGTACAAGGAAGGCGGTTTCGGCACCGAAAACTGGACCGACGTGGCGGTGGCCTTCGTGGCGGCGACCATCACCGGCTTTGTGGTGGTGAAGTGGCTGCTGGGCTATATCAAGAAGCACCGTTTCACGGTGTTTGCGGTGTATCGCATGCTGCTGGGCGCCGCCCTGCTGCTGTGGCTGCCGGCGGCGGCGGGCTGACATTCCACCGCCCCGGCCTGCTCGTCGTGATGGCTGCGACGTGCAGGCCGGGCGCGCACAAAACGCGCTGGGCACTGCCGCGTCCGCGCGCTGCCAGCCGATTGCGGGCAACCGCCGCCCCGCCGGATATCGGACGCAGTCGCTTGGCTGGCGGCTCTGATGCGTCCACGTCGTGACGCCGGTCATTGCCCCGGGCGCACGCTGGCGGTATCACTGACGCATCGACCACCGGGAGCTGCGCATGCGTGCCGTGTTCTTCGCCCCTGCATTGCTGGTGGCGGGCGTGACGGCCTGCGGGTCGGGTGCATCGCCGGACCCGCCCGGCTCCGGCCACGCTGCTGCGCGGGCACCGGTCACCGCTCCCCCCGACACAGACAGTGTCCCGTTGCGCGCCGCCCTGCGTGCGCAGCACTGGCACTTGCAGCAGGCCAGCGATGCGCATGGCACGGCCTTGCGCAGTCTGTTCGTCGACGGCGTGTCGCCAGTGCAACTGGACTTCGACGATCAGCGCATCCAAGTCAGCCAGACCTGCAACGCGCTGGGGCGCCAACTACAGCGTGGCCCAGGCGCACGTGCAGATTGGCCGGGTGGTCTCGAGCAAGCGGATGTGCGCCGATGCACGCCGGATGGCGCAGGAACGCGCGGCCAGCGACCTGTTGTCCGGGCGCTTTGCAGTGGTCATGGACAACGCGGCAGCCGTGCCTGGCCTGACCCTGACCCGCAGCGACGGCACCGTGCTGATCTTCGGCGGTACGCCCACCGCGGACACCCGGTATGGTGGGCCGGGGCAGACGCTGTTGATCGAGGTGGCCGCAGAGACCGTGCCCTGCGTTTTGGACCCTGCGCGCCGCTGCCTCCAAGTGCGCGAGCACGAGCCGGGCGCGGCCGCCGCGACAGAGGCCGCCATGTCGTGGCAGCCCTACGATGGCACGATCGAGGGTTTCGACCATGAAGAGGGCATCCGCACGCTGCTGCGCGTGACCCGCTACCCGGCCGTCAGCGCGCCTGACGCCAAACCGGTCTACGTGCTCGACCAGATGATCGAAGCCGGCGGCTAGCGCAGCCGCAGTAGGGAGCCGGCGACGGCATCGCACGCTGCGACGCCGCCCCGCATCACAACCGGATGAGCACCTTGCCCACGTGTTGCGCCTTGGCGAAATAGTCCAAGGCCTGGGGCGCCTCATCGAACCGGAACGTCTTGCTGTGCAGGGTCTTGATGCGGTGCTGCTCGATCGCCCGCAGCAGGTCCACGAACATCGCCCGGCTGCCGTTGGCGATTCCGCGAATGGTCACGTTCTTGCGGATCAACGCCACGTAATCGGGAATGGGCGAAGACGCCCCGGGGGTGACGCCGATCACCACGATGGTCGCGTTCGCCGCCGCCGCCTTGATCGACTGCCCCAAGGTGTCCTGCCCGCCGGTCTCGATGATGACGTCCGCGCCGCCGCCGGACAGCTGTACGACTGCCTCGGCCCAGTCGGGGTGGGTGCGGTAGTTGACGGTGATGTCGGCGCCCAGGCGGCGTGCGAGCTCGAGCTTGTCGTCGCTGGACGAGGTGATGGCGACGCGGGCCCCGTGCAGCTTGGCCAGCTGGAGCGCGGCCATCGAGACGCCACCGGTTCCCAGACACAGCACCAGGTCGCCGGCCTTGATCCTGACCACGTCCACCAGCGCGTTCCAGGCGGTCACCGCGGCCGATGCCAGCGCCGCGACATCCTCGTCCTCCAGCGACGCAGGCACCTTGATCAGGGCACTGGCAGGCAGCGACACCTTTTCGGCCAGCCAGCCGTCGTGGGTCACGCCCAGGTCGTGGGCGAACATCTCGGCATCGAACCTGCCCTCCAGCCAGGTGGGAAAGTGCCCGCTGACGACACGGTCGCCTGGCGCGACCTGGCTGACACCGGCACCGACGGAGGTCACGATGCCCACGCCCTCGGCAACCGGAACGCGCGTGGGCGCAAGCTTGCCGCCGTAGGTGCCCTTCAGGATCTGCAGGTCGCGGTTGATCAGGCCGACCAGCCGCGGAGCGACGATGACCTCACCTGGCCCTGCGACCGGCTCAGGCATCTGGACCGCGACCAGGCTGTCAAGGCCGGTTTGATTGCCAATCTGGAATGCTTTCAAGGGGATTACCTGTGCTGCGACGCCGGCCGAACGTGGCTGGCGTCAGGGGATGGGCGATCGACGCCATCGGCGCGATCACTCAGCGCAGCGACGGGTTCAAGGTATAGGTACCGTGCAACGCCGCTTCGGCCAGCACATGCCCCTGCATCGCCAACAGCACATCGGCGGCGGTAAAGCTGTCGGGCAGGCTGAGTTTGGCCACGTCCAGCGCGAACACGCGGAAGAAATACCGGTGCACGCGCAGGTCGTTGAACGGCGGGTACGGGCCATCGTAGCCACGGTAGTGGCCGGCCATGTCGGCATTGCCGGCGAACCACTGGGTGTAGGAATTCAGGCCCTGCCGGGCACCGGCCGGGCCGGCTGGCTGCTGCTTGCCCTTGACCACGAAGCCGTCGCTGCAGCTGCCCGCCGCAATCTCATGCACATCGGCGGGGATATCGGCCATGGCCCAATGCACGAAATCGGTGCGTGGCTGCTCGACGGGAATCTGCAGGTCGTCACGGCCGACGGTGTCGGGCACGGTCGGCACGTCCGGGTCCAGGCACAGCAGCGCAAACGACTGTGTAGCGGCCGGCACCTCGCTCCAGGCCAGGTGCGGATTGCGGTTGGGCGCAAAGCCCTCCGGCGTGCCGGCGGCAAATTCCACCGCGATGGGCTTGCCGTTTTCGATGCTGTTGCTGGTCAGACGCATGGCGGGTCTCCGAGGGAAGCGATACGGATCAGGGTGCCTGGGTCCGCGCCACAGCGGAAGACGTTGCGATGGAACCTTCTGATGCGCTCGGCCGGGTTTACCGCCGCGTACGTACCGCGCCTGCACACGATGCGACGAAGCGACTGCGGCCACGCCCAACTGCCGTAGGCGCGACCGCGTTGATGGCGCCTCAGTCCTGCGGGTAGCCGAAGCGCACCGCGATCAGGGTGAGCAGATCGAACTGCGCGCCGAGCACGCCGCGGTAATCGCGCCAGCGGCCAGAGGCCAACCGTGCCGGGCCACGCGGTTCGACCAGCGGGAAGCTCAGCCCGAACGCCTGCTCCAGGGCCGTCGAAATACCCTGCGGGTCGTTTTCGATCCCGTCCAGCCGGATGATGCGGTGGGGGTACAGGTCGCGCTCGCGCAGCGTGGCCAGCTGTTCCAGCGCGATCAGCAACCAGTCGGTGGCCTGCTGCGGCGATTGCAGTGCCAGCGGCGCAGAAGCCCCGGCCGAGAGCCAGTCCAGCAACATGTCGCGCGGGTCGCGCAACGCGATCGCCAGCCGGCCCTCGGGCAGATGCGGGCGCAGCGCGGTCAGCAAGGTGTTGTCCCACCACAGCAACCAGTCGATGACATTGCCATCGTCGATGCCGCGGCGCGGCAGTTGCGCCTTCCAGCCTTCCACCAGCGCCGTCGGTGCCAATTCGCCAGAGGCCAACTGTTCGAGGGTGCGGTAGCTCTGCAGCGCATCCGATGGCGGCGTGGTGCCATAGCGGTCGCCACGCACCAGTGGGGTGGCCGCGCCCATCACCGCGACCAGGCGTTCGACATGCGAGCCGGGCGTGCCCCACACGAACAGCGGGCGTGCGGTGACCGTGTCGGGAATGCTGCCCAGCGCAGGCCACTGCGTCGGCTGCCTGGCTGCCTGCGGCGGCAGCGGCAACCGATGCTGGGCCTGTTCGCGGTGGAACTGCATCCAGGTACCCACGGCGGCATCGGGCTGGCCGGCGCGGTCCTGCACATTGCCCAGCCATGGCCGCAGCACGGTCTGCTGCGGTGCAGGCAGCGACTCGATCAACGATTCGACGCAGGCGATCGCCGCCGGCGGGTCGCGTTGCAGCAAGGCTTCGACGATGCGCTGCTCGCCGCTGATGCGGCCCGGCTCCACCGCCACGATCTGGCGCGCCACCATTTCCGCCTCGTCGGCCTGGCCCTGCATGTCGTGCACGCGCATCAGCGCTTCCAGCGCCGGCAGGTGTTCGGGCATGGCCAGCAGCCAGCGCTCGATCACCGCCTGCGCCTGCGGCCCACCGACCGGCTCCACTGCCAGGCGCGCCAGCCACAGGTCGTGCGCCGTGGCCGAGGTGGCCAGTGCCGCATCCAGGGTGTCGCGCGCATCGTCCACCGCGCCCAGCCGCTCCCAGGCGGTGAGCAGCGCGTGCAACGTGCGGCGGTCGGCCGGCCAGTGCGCCAGTGCCAGGCGCAGGTGCGCGGCGGCCTGATCGGGACGACCGGCCTGCAGCTCCATCTCGCCGGCCAGCCGGCGCATGGCCGGCAGATCGCCGCCGGGCTGCTCGAGCACGCCCTGCATCGCCGCTAGTGCATCGTCCAGGCGGCCCTGGCGTTGGGCCAGTTGCGCAATGAAGGCGCGCAGCGCAGTGCCCGGCGGATTGAGCTCGATCACGCGCTCGAAGGCGCGCTCGGCGAACGCAAAATGCTCCTTCTGCAGATACGCAAAACCCAGCGAAAACAGCACGCGGGCATCGTCGGGCAGCTGCTCGGCAGCGCGGGTCAACAGCGCCAGCGCGCGGTCGCTGTGGCCGCGGCGCATTTCCACCACGCCATCGACCGCCAGCAATTGCGGGTGTTCCGGCGCCAGGCGCGCAGCGGTGCGGCTCAGCCGCTCGGCCTCGTCCAGATCGCCGCGTGCCACCGCCAGATGCGCCTGCATCACGTAGGCATTGAACTGGTTGGGATCCAGCGCGGTACTGCGCGACAGCGCGGCATCGGCGGCGGACAGATCGCGCGTGGCCAGCAATGCGCCGGCGCGCAGCAGGTGCAGGTCGGCATCTTCGGGCGTCAGCGTCAGCGCGGTATCGATGCTGTCCAGTGCCAGCACCGGCTGCCCTTGCTGCTGCAGCGCAAGCGCCAGCCAGCGGTGGGCGCCGGCATGATCGGGCGCGTTGGTGACCCACTCGCGGGCCAGCGCCACCGCATCGTCGGCCGCATTGCGGCGCAGGGCTTGAAGGATGGCGTCTTGCATGGCGGTGGCGGGTCCCGGACAAACCGCTATTGTAACGATGCGCGCTGCGGCGGCTTGCATGGGCGACGCACGCTGCTGCCTGGCGCTGTGCCCGCGCCGTGTGCAGGATGGGCGTTATCGGCGGTGCGAACTCGCATCGATCGTTCGCGCCGGCCAGAGGTTCAAACGCTTGCCGACGTCCGACGCAGCACGCTCGCGCCGTAGGCCACGCAGAGCGCCCCAAACACCAACTGGCCCAGATGCCAGAGCGCAGCTTGGACGCCGACGGAAACCGATCCTGCGCGTGAGCGGAACAGGATCTGCCCGGTCTGCGGCCGGGTGTAGAGGCTGATCGCGCTGAAGTAGACCATCACGCAACCGACGACCACTGGCAAAACGGCGATCACTGCATCCAAGGACGGATGTCGTGTCGGCGTCATTCGCGCGCTGACGCCAGCCGCTCGGCCACCCAGCGTTCGGCAAAGCCGTCGCCGCGGGCGTTTTCCAGAAAGCCGCAATGCCCGCCCCAGCGCGCGATTTCCAGCTTTGCATGCGCCGGCAACTGCCAGGCGGCGAAATCGGCGAACGGAATCACCGGGTCGTCTTCGGCCATCAGGATGTCGACCGGCACCTGCAGGTTGGCCAGGCGTTGGCCGGCAATCGAATAGCTGTCGAAATACGCTTCCAGCGAGCCGTGTCCGGTGTGTTTCACCGCCAGCCAGGCCATCAGCCCGCGCATGTCCAGCGCCAGGGTGGCGTCGTCGTACCCGTGCTGCTCGGGGAACAGCTTGCGCTTGCGCAGCAGCGATTCGCGCCATTTACGGCGGAAGTACCAGTCGTAGAACTGCGGGCCCTTCTCCAGCTGGGTCATGGTGGCGGCCGGGTCCAGCAACGGGCACACCGCCGCCACGCGCGCCAGCGGCAGGCCGGCGGCGGGCGCACGCAGCGCCAGCCGCAGCGCGAAATTCCCGCCCAGCGAATACCCTGCAGCCAGCAACTGCGGCGCAGGAAAACGCCGCCACAGATCGCCTGCGGCATTGACCACTTCTTCGATGCGGTCGGAGTGGAACAGGTCCACATTGAGATGATGGGTACCGCCGTGGTCGCGGAAGTTCAGCCGGAACACCTGGTAGCCCAGACCGAGCAGGCGCGCGGCGGTCAGGCGCATGTAGTTGGAATCGGCGCTGCCCTCCCAGCCATGCAGCAACAGCACGGTGCCGCGCGGTGGCGCATCGCCGGGCGGGATGCTCATCCAACCCTGCAGGCGCACACCGTCGCCGCCATCGAGGATATGTTCGCTGGTGACCGCACCGCTGGCGGCCAGCAACTGGCGACTGCGGATGCGCCGCAAGGCGCTGCTGCCCAGCACCGATTGCACGTGCGGATTGCGCAGCCAGCGCGGCGGCAAGTAATCGGAGGCGTTCATGCGCGCATCGCACCGGCGTTGCGGCTGGCCGCAGGGGAGAGGCGCGTGCGCATCGTCGGCTAGGATTCCATCGCTGCGACGATCCGTTGGCGCGAGGTCTCGGCCATGCGACGGCGGCCTTCGATGTCCAGCGCGCGAATCGGCTCGAGAAAATGCACTTCGGCCAGCCGCGACGGTTCGCCCAGAAGGCGCACGATATTGGCGAAGAAACTCTCGCGCTCACCGAAGGCCACCACCGCCTGCGCGTTGCCGCGCAGCCCGTACCGCAGCGCCACCGGCTGTACCGGCACCCCGGCTTCCACCGCCGCCTGGAAGATGCGCGCATGGAACGGGCCCACTTCGGTACCGCCACGGGTACGGCCTTCCGGGAACACCCCCACCGGCTTGCCGCTTTGCAGGCGCAGCAGCATTTCCTGCAGCACCCCGCCCAGCGATTCGGTATTGCCGCGCTGGTGGAAGATGGTCTGGCCCTTGGTTGCCAGCCAGCCCACCAGCGGCCAGCCGGCGATTTCGCGCTTGGCCACAAACCCCATCACGCGCTGGCTGTGCAGGATGGAGATATCCACCCAGCTGACGTGGTTGGCCACGAACAGGGTCGCGCCCGGTAGCGGCGTTCCGAAGCGGCGCAGGCGGAAGCCGAACACGCGCATCAAGGTGCCCTGCCACCAGCGGATCATCCGCTCCTCCAGGGTGTCGTCGTGCCCGATCCGGATCCGCGCCAGCGCCGGCACCACCACGCACAGCATGGTGACCGGCAGGCCGAGACACAGATGCAGCAACAACAGTGGCACCCGGTAGAGGTACCGGAACCAACGCAACGCGCCGCCAGCGTCGCGCGTGGCGTCCAGGGATGACTCGCTCATTCGACGAACGGAACCGGTAACGGGGGAAGGAGGCGCAACCATTGTGACAGCAGCGTGGCCGCCGCGCAGTGCCGGCAGCGGATGACGCTGTTCCATGCATGCCGCTGCCGGGCGAGCTCAGCCATTGCTGCGCGCGACCACCGCCAGGGTCAATCGCGACACACAGACGCGTTTGCCGGCCGGGTTTTCGATGGTGATGTCCCAGACATGCGTGCTACGCCCCACATGTACCGCCCGTGCAGTGCCGGTCACCAGCCCCTGGGTGGCGGCGCGCAGGTGATTGGCATTGATCTCCAGCCCCACGCAGATCTGGGTCGACATATCCACGCACAGGTTGCCGGCGCTGCTGCCCAGCGTTTCGGCCAGCACCACCGAGGCGCCACCGTGCAGCAGGCCGTAGGGCTGCCTGGTGCGCGCATCCACCGGCATGGTGGCGCGCAGCCAATCGTCACCGGCTTCGGTAAAGACGATGCCCAGATGCTCGATCAAGGTATCGCGGCTGGCGGCATTGAGGGCGGCTAAATCGACGGGTTCGCGGAAGGTCATGGGCTGGGAATGGGGAATGGGGAATGGGGAATGGGGAACGGGAAGCGGGAAGCGGGAAGCGGGAAGCGGGAAGCGCAAGAGCATCCCGGCGCCTGGGGCGCGATGCAACTGGGCAGTGCTGCCGTCGCCTGACCGCCTTCGTCGGTGGCACCAATGCACTACGCGACCTTCGCCCGTGACAACTGCATCCGCTTCGGCGATTTCCGGCGTCCAGGGGCCGATCCGCAGCCAACTGCGTGCATCCAACCGCAGCGCGCTGCACCGCGGGCATCGGCTGCTGCGACCCGCGCGACACGCCAGCCGATCAGAGAATCGGTACCAGCCCGGCGCCGAAGGCGGTCAACATGCGCACCAGCAGCCACTTCGGGCCGACATTGACCTCCGGGAAATCGCCCACCGCCACATAGCACTGGCGGAACTGCGGGTCCTGCCGCTTGAGCGGGAACGGGCAATCCGGGCCGGGCTGGAACTCGTAGTTGGTGGCGTAGCGCCATGGCCAGAAATCCAGCACCGGCAAGGCTTCGGAGACCTTGCCCACGCTGTAGTTCAACCCGCTCAGCACCGGCGGCTTTTCGCGCGGCGCCACCGTCCAGGCATTTTCCGGGGCGATGTCGCGTTCGATGCTGGCAGCCAACGCCTGCGCAAAGCGCGCATCGTCGATCACCACGGCCGCTTCGGTGTTGTAGTTCTCGCTGCGCGGGTCGAAGTTGTGCGTACCGATCACGCCGATGCGGCGATCCACCACCAACGACTTGGCGTGCAAGCCCATGCGCGCACCGGCGCGGGTCACCGGCAGCGGCTTGTTGACCGCGCGCGTGCCCAGAAACGAGGGCCGCGTTTCGGTACGCAACACGCGCCGATCGACCTCGCTCCCGCCCGGCGCACGGCCGCCGCCACTGCCGCGCAGCACGCTGCCGGCGCTCGCGCTGGCGTTGCCTTCCGGGCCGCTGCTGCCGCGCATCGCATTGCCCGCTGCGCTGCCGCCGATCAGGCGATTGTTGCGGCTGTCCCGATTGACCTCGGAAGCGGGGTTGAGCGGGTCCGGCACCAGGTTGGCGTAATCCACCGGGGCGTCGAGCGGAAACGGCTTGAACTCGTACACATTGAAGCCCAGCTCGCGCATGTTGCGGCGTTTGAACTTGTACGAGAGCGCATACACGATGGGGTTGTCGGTGGCGGCCAGGCTATTGGTCGACACCACGATGCGCGGCGGCTGCGGGTGTTTGCGCAACGTGCGGAAGATCGCCTGCGCCTGGTCGGACAACACCAGGTACGGGGTCTGCAGCAGCACTTCCTGCTGCGCGCCGGCAATCAGGCCATCCAGTTCCGGCGCCGTGGACACCGCCTTGGCCGCATGTTCGCGGCGGTGCTTTTGCGGCAGATCGGCCACGTACAGCACACGTTGCACCGGCATGGCCGGAGTCACGAAGGCGTCGCGCACGAATTGCGGGTCGCGCGCTTTGCGGTCCACCCGTGCCACCCGGTCGGGCCGGCGGAACTCGGCCGGCGGCATCGTCGGCACGCCCTGCTCCAGCAGCAGGCGCCCGACATCGTTCAGACGCTCGGCCGGGACGCTGCGCCGGGCGCGCCAGAACGCATCGAAATTGGCGGCCATGGCGCGCACTTCCGGCCCGGCCAGAATCACGTCGCGGTCGCGGAAGTTGTACTCGCTGTCCCAGTCGTAATAGTCGTCCTGGTAATTGCGCCCACCGACCACGCCCAGCACGTCGTCCACCACCAGCAGCTTGTTGTGCATGCGCTGGTTGAAGCGGCGGAAGCAACACAGCACGCTGCCGGCATAGTCGAAGTAATTGAGTTTGACCTTGCCGAAGGTGGGGTTGTAGATGCGCAGCTGCAGGTTTTCATGACTGCTGGCCAGCGCACCGAGAATCTGCAGATCGGCGATCGCCGACAACTGATCGATCAGGATGCGCACCTTGACCCCGCGTTGGGCGGCGTCCACCAGTGCGTCCAGCACCATGCGCGCGCTGTCGTCCTTGTCGAAGATGTAGGTCTGCAGATCGATGCTGCGGGTGGCGCTGCGGATCAGGTTGAGCCGGGCCACCAGCGATTCTTCGCCGTGGTCGACGATGGTGGCGTAATGCCGCGGTGCCGCCGGTGTGGAGGCGGTCATCGCCTCCCCGCCCAGCGCGCGCAATGGCGAGGGTTGCGCACAGCGATCGGCCTGGCTGCAATTGACTACAGTGCTGCGTGCCGCGGCAGCGACACCGGCGGCACGGTTGCGTTCGGTTTGTGACAGGCTGGCGCATCCGGTGCCGAGCAACAACGTTGCCAGCACGCACACCCTCAACAGGCACTTCACGGGCGCCGCGCCTCCTGCAGGCGCCCACGCAGAATGAACGTCACCCTGTCGCCCAGGGCCATCTGCCACGCATTCATTCCGTAACGTCCACGCAGGACCGTCCCTCGACTGATCACGTCGCAATCATAGCCCGGCCGCGTGCATTCGGCCGGCACCACATGCAGCGTTTCCAGATGGGTGATTCCGCGGATGGTCAGGTTGCCGACGATGTCGCCCCCCTGCTTCACCACTTCGTCGACATACGGTAGCGACTCGAATTCGACGACCGGGTACTGCGCAACGTCGAAAAAATCTTCCCCGCGCATCCAGCTGGTGTAGCGGTCCTTGCCGGGGATCTCCACCTGAGTGGCGTCCAGCCGGAAGCGCACCTGCTGACGCCCGTCGGCCAAGGTCACCACGTCACCGCGAAAACGCGGGAAAAACCCCTCGATCTTCATTCCGAAGCGCGTCTTGATCTCGAACCCGAAGCGCGATTGCGCCGGGTCGATGGACTGCACCTTCTGCTGCGCCATGCAGGGGAACACGACCCAGAGCGCGAGCCAGGCGTACCAGCGCAGCGACGATGACACGGATCAGGGCCACCAGAAGGCGGTCAGGCGGGCGATGCCCGGCTCGATGGTGGCGTCCAGCGGCAAGGCCAGCAACGCGATCGAGGCGGTGGGCATGCCGCGGTAATCGCCGGTCTGGCCGCTGTGCATCAGCGCTGCCAGCCGTTCCAGGCCAGGGTTGTGGCCCACCAGCAGCAGGCGCTCGGCCTCGCGATGTTCGTCCACCAGGCTGGCCAGGGTGCCGGGCGTGGCCTCATAGATGCGTTCGTCCAGCCGTTGTTCGATGTAGCCGGTGAGCTCGAGCACCGCCTCCAGGGTTTCGCGGGCGCGGCGGGCCGGGGAGCACAGCACCCGGTCGGGCACCAGCCGCTGCTCGCGCAGCCAACGCCCGGCCGCCTCGGCCTCGGCGATGCCGTGCGGCGACAGCGGGCGATCGAAATCGGCCTGGCCGGTATCGGCCGGTTCGGCGTGGGCATGTCGCAACAAGATCAATTCGCGCATAGGAACTTTCCGGTTCTAGGACTTCTTGAGCCACTTGAACAGCGGCTCCCAGTCCTGTTGATGGTCGCGCACCTGCGCCGAGCGGTAGTCGAACAAGCTGCGTCCCAGCCCGGCCATCACCACATAGGCCTGGGTGTCGCGCAGTTGGGTCACCAGCGGATACGGCCAGTTGCCGATCATGTCGGCGGCCTGTTGCGAGGTCTGGGTCCAGGGACGGGCACGATTGAGCACCAGGCCCACCGGCAGTTTGCGCTGATGCACGCGCGGCACCTTGGCCAGCGTGTTGAGAAAGCCGACCACCGCTTCGATATCCAGCGCCGAGGACAACACCGGTACCACGATGGCATCGACGTGGTCGAGAAATCCGCTCAGGTCGTCGGCCATGGCACCGGCCGGCGCATCGACGATCAGGGTATCGGTGCCGTCCGGCACGGCGCTCTGCCAGCTGCGGCGCTTGGTGGCGTCGATCGGCAAGACCGCACTTTCCAGGCTGGCGCGGCGCTCTGCCCAGCGGGTGGACGAGCCTTGCGGATCGGCATCTGCCAGCACGGTGCGCTGGCCTTGCAACGCCGCATGTGCGGCCAGATTGGTGGCGATCGTGGTCTTGCCGACGCCGCCTTTGGAGGCGGCCACCAGGACTGTCTTCATGCACGCCTCGCTTCCGGGAGCAAGCCGGCAGCGTACACCGCGGCAAGGTGAGGAAGTAGTCGAAACGCGTTAAACGCACTGCTGCGGGACAGGCAACGACAGCGCAGGCCTTCAGCCGATGCGCGCAAGGCCTTGCGCCGCAGCTGTGCGTGGCAACGATGGAAGCCTGGCACGGCGCAAGATCGTCCACGCGTATCGCTCAGCCGCGGCGTCGCAATGCAGCATGGCGCCGATGTTGCAGGTGTTGGCGTACCACAGCCCGAACAAGCGCAAGCGTGTGCCTGCGGCGCCAGCGCGCTCTGGCTGCTGCGAGCGTTACGGTTTCACGCCACCAGCCGCGCCAGCAGCCAGGCCCACGCAGGCAGCGTCAGCAACGACAGCAGGATGCTGTAGCCAACCATCGCTGCAGCCAGGCGCGGGGCCAGCCGGTGCGAAATGGCCAGCGCGGCGGCGGTGATCATGGTGGGCATGGCCGATTCGAGCACGTTGGTCTGCAGCATCTGCCCATGCAGGCCCAGCCCCCAGGACAACGGCAAGGCCAGGACCGGCATCAGCAGCAGCTTGAACACCAGGCCCACCGCCAAGGGCTTGAGTTCGTCGGCAGGCAGGCGCAGCTGCAGCGAAAAGCCCACCGACAGCATCACCAGCGGCAACATCGCATCGGCCAGGTTCTTCAGGCCCGAGCCAATCCAGGCCGGCGGTTGCTCGGGCATCAGGGTCAAGGCGAACAGCAGCGCCCACAACGGCGGGAACTGCAGCACGCGCATCGCGATCAGCCGTGCGGTCGGCGGGGTGTCGCCGCTGTACCGGGCCAGCACATACAGCCCGAACGTGGACAGCAACACGAAGGTGCCGAACTGGTCGTAGACCACTGCATACGGCAGCGCGTGATCGCCGATCAGCGCGCGCACCATCGGAAAGCCGATGAAGCTTGAATTGGTAAACACCACACACATCAGCAGCGCGGCGTATTCGGCGCGGCCCAAGCGCAACAGGCGGCTGCAACCCCACAGCAACGGCACGATGATGGCGGTCAGCAGCCATGGCGTGGCAATCACCCCACCGAGCGACGCATCCAGATGCAGGCGCGGGACATAGGTCAGCACCGACGCCGGCAGGCAGATGTACAGCACGATGCGGTTGAGCACATCGGCGCTGTTGTCCGGCAACACCCGCAGGCGGGCGAACAGCAGGCCCAGCCCCAACATGGCCAGAATCAAGGCAAATGCATCTACCGCCATGCGCGATCGTGTCCGTTGGAAAGCGATGCACAGGATCGCATAGCGCGCGGTGCGCGCATCGGTGGATGCGTGGGCCTGGCTGGGGTGCAAGGTGCACGCCACCCGAGCTCCGGTCACCGCGGAGCTGCCACGACCGCATCGTTTGCCTATGCGGAAGCCAGCGTATCGAACACGCGGCGCCCTCGCCGCTCCGGACAATGCGTTGGTCAAACACGTCCTTGCACCGTGTTCCGCGATGGTGGGCGGACCAGGCCGTGGAGCAAGCTTGCAGCGCCGAGTGCGCGACACGCCGTGAACCCGTCCGTGGAGGCTCGATGGCGGGATCCATGCCGCCAACGGTCCCGCAATCGGCAAGCACAGCGCATCAGACAGTTCGTTGGTGACTCGATTGAAGGAGCGAGGACGCCGCTCCAGCCAGGCGACCTGCTGCTGTCTTAGCTCTGCGCATCGACCATCAACTGGTCCTTGCCGGCCGGCCGGCCGGCGCGGAACCTTACGCGGCACGGCTGCCGCGCAAGCGCCTACAAAGACGTACTTGCAGCGTGTCCTGCGATGGTGGGCGGACAAGGACCCCGCAGCCACGCCACAGACCAACGCGTTGCTCTCCCGCATCGACCTCGCAACGTCGGCACGCCGAAGTTTTGAGCCGTGATTGCGATCAGGCGCAGACCTGCTCAGCCTTTCACCGAACTCGCGGAATCAACGTTAGACGTCTTCGTTTCAAGTAGGCGGCGTGCCGACGCGCCAGATGGCGCCTGGCGTATCGGCAAATGGCGGCAACCGGTCGATTCACTGCACAAGCCGCGCTGCAGGAACTCCCGCAGCGCGGCGAAGCGCTTACGGAAACGCTGGCGGGTTGGCCTGCCAGGCCGCAAAGACCTCGGCCAGGCTGGCGCGCTCTGCCTCGCGCCATTCCGGCAACAGGCTGGCGTAGTTGGCGGTACTGCTCCAACGGTCCGGCCAGGTGCGCACGGCTGCGGCATACCACTCGACCGCCTCCTGCTTGCGTCCGGCGCGCCAGAGCGCCAGTGCAGCCGTGGTCGGCAGCCATTCCGGCGTGGCCGGACGGCCATTGGCCAGGTTGGCCCATTGCTGCAGCGCCTTGTCGGGCTGGTCGGCACGCAGCAGGTCCCATCCATAGTTCCAGGTGATGGCCCGGTACTGCTGGCTGCCGTTGGAGACCAGCGCCAGCGCGCCCTGATACAACTCATCGCCCAACTGGGTGCGCCCACCGGCGTAGGCCAGCGCCGCCAACTGCGCGCGCGGGTCGGCCGCGCGGGCGTCACGTTGCACCATCGCCGCCAGCCGGTCGACGACTGCATCGCCCTGGCCCTGTACGGCCACCACGGCCTTGGTGGTACCGCGGTCTTCGTCGAAATAGAACTCCTTGGGCTTGGGCAAGCTCTGCGCCTGCGCCAACGACCACACCCCTCCGAGCAGGGCCAGAGCGGCCCACGCGTATTTCCTTTTCACTGTGTTTTCCCCTGACAGCAAACGACCCCTTCCCGTCCCCATCCTACCCGCAGCGCGTCGGCTGCGCATCCGCACAGGGACGGGCGCGGAAAAGCTGACTGTTACACTTTGCACCGCCGTTTTGGAATCCGTCGGGTG
Source organism: Xanthomonas sp. NCPPB 1062 (assembly GCF_041481705.2). NCBI lineage: Bacteria > Pseudomonadati > Pseudomonadota > Gammaproteobacteria > Lysobacterales > Lysobacteraceae > Xanthomonas > Xanthomonas sp. NCPPB 1062. The sequence continues at coordinate 222,477 of NZ_CM192987.1, read as the reverse complement.
CGTCAGATAGTTTCAAATGACATGCACCGGGGCCCAGCCACCCTTTCCGGGCACGCCATGACCAGTACCGCTGCGCTTTCTTCTCCCGACTCTGCCAACACGCCGGAGCTCGGCCGGGTGGATGCGGACTACACGCTGGACCACAAGTACACGCGCACCGATGGGCGCATCTACCTGTCCGGTGTGCAGGCGCTGGTGCGGCTGCCGCTGCTGCAGCGCCTGCGCGATGACGCCGCCGGGCTGGAGACCGCCGGCTTCATCAGCGGCTACCGCGGCAGCCCGCTGGGCGGGCTGGACCTGGAACTGTGGCGGGCGCGCAAACACCTGGACGCGGCCAAGGTCACCTTCACTCCAGGTCTGAACGAGGACCTTGCCGCCACCATGGTGTGGGGCACCCAGCAAACCAACCTGTTCCCCGGCGCGAACGTGCAGGGCGTCTACGGCATGTGGTACGGCAAAGGGCCGGGCGTGGACCGCAGCGGCGACGTCTTCAAGCACGGCAATGCCGCCGGCACCTCGCCGTTTGGCGGCGTGCTGGCGCTGGCCGCCGACGACCATGCCTGCCGCAGCTCGACCCTGCCGCACGGGTCCGAAGACGAATTCGTCAGCGCGATGATGCCCATCCTCAATCCGGCCGGAGTACAGGACATCCTGGACATGGGCCTGCTCGGCTGGGCGATGAGCCGCTACACCGGGCGCTGGATCGGCTTCAAGACGATTGCCGAAACGGTGGAATCGTCCGCCTCGGTGGACGTGGACCCGTTCGCGCGCACCATCGTGCTGCCGGAGGATTTCGCACTGCCGCCGGGCGGCTTGAGCATCCGCTGGCCAGACCCGCCGGTGGACCAGGAGATGCGCCTGCACCGGTATGCGATCGCCGCCGCGCAAGCCTTTGCGCGCGCAAACCACATCGACAAGGTGGTGCTGGATTCACCAAATGCGCGACTGGGCATCGTCACCACCGGCAAGAGCTACCTGGACGTGCTGCAGGCGCTGGAATACCTGGGCCTGGACGCGCAGGCCTGCGCGCAGATCGGCATCCGCGTCTACAAGGTCGGCATGACCTGGCCGCTGGAGCCGGTAGGGATCAGCGCGTTTGCGCAGGGGCTTGAAGACATCGTGGTGGTGGAAGAGAAAAAGGCCTTCATCGAGCGCCAGATGAAGGAACTGTTCTACAACTGGCCGGCCAGCGCCGGCGCGCGGCCGAGCATTGTCGGCAAGTACGATGAGCAGGGCGCGTGGATCCTGCCGTCCACCGGCGAACTGACGCCGGCCACCATCGCGGCGGTGATCGGCAGGCGCATCCTGCGCCTGCTGCAATCGAGCACGATCAATACCGATTCGATCCAGCAGCGGCTGCGCTGGATGGACGCCAAGGAAGCGGAAATGGCTTTGCCGCGCGCGCAATTCCCGCGCGTGCCGCATTACTGCTCCGGCTGCCCGCACAACACCTCCACCGCCGTGCCGGAAGGCTCGCGCGCGCTGGGCGGTATCGGTTGCCACTACATGGTGACCTGGATGAACCGAGCCACCGACACCTTCACCCACATGGGCGGCGAAGGTGTCACGTGGTCCGGGCAGGCGCCGTTTACCGACACCCCGCACGTGTTCCAGAACCTGGGCGATGGCACGTATTTCCACAGCGGCTCGCTGGCGATCCGGCAGTCGGTCGCCACCGGCGTCAACATTACCTACAAGATTCTCTACAACGATGCGGTGGCGATGACCGGCGGGCAGCCGGTGGACGGCACGCTCACCGTGCCGGACATCGCCCACCAGCTGCGCGCCGAAGGCATCCATGAGATTGCGGTGGTCAGCGACGACATCGGCAAGTGGACGCGGCGGCGCGAGCTGTTTCCGCCTGAGGTCGCGTTTCACGATCGTGGCGAACTGGATGCCGTGCAGCAGCATCTGCGCACCGTCAAGGGCGTGTCGATCCTGATCTTCGACCAGACCTGCGCCACCGAGAAACGCCGCCGTCGCAAGCGCGGCAAGCTGGTCGATCCGCCAAAGCGGGTGATGATCAATTCGCTGGTGTGCGAAGGCTGCGGCGATTGCGGCGAGAAAAGCTTTTGCGTGTCGGTGTTGCCGAAGGAAACCGAATTCGGGCGCAAGCGCCAGATCGACCAGTCCAACTGCAACAAGGATTATTCGTGCGTCGCGGGCTTTTGCCCGAGCTTTGTCACCGTGCATGGCGGTGCCCCGCGCAAGGGCAAGCGGCGCGACGCCAGCACGCTGCTGGACACGCTTCCCTCACCGCCCAAGCGCACCGCGCTGGAACGGCCCTGGAACATCCTGATCACCGGCGTCGGCGGCACCGGCGTGGTGACCATCGGCGCGCTGCTCGGCATGGCCGGGCACCTGGAAGGCAAGGGCGCCACGGTGCTGGACCAGACCGGCCTGGCACAGAAAGGCGGCGCGGTGACCACGCATATCCGCATCGCACGCCAGCCCGCCGACATCCACGCCGTGCGCATCGCCGCCGGCGAAGCAGACCTGGTGCTGGGCTGCGACATGGTGGTGGTCAACGATTATTGGGCGCTCTCCAAGGTGCGCGATGGCCGCACCCAGGTGGTGCTCAACACCTACGAAGCAATGCCGGGCACGTTCACCACGCAACCGGACCTGCAGTTTCCCGCTGCCGAGATCATCGCCGGTGTGCGCACTGCGCTCGGTGGCCAGGAGCCGTTGTTGCTGGATGCCACGCAGCTGGCAACGGCGTTGCTGGGCGACGCCATCGCCAGCAATCTGTTCGTGCTTGGCTACGCGTGGCAGCACGGGTTGGTGCCGCTATCGCATGCGGCGCTGATGCGCGCGATCGAACTCAATGGTGCAGCCGTTGCGATGAATCAGCAGGCGTTCGCCTGGGGGCGCCTGGCGGCGATCGATCTGCCGGCGGTGCAACGCGCTGCGGGTCTGGCCGGTGCCGACGCGCCTGCACATCTGCATGGCGATACACCGCATGCACGCGGACCAGGCAGCTGGGAAGAGCACGATCTCAGCGGCCAGAGCGCACCGCGTGCGCTGGCACAGACCGACGGCAGCACGTTGCATGGCGAGGTCGCTGCACCGGCCGCGCCGCTCGACGACGAGCAGTTGGCGCATTCGCTGGACGAGGCCATCGCGCGTCGCGTCGCGTTCCTGACCGACTACCAGGATGCGGCCTACGCGCAGCGTTATCGCAGTCTGGTCGAGCGCGTACGCACGCACGAGCTGCAGCGCGTGCCCGGCAGCAGCGCACTGACCGAGGCGGTGGCCCGGTACGCCTTCAAGCTGATGGCCTACAAGGACGAATACGAGGTGGCGCGGCTGTATACGCGTGGCGATTTCCAGCGCCGGTTGCAACAACAGTTCGAGGGCGACTACACGCTGCGCTTCCATCTGGCGCCGCCGTTGCTGGCAAAGAAAGACGCACACGGCAACCTGATCAAACGCGAGTACGGGCCGTGGATGTTCACCGCCTTCAAGCTGCTGGCGCGGTTGAAGTTCCTGCGTGGCGGCAAGTTCGACGTCTTCGGCTACAGCGAAGAACGGCGTGGCGAGCGTCGGCTGATTGCCGATTACAGCGCAACCGTGGACATGCTGCTGGAACGGCTGGATGCCGATAACGTGGGCTTGGCCGCGCAGATCGCCAGCATTCCGGAACACATTCGCGGCTATGGCCACGTCAAGCATGCGCATCTGCAGGAAGCCAGGGCGCGCGAAGCCGCGCTGCTGGCGCAGTGGCGTAATCCCAAGGCGTTGCACGTGGTGCAGGCGGCCTGATGTCACCGAACGATTACATCCTTGTGATGTAGTCGCTCGGCGACATTCGGTTTAATCCCGCTACATACGGCAGCTGGCGCATCCACTCAATGGGGCTTCAGTCGAAATGCGGCCCACGCATCAGTCGAATCGGTCCGCGTGCGGTGGCAGGGTCCACAGTTCGACCCTGCTGGGTGATCCGTACCAGGCCTCTGCCTGCGGCAGCTGCGGCCACCGCACGCACCTGGGGCATCAGGCTTCGCCACACCGCCGCATCATCGCTCAAGGCACGCGCGACTTCCGAGGGACAGATCGATTGCTCGGGCCGACGTTGCGCAAGCAGGTGCCGGATCAACGCGGCCACCTGCGCATCATCGGGCGACTGCACGCCCGCCCCGCGGGATCACAATGGGCGCAGCAGGCGCAGGCCGAACCAATCCTTGGCATCGTTCCAGCCGTGGGTGACCTTGAGCCCGGCTGCGGCAGCCAGTTCGGCAAAGCGCGCGTCGGTGTATTTGCAGCTGTATTCGACCTGCATCGCTTCGCCTTCGGCAAACGCGATGTCCTTGCCGCCAACCTGCACGCGCTGCGCGCGTTGGCTGATCAGGAAGGTTTCGATGCGGCCGCGCTCACGGACATACACCGCGTGGTGACGGAAACCGTCCAGATCGAAATCGCTCCCGATCTCGCGATTGAGCCGCGCCAGCAGGTTCAAGGTGAACTCGGCGGTGATACCGGCTGCGTCGTTGTAGGCCGCTTCGATCAGCCCGGCGTCCTTGTCCAGATCGATGCCGATCAGGGCGCAACCGTCGCTGCCCATGGTCTGGCGCATCGCGTCCAGCAGTTCGATCGCCGCCGCATCGGCGAAATTGCCGAGCGTGGAGCCGGGGAAGAACACCACGTGCCGCCGCGCCGGGCGCTGCGCATCGGGCAGGCGCAGCGGCTTGGTGAAGTCGGTGCACACCGGCAACATCTGGATCTGCGGAAATTGCTGGGCCAGCCGCGCAGTGCTTTCCAGCAGCGCGGTGCGCGAGATTTCCAGCGGCGTGTAGGCCACCACATCGCGCAGGCCCTGCAGCAGCAATTCGGTCTTGCGGCCGCTGCCGCTGCCGTATTCGACCACATGCACGCCGGCGCCGATCGCCTGTGCGATCGAGCCCATGCTGGCTTCTAGCAAACCCAGCTCGGTCCTGGTGAGGTAATACTCCGGCTGCTGCGTAATGGCTTCGAACAGTTGCGAGCCGCGCGCATCGTAGAAATATTTCGACGGCAGCGTCTTGGGCGTTTGCGACAACCCCGCCAGTGCATCGGCGGTGATGTCGTCCGGCTGCGGGCGCAGGTCGGTCAGCGCGGCGTGCGCGCGTTGCAGGGCATGGGCGGCGGCGTTCAAGGCAGATCCTTGGCAAGGCGCACGCCGGCAAACTGCCAACGCGCATCGGAGGGGAAAAAGTTGCGGTAACTGGCACGCAGATGGCTGGCCGGGCTGGCGCAACTGCCACCACGCAAGACCCATTGCGCATTCATGAATTTGCCGTTGTATTCGCCCAGCGACCCGGGCCACGGGGTAAAGCCTGGATACGGCAGGTACGCACTACCGGTCCACTCCCAGACATCGCCGAACAGCTGCTGGATACCGGTGTCCACTGCTTCGGCGCCACGCGGATGCAACGCATCGGTGTCGACGAAATTGCCCTGTACCGGCACGCCGGTCGCGGCCTGCTCCCACTCGGCTTCGGTGGGAAGGCGCGCACCGGCCCAGCGCGCGAACGCATCGGCTTCGAACAGGCTCAGATGACAGACCGGCGCGTGTGGATCGCGCGTGCGCCAGCCGTCCAGCGTGAACTCGCGGCCATCGGCATCCCAATACAAGGGATGTTGCCAACCCTGCGCCTGCACCATCGCCCAGCCATCGCTGAGCCAGGCACCGGCACTGCGGTAGCCGCCGTCATCGATGAATTGCTGGAACTCGGCGTTGGTGACCACACGGCTGGCCAGCGCATGCGCACCGACCAGCACGCGATGGCGTGGCGATTCGTTGTCGTAGGCGAAGCTGTCGGCCTGTGGCCATGCAGCGGCGCCGATCTGGACGATCTGCTCGTCGCGCGCATGCCAGCGCAGCGGGCTGGCAACGGCCGCAGGCGGTGTGGGCAGGTCACGGTAGGCCGGCTGCAACGGGTTGCTCCACAGCGCATGCTTGATATCGGTCAGCAGCAACTCCTGGTGTTGCTGCTCGTGCTGGATGCCGAGCTGCACGACGGTGCAAGCCTGGGCATCGAGCAGGCCCTCGCGCAAGCGCTGCTGCATCTGCCTATCGACCGCAGCACGGTAGTCGCGTACCTGCTGCAACGAGGGGCGCGAAAGCACGCCGCGGCGGGCCCGCGCATGCATCGGCCCCACGCTCTGGTAGTAGCTGTTGAACAGGAAATCCCAGGCCGGGTCGAACACGCGGTACGCCGGATCGGCCTGCAGCACGAAGCGTTCGAAAAACCAGGTGGTGTGGGCCAGATGCCATTTGCTCGGGCTCGCGTCCGGCATGCTCTGCACCATCGCGTCTTCGGCGCTCAAGGGTGCGGCGAGACGGTCGCTCAGCGCGCGGGTCTGCGCGTAGCGTTCCAGCAGCGTCAACTGCTGTTGCTGGAGGTGGCCCAGCAGAGGTGAGAGTGCAGACATCGCCCTATGCTTGGGGAGCGCCCGTGAACGTGCCGTGTGGGCAGCGTGGCAGCCAGCGGTAAGCTGTGGGCATGTCATCGCCATCTCTGTCCAGTACGCTTGCTGGGCCCCTCGCGTGGGCCCAGCGTCAGCAGGCGTTCGCGCTGCCTTCCGGGGTCATCCATCTGGATGCGGCGTCGCGTGGTCCGTTGTTGCGCGCCATGCAGACCGTTGCGCACCAGGCGGTCGATGCAATGGCCACACCATGGCGGTTGCCGTTCGATACCTGGTTACAGCAGATCGAGCAGGTGCGCGGACTTGCGGCCGCGCTATTGGACGGCGATGCCGATGCGGTGGCCATGGTGCCCTCGGCCGCGCACGGCCTGGCCACGGCCGCGCGCAATCTGCCTGTGCAAGCCGGCGACGCAGTGCTGGTGCTGGAAGGGCAATTTCCGTCCAATCTGTTGATCTGGCAGCGCCGCTGCGCAGAGACCGGCGCGCATCTGGTGGCGGTGCCCGCCACCGCTGGCGGCAGCTTGACCGATGCAGTGCTGCAGACCATTGCCGACACGCCTGCGCTGCGGATTGCCAGCTTGCCGCATGCGTACTGGCTGGACGGGCGAATGCTGGATCTGGACCGCATCAGTGCCGCCGTGCAGGCACGCGGCGCTGCCCTGGTGCTGGACCTGAGCCAGAGCCTGGGGGTGTTGCCACCGGATCTGCCGCGCTGGCAACCGGATTTCGTGGTCAGCGTCGGGCACAAATGGTTGCTCGGGCCGATGGGATTGGCGTGGCTGTGGGTCGCGCCGCAGTGGCGCACGGACGGGCTGCCGATCGAAGAACACTGGATCGGCCGCGATGCGGGCAGCAGTTGGGAATTTCCGGTGGCCAGCGCGCCGCGGTATCGCAGCGGTGCACGCCGATTCGATGCGGGCGGGGTTGCCGACCCGTTGCGGGTCGCAATGGCCACGGTGGCCCTGCAACAACTCACCGCGTGGCAGCCGGCGCGCATCGCAGCGGCGTTGGGCGAGTTGACTGCGCATTGGGACGCCGCCCTGCAGGCGCGCGGCGTGGGCAGCTGGTGCACGCCCGGACATGCGCCGCATCTCACCGCACTGCAGCCGCCGGCAGCGGCATTGGATGCGGTGGCAACGGCGCTCGGCGCGAGTGGCGTGATCTGCACGCGTCGGCATGGACGTCTGCGCATCGCGCCACATTTGAGCGTGACCGACCACGCGTTGTCACAGGTCATTGCAGCGCTGCCGGATGGGTGAGGCGGTGCGCAGGCATCGCGGGCCAGGCATCTGCAGCGGTACTGGTTGCAATACATGTACGCAGGCCAACGCGTCGTCAGGCAGCACCGGCAAGGCTCCATCGCAGGCCAGCGCGCTCTACGAACGACAATTGGCGCAAGGATCAGCGGCAGCGAAGCGGCGCGCTCGGTTTTCAGCGATTGAACGCCGCGTCACTGCCGCTGGCTGATCCGCAACCCACGCGGCGTTACCCATCGCTCGGCGCCTTCGAACACCGCCTGCACCAGCAGCGCAAGTACGGCAGCGGGAATGGCACCTTCCAAAATCAGGCCGATATCGTCCAGGCGGATGCCGGTGAGAATCGGTTGGCCATAGCCGCCCGCACCGATCAGCGCACCCAGCGTGGCGGTGCCCACATTGATCACCGCCGCGGTCTGGATGCCGGCCACGATCGTGCGGCGGGCCAGCGGCAGTTCCACCCGCCACAGACGTGTCCACGCGGGCAATCCGATGGCGTGCGCAGTCTGGCGCAGTTCGCGTGGGATCGAGGTCAGCCCGGCGTGGGTGTTGCGCACGATCGGCAGCAGGCTATACAAGAACAGCGCGGCAATCGCCGGCTTGGCGCCGATGCCGAACAGCGGAATCATGAAGACGAATACCGCCAACGACGGCAGCGTCTGCAGCACACCGGTCAACGACAACACCACCTGCCCCAGACGTGGACGCCGCGCCGCCAGCACGCCCAACGGCAGCGCAAGCAGCAACGCCAGACCCAAGGAAATACCCACCAACGCCAGATGCTCGCGCGTATGCCGCAGCAGCCGCGTCAAACGCGAGTCCGTTTCAGAGGCCGGCGTGACGCCCAGCCAACGCGCGGCAACCGCCGCTTCGGACTGCCGCTCCAGTTTGACCTGTGCATTGAGCCGTTGCATGGTCGCTTCATCGATGCGTCCTTGCAGCCCCCGCAAGGCCTGAAGCATCGCCGGCGAGCGGTGCGCCAGGTCCTTGCGATACACAAAAATCGCCTGGTAGTCCGGGAAATAATGGCGGTCGTCGCGCAGCACCTGCAGCTGGTAATACGGAATTTCTGCATCGGTGCTGTACAGATCGGTGACCTCGATGGCGCCGCTCTGCAACGCGCGATAGGCCAGGTCGTGATCCAGCCCGGTCGCGGCCTGCGGCAGCGCGTACGCCGCGCGCACGCCCGGCCAGCCATCGGCGCGCTGCATGAACTCATTGCTCAGACCGATCTTGAGGGTGGGATGTCGTGCAAGATCCGACAACGCGGCGATGCCCAATGCCTGCGCACGTTCGCGCTTCATACCGAGGGCATAGGTGTTCTGAAAACCCAGCGAATCGGTCATCGCCAGCCCGCGTGCGTCGAGTGCGGCACGCAGCTCGGCCTGGCTGGCGTTGGGCAGTTGCAGCAGCTCCTGTGCCAGCGTGCCGGTGTATTCGGCATACGCGTCTATCTGCCCGGTCTCCAGCGCCCGCCACAGGATGCGCGTGCCACCGAGTTGTGCGCGGTGCTGCACGTCTACACCATCACGTTTGCCGGCGGCGGTGGCGATTTCGCCAAGAATCACCGCTTCGGTGAAGTTCTTCGACCCAATGGTGACCTGCGCGGCCTGCGCGCTAACACTGCAGATCAGCCACACTACGGCGATGAGCGCACGCGCCATCATGCGGCATCGCCAATGCTGCGCTGGGCGGTGAGAAAGCGCTGCACGAACGCATCGGCCGGCTGCTCCAGCAGATCGCGCGCACGGCCTTGCTGCACGATGCGGCCGGCGCGCATCAGCACCAGGTTGTCGGCCAGATAGGCGGCTTCGGCCACGTCATGCGTCACCAGCACCACGGTCTTGCCCAGCTGCGCGAACAGTTCGCGCATCTGCGCCTGCAGGTCGTAGCGCACGATGGGATCGAGCGCGCCGAGTGGTTCGTCCAGCAACAAGGCCGGCGGGTCCAGCATCAGTGCACGAATCAGCCCCACGCGCTGGCGTTGACCACCGGAGAGTTCGGCCGGGTAGCGCGCCAGCAACTGCGTTGGCAATTGGCACAGGGCGCACAAGACATCCAGACGCGCCTCGATGCGTTCCCGCGTCCAGCCCAGCGTCTGTGCCAGCAAGGTCACGTTGCTGCGTGCATCCAGATGCGGAAACAAGCCGCCTTCCTGGATGACGTAGCCGATGCGTTGCCGTTGCGCGTGCAGGTTGGCGCGCTGCAACGGGGTGCCGTCGAAAGCGACCGTGCCGCTGTCCGGCCACTCCAGCCCGACCAGCATGCGCAGCACGGTGGATTTGCCGGCGCCGCTCGGGCCGATCAATGCGGTCGTGATGCCGCTGGCAAACGTCAGCGAGACAGCATCGAGTGCGATGGCCTGGCCGTAGCGGCGGCTGACCCGGTCGAGAGTGAACATGCGGCCGAGCTTGCCGAACGCAGCGTCAGCCACGCGCGAAGGTGCGCATCAGCGGGGCGGCGCCAGCAGTTCGCGTGCACTCAGGTAGCCGTCGCCATCGGCATCCTGCCGCGCGAAGCGCGCGATCAAGGTGGCACGATGCGCCGCACGGGTGATCGGCTTGCCGCGACGGCCCGGCAGTTCATCGCCTTGCAGCACGCCATCGTGATCGGTATCGCGTTGATCGAAGGCGTAGCTCATCCAGGCCAGATATTCGTCCAGGCTCACCCGCCCATCGCCATCGGTATCCATGCGCTGCAGATATTGCTGGCTGTCCTGGACCTGGGCCTGCGCGGCAATCGCCGGCACACAGGCACACCACACGACCAGCAAGGCACGCACGATCACGCCACGCGCCCGGTGTACACGCACCACAGCGCGCCTGCCGCCCGGGTTACGCACCACTCAGCGCATACCCCTTGAGCCGCGCCGCATACGCCTGCAACGCGGCATTGCCGCTGGCCTCGGCCTCATGGCACCACTGCTGCAATTGCCGGAGCCGTTCGGACGCATCGTGGCTGCGCGCTTCCAGTACCGCGGTCAGCCGCGCACGGTACTCGACCAGCGTGCGCATGCGCGGACGCTGCGCCACCCATGCCTGCAACTGTGCACGCGCGTCCGGCTTGAGCCAGCGCCCGTCGTCGACCAGGCCCTTGCGCAGGCGACGCGGCAGCAACTCGCGCAGCTTGGCGCCGGTGACGGCCGCCTCTTCGCGCAACGCCGGCTTGAGCACATTGCGCTGGTAGTCGGTCATGGCCTGGAACCGGTGCGAGAGCAGCGCCTTGAGCGTGTCGGCATCGGGCACGGCGATATTGGGGCGGATATCCAGCGACGGCGCCACCCGCAACACCTTGGCAAGGCCCAGTGCCTGCAAGCCGCGAATGGCGACCCAACCGATATCCAGCTCCCAACGCCGCATCGAAAACCGCGCCGAGCTCGGGAAGGCATGATGGTTGTTATGCAATTCTTCGCCACCGATCCACAGCGCCCAGGGCGTGAGGTTGGTGGAGGTGTCGGCCGATTCGAAATTGCGATAGCCCCACCAGTGGCCCAGGCCGTTGACCACACCGGCGGCCCAGAACGGAATCCACGCCATCTGGATTGCCCACAACGCAATTCCCGGCAATCCGAACAACACCGAGTTGATCACCAGCAACGCCATCGGGCCGGCGTTGGCATGCGGCGTGTACAGATGCCGTTCGATCCAGTCGCTGGGCGCGCCCTTGCCGTATTGCTCGATGTCGGCACGCTCGGCACGCGCCTGCCGATACAGCTCCACACCGCGCCAGAACACCTGGCCGATGCCCTTGGTCTGCGGGCTGTGCGGGTCTTCCTCGGTCTCGACCTTGGCGTGATGCTTGCGATGGATCGCCACCCATTCGCGGGTGATCATCGAGGTGGTCAACCAGGTCCAGAAGCGGAAGAAATGCGCGATGGCCGGATGGAAATCCACACCGCGATGCGCCTGGCTGCGATGCAGGTACAAGGTCACTGCAAAGATGGTGAGCTGGGTGAAGACCAGCAGCACCGCCAGCATGCCCCACGCGCCCAGCCCTGCCACGCCGGAAGTCAGAACGTCGATGATCGGATCGGACAACATCGGCATCTCCACAGCAGCGCTCTCCATTTGATGCAGACATGATGGGGGCGATCGCGGCAAACTTCACCCTTCGGATGCGTAGGGTTGCACCTACATTTCTAAAGCGGTTCAGACCCCCCTTCCCCACTTCCGTCTGCTGTCACCCGTATGACTGTTGCCACCGAACATGCTGCCGATTCCACTGTCGTTACTAACGCCGCCCAGCTGATCGAACTCGACCAGGCCAGCGTGATGCGCGGCCAGGTCCGGGTCCTGCATGCGCTGAGCCTGCGCATCGCGCTGGGGCAGCACACCGCGATCCTGGGGCCCAATGGCTGCGGCAAATCGTCCTTCATCAAATTGATCACGCGCGAGTTGTACCCGCTGGCGCGCGCCGACGGCCAGCCCGCAGTGAAGGTGATGGGACAAACGCGCTGGCAGGTGGATCGCCTGCGCTCGCAATTGGGCATCGTCACCGGCGATCTGAGCGTCAATCTGGCCGACATGCCCGGGCTGGATGTGGAAAGCGCGGTGCTCTCCGGATTCTTCGCCAGCTACGTGGTGCCGCCGCATCGCGAGATCAGCGACGACATGCGTGCACGCGCGCGCGAAGCGCTGGCGCTGGCGCGCGCATTGCCGCTGGTGGACCGGCAATTTGCGCAATTGTCGGCCGGCGAAACGCGCCGTGTGCTGATTGCGCGTGCGCTGGTCAATCGCCCGCAGGCGTTGCTGCTGGACGAGCCGTCCACCGGGCTGGATCTGGTGGCACGCCAGCACCTGCTCGAGACGATGCGGCACCTCGCCCGGCAAGGCATCACGCTGGTGCTGGTGACCCATCACATCGAAGAAATCGTGCCGGAGATCGAACGGGTGATCCTGCTGCGCGCCGGCAAGGTGGTGGCCGACGGCACGCGTGAGGCGCTGCTCACCGATGCCAGCCTGTCGGCCGTGTTCGATGGCCCGGTGCGGGTGCAGCGCGATGGCGCGCGCTGTTGGGCAACGGTGGGCGAGTAAGGGCCACCCATCCCGCAGCTCGCGCAGGCCGTGTCCTTGCACGAGCTGCCGGCGATGCTCCGCATCGCGATGGCGAAGCGCTCCGGACGGGCGCACAACCGCGTCACAACCACGCTCTGCAGACATGACCTTGGACACGGGACGCCGCCGCGGCGCTTGCGCTTAGACTCGCCGCACACACAGACAGGAGTCGTCCGATGGCCCAGTGGTATTTCCATAACCCCGGACAGGCCGACCGTATCGGCCCCCTCGACGATGCCAGCGCTCGCGCGCATGCGCAGCGCCAACCCGATGCGCTGGCCTGGCGCGACGGGCTCGATGGCTGGACGCCGGCCCGTCAGCTGGCCGAGCTGCAGGGGGGCGGTAGCGTGCCGCCGCCGTTGACCGGCATGAGCGGGCGCGCAGATGAGATCGACTACCGCATCGTCGGCAACGACATGCAGTTCGTCGAAGTCGAGCTGGACCCCGGCGAAAGCGCCATCGCCGAGGCCGGTGCGCTGATGTACAAGGACGCGGCGGTGCAGATGGACACCGTGTTCGGCGACGGCTCGCATGCCGGTCAAAGTGGCGGCGGGCTGATGGGCAAGCTGCTGTCGGCCGGCAAACGCGTGGTCACCGGCGAAAGCATGTTCACCACCGTGTTCACCCACGCCGGCAGCGGAAAGGCCAAGGTCGCTTTCGCCGCGCCCTACCCGGGCACGGTGCTGGCGCTGCGCCTGTCCGAGCATGGCGGCCAGCTGATCTGCCAGAAGGACAGCTTCTTGGCCGGCGCGCGCGGGGTGTCGCTGGGCATCGCCTTCCAGCGCAAGATCCTCACCGGCCTGTTCGGCGGCGAGGGCTTCATCATGCAGAAGCTCGAAGGCGACGGCTGGGTGTTCGTACATGCCGGCGGCACGGTCGTCGAACGCGAGCTAGGCCCGGGCGAGCGTATCGACGTGGACACCGGCTGCGTGGTGGCCTACCACGCCGGCGTGGACATGGACGTGCGCCGCGTTGCGGGCCTGAAGAGCATGTTCTTCGGCGGCGAAGGCGTGTTCCTGGCCACCCTCACCGGCCCGGGCAAGGTCTGGCTGCAATCGCTGCCGTTCTCGCGCATGGCCGGCCGCATGCTGCAGGCCGCCCCGCAAGCCGGCGGCCAACAGCGCGGCGAAGGCTCGGTGCTGGGCGGCCTGGGGCGGTTGCTGGATGGCGATAACCGCTTCTGACCTACATCCCGGCGCGGCCGCGCCCATCTCAGGAGGGCGGCGGCATCACGTTCATCACCGCCAGTGTCATCGCTTCCACGCCGGTCCGGATGCTTGGCTGCGGCACCGGCGCGAAGTCCGGCGAATGGTTCACCGGAATGCGCTCGCCCGTTTGCCGGGCCTGCTGCAGCCACTGTGGATCGAGTCCACCGATGCCGAAGTAGAACGACGGCACGCCGGCAGCGACGAAGGCCGAATAGTCTTCGCTGGCGGCACTCGGTTCGCGCTGGCGCTCGGCATCGACCCCGAACGCCTGCGCGAAAACCGCCCCGGTACGCTCGGCCAGCGCTGCATCGTTGATCACCGCCCTGGACCCGCGCTCGCCCAGGGCGATCTGCGGTACCGGCGCGCCGGCCATCTGCGCACTGGCCAGCGCGGTACGTCGCACGCCGTCGAGCAGCTTGTCGCGCACCTGAGGGTCGTGGCTGCGTATGGTGCCGCGCAGCTGCGCGCGGTCGGGGATGACGTTGCCGGCCGTGCCGGCGTTGAACGCTCCAATGCTGACCACGCCAAACGCAGCCGGGTCTTTTTCGCGACTGATCACGCTCTGCACATCGACAACGAAGCGTGCCGCGATCAGGATCGGATCGATCGTCGCGGCGGGCATCGCACCGTGCCCGCCCTTGCCTTGGAACACCACCTCCAGCGCATCGGAGTTGGAGGTCACCGCCCCGGCCTTGTAGAACACATGGCCGTAGGCATCCGGGCCGACATGCAGGGCAAAGCCGTAGTCCGGCTTGCCGAACCGGGCGAACAGGCCATCGTCAAGCATCGCCTGCGCACCGCGACCCTTTTCCTCCGCTGGTTGGGCGATGAACATCAGCGTGCCGCGCCATTGGGCGCGCAGCTGCACCAAGGTTGCGGCCGTGCCGACCCAGGCCGCCATGTGAATGTCGTGACCGCAGGTATGCGCCACATAGGTATCGCGGTCACTGGACTGCAGATGGACGTCGCTGGCGTACGCCAGCCCCGTGGTTTCCCGCATCGGCAACGCATCCAGTTCAGTGCGCACCATGATCGTGGGGCCGGGGCCATTGTGATACATCGCCACCAGCCCGGTCCGGCCAATGCCCGCGCTGACCTGAAATCCCAGCGCGCGCATTTCCTCGGCCAGCCGTTGCGCAGTCGCAGTTTCCTCGAAGCCCAGTTCGGGGTGCTGGTGCACGGTCCGGTATAGCGCCTCCCAACGTGGATAGTCCCGATCCAGAATGCCATCGACCTGCCGCTTGACCGCTACCGCGTCCAGCGCATGACAGGGCGATGCGGCTAGCAGCAGTGACAGTGCCAGTCCACCCAGCGGACACCGCGCAGACGCGTGATCGAAGATGCTGCTGCTGCAGACTGTGCGTTTGGCCGAGTCCATGCCCTACGGTACCAACGCAAGGACGCCCGATACCATCAGGGCAGGCGAGGTGTGCGCGCAGCGCGCAATATCTGCGCATGACGCCCTGCCGCCCGCCGCCAATGCAGACCGGCGGCCAGGGCTGCGGCGTGTATGCTGCGCCGCTGTCCACATCGCGCCCTGTGCACGCTCGCCATGACCGCCTTTCCTAGCAAGTGCCTCCTGTTGTCCCTGTCCCTGTCACTGGCCGGGCTGCTCAGCGCCTGCGGGGGCGAGCCACGCCCGGCGACACCGGCGCCGGTGGTGCAGGCACCATCGGCCGCAGCCCCCAAGCCCATCAAGATCGGCGTCGCGCTCGGTGGTGGTGCGGCCAAGGGCTTTGCGCATATCGGGGTGATCAAGATGCTCGAGGCCAACGGCTTCGCACCGGTGGTGGTGTCTGGCACCAGCGCCGGCAGCGTGGTGGGCGCGTTGTATGCCAGCGGCATGGATGCGTTCCAAATGCAGGAAAAGGCCGTCGCGCTCGACCAGACCAGCATCCGCGATGTGCGGCTGTTTTCCGGTGGGCTGGTGCAGGGCCAGAAACTGCAGGACTACGTCAACGAACAGCTCGGCGGCAAGCCGATCGAAAAACTGCGCAAGCCGTTCGCGGCGGTCGCCACGCGGCTGGAAGATGGCGAGCGTACCGTGTTCGTGCGCGGTAATGCCGGCCAGGCGGTACGCGCGTCCAGCAGCATTCCGGGTGTGTTCGAGCCGGTGACCATCGGTCAATATCACTTCGTCGATGGCGGCGTGGTCAGCCCGGTGCCGGTGGATGCGGCGCGCCAGTTGGGTGCCGAATTCGTGGTGGCGGTGGATATTTCCAGCAAGGCCAGCGGCAAGAATCCGGGGGACCTGCTGGGCACGGTGAACCAGTCGATCTCGATCATGGGCCAGCGCCTGGGCGAGGCCGAACTCAAACGTGCCGACGTGGTCATTCGCCCGAAGGTCAACGAGATCGGCTCGGCCGATTTCAACCAGCGTGCTGCGGCGATCCTCGAAGGCGAGCGCGCCGCAATGGCGGTGATGCCGCAGATTCGCGCCAAGATCGCGCAACTGCAGGCCGCGCGCAGCAGCGCAGTCCGGACCGCCGCCGACCAGGCCAAAGCGGCCAAGCAACAGGCGTACGAGCGCTGCCTGGAACAACGCTCGCGTTGGGAAAAACTGCGTGGCAAGGACCAGGCCTGCGTGGCACCGTGATGCGGCTGCGGTGCGAGGCGATCCGCAGTTGATGCCGGTGCCGCGCGAGCTCATGCGGAACTGAGCGGGCGTGGGCGCCTGGTTCGAGACGCGCGCATTTAGACCAGATGCGTGGGGCGACTGCGTTATTGATGCCTTGTGCTGATGTCCTGAGGGTGGCCGGACAAGGTCGCGGCCTGAGCCGCTTCGACGACGGCGTGGCGGTTCTTTCGGGTGCGCTGAGACGTGTCGGATGGGCGCGCGGCCGGGGCCGCTCCGACCGGGGCGGGGGTCTTTGGGTGTATCGGCGACGTCGGCACGGCCGGCACCGCGCTTGTAGGAGCGGCCCTGGCCGCGAGGCCTTATCGGTAGCAACGCCTGGACTTGATGGGCAATGTCTCAAGCCCAGACGTCATCGGCAATATCTCAATACCGCCAACGCAGCGACACGCTGACAAAGCGCGGTTCGCCGTAGTTCTGATAATCCAGATTCGCCCAATAGGTCTTGTCGAACGCATTGCGCACCGCCAGCGTGGCGGTCCATTGGTCGCTGATGCGGTAGTTGGCGTTGAAATGCACCAGCGCGTACGGGTTCTGCACCACGGTGACCGGGGTGGTGGCGCCAGTGCCGTCGCCGGTGGGGCGCGCGATATTGAAGCCGCGCACCGCGCTCTGCCAGCTCACGCCGCCGCCGATGCTCAAGCGGTCCCACGTCCCCGGCAGGCGCCACTGGGTGGAGAGCTGCAGATAATCTTCGGGCAGGTTGGCGTAGATCGCATCGGTCGGCGCGCGCGTCACCTTGACGTGGGTATAGCCGGCGTTGATGGTCCAGCCGGGCAGCACTTCGCCATTGAAGTCCACTTCCCAACCGCGGCTCTTGGTGCCGTCCACGCCGATGTACGCAGAGCTGCCATCCGGCAGCGAGGCTTCCGGCTGGGTCATGTCGCGCACCGCGTAGTTGTCCTGCTTGGCCTCGAACACGGCAGCAGTGGCCATCGCATGACCATCGAACAACTGCGCCTTGATGCCGGCTTCCAGGTTGGAGCCTTCCACCGGTGCGAGCAGGTTGTTGTCCTTGTCACGGTAGTTCTGCGGATTGAAGATTTCGGTGTAGCTGGCGTACACCGACACATCCGGCACGATGTCGTAGACCAGACCCACGTACGGGGTGACTTCGTCGCTGACGTCATAACGGCCGCTGGTGCCGGTGTAGCTGCCGCTGGCATTGAACGCCTGGGTGCGGGTCTCCCACGAACTCAGTCGCGCGCCGGCAATCAACGACAGCGGGTCGGCCAGCCGCAAGCGCGTGGAGGCATACACGCCGCGCTGGGTGGTGCGTGCCTGGCGACGCGCACCGGTGCGCGTATAGGTCACTTCCGAAGCGTCGCCATTCCAATGGCGGATGTTGGGAATGAAATAGCAACGTTCGCTGCCGCAGGTGGCCCAGTCGTCGGGATAGGTCTGCGCCAGGGTATAGGTGGTCGATTGCAGGTCCTGCCAGCTGCCGCCGATCACCACATCGTGCTGGCGGCCGAACAGGGCGAATCCGCCGGACAGATACACGTCCACGCTATCGCGCGTGTCCTGCGTTTCGCCAGCGTTGGCGCGCAGAAACACGCCGCTGCCATCGGCGGCCGGGTAACCGGTGCCGTAGACGCGCAGGCTCTGCACGGCGCCCTTGGTGTGGGCGGCGTTGACGCGCAGCAACCAGTCCTGCCCGAAGCGTTGTTCCAGGTTGGCAAACGCGGTGCTGGTTTCGCGCTGCCAGCGGGTCCATTCCGGCGCCATGTTGGTCGAGCGCGACAGGTTGGCGAAGGAGCCGTCGGCCGCGAAGAACGGCACCGTGCCCCAGGTCGAGCCGACCGGGGTGTTGTCCTGGCGCTGATAGCCGACGGTGAGCGTGGTGCTGTCGGTCAGATCGCCTTCCAGCACTGCCATGCCCGACATCTTGTTGTCGTGGTACCGGTCGTAGTAGTAATCGCGGTCTTGCCAGGCCGCGACCACGCGGCTGCGCCAGCGCCCGTCTTCGGTCAGCGGCGCATTGACGTCGGCCTGCATGCGGCGGAAATCCCAGGTGCCGGCACTGACTGCAAACGAGGCATCGAAGTCCTTGCCCGGGCGCTTGCGCAGCAGGTTGACCGTGGCCGAGGGAATGCCGGCGCCGGTGAGCAGGCCGTTGGCGCCGCGGATCACCTCGATGCGGTCGTAGAAGACTGTGTCGTATTCCTGGTTGGTCGCACCGCTGTAGGTGGGCAGGCCATCGACCTGGAAGTCGGTGATCTGGAAACCGCGCGCGAAATACAGCGGGCGCTGGGTGTCGTAGAACGACACGTTGACGCCGGTGACGTTGCGCATCACATCGTCGATGCTGAACAGCGATTGCTCTTCCAGCCGCTGCAGCCCGATCACGCTCACCGACTGCGGCGTTTCCTGCAGGGTCAGCGGCAGGCGTGTGGTGGTGGCCGGCTGCGCGCGGCTCACCGTGCCGTTGACGCTGACCTGGTCGAGCGTCGTGGCGTTGGTCGCGTCGGCGGATTCGGCGGCATGGGCGGCGGGAGCCAAGGTCGACAGCGCGCACAGCAGCGCGGCAGGCAA
This sequence comes from Xanthomonas sp. NCPPB 1062, assembly GCF_041481705.2. Lineage (NCBI taxonomy): Bacteria > Pseudomonadati > Pseudomonadota > Gammaproteobacteria > Lysobacterales > Lysobacteraceae > Xanthomonas > Xanthomonas sp. NCPPB 1062. The sequence continues at coordinate 203,381 of NZ_CM192987.1, read as the reverse complement.
CAAGCCAAGGGGAGCGATGGCAGCAGACATGGGGCGTTCTCGTCGATCGCTGCGGACGCAGCGCGTCACGCAACAGGGAAAGGCACAGGCACACGCAGGCGTCCACTCGAACCGGCTGGCTGACCCTGCGTGGGCTGGCGATGCGACACGAACGACATGGCCGGACGCGGCCAGGATGTGAGGTAAATGTAAATCGTTATCGTTTATGTGGCAAGCAGCACGTTTCTTGCGTCCGCCTGGAAACCGGCGCAACGCCGGTGCGTCTTGCCGGCTGCGGCATGCGAGCGCGCCCTACCCTACCGGCACGCGGCTGGTTTGCACCTCAGGCCAGATGCGACAGCGGCAGACCTTCCGGCGCCTTCACCGTGCGCAGCACGAAGCTGGAATTCACATCCGACACGCCGGTGGCATTGAGCAGGCGATCGAGCAGAAACCGCGAGAAGTGTTCCAGGTCGCGGACCTGTACCTGCAGCAGGTAATCCATGTCGCCGGTCAGCGCCCAACACGCCACCACCTCGTCCCAGCCGCGCACGCCCTCGGCGAAATGCTCGATGTCGGCCTGCCCGTGCTGCTCCAGCTGCACGCGCACGAACGCCTGCAAGCCCAGCCCCAGCGCGCGCGCGTCCAGGCGCGCGCCATAGCCGGCGATGATGCCGGCCGCCTCCAGTCGCTGGGTGCGGCGCAGGCACGCCGACGCCGACAGATTGACCTGCACGGCCAGCTCCGCATTACTGCTGCGCCCCTGCGTCTGCAGCAGGGCGAGCAGGCGCACATCGGTGCGGTCCAGGGCGATGGGTTGATCCATATGTTGCGCAGCAGCAGACGATGACGCACGAATCTTGCGCCCATCCGCTTGCGTCGCGCAAGATTCGCAATCCCGTTGCGCGCACATCCGGCTAAGGTGACGGCTGATCACCGGGAAGAGCCGCTGCATGAATACCGCCCCGCAACGCGTCGAAAACCAGCTCACCGACAAAGGCTATGTGCCGGTCTACACCACCGCGGTGGTGGAGCAGCCGTGGGACAGCTACAGCGCCGACGACCACGCCACCTGGGGCACCTTGTATCGGCGCCAGCGCGAGCTGCTGGTGGGCCGCGCCTGCGACGAGTTCCTGCAGGCGCAGGACGCGATGGGCATGGGCGAAACGCACATCCCGCGCTTCGATGCGCTCAATCGCGTGCTGCAGGCGGCCACCGGCTGGACCCTGGTCGGCGTGCAGGGCCTGCTGCCGGAACTGGACTTTTTCGATCATCTGGCCAACAAACGCTTTCCGGTGACGTGGTGGATCCGCCGGCCCGATCAGATCGATTACATCGCCGAACCCGATCTGTTCCATGACCTGTTCGGCCACGTGCCGTTGTTGATGAACCCGCTGTTTGCCGACTTCATGCAGGCCTATGGCCGCGGCGGGGTCAAGGCGCACGGCATCGGCCCGGACGCGCTGCAGAACCTCACCCGGCTGTACTGGTACACGGTGGAATTCGGTCTGATCGACACGCCACAGGGCCTGCGCATCTACGGTGCCGGCATCGTGTCGTCCAAGGGCGAATCGCTGTATTCGCTGGACTCGCCCGCACCCAACCGCATCGGGTTCGACCTGCAGCGCATCATGCGCACGCGCTACCGCATCGACAGCTTCCAGAAGACCTATTTCGTCATCGACAGCTTTGCGCAGCTGATGGAGGCCACCGCGCCGGACTTCACCCCGATCTATGCCGAGCTTGCCCAGCAACCGCAGGTGCCGGCGGGTGATGTGCTGCCGGGCGATCGGGTGATCCAACGCGGCAGCGGTGAGGGTTGGAGCCGCGACGGCGACGTGTGAGGTCGCTGCCGAGGTCACGCCGACCAACCGCTGCGCGGCGGTGCGGCGCGGTCACGATGCCGCGATGTGACCTGCATCGACTCGACACCACCGCCGACGCGCACTAAGGTCAAACCTCCCTACATCGCCTTCGCTCAATGGACCTGACGCATCTGCGCATCCGGCGCTTGGAGCTGGACGACACCCGCCTGCTGTTCACCCTGGCCAACGGCATCCGCATCGACGAGCCCATCCAGGCGCATCGGCTCCTGCTCAAGGCATCGCCGCCGCAACGCGCGCAATGGCAGATCACCGAGGACGGCTTCGGGGTGAACTGGCCCGCGGTGGCGCCTCCCACCGCGGAGGGCCTGCTCAACATGCCCGAGTTGCTGTGGCGCCGCCGCGCTGCCCGCGCCCAGGTCAAGCTCGCCCAGTTGCGCGGGCGCATGGATGCGCTGTCGCCGGGCGAACGCGAACTGATCGCGCTGGCGCGGCTGGATGCGGACATGAACGAGAGCGGCTACGCCCGCTATTTCGACCGCTGGGATGCGGCGACCCGCAGCGATGCGTTGCGGGGTCTGGCCGCCATGGGCGCGGCGCAAGCGCGTCAAGCCATCGAGGGCCTGGGCGCGGTGTTCGAGCGCCTGGAAGAAGATCCGAATCTGCTCAGCATCGAAGACATTCTCGATGCCATGAGCGACACCGACCGCCAACGTGTGGACGGGTGGGAAGAGGTCTACTACCGCCGCTCGGCCGAACTGGCGCGCCTGGGGCTGACGCACTACGGGGTGGATAAGGCCTGACGGTGCTGGAAAGCTTGCATCGCTGGATGTCGGCCGCGACCACCCCTGACATGGTTTGTGCGCCGGCGTGATCGGCTGTCTGCCGTCGCTGGCTCCTGCCGCTGATCCACTGCAGCCATCTGCACGTGGAAGCAAGCGACTCGCACGCTGGCCGTGCCTGATGACAACTCAGCCCATTTGAAAAACGCGGAGCTTCGTTGCAGCTGCGCTGTCTGGGGCGCGAGGGCTACTTGGATGCGGTGTACGCCAGCAACAGCACCAGCGGTTCTTCGCCGGTTTGCTGCAAGGCGTGCGTGCTGCCCGGTCGCGTCAACAACGCATCGCCAGCGGCGACATCGTATTGCTTTCCGTCCAGCGCATATAAACCGCGCCCACTGACGATGTAATAAATCTCGTCCTTGTCGTGCAGATGCAGGCCGATGCCGGCGCCCTTGTGCAGCACGCGTTTGCGCAGCACGAATTTCAGCGCCGGTGCATCTGCGAAGAACGGATACGCCGTGGTCGGGCCGGCGCCGCCATGCGGGCCGGGCTGTTCGCGGGCGAGATCGCGCTCGTGCACCACCAGCGAGGGATGCGCCTGCGCGGCGCGTTGCGCGCTGGTGTTGGGCGCTGCGCCGCAATCGGCATCGCGGCGCAGTTGCGGTTTAAGCGCTGGTTGCAGCTGCACCCAACCGTGCACCACCAGGCAGGCGATGGCGGTCGCGCCGGCGCGGCTGAAGTGGGTACCGTCGGCCTTGCCCTGTTCGGGCACGAACAGGAAATACGGTTTGGCCGCCTGCTCGCCGAGTGCGCGAATCCAGTCGCTGGAACTGGCGTTGAGATCGATCAAGCCAACGTGTTCCTGCGCGGCGAGTTGCTGCATCGCCAAGGTGTAGCGACCGTGGGTGTCGAGCAACGCGCCGAAGTCGTACAACAGCCGGGCGGCCGGCGTAATCAGGATGGGCGTCGCGCCTTTGTCGCGCGCAGTGGCGACATAGCGGCGCAGGAACTGCACGTAGTCGGTCGTGGGATCGGTGTAGCGCGTGGGGTCTTCGCGTTTGGCATCGTTATGGCCGAACTGGATCAGCAAGACATCGCCGCGCTGCAGTTCTTTTGCGATGGCATCCAGCCGCCCTTCGGCGATGAAACTGCGCGTGCTGCGGCCGCCCTTGGCGTGATTGCGCACCTGCCATTGCGCCGGGTCGAACCAGTCCTGCAGCAGCTGGCCCCAACCGGCTTGCGGCGCGCGCTCGGCGCCGTATTGGGCAGCAGTGGAATCGCCAGCGATAAAAATGCGCTGTGGTGCGGCGTGGGCGATGCATGCAAAGAGCAGCAGCAATGCGAACAGCAGCAGACGCATGATGGGCTCCGGGAACAATGCTAAGGACGCGACGCTGTTTCCTTCTCCCATCGGGAGAAGGTGCCCGAAGGGCGGATGAGGATGCGGCGGCAAGGAAATGCAGGACGGCCGTCCTGTCTTCTCAAGCCCTTCAAGCCTCCCCCGTTCAAGCCAGCTGTCTTCCGCCTTATCCTCACCCCAACCCCTCTCCCGGCGGGAGAGGGGCTAAAACGCACCGACTAATTACGCAGCTGCTGCAGCAGCTTCGGTCTTGCCCAGCAGGCCGGCAACGAAGTTGCGGATTTCAGCATCCTGGGCGTTGTCGAAGAAGCACTGCTGGAAGCGCTCGCCGCCGATGGCCTGCTTGATCAGTTCCGGGTCGATGGCGCGCAGGCCGTCCAGGTACGACTTGGCGGTGGCCTGCTTGAGCTGGGTCAGGATGCCGGCGTTGGCCTGCTGCGATTCGCGACGCTCGGCCGGGTAACCCATGCCACGCTCGCCGCTGAAGGCCTTTTCGAAGATGTAGCGCACGTTGATTTCCGCGCCCCAGCCGTAGCCCTTGGCAAACGCCAGCGACAGCGCGTTGCCGTTGTTGACCTGGGCAAACAGGTAGGCGTCGGTCGGCTCGATGCAGTAGCCGCAGAACACGCCCGGATGCGCGTTGAGCGACATCATCGCGCCCTGGCCGGTGCCGCAACCGGCAACCACGAAGTCCACCGCCTTGGAGTTCAGCAGCAGGCTGGCGACGATGCCCAGGTGGATGTAGGTCAGGCGGTGGTCGTTGTCGCCGTCCATGCCGACGTTGAACACGCTGTGGCCCTGCTCGCTAGCGACCTCGTTGAGCTGCTGCAGGATCACCGGGTTCTTGGCGGCCTGGCTAAACTCATTCATGAGTGCGATTTTCATGGGGATGCTCCGATTGGTTTGGGGAAGTTGTGTCGACTGTGGAGTCGGTTGGTGTGCGCGCCTGGGTGCGGTCTTGATTCGCTTTCAGGTGCGTTGTCGGTGAGCGATCAGGTTCTGAAGAACGTGTCGGAGCTGCGGGACGCGTCTGGTCATGTGCGTGCACCCCGACCCTCATCCGCCCTTCGGGCACCTTCTCCCACTGGGAGAAGGAGAGCCGTACAGAGGCGAGCGCTTAGCGCGCCAGCCAACCACCGTCGACCGGAATGATGGCGCCGTTGACGTAGTCCGACGCGCTGCTGGCCAGGAACACGGCGGTGCCGCCCAGGTCGGCCGGCACGCCCCAGCGCGCGGCCGGAATGCGGTCCAGGATGGCCTTGTTGCGGTCTTCGTCGGCACGCAGCTGCGCGGTGTTGTCGGTGGCCATATAGCCCGGTGCGATGGCATTGGTGGTCACGCCCTTGCTGGCCCATTCGTTGGCAAGCAGGCGGGTGATGCCGGCGATGCCGGACTTGCTGGCAGTGTAGGACGGCACGCGGATACCGCCCTGGAACGACAGCATCGAGGCGATGTTGATGATCTTGCCGCGGCCCTGCGCGATGAAGTGACGGCCTGCGGCCTGCGCCATGAAGAAGGCCGATTTCAGGTTGACGTTGAGCACGTCGTCCCAGTCCTGCTCGCTGAAATCCACCGCATCGGTGCGACGGATCAGGCCGGCGTTGTTGACCAGGATATCCAGCCCGCCGAGGCCGGCGATGGTCTCGTCGATGATGCGCTGCACCGGCTCGATGCTGATCAGGTTGGCTTCGATGGCGATGAAGCGGCGGCCCAGCGCCTTGACCTTGGCTTCGGTCTCGGTGGGCGCCTGGATGCCAGCGGCAGCGATGTCGGCACCTGCCTCGGCCAAGGCCAATGCGATGCCCTGGCCCAGGCCGGTATTGGCACCGGTGACCAGTGCGACCTTGCCTTCGAGACTGAACGGATTGCTCATTACCTTATCGCTCCTGCTGGATGTGCCGTGGTGTGATGAGTAGCCGCGCAGCGCGCGGCCGGGTTGTACGAACTGCTGCAACGCCGGCGCCAAACTGGGTCGCGCCAGCGTTGTTGGCGCCGGCCTCGCACCAGGCGGCGTCATGTCTGGCCTGGTGGGTGCCGGCGCGTCGATGCAGGCCTTACTTGAGCTGGCAGATGTCCAGCACGTGCATGTCGGTGTAATCCAGGTTTTCGCCGCCCATTGCCCAGATGAAGGCGTAATTGCTGGTGCCGGCGCCCATGTGGATGGACCACGGCGGCGACACCACCGCTTCGTTGTTCTGGATCACGATGTGGCGCTGCGCATCGGGTTCGCCCATGAAGTGGTAGACGCGGTCGTTGGCGCCCAGGTCGAAATAGAAATACACCTCGCTGCGGCGGTCGTGCAGATGCGGCGGCATGGTGTTCCAGACGCTGCCGGGCTTGAGCACGGTCAGGCCGAGCAACAGCTGCGAGGATTGGCAGGTAGCCGGCACGATGTACTGGTAGATGGTGCGCTCGTTGCTGGTTTCCAGCGCACCGCGCTCCAGTGCCACCGCATCCTTGATCGAGAGTTGCTTGGTCTCAAAGCGCGCATGCGCCGGCGTGGAGGCGAGATAGAACTTGGCCGGGTTGGCCGCGTCTGCGGAGGCAAAACTGACATCGGTGCTGCCCATCGCCACGTACAGGCCGTCCTTGGGCCCCAGCGTGTAGGCGGTGCCGTCCACGGTCACCGTGCCGGTGCCTGCGCCCACATTGATGACGCCAAGCTCGCGACGCTCCAGAAACGGATGCCCCGCGGCCGAGGCGGGCTCGGTCTGCCTGGGCAGTTCCAGCGTCTTGCCCAACGGCGCGGCGCCACCGAGCACGAAGCGCTCGTAGTGGGTGTACTTGAGCGTCACCGCGTCATCCACGAACAGCCCATCGAGCAGATACAGCTCGCGCAGCGCGTCGTTGCTGGCGCCCTTGATGGCGTCGGGATGGGTGGCGTAGTGCGTTTTGCAGTACAGGGACATGGCACTTCTCCAAGGCAAGCAAGGGGGAACGTGGGCTTGCACGGGGCTAGTCTACCGACTCTGGTTAACCGGTGTCATTGCGCAGTGCACGAAAGACGGTGTCGGTGGACGCACGGACTACCAACTCCCTTCTCCCATCGTGAGAAGGTGCCCCGCAGGGGCGGATGAGGGTACGAGGCTGCGCGCTGTGTTGAAGAGCACAGCTTGCTTTGTGGGTGGTGGCCTATTGCCTTCCGGCTCAAGCCTGAGCTTTCTAAATTGGCTGCCTGCCGCCTTACCCTCACCCCAACCCCCGCTCCGCGCCCCGGCCCGCGCCAGCGGCGCGGGCGCTCCAAGGCACGCGCGGCGATGCCGCGCAAGCTGTGCCTTCTCGCCCCGGCGGGAGAGGGGCTTTGTTCCTCTTCCGCCAGGACCAAGTAGCTCAATCTTCCGGCGGCTGGCAGGAGTCGCGCACGATCAGGTGCGGCCGCACGCTGGCGGTGGGCAGCTGCGGCGCGTTGTCGGGCTGGATCAGCATCGCCGCGGCGGTGCGGCCGGTGTCGCGGGTGTGGCGGCGCACCGAGGTCAACGGCGGCCACAGCCGCGAGGCCAGCGAGCTGTCGTCGTAGCCGATCACCGAGAGCTGGCGCGGGATACTGATGCCGGCGCGCAGGGCGACCTTGTAGATACCGGCGGCCATTTCGTCGTTACCGGTGAAGATGGCGGTGGGGCGCTTCTTGCCCAGCAGCAGCTTTTCGGCCGCCGCCACGCCCGATTCGAAGGTGTAACCGGCTTCGACGATGCGCTCGGGCGGCAGTTCGATGCCGCGGCGGGTCAGCGCGTCGGCAAAGCCGGAGGTGCGCTCGATCGAGGAGCGGTAGGCGCTGGGGCCGGTGACCAGGGCGATGTCGCGGTGGCCCAGCGAAAGCAGGTAATCGGCCGCCTCCGCTGCCCCGTCGCGGTCGTGGGTGATCACCGTCTGCGAGGTGGTGTCCAGCGCGATCGAGGCGATGCGGGTGTAGCGGCAACCGATCTCGGCCAGCATGTCGGCCAGCGCCTGGTCTTCGGAGGCGCGTGGCACCAGGATCACGCCGTGCAGCTTCTGCGCCTGCGCAAAGCGGCGCACGCCTTCGATATAGCCGGGACTGCGGCTGTCGCAGGGGTGCACCACTAGTTCGAAGCTGGAACCGCGCAGCGCGTCCAGCGCGCCGTACTGCATGTCCACGATGTATTGCGCGGTGGGGTTGTCGTAGACCATGCCGATCAGGAACGAACGGCGGAACGCCAGCCCGCGCGCGAGCGGATCCGGCGCATAGCCGACCTCGCGCATCAGCGCCTCGACCTTCTCGCGCGTGTCCTGCCGCACCAGCGGCGAATTGTTGATGATCCGCGAGACGGTCTTCTTGGACACGCCCGACATCCGCGCGATGTCGTTGATCGTTGCGACCCGACCCTTCGGCAGGCCAGGCATTCCCTCTTCAGGCATCTTGCGGGCGGGCATAGCGGTCAACCAGTAAAGTTGATTGGATTCTACCGGCCCGACGGCCGGCAGACCTGAGCGAAGCCTGCCGCTGCACCGGGTCCGCCGTGACGGGCCCGCCACAGCAGGCAGCGCCACGACATGCCCGCCGATGCAGAACGGTCAGTCCAGGGCGCGGTAGCGGAAATTGCGGAATTCCACCTGGCCGGGGCCTGCGGCATACAGCGCCGGCTTCAGGGCCAGGAACTTGCCGGCCACGTTGTGGTGGTAACCGGACACTTCCATCTGCACCGGGTACTTGGTCCAGGCCTTGCCATCGGTGCTGCTGTGAATGGTGACGATGTGGCGGTTGTTGGTGACGCGCAGCCATAGCGTGCCGCCGTTGGTGCTGGGCGCCAGCGTGGCCGGGCGTTCCTCGCCGTAGCGATGCATGACGAACTGTTGCCCATTGCTGCCGACGCCGGCATAGAGCTTGTCGCTGTAGAACAGCAACGCCCCGCCCTGTCCGCCCGGTGACACGGTCATCTGCACTTCGAACTGGTAGGCCGGGTCGGTGGCGATCACCGTCAGCGGCGAAGCGTCGCGCGGCGCGCTGCCCTTGCCCTGCAGCCGCAACACGCCATTGCCCACCTGCAGGCGCTTGGCCTCGTCGGCGGCCGGATTGAAGAACGCCCACTGCGGGCCGAGCGTGCTGGCGCGGAAATCGTCCGACAACGCCAACCCGTGCGGCAGGGCCTGCCCACTGGGCTTTTTCAGCGGCGTGCCCAGGTCCCCACCCTTGGCGACGAACCAGCCATCGGGCGTCCATTCGATCGGGTCCAGCAGCGCCTGCCGGCCTAGCGTCCAGTAGCCGTTTTCGTAGCCGTGGTAGAGCATCCACCAGCGCTTGTCGGTGCCCTCCACCAGGGTGGCGTGGCCGCGCGACCACCACGGCTCCTGCGCGCTCCTGGTGCGGGTGATCGGGTTGTTGGGCGCGTTCTGCCAGGGGCCGTGGATCGAGCGCGAACGCGCAGTGATCACCATGTGCCCGGTCGGCGGGCCGGCGGTGCCGCCCACGGCGGTGGTCATGTAGTACCAGCCGTTGTGGCGGGTGATCTTGGGGCCTTCCTGGGCGTAGCCTTCCACGTCCCAGCTTTCCGGATATTTCCAGCCGTCGTAGACGTGCTTGGGGGTGCCGACCACCTTCAGGCCGTCATCGGACAGCTGCACGTAATCGCCGCCGCTCAGGAACAGGTAACGCTTGCCGTCCTCGCCCACTGCATGGCCGGGGTCGATGTATTTGCCCAGGCCGATGTCGATTGGCGCGCTCCACGGGCCTTTGATGTCGTCGGCCCAGACCACAAAATTGCTGCGCTCGCCCTGGTCGCCGCGCCGCGCCGGGAAATAGATGTAGTAGCGCTTGCCGTGCTTGATCAGGTCCGGTGCCCATATCGCGCCCACGTTCTGGGTGATGGCGTGGCCCAGCGGCTGCCAGTTGACCAGATCGCGCGAGTGCCAGATCGGCAGGCCCGGGTAGGCATCGAACGAAGACAGCGTGAGGTAGTAATCATCGCCATCCTTGAGCACCGACGGGTCGGGATGGTCGCCGGCCAGCACCGGATTGAGAAAGCTGCCATCGCCCTGGTCGGCGATGCGCTGGTGCTCGATACCGCGCTTCCAGTCCGCCGCAGCGCTCAGGCCGGCGCACAGCAGCAAGCCGCCGGCCATCGGCCAACGCCATCGGGATGAAATGGGACGCACACGCATGCTCTCTCCTAGTCCCGGATGCCGGGCTTTACCACGATGGCGCGCAATGCCACCGGTTAACCAGATGCGACAGAGCCTCCCGCCGGCAGCGACGCCTGACGCGCCTGCGTGTGGATGGCAGGCGCTCGTTACCACGCGAACAAGCCGTACCGACCGCCCGTCTGCCGTTACGCAATCACGCAATCGCCCCAGCTCAGGCGCGCAGGGCGCGCGGCAGCCACAGCGACAACTCAGGGAAAAAGGCAACGATCAACAGCACGCACAACGCCGCCAGCCAGAACGGCCAGATGGTGCGCATGCTTTGCGCGATGGTGATCTGCCCGATGGAAGTACCGATGAACAACACCGAGCCGATCGGCGGCGTGATCAGGCCGATACCGCCGGCCAGCACCATCACCAGGCCGAAGTGGATCGGGTCGATGCCGTAGGCCTTCACCACCGGCAGGAAGATCGGCGTGCAGATCAGGATCTTCGGCGCCAGGTCCATGAACATGCCCAGCAACAGCAGCATCACCACGATCATCAACAGCACCATGTTTTTGCTGTCGGCAATGGCCTGCAGGAACTTCACCGCTGCCGCAGGCACCTGCAAATAGGCCAGCAACCAGCCGAACACCGCAGCGGTGGCGATCACGAACAGGATCACGCCGGTGGTGCGCGCCGCATGCGTCACCGCCGCGAAGAACTCGGCCCAACGCAATTGGCGATACAGCAATGCGGTGACGATCAATGCGTACACCACGGCAATGGCGGCGCTTTCCACCGCGGTGAAGATGCCGGCGCGAATCCCGATGAAGATCAATCCGACCAACCCCAGGCCGGGCAGCGCACCGATCAGGCGCAGGGCCACCGCACGCCAACCGGGAAAGGCTTCGGTGCCGTAGCCGCGATGACGCGCCACTGCATAGCCGGTCACCATCATCGCGGCGGTCATCAACAACGCCGGAAAGATGCCGGCCGCGAACAGATCGGCAATCGACAAGCCGCCGCCGGCTGCGGCCGAGAACAGGATCAGGTTATGCGAAGGCGGCACCAGCAAGGCCACCAGCGCAGCGGTCATGCTCACGTTCACCGCGTAATCGCGGTCGTAACCGCGTTTGATCATCTGCGGAATCATGGTGCCGCCCACCGCCGAGACATCGGCAATCGCCGAGCCGGAGACGCCGCCGAAGAACAGCGACGACAGCACGCTGACCTGGCCCAGACCGCCGCGCACACGCCCGACCAACGACGAGGCCAAGGCGATCAGGCGTTCGGAAATGCCACCGCGCAACATCAACTCGCCGGCGAAGATAAACAGCGGGATCGCAATCAACGACGCCGAGCCGCTACCGGCAGAAATCTGCTGCACCAGCACTACCGTGGGCAGGTCCAGATACAGCAGCGTGGCCAGTGCCGCCGCGCCCAGGGCGTAGGCCACCGGCACGCCGATCAACAGCAGCACCACGAAGGTGCCCAACAACATGGCGATGCCCATCAGCGCACTCCTCCAGCATGGACCGGGCGCAGCACACGCCACAACTTGAACACGGCAAACAGCACCATCAGCGCACCGCCGATCGACAGCGGCAGGTAGTTGATGCTCTGCGGCATCTGCGCACCGGCCATCTTGATATCCAGCCCGTCCAACAGCAGCGCCGCGCTCCACCACGCCAGCACCGCGCCAATGGACATGATCATCAGCGGGCGGATCACTTCGAACATCTTGCGCACCAGCGGCGGCACGTGTTCGCCCAGCAGGTAGAAGCCGAAGTGGCGGTTGGTATGCACGCCGGCCGCCGCGCCCAGGCTCAGGGCGGTGCTCAGCAGCAACAGGGTTACCGGCTCGGTCCAGCTGGGCGAGTCGTTGAGCACGTAGCGGGTAAACACCTGCCAGCCCTGCACGACCACCAGGCCCAGCAGCGCCAAGGAGGCCACGCCCACGGCGATATCGGAAACGCGGTCCAGCGCGCGCTGCAACGGCGCGACCGGGACGGCAACAGTCTCGGGTTCGGTCATCGGGTCACCTCTATGCGAAATCGCGGATGCGGCGGTACAGCGCTTCGATCTCCGGCTGCTTGCGGTATTCGGCCAGCAGCGGGGCAGCGGCGGCGCGGAACGCCGGCATGTCGACCTGGTTGAGCTTCACGCCGTAGTCGATGACCTGCTTGCGCGCCACCGTCTCGGAGGCATCCCACAAGTTGCGCATCACCGGCACCGAGGCACGCGCCAGTTCCACCACCAGGCCGCGGTCGGCCGCGCTCAGCGATTGGAAACTCTGGCGCGACATCACCAGGATGTCCGGCGCGTAGGAGTGTTCGCTCTGCGACCAGTAATGCGCGGCTTCGAAATGCCGGCTGGACTGGAAGCTGCGCATGTTGTTTTCCGCACCGTCGATCATGTGCGTTTCCATCGCCGAGAACGTCTCGCCCAGCGACATCGGCGTGGGGTTGGCGCCCAGCATGCGCATCAGCTTGAGGAAGATGTCCGACGACGCCACCCGCAATTTCAGGCCCTTGAGATCTTCCGGGCGATGCAGCGGATGCTTGGTGTTGTAGAAGCAGCGCGCGCCCGAATCGTAGATGGCAAGACCGACCAGATCGCGCTGCTCGAAGCTGCGCAGCACGCTGTCGCCGACATGCCCGTCGATGGCCCGGCGCAGATGCGGTACCGAATCGAACACATACGGCAGGCATAGCGCCTGCGTGAGCGGGAAGGTGTTGTTCAACGCGCCCGAATACACACGGGTGATGTCGATGGCGCCAAAGCGCGCCATGTCGATCGCCTCCGACTCGCGGCCCAGTTGGCCGGAGTGGTACTGGCGCAGCTTGAGCCGGCCATGGGTGCGTTCTTCCAGCTGCTTGCCGAACCAGCGCACCGCTTCCACGGTGGGGTAATCGCCGACGTGCACATCGGTGGCGGTGAGCAACTGCCCGCCGGGAATCGGCGTGGTGGCGCCGGCACCCAACCAGGGGGCGGCAGCCGCGGCGCCGAGCCCGGCACCAAGAAAATGTCTGCGTGTGATCATTGGCGCCCTCCCAAGCGTCTGGTCACGGGGGCCGCCGTCAACTGGCGGACACAGCCGTACAGGAAATATCGCCGATGCCGGCGAAGCGAATCAGGGCACGCTGCCCCACTTCGATGTCGTGGATACCGGTGGCATTGCCGGTGGCAATCAGATCACCGCGCTTGAGCGGACGCCCGCGCTGTGCCGAACGGCTGAGCGCGAATGCGTAGGCCGCGCGCAGGCCGCCGGGCAAGGTGGTGGCGCCGCCGGTGCCGACCACCTGGTCGTCGATCAGCGTCTGCGCAGTGAGCGCAGCCTCGTCGCGCGCCAGCCAATCGGTCACTTCCGGGCCCAGAATCAGGCCGTTGTTGTTGCCGAAGTCCGAAATCACCACCCGCGGGCCCAACTGGTTGATGGTGGCCAGCGGGCTGCTGGCGATTTCCACCCCGATGAACAAGGTGGCCGGCACCTGCGCGGCCTGCTCCGGGGTAAAGTGGGTCTGCTCGGCCGGGGCATCGGCGCCGAGCACGAGCACATATTCGGCTTCCACCGCGCCGAAGCCGCCGACAAAGATCGGGAACTCGGTTGTTCCACCGGTAGCATTCCAGACCTTCTGCGAGAAGATCGGGCCAAGCAGGCGCTCGTCGCCGGATGCATCGCGGCGCTCGGCGGCGATATACCCCACCTTCCAGCCCACGACATGGTCGTGCCATTGGCTGATGGCGATGTCCTGCACCTGGTAGGCGGTGACCAGATCGTCGGGGATTTGCCCGGGAAAGTCAGGCAGCGATGCCCCTGCACGGCGTGCTTCCACAAAGCGCTGGGCGATGGCGGACAGCGTGGATGTGGACGGTGGCGGAGTGGCGGCGTCGTTGCTCAAGGGTGTCTCCCCGATAGGTGTCTTGTTGCACTGCCAATCGACAGCGGCACGGTGTGCTGTATATGGTAAACCGGTGTCATTGGCAATGTGCACTGCGGCATTGTGGTCGCGGTGACGAAGTGGCCCTGGGAGGGGTGAATGGAACAGACACGCCAAACGCGGGCTTTGACCGCGCTTTCGCGCGCCACGCGGCATGGCCTGGCGCTCGTTGTGCTGGGCGTGCTGCTGGCGCGCCCCGCGCCGGCGGCCGAGCGACCGAGCGCCGACACTGCCGCCGAACAGGCCAGCCGGATCGCGCTGTGGCCAACGCCGCTGGCACCGGGGGATACGGCGCTGCCGCAACCGCAGCGCATCGTCGAGCGCAGCAGCGACCCGGCGCAGCCGGATCGCTACATCCAGCAGGTCAGTAGGCCGTACCTGGTGGTCTACCGGCCCAAACAGCCCAATGGCACCGCCCTGCTGGTTGCGCCTGGCGGCGGCTATCAACGCATCGTGCTGGACAACGAGGGCAGCGCGCTGGTGCCCGGTTTCGTCGACACCGCCGGCATCACCCTGTTCGTGCTGCGCTACCGGCTGCCGGGCGAAGGCCACCCGAACGGCGCCGACGTGCCACTGGCCGATGCGCAACGTGCCTTGCGGCTGATCCGCGCCAATGCGGCGCGCTATGGCATCGAGGCGCAGCGCGTGGGCGTGATGGGCTTTTCGGCCGGCGGCCATGTCGCCGCCAGCCTGGGCACGCGTTACGCCGCGCAGGTGTATCCGCCCATCGACGCGGCCGATGCACTGAGCGCACGACCGGACTTCCAGTTGCTGATCTACCCGGTGATCGACATGGATAGCGCCAACGCGCACAAAGGCTCACGCGAACGCCTGATCGGCAGCGCCCCGAGCCAGGCGCAGGTGCAGGCCTATTCGCCGCAGCTGCACGTGGACGCGCACACGCCACCCACTTTTTTGCTGCATGCGCAGGACGACAGCGTGGTGCCGGTGCGCAACAGCCTGCTGATGCACGCTGCGCTGCTGCGCGCCGGGGTGCCCAGCGAGCTGCACGTGTTTCCGCAGGGCGGCCATGGTTTCGGTGCCGCCAGCGGCAGCGGTCTTACCGTGTCCGCATGGCCGCAGCTGGCGCAAGCCTGGATCGCGCATGTCACCAAGCCGCAGCCGCCTGTAGCCAAGCCTGCACCACCTTCACCGGCGAAGGAGATGGCGCGATGACGACCCGAGCCACCCCCGACACGCGACGCCGCACGCTGCTGCGTGGTGGCCTGCTCGCGACTGCGGCAGCAACGCTTCCCGGCTTCGCTGCCGCGGCCGTACTTGCGCCGCCACGCGACGATGGCGCGCCGCTGGCACGCGTGCGTGGCGGCGCGCTGCGCGGCTACCGCGACCAGGGCGTCTGCGTGTTCAAGGGCATTCCGTATGGCGGCGACACTGCCCCGCGGCGCTTCCAGGCGCCGCTGCCGGAAACGCCGTGGCACCACGTGCGCGATGCCAGCGGATTCGGTGCAGCGGCGCCGCAGCTCAAGGCCAACGAGCCCACCAGTGAGGACTGCCTGTTCCTCAATGTGTGGACACCTGGCCTGCGCGATGGCGGCAAGCGGCCGGTGTTGTTCTATATCCACGGCGGCGGCTACACCACCGGCTCCGGCAGCGACCCGCTCTACGACGGCGTGCGCCTGTGCAAGCGCGGCGATGTGGTGGTGGTCACCGTCAATCACCGGCTCAATCTGTTTGGCTACCTGTCGCTGGCGCAGCTGGGCGATGCCGGTTTTGCCGAATCCGGCAATGCCGGGCAGCTGGACCTGATCCAGGCCCTGCAGTGGGTGCGCCAGCATGCGGCCGAATTCGGCGGCGACGCCAACAATGTCACGGTGTTTGGGCAATCGGGCGGTGGCGCCAAGATCGCCACGCTGATGGCGATGCCGGCCGCGCGCGGGCTCTTTCATCGCGCCTGGACCATGAGCGGGCAACAGGTCACCGTGGCCGGGCCGCGTGCGGCCACCCAGCGCGCGCAACTGTTGCTGGATGCGTTAAAGATTGCGCCAGGCGAGATCGCGCGCATGCGCACGCTACCTGTGGCCCAGCTGCTGGCCGCCGTGCACGTGCGCGACCCGTCGCGGGTGGAAAACACCGCGCTGTATTTCGGCCCGGTGCTGGACGCGCGCAACGTGCCGGTGCATCCGTTCTGGCCAACCGCGCCGGTGCAGTCGGCCCGCATCCCGATGGTGATCGGCAATACGCGCGATGAAACACGCGGCTTTCTCGGTAACGATGCGAAGAATTTCGCGCTGAGCTGGGACGAGCTGCCGGCCAGGCTGGAGGCGCAGCAATACGTGGACCTGTTGCCGCAGGTGGTCATTGCCGAATATCGGCGGCTCTATCCGCAGTACACCCCGTCGCAGGTGTTCTTCGCAGCCACCACCGCCGGCCGCTCGTGGCGCGGCGCTGTCGAAGAAGCCGAGGCGCGTGCCCGTCAGGGCGCGCCCACCTGGGTCTATCAACTGGATTGGGGTTCGCCGCTGGATGGCGGCAAGTTTGGCGCCTTCCACACCTTGGATATTCCGCTGGTGTTCGACAACGTGCGCCAGCCGGGCTCGCGCACCGGCGATGGTGCCGATGCGCAGCGCATGGCCGAGCAAATGAGCGAAGCGCTGATTGCGTTTGCCCGGCATGGCGAACCCAACCGCCGCGGTGCGCCGCACTGGCGGCCCTACTCCTTGAAACGGCGCGAAACGCTGGTGTTCGATACGCCGAGCCGGTTGGAACTGGATCCACGTGGCGGCGAGCGCGTGTTGTATCAACAAGCGCCGTTCATTCAACGCGGGACGTTTTGATTGCCACGCAGCGCAAACACCATGCGCTGCGCGCGAGCCCGGCCCTTAACGCGCCGCGGGCACTGGCGCGTCTGCCTCGATCACGCCTTCGCGCTTGAGCGCTTCCCACAGGGCCGGCGGAATCGCCACCTGCATCGAGGTCGCATTGGCGCGGGCCTGCTCGGCCGTGCGCGCACCGGGAATCACCGCCGACACCACCTGCGGAGCTGCAGCAAATTGCAGCGCAACGGTGCGTAGATCCACGCCATGCCGGTCGCAGATGGCCAGCGCTTTCTGCCGCTTGGCAGGCGCCCATGGCGGAATGGTGCCGTCGTAGAGATACCGCTCGCGCCCGGCCAGATAGCCAGCCAACAATGGCGCACCGACCACCACCGATGCGCCGTGCTTTGCGATCTTGGGGAAGGTGTCATGCAAGGCCTGCGCATGGTCGAGCAGCGAGTACTGGCAGGCGAGCAGGAAGATGTCGGGGTCGGCTTCTTCGATTGCGCGCAAGGCCGGCTCGGGACGATTGACGCCAAAGCCCCAGGCCTTGATCAAGCCCTCCTTGCGCATCTTGGTCAGCTCCGGCATCGCGCCCTTCACCGCCTCGGCGAACCGCTGCTCCCATGGCATGCCCAGGTCTTTTTCGTTCTCCGGCGAGAGATCGTGGATATACGCGATGTCGATCTGCGACACCCCCAGACGCTGCAGGCTGTCTTCGATCGAGCGCCGTACACCGGACGCGCTGTAGTCGTAGCGATAGTCGAACGGCGAAGGTTGCTGCCACATCGTCTTGGGCGGCGTGTCGGTCGCGGTGAGCAGGCGGCCGACCTTGGTCGACACCACGTAATCGTCGGCCGGATGGTTGTGCAGATGATGGCCGGTACGTCGCTCCGACAAGCCCAGCCCGTACCAAGGCGAGGTATCGAAATACCGCACGCCCGATTCCCATACCGCTGCCAGCGTTTGCTCGCTCTGTGCATCGGTGGCAGGCGCAAAGCCATTGCCGATGGCCACGCCACCGAAGCCAAGACGACTGCGAGGCCGGTAGCGTGCGCCCTCGACGCGCGGATTGGTCGGCAATGCGCCCGCATCGGTTTTCCCGCGCGTGGGCATCACGCTGCCGGGCGCCGACGATTGCGCCATCAACGGTGCAGCGGCCAATGCCGCAGTACCGGCCGCGGCAGCAGAAAGGAATTGGCGACGTGTATTCATGGGGAATCCCTTGCAACGACGTGGCCCACGAGCATGGCCCCGCCGGTGTGCATGCCAAGTCAGCGGACTCAGCCCAGGGCCAATGGCTGCACGTGCGCGCGCGGCGCGCCATCGCCCAGCCAGAGCATGGCCACGCTGATCGGCAGACTGAAGCGACGCGGCCCGGCGCTGCCCGGATTGAGGTACAGCACCCCATCGTGCATGCGCACCGACGGCTTGTGCGAATGGCCGCTGATGACCACATCCGCCTGCACCTGCGGTGCCAGCGTCTTCAGATCGTGCAGCACGTGGATACGCACACCAGCGATATGCAGATCCAGCGTCTGCGGTAAGCCGTTCGCCCACGGCTTGTCGTCGATATTGCCTGCGATGGCATGCAGCGGTGCCAGTGCCCGCAACGCCTCAAGCACCTGCGGCTTGCCCACATCGCCGGCGTGGATGATCTGCGAGCAGCCCTTAAGCGCGGCAAGCGCTTCGGGCCGAAGCAGGCCATGCGTATCGGAGATCACGCCGATGCGCGTACCGGTGCCCGTCTCGCCATCATCGTGTTTGCGCGTGATCATCGGGATGACCTGCTGCTGGATGACTTGCTGCGCAAGCGTCCGCCTGCACAGACCCATGCCATCACAGTCGAGTGGGAGCGCAGCAATGCAAGCGATGCCAGCACATGGCCCACCCTGTCGATGAAGAAAGCTGGAGGCATGACGCAGCTGCCGCCTACCGCCGGGCCGTTTGCCCGGTGGTAGGCGCAGGAAGCATCAGCCATACGGCGTCAGCACGATGGCGCCCAGCGGTGGCAACAGCAGCGGCAGCGATTGCGCGTGCCCATGCATGGATTGCTGCTCGGCCGTCACGCTGCCGCCATTGCCCAGGTTGCTGCCGCCGTAGATGCCGGCGTCGCTGTTGAACACCTCGCGCCACTGGCCGCCTTGTGGCACGCCGATGCGATAGCCGTGCTGCACGACCGGAGTGAAGTTGATCACCACCAGCACCGGTGCGTCGCCACGTTTGCCCTTGCGCAGGAACGCCACCACGCTATTGCCGGCATCGTCGCCCACCACCCAGGCGAATCCGGACGGATCGTCGTCGTGCGCATGCAGCGCCGGGTATTGCACATACAGCCGGTTCAAATCGCGCACCAACGTCTGCACACCACGATGGCGAGGGTCGTCGAGCAAATGCCACGGAAGGCCGGCGTCGTGGTTCCACTCGGTCGGTTGGCCGAATTCGCAGCCCATGAACAGCAACTTGCGCCCCGGGTGGGTGAACATGAAACCCAGGTACGCACGCAGGTTGGCGAAGCGCTGCCAATCGTCGCCCGGCATGCGGCCCAACAACGAACCCTTGCCGTGCACCACTTCGTCGTGCGAGATCGGCAGCACGAAGCGCTCCGAATACGCATAGACCATGCTGAAAGTCAGCTCACCGTGGTGGTAGCGGCGATAGATCGGATCCAGCCCGGCGTAATGCAGGGTGTCGTGCATCCAGCCCATGTTCCACTTGTAGTGAAAGCCCAGGCCGCCGTGCGCCACGTCGGCGGTGACACCGGGAAACGCAGTGGATTCCTCGGCAATCATCACCGCGCCGGGTGTGTGCTCGCGCACCACCTCGTTGAGCCGGCGCAGGAACGCGATGGTCTCGTAGTTCTCGCGCCCGCCGTGGATGTTGGGTATCCACTCGCCGGCGTTGCGGCTGTAATCGCGATACAGCATCGAGGCCACCGCATCCACGCGCAGGCCATCGACGTGATAGCGCTGCAGAAATTCCATCGCACTGGCAATCAGGAACCCGGATACCTCGCGGCGGCCGTGGTTGTAGATCAGCGTATTCCAGTCGCGGTGGAAGCCTTCGCGCGGGTCGGCATGCTCGTACAGCGCGGTGCCGTCGAAATGCGCCAGCCCGTGCGCATCGGTGGGAAAGTGCGCCGGCACCCAATCGACGATCACGCCGATGCCTTCGCGATGGCAGCGGTCGACAAAGCGCGCAAATCCATCGGGTGTCCCGAAGCGCGCGGTCGGCGCGAACAGACCCAATGGCTGGTAGCCCCAGGAGCCGCCGAACGGATGCTCGCTCACCGGCATCAACTCGACATGGGTAAAGCCCATATCGGCCACGTACGGAATCAGGCGATCGGCCAGCCCGTCCCAATCCAGATCCAGGCCTGCTTCGCGCAACCACGAGCCGGCGTGGATCTCGTAGATGCTCATCGGCGCGTCATGGGCCTGGCGGCGCGCACGCGTGGCCATCCAGCCATCGTCGCTCCACTGATGCGGCGTGGGATCGGCCACGATGGACGCAGTGCCCGGCGCAAGCTCCGCGCGGCGTGCCACCGGGTCGGCCTTGGCCGGCAGTTCGTGCCCGTGCGGACCGCGCAGCTGGTACTTGTAATGTGCGCCGGGGCCGACGTCGGGCACGAACAACTCCCACACGCCGGCCTGGTGACGCAGCCGCATCGGATGACGGCGCGCGTCCCAGCTGTTGAAGTCGCCCACCACCGCCACGCGCGAGGCATTCGGTGCCCAGACGGCAAAGCGCGTGCCGCGCACGCCGTCCACTTCGACCACGTTGGCGCCCAGCGCGTCGGCCAATTGCAAGTGGTGGCCTTCGCTGATCAGGTGCAGGTCGAAGTCACTGAGCTGCGGGCCGAACGCGTACGGGTCGGCGGTCTCCTGCTCGCCACCGGGCCAGCCGATGCGCAGGCGATACCCACCGTGCGCCGGCAACTCGCCGGCGAACAGGCCCGGCTCCGGGCCGGCGTCCAGCGCCACCACCTGCCCATCGTCGAGCACCGCGCTGACCCGGTCGGCGCCGGGTAGATAGGTGCGCAACAAGCGCCCGTTGTCGGACGGGTGTGCGCCCAATACCGCGAACGCGTCGCCATGGCGCGCCTCTGCCAGGGCGCGTACCGCGCCGGGATCCCATCGATTGCTCACTGCTGTCATTACTCCACTCATCATGTGTCTCCTGCACCGGCGCGTGCGCGTTGCAGGATGCGTCGCAAGCCTTCGATCGGCACCATCAACCAGCCAGGGCGATTGGCCGCTTCATAACGCACTTCGTAGCAAGCCTTCTCCACCAGGAACAACAAGGTGGCTGCATTGAACGCCGCCGGCGCAATCCACGGATGGGCGCTGGCGTCGAGCACGGCATGGTAAGCGTCCAGGAAGGCTTGTGTGGAGCGGCGGCGGAATTGCACCAGAAATTCGTCCAGGTGCGTGTCCACGCCAACACCCGCGCGGGCGGCGGTGCCTTCCTCGCCACGTGCCGACACTTCGCTGGCGTAATCGAGCGAGCGCAGGAAGCCAGCCACGTCGCGCAGCGGGCTGGCCTTGGCGCGGCGTTCGGCCAGCGGCTTGGCCGGCTCGCCTTCGAAGTCGATCAGCACCACATCGTCGAAGGCCACCAGGATCTGGCCCAGGTGGAAATCGCCATGCACGCGCGTGAGCAAGGAATCGGCCAGCACGCTCGGCGCCCTGGCGAGCAAGGCATCCAGCTGCGGGCGCTCGGCGAGCACCGCCTCCAGCGCCTCGCGTTCGGCGCTGTCTTCGCTGCCGGCCAGGCGTGCGTTGACGGTGTCCCACATCTCTTCGACCTGGCGTCCCACGCCGGCCACCACATCGTTGGCGGTGGGCAGGTCGATGCGTTGCGGCGCGAAGTCGGCATCGTCGGTGGCGCGCGACAGCGCTTCGTGCAACTCGGCCAGGCGCTTGCCCACCACGGCGGCGAAGGCATCGTAGCCGGCGACCGCTTCGGCGCGCGCCTCGTCGGTCTGCGCGGTGGCGTATTCGTCGAAGCTGCGCGCCAGATGGTCCAGCGTCCAGCGCCAGGCATCGCCCTGGTTGCGGATGAAGCCCTGCAACAATGCGATGGTGGTGACGGTGCCCTGCGCGTCGATGCGGCTGACGCTGCCCAGCAGTGGCGCGGCATTGGCATAGCCCATCTCGGTCAAGCGGCGGCCGATCTCGATCTCCGGGTTCGCGCCTACGGCCACATGCCGCAGCAGCTTGAACACGGCCTTGTCGGCGACCACCAGCGAGCTGTTGCTCTGTTCGGCCGACAACCAGCGGATCTCCGGATCTTGCGGGATATCCAGCGTTGCCAGTGCCGGGGTGGCTTCGAAGCAGACCTGCCCCTGTTGCGAGGCATCGTCGCCGTCGCAGAAGTCCAGCGCTGCATTGCTGCGCAGCGCATCGATCACACCGCGCACCATGGGCTTGAGCGCAAACGCATCGGTGAGATAACCCACCTCGCGGCCCTGGCGCACGCGCGCCAGCGCCAGCTGCTCGGCCAATGTGCTCGGCTGCTCGCGCTCCCACACGATGCCCACCGGCAGCATGTAGCGCTCGTGGCGGCCGTCTTCCAGCTCTACCTCCAGTTCCAGCAGTGTCATCGGCTCATCGCCCGGCAGCGGCGTGCGGCGCGCGATGCGCACGCTGCGCAGCGCCTGGTCCTTGGCCGAGAACCAGCGTCGTGCCGATAGCCACGCCGGCAGGATTTCGCCTTCCAGGGTGGGCAGATGCGGCAGCAGTGCGGCGCTTTCGTCGGCATCGCTGCGCAATACCAGCGTGCGGTAATCCGGCAGCGGCACCGGGCTGGGGACATGCCAATCGGGCAATGTGCCTTCGCTGACCAGCTGGAAGGCATAGAAGCCGAACGGCGGCACCGTCAGCAGATAGGTCAACCGGCCGATCGGCGGGAAGCTGCCGCCACCGATGATGTCCACCGGCACCCGGCCCTCGAACTCGGACAGATCCAGCTCTACCGCCTGCAAGGTGTGCGAGAGGTTGGCCACGCACAACACGGTTTCATCCTGATAGCAGCGCAGGTACGCCAGCATGCGGCGGTTGCCCGGGTACAGGAAGCGCAAGCTGCCGCGGCCGAAGGCCTGGTAGCGCTTGCGCACGCTGAGCACGCGGCGGGTCCAGGTCAGCAGCGAATGCTGGTCGCGCATCTGCGCTTCCACATTCACCGCCTGGAAGCCGTACAGCGGGTCCATCACCGGCGGCAGCACCAGCTGCGCCGGGTCGGCGCGCGAGAAACCGCCGTTGCGGTCGATCGACCATTGCATCGGCGTGCGCACGCCGTCGCGGTCGCCCAGGTGGATGTTGTCGCCCATGCCGATCTCGTCGCCGTAGTACAGCACCGGCGTGCCGGGCATGGTCAGCAGCAACGAGGTCATCAATTCGATGCGGCGGCGGTCGCGCTCCAGCAGTGGCGCCAGGCGGCGGCGAATCCCCAGGTTGATACGGGCGCGGCGGTCGGCGGCATAGGTCTGCCACAGATAATCGCGCTCCGAATCGGTCACCATTTCCAGCGTCAACTCATCGTGGTTGCGCAGGAAGATCGCCCACTGGCAGCTTTCCGGAATCTCCGGGGTCTGGCGCATGATGTCGGTGATGGGGAAGCGGTCTTCGCGCGCGATGGCCATGTACATGCGCGGCATCAGCGGGAAGTGGAACGCCATATGGCATTCGTCGGCATTCTGGCCGAAATACTGCTGGGTATCTTCCGGCCACATGTTGGCTTCTGCCAGCAGCATGCGGTCCGGGTATTCCGCGTCCAGGGTGGCGCGGATCTTGCGCAGGATCGCGTGGGTTTCGGGCAGGTTTTCGTTGGAGGTGCCCGGGCGCTCGATCAGGTACGGCACCGCATCCAGACGCAGGCCATCCACGCCGCGATCCAGCCAGAAACGCATCACCTCCAGCACCGCTTCCAGCACCGCCGGATTGTCGAAGTTCAGATCCGGCTGGTGCGAGTAGAAGCGATGCCAGAAGTATTGCCCGGCCACCGGATCCCAGGTCCAGTTGGATTTCTCGGTATCGCAGAAGATGATCCGCGTGCCTTCGTATTCCTGGTCGGTGTCCGACCATACGTAGAAGTCGCGCTCTGGCGAGCCAGCGGGCGCATGACGTGCGCGCTGGAACCAGGGGTGCTGGTCGGAGGTGTGGTTGATCACCAGCTCGGTGACGATACGGATGCCGCGCGCATGCGCCTGCGCCACCAGCTGCTCGAAATCTTCGATGCTGCCGTAGTCCGGATGCACCGCCATGTATTCGGCGATATCGTAACCATCGTCGCGGCGCGGGCTGGGATAGAACGGCAGCAGCCAGATGGTGTCTACGCCGAGTTCGGCGATGTAGTCCAGCTTGGAAATCAGCCCCGGAAAATCGCCGATGCCGTCGTCGTTGGAGTCGAAGAACGACTTGACATGCACCTGGTAGATGATCGCGTCCTTGTACCAACGCTGGTCGGCAACCACGGCGGACTGCTCTGCGTCGGCTTGTAACGATGCCACTGCATTCATGCGACCTCTCCTGCGCGGATGCGCCATAACGCGAACGGTCGCGTTGCCTCTAGACGGATGTGTTGGTATTTGCCGTGCCACGCGAAACGATGGCCATCCCACAGATCGTCCACGGCGACGCTGGCGTGATCGGGCAGGCCCAGTTCCCACAACGGAATTTCGATATCGGCGTCCTGCCCGGCGTGCGGATCCAGATTGATCGCCACCAGCACCATGCTGCGGCTGCGCGACAGGTAGCCGGCATCCAGGAATTTGCCGTAGTACAGCACCTGGTCGTTATGCGCCTGGTAGAAGCGCGTGCCCAGGTGTGACTGCAGTTCCGGATGCATGCGGCGCAGCTGGTTGAAGCGGGTGATCTCCTCGACGATGTCGCCGGGCGCACGTTCGGGCCAGGCGCGCAGCTGGAATTTTTCCGAGTCCAGATACTCTTCCTTGCCCGGCGCCAGCGGCGTGGCCTCGCAGAGTTCGAAGCCCTGGTACATGCCCCATAAGCCTGAGAGCGTGGTGGCCAGCGCGGCGCGGATCAGATGGCCGTTGCGCCCACTGGTCTGCAGGAACAGCGGATTGATATCGGGCGTATTGACGAAGAAATGCGGGCGAAAGCATTCGCGCGGCACGCCCTCGTTCAACTCTTCCACATAGGCCTGCAGCTCGTGCTTGTGGTTGCGCCAGGTGAAGTAGGTGTAGGACTGCGAGAAACCGCATTTGGCCAGGCGGTACATCATCTTTGGCCGCGTGAAGGCTTCGGAGAGAAACACCACATCCGGGCGCCGGCCGCGCACATCGGCAATCAGCCATTCCCAGAACGGGAACGGCTTGGTGTGCGGGTTGTCGACACGGAACAGCGTGACGCCTTCGTTGACCCAGAACAGCACCGCGTCGCGCAGCGTATTCCACAGGTCCGGCACCGCGCCGCTGGCGTAGAAATCGACGTTGACGATGTCCTGGTATTTCTTGGGCGGGTTCTCCGCGTACGGAATCGAGCCATCGGCGCGCCAGGTGAACCAGTCCTTGTGCTCCTTCAACCACGGGTGATCCGGCGCGCACTGGATGGCAAAATCCAGCGCCACTTCCAAACCCTGCGCACGCGCGGCCTGGATCAGGCGTCGAAAGCCTTCCAGTCCACCGAGTTCGGCGTGAACTTCGGTATGCCCACCATCGGTCGCACCGATCGCGTATGGGCTGCCGGGCTCGCCTTCCACCGCCGTCACCGAGTTATTGCGGCCCTTGCGGTTGTTCAGGCCGATCGGATGGATCGGCGGCATGTACAGCACGTCGAAGTTCATCGCACGGATGTGCGGCAAGCGCTTGATGACGTCATCGAAGGTGCCATGCCGGCTCGCATCGCCACTTTGCGAACGCGGAAACAGTTCGTACCAACTGGCAAAGTGCGCCGCGCGACGCTCGGATTCCACCCGGAAGGTGACCGGATACTCCGAGCGGAATGGCTTGTCGTCGGCCTGCGCCATCGCCTGCGCGGTGTCCGGCTCCAGCACGATGGCCAGCTGCTGCAGGGGTTCGCTCTGCGCACCGATGCGGGTGAGCACTGCCTGCAGGCGCTCGGCCAGCGCACCGTCGCTGCGCGCCTGTGCGGCCTGCACTGCCGCAATCGCCTCCTGCACATCGACCGGCAGCACCGTATTGGCAGCACGTTTCTTTTCCAGATCCGCATGCAAGGTGGCGAAGACGTCGCGCCAGGCTTCCACGCGAAATTCGTAGGTGCCGATGCGTTCCAATGGAAACTCGGCGCGCCAGCGGTCGTTGTCCAACGCACGCATCGGCGCGCTGGCCCAGGTCTTGGCGTCGGCCGGACGCCACAGCACCGCCACCGCGATGCGGTCATGCCCATCGCAGAACGCGTCGGCCTCCACGCAAATGCGGTCGCCCACCGTGCGCTTGACCGGAAAACGGCCGTTATCCACCGACGGCGTCACCGACTCGATGCACACGCGTGGCCAGGTACCGGCCGTCTGCGCACGCGGGCGCATGCGCGGCACAGCCAGCACATGACGCGCTGGCACGCTGCGATACACGCGCACTTCGCCCGGCTCCAGCGCCTCCAGCGTGGCCCCGGACAAGGTGCGGCCATCTTCGGCCACCAAGGCCTCGGCGTCGCCGAGCAGGCGCAACAGGTCTGAGGCCGGCACCGGCACCACATGCCGGGTGTCGCCGTTGATCAGTAACAAGGAGGGCAAGCCGCCCAGCGGCTCGATCGCCACCGCGGTGAGCCCGGTCGCCTCACGCAGCAGCGGGCGCAACCGCATGCCTGCATTGCTGGTTGGCAGGCCGTCGGTGATGCGGATCGACGATGGCAATGCCGCCAGGTGCGCATCGTCCAGCAGCCATGCCCCGCCCAACGCCAGCGCCAGTTGCCAATGCTGCTCGGGCGCCGCGGCGCGCTTGCCATCGGGCGCGTCCAGCACGGCAACGACCTGCGCCGCCAACGCACGCAGTGCGCTGTCTTCGTCGAAGAACCAGCTGCCGCGGCCATCCCACCAGGCAAGCGACGAAAACGCCACATCGAACCCGGCACCGGCCAGCTGCTGCAAGGCCTCCAACCCCAGACCCGGCGTCCACGCCGCAAACACCACCTCCGGCGCCTGCGCGTGCACGCGCGCGATCAATTCGCGCCAGCGCTGTACTGGCACCTGCTGCGGCTGCAGCAGCCGGAAGCCACCCACGCCCTGGCCCACCCACTCCAGCAGGCGCGCACTCCACCATTCCACCAGCGCCGCACCTTCCTGTGCGTAGGCAAAGCGGGCTTCGGCCACTTCCGGCGTCGCACGCGGCTGACGCGGGTCCGGAACCGCGGTGCTGCGCGCGCGGAACCACTGTGGGTTATCGCGCACCACCGCACTGGCACCGCCCACTTCGTCCAGGCGCACATCGATCAACAGCTTTACCCCCGCACGGCGCGCCGCCTTCACCGACTCGTGCAGGCGCTGCATTTGCGTCGGGGCACCGGCCGCCGGCTCGATCAAACGGCCTTCGGCATCGCGCTCGAAGGGCGCGGCCATCACCACGTAATCGCAGCCAGCCTCGCGTGCCGCCACGCAGCGCTGCTCCAGCCCGGTCGGGTCCTTCAGTGCGTCATTGAGAACACAGATGCGCATGGCGCCCCCTCAGCGAACAACGGCGCGCAGGGGCGCCATTACGAGTGAAGCCAGCGCCTGCTTGCCGTTTGGCAGTGATGCGAGCCTTTGCTCACCACACCCCGCACCATCACCTGCACGTACCGAACCTTTCCGTATTGACACACGCCGGCACGCTGCCCGACCGACCCTGCCACCCGTGACTGCACTCATGCGCGACTCCGCAACGATTCTTGACCCATGCAGTCAAGCACCCCCACTGCGAATTTCATGTGTCGGCGGAATTGACGAAAATCAAACAAGCGCGGCTGTGGTGTGTCAGTACAGCAGCGCTCTTTCCCGTTGGGGGAATGCATGCACATTGCGTGACAAGCGCCACCGTAAGCATGTCGTGCAAGCGTGCTAGTGCGGGCCGAAGCATGGCGGAGCAGACCGCCGATGCGTGCTCAGCGACATTGCCCGGTCGGGCACGGTACCCGTCGCGTCGCCAGGTGTGCTAGGCAAAGACGGCGAGGACGTTGCAGGCGGCGACATGCGCTTTCTGCAGGGCACCCAGCCATTGAATCGATTCGATAAACCGTGACCTTGCACCGGGACCACACGCTAAGACGCTGCATGCGCGACGTCGATTTTGGATCAACGGCATCCTAGAACGTAGATGCCCAACCACTTGATTGGTTGGCGCGCCGAAAAGTTACTGTCGCTTTGATGAAGACAGCCGATTGATGAAGCCCGTAAATATTTAAAAGTCGACGTCTCACAATATTATTTATAGATAAAAGACCGCGATACTCTTCCCGAGTCTCCCTTATGTCGATTAGCAACCGGAACAGCGCTTCTCTGGCAGCCAGGTAAGGATTTTCCCTACATCCCTAGCGGACTCAGCACATTAAAATATCGTTAGGGGCAACGCATCGGCATTGGTGATAGCTGTTACCGGTCAGGCGGTCATTTGCAAATGGATAGTGGCATAAAGGGAAGGGTGCGCTTGCGCGCCACGTGGTGTGCTGTGCTGATCGCCGGCGCCACACAGCAGGTCTCCGCTCAACAGATCACAGACCCTGCGGCGCAAGAACTACTGCGCCAGCAAGAACGTGAGCGCGTGTTGCGTGAGCAACAGGAAGCGCGGCCGGATGTGCGCCTCGAACGTGCTCCGGACGAGGGTATCGGGCGCCTGCCGAAAACCGAAGCGCCCTGCTTCGTGATCGAGCGCATCGTCCTTGATGGTCCCGGCGCGGACGACTTTCGTTGGGCCTTGGCCTCGGCCAATACCAAGGATGATCCGGCAACCGGGCGCTGTCTCGGTACCGACGGCATCAATCTGGTGATGAAGCGGGTGCAGAATGCGGTGATTGCGCGCGGCTAAGTCACCACGCGGGTACTGGCGGCCCCGCAGGACCTCACCGGCGGCACCCTGACGCTGTCGCTCGTGCCCGGACGCCTGCACACCGCGCGCTTCAGCGCGCCTGACTCGGCGCGGGCCGCAATTGCCAATGCAGTGCCAGCACGTCCTGGTGAGCTGCTCAACCTGCGCGACATCGAGCAAGGTCTGGAAAACTTTCAGCGCGTGCCGACGGTCACCGCAGATATCCAGATTGCACCCGCCGAAGGGAGCGGCACAGGCCCAGGCGAAAGCGATCTGGCCATCGCCTGGCAGCAGCGTTCGCGGCTGCGTGCCAGCCTGAGCCTGGACGATGCCGGCAGCGATGCGACCGGCAAACTTCAGGCCAACGGCACGCTCTCGCTGGATAATCCACTCGGCCTCAACGAGTTGTTCTACGTCAGCCTCGGCAAAGGCGTGTTCAACGCCGCCGGTAAAGACACCGACAGCTGGACCGTGCACTACGACATTCCATACGGCTATTGGTTGTTCGGTGCGACTGCAAGTTCCTACGATTACAGCCAGGCCGTTGCCGGCGCCATCGAGACCTACGACTACAGCGGTCGTAGCCGCAATGCAGAAGCACGCATCGATCGCCTGCTGTTTCGCAACGCGGCGATCAAGTTCGGGGCCTATGGCCGCGGTTGGTGGCGACAGTCGACCAGCGCAATCGACGACACCGAGATCGAGGTGCAACGGCGGCGCATCGCCGGTTGGGAGCTGGGCCTGAACCATCGCCAGTTTTTCGGCAAGGTCACGTTCGATGCCAGCCTGGCCTATCGGCGCGGTACCGGTGCATTCGACGCCTTGCGCGCCCCGGAAGAACTCGCGCACGCGTTCGATCCGTCGATCCCGCTGGAGGGCACCTCGCGTATCAAGCTGATCGTGGCCGATGCGCAGGTGGTGGTGCCGTTTCAGATCGGCAACCAGCGCCTGCGCTACAGCGCGTCCTGGCGCGCGCAGTGGAACCGCACGCCGATGGCACCGCAGGATCGCTTCGCAATCGGCGGACGCTTCACGGTGCGTGGCTTCGATGGCGAGGCGACCCTGAGCGGCGATCGCGGCTGGTCGCTTCGCAACGACCTGGGCCTGGCAATCGGCGGCGGACTGGAAGTGTATCTGGGTGCCGACTATGGGCACATCGGCGGTCAATCCACGCGCTTTCAGGCCGGCGATCACCTGGCCGGCATCAGTCTGGGCCTGCGCGGTGGTTGGCAGCATTTCTCGATGGACACCTTCCTAGGGTCCGCACTCGAAAAGCCAGCCAATTTCCCGACCGACTACACCACCTTCGGCTTCAGCCTGTCCTGGCGTTATTAAACATCCACAAGGATTAGTGACATGAATCGCGTCTACCGTCTGGTCTTCAATCGCGCATTGCGCGTCTGGCAAGTGGCGTCGGAGCTGGTACGTGCTCCAGGTGGCAGTACAGGTGCCAGCACTCCTCGCGCACATCACGCCAGCATCGCACCGCTGCACTTTGCCATGCTCTGCGCGCTCGGCTTTGTGAGTCTAGTCGACGCCGCACAGGCGCAGTGGGCTGGGCGCATCGTCGGCGATCCCGCAGCGCCCGGGAACGAGCGCCCGACGGTCATGACCGCGCCCAATGGGGTGCCGCTGGTCAATATCACCACACCTTCTGCGGCAGGCGTGTCGCGCAACCGTTACTCCCAATTCGATGTGGGCCGCGAAGGCGCGATTCTCAATAACGCCCGCAGTCAGACCCAGACCCAATTGGGCGGCTGGGTGCAGGGCAATCCGTGGCTGGCCACCGGCGGCGCGCGGGTCATCCTCAACGAGGTCAATGGACCGGCCAGTCGACTCAATGGCTATGTCGAAGTCGCCGGCCAGCGCGCCGAGGTCATCATCGCCAATCCTGCCGGCATCCAGGTCGATGGCGGCGGGTTCCTCAACGCCAGCCGGGTGACGCTGACTACCGGCACGCCGATCCTGTCCAACGGCGCGCTGGAAGGTTATCGGGTCAATGGCGGCGCTATCCAGGTTGCTGGTGCTGGCCTGGATACCAGCGGTGCGGACTACACCGATCTGATCACCCGCTCGCTGCAGGTGAATGCCGGCATCTGGGCCAACCAGCTGCAGGCAAGTCTCGGTAACAATGTGGTCAGTGCAGACCAGTCTCGTGTCACCCCGCAAGCGGCCAGCGGCCCGGCACCCACTTTCGCACTGGATGTTGGCGCGCTCGGCGGCATGTTCGCCAACAAGATCTGGCTGGTCGGCAATGAGAATGGCGTTGGCGTGCGCAACGCCGGCAACATCGGCGCGCGCGCCGGCGAATTGGTGGTCACCGTCGACGGACGGCTTGAGAACACCGGCACACTGCAGTCGCAGCAGGACACCCGTGTCGCGGCCACTGCCGGCATCGCCAATGCCGGCACGCTCAGTGCCACGCGCGAGCTGCGTGTCAGCACGGCGGCCGATCTGGACAACCGTGGCGGTACCTTGAATGCGCAGCGGTTGCAGATCGATGCGGCCACGGCACGCAATCAGGGCGGTAGCATCGAGCAAACCGGTCTCCAGGCGCTGGGCGTGACTGTTGGCAGCGTCACCAACCGTGCAGATGGCAGCCTCGGTGCGGTCGCAGCTGCACCGACCAGTGGTGGAACGTCACCCGGAACAGGCGGCAACACCGGAAACGGAGCGCCCGACAACAACGGTAGCAATGGAGGAAGCGAAACCATCACGCCTCCTTCAAACGGCCAGGCTCCAGTAGTCGCACCGCTGGCGGCTGGTGCGCTGACGATCGCAGGTCTTCTGGACAACGATGGCGGCCGCATCAACGCGGGCGGCGATGTGTCGCTGTCGGCGGCCAATGGCCTTGACAACAGCGGGGGCCGGCTTGGCGTGGCCGCCCTGAGCGCACGCGGCGATCTGCTCAACCGTGCCGGTACGCTCACTGTCTACGGCGACGCAGATCTGCAGCTGGGCGCGCTGGTGAACGATGCCGGCCGCCTCAGCGTGGCAAACGCATTGCGGCTGGAGATGCAGTCGTTGAGCAATCGCAGTGGCGAGTTGCGTCATAGCGGTGTTGGCACGCTGGCCATGCAGGTGCGTGGCTTACTGGACAACACGCAAGGCGTGCTCGCCAGTAATGCCGCAGCACTGCAGCTCAACGCCCAGACCGTCGTTAACGCGGCCGGCCGCATCGAGCACGCAGGCAGGCAAGGGCTGACACTGGCCGCGCAAGACTGGTCCGGCGCAGGTGGCAGCATCGCCACCTTGGGCGCGCTCACCTGGCGCGCGGGTACGGTGGATCATCGCAATGCTGCAGTGAGCGCCACGCAGCTGACCTTGCAGGCCGACACCTTCGACAACCGCGGTGGCGCGCTGCTATCCACCGGGCCTCAGGCGGCCACGTTGCAGGTCGCCGGCCGTCTGGACAATGGCGATAACGGCAGCATCGCCAGCAATGGCGACCTGGCTCTGCGCGCCGGCACGCTAGGCAATGCGGGCGGCCAGATTCAACACGCCGGCACTGGCCTGCTGAGTATCGCTGCCGACGCGCTTGAAGGACGCGCTGGCCGCCTGATCAGCAACGGCGGATTGGCGGTGACAGGCGGCAACATCGATCTTGCCGCAGGCAGCATCTCTGCACAGCAGATCCGCATCGACGCCGATGCGCTCAGCACGGCCGGTGGCAGCCTCGTCTCTCAGGGCAATCAGGCGCTGCAGTTGAGCGTACGCGATCACCTGGACAACCGTGCCGGCAGCCTTGCCGGCAATGCCGGCGTCACCATCAACGCAGGATCGTTTGGCAACCAGGGCGGCTCGGTCCTGGCTGCGGGGAGCCAAGCCGCAAGCGTGAGCGTGGAGGGCACACTGGACAACAGCGCCGGCACCATCTCCGGCAATGCAGCAGTCCTGCTGCGGGCTGCCAGCCTCCTCAATCGCGGCGGAAATGTTCTCGCCGCCAACGGCGCGGCGCTGCAGGTTCGTGCAGCCACCGTGTTGGACAACAGCCAAGGTGGCCGCCTTGCGACCAGCGGTGACCTCAACGTCAGCGCATCCACACTGGATAACCGTGCCGGCGCCATCGAGCATGCCGGCAGCGGTACGCTGACCGTGACGGCCGATGCGCTGCAAGGCGCCGGCGGCAAGGTACTCAGCCTGGGCAACGTGCAACTACGCGGCGGCGCGCTCGATCTGGGCGCAGGCAGCGCCACGCAGGCGCAGCGCATCGACATCAGCGCGGATAGTTGCGTACCGCCGGCGGCATTCTGAGCGCCACCGGCAACGACGTTATGCATCTGCATGTGACTGGTGCATTGGCTAACGACGGCGGCACCATCGCCGGTAATGGCGCGCTCGCGTTGCAAGCAGGCGCCCTCTCCAACCGCACCGGTACGCTCAGTGCCGCCGGCACCGCCGACAGCCGTCTCGATGTCACCGGGCAACTGGACAACACCGGTGGTCGCATCGCCAGCAACAGCGCGACCTTGTACGTTGGCGCAGACCATCTCATCAACCAGCAAGGCACGCTCAGCCACTCCGGCACGCAAGGCATGGACATCGTCGCCGGCCGTGTGGATGGCAGCAAAGGCACCATCGCCAGCAGCGGTGCGCTGTCCTTGACGGCAACCGATGTCGACCACCGCGAAGCCACCATCGGCGCCGATCGCGTGGATCTGCAGGTGCAAACACTGGACAACCGCGGCGGGCGCATCGTCGCCAGCGGCACCGGCGCCAGCAGTGTCCAGGCCAACGCGTTGAACAACGCGGGCGGCACACTTGCCGGCAATGGCGACCTGTTGCTGAGCAGCACCCTGCTCGACAACACGCTAGGCACCATCCAACACGCTGGCATCGGGCAACTGCAGATCGCCGCGCAGACACTCGCCGGCACTGGCGGCAAGATCGTCAGCAACGGCACGCTGCGCGTGACCGGGCAGAACACCGACCTGACCAATGCCAGCACCTCGGCACGCACCATCATGGTCGCCACCGGCAACCTCACCACGGCGGGCGGGCAACTGTCGGCCAGCGGAGACCAACTGCTCAAACTCGACGTCTCCGGCACGCTGAACAATCGCGGCGGCACCATTGGCGGTAACGGGCTGTTGGCGCTGGGCACGCAGAATCTCATCAACACCCAAGGCACGGTGCAGGCTGCCAGCAGCGGGCAATCCTCGCTGACCATCGTGCAGGCACTGCAGAACCAGCAAGGCAAGATCCTGCTTGGCGGCGACGGGCGTATCACCGCCGCCAGCGTCAACAACCAGGCCGGCACCTTGCATGCGGCCGGTGGCGTGTTGCAGCTGGACGTGGACGGCGTGCTCGATAACCGCGCGCAAGGCGTTGGTGTCCAGCGTTGGAAAGCTGGAGCTTGAGGCCGGCACACTCGACAACACAGCAGGCACCGTCGTTGCAGGCACCGACCTCTCGGTAATCACCGACACTGCGATCGGCAACAACAATGGCGCCATCCAGGCCACCAATGCCTTGCGTCTGGAAAGCGCCGGTCTGTCCAACCGCGCCGGCAACATCATCGGCGGTAACGTCGTGGTCGACACGCGGGCACAGCAGCTGGACAACACCAGCGGCACCATTGGCAGCCAAGTCGGCGCACTCGATGTGCGCAGCGGAGCGCTCAATAACGCAGGCGGGCGACTGCAATCGAAGGCTGCATTGCTGCTGCAGACCAATGGCCAATCCATCACCAACACCGGTTCAGGTGCCAATGGCGGCATCCTGGCTGGCGGAGGCCTGCAGGTGGACGGCGGCGCGCTGGACAATCGCGGCGGCGCGGTATTCGCCCAAGGCGATGCACGCGTAGCTGTGAGCAGTGTCGATAACAGCGGCGCCGGTGTATTGAGTGCGGCAGGCAACCTTGCCCTCACCGCAGCGGCGCTGAACAACGCTGGCGGCCGAGTGCAGGGCAGCCAGGCCGTCAACCTCACGTTGGCAGGTGCGCTCGACAACCAGGCCGGCCTGGTCGCTGCCGGCGGCTTGTTGACCCTGAACGCGTCCAGCGTGGACAACCGCAACACGCGCAACAGCGCAAACCCACTTGGTCTGCAAGCGGGCCAGTTGCAGCTGCAAACGCAGGCGCTGGACAACCGTCAGGGACAAATCGTCACCGATGGCGCAGGCAATCTGCAGGTGACAAGCTCGCTCAACAATACCGGCGGGCAGATCTCGTCGGGCGGCAGCCTGGACATGCGTGCCGATGCCGTTGCCAATACCGCAGGGCTGCTACGCTCGGACGGCAGCCAGAGCCTGACCGCGCGCAACCTGAGCGGCGATGGGCAGGTGCATTCGCAGAGCAACCTCACCCTGACCCTGCGCGAAGGCCTGACCAACACCGGCGAAATGATCGCCAATGGCACGCTCGCCATCCATACCGACGGCGACATCACCAACCAAGGCATCCTGCGTGCCGGCACTATCGATCTTGCGGCGCGCAACGTCGACAACGCCGTCAACGGGCAGATCACCAGCCAGGGCGTGACCCACATCGCAACCGGCGGCCAACTGGTCAACCGCGGCCTGATCGATGGTGGCGTCACCCATCTGCAGGCAGCAACGCTGGACAATGTGGGCACTGGGCGCATCTATGGCGACCATGTCGCGATCGCCGCGGGCAACTTGCTCAATCGTGCCGAAACCATCTCCGGCGTCACCCGTGTTGCCACAGTCGCGGCGCGCGACCGCTTGGATCTGGGCGTCGGCCAGCTCAGCAATACCGACCGCGGCTTGATCTACAGCGATGGCGACGCTGCCATCGGTGGCACGCTGGATGGCAATCGCCTGGCCACCGGCATCGCGCGTCAGATCGACAACCTCGGTTCCACCATCGAGGTGGCCGGCGATCTCGATCTACACGCCACCACCATCAACAACATCCGCCAGAACGTCGTGGTCACCCAGACCACCACCACATTGGCACCGGTGCGCCTGGATCAGCCGAGCTGGCGCAACAACGGCGCGAACGACACGTCCAATATTCGCTCCACCAGCAACTACGGCGCCACCGAGGTGTACTACCTCAACCCTCAGGACATTCTGGAGGACACACCCTACATCACCCCGGATGGCTACCAGGTGCGGCGCGCGGTCATTCGCGTCACCCCGCAGACCAGCGCGTATTTCTTTGCACGCGGCGGTCTGTATCGAGCCACGGGCGAGCGGTCGCGGTTGAATTCCCAATCGGGCACGCTGACCATTTACTACATCGGCCGCCAGGACAATCAGGCCAATCCGGACCAAGTGACCGTGGGCGCGGACGATCCGTTCCGCGAGTTGTCGCAAACCGAGCCCGGCTCACCCGCGTTCCGTTACACAAGCGACACGCTCAATTACTCCAATGCCTATGGCACCTGCACCACCAACTGCGTGCAGTTGATGGCGCAGTTCGCCTATACCGACCCAGATCACATCCTGATGAATCCGCAGGGCACCGGCGGCGGCAGACTGGGCGACAACGAGCGCTATCGCATGGCCACGCGCACGGTGGTCGAAGACGTGCTCCAGCCCGGCGCGGGTCCGGAAGCCGTGATCCATGCCGGCGGTGCAATGCGTATCGGCACCGATGCCTTGCGTAACGAATACGCCCGCATTGCCGCCGGCGGCGATCTATCCGTGGCCGGGCTCACCCAAACCGCCGACGTGACCAATCTGGCCTACACGTTGTTCCGGACGCACAGCTTCAGCAACGTCACCACGGCCTACAACGGCACCACGCGCAGTTGGAGCAACCCGTCCATCTCCGAGCAGATCGGCCAAGTGGGTGGCGCGATTACCAGTGGCGGCACGCTGAGCATCGATGTCGGCGACCTGAGCAACCTCAATCAGGGTCGCGATGCGCCCAACGTGCAGGATGGCGCGGCGGTGGCCAACCTCAACATCCGCGGCTCGCAGGCAGCGCCCACCGGCCCTGGCCGCGGCAGCGTCGGTGGTGCGGCCAGTGTTTCGATTGATGCGGCCGGCCGCGTCATCGCAACCGTGACCCAGGCCGCCAGCGGCAACGCGGGCGGTGCCGTGAACAACGTCGCCAACAATGGTCCGGTCAACGGCGCACGTGTGGTCACTGCGGCCGGCGGCTCGCCGGATCGGATTGTCATGGGCACGCCCGATACGCGCGCGCCCACCGGCAGTCTGTTTACGGTCAGGCCGTCAGGCAGTAACTACCTGGTCGAAACCGACCCGCAGTTCACCGACTACCGCAGCTGGCTGGGTTCGGACTATCTGCTCAATCAGATGGGGTATTCCGCCGACACGCTGCAAAAGCGCCTGGGCGATGGGTATTACGAGCAGAAACTGGTGCGCGAGCAGATCGGCCAGCTCACCGGCCGGCGTTTCCTGGAGGGCTACAAGAGCGACGAAGCGCAGTACCAGGCGTTGCTGGATGCCGGCGCCACCATCGGCAAGGCCTGGAATCTACGCCCCGGCGTTGCATTGACCGATGCGCAGATGGCGCAACTCACCAGCGACATCGTCTGGCTGGTGGAGCAGACCGTCACCCTGCCCGATGGCAGCACCACCACCGCGCTGGTGCCGCAGGTCTATCTGCGTTTGCGTCCCGGCGATCTGGAAGCCGGCGGCGCATTGCTGGCTGGCGCCAATGTCGATGTCACCCTGGCCGGTGGCCTGAAGAACACCGGCACCATTGCCGGCCGCCAGCTGGTGTCTATCGACGCAGGCTGCATCGAGCACCTGGGCGGCAGCATCAGCGGTGACCAGGTGGGGCTGCGCTCTGCCAGCGATATCCGCATTGCCGGTGCCACCGTCACCGCCGTGGATGCGCTGAGCGTGCAGGCGGTTGGCGATGTCACGGTAGCCTCGACTGTGGAAACGCTCGAAGGCGGCGGCTTCCACCAGTACAGCACCACCCAGCTCGAGCGTGTGGCCGGCCTGTATGTCACCGGCGCCAATGGCAGCGGTGTGTTGTCGGTGGTGGCTGGCCGCGACGTCAACCTGCAGGCCGCGCAGATTCGCAACGCCGGCACCGATGGCGTGACCCAGCTGGTCGCAGGCAACAACCTCAACCTGAGCACGCAAACGCTCTCCCACAGCACCAACACCACCGCCAACGACCGCAATTTCCAGCGCAGCAGCGACATCACCCACCTCGGCACCACCGTGCAAGGTGCAGGCAGCGTGGTGCTGGCCGCCGGCAACGACCTCAACCTGACCGCCGCGCAGGTGGGCGCAGGCAAGTCCATGGCCTTGCAGGCCGGGCGCGACATCAACAGCGTCGCGGCGGTGGACAGCAGCTCCAGCGACCGCAGCACGGTCACCAAGAGCAACTCGCTGGCCGCCTCCAGCGACGACGAAGCCGTGCGCGGCACCCAGCTCGGCGCAGGCGATAACATCGTGATGCAAGCCGGCCGCGATCTCACGCTGGCCTCCACCGCAGTCGCCAGCCAGACCGGTGGCATCGCCTTGGCCGCCGGCAACGATATCAAGCTGCTGGCAACGCAGGAGCAGCATGATGCGGTGGTGGACAAGGAAACGCGCAAGAAGAGCACCTTCTCCAGCGAGAAAACCACCACGCACGACGAATGGCACGATAGTCTTGCCATTGGCTCCTCGCTAAGCGGCAAGACCGTCAACGTGGTGGCCGGCAACGATCTCGCCGTGGTGGGCTCAACGGTACTCGCAGACGGCGACGTACGTGTCGCCGCAGGCAACAACGTCACCATCGAATCGGCACAGGACACCAGCAACGAAGCGCACAGTGTTCGCCAGAAGAAATCGGGGCTGACCGGCGCAAGTGGCGGTGGTGTGGCGAGCGTGGGCTATTCCAAGTCCAGCAGCGACAGCCAGGAGTCCACCCGCACCGTCACCCAAGTCGCCTCGTCGGTGGGCTCGACCGATGGCAATCTTGTCGTTAGCGCCGGCAACCAGCTGACCATTGCCGGCTCCGATCTCGGTGCCGGCAAGGACCTGACCTTGGCCGCCAAGGACATTGCGTTATTGGCACGTCAGGACACGGTCGATCACCAGGCCAGCCAGTCCAGCAAGTCGAGTGGCTTCTCGGTGGGTGTAACCTACGACCCGGGCGCCTCCTACCGCGGTGCCCGCGATTCCACCACCAAGAACATGGTCGATACCGGCTCGACCATGAGCAAGATCAGCCGCGATGCCGAAGGCGCTGCCGCCGGCACCATGGCCGCGATCACCCCGGTGGTG
Source organism: Xanthomonas sp. NCPPB 1062 (assembly GCF_041481705.2). Lineage (NCBI taxonomy): Bacteria > Pseudomonadati > Pseudomonadota > Gammaproteobacteria > Lysobacterales > Lysobacteraceae > Xanthomonas > Xanthomonas sp. NCPPB 1062. The sequence continues at coordinate 164,503 of NZ_CM192987.1, read as the reverse complement.
ATCCAGGCCAGTAGCCATCGCTCCAACGCGTCGCAAAACGCAAGCACCAGCGACGCGCGCGTCAGCCAACTGGCTGCTGGCGGCAATCTCACGCTGCTCGCCAGCGATGGCTCGATCACCAGCCAGGGCACCCAGATGTCTGCCGAAGGCAACGCCGTGCTGCTGGCCAGCAAGGACATCGTGTTCGACGTCGCGCACAACACCCAGTCCAGCGGCAATGCCAGCAACGGCAAGGGCTGGGGCTTCAACAACGCGGCAGGCTTGCCGTACGGCAACTACAACCAGCAAGGCACCGGCAACGGCCAGACCGACACCATTACCGGTACCCAGTTGTCGGTCGGCGGCAACGCCAGCCTGACCACCACGCAGGGCGACATCTCCCTGACCGCAAGCAACATCGCAGCCCAGGGCAATGTGAGCCTACGCGCGGCCGGCGACCTGGCCATTCAGAGTGGGCAGGACATTCTCGGCAATGCCAACCAGTCCACCAGCAAGGGCATCGGCACGGTGGTCATCTCCGACACCGAGCGCTTTGCCGGTTACAACAAGAAAAACCACACCGACGACAACGCGCAGGTGGCGCAGGTGGCCAGCAATGTGGGCAGCCTCGGTGGCAATGTCAGCCTGACGGCCGGCGGCACGTACACCCAGTCGGCCAGCAATGTGGTCGCAGCGAAAGACGTCGACATCAACGCCGCATCGATCCAGTTGCTGACTGCCAACACAAGCAGCTCCGCCTCGCAGCAGGACGACGACCTCAAGATTGGCGCGTTCGCACGCATCAAGTCCCCGCTGATCGACCTGATCAACAATGTGGACGATGCACGCAAGTCCGATGGACGCTTGGGTGCGATGCAGGGGATGGCGGCGGCGGCGAATGCGTATCAAACGGCGAAGGCTGTTCAAAGTGGCTCGCTGCTCAGCGTGGAAGCTGGTGTGGGCTTCGCCACCAACGAGAGCAGCTTCAATAGCAGCAGTCAGATTTCGCAAGGTTCGACCATTACCGGTGGTGGCAATGTGCGTCTGAAGACCACCGAAGGCGATCTGCATATCGTGCAGGGCAACCTCAAGGCCGGCGATACGCTGAGCCTGGATTCGGCACGCGATCTGGTGCTGGAAGCGGGCAGCTCCAGCACCACCGAACAGAGCAAGGGCAGCAATGCGGGCTTCGAGGTCGGCGTTGGCGCCTCGGTCGGCGCGCAGACCGGTGTCTATGCGTATGTGCAAGCCAGTGCGGGTAGCCACAAGTCCAACGTGGATGGCAGCACTTGGCAGAGCACACAACTGGCCGGCCAGAACATCGTCCTCAAGTCGGAAGGTGACACTACCTTGCGTGGCGCGGTGGTCAAAGGCGACCGGATCGACGTGCAAGCTGGTGGCGACCTTACCATCGAGTCGCTGCAAGACAAACTGGATATCCAATCCAAGGAAAGCAGCGTGGGTGGTCGGGTGCAGATCTCGGCCGGCACCGCCTGGGATGTCAGCGGCTACGCCAGTGCGGCCAAGGCCAACGGCAACTATCTCGGTGTCGTTGAGCAGTCGGGCCTGTTTGCGGGCAATGGCGGTTACCACGTCACCGCCGGCAACGTGAACCTGATCGGCGGCGCTATCGCCAGCACCAATGCCAACAACAGCGAATTGACCGCTGACTCGGTGACGTTCACCGATCTGAAGAATCAGATGGACTACAGCGCCTCGTCGGGCAGCATCAGCGGCGGCTTCGGCAGTACCGGCAACCAAACCGATGCCAACGGCAACCCGATCGAGCGGACCGCTGGCGAGCAGTCCAAAGACATCGGCAACAACATCGCCAACGGCAACTACGGCAAGGCCAATACCGGCAGCTTCATGCCGGGCGTGCCGATGAGCGAGAGCGGCAGCGACACGACCTACACCCGCGCCACGTTGACCGAAGGCACCATCAAGATTGGCGGCAAGACGACCACGGCCGCAGCGACGGGCCTCAACACCGATGCCAGTGCCGCACACGAAGCGGTTGCCACACTACCGGACGTGCGCAAGATCTTGGGCGAGCAGCAGGCAATGGCAGCTGCAATTGGGACCGTAGTGCAGACTGGCGTTAGCATTCGTAATGACATCAACGCATCCATTGACGAGGCTCAAAGACAGAAGAAGGAAGCAAAAGCTGTTCTTGAGGATCCAGTACTGAGCGCATCGTTGACTCCCGAGCAAAAGGTTCAGCTAGCAATGATTGCTGTTGAAGCAGACAAAGAAACTGCGCGCCTTCAGAAAGTCGGAGTGCTCGTCAGCTCAATTACCGGTGGGATTTCCGTAGCATCGGGAAGCACAGGCCAAATCTTAGCTGGCACCTTGGCGCCAGTTGCCTCGTACCAGATTGGTCAGTATTTCAAAGAGAACGCTACTCGTAATGACGTGGACGGTGGCAATCGCGGTGAGGAAGGAAGTGCAAGTCATTTGCTTGCGCACTCAGTACTGGGCGTAGCGATTGCTTCCGCTGGTGGAGGAAGTGAACTGATCGGAGCGATAACGGCTGCCGGCGCGGAAGCTGCAGCCCCGGCCTTGGCAAAGTTTTTGTATGGTAGAGACAGCAATGACCTCAATGCGGACGAAAAATCTACGATTAGCGCAGTCGTAGGTCTAGGCGGGGCAGTTTTAGGCTCATTTACAGATGATCTGCGTGGAGCAATAGTTGGCAGCTCAATAGCGAAGAATGCTGTCGACAATAATTGGGGGGAGGTCGGGCATTATTCGACTATGGCTACTGTGCTATATCTCGCGGGTTTTTCTGAGCGCGATGCGAAAGCCATAGCGCTCGCAGCTTGGTCACCTGATACGGATACGCGCAACGCCATTACCATCAAAAATATTGAGGCGGGAAACACTGCAAAGGGTGATCAGCAAAATATTCATCTGTTAGACGGGGAGTCGGATCACTTAAAGGTCGTGGCTAAACAAAAGGAGCTCGGTGCACAGGTAGCTGAGATTCTTAGTGAAATTAATAATCTAAGAGACAATCCCGAAGGTAAAGCTGCAATACTGTCAAACCCAGAGAATCAGAGAATTCTGCACGCGTTTGGAGATTCTTTCGCTCATGTACAGAAAGACGGAACACATTATTCTGGGGTTGTAGGCCATCTCTCGGATGGCGTCGATCCTGATGATCCGGCCAAGCATCCTCAAGCGTACGCAAATTATGTTTCTAGTCTTTATCAGATCGCGATTGAAGGAAAGGGTCTAGTAAAACAAGCAGGTAACTTGGATCAATTGAGCGCAGCTGTAAGTTCCAAGAACACCGAAGCTGCACAGAAAGCTGTATTAGCCGCTGCAGCAGAGCTGCGTGGCGGGAAAGACCCTGCACTTGTTAATTCACCTTTGTCTGATTGTAAGCTATATAAAGAATGCAGTGAGAATAAAGCGAATTCTATTATTAACGGAATGTATGGTGTGTGGCCAGTTGGTCCGCCTCTGATAAACTGGTCGAATCTCCCTAAATGATGTTTTGGTGCATCAAAATAAGTCAATTAACTAAGGCAACATATTGTGTTTAAAAAAACAAAAAATACGCTTTGGGGCTTTAATGCCGGATTCTGGCTTATCCTTTCACTAAATTTCGCAGGGTCAATTCTATACCACTGCGGAACATCGGGCTGCAAATTTTTGGGGGCTTTACTGATTTACCTTATACCCCTTTTTATTTTTTTATCATTTTTATTGACGGTAAATTTTATTCTTTGTATAGCTAGAGGCCTTAGGCCTGGCAAGACGGAAATAACTCTTTTACTGCTCACTTTCTTTGCTTTGGGGTATTCATTTTCACAGCTTTCTTCCTCATAGCTGTAGCCTTAGCAGGCTGCTGAAATACCTCTCTGCCCATAAACAGGTCACCCTGGCCGGTGGCCTGAAGAACACCGGCACCATTGCCGGCCGCCAGCTGGTGTCTATCGACGCAGGCCGCATCGAGCACCTGGGCGGCAGCATCAGCGGTGACCAGGTGGGGCTGCGCTCTGCCAGCGATATCCGCATTGCCGGTGCCACCGTCACCGCCGTGGATGCGCTGAGCGTGCAGGCGGTTGGCGATGTCCCGGTTGCCTCGACTGTAGAAACACTTCAAGGCGGCGGCTACCACCAGTACAGCACCACCCAGATCGAGCGCGTCGCCGGCCTGTACGTCACCGGCACCAACGGCAACGGTATGTTGTCAGTGGTGGCTGGCCGCGACGTCAATTTGCAGGCCGCGCAGATTCGCAACGCCGGCACCGATGGCGTGACCCAGCTGGTCGCAGGCAACAACTCAACCTGAGCACGCAAACGCTCTCCCACAGCACCGACACCACCGCCAACGAGCGCAACTTCCAGCGCAGCAGCGACATCACCCACCTCGGCACCACCGTGCAAGGTGCAGGCAGCGTGGTGCTGGCCGCCGGCAACGACCTCAACCTGACCGCCGCGCAGGTGGGCGCAGGCAAGTCCATGGCCTTGCAGGCCGGGCGCGACATCAACAGCGTGGCGGCGGTGGACAGCAGCTCCAGCGACCGCAGCACGGTCACCAAGAGCAACTCGCTGGCCGCCTCCAGCGACGACGAAGCCGTGCGCGGCACCCAGCTCGGCGCAGGCGATAACTTCGTGATGCAAGCCGGCCGCGACCTTACGCTGGCCTCCACCGCGGTCGCCAGCCAGACCAGTGGCATCGCACTTGCTGCGGGCAACGACATCAAGCTGCTGAGCACGCAGGAGCAGCATGATGCGGTGGTGGATAAGGAAACGCGCAAGAAGACTGCGCTGTCGGGCAAGACCGTCACCACCCACGACGAAACCCACGACAGCCTGGCGATCACCAGTTCGCTCAGCGGCGAAAAAATCTCGGTTGCCGCAGGCAACGATCTGCTCTCGCAAGGCACGCAGATCGTCGGCACCGGCGATGTGGTCCTGGCCTCTGGCAACAACCTGACCTTGGAAACGGCACAAAGCACGCACAGCGAAGCGCACGACAAGAAGACGGTCAAAACCGGGCTGTTCGGTAGCGGTGGGATTGGTTTCACTATCGGCAAGCAGACGGTCAAGACCGAGGCCGACATCGCCGATGTCAGCCACACCGGCACCACGGTCGGCAGCCTAGAGGGCAACATCACTCTGGTCGCTGGCAACAAGCTGGCCATCTCCGGCAGCGACGTGATGGCCTTGCAGGGCGATCTCACCGCCAAGGCCAAGGACATCGCCATTACCGAGGTGCATGACACCTCGAGCAGCGAGCAGCGCACCGAGTTCAAGCAAGGCGGCTTGTCGGTGACGTTGAGCGCAGCCGCGCTCAATCTGGCCCAAGCGGCGGTCAACAGTGGCGAAGCCGGCAAGAAGGCCGAAGGCGACACGCGCATGCAGGCGTTGGCGGGTGCTTCTGCGGCCTACAGCGCTTATGGCGCAGGCAAGGCCGCCAGTAGCGTCATGAATGCCGACACCGCCAAGGGCGCTGCGCAAGCGGCCAATGTCAGCATCGCGGTCACCGTCGGCGGCAGCCAGAGCGAGAGCGAGACCAAGCAGCGCAGCGCCACCTCCAAGGGCTCCACCCTGCAGGCCGGCGGCAACGTCAACCTGATCGCCACCGGCGGTGGCCAAGACAGCAACATCCTGGTGCGCGGCAGCGACATCAAGGCGGGCAACAACCTGCTGCTGGCCGCAGACAACAACATCACGTTGGAAGCGGCGCAGGACACCTTCGAGCAACACAGCACCAGCAAGAGCAAGAGTGCAGCGGTTGGTGTCGCCATCACTTACGGTGCAGACGGCTTCGCCGCTGGCGTCACCGCCAGCGCCAGCGGCTCGCGCGGCAAGGCCGATGGCATGGATGTCACCCAGCGCAACAGCCACCTGTCGGCCGGCAACACCGCCACCCTCATCAGCGGCAACGACACCAACCTCAAGGGCGCAGTGCTCTCGGCCAACAGCGTGCTGGCCGACATCGGCGGCGATCTCAACATCGAGAGCCTGCAGGACACCAGCACCTACGCCAGCAAGGACAAGGCGGTGGGCGGCAGCGTGACCTTCGGGATCGGCTTCAGCGCAAGCGCCAGCTACAGCAGCAACAAGGTCAACGGCGACTTCGCCAGCGTCACCGAGCAAAGCGGCATCCAGGCCGGCGATGGCGGCTTCAATATCCGCGTGGGCGGCAACACCGACCTGAAGGGCGGTGTGATCGCCAGCACCCAGGCGGCGGTGGATGCCGGCGTCAACCGCCTGCAGACCGGGACGCTGACGGTGAGCGACATCACCAATACCAACAACTACAAAGCCACCGGCATCAGCCTCTCGGGCGGTTATGCCGCTGGAGGTAGCGACGGCAAGGACGGCGCCAAGACCGATACCCAAACGCCCACGACGGCCAACCAAGGCAGTTGTTGGTCCTGGCAAAACCAGGGCAGCGTTGCAAGGCGCGAGTGCCGGCTTCTCCAGCAAGAGCGGCTGCCAGACTCGTTCACCGCCAGTGGCATCTTGAGCTCGCTTTTCACTGGTCGCTATATAGCCGGCCTCACCGATCTCGACGACAACTACATCACACGCCGCTCACCTTTTAATTGACAACATGTTGTCGACTTGAGAAAGAGCCTTCGTATGCAGACCGACAACGAGCATGTCCGCGCGTTGGCGCTAGCAGTGTTCGCGGCCAATGGCCGCTTGGTCAGCGCTGGCAACGAGCTGGTTGCCCATCTGGGGCTCACCAGTGCGTGGTGGCAGGTGCTAGCCGCGCTGCGTTACGCGCCGACGCCGCTGCCCGCTGCTTCCATTGCACGCAACATGGGACTCACCCGACAGGCAGTGCAGCGCATCGTCGACGTGCTTGCCGAGCAGGGGCTGGTCGAGTTCCAGCCGAATCCACATCACCTACGCGCCAAGCTCGTTGTCCTTACCCGCGCAGGCATCAAGGCCGTCAACGGCGCTGAAAAGGCCGTTGCCCCCGTCGATCAAGCAATCGCGGACAAGATCGGCATCGATCGCATCCGCGATGCCGTCCGCACGCTTGAAGAGATGAGAGCTGTCATCTCGGAGTATCTGGGTGAAGCGCCCAGCGCTTCCAGTTCCATCGTCAAACTGCAGGAGTAACGCAATCATGATTCTGGTATCAGGTGCCACGGGTGGTATCGGCGGCGAACTGTGTAGGCAGTTACAGCAAGCGGGCACTCCATTCCGCGCGATGTGCCGCAAGCAGGAGCAGGTGGACAACCTGCAGCAGAAGGGCATGGATGCCGTACTGGGCGACTTCGACACACCCGAAACGCTGCAAGGCGCAATGCAGGGCTGCCACACGCTGTTTCTCATCACCCCGCCCACCCCCGAGCAGGTCGCTCAGGAGACTGCCGCCATCGATGCAGCCAAGCGCGCCGGCATCGGCCGGATCGCGAAAGTGTCGGCATCCGATTGCAACGTGCGTTCGCCGGTGCCGTGGGCGAAATCGCATGCCCTGATCGATCACCACCTGCGCGCCTCAGGCATCGCGTGGACCATCCTCAAGCCTACCGCGTATATGCAGAATTTCCTGTGGTTCAAGGATCCGATCGCCAAGGGCGTGTTCCCGATGGCGGCAGGCCGGGGCAGCGTGTCGTGGATCGACACCCGCGACATCGCACGCGTGGCGGCCACGGTACTGACCGAAGAAGGGCACGCAGGTGCAACCTATTTCCTCACTGGTCCCGAGACGCTCGACATGCAGGCAGCGACCTCGCGTCTATCGAAAATCATCGGGCGCAAGGTCCGTTATCTCGACCTGCCAACGCCGGTGTTTCGCGTATTGATGCGTGCGACCGGCAACTCGCCGTGGATGGCCAAAGGCCTGACCGTGCAATTCGCAGATGTGGTGGCAGGCCATCATGACATCGATCCCACGTTCGAGATCGAGCGGCTCACCGGGAAGCGGCCGCATACATTCGATGACTTTGTTCGCGACCATCGGCAGGCGTTTGTGGGTTAGTCCGCCTAGTAACGGGGTTGGGTTCACTATTCCGCGAGCCTGACCCGTTATAGCCGTCACTTCCCAAACTGCGCTCAGGCCAGCGAACGACGTTGCTGCTTTTCCCGGTAACAGCTAACCCTTCCCAAAGTAGTTCCACCAAGCCTTCTTGCTCGGCTTTGCGCCATGTTCCAGCAATGACCCACGGCCGGGGCTGACGAAATGGTACTGTCCCGACGACTTCATCAGGCTGTGTAAATGGTTGCGTCCTTCCGCACGCTTCTCGGCGACGTAGGCCAGTTCGTCAGGCTTCAAGATCTGCACAGCTGCCAGGAACACGTCCTCCGCGGGAAATTGGATCTTCTTCGGGAGCTCAGGGTGCTCAACCCCAATCATGACGCCCACCATGCCGTGTTCGTTCTGGAAGTCCTCCAAGCCGCAATCTTGAGCGAAAAGCTCCATCGTGATGACGCCGTGTCTTTCGATAAAGTCGGCGATCTGCCCGCTGCATGCGGCTTGTTGAGAGAGTGCGTAGACCAACTTGAAAAGCCATGACCCTGCAATGTCGCCAGTCAACTTCTCTTTTGTCTCCGCGAGGATTTCCAACCTATAGCCGTTGTTCGGCTCTTCAACATCATCGAACGGGTCTGAAAGACCGTTGCTTGCCACCCTAATGCTGTTGCTTGTGCGAATGACGCTGAATGCCTGCCTCAGTGCAGGCCAACTGGGCCCGCCCATAAAGGCCGGGTTTATAGCATGCGCGATGACATCAGGATCGACCTTTCCCAGAGATCCAAACAACTCGTCACGCGCCGCGTTTGTCTTTTCGTAAATTTCCGAGCTCATGGTTTCCATTCCTTTCAAATTTTCTAACTTCTCTGATCTGCTTACCGGCAAAGCAGTCCTGCTAGCACCGACGGCTAACGGGATGTGCCGTATTGCAAAGCTCTTTGATATCTACCTTGCCGGCGAAATCCCCCGTGCAAAACACAAGACGCTCGGATCGCCAGTGAGCGACCAGCACAGCGCTACGCGTGCTGGTGCGCAGCCGGCGTCAGCATGATGCTCGTCGAGTCGGTGCCTACGGTCAATTGTTGGCTGCCTTGTCTGGCGCCTTCTCGCCATCATCCGCCACGGTGACGACCAGCTCGCCGTTGCGCATGCGGATGTGGAGTTTGCTGCCGATGGTGAAGCCGAGTTGTTCCAGCCAGCGGCCGCGCAGGCGCAGCGTGGGGATGCGTTGGTGGCTGTCGGGTAGTAGCCGTAGCCGACAGTGCAGTGTTGCGGGCAAGTGGGTGAGTGGCGGCACCTTGAGTTAGATCTGGCGTTTGAGTTCAGCCGCTCCCAAAGCAGGTTTGCCTTGAAAGATTTTCCTGACGCGGTATTGGATCTCTAGCTGGTTGGATCATAGATATCCAGGCCTAAGGAAATACCTCTTCCTGATTAGCCCTGACCTTCAGCCGCCAGTCGCAGGATCTGCGCCGCGCTGGGTGGATGCTGCTGTCACTCTGAAGCCAACGAGGTGACGTGATGAGCATCAATGCGGTGCAGTTCCAGGCTGGATTGTCGATGCCTGAGTTCTTCGCGTTCTACGGCACCGAGGCCAAGTGCTATCGCGCGCTCTACACGTGGCGTTGGCCGCAGGGCTTTCGTTGCCCTGTTTGTGCCGGGCGCGTGCGCTCGCGTTTCAAGCGGCGTGCTGCGATCTACTACCAATGCAGCGCGTGCCGGCATCAGACCAGTCTGATGGCAGGCACGATGTTCGAAGGCACCAAACTGCCGCTGCGCACCTGGATGCTGGCCTTGCACCTGTTGACCTCGACCAAAACCAACATGGCCGCACTGGAGCTGATGCGTCATCTGGGGGTTAACTACAAGACGGCCTGGCGGATGAAGCACAAGATCATGCAGGTCATGGCCGAGCGTGAAGCCACGCGGAAATTGGCGGGTTTCGTGCAGATCGACGATGCCTATCTCGGCGGCGAGCGTAACGGTGGCAAGGCCGGACGCGGATCAGAGAACAAACAAGCGTTCCTGATTGCGGTGCAGACCGATGCCACCTTCACCGCGCCGCGCTTTGTGGTGATTGAGCCGGTGCGCAGCTTCGACAACACCTCGCTGCAGGACTGGATTGCCCGTCGCCTGGCGCCCGAATGCGAGGTCTACACCGATGGGCTGGCCTGCTTCCGCCGGCTGGAAGACGCCGGCCACGCGCACACCACGCTGGACACTGGCGGTGGTCGTGCCGCGACCGAAACGGCCGGTGCACGTTGGCTCAACGTGGTGCTGGGCAATCTCAAACGCGCCATCAGCGGCGTGTATCACGCTATCGCGCAAGGCAAATACGCAAGGCGCTACCTGGGAGAAGCGGCCTATCGTTTTAATCGTCGATTCCGCTTGCGCGAGATGCTGCCGCGACTTGCCACGGCCATGATGCAATCCAACCCATGTCCAGAGCCGGTCCTGCGTGCAGCGAGCAATTTTCATGGCTGAGAGTCAGGGCTAATCAGGTACCTCTTTGTCCGAGCGCCAGCATGGCTTTAGCGGAAAGTGCTAGACCGTCATTGCTCTTGGCCATGAAGATGCCGCAGAACAGGTCGGGCTGATAGCGACTGCTCAACTGTGCCCACATACTCAAGTCTTGGGTGAGCTGGTCCAGGATTTCGAAGATCTGTGCTTCAAGATCCTCAGGCTCACGTCGCGTTGCAGTCAGCCTCCAGCTACCAGTCTTGGCAATGCCCACCACGCCGCTCTTCGACTTACGTTCTTGCCCTTTATGCTGGGAGGCTGTGGGGCTGCCCGAAAGCAACGCGCTGATCTCGTCAGGCACCAGATCGTCTCCAAAGAATCGGAGTGTTGCTACGGAATACTCTAGTGCTCCCATTGGACCCCAATGTCTGAATTAACCCGCACCGCGAAGCGGCGTCGGCTTGGACGAACTACCAGGCCTACTTCTGCGTTGACGCATGCGCGGCCAGGAACCTGGTGATGCTATCAGGCTCGCGCTTGGATCCAGGCAGCCATTGAGGCAGCCACTCAGTGATTCGTGCGCCGCTTTGGTGCTGATAGACGCCTGGACTGGGTTCATTGATCGATTCCAGCTGCCGCACCAAGACCACGGGTGGCTCGGCACCCTTGTGCGCCTGCGAGAAGGCCAACGCCGACTCGTATTGCGCGAACGCGGCGAAGTAGTCATCGTCTCCAGCCAGTGGCACCGCTCCCTGCTCGGGATGGAGCCAGACTCTGTACTCAAGGATGTGGTCATAGAAGTAGCCACCCCCGGACTTCGACCGCCCTGAATAAGTTCCGACAAGCGATGGCTCTGTTGCCAACGGATAGCGGCTCTGCTGTGATACAGACTGATCAACGTGTGCAGGTGAGAACGGAGCGACTGGACGAGAGCACGCCGCCACGACAACTGCCAACAATACTGCGATAAAGAAGTTCGCTTGTTTCATCGCTGCCAAAGTATGATCTAGCCTCTGTGTAAAGCCGAGTCGCGGAGCAAATTTGGCTTGCATAAGTTGTCAGAGTACCCCGGTAGTCCGAGCACACCTCAAGCACAGCGCTACGCATGCTGGTGTGCAGTGGTATCAGCATGAAGCTCGTCGAGTCGGTGGCTACCGTCAATTGTTGGCTGCCTTATCTGTCGCCTTCTCGCCATCATCCGCCACGGTGACGATCAGCTCGCCCTTGCGCATGCGGATGTTGAGTCTGCTGCCGATGGTAAAGCCGAGTTGTTCCAGCCAGCGACCGCGTAGGCACAGGGTAGGGATGCGGTGGTCGCTGGCGGGGTAGTACCCGTAGCCGACGGTGCAGTGTTGCGGGGCACGTGGGTGGCCGGGGCGGCGCGGCTTGCCGGGGTCGGGGCGGGGCTCGGGGATGGGGGTGCGCTCGAGGTAGGGCCGCGGCGGGATCGAGGGATCGAGCGAGTGCCAGCCGATCTCGGTGGGCGGCGGCACCGTGGCGCGCTTGCGCGCTGGCTTGGGACTGGACGTGGGTCGACGCATGGCAAAGCCCTCCGTGACGAACAAGCCCCGCCGCCGGGTGGCGACGGGATGTCGGGAGGTTAGAAACCGCGTACAGACGGCGGGCTTATTCCCCTTGCGGGTGTTGTATTGGCCACCCTCCCGACGCAGAGCATTACGTCGGCTGCACCCGCAAGAATCTGCAGGCACAAAAAACCCACCGGGATTTCGGAGGTGGGTACCGCTGTACGAGGAGTTTCTACGCTCCTTGTCGACGAGACTGCTACGCGCTGCGCGTCATGTCAACCGGTCGAGGCTGGCAATCCGTAAAGCGTTGATGGAAGATCTTTGCGTCAACATTTGAAGAAGCAGATTCAGTGTTGGATTGGACCAGAGACAGGGCTACTGCGAGCCCATCCCCAACACACCCGTAAGTTGCTTCCCCACTTTATATCCATCATCAACGCACCACTCAGCTTCGGACCCGATAGTGCAGGAGACAGACGGCACGGGTGACAATTGGCCAGCAGCGCGATGTCGCGTGAGTCGCAGGATCCCAATGATAAAAGTTAGCTTCCGAAACCTGCTTCCCTTGCTGCTGCTTTCAATAGCGCTGCCAAGTGCATGTGCTCGCACACCCCATGAAGCAAAGCGGGATGCAGGCACGTCATCTGCTGCGACAGCGACGCCGTCGCCTCAAGAGAAGAGCAGAGGTACCGACAACGGCGCCGTCCTCGTCTCTGCGAACACCACTCTGCAAGAATTGCAGCGCCGGCTGCTGCGCTTCATTGATGGACTGACAGTACCAGCGGATCTGGACTATCCCCAGATGGAGTCAGCACTTGGCATCAAACTTGGACCACCGTCTGATCCGGCATACCCGTGGCGTGAAGTAAAGGAGGTTCCTCTGGCCGATGGCTATGAGCTCTACGCGACGCATCGCCCAACGAAAGATGGATTCTCGCGGATAGAGGTTGCGGTGACTCTACCTGACCATAGCGACCCCACGCGCGTGCCTACGTCGACCTGCATTTGGCAAGCAGAAGCACTCTCCAAAGCGCTCGAAGGGATGGGATACACGCGCGGCGGGCAGCGGCCTTTTCAGGGTGGATGGCTACGCCAGCATTGGCGTGCGATCAACGGCGGAAGTCAGATGTTCTCGGTCTCATTGCTCCTCTATCGGAGCAATGACCAAAACGGTCGAGAAGAGTGCGTTGATGGCATCAAGATCGATGGAGGCAGGCCATGAAATGGGGCCCTGGAAGCGTAGAGCCTGTGAATACCAAGCAGGCAAGAACAGGAAGGAATTTCTTTTCCCTGTTATTGCTGCTCCTTGCGGTGGGACTTCAGGGCGCGTGCGCCGATCCAAAGAAGGATTCCACCACCTCATCCGCATCAGCACCGGTCAGCGTGCAGGAGCCGATCGCGGGCGATCACTCGCAGCCAAACAAGCCCGGCATTAGCTCTCAAGAGCTGGAAACCCGGCTGCTGAAGTTTGTCGATGGATTCAAGTCACCGGCCGACATGACTTACCGGCGGCTGGAGGTCGCGCTGGGTACAAGGTTCGCGGGCACCTCGGACTCCCTGCATCCTTTCTATGTCATGAAAGATATTTCCCTCAGCGACGGGTACACCTTTTACGCAAGCCATGTCCCCTCGGAAAAGATCTTCTCAAGTATGGAGGTCGCCGTCGGTCTGCCCGAACGTATCGACCCAACGAGCACGCCTACCTCGCGTTGTGTTTGGGATGCAACAACGCTGTCGCACAAACTGGAGGAGATGGGGTACAAGCGTGGTGGGCAAAGGCCTTTCCAGGGAGGATGGCTGCGCCAGCATTGGCGCCCGCTAAACAACGGTACGCAAGGCTTCTCCGTCGCGTTGCTGATCTACCGGACCAGCCAGGACAGTGGTTCGCGCGAATGCGCTTACGGCATGCAGATCGATGGGGGCAAATCATGATACGTGTCGATCCAAGAATCGAACCTCTGCTGGGACGCATGGCAAACGATCCGCGCCTTCCCCAAGAGGCCGAGTCCAGTATTCGTCAAGCGCTATCAGAATCACCCTACCTATCGAACTTGCTTGGTAATGCGATAGAAAAGGGGCATATCGGATCGATTGCGGTCTCGCATGGCCAAAACAACGGTGGTCATTTCCAGGATGGCAATAATGGGAGCGCCGGTACGATCAACATCAGCGCAGCAGCGTTCAGCGACTTCACCGGCGCGCAGCGGATTGACTACATCACCGAAGTACTCGGGCATGAGACGATGCATGGCGTGCTGGCAGAACACCGCGCTCAAGCACTTGCAGAGTTCGCAAAGACAATGAGCAGCCGGCTGCAGGAGGCGCACGAGAATCGCGAAGGTCAGGTCGACCTTACCGGGCCAACACGCGTCTATCTGGATAGCACTCGGGAGGATGAGGCGCTCTCAGAGATTTCAGGCATGCGTGCGCTTCACGACCGCATCAAGCATCAGAACCCTGGGATGCCTGATGCAATGGTCGAACTTCGGCTACTCCAGCGCTCGACCACGCGATGTGTGGATAGAGGGGTCGCTCCACCGCAGTTTGCCAACGGATTGACTTATGAAGAGCTAACAACGCGCCCGTTCTCACGTAATGATGCGCTGACAAAGTCGGTGGAACAGTGCTTCTACGACGGTCGCGGCACGCTAGGACCTCATGGCGACTCCGATTACCGGAATTACTATGGCGTCAACCCGATCAGTCACATCGCGCAGAGCTACGCGCATCTCGCGCATGACCGCAAGCCGCCAGAGGTCCGCATCGATCTCAAATCGCTGGGACTGGACCCCAGGCAGCTGGAGCGTAATGGGCTGGAACTGGGTCCTGCAAAGACCTTCAACATCGTTGACCTTGGCAAGGATGGCTATGGCATGGTCCAGCTCAAGGACACCGGCGCACGCGGCGTCAGTTCTCCCAATCTTGCGGCACCGAGTGAACCTGGACGCGCATTGACGCCTGCAGAGGCGGGGCACCCGGACCACGCCATGCATCAGCAAATCCGGCGCAAGGTAGAGCAGCTAGACGCCGCCAATGGCCGCACGTTCGACGCGACCAGTGAGCGGATGACCGCGAGTCTGCTGACGCTAGCCAAAGACAATGGGCTAACCCGGGTGGATCACGTGCTGCTCAGCGAAAAAACCAGAGACTCGCCTGCTGCGCAGACCCTGTTTGTAGTACAAGGCGATCCAAAGGATCCGGCCATGCTGCGCGCCCATATGCCGACGGCTGATGCAGCGCAGCGGCCTGTTCAAGAGAGCTTTACGCAACTGGAATCTGTCAACCTGCGGCTAGCACAGGAGCGCACACAAGAGCTGGCGATGGAACAGCAGCGCTCACAGGAGCAACAACAGCGCGGCCCTGTTCCGTCACTTTGAGGCGATGCTTGCTCGTAGCTATCATTAATCAGTTAGCATCCCCTCACTTTGGAACTGCAGCGTTGGCGGCAAGCTCGACAATAAGTGGTTTCAGGCTACCATATAAAGTTGACCTGACGCCGTTCTTGCGGCATGGATGCTATCGAACTCTTTCATAAGGCCTAACGCCTGAATTAAGCCGTGTCGCGAAGCGGCATCGGCTTGAATGGATTGTAATACCCCTAGCTAGATGCCCGGGTAATTGCTTCTGGGCTAAGAACAAATCCTGCTGCGCGAAGACGATCAGCAAGCTTCGGCACAGCCTCTTTAACGTGGTCATTAAAGGGAATGTAAAGAATTCCTTGTGCGTCAGATGGAACCTCCATGTGGCCGCGCTTGAGAATGGCGACGTTTGGACGTCCGACAGCAGAAATCAACATACCTGTCTCTAGGACGACATTCTGTCTGGCGCGTGGCTGGATAGCGTCTGCGCCTTCGGCTTTGGAATATCCCATATCATCAGGATTCATAAGCACTATCCCGAAGCGGGCTTGATTGTTGCGAGGGCCAATCTCAGCTTCGAGCGCCTCGATTATTGTCAGGCCGCCGCCGCCAGTATTTGCGAGAACGAAAGGATCCAGGCCGAGCTTGTGTAGGACGAGCTCCAACTGCTCGCGGGCGGCGGTGTCGTGCCCGTGAACTAGAAAAACCTTCTTGTTTGCTGTTGCTGGGTTGGCCGGAGCGGCCGGCTCTCCAATTGGTTCTGGCGCAGCCGGTGCTGCAGGGACACCTGTATATGTGGCCCAAGCAGCATCTATTCTTTCCCGCTGTTCGCGCGGCCCCTGAAAAACCAGAGTGCCTTTTGCAGGGTACCAATTGATGATGGCGCCTTCTCTAGTACGGATTTGATGGCCGTGCTCTTGATCTGCAACTTGTTCAATTGAGAAGCCGCACCCCTTTACGGTCGTGAGCAAATCTTCTAGTGAGCCAGTGTGCTTCATGCGTGGAACTCCAAAGGGGGTATAACGCTTCAATTAAGCCATGCCGCGAAGCGGCATCGGCTTAATAAATTATTAGAAGGCGAGCTGTTAGCCCTCAAGGACGACGCAGCCTTTACTTGCCGCACCGATGCGAATCAGATCATCAGTTGTACGGTGAGTGAGACCGGTAAAGGTGAGTCGCGAGCCCTTTCCGCTAGCCGCAGCAGCAATGCGAATGAGATCGTTTGTTGTGCGGTGCGTTGCGGTAAGCGTGAAGCCTCCGCCGGCAGCCGCAACGCGGATTAGGTCATCTGTCGTACGGTGCTCGAAACTCATTGGTAACTCCCCCATCTAACGCCTGAGTTAAGCCGCGCCGCGAAGCGGCGTCGGCTTGAGTTAATTGTTAGGCCGCAGCCGCTGAGTGCAGCCTACCGTCACGGTATTGCATCACGTAACCGCTGCGCCGTACCAGGAATATTGGAATCTTTCCAAGTAGCGCTCAGGATTGCGTCGAGGTCAGCCTGTACAGCTTGCCTCTCAGCGCTGCCCGCAGCCAACGCTTTGTCGAGAATCCGACCCAAGATCATTTCTAGGTGGTCTATCCGCTTTTCTGGCGATGTAGACATATGCTCTCCTTGCTTTTTTGAAGTGACTGAAAGTTTGTTCCTGGGGCCTAACTACTATTGGACCGCCTAAGCACGGCATAACCTGATCCTCGCCGACTCCCTGATAGTGGCAAATCGCCACGAGCGCTTGAAGGTCACCACTTTTCAGCTACGTCCCTCTGACACCAGTTGTTATGCCGCATCTCAGTGCGACAAGGCTCAGTACCACGATGCTCCATGCCTTTCTCAACATTGTTTCTTCCCCCTGAAGAAATGTGTGGCTTTGCGGCTGCATTAAGTACTGCGTGGCTTGATCCTCGCCGAGTTTTTGGATTGCGTCAATGCGGTTGCGCGACTGATCGCTGGCTTTATGGCTTTGCCCTCATCCGCCCTTCGGGCCCCTTCTCCCACGCGCGGGAGAAAGGCTTGGTGTGTTGGGTTATTGGCGGTTCTCTGTGGTTGCCGGCTTGGCTGGGGTGGGTAGCGCGAGACTATTGTTGAGGCCGGTAATCTCTGGGACGTTGCCTTCGGTCATCACACGCAGCTGCACGGTTTTTAGATTCGCGGCGTTGGTTAGCGGCAGGCGCACCTGGGTGGTGATTGGCTGCAGATCGCGTGGTGCCGCGAGTGACGGGAACGGGGCTCTTGCCAGCTCCCTGCCACGCGCATCTTCCAGCACCACAAACCCGGCTGGTGCATCAGCGTGGCCGAGGCTATGCACGGTCACTTCAATGGCATCAGCAGTCACGCGCACATCGCCGTTGCCGATGCCAAGGTCCGGGCGTAGTTCGACCGGGGTGGTGGCTGCGATGCGTTCGAGCTGCAGGATGGTGGTGCGGCCTGCGGGGAAGTCGATGTCGATGGCCGCGCTTTTTTCGAAGGCCACCTCGCGCGTGGTGCCGGTGCCGTCGATCTTGCCGTCGCCGTCGCGGTCCACGCCTTGGGTGATGCGCCATTGGCCCGGGGCAACGTTCCAGCCGGTCATGCTGGCGTGCTGAGTTTTATTAGAGGTGTTGTAGGCGATGACGGTGAAGCGGTCTTGCCGGGGTGCGGGGATGGCGATGGCCACTTGGGTGGCGGCCTCCGGGTCATTGAAGCGCCAGCTCACGGTGTGGCCGGGGTAGGTCTGGTTGCGCTTGAGGGCCACACCGCCTAAGCGTGCGCGTTGCAGGTTGACCGTTGGTGACTCCACGCGGTCGCTCCACCAGTGGCCTTCGGTGTTCATGTAGAGGTTCTGCAGTTTCTCTCTGGCCTCGTTGCGGTAAATGGCGGCGAGATAATCCAGATTTCCAGTTTGTTCCCAGGCCACGTGGTGGGGGAAGTCCGGGGCGCTGCCGTCGTCCTTGTTTGCTGCTTCGGTTAACTTGCTGCTCCAGTCGCTGCGCTTGCCCATGACGTCGAGGAAGTTTTCGTTGAGCAGCGAGAGGCCGTTGGGGCCGCTGTTGGCGACGCGGTAGTTGATCGGTTTGAGATAGCGGTCTTCGCCGGTGAAGCGGTAGGCGGCCCAGAAGGTGTGCAAGGTGTCGGCGCCGCCACTGCCCTCGAACAGTTCGCCGCCGCGGGTTTTGCCGGTTTGCCAGTTGATCTCGTTGGGCAGCGCCCAGTTGCCCTTGGCGTTGGTGTAGGCATGAGCGAGGTAGCCGTCTGCCAGGCCGGTGACGATACGGCGGCTGTTGGGGTCGGCGTTATAGCCGCCCAGCAGGATGGCCGGGTGCACGATGGGGAAGGAGTACGGTTTTTGCCATTGCCAGTTGGGTTCGCGATAAACCTTGCGGCCGCCGAACCAGTTGCTGGCGAACAGCAGGTGGCCTTGCGGGTTGACCTGGATGATGGTGTCGAAGGCTTTGACGGTTTGCATCAGGCGCTCGACGGTGCGCGGGTCGCCCCAGTTGAGGTACAGCAGGGCGCTGTTGAGGTTGATGCCCTCCTCGTAGGAATGCAGCTCGTCGGTTTCGATGGTGGACAGGCCGTTGGTGAACATGCCGTTGCGGTAGTTGGCATCTGACAGCGCCAGCATGGAGGCATTGAGGATGTCTGGGTCCACGCCCATCAGGGCGACGCCGGGCCATTGCTGCACCAGGTCTGAGTCGTCGGAGATGCCGCCGCCGAAATCGCCGTAGGCCACCTGGCGCTGCTCGATCCACCAGCGGATGTAGCGGCGGGTGGCGCTGAGGTCCTGCAGCTGCCAGAACGCCCAGGCGGGAACGCCCTTGGGCACGGCAGGCAGTTCGACAGGCAGCTCGCTCTGGTTGGCGTAGCTGATGTCGTTCCAGTATTCGCGGCCAAGCGCGTTGTCCGGGTCCACGCGCAGTAGATCGGTGATGTCGGCATCTAGCCGTTTGTAGAGCAGCTGGCGCTTGGAGGTGGTGTGTTCTTCGACCAAAAAGCCCCAGTTGTCTTTGACCTGGTTGAAGCGGTCGGCGACGTGCTCTTTGATGGCCTCATTGCGCGGTTTGAACACCAGCTGCAGCTGGGTGCCGTCGAGCGCGCTGGCGTCGAAGCCGGGTGCGGCGGCGGCGATGCTGAGCATCAGGCTATCGTTGCTGAGGATGCGGTCGCGCAGGTCCAGCCACAGCGTGCGGGGTTGGCCGGGGGCGACGGCGACCGAGACGTCGATCATGTCGCGTGCGGGCCAGATGGGGTCCTTGATGCGGATGTTGAGCGGGATGCTGCCGTTGTGGGTGGCCGGCAGGTTCAGCGCCGGCAGGGTGATGGCGATGCCGTCCAGGCCGTCGTGCATGTTTTCCCAGCCGTAGGACCAGCTGCGCATCAGCGCCTGATCCGGCGGCGGGTCGCCCAGGCTGGAGGGCACCAGGATGTGCACGATGGGGCGCTGGTCCGTTGTTGCGGTCTTGTCGCTGGGGCGCTTGCGTGCCGGCGCCTTGGTGGGCAGCGCGATCACGGTCTGGCGTTCGCCTGGTGGGTAGCGGCCGGCGATGACAGCGCGCAGTTCGGCGAGGTTGTCGTAGTCGGGCTGGATGTCGCTGCGCACGGTGTAGCTGAGTTGCGCGCTGCCTTTGGGCACCTCGCCAGGCTGCACGTCATAGGCCCAGATTTCCTGGATGGGGGTTTCCTGCGCGGTGTTGGCAAAGCGCAGGGTGCCGCCGCGGCGCTCGGGGAACTGATCCACGCTGCGCACCACGCCTTGTTGACGTGCGAACAGGGGTTGCGGCTGTGCATTAGGTGCAGCGTAGGTGGCCTGGCCGTAGGCGGCGCCGCGTAGTTCGATACGGTTGAACGGCTCGTCCGGCAGGGTAAGGTCGAGCGCTTTTCCGCCTTCGACGTAGGTGTTCCAGTCGGGCAGCTGGAAGTAGTCGTTGCGTCCCGGCAGCCGCGAGCGGTTATAGACGCCGGGCCAGGTGGTTTCGGCGATGCCGTCGGTGGCCTTCCACATCCATTGTTTGAGGTCGCGCGCGTCGGTGAATTCCACCTTGCGGATGCGGGTGACCGGCGCGGTCAATGCGGGCGGTGCATGGCCGTTGTCCCAGCCGTAGCGATGCAGGAAGGCGGCGTATTGCGCGTCCGCAGCGATGGCGGGTGCGGTGGTGGGTTCCTGCAGGCGCGCGAGTGCGGCCGCGCCGCCGGCGTCGAGCATGCGGTCGTAGATGCGAATCTCGTCGAAGTCGCTGCCGCGCAGGAAGTTATAGCGGCTCTGCACCTGGTGCGGCGACATCACGCGGCCGGCGAGGCCGAACTGGTCGAGCGCGGCGTCGTAATCGAGCGAGCCGCCATTGGCGCACGGCGCGCCGCAGTCTGCGCGTGCGGCTTCCTTGCCATCGACATACAGGCGCACGCCGCGGGTTTCGTCCCAGGCAAACGCAATGTGGGTCCAGTCGCTGGCGGCCGGAGCCTTGTCGAGCTTGAACGAGACGCGGGTGCGCGCGAGATTGGCATCGGTGACGAAGGCATCGAAGCCGTGGCCGTTCCAGTCGATGCGCAGCCAGGCCATGTCCCAGCTGGTGTGGTCGGCATAGCCGACGCGGAAGATCACGAACGGCGCTTCGCCGACCGGGTAACGCGAACGCCAGAAGAAACTGAGCGTGCCGCGCTGGGTGTAGAGGTTGCCGGGCGCATTCCACGACAGCACACCGTCGTCGGCCCATTCGATGGCGTTGCCGCGTTTGCCGGTGGGCACCAGCGCGATCTTGTCGCGGAAATTGGGCACGCCATCGCCGCGGGCGACATCGGCTTGCAGGCTCTGGTCGGCCGAGACGCGGAACAACAATTCCGGTGCATCGGCGGCGGCCGCACGCATCGGCAGCGCAATCAACAACAGCACACTCGTCCACCACTTCTGCACGCTCACTGCCTGACTCCTCAAAAAGCATCGCCGCACGGGGTCACCGCGCGGCGAATATTCGAAACTGCATGGGGATGACAGCCCCACGCCGGCACGGGTCTGCCACATGTCTTGCCCGGCGCCGCGATGGCCTGCATAGACTACGCGGTGCCAGCCTGCCCGTGCATCGCACCTTGGTCGCCACTGGATGCACGCTGATGACCAGGGCGGTGCGTTGTGCGCGGCGCGGGCGGGTTGCCATCCACCACTGCATGGCGTGCAGCGGTGTGCGGCCAGCGGTGCGTCGTACAGATGCGCTGCACCGTCGATCTCGCGCCCGCTACGCGATGTACGTAGCGGGCGGATATCTCTTGGCGCGACTTGGCTGCACTTAGAACTTGTAGCGCAGGCCCAGCAAGTACTGGCGGCCGGTTTCGGTGTACTGCAGCGGCAACTCGCCGGTCTGCGGCGACCACACCCATTCGTCGGACGCTTCGTTGGTGAGGTTGATGCCCTCCAGGCTCAACTCCAGCTGCTTGCTGATCTTGTAGCGCAGCGAGGCGTCGATCATGGTGGTGCCGGTCATGCCGTGCACGCCATCCACGTTGAATCCCGCTTCCGTGCCCGGGGCCTGGGTCAGGTAGTCGTCGCGATTGGTGGCCGAGATGCGGCCGGCGAAGGACTCGCCCTCGTAGAACAAGGTTGCATTCCACGACGAGCGCGACAGCCCGGTCAGGTCGTTCTTCATCACCGGTGCGCCGGTGCTGGACAGGTACTGGATCTGCGAATCCACCCAGGTGTAGTTCAGTTGCACGCCCAGGTTGGCCCACTTGCCCGGCAGGAACGTAAATGGCTGGACATAGTTCGCTTCCACGCCCTTCAACTCGCCACCGGGCGTGTTCAACGGAATGCTGAAGGTGAAGTCGTCGTTGATGCTGGCGCCGGTGCCATCCAGCAAGGAGGCCGGCAGGCCACTGCTGGAATACGGGCGCACTTCGCGTGCGGTCTGGATGAAGCTTTCGATGTCCTTGTAGAACACGCCGACGCCCAGCATCGCGCCTTCGTTGAAGTACCACTCCAGGCCAAGATCGACATTGGTGGCTTCGATCGGATCCAGATCCGGGTTGCCGCCGGACACGGTGCGTGCGCCACCGGCCACGGCCACGGTCACACCGGGCGTGAGGCTGCCCAGGCCGGGACGCGACATCACCTTGGCCGCGCCCAGACGCAGCAGCAGGTCGGGCGCGAGCTCGGCCACCAGGTTGAACGAGGGCAGCGTGTTGTTGTACTTGCGGCCCACCGTGGTCAGCGCCGGCGCGTTGTTGATCAACGCATAGCCGGTGGACTCCTGCTCGGTGCGCACATAGCGCACGCCGAAATTCCCCGACAGCGGGATGGAGCCCAGATCGGTGGAGAACTCGCCCATCAACCAGACGCCGCGGTCTTTTTCTTCGACGCTGCGGGTGTTGTTGGCACGCGGCGCCACGGCGTAGGTGCCGGTGTTGCTGTAGATGCCGAGCTGGTTGGCCACGGCATCCAGATTGGGAACGACCCAGTTGGACGGGCTGCCGTTGATGCCCTTCAGGCCTGCCTGCTCGGTCAGGTCCGTCGGCACGATGCGGGTGCCATTGGCAAAGGTCGGCACCGACACTTCGCTGGCGCGACGCAACTCAACCGTGCTGAAGGTGTAGTCCTTGGCCAGCACGCCACCCTTGAGGCGGAAGCCGGGGCTGATGTTCCAGTTGAAGTCGATCTGCGCCGTATCGAAATCGTTGTCCACCGTCTGCGGACGCAGGCGGATTTCGGCCAGTTCCCACCCGGCAGGATTGGTCGGGTCGATGCCGTAGTTCAGCACCGGCGCGCGGTTGTTGCCGCGATAGTCGTAGCTGTACCCGTCGACGTCGTACTTGTCCATGATGATGGTGGTCTGCACCGGGTTCTCGTGCGCCGAGCGCGAGGTACCGACACGGCCGGACACGGAGAAGGCATCGCTGAAGCGGTGCTCCAGATCCAGGCTGACCTGCTTGAATTCGGTGTTCCACTCGTCGTGGCGGTTCTCCGAGCGGATATCGACATTGTCGAATTCGCCGTACACCAGCGCGTTGTTGCGGATCTCGCCGTTGCGCACGATGGTGGCCGGCTTGCCGTCGCGGTCGGCGCGGCGCGGCGTGCCGCTGTCGCGACCGCGGCTGAAGGAGATGGCCTCGATGTAATGCTCATCGCGCGTGGCGTCGATCTTGGAGTACAGCGCGTCCAGCGAGATGGTGGTGCGGTCGGTGGGCTTCCACTGCAACGAGCCGGTGACGCCCAGGCGCTGCTGGTCGTGTTCCATCTGCACATAACGCGGGAAGCGCGGGTGGTACACGTCGGCCGAGCGTGCGGCCGCAAATGGCGATGCCGCACTGAAGTTGCCGTTGCTCGTCCCGTTGGCCCAGCGGCCGGTGTTGGAGCCTTCTTCCAGCACCTGCCGCTCGGTGTAGGCCACCGACAGCAAGGCGCCGAAGGTGTTGTCGGCCCAGGTATTGGCGATCAACGCAGCCACACGCGGGTTGGCCTTCTCGGCCATGGCGTTGTAGGCCGCCTGGCCACTGGCGGCAAACGTAAAGCCGCTGTAGTCGAACGGGCGCGCGGTGCGCAGGTCGACGGTGGCCCCCAGCGAGCCCTCTTCCACATCGGCCGAGGCCGTCTTGCGTGCGATCAGCTGCGAGAACAGGTCCGAGGCGAAGACGTTGAAATCGAAGCCACGGCCGCGGTTGGTGCCGCCGCTCTGGTCGCCGGCGCCCACGGTGGTGAGCGCTTCCATGCCGTTGATGCGCACGCGGGTGAATTCCGGGCCCAGGCCACGCACCGTGATGGCGCGGCCTTCGCCAGCGTCGCGGGTGATCACCACGCCAGGAATGCGCTGCAGCGACTCGGCCAGGTTGAGGTCGGGGAACTTGCCGATGTCCTCGGCCACGATGGCATCGACCACGCCGGCTTCGCCGCGCTTGATGTCCAGGGCCTTCTCGACGCTGGCGCGGTAACCGGTCACCGTAACAGTGTCCAGGTCGACGGCGGGCTCGGCGGGCGATTGGGCAGCATCTTGTGCGGCAGCCTGGCCGCTCAGCGCCAAGCCGATCGACAGCGCAAGCAAGGTAACCGGTGTCTTCCGGCTGGTGGTCCGAAATTGCATGTCCTCCCCTCCCAAGGGTCCATGAACAATGTGAAATAGCGGGTTGAGAGCGGCAATGACACCGCTGGTCAAAGCGACGTTACCAGCTGAATCGTCCCGTAACATCTTGCAGCGCAGCAGAAAACGCCACCAAATTTCCGAAAAACGGGTGCAAGCGGTCACTTCACGTCGCATCATGGCCGTAGCAGCCGGCATTTCGTGCCAGCTAGAATGACACCGATGGTCATCCAAATGCGTGCAGGCGCCCCCACCGCGTCACGCATCACCCAGCCGAGGTAATTGCCGCATGAGCCGTGCCCGTATCCTGTGTTTTGGTGAGTTGTTGCTGCGCCTGGGGGCGCCTGGTCATGAGTTGCTGCTGCAGCAGCCTCGGCTGGACGTGCATTGCGGCGGTGCGGAGGCCAACGTCGGCGTATCGCTTGCGCATTTCGGCCACGAGGTGGCCATGGTCAGCACGGTGGCGGACAACCCGTTGGGCGCCGCGGTGCTGGGCGAACTGCGCCGGCACGATGTGGATACCCGCCATGTGCGGCGCGTGGACGGCCGCATGGGCCTGTATTTCTTGACTACCGGGGCGATCCATCGCCCCAGCGAAGTGATCTACGACCGCGCCGACTCGGCCTTTGCGCTGGCACCGGCCGACGCCTACGACTGGCCGCGTCTGCTGGAAGGCGCGCAGTGGCTGCACCTGTCGGGGGTGAGCCCGGCATTGGGCGCGGAGGTGGCACAGGCCACGCTGGCGGCGGCACGTGCCGCGCGTGCGGCCGGGGTCAAGGTGTCGTTCGACGGCAACTACCGGCCCAAGCTGTGGCAACGCTGGCAGGGCGATGCGCGCGGCATCCTGCATCAGCTGTTTGCCTGCGCGGATGTGGTGTTTGCCGACTACCGCGACATCGGCGTGGTGCTGGGCGGCGAGTTTGCGCAGGACACGCTGGAAGCGCGCGTGGAAGCGGCCGCGCAGCAAGCCTTCGCTGCCTTCCCGCAGCTGCAGTTGATGGCGTGCACGCAGCGCGTGGCGCACAACGTGGACCACCACAGCCTGGGCGCGATGCTGGTGCCGCGCGATGGCGCGGTGGCGCGTGCGCCCAGCGAGGAACTCACCCCCATCATCGACCGCATCGGCGGTGGCGATGCGTTTGCGGCCGGCGTGCTGCATGGCCTGATCGAAGGCTGGTCGTTGGAGGACACGGCGCGCTTCGGCCTGGCCGCCGGTTGCCTGAAGCATTCGATTCCCGGCGATTTCAATCCGCTGTCGGTAGCCGATGTGCAGGCCTGCGTGGGCGATGCGCGGTTTGATGTGAAGCGCTGACGCGCTGGGAATCGGGATTGGGGAATCGGGAATCGGAAGAGCGCTGGATTTCTGCGCTTTTTCTGAAGGTGGTAATCACAGCGCGCGTTCTCTAATGACGAGCAGGCGTTGCGTGCCAGCAGGCGTGGTCTGCGGGCAGTGGGCAGATGCTCGCTAGGTGTTGTCTGCAGCGCTCACGGGTTTCAAGCCGGTCTGCGTGCGCGGCGTTTGTTGATGATCCATGCCATTGCGGTACTCACCAACACCACGCAGACCGATGCCGGAATGCTGAAGAACGACGCAATCAACAGCGCGTTTTGCCACGGCGGTGCCGAGCCGTCCTGCATCACCACGGCGCAGACCACGGTCGTGGTGATCAGCAGATTGATCAGTGCTTTGAGCGCGCCGTGCATCCGGATAAACCGCAACAGCACGGCGCAGACGCCGCTGACCAAAAGGGCCAGGACGAGATGGGCGATGAGTTTGTCCATTGGGGGCGGAGTTTGGGATGAGGGAGTGGGGGTTCGTCACAGCAAAGGCAACCAGCATCGCGTGCCGGTTGTCCTTGCCGCAAAACGTTCGGGTCCGCCGAAGATCAGCGATGCAGCCATCCACCGCTCTTGCCAATCTAATCCCCAATCTCTAATCCCGGCAATCACCCCAACTCGATGCAATCGAAGGTGACGTCCGTCTCCACATCGGCGTCGTAATCCACGTCGGTGCGCTCGAAGCCGAACAGCTTGAGGAACTCGTGCTTGTAGCCGGCGTAGTCGGTAAGCTCGAACAGGTTCTCGGTGGTGACCTGCGGCCACAACGCCTTGCAGGCGTCCTGCACGTCGTCGCGCAATTCCCAGTCGTCCAGGCGCAGGCGGTTTGCGTCGTCCACCTGCGCCGGCTGGCCGTCTTCGCGGTACAGGCGCTCGCGGAACAGGCGGTCGAGCTGCTCGATGGTGCCTTCGTGCAAGCCCTTTTCTTTCATGATCTTGTAGACCATGGAGATGTACAGCGGCATCACCGGAATGGCCGCGCTGGCCTGGGTGACCACCGACTTGAGCACCGCCACATTGGCGCCGCCACCGCGCTTGGCCAGGCGTGCATTCAAGCGCTGCGCGGTGTGGTCCAGATCGACCTTGGCCTTGCCGAGTGCGCCATGCCAGTAGATCGGCCAGGTGATTTCGGTGCCGATATAGCTGAAGGCCACGCTGCGCGCGCCATCGGCGAGCACACCGGCGCCTTCCAGCGCGTCGATCCACAATTCCCAATCCTGCCCGCCCATCACGGTGACGGTATCTTCGATCTCCTGCGCGCTGGCCGGCTCGATCGAGGCCTGGATGATGGTGTCCTTGTTGGTGTCGATGGCGGTGGCGGTGTAGGTCTGCCCGATCGGCTTGAGCGCCGAGCGCTTCACTTCGCCGCTGCCCGGCAGCTTGCGTACCGGCGAGGCCAGCGAATACACCACCAGGTCGACCTGGCCGCCCATCTCGGTCTTGATCAGCTCGATCACCTGCGCGCGTGCGGCATCGGAAAACGCATCGCCATTGATCGACTTGCTATACAGCCCGGCCGCCTTGGCATGCTTGTCGAATGCGGCCGAGTTGTACCAGCCGGCCGTGCCAGCCTTGCTGGCGGTGCCGGGCTTTTCGAAGAACACGCCCAGCGTGTCCGCACCGAACCCGAAGGCAGCGGTGATGCGCGAGGCCAGGCCGTAGCCGCTGGACGCGCCGATCACCAGCACTTTCCTGGGGCCGTCAGTGCGCACGCCACGCGCACGCGTTGCGGCAATCTGCTCGAGCACATTGCGCTCGCAGCCAAGCGGATGCGTGGTGGTGCAGATGAAGCCGCGCACTTTGGGATGGATGATCAACGTGGACTCCTGGTCAGCAAGATGCTGGCGGCATCTTAGTGCGTGTGGCGCGCGCGAAACAGCCTGATGCGTAACACACGCCGCTGTATGGAAGCACGTGAGGGCCACCGCGGGGGCAGCCTGACGCCTGCACCTGCGCGCGCGCCGCAACGAACAGCGACCGCAATCGACTTACCCGGCAGCGGGCTGTGCTACGTTTCGGCCCTGCCGTGCCGTGCCTGGCCGCGCCTGAGGGCGATTGTCGAGGCCCCTTCCAGTTGTGCGACCGGTTATTTGAGCGATGTCTCTTCGAAGCGAGCGCGTCACGCAGCTGGGCTCCGTTCCGCGGTTCCGTCTTGGGCCATTGCTGGTCGAGCCGGAGCGGCTGACGCTGATCGACGACGGCCGGACCATCACGCTGGAACCGCGCATGATGGAAGTGCTGATCGCGCTGGCCGAGCGCGCCGGCGAGGTCATCAGCGCCGAGCAGTTGTTGATCGAGGTGTGGCACGGCAGCTTCTACGGCGATAACCCGGTGCACAAGACCATCGCCCAGCTGCGCCGCAAGCTCGGCGACGACAGCCGCCAGCCGCGCTTCATCGAAACCATCCGCAAGCGTGGCTACCGGCTGCTGCCGAAGGTGGTGTTTCCCGACGATTACCGCGGTGCGGTGATCGGTCCGCAGGCGTGGGGGCACGGCAACCCGTACATGGGGCTGCAGGCATTCGACCCGGCACATGCAGACGTGTTCTTCGGCCGCAGCCATGCGATTGCGCAGGTGCTGGGCGCGTTGCGCGCGCAATTGCACAGCCAGCGTGGCCTGGTGCTGGTGAGCGGCGCCAGCGGCTGCGGCAAGACCTCGTTGCTGCGCGCCGGCGTGGTGCCGTTGCTGTGCCAGCCCGGCGGCCTGGATGGGCTGGAGGCCACCGCGGTGGCGTACTGCAACCTGGCGCAATGCCGCGGCGGCGATGTGCTGGATACGCTCGCACGCGCATTAAGCGAGTGGGCACCAGGCGGGCGCGCGGTGTTGTCGCCAGCGCAGACGGCACGCCTGCCCGAATGGCTGCAGCAACCTGCGCCGCTGCATGCGGCCATCGACGAGGCGATGCGCCAAACCGGCCCGGCGCGCGAGAACGTGCACACCCGGCGCCATCTGCTGCTGGTCATCGACCATGCCGAAGCGATGGTGGCCACGCCCGGCATCACGGCCGCCGATCGCGCTGCACTGGCGGCCGCCTTGCACGCGCTGTGCGCCAGCGCGCACGTGGCCGTGCTGATGCTCACCCGCAGCGATTTTTATCCGCGCCTGATCGATGCGCTGCCGGACATCGTCGAGCTCAAACGCGGCGATGGGCACGTGGATCTGCTGCCGCCACGCGATGGCGAGATTGGCCAGATCATCCGCGTGCCGGCAGCGATGGCCGGGCTGCGCTTCGAAGAAGACCACAGCGGCGCCGGCCGCCTGGACGATGTGCTGCGCGATGCCACCACGCGCCAGCCCGATGCGTTGCCGTTGCTGCAACATCTGCTGCATGCCCTGCATGCGCAGCGCAGCGACGACGGCTTGCTGACATTTGCCGCGTATCGCGCCCTGGGCGGCCTGGAAGGCGCGCTGGCGCATCATGCCGAGCAGACGTTTCGCGCATTGCCCTCCAATGCGCAGGCCGCGTTGGGCGAAGTGCTGACGCTGCTGAGCGTGATCCACCCAGACAGCGATGCCGTCACCGCACGGCGTGCGCTGTGGTCGGCATTGCCGGCCAGTGGCGCAGCGCGCGTGCTGGTGGATGCGTTCGTGCATGCGCGCCTGTTCGTCAGCGAGCTGGTGGCCGGCGAACCGGGCTTTGCGGTCGCGCACGAAGCCTTGTTGCGACAGTGGCCGCGTGCGGCCGAGTGGATCCATGAAAACCGCCGCCTGCTGCAGGCGCGCAAGCGGCTGCAACTGGCGGCACAACGCTGGGCCGCCGAAGGCCGGCGCAGCGATCACTTGCTCAACAGCGGCCGCCCGCTGAGCGAAGCACGCGAGGCTGCGCGACGCATGCCGCAGGATCTGGACGCCCTGGATCATGCCTTCCTGCGCGCCTGCGAACGCTCGCAACGCCAGCGCCGCAGCGTATACGCCGCCGCCGCCGCACTGCTGGCGGTGCTGGCCAGCGCCTCGCTGCTGCTCGGCTGGCAGGCGCGCCAGGCCCAGCAAGTGGCCGAACAACGCCGCGATCAAGCGCAGCAACTGGTGGGCTACATGCTGGGCGATCTGGCCGAGCAGTTGCGCACCGTGGGCAACCTCAAACTGCTCGATAGCGTCGGCAGCCGTGCGCTGCGTTATCTGGAGGATCTGCCCGAGTCGGGCATGGCAACCGGTGATCTGATCAACCACGCACGTGCGCTGCGTACCACCGGCGAAGTGCTGATGAATCAGGGCAAGCTGGAAGAGGCGCAGGCCGCATTCACGCGTGCCGCGTCCACTGCCGAGCAGGCGCGTACCCAGGCGCCGGACGCAGTGGACGCGCATGCGGAAATAGGTCAGACGGCGTATTGGCTGGGCAACATGGCCTATCGCAGCAAACAGTTTCCGTTGGCGCGCACCCATTGGTCGCAGTATCTGGCCGCCAGCGAATGGTTGGTGCGCACCGCGCCGGATGATCCACACTGGCAACTGGAGTTGTCGTACGCGCTCAACAATCTTGGCACGCTGGCGCGTAGCGAAGGGCAGGTCAACACGGCGATCGGCTTGTTCGCCCGCTCGATCGCGCTCAAACGCCAAGTATTGGCGCGTACCCCAGACAACGCGTCCGTGCGCTATGAGCTTGTCGACAGCCTTTCCTGGCTGAGTCTGGCGCAGGAAACCCAGGGCCTGCTGGCACCGGCCGAACAGGGCTATCGCGAACAGATCGAAACACTGCGCCTGCTAGTGCAGCACGATCCCGATGCCAACGCCTGGCGACGGCGCATGGCCACCTCGTTGGTGCGCACCTCCAATCTGGCGCTGGCACGCGGTCACCTGGCGCAGGCGCAAGCCGACGCGCAAGCCAGCGTGGGGATGCTGGAACCACTGGTTGCGCAACAGCCGGACAACCGCACCTGGCGCCGCGATCTGGCGCATGCCTATGCGCAGGCCGGCTGGGTGGCCGCGCTGGACGGGCACGCCGCTGCTGCCACAAGCCAACTCACCCAGGCGCGGCAGACGCTGGCAGGCGTGCTAGCGCACCAGCCGCTGCCGGAATGGGAATGGCTGGACGCCATCATCGCGCTGCGCTTGAATCGGGTGCAGGGACTGCACGGCGACCGTCAGACGGCCAGTCTAGCGGCGATCGTGGCGCGGCTGGATGCCTTGCATCAGGGCAAACCGGCCGACCTGATCGGCGTGTCGGCGCTGGCGACTGCATTGGTCTGGTATGGCGAACAGCTGGACGCCAGCGGCGATCACGTCGGTGCACGCGCCGCCTGGCAACGTGCCGTGGCAGTGCTCGGCGCCGATATCGGCAATAGTCGCGACAAGACCTTGCTCGACCCCTGGATTCGCGCACAGATTCATCTGGGTCGGCGCGCTGCCGTGACACAACAGCTCGGATGGCTGTATCAAGCGGGCTACCGCCACCCGGGATTCGTTTCCCTCTATGCCCCGCTCTTCAAGGAATCACCAACGTCATGACCGATCCCAAGATCATCCCCATCACACTGACCGTGGCGCACGTTGAGTTCGGCGGCAATACCGGCAGGGGCGCCTACTTCTACAGCTTCTCGCCGGACCTGCTCATCTGTGGCAAAGGCGAACAGGGCGTGACCCTGC
This sequence comes from Xanthomonas sp. NCPPB 1062, assembly GCF_041481705.2. Classification (NCBI taxonomy): domain Bacteria; kingdom Pseudomonadati; phylum Pseudomonadota; class Gammaproteobacteria; order Lysobacterales; family Lysobacteraceae; genus Xanthomonas; species Xanthomonas sp. NCPPB 1062. Next base: position 133,280 of record NZ_CM192987.1, on the reverse strand, counting down.
GCTACGCGTTCTGCAAATCGGTGCCCCACCGCTTCAAGATCATCAGCCTGCTGAATTCCGATTCGACGGGGCAGATCGGCCCGGCGGAAATTGCCTCCGACGGCAGTTGGGTGCAGGTGGTCAATGCCAATAAAGACCGGACACTGATCTTTTTCAGCGTGGTGGTGAAAGATACCCACACCGGCACGCATTTCAGCTGCGACCCCCAGGTCGGCAACGATCCGGAAATTTCGCCGACCGAATTCGGGCGTCACTGATCCTTGAGTCCATCTCCGTCCGACGGTTCGCCGCCGGACGGGAGCCGCCGCGCGATCGAGCGATGGCTCAGTTGCACACAATAAGAGACCCGGCCGCCGCGGAGCGCCTGCATGCAGGTGCTCAGTTGGTGTCCCGAACGTAGGTATCGATTGCCTTGGGCGTCAGGGCAATCACGCGACCGGCAGGAAAACTGGATATCACATAGTTGTCTGGCGCATCGCTTTTGAAAGGCACGTCGAACGTGGACGCTAGAGTGCGCGCCCACCCTTCCGGGTAGGTGCTGCCGCTGACATGGACAACACTCATCGAAGGCCAATGCACTTGGCGTTTTGTCTGCGGATCCGTCAGGTCGGCCTGGCCGATCAGCACCCGACGCGATTGGAGAGGACGTGTTTTGGCACGTGCTGCCGGCTGCAGCTTGAAGCTATAGGTTCCGCTTTCAGGGTAATGCAGCTCGATGATCGATGCCGGCGAGGCAACGGTGACTTGAAATTCTTTCTCGTACCCGGCTTTGGTTGACCTGGCGCCCTCAAGCAGGCGCCACTGGTGATCGGCAATCGGACGCGCCGATACGATGACCGCGCCCCCTTGTTCCAGTATCGGCGCGTCGAGGGTCACGATCAGTCGCGACGATAACCTCGGCTGCTTTGCACAGCCGGTGGCGGCCATGAGCAAACATGCGATAGCCAAAACGGCGCAGCCAATCCGATACCTGCCCATCGTGTCACTTCCTCAACGCTGCACACCAGCATGGCCGCTCCATGCGGCCTTGCGTCTTTATACGTCCCTTCGCATCGACCGTGTTGCTGCGCGTCTAGCGCGTGTCGCCCGATCCTGCAGGATGACGGCGTGCTGCTGCCAGCCCGCGGCATCGATCTGGCGCCGCATGCACTGCGTGGCGCCTGCTCCTTGCCGCCGCTGCGGGCGTGGTGCATCCCAGGTAACCCTAGGAGCGTGGCTAGATGTCGGCCAACCTGCGCAGCCGCTCGTCGCGCTCGGTTCCGTTGCTGAAAGCCGGCTTGATCTGGCCACGGCTCGACCACGTGCCGGCCGTGCCCGTGCCGATGCCCGCGCATTCAGGGTCATCGGTTTGGCCGACCTGGCGTGGGCGACTCGCCAGACCTTGCCGGCAACCTTCTCCATCGAAGCGCCTGATCAGTCGATCACAGGCATGGGCAGCAGTTCCCTGCACTGCCGACGCGCATCCCACGACGACCCGCATGTCGCGTTCGGCGACCGTTTGGATCGGCAGGGCTGCGCGGGGCCAACTGACCGGCAATTCGGCCTGGGTCGACGCCCCCCAGGCGCTGGTGAACAGCACGACGATCAACACGAACCACGACCGGACCAGGCGCATGACGGACTCCGCAGCAGACCGGAGCGCGGCGCGTCCCCGGGCGGCGTCGCTGGCCGCCGGATCACCTTCATGCGCGGCCCCGCGCCAGACCTGACGGCAACCTTACGGTTGCCGGCCGACGCTGGCGGTTGCCCATAAACCCTTATGGAACAGTCACATAGAAATGCAGGCCTGAACGAGCTCGGCACTCGGGATAGCGTGTCTGGGGGGGCGAAACGGCAGCAAGTGGTATTGGCCGTACCCTCACCCCAACCCCTCTCCCGAGGGGAGAGGGGCTTGCTTCGTATCGGGCAGCGAGCAGACTTCGGTCCCCTCTCCGTTCGGAGAAGGTGGCGCGTCGTTGCAGATGGCGATGCGCGCTGGATGCATGGCGGGATCGGCCGGTGAGGCCGACTGCAAGTTCAGGCCACGGCTGAGCTCGTTCGCGTTGGCTGTCTTCCGCCGTACCCTCACCCCAACCCCTCTCCCGGAGGGAGAGGGGCTTAGGTTCTCTTTAGCTCTAGGGCTTTCCGATCCGGTCCCCACCTGCCCGCTTTTCCGAATCCCCAATCTCGAATCCCAAATCCCGATTCCCGATTCCCCGCCCTCAAATCACCCGCAACGTGATCGCCTTCAACACCGCCCGGGTGCGGTCGCGGGTGCCCAGCTTTTCCAGGATGGTAGAGACGTAGTTCTTCACCGTGCCTTCTGCCAGGAACAGGGTGCGGGCGATTTCCTTGTTCGAATAGCCGCCGGCCAGCAGGCGCAAGATCGCCACCTCGCGTTCGTTGAAGGTCTCCCGCGGGGCCTGCTGGTCGCGGAACTGGTAGCGGGCGCGCACCGGGTCGGTGCTGACCGGCTGCAGCAGGGTGTCGCCTGCGGCAACGCGCTCGATCGCCTCGCGCAGGTCTTCCGGGGCGGCGTCCTTGAGCAGGAAGCCCTGTGCGCCGGCCTCGCTGGCGCGTAGCAGCAGGTCGCTGTCGTCGAAGGTGGTGAGCAGCAGCACGGGGGTGCGGTCGCCGCGGGCGCGCAGCTGCTCCAGTGCCTGGATGCCGTCCAGGCCGGGCATGCGGATGTCGCTGAGCACCACGTCCACCGTATGGATGGCCAGCGCATCCAGCAGGCCCTGGCCGTCGTCGGCCTCGCACACCACCTCCACGCCCTGCTGCTGCAACAACGCGCGCAGGCCGGCGCGCACCAGGATCTGGTCGTCGGCCAGGGCAATACGACGTGAACTCATACCGGTAGTCTCGCAATCAGGTGCATGCCGCCCGTGGGTGTGCGGCCAAGGTCCAGCTGGCCGTGCAATGCGGCCAGGCGTTCGCGCATGCCGGTAATGCCGTTGCCTTCGCGGATGCGCTCGGCGCGGCGGCCATCGTCGCAGATGTCCACGTGCAACTGTGCGCCTTCGCAATGCAGGTGCACGGCCACTTCATCGGCGTCGGCATGCCGCACGGCATTGGTCAGCGCTTCCTGCACCAGCCGCAGCAGCAGCTCGGCCACGCGCGCATCGGTGACACGCACGTCGGCATCGATCTGCAGGCGCAGCGTCGGGCGCGGGAACGGGGCGGCCAGCGCGCGCAAGGCGGTCTGCAGGTCCAGGCCCTGGTCGTCGCGCAGCGATTGCACCACGTTGCGGATGTCCGACAGCAGTTCGGCCGATAACTGCTCCACCACCGCCACCTCGTCGCGCTGCGCCAGGGCCGGGTCGGCGCTGAGCAGGCGCAGGTTGATGCGCATGGCGGTGAGCTTGTGCCCGGCCACATCGTGCAACTCGCGCGCCAGCCGCAAACGCTCGGCATCGCGCGCACTGTCGGCCAGCAGCGCGCGGGTGGCCAGCAGATCGGCGTTGACGTAGGCCAAGGTGTCGCGCGCCCGCTCGGCACTGCGGGCGTAATGCGCGGTGAGTGCGGCAAAGGCCTGGAAGCCGGCATAGATGCTCACGATCAACAAGGCCCGATCGAAGCCGGCGTGCACTAGCACCGCGTACATGCCCGCGTTCAACACCAGCGCCAGCAGCAGCACGCGCAACGGCGGCCAGGTCATGCCCGCCTGCGCCACCAGCATCACCAGCAGGACCGGCGCGGTGCCGGCACGCGGCTCCATCCAGACCAGCAGCAATGCCAACGCCGCCTGCAGCAGGGTGGCCACCGTGCGCAATGCATGCGTTTGCGGCAACACGGTGTGCACGACGAACAATGCGGTAAAGCCGGCCAGCGCGCCCCAGCGCCAGGCACCGTAGGCAGACGCATCGGGCATGAACGACAGCGCGACCGCGGCAATGGTGAACGCAGCGGCCAGGCGCAGGGGGTGCAACAGGTGGCGGAAGGAAGAGTTCATGCGGCGATGCTGACCGCCATGCAGGCGCTCGGCAATGGTGCGCAGGCAGAAGGTGACTTCTGGCAGGTGGGATCGATGACCTGCGGCCCCTGGCATGGGTGCAGTGCGCGCGCAGACTGGCCTCATCCACTCACCGCGTTGCCAAGGAGTCACACCATGTCCGCTTCCAGTCTGTTCATCGCGCTCAATCTGGTCTGGGGTGGCTATGAGCTGCTGCTCAGCCGCCGTCGCCGCGCCGGCGATGGTGGCGCGCACGATCAAGGCACCCTGAAATACCTGTGGCGCGTGTTGTCTGCGGCGGTGGCCGTTGCAGTGATGCTGGCCTACAGCGGCCTGGCGCACTGGCCGCAGGGTTGGGCGGGGCCGCTGCAGTGGACCGGCTGCGCCTTGATCGGCAGCGGGCTGGCGTTGCGCGTGTGGGCCATCCAGGTGCTGGCGCGCTGGTTCACGGTGGACGTGACCATCCAGCCCGATCACCAGCTGGTGCGTCGCGGCCCGTATCGCTGGCTGCGGCACCCGTCGTATACCGGCGCGCTGCTGGCGTTCTACGGGCTGGCGCTGGGCATGGGCAATGCGTTGTCGGTGATGGCGATCGTGGTGCCGGTGACCTGGGTCTTCCTGCACCGCATTCGCATCGAAGAGGCCGCGTTGCAGCGCGCCTTCCCGGTGGCTTACCCGGCGTATGCGAAGCAGAGCCGGCGCCTGCTGCCGCTGGTGTGGTGACGGCGCAGACAGCAGCGGCGTCGCATGGATGCCAGGCAGTGCTTCGTCTGCTTGCACCCAGGTTCGGCCCACACGACATGCCACCTGGCGGGCTGCTGCAAGTATGGGCGGCCCCTCACGGTCCGATCTGCGACGGCCGCCAGCGCAGCAAGGTGGATACGCTGCGTACGATCGGTCCCACCGCGTCGCATCCCTATCGTTGCCAGGAGAGTTGCATGCTCGCCCGTCCCTATACCGTTGTTGCGCTCGCATGGCTGCTCGGCAGCGCCGGCGTGCACGCCGCCGACCTGAACGTGGACGTCAGCGGCTTGCGTTCGCAACAAGGCAAGCTGCGCATCGCGGTGATCGCCTCGGCCGCACAACTGGACAGTGCACAGCCGCCGGTGCAGGCGCAGACGCTGCCGATCACCAGCAGCACACCGCACATCCAGTTCAAGAATCTTCCGCCCGGCCGTTATGCCGTGATGATCAATCACGACGAAAACGCCAACGGCAAGCTGGACACCAACCTGATCGGCATGCCGGTGGAAGGATATGGCTTCAGCAACAACCCCACCGGCATGCGCAAGCCTGGCTTGGACGAGATCGTCTTCGACCTGCCGGCCAGCGGTAAGCGCATCAGCGTGCAAATGCGCTGACACCGGCACGCGATAGGAGCGCTGCCATGCACCGTCGTCGCTTTCTGCAATCCCTGTTGGCCGCCGGCGGCAGCGCTGCGTTCGGCAGCTGGATGTTACGCAGTCTGCCTGCACACGCCGCAGAAGCGGCAGCGTTTCATACACAGGTGCAGCGCACACCGTGGCTGCTGGGCTGGCGCAGCGTGACCAGCCCCACCTTCGGGCCGACCACCACGGCAGTGCAGGGCAAGCTTCCCGAAGGACTGGCAGGCAGCCTGTATCGCAATGGCCCGGCCTGGACCGAGCGCGCCGGGTTCCGCTACGAACACTGGTTCGATGGCGATGGCATGGTGCATCGCTGGCAGCTGGGCGGCCCCCAGGTGCAGCACGTCGGGCGCATGGTGGCGACGCATAAATTCACCCAGGAACAGCAGGCCGGGCGTTTTCTGTATCGCGCCGCTGGCACCTCCGTGCCCGACATGCAGCCGGTCCGCAATAACGACGACGTCAACACCGCCAATACCTCGGTGGCGATGCTCAATGGCCGGTTGTTCGCATTATGGGAAGCGGGATCGGCGATCGAGCTGGATCCGGATGCGTTGCGCACGCTCGGCCCGGTGACCTGGCGCGACGATCTGGCTGCGATGCCGTTTTCCGCACACCCATTGATCGACCGCGACGGCAGCGCATGGAACTTCGGCTCAATCAATGCGGCAGGCGCCAGCGGCGTGGTGCTCTGGCACCTGGGCGCAGATGCCACGTTGCGTCACGTGCAGCTGCTGCACACCGACGCCCCCGGCTATATGCACAGCTTTGCCATGACAGATCGGCATTTGATTCTGGTCATGGCGCCGTACCGCCGGCTGGACGGCGAGGGCGCGTTCTTCGAAAGACTGCGCTTTACGCCCGAAGCGCCATCGCGGATTGCGGTGGTGCCCAAGGATGCGTTGGACCAACCACGCTGGTTTGAAGCCGACTTTGCGGTGGCATACCACTTTGCCGACGCCTATGCGCATCGCGACCGCATCGTGGTGCGCGCCATCGTGTACGACGATCCGGAGCAGGCGCGCTCGCCAATGCGTGCGGCCATGCACGGCGACCCGGCGGCCGCACCATCACAGGTGCAACTGCGCAGCCTGCATCTGGACCTGAGCAACGGCCGCGCGCACTGGCAGCCGCATCCGGTGGATAACCTGGAATTGCCGTTGTACGACCGCCGCACCCCGACCACCACCGGCGCACGCCTGTATGCGCCATGCATCGATGGGCCCAACAACTCGCCGTTCCTCAATGCCGTGGCCGGCTATGACCTGGAACGCGACCGCCGCCAGGTGCATCGCTATGGTCCGGACGTGCTGGCCGAGGAACATGTGTTCGTCCCCAGGCCCGGCAGCGACCGCCCAGACGATGGCTGGCTGGTCGGCACCGTGCTGGACACCCGCCGCGGCCGCACCGGGCTGATGGTGCTGGACGCACGACATATCGATGCCGGGCCGGTGGCCCAGGCATGGCTTCCGTACGCGCTACCGCTAGGGTTTCACGGGCATTTTGCGCCCGCCTAAGCGGGCGCACTGCAACGGGCATGGCACTGTCTCGAGCCGCATCCAGACCTAGAGTGCCGACTCGCTGCCCCGGTGCCGTGCCGTCTTGGATGGATCGTCTTACACTCGGCCGCTCCCCGCCGCTGCCGTCCCGTCTTCGATGATCATTTCCGCCGCTTCCGACTACCGCGCCGCTGCGCAAGCACGCCTGCCGCCCTTCCTGTTCCATTACATCGATGGCGGCGCGTATGCCGAACACACCTTGCGGCGCAATGTCTCGGACCTGGCCGATGTAGCGCTGCGCCAGCGGGTGCTGCGCAATATGTCGGATCTGCGCCTGAGCACCGAGCTGTTCGGCGAAACCCTGGCGATGCCGGTGGCATTGGCGCCGGTCGGCCTCACCGGCATGTATGCACGCCGCGGCGAAGTGCAGGCCGCGCGTGCGGCGGCCGCGCGCGGCATTCCCTTCACCCTGTCCACGGTGTCGGTGTGCCCGATCGAAGAAGTGGCGCCGGCCATCGAACGGCCGATGTGGTTCCAGCTCTATGTGCTCAAGGACCGTGGCTTCATGCGCAATGCGCTGGAACGGGCCAAGGCCGCGGGCGTGACCACGCTGGTGTTCACCGTGGACATGCCCACGCCGGGCGCGCGCTACCGCGATGCGCACTCGGGCATGAGCGGGCCCAATGCCTCGCTGCGGCGCATGCTGCAGGCAGTGACGCACCCCCGCTGGGCGTGGGACGTGGGCTTGCTCGGCAGGCCGCACGATCTGGGCAACATCTCCGCCTACCGCGGCAGCCCCACCGGCCTGCAGGATTACATCGGCTGGCTGGGCGCCAACTTCGACCCGTCCATTGCCTGGAAAGACCTGGAATGGATCCGCGAATTCTGGACCGGGCCGATGGTGATCAAGGGCATCCTGGACCCGGAGGACGCACGCGATGCGGTGCGCTTCGGCGCCGACGGCATCGTGGTCTCCAACCACGGCGGCCGTCAGCTCGACGGCGTGCTGTCCAGCGCACGCGCGCTGCCAGCCATTGCCGATGCGGTAAAGGGCGAACTGAAGATTCTGGCCGATTCGGGCATCCGCAGCGGGCTGGATGTGGTGCGCATGCTCGCGCTCGGTGCCGATGCGGTATTGCTGGGCCGCGCGTTCGTCTACGCGCTGGCGGCCGCCGGGCAGGCCGGCGTGGAAAACCTGCTGACCCTGATCGAAAAGGAAATGCGCGTGGCGATGACGCTGACCGGCACGCATTCCATCGCCGAGATCAGCGCCGACGCGTTGAGCCGGGTGACGCGCGAGCGGGCAGAGACGATCTCGCCTTGACGCCGCAAGACCGTAGCGCGTGATCGAGCGCTGTGAGCGGTTCGCCAGGCAGCTGACAGAAAGTGCCTCACCATTCGCGGCCAAGCGCGCGCCGACAGGCGGGCATGCCGCCCGTACCGTCCGTGCTGCGCCCCCGCCTATCCCGCCTTGCGCCTGGGCGCGGCCGTCTTGGCGGCAGTCTTCTTGGCCGCCTTGCCTGCGGTCTTCCTGACGGCTTTCTTCGCCGCTTTCTTGGTCGCCGCTTTCTTTGCAGGTGCGCTTGCCGTTTCGGCCGTGCTGGATTTCTTGGCTGGCGTGCGCGTATTGGCCTGCAGGCTCTTCTGCAGCAACGACATGAAGTCCACCACGTTGGTGGTGGCGTCTTCGTGCTGAGGGGGTTCCACGTCCACGGTGGTCGTGCCGCCCTTTTCCTGGATGCGCTTGCGCAAGATCTTTTCCAGCTTGCCGCGGAATTCGTCGTGGTAATCCTCCGGCTGCCAGGTGCCGGACATCGACTCGATCAGCTGCTTTGCCATCTCCTGTTCCTTGGGCGTGATGCGGTACTCGCCCACCGCACCGGCCGGCAGCTTGAAGTCCTGCGGGTCCACCACCTCCTGCTGATAACGCAGCAACAACAGGATCAATGCATCGCCCTGCGGCATCACCGCCGCCAGATACTCGCGGGTGCGGATCACCACCTTGGCAATGCCTACCTTGCCGGTGTCGCGCAAGGTTTCGCGCAACAGCACGTACCCCTTTTCGGCCTTCTTGCCCGGCACCAGGATGTAGGGCTTTTCGAAATAGCGTGGGTCGATGTCGGCTGCATCGACAAAGGTTTCCACCTCGACCGTTTCATGGCTTTCCGGCGCCGCAGAGCGGATATCCTGTTCTTCGACGATGACGTAGCTGCCCTTGTCGTATTCGAATGCCTTGACGATCTCCTTCCACGGCACCTCATCGCCGGTGTCGGCATTGACGCGTTCGAAGCGGATCGGTTTTTTGTCGCGCGAATCCAGCATCCGGAAATGCAGATCCACCTTGCGCTCGCCCGACATCAACGACACCGGCACGTTGAGCAAGCCGAAGGAAAGGGTGCCGGTCCAGATCGGTCGTGCCATCAGTGCGCTGCTCCATGAATTGCGGCTTCGGGAATGTGGTCCAGGGCCAGCCAGGCATCTTCGACAATGTCGCGCACATGCGGCCAGTCCAATCGCGAGGCTCCACGCATGCTGTCCCACTGCGCAGCCAGGGCCTGCTCGCAATCGATATCGGCCCCGCGCGGCCAATCGGCAGCGTGGGTGATCCGCGCAAACGCATAGGCCGGCGATAAATCGCGCCAGGTGGGCCCGCCACGCCGGCGGCGGCGCTGGTAGTCGGCCAGGCTGTAGCAATGGAAATCCTGCGCCACGCCAGCCGTATCCGGCATGCGTGACTTGCGCGGCGCGCGCCTGGGCGGAGCGGGCTCGACATGGGCACTGAACAGGCGACGGTCGGGACGGCGATCCTGGGGGCGCATGGGCGGCTCCACGGTGCGGCATGGGGGCTGACATCAGTAACGCCGCTGCCGTGAGCCATGCGTGAGAAATTCGCTTGCATTGCGCGATTTGCGTGCCCTTCACCGCAGGCGCGGTGAACTGCTCGCCCATCTTGCTGTCAGGAGTCCACCATGTCCCGCGACCCGTTACGCGACCAACCCACCCAGCCGGGCGAACAACACGGCAAGCGCGACGCCGAACACTATGAAGACCGCGGCGCCGGCGATGCGCCCGGGCGCCTGATTCCTGCCGATGACCAGACGCCGGCCAAGAAGCCGGGAAGCGCGCCATCGACGGGGACCGATGACTGAAGAGGTGTTCCTGGCGGGTCTCTGGCTGAAAGCGTGGGTTGAAAGACAAACCAACCTGCACCAGGCCGATCCGTGATCACGGGGCAAATCTCACCGCGTGGCTCACGCCCGGCCGGCCTGCTGCAACCGTGCGAATTCATCATCATCAAACAGCCGCGACCGCACCAGGAAGCGCACACCTTCCCCATTTTCCAGCGAAAACATGCCACCGCGCCCCGGCACCACATCGATGATGAGCTGGGTGTGCTTCCAGTATTCAAATTGCGGCGCGCTGATGTAGAACGGCGCGCCGCCAATCTCGCCCAGCAAGACGTCGCGGTCGCCGACGATGAATTCGCCGACCGCAAAACACATTGGCGAAGACCCATCGCAGCAGCCGCCGGATTGGTGGAACAACACATCGCCATGCTGGGCACGCAGCTTGTCGATCAGCTGCAGTGCCGCCAGCGTGGCCGTTACCTGGGCCGGCAGCTCAGTGCGCGTGGTGCTGTCTTGCATCGGCTAACTCCTGCGGCCGCTCCGGCCGCCTTGTCGAGCACCATACCCTGCCGCTATGTGCGGGCGTGCATGCACGCGGACACCGTGTGCATGCCTTTGCATCGATGGTGCAGCAGAACAAGCCCGGCTGGCTTTCGTGTGCGCAAACATCGAGGCGGTCAGCCACGCAGCTGCCGTTAGAAAAGCCCCAGCGCCTTCGGCGAATAGCTCACCAACAGGTTCTTGGTCTGTTGATAGTGGTCGAGCATCATCTTGTGGTTTTCGCGGCCGATGCCCGACTGCTTGTACCCGCCAAATGCAGCATGCGCCGGGTAGGCGTGATAGCAGTTGGTCCACACGCGGCCAGCCTGGATCGCGCGGCCCATCCGATACAGGCGCGAAGCGTCGCGACTCCAGAGGCCGGCACCCAGGCCGTATAGCGTGTCGTTGGCGATCGCCAGCGCGTCGGCTTCGTCCTTGAAGGTGGTGACCGAGACCACCGGGCCGAAGATCTCCTCCTGGAACACGCGCATCTTGTTGTGCCCCTTGAACACCGTGGGCTTGACGTAAAAGCCCCCGGCCAGGTCGCCCTCGAGCGTGTTGCGCTCGCCGCCGATCAGCACTTGCGCACCTTCCTGCTTGCCGATATCGATGTAGGAGAGAATTTTTTCCAGCTGCTCACTGGACGCCTGCGCACCGACCATGGTGTTGGGATCGAGCGGATTGCCCTGCTTGATCGCCGCCACGCGCGCAAGCGCCTTTTCCATGAAGCTGTCGTAGATGGATTCCTGGATCAGCGCGCGCGACGGGCAGGTACACACTTCGCCTTGATTGAAGGCGAACAGCACGAAGCCTTCCACCGCCTTGTCGAGAAAATCGTCGTCTTCGGCCATCACATCGGCGAAGAAGATGTTGGGCGATTTGCCACCCAGCTCCAGCGTCACCGGAATCAGGTTCTGGCTGGCGTACTGCATGATCAGCCGGCCGGTGGTGGTTTCGCCGGTGAACGCAATCTTGGCGATGCGCGGGTTGCTGGCCAGCGGCTTGCCGGCCTCCAGGCCGAAGCCGTTGACCACGTTCAACACGCCAGGCGGCAGCAGGTCGCCGATGAGTTCCATCAACACCAAAATCGAAGCCGGCGTCTGCTCTGCCGGCTTCATCACCACGCAGTTGCCGGCGGCAAGCGCCGGCGCGAGTTTCCAGCACGCCATCAGCAGCGGGAAATTCCACGGAATGATCTGCCCCACCACGCCCAACGGTTCGTGGAAGTGATACGCGATGGTGTCGCTGTCGATCTCGGAAATACCGCCTTCCTGCGCGCGGATGGCACCGGCGAAATAGCGGAAGTGGTCCACGCACAATGGCACGTCGGCATTGAGCGTTTCGCGCACCGGCTTGCCGTTGTCCCAGGTCTCGGCGTACGCGAGCAGTTCGAGATTCTGTTCGATGCGGTCGGCGATCTTGAGCAGTACGTTAGAGCGCTCGGTGGTGGAGGTCTTGCCCCACGCCTCCTTGGCCGCGTGCGCAGCATCCAGCGCCGCTTCGATATCCGGAGCGGTGGAGCGCGCGATCGAGGTAAAGACCTTGCCGTTGATCGGCGTGGTGTTGTCGAAATACTGACCATCCTTCGGCGCGACCCACTTGCCGCCGATGAAGTTGTCGTAGCGCGGTTTGAAGATCGACTGCGGATCGGTGTTGAGCGGCTTGGTGGCAGGTTGCGCGTTCATCGTGATCTCCTGGCAAGTGGTCCGATGCGAACGTGTATACCCGCGCAAGTGCTAGCGCAATGTCATGTGCGATGCTGTTGCGCTGCGTCATCGTGGAACCGGGATTGACCCTGCCATTCCCGCGAAAAATACGCTGCAGCGCGTCATCGGCCTGACGTCGATGGCACTGCAGCAGAATGGCGTATGCCGCGCCGTTTCGTCTGGCCGCCGGCTTGCCGCATCTGTCGCAACGCAGGTTCGCCAGTGAGGCACTGACACACTGAACATCGGCGAGGAGAGCAAGGCGTGTAGCGCACGCGGCAAGCACGTCGAGTCAATCAACGCAACGCGGGCGGTGACACGACTGCCAGGCTTGTGCATTCACCGAGCTGACGCTGCCAACCGCGCTAAGGTTTGCCAGTTACCGTCACACCGTGCTCTGCTGCCGTGCCGATGGCCATGGATTGCTCCGGTGGCACTTGGCAGTCGGTTGCCGTTTGTAGCCGGTAAGAGCGCAGCTGCCATGCGGCACTCCGACCGGACTGCTCCCAGGAATAGACCCAACGATGGCGTTGGCCGGCAGTACAGGCGTCGATCGTGATTTCGTCGCGCGGCTGGCCGCGTGCGGGCAGCGGCGCGGCGTTGCTGATGTCATCGGCGCGCGTATTCAACGGACGATCGAAGATGGCGGTGCTGATGCGCACCGCGCCCAGCGCTGCGGCATCGGCCGGCGGCGGCGTTTGCCTGGGCTGCGTCCCCAGCCTGGATTGCTGCTGCAACCACGCGTGGATTTGTGCAATGGCCGGGGTGCCGGCCGGATAGTCGCGCACGATGCGCATATCCACGTGGTCTGCCCACGCGGCGTTGCAGACCAGCAGGCCGGCCGCCATCGCCGCCACCATGACCGTTCGCTTGCAGACCATCATCGTTGCGCTCCATGCCGTGAATGCGTGGCAGAGGCTAGCATGCCGATCTGACGGTGCCTGGCTCGGCGCCGACTTGCTCGGACTCGCGCAGGAGGCTGTCTACCAGAGCGCAACGCGCTGCGAGCACGCACAGGCAGCAGCGCAACCTTCAGTCTCGCCATCGGCTAGTCCCATCGGCACGGCGCAATAGCGCACTAGCCGGCCGCGGTACTTCCTCTCGCACGCCATTGACGCACTGCCGCAAGCACGCGCTTGCCGTCGGTCGCGCTGCTGTCGCGTGCAGCGTAGTCGTGTGGCCGGGCTTGAACGTGGGCCGCCAACGTTGCGCAGGCGGCATGCTGGCCTGCCAGCACGGCGGCACGCTCGGTGGCGTCCAACAGCAGCAGGATCGAAAAGCCGGCGGCCGAGATCGCGCAGTTGATATCCAGCCAAGAGCGATCGCCCTCGGAGAGAAGGAACCAGTCGGCGGGGGCGTGGTCGATGACGATCATGCTGGTGCGGTATAGCGTGGGGAACGGTCTGATCGGGACAGGCTCGTCGCGCCCGGGGGCGCTCCTACGAGGCCACGGTGCGTGGTGGTGTGCGGTGCGTGGAATGTTTCTCAGCCGCCGAAATCCCACTGCAATCCCACCGTGTAGGTGCGGTCCGGGCCGGGCTCGTAGTAGCGGCCGTTGCCATCGTTGACGATGACCGAGCCCACGTACTGCCGGTCCAGCACATTGTCGATGCGTGCGAAGGCGCGCAATGCGCCCTGCGTGGTGGTCCAGCGCCGGGAGGCTTCCAGGTTCACCAAGGCGTAGCCGGGTGCACGTTCGGTGGCCAGGTCGTTGACCACGGTGGCGCCGGAGGCCACCGATTCGGCAGCCAACTGCCATTGCGCCGGCTGCCATTGCCAGCGCGCAAACAGTTGCTGGCGCGGCACGCCCGGCAGGCGCGAACCACTGGCCACCAGTGCGGTGGGCGTGGCGCAGCCGCTGCTGGCACAGGTGAGGTAGCCGTCGCGCACGGTGGCATCGACGAAGGTATAGGCCAGCTGCAGCTGCTGGGCGGCACCGATCAGCTGTTGCCAGCTGAGCTCCGCGCCCTGGCGCCGGGTGGCGCCGATGTTGCGATAGGTGCTGCGCCCGTTGGTATTGCTGGCCACCGCCAGCTCGTCGTCGGTATCGGCACGGAAGACCGCAAATTCCAGCGCTGCACCGCTTTGCGCGCGCCACTTGCTGCCCACTTCGTAGTTGCGGCTGGTGGCCGCGCCCAGGTCCAGCGCCAGGCCGGCGCCGCCATCGCTGCGGTACCCCAGTTCGTTGAAGGTGGGCGTTTCGAAACCGCGCCCGACCGACGCGTAAAACCGCAGATCCTCGTCGGCGCGGAACACAATGCCGGCCACCGGCGTGGTCGCCGAATAAGCGCGCTTGCCGCTGTCGTCGGGATTGCGGCCAACGATGTAGTGGTCGTCCGATTCAAAGCGCACGTCGCTATGGCGCACGCCCAGCAGCGCCGACCAGCGCTCGCTCCACTGCCACCACAGCTGCGCGAACTGGTCCACGTTCTGGACCTCATCGCGCTGGTTGCGGCGCAATGCGCCCTTGATGCCGAGTGTGTCGCCGACGAAATTCTCGTAACCGGTGCGGTGCTGGCGCTGGCGGTCGACATTGGTGCCAACGGTCAGCTGCAGCGGCCGGCCCAGCGCTTCGCTCTGCCAGGCCCAGCGCGCATCGGCCCCTTCGTAATTGCTGTCCAGATCGATCACCCCGCCCGAATGCAGCGGATTGCGCTGCACCGCCACCGGAATGGCCAGGAACTGCTCCACGCTGCGCTGGCCGCCATAGGCCATCAGGCGCAGCGTCTGGTTATCCAATTGCTGGGTGAAAATGGCGCCTGCCTGCGACTGGCGCACCGACTTGCGGGTATCGAACTGGGTGGCCACCGACGTGGCCTGTGCCGGGTCGGCAGTGAACTGGGCGCGGGTCAGACCGAGCGGGTCCTGGGCATCGGGTGCGTCCAGATAGTTGAGCACCAGGTCCAGCCGGCGGCCCTCGGCCAGATCGAAGCCGAGCTTGGCGTTGACCGAGTCGCGCCTGGCGCGGCTATGCGCACGGAAGCCATCGGTGTCGAAACGATTAGCCGCCACGTTGTAGTGCACCGCGCCCTGCTGGCCGAGCAATTGCGCACCGACGTTAACGGTGGCGTTGCTGCCATAGGTGGCGCGCAGACGCCACGGGTCGTCCGGCTGGCCATCGGCGCTCCACAGCTGCAGCACGCCGCCGGAAGAGTTGCCGTACAGCGCCGAAAACGGCCCGCGCAGCACTTCCACCCGTTGCGCGCCCAGCACGTTGAAGTGCGACAGCTGGCCCTGGCCGTCGGGCATGCTGGCCGGGATGCCGTCCACCAACAGCCGCACGCCGCGCACGCCGAAGGTGGAGCGCGCGCCGAAGCCGCGGATCGACAGCTGGGTGTCCTGCGCGTAGTTCTGGCGGTCGCGCGCCACCAGCCCGGGGATGCCGTCCAGCAGCTCGGACACCTGCGCGCCACGGCGGTTGTCGTCATCGGCCGCCACCACGGTGAACGAGGCCGGCAGGTCGAAGTCGTCCACCCCGCGCACGCGCGCTGCGTCCACCTGCACGGCGGGCAGGCGCTGGATCGGCGTGGAGGAGGCGGGCGGCACCGGATCGGTGGCCAGGACGGGCGATGTGGCGCCCGTGGCGAACAGGCCGCAGGCGGCGGCCAACAAGGTGAGTCTGGACATGCAGGTAGTGTCCCTCATCCGTACTGGCAGTGCATTGTTGCGTACGGAACGAAGCATGCTACGCCGGCCATGGGCTGCTACGATGAAGTGGTTTGGCCCAGCAGCGGTCAACGATCCGGAAGTACCCCACTCTTTCGTCCTTCAGCGAGTCATGCCGTGTCCTTCTTTGCAAACGTGGAACAGGTTCCAGGCGACCCCATCCTGGGCCTGACCGAGGCCTACAACGCCGACAGCCGCCCCAACAAGGTCAACCTGGGCGTGGGCATCTATTACGACGAAAACGGACGCATCCCGCTGTTGCGCGCCGTGCACAAGATCGAGCAGCAGCTCGCGCAGGACGCCAAACCGCGCGGTTACCTGCCCATCGACGGCCTGGCCGCGTACGACAAGGCCACCCAGGAGCTGCTGTTCGGCGCCGACTCTGCGCTGGTGACCTCCGGCCGCGTGGCGACCTCGCAGACCGTCGGCGGCAGCGGTGCATTGCGCGTGGGCGCGGACCTGCTCAAGAAGCTACTGCCCACCGCCACCATCGCCATCAGCAACCCCAGCTGGGAAAACCATCGCGCGGTGTTCGGCGCGGCCGGCTTCGAGGTTGTCGATTACACCTATTTCGATGCCGCCAGCCATGGCCTGAACTTCGACGGCATGCTCGCCGACCTGGCCAAGCTGGAGCCGGGCACCGTGGTGCTGCTGCACGCCTGCTGCCACAACCCCACCGGCGCAGACCTGAGCCGCGAACAGTGGAAGCAGGTGGCGGGGCTGTTGAAGGAACGCAACCTGTTCCCGTTCGTCGACATCGCCTACCAGGGCTTCGACCAGGGCATCGAGGCCGATGCCTATGCGGTGCGCCTGCTGGCTGCCGAAGGCATCGACAGCTACGTGGTCGCCAGCTCCTACTCCAAGTCGTTCTCGCTGTATGGCGAGCGCGTGGGCGCGCTGTCGGTGGTCTCGGCCACCGCCGCCGAAGCCAAGGCCGTGCAGTCGCAGGTCAAGCGCATCATCCGCACGATCTACTCCAGCCCGTCCACGCACGGCGCCGCGCTGGTGGCCGGCGTGCTGACCAGCCCGGAGCTGCGCGATCTGTGGGAGCAGGAACTGACCGAAATGCGCGAGCGCATCCATTCCCTGCGCGCTGGGCTGGTGGAAAAACTCGCCACGCTGGGCGCGCCGGAGTTCGACTTCATCCAGCGCCAGGCCGGCATGTTCTCGTACTCGGGCCTGACCCGGACCCAGGTAGACCGCCTGCGCGACGAGTTCGCGATCTACGCCGTCGGCACCGGCCGCATCTGCGTGGCCGCACTGAGCCAGCGCAACCTGGACTACGTGGCCCAGGCCGTGGCCACTGTCAGCCGGGTGTAATGCAGCGCGGAGCGCCATCGGCGACAGCGGCTGAAGTCATAAGCCGGGAGCGCGCAAGCCTCCCGGCTTTTTCGTGCTTGCTGCTGCTCCCTCGCCCCGACGACGCACGGCGTGCTGGATGCGGTAGCGCGGGACACCCCCCGCTTATCACACGCCATCCGCACATATTCGATCACCGGCGATGCAAACCGCGCATCAAGTGATCGAAATCTAACGCGGCAATGGCGACAATGGCGGCCCACTTCCTACACAGGCTGCCCGTTCCCATGTCGCGTCCCTCGCTGACCCGCTTCCTGATCGAAGAGCAACACGCCGGCCGTATCGATGCGGAATTGCGCCAGCTGATCACCATCGTCTCGCGCGCCTGCAAGCGCATTTCCATCGCCGTGAGCAAGGGCGCCCTGGGCGGCGTGCTCGGCGATGCCGGCACCGGCAACGTACAGGGCGAAGCACAGAAAAAGCTCGATGTGCTCAGCAACGACATCCTGCTCGAAGCCAACGCCTGGGGCGGCCATCTGGCCGCGTGCGCGTCCGAAGAAATGGACCACAGCCAGCCGGTGCCCGACCAATACCCCAGCGGCGATTTCCTGCTGTTGTTCGATCCTTTGGACGGCAGTTCCAACATCGACGTCAATGTCTCGGTCGGCACCATCTTCTCGGTGCTGCGCGCACCCAAGGGCACCGAAAAGCCGGGCGATGAGCACTTCCTGCAGCCGGGCACCCAACAGGTCGCCGCCGGCTACTGTATCTACGGCCCCAGCACCATGCTGGTGCTCACGCTGGGCCACGGTACCCACGCCTTCACCCTGGAGCGTGAAGAAGGCAGCTTCCTGCTGACCCAGGCCAACATGCGCGTGCCCGAAGACACCGCCGAATACGCCATCAACATGTCCAACCAGCGCCACTGGGAACCGGCGATGCAGGCCTACGTGGGCGACCTGCTGGCCGGCAAGGACGGCGCACGCGGCAAGGATTTCAACATGCGCTGGATCGCCAGCATGGTGGCCGACGTGCACCGCATCCTCACCCGCGGCGGCATCTTCATCTACCCCTGGGACAAGAAGGATCCGGGCAAGCCGGGCAAGCTGCGCCTGATGTACGAAGCCAACCCGATGAGCATGCTGGTGGAACAGGCCGGCGGCGCCGCCACCACCGGACGCGAACGCATTCTGGACATCCAGCCGACACAACTGCACCAGCGCGTACCGGTGTTCCTGGGCTCGAAGAACGAAGTGGCCGAAGCGACGCGATATCACCTGGATGCCGATAAGGCGTAAGGCAGCGGGTGCAGCGTGCAAGGCACGCAAACTGGATTCCACAAGACACCCGCCTAGTGCGGGTGTCTTGGTTCATGGCGCCCGCTGATTGCAGCGCTCATTAGACGATGGCAAACGAGGGCCGCCGGCGCGACATGTCTTCATGGGTCGTCATTTGACTCCACGTGTGGCAGCAGTGAGTATCGCCCTCGGGCCGGAGCCGGAGTGGGACGGTCTACGCGAAGTCGATTCCAATCGCACTGCCTTGCACCAGTCGGCCGACTGACCGCAAGGATCACGTCTGGATCAGGGAGTTCTCATGAAGACCGCACGCGTTGCACTGGTGGCTGCCGTCCTGTTGCAGGCCACCCCCGCCTTCTCCGCGTCAACCACGCCATCGCCACTGGTCGGAACCTGGCTGCTGGACACCAGCAGCCTGCCGATGCCGGAAGCTGTACGCCCCAAACGTGTCGTCCTGCAGTTCAAGCAGGTTCCGGGTAACAAATGGGCAACCACTGCCGAAATCGTCGAACACGATGACACGAAGTTGCAGGCGCAATCCACGCTACTGCTGGACGGCACACCGGGTCAGGCGTCGGGCACCTACCTGGTGGACCGTGCCGCGGTCAAAATGCCCGAGCCCGGCGTGTTGGTGATGCAGTTGATGTATCAAGGCGTGCCGGCCTCCACCCGCACCTATACGGTCAGTGCCGACGGCAAGGTCATGACCGAAATCGAAGCGTATTTCAAGGACGGCAACCCGATGATGCGCACGGCCTATTTCAAGCGCGCGGCAAGTCAGTCCAAGTAAGCACAATCGAGCCGACGCCGCATCGCGGCGCGGCGCGGCTCGATTTACTTGAGGAGCAACGGCAATTTGAAGGCAGGGAGCCCGTATGCGACATCTTTTGCCGATCGATATTCCAGCCACATTAGGGCGCAGCACGTCGGTCGAGCAATTTCTCGGAAAAAGCCCAGTCGATGCAGCATACGTTCGCCATGTCGAGCTACGGCCGGCAAACGATTGCATCGAGGTATGGATGTATGACGTCGAGGACGTTGGCAGCGAAGACTATTCGGATCTGCATGACTTCGCATATTTCGAGCCAGACGGGCCTTGTGCCCCTGCCGCCATCTTTGCGGACGCTGCCGCTGCCGTGACGTATGCCAGCACATTCCTGGCGGCGGACCCTACTCGCTGGACCAAGCTCGGGATTGCCGAGTCCGAATACCTTGACTACATTCGGGCAGGGCGGCCTTCCCGCTGGCCGGTTGCCATCTGACCCTTCATCTCGATGCCGACCAGCAAGTGATTGGGTTCAACCGCCGGCAATCGCCCCAAGTTGCCGGTGTGGCAACGCAAATCGCCCCGATACCGTGGTTGAGCCAACCAGAGCATCCATGACCGAGATCAAATTCAGCGAAGGCGAGCGGGCGGCAATCACGCGCAAGATCCAGCTGTATTTCACCGAGGAACTGAAGCAGCAGATAGGACGCTTCGATGCGGAGTTTCTGCTGGATTTCTTCGCCGAAGAGGTGGGAGCTTATTTCTACAATCGGGGTATCTGCGATGCGCAGGCCATCGTTGCCAAGAAGCTGGACGACTTGGGCGAATCGATATTCCAGCTGGAACGACCCACCGATTTCATAAGGTAGGACCCTCTCCGGTTCACGCGCATGCGCTAGCGTTTCCTCTTGAACGACAGGTAGGGAAGACTGCAATGACTTTAGCGAGTGCCCGCTTCCTGCTCGTGATCGCCGGCGTGGTGCTGCCGTATGCGGCACGCCTGCCATTCGGACTGGGGTGGTTGCGCCAGTACACGGATGTCGGCCTCGGTGGTTGGCTGTTGTTGGGTGGATTCAATGCGATCGCCTGGGGTGCGCTGCTGTGCATCAGCT
Source organism: Xanthomonas sp. NCPPB 1062 (assembly GCF_041481705.2). Lineage (NCBI taxonomy): Bacteria > Pseudomonadati > Pseudomonadota > Gammaproteobacteria > Lysobacterales > Lysobacteraceae > Xanthomonas > Xanthomonas sp. NCPPB 1062. The sequence goes on along the minus strand of NZ_CM192987.1, from coordinate 112,947 downwards.
TTTTGTACCGGCGGCCGATTGCATTGTTGGTGCCGTGCCTGCTTGGCTTTGGTGTGCTCGCCTGGGCGCATGCAACCCTCGATTTACGCGCCGATGCACAGTCGGCATTGGCGCTGATCTTCATTCCGATTTACGCGTTGCTGCCGATCACATTGGGCGGCGTACTCGGCTATGTACTGGACCGAAAGCTCCGCCGTAGCGGGACGCCCTGAGACTGCGCTGAAGTGCCGGCTTCAACATCCCGTCCGACACTGTCCGGTAGTGCGCCTGCGCCCAGATGCAGTGCAGTGCAGTGCAGTGCAGTGCAGTGATTCGAGGGTGTCGTCGAATTTCCCTGCGTACGATAGACAGCGCACGCCCCGCTGGAGCGCTGGTACATCCGCAGCCGAGTCAAGGTTGCGTCGTCGCGGCCCACCGCCATGCGCACGATTCACGCTTGCTCGCGTTCGCTTATGCGGGCCACGTTCGGTTTGCATTGCAGGGAACTGTTTGGATCGAACACCGCTAGCACTTGACCAAATCGGTGTACGCGGTAACGCTCGGATGCCGGTGTGCGCCTCTCGCGCTGCACGCATCGATTGGAGAGACCGCACGTGGACCGTCGTACCTTCCTCACCCTGTCCGGCATCGGCGCCGCCGAGCTGCTACTCCCCAACACGCGGCTAATCGCCGCCGAGCAGCTGCTTGCCCCAGTGGATGCAGCACGCAACCGGCGCCTTTCAGATGCCGCACTCACCACCGCCAAGGCTGCCGGTGCCAGCTATTGCGACGTGCGCGTGGGGCGTTATCTGCGCCAGTTCGTGATCACCCGCGAGGCGCAGGTGGAAAACGTGGTCAATGCCGAATCCATCGGGGTGGGCGTGCGCGTGCTGGCCGATGGCGCCTGGGGGTTTGCGGCCACCAACACATTGACCAGCGATGGCGTGGCCACCGCCACGCGGCAGGCGTTGGCCATTGCCAAGGCGAATGCGCGCTTGGGCGGCACGCCGGTGCAGCTGGCGCCGGTGACGCCGGCCGGACAGGTCAGCTGGAAGACGCCGATCAGGAAGAACGCCATGGAAGTGCCGCTGCAGGACAAGGTGGCGCTGCTGATGGACGTCAATGCAGCTGCGCTCAATGCCGGGGCCACCTTCGTGGCCTCGCGCATGTTTGCGATCAATGAGCAAAAGTATTTCGCCAGCAGCGATGGCTCCTACATCGATCAGGACGTGCACCGGTTGTGGCTGCCCTTCACCGTCACTGCAGTGGACAAGGCCAGCGGCAAGTTCCGCACCCGCGATGGGCTGTCCTCGCCCATGGGCATGGGCTACGAATATCTGGATGGCGATGCCGGCCAGAAGCACCAGCTGCCAGGCGGGCTGATCGGTTACGGGCACAGCTACGATGCGCGCGAAGATGCGATCGCCGCGGCCAGGCAGGCGCGCGCCAAACTCACCGCGCCGTCGGTGAAGGCAGGCAAGTACGATCTGGTGATCGACCCGAGCAATCTGTTCCTCACCATCCATGAGTCGGTCGGGCACCCGCTGGAGCTCGATCGCGTGCTGGGTTACGAGGCCAACTACGCCGGCACCAGTTTCGCCACCCTGGACAAGCGCGATGCAGGTTACCGCTGGGGCAGCGATGCGGTGACCTTCGTCGCCGACAAGACCCAGCCGGGCAGCCTGGGTGCGGTGGGGTACGACGATGAGGGCGTCAAGACCAAACAATGGGAGCTGGTGAAGGACGGCATCCTGGTCGACTACCAATGCACGCGCGATCAGGCGCACCTGCTCGGCAAGACTGCGTCCGATGGCTGTAGCTACGCCGATTCGTGGTCGAACGTGCAATTCCAGCGCATGCCCAATGTGTCGTTGGCGCCAGGCAGGACGCCGTTGGCGGTTGCCGACATGATCAGGAACGTGGAGCACGGCTTGTACATCCATGGGCGCGGTTCGTATTCGATCGACCAGCAGCGCTACAACGCGCAGTTCGGCGGGCAGCTGTTCTACGAGATCGAAAACGGCCAGGTCACCCGCTTGGTGGAAGACGGCGCCTACCAGATCCGCACGCCGGAATTCTGGAATGCCTGCAGTGCCGTGTGCGACGAGCGCGACTTCCGCCTGGGTGGCTCGTTCTTCGATGGCAAGGGCCAGCCGAGCCAGGTCTCGGCGGTGTCGCATGGCGCGTCCACCGCGCGCTTCGATGGCATCAACGTGATCAATACCGCGCGTTCGTTGGGTTGAGGGTTGGTGGATCGACTGCGTGGTGATTGAGTTGTCTGCGTTGGCTCAGCACATTTAGGCACTGAGATTGTGTTTGTTGCGGTCGCTTAACTATCTTCAAGCTTGGTCAGTCGAGCGCGCGGTGCCCTCACCGCTCGCGGGACACGCCGTGAACCCGTCCATGGGGGCTCGATGGCGGCATCCATGCCGCCAACGGTCCCGCAATCGGCGAGGACACCGCACCAGAAAGTCCGCTGGTTGCTTGTTGAAGAACAGAGAGCACCGCGCGAGACCATTGCTGTTTGCTCGCTGAAAACTTTGCACACCGACCAACTTGACTGGTCCTTGCCTGCTCACCGTCGCGGGACCCTTGGCGGCATGGATGCCGCCACGGAGCTTACAGGGACGTACTTGCAGCGTGTCCTGCGATGGTGGGCGGGCAAGGACCCTGCAGTGAGCGCGCAGAGCATGCGCTCTGCACCTGATTTAAGGAATGGATCTGCGCATCCAACGTACAGCGATAGTCATCGCACACCGCCAGCCGCGCTCGCCATCCACTCGATGCACGCCGGTTGTGCCACGCCATCGGCCTGCGCACAACGTTTGCACACGCACCCCTGCCGAAAGTCATTTGACGCAGCATTCATCGCCCGGCAAGAATCGGCCGATACCGCGCGCAGAGCCATGTGCGTGTCACCACACCACCTGCGCGCCGCGCGGGACTATTGGGGAGTTGCCCGTGCAGCGACGTGATTTCCTGGCCCTCACCGGGCTGACCATGGGCGGGCTGATCGTGCCTGCCTACTTCGGCAAGGCCATTGCCGCCGAGCAGTTGCTCACGCCCTTCGATGTGGGCCGCAAGAAGCGTCTGGCCGATGCCGGCTTGAACGCGGCGCGCCAGGCCGGAGCGAGCTATTGCGATGTGCGCATCGGCCGCTACCTGCGCCAGTTCGTGATCACCCGCGAAGACAAGGTGCAGAACGTGGTCAACACCGAGTCCATCGGCGCCGGCATCCGCGTCATCGTGGGCGGCGCGTGGGGCTTTGCCGCCACCAACGAGCTCACCGAGCAGGGCGTGGCCAAGGCCGCCGCGCAGGCGGCGGCGATCGCCAAGGCCAATGCCAAGGTGCAGGGCACGCCGGTGCAACTGGCGCCGACGCCGGGCGTGGGCGAGGTGAGCTGGAAGACGCCGATCAAGAAAAACGCCATGGAAGTGCCGATCAAGGACAAGGTGGACCTGCTGCTCGGCGTCAATGCCGCCGCCACTGCGGCCGGGGCCAATTTCGTCAACTCGATGCTGTTCGTGGTCAACGAGCAGAAGTATTTCGCCAGCACCGACGGCTCCTACATCGACCAGGACGTGCACCGCATCTGGGCGCCGATGAGCGTGACGGCCATCGACAAGGCCAGCGGCAAGTTCCGCACCCGCGACGGGTTGTCCGCGCCGATGGGGCTGGGCTATGAATATCTCGATGGCGCCGCCTCCGGCAAGTTCGTCTCGCCCAACGGCGTGGTCAATTACGGCCTGTCCTACGACATGAAGGAAGATGCGATTGCGGCAGCCAAGCAGGCGCAGGAGAAGCTCAAGGCGCCGTCGGTCAAGCCGGGCAAGTACGACCTGGTGCTGGATCCCTCGCACACCTGGCTCACCATCCACGAATCGGTGGGCCACCCGCTGGAACTGGACCGCGTGCTTGGCTACGAAGCCAATTACGCCGGCACCAGTTTCGCCACGCTGGACAAGCTCAAGGCCGGTTTCCAGTACGGCAGCGACAAGGTGCATATCCTCGCCGACAAGACGCAGGCAGGTAGCCTCGGCGCGGTGGGCTACGACGATGAAGGCGTCAAGACCAAGCAGTGGGACCTGATCCGCGACGGCAAGCTGGTGGACTACCAGGCCATCCGCGATCAGGCGCATATCCTGGGCAAGACCGCCTCCGATGGCTGCTGCTATGCAGATTCGTGGTCGAGCGTGCAGTTCCAGCGCATGGCCAATGTGTCGCTGGCCGCCGGCAAGACGCCGCTGAGCGTGAGCGATCTGATCAAGAACGTGGAAAACGGCATCTACATCATCGGCGATGGCTCGTTCTCCATCGACCAGCAGCGTTACAACGCGCAGTTCGGTGGCCAGCTGTTCTACGAAATCAAGAACGGCGCCATCACCCGCATGCTCGAAGACGTGGCCTACCAGATCCGCACCCCAGAGTTCTGGAATGCCTGCAGCGCCGTGGCCGACCAGCGCGACTACCGCCTGGGCGGCTCGTTCTTCGACGGCAAGGGCCAGCCGAGCCAGGTCTCGGCGGTCTCGCACGGTTCGTCCACCGCCCGCTTCGATGGCATCAATGTCATCAGCACCGCCCGCTCGCTCGGCTGACAGGAGAAACCCACATGAGCATCCTTACCGAAGCGCAGGCCAAGGCCATCCTGGACAAGGTCATCAAGCTGTCCAAGGCCGACGAGTGCACCGCCACGCTCACCGGCTCGATCGACGGCAATATCCGTTTTGCGCTCAACAACGTGTCCACCAGCGGCATCGTCGACAACACCGACCTGCAGGTGCAGGTGGCGTTCGGCAAGCGCGTGGGCGTTGCCACCATCAACGCGTTCGACGACGCCTCGCTGGAGCGCGTGGTGCGCCGTGCCGAAGACCTCGCACGGCTGGCGCCGGAAAACCCGGAATTCATGCCGGCGGTCGACAAGCAGACCTACAGGCCCAGCCCGACCTTCAGCGAATCCACGGCAGCGGTCGATCCGGCGTTCCGCGCGCAGGTGGCGGCCGACTCGATCGCCCCATGCAAGGGCAAGGGGCTGATCGCCGCAGGCTTCCTCGAAGACGGCCAGAGCTTTACCGCATTCGCCAACAGCAAGGGCAACTTCGGCTATCAGCGCGGTGCGCGCTTCGACTACACCTGCACCGTGCGCACCGAAGATGGTCGCGGCTCGGGCTGGGTGGGCCGCAATCTGAAGGATGCCGCCGACTTCAAGGCCGAGCAGGACATCCGCATCGCGATGCGCAAGGCCAGCGATTCGGCCGAAGCCAAGGCGCTGGAGCCGGGCAAATACACGGTGATCCTGGAGCCGGCGGCGGCCGCAGGCCTGATCTCGTTCATGATGAATTTCTTCGATGCGCGCATGGCCGATGAGGGGCGCAGCTTCCTGTCCAAGAAAGGTGGCGGCAACAAGCTCGGCGAACAGGTCTACGACCCGCGCGTGAACATCACCGCCGACCCGTGGGACCCGCGTGCGGCAGTGATGCCGTGGGACGAGGAAGGCCTGCCGCGCGAGAAGATGTCCATCGTGGAAAACGGCAAGATCGCCAACCTGCAGTATTCGCGCTTCTGGGCGCAGAAAAACGGCAAGCGTGCGGTCGGCGAGCCAGGCAACCTGCTGATGGCCGGCGGCGACAAGAACATCGCCGAGCTGGTGCGTGGTACCGAGAAGGGCATCCTGGTCACGCGCACCTGGTACATCCGCATGGTCGACCCGCAGACCGTGCTGCTGACCGGGCTCACCCGCGACGGCACGTTCTACATCGAGAACGGCCAGATCAAATACCCGGTGAAGAATTTCCGCTTCAACGAATCGCCGGTGATCATGCTCAATAACATCGATGAGTTGGGCAAGCCGGTGCGCGTGGCTGGCGATGAATCCAACTTCGTGATGATGATTCCGCCGATGCGGCTGCGGGACTTTACGTTTACTTCGTTGTCGGATGCGGTGTGAGTAGGAGCCGGGAATCGGGAGTCGGGATTCGAGAATGGGAGAGCACAGCAGGCTCTCTGCATCCTGATACTTTTCCTGCACCTTCCGTTTCCGGTCTACGTCACTTGGCGGCGCCTGCGACGCGCCGCCACTTTCTCGGCCTGTTGCTCGGTAGCGTCGCTGCGTTGGCGCTGCCGCAGCGCGTGCGGGCGGCCGGCAATTACGATTTCTGGTTCACCCGGTTGCGCTACGACTCCGGCGATTGGGATGTGGACGCGCGCATGCCGTCCAATCTGATCACCTCGCTGATCGACTACACCCAGCTGCGGGTGGACCCGCAGGAACATGTGCTGGATCTGGCCGATCCGCGCATGTTGCAGGCGCCGTTCTGCTATCTGTCCGGTCACAAGCTGGTGGAGTTCAACCCGGCCGAGCGGCGCAACTTCGAGCGCTATGTGCGTAACGGCGGCTTCGTGTTCGTGGACGATTGCAACCACGATATCGATGGTTTGTTCGCCACCTCGTTCGAAGCGCAGATGACCTCGATCTTCGGCAAGACGGCGTTGCAGAAACTGCCCAAGAACCATCGACTCTACAGCGCCTTCTTCACCTTCCCCGACGGCCCGCCGGCCACCGGTTTCGAACTCAATGGCTGGGGCGACGACCTGGTGCACGACTATCTCAAAGGCATCAGCATCGATGGCCGGCTCGGGGTGCTCTACAGCAACAAGGATTACGGTTGCGAATGGGATTACGACTGGCGCAACAAGCGTTTTCTGGCCGAAGACAACACCAAGTTCGGCGTCAATATCGTGATGTATGCATTGACCAATTGATCGCCGCAGGGTGCTCGCCATGGCGAACCAGGCTTGCGCAATCAAGAATCACCGCTGAGGCCTCGCGCGCAAGCGCGCCGCGCATCAGCAACCATCCAACGAGAGTTCCCGCATGACCTCCCCCAACGACGACATCCTCACCGCGCAGCTCTCCCAGCTGGGCACGTTGCGCGCCGCCCTGGCCCGGGCCGTGGTGGGCCAGGACGCGGTGGTGGAGCAATTGCTGATCGGCCTGCTCGCCGGCGGCCATTGCCTGCTGGAAGGCGCGCCGGGCCTGGGCAAGACGCTGCTGGTGCGCTCGCTGGGGCAGGCGCTGGAACTGCAGTTTCGCCGCGTGCAATTCACCCCCGACCTGATGCCTAGCGACATCCTGGGGACCGAGTTGCTGGAAGAAGACCACGGCACCGGGCATCGGCATTTTCGCTTTCAGCAAGGGCCGATCTTTACCAATCTGCTGCTGGCCGACGAACTCAATCGCACCCCGCCCAAGACCCAGGCCGCATTACTGGAAGCGATGAGCGAACGCACGGTGAGTTATGCCGGCACCACCTATGCGCTGCCGGCGCCGTTCTTCGTGCTGGCCACGCAAAACCCGATCGAACAGGCCGGCACCTACCCGTTGCCCGAAGCGCAGCTGGATCGCTTCCTGCTGCATGTGCGGGTGGATTATCCCAGCGAGCAGGAAGAGCGCGACATCCTTAGCCAGACCACCGGCAGCGCAATCGCGCAGGTACCCAAGGTGATGGACGCGGCCAGCGTGCAGGCGCTGCAACAGCATGTGCGGCAGGTGCATGTGGGCGCAGAGTTGCTGACCTGGATCAACCGTCTGGTGCGTGCCAGCCGTCCTGGCCCGCAGGCCAGCGACGAGGTGCGTCAGTGGATCAAGTGGGGCGCCGGCCCGCGCGCCGGGCAGTCGTTGGTGCTGGCGTCCAAGGCGCGCGCACTGCTGCATGGCCGCTTTGCAGCCACCCGCGAAGACGTGGTGGCGCTTGCGGCGCCGGTGATGCGCCACCGCCTGTTGCTCTCGTTCGCGGCCGAGGCCGAACAACGCACAGCCGACGACGTGGTCGCCGCATTGCTGCGCGCCGTGCCATTCCCTACCTGAGGCGTCGCGCGGCGTGAGTGTGGACGTGCCGGCATTGATTCCCAGCGACGTACGCAGCCGCCTGCGTGGCCTGCAGCTGCGTGCGCGTCATGCACAGGGTGCGCACGGCATCGGCCAACATGCCAGCCGTAGCCGCGGCGCTGGATTGGAATTTGCGCAATACCGCGCCTACGAACCGGGCGATGCGCTGCGCCAGATCGACTGGAAACTCTACGCGCGCTCGGACCGCTTCTTCGTGCGCGAAGCCGAGCGCGAAAGCCCGCTCACGCTGTGGTTATTGCTCGACGCCACCGCATCTGCCGGCCAGGCCGATCACGCGCGCCCCGGCAGCACGCGGCTTCAAACAATGGCGATGCTGGCGGCCTGCGCTGCAGAGATCGCGCTGCAGCAGGGCGATCAGGTCGGCCTGTTTGCGGTACACGGCGGCGGGCTGGTGGCAGTGCCGGCCGGTGGCGGTCCGCGGCAGCGCGACCGGCTATGGCTGGCCCTGCATGGACTGCGCGCCGGTGGGCGTTGGCCGGGCATGGCCGCCGTGCGCCCGTTGTGGGAACGCATCGCCACGCATGCGCTGGTGCTGTCGATCGGCGATGGCTTCGACGAAGAACTCAACGCTGCACTGGAAAAACTCGCCGCCGCGCGCCGCGAGGTCATGCAACTGCAGGTGCTGACCTGCGACGAACGCGATTTCGATTTCAGCGGCGGGCACCGGTTTCGCGACCCGGAAACCGGCGAAGAATTGCTGGGCGATGGCGCGGCCATGCGCGCCGATTATCTGCACCGCTTCGGCGCGGCACAGCGCGCGCAGCAGGCGCGCTGGCAGGCCGCCGGCATCACGCACGCAGTGCAGTATCTGGACGCAGCACCCGACGCGGCATTGCGCCGGTTGTTTGGATCCGAAGGTGCGCAGCGATGAGTTGGCCGTTCGGCCGCGACCACGCCGCCAGGCGGGTGCCGCGATGAACCTGCTGTTGCTTTTCCCTGCGGGACTGGCCGCGTTGGCCGCGTTGCTGCTGCCGCTGCTGATCCATCTGGCCCGGCGCAGCGAACACCGGCCGACCGACTTCGCCGCGTTGCGCTGGTTGCGTGCGCTGCCGCGCCCACGCCACCGCGTGCGTCTGGACGAATGGCCGCTGCTGCTGGCGCGCTTGTTGCTGCTGGTTGCGGTGGCGCTGCTGCTGGCCGAACCGGCCGTGCGCGATCATGACGATGCACGCCCACGCATTGCGCTCAGCCCGGGAGTCGATGTGGCCGCCGCACGCCAGCTGCGCCACGTCGCGGACGCGCGGTGGGTATGGCTGGCGCCGGGCTTCCCGCCGGTCGATGCAGATGCGGATGCCGATACCCACAAGACACTCGCTAGGCCTGCAGGCGCGACGCAGCCGGTCTCCAGCCTGTTGCGCGAGCTCGATGCCAGCCTGCCGGCGGATGCGGCGCTCAGCGTGATCGTGCCGGCCCAGTGGGGCCCGCTGGATGCGCAACGGCTGCAGTTGTCGCATCAGGTGCGCTGGCAGGTCGTGCCCGGTCAGTCGCCGCTTGCGGCGCCCGTTGCTGCCGCGCCGCTACGACTGCAGGCGATTGCCGACGACAGCACCACGCCGGCCCTGCGCTATCTGCGTGCCGTACATGCCGCCTGGGCGCTGCCGGGCAGCTTGCCGATAAGCACGCCGGCCAACGCGCAGCCTTCGCGCTGGGGTCCCGGCACCGTGGTGGCGTGGCTGTCGCGCAGTGCCCCGCCGGCGCCGGTGATGGCCTGGGTCGCAGCCGGTGGGCAGTTGCTGGTGGATGCGCAGACACCTCTCCCGCCCAACCTCGCCGCGCTGCTGCAGCCCGTGCAACAGACCGCCTCTGGCGCGCCATGGCTCGATACCGCAGCGCTCGGCCGCGGACGCGTGCTGCGCTGGGCCGCACCATTGCAACCGCAGCAACTGCCGGCGCTGCTGGATGCCGACTTCCCCACCCGCCTGCACGACGCCCTGCAACCAGCACCCACACCGCAGCGCGCACTGGCGCAGACCCAGCACCCGCAGCGCGGTGCCGCCGCCCGCCTGACGACCACGCCGCGACCGCTGGCGCCGTGGCTGATCGGCCTGGTGCTGCTGCTGTTTGCGCTCGAACGCTGGCTGGCCACCGCGCTGCGCCGGGCCACTCCCGCATGAGCACGCCGGCACTGCAGCGGGCGTGGCAGGCGGCACGGCGGCGACAGGCCGCAGGCGTGCTGTTGTTCGGGCTGCCGTGGGCAGCGCTGCCGGCGGCGCTGGCGTGGCGCGCCGGTGCGCAGGTCGCCGTCGTGGTGCTGCTGCTTCTGGGCCTGCTGGCAGTGGGCGGCGCGGCGCTGCTGGCCGCGCGGCGTCTCGACCAGGCCTGGCTGATCCGCCGGCTGGACCGCGATGCAGATCTGGAGGACAGCAGCGATTTGCTGTTCGCGCCGATCGCTCAACTCGGTCCGCTGCAGACCCTGCAACGGCAACGGCTGGAGCAGCGCCTGCGCAGCACCCCGCGCGATCTGCGCCCGGCCTGGCCGTGGCGCCGCGCCTGGCCCTGGAGCGTGCTGGGTGTGCTCGCCTGCGGTGCGTTGCTGCTGTGGCCGCAACCGGCCACCCAACGCACCCCGCCAACCGACCGAGTTGCCGCCGCGCGTGCCAGCAGTGGCGCCCCCACGCTGCGTCAGGCGCAGCTACGCAGCAGCCCGCCGGCCTACACCGGTCTGCCGGCCGCGCGCCTGCCCGGCCTGGATGCGAAGGTGCCGGCCGGCACCCGGCTGAACTGGCAACTGCAGGTCAGCCCGGCGCCGCGCAGCGTGGCCCTGCGGCTTACCGACGGCCGCACCGTCGCGCTGGCGCGAGAAGGCAGCAGCGAGACGTGGCAAGGCCATTGGGTCGCCGAGCGCGCCACCCTGTACCGCATCCTCATCGACGGCGCGCCGGCCGACCGCCAGCTGCATCGGCTGGACGTGCTGCCCGACCGCCCACCGCAGGTGCGTGTGCTCGCCCCCGAACAGAGCCTGGTGCTGTGGTCCCCGGCCAACCGCAGCTGGACGCTACGTTTCGAAGCCAGCGACGACTACGCCGTGGCCGCCAGCGCCGAGCTGCGCCTCACCCTGGCCCAGGGCAGCGGCGAAAACATCACCTTCAGCACCCAGCGCCGCACGCTCACCGGCAGCGGCCCGGCCCGGCAACGCGGCTTTGCCACCACTGTGCAGCCACAGGCACTGGGCATGGCCGCGGGCGACGACCTGATTGCCCAGCTCATCGTCCACGACACCCGCCAGCCCGGCCCGCAGGAAGGCCGCAGCGCCAGTGTGATCCTGCGCTGGCCGCCGCCCGAACAGACCATGGCCTCCGGCCTGGAAGCCAGCGTCAAGCAGACCTTGCCGGCCTACTTCCGCAGCCAGCGCCAGATCATCATCGACGCGCAGGCACTGCTGAAGGAGAAACCGCGCCTGGACGCGGCCAGCTTCCTCAAGCGCTCCGATGCCATCGGCGTGGACCAGCGCCTGTTGCGGCTGCGCTATGGCCAATTCCTCGGCGAAGAGAGCGAAGGCGCGCCGCAAGGTCCGCCGACTGCCGACGCGCCACCCACCAGCGACGCCCCGGCCGACGATTTACCCACCGCCGACATGCCCACCGCCGATGCGCCAAGCGCGCCGGCCGCTGCTTCGGACACGCACGCCGCGCATGACCACGACGCTCACGATCACGATCACGACGCCCACGCCAGCGAGCCCGGCGCCGCCGCACTGGACGACCACGACCATGGCGGCAGCGACGGCCGGCCCGAGCGCAGCAGCTTCGGCCAGGCAGAGAACGTGCTGGCCGAATTCGGCCATACCCACGACCACGCCGAAGCCGCCACCCTGCTCGACCCGCAAACCCGCGCCCTTCTGCGCGCCGCGCTGGACCAGATGTGGCAATCCGAAGGCGAGCTGCGCCAGGGCCACCCCGAGCGCGCGCTGCCGTACGCCAACAAGGCGCTGGGCTTCATCAAACAGGTGCAGCAGGCCGAACGCATCTACCTGGCGCGCGTGGGTACGCAGTTGCCGCCGATCGACCCCAGCCGGCGGCTGAGCGGCGATCGCGCCGGCCTGGGCGACCGTGCCGCCGGGTTGGACACCCGCCCGGCCCCGGACCCGTCCGCGCTGCAGCTGTGGGATGCGCTGGGCGAGGCAGCCCCGGTGCCCGACGCCACCCTGGCCCGCTACGCGCAGTGGCTGCAGACCCAGCACGACCGCCTGCACGACCCGCTGGGCCTGGCCGCCGCCGTGGAAACCCTGCGCGCCGAACCCGATTGCGCCCGCTGCCGCACCCAGCTGCGCGTCCAGGTCTGGCGCACCCTGCTCGCCCCGTCGGCAGCACCGCATCGCCGCGCCGCGCCCGACGCTCGGGGCCAGCGCTACCTGGATGCGCTGCGGCAGGAGATGCAGCCGTGAGTCCCGCACTGATCCGCCTGCTCCCGGTGCACCGCTCGATCGGACCGAGGTGGTCTTTAGACCTGGCAGCAGGCGGTCCGCCGTCGTGGGCGCGGACCGCATCGCCAAGGCTGTACGGCGGGCGCTTTCAGGATGCATTGCGCCCGGAGCACCAACCATGACGCCCTCCTTGCCCTGGTTGGTCGGTGCGGCATTGCTGCTGATCGCCGTCATCGGCTGCGTGCGGCTGGTGCGGGCGCACCACCGGCAGCCGTATGCGCGCACCCGGCTCTGGCTGCTGTTCGCCGCCCAACCGTTGCTCGCGGTACTGCTCTATCCGGTGCTGCTGCCCCCGCCGCGCGCCGGTACCGGTGGGGAACTGCATGTCGCCACCGCCAGCACCGCCGCCGGGCAGATCTCCACCGGCGACCTCGCGCGCTGGGTCGCCCTGCCCGAGGCGCCCGCATTACCCGGCGTGATGCGCGTGCCGGACCTGGCCACCGCACTGCGGCGCGCACCCGGCACCACGGCGCTGGTGGTGCATGGCAGCGGCCTGCCCGCGCGCGACCGTGAGGGCCTGAACATTCCGCTGCGGCTGAAGCTCAGCCCCGCCCCACGCGGCGTGGTCGCGGTCTCGCCCCCACCGCCAGTCGCCCCGGGCGACACCATTGCGGTGTCTGCGCAGGTGCAGGGCCTTCCCGACGCGCGCGTGGAACTGCTCGATCCGGCCGGGCAGGTGGTGGACAGCGCCGTGGCCGACCGCGCCGGCCGCGTGCGCCTGCGCGGCCTGGCGCGCGCGCCGGGCCAGGTGCTGTTCGCCGTGCGTGCACGCGATGCCGCCGGTGCAGAACGCAGCCGCGTGGAGGTACCGGTGCTGATCGCTGCCATGGCGCCGATGCGCGTGCTGCTCCTGGCCGGCGCGCCGCAGCCGGAGCTGAAATACCTGCGCCGCTGGGCCAGCGATGCCGGGCTGGACGTGCGTAGCCAGATCGCGGTCGGCGCTGGCGTGCAACTCGGCGAGGGCGCCGCGCTGGATGCGGCCAGCCTGGACCGGCTGGACCTGCTGATCGTCGACCCGCGCCGCCTGGTCGCACTGGGTGCTGCGCAGCGCCAGACCTTACGCGCCGCGATCCAGCGCGGCCTGGGTGTCTTGGTGCGCACCGACGGGCCGCTGGACGCCAACACCCGCGCTGCGCTGGCCGCGCTCGGCCTCGGCGTCAGCGGCGGCAGCACCAGCAGCCCGGTGCCCGCACCGCAGCGACTCTCGCCGCCGGCCGCGCCCGCGAATCCTGCCGGCGGCCCCGGCGACGCCCTGACGCTGGCGCCGCTGCAACGTCGCGACCTGCAACCGCAAGCCACCGACGCCCTGGTCGCCGCCCGCGCCGACGATGGCAGCGCCCTGGGCTGGTGGCGGGCCCAGGGCCGCGGGCGCATCGGCATCGGCCTGGTGGAAGACAGCTTCGCGCTGGTGCTGGCCGGCCGCAGCGATCTGCACGCCGCGCTCTGGGCGCAGTTGTCCGGCGCCGTCGCCCGCCCAGGCGGCGCGCTGCCCACCCCGGTGCAGGAAGGCTGGTCGCAACACCGCATGCCGCTGTGCGACCTGCACGCCGACGCCTTGGTGACCGACCCTGACCGGGCTCGCCACCCATTACTGCCGGAACGCAACGGCAATGGGCCGCGTTGCGCCGGCTACTGGCCGGCAACCCCCGGCTGGCATCGCCTGGAGAGCGGCAACACCCAACGCTGGCTCCATGTCCGCGCGCCCAATGAAGCGCCGGCCCTGTACGCACAGCAAAGCCGCCTCGCCACCATCGCCCTGGCGGCCGGCGCTGCCTCCGCACCCATTGCACACCCTGCTACCCAACCCGGCGCGCGCTGGCCGTGGCTGCTGGTCTGGCTCGGCGCGGCCGCCGCGTTGTGGTGGTTTGAGCGAAAGCGACCTTCGCAACGGGTGCCGTAACAAGCGCTTGAACGACCTAGGAAAGGCGGCGTTGCAGATCGACGTTGCCAAGGGCGGAATGGCCCGCTGCACAGAGTCGCGCGTGGTCTTGAATCCCGCGGTGCGATTCGCAGCAGACGGCTCACCGGTGCGTCATTTGCGCCTCGCGACGCAGCACGCGTTGGATTCCACACGCAAATGCGCAGGCTTGTCGCTACACGGTGAGACTTCGCGCCGAACCAACAACATGCCCATCAAGTCCGCCCAGCAGTGCCGGTGATTAACTCGCCGCCGTCAGCCGCCGCCACACCCGGCAATGATTGTTCGCCGGCAAGGCCACGTCATCGATCAACTGCAACCCCACCGATGCCGCCAACGCATCCACCGCTTCGGCATCGCGAATACCCGAGGCAGGGTCGCGCTCGCGCAGCATGGTGTCGAAGGCGCGATTGCTGTCGCTGGTGAATTGCCCATCGCGGTTGAACGGCCCGTAGATCGCCAGCACCACATCGGGCGCCATCACCGCGGGCAATCCGGCGAACAAGGCCTGCACCTGCAGCCAGCCCATGATGTGCAAGGTATTGGCGCTGTAGATCGCATCGAAGCCGCGCTGGCCGCCACGCAGCACCGGCAGGCTGGGCGGCGGTGCGAGCCCGGGCGTGGGCGTGGGCACGGCCTGCAGTGCAATCGGTGGCGGCGTGTTCGGCAGCGCCGCCTCGTCCAGCCATTGCCGCATGCCGGCAAGATGATCGAGGTGATCGCTGGCCTGCCACTGCAACCATGGCATCGCCGCAGCGAAATGCACTGCGTGTTGCCCGGTGCCCGCACCGATTTCCAGCACCTGCTGCCGGTCGGCGAAATGCGTGCGCAGTACCTCGAGAATGGGGTCGCGGTTGCGCGCGGACGCTGGCGAAAACGGTTTGGGCATCATCGGCATCTGTCGTGGTTGCGGCGATTATCGCGCCCAAGCATCGCTTGGCGGCAACCGTTCGGTGAACCGGATGCCGCGGCCCTTCGCCCGCAGCGCGTTTCGTTGCGTTGCGTTGGGCCAGCGTCACCCGTGGCTGCGACACCTACTGCACGATGACCTTGCAGTCATCTGCGACCTTCGCATGCAGCGGCACGCATCACCGCGGCGGCGGCAATGCCTCGTACGCGCGCCGCACCGCATCTTCGCCGAAGCGACGCTCCAGCCGACGCACGATGAAATGTCCGCGCGCCATCGCCTGGAAGTGGCGCATGAACACGGTATTGAGCGTGGCGCCGCTGACTGCGCCGACCAGCGGCACTGCCTGCACGGCGAGTTTTTCGCCCACGTTGACCGAAAACTTCGCCGCGATGCGCGAGACCAGCGAGACCAACGCCGGTGCGCCCTTGCTGGCAAAACCGTGTGCGGCCACGTAGCTGGCCGCCGCACTCAATTGCTGCGCCATCGCCGCACGTACTGCGAAGTAGCCGGATTCGGCGCCGTCGTCGCTGGCGCTGCGCCCGCCATGCGCCAGCACTTCCAGGCACGCCAGCGCGGTGTCCGGGTCGTGCAGCGATTCACCTTCGGCACGGGCGATATCGGCGATGGAGCGCAGCATCACCGTGGTGGTCACCGGCACCTCCACCATCAAGCCCGGCAGGCCGAAAAACCCGCCTGCACCGCCGGAAACCGCCACCGCCAGCGTATGCCGCGTCGTGGATGCCGGTTGCTGCGCATCGGCCTTGCCGCGCAGGCTCAGCAACGCCGATTTCATCGCCACCTGAAGTGCGCGACGGGTCACGCCGTCGATGCTGCGGGTCACTACTTTGGGAAGCCGTTTGGTGATCAGGCTCTCGATCGGCGCGCCCAGCGCATTGGCCAGTTGCGCTGCCACGCCGGGGTTTTCCAGCAATGCGTGGGCCGTGGCCAGATCGCGCTGCGCGGCAGCGTCCATCACCGGTATCGGAAGCGTCGTCATGCCTGCTCATCATGGTTGGGACCTGGCCGATGGTACCCAGCGCGATGTGAGTGCCGCACAAGCGAACCGGACCCTGTTGGGCCTGCAGCGCAATTGGCTGTTAAAATGCGGCAATCATCGGCGTCCAAGCAGCGAATGCTCACCAGATGAATTGCGAGATCCGCCACAGCATCGTCATTGCCGCCGCGCCGGAAGTGGTCTGCGCCGCGTTGTCCGAGCCCAGGCAGCTTGCGCGTTGGTGGACCCGTGAAGTGAGCCTGGCCGACGATCTGGTGCGCCTGGACTGGAGCCGGCAGGGCTGGCGTGTGGAACTGAGCATCGACGAAGGCGCCGATCACCAACTGGTGTGCTGGCGCTGCCACGACTCCAACATGCTCGACACCGACGCCTGGAAAGGCACGGTGATGCGCTTTGAGCTGCGCTCCATCAGCCAGGGCACGCAGGTGGATTTCGTGCAGTCCGGGTATCGCGATTCGCCGTGCAAGGAGGCCTGCGCGCGTGGCTGGCGCTTCTTTCTCGGCAGCAGCCTCAAACGCTATGTGGAAACCGGCGAAGGCGCGCCGTCGGCCGATATGCGCATGCCCGTGTTGCCAGAGCACAACCCGTACACCGCACGCTAAAGGCAGCAGCGGCGAACCGCAGCATCGTGCAACGCGCTGCGTCGATCACGGGCAACAGCATGTGGACCTGAAACTTGGCGAAGCGAAGTTTCCACCCATCCTGTGCGTGACGAACAAGCACAGCCAACACCGCTGCTACGCAAACCGCCAAGCGGTTGCTCGCGACGGTTTTATTAGCCCGCCGACCGTCATCTTCAAAGGTTCCGGCCGTCGCCTGCCTTCACATTGGCGGCGATGCGCAGCGTCATCGCCCGCATCGCCTCTGGCGTGATCTCATCGGTTGCTGCAACAGCACCGCATGCGCCTGAAGCCACAAATGCATGCCGTGCGAATCGCCGACAACTCACGCCGTGCGCGGTTGGCCCATCGACGCTGTGGTGGTGACCGGCAATTGCGCATCCACCGTCACCGGGCTGTCGGCCTGCAGCAGGGCGCGCGCTTCGGCATCGCTGGCCACCGCCGGCGGCGAGCCGCGTAGCGGCAATCCCGCGGTTTCGCGCACGAACAGCATCGTCAGCAAGCCGATCGCCGCTGCGCCCATCAGGTAGTACGCCGGCACCAGCGGGTCGCCGGTACGCTCCACCAGCCAGGCGGTGACCAGCGGCGTGGTGCCGCCAAACAACGACACCGACACGTTGAAGGCAATCGACAACGCGCTGTAGCGCACCGGCGTGTAGAACAGCGCCGGCAAGGTGGACGGCATCGAGCTGGTGAAGCACACCAGGGCCAGGCCAAGCAGCATCAGCCCGGCGAAAATCAGCCCGTCGTTGCCGCTACCGACCAGCAACAGGCACGGGATCGCCAACGCAAACAACGCGATGCAGGCACCGATGATCATCGGCCGCCGGCCCAGTTTGTCGCTGAACATGCCGCCGACGATGTTGAGCGGCATCATCACCAGCATCACCAGGATGATCAGCAACAAGCCCTTGCTCTCGGCGTAACCCATCGTGACGCTGAGATAGCTGGGCATGTAGGTCAGCAGCATGTAGTCGGTGACGTTGAACACCAGCACCAGGCCCACGCACTTGAGCAGTTGCGGCCAATGCAGGCGCAGCAGCGTGGTCAGGCCCTGCGCGGCGGTCTGCCGTTCGCGCTGCTCGGATTGTTCGGTATAGGCGCGAAATGCCGGGGTCTCTTCCAGCTTCATGCGCATGTACAGGCCCAGCAACCCCAACGGCCCGGCGATCAGGAAGGGCACGCGCCAGCCCCAATCGAGCATCTGCGCCGGAGTCACGCTCATGTGCAAGGCGGTCACGGTGGCGGCGCCGGCGATGTAGCCACCCAGCGTGCCGAACTCCAGCCAGCTGCCCATCAGGCCGCGATTGCGGTCGGTGGCGTATTCGGCAATGAAGGTGGCCGCGCCGCCGTATTCGCCGCCGGTGGAAAATCCCTGCAGCAAACGCGCCAGCAACAGCAGTGCAGGCGCCCATAAGCCAATGCGCTCGTAAGCCGGAATCAGGCCGATACTGAAGGTGCCCAGCGCCATCAGGATCATCGTGGCGGCCAGGACTTTCTGGCGCCCGTAACGGTCGCCGAGCGGTCCGAAGACCATGCCGCCGATCGGCCGCACCAGAAAGGCCACGGTGAAGGTGGCGAAGGTCGCGATCAATTGTGCGGTGGGGTTGCTTGCCGGGAAGAACACCTGGCCCAGCGTCACCGCCAAATAGCCGTATACGCCGAAGTCGAACCACTCCATTGCATTACCGAGCGCCGCAGCGCCGACGGCCTTGCGCAGCATGCTGCGGTCCACCACGGTGACGTCATCCAGTTGCAGCTGGCGGCGGCGTTTGAACCAGCCAAAGTGCGAACGCATCGCGCGGGCATCGTGCATTTATGGTCTCCGTAAGTTGCGCCCGGGATATCTCGTCGGGCGCAGGCCGTCGCTACCCACACGCCCTGGCAACGCACAGGACACGGCACATCACGCAAGTACGGCAACGCATTGCACTTAGATGACACCGGAGGCATTCCCGGACGGCCGCGTGGATTCAACGACGCTGCGGGACAGACGACCAAGGGATGGGCATTGCCCAAGGGCTTGATCAGTGCGCTATGTTACTACAGCCGGCCGATCGATGCAGGCGCGACGGCGCCAGGCGCGCAAAACACCTTGTTTTCTGGCCGATTCATCTGCACTGGTGCGCGATGCGTACGCGCCCGTCCGCTGTGTACGCATCCGCTGCGACGATGTCGCGCACGCCCTGCGTGACGCAGCACCTGCAGCAGCACGATGCATCGCAAGCCCGCTTTTTACAGAGAATGAAAACCTGCTGCGCCTGCGTCAGGCGACCGCACGCCAACGTTCGTCAGCGATGCTCAGCGCCGTGCAAGCGCATCTCAAGGCGATGCGATGTTGCGTGCAATCAGGCTGCATCCAGCAGCGACAACAGGTCTTGCAGGTCCTCACGCGTTTGCGGTCTGACTGCGCGTGCCAGTTCCTGCCCGTCGCGCAGCAGGATAATGGTGGGCCACAGTTTGACGCGAAAAGAGCGGCCCAGCGGCCGCCCTTTCCCGTCTTCGATCTTGCGGTAGTCGATCGCTTCGTATCCGCCCAACAGCTTTTGCAGCAGCGGCTGCGCGGCAATGCAGTGGCCGCACCAGTCGGTACCGAATTCCAGAACCTGCAAACCGGTCTGTGCCTCCACTGCGCTGCGTTCCGGGGCCTGGGAGGCGTACTGGCGAACGAAGCCCATCGTCTGGATGCTCCGCTTGATTACGACAAGGCGCGCTGGATATCTTCCAGCGGCAGGTTGGTCAGATCCTTGGCCAGGTCGCCCACCAGGCGCTGCTGGGTTTCCTTGTGCAGCAACGGGCGCACGCGGCCCAAGGTGGTCGGGTCGGCCACCAGCACCAGGTGCGTGTACTCGTGCTTCAAGGCGCCATCGTTCAAGGCGTGCGAGAGCTGCTTGGCGAATGTCATTTCGTCCAGGTCTGTTTCGGTGAGATCTTGCGGCGCCTTGCCGGCCGGGCCGTCGTCATCGACGTTCTGCACGTCGGTGCGCGCGTGCTGGCGCAACACCACCTTGGATTCGTTGCCGGTGTTGGTGAACCAGCGGGCTTCGCCGCCGTCGGCCACCACTACCAAGGCGCCCTGAGGAATTTGCAGACTCATCCCATTTCTCCTGATCGATGTTGACACTGCCACTGCAGCGCCAGTCGGTCTCAACCTAGGCGAGAAGATGTAAGGATTGCGCCTAGCCGGTGTCAGCAGCGCGTTAGGGCTGCGCGTCGAACTTCGGCAACGGCAGCTGCGCTGCCTGCTGAAAAAAACGCGCGATGGCGCGTAGCGCCTGCTGGCTTTTTCCGTGGGGCGTGGGAAATGGAAGCTGTGCCGCGGCCGGCCCGCACCCGCACGGCGGCGAGCGCAGGTGTTGTTCGTTGCTGGGCATCCGCTCGGCAACGCGGCGTCATCGCGTGCGCTACGCCGGCAGTGTCCGAGCGAGGGACGTGGCGCCCTCACCTGAGCGATTGCATCGTCGTACACCGGGCACTGCATCAGCCCAGATAGGGGCGCTCGCTGGCAAACAACAGCTGCTGGGCGCCACGCCGCCATGCATCCGGGCAGCGCTGGCCCAGTAGGACCGCCGCCATCGTGTAGGCCAGGCCGCGGCCGACCAGGCTCACGCCGCCCAACGCCGCTTCGGCCTGCTGCTGGCTGCCGCCGGCCTGTACCGCGTCGAAGAACCGGGCGATGTAGGCGCCATCTTCGCCGGTCCCTTGCAGGGTTGCCGCACGCAACGCATCCGTCTGCCAGCCCTCGCGCGCGGCCAGTGCCCAGGCGCTCGGTGCAGTGATCGGGTCGAGCCCGGCGCTTTCGGGTAGCACGCGTGCCTGCTGCAGCAATGCGGCGCTGGCGCCATGGGACGCGGCCGCGAGCCGGACGATGCGCGCCTGCACGTCGGCATCGGCGGCCGCCTCTGTCACTGCCGTGTCCAGTTGCCCGTGGGCCAGGGCGTAATAGCTGTGGTACGGCGTGCCCTGGGTGCGCTCACCGCCCTCCAGTGCCACGATCGATGCCAGTGATGGCGACTGCTGCGCCATGCCTGGCAGGTCCGTCGCCAGGCCGCGGTAGCGCTGCAAACGCGCCAGCAGCGGCAGCACTTCATCGGCCAGTGCCGGCGCGCGCGCTGCCTGTTCGTACAGCGCCTGGGCTTGCGGCAGATGCAGCTGACCGACCTGCACGGCCGCTGCAGCGCGCTGCAGCCACGGGTCATTCGGCCAGCGCGCCTGTGCGGCGACAAACGCCTGGTCGCGTTCGGGGGTATCGCTGCGGCAGCGGATCGCCGCGTACTGCAATGCAGGCGCATCCGGATGCGCCTGCGCAGCGGTAGTCTGCTGGCCGCACACCTGCGCCCGTTGCTCGGGCGTGGCGATGTCCTGCTGCATCCGCAGCGCCACCACGTCTTGCCGGTTGCGCTGCAGGCGCTCGGTCAAAATGGCGGGCAAGGCCTGTGGCGCTGCGCTGCGCAATTGCTCCATCCACTGCTCCAGATACGCCGAGTCCGCAGCGTCCCAGCGCGCATGCGCGGTGATCAGCGCCAGATCGCGCTCCGGTCCCAGCTCGCCCAACAGCTCGTGGGGCGAACGCCCGGACACGGCCGTGAGCACGTCGCGGTACTGGCCGCCCTTGCCGCTGACCTTCTGCGGCGGCTCGCTGAAGATGTCCTGCGCCTGGGTGCGTTCCCAGCGTGTGGTGCTCAGGCTGCGCGTGGTGTCTTCGCTGGCCGAGCCGTAGCTGGCACGCCAGTTCAGCAGCAGCGCGGCACCGGCCACGTTGTAGGCGAACTGGCCGCCGTGGCCGCCGCTGGGCGCATCGAAACGTTCGATCGCCGCGCCGTTGGCGGTGCGGGTTTCCACATGATGGGTCGAACGCTCTGACAGGCGAAACACATGGCGCTCATTGGCCGGGATGGTGGCCGACTGCCCGTCGATAGCCACCGTCACGGTCTGCTGCAAACCGTTGTAGGCGACCACTTCGGCCATGCCCACCGCGCCGCCGGCCCACAACACGCCAGCCACGATCGATGCGGCCACCGCCACCCGCGCCACCGACGGAAACACGCCGTCGGCGGCCAGAAAGCGCTGCCACAGGTTCTGCCGCAGATCGCGTTGGCGCATCTCGCCCGGCAGGCGGATCGGGTAGTCGGTCGGTGCCGCCGGAGGGGTGGCGTCGGTTGGCGAGGTGTCGCCGCTGCGCAGTCGCTCGGCCACGGCGTTTTCTGCACGCAGCAACTCTTCCAGGCTGGCATCGCGCAATGTGCCCAGGGCGTCCAGGGTGACTTGCACCCAGCTGCCGGCGGCCTTCATCCAGGCATTGATGTTGTTCTCGTCGGCCTCGACCAGACCAAATTCCGGCAGGCACTGCGACCACTGCGGCTTGCCCAGGGCCTGCGCCAGCGGCGCGTTCATCTGCACCTGGCCGGCTTGCGCATACACCTGACCCAGCGCGCGTTGCACCTGATTGCAGGCCGCCACCAGCTTGCGCAATTCCTTGGACGAGACGCGGCCATCGGCGATCACGCTCTGGAAGGTCTGCAGGTACAGCAGATTGGCGTCTTCCAGATCGGCGATGGTGTGGTCGGTGTAATGCAGCACGGCCAGATAGCCACGCAGCAGCGCCGGCCAGCCGCCGCCGATACGGTTGGCTGCCGCCAGGTGCACGCTGCGGCAACGTTGATCATGGCCGCTGACGCGCGCACGCAGCACCCGCAGCTCGTCGTCCAGCTCGGCGATCACCGCCGGCAGCTGCGTGCGCGACAACGTGGTGCCCTTCCAGGTCACCACCCCGCCGGCGGCGCGCAACCCGCCATCCATCAGGCCTTGCAAGGTGGCGCGTTGGCGCTCGCGCTCGCGCAGTTGTTCGATCGCCTGGCCATCGTCGGGCAGGTACAGGCCGTCCAGCGCCTGCAGCAGGTCGCCGGACGGCAGCGGCGTGGCATACAGCTCGTCCAGGGTGCGCGCGGTACGCGTGCACGAGCGCCCCAGGTACAGCCCTTGGTAGCGCCGCGACAACGACAACGCGGCGAAGTCGCGTTCCAACTGCTCCAGCGAAACGGCAGTGTCCACGCAGGTGGGCGCCTGGCCGTTGAACATGCCCAGCGACACGCGTTCACGCAGCGCCTGGGCATCGTGCAGCAGCTCCATCGCCGGGCGCGCATCGATGGGGCAGGCGATGTAGCGGCGCTTGAGATTCTCCTCGCGTGCGGCGCTGGGCGGATGCGTGGCCCACATCTGCGAGGGCTGTGCGATTTCGCCATGAAACAGCCGGTGCATCGGCGCTGTCTCGGTCGGTACCGCCGGCACCGCCCCATGGCCGGGGTCGTTCAACACCACGCGCATGTGTTCGATGATGCGCGACTGGATGGCGAACAGATCCTTGACCGGGCGGTCCTGGGCGAATTCGCGCGCGGCAAAGCGCAGCGCGCGCTGGAAGCCGTCATCGGCCGCTTCCAGCTTGTGCAGTGCATGCACCAGCGCATCGCTGCCGGTGAGCGATGCGGCGACCAGGTCGGCCTGATATTCCATCTCGCGCGAGAGGGCGCGTTGCGCCAGTACCACGCCGCGGAAGGCGATTTCGACCAGCGAGCGGATCGACCACACGATCAACGACAGCCCCCAGCCGATCCACGCCACGCGCAGGTCGATGCGCGACAGCGTGGCCAGTATGCGGTCCAGCGCATCGCGCTTGCCCACGATGTGCGCGGCAATCTGCTGGGCGATATACACCCAACGGCCGACCGCCATGGTGCGCTGGGCGAAATGCCCGAATTCATGGGCCAGCACCGCCTTCAATTCGCCCAGGTTGAGCACATTGACCAGGCCCAGCCCGATATCCAGATTCTTGCGCGAGGGCAGCAGCAGATTGATCAGCGACAGGTCGTAGAACACCCCGGCGTTGACCTGCGCCGACAGGTACACCTTGTGCGGGCGCGGTGCCCCGGCATCGTCGGCCAGCCGGTACAGGAAGGCGAACAGCGCCGGCTGCTCGGCGGGGGTGAGTTCCAGCGCGCGGGTGTCGCGTTCGGCGCGCTTGTTGAACACCAGCGCCTTGGCCATGAACACCGCCAGAAACACCGCGCCGGCGGCCACCACCCAAAGCCAGAACGCCTGCTCGCCACCGGAACCCTGCAGCAAGCCGGCGACCAGCCGGTAGGCGGTCCAGCCGAACCACACCAGCAGGCCCAGGTACACGGCGATGAAACCGCCCAGGCCGAGCATGGCCAGCCAGGCGTTGCGACGATAGTTGCTGCTGGGCGCAGTGAGCTGTTCCGGCACCACGGCCGGGCCTTGCGGATAGAGCGATTCCATTCGTGTCCCCTGATGAGTGGCCGGGCGCCACGCAGTCGTTCGGCATCCCGGCCGTGCGATTCGATCCGCCGGGCGCGCTGTCCCCTCGCCCCGGCAGCGCAGAAAATAGCCGAGCGCGGCGACAAAATCCATGTGACCTGCGCGGCGCAGCACATGCCCGCCGCACGAGAGCCGCAGCGCGGCTGTCAGGCAGTCATGCCCGGGCTGCGGCGCGCTCGGCCTGCACCTGCTGCACCGCCTGCATGGCCGAGCGGGTCAGTGGCGTGGGCAGGGCATCGAGTGCGAACCAGCCGAGTTCCAGCAGCACCTGCGGTTCGCGCAGCACCGCCTGTTCCGGGCCCTGGATGCTGGCCAGATACACCGGCGCCACCCAATGCTGCGGCGGGTCCATGTCCGGCTCGAAGTGGCTGACCACGCAGAGCACGCGCTGCGGGTGCACCTGCAGGCCGGTTTCTTCGAGCACTTCGCGCACCACCGTGGCTTCCACGGTTTCCATCCAGTCCACCTTGCCGCCGGGCAGCCCCCAATGGCCTTGCTCGGGCGCACGCCCGCGCAGCACCAGCAACAGGCGGCCATCGACGCGCTGGATGAAGGCACCGCAGCCAACGCGCGGGCGTAACTCGGAAGACATCGGCATCAGCAACTCTCGCAGACTCTGGCCCGTCAGTGTCCTAGATGTGGTGGCTGCGGGGAATGCTGGCCGGCCTGTTCGATCGCCACGCCTTGGCACTGAGGAGCGCCACCCAGGAAGCAACGGCGGCAGCGCGCAACTGCGGAAGGCATGCGCCTATCGCGGTATGGCAGTGCCGGCGCGCGATTACACCGCCTTAGCACCGCATTGGCGAGGATGGCCGCC
Source organism: Xanthomonas sp. NCPPB 1062 (assembly GCF_041481705.2). Taxonomy (NCBI): domain Bacteria; kingdom Pseudomonadati; phylum Pseudomonadota; class Gammaproteobacteria; order Lysobacterales; family Lysobacteraceae; genus Xanthomonas; species Xanthomonas sp. NCPPB 1062. The sequence goes on along the minus strand of NZ_CM192987.1, from coordinate 88,026 downwards.
TTTCCGCGCCATGTCGGCGCGCAGCTGTTGGAGAGATGCATGTCTCGAATTCTCGTCATCGGTGGCCACGGCAAGGTGGCGCGCCTGCTCGCGCCGCTGTTGGTGCAAGGCGGGCATCAGGTCACCGCGCTGTTCCGCAACCCTGCACACGAAGACGACGTGATGGCCGATGGCGCCACGCCGGTGGTGTTCGATATCGAACACGCACAGACCGATGCCATCGCCGCGCAACTGGCCGGTCACGATGCGGTGGTGTGGTCGGCCGGGGCGGGCGGCGGCGAGGCGGCGCGCACCTACGCGGTGGATCGCGATGCGGCCATTCGCTCCATGCATGCGGCCGAGCAGGCGCGCGTGCGGCGCTATGTGATGGTGTCCTATCTCGGCGCAGGGCTGGAACACGGCATCGGGCCGGACGATGCCTTCTTCGCCTATGCGCAGGCCAAGGCCGCTGCCGATGCGCACCTGCGCAGTACCACGCTGGACTGGACCGTGCTCGGCCCCGGCCGGCTCACCCTGGACCCGCCCTCGGGCCGCATCACCCGCGACCCGGGCAGCGATGCCGAAGGCGGCGTCTCGCGTGCCAACGTGGCGCAGGTGATCGCCGCCGCACTGGCAACGCCGGGCAGCATCGGCAAAACGATCGGCTTTATCGACGGGCAGACCCCCATTGCGCAGGCGCTGTCGCAGCTGGAATGAACGCAACACCCCATGCGATCCGCACTGCACGCGGCCACCGGCGCCGGCTAACGAATTCCTAAAGCCGGCGCCCGCATAGTCGCTGGCGCAGCCATTGTGGAGGTCGCTTATGTCCGCGTTTGTCAGCGCGCGCCGCGCCGGGATCCTGCCGCCGTATCTGCTCGAACATGTGGCGCAGGCTGCGCCCGCACACGCGCGCCAGTGCGCGCTGCTTTCGCGGCAAATCACCGCCCAGCTACGGCAGCAGCGCGCACTGGGGCTGCTGGCACGCGCCGATGCGCCGGCGGCAGATGCCAAGGCGCAACAGACCGCCCCGGCGGTGCAGCGGCGCATCTACGATGCCCAGCAAGGCACCGCCCTGCCCGGCACCCTGGTGCGTGACGAAGGTGCCGCCGCCACCCAGGACGTGGCGGTGACCGAAGCCTACGACTACCTGGGCGCGACCCACGATTTTTTCCAGACCGTGTACGGGCGCAATTCGATCGACGCGGCGGGCATGCCGCTGATCGGCAGCGTGCATTACGAGCGTGGCTACGACAACGCGTTCTGGAACGGCGAGCAGATGGTGTTCGGCGACGGCGACGGCGAGGTGTTCAACCGCTTCACCATCGCCCTGGATGTGGTCGGGCACGAGCTCACCCACGGCGTCACCGAGCGCACCGCCAACCTGATCTATCAAGGCCAGTCCGGTGCCTTGAACGAATCGATTTCGGACGTGTTCGGCGTGCTGATCAAGCAGTACACGCTGCGCCAGAGCGCCGACCAGGCCGACTGGATCATCGGCGCCGGCTTGCTGATGCCCGGCATCAAGGGCGTAGGCCTGCGCTCGATGCAGGCGCCCGGCAGCGCGTACGATGACCCGGCGCTGGGCAAGGACCCGCAGCCGGCGACCATGGCCGGCTATGTCGACACGCAAGAGGACGATGGCGGCGTGCACTACAACTCCGGCATTCCCAATCACGCGTTCTATCGGGCCGCCGTCGCGATCGGTGGTGCGGCGTGGGAGAAGACCGGGCGCATCTGGTATCGCGCGCTCACCGGTGGCGAACTGGCCGCCAGCGCGGACTTCGCCACCTTCGCCGCGCTGACCGTCGAGGTGGCCAGCGCCGAGTACGGCGCCAACAGCAGCGAAACCGCAGCAGTGCAGCAAGCCTGGCGCGACGTGGGCGTGCTCGCATGAGCCCACAACGGCCACCGGTGGAAACCGGCGTGACCTTGCGACTGGCGCGCGAAGGCGGGGTGGCGGCGTTTCCGGCCATGCGCCGCGAGCGCCAGTTGGCGATGGATGCGCTGGACGATGCGCAGCGGGTGCGACTGCGCAGCGTGCTGGATCAGTGCATGGCGCACGCGTTGCCGGCGCCGCAGGCCGGCGGTGGCGATCGCCGCTATTTCAGCATCGTCTGGGATGGCGCCAGCGAGCCGCTGCGCATCCCCGAAGAACATGCACCTGCGGAAATCGTGCAGCTGTGGAAGCAGGGCACGCTGTAGCGCAGGTCGATGGCCGCAATGTGACCTGGAAGGCACCGCTCTACAGCGGCGCGTGCGATGCGCGGCATTGGCTTCTTACCCAAACGAAGACACCGCGCGGTGCGCGGTGTCTGTCGGTGAGCGAATGTGGTCCAACTGCGGATGCCTGCACCCTTTAAGCTGCCTAGATGCTCTAGGGCTGCACAGCTGGTGATGCATAGTGGCGCGCGCCGCGTTAGCGCGACGTGCAGCGCAGCGGTCAGTCTGAAGACATGCCTCTCATCGCTGCACTGCACCAAGCACGCGGTGCGCGGCAGCCGATCAATTCTCCGGATGCGCTTCCACCAGATGCGCCAACAGCATCAACGAATCCTGCCAACCCAGCTAGCAGGCGTGTAGCGGAATCTGCGCGGGAATGCCTTCCTGCACCACGTGCAGATCGGTACCGCACGGCAGCGTATGCAACTGCACCGTGGTGACCATGGTGCCAGGCAGCGAGGGGTCGTCGAACGCATCGTCGTAGCGCAACAGCACGTTGGGTTGCAGCTCGCGGTAGGTGCCGCCGAACGCATGGCGCTGGCCATTGGCGAAATTGGTGAACGCCATGCGGAAGGTGCCGCCGACATGCGCATGCAAATGCTCCACGGTGCAGGTGAAGCCATTGGGCGGCAGCCACTTGGCCACCGCATCGGCTTGGAGGAAGGCGCGATAGATCCGCTCGGGGCTGGCACGTATGACGCGGTGGAGCGTGACGGTGGACATGGGCACTCGCTTGGGCAGAGAACGTCTCTGCATGCTAGCCATGAACCGGCCGTTGCACATCATCGGCAGGCCATGGCCCGCGTGCGCCACTATCGCGCCCGGGCGGCGGCGGCTCGGCGAGGTATGAGCTGCTGCCTGCTGCACGCACTGCGTTGCCCCAGCCCGCAACGACGCGACGTTGGCCTGCTGCATGTGCGCGCCAGCCTGCCCGAGAGTCCGACGGCAATGTCCAGCGACACACCCTCGCATTGCCGCCGCGACCGGCTTCGCGGATAGTCGCCGCACTGATCAGACGATTTTTCCATGATGCTCGTCACTGTGTTGCTGCTCGCCGCCGGACTGCTAGGTGCCGTTGTGCTCGCCGGAGGTCTGTGGTGGTTGCTGGCGCGACGCCGCGACGCCAAGGCCGATGACATCGCGCCGCCGTCGGCAAGCAATGCGTCCACAGCACATGCCTCGCCCTCGCCCTCGCCGATTGCACCGGCACCATCGCCCGCCGCGCCGCTGCAGCAGCCCGTGCCGCCGCCGGCTGCGCAGACGTTGCAAATCGAACCACCGCCGATGCGCCCGCTGTTGCGGCGCATGTATGCGGCGGTGATGGCCACGCCATCGCTGGCCGAGGGCACGCTGCCCACCGACCCCGCCCAGGCCGAGGTGTTGGCCGCCGTCGCCGCCGCGCTCGAACAAGTCGACCTGCGGCCGCAATTGCTGCCGCGTCGCCCGCACCTGTTGCCGCAGCTGATGCGTGCGGTGAACGATCCCGATGCCTCCGGCCGCGGCATCGCCGCGATCATCGCGCAGGACCCCGCGTTGGCAGCCAACCTGCTGCGCATCGCCAACAGTGCGCTGTACCGCCCGCAAGGCGGTCCGCTGGAAAGCCTGGAGCGCGCGGTCGTGCATATCGGCACCGAAGGCGTGCGCCAGATCGTCGCCGCGGCCGTCATGCAGCCGGTGCTGAGCCTGGATGGCGGGCTGTACTCACGCCTGCCTGCCGCCGTGTGGGATTACGCCCTGCGCACCGCCACCGCCGCTGCCGCCTACCTGCGCGAACGCGGCGGCGACACCTTGTCCGGTCAACTCGCCGGCTTGCTGCAGGGCCTGGGCGCGATCGTGATCCTGCGCGTCCTGCGCGACACCTACGCCGAGCGCCGCGGCGTGCCCTACAACCTGGAGGTAGCCGCCGCCCTGGTCGAACGCCATACCGCCGCCGTGGCCAAGACCATTGCCACCGCCTGGGACCTGCCGCCACAGCTCGGCACCGCGCTGGACGAACAGCGCCCCGAACACGACACCAGCCTGCTCGCCACCCCGCTCGGCCTGGCATTGCGCTACGGCCGCCTCGCCGCCGCCCTGGCCATGCTCGCCCGCCACGGTGCCGAGCACGAAGACCGCGCGCTCGGCATCCTGGCCACCCTGCAGCCGGACAGCGACGCCAACGCCGCACTGTGGCAGCGGCTGGTGGCAGCGAGCGTGGAGTGAGTTGCAGTAACGCTACGGCCGTTGCTTACCGCAGCATCCCAGCGTCAATCAGCCGATGACCATGTCCACTGCATGCCTTGAAGATTCGGCTTAGCCAGGCCCTGCTAGCTGCAGCTGGCGCAAATGCACTAACGCAATTAGTGCATTCGCAACTGGGGCATCCGGATGCAAGCGCACATCATGCTCACGCCGGCGCGCACAGACTGGCCGGGTTCCCCAAACGACGAGCAACATCCATGGATAAGAATCGTATCGACGGTGCCGCCAAGCAGGTCAAGGGCTCGGTCAAGGAAGCCATCGGCCGCGTCACTGGCGACAAGAGCACCGAACTGGAAGGCGCCGCCGAAAAGAATGTTGGCAAGGTGCAGCGCAAGGCCGGCGAAGTTGCCGATGACGTGCGCGACGCTGTCAAATCGAATAAGTAAATCGGGTGCATGATCGGTAGGCGGATGCCTGCCGTGCTGTAAACCGCATCAGGACTATGCGTCGCGTACATCGCACGCAGTGATGTAGCGCAAGCAGCGCTCGATCACCAACGCCCCGACCTGGTCGGGGCGTTGGCGTTTTGGCACGCGGCGCTGACGCTGTATCGCACGTATGGAACAGCAGGCTGGCGTGCATACCGAACCGGGTCTGCAGGTGGGTATGCATATTGGCGAGCGCCTTGCCAGCACCGGGACTATGGGGGCTACTCACTGATGGCAGCGCCTGGCGTGACGGATGCGAGACGGAAGGTAACCATCTCATCACCCGCGGCCGCAGCTTCGCCGCCTCACGCCAGCTGCTACGCAGTGCAGCACGCGGCAATGCGAGCCGCACCAATGCAGCAGCCTAGGCGATGTTTTCCGCATTGCAGAAGACATCGGCACCTGCACCGCAAGCCCATATACCGATGCCGATGCAGGATTCGTGGCCGCGCTGGAAGCGGCGCAGCGGCATGAGCGCGACAGGCATGCCGTCGAGGCGACGCGATGAGTGGTGACGTCGGCTGCTTTGAAGGGCATGAGTTAGAGCAAGCGATACCGTTTGGAAGCCACGCTTTTCGAAGAATCTGCCTGTTGACAACAAGAGTTAGTATCCCTAACTTCACCAGCATCCGAAAGACATCGGAGCTGTGGTTGATGGAAGACAGCAGAGAGGAACGCGTAGTGTTCCCGCAGGTGACGTGGCTGCTCAAGATCATCGCGACTTCGACCCGGGCCGATGACGTTATGTCAGGACGGATTCGAGATGGTATGCGTGCACCGATCTGCCGCTGAGTCACATGCTCAGTGGAGCAGCGATGCTATGAGTGAATCCTTTGCGCGGAAGTGATCCCGCGACCTGCCTTGCTCAAGTACGATGACCTGCCTACGTGTACGGATCGCGTATGAGACCCACCAAGGTTGCAATGTTCTCAGTTGCCATCCTCTGCGTAACTTCGCTATGTGCATGCGCACATACACTTGTTAAACCTACTTCGCCACTTCCAAAAAAGCCGCGTGCAATGACGACGCCTGATACTTCAATGGTCAACCCTACGCTCAGCGCTGTTGAGATTGGCGAAAGATTTTCCTGATTAGCCCTGACTCTCAGCCATGAAAATTGCTCGCTGCACGCAGGACCGGCTCTGGACATGGGTTGGATTGCATCATGGCCGTGGCAAGTCGCGGCAGCATCTCGCGCAAGCGGAATCGACGATTAAAACGATAGGCCGCTTCTCCCAGGTAGCGCCTTGCGTATTTGCCTTGCGCGATAGCGTGATACACGCCGCTGATGGCGCGTTTGAGATTGCCCAGCACCACGTTGAGCCAACGTGCACCGGCCGTTTCGGTCGCGGCACGACCACCGCCAGTGTCCAGCGTGGTGTGCGCGTGGCCGGCGTCTTCCAGCCGGCGGAAGCAGGCCAGCCCATCGGTGTAGACCTCGCATTCGGGCGCCAGGCGACGGGCAATCCAGTCCTGCAGCGAGGTGTTGTCGAAGCTGCGCACCGGCTCAATCACCACAAAGCGCGGCGCGGTGAAGGTGGCATCGGTCTGCACCGCAATCAGGAACGCTTGTTTGTTCTCTGATCCGCGTCCGGCCTTGCCACCGTTACGCTCGCCGCCGAGATAGGCATCGTCGATCTGCACGAAACCCGCCAATTTCCGCGTGGCTTCACGCTCGGCCATGACCTGCATGATCTTGTGCTTCATCCGCCAGGCCGTCTTGTAGTTAACCCCCAGATGACGCATCAGCTCCAGTGCGGCCATGTTGGTTTTGGTCGAGGTCAACAGGTGCAAGGCCAGCATCCAGGTGCGCAGCGGCAGTTTGGTGCCTTCGAACATCGTGCCTGCCATCAGACTGGTCTGATGCCGGCACGCGCTGCATTGGTAGTAGATCGCAGCACGCCGCTTGAAACGCGAGCGCACGCGCCCGGCACAAACAGGGCAACGAAAGCCCTGCGGCCAACGCCACGTGTAGAGCGCGCGATAGCACTTGGCCTCGGTGCCGTAGAACGCGAAGAACTCAGGCATCGACAATCCAGCCTGGAACTGCACCGCATTGATGCTCATCACGTCACCTCGTTGGCTTCAGAGTGACAGCAGCATCCACCCAGCGCGGCGCAGATCCTGCGACTGGCGGCTGAAGGTCAGGGCTAATCAGGAAGATTTTTGAAACTGCTGGGCGGGTTGGACTCCAGGAAAGATCTGACAGTCGATCGGGTCCGCGAAGTCACTGGCATTTCTCTGAAAAAAGTTTCCTTCCCCTCTGAGGCTCTTGAGTCGTATATCCACGGCCAAGCGCTTAGTAATGGCTGGAGCTACTTATTGGAGCTTACTCCCGAGTCTCGTGCTCTCAAGCAGGGCATTGGTCTGTCTTTTGTCAACGAGGATGAAGGATCTTCAAGTCTTCAAGATAACTGCGTCGATTTTGAGGAATACAAAAGTTCGCTTATTGAGTTGGGATTTGTGGATTCGCCCGTGCATGGTGAGATCGGCCAACTACAAAGCTGGCGGTTTGCTAATTTCGCGAAAGACGGAAGCGGAAACGATATTGTGATTTCGCTCGTTCCTCAAAATGAAGTGCCTGTTTCTCCCGGCAGGCTATGTGTCAAATCAATTGGAACACTGAACTAACCAAGGACGGAAGCTGATGGCAACGCCTAGCCCGCAACTCGAAGCAGCTCTCGCCAGCTTTTCTACGTATGAATTCACACATTGTATGCTGCGTCTGTCACCCCTTAGGATCTGCCAATGCGCTTCCCCCGAGCAGCCCTGCTCTTCCTAACCGCACTCTGCGCACCTGCACTAAGTGCTTGTGCCCATGGACCACTGAAGCCGCTTCCGAAGGAGCACGCTGACATGACTTTGCCAGAGGCTGTCACCGCCAACAAAATTACGCTTAGCGCTGAAGAAATAGGCAATCGGTTCTTGAAACTGATCGAGGGGCTAGAGTCCCGTGATGACCTGAGTCCCGAACGTATTCGGGAAGTTATGGGGATCACTCTTAAGAAACCAGATCCAGCAGAGCTGTCAGTGGCGTACTGGAGCATCGATCTGCAAGATGGGTGGCGCTATGCATTTACCTATGTTCCAGAATCGCCCTCGCTTTTAAAAGGCGTGGACTTGACTTTTCAAAACGATAAAGGCGATTGGTCTAATATGTCTGCTGTCTGCGGGCTTGATTTTGATCATTATGACAAGGCACTTAAAGCAATGGGCTTTAATGCCTCACCTACTTACGGACCGATTGGTCAGCTTGAGGATTGGCGTTACACAAAATTTGCAAAAGATGGAGTTGGTGGGGATATCGTTATTTCCGTTGTCCCGAGGAACATTGTGGTCCGTGAGCCTGGTCGACTTTGCGTCAAATCTATCGGTACGTTGAACTAATCAACAAGGAACGAAAGATGGCAGCCGTCAGCCCCCAACTCGAAGCAGCGCTTGCCCGTTTCTCAACTGATCCAAGTGTGACGCGGGATCAAGCACAGCAACTGCGCACGGCAATTATCTCCAACACAACGCTTCTTAAAGAGTTCGAGAAAGAGGCTAAACAAGGGCATTTGCAGGGATTTTCCTTACAGTCATCAGCCAATAGAGCCCCAAATTTAGTGGGCAGTTACGACATGCAAAGCGGAGTTATCACGCTCCCGACGGCAAGCTTTCAGCCAGCAGGCACAACTCCTAGTAGTGATTTAAAGGCTACGCTGCAAGTCCAACATATGACTCTGGTGTTTGCTCGGAGCACGTATCAAGATGTGGCCAGAGTCAGTCATCCTGTGACGCAGGATATGGTGGACAACTTGCAGTCCACGCTAAACAGATCACCGTTCCTTGCTGATCAGCTTAAGAAAGCGGCAACCACCGTCGATCCTTCGGATACATCAAGCCCGAAACGTGCACAACTTGAGAGCTTTGGATTTGTTGGACCGGGTGTCTCCGCCGGCGGGACCTATGATGGCAACAACAAGGTTATGAATTTGCCGCCGATTGGCTTGCAGACAGCATCTGCCAACAACCCTCAGGGCAGATTCTCTGAGAAAGATATGGTGTTCGTACTTGGGCATGAAATTCAACACAGCTTTAATCATGCGGATAAAACAAAAGCTACCGCCAACTTTCTGAATGATGTAAGGAGTCAGGCAATCGCCAAGACTCCTGTGCACGACTACACCAACGAGCTGCGTTCATATATCCAGTCGGGACGCGAGGACGAAGCGAAAGCAGAAATCGCGGGTTGGAATGCGTTACTCAGCCACGAAAGACAGTCTAATCCGACTGCCAATGGCCTTGATCTCATGTTAAACACCAAGAATGCGAGGACGCTAGATTTCGTACACAGGGATCCGCTTACCACTAAGGCAGTGGCAAATCCTGGCCTCGGCTTCAATCAGGATGGCAGTTTGTCTTGGACCATCCCCGATTTCTCGGACAGGTTAATTAAGGAACATCCGTCCTTTCAAACTCGACCGGCGAGCGATAGCCCAAAGCACTGTGCAGGCGCTGGCGGTTGTAGAACACCTCGATGTATGTGAATAGCTTTGCGCGTGCCTCGTCGAGGCTTCCAAACTGCTCGTGGTGCGTCAGCTCCTGCTTGAGCGAACTGAAGAAGCTTTCCATCACTGCGTTGTCGTACGGCATGCCTTTGCGGCTCATGCTTGCCACCAAGCCCGCCGCCTGCAACTGCCGCTGATACGCGCCGCTGGTGTACTGCGAGCCCTGATCGCTGTGATGGATGGTGCCCTTTGATGGTCGACGGCGTTGTAGTGCCATCTCCAACGCCGCACTGGCCAGGGCCTGGTCGGCACGAGCGCCCATCGCCCAGCCCGCAAGGTGACGGCTGTGCATGTCCAGTATCGCTGCCAGGTACAGCCAACCGCCGCGGGTGGGCACGAAGGTGATATCGGCGACCCAGACCCGATCGCGTCCAGGGCTGACGAAGGGCCATGCCAAGCGGTTCGGCGCCACGATGGTGCGTTGGTAGGTGCTACGCGTGCGCAGATAGCGCTGACGGCGCTTGCTGCGGATGCCGTGCGCTCGACGCAGTCGCTCTACCCGATGCCGGCCACAGGTTTCACCTTGCTGGCGCAGGGCTTGCCACATGCGCAGGGCACCATAGGCTTGATACGTCTGCAGGTGCATGTCTTTGATCCGCTCCAATAGCCGCGCGTTCTCTTGCACACGCGTTCCAGGACGACGTCCGCGCCACGCGTAATAGCCGCTCGGAGATACCCCCAGTGCGTGGCAGAGCCGACGCACCCGGTATTCGCCTTGCTCACGGATCCAGGCGTACTTCATGGCAGTGCTCGCGCGAAATACGCCGCCGCTTTTTTTAAGATCTCGTTCTCTTCACGCAGGCGAGCCAACTCGCGCTGCAGCACGGCCAACTCGTCCTGACTTGCCTTGGGGCGCCCACTCCCAGCAAACGCCGAGGCCCCTTTCGCATCGAGATCAGTAGCCCACTTGTAGAGCCGGTTACGCGGAATCCCCAGCTCACGCGCGATCACGGCTGCTGGTCGATCGCCGGCCCTAAGCAGTCGAACGGCTTCGCGCTTGAACTCGGCAGTGAATTGCTGACGCTTCTGCATCGAACACCTCCGTGCGAGGATTGTCCTCGCTTTTGGGTGTCCGAGATATCAGGGGTAGCCCAACCTCCAACGGTCAGCAACATCGCCGCAATGGGCCAGCATTACTTCGACCGTCCATCTCCCCTCTACGCGCAGCCAGGCCAGCACCCGGTAGGCCTCGGCGAGCACCGCAATCAAGCTGGCCAGCTGCAGCCCACTGCGGATTACACCAATTACTACGGCACCTGGGCTGTCGAGCAGATCCTGCAGGCCGAAGATCGCGCGAACGTGATGTATCAAGGTGCCCGGCCGCAAGTGACCATCGATATGGCAGCGCTGGGGCTCAAGAACATTTGATCGAGAACGAAGGGCTGGACCGAGGCGTCAACAAGTCACCGTTTCCGTATCAGGACACAAGTACCCGGCCGCCCACGCTGCATCATTTCGACCATACCCAGGATGGAAGCGTGAATCCCGCGCACGACCATACCTATGTTCCGGTTGTGCCCAGTGCGCCTGCTGCAACGGGCTCGCTCGGGCCGGACGATCCTGCGCACCCGGATCACCGCATGCTGGAGCAGATTCGCAGTGGCGTCCGCAAGATCGACGAAAGCGTGGGCAAGCCGTACGACGACATGAGCGAGCGCGTCAGCCGTAGCCTGCTGGCGGTGTGCAAAGACAACCGCGAGGCCTACCCGGCCGCAGGGGATCGCTCGCTGGCAGACAATGCGTTGAGCCGCGTGGACCATGTTGTGATGGGCAAGACCGGCAACGTGTTTGCGGTAGAAGGGCGGCTAGATGACCCAGCGCACAGGCGGGTGCACGTGGAGATCGACCAGGCAATCCGCACCCCGGTGGAACAGTCGGACCAGAAACTCCTGGCGGCCAACCAAGCCATTGCGCAGGAAAGGGCGCTGACGCAGCAGCAAGAGCTGGCGCGTGGAATGAACGAGCCTAACCAGGGCAGCCTGTCCCGCTAGATCGCACGCTTGCGGAGCACCACGACGCCATCAGAGCCCGATGGCGGTCTGCGTTGCATCACCTCACACCGCTTGATACACGCCAAACCCGCAGTACGCATATGCTAGTTGCGCACCGGCGCAGGGCGAGCGCTGTAACTTGACCCTAGCCACCACCGCCCGCACACTCCCGCTCGGAGCCTAGAAACTCCACACAGACAGCGGCACCCACCTCCGAGAATTTGGTGGGTTTTTTGTGTCTGGCCGAAAGGCCTGGCACGGCTCGGCGTTCTTGCGCCGGGAGGGCGGCGAATACAACACCCGCAAGGGGAATAAGCCCGCCGGCTGTCTGCGGTTTCTAGCCTCCCGGCATCCCGCTGCGTTGTGCAGCGGGAGCCAGCCCATGGCAAGGAGAGCGGCATGCACGACGAACCCGGCTACTGGATGTCCGAAGGCACGCAATACCGCCTGCTACGCGTACGCGACCAACTGCGTCTGCTGGCCACCTTGGCCACACCGCGCACCCGCGAGGAAGGCGCAATGGGCATGCCGGCCATTCCCCTGCAGCAGTGGGCGCATTGCCTGCAGCACTTGGCTGAGCAGGTGGATGATGTGCTGGGGGATTTGGGCACCGCCCGGTAACGCACTTTCTTCGATGCAAGCAAGGCGCTATGTGATCGAGCACGCAAGCTCGCACCGTCAAGCGACCTGATCCACACGCGCATGCAGCGCGTGGGCTAGGATCGGTGCATACAGGGGGAACACCATGGACAGGATCACCACCATCGCGCGATGCCTCGTGCTGGCAACGTCAGTGCTGTGTGGCGCGGCATACGTGCAGCCGGCGCATGCACAAGGCATGCGCTCGGCCACCGGCACGGCAACAAGCAAGTACATTGCGCCGACGCCGCAGCCGTATAACTCGATGGCGCGCGACACCACGCCCTTCAACTGCGAGCAATACCGCACGCACCCGCATCCGGGCATAGTGCGTTACTGCCAAGGCGTCGAGAACATGATGCTGCGCAATGAAGCACAGCGTCAGGGGCGCCCTGCCCCGTCGGACTCCGTCATCACATTGCCGGGTCTTGGCACTGCAGAAGCCAAGCAGCTGGGTTATGCATGCGTGGGCGGGCAAGCGATGAAGCGGCTGCGCAATGGATGGGAGCAGGTGGCGGCTCCTGCCGGTGGGTGGCAGCGGTGTTTGGGTGGGTAAGTAAACCTGACCCCGTTATTTTGGCGCCGCGCCCCAAGTAAGCATTGCATCCGACGCAGGGCACAGCGCCTGCCCCAAAGCGGTGCGGTGTCCGGGGTGTGCGGCTTTCCCATGGGTGCGTGACTTACCTTTGCCTGCGTTCTTGTGGCCGGCGTGGCGGCTGCCGATGATGGCACACACGTTTTGTAATGGAGACCCCGCCATGGCATTTGCCCTGCCCGATGCGGTTGCCTGCTTCTTTGCGGCCAGCAATAGCGGCGATGCGGCGTTGTTGCTGCCCCACCTGGCCGATGCTGTGGTGGTATACGACGAAGGTCGCGAGCACCGAGGCGCAGGTTTCGGGCGCCTTCCCGCAGAGCCCGCTGCAGCTGGAGCATGTGTTCCGGTTAGTGGACGGCAAGATTGCGGCGCTGCGAATTCATTGATGCGCTCTGCGTGGTGATGCGTGTGGCGCTGCGTGGGGTGAGATGGCCACTGCTGTGCTCGCTTCTTGCTGGCCTTTTTACACCGCGCGTGGTCGGGCGATCTTGCCCGCCATCGCTGGCGTGGCTCGCTACCTGACCGCATCCCGTTTCGCGTTGACGGCGCTTTTTGCAACACGCCGGTAGCGTGCTGTCGCATTGATGCGGCTGCACGTGAAGCCGCGCTTATTTTTTCTTTGGAGTGATTCCCCGCATGCATGCCCTGATTGTTGTTGCACACCCCGAGCCGCGCTCGCTGACGCACGCCATTGCCGCGCAGGTAGGCGCAGGACTGGCAGAAGCCGGCGGCGGCCACACGTTCGAGGTTGCTGACCTGGCGCAGGAAGGTTTCGACCCGCGCTTCAACCAGGCTGACATCGCGCTCTTTCAGCAGCGCGCGGCACCTGCGCCAGATGTAGCAGCCGAACACGCGCGGCTGGACCGGGCCGATGCGCTGGTGCTGGTGTTCTCGATTTACTGGTGGTCGTTTCCGGCACTGCTCAAAGGCTGGATCGACCGGGTGTTTACGCTGGGCTGGGCGTTCGATGAAAGCGCCGAGGGCAAGATCGTGAAGAAGCTGCAGCACCTGGATGTGCACATGCTGGCCATTGGCGGTGCGGACGAGCGCACCTATGCGCGGCACGGCTACTTCGGTGCGATGAAAACGCAGATCAACCACGGCATCTTCGATTTTTGCGGTGCGCCGGTGCGCACCTCGGAGTTGCTGACAGTGCCGGATGCGGGCTTTCCGCAATCGCACTGGGACACAGCGCGCGCGATTGGTGCGCGGTTGTTTGTCGCAAGAGCATCTGCTGATAGCGCAACCAGCTGACTCCAGGCTACAGCTGCTGCGTCATTGTGATGTGCAGGTCTGCCCAGCTGCCTGCGGGCCTGCGGGCCTGCGGGCCTGCGGGCCTGCGGGCCGATGATGCTCCCGTCATGACCTCGCTTGCATGATGCCGCGCTAGTCATGACGTGCAACCGCATCACCGTTGCTAGTAGCGCATGCCATCTACGCGGCCGCGCGTCCAGGGTCGTGCAGCAGCCTGTCGCCCACCATCGCACATCACTCAAACGGCCGTGGAGACGGGCGCGGGGAGTTGGCAAAGATCTGGTACAGCACTGCAGCGCGCTCGTCTGCGGCGATGTTCTCGATGTCGCTCAAGCCTCTTCGAGCGATGGCCACCGATGCCTTGCGATCGCCGAGCAGATAGGCGAGCCGCAGATACGCTGCGCTCTCGACCAGGTTCTTTTGCGGGGTGTCGCCGTTGTAGGCCTCGGACAGCCCGTAGTAGGCGTAGATATTTCCGGTGGCTGCGGCCTTGCGCAAGATCGCCACGCCGCTCTCGAAGCGGCCGCTAAGTGCGGTCCTGCTGCCGTAGAACACGGTGGCGGCCGGATTGCCCGCCTGCAATTCGACCTGCAACTGGGCCAGATCCAGCTTGCTCAAGCGTGCGTGCTCGGCCGGCGATGGGTAGCCGTGGGCAATCAGCCAGCGCGCTTCTGTCTGCGAGCTGGCCAGCAACGGGCTGCCAGCGACGCAGGTGTCTGAGCCGGGGTGGCAGAGATAGGGCGCGGTGTCGGCATGGGTCTTCAGGGTCCGAGCTCCCTGCGACGGTGGCGCGCTGCTGGGTGCGTTGATGTCGCTGGCAGTGCGCGTGCGAGCTGCACGCGCGATGGATGCCGGCGCGTGCTCAGGCGAGGTTGGCGGCGCGAGTTCGCAGGTGGTTGCTGCCATGGCGGTGACTGCGGCCAGCGCGATGCGGGCGAATGTCATGAGGCGATCCTGTTGGCGTGCACACCGTGCCGGGCTTGCACGCTGCCGGCTCTGCACTGCTCCCTATGAGCCAGCACCTTGCGCGGCGGCGCTGGCAGGGTCAAGACCGCTACCGGCGGGTGGGCATGCTCTGCCCCAGGACGTCCGCCTCGCGCTCGCTGCTGCCTGGCTGCGTCACGCAGAGCACCGCCAGCGCGACTACCCCACGGGCTGCGCCACGCCGGCCTGTCTGGCAAATTCGCCAGCGGCCCAGTCCAGAAACACGCGCACGCGTGGCGACGGCTGGCGGGCGCGGGAATACAGCAGCGACACCGGGTTGGACGGCGGCGGGGTATCGCGCAGGATCTCCACCAGAGTGCCTTGCTGCAGGTCGTGCGCCACATGGAAGCGCGGCACCTGCGCGATGCCCAGGCCAAGCCGGATGCCGGCCAGATAGCTTTCGGTCCCGGTGACGCTGAGCGGGCTGGGCAATGCGAAGGTACGCAGCCCCAGGGCGGTCTGGAATTCCAGCGGTGTAACCACGCCGGTGGTGATCGAACGCAAGCCAACCATGCGGTGGTGTTCCAGCGCTTCCAGCTGCGCAGGCATGCCGAAACGTTGCAGGTATTGCGGCGTGGCGCAGGTGAGGCGTTCGAGCATGGCCATGCGGCGTGCAACCAGTTCGCTGTCGCGCAGCGGGCCATAGCGCAGTACGCAGTCGATGCCTTCTTCCACCAGATCCACCCAGCGGTCGCTCTCGCTCATCACCAGCTGGATCTGCGGGTAGTGCGCAAAGAACGCCGGCAATCCGGGCAGCAGGAAGTGCCGCGCCAGCGTGCCCTGCACTTCCACCCGCAGCAGCCCCTTGGGTGCCACGCCACGGAAGCTGCCTTCGGCATCGTCCACGTCGTCGAGGATGCGCATGCAGCGTTGATGGAAGAGCTCGCCATCGAGCGTGGGCCGCACCACGCGCGTGGTGCGCTGTAACAGGCGCACGCCCAGGCGCGCTTCCATCTCGGCGATGACCTTGGTGGCGGTGGAGCGCGGAATTTCCATGTCGTTGGCCGCTGCAGTGAAGCTGCGCCGCTCCACGATCCGCACGAACAACCGCATGGCGTCGAACCGATCCATGACACTCCTTGCCCACTGTTCGGGCGCTGGAAACAGTGCTGTGCAGTTTAGTGCGATGATCGTCGTGTCATTGCAGTGGATAGTTTCCGCAACGCCGCAGCCCGCGGCATAACGGAAGAACATGCATGACTCAGCAGCACACTGTTGCAGTGATTACCGGGGCCTCCCGCGGTATTGGCGCTGCCATCGCGCAGCGATTGGCCGGCGATGGCTTTGCCGTCGTGCTCAACTATGCCGGCCATGCGGATGAGGCCGATCAACTGGTGCGCAGCATCGAAGCGGCCGGTGGCCGCGCGATCAGCGTGCAGGCCGATGTCAGCGACCCGGTCGCCGTCGAGCGCCTGTTTGCCGCGGCCGAGACTGCGTTCGGCGGCGTGGATGTGCTGGTCAACAACGCCGGCATCATGCAGCTGGCCACGCTGGCCGACAGCGACGATGCCTTGTTCGACAAACACATCGCGATCAATCTGAAAGGCACCTTCAACACGCTGCGCCAGGCCGCACGACGGCTGCGCGACGGCGGCCGCATCGTCAACCTGTCCACCAGCGTGGTCGGCCTGAAGCTGGAAACCTACGGGGTGTATGCGGCCACCAAGGCGGCGGTGGAAACGCTGACGGCGATCCTGTCCAAGGAATTGCGCGGGCGTGCCATCACCGTCAACGCGGTGGCGCCTGGCCCGACCGGCACGGCGCTGTTCCTGGACGGCAAGTCGCCGGAATTGATCGAACGCTTGTCCAAGGCCAACCCGCTGGAACGTCTTGGCTGCCCGGACGACATCGCGGCAGCGGTGGCGTTCCTGGTCGGCCCGGATGGCGGCTGGATCAACGGCCAGGTCCTGCGCGCCAACGGCGGCATGGTCTGACCCGCTGTGGCGCGCGGCAGTGCGCACGCTGCTGGCTTTCCCTCTCAAGGAGCAATGACATGCGCAAACGCATTCTGGTGACTGGCGCGTCCAGCGGCTTTGGCCGATTGGCCGCACAAGCGCTGGCCGCCGCCGGCCACACCGTCTACGCCTCCATGCGCGATACCGCCGGCCGCAATGCCGGCGTGGTGCAGGAGATGGCCGACTTGGCGGGCAAGCAGCAGCTGGCCTTGCACACGGTCGAGCTGGACGTGCAATCGCAGGCCTCGGCCGACGCGGCGGTGGCATCCATCGTGGCGCAGGCCGGTGGGTTGGACGTGGTGGTGCACAACGCCGGGCACATGGTGTTCGGCCCGGCCGAAGCGTTCACCGCCGAACAGCTGGCGCAGGTCTACGACATCAACGTGCTGGGCACCCAGCGGGTCAACCGCGCGGCACTGCCGCACTTGCGGGCACAGCAGCAGGGCCTGTTGGTGTGGGTGTCCAGCAGCAGCTCGGCAGGCGGCACACCGCCGTATCTGGGCCCTTACTTCGCGGCCAAGGCGGCGATGGATGCCTTGGCGGTGCAGTACGCACGCGAATTAGCACGTTGGGGCGTCGAGACCTCGATCATCGTGCCCGGCGCCTTCACCAGGGGCACCAACCACTTTGCCCATGCCGGTACGCCCGACGATGCCGCGCGCGCCGCTGCGTACGAGGCCGGCCCGTATGCGGGCTTTGGCGAACAGGTACAGCAGGCATTTGCGCGCCTGGTGCCCGAAGACGCCGACGTGGCCGAGGTGGCGCAGGCGATCGTGCAGGTGGTGAACGCACCGTTCGGCAAGCGGCCGTTCCGGGTGCATATCGACCCGGCGGGCGACGGCGCGGACGTGGGCTTTGCGGTCCTCGATCGCCTGCGCGCGGAGATGCTGCACCGTGTGGGATTGGATGATCTGTTGGCACCGCGCGTGGTGGAATGATGGGATGCGGCAGGCGCTTGGAGTGCCTGCCGGCCGTAGAGCGGCTAACAGACGGTGCGAGCAGTCGTCAGCTGGTTGTGGACGGCGCACTCACAACCGAAGTGTCGGCGCGGTGCATGCCGCACCGAGCACCGGCCGCGCCCGCCTGGTGGCTGTGCCGTGGTTTTGTTGGCCGCTCTTCTTAGCGTGAAAGACGGTTCCTGCGAAGCGCGCGCTCCCACCGCATGACGTGCACCAGCACAATGTGCTGCCCATCCACGCGGTAGAACACGCGGCAAGGTGGTTCGACAATCTGGCGATAGCGCGAGCGCTGGAGTCCTGTGGCCGGCTTCCGCTGTCCGGGTGTTCAATCAATTGCTCAACCTGCGGCAACACCCATTTGACCAGCGCCGCCGCTGCAGCGGGTGCGTTATCGATTGCGATGTAGTCCGCAATTGCGTCCAGATCAGCCAATGCCGGCACCGACCAGATTATTTCAGCCATCGCGCCATGCGTTGCTGTGCCTGTTCATGGCGCAGCGTACGGCCTTGCGCGACTGCCATTTCTCCACGGGCGATTCCTTCCAGGAGCGCAATGCGCTGCTGCATGCGCTCATCGCTGGCAACATCCACCAGATAGGCATTGGATAAACCGTGCTGTGTGATCAGGATTGGCTCCTTGTCGCGCTCTGCAGCTGCAAGGGGTTCGGTCGCCTGACGCTTGAGCGTGGTGACAAGTTCGGTGCGCATGCAGTGACATCAAGTATCACTTCGGGCGGGGCAAGCGGCCGGCCCGAGGACGCCACACTGCGTGGTCACCCCTCGCCCAACGGCCGCAGGCACAGCCAGATGGCGCACCAGTGCGACAGCGCGCCGCCCAGCACATGGGCGTGCCAGATGGCGCGGTTGTAGACCATGGATTTGCGCACGTAGAACGCCACGCCCACGGTGTAGAAGGCGCCGCCGGCAACGATGAGCCACAGCACCGCGCTGTCCAGCCCGGCGATCATCTGGTTGATCACCACGATGCCGGCCCAGCCCAGCAGCAGATAGATCGCCACCCAGAAGCCCTTGGCGATGCCGGGCAGGCACAACTTGGCGAACACGCCGAACAGGGCCACGCACCAGACGCTGAGGATCATCACCCAGCGCCAGGTGCCGTCCAGCGCCACCAGGAAAAACGGCGTGTAGGAGCCGGCAATCATGACGAAGATGCCGGCGTGGTCGAACTTGCGCAGCATCGGCTGGCGCTGCGGCGGTGCGAAGTTGTAGGCCGCCGAACAGGCGAACATCACCAGCAGCCCCAGCGCGTAGATGCAGGTGGCCAGCAGCATGGTCTGGTTGGCGTGCGCGCGCACCACCATCCAGGCGCCGCCGACGATGGCCAGCAACAGGCCGGCAGCATGCACCGCGATATCGGCGCGGCGGGCAGAAACGGACTTGTAATGCGGAGCAGTGACGTTGGCAGGCACGGGCACGGCGTTTCTTCGGTGTGGGGGATCCCACAGCGTGCAAGGCAGCCGTGACGCTGTGGGGGCGACAGGATACCCGGCTTGCTGAATCCGCTCAGTGAGGCAGGCTGGGCGCGGGCGCGCCGGTCTCATACCCTGAGACATCCTTTTCGTTTGATCTCCCTCTTTGGGAGCCCTTGCCGTATGCCTCCGTTTGCCCTCGCTCCCCGCACCGAAACCGCCGAACGCGCGCTGGCCACCACCGACGGCCGGCCCAGCCGCGACGGCGCGTTGCTCACGCAGCGCCTGGAACGGCGTTACCACGACCGCATCACCGGCAGCTTCACCATTCCCGGGCGCGCGGGCTGCTATGCGCCGATCCCCGATGATGTGCCCAGCGCACTGGCCGATGCGCTGCAGGCGCGCGGCATCAGCCAGCTCTACAGCCACCAGGCCGACGCCTGGGCAGCGACACAGCGCGGCGAGCATGTGGCGATCGTGACGCCCACTGCCTCGGGCAAATCGCTGTGCTACACGCTGCCGGTGGTGAGCGCGGCGATGACCAGCGGCGCCAAGGCCTTGTACCTGTTCCCGACCAAGGCGCTGGCGCAGGACCAGGTGGCCGAGCTGCTGGAGTTGAACCGCGCCGGCGAGCTGGGGGTCAAGGCCTTCACCTTCGACGGCGACACGCCCGGCGATGCGCGCCAGGCGATCCGGCTGCATGGCGACATCGTGGTGAGCAACCCGGACATGCTGCATCAGGCGATCCTGCCGCATCACACCAAGTGGGCGCAGTTCTTCGAGAACCTGCGCTATGTGGTGATCGACGAGATCCACACCTATCGCGGCGTGTTCGGCAGCCACGTCACCAATGTGCTGCGCCGGCTCAAGCGCATCTGCGCATTCTATGGCGCCACCCCGCAATTCATCCTGTGCTCGGCCACCATCGGCAACCCGCATGCGCACGCGCAGGCCTTGATCGAAGAGCAGGTGCATGCCATCACCGAATCGGGCGCGCCCACCGGCGACAAGCATGTGCTGTTGTGGAACCCGCCGGTGGTCAATGCGGATCTGGGCCTGCGTGCCTCGGCGCGTTCGCAGAGCAACCGCATCGCGCGCATTGCCATCAAGAGCGGCCTGAAGACGCTGGTGTTTGCGCAGACGCGCCTGATGGTGGAAGTGCTGACCAAGTATCTGAAGGACATCTTCGACCACGACCCGCGCAAGCCGGCACGCATTCGCGCCTACCGCGGCGGCTATCTGCCCACCGAGCGGCGCGAGGTGGAGCGTGCAATGCGTGCCGGCACGATCGACGGCATCATTTCCACCTCGGCGCTGGAACTGGGCGTGGATATCGGCGCACTGGACGTGGTGATCCTCAACGGCTACCCCGGCAGCGTGGCGGCCACCTGGCAGCGCTTCGGCCGTGCCGGGCGTCGCCAGCAACCGGCGCTGGGCGTGCTGGTGGCCAGCTCGCAACCGCTGGACCAATACGTGGTGCGACACCCGGATTTCTTTGCCGATGCCTCGCCCGAACATGCGCGTACCGCGCCGGACCAACCGCTGATCCTGTTCGATCACATCCGTTGCGCGGCCTTCGAGCTGCCGTTCATTGCCGACGAGCCATTCGGCCCGATCGACCCGCTGGTGATCCTGGAAGCGCTGGCCGAAAGCGAGGTGATCCACCAGGAAGGCGACCGCTGGGAATGGATCGCCGACAGCTACCCGGCCAATGCGGTGAGCCTGCGCTCGGTGGCCGATGGCAACTTCGTGGTGGTGGACAAGAGCGACGGCAAGCAGCAGATCATCGCCGAGGTGGATTATTCGGCCGCTGCACTTACATTGTACGAAGGCGCCATCCACATGGTGCAGAGCACGCCCTACCAGGTGGAGCGGCTGGATTGGGAAGGCCGCAAGGCGTACGTGACGCGCACGCATGTGGACTACTACACCGACAGCATCGACTACACCAAGTTGAAGGTGCTGGACCGCTTCGACGGCGGCGTGGCCGGCCGTGGCGATTGCCACCACGGCGAAGTGCACGTGGTGCGGCGCGTGTCCGGCTATAAGAAGATCCGCTACTACACGCACGAAAACATCGGCTACGGGCCGGTGAATCTGCCCGACCAGGAATTGCACACCACCGCGGTATGGTGGCAGTTGCCGCAGGCCACGCTGGGCAAAGCCTTTGCATGCAAGCAGGATGCGCTGGATGGATTTCTGGGCGCTGCCTATGCATTGCACGTGGTGGCCACGGTCGCCGTGATGGCCGATGCGCGCGATCTGCAAAAGGCGGTGGGCAATGGCGACGGCGCCTGGTTTGCAGTGGCCGACCAGACCGGGCGTGGGCAACTGCGCGGCGTGGAAGAAGGCGATGCGGCCACGGTGGAATTGCAGCAGGCGTTCGTGCCCACGGTGTATCTGTACGACAACTTCCCTGGCGGGGTGGGCTTGAGCGAGCCGCTGTGGCTGCGCCAGGCCGAGCTGCTGCAGCGCGCGGACGAATTGGTACGGCGTTGCGATTGCAGCGCCGGCTGCCCGGCCTGCGTGGGCCCGGTGCTGGCCGCACATGAAGCCGCCAAAGGCGAATCGCCCAAGTCGCTGGCGCTGACGGTGCTGGCGTTGTTGTTCGATGCCGATGCGCCATTGCGGCATGCCACACAGGTGGACGAGGACCTGGCGCTGGACGTGCTTGCATGAGTGTGAGTGCGGACCGGCTGCGTTTGTTGCGGCGTCAGGCCGGGCAGGGGGATGTGCCTGCGCCGGCGAAGGCTGACGATGGCGATGCGCTGCACGATGCGCCGGCGGTCGATGCGCAGGCTGCGGATGCCGCGCCTGTCGATGAGGCCGCGCAGCCAGCTTGCGGCGCCCACACGCAGGGCACGACGCCTGCGCCTGGTCATGCCCCGGGCGTCAGCGCCGAACGTCTGCGCCTGCTGCGCCGTCAGGTTGGCGGCCTGACGCCGGCAGCGCGCAAGGACGATGCGATCATGCCGACACGTGCACAGCGGGCAGCGGTCTCCAGCGCCGCGTTACCTACTGCGGGCTTGCCGCTGCGAGAGAACGCAGCTGCACGTCGTGGCGCCGTGGCCGCTCGCCCCAACGAGGCGCGCGACGCATCAACACGCACGCGCCGCGCCTTGCAGGCGCCCATGCCTGCACCGCCTGCGCGCGAGGCATCGGTATTTGCGTGGGTGGAGCACGATGTGCGCCACAAGCCGGCGCTGCCTACGAATGTCGATGTCGATGCAATCATCGCCGCGGATGCGGATAGCGCACGCCATTGGCCCACAGCGCGCAGCACAGCGACAACATCGCCCGCATCGATATCGCCGGCACCACCGGTACAGCACCGCACCGATATCGCCGGCCTGCGCAAGATGATCGGCCTGCGCGAACGCGCGGTTTCGGTGCATGCACCCATCCGCGCGCCATCCACCGACCGATCTCTGCCTGGCAACGAGATCGCGCCCGGCCTGCATCTGATCCAGGCGTTCCTGCCACAGGCGATTCCCACCGAGGCACTCTCGCTGGCCTTCGCCAAACGCGACGATGCCGTCGACCCGATGGACCTGCTGTTCTTCGATACCGAAACCACCGGCCTGGCCGGCGGTACCGGCACCCGCGCCTTCATGATCGGCGTGGCCGATTGGGTGGTCGATGCCGTGCAGGGCAACGGCCTGCGCGTGCGTCAATTGATGATGTCCACGATGGCGGCCGAAAGCGCGATGCTGGATCTGTTCCGCACCTGGCTGACACCGCGCACCGTCCTGTCCAGCTACAACGGCCGCTGCTACGACGCCCCGCTGCTGAAGACGCGCTACCGCCTGGCACGTCGCGGCGACCCGATTTCTGCACTGGACCATGTGGATCTGCTGTTCCCCACGCGCCGGCGCTATCGCGGCACCTGGGAGAACTGCAAGCTGTCCACCATCGAACGGCAACTGCTGCGCGTGGTGCGCGAAGACGACCTACCCGGCTCCGAGGCCCCGGCCGCCTGGTTGAGTTACCTGCGCGGCGGCAGCGCGCGCAACCTGCGCCGCGTGGCCGAACACAACCACCAGGATGTGGTGACGCTGTCGCTACTGATGCAACGGCTGGTGGCAGTGGACGCGCAGGAGCGCAATGCGCTGACATTGGCGCGCACGCCTTGACCGGTCATGCGATTTAAGTGGGGAGTTGGTGCGGGGCAGGAGGTTGGCCGGACTTGCCCCACGACAGGGCGCTTGACGCACGCTGCGTGCACTCCACGACCACCCGTCCGGTCATTCATTGCGGCGTGTTGAGCCACGTGGCGCGCCAGCCATGGGTGGATGCTTGCGGTGGACGACATGCAACGCCGTGATGGCGCACCGCAGGCAGCTGCGGGTCATTCCGATCAGGCCACGCAGTCGCCTCCACCGATGAATCGATGGGAGGCAACGTCGGATGCGTACGCAGGTAACGCGGCGGCGCACGCCGCGGCACCTGCACGCAGGGTACTGCAATGCGGCTGATCGGCCGCCCCACCGCTCCCGGCGCCGGCTTGCCGGTGCAGGCGCGTGATCTCTCGCAATCCCTGACGCTGCCCGAGCGTGGCTTGGAGCATCTGCATGCCGCCCCACGCGCTCGACCTGCCAACCGAAGCGGTGAGCTTGGAAGGTTCAATCCGTCTCGGTCTGCCTGGCCTGCTCGTTGAGATAGTGGGTCACAGGCGCGCCACGGTATTTGTCGGTCAGCAAACCAAGCGCTTTGGCGCGCTTGTCCAGCGCACGCGTTGCTGCAGGGTCATTGACCATGTCTACGGTGTGATCGTGTTGCTTGCCTTCGCGAACCGCGGCGATGTGATTCGGGTCGGCGGGGATGGAGCTGGCCTGAAATTGCTGGGTTCGCTGCTTCACGATCTCGGCATCCCGGTTGATATCGATTGGCGTTTCCGGTGGCACGTCGAGTTCGTTGCCGGTATGGCCCCGGGCCAGCGTGCGGTTTTCCAGGATGGCGAGCAATTCGGCCTCGGGCTGATCGGTCAACAGGCTTTCGCCATCGTCGCGAAATGCGCCGGCCGTGGTGCGCTTGACGCCGAAGGCCTCGTTGGTGAGCTTTTGGAGCTCACCGAAGTTGCGGTAAACGTAGTAGTCCTTGTCGTGATTGGCGCGCGGCACGGAAAAGTCCTCATACCGGTAGCTCACCGAATACGCGGCCTTCGCGTAGGCCGAGTCCGGCTGGCGCATCCGCGTCCGAGCCATTTCCATGGCCTTGCCGGCATCGCTGTCGTCGGTGGCCACCGCCTCCACGATCACCGGGCGCATCTTGGTCCAGCTGTCCAGCCACTGCATTGCGGTGTCCGCGAGCCCCGCGGCGCCCTGCTCATTGCTTCGAAAGAAGCCGCGCAAGCGCTCGTCGTTCAACATGCCCTGGCTCAAGACCGGCACCACGTTGATCTTGGCCAGCAAGCGATCCAGCGCGGCGCGGCGCGGCGCATCCTGCGAGTGCAACGGGTTGATCTGGTAGTGCTTGTACAAATTGGACAGGAATTGGTCAAAGCCGCCCGTGTAGTACTTGGCATAGACCTTGATCGCCGCAGCCTTGCGCAGGTCCGGCCGGCGCATCAGCAGCATCGCCACCGCTTCGCCGGTATTTTTCTTGCAATCCAGCGCCACCGACATCGGCTCGGGCTTTTTGAGCACGTGCTCCAGCATCTGCTCTACACCGGCGATGGTCTGGTCGGTCTTGACGTAGTTTCCGTCAGACGGGTTACGAATCACCAACGGCATTTCACGCAGCTCGGCAAACGGCACCTGCGACACCAACCGGTTCTGCGGGTCGCCTGCCATGCGGCCGATGCTGAAATCGTGCATCAACACCGGCACGCCATCGGAACTGACTTCGACGTCCAGCTCCAGATTGCGGTAGCCCTGCTCGTAGGCATGATCGATGGACGCCAGCGAGTTTTCCGGAATGCCGGCGTGATTATCGAACAGCCCGCGATGCACCATGACGTCCTTTCCGAACGCACGCGTGCTGGGTGCCTCGAAGTAGTGGTCGTGCACGAGCGATTTTCGATGATTGCGCAACAGCGCTTGCTTGCCTTCCAGCAGGCGATGGTCGTTGGCCTTGAAGAACCCGGCGCCACCGTCGCGGGCCGGCACCTCGTGGCCGTGATAGCGCGCGGCTTGCTGCAGCTTGCGCCGCCCCGGCGTGCCTGCGGCAGGCTGCAGCCAGTTGGGCGTTGCCAGCCCGTGGCCGGAGAGATTCAACTGCTTGCCAAGCGCGGCAAGCGCCGCGTCGCTGAAGGTGTCGCCAGGGGCAAACGCGCGCTGCAGATTGAAGATGATGCGACCTTGTTGTGCATCGATCAGCACCGGGCCTGCGGCCGCACGTGCGCGTGCGGGCAGCCCGCGCGACATGGCATTGAAGGCGGCGGTATCCAGATACACCGGCTCCAGTGTGCCGGCGGCAAAGCGTGCGGCAATGCTGTCGGGTTTGAGCGCCGTGCCGGCCTGCGCAAGATGCGTGGCAAGCTTGGCTTGCAGGGTCTGCACGGTGATCTGGCGCGCCTGCACTTCGGCCAGACGCTGCTCTGAGAATTCGCTGTCGAGCGCCACCAGGGCCGGCTTGCCGGTCATCGCGCTGTCGTTCAACGGCACCAGCGGGGGCATATTGGTGGCGCGGCGACGCGGCCTTTCTCGCAGTGGCGAGGTGTTGCCCGGCATGTGCGGCACCTGCGTCGGGCTGATCGCACTGGTGTGCGTCGGTAGTGCCGGCGCGGCAGTGTGCGCGACAGAAGGTTGCAGAGGACCGATACGCATGATGACCTCGAAAACGCGGCGGGCGGCCAGTAAAGCGCGTGGCATATGACAATTGGCAAATTAGGCGAAAAGTACCGCCCGGATGCGAAACGATGCCTGCGTTGCGCGCGCTGGCAGGCGTGCGGCGCAGGCCTTGTTTGGACGCGTTGCCCAGCACTTGGCGCGTATATCGCCGCGCATGCGGTGCGCTAGAACAGCGTTTCCTTGAACGGCAGCATGGCCGCGCCCAGCACGGTGGCATGCGCCGTCACCTGCCCAACCTGCAGCGTGGGATACGGCAATGCAACGCCACGCCGCGGCGCAGGTTCGAAGGCGATGCGGGCGATCAGCCGTTGCGCAAGATCGGTGGGCAGGCGCGCGCCAAAAACAATCACACGCGGATCGATCAACGCAATGATCGCCGCCACCGCAAGCGTCACGGTCGGCTCCACTGCATCCAGCCACGCATCGATCTGCGGCCAGGCCGCATCGTAGTGCTGCAGCATGGTGTGCAGGTCCGGCAGCGCGTGGCCATCGGCGGCCAGCGCCTGGCGCAGGCTTTCCAGGGTTGGCCGGGCCATGCCGGTGATGGCCGAGATGCGCCCCAGTTCGCCCACATTGCCGTGCGCGCCGCGGCGCACGTTGCCGGCCGCAATCACGCCGGCAGCAAAGCCGTCGGAGATCGACAGATACACCAGGTCCGGCGATTGGCGGCCAATGCCGTACACGGCCTCGGCCAGGGCGGCGCAATGGGCGTCGTTGTCCATCCAGACCGGTAGCTGCAGGCAATCGGCGACAAACCGGTCCAGCTCCACCTGCATCCATTCCGCTGCCAGCGACAAGGGCGGATTGACCCGGGTGCCGTCGCCGATGCGCGGGCCGGTCATGCTTAGACCGACGCCGAACACATGCTGCCGGTCCACGCCGGCCGCCGTTAGCAGCGCCTCCACCAGGGCCGGCAGTTGTGCACGCACCACCGCCAGCGTCAGCGGAAAAGCCGTGAGCTGGCGCATGCCGCGGACCTGGCCGGCGAAGTCGATCAGCACCACCGCAAAGCCATCGACCATCACCGACACCCCCACGCTGTATGCATACCCCGGCACCAGGCTCACCTGCGCGCTGGGTTGGCCACGGCCACGCCGCAACGAGGGCCGCAGCTGCAGCAGGCCGTGCGCCACCAGCGGGTCGACGATGCCCTTGATGCCGGGCACGCTGAGCCCGCTGGCGCGCGGCAGATCCGCACGCTCGAATTGCCCTGCCCTGCGGATCAGATCCAGCAGCAGGCGCTCGCTGGAACCGGCGGCCTGCCCATCGCTGCGGCGACGGTAATGCGAACGAATGGCTGCGTTTGCGAACAAAGAGGGCATGCAGGGCGAAACGTCCTTCGTTGTCATAATTGCTTTAATTAAGCAGCTTAATTTAATCCGTCCGCGGCCCTGCGTTGGGGCCACCGACGTTGATATCGTGCCATGCGCCTGTTGCATCCCCCTTCCCGCCCCACTCGCATTGCCCCGTCTTGGCCACAGCCTCCGCATGCGCTGTCGCTTGCGCTGGGGCTGGCCTTGATCGGCTGGCTTCCTTCGCACGCCACCGCAGCCGACATGTCCGGCGGAGGCGACGCGCTGACCCTGGACGCGGTGCAGGTGCGCAACCCGTTCCAGTCGCAGAACACGCGCGCCATCGCCACCAAGCAGGCGGCGCCCACCATCGTCGATTCGGTCGCCGCCGACAGCATCGGGCAACTGCCGGACTTCAATGTGGGCGATGCGCTGCGCCGGGTCACCGGCGTGAGCACGGTCGAGTACCAGGGCGAACCACGGTATGTGACGGTGCGCGGCCTCAACGGCAACTACAACAGCATGCTGATCGATGGCTTTGCCTTCGCCAGCAACGACATCGGTAGCCGCCAAGCGCTGATGGATGTGCTGCCGGCCAACTTCGTGGACCGCATCGATGTGGTGAAGTCGCTGCTGCCGGAGAACGATGGCGGCGCGATCGGTGGTGTCACCAATCTGGTCACCGCCACCGGCTTTGCCCGGCCCGACGGCCTGCTGACCGCCTCGGCCAAGGGCGGCGCCAACCTCATGGGAAGCCGCTATGGCGGCCGCACGCCGGTGGGCGAAGGCGAGCTGAAATGGGGCAAGCGCTTCGGGCGTGACGGCCAGTTCGCGTTTTTGGGGGCGGCCAGCGTCTGGCGCCGTGAGATTTCGGTGCCGCAGCAGGAAAATGGCGGCGCCCTCAATTGGTACAACGCCGACGGCACGCGCGCGTCGTCGGCCTATGGCGGCACCGGCGCGGCGGTGCCCAGCGAACGGCGCTGGTACAACTACGACAACACCCGCGAACGGCGCGGCGTCACCGCACGCGTGGATTGGCAGCCGGATGGTCCGCTCAGCGGCCATGTGTCCGGCTACACGTTCGACCAGCACGAATCTTCCGACCGCAATGCCCAGGTCGCCCAGGTGCAGAACAGCGCGCGCCTGACCCGCAGCGGCCCGCAAAGCGGCACGCTGGACAATCTCAACCAGCTCGTCGAGTTGGGGCAGCTGCGCTGGAAGCGCGGGCTGTCCGGCATCAACGGCGAACTGCTGGCCGAGCTGCCTGACCAGTGGCGCGGCGCGCTGCGCGCAAGTACCTCGCGCGCCACGGTGGACAACCCGCAGACCTGGGACCGCTTCCAGCAGAATGGCCTGGCTTACGGCTTCGATTGGAATGGCACCCTGCCGGCATTCACGGCCCTGGACCCGGCCCTGGCCGACGACCCGACCCGTTACGCCAACCTCAACCACCAGCAGGAGCGCACGACCTACGCCGAACGGGTGAGCGACCTGCAACTGGAGCTCCGTCGCAACATGGACGAAGACAGCCAGGGGCTGGGACTGGCCTTTGGCCTGCGACAGGTGCGCACGCACATGCAGACCGCGTTCCAGCGCACGACCTGGAGCGGGTTGCCTTATTCGCTGGCCGATGTGCTGGGCAACCCCACCTGCGCCCTGGGTTGCAATGCGCCCATGTTGATCATCGACCCGGACCTGGCCGACGCGCGCTGGGATGCGGTGTCCGGCCAGGCGCGCGGCGTGGCGGACATCACCGCGCAGAACAGCGGCACCTACAGCGTGGATGAGCAGGTGCGCGCCGGCTTTGCACAAGCACAGTGGCGCGGCGAGCGCTGGCGGTTGGCCGGCGGCGTGCGCCTGGAGCAGACCCGCTTCGGCAGCAGCGGCCAGCAATTGAGCGGCACCGTCTGGGCGCCTGTCAGTGCGCAACGCACCTACCGCAACTGGTTGCCATCGCTGGCCGGCCAGGTGCAGACCAGTGCCAACGGCACGTTACGCTTCGGCGCCTCGCGCTCGATCGGGCGACCGCGCCTGGACCAGATGGCGTTGAACGGCGGCGTGCTCACGCTGGGCAGCAACCCGCCCACGCTCAACCAGGGCAACCCGGACCTGCAGCCGCGTCGCTCGCAGAATCTGGACCTTGGCCACGACTGGACGTTCGACGACGGTGGCAGCCTGCTGTCGATCGCGCTGTTCCACAAGACCATCGACAACGAGATTTTCCGTTACGGCCAGCTGCAGAACATCGACGGCGAGCAGGTGCTGGTCACCCAACCGCGCAATACCGACCGGCCGGTCCGCATGCGCGGCGCCGAACTCGGCGCGATCAAGGAACTGGGCCCGTGGCTGCCCGCGCTGGCCGGGCTGTCGGTCGGTGCCAATGTCACCTTCCTGGACGTGGACTACCCGGTGGTGCTCGGCGATGGCAGCCGCACCACCTTGTCGGTGCTGCCGCAGCAGCCCAAGCAGCTGTGGAATCTGACCCTGAACTACACCCGTGGGCCGCTGCGCAGCACCCTGGCCTGGAGCCGTACCGGCGAGCTGTGGGACGACCGCTACCCCAACTACAGCAACCAGCAGGAGTTTTATCGCAACCGCTACCAACAGCCGCTGGACCGTCTCGACCTGAAACTGGCCTGGGATGTCTCGCCGGCAGTGGCAGTGAGCCTGGATGTGCTCAACCTGACCGGCCAGGGCTACGAATACCGCATCGGCCGCCACCAGGAATACGTGCAATCGGCCTGGAAAATGGCACCCACCGTGATGCTCGGCGTCAACGTCAAACTCTGAGGGTTTTTTCCATGTCGTCGTT
This sequence comes from Xanthomonas sp. NCPPB 1062, assembly GCF_041481705.2. Lineage (NCBI taxonomy): Bacteria > Pseudomonadati > Pseudomonadota > Gammaproteobacteria > Lysobacterales > Lysobacteraceae > Xanthomonas > Xanthomonas sp. NCPPB 1062. Next base: position 57,904 of record NZ_CM192987.1, on the reverse strand, counting down.
TCTGGACACACGCATCAGCCGCCGTCACCTGATGGCTGCCACCGGCGCCTCGCTGCTGGCCACCGGTCTCACCACACGGGCCATGACGCCGCCGCCCTCGGATGTGGGCCGCAAGTTTCTGCGCTCGCGACGGCCGATGCCGTTTGCCGGCAATACCTTTGTGGGTCACCTGGAACAACAGGGCGATGGCTACGACAGCTTCGACCGCGTGCTGAACATCTACCGCGAGTTCCCCGAGCAGCGCTTTGCCCACAAGTTCGCCGTGCTGCCGCCGAGCAGCTACCACGTGACCTTGCTGGGCGGGGTCAATGAGATCGACCGTGCGCGTGGGCCCTGGCCGAGCGATCTGCCGCGCGACCATGCCTTGGCGGATATCAACGCGGCCTATCTGGCGCGGTTGAAGGAGCGCGCCGCACCGCCGCTGGGCGCTTGCCGCTTCCTGGTCAACCCCACCGCAGCCAGGACCGGCAATAACGACAATCTGCTGATTCCGTTGAAGCCGGCCGACACGCAAACCGCGCAGCGCCTGGAAGCTGCGCGCCAGGCGCTGATGCAACTGACACGTTTGCAGCGCCCCGACTACACCAACTTCCAGTTTCATATTTCGCTGGCCTACCTGTGCGACACGCTGGATGCGGCAGAACAGACGGCGTATCGCTCCGCGGTGCGCGGCTGGCTCACACAGCTGGCAGCCGCGGGGCCGATCACGGTGCCACGCTTTCATTTTTGTACGTTCAACGACATGGACGCGTTTCGCACGGTGCAAGAGGTCTGAGGTTGCGTGGAGTCGGCGGCGCAGCGATGTGCGCCGGCCACGTGGTTTCAGAACTCCCCGCCGCGCACAGAGCGCTTGGTTTTCTGCCTGGCGTGCTCGGCAAAGGCCTGGCGCTGCGCTCGTCTTGCGCATCGCCCGCTACCGGTGCGCTTGCGTCACCGCCGTGGTCATCTGCCACGCGGCACACTCCTGCTCGAACTCGGCCAGCGTCAGCAGCCCCATGCAGGCATGCGCACCGATCGGCAACCGATGCCCGGCGGCAAGTTTGCGTATCAGCAAGACCGCGGCGAAACACGGAATTTCCGGGCCGTGCAGCATCGCGGCGGTGAGGTCCCAGTGCAGCACCAGCGGGCGGCTTGCCCCGTCCGTGCCATCGCAGGTGCCGCGCAGCTCCACGCGCATGCCGCCCAGATCGGTGCCGAAGCGGTCGAACCAGCGCCCGGCGTTGGCAAACACATCGGCCAGGCGCTGCATCGGTAGCGGCACGCCGCGTCGACGTAGCCAGGCGACGCCGGCCAGGCAGCGCTGCAGGAACGGCACTTCCAGCGCCGCACGAAATTGCACGGTCTGCACGCCGGGATAGCGCTGCGGCAACAGGTCGTGATCGGGCACATCGCACGGCGAGGCCAGGCGTGGGGCGAGCTGCGCGAAGCGCACGCGCGTGGGGCGCGCCCAGCCCACCACCTGCTGCCAGCGGCCGGCCTGCCACCAGTGGAAGGGCGTGCCGCAATACGACAGCACCGCACGCACCGTGGCCAGGCCCAATGGCGTGCCCTGTGCGGGCGCGATGACGATGCCGATCTCGTGCAATGCCGAAAAGCGCGGCAACAGCGCATCGATCACCGCGCTGGACAACGCCGGCAAGGTACTGGCGCCGCTGATCGCCACGCGCTGGGCCTGCCGCGCGGCGGCATCCATCGCCGCGGGGAAATCGCGGACGAAGGCGCGGCCATCGGCCAGATCGATGTAGTGCATGCCGGCCTGCAGGCAGCAGCGGGCCACCGCGTACTCCTGTCCCTGGAACGGCCCGGCGGTATGCACCACCGCATCGGCACCGGTGGCCGCCAGCTGCGCAGGGAAGTCGCTGGCATCGATATCCAGGCGACAGGTGGAGATGCGACCGGGTGCGGCACCCGGCCATTTGGTCGCGACATCGCCCGGATGCCGCCCTGCCGCGATGACATGGATCTGCGCCGTTGCCGCCAGCGCACGCACGATGCGTGCACCGAAATGACCGAAGCCGCCCAACACCACTACCCGATACGTCATGGCCTGCCCGCCGCCTGTGTCTGTGCACAGTATCGGCGCGCGCACCGTCATCTGCGCTTGTGCTGTTGCGCGAGGGCACTCTGCGACTAACCGTCGATACGCGTCACGCGCCCGCTTCTCAGTGCTTCGCGCAATACCTTCAATGCCTGCTGCGTGGCCAGGCGGGATGCACCGGCCTGCTTGCTCGCCAACTCGGCCTGCCGTTGCGCCAGTGCCTGTTGCTGCCTGGACAACGCCTGCAGCGCATCGGGGGTTGCAGGCGGCTGCGCCGAGGTGGAGGTCGTGGCCGATGCGGTGCGTGTCGAGGCCTGCAGCAGGCGCGGCGCGGCATGCGCAGACAGCTGCGCGGCGAGTGCGGCCTGCCGTTCGCTCAAGGCCTGCTGACGTGCGGCCAACCCGGCTTGCGCGTCGGCCAATTGCTGGCTGCGCAGATGCGCCACGGCCAGCTGATGGAGCAAGGTCGGGTCGCGCACCAGGTACTGCTTGCCATCGGCGCGAAACCACAACACCCGTCTTCCATCGCCAGCGTAGCGGCGCGCCGTCTGCAGATCATCGGGCGTGCCGTGCATCACTTCGCGATCGCCATGTACCAGCACGTAGGCATCGCCTTGGCTCTGCGTGTTTGCAATGGCATGGCCGCAGGATGTCGGCATGCCCATGCGCGGCCGTGCCGGCACAGTAACTGCAGTCGGTGCAGCGGGAGCGACCGGTGGCGCTGGAGAAATGGCAGGCGCAGCGGGCGCTGCTGGTGCCGTCCGGGCACCGGCGACGGCAAGCGCAGGCGTCATCGAGACGGCCGGCGCTAGCGGAGCGATCGCAGGCGCGCGCCGTGCCGCGACAACCGGCACGGTTCGCGCAACGGTACTCTCCGGCGTGACTGGCGCAACCGTTGCAATGCCATCCACAGGCAAGACATCGGCAATGGATGCAAGCTGCGTTGTTGCTGACGCAGCAGAACCAACAAATACCGGTGCAGCAGGTGAGCTGCGCACACCGGCAACTGCAGGCACGGCAGAGGCGTGTGCGATGGCCGCGCCGCCGGCAACTGCGGCAAGGGCCAACAGCAACGCCGAGCGCAGGCACAGCACGGGGGAAGTGGTCTGGATCATGTGAGATCTCCACGAAAGGCACAGCGAGTTGAGTGCCGCCTGCGCAGGGCACGCAGGCGGATGGAAACAGCGATCACGCGGCCACGGCGTTGCCGACGCTGCAGGCGTCGTGACGCAGGAGTGCCGGGCTGTGGCGGGCCCGTGGTGATGCAGGTGCTGCCGTTACCCAGGCGATGCCAATGCAGTGCGCCGGCCGCTGCTTGGCGTCGGGACCTGCGCCGAAAAGCAGCGAAAGGTGACTCCACTCACCGCCCGGTGGGTGCCGGGCGGTGCTCTGAAACGGCATGTACCGCGCCTACACTGCGATTCCGATCGCGCTGGCCACGCCCACCCGACGACTGCTCGCGACGCTCTGTTCTCCGCTGTTACTGCGGCCGCGCGTGTGCCGGCCGTGCACGGCCGGATGTGCAGCGGGCTGCATGCCATGCGTTGCTGCTCCGTGGCCAACGGAACCCCATCGCCGCGGTAACGTGCGGTCTACCGCGAGCCGCGCTGGTTCTCCCTACTGGGCCGCTGGGGCAGCCGGCAAACCGGTGCGAACAGCTGTCGGCGATGGCGATCGGCTGGCGTAATGCGCGCGCCAAGAAGCGATGCGTTCCCGAACCTGCACGTGGTGCATGCCGACTGCTGGTACCGACCATGCGCCCCTGACGGTGAGCGCAGCCGTCTGGTCGATCGCGCCTAGTTGTTCTTCGCCCGCTCTGCTTCTGCTTGCGCTTGGTCTGCCTCTGCTTGCGCTTTTTCGGCCTCGCGTTGCGCTTGCGCCGCTTCCCGTTGCCCACGTTCGGCCTCGGCGCGGCCCTGAAGAGCGGCCTGCTTGGCCATTTCGACCTGGTGCCGCGACAGCGCGTCCGCCTGGCGCACCGCGGCCGCATACGCGTATTGCGCCTGACGATGCTGTTGCGTCATTTCGCGAATCTGCTGCTCGGCTTGCCGCGCTTGCTGTTGCGCTTCCTGTTTGGCCTGCGCCAGTTCCGGGCCTAACGAGGCCAGTTGTTCGCGTGCGTCCTGCAATGCGTCCTGCGCGGCCTGCATGCGGTCTTGCTGCAGTTCAAGGTCGTGGTTGTCGGCAGCGAGCGCATCGTGCACGGCGGCTTGCGCGTCACGGCGGGCATCGCGGCGGATGCGGTCCAGGTCGAGATTCCAGCCGCTGTCTATCGGGTCTGCGTCCTCGTCATGCAGCGGTTCGGCGCCCAGCACATCGGCGATGACACCGTGCGTGGCAGGGGCGGCCACTTGCGCAGGCGCAGCTGGCAGCGCCGGCAACGCGCGCATCGGCGCTGCGGCGTCGGCAGGCTCCGCCGTGCTGCTGACCTGTGCACGCGGCGCTGCCGGGGCCGTCACCACGACCGGCTGCATGCCGGCAGACGTCACCGGTGCCGGCACCGGCATGGCCACCAGGCGCAGCGGCAGCACACCGCAGACCGCCACTGCGGCCAGAATCATCGCGGCAGCCAGCCGCGGAAACGCGTGGGTGTCCTGCAACATCGACAGCCTGCGCTTCAAGCTGATGAACGAAGGCGAGGCGCTTGCCACGCCACCGCGCGGGCGCGGCGCCACACCCAGTTGCAGCAACAAGCGGCCGTAGTCGTGGCGGCAATGGCGGTGCCCGGCGACCACGGCGGCATCGCAGGCGGCTTCGCGGGCGATTGCATATTCGCGCGCGGCCAGATGCACCAGCGGGTGGAAGAAGAACAGGTGCTGCGCCAGCGCCGGCAGCAAGCCCCACCACAGATCGCCACGACGCAGATGGATCAGTTCATGGGTCAGCGCCATGTCCAGATCGTCATCGGCCATGTGCGGCAAGCGTGCAGCGGGCAACAGCAACACCGGTTGCCACGGGCCGATCAACTGGGGCGAATCGATCTGCGCCGACAGCCGCAGCGCCGGCGGGCGCGACAAGCCATGCGCTTCAGCAGCCATCTGCAACGCCTGCACCAGGGCGCGGTCGTTGCAGGGCTGCGCGGCGCGCACCAATGCACGGCTGCGCAGATAGGCGCGCGCCGTGCCGGCAGCCAGCACCAGCACGCCGGCCGCCCACAGTGCCAGCAATGCCACCGGCCAGGTCGACCGGGCGCCAACCTGCATGGCCTGCGCGGTGACGCCCGCATGCGCGGCCGTGGATGCCGCGGCGGTGGCGTTTGCCAGTGGCGCCAGGCTGTCGGCCGAGCCCAGCGCCGTGGTCACGCTGTGCGCCGGCAGCACCGGCAACTGCACCGGGTTGCTCCACACCAGGCCCACCACCGCCTGCACGCCCACCAGCCACCACAACCAGGTCTGCGTGGCTGCCGGCAGGCGGCGCACGCCGCGGCACAGCGCCCACACCACCAACACCAGCACCGCGGTCTGCACGCTGGTGGCGCCAAGCTTCCATAACACCGCTTCGATCAGGGGCGACATGACTCAATCCTCCTTGCGCTGCGATTGCAGCTTGGCAACCAATGCTTCGAGTTCGGCCAGTTCGGTATCGCTGACTTCGGCGCGTTGCGACATCCACGCCACGAACGGCGACACCGAGCCCTGCAGGGTCTTCTCGACGAACTGCCCCACCGCCCCGCGCACCACATCGTCCTGGCCGGCGGTGGCGCTGTAGCGGTACACACCCTCGACCTGCTTGCGGCGCAGGAAGCCCTTGGCCCGCAGCCGCTCCATCATGGTCAGCACGGTGGAGCGGGCGAGCCCGCGCGGCTCGCCGAACGCCCCCGCCACTTCGCCCACGCTGGCATGCCGCTGTTCTTCGATGTATTGCAGCAGGGCCAGCTCCTGGTCCCCGATGGTCTTGCCGCGCATGGCGCTCTCCATGACTACAGTTGTCGCTACCGTAGGCCTGACGACAGCTGTAGTCAATAGGTCGGATGGCAGGGGGGCGTGTGGGTGGCCGTGGCGTCTGTGTCCCTTTGCCAAGGCCCGATGGCACGGGCAACCGCTTGCGCGCAGAAGCTCGCCACGCGCTGGCGGACCTGGCGCACGTTCAACAGAACGGCGCCACCGCCCTACCCCTTCAACACCAACGACGCGTCCGGATAGCGGGCGCAGATGAAATCCACGAAGGCGCGCACCTTCGGCGCTGCCAGGCGCCGGGAGGTGTGCAATACCCACAATGCCGGCGCCACGCCGGAGATCGTTCCCCACTGCAGCAATTGGCCGCGTGCGAGTTGCTGCCACGCGATCGACTGCGGAATCAACGCAACGCCGCCACCGGCAATCACCGCATCGCGCACCATCAGGAACGAGGAAAACCGCATCCGCGGAATCGGCTCCAGGACCAGGCGCCCACCATCCAGTGTCCAGGTCGTGGGCTCGAAGCTGGACATCACCACGCCGGGCACCGGATGCACCGCATCGCCAGACGGCATGGCGATGGACGGTGCGGCCACCACCACCAACCGGTCCTTGGCAAAGCAACGCCCGACCAGGCGGCTGTCCGGGCTTGGGTTGATGCGGATGGCGACATCGAACTGCTCTTCCATCAGATCGACAGTGCGGTCCTCGGCCACCACCTCCAGCGTGATCTCCGGATAGGCCGCACAGAAGTCGGCGCCGATGTGCCCCATCGCCAGTTGGGAGAACAACACCGGGGACGCCACGCGCAAGCGGCCGCGCGGCGATGACAACCCCTCGCGCGCGGCTGTCATCGCCTCGGCCACCTCGCTCAGCGGCACCTGGGTGCGCTCCATCAACTGCTGTCCTGCCTCGGTGAGCTTGAGTCCACGGGCACTGCGCTCGACCAGGCGCACCCCTAGCTGTTCCTCCAGCTCGGTGATGCGCCGCGACAAGGTCGCCTTCGATCTGCCGCTCGCGCGGCTGGCCTTGCCCAGCCCCTGGTTGGCGGCCACCAGCGAGAAATCGATCAGGGCATTGAGGTCCATGCTGTTCCACATCTGAAACGGGATGTCTACATCCTGGCGTCTTCGTACTGGCAGTGCAACGGCATATCGTTGCCCTACCCACCGGGCGGCCGCACCGGCAGCAGCACCACCGCACCGGCCGCTTCGCTCCGATCCAACCGTCCATCCAACGCAGGAGATTCACCATGAGCATTCTCGTCACCGGTGCCACCGGCACCGTCGGTTCCCTGGTCACCCAAGGCCTTGCCGACGCCGGCACGCAGGTCAAGGCGCTGGTCCGCCAGCAAGGCAAACGCTCCTTTCCGGCAGGTGTCACCGAAGTGGTGGCAGACCTCACCGACGTCGCATCGATGCGCGCCGCACTGGCATCGGTGCGCACGCTGTTCCTGTTGAATGCGGTCACCCCCGACGAAGTGACCCAGGCGCTGATCGCATTGAATCTGGCCAAGGAAGCCGGCATCGAGCGCATCGTGTATCTGTCGGTGATCCATGCCGACACGTACACCAACGTGCCGCACTTCACCGGCAAGCACACCGTCGAGCGCATGATCGAAAGCCTGGAAATTCCGGCAACGATCCTGCGGCCGGCGTACTTCATGCAGAACGAAGGCATGGTGCAGCAGACGATCACCGAATACGGCCTCTACCCGATGCCGATCGGCGCACAGGGCATCGCGATGATCGATGCGCGCGACATCGCCGATATCGCGGTCGTCGAGCTGCTGCGCCGCGACCGTGCGGACGGTCCGTTGCCACCCGTCACGCTCGACTTGGTCGGCCCGCAGGCACTGACCGGGGTGGATGCGGCCAAGGTCTGGAGCGCAGCGCTTGGGCGCGAGATCGCCTACGCCGGCGATGACGTGGCCGCCTTCGAAGCACAGCTGGCGACGTACGGCCCGTCGTGGCTGGCCTATGACATGCGCCTGATGATGGCCGGCATCCAGCGCCTGGGCATGCATGCGGCAGAGGGCGCGGTGGCGCAGTTGCAGGCGCTGCTGGGACGTCCGCTGCGCACCTACGAAGCCTTCGTGCGCGAGGCGACTGCGCCGGCGTGAGCGCAGGCGGCGTAGCAAACGCGGGGATTCTCGCGCTTGCTACGCGATGTGCGCGGCGTCAGGTCGGTTCGCGGTTGCGTTAGTGCGCCTGCGCAGGCACCAGGTCGAAGATCTGTTCGGTTGCCGCATCTACCGCAGCGCGCGTGTACAGCAGCGGGAAATAGCGTCCCTTGAGCCATAGCGGTGCGAGGTCGCGATAATGCGGGCTGGTCGGGTCGCCGGACTGGCCGGGGTAATTCATGGCGCGAGAGTTATCCCAATTGCCCAGGTCGATGATCAATCGTGCAGAAGGACCGATCGTCTGGCGAAAATCGGCAGGGTCGTAGCTGGACTGATTCGGCGTATAAGGGCTGCCGCCCTTGGCGAACGGACCGACATCAAGCAGCGCGCGATCGGCCCCGGCAACCGCGCTCATCGCATGCGAGATCTTGTTGGTATGCAGTTTGCCCCATTGCCACTGCGAGGCATCGGGGCCTTGCAGCGAGACAAGCGCCTGGTACGCACTGCGCAACGACTGCAGCAGCAACTGGTCGCGGCGTGCGGCCGGTGTTGCGCCGAACGCGGCGCCAGGATGTTCCAGCGCATCCAGCATGGCCGCGGCATCGGGCGCGCCGAAGCTGTCGGCCTCCGACGGCTGCAATCGCAACGCTTTGTATGCATTGCCCAGATAGCGACTGAACCAGACCTCTTCCAGCGCTGCGGCGGGGGACGTAGCGCTGACCTCGCCATTCCATGGCCGCAGCAGCGTCAGTGCGGCGCTGATATCAGGGTCCTGCGAACGCAGCGGTCGCAACAATGCGGCCAGGCGTTGCGCGGGCAACGCGACCTGATCGTTCTGCAGTTTTTCCGAATCCTCCAGCGTCACCTTGGGCAGCTGCGAGAGCACCTGGGTAATGCGGGCATGGCGAGCCTCATTGGCCCACTCGAAGCCAAGTTTGCGCTGCGCAACCGGGTAGCCGGCGGGCAGGTTCATCTCGTTGGAGGTGGTGATGAAGCCGGCTCTGGGATTCTTCGACCAGGGCAACACCGTGCTGTCCCAGAAGCCGTTCCATTCGTAGCGGCCATCGCCGGGCACGGGCAGCAATCCATCGCCGTGATCGCGGCGCGGGGTCATGCCGGCGGTGGCCCAGCCGATGGTTCCGCCGACATCTGCATAGACCTGGTTGACCGACGGCGCTCCCCAATGGGCGAGTGCGGCCTTGAACTGCACGAACGCGTTGCTGCGCAGGTAGCGTAGCGAGCCCAGATAGGGCGCCGCGCCGGGCTGGCTCCATACCGACCGCAGCGCATACGCCACATGTTTTTCGACATCGACATAGATCACCGGCCCGTGACGGGTGAATTGCAGCTCTGTTGTCACCGGCGCGGCGCCGCGCACGGCGATCTGTTCGTGCTCGCTGCGCAGCGGCTCCCATTTGCCCTGGTACCAGTACGCCGCGTTGTCGTCTGGACGCAACCGATACACGTATAAATCTTCCTGATCGATGTTGAAGATGGTCAGGCCGAACGCGCTGGTTCGGTTATGCCCGATCGCGATGCCAGGCGCGGTGGGCTCGCCGGCACCGATGATGTCCAGACCAGGGCTGTTGAGATGCACGAAGTAGCGAAGACTGGGCACGTTGTAGGCCCGATGCGGGTCGTCCGCCAGCACCGCGTGACCGGTGGCGGATTTCTGCGACGCGATGACCCAGTTGTTGCTGCCTTCGGCAGAGGCGTCCTGGTCAATGGCCGATGACGTCGATGCGATTGCCGCAAGTTGCGTGCTTGCGCTCAGCTTGGGGCTTTGCGTCGCCAGCTCGTAGACCTTCAGCACGTCTTTCGGCAGACACGGGTCCAGCCCGTCCGGCAGCGTGGTGGTCCAGGCCGGCTGCAGTCTCAGGCGTATCGCATCGACAGCCAGCGAGGCCTTGCAGGCGACGTTCGCACGCGCCACTTCGCTTTTGACATTACGGCTCAGGCCGGTGGTGCGGATGCGCAGCACATCCTCCGGCGCCCAGCGTTCGGGGCGATACCCCAGCTTGTCGAATTCGTAGGGCAGTGCCTGCGGGTGACTGTCCAGCCATGCGATATACGCATTGATGCCGGCGACGAATCGGCCCACGTCGCGCCGCGCAGTAGGCCCGTAACTGCTCCATTCCTGTGCCATGTCGCCGCGATACAGAAACAGCCGCGCGGCACGGTCCTGTTCCACATAGGTTGGCCCGAACGCATCGGAGAGATGGCCCAGCCCTTTGCGGCGAAGTAGATCCAGCTGAAACAAACGGTCTCGCGCCACATTGAAACCCTGCACGAAGAACGCGTCGTCGTCGGTCTGCGCGTAGATATGTGCCAGGCCCCACCTGTCCACGCGGATCTGCGCCGGCCGTTGGAGACCTGCCACCGTCATGGTGGCCTGGCTGGGCGCGGGCGCTGCACGTGCAACCGAAGGCGGCAGCGCCGCGCAGGCAACCAATGCAAGCAGCAGCGGTTTGATGGTCATGCGACTGATCGTCTGGGTTGGAAGCAGGAGTCTGCACCTCTCGCGCTGCTGGGCGAGGCGCTGTCCGGAAACGCTAGATTGGCAAGCGAATCCAGGTAGCCCAGCGTTGGCGCAGCGTGTCCGGCGCGCTGACGATCATCGGCAGACACGGGTGAGGCCCGTCTCTGACACGCTGCCGCGCAGCATCTTCATGCCATCCCGACAACGCCACCTTCACGCTTGCGGCATTCTTGCCCTGGAGCTTCCCGATGATCCGTATCCTCGCCCCACTCGCTGCCGCTGCGTTGTTGTCGGCCTGTGCCTCCAACCAGGTGGCGCAGGTGCAGCCCATCGACGGCGCCATCTCCGGCCAGTGCCATAGCGACAAGGTGCGTGGTGCGGTGGGTCTGGCGGCGGCCGCGCAGACCATCGAACGTGCACGCGTGGATAGCGACAGCCAGCGCGTCATCGTGCGCCGCGGCGAGCGCGCGACCGGCGGCACCACCGCCAGCGGCCTGGCCGACCCGGCCCAGGGCGCCAGCGAAAGCGGCGGCGATCAGCTCACCATCGAAACCGGCCCGAACAACAGCATCACGGCCATCTATTGCGGTTGAGGATTCGGGATTCGGGAATCGAAATTCGGGATCCGGTACGGCACTCGCTGCTGTCTGCGTCCCGAGGCGGCCACCTGGAATGGTTGACACCGCGTCGCTGATCGTCGCCAGGCGGACATGAGCGACGCGCAGGAACCGGCGTGCGCGCGGTACGTGATGCCCGCACACGCCGACACCCTGGCTGTGGCGAATGCCGTGGCGTGTCAGCCTCGGGCGCTTAGGCCGACTTGCGCCTTGCCGCAGACGTCGACTGCGTCTTGAGCCTGCTGCGCGAAGCGCTCAAAAACTTCAGCGTGGCCGCTTCCCACTGGCGCTCGCCACGCACACCGGTGGCCATGGCCTGCAGCTGGCCCGCACGCCAGCCTTCGAAGACGCATGGGTCGATGTAGGCCTTGCGACACACCGAGGGCGTATTGCCCAAGGCATCGGCCACCTCACGGATGACATCGTTCTGCACTTGCTTGAGCGCACGTTCGCTGCTGCGCTCGGGGAGCGGCAGCCGGGCCAGGCGTTGCAGCGCGGCCAATGTGCCGCCCCAGGTGCGGAAATCCTTGGCGGTGAAGTCTTCGCCCATCGCCTCGCGCAGATAGTCGTTGACCTGCCCCGAATCCACCGGCTGCAACTGGCCGTCGTCGTCGCGGTACTGGAACAGCGATTGCCCCGGCAGCTGCTGGCATTGCCGGATCAGTTTGACCAGTTGCTTGTCGTCCACTTCGATATCGTGGTCCTGGCCGCTCTTGCCACGGAATTTCAGCCGCGCGCGTCCGCCCTTCAGAAATTCCATGTGCCGGTTGCGCAGCGTGGTCAGCCCGTACGAGCGATTGCTGCGCGCGTATTCGGCATTGCCGACGCGCACCAGGGTGTCGGCCAGCAACGCCACCACGATCGCCAGCACCTTTTCGCGTGGGAATCCCGGCAGCACCAGATCGCGACGCAACCGCCGCCGCAACTTGGGCAGCGCAGTACCGAAGGCGATCACGCGTTCGAACTTGCCTTCGCCGCGGACCTGCGCCCAGTCGGCGTGATAGCGGTATTGCTTGCGCCGCCGCGCATCGCGCCCGGTTGCCTGCAGGTGGCCATTGGGCTTGGCGCAGATCCACACGTCGGTATAGGCCGGCGGAATCGCCAGCGAACGGATACGCTGCAAGGTGTCGGCATCGGCGATGCGTTGCCCGTCGGCATCGCGGTAACTGAAGCTCTTGCCGGCCTTGCGGCGACTGATGCCGGGCTGTTGGTCGTTGACATAGGTCAGCCCGGCCGCACGCGCGGTCGCCTTGGCCTGCGCCACAGCGGCTGCGCTTGCCACAGCGGCCGTGGCGACGGCGGCGCCGGTGGCGACCGCCGCGAGCTTGCCGGCGGTACTGACGGCGACTGCGGCATTGCGAACAACACGTTTGGCTTTCATTGCGCACAGGTCAAGGGACTGGCCGCGATTGTTGGCCGCAGCAAGACTAGGCTGCGTCAACGCTACGACAACGCCGTGTGCGCAAGCCATGCCCGTCGCGTGACTTTGTGCTTATGCTTGGGCATCCCCCCTTTGCTGGAGTGATCGATGCGCGCTGTTCTACCTGTTGCTCGCCTGACCTGCACCCTGGTGATGCTGGCTGCATTGACTGCCTGCAACAAACCGCAACCCGATGAGCAGGAAGCCGTCACCGCCAAGGCCCAGCACGCGGCCGAACAAGCCGCTGCGCCCGCACCGGATGCAGCGCCGGAAGCGCCGCCGATCGGCACTTGCGATGCCACCCAGGTGCAATCGCTGGTGGGCCAGCCGTTGACCGATGCGGTGGGCGAACAGGCACGCAGCGATGCCGGCGCCAAGTCGGTGCGTGTGCTCAAACCCGGCCAGATGACCACCATGGAATTCAATGGCGAACGGCTCAATCTGGAAGTGGACGCCAAGAACGTGATCTCCTCGGTGCGCTGCGGCTGAGACGGCCTTGGCGCCTGTCGCAAGACCGGCGCCAAGCCTGCTGGCACAAGGGGTTGCAGCGGTTCTCGTTGCAGCTGTAACGGTGTATTGCGGCACCGCATCAACTGTGGTCTAGTCGATCATCCGGTGACCTCTTCGAACGCTCCACGGATCGAGCGCTGCGACGTCGTCGCCGCTCTCCTAAGATCGCAAAGAGGCAGACATGGCCCCCCGCACTCGCCAAGGGCTCAACGACTACGGTCTCTACAACAGCGTGCGCGACGAGCGCGACGCGTGTGGTTTTGGCATGGTCGCCCAGTTGGACGACCAACCCTCCCGCGCGCTGGTGGATACCGCGATTGCGGCGCTCTCGCGCATGACCCACCGCGGCGGTGTCGCCGCCGACGGGCTCACCGGCGATGGCTGCGGCCTGCTGATTCGCAAACCCGATGCATTCCTGCGCGGGCTCGCGCGCGATGCCGGCATCCCCCTGGGCACGCGCTACGCGGCCGGTGTGGTGTTCCTGCCGCTGGACGAAAGTGAGGCCGCGCGATGTCGCGCCGAACTGGAAGCGCAGCTGCAGGCCGCCGGCGTGCAGCTGCGCGGCTGGCGCGTGGTGCCCACCGACGACAGCGTGTGCGGCCAGCTGGCGCGCGACACCTTGCCGCGCATCGAGCAGCTATTCGTCGATGCCGGTGCGGAGCAGACCGAAGACGGCTTTACCCTGGCGCTGTTCCTGGCGCGCCGTCGCGCCGAGCAGCAGCTGCAGGGCGTGCCGGACTTCTACGTCACCACCCTCTCGCCCAACGGCATCAGCTACAAGGGCATGGTGCTGCCGGACAAGCTGAGCACGTTCTACCCGGATCTGCAGCGCAGCGACCTGTCCTCCAGCGCAATTGTCTTTCACCAGCGCTTTTCCACCAACACGCTGCCGCGCTGGCCGTTGGCGCACCCGTTCCGGCTGCTCGCGCACAACGGGGAAATCAACACCATCGAAGGCAACCGGCGCTGGGCGCAGGCGCGCAGCAAGGTGTGGCAGACCCCGCGCTTTGACATTGCCGAATTCGATCCGGTGATCTCCATGCACGGCTCCGATTCGCAGAGCCTGGACAACATGCTGGAGCTGCTGATCGCCGGTGGCATGGACCTGCTGCAGGCGCTGCGCATCCTGGTGCCGCCGGCGACCCAGTCGCTGGAGTTCAAGGACGCCGACCTGGCCGCGTTCTACGAGTTCTACGGCCTCAATACCGAACCCTGGGACGGCCCGGCCGGCATCGTGGCCTGCGACAGCCGCTACGCGGCCTGCATGCTCGACCGCAACGGCCTGCGCCCGGCGCGCTGGATGCTGACCTCCGACCGCCACTTCCTGGTCGCCTCCGAAGCCGGCGTGTGGGAATTGCCGGCCGAGCGCATCACCCGCAAGGGCAAGCTGGGCCCGGGCGAGATGATGGCCATCGACCTCAAGCGCGGCGACCTGCTCGATTCCGATGCCATCGACCGCATCAACCGCGCGCGCGCGCCGTACAAGCAATGGCTGCAGCAGGGCGTGACCTACCTGCAGACCGAGCTGATCGACCCCTCGCTGGTAGAGGAGCCCTTCAGCGAGCAGACCCTGCGCAGCTATCACAAGCTGTTCCAGCTCAGCACCGAGGAAGTGGAACAGGTGCTGCGCCCGCTGGCCGAGACCGAGCAGGAAGCCACCGGCTCGATGGGCGACGACACCCCGATGGCGGTGCTCAGCCGCCAGACCCGGCCACTGTACGACTACTTCCGCCAGGCGTTCGCGCAGGTCACCAACCCGCCGATCGACCCGCTGCGCGAAGGCATCGCGATGTCGCTCACCACCCAGCTCGGCAGGGAGACCAATATCTTCCATGCCGGTGCGGAGACGGTGAACCACGTCATCCTCAACTCGCCGGTGCTCAGCCAGCGCAAGCTGCGCCAGCTGCTGAAGATGGAGCAGTACGTCGAGCGCAACCGCCTGATCGACCTGTCCTACAGCCTGGAAGAAGGCCTCAAGGCCGGGCTGGAGCGCATCTGCCAGGAGGTGGAAGCCGCCGCGCGCGACGGCGCGGTGATGCTGCTGCTGTCCGACCGTTACCCGGTGCCGGACCGGCCGATGGCGCATGCGCTGCTGGCCACCGGCGCGGTGCATCACCACCTGTGCAAGGTGGGCCTGCGCTGCGACGTCAACCTGATCATCGAGACCGGCACCGCGCGCGACCCGCACCACATGGCCTGCCTGCTCGGCGTCGGCGCCACCGCGGTGTATCCGTACCTGGCTTACCAGACGCTGTTCGACCTGGGTCGGCGCGGCATCCTGCAGCTGAGCAAGGGTGGCGAGCAGTCGCAGATCGGCCGCCGCTATCGCAAAGGCATCTACAAGGGCCTGTCCAAGATCATCTCCAAGATGGGCATCTGCACCATCGCCAGCTATCGCGGTGCGCAGCTGTTCGAGATCGTCGGGCTGGACCCGGACGTGGTGGACCTGTGCTTTGCCGACACCCCGGCGCGTATCGGCGGCGTGGATCTGGCACGGCTGGACACCGAGGCGCGCGAGCTGACCGTGCGCGCCTGGAACGACCAGCTCAAGCCGGAAGTGGGCGGGCTGCTGAAGTACGTGCACGGCGGCGAGTACCACATGTACAACCCCGACGTGGTCATGACGCTGCAGCGTGCCACCCGCACCGGCGATGCCGGCGACTGGCAGAAGTACGTGGACGCGGTGCATGCGCGCCCGGCCTCCACGCTGCGCGACCTGGTGCAGCTCAAGCGTGCCGACACCCCGACGCCACTGGATCAGGTGGCCCCGGCCGAAGATGTGCTGCGGCGCTTCGACAGCGCCGCAATCAGCCTGGGCGCGTTGTCGCCCGAGGCGCACGAAGCGCTGGCCATTGCGATGAACCGCCTGGGCGGGCGCAGCAACTCCGGCGAAGGCGGCGAAGATCCGGCCCGCTACGGCACCGAGAAGCGCTCCAAGATCAAGCAGGTGGCCTCCGGCCGCTTCGGCGTCACCCCGGAATACCTGGTCAATGCCGAGGTGCTGCAGATCAAGGTCGCCCAGGGCGCCAAGCCCGGCGAGGGCGGCCAGCTGCCCGGCCACAAGGTCAACGAACTGATCGCCCGGCTGCGCTACGCCAAGCCCGGCATCGGCCTGATCAGCCCGCCGCCGCATCACGACATCTATTCCATCGAAGACCTGGCGCAGCTGATCTACGACCTCAAGCAGGTCAACCCGACCGCGCTGGTCTCGGTGAAGCTGGTGGCGCATGCCGGCGTCGGCACGATTGCCGCCGGCGTGGTCAAGGCCGGCGCCGACCTGATCACCGTGTCCGGCCATGACGGCGGCACCGGTGCCAGCCCGGTCAGTTCGATCCGCTATGCCGGCGTGCCGTGGGAACTGGGCGTGGCCGAGTCGCACCAGGCGCTGGTGGCCAACGATCTGCGCGAGCGCACCATTCTGCAGACCGATGGCGGCCTGAAGACCGGCCTGGACGTGGTCAAGGCCGCGCTGCTCGGCGCCGACAGCTTCGGCTTCGGCACCGCGCCGATGATCGTGCTGGGCTGCAAGTACCTGCGCATCTGCCACCTCAACAACTGCGCCACCGGCGTGGCCACCCAGGACGAGCGCCTGCGCGCCGGCTACTTCACCGGCCTGCCGGAGCGGGTGGAGCACTTCTTCCGCCTGCTGGCCGAAGAAGTGCGCCAGTGGCTGTCGTACCTGGGTGTGCGCTCGCTGGACGAGATCGTCGGCCGCACCGACCTGCTGGAACAGCTGGAGGTTTCGCCGCGTCCCGGCGTCAAGGTCGACCTCTCGCGCCTGCTGACGCATGCCCGCTACGACGGCAGCCACTGCGCCGCCCAGCGCCTGTACGAATCGCCCGACAGCCTGGCCACGCAGATGGATGGCCTGCTCGCCGGTGCGATCGCGCACAAGAGCGGTGGCGACCATCGCTTCCTGATCCACAACACCGACCGCTCGATCGGCGCACGCCTGTCCGGCGCCATCGCGCGCGCGCACGGCAACCACGGCATGAGCGATGCGCCCTTGAACCTGCGCTTCCGCGGCACCGCCGGGCAGAGCTTCGGCGCGTTCAACGCCGGTGGCCTGCAGCTGGAGCTGGAAGGCGAAGCCAACGACTACGTCGGCAAGGGCATGGCCGGCGGGCGATTGGTGGTGCGTCCGCCGCGCGGCGCGCGCTTCGAGGCACGCAACACGCCGATCGTCGGCAACACCTGCCTGTACGGCGCCACCGGCGGCGAGCTGTTCGCGGCCGGGCGCGCAGGCGAACGCTTTGCGGTGCGCAACTCCGGCGCGCTTGCGGTGGTGGAAGGCGCCGGCGACCACTGCTGCGAATACATGACCGATGGCATCGTGCTGGTGCTGGGCAAGGTGGGCCTGAACTTCGGCGCCGGCTTCACCGGTGGCCTGGCCTACGTGCTGGATATCGAACGCGACTTCGTGGACCGCTACAACCACGAGCTCATCGACATCCACCGCGTCTCGGCCGAAGGCTTCGAGAACCATCGCCAGCATCTGCATACGCTGATCAGCCGCCACCGCGAGCTGACCGGCAGCATCTGGGCGCAGCAGATCCTTGACGAGTTCCGCGACTACATCGGCAAGTTCTGGCTGGTCAAACCCAAGGCCGCCAGCATCGAGTCGCTGACGGAGTCACTCAGGCGGGCGGCCTGAGTGACGGGATTGGGGATTCGGGATTGGGGATTCGCTCAAGCCATGCGACCTGTCGTCGCCTTGGCAAATCCCGATGTCCGAATCTCCACTCCCTGCTCTCACGCGTCGATTGCTGTTCGAGATTCGCACTGCGTCAGACCCATGTCGCCCGCTGTTGCGAATCCCCAATCCCAACTCCCGAATCCCAGCCCCTATGAGCCGCAAGCAAGCCTTCCAATTCCTCGACCTGCCCCGGACCATGCCCACGCGCATTCCGGTGGAACTGCGCACCTCCGGCGACTGGGGCGAGTTGTACGGCAAGTTCGACAAGGCCGATGCGCAATACCAGGCCGGCCGTTGCCTGGACTGCGGTAACCCGTATTGCAGCTGGAAATGCCCGGTACACAACGCCATCCCGCAGTGGCTGCAGCTGGTGCAGGAAAACCGCATCGAGGAAGCCGCCGCGCTATGCCATTCCACCAACCCGCTGCCGGAAGTGTGCGGGCGGGTGTGTCCGCAGGACCGCCTGTGCGAAGGCAGCTGCACGCTGGAGGAATTCGGCGCAGTCACCATCGGCGCGGTGGAGAAGTACATCGTCGACACCGCCTTCAAGATGGGCTGGCGCCCGGACCTGGGCAACGTGCAGCCGACCGGCCACCGCGTGGCGGTGATCGGCGCCGGCCCGGCTGGGCTGGCGTGTGCGGACCGGCTGGCGCGTGCCGGCATCGAGGCGGTGGTCTACGACCGCTATGAGCAGATCGGCGGGCTGCTGCAGTTCGGCATCCCCAGCTTCAAGCTGGACAAGTCGGTGATCGGCAAGCGCCGCGAGATCCTCGAAGGCATGGGCGTGCAGTTCCGCCTGGGCGTGGAGATCGGTAAGGACGTCAGCATCGAGCAGTTGCTGGGCGAATACGATGCGGTGTTCTTAGGGACCGGCGCCTATCGCTACACCGACGGCGGCCTGCCCGGGCAAGACCTGAAGAACGTGCTGCCGGCGCTGCCGTTCCTGGTGCAGAACAGCCGCATCGTCAGCGGCAACGACCCGCACGGCCGGCCGATCGCCGGCTGGGAAGACCAGCTCGCCCTGCCCGACCTCAGCGGCAAGCGCGTGGTGGTGCTGGGCGGCGGCGATACCGGCATGGACTGCGTGCGCAGCGCCATTCGCCTGGGCGCGGCCAAGGTCACCTGCGCCTACCGCCGCGACGAAGCCAGCATGCCCGGCTCGGCGCGCGAGGTGGCCAACGCGCGCGAAGAAGGCGTGCGCTTTTTGTTCAACCGCCAGCCGCTGTCGATCGAATCCGGCGCCGACGACGAAGCCATCGGCGTGACCGTGGTGGAAACCAGATTAGGTGAGCCCGATGCCAGCGGCCGCCGCAATGCGGTGCCGGTGGAAGGCAGCGAATCGCTGCTGGAAGCGGACGTGGTAATCATCGCCTTCGGCTTCTCGCCCACCCTGCCCGACTGGTTGTCCTCGCAGGGCGTGGAAGCCGGCAGCAACGGCCGCATCGTCGCCCCGGCCGACGGCAACGGCCGCCTGCCCTACCAGACCAGCAACCCGCGCCTGTTCGCCGGCGGCGACTGCGTGCGCGGTGCGGACCTGGTGGTCACCGCAGTGGCCGAAGGCCGCGATGCGGCGGGAAGCATCGTGCAGCTGCTGGGGGTGAACGCGCAGGTCAAGGAGCCGGCTGCGGCGTGAGGGACGCTGGCCCCATGCTCAGGTCACTCGTTACCTGTTTACTGATCTTGACAGCCAGTAGCGCTACTGCAGCGCCGGCCGCCACATGCCAAGAATCGGACAATCTGCGGTTTGATCACTTGCCTCTTTCCATCGTGCAGATGGAGCAGATTGGTCTCACGTACGCCGCTAAAAATACAAAGGCACCGCAAGTGCCGTTTGCTTATGGCAACAAAGATTGGTTGTGGCTCAAGAAGCAGTACCGCTCTGGTGATTATTTCGTGGCTTATGAACAGCTTTGGCCGGCCAGTGGCAAGCCATTTGACTGGGGTTATGCACTTGTTCGAGGAAAATGTGTACTTGGCGTGCTGACAACTCGAACTTCATAGGCCGATCCAGTAACGCTACTCAATAGATTGCACAGCTTGAATGCTGCAGGCGCGCCTGCTCCCGTAAAGGCTCTTGACATGACCATTGCTGTTTATATCGACAGCTGCGCGTGGAACTATCTTTATGAGAAAGCGATAGATCTCCTACGTGAGCTCCCCCCTGACACGTATGCGCTATACCTAACTCGAGAGGTGGAAATCGAACTTGAGGCAATCCCAGACGGCGAAAAAAAGCAACCGCTCAAGGCTTACATCAAATCTAGTATCGAGAGGTCGTCCATAAAGACAACTTCGGTATTCGGCTTTAAAACCCATAGAATTGATGGCATACCTTCAAAGGTCCAGGTTTATGGGGGGTTTGGCCAGGGAACGTTTCAGTCCGCTACAGATCGCGCATTTTATGCGTCACCTGAGATCAAATCCCAGTTGGTTGGCAAAAAACCACGTAAGAGCAGGCTGAGTGCCAATCAAGCTGATGCCTCTCTGGCTGCCCGCTCATTTGGAGCCTTCGTGCTGACCACTGATAAAAATAAGGGGCCCTTAAAAACGGCTTCAAAACTTGGTGCAAAGATTGTCTATCTCACTGCCGAAGTAGAAAAAAGTGGGCTCACGCTAGGGCAATACATGGCATCGCTGCAGCAGGCCGTATGAGTAGATTTAACGTGTAGCCCATCCTTAAAGTGGCGCTATGTTCATATGCCACCGCCTGCGTCCGACGGACGCAAGCGGTGGCATCACATCCTGACGCATCGCGACTCAGGCCGCCTTATCCAACGTCGCCATATCGATCACGAAGCGGTACTTCACGTCGCTCTTGAGCATGCGCTCGTAGGCCTCGTTGATCTGGTCGGCGCGGATGGTTTCGATGTCCGAGACGATGTTGTGCTTGGCGCAGAAATCCAGCATTTCCTGGGTCTGGCGGATGCCGCCGATCAGCGAGCCGGCCAGGGTGCGGCGCTTCATCACCAGGTTGAACACCGCCGGCGACGGGTGCGACTGCTCGGGCACGCCCACCAGCACCATGGCGCCATCGCGCTTGAGCGCGTTGAGGAACGGGTCCAGGTTGTGCGGCGCGGCCACGGTGTTGAGGATGAAGTCCAGGGTGTTGTACTGCGCAGCCATCTGCGCTTCGTCCTTGGAAATCACCACTTCGCTGGCGCCCAGGCGCATCGCATCGGCGCGCTTGCTCTCGGAGGTGGTGAACAGCACCACGGTGGCGCCCATCGCCTTGGCGATCTTCACCGCCATGTGGCCCAGGCCGCCCAGGCCGACCACGCCCACCTTCTGGCCCGGACCCACCTTCCAGTGTGCCAGCGGCGAATAGGTGGTGATGCCGGCGCACAGCAACGGTGCCACCGCGGCCAGGTTGTCGCTGTGGGTGATGCGCAGCACGTATTTCTGGTCGACCACGATATGGTCGGAATAGCCGCCGTAGGTGTTCTCGCCGCCGCCGAACATCGGCCCGTTGTAGGTGCCGGTGAACCCCTGTTCGCAATACTGTTCTTCGCCTTCCTGGCAGGAGGCGCAGCTGCGGCAGCTGTCGACCATGCAGCCGACACCGGCCAGGTCGCCGACCTTGAAGCCGGTGACCGCATTGCCGACGGCGGTCACGCGGCCGACGATCTCGTGGCCGGGCACCGAGGGGTACAGCGTGTTGTGCCATTCGTTGCGTGCGGTATGCAGGTCCGAGTGACACACGCCGCAGTAGGCGATGTCGATCTGCACGTCGTTGGGGCCGGGCGCGCGGCGTTCGAACACGAACGGGGCAAGTGGTTGATCGGCGGCCTGGGCAGCGTAGGCGTGGGCTGTGCTCATGGGAAAACTCCGGGGGGGTGTTGCGTCGTCGGCAAGGCGCGCCAACAACGGGAAGAAAGGGTCGGTAGCTTAAAACGCGCGGATGTCGCACTCCTGCGACAGTGCGTCTTACCTGGTCTCTTGCGAACGCGAGCGCAGCGGCATGATGCGCCTTGCGCGTGTTCGCACGCGGTCAAATCCGCGCCATGCGCGTGAATGGCGCACTAACGTGCGAGCTCCCAGACTCACGCAGCAGCAGATCGCGCTGCACCATCTGCGCTGGCCGTGCCCTCCCCCGCGGCCGCCCACGTCGATGCCGAAGGAGACTCCCATGTTCCGCACTCCCCCGCACTTTCCCCGCTTGCGCATCGCCGCGCTCGCGTTGACCTTGCTCGCCGCCACCCCACTGGTCCAGGCCAAGGAGCCGCCCGGCCCGAAGAAGGACACCGCCGGCCTGAAGTATGTCGGAGTCAATCTGTCCGGCGCCGAGTTCAACTCGCGCAAGAAGCCCGGCACCTTGTTCAAGGATTACACCTACCCTGCCGCCTCGGATTTCAGCTATTTCGCCGGCAAAGGCATG
Organism: Xanthomonas sp. NCPPB 1062; assembly: GCF_041481705.2. Classification (NCBI taxonomy): domain Bacteria; kingdom Pseudomonadati; phylum Pseudomonadota; class Gammaproteobacteria; order Lysobacterales; family Lysobacteraceae; genus Xanthomonas; species Xanthomonas sp. NCPPB 1062. The sequence goes on along the minus strand of NZ_CM192987.1, from coordinate 35,751 downwards.
AATACGATCCGCCTGCCGTTTCTGTGGGAACGCGTGCAGCCCGAGCTCAATGGTCAGCTGGACCAGGCCCAATTGGGCTTGATCAAGAAGTCGCTTGAAGCAGCCAAGGCCAACAAGCAATACCTGATCCTGGATCTGCACAACTACGCCACGTACAACGGCAAGCGCATCGGCACCAGCGATGTGCCGGCCGGCGCGTTGGCCGATCTGTGGCGCCGGCTGGCGCTGGAGTTCAAGGACGACAAGGCGGTGATCTTCGGGCTGATGAACGAGCCCAATGGCATTTCCGCACCCGACTGGGCCAATGCCGCGCAGGGGGCGATCAACGCGATCCGCAAGACCGGCGCGAAGAACCTGATCCTGGTGCCGGGCACCGCCTACACCGGCGCACACAGCTGGCGCAGCACCAGCTACGGCGTCTCCAACGCAAAGGCGCTGGAAATCCTCAAGGACCCGGGCAACAACCTGGCCTTCGAAGCGCATCAGTACCTGGACAAGGACTACAGCGGCACCAAGCCGGTGTGCACCAGCGACTCGGTAGGCCAAGAAAAGCTGCAGGGCTTCACTTCGTGGTTGCGCGAGAACAAGCAGAAGGGTTTTCTGGGCGAATTCGCCACGGCCAACAATCCGGTCTGCGACAAGGCGCTGGAAGGCATGCTGACCTACATGGAAAAGAACAGCGACGTGTGGCTGGGCTGGACCTGGTGGGCGGCGGGCGCCTGGTGGAAGCCGGACTATCCCTTCAACGTGCAACCGGGCAAGGACGGCAGCGACAAGCCGCAGATGGCGATCCTGAGCAAGTACGCACGCCGCGCCGGCAAGTAAGCAGCGGCGCAGCCAGAGGTGGTCGCAACCAGTGTTGCGGCCACTTTTTTGTCATTGCCGCAGCGCGTGGGGCCGCCTGCTTCGGAGAAGGGCAGACCGCCGCTGGCTCGCTGCGGGCAGCAGAAGGCAGAGGCAATCGCGCGCCAGCTCACGCGCTGCGTGTTGCCGATGTGCGCTGTTCGATCGCATGCAACAGCCCGGTATCGAGCGCTGGCCATATCGTCCATGCGCTGGTGCAACTTGCAGTGCGAGGCTGCCGTCTCGGCGACGCCCTGATGCGACGCCTGCGCGCCACGATGCATGGACGACGCGCGAGCGATCTCATCCAATCCGCGCTATCGCGTCGACGTCCGCACTAAACCTGCGCACTGTCTGCCGCTGTGGCTGGCATTGCCCGGCGACAGCATCGCCAATCAGGCAACCCATCGTGATGGACAGATAGGCGCTGCAGCGCAAAGGCATTGCACGAATGCAGCTGCATTCGCCCGCGATGTACAGCACGCCATCGCGCAGGCGATGCGCGCCACTGTTCGAAGCGTGTGCAAACGGTGCGGTACGTTCGCGCCATGCGTGCGCGCTCTAACACAAGAACTGCGGGTCACTGCACAGCTTGGCCGATTGATCCCTCTCAACCGTGGTTTGTGCGGGCGTATACGCCTAGTCTGGTGATGGACGCGTTGCTGTCTTACATCGAACGAGCTCATACCCGCATCAGCGCGCCGTCCTTGCACAGGTCTTTCGCACGCAGAAGTCTCAGGAGTTCCCCCATGAAATCCCTCACCACGCGTACGCGCCGGCCGCGTTGCCGCGCGCTGTCTTTGCTATTGCTTGCCCTCATGCCGCTCGCGCAGGCGCAAAGCACTTCCGGCCTGAAGTATGCAGGCATCAATCTATCCGGCGCCGAGATCAAATCCTCGCAAAAACCCGGCGTGCTCAACATCGATTATCACTATCCGGCGGCCGACGAATACGCCTACTTCGCCGGCAAGCACATGAACACGGTTCGCCTGCCGATCCTGTGGGAACGGCTGCAGCCAAAAGCGGGCGGCGAGCTGGATCCGGCGCAGCTGGCGTTGATCCGGCAGGCGGTCGCCAACGCCAAGGCGGCCAACATGTACGTGATCGTGGATGTGCACAACTACGCCAAGTATTACGGCCACACCATCGGCAGCACGAAAGTGCCGATCAGCACCTTCAACGATCTATGGCGACGGCTGGCGATCGCCTTCAAGAGCGACAACGCCGTGATCTTCGGGCTGATGAACGAGCCTTACGACATCGATCCGCAAGCGTGGGCAAGAGCCGCGCAGGCGTCGATCGACACCATTCGTAAAACCGGTGCAAACAATCTGATTCTGGTGCCGGGTGCGTTATGGACAGGCGCGCATAGCTGGTACTCCACAGTGGCCGGGCAATCCAATGCAGTGGCGATGGCATCCATTCGCGACCCGCTCAATCGGTATGCCATCGAAGCGCATCAATATCTGGATGCCGATTCCAGCGGCACCAGCGGCGGGTGCGTCAGTGCCACGATCGGGGTCGAGCGCCTGCGTAGCTTCACCGAATGGCTGCGCCTGAACAAAAAACGCGGGTTTCTTGCCGAATTCGGTACCGGCAACACGGCCACCTGCAATCTCGCGCTCAACGGCATGCTGGGCTACATGGAATCCAACAGCGATGTGTGGATGGGCTGGTCCTGGTGGGCGGCAGGCGCGTGGTGGAGCAGGGCGTATCCGTTCAACGTGCAACCGGATGCGCAGGGGCGCGACAAGCCGCAGATGTCGATATTGGGCCCACGTGCGCGCCGGATTACCGATTAAGCGCGACCAACGCGCCTAGCAAATAGTCGTCAGCTGGGCGCGGATGGCACGCAAACCACACCGTAGATGTGTCCACGCAAACGCCTGCGGCGCCCGCCTGACGCCCGCGCGCAGGTGCTTTCGCTGCTGTTCGCAACGACAGCGCCAGTGCAGGCACGTGCGGGCGCCGCAGGCAATCGTCATCACACGTCGCTCTTCCATCCGGTAGCGAGCGCGCTTTCTACCGGGCTGAGCATTGCCGCGATTGGCCACTTTTCCTGGTCTTTTCGCGGAAAGATCGAGGCAGCCTATGCCTGCAACCTCGGTGGCACTTCAATGTGGCATGGCGTCATGGACATGACGTCATGCCACTGACGGCAGGCGCTTCTATACGACGCAAAGTCGACAGCACGGACGAACCCACGCCGCACTTGCGCAAATACCGGCCCATATCTCGCGCTTTTGTGCGGCCTATCAATCTCGACAACGCACTTTGCAGAGTGTGACTGCGATGCAGTTCGCATATTGGCGCTGAACTGGCCACCGGCAGCAATTGGGCACGGCTGATGCATTGACTTAGACCGATGCAGTGCATCGCACGTAACGCGCATGCACTTACCCGCATCGCCCCCGTCTGAGGAGTTGTGTCATGTCTGCTGTCTGCTTTTCGTTGCGCGCGCTACTGCGCTCTACGCTGCTTTTCATCGTGTTCGGGAGCCTGTCGCTGGCCCACGCGCAGACGCGCGCGCTCACCTATGCCGGCGTCAATCTGTCAGGTGCCGAGTACGCATCGTCCAAGAAGCCCGGAGTCCTCAACAAGGACTATATGTACCCCGCGACCAACGATTACACCTATTTCGCCGGTGTCGGCATGAATACCATCCGCCTGCCCATCCTGTGGGAGCGGCTGCAGCCCAGCGCGAACGGCGAACTGGACCCGGCACAGCTCGCGTTGCTGCAGCAGGCGGTGGCACGCGCCAAGGCAGCCGGTATGTATCTGCTCATCGATATCCACAACTACGCCAAGTATTACGGCTACAAGATCGGCGGCCCGGAAGTACCGGTGGCCACGTTTACCGATCTCTGGCGTCGTCTGGCGCTGGCGTTCAACAGCGACAACGCGGTGATGTTCGGGCTGATGAATGAGCCCAACAATATTTCGGCCAGCGAATGGGCCGGCGCAGCGCAGGCCGCCATCGATGCCATCCGCAGGACCGGTGCCAATAACCTGATTCTGGTGCCCGGCGCATTGTGGACCGGCGCGCACAGTTGGTATTCCCCCACGAGCGATGGCTATTCCAACGCCACCGCGCTGACCGCCATCTACGACCCGCTCAATCGCTACGCCTTCGAAGTGCACCAGTATCTGGATGCCGATTCCAGCGGCACCAGCAGCACCTGTGTCAGCAGCACCATCGGCGCCGAGCGCCTGCGCAACTTCACGCAGTGGCTGCGCACCAACCGCAAGCGCGGCTTTCTGGGCGAATTCGGCACCGCCAACAATGCGGTGTGCAACCAGGCGCTGCAAGGCATGTTGGCACACATGGAAACCAATGCAGACGTGTGGCTGGGCTGGACCTGGTGGGCGGCCGGTTCGTGGTGGAACCTCAGCTACGCGTACAACGTGCACCCCAACAAGGACGGCACCGACAAGCCGCAGATGGCGATCCTGTCGCCACAGGCCGCACTCGCCACGCGTGCGCCGGTTGCGACTGCCGCAGCGCGCAGCTCCGCTGCATCGACCTCGGCAACAAGCACATCCGCTGCACGCACGACACGCTGATGCCAAGCAAAGCCGCCGCAAGGCGGCTTTTCCAGCGCACGCAGCGCGCGCGGGCACACGGTGTCGGCAAGGTGAGAAGCACACGCACGTCGCTGCGATTGCCATCGTGGATAAAACACGTCGACGCGTGCTCAGCCGCAACATCCGCGTCGATGTAAACATCGCGTGCATCGCAGGTGAGCAAGCACCTCGGCGTTTCAGCTAACTGAACTTTCGTTGCGGCCGCTTGCCCGTTTTCACCTGACGGCGATAGGCCGCCCTCCAGCATGAGCGCACTTCACTGCAGGAGCATTCCCATGACACAGCGATTGATGAAGACCGCACTGATCGGCGCCCTTGCCTTGCTGTCGCAGGGTGCGTTGGCACAGGCGGCCGATAAGCCGGCCAAGGCGCTCACCTCCGGTGAGGTCACCAGCATGCTCACCGCAAAGGGCTACACCAAGGTGCACGACGTCAAGTTCGAGCATGGCGTCTGGACGGCAGACGCGCGTAGCGGCGACGGCAAGGACGTGGACGTGCACATCGATCCGGTGACCGGCCGCGTCTATGGCGACCAGACCACCTCCAAGCTCAGCGAAGCCGACGTGCGCGCGTCGCTCTCCACCGGCGGCTATGCCGATGTGCACGACCTCAAGTTCAAGGATGGCCTGTGGAAGGCCGATGCCAAGCGCAACGGGCAGAAAGTCGAACTGCACGTGGATCCGGAAGACGGTCACGTGGTGAGCGTGGAGAACGATTGAGTGGCGCACGTCTCGTTCGCCTGCCAGGCGGGTAGGGTAGATCGAGCGTCGCAGAGCATGCGCGATTGCCGCATGGCCATGCGTCCCATCCATGGGCTGAGATGTAAGGTCAGTGCAGCAGGCCCCTGATCGCGCAAGATCGCAGCTGCACGATGTGGCGTGGCTGATCGCCAGAGGCCTCATATGAGGCAACAATGCAAAAGGCCTCCGGTGGGAGGCCTTTTGCGTAACAGATTGGTTTCCAGCGATGGTCGCGCAAGGCAGGCCGCTGATGCAGTCGTGCCACACCGTGCGGCAATGACGGCGCGGCGGCCTCAGCGTGGAGATTGGGCCTTGTGCGTCTGCGTGGCCGCGCTGTCAGCGTCGGCCGGCTGCGCGCTCGCCGCGCTCGCGCCAGGCTTGCCGGCCATCATGCGATCGCGCGCGGCCTTGAACGGGTTGCCGGGGTACCAGTTGGGCCAACGTTCGCCGGCAGCGACCTCCTTGCCCACGCCATAGACCACCTGCAGGTCTTCGATGGTGCCATCGAGCTTCCAGGTGGCGGCGTCGTATTCGTCGCCCGGGGCGTGATAACGATGGCGTCCGTAGTCCTCGGCCGCGGCACGTCCGGCGGCAGTGCCGCCCTCGCGCAGGTCTTCGCCGCCATCGGCATACAACGCCGGCACGCCGGCCTTGGCGAAGTTGAAGTGATCCGAGCGGAAGTACGAGCCGCTTTGCGGGGTGGCTTCTGCGTGCAGGGTGCGCCCCTGCATGGCGGCGATCGGCTTGAGGATGTCCTCCAGCTCCGAGCTGCCCATGCCCACCACGGTGACATCGCGTGCGCGCCCGGCCACCGACATCGCATCCAGATTGATCACCGCCGCGATCTTGTCCAGCGGGAAGCTCGGGTTGGCCACGTAATACTTGGAACCGAGCAGGCCCGATTCTTCCAGCGTGACCGCCAGGAACACCACCGAGCGCGCCGGCTTGGGATCCTGGTGCGCGAATGCATCGGCGATTTCCAGGATGCCGGCCACGCCGGTGGCGTTGTCCACCGCGCCGTTGTAGATGTTGTCGCCGCGTTCGCCCGGATGCTTGCCCAGGTGGTCCCAGTGCGCCATGTACAGCACCGCCTCGTCGGCGTGGCTGGTGCCCGGCAGCACGCCGACCACATTACGCGAGGTCTTGGCCGCGATGGTGCTCTTGAGATCGACCGACCAGCTGGCCTTCAACGGCACCGGCTTGAAGCCGCGCTTGCTGGCGTCCTTGTAGGCCTGCGCCAGGTCCAATCCGGCGTTGGCGAACAATTGCTTGGCGGTTTCGGCGCTGATCCAGCCCTGCACCGGCAGACGCGGGTCGGGGTCGTCCTTGGCCGGCAAGTCGTATTGCGGGCCGGACCAGGAATTTTTCACCACGTCCCAGCCGTAGCTGGCGCCGGGCGTGTCGTGCACGATCAACGCCGCAGCCGCGCCCTTGCGTGCGGCTTCTTCGAACTTGTAAGTCCAGCGCCCGTAGTAGGTCATGCGCTTGCCATCGAACAACTTGGCATCGTCGGTGTGGAAGCCCGGGTCGTTGACGAACATCACCACCGTCTTGCCCTTCCACTCCTGGCCGGCATAGTCGTTCCACTGCTGCTCGGGTGCGTCCACGCCGTATCCGACGAACACCAGCTCGCTGTTGTCCAGCTTGACCTCGGCCTGGCCGGAGCGCGTGCCGACCACGATGTCGGTGCCGAAGGCGAGGGTGCGGGTCTGCTCGCCGCTGCGCAGGCTGGGCGCGGTGGATGCATCGGCGGTGGTTTCCACCATCGGCACTTCCTGGAACCAGCTGTCGCCATTGCCCGGCTGCAGCCCGATGCGCTGCATCTGGTCGCGGATGTAGGTCACGGTCTTTTCTTCGCCCGGCGTCCCCGGGCCGCGGCCTTCGAAGTCGTCCGACGCCAGTGTCTTGACCAGTTCGGCGAAGTCGCCGGTGGTCATTTCCGGGGAGAAGGTGTGGCGGCTGACCGGCGCGGTGGGCGCGCTCTCGGTCGGCGTCTGCGCGGCAGGCGCACCGGGCGCAGCGGCGGGTTCGCGTTTGCAGCCGGCCAGGGCCAGCGTCGCGGCCAGGCACAACAGGATCTTGCGGGGCATCGGAACTCCTCGTGCGGCGGAGTCCCGATCTTAGAGCGTGCGTCGGACGGCGGGGTGAGCGCGCGGCTGCGTGTACGGCGGTTGCATGGCGGGCCGGGCAGGGCGCCTGGAGCGGGCGCCCTGGATCCGGCGCACGCACCGGCAGGTGCGCGCTGCGTTGGTCAGTCCTTCGGTGCGACGTCGCTGTCGAAGCTGCGCGCGGTGGCGCCGCTCACCGCGCCGATCTTGGCGCTGCGGTGCACGTACAGGTTGACCTCGCGCTCGAAGTGCAACGGCCCATCGACCACCGCATCCGGGCCGATCACCACGCGCGGCTTGCGCGAGGGCTGGAACGAAAAACCGAAGCTCGGCTTGCTCACTTCGATGCCGCCGCGCACATGCGACCCCACCCCGACAGTGATGTCGCCGTTGACCGTCTCGATGCCCTTGCCGAGCTCGGTTCCCACCAGCCCGATGCTGCCATTGACCGTTTCCACGCCGCCGCTGATCTGGCTGCCACGCTCGGCCAGGATGCTGCCGTTGACCGTCTCCAGCCCGCCGGACACGGTGACTTTCTGGCCCAGCGTGATCGAGCCGTTGACCGTTTCCACGCCACCGGTTCGCGCGTTGTCGCCGATGCGGATGCCGCCATTGACGGTTTCCACGTTCTTGGTTTGCGCACCGGCACCGATCTCGATGGAGCCGTTGACCGTTTCCAGGGCGCCGTAGGTCTTGCCGGCATCTGCGCTGATCTTGCCGTTGACCTTGCTGACGTCCTCCTCGGCCCAGGCGCTCGTGCAGACCAGGGACAGTGCCAGGAGGAGAATTTGGGGCTTCATGCTGAACCTCGCGCGGCGGCGGTAGTCTGGGGCGTGGCGGCGATCACATCATGCTTGGCTACAATCGCGCACCTGCCTGAAGTCACTGGATCTTTCGTTGCCCCCTTCGTCCGCACCGCTGCCGCACCTGCCGCTCGCTCCCGCCACCGGCCGTGGGCGGATGTGGCTGGCGGCGGGTGTGCTGGCCTGCACGTTGCTGGCCTGCACGTTGCTGGGCAGCGTGGGCGCAAGCGCGCAGAGCCAGCGCGAGACCGAGCGCAAACTGCAGCAGCTGCGCGATGAGCTCAAGACCATCAGCGCCGATCGGCGCGAACTGGAAGGCAAACGCGGCACTGCTGCGCAACAGCTACGCCAGGCCGACGAGAAAGTGGCCAAGACCGCACGCGCCTTGAGCGAAACCGAAGCGGCGATGCGCGCGCAGGAACAGCATCTGTCCACCCTGCAGCAGGAACGCGCGCAGTTGCAGCGCGGCCTGCAGAGCCAGCGCACGCAGCTGGCAGCATTGTTGCGCGCTGCCGATCAGGTGGGCCGCAATGCACCGTTGAAGGTGCTGCTGTCGCAGGACACGGTGGGCGATGCCACGCGCATGCTGGCCGATCACCGCTATGTGCAAAACGCACGTGCGCAACGCATCCACGCCCTGACCACGCAACTGGATGCCCTTGCGAAAGTGGAACAGGACATCGCCACCCGGCGCCAGGCACTGGATGCCGCACGCGCGCAGCAGAAGGCGCAGGCGGCCTCGCTGCAGAAGGACCGCTCGCAACAGGCGGCCACCGTCGCGCAGCTGGACGATCGTTACAAGCAGCGCGCCGAGCGCGAAAAGGCAATCGGCCAGGACGCCAAGGCGCTGGAACAACTGCTCGCCAATCTGCGCGCGGCGGCCGCCAAGGCCGAAGCCGAACGGCGCGCTGCCGCAAAACGCGCTGCCGCCGAAGCCGCCGCGCAGGCCAAACGCAGCAAAACCGAGCGTTCCGATCGCCCCGGCAAGACCCCGCCCAAGGTGGTCGCCAACGCACCGGCCCCCAAGGTCGGTGGGCTCAGCTGGCCAGTGGCGGGCAATCTGCTGGCGCGCTTCAACGCCACCTTGCCCGATGGCCACACCAGCAAGGGCGTGCTGATCGGCGCGCCTAAGGGCACCACCGTGACCGCAGTGGCCGATGGCACGGTGGTGTTTTCCGACTGGATGACCGGCTACGGCATGATCCTGATCGTGGACCACGGCAACGGCTACATGAGCCTGTATGCGCATAACGACACCTTGCTGCGCGATGCCGGCGCATCGATCAAACGTGGCGACGCGGTCGCCAAGGTCGGCAGTTCGGGCGGGCAGGGCGTGCCGGCGCTGTACTTCGAATTGCGACGCAACGGGCAGCCGGTGGATCCATCGAGCTGGCTGCAACGCCGCTGAGCGCCGCGCACCGCCCGCGATTCAACGCGGATTTACCGCTGCTTCGCGCATAATCCGGTCAGCTCCGCGCTGCGGGGCGCCTTATCTCTTTGTCGGAGTGCTTCATGCGCGTAGCCGTCCTGTCCGTTGCCCTGTCGCTGGCCCTGTTCGCGTCGCCTGGTTGGGCGCAGAAGGCCGGCCCCGCCGCCGCCCAGGCCAGCGCGGACGACCCGGAAGCCAATGAAGCCGCTGTTTCCAAGGTGCCGCTGGATGAGATCCGCCGTTTCGTGGCGGTCTACAACGCGGTCAAGCAGGCCTACGTCGACCCTGTCGAAGACAAGAAGCTGATGCACTCCGCCGTGCGCGGCCTGCTCTCGGACCTGGACCCGCACAGCACCTATTTCGACAAGGAAGATGCCGAAGCCTTCGACGAACAGGCCACCGGCGCCTACGACGGCATCGGCGTGGAATTGCTACAGCAGCAGGACAACACCCTCAAGGTGATCGCGCCGATCGACGACACCCCGGCCGCGCGCGCCGGCATCCGCGCCGGCGATGTGATCGTGGCCATCGACGGCAAGCCGATCGATGCCAGCAAGGCGATGGAGCCGCTGCGCGGCGAATCCGGCAGCAAGGTCGTGTTGACCATCATGCGCGACAAGACGCCCAAGCCGTTCGATGTGACCCTTCAGCGCGAAACCATCCGCGTGGCCAGCGTGCGCAGCAAGCTGCTGGAGCCGGGCTACGGCTACATCCGCATCAGCACCTTCCAGGCCGACACCGGTGCCGATTTCCAGAAGAACCTCAAGCAGCTGCAGGCCGGCGGCAAGTTGCGCGGGCTGGTGCTGGACCTGCGCAGCAACCCCGGCGGTCTGCTGACCTCGGCGGTGCAGGTGGCCGACGATCTGCTGGACAAGGGCAATATCGTCAGCACGCGCGGGCGCATCTCGATCAGCGATGCCAAGTTCGACGCCACTCCGGGCGATCTGCTGAGCGGCGCACCGGTCGTGGTGCTGGTGGATGCCGGTTCGGCCAGTGCGTCGGAAGTGCTGGCCGGCGCGCTGCGCGATAACAAGCGCGCACGCATCATCGGCAGTCGCACCTTCGGCAAGGGCTCGGTGCAGACCGTGCTGCCGCTGGATAACGGCGACTCGGTCAAGCTCACCACCGCGCGCTATTACACCCCCAGCGGCAAGTCGATCCAGGCCAGCGGCATCGTGCCGGACGTACTGCTCACCCCCGAACCGCAGCCCGGCGATGCCGATGTGCCGGCCAGCCTGACCGACTACAGCGAAGCCACCTTGCCGGGCCACCTGCGCGGCGACGACGAAGGCGAAGAGGGCTACAGCGCCGGCGACGTGCTGCCGGGCGACGGCCCGATCGCCGAAGCCCTGGCCGAACTCAAGCAACCCGGCTCCGTCGCCAAGGCGCAGGCTGCACGCAAAGCCAAGGCGCAGGCCGCGCAGAAGGCCAAGCCAGCCAAGACCGGTGCCGAGCCCAAGCCCGCCGCAGCGCGCCCGGCGACTACGGACAAGCCCACATCGGCCGAACCGGCAGGCAAGGCCAAGCCGGCCACTGCACCCGCAGCGCCAGCCGAACCGGTGCAGCCGGCGCCGCCAAAGGACACGCCAGCGTCCACCGAACCGGCCAACTGAGAGCGGCCCATGCAACGTCGTGGCCCGTCGTCAGGCGGGTTTGGTCGTCTCGCAGAGGATTGGTGTGGGAGTGGTGCATGCGGCACCCAACATCAATCGCCGCTCACCTGGCAGCAGCGCGCGCGGCTGGTCGGCTGCTTCCGGGCCGCGCTCACCCAGCGCGGAATCACACCCGCTGGGTTGTGGCCAACACCTCAGGATTGACCAGGTTGCGCGGTGTGCCCGCCGCGAACGCCAGCACATTGTCGAACGCCGCGGCGAAATACAGCGCGTAGCTGTCGCGCTCCACGTACCCCAGATGCGGTGTCGCCAGCACGCGCGCATGCCGCAGCAGCGGATCGCGCGGGTCCAGCACCGGCTCGTGCTCGAACACATCCAGCGCGGCCTGCGCCGGCCGGCCCGCGTCCAACGCAGCGAGCAGGGCGCCAGGGGCGATCAACTCGGCACGGCTGGTGTTGACCAGCAACGCGTCGGCGCGCATGCGCGCCAGATCCTGTGCGGTGATGTCATGACGTGTCTGCGCAGTCAGGCGCCGATGCAGCGACAGTACGTCGCTGCGTTCGAACAGTTCCTCGCGGCTGCCCGCAACCGCGAACCCATCGCGCGCTGCCTGCGCACAGGATGCCGGCCCGCCCCACACCAGCACCTGCATGCCGAACGCGCGCCCGAAGCTGGCCACGCGTTGGCCAATCCGCCCATAACTCCAGATCCCCAGCGTGCGCCCATGCAGCACGCGGCCCAGGCCGGGATCGCCAAGCGCCTGCCAGCGTCCCTGCTGCAATGCATGCTGGTAGTCGGTCAGCCGACGGCTGGCCGACAGGATCAGCGCCCAGGTCAGCTCGGCCGGCGCCACCGGCGAGCCGACGCCTTCGGCCACCGCCACACCCGATGCGGTGCACGCCGCCACATCCACATGCGCGCCAACGCGCCCGGTCTGGCTGATCAGTTTCAACCGCGGCAGCCGTTGCAGCAGCGCCGCATCCACGCGCGTGCGTTCGCGGATCAATACCAATGCGTCGGCGTCGGCCAGAGATGCGGCACGCGCGTCGAGCTCCGCGCCCAACGCGCCCAGCACCTGCACCGGGTGGCCCTGCATCTGCTGCAGGCAGGGCAGCTGAGCGACGGCGCCCTGGTAGTCGTCGGGCACCACAATGCGCATCAGCGTGGCTTGATCGGCGAGGGGAACGGGGTGACCACCTTGTCGCCGGTGGTGGCATCGCGAATCACCGACTGGCCTTTTTTCTCCACTTCTTCGATCCGCACGATGCTCTGCATCGGCAGGTGCAAGGTCTTGGTATTGCCGAATTCCTCGCGCAGGCGTTCTTCGGTGGGGTCCACCACCAGCCCGTCGTGCACGTCGAACACTAGCTCGCCGATCTGGTTGAAGCCCCACAGATGGCTGCCGGTGACCTCACGCGCGTAGAGCTCATACACCTTGCCGTGATTGAGGAAGGTGACTTTGTACAGAGACTTGGACATGCACACGATTATAGGCGCGCGCCTGGACAGCGACGTGCGCAGCATCGTGGCGGTACCTCGGCCACGCATGGGTTGCGGCCTGCCGCTACAGCCCGGATGCTGCGCGGCTCAGAAACCGTGGCGCTTGCGCAGCCGCCGCGCGATCGCCGCGCGCACGTACAGGCCGTACACGATGCCGAACACGAAGCCGGCGATGTGTGCCGACCACGCCACCATGCCGAACGCCGGGCCGATATAGGCGAACACCACCTGCAGCAGTGCCCAGGCGCCGATCAATAGCGGCGCCGGCACACGAATGAATTCCAGAAACACGCCCAGCGGCAGCACCACGCCCAGCTTGGCGCCCGGAAACAGCGCCAGGTACGTGCCGATCAACGCCGACACCGCACCCGAGGCGCCGATGATCACCCGGTCCGGCGTGCCGATGGCAAAGATCGCCGCCAGGTTGGAGGCCGCGCCGCCGACCAGAAACAGCAGCAACAACCGCCACGGGCCCAGGATGCGTTCGGCCGGCAGCCCGAAGATCAGCAGGAACACCAGGTTGCCGAGCAGATGCGACCAGTCCGCGTGCAGGAACAGCGCCGTGAACAGGCGCAGCACGCTGCCGTCGCGCAAGGTGGCCCACCAGTCGCCCAGATTGGAGACCCCGCTGGAGAGCGCGCCCCAGTCCAGCCACAACGTATTGCGCGCCTCGCCCGGCCGGCTGATCGACCACAGATACGCCAGCCACACCGTGGCGAACAGCAACGGCACTGCCCAGCGCGGGGTGGGTTTCTTGCGGGAAGGAAGAGAGACGAACATCGGACGGCGACAATAGCCGGTCCACGCTGCTGAACCCAGCCCTAACCTGACGGCACGTTCAGCGCGCGCCTCGTTATTGTTCGGTTAATCGTCATGGGTATACTGCGTACGGCGTCGTATGTCGGGGGGGGGTCTCCGGCGCGCTCCGGGCACTGGATTGGTGCTGGACGCGGGCGCTGAACCGACCATTGCAGTCCTTATCCGGAGAGCTACAACTTATGTCTACCGCTTCCACTCTCAGCCGCGCCACCCTGTTGGCCGTCGGTATCGCTGGCGTGCTGGCCGTTGGTCAGGCGCACGGCGCCGCGTTCCAGCTGAAGGAAAACAGCGCCAAGGGCCTTGGCCGCGCATTCGCAGGTTCGGGCAGCGCCCCGGATGATGCCTCCATCATCGCCAACAACCCGGCAGGCATGCGCCAGCTGGACGGTCGCCTGTTCCAGGCCGACGTCAGCGCCATCAGCTTCTCGGCCAAGTTCCAGCCCGACACCGCGGCCTACGCCAACGGCGCTCCGGTCTCCGGCGGCAACGGCGGCGACGCCGGCATGATCGCGCCGGTCCCGGCGATGTACTTCCACGTGCCGTTCGGCGAGAACGACAACATGCACCTGGGCACCTCGCTGACCGTGCCGTTCGGCTTCAAGACCGAATACGACCGCGACTGGGTCGGCCGCTACCACGGCACCAAGACCGAGCTGCAGGCGATCGACTTCAACGTCGCGTTCTCCTATGACGTGAACCCGTACGTGTCCTTCGGTGCCTCGGTGTTCGCCGAGCGTCTGGATATCGACCTGGCCAACGCCGTGGATTTCGGCAGCGTGCTGGCTGCGCGCCGCGTGCCGGGCTTCGCGCCGGGCAGCGCCGATGGCTACTCGCGCATCAAGGGCGACAGCACCGAAGTGGGCTTCACCCTGGGTGGCTTGTTCAGCATCGACGAGAACACCCACATCGGCTTCAGCTACCGCTCGCAGGTGGAACACAAGATCACCGACGGCACCGCCGACTTCACCGTGCCGGGCAGTGCTGCTGCCGTGCTGGGCGTAGCCGCGCCGGGTACCTTCGTCGACACCAAGGGCCGCGCCACCGTCAAGCTGCCGGCCAGCGCCACCGCCAGCTTCACGCATAACGTGAACGAGCAGTGGTCGATCATGGCCGACGTCACCCGCACCGCCTGGAGCAAGTTCGACCAGGTGACCGTGGACTTCGCCTCCAACCAGCCCGACAGCGTGCTGGACTTCTCCTACCGCGACACCACCTTCGCCTCGATCGGTGCCGACTACCGCATGAGCGACACGGTGACCCTGCGCGGCGGCCTGGCGTACGACCAGACCCCGACCACGGCCGAACACCGCGACGTGCGCGTGCCGGACGCGAGCCGCAAGTGGGTTTCGCTGGGCATGAGCTGGCGTCCGTCGGCGCAGACCGAGTACAACTTCGGCTACACCCACCTGTTCACCAGCGACCCGACCAGCGACACCCGCAGCGCCACCGGCGACCGTCTGGCCGGCAGCTACGACGTGAAGGGCGACGTGCTGGCCGCTTCGATCAACTACAAGTTCTGATCGCCGCAGCACGCGTTGCGTGACGAAAAACCCCGCTTCGGCGGGGTTTTTCTTTGGCGCCTTGCATGCTCCACCCACGATACGGGCAACGGGCAACAAGCAACAAGCAAAGCAGGCAGGACACATCGCCTCGGCACCGCGCTTGCCCACCGTTCGCGGTGGCGCTACCGGGCCACGCACGGGTGATCCCGACAACCTCGCGTGTTGATCCCGCCGGCACGCACCGCCTGTCGCACGCTGCAGCCGGCGCGCCAGATTGCTATGGTCAGGCGCATGAGCCAACCCGACTTCATCCAGATCACCGACAACGCCATCGCGCGCGAAGAGTGCGTGGCCATCGTGCAGCGCATGCGCCAGAGCCAGCAGCTGCATCCCGGCCGCATCGGTGGCGGCGTCTTTCCCGACCTCAAACACAGCCGCGACTTGCGCATCAGTGGGATGGCCGAATGGGCGGAAGTGGAAAACCGCCTGCAACAGGCCGTGTTCGATGGCGTGCTCACGTATCTGCGGCAGTATCCGCAGGCGTTGATTTCACCGCTGATGCTGCAGGTCACCACCGCCGATGGCACAGCGCATCGCCTGGTGGCCGAGGATATCGTGCAGATGAGCGACCAGGCGCTGGGCGATCTGGCACGCACCTGCCTGCGCCCGGGTGCGATCAATCTGCAGTGGTATACCGCCGACCAGGGCGGCTACCCGTACTGGCATTGCGAGCTGTATCCGCGCGATGCCAATGCCGACACGCTGCATCGACATCTGCTGTGGACGCTGTATCTCAACGAGGAATTCGAGCAGGGCGAAACCGAATTCCTGTTCCAGCAACGCAAGGCGCGCCCACGCACCGGCAGCCTGCTGATCGCTCCCACCGCCTTCACCCACACCCACCGCGGCAACCGCCCGGTCGGCGGCGACAAGTTCATTGCCACCAGCTGGATTCTGTTTCAGTCGGCGCAGGCGCTTTACGGCGGGGAATAGGGAATCGGGAATCGGGAATCGCAACGGCGGCGCTTTTTGCTGTTGCTGTTGCTGTTGCTTTGCCGATTCCCGTTTCCCGATTCTCCATTCCCCCAGCTGCGCCTGCGCCCTGCACTGCGTCGTAGCAGTTGTGCTCGCTCCTCGGACCGGTACACGTCGCTTGCACCAGGCTTCGTTAGTAAGAATACTAACGGCATGCAGAAGAACTCTTTCCCCGGCACGAGCGCGGCAGCTGAGCGCGATGTCCGCAGCTCGCGTACGGTCATCAAGGGGCGCGGCATCACCGCCTACGTGCCCGGCCGCTTCGCGGTCACCACCGCCGTCGAGATAGACGATGGCTGGGGCGCGCTCGATGCCGACGGCGAGGCCGCCATGCGTCCCAAGACCGTGGTGGCCGAGGAAATCGCGCGCAGCATCATCAGCCGCAACAACTCGCCCGACATCGGCTTCTCGCAGTCGGTGAACCCGTACCGGGGATGTGAGCACGGCTGCGTGTACTGCTTTGCCAGGCCCTCGCACGCGTATCTGGATCTGTCGCCAGGGCTGGATTTCGAAACGCGGATCTTCGCCAAGCCGAATGCGGCAGCGCTGCTGCGCGCAGAGATCGCACGCCCGTCCTACCAGTGCTCGCCGATCGCGTTGGGGATCAATACCGACGCCTACCAGCCCACCGAGCGGCGCCTGCACATTTCCCGGCAATGCCTGGAAGTGCTTGCGCAGGCCCGTCACCCGGTCAGTTTCGTGACCAAGGCAGCGTTGATCGAACGCGACATCGATGTGCTGGCCGAGATGGCGCAGCACAACCTGGTGTCGGTGTATTTCTCGGTCACCACGCTCGACAATCGCCTCGCGGCCAAGATGGAGCCGCGCGCCGCCGCGCCGCACGCGCGACTGCGCGCGATGCAGGCGCTGCACGCTGCCGGCGTACCGGTGGGCGTGCTGGTCGCTCCGGTCATCCCGATGATCAACGACAAGGAACTGGAGCGCATCCTGGACGCAGCCGCAGCCCACGGCGCACGTTCGGCCGGCTACGTGTTGCTGCGCCTGCCGCACGAGCTCACCCAGTTATGGCGCGAGTGGCTCGAGCTGCACTATCCCGATCGTGCCAAGCATGTCATGAGCCTGATCCAGCAGATGCGCGGCGGCAAGGACTACGACAGCCGCTTCGGCAAGCGCATGGTCGGCGAAGGCCCGTTTGCAGAACTGATCGCGCAGCGGTTTTCCATCGCGTATCGGCGCCTTGGATTCGGGCGGCTGCCCAGGCTCGATACCACGCAGTTCCGTCCACCCAGACCGGACACGCCGCAGCTGGACTTGTTTTGATCCTGCCGGGTCCGCGCTGCCTGCAGTGGCCTTGGCCCCGACGCGCAGGCAACGCGTTCGGCAGCAGGACCAATGCGCCAGCGCCGGCAAACGCGCTGCAACGCGTCCAGCAGAAGGCTACAACCTGATGCCGTGGAAGGGTTGCAGCACGATCTCGGCAATTGCCGAACGTCCCACTTCGAAGGCGTGCTGATACTCCGCATCGGCAATCATCTGCTTGAAGGCGGATCGACCCGGATACTGCACCAGCGTGACCGCATCCCACGGCTGTGCCTGGCCCGCGGTCAGCACCGGCAGGCCATCGCCACTGAAGACGATGTGCGCGCCGAACCGGGCCAGGATGGGCGTGGCCAACCGCAGGTACTGGTGATAGCGCTCGCGGCCACCATCGGCCTAGAAGCGAATCAGGTTCAACATGACGATTGCCGAGGTGTCCTCGTCATCCAGGAACGCACCGAGCGCATCGGGTAAAAACGCAACCATGTCAGTCTCCTTGGTCTGGCTTCCTCGCAGTGGAAGCGGCCAACACACGCTAGCGTTGCGGCGTGTCAGAAACTGTCAGTAGCGAACGCCAGTCGCGGTCCTGCTGTCGCCATTGCTTCACCAACGCCTGGCGCGAGTGCGGGTAACGCGTTTGCAGCAGTGCCTGCACCTGCAACCGATCGACACGAAAATGCCGGAACGCGCAGCGGCGCTCGCACCAGGCCGCCAGGACGCGTACGTCGTCGAAATACACCAGGGCGATCGGCCAGACGATGCGCTCGGAGGGCGTGTCGTGCGCATCGACATAGCCGATCGCCAATTTGCATTGCCGCCGAATGGCCTCGCGCAACACGGCGGTCTGCGGATGATCGACCGACTCGGATGTGGAAGCGGCGGTCAGAATCGCCGCTGGCGCCATGTCTGTGCCGACGCCATCGCCGTGCCTTCTGGCAGACAAGATCTTCGCCAGGGCGCTTTCACCACATCTGGCCAAGGCAGGATCGGCGCGTTGTTTGACCCAATCCAGGCCCAGCATGACCGCATCCAGTTCCTCCTGCGAAAACGCCAGCGATGGCAGGAAGAATCCCGGCTTCAGGTAATAGCCAACGCCGGCTTGGCCCTCCAACGGCGCACCGAGCGCGCGCAAGGTGTCGATATCCCGGTAGACGCTTCGCTGCGATACCCCCAACTCGGACGCCAGCGCAGCTGCCGACACCGGCCGTCTGTGCGCGCGCAGCAGGCCAAGCAGTTCAAACAGGCGGGTTGTCCTGGACATCCATCAGCCTTCGCGCGACAGCCTTGCATTCCGGCGCTCATCCTAGAGCGTGTCATGTACTTTGAGGTGAGTGCGAAGCGTCCGATGGCGCGTGGAGACACCGCGTGCGCTGCGGCCCAGGCTTGCCGCCTGGGGCACGGCGCGCAACGTGGTATCGGCGCCCACACGGCGCGCTTCCCCGGCAGGTTGGCCGCCAGCGCTGCAGCGCGCTCTGGCGAATGCCATCCAGGGCTGGAAGCGCCCGGGCACGCGACCGACGCCTGCAGAGCGGGCAGGTCTTGCCGGCTCGAGGGCACCGGCGCGTGCAGGCCGGTATCGGCAGCGTTTGCGTAACGCCGCCGCCATCGCCACTTCGCTCACGCGGGCAGTGATCATCGCAACACCGCATGCGCCCCGTAGAATCCGCGCATGCTCGCACTTGCACAGGGCGCGTGGGAGTGGCTGGCCACCATTCCCCACCTCGAAGCGCTCCTCCTGGCCGCCTATGTGCTGTATCTGCTGTGGATCGCCGGCTGGATCGTGCTGCAGAAGCGCGAACCGGTGGCCACGCTGAGCTGGGTGTTGTCGCTGGCGGCGCTGCCGTACCTGGGGCTGCTGATCTACTACTGGCTGGGCCCGCAAAAGGTCAAACGGCAGCGGCTGCGGCGCGGGCGCTCGCGCTCGGGCATGGAGAGCTACAGCAGCGTCTGCCCGCCGGATGCCGACTGTACCGAGCTGGCCAAGATCGCCCAGTCCACCACCGGGCTGGCGCCCAGCAGCGCCACCGAAGTGCACTGGCTGGTGGATGGCGCTGCCACGTATGCCGCCATCATCGAAGCGATCCGGGGCGCACGCGACCATATCCATCTGGAGTACTACATCTTCCAGCCCGACCACAGCGGTACCGCGATCTGCGCTGCGCTGATGGAACGTGCCCGTGCCGGAGTCAAGGTGCGGCTGCTGATGGATGCGATCGGCTCATCGGCAATGACCCGACGCGCACTGCGCACGCTGCGCGAGGCCGGGGTGGAAACCGCCTGGTTCCATCCCTCGCAATTGCTCAAGCCATTCAAGCGGCCGTGGTTGAACCTGCGCACCCACCGAAAGGTGATCGTCATCGATGGCCGCGTGGGTTTCACCGGCGGCATCAACGTCACCGACGACGAGAACGAACAGGTGCGCAAGCAGGCGTATCGCGATCTGCACGTGCGCCTGCAAGGCCATGTGGTGCGCAGTCTGCAGCTGGTGTTCCTGGAGGACTGGCTCTATGCCACCGGCCAGGGCCGCGCGGCCTTCCACGGCCAGCAGCTGTGGCCGGACGATGTGCCCACCCGCGCGCAAGGCACGGTGGATGCGCAGGTGCTGGTGTCCGGGCCGGATTCGTCGTGGGAAGCGATCCACCGCCTGATGGTCGCCGCCATCCATGAAGCCAAGCACCGCGTGTGGCTGGTCACTCCGTACTTCGTGCCCGGCGAAGCAGCGCGCATGGCGCTGACCTCGGCCGCGCTCGGCGGGCTGGACGTGCGCCTGCTGGTGCCGCGGGTCAGCGATTCGCGCCTGGTCACCTACGCGGCACGCTCGTATTTCGACGAGTTGCTGGAAGCCGGTGTCCGCATCTACGAGTACGGCCCGCGCATGCTGCACACCAAGGCGCTGCTGGCCGACGACGATGTCTGCATCGTCGGCAGCGCCAATTTCGACAGCCGCAGCTTCCGGCTGAATTTCGAGTTGTCGATGCTGTTCCGCGACCAGGCGGTGGCGGCAGAGATGGCCGGGCTGATCGGCACCGATCTGCAGCAGGCGCAGGAGGTGCAATTCGCGCGGCATCGGCCGTTATGGCGCTCGCGCCTGCCGGAGGCCTTCGCCCGGCTGTTGTCGCCGCTGCTCTGACCAACGGTGAGGCGCCCACGTGGAACCGCGCCGGGCGCGGCGCTACACTGCCGCCACTCAACGGGGGAGCGCGTCATGCACTGGCTGTTTCTGCTTATGGCACTGGGTGCGCTGGTGCTGGCTTTCAGCACGCCGCACGTGTGGTTGCTGGTGGTCTCGCTGCTGGTGGCGTTGGTGCTGCTGCTGTTGTGGACGCGCGGTTGGTTCGCCTCGCGCATGGGCGACACCCAACGCGATACCAGCAGCATGATCGATCCGGCCGAGCTGCGCCGCCTGCGCGAGCTGGCAGAAGCACGCAAGTCGGCCGCCCTGGCCGCCGCACGTGACAGCGAGCCGCAGGCCTGATCACCGCATGACCACCCAGCTCAGCGTCAACGTCAACAAGATTGCAGTCCTGCGCAACTCGCGCGGCGGCACCGACCCGGACGTGGTGCAGGCCGCACGCGCCTGCATTGCCGCCGGCGCGCATGGCATCACCGTGCATCCGCGCCCGGACCAGCGGCATATCCGCGCCGACGACGTGCTGGCGCTCAGTGCGCTCACGCGTGCGCAGGCGGTGGAATTCAATATCGAAGGCAACCCCTTCGCGCCGCCGCGCACAGGCTACCCGGGGTTGCTGGAATTGTGCCGTGCCACGCGCCCGCAGCAGATCACTCTGGTGCCGGACGGCGACGGGCAGCTGACCTCCGATCACGGTTTCGATTTTGCGCAGGACACCGCGCAGCTCGCCGAGCTGATCACCGCGTTCAAGCAGCTGGGCAGCCGGGTCAGCCTGTTCGTCGATGCGGGTAACCCGGACATCGCCCGCGCAGCCGCGCTCGGTGCGGACCGTATCGAGTTGTACACCGGCCCCTATGCGCACGCGCACGCCAGCGGCCAGGCCGATGCCACGTTGGCGCTGTTCGCCGATGCCGCGCAGCGCGCCAGTGCCGCAGGCCTGGGCATCAATGCCGGGCACGATTTGTCGCAAGCCAACCTGGGCGATTTTCTCGCCGCTGTGCCGGGGGTGCTGGAAGTATCCATCGGCCACGCCTTGATCAGCGAGGCCTTGTACCAGGGATTGGATGCAAGCGTGCGCGCGTACGTCGGCATCCTGCGTGGCAGCCACGTTGGCGCTTGAGTCCATCGGTAAATGATCGATGCCCGGGTTGGCGACAACCACGTTCGCGTAGTGGATGCTACGCAGGAACATCACGACGAGCGCCTGGTTAGCGGCGGCCAGCTGCTGCCGGTGAGAAACAACCTCGATTAACTCCCCATACCTGTCGCGTCCGAAGCCGCGATGCGGCGCCTGGGCGACCGCATCGTGCGTTGTTGCATGCACTGCACGTGGCCAAGCGCAATACGCGCTTGCAGAAACACTACTGCACAAAGGCGATGCGCTGCACTTACGCGTTCTTCGCTGCCGCCAGCACGCTGGCCATCACGGCATACTCGGCGTCCACACTGGCGGCGATGCGCAGTTCCGGCTGATGTCCTGCAGTTGCCTGCATCTGCTCGATCAACCTGGACTGGAGTTGCTGCAAGGTCACCGGGTTGGCGTTCCAGAACAGCTGTGCGTCGGCATCCACACGCAAGGCGATTGGTGCAGGCGGCTCCGGCCGTGTGGTCACTTGCGAAATGTGCTGCGGCAGATCCACCGCGATTGTCCGCGTCACCATCGGTGCGGTGACGATGAAGATAATCAACAACACCAACATGACATCCACCAGCGGCGTGACATTGATCTCCGCCAGCGGTCCCCGATCCCCTGTCGTACTGAAAGCCATGACTGCCTCCCGTGCTGTGATCGTGGGTGCTGCACGGCCGAGCACACACCTGCGACCTGCACCGGCAACTCGACGCGGGTACGGGCGCGCTGGCGGCACGGCATCGGCTCGGCAATGGGGGCTTGAC
Source organism: Xanthomonas sp. NCPPB 1062 (assembly GCF_041481705.2). Classification (NCBI taxonomy): domain Bacteria; kingdom Pseudomonadati; phylum Pseudomonadota; class Gammaproteobacteria; order Lysobacterales; family Lysobacteraceae; genus Xanthomonas; species Xanthomonas sp. NCPPB 1062. Next base: position 13,470 of record NZ_CM192987.1, on the reverse strand, counting down.
GCTGAAGGGTCTACAAGCGCTGCCATTAACGCGCTTGGGTCGAAGCACACATAAAAAAACGCCACCGTTTCCGGTGGCGTTGCAGTCGCGTCATGACTGTTGTGTTGCGGTCTTGCAGATACGTTTACTGCTGCATGAAGCCGATTTTCTTCATCTGCGAGTTCTTCGCAGCGGCCAGCACCTTGGCCATCACCTCGTACTCCGCATCCGGATTTGCATCGATGCGCAGTTCCGGCTGATTGGTCGGATCGGCCTGCACCACTTCTTCCATCTTCTGTTGCAACACATCGACCGGAGTCGGGCTGTTGTTCCAGAACACCTGGTTGCTGGCGTCGATACGCAACTCGATCGGCGGCGGCGGTTCGGTCGTCTGCGGTGGCGGGTTGAGCACCCGCTGCGGCAGATCCACGGCGATCGGGTAGGTCATGATCGGCGCGGTGACGATGAAGATGATCAGCAGCACCAGCATCACGTCCACGAGGGGCGTGACGTTGATGTCGGCCATCGGCCCACGGCTTCCACCAGTACTAAATGCCATGGCTTACTGCCCCTTCACTTTGGTTGCAACGAAACCGACGTCCAGCATGCCCTGACCCTGCGCGATCTTGGTGATCTCGTTGATCGTACGCATCTTGGTCGTGCGGTCGCCACGCAGGTTGAGCGGCGGCTGCGGGGTCTGCTGTGCAGCGGTGGACAGGCGCGACTCCAGGGCTTCCTTGGAAATCGGCTCGTCGTTCCAGTACAGCGACCCGTCTTCCTTGACGGCCAGAGTAATCGGCGCGGCGCGTTTCTCCGCATCTTCCTTCTGGATCAAGTTGGCCTCTGGCAGCTCCACCTTGACCTTATGGGACATCAGCGGTGCCGTAATGATGAAGATGATCAGCAGCACCAGCATGACGTCCACGAGGGGCGTCACGTTGATGTCGGCCATCGGGCCACCGCTGTTTCCACTACTGAAGGCCATAACGGGCTCCGTCTAAATCGTTGCGAAGGCGTTCTTGACGACCGGATTAGCGAACGCGCGAACCGGTGGCGAAGAAGTCGTGCAGGTCGTGGGCAAAGGTGTCGAACTTGGCGATCACCGAGCTGTTGACCTTGGAGAAGAAGTTGAACGCGAACACGGCCGGGATTGCGACGAACAGGCCGATCGCGGTCATGATCAGCGCTTCACCCACCGGACCGGCAACGGCGTCGATGGAGGCCGAACCGGTTGCACCGATCTTGATCAGCGCGCCGTAGATGCCCCACACGGTACCGAGCAGACCGACGAACGGTGCGGTTGCACCGACGGTGGCCAGCAGGGTCATGCCCGACTGCAGCTTGGTGCTTTCGCGGGTCACGGCCTGACGCAGGGCGCGGTCGACGAACTCCGAACGGCTCAGGCTCTCGCCCAGGCCACCGGTGCTGCCTTCGGCACGCTGGTGGTGCGCAGCAGCCTGGGCGGCGTCCAGCGCGATCTTCGAGAACGGCTCGGAAGCCGGCTGTTCTTCCATGGCGCGGATGGCGTCCTGTGCATTCGGGGCATCCCAGAACGCGGTGGTGACGCGGTCAGCCGCGCTCTTCAAGCGGGTGGCACGGAAGATGTTGATGACAGTCCAGTACCAGGAGGCAGCGGACATGGCGATCAGGGTGATCAACACGACCCAGGACACGGCGAAGTCGCCGGGGCTGGAGGTCATTTCGGTGATCAAGTGCTCGAAGCCCATCTGCGACAGAGCGGCCGACGGATTGGAGCCCCCTGCAGCGGCGGCGATAAAGAATTCCTGCAGCATGACGCTTACCTTTGTTGTGTGTGGTGATGAAGGGTGGAGCGAAAGGAAGACAGGATCCTGGGCCGACCGTAGCCGGCCCGTGGGATCAGTTCAGAGCAAAGTTGACCGGGACGCGGACACGTCCGGCGGCTTTCTGCCCGTTGACGGTGGAAGCGTTGAACTTCCACTTGCGTGCTGCGTCCATCGCGGCACGGTCAAGGTCGCGGTTGCGGCTGGACTTTTCGACCGACACGTTGGTCACGTTGCCGCTGGCATCCACATCCACGATCAGGATGACCTCACCTTGGACACCGGCACGGAATGCAGCCGGCGGGTACTTCGGCGGGTTCATGTTCTTGGACGAGATATCGACGCTGGCGCCAATGTCGCTCGGCGGAGCCGGCGGGCTCGGCGGGCTCGGCGGCGTGACGATATCGCTCGGACGCGGTTCGGGAACGTCGACCACCGGAGCTTCCGGCGGCGGCGGAACCGGTGACGGCTTCGGCGGCGACAGATTCTTGACCGGCGGCGGCGGCTTGTCTTCCGGCGGCGGCGGCGGCGGCGGCGGCGGGGGAGGAGGCGGTGCATCCACCAAGGTGACCATGGTGGTGCGCTCCTTCTCTGCCGGAGCCTTCGGCGCCACTGCAGGGATCAGCAACATCATCAGTGCAGTGAGGTGCAAAGCAATTACAAAAGCAATGCCGATAATGCGGGCCCAGCTCAGACCCTGGTTCCCGGCATCGTAGTCATGCCTGTGGATAACGAGTTGTTCCGTCATGCGCCAATGGCTCTTTCAGTGGGGGCCCGGATCACTGTGATGATCCCCAGGTTTTCGGACGGCTTTGACACCGCAGGAACTCCCAAGCTTATACCAATCCCGAGTCCTGTAACCACTAAAAACACAGGGATTTCGGGGGTTTATTTTCTTTTTTTACTTCAGGTTGATGATCTTCTTGGCGTCTTCGGGTTTTTTAACACCCTTGGCGATCGCCTGCTGTGCGGCCTGCTTGGCCTCGGGGATGCGACCTTCCGAATGCAGCACCTTGGCCAGATTCAAATAGGTCTCGCCATCCTTGGAAAGCGGTGCGGCCTTCTGCCAGTTTTCGATCGCCTTCGGGACATCGTCGCTGTAGTAATACGACTGGGCCAGGGCAAGGTATGTCTGATAATCAGGCTTGAGGATGCCTTTTTGCATACCCTCATTGATGACGGCAATGACGTCCTTTTCTTTGTTCTCGGTGTTGGCGTAGATGGAATACAACTGCTTGTATTCCTTTTCTTCGGTCAACTGGCCGGAGGCACGCAGCTTGTCCATCACGCCTGCGGCCTTGTCCATCTGGTCGGCCTGCATGTACATGTTGGCCAGGTTGAGCTGCGCCTTTTTGTCGTTGGGCGTCTTGGCGGCCAGCGCCTCGGCGGCCGCAACGGCCTCTCCGGTCTGGCCAGCTTCGGCGTAGGACGCCATCAGCAGCTGGTTCCAGCTGTCCTTGGGCTCGGGCGAGGCAGCGATGGCCTGCTTCAACACCGGAATGGCTTCCTTGTAGCGCTCGGTCTGGTACAGCGCCTGGCCCTTGAGGATCAGGTCTTCCGGACGCTGCGACTTGCTCTCTTCCAGATATTTGTCCAGCGTGGCCAAACCCTCGGCCTGCTGGTCGTCCTGCATCTGCAACTGCGCCAGCATCAGCATCGACTGGAACTGGCCGTTGTTGTCCAGCGCGTTCAGGCCGATGGCCTGCTGCAGGTACTTCTTGGCAGCGGCGGTGTCGTCCAGGTTGTAGGCAGCCTGCGCGGCCAGCTGGGCCGCCAGCGCCTTGTCGGCGTCGTTGGCAGCGCTGTTGGCCAGGATCTCATCGGCCTGGGTGCGCACGCCTTGGTAGTCCTCGCCCTTGTTGAAGGTTTCGATCAGCTTCTGCAGCTTGCTGCTCAACTTGGAGGACGGCTTGATCGTCGGTGCCTGGCGGGTCGACTGCGGGTACAGCTCCTCGGCCTTGCCGCTTTTGGATTTGCGGCTGGCGCGTTCGGAGGAACGGTCCGACTGCGCGACCGCATCGGTGACGACAGCCCCACCCAGCGACGCGGCGATGAACAGGGACAACAGGGCTTGCTTGCGGTTGAGCAGTTTCATGTTTCACCTCGGACGATCCGCCGTCGGGCGGTACGAAAAGCGGAATGGGCGCTGTACGAAAAATCTGAGCCGGCAAACTTAGCAGAAAGTCTCAGTTCCCGAAAACGGTTTCCATGTTGTGTTGCGGCAATCAGAAGCAGGGAACCGATGTCTTAGCGTCGCTAACAGACCTTGACCGGTGTAGCGGCGCGTACGCCACCAGGGGAGGCAAGCAAGCGTCGCATCGAATCGGTGTTCGTCCAGGTTGACGGCGGCCGCACGGATGTCGTTAGCAGCACTAGCCACAACGCGGCACGCGCCCGCTCCGCCTGGCCTGCTGGTACACCGGTTCGAGCTGGGCAACGTCGGCCTGCAGTTCGCGGATGCGGTTGGCAGGGTCGGGGTGGGTCGACAGCCACTGCGGTTGGCGATTGCCGCTGGCGGCCATCATGTTCTGCCACAGCGTCACCGCCTGCGCCGGATCGAAGCCGGCCTGGGCCATCAGACGTTGGCCGACCACATCGGCTTCGCTTTCCTGGGTACGCGAGCCGGGCAGCAGGAACACTGTCTGGGCAGTCATACCGCCGACCTGATTGACTGCGCTGGCCGCCCCGTCGCCATAGGCAGCGCCGGCGAGTGCGCCGATGATGCCCAGGCCCGTCTGCGCGCCGAGCTGACGGGTGATGCGCTCTTCGTGATGGCGCGAAATGACATGGCCGATCTCATGCCCGAGCACGGCGGCGAGTTGATCCTGGGTCTTGGCGACAGTGAAAATGCCCGTGTTGACACCGACCTTGCCGCCGGGCAGGGCGAAGGCATTGGCTTCGTTGTCCACGAACAGCGCGGTTTCCCACTTGGTTTCGCGCCATTGCGGCGGCAGTTGTGCCACCAGCGCATTGACCACGCACTGCACGTAGGCGTTCTGCTTGCCATCGGTGCTGACTTTTTCCTTGGCCTTGGTCTGCGCAAAGGATTGCGCGCCCAACTGGTCCAATTGCTGTTGCGATACCCCGCCCACCACCTGTCGGCGGCCGGTTGGCGAAGTTGTGGTGGCACACGCCGTCAGTGCAAGCACGGCAACAACGATCAACAGCCTAGCTTTCATTCGATCCCCCTAGAACCATGGGGGCATTCTGGCAGGCTCGTCTTAACTTTTCGTCAAACGGTTCCGTGCGGCCGATGACGCGTGCCCAGCCGGGGCGATCGGCTGTCCAAAGCGTGCGGATCCATTCGGTGCCCAGGCGCCGCGCCGCTGCGGCTGGGTTCTCGCATGTGACCGCTTGTGGACTCAGCCAAGCCCGAAAAAGTACAGCGCTGCCAGGGCCGTGGTGTTGTTGATGCCATGCGCGGCAATGGGCGCCCATAACGTACCGGTGCGCCAGTACAGCCATGCGAACGCCGCGCCCATGCTGCCGTACACCAGCCACAGCTGCGCGATCGCGGCCGGGCCGTTGCCGCTGATGCCGGGTACTTCGTGCACCAGCGCGAAAATCGCCCCGCTCAGCACGATGCCCAGCCAGGGGCGGCCGGCAGCGAGCAGGCGCCCGAACAGCACGCGACGAAACAGCAGTTCTTCGTAAGCCGGCGCGATGACCACCGCAAACAGCGTCAGTGCCAGCGGCCACTGCTGGAGCGCGTCTTCCATCAACGGCAGGTTGGTGGGCACCGGCTTGATGCCTAACGCCGAAGCCGCCACGCTGACCAGGTTGCTGAGCAGGAACACTGCGGCGGCGACCAGCGCGGTCCAGCCCCAGGTGGAGGCGCGACGCGCGGCAGCCCGCGAGGCGGTCTGTTCGGCAGCGGTGGCGCGGCGGCGCCAGTAGTACAACAGCAGCGCCGGCGTGGCCGTGCTGACCAAGGCGGTGAGCAGCTGCACCATCACGCCGGGTTGGCCAATGGCGGCCATGACCTCGGTGGGCGAGGGGGTCAGCCCCTGCGCCTTGGCCGCCTGTACGTGGCCAAAGCCACGCACTGCGCCCCACAACGCAAAGCCGGCCACGCTGAGGGTCAACAGCAGGCCGGCGGCGATGAGCACGTCGACCCAGAAACCCACGAGCACGGGCAGCAGCGGCGGCTTGCCGGCAACCGTGCGTGGTGCCGGGGGCGGTGGAAGATCGGTGCGCATCATCAATCCTGCGAACACCGCACCGGCCACCACGCCGCGGTTGCGACGTGCCGGCCGATGCGGGTGCCTCAGATATCCAGGTTGGACACCTTCAGCGCGTTGTCCTCGATGAAGTCGCGGCGTGGCTCGACCACATCGCCCATCAAGGTGCTGAAGATCTGGTCGGCGGCCACCGCGTCCTCGATGCGCACCTGCAACAGGCGACGCGTATCGGGGTTGACCGTGGTTTCCCACAGCTGCTCGGCATTCATTTCGCCCAGGCCCTTGAAGCGCTGCACCTGGCGGCCCTTCTTGGCCTCGTCCAGCAACCAGGCATGGGCCTGCGCGAAGCTGGTGATCGGGTGACTCTTGTTGCCGCGCACGATCTGGGCACCTTCGCGCACCAGGTCGTGCAAGGCCAGCGAGACCTCACGCAACGGACGCAGCTCGCCGCTTTCGAACGCACCCATCGGCAGCACCTGGGTGAACTCTTCGCCCATGTGGCGGCGGATGGCCACCAGGGTGGCAGGCGCGTTCTCACTGCCGGGGTCGAAGCGCAACTGGTAGCGCGCGGTACCCAGGGTGCCGCGGTTGAGCACTGCCTGCAGTGCATCCAGGGTCGGATGCTGGTCGCCTTCGGCCTGCAGTTTTTCCACATCCAGTGGCGGCAGGTCGATCAGCGCGGTGAGCAGGGCGGGGTCGTAGCGGTGTGCGTTGCGCGCGATCGCTTCGTTGGCGCTGGTGAACAGCATCAACAATTTCTCCAGCGCTTCGCCGGTGATCGGCGGTTCGTCGGTGGCCGGAATCAGCGCCGCGCCCTCGACCGCATTGCTGGCCAGGTAGGCGTTGAGCGCCGCGTCGTCCTTCAGATACAGCTCGCTCTTGCCCTGCTTGAGCTTGTACAGCGGCGGCAGGCCGATGTAGATGTAGCCGCGCTCGATCAACTCCGGCATCTGCCGGTAGAAGAAGGTCAGCAGCAGGGTGCGGATGTGCGAGCCGTCCACGTCGGCGTCGGTCATCAGGATGATGCGGTGGTAGCGCAGCTTGTCCGGGTTGTACTCGTCGCGGCCGATGCCGGTGCCCAGCGCAGTGATCAGCGTGCCGACCTGGTCGGAGGCCAGCATGCGGTCGAAGCGGGCGCGTTCGACATTGAGGATCTTGCCGCGCAGCGGCAGCACGGCCTGGTTCTTGCGGTTGCGTCCCTGCTTGGCCGAACCGCCCGCCGAGTCACCCTCGACGATGAACAGTTCCGACAGCGCCGGGTCCTTTTCCTGGCAGTCGGCCAGCTTGCCCGGCAGGCCGGCGATGTCCAGCGCACCCTTGCGGCGGGTCAGGTCGCGCGCCTTGCGGGCGGCTTCGCGCGCGCGCGCGGCATCGACGATCTTGCCGGTGATGGCCTTGGCTTCGTTCGGGTTCTCCTGCAGGAACTCCTGCAGGCGCGCACCAAAGGCGTTTTCCACCGCCGGGCGCACATCCGAGCTGACCAGCTTTTCCTTGGTCTGCGAAGAGAAGCTGGGGTCGGGCACCTTGACCGAAAGCACCGCGATCATGCCTTCGCGCATGTCATCGCCGGTCAGCGCGACCTTGGCCTGCTTGGCGATGCCGTTCTGTTCGATGTAGGTGCTGAGCACGCGCGTCAGCGCCGCACGGAAACCGGCCAGGTGGGTGCCGCCGTCCTTCTGCGGGATATTGTTGGTGAAGCAGTACATGGTTTCCTGGTAGGCGTCGGTCCATTGCAGGGCCACGTCCACCATGATGCCGTTGTGCTCGCCGGTCACCGAGATCACATTCGGGTGCAGCGGCGACTTCAACTGCGCCAGATGCTCCACGAAGCTGCGGATGCCGCCTTCGTAATGGAAATCGTCGCGACGGCCTTCGCCGCGCTCGTCGATCAAGGTGATCTTGACGCCGGAATTGAGGAAGGACAGCTCGCGCAGGCGCCGCGCCAGGATGTCGTAATGGAACTCGACGTCGCTGAAGATGGCCACGGACGGCTTGAAGCGCAGCGTGGTGCCGCGCTTGGTCGAGGCTTCCAGCTGCTTGAGCGGGTACTGCGGCTCGCCCAGCGCGTATTCCTGCTGGTAGTGGAAGCCGTCGCGCCAGATATCCAGCCACAAGTGCTCGGACAATGCGTTGACCACCGAGACGCCTACGCCATGCAGGCCGCCGGAGACCTTGTAGCTGTTGTCGTCGAACTTGCCGCCGGCGTGCAGCACGGTGAGGATCACCTCGGCCGCCGAGACGCCTTCTTCCTTGTGGATGTCGACCGGCACGCCGCGCCCGTTGTCGGAGACCGCCACCGAGCCATCGGCCAGGATCTTCACCACGATGTCGTCCGCATGCCCGGCCAGGGCTTCGTCGACCGAGTTGTCGACCACCTCGAACACCATGTGATGCAGGCCGGTGCCGTCATGGACGTCGCCGATATACATGCCGGGGCGCTTGCGGACGGCCTCCAGGCCACGCAGCACGGTGATCTTGCTGGAGTCGTAGGTGCCGTTGGGTGTTGGCGGGATGTTTTGTTCGTCGGTCATGCGCGTGCCGTTGGCTCCACAACACGGGCGCAGTCGGCGATAGCCGCTCCGCACCGTGGGAAAAGGGGGATAGCGAGCAAATTATACCAGCCGGCACGAGCCGGCCGTCGCGGCTCAGTGGGCCGCTGCCTGTCGCGCAATGTGGCCGTGTTCCACGTGGAACTGCTGCAATAGTGCGCCGGCATCTGCAAGGCCAGGCGGGGTTTCGGTTGCGGTGATGAGCACCTGTGCCGGCGCGGACGCGAGCCGCTGCAGCACACGCCCCTGATGGTGCCGGTCCAGCTCCGAGCCCAGATCATCCAGGGCGATGACCGGCCACTCGCCGCGTTCGTAGGCGAAGTCCTCCGCCTGTGCGAGCAGGCAGGCGAGGGCGGTGAGCTTGGCCTGTCCCCGGGAAAGCGCGTCCCGTCCAGGGAGTGCCTGAAAGCTGGGCACCCAATCTGCCCGGTGCGGGCCTTGCGAGGTGTAGCCATTCTGGCGATCGCGTTCGCGCGCAAGCAGCAGGGCGTCTGCCAGCGAGACCTCGTGCCGCTTCCAGCCGGGAGCGAACGTCAGCGCAGACAGTCCCAGCGCGGGCGCGATCGCGTCTGCCACGGGAACCAGCCGCTCCTGCAGGCGTTCCAGGTAGCGCGTGCGCCGAGACGTCAGGCTCTCGCCGGATTCGGCGAGTTCGTGGTCCCAGGCGTCCAACATGCGTGGCTGCGCGCCCTGCTTCAGCAACGCATTACGTTGCTTGAGCGCCCGGGCGTAGCGGCGCCACATGGTGAGGAAATCGGGTTCCACGTGGAACAGGCCCCAATCCAGGAAGCGGCGGCGAGGTTCGCCACCGCCACTGATCAGCACGTGGCTGCCGGGCTCGAACGTCACCACTGCCAGCGCAGCGCAAAGCGCGCCAAGCTGCGCCACGTCTTCACCATCCAGACGTCCCGTCCATTCCTGCCCGCTATGACGCAGGCCGGCTCGACGCGTCCGTTCGCCCGCAGCGCCGTTGCCTTCTTTCCATTCCACGAAAACTTCAAGGTCGTTGGCGCCTTGTTGGATCAGGCCGTCACGGACGCGCCCGCGGAAGCTGCGGCCGTAGGCCATCAGATGCAGCGCTTCGAGCACGCTGGTCTTCCCCGCACCGTTGTCGCCGGTCAGCAGATTCAAGGTACTGGAGGGATGAAGCTCGACCGTGTGAAACCGGCGAAGCCGATGAATGGACAACCGCACTACATGCATCGATCGGTGTGCTCTGGGCTGTAATCCGGCATGCCGGTCGGGTCGAAGGATACGGGATCGGCATGAAACGCGCGCAGTTGTGGCCGGCAACAACGGCGGGATAGGCAGGGGATAACATGTGGATAAAAAAGGGGCCGAGGGCGGTGTTTTTGCTTATCCACAGCTTGTAAGCCGTAAAACAGGTCGATAAACACAGGGTTTCGACCCGCTAATTTCCTTTAAGAACAATCACTTGAGGTGTTTTTACGCGAAATCTGCGCCTACCATCACCACAAAGCTCTTAAGTTATTTATAGATTTAAAAGCAAAGCGCTATGTGTATAAGTCAAAAACGGTGGGAGCTGAACAGCTGAACGCTAGATCTCGCCGACAGGGGGCGATAGCAAATCAGTTGATTCAACCTTAGCTGAATTTGTTCAGTTTTAACGAACGTAGTTTCAAACCCGACGGCGCATGAGAGAGAAGATGTCTTGTTCTCTGCCTGCTTTCGCTGTGTCTCGGACCAGGCCAGCTCGACGGCCAAAGACAGGGCGAATGAATCAGGCTCGGCTCCGGCCACGTTGAGACTTTCGGATCTCGCTGAGTCCCAGTTGCCAGGTCCGTCCAAATTTTCGGGACACTGCAGACGTAACGCGAAGATGCGTGGCGACGGCAACAGTCCGTAGAGGGTCCACGTACGCGCCGCGGTGAATCTTGTCCTGACGTTTGACCAAATCGGAGCTGGATCCGCGGCCGTCCCATGTGAATTCTGAAACTCGATGTTTACCGAGTCTCAACCCTGGCGCCGATGTCCAGCCAATACAGGAACGCCGTGGCAAGCGCGCGGAGCGCGTTTGGTCCATCGATCGGATCGACGGCATAGCTCCCACGCTTACGTCAGCGCTTTATCCCTTCAGATCATGCACAGGCGCCATAGCTCGGCCCACGCCCCATTTGGTCGCCACAGACGACTTGGCCACGATGCCTATTTATACACAACAAGCCCCCGAATGGCGCAAACAAAAAGCCCGGCATCTGCCGGGCTTTTGTGTGTTCCACGTGGAACGGAGCGTTAGAGACGCAATGGCATCACCACATGGCGCGACTTCTCGCTGCTTGCCTCACGCACCAATGCAGACGAATTGGCATCACGCAGCTGGATCACCACGTGCTCATCGCGCAATGCCGACAGCGCATCGAGCAAATAGTTGACGTTGAAGCCGATAGCCAGGTCGTCGACCTTGGTATCGGCCTCGATCTCTTCCTGCGCCTCTTCCTGCTCGGGGTTATGCGCGCTGATCTTCAGCTGACCCGGCGACACTTCCACACGGACGCCGCGGTACTTCTCGTTGGACAGGATGGCGGCACGCTGTAGCGACGCGCGCAGCGCTTCACGATCCACCTTGACCTCACGATCGGCACCGATCGGAATCACTGCCTCGTAGTCCGGGAACCGCCCGTCGATCAGCTTCGACGTAAAGGTCACGTCGCCGCGCTTGACGCGGATATGGCTACGTCCCACTTCCAGCTCGACCTCGCGATCGGCACCTTCCAGCAAACGCTGCAGCTCGGTCACGCCCTTGCGCGGCACGATGATCTGGCGCTTGGCGCCGCCGGCTTTCTCCAGCTCCATCTCGCACAGTGCCAGACGGTGACCGTCGGTGGCCACGCAGCGCAGCAAGCCGTCGCGCAGGTCGAACAACAGGCCATTGAGGTAGTAGCGCACGTCCTGCTGGGCCATGGCGAACGCGGTGCGCTCGATCAGCTCCTTAAGCCCGGCTTCGGGCACCACGACGCGCTCGGTCGCCTCGACCTCGTCCACGGACGGGAAGTCATTGGACGGCAAGGTCGCCAGGGTGAAGCGGCTTCGCCCGGCCTGCACGGTGACCTTGTCGCCGGTCTGCGAAATGGTGACGCGGCTGCCGTCGGGCAGGGCGCGCAGGATGTCGAACAGCTTGCGCGCCGGAATCGTGGTTTCGCCGTCCTGCGCGTCCTCCACCAGCGTGCGCGAGATCATTTCCACTTCCAGGTCGGTGCCGGTCAACGAGACCTGTCCGTCCTTGACCTGGACCAGCAAGTTGGCCAGGACGGGCAGGGTTTGACGGCGTTCGACCACATTGACCACTTGTGCCAATGGTTTGAGGAAGGCTTCGCGCTGCAGTGTAAAACGCATGTGGTTCCGTGCCCCTATACTTTAAAAGATATGGAATAAATCAAAAGCTTGGTGGTGATGGTAGGGCCGTTTTCAGCGGATAACCACCGTAACTATTTGTTTCCAAAGACATTTCAGCATCTGAAACGCGTTGGACTAGTGCGCCTGAGCTGGTCGGAAAACCTGTGGATAGTTTTCCAGCCGGACTGCGGTGCAACGTTATCCACAGATTCTCCCGCATTTGACCCCAACGTTTCCACGCTTTTTTCCAGCCTGGCGCCGATGGCAGCCGATGGCCTACTCGCTGAGCTTGCGAATCAACTTTTCCCAGTCCTCGCGGAGCTTGCCGTCGGCCTCCATCAACGTGCGGATCTGCCGGCAGGCATGCAGCACGGTGGTGTGGTCGCGGCCGGCGAACGCGTCGCCGATCTCCGGCAGGCTGTGCTCGGTGAGCTCCTTGGCCAACGCCATCGCCACCTGGCGCGGGCGCGCCAGCGAGCGGGTGCGCCGCTTGGACAGCAGGTCCTTCATCTGCAGGCCGTAGTAATCGGCCACGGTCTTCTGGATATTGGGAATGCCGATCGCCTGTTGCTGGGCGCGCAGCAAATCGCGCAGCGTCTCCTGGGCAAATTCCACCGTGATCGAGCGGCCGGTGAAGTTGGCGCGCGCCACCAGGGTGTTGAGCGCGCCTTCCAGGTCGCGCACGTTGGAGCGCATCTTCTTGGCGATCAGGAATGCCACGTCGTCGGGAATCTCGGCGCCGCGCTCGCGTGCCTTGGCCAGCACGATGGCCGCGCGGGTTTCGAAGTCCGGCGGATCGATCGCCACCGACAGGCCCCAGGCCAGGCGCGACTTCAGGCGCGGCTCCAGGCCCTCCACTTCGCGCGGGTAGCGGTCGCAGGTCAGGATGATCTGCTGGCGGCCATCGAACAGCGCGTTGAAGGTGTGGAAGAACTCTTCCTGGGTGCGGTCCTTGCCGGCGAAGAACTGGATGTCGTCGATCAGCAGCGCATCGATCTGCTGGAACTGGCGCTTGAACTGGTCCATCGCCTTGTCCTGCAGCGCCCGGATCATCGCGCTGAAGAACTGTTCCGAACGCAGGTACATCACCTTGGCGGCCGGATTGGCCTGACGCAGCGCATTGCCGGCCGCGAACATCAGGTGGGTCTTGCCCAGGCCGGTGCTGCCGTACAGCAGCAACGGGTTGTGCGCGCGGTCGCCGGGCTTCTGCGCCGCCTGAATCGCGGCGGCCAGACCCAGCTGGTTGCTGCGGCCTTCGACGAAGTTGGCGAAGGTGTAATGCGAATCCAGGTTGCCGGCGAACGGCACCATCGGCGCAGCCTGCGGCGCACTTGGCACCGCCGCCGCTGCGGGGGCCGGCTCAGGCGCACGTGGACGCGAACCGACCGCCAGCGCGACTTCGCCGTTGCCGGCGAAATACGCCAGCAATTCGCGGATGCGCGGCAGGTACCGTTCGCGAACCTGGTCGACGATGAAGGCGTTCGGGGCGTACAGCACGATGCTGTCGCCGCGATCTTCGGCTTGCAGGGGTTTCAACCAGGTGTGGACATCTTCGGGCGGGAATTCGGCTTCGAGACGTTCCAGACAGCGGGGCCAAGCATCCAT